>NZ_CP150219.1:0-4800000 GCF_037969885.1 Paenibacillus sp. FSL R7-0313
GCTTGAATAATCGATCCAAGAGTAACGGTAAAAAGACCCGTCGATTCACCATTGCAATAGCTACAACATTAGTTGCGTCAAGCCTGATGATGGAGCTAGCTGCTGTGCCAACGACTCATGCAGCCACTAACATGTCCCCCTCCACTAGTAACACCTCTGTTCAACCGACTTCATCAAGCAGTGTAGAGAAGAAACTTTACTATACCGCTGTACAGGGTGCTTATTATTACACAGTCGCATTGAGAAGTGACGGTTCTGTATGGGCCTGGGGCCGTAATCTCTGGGGAGAACTTGGTGTGAGCGACAACGTTCGATATCGTCATACATTTAGTCCGATTCGTATTCCCAAACTATCCAATGTAACAGTTATTTCATCCTCCGGTGGTGGGAACAACGCAGCCATTCAAGCAGATGGAACCATCTGGGAGTGGGGTAACGGCAACATGCCACGTCAAGTGCCTAATATTACCTCTGCCACGAATGTTAGCATAGGGGCTTTCTCAACCATCGCCCTTCTCCAGGATGGAACCGTTCGGTCTTGGCAAAACCCGCCTCAAGCCGTAGCCCTGGAACAGACACGTAAGCTACAGACGATCAGTGGACTAAAAGATATCATTCAAGTTGAATCCGCTGGCCTGCACGGCTATGCTCTGAAAAAAGATGGCTCCGTATGGACATGGAACGAGCCAAACGAACCCGGTAAAGCTCCTTCCAAACCAACCAAGTTAACGGGGGTGGACAAGATATCTTCGATCACCGGTGCAGATGCATCTCTACTTGCATTGGATAAGAAGGGAAAGGCTTGGCAGCTAGACCTGGAGGGCAAAGTCACCCCCTTTCATCACGAGCTCAAAGTGAAGAAGATGGATGCCAATTCAAGTTATACGTTGTTACTTACTACTTCTGGTCAGGTGTATAGCTATGGAAGGACAGTGACCGGCAAAGAAGGAAAAGTAAACCATTTGTCTGGCATTACCGATGTTTCAGCGGGATATCACCATAGTCTTGCATTATCCTCCGAAGGGACTGTCTGGGGCTGGGGAAGTGATAAATATCAGGAAGCGGGAGGACCTGCAACATCTTCTGGAGGCATGGTCTACAAACCGGTTCAGGCCAAGCTCGGCACAGATGTTTATCTGAATGGTGAGCTGTTACAGTCCATGTATCCCGCAGTGGAAACGCCCAAGACCCTACAGTTGCCAATCAAAGCAATCGCCGCAGCAATCGGAGCAGAATTTGAGGTGCATAAGGGGGAAGATAGCCTGAGTTACTATATGTTGAAATATAACAATCGAACAATTACGATCACCCCTAACGAAGCACATTATCAAATAACTTCCATAGATTCGTCTAGTGAGCAACTCATAGAGCTATCTGAACCCATCAATAACTACTCAGGAGCAACCACTGTACCTTTTGAAGTATTGCGTAGTTTGGGTTTGAACGTGTCCTGGGATCCAGAGAAAGCCAGGCTATCCATTGATGATGTGGACAAGTAAAAGTCAGGGCTCTAAACGAACGCTTTTACAACATCTGAATCCCCTTAACATATAAAAAATCCTCTTCAAGTAAACGGCTTGTTCGTAACGAACATCGTTTATTTGAAGAGGATTAATCTGTTTAACAACACACCGCTCAACGGAGCGATGGAGGATATTATTTTATTCCAAGTATCGTCTTATTTCTCGAATCGGAACCAGCCAAAGTCAAACTGACTGCCAGGCAGGAAGATAAAGCTTACTTTCTGCTCACCTGTCACTTGCTCAAGCTCAAACACCCGCTCCTCATATCCACCTGACTGGGTGAATTCAACCAGCTGGTTGCTCTGTCCGTCCGCACCTGCAAAGCGAATATGAATCGTATTCTTATCAATCGGTGAATGGCCATAGATTACGAGCTTTGATGTGCCTTCTGCTGTAAAGTCCATGTTTTCAAACTCCAGCGATACATTATTCCCGATACCTTCTACTCGATCAGCTTCAATTTTGAACGTATCTCCATAGAGATGGTCACAGGATGTAGCCGCATTCTGTTCAAAGGCCCGACTTTGGCGCTCGAAGGAGAACCCTTTAATATGAATCTTCTGTTTCAGTACAAAACAGATCGACGTGATCCCGCTAAGGCGTTTGGACAATTGGTATGTCTCTTCCTGATACACATTCCAAATGGACTCTTTGTCATACACCACATCTGCGATCATCGTACTTCCCTCTTCATCCGGCATACCTTCCCAGATCTGAATGAAGTACTCCTCAGTGGACAACGTAAAGATCGGAATGGTAATCGTATCGGAGCCGTATGGTCCGAAGTCAATATTACGGAAGCCTACATGCGTCTCTCCGTCGCGACTTGTCGCTACCCCACGTTCGTTGCCGTTACCAACCTCACCTTTGGTGTAATCGTACAGTCCGCCCGTGATGAAGCCGTATGGATCTTTGTAAGCTGTTCCGAGACCGTCCGCCTTGAATTCCAGCTGGGAGATGAGTTTCGTTTTATCCGTACCGTTGGTACTGGTTGCGCGAAGTCGGAACTCCCCGTCACCTATAGCCGATACCTTCACCGCATGTTGATGCTCGCCGTTGTCGCCCGTTTCCGCTTGAACTGCTTCTACTTTGGCTATGTTGGACTCAATCCCCGCATCATTCACAACAGCCCATTCGATGTCCCGGTAGGAGGTGTTCTCCGGATATAGCTTGGCAGTTACAACCAACTCCGGGTTGGACGGATCGAGCAACTGTCCTGCAGTACTGATGATCTCGATTTTGCGCAAAGGAATCTCCTGAGCGTTCCCAGTAAGCACCGGACGTTCTTCATTGTTCATGAAGACAGGTTGTACTTGTTTCTCATCAACCAGTTCCGCATCCACAATACGCGATTCAAACTCAGCTACAGCCCCTTCCAACCCTACAGAAGAAACTTCAATCCGTATTGTTCCAGCTTCATTTGTTGCTCCGATGATCGCCATCAGTTTGCCGCTGAATAGTCTTCTGCTCAATCCTTTGTATGGATCATAGTCCGTGCTATCTCCGTTATCCAGACCCAGCAATCGACCTGCACCAGTCACCTGAACTTGCACGCGGTTGTTCGCATTGTGCACCGGATTACCCGCTTCATCTTCCACATCAATTTCTACAAAAATCAGGTCTGTGCCATTCGCTTGCAACTGTTCCCGATCCGCTTGCAGACGGATTTTCTTCGCATCGGTATAGGATCTTTGCACATCGGTTGCAATGATCTGACCGTTCTCATCGTAAGCGATCGCTTTCAGCTCACCCTCTTCGTACGGCACTTTCCACCAGCCTGACAACTGTGTTCCATTGGCGTGATCGATATCGTACGTGCCAATGGTTTTGCCGTTGAGTTGCAGTTCAATCTTCGGCGCGTTGCTGCACACGCGTACATCAATAATCTGACCCGGGCTGAAATCCCAATAAGGGAACAGGTGAACCATCGGACTTTTCTTATAATCCGTCCAAGCCGCTTGGTAAATGTAATAAGAGTCTTTCGGGAACGTTGCGGTATCCAGCTGTCCAAAATACGAATTCTTCGTATGATACGGTGTCGGTTCTCCAATATAATCGAATCCAGTCCATAGGAATTGACCCAGCGAATAAGGTGTATCCCGCTCTGCCAGAATGCAGTATTCTGCCGACTTCGCGCCCCAGCTCGTCGTACTATTACCCAAAGCCGAGCACTGCTCGTCATCATCTGCCAGAATTGGCTGTTCGAACGGGAAGTGATAGATGCCACGACTCTGCACCACCGAAGACGTCTCACTACCATAGATGATCCAGTCTGGATGTTCTTCATGATGTTTGTCGTAGTATTTTTCCGCGTAGTTGTAACCTGCCAGCTTCACGATATCCGCGCATTTTTGTGCATTTTCCCATGGCATGTAGTTCGAACCAATCGTCACGCCAGCATTACCTTTTGGATCAAATTCCAGCACATAATCCATCAGCATCCGAGTGACTTCCTGTCCACGCTCATCCGCATGGGTATCGTAAATTTCGTTCCCGATACTCCACATGATCAGACTGGCATGGTTACGGTCACGCTTCACCCAACTCTTCACATCGGTGTGCACCCACTCCGGGAAAAATCTCGCATAGTCATATGGCGTTTTGGCACGTTCCCACATATCGAAGGCTTCAGACACAACCAGCATACCCATCTCATCCGCGAGTTCCATGAACTCTTTGGCAGGCATATTATGCGCGGTACGGATGGCGTTAACACCCATTTCTTTGAGCAAAACGAATCTTCTACGCAATGCCGTCAGGTTAAATGCCGCTCCCAGCGCCCCGAGATCGTGGTGTTCGCACACGCCGTTCAGCTTCGTGTGGACTCCATTCAGATAGAAACCTTCACTAGGATCCAGCTTAACGTCCTTAAATCCAATACGTTGGGTTACAGTTTCAATGATCTCCTCACTCTGATCATCCGAGATCAGTCTCAGTTCGGTGACCAGTTCATACAGATGCGGTGCATCCGGGCTCCACAGGTTTGGACTCTCCACAATAATCTGTTGGCTATCTGCCAATGCCACCGCATTCTCACCCACCGAAGTCGTAACATTCGCTTGGCTGGATGCCACCACCTGACCTTCATACAAGATCGTATGCACCAACTCTGCTTGCTGATTCTGATCCAGGTTCAGCTCCGTATCCACTTCCACCTGCCAGCCATCCGTCTGTTGCTTGATGGATACATAAGTCCCATCCGTAACAATATGGTTGCGGTCTCTCGTCTTCAGCCACACATGGCGATAGATTCCGGCCCCGGAATACCATCTGCTGTTCGGACTCTGATGTACCACTTTGACCACAATTTCATTGTCGCCTTCCACCAGTGCATTCGTGATCTCATGTTCAAAAGCAGAATAGCCATACTTCCACTCTCCAACCAGCTGCCCGTTCACATACACCGAAGAATCCATGTATACGCCATCAAAACAAAGCAAAAGCTGCTGCTCATCCTTCGTATAATGGAACGTCTTGCGGTACCATCCAATGCTGTCTTCATACAGTTCAAGCGTATTATATATCAGCCAATCATGGGGAAGCTCCACAGGTTCATACACCAGACCCGCAGGTTCCGTAACATCCAGCTTACTTTTCGCAAATTGCCATCCATCATTAAAAAGTCTCTTCTGATTCATGGTAGATTCTCACTTTCTTGAAGTAAATTATGATTGCGGTTACAACAACAGATATCACTTTTTCCGAAAACCTTTTCGGTAATACACAAGTATGACTATAACACATAACCCGATTATACCATCAGTCTCTTTCCTGTAACTCCTTTTCATAAGATTTTTTAGCCATAATGATGAATGTTTTATTCCCTCCAAGCATTGTACCTTTCGATGACAACAAACCAAAAAGGCAACCCGTCAAACGGGTCACCTTCTCTGTTCTCTCCTTTAGCACGCCACTTCTTCTCTATATACTCCTATACCAACAACACCTAAACCTCTATCCCTTGTAAAAAGGGTTCCACCCTATTCCTTTGCCCGATGGCATCGCACCAGGCACCCCATCCGCTTCAAGCAGCGGACGGACAACTAACTTCACGGGCCACTCCTCGCTTTCGAATATCGCATGAGTAAGCGCGGCCCGGTCGGATTCGGGAAGCTGCACATGTTGTAGCGCTTCCTTCCAAGCCTGCTCCGTGATCTCCCATAACTTCGTTTCCGGGATGTGATACACCTCGCTCAGTGCCTCCATGATCGCAGCCAGATTCACCTGCGTCCCCAAAGACTGCACATAGAAAATCAGCTTCTGAATCGTCTCGTTATACAGGCTGTTCGAGTAGCCAGGTCGAATATGATAGGCGGGGTCTGCAATACCATGTTTGTCCAGATAAGGCTGATGCAAACGCACGGAATCATGATCGCGGAACAAGAGACCTTTTACCTCATTATCCTTCAACACCAGACAGCAGTTCTGACCATGAATCTCGGGTACAACGCCCACCTTGAACAGACGCATCACGATATCATAAAACGTAGTAGCTATACTCGTATAAAAGCCTAGGACATCCGCGCTGCTCAGGTTACCCCCCAGAATCTCGGTTAATAGATGATGCCCTTCCAGATTCACACCCAGTGCGGCCATTGGGATTACTTTGTAGGCTTCATTAAGCAATTCAGCGGGATATACACGAATCTGTGCAGCCAGATGCCGGGGATGATCATCGAACAGTCCCATGGATTCTGGCATCAAGCCCCACCAGTTCTGCTCTTCGCACATATACACCTTGTCCTTCAACGTCTCGTCACAGGCAACGGCCTGTCTTAACATCCGTTCTCCGGCAAGACCATTCAACAGTTTGACTACCGGAAGATAACGAGCAGCCCCAAGAGACAGCACACTAACCGGTAGCTTGAGCATTAGGGTGGATTCAGTTGACGGAGCCATCGAGCGCAGAGAGGATGTGGCCTGTACGTCGCCCACTTCTATGTCCAATACGACAATGCTGCCCTCTTCGATCTCCCCCGTGAAGCGAGGCAGTATCACATGTTCCAATTGCCACGGATGAACAGGCATGGGCAGATATTCGTCCAACGTGATCCCTTTTCGGGCAAACTCGGCTTCCACCACTCCGCGCTGAACATCGTCTAACATGTCCAAAATGGACAGTCCATCTTCGAAACCTTGCTGCACGGCATCCAGCCGTATAGCCACCCAGCGTAGCGAAATCGCCTTCCCGAATTCCGCTGCATACCGTGTGACATCTTCTGCATTAAATCCCACTTTGGCTTTGGATGATGGGTGAAATGGACGATCCCGCAATGCAGCAACACGTTCACCTTTGATAAACCATTCATAAGCAGATGCCGGAACGTTGGCCGACAGATACTGAACTTGTTCCCAGCCCAGAGCATACTGCTCTACAGCAATGTCCAGACTAGCAAGAAACTCTGCCACTCCAGGCAGCGCATAGGCCTTATCCGACAAAGCCCTCTGTAACACCGCACGTCCAACTTCTGCCGGAGTATCAAGGAGAACCCAGCTTCCATCAGTTTTCTCCTCGTAGATCGGTGAACCCTGAACCCACTGAGTCCCCTGTCTTACTCCAGTTTCAACCAGACACAGTACCCCTTGAGTGTGCAATCTATAGCGAGACGCTACATTATGATTGGTCTCTTCGCTGTCATATTCCTTGTACAATCGACGGAACGGTGCAGGTGCTACGGCAAAATCAATGAATGGGTTATCCTCCAGTGGGAGTAATTGCTCCGCCAAAAATGAATTCATCAGATCCGCCATAATCCGGCGTTCAGCGGTTTGCAGACTGGAACGCTTCATCAGTGTTGACATGATTATTGTCCTCCGTTAGATAATGGAATGCCGGGTGCGGATGCCCCAGAAAATCATGATGCGAGATGGTCCAGCAATAAGCCCCAGACTTTTCAAACAGAACAATATCTCCCACGCGCAGCAGTGCTACCTCCGCATCGGAATGCATGCGATCCTTGGGTGTACATAGCTCACCTACGATATGGACTCGACGACCTCTTACCTCTGGCCGGGCAAATGAATGCTTCCAACGGTCCGTCTCCATAATCTGAAACGGATGGTTGTGCCCCCATGAAGCAGGCAGACGATTGTGGTGCGTACCTCCTCTTAACACGGCAAAATACTGATCATGAGAGGTTTTGATATCCGTAACCTCTGCTGCGTAATATCCGTGGTCTGCCACCAGCAGCCGACCCGATTCAAAATACAGCTGACCTCCATATGAGGCAAGACGTTGTCTGGCTTCACTTTGCTCCAGCAGGGAAGTGAACACGGGCCAGTCGAATCCGGGGCTGCCATCATACGTAACACCGAACCCACCTCCTGCATTCACCACTTCCACAGGAAGATCATACTGCTGCTGCCACTGTTCCACCTTTTGCAAATACAACTCGATCATCTCGGCGTGCAGCCTTGCATCCATATTGTTGGACAAGGAGTGAAAATGGAACCCGCTTAACCGTACCACACCCGCGCCTTCCACACGAATGAGTTCAATGGCTTCTTCCACCGCCTCTTCATCGATTCCAAAAGGACTCGGCCCACCGCCCATGACAATCTTCGTCCGGGGTAACGTACTGCCTCGCAGATTGATCCGGAGAAGAATGCGCACTTCCTGCGCTTGCTTCTGTTGTTGTTTTTGTTTCGGCTCATGTCCCCGTTTCTGTCCTTGATCCTGCTTCTGCTCTTGCATCAGTTCCTCGCCGTATGCTTGCGTATATCTCTGCTCCGGGTTCTGCTCCCATTCTTGCTTCTGCCTGCTCTCCTGCACCTGCTCCTGCTCCATCGCCCTCTCTTCCGCAATCGCAATGATGCGCCGAAGTTCCAACAGACTCTCCACATGGATGTAGCTCACGCCCTGCTCGATCGCCAGCCTCAGTTCGCTCTCCTTTTTACCCGGACCACCAAACAGAATCGGAACCTCTCGGCTCACATCCCTTACCTTAAGCAACTCTCCAATTGAAGCCACCTCAAAACCCTTCACCAATGGAAGCAACGCCTCAATGATTCGCGGATCAGGATTCGCCTTGATAGCGTAGAACAACTGTGTGTTGCCGGGCATGCTGCCCAGCATCTGACGTACCTGTTCCTGAATGCCGGCCAGATCGTAGACATACGCACATACCGGGTCTTCATTCCTCCGTTGAAGTTCATCGATCACCTGCCATACACTAGGTTTCATATCTGCCCACCCGCATTCCTGTAGTCATTCCGTTTCTGAGCATATGCCCGAAAAGCCGTATTCCGATCATCACCAAGCACGTATATATGTACTCCCCGCTCAGCCCAGAGCGACATGTCTTCCACGCCTCTGATGACCGTTGCATAAGATACTTCGCACTGTTGCGCAGTAGCATGCAATTCATCCAGCACACGTCTCACATCCGGGTGCTCTGTCTGCCATGGCACACCGAGAGATTGCGACAGATCAGCCGCACCTTCCAATACAAAACTCACCTGAGGATGAGAAAGGATCTGTGCACTTTGCCGAACGCCCTCCACACTTTCGATCATGGGTACAACCATCACTTGTTCGTTCGCTTCCCCAATGTATTCAGTGAGCGGATATTTCCCAAATACACCGGGACGACCACTATTCAAGCTGCGCATGCCAACCGGATGATAGTAAGCGTGACGAACCGCCTCTTCCACCTGCTCCAGTTGCTCGACATGCGGAATGACGATGCCCTGTGCGCCACAGTCCAGCACCTTAAGAATTTCCGCTCGCTCTACCTTCGAGATACGTACCAACGGAGTCAGACCTACCAGTTCCGCCGCTCGGATCAATTCCTCTACCGAATCCATCGATGTTGCCGCATGTTCCAGATCAATAATGACAAAATCATATTCCGCATGCCCGATCATCTCAATGATGACCGGATGCGGGATGGATACAAAAAGGCCATACACTGGCTGTTTGCGTGCAATCTTTTCCTTCAGCGTGTTAACTCTCATTCGACGATTCCCTTTAATTCGAGCGTTCCCTGTGATTCCAGTGCATCCTTCGATACCTTGAGCGGATTGCTCGCCTTACGGAAATACAACTCCCCATCCCCATACAGACGGCGCTTGGTCATCTCTTCGATCAGTGCATCTTCGGCAAAAAGGTCAAATGCCACAAACCGTTCTGCGTATTCCGGGTGCTGCTTCTGATAATCTACAATTACACCTGCGCACAGCTGCCAGAAGGCTTCCTCGGACAACCCGAACTGCTCCAAAGCAAGTGCAATATCCGTCATGCAGATAAAGAAGAATGCGTCATACGTATAGTCCCGGACTTCCGACACATCTCCCGCATAGATGAAGGAATACCGATTGAACTTGCGATGAGTTTCCGGCTCGGGGTTCAACTTCGGTGCCCGTTCCGGGTGCAACAGTTGATCTGGTACATAGCGAACACCATCATGCAGATCCTTGATCATGATTCGTTTCGGCAGATCGTCTTCCAGTACCAAAATGATATTCTGAGCATGAGATTCCAGTGCAATCCCGTGTGCATAGAGCAGATGGATAATCGGCAGTGTAACTGTGCGAACAAGGGCCTCGCTCCACTTTTCCACACCATGTCGTTCGACAGCATTCTGGATAAATGGAACACCATCCGGTTGTACCAACATCAGCGCATTCAGCGGCCACGCCGTCTCACCTTGCTTCAGGTGTACCGATACATTCTCCCGCCAGATGGCTCCGAGTGTGCCGTAGGCCCGTCCATACTGCGTTGCAGGTAACTGCTCATAACGGAACGACAGTCCCATGATTTCTTTTAAAATGCCAAACTGCGCCCGCTGCAACAGCTCATCTTCACGAACGAGATTATCCAGCCAATCGCTGATCAACGGTGCGTTCTGGGTCGTATGCTGTGCCAGAATACGTGTGCTCGACGTGTTGGTAATACTGAGAGCCAGCTTAATGTAAGGAGCTTCCGAGTTCACCCGGTTCGACAGCGAACGGATTGACTGCTGTGCACGATAGGGCGAAGACGATGGCCCGAGATATACAATATCTCCATCCATCAACTGACGGGCATATACCGATTCCAACTGGTGCTCCCATTGCCATGGATGAACCGGAATGAACACATATCGATCATCCACGTCAGGACCTATTTCCCCATCAGCTTTGCTACCTTCTCTGCCCGGGCTACGGACTGTTTCACCTTTTTCACGAACTGCGCCATGAAGCTTCGCTAGGCTTGTCTCTCCAACGCCCTCACGAACTTCGGTACTGCTTCCCAACTGATCTGTACCCGCCACATATAAGTTGACCGTCTCACCTATGCCCGTTCGACCTTGTTGTTGCAGGATCTGTTGAAATCGCTGCATATCCTCCGCTGTCAGATGCTGCCTTACCAATTCTTCCGAACTATAGCCCGCGGATACAGCGGTCTGAGCAAGTTCTTTTTTCACAGCCACCCAGATTAATGCAACTTCAGAGTTAAACTCAGGGCCATAGGCCAGATTGTCTTTCAGAGAAAACCCCAACCTCGACTTATAACTCGGGTGATACAGATGACCGTCGGTCATGTGACTTTCGAGCGCATCATAATGACGATCTTCACTCGGAATGTTCAAGGGCAATATCGCCCGGCACTGGCTGTCCTTGGCCATCGTTTCGAGCAGTTCCTTGATAAAAGCCGTCACATTCGCACCCTTCAAAGAATTCAGCACAATTTCCTCCAAAAACAGATCCAGATCGGTGCAGAGTACGCCTTCCCTTTGAATCGAACCCTTCTTCACCTTCACCCGGCCAAATGAAAACTTCCGCTCCGCTTCACACGTGTACACTACAGAATCGCCAGAAGATGTAAGGCCGCTGGTTCGCCATTCGCTCCCGCTTACTTGACTGTCCAAAATGCCTTCGAACCACATTGCCTCCAACGTCTGACGCATGATCCGTTCCTGTACATTCACGTATATCGCTTCTGTCCTGCCGCCTGCTTCAGCCCTGTATCCCACAACTCCCACGCACTTCACTCCCTATTCGTTTCATTGGATTGCTCACCGGCACGTAGGCCGGAGTCTGGCTGATCCCTCTTAGACAACTCACCAGATTTTGTTTGGCCAGGAATGCTTCCGTCGTTAGCAGATGTTGCACATATTCATTGCCCGTTTGTTCCAGTTCCTCCACAAGTGCATCACGTACCTGCTTCCAGAAATGCTCCTCCGGGACGTTCACATCTCGCGCCAGGACATGAATAAGAGACCCCAGATGATTGACGATAAAGTAGTACGATGTCCGCGCCCAGGCGTTCTCTCGCGAATAAAATAATAAATCGGACGCAGCACGATCCTGCTCACGGATAAGTTCCTCATCCACACTGACCCCTTCCAGGTCGCGGACGATAAAACCCACAGGCATGCCATCCTTTAAGGTCACAAGGGTATTCTGCAAATGGGCTTCAAAGTGAATGCCTTTCTCTCCCGCCGCCCGTACAATCGGCAGTAGAGAACATTGCAGATAATGATCCAGCCAATGCTCGGCAATGTCACGTCCACCACCCAGCATCGTCATCAACCTGGAACGCATCCCGGGAAGCGCTGCCTCAACCAGACTGGATAGTACATACGTATTGGCAGGGTCGAACTCAATGGGTCGATAAGCTATCGTAAACAGACTCGTTAACTCTTCATCTTCAAAAACACAAGTCGCTACACCTGTCTCATACGCAATATGGGTATTCGGTTCAGCACCGAAGCAATCATGCTGCCGGACGTATCTGGAGGCATCCAATGTTCTGCGCATCTGCTCAGCACTATTGGTGCGAATCATGTTGGTAATCTGCATGTTCAGTGACAACTTGATATTGCAGTTCCATGCCGGAACATAGACCGTACGAACCGAAGACGTTGGATAGACGGTTGGCCCCGCACTGCCAAGCAGAATTAATTTTTCATCTCGAAAATAGTGCTGTATCTCGGTCAACCGTGATATGTATGCGTATTGCCATGGATGGACGGGCAGCAGCCCATACATTTCACTCTTTTCTTTTAAAATCGGCTGCACATGGCTCCGCAAGAGTTCATGCAAATCCATCATTGCCTCGTCATCCACCCATTCTTGCATATAGACATCCTGCCTCACGGCGATATAACAGAGTTGAAACGATGTCCGCAGTTCCGGACTGTACTTCTGTACATCCTGCTCGCTGAAGCCTTTGGAGTTCTTCGGAAAAGGGTGAAACGGATGACCAACCAACAGTGACTGTTCCGATGTCCGATAGTCACGGATGTCGAGACCGGCTGCTTGTTCGATATACAACGTAAGGTTACCCACACTGTTATCTACCTTTTGTGCAAAATCTCTGGCATACGCCACTTCGACACGATTCGTACTCTCACCCAATGGCTGTACAATATCCACCTTAACCGAGCTGTTCATTTCCACCGCACTCTTCAACATTCCATGTTGATCCGAACTCGCTCCCTGTTCCCCCTCTCCAATTAGCTCAGATGTGATCCAGCGAACCAGGTCGCGATAATGCACTGCTTCCCCGCCAGATTCCATGCTAAGGTATTCATGCTCCCCCATCGCAGAGTAATAGGATAGTTGTCCTGTCACCGTCACCCCGCTGGCTTGAAAAGCAACGGCGTACGTTAGCGTATTCGGATTGATTCGAATACCGTCTGCCTTCTCTAACGCAAGCTCACGGATGTAACAGTTCAGCAGAAGCTTGCACGAATGTTCATGGGCCTGCTGCTCAGCTTCAGACCGGAGCTTGTTTTCCATCTCGAACAATGATGCCAACCTTCTTTCGGGTTATAAGTAAGACCAGGGGAAGTGTAAGCAGTATGGCGCAGCCAAGGCCGATACAGATCTCTTTGAGCGCTCCCCATTTTGCCATCTCCATAGACGTTCCTGCCCCGGCAAGCCATTGCCAGCGCATATCGTAATACAGGGTCATACCCATCACCGCAAACGAAGAAGCCAGCCGCTCAATCGTGGTCGATAACACCGACCCTTCGTGCATGTCTTCGTCCGGTAATGCTTGCAGACCAATCGCAGAGATACTCATGCCTGACAGGCCAACGCCAATTCCACGGCACGCCATGAGCATACCGATGATCCAGATCGATGCTCCCATGGGCAGAACGGCAAACGACAAGATCGATATCGACACCAGCAACGTGCCCCATGCGATAAAATGGATGGACCGACCGCGATCCAGCAGACTGCCTCCGATCCACATGAAAAGACTTGTACAGATCGACAAGGGTATGAACAACGCACCGGACAAGGCCGGCGACAGGTGGAAGACATCCTGGAACAATAATGGCAATGCAAAGATCACACCAAACATGACACAATCCTGAATGGTCGAGATCAGCACGGTCAGTGGAAAGACGGCATTACGCCGCAGCAACTGGTAACGTATCAGTGGTTCCTTGCGACCGTTCTCGGTCTGGACAAAACGAATAAGTAACACCACACCGAGCGCAATCAGCAGCCAAGGTACCCATACCGCTACGACAGGACTCGCATACAACTGTACGCCCAGACTCAGGGCACCTACCGAACAGATCAGCAGTATGACACTGGTGGGATGCCATCGTTTCCTACGGGCGGGAATATAAGTCTGAATGACTCGACCGCACCCGATGAACGAGAATATAGCCAGCGGCACATTCAGCCAGAACAACATTTCAAGCCGTCCATACTGTATGATGAAACCGCCCAGCGTTGGTCCGGCAGCCGGAGCCAGCATAAGCAGCAAGCCCCACGCTCCTGTAATTCGTCCCCTTACCTCCGGTCCGTAGACATCAAACAACAGCACAAGTGATAACGGAATCATCAGCCCCGCAGCAACCCCATGCATGAAACGGACCAGTAACAGTACCTCAATAGACTGATAAAACAACGCACCTGCCACCGAGAACACTCCATAGATGGCGATCCCCAGCATATACGTCTGCTTACGGCCCAGTCGGTCCACGATCAGGGAAGCCAGAGGCATTGTTAACGTCATAGCGAGCATGTACAGCGCGATAATCCATCCGCCTGCTGTCGTAGAGATCTGATAATATTGCACAAAATAAGGCAGCAGCAGGTTAAATGCACTGTTGGTCAACACCAGCGAAAAGGCACCGATCAGAATCGCGAGTAATACTGCATGCCTTTTCATCAGGGACAGCTTCAGCATGCGGCTGTTGCTAAGGCAATCGCTTCAGCTACCGATTTCTCAAAGATCGCAAGGATTGCACCCGATTCTTGCTCCGTAATATTCAGCGGCGGCAGAAAACGAACAACCGCTGAATGACGCCCGCCCAGTTCCACAATCAATCCATTCTTGAAACATTCATGCTGAATAGACTCAGCCAGCGCACCATTAGGCAGATAATGTCCCAGACGATCCTTGCTTCCTGCCGGATTAACCACCTCAACACCAATCATCAACCCTCTGCCACGCACATCACCAATCTCTGCATACTGCTCTTTCAATGCATTCAGTTGATTCATGAACTGCTCACTGCGCAGATGTACGTTGTGTAGAACATCCTGTTCCCGAATATAACGAAGTGTCGCAAGTCCCGCTGCCATGGCCAGCTGATTGCCACGGAACGTACCTGTGTGTGCACCAGGCTGCCACTGGTCCAGCTCTTCCCGGTAGATGACAACAGACATCGGCAAACTTCCGCCAACTGCTTTGGAGCAGATGATTACATCGGGTACAATTCCGGCATGTTCAAACGAAAACATTCGTCCTGTCCGTCCAATGCCTGTCTGCACTTCGTCGATAATAAGCGGAATGCTTCGCTCTGCCGTAATTCTGCGCAGCTCCCTCAGCCATTCGATATCTGCCGGAATGGCTCCACCTTCACCCTGCACCGTCTCCACAATGACCCCACACGGTGCCGCAATACCGCTCTCGCAATCATCGAGCAAGTTCTCGATATACTGTGCGCTTAACCGGGCCGTCATTCCTTCACCAACGCCAAATGGGCAGCGGTACTCATAAGGAAAAGGCAGGAAATGAACATCCGGCAGCAGGCTTTGCAGATGTTGTTTCTTGCTCAGGTTGCCACTCATCGACATCGTCGCTTGTGTTGAACCGTGATAACCTCCCTGAAAGGCAAGAATAGACTTGCCACCTGTTGCATGTTTGACCAGCTTAATGGCTGCTTCAACTGCATCGGCCCCCGTTGGACCACAGAACTGGATTTTGGCTTTGTCTTGCATCTCGGCCGGGAGAATGGAAAACAGTTCTTGCATATATGCAAGCTTCAGCGGTGTTGCCAGATCCAGTGTATGAAGCGGAATCTGCTGATCCAGGACATCGCGAATGGCGTTGACCACCGTGTCATGGTTATGCCCCAGCGCCAAGGTTCCTGCACCCGCCAGGCAGTCGTAAAATATACGGCCTTCCGTATCAGTAATCTTCACCCCATGTGCCTTGCTAATGACAAGCGGGAAATGTCTGGGGTACGATCTTGCATTGGATTCCTTCTCATTTTGCATCTTCAAATATTCCGTCTGCACCTCTACTGACATAGCCCTCTAACGCTCCTTATAATCGATTCAGGCTGAACCTGCTGCCTCTGATTCTTGTTCTTCATTTTGTATATGACATGGTACTGGTTCAAAATATTGATAAGGTCCGAACTATAAATGATGGTATCCGTCATCTGTTATCCGTTATATATGTCATCTATACGTTGTTATACGTTATTTATCTTATATCCAAGTTGCTCCTGACACAGGTATTCCAGGTATAACCGAACCACATCACGAGTTGTTCCACCATGGGGAAAGACGTGGTGTGTCATATCTGGCAAGGCGTTCACTTCCAGAATGCCCCCTTGTTCTCTGGAGATTGGCGTGCGGATATCACGACAACGAACATCGACCCCTGCTACATCAATCTGAAGAGTTTTGGCCGCTTGAATGATCATTCGCGCATTATCGGGATGAATGATTTCGGTACAATCCTTGTAGAATTCACTGATTTTTCCGGCGGCTGAGTTACGGAGATCATATAACTCGATTTCTTTTCCGGCGGCAGGAACTTTATCCAGAGTTGTCCCTTGTGCACGCAATACCTCCAGCAGTCGTTCCGTTTCTGCATTAACCTCGGGAAACGCTTCATACTCGCCAATGGGTGTCATCTCGATTCGTTCCTGATTCAACTGCTCAATTAACGCCCGAACGGTTGAAGTTCCGTCTCCCTCGACATACACAGGCCGATACTCATTCACAGCCGCCACTTCACCGTTAATGATCAGCACTCTGTAATCGATCCCGGTCACATATTGCTGTAACATAATGCTGCTGCCGTGGACACTCGCAAGTTGAATGGCTGCCTCCAGTTCATCTGGGGTACGCACATCCAGCGTCACACCCATGCTGCTGCTCGCATCCAGCGGTTTCACTACAATAGAGCCGTATCTATTCAGAAAAGCTACTGCTTCGCTTCCCATTCCTAGGATCACGATAAATGATGGTACAGGCATTCCCTGTTCATGCAGCAACATATTACATGCCTGCTTGTTCTTCGCGAGCAGTCCAGCGATTAACGGCAGACGATGAGATCTAGTTTTGTTAATGATGATCTCTTGGTCCCCTACAGACAGCTTCAGAAAATCTTCGCATCCCTTAAGAAGTGGCTCACAGGTGATACCCATTTCTCTCGCTTTGCTTATAATGAGTCGGTTTTGCAGATTATGAATCCCTTTCGGAAACACTGAAAATCCTCCTCGATCGAATGAAAGTACTCGCTCCTATATAAGTTGAATTAAAGATTATTTACGCTGACACTACAATGACAGAACAACCTTCCAATCGCTGTTATCCCCAGATTTTTTGATTCCCTTTTCTCAAGGGAAAAATCCGGGGATAAAGGCGAACGCTTCGCTTTTTCAGGTTTTTTCTGTCCTCTACGTTGCATGTAAATGATTAATTCAACTTATATTGCTCATACGTTCATCAGTTTTTATTTTAATTATATGCTGATACCGATATTGATAATGATTATCAATATCATATAAAGTCTATTTTATGGCAATTCGAGCTATATTGTCAATAATAAACTTTTAAGGAAAAATAAGATTGAATTTAGTGTAGGTTTGAGTCGATGCAGGTATGTTTTTATCGAATAATAGGCACAACAAACCGGGCAAGCCTGGGACATGGTTTTACCAACGGCTTGCCTAATTTGTCATTTGTATGATCATACAATGGAGTTGATTTGGAGTTTTGAATAACTATTGAACGAATCAAAAACGGACTTTTTGATCCTCAAGCCAGCTGGGTGTAACGCTGTTTTCCATTCAACTGCCTTCCCCTTCCATGTGGAATACAGGTTGGTGTGCCGAACAGTGGATCGACCGCAATCTCACACTCCATCTGGAAAACCTTCCGGACCATCTCCTGTGTAACGATATCCTCCGGTTTACCTTCTGCGTAGATGGACCTGTTGTGAACGGCCACAATGTGATGCGCATACCGACATGCCAGATTCAGATCATGAAGTACCATAACAATCGTGCGTCCTTCTCGTTCATTCAGCTCAAACAACAGATCGAGGATATCAATCTGATGTGTCATATCCAGATAGGTTGTAGGTTCATCCAATAGTAGCGTTTCGGTACCCTGCGCAAGTGTCATCGCAATCCAGGCACGCTGACGCTGTCCACCGGATAAGGCATCCACAGGCCGATCGGCGAGTTCTGTCAGATGTGTGGACTCCAGTGCCAGCTTGACCATACGCTCATCCTCTCGGGACCATTGCTTCAGCCACGTTTGATGTGGATAACGTCCTTGCTTAACCAGTTGATTCACCGTCAAGCCTTCCGGAGCGGTCGGGCCCTGTGGCAGGATGGACATGCGTCTTGAAATTTCCTTGGTTGGCAGCTTTGCAATCTCTTCGCCATCCAGCAGCACCGAACCGGAGCTGGATTTCAGCAACCGGGCCATCGTACGCAGCAGCGTAGATTTGCCACAGCCGTTGCTGCCAATCAGGACGGTAATCTGTCCTTTGGGAATGGTCAGGTTCAAATTTTCAATAATGGGATCTGCTCCATAGGAGATCGTAAGCTCCTTGGCTTCCAGAATACTCACAGCCCTCTCCTCCTCAAAACTGATTTCGATTCTTGAACAACAAATATAAGAAAAATGGTGCACCTACACCTGCAGTGAATACCCCTGCGGGAACGTCAAGCGGTAGAAAGGCCGTACGGGCTATGAGATCTGCGGCAAATACAAGCAGAGCACCAACCAGTCCAGACACGATCAGCATACTGCCAAACATCCTACCAACGAGCTTCCGGGCAATATGTGGAGCGATCAGGCCAACAAAACCAATGGTTCCGGCAACCGCCACGGCGATTCCTGCCAGCAGTACACTGCATAACAGCAATGCAGAACGATGCCACTGTACCGTTACACCCAGCCCTGTCGCTAGATCATCTCCAAACTCCTGTGCATTCAGGCTACGGGCGAACCAGATCGCCAGAGGAACAACAATAATGATAACCGGAAGAATGGTTCGGACATCGGTCCACGATGCTCCATATATACTTCCTGTCAGCCAGATATAGGCTTGACCTGCCGTGTAGAATGGACTCAGGATCAGCATAAAGGTTGTTCCAGCTCCCGTAATGGCTGACACTCCAATCCCGATCAGCACCAGACGGATCGGACTGACTCCTTTTTTCCAAGCAAGCACGTAGATGATCAATGCCGTCACAATTGCGCCAGCGATGGCGAACAATGGCAACAACTTGATGCTCACCGTTCCACCCAGCAATGTAACAAAACCTACAGCTGCAACGGCCGCACCGCCAGTAATACCGATGACATCCGGTGAGGCCAGCGGGTTACGGATAATACCTTGCAAGAGCGCACCTGACATGCCGAGGGCTGCTCCTACGAGCAGAGATAATAACACCCGTGGCAGTCTTAAGGTCAGCACGACGAAGTCATGCTCCCCTTCATTCAGACCAAATATCGTTCGAAGCACATCCAGCGGAGAAATAAAGTCACTGCCTACACTGGTACCAACCACTCCTGCCATCAGGAACAAGAGGATACATACACTGATGACAACCAATGATTTTCGTTCCATTTGCACCGAAACGGTGTCTTTTTTGTTGCGGAAAGTCAACATCTTCCTCATATCTTCGTCACCCCCTTGCGGGCAATATAGACGAAGAAGGGTCCGCCAATCAGTGCAGTCATGACACCAAGTGGAACTTCCTGCGGCATGATCACCAGCCGTGCAACCACATCCGCGGACAGCAGCAGAATTGCTCCCCCTACAATAGAGTAAGGAACGAGCCAGCGGTAATCATTGCCCACCAGTGCACGCATGATATGCGGGACAACCAGACCAACAAGACCGATTGAGCCGGCTACGGCAACTGAACCACCCGCCAGCAACACAGTAACAATTCCCATGAGTACTTTGACCAGTAGTACATTCTGTCCCATGCCTTTGGCGATATCGTCACCCGTCAAGAGTAGATTGATGGCTCTGCCCATGAACAGAGAGACAATAGCTGCACCTGTCATGTACGGCAACACAGGATATAACATATCCAACGTCCGACCACTTACTGAACCGGCAAGCCAGAACAGTACATCCTGCAATCCGGTACCATCCAGCACCAGAATGGCCTGTGTGAACGAGGCAAACAATGCTGAGATGGCCGTCCCCGCCAGTACAATTTTGATCGGTGTCAGGCCATCACGACCGAGGGAACCCAGCGCATATACAATCGCCGCGGCAACCGCAGCTCCGGCAAAGCCAAACCACATCATGGTGGTGAGCGAGGATACGGACAATACAACGATGGCAATGACAATAAAAAAGATCGCACCTGCATTGATTCCAAACACACTCGGTGATGCAAGCGGATTACGTGTTAATGCCTGCATCAGTCCACCCGCCACGGCCAAACTTGCACCAACGACAGCAGCAATAACCGTGCGTGGCAACCGTTCCGTCAACAGAACCACATGTTCTACCGAGCTCTCATCATAGAATTGCAGCGCCTCCCATGCCATCTGAAACGTGATATGCGTGCGTCCCAGAATCATGCTGGCTAGGCAAACAAGTAGAAGTAATATGAATAAACCAGCCAGTCCATAGACTTTGGCACTTGCCTTCGTAAAAAGGGGAAACATATTCTCACTCTTTCATCTGTAAAATGATAAAAGACCTGCCTGCCCATACACTTCGTTAACGAATGTCCTGGTGCATGGCAGGTCCTGCTCCTGTTAGTTAGTTCAGGTTGAACTGCTTATATAGATCGTCCAGCATCATGTTGGCCGATGTGTATCCACCTGCCATGTTCCAGGCCACTTCATCGACCTGAACCAGTTGGTTGTTCTTGACTGCATCAAGATTTTTCCACAGTGGACTGCTGGTCCAATCATCATAATTTTTCTGAATGGCATCTGTTTCTGTGCCTGAGTTAAAGTTAAAGATCATGTCTGCATTCATGTCCGGAATGTTCTCTTTGGAAGTCAATTCAACTCCCCATGTGTCTGCGTCATGTCCGGCAGGTCTGGTGAACCCAAGTTCATTCAGAATCTTACCTGCGTATCCCATGTAGAAAATACGAACCTGATCGGCTCTAAAGTTCGTGATGGTTGCTTCAATTGGCAGACGATCGCCCATTTTCTCTTTGAAATCTGCTACACGGCCATCCCAATCAGACAACAGTTTATCCGATTGCTCAACCATATTCATCGCTTCCCCAACAGTTTTCACCGTTTCTTTCCAGTCAAACAGGGTCTCCGTCACTACCGTTGGTGCGATCTGGGACAATTGCTCATAGATCTCTTCATGTCTGATCTTCGTAGCAATAATCAAGTCGGGTTTCAACTTGTTGATCTCTTCCAGATTGGGCTGCGATTCCTGCCCTACTTGTGGAACTCCGTCCAGATCTGCTCTCAGATATTCATAGACTGGCTGCTGAACCCATGATTCAACCACACCTGTCGGTTTCACGCCCAGTGCAACGACAACATCATTAGCACCTTGGAACAGTGTAACAATCTTTTGCGGAGTTCCCTTGATTGTGGTTTCGCCCATAGCATGTTTGATCACTCGGGTCTGATCTTCAGTTGCACTTGCAGTTGTATCACTTTCATTATTGCTCTCATTGCTGCTTGCAGCTTGGCTGGACGTATTCGTTGTCTCGGCACTTCCACCCGAAGCACAACCAGCAAGTAGTGAAATCATCAGAATAAGTGCTGCATAAATGTATAGCTTTTTCTTTACTTTATACATGAAATCCGTCTCCCCTTTTTTATCTAAATGATATTGAATCTCATTATCAATTGTATTGTAATGGAGATGAAATCATTATACAAGCATTTTATTTGGAAAAACTTCTCACTCCCTGTCGAACTCTATAACTTCATAAAACAACATCAAATAAAGATATATTAACTAAACCAATACAATATATATCGATACAATACACCTCCACATAAACCATATATGTAATTTTTTTCTTACCTGCTAAATATGCAAATCTCTCTTCTTACTTTTAGCTTCATCTAATACATGTCCTTTATGCTGGTGGATCATTATTCATTCATATGCATTCAACCAAGATATTTACTGTAAAACAATTCCTGTAATTTCTTGTCGTACTATGTTAGATTATCCATTGGAATAAAATCACATCTATAGATAGGGGATACTAACACGTGAAGAAATCATGGGTACTATCAATCATTATGAGTTTTGTTTTGCTCGGAGGGGTATTCGCACCTGCAGGGTCCTATGCCTCTGCTGCGGATGACTCAACCACTACATATTCGGAAGACGAATACTATGAAGAAGTTGACACGTCAGAACAAGAACCGATCCCTACAGTCGAAGAAGAAGATTTCCTGAGCTACCTTGATCAGTTGGATAAGGCATCGGTATATGAGGAGAAAGCCTTCAATGCTTTGGGAGGTGGATTCTACATTACATCGTCCAATCGCAAGTCCGTTTTCCTGAAACTGACCAACACAGCGATTCCTAACTACACCAAATATGTTTCCAAGCTGAAGCTGATTAAACCGCAAAATACAGAATTGCAAAAAATCCATGCCAACCTGATTAAAGGTAGCTATACACAGCTGGAAGGATTCCAACTCGCTAAAAAAGCGGTCTCCAAAACAACGGTAAACAGCGCTGTCCTGAAACAGGCCAATGCCAAAATTGATTCCGGCAAGAAAAATATCGAGAAGTTTCACAAAGAATTCTCTGCATATGCCAATAAACTTGGATTTGATTTATAAAAAACAATTGTAGAGATGCGTCCTACATTTCGAATAAAACAATTTGAAATTTAAGGAAAAAAAGTGTTTTCTTTTGCTGCGTTAGTTCGTATAATAACACTATAATCAAAAGGCTATGCTGCCGAAAGGTACAACCTCGTGAACAATTGAGGTTGTGCCTTTTTTGCGTTTAATGGCCACTTTTATTGAATTTCATCATCTGACGAGGAGTGATTCACATGATTCTTGAAGCCATTTACCATCGCCCCAAACTCAATTGGTCCTATGCGTATGACCGCTCGACCATGCACCTGCGACTTCGGTCCAAACGTGGAGACCTGGATGCGGTGATTGCGATTACCGGAGACAAATATGCTTGGGATCGGACGATCACACACATTCCCATGCACATCTTTGCCCGGGATGAAATGTTCGATTATTGGGAAGCCGAGACTTCACCTCCCTATCGCAGATTACGGTATGGTTTCCAACTGATTCAGGGAGAGGAATCGGTCTGGATGACAGAGCGCGGATTCGAGCAGGCGCTGCCTGACCATCCACTTGAATTCTTTGATTTTCCATTTATGAATCCGGTCGACATTTTTGAGCCGCCTGCCTGGGTTAAGGACGCTGTGTTTTATCAGATTTTCCCTGAACGTTATGCCAATGGTGATCCCTCCATCAGTCCCAACAATGCTGAACCCTGGGGAGGGGAACCTACACCGGTGAACTTCTTCGGTGGGGATCTCCAAGGTGTGCTTGATCATCTGGATCATATAAGCCAGCTTGGCATCAATGCCATCTACTTCTGTCCGCTGTTTGAGGCCACGACGAATCACAAATACAATACAGGCGATTATATGAAAGTTGATCCTCACTTTGGAACCAATGAACAGTTCAAAGCGTTTGTGGATGCCTGTCATCAGCGCGGCATACGCGTTGTTCTGGATGCGGTATTCAATCATTCCGGCAGAGAGTTTCCTCCTTTTGTCGATGTCATGAAGAATGGAGCCGCTTCCCCCTACGCAGACTGGTTCTATATCAAAGACTGGCCGCCACGTGTGGAGGATGGTATACCAACTTATGACACCTTTGCCTTTGAACCGCTTATGCCAAAGCTGAATACGGAACACCCTGAAGTGAAGGCATATTTGCTGGAGGTAGGACGTTTCTGGATTGAGGAGATGGACATTGACGGATGGCGGCTCGATGTGGCAAATGAGGTGGATCATCAGTTCTGGCGCGAATTCCGTCAGACGGTAAAAGCCATCAAGCCTGACGCCTATTTGCTTGGTGAGATCTGGCATGATTCGCTCATGTGGCTTCAGGGAGACCAGTTCGATGCCGTGATGAATTATCCGTTTACCAACTCGGTATTGGACTATACGGTGCACGGCAAGCTCGACGGCCTAGCATTTGCCAATGAGATCGGTAAACTGCTCGCAGCCTATTCACAGCCTGTAACAGAAGCGGCCTTCAATCTGCTTGGAAGTCATGATACACCCAGACTGCTGACTTTATGTGATGGAGACGAGCGCAAGATGAAACTTGCCGTTACGTTGTTGCTTGCGTATCCAGGTGTGCCATGTATCTATTATGGAGACGAAGTGGGACTTGATGGAGGATATGATCCGGGTTGCCGCAAGTGTATGGAGTGGGATGAGACCAAGCAGAATCGCGAGCTTCTGGAATTCTTCACCCGTACGATTGCCCTTCGCAAACAGCACCCTGCCCTGCGCAGCACAGAACTGAAGATCGTATATGCAAAAGCCGGAGACCCTTGTCTTGCCATCGAACGATTGGATTCGCATACGGGTGAGCGTATGCTTCTTGTTCTTAATGCGGGTGATGAGCCGTGTACCCTTGAACTTCCTTTGGCAGATCGTAACGTCTGGCGAAATCTGTTTACATCAAACACCGTGGAAGCTCGGCAAAATAAACTGACCCTTGATCTGGAAGCATACGGATTCTCCCTGATGCAACTTGAGGTGAAACAACCAGCTGAGGCTTGAGGTAAATACAGCTAACAAGGAAAATAACTTCAAAGAGGCTGTCCTCCAGGTCATATTGACGACCCGGGAACAGCCTCTTCTGTATCTTGTACGTCTTGTGCATCTTATACTTCATACCCTAACGAACCCAGCACACGTTATTTGCTTTATTATACGCGGGCTAAATGTCTAACGAATCAGAGAGATCTTATTTCGTCCAATAGGTCTATTTTCGAGACCAGAATCCGTATTTTTGAAGCAATAACGTTACTGAGATTCGTTAGGTTTTACTTTTCTTGATTATCCACTCAATACGATGTTTGAGGTTCGTTAGCGATACCGATTCAAGCAAGGTGAAACTCTTCGAGGCAGCACCTTTTCTGTTCCCTTTTGTGTTTCCAGATAGGTTAAAGTTCACTACTCTACTCTCCCGCCTGATACTCATTGATGGCAGCGACCTATTTCCCAGCCGAGGCGAAGGGTGCCGAAGTCATCGGTTTTCGTATTTTTTTCATTCTTGAACTTACGAGCGCTCCCTGTGTAATTACGATTTTCTGCGGAATCTTGTATGAAGGCAGCTTGTCCTGACAATATTCCCAGATGGATCGCCGCAGATCGGTGAGAGTACATTCTGTAGCCAGCCGGATAGTCACCTTCACCCTCTGACCCGTGATACCACTCTGTTCTCCCGAAACTACGGCTGCTTCAATACATTCCATCTCTTCCAGAACACCCTCGACCTCGGCAGGATACACTTTCCGTCCTCCTACATTAATGATCTCGGAACGACGTCCCAGAATACGAATGTACCCCTGCTCCAGCACGGCTTCATCCCCTGTACGCAGCCACCCGTCCTCTGTAAAAGGTGATGGTGCATTCAGATATCCGATCATCGCTGTTGCTGTATGAATCTGCAATTCTCCTTCCACCACCCGATAATTGACCTCTTCATCTTGAATGGAGAACAGCAGAGAACCTGGCTCTTTGGAGCGGGTTGGAAGAATACCAAGTTCAGACATGCCATAGGCTTGTATCGTCCGGATCTGTGGAAATCTCCGGTTCCAGGCTGCCAGTACGGATTCAGGCATCACTTCCGATCCGTATGACACAACTTCGAGACTCGACAGATCATACCCCTCATCATTTCTGCCCAGCAGCAACAGATTCATGAATGTTGGAGAGACCGGAAGAGCCTGCACACGAAACTTCTCAATCGTTCGGCACACTTCTTCGGGAGATCGATCCGCAATGATACAAAGACAGCCCCCACTGGACAGGGATTGCAGCATTGTATTCACACCGCCGATATGATCAAACATCATAAATGGAATCGTTCGCAAGGGCCGAACCTGCCGCCGAAAACGATGTAACAGCCGATCTGCACGATGCACAGTCGCTTTACTCACTCCGGTTGATCCGGATGAAAAGAGTACTAGGCCCCCTACGCCCTCCTGTGCCAGCGAGGATAACAACACGGGAACCTCTCCAGATAATTCACATGTTTGCCGAATGCACAACTTGCCTTCTTCAACGCCCAAACGCCATTTCACCTGTGCCAGTTCGATGTATTCCTGTCGTTTGGCTTCGACCAGGTACCGATCCATGGGAAGCACGATACACCCTTGTCCGAGCAAAGCAACCAATGCTGCCGCCGCATATGGGGAATAGTCTTCCTCCAGCGTTACAAGTTGCCCAGTCAGCCCTTCTGCTGTAATCCACTCACTCATGATGTCAACCTGTTCCAGCAGCCAACTGTAGCTGTACTCCCGATCCTTCCAGATCAGTGCAGGTTGCTGTCCCTGTTCCGCGAATCGTTCAAGCAAGAATTGGTTCAACATCTTGCATCCTCCTCACCGGCAGGCGCCCATTGCTGTGCGAGATAATCAACAAGTGAACCCACGGTCTGATACGGGCTTTCCGGCATAGAAGCAGCAGCCATCTCCGCCAGTGCGGCTCCCATCCCCGTCCCCCATCGATCTTCGATTCCCTGCTCTACCACTGCAAGCAAGGACACGAGTTCCAGCGAATCCAGTTGCCCATTTCGTCCATATAGCGGAGCGTTACCACCCTCACCAAGCGGAATCGATGTATTATGGTATGCATTTAACTCCCGGCAACTATCCAGCACGATACGAAGCAAAGCCTCCCTGTGTCGTTGTCCAATCCTTGGCACGGTCTGACGTTGAAAGCAATCTGCCCGAGGTATGGACTGTCGAAGTGATTCATACCAGTGCCATTCATCCGTGACCAACATTTTAATGACACCTGTTAGCTGTACTTTCCAGTGCTCACGGTTCTTCATCCGGCTTACCTGCAACATATTGTATGCCTTCTCCCACCGTGCAATGATGTCGCTGAATTCTCTTGCATATTGATCAAGTGGAGAACCGAGCCATAAGGCAGACTCCTGAAGAAGATCTCGAAGAAAATACCGACTCCATCGCATATCAAACAGCAGGCCAGATATCAACATTTCATTGGCTTGATCCTCATCATTCGCCCCATGCAATGCATCTAAGAGCCGCAGAGACACCGCATGTCCAAAATGAAAATTCCGCTCTCCTTGTGTAATCGTCCGGCCTGTCAGAAACTCTTCAATCTGCGTTGTTAACGCCTGGATCAACATCTCTCGGTACCCGGCAGAGTCAAGCTTTACAGTCGCCCGAATGTCCATGGTTCCATACGTTCGGAGTTCTTCTTTGCGCTTGGCCTGAGCAAGCTCGGGTATGCTCTGGTTCCCTTTCCAGAAATCATGAAAGGCTGCTTGAGTAACCTTTCCCTTATACTTGGAGGGCACGGGATCGTAGACGTGAACATGCTCATCTTCCAAGCCATATACGGCAATCCAATGATCTACCAGATGCAGTCGGGAGCCTTGCTTCACGTGTTTGCGAATGTACTCGGGATTCTGATAATCCTCACAGTAAGGCAGATGATAACTGGTTCCTGTAGCCAAAAAAAGCCCACCTTCGCTGATATGCTGCCTGATCTCCGCCTTGCCTTCCTCGAAGCTGTCCAGCTGCCGCTGACCATACATCTCCCAGATCGGCTCTACATAATCCAGTTTGTGAAAATAAGGCTTCACCAGTCCGTTATCCCCGCACGAAGGAAGGCTGTACAACCGACTTGCCGCCAGCAGTGCAAGACTTGTGATGGATCCTTGTCGATGGAGCACTTCATGAATCAGAGGAAAATTGCAGGGATAATAATAGGGAATGTCCAGCACTGGAGCGAATGAAGGAATGATCATTTTGGGCCTCCTGTTCCCGTTTTGGCTGACGTACTGCCCCAGGATTGGATTAGGTAATGCACAGACATATCATCTGTCGCTCGAAATACCCGATTGGCAATAGGCTTGCCATCCACATCGGTCTCGAAACGACGGAAACCGCGAGTAAATCGGAAGGAGAACCCACTATCACGCGGGACTTGGTAACAACCCTGATATCGACCTTTACCGGAACGGACAAGCTTCATGCCCATCCCACCATATATCGTTTCCTCCGGCTCTTCCTCTGAGGTTACCTCCGCATGAATGCAGACCTCCACATGAGTGGACAATTCAGGAACAACCGTGTAGATGCGTGTAGTAGACAGTTCCCCCAAAGTTAGCGTGATGGATGCACTCCCAATACCAACAGGCACCAGCTCTCCACTCGAACGAACCTGGATGACACCCGGGTCACTTGAAGTATAATTGCCATGCAGCAGACTCTGAACCAATCCGCTCTCGTAGTGTATTTGCGCATTGATACACACGGTCATTCCACCCTGTAGTCCGATGGCATCCCTTCCAAGCAGTTTGAGCGAAGAGGGCTTACCCACGTGGCCGAACATGTATAGTAACGGGAGATGAACGCGTG
This sequence comes from Paenibacillus sp. FSL R7-0313, assembly GCF_037969885.1. Classification (NCBI taxonomy): domain Bacteria; kingdom Bacillati; phylum Bacillota; class Bacilli; order Caryophanales; family Paenibacillaceae; genus Paenibacillus; species Paenibacillus sp. FSL R7-0313. The sequence goes on from NZ_CP150219.1 coordinate 28,594, forward strand.
CTCCCCAGTCACCTTCCTGATGACAGGCATCCTGCTGTTCCAGAAATGCCAATTCCTCATCCGATCCTACTCCGCGTTCAAGTAATTGATGAGCTACCCTTCTGACCTGAGAAGGTAGAAACAGACCTTCTGTATCTCCAATATCCATCCACATTCGAACGTCGGGTACCTCTTCTGGCAAGCGATACATTTTTTCTTCCAACAGTCCACTTTCCGATGTTTCGTCCAGCTGCACATCCACATAGAATGGCGACATCATGATCAGTTTTCCGAAAACATCCGGATTTCGCATCCCCATATGCAATGTACAAAGCGCTGCGGCAGATGAACCCAACAGCCCGGTATTTGACTTGTCCGGCAGCGTCCGATAACGATGATCAATGATCGGCTTGAGTTCATGAATGATGAAATGCTCATAGGCGATGCCTGAGCAACCCACACTCACGGCCTCTCTCTCCGGAGCGATGAAGTGATAGAATTCGTTGTGTGTGACTGGACGGACATGCGTAATGCCGACAATAATCAGGGATTCAATCTGCCCGGAGGAAATAAGACCGTCTGCTGCCTGGTCCATATTCCATGTTTCATTGCCTGGCCCAGATGGACCAAAAGCCCGTTGTCCTGCATGAACGTACAGCACAGGATAATGCCGATCTGCCTGCTCATGGTAACCGGGCGGAAGATACACATGGATATTGCGGATATTGCCGAGCCGCGACGCATGAACACCTTCCAAACATTCGATAACAGAATGGCTACTCAACTGATCATCAACCGCCTTTCTTCTCCCGATTCGACTGCATAATACAAACAAATAACCCCGCCTCAGAAGAGACGGGGTTGTCCCAGAACACACGTAAGTGTCCCGGGATACATAGCCCTTATATTGTGAATCTGCGAATAGTTTAAATCCCCGGATGTGCTTTTGTAAACATAAAAATAGAAAATAAATGCTCCCAAAAAAGTTATTGACATAAGATCCAATATTTCTTACGATAACGTTGTGATCATAACTCGAGGGCCATGCTTTTAAACCAGAGCGGTTTAGGACAACCCCGGTAACTCCCGAAGGAGATGCCGGGGTTGTTGGCGTGTCAAAAGGAGGGAAGTCTTCAATCCACTGCGTAATACTCCGCTGTATTGAAAGCGCTATTATTCAAGAGCCAGGTTGGTTGTTTATCTAAACTACTACATTCACGAGAAGGGTGGATTACTATGTTTCAAATGGCCAAACGCGTACTCCTCAGCACAACACTGACACTCAGTTTACTTGCAGGGGGCGCACTTCCCTATCTGCCTGCTTCCGCGATCTATGCCGATGCGGATACCGCAGTTACCAACAAGCAGAACTTCAGTACAGACGTCATCTATCAGATCTTTACGGACCGCTTCCTGGACGGCAATCCTTCCAACAATCCCACCGGAGCTGCCTACGATGCCACATGTAGCAACCTGAAGCTGTATTGTGGCGGCGACTGGCAGGGTTTGATCAACAAAATCAACGATAACTATTTTAGCGATCTCGGCGTTACGGCACTTTGGATCTCCCAGCCGGTCGAAAACATCTTTGCCACGATCAACTACGGCGGCGTGATCAACACGGCGTATCATGGCTATTGGGCACGGGATTTCAAGAAGACCAATCCGTATTTCGGAACAATGGCCGACTTTCAAAATCTAATTTCCACCGCTCATGCCAAAGGTATCAAGATCGTCATTGACTTTGCACCGAACCATACGTCTCCTGCCATGGAAACCGATACGTCCTTTGCTGAGAATGGCAAGTTGTACGATAACGGTAATCTTGTTGGCGGATACACGAATGATACAAATGGATATTTCCATCACAACGGCGGCTCCGATTTTTCCTCCCTGGAGAATGGTATCTACAAAAACCTCTATGACCTCGCTGACCTGAACCACAATAACAGCACCATTGATCAATATTTCAAAGACGCGATCAAGCTATGGCTCGACATGGGCGTGGATGGCATTCGCGTTGATGCGGTGAAACATATGCCTCTCGGCTGGCAAAAGAGTTGGATGTCCTCCATCTATGCACATAAACCTGTATTCACCTTTGGTGAATGGTTCCTGGGATCTGCTGCACCCGATGCGGATAACACGGAATTTGCCAATGAATCCGGAATGAGCCTGCTTGATTTCCGCTTTAACTCTGCCGTACGTAACGTCTTCCGGGATAACACATCCAACATGTATGCCCTCGATTCGATGATCACAGGTACAGCAGCAGATTACAATCAGGTGAATGATCAAGTTACGTTCATCGACAACCATGATATGGATCGGTTCAAAACAAGTGCCGTGAACAATCGTCGTCTGGAACAGGCGCTTGCCTTCACGCTGACTTCACGCGGCGTACCTGCCATCTATTATGGTACCGAGCAATATCTGACTGGAAACGGAGACCCTGATAATCGGGCCAAAATGCCTTCTTTCTCCAAAACAACAACGGCTTTTAACGTAATCAGCAAGCTGGCCCCTCTGCGCAAATCCAATCCGGCAATTGCCTATGGCTCCACGCAGCAGCGCTGGATCAATAATGATGTGTATATCTATGAACGCAAATTCGGTAAAAGTGTAGCCGTTGTTGCGGTGAACCGTAATCTCTCCACACCAGCAAGCATTGCAAATCTAAGCACTTCACTGCCAACAGGCAACTACACCGATGTACTGGGCGGCACACTGAACGGTAATAACATCACTTCCACCAATGGTACCGTCTCTTCATTCACCCTGGCAGCCGGAGCAACCGCGGTCTGGCAGTATACAACAAGCGAAACAACACCAACGATCGGACATGTAGGTCCGGTGATGGGCAAACCGGGTAATGTCGTTACCATTAGCGGACGTGGATTTGGCTCCACCAAAGGTACCGTATACTTCGGTACAACTGCCGTTACCGGTGCTGCGATCACATCTTGGGAAGATACGCAGATCAAAGTTACCATTCCAGCTGTTGCCGCAGGCAATTATGCTGTGAAAGTAGCTGCGAACGGCGTTAACAGCAATGCGTATAACAACTTTACCATCCTTACGGGTGATCAGGTCACTGTACGATTTGTCATTAATAATGCGTCCACCACACTGGGTCAGAACATCTATCTGACAGGTAACGTGGCAGAACTGGGCAACTGGAGTACGGGTACAACAGCTATTGGACCTGCATTCAATCAAGTTATCCACGCCTACCCAACTTGGTACTATGATGTGAGCGTGCCAGCCGGGAAACAACTGGAGTTCAAATTCTTCAAGAAAAATGGTGCAACCATTACGTGGGAAGGTGGTTCCAACCACACGTTCACCACACCAACCAGCGGTACAGCGACTGTCAATGTAAACTGGCAATAAAATATTCAGTCCACAAGCTAACCCGGAGTTACGCTAACGCAGCGTTTGCTCCGGGTTTTGCTGTACCTAGCGAGGTTACTTTGATTGCTTCTATCCTCTCTCTGTTGAATGTATACATGTGGGTTCAACTCATTTCATTTTGATGTATCATAACATGTCATTGGTAGGTTCGGATCGACTTCAATGTTGTAGCGGCTAGAATACCTGTCGCCAGCAACAATATGCCCACGCCTTGCAGCACAGAAGCTGCCCCCCACTGATCAGCCAATACAGAGATAACCGTCAATCCCATAATAGGCGCTGTACTGGTGATTGTTCCAACCACACCATAGACTCTTCCTTGCAGCTCGTCCGGAACGGCTGTCCTCAGCATAATCTGAGTGAGCATTGTACAGCAGGCAAACATCGCACCTCCGCCCACGATTAACGGCAACGCCATGATTGGCGAGGTTACATTCGCCAAAAGAATGTAGAGTGGTCCTAATACAATCAGACCGATAAATACCCAGCTCCCTCTTCGCTTCAATCGTTTCCCCGAAGCAATCAGAAGCGCAGAACCAATCATATATCCGAGTGGAATACAGGTCTCAATTAATCCAAACTGCACCGGATTAGCCTCCCACACCTTGACCGCCATCACTTGAACCAGCATCATCGCCGACATGAAAAATAAGATCAACACCGGATTGAGCAATACAATGGATCGGATCAAAGGATTCCGATAGATGTAGCCAAACGAACTGCGCCACTCCTGAGCAAACGTGGTCTGCTGACTATCGGATCGCTGTACCTCTGGAAAGCGGCCCGCCATCAGCACACAGACTGCGGACAACAGAAAGGTTGCCCCTGTAATTAATATGGCGACGAATCCGCCAAAAGCAGCAACAGCCACTCCCGCCGCCGCTAGTCCGCTGATTCGGGCAAGGTTATCCACCATATGAATGGTTCCGGTCGCTTGTTGAATATGCTCTCTTCCAACCATACTTGCTACAGAGGCGTGGAATGCAGGGGCCTGAAACAGACTTGAAAACATAGAGAGCGAGAGTAATAAGAGCACCACCGGGAACGGTGCATACCAACCGAATAAGCTAATCGCAATCAGTATAGCCATTACACCGCGAAATACATCCGAGGCCAGCATCAGCTTCCTGCGATCCAATCGGTCTGCAACCGTACCCGCCACCGATCCAAACAAAAAGCTGACAGCCATATTGCAGATCTGTACGGCCGCCATGCTCTTTGCACTGCCTGTGGTCTGTAACACCCACAGGCTAATCGCAATCCCATTGAAGCAATCCCCGAAGACCGAGATGCCGTAGCCGTATAATATCCTGCGAAAGGTAACATTACGCCAAAGTGTTGGCGGAGCCTTGGCACTCTGCAATGCAGCTTGTCCATCTTGGTACCCCGTAATCTCAGGCTCACTGGACGGGTTCATGCCCATACATCACGTTCCTCCCTAATCATGATTCGAGCCCATACAGAATCAGGCACTTCCGCAGCTCTGTCAGTCGACAAAGACATGACATTACGGAAGTGCCTGAGTTAAGTGAGTGTTACGCTAGCGAGGCTAATCATGCGGTCGTTAGCTTAGCTGATGATATTGTCCCTAGTCCTATAATGTTTCTTCCTGGAGTCTGCGTTTACCCTTTCGAAGCTCCTGCCGTCAGCCCTTGAACAAGGAATCGTTGCAGGAAAACAAACAGCAGGGTAATTGGGATAGCAATCAGTACCGCCCCCGCAGCAAACATCGTAAAGTTACTGTCCTGATACCGGTTGACCAGATCCCACATACCCACCGCAAGCGTCCAGTTCTCTTTCGTCCGCAGCACCAGCCGGGCGAAGATAAAGTCCATCCACGCACCCGTGAAGCTGGTTAAAGCCACATAAGTCAGCATCGGCTTGGATAACGGCAGGATGATGCTGGTGAATACCCGCAGGTGACTCGCACCATCCATACGCGCCGCTTCGTCCAGGCTGCGCGGGATGGTGTCAAAAAAACCTTTGACGATAAATCCGCCCAGTACCGCTCCTGATGAATAGACCAGAATGAGCGCAGCGTGGGTGTCGAGCAATTTAATTTGCAGCAAGATGATATAGATTGCAATCATGCTCATGAAGCTTGGGAACATGCCAAGGATCAGCATGGTGGAGAGAATGGTTTTACGTCCACGGAAGCGGAAGCGGGACAAGGCATACATCCCAAGCGTCACCATCAATGTGGAGAAGATCATCGTGAAAAAGGCAATTTTCAGCGTATTCATATACCATCTGCCGTACATAAAGGACGGGTTATTGAACAGCTCCCCGTAATGGGTCAGCGTGAAAGCTTCCGGCCACAACCGTTCACTGAACAATGCCGCACCAGGTCTCAGGGAAGAGAGAAAGATCCAGAGTACCGGGTAGATGGAGACAACGGCGATGACCAGCAACAGTACATAACTCAGGGCCAAACGCAGCGGATTATTACGTGTCTTCATTGAATCATGTCCTCCTCCTTGAATGATTTGGAGCGGCGGAAGTTCCAGATAGAGAATGAAGCGATAATGAGGAAGATGATAATACCTACCGCTGAAGCCATGTTGAATTTGTTATTGTCGAGTGTGAGCTTGTAGAGCCAGGTTACCAGCAGATCCGTTGCCCCTGCGTACTGGTAGTCTCCCCGCAATGGATTTCCGTTGGTCAGCAGGAAGATGACATTGAAGTTGTTGAAGTTTCCGGCAAATTGCATGATGAGTACCGGGGTCGTGGCAAAAAGAATGAACGGCATCGTAATAATCCGGAATTTCTGAAATGCGGATGCTCCGTCCACTTCAGCAGCCTCGTAGAGATCACGAGGGATGGCTGTCAATACACCCAGAATCAGCACCATACTGACTGGAATACCAATCCACATGTTGACAACAATGACGGTGACTTTGGCCCAGAATGGATCTGTAAGCCAGGGCAATCCCTCCAGCCCAAATGCTCTCATGTAGGTATTGATTGGACCAAATTGACCATTGAACAGATTACGCATGAGCAGCAAGGAAATAATCTGCGGGATGGCATAAGGCAGAATAAAAATCGTCCGCCACAGCTTCTTGAAGCGTATGCCCCGCTGTTCAATCAACAGTGCCACAAGTACGCCGCCAAAATAGGTGGTGACTGTCGCCAGGATGGCCCAGATGACCGTCCAAGTGAGCACGCCATAGAATGTCTGGCTCCAGGATTTGAGCTGAATCAGATCACTGAACGTCTTTAAACCCACCCAGTCCACGAGTTTGGCTGGCGGAATATGATCCGGGGCCGAATAGTTGGTAAATGCAATCGTGATCGTAAACAGAATGGGCATAACGGTGAAGAAAAGTATGCCTAGTGCCGGGATGGACAGAAACAGATACGGAAAGTTTTTGTCCATCATGTTCCGAAGCGAAGCCGCTGCGCCCAGGGTCTGCTTGCCTTCCTCCCTCGCGAGTCCCGTGACGTACGCATCCCGAATATTCAGGATGTAGATCAGAATAAACACAAAAAACACCAGCAGTACGATAATGCCATCAAGCAGCAAAAAGATGGAATGGTCTCCCCTTTGAAGTACGGTGGACCCATTCACTTTGACAAAACGCTGTGTATTTTCCCCCAGTGTCCATATGCCCCATACGGCTTGTGACAGGCGAGGAAGCAGGTACGCAAGCCCTGCTCCCTCCAGTAACAGTAGACAAATTCCCTTAATCCACTGTCGATTGTACAGCTGTCCAAGACCTTGCAGTATGATGGAACATATGGCCGCTGTCATCCGGTGCTGCCTTTCCCTGTTCGGTCCAACGGGCACCGGGACATGCTGCTGTTGCATTCGCTCTCTCCTCCCCGCCTATTGCTAACCTGCATACATTGAACAAAATTGTACTTACACTGACCACTCCGATGACAGAATAGCTTCCGATCGCTGATAAAGGCGAGCCTATGCTTCCGAAGTAGCTTTCTTTCAGAAAGCTTTTAGTTTCACTTCTTCAGCTTCCTTCTGTCCTCTCCGTTTTGTGTAAATATGAAGTTCAATTTATGCAGTTCTTATGCATATCTTCGCATTCGTCGTTCGTCCTTATTGGACGGTGGCAAGGCTTTCCTGGATCTGTTTCACGGCATTGTCCAGTGACGCCTTCACGTCCTTATCGGTATCCCATATATCCGTAATGGCCGACGTGATGGGTCCCCATACGCTGTCCATGGCAGGAAGCGAAGGCATTGGCGTAGAGTTGTTGAACTGTTCAAGAAAGGCCTTATTGATCGGGTCCTCCTGCAACTTCGGATCAGCAGCTACGTTTTTGTTCGCAGGAAGTGTACCGTTCAGGTCAAAGTTCTCCATCTGAGCTTCTTCATTGGAAAGGAAAGCTGCCAAGAGCTTCGACGCATTCGGGTATTGCGTAAATGCATTCACATAATAAGCTTTAACGCCTGAGAAGGAGGTCATCGGTTTGCCATCGATTGCCGGAAGCGGAGCAACGCCAAAATCAATACCTGCATTGCGATAATCGGCAATGGTCCACGGACCGTTAATGTCCATAGCCAGTTTGCCGCTGGAGAATAATCCTTTTTTGATATCATAGTTCACGTCACCCATCTTGAGCGGCAGCACTTCCGACTTTAGCGTCTGCAAGAACTGTCCACCCTTCTGGGCTCCTTCGTTATTCAGACCAAGATCCGCGCTATCCATCCCGTTGTCCCCAAAAATATAACCACCCTGTGAAGCCAGGAATGCATAGTTATAGTAAAATTGCTGCAATTCCCACATCAGCGCATACTGATTGGACTTCACATTATTGAACGTCTTGGCAAAACTGATAATCTCATCAAAGTTTTTCGGAGCTTCTGGATAGAGTGCTTTGTTATAGAAAAGGGCGTAGGTCTCCACGCTGTACGGATAGCCGTACAGGATATCCTTGAACGTCACTGCCTTCAGCGCGTTGTCGCTGGTATTCTCTACGGTCTCTGCTTCGAATATGTCATTGGGCAGAATAAGTCCCGCCTCTGAAGCGCTACCAATCTTATCATGTGGGAAAACAACCACATCTGCCGCCAGACCCGCTGGGCCATCCGTCGTCAGCTTGGTTACCTGATCGGTTGGAGGTAATTCCTCCATTTTGACCGTTACCCCATACTTCTCTTCGAATTTTTTGACCCTTTGCTCAATAAAGCTGCTTTGATTTTTATCCTCCCAGATCACCAGGGTCGCCCCTTCTTCCGGTTGAAGGTTCTCGGATGTCAGCTCTACAACTTCCTCCGGATTCTCACCTGCCGTAGTTGGAGATGGACTTCCGCCCCCAGCCCCGCACGCAGCCAGTGTAAAAGCCATCATGACGGACAATGTTGCCCCTTGCCATTTTCTCATGTAAAATGTCCCCTTCCCTCTGCTTGGTCCAACAAAGTTCGCGCTTTTCACCCTTTTGTCTGCGTATGTTGTCAGGTTTTGCATCCCATATTCCCATTTGTACAAACGTTTGCTCAAACGGAAGACAAGATGACCTATCCGTTCAATATTTAGGGGTAAACAAGTCAAGAAGTATGTAAATCCAACGATGTAAGCGCTACAATAACAATCACATCATACAATAATGTACTTTCTTTGCACAAACGTTTGCACAAGCCATATTCGCTCAATTTTAACCATTTCCTCTCATCTACCTACAGTAATTTCCTGTTTCCTTGTTCTGACTCTTTCTTCCTTAAATTTACTTCACGTGTATCCCTTACTCGACAGTTAGCAATTGATTTCTCGTATCCTTTGGATTACCATAGGAGAATATTTATACGATTGTTCAGAAGGGATTTTTTACATGATTACGATCAAGGATATTGCCAAATTGGCGGGTGTTTCCCCTTCTACAGTGTCACGGGTGATTTCCAACCATCCCAGAATCAGCACCAAGACATCTCTCAAAGTGAAGCAAATCATGAAAGAATTGAACTACCATCCCAACATCATCGCGAAGAGCCTGGTTTCCAAAACAACACATACCCTTGGGATTATGCTTCCGCGTCCTGCAGAAGAGTTGTTTCAGAATTACTTTTTCGGGGAACTGCTGCGAGGTATTATTACACATGCCACCCGTATGAATTATGAATTGCTGCTAACAACTGAAACATCATCAGACAATGAACTGCATGCGATATCCCGCCTTGTGCATGGCCGTAGAGTGGATGGCATTCTGCTGCTTGGGTCCAAACGAGACGATCCCATCATTTCATTTTTGGAAGCGGAAAAGTTTCCTTTTGTGTTAATCGGTCGCAGTGAAGCTCATCCAGATGCCCCCATGGTGGATAACGATAATGTGCAGACCGCTTATGATGCTACTCATCATCTAATCGCTCAGGGACATACGCGAATCGGATTTGTCAGCGGTCCTCCGGACATTACGTTATCGCATGATCGTATGTTAGGATACCAAAAAGCGCTTGCCCAAGCCGGGCTGGATGCGGATAGTGATTGGATTGTGGAAGGCGAATTTCTGCAGGAAAGTGGATTCAGAGCGATGTCGCTGTTCATGTCCTTGCCGGACAGACCCACCGCAATTGTTGTCATCGATGACAATGTGGCCTTTGGGGTATTGAGAGCTCTTGCCGAGCTTCATTATCTGGTACCTGAAGATATCAGTGTGGTCAGTTTTAACAATATTGCATTATCGGAACTGGCTTCTCCACCCCTAAGCTCTATCGACATCGGGACTTATCAGCTTGGTTATACAGCCGTTCAGGTATTGTTAAAAATTCTTAGTGGGGAACCACAGCTTCATAATCCGGTCATTATCCCCCATCGTCTAATCGTGCGTGAATCCTCACTCTTTTCCAAGCCAAAGCCACCCTCAGATTGATTCATTTCGGGTATTCGTGTAGTAATGCAAACGTTTGTCCTATCCGGAATATGATGCTGATATCCACCGTACGTAAGGTGCATAGGTGCAAAAAAAGAAGCCGCATATACTGATGCGGCTTCCTTAATTCACACAATATTTCCGTACTCCATGCTCGACTGCACATGAGTGGATTAGTAAGAGCTCCAGCCAGCATCTGCTGTAACGACAGTTCCGTTCACGAAGCTGGACTCGTCAGATCCGAGGAACAGGGCCACTTTGGCGATCTCTTCGCTCGTCCCGATGCGTGGGTTGATTGCCATCCCAAGCTGCTGCCGCCCTGCACCGAAATGGCTAATACCTGCCATGGATGTGCTGATGTTGGTTGCCACAGCTCCTGGAGCAATCGCGTTACAGCGGATGCCTTGCTCAGCATACATGTACCCTGTATTTTTAGTGAAGCCTACGACCGCATGTTTGGAAGCTGTATAGGCTGCGCCTGCACGTCCGCCGTGCAATCCACCTGCTGAAGCAATGTTCACGATAACACCTTTTTGTTTTTCCAGGAAGATCGGCAATACTTTACGCGTTGTCCGCATCACACTGGTTGTGTTCACAGCGAACAATCTCTCCCACTTCTCATCCGTTATATCTGCTGCCGGCTCCATGCCATCCATAATTCCCGCATTGTTAATCAGAATATCTACTGTACCATATGTGCTCACCGTTGTATCGATCAGATTTTGCACATCATCTTCCTTGGCTACATTGGCCAGAACGACAATCGCTTCTCCACCCTGTGCCTTAATATCATTCACTACCGCTTGTGCGGATTCTTCGTTAATATCCGATACCACGACTTTCGCGCCTTCTTGGGCGTACAACGTGGCAATTGCTTTCCCCATACCTGAACCAGCACCTGTAACAACTGCAACTTTATCTTGAAGTTTCATTCTTTGTATCCTCCTTCATGTATTCGTTTACACTAAGTTAACAAACAAATGTTCATTAACTCTTATCCTTAGTATAATAAGTCATAGCGTTTCACTTCAATCAGTAAAAGCGTGTCCAGTTGTACGTTAAACAACACTACTAAGCCCGAATGTACTTTAATTAATAAAGTGAACTCGCGAGGAGGAAAATAGATGTCTGAAACTATGAATTCGATGGACCGAAGAATTAAAAAATCAAAAGCTGCACTGAAGGATGCACTCATCCATCTGATGCAGAAACATCCCTTTAAAGAAATATCGATTACGGATATTGTGCAGCGAGCCGACCTGAATCGGGGAACTTTCTACAGGCATTATCAGTACAAAGAAGATCTGTTCAACGAGATTATCGATGATGTGATTCAGGATCTGGTAACTTCTTTTCGTAAACCTTATCAGGATGAGGAAAAGTTCGAAGTCAATCTAATGCCCTCTTCGGCGATCACTATATTTGAGCATGTGCATCATCATGCACAATTCTATACACTGGTTGTGAAATCCGAGGCTTCCTCCAACTTTCAGCGCATGATCTGTGATGTTCTTCGGGATCTGGCCTTACAGGATCTGAACCACATCTTCCCTCCGCACATCAACCATGAAATATTGGCAAGCTACCAATCTCATGCGATATTTGGCATGATCATGGAGTGGATCAGACAAGATTTCAAGCACAGCCCCGCCTACATGGCCGAGGAATTGTTCAAGATCATCCATTACAAGCCTGACAATGTCGTATTAAAAGACTGAAAATCCAGATCGCCATACTAGCATCTAGTAGGGTGAGATTGAGAGGAATTTCAAGAAAGCTTTACCACCAAAATTATGTAAATGTATTCCTGTAATTTCTGGTATTTATATGTTAGGTTATCCAATGGAATACAAACAAAAGGAGGATGACATTACATTTGAAGAAGTCGTGGATTATATCATTGATTACCAGTTTTGTTTTGCTTGGCGGAGTGTTTCTCTCTCCAGCCACTTCTGCTGATGCAGCCAAAGTAGCAACCTCTACATATTCAGATTTAGATCAGAGTTATGCAGAATTTAAAGAGTACACTAATCAGTTATTTGCTCTTGAAACTTATGAGGCCAAAGCCTTCACAGCTTTGGAAAGCATCGACACCCAGGTAACTTCAACCAACCGCAAGTCCATGTACCTTAAACTTTCGAATACGGTGATCCCCAATTATATTAAATTGGTATCCAAGGCAAAACAAATCAAGCCTACCAACCCGCAAATCAAGAAAATCCACGCCACATTTGTTAAGGCAAGTTACACTCAGCTCGAAGGGTACCTGTTGTACCAAAAGGCAGTATCCAAGAACAAAGTGAATTACACGTTACTAAAACAGGGTAATGCCAAAGTAAACACCGCTAGCGTTCTAATGGATCAATGCGAACAACAGTTATACGCTTATGCAAGAAGTTTGGGGTATGACAGTTAGTACCTATTCATAGAAACCCAAAAAGTGACCATTCCCCATACTTAATGAGGAATGGTCGCTTCTTCTAATTATAAATAAAGAGGACAATCTAATACGTTTTATTTCTCTATTTGAATTACAACCCTAGCTTCTGCCCTTTCTCCAACCGCTGAATTTGCTGCTCCCCGGTATCCGCAAGTTCACGGAACTGGTTAATCGTCTCGCGCATTCTTGGGAGGGCTTCCTGCTTATAAAGACTGATCGAATCGAGCGCAGACAACACATCGGTGAACGCCTGTTTCATCGTATCCACGGAAATGCTTGCTTCATATGCCTGCTTCTGAATGGCAATCCCCTGATCCTTGAGCATCTTGGATGTTCCGGCGATCAGATCATTGGTCGTCTGGTTCAGCAACTCAATTTTCTGCAATACAATTTTCTGGTTATACAAAGCACTTGCGACAGTAACGGCAATTTTCAATGCCGAGATCGTTACATTCTTCGCCCGGTCCACCCCTCGAATCAGTTCCTTGTTGTTGCGAATGACCACTTCAATCGCCATGATGCCCTGCTGATTTACCACTAACATCTGCTGTAGATCCATCACCCGTTGACGAAGCGGGAATAATACTTCTTCCGTAATAAAGCGGACTTTCTCAGGGTCCTCATTGCGAACCTTGGCCGCTTCAATCTGCGCGTCGATGGAATCATCCATGAGCACACCAAGCTGGATTTCCTTTTGTAATCGTTTGGTGAGTTCTCGCAGATTCTGTTGTTCAATCTCCAGGGTTGTATTATCGTTCCGGAGTGTGGATCTGCCTTTATCCAAAGAGGTTACGATGTCAGCAATGACCGCGTCAGCCTTCTGATATTTCAGGAAATAGGCGCGAAGCGGATTGAACAATTTCCCGAGGAAACCGGTCTTGGCAAAGTCGACCACGCTCGGGTCTAGATCCTTCAGTTGCATATGCAGCTCGGTCAAACCTTTGGCGACCTGACCGCCCTCGTCTCCCGTCTTGGACAGATGTCCAACGGAGACTTGAAGCAAAGCGTTTTTCTCAGAAGAGGATCTCATCGTGTTCATGCCAAAGCCATCAATGGATTGCAGAATCTCTTTGCGTTTCTCCAGGGACTCGAGATCCAGTGTCATGATCATCTCTACGTTGGCATTTGCCACTTGTTGAAGCTCCGCGACCTCGGCGGGCACGGGTTTCACTTCTTCTTCAATCACCTTCTGAATTTCCTTCTGGCTCGGTATTTCCATTGAAAATGACATCTACAGTTCCCCCTTTAGATACGTGCAGTAAAATGATTGATATTCCACGCGAGTGACTCAGATTGCAGTACCATCCTCCGATCGCTGTTATCCCCAGATTTCTTCATTTTCCTCATTAATCGGTTGAAATCTGGTGATAAAGGCGACCACTCCGCTTCTTCAGATCGGTTCTGCACTCTACGTCTTCGTGTTATAAATTTACATCTGTACGTTAAACAGGTTACCAATCTTGTACACGACATCGTCGGTATCGGCATTGATGCTTGCGGCTTCGTTAATGCTGGAGATGCTCTCCAAAGCCTTGATGTCCGCGTTGTACCCAATCGTATAGATTGGCACTTTGTACGTTTCGACCAGATCACGAATATCCTTCAGGGTATGACCTTCGTTGGTCTCGCCATCACTCAGGACAAAGATCAGCGGTTTCACATTCGGATTGGCAGCCATATAATCTTCCAGCATCTTCATTGCCACCACGATTCCATCAAAGGTCGCCGTACCGCCGCCAGCTTGCAGACTATCAACTGTACCAACAAACATGGACTGTTGGTTCGTATCATACTTGGCAATCGGCAGATTCACAGTTACCCCGCTGGAGTAAGAGACCAAGCCAATACTGTTCTCTGTACCCAGGTACTTCTGCCCTTTGCGCAGGGACTCCTTCAGTCGGTTAAGTGGTTCGCCGTCCATGCTTCCAGACACGTCTGTCACGAACACGGCGGCAATAGGTTTACTGCCATTTTTCTTCTCTTTCCAGACTTTCTGAGCAGACAACAACGTGCCGCCATCCACAGTGGCCAGTTCGGATTTGTAATCCTGCAACCCGTTGAAACCAAACTCCTCCGCCGATTGTTGGTACTTCGCCTGGGTTACGAATTCCGCAAACTTCTGGATGATTTCCTGTTTGTTCTGCGGCAATTGTCCCAATGCATACAACGGACTGTCATGTCTCACGCCAAATGGTGTAAAGACGTACCCGCTCTTCAGATCAGCGGTATTCACATACGTCTGATATTCGAGTACAAAGGCATCCAGTCTGCCAGACTTGGCAGCTTCCCGCATCTGAATGGTTGTTGAGGCCGTAAACGGTACATTCGTCTGGAATTTCTCAAATCCCTCAATAGCCTTCTCTCCCAGCGGATTGGCGCTATCATACGTATTCAGTGCAGTCACCAGGAAGTTTAGTCCTGTGGAGCTGGCAAATGGATCGGTATATCCCATCGCGAGTTCATTGTTCGCAATGGCTTCTGTCACGGTTTTTACATTAACGGAGCCATACGTATCAACCAGTGCATCATATTTGGCTTTGGAGATGACAATACCAGGAACATTCCCGACCAGTCGCTCGGATACCATCTCTGTCTTCACTCCACTGGCCTCAACCATCTCGCCCCATAGTTCATTGGAAGGTGTGAATGCATCCGGCATATACTTACCAGACTTGATATAATCGGTGGCCGTACCGGAGGCAATGTTGCGGATTTTGACCGATACATGTTGGCCTCCAACGGTAATGTTTGCTTTGTTGAACTCCTCGCCCACCTCGGTTAACCAGCCGTCTACCCCACTGCCCGACTTCTCTGTGGAAGAGAAGATTTCGACGTAATCATTCGTTGTATTCTCTACAGCGATCGGAAATTTCGAGATATCCGGCAGAGATTCTGCCACGTCGACCGGATCGAGATCAATCTGTCCTTTAACCGGTTCCGCCGTCGCCGGCGCAATGTCCGCGTACAGTTTTCCCAGTTCCTTACCTGCATTCTCTGTGCTCACCTGTGTGGTTGACTTGCCAAAGTTCGATGTCAGTGTAATCCCTGCATAGACCAGACCAAATACGAGCACCAGCATTACAATCGATATGAAAAAAAACTTACCTTTCTTCGCCATACGAGCAACCCCTCACTGTCTGTATAATTTGGTGTGCTTGATTAACTGATCAATCTCCTGCATACAAGGCATCTGTTCAATATCTCCGGCTTCAAAGCTGTCGAGACGTGAAATCTCCAGTAACAACTGATCGAGCTTGAGCAAAACTTCCTCATTGGTGTGTAATGCATTTTTCACATAAGACAGATAATCGTTGTATACCTTGGTTTTTTCCTGAAAAAGCTTCTGGGGAATGCTTTCGGATTTGGATTTCATCATGTTGGCATAGTCAGCTTCATCAAATACATTCAACCGGTTCAGCACACTGCGGATGTTCAGGTACAACAGCTTCTCCACTTCCATTGTGACCGAAGCAAATTTCTTGTAGCTCAGTTCCCCGGGATCAAATCGTTGATGGAGCACATTCAGGAGTGTTTCTTTCTTCTTTTTCATTCGGCTAAGTTGGGACAGCCCTAGCGTAATATCTTCTTCGAGGACTTTGATGCGTCTATAAAAAGATAAGGCTTCCACATAATCTTCATGTGTTTCGATATGCTTCACGGGCAGGACTACCGGCTGTCTGAACAGCAAGGTGTAACTCCCATACAAGAGTGCCATTGCACTGCCGAACAACAGGGTAACGGATAGCGCAGTTGTGAATGCACCCTCCCCGAAATTAAGTCCGATAAAGCCGGGTGAGAATGCGAGAACATTCACAGCCACAATACCGAGGATTAATCCCAACAATTTTATGTACTTGATCATGTTCAATCATCCGACCTCCTTTCATGTTATATATTGGTGCTTCATGTCGTAATTTTCCTATTCAACTTATTCTTATTGTACATGATGTTAACGCTCTCAGGTGGATATGATTGGATATTTGGATACTCATAATATACGTGGTTTGGGCTTATCCCATTTCATATTTTCAGGGACAACGTGGAACTTGGCAGGAAATTTTGTGGTCAATCCATAAAAAGTGAGTTTTACTAGACAGCAGATTGTGGAGAAGAAATGTTATCAGGTAATACGTGGAAAATAGCTATGCGTGTCATTTTTTATATAAGACTTGTCTGAAAAAGGAGCAATGCAAAAAGGACAAATCGGAGATCATCCGCTTTCGTCCCTTATGCATTGGTTCTTCATTTTTGGTGTTCTTATTGAAATTTTGATGCCGTATTCTAAAGCTAACGAACTGAAGTGACGCTATTCGGTGCATTTCAGCTCATCTGAAAATGTAACGAACCTGAGACACCTTATATTCGCGTATTAGGTGTAAAAACGTTGTTTATCGCCTATTTCGAATGAAATAGCATCGCTGAGATTCGTTACATTTTCCATCACATCAATATTGCCCATATAAGACGTATGCAGTTCGTTAGAAATTAGAAAACAACCGCCTTATTGCCCCTCTGTCGCAGACAGGCTTAATTCCCATGCATATCCCATGTGACCTAATCCGTATTTTTGTTTTCATTATAACATTGCGTTTTGCGACTTTTCACACCATGCCTCTTATTATGAAAAGATGGATTCCGGTTTGCTTCGCGTGGTGCGTACCTCTACAACTTTCCCGGCACAGCCATTGTCGCCTTTCGCCTGGAACATAACTATAACGCTATCTTTGCCTGATGTAACCGCCTCAGGAATATCGTAGGTCACATAGAACACGTCGCCAATTTTGTTCATATGAATTCGCTGCTCACCAATGAGTGTTCCATCCACGGTAATGACGAATTGTCTGTCATATAACGTACCTTCCCGTCCAAACGTGGAATGATCTCCGCCCCAATAGGCCACACATAGATAATTGGTTTCCTCACGATTCACTGCCAGTTGGTAACTGAAGTAAGCCCCACTGACGCCAAAAGCCTCTCGCCACATATGCAACTTCTTACGGCCATCTGTGGTTGAACCGTTGTGGTGCTCACCACGGCAGTTGCTATCCAGTCGATGTCCAATCTCATCCTGCTGACCGTCAGCCTGAACCCTGTCGATCGTAATATCGTTCAATTCTTTCTCCAGCGCATCTCCTTCATCGTTAAACGGCCAGTACACCGTATAAAATTCATGATGCACATCATAGAACGGAATGAGTTTCACGGCTTCGCCCGTGGAAGTGACATCATTGCTAAGTTCAAATGTTAACGTGTCTGCATCCACAACCTTGATCCACTCTCGTACATCCTCTTGCTTCGTCCAGATCACAGGCACCGGTGCAGTCTTGGGATTCAGCGCTGTTTCGTCCACAATCGTATCCTCGGGAAGACCCTCGTTTCCTAGTGCACCAGCGAGTACAATTGGGCCGTACAGGAATGCCACCTTGTGGGAATCATCCCTGGCAGTGTACTGGCGGAGTGACATCGGCAGTGTGATGGTGATGACATCGCCCGTTGTCCATGTGCGCTCGATGGAAAGATAACCGGGTTCCATCCGTGTATACGGATGTTCCGTATCCCCGTTAACTGTTGCCGTCATTGGCTGTTGCAGCCATGAGGGCACACGTAATCTTAGATGAGCCGAGGCGTTGCCTCCGGTGATCGTCAGGGTTACCTTTTCCGAATAAGGAAAGTCGGTTTCAAGCTTCAGGGATAATCCCTGTGACGCCCAATCCAATTGGGAAGCGATATACAGGTTGACGTACAGGTCCTGTTCATCCTCAAAATAGATCGCCTCGGCATATTTGCCCGGGTTCTCCATGCCTGATCCTGTACAGCACCACCAAGCGGTATCGTGAGTACCATAGATTTTGTAGTGGCCTTGCAGCGTTGATGCAAAATACGTTTTGTTCCCCGTATCGGGGTCCTGCGTGCCGAGGATGTGATTATAGATGGCGTTCTCATAATAGTCCATGTAGGCACTATCGTGATTCCAGGCGAAGAGTTGCTTCGTTAGATGTAACATGTTGTGAGTACAACAGCTCTCTCCTGTTTTGATGCCAAGACTCTCCATACCCTTTGCTTCGTAATGCTCCGAAATACTCGTCGCTCCAAATACGTAAGAACGATGATGCACCGTGGTGTTCCAGAAAAACTCTGCCGCTGTCCGATAACTCTCATGGGTATGGTCCTGATTGTAGATTTCGGCTGCACCGATTACTTTGGGAATCTGCGTATTGGCGTGTTTGCCTTGAAGATCGTCCTGCTTGTGCTCCAAGGGTCTCAGGATCAATTGATGGGTGAACTTGTTAGCGATCTCAAGATATAAGGCTTTGCCCGTAATCCCATACAAGTGTGCAAATACTTCATTCATGCCCCCGTGTTCACTTTGAAGCATCGTCTGCATCTGTTCTTCTGTCATCGGGAGCAAACCTTCTACCGCCCAATCTGCAAATCGAGTAACGACATCAAGTGCCTGTCCGTTGCCAGTGAGTTTGTACGCATCAATCAGGCCGCGATAGATTTTGTGCACACTGTACCAGGGAACCCAGTATTCACCGATGTTGAACCCACCGATATTCTCTGCTCGAAAAGCCATGTGGAAAGGTTCTTCGGACAAACCACCGATATACCCGCTCCCCGTGGTCTGCTGGATTCTCGCCAGTTCGGTAACCGCATAATCCAGTCTTTCTTTTAACGTGATATTCCCGGTTGCCTGATACGTCACAGCCAGGGCAGACAGATAATGTCCAAGGGAATGTCCGCTGATGGTACGTGCCTCCCAACCCGCGTAGCGCTCTTTTCGGGCAGGTAAACCATGAGCTTCGAAGCATGGAGCCAGGAATCGATCAATATCCAGCGATAACAGGTAGCGCTCCCCCACCTCTTGTGATGTTTGGAACACACCATTTAACAGATCTACATGTTCCGGTCCCAGAAATCCTTTTTTCGTTTCAATCATTACACTCACTCCTTCTCGGATGTACTGTATAAGTTGAACTAAAGATTATTTACACTGACACTACGATGACAGAACAACCTTCCAATCACTGTTATCCCCAGATTTTTTTGATCCCCTTTCTCAAGGGAAAATCCAGGGATAAAGGCGAACGCTTCGCTTTTTCAGGTTTTTTCTGTCCTCTCCGTCATCATGTAAATGATTAGTTCAACTTATATAGATATCGATTCATTCTTGAGGGGTAAAATCCGTGTTCTGTTCCATATGACTAATACTCATCAATCTACTGTAGAGCTTGAATATCCCCATACTATCAAATAAAATACAATTACATCAGACTCATAATCCAAGAAAAGGTGGATAAATCCGTCCTATGCAAAAGCCACTGGAACACTACCTGTGCGGCAAGTTCATATCCGAAGGCAACTGGAGCCACATGAGACGCAGCATGCCTGTGCATGAGATCATTTTGATGCTGGAAGGTGAGATGTACATCGCGGAAGAAGAGGAACAATATGTAGTTCGCGCCAACGATCTGTTGTTTCTGCGCGCTGGCCGCACCCACTATGGCTACCAGATCAGCGACGCCCCCGCAAGCTTCTACTGGGTGCACTATGATGCCATGTCGGCAGAATTTAACCGGTTTAGGACACATGCCACCATTCAGGTACCTTCCATGGCCAATCAGTTATTCAAGCAATTGCTGCATGTGTCATCCTTCTCACCGGAGGAAGCCAACGCTGCTTTGTTATTGTTGTTCAGAGAACTCGAGCGGAATATAGAGGCGGATTATCGCCCGCACAATGCAATTGTGGACCATATCTGCAAGTGGGTGGATATTCATCTGCATACAAACATCACGGTGAGTCAGATTGCGGAAAATTTTAATTTTAACAAAGACTATATCTCCAAAATGGTGAAACGCGAGAAAGGTACCGGGCTCAAAACCTATATCCTCACAGAACGTATTCGCCGGGCAAAACAATTGCTGCTCAACACCAATGCCAGTGTAAAAGAAATTGCCGGACAGTGCGGCTTCTCCGACTACAAGCTGTTCCTGCGCATGTTCAAGCAATACGAAGGCAATACGCCAACCGAATATCGCAATCATCTGTATTCCACACAGCTCAATCGCTGATATGCTTTGATCTATAGAAATGACTGAGTTAGCTATAGAAAATTTGAATGAATCGGATTGAATCCGTTATGGTAAAATGCAAGAAAACTACATTCCATACTTAACCCATAAGAGAAGGGGAATTATAAGATGACAACGGCTGCCGTTACGATTCATCCTGCCACAGAAGCAGACCATCCAGAGATTGTAGATATCCTTGTTGCAAGTTATGCCGAGTATCGGGAGACTTTTCAGCAAAATGAACGATGGGAGGCCTACCTAAAAGATATTCGAGAGTCTGTGGTTAATCCGTACCTGACACAATTATGGATCGCAAAGATTGATGATCAGATTGTCGGTACAGTCCAATTATTCGAAACAGCACGCAAGGCTTATCCAAACTTTGAATTGCCAATCGATTATCCGTTTATTCGGCTGCTGGGTGTTGATCCAAAATGGAGAGGTCACGGGATTGCCAGAGTATTGCTCCAGCAATGCGTAAATTCTGCCAAAGAAATGGGCAAAAATACGGTGTATTTATATACAGGCGGTCAGATGGTCAATGCCATCCGTTTATATGAGCGTTTCGGATTTACAGAAGATGAGGAATTCAGCTCCGAGAGTAGCGGGGGCAAGGCGATCTGCTACCGTTATGATTCCTAGTGGAGGGTAACAACAACACGGGATCTGCGAACAGAGAATGAAACGTAAAACAGACCGATCATCTTCATGAACGGTCTGTTTTACGTTTATAAATGATCAATCAGCATTTGAAATGATACATCGCTATTGATTTTTTTAGCCGCCAATCTCCACCAAAATCTTCGCATGACTCTTGTCGCTCATCAACAGCTCAAGCCCTTCCTGAACGATGTCGTCCAGTTTGATTTTCTTGGTGATGACTTGTTTCACATCGAGCGACCCTTCAGCAATCAATGAAATCACTTCAGGGAAAATGTGGCGATATGCCAGCGTTGCCGTTAGATTCGCTTCTTTGACCAGAAGATCGAAGAAGTTCACTTGAAGCGGGTTCGGAATGGCTGCGATGACAACAACTTCTCCACCTTTTTTGACAACCGCAATGGCGCTATCCATCGTTGGTTGTACACCCGCTGCTTCATAAGCCACATCAATGCCACCCGATTGTTGCAAGATCACCTCTGTTGCATTGACTTTGGCACTGTTCACCGGAATCGCTCCCAGCTTGGCTGCCAAGTCCAAACGTTCCTCAAATACATCAACTGCATAGATCTCAGAGGCTCCTGCAGCTTTGGCAGACAGAATGGTCAATAATCCAATTGGACCTGCTCCATATACGGCTACTTTGTTCCCCACTTTCAGCTTGCTGTGACGAACCGCGTGAAAGGCTACTGCCGTAGGCTCTACGAGCGCACCTTCTTCAAAAGATACGTTATCCGGTATGGGATGAACCATGTATGCTTCAACAACAACATACTCCGCAAAACCACCATCACCATTCAGTCCAACAAATCCAAATTGAGTACATTGGTTATAGCGCCCCTGGATACAGTACTCACATTTTCCACAATGGTACAGCGGCTCTACCACGACTCGATCCCCTACGCTGATACCGCTTACATTACTCCCTAATTCACTCACGGTTCCTGCAAATTCATGACCCAATGTGAGCGGCGCTTTCTGTCCTGAGAGCGGATGATTCTCGCCTTCTTGAATCCCCACACCATGATGATAAGCATGCAAGTCACTGCCGCAGATCCCCGCATATTCCACTTTGATTTTGACCTGACCCGCTTGAGCAACCGGAACCTCCCGCTCTTCCACACGCACGTCTTTATGAGCATACCATACTGCTGCTTTCATGAAGTTCATCCCCTTTATATGATTGTCTATATAAGTTGAACTAGACATGTTACACCTAATTACGCTGATTGCAGTACCATCTTTCGATCGCTCTTATCCCCAGATTTTCTTCATTCCCTTGATCCAAGGGAAAAATCCGGTGATAAAGGCGCACGCTCTGCTTCTTCAGATTGGTTCTGCACTCTGCGTTTCTGGTGTAAAAGAAAGGTTCTACTTATATAGTAAAGAACTATAACGCTTGTCTATATATTATATCGCTGTTCATGTATTATTCATATTTATAGATACTAATGTTAACATTAGTTGTATTAATGCTGAACGGAGATGAAATTATGAATCTGGAACAGCTCGAATATGTCGTTGAAATTGCGAAAACGCAGTCATTCTCCGCCGCCTCGGAACATCTACATGTCACACAATCGGCGATCAGCCAATCGGTTCATCGTCTGGAGAAAGAATTGGGTATCATCCTGTTCGAACGCTCGCGGCAGGGAACTCACCCCACTCCCGAAGGCAAACAATTCATTGCCAAGGCACTGGATATTTTACAGCGGATTGATGAATTGAAATCCCTGAACGCAGAAGCCTCCTCACTAAGCGGAGAGCTTCATGTGGCTACTTTTCCAAGTGTCATGCCCTATCTTGTCCAGTCTGCTGCGGATATGAAGCGTGAGCACCCGCAACTTAATATCTCCATTGAAGAGAAAGGGTCCATGGAAATTATCGAGGATATTCGCAATAACAAAACCCATCTGGGCTTTATCGCGATCTATGCCAAACAATTGCGGGAATTCGATGGACTTCACTTCAGTCCCATGTACTCGGGCAAGCTGGTAGTTGGTACTCATAACCTGTCTGAACTTGCCAAGCACCCCCGTGTTTCACCTGATCAATTAAAAGAACACAAGCTGGCACTCTATCGAGATGGTTTCATCGAAGACTTCATCAAGGAATTCACCTATGATCATGGACCTCTGTCCATTCTGTTCAAAACAAATAACTCTGAAGCGATCAACATGGTATTAAGAAACGATATTGCCGCCACGATTGGTCACGACTTTTCCTTTCACCAAAATCAATTATGGAAAGAAGGTCTGGTGAAGATGGTCGAGATCGCTGGAATTGATCAACCGAAAATGCAAATTGGCTTCGTGCAGACAGAATCCAAGGAGTGCGCCGTAGCCGCGGAACGATTCGCCCAACGCTTCAGACAGGCGATAGAGCTGGATCATTTAAAAGTTTAAATCTAAAAAAGTGCTCCACCCTTTGAAGGAAGTTTGGGATGAACACCAACTTCTCCAAGAGCGGAACACTTTTCTAACTACCTCTTGCGTTACTATTACTACACCTTACTCAAACTATACTTTAACTTTACGTACGGCTTCACTCATCTCGTTCGTCTGCTGCTCCAGCATTGTGGAGGTCTGCGCCACCCTATTGAACATGGCCGATTGTTCACGCATTAAGCGATAGATTTCATCCGAATGATCCGACACACCAGCTGATATCTGCGAGATCGTATTGACGGAGGCTGCAGCCTCTTCCGATCCTGCCGAGATTTCCTCTGCCGCAGCGGACACTTCCTGAATGCGGCTGGTCACCAGTTGGAACGCATCAACTACATGAGCGAAAGCTTGCTCCGCTTCTGCGGTAATTGTAACACCTTGTCCAATCTCGGTTGCAGTAACCCCCATCTGTGAGCCAATCTGCTGTGATTCTTGTTGAATACGAAGCAACAAGTCGGAGATCCGTTCCATGGATGTGCTTGAGGCCTCAGCAAGCTTCCGAACTTCATCCGCCACAACCGCAAAACCTTTGCCGTGTTCTCCTGCATGTGCTGCCTCTATGGATGCATTAAGCGCAAGCAGCTTGGTCTGACTCGCAAAATCACGAACTGTGTGCAGGGCACCACCAATTTCCTGGGAGTAATTGTTTAGCACCTGGACCATCGCTACAACTTCACTTGAGACATTTGAGATGCTCTCCATCTGTGTTTTCATCAGTGTCATACTCTGTTTACCAGACTCCGCCGTAGAAAGCGCACTTGTTGCCGCATCCGATACAACCATCGAGGATTCGGAAATATCCGTTATGCCTTTTGCAATCTCTTCCATCGCATGCGCGCTATCGCTTGCACCCTGCTTCTGCGTATGTGCACCCTGCCTAATCTGTTCGACAGATTGATCAACCGTCTTTCCCATCTCAAGCATCTCTTCGGTACTGCGATTAAATTCCTTCGTTGATTCCGATAAAATATCTGTGGTTACTGCTACGCCTTCAACCATGTTACTCACAATCTTATTCAAGTTACCGGACATATGTATCATCGCTTGATATGTGGTTCCAATCTCATCTTCACTCCGCAAACGATATGACGTCAAAATTTGATTCGCTTCTGCAAGCTCACCCTGTGCCATTTTTTCCACACTCGCCTTCAGCGGTTGAAGTGGTCGCAGTCCTCTTACGATAAACCACATGACAACAGCAATGCCTATAAGTGTAATTAGTAGCAATAAGGCATAGAAGGGAATACTCGATTTCATAATATCCGATTCAATGCTTCCGATGACCGATACCGCCGTATCGATACCAATTACACCTGTTACAGCGCCATTACTATCCAGCATGGGAGCGTAAGAGGAAATATAGTCGCCGTACTCCTCATTGTTAATAATCGAAGAACTGGCTGTTTGCCCCTGCAACAGCTTCTGCACAGCCTCCTGAGGGACATCCGTAACTTCATTAATCGGTGAGGCTTTATCTGCATCCTTCATACCATCCACCATAATAAGTGGCGTACCTTTGTCATCTATTTTGACGAAATACACATACATTGCACCAATGCTTACGCGAAAGTCATCCAGTTCATCACGAATCTTCAAGAATTCGTCATTCTCCTTGGGGTCCTTGGCAAACTCGGCATAAGATGCTGTATCCAGCTGATTCACATAACTCTGAGCAATCTGGATGTTGTAACTCGAAATGGCCTCCTGCGCAGCTAGTTTCATATTGGCCACCTGTAACAGCATGCTTCCAACGGCTATAATCGTAATGACCAGTGTGACTACTGCAACAATGCGCACAACCAAACGTTTTCTAAAAAAACCAATCATCCGCTCCTCTTCCTCTCCCGTGAACCCAAGCCTTTTTGACTAGGCGCTACCCAAAAAACACATGCTTGAAGCACTATGTATGGGAAAATAGTAAACGAATATGTCGAATTAGGCAAGAAAATATTGGGTTTACATAAAAACGCTATCATGGCCGTGGTAGCTTTGTTGGATGGAACTACATTCAGCCTTGATTTCGGAAAAATCGTTTCAGTTTCCTGTAGCGAAAAATGATACAAAAAAACACCCCGGCGCAAGCGCCGAGATGTCATGTTGTTTGTTCTACACTTGCATACTACCCACCCATACTAAACGGTTCGTCCATTTGTCTTCCTGAATCGAATCAGGGACCAGATTATCAGCAACGCAAGCACGGCAAGACAGATGCTAATACTGAACCGATTACCTTCATCAAACACAAACATCACCGCAATCACACTGAGACATAGTACCACGACTCCGGTTATGTAAGGGAATCCCCAAACTTTGAAGGTCGGTTGAACCGGATATCTCTTCCGCAATTTCAACTGTGATGAGGCAATACAGATCCACACAAGGATTACGACAAACCCCGGAACGGCAAGCAATACACGGAACAGTTGATCCTGTGCGAACAGGCCAAGCATGGAACCTCCGAGCAATACAACCGCGCATACCAGCAAGGTATTAACCGGGCTACCGCTGCGATTTGTCTTTGACAATGCCTTCGGAGCTTCCCCGCCCACTGCCATGGAGTGCATCATCCGGGATGCACCATAGATCCCTGAATTCGCAGCAGACAGAACTGCCGTCACCAAAATAAAGTTCATTATGTGTGCTGCTCCCGGCAGTCCCGTGGAGGCAAGCACTTGTACAAACGGACTGCTTTCCGGCCCAATCTCATTCCACGGGATAAGACCACAGATGATGAGAATCGGCAAGGTGAAGAACAGAATAATTCTGAGCATGAAATTGCCCACGATTTTGGGCATCACTTTTTCTGCATTTTCCGTCTCGGTCAGGGTCAGACCAATCAGCTCCGATCCCCCATAAGAGAACATGACCACAAGCAGTGCCGAGAAGATCGATGACCAACCGTTCGGGAAGAACCCTCCCGCTTGCGTGTAATTTTGCAGATATGGCGTGTTGTCACTTGGGATAATGCCAAAGATCAACCCTGCACCCAGGAAGATAAAAATAATGATCATGGCAATTTTGATCCCGGCCAGCCAAAACTCAAATTCCCCGAACACACCTACACTGAGCAGATTAACCAGTATAATGAACGCCGCACAAGCCAGACTCAGCATCCACAGCGGTACTTCTGTGAACCAATACTGCAAAAAGCTCCCGGCAGCAATCACCTCAATGACACATACCGATAACCATAGAAAGCAATACATCCATCCCATAACAAAGGATACTCGGCTACCAAATGCTTCCTGCACGAAGTCTTTCATATTTTTGTTCTTGTACACCGTAGCCATCTCCGCCATCGCGGCCATAACAACCAGCAGCAATAATCCGGCAAAAATGTACGTGACAATAACGCCCGGACCTGCGAGTCCAATCGTCTCTGCACTGCCTTTGAAAATTCCTGTTCCAATGACACCACCCATAGCCATAAAACTGATGTGTCTTGGTTTAAGCTTCTTCTGTAGTGTTCCTTCTGTCTGAGCCAATTCAAGTCCTCCTGATGTAAAAAACGTCTGTAATGCTGTCTTGTTTCATAGACATAATGTCCAGTATACCCTATTGTCCATCAATCAGCCCAGAAGTTCCTTATGGCCAATTCATCCCAAACATTTATGAACATAACCTATGTTTTATACCCCACAATGGCACGGAGCAATCTGTGTACAATCCAGGTTAGCAAACTGTACATTGCCCCATAGATAAACCAAGCCCCTATGTTACTACCCATTGTTGAAAGATCACTCGCGATATACAACAAAGGCAGCATAAAAGATATAACCAGCGCTCCCAAGAGTCTAAACCAATTGGCAAAATAACTGCATACTCCAAGCACCACAGCAATTATTGGACATAACACCAAGACAGCAAACAGCGGATTCATATGATCGAACCACCAATATATCATGCACGACTCCCTCCACATTCTTCGTCACAAGGCCACGTTGCTTTAATGCTGTATTATTGAGTTTATTCTACTCTTTTTCCAACTTTTAAAATGTACGATATGTTTCAAAATAAAAAAACCAGCATCCTGTAAAAAAACAGAATTCTGGTTTCTCATTCTATTCCACTTAGATTGTTTTTGTCATAAACGTGCTGTTCGGGTCCAATATATAATCTGCGAATGGTTCGCAATATTCGAATCCGAAGTCTTCGTACAGCTTCCGTGCCGGGATAAACGAATCCATCGAGCCCGTCTCCAGACTGATTCGCTTATAACCACGATCTACTGCAACGTCCATAATATGAGCCAAAATTTTTCTCGCTACGCCTTTTCTCAGATGAGCCGAAGCGGTACGCATCGATTTCAACTCTGCATGCTCTGGATCAAGTTCTTTGATGGCCCCGCAGCCGAGCAAGTCGTCTCCTTCCCAAGCACACCAGAATGTAATTTCGGGCTTCTTGAGTCCATCCAGATTCAACGCATGAATACTCTCTGGAGGCGAATCGGCTGCCATCCCTTGCAAGTGCTCAGCGATTAATGCCTTAACCTGTACTCCACTCAAATCATCCACTTTAATCTCCAAAACGTACCACTCCCGCCGACATTTTTATTGGTTCTATCACTGAATGTATATCAATCATTTCATCTTACTACCGTGTCAGGTTTTATGACAAGAGTTTACTTTTATCCACTAAAATACGCTATTGTGATTCACCTGTAATTTCCAGTATGATGAGGCTATCAGATGCCAAAGGGGCGAGGTCTATTGCGAAATATACATAGAGTTAAACGTGGAACTAAGGTGAAGCAAGCTTAACTTAATTTAAAGGAGACCCCTATGACACTAACAACGGACAACCTGTTTTATAGCAAACGATTAAAGATGACGCCACCACGCTCTGAAGACGTACAGACCATGCTGCAATGGAACGAAGACCCGGAGTACCTTCGGAATGTGGATACTGATCTGGCCATTCCCTATTCAGAGAAACAGTTGGAAGATGAGGGCGAAACGAAGAACAAAGAAGTTTACTTCAGACTTCGCACGCGTGAAGAGGATATGCTGATTGGTTTTGTCGTCATTCATGGCATTGAATGGAACAACCGTTGCGGACAGCTTGCCATTGGCATCGGACTTGCCAAGCATCGCAACAAGGGATATGGCACGGAAGCGTTGAATCTTATTTTACGATATGCATTCCATGAGATGAATCTGGACCGAGTTGGTCTCGATGTCATCGCCTACAATGCCAAAGCAATCCGTTCCTATGAGAAGGTTGGTTTTCAATTGGAAGGTCGGGCACGCTCAGCTGTATTTCGTGATGGTAAGCGTTATGACCGCTTGATGATGGGAATCCTAAGACCAGAATGGGAAACACACAATCAGATCCATACGGAGGGTAAACAAGTATGACCAAGAATGCAGAAGTTACTGCGTTTATTGAACAGATTCAGATCCCCTGGCAAATACAAGTCTCTGAACAATTGCGCGAGTTAGTGCATGATACCATCCCTGATGTAGAAGAACGCGTGCAATACAAGAAACCTCATTTTTTGAAAAATGGAAAGTATGCTGCGGTCATCTCGCCATCCAAACAGGCCGTGTCTTTCACCATCTTCCATGCATCCGGACTTGATCTACCCGATGGGATATTTGAAGGCCCGGAAGAACGCAAAACGATCAAACTCAAGGAAAAAGATACGCCGGATTATGAATGGTTGGCTGGTTTGTTAAAGCAGGCATCTGCGGACTTGTAGACGGATGTAGTGAAGAGGCACATACGCCCCAGTAGTAACTTAGGTAGTAATGTGCCGAACGTATGGTGTGGGCCGTAATGTGCGGGTGGTATGTATGGGGTGAGTTTAGGGTTAGGGTTAGGTTTGTGGCAAGCGCTAACGAATCGGACACACCTTATGTCGCAGTTTTACAAGCATATGAAATTCTAACGAATCTCAGCAGTCTTATGACAGAAAAAAACTTCGATTTGCTTCAAAAATCCTTGCTATTAGAAGCAATAACGTGGCTACGATTCGTTAGAATTCTATACTGCTTCAAAATCGCCCAATAAGACGTGCTAGGTTCGTTAGACTGTGTGAGTACGACAAGCGGCCTCTGCACGTAGAAAAAACAACCCATTCTCACTCTGGCGGCTAAATAAATAGCATAAACGACTGGCTGTAGCAAAAATATCTCACATCCATCCTGCGCAGGGCAAAGGGGCATCCCATGAAGTTCCAAGAACTTCGGGATGCCCCTTTGTTATAGTCTGTCTACTACTGTTATAACAACCTAAACGGTCCTTTAATATTATAGTTAAGATAACTGCTTAAAATTTCTTATAATGTTTTATACTCGCTTCCACCATCAAGATTGCTGGTATGATACGGCGGTCATCTGACACGGCTCACATATGAACATATAATACATACCCTCACCATATTCCTCAACCTCGCCCCAATCCAGTTGTGCGATAGCCTTCATTTTTGCGGAACAGCGTGGACATGGTGAGTACTCCGCATCTTGAACCCATCCTGGATGGCCGCCGAACTGAGATAGCGATGGCTCCATCGCCCACTCACTGGCATGGAATGCATGACGCGATGCATTCGCAATCCGAAACTGCCGGCCAACATCCGGTGCAAGTTTACCATAGTCGTCCAGGTCAATCTCGTCCATTCCCGCAGGCATGACATTATGTGAACTCCATAACGGTTCCCCTGCTGCGTCCAGCTCCATGTAAACCACACCGTAACTGCTGCATATCACGCAAGTCTGTAACTGAAGTCGCTGGGCATACCAAGACACGTCTTTCAAAGCGGGATGCGTAACATCCAGACTAATTAAGGTGGTTAACGCATTGCCACACCATGGACAGCAATTGGTGCTTGAGGTCAGCATCGAGAGTGAATTTCCGGTTGACTCCACGTTAGGCCCTTCATTCTCTTTTACTTTATAGAGTGAATAACTTGGGGTGGTGAATAATTCTCTGCGCTGCCCGTCTTTTGTAAGCTCCCAACCAGCTTCAGTGGTGTAATGCTCAGGTGCCACGTACAAATCACTCTCCCAAGATGGCGGAGACTGTCTCCATTGTCGGAACTGCTGCACGACAACATCATCCCCGATATGGGCCAGCATGAGCAATATGTGATTCCGATTTTCATCATCGGTGTTCACCTGCTGCAAGAGACGATCACGAACCTCCCCCGAGGCACTTTTATACAAAATGGCAGGATAATAGATCTCCTGTTCCAGCAGCTCAGGAATTTCCTCAGTCAACGATATATCATGGTAGCAGACCAGATATACCAGAACGTCTTTGCCCGTATCTTCATCACCTGTACGAATCCGTTGCATCGCGTAATCCTTCATCTGATCTTGTTGCTCTACAGACAAGGATAGATATACTTGTTCCTCGGATTGTTCATAGGGTGTATAACGAATTAGTGGATCGCGAACCTGAGGTTTGTGCATGACTTTCAAAACTTCGACCGGGTCTGTGATACCTGCATACAAGTTCACGTCACGTCGATTCGCTTCAATGTATCTCTGGCGCTCCTCGCGTTCCATCTCCTGCTTGCAAGGCATGCAATAACCACCTGTTCTCGCAGCCGTTGCTGGTAAAATGGTATTTGCACACCCCTCCCGTATACACGGAATTCGTTCTGTCATCTATAGGTACCCCCTCTGCATGTAGTGGCTATCATTGGAGTATATCATAGTAGGAATTGGCCTCCATTTAGAGAACGGATAGTCAATTAGGATGTTATCCGTTCCTGAGTTGCTTCCGTCGTCCCTTTCCCTATAAAACAGGCTGCCGTCAGCCCGATTACCAAGACAAAAGCAAGCATCAGAAACGTGAGCAGATAACTGCCGCTTCGCATGAATTGAATGGAGAGGATTGGTGCAATACTTGTACCGGCAAACAGAATAAACGTATACACTGAAACCGCAATTCCCCGTGACTTACCTCCAAGCTCACCCACCAAAGCTACCAAAGAAGGAACCGACACAGCGATCCCGGTCACAAAAAGTAAACTCATTAGGATAAGCAAAGATAAGTCGGTGAAGAAGCCCATACATGCGAGTCCAACCACCGCCATTGTAAGTCCTAATCGTAGAACCGAACGTACACCGAGTCGCTGAGTTAATTTCCCTGCAAAAGGCGAAACAAGCATGCCCAGTATACCTGCTGCACGAACGTACAAAATCTGCTGCGCACTTAATCCAAATTCAGGCCCGCTCAAATAACTACCAAGGACACTATACATGCTGACAAAGGACATCAGCAGAACCAGAGCCACCACGTAGCTCAACCGTAATTTGGGCTGTTTCAGTACAGTGCCGATCTGTAGAAGAGATTCCCAGATCGAAGTGTCTTTTCCTCGTTTGATCTCATCTCGCGGCAACAGTAACCAGACTACCAATGAAGTAATCAAGTACACAACAGCCAGCAAAACAAATAGTGTGCTCCACCCGTATTGCTGACTTATTATGCTGCTAATGATTTGGCCTACAATGCCAGCTACCAGAAATCCGGTACTGATGAATCCGATCGCCGTCACTCTACGATTCGCCGGATACATCTCCACAGCATACGCCAATGCAACCGGAGAAAAAGTGGCCGCAGCTGCCCCCTGTATTCCCCTCAACACAATAATCCAGGCAAAAGAATGTACCAGACCCAGCATGAATGAAACGAACGATAATATGAGCATGCCGATCAAAATCACTCTTTTACATCCATACTTCTCAGATATCGCGCCATACATTAAACACCCTACTGCAAACCCTAGCGAAAATATACTGCCCGCGCCCGAAGCCTGGGTTGGTGTTATTCCAAATTGATCAGCAAACACGGGGATGAGCGGAACTGTAACATATAGACTGGACATGACGACCAGACCAGACCAACATAAAATAATAGTCATGATGAGATAATTTCTGGAGATAGCTCCAGTTTGCATTAATTTCGACATCGTACACCTCTATAAACTTTAGTATCAATCATTTTAGTTAGATAATCTAATTATATATCCAAAAAAAATTTATCTCCCCATACCCAGCCTCTTCTCTATGTTTGTATTTAATTTTAATAAAACCTTCTCCAATACGTCCCTTTCATCCGGCTCCAGGTCCTCCACGAGGGATTCACAGGTGGACCAGAACGAAGGTAACACTTTTTCTACCAAGTCCCTACCTTCTGGTGAGATGCGTACATGAACACTACGACGATCCCGGGCACTTGATTCCCGAATAATCCAGTTCCTTTTTTCCAACCAATCCAGCAATGCTGTGACAGATGCCCTGCGAATACCGAGACGTTCTGCCAATGTCGATGGCGTCACTTGCGTGTTCCCCTCATGCAGGGTTAAGAGTAGTAACAGATCAAACTTGCTCTCGGTAATATCATACTGATCCAGATTCAGATCCATGACATCCAGTATGTTATCGCCAAACCAAAGTGAGAGCAAACCTATATAGGCTAACTTTTGATCCGTACCTTTCGTTGCCGTCTTTTGCATCAGTTCTACATAGGGTTCAGGCCCCAACTTAGGGAGTGGTTCTGTTGTATGTTCCCTGTTATTTTTTCCTTTCATCGTGACCTCCGCCAATACTCGTTATATAATTAGATTATCTAACTAAATGTGATTTTATCTCAAATTACGAGAATTTACAAGTTCAAAATAGATCAGTTCATAAAAACACATCTATCCACTGCAAAAAAAGCACGCCACATCGTGACGTACTTGAATTTAAATTTGCAAACATTCGCTATCTCTAGCCGAGAAGTTGTACATCAGTGATGTCCCAACTGGTCCTTGGTGAATTCGTAAAAAGCAAGCGCATCTTCACTGCTGGCAAAGCCTGCCTGAGCTATCTTTTCACTGCCGCCACCTTTGCCATTGTAGGCTCCAAGATTGCCTTTGAAGAAAGGTCCACAAGCCCATTCGGGCGGTTGTCCGTTCTGTGCCAAAACAACTTTGGCCTCTGAGATACTGGCAAAGAGTACAAGCCCCTCATGGTCTGCCGTTAGCTTGGTAGCCAGGCTCTGCATATCCTTGAGCGATTTGTTTTCAAAGACCTGAGCAATCACCAGCCCCTGCCGAGCAGCAAGAAGTTCCTCCGCATAATAGGCATCATTGGTTGTTTTTACTGCATTAAGCTCAGTTTGTAGCTGTTTTTGCTCCAGTTCCATTTTCTCAATGCGCTCCAACAATTCGTCCTTGCTGGTCTTTAATTTAACCATGATGCTGTTGAGCACGTTTTGTGTGGATGTGAATTCATTCAGAGCTCTTGTTCCACATTTGAAATAAATGCGGGTGCCACCCTTCACTTTTTCGATTTTCAACAGTTTGATGATGCCGATCTCACCTGTCGCCGACACATGCGTTCCACCGCAGGCGTTATACTCCACACCCTCGATCTCGACGATGCGAATGTCCTCCGTTACCGTAGGTTGCTTCACCAGTGGCAATTGTGCGGCCTCTGCTGCTGTAACCCAAGAAGTGTTGATACGAGCGTTACGATAGATCTGACGATTCACTTCTTGTTCAATCGCGGTCAATTGATTCGCGCCCAGCTCAGGCGCAGCCACATCAATCGTGTCATACTCCGTTCCAAGATGGAAACTGAGCGTCATCGCTTCAGCCAGCTTCAGAGTGATTGCCGATAACAAATGCTGACCCGTATGCTGCTGCATATGATCGAATCTTCGCTCCCAATCCAGCTCACAATGTACCTCGTTCTGTTCAGGGGTGCGTTCCAGCTTATGCCACACCTCGCCATCTTCGATGTTCACATCCAGAACAGCAATGCCGCCAATTTGCCCCAGATCACAAGGTTGTCCGCCCCCATGCGGGTAAAAAGCAGTCTCCGCCAGCGTGACATATACGCCGTCTTCCTTGTCCACTTTGCCTGTAATTGTTGTATGCCACTCTCTTGTATAAGCAGAGTCATAATAGATTTTTTGCGTCATTGATGATCCCGATCCCTTCTCGTTCATATAGATACCAATTCTGTCGCCGTTTGACATGTAGCATTACACTTCAAGAGTATCCTTATATCCGCTCTCAAGCTTACACTATTTTACATTATCAAGCCAATAGCACTAGAGTAACAGTGTGATAGAGCTCAAACGCCTACTCAGCATGCTGAGCTTTGTTCTATCCATTGTCTGAAATCCTCTTTAGATCAAAGGAAGTGCAGTTTTAGGGTTGGAAACGGGCTATAATCTGTTTATTAAACATGGTTATGTATCGGTGATTCAAGCGTGCAGAGAACAAGACATTCGGAAGGAAATTGGAGGCTTATTAGTTGATGCGAAGGGGAGCTAAGTCCGCTTTCTCTGGCTTCCCCCCTTTAGATGTAGCTAATAAATTGCTATCTGTGGATTGCCAACATTAAATCAGACAACTTTTTAAAGGCCTTTGGCTGTACTAAATACGCGTCACAGATCCCTATAACTCATACCTTTATACATTATAGATAATAATGACTCAGGAGCTTTTCATTGATCTCCACACTTTCCAACTTTGAAATTAAGTCGCTTAATGCATTCTCTTCTAGATTTTTGATTTTTTTCATTTTTTCCATTATAGAAGTTACAGTAGTGGAGTTTTCATTTTTGTTATATATTATAGCCAAATTTCTTAAAATTTTTGAATCCGATTCAATTTCTGAATATATTTTTATAAGCTCGTCAGCATCGTCCAAATAATGATGTTCTTTCAAATAATTTAATCTATTCAACATCACAAGCTTATGCTCCCACAATGTATGAAAGATTCGAATATCAATCTTTTCCCTTAATGTACTAACTTGATTACTTAAATATTCAATAATATGATCATAGATAGATAATCCAAAGATCCAACCAGAAGGAGTGCTCATAGAACGATAATGATAAGATGAATTGAGACTGAATCTAAGCTCCTTCAAAGATCTAATAATTAATTTTAGATCAAAGTGATAGTTATGCTCTTCGTTATAAGATAATAAAGATACATATTCTCTATTTTTAGTTTTATCACAATTGTTAAAAGCTACCAGTAACTCTTCAAAGCCTACCTCATATTCTCCGAATATAACATTTGAATCATAGCCTGATACATAAAATTCTAATGTCTCTTTGTTATAGCCGAAAATTAACATTTCATGGGGCAAAGCATATTTTTTATACGCCTTTTTATGGGCAATATAACTTTCATCCACATACAAATGAATATATTGATTTTGATCAATAGAATCACAAATAAAGCTGATGATCCCCCCCATATATTTTTCCAAGAAGCGTTGATTGATCTTTTGATAAGTAATGAGAGGACAACTCATAAAGAAATCATACCAAGGCAAGTTAGATGTATAAAACGAAAAGAATTTCCCTTCTGGAAAGTTCCCAGCACAAATTAGTTGAATATAATTACTGTAAAACCAATCTTCAGATTGTTTATGCTGCATTACAATTGAGAGTGGATAGGCATTACATAGGTAGCCATGCACAGAAGGTCTTATCATTGGCAGTTTTATATCACTCATAACTTCTACCTCCGTATTATTTTTCAAAAGCATAACATTCATAGAGATCCTTGAATCGTTATAGAACTCCTCCACTACAAGTGCTTGCAGGCAGAACATTAAATTTTTCACTATAGTCTACATCCATGCACTCCGTATAAGCATTCTAAGATTCTTCCGCCAGATACGCTTGTGAGAAATCTGATCGCTTGTGCAGACTCCTTACTCCTATAAGTATATGAATTTTCACCTGTAATTTCCATATAGAGTTTATTATAGAAGTTTTCGATAAGTGTATTTACGTTGACAATTGTTTGTTCAGAATCAGGTTCCATAACTTGAATAATAAGATCAGCTGTCTTCAGTAAGTTATTATGTATCTCAAATAAACAAATCAAATACAACAAAATGCAGTATCACTATGTGATACTGCATTTTGTAGAGAAAACATAATTTTACAGTTACGAGTTTGCCGACAACTTTACTTCATGGACTCGGACAACTCTGTGAAAATAACACCAAGCGCATACGCGCCAGCATCCGGGTAGCCCAGACTACGATCGCCGACGGTACCCGCGCGTCCCATACGTGCCACGATGTCTTCGGTTTTCTTCGCACCTTCAACGGCTGCTGCTGCACCTTTGGCAAATGCTGTTTTGAAGTCATCGCCAGACTCCGCACTTTGTGTCCAGGAATCAGCACATGGAACGAGTGCATCAATCAAGGTCTTGTCGCCTACAACGGCACCACGTCCGAAGGAACGCTCTCCAGTAGACTGAATCCCTTGTACAGCTGCATGCATCATCTCAGCAAATTCAGCAACGTTTAATTGCTGTTTATCCCCTACTGCTTTGCCAGCCGCACGGAATGCCGAACCCCAGATCGGGCCGGATGCGCCGCCACAATATTCCATGATGACCAAGGAACATGCATCCAGAAATGATCCGATGTCTTTTTTATCTTCGTTAATGATGTGATTCCATTCACGTTTCAACTGGCGGAAGCCTTTTGCCACACTCATACCGAAATCGCCATCACCGGCATGGGAATCCAGTTCACAGAACGGTACCTCGTTCTTGATGATGATCTCACCCATTTTATCGATCAGATAGACGACATTGTCCAGTGAAAATTGATTGCCTTCGATTACCGCAGCTGATGCATCCGTCTCCACTTCATAAGATACGGGAGCGTCTTCACCCACAACAGCTTCCAGTGCTTCGGAATACGCCACTTGTGCTACTGGAGGGCCAGACACTTTAAATGCAGGTGTATCACTTTCCTTGAACAACAGCGTTTTTAGTTCCTCATCCAGTTTCAGGATCGTAACCGATGCTCCCGCCATATCGATACTTGTCATGTAGTTGCCTACAAACGTAGTAGCAACCTTCAGACCTGCATGTCCAGCAAGCTCACGCTGAACGGAATTGTTGAGCAGGTACAGTTCTTGGAGTGGCGTTGCACCAAAACCATTCACGAGCACCGCAATCTCAGCGGATGCATCCTTATCCAACTTCATATCTGCGAGCAATGCTTCGACCATACGTCCTGCCAATTCATCAGCCGATACGATTTTCTCCCGGCGAATCCCTGGCTCACCATGAATCCCTACACCGAATTCCATCTCATCTTCAGCAATTTCGAATGTAGGCGTGCCTTTGGCGGGTACGGTACAGGATGTGAATCCAAAACCAATACTGCGC
Organism: Paenibacillus sp. FSL R7-0313; assembly: GCF_037969885.1. Classification (NCBI taxonomy): domain Bacteria; kingdom Bacillati; phylum Bacillota; class Bacilli; order Caryophanales; family Paenibacillaceae; genus Paenibacillus; species Paenibacillus sp. FSL R7-0313. The sequence continues at coordinate 66,594 of NZ_CP150219.1, forward strand.
ACGTTCTGAGCTGCTTTCTCGGCAACGGATTTCACATCTGCCAGACTGCGGCCTTCTTCTGCTGCTGCTCCGGCAATCTTGTGAACCAGTACAGTTCCGGCAACGCCGCGACGTCCAACGGTATACAAACTGTCTTGTACAGCGATGTCATCCTCAACACGCACATACTGTACGTCGATGCCATCTTCTTCAGCCAGATGTGCTGCATTTTTGAAGTTCATCATGTCGCCGCTGTAGTTCTTGATGATCAGAAGTGTACCCTTGTTGCTGGCTGTTGCTTTAATCGCTTGATACACCTGGATTTGGGATGGAGATGCGAATACATCTCCACATACCGCTGCATCCAGCATGCCTTTACCGACATAACCAGCGTGAGCCGGTTCATGTCCACTGCCGCCGCCACTGATTAGGCTGACTTTATCGGCCTGAATCTCTCTGCGTTTGATGACTTTATATTTTTTCAGAAATTCCAGCTCCGGGTGTGCAAGGGCAATACCGTTACACATTTCCATAACAACATGTTCGGCCTGGTTAATAATTTTTTTCATTATTTTACCTCCCGGCGAGCTGCTTTGTACTCACGGCCCATGCGGTCAGCCGCTGCAATGGCAGCAGCCACTTCAGGAACGGTGATTGGGAACGGCATGGCGTGAATGGATTCTTCCGGAATACAAGCGATCTCTGCAACTTTCAACAACTCTTCCTGACTAATCGTGTCTACACCGATATCCGCCAAACTGATCGGCAGTCCCACTTCGAGACAGAAGTCCATGACTTCGTGCAGCTCTTCAGTAGGTGCATTTTCAAGAACGAGTTGTGCAATCGTACCGAAAGATACTTTTTCTCCGTGGAAGAAGTGATGTGTGCCTTCCAGAACAGTCAAGCCGTTGTGAATCGCATGTGCTGCGGCCAGACCGCCACTTTCAAATCCAAGACCAGACAACAGAATGTTGGTCTCAACGATGTTTTCCAGCGCTTGAGTCACAACGTTGCTGTCACTGGCTACTTTTGCTTTTGCACCGTCAGTCAGCAGCATTTCATAACACAATTTTGCCAATGCGAGTGCCGCATTGGTACCTACTGCAGATGGGGTATATCCTTCGCGGGAACCCATTGGCAGACTTGCGTTTACACGGGAATAAGATTTCGCTGTTGCTCTTGCTTCGAAGTATGTAGAGAGCGCATCTCCCATACCGGATACCAGGAAGCGTGTTGGTGCATTCGCAATTACCGTTGTATCAACGAGAACCACACTTGGGCTTTGTTTGAAATAAGCATAGTCATCAAAAGCACCTTCTGGTGTGTACAATACAGCGGAGTGACTTGTCGGTGCGTCTGTTGCCGCAATCGTTGGGCAGATGATTAGTGCTTCACCTTCAGCTACACATTTGGCAGCATCGATCGCTTTACCGCCACCAAGACCGATGGTAGAGTCACATCCTTTTTCCTTCGCGATTGCTTGCAGACGGGCAACTTCCTCGCGGGAACATTCCCCTTTAAAACCGCTTTCAACAAACGTAATATTGAATTTCTCCGCTGTTGCATCCAGCTTTGCTTTGACACGCTGAACATCATCCGGATGTGCGATTAACAAGGCAGATTCTCCGAAGGATTTAACAAAATACCCCAGGTTCAACAACTCGTCTTCGCCTTGTACATATTTGGTTGGGCTGATAAATGCTTTTCTCATAATAATATATACCTCCTAAGGATATGAAATAGTGTAGTGATTACATCAAATTTTAATTTCTTACAATTGACCTTAATATAACGCATGAGCAGCAGGTTTACAGTGGACTTTGATAACAAATTATTATAATTTACAATCGTAATTTTTTGCTTTTTGGCACAATCATGGTATCTTATTGTCATGAGATGGTTGAATTTTGACCTCCCATTATACATTACCCGTCATCATTACATCTTAATATGTACAACTTGCTAACTTTTAACGGCCTAAATTATGATTCAGGTTAGCCTATGGAGGTTGCACCAATGATCAAAGAATATCTGCATATCAACAAAATTCTCGACCTTAATAAATGGAAGCGTCTACAAGATTCTCTCGCAACAGTAACCAAACTGGCGATCCTCACCGTTGATTATAAAGGCATTCCCGTAACCAGTCACAGCAGCTGTCAGGCCTTCTGCCAGAATGTGCGTAAAGACCCTGAGCTTCTCCCCTATTGTCAAAAATGTGATTCACGCGGTGGTCTGGAAGCCGTTCGGTTGAATGAGCCTTATGTATATCTATGCCATTTCAATATTATTGATATCGCGATTCCGATCACGATTGATGGCAAATATATCGGCGCCGTCATGGCAGGACAAGTGAAACTCGCCGATCCGGAAAAGGGTAGCGAATTGGAGCAAATTGTCACGTCCAAAAACGTACCCATGCATGCAGCCAAGCTGGAGGAATTAAAAGATGATTACGCCCAGCTGCCTGTAATGACCTATGAAGAGATTGTGAAAATCTCCAACATGTTATCCCTACTCTGCAACTACATTGTGGAAGAAGCGCTTAACAAAAATCTGTTAGTTGAAATGTTTGAGAAAGCTTCAGGCAATCAGGAGTCTCTAAACCTCTCCACCATTCTGCCCGGGTACTCCATTCGCAATATCGAGTCAATCAAAAAAGAGATGACCAATGCCATTGCGGATGCTTATCTGAAGAACAGCCCAAGTGATGCGGAAAGCTCCAGCCCGGTGCTCCAGCCTGCTTTTGAGTACATTCACAGTCACAAAAGCGAACAAGTTTCACTCAAACAAATGGCCGATCTATGCCACCTGAGTCCGAGTTATTTCAGCAGACTGTTTGCCAAGGAAACCGGTGAGAACTTCACAACCTACTTGGCAAAACTCAAGATTAAGTGGGCTAAACAATTGCTAGAGGTCACCGACATGCCTGTCTCACAGATCAGTGATGAGCTGGGATTTAATGAATCGGGATATTTTATCAAAATATTCAAAAAGTTCGAGGAAATTACGCCCGCTCTCTATCGCAAATACATCCAGGAGAAAATGTAGGTCCACTGATACTTTTTTCGTATCAAAGATGAGGTTAAAAGATATTTCACCTATTAATCTACCATTGCTACAATGGAGTCCAGATGACTTAGGGAGGCGACATGAATGGAATATCGCAAATTAGGAAACAGTGGATTAACCGTCAGTGAGATTTCACTCGGCAACTGGATTACGCATGGAGCGCAAGTCGAGGATGGTATAGCAGAAGCTTGTGTTCAGGCTGCATTGGAGGCAGGCATTACTACATTTGATACCGCAGACGTGTACTCCAATACCAAGGCAGAAACCGTACTGGGACAGGCTCTTAAGGATGTAAGAAGAGAAAGTATTGAACTGTGCACCAAAGTCTGTCACCCAACCGGCACAGGTCATAATGACCGTGGACTTTCACGTAAACACATCATGGAAGCCTGCAATGGTTCATTACGGCGGCTACAGACGAATTATATCGATGTCTATTACGCTCACCGTTATGATTACAACACTCCGCTGGAAGAGACGTTTCTGGCATTCTCCGATCTGGTACGTCAGGGCAAAGTTCATTACATTGGCGTAAGTGAATGGAACGCAGATCAGATTGCACGAGCAGCCGCTTTGGCGAAGGAACTTCATATACCCTTCATTGCAAGTCAGCCCCAATATTCGATGTTGTGGCGTGTGATTGAGCAAGAAGTGGTGCCTGCAAGCGACCAAGCAGGACTTGGACAGATTACATGGTCTCCTCTGGCTCAGGGTATACTATCGGGCAAATATGCGCCTAACGAAGCCTTGCCCACCGAATCACGTGCAGCTGCTGAGGCAGGAGCACCCTTTTTCAATAAATTGGCTGGACAGTGGTTACGTGAAGATGTTCTTACCGCTGTGCAACAGCTTGTTCCACTCGCTAAAGAGATTGGTCTAACGCTCCCCCAACTCGCTGTGGCGTGGGTTCTTCAGCATAAGTATGTCAGTTCCGTCATTATCGGTGCATCCCGGCCCGAGCAGGTATTGGAAAATGTAAAAGCCTCCGGTGTGAAACTGGACTCTGCCATCATGACTCGTATCGACGAAATATTGAATCCATGGATTGAGCGTGATCCAACCAAGACGGGTTAAACACATTCATTAACAATGCTCATAAAGCGGGAAACCACTTCCTGATTCATATCCGTCCGCCATGCCGTGTACAACGGTACGGAGGGCGGATTTTCTTCTAATGGAAGAAAGACTACACCCTTCCGCTGGAACACATCCACCGAAGAAGGAACAATAGAAATGCCCATGCCCGCCGCAACGAGATTCACAATCGTATACATTTGGATCGCTTCCTGTGTAATTCGAGGATCTACGCCATGCTCCCTGCAATAATCCAGAACGAGACGATGGAACGGAGAACCCAGATGCCGTGGGAATAAAATGAAATCTTCATCCGCCAGTTCTCGAATTGAAACTTGAGTCTGAGAAGCCAACGGGTGATGATCTGGCAATACGGCAATCAACGTTTCCATCTGGCAGGGGCGGAACGAGACATGGCGGGTATCTTCCTGATATCGCAAAAATCCAATATGGATCTGTCCGTCTTCCAGTGCCTGCAATTGTTGGGATGAAGTCATCTCACGCAGCGTCAATTCAATCTGCGGATACGCAGCACGAAATTTCCTGAGCACATCTACCATAATGCTCCCCGAAGCCGAATCCACGAAAGCTACGGATATATGCCCGATGATGCCCTGATCTGCCTTTTGTGTAAGCTGAATGGATCGTTCGAGTTGGGCCATGATCAGTCTTGCCTGTTCCAGAAATACGGCACCTGCCGGGGTGAGACGAACCATTTTCCTCGTACGTTCCAATAACTTTACGCCAAGCTCTTCCTCTAAATTCTGAATCTGCTGGCTCAGCGGTGGTTGCGTCATATTTAATTTCTCCGCTGCACGGTGGAAATGAAGTTCTTCTGCCACGGTGATAAAGTATCTTAACTTCCGAATATCCATAAGCCGATTGCGCATCCTTCCGTCTACCCTGTTAATTCATCTGTTCCTGAACCCAGATTGCCGACTCAGCCAGCATCGTCATCAATTCATTAAAGTCCACAGCAATTTCCCGCAGAGGAGTTTCCCCTGCATCGTGTATCAACATCAGCACCTTGCCTGAACTTTGATCCAGTATAGCCATACTTCCTTCACCAAATCCACCAATCGGGAAAGGTTGAAGGTCAGCTGGCAACTCATATTCTTCCTCATATTCACGGTACACTTCCAGAAATTCAGGATAAGCCCAGCTCAGTTCTTTCACCGAATACAAGGCAGGATCGCCAAAGTTACATGCACCGAAGTCAAGCAAAAGTGCACGATACGCTCCGGGCAGTCTCACATTATGCTTTTGCTCAAAATCCTCAATGCTCTGTTGCGTCTCAGGAGTACATCCTTCTCCCATTGTTGTATCGTAGGCTTTCACCAAAAGATCACGAATCGGTTCCAATTCTATCGACGTCACTTGAACTCCCCCTTAAGATACTTTTCCCCACTGATCAGCCGTTGTGATTTCAATAGTTCTGCTTGAAGCGCAATACCTTACCCAAAAAAGAGTCGAACACTAAAATCAACTTCTTATCTCACTTGTTTACGCAACGCTTGATCCAGCCATTCCAGTGCTGCACGCAGTTTATCCTGGGGAATTTTCTCATAACGATCACCCGTAGACAATTCAAAGGCACAGCTGTTCCCACTCGTTTTGTTCAGATATGAAGTCATTCCTATGCCATACTGCTGAGCCATTTGCACAAGTATCGGTTCAACTTCGGCGGCAGCGAGCGCAAAGTGTACATGGAACATATTTGATACTGGTACCTCGGGCAAGGTTTGTATCCCGTGACACGCATTCAGTAGGGAGGCGAGTTCTTGAGCCTGCTCGTAATACAACTCCATTTTGCCAATCCGTTCATTGAAATAATACTGGGAACTCAGAATATACGGATACAGGCCGATCAGATCTCCGCCGTGCCGACGTTTCCATACTTTTGATTCTTGCATCACATCCGGATCTCCCGCCAATATGGCCCCCGCAATGCCCCCGATGCCTTTGTAAAAGGACACGTACACTGTATCAAACAGACTGCAAATCTCCGCAGGAGTCTTCTGGTAATAGGGAGTAATTTCAAACAGACGCGCCCCGTCCAGATGCAGCTTAATCCCGCGTTCACGGCAATAGGCCGAGATCGCTTCCAGTTCTTCATATGCTGGCAATTGCCCACCAATCTCGCGTTGCGGCAGTTCCAACAGCAGGCAGGCAATGTCCTGGTCAAGCGCTTGTACATCTTGCAAACGAATCAAACGATCCTTGTCCGCCAGCAAAATCGATTCAATCTGGTGTAACTCTTTCAATCCGTCTTCCTCATGGATTTCCAGATGACACAGAGGGTGGTAAGCTACTCGCTTTATCCCTTTGCGGTCACACCAGATCCGTAATGCAATCTGCTGCGCCATCGTTCCACTTGGGAAAAACACCGCCGATTCCTTGCCAAGAACGTCAGCCATCTGTTGCTGAAATTCTTCGATGATGGACCCGTTGCCATAGTGGTCACTAAACAACTCCCCATCAATCTGCTCCAGTACGTTCTGAAGCACCTTCACTTGGCGACTGCCGTGACCGCCTACAATAAAGTCTGCCTGATTAAATGCATCAGCCAACGTTAACTGAGTTTCTTTCAAGATCACTCACTCCTTTATAGTGCATGTTCATAAACGGAATTTTGAACAACCTCTTATAGTTCTGGTTCTGTAATGATCTGTACCAAAGCACTCAGCGCACTAGATATATGTTCACCACGGGAATACACAAATCCTACTTCCAACCGACAATAAGGATCAGGCAAAGACATCACCGCGATCTCACCTCTTGATTCTGCTTTTGTAACCGAAGAACGTGGCAGCAATGATACACCGAGCCCGGCAGATACACCATTCAGAATCGTGTCCAGTGTTCCATATTCCATGATGTTAAGCGTGTGGATACCCTGATCTTTCAAAAAGAATTCCGCCTGATCGCGATGTGTGCATCCGATCTCAAAAAACAACATCGGCCTGGACAATAACGTGTACATCTCATGTACTCCAGGTTCAGCGATCAATACCAATTCCTCGTCATACATCTTCATATAGTTCAGCTCAGAATGATCAATCGGGCCATATATTAAGGCTCCATGCAATTCATGTTGGATGACCTTCTGGTTCAGTTCATGGGTTCCACCCGTGACAAGCGAATGTTGTACTTCCGGGTAGCATGAAGTATATTCAGCCAAGAGCGGCGTCAGAAAAGTGGAAGCTGCTGTCTCTATGGCACCTAGACGAAGCATGCCAGCTGGTGGGTTACCCACTTGCGTGGCTTGCTCTGCTTCATATAATAATTCCAATATTCTATCCGCATACCCAAGCAGGTTCTCGCCTGCTGGTGTAAGCGACATCCCCCGATTGGAACGATGAAATAGCGGTACTTGCAGTTGAGTCTCCAACTGTTTAATCCGTGTTGTTACATTGGACTGCACATAATTAAGTGAGAGCGCAGCTTTACTGATACTACCTTCGCGGGCAACCGCCTGAAATATTTTCAAATCACCTGCATCCATACCCTGATCACCTGCTCGTCGTTATATCGGCATTCTGCATCATCCGATTCATGCAAAGTGCTTATCTATTATTTTCAATGATACTGACAATCATTTTTGTTCATTTTACGTGAATCTGCCCCGTCTGTACAATGAGGCTCAGTAGTGAATTCTGGCTACACAGACAGGAGGAATATTGAACATGAAAGCTATTATCCATTCGGGCCAGAGCGGCCTTGCAGGTCTTCAATATACAGATTCAATCTCTCGGGCACCAAAAGCCGGGGAAGTGCAGATTCAATTAAAATCCGCTGGAATCAACCATCGGGATCTATTCATCATGGCAGAACGCGAAACCCAGGACATCCCGCTTATTCCCGGTTCCGATGGAGCAGGTATTATCGTAGCGATTGGCGAAAGCGTAAGAGGGTTCGCGATAGGAGATAAAGTCATTATCCATCCTACACTCGGTTGGGAACATGCATCTGAAGTGCCAACTGTACCCGATATTGTTGGTGGCCCTACGGATGGAACACTCGCTCAATATATAACGTTGCCTGCTGAAAATGCCCTGCCTAAGCCAGCCCATCTATCCTGGGAGGAAGCAGGCGTGCTGCCCCTTTCAGCGCTGACGGCCTATCGCGCCTTATTCACTCGCGGCGCATTAAAGCAAGGTGAACATGCGCTCATTCCCGGCATTGGCGGTGGTGTAGCAACTTACGCCCTGCTCATGGCAGTAGCGGCTGGTGCCAAAGTGACCGTCACCTCCAGAAGTGAAGCCAAAAGAAATGAGGCACTGCGCTTGGGTGCTACCCATGCATTGGATAGTCATGCCGATTGGCGTTTGCAGAACGATCTGGAACCTGTGGACATCATCTTGGATAGCATCGGACAAGCCATGTTCCCAAAATATTTTGATATAATCAGACCAGGTGGACGTATCGTGATGTATGGTGCAAGTTCCGGGGATGATCTGACCGTACCCATTCGCTCTATCTTCTTCCCGCAGATCAGTCTGATCGGCACCTCTATGGGCAGCCGTGAGGAGTTTATCCAGATGCTGCAATACGTAGAGCAACATGACATACATCCTGTAATCGATAGCGTATATCCGTTGCAAGACGTAGTGAAAGCATTCGAACGTATGGAAAAAGGCGAGCAGTTTGGTAATCTGGCTATCCTTATGGAGTGACATCTATTTTGAGATGGGCCTTCATGAATTGGTGAAAATTGATTTACGATAATGGGGTGAATCCATCTGACCCGTCTCGCTAAACGTATACTAATTGTTCTTATTGCTACTATCATTGTGGCCCAAATTCCTATGTTAAAAGAGACCTTAGCCCGAGGAGTTACTACGTTATATGTGAAGATAAAGTATCCCGAACAATCCTTTCAATTCCAAGACTTCATCTACGAGTCTCATTTCGGGAACTATTTCATTTCTTTTACTGATCAAGACGAACAGCTCATTAGTCTGATGCTTGAGCCCAAATTTTTTCCGGTGCTCATCACGTATGATCCATTGAATCAGCCCATGAAAGACTAGTTGGTTCACACTATGAATCATTCAGGAGGTATCGATATGGACAATCGATTACATTTGGTAGAATTGGTTCGCAAACTGATGGATGCCGAAGGAACGGAAGCCGAGTTGGATGACATGTTAACGGAGCTACAGCAGCAGGTTCCACATGCGGAGATCAGCAATTTGATTTTCTGGGATGATCGAGACCTGACGCCTGAACAGATTGTGGAAGAAGCCTTGGCTGCCCGTCCCATCCTGCTTCCACCCCAATCTTAATATTCTTCAGGAGGTGAACAATAGGATATGTCTGACATGTCTGATTTAAATCATAATAACAACAATGAACACCCTGATATTAACGAAATTCGCGGAGAAGAAAAACTACAAGCACTTCGTGATCTAATCGAACTAACCGATGATCACCTGACTCAGCAAGTTCTCGCTATTGGCATGGATACACATGAAGAAGATCTCATCCGTATCGAAGCATGGCGAGCTTTAGGCATGGCAGGCTCCTCTGCTCTTCTGGGTGAAATCCTTCATGCTGCCGCGCAACTTGTTCGTGACTCAGAAGAAGATGAGGATGTACAGAATTACGTCTTGCAAACTCTCGCTCTATTGCCCATCACAGAAGCCGAGATCCAATTGGCTCAGGAAGTTCTGGAGGGAAATGCCTACATCTTAGTCAAAGGAGCAGCCTTTGCTATTCTTGTTGCACATCAACAAGTTAATGGTGCAACATCCGCGTTAGAATCACTTCAATCCGATCCTGATTTTGGCTCTTCTGCAATACGGGTACTACATTCGAAACAAGGAAGTAATAATCAATAAACCAAGTTTACCCTCCCCAATTTCCATAATTTCGTTATAATGGTAAGCAAGACACCATGCTATTGGAGGAGAATTATGGAAACGGAAGCTTTACGCAACGTGGAACAACTAGCTTTGAAGAAACACAAGATTTACAAACAAAGCTTAATTAGGTACCTCGCACGCTCCATGCTGGCCAGTATGTTTATCGGATTCGGCGTCATCGTGGCGTTTAAGACAGGTAACTTCTTTTATATGGAGCAGTCCCCATTTACCTATCCTATGGCGGCAATTACGTTTGGGGCGGCCATCATTCTGATCGCCTATGGCGGGGGTGACCTGTTCACGGGCAATACGTTTTATTACACGTATGCGGCGCTGCGCAAGAAACTGCGCTGGTTCGAAGTGATCAAGCTGTGGATTGCGAGTTATAGCGGTAACCTGATGGGCGCAGCTGTGTTTGCCCTGTTAATCTATCTGACGGGATTGTTCGACTCGTCCCAGGTGAACGGTTTTCTGCTAAGCGTGGTGGAGCATAAGATGGAAGTTCCGACCATGCAGCTCTTTTTCCGGGGAATTCTGTGTAACTGGCTTGTATGTATGGCGTTCTTTGTCCCGATGTTCATGAAGGAGAATGGAGCCAAAATGTTCGCCATGATGCTCTTTGTGTTCTGCTTCTTCATCTCGGGATACGAGCACAGCATCGCCAATATGTGTACATTCGCGATTGCACTTGTGCTGAACCATCCGGGAACGATCTCATTTGAAGGTGTGCTTCACAACCTGGTTCCCGTGACCTTGGGTAATCTGGTGGGTGGTGTGCTGCTGATGGGCTTTATGTATTATGCGGTAAACAAACCGTTTCTGGATGAAGAGACACATTAATCTCTGGCAAAAAAAGAGTCCCTTCCAGCCTGTCCCCCGTCAATTTTACATTAAATAATATCCTATTTTACTTTTACAATTAGTGACACCAAGAGCCTATCCAATAAAGGATAGGCTCTTGGTGTCACATAATAAAGGCATACCCTACATCACCTGACACATCTACAGTACAAGAGAGATCCTCAGCTCCTGCCACCCTTGGTTTGACGATGGAAGGTAGGTCCTTTAGATGTTCTCCACGTACCTGTACTGCCGCATCAATGTCTGTATCTTTCTGAACTCTAACAGTCACTAAGCAGTCTATGTCCCGGTAGCCTAATGCCCTAACGAAGACGGAACTTTTGATCTCGTGTTCTCCGCCGTACCTGACCCCAACGGAAGAAGGGATATCCGAATCCAGCCATGCACGAACGGTTACGCCGGATGGCAAGTTAGACGCGATTTCAACTTCTACGTTGGATGGGATATCCGAAGCAGTCAATACACGCGGGATAACCGATCCATCTAAGTCATAGAATTGTTCATTTCTGATGGCCACGGATGAGGGAAGATCACTATCCTTCGGAACCCTTGTAGTAACACTACTATCCAAATCTGTTTTGTCTAATAAACGTGGAAAAACGGATGACAGCATGTCTACCACATCGGACTGTCTAACAATGACTACTGAGTTAATGATCTCTGAGTTTACGAAGACGCTTGAAGACAACCAGTCATTGCCCAAAATCCGTGAAGTAACACTACCATCCAAGTCAGTGTACGACCTTACATAGACCGATCCTTCTCTCTCAGGGACGCATACAATGACTGAGCCAGATAATTCATCGTACTCTTCTGGACGAATTGTTACAGTGGCACCGAGGTCGCTGTATGGCCTTATGTAAACAATACCTTCTCGCTTAGAGGCATTGACGATGACCGCTCCGTATAAGTCGTCCTCATTCTCCCCTTTGACAACTACAGTAGAGTCCAGGTCCTCATGAGGCTTAACGTATAATTCGCCATCAGTATAAAGTCTATTCACAATGACGGATGAAACGAGATCATCTCCGTCTCCAACACGAGCGGATACGGAAGCATGGATCTCCTTCTCCCCAACCTCCATGACGAATACTGACGACGGAAGGTAGTCCCTTTTGACGGCCACCGATGAAGGCATCTCATGCCTAACTGGAGTCTTCGGATCTCTGACAGTTACGCTGGCGTTAAGATAGCACTCCCCTACATATCCTGCAACGACTACTGAGGACACGAGGTCGTAGTGTTTCAAACCGACAACGTATACACTGCTTCGCAGTTCACTTCGGTTGTAGCTGTACACCGTTGGATCGAAGTATGTAATTTCCAGCACTGGTGTTAGGTCGCTCTCGCGGGTTCCATACTGCTTGAAACGTCCAGGCATTGCTTCGCTGAGTGCTCTTAAAGAAAAGCCGTTATGTTGACGCTTGCCTTCATACCATTCGGTCACATAGGACAGGAGATCCACATCCGTTTCACCTGCATATGTCCCTCCGTCATAAGTCTTAATGAGATCACCCACTGCTGGTTGGTTATCCCATGTCAGTCCATACTCGTTCCACTTTTCCCCCTTAGCCACATCATACATGGCTATCGGAATAGCAGGTAGCGAGTTGAGAAGGTGCAGCTTCAACGTCACGCTCTTGATCTTCTTATCCTTCGGAATCGAACTAATGTCGTACCTCATGAAGGTCCGATATAGCTGGCCGTTTGATCTCACGCCTACGAACGTATCGTGATCATATCCGTAGTTCAGCTTAGGCATGTCCTGCCTGGCGTATGTATCCTCAATCGGTGATAATCTTACCGTAATTGAAGGAGGTTCTACGATTTCCAAGAGACCTGACATCTTGTTATGAGCTCTAACCTTCACAGAGGATAGCAACTCATTGTGGATTCGAGGTTGTACTAGTGAAGGCATGTCATCATTCGTGTTCCCGATAACGAGTACCTGTCCGGTCATTTTGTTATAAGTTCGGACTGAAACACTGGAGAGCAACTCGTTGTATATTCGAGGTTGTACTAGTGAAGGCATGTCATCATTCGTGTTCCCGATAACGAGTACCTGTCCGGTCATTTTGTTATAAGTTCGGACTGAAACGCTGGAGAGCAACTCGTTGTATATTCGTGGGAATACGCTTGAATCAAGGTCATCATTTTTACGTACATTGAGGACGACCTTACCCTTCATTCTATTCCTTGCCATTGATACCACGACCATTCCATTGTATTGGAATCAAGATTATCATGCCGGATCACCCTTAACAAAGATGTCGAACTCCCCGTATCCGGTTCGTGCTGTATGAGCCGTTACGATTCGAGTAAAAAACGGCACAGCTTCATCGTAATTCAGCATCTCAGTGTAAAAGAGTGAATCCTGTGGAGTGAAGGGATCTTCTATCTTGCTTATCTCCAGATTCACCCCCTCCGGCAGAGTTTTGTTGTTCGGTGTCAGGAGCAGATTCGTTAGTGCATTAGATGTCTTGTTAGTAAGCCGTATAGGATATGTCTGCGAAATCTGACCAACAATCAGGACACCTACGTCCAAGTACCTAAGCACATCTCCAAAGTCATCGGAGTAATATTCTCCATTGACATCCGAAAACATGAGTCCCGCATACTTTCCTACAAATGTAAACGATCTGACACTTTGATCACCATAGGAGTCGATGGCTGTTACCTCTACAACATTATCCGCGTCAATATTTACCTGAGTGCTCAAGTACTGCTTCTCCCATACGATTGGAGTCTCCTTCATTTCTGCGAATGGAGGGACATACTCGAATCTGATCGCATCAGCTATAACGTAGCCATTAGCGCCATCTGAACGAATCGTTACGCTTCCTGCTGTTCCTACGCCAAATGTATAAGTTCCTAGTAGGTGCCACACCCCCCCGTTCACCTGCTGGTTAACGGCCAACGTCTCCTTGCCGCCCACAGAGCTAATATCAAGAGGAGTATTCGTAGCGCGATTATAATGACTTGGCCACATCATGTACACTTTGTATTGACCGAACACTGGGATCTCAGGGACATATGTCGCACTGGCTCCGGTGTCTTTGGCAGCGTAATGGAAGGATGCGCCACTGAAAGGTGATTGTCCTTCCGCCCACCCTGAGGTTCTAGTCCAAGAATTTACTAAAGAAAAACCTTCAACACTATCGTTTTCTATGATAATATCCTGCGGAACAATCCCCACATACGGGTATTCCTGTACTCCATTTACTGACACTCGGTACTTTACCTTATCACGGTCATTGAGGATAACTCTGACTTGGAGACCTTGTTCTTGGATCTCAATGGTGGGAAGGTCGTTGATTACATTGATCGGGGAGAACAAATAACCTGTCCTCCCATCCACTGACTCCGCGAATACCTCTACGATGTTCCCATTGCCAACCTGGTACTTCTCAGCATCGTAGAAGATGGTCTCATTTAAAGTGGAAGGATTACGGTATGCCGACCAGTCTACATCGACGCTGTTAAGAAGGACCTTGTACCGAATTGGGGAGTTATCTGGAATATCTCCGGTGATCGTGATGTCCTCCCCGCTAATAGTCGTAGGAGAGATGGTCAAGCCGTCAAGGTACAGACTGCTCCCTGTGATTCCTGCAACGTCACGTAACCGAACAATATAACTCTTACCAGATCCACCAGCACCAGAGTAATAAATTTTCCCTGGGTATCCAATATTCGATGCTCTAACTCCACCAGTGACTTCCATTGATGGGGTGTCGCCGCTCTCCTTGATGACCACTATAGTCCCGCCCGCACCTCCAGCCCCTGCTCCCGACTCACTCAATGCTGTGATACCGTCTTCTCCGTTGGCGATGAGTTTACCATCAGCTCCCACGTTCAGTTGCTTAGTAAGGATAACAATGACACCACCACCGTTCCCTCCTTTGCCGGAACTGCTACGGCCATTGTCAGATCCACCTGCACCGCCACCGCCACCAAAAGGAGCACGATACGCGCTCAGGCTTGGGTAAGCTGTACCGCCGGCACCGCCAGTAGTTCCTGCACCACCAGCGGTAGCATTCGCGCCACCTCCGCCAGGTGTACCTACGATGTATCCGTCATTGTAGTTGTTCCTACCTCCACCTCCGCCATTACCTTGCTGCGCTGTGCTTCGGGAGTTCCATCCTCCTGCGTAATACTCGCCACGCATACCGACCTGAGATAAAGCAGTGGCTGCCGCTCCCCCCCGATAACCTTTCCCCGTTACGTTGATAACGCCATCAAGATTGAGTTCTTCGCAAATAATGGGGATAATTCCTCCGGCAGCCCCCCCGACAAGATTATTACTTGTAAGAATACTACCCTTGGTGATATTAACCTGTTTGTCACTAATACATGCATGAATGGATACGGAGGTGGCATTCAAAATGTGCCCACTCTGCACAGAGACTGGAGGACGAAGCAACGTCAACTTCGTGTCATCCTCTACGTCTGTGATGTACACCAAATCGTAAAGACCCGCTTCCGTAACCGCTCCATAACGGACATGTATTAATGCCCAAGTGTTAGGATGGATAGCTACTTCACCAGTCGCAGCGACGAGAGTGATTATATTCCCCTCAATAGCCGATACCCACCGCTTCCAGTAGTTATCGTCGTACACAAAATTTCCAGAGATGTCCATTACACTGCCACCTTCCTTTAATAGTCAACTGCTATTTCAAACTCCCCAACGCCCGTATCTTCTCCTTCTCCTGCAATCATCCTGACGTAGAACGTTACAACGTCTTCTTGAGACAAGGCTTCTGAGTAAGAGATGGACGTGGAAGGTGTAAATGGTTCATTGCTTAGGGAGAACTCGATTGCTGCATCAGCGGGTAGTTCGTCCATATTCGACGTGAGAGCGAATCCCCCCAGCACGGTTCCCGTCCGGTTAATGACATTTATTGCATGTACTGCCGACGTCTCTCCGAAGGCCAGCCATCCGATGTTTAGGTAGCTAAGTACATTGCCAAGGTCATCCGAATAGAAGACTCCATTTTCATCCGAGAACATAACTCCTGAGTAGGAGCCTGTAAATGGCAGAGTAACACTCGTCTGTGCCCCATACGA
This sequence comes from Paenibacillus sp. FSL R7-0313, assembly GCF_037969885.1. Lineage (NCBI taxonomy): Bacteria > Bacillati > Bacillota > Bacilli > Caryophanales > Paenibacillaceae > Paenibacillus > Paenibacillus sp. FSL R7-0313. The sequence goes on from NZ_CP150219.1 coordinate 82,514, forward strand.
ATCCATAGCAAGGACCTCAACCGTATTATCCGCACCAATTACAACCTCGTTACTGTACAGCGTTCTGCCGTATACTAGTGGGGATTCAGTAAGTTCGGTGTACCCTTCATGCTCAGGATAGATGCTAACCCCATTTAGAATCACTTGGATTCTAACTCTATCCATCTCAGGATCTTCGACAACAACATCCAGTCGCATCCCTATCATTGAAGCTGTAATACTTGGCTCCACGCTTTCTAGAGCGACAGTGTACACGTACACTGACACTTTGCCGTTGCTGTTTCTTACAAACAATCTGACCGTATTCGTCCCATAACGGAGTAAGCTATTCGCTATGTCATACCTAACAGGCAGATCTCTTGGGGCTAAGTCCGTAAATCCACTTTGAGGAAATACTTGGTCATCGTTTACAGTGATTCGGTACTGTACATCCAGTCCCATGGTGTCATTAATGATTCCTGAAAGAAGTACGTCATTAGTGTGTGTAGATGTTACGTCCAGACCACCATCAAATCTTGTTGTATTCTCCATGAGAGAGAAGGTAATCGCCCCTGCTCCACCTGTACTACCAGCAGTAGCCCCTGCTCCCCCGTTAGCATTTGTGGTTCCCCTGTTAACCAGGGTTGTGTAGAAGACGTTGATCGAGCCACCTCCTGACGAACCACCGCCCCCGTTACCGCCAGCACCTCCGACCGATCCTATAGAAGAAACGGTGCCTGTATTATCAAAAATAGTTGCGTAGATGATTAGGAGACCTCCCGTCCCTGCTCCACCTACTAAACCGCCGAGAGCTGTGCCTCCTCCGTTACCTGCTCCGCCACCAACAGGACGAGAAGTTCCGTAGGTTGATGCAGCGTTACCGCCAGCACCGCCTATGTCTGAACCCGCTCCTGCCCAAGCGTTGCCACTGTAACACCATGCTCCACCGCCACCTGCTCCACCGGAATAGGATGTTCCAGTACCGCCCCTGCCTGTAATGAAAGTACCTGTATGTGGGTTTGACATTCCTCCACCACCAGATCCCCCACCGCCGGTTCTTCTTGCCGTGCCCGCTACACCTGTCCGGCCAGCGTTAGTAACCGATTGTGCTCCACCTGTAACGCTCGTACCGCCGACAGCCCCCATAGCTGGAACGTACTCAAATGACCCGTCATTGTTCTGATAAAGGTAGACGTTCTGTCCGGTTGCTATAGCTCCCTTGGCCGTCATACTTATCGTCCCTTTGTTGGTTAGCTTGCCTCCTACGTAAACGGTCATGCCCTTCTTTCTAACCCTCGGTATGAGGGTAGCGCCAGTATTGACCGTTAGGTTTTTATGGAACTTAAGCACGAGCATTTTAGAGTCAAGGGTCTCATCTCCAAATGAGTCAATCAGTTGCATAGCACCAATGGTCAGGAAATTGGTATCCCCGTTGTTGGCTGTCACATTGAGCCTATACATTTTATACAGCCCGATATTTTGAACAGGTACAGCGAAACCCTTCCAAGTATTGTCCACCCAACCTGTAACATGTTCACGGGTGTCTATCACAGTCCATTTCTCCCCATCGTCAGATGCTTCAAATGTCCAGTTTTTAGGACTACCCAGGGGTCTACCTGTCTGCCCACACAGATAGTAGAGAGACACACGTCTAGCTGTAACCATGGTCATTTGAAGCCAGCCCGTAGTATTGAACTGCGCGGTAGCCCAACAGAGTGTCCCATTAACACCGTTAACGAATGCTCTCCATGCTAGGTAGCCAGGGGATACGGTATATTCTGAACTTGCAGATGCCTTGAAGTTTACGTTGGCAGTGTTGCTGGTTAGCACGGGTACGATGTTTTCGACCCCCTGAGTATCTACTTCAAAGTCATCCAAGTAGTTGCACATCTCAATGTCTATATTCACGCCATTGACTTCAAGTACATGAGTACCATTTGGGATGTCTTCCCCCACCAAGTAGTCGTGGAGTGTAGACTTACCTGAGTAAATAGCCATTCGTTACCACCTCACATACCACATGACTTGCCCTCCCATACCCTTTCTCAGGGGAGCATCGAACTCAGCGACCTGCGTTCCGTTACGCTTAATCACCAACCTACCGTCAAGATCCGTGTCGGCTACAATCCTTACCGTCAAATTAATTGGTACGTTGTTGCACGGGACACTAATAATGGCCTTAAAGTTGAAGTTGATCCCATCAATTTTAAGGCTCTTTTTGTATCCAGTGTTGAAAGCAGTAACCCTGCTTGGGAAATTCGTATTATCTCGCTGATTAAAATTCGCCCACGCTTCCGCATCCTTGTACGTAATGATATCGTTATAAAGCTGGCTTTGACCTGTCAGGTAGTATTCTTTATCGCCTACCTTGTAGACAATCTCGTAAATCTGACCTCTTAGATGGAAGAAACCGCCAAGCACTTCGTGATAAAGTCTCATGCCGTTTCCGATAAGACCGAAGCGAATGAGCGACTCCTTTCTAATCGTGTTGAAATCTCCTCGTTTTTTCGTTTGATAGTGGTACTCAGAAAGGTGAGTACCATCGGAATACTCACCCATCCAAATATAGTCTTGATCCACAAAAGAGTATGGATTAATTTTTGTCAGCATAGGGTAACCTCCATTGCATTGGATGTTTTCTTACACGTACTGGTAAGTTATCCGAGTACGAAAATTAATTAGACCAGCCGAAGCATTACCTGGAATTCGGCAGAGGAGTTGCACTTTGACGTAGTTACCTTTGGCGTTGATTAGATCTCCGTCATTCTTGACTCCGAGCAAGCTGACTTCACCGCTCGTTGTTGTGTGTGAACCGACATTAGGTGTAAACGTACCGTCCACATTTGTCGTGCTACCGGTGGTCTTAATTGGCCGAGAAACTGCAACGTTTTCGATGGAGTCCCACCCAATTTTGTTGAATCCAGTATCTATCTCGTCAACTCTGACTTCGATCCACTGACCTTCTACCAATTCTCCGGTATTTCCGCCATTCGAGTCTTTCGTCATGATTGCCGCATTCTGCATGTCCGGTACATCTTCGAGACCCTTACGGTTGTTAAAGATCAAGAAAGTGTCAATCTCAGATGCTTGGGAAGCATCTACAACGCCAATATCCCAACGGGTAAGCTGATCTTCATCACCGTTGGTCGGCTTGTACCACGATGCCAATGGCACTGGCACTTTAACGTCAGCCATTACAATCACTCCTTATATTTGTTTGTTGACCACTTGGACTGTCCACCAGTCCACCTCAAATCCAATTGAGATAACATTCACTCGGAAGTAGTCACAATGATCACAGGTGCTATGGATGTCCTTCTCAACGTGATCACCTTTCTGAACATAGAAACACCTACTAAACTACCTCTCAATATAAGGAGTTACGGAGTGTTTTTAACACTAGCAGAGGACAGCAACGGAAAATAATTTGTCGTACCTGCTTTCGGGCGAACTTAACTCTGGTATTTCTCGCATTTTCAGGAATGTAGATCTGTCCTCCGTCGCGTAAATGAATCCAGTCGCCGCAGTTGTAAGGCAAGTGTCTACTATACTCTTGTAAACTGCATCAACCATCCGTATAGAATGATGAACGCGTTATTGTCCGGATCAGACCGCTCTATCCCCGCCAGGCAGTCCTACCTTATTAAGCTGATCCACGTTGTTCAGTTCATCAAGTCTGTCGCTGACCTGTCCGCATCATATCACCGCTGTAGAACATGCCCTCAGCAAGAATAATCTTTGTCTGCTGCAAGTCCTCAGCTACTTGATACATAGACTTGTCCAGTGTACTGAACCACTTGGGAACCATCTCGTTTGAAGGGGGGGATCCATAACCTGGTTCCTGTGACGCTCGGTAATCTGGTAGGTGGTGTGCTGCTGATGGGCTTTATGTATTATGCGGTGAACAAACCGTTTCTGGATGGAGAGACACATTAATCTCTGGCAAAAAAAGACTCCCTTCCGGCCCGTCCTTCGACCGTGGCTAATCGGTAAGGAAAACACAAAACACCCCGGCAACCTTCCCATCTCAGGGAGAAGGTCGCCGGGGTGTTTTTCTATAGGCAGGCTCACGGATAAGCCGCCTGCCCTCCACACGCATAGCCATGTGATACACAACCACATGGCTCCATGCGGTGGGTCGGCAAGCAGGCCGCAATCAGGTAGCCCTGTGTTGCCCGCTTGCCGACCCCATCCGTGGCTTAGAAGTAATCCCGCCACGGCGTATATTCAATATCGTTGTCGCCACGCGTGACCACGATCATATTTTCCATTTTGCCCGTTTCCTTATTGGTACGGTAGATCATCGTACGTGTCTCGCCTTCCTCCGGCACGGAGAACAGGAATTTGTCCGCGACGAAGGATGAACCTAGTCCTGTCGCATGTTCCGTGAAGGCAGAGCCCGTCTTGCTTGTGAGCAGCAGACCAATCCCGTAGGCTGTAGCCGTTTGTGCTGCTTTGCCAAAGAGATGCTCGCCTTGACTGGTGGTGTGCGTTTGCTCCGAATACTTATACTTTTCCGTATCTTTGGTATAGTCCACCACATTGCCCTGTTTATCCAGACTGATGGTGGTCGTTTCGCCCTTGTCGCTTTTCACCTGATACGTACCTACGATGGAATCCTCGGTAATTTTCACCGTCTTGCCCGTATTGGGGTCAGTCTGATAGATTACATCTTCATACTGAAGCCGAATGATGTTCATGCTGGCCTGAATCTGCTGCGCCAGTTCTTCGTCCCCCATCTCTTTGGCTTTCTTCAGCATTTCCTCATAGTTCTGGTATTTCTCAGCATCCTTCTCAGCCCATTCATCCATGTTCTTTGGTGGACCTGGCGTTTTGTTCAGATCATCGCCTTTATTTTTGCCCATGGTTGATAGCGCCCGCGCTGCGGTCAGCGCCGTCATAATTGCCTGGCTCACCGCCTCTTCATCTGTCGTGCGGAAACGCTCGGCAATCTTCTTAAGCTCCGATTGAATGGACAGAACCAGTTCCAGAACAGATTTCATCGTGCCTTGAGCGGTTGAATAATCGTTATAGAAGCGTTCCCGTTCCATGCCATCCCAGTTGCTCCGCATGACACTCATCTTGCCGTCCAATGTGGACATGAAGCCCGATAATTGCTGATGTGCCTGAGCGAACTGCCCACTGACCGTCTCCAGTTGTTCCGGTGTCACCTTGATCTGTGTCATCCTGCACACTCCTCATCCTGGTCATTTATATCACGTGGTCTATCCATTACGACAATCTCTCGGCCTGTTCCTGTTTGATCTCCAGATGCAACAGCGGGAACGGATTACCGGAACTATCCATTTCGGATCGTCCTGTCTGTACAAATCCCATCTTTTCATAGAATCGGGCTGCCCCAGTATTCTGCTCATTAACATCCACCTTGAGGTGACGGCCTTTGATTTTGAAGGTATGGTTTATTAGCAGACGTCCCAGACCCTGTCCGTGTTGGCTCGGATCTACAAATAACATCTCGATAAAGTTATCATCCAGACCAATAAAACCCACGGGTTGTTGCTCCGTATTCAGCGCTTCCCAAACCTCGACTTGCCTTTGTTGCAACACATCACTCACCACTTGTTTATAGAACTGAATGTGATGCTCTTCCAAAAACGTATGGGTTGCCCGCACAGCACTCTCCCAGATTCCAACCAACTTGTCATGATCCTGTTCCCGATATGCAACGACTAACATGTCCAACGTAAGCTCCTTTCTATAAAAAGTAAAAGTTATGTAAAAGCCCGATCCTGGGATCGGACTTGTTTAATACATCAAATTTGAAATAACTCTACGTTTATTTTACCATGTCCATCATTCAATCTGTACCCATAATTTCCAATCTTGAGTCAACGTTCTACCTCCGTTTTTGGCTTCCAACGGAAGGTTGCTGCCGATTGGGATGGCAGTATATATCGAAATAAATCTCCATCTATGACTACACCAAAGGAAACTTCTGCCTCGCCCGTGTTAGCTGCAACTAGCACCATCGTTCCATCCGGATTGCGGAAGGTTACGTTCTCGAGCTGGCCCTGTTCTTGCGTAGAAGCAACTCTTACGGCTCCCGGACGTACATAACGGCTGATGTGGCCTAACGCATAATACTCGACATTTCTAGTGATTTCATCACGCTCCGGGTCAATCGTCACAACCCCACGACAGTTCTCACAGCCACCGTTCGTGGGTCCACCTTGCGGATCGAGTGCGATGTTCCAGAGCAGTACATTTTTCGCCCAGTTGCGAGGTGCACCAATGATGAGATTGGACATCTGCCAGCTCAGATTCTCGCCAAAATCAGGACTCCACTCCCCACCACTACATTCGGTAAAATAGATGTTTTTGTCTGGGAAGCGCTCATGCACTTCCGACATGGCAGATGGATCACCTGCATAACAGTGAAAAGCAGATCCATCGATATAGGCAGCAGCCTGCTCATCATCAAGCACCTTACCGGTATATTCAACCGCATGATCCCAGTTATGATCATACGCGATGATTCGCGTGTCCAGTTCTGCATCCTGTAGCGCCGGGCCGAGATAATCCCGAATGAACATCGCTTGTTCTTCAGCTCCCATACTCATACTCGGATATTTATCCGAGGTGAACTCCGGTTCATTTTGCAACGTGATCCCGTAGATGGGAATGCCCTTTGTCTGATAAGCTTTGATATATTTCACAAAATATCTTGCGTACGCTTCGTACACCTGAGGATCGTTGTAATCCAGATACCAACCGTTCGTGGTCTTCTCCCCATACTTCATCCAGGCAGGGGCCGTCCACGGTGTGCCCAGTACGTTAAGATCCGGTTTCAAACCAGCTACACGCTCCAGCATATTCACGACTTCCTGATCCATTTCGATCGAAAAGTGTTCCATCTCATAGTCCGTGCCGGACTCGATATCATCATAGGTATGACTTGAAGCCGCACCTGATTCATCTACCGAATAATCGGAAGCACCAATCGTATGACGCACCATATCCATGTTCAGCCCTTCCGTCGTAAACAGTTCCTTCAGCAGTTGCTCTTGTTGTTCCTCTGGAAGCTCGTTGATCAGATGTGCCGATGAACCTGTCATCGCTGCGCCAAATCCATCCATAGTCTGATACGTCTTGTCCGGGTCAATCTGTATGGTGAACACCGAGGAAGACGTGTCTGACTCCTGCGTTGAAGAAACGGAAGAGCTTGTGTCTGCATCATGGTGATCGGTAATTGGAATGGGCTTCTGTGGTGTAAGCAGATTTTGCTGATCTCCCGTGGTTAACCAGACTTCGACCACTCTCTGCTTGTCCGCAACCGGTGGCGGTACGGGGTGTTCACCTCGGTTGAAGATAAGCCAGATTCCTATACCAACACTACAAACAGCTGCGATCAACAGGATCATCCATCGTTTGGGATGCTCTCGCCAGCGTATGTTCATCACGCTTCACTCTCCTTCCATTGTGGAAAAAGCCGCGGCCACTAGGCCACGACTCATTTTCCTAATCTATATGAATTAAAACAAACTGCATTTGACACAGATGAATTCAACGGGGAGAACAACCTTCCGAACTCCCTTATTGCACTTTTATTTACCGGACTTGCTTCCGATATTCACACTACCTGTCAGACGAATATCATCGGATGCACTACCAACATACACTTGAACCTTACCCTTAGGCATTAACCATTCATGCGATGTTTCATCCCAATAGGACAATGCGCTGCGATCCAGTTGAATGTTGACCCGTTGCTGCTTGCCTGCTTTCAGATCTACCTTCGCCCAACCAGCAAGCTGCTTCTCTGGAGTTTCAACTTTAGTTGGCAGATTGCCAACATAGACCTGTACAACTTCTGCACCGGAAACTTTACCGGTGTTACGTAAGTTCAGGGATACTTCTACGGTTGCTTTGTCGCCTTTGCCTGTGTTTTTCACATGCAGATTACGATAATTAAAATCGGTATAAGACAGTCCGTGTCCAAAGGCAAACGCCGGTGTCATGCCTTCTTTGTCATATCCTTTATACCCTACAAAGATACCCTCGGAATAGTTGCCCACCCCATTCACACCCGGGAATTGTTCCGCAGTGGATACCGGAGTTTGGGAATCATCTGATGGGAACGTCACCGGCAACTTACCGGATGGATTCACATCGCCGAACAGAACACGTGCCACTGCATTACCTTGTTCCTGACCTGCATACCAAGCCTGAACGATGGATGGCACTTCTTTTTGCCAGGAATCCATTTCAACAGCGCGACCACTCATTTGCACCACGATCGTTTTTGGATTGGCTGCTGCTACCTTGCGGATCAGCTGCTCCTGGTTATTCGGCAGCTCCAGGTCGGAACGGTCGACGTAACCTTCACTGTCATACGTACGAGTTACCACGACGGCAACATCGGATTTTTTCGCCAGATCAACTGCTTTTTGCATTTTGATATCCACAGCGTCTTCTGGAGCTTCCCAGCCAAAACGAACCTGTGCACCCATATCATGATTGGTCTGTACCGGGAAATCCGTACGATACTCAATTCGAATATTGTGGGACTCGCCTTCTTTGAATGTGATTTCTTTCTTTGTTGTACTCAGTGTTTCACCTTGATTGTCTACGAGTAACTTATCATCCACATACAGTTTCGCAGAACCTAGACTGGTCAGGGACAGTTTATATTCACCCGTTTGAGGTGCTGTGATCGCCCCTGTCCAACGAGCAGACATTTTGGCATTGAATTTCGTTGGTGTCACTGGAAGCTTGGAAGATTGTGCGTTAAAACCTTCATAGTTGTAGAATCCAAGATTCATGTTGACCTGATTATCTGTACGGACCAAAGAAGGATTACCCTCCATATCTTTATTCGTCCAGTATTCAGCACGCAGACCATATTCCGCACGATCTGTACCATAGTCTCTTTCACTTTCCTGAGCATCCGCTGGTGATAAAAGAGTAGAAGGTACGGCGGATGGTCCATTAAATGCATCTCCTGCGGAGATAGGATCGGTTCCGGCAGCATATTTTACATCCACACCGTTACCAGCACGGTTACGAATGCCTTGAAGCGGACTTACAGTATACGTCGGATTAACCAAACTGCTACCTCCACCAGCAGCAGATGCGTTATCTGCATCCGGTCCGATGACAGCGATGGATTTCACGTTATTCTTGGACAGCGGCAGTACATTATCGTTGTTTTGCAAAAGAACCATGCTCTCTTCTGCAATTTCACGTGCCTGTTTGCCGTCTTTCTTGGCATTGATTTGTGTATTCGTTACAGGGTTATCGAACAGCCCTTTATCGAACATTTGAAGCAAAATGCGTCTAACCTTCTCATCAATGGTTTGCTCGCTGACTTCGCCATTGTTCACGGCTTCCAGCAATTTGTCTCCCCATTTGCCATACGGCTCTCCAGGTGTCTCCAGATCCAGACCCGCATTGGCGGATTTGGCTGTGCTGAAATTTGCACCGTAGTCACTCATAACAAACCCTTCGAAGCCAAACTGATCCCGAAGGACATTGGTAAGCATCTCCTTGTTCTCACAAGCATATGTACCGTTCACCTGGTTAAATGAACACATGGCAGAACCAAGATCCGCTTTTTCAACCATCGCCTGGAACGGACGTGCATAGACTTCCTGAATGGCACGTTCGCTGGCTGTTGCATTGGTCGTGAAACGTTCCGTCTCCTGGTTGTTCAGGATGTAGTGCTTCGCTGTAGCGATAACCGGATTACTTTGAATCCCGTTCACATACGCTGCACCCATGCCCGAAGCCAATAGCGGATCTTCCCCGAGAGATTCGAAGTTCCGGGAACCCCATGGTGTACGTGCAATATCCAGCCCAGGGCCGAGCACTACATTATGTGTTGTATCATGTGCTTCCTGACCGATCAGATCGCCATATTTCTTGGCCAGATTGGTATCCCAGGAAGCGGCAAGCGCGATGGGTGCAGGCAGTGCCGTGGACTTTTTGTCCTGCACATCCGGGTTAGCCACACGTACCCCTGCAGGTCCGTCTGCCATCTGTAATGCCGGAATGCCGAGGCGCTCCAATCCATCATTATAGAAACCATAATAGTTATTGACTTTACCGGTTACGAATCCAACTTTCTCCTCCAGCGTCATCTCCTTGAGCAGCAGCTCGGTGCGTTCCTCCGCAGACAAGGATTTGTTCATCCAAGGACGATTGGCCCCAGATTCCGCCTCCGCGGCGAAGGCGTGCAGCGGCATAGCCGCAACCGCCACGATGATTAATAACATAAACCATCGTTTGAGGAAAATCAGATTGAGTCTTCTGTTCATGTTGTAAGTTCTCCTTCTCTCTTGATCATTTTTCTTGTGCACATATTGAATACATGTATACAAGGGAATGCAAACTGGCTTGATCCCAGTCTTTCAAGCATTCAGGTTGTCCTGCACATGGCTTCTGAAACTGCAGCCTGCAAGCAAGTCAGCAGATTTCGCTTCCTAACGATAGCCGACATGATCATGAATTACATCCCCTTAAATTTGGTAAATGACCGATTAGAACAAGCCTAGTTCTTTGGAATCACCATATTAACAATTCAGATAACAAAACAAGAAAACGAATTATTTACATTTCCGTAACTACTTTCGAACAAATTCTTTACTTTTAAAAACAGTCGGTTCGACCCACTCCCGATCAACCAATTAATGCAATTAATTATCAGATTAAGGAATATGTCGACACACTCTGGGTCCTAAGTCTATTTGAAAACGGAACCAATCCGGTCCATTGAAATATCCAAAAATATAAAAGCAACTGAGGTCCCTTTTAACAGGTTCTTCAGCTGCCTTTATGTTGGAATTGCTCCATATTGTCCACTTTCCGTCCATGATTCTTGTTCTACACTCGTTATATTGAGATTCGAAGTTACATTAAAATCGGAGTAACAAATAGAAAAACCGCCCCGTGGGGCGGTTCAATTCTAGTTCTGTAACTGTGCAAGAATCTGCGGGTCCTTGATCTTTTTATCTTCGGCGAGCAACATCACCTTGGACAGAATCTCAGCTGTTCTCGGATCTTCATCGAGGAAGGGCAGGAAGATTCGACCCCGATGCTGACTGTGCACCGGAACAATATGAAGTGCACCTGTAGCTTGTTTGAACACATTACCACTCCCCAGATGAACAGCATACTCACCCAATTCACCATCAATTCGTGCGTAATTCCCGTCCAAACGTACATTGTCGATCTTCAGCAGACGCAACGACTCGTTCACAATGACGTGACGCATCTCGATTGTTGTCAGGCTGGCTTCCGGATCTACGCCTCCCACATGTGCAACGCTGACCACCAGATCGATATCACGCATAACTTCCGAGAAGAACGTCAGCGGCACATCTTGCAGCGCTACAGGTTTGTAGCTCTTACGATCGTAGAACTGCACCGTCTCCAAGGTAGGTGCCTCCGTATCTGCTGGTGAGAACCAATCTGCCATGGCATAGAGATTCGCAATCAGATTGTGCTCGTAACTTACCTTCTGCAGACCTTCCTCATAACTGACAGTCCATTGGCGTCCTTTAAGCAGAGCTACTGCTTTTTTCGGTTGAATCTGATATCCGGCGTATCGACGAGACACCGTACCATTAGCCAATTCGTCCTCGTTAGGAAGATACAGCTCACGGAATACCTGCTTGAAGGGCTGACGCTCCTGACGGGTGAACAGATCCCGCTGGAATTCACTCCAGCTTCCGCTCTGATACAGATGAAGCGGATGAGCAATCAACAGTTGATCCTGTTCCGATAGTGCATGGTTCGTACCCTCCGGCCCAGGAGCAACCAAACCATTGGATGATACATCGAATCGTCCCGTCTTGTCACCTGACTGGAATATAAGCGTTCTTACCAGCGGATGTATAACCGGATTTTGCATCAGACTGGTAATTTCCTCACGTGTAAAGGATGTTCCAGCAGTCATCGAACGTTCCAGCTCCTGCCGTGCCCGGCGATACTGATCCACCAGATCCGATTTGAGCTCTTTCAGTTCAGCGATATATCCATCTTTTTTGAACCGGGCAGGTACAGATTTGAGTGTCTTGCCTTTGCTAACGATAACCATTTCGGGTTGGCCTTCCTCATCAATGACCAATTGTGCTGTCGTGTCAGCATCTAATGCATGAGGTTCAAAGAAGGATTTCATCTCATCCAACTTACGTGCTTCCATGTCCCACATCAGCCGCGTAACATCAGCATAACCTGCATTACGAGCGAGATTGCCCAGTGCAATCTGTGATGCTACACCTTCACTGGCACGGCGTTGTGCACCGAATTGCTTGCTCTGCAACAGAAACTTCTGAATGAAGTCGTATCGCTCACGCAGATCCTGTTCCCGATTTACGGCGAATGGGATCAAACTGTAGGTTAACAAATGATCCTTGTTTCGCTTGTCTGACACGGAATCACGCATATCGTCCAATCGAAGCTTGCCCAGTGCAGCATCTGCGAACAATTGGGATCTGCGGTGGTTAGCTCCCCCGGAAATGTACTTGGCGCAATCGTATAACAGATTGAACCGTTCCTCACCGACAGCAGCATAGGCTTCTTCAAACCAAGCGATATCAAACGCACCTTCATTAAAGTCCTGTGGTGAGATTGGAGAATAGTGGGCCACGATGGTTTCTTTCTCCGCAGTAAAGCGTTCATTGATATGGGCATGGAAGTACCATGCCGCACTGCGGAGACCTTCCCATCCCAGATGTTTTGCAACAATCTCCATCCACTGCGGGGCGTACATAGCCGCTTCCAGCAATTTTTTCTCATTCACCGGATACTTCTGGAGTAATTCTCCAAGACGCTTCTCATCTTCTCCATCCCGTGGATGACAATTCTGAATTAGATAGCTAAACGTCTCTTTACGTGTTGTGTTGTCCCCATAACTGTAGATATATCCACGGACAAATGTATCCTGATCCATCGCCGAGACCAGATGTACCCAGTGTTCCATGCCTTCAATTCGTTCCAGTTTCATGGCAAGTGTACTTACTTCTGTAGAGAGTTCTCCCCGGGTCAGCTCGATCTCCAGAATCCGATTAACGACCGTATCCCGTAAATGAATCAGCTTGGGATCACTTGCGATCACTTCTGTACGAGTGGATGTTAAGTCCCGAATAAACATCAGACGATTCCCACCGACCAGAACCTGTCGATATATCTCCTGTTCATCAATCAGGTTCAGCTGGTACGCGCGCAGGAAATCTTCAAGTGACAGCAAGGACAACGGTTGACTATTTTCTACAAGACTGGCGAACTGGTAGGCTGTCTGGAAGAAACGTTTGAAGCTGTTATCGTCATGGATTTTGCCACGAACCACATGATTCCAAGGTCCAGTCAGAATATGAAGCATGCCTGACTCTTTCTCGAGTCGATCAGCAGGCATACTCGCGATGATGGAGGCCCAGGTTTTCTCAGCTATTTCAAACGTGTCGATCGGATCGCTATCCAGAAATGCCGCCGATATCAGTGCCACTACCTGATCCTTATACGTTAACGAATCCAGCATCTGCTGTAGCTTTTCGATGTCATCCAGAGGATAGATCTGGTCGGCAAACGACTTGCGCCAGCCTTCCAATAATGGAATCTTTTGCAGTTCATCATAGCCATACTGATCATGGAAGTAACTGTAATGGTCACTCAATTTGCCATTGAAATCCCGGAGCTGTATAACCATGTATAGCTGCATCAGTTCCACACTGCTAAACCCAGCATGTTGAATAAAGTTTTCCCATATCTCATGTAGCGGGAACTGTTCCATCTGCTTCATTTCATTCCGCTCTCCATACGGAACCTTGGAGCGAAGACTCGCTCCGACTAACAACGTGTCTTTGTAGCCAGCATAGTACTCCACTTCATACTCATGATCCCTGTGTTCATGCACTAATTCATCGAGCCCCTGCAGGAATGGTCTGGTCTTATCCAGAGAAAGTGTAAAGATATCCTTCGGACTGTGGCCTTTGAGGTCACGCTTCTCATCCAGCAATGGCTCACGTCGCTTCGGATCGAATAAATTAAACCCATTAGCGGCCGTATAGCGACTCCCCTGATCCGTCAGCTTGTCGAGCAACTTCTGTTCCTTCGCGGTTGGCGTCTCAATCAGCTGTGCCAATGGCTGCAATTGCTCCTGCTGATCTGCCCGATCCGGATCTGCCGCAATCTCGGTCAACAATTCGAGCGCGCCTAGACGCTGCAACTCACTCTTGGCCTGCAAAAGTCGCTTCAGTGAAACCGTCAATTGGTCCACGGGTTGTAGTAACAATACATGGATGACCTTCTGACGAAGTGAGCCTGTCTTGAGCTTCATCAGCGCCTCCATCTGTTTCATCTCTTCAACCGTCAACGTGAGCTGCTTCGCCTTGGAGAGCGCACTTTCCCTATTACTGATGCTTTTATCAGACAAACTCTCAAACACAAACTGTCTTTGCACCTCATTATCGGGATGCTGAACAAACTGGGACAACAGTTCCCCGCGCAGTTCTGGGCTCAAACGGTCCTTGATTGCGATGACTTCGCCGATCCATTCCGGGTCCATATCATAAGCGGCCAGATATAACATTTTCTTCACTACATCATCTGTATCAATCCGGTAGTGAACATACTCAAGTACACCCGATGGTCCACCTGATCCGCCTTTTGGAATGACAGCCAACATCTGTTTGAATTGATCAAAGTCCTGACGTCTCAATGCCTTATCTTCAAGCGCAGGCAATGGCCACACGTAGACACTACGCTGATTCTCTCCATTCTCGAAACTCCAGTTGTACATATACATGGCATCATAGTTGGTCACAATCCAGTGCATCAACTCGGTATCCTGCGCCTCCAGATAACGACGTGCAATGTGCAAACGAAGCTCTCTGTTCTGGCTGTTAGCCAGTACGTATTGGGCAACAATCTTCTGATATAATTGGCCTTGATCCATAATCTCGATGATCTTGCTCGTCAGTTCATTCTCTTCAATGACCGCTGTCGCCCACAGGCTGATAAAGAGCTTGTTGGCGTTCGCTTCCTGCTGCCAGGATTCGCGCACTTCTGGTTGCACAAGCGCCTCATACGCCTGTTCAATCAGCTGTGCAGCAACACGCTGATTGGCTGCTTCTATACCAATTCCCGTCCATACGGCGAGTGCTCTTACCACCGAACTGAAACGGATCAGGTTGTTGTCGATGATGATTTTTAATATGTAAATATAGGCTTCCAGTGTTCCTTCATCCATCCGCTCCACAATGCTTTGGCGCAGCCCTTCCTGCAACCTTGCTGCAACGAGCAACTCACCCACCATCTGATAGGCATCTGCCTGATCGCTCATGAATATACCTTTGATCATTTCATGGGTTAACAACGCCGTCTGATTGTCACCATAGATAATATCGTGCAGTGCCTGCTTCATATCTCCACCCTGATGATCCAGTTCATAAGCGATACAATCGGCCAGGACCCAACGGATCTCATGCAGATAATCCAGCTTGTACTCACGTAGTGACACATATTCTTCCAAGGAGAAATTTTTCATTTCCATACGGAACAATCCCATCAGTTTACGGATGACTTGTTCTACATGCTGCTCCGGATCGGATGTGCGGAAAGGCCGGCGTTCATAGTTGTTACTGTATGGGAAACGAGTCGCACGCTCTGCGATATAACGGAATCGTGCAACCAATGACTCGCTCGCCAGATGCTCGAGTACATCCAATAGTGGCTGGAATAATGGTTTCTGCGTTTCTGCAGCCAGCCTTCCAAGCAGCTTATCAGTATTCAAAAACATCTTTTCATCTCCACGCAAATAGGTAGACCCGGCGATCTCCACAACATAGCCTGCCAGCTCAAGCTGTACCCCTGTTAACGACTTGGCTCTTTCCTGCAATCCTTCCATATACACCTGTACTCGCTCTTCCTGATTCATCCTGTTCTCCTCCTTCATCGCTCTCTACCACAGACGTCCGGCAAGCATTGTAAAACGAATAAACACCACGTTATCACCGTCTTTTACAACAAGTGACTCATCCAGTTCCTGCAATTCTTCATCGTTGAGAAACACTTTATATAACCCATCCTCATAGGCGGTTATAGCTGTCTCCATCGCAACATTCAGATCAGGAACACCCTCATTGTATACTGCGCCAAACCCGACTTTCCCCGCCGCTCCTTGCGCCTCAATATCATCCGGCATCAGGTAGGCGAGTAATTCTGCCTGTTGTTTCTTGTCCTGAAGCGCTTTTACTTGCAGAGCCACCATGTTCTCAATGAGCTGCCTTAACGTATGAGTTGTTTCCGGAAGTTCGGCAGCTTGCTTGGCAAGTACCGGCTTGCGCTTACCCAGACTTTTTACCGTTATCCATACGTTCACCGCATTCCCTCCCTTGTCCTACTATATTTGAAGAAGCTTCCATAAGCCCCGATATCTATACCACGATGCGGAATAACCTAAACTCGAAATGACGATCTGTCTCTAAATAAAATATAAAATACGTACATATGTACCCCTAATGAACATCATAACTAAAATTCAATCCATATTCATGAGCCAATCCTCATGTTTACGTGGAACCACGGAACTATGGCCTACTTGCGTACATATACGCAAAAATAGCCGCACAGTCTCATATAAATATGGACTGTGCAGCCGCTTAGATACCATTAGAACAGCTTATGATGCCTGAGAACCTTTATAAACTGAAACCTGCATGAATCATCTGGCCAAGCGCAAAGGTCGAATGGTTACGGCCACTGTCTTGAACCCAGGCATTCGGCAGAACGGATCTAGCTCTGGTCTGGTGGCCCGATTCACATTCTGAATGCCACCCCAATGCATCGGCACGAACAAGGTATCCTCCCGAATCGAATCTTTGATGCGCGAACGAACCGTGAAGCTTCCGTACGTCGATTGAATCTCAACCCACTCTCCATCGTGAATACGATAACGGGCAGCGGTAGCCGGGTGAAGTTCAACAAAGTTCTCCAATTCACGAGCTGCCAGTGCCGGACTTCGATGTGTCTGCACCCCTGTAAGATAATGAGGCAGCACACGCCCATTGGTGAGAATTAGGGGGAATTTCGGCGATACATCATTCCATCCTGGACTTGATTCGAATGTGAATGCCGCTTTGCCGTCCGGGTGTGCGAATCGTTCACCGAACAACAGTCCTTCTCCCTGATCATCCAGGGCAGAACACGGCCAGTATACCCCTTTCTCGTTACGCAAACGCTCATAGGTAATGCCATAGTAATCAGCCACTCCGCCACGACTCGCCACCCGAAGCTCATTAAAGATATCCTCAGCAGTGTCATATTCAAAATAAGAAGCTTTACCCAATTGCGCGGCAATCCGGCATAATATATCCCAATCATCAAGCGTTTCTCCCGGTGCAGGCCGCCCCTGTTCGCGGAGCAGAACACGCCCCTCCAGATTGGTCAGTGTACCTTCATTCTCCATATAAGATGTAACCGGGAGAACCAGATCAGCCATTCGCGCTGTCTCGGACAGAAACATGTCTGCCACGATCAGAAAGTCCAGCTTGCGCAGACCTTCTTCCACCAAACGCACATTGGGGTTAGATACGACCGGGTTGGAGCCCATTACAAGTAATGCCCGAATCTCCTGATCATGGACCTTCTCCATCATCTCGTAGGCGGATACCCCTTTGCCTGGCAAACTTGCAGGGTCCACACCCCAGACGGATGCCACATAGGCACGATCGGCTTCATTTTCAATGGATCGATAGCCCGGCAGCTGGTCAGCCTTCTGCCCATGCTCCCGTCCGCCCTGCCCATTGCCTTGACCTGTGATGGCACCATATCCGCAGCCTTCTCTACCAATTTTGCCAGTCGCCAGCACCAGGTTCAAAAAGTGTCTCACTGCCATATGTCCATCCGTCTGCTGCTCCACACCACGTGCTGTCATGATCATGCCTGTCTCCGCCTCACCATAGGCCATCGCTGCCTGACGAATCAGCGCCAGATCAACCCCGCACGCTTGTGCCGCCTGTTCGAGTTGCAGATCAGCCAACCCTTGTATCAATTGATCGTAACCATGCGTTCGTTTGTCTATAAAATGAGGCTTCACCAATCCGGCATCCATAATCACCTTCAACATGCTATCTGCCAGCAGAGCATCCATGCCAGGCTTCACCTGCAAATGAAGGTCGGCAATGGCTGCGGTTGCCGTCTTACGTGGATCAATAACAATAATGAAGGCTCCGTTCTCCTTCGCTTGGTTGAAGTATGGCAGAAGGGTAGGTTGGCATTCTGCAATATTGGTACCTGCAAGTACAATGCAGCCCGCCTTAGGAATATCGGACAGACGGAACGTCAATCCACGATCCATCCCGAATACTTTACTGCCAGCTGAAGCCGCAGCTGACATGCAGAACCGTCCATTATAGTCGATATATTTTGTCCCCAATGCAACTCTGGCAAACTTGCCGAGCAGATAGGCTGTTTCATTTGTCAGAGATCCTCCTCCGTAGACTCCGACCGTATCTGCTCCGTATGAATCTTTCAAGTCCTGAACCCGCTCTGCGATGGTCTGAATGGCCTCCTCCCAGGAACAGGGTTCAAGCTCGCCATTACGACGAATGAGCGGATGCATTAATCGTTGACCACTAAGCGCATGTTGATGAGCATTCATGCCCTTCACACACAACCTGCCCTGAGAGGCTTCATTCGGGACACCCTGAACCGTATACTCACCACGACGCTGGCCCGCAACAGGTGCAGCCAGTTCTTCAACAGTCATCTTGCATTGCACACTGCAATACGGACACTGGGTTTCCTTTACATACAGCTTGGAGGCTGTTGGTTCTGAACTCACGGATAATCCCATCTTTCCATCCCCGCCTTTCATCTATATATCAGCTTGAAGTGTAGCTGCAAGTTCCTTCTGTAACTGGTCATCCAGCAGCGTTTCCCGAATCGTCATGAACCCCAAACGCTCCGCCCATGCCCATAACGGCTCATCATACCAGGCAGTTTGGCGATACCATTGAAGGCAGGCTGATGCGAGTGCTGCCGCTTGTATCTCTGTTTCAGCCACCCCAATCAAGCCACCTTGCTTGACCGGATGTTCTGCGTGACCGCCTGCGTATATCTCCCATCCAGCCGGTGAAGCCAGCAAGCCGATATCCTGCACTAGTGCGCTCACCAATGAACCGGGTCCTGGTGCGACTCCCATATTCACCGGCGACGGCATCGCTGCGTCGATCCAACGCGCACGAAGCTGTGCAGCCAAGCCACCCGCATCTCTTGCATAGGACAACTGTGGGATACGCTCATCCCAGCGTACCTGAATCTCTGAGTGACCTTCGATCTCTCTGTCATTAATCGTTCCACCGGATACCCGTAAGTAATAATGAATTACGGGGCGACATACCGAGCAACCAAGCTCCGAACCCCAACCCAGCTTCTGCAAGATCAAAGATATGTCTGGTAGCACTGTCTCCAGAACAACGATGTCAGCCAGTATATCCTTCAGTTCTGCATGCCCAAGATCCGTACAACTGCATACAGGCATTGGAGCAGGTTTATCCGGTGTGGCTACCACGCCTGTACCCCCGTTATTTTTCAGATTATGTGTATGTTTCAATAGAGCAGCCACCATCGGACGACAGCCACCGCATGAACCCGACGCCTTAGTCTGCTCCTTCACCTGATCTGCCGTCTCGAGACCCTGTTCCTGAATAGCTTTCATAATGGCCGCCTTGGTCACATTGTTGCAGGCACATACGGTCTCCTGAGCCGGTAATGCCGCAGCAGCCATCTCAGCCGGGTCTGGGGCCCCTTCACGCGGAGCCAATTCCGCCACATCCGCACCTCGTTGCACAAGTCCAAGCAATGCCGTTCCTTCGGTTGTATCTCCAAATAAAATGGCTCCGCGCACTTTGCCAGCCTGCATCAGTACTTTTTTATATGTGCCTTGAATGCCATCCAGATGTTGAATTGCGGTCTGCATGCCTTCCCCACTGATTTCACCCGCCGAGAAAACATCAACCCCCGATACTTTCAACTGTGAGTAGGGAATAGATCCTTTGTATTCAGACGTTTCCTGCCCACAGAGCGTACGTGCGAGTACTTTCCCCTGCTCGTATAAGGGAGCCACCAGACCATAACTGATCCCCCGATGTTCGGCACATTCCCCGACTGCGTATATATCCGGTACACTAGTGCGCATATAGTCATCTACCATAATGGCCCGATTGGTTGCGATTCCGCTTCGTCTGGCCAGATCCACATTTGGCCGAATCCCTACAGCGACAATGACAACCTGAGCTTCAAGCTTGGAACCATCTGTGAATAGCAGCCCCTGGGCCTGCGATCGTCCGGTAATTTTCTGCGTATTTTTGGCCAAAAGAAAGGACATGCCCTGCGCTTCAAGTTCCTCCTGAAGCATCGCGGCAGCCTTCTGATCCAACTGCCGGTTCATAATGTAAGTTGCGTTATGGACCACCACAGCTTCCATGCCCAGATGCAGTAACCCGCGCGCAGCCTCTAGCCCAAGCAATCCGCCACCAATGACGGCGGCCTTGCGATAGATTTTGGAATAATCAGACATGCGCGTACAATCGTAAATCGTTCGGAAGGACATGACCCGCTCTTTATCAATCCCCGGAATCGGTGGGATAAAAGGTGAAGACCCTGTCGCCAGAATCAGGATATCATAGGTTTCTTTTAGTCCGGATTCAGTCTCTATATATTTTCCACGGGTATCAATGCGGTGTACCGTTTCACCTGTACATAGCCGTATATGATGCTCGGCATACCAAGTCCAATCATTAATAATGATATCCTGTAACGAATTCTCACCCTGCAATACTTTCGATAACATGATCCGATTGTAGTTGGGACGGGGTTCATTGCCGTAGATGACAATCTCATACGTATCAGGCTCCAGTGCGATAATCTCTTCAACACACTTCACTCCAGCCATGCCATTCCCGATAATCACCAGTTTGCTTCTACTCATGGGCTGCCCCCTATCTCTCTCACCTGAAAATAAACAGAAAAATCCCTTCTCCATAATTCGGAAAAGGGCACCGTTGCCTCCGGAATCCACACGCCTTTGTGTGGATTCATATTAGATTCAGATTAAGGGAATCTCAATATAATGTCAACTAAATTAACATCAAAACTCCGAAATACAATAAAAAATGAATTATTTAAAATTACATGTAATTTTTGTTGACATACCTATTTTCTCTTGATTATAATTTGAATCAAAATCACAGTGCTGTGATCAACTCAGATGCGGGAACACAATGACGTGTACCGCCTGTCGGCAACGGGGCCGCAAATCGTTCATATCTGGACGAATTGCGGCCTTTTTCTGCCTTAACACGCACATAGACAAATCACGAAGATCTCAATTGGATGAGGAGCGATGATGGATGATGGAGAGCAAAAGTTTTTGGAAAAGCGGGCATAAGCCCACCCTCTTCGGGGCGTTTATGTATTTTGACATCAGTTTTATGATATGGGGGATGCTGGGTCCACTCGCAGTTGTCATTGCATTGGACTATCCGATGACTCCGCTGGAAAAGGCCAATCTGGTCGCATTGCCTATTCTCGGCGGCTCCATCCTGCGCCTTGTGCTTGGCTTCATGTCTGATTATATTGGTCCGAAACTGACCGCACAGATCGGGATGCTCGTCACCTTAGTTCCTTTATTACTCGGCTGGTTATGGGTCGACTCTTTAAGCCAACTGTACGTGGTGGCACTCTTGCTTGGTGTCGCGGGCGCCTCATTTGCTGCTGCGCTACCTCTGGCAGGCCAATGGTATGGCAAGGAGCATCAGGGTCTGGCCATGGGTATTGCCGGAGCGGGTAACAGCGGAACCGTACTCGCGACGTTGTTTGCCAATCGCTTGGCTACGCATTTTGGCAGCTGGGAAATTGTGTTCGGACTTGCTATTATACCGATTGCTATCGTATTTATTCTGTTTTCTATCTTTGCCAAGAATAGCCCTAACCGGCCTGAACCCAAGAAATTGTCTCAATATGGAAGTCTGCTTAAACAAAAAGATGCTTGGGTATTCTGTGCCTTCTATTGTGTAACCTTTGGTGGTTTCGTTGGATTATGTAACTATCTCACCATCTTCTTCAACACCCAGTATGGACTCTCTCCTGTTCGTGCCGCAGACATTACCACCTTCTGTGTAATCGCAGGCAGTTTCTTCCGACCTGTTGGGGGGTACTTGGCGGACAAAATTGGCGGAACCCGCATGCTAACTTTCCTGTACACAGGAGCCTGTATCATGTTGATCGGTGTATCCTTCATGCCACCACTTCCCGTTGTGGTAGTCATGTTGTTCCTCGGCATGATGTGTCTGGGAGCCGGAAATGGTTCGGTGTTCCAACTGGTTCCCCAACGCTTCGGTAACGAGATTGGTCTGATGACAGGTATTGTAGGTGCCGCTGGCGGATTGGGCGGGTATGCACTGCCACTGATTATCGGTCAACTGTATAGCAGTTATCAATCCTATACACCAGGTTTTGTCATTCTTAGCCTGATTGCAGCAGCTTCCCTGTTCCTGGTTCTCTTCATGCAATCCCGCTGGCGTATGAGCTGGTTGAATCGGGGCAGCAAAGGCATGGCGGAATCAACATCCCTCTCTTCCTGAGGCGTACAACCACTTGGCCGTTAACCAATGGTACGGTGTTTACGAGTGATCCATAAGTAACCAAAGAAACAGCGTTGCCCCATCAGGCAGCGCTGTTTCTTTGGTTACGGCTTTCTTTCTGCTTAAAGCTGCTTTTTCTTTTTGGCTTAAGAAGAATATTTTTGAAGAACAATAACCGCATTATGACCGCCAAAACCAAAGGAATTAGACATCCCAATCCGCAAATCCGCTTTTCTTGCCTCGTTTGGTACATAATCCAGATCACATTCAGGGTCACTCTGCTCCTGATTGATTGTTGGAGGAATGATGCCATGCCGCAGACTTTGAATAAGTGAGATCGCCTCCGCACCACCAGCTGCACCAAGCATATGTCCCGTCATGGACTTATTCGCTGTGACCGGAATATCATAGGCACCTGTCCCGAAAAGTTGCTTAATCGCTCTCGTCTCAGACAGATCACCTGCCTCCGTACTGGTGGCATGAGCATTAATCACATCAATGTTTTCAGGCTCAATCTGAGCTTCTTTCAGTGCTGCTTTCATCGCCAGATATGCACCCCGCCCTTCCGGGTGGGTAGCTACCATATGATACGCATCTGAACTGGCACCATATCCAATCACTTCGGCAAGAATATTCGCCCCTCTTCCCAGTGCATGAGACAGTGACTCAACAACCAGAATTCCAGCGCCCTCCGCCATGACAAAACCGTCTCTCCCCGCATCAAATGGACGACTTGCTGCTTGGAACGCTTCATTTCTTGTTGACAACGCTGTTGCATTACCAAAGCTTGCCAGTGACACTTCCGTTACAGCCGCTTCTGTCCCGCCGGCAATAATGACATCAGCTCCGCCATGACGAATTAACCGGAAAGCCTCTCCAATGGCTGTATTGCCAATGGAACAAGCTGTTACTGGTGACAATGTCGGCCCCCAGCAACCAAACCTCATACTGACCATAGCTGCCGCCATATTGGATATCATCATCGGTACCAGTGTTGGGCTGACTCGCGCAGGTCCCCGATCAGACAGGACCTTGCCTTGTTCCATCAATGTCTGGATGCCGCCTATGCCTGAACCAATATATACACCTACCCGTTCACGGTCCAATTCATCCATCACAAGACCCGATTGTGATACAGCCTGATCCGCAGCAGCAACAGCAAATTGAACGAATCGATCCATACGCCTTGCTTCCTTGCGTCCAAAACGCTCTTCACCATCAAAATCACGGACTACACCAGCGATTCTGGTTTTGTACAAAGCTGTATCAAAATGTTCTATAGGCGATACACCTGATCTACCTTCAATTAATCCATTCCAGAATGTATGTACATCATTTCCCAAAGGAGAGATGACTCCCATACCTGTAATCACGACTCGTTCCATGTCCATCCTCCTTCAGCGCTGTTGTCCACCTTATTCTTACGCTCTGCCACTAATAGTGCACTTTTGAATATCCTATTACAAGTTGTCAATTATAATAGTATAATGACTACCATGATAACGAGGATTGAAGGTGATGGAGTGAACTACGATGTCAGGTTACAGGCATTGTCCACTTTTCTGAAAACACAGCGTTCCAAAATTTCTCCCGAATCGGTCGGTTTACCCACTGGAAGTCGGAGAAGAACGCCTGGGCTGAGAAGAGAAGAGGTTTCCCAACTGGCAGGAGTGAGTACAACATGGTATACCTGGCTTGAACAAGGTCGGGATATTCAGGTATCCCATTCCGTGTTGGATAACATTGCTTCGGCACTGAGGCTTACTGCAGATGAACGAAAGTATCTATTTTCGCTCGCCATGGACCATTATACGGAGCTGCCCACACTGGAAGAAGAACCGGTTCAACTTCACCCTTCCTTGCAGAAAATTTTACAAGAGCTTCACCACTGCCCTACCGTGATCTCGGATCGGCGTTGTTACATTGTCGGCTGGAATGATGCAGCCCGGCATGTTTTTATGGATTTTGAACAGATTGCCCCCGAACAGCGGAATATGATCAGTCTGTTATTTGATCGAAAGGAGTTTCGCAGGCTCGCGGTGAACTGGGAGGATTTTGTTAGCGGATTTCTGGCGATTTTTCGTGCTTACTATGGCCAGTACGTTGATGATGAATGGTATAATTTATTTCTGGATGACATGATGAACAGACATCCTGATTTTCATACCCTTTGGAAACAAAGCAGTGTCAGCAGTGCCCCGGACGTATTAATCGAATTTAGACATTCCAAAGCAGGCAAAATGTTGTTTGATCTGACTTCGTTGCAGGTTCAGGGTAGTTCCGATCTTCGTTGCAGTGTCTACACCCCTGCGCCAGAGAGCGCTACCGAGCGCAAACTGATGCGCCTGATCGAGCGTGAAACTGATCCACATCTTGGCAAGCATTAAATTCGGAGTCTCTCAACTTCTTGGAGTCATGTTAGAGTCTTGACTTCCTCATGTTGCATGTTTTAAATATCAGGTATATTAAGTAATTCATGGATCTTAGTCCTTCTACAAGAAGGGGGTTCAGAAAGGAATATCATGACGAAAGTGCTTATCATAGAGGACGACAACATGTTAGGCGATACATTATCCTTGTATTTGCAAGGTGAAGGGTATGATGTTATCCGTGTCGATAACGCAAGAGATGGTCTTCTACAGCTTCAAGCGCGGCCTGATATCCTGCTTCTTGACTTGATGCTCCCTGATTCGGGTAATAAGAATCCTTGTTCTCTCATGCGCCAGCATACGGCAATCCCCATTATTGTCATCTCTTCGTTAACCGAGGTTTCTGAGCGGATTCGATCATTAACAGATGGTGCTGATGACTATGTATGTAAACCTTTCAGCATGCAGGAGCTGAAGGCACGTATTGAGGCCGTATTGCGCCGCTACTCCATATTGAACAGCTCTGTTGTCACTGAACAGGAATCCGGAATATCTCTCGATCTGGCCCGAAGAACTGTTCTGTTGAATAACCAGCGCGTAGAGATGACGTTTTCCGAATTTGAGATCATGAAGCTGTTTATTCTCAATCCTGGCAAGGTCTACAGTAGGTATGCCCTGATTGAAGCCATTCGTGGTATTGATGCGTACATTAATGATCGCACCATCGATGTGCACATTACCAAGCTTCGTAAAAAAATTGAGGACAATCCAAAAAACCCCCAATACATTCAAACCATCTGGGGGGTCGGATATAAGTTCACACCTTAAAACAAACACAGCTTCATTCCGATCACCATGGCAGGGACTCGGTGATTTTATCAATTTCCTGTTGTACCTTCTCCAATACTGAACGCAGTTCATCTTCTTTAAATAACGGACGGGACAAGAGCGATTCCAATTGGAGAACCGCACACATCAGGTCCACTGCATGCAGATTCGCAGCTACGCCTCGAAGAGAATGAACACTACGAATGACATCAGCAATCTGCTGTTGCTGAAGTTGAATCGCCAGTTTTTTCTGAAACGAGCCATACTCCATTCTGAATTTCGTAAGCGCATATTGCAAAATATGCGGCTTGCCGTCCATCTGTCTGATCGCCTTATCTGCATCAATTCCATTGATCTCCCTTATGCCTTTTAGATCAATCCATATTTCCAAAATGTCTGCGATCTGTTGTTCATGTATGGGCTTAGTCAATATGGCATTCATGCCTGCTTCAAGATATAATTCATGGTCGCTTTTTAAACTATTCGCTGTAAGCGCGATAATGGGTGTACGATCATATTTCCTCATCTTGCGAATGTGTCGCGTTGCATCAATTCCGTTCATATCTGGCATATAGAGGTCCATCAGGATCAGTTCCCATGTATGTTCGTCCAATTTCTTCAAAACCTCTGTGCCACTGTCTGCCAGCGTCACCTTGAATCCGGTATGTTCCAGCATGGCCCGAATGACCAGTTGATTGATTTCATGATCTTCAGCGATTAGAATGTGCCCTTTGGATTTAAGCAAATAAGATTCATCGCCTTCTATCATCCGCTTTTTCTCCAATGGCCCTTCACCCTGAAGTGCAAGTAACACTTCGAACAATCCCAGACGAGTAATCGGTTTGATCATCATGAGATCCGGGCGAAAGGATTTCTCCGCACTCCACAGGGCATTTTCACTAAAAGCATGGGTATAACCCACCATTTGAAATTTGGTTCGATTCAATCGCTTCATGAAGCTGTCCCATGACGAATCGTGGACGGTGTCCTCTGCATCCATATCCATCATCATCAACATGGAACTTGCCCCATCTACATGAGGAACATACCAATCACTTTTCATCATATGGTTCAACGAAGGATACAGCTTCGGCTTCATTCCGAATGAGTAGAGTAACTGCTTCAGATTTTCGGCCATTCGTTCATCTTCTTCAACGATAACCACATCATCGGCAGAATATAGAAGAGGGTATGTTTGCAGGAAGGAACTTTCTTCTTCCGAATCTGCGAGTTCAAATATCAAGTCAAATGAAAACAGACTGTACTCTCCGAGCACACTATCCACCCGCAAGCTTCCTCCCAAAGAGGTGACCAGAAGGTAACAGATGACCAGCCCAAGACCAGAGCCACCATATGTTCGATACGTCGAGGGTTCCGCTTGAGTAAACGGGACAAAGAGCCGTTCCAATTGTTCGGGTGACATTCCGATTCCCGTGTCCTCTACCTCAAAACGGACATGAACTCGCTCCGTCTCCAATGAAAGAACCTCTGCCTGCAACGTTACATATCCATGCTCCGTAAATTTAATCGCATTACTCAGAAGATTCAATAACACCTGTTCAAGTCGGAATGGATCACCAATTACCGTTAACGGCAGATCGGGATCGGTTGTAAAGATCACTTCGATATCTTTGTGCCCAATAGCCACACCGATCTGATCTGCCACACGTTTGATCACTTCCTCTGGTGAAAAAGAGACCTTCTCCAACATCAGCTTGCCTGCCTCTATTTTTGAAAAATCAAGAATATCATTTACGAGGGCAAGCAAGGTTTGGGAGGACGCGTTGATTTTACTCAAATAATCCTTTTGTTGTGGAGATAGATCCGTTCGTTGAAGCAACACCGAAAAGTTGATAATACCGCTCAGTGGGGTACGAATCTCGTGGCTCATGAATGCGAGAAACTCACTCTTCGCCTGGCTTGCTTTGTCGGCCTTAACACGTCTATAGTGATCCGAAATGTCATGAATGACTGCCTTAATTTTCTCACTCGAGTTTAATACTTTAACAGGGTATAGGTGAACCCGAACCTGCTGCTCATGACCTTCTCCAACAATGAAACTCAGTTCCGTATCCTGTGCTATATTGTGATGTAAGGCTTTTTGGAAAACGAACAACCAGTTCTCCAGCTGCTCAATGAACAACAATTCTTCAAGCTGACGCCCAATCACTTCCTGCCTGCCGAGACCGAGAACATCCAGAAATTTCTGATTAACCGACACAATACATCTGTTGTTATCCAATCCGACAAACCAGTCTGCCGACACTCGCTCAAGTGTTCGATATCGCTCCTCACTTTCTTGAATCCTTCGTTTAACCGCTCTGTGTTCCGTAATATCAAGTCCATATCCCACGACATATTTCACCACGCCCTCTTCTCGCAGAGGGCGAACGTTCACCAACGAATAGTAACCTCCATGCTCAATCTCGTAAAAAAAAGATTCCCCTTCCCATGCCCGGTTAAACTGCTTTCGCAGAAATTCTACCTTTTCCTGAGGTAAAATATCCAATGTGCCCAGTTTGTAATCTTGCTTCAAACTACTCATATCCAAGCCCAGTCGGGAGAGCATCTCTCCCTCAAGCACAAGATACTCGAATTTTCCGTTCTGTTTTCGGATTTTAAAAGTAAAACCAGGCTGCATCCGAAGCATCTCCAGCATTTCCTGATCCCTCTGAATGACCAATCTCCTATATCGATGATTTTGGTTCAGATAATACAGGAATAATATAACGGACAGCAGGCAGATACATTGAAAAAAGAGAATCTGCCCCATCGTTAGCAGAGAAGGAGAATTTGTCTTTAGTACAGAAAGTTCATACACAGTAATCAGCAGCAACGCTCCGGACAACCACTTCTGCATAAATCCCCTGATATACTTAAAGATCAGACATATGGCTACAACAAATAACAACTCTGTCAACGCATACTGCCAGTTCTCCAACAAGGGATTACGCCCCATATTAATCCGAAAAATCCACATGAATGCAAAAGTAACGAACGCAGAGCCACTCCCACCAAAATAAGCAGCAAGCAGATACACACTGGCCCGGAAATTCAACAATGTACCATCCTCAAGCACAATAGAGAAATAATAGAGCGCCGTGCCCAACATGCTCAGCGTAATACCAATAATGATCCGAGTCGTGATGGATGTTGAACGGGTAGCATTTGTATGGTTCAGATAGTGATGAATTAGGAAAACAAAGATCAAAATTAGCGTGAAATTTAATACAAGATCGCGTAGCAAATGGTCACCGTCCACATTACGACTTCAGGATTTCATGCATTCAATGAATGTTGTCCGATTCATGGTCGCAGTTCCTCAGTACACAAATCATAGTATGCCAGGCTCCCTTATTCAATTGACGATATTGACCATTTTCTTGAAAATAATTACTAATTTCAGCTAACATACCCTTATCACCAAACAACGATTTTTTTTCATGAAAATTCATCATTAAATATGCTGATATAAAAAAGAGAATCATCCAAATGAACCGATGTAATCGTAACTTGGGCTTCCCACACTTCCTGATCAGCCTTCATCAGTTTGGCTACGCCCGACCAGGTCTGATTGCCTCTCCAGTGGGTATCCATTAGCAATCGGGCAGGCTGACCTATGGTGCTCTCCCGTGAGAATCCTGTTTTGGTTACATAAACGGAATTCACATCCAGAATCACACCCTCCTCATCCGTAATCATGACCGCATCCGTTAGCAGTAAGAAGGCTTTGAGTTCCAGTTGCATGGTTGTCCACTCCCTCTAATGAAACATGATGTGATGCTGTCCCTGTGTGATACTCCCTTCTACGATCCCGTTTAATACTTAAACTGTCTAATCAGGCGCTGTAGCTCTTCAGCCAGGGTAGATAAGCCACGAGCCGAGGCAGAAATCTGCTCCATTGCTGCCAGTTGCTCCTCTGAGGAAGCGGCCACTTCTTCGGAAGTTGCGGCGTTGCCTGACGCAATGCCTGCCAACTCATTGGATACAGCAGATACTTCCTGTACACCTGCTGTGATCTCTTGCGACGTGGCAGCAATCTCTTCAATCTGAGGTGTCGTTTCCCGCATGCTATCCAGAATACGTTCAAACTTCCGAATCGCTTCTGTAGAGATGTCCATACCCTCTCCAACCTCTGAAGTCACCTTCTCCATCATGCGAACGGAAGCAGCCATATCTTCCTGTACTGCCGTAGTCAGCACGGTGATTTCATTGACGGACTGCCCGGATTGCTCTGCCAACTTGCGAACCTCTGCTGCTACAACGGCGAATCCATTGCCATGTGTACCTGCACGAGCAGCTTCAATGGATGCGTTCAGCGCGAGCAGGTTTGTCTGTTTGGCTATATTTCCGATTAACTCCGTGATCGCTGAAATTTGGTGTGATCGTTCATATAACGCCTGAATCAACTGGTTTGTCTGTTCTACCGTCTCTTGAATCGATTGCATCTGACTCACCGTCTGCTTGACGGTGTTACCGCCTTCTTCTGCTTGTACGGTTGTATGTTTCGCCAAATCAGCGACATGTATGGAACGTTCGGCGATTCTTGTAATACCAATCGTAATTTCATTCATGGCCTGATGGTTATGTTCGATACCCTGAGTCTGTTTCTCCGCACCACTCGCAATTTCCTGAATGGCTCGCGCTACCTGCTCACTGGCTGCACTGGTTGATTCTGCGCTCTGAGTCATTTCATCCGATGAAATGACTACCTGACTGGCGCTGTTCTCCACATTTTGAATCAACACACGCAGATTGTGCTGCATTTTGCCAAAGGCATCACTCAGTTCACCTATTTCATCATGACTTGTGCTTGTAATGGTCTGGGTCAGATCCCCTTCGCTCACCTGAATCGCCTGATCCTTCAATTGACGGATCGGTTTAACAATCGATCGCATCACCAGCCAGATGATCAAAATCCCGATGACAAGACAAGAAACGATGACCATAATCGTTCGATTCAGAATAGGTGCAGCGGCATCCTCTACTTCAGAGGAGAACATGGTGCCAGCGACCTTCCATCCCGTGGATGCATTCGTGGCGTAATACATGACCTTGTCAACCTGATCAAAGGTATAGTTGAAGTTCCCCGATTCATTCGCATACACCGGTTTCCAAAAATCCTCTGTTGCATCTGTTCCGGGTTCTACCGTGGGATGATAGATATACTTTTCGCTGGCATCCAATAGAATCAGATATCCCTGTTCTCCCACGTTAATTCCACTCACCAAGGTGCTGATATTCGACAGATTCAGATCCAGCTGGACTACACCAGATTGGTCATTCAATGCCTTGGCGATGGTGATGGTGATCTCGTTTGTCTCGGCTGAAATATAAGGGTCTGTAACAATGACCTGCTCTGGATTTCCCATTGCTTCGGTATACCATGGTCTTACTCGGGGATCGTAATCCTTGGGCATCTCTGCATCAGAGGACATCAGATACACACCGGCTTCTGTTCCCACACCTATGGTGATGATATCGGTGTTCTGCGCAGCGTACCCCTTCAATTCATTCACAACCCGAACTTCGGCATCTTCTTGTCGTAATTGCTCTGCAAGTGTATTCGCATAGTATTCAATATGATTCCGCTTGGCATTGATCGAAAGATCAATCGTTGCACTGGCAAGGTTCACGTTTTCCATCGCACTATGTAAAATTTGCTTCTCCACTTCATCTTTTGCACTGTTATACGATAAAACTCCAATACTGAACGATGGAATGGCCAGGAAAGCAATAAAGGACACGATCAACTTCGTCTTAAAGTTATTATGCATCTTGTTGAACCAATTCGATTTGCTATTTTTTTGGGACAAATTTCTCTACCTCTTCCAGATTAATTTTAGATTTACTTGATCTAACTCTTGTAAAGCTCTCATAGATTGTAAACCATCTTTCTAAAAAACTAGGTCTCCATTCTTGTAAAAAACACTTTTTACACTAAAAAACTCGAACAAATCTCTTAATTTATAATCCAAAAGAACTATTTTCAAACAAATTATACGAAAAAACTATTAAATAAAGTGTTCCGGGGATATGACCAAATTGTTAACTTTCTAAATACTTGTTAATAAGCACGCAGATGACAAAAAAAAAGATCCAAGCGTTATCGCTCAGATCTAAAGGCTATTAGTATTGGACCAACGTATTCTCTATTTAAATGCCGGGATCGCAATATCGGCGTATTTCTCTTCAAAGAAGGCTTTGACCTCTGGACCCGCCATGCGTTTAGCCAACTTCTGGATCGCTTCGGAGTCCTTATTATCCTCACGAGCAACCAGGGTAATCGCAAAATGGGAATCATCCTTCTCGGTTAACAATGCATCCTTTTTCGGTGTAAGACCGAGCGGACTTGCATATGCAGGTGTCATGGCTACCAGATCAGCATCATCCATCATGCGAGCCAGCATCAACAAGTCCACTTCCTCAAACTTGAAGTTCTTTGTATTCTCGGTGATGTCTGCCTGTGTGGCGTTAAAACCTACGCCCTCTTTCAGCTTAATCAACCCGTTCTGCTCCAGCATCACAAGAGAGCGACCAATGTTGGAAGGATCGTTTGCAATTGCAATCGTTGCACCTTCTGGCAATTCCTCAATCGTTTTGTACTTTTTGGAGTAGCCCCCATAGATGGCATTATAGATAGGCTGCACGGCCACCAGGTTCGCATTGTTCGCTTCATTATACTGAGTCATGTAAGGCACGTGTTGGAAGAAGTTTGCATCCACTTCCTTGTTCGCGAGTGCCGTATTTGGTTGAACGTTATCGGACAGTACAACAACTTCCAGGTTGACGCCATCTTCCTTCAATAGCGGTTTAACAATATCCAGTACGTCTGTCATCGGCGGAATCAATGTGGCCACTTTCAGCGTAACTTCTTGTGCAGCTTGTGTGTCTTCCTTCGTTCCTTCAGCCGCAGGTGTTTCTTCTTTTTTGCCACAAGCAGCTACAACCAGCATTACTGCAAGCAACATAAGCATCATTTTTGCTTTCATTTCATGTCTACCCCTCATCGTATAATCTGTATTGGTTATTCGTGATAATGCGCGGTCCAACCGTTCAGGATCTGCGATCCAGCCAGTGGGACAGTCTGCTGCCTGTGAATTGGATCATCTGTACCAGGATAATCATAATGATGATCGTAAATACCATAATCTCCGTTTCGAAGCGCTGATAACCGTAGCGAATGGCAAAATCGCCAACCCCTCCGCCACCTACAATGCCCATCACCGTCGAGTAGGAGATGAAGCTAATCGTAGCTGTCGTGAGTCCCAGTACAAGGCCAGATCGTGCCTCCACGTACAAGAATTTCACCACAAGTTGCATCGTCGATGCCCCCATGGAAGCAGCAGCTTCAACCACTCCCCTAGGTACATCCAGCAACGCTTGTTCCACCAGTCTGGCGTAGTAGGCAATCGCAATGACCGAGAGTGGCACGGTTGCCGCCAGCGTACCTATGGACGTTCCCACGACAATCCGTGTGAATGGAATCATGAATACAACCAGCAGTAAGAACGGAAACGAACGAACGATGTTGACGATACTGCCGAGTACAAAAGACAGCGTTTGATTCTGATACCGTTGTCCTCTCCGGAATAAGTACAGCAGTGTACCCAGAGGTAACCCGATCAGAACAGCTGCCGCAATGGAGATGCCCACCATGACAAAAGTCTCTCCGATCGCCTGCCATATCTCATGCTGATACTTCAGCACAGACTCAGGTAACCTCATGACTTGTCCTCCTGTTCTGCCTGACGGAACAAAGACGAACCTGTCATCCCGTATTCGTCACCCGCAAGCAAGGAGGTCAGCAGATCAGGCTGTGGAGCAGGGATACTGCTCACTTCCGCTTTAGACAACGTACGAACGAGTCGCCCATCCTTCATGACGGATATCCTGTGACATAGTCTGCGAGCCACTTCCATCTCATGCGTCACTACAACAATGGTCACGCCCAGCGTTTCATTGACATGACGCAGCACATCCAGGATACCGTTTGTGGTCTGTGGATCAAGCGAAGAGGTCGGTTCATCACAGAGCAGCACATCCGGACGACTGGCGAGCGCCCGTGCAATCGCCACACGCTGCTTCTGTCCTCCACTAAGCTGAGCAGGATATTGATCTGCCTTGTCTTCCAGTCCAACAAACCGCAGTACCTCAAGTCCACGTTCAACTCGCTGCGCACGAGATATACCCGCCAGTTCCAGCGGCATGCAGACATTGCCACTCACCGTTCGGTTACTGACCAGATTGAAGTGTTGAAAGATCATGCCAATGGATCTTCGTGCCTGACGCAGACTCTGTTCATTCATCTGGGTCAGGTGCTGCCCATTCACAACAACCTCACCATCATCCGGCTTTTCCAATCCGTTGAGCATTCGCAGAAGCGTGGATTTACCCGCACCACTCGATCCGATGATGCCATGTATTTCGCCTTGTCCCACTTCGAGGGACACCGAGCTTAATGCTTCGAACCCCTGATCTGCACGGGAACCGCGCTCGTTATAACGTTTGCTTACACCATATAATGAGATCATGGAGAGTCCTCCCGTGAATGATCATGCATGGTTCTTCAAGAACACATGAAGAAAGCCCGCACAGCCGATAACCGGAGCGCGAGCAATCCTGTTCATTTATAATAAATCAACATCCCTGATGAGACAAGCTTTTAAGGTGAGATTGCCTCGTGCAGGCGGCTGGCTTCATATACACGAAAACGTCCGTTGGACGAACCCACGTACACTTCATTGCCGATCCGGTTGATCGTTCCATTCTTCGCATCCCGGTCGCGATGCTCCGGGTTTCCCATCACAACATCATGTACACGACCTAACAGTGCTCCATTATTTTTATTCATTACGAGCAAATTCTCGTCCATGGGCAACAGCAAATGATCATCAATGACTAGATAACTTCCCTGATTCGTCGGATGCCTTAGTGTTGCAATCGTATCTTTGGCATTCCAACGCGTCTCCCCCGTTTTATAATCCACAGCCGCCGGGTAGCCATTCTTAATCACATACAACTGATTCTCTTCCACCAGTCCTCGTTCAATCTTGCCCTTGAGCGTCCAGCGGGTTTTGCCTGTCTTGGCATCATACAGGCTAGTTGTAAAATCTTCATATTCTCCGTAATGATCGCCGTTTTTGTTCTCACGGATCAACAACATGCCATCATTCAGCTCCTCAAATCGCTGTCCTACCCGAGCAGGGAATTGGGCAAGCTTTTTCCCCGTCTTCAGATCAAGCAGAAACCACTGATTATCTAGTGATAGCCATCTTTCAGCATTCGTGGTTGCAAAGGGATCAAGACGTTCAATTCCACCAGTATATGGATCATTCCAAAATTGTTCTATGGTGGATCGTTTGCCCTTTAAGCTCCATACGGTTCGCCCTGATTGCGGATCGACTGCAACCAGCTTATTCTTTTCCCAATACAACACATAGGGGTCATCTGCACTCTTGTTCAATAATTCATAACCCGTAGCCAGTTTTCGCGTCCACAATGTTTTTCCGTTTGCACTGTCCAGAACCGTTAACCAACTGTTGCTTGAGCTCTCAACAACCGGGTTATCCACAACCACAACGTTCTTAGCAGCGGTGATACCATTAAGTCTAAAATTTTGCCTAGGGGTGTACGTCCACGTGACCTTTCCGTTCTTCAAGTTCAGATGACGAATACGATCCACGTATTTTTTCTTATCAGGGTCATAATCGGTGTAGATTGTAACGTATTTACGCTCTGCATCCACCTCTGCCTGCTGTCTTCCAAAGCCCCCATTAATCCCCCATAATTTCTGGCCCGAATGTCGGTCAAGAGCATATATGGAACCTTCGTAGTAACCTCCGCTAAATCCACCGTCATCGCCTTTCATCAGGAGTACATCATCCGTGGCTGCTTGTAAAAAAGTGTAGTTAATATCTCCCTGGTTCGTCCATACCGGTTTCCAAGGTATTGTCGTCGGCAGCGTTGTGCCATAGATTTTTGTCGTGAACCCATATTCATCCGCCCGACTGATGTTCCAATCGGAAACGACAGTATTTCGATTATCCTGTGCTAAATTCCAGCGTGTTCTGACCAGTCTGCCATTCTTGTTGAACGTGACCAGGAATTGCGCATCTTCCCGCTCATATCTCCAGGTCTGCCCAATACTCATTGAATAACCCGTGAAATTTAGATTGCTAGAACTCTCTTTCCAATCCGGCTCGCCTAACCACCCAGCCACTTGTTTGGAGGTGGTTGCCTTGTTCAGCTTAATATCTGTCAGATGGCGTATAACCAAAGTTGGCAGCGATACCTCCTGATTAAACCAGCCATCAGCCACATTCATCCGCTGTTCTATAGCCTGTGCCTTGATCCAGAAGAGTCCTGGCCGATACGTGGAGGATTCTTTATTCCAGACTCGTGGGGCAATGGAGACCCCGTACCATCCTTTCCACTTTGCAACAATAACAGCCTTATCCGTTAGCGCTTTCTCAAAAGACCAGGTTGTAGCACTGTCTGGAGCCAGATACAGCTTGCTGCCGGATTGGAGCGTGAAGCTTTGGGGAGCTGTTTCCGTCATGCTTCTGCTCTCCTTCAATGCATACCAACTCGGCAGCCAGAAGTCTCCATGATCGGTTGACTTAAGCTGCATCCACTCGCCTCGAACCGAGGCCAACGTATATTTTTCGTTTTTTGTTGTATAATATTCAATTCCCATTTGGTCAGCAGCCACACTGCCGTCCCTCCTGTTTTTGAACAGAGGGATGTCATTCATGAGTGTAATGATATCTCCTTGTTTGTAGGCTAACTGTGATGATAAAGCTTGAGGGCTTGCCCCCAAGGCTTGCGGTGTCGTAACCGAAGCTTGTCCTCCAAGCACAACCATTTTGGAATCCAGGAGTATCCATCCCGTCAACAGTACAGCTGATAATCCAGTCATGGTAATCCACTTGTACCCCATTCTCTGCCAGTCAGGACCCGTCTTCACTCTCGTTCATCCCCATCCATTAGAAGTTATTTCCATATAGACGCTGCAAACAGGAAAAAGTTACCGGTTACCTCAATATATTTCTCTCTATCTCCCTGTATTACCTTACATCCACCATCGTAGCATGATAAGGAAAGGTAACCCCGATGTAATAAGCAGCTGTTAAGGTGAGGATATAATAAAATACAAACCACAGATCAGCTCGGGAATAGCCAATCTGAATGTAATACGTCCGGCTGGCCCCATCCGTGAATCCCTTCGCTTCCATCGCTACCGCCATTCGCTGTGCACGGCGAATGCTCTGTGCCAGCAGCGGAATAGCGTAACGCTTCAGCGTACCATACACGTTCCAGCGAGAACCACGTTGCCGTGTCCCCCGAATGCGAATAGCGTAACGGAGCGTCTGGAATTCATCCAGCAGAATTGGGATCATGCGCATCGCGGCCAGAAAACTATAAGCATATTTTGCAGGTAGCTTCCACTGCTGCATCAGGGAATAAAACAGCCGTACTGGCTTGGTCGTAAGACCAAAGAGTAACCCAGCCGCCGCCATGCTCAGCGAGCGAAAACCCAAGTGTAGACCGCGATAAAAGCTCTCTTCGGTTATGTGAATCAGTCCCCATTTATACCATGTGGTCTCTCCCTTACCAAACATCATCATACCTGTAGATGTGGAGATAAACACCAGAATGAATGGGGACGCGTACAGGATCAATCTATACCATGGGTGACCTGTCCAGCACAGTAATAACATCATCGCCACAGCAACATTGGCCATTACATTCAGATTGTGAATAAGGATAACGATGACAAACATCATCGTCAGAATGATCATCTTTAATCCCGGATTGACGTTATGAAGCCAGGTTTCACGGTGAGGAAACGACAATTGCATCAGTTAACCTCCCCTCATCTACCGTCCAGATTCGGGTGCAATATCTTTTTACAATTTCACGATCATGGGTAACCATAACAATAGCTGTTCCCTCTCTCCGCAATTGCTCCAGTTGTGCTAACATGGCAAACGTATTGCGGGCATCCTGTCCAAAAGTAGGTTCATCCAACAGCAGTATTCGCTGCTCTCTCACCAGTGCAGAGGCAACGCTCAAGCGTCGTTTCTGCCCCATCGATAATTGGTAGGGATGACGCTCGGACAGGTCGATTAATCCAAATTGATTCAACATATGATCAGTCCTGACAAGTCTTTCTTCCGTTGTAAGCCTGCCCCCCAGCAATGAGAATTCCACTTCTTCCGCGACGGTGTTGGTCACAAATTGAAACTCCGGGTTCTGAAATACAAACGCGATTTGATCTGCAAGCTGCTCCGTTTTGCCAGAAGGCTGGCCTACAACCTCATAATGACCTGTTGTTTTCAGGATATTCATCAGAGATAACAACAATGAACTCTTTCCAGCTCCATTAGCTCCGACAATACCAATCCAGTCTCCATACCATACTTTGGCCTGCTCGACCTGAATGAAGGGTGTTTTCCCACGCCATCCGGTGAACTGCTTCAAGTCCAGTGCAGGCTGATAGGTGGGTGATCCAGGTGATAAGGATGAGACGTGAGATATGGGGGATATACCCGGTGTAACGGATAAGCCAGACGATTGCTGTGCTTCCAAGTTTGAGATGCCGTGATCCACACACACTTGAAGCTCTCCAAAAGCACTTCCCTCTTCTTCCTTAGCTGCCAGCTCTTGCTCCTCCCATATGCCTGGATACCAGATTCCATAAGCCTTCAGCTTGCCTCGTTCATCCGTGAATACCTGCTGCGCTGGCCCATCCGCCACAATCTTTCCTTCAGGTGACAACACAATGATGCGGTCGACCATATCCACAATCTTGTTTATTTTGTGTTCAACGATGATGATCGTTTTATCACTAGCGATCCGTTTAACGGTATCCCACACCTGAGAAGTACCCTCATCATCCAGCAGTGCAGTGGGTTCATCCAAAAACAATACCTCCGGGTCCATGGCAAGCATCGAAGCAATCGCAAGACGCTGCTTCATCCCCTGAGACATGGACTGGATTAATACACGATTCTTTTCAAAGGATAACCCCACCTGATCCAGATAATATTCAATCATACCCGCCATCTCTTCACGCGAAATATTTCGGTTTTCCAGCACAAATGCGATCTCTTCATCCGTAAAGGACATACAGAACTGGGTATCCGGATCTTGAAAGACCACTCCTGCTTTGGCGGGAACCTGAATATCATCACATTTCATTGGAATCTCAACCGAACGTGGTATCAGACCGCTCAGAATTTGCAATAACGTCGATTTACCGGAGCCACTCGGGCCAAGCAACAGCACTTTCTCTCCTTGACGCACAGAAAGAGACAAGCCTTGAAATACCAAGGCTTTCTCTCCCGGGAACTTGCATCTTAGATTTGTCACACTTACCGCTTGCGAATTCCCCTCTCCGCTCATCTAATCCAACGCCTCATAATCCTGTTTGGATACCGGTCTGAGGGAGCGTGTTACACCGGTCAGTTCCAATGCTTTGGCGAGATAATAAGCAAACACTCCGGCAATCAAGATGCTTCCGATGAAGCGGAATCCGATAAATAACGTATAATTCCAAGCCGAGAGTGAATCAATATACCCGTATTGATAATCCAGCAAAAGCGAAGCCGCTGCAGCTCCTATGGCTGCAAGACAAGTGACAAACAGATTGGTTTTTCGATACAAAAATGCGGCGAAGAATATCTCGGCTCCCAACCCTTGCAACAAACCATACACAAGTGTGGACATGCCCCATTCACTGCCCAGAAAGGCACTTACCGTTGAAGCCGCAACTTCGGCAAGAATAGCCACGCCTGGTTTACGAATGATAACAAAAGCAAACGTGCCCGCCATAAACCACATGCCGTAGATCATCTGCTCCGCATGAACGCCAAATGGTTTCATCAAGTCATATGTAGGTCCCCATATCTTGTAAATCACCCCAAATACCACTGCGATCACGATGGTTACCAGAATATCCGTTAGTTTCAATCGCTTGTTGCCTGCTGTTGTTGCCATGTTCTCTACGTCCTTCCTCTGTTCCCTGTGAGGGTTATCAAAATAAACGAAAAAAGCCTCCCCGGTTCCGGGCAGGCCTTACGTACAGTGTACAATCCTCACAATGATGTAATGGATGGATGTCGAAAATACGGAATATCAACCAGCACCCCTCCGCCCTGGCAGCTACATCACCACAGTTCAAAGAGTCAGATGTTCATCCACGTTCATTCCCCACAATTCACCCTTACATATCGCAAATCTATGTTCTCTACGCTGGCATTACCCAGATCAGATGTACGGTCAGCGGCACAAGGCCACTCTCTCAGCCCAACTTCATTGAGCTCCCGGTTCACTTATTTCATTGCTTCTAATGTACATCAGATGGGTATTTGTGGCAATCCCTAGAAAAAGCTTTATTTGGGGTAACAGGGAACAGGACATCGGATGGTTCACTTTCCATAATATGAAACATTTAGGTTATGTAGTCCGTCT
Source organism: Paenibacillus sp. FSL R7-0313 (assembly GCF_037969885.1). Lineage (NCBI taxonomy): Bacteria > Bacillati > Bacillota > Bacilli > Caryophanales > Paenibacillaceae > Paenibacillus > Paenibacillus sp. FSL R7-0313. The sequence continues at coordinate 122,772 of NZ_CP150219.1, forward strand.
TAAACATTAGAAGGGAGATTGATAGTGATGAAAGATTACAACTCTGTTTGGCAGCTTAAAACATGGAAAATGGTCCTTGCCGCTTCGATACTCACCGCAGGCACGGCACCTGCCTTACTCTCATCCACTGTGGCGGAAGCCGCAGCAACCAAACCTAAACCGACAGCTTATATTAACAATGTTCAAGCTCAATATGATGTTGTCATACGGCAGGGTATTACGTACGTGGCATTGACGGAGCTTCAATTCCTCGGCAACTATACGTTTGGTTACAATAACAAAACAAAAGAGATCAGCATTAATACAGGCAGCGATAAGTATGTCCTTACACCTAACAGCAAAACAATGAAGAAAAACGGTCAGAATGCGACATTATCCTCAGCGCCGATTCTGGTGAATGGTAAAGCGATGCTTCCGCTCCGTGCCATCGGTGAAGCTTTTGGTGCCAAGGTGCAGTGGAACCAGAAGGCCAAGGAAGCCTACATTTACACTACCGATGCTACGATTGTAAAAGAATATAACAGTTCCGATCTGACTGTGGCGCGTGAAGCCGCACTGCATCTGCCCCGCTTTTCTGAACTGGGACAAGCACGTCTGGACATTCGCAACCCTTTGGGTCCAGTGGATTCATCTATTGAATACATTTTTGAACAAGGCAAAAAAGATCGTTTCTTCGTTGTTGAGGATAACGATCTGATCAGTTATTATATCCTCAAAAATGGAAGTGCCCTACTACAATGGCAGGCCAACATCAGCAAAAGTGCTGGAACCATCGGTGACCTGTTCTTTATTAAAACCAAAGCCGTTGCTGAAGCAGGGACTCGTCCTTCCGTAGCAGGTCAAACACTCGTATCATTCAAGTACTCTCGCATGCTTGAAGAAACCTCTTACGAGATCATGAACAAATTGGGCTCTATTGATACCGGTTCTGTTGCCCCCGAGAAAGGCAAAGTCATCGTTGAAGTTCCGGGAGAAAAATAATTTGAGCCTCCGCTATAATACATGGCTCAGCAGAACGATAAGAACTATACTATGACATCGCATTACAAAAAGCGTCCCTCAAAGTCAGTGTGGCAATGACCTTGGGACGCTCTTTTTGGCGTTATATTTTAACTTCAAATCACACGTGGAGCTTAAACTTGTACCAACTCCAGCGATTCAATCTCCTGTTTAATATTGCGTATTGCCGGATTGACTGGTCTTACCTGAAGCAAATCCCTTAAACAGGGTTGGCACTTTGGAATAGCGGGTATTCGTAATTTTCCCTTGAGATACACTGCTGTCTGTACGCATAATCGAATCTTTCACATTGGAAATGTTGGAGTTATCCAGCGTCATATTAACTGCGAAGGAAGTTCCACCATTTTGTCGAACCAGTTTGCCAATATCATCTGCACGGAAATTTTTGATGTTAATTGTTCCAGCTGCATTCATCTGGAATACTTTATCATAAGCCTTGTACGCTGCCCCACCGGTAATATTAACCGTTCCAGCCGACTTCAATGTCAGAGCATCCTCGCCTACGTCCTCCCAGACTACATTCGAAATATTACAGTTACCATAACAGTGAACACCATCGGCAGCAGGTGATCCGATATTTACATTTTTGAGCGTGGCCCCTGCCTCCAGCCGGAAGACTGGCTTCTGGCCCTCTGCTTGAGAACCGTCACCCAATGTGGAAGGATTGGCTACAAATGTTTTGCCTTGACCGTCATAGGTCGTGCCCTTTGGAACAACAATCGTTGAATTAACAACTGTAGGTGCAGCAGCAACCGGAACTGCACCAAATATGGAAGCAACCAAACCAGCGGACAACAACAACGTCAATATTTTTTTCATAATTTTATTCCTCCCTTATTCTCTCGTTATTTGGTAGTGTACAAGCCTAAGCTTGTCCTGGAAGTTCGTCAGAGGTGCACCTCTGTCCGACCCACAACCTAATCCTACCAAATAAGGAAGGTAACTAGAATAATCATTAGATCACGTTTGTATTTTCCAGCATTGAGCCTGATGTTTCAGCATGCTTTGAGGTATCATGTCTACTTGTTATGTACCGATATCAACTTCGGATATGCTCTATTTAAGCAACCAAAAGTTTCCGACAAAAAAAAGAAACCCTTAGTCTTTTTATAGACAGGGTTTCTACATGATACATTTAAAACTAATCTAAGTACTCTCTTTATTCTAGAGTTTCCAATTCATCTTCGTTAATTTCATCCGATGGTTGAAGTGAAGTGAGTGGATCAACATTAGTAAATTGATTTACTGTTTCATAAGTAACCACACCTTCTTCAGAAACGATCATTCTGAGAACAACCCAGTATCTTTCATTACCACTGGCATCTGCGACAGTATACGTTGCACTTGGAGTGGCTACAGCACCACGGAACACGTCAATTTTGGCACCAGATTTCTTGATTGTGCTTGATCCAGAAAAATGATGAACATAGAATGTATACGTTCCAGGAAGTAAATGACGAATGGTTGTTGTTTCAGGTCCGTAAGACGTTACATCATCCAAATCCAAATCAACCATAAGTTCACCATTATTATAATATTGTTTATCAGAGTAGTACGTATGGAACATTCCTTCATCACCTGCTGGACCTACGAGGTGTGAATCCAGATCCACTGGATCTTTACCCCAAGTTAACACGAAGCGTGTTTCATCTTGTGTAGGTATTTCAATAGCAGTTTGATTCTCACGTTTATTCTCCACATTTACTGCCGAGACACCAATGAGATAAGTTGTAATATATTTTGTATCTCCACCTCCAAGTTCACCTGTGTAGATGCCTGGGGGAAGATTGATATAGTAGTTTCCTTGAGTATTCGTTTTGACAGTACCAACAATTTCACCTGTTTTGTTGTCCAGGCCTCTTCTAAAAGAAATACTTAAATTGGCAACCGGTGTTCCAGCTACATCCTTGATGTGACCACCGAATCCAGTAAGTTTGATTGCACCACTTTGACTTCCTGCAAAATGTGTTTTATTAACATCTGACTCCACAGTGATGTACAATGTGGCACCATAGTTATCAATAGCATCAAAAGTAAATTCGCCATTGCGGTACTGCAAGTTATTCAATTGTTGTTCCGCCCCATCAAAATAGGCACGAACTACGAAATCATTTGCAGCCAGTTCGGAAGGTTCCAAACCCTCAGAAAAATTCAACTTTACACTTCCATTTGTAACTTGAATCCCTTTGAGTGTCGGATAGACTGTTCCTTCGTTATAGACTGCAACGGTTACCGGAACATTGATTTCGAAATCTCCATATTTAGCTTTTACCACTGTCGTACCATTGCCTTTAGCTTGAATCTTGCCTGAGTCAACAATGGCAATGGTGCTATCCTCGACATTCCATTCTGCAATGGAAGTGATATCTTTGATCGCTGAGGTAGCGATACCCGTGAATACGATCTGACGGGTCGAATCAATTGCTGAAAACTCTGTTTCTTGAGGTGAATAAACTATACTAGTCACTGTAGGATCTACCTCAATAGCTGGGGGGTGATTAAGTTGACTAAAATCAATACCTTCTACATTGACCAGAGCTGAAGATAATGTTCCCGCTCCAGAAAATTGTACGATTGCATTTAATATAGCCCGATTCACTACAGCACCATGGTTAATTTTAAACACTGTGTTCAATGCTTCTTGGAACACCTCAAGATTTTCAATGGTGGAATTATCTCCGAACTCCACTGAAACTTGTTCTGCATGAACCATTACAGAGTCGAAGCTTCCACTGAGCACTACCGAAGAATTATGGGGAATCGACTCTGCTATTTCAATCGGTCCGACATCACCCGTGGAGACATTCTGTACGATTGCACCAGATCTAATTTCAATCTGCTGAACATTACTTCCACCTTCAAGGACCAAACGAACACTGCCGTCCGCTTTGTCAACAATCACTGTTGCAAGAACCGAGTCCACTGCATGAATACTATTTGGTCCTCCGCCTTGAATCTCAGTTGTTCCCGTGACACTAACATTATCAAGAGTCACGTCACCGTTTCCTACGGACTCAAGTATCTTCAGCCTACCATTTATTTTGGTATTTTTTAGAACGACACCTTGAGAACTAATAGTTATATTTCCAGTTACATTACCAAGAGTATATGTACCTGGAGCAGAGAGATTATTACTAGGGGGTTGTTCCCCTCCTCCACTATTTCCACCATTGTTACTTCCGTTCCCTTTATCTCCGGAGCTGCTACCGCTATTTCCCTTACTGTTACCTTCAGAAGGTTTTGCTGTTTCAGGTTTTGCTTCATTTGAATCTTCAGTATCAATCTCTGTCTTGGCAGGAGCCATGTAACTATCATATGTAGACTTATTTGTCACAAACTCATATGCAAGTCTCGCTAGCGCCTGTCGATCTGCTACGCCTGATGGATTAAATTTTACTGTTCCATCTTTTTGAACTAATCCTTTGATAAAACCAGATTGATAGGCTAGTGTTACAGAATCTTTCGCCCAGTTAGATACTTGACCCAAATCTGAGAGTTGTGGTTTGGATGTTTGACTCGTTACATCTTGAATGTCCCAACCAAAGGCCCTAACAAAAAATACAGCCAACTCTTCTCTTGTCACATTTTTATTAGGCGAAAAGCTATCTTTGGAGGTACCTTGAGCAATTCCAGATTTGACAAGTGCACCTACATATCCGGCATACCATTGATCTTCCTTTACATCTCTGAATTGACTTACTTCGACATTATCAGGCTTTAAATTAAGCGCACCGACCATAATTTTTGCTAATTGAGCTCGTGTTACCGAATCGGAAGGTTTAAATGTCCCATCAGTAAATCCTGTGAGTATTCCTTGTTCTACTAATTTGGTTATTTCCGTTTTGGAATACGAATTATCAATGTCAGTAAAAGAAGTTTTAGATGTAGCCACTTCTGCAGATACAGATAAATTGATAGATAACATAGAAACAATCAGCGACGTAGAAAGCATTAACGATAGTTTGTGATTAAACTTTTTCCATTTTGAATTCAAAACTAAAACACACTCCTCAGTAAGCTTCTGGTAGGTAAATCCAATAATATATGAATCTTTAGAACTAATTCACCTCCTAATCAATAGGATAATAATACCATGCAAATTCATAAAAACAAGATTAATAGACTATGATTTTACAAAAAAGTTGTTATCCTGAATTGATTTCAATTCTTATTATCTAAATAATTTCGCAATAAAGACAAAACGAACCTACCGAAACAAATATTTTCGGTAGGTTCGTTTTTAACTAAATTTATATATTCTAGGCTCCGAATCTCTGACGATAACCGCACTTTCGACACAACTCTTCCACAGCTTCCCGCTTGGAGAAACCATATACCAGATTGTTCGCTCGCTCACCCTCAATAATCTCCGAGAATGACTTCTCGTGCACATTACCCAAGTTAATTACACCCTCGCCATCGAGACAGCATGGAACCACCGTTCCATCTACAAGCACAGCTGCCTGACCACGCAATGCATGGCAGAAGCCTTTGCCGTCATCTTCAGGTGCATCCAGACTTGGCCACTGGAACTCATGGTCCTGATTCAGATATACATTCGGGGCAATTTTGACCCCACTGCCTGGAACTACTTTTTCCTCAATGCGGAAGTCCAGATTGAACTCACGTTCCAACACTTCAAGGGTCTCCCGATTTCGATTCATCTGAGCATTTGTGAAGTTATCCTGCGTCAGATTCCACAGTCGGAATGAGATGATGACATTGTGCTTAACGGCCTCGTGTACAAAGGACAAAATATGACGCAGGTATCCGTCACGGTCTGTTGAACCTTCATGCCCATCGAAGCTGTGCAGGGAGAAATTCATCTGCCGCAGCGCCGGTTTGCCAAGCAATTTATGCTGAGTCTTGGGCAAGAGTGTACCATTGGTTGTAATGTTCACCTTGAGTCCCTTCTCATGTGCGGAATCAAGCAACAGATCTATTTTGGGATGCAACAAGGGTTCGCCTTTGACATGTAGATAAATATGATTGGTATGTGGTTTAACTTGTTCCAGTATATTGTTGAAGACTTCAGGGTCAATGAATCCTTTGGCACGCTGCGTCTGCGGACAGAAGCTGCAAGCCAGATTGCAGATACTCGTGATCTCAATATATACTTTTTTGAACGTTTTCAACTCGGGTCCCCATTCTGCCTAGGAGGGAGAACAATCCCACCTGCATTTTGTGATCCGGCCTATACGGGCCATCCCTATTATATCGGGTTCATGAGCCGAGGTAAATTGTTCAGTTATCATGCTGCCTCTTTACAGTTCATGTTCAAGTGATATATGCTGAACACACAACTGCATATCTTGTACATTTGCACTAGGGGAGCCTTGCGGCTGAGACGAATATGACTATTCGGACCCTTTGAACCTGATCTGGATCATACCAGCGGAGGGAAGTGGAGCGGCCTTTTAGTAAGCGGAATTTTCTCAATGTATGTGAAGATAAATTGCGGATTTAACTTACAGACCCACTCATTTCTCCGGAAATGGGTGGGTCTTTTTTGTTCCTTTTGCAGAGTACAGGATGCCGTTGTTATTCCAGCAGTCTGACATCAAGGGGGTGAGGATCAGATGAGCAACCATGTAACCATTGAGAACGTTAGCTTCGCTTTTCCCGAAAAAAAAGATTCACCCGTGCTCTCCAATGTGTCGCTTCAGGTTCAACAAGGAGAATTTGTCTCGCTCATTGGCTCCAGCGGATCAGGTAAAAGCACGCTCTTCAAGCTGCTCGCAGGCTTGCACGAGCCAACCGGCGGCACCATCGATATTGCTGATGTACCGCAAGGACAACGGCTCGGACGAGTCGCCTATATGCCGCAGAAAGATCTGCTGTTATCCTGGCGTACCGTCATGGAGAACTGCCTGCTGCCTGCCGAGCTGGCACCAGGCCGACAGGACAAGGACAAACTACGAGCCGATATCATCGCTGGATTGGCAAGGTTCGGCTTGTCCGGTTATGAGCAGGCCTATCCGGATGAGTTATCCGGCGGCATGCGGCAGCGGGTGGCACTGCTGCGTACCTTGCTTACAGGCGGGCAGCTCATGTTGCTGGATGAACCCTTCGGTGCACTCGACGCTTTAACCAAACGAGAAATGCATCGCTGGTTGTTGGAGCTGTGGAAGGACTTTGGACAAACCGTGCTGTTCATTACACATGACATCGAGGAAGCCCTGCTGTTAAGTGACCGTATCATTCTGTTAACTCCAGGAGGGCAAGGTCAGCAGTTACGGGAGATAACGGTTCCTTTACCACGCCCAAGGCATTCGGACATGATCTACGAACCGGCTCTCGTGCAGATGAGGCAACAACTGGAGGAACAATTGCATGCAAAATGATAGAGCTGAGGTTAGCGTCTGGACGTGGTGTTTTAAGTGGCTCTCGAGGTCGTTTTCCCAATATGGTTTGTTTATTGTGCTCATGTTCTTATTACTGGCGATCTGGGAAGTGATTGTGCGTATGGGATGGGTGCCCTCCTTCATCATTCCTGCACCCACGGCCATCATAGGCTCACTGGTTGATCATCGTCATCTGCTGTTGACCATCCATCTGCCTGCTACCTTTATGGAGGTTATTGTTGGTTTTGTCTTGTCCATAGTGACTGGAATTACGCTGGCAACAGGCATGCATATGAACCGATCGATTGAAAAGGCCTTCTATCCCTTCATCGTGATCAGTCAGACCATACCGCTGATTGCCTTGTCTCCCGTATTTATCTTGTGGTTTGGTTACACGTTGTGGAGCAAAGTCGCCGTGGTGTTCCTAATCGCATTCTTCCCCATTGTGGTCAGTACCTACGATGGACTCCGCCATGGCGATCCGGAGCAGCGTGAACTGCTGCTCACCATGGGCGCCAGCAAATGGGATATTTTTTGCAAACTCCAGGTTCCGCTGGCACTTCCCTCTTTTTTCTCGGGGTTAAAGATGTCCGTGGTGTACTGCGTGGTTGGGGCAACGATTGGCGAATGGCTTGGTGGCAGCAAAGGTCTCGGCTACTTCAGCCGCCGCATGTCCAGCAACATGAACACGGATGCGATGTTTGCCGCTATTGTGCTGTTATCCCTGCTTGGGATCGTTTTGTTTGTACTGATTGCCTGGCTGGAGAAACGGTTTAGCATACGGCGGCATGGACATGGAGGCAAAAGAAAAGTTGGATAATACTTAGACAGAAATTAGATGTAAATACAGAAGTTACAATCTTCAGAACATACCTTATGCACAAATTCAGCAGCATCTTCAATCAGTTCACTGTCACGTTGTCGTTAACATGCTGCTGTCCATTTTCTACAAATCAAAACGATGAAATGAGGACCTTCATTTATGAATAACAAAGGTATATACTCCCTGCTTCCCATCATGCTCATTAGCCTTTTGCTGATCGTTAGCGGATGCAGCACCACGAATACCAGCAAAAACACGCCAACAACAGACGCTGCAACCAATGCACAACAAACAGGCAAGTCTGCAACCGAAACAGCATCTGACACCAAAGATAAACTGTCCATTATGCTCGACTGGTACCCGAATGCAGTACACTCCTTCATCTACGTTGCTCAAGAAAAAGGATACTTTGCAGATCAAGGTCTCGATGTCGAAATTCAGATGCCTGCGGATACCAATGATTCACTCAAACTTGTTGCTGCTGGAAAAATTGATCTGGCTCTAAGCTACCAGCCCCAAATTTTGCTCGCTCGTGGTGAGAACATTCCTGTACGTTCCATTGCTGCTGTTGTTCGCCACCCGCTTGTGCATCTGTTGACCGAAGCAAATGGCAACGTGAGCTCACCCAAAGACCTTGAAGGAAAGACTGTTGGTTATTCCTCAATTCCCCTGTATGAAGCGATGGTGCGTACGATGATCAGCCACGATGGTGGCAATCCCGACAACATGAATCTGGTCGACGTTGGGTTCGATCTGATTCCTTCGCTGGCTTCTGGACAGGCGGATGCAATTATGGGTGGTTTTATTAACCATGAGCAACTGATTCTGGAGAAAGAAGGACATGCCATGAAATCCATTAACCCCGTCGATTATGGTGTGCCTGATTATTATGAATTGGTCCTGACCGCGAGTGAAGCTGGCATTGAAGCAAAAAAAGACCAACTTACCCGGTTCGTCAAAGCGGTCCAGGAAGGACAGAAACATGTAACGGAGCATCCAGATGAAGCCTTGAATATTCTGCTCGCTCATGAGAATGAAACGTCTCCGCTTGACCCGGAGATTGAAACCAAAAGTCTGGCTATTTTACTGCCATTTATGAATGAAGATGGTCAGATGTTTGGTCGGCAGGAAATGGAGTCCTGGGAGAATGTACGCGCATGGCTCGTTGAACAGGATTTGATTCCTGAATCGGTGAAAGCCGAGGATGCTTTTATTAATCTGCAAGGAGAGTAAGTAAAAGAGAGCAAAGTGAATGAAGGAAAAGTGAATGAAGGAAAAGTGAATGAACGCAAGGGGATTGAAAGCAAAGTTAGCAAAAACGTGAGGATCGGATGCATGAAGGTTTGCGAAATGGAATTGGCCTGTAGCAAGCATCCGAGGATCAGAATTTATAACAATCCTAAGTGGCTTGATGTGCATCTGGGCAGCTTGATATGCGTTTTGGTGGCTTGATATGCGTTTGGGTAGCTTGTTGATATGTATTTGGTAATGTAAATTTGCGCCTATCTTCAAGCCTACCATGAGCTGAATCGCGCCCTAATATGCCCAGAGTAGAACATGGAGCGAGCGCTAACGAATCTGAGGCGCCCTATTCAAGGATTTGGAGCGGTTGAAGAAATCTAAGGAACCTGAGACATATTATATCGGAAAAAATAGCAATTTATAGTGTTTCGGTCAGGGGAATTTGGGAAATAACGTGTCCTGTGTTCCTTACATTTCATAAGGAGGATCTGACAGCCATATAAGACGTCCTGTGTTCTTTAGAAACATCGTGTGACCTTCGCGCCCCGATCAGTCGGGTATCGACATCCTGGGCTTTAGGACTCTCTTTGAACGCTAACGTCCATCACCGTATCGCTTGCCTGAGTTTGCAGACATACCATGGCTCCACTTTCTTTATTCTGTCTTTTATACTGTTTCGTTTTTTACTGTTTCGTATTTGTACTGTTGCTTTTCGCGAATTTACATTTTATACGGATCCACCTTTTAGCTGTTTCAATCAAGGCTGGATATAGATCAAAATGATTCAATTTGTCTATATCCATTTACAAAAATCCATTTTTAGGGAGTTATGAAATTGTTTTAGATTTTACGTTTCTGCTTTTCCCGTATTAATGCATCTGGCTGTAGTTATACTTGCGCCCCTACTCAACAAGGAGACTCATATCCTATTATTCTGCTGAGTTACTCCAGATATCGGACTTCTGCCGATGGGGTTAATTCAAAACAAGGAGGAAATTATATGTCTTATCTGGAACGTGTTCGTACGCAAAATCCGCTGGTACACAATATCACCAACCTTGTCGTGGCTCCCTTCACAGCCAATGGCCTGCTTGCACTAGGTGCGTCCCCGTTTATGGCCTATGCTCATGAAGAAGTCGCTGATGTCGCCAAGATGTCAGGAGCTGTAGTACTCAACATTGGTACTCTCGATGACAAAGTCGTTCAGGCGATCCGTCTGGCAGGCCAATCGGCTAATGCGCATCACGTGCCTGTGGTGCTTGATCCGGTTGGAGCTGGCGCAACCACCTATCGCACGGAAACCGTGCAGATGCTCATTCGTGAACTTCGTCTCACAGTACTGCGCGGCAATGTGGCGGAGGTCGCCAATGTCATCGGTGAGAGTTGGAGTATCAAAGGTGTGGATGCAGGATCAGGTGAGGGCGACCGAATCGGCATTGCGGAGCGGGCAGCGCAACAACTTGGCAGTGTCGTGGTCATTACCGGAAAAGAAGATATCATTACTGATGGACAATCCACATTCCTCACAAGTAATGGACATGCCCTGCTCACTCAGGTCACGGGTGCAGGTTGTCTGCTAAGTTCGGTGATTGGTGCTTTTACAGCCATAGCGGAATCAGGAGCCGATCTTCTAGGCAGTGTTGTTGAAGCGCTTGCGTTTTATGGTATAGCAGCTGAACTGGCGGCAGAGCGGACAGCTCATCAGGGGCCGGGCAGCTTCCAGATTGAATTGTTGAATCAACTGGCACAAGTAACACCAGACCTCTTGGCAGAACGCGCACAGATCCATCAGATACGTGGAGGTGCAATATGAGCATTGCTCAAGCGCTAACCATTGCAGGCTCTGATAACGGGGGCGGCGCAGGCATTCAGGCCGATCTGAAAACGTTCCAGGAACTTGGGGTATACGGCATGACCGTTATCACGGCTATTGCTGCCCAAAATACCACAGGTGTGCAGGGCGTTTTTCCCATCCCTTACGATGGCATTGCCCAGCAATTGGACTCGACCGGCGAAGACTTTCAACCAATCGCAACGAAGACCGGCATGTTATATAGTGCCGAGATTATTCGTCTAGTGGCTGAGAAATGGCAGCAATACCGTTGGTCAAATCTGGTCATCGACCCTGTGATGGTAGCCAAAGGTGGCGCCCCCCTTCTCCAGCAGGAAGCTGTACAGGCGTTGGTTACGGAGCTGTTGCCCCATGCCCTGATCACAACACCTAATATTCCGGAAGCGGAATTGCTTACCGAGATGTCTATCACGAATCTGAATCAGCGGGAAGAAGCCGCAAGACAGATTGTACAGATGGGCTCAACGTATGCTTTGGTCAAAGGTGGTCATGATGAAGGAAGTGGCATGATCGTGGATGTGCTCTACGATGGGCAGTCTTTTCATTATCTGGAGAATGTTCGTGTGGTAACACGTCATACACACGGAACAGGGTGTACATACTCTGCTGCCATCACCGCAGAGTTAGCCAAGGGTTCACCTGTTCTGGCTGCCGTTACGACCGCGCGAGCATTCATTCAGGCGGCCATCGAAGATGAGCTGGGGATTGGGGCCGGACATGGGCCGACAAATCATTTTGCGTATCAGCGCAGACAGCGGGGTGAGCAGTGATGCGCCCTTGGGATGCAGAAGCAGTACGACGCGCGATGCAGGTGTATTTGGTGATGGGCAGCGTTAATACAACGCAAGACCCTGTGGAAGTGCTGCGCCAGGCCATTGCTGGCGGCATCACGCTGTTCCAGTTCCGTGAAAAGGGAACTGGCGCCCTGGCTCACGAAGCTCGCATCACGCTTGCGATGCGGCTTCGTGAGGTGTGCAGCCAGCACGGGGTGCCGTTCATCGTGAACGATGATGTGGAGCTGGCTGTAGCGGTGGAGGCCGACGGCGTGCATGTCGGCCAGGAAGATGCGGACGCGGCGCTGGTACGCGCCCGCATTGGAGATGGGCGGATGCTTGGCGTATCCGCCCACTCCGTGGATGAGGCGCGCCGTGCGGTGCAGGCGGGCGCCGACTATCTTGGCGTCGGGCCCATATACCCGACGCGCTCCAAAGCGGATGCCCATGCTGTGCTGGGCCCCGCAGGGGTGGCAGAACTGCGCGCCGCAGGCATCGCAGTTCCGGTTGTGGGTATCGGCGGCATTACGCCCGATACCACGGCCGCCGTGATGGCGGCTGGAGCCGACGGCGTAGCCGTCATCTCCGCCATCGCGGGCGCGGCCGATGTGCGCGCAGCGGCTGCGCAGTTCGCTGCGGCAGTGCGCGGGATGCAGGCGTAGCCCTGCTCTCCCTGCACTGCCAGCCCCGTGGGCTGCACCGCATACATGGTGCAGCCCACCAACCGCTCACGCTCCTCTCCATAACAGAGGAGCCTCCAAACACCTGCGGCGCGGCAGCAACCCATGTCTCCGACATAGAAGCACAGCCGCCCCCCTCTAGTGACTGAATGATACAATAATTTCATCACATCTATTCACATCCAGTCACCAATCCATAATCAAGATGCAGCCTCCATGCTTGCATCTTGTTTTTTCATTTTCAACGGTTGACTCTCACGTAACGTGACACTGTACAATCGGTGTTGTAAGGAGGTTTCACACATGGCCATGAAGGTAAAGGAAGTTGCCGAACTTGCCTCGATCAGTGTGCGCACACTGCATCACTATGATGAGATCGGACTATTAACCCCGGACGAAGTGAATTCTGCCGGGTATCGATTATATTCAGATGCCAACCTGGAACGGTTGCAGCAGATTTTGTTTTTCAAGGAACTCGGCTTCTCTCTGAAGGAGATCAAAAACATTATCACCAACCCCTCCTTCGATCCAGAAGAAGCACTAAATATGCACCGACTTATTTTGCTGGAGAAGCGCCAACGCTTGGACCAGATGATTGCTACTATTGATAGAACAGTTCTACACGTGAGAGGAGAAATTAAAATGACAGCCAAAGAACAATTCGAAGGATTTGATTTTAGCCAGAATCCGTATGAACAGGAAGCGCGTGAACGGTGGGGAGACCATGCCGTTGATCAGGCAAACCAGAAGCTGCACAGTAAATCAACCACGGATCAGAAAGCTCTATCCGATCAAATGAACGAAATCTACAAACATCTGGCTTCACTTCGTCACACAGAACCAGCATCTGCGGAGGCACAGGCAGGCATCAAAGAGTGGTACACTTGGCTAAACCAAATGGGAAGCTACTCACCTGAGGCCTTTAGAGGACTTGGTCAGATGTACGTAGACGATGAACGCTTCACTCGTAATATTGATCAGTTTGGCGATGGATTGGCAGTATTCATGCGAGATGCCATGGCTGTATTTGCTGACCAAAACAAATAATATAGCCCTGTCTTCAACTTCATACAGTATTATTCAACTCTCATTGCCGTAAGATATGCGCTTTAAACGATAATCTGGAACTTAGAGCTCTGTCCTCTAGTGGTAAAAGTAATCTCTCATCATCAGCTTTATAGCTGTAAATGACCATTCGGATATTTGAACCTACCTCCTGGGGTGAACATATCTTTCTTGTAATTATCCTTATGAACATGCTGGATATATACTAGGGTTACGTCGTGGTAAGTAATTTTAATCGATCCGAGTTATTACATCGGTTATGAGCCATTTCCCGCCTACTGCCCAGTGGATACACAAAAGGGACGTACACCCTAAGGCGTATCGTCCCTTTTATGTATGCAAGTAACTCAGCCGCAATGTGAACATGCCTAACTGCTGCTCACTCTGAGTACTTTATAAATATCTTTTAAAGCAGATGCTCTATACTACGTTTTTCTTCTGCTACCAGTCCTTCGATATAACCTTTTCACAAGTGCTTAGGATGATGAGCATTAAGTTTCTTCTATCAAACGTTCTTCATTTTACTGCCAAGCGTCCACCGTCCATCCGATTAAGCTCTTGGCGCGTGATCCGATGAAGATGCATCCGTAGCTAAACTGGTTCTCGCCATCCGGCCAGGAATCTGCCATGCAGATACAATTGCAAGCACGATGAATAACAAATCAATCGGTTGACTGAAGTAGTCCTGGAAGGTTTCCACAAACGCACTGATCATCTCGCTATCAAACACGAGTTCCATCACGCCTACATCACCAAACAGTTCGGAAGTAAAATAAACCACCGTCAGATATTTCCCCAGCAGAATGCCGACGAGCGCAAAAAGTACGGCAATGACTTTATGCACCGTCGCAATTCGTTTATTGGAGAACAACACAACTGCGTAGCCCGTGAGCGCCCCAATCAAAATCGCAATTAATCCCACCTCATACTCGGTCATTGCGGCAATAGCTGCCCATACGATGCCTCCCAGAATGGCTGCAATTAAGCCACCAATGATCGGCATACCGATTTTAACTCCTTGTTTCTCTTCCACGTTGTCTTTCCCTCCTGAGTCATGCATATGCTTCTTTTCCAGAATTCACCTTTCCTATGAAACCACAAAAAGACCTATTATTCAACATTTTTCTACTTTTGGTGACCATGTATTTATATAATAGAAAAGATATATTAAGCATCCATTTCCTTATACGCTCGAATATATCCTTTTAGTTTTGTCCACAAACATCTCATAATCATTCCCTTGGCACATAAAAAAACATCCCTTCAACAGCATAATAGCCGTAGAAGGGACGTTGTCCGTATCTATATCATAGATATAACCTCTGTAATCCAGAAAACTATATTGGAAAACTCGCTCTATCTTATCTTTGCACTTCCTTGGAAGACTGAATGACAGCTGCAATCTGTGCCAAAATGGCATCCACCGATGCCGGATCATGCACATCATACTCATCAATGTTCAGACGCAGCACAGGGCAAGCCGTAAATTGATCAATCCACACGGAATAGCGCTCGTGCATGTGCTCCCAGTACGAACGGTCCGTTTGGATTTCCATCTCGCGTCCACGTTCCGTAATACGGTTTAAAATTGAAGGCAGACTGCCTTCCAGATAGATCAGCACGTCTGGATGTGGGAAATACGGTGTCATTACCATCGCTTCAAACAAACTGCTGTATGTCTCGAAATCTGTAGCAGACATGGTTCCTTGATCTGCATGCATTTGTGCAAAAATGCCCGTATCTTCATAGATGGAACGATCCTGTACGAATCCCCCACCTAGTTCAAAAATCTTTTTCTGTTCCTTGAAGCGCTCTGCCAGGAAATAAATCTGCAGATGGAAGCTCCAACGCTCAAAGTCATGATAGAACTTCTCCAAATATGGATTATGATCAACTTGCTCCAGAGAAGTCTTGAAATTCAAACGCTGTGCAAGCGCAGCTGTTAACGTGGATTTACCCACTCCAACCGTACCTGCTACCGTAATTAATGCATTCGTTGGAATGCCATAGTTATTCATATGATATACTCCTTTACCTGATTAACAATTTGCCTGAAGTGTTCAGGATGTTCCACAAAGTCGAGTTGCTCTGCATTGACCTTAATGATTACTGGTGGATTTGAGCTATTCGCCAGATAATCCATGCCTGTTTTGTAATCAGCGATCAATTGTTCCATATATGCCGGGTCCATATCCTGCTCAAATGAGCGCCCACGCTTGTTAATGCGGTACATCAACGTATCGAGTTCAGCTTCAATATAGAGCACCAGATTGGGCTTTGGCAGATCATCTGTTAACAGATGATAAATTTGACGATATTTATCCCGTTTCGTTCCCTTTAAGGTACGATCGGCAAAAATCATGTTTTTATAGATATGATAGTCTGAAATAACTGGGGTATTCTGCTCTACATAATGAGCGCCCGTGTCTTCCAGCTGTTTAAACCGATTACACAGAAAAAACATTTCTAATTGGAAACTCCACTCGTCGATATCCTGATAAAAGGAAGCCAGAAATGGATTCTCTTCTACGATTTCTTTAACTAACGGAAGATTCAATTCATGGGAAAGCATCGTTGCCAGCGTTGTTTTCCCCGCTCCGATCGGACCTTCCACGGCAATAAACGGGGCTGATTTCATCGTGTTCACTGTTCCTCCTCGTACTTATGCGTGTTTCCGTTTTCTATATAGACCTCACCTATTGTATCACAGCTTTAAGGATTGGAACGCCAGTATTTTATGTATATAACAAGTCAAATCAGAACTAATGAATTACATAAAATGAATTACATTGAAATAAAAAAGACACACTCGATATCATCAAGTGTGTCTTCCTGTTGCTTGGCGGCGTCCTACTCTCCCAGGACCCTGCGGTCCAAGTACCATCGGCGCTAGAGGGCTTAACGGTCGTGTTCGGGATGGGTACGTGTGGAACCCCTCCGCCATCGCCACCAAACGCGTAGCTTACATTTCAGAGTGTTGTTCTCTGAAAACTAGATTCGAAACGAAACACGCGAATTATCACTTGCTATTGGATAAGCCCTCGACCGATTAGTACTGGTCAGCTCCATGCATTGCTGCACTTCCACCCCCAGCCTATCTACCTCGTCGTCTTCAAGGGGTCTTACATACTGGGAAATCTCATCTTGAGGGGGGCTTCACGCTTAGATGCTTTCAGCGTTTATCCCGTCCGTACATAGCTACCCAGCGGTGCTCCTGGCGGAACAACTGGTACACCAGCGGTACGTCCATCCCGGTCCTCTCGTACTAAGGACAGCTCCTCTCAAATTTCCTACGCCCACGACAGATAGGGACCGAACTGTCTCACGACGTTCTGAACCCAGCTCGCGTACCGCTTTAATGGGCGAACAGCCCAACCCTTGGGACCTACTTCAGCCCCAGGATGCGATGAGCCGACATCGAGGTGCCAAACCTCCCCGTCGATGTGGACTCTTGGGGGAGATAAGCCTGTTATCCCCAGGGTAGCTTTTATCCGTTGAGCGATGGCCCTTCCATGCGGTACCACCGGATCACTAAGCCCGACTTTCGTCCCTGCTCGACTTGTAGGTCTCGCAGTCAAGCTCCCTTATGCCTTTGCACTCTTCGAATGATTTCCAACCATTCTGAGGGAACCTTTGGGCGCCTCCGTTACTCTTTAGGAGGCGACCGCCCCAGTCAAACTGCCCACCTGACACTGTCCCCGCACCGGATTACGGTACCAGGTTAGAACCTAGATACGATCAGGGTGGTATCCCAACGTTGCCTCCACGCAAGCTGGCGCTCACGTTTCAAAGGCTCCCACCTATCCTGTACAGATCGTACCCAAATTCAATATCAAGCTGCAGTAAAGCTCCATGGGGTCTTTCCGTCTTGTCGCGGGTAACCTGCATCTTCACAGGTATTAAAATTTCACCGGATCTCTCGTTGAGACAGCGCCCAAGTCGTTACGCCATTCGTGCGGGTCAGAATTTACCTGACAAGGAATTTCGCTACCTTAGGACCGTTATAGTTACGGCCGCCGTTTACTGGGGCTTCGGTTCACAGCTTCGGATTGCTCCTAACCACTCCCCTTAACCTTCCAGCACCGGGCAGGCGTCAGCCCGTATACTTCGCCTTACGGCTTCGCACAGACCTGTGTTTTTGCTAAACAGTCGCTTGGGCCTTTTCACTGCGGCCCCCTCGTGCTATTCACACTACCGGGGCACCCCTTCTCCCGAAGTTACGGGGTCATTTTGCCGAGTTCCTTAACGAGAGTTCTTCCGCGCGCCTTAGAATACTCTTCTCGCCTACCTGTGTCGGTTTGCGGTACGGGCACCTTCACCTGGCTAGAGGCTTTTCTTGGCAGTGTGAGATCATGACCTTCGCTACTACAATTTTCGCTCCCCATCACAGCTCAGCCTTACAATGTGCGGATTTGCCTACACATCAGCCTTACTGCTTAGACGGACATCCATCAGTCCGCGTCACTACCCTACTGCGTCCCCCCATTGCTCATAACGGCTTACGGTGGTACAGGAATTTCGACCTGTTGTCCTTCGACTACGCCTTTCGGCCTCGCCTTAGGTCCCGACTTACCCTGAGCGGACGAGCCTTCCTCAGGAACCCTTAGGCTTTCGGCGGATCAGATTCTCACTGATCTTTTCGTTACTCATACCGGCATTCTCACTTGTATAATGTCCAGCGCTCCTTACGGTACACCTTCAACCCTTATACAACGCTCCCCTACCCCTGATGCAAAGCATCAAGCCATAGCTTCGGTGGTGTGTTTAGCCCCGTTACATTTTCGGCGCAGAGTCACTCGACCAGTGAGCTATTACGCACTCTTTCAATGGTGGCTGCTTCTAAGCCAACATCCTGGTTGTCTGTGCAACTCCACATCCTTTCCCACTTAACACACACTTGGGGACCTTAGCTGATGGTCTGGGCTGTTTCCCTTTTGACAATGGATCTTAGCACTCACTGTCTGACTCCCGGAAGTAAGTCTATGGCATTCGGAGTTTGACTGAGCTTGGTAACCCTTGCGGGCCCCGCACCCAATCAGTGCTCTACCTCCACGACTCTGTTTTCCGAGGCTAGCCCTAAAGCTATTTCGGGGAGAACCAGCTATCTCCGAGTTCGATTGGAATTTCTCCGCTACCCCCACCTCATCCCCGCATTTTTCAACATGCGTGGGTTCGGGCCTCCAGTGCGTGTTACCGCACCTTCACCCTGGACAGGGGTAGATCACCCGGTTTCGGGTCTACGTCCACGTACTAAGTCGCCCTATTCAGACTCGCTTTCGCTGCGGCTCCGGCTCTTCACCTTAACCTTGCACGGGAACGTAACTCGCCGGTTCATTCTACAAAAGGCACGCCATCACCCCTAAAACGGGCTCTGACTTTTTGTAAGCACACGGTTTCAGGTTCTATTTCACTCCCCTTCCGGGGTGCTTTTCACCTTTCCCTCACGGTACTGCTTCACTATCGGTCGCTAGGAAGTATTTAGCCTTGGCAGATGGTCCTGCCGGATTCATACGGGGTTTCACGTGCCCCGCACTACTCGGGATCCGTCTCGGAGGGAACAGACTTTCAACTACAGGGCTTTTACCTTCTTTGGCGGGCCTTTCCAGACCTCTTCGCTTAACCGGTTCCTTTGTAACTCCATGTGAGACGTCCCACAACCCCAAAGAGCAAGCTCTCTGGTTTGGGCTTCTCCGCGTTCGCTCGCCGCTACTGACGGAATCACTATTGTTTTCTCTTCCTCAGGGTACTTAGATGTTTCAGTTCCCCTGGTATGCCTCTACACAACCTATGTATTCAGTTGTGAGTAACTGGAAATTACCCCAGCTGGGTTTCCCCATTCGGACACCCCCGGATCAAAGCTTGCTTACAGCTCCCCGAGGCAGTTTCGTTGTTCGCCACGTCCTTCATCGGCTCCTAGCGCCTAGGCATCCTCCGTGTGCTCTTAGTAGCTTAACCATTTTGTTCCGGTTTTGACTGCTCGCTTCCCTTGTTTTGCTTGCGCAAAGCCAAAAGTCGCTCCCATCCAATACCATCACAAAAGCAATTTGACTACCGTTTTTATTGAAACTTGTTTAACACAAGTTCAGCTAAAAAGGAATGTTCTAATTCGCGTTTGTTTCGTTTCGATATCTAGTTTTCAAAGAACAAGCTCCATGCAAAAGCAAGCTGTTTGAGAGTTTGAGCTCTCAAAACTGAGCAACGAGTGAGTAACTAGCCGACCTGGCTAGATTTTATATTTGAATGTTTCCGTTGCAGGAAACGATTCTCCATAGAAAGGAGGTGATCCAGCCGCACCTTCCGATACGGCTACCTTGTTACGACTTCACCCCAATCATCTATCCCACCTTCGGCGGCTGGCTCCTTGCGGTTACCCCACCGACTTCGGGTGTTATAAACTCTCGTGGTGTGACGGGCGGTGTGTACAAGACCCGGGAACGTATTCACCGCGGCATGCTGATCCGCGATTACTAGCAATTCCGACTTCATGCAGGCGAGTTGCAGCCTGCAATCCGAACTGAGACCGGCTTTGTTGGGATTGGCTCCATCTCGCGATTTCGCAGCCCGTTGTACCGGCCATTGTAGTACGTGTGTAGCCCAGGTCATAAGGGGCATGATGATTTGACGTCATCCCCACCTTCCTCCGGTTTGTCACCGGCAGTCTATCTAGAGTGCCCACCCGAAGTGCTGGCAACTAAATATAAGGGTTGCGCTCGTTGCGGGACTTAACCCAACATCTCACGACACGAGCTGACGACAACCATGCACCACCTGTCTTGAATGTTCCGAAGAAAAGGTACATCTCTGCACCGGTCATTCAGATGTCAAGACCTGGTAAGGTTCTTCGCGTTGCTTCGAATTAAACCACATACTCCACTGCTTGTGCGGGTCCCCGTCAATTCCTTTGAGTTTCAGTCTTGCGACCGTACTCCCCAGGCGGAGTGCTTAATGTGTTAACTTCGGCACCAAGGGTATCGAAACCCCTAACACCTAGCACTCATCGTTTACGGCGTGGACTACCAGGGTATCTAATCCTGTTTGCTCCCCACGCTTTCGCGCCTCAGCGTCAGTTACAGCCCAGAGAGTCGCCTTCGCCACTGGTGTTCCTCCACATATCTACGCATTTCACCGCTACACGTGGAATTCCACTCTCCTCTTCTGCACTCAAGTCACCCAGTTTCCAGTGCGATCCGGGGTTGAGCCCCGGGATTAAACACCAGACTTAAATGACCGCCTGCGCGCGCTTTACGCCCAATAATTCCGGACAACGCTTGCCCCCTACGTATTACCGCGGCTGCTGGCACGTAGTTAGCCGGGGCTTTCTTCTCAGGTACCGTCACCTTGAGAGCAGTTACTCTCCCAAGCGTTCTTCCCTGGCAACAGAGCTTTACGATCCGAAAACCTTCATCACTCACGCGGCATTGCTCCGTCAGGCTTTCGCCCATTGCGGAAGATTCCCTACTGCTGCCTCCCGTAGGAGTCTGGGCCGTGTCTCAGTCCCAGTGTGGCCGATCACCCTCTCAGGTCGGCTACGCATCGTCGCCTTGGTGAGCCGTTACCCCACCAACTAGCTAATGCGCCGCAGGCCCATCCCCAAGTGACAGATTGCTCCGTCTTTCCAGTTTCCTTCAGGCGAAGAAAACAATTATTCGGTATTAGCTACCGTTTCCGGTAGTTGTCCCAAACTTGAGGGCAGGTTGCCTACGTGTTACTCACCCGTCCGCCGCTAACCATCAGAGAAGCAAGCTTCTCATCAAGTCCGCTCGACTTGCATGTATTAGGCATGCCGCCAGCGTTCGTCCTGAGCCAGGATCAAACTCTCCAATAAAGTATTGAAAAGAGCGATAAGCTCATTTTGAATCTGACGAGATTAAAAATCTCATTTGTGCTCCAGTCGATTCAAGCCAAGGCTTGTCTCGAACTTTCGCGTTCATTCTGCAAGCAGAATGTTTACTCACTCGTTGTTCAGTTTTCAAAGATCAAACTTATTTTGTTACCGAATGTCGTTCTCTTCAGCAACTCTTATATAATATCATGTCCGAACCAACTTTGCAAGCTCTTTTTTTCAAGTTTCTTTCGAAGCTTAATTCATTTGCTTGCCGCACCAGTGTTAAACCGTGTTTTCTTGGCCGGATTAATAATATATCACGTATAGATATTAATTACAATACTTAATTTAATAAAATTCATTTACCACAAATCAACCACCTTTACTGTGTTGCTCTCCTCTATCCCAGTTGCATCGTTTTTATACCCTAAAATCCATTCATACAACGCAATACATGTCTGATTGTTTTTAGAATTAATAGGGCTAAATCTTCTCTAATATATTTTAGCCTCATTAATATGCTTAATTATACTTATCCCTCATATCAACGTCTTTCAAGATTACTGGGGTGACTGTAAGTTACCACGAGTATAAGTAGAGGTATTATAGAAGATACACAAAAAAAATGATGCACGCATATAACTATACGTGAACCACTTTCTTGTGTGTTATTACATTATATATAGAAGGAAACTCTTAATGTTGTGCCTGTGCTGATGCTGGAGGCGTCATCGTCAGCTGTCCATTACCTGCTTTTTGCATGCCAACTCGCAGCAACGTAATTCCCCACGTAATAATGGAGATCAATAGAAGATGAACCATGTATCCACCTACTGCCTCTCCACTATAGATCAAACGCATAAATCCCTGTACCCCATTTGAAGCGGGCAGAAAGTTACCGATATAACGGTAGAATGGCGCCAGCATCTCGGCTGAAATGATATTTCCTGCTGTCATCAACTGGAGTGGAACCATCGCAACATTAAATAGAGGGCCTGCATTGCCAAACAGGGCAAAACTCATCTGTGTAAAACAGATACACGCCAGACTCACCAGCACATGATACAGATACAACGCGCCGAAGGAGCTCGCCACATCCGTGAACAGAAGAGCAACTGTATCCACTATTAGAGGAACGATCACTGCTATACACAATAACAGCATTTGCCGTCCCCAGAAGATTTCCCATTTGGAATGGGTACGCTTCATCATATTCGACGTAATATTAAACTGAATGTTCATAGTCATCGCAGCAATGTAGGTGATAAAACCCAGAATCATGGGAAGCATCGATGTAGCAAAATCACTCACACTGTTCGTTTTATTAATTTCAGCCTTTACAGGCCCTTCATTCATCTTTGCCATCGCTTGTCCAATAGCTGCACTCAACTCATCGTTGTTGATACTATCCTGGTTAAGGGTGACTTGAACCTTGGACTCCAGAATCCCTTGTCCCATTTGTGCAGTCATTCCAGTCGCCGCGTGTTCCACAATGGATTTGGCTACATCAGCATTTCCCTGATTAATATAGAAGGACAAACTCGTCTCTGTACCGCCTTCAATCCGGTCAGTGAATCCTTCCGGAATAACAATAACCATCGCATAGTTACCTGCATTCATCTGTTTCTCGGCTTCCTGGGCAGAATCCAGTACATTGACATGGAAAGGCGCGAGCGTTTCAATCTGCTTCTGCACCTCTGTTCCCTGTGTCCCGTCTTCGTTCACCAGCGCTACTTGAAGTTGATCCACTCTCTCCGTGGCTTGATGATAACCCGTCATCCAGATCACAACAAATAACAGCGGAACAATCAATGCAAAAACCAACCCTATTTTTGTCTGTGGCACTTTAAGAAAATCTTTGAAGCTTTTCATTCGTTCACGACTCCCATTAGTTAAAATTAAAATAATTGCACTACATATATATGCACATGCACATATTAGACCAAAAAAATTTATTTCATCTTTTCGTAGATCCGATTCATCACATTCATAAATGCTTCAAGCTCTTCAGGGGAACAATCGGCGAGTGCCTCTTGCTCTTGCTTTTTTGACTTAGGTGTCAGAACGTTATTCATTTCCAGTCCTTCCGCCGTCAAACAAAGCAAAACCGCTCTGCGGTCCTGTGGATCTTCTTCTCTTGTCACCAGACCTTTGCGAATCAACTTGTCTATGATTTTGCCTACCGTTGTCTGGTCCCGCACTGTTAATTCAGCCAGTTTTTTCTGTGATATATGGCTTCCAGCCTTGCTCAATTCATTCAGAACTGCAAATTGTTCCGGCGTAATATCCTGTTCACTCAGATTTCTGGTTGTTGTTTTTTTGTATGCCAGATACGTCCGTGACAGAATCAGTCCAAGTGGATTTTCATCCATATTAACAGGCATGCTGATGCTCCTTTCTCTATATAGTAGCACTACCATCTAATTTGCGTAAGCTCTATATTATTACCATATCTACAATACTGTCAATTTAATTTTTTTATCTTTTCAAGCAAAAAGAGACCCACCCGATAGTCAGGCAGCTCTCTCCTCTGGCATCGTCAAGCCACACTTACTCGGGCTTGCCACTTGAAGTTTCGGTATCGTCCTTCTTCTTGGTACCTTTGCTTTTATAAGGCTTCGGGGCACTTTTCGCCCGGTTAGCAGCGGCTTGCCAACGGTTCCAGCCTTTTTTACCCGTACCACGGCCGGTGCCGCCTTTTCCTTTTGCATTGCTCATGTTATCACTCCAATAATCCTGTATATGCTTAAAAATGACCGTCCTCGGTAACTTATCATGCAACCCAGCCCATCTAATTCACTTCCAGCATTTCTTATTATACCAAAAATCCACGCCTTTACGTCCATTTCCATAAATCATTGTATTGTTATTCTGTTATGAAAGCGGTATAGTGGACATAATTGAAAGAGGAAGCTGCGTCTTCTTCGGGATTGTTACTGGTAAGCAGGCGATACCCAAACCAAGGCTGTCTATTAAGCCTTAGTTTGGGTTTTTTGTTATTATTACGACCAATTGAGGTGAAACACATATATGATCATCCGTCAGATTTTTAACAACAATGTCATCCGGGCTGAGAACCAGGTTGGTCACGAATTTGTTGTCATTGGCAACGGTCTTGGCTTCAAAAAGAAAAATGGACAGCCCGTGGATGAGGATAAAATCGAAAAAACCTTTGTGCTGAAATCGGATAAAATACCGCAAAAATTAATCGATCTGATTGGGGAAACGTCGGTCGAATATTTGAAGTTAGCAGACGAAATTGTAGGCCATGCCAAACAGGAAATGGGCGATATTTTTAGTGATAATATCTATATCTCATTGATTGATCATATTCAGTTTGCCATTACCCGGTACCGTAAATCCGTCGGGCTGAAAAATTCCCTTTTGTGGCAGATCAAGAAGTTTTACAAAAAGGAATTTGGGATTGGCATGAACGCTGTGGAGCTGATCCAGGAACAATTCGGCATCCAGATGGATGAACATGAGGCCAGCTTTATTGCGATGCATTTTGTTAACGCTCGTCAAGATGCTCAAGGCATGAAACAAACCGTTGAAATCACTGAAGTAATTGATGATATCTTCAACATTGTGACCAACCATTACTACATCGCCCTGGATGAAAATTCATTTAATTATTCCCGGTTTATTACCCATCTTCAATATTTTGTGCAGCGAATGTTGAGTAATGAACAGGAGCAATTTGCTTCAGGAGATAACTTTCTGTATGAGCAGGTGAAGGACAAATATAGCAAGGCTTTTGAGTGCACACAACGGATCAATCAGTACCTTGAAGATAAGTTTGAAAGTGCCATGTCCATTGATGAAAAGGTGTATTTGACGATCCATATTCAACGTGTCACTTCCCGTAACGATTTGCTTGACGTGGAATAAAAAAAGCTTGCAAACGATTTCGGCGTCAGATATAGTAGGTCTCACAACTTAACGACAAGGATTGTTACTGCTCAAGCAGGCGATACCTAAATGATTGGCAACAGATCATCTTTCCGATGATCATAGCCATTCGTTTAGGTATTTTTTTGTTTTCAGGCAATCTTAACAACAAAGGAGAATGAACATGAATCATAAAAAAATGGGGGATGACATCGTTCGTCTCGTCGGCGGAGAAGCCAATATCAATGGTCTTGTCCACTGTGCGACCCGGCTGAGATTCGACCTGAAAGATTCGAAAAAGGCCGAACGTGAAACGCTTGAGAAGCATGAAGGCATTATTACCGTTGTCGAAAGCGGCGGCCAGTTCCAGGTTGTCATCGGTAGTAACGTGGCTCATGTATATGCGGAGATCATGAAAAACCGGGATTTCGGAGGAGATTCCTCCTCATCGGCTGAGTCCACAGGAGAAAAAACCTCGCTATTATCCAAAGTTTTTGAAATTATATCGGGAAGTTTCTCGCCGTTAATCCCGGCTATGGCAGGATCAGGTATGCTAAAAGCTTTGCTGACTGTCCTGACCATGCTCGGATGGATGTCGGATACAAGTGACACATACTTGATTTTATCTGCTGCCGGCAACGCTGTATTTTATTTCTTGCCCATTTTCCTCGGCATCACACTGGGTATGAAGCTGAAAGCCAATCCTTATGTAGCTGGTGTAATTGGTGCCGCTCTGATGGAGCCGAACTTCACCGGACTGATGGATAAAGGCTCAGATGTATCGTTCCTGGGTATACCGGTTGTCATGATGAATTATTCAGCCAGCGTATTCCCAATCTTCATATCGATTAGTATCTACGCTGTTCTCGATAAGTTACTCAAGAAAATCATTTTGAAAGACCTGCAATTGTTCCTTGTACCGATGATTGCTCTGATGATTATGGTTCCGCTGTCCGCAATGGCCTTTGGACCATTCGGCACTACGGTAGGTGACTGGATCTCCTCCGGCGTAACTTGGCTCATTGGCGTCAGCGGTATATTATCAGGGGTTGTACTGGGTGGATTCATGACCTTCATGGTTGTGTTCGGACTCCACTGGGGCTTCACTCCAATCACGATACAGAATATCGGGGTTGGCGGCGATCCAATTGAAGCCATGGCTGCTGCAGCTGTATTTGCACAAATCGGTGTAGCCTTCGGTATTTTCCTGAAAGCGAAAAAAAACAAAACCCTGCGCACTCTTGCTGGCTCGACCAGCCTTACAGGTTTACTTGCAGGAGTCACTGAACCAATCGTATACGGTCTGATCCTGCGTTATAAACGTGTGATTCCTATCGTGGTTATCGCAGGTGCGATCGGCGGTGCCATCAATGGTCACTTTGGTGTTAAAATGACTGCTTATGTGTTCCACAATATATTTGCCATTCCTGTCTATACACCAACGGTTGTCTACGTAATTGCAATTGCCTGCTCCTTTGCGGTAGCCGCGGTATTAACGGTGATGTTTGGTTATGAAAGCAAAACGAAAGACACAGTTTCCGAGAAAAATGAATCTGTCTCCAGCACATCTGCTGAAAGTACGCCGGTAGAGCTTCCTGTCGTACCTGAGACCAAAACAACAGAAATCAAGAAAGAACAAATTTATAGCCCACTTACAGGTGAAGCCGTAGCACTGAGTACCATTAATGACCCGGCTTTTTCGACTGGTGCCATGGGTAAAGGTTTGGCCATTGTCCCTGAGATTGGCGAAGTTGTTGCTCCCGTGGATGGTGTCGTCACCTCCCTCTTCCCGACCGGACATGCCATTGGACTAACCACCAACGCAGGGACGGAAATCCTGATTCATATTGGCATCAACACAGTAGCACTGAAAGGAAAACACTTCTCTCCTGTCGTTCAGGAAGGGGATATCGTCAGACAGGGCGATCTGTTGATCCAGTTTGACATCGATAAGATCAAGGAAGCCGGATACGAAACCGTAACACCTGTCATTGTGACCCTAACGCAGCAAGAAGTAGATGTGTTCGAAACGACTCAGGAACAGGTACAGAAAAATGATGTCCTGCTGACTCTCGTTGTCTGACCCAACTTATATATTATGAATTCAACTTAGGAGGAACTAACCATGAAACATACTCAACTGAAACCATTTCCTAAAGATTTCTTCTGGGGAGGTTCAACCTCTGCCTATCAGATCGAGGGAGCCTGGAATGAAGATGGCAAAGGCCCTTCTGTCATCGACATGGGCAATCATGTGGAAGGCGTAACCGACTTCAAGGTAACCAGTGATCACTATCATATGTACAAAGAAGATGTGGCGTTGCTCGCCGAAATGGGCTTTAAAGCCTACCGCTTCTCCATCGCATGGACACGCATCTATCCGCAAGGAGCGGGTGAGGTTAATCCGAAGGGGCTCGCCTTTTACGATTCTCTCATTAATGAGTTAATTAAATACGGTATTGAACCCATTGTGACGATGTATCACTTCGATCTTCCTTATGCACTTGAAGAAAAAGGTGGCTGGTCCAACCGTGCAACGATTGATGCTTTTGAACAATATGCCAAGACCCTTTATGAGAACTACGGAGATCGGGTCAAATATTGGCTGACCATCAATGAACAAAACATGCTGATCCTGCATCCCGGCTCTCTGGGGACACTGGATACAACACTTGTTGATCCGCAAAAAACACTGTATCAGCAAAATCACCACATGCTGGTTGCTCAAGCTAAAGCCATGGTGCTATGTCATGAAATGCTGCCTGAAGCCAAAATTGGCCCAGCTCCTAATATCGGTGTAATTTACCCGGCGAGCTCCAAACCAGAAGACACACTCGCGGCTGATAACTATGCTGCCATTCGTAACTGGCTCTATCTCGATATGGCGGTATATGGACGTTATAATCATATTGCCTGGAGTTATCTCGAAGAGAAAGGATATACGCCTGTCATTGAAGACGGAGATATGGATATCCTGGCGCAAGGAAACCCTGACTTTATTGCGTTTAACTACTATACTTCTCAAACGGTTGGTGAAAGTCTGAACGATGGTAATGACTTCTCCCATACAGGAGATCAGCATGAAATCGTAGGTGAACCGGGCGCATATAGAGGATCTGTGAATCCCAATCTGCAAAAAACGGAGTTTGGCTGGGAAATTGATCCGGTCGGCTTCCGCTCTACCCTTCGCCAGATCTACTCCCGTTACCACCTGCCATTGATTGTTACGGAAAATGGTCTGGGTGCCTTTGATAAACTGGAGGAAGGCGACGTGGTTAACGATCCGTATCGT
The DNA here is from genome assembly GCF_037969885.1 of Paenibacillus sp. FSL R7-0313. Lineage (NCBI taxonomy): Bacteria > Bacillati > Bacillota > Bacilli > Caryophanales > Paenibacillaceae > Paenibacillus > Paenibacillus sp. FSL R7-0313. Next base: position 151,579 of record NZ_CP150219.1, read on the forward strand.
ATTGAGTTCTTCAAGAAACATATCGATCAGATTCAACTGGCGATCACGGACGGCATGGATGTATTTGGCTTCTGCCCTTGGTCTGCGATCGATCTGGTTAGCACACATCAAGGATCAAGCAAACGTTATGGATTCATCTATGTGGATCGTGAGGAATTCGATATCAAGGAATTGAGACGTATCCGCAAACAGAGTTTCCACTGGTATCAAAAACTGATTGAAACGAATGGAGAAATCCGTTAATACTGTAATCCTTTAATATCATAATAAAAAACAGTCGACCACACGTTAGGTGTGATCGACTGTTTTTTCGTATTAAAGTACTTCTTTTCAAATTATAGAATTACATTTCAGCCTTCGGTTGCTTTACCGCTTTGGCCCCTCTGAGTACCCGCAGGGATAACAGGAAACAGATCGCCAGAACGGCTGCTGCTGAAACATAAGGATAGTTAATATTCACATCGAACAGTGCTCCAGCTACGATTGGACCTGCGATATTCCCCAAACTGGTATACGCCGAGTTCAGTCCGGCTACAAAGCCCTGTTGTTCTTGTGCCAGTTTGGACATCTGTGTACTGATCGCCGGACGTAAAATATCCATACCCAGAAAGACGATAAACGTTACGACAAGAATCATCCAGTACGTACTTACAAACAAGGTCAACAGTACAAATACGGCTACAAATAACAGACAGACCGATATAACCATTTTTTCACCAAACCGATTGAGTAACCAACCGATCAGGGATACTTGCACAACCGCACCCGCGATCGAACCAAATGTAATGATAAATGCAATGTCTTTGGTCGTGAAACCAAACTTGTGATCCACAAATAGTGAAAATACCGTCTCATAGTTCGCCAGACCAAATGCCATAACAAACACGATGATCAAACTAAAAAAGTATGGTTCACGGTATGAATTCAGCAATTGGGATACCATACCTGGAGCTTTGACCTTCGTTAAGCCAGGGATAGGTTTACTTTGTTCTCCTGTGCTTCGCGTAGATTCAGGCAAGATAATCAATGTAATGATGGATGCCAGCAAACCGGCAACCCCAGCGGCGTAGAACGGAATTCGAATGCCAAAGTCCGCAATGTACCCGCCAATTCCCGGACCGATGATAAATCCGGTTGTAATCGCTGCATTAATCAAGCCCATACCTTTGCCACGTTCTTCCTCTGTTGTAATATCCGCAGTGTATGCCATAACTGCCGGGAAGATCATCGCCGCACCAATACCGCCTAACATCCGGGCTGCGAAGAGCAAGACTGGTGCATTGACCGCACCAAACATAAACTCCGATACGGCAAAGATCAGCATGCCGCCAACGATAATTTTTTTACGTCCCCACGTATCCGACCAACGACCCGCAAGCGGGGAGAACAGAAACTGGGTGAAGGAAAATGCCGCTACAAGCAATCCAACCGTGAATCCGGTGATATGCAGTAGATCCATATACGCAGGCATGATCGGCACAACCAGACCAATACCTGTAAAAACAAGAAAAATATTAAACATTAACAGCAGCAGTGCGCCCCTGTTCCGTGTAAGTAATGCCATGATTCCATCCTCCGTAGTTGTCAAAATGTTGCTTAATCTTTATCTTTTGCAATCCCATGTAAGAATACACTGGCGGCCTGGCGGTATAACGCAAGAGCCTGATCTGGCTCCATGCCCCGTGACATCTGACTAAGACCAATAATGGTACTTTCCAATATGAGCGCGAGATTATCTACATTGTCTGCTTTGAACTCACCGCTCTCAATGCCTTGCTCTATCATTTGTTTATTAAATTGAATATGCCGCTCAAACATTAAGGAGATCCGCTCCTCAATATCATTTTCTTTCTTTTCCCCTGTGAAGAACTCATCAGCTGCCTTCGTCAGCGGGTGATTCATATCATCCAGCACTAATTGTTCCGCCAAGCCGTAAATCTTCTCCGTAGAGGTGCGGTAGAGATGTTCTTTGGCCGCCCAGCTCTCTTCCCACTCCCGATCCCACTCATCGATTAGATAGAGGAACAGACCTTCCTTACTTTTAAAATGGTAATATATATTGCCTTTGCTGCTGCCCGTCGCAGCTACAATATCCTCGATGGACGTTGCTTTATAACCTTTTTGTACAAAAAGGGCTTTGGAAGCATCCGCAAGTTTCTTCTTGGTCTGCTCGGTTTGAAGTTGCTTTTTATTCATATTCATTCCATTTCACTCCGTCCCATACATACTGAACATTCGTTCTGTATTTTAACAGATACATCGAATATAAGCAATCAAAAAGGAGAGTTGGCACATAGGCCAACTCTCCCTCCACAATCATTTCACTTTTTTACCTTTACCATGCAATATTTTCAGTTGACCATTCTCATAACCCAATTGATACTCGACCCGATATTGCGATAGTATATATTCCCCATCCTTGCGTTCATTTGCTGTAATCATTGCCTTCACTTCCATCTCGTCATCGCCTTTATTGACTGAGGACACCTCACTGATGGTCACTTCACTTGTATTCAGATATCCTTCTCTGAACTTGGCATATGTTGTAGCACTCTGCCACTCGCTTCCGAGCAGTGCATAAGCGGTGACATAATCACTCAGATTAAGGCTTGTATAAAAGTCCGTTACAATTCCTTCTGCTTGCAATGTCTTAGTGGCTGAACCCAAGTTAGTATCTCCAGCCGTCCGTACCGACGTTGTGCCAGAAGGATTTTTGGACCACGCCTGCACCTGCTTGAGCACACTAGTCATAGGGATACTGAATCCTATTCCCCCTTCCTGTTCCACGACCGCCGAATTAATGCCGATCACTTCACCAGTCTCCGCACTAATGAGTGGTCCACCACTGTTGCCATGTGTTATTGGTGCAGAAATCTGATAGAGGTTACTATAGATGTAAGGCGCTATTTCAAAGCTACGCCCCAATCCACTGATGATTCCGGTTGTTACGGTGTTCTCTAGCCCAAGTGGACTACCCAATGCCAGAATCTCGTCTCCGGTCTCAGCTTTGGATTTGGCGATGATTAACGGCTTAATTTTTTTCAAATCAGGAACCCTGACTACAGCTACGTCTGTTTCATCCCCAATACCAATAACCGTCCCCTTGTATTCCTCATGGTTCAAGGTCCGAATAGTTACTTCATTCGCCCCCTCCACCACATGCGCATTGGTCACGACATCTCCCTGATCATTGTAGATAAAACCGGAGCCCAATCCGCTGCTACTCTCGATCGTTACCACTTTCTTCTGGCTTTCTTCTATAATCTGTTTGCGTGTCTTCTTCACAGGTTGCTTGGAGGCAGTCGTCGCTGCCGCATTTTCCGTTTCCTTAGCGGCAACAACTGCCAGTCTGGGCCCATCCTGCAACTGATCTGCTGAATGCTGGTGTATCCAGAACACGCCTCCTGCTCCAGCACCAATGATAATAGCACTGGATATGATCGTACTCCATGTTCGTTTGGCCATTCCAACCTGTCCCCCTATTCGAGATACCACGTTGCATTCACAACAGAGATTTCCGCTTCCTCGTACACACCATAATAATAGGTTTCAAAGAAACCTTCTTCACCTACATCCAGCCAGCTTGGATACACATCTGCATAAGTTTGGCCCAGGTATACACCGTCTATATCATAAATATCAATCAAAACTGTAACGGAAGAGATCGGACGAGTTGCATTATTGATCAATGAACCGCTAATATAAAGATCCCCGTACATATCAAGCGTCGCATCAACGTTCACGACACTTACTGCCGCCGTTCGATTCATCAGATCTTCTTCTGCAGCCTGTTGCTCCGCCAATTGAATGCGATCCGCTTCCGCTTTTTCAAATGCCTTTTTTTCACTGAGCACCCGTTCACGATACGAAGTCAGTTTTTCATTTTCCGGAGCATAGGACAATCCCTGGTCGACCGTTTGTAAAGCAGTTGTGAAATTCTTTTGCTTTACTTGCTGTTCCGCCTCTTTATAACTTATGCTTGCGAGCTTGTCGACAATTTGCTTCTCTACCGTCTCAGCTTCCTTGCCTTTCAAGTTTGATACGGTATCCAGCTTCTCAGCTAGTGCCTCAATTGTTGTCAAACTGTCGATTTCCTTTTTCACCTTCAATACGGCCAGCGTTACCTTTCTGTTGTTGAATGCGGCACGCACTTTGGCAAAAACAGGTTCTTCCCGCTCCATCAACGCTTTGGCTACAGCTTGAATGGTCTTGTCTCCTGCGGACAGCTTTCCTGTCTTCAGACTTATGGATGCCTCATCCAACTGATTCATCAGATTGAACGCTTTCGCCGTAATTTGCCGATCCTGTATAAGTGCATCATAGTTCGGTCGTTTCGTTAGAGCGCTGTCCAGCAGCTGAAGAGCCTCTTTATATTTCCCCTCTAGTGCAGCTTGTTCCGCCTGTTGATGCAGAGTTTTCACCTCCGCATTAATACTCATCTCCTGCTTGTAGTAGAACGTTAGTAAAGCCCCCATCACGGCTGCAAGTAGCAGTGGAATGATCCAACTAAATGCGCGGCCTTGACTGGTGTTGCTCTGTCTGGGTGCAGGCTGTTGCTGCCGGGATAATAATTCGGCTGTTTCTTCTGTTCTTTTTTCCAAACCCACGGCTGTTTCCGCCCAGATCTGTTCCTCTGTGGAGCTTGCATCTTTCAGTTTTGTGTTACACTTTCTGCACGTACTATCCCCAGGACTACTTTTGGTCCCACATATGTGACAATACATCCTAATCCCTCCATCAAAAAGAAACGTATGTATACTTACCTTCTAACTTTTTAGTACATCAGCTTTAGGCATCTTTCGATACTTAGTGTCAACAGGAATCGACACTTATCATATAGCAAAAAGGTAAAATACACCATATGTAATCCGGATAAATTCTGTGCGTGTTTCCATAAACGAAAAAGGAGATACCGACACGCGGTATCTCCTCCTGTTCAGCCCTGCTGTCCTGCGCGCACCCGGATGTTGCCCAGTTCGTTGGCATTGATCGCGAATGCATTACCGCCCTGTCCAACCGAAGCTTTGGCTGACTGTCGTGCTTGGAATTTCAAACGGCTTTTGTCCACGTCCACCCGGTTAACTTGTTTTGCTTTCTTTTTGCGTGTACTCATTATTCATCCCCCTCCCTACTTCTCTTCTCTGCTGCCAGACTAACGTCTGCGAGAAGAACGGCGACCTTTCTGTTTCAGAATCTGCACGTTAACTGCATTACTTGCAAGTACGTTACCTGAGTCAGCATAGCCCTTCGCCGTTTGGTGAATCTGGATTACGATATATTGCTTTTTACCAATACGATAGCGATAACTTTTCACGTTTGAACGAATCATGGTCATCTCCCTGTGATCGTTTTTAACAAGCTCGGGTTATCCTATTCATGTCCATGTCCATGGGGATGTGTGAATGCATACTTCCGATAATAAATGGATGAAGAAAAGATGCAAAAAACCTTCCTATTATACTATAGGAAGGTTCTACTTATTTTCATTTTGTCACGCCGAAGGAAAAGCGCTTAGATCCATATAGGAGACTTCCCACAGATGATCATCCAGATCCTGAAAACTCCATCCATACATGAATCCATGATCCTGTGGTTCGTTGGATGGCTTCGCTCCTGCATCAAGGGCAGCTTGTACAATCGAATCTACCTGCTCACGGCTATCTACAGACAGGGCAACGATGACTTCGGTTGTATCAGCAGCATTGGAGATTTTTTTCGAGATGAAGGATTGGAAACGTTCCTCCACCAAAAGCATGGCATAAATATTTTCCCCAATGATCATACAAGTAGCAGACTCGTCCGTAAAATTGGCGTCAAACTCAAACCCCACCTTGGTAAAAAACTCAACCGATTTCTTCAAATCTTGAACAGGTAAATTGACAAAAATCTGCTTAGCACGAATAGCCACCATCGATCACCTCGAACTCATAGAATAGATTCCACCTCAAAATAACACCTCGCGAATACGCTGTCAATTGAATATAATGGAGACATTCCAACTTGTGAGGTGACACGGATGTTGCTCCGTATTGTTCGAAGTAATTAGTCGTCGGGCTGGGTCAAAACGCGTACCAGCTATCAAGGGATACGTCTGCCCATTTGATCCTATTAGACCATTTACACTAGAACGATTTGGCACAACTCTCTTGTCCTGTTCAAACAAACTCACATTGGAGGAATATGAAAATGAAAAACAAAATAGATTACGCTGACTTTTATGAACGAGTAGGCCGGACGAATGGCTGGAACTTCAGCTCCATGAACGTTGTCTCGGAGAAAATCGGATGGAACTTCTATAAGGAAGTTGTTCGCCATACGCGATCGTCCGATCTGTTGCTGGATATTGGAACAGGTGGCGGAGAAGCTATTCTATCCATTGCGGAAGATGCCTTATTACTGGTGGGAATTGATCTCGCTCAAGGAATGATTGAAACCGCACAGCATAATCTTCTGACTGCGGGAGCTCATCCCAATGTACGCTTTCTGCATATGGACGCAGAGAAACTGGTATTTCCAGATTACTTCTTTGATGTGGTATCCTCCAGACACTCCGGATTCTCTGCTTCAGAAGTATTCAGGGTTCTTGCTGATGGCGGGATATTTCTAACCCAGCAGGTCAGCGAACACGATAAATCCAACATTTCAGAAGCTTTTGGCCGTGGACAGAGCCTTGGCATTCAACCTGGTACATTGATGGAACGGTACAAACATGAACTTCAAAAAGCAGGTTTCCATGACATTCAGGCCAGTGAATATAATGTGGTGGAGCATTACGCTACACCCGAAGATTTGATGTTTCTCCTAACCCATGCACCCATCATTCCTGATTTCGGAAAGGTAGACACTGACTTCGAGCGATTCCAGCAGTCTGTGAAAGAAAATCACGACGAGAAGGGCATTCGTACCAACTCGGCACGCTTCATGATCACTGCAAGGAAATAAATGATAAAATGAAACCAAAAAAGGCCCGGTCACATGTGAGAACGATAACATGGTGACCGGGTCTTTAAATTATGCTTGCGAAGCTATATATTAAATCGGAGTTACTGCGTAATCTCCAACTTTTCCAAAAAAGGCTTTAATTTATCCACGACATAGTGGCTTCCACCTCGGCCGTTCACCTCTTCAATTACAGCTGATAACAGGAAGGTCGGAGAATCAGTATCAAATACTACGAAAAATCCGTTTTCCTGCCCCTTCTCTCCCTTCTTCGCTTTCAGCTCCGCTGTTCCCGTCTTGCCCGCGAGTCCTCCAGGAATTGAATTCAAGGTGTGGGCGGTGCCTCCCTGCCGGGAAACAACTTCTCCCAAAGCATCCTTAACCGTATGTGCGGCTTCCGGAGTAATAATTACCTCAGGGTTAGTGCTTTCTTTTCCCTCGATCAGAACAGGTTTCACCAGCTTCCCTTCATTAATAAAAGGTGTAAATGACGCTGCAAGATGAATCGGGGACATTAACATTTCCCCTTGCCCGTAAGACGTATCAGCGAGTAATACCTCAGACGACAGATCCAGATGTGCTTCATTGGCATATTGGCTTGGCTTCAGATACATTTCATCCAGTCCAAAGTTATCACCAAAACCAAACTTCTGAATCCCATCAATAAACTTGGCGCTGCCCATCTCGATCGCTTCCATGGCAAAGTAAATATTGTCCGAGTACACCAAAGCATCGACCATGTTAACCGGGGATAAACTCTTCACACGCTTGACATAATAGCCGCCCCAACTATCGTCTTTACGCCATTGCAAGCCAGAGATATCATGTGTTTTGTCCGCTGTGGTCACCTTCTCCATCAGTCCCGCTGCGGCTGTAATTGCTTTGAAGGTTGATCCTGGTGCGTATCGGGTAGTGACTCGGTTGATAAAAGGAAGCTTCTCATTCGCCGAATAAGCATCCCATTCTGCCTGAGTAAGTCCTGTGACCATTTTGTTCGGGTTATAGGAAGGTGCACTGACCAACGCCAGCAGGTTGCCGTCCGTCGGATTCATTAGAACCATTGCACCTGCGTCTCCACCACTGGATAATGTCTGATACAATTTCTTTTGCTGTTTGGAGCTAATCGTCAGCTGAACATTCTGTCCATCTACAGCATCCTTGCGAATAAGCTCAGAACGGGAGTTACCGGATTCATCCGTGATTTCGATCAGACCACCACGTTCACCACGCAGCTGTTTCTCCATGGACTGCTCCAAACCCGCTTTGCCGATCCAATCCTCTGCGCGATAATACCCTTCCGTATCCTTATCCAGATCTTCCTTGGTGGCTTTACGCACGTAACCAATCAGGTGCGCAGCCGCATCACCGAGTGGATAATAACGGATTTCCTTGCTTTGCATCGTAACCCCGCTTAAAGATTCTGGCACGTCAAACTCCTCCGTTGAACCAATCGGGACAAAATACTCCGGCTTCACCCATGTCTGCGCAAGCGCCTTATGAATGGCATCTTCCGAAACCTGATAATGGCTCGCGATTCGAGCAATCATCTGGTCCGGGTTATCACCAAGTTTCTCAGGTACAATGCCCCATTCATTCATCGTGCCCTTGGTAGCGAGTGGCAAACCATCACGATCTACAATGTCTCCACGATCCGGGAACAGCGTCCTCACTCGTACCTTACTGCCCTTAACCATGTCATTCAGGATCAGCGAAGGCTGCCAGTTAATTTGCCAGTTTTTGCTGCCGTCCTCAAGCTCCTGCCGGACCAGTTTTAATGTATGCGTCTCACTGACTTCTCCCAAAAAAGTTGTCAGTTGCAGATTATAATCCACCTCATACGTATCCGGGTTTTGTTTATCTGTATCGGTCTTACTGCCATCGGAAGCCGTTTCGGCAACATCCACAGGCTTAACCTCCGCCTTGACGGTGGATACTTCCATACCCGAATAGATCGCATTGTATTTCTCAACAAATTGTTCCTTGTTCATGCCCGACTCTTGCAGCGAAGCAGGTGTCATCAAGGTGTACAACTGGTCAAACTCTTTTTTTTGCAGATGCTCTATGTACTGATTCACGGTAGTCTGGGGCTTGGCCTCTGCTTCTTTGTTATTTTGCATGTATAGATACATTCCGATTCCACCTGCAAACAAGATGGGCAGCAGTCCGTACATTAATTTACGTTTGGATTTCATGGTTACATCACCTCTAATATACACTATAGATTTCCAGAGCCATTTAAACAATGAAACAAATCTGACGAATTTATCATTAAAAATAGCCGAAAGCTCACATAATATGTTTAAATAAGGAGAGTGAGATTACATACTAAAGCTTTTTTGCTATGCAAAAGGCTGAAAAGGAGCCCGATGATGGAAATCAGCTATTTTTTACTCCCCAAAGCCGAAGTGGCCTATATCAAGTCTACCGCTTCCATGAAAGATGCTATTGAGCAATTGGAATCGCAACACTACACCGCCATTCCCGTGATTGACCAGGATGGAAAATATGTTGCTACCCTGTCCGAAGGCGATTTGTTATGGAAAATGCGAAATACACCCGGATTGACTTTTGATACGATGGATCAGGTTCAAGTCCATGAGATTAACAATCGGGTATATAATGAATGTGTATTCATTGAGGCTGAAATGGAGGATATGCTGACACTTGCAGCAGACCAAAATTTTGTGCCTGTGGTGGATGTCGATCGTGTCTTCCTCGGTATTATCCGTCGTAAGGATATTATTGAATACTATACGCGTAACATTTCGGATTAAATGAAGTGGAACATCCTGTAATAAGTAATAAACGAATATTCAACTCGAAAGGGTACTCCTGTGGTCATGTTTGGCCAAACCGGGGTACCCTTTTTGTTTCATGGTATGGTCGGAATCAATCTAGGTACGCTTGGCGCGCTCTTCCTTATAATAGTTCAATACGTCCCTTGGGCTTCCCTGGAATGCCCGCTCTTTGCCGAACTCATACGCCTGATGCAGATACGAATACGCCTCGTCATGCTGTTCAAGTCTCATGCAGATCATGCCGAGATCGATCAACGGACTCGTACTTCTATCCGAACTCCGCGTACTTAACGATTTCTCAGCCCACGGCTTCGCCAGTTCATACTGCTTCAGATCGATATGTGCATTCGCATGACAGGATGCGATCCAGCTTGCAATCTCCCATTCCATCTTAGGCTCGGGCAACATGCCCCAGGCCTGATCATAATAGATAAGTGCTTGTTCATGTTGTTGCGTCTCATCCAGCACATTACCGGCTTCTACCGTTTCTACAATTTGTCGCTCCAGTTCGGCATGTTCCGGTGTCAGATCTTTCATTGCACCGTCTCCTCCTCCAGGACGAAATACCACTCCAGAAAAGCATTGAAATCAGCCCACTGCGGCTCACTCTCACCATTAAGAAACCGTTCAATCGATTCGCCCAGTTCCACCAGCACCACTTCTCCCGTCTGACGGTTGTAGAAAAATCCACCTTCACCTTCAAAACTGTCCAGTGGAATATACGCCTCGGGAAGTCCCAGTGTAAGCTGTGCTACATTCATGTCTTCCATATATACGGTGTTCTCCATAAACCAGCAGATCTGATACAACTCCTGATGCCTGCTGTAAAAAGTCGGTCCATCCTCTGCATGTAAATAAAATTGTGCGAAATCCGACTGAAGATCGATCTCCAGCTTTTGCAATGCTTCTTCGTATGCTGCTGGAACATCTTCATGCCACCAGCCTTGCTCCTGGCAATGATCAATCACTTTATTGGATAACATCGTAGACCTCCTAATTCAATTTTGCTTATAATACCTGTTCAAAAAGAGTGGTTTTCAGTACCGAGAAGATGGGATGAAGCTAGAAATGGAGTAGCGGAGCGTAGGGATAACTACGTGAGCAACGGACATTTCGGCTGAATTCCATATTCGATGCTGATGATGCCCCCAGGCATCCTTAGTAATCAAAAGCGGACTTTTTGAACAACCCCTTATAGTGATTTTACGGGTATCCAGATTTGGGGAGGTGTGCCGTGACCTCTATACACTTCAAGTTCCGGAATCCCTGCATGCTTATATGAAGTGGAAGGAAACCACTCTGTCATAATATGGTGCCACAACCGTTGTATCGCCTCCGGCTTTAATTCATCCGCTTCAAATACAACCCAATGGGACGCGGGAAGTTCGATGGACACCAAACCTTCAGGCACTTCACCAGAGTGAGAGGTAGCAATCCAGTACTCCATTTGATTGTCCTGCAGCTCTCTCTGATCTACACAGATGCCCACCAGACCGGGAATAGCTCCGTTATTGAACCCGTTTAAACGTTCCTCAACTCCGTCTGCCAAAGCATCCTGCCACATCTTAGGAATTTCTCTTAAATTCTCACCATCCACACAAGAGAACGTTCGTTTGATGCCCACAAAGGTAAGGGACTGTTGTTCGATCACATGTTCATTCACATTCATTAGATGGACTCCTCTCCGAGAGCGATACGGGGCACGGTTCTCCATGACCCATTCATGAAAACATTGTTCCATACATAATATATACCTCCGATATGTCCTACCGATACTGTATCAAAAGAGTAAGTAGATTGGAAATAGTGCCAGTACTCCTGTTCATATGAAAGTAGCAGGAACAGAAGTAGACGTGCGATTCATGACTTAAAAGAATACTTGCCTACCGTTCGTTCCTGCTCGATGTTTTGGGAGATAGACATACTGGGTTCTTCCCGTCCTTCATTGCCTTATTCTGGTGCAACTTTATTCTTACTCGTTCGTCTAAATACTGACCAACAACTAAGGAGATGACTATGCGAATAACTTGCAGCCCCGGTTTCCCAGGAAGCATGATTGGATCGATTGATCTTCAGCCATCGAAGTATTACACCCCACCTTCCAGTAACAGCCAGATTACAGATCATGTTGATCCCGAACTCGTTACCATTCCCTATGTGGAAGATCCGGAATTCGGATCACACTTTGACAACATGAAGGTCATGAACGGAACTTATAAAGATGAAATGCATGTGAGCTATGATGTGGAGTTTACGATTGATGTGGACAAAAAAGGTTACATTACGCAATTTGAGCATACGTTCCAGCTGGAACGTTATCTGGATCTGGTTCGCACACAGTCCTATAGAGTGATCAAGACAAACTGGCGCGGACAAACATTTCACGTGATGACATACAGTTACCTGGAGGAAGTCATTCATCCGAAAAATGTTCTTTTTAAATGTAACAATGCCGAGGATGTCTTCGTCGTGGCTGAACTTATGCCCCATCGTGTTGGTGGCATTGTGGTACAGCCCAATAATCTTTATCTGCATTTCCGTGCATTAATCTCGGCACGAGATGATCTGTACCCATTAGATTATATGTGTGAGCCTGATTTCGACCTGAGTCTCGACTAAAAAGTAGATACATATGTAGAAAGAGCATAAGCTGTCCCGAATCAGCGGGGTAGCCTGTGCTCTTTTTTTCACAGATGAATCACCAACTGCCTAATTTCCCCCCTCCTTCATACGCTCGGCCTTATCTTCCCATGTCTGGCTCTAAGCAAAACCAGCTGTAATGTCGATGAATATACCATAATGCTGTACATGCATATGTTCTTTGTACGTTCAGATATGAGAGGGGTTGGAAACATGGTTTACCGGAAAAATAAAATGCATTCGTTGTTCGCTCTGCCCTTGGCAGGCCTGCTGTTTCTGTTATGGGGTGCTCAAGCTGCACATGCGGAACAGGTCGACAGTTTGTTGCCTGAGCGAAGTCAGCAGGAGATCGTTCAAAAGTGGAATCAGTGGATGAATGGCAATGATACATCTCCCCTGTATACAGAGACACCTTCGACAAGTGCTCCCTACTCTGCTGGTGTGGTAAGTGACGCCTATCTGGAACAAGGGCTGAACGCAGCCAACTTTTATCGTTTTATCACGGGGCTACAGGGCGATCTTGTCCTTGATCCTACCTTGAATCGTCAAGCCCAGCATGGGGCTGTTGTGGTCTCCACGGGTGGATACCTGTCCCATTATCCAGAGCAGCCAGGAGATATGCCAAAGGATTTCTTTGACACCGGTTCAAAGTCTGCCAGCAGCTCCAATCTGTACGTTACCAGCAGTGCCAAGAATAACGTCCTGACAAAAAGCATACAGGCCTACATGAATGATTCAGACGCCTCCAATATTGATCGACTCGGTCATCGGCGCTGGATTTTGAGCCCACAACTGCAACGAATCGGTTTTGGACTCGCCACTCGTAGTGAAGCAGGCAAGACATATGATCAGTACTATAGTGCCATGCAGGTATTTGATAAAAGCAGAACTGGTGGAACTTCGTTCAACTACAGCCTGTTCCCGAATCAGGGCGCATTTCCAATCGAAGCCTTTGGCAGTACACAGGCCTGGTCTGTTCAACTGAATACAGATGTATTCGCGAAACCATCACTATCTGAGGTACAGGTCGAGATGACTCGGACTTCCGATCAACGTACGTGGACCTTTAATGCCAAGAATCAGAACAGTGGCTTTCCAACCGGTGATTACAACGTGGACCCTGCGGATAAACAATGGTTTAATCAAGCCTATTTCAATGTAGAGACAGGTGGATATGGATATGGCTACGCCATCATCTTCCGTCCGGACGATGTGCAATTGTTAAAGAACGGCGATACGTTCAACATTCGAATTACAGGTCTGCAAAAGAAAAATGGTACAGCAGCGGAGATCTCATACTCCACACGTTTCTTCCATGTTGACGGTCTTCAAGATGCCACTCTTACCCGTATAACGCCAGGACAACCAAACCTGAACGTTCGAGCAGGAGAACAGATTGATCTACCTTCAATCACTGCAGTGAATGATAACGGAACATCCTATGTTCCACAATCTAACGTTTCCTTCACCACGACGTCAGATCGCATTGCCATCAAGGATGGAAAAATAGTCGGACTTCAGGTCGGTAAAGCCGAAATCCGGATTCGTTTTGAAGGGAAAGAAGCGGTTGTCTCTGTTACGGTAACGGGAATTCCCCAATTAAGTGATATCCGCACACATTGGGCGAAAGATGCCATTCAATGGGCCGTTCAACAGGAGATGGTCAGTGGATACGAGGATGGAACGTTCAAACCCAACAATCAGGTGAGTGAAGCCGAATTCCTCTCCATGTTGTTTAAGCTGTATGCGAATTCCCATGTCATTCAGAGCATCGATGCTGCAGAGGGACAAGCTATCAAAGGAAACATCTGGAGTGATCGTTATTATACCTATGCTTCCGCGTTGAATCTGAATCTGGATGCCAGCAAACAGAATCCGAAGATACGCAATCATGCCTTGAACCGAACAGAAGTAGCCGTAATCGTGTCGGGGCTTGGCGGTAAAAATTATACCCAGGATGACGATGCCATCCGGTATCTGCTGAACATGGGATACTCTTCAGGCAAAACAGCAGCTACGGTGCAAGGTTATGCGGGACAAGAATCCTTGACCCGGGCAGAGGCCGTTGTTTTTCTCCAGAACCTGAAAGAAAAAGGCTTCGAACTATGGAGCAGACCAAAGAATGCCACTGAAGCTACCGAGAATGAAAAGAACGGCGGACTGCCGGATCAGACCATGAAAGCTGTATATTCTGCCGATCACACGCTGGTCCTTCAAGGTACGTTCCCGGCGTATGCCAACCAGACGATGCCGATCAAAATCCATGGTCCTTCGCCTGCTGTAGAGCATATCCAAACGCAGCAGGTTACAACAGATGCTTATGGCAATTTTAAAGTCACGGTAAGTAACCTTGATGCGAAGGAACTTAACCTCTATGTGGACGTACGCGAAGATTATTCCTACTGGATCAGTGTAGAGGCGGGGCGAACTGCGATAAGTGATTATACCGAGTAACATGTAAAAACCAGCTTAGGAATTCTACATTGAATTCCCAGCTGGTTTGTTTGTTATGAGGACTGATTTTGATATGAGACATGACATACGTTCAATGTTTAGTGTTCAATGTGTTGGTGGATATAACTTTTTAAGTGTAGACTTTAAATCGGATGACCGAATTGCTCTGCCTTTTCTGTCATTATCCTCGCTAACCTCGCTCTTAGTCCGCTCATCCACTCTGGCTCATGTGACCACTGCTCTGCAACAGATCGAAGCATACGCACATAGCCGTACAGGTTGGCAAAACGACGACAAGCGGGGAACATATCCTCCAGATCATAACGTTCTCCCGCCTTGGACCAATACCCGTTCAGGAACAATTGCTTCTTCTGCTCCCATTGATCAGGCTCGATCTCCTCACGTAAACTATCCAGACTCTGTTCCACGTCCATCGCGTACCAGTGATACATTGAGTCATCAAAATCAATGGCATAACAAGACTGGCTATCTTCGTCATAGAAGACATTATCCAATTCAAAATCGTAGTGGATGAGTCCGAAATTTTGCTGGGTCATCGGCCAAGTCGCAAAATATGTTCGGAGAAACTCCACCTCGTTCAGAGCAGCCGTTTCACCAGGAAAACCCTTCAAGATCTCCTGCATCCAATTCAAAACATCCTTATAGGTCCAGCGTTTCTCCTTCTGCTCAGGCATGAATGCGCGCGATAGATGATGCAGCTCACCCAATGCCTGACCATAGCTGTACAGGATGGAATCACTCAAATCAATACTTCCTAACTGCGATCCAGGTACTCGCTTGAATACGGAAGCATAGTACACTCCCCATGGGGTGTGAGCCTCTACGAGTTCTGCCCCTGAATGGGCAGGTACAGGCTCCATGGCTCCATACTGTTTCGTTCGAAGATAACGGAGGAACTCCAGTTCAGCGCTGAGGTTGACTAGATTTTTTTCCTCTACCGGGGCAAATCGAAGCAATCTCACTTCTCCCTGATCTCTGAACGGATACACGGCATTGGAGGATATACGATAATACTGAAACATGTCCAGCGACTCAGGATCATAACTCCAATTCTTTAGAATCATCTCGGCAAGAGCATTATGTTGAAATAAATATTTTAATTTTAACATGGGCATTTCTCCTTTTTAATCATTGCATGTGGATTGCTCGTAGCCAACGAATGCCTATTTTTGCGCGCAAAAAGCCGCAGGCTATGCCTGCGGCTTTTAAAAATTCTGAGTGTATGAGATATTTGCACAAGCAAATAAACTCGCATACGCCAGAAAAAATGAGCAGTTATATCCCTATATATCAGCAGATCTCAGATCGGAATGGGAAACTGGATGTGTCCCACACCGTATCTGAATGGTCTGCCGGAATTATTCAATTTATGCTTACCTTCATTGTAGTGATAGAACATACCATCTTAGACCGTCGTTTCATGACGCTCACTCCCTTCAAAAAACCAGTTGTTTCCATAATAGCCGATAAGCCAAATGTAAGCAATTACAAAATGACGATAATCCCATCATTTTTTACTGGACAACCATCACCCGTTCCACCGTCTCGGTGTTGTCCTTATACCACACCATCACGATGTTTTCTTTTTGAAGATCAGACACTTGAATGGACGAATTCGCACGTGAGCTGGAACTGCCCGAGCGCGGCGTCCCCATGCCTTCCGTGATAGCAACATCATCACTTATATTTAATTTCATCTCCATTCCGGTATCCTTCCATTCCATGCCTGGGGATGAGGTATCCTGCACCTCAAGTAACGCTAACGTGACTGTGTTTCCATTCACAGAAATGACTCTACCTATCATGTCGGCATTCATCATCCCCTGCGTCATGTCCGGACTGCCTGTACGGTCATTCATACCCGTGCCGCCCCTTCCACCTCTCGGTGTCCCTCCATTCATGCCCAGGCCACCACCATTCGGCATGCCGAATCCATTCATGCCTTGCACAGAACCGGTGTTGGTAATATTCTGGGCGGTTATAACATCGCAGGCCGTCAGCATAACCAAACATCCCATCAGCAGGAGTGACGTAACCGATGTGAAATATTTATTTTTTCGCATATGCTCACCTTTTTCTCAGGGAATATTGCTCCAAGGTACCTTTACGATGGAATATGAAGTCATACGTATCTTTGAACCCCATATAGGACAGAACAACCAACAGCGGATATACAGGATAGATGTATCTGGACTTAATCTCCCACAGAATATAAAACCCGATGAATCCGAGAATAACCAGGATCAATGAAACTTCGTCATACCGTTTACGACGAATTCTACCGACCAACCGGATGAAAATAAAACAGTACATCAAGAAATTCATCACATATACGATCCAGAGTAACCCCGTCCGATAAGCCGAATCCCCCTGCAACAGTTCTGTTATCACATTCGTGTAACTATAGGAGCCTGCGATTCCGCCTCCCCTTCCTCTTCCGGCACCCATGGAACTTTCATTGCCGATTCCGTATCGATCCATCTGGTATGTCCCTTCGGTCCAGGTCCATATGATCTTTTTGTAATACATCTGCACCAAGTCACTCGCACTTGCTTCAGACAGCTTCTTGCCAATCTCTTGTTTGAATAAATCTGCGCTCTCAGCCTTATTGTAGTTGGCCTGCCTCTGATAGATCTGATAACTCTCCATATTGTCCCAGAAGCCAAAACGCTCCAGATTAATCCCCATATTCAGCCACATATAGACCGGTGCAGAGTTCTCTCCAACAGGTTCGCTCACAGCTCCAGAGGATTGAAGAACCGCGTTCTGAGTCCAGGTTGGGACATTAAACAACATACCCAACACACCGATGGAAATGATGACTTTCTTCATTCCGATGCTCCGCATATTCAGCAGGATAGTTATGATGGCAGCGATTAGCACGATCACGCCGATGCTTCGGAAGTAATTAGCCATCGCAAGAAAAACGGCGGCAATGACGATTGTTTTCCAAGACTTTTCACGTACAAAACGAATAACAAAGTATAAACAAGATGTCAGAAATGCTGTGGCAATCACATCGTTATAGATCAGGTTGTTAAGGAACAAGGAAGGCAGGTACGTTGCTGCAAAGATCAACACACCGTAATCACGTTCCGTAGATCTGTCATTCACTTGTTTATAAATAAGATAAATCATGAACGTTGTTAACGTTGAAAACAAAATATTAAATAGTTTGATGACCAGATAGTTATCCGGGAACAGGTACAGCAACGTCTTCAAGTACAACACGATCGAGTAGTTAAACGGGAACATGTGCAGATAACCACCCGTTTCAAACGAGGAGTAGTCTTGGTCATACAGCATGTTCATGGCCAGTGAAAGAACGGTCTGCGAATCATCGGTAGGCACTCTCGGAAATACGAAAATGATGATGATCTGAATGACCAGAGAACATAACAACACAATCGGAATAACAACCTTCGGGCTGTATTTGTTCATTTTCAGACACAGAGCATATAACCCGACACCTGAACCAAGAAGCAAAAGAATGACCGGGAGAAAAACACTCCACTGCTGCATGCCCAAAATGGGATTGTCCCCATACAAGGCGTAGTTGTACTGTGCCCTCACCAATAAGGACGAAGCAATAAACACCGCAACAAACACGAGCAAAATGAGATAAAACGACTTATGCAGCATCTTAGACATGCCAAAACTCCTTTTCGATTACAGGATTCCGTGAGTATTATAATGGCTCTGGCTGAAAAATCGCTGAATTCGAATAAACAATTGCATTCATTAAACTAACGAATTATACCTTTAATGTCGATAATATACATCGAATACATAATAATATTTTTTTACTAGAAGGAGATTAGAACATGTTTATTCAAAAAAGGTACATCCGCTCGTTACTCTCTCTTCCTCTGGCAGGCCTCTTATTCATGCTGCTGGGGACCCAGCAGATCGCTGCTGCCCCTGTCGACAGTCTGCTGCCTGAGCGAAGTGTGCAAGAAATCAGTCAGAAATGGACGCAATGGATGAGTGGCAAGAGCCAAACTGCCAAATTCACACAGAATCCCTCGACCAAGGCACCTTATGTCGCTGGTGTAGTAAGTGATTCCACATTAGAGCAGGCCCTAGGTGCAGCCAACTTCTATCGTTATCTCTCCGGTTTGGATGGAGATCTCGTTCTCGATGCTGCTCTCAATCGTCAAGCCCAACATGGAGCAGTCGTTGTTTCTACCGGAGAATTGACTCACTTCCCGGCTCGTCCGGCAGATATGCCGAAAGACTTTTTTGATCTGGGAGCCAAATCGGCTTCAAGCTCCAATCTGTACGCTTCCTATAGTGCTCAAGGAAACCTTGCAGTCCAAAGTGTTGAAGCTTATATGGATGATTCGGATGCCAGTAACATTGCTGCACTCGGCCATCGCCGCTGGATTTTGAGTCCGCAACTGAAGAAGGTCGGATTCGGGATTGCATCCCGGGACAACAAAAACTATGCGAGCCACTTCAGCACCATGCAAGTGATGGATACGAGCCGGTCTGGAAAACTCAATTACAATTACAACTTGTATCCGAATAAAGGGGCATTCCCGATTGAAGCATTCAATGTGTCACAAGCCTGGTCTGCACAGTTGAATCCGGACATCTTTGCGAAGCCTTCCAACTCCGAAGTACAGGTGGAGATCGTCCGTTCATCCGATCAGAAAACTTGGGTACTGGGAGCAAAAACCCCGGTTAGCAGTGATCCTGCAAAGGCCTATTTCAATGTAAATTCCGATGGTTATGGGTATAACTATGCTGTTATTTTCCGCCCAGATAATTTGAAATCCTTGAAGGCAGGCGACACGTTCAACGTTCGCATTACCGGTTTGAAAAAGAAAGACGGGTCCAAAGCAGAAATTTCATATCAGACACGTTTCTTCTCGGTTATCAATCCTTCACAAGAGCCTGTAACCGATCCACAGAATCCTGGGACAGAACCACAAGACCCTGGAACAGAGCCCCAGGACCCGGATACGGGGAACGAGGATTACCTGGATAACCATCTAATGCAGTTCGAATATACAGCGGATCGTACGCTGAAAGTACGAGGTACACTCACGGCTTATGCAGGCAAAACATTCTCATTCCAGATCCACGGTCCTTCACCTGACGAAAAACATATTCGCACTGAAACGGTGAAGCTGGACGCTAACGGTCGATTCAGTCTGACTGTCCCTAATCTGGGTGTTTCCGACCTGACCATCTACTTGCAAGTGGACCCAAGCTTTATGTATCTGATTCCTACAGCAAGTAATTCAGACGTTACGTATTCCTTTGAATAGAAGCGAAGCAAGAGCATAGGAATAAACTAAAGTAAAATGAAGTACGACCAGAGTAAAACCTAGAATCTAAAAACAAAAACAGTCGGAATGCATAGGCATCCGACTGTTTTTTTATAGTTTATGATACGAGCTTTTGTGATAGGAGCTTTAATTACTTCGGTGCTCCTTTTTTGCGTTTCTTTTCCAACGCGATCTCCACATTTTCTTTTACCCGATACTCCACAATCCGGCGGATGAGATCCTCGGGCAATGGCTGATCCAGTGGAAACTGGACAGATCCCTTTCCCCCTTTATACTTGGAGAGTTCCTCCTGGAAAGCTTGAATTCCCCTGGGAGCTGGGTAAAACCCAATATGATGCTGGTATGCGGCAAAATGAACCAAATTCCCATGCTGTGCATACGTAGGCATCTTGTAACTGATCTTCTCTTCGGCGTTCGGAGCCGCTTCACGAATAATCTGTCTTATTGCCTGTAATCTCACCTGTACATCAGGTGCAAACTCCGAGATATATTCATCTACCAGCACCGAATAATGGTTACTCTCAGCCATCTTGGACTCCTTCCACCACGGATACATCAATGGATCCGTGGTACGGGCATATTTGCTTATATTGTACTTCAAATGGACAAGCGGAACAGCTAATTTCCTGCAACTTGGAATGTTAAATTTGATTTTTAAGTGAACTAAGCCTTATAATACGTTTAAACAATTAAACATTATAACGGAGTGAGCCATGAACGAGTCGATGGGTAACCAAAAAGTTATTGATATTTTCGAGAATCTAAGTCCTTATCTTCAAGGTTTGGGAGATCCCGTTCGCCAGCGAATCATATCGCTGCTCATTGATCAAGAGAGCATGAACGTATCACAGATTGCAGAGCATGTCCCCATGTCACGCCCTACGGTCTCTCATCACTTGAAAATATTGCGTCAATCCGGGCTGTTATCGGTTCAGAAAAAAGGTACGGAGATGTATTACAAGCTGGAGTTCAACGATGCGATTGAATTACTCAAACAGCTCGTTCATCTCGTGGAAGTGGAATGTCAGAGCTAGCGCATACCGCGCTGGTGTACTGCATTCCTTTTCTTCACTCTTTTATGTTTAATAGTTTAAACATATAAGTGCATAAACATATCAACGGAGGTTTATCGAATGAATAGAAAAAGAGTTCTTATCGCTGGAGGTTATGGTGCTGTAGGTGCACAGCTTGCCCGCATTTTGCATGACAGGCATCCTGATCTGGAATTGGTACTGGGAGGCCGTTCTGCGGGTAAAGCAGCACCTTTTCCATCCAATCGTGTCCAAACGGTTGTTGTTGATACCAATGCAGACGATCCACTGATTCACGCAGGAGAGAATATATCGTTAATCATTAATGCAGTGAACGATCTGGATGATCGGCTACTGGTATCGGCAGTGCGGAGAAAAATTCCACTTATCGATGTAACACGCTGGACTGAGGTGTTCAATCAAGCGATCCGTTCAGTAGAGCAGGAGGAACTTCATGCCCCTGTAGTGCTATCCTCTGGATGGATGGCAGGAACAGCTTCTTTATTTGCCATGATACTCTCTAACTCGCTGCAACATGTCGAAGTAAACATTCATGCCCTATGGTCGCTGCGGGATAAGGCCGGCCCTGATTCGGCAGCCTTCATGGACCGGATGAGTATTCCTTTTCAGATAACCGAATCCAATACACATCGACTCGTCTATCCCATGACAGATCCGATCAAAGTTCATTTCCCGAACGGGTATACGACCCCATGTTACAGACTGGACACACCCGATCACGTCACTTTGCCTCATACCAGCCATATCGATTCCGCCAGTTTCCGTATTTCATTCGATAGTAAAGTATCTACCTATGCACTCGCCGGATTGGTCAAAACCGGAGTATGGAGGATGATCAGTGGTGAACGTTTCCAGCCATTCCGGCGAAAATTGCTCTATAATCCGGGAACCGGGAGTGCACATCATCTCGTCATTCAATTGAAAGGGCTGGATGCGAAAGGGAACAAGGTTGAGCGAACGATGACAGTCTCTGACCCACTCGGTCAAACTCATATGACTGCACTCGGCGCTGCGGTGCAAGCCGAGAAGATACTGTTGATGCCAACGGACAAGCCTATGGCTCCAGGCATCTATTATCCTGAGCATCTGTTCGATGACCGAATGGACATGGATGCAGTTACTCATTTTTTCACACAATACGGCGTTCAATTATCTTATTCCTAATATCCAGACACAACAAAAGTCCGCGAAGCCACTCACTGCAAACAGTGGAAACTTCGCGGATTTTACAGATGATATCGGATCGGTATGGCGCGTCCAAGTGAAGGCTTAAGCTTGTTATTATAGTGTCATGGCTCGACCATTGCGCATCAGGTAATCTTCTTTTGTTTTGTAATCCGGCATGATGCTGCCGATCCGTCGCCAGAAAGAGCGATCATGATTCATGTGGTGAATATGGCAAAGTTCATGAATGATGACATAATCTATCACTTCCAGTGGCGCCATCGCCAGGCGATAATTGAACGTCAGCTTTTTGTCCCAGCTACAACTGCCCCACTTGGTGGGAGAATCTACGATCTCTACTGACTTCGGCTTCACCTTCAACTCTTGCTGGTAGCGACCGATGCGCTCCCCAATCATGCGTTTACACTCTGCAAAATAAAACTTCTTCAGATTCGCTCGCAGCTCCTCTTCTGTAAGCCCCTCTACAGGAATTAATTCATGCAGTGCATGTTCCTTGCCAAAAAGCAGGAACTTCCCCTTGCCCTCATCTTCATATTCCTTGGCTTGAGGACCGTCGAGCGCTTGCTGCATCAGAGCGGATTTCTTCAAGATCACATCCCCATGCTGCTCCACAAGTTGCCGGATCATGTCTTCACTGGTACCATTCGGTGCCTTGATCGTTACCATGTAAGGCAAGTCCATCGTGATGGAAACTTTCTTGCGTTTGCCGTATTCGATATGACAGTTAATGCTGTGATTATTTAATTCTATAGTTAACATAATGCTCTCCGCTTCTGAAGTTATTCAACCAAATCAAATTGTATACCATCTCCGGCTATAATGCATACTGTTCGGCGATATATCTGTTTTTGTTGTATTTTTATACATTATTATGTATTATTATGTATTATTATTTAATCATAAAATCGGAGGTTGGATATGACGCATACAATAGATACAGAACACAAAACCATTGAAGAACTATCCCTTAATCACTGGCAGCCCTTGTCCACCTTACTGTATGACGGCTGGGTACTGCGTTTTGCCAAAGGATATACCAAACGTGCCAACTCCATTCAACCGATCCACTACTCCACTCTGGATGTGCATGAAAAGATTGAGGAATGTGAGCGTATCTATGCTTCCAATCAATTAAGTACCATATTTAAGATCACGCCGTTTGTTCAGCCGGATCATCTCGACCAGCTTTTGCAAGACAAAGGGTATGGCGTTGTTGATCTGACCCGTATCCAAACTCGGAGTCTGGAAGAGATCAAAGAGCCTGTGCACCAAGCTGTACAGATCGACGAACAGTTGACCACAGCGTGGCTGGATCACTTTTGCCGACTGAACAAGGTGAATGATCTGCAACGGGAAACGACGGAATTAATGTTGGACAATATCCGGACAAAGGTAGGTTTCATCTCGCTGTTGATCGATGGGCAAGTCGTCGCTTGTGGGTTTGGTGTCATCGAACGTGGCTACATTGGATTGTATGACATCATTACAGACGCTAACTTCCGGAATCAGGGACTTGCTGAACAGATGATCCTACATCTATTGCATTGGGCAAAAAAACAAGGTGCTACGTCTAGTTATCTGCAAGTCGTTGCGAATAATGCGCCTGCCTTGAAGCTCTACGCCAAGCTGGGTTATTCAGAGATTTATAGCTATTGGTACAGAGTCAAAGAATGGAATGAGTCCTGACTATGCTGAAACCAAAAACTGCCCTCCTCATATAAAGGAAAGGCAGTTTTTAATTCGGCTTCGTGATCGTCCAAAACTCTTCACATCGTTCAGCAGTACTCCTTGCGCTTTTCTACAATGGCAACTTCACCAGCACCTCATATTTCATACCGGCTTGTATGTTCTTGATGATGTCACCTGCAATCCGTTGACCGTCAACATGCACCTCAATCTGCTCGACAGAAGCATCCTTCTTCATGTTTACATTCAGCTCAGCTCCGCGGAACAAACGTGTGACCGATACCTCGTTCCAGTCTTCAGGTAGTTGCGGACTCACTTGAAGTCCTTGTGCATGACCTTGCAGTCCAAACAATCCGTCGATCAGGCAACGATACACCCACGGCACCGTGCCGGTGTTGAACAGATGACTGGAGCGCCCGGCTGTACGTGGGAATTGACGATAAGCTCCGCGATAATAATTCGGAATAAATACGGGGAGCTGACCCCTCTGGAGGATATCCTCGGCATCGGGGCCAGGAATCATTTTACGCAACAGACGATACGCCTTCTCCTTCTCGCCCACCAGATACAACGCATAAATATAGAACGCCGCCGCGTGATTGTACACGGCACCATTCTCCGCACTTCCCGGATGTTTTTGCGTGACACGACCTACATCTTCCCGCATAGCTGTGAAAGACGGCGCGAGCTTCTCGACACCATATGGTGTCTCCAATTGCTCCTCTACCGCACGAATCAACTTCTCCTGTTTATCCTGATCCGCAGCACCGCTCATAAGTGCCCAGCTCTGAGGATTGATATAGATGCGTCCTTCCACGTCTTTGCTTATGCCAAACACTACGTTATCATCCGTAATTCCGCGGGCATACCAGTCCCCATCCCACAGATACTCATTGGCTACCGCATTGGTCTGGTCGGCTTCCTGACGGAATTCCGCTGCAACCTCGGCATGCCCTGCCTGTTCACCAATATCTGCCCACACATTGAACGCATATGCCGTCGCAATGGTCAGCCAGCCGGATACGCCTTTGCCTTTGTATCCCACCATGTTCATTGGATCACACCAGTCACCCTGATTGATATAGTTCAACCCACGCGCATCCCGCTCATGGATCAACCAGCGCATCGCAAGATTCATATGTTCCAATACCGAAACCTTCTGTTCACTGTCTCTAAAAGGAACCTGTTCCTCCAAAATGCTATAGTCATTCGTTTCATCCAAATAAGTCTTCATACAGACAGGGAGCCAGATACAGTGATCGGTATGAGGAACCTGATTAATATATTTCAGTTCTGCGTCCGGATGCAAAATAATGCCGTCTGGCATCGCACCGCTTATATGCTGCTGAGACAAAGCGGTTAAGAACGCAGCTCGTGCAATCTGCGGCTGAATGTAACTCATGCCCATGTTGTCCTGCAAATAATTCCGCGTCTGCGGATCGGTTGTCAGACGATTGGTTTTGCCATGATAGTACATCTGGCGAGGTAGCCAGTGATTCACGACATTATCTAGCCAGCTGTCCGGTGTCTCGATCTGGATGTTTCCTTGCCCTTCCGCAATATACTCAGCATACTCCTGCTCGGCTGCGGTGAAACCATCCTGTCCTGCCTCATTCTGCTTCACAAAATAATGCTGACGAATGCCTTCAATCTCTGTTTCATCATGAGCCGGACCAAAGATAAATCGGTACGCCTGCTCAGCTCCAGCCTCCAGCTCTACTCTATATTGCAATACAGCTACAGGTGTCTCGTACCGTGCATCTCCACCTGCGAGCGTCTCCGATTGAAGGGCGGAAGGATTATGAAGTCCGCCTTCGCCTTCAAAGCTCTCATGATTCACTTCCCATGCGGTCGGTTCGTGATCTGCAAGCAGATAGGTTTTGTCGCTGTAGTTTTTGATTTTGCTATAATCCTGATATTTCTGATACGGCGTAACCGCCGAGCAGACAATGCCCTGCAAATCTTCCACATATGAACCGGACTGGTTCATCCATGACATATAACCAACCGTAAAATACGGGTAGATACTAAGCTTGCGTTTTCTCGAAGACAGATTAGTTACCTTCACACGCCACAGCTCCATGACATCTTCCTTCGGCAAACGCAGGGACATCTCAATGCAAATGTCGTCCTGAATTACTTTCCAGTGAATATCGTGTTTGCCTACCGCGAACGTATAACTTTCCGCCTGCTTGCGAACCGGTTCATACGGGGCTGAGAAGATTTCGCCGCTTATTTCATCTTTAATGTAGACAAACCGTCCCGGATGATGGGCATAGTATGGCTGCTCCGGTTGCATAAATGTCTTCGCTTCCAGGTTGGGAGCGTACGAATATTTGGCAGGTTCTGGCTGCATGAATTGAGCCACAGCGTACCCCCGGCAATTCACATGAATCATCATCTTTTCATTCCAAAGGAATCCGGATGCCTTCGGTAAACTTGTCGGGCTGGTTAGTTCAACATATTGATTATCTTCCGTTGCTTTAATCATCACTGAACCTCACTTTCAGATAATGGAGTCAAAAAACAGAAAACGTTTTAGGTAACTTGTATACAACTTAGTCCATTATAACACGGGAACGCTTACAAAGAACTGAAAACTAAAAAAGAGCTGAGAACCTCAGCTCCGATTACGCTCCAATTGTTTTTCGATGCCCAACCTGTCGATCTGAATCCAATACTCTGCAATTTGTTCGTTTTCCACTCGGTATACCGCACTAGCAATTTCAATCACCGGGAGGTTGGTTGGACTGTATCCGTCCACTTCGCCAATATGGTTACCTGTTTGTCTCCAGCGCACATAAACTTTATCGCCTTGCGTCAGCATCTCTTGAATTTCGAGTAAAAATTCCCCGTAAGCTTCAATCATCTCTCGCACATGATCCGCATAATCGGAAGGTGTTCGAGTCACCGTGACCTCTTCTTCAGATATCACTTGATGAGCCAGTACTTGTTCTGCCATCACGTTGCTTGCATAATCGGGATTCCGCCCTGTTCGGACCTCTTCAAAAAAGGTTCTGACAATCTGTTCTGCTGTCATACTCCACCCCAGCCTCCTCAAATTGTTCTGTTATATATATAAATATGTAGTAACTCTTGTATTTTAACATGGTCCCCTCGCTACGGAATTACAACTGTTCTATTGTTCTACAGGACTTAAAACCTACCCTCACACCTTGACAATGC
This sequence comes from Paenibacillus sp. FSL R7-0313, assembly GCF_037969885.1. NCBI lineage: Bacteria > Bacillati > Bacillota > Bacilli > Caryophanales > Paenibacillaceae > Paenibacillus > Paenibacillus sp. FSL R7-0313. The sequence continues at coordinate 178,837 of NZ_CP150219.1, forward strand.
GTCAATATGACCATAAACTAGCAAAGGATATTAGGAAATTAATAGGAGGTTTGGCCGTTAAGAGGTTCGAGTAAGGGTTTTAACCATATCTGATAATCTTTCGGTGTGTAGAAACGTAGCATTAGAGCAACTCAGAAAAACAAGAAAGCGGTGTATCATGAAACGTCTATTTTTCATTATGTTTGCGCTAACCCTGTTACTAGCTGGATGCCAGAGTACTGAGCAGGAAAGCAGTCCGTCCGAGAATAATCCTACCGAAGTAGTAGAAGGTTCTACCATTTTAAGTTTGAAGCAGAAATACGGCTCCGAATCGGAACAAGCGATCATGCCGATGTACAACGTAGCTCAGGATGAAGAATTTACGTTCAAGTTTAAAGCAGATTTACGTAAAAGTAACCTGCGAGCTAGTGACATTATTAGTGTACATACAGATATTAAAGCACTCAAAGCAAGCGATGTATATGCCATTCCAGAGACAAACGACAATAGTGTTTCCATTAAACCTCTTGGATGGGGCGTTTTAAGTTCAGATTCCATGATGAACAAGGATCAAAGTTCTTGGGGCGGTGCCCCCATTTATTACATTCGTTTGAATTATGATCCAGATGCGGAAAATCTAACACTACTCGATCAACCCATCATTATTCCGTTTACAGTGAAATCGGAGTTACCTGTACCTAACCTTAGATACGAGATTGATAAAGATAGACGGTTCAAGTTGGTTTGGGACAAGGTCGAAGGTGCCACCGAATATAAAATTTATAAACGTTCTGACCTAACCAACTTCGATACAAATGTACCTCTAACTGGCGCAGAGGACGCTTTCAGTAATAGTCTACCTTTAGATATTGCGGTAACAACAGAGACGTCTTTCAATGATTTTATGAAAGACGGAAAAGGCGGGCTAGGCACTTATAATGAAATGATAACTACCACTCAGAACCATGGTATACGAGGAGAATATTACGTCACTGCAATCGGTGGAGGCAAAGAATCCAATTTTAGCAGAGGTGTCCCTACAGCTCCGCTTGCTTCCCAGTTACCAACAGCTTTGAAAGAACAATTGTATATGGAGAAATTAAAGAATATAGATGTTCTTCCTCAGAAAACAACAGTTGAGTACAATGACGGCTCTCTAGCCCGTGAAACCATTGTTTATGATACCAAAAGCTTAGAGATTTCAGAGTTCAATGAAACGAATATTCCTTTTCACGTTAAAGGAACAGCTCTGAAAAGCTACGTGCGCGTAGAAAATGTGACCCAAGCAGACTTGGACAGACTTGCTCAGCAAACCGTAGCCGATTCCAGCAACGGACTGGTGGAACCAAAGAATGACACACCTTACGTCCCTGCACCTGATGTGCCAACGATCATCAACAATCATGATGCACCTGAGTCTGCAACGGAAACAGAAGAAGCACCAGCTTCGGAAACTCCAACTACAGAGTCCACAACCGATACGGGAACGTCAGAAGATGTAACTGATCCTCTATCTACTGAGGCTTCTAATGATACTTCTGATAATTCTTCAGATATGGCTTCTGAAGAAACTTCCACCGAAACACCTGCTCCAGCTCCCGAAGCTGAAGAAGACAATCTGGTAGATGAGCAGAAATCGAATACACAGCAAAATGTAGAACAAGGTAATCAGGAAACCGTGCCTCAGCCTGCTACAGGCGATGCAATGATCAATGCAGATTCCGCATTGGAAGAAGTTTTAGCCAAAAACATGATTGCGGCACAAGATAAAATTTCGTTAAAAGCTTTCCCCGAAGCTCAAAATTTCACGACACTCTCGGATGTTGTTCTGAAAGTGATGTACCAGAATCCCTTGATTCTTGGTGTGGAAGGTTTTGAATACAACTATGGTACGCTTACCCTTTCGATTCATTATAATGAATCGGCTAGTGGTATCCAGAAGAAGCAAGATGAGATTATTGCCAAAGCAAACGAAGTGGTGGCTTCCATTATCAAGGATGGCATGAACGAAGACGAGAAACGAAAAGCCATCTACGATTATCTGAACGATAACGCGAAGTATGATGATGCAGCGCTGGAAAATGCGGAGCTGAACAACTTTAAAAATGTCGATCCACAGTTCAATGACTCGTTCACCACATACGGTATTCTGGTCAAAGGTGTTGGGGTATGTGCCAGCTATGCCTCCGTCTACAAATTGCTCTCCGATCTCTCGGGACTGGAAAGCATCGTTGTAACGGGCGCTTCCAGCGGTGTACCACATGCATGGAACAAGGTCAAAATCGGGAACGAATGGTTCCATGTGGATGCCACCAACAACCTGACAAACTCCGGCATCCCCTACTTCTTGTACAATGCCAACGATGAGACTGCTGCAAGTCAGAAAACAATAGCGGATAAGGATTACTGGCTTGATTCCGAGCTCGCGATGTTTAATGGCGAGAGCGATGCCAATGATTATTATGTGCAGAATGATCTCGAAGTCGCATCCCTTAATGAGTACAAAACCAAGGCTGAGAGTGAACTTAAAAAGGGAGAAAACCGGGTCATTCTCCGTTTTGCCTCACCTGTTGACTCTGATGAGCTGATGACAGCTGCCGGTGAAGCCCTCGCTGCAGTGGACGAAGCCCTTTTGAATACGGCACAATTAGCCACGCTAGGCAATTATGCCATTCTGGACCCGAAACCAGAGCAGAAGTAACTTTATAATTTTAAAAAAATAGCATAACAACAAAGAACACCATTGACCTGCACAGGGAATGGTGTTCTTTGTTTAACTGGCCTATGATCACTGACCTAGGATTCATAAGCCTTTTTATATCCAACGTTTACGGACTAACCGTACCACCATTCGCATTCAATGTCTCGCCGCTCACATAGCTGGATTCCTGGCTTGCCAGGAACACAAATGCCGGAGCCATCTCGGCAGGTTGTCCTGCTCGACCAAGCGGTGTGTTGGAGCCAAAATCAGCCAGCTTCTCGACTGGTTGTCCACCCACGACCTGAAGTGGTGTCCATACCGGTCCTGGTGCAACAACATTGACACGAATCCCTTTGCTACCCACCTGTTGTGCTAACGCTTTGCTGAACGTGTTAATGGATGCCTTCGTTGTCGCATAATCCAGCAGGATTGGCGAAGGTTTATACGCCTGAATCGATGATGTGTTGATAATGGAGCTGCCCGGCTTCATGTGTTTCACAGCTGCTTTGCAGAGCCAGAACATGGAATAGACATTTGTTTTGAACGTAGCATCGAATTGCTCGGTGGTCAGATCTGCAATCTGCTCTACAAACTGCTGCTTACCTGCCACGTTAGCTAGTATATCAATACCACCAAGCTCTTTTACAGCAGATTCAATGAGTTCCTCACAGTATTTCTCATCCTTCAAGTCACCTGGCATTGTGATTGCTTTGCGACCGGCTTCCTCAATCAGCTTCACAACTTCCTGCGCATCTGCTTCCTCTTCCGGCAGATAAGACAGAACGACATCTGCGCCTTCACGGGCAAACGCAATCGCTGCCGCCCGGCCAATTCCACTGTCAGCTCCGGTCACAACTGCTTTGCGTCCCGTTAAACGTCCGCTGCCTTTATAACTTTTCTCACCCGCATCAGGAACAGGAGTCATCTCACGCTGAAGTCCCGGCTCATCCTGCTGCTGTTTCCACTCCGGTGTAGCCTTCGGATATTGTGTCGTTGGATCTTGCATGGTGTGCTGGTCTTGATTAGCCATGTTCAATTTCCTCCTTGGTTATTTACATTGATCACTACGATCACAGAATAACCTTCCGATCGCTCTTATCCCCAGATTTTTTTCTCTCCCTTATTTAAGGGGAAAATCCGGTGATAGCGTATGCTTCCGATGTAGCTTTCTTGCAGAAAGCTTTTAGGCGAGCACTCCGTTTCTTCAGGTTATTTCTGTGCTCTTCGTTATCATGTAAATGTTAAATTTATGTTCAGAAGTTGTTTTATAAAAGTTGCACTCTTTCCTTTGTAACCGAGTTGGGCGTTATTTAAACTAAGCTAACCGGATTCCCAGACAACTGTCACATATTGAATCTCCCCTAACTGGAGATTGTATAATATACATGAGGTGATCTCGTTGAACCCTAATATAGAACCCTATTCCATTGGTGAAGCAGCCAAACTGATCGGCTCCACGGTGAAAACGATCCGTTATTACGATGAAATTGAACTGTTACAACCCTCCGGTCATACGGAAGGCGGGCATCGACTCTATACAATGCAAGACCTGTGGCAACTCGAACTCATTACAACACTACGTTATCTGAATTTCAGCATACCGGATATTCGAAAACTCATGTCCGGTGAACTGGCGGTAGCACAGGCGCTGGATCTGCAGATTGAAGCGTTGGAAACCCAGATCGGCACGATGAGTTCCATGCTCTCCATTTTGAAGCAAGCGAGGCAGCATGAAGAAGAAACTTCACTGCGCTCGGAACAGTCTCTCACGTATATCTCCAGTCTGGTAGAATCCCTGACGACCAATGCGAGCAGGCGAAAACAATTTGTTGCTGCCAAGGTGGATGAATCCCATCTGCTGGACAGCATTCCGCAGGATTGGAGAGTGTCGTTTCTGCACTTTTTCGATAAATACATGATGAAAGATACCAAACTGACGGCTCAGCAAACACTGGCCTGGAAGGAAATTCAGGAACTGATCAATGATCCGGCCTATTGGGCTGATCTGGCTAGGTTGGAGGTTCCCTTCTTCATTATGGCGAATCAGCCACAAGTCGAAGCGGATGTCTGGGTGAAAAAAATGGAAGCTATTCGCATTCGCACTACCGAAGCTCTGGACAAGCGTTGGGCAATCGATAGCCCTGCTGTGCAAAACATGGTGTGGGACTTTGTGTTAATGTATGCAAGTGTCGAGCATGCCGAAACACCTGAAGTATTTTTTCGCAATCAGGCCCGATATATGCTGGACTCCGTGACGGATCGCATTCTGCGTTTTAACAAGCTGTGCAAGGTGATGAATCCCGAATGGAGCCAGATTGTAGATGGCATTAACCTGTTACAGGAGGGCATGCGGTTACGATTAAAACAAATGGAAGAAGACTGAACTTCAGTCTCCTTCCATTTGTACGTTTAGCCTTTTTTCAACGAATAGGATTCATGCTCTCCCACTTCCGTGTCCAAATGAAGCGATTGCCCTTTCAAGTAGTGGTTGAAGAAATCAATCGTTGTATCGTTGACAAACTGTTGCGCTCCCCGCGCATCTACACCCTGTGTCCATTCGAGCAGTGGAGAGATCAGGTAGAGGTCGGAGAAACTCAGATGTTTGGTGTTGGTCAGCTCCATCCAGAAGTTCCCTCCTGCGGTTACCGGCTCATAGCGCTCGTACACTTCCTCGTAATATTTCTCGGCTTCCGGACGGGTCGTGCCCATCGCAGCAATTTCCTCGTCACTCATCACACTTGTGCCTGCAACGGTTGAGTCTGCACTCATCATCAGGAACGGCTTGCCCACGCCTTCCGCAGGGATACGTTTCTCGCCAAACAATACACCGTCCATATTCATGCCTGCTTTCACACGTGGATCATCCAGTAACATCTGTACTGTCGTTGCTCCGCCAAATGAATGCCCAAACATGCCGATGTTGTCTAGATCCATATGTCCGATAAACCGCCCACTCGGGTCCCCCTCAGCCAACTTTTCTACCTCATCCAGTACAAACTGTGCATCCTTCACCCATGTCTCATTCAACCTGTCCATGTAACTGAATTGCAGCTGCTCAAAGCCTTCTCTCCCTTCCGATTCAAACTGCGCCACACGTCCATCCGGGAATACGGACACCAGACTGTTATACGTGTGATTAATGCCTACGACAATGTAACCTTGACTGACCAGTTGCTCGACCTGGAACGTATTCTGATTTTCATAGCCATGCAGACCGTGAGAGAAAAGAACAACCGGATACTTGGCTTCGGCATCTGATAATTGAGCTTCCTGAATCGCATGTGTTTTGACCTGACTCAAACTGGAAAATAAAAGCTTTGGCAGTTTCAGCACTTCATTGAAGGCTGTCGCATAGATATCCGGCTTACTAACATAAGGAGCTGTTGCGCCCTCTACGTCTGGATTCGTTGGATACCAGATCTGTACCATCAGCTCCCTTTGGTCACCGGTAGTACTCGTCAGAAGTTCATCCCGACTGCTATCTGTCCAATCGTAGGATACCGTTCCGATTCCATAAGGACCTGCTGGCTTGGCAAACGAAAACACCGGGAACAGCAGTGGCAAGACAATGCTCACAACAGCGTATAGCAACACCAGGAAAGACGTTGCGATGATTCGAACACGTCCGAATTTCCCCGCCACAGGTGATTTCGAAGCAGATGCCCCAGTACGTTTACTGTTCAGCGAGGTTACACCTGACTGTTGCTGGCGTCTTGCCTTTGTAAATAACACAACCAGTGGAACCAACGTGAGCAGATACGCCGGAATCATCGGCCAACGAAGTCCTTCGACCACACAATGGATGATCAATAGCACACCCGATATGCCGAATCCACCCCATGCCATTTTCCGAAAATGTTGACTCTGTCTCCCAATCCCGATTACCCCCACTAATATAAGCAGGTTGAAAATAAGATAAATCCATTCTACTGTCCTCATAAGATGTATGCCCCCTTGTCTGCCTCCAATCTTAAAACCTCCAGTTACAGGAGATTCAAGCATGATTTTTGCGGATAAAAAAATGCACTCCCTGAATGTAGCTGAATCACCCGCAGGTTCTTCAATCATTTCAAGGAATGCATGTATGATATTACGATTTAAGTTGATTTTTGAATATTAGACTAGCGATCTTCGCCGCCATTTATCCGTTGTCTTTTGCCGATGTCAAATGCGAAATATCCAGCCACCACGATGGCCATGAACGTAGCTCCAACAATCAGAGGTAAGCGTGTATCCGGGTTAAACGCCATACCGATAATGACGAGAATCAGATACACAATAATAATGTAATTGCTGATCGGGAACCATTTGGACTTAAAGTTATGATCCGCCATTTCGTTACCCCAACGCTTTCTGAATCGGAATTGGCTGAACGCCAGCGCGAACCATGGAACCATACCCGGAAGAACACTTGCACTGTAGATGTACAGGAACAATTTGGAGTCCGGCATCAGGTAGTTCAGCACAACCCCAATCAGCAGCAAGGAGATTGTGATGACGATACTATTGCGGGGAACCCCGCCTTTGGACAGCTTTTTGAAAAAGGCAGGTGCCTGCCCATTCTCAGCCAGCGTGTATAACATCCGTCCTGCACTGTAGATCCCGCTGTTGCATCCCGACATGGCTGCCGTCAGCACCACAAAGTTGATGATTCCCGCAGCAGCAACAATGCCGACCTTGGCAAAGGTGAGCACAAACGGGCTGCCCGTCTCGCCTACTTCGTTCCAAGGGTACAAGGTTACAATAACAAATATGGCACCAACGTAGAAAATAAGAATACGCCACACGATATTTTTGATCGCTTTACGCAAGGTATATTTCGGATTCTCCGCTTCGCCTGCTGTAATACCGACCATCTCCACCCCTTGATACGCAGCCGTTACGATACACAGTGCAAAGAGGAAACCTTTGATCCCTCCAGGGAAGAATCCGCCATGACTAAACAGATTCGACAGCCCGATTGGCTGTCCTCCGTTCCCCCAGCCGAAGAAGATGAGCCCGGTTCCGATCACGATCATGGCTACAATAGCCGTCACTTTAATCATCGCAAACCAGAATTCAAATTCCCCATAAAACTTCACGGCCGCCAGATTTGCCGCCGCAATGATGAGCACCCCAGCAAGTGCTGGTAGCCACTGTGGAATATCCGGGAACCAATACCCGACATAGATACCAATCGCCGTAACTTCCGCCATACCAACCGTAACCCACAAGAACCAATAGCTCCAGGCGGTCAGGAATCCGGCAAGCGGACTAATATATTTGTGAGCAAATGTAGCAAACGAACCTGTGACCGGCTCCTGAATCAACATTTCCCCCATAATTCGCATGACAAAAAAGATAACGATACCGGCCAATAAATAGGCCAGTAGCACGGATGGTCCTGCCCATTTGATCGTACTCGCCGATCCCATGAACAAACCAACGCCGATTGTACCTCCGAGTGCAATCAGCTCTACATGGCGGGGCTTTAGCCCTCTAGATAGTTGCTTTGATTCCAAACGATTCTCCCCTTTTCTTGTGTACAGATTCCTGATGTAATTTTAATTTTCACATTCACATTAACGCAATGCAGAATTACTTCACCAAATTGTACGAGATGTGCCGCAGAAATACAACAAGGAATGTGAGGAAACGGATTCACTACACATATAGGTATAGGATAACCGCTTAATGAATATGGCAGACAGTTCAATAAACAATTCACTGCAGCGTTGTGTAAACAAAGTGACAGAGACTTTCTAATACATGACTCGACAGGGAGGTTGCTGGAACCCCCAAAGGACAACTCACGTATTGTATATGTGGGTGCAATACCGTAAGTGACTTGTTCGCTATTGACCTGCTTGTATAAAATTAAATAATGGGAGACTTTGCATGCCTGACTTTTTACTGGTTTTATTTTTGTTTAACCTGTCTCTCTTTCTGCTTCACGAAATGGATGCCATCAGGCGGTCCGAGTGGAAATTGTTTATAGTGTTAAAAGATATGGAAGATGATAAAGCCTATAGGTATTTCACTTGGATTCACCTGCCAATGTATACCATCATTCTCTCTCTGCTTTTTAGCTCGTATCAGACCATTACATTTTGGGTGCTGGATATCTTTTTCATCATACATACCGTATTACACTTCTTTTTCGAAAAACATCCTCGAAATGAATTTAAAAACGGGTTCTCCAGATCATTGATCTACCCTATGGGAATAATCGCTTTAATTCATTTGATATTCCTAATTATCTAATCTCTTTACAACGACCGAATGAAGGACTGACAGCCTATTCATATATTCTGAAAATGGAGGTAATACAATGGATTACGCCAAATCAAAATATGCCATCGTAGACGGAGCAGCTTCAAGGCGTTGGAAGAGGTCATGTTGCAGCGTGAAGGTAATCTGATCATGAAATAGGGTATTGTAAAATAAAAGTAAAAATGGAGGTGTGCCTATGCAACAACATCATGCAGAACGAGTTGAATTATTCGTTTCCAACACTCAGATCATCAAGAAGTCGTTCAAATGGCAACATGGGATGATTCACCGTCTGTCCGCCTTGCTCTATGCAGCGGAGAATAAAGTTGCTGATGCGGAAGCCATTCGCCAAAGCCAAGAGTTGATCAAACAAAACACAAAACTTTTCTCTGCATTCAGAGGTAATTTGGCCACTAGCATTGCTGCCATGCTCTCCCTTACAACAGATGAAGAGACGAGATTGGTAGATACCCTGCATGTCTATGACTTGATGAAAGAGATCAAATTCCGCAACTCTGATTATCTGGTTATTGCCGCCTATCAGATCGCTACTCAGACATCACCTGACCAGTTTCAACCTACGGTGGAGCGGGCCAAATTATTTTATGATGGCATGAGAGCAGAGCATCGTTTCCTCACTGGACAGGATGACTACATTTTTGCTGCCATGTTAGCCCTTTCCGATCTCAACGTGGATACTGGTGTGGCACGTATGGAACAACTCTATAGGGAATTAAAACCAGAGTTTTCTTCCAGAAACAGTGTGCAGGCGTTAACACAGGTACTGGTTCTTGGAGAGGATAACCCGGATGCAGGTGCTCGTGTGATTGCCTTAAATGAAGCTTTTCGTAAAAGGGATCTCCGAATGGACAAAACATACACATTACCCTCTCTCGGGATACTTTCCCTACTGCCTTCGGACAGAGACGCGTTAGTGGATGAAGTCGCGGAAACAAATGACTGGTTACGGACTCAAAAAGGCTTCGGGGCTTGGTCGATCGATAAACAGGAGTTGCTCCTGTTCTCATCCGCGTTGATAGCCATTCAACATGTGGAGAATCTGCGAAACGGTGTGCTTACGACAACGATCTCAACAAGTATCACGAATATTATTATCGCTCAACAAGCAGCCATGGGCGCAGCTGCCGCAGCATCGGCTGCTGCCGCTTCTTCATCATCATCCAACTAATAAGTGACCCTGTTACCTTCAATATAAGATGAAAAAGACCCTCCCGAGTTTAAGTTGACTCGGAAGGGTCTTAAAACATTCAAACCTACACCTAAATAATGTTCATCATTTGCTAGGATATAATCCCCGTATCCCGGAATTCTTCCACGAAACTGTCCAGCCAATCCGAACCATAGTCCAGCGCACCCGTATCACTCTCAATAAAAGCAACATCCAGACCCATCACCCAGAATCGACGAGCAACAATAAAGAGATCAACAGCCTGCTCATCTTCCGAGGAAAAGCTTCTGACTGAACGATAACCTGCCATGAGCGCTTTCCATAATACAGCCTTTCGATCTTCAGACTGTCTCTTTCTCACCTTCACTTGGGCCAGATCGTAAGCACGCCAGCTTTTGGCTGCCCACTCGAAGTCATAGTGGATGAACTGATGCTCCTGTTGAAACGCATTGTTATTCCCATGCATATCGCCATGGCACAGACCAAAGTCCAGATCTTGTCTGGAAGCGGCAACGATGCGTTCTTTTAACGTTGTGGCAAACGTATGGAGAAATGCTGCTGCTTCATTGTTCTCACCGATATAGTGGATGATTCGCTTAAGGGGTTCATCAATGAGAAATTTCAAATCAAGCTCATATCGTGGCAGCTCCACGTTCACCTGATCCATAGCCTTATGCAATTCAGCGGCAGATTGACCAAAGGCATAACAAGACTCCTCATCCTCCAGGTTGTTCTCCGTACCCTCAATATACCGAAACATCACAGCAACCCGCTTGCCTTCCGCAGCCTCCAACACCGTATATCCCGTGTGATCTTTCTTCTCGATGTATTCTCCAATGTCGGTGTGTTCCGCAGAACCTAGAACATTCTTCAGTTGAGACAATAACGATAGTTCGTAGTGAACATCTTCCTCCGAAATTTCAGTGCGGTAGATACGGAGAATATACATGCCACTGGATGTGCGAACCCGGTAGGTATCATTCAATCCCCTAAGCCAAAATAAACATTTTTCCCATGTTCCAATGTCATACTCATCCCTCAATGCAGACTCGAGGTATCTGGGGTTAAGCACTGAACGTAAAGCAGTCGGTTGAATGGACATATGGTTGCTCCTTCGGTTTAATATGATTATTTCTCATCTGATGAACGATGTAATCCTTTCACCTATCAACCTATAACATAGTATATTTTTTATTTATTTTCCAGAATATATATTTTGATGAGTAAATACTCTTTAGAATCCTATAGTTCCATCTCGCATCAGCGGGATTAGATAAGGTTATTTGCATTGGCCCGCTTTCCAGATTTAAGCAGGCTATTACGCGCTGGATCGCCGCCAGTGCTCGACAATGCAGCACATTCACGGAAGGCAAAATGTTTGCACCCCTTACATTTCTGAACATCCAGATGCTGCAATGCATAATTGATAGCTTCACCCGTGTGCTCAAACATATGATCCGAACCAATCCGTTCAATCAAACCTGTTCTCTTCAGCATTTCCAACGGTTGCGCCTGAATGCCTGAAAGTAAAACTCTGCCCCCGGATCTCTCCATATGTTTGACAACACGGGCCAGATTGGATTCACCTGTTGTATCCATAAAAGGCACCTTGCCCATGCGCAACAGCAGAGTGCCTGGTCGCCGATGAATCGAATCCATGACCGACTTCTCAAACATATCCGCTGCCCCGAAAAACAGTGGCCCTTCAATTGTATATAGGCTTATTTGCGGACAGTCATGTCCTTCCCGAACCATGTGGGCCATAACTTTCTCATGTTTATGCTCGGGATCGGGCAGTACTTTGGCAACCTTCAACATCTCACTCATCCGCTTAACAAATAAAAGAACAGCCAGAATCAACCCAACCTCTACAGCCGTTGTTAAACTTGTAAATACGGTCAGCAAAAAGGTAATCAGCAGAACGAGTGAATCGCTCGTCTTGGTTTTCATGACATGTATGAAGGATCTTCGTTCACTCATATTCCAAGCAACCAGCATGAGAACGGGAGCCATACTGGCAAGAGGAATGTGGGATGCATATGGCGCAAAGAGAACAAGTACCAGCAAAACCACTACACCGTGAATCACGCCAGACCACGGCGATACTGCGCCGGATTTGATATTTGTTGCTGTACGTGCAATCGCTCCTGTTGCAGGAATACCACCAAATAACGGCGTCACCATATTAGCAATTCCCTGCCCAATCAACTCTCGATTGCTGTTATGCCGACTTCCGGTCATGCCATCGGCAACAACAGCCGACAGCAGCGATTCAATTCCACCCAGCATGGCAATGACAAAAGCGGGTTGCAGCAAGTTCACGATACGCTCCCAAGTGATCTCAGGCATATGAAACTGAGGCAAAGCGTTAGGTATGGCGCCAAAGGACGAACCGATCGTAGCCACCTGCCCTTCAAAAAAGAACGCCGCGACTACCGTCGAAAGAACCAGCCCCACCAGTGATGCAGGCACCTTTGGTGCAAACTTGGGCACAAGCAGAAGAACAGCCAGACAGATTCCAGCTGTAAGCACACTGTATATATTAATCGTTGAGATATGCATCCCGATTTCTTTCATATTGGACCAGAAGTCCTCGTGTTTCTCGATGCCTCGAAGTCCCAGGAAGTTCGTAATTTGTCCGCTAAAAATAATGACGGCGATCCCTGCCGTAAAACCGATAGTCACCGGCCTTGGAATAAACTTGATTAACGCCCCAAGCTTGAATACGCCCATAAGTACAAGCATCAAGCCGGCCATCATTCCGGCGATCAGCAGATTCTCATATCCATACTGCATCACAATGGCAAAGAGGATTGGAATGAATGCCCCCGTTGGCCCGCCAATCTGGAACTTGGACCCACCCAGCAAGGAAATGAGAATCCCTGCGATTACAGTGGTGTACAATCCATACTCCGGTTTGACCCCGGAAGCGATGGCAAATGCCATACCGAGTGGAATCGCAATGATACCTACAATCAGCCCTGATAACAGATCCTTGCGAAAATCGGCAGCATTATACCCTGCATATCTCCCCATCCATCTCATGTACAAAAACCTTCTTTTCTTCATATATTTGAATATTTGAATATATTTAAAAGACTACTCCCCTGCATACGTCCTGTCAATCGGATTACGCACAATTCCAACGGGAACTAACACAAAAAAACAAGAACCTCCGGTGATTACATCCAGTTGCTCTTGTTTATTGTGTCAGGACTCTTTACGAATATCTTCCAGCATGGAAATGGCATCAACCAGATGATTGTCAAAAATCTGTTTGGTGACTGCCAGCAGGTCCTTAATCAGCGGATCACGCAGCGAATATGTGACGGTTGTCCCTTCTTTGATTCCCTGAACAACATTTTTGCTGCGCAATACAGCCAGTTGCTGTGAAACGGCAGAACCTTCCGATCCCAGAATGCTTTGCAGTTCATTCACGTTTTTGGCTCCTTCACTCAGCAGTTCCAGAATCTGAATCCGCATCGGGTGTGCCAATGCTTTGAAAAAATCCGCTTTAAACTGTTGTATGCTCTGATTCATACGCTATGCCCCTTCAATCGAACTTTTGAAGATGCAAATATCATAACATAGAACGGGTACCATGCTTTACTCTAACCATAACGGTTTGATGGAAAAATTAAGATTGACCTTGAAGTACACTTCAACCTTTATACTTTACTTATAGTCTCCACAGATCGTATATCTGAACTCCATCAGGAAGGGTGATTCCTCAATGAACATGTATATCCATAACCATAAACGCTCGTTGACGAGCTTTCTATTCGAGAAATATATCGGAACGTTAGATACCAAGAAGTTTTTTTCAACACGCGAGCTTACCCGCAAACACCTGGATCATATGGGCTTGGAAAACATTAAACCTTATACCTTGGGTAAAACAAAACTGTCATCTTCCATCAAAGAGCGCTCCCATGAAGACATGCAGGTATTCATATTAAACGATCAGCATTCCCGTGAACAGAGGGTCATTCTCTACATTCATGGCGGGGCACATACACACCAGCCGCTATCTTTACACTGGAAATTCATGGACCGCATGGCTAAGGCTCTGAATGCCAAAGTTGTTGCTCCCATCTATCCAAAGGTTCCGCATTTTAATTATCAGCATACGTATCCGAAATTGCTCAATCTATACCGGGATCTCCTTGCCTCCGTGAACGACTCGGCACAACTCACCATTATGGGCGATTCCGCAGGCGGGAACATCTCCCTTGCCTTGGCCCATTATCTGAAGATGCATGATCTCCCACAGCCCAAAGATTTCATCTTGTTATCACCTTGTGTGGATATGGTGCTGGACAATCCGGTCATATTCGATTACGAAACCCGCGACCCTATGCTCGCTGTGGAAGGGTATGATGTCATTCGGCGGATCTGGGCAGCTGACAAACCGTTGAACGATCCGTTAATCAGTCCAATCTACGGAGATTTCGCCGGTTTGGGCAAAATCAGCATCTTTATCGGGACCCACGAGGGTTTGTTTCCTGATAATATGAAGCTCGACAAACTGCTGACGGATCAAAGAATCGATCACCAAACGTACGTTTACCCCAAAATGAACCATGTCTTTGTCCTCTATCCGATTCCGGAAGCCAGGGATGCTCAGCGTAAAATAGTTAACATCATTAAAAACTCAATATATGAAACTAATCAATAAGCAGTAACGCGTCCCGCTCTCCCCCACAGTTTTCCCTTTGGCAAAAAGAACGAAAAAAAAGCTCAATCCCTGGACTACAGCCACCGGATTGAGCTTTCTTGCTGTTATTCTATCATCTAATTATCATATGAACCATATTCAAACCAGTCAAAGTCCGCTACCTGATCAGATGAAGTACCGTTGCTGCTGCTAAACATTCCGATACAGCAGCCAACAAAACCACCAGCTACTTCGGTGCTCAGGCTGCTTGTATCCACCTGTTCCGCCACCAGATGATACTGACTTCCATCCGTGCTGTAATAGAAGTTGAGTTGCTGACCTGTCGCCGCCAGTTTGATATACACTCGTGATACTTCATCATCCAGCGCGATTTGCGCGATGTGGGTATCCTGACCATCCATAACGGTCACCACACGCAGCACATGCTCATTCTCGGCCAGAGCACGCTCAATCCGTACGTGGTACTGATCGTTCTGAATGACGACAAGACCAGCCGTTTCGTTTGCATTCCCAGGCACAAATTCCATCGCTGTAGCCGCCACGTAATCCATATGCCTCTGCCGTAGGCAGACAAAGCTGGAATTCTCTTTTTCCTTCAATGTTTGCGGTTTCAGCTTCAGTCGCAAGTATCCTTTTCGTTCAGTTAATGAATACAAGTCTTCCTGCGGATTACGCAGGAACATCCATTGCAATCCCAGACGATCGCTGTCAAAATGGTCAAAACGCAGTTGCGGCTCTACCGGAACAGGCTTCAAATCCAACGTGCCCTGCTCCTCCAGAATTCCGCGGCCCTCATTGACAACAGGCCATCCGTCCTCCCAAACGACAGAAGCAAGGAACGTCTCCCGCCCCAGGTTGCTATAACTCCCTCCATACGGGCGGGAAGCCAGCATAACCATGAACCATTGACCATTCGCAGCCTGTACCAGATCGGCATGTCCTACATTAACAACAGGGTAACGTTTACCCAAATGGCGATGTGTAATGATTGGATTATTCGGATTCCCGACGTATCCTTCGGTCAAACTTTTGCTACGAGCAATGGTCACGGCATGGTTTGGTCCTGTGCCTCCCTCTGCAATCAATAAATAGTAATATTCATCGATCTTATACAGATGCGGGCCTTCCGGCCAGATGACATCCACCATCGCCCCGCGCCACAGAACGTAACTGTCTCCCACCAGCTTCATACTGCCCAGATCCAACTCCCGCAGCCACACTTCCCAGTTCCCATTATAACGAACTCCCTCGGAGCAAGGACGTGTACCAAGGTAATACGCTTTGCCGTCATCAAAGAAAATCGTAGGGTCTATGCCTTCTGCACCTTCAATAAAATAAGGATCAGACCATGGCCCAGCCGGGTCGGTAGCGGTTACAACAAAATTACCGCCATGCGATACATTGGTTGTAATCATATAGAAGGTGCCTTCATGATACCGAAGCGTTGGAGCGAATATCCCCTGTGAATGGCCTGCTCCCTGAAGATTTAATTGCGAAGGGCGGTCCAGCACATTGCCAATCTGTTTCCAATTCACTAGATCACGGCTCTGAAAGATCGGAACGCCAGGAAAATAGGCAAATGTTGACGTCACCAGATAAAAATCTTCACCCACCCGGCATACGGACGGATCTGGATAAAACCCGGGCATAATCGGATTGTTAAACGTGCATTGTTCGCTTTGATTTGCATTTTTCATTCTTTTACCCCTCCAATGGTTAGTCCAGTCACAAAGTATTTTTGCAAGAACGGATACAGTAAAACGATCGGCATTGCCGTCACAACCGTGATGGCTGCCCGAATGGATACAGGCGTCACCATGTTGGTTACATTTTTGAATGAATCCACGTTGACGGTTCCCCCCTGTGAGGTCGCAGAGGATAACAATTTCATCAGTTCATACTGCAAGGTGGTCAAATTACGATTTCCCGCCGTGTACAACATGGAGTCAAACCAGGAGTTCCACTGACCTACAGCAATAAACAGTGCAACCGTAGCCAGAACCGGCTTGGATAAGGGAAGCACGATACGCATGAAAATCCGAAAATCTCCGGCTCCATCCATCTTCGCGGATTCAATCAATCCCTCCGACAGTCCCTGAATGTAGGTACGAATGACGATCATGTTAAACACTCCGATCAAGCCGGGAATAATGTATACCCAGAAGCTGTTCAGCAGCCCCACTTGTTTGATCAGCATGTATCCCGGAATTAAGCCGCCGCTGAAATACATCGTCATGACGAACAGCGTCGTGACCAATTTGTTAAACATATACTCCTTGCGGCTCAGCACATAGGCCAACATGGCTGTACAGAACAGCTGTACAACCGTTCCTACCACAGTTCTGGCAACCGAAATAAATGCGGCTTGTGTCAGATTCGGATTCTGGAATACGGAGACGTAATTTTGCAGCGTCCATTCCCTCGGCCAGAGATAGATCCCCCCGCGGATCGTATCCAGCCCGTTATTGAAAGATACGGCAATAGTGTTTAAAAAAGGATATAACGTAACAACCATGACAAGCAACATAAATATGCCATTGGTGATGGAAAAAATAGAATCTCCCAAGCTTCGTTTTCTACTAAATCGCTTCACAGCTCTGCCCCCTTATCATATCAATCGCTCTTCACCGAGAGACTTGGCAATCCCGTTGGCGATAAATATGAGCACCAGACTGACCACACTTTTGAAAATGCCTGCTGCGGTGGCAAGTGAGTAGTTACCGAGATTAATCCCGTATTTCAAAACAAAAATGTCGATTGTCTCGGATACATCCTGCACAAGTCCGTTCCCCAGCAAGTATTGAATCTCAAAACCTGCGTTCAGTACGTTACCAACGTTGATGATGAGCAGGATAATGATCGTTGGTTTGATGCTTGGAAGCGTGACATTGAACATTTTGCGAAACCGCCCGGCTCCGTCGATGGAAGCTGCCTCGTACAAGCTCGGATTAATCGACGCCATGGCCGCCAGATAAATAATCGTGCCCCAGCCAATTTCCTTCCACATGCTGGACAGACCCACAATCCCCCAGAAGTATTTGGGTTCAGCAAAAAAATTGATCGGTGCATCAATCAGGCCCAATTTCGTCAGCAGTACATTCACAATTCCTGTTTCCGTTGACAATACATTTGCAACGATACCTGTTACGATGATCCACGACAGGAAATGTGGAAGGTAGGAAACTGTCTGTACCACACGTTTGAACAATACCATTCGCAGTTCATTTAATAACAGCGCCAGACCAATCGAGCCGACAAATCCCAGAAACAGACTGATCAGGCTCATCGCCAGCGTATTGCGAATGACACGTAAAAATGTAGGGTCCGTGAATAACGTTCGAAAATGATCCAGCCCCACCCAATCCTGCTCCATAAAACCAATGCCCGGTCTATAATTCTGAAACGCCATCAACCAGCCCCATAATGGTCCATACGCAAAAATAGCGATAAACGCAATAAACGGAAATGACATCCACATTAATTGTCGCTGACTTTTCATTCTGGACAGGTTGTACCCGATCCAGCTTGTTCCCGCTGGGATATGGCTGGTTTTAAACGAAGGCTGCAACTCCTTTTTGGCCATGTTTTTTCTCTCCTTGCTTACGAGTTTATCTATATCACCCAGTCTGGGTGAATCGATTCCATTCCTATCCAATCTCCAAATCTAGCGTGTAAGAAAGGCTACGGGGTTCCCCATAGCCATTCTGTGTGACAGGACTTTACCCCCACAGTTCCATACGTCTGCGGACTTCTTCCGTCAGCGCATCTTCATACGCTTTAATATCTGCACTTTCCTTGAGTGTGGCTTGATACTCTTCCCAGGCTTTATCAAATTCGGCTGGTGAAGTCATAATCACTTTTGGCAGCCATTTGCGTTTTACATCGTCCATCTTCTGTCTGGCGATGGTCTCCGGTTTATTTGGTTCGAAATTATAGGTATAGATTGGGAACCACGGTTCATTTTCCTCCGCAGGCTCAAGGAAGTCCGTAAACTTCGTATATCCATAAGCCTTCAGCACTTTTTTGTCGATGTCATTCAATGTGGCAAGATACTCCTCCGGCTGCTCCTTAGGGTCAAGTGCATTCTTCCCGTCAGCGGTCATGCCCTCATGATGCGGGAAATAGACCAATGGGCTTCCCGTGTTCGCCAGTACCCAGTCCGGATCTTTGGAATTCGCACGTTGCTCCTCATTTCTGGAGAACACGCCTTTGTCATCGACTTGATAATCCACGCCTTCCTGTCCCCAGGTTCTCAATACTTCCATCTCAGGGTCCAACAAATCATTAATATATTGAAGTGCTCCCTCGATATCCTCGCAGCTCTTTGTAATGGCCAAGCCGCCATTTACGTTAAGGATTGGATTGTTCTGATAGCGCCCTTTAACATCCTCGGAGAGTGTAATGGACAACGGTACATAGGTTTTGTCATACAATTTTTGTTTCACGAGTGATGCCTCGGCGTCAAGGAACTGCCATCCTTGGTCCACCATGCCCAGCACACGTCCGGTTGAAATTTTGGAGATATATTGATCATAGTTTGCTGTAAAGGTTTCGTTATCGACCAGGCCTTGATGATATACCTCATTGATCTTCTTGAAATATGCTTTCGCTTCAGGAATGGTATTGTAGTTTTTAGCCGTCAGCGTTTCTTTATCAACGATGGCTGCGCCTTCGTTCGGATAACCAGCCATGAAGAGCGGAGGGTTCTCCAGTGCGAAATAACGCCAGTCATAGGAGATAATTTCAAATCCAATTGTTGGCTGACCATCAACGGTCGGGTGAGCTGTTTTATACCGTTCAATCAAGTCAAAGTATTGGTCAAGCGTTTTGATTGTCGGATAATTATCCCACTCCAGTACGGCCTTCTGAATCCAGAATGCTTCTCCGTCATGGGATACTTTCATCGATTTCTCTTGTATATTGCCGAATTGAGGAATGAAGTAGATATGTCCATCCGTCGTATTTTTCATCTTCTTCCAGTCTTCGCCCAGGTAATTTTTGATGTTTGGATATTTATCGATGTAATCCTCAAGTGGTACTAACGCTCCTGCTGCTACCAGTTGCTGAGTACCATCACTCCCATCGATAAAATCGGGATATTCGCCGCCTGCAATGAGTACACCAATCCGCTCTTTGGCTGTTTGGCCCGTAAGCCAGTCCATCGTGACTCTGACGCCTGTTTTCTCCTCAATAGCCTTTAACACCCGATTATCGTCAGGCGCAATTTTTCCCGGTACGGCAAAAAATGCGGAAAATTGTTTCAATTCCCTTCCATCTGCTGTCTTTTCCCCTTTCGAGGACGATCCCGGTGTACATCCAGTGAGTGCGATGACCAGTATTAAAGCGAGCAGAGCACTATACTTGATTCTTTTTCTAACATCCTTTTTCATCATGACCCCTCCATCGATTATATTGACAGAAGCTTTTTGGAAAGCGCTTTCCAAAGGCTGACTTAAAATTATCATGCTTCCATGCCCCTCTCAACGGGATAAACTATAGATGGAATCCCACTAATTCCAGCATCTGCGAAAAAAAATATCCCGCCGCTCCGTCAAGGAGTGCAGGATGTTAATCAAGAGAGTACGCAGCATGGGCACTTTTACGATATTGTGCAGGAGTCTCCCCCATGAGTTTCTCGAACCGGCTAATAAAGTAATCGGAATCCCGATATCCCACCATTGTTGCGATTTCGTATACTCTTTGATCTGTTCTGCGCAACAGCCGGGCGGCTTCCTCAATACGCAATTGATTCAAATAATCACTGAAGCTGATCGAGAAATGCTTTTTGAAAATCTGACCCAGATATGCACTATTCATGTAAAACTGCTCCCCGAGCAATTTCAGGCTGATATTTTCTCTGTAATGCTCGTGAATGAAAGCCTCAATTTTGGCTAATACGCCCATTGCATTCGACTTTTGCTGCTCCTTCAGTTTCTCTGCGCACATGAGCGAAAATTCGCATAAATGTTCAATGTTTTCCTCCATGGATAACATCGCGTAGTTCACCTTCAGAAAAGTCGATTCCATCAGCGTGGAATCTGGAGTAACCGTATCGTTATTCACGAGATCCAGCAATGTGTATGCCAAATAATGCAAGTGGATGCGGACAATACCAGGCTCGATTCGCTCATCCAGAAAAAATTGAAAAATGGCCTTTGCATGACTGTATAACTCATCCGTCTGCTGCTCCTCAATAGTCTTGACTAGCCCATCAAACAATTGTTTTTCGAACTGTCCCGGCCGATTAACAAATAGGGTCGTATCCATAAGTTCGAAGTAATAAATGGTCCTGCAAGTGGTGAAGAAACGTAAGCTTTTCATTATGCCGCAGGATTGATAAGACTCGTGCAGCGCCTCCAACTCATGTACTTCCTTCCCGACATAACAAGCAATAGCCGCCTCTTGACCATGGCTCAGATCGGCATGTAACCGGGTCAAATATTGCTCCAAGGTCACTGCCTCACGGCTCACCATCAGGTCCGTAACAATGAGCAGAACCGCATTTTTATCGCCTGTGAATGGCTTCAAAATTTGTCCCGGTAAGGGCTTGCCCACCCATGCCTCAACCCGAGCGCACCAATCCGTTCCCTGTTCTGGACCAGCTTCCGCCTCAATCAGGATGCAACGCAGTATGCCGGCATCTTGATAGTGGGGCTGCAGACTCGTAACAGCATCCTCCTCAGCCACCCCAAGCAAAATTGACTGCATATGCTGAGCCATAATAATCCGATCTTTTTTTTGCTGATATCGCTTCTCTTCCGTCCGCGCATTAAATGCGACCCTGAACTCCTCAAGCACCTGAACCAGTTCGGTTTTCACAATAGGCTTGAGAATATAGTCATCTACCTGGTATTTAATTGCCTGCTTGGCATATCCGAACTCATAGAATCCACTAAGAAGAATCAGCTTGATGTCACCGCTATATTGCTCGTACAAGGTTTGGGCAAGCTGCAATCCGTCCATTTCCGGCATCTTAATGTCGGAAATCACCAGATCGGGCTGCATAGCGCGTATACACTCCAATGCCTTCATGCCATTGGAAGCCTGACCGCAAATCTGAAATCCGTAAGACTCCCAATCAATTAACAATAGAAGTCCTTGGCGAATAAATGGCTCATCGTCCACAATCAGCACGTTGATCATATCCTCGCTCCTTATTCTTGAGATGCCTGCATAAGAGGAATTTGAATGCCAATCGTTGTTCCTTTCCCCTTTTCACTGAATATGTGCACCTGAACGAAATCATCAAAATACATCCGCAGCCGAATATATGCATTCATCATACCAATGCTGCTAAGCTCGCTCATCCGATCCATACTCGGGTCTTGCATCATTTTGCGGAGCGAGGCCAGCTTGTCCTGATCCATACCGACTCCGGTATCTCGAATGGAAATGTACAGATCCTTACTTCGAATTTCGAATAATACCTCCACGACCCCATCATTCGACGTCCCCTCAATGCCATGGATACAAGCATTCTCCACAAAGGTGAGGACGGTGAGCTTTGGTATCATCATGGCAGCAATGGATTCGTCTGTGATCCGGATTGCGAATTGCAGCTTTTCGCCAAAGCGATACTGCTGGATACTCAGATAACTCTCCACAAAATTGATTTCCTCTGCAATTGTAATCAGATCGTCGCCCCAATTGATCGTCTGACGTAACAGCAGTGCCAGTTTATGAATGACATCGGAGGTTTCAAGCTCGTCCTTGATCAAGCTCCGCATACGGATCGTTTCAAGCGTGTTGAACATGAAATGGGGATTCACCTGACTCTGAAGGGCTTTCAGCTCCGCCTGCTTTTTGGAAAGTTCAAGTGCTTGCCGCTCCACCTGACCCTTAAACACAATCTCAATCAGGTTCTTAATCTTGATGACCATCATGTTATAACTATGGGTCAGGCTGCCGATCTCGTCCTTGCCCACAGGTCCCGATATCACTTCAAATTTCTCATGCTTCACTTGATCCAGATGCTTCGCTATCCGATCAACTCTGATGACCAGTGATCTGGATATCAACCAGATTAGCAGTGTCGGCACCAACAGATTGAGAATGATTAGTAAAGTCAAATTAAGCTTTGAATTAACAATCTCCGACAGAACGTCCAATTTCTCCGTGCTGACGACAATCTGCCAATCCTCGGATACGACGGGAATCGATTGCATGGATTGAACAGGGTCAATTGGACTGTTTGCAATCAGATTAAATGGCTTGCGCGTCTGATTCATTTTTGAATCGTTCGAGAAAATGACCCTGCCATCTGAAACGACATACACCTTCCCATTTGCTCCCTCATTTTTAAGCGATTTGTTGATAAAAGCGTAGTCCAGATCTACCTTTAACACCTTTTCAACCTGCTGCTCCCCAAAGTAATCCAGCTTACGAATAATGCTTACTTTGCGTCCTCCCTGACTTTGCGACATCTCCGCCTGCTGTTTGTCAAAATACGAATAGATCATGATATGGTCGCTTGTGTTCATCAACGCTTGATACCAATCACTTTTTTTCACCTCATCATCCAGCTTAATGAAGTTTCCTCCATTGACGAAGGTATCATTGCCAACATAAAACGTAATTTGATTCACCTGCTGGTAGCTGTAGTAGTACCTGACCAGATTGTTGTTGCTAAGCATATCATAGTAGGCAGAGTAATAGTCTTCCTGATCGCGATACTTGAACTCCATGAACCGGTTCAGCGTTCCATCGGTATAGAGAAAATTGGACACATACAAGCTATTGTCTATACTGTTCCGCAGGTTGAACTTGATCCTTTGCTGCATTTCATTGAATCGGCTATGCTCCTTCTCTTCAATGTTACCTTTGATACTTTGGTAAAACACGGTATTTGTGACCAGGACCGGGACCAGCACACAAAAAATGAACAATATGTACAACTTGGTTTTGAGACTCCAATCTTCCATAAACTGAATGCGCTTACAGTATGTCTTGCGGCTCATGTTTTATCCTTGTCTCCTCTAACCATTACATAACATCAACGTTATTACTCAAAGTCATATTGATTACATAACAAGAGCTCCAGATATTTGGGGTTGAGCAATGAACGTCCCCCTTCATCTGTCCACCTATAACATAGTATATTTTTAATTTATTTTCCAGAATACAAATTGGATGAATTGAAATACTACAGCCGAACTCATGAAGGTTTATTTCCCGACAACACGAAGCTCTACAAACGGCTTGCCAACCAGAGCATTGATCATACCACCTATGTTTATCCCAAAAAATCCTATAATCCACTTGTAAATTATATTATTCCGGGTATAATACTCGGTATATAGAAAAGTGAAGCTGACTGGAGTGAATAACGCCATGAGTTCTTGGACACAAGCTTGGGTTAACGATTATTTGGATTTATATAATTATGCCCGTACCATCGGAGACTCGGAATGGGCTGAAGATATTCTCGAAAAGCTTCAAGAGCAGAAGGATGAATTGCTGCAGAAAGAACGAAAGGTTATTATGCTGCGTGAATTGCTTGCCAACTATGACCGGATTAACAACCAGATATTGGAAATTTTTAATAAACTGCGGGTTGCTTCCGAAGGTTCTCAGACCGATTCCCTACAGGAGCAATGGTTCAAATTAAAGCTTATGCGTATCGATGTGTCGAGGAAGATTCTTCAATATAAATAAAGAAAAAGCCGGTCTGCAGTTTGTCTGCTTAACCCGCCTTGATTAAGGCTTACTATGCTTTTGTTGTGATGCGTACAGTCAACTGTTCCCGCACCTATGTAAAGCCCGCCAGCTTTACATTAAATAAATAATTGATAATTACATGGATGCTTTCTTCATGTTGCTCATCATGCCCATCATAGTGGTCATCATTTCGTCGCACTCTTGCATACAGGACATCATTTTATTCATGTCCATGCCTTCCATCATGCTTTTGTCTTCCATGCATTCCATCATCATCTTCATGGATTTCATCTTGCACATCATTTCTTCCATACACATGTTCATCATCATGTTCATCATCATCATATTTTCCATCATTCATACCTCCTATTAAAATGTAGTAGACTTCCTTTTTTTAGAATAAACGATAGCCTACGTAAAAGCAATCTTTTTCCTCTTGCATTTCCATAAAATTTGTTGTATAATACGCACTTAACTTATCAATCCAGTCGGGAATACAGGCTTTAAGAGATACTGAATACAACAAAAGCTCAAGCTTTGGCTGATAGCCGCTGACTTGAGCTTTTTTCGTTATGAAATAGAAGCCATATCCGTTCCTACACTGATTTGATTAAGCCAATATTCGTGATTACCGTATCATACGGATCTAATTCCACAGTATGTTTGTCATACTCGGTATCAATCGTCGTCGTTTGAACTTGATCACTATTGTTAATGACGACCAGTATTTTACTCTCCGGATAATAAGTACACTCTGTAAATAAGTTATCCGTAATGTATTTTGTTTCCTGGGATTCCTGGCCCGCAAAACGAATCAGATTCTGTAGTAATCTCGTATTTTCCCAGTTAAATTCGAATGAAGACAGATAGATCCCTTTTCCTTTTCCAAAAGCATGTGTGGACAACGTAATGTTACCGTCAGTCTCGTGCAATACCTTGGCTGTCCCATCCGTTAGATAAATGTTCCCATTACGATTTGAAGATAGATTAGCCTCTACTGGCACCAGCCCGTGTTCATCGTGAGCCTCAACCGACCATCTTCCATGAACAACTCTTGCACCTGTATCCTCATCTACCCCAAGCACATGCGCCATTCTAAAAAAGGTGTCGTACCCGTGGACCGCTGAAGGCTGGTTGATCCCCATAAAGGTACCGCCTTCGTGCACCCACTGCGTCAGGATGTCTACACATTGGTGGTCATTCCAGTGTGCTCCGCCACTCCAAGCAGAACCAGCGGAACCCGCATTAATGACGACATCCACATCTTTCAATACGCCTTGACGAATATCTTCAAAATCAATGAATTGGACCTCAATCGGCAACCCGGATAAGGCCTCATTCACATGGATCAGATCATGCATATGTGTTTCATGAAAATGACCGGACAAGGTCCACGATCTTAACTTGCCCCAGCTATGCAGCACGGCTACCTTTGTCTTGATCTGATATGGTTTTCCAGCCTGATGCAGCTCTTTCATTTCCCTGAATTCATGGGCAATCTTCTCGATATAATCCACAAAGTCCGGGTAAGGCTCAACCAGATGCAAATATCCACCCAGTCCAATCCGGTCAATCGACTCACGCAGCAGCGCACGCCGGATATTAATCCAATATTTCTTCGCATCCAGGGTAGGATCTCCGCCCTCCTTGAAGGTAGGAAGCCCACCTAAGCCAACTGGGAACAAGTAGGGATGCAAGCGAATCTCATGGGTATCAGCCTTAACACCTGAGCACATTCTAGCCTCATAACCGGAGAACACACATTTGATCATGCCGTCGAATCCAAATTCCTCAAAGCGATCATTGTACGGCTCCATGCCTACCCAGCTGTCATCATAGAAGACATACGCCAGCTTGTTATGTTTGTGCACAATATCAATCAACTTTTTACCGAATTCAATGACAAAATCATTGATAAATGCCATCCAGTCCAGTTTGCGCTGATCCGCAGGCATATGAGTGACCTGATATTTACCGCCATTCACAAAGTCTTCGGCGGAGAGTGAATACCCATATTTTTGAGCAAACAGATCCAGCGCTCTCGAACTTACTGTGAAATCGTATGAACCCCAATCCGAGAACAGATGGCGATTCCGCTCATCACTGCCCCAGATCCAGGCGAAGTTATAAAATAGGGACGTAAAACGTACAACCGTTGTTTCCGGGTGTTCTTGGCACCACTTTTCCATCCAATCCAGCAAATAGGTTTGGGTGTCCGTATAGATCGGGTCAATCTGCATCAGATGCTCTTTGTCCCAATTATTCGTCGTGTGATTGTACATGGAGATCTCTTCCCAGATCCGATAAACCATGAAACTCACAGTGTATTTATGCCAAGGAGCAACGCCAGTAATGACAACATTGCCAGATTCCCTTTCATAATTCCACTGTCCTCTAGGTACCTCTTCCCCAGTCGTTCGATCATAAACTTGCCAATATTTAAACGCTTCTTTGGAATCATTCACCCTGAATTGTTCAGCGAAGAAATCCTCCATCAGATAGATGGATACATAATCTTGTACAGCGACCTTCGGATTCGTAATGAGAAAACATTGCTGCAGTTTATCCAGATTACGGGATGCCCACTCATTATGATCCCGAATAATGCAAATGGTTGAATAGATGCCATATCCGGCATTAATAATCTCATCGGACAATTTCGTACCGTCACTATCACGGATCACATCGGCTCCCCAGCGATCGGCAAGTTCCAGCGTCAGTGCCTCGTAACCGGATTCTCCCGGTAATGTAAAGGAGCCTTTGGTTGGTTTGGACATTTGGGTTCCCTCCCTATCTCAACATATCGGACAGAAAAGCGAGTGCCAGGCCCTGACCCCAGCCCTGAATCCAATCTTTTGGAATATTGCGATAGCCATCCCGATCCTTCATTACCGCCGTCCCGCCAGATACACCAAGCACGCGCCCATCTTCGCTAATGTTGTTCAGGATGCCTTCCAGTGCCTTTTGCACGTATTTGGTATGCAGTGGATTACCGTTATTGATCATCGCTGCTGCAATACCAGCGGAAGCTGATACCTCTTCATACGAATCTTCGTCATCCAACACCGTACGCCACAAGCCGTTCTCGGTCTGCACCAGCTTGAGAGCCGCCAATTGATCACGAAGGGCACACTCTACATCCATACATTGCGGATACAAATACCAGTCGTTGAGCTGAGGTTTTACTTGAGACATCGTATAGGCTCCCCAAGCGTTTGCTCTTCCCCAATAAAATCCGGACATATGGTCCTTGTTGATATTGTTATAACCGTGATACCACAGACTGCTGCTCGGATCTTGAAGGTATTTGATATGCCAGTAATACTGATTCAGCGCATCCTGAATCATGGCTTCATCTTTTAATTTGCTACCTACGCGAAGCAGGAAAAATGCCGCCATAAACAAGGTATCCGCCCAAGCCTGTTCCGGAAAATCATTGGAAACGGATACCGTATGCTGAAGCACATTGTCTCCAAAGCGAAGTGCATGATTCTGGAGATAATCGACTTTGCTGAGGACAATATCCCAATATTTCTGATCCCCGGTTTCTTCATATAAAGTGATGAGCACATGACCCATGGCACATGTATTTACCGTCCAACTTGGCAGACCCAGCTCGATATATTCGTCCGCCCATTTCACCAGCCTGTCCAGAATCTCTTGGTTGCCTGTTGTTTGATAGGCTCTGGATACACCATAATAAGCCACTCCACCAGGCCAATCCCATGTCAGATCCATATCCAGTGTTTTCTTGGTAACGCTGTCGATTACGTTTAGAATCTGTTCCCTGTCATATTTCACTTGAAGCATTGTTATTCCCCTCTCCCTTCGCACACGCCCCCAAGTGCGTCCTGAGAGGTGTCCGTCCATTTTTGTAAACGCTTTACTTATTCCATTGTACGCAGTAAAATAGTCTCAATCTAAGCATATTCATAACAAAACTGCGCAATTTCAATCATTTATATATAGGAGTCCTCGAACATGCCCAAACCGAAGAAACCTGTCATTGAATATCGTCACTATAGCCTGCCCATTGATTTTCCTGTCCTGTTGCTCAGTGGAGACCGCTGGAGAATATCCGATATCAAGAGTGAGCATCTTCATTTCCATAACCACATGGAGATTGGCATCTGTTATTCAGATGGAGGCATCATGGAGATTAAGGGAGAATCTGTGCCTTTTCGGGCAGGCGACATCACGTTCATTCCCCGATACCTTCCGCATACCACATACAGTTCGCCTAATAACGCCAGCCTGTGGGCTTATATCTTTTTTTCACCGGAAGAACTCTTCCGCCATTCGCTCAAAACAGCACAAACTCACATTGAACCGAATCTATGGGCGATTCAGGGAACCAATTGCATTCTGAATAAGGAACAGCATCCCAAAATTCACACACTCGCAACATCAGTGGTAGAAGAGATTAAGCAGCAGTCCCCCTATTATCGGGAGAGCGCGTACGGCTTGTTGATGTCTCTATATATCGAACTGCTTCGAATTCATGCGAGTAGCGAGCGTTTGTCATCTCAGGATCAGGAACGGGAACGAGACCTCCAAGGTGACTTGGTCATCTCACCCGTGCTGGAGTTTATCACCAAAAATTTTATGATGCCCGTGACCATCGATTACCTCGCTGAACTGTGTCATCTGAGTACAACGCATTTTCGCCGCAAGTTCCATGAAATTATGGGAACCACACCGCTTGATTTTCTGAACAGTACCCGGATTGAAGAGGCATGCAAACGATTAAAAAGCACAGAGGCCTCCATCCTGTCCATCTCCGAGCAGGTTGGCTTCCGATCCATCTCCAGCTTTAACCGCTGCTTCGCCAAACTGATGGGCGAATCACCTAAAGCCTGGCGCAAAGGGGCTCATACAGAAGCACAGTCTGCAAAAGCGTCGATATTGGAATTCACGGGTTGGGTATGAATTCACGTACAACATATTGAAATAACCTTTCTCATAAAAAGATACAAAAAAGCCCGAAAGTCGCAATGACTTCGGGCTTTTCCAGTTCAAATCAACAACTTCATGTTTACAGCAAATCCAGTTCCACAAGTAATCTGCGGATAAGAGTTGCCATCTCGGCACGAGTTACCGGAGCTTTTGGCTCAAGTGTCGTTGCCGATTTGCCTTGAATCAGACCCAGTTTCACCGCTCGTGCGGCACTGTCTTTGGCCCAATCAGACAACGTAGACGCATCGGTATAACCGTCAAGGCTATTAGCTGCACTACTCACAGCTGGCGCAGTATGTCCTGCCATCTCATATGCACGGATCAGCATGACCATTACTTGCTCACGTGTCATGGCATCCTGTGGACCGAAACGATTACCGCTGTAGCCTGTCATGAGGCCATAGGCAGTTGCCGTTTGCACCACATCGTTGTACCAATCCACTGCTTTAACGTCTGCGAATGTTGAACTTGCGCCTGTATCTGGTTTCAGGCCAAAGGCTCTCACCATCAGTGCAGCAAGCTCTGCCCGAGTCATGCTACGCGAAGGCTCATAGCGAGAAGTCGACACGCCATTCACAACCAGACGTGAGGCCAGATCATGAACCGCTTCGCTTGCCCAGTGACTCTTCATGTCACTAAACGAAGTGTCATATCGGATCGGCAAGTACACGCTGTTGGTCATGCTGCTTGCGATGGCAACCATTCGGCCGTCCC
Source organism: Paenibacillus sp. FSL R7-0313 (assembly GCF_037969885.1). Classification (NCBI taxonomy): domain Bacteria; kingdom Bacillati; phylum Bacillota; class Bacilli; order Caryophanales; family Paenibacillaceae; genus Paenibacillus; species Paenibacillus sp. FSL R7-0313. The sequence continues at coordinate 208,963 of NZ_CP150219.1, forward strand.
GCACTTCGAAGCGAGTAGGCACATGCCGCAAGCTGCCATCAGACTCAAGAACGACCACGGTTGATACGGAGCGCTCGTCCTCTCCAACCGGCAGGTACAGTTCTTTGGTTGTCATTTTCAAAAGTTTATCAATCTCGACTGACTTGGTACCGTCACTCGCCGTCATGTTGAAGGCAACCGGGGTTCCTCTTGGAATCATGCGGCCTTCACTAGCAAGCTTCGCAGCAAGCCGTTCGTATGCCTGATCCGGTTTACCTACATTTAAGCTTACTTTGATATCTTCTGCCTTTTGCGCCGGGAAAGCTGCTTCAAGTGCGTTCAGATCAATGGCATTCCAATCCAAACGGTAGCTGCCCCAATCGCTTTCCAAATCCATCGAAATGTCTTTGGCAGCGAGTTGTTTAATCAGATCCGCATCCAGTTCGAAGCGTAGTTGCTCCAGTTGGCCTGCAACGTGCAGACGAATTCGCTGTCCTTGCTTGGCTGCATCAAGCAGCGCTTCTCGCACAGGATGAGCAACCACGGTTGGACCACTTACGCCTGGCGTAACATCGACCAGCAACAATCCATCCTTCTGCACTGCATCCAATTCCAGAGGTATCTTCATGTCTTTACCTCCAACGGCACTATCGATGGCTACACCACCCACCGTTAACGGACCAACAGGCACATTCGATGCCGGTGGTTTGCTACCGCCTGAGCTTGGCTCGCTTGGTTCCACGCTTGAAGAGATCCGCTCATTCACCTTCACCGCAGCAGAGGATGCTGTCGTGAGTTTTGGCTCACTCGTTGTTCGTTTGGCGATAACAACCCATTCGCCTGGTTTTGCTTTGATGACTTTATCGGAAGGCAGCGTGTTCCATCCGCTGATATCCTGTTCAAATGTAGGCAACATCACTTGCGATTGGTCTGTGAAAATACGGTATGCCAGTTCACTTCCAACCATGTTGCCTTTGTGTCCGGCAGCGCTGATCGAGACACGTGTCTCTCCCTTTTTGCCGGTGCCGATCGTGGATGCTTTGATCGTATCCATGTAATCCGGTGGTGCAGCTCCCGTCTTCGGTGCAACAACGGATACGATATCCGTTGTGCTGAGCTCCGTACCTTGCCATGTATAATCGGCCTGGATTAGAGCAGCTCCAACACGTTTTCCGTTAAGAAGGCCATCATCCTGAACGGCTGCGTTCGCTTCACCCATAACCACACTATAGGTGATGCTGTTGTTGTCTGCGAGTTCACGAGTTCCATCCGTATACTCCACATAAGTCTGAACCGCAGCTTGTTCTCCACCAGCAACAAGTTCATCCGGCATAACCAGCTTCAGTCTGCGCGGCAGCTTGAAGTCGCCGTTCAGCACCTCGACAACCGCAGAGTTCACATTGCCTGCCGCGTCCTCGGTTTTAATGCGGAGACGGGTCTTCATGCGATTCACATCAATCGGCACCTCATGTTTAAAGACTCCGTTCTCGTCCGGTTTGAACTGTGCCAATTCTTGATCACTATCGGCATCCGTAACTGTCACTTGGGCGTCGGTCATCGTTGTACCCTGTACGAGCGCAACGCCTCCCTGTACCCGTTCGCCTTGTGAAGGTGAATCCAGATAGATCATCGGAGCCGTCGTATCAATCGTGACATACAGCATCGTGACGGACGTATCCCCTGTGCTGGTATTGCGAGCTTTGAGCTGAACTGCGTATACACCATCTACCTCAAAGTTGAACTTCAGCTTGTCTGTTGTTGCAAGGTTAGTAGTGCCGAGCGAACCATCGTCCGTCGAAGCCTCTACAACCACGTTTGACTGATTCGAAGCCACGTTCACGGTTACCTGATTTGAACTTGTAACAACCTCGTATTTATTGTTGACCACTTGTTTGTTATCGAGCGAAAGCACTGGCCCTGTAGGGGCAGGAAGCAGCTTCGACCCGCTATACGTTGTTGTAGATAAACGAAGATTCGCTTGCTCATCGGAAGCCGGTTTGCGTGCGACCGTAACGCCCATACGATACGATTTGCCCGGCTCCAGTCCGGAATGGCGTACCTCTTTATCCTCCATGGCAATGGTGCCGTCTGCATTGCGCAGCACTTTGCCGTCCGCACCCAGCTTAGGTGTTCCTAGTGCATTCCATCCGCCCACGGTCACATGATACTTGCCATCCTTGAGCGTGGTTTTCAAGTCGGATTCACTGTATCCTTCTTCGCCGAACGGATCATACAGATGTCCTTGCTCATCCGATGCGGTCAGGATATAAGTGAATTCTTCCGCTTCTTCTTCGGCTGTTTTGGTGATCGCCGGGAAGGCCACCTCGAACTGCCCGTTACCGATGCTTCTCGTTTCCACCGCTGGCACGGCGTTCGGAGCAAACGGATCTACGAGCGTATAACCTTCTTGTGAAGATAAGACAGAGAATGCCATGTCCGTTTTCAGTTCCGTACGCAGATAATATGTGCCTTGTTGCAGCAAACCACGAAGGTCTGCTCCGCCGAGGTACGCAATCTGCTTCACGTCAAAGGTCATCTCGCCGGATGCACGACCGTCAGCACCAATATCGGCACTTTCAATCTCAATGCCTTTGGCAATCATGATCCCTGGATCAATGGATTCATCCGGTGTAGGCGTTGCCTGTAAACGGTCCGAAGACAGATACAGATCAACCGTATCTCCAGGCGAAGCGTTGTCCACGGTCCAAGTTGCCGTGAATTGGTCCGCATCCTGTGTATCTACTGCAAGTTCCGTCGAAGACAGTTCCGGAAGTACCGGAATGTTCATCAGCTTGGACTTGACCGATTGACTGGACGTCAGTGTCCAGCTTCCCGTTTTTGCGTCTTCCTGTGGAATTGCTACATAGATCCGACGGATATCGGTGCCCTGAAGCTCTTCTTTTTTGGTCACTGTTGTACCATCGCTCTTCAGATCACCCTCTTTGGGTGCTTTGATAATCTGTTCAAACGCCGTTGCGTTCCGATCCGTTGCTTCTCCGTACACGATATCATACGTACTGCCGTCGTCACGCTTCAGAGTCAGGGTAGGTCTGGTTGTTGTAAAATACTCCAATTCAAGGAGCGCATCCCCTGTCACTCCGCTCATCGGGATCACATGTGTTTTCCCTCCATTGGACGTACGAATGCCGCCAATGCCAAGGTTTTGCGAGCTATCCTCGATCATATCAATGCCGTCCCCAACGGCGGTATACCGAATCTCGTAACGCTCAGGCTCCTCATTTTCCCATGAGGTCGCAAGCGTCTCTATTCCCGTTCCGATCTGTAACAGGCGCGGACCCTGTTCTGGATCATTAATGGCCAGATGTGCGAGTGCCTCGTTATCCAAAGCCGATCCATCAGTCATGAATGAGATGCCGCCGCCCCAGTAATATTTGATGCCCAGGGTGAGGAATAACAAGGAAATCCCTGCCCACAGTTCATCGTTATTAACGCCTGCACGGGTTCCAAATCCTAAACCGCCGACAACCGGCACTGAACTTGGTATCTGTATTTTGGAGCTGACCATGCCTTCAAAATCGACTCGGCCCTTCTCCAGGTTCTCACCAATAAACAAGCTGGCACTGCCCACAATGATATCCCAACCACCAACATCAATCTGTGCCCGCGCACGGATAAACATTGGACTGGCCCATTGAGTTTGAACCAGTGCTTCCGTCAGCATCGGGATGACTTTGCTGCCTTCACCAAAGCCGAGTTTGCCCACCACTTTGAATCCGGTAGCTTTGAGCGTCAGGTCTACACTACCTGAGAAAACAGCCGGTTTCTGACCCAGCTCCATGTCGATACCTGCCTCCAGCGTCAATGGCAAGCGCTCGGTACCACCGGCAATTGTCATCGCAAGTTCACGGATTGCGCCGCGAATACTTGAGATTTTGGTAGCTGGATTGATCATGATGCCCGGATCAGGAAGGTCCGATCCAAAAGCAATGACGTCGGGAATAATCCGTCCGTCGGGCACCCGTTTAAAGGCAAGTTCCGCACTAATGGAGAACAAGTTTTCCAGTTTCGCCTCGAAGTTAACGCCGTACGAATTCATGACACCGTATTTGTTCGGGTCTTTATAGTGGGTAACATTGATGCCACCTTTTACACTGTCCTCGGAGTCCGGTTTGAACAAACCGATTCTATTATCCAGTTCAAACGCCAGTGAGGAATCGATGCCTACAAATCCCGATTGGTTGAACATAACGTTGCTTACTTCCCCATTTACAATAAACATCTTCATTGCACCACCGAAGGACACACCATCCTGCCGCAGCACAAAGTCATTGAGTTTCAACCCAAAGCCATTCAGCGAGAAGGTAGGTGTTGAAAACAACGTGTGTTTATTAAAGTACACATAGGAGACAAGCAGATTGCGGTATGGATTGAGCGCATCGCCCAGCATACCGTTAGCCCAAGTCAAGGTTCCGTTCAGGGTAGGGTCTTCCGGATTGCGTCCTTCCTCCCATGCCTGCTCTTCATCCGTCAGCTTTGATTCCGTTCCGAGTGACTTATCGAATCCGTTGTAGAAATCAACGGTCCATTCGCCGGAATGGAATACGAACCCGCTGTTTGCCACACTTAGGGTACCGTCGCCACCCACAAAGAGGGTTTGCAAGAACGGCGTGTCCGTATTTGCTCTCAAATCTTTGGCGAGCGGGAAATTCCCTGTTGAAATGGTGAGGTCTTTCCCGCTGTAAGCTACACTCTTGTTGAGAATCGCAGGTTCTGTATCCGATTGAACCGTGTATTGGGCGTTTGCACCCGTACCGGATTGCACGATCTTACCGCGGACTTCCAGAACAACCTCCTGTTCGGTATCATCATCAAGTCCTTTTTTAAACGTTTCGAAGGCTGCTTCATTTTCGAACGTCTGGACCGCATATACCGGCGAAGCCGATACATCGATGGCTCCAGCTACATCCAGAGCAGGGTCCAGCTTGCGTGAAGCTGCTACCATTTCCTGCTTGGCAGCAGTCAGTCTCGCCCGATCCTGATCCAGCTTTGTTTTGAACTGCGCGTCCGTCAGGTTACCGTACGTCCATGGCAGCACGCTCGCAAACGTCGCTTTCTCAACAGCACCTGCGTTTAGGTCCAGTTTAGTTTTATACACAGCGAGAATTCCGGCTTTGCGAACCCGGTTCTCTTCGTTCTCGGTTATGGCAAAAGTCTGGTCGGTCTTGAAGCTCAGCGCTTCGGCCAGCTCGGGAATTGACTTGTCCCGATAGTCCACTTGCACGGCATATTCTCCAAGCGGCAAGAACGCATCGTTCAGCACTTCAAGCGTTGTGCCGTCCGCCTTCACCTTTTCCCCGCCACGATATACCAGCTTCAAATCTCCCGCGAACCCGTTTCCAAGTGGCTGGGATGTTACGGAACGGGTCACCGGCACTTTGTAACGATCCCCGTTCTTCACGTTCACCAGATACATGTCAAAGTTGGCAGCGGTAGACGTTGCTTCATTACCAACATTGTAGGCAGCGATATTGGACACGTTCAGCGTGATGTACTTCTCGTCCTTGCTGTACGCTTCCTCCGGTGACATGGCGTAGACCAACGTCTCTCTTAATTCGCCAACCGGTGGCAGGAAAATAAAACCTGCTCTTGACGATTCATAGATTGCGCGAATTTCCGATTCCGGCAGCCCCTCGCTCTCTTGAGCAGCCGTCTCCAGCTTTTTCTCTGTCTCCGGGCTGCTCACCGTCACCATATATTGGCGCGTTGAAGGCCAAGCTTTACCTGTACCCTTCACTCGCCATTTGGCTGCGACGACCTCGCCTGGTTTATACGGAATGAATTCAATGCCCTGTGCAGCTTGTTCCGGCGGAACATCCTTGCGGAAGGTAAGTTTCTGGCTTGTTGCATTGAGTTCCTTCCCGTTCTCATCCACAAAGCTCAGACCGTTCTCCAGTGTCAGAGTCACATCAATCTGGCTATGGTTTGTGTTGAACATCTCCAGGTTCTCGATCTCCGTGTTCACTTCGAACACGCCGTCATTAACGTAACCCGTCTCTTCCTCATTGGTCTCCAATTTCTGCGTTGGATCCAGGAAACGAACATCAAATACCTTCTCCGGGGATACAATCTCTCCCAAACCGTACACCAGTTCATACGAGTGCTGCGCGCCAGCTTGAACCGTATCAGGCTCCCAATAGAAAGCCACGGCCGTATCGGCTGTACCGTAGTCATTTGTATCCTGCGTAAAATCAAGATTCTCGTCAGGTTCATATTCCCATTTCGTTCCGGCGAGATTGGCCCAATGGCCTACTACCATTTCATCAACGATGTTAATACCGCCCTCGAACAAGTTGTTGAATCCATAGGCAATGACATTTGTCGCCAGAGGATTGCTCAGATCAAGCTTGTCCCGCATCACCCAGTACGGTGGCAGTTTATGCAAATTGTATGCCTGCTCGTCCACGTTTTTGTCATAACCGAGCTTCTCTGGCTCATGAACCAGTTTGCGCTCCACCGTAAGTGGAACGGAATAATTCTGCCCGATCTGGAAGGCCGGGCCGTCATTGCCACCAACCGACGTGTCCAGCAATACACGTGACGCAATCTCTACCTTGGCATTTGTCGTATTCTCCACTACATATTGAACACGCGCATTACCGCCCTGATCCTTGTCTTCCTTCAAAAGCAAAGTGATCACTTGGCTAATACGAATGCCCTGAACGGTCCATACGGTCACGAGACTCTGGGTACCGTCATTTCCCGTAACGACCTTTGGAGGTGTAACCTCCGAGGTCCAGTTCGGTGCCATTTTATACGGATTACCAAAGATCAGATCCGTTCCGTTGATGCGGAAGGTCGTGAACGACGTCTCCGGGTTATCTCCACCAAAGATCATATCCACGCCGTTATCCTTTTTGCGGATTGGCTGGCCGTCTTCTGTACGAATGCTGAAGCGTCCACTTGCATTGTCCACTGTTACCTTGATAAACCCGTTCTTAATGGATGTCGTTCCCGCTGAGGAAACGGCCGCTGCCGCGATGTGAAGTGGCAAGACGCTGATCAGCATGACCATGGCCATCAACGTTGCGATTATCCGAATAATTTTGTTCCGTCGCATGGGTGAACCCCTTCCGTTTCTCTAATTGGCCCGATTAACAAGCAGCGTGGAGTATACGCGTTCGCGCTCCTGATTTTGCACAATGATGGTGTACCATCCTGCTTTGGGCAGTGTAATCTTGAAGTCTTTGCTGATCAGTTCCTTATAGGTCACTCGGGTAGCGATATATTTCATCTGTCCTTCGCGCACCAGACCCGGGAAATAATAAATGTCGTACGTGCCGCGTTCGTTCTCCAGCTTGGTTCCGCCAGCAGTCTCGATCGTACGGAAGTTGTTCACATTGAACGTGACCGTACCTGTATTCACGATTGCTGTTTCGGATTCGGTATCCGACAACGGAATGCCATTGGCCGTAACAAACATGCCATCTGTCGAACGAACAAACACCGTTTGCATCGCGTAACCTGCATTGCCGAGTTGGTCCTTCGCGGTGTAACGAATGGTGTGTTTACCCGTCACCGTCAGGTTCAGTGGTTTCTCCACGTATTGTCCGCCTTCCAGCACGTATTCAGCAGCCGTCACCTGAATCTGCTCCGCAGATGTGAGATTATCGCTCACTGTGTATCCGCCCAGATCGGTGACCAGATCGAAGCCTGATTTGTTTTGCAGAACCGTGGTGGAAGCTTTGTTCAGACGGATCGTTGGTGCCGTATTATCGAGACCCGCAATCGTAAAGTTGACCTGTTTCTTGTTACCAAGTACGTCTGAAAGTAAAATCGAATGCTCGCCATTGCTGGCGTAGTCGCCGCTAAAGCTGGCTACCGGGGTTGCCCCGGCATAGATCGTATTTCCTGCTACTACAGATGATGTCATCACAAAACCTACACGCACTTTGCCTTTGGAGTAAGCCTGATCGCCGATCTGCACCAGCTTGCTGTCATCGATGATCTGTCCGTCGTTGTCTACCCGAACCATCGTGATCTCTTCTACAGCTGGGATAGATCCAACGAGTGTTGTAATCGCATCGGACTCCAGCTTTGCATTGTTCCCGGCGGCATCTGCCAGCGAGAAGCGTGCTTTACTGCCTGAAGTCATGACCAATGAAGATTGGTTCGTCCCCGAGCTATTGGACACCACCTGGTAATCCTGAACTTGTCCCTGTTTCGGCAGCACTTGCGCCACAATCAGATTAGACACGATCACATTACTTGTTGTCGGTGCTGCGAAATGAGTAAATTCTCCGTTTGCATTGTATCCATCACCCGCGCTATCCACGACAGCAGTACCACTACCGTAACGAATCAACGCTTTGAGATCGGGATGGTTGTAGTGCATGACAATATCTGCTTCCGGCGGCGTGGTATCGATGTTGCTCACCGTTGCCGTCACACTCCCCGTAAAGCCAACCGCATCTTCGTACTCAAACGTGAACTCTCCGTTCTCGCGGAACGTTCTGGACGATGTCGGCAGATTGGTGATGCGGATCGGTTCACTCGATTGCAGACTTACTTTAACCGTGCCATTCGTTGCCGCAATCGTGGAACACTTCACGTTTACCATTGGCGGCGTATCATCGAAGTTGGAGACCACGATGAACACGGTTGCTGTATTGCTGCCATCCTTCACGGTGAAGGAGTAACTTCCGTTGCGGTATATTTTGAACCGTTTGTTCGCCTCCAGCGTTTCCGGCATTTCCGGGTTGCTGTTCGTTGGTTTCACGGTCTTGCCATCAACGAGGTCGAACAGGATCTCTTGTCCTTCGTTCTGCCCACCATCCTGCACCTTCTCGCCTCCGCGAACCGGCATGATCTGCTCCAATGAAGCAAGCCCATATGCAGGGGCATCCTGAAGCTCGATCTCAGGTGTTACGATATCGCTGATATTGTCGTAGTAACCTTTGAATTTGACCCGAACCTGTGACTTGAGTTGTCCCGAATCGTTTGTATCAACAGGAACGCCGACATAGTTCGTATACGGCAGCCAAGTGCTCCAATTGTCTCCGCCGTTGGTGGAAACGGAATAAAAGTAACCTTCCTGTGCTGGCACATCAACCGTCAGTTCCATAATAGCGGTGTACCCGTCATCTCCTGGACCTTCTGTCCGAATCAAACGCGCGCTGCCAACGGGTGGTTCACTGCTCAGATAAAACACGGAGAACAGACCACTTGTGTGGTAAAGCTTACTGTTACCCAAGCTATCGCTGGCATGGATGTATAGACGGTAATTACCGTTGTCGTTTTTGTTGTCTACCTGCAAAGTGATCAAACGATCCGCAGGCGAAACGCTCCAGCCCTTGCCTTCCGGATCTGGTTCCTTCTCGTCTTGCCCGTCAACAACCTTGATCCATTGGTACCGAATGTTCTTGGCTGCAACACCGTTAAAGTCCACCAGCGTGTCAGACACATCAATCTGTACCGTCTGCTCTGGCATCGGATACAGATAACCCTGCGAACCGAATTTCGTGACAGGTGGCAAATGGTCGAATTTGTACTCCTGATAATAGTAGTAATAACGTCCGGTATCCTGTTGCTTGATACGTACGTGGGCGTACCAGGTCCCGTTCAACGTTTTGTCGGCAGGGAAGCTGTAGCGCTCGGCGGGAACATCCCCCAGCTTTGTTTCCTTCGGTTCATCCTCAAAAGCAACCCATTTGCTGTTGCCCACAGGACGTTCAGAGCTTTCACTGTATTGATATTCAATCGTATCGATTGGAACACCGGCTACGTTGAAGTCGGGTCCGTCATTGATCGCATAAGTGCCAGGATAGGCTTTGAACTTGGTTGAGATGACAAGCACATCAACTGCTTTTGGCTCGGCGGTGGCTGAATGGCCCGCCACATCCTCGGCTTTCGCATGCAGCTCGTATTGTCCACCTTTGGAGATTGCTGGATCATTCAATGTCGATATCTCAGCTTCACCTTGTGCGTTCAGCTCGGCATCCTGCCACCCGGAAGCGACTGGGCTCTTGCCCACTGCCACGAACTGGTATTGCATCTTGTTATTTTTAATAGAAGAAGTCGGATCAGCGGCCTTAACCGTAATCTTCACATTGTCGGAGTTATTGTCCACGATGTTTGCAACTTCGACGGTTGGATCGTCATTATCAATTTTCAACAGGCCGACATGGTACGACCAATTGGAATCATCCTGTTTGAAATCGGCCAAAGGCCACTGCATCGTATTGCCGTAATCGGACAGATTTGGCAATATACTTGAGCGATAATATTCCTCCAACTCAGCAGGTGTGGCATCCGGATGTTGGGCAAGGTAAGCCGCACGTTCGTTGCTGCCTTTGTCATATTGCATCCGCTGACGTGCCGAGTCCCAACTCATATCCGCAGTCCATGTATGCAAGTACCAGTTCCCGTTCAAACCTGTGCCGTCATCCGGCAGTTCTACTTTCACGCCATTCTGTCCGGTAGACAGTACAACGTCCTGGAAACCAGATGCATACAATTCTTCAGAAGGCTGCTTCTGCGTCAGGGAATACCGTTTCACTGCGGCAAAGTTGTCGTTTTGCCCAGCGAAGGGATTATTCGGACTCTGGTTCAACACATAATACACGAGCCCTGAACCACTGCCTGGACGGAACAATCCTTTGCTCGTCTGACCGTTCAAGTCCGGATCGAATGCATTGATCGTGAATGATCCATTTCCTACGTATTGTCCTTCGGGAATAATCTCTCCATCCTGATTTTCATAGACAAAATTCACTTCAGGTGCCGTATTGTCCACAGACAATCCAGCCCAATCAATCTTCTTGACTGGCTCAGTAAGCACGTTACCGGCGTAGTCCGTCAACGCCTTTCCGTCGCCAGGATTGCTGGCATGCTCCAAAGCAGCTGTCTCCAGCAATGACGTTTCAATGCTCTTGCCGTCTGGCACTGTCATACGGAACGTCCATGTATTCGTGTTCTGGCCGCCGACATATGCGGCGGTCAAGCCGTTGGCAAACTTGAGTCGTGTATCCTCGGTCGGGGTAAACGCGCTGATCACCTGTTCGTTGAGGTACACGGTAAAATCAACAACGTCGCCCTTGTTCAGCACAAGTCCCGTTAATACTTCAGGCTGCACGCCGTTGCGGGATGCTGAGTACTGAGGTACACGTGCGTCGATAATGGTACGGAACGTACCGCCCGGGTTTGCGTTATCTGCAAAAGGAACTGTTCCAATGCCGTTAAAAGCTGCAACGGGATTACCCGCACCATCGATGAAACCAGCCTCATTCATCCGTTCGAGTAATGTTGGACGATCCTCCTCGGAGGGCGCAATCAGACGCTTCGGATCAATAGGAATGTTACCTGTGCTATCATTTAACGCAGCCTGATAACGAAAGTTAAAAGTGGAACGTGCATAACTGTTCAAATTCAGTCCACCCGCCGCAAAGTCGCCGTATCCGCTATCAGCGCTCGTTAGATAATAAACGGACGGATCGAAGCCGTCTCCACCCGGATTACTGAACAGTTCCGTACGCATAAAGCTGAATTTGCCATCAATCCGGTCAGAGGCATCCTCTGCAGTCGACGGAAATACCGGTTCGCTGAAGTTCAGCGCGAGGTTGAGGTTGCTCCCTTGCTTCAGGAACAATTCGTTCTTCTGTACCGCCGGATCAGCATTGAATCGAACTGCCCCGGTATGGGTCAGTGTATTGCCGTTGTATGTAGGCGGTGTGATGTCGGCGAAATAGAGTTCAATGTCACTGGCGCTTTTAAAAAAACCAAACAATGTGATCTCGATCGTATCATTGGGTCCAAAAGCGATCCATGACGAATTAGCCGATTTATCATGATTGAACTGATTGAACTTCTCTTTGCCGTTAACATCGACTCGGACGTTCATACCACCAATTAAAACGTCAATTGATCCAATCTTAAGGAGCATTCTGGCGTCTCCACCTTCAGCCAATCGTCTTAATGATGGATTGTTCGCCACCGAAATCTTGGCTTTGAATGAACCTGCTCCCTTCGTTCTAACATGACTTGCACTTACGGTTTCAATATCTTCCTTCTGCATTGATGTACCCGGCGCTCCGGCAGCAAAAATACCAAAGCTGTTCGCCTCGAACTTTTTAATATTATTGTTCCAGGAAGACATGTCTCCCCGATTGATGATTTTTCCGCCACCATTCGGAATATAAATATCCGTGTACTCCGCAGCTGCGGAAACGGTCGGCAGGTGTGGCCAGCTCACAGACGTCAACGTCAGCAAGGCAGCAAGCAGGCAGAGTGATAACTTTTTGAACATGCGAGATTCCCCTTTTTCCCGTTATGTATTCGACTTCTTCATCAGCTTGCGAATATCTTCGATCGTTACACAGATATGAATGCCATTCATTGTCCGGAACGAACCGGAGATCAATCCGATCACGCGACCCTCTTCATTTAACAAAGGACCACCCGACATGCCCGCAGACACCTGCGCGGAAGTCAGCAAGCGAACGACATCGTTCACCTCAGCGGTTGGTGCATTCACGATGCCCTCCGTAATGATCTTGCCATCCTTCAGCGGGTATCCGATGGCGAACGATCGTTGCCCATATCTTGCAGACTGCTTGTCCCCTGACAGGGTAAGTACCGGACGTTTTTTGCTATTCTGCACAGACAGCATAGCTACATCGGTATCCGTGTCAGTGCTCAGAACCGTTATCTTTTGGATGGAACCATCTTCAAATACCGCCTCGAAAGATATCCCGTCCTTCACAACATGGGCTGCTGTAAGTGCTCTACCATCATTGATCAGAAAACCGGTACCTACCGTCTTGAGCGTTCCGTCCTTGCGATACGCTTTCAAGTAAAAGACAGCTTGCGCCGCGGACTGATACACTTTTTCAGCTCCCGATACGGCCACTTGTCCGGTCCCAGCTGCTTTTGCGACAGATGAACCCGTATACCCATTCAGACATACCACAGCAATCAGTACAGCCAAAATGCCAATCATCCGCGGCCGCAGACGCCAAGATGTGATGCTTCTCTCCATTTTCTCAACTCCATCAGCCCATAGTCGCGCAAAGATAGGTCTTTCGATGCTTTTTCTGCGTCCGTTCGACATATCTTGCTTCCGCATTATAATGGATCACAATAAACAAATAATAAACAGAAAAAAATGTCGAAATGTGATTGCGCCCCCCAGAGATATTCGCTACAATGCCGATAGAATACAAGAGATTTTGTCCGAAGCTACCAAAGGATTGAACAATCTCTAAAGGAGCAGCATTTCGTGTTATTAAAAATTTCAGGCGTTGTCCTGACTGTTGTACTCGCTATTACCGTACTGCTGCTGTCAACGATCAGAGAACCACAATCTGCTGCGCTTCATGCCCGTCAAGGTGTTCTGGACCTCTCGGCCTGGAATCCTGAACAAGACGAGCGGATCAAGCTGGACGGGGAGTGGGAATTTTACTGGGAGCGATTGCTTCCTGTCGAATCTGCCACATCGAATCAGGCTGGTCCAGCGAAAGCACCCGACACCTACGCAACCGTTCCCGGCTCCTGGAATCGACTTAAAGTGGATGGCGAACGACTGCCAACCCACGGCTTCGCCACGTATCGGCTGGTGCTACGTAACGCACCTGTTGAAGGAACGTTGGCGATCAAAAAAATGAACATTCGTTTTGCCAGCGAGATCTACATCAATGGCAACAAGCTGCTGGAAGACGGGCATGCTGTGGCAAAATCAGCAGGTTACCGACCAGGCAACTCCCCCCAGATTGGCTTTTTCCCCTATCATGGCGGTGACATTGAGATTTTGATTCGGGTGGCTAATTACGATTACACGGACTCTGGTATTCCGGGTCCACTCTTTTTCGGCGAACAAGCAGCCATGCTGAAAAAACATCAATTCAACACAGCTATCGAATTCGGCACGCTCGCTGTACTGGCTACCATTTCGATCATATTCCTCGTCAGTTACGTGGGGTCTGCACTCTACCGAAACAGGGACGATTCCCTACTGCTGATTGGTCTAATCTGTCTGTTATATGCACTCTATAACGGGATGATCAGCGAACGTGTGTTATCCATGGCGGGCACGGAAATTCCCTTTAGCACGCTCTATAAATTAAAAGATTTCTGCTCTGTCGCATGTCTGGGTCTGTTGACCTTTTACTTCTACCGATTCAAAACAGGCATCCTGTCCGGTATGCTCACAACGGTGATCCTGATCTTTTTCGGAGCTTATTTATGCATGGTCGCGCTTCTGCCTATTTCCGTCTATGGGCTTGCTGCGCCTTACGTCGTCGTTATGTACACGTTGCTGCTATTGTGGTTGCTGTATCAATGCGCATCACAGTTTCTGACCAGTGAGAAGGGCGAACGGCTCTCTACTTTCTTGTGGTATGCGGCTCTCTTAAGCATCGTGCTGTACTGTCTGGACATTAATCTCTTCTCGATCTCACTCAAGGAAAATATGAATATCGGGCAGGCTTCCATCGTCCTGTTCAGCATCCTGATGCTGTTTCTAGCGGTGCTTCGGTTCTTCGAGGCTTATCGTACGGTCCGCACTCTCAAAGATCAGTTGCTCTTGCTGGACAAGGTGAAGGACGACTTCCTGTCCAATACTTCGCATGAGCTCAAAACACCGCTGAACGCGATTGTAAATATCAGTGAAAGCCTGCTCAAAGGCGCCGAGGGCCCGCTTACCGACGAACAGGCGCACAATCTGGCGATCGTGACAGGAAGCGGCCGACGATTAACCTATCTGGTGGATGAATTGCTGGATTATTCGAAAATGAAACATGGCGACATCCCGCTCCAGCGGTCTTCGACCGATCTGTACTCGTTTGTCGAATCGGTCTTGCGGATGCACTCCTTCCTGCTTGGCGCGAAAAAGGTGGAGCTTATCAACCGCATCCCGGCACATTTCCCGCCGATCTATGCAGACGGCAATCGACTGATTCAGATTTTGCATAATCTGATCGGTAATGCAGTTAAATTCACGGAACGTGGCACGGTAAGCATCCAAGCTGCGGTCGTGCAAGGCAAAGCGGAAATACGCATTGTGGATACCGGTCGTGGCATCGGCAAGGACAAGCTGGAGCACATCTTCCTGCCATTCGAGCAGGAAGCAGATACGGGGCCAGTCGTTGCCGGAGGCACCGGTCTAGGACTAAGCATTACACGTAAGCTGGTTGAGCTGCATGGGGGGACCATTCATGCGGAATCAGTACCCAGCATGGGTGCTACGTTCATCCTGACTTTTCCACTGGCAGATGGCAAAGGTGAGAAACGATCTAACGTCATGCCGATTACCATCGCTCCTACAGGTTCTGGTAATCGGCTACTCCGATTCGACGAACCAACGATTGTACAAGGGCATCTCAACGAATGGATCATCGTTGTGGATGATGACTCGGCTAATTTGCAGACAATAGTAAATCTCTTGAAGCTGGAAGGATACAGTTACGCGGTCACTTCGCGCTCACCTTCGGTACTGGAACTGCTCGACCAGCTCCCAGCTGTACATCTGGTCATTGCCGACATCATGATGCCGGACATGTCGGGTTACGAATTGCTGGAACGAATCAGGGAGCGCTTCTCTCCTTCCGAGTTGCCTGTACTCATGCTGACGGCGAGTAATAAAGCTAATCAATTGAAGCTGGCCTTGGAGAAAGGCGCCAATGATTTCGTATCAAAGCCGTTCGAATCGGAGGAACTGCTGGCACGGATCGGCGGTTTGACTCGGATGAAAACATCCGTGCAAGCTGCGCGAGATGCGGAAATATCTTTTTTGCGGTCTCAGATGAACCCGCACTTTCTATATAACGCCCTGAACGCCATTGCCGAATTGTGCGTGGATGCGCCGAATCGGGCAGAACAATTGATTTTGCAATTATCGAGTTACTTACGGCGGAGTGTGCACTTTAAACATCTGGACTCAAAGACTAGCCTGATGAACGAACTGGAGATGATCGAGGCATACGTAGCCATAGAGCAAGCCCGCTTTGGCTCAAGGTTGGAGGTCATTATCGATGTGGATGCTGATGTGAACCGGAACATGGACATTCCTCCGCTCACGTTACAGCCCCTGATTGAAAACGCGATTCGGCATGGGCTGATGTCCAGTATTCGCGGTGGTCGCGTCATGTTGTCTATCCGCAATCTGAATGATACGGAAACACGCTTCACCATCGAGGACAACGGAATTGGCATAACCAAGCAACGGATGGATGAGATTCGGCAATCCACGGACGGCAGTAACGGCGTTGGACTATGGAATATCTCCAGTCGGTTGAACCTGCTGTATGGCAGACACCTTCAGATGGAAAGTCTGGACGGCGAGGGAACGCGGATTACCTTTGATCTTCCAAATCAACGTCTAAGCACAGATGGGAACGGGGGTTATGAAACATGATGAAAGTCATCATCGTGGATGATGAGGATTTGTCGCTGAAGCGACTGAATCGCATTTTGACAGAAAGCGGAGAAGTTGAGGTATCTCGTGCGTTTCATGACCCGGAGGAAGCCTGTGAATATGCAGCAGAGAATAGCTTCGATGCGGCATTTCTGGACATTACGATGCCTCGCATCTCGGGTATGCAACTCATTGGTGAATTGCGTAAACATCACCCTTCGCTCCCCATTGTGCTAGTGACCGGTTATGAGGAGTATGCGGTGCAGGCTTTCGACAAAGAGGTGATCGATTACGTCATCAAGCCTGTCACCGCAGAGCGACTGAACCGCAGCATCAAGCGGTTACAGGAAAAGCTTCACAAGTCCGTGCCAACACCTGAACCAGCGGTGCCTGAACCCAAACTGAACGTTCGTCTGTTCGGTGAATTCACCGTGTTTGGCGGTGCCGGAGCAGACAATCCCATCAAGCTTAGAACGCCCAAGACGGAAGAATTGCTGGCATTCTTGCTGTATACCAAATCGACTACCCGCGATGCATTAGCCGATACGTTGTGGAAGGACCTCAGTCCGCAGAAGGCCTGGACGAACATCAATTCCACACTGTACTACGTACGACGTGCCATCGGGGACAACAGTGACGTGCCAATTATTCTCAAGGACCGAAATGGCATCCGTATCGACCGGGAAGCGATCAACTGTGATCTGTACGAGTTCGAGACTTTGTTCCGGCAGATGCGTCAGGCATCGGCACATCGCCCCGAGCTCTTCGAGCGGATGGACACGTTGTATACGGGTGAACTTCTGAAAGGAAGGCATTATGAGTGGGCTTTCGCGTGGTCCAGACAGCTGGAGCTGGATTTCATCATGACGATGGAAACTGCTGCCCACTATCACGCGAAGGCAGGCGAGCCGTTACGGGCGCTGTATTATTTTGAACGGATCCTCCAGATTGATTCGATTCGGGAAGATATTCATCGCGAGATTATCCTGTTGTATCTGTCCCTTGGACGAAGAACTGAAGCGCAGCGACAGTATCTGGTTCTGGAGGAATTGCTCAAAGAAGAGCTTGGCTCCAGTCCGGCAGCGGATATCAAACAACTACTGCGGCAGTCATGAAACAGCAAAAAAGCCCATGCCTTGGCGATAATGCCTTAGGATGGGCTTTTTGCAATAGATGGACGTTCATTCGTACTTGTCCGATGATTTTACTTCATCATGATCTACAATCAATCCTCATTTATAAGTTTTTCGGTATTGAGCGTAAATCCTTCAATCACAACATCTTCGTCCACTTCAATCATGATGCAACGTCTGCCTTGATAGTTCACCTGTTTCACATATCTCAGGTCTTGCGGGCTAACCGAAATCGTAGCAACCTTGGTTTCAATCTTAATGGACTTGGACGTAAACTTCGGCATAACACTGGTCGCTTTCATCTCATAATTCTTGTTGTCAACGATCGTTTCGAAGGCACGTTCTACTTTCTCCGTTGTCAGATCCTCTATGCCACTTGCAGTCAGTACACGTTCCAGATCTTTATAATCCAGCTTCGGAGGTTCTTCCTCATGGGACTCTTCGTTAATCTCGATGACTCGGTTAATCTCCTCATATACATGTGCAATGGTCGCTGAATCGAGCTGTTCACCCGCCACTTCCTTAACGATATCTTCGAAGATCGCCCGTTCTTCCAGTGCGGTTACGGATCTTTCTCCATTCAAAACATTTTCAACAAAATGCGGGTCCGGGAAGTTGGATTTCCCTGTGCAATAGAGTACACGATTCACATCGGAGTAGTTGTCCGTTACGCTAGGATACAGGAACCCTTGCTCTGGCGTGCTTAATTTGATAATCGGATCGACAATAATGTTATATTTGAATTCTCTCTCCACGTAATCAAACAAGAGTGTTTTCCGCTGCTTCTCCGTGGAATTCACGCTGCACAGAATGAACGGATGGGCGAACACCTCATTCTTCTCACTCTCTTCCGTGGCTTCGTTTCTAGCTTTGGTCGGGAGATAATACTGTCCACGCACGAACGTAGCTACCATATCTCGCTCAAACTTCGTATCCACCAACATCCGATCCACGAGCAGCAGCATCAGATCCTGCCATTCATCCGGATCACCTGTTACGAGCGCCTGGTGAAGCAATACCTGTGCTGGATCCTCCGCCGCTTCCTGGAACTTCAATTCGAATAACTTCTGATCCAAATCACCTGTCAGCAATTTTTTGAAATTGCCCATGTACAGCTCCTGCTTCTCTCTGTCCACCAGTTCGAACGGGTGACGCTCCCAGTGATAGACCTCATTGGTTTCCTTCGTAATATACACGTTGAGAATATCGTAAATATTCAGTAGATCGTGATCGAGTTTAAACTGCTTTCGTATATGCGCAACTTCTTTTTTATTCATGATTCGTTAGACAACTCCCGTAATAAATAATTTTATCTGCGTGCAGCTCTATATCCTAAAAATCAGTGCTCCCTTGGAAGTTTTCATCTGAGCAGTAGGTCACAAATAGGGGCAGCTATGGAGTAGCTGGATCAAGTCGTTCTTGCTCTCCATTTCTGTACTCTCAGTGAGAAATTATATCATATAATGATGACGATTAATGAGAAACAATCTATGGTATTTCCCTCTTACGATCACTATCCATTTTTTGAATACGATTTTAACTGAACATAGTAACATAACCTTCAGTCTGGTAGACTAACTAAGATTACATACCAATGGAGGAAATATTGTGAAGAAATCAATACTAGTTTTATCAGTTCTTGTGTTGTCCTCTCTATTAAGTGCGTGCACTGTGACCAAAACAGAGGAAACTAAACAAGTCAGTACAGTATTATCACAGATTGAGAATACAGATGTGGTAACAGAGGAAGCATCTGCATCTGATGCCTTCGAACAGACGGAGCAAGCAGCAATAGATTGGCAGACATCGGTGAACGAACTAGCTATAAGCGATCAATCACCTACAGAAAAAGCCGAAGCAACAGAAAAGCTTGCTCGGGAATACAATCCTACTACAGAAGAACTCGAAGAATTTAAGTATCATGTCCTTCAAGAATTTATGAGTTTCAATTATCTAAAAGACGGCTCAGATGCTGAATATATGTTAAGCAATCTGTTTCAATCGATTGCGCTAGAACACCACGATGTTCACGTCGTCAGGGACTTCGCTCTTGCTTTTTATCACAATACCAAAAATGTATTTACAGGTGTAGAAGATATTGATAGCGATAGTGTGAAAGCTTACGAAGAACAATTGTATAAAGCCCTCAACGATGGAAAATAGCTCGCCGTATGAGAGACACGATGAGATCTAAAAAGAAAACAAAAAGACGCAACAGGAATGACTCCCGTGCGCCTTTTTTCGTTGTTTAACGATTCTTAAATAATTAACTACTGCTCGGCAATATATCCGTATTCAATAGGGGTGCTCTGCTGGAAGAAACTTTCCTTGTTTCCCGCAGAAACAGTAATCCCACGAACAAGGACACTCCGCCAATAATAATCAGCAGTGCCCCCAATTCCTGACTGTAGGCAGTCAGTGCCCCGTCCCGAAACGCCATTCCACGAATTAGACGGTTAAGCCAGTTCATCGGTAATGCCCATGCGAACATTTGGAACGGTTCTGGAAACGCCAGCGGTGTTAATTGAATTCCCGTAGCCAAAAAGGAGGGATACAATACAAAGCTGGTTCGTAGGCTTACTTTCGACATGTCTTTGGCAGTGTATCCGATCAGCATACCCATGAGTGACAAGGCAAAAGCATAAACAACCAATGGAATGATGAAAAGATAAGGCTCTGCTTCAAATCGCATTCCCCCCACCTGCTTTAACAATCCATAGGATAGAAGCAGCGAAAGGGAACTCAACACAACGTAAGGTACACTCCGCACCCATAGCTGGAAAGGTGACTTTCCGTTGGCAAACAGTTTCCCTTCCTGACGAAGCCGGGGTACAATTGAGCCCGCTGCACTTGTTGTAATCATTAATACTACGATATTCACAAATCCAAGTACCATAAAACCGACATAACTGGAGGTTGGATTAAACAGCATCCGCTGCTGAAGGGATAACGGTGATACGATTCCTTTAGCTGTCTCGGCATCCATCCCTTTTTGGACCAGACGTGTAATGGATAGGGTCATATTTTCTGTCTGGATGATTTCCTGAATCGCAGTGCGAATACCGGTTAACCCCGAGGGCATCGTGTTATCCATCAATATGCCGATATTCGTCGATTTCCCTTGTTGTTGACGCAATCCCAACTGATTGGGAAGCATAATGACCGCTACAGCCTGCTCGTTAGCAAGTAAAGTTTCTGGGCTCATTCGGCTTGCATATACGCTTTTGACGCTCATGTATTGTGACGCATTTATTTTGGAGATCAATTGTCGTGAATATTCGCTATGATCCTCATCAATGACCACAACTGGTGATTTACTGAGTTGATTCTGCGAGAACATTAAGCCGAAAAATAAGGCTGCAATCATTGGCCCAATAAAAATTAGCCGTATATACTTACTGCCTACGACGTACTTCCACTCGTCAATCAGTGATTTCATCAAGTTTCACCTCTGCCGTCATCCCCGGAAGCAAATCGGTATTTGAATCCATCGAAATTCGGACAAAAAACATACTTAAATCCGCTTGCCCTTTTTCACGAGACATCCGCAAGGTTGCAAACTGAGGAGCAGTTGAGATGGAAGTAACGCTCCCCTTCACCTGCGTTGGCTGATCCACATACGGGAAATGAACATCAATGCTTTGATTCACTTCAAGCTGTTGAATTTCACTTTCCTGTATGTTAAGGTCGGTGTAATACGTATTCTTTTGTACAACTGCCAGCGGGACTCCTGCTTGAACTTGATCTCCCTGCTTTACAGCAACTCGGTCAACCAACCCGTCATACGGTGCGAGTACATCCACATCTCCCTCCCCGGCTGATTTCACTTTGAAAAGTACTTCTCCCTCTTTCACGGAGTCACCTGCAGACGCACCAACCTCTGCAATTGCTCCGGGGCTATTCTGATAAATTAAAGTCGTTTGCTCTGCCTCAAGTATGCCTTGTTTCCGGCTCTCGGCCTGACTAACAGCATCCTTCCCTTTAACCGCAAGAAGTGAACCTCCAATAATAAACACCATCGCAATCCCGATATACAAACCTGCTTTTAACTTCATCTTTTTATCTCTCCCATTCCCAGTCCTCGTGTATGGTTAAATTTACTGACTATTTTGCTTTTTCATTTTGGTGACTGCGTTCTCGGCTGCCTCCATGATCACTTCTCCCAAAGTCGGATGAGGATGAATCGTCATGGCCAGATCTTCCACGGTTGCCCCCATCTCAATGGCGAGTGCGAGCTCCGATATCAGTGTAGATGCCTCCACGCCAACGATTTGCGCGCCAATGACAATTCCTGATGTCGGGTCAGCCACTATTTTCACAAAACCTTCGGTTTCCCTTAACGCCAACGCTCTTCCGTTGATTCCGAAAGAAGATTTCCCAATAACCACCGGAATGGCCTGTGCTTTGGCTTCCGTCTCATTTACCCCAACACTGGATATCTCCGGATCAGAAAACACGACAAGCGGAATCACCTTGTAATCCACTTTGGAGGTAAGACCCGCAATGGCTTCTGCGGCTACTTTGGCTTCATAGGATGCCTTGTGGGCAAGTGCCGGACCGGCTGTAATATCTCCAATGGCATAAATGTGCGGGATAACCGTTCTGCACTGTTCATCCGTCTCAACCAGTCCTTTGTTCGTTACGGGCAAACCTATGCGTTCCAATCCTAACGGTCCGTCTGTATTGGGTTTCCTTCCGATCGTGACCAATACATATTCTGCCGTAACTTGTTGCTGCTCCTTGTTTTTCGAATAATGCAGTGTAATGGAATCCGCATTCTGCTCCACCTTTTCAGCAATCGCTCCGGTTACGATGTTGATGCCATCCGCCTTCAATTGTTTGACTACAGGGGCTGCAAGTTCCGCCTCGAATCCGGGCAATACTTGTGCGCCACCCTCAAGAATCGTTACCTTTGTTCCGAATTTGGCATACATCTGTCCAAGCTCCACCCCAATATAACCTCCGCCGATCACAATCAGACTACTCGGAACCTCCTGTAGAGTTAATGCTTCAGTGGAAGATAAGATACGACCTCCAACTGGAAATGCTGGCAGCTCAATCGGACGAGACCCCGTTGCCAGTATGAGATTTTCAAAAGAAATGCTTTGCTCCTGTCCAGTTTGCCGGATCATCGCTATGTGCTCATCCAACAGACTAGCCTCGCCTTCAAGAATGGTCACACCCGCAGTCTTTAACAAATAGTGGACACCACCTGCCTGTTTATTCACAACCCCCTGTTTAAAATCCTGAGCATTCTTAAATGTCGCTGCCGCGTCAGCTTGATTAAACTGTCTGAACCAATCATAACGATGCGATTCCGCAATTAAGGCTTTGGATGGTATGCAACCCACATGTGTACAGACCCCGCCAAGCTGTTTACGCTCAACAATCGCCGTCTTCATCCCCAACTGCGAAGAACGAAGCGCCGCCACATATCCCCCTGGACCTGATCCAATAACTAACGTATCCACAGATTCAAGCTTGCTCATAATCTGATACCTCCCGATTTGAAGTCAATTTAAAATATGACGACAATAATATATTATAACCATCATATTTTAAGACCGTCAACAACCGTATTTTATCCTTTTGTAAAGCAACAGATATTCAGTCGTTAAATTGACAGGCTTTATTATGATGACTATAATATTTTGAAAGTATAGAAATTGAACTATAAATTTACACGAGAACGGAGAGGACAGAAATAACCTGAGGAAGCGAAGCGCTCGCCTTTATCACCGGATTTTCCCTTTTGGAAAAGGGAATCACAAAAATCTGGGGATAACAGCGATCAGAAGGTTGTTCTGTCATCGGAGTGGAAGGTGTAAATATTCTTTAGTTCAATTTCTATAGAATGATGAAACTATGGAGTGAATGATCATGCCCTATCCCAAAGGACATAAAATAAAAGTACGAGGTAAGATTGTTGAGAGTGCGGCTCGAGCTTTTCGCACCAATGGTATCCAGGAGGTGAGTGTCCCGTTTATTATGAAGGGAGCTGGATTAACTCACGGAGGGTTCTATTCACACTTTGACAACAAGGAACAATTGGTTGCCGAAGCCTGTGAATATGCCATTAGTGATACCATTACACTTCTACAGAACGTGGCTGATCAGGAAGAGCAGAATTCCAAAATTAATAAAGTAATCGATTATTATTTGAGTCCGTATCACCGCGACCAAACGGAAATGAGCTGTATTTTCCCCGCCCTTTCCAGCGAAATATCCCGTTCGTCCGAAGAGGTTCGGCAGGTATTTACCCATGAATTGGAGCGGATGATCACTTTTATCTCCAATCTGGCTGAGATTGATGTGTCGAGAGGTCGTGCACTGTTCAGTACAATGGTTGGCTCGCTTGTACTTGCACGCTCTGTTAGTGATCCTGAGCTTAGCGACAGCTTTCTCTCAGCGGGCAGGCAGCAAGCCAAAGAAATGGTTAAAAGGAACGATATGTAGCCTTGATGTTGCTATATGCTGATTATCTACCTATCAACAAAAAACACGCCTTTAAATGGCGTGTTTTCTCTTATCTGTTTACAACTTAATAAATTCCATACTAGCCACCGTAACGCTCTTATCGCATATAAAGTACGAGGTCATTAACATTCCCAAACTTTTATAAAAACGAATTATTGTTCATCTATTAGCTCCAAGAAAAATATGGTATACTCACAGAGCAATGGAAAGGCTTATATGGGCGGTCGGCTAATCTCCCGGAAGGGAGGTGATGCCTTGTGACAGTATTTGAAGCGATTATGCTAATGCTTACCTTCGGTTTGCTGATTGTAGCGCTGCTGTCCAATAAAGACAAATAGACCGCCCTCTGGCTAAGGGATGCGGTCTATTTAGTCGGTACCCTGCTTGTTAAGCCCACCGCCCTTAAAAGCGGCTATTGCATCAGAGAGTCGTGTTAGCGCACGGCTCTCTTTGCATTATAAGCTGTTTCTGTCCTCATTATAACATGGAGATTGTGGATTTCAATCCCAAGATAACCATATGTTCCGTATGTTAAAACTGACGATACGGCGAAAATTTCAGCATCTTACATATTTACGCTTGAAACCCGTCCGCCCTTTATCCACTGCCTTTTGGATATTCTCAGAGGCATTCAGCATCTTGCTCTTGGGCATGTCCTTGTTCACTTCGACAGGTCCCACAGCCTTGGCTATCTCCACTGCCTGATCGTGCAACGGTTGATAGGATGTTGCAACGGTATACAGGAAGTTGTTCATCGAATATTTCGTTCGTTCCGGGGATTCGTGAATCGTCTTTTTCACCTGTTCCAGCATCTCCATCAGTTTATTCTCCGAAAACTCAGCATCCTTTCGACTACCTAGCAACCAACAGTAACAGCTCCATCCTGCTGACATTTTCAGTTCATCTCCGCTCGCGATCCACTTATCCGAAACTGCTTGAGCAATATCCGTCTCCGCCAACGTGACGGCAACGATGAAGTCAGAGATCATGTAAAAATAAGCAGCATCGATCCAACGGTCAAAATCAGCTTCTGTCATCGCTTGAGGATCGGCTATCACGCCTGCAAAGTACATCGCATCATAATTCCCCGTCGCATATAGTTGCTCTGCCAAAGGTTGATCCTTTTTGATCCGCTTTGCCATTGGTTTCATCGCTCCGGTTGCCACGCCAAATAGCGGTTCATGCGCACCGTTAGAGATATAGATTTTTTTCGTTCGTTCTTTGCCCAGCGCCTCTAACTCTTGCATCACTTCACCTAGATTCATTTGGCAACACTCCCCATCCTATAAATTTTATATCTGATCATATCAAACGGACACTTAGGTTTAACAAAAAACCGATGGAAAATCGCACATTATCCAATTGGAACCCTTCTGCCATATGCATAATCGTCCCGGCGGGATTGTTACCATTCGTATGAGGGATTCCCCACTGGGGTATTTTTCCTGAAAGAACTGAATACTATTCAGATTTCCCTCTTGCTCTGACATCCTGTTCGAGCATTATCACCGATCATAACATCTATACCATAGTTTCGCACAGATCCCTGAAAAGATAGATATAACTTCTTCGCAGACAGACATTTTTCCTTTCTTATGCTTCTACCGGCAACTTCTGAATACCTGCCGAGAGCCTGATTGGGAGAGCTAATTCCCCCAGCACAGCAGAGCAACATATGTCCATATCCAAGCAACGTTAAGCTATGGCAGGAAACGTCGCTCATCGTTTATGTTCAGTTTAGTATTGTTAACAAAACCGAGATGAGGAAGGATGCGTGAGCATGAGCAACAATCAAGTGTTAGGCTTTGCCCCTGCCCTGGGCTGGAATTCGTGGAATACCTTTACGTGGGATATTAACGAACAATTAATTCGGGATGTCGCTGATGTGTTTGTATCGGAAGGTTATCTGGCTGCTGGCTACGAGTATATTGTCATTGATGATTGCTGGAGCCTGAAGGAACGTGATGAGAGCGGCAATCTGGTGGCTGACCCGGAGAAATTCCCCAGCGGAATGAAAGCGCTCTCTGACTATATCCATAGCAAAGGACTCAAGTTCGGCATGTATTCATGTGTAGGCACGCATACTTGCGCAGGGTATCCAGGCAGCTTTGAGCATGAATTCCAGGATGCCGCCCTTTTTGCCGAATGGGGCGTTGATTATTTGAAGTATGATTACTGCTTCAAGCCGCGCCATATCTCAGGAGAGCTGCTGTACAAACGGATGAGCCTTGCGCTCAAAAATTGCGGACGCGATATCCTGTTCTCCGCCTGCAACTGGGGAGCCGACGATGTATACGATTGGATTCGGGAATCGGGGGCTCATATGTACCGTTCTACCGGCGATATCCGTGACAATTGGGATTCAGTGAAGGAACTTGCCCTGTCTCAACTGGGCAAACAAAGCTACACCGGCTCCTTCTGTCATAACGACATGGATATGCTAATCGTTGGTATGTACGGTGGAAGCAACAATGATTATATTGGCAGCATCGGTGGATGTAACGACATCGAATATAAAACCCACTTCTCACTCTGGTCCATGATGGGCTCCCCATTAATGATCGGATGTGACGTGCGCAAGGCTAACCAGATCACCAAAGATATTCTCCTGAATCCTGACCTGCTTGCCATCAATCAGGATGTAGAAGCGCGCGGAGCTTACCGCATTAAACCAGAGCCTCAATGGTTTCACAAAGACGATGTATTTATGCTGGTGAAGGTACTCACAGATGGTGATCTAGCTATTGGTTTCTTCAACCTGAGCGACAGCCAGCGGGAATTGTCTTTGCAATTTTGGGATATGGGTCTGCCTTACGCTGCCGGTTATGCGCTGTCCCTGTATGACTGCTGGGAACATAAAGAGCTTGGCGTATTCCGCGAACGCTTCGCTCCCGTTGTCGCAGCACATGATTGTTTAATTGTGCGTGCCAAACTGGTGAAATAGATGGCTCAACATCGCCTGTGCACCTCCTGTCAGGTTCCGCTCTCTTCAGATGATGTGGGCATCTACCTCAAATTGATCTCGCGCTCTGCCCAGCAATTTCTGTGCATCGATTGTATAGGAGTTAAGCTGAACTGTGGACGCGAGCCTATTGAGAAGCTGATCCGTTATTTCCGAGAGTCCGGGAACTGCGCCCTGTTCCGTTAACGTTATGCCTTCGTCCGATGCAGCATCATGTAAGATGTTGGCGTGTGTGAAGTTGCTTTCTTGAATACTTTGGAAAAATATAACGGATCATTGTAGCCGACAGAATAGGCTACCGATTGAATTGGTAGACCCGACGTCTTCAGCAGTTCACAGGCGCGCCCGATTCGGCAGGATGTAATATACTCCAAAACAGACTTGCCGGTTGTTGCCTTAAACAGACGAAACAAATAACTGCGCTCCAGATTAACTGCCTTTACGATCTCCGTGACGGTCAATGTCGGCTTCCAGTAGTTCTGCTCGATGTACTTTCTCGCCAGCCAGACATAATCCTTGGTGTCCACCTGCGGCTCTTTCGGATAATGTTCCATATAGTAAGAAAGCAGCAGACGCAAACGGGCATCTGCCCGCAGTAATTCATAGGATGATGCACCCGCGTTCCAGGCAAGGTGGAAAAAAGGCTGCAATGTCTCCGGCGAGACCGACACCACGGGTTGTAACTCTGAGAGCTGTGTCAGCCCCAGCATCCGCCCGGCATCCTCACCGCTAAACTCCACCCAGACGTACTCCCATGGATCTTGCGGGTCTGGATAATAGTAAATCTCCTTTTGCGGAAATATGATAAAGCTTTCCCCCGTAACTAGCCGAAAAACGCGCCCGCCCGTCTCCAGCGTCCCTTGACCACGGATAATATAGTGCAGCGCATAAACGTCACGCACGCCTGGCCCCCATTGGTGAGCGTTGGCCGGCTTGTGACCACCGCTGATAAAATACAAATTACTGGCTCTACTGCTCTCATGCCAAATCGGATTCAACCTAGATTCCCCCTTTCTAATGCCACGTTGATCAGATGTTCGGTAACGCTTACAAGCTAAATCCAGAGAGGAGAATGTTGTATGCTTAGATTGGTTACGGTAGAACATGGACAAGTGCAAGGACTGCCCGCAGCGGACCCGCGGATTACCAGCTTCAAGGGAATTCCTTTTGCCGCACCTCCTGTAGGTGAGAACCGCTGGCGCGCTCCACAGCCGCAGTCGAGCTGGGAAGGTGTACTGCAAGCTTTTGATTTTGCCCCCATCTCCATGCAAGCCCCAACAGTCATCGATGACAACAATATCTATACCCGCGAATGGGCCGTTGATCCCGACCTGCCCATGGACGAGGATTGTCTGTATCTGAATGTCTGGACACCAGCCAAGCGTACGGACGAGAAGTTGCCTGTTTTTGTCTGGTATTTTGGCGGGGGCCTACAAGTCGGCCATACGGCCGAAATGGAATTTGATGGCGAACGAATCGCTCGTAGAGGTATTGTCGTTGTGACGATTAATTATCGGCTGAATGCCTTTGGCTTCCTGTGCCATCCTGAGATTAGTGCCGAATCCCCCCATGCACCCGCCAACTTTGGTCATCTCGATCAACAAGCAGGTACCCAGTGGGTCAAACGCAACATTGCCGCCTTTGGCGGTGATCCAGACCAGATCACCATCGGCGGACAGTCGGCAGGCGGAGGAAGTGTACTCAGCCAGATGACCTCTCCGCAAAATAAAGGCTTGTTCCAGCGAGCCGTCATCATGAGTGGTATAGCTACCGAGTTGTACCCGAAGGTCCGCGTGCCTTCTGTCCGTTCCACACTGCGAGATGCAGAGCAAGCAGGGGTTGAATTTTTCAGCTTCCTGGGCGTATCTTCCCTGGCTGAGGCGAGACAACTGGATGCTGAATATCTTCGTGACAAAGCACTCGAATACAAAAGCTTCTGGGGAACCGTCATCGACGAACAATTCTGCGCAGGCGATCCGTTTACTCGTTTTGTTCAGCAGGAGCGCGAAGCGATACCCGTAATGCTGGGGCATACGTCTTCCGAATTTTGGACCCGTCCCGCCGCAGCCAATCTGGAAGAACTGAAGCAGATGGCTGTGGAGTTGTTTGGCGAGAATGCTCCTGCCTTTTTGCAGCTATGTGAGGCAGATACCGGCCAAATCGAACATGCTCTGAAACAAGCATCGGTCCGCATGATCCAACATGCCATTCTGCTTGCCATCCGCGCGAACAGCGGTCATCCGTCTGAAACGCCTCTCTACTATTATAACTTCGACGCCGAGATTCCGGGCTGGGATCAGCCAGGCACTTTTCACTCCGTCGATCTGTGGTTTTTCTTCGAAACACTCGCCAAATGCTGGCGGCCATTCACAGGCAAGCATTATGATCTGGCCCGCCAGATGTGCAATTATTTATCCAACTTTATTGCTACAGGTGACCCAAACGGCTCGGACTCCACCGGAAAAACGATGCCTCATTGGATTCCTTGTACTACGGAACAGCCGTATCTCATGGAATTTGGCGATCAGGCTCAATTACAAAAGGCTGAGCCAGGACCAATGCTCACGTTTCTAATTAATCAATATTTCATGAAACAGAGTGCACCTGTTGTTTAAAACATGAGGTTTGCCCTCTCACGATATATGTAAGAGCCATGCTGTCGCATGGCTCTATTTGTATAGTGTGAATGGCAGAGCGATGTTCATTCGCCTATGCCTATTAGCAAGATACTCCACTACAGCAGTCTAAGGTAACCAAATCAGACAGCCAGAGAAATCCAACGGAAGACAATCAGCATCATTTCAAGAGATCTGTTATATATGAGTCTGAGTTGGTTTGTTGATGATGACAGGTAGCTTAATCTGTAGTGAAAAGATATCTTCTTCCTGCGACACCGTCAACGTCCCGTTATGCTGCTGAATCATTTTCTGACAACTAACGAGCCCGATTTCGTTGCTATCTTTCTTTTTGCCAACATGTTTAATCTTATTCTCCACCCCAAGAATCACCCATTGTTGCTTCAAAGAAATCTGGATATGAACGGGGTGCCCTGGATCGGCGTATTTTCGAATATTTGAAAATATGTTATCCATTACGCGACGCATGGCGACCAGATTGATTTCCAGCAAAAACTCCTCGTGATGCGCATCTGTCTGAACCTGCACGTCTATATCGTCCAAAACCACTAATTGCTCATCTATGAGTTGATCGATAAGCGCTCTGCCCTCATACATTTCAAATTCTACTTCCTCTTCTTCAGCGGCCGAGGATACCGTAAAATATTCGAATAGTTTGTCTGACAGCACTTTGATCTGATAGGCCTTCTCCCGGCTATTATGAATATACTGCAACAGATCCTCATGTGTCTTATATTTGTTGAGCTCTATGATATCCATATATCCTAATAGAATCGTGAGTGGCGTTCGCAAATCATGGGAAATCGCCGTGATCAATTCACGGTTGGCCATCCTGACCCTCTCCTCGCTGCCCAGACGCTCCACAAATGATTTCCTCATCTCATCAATACTCTGAGCCAGAGATGACAGTTCATCCTTTCCCGATATCGTAATCGAATAATCCAAATTTCCACCTTCGAGTATTTTGATCTCTTGTTCAAGCACGCCAATATAAGATGTTTTCTTATTAATCATCAGTAGAAAGGAAACAATGAACACAATGGCCGCTATGAAAACACCAATAATCAGAATGAGGTTGTAATATTGATACTCATAAAAGCTAACCAAGTATATCTGGGCATCCTGATCCGCAAAATGGATGGTGGTGATAGGTATTTTTGAGGGCACGATTTGAGTTAACAACTCTTCATTAATGGCAGGATCAATCTCCGTGTTGGAGGAAAATATCAATTTGTCTTTTGCAAAAATATACAGATTTAAGTAGCGCTCATGTCTTATCCAAGCAGACAATTGCTCATGATCACGGGTTGACACGTTCTGGTTATCCACAAATGCTTCGAATCGATCGAGCGCATCTTGCTGCCTGTTTTCTACAAAAGTGGATTTGCTTAAATAACTATCCAATACAGTCTCGCCAACAACTTGTAAAATAACGAGTGCACTTATGGAAATGACCAAAGAAATGACAACCGCCAGAACCAGTTTTATCTTCAGCTTTTTTCCGATTAATAATCTATTCAATTTTGTACCCCTTCCCCCAAACGGTCTTCACATATTTAGGGTTCTGCGGGTCATCCTCCAGTTTGCCTCTCAAATTACGAATGTGAACCATCACCGTGTTATTACACGTATAAAAATAGGGTTGCCCCCAAACACTCTCATATATATTTTCTGCCGAAAATACCTTTCGTCGTTTCTTAGCCAACAGCAGCAATATCTGGTATTCAATTTCAGTTAGAGCAATCTCCTTCTCTCCAACAAACACGGCTTTTGAATCCTGATGGACGGTAAGATCCTTAACGATAATCTGGTCCTGTTCTTCGGTCTTCTCCTTGCCCCGATATACATAATACCGTCGTAGTAAAGCCTTCACCCGCGAAACGAGTTCTGTATAGGAAAAGGGTTTGGACAAAAAGTCATCACTGCCTGAGGAAAAGGCCAATTGTTTGTCAGAATCCTGCGTTTTCGCCGTGAGAAACAGGATCGGTGCACTTGTTTTTTCACGAATCTCCAGACACGCCTTCAGCCCCGATTTATTGGGCATCATCATATCCAAAATAATGAGATCCGTCTCTTCGTTCACTTTATCAATCGCATCTTGACCATCTATCGCTTCAATCACTTCATAATTCTCACTCTCTAACAGAATCCTTACAATTTCACGAATTTCACTGTTATCATCAGCAATTAGAATTTTCTTGCTCATCTGATCCCTCCGTCTAATTTCAGTATAATATGCGCTATTAGCGACTACCAGCAAATACAATCGACTTAAGAATTCTTCAGAAGTTATGTAGGTATCTCTTAATAATTTCGTCTTATACTGTAAATATGTAGAAGTTATTACACAAAGGGGTCGTCAGGAATGCCACAAACTTCGAAAAAAGTAATGATTAACATATTGTTGGGTCTGTTCATCATGTTATCCATTGGTCTACTGGTGTATTATTCTCCTGCCATTATTAAAATCATGTCTTCCATGGACAACTTCAGAGCGTATATTCATTCAACAGGCCATTGGGGTCCGGTCATGTTTATTTTATTCCAGATTCTTCAGATCGTGGTTGCGCCCATTCCAGGAGAAGTGGTACAGGTCGCAGGCGGTTATATCTATGGGGTTACACTTGGGTCCTTGTATACTACAATAGGTTTGATTATAGGCTCAGCGATCGCCTTTTATTTCACCCGTTATATCGGTCGCGCCTATATTTCACGACTAATGCAAAAGAAAAATAATAAGTGGATGTCGTTAATTCATGATGAGAAGAAGTTCTCCGCATTTTTATTCATCTTTTTTGTAATTCCCGGCTTACCCAAAGACATGCTTGTATTTGTCGCCGCACTTACATCGATTAGTTCGTTTAGGTTCTTCACGATCCTTATCGTCGGTCGTCTGCCGTGGATCATCGCATCTACCGTTATAGGGTCCACGATTCATATGCAACAATACACGATCGCCATTATTATTTCTGTTATCGCTGTGATCGGGTTTGTACTCGGTTATATCTATAGGGAGAAATTGGTGGGATTGTTCTCCCGGTCAGACAGAACCAAAGCCAACCCCAAGTCTATACCCAGTTATAGTACGAATAGGGAGTCTCGTAAAATAAAAAGAGATACAACATGAACAAAACCAATCTATTCATATGAAAACCGGAGGTATACCATCTTATGCAAATACTTAAAACCAATCGATTAATCCTGCGAAATTTCACCGTAACGGACGCAGCCGGACTGTTGGAATACACCGCAAATCCCAGAGTGAATTGTTTTATGGAGCAACGAATTTCAACGTTGGAAGACGCGGTGACAGAGGTTGCAAAAAGAAACAGTGACGATTCCCACATCGCGGTTTGCCTGAAAGACAGTAACGAGCTGATCGGTGAGCTGTTTGGTATGAGGGAAGATCGGGATTCCGATACAGATAAGGATTCGAATTCAGATACGTATAGTATTGGTTGGAATTTTAATGGCAGATATGAAGGGAAAGGATACGCCAGTGAGAGCGCCAATGCTTTCATCGAAAATCTCTTTATGGAACAGGGAATAAGAAGACTGTACGCCTATGTCGAGGATGATAACTTCCGTTCTCAGAAACTGTGTGAGAAGCTGGGCATGCGTCGGGAAGGTCTTTTTATGGAGTTCATTTCATTTGTCAAAAATGAGGACGGCACACCGAAATACGAGAATACGTATCAATATGCTTTGTTGAAAAAGGAATGGCTGGCACAGCGTGAATCGCAGAAATAAAGAATGACATGCCTGCCTCATCATTAGTTAAAAAAAGTTATAGAAATGAGCACGTACCCATGTGTACGTTCCACAACAAATACGGCGGCTTCTCCCTGGATAGATTCCAGAGGAAAAGTCGCCGTTTCATTATTGCACAGAACACTATTGATCGAGCAATGTGTTTATAAGGTCACAATACATTCAGCTTGAATCCTAGACGGTGCTGCCCCAATATTGCTTTGCAATCTTCTGCCCTTGATCGATCTTCGCCCATTGCTGAGCTTCGCTTAATTCGTTACCACCATCGCAGGATGCAAATCCGCATTGGTGAGACAACAGCAGCCGATCCTTATCGATGATTTTGGAAGCTTCGTCCAGCAAACGGACAACACGTGCTTCATCATCGAGTGTACTCGTTTTGGATGACAACAGACCCAGTACAATTTCCGTTTCAGGTCTGTCCTTGAACACTTCCAGAGCTTCAATTGAACCCGCACGATCATCATCCCACTCCAGGAAGAAACGGTCATACTTCAATTGCTTCAGGAACAGATTCGCAATTTTGGCATACGATCCACCACCCATGTTGCGGGAATCATAATTGCCGCGGCAGTTATGTGTCCACATTTTCAAGCCAAGGCTATGACCAAAGTCAATCACGGTATTATTAATATCAATGAATTCGGTAGCAAGTCCCTTTACTTCATCTTGATTAATATTTTCCCCTGTAAAAGGAGAGTTCGGGTTGTCGTCTGCAAACAGTTCCCACAAGCAATCATCGAATTGCAGAATTTTACCGCCCACTGCAGCGAATTCCTCCACGAATTCCTTATACGCGATCACAAGACCCTCTTTGAGCTCCTGTATGTTTTGATATACAGCATCCGTTCCACCAATGTTATCCGACCAGGAAAGCTCACCGAAAATATGGGAAGGAGACGGTACGCAAAGTTTCGTTTGTTGCTCGCCAGCCGTGTCTTGCAGTTGTTGGAACAGTTGAATGAAATGATGGTTCTTTCCACTCAATTTATCAGTGATGCGCAGTCCAATATCTTTGCGTGTTTCATATTTCGACGTTCCGTCCACATCTCTGAAAAAATAGCCGTGATCCGCGATGTAACGCTTCACTCCGCCAAATCCCCATACAAAGTCCAGATGCCACATCGATTTGGAAAATTCACCATCGGTAACCACGGACAAGTTATGTTCGATTTCCTTTGCGACAACTTGTTTGATTGCCTCTGTCTCACACTTCTCATATCCTTCGTAGTTTTCATAGAACGGATATTGGATATCATCATTATGTTCAATTTGCGTTTTATATTTCAGCAGCTCATCCGGCCGCAATAAACTTCCCACGATCTGGAACTTATCAGTCATGTAAAAAACCCCCTCGTTGTATACAATGATAATATCACGCCGAGAGCAGTTAGAAGGGATACTTAAAAACCATAACTGGTTATAGTTAAAAGCTATATCAAAAGTTAATCCATTTCACAACGTACGACGACGCAGTTCATAAAAATATTGTACCGCTGGATGCTTTAATTTGACCTGCTCCGACATGTTCAGAATTCGCTTTTTGCCAACTCGTCTGTCCATTAAAGCCAGAATATTAAACAAGATATCCTTGCTATCCAGATTATCCTCTATAGAAGTTGATAAATACGTCGTGGCTGCAACGGTAAAATTCGATTTACTAAGTGCGGTCTGAGCCAACAAAAGCTCTTTGGCATGTACGGAGATTTTTCTGCTTCTTGCCATGACTTGAAGACGATCCTCGGGAATGGGTCCTTTGGAATCTTTTCGAATAACTTCAATCTCTTCATCGCTCACAGGAATCATGATCTCCGGATCATTCTTGATCTCCTGCTCTGTCTGATACCATCGGATTGGTGTTGTTGTATCACTCATGTTGAGTACATTCTTTTTATCTACAGTAATATAACAATTGCCTGATTTATCAGGTGAATAGCGATAGCTGGTAGCACGGTACTCCACCCTTCCAACTAACGCAGGACTAAGAAAACTCTCCAGTTGTTGCTTCAATTTACTCCAGGACATAAATCCTCCTATTATCAAAAGCCTACCGCATTGAATTGCGGCGATCATTCAAATATTTTTCAATCCGTCTCCAGTATCAACATTCACCTAAATTATAACATAGCAAACCAAATTGACGATGGAAGAAACCCAGTTATTGGTTTTGAATTCCCCTATGTGATAAAATTGCAGAAAATTATCTACTTACTATTAAATCATCATAGCCTACCATTGGAACTTACGTTGTTATTCACAAAGGAGAGGAAGAGTGTAATGGCTACGAAGAAAGCAACCTTACCTGCTCATATGGAAAAACTCATTAAAGATAATGATATCGCAACCGTAAAAGAAATTTTCGAGCAATGCGAATGGGATGCACGTGGGGGCTACAGCAAAGGTACAGCCCTCAGCTTTCGGCATATTTCGGATGAATTGGTCCGCTGGCTCATAGAGCAAGGGGCAGATATTAATGCACGTGACAAATATCAACGCACGCCTCTACATGCTCATGCCTCACACTGGTCAGGCAATGTACCCCTGTTCCTTGAATTAGGTGCGGATCTGGACGCTGTGGATTACCAAAATGAAACACCGTTACATGCAGCGGTCAGTGGGTATCAAACCAAAGTGGTTCAAGAGTTGGTAAACCAGGGCGCTACGATTAACGTAGAAAATAAACAGGGTAATACGCCATTAGCTAAGGGGTTAGTCAATTGTAGGAATAGCGATATAGTTAATCTGGCAGAGATTGCCGCAATTCTTCTGGATGCCGGAGCATCGGTCACCCCGGATATGAAAGAATCGGTGAAGCGGATCGGTAAGGATTTTGAATTCGTCCGTGAGAAGTTCAATAAGGACAAGGTCGATGGAGTTTCAGACGCGCTGATCAAACTGTACCGGCTATTTGATGTCGAGCCGGTAGCGAATCGGATCATGCACGATGGAACTGCACCCATTCAGGTAAAGGCAACCACCTGGCCCAAGCAGCACCAAGAGCTGTGGGAATATCTCATCCCGGCTCAGGGCCACGCTCAAACGGTGCAGGGAGAGGTCATCCGCATCACAGGACGTGTGTCCCATGAAGTATTAGATAATGGCGGAGGAAACTGGGATGCGGAGTTTCGCAAGATGCTAGATGCGCTAATTCGTTATCTGGGCACTGGAGCGCCACTCGCCCCCGCACTTCTCCAAGAGGCAGCAGACTTGGCCAGCAGGCTTCATAATGGATACGATTTTGATGCGCCTGCCAGATTATCCGAGTTGGCGGTATTATGGGTACTCGCGAATCCTCAGCCGGTCGCCATGGAAAAGCCAGAGTATACGCGTTAAACAGCAAAGCAAAAAAAAGAAGCGGAAGAGTTACCGCTTCTTTTTTGCTATTAAATCTACCTGAATCATACGCCGTATCCATTCATTTTCTTCGTCTTACTCTACTCCACCTGTTCATTACTTTCATTACTTCCAAACTCATCGAGCAATTCGCGTACTTTAGAAGTCGTTTTGGCGTTCATCAAGCTGTTTCTCAGCTCACTAGCACCGCGGAAGCCTCGAACATAGATTTTGAAAAAACGGGCCAGCGGGCTGAACGAACGCGGTTCAAGCTCAGAATATTGATCATGGAGATCCAAATGCAGCCGTAGCAGATCAAGCAATTCCTTACTGCTGTGTTCCTTCGGCTCCTTCTCAAAAGCAAACGGATTCTGGAAGATACCGCGTCCAATCATAATACCATCCACACCATATTGCTCCGCGAGTCTCAGGCCTGTCTCACGGTCAGGAATATCCCCATTAATCGTCAGAAGAGTATTAGGCGCTATCTCGTCACGCAGTTTTTTAATCTCCGGAATCAGTTCCCAGTGAGCGTCTACTTTGCTCATTTCTTCTCTCGTCCGCAGATGAATGGACAGGTTCACAATGTCCTGTTGCAAAATATGGGTCAACCAGTCGCGCCATTCGCCGACCTCAGTAAATCCCAGACGCGTTTTTACACTGACGGGCAGTCCCCCGGCTTTCGCCGCCTGAATAATCTCCGCAGCAAGGGCTGGCCGGCAGATCAAGCCACTTCCTTTTCCATTCTCCGCAACATTCGCTACAGGACAGCCCATATTGATATCGATGCCTTTAAATCCTTCTTTCGCCATACCGATACTCATCTCACGAAAGAATTCCGGTTTATCTCCCCAGATATGAGCCACAATCGGCTGTTCATCCGCTGTAAACGTCAACCGTCCACGCACACTATGGTGCCCCTCCGGGTGACAATAACTCTCTGTGTTCGCAAACTCCGTAAAAAACACATCCGGTCTGCCCGCTTCACTTACGACATGCCGAAACACAACATCGGTCACATCTTCCATAGGTGCCAGTATAAAAAATGGTCGTGGCAATTCACGCCAAAAGTTTTCCTTTGTCATCTCAAAAGCTCCTCTATACATTCCAGGACAGTCTTTGTCCTCATTAATAATAATAAAACGTAACTCTTTGCATCTGCTTGCCTATCATTTACATGATCATTCGCAGTTTCGTTGCGATTCACATTATGGTGTCCTAGCTTCTTCTTCACTTATACCATGCAAATGTAACTTTGTTCAAACAGCAGTATCTGTTATAACTTCCATTAGATCTTCAGATTAATGAGTGTTCGATGATCTTAAAATTGCCCTTTCCCGATTTTATCACGTCTTTATTAGATTTTCAGCCCGATTGCTCTTGCCGAACTGGAAAAGCTCCTCTAAAATGAAGCTCGACAGGCTTTTAACCTGCAAATCGAGATTTAAGGAGGCCTGAATTATATATGGAAATTTCACTGGATATAATTAAAGATAAAGTCGAATGCTTGCAGGCTTATGACTTTCATGAACTGGCGCGAGCGATTGAAGAACGAATTGAAATCAACAAAGCGCTAATGCTGCGCGTGAAGCAAGTTCAGCATCAAGTAACGTTTGACCCTTTTCGCAACAAGATGTTATATAGTGCAATCGTGCATTTTGCCGTAGATTAATGGACCAAGATTTTCAATAGTGAAAAACAGTTCACTGACGCAATTGCATTTAAGCATATCCTATAAAGCATGCAAAAAAGAAGACGCGAATTCGCTCGCGTCTCTTTCCATATCAAACTCCACTTTCTCTTGTTACAACTCCTGCTTAACCAACAACAACTTATAAGCAGAATTGTCACCTGCAATCATACTTTACATAGTTAAATACGGGATCGATCGTACCACTATACAAACAGTCATTTTTGAGGATTAAGGGGGTAATACCATGCAAGAATTAATATTTATGAAGAATTATAAAAACAATGAAGTACTGCGCAAAAGTTTTTTCGAGCTTGCTGTCAACACGTTTGAGATCAATTTTGAAGATTGGTATCAACAAGGATACTGGGGCGAGCGTTACATCCCTTATTCATATGTCGATGGAGACCAGGTTATTGCCAACGTTTCCGTTAACATCCTTGAGCTCATCATTCACGGTGAGAAGAAAAAAGCGATTCAAATCGGCACGGTGATGACACATCCTGATTATCGGGGGAAAGGACTCTCTACACGTTTAATGAATAAAGTTTTAGAGGAATACGAGAACAAGTATGATTACATGTACCTTTTTGCCAATGAATTGGTGCTTGATTTTTACCCCAAGTTTGGGTTTAAGCCTGTGGAAGAACATCTTTTTTCAATGGATTATACGGCAAAAAAATCACCCGAGCCTGCGAACATCCGAAAACTAAATGTAACTAACGCGGAGGATTTACGTCTTATTCAAAAATTCGCATCGGAACGATTACCTGTTTCTCATCATTTCGCAACCCATCATGCTCAAGGAATACTCATGTTTTATTGCCTGAATGTTTTTAGTAATGATATTTATTACTTGGAAAACGAAAACGTCATTGTTATTTATCAGAAAGAAGACAATCATATTGAGCTCTTCGACATTGTTAGCTTAAACGAAATGAATATGAACGATATTTTGGATAAGATCGCAGATGATGATACGGAGAAAATAACCTTCCATTTCACGCCAGATGTAACAGATCATATCGTTCTAAAAAGTACAATCACCAATGAAGGTTTATTTGTAAGAACCCATGGTGAACATCTCTACCCTGTGCACGTTAAACATCCGATTACTTCGATCGCTTAATGATTGATTTAATAATGCCTACCACCAGCCACACTTTAAATAAGACCAAAAAGGAGCAGGATTCCCCTGCTCCTTCGCTATGTGAAACTTCTTTCTCTCATCAAACGTAAATTCACAAGGTATAATGAAATCAGATGACCGTTCAGCATGATCTTATGACCATCATAATGAAGGAGGGGACATTCGTGGCGTTTATCCCGCTAAACTGCCCCAATTGCAACGGAAGAATTGAATACAAGAAGGATGAGGTTTTAAAGTGTCCCTATTGTGAAACAGAGCTTTTATTGAAGCAAAATCATGTCTATTACGTAGACCAGACCATTAATCATTACCACGGAACGCCCCCTAAAACACCGTTGAAGCAGACTGCCTCCGTAAAGGTAATGCTGATACTGATGTTAGTCCTGGCTGGCGCCATCGGTACATATTTTTATTATAGCAACAGCTCCATCTATTCAAAAACAGAAGCCAATCTGCCTGTGCGAAAGATGCCTGAAAGCGAGGTTTTGCTCTCATTTTTGCGAGATATCTTCGATAAAGGGTCCGCCTTGCCAACAGAGGAGGAATTGGCTCGTATTCGCTATTTAACCGTAGAGCATTCGGAGAATGATCAGTGGAAGTTTATATATAGTCTCTCCGATCCCTTCAGCGATGAAAAAGCCGAGAAGATCACTTATATTACTCAGGACAAGAAACTGAATAGCCAGCGGATTGATCAGCGAGATTTTGAAGCTTTTAAGGGACTGACGGCATTGGACCTGACGAATACCTATGAAATCTCCCAGACGGACCAAACCACTTTGGCCCATACGCCCGGATTAAAAAGTTATGGAGGCGCTTTTAACGAATCCTTTAGTACATTTTCGGGCTACTTTGGTGACAAGTCTAAAATCACGGAGCTTACCACTCAGCTTCGCAGCAATCAGGAATTGGCCCTGCTGCTGGAATTCCCCAATCTGAGCTCTTTATCCATTACCTATGTGGATGAGTCCGTAACGGATTTTTATCTATTGAATAAACTGCCGCTCAAGTCCCTGTCGCTCACCTTTGTCGATGAACTCGGATGGTTATCGTCCATGACCGGGCTGTCATCCTTGTCCATACATTACAGCGAAGCCACAGACCTGCAGCCGCTATACGCCCTGACCCAGCTTCAGGAGCTTCAGTTGTCCTATTTATCAAATGTAAAGTCCATCGACTTTGTGCAAAATATGCCTGCTCTACAAACGCTAGATATCGAAAATGTGAACTTTTCCAATCTGGAGCACTTGACCGGTAAAAACTCCATTACTACGCTACGCTTGGCTTCTCTAAGTCAGCTTGGTTCGGTAAAAGCCATAAACAGTCTGCCCTCTCTGCGGGAATTAACGTTGTCCGGCTACTACGAGAATGCAGAAGCGCTGACACTGCCTAAAGTAAAGCGAGTGGAAATTCCAAGCTCCTTTCTCACCGGGCTAGAGGCCGCGGCTACAACCAGTCTGACGCTCCGTGGCGGAAGTGGCGAGTTGAACTTGGCTGCGCTGGGGAAATTCCCGAAACTGGAGCAACTCTCGCTCTGGGAGATCGATGAACTAACCCGTCTTGCCGCCCTGGACGGCTTGTCCCGCCTAGAGACCTTAAACATTTACGACTCGTCACTGTTCAAGGAAAGCGATGCCTTATTTCGTTTGAAGCAGGTGAAATCTTTGGTGTGCTCCGAGTGTAGGCTGAACTTTGAACAAAAGGCGGCCGCGGAGAACAGCGTACTTGAACATTTGACCTTAGAGCAGCCATATTTCAGCATAAACAACACCTCAGTTACTGAAGTTGACCAAATGATGCCTTACTTTGCCAACATGTCCGCGCTACGTTCCTTCACTCTGCAAGACAGCAATTTGGCTTCTCTCGAATTTATGAGTAACTGGCAGGCCATAGAAGAGCTTCATCTCGAGAACAATGCCATTTCCAATATCGAGACCCTAAGCCAGCTGCCTGATCTGCAAAAGGTATATCTATCCGGTAATTCCGTACAAAACAAGTCCGTGCTTGGCACGGGTGTGCATGTGTATTAATGACCGCCTGGAAAGGTGGGGAGTACTTAGAATACTGTAGTTAATGGGTGGTATTGAAACAAAGACAAAAAGGGGCTCCCCTTATGCAGTTCTTCCTGCATGGGGAACCCTTTTGGTGCTTTAAATCAAGTCCGAAGCCTTCAATATTCTTTGGACGATAGCTGCAACCTCAGCACGGGTAATGTTGGCATACAGAGATCAGTCTTCCCATATAAAGGGATCTTGACGAAACAAACAAGCGGCTGCCTGATCGGCAACCGCTTTTATCGGACATGCTTATTAAATGTCGTAGTTATTCGAAGGACTGTG
This sequence comes from Paenibacillus sp. FSL R7-0313, assembly GCF_037969885.1. NCBI lineage: Bacteria > Bacillati > Bacillota > Bacilli > Caryophanales > Paenibacillaceae > Paenibacillus > Paenibacillus sp. FSL R7-0313. Next base: position 250,799 of record NZ_CP150219.1, read on the forward strand.
ATCGATAACGGATTGCACGACTCGTTTAACCACGGATTTCGCGGCATCCTGGGTGGACATTCCGCCGATCTCGTCCGCGTTAACTTCGATAAATCCTTTACCCCCGATGATCTCTCGAGCTGTCTCAAGTTCGCCCGCACTGATAGAATCATGGGATACCAGTGAGATCAGGCCGGCGTCGTTCAACACCTTTGCCATCTCCGCCGTACCGCGGAGCGTTTCTCCACTGACGCTCTCAAGCAGCATCGTATGGTAACCGGATGACATTAGTCGCTTCTCCACTTCCTTGGCTAGAGCTACCGTATCCGAGCCAGCAAACCAGAGCGTGAGCGGAGATTGTCCTTTCTGCTGGGCGCGAATATCTCTCGTGATCCCCGTATCCAGCGTGGCAAATCGGCTTTCTCCCTTCAGAGCTTGATCGATGACTCCGCAAGCAGACGTCATGTTGGTGACACGATCAATGAGGATAAAACCTCCGATGCTCTTATTGTGTTCAAAGGAATCGAAGACGATCTGATCCGACAGCGTGAATTCACACTTGGCCAATTCGTTCTTAACAATTTGATCGGCCGGAACGGTATGGCCTGTGTTAATGTCAATTTTATGGGTAATCGCCGTTACAGTGCCTGGAAGAGTCTTCGTTCCGACCTTTACCCAATAATGCTTGCCCGGAGTCAGGACGGAATCGTCCATCCACAGGATCGTAGAAGCGAAGCTGTCAGCTTCTTGGACTTGATTGTCTATCGTGAGCACGCAGCCCCGCGAGACATCAACTTCGCGGTCCAGTTGTATCGTAACCGGTTGGCCAGCATAAGCCGAATCCTTAGCTTGGTCCGTCACCAAAATCTGCTTAACCTTGGCTTTCTCCCGACTTGGCAGAGTCATGAGTTCGTCTCCGACCGAAATCTTTCCAGCCTCGATCTGGCCCTGGAACCCACGGAATGTATGGTCCGGTCTGCTTACACGCTGAACCGGCATCATGAAAGGCTTCGTATCATCGGTAGTATGAACATCTATACTTTCCAAATACGGCAATAAAGCTAACCCCTCGTACCAGGGAGCATTCGGCGACTGGGTTGTAATGTTGTCCCCTTCCGTAGCCGACACGGGAATGACCTGAATGCTCTTGATTTGAAATTCGGCCGTCGTTTGGATGAAGTCTTCCTTGATTGCCTCGAACGTCCTCTGATCGAAGCCGACCAGATCCATCTTGTTCACAGCCAATACGAGATGCTTGATCCCCATCAGGGCGCAGATCCGGGCATGGCGTTTGGTCTGGGTAATGATGCCTTTGGTAGCGTCCACCAGAATGATGGCTAGATCGGCAAAGGAAGCGCCTACAGCCATGTTGCGCGTATACTCTTCGTGTCCCGGTGTGTCCGCCACGATGAAGGAACGATGAGACGTCGTAAAATAACGATATGCCACATCAATGGTAATCCCTTGTTCGCGTTCAGCCAGCAAACCATCGAGGAGCAGCGAGTAGTCGATTTTGCCGCCTCGGCTTCCCAATCGACTATCGAGCTCAAGCGCGCGTTCTTGATCGGCAAACAGCAGCTTGGCCTCATAGAGCATATGTCCGATCAGCGTGGACTTGCCATCATCCACACTTCCACAGGTAATGAATTTAAGTAGACTCTTCATGTTAGAAATAGCCCTCCCGTTTGCGTCGTTCCATGCTTCCCGCCGCTTCTTGATCGATAACCCGACTGGTCCGTTCGGAAGATAACGCACCCAATGTCTCCTCAATGATCTCATCCAGCGTAACGGCATCGGACTCGACTCCGCCCGTGAGCGGGTAACAACCCAACGTGCGGAAGCGAATCTTCTTCATCTCTACCTTCTCGCCAGGCTCAAGCTTTATCCGCTCGTCATCCACCATGATGATATGCCCGTCACGATTAACGATCGGTCTTACGTCCGCGGAGTAAAGCGGAACGATATCAATGTTCTCCCGACGAATGTATTGCCAGATATCCTTCTCAGTCCAGTTGGACAGCGGAAAGACTCGAATGCTCTCTCCCTTGTTGATTCGCGTGTTGAACAGCTTCCACATCTCCGGACGCTGGTTCTTCGGGTCCCACGAGTGATTCTTGTTCCGGAACGAGAAAATCCGCTCCTTCGCACGCGACTTCTCCTCATCACGTCTTCCGCCACCGAACGCAACCGTGAATCCGTATTTATCCAATCCCTGCTTCAGGGCTGTGGTTTTCATAATGTCGGTATATGCGGAACCATGGTCGAAGGGGTTAATTCCTTGTTGAATAGCCTCTTCATTAGAGTGCACGATCATCTCGATACCAAATTCCTTCGCCTTTCGGTCGCGGAACTCAATCATTTCCTTGAATTTCCAGGTTGTATCGATATGCATGAATGGGAACGGCGGCTTCTCGGGGTAGAAAGCCTTTAGGGCCAAGTGCAGCATGACCGAGCTGTCCTTGCCGATGGAATACAACATGACCGGTTTCTCGCACTCCGCTGCTACTTCTCTGATAATGTATATCGCTTCAGCCTCAAGTTGATCCAGATGTGTTAATTCTTGCATGGCAAGGCGGCCTCCTTTTTAATCCTCACTAAAACCATCGTATTTATAAACTTATCCTATCAGATTCCATCTTTATTGCAAAGTGGAAAAAAGTAAAATTTATGATGTCTATGTATTGGATCGACAATATTCAGCAATGAGTAGCGGTTCCTCCTGTAATAAAATTGCCTGAACGAATGATTTGTGCTGAGCTGCAAATGGAATCGGTTGGTTAACGATCTCTATTACAATCATGATTGAGGGCCATGGAATTTGAAAAAGCTGCCGCCTGTAAAGTACAGACAGCAGTTTCAATAAGTTGCCCAGATCCGGGACAGAATCAACGCTGCTTCAGCGCGGGTCAATGATTCAGTTGGTGCGATTTTGCCACCTTTTCCGTTGACGATTCCGCTTCCTACGAGGGAAGTTACACTATCCACTGCGTAAGCGGAAATGCTTGTAGTATCGGAATAAGGAGCCAGATTCCCGCTGCCGGCAGATGGTTACCTGCTGCTTTCAGGGCTTTCGCCGTTAGAACAATCATGTTTTGACGGGAAATGCTGCTGGATTTGAACGTGTTGTCTTCGAATCCATAGGCGATCCCCAGCTCCTTTGAAATGGCCACAGCCTGCGCATAGTAAGCAGTAGGCTGTACATCGCTGAAGGCTGCCGTGTTCGTGCCCGGGCCCTTCAATTCAAGTGCTCTCACCAGCAAGGTGATAAAGTCAGCTCTCGTGATGGAAGCTCACCATAAAAGGTGTTTGATACTCCTTCTATAGCAAGTTTTCAAATATAGTGGGCGCTAGCCCCCGAAATAACTGGGCTATGCTGATTTACTCAGCTTCGTTCAGATGAGTGTAGCGCACTTATTTTTTTGTAAGTAGAACTAGCTGTAGTTATACCCCTGCATGTAAAATTCCCTTTTCTCTATCTGTTCAAGCTCTTCCTGCAATTGTATGGCTAAGCAATACTCCTTATCTGTAAGCCCATGGTATTATACCTTCGAGATAAACATCCTTTTTTTACCTAATACGACATTAGCTTTAGAATTAAAACATCTAACTAAGTGATCTTGATATGAAAAAGAACGCCTTAAGGACGCCCTCTTAAAATCAATACTATTTTAGACTATTTTCACTAGCCCCTGACATGTCTACACACTCGACCTCAAAACCAAGGTCAAGCACGACCGAAACCTCGATTTTGTCCTTCAGCACCTTATTTTTGAAATCAGGGCCATCATTCGTAAAAGTCGTAAACGGCGCAAAGTGTTGAAAACAAAGGATTTCTAGGTATCTTTGCGTTGCATTCCTATTACTACCTCCACATGCACCGTGTGTGGGAACATGTCCACCGGCGTGACCTCAACCGTGCGATACCCACCATCCTCAAGCACACGAAGATCACGTGCCAACGTACTCGGATTACAGCTCACATACACCACGCGCTCCGGCTTCATCTCCAAGATCGTTTTCGATATGGGTGATTTGCTGTTGATAACTTACTCCTCAATGCACATGAGGTATTATGACCTCAAAATGCAAACGCTATCATTTTGTGATTTTCTAAGTACTCGTTGCTTAGCCCGAGCAATATATTGTCGCACATGATTCTGAGGAATCCCTAGTACCTCTTCAATTTCCTTGTCTCTCAATCCCATATTGTATTTATAATACAATAATCTTCTATCCCTTTCTGATAGTTGAAGCATTATTTTCTTTAATTCGTCTATTCTCTCGTTTCTTACATAGTTTTCTTCTATTTTAACCATTAAATCTGGAATCTGGACGCAAAATCTTCTTCTGGTCCAACAAAATAATGTTTGTTACGACATGCCTCTTTACGAATATAATCAAAACAAACATGTTTTGCTGTATTAGTAACATACGCTGTTATTCTGTAACGATCTAAGGTGCGTAAAAGAGAAGCTTTCGGTATTAATTTAAGCAGGGCCTCTTGAGTTAAGTCATTCACAACATCACAGTCTCCAACTGTATCGTAAACTTTGTATTTAATTAGTGGATGATATTTTATATATAGTTCCAACATAAAGCTCTTATCTTCATCTTCTAGGCTAAAATATATCGGCTTCATTGAGTTTCCTCCTATTAATTTAGTTTCTAGTGAATTATTTAATCGCCATCGTAAAACATTTTTGATTAGTGTTGTATTTCGAAACATTTAAGTTACATACCAAATTATCACAATTCAATCATAATCAAATTTGAACTCACACTCAAAGGAAAATTACATAACCAGTTCTCCGATGGTATTCGAATTTCTCTCTATTTATACAGACATGGTATTCCGCTTTGGGTAATAACCTCTTTTAGAAAACTATATAAAAAAAGAGCGCCCAGTTAAGGAAACTCTTGAATTAATTTATATAATTCCTAATATTATACATTATTTTCTCGATGAAGTCGTTGAATTTAGTAGACATCAATGATGGTAATAAAGTCATCATACTCTTCTTTTGAAATTACACTAATAGGATCACGTCGTAGATTAGATTTTTCTTCTTGATTAATCTTATTTAAAGGGACTGTTGATTCTAACTGAATCCCTGTATATTTTATGGGGTTATTTAGATCGATTTTATTAAACAAGTCTATATTCTTCCCAAGGGAATATTCTTTAGTTTTACCTTTCAATTTGTATTTAGAATCAAAATACTCACTATCAATACTTAACTTCAAATAATAAGTATCTCCTTCAACATACTTATCTAGTATGGAAAATTCAGCCAATGAAAAATAAGTAACCATGTTGTTTGAGTAGTAGTTCCTATCATTCCAATAGCTAATGAATTTTGGTACAAATACAACGAGTAAAAGGATTATCACAAGAGTACCAATAAAAATTCTTTTCTTGCTCATCACTGATTTCAACCCCTTTCTTGAATATATGTATATGCCCCTATTTATAATGTTACAACCTCTAAGGTAATCCAGAAATAATGAGGCTAATCGGTAATTTCAAATTAGCCCCATTTTAAGAAGCTAAAAATCAGAAAACCAGATTATACACATTCGTATTATAACCTACGTTACTAGAAGAGGGGGTCACTGAAATATAAGCAGGACCATAACCAATAGAATAACCGAAGGTACCTCCAGATGAAGTGTCATGCACATAAGATATGGCGATTTTTTTCACCGGGTTTGTTTTATCGATATCTACCCTAAAAGAAAAATTCCCTTTAATATAGATAGGAAAATCAGGCGTTCCCAAGCTACTACCAGAATGTTCGTAACCCGTCAGGCTACTTCCAGTATACGTTGCGGCACCAGCACTAGTCCAATTATCTCCAGAGTTAAGTTTGTACCAAATCAAGTTGCTACGAGTATTGGCAACAACACTAAAGTCACTGTGAGTAGAATACCCGAAGTAGTCTTTACCTTTAGGTTTTACAGGTTTTAGCCACTCATATATTGGATAAATATCTGCTTTACCATTTCCTACTGAGAAAGCCAAAACTTCAATTTTTAAATCCGAGGATGGTATTGAATAACCGGAGGCAAACAGTTGTGGGACAACTTCTTGTTGAACTTCGATAAATTTCAATTCTGGGCTAGAGCCAGAATTTTCATAAATCATTTGTTTTAGTTCATCATCCAATCCGCTAATTATATTCTCCGGAGTTCCACTGTCCCTTAGGATCTGATCAATATCAGATAACGTAACTTGTTTTACATCTGCTCCTGCCACTGCCTGTAAAGTAAAGAATAAAGCAACTGTTAACAAAATACTTAGTACTCTCTTCATTTTGTAAACCTCCCAGTTTTTTTTATTATTTCAATATATAAGACGAAATAACAAGAATTTTGTAACAGGTGTTCAAAAAGAAATAACGCTATACTTTTTAATATATGAGTATTTTCAGTAGATAAACTGGCGCTAGACTCGAAAAAAACGCTAAGCTATCAAAACTTCTCCCTACTATATTCTTTCATTTCTCGACTTCTTTATCGGAACTTTGATAAAAAGAAAAGACAGCCATTGGGCTGTCTTCAAGTTTGGATTTTGAATTAAAAATATAAACTACGCTTTAGTTTGCTACCTTAGACCTACGTATCGTTTCTCACCAACATCGCTACACTTTCCACATGCACCGTATGCGGGAACATATCCACCGGCGTTACCTCAACCGTGCGATACCCGCCATCCTCCAGCACACGAAGATCACGTGCCAACGTGCTCGGATTACAGCTCACATACACCACTCGCTCCGGCTTCATCTCCAGGATCGTTTCCAGCAAACGTGGATCACAGCCCTTCCGCGGTGGATCGACGACGATGACATCAGCTTCAATACCTTGTTCTTTCCAGCGTGGAATAACGTCCTCTGAGGCACCAACTTCGAACTTCACGTTCTTCATGTCGTTCAAGAGCGCATTGCTACGCGCATCTTCGATGGCTTCAGGCACGATTTCTACTCCATACACCTGATCCGCATGTTGCGCGAGGAAAAGAGAGATTGTACCGATGCCACAATAGGCATCAATCACGGTCTCTTTGCCGCTCAGTCCTGCGTACTCTACCGTTTTGCCATACAGTACTTCCGTCTGCACTGGATTCACCTGATAGAACGAACGCGCTGAGATCGCAAATTGCACATCACCGATATAATCATAGATTACATCACGGCCCCACAGGACACGGGTTTCATCGCCGAAAATGACGTTGGTCTGTTTTTTGTTCACGTTCTGGCAGATACTCGCTACATGCGGAATCGCTTCACGGATACTGCCAATCCATTCGTCTTTGTACGGAATGTCTCGACCATTTGTAACCAGAACAAGCATCATCTCGCCTGTACGGAATGCCTTCTTCACGACCACGTGACGCAACAAGCCGCGACCTGTCTCTTCGTTATAGGCGCTAATTCCAAAATGACTGCCAATCTCCTTAACCTTTGCAACCATTTCGTCATTGTGCTCATGCTGAATGAGGCAACTTTCCATATCGATGATCCGGTGACTTCCTTTAGCGTAAAAACCACCTACCAGGCCACCCTCGGCAGCTCCAATCGGCACCTGTGCCTTATTCCGATAGCGCCATGGCTCGTCCATGCCCATCGTAGGCAGTACGCGGATGCCTTGCTCCGTATCCTCTTCGTTCATGACACCTTCAAGGCGAAGGCGAATACGATTGCTGCCGATCATTTGTACTTCAGAAGTAGCCAGTTCAGTTGTCTGATTCGCATCACCAACTGAAGCGTCATCCTGCACACGCTGTTCAGCGCCCTCTTTATCATCCTGCGTATTGGATGCCAACGTCTCCGCATCCTCCACCATCACGTTCAGCTTGCCAATCCGTTGCAAATTATCGATCACCAACTGGCGTTTCCACGCAAGCTGTCCGGTATAGCTCATATGCTGGATCTGGCAGCCGCCGCACTGATCGTAGATCGGGCATGGCGCGGACACTCGATCCGGGCTCGCCTTCACGATCTCCAGCAGTTTGGCGTAGCCGTACTGCTTCTTGGTTTTCATCACACGCACACGCACGGTTTCACCTGGAAGCGCCCCCTGTACAAAGAGCGTGTATCCATTCGCACGACCTACACCCTCACCGTCATGGTTCATGCCAATGATGTCGATGACGGTCTCTTCATTTTTGCTAACGGGCAGTCCTTCGATTGATGCAGATTCACGCGCTCTCCCCTTTGGACGAACGGCAGAAAGAGATGCGCCTTGTGGCCGCACCTCTTTTCCCTGCTGACGTGTAGATTGACGAGATGATTGACTTGGCTGACGGGACGCTGAAGCGTTCCCTTGCCCCTGAGAGGCAGCCGAATTCCGGCGGTTTTTTCCACGACCGCTGCGGTTCGTATTAGACAACGTACATTCACTTCTTTCTTCTTATATAATACCCGCCTGTGCAGGCGAGGGAGAAATCTCTATTTTTCAATTTGTTCCCGATTGTAACGAACATGGCGCACCTTATTCACATCAAAAATAACGTTCCGAATTTCAAATGAACTTCAGAAACGTTATATCATCTTCGGATAGTGTTTTCCGACCTCTTTCGTTCATTTTCTCCAAAATAACGACGCTGAGATTCGTTAGATTCGCAGCTTCGACGATTTCGCCACATTAAGGCTTTCTGAGTTCGTTAGCCGCCAGCCGGCACTCGACCAAACTGTTACATTCAGCACGGTGTACCACATCGCAGTACCATCGAACAATAACAGCGCTTTTAACCTTCAATGTTCGCTGTTCACGTTCACTCAATTACCACAATGTGCCTTGCTGTAACAGTTCAACGCATAGTGACCACATGAGATTATACGCGATCCAACTGTACACAGCAACTGGAAAATACACTTCCATCACGCCTTACGGCAGAGCTGAATCCAACTCTCCTCAACAGTTATATGATACTATGCAACTACTGCTATGGCATCATAGCTTTTCTGAAGCGCTCAACATTGCTTTTCACAAGCGAACCACATTGCCCCCAGCACTCACATGTTTAACGATACAACATCAGATGATGACGCAAGTTCGTAAACGTAGCTGGCAGCGTGCCGCCTAACTCTCCATCAAGGTTCAGTTGCACATAGCCTGGCGACGTAACTTCCATATGACTCGTCTGAAAATGAACCACTTTCTTGTCGTTCAGATGTTCCCCACGCAGCGCAAGCGTTACGAGGCGGATCATATCAGCCAAATTACATTTCCTCACGCAAATGACATCGAACAGACCATCATCAATGGTTGCACCTGGAGCCAACTTCTCAAATCCCCCGACCGAATTGGTATTGGCGATGAGGAATAACATGAATTCATCATGGATCTCTTCCTGACCGTCGGCGCGAATAATCAGCTCCTGAGGAGACAGGCTCGCCATTTTCTCAATACCCTTCATATAATAGGCCAGTTGCCCAATCATCGTTTTCAGACGACTCGGTACTTCATAGGTCAGTTCAGTCAATGAGCCACCACCAGCGATGTTGATAAAATACTTATCATTTGCTTTGCCCAGATCGAGCGGACGAAGCTGCTGGTTAATGACCAGATCCACGTAATCTTCCCACTGTCTCGGAATGCCGAGTGCACGTGCAAAATCATTCGTCGTTCCCAAAGGAAACACACCCAGCGGAGGACGGTTCTCCCGCTCGGCCATACCGTTAATCACTTCGTACAACGTGCCATCGCCACCAGCAGCAATAATCATGTCATAGCCGCGTTCAATCGCAAGTTCAGCTTCCCGGGTTGCGTCACCTTCACCCGTTGTTGCGTGACATGAAGCTTCAATACCACCTTGATCCAAACGCTGCAAAATATCAGCCAGACGTTTCTTCATTTCTTCCCGGCCTGAGGTCGGATTATATATTAAGCGAGCTTTTTTCATCTCATACGCCACCTATTCCACATTATCCATGAGTCTAAACGACCTCATATTCTTACGTTGCATCAGTCCACAAAAGGGCATATTTTTTACACAATAATGAATCTGTGTTCATTCTGCTCTAATCTTTCGTCTTACCTATATCTATGCATCAGGAATTCCGTCTCATTCCAAAGCCTTTAACTCCTATCATATCATCAAATGTAAAGATGTCCTAGCCTGTAATCTATAAGTATATTTTTTCATATATGTATCCACTAATCCATCCATTACCCAATAAACCTCACGCACCGCTCCTGAATCTTCCCCACTACCTTTTATGTAAAATAGTCTCATTAATCAACCATTCTGCCCGCTTGGACAGGAATTAGTCTTCGATTTTTATACCTTCATATGATTATGACATAGATATGCTACAAATTTACAAATCTTAAGATAAAAAGATAAATAACATAAACCTTTTTCCAATATAATTTTAGTGCACCCTCAACTTAACACCACATCATACCCGTGAAGGAGAATTGTGAATGAAAAAAATCGTGTTAATGCTCATAGTCTTTCTTATGGCATGTATTCCTTGGGTCACCGTTGTTGAAGCAGCAGAAATTAACCATGATCAGGTTGTCGGATTTCAGGAAGTCTCCCCAGTTACTGTGACACAACAAGCAACCAAGCGTTTTCAGCCATTTCTAAAAGTCTATCATGGATGCGTGCCTTTTCCCGCAGTGGATCAACAGGGCAATACCAGTGCTGGCTTGAATACATCCGGGGCATCGAATGGAAACTGTAGTTCAAGTACAGGCCAGATTTACTCCCGCTCCGCCTGGCACAATGGGGTATGGGCTATCATGTATTCGTGGTATTTCCCCAAAGACTCCCCTTCCTCTGGACTCGGCCATCGTCATGATTGGGAAGGTATCGTCGTGTGGGTAGACAATCCGGCAGCGGCCAATTCCCAAATCCTCTCTATCGCATATTCCGGTCACGGCCAGTTCACCAAAGTTACACCGAGCAATAACAATACACAAGGTAACCATCCGTTGATTTCCTATAATAGTACCTGGCCGCTGAACCATGAGCTTGGCGTTACTAATGCTGTGGGTGGAACTCAGCCTTTAATCGGATGGGACGATCTGACTTCTGCGGCACGAAATGCACTCAACACGACAAACTTCGGTAGCGCCAACGTGCCTTTCAACGATCACAATTTTACCAACAATTTAAATAAGGCCTGGTTCAGATAAAAAAATCCCCTTCAAGTGGCAGCTCACTTGAGGGGGATTTCGTTATAAAGTTATCGTAGCATCCCGGATACTTATATCACTTCTTCAGCCAACCTCAAAATCCGATTTTTCTGCCCGCACGCAGCTGTTTATACCAGAAATAGACGGTGCAGCCTACACAATAACCCAGCAGTGCCGCGCTTGCAGCTGCGAGAAGCATGACGGAGAATACATAACCTGCGGCTACCCAGCCAAGCGAGAACGAGATGAGTGCCAGAGACAGGAAGAGCACAGCCAGAATATTGTTGAATCGCTGCAGCTCCACCGCCTGCGTCTCTGTCCCTTTACCAGTTAACACAGCTTTCCCAATCTGCACAAACAGATTAAGCTTTCCACTGGAAGCCAGACCAACCACCTGAATGCTCCACAGCGCTCCCAGCACTACAATTGGATTGAACACAAACGAGAGTAAAACAAACAATACAATACCGACCTGATTTGCTTTCACATAACGCATGGGCACTTCCCGCATCTGTATATCTCCTTATCCCCATTTTATTAGTTGGTTTTATTGTAGTCGGTATGCAGGGAATGAGCAACACTTCATTTAAGGATAGTATAATCTCTTTTCAGCACGTCCCAATGGGGAGTCCGGATACCTGTTGTCTTTTTCCAATCGGTAAATGCATTATTCAACGCTTCAATCTCTCCAAAAGAACCCGCAATCAGCTTATGAATTGGAAGCACACTGTATATCTTCAACAGAAGGTACAGCATCCGTTGATGCCTGCGAATCATTTTAGCCTGAATCTCCGGTATAATCGTTATGCCCATAGCTTCAAGTACGCTAAAGCCTTCATCCATCGCCCTAATCATATGTTGGATTTGCTTTCTATTCCCGTCCAACTTGATCAACTCACGCTCCTCATTAAAACTCACCGCATTAAGCATCAGAATGGGGATGATATGGCTTTTCAGCCAGGCATCAATATCGCTTAAATAATTTAACTTGTATTTCACACGTTGGAAAGCTTGATCCAGCAAAGGTTTGAAGCCTATCTCACCGTCCAGACTGCCGATCACCATTTGTGCGCTCCCTCCACCTATGGATAACATGCGGTCCTTGTCACGCCTACCTCCACTCACATGGAATCCGAACGCGACCTGTTTTCCCCTCGGACTATGCTCTTCCAGATAGGTCTGCATGCTTCGTGCATCTGCGTTGTTTCCCACGATCACAATATTGCTGCTCTGATTCTCTGCCAGAATAGGTAACACTGAAGGGAAATCGTTATATTTCATGACAACAAAAATCAGATCATATTGGTCATCCACTTCCAACGTTCTGGCTACCCGAACCTGATCAACTGTCGTTTTGAATTGAAAAATATGCCGGATGACGATTCCATCCTTCTCCAGCTCCTCTGCCCGCTTCCCTCTAGCCAGAATAGTAACATCATTGCCGCCGCGCACCAGAACCTGTGCCAGTTGACTGCCCAAAACCCCCGCACCATACACTAATATCTTCATTGGTTATCCCTCAATTTCATAGTTTATAAATAATCGTTGTTTTATCAACATTTGTTGATAAAATAAGAGTAACAAAGCACCTACTGTGCTTCAATCGTTAAAATATCCGTTTTTGTTGAATAATCAACGAATGATTCCTTATTGTTGAAAACCATCATAGGAGGGGCCATGGACAGACGAGTACTCAAGACACGAAAGGCGATAATTGAAGCTTTTGTGGGGTTACTGGAGGAACAGGATTTTGAGCAAATTACGATAAACGATATTGCTGATCGGGCTAATGTAAATCGAGGAACCATCTATTTGCATTACGATGACAAGTTCGACCTGTTGGATCAATGCATTGAGACCTATTTGCAGCAGTTGTTGGATGCCTGTATGATCGAAAGCTCTACTACAACACCCGTTACAGCCAAGGATGCGCTGCTCAGAACTTTCCGTTATCTGGAACAGCATGCCTCTACCTATACTACACTTCTAACCAAAAAAGGTATTCCGGCATTCCGTAGTAAGTTGATGGGATTGTTGGTCCAGGGAGTGGAGGAACAGATGGATGCCTGTGGCATTCAGGAGGGTATGAAAAAAGAGATCACCATACAGTTTCTTGCTTCCGCTGCTGTGGGCCTCCTGGAGTGGTGGATTATGAATTCCATGCCTTATCCGGCCGAGGAGATCGTTGACCAATTAATAAGTTTACTGGAGCTACATTTGCAATTGCACGCACCCATTAATGGATAGCCCAATCTCTTTCAAGTGATCTACAACAAACAAAAACCACGTCCTTCGACGTGGTTTGATTGTTTATGAAGCTATGGAGTTCAAATCAATTGGTGCGACATTACTGCGAGCGATGTGATTACACACCTATGCCAAAGCAATCATTTCAAGAAGAAACTTTAACTTCATTACATTTCTCCAGCAAAATCTGGATTTGGCGCTCCAGCCACTGCACAAGCAATGGATGTGGCAACAGTGTCTCACCGCTGTACACATAGTTCAGTTCCTGCAGCCGATCCGGGATAACGTTCCTCGTGAAATAACCGGCACTCAAAAATAGCGGCGCCACAATGACTCGGTTTCCCCGCTCTTCACTCCAGTACTTCACTTTGTCGTACACACTCTCCGGATTCAGCAATGCATAATCCGTATGGGCTACACCACTAACTTCCTGCACACGCTCTGCAAGGGAAGAAATTCCGGCTTCCCAACGCTCGCGAAAACCATCATGAATACTCCCATGGCCTACCAGCAAAATCGTTTCCTTCTCCGGTTGCTGCGACAATAATCGGACTTTGTCCCACACCATCACGGCAATATCCGGATCGTTATCCACCGGATAACCGAAGTGAACCCGAGCCTTTACATCGAACGGTTCCAGATCCGTTTCGCGATCAGGTGTTTCCTTTGCACCAATGGCATATTCAATCTCATCCACATGTGTACTCCCGGACGAAACAAATAGAGGTACGACTAGAATATCGGTTACACCTTGTGCTTCCAGTCGGTCGATACCGTCCTGGATTAGGCGTCCTTCCACAAGTTCAAGAAAACCGGCTTCTACCGGTAATGGAACAGGCAGATTCAACCGGGAGATCGCGTCATCGACGGATTCCACCCAGGTCTGCTCCTGTGAACCGTGACTGATGATGAGTACACCCGGCTTCTTCATGTTAGCGTCCCAGGCGTTCCAACGTCATTTTATAACCATCATTGCCGTAATTCAGGCAGCGTTTCACACGTGAAATTGTAGCTGTACTCGCACCTGTCTCTGCTTCAATCTGGTTATACGTATTGCCTTTACCCAACATACGAGCCACTTCCAGCCGCTGGGACATGGATTGGATCTCGTTTACTGTGCAGAGGTCATCAAAGAAAACATAACACTCTTCAATATCTTTTAGCGTCAAAATAGCCTCAAATAGTTGTTCAATGCTTTTATCATTTAGCTTTTTCAGCTGCATTTCATCATCATCCCCTAGCGGTTACTGTGTACCTACATTGTACTCACCCTGAGTTGGTATTTCAAGCGTTACCGATTTCACGCACTACAGAATAAAAATACATGTTACCGCTTACAAAAGGTACTATTGTCCTCCCCTCACGCACATCAGGCGAAATTACCGCACTTTTTCCCAGTTTTCACCTGTATATATCCGATTACTTATGTAGGATTTCAATCCTCCTAAATGTTACAATTTTGTGTCTAAACTGCATTTTACTCTTCGTGTACCTGCCATCATACATGCGCCCAAATCCGCAAATATCCCGTTTTCCGGGATACCCGCCTACGCCGTCTCTCCGCGAATGACATACAGTATAACAAAAGGGAGTTCCACTACCGTATATGATATACATCTGTCAGGAAACTTGTGGAACGCAATTCCAAAATCCAATATAGAAGGAACGTGATCGTTCATGCCACAGCATTATTATCACCGCCAGCCAGCACAAGGGCAACGTCCGTCTTCTCATGCTCATCGGCAGGCACGTACTTCTGCCTATATGCCTCCCGGTGTGGTTCCGCGGTCTTTGAATGAAACTCAGATTCAACCGATGTACCCTGGAGTAGAGCCCCATTACCCGGGCTTCGGTGAAGTCGAAGCATCTGCAATCGTACCGTATGGGCAAGGTGCTCCAGGCGGGAACTTTTATGGAGGTGCAGCTCAGGTGGTTCCCCCTGCTCCGGTACAGGCGCCTGCTGCTACAGGCAGTTCCGGGTTTTCGTTAGCCAACATCGGTGAGTTAAAAGGAATGATCGACCGCTTCGGCGGTATTGATGGGATCATGAGTGGAATAGGCAAAATGCAGAAGGTCGTCGGTGGTATCCAACAGATGGCTCCGATGATGAAACTTGTTATGGGCATTCTGCCTTTTGGAAAAGGAAAATCGAATAACAGCGCAGCTGATGCAGACTATGAAGAATATACGCCGCCCCGGAAACGTAAAAGCAAACGTCGGAACAAAACAACGAATGCTACACGTCGCCGCAATACAACTCCAGTCCGCCGCAAATCCAATACCACCAAGCGCCGTCCCAAAAGTCGCAAAGGTTAAATTCATCCAGGCACCCCCTTACAGAAGGTGGGTGCCTTAACACCGTTCATTAATATATCAAAAATTTCAGGAACTTATGTTCTTATTTCTGTAATTTGAGGTATACTTGATAATAACTAAAGGAGGCGGACCATGGAACTTATCAAAGACAAATACACTCCCGCATTAATCGATCGGACCGGCGAACAGTTGCGTCAATTCTACCCTAAGCTGGATACACAGCAATTTCATGAATTGGTTTTTGCTGAAGGCTGGGAACAGTTGGAATTCAAAGCGCGCATTCGCCGAATCACACTGGCCTTGACTTCAGTACTGCCCGACAATTATGAAGAAGCATTACATATTATTGAACAAGCCGCTCCGAATATGAGAGGCGTTGAATATCTCTTTGTACCGGATTTTATCGAAGTGAACGGACTTGACCCAGAGGATTACGAGTTATCCATGAAGTATCTGACCCTCTTCACACCTTATTCCAGCTCCGAGTTCGCGGTACGCCCGTTTATTAAACATTATCCAATCCAAACGATGAAACATATGATGGCGTGGGCAGAGAGCAACAACGAGCATATCCGCAGACTTGCCAGTGAAGGCAGCCGGCCACGTTTGCCATGGGGTGCCAAACTCCAGAACTTTATCACTGATCCAACACCTGTACTTCCGATTCTGCATGCATTGAAACAGGACGAGTCCCTCTATGTTCGCAAAAGTGTCGCCAATCATCTGAATGACATCTCCAAGGACCACCCTGAACTGGTTATGGATCTGGCCACGACCTGGTACGGACAACATGTACACACCGACTGGATTGTCCGGCATGCCAGCAGGTCATTACTGAAGAAAGGACATAGCAAAGCACTAAGTCTTTTTGGTTATAACGAGCAGGATTCGATTCACATTGAGCAGCTTCAGCTTGTCCAGGATACGATTAGCATTGGCGAGGATCTTCATTTTTCGTTTGATGTCGTTAATGAGAGCGGCGAGTCACAGATGCTGCGAATTGAATATGAGATGGGTTATATGAAGGCAAACGGCAAGCAGGCTCCCAAACGATTCAAATGCTCCGATAAAATGTACCCGACAGGCAGAACCAAGGTAGCCACCAAACAATCTTTCAAAATCATCACAACAAGAAAATACTATGCTGGACTGCATACGCTAACAATTGTTGTGAATGGTAAAGAGACGGCAACGACTTCTTTTGTCCTTGAAGTGGGGTAACAGGAAGACATCGTAAGTTATACACAGCTTATTGCTGCGGAATAGTTATTCACATGTGGATACATTTATTTTCAAAACTTCCAATAGAAGAATCAGAAAGGCCACCTGGCAATCATCTTCCGACAGGTTATTCCATTCCTGCCTGAGATCCTTGTCCAGTGGCCCTTTTCATATGTAACAAACGTTGCTTCAACTATGCAATCTTCTTCTGATGATCTGCTCGTAATAGCGTGCGCTTATCACCGAAAGATGGAACTGCATTTAGAGCAGTAAAGTATCACATTTTCTACTTGAACCATCCACGCTTCACAAACCAGGCCACCATGCTACCTCCAAGTACAAACATTAACAATAACACAGCCCCATACCCAAACTTCCATTGAAGCTCAGGCATATAGGCAAAGTTCATACCATATATACCCGCAATCAGTGTGAGAGGCATAAATACGGTCGTAATCACCGTGAGTGTCTTCATGATCTGGTTCATCCGGTTGGAGTTCAGGGAAATATAACTGTCACGTAGGTCGGCCGTCATCTCCCGATCGGCTTCAATCATATCCGTCAGTTTCAATAAATGGTCATAGATATCGGTAAAATAAGCCGTATGTTCGCCTGTTCGCTGCACATGCTGGGAATTGACCACCCGATAGAGCAGATCCCGCATCGGTACTACCGTTCGTCTGAGCTTCAGCAATCGAGTCCGCAGATCAAACACCTGGTTCATCAAGTCCTCAACTGACTCTTGTCCACCCCGGTTCTCCAGTTCAGCCAGTTCATCCTCAATCGCAAATAAAGACGGAAAATAATGATCGACCAGCTTGTCCATCACCGTATAGGCTGCTGCCACTGGACCTCGCGCCCAGATGGTTCGTTCATGTGCATGGTGCAACAAGCGTTCCCACGCTTCATCCACTTCCTCCAATACACCATGATGAAAAGACACTAGGAAGTTTGATCCGAGAAATAAGTCAACCTCCTCGGCTTCCAGTGTGGTCGGGTTCAGTGCATGCAGCACAAGAAACTGCAGATTATCATAATAATCGAGCTTGGGCCGCTGCAACACATGCAGACAATCCTCTATGGCTAATGGATGAAAATGAAAATATGTATCCAGCAAACGGCTTTCCTCTTCCGTTGGCTGGTTAAAATCCGCCCATACCCAGGCGTAATCGTTCAGATCCAACTGTGTAAGTGGTACGTTAACGGAGACTTGATGTTCTCGTGTAATGGCGAGTGTACGAATCATAAATCAGATCACATCCTTGTCCTGTATCTATACGTTATTGTACACAGGTACCTTCAAACTCGACAACAAAAAAAGCCAACCCTGTTGGCTTCTCTCATTTCCCTATCCACAGTTCCCTGTATCCACAGGAATATCTTCTTTTGGTTTATCATTCCACGGATGGCTATCCACATATCCAGCCTGTCCACACGTTCATGCACAGGCGTCTCTTGATTTTGGTTGTATATTTATCCACATATCCCGATATTCACACAGTTATGAACAGTTTGTCTGGTAATCCAGAATTCGTTCGGGATAACTTTCTCTCTTTAGAAAATGATCCAGTACAACAATCCTGCCAGTCCCGCAGTAATCGGAATCGTAATGAACCACGTAATAATGATACGTCCAGCAAGTCCCCATTTCACAGCAGAGAAACGTTTCGCGGAACCCACACCCAGAATAGCTGATGTGATCGCGTGCGTTGTACTCACTGGAAGGTGAAGCAACGTTGCTGTGAAAATAACGGAAGCAGCTGACAGATCGGCGGCGAATCCGTTAATCGGTTCAATTTTAAAGATTTTGGTACCCATCGTTTTGATGATTTTCCAACCACCAATGGATGTACCCAGAGCCATCGCGGTTGCTGCTGAGATTTTAACCCACAGCGGCACTTCCAGATGATCTTGCACACCTGCTGCAACCAAAGCAAACGTAATAATACCCATCGCTTTCTGTGCATCATTCGTACCATGTGTGAATGCTTGCAGTGCTGCCGTGAAAATCTGTACCGTACGGAAACCTTTATTCACGTTATGCGGACTGCGTTTGGCGAAAATATATTTGAGAATCGTCATGACCACATAACCGATGGCAAACGCGATCAGAGGTGATAATAGCAAACCTCCGACGATATCAATGAATCCGCTCCATTTCACTTTATCAGATCCTGCGCCAACAAGCACGGCACCTGCAAGGGCTCCGATAAGTGCATGTGATGAGGAAGACGGAATACCAAACCACCATGTAACCAGGTTCCAGATAATCGCTGCGATCAAGGTGACTATGACGACCTCGATCCCGTTATCCAGCGTGGTGGGGTCGGTCACACTCCCCCCAATCGTCTTCGCAACGCCTGTAAACATCATCGCACCGACAAAGTTCATCACCGCTGCCAAAAGGATCGCGCGACGTGGCGTTAGTGCCCGTGTTGATACCGAAGTAGCAATGGCATTCGCAGTGTCGTGAAAACCGTTGATGAAGTCAAACGCCAGTGCAAGGAAGACGACTATACCTAATACCCAAATCGTTGTTTCCATTATTCTCTGGCTCCTTAAGAATTACGCATAATGATGGATTCGAGCACATTCGCCACGTCTTCACAAGCATCCGTTGTTGTCTCAAGACGTTCGTAAATTTCCTTACGCTTGATCAGTTCAATCGGATCAGACACGGTAGCGAAGAGATGTTTGATACACATGCGCAGCACTTCGTCGCCCTGGTTTTCCAGATCATTCAAACGAATGGTGTATTCACGGATGGCCAGCAATTTTTTCTGTGACAGCAGATGAATCGCCTTCTGAATTTCGTAAGCCGATTGGCGCAGAATTTCAGAGAACTGAACGATAAATTCGTCCGGATCCGTCAGTTGGTACATATAGAAACGGGAAGCCGTTGCTTCGAGTCCGTCCAATACGTCATCAAGTGTTGTTGTCAGCTCCATAATATCATCGCGTTCGATCGGCGTGATAAATGTTTTGTTGAGTTCTGTAATGATCGTATGCACGTAATCATCACATTTCGACTCGTACTTCTTCATTTCATTGGCAAAAAGAGTCACATCCTGAAGGTTGGAAACATGCTGGGAGAAATAATCTGCCGCTTGAACAACCGTATCTGCCATATTCTCCAGTGTCTCAAAAAATATATCCTTCTTCTTCTTAAGCTTCATAGCTCTATCCCCTTTACGAGAAAAATTGCCGATAACCGATGAAACATGAAATGACAACCTTTGATATCTTATCATATTTGTTTCATGGTTTGTACAAAAGGTGTGATCCTTTTTTATATTCTTATCACATTAATCTGAAATGAATCTTAATTATTTGGAATAATGGTAAATTCAAGTCAAGATTTTACACTGCGTTTACAATCCGACATCAAATTTCAAAATCGACACGATTCTACTTTTCACGCCAAGGTACAATATCATGCCTTTTCGACGACAAAATGGATACATGTTTCATCGTTTTCTTTCATTACATCCTTTTATTGCTGCACAGCCAGCTTCACATGACTAGAAAATTCCGGTTGATTGGGAACAATGCTGATAAAGGTTTTGCCAGGCACAAGAGCCACTTCACTGCCATCCTGAACAAACCGTATAATATCCCCTTGCTTCTTCACCCACTGCCCACGAATCATCTTGCCTTTCTGGAACAACATGGCTTCCCCGCCTTGTTCCAAATTAACGGACAACCGACCTACACTATCGAGCACCTTGTGATCTGCACCTGCCACAATGATGTTCGCTGCGCCAAGTTGAGTCCCATTATCCAGATCCTGATCTGCCTTACCATTCACCATTCTCATATATCGTCCGCTAACTTCATCATAATCATACGTCACCCGGTAACTATCCAATAAATAATGGATATCGAATTGCTTCACTGCATCTCCTGCGGATGTTGCGCCTTCTTCGTTGTAGATGTATACGGGAGACTTGAAATCATGGCTATAACCCTTGATATCTGCTCCTTCTCTCAGCTTGTCCGCTGAAGTATACAGATTATGTGGGGCTTTACGATCCGAGGAACGCCAGAAGTAAGGTCCACCATTCGAGATTTCATCCATATGCTGTTTCTGCTGCCTTTGCAAAATGGAATACGCCTCCGGACTGCCTCCGGCATGAACAAGTACCCCGTCATAACTCTCACCAAGCTCAATCAGATATGGACGTATACTGCGAACAGGTCCAACCGTCTCCGCACCGCCTTCACTCTGGAAGATGGCTATGAAACGGGTAATGCCACCCTCTGCGAGGACTTCAAGAATGATATCGGCTGAACTTAGACCCGATTGGGGCCGAGCTGCTGGTGCATTATTAATCATTACGGCGAGTGGTCGACGCGTAATCGCTTCATCTACAGGCAGACCCGTCAAAGGTGCTGTATAGAGAGATGTATTGGACTCTTCCACAGTCTGTTCTTCTTGTACAGGTGCAGGTGTCGGTTCTGGCTGAACTGGCATCTGCGCCACCTCCTGGTTTTGGCAGGCAACAAGACTTAATGAGAGAATAAACAGAGATGCAGCCGATGCTGCTTTGTTCCATTTAAAAAGCTTCAATATAGGACCTCCTGAACGATATGGCCTGGTTCTAAGTTGTGATATATGTCTCATGTGGGCAACCATTTCACGTATTTCTTTCCATTTAATCACACCCCATCCGATTTGTCTGCGCCCAGAAGGCCTTGATACAGCCTGAAATTCACATTTGAAACAGCGAATCGCGAGAAAAATATGTCCTAAATGTGAACTTCTCAAACCTTACTTAAAATTTGAACTAGATTGTGATTTTAATCACAAACAAAACGACTTTTGAACTATACAATAAAGACATCAAAGGTGATCACTTAGAAAAAACAAAAACAACACACACTAGATTCCATGAAGGAGTGGTTCATATGTTCAGCTTCAACCAATGGCTTAGAGAAAACAAAGTAGCAATGTGGATTTTGACAGTACTTCGGGTGTATATCGGTTACGATTGGATGACTCACGGATGGAGCAAATTGACTGGCGGATTCGAAGCTGGGGGGTTCCTTGCAGGAGCACTGGAAAAAACAACGGGTGATCATCCAGCAGTTCAAGCATGGTGGGGAACGTTCCTTGAGAAATTCGCAGTACCAAATGCAGGACTGTTCGACTTCGTTATCCCTTTGGGTGAATTCCTTGTAGGTTTGGGTCTCATCCTTGGCTGCTTCACTACACTGGCAGCACTGATGGCTATGGTCATGAACTTCGCGTTCCTCTTCTCGGGAACAGTAAGCACGAATGCTCAACTGGTTGTAATGGAAATCTTCCTTGTTGTTGCTGGTGCAAATGCAGGTAAAATCGGTCTGGACAACTGGGTACTGCCTTACCTTCGCGGATTGATCACTCGCAATAAAGGCAATCATCCTAAAGACACACCAACGATTAGCCCAACTCACAAAACAGCTTAAGCAATCATTCATAGAATTCTCAGCCCTGCTCCCAATCCCCCTGGAGAGCAGGGCTTTTTACTCTTCAAGATCAGCCTGAATGCCCTCACTGACTTGCTCATCCACAGAAAATCATATTATGATGAAATAAAGTTGAACTTCAAAGGAGTACACGATAATGCCGACCCAGCGACGTCTTGAGACCGATGCGGACTTCCAGGAAGCCATGAATATGAAGTATAAGGTTCGAGTTTTTAAAGATAATCACCAGATTGACTCGGGTGGCATCATTATCCGTTTTGACAGCAACACCGTAGTTGTACAATCCAGTGTCAGTGAGCTCGCTTATCATTCCCGTACAGACTGTGAATTGTTCGAAATCCGCAAATAAAGATCTATTGCATAAATAAGTCCTCGTATTGAAAAGAAGGTTCCTTTAACCCATCAAGGGTGTACAGGAACCTTCTTTTGTTTATATATTGTAATTGTATACATTAACACAAGTTATCCGTACCCAACTGGCTTCAAACACCATAATTAGGCTGTTGTCTGTTCCAAGTTACACGCCGTCTCCAAACTGCCAGCAGTTCAAGCTGAGCGTTCCATAAGGGTAAGACTGGAATAAACGCTTCGCTGATCGGGACATATCCGCTGTACCCATGGCGTAGAACAAAGGTGCAAGGTGTTCTGTACCATACGACGGAACTGCCGTGCGTGCATGAGGGGCTTTTTTCTCATATTGAAACAGTTCTCTTGTGTTCCACTGCTGCAAGCGGTCACCGATCCAGTTATCAAATTCCACCGCCCACTCTTGCGGTTCATCCGTATTGCCCAGCAATCGTAAATTGTGAACCGTTCCACCACTGCCAATGATCAGCACATCATCATGACGCAGCTGTTCCAGCATTCGGCCAATATCATACTGTTCCTGCGGCGTACGTAGCGAGTCTACAGATACAGCAATCACAGGGATATTAGCCTCGGGATACATATGGAGCAACGGTACCCATACGCCATGATCCAGCCCTCTGCCTCGAATCGGCTGATGTGCCAGATTGCTGCGGGTGAACAAAGCACATATCTCGTTGGCTAAATCTGGCTGCCCAGATGCAGGGTATTCCATCGTATACATCGTAGAAGGAAATCCGTAAAAATCATGCAAGGTCTGATGTGTATCATCCATCGTCACGGACGGTTCAGGACAATCCCAATGCGCCGTAAATACAACAATGGCTTTCGGAGCCGGCAGCCTGTCTCCAAGCTGGTTCAAGAAGTGAGTGTAGTCATTGCTCTCCACCGCCAGAGCGGGAGAACCATGCGCAATGAAAAGTGCGGGTAATGTCATTGCTGCCAACCTCCAGACACGGATAGAATGCTTACTCCTCTATTTTACCCTTAAGAAGGCGCTTTTCCAAGCTGACATCCCCAAACAGTTGTAATCCTGCCACTTATATCATCCAGTGCTGCCAATCCTGCTCGATCTTCTGACGTTCGCCCAGCCACTCTCTCGTACGCGTAATGAGCTGTTCCCGCTCTTTACCTGAAGAGAAGGTGTGATCGCCTTGGAAGATAATCTCCTTGTCGCAACGACCTTCCTGACGCATCCAGAATACCTTTTGATACAGGAATGCGTAGTCTACAGGAATAATCTCATCTGATGTACCATGCACGACGAGAACATCACCGCTAAACTTAACTGCTTCCTGGAATGGCTGTTGTTCAGCAAGAGACTCGAAGAAGGTTGGTGTGAATTTGTATCCAAGATAATCAGCCGCACCCAGTTTCACGCCTTCATCGTATACTTCCCGTCCCGTAATCTTCACGATATCATTGAATGGATAACCTACGGAGGACCACATAACCAGGTTTTTAACACGTTTGTCGCGCACAGCAGTTAGTAACGCAACGGCCCCACCCAGACTATGACCAATTAGCGTAACACGCGTAGGATCTACATCACTGCAATTCACCGCGTAGTCCAGCACCGAACGGGTCTGCAGCACCATGGACTCCAGTCCCTCCGCTCCGTACTCCCCGCTGCTCTCTCCGCAACCGATATAATCGAAACGCAGGACCAGATAACCGTCTTCAGCCAGCTCCCGTGCAGTCTTTACAAACAAACGATCCACGCCGATCCGACTACCAACGAAGCCGTGGCAGATGACTGCCAGAGGTACTCGCTGCTGACTCTTCTCCTCCTTGATATCTTTCACAACCGGATAATGAATCGTGGCTGTTAATTCTTCCTGCCCATGACGGATACTGATCTGACGTTCCATACCGATTTCCCCTTTCCACGCTTAGCCTGTTGAGTTCCATTTATTAAATATATATAATCCGATAAGTTTAGTGTGTATTAAGATGTTATTCATATATTATCATCCCGTAACCTTCAAGTCAACGTAAGTAAGAACCCTTTCTACGTTGACTGCTAATCTACATTTTATCGGTTGATAAGCGCAAAAAAATGAGCCAAGCTGGTGACAGCTGGCCCGGATATCATTTGGAATTCAAACCAAGTGTTGCAGGATCGTTATTCGTAGCTTCTACGGAACATCTCGTGGGTCTCCACCCGTCCATTCCACTCATGCTCATGACCCGAATCACTATTGTCCCAGAAACTTCTTCCCCTCAGATTGCCATCTGTCAGTTCTTCTGCATACTCCGTATCTTCAAGGTTCTCTTCAAAGGATACAACCTCGTCCACGACTCCACGGGAGTTGCTGTTCATTAGCAGCTTCCGCGTCAATTCTGTTTGTTTATCCATAACAAGCACACTCCAATCTTGGATTTCTGTTGGAAATGCTACTATTGTGATGGAATCGGCTGCTCTTTATGCATACTTCACACAATCGTTAGATCTGGGAGGCGTGAGGGATTATTTTCACATGAACGGGGGAAAATAAACGAACAATCATTGGCAGCATATGCCTCGGAGTCCTTATGCCGAAAGGAATGAATTCATGGAACATCTACTGGAATGGATTCAACATCACGGTAAACTGGTGCTGTTATGCACCTGCGTTATACTGGCCTGTGTATGGATATGGGTCCACCATGAGCAGCTTTTTTATAAGGAATGACTTTGCGAAACGAGAGCCCTTCCCGTATACTAAAATACCGTCAGGGTCTTCAGTCAATTGGAAGATCAGAATGTGTGTAGACAGGGGGAGCAATCATTGGGGATTTCCTATAAGAAGCTTAAAGAAATACAGAATCGGCAAATAACTGAGATGAGTAGAATGACACCTGAACATGTGAAATTGTATGACGAGATCAGCACAATTGCGCGTCATGCGCCAGCGGACGAGAGAACACAGGAAGAATGGATTCTCTCCGCAGGAAAAGCGATCGTACAGGCTCAGCGGGATAACAAACCCGCTCGCGAGTTATACGGACCTGATCTGGAACAAGACATCCATGCACAGCTCGGGATAACAAATACAGCACCGGAGAAGACAGATGCCGTTGAGGTGGGTAAATCCAGCCCAACCCGTGGTAATAGTCCATCAGCTTCATTGAAAAAGAAAGCCAACGCTGTAGAACCACAGTCAACGGAGAATCCAGAGCCTGTGAAACGGACACCAAAGTGGTATGCCATGATTGCTTGGGCGGCTTTGTCTTTTGTCATGTTGATTCAAGGATGTGTGGGATTGTTCGTGGGTTGGACTGGCGGAGATACGGAGCCGTTCCAACACATCAGTCTGTTCTCTCTAATCGTTGCGGCAGTTGGCGGTATTGCATTAGTGGAGATGCTTCGCCGTCTTGCTGAGCGACCGGACGATGAAGGAGCGGACAAGAACACCGTACCTAAGGTTAACCTTAAGGGCATCATCATCTACATCGTCATCGTGGTACTTGTGCTGTTTGTGGGGTATCCACTTCGTGATAAGCTTCCGGTATTTGCACTGGCTCCGTGGGTGAGTGCAGTGATCGGAGTTGTGGGACTTGCAACGGTAAGGCCTCTATTTGGACAAAAGAAAACAGCATAACATGTTATATAAGCTATTAAGGGACTTCACGAACTCGTGAGGTCTTTTTCCATTTGGAGCCGGTTCCTATGCTTGATTCCTTTTCCCGGTGTCTCTCCAAACTCCCGCTTGAACATCCGGATAAAATAGTTCACTTCCATGCCTACGGTCTCTGCCGCCTCTCGTACACTTGCTCGTGGGTGCTTGTCCAGCCATTCCGAAGCCTTCTGCAAACGCAATCGCTGCATATATTGATGTCCTGTCACGCCATAATGATGATGAAATAATCGGTTGAGATGTTGCACCGAATAACCCACTGCGTCAGCGATGTGCTTCAATAACAGATCGTCCTGATAATGAGTATGCATCAAAGCTACGGCTCGGGTAAGTGCATCCAGTGCATCCTTGCTCGGATCTGACTCCCGATTAGAACGTGTTACAGTACCGTCATGTGCCATCGATGATTCATCACCTCCAATACCTACAACAGATGGAATTTTCGATTGTGCTATATCCAAAATGAGCTGGTAGATCAGGGTTGATGTGTTCCACATCTCCATTGCTCCTTGATCCAGCGCATGCCAGAGATTGGTCATGCGGGACCAGATGATTTCAAAACCGGAGATAGGGTACGGCTCGTTCTGAAGCAAACCTGCGCTTTGAAGTACCGATCCAGCCGATGCACCGCCAAAACCGATATAACCAAGTTCTCCTTTGGATTTGGAATGAGGCACATACTCATGCGCAATCCCAGGTTCCACGATGAATACCTGCCCTGCTCCCATCGTCCATGTCCCTTTTCCCGGAAGCCTGAACTGCCCTTCACCGCCGCCTGACAAAAACAACTGATACACCGGAAATCCATCCGGTCTATGCAGAACTTTCTCTTCCTGCGTGCCCACACAATACAGGTACAGCGGCAACCGGGAATCCGGCAGGCCCGTCAAACGAAATGCAAGCATTCCATCATTCCTTTCGGCTCATAGGCTTCTACATAAAGTGAACTAAAGATATTTACACTAGCCACTCCGTTTCGTGTAAATGTCTAGTTCGATCTATATAGCCAACTTCCCTTTACCTTTATTATCAATGATTTGTTTCCAATGTAACAATGGTCTAAGGAACCTTTTTGGCGACAAGATTTTCAAAAAGCAAGTTTGAGATTCACGCCAAACGATTATTGTTCATACATAATGAAAACACCCTTTCCGGATGGGAAGGGTGTTCGAGTTTGTTTCAGTGTAAATTTTTACTTCAGCCCTGTGGAGATGTTTGCCCCTCACTTGCTGCTGGATTGGTAGCAGGCGCAGGCTCCTGTGTAGGCGTAGACTGAGCCTTCTCAAGCTTAAATGTATCCGATGGGCCTGAAAGTGTATGTTTATTCGTTGTTGTATTTGCAGCAACTGAAAGAATATACACCTTGTACTCGCCTCCTTCCACCAGATTGGCTCCAGTTGAATCTATAGCTGTTTTCGTTAAAGTAACTTCAACCGCTGCAGGATTTCCAATTGGGTAACTAGTGTTAGAGCTTGCTGTAGTAATATCCAAATTATCTGTTCCTTTAACAATAAAGAGTCGGTATGCAGAAATCCCCGTTTCAGCAGTTGGTTTAGTAAAGGTAAGCTTATAACTCGCTTCGGTTACAGTACTTGTATTTTGAAGGGCTGTTATAGTAGCAGTTTGAACCACATTTGCTTGTGCAAAGATATTAAACTCATTGGAAGCAGAGGACAGATTGGAAGCACGTGATGTACTGTCCGAAACGGACAAGACAAACACTTTGTATTTCTGTCCAGCTACAAGGACACTACCATTAATATCTCGATGTCCACCGTTTAGTACTACCGGACTGCCCGCATTGTTTTTGTTGATTTCAATAAAAGAATTAATTCCAAGAGCAGAACTTGTATTGAATCCACTCACTTGGTTAGCAGGCACAATCAAGATACGATAATTGGAGATATTGGTCTCGCTAATTGCCTTATTGAAGGTTATTGTTACATCCGAAGGCGTTCCAGACTGTCCTTGATCTTTAACGGTTACATTCACATTGCTCGCCACTGCTACAGCGACATTTGAAGTCAGTGTGATTATACCGGAGGCTGACGATATTGCATTTGTTAAAGACGCGTTATTGTTCACAGCCATTACATAAACTCGATAGCCTACATCGTTACGGATCAAGTCACCATCCGTTGTTCTCGAACCATTAGATAAAGTAATCGTCTGATTATTTCCCGTTCTACTTACATACGTATAATTCGAGCTATTCACCGTGTTGGCTACGTTCAGATTGAAGCTGCCTGCATTTGCATTTTTCACTACAAACACCCTGTAATGATTCACATTTGTCTCATCCGCGGATTTATTAAACGTCACACGCAGATCACGTCCATCTCCGTTATCCCCAATATCAGATGGCACCACATTGCTCGGAGCCGTTATAGCCGCATTCTGTGTCAGCGTAATTTGGGAAGAGTAACCAGACAAAGCATTTTGACTGGAGTTTCCGTTGTTATTCACCGACAGCACAAATACTCGATAAGCAACGTTATTCGTAATGGTGTAACCATTGGTATCTACCGCATAGTTCGGAAGCGTTACTGACAGGTTACCACCCGTTTTGTTCACCTGTGTATAGTTGCTCGACGCATTAGCTGCGCTCAACGTGAAGCTGCCCACATTAGCGGAACGAACAACATATACACGGTAGGCAGAGATTCTGGATTCATCCGCAGCTTTGTTGAAAGAAACCCGCAGATCACGGCCATCACCGTAGTCACCAATATCCGCAACAGCCAGGTTGCTAATAACTCCCGCGTTACCGTTCGTTGTCAGTCTCAGAGCTGTGGAGGAAGCTGACAGCGCATTGGTGTATCCATTTTGCTGATTTCCCACCGCCATCACAAAGATGCGATAATCTTGCAGATTCGTTACATTATAACCGCTTGTGTCCTTCATGGATGAAGGCAAAGTCGTTGTAATGTTGTTGCCTGTTTTATTCACCGTATAGTACAGACTGGAGGACAGATTACTTGCCGTCGTCAGATTGAAGTTGCTGGCAACCGAGTTACGCACCACAAAGACGCGATAATTCGCCACCTTGGACTCATCCGATGATCGGTTGAAGCTCACCTGGATATCACGACCATCTCCATAATCCGAGTTGTCTCTCACCTGCGTAATTACAGGAGATGTTGCTGTGTTCACGGACAGTGTAAGTGAAGATGATGCTGCGGACAGCTTGCTGTCTGTTGTTGTATTTGTGCTTACGGACAAGATGTATACCACATACGCTGTGCCGCTTTTAATCAATTCACCGGACGTATCCCGTGTCGAAGAAGTCAGCTGGCTTTTCACTGCGGTACTGTTTCCTTTGTATATAATCGTGGAGTTAGAACTGGATACTTTGTTCGCTGCAGCCAGATTGAACGCAGAAGAGTCCTTCGCTTTAACAACAAAAGCACGATAATACGTAATGTTCGATGTTGTGCTCGGCTGCGTGAAGTTAATCTCCAGATCGCGACCATCGCCATAGTCGCTAATATCTGTAGCACGCAGGCTTGTAACCGCCTGTACTGTGGATTTCACATTATTAAGCTTCAATGCTTGGGAAGACCAGTTCAATGCATTTTTATAATTGTTGCTGCTGTTACCAACAGTCAGTACATACAGGCGATACGTTTCATTGCTATTGAGCAGATCCCCGTTTACGTCACGCGTCTGTGCATTAAGCGTCAGTTTCGGGTTGCTGCCATTTGGTGTAATGGATGTATAGTTCGCAGCAGGTACGGCAGTTGCTGAGGACTCCGTGAAGCTATTCACATCACGAGTTTTCACCAACATAATCCGGTAGGCAGATACCGCCTTCTCTGAAGTTGGACGTGTAAAGCTCACGGTCAGGTCACGACCATCTCCATTGCTTCCGGATACCGAACCATAGATGTTCCATGCAGCATATTGTGTCTCATCCACTGGAGGTGTTACCGTTGTCTTGATATCTACACGTTGATTGCGTGAGTTCCAGAATACTTTTTCCCCAAAAGCTTCACTAACAAAACGAATGGGAACCATCGTGTTACCCTTAATCGTGTTGGCAGGTACATCCAGCGATATCGCTTCCCCGTTGATGTATGCCGTTTTGGAACCGAGTGTCAAAGTAACTTCCTGATCATCGCGAGTTGCAACAATCGTTTTGGTTCTGTTGGTGTACTGTACCTTCGCATCCAATCCTTCAAAAATCGACCGAAGCGGAACCAGTACGCGTCCACCTTTCATCACAGGTGCCTGAGCAGATGATAACTCCGCATCATTAATATATATGCTGATCCTCGCAGCTGCATCCATAACCGACGTTGGAAGTGCGGACATCAGCATGGCCGATACAGCCAGCGCTGACATTACCTTCTTCACTTGTTTTCCTCCCGCTTTCCTCATATCCTATATCCCCATTCTCCCATTTAGTTAACATCGAAAAAGATTCGCTGTTCTTTTCAATAATTCCTGTATTTACCTATGCACAACTAAGACGTTCCGATCAGCTCAAAAGTTTCCAGTTGTACAAAAAATATTTTCTCAGAAATCTTCCTCTATCTTCCACCCTCCAAAAGTTAAAAATAACAGAAGAATTTGTCACCATTCCGCAACCATATCCTGCACCAATTGGGTTAATGTATAGTGACTAGTGAACAACGCCTATCATTTTCTCAACTAACGGGAGGTTCATATCTATGACATCATCGTTCCAATCTGCCAAACGTAAAGGCATGCGCACCTTCATTACAGCCACCGCTATCCTCATGCTGCTCCAAACGACTGTAGCCCCATTATCCGGAGTCGCTGCTGCCGCATCTTCCAGTACAGATACCAACAAAGTCACGACTGCCAGTTCAACAACCATATATAAAACATTTCAGTCCATGCTCTACAAAAAGAACGGCTTGCCTGCCGCGGATACTTATCTCGAATCTCATATCAAAAAAGTAACAAAGCATCACGCCACCCTGATGGTGCTTCAATTGGAGAATGCTCGCCTGAAGGCGCTAAGCGCCATGACGGACCGCCTGCTCGTTCCTAACGTTCAGGACAAGATGATCAAGGCTTACAAATTGAACGATAGCTTCACCAAACTTATGGAGCGTACCCAGGACTCCGATCTGCGTGCACTGTTAAAAGAAGCCCGTGACAGCGGCTACCGCCTCGTCATGCTCGAAGGCTCCCTCTATCCCATAATGAATTATGCGGCATTCGTGAAATATACCTCTGTAATTAAAGAGGATATCTCAAGCTACATCCATATCATGACAAAGGAAACGAAAAACTTGCCTGCGGATGACGGTGCTCTGGTCATTGGTTATCAGGAAATTCTCCTTCGAGCACTCAGCCAGGAAAGATTCTTGGAGCTGCATCCAAAATCAAATCGGGCCAAGCAGGTGCATAACCTGTTAAACAGTTATACCCTGTATACCTTTTATGGGCTGAACAATACACCGCTGTTTGATTATGACACGAACAAAATGATTGCGAACGCCCAAAGAGGCTACAACGGCGTCTTGCAGCGTCTTGCATCCGTCGATAGTGAATTCCTCACCAAGCTGGATTCCTTTATGGACGTGGTTAAGGAATCGAAGTATGCAAAAACGGCTGCTGTCGAGAAATGGCTGGAGCAGAATGTGCCGGTCAGCGACTATGCGAATTATTAAGTAATCTGTTCCCCAGGTTAACATCCGTTTCAAATTCAGGCTAAATTCCAACAGTTAACCACAACAAAAACCGCCACAGAATTCGCTCCTGTGGCGGTTTTCTTCATGCTTCTATAGTCAAAACTGACTAACCGTCAGCGCTCTGTACTATTGAATCGGTTTGACCATATGATTATACTCATGTCCTGCGATGACAATCACGTCATCTTTGACATATCCCTGCCGTTCGTACAGCATTAGCGCACGGCCATTGTCCCGTTCTACAATCAGGGATACCTGCGAGTGACCCAGATCTCTGCCTTGCTCCTCAAAAGCAGCCATCAGTGCGCGGCCGATGCCCTGCCCCTGATATGCTTCACTTACCGAGAGAGTATCCAGATAATACTCGCCCGGACGGGTTTCTTTGACCAATGCATACTTCTCTTCCTGGCTTCGTCCAGGGCGATCCAGAATCGGCTGGTCCAGACGATCTGCTTCGCCGCCATCATAGGCCACCAGAATCCCCGCGATCAGCCCATCCTGCTCCATCACCGTCACATGACGATAGCTAATCCGGTTGTTTTCCTGTACATAGAACTCCTGCAAAATCTGCATCGCCTTCTCATGATCCGCCTCACCTGCAAGTGCGTATGCAATGTCTCCTATCGCTTGGTACAGTAAAGGAATAACCTGATCAGCATCTTCTTTCTGCGCAGGTCTTAACCGAGGAGTTGTCTCCATGTTGTCTGACGGCATACCTGACTGCCCTGTCGAATGATTCATCAGATTAACATGTTGAACAGATTCAGATTTTTGTTCAGCTCGGTATAGGCGATACCTTTGCGGTTCATACGTTCAATGAGTGGTTGGTAATCTTCCTTGTACATCAGTTCGATGCCCACCAAGGCAGGACCATTTTCCTTATCATGCTTTTTCGTATATTCAAATCGGGTGATATCATCATTCTTCCCTAGAACTTCCTCCAGGAATTCACGTAAAGCTCCTGCACGCTGTGGGAAATTAACCATGAAATAATACTTCAGACCTTCATAGATGAGGGAACGTTCCTTGATCTCCTGCATCCGGTCAATATCATTGTTCCCGCCACTAATGACGCAAACCACTGTCTTGCCCACAATTTGCTCACGATACTGCTCCAGCGCCGCAACAGCCAAGGAACCGGCAGGCTCAACCACAATCGCATTTTCATTATAGAGCTCCAGAATAGTTGTGCAGGCTTTGCCTTCTGGCACTTTCACAATGTCATCAAGTATACTGCTGCAGATATCATAGGTCAGATCACCAACCCGTTTCACCGCTGCGCCATCCACGAATTTATCTATATCATCCAGCGTCACAACCTGTTTGCGGAACATCGCCTCACTCATGGAGGCTGCCCCAAGTGGCTCGACACCGATGATGCGTGTCTCCGGACTCATGGTCTTCATGTAGGTTCCCACGCCGGCTGCCAGCCCTCCGCCACCAATCGTCACGAATACATAGTCGGCATTCTCATCGAGACTTTCCATAATTTCCATCGCTACCGTACCATTACCTGCAATAATCTTCGGTTGATCAAACGGATGGATGAACGTCATGCCCTGTTCGTCACATGCACGCATTGCTTCTGCGTATGCATCGTCATACGTATCTCCGATCAGCACCACTTCAACGTTGCTGCCGCCAAAACGTCTCACCTGCTTCACCTTCTGGTTCGGCGTTGTACTCGGCATGAAGATTTTGCCGTTAATTCCAAGGGCATTACAGCTAAAAGCGACACCCTGAGCATGGTTGCCCGCACTCGCACAGACAATCCCTTTCTCCATCTCGGCTGGCGTCAGACTGCGAATCATATTGTAGGCGCCTCGGATTTTGAACGAACGCACCACTTGAAGGTCTTCCCTTTTCAGATACACATTACAGTTATATTTGGCCGACAATACAGCGTCCCGCTGCAACGGCGTTCTTACAATGACTTCACGCAGCACATGATGTGCGCGCACGATATCTTCCATACCAACACTGGCACGGCCGGGATTTGTGGTTCCCGTTGGTTCTTGTTCAACTGGTTTCATGTTGTCTCCACACTCCGCTTATATGGTCTATATAAGTTGAACTACAGTTCATTTACACTGACACTACGATGACAGAATAACCCTCCAATCGCTGTTATCCCCAGATTTTTTTGATTCCCTTTTTCCAAGGGAAAAATCCGTTGATAGCGTATGCTTCCGACGCAGCTTTCTTTCAGAAAGCTTTTAGACGAACGCTTCGCTTTTTCAGGTTCTTTCTGTCCTCTCCGTTATCGTGTAAATCATTAATTCAACTTATTTAGCAATGTCGCGCACTGCTTTTCTTTGTATTGTATCACTTTTGTTCTGTTCTTGCGCCTGAGCTCACTTCATTTATCATTCGTACAATTTCATCAATAATGACCTGAGGGTCTGTATACATAACCAAATGTCCCGATTGATCAGCCCCAATCCATCTCGCATTGGATAGCTGGCTCACCGTCTGGCGATGCGCCGTGATGAGGGCAGGTCTGATTTTCCCCTCTCCCTTGCCCGGTTTCGTACCCGAGATCACGCTAACTTCCAGATCACCCAGAGCCGGAGGATGTTCCAGCAGTGCTGCCATGTCATCCAAAAATGTTTTACCTTCCGCAAGCATCGTGCTGGCTGCCCGTACAGTGAAATCCTCCTTGAGGTGATCCGCTGCCACATCGTCAGGCTGAACACTTCCAGCTTTGCTGCCAAGCATCTTATATAAGCCAGTCCGCGCCATGATTGGAATAATGAAACCATTGATGGCAAAGCTCTTTTTAGTAAGCTTGGAAAAATACATTTCGCAATGCTCGTCTGATGGATCTACCAGGATAATGCCACGTAATCGAGATAGATGTGCAGCTGCCGCAGCCCGTACAATCGGACCTCCCCAGCTATGTCCAACCAGAATGAATGGGCCCGGGCTCAGAGCTGTCAGCAGTTCCCCAAGATCCCCTGCAATGCGTTCAAGGCTGCGGGGAGCCGAGTCGACATCACTTCGTCCTGCCCCTGCCCTGTCATACACGACTGCACGTGCATGCTCAGCAATGGCTGGTGCAACCAGTCCCCAGTTCGATCTGGAAGCGCCCATACCGGACTCAAACACCACCGTAAGTTCCCCTGTTCCTCTGGACATATAATGTAATTTGCGACCATCGCGGGTCTGAACAAACGCACTTGAGCCAAACGTATGTGAGCTAGAGTTAGGATTCATGTTCCCCTCCTGATTACATGTATGGTCATCTTTCACCGATTCTAATTGAAAATGATTATCAATTACTTCATTATAGATTAATCCATGCTTTACCACAACCATGTTGCTCAGCAAGTTACAGCCGTCCTGTCGCTTTCTTCCACGTTGCATGGATCACCCCGCATCCCACCGTTCCATTCCCCTCCTTTTCCTTTATGCAAAAAGAAAACCCGATCCATGATCGGATCGGGTAACTGTACCAGCCACTATCGGCTGGCTCTCATATATACATTCTTACTGCTTCGTGTGCAGTTTCTGCACGATCGCATAATCGTAATCGCTTAATCCAAGGATGGGCGCCTACTCGGTTTAAGACCGCAGCCCCTTATCCCCGAATACCATGATCCTTGCTGTTCAACTGCTCCAGAAGTTCATTCATCGCTTCTTCCGTCATGGCCCCGCCGCTAAACGCAACCAGTGCACGCAGCGGCATATATTTCATCATCGCATCCATCATATCTGCATGATCACCAGCATCATCACCGCCAAACCCGCTGGCCTCCTGAAATTGTTGCAAAGCCTGGTCCAGCAGCTTTTTATGGGCCGGATCACGCTGGATATCACCCAATGTACTATTACGCGTATAAGTTGGAAGGAATGTCGCTGTAGACTCTACATTCACACGTGTATGCACATGAATGTCCCGTGAGGAACTGCCTACCTGTATCTCGAACTCTCCGGTCTCCACATGCCAGTCCTTCATATCTACGTTGTAATAGGCGAATGAACGCTTGTTTAGTGTGAAGCTCACCACTTTTGACTCTCCAGGTTCAAGGGCCACCTTGGCAAAAGCCTTCAGTTCTTTGACTGGACGAATAACTGTGCTCTCTACGTCGCTGACATACAGCTGTACAATCTCCTTGCCCGCTCTGTCTCCGGTATTGGTGACCCTAACTTGCACGTTCACCTCATCCTGATCTGTCAGTTCTGTGCGATCTACCTTCAGATCAGCATATTCAAATGTCGTATAACTCAGTCCATAGCCAAACGGGAACAGTGGCTCCAGTTCTTTTTTATCATAATAGCGGTACCCAACAAAGATGCCTTCCCGGTAATCGACACGATCTCCTTCGCCCGGGAAATTCAGATAAGATGGATTATGGCTGAGCTTGGCAGGAAATGTCTCTGCCAGTTTACCGGACGGATTTACCTCTCCATACAACAAATCAGCTATCGCTCCACCAACAGCCTGTCCACCAAGATAAGCTTCGAGCACGGCTTGCACCTGAGGTAGCCAAGGCATCTCTACTGGAGATCCGTTGCTCAGCACAACGACGACACGTGATTGAACCTTCACAATCTCTTCGATCAGCCGAATATGATTGTCAGGCAGACGCAGATGTGCACGATCATACCCTTCGGATTCATAACGATCTGGCAATCCAACAAACACTACAGCAGTATCCGCCGACTTGGCCGCCTGAACAGCCTCATGCATTAATGTCTCATCCACATCATCCGCTTCAATCCGATAACCTGGGGCATACGAGAAGGTTACACCTTCGCCAGCCACCTGGGTCATCTCTTCTACAATATCATCCACTTTGGTCGGATTAATATGGGAACTGCCGCCGCCCTGGAAGCGAGGTTTGCGCGCAAATGCCCCGATTAACGCCACTTCGCCTTCACGTCCCAGCGGCAGGATACTCTCTTCATTTTTCAGCAAGACCATACTCTCGGCTGCCACCTTGCGTGCAAGTTGGTGGTGCTCATCCTTGTTATAGGTTGCCCCTTCTTGCTTTTGATCAACAGCATTGAAGATCAGCGTAAGCAGACGCTCCACCGCCCGATCCAGCTTGTCCAGCGGCAGTTGTCCGCTCTCTACAGCATTGATCACTTTACGCTCACCGATTCCACCACTTGTAGGCATCTCCAGTTCCAGTCCTGCTGCAAGGGCGTCTGCACGTTCATTGACCGCGCCCCAGTCTGACACCACAAGACCTTCGTGTCCCCATTCGTCTTTCAGGATATCCGTAAGTAACCATTCATTCTCACCTGCGTACGTACCGTTCACCTTATTGTAAGAACACATCACCGTCCACGGCTGTCCATCCTTCACCGCACCTTCGAAACTTGCCAGATAAATCTCATGCAGTGTCCGTTCATCCACCACCGCATCAATCGACATGCGTCGTTCTTCCTGATTATTAACTGCAAAGTGTTTGAGAGACGTACCTACACCCTGGCTCTGCACACCCTGAATATGACCGGTAGCCATCTGCGTAGATAACAACGGATCTTCGGAAAAGTATTCAAAGTTACGTCCACCCAATGGGGAACGTTTAATATTTACACCCGGTCCAAGTAATACTGCTACATCCTCGGCCTGACATTCCTCACCCAGGGCTACCCCGACCTGACGAGCCAGCTCCTTGTCCCATGAACTAGCCAGTCCTGCCGCAGACGGGAAACAGGTCGCAGGAACGCTCGACGTCAGACCTAGATGATCTGCACTTCCATCCTGCTTGCGTAGCCCGTGAGGTCCGTCCGTCACCATGATGGATGGAATGCCAAGACGCTCCACCCCTTTCAGATGCCAAAAGTCCAGTCCCGAGCACATGCCCGCTTTTTCTTCCAGTGTCATCCGCTGTACCAGTTCCTTGATGTTACGTTCCACATTAACCCCTCCAGTTCATGATGTTGATACATAGCTATATCACTAAGCATACAAGGTTATCTACCACACATTCAAATGTTTACCCGGTTAGAAACGGTTACATAACACCAGTCAATCATTTCCTCTTCCTGACGATGATCAAAATAAAAAGGAAAAACAGCCCGATCTTCACGATCAGGCTGTCTCTATACGTTTTATAACCGTCTATCCACCCAATTTACGCCTGAGTCTTAAACCAAGCTGCCGCGGCTTCTGCCTCGGTACGAGTCAACTGATGACCCTGACGCTCCCAATGCGTGTTTACATCGGCACCTGCACCGCTCAGTAGCGAAGCAAGTTCCTCCGTTTCACGTTTTGGTACAATCGGATCATTCTCACCTGCACCAATGAACACAGGCAGACCTTTCAGATCCGGCAGTTCCAGTCCGCGCAGCGGTACCATCGGGTGATGCAGAATTGCACCTTTGAATACATCCGCTTGATGGAAGATCAGGCTTGCCGCAATGTTGGCACCGTTAGAGTAACCCAGTGCATACACGTTGGACCGATCAAAACCGTATTCCACCGCAGCTGCATCTACAAAAGATCCCAACTCCGCCGTACGTGCAATCAGATCTTCTTCGTCAAAAACACCTTCGGCCAATCGGCGGAAGAAACGGGGCATCCCGTTCTCCGATACGTTACCCCGTACCCCAAGTATGCCAGCTCCTGGCGCAATCATCTCCGCCAGACCGATCAGATCGTTCTCGGTTCCGCCTGTGCCATGAAGCAACAGGATTGTTGGAGCATCCGGCTGAGCACCTGCTTTATAGATATGTTTCATTGTATTGGTTGTGGTCATGATTTGGACTCTCCTTTCCATTCACGTACTTCAATTCGTGGCAACAATTGTTCAATCTGCTCACGCTGTGGTTCATACCATTCAGGCAACATCAGTTTCTCACCCATGCTCTCTGCTGGTTCATCCCGTGCAAATCCCGGAGGATCCGTAGCCAGTTCGAACAATATACCACCCGGCTCCCGGAAATACACAGCGTTGAAGTATTGACGGTCAATGACTGGCGTTGGATGATATCCGGATTGTTCAAGATCCTGCTGAATTTGTTCATGTTCCACGTAATCTTTGGCACGCCATGCAATATGGTGAACCGTTCCGGCTCCGCCAATCCCGCGCTGGATACCTGTGGACTGAATATCGATGATCTGACCAATATCGCCGCTTGCCTGAAGACGAAGGAGTCCGTTCTCTTCACCGACTTGCTCCAGACCCAGTTTGCTCACCAAGACGTCCATAGTTTTCTCAGGAACGTGGCTGAACAATACGGCTCCACCAAATCCTTTGATGGCATGCTCCGGTGTCACACCGTTGAAACTCCAGTTGCTTGGCTGACCACCTTCACGTTCAACCAGTTCAAGCAACAGACCGCCTTTGTCGAAGAAACGAATGTACTGCTCACCGAATCTGGTTTTATTTTCATATGGAATATCAAAGGAAGCAAGACGTTCTTTCCAGAAAGGCAGGCTTCCTACAGGAACCGCATATACGGTAACTCCAGTCTGACCGGAACCAATGACACCTCTTCTTGAATTTTGCTGTGGGAAAAAGGTAATGATTGTGCCCGGTGCACCCTGCTCATTCCCGTAATACAAGTGATACACGTCCGGTGCATCAAAGTTAATTGTTTTTTTCACCAGTCTGAGCGCCAACACACCTGCGTAAAAATCAACGTTTTTCTGCGCATCGTCAACAAAAGCTGTAATATGATGAATTCCTGAAGTTCTGAACATAATCTTCACTCCCTTGGTTTTAGTTGTATCATAGGTTGTTTTTGCTTCTTTTATTTATTGCTTTTCGTTATTTATCTTTAAATTAAGATTCTTTAAATTTATATTAATCCATTGTACCTCAATATGCAAGCTTTTATTTTAAAATTAAGATTTAATACAAAAAGCAGGCCCCGATCACTCCGGGAACCTGCTTAGCGTTATAACGATTGATTAGATTGTTTCGTATTCCTGTATTACTTTTGTATCACTGCTTCCTAAACCAGTTTCATTCTTTTTGGTGGATTCACCAAATCTTTATGCTCGTATTCATCCTTGATATCTCCAACAATCTCTTCAAGGATATCCTCCATCGTAACCATACCTACCGTAGCACCTGCCTCGTTTTTCACGGTTGCAATGTGTACGCGGCTTTGCTGCATCTGAATCAGCACATCCTTGATTGGAGAACGCTCGGAGAAACTCGGTGTATTATGGACAAATGTCTCCATATTAAAGTCTCTGCCCGCAGCGACACTCGTCAACATTTCTTTTGTGTTAATAAAGCCCACAAAGTGCGCCTGATCCCCATTCGCAATAACAGGGTATCTGGTGTATTCGTGTCGATTCAGCGTTTCAATGATCTGATCAAGCGGCATTTCCTTATTCAACGTAACAATTTTATCTCGTGGAATCATGATCTCCTGAAGCAAACGCTCATCAAAAGCAAAAATGTTTTTGAGATAGTCCAGCTCCGTCTGGTTGATCTCGCCACTCTCATAGCTCTGTGCCATAATCAGCTTCAGCTCTTCTTCGGAGTGAACGGTATCATGCCCGGCAGGTTTTACACCAAAGATACCAAGCAACAGACGAGCAGCTCCATTCAGCGCATAGATGAACGGATTCATGATTTTACCGAACCAGTACAGTGGTGGTGCCAACAACAGCGTCATTCTCTCTGCAAACTGAATCGCCAGCGTTTTCGGTGCCAATTCACCAATAACCACGTGCAGGAAGGTAATGATCGCCAGAGCAATACCATAGGAAAGCACGGTAGACAATGCCGCCGGCACTTCCATGCGCTCAAAGAGCGGATGAAGCATTTTCTCAACGGTAGGTTCACCCAAGGCTCCCAATACCAGCGCCGTGATGGTAATCCCCAATTGACATGCTGACAGATAATAATCCAGGTTGTGCGCCACTTTTTTGGCCAGTACTGCCTTTTTGTTACCTTCCGAGATCAATTGATCGATTCGGGACATCCGTACTTTAAGAATTGCAAATTCGGCTCCAACGAAAAAGGCTGTCAGACCTATAAATACGGCTACTAAAAATAAATTCAAGGCTATTATTCCGTCCAATGATTTCCCTCAACCTGAGGGATTCACCTCCATTAAAATTTAAAATAAGGTTGCACGAGTGACGTTCCGGTGACGGCTCGTTTTTCCGATCGCCATTGCCTCCAAATTTCCCTGATTGTTGTTTTCAAAGGTATAAAATTGGTTTGCAAACGCGAAAGCTACGCTTCTTCAGAATCGATTCCGTCCCCTACACTGTTACGTTGCCAAAACGCTTTAAATTCTGAGGGCAGTAGCCAAATAGGCAATAAAACCCTAGATTACAGTTATGATCGAACCAACATTACGCCAGATCGCTTGTAGCTTCCTCAACCTGCGCGCCGTTTACCCGCTCCAGAAGAACTTGTTTGATGTGATAATTTTCGGTATCAACAACGGTCCAGACATAATCGCCGTGTTCTACCGTGTCGCCTTTTTCCACACCTACACCCTTCTGGTACTGAATCCATCCGGCAACGGTGTCCATCTCTTCATTACCTTCAAAGCTAAGCCCGAACTGTCGCTCCACTTCATCCAAAAGTACCCGACCATTAATGAGATATTGATTCTCTCCGGTCTCCTGAATATCAGCCACCTCATCGGCATCGAATTCATCACGAATCTCACCGACCAGCTCCTCCAGAATATCCTCCATCGTAATGATTCCCGAAGTACCACCGTATTCATCCACGACCACGGCCATGTGTACACGTTCCTGCTGCATTTTAATCATCGCATCCTGGATAGACGTAACTTCGGACACGAATGGGATCTCACGAACGAACTCGCTTAGTTGATACGATCTTGCGGCAACCATGTCGGGCAAAATCTTTTTCACATTCACAACGCCAATAATGCGGTCCTTGTCCCCATCCTCGATGACAGGGTAACGTGAATAGTTATGTTCATCCAGTATAGGAATAATATCGTCATAGGTCATTTCCTGATCTAATGTCACCAGTTCCGTACGTGGCACCATGATGTCTTTGGCATCACGTTCGTCGAACACAAATACATTTTCCAGATATGAAAGCTTGGTCTTGTTGTTCTCGTCACCTTCATAACTCTGGTTCATGATGATCTTGATCTCGTCCTCCGAGTAGGCTTGATCATGTTTGGCAGGCTTCACACCGAATCCTCGCAGAAGAACACGAGAGGTTCCATTAAGCGCCCAGATGAACGGATACATGATTTTACCAAACCAGTATA
Source organism: Paenibacillus sp. FSL R7-0313 (assembly GCF_037969885.1). Taxonomy (NCBI): domain Bacteria; kingdom Bacillati; phylum Bacillota; class Bacilli; order Caryophanales; family Paenibacillaceae; genus Paenibacillus; species Paenibacillus sp. FSL R7-0313. Next base: position 293,013 of record NZ_CP150219.1, read on the forward strand.
GTGATGGGGCAAGCATTAATGTCAGTTTTTCTGAAAATTGAATCGCCAGCGTTTTCGGTGCCATCTCACCAACAACCACATGCAAAAACGTGACGAGGATAAAGGCAATGGCATAGGAAGCAATTGATGAGATCGAAGCAGGTACATCTAAATAATTGAATACCGGGTATAACAATCTCTCAACCGTCGGTTTGCCGAGCGCTCCCAGTCCTAGAGCAGTAACCGTGATACCGAGCTGACAGGCTGACAGATAATAATCCAGGTCCGAGACAACTTTTTTGGCAAGTACTGCCTTTTTATTGCCTTCGGCAACCAGTTGATCCACTCTTGATGTACGAATTTTGACTACAGCGAACTCCGATGCTACGAAAAATGCAGTCAATGCAATCAAGATAATAAGTAAAGCGATATTCAATATGGTAATTATGTCCAATGATTTCCCCGGTTCTCAGGGATTCACCTCCAGAGATAGTTACAGCGTGATCCGTTAACTAGGTTAACCATTCATGCGCTGTTTGTCGTTCATCATGGCGTATGCCTTATATGAAATCGAATAATGATCATATTTGTATATGTCGTACTGTTTGACCTTGTAAAATACAAAACAGGAATTCAAGATGAAGTCAATGACTTGCAGAAACTTCTCCATTCAAATCGGGTTACCCCTCATGCTGTCAATTGTTCCTCGCTTAACTCCACCTAGATTCGCCATTTGGACAATTTACAATATCGCCTACCCAATAGATATCCACCTCCCCTCGTACTCATTCCTGTTTCCGAAAAGTATACCATGTTTCCCGCTCAACCATCCAGTTGCACGTTATGGTTTGCCACAAGCTTACAGTATAATGTTCACAAATTAGTCTTTATGTATGTTACGTACTTTATATAATATGATTGATATTATCTCATAATGTGAACATGTTCACATGTTTAGTATAGTCCAATTTATAAAAATACTACCCTGTACTTTAGGGCATTAAACAACATGCCTAAACACCCAGATTAAATCCTGTTTCGTATCTTTCCCATGTCTTTCCCGTATGGACAAGTTCGGCCGTTTGCACAAGATACATCTATATACGCAGCAAAGAGCCCGCAGGATGCAAATACCTTTCCGGTATACATCTATACGGGCTCTTGTATTCATTCTATACCAGTGCTTTAGCAGCTATATCCGTCCGCTGATGTTTGCCATCAAATTGGATACGCTCCGCCTCTGCGTAGGCTTTGTTTCTAGCTTCGGCAATATCTGCACCAAGGCCAACTACGCCCAGGATTCGTCCACCATTGGTGACCCAGTCTCCTGCTTCACTACGCGCTGTACCTGCGTGGAATACAACCGCATCATCCACCTGATCGAGTCCTTCAATGACTACACCTTTCACATAAGGACCCGGATATCCTCCTGAAGCAAGCACCACACATACTGCGGCTTCATCACTCCATTCAATCTCAATGTCAGCCAGTTTGCCATGAACAGTTGCCCAGAAGATGTCAAACAGGTCACTCTTCAGACGTGGCAATACGACCTGTGTTTCGGGATCACCAAACCGTGCGTTGAACTCAATCGTTTTGGGTTTACCATCCGGCGATATCATCAGCCCAGCAAACAATACACCCTGGAATGGACGTCCCTCGGACACCATCGCTTTAGCCGTTGGTTTGATGATCGTCTCCACGGCTTCTTCAATAATCGAAGCAGGGATATGTGGCAATGGTGAGTATGTACCCATACCGCCTGTGTTTGGCCCCTGATCATTGTCGAATACAGGTTTGTGATCCTGTGCTGCCGCCATCGGACGAACCGTCTCTCCATCTACAAAAGCCAGAATGGACATCTCCTGCCCTGCGAGGAATTCCTCGATGATCACTTTGGCTCCTGCTTCACCAAATACCTTCTCCACCATGATGCTGCGAAGTGCCTTATCAGCCTCTTCACGCGAATAAGCTACCGTCACACCTTTGCCCGCTGCCAGTCCATCTGCCTTGATGACAACCGGAATTGCTTGTTCATTCAGGTATGCTTGAGCCTGTTCGTAGTTGTCGAATTTCTCATAGGCTGCGGTTGGAATGTTGTATTTGTGCAGTAGATCCTTCATGAACGTTTTACTTCCTTCGATCTCAGCTGCATTGCGACGAGGTCCGAACACCGGAATACCTGTCACGTCAAATGCATCCACGATCCCATCCGCCAGCGGATCATCCGGACCAATAACCACTAAACCCACTTTAAGCTCTACAGCAAGAGCCGTTAGTTTATCGAATTCATTCACCGCAACGGCATGACACTCAGCCAGCTGAGCAATGCCTGCATTTCCCGGTGCACAGTGAATCTTGTCTACCTTTGGGCTCTTCGCCAACGCCCAGATGATTGCATGTTCCCGGCCACCGCCGCCTACTACCAGAATATCCATTCGCTCTGTTCCCCCTCCGTGCATAACTGGATTTGTTACGCTACTGCGTATTGAACAACCTAAAAAAGAGGGGGTGTACCATAAGTCATAAGTATGACTGGCGACACCCCTTATTAAACCTTTTTTGCTCTAGTGTTTGAAGTGACGAACGCCTGTGAAGACCATGGCAATTCCGTATTCATTGGCTACTTTGATGGATTCTTCGTCTTTGATCGAACCACCAGGTTGAATTACCGCTGTAATTCCGGCTTTTGCTGCCAGTTCCAGCGTATCACCCATTGGGAAGAACGCATCGGATGCCAGAATAGCACCTTTTGCTTGCTCGCCAGCTTGCTCAATCGCAATTTTGGCTGCACCCACACGATTCATTTGTCCAGCGCCTACACCCACCGTCATGTCATTTGCAGCAAGTACAATCGCGTTGGATTTCACATGTTTAACTACTTTCCAGCCAAACAACAGCTGTTTCAGTTCTTCTTCCGATGGCGCACGATCGGTTACAACATTCAACTCGCTCGCTTCAATGGAGTGAACATCGGACTGTTGCACGATCATACCACCGTCGATGGACGTTACCACGAATTGGCTCTCCCGTTTACGAGCAGCATTCAGTTCACCCGTTTTCAGCAAACGAATGTTTTTCTTCTTCGTCAAGATATCGAGAGCTTCCTGTGTAAAGTCAGGAGCAAGTATGATTTCCAGGAAAATCTCGCTCAATTTGCCTGCTGTATCACTATCGATAATGCGGTTCGCTGCCACAATGCCACCAAAGATAGACGTTGGATCTGCAGCATATGCCTTGCTGTAAGCCTCATAGATACTTGCACCAATACCTACGCCGCATGGGTTCATATGTTTAACCGCAACAACCGCCGGTTCTTCAAATTCTTTGACAATCTGCAATGCTGCGTTCGCATCGTTGATGTTATTGTAAGACAACTCTTTGCCATGCAATTGCTCGGCTGTTGTCAACGTATCTTGTGCAGCCAGCGGTTTGCGGTAGAATGCCGCCTGCTGGTGTGGATTTTCGCCGTAACGCAAATCCTGGAGTTTTTCGTAAGTAACCGTCAGACGCTCTGGCAACGGATCGCCGTTCAGGTTAGAGAGATAGTCAGAAATAACTGCATCGTAAGCCGCTGTATGGCGGAACACTTTTGCCGCAAGCCGTTTGCGTGTTTCGAGTGTGGTATCTCCATTGCTGCGCACTTCTTCAAGCACCTTGCCGTAATCTGCTGTGTCAACAACGACACTGACAAAGGCATGGTTTTTGGCAGCCGAGCGAAGCATGGTTGGACCACCGATATCGATGTTCTCGATCGCGTCTTCGTACGTCACATCCGGTTTGGCGATAGTATCTTGGAAGGGATAGAGGTTTACGACAACGAGGTCAATATAACCCAATCCGTTCTCTTCCATCTGGCGCTTATGCTCTTCGCTGTCACGAACAGCCAGCAACCCACCATGAACTGCTGGATGCAATGTTTTAACACGTCCGTCCATGATTTCCGGGAACCCGGTCACATCCGAAATTCCGATGACAGGTACGCCTTCCTTCGACAATAGGCTGCTTGTACCTCCTGTCGAAATAATCTCCACACCCATTTGCGACAGCTCGCGGCAAAAGTCCACGATGCCTGTTTTATCCCATACGCTGACCAGCGCTCTTTTGATACTCACAATATGCTCCTCCTTTAAATGTCCCATGGCTTCGCGTTTCCTGACGAAACACAGCCGATTTATTTCCCGAGAAATATCACAAAATGCGTACCAATATTCGACTTCTGTTATATAAGTGGAACTAAGATGTTTACACGGGACACTCCGATGACAGAACAACCTTCTAATCGCTGTTATCCCCAGATTTTTTGATTCCCTTTTCTTAAAGGGAAAATCCGGTGATAAAGGCGACCGCTTTGCTTTTTCAGGTTTTTTCTGTCCTCTCCGTTAATGTGTAAAAAAATTTCAACTTATATTAAACCGGTTTGTTAACAGTAACGTGACGTCCGTCTAATTGAACCAGACCTTGAGCGAACCAGGATACCACTTCAGGGTAAAGTTGCTGTTCAGCTGCATGGATGGAACGGCTGATTGACTCAGGCGTATCCTCTGGCAAAATGGGAACGGGATGCTGGGCAATAATCGGCCCTGTATCCATGCCACCGTCCACAAAGTGCACCGTCACGCCTGTAACTTTCACGCCATATTCGAGAGCCTGTCCAATCGCATCCTTGCCTGCAAATGCTGGTAGCAAGGACGGATGAATATTAATCAACCGCCCTGCGTAACGATCCACCACAACCGAAGTCAACAATCTCATATATCCCGCAAGAACAACCAAGTCGATTTTTTTGGATTCAAGCACTTCCACGATCTCTGCCTCATAGGCTTCACGGGAAGCATAATTTTTTGGAGTAAACAGATGACAATCCACGCCTGCGTCCTGTGCCCGCTGCACAACGCGTGCAGCGGGTTTATCACACACGAGCAGATCTACGGATGCATTCAGCCCACCGTTCCGTACTGCATCGACCAATGACTGAAAGTTAGTCCCTTCACCCGAGGCAAATACAGCTATGCGGTAGTTCGCCATTAAACATCCGCTCCCGTGAAGGTTACTCGCGCATCTCCCTCAGTAACACGTCCAATGATGTACGCTTCTTCACCAGATGCTTTCAGTTGTTCCAGCGCTTCCGTTGCATCTGCTTCATTAACCACCAGTACAAGCCCAACACCCATGTTAAATGTGGTGAACATGTCACGGTTCGAGACAGCACCCTTTTCCTGTAACAGGTTGAAGATCGGCAGGATCGGCCAAGAGCCGTAGTCAATATCCACATTCACGTTGTTTGGCAACATACGTGGGATATTCTCGATGAAGCCGCCACCTGTAATGTGTGCCATGCCTTTCACTTTCACCTTTTCCAGCAATGATAACAGAGGTTTAACGTAGATCTTCGTAGGTTCCAGCAGGGAATCACCCAGCTTACCGCCCAGTTCCGCGACTTCATCATGCAGATCAAGTCCCGCATCTTCCAACAAAAGTCTGCGTACCAGCGAGAATCCGTTACTATGCACACCGCTGGAGGCCAGTCCAATCACTGTGTCACCAGGGGCAATGGTTGTACCGTTGATGATCTTTGCTTTGTCCACGATGCCCACCGTGAATCCGGCAATATCGTATTCGCCTTCACTGTACATGCCCGGCATCTCCGCCGTCTCGCCACCGATGAGCGCACAACCAGATTGATGACAGCCTTCAGCGATACCCGCAACAATAGCTTCGATCTTCTCAGGAATGACTTTGTCACATGCCAGATAGTCAAGGAAGAAGAGTGGTTCTGCACCCTGTACCACAATGTCGTTCACACACATCGCTACCGCGTCGATTCCGATGGTATCGTGACGGTCCATGGCAAATGCAATTTTCAGTTTGGTGCCTACGCCATCCGTACCGGATACAAGCACAGGCTCATCGTATTTATCTTTGTTCAAACCGAACAGGGCACCGAATCCACCCAGATCCGTCATCACTTCCGGACGGAAGGTACGTTTCACGTGTTTTTTCATCCGTTCAACCGCTTCATTACCTGCCGCGATATCGACGCCGGCCTTTTTATATGCTTCAGACAAGTGGAATCATCTCCTTTTTTTTCGCCCCACCTAAATCCTCCCGCCCGGGAGGACCCCATAGGACCTTGGCAGGCCCTCTGGACACCCGCCAAAAAAGCGGTGCAGAGGTGGCTGGTGTGATCTTGCTATGGTTGATTCGTACGTGATCTCGCGGGATTGTTCGCCGATTCCGTTGGCTGCAAGCCATCGGTCGGCGAACCCCGCTCAGCTACGCTGCGGGGCAAGCCCGCTGGGCAGCTGCTTTGCTTGGCTGCCTAGCCCCTGTTGCTCCGCAAAGCGGGGCTTGAGGGCGCGGGCTAGGCCCGGGGGCAGCTGCTTCGCTCGGCTGCCTGGCCCCTGTTGCTCCGCAAGGCGGGGCTTGAGGGCGCGGGCTAGGCCCGGGGGCAGCTGCTTCGCTCGGCTGCCCTGGCCCCTGTTGCTCCGCAAGGCGGGGCTTAAGGGCGCGGGTTGCGTCCGGGGGCAGCTGCTTCGCCTAGCTGCCCTGGCCCCTGTTGCTCCGCAAGGCGGGGCTTAAGGGCGCGGGCTGCGTCCAGGGGCAGCTGCTTCGTCTGGCTGCCCTGGCCCCTGTTGCTCCGCAAAGCGGGGCTGAGGGCGCGGGCTATGCCTGGGGCGGCGAGATACGTTTGTCTCGCCACATAACAGCTAGCAACTGCAGCCGAATTTTTCTTCGCCGCCAAAGTCGAGGCGGGTTGGGTAATCATGATCAAAACATGCGAGACATAGTCCGCCTTTAGGATCATCCTGATTATTTCCCTGAATCGATGCAATCAGTCCATCGGGACTGAGGAACTCCAGGGAATCTGCATTAATTTCACGGCAAATTTCTTCAACCGACAACTGAGAAGCAATTAATTCACGGCTGTCAGGCGTATCAATACCATAAAAACACGGGTTTTTGAAAGGTGGTGATGTAATCCGTACATGTACTTCCGTTGCTCCTGCATCACGCAGCATGTTCACGATCCGACGGGAGGTTGTTCCCCGTACAATGGAGTCGTCAATCATAACCACACGTTTTCCTTCCACAACGCGACGCACAGCACTCAGCTTCATCTTCACGCCCTGCTCCCGCAATTCCTGGCTTGGCTGGATAAACGTACGTCCGGTGTATTTGTTCTTGATCATACCCATCTCATACGGAATGCCTGTCTGTTCAGCGTATCCAATCGCCGCCGAGATGCTGGAATCTGGTACCCCCGTAACCAAGTCCGCATCCACAAACGACTCAATCGCCATCCGGCTTCCCATCCGTTTACGGGCAGCATGCTGATTCGCACCATTCATATCACTATCGGGACGAGCAAAATATATATATTCCATCGCGCATAATGCCTTGCGGTGTTTGTGATGATCAAAGCGATCCTCGTGTAGACCTTCTGCATCCAGCACAAGCAGTTCACCCGGTTCAATATCCCGAATTAACTCTGCGCCGATTGTTTCCAGTGCACACGTCTCGGATGCAAACAGATACGCATCCCCGAGCTTACCCATCGTGAGCGGACGAAGTCCGTGCGGATCGGAAGCCACGAGCAGCTTATCATTGGTCATGATCAGAAATGCATAACCGCCAACAATGCGCTGGAATGCCTCTTTTGCCGCTTCCACAAGCCCTTTGGAGGATCGTGCAATCAGATGCGCAATAACCTCGGTATCACTCGTTGTTTGGAAAATGGAACCGCTCTGCTCCAGCTCACGCCGGATCGTTGGTGCATTTACAATGTTCCCGTTGGTCGCTACTGCCAAATCGCCATCACGGTATTTGAATACTAGCGGCTGTGCGTTCGTCAGTTTACTGTCACCACTTGTTGAATACCGGACATGTCCAATGGAGATATCCCCGGTCAACGTCTGCATCAGGTCTTTGGTGAACACTTCTTTCACCAGACCCATGCCGCGATGATAGTTAAACTGGCTGCCATCACTCACACACATGCCTGCACTTTCTTCGCCCCGATGTTGCAACGCATGCAGTCCATAATAGGAGAGCGAAGCCGCGTCAGGGTGTCTGAACACCCCGAACACACCGCATTCTTCCTTCAATTTATCGAGTCCTTCCTTGCCGGACCCTTCATTATAATAATCGCCTGTCCACAACGGTCCTGTCGTCAGTTCATGAGACATGGAATCGCATCCTCCCAGACCTGAGCCAAACCTCCTACAGGTTCGCTCACGGCTGATGTTCCGTTCAATTCAATCGTCAGGTTACTTCCTTCTACACGGCCAATCACAGCTACAGGTACACCGCGCTCACGTATAAATGCTTCAAGTTTACCCGCTTGCTCTGGCGTAGCCGACAACAAGATACGGGATTGACTCTCACTGAACAGGGCATGATCTGCACGCAGTGCAGTCTCCACATTCACCTGTACTCCTACGTTACCGCTGATACAAGATTCTGCGAGTGCTACAGCCAAGCCGCCTTCAGACAAGTCATGTGCCGAGCGAACGAGACCGGATTGAATAGCTTCCAGCACCGTGCTGAGCAACGCTTTTTCCGTTTGCAAATTCAGTTCTGGTGGACGACCTTCCGTCTGACCATGAACCGCGTATTGCAGCTCGCTACCACCCAGCTCAGCTTTTGTTTCACCGAGGAGGATGATAACATCACCTTCGGATTTGAATGCTTGTGTCGTGATATGATCCGTATCATGAACGAGACCTACCATACCGACAACTGGCGTTGGATAGATGGAGCCTTTGGCGTTTTCGTTATACAGACTTACGTTACCACCGATAACCGGCGTATCCAGCACACGACAAGCTTCTGCCATACCGTCTACCGCTTTCTCCATTTGCCAGAAAATATCCGGCTTCTCCGGGTTACCGAAGTTCAGGTTGTCCGTGATCGCCAGCGGCTCAGCACCGGAACATACAATGTTACGCGCTGCTTCACTTACGGCAATCCGTCCACCAACTTCAGGATCAAGATACACATAACGTCCATTACAGTCCGTTGTCATCGCGAGACCTTTGCGTGTGCCACGAATCGTGACTACGGCTGCATCCGAACCTGGACGAACGGCAGTGCTTGTACGCACCATATAGTCGTATTGATCATACACCCATTTTTTACTCGCTACGGTTGGTGAAGCCAGCACTTGTTTCAGTGCTCCGCCGAGATCCGACACTTCGTCGTAACGAAGCGTGTCGATGGAAGCACTTTGCTCGTAGTAGGCAGGTACAGAAGAAGGTTTGTCATAGACTGGACATTCGTCAACCAGTGCCGTTACTGGCATATCTCCGACCACTTCGCCGTGATGGATCAATTTCAGACGTCCGTCATCCGTTACCTTACCGACTTTCGCACAGATTACGCCCCAACGTTCAAAAATTTCCATCGCCTGTGCCTCATCCTTCGGCTCAACGACGAACAACATGCGTTCTTGGGACTCAGACAACATCATCTCGTAAGGCGTCATGCCTTCTTCACGCTGTGGTACCTGATCCAGATACAATTCCAGACCGTTACCCGCTTTACTTGCCATCTCAGCACTCGAACATGTCAGACCGGCAGCACCCATATCCTGAATTCCGAGCACGATGCCCGTGTCGATCAATTCCAGACAAGATTCCATCACGAGTTTCTCCATAAATGGGTCACCGACCTGAACGGCTGTCCGTTGGGACTCGGATTCTTCCGTCAGTTCAACCGATGCAAAGGTTGCTCCATGAATACCATCGCGGCCCGTTGGTGGTCCAACATAGTACACTGGGTTACCTACTCCTTTGGCTACACCGCGCTGAATCTTGTCATGATCAATCAGACCCACACACATCGCGTTAACCAGCGGATTGCCTTCATAGCTCTCATCAAACATCACTTCGCCAGCAACGGTAGGAATGCCGATACAGTTACCGTATCCAGCAATACCCGCTACAACATGTTCGAACAAATATTTAACGCGATCACTCTCCAGCTTGCCAAAACGAAGGGAGTTCAACAATGCTACCGGTCTTGCACCCATGGAGAAAATATCACGGATAATGCCGCCCACACCTGTTGCCGCACCTTGATAAGGCTCAACCGCGGAAGGATGGTTATGGCTTTCAATTTTGAATACAACGGCTTGGTTATCACCGATATCCACGATACCGGCACCTTCACCAGGTCCCATCAGGACACGTGGTCCAGTGGTTGGGAAACGGCGCAGCAATGGCTTGGAGTTTTTATAAGCACAATGCTCGGACCACATTACACTGAACACACCAATCTCCGTGTAGTTTGGCTTGCGCCCCATGAACTCACAGATCAGCTCATACTCGCTGTCAGATACGCCCATTTGTGCGTAAAGTTTATGTTCTGCGACCTGTTCTGCTGTTGGTTCCTTAGCGGATAGCTGCTGCGTCATGCCGATCCCTCCATGCTTTCAAAATAGATGTAAACATACGTTTTCCGTCTTCCGAACCAAACAGTGAATCCACTGCACGCTCTGGATGCGGCATCATGCCGACCACGTTTCCAGCCTCGTTACAGACGCCTGCAATATCACCCAGGGAACCGTTCGGGTTGGTACCATACGTAAATACGATCTGGTTGTTCGCTTGCAGACTCGCCAGCGTCTCCTCGTCGCAATAATAGTTGCCTTCACCGTGAGCAATCGGGATGATAATCTCTTCGCCCGGTGCATAGTCACGTGTAAATGGCGTATCTGCATTCGCCACTTTCAGTACCGTATCGTGACAACGGAATTTCAGGGAAGTGTTGCGGATCAATGCACCTGGAAGCAATCCAGCTTCGGTCAGGATCTGGAAGCCGTTGCAAATACCCAAAATATATTTACCTTGTTCAGCAGCTTTCGCTACCTCGTTCATTACCGGTGCAAAGCGGGAAATCGCTCCGCAGCGCAGGTAGTCACCATAAGAGAAACCACCCGGAACTAAAATACAATCATAAGCCGAAAGATCTGTAGCCGTGTGCCATACATAATCAACCTCTTGTCCAATCGCATCTTCCACTGCCTTGTAACAGTCGATGTCGCAGTTGGAGCCAGGGAACACAAGAACTGCAAATTTCATGAGATTAACCCTCCAATTCGTAGCGGTAATCTTCAACAACGGTGTTGGCCAGCAGCTTTTCACACATGACTTTCAATCGTTTCTCCGCTTCCGCACGATCTGTTGTATCCAGGTTCAATTCCATGACTTTACCGATCCGTACACTTTCCACTTCATTGAATCCCATTGAATGCAGGGCTCCTTGAACAGCTACGCCTTGCGGGTCGAGTACGCTTTGCTTAATAGTGACATATACGGTTGCTTTGATCATGATCCTTATGTTCCTCCTCAGTAATGAACGGGATAAATGCTTTACGCTGTTAAAAAAAGTGACTTGGGGGGCTTGCTCCGGGGCGGATTGTTCTTCCGGTCACTTGTTGTCCCCAGGTTTTTTGATTGTTTTGAACCGCTGTGCGGTCAAAACCCGGGGACAAAGGCGAACGCTATCGCTCCTTTAAGAACAATCCCGCCCCTCCGCTAGTCCATGCGACGTTTTTTAAATGCCTAAACCTTTACGTTGCACGGTGTGTAATGGTCTAGACTGACCATTACGTGAAAACGGTGAATGGTCTTTACGTTACATGAGTAACCTTATTATTTTTATATTTGTAGACTTCCTGTATGTGAAGAGAAGTCTTTGTCTTTAATTGCCTCACCCACCAGTTTGAACACTGGCGGAGGGAAAGATTTGAACTAGAGAAGCGTAAGCGTTCGCCTTTGCAACCGGAATGTTTCCTTTTGAAAAAAGGATTCCAATCAAAACATTCCGGGGGCAACAGCGATCGAAAGCCAAACTTTCCCTTAGCCCGCTCAAACGTTAAACTTTATTATTTCGTTAAACGGTTATAAATATCGACGTATCTTGCGGTTGTTGCTTCAACTACCTCTTGTGGGAGTGGATCAGGTTTACTGTTCTTGTCCCAGTCGGTTCCAGCCAGATAGGTTCGCACTGGCTCTTTATCCATGCTGTCGATCTCGATGTCTAGTTCATAATTCTCTTTGGCCCAGAAACGTGAAGCATCTGGAGTGAAGATTTCGTCAATCAGGATGACCTTGCCATCCACGATGCCGAACTCGAATTTGCAGTCTGCCAGAATGATGCCACGTTGATCACAGTAATCACGGGCGAATTCGTACAGGCGTAAGCTTTTTTCTTGAAGCTCCACTGCAAGTGCGTCTCCTACCAGTTCTTTCATGCGATCCATTGGGATGTCTTCATCATGACCAACATCGTTTTTGGCTGCCGGGGTGAAAATGGGAACTTCGAGCTTGGCGTTTTTGCGAAGTCCGTCAGGCAGTTTAATGCCATTCACTTCACCACTCGTCTCGTATTGTCTCCACCCCCCACCAGTGATGTATCCACGCACGACACATTCAATATCAATGCGTTCTGCTTTGCGGGTTACCATGATGCGGTCTTTGAGCAATTCAGGGTCTGTGATCAGGTCACCCAGTTGATTCACATCGGTATGAACCACGTGATTGTCCATCATGCTACCTGTCAGTTCAAACCAGAAGCTGCTGAGTTTGTTCAGTACGTTTCCTTTCTCGGGAACTGCCGGGTCCAGCACATAATCAAATGCCGAGATTCGGTCGGTAACCACGATTAGAAAATGTTCACCCAGATCGTACAATTCACGTACTTTTCCTTTATATAACAGAGGTGCTTTAACGAGATCTGCCGCAGTGGACAGTGCCATGGGCTCACCTTCTTTCAGGAGATGTAAAGTATACGTCCAATTCCCCTCATCACGCAGGGCCACTCCGAATGCAGAAGAACCTTCCGATCGCTGTTATCCCCGGATTTTTCTGATCCCCTTTCTAAAGGGGAAAATCCTGTGATAAAGGCGAGCGCTTTGCTTCTTCAGGTTTTTTCTGCCTTCTCCGTTCCAGCGTGAACACATAATCAACCTATACTTTTAGGGAATAGAATAATTCAAAGCCTTAATATATTAATCGTTCAAGCCGAGCTTTTTGAAGATCGTGTCTACGTGCTTCAGGTGCCATGACGGGTTGAACGCATCTGCGATTTCTTCTTCGTTCAGCACTTCCGTGATTTCCGGTGTGGATTTCACGATATCCTGGAACTGACGTTGTTCTTCCCATGCTTGCATCGCACGTGGTTGAACGGTATCGTACGCTTGCTCGCGGCTGAAACCTTTGTCGATCAGCTTTGTCATAATGCGACCGGAGAATGGTACCCCGTAGGTGCGCTCCATGTTGCGTTTCATGTTCTCAGGGAATACCGTCAGGTTCTTCACGATGTTACCAAAACGGTTCAACATGTAGTTCAGCAGCATCGTTGCATCCGGCAGAATGATACGTTCTACGGAAGAATGCGAGATGTCGCGCTCATGCCAGAGTGTTACGTTCTCGTATGCCGATACCATATGTCCGCGAATGACGCGGGACAGGCCGGAGATGTTTTCGCTACCGATTGGATTACGCTTGTGCGGCATCGCGGACGATCCTTTTTGACCTTTAGCAAAAGCTTCTTCCACTTCACGGAACTCACTCTTCTGCAGCGCACGTACCTCTGTAGCAAACTTGTCCAGGGACGTTGCGATCAACGCCAGTGTAGCCATATACTCCGCGTGACGGTCACGTTGCAATGTTTGAGTCGAGATTGGCGCAGGTTTCGTGCCCAACTTCTCGCAGACAAACTCTTCAACAAAAGGATCGATGTTCGCGTACGTTCCAACTGCGCCTGAGATTTTGCCGTATTGTACATTGTCTGCTGCATGACGGAAACGCTCCAGGTTCCGTTTCATCTCTTCATGCCACAATGCCATTTTCAGTCCAAATGTTGTTGGCTCTGCATGCACGCCGTGCGTACGTCCCATCATTGGTGTGTGCTGATAAGCCAGTGCTTTTTCGCGAAGAATTTCAATGAAATTCACGATATCCTTTTCCAGAATCTCATTCGCTTGACGCAATACATAACCCAGAGCCGTATCCACGACATCCGTGGAAGTCAGTCCGTAGTGCACCCATTTCCGCTCCGCACCCAGACTTTCAGATACCGTACGTGTAAATGCGATAACGTCATGACGTGTTTCCTGTTCAATCTCATAGATGCGGTCGATGTCAAAAGATGCGTTCTGACGAAGCAATGCTGCTTCTTCCTTAGGGATTACACCCAGTTCGGCCCACGCCTCACATGCACAAATTTCAACTTCCAGCCACGATTGGAATTTGTTCTCTTCGGTCCAGATGGCTCTCATTTCGGGTCTGCTATAACGTTCAATCATGAATTTGTATTCCTCCAGAGATTAGTTTGTTCAATCCATTGCAATCCTTCTTCAACATCCTGACAGAGCAGATTCACATGCCCCATCTTACGTCCTGTTTTCGCTTCGGTTTTACCATATATGTGAAGCTTGGGAATCACACCGAGTTCTATCGCTTCTGCATCAGGTTGCCCTGTTCTGGCGATAATGCCTTCCAGATGTTCTCCAAGCACATTGACCATAACAACCGGACTCAATAACGAAGTGTCCCCAAGTGGTAATCCGCAGATCGCACGAATATGTTGTTCGAACTGAGAAGTCGCACAAGCTTCCATCGTATAGTGACCAGAATTATGCGGTCTTGGTGCCAGTTCGTTGACGTACAGTCTTCCATCCGCCGCTACAAACAGTTCCACTGCCAGCAACCCGACAGCCTTCATTGATTCTGCCACCGCTGCTGCCAGCTTTTGCGCTTCAATCTGGATGTCTGCGGCAACTCTAGCCGGTACAATTGAAGCATGCAAAATGTTATTTACATGAATGTTCTCCGCTGGCGGGAACGTTTTAATCTCCCCATTTGTACTACGCGCTACAACGACCGATATCTCGCATTCAAACTTGATGAATTGTTCCAGCACCAGTTCCGCACCAGTAGCCGCAAGTTCTTCGTATGCTGCAACAGCCTGAATTGCTTCCCGGATTACACGCTGGCCTTTGCCATCGTAACCTCCAGTAACCGTCTTCAGTACACATGGCACTCCAAGTTCGCTAACAGCAGCAAGCATCGTATCCGCACTTGTGATCTCACGATAAGGCGCGACTCTTACTCCAGCAGCTTCGATTGCACGTTTTTCACGCAACCGATGTTGTGTGGTGTACAGTAACGCACTTCCTTGCGGAACGTAAGACTCACGTTCGAGCAGCCCAGCGACTTCTGCATCCACATTTTCGAATTCATACGTAATGACATCACATTGCCGAGCCAGTTCAAGTGCAGCTTTGGCATCGTCATAACCAGCTTGAATCTGACGAGCAACTTGTCCACAAGGTGCATCCGCAGCGGGATCAAGAGTAACGAATCGATACCCCATTGCCGTTCCTGCGAGCGTCATCATACGTCCGAGCTGTCCGCCTCCAAGAATGCCGATGGTTGTTTTCCCGGGCAGCAGGACATTTTTCAGTTCTCCTGCCACACCCGACTGTAAACCTTCTCTAGTCATAGTTCTTCACTGCTTTCGAGTACTTCTTGTTTGATGCGCTCTCTGCGAGCTTCAGAGCGACGTTGGACATCCGGGTCAAAAGCACCGATCATTTGAGCTGCCAGCAATCCTGCATTCGTTGCCCCTGCCTTGCCAATCGCCACAGTTGCGACGGGAATACCACCAGGCATCTGAACAATGGACAACAAGGAATCGAGACCGTTCAATGCTTTGGATTGAACCGGTACGCCAATGACTGGAAGCATCGTTTTGGCGGCAACCATACCGGGTAGATGTGCTGCCCCGCCTGCCCCTGCAATGATCACCTTGAATCCTCGATCAATTGCTTGCTCTGCGTATTCAAACATCAGATCCGGTGTACGATGGGCGGAGACCACCTTTTTCTCATACCCAATCTCCAGCTCGTCCAGCACCTCGCACGCATGTTTCATCGTTTCCCAATCCGACTTGCTGCCCATAATTACAGCGACTTGCAGTGACATGAATACATCCAACTCCCGTCTGCGCTTTTTTGATTACATCTGACTATTAAGGAACTCTTATTACGTGTGAAATGAAAAAATCCGCTACCCGCGAAAACATCACATTTTCTCCGGACACCGGACTCCAAGAAATACGTATCCCTCATTTGGGCATGCCAAAATGGGGCTTGCTGTCCGCATCTGGTTGCATGCGACTCTCAGCCGTATCTCCTCGTAGTCCGGAAATTTACGGTTCCCGGGTAGATACTTCCGGGCCCTATTCCCGGCGTTATACGAGCAAATATCTATCAAACTATCTTCGTTCATTTTGGTAATCTCTTATTACATATTTCGTTCCTACTCGACCTTATTCTTACCTGATCGACACATCTAACATTCTAACAATCCCCTACAGCTAATGTCAACTTAAAGACGAACATTTAACATATTGACAAATATAATGTTCGGGAATTGCTTCATTAAATTCGGTTAGCCATCCATTTCATCCCATAAAAGAAAGCCGGCTCCTCTTCAATCTCTCGAAGACAACCGGCTTCCTGCTTTTCAGTGCGTACACACTTCATCCATTATTTTACGATCAGTACTGGAACCTGAGCATGCTGTACCACATTGTGACTGACACTACCCAGGACAAATTCCCGAATTCCACCGAGTCCGCGGCTACCAATAATAATGATATCAGAATCATTTTCTTTGGCAAAATCAAGCAGTACTTCCGCAGCCGCTCCTTGAATCAGATCCACATTGGCCGTTACACCAGCAGCCTGAATTCGCTCTTTTGCTTCATCTGTCGTCTGTACCGCCAGATTGTAGTAGTCATTATTAAGTGAAGGTGGCAGTGGAGCCAACCCCTCACCGATGAATACACGCGGGAAATCAAAAGCATGAATGACATCCAGTACTGCATTTGGGGACACTTTAGCTAGCTCAATCGCACGATCAAGTGCTTTATTTGAAGCTTTCGAACCATCATAAGCCACTAATATTTTGGAAAATAACATGTGAATCCCGTCCCTTCCTTTATATGTAGAACATGCGAAGCAAGCTTCGGTCTGACATGTAATAAACTAACAGAACCATATAACTCCTTAAACGTTCCAGAGCCACAATGAACCATTTATACGACTTAATTTACATATGAAACCCTACTATGAACGGTTATACATGTGTTCCGTGTGTTCATTGAATAAAGTAACCATAGATTACCGCATTCAGGAATAACAACAATGGAATGCCAATGGTGAAGCTCGGATGTTTGGTTTTATGCCTTTTCCGATACATCGCAATCCAGACTCCCAAAGCACCGCCAATAAACGCAAGCAAGAATAACGTCCGTTCAGGTGTACGGTCACGACGCTGTTGTGCACGCCTCTTATCGTCCGACATCACCAGATAACCAACTACATTAATAAATAAAAACCACAATATAAGTCCGGTTTGCATATAATTCTAGCGATCCCCCTGTCCCGGGACATCTCCCTGTCTCCATTATAGTCCTCATCAGAGACATGTTCAACGCACCGGGTAGGGAACCGGAAATTGGTGTATAAACGCTACCTCACTCTGACTTAGGATTCCTGCTTTGGAATACCGTTCAGGCTTGGTGCTCTTTTGGCTGCTTTGTCCGGGCGCACAGCGATACTCTCTTCCCGAATACTGTCTTTGTTTTGCTGGTTATGGATCTTCTCTGGTTTGTTATGCGGCATGTAGGTATCACCTCCTTGGCTTACGTTGCCTGAAAACGGAGGATCTTATACGACTTCACATAGATGAGTAGAGAAAAATTATAATTAGTCCCTTTGGAGTAAATGAGTACATCATTCGCATAGCTCGTACCGCACGAGGTATTACCTCAACTACCCTCAAGCGTGTTACTCTCCCTTTTTCTCCATAGCCGCCTTCAGCAGTTCACCCAGATTGGAACCGATGGACTCCTGCTTAGCATATTGTTTCACCAGCTTTTGCTGATCGCGTTTGTTCACATGCTGTTTATCCTTATCCAACGTTTCAGTAATACCACAAGGTAGACATTGTACGTATAACCCCGCCTTGCCTTCCTTGATTTCCATCTTTTTGTGGCACTGCGCACAACGACGATTGGACAATCTTTTTTCTGCCGAACGACGATACCCACAGTCCTCGGTAGGACATACAAGAAACTTGCCGCGCTTGCCTTTCTTCTCCAACAACCGTGCGTTACAGTCCGGGCAATGGCTATTGGACACATTATGCGGCTTGTACTCTGCTTTGCTGCCTTTTACCGTAGACACCAGCTCTTTCGCCATGGATCGGATACTATCCAGAAACGGCCCCGGTTTCCCTTGCCCACGAGCGATGCGTTCCAGTTCAGCTTCCCAGCGAGCAGTCAGATCCGGTGTACGAAGCTGCGGAGCAGCCAGTTCAATCAACTGTTTTCCTTTACCAGTCGGGTGCATGCTGTTGCCTTGACGATCTATTGTATCGGAACTGACCAGCTTCTCGATAATATCCGCCCGCGTAGCCGGAGTCCCGAGTCCATGCTTTTCCATCTGAGAAAGCAAAGCAGCTTCGGTATACCGTTTGGGCGGCATCGTCCGTCCACTTTTAATATGACAACGCTGAACCGTCACGGACTGTCCTTGCTGCACATCTGGCAAAAGCGCACGCTCATGGTCTGTTGCATCATCAGCACGGTCATCGTCATCATCGCTGTAATCACCGCCGTATACTTCACGCCATCCACTTTCTTTCACTGTTGTTCCTTTGACATGGAAGGAGTCATTCCCCACTTGAACCGTGATCGCAACCGAATCGTACTTCGCTGCCGGATAAAACAGGCTGATAAATCGACGCACAATCAGATCGTACAATTTGCGTTCCTCCGGATTCAGTTGATTCAGAAGCACCGTCTGCTCCGTGGGGATAATCGCATGGTGATCCGTAACTTTACTGTCATCCACAATACGTTTGGTGATATTCAGATTTTTGCGCAGCAAAGGACGTGCCAGAGATGCATAAGGTCCAATGGCTACACTGTCCAGACGTTCTTTCAATGTAGCTGTCATGTCCGAAGTCAGATACCGGCTGTCCGTACGTGGATACGTCACGAGTTTGTGCTGTTCATACAGACGTTGCAGGACATTTGATGTTTGCTTTGCAGAGAAACCATACTTCCGGTTGGCATCCCGTTGCAATTCCGTCAGGTCATATGCCAGGGGATGCGGCTCAACCTTCTCGCTTTTCTTCACCTGGGCAATCGTGCCCTTGCGCCCGTCTACCCGTTTCTTCAATTCTTGCGTTTCTTGAGGGTCGAAAATTCGTGAATCTCCCCCAGCTGCCCGCCACACAGCCTGAAAACCACCCAAATCTGCCGTTAACGTCTCATACTCCTGCGAGCGGAAACCGTTAATTTCATTTTCTCTATCCATAATCATGCCTAATGTCGGGGTTTGCACACGTCCAGCTGATAACTGCGCATTAAAACGAACGGTTAGTGCACGGGTCACGTTAAGTCCAATCATCCAGTCGGCTTCCGCACGGCAGCGTGCAGATTCATAAAGACGGTCGAACTGACTGCCTGGCTTCAGCGAAGCAAATCCGTCTTTGATCGCCTTATCTGTCTGGGATGAAATCCACAGACGTTTAAAAGGTTTTTTCCACCCCGCCATCTGCATGATCCAACGGGCCAGCAATTCTCCCTCACGTGCTGCATCCGTCGCAATAACCAGCTCGCCCACATCCTGACGCTTCATCAACTGCTGCACGGCTTTGTATTGATGGTTGGTCTCTTTAAGTACCTTCAGTTTCGTACGCTCTGGCAGAATGGGCAGGTCCTCCAGATTCCATGTTGCATACTTTTTATCGTAATCCTCGGGTTCAGCTAATCCAACCAGATGTCCAAGCGCCCAGGTAACGATATATTTCGGGCCTTCCATGTAACTTTTATGTTTATCACGCGCACCCATAACTCTGGCTATTTCGCGTGCTACAGATGGTTTTTCTGCGAGTACCAATGTCTTCACTTCATATCTCTTCCTCTCTGGTAGAACGTTATGTCTCTTTTATACCTATCTATTCATTATATCATTTCACACTAAAGGTATGCTCTGTCATCTCTACTTCCTAATCTACTCGTATCCTGTAACCTCATGTTTAATCAACATATCGATTACATGTTATATTTCTTCACATTGAAATGTGTAATAGTTTTTCTGAGTACATGTAAACAGAAGCATGAATAAGTATTAACACTGTAAAGTATTGATGTATACGTTTTTTTGGATAAATATAAACCTTGTAAGATTACCTAACATGACTATACAATGTGTCAAAAGCATAGAAACAGAATCGCTGCTACACACATCAATGAGACACAGGAAGGGAGCGTGGATGCATGACTTATCATGGATCTGTATTGAAAAAAAGTGGGGCTTTGTTACTGGCGGGAGCTGTTGTTGCCACAACATGGGGAGGAACGTTACCTTCGGCATCAGCTGCAACGGCAACGCCTACGAGTAAAACAACAGTAGCTGCTGTATCCAAAGGAAAAGCGCCTGCTACTCCGGCAGCATTTGTTCAGGCCATGGAAGAAGCGGCAACACTTGCAGGTGTTCCTTTTACCATGGACAAGCTCTCCGGCACAACCGTACAACGTAAAGATGCTGCGGTCGCCTTGCAACAATGGCTCAAGCTGGATTCGACAACCGAATCATTCAAGGATGTCCCGGATGAAGCCACTTTCGCAGGTGCTGTTGGTGCATTGAACACTGCGGGATTGATGAAAGGTTATACGGAATCACTCTTCCTTCCAAACGCTGTACTTACCGAGAATGACCTCTCCATACTGAAAGACCGCATTTATAACTACATAAAACCGTTTGTCCTGGAGGAAGCAACCATTATGGATCTTCAGGCCGCAATGACGCAGGGAAAACTGACATCAAAAGAGTTGGTTCAGAAATATCTGGACCGCATTGAAAAATACGATGATCAAGGTGTAAGCATCAACGCTGTATTAACCCTGAACCCGGATGCGCTCCAAATTGCGGAGCAATTGGATGAAGAACGTGCAGCTCAAGGTGCTCGTGGACCTCTGCATGGCGTTCCAATTCTGGTGAAAGACAATTTTGATACCAATGACATGCCGACAACCGCAGGCTGTATCTGTCTGAAAGATTCCATTCCTGCTCACGATGCTGAACAAGTGAAGAAACTCAAAGCAGCTGGTGCCATTATTTTGGGCAAAACAAACCTGCATGAATTTGCATTTGGCATCACGACATCCAGCTCATTGGGTGGACAAACATTGAACCCATACGCCTTGGACCACTATCCAGGTGGCTCAAGCGGCGGAACAGGTGCTGCCATTGCATCTAACTTTGCCGCAGCCGGCATGGGTACAGACACTGGTGGCTCAATCCGAATCCCATCCAGCTTCAACAGCCTTGTGGGTATCCGCCCAACCATTGGACTGTCCAGCCGTGAAGGCATTATCCCATTGGCTTTGACACAGGATGTCGGTGGACCTATGGCTCGTACCGTAAGTGATGCCGCAATCATGCTCGATGCTACAGCCGGCTATGACAAGAAAGATGTCGCTACAGCTTACGCGGTTGGAAAAATCCCTTCCAGCTATACAGACTTCTTGGATGTAAACGGACTGAAAGGTGCACGCATCGGTGTGGCCACAGAACTCATCCCAAGTACCAAAGCTGAAGAAAAAGCCGTTGCTGACGTGATCAACACCGCTGTGGAAGAACTGAAGACACTAGGCGCTACCGCAGTTCCAATTTCCATCCCGAACTTGGCTGAGATCAACAAATACCCAAGCCTTAGTGGATATGAATTCAAGTTCCAGCTGAATGACTATCTGGAGTCATTGGGTGCAGATGCTCCATATCACAGTCTGACCGAGATCATCGCTTCCGGAGAGTTTGATAAGTCACAAGAACAATCTATGAAGACTCGGGATGCACGCCAAACCCTGGAGACTACCGAATACAAGGACATCGTCCTGAAACGTACCCAAGTTACACGTGAGTCCTTGCTGAAAGTTATGGCAGACAATAACTTGGATGCCATCATCTATCCTACGTCCACACAAGCCGCTGGTGTTATTGGCGAAGGACAAAACTCCGGTGGTAACAACCGTCTGAGTCCATTCTCCGGCTTCCCGGCGATCACGGTCCCTGCTGGTTTCACAACTGATGGTTTGCCTGTAGGCATGGAATTCCTGGGTCGTGCCTTTGATGAAGGTACCTTGATCAAGCTGGCTTACAGCTACGAACAAGGTACACATCACCGCCAAGCGCCTAAGCTTACGCCGTAAAATATTTATGGGATTAAGCAATTCCAGTAAACACAAAAAATAGATGCAATCATATCACTTTTTTTGAAACGAGTTAAGCTACTAAAGAGACCACCCTCTTCATGACTGCATGAAGTTTGGGTGGTCTCTTTTATTTTCTATTTATTTTTGTGTTGCATCCAATCGTATGTTACTCATATTACTGAACCTTATCCGGCACGCCCCATTTCAGCACCAGACCTGCGTACGTCAGACCACCGCCAAAACCAAAGAGAGCTACGCTCTGTCCTTCTTTTAATTCCCCTTCATCCACTGCAAGCTGTAAAGCAAGCGGAATGGAAGCAGCAGATGTGTTACCACGATATTCGACACTGGTTAAAGTACGTTCCAAAGGAACCGGACCACGTTCGCAAACAGCCTCAATCATTCTCATATTGGCACTATGCGGGACAAACCAGTCAATCTGCTCAGGTCTTAATCCAGCTTTCGTTATAAGATTACCTAATTGCTCTGGGATCGTCCGTACAGCCCACTTATAAATCTCTCGCCCATTCTGAACAAGGCATCCCTCACCCTGCAAAGGCATACCATTCATCTCCGAAGACAGACCACTCTTATAGAGATGTACACCGCCTTCTCCATGTGTACCTGATATGGCTGCCATAAAGTCACCTTCAGCACCCGATGATCTCTCGACCAAGAAGGCCCCCGCTCCATCACCAAACAGTACACAAGTCGTGCGGTCTGTGTAATCCGTAATTTTGGATAACGTCTCTGCTCCAATAACCAGTACTTTGCGGTACATTCCACTGGTCACCAAACTGTCAGCAAGCTGTAGCCCGTAGGTAAAACCTGCGCATGCAGCATTTAAATCCAGTACGCCCGTGTGTGGGATCTTAAGGTTAGCCTGTACTCTGGATGCCGTACTTGGGAAAGCATATTCAGGTGTACTTGTAGCCACAAGGATCATATCCACATCTCCTACACTTACATCATAACGACGTATCATATCTTCTACAGCCTTCGTAGCCAGGTCAGATACAAATTGATCTTCAGCTGCAATTCGCCGTTCTCTCATGCCTGTACGTTGCACAATCCATTCGTCACTTGTCTCGACTAATTTCTCCAGATCAGCATTAGTTAATATTCGATCCGGTACATACGTCCCCATTGCCGTGATGGTTGCCTTTGAATGATGATTCATACCGGTAGTCACCTCACTTGTTTTTTACCATTATAGCACTTAGTCTTAGTACTTGGTACTAATTTTATAAAATATTTATTATGATTCTTTCGTTAGTTGTCTATTTTAAGTGATCTCTTCATTCTATTACCCAGAGTAATACAAACGATGGCATGTATTTTTGATGAAGAATTGTGGATAGCGCCTGACTAACATGAAGAATGCCTTAATTAAATGCGTTTTCTATAGACAGCTCATTCCATCAGGAGGAAAATAAACAGATTGCCCTACATTACTAAAGAATAGAGATGATCTACGCTCATGAAAAAAGAATTAAAAATCCTTGCCATTTCCGGAAGTCTGCGCAATCAGTCCTCCAATACGTTACTAATGCACGCCATGATTAAGCTGGCTACGCCTAACCTTAAGTTTGAAGTATATGATGGATTAAATGATCTACCGCATTTTAACCCTGACCTCGATGTCGCGGAGGGTCCAGTGTCCGTACAGAACTTGAGAGCCCAACTTAAACATTCGGACGGTGTCCTTATCTGCACGCCAGAGTATGGAAATGGCGTTCCTGGGGTCTTAAAAAATGCACTAGATTGGGTTGTATCTTCTGGAGAATGGCTCAATAAACTCACCATTGTCATTGCTGCTTCCCCAAGCCCCATGGGAGGTAACAAAGCCCATGCTTCCTTATTGCTGACACTAAACATGATTAATGCACAAGTCTTACAAGAGGGCTGCTTAACTATTCCTCATATTACATTGAAAATGAACAAACAAGGCGTCATCATTGATTCGGAAACCCAGCGTGCATTGCAGAACTCCCTTACAATCCTTTCGGAGGCTTGCAACCACATCAAAGTATAGACACATGTTGCTTAATTAAATGAACGAAAGAGAAATGATCCTTTTAAAGTTATTTAAAATTCTCATAAATATTGAAATAAACCTTAACAGCCCTAGTAAATAACCAAGGCTGTTAAGGTTTATTTAAGCATTTAGGAAAAACAAAAAAGACACACTCGATATCATCAAGTGTGTCTTCTGTTGCTTGGCGGCGTCCTACTCTCCCAGGACCCTGCGGTCCAAGTACCATCGGCGCTAGAGGGCTTAACGGTCGTGTTCGGGATGGGTACGTGTGGAACCCCTCCGCCATCGCCACCAAACGCGTAGCTTACATTTCAGAGATCGTTCTCTGAAAACTAGATTCGAAACGAAACATGCGAATTACAACTTGCTATTGGATAAGCCCTCGACCGATTAGTACTGGTCAGCTCCATGCATTGCTGCACTTCCACCCCCAGCCTATCTACCTCGTCGTCTTCAAGGGGTCTTACATACTGGGAAATCTCATCTTGAGGGGGGCTTCACGCTTAGATGCTTTCAGCGTTTATCCCGTCCGTACATAGCTACCCAGCGGTGCTCCTGGCGGAACAACTGGTACACCAGCGGTACGTCCATCCCGGTCCTCTCGTACTAAGGACAGCTCCTCTCAAATTTCCTACGCCCACGACAGATAGGGACCGAACTGTCTCACGACGTTCTGAACCCAGCTCGCGTACCGCTTTAATGGGCGAACAGCCCAACCCTTGGGACCTACTTCAGCCCCAGGATGCGATGAGCCGACATCGAGGTGCCAAACCTCCCCGTCGATGTGGACTCTTGGGGGAGATAAGCCTGTTATCCCCAGGGTAGCTTTTATCCGTTGAGCGATGGCCCTTCCATGCGGTACCACCGGATCACTAAGCCCGACTTTCGTCCCTGCTCGACTTGTAGGTCTCGCAGTCAAGCTCCCTTATGCCTTTGCACTCTTCGAATGATTTCCAACCATTCTGAGGGAACCTTTGGGCGCCTCCGTTACTCTTTAGGAGGCGACCGCCCCAGTCAAACTGCCCACCTGACACTGTCCCCGCACCGGATTACGGTACCAGGTTAGAACCTAGATACGATCAGGGTGGTATCCCAACGTTGCCTCCACACAAGCTGGCGCTCATGTCTCTTAGGCTCCCACCTATCCTGTACAGATCGTACCCAAATTCAATATCAAGCTGCAGTAAAGCTCCATGGGGTCTTTCCGTCTTGTCGCGGGTAACCTGCATCTTCACAGGTATTAAAATTTCACCGGATCTCTCGTTGAGACAGCGCCCAAGTCGTTACGCCATTCGTGCGGGTCAGAATTTACCTGACAAGGAATTTCGCTACCTTAGGACCGTTATAGTTACGGCCGCCGTTTACTGGGGCTTCGGTTCACAGCTTCGGGATTACTCCCTAACCACTCCCCTTAACCTTCCAGCACCGGGCAGGCGTCAGCCCGTATACTTCGCCTTACGGCTTCGCACAGACCTGTGTTTTTGCTAAACAGTCGCTTGGGCCTTTTCACTGCGGCCCCCTCGTGCTATTCACACTACCGGGGCACCCCTTCTCCCGAAGTTACGGGGTCATTTTGCCGAGTTCCTTAACGAGAGTTCTTCCGCGCGCCTTAGAATACTCTTCTCGCCTACCTGTGTCGGTTTGCGGTACGGGCACCTTCACCTGGCTAGAGGCTTTTCTTGGCAGTGTGAGATCATGACCTTCGCTACTATAATTTTCGCTCCCCATCACAGCTCAGCCTTACAATGTGCGGATTTGCCTACACATCAGCCTCACTGCTTAGACGGACATCCATCAGTCCGCGTCACTACCCTACTGCGTCCCCCCATTGCTCATAACGGCTTACGGTGGTACAGGAATTTCGACCTGTTGTCCTTCGACTACGCCTTTCGGCCTCGCCTTAGGTCCCGACTTACCCTGAGCGGACGAGCCTTCCTCAGGAACCCTTAGGCTTTCGGCGGATCAGATTCTCACTGATCTTTTCGTTACTCATACCGGCATTCTCACTTGTATAATGTCCAGCGCTCCTTACGGTACACCTTCAACCCTTATACAACGCTCCCCTACCCCTGATGCAAAGCATCAAGCCATAGCTTCGGTGGTGTGTTTAGCCCCGTTACATTTTCGGCGCAGAGTCACTCGACCAGTGAGCTATTACGCACTCTTTCAATGGTGGCTGCTTCTAAGCCAACATCCTGGTTGTCTGTGCAACTCCACATCCTTTCCCACTTAACACACACTTGGGGACCTTAGCTGATGGTCTGGGCTGTTTCCCTTTTGACAATGGATCTTAGCACTCACTGTCTGACTCCCGGAAGTAAGTCTATGGCATTCGGAGTTTGACTGAGCTTGGTAACCCTTGCGGGCCCCGCACCCAATCAGTGCTCTACCTCCACGACTCTGTTTTCCGAGGCTAGCCCTAAAGCTATTTCGGGGAGAACCAGCTATCTCCGAGTTCGATTGGAATTTCTCCGCTACCCCCACCTCATCCCCGCATTTTTCAACATGCGTGGGTTCGGGCCTCCAGTGCGTGTTACCGCACCTTCACCCTGGACAGGGGTAGATCACCCGGTTTCGGGTCTACGTCCACGTACTACATCGCCCTATTCAGACTCGCTTTCGCTGCGGCTCCGGCTCTTCACCTTAACCTTGCACGGGAACGTAACTCGCCGGTTCATTCTACAAAAGGCACGCCATCACCCCTAAAACGGGCTCTGACTTTTTGTAAGCACACGGTTTCAGGTTCTATTTCACTCCCCTTCCGGGGTGCTTTTCACCTTTCCCTCACGGTACTGCTTCACTATCGGTCGCTAGGAAGTATTTAGCCTTGGCAGATGGTCCTGCCGGATTCATACGGGGTTTCACGTGCCCCGCACTACTCGGGATCCGTCTCGGAGGGAACCAACTTTCAACTACAGGGCTTTTACCTTCTTTGGCGGGCCTTTCCAGACCTCTTCGCTTAACCGGTTCCTTTGTAACTCCATGTGAGACGTCCCACAACCCCAAAGAGCAAGCTCTCTGGTTTGGGCTTCTCCGCGTTCGCTCGCCGCTACTGACGGAATCACTATTGTTTTCTCTTCCTCAGGGTACTTAGATGTTTCAGTTCCCCTGGTATGCCTCTACACAACCTATGTATTCAGTTGTGAGTAACTGGAAATTACCCCAGCTGGGTTTCCCCATTCGGACACCCCCGGATCAAAGCTTGCTTACAGCTCCCCGAGGCAGTTTCGTTGTTCGCCACGTCCTTCATCGGCTCCTAGCGCCTAGGCATCCTCCGTGTGCTCTTAGTAGCTTAACCATTTTGTTCCGGTTTTGACTGCTCGCTTCACTTGTTTTGCTTGCGCAAAGCCAAAAGTCGCTCCCATCCAATACCATCACAAAAGCAATTTAACTACCTTTATACACTTCACTTGTTTACACAAGATCAGCTTAAAGGAATGTTCTAATTCGCGTTTGTTTCGTTTCGATATCTAGTTTTCAAAGAACAAGCTCCATGCAAAAGCAAGCTGTTTGAGAGTTTGAGCTCTCAAAACTGAGCAACGAGTGAGTAACTAGCCGACCTGGCTAGATTTTATATTTGAATGTTTCCGTTGCAGGAAACGATTCTCCATAGAAAGGAGGTGATCCAGCCGCACCTTCCGATACGGCTACCTTGTTACGACTTCACCCCAATCATCTATCCCACCTTCGGCGGCTGGCTCCTTGCGGTTACCCCACCGACTTCGGGTGTTATAAACTCTCGTGGTGTGACGGGCGGTGTGTACAAGACCCGGGAACGTATTCACCGCGGCATGCTGATCCGCGATTACTAGCAATTCCGACTTCATGCAGGCGAGTTGCAGCCTGCAATCCGAACTGAGACCGGCTTTGTTGGGATTGGCTCCATCTCGCGATTTCGCAGCCCGTTGTACCGGCCATTGTAGTACGTGTGTAGCCCAGGTCATAAGGGGCATGATGATTTGACGTCATCCCCACCTTCCTCCGGTTTGTCACCGGCAGTCTATCTAGAGTGCCCACCCGAAGTGCTGGCAACTAAATATAAGGGTTGCGCTCGTTGCGGGACTTAACCCAACATCTCACGACACGAGCTGACGACAACCATGCACCACCTGTCTCCTCTGTCCCGAAGGAAAGATACATCTCTGTACCGATCAGAGGGATGTCAAGACCTGGTAAGGTTCTTCGCGTTGCTTCGAATTAAACCACATACTCCACTGCTTGTGCGGGTCCCCGTCAATTCCTTTGAGTTTCAGTCTTGCGACCGTACTCCCCAGGCGGAGTGCTTAATGTGTTAACTTCGGCACCAAGGGTATCGAAACCCCTAACACCTAGCACTCATCGTTTACGGCGTGGACTACCAGGGTATCTAATCCTGTTTGCTCCCCACGCTTTCGCGCCTCAGCGTCAGTTACAGCCCAGAGAGTCGCCTTCGCCACTGGTGTTCCTCCACATATCTACGCATTTCACCGCTACACGTGGAATTCCACTCTCCTCTTCTGCACTCAAGTCACCCAGTTTCCAGTGCGATCCGGGGTTGAGCCCCGGGATTAAACACCAGACTTAAATGACCGCCTGCGCGCTTTACGCCCAATAATTCCGGACAACGCTTGCCCCCTACGTATTACCGCGGCTGCTGGCACGTAGTTAGCCGGGGCTTTCTTCTCAGGTACCGTCACCTTGAGAGCAGTTACTCTCCCAAGCGTTCTTCCCTGGCAACAGAGCTTTACGATCCGAAAACCTTCATCACTCACGCGGCATTGCTCCGTCAGGCTTTCGCCCATTGCGGAAGATTCCCTACTGCTGCCTCCCGTAGGAGTCTGGGCCGTGTCTCAGTCCCAGTGTGGCCGATCACCCTCTCAGGTCGGCTACGCATCGTCGCCTTGGTGAGCCGTTACCCCACCAACTAGCTAATGCGCCGCAGGCCCATCCCCAAGTGACAGATTGCTCCGTCTTTCCAGTTTTCTTCAGGCGAAGAAAACAACTATTCGGTATTAGCTACCGTTTCCGGTAGTTGTCCCAAACTTGAGGGCAGGTTGCCTACGTGTTACTCACCCGTCCGCCGCTAACCATCCGAGAAGCAAGCTTCTCTTCAAGTCCGCTCGACTTGCATGTATTAGGCATGCCGCCAGCGTTCGTCCTGAGCCAGGATCAAACTCTCCAATAAAGTATTGAAAAGAGCGATAAGCTCATTTTGAATCTGACGAGATTAAAAATCTCATTTGTGCTCCAGTCGATTCAAGCCAAGGCTCGTCTCAACTTTCGCGTTCATTCTGCAAGCAGAATGTTTACTCACTCGTTGTTCAGTTTTCAAAGATCAAACTTGTTTTGTTACCGAATGTCGTTCTCTTCAGCAACTCTTATATAATATCATGTCCGAACCAACTTTGCAAGCTCTTTTTTTAAGTTTCTTTCGAAGCTTATTTCATTTGCTTGCCGCACCGTGTATCTCGTGTTTTTTTGGCCGGAAATAGAATATACCATGTACAATTATGGAACGCAAGTCTTTTTTTCGATAAACATTAAATTCTTATAAAATGAGTACTCTGTAGACCTTTTAACAAGTATCTCCTTATAACCGGCTAAATGATACATCTGCGCACTAACTTTAATGATCGGAGTAATTAACTTATATACGCAAAAAGTTTTTCACATGATCCCTAATCCAATTATAGAGAAACTCATCTTGTATACAGTATAGACTCATCACGTTATAGAAACTTATTAACCGATGATTTCATTGGATAAACAACCAACAGATCATAGAACATTATACTCATTCCTTCTATATAGAAGGAAAACATTTTTAAAATTCATTTTTCCCAAGAAAAGAAAACAAAAAAAGCGAAAGCTCCGGGTTTAAATCCCGTGGCTTTCGCTTCTTTCTCATATATAAGGTAACAAACTTATCTCCGTATTCTTCATTAAAACTAATGTACGCTTATTCCCCGCCAATAAATACGTATCGGCAGACTACAATGATCGCCAAGATCCACATGAGCCAGTGAATTTTCACTTTACGCTCTGTAACCAAGTTACTGAACACCGCCAGAATCACATAAGATACGATACCTGCGGAGATCCCGTTTGCGATTCCACCTGTGAAAGGCATCAATACAATGGTAAGGAAAGCGGGGAAAGCTTGCAGGAAATCATCCCACTCAATGCTACGTACCTGACTCATCATAAGCACACCCACGATGATCAATGCCGGAGCCGTTGCAGCAGATGGAACAACTAGCGCAAGTGGCGCAATAAACAGGGCCAAAATGAACAACAAACCTGTCGTTACCGAAGTCAGTCCTGTACGTCCACCCGCCTCAACACCTGAAGCACTTTCAACGTATGCTGTAATGGTACTTGTACCCAGTGCAGCACCTGCGCTGACACCAACTGCATCGACGAGCATCGCTTTACCGATCGTTTTCTCGCCTTTTTTCTTATCTTTCATAATCCCCATACGTGTTGCAGTACCTACCATCGTACCAAACGTGTCGAACAATTCAACGAAGGTAAAGATGAAGATGATCTCGAACAATCCGAGACTGATGGCACCTTTCAAATCCAGCTGTCCAACCGCCAGATCACTGAAGTTAGGCAACCAGCTTGCGCCTGAAAGACCACTCAGATTCGTAACGCCCATCGGAATACCAATCAGCGTTGTTGCTACGATCCCGATCAGCAGAGCGCCTTTGACGCGCATAACCATCAGTATAGCAATAAGGAGCAAACCAATCAGAGCCAGCAATGCATCGTGATGTGTTATAAAGTTACCCAATGACAGGTTAAAACTGCTACCTGGAATCGGCTGACTCAGGTCTGCGTCTGGTGCAACATTAACTGTTACAGCCACGAGATTAGCAAGTTTGAAACCAATAATGGTAATAAAGAGACCGATACCAACTGTAATGGCCATTTTGATCGATTGTGGAACTGCAACAAGCAGCATTTGACGAATCTTCGTCACGGTCAAAATAATGAACACGATACCGGAAAGGAATACCGCTCCGAGAGCCGCTTGCCAAGTAATCGCTCCATTCGAACTTAGAACGACAGTCATGAAGTACGCATTCAGCCCCATACCTGGTGCAAGTGCGATCGGAATATTCACGAACAATCCCATAATAATAGTCATTAATCCGGCGCCGACGGCTGTTGCAAAGAATACTGCATTATCCGACATCCCCGCACCGGCTTGTCCCAAGAACAACGTATTTACAAAAAGAATGTAAGCCATTGTCATAAACGTAGTGAGACCCGCAACAATCTCCGTTCTAACGTTTGTTCCGTTTTCTTTTAATTTAAAGAAACGATCCATAATTACTAACTCCCCCTTAGAGATGTTGAAGCCATATTGAAAAACGACAAATGACCCTGATGAAGATTCTTCACCCAGGGTTCAGCTGACAAGGAGTGGCATGATGCCTTTACTAAGAACAAAAAAATTCTAATGTGCGTGATGTCCCCGCAATCATGTAGAATTCATGTGCTTAGCCTTCTCCTCTTCGTAGCCAGATCATTAGGGTGATCTCGTAGAGACTCCCGGGCCAATCCCCAGGATTATACGAATAAGTATGCGCTATTTGTTTGTTTCCCATCACTATTTTAGGAGGGCAGTATGTTTTTGTCAATGAGAAAAACGAATATTAATATCACCCTTTTATAATATCGTTCGTATTATTTAACAGATTGAACCAGTTCAGCGGTTTACAACCCAATTGAATACGCTTTTTTCGATGAGATCTCAATGGAATATGTCCATTCTTTCATGGCGAAAGTTCCGCAGGATAACCTAAAAAGCTAGCCTGATTAAAGGGCGAGAAGCGCTCTAATCAGGCTAGCTTATGTTTCTGATGCGTTTTAGCAATCAGGTGAATGATGATATAGGAATAACGATGTCTCGTATTCCGAAGACTTATACTCATTAGGTATATGGAGCAATTTGCGACATGTTCCGGAGCTACTTTTTACCGGATCAGTCCTATGTTAATTATATCTCTGCCTGCGGAGTATCTTGTACCTCTTGTTGTTCCTGATTTGCGTTCGTTGTTGAGTCAGAGGATAATTCCTGGTTTCTGGTCTGATCGGAAGAAGCATCCGTTGCCTCTAAGTTCACAAATGGAAAGTCCCCCGAACCGGAAGCCAGATCTTGCATACCTGAACCGCATCCTGCCAGCATCACCATCAGAAACGCACTTCCAATGCCCATCTTCCATTTGCTCATATAGTCGGTTTTACGCATACATTCAATTCTCC
Source organism: Paenibacillus sp. FSL R7-0313 (assembly GCF_037969885.1). NCBI lineage: Bacteria > Bacillati > Bacillota > Bacilli > Caryophanales > Paenibacillaceae > Paenibacillus > Paenibacillus sp. FSL R7-0313. The sequence goes on from NZ_CP150219.1 coordinate 325,588, forward strand.
CTTCAGTAGACATATTGCCTTTAGTATGTACTTATTGTACAGGCCGGACCTGAAAGGATCATGAAGTGAACTTTAAAATGGGATTAATTTTGAGACTTTATTATTTGTAAAACAATACCCTCACAAAAATTAATCAAAATATTCTCCTTATAAAAAACGCCCCTTTATTTGCGAAATACCGCAGATAAAAGAGCATTTTTTTATAATCTATTTTAAGAGTCTATACCCTATTCCCACTCGATCGTTGCAGGTGGTTTGGAAGTTACGTCATAGACGATACGGTTTACGTTATCAACTTCGTTAACAATCCGTACGGAGATTTTCTCCAGCACATCCCAAGGGATACGTGCCCAGTCTGCAGTCATACCGTCGATGGATGTTACAGCACGGATACCTACGGTGTAGGAATACGTACGCGCATCACCCATAACGCCAACACTCTTCATGTTCGGCAGGGCTGTGAAGTACTGCCAGATTTCGCGGTCAAGACCGGCTTTGGCAATCTCTTCACGCAGGATGTAGTCTGAATCACGAACAATTTTAAGTTTCTCTTCAGTAACCTCACCAAGAACACGGATCGCAAGACCCGGACCAGGGAACGGCTGACGGTGTACAATTTCGTCCGGCAGGCCACACTCTGTACCGACTTTACGTACTTCATCCTTGAACAGCGTACTCAGTGGCTCGATCAGTTTGAAGTTCATGTCTTCAGGCAGACCGCCCACGTTGTGGTGGGATTTGATGGTCTGTGCAGTCGCTGTACCACTTTCCACGATGTCTGTGTACAGTGTACCTTGCGCGAGGAATGCAAAGTCATCGAACTGCTTGGACTCTTCGTCAAATACGTAAATAAACTCGTTACCGATGATTTTACGTTTTTGTTCTGGATCATCCACGCCAGCCAGTTTGGACATGAAGCGCTCTTGTGCATCAATTTTGACAACTTTCATGTCGAATTTGCCGACAAACGTCTCCATTACACTTTCCGCTTCGCCTTTGCGCAGCAGACCGTGGTCGATAAACATACATGTCAGTTGATCACCAATGGCTTTGTGAAGCAATGCAGCTACAACGGAAGAATCTACACCGCCGCTAAGCGCACATAGTACTTTACTGTCGCCAACTTTTTCACGAATGTCTTTAATGGTGTCATCGATGAATGTTTCCATCGTCCAGTTGCCTTCGCAACCACAGATTTCGAACAGGAAGTTACGAATCATGTCGTTACCGCGAACAGAGTGACGTACCTCCGGATGGAACTGGACAGCATACAATTTACGCTCATCGTCGCTCATGGCAGCGATTGGCGCACTTTCCGTACCTGCATCTAGTTTGAAACCTGGAGGAAGTGTAACCACGTGGTCACCGTGACTCATCCATACTGTATGTTCGCCTTCGATACCTTTTGCCAGTGTAGATCCAGCGGCAAACTCAAGGTCTGCTTTACCGTATTCTCGTTTCTCGGAACGTTCTACTTTACCTTCGAGCTGTTGTGCCATAAGCTGCATTCCGTAGCAGATACCGAAGATTGGCAAGCCTAGGTCATAAACACCTGGGTCCACGTGTGGAGCATTCTCAGCGTATACGCTGGACGGCCCACCTGAAAATACGATTCCTTTTGGTGCCATTTCTGCGATCTTTTCCGCCGGTGTGTTATACGGCAAAAGCTCGCTGTATACGCCAAGATCCCGGATTCTTCTGGCGATTAACTGGTTGTATTGGCCCCCAAAGTCAAGGACAACCACAATCTCATTCTGCTTATTCATAACCGTGCCTCCCTCAATTCAATGAAACTAATTATACGCAACGACAAAACATACCGTCAAGGAAAGGCGAAACTCCTTTTTTCGACATATCAAAACAGGATTACCAAATGCCTTTAAATATGAAATTCCGAATAGAAAAGCTTGGCAGCAAGATGCTGGTTCAAGTGTATGATCGTGGAAAGACGCCTCGTTCGCAGCGTAGTGCGAAAGGCGTCTTATGTATGGCATGCAGCGATAAACCAAACGCTGCACTTAAATAACAATGCGCCAGTCAATGGCGATCTTCATCTGCCCACAAGTGGCCAAGCTCTATTGATAAGTGATAGCGATTGTATGGCAGCAGCTTCGCATCTTTGGTGTAACGTTGTAACATCCTTGTGTTACAACGTCTGCAACCGCCGGGCCAGACGAAGTGCCCGGCGCAGGAAGTCCAGGCTGTCCGCGCGCAGCGGACGGTCTGGCCCGTACAGCAGCCGTTCCCAGTCGGCTGCAAACCGCGCGATGTCCGCGCCGTCCGCGCCTGCGGCCACAGCCGGTGACGCTGCATATTCACGCAGCGTCATCCCCGGCGGCCGCGGGCCGTACCGGCGCGCGAGCGCGGCCCAGACCGGAGCGGCGGCACCCAGCAGCCGCTCGCGGTCCGGGAAGCTGCTGCGTGGCCACGCCAGCAGCAGCCTAATCCGCAGCGCGGGGCGTAGCCGCCGCATGCGGACCAGAGCAGCGGCGCCCAGCAGGGCCGCTGCCACAAGGGCTGCCGCGAGCCATGGCTCCGCGGCAATGGCCCGTGCGCGGGCGAGCAGCCATGCGCCCGCTTTAGCCAATCCGCCGCTCATATACGACGGAGTCTCCGCAACAGGCTGCGCCCCGGCAAGCGCTGCAGCATATTCGCCCGCGCCTTGCGCCATGGTGAAGCCTGGCGTGGCCTCAAACGGCATCCAGCCTGCACCCGGAAAATACACCTCTACCCAGGAATGTGCATCTCCCTGTGAAACCACATACTGACCGGGTGCATCCGGGTCAGCTACTCCGGGGCCAAAACCTTTAACCCAACGTGCGGGGATACCCTCTGCACGCAGCAACACAATCATGGCTGTGGAGAAATGATTGCAATACCCCTGCCGGGTGACGAATAGAAAATCATCCACAAAATCGGTTCCACGCGGTGGCATACGGGTATCCAACGTATACTCGGCATGAGCAGCCAGATATGTCTTGACGGCCTGCACAGCGTCATACCGGGTCTCACTGCCTTGAATGATTTCCTTGGCAAGCGTCTGCACTCGACCGGGGAGTGATGTAGGCAATTGCAGATAGTCCCTCCGAATGGCTGCCGGATCTTTCCCTTTATTCGTTTCCTCAAGCAGACGTAACTGTTCAGGTGTTGCGATAGGAACCATGACGTCTGCCGAATAATTTTTAACTATCTTATCATCCCCTGAGCTCGCGAGCCACAATGTTGCCGAATCGCGATTAGACAGCAAAGAAAACATGTTTTCCTGATTATCCTTGTTCTTATCCTGAAACGATACGTTGACCGGTATGCCCCCGGTAAAAAGTGGATTTGGTCCTTTCCACTCTCGCTGCATCGTGACAGTTTGGCGAATGCGACTCCAATAGGTTGGATTCTCCCAACCATCAGCACGCAGCATTCCGGATGGACTGGCCGTTTCGAAGCTTTGACCCGGATCACTCCAAGTACTACCGTTATAATATGAACGGGTCTCCCCTCGCCAATACGTCACTTTTGGACTCTTTGCTATAAAAAAGATGGAATTCCCCTGCACCAACGGTGCTCCCATAGGCGCGTCCGCTGTGCTATATCCCGTGACTGCCGTTGCAGCAGGGATACTACTGTGCTGTGTATACCCTGCCCATCGAGCTAAGCGTTCACCCATCTGCTCCAAAGATATGCGTTCCGGCTGAGGAATGGAAGCAAACTGGCCAGGTAACGCGGAGAAAAGCACCATACCTGCAGAAGCAACGATAGTTACTGCACTCCAACGGCCATAGGGGCTGCCGCAATAACTCGGAGTAGTGACTCCTGCATTGAGACGTAATAGCTGGAGCAGAGCCTGAATAAGAAAAGTCCATAGGACAGACCGTATTACAGAAGCATACACATCCAGCCCCGCAAAGGATTCAAGCAAAAGCAAATAGAGCAGTGTTGCACTGCCAAACAGCATAACGCTTCGACGTAACAATACGAGGGATTGCACAGAAGCCATGAGCATGCTCCAGCCGCACATCATGAACAAACCTCTCGTTTCTGTACTAATCGAGTGAAATCGCCAGTTATTTATAAAAGTGTCCATATCCGCTGAAAATATCCCCGGATAAGCGACCGCCCAACGGACAGGATCACTTCCTCCGTACATCAGACATAAAGCAGCGAGTGCAATGAATAATCGAATCAGTACTCCGGTGATCCATCCTGTACGAATTAACCCCGCGAGCAACAATGCTCCCGTTAATCCCGCCATTACGGACAAGAACCGTTCACTGCCCTGCTGATCTGATGATGTAACAGGATATATCCACTCCAGAGACAGTATAAGTAAAATGGCCGAAATAACAATTTTGTACAGGATAGGTACGCTCACATATCCCTCATCCTTTATATCCGTCACAGAATTCTGGTTCACAACTTTATATACGGAATGGGCCGATTCCATTCTCGTACGGTCCGTTGACTCTAAGTCGGCCACAGTGGAATTGGGTTGCTGGTTACCATTACGCTCCCACATCCGTTACCTCCACCTTTCCCAATGAAGATAACGCAACGTCTGTAACCGCATGGATCGGCACCCCGCTGTGACGAAGCCGCTCCAAACTTAAGCTGTCATATCCCAATCCATTCATCAATCTATCCGTTGATCCTAATTGGTCCTGGTTTGCTTCAGTCAATTGCACCTCTACACGATAACCCGACCCGATTGCAGTTAAGATCCATTCGGCCAGAACCTGATCCATCTTACCGGTGAGAACCACAATTCGCGACCCACTCGTCAGTCCATCCAGCATCTCCGTTCGGAGTGAAACAGAGCCTGATTGTGCTTTGGATATTTGTGCCCCCGCTAACTTGTCCAGTCCATGATTCTCATCATCTGCATGGAACGGCCCATGCTGCCATTGATCTTGTGCATCATAGCTCTTATCGCCGCCTTCCATCCACAGGTGATAAGGAATGTCATCCCGCTCAGCGGTATGAATCCAGCGGGCAGCTGCACGAACCACTCGTTCAAAAGCAGGTGCATCCATGTTCTCCTGTTGTTTTACGTCATAACCCGACGCGCCTTCATACACAAGGATGCCTAGCGAAGCCAGATCCGTGGTATCAGGCAGAAAGGTCTGAAGTTTACCCGTTTTGGCTGTACTTTTCCAATGAACTCTTCCCAGTGGGTCACCCTGCTGATATTCACGGAATTCAGGGCTACGGTTTCCCTGGCTATTTCTTCGCTCCGACAGAGTCCCTTCGATCATCGCTGCGAATTCTACCGAATCACCCTTCCCCCAAGCCGTTGCTTGAGGAACAACAATCAGGGGTGTACCTCCTTCGGTCTCTGCGGAGAGGGTATTCCAGCCAAACATATCACCCCAGTACAATCTGCCCGTATCCCATCTGTAGATTCCTCTGCGTAACCCGGAACATTCATATTGATAGGAAAATTGTCGCCGTGTTCCCGGGAAAATTAATTTGCGATGAACACCTGCAGGTGTGTTCTCACACAGAACGATCCACAACAATGGAATACGGCATTTGAATTCCAGTTCGACCAGAACCCGTACCTGCTCGCCTGCCTCAATCCGGTTCGTGTGTATTTTCCGACGGATGTGAATACGTCGTGGTCTGAACCAATGGAGAAGCAGACCTCCTGTGAACATCAAGAAAGTTATAACGGATAGAAACAACGCCGCTTTGCCCCCATGCCACTGATACAAGGAAGCAAAAGCCACCACCAAGACAGCACTCACAATCCGTTGTCCCAGCGCAGTCATTGCTTCCGTCCCCTTCCCTGTGATGCCATCTGTACAGGTACCGGGACCGATGACAATGCTTCTTCAATGACCTGTACTTGCCCCCAAACCTCCGCTCTGTTCTGGGCCTTCAATTGAATACGGTGGGAAAGGACAGGCACAGCTACCTCTTTCACATCATCCGGAATGACATAACTGCGTCCTTGAAGATAGGCAAATGACTGCGCCGCAGCCATCCAGGCCAGTGTTCCACGCGGACTGATGCCCAATCTGACCGCCGGAAGGCTGCGAGAGGCTACAGCAACGGCCACCAGATACTGTTTGACGACCGGATCAACATGTACCTGTTTGACTTCACGCTGCATGGCTACGACTTCTTCAGCAAGCAGGACAGGGCGAAGTTCATCAAGCGCTTCTCTACCTTGCATGTGGGTTAACAATTCCAATTCCTGTGCCGGATCGGGATACCCCAGTCCAATTCTCATCATAAATCGATCCAGCTGCGCTTCAGGCAGACGGTACGTACCCTCGAACTGTAACGGATTCTGTGTCGCCAGCAGAAAGAACGGGCGTGGCAAGGCATAGGTTGTGCCATCAACCGTAATACGTCGTTCCTCCATTGCCTCCAGCAGGGCAGACTGAGTGCGTGGTGAAGCGCGATTTATTTCATCAGCCAGGACAATGTTGGACATGACAGGTCCGGGCCGAAACTTGAATTCAGCTGTATGTGGATGATAGATTGAAGTGCCCGTAACATCAGCCGGCATGACATCGGACGTGAATTGAATCCGGCCCATGGAGCAGTCCAGTGCAGAAGCAACGGCACGAACCAGCATCGTTTTCCCGGTACCCGGCACATCTTCCAGAAGTACATGACCTCCACTGAGCATTGCAGTGAGGACATAACGAATCTCTGTTTTTTTGCCAATAATCACACTCTCAACACGCTTCATAACCCTGTTTAACAATTCGACCGCATGTTCATGTTCCATTCGGATATAAGACATTTCTCTGATCTCCTTCCGTTCATCAGCATTCCTGAACCATAGTAATCTATGATTCAGTGTTGCCCGGAAGTAGAGAGAATAGTCCTGCAAGAATGACTTTCTTCAGATCATTTTATACTTAAATATGCTATTCATTGCCGAAATGGATCTGGAAGTGCCCGCCTTTACCGTCCACTCTGCTTCATTACTGGTTAAGGAATTCACCCTCAACCCCATCTGCTCCAGTAACTCACGTAACGGAACCCAGATGGTTCCCCCTGACTCTGTACTGCTCCCGTTTCAATTGCCCCGGTTGTTGTCAGTGTTCCGCTCACACTGTCTGCATGAATCGTTCTTTCCTTCCATACTGCTATGGCTGTCCTTGTTTCAGAGTCCCAACGAGTGCTACCCCCGAATTTTTTCATGAAAGTACGCAAAGGCACCATGATTCGCTGCCCCTCCATGCGGAACTCACCCGGTTGCAAGGTAGCTGCAGCCAATCCCACCTCTACCTTCAACTTCTTGCTTGCAAGCCATAACGTCGCGTTCGCTTCTACATGTTCTGCGATCCAAGCCTTTCCCGGTGCTTTGCGGGCCTTAAACTTACCATCTGGATGTACACGGAATTGAACTGGTTGATCCGTACTCTTTATGGTGTCAAAACGATATCCATGATCACGATAATATTTGATAATACCCGGAAGTGCTTTTACCGTTTCAGCATGTGCACCACCGTCATGCATCAGGACAATGACCGAACGTGCTCCCGCAGGTACTTTGGTCGAATTGCTGAGGATCTCTTTGGCTGGAACACCTTTACGCTTGGAGTCCCCACTGTCGACGTTCCAGTCCATAACCGTGTAGCCACCCAATTGCAGCAAATCAAAATAACTTTGATCAAAATGCCCGTATGTACCGCCTGGTGCTCGCACCAGATTCGGACGGAAACCGGTTATACGCTCCAGCACTTCCTCTGTCTGCTTGATCTGTTTCCAGAACACTTTAAAATCACTGTATAGCTGTTCGTATTGATGATTAAACGTATGATTGCCCAAAGCATGTCCATCCTCCACAAGCCCCCGGATTAACTCGGGATAACGCTCTGCCTGCTCACCCAGCACAAAAAATGTAGCCAAAACCTTCTCCTTGCGCAAAATATCCAATACTTCACGGGTATGGTTACCCGGTCCATCGTCAAAACTCAGATAGACTACCTTGTCTTGAGTATTCTTATCTTCCGAAATTGGATCACCTGAGCCGGAAGCAGAAGATGCATAAGCCGTGCCTGCATATAAAGCGAATGCACATAGCAATATCGCAATTCGCACGAGAATGACAGACCATTGTCCAGATAAAAACATATGTATGGTTGTTGCAGAGTTTCCCCCATTTTCCTTGCTTCTCAATTCCGGTCTCTGTACCATTTACGAATCGACCTCCACCGTCTCTAGTAATTTGCTGATAGACTTCAGCAGATTTGTTAGAATTATATGGAGGCTTCATTGAAAAAAGACGTGATTTTGTTTAATATTTTTTCACAATTTGCTATGTAGCCTGATTGATTCTTCGCTTCAGATTAGGTAGCATAATGAAAAGGCAGAACACATTAAAACACCTTGGAGAGTATTCATGCTCCCACCCCGTATTCAGGAGAGTGAAATCTATTGGAATTGCTTGAGAAGATCCAACATCTGTTTGGGTCCTACGGATACAGCGTTTTGTTTTTTGGCTTGTTGCTTGAATTCATCGCACTTCCCTTTCCTGGTGAAACAACGATGGCTTACGCAGGGTTTCTCTCCTACAAGGGGCATCTCGACTTTGGAATCCTCACCATACTGGCTTTTCTGGGGACAACGATTGGCATGACCATCACTTATTTTATTGGAGCCAAAGCAGGTCTGCCCTTTATAACACGATACGGAAAATGGTTTCTGCTGAAGCAGGACAAGCTCGATAAAACGCAAAAGTGGTTCGCCAAGTATGGTAATGCCTTAATCTTCATCGGTTATTTCATTCCGGGTGTAAGGCATTTCACCGGGTATTTCGCGGGCATAGCCGCTGTTCCCTTTCGCAAATTCGCTCTCTACGCCTATTCAGGCGCACTGTTCTGGGTTGTACTGTTTCTGGGCATTGGCAAAATATTTGGCCCTCAGTGGAACGCCGTATTCCATCTGGCTCATCAAAATGCAGCATATATCGTGGGAGGAATCGGCCTATTGCTCATCATAGCCGTGCTCTATCGTTACCGCAAAGCATGGGCAGCAAGATCCACCGTATCCAAGCCAGCCCCTGTTCGACAAAGACAAAAGTAAATTCGGACAAAAGTCCATCTATAATAAGCAGGCAAGGAGTCGCGAATAATCGCGGCTCCTTTTTTTGTGATAATCCGAATTCATCCAGGTCATACTAACTTGAAAATATAGGGTGTATAGGGAGGTGAAGGCATGAGTGAATCGTCGCTGGAACGCCAAGATCAGAGGCAAATCTCTCCGGATCTAAGCGAAAATATGGAATACTGCAAGCAAGTGATGGGGAACAGCAACGACTTGATGATGCGCCCTCTCCAGTGTTTACATAAATGGCCTGCAGTCATGTTGTACATTGATGGATTAGTGGATGTGCAGATTCTGAATCACTCCATCATGGAATCATTATTGCAAAAGCGTGATCTCCCTGAATTCTCTGCAGACGATGAACATCTCAGCTACCTCCAGAATGATATCCTGATCGCCAGTGATGTATTGCTGGTCGATGATATGGATGAAGTAATGAATGCACTTCTTTCGGGATCAGCTATCTTACTGCTTGAAGGATCTGAACGAGGATTGAAGATTGGTGCAGCAGGCTGGGAAGATCGATCCGTTGGAGAACCTGTCTCCCAAACCGTCGTTCGGGGACCTATGGAAGGCTTCAACGAAAACCTGCGTACCAACACATCATTGATCCGCAAACGAATCCGTAATCCTCATCTTTGGATCGAAGAAAGAGAAATAGGTCGGGTTACCAAAACCCGAGTTGCTGTGCTCTATCTGGAACATATCGTGGATCAGGAGATTGTAAAAGAACTGCGTCGAAGACTCGATGAGATCGATATCGACAGTATCCTTGAGAGCGGGTACATCGAGGAACTTGTACAAGACGAAACCAGAACGTTATTCCCCACGGTTTACAATAGTGAACGTCCAGATACGGTTTGTGCTGCCTTACTTGAGGGCAGAGTAGCCATCATCGTGGACGGTACGCCTTTTGTGCTGCTGGTTCCAGCCTTGTTCGTGCATTTCTTCCAATCGCCGGAGGATTACTATCAACGGGCCGATATCAGCACATTGATTCGCTTGATTCGTTATCTGTCCTTTTTTATCGCTTTACTAGCTCCATCCTTCTATATTGCCATTACCACCTTTCACCAGGAAATGTTGCCCACTAATATGCTCATTAGTCTGGCAGCTCAACGTGAAGGCGTTCCTTTTCCCGCATTCATTGAAGCCATACTGATGGAACTGACCTATGAAATTTTGCGAGAAGCAGGTATACGTATTCCGAAAACGGTCGGTCAGGCCGTTTCCATTGTCGGAACACTGGTAATTGGCCAAGCAGCCGTAGATGCAGGAGTTGTCTCCGCCGCAATGGTTATTATCGTTTCCATAACGGCCATATCCAGTTATGTCATTCCAGAGAATGGACTTTCTATCTCTGTCCGAATTTTGCGATTTGTATTGATGATACTCGCGGCAGCTTTTGGTTTCTACGGTATTCTAATTGTTCTGCTCATTACGGTTACACACCTGTGCAGCTTGCGTTCTTTTGGCGTACCGTATATGTCTCCCTTTGCACCTCTAATTCAGAAAGATCTGAAAGATACGCTGTTTCGTGTACCCTGGTCCCATATGAAAACACGTCCATTCTCTACGGGTACCCCGAACAAAATCCGACAAGCCAGCAAAAAAATGAAGCGTTAATTCGGTAAGGAGAAGAACGTATGAACAAGTGCTTCCGATTAATTGTATGCATTGTATTCCTGCTCCCTCTCCTTACCGGATGCTGGGATCGCCAGGAATTAAATGAACTTGGTATTATGCTGGGTCTTGGTGTAGACAAGGATGGCGATTTGATTAAAGTGAGTGCTCAGGTCGTCGTGCCGAATGAAGTATCCTCCAAGTCAGGGGAGGCAATGGTACTCCTGTCACGCTGTACGAAGCGTCCGCGTCCACGCTGTTTGAAGCAATTCAAAAGCTGACCGAGACAAGCCCACGCCGCATATTCATGGCACATATCCGTGTACTGGTGTTCGGAGAAGAATATGCACGCAAAGAGGGCATCTACGATGTCATGGAAGCGTTAATGCGAGAACCTACGGTCCGTCCCGATTATTACGTCATGGTTGCACGAAATACTACAGCTTCCAAAGTACTGGACGTACTTACCCCACTTGAGAATATCCCTGCGGAGAAGATGTTTAATTCTCTGGACGTATCTGCCAAAACCTGGTCTCCCACTACTACGGTAACTGGTGATCAGTTAATGGAATACATGCTAACTCCCGGAATACAGCCTGTCATCACCGGAGTAGAGGTTGTTGGCAGTTCAGCGATAAGCGGAAGCAAAGATAATATAGCGACAATCAAATCTCCGGCCAATCTGTATTCTACGGGATTAAGCATCTTCAAAAAGGACAAACTGATCGGCTGGTTAACGGAAGATGAATCGAAAGGATACAACTACATCCGCGACAATGTGGTGTCTACCATCAGTCACATGCCTTGCCGAAAGGGAGGAAATGTGACGTTCAAAGCTCTCCGTACCAAGACCCAACGAAAAGCAAAGGTCATTGACGATCAGCCTGTGATCCACATCAAACTCAAAAATGTGTCTTCCATTGGTGCAGTAGAGTGCGGAATCAGAATTGGTTCAATGAAGACGCTCAAAGAGTTGGAAAAGGACAGTGAGGAGCGACTGATAGACCTGATGGAAAACTCCGTGAATTCAGTGCGGCGAAAGTTCCATATTGACATTTTTGGATTTGGTCAGGAAGTATATCATGCCGATCCTAAATTTTTTAAAAAGATTGAGAAGGATTGGGATCAATATTTTGAGAATCTGGATGTTAAATATGAAGCCAATGTACAGATCAAACGTGTAGGTACACTGGATGATTCATTCAAGGAGGATTTGAAGGAGTGAGACCGGATGTTGATTACAATTACTGTCATTGTCATAGGGGGCCTTGTAGGCTGGGTTGATCTTCCAGGTCTCATCCGTCGCAAGGAATGGAGGGAAACAGTTGTGTACAGCGGAATGCTCGTCATAGCCACAGGGTTCAGTGTGATTGCAGCCAACCTGTGGGATTTCCCCAGTCCACTCTATATCATCATGTGGATCTATGAACCTGTTAATCAATTCTTGGCACATCTGACAGGAACCTAGAAAAAGGAGAGGACCATCATGCTGGAACAGGGGCGCCTTGGAACAAGACAATTGACCACTCTCATCTTTATGATGGTGGTCGGGGATATGATGCTGATCTACCCCTCGGTCATCACGTCCTATGCGAAACAAGACTCCTGGATTTGTGCTTTTATAGGCGTTCCTCTGGGGATGGCACTGATGGCCATGATCCTGAAGCTATGTAGTATGCATCCAGAAAAAAATCTGGTGCAGATGGCACGAAGCATTCTAGGGTTCTGGCCAGGTACTTTCTTTTCCTGCTTCTACCTGTTCTTTTTCATTATCGGTGCCTCCACCCACACGAGAGAAGTCGGCGATTTCATGACCACTCAAATCTTCCCGTACACTCCCATTCGCATCATCATTCTGATGTTCGTCATCGTAATCGCCTGGGGAGTGTCTCATGGATTAGAGGCGATGGGGCGAAGTAGTGAACTACTGATGCCCGTCGTTATTGTGTTTATTGTCGTCCTTGCAGTCTGCCTGCTTCCTCAGATTGATACTAGAAATTTGAAGCCAGTAAGTGATACGGGTGTTGTCTCTATCTCGCAAGGCATTCTGGTAAGCATTATATATCCGATCGGTGAAGTCGTTCCCATCATGATGATACTGCCCTATGTTGCCAAGCAGGCTCATCGAACACGGGACGTAATTATTGCAGCTGGTTTAGGCAGCTTGGTATTGGCAACACTCGTTACCGTTACATATCGCTGCTGGTCTTGGGTGCCTTTCTTACGCAACACAACATATATGCTTCTTTTGTTTTGTCCCAGAAAATCAGTATTGGGAGCTTTTTTGAACGCATTGAAGCCATTATGGCTTCTTCCTGGCTGATCTCGACGTACTTCAAAGCGATGATATACTTATACGCTTTTATTGTTGGTTGTGCAGAACTGTTCAAGCTTAAGCAGTATCAGATACTGGTACTCCCTGCGTCTATATACATTTTCGGATTAGCCAATCTGATCTCACCAAGCATCACTTTTATCGTGATCACCATTGTTCCATATTGGGTAGATTGGGATACCACACTGGGAATCATTCTGCCGGGCTGTCTTCTGCTGATACAATTGCTCAAGTCTTACAGAAAATCATCGGTTACTCCAAACAATTCCTCACAGGAATGAGTACTATTTTTTTGGGGGAAGGAGCCTGGTATGGATGGAGAAATGGAGTTCATCCATGCTGAATATAGAGAAGGAGAAAGGTGTCTATGTTAATTAAGAAGAAAATCACCATTAGGCAATTTGCAGTCCTTACCTTTCTCGTCATGATTGGGGACATGATTCTACTCTATCCCTCCGTGGTTACTGCTTCGGGTCAACAGGATGCGTGGATCTGTTCTCTTATCGGTCAACCGATCGGCATACTCATCATGTGGGTGCTATATAAACTTCATCAGACGTATCCTGATCTTTCCCTTATTGAAATCTGCCAAAAAATACTTGGCCGGTGGGCAGGGTCTGTTTTGGCAGCTGCATATCTATTTTATTTCGCCATAGGCGCTGTCATATGTATCCGTGAAGTCGGTGACTTTATGACCACACAGATCTACCTTCAGACCCCCATCCGGGTCATCCTAATTATCCTTATGTGCGCTCTGGTCTGGGGGCTTATGCATGGCTTGCATACAATAGGAAGTAGCAGTGAACTGCTGACCCCCATCGTTGTTGCCTTTATGATTTTGTTGTTTCTGGGGCTGATGCCCAAAGTAAACAGTTCACATCTGCAACCTTACTTGAACATCCCTTGGCTCCATCTGGTTCATTCCATCATTCGGGGAGCATTTACTTCCTTTGGTGAACTCATCGTAATCACCATGGTTCTTCCTTATGTGATGTCCGGGCCTCATATCAAACGTGACATGTTACTCGCCACCTTATGTGGAGGGTTACTGCTAACTACACTTTTGCTCATTTCGCTCATGGTTTTTGGACCCTTTCTTACCCAACATGAGATCTATATCTCCTATACCCTGTCCCAGAAAATTAATATCGGCAACTTTTTCGAACGAATTGAGGCGTTCATGGCGACTGCTTGGTTAATTGCTACCTATTTCAAAAGTTTGCTGTATATGTTCTCGTTTGTCGTTGGAACAGCTCAGCTATTTCGGTTAAAGACATACAAACCTCTCATCCTGCCATCAGCGATGTTATTATTCGCGTTAGCTGTACTGATTTCTCCCAATGTCATTTTCTACACCAATACGATCATGCCCGCTTGGGTGGATTGGGATATCACGGTAAGCTTTATTATTCCGCTATTCCTTCTGCTCGTGCATCGGCTTCGTTCTGGCAAGAGCAAGAACAATTCATCCAATCAAAAACGATTGCCCACCTAAAAAGGCTGTGTTCACGGTTAATTCCGCGAAACACAGCCTTTAATGATGAAACGGTTAAGATGATTTATTCACACATGTCTAAATCATTAATTACAATGTTTTCAAAGCCTCAAGCGCAGACTCGATATGTCCTTTGACCCGAACTTTGGACCAGTCCTTGATCAATTTCCCCTCTTCATCAATCAGAAAAGTGGAGCGAACCATACCCATGTACTCCTTGCCATACATTTTCTTCAGCTGCCATACACCGTATTGCTCGGCTACAACATGCTCTTCATCCGATAACAAGGTGAACGGCAGACCATACTTGGCAATAAACTTGTCATGTTGTTTCATTGGATCGGTGCTGATTCCGAGAATGACCGTGTTCAGCCCTTCAAATTCAGCATGTCGATCCCGGAAATCACAAGCCTGTTGTGTACAGGACGAAGTCATATCCTTGGGGTAAAAATAAAGCAGTACCCGCTGTCCGCGGTAATCCGAAAGCTTTACTGATTCTCTCGTACTGGACGGAAGCTCAAAATCCGGTGCCAGTTCGCCTACAGTTAACGTCATGTCAGTTCCTCCCTAGTCTTGCCCATGAAATGCTATCAGGGCGTTATTATGATCCTGCTCCGCGATACCGTTTCACGCCATAATTCCACAGAAGCAAGCCCATGGAACCAAACACCAGTCCCATCACAGGTGTGAGGAGCGCCATCCGATGCATCTCGGACCTCTCCAGGAACAAGGCTGCCGGATAGATGCCCACAAAGGCAAACGGAATGATCCAGGTTAACAGCACCTGAATGGCACGGTTATAGATCGTCACAGGGTAACGCCCATACCCTTGGATGTTATACATCAATGGCAGAATACCTGTTGGTGCGTCTGAATAAAAGGACAACGAAGTCAGTGTGGTATAAATGCCGGCATAGATCATTACTGAACTGAGTGCCAAAATAATCAAGGCAGGAATATGCCACCACTCCAGCATCAAGCCCATCTCTGCTCCGCTGAAGATCATGATAATCAAGCCGATAAACGAGCCCACGAGTGCAGGCGGGTCTACATTTTCAAGCAAGATCTGGAACAGATTATGTGCAGGGCGTGTCAGGATACGATCCATCTCACCTTTGACGATATACCGCTCGCTGAACCCCCACAGATTGATAAAACAACTGAAGATGCCATAGGGCACCATAAAATATCCATAAACAAAGAGTACTTCACTCTCGCTCCAGCCGCCCAGGTTATCCGTATGACGGAAGACCACAAAGATAAAGATCAGGTTGGTTGCCTGGAACAGCAGATCCGATAGAATCTCCACCCAGAAATCAGCACGGTACGTGAGTCGTGTTTTCATGTAGTTCTTCAAATATTCCCAGATCAGACCCATATAGTACATTCCGTTATCCCCCTTGCACGAACAGACGCTTGCGCGCCTTACGCCAGATCAATACCATCGGGAGCAGTAACACGGCAAACCAGAACACCTGAATACCGAGTACATTCCAGATGGCGGTACCTTCCACTCTTCCAGTGAACACAGAACCGGGCAGATACGTAATGGCCTGAAAAGGCAATACCTTCATCACCGCGGACATCCAGCCTGGATACAGGCTGATCGGGATGATTAGACCAGAGAACAGATCAACCACGACGCGTTTCATACGCATCATGCCTTCATTGTTTTCCACAAAGAAAGCTGCCAGTCCCGTTATCACATTAATCTGGGAATTAATGAGGAAACTGAAGAACAGCATGACGAGAAAGCCAATCCACGCCGATGGCGCCGTAGGCAATTCAACCGGGAACAGCAGAATGGCGATGAGCATCCCCGGAATCATGAGGAGCAGGAAGCGGAAAATGCCTTCACCAAGACCCTGCATCATTTTGACCATAACGTAATTGATCGGCCTGATGAATTGAATCGCAATGGAGCCATCCCGTATATCTGCGGCAATCTCCCGGTCCAGGTTGTTAAAGTAAAAAGCACGTGCCATCCAGGATACAGCGATGTAAGTGGTCATCTGCGCTGCCGTGAAACCGCCGAGTTCACCACTGCTACCGTAAATGGCTTGCCAGGTAAAGTAATACACGCCGATATTCAGCGTATATATCAAAATGCCGGAGTAATAATTCACCCGGTATGCCAGCATCGTTAGAAAACGGATGCGCATAAAATCAATAAATGCACTATTCATCTCAGGATACACCCACCGCTTCTTTCCCTGCTCCCACAATCTCGGGACGCTCGGCGGAACCGGATTGGTAAATACTGCGCACAATCTCATCCGTGTTGATCTCGATAATCTGAATATCGGTAATATCAGCCTGTCCAACGACACGTCCGAGTACATCCGAAACATTCAGGTCCAGCGGAATCCATACAGATGCGGACAATTCATTCTCTACTGTCCAACGCACAGGCAACGCAGCAGTCCATTCCTGCATCTGACTGATGTTGTGAGCTGAGCCAAACTTAAAGCGGATCTCCCGCTCCTTGCCCCACTGGGACTTCAGATGATCCAGACCACCATCATAGATGATGTTGCCCGCATCAAGCATGATCACCCGGGAACACAGGGCCTCAATGTCCTGCAAATCGTGGGTTGTGAGCAGGATGGTCGTTCCATGCTCCTTGTTCATATCTTTCAAGAAATCCCGAATTTCCGACTTCACCACAATATCCAAACCAATAGTTGGCTCATCCAGGAAAACAATACTCGGATTATGCAACAAGGCTGCCACTAACTCGCAGCGCATACGCTGACCAAGACTGAGCTTCCGCACCGGACGGCTTAACAGGTCCTGAAGCTGCAATCGCTCAACCAGTTCATCCAGC
This sequence comes from Paenibacillus sp. FSL R7-0313, assembly GCF_037969885.1. NCBI lineage: Bacteria > Bacillati > Bacillota > Bacilli > Caryophanales > Paenibacillaceae > Paenibacillus > Paenibacillus sp. FSL R7-0313. Next base: position 342,928 of record NZ_CP150219.1, read on the forward strand.
CTTTTACGGAAATCGACCTCTCCGACACGATATACTTTACGCAATAAATGGAAGGATCGATAACGCCAATATCCCACCACAATTGACTGCGCTGACCAAAAACAACACCAATATTCTGTACAAACTTCTCCCGTTCCTGATACGGAACATATCCACCAACCGATATTTGCCCTGAAGTAGGCACCAAAATGCCGGTCAACATCTTGATCGTTGTTGATTTACCGGCACCGTTCTCCCCAATATATCCGCATATTTCGCCCTGCGGAATCTGAAATGAAATATCATTTACAGCCAATACCTCCTGGTATTGACGTGCAAACAGGTCTTGGAATGCGCCCTTCAGCCCACCTCGGCTTTTCTGGACGCTAAACGACTTGCGCAAATCTTTGACATCAATCGCCAGCATGATTATACCTCACTTGGATTTTGTTGAAATTGCTTGTAGCCCAAAAAGAAATTATAATGGTATCAGTCAAAATTCAGCAAGCTTTAAAATAGTCTGGAGCCGCGTCCTGCCCTTATGTTGGGAAAAGACGTGTACGGAAAGCTTCGACTAGATCTTACTTGAATACTCGAACTCGTTTTTTTATTTCATCTCAAATACAAAGGAGAGCTAGCATGACCAGAAAGACGAAGAGAACCATATGGATTTCTCTTGCCGCCTTCGTGTTAATTATCGGAGGAGCAGCGGCATATTATTTCGGTTCTATTCTCAATCAGTTGGACGGTTTGGCAAAAGACGGCGACGAATCACCATTCGCAGGTATCGAGAATGTGGAGAAAGTAAATACTCCTGACCCACCCAAATGGGAAGGCACAGAAACGGTAAATATTCTCGTTATGGGTGTCGATGCGCGCGGATTGAAAAAAGGTGAAGTTCCCCGCTCCGACAGCATGATGGTTGTATCGCTCGACCCACTTACCAAAAAAATCAATCTGTTCTCCATTCTGCGCGACACTTACGTCAATATTGACGGATATGGCAAGGAACGGATCAACACTGCCATCACCCATGGTCCTAATGCAGCGATGCAAGCTGCCGGCGACCTGCTCGGCATTCCTGTACAGTATTATGTGTATACGGATTTCCAGGGATTCATCAAATTGGTGGATGCCGTTGGCGGTGTTGATTTTGATGTGGAGAAAGACATGCACTATACAAGTAAAGCAGACAATAACGAATACGATATTGATCTCAAAAAAGGGTATCAGCATCTGGATGGCGAAACAGCCCTCATGTACGTTCGTTTCCGTCATGATGCGATGTCGGATTTCGCTCGTTCCGAGCGTCAGCGTGAGTTGCTGAAAGCTGTGACGGCAAAAATGCAGTCAACAACTACCATTGCCAAGCTGCCTTCCATTCTGGAACAGGTTAATCCCTATGTGGATACGAATCTGACACTCTCCGATATGTGGAAACTGGGTGGCCTCGGTTACCAGAGCAGCATGAATGGCAGTGAGCAGATCCCGCCAATGAACCTGCTGAAAGAAGAACGTACAGCAGGCGGTGCGCAAGTATTGACGGTTACCAATGAAGAGAAATTGAAGCAGCATATTCAGGATATTATTCACCCGCCTGCTACAACGGATGATAGTACAACCAGCACCGAAGATAAAACAGCCAGTGGTGACGATCAAAAGTCAGAGCAACCGGCTCAGTAATCTAAACATGCAGAGGGCAGCCATTACGCTGCCCTCTCGTTGTGCCCGGCTATACTATTATGAGAAAATCATCATATCTTTCTGTAGCTTGTACCTTTATCATATTTTGCATTACGAAAGGAAGTTAGCTTATGAATACATCACGTTCCCGTTCCGAACTTCTATACGCAGAAGCACTTGAACATATTGTTGGGGGTGTTAACAGCCCTTCACGCTCGTTCAAAGCCGTTGGTGGCGGTGCACCTGTATTTATGAAAAAAGCCCAAGGCGCCCACTTCTGGGATGTCGATGACAACCGTTATATTGATTATCTGGCCGCTTACGGTCCAATTGTTACAGGACATGCCCACCCTCATATTACGCAGGCCATTATGGAAGCTGCAGCAAATGGTGTGCTGTACGGTACGACTGAACTTGAGATCAAGCTCGCCAAAATGCTGAAGGAAGCCATTCCTTCCATGGATAAAGTTCGTTTTGTAAACTCCGGTACGGAGGCGGTCATGACTACGATTCGGGTCGCTCGTGCCTACACCAAACGCAACAAGATCGTAAAATTCGCCGGATGTTACCACGGTCACTCGGATCTGGTGCTTGTGGCTGCGGGTTCTGGGCCGTCCACGCTCGGAATTCCTGACAGTGCGGGAGTTCCAGCCAGTATTGCACAAGAAGTCATTACTGTGCCCTACAATGATCTGGAAGCCCTGAAGGATGCTTTGGAGCGCTGGGGTGATGATGTTGCCGCAGTCATGGTTGAACCGATCGTTGGGAACTTCGGTATGGTTATGCCGGAGCCTGGCTTCCTGGAAGGTCTCTGTGCCATGACACGGGCCAACGGCTCCCTGGTTATCTATGACGAAGTGATTACGGCTTTCCGTTTCCATTACGGTTCTACACAGACGTATGCCGGACTCGATAATCATGCGGAGATTGAACCCGATCTGACGGCTCTTGGTAAAATTATTGGTGGCGGCCTGCCAATCGGTGCTTACGGCGGACGCAAACATGTTATGGAGCAGGTTGCTCCACTCGGCCCTGCTTATCAAGCAGGAACGATGGCTGGTAACCCTGCATCCATCTCGGCTGGTATCGCATGTCTGGAGGTCCTGCAAGGCGCAGGTGTATACGAAGAGATGGAACGCCTTGCTATCGACCTGACAGCAGGTCTGCAAGCTTCTGCTGACCGTCATGGAATTGCACTGACGATCAACCGGATTCGTGGTGCATTCTCCACCCATTTCTGTGACCATCCGGTTACGAATTATGATCATGCTCAAGACACGGATGGAGAGCTGTTTGCTTCCTTCTTCCGTCACATGCTGAACCGTGGCATTAACCTGGCTCCATCCAAATATGAGGCCTGGTTCCTGACCACGGCTCATACAGATGAGGATGTTCAGGCTACATTGGAAGCCGCAGAAGCTTCCTTCAAGGCGATGGCTCAGGAATAAATTAGATTATTTCCATCTACCATATAGCGTACAAGCTGTATGGTAGGTGGATAACAATTCATGGAAAAGGCGTCCAACAAGTGATTAACTTGTGTGGACGCCTTTTGTTATATACAGACAGTGGTGAGTGGCCAATACGACTAGATAGATGCTAAGTTTAACAACTATATGCGTTTTATTGTAATGGCCTTGCTGTTATAGCTTTGTCTTTATCTCTGCCTGATCTGCAGTTTCAAAATTTCCTCCCGGATCTTCTGTATCCCTTCCTCGATTCGCTGCTTCGGCACATTGGAGATGTTCAAGCGCAGCATCTGATCCTGATGCGCCTGATATGTTCCCTCCGGATAATACCGTTCAGTCGTATCAACGATGACTCCGCGCTTTTGAAGCCGGGATAGCAGAACACGAAGCGGCATATCACCCGCCAAAGGTAATACGGTATGCTCCCCTCCTGTTCGAGGAGCATCCATAAATGGAGCAAAGTCTGGATATGTGTCCAGTTGCTCATGCACCGTGTTCATCCTGGCAGCATAGCGGTTACGAATCACTTTCCTGTGATGAGCAAACATTCCGCTGTGGACATAGATCTCCAGAGCAGCTTGAGACAAAACGGAAGTGTCGATATCGAGCATTTTTTTGTAAGCCCCAAAAGATTGAATTAGTGGTGAAGGCAGAACAGCTACACCAATGCGCAGACCTGGAAACAAAATTTTGGAGTAACTCTTCAGATAGATAACCCGGCCTTCCGTATCATAGGACCATAACGGGTCCTGTTTCGTATTGTCCTCCAGATCAGCCAGATAATCGTCCTCCACCAGATAGACATCGTACCGCTGTGCAAGCCGGATTAGTCTCTTCTTGTCAGCAACAGTCATCGATGTACCAATCGGATTGTGAAAGCGCGGCATGACATAGAAAAACTTGATATCTCCCTCAGCAAACTGACGTTCAAGCGATGCCCAGTCCAGCCCATCCAGGGCACGTCTCACACCGGCAATCGGCACATTTAATCCACTCAGTAGCGAGGGCATATTGTGATAGGTAGGTAGTTCAAGCAGTACTTTTCTCTTTCCATTGGGAAAAGGCATCAATGCAAGTACAGCCAGTGCCTGTTGCACACCTGACGTGATAAAGAACTGCTCTGTTCTCGCAAACACCTGATAATCCGCAAACTGCTTCTGCAACAGCAGAATGAGCGAAGGTAATCCCTGATCCGTGCCATACATAAATAACTCTGCTTGTTTCTTCTCCATAGCCTGATCCACACAATGACGAAAGTCTGCATAAGGGAACACCCTTGGATCGGGAGCAGCTGAAGCAAAGTCCAACGCTCCCTGCCAGTCCATATCCTGAGCACCTGTCCCGTTCTGTACAGCATAATAACCGGATTGAGGTATGGCGTACACCAAATGCCGCTGTTCCAGCCACTCATATGCTCGAATCGCTGTACTTACACTGCATTGATATTGTTCTGCTACAACTCGAACTGCTGGCAGTCGAATTCCCTTATCCGCCCACTGGCGACGATCCTGCTGCTGCATCTGTTCCTGAATCCATTGCTTTAACGCTTCGGCAATCACTTCGTATTTTCTCAATGCACCCATCCCTCTCCAACAACTGTACCGATACAGTTCAACCTTTTATCTATTGTAGCACGATGCACCCGGCAGTATATTGAATAAGGCCAGCACATGCCTCGAACCTGACATAATTCAGGATAATGAAAGATAAAACGCTATGACTACTGTATTGGAGGAGCATTCATGAACACAACACACACTCGGGTATATGCTTATATCGCAGCTATACTGTACGCAGCTATTATAGGTCTATCTTTTCTATTTGTTAAAATGACCGTCACTGTTGCACATCCGATTGATGTGCTTGCCCACCGATTCGCGCTGTCGTTGATCGTTGTCAGCATTCCTATCATTTTTGGCTGGATCAAAATTCGACTTAGCCTTCGTGATCTGTGGAGAATTATTCCGCTAGGGCTACTATCTCCCGTTTTATTTTTTGCCTTTCAAGCCTTTGGACTTGTATCTTCCAACTCATCGGAAGCTGGTATTATTCAAGCTATGGCTCCTGTATTCACACTCGTTCTCGCTTCAGTTTTCCTGAAGGAACGCACATCCACGATGCAGAAGATGTTCCTGCTTCTGTCTGTCGCTGGAGTAGTTTTTATCTTCATAATGCAAGGAAGCGGCATGTCTATAGGTAACCTGAAAGGCATTGCATTATTGCTGTTATCCACAGTCTGTTTTGCAGGGTATGGTGTGCTTGCAAGACCATTAACCCAGAAGTACAAACCAATGGAACTAACATGGGTCACATTAATGGTTGGCTGTATTGTATTTAACGCCGCTTCCCTGATCCGTCATGCTTCCAGCGGTTCCATGATGGACTACATCAAACCACTTGGAGATACATCCTATCTGGGTGCGCTCGCTTATCTGGCAATTCTCTCCACCATGATCTCCACCCTGCTCGCGAGCTATGCTCTGACCCATCTGGAGGCTTCGCAAATGAGTGTATTCAGCAATCTGTCCACGCTCATCTCCATCGTAGGAGGTGCATGGATACTGCATGAACCAGTGGGTAGCTACCACTATATTGGTGCATTGTTGATTATCGCTGGTGTGCTTGGCACCAATATGAGTGGTCGCAAACATAGGCTGGTCAGTGGAATCAAGTCAGATTCCTTACATTGAGACAGCGCAGAAGTTGGTTCGCCGGTTCAACGAGTTATACGCTCCCCTCCTCCCCGAACCCCGCATTTTGACTGGAAAGCGGCCCGGGAAACGATGTTAGAGGTAAGAGAAGCCATGGGTATTCGTTATTTTGACTGACAGTATGAAGCGCTCCAATCCCGTTAACACTGCTGAGGACAGTCTATCGGGAAAAGGAGACCCCTCAGCATGAAACGAACACAACCTTCTTTTTTACAAGCTATGATGTTGATCATGTTGTCCGTTGGCTTGATCAGCCATGTTCTGATTATTCCTGCCCTTTTGGCTGCGGCCAAAAGGGATTCTTGGATTTCCGTCCTGTTATCAGCCGGACCATTTCTGATATTTGCGCTAATGCTCGCTTATGTCTCTCGTTTCCTCCAGCATCAAACCTTGCATGAATGGTTAACATCCCGTCTCGGCAAGCCCATTGGCATGTTATTTCGAGTTGGGAACAGTCTCTTTTTTCTGAGCGCAATCTATTTCACCCTGCACGATACCACCACTTGGGCCAAAACAAATTATCTGACAGAAACGCCAATTCTGGTAACCAGTATTGCCATCATGTCTCTCTGTGCCTATGGGGCATATAAAGGCATACGCTCACTGGCATTTACGGCAGGATTGATCCTTCCACTAGTGGTACTGCTGGGCTTCTATGTTGCAATTGTCAACACTCAATACAAGGATTATAGCCGTCTCCTGCCTGTGTTAGAACATGGCTGGCATCCGGTGCTGAATGGCATGATTTACAGTCTTGCAGGCATGTTTGAACTGGTGTTCATCTGGTATATCCAGCCTCATCTCTCCAAACGTATACGTGTATGGCAGTATCTGATGCTCGCACTCATTCTTGTGGGACTGACTGTCGGCCCACTCATCGGGGCGATTGTGGAATTCGATCCTTTTGAGGCTGCCAAAATGAGATATCCCGCCTTTGAAGAATGGCGAATTGCCTCCTTGGGCAAATACATCGCCCAAACCGACTTCTTTTCCATCTACCAATGGCTCGCAGGCTCGTTCACCCGGATTAGTCTCGCCATGTATATTGTAGTAGAAATATGGAATATTAAGAGCTCTACCAGAAGGCTTATCAGTTGTATCTCGTTAGGTGTCTTCTTTATTCTAACCATGTTGTATCCTCTGGATGATATGACCTTCGAAAAGCTTCTGGTCGAATACATATTTCCGTTCAATCTCTTGTATCTGAGCGGACTTGCGATTATCGCGACGACGGTTGCCTTTATCCATTCACGCCATCAGAGGAGGAAACATCATGGAGCATCAAGCGATTGACACCACGTCCCATGAAACACTGCTTGCCTCTTTGAAAGAGCAGTTCAATCCATGCGCAGATGTTGTTATTCAGACCTTTCCTGTCAAAGATGAATCCGATCAGCCAGTCATTTTGCTCTATTGCGAAGGACTGGTCGACGGCAAACAAATCAATCAATTTATTATTCCCCGTCTGGAACAACACTCCCTGATCATTGAGGAATCACATCCCCACGAACTGGGATTAACCTTAAATCCGATTGAGGATCTCACTGATTCCAAGAAACTTAATCTGTTGATTTTTAGTGGACAACTACTGATCATTTTTGGTAATGGTGTGCAGGCCTGCAGTCTGGATATCGCTGATATCCCGGGACGCAGTCCAGAAGAATCAGCCATTGAAACATCTGTTAAAGGCCCGCGCGATGGATTCACCGAAGAACTCACTACCAACGTGGCCCTTATTCGCAAACGAATGAAAACATCTTCGATGTGTTATGAGAAATATGTCAAAGGTGGTCGTACCCAAACTGCCATTGGACTTCTATATGTAAAAGATATTATTAATCCAGACATTCTGAAAGAAGCACAACACAATCTGGATCAGATTGAGATTGACGGCATTCTGGGTACCTCAATCATGGAGCGAGCTGTCATGGGAGGGATTCGGAGTATTTTTCCACTCACAGATAATACTGAACGTCCTGATTTTGTCGTCGATTCCCTGTTAAATGGACGTTTTGCCGTTCTCATTGAAGGTTCTCCTGTGGCGGTCATCGCACCAACTACACTTTTCAATCAGTTGAAGTCCCCGGAAGACAAAAGCACACCTTTTTTCATCGTTACCTTCGAACGGATTTTGCGTATTTCCGGTCTGCTGATTGCCTGTTTCTTCCCAGCCTTCTACATCGGCCTGACCAGTTTCAATGTGGAACAAATTCCGCTACCTCTCTTGGCTACAATTGCTGGTACTAGAATGGGCCTGCCCATGCCGGTGACGCTGGAAGCCTTTTTAATGATTTTTATGTTCGAGCTATTTAACGAAGCCGGTCGGCGGTTACCACGTGCGTTAGGGCAGACGGTCAGCGTGGTCGGCGGACTTATCATCGGGGATGCAGCCATTCGTGCCGGGATTACATCGCCCACCATCATAGTTACGGTAGCGATCTCAGTCATCTCCAGCTATATTCTCGTGAATACCGTGCTCAGCGGGGCTACTGCACAAATTCGTATCGGAATGCTTATTATTTCTTCGATCCTTGGATTATTTGGATTTATGATCGGACTGTTCGCTCTGTTGGTACACCTCGTATCGTTGGAGTGTTATGGCGTATCCTATCTGTCACCCGTATCTCCCTACATTCCAGGAGACTTCACTCAGGCCGTATCCATGCCCCCTTCCATGAAAAAAAACAAGCGTCCAGAAGCACTTCACACCCAAGATTCCACTCGCTGGAGAAAACGGTCATGACCAGATGGATGTCCATGAGTGGCCTACCGCGGGGTGCTTGATCCTGCTAACGGGATGCTGGGATTCCAAAGAGGTGCAAAGTATTAACTTCATCACGGCCATTGGAATAGACTATGTGGACAACCAATATATTGCGTATGCCCAGTTGATTGACTTCTCCAGTATTGCAAAACAGGAAACGCCAACTTCCCGGGAAACAAGGGATATCTGGATTGGACGGGGCGAAGGTTCAACACTGAGCATGGCTATTAACGACTTGTATGAAACATCACAGCAGCAAACGCTCTGGACTCATGTTAAAGCCATTGTTTTATCGAAAAATGCTCTGGAAGGGAAGCTGGAGGATATATTTAATACGTTGCTACATTCAGGTCAACTGAGATATACACCCTGGATTTACGCGACAGAGCAGAACATTCCGGATGTGCTCTCCCCATCTGCGCTGCTGAACCAATCTGCCCAGACGATTGAGTTATTCGAGCCCATGAGGCTATACAAACAGCATTCCGGTTTCGAACCTATCCGGCTCCATCAGCTTCTCGATGGACTGCGTGAGCCGGCTTCCGTCGTTCTTTTACCCTCGGTTTCAACGAGGAACGAGACCTGGTTCAACGGCGATAAAACGCCCCCCTTGTTAGAATGGATGGGGTTTATGTCATTTCCAAAGGCACAAGTCAGGGTAGAGTTGCAGGAGCAGATGCAGATGGTACACGATACGTAAATTATGAGCGCGTACATCAGTACCCACTATACGTATATGGGAATGGTGGGAAAACTCCTGATTTAACCTTGATGCTTCGTCATCCCAAGACGAGAATAACGGCGAGAAAACAAGGAGATGGCGTCACATTTGATCTAGTTACCTCGGTCAAAAGCTCCATCACCGAAGATCACGGGGCTCCTCGGTCTCCACATGCCATGGAACAGGAAGCGGAGAAACAAATCGAATCCCAAATCCGAGATACGTTCGAAAAAACCAAGTCACGCAAGATCGATTCATACGGTCTCGTGGAACACCTCTATCGCCACAATCTGCCCTTATGGCAACAAGAGGTCTCCCAACGTGCTGACCCCCTGGAGCGTTTCAAGCTCGGCAAAGTAGAGGTCCATGTGGATATCCTTAATGCGAGCACGTATAAATACAGCGATTAAATGAAGAAAAAGAAGCCCCGTGCCTGCATTGGATGCAAGGTTACGGGGCTTTTTACCATCTCCAACTATGCTGTCTATTGGGGAAGTTATCCTGATGGATACGCCATGACACTCATCAAAGCCAATTCAGGCTGGGTCGTGTCCAAACGACTGTACTGGATGATAACGGGGATGTTGCTCGAAACCGTAATTGCATAAGGTACGCCCGGCGGAATAGATTGCTCCCCGGATCGTAGCGATGCAGTGCGAATATGCTTCGTCCTTCTCGCTGGCACTTCAGCGACAATACCTTCGAGTGGTTCTCTATCTTCAAAGTAAATCGTGATGTGCAGCTCCGCATCCGTTGCACTGGTGTTCAGTATACAGATGCTTTCGTGACTCTCCAGTGTGCCGCTGCTCTCCGGCGGGATGTAGCCATCCGGAATGACCCAGTAGGTGTGACCTGTCGCTGCTGAAACATTCTTACGGGCAGATGTGCCTGATTCTGTCTGGTCAGGTGTCATTGAAATACATCCTCCTTTTTTACGATTGCAATATAGGTTAAAAATCGGCGGGCTCGCGGGGCAGCCGCTTCGGCGGACGGATCGGGCTACAGGCCGCTGTTGGCTCGGGATTTCTATTCAATTCCCCCTCAGCAGGGGAAATCCCGCTCCAAAGGCGGACGCTTCGCTCCCTCTACCCGATTCCGCCCTTCTTTGCTGCTACGCTCGCCTGTTTTTTAAAAGATTATTGCCTTCGCTATTCGCTGGGCAACTTTTGCTGGCTCGTTACTTCGTTTAACTCGCTACAGCTTTTAAACCCTGAATAGCTGCGGGGCAGCCGCTTCGGCGGACGGATCGGGCTACAGGCCGCTGTTGGCTCGGGATTTCTATTCATTTCCCCTCAGCAGGGGAAATCCCGCTCCAAAGGCGGACGCTTCGCTCCCTCTACCCGATTCTGCCCTCCTCCGCTGCTACGCTCGCCTGTTTTTTTAAAGATTATTGCCTTCGCTTTTCGCTGGGCAACTTTTACTGGCTCGTTACTTCGTTTAACTCGCTACAGCTTTTAAACCCTGAATAGCTGCGGGGCAGTCGCTTCGGTGGGCAGATCGGGCTGCGGGCCGCTGTTGGCTCGGGATTTCTATCCATTCCCCCTCAGCAGGGGAAATCCCGCTCCAAAGGTGGACGCTTTGCTCCCTCTACCCGATTCCGCCCTCCTCCGCTGCTACGCTCGCTTGTTTTTTTAAAGTTTATTGCCTTCGCTATTGGCTGGGCGACTTTGTTTTTCTCGTTACTTCGTTTAACTCGCTTAATTATTTAGGGGATGAACCTATCGCAGATACATCTGCAACGGTTGCAATTGCAACTCGCGGATGGCTTCTGCCACCTGCTGGGCAAGGCGGCGGGCACCTCGTTCCTGAAAATGCGTGTTATCCTCCACGCCTGAGGGGAAGTTCACATACTCGCCTGGCAGTACCCACATAAAGTCGTCCTTGGTGCCTTCAACGCCCGCCTGCTCGAACAGAAGACGGCTGCGCTCAGCCAGATGGATCAGTGGAACATCTTCCTCTTCCGCCAGCTCACGCATGGCGACGATATAATCGCCATGCGTATCGGTCAAAGTGCCATCATCCGCAAAATAGCGACGATGCACCGGGGTGATGAGCACCGGACGAGCCTTGGCTTCCCGGGCAGCGTCGATATACTTTTTCAAATATTCCTTATATGTTGTGAATGGGTCCGTCCCACGTTCGGGGTCCGGCTTCTCATCGTTATGTCCAAATTGAATAAACAAAAAATCTTCAGGCTTGATTCGCTCCAGAATGGCGCTGAGTCTGCCTTCATTAATAAAACTGCGGGAACTGCGCCCTGACTGGGCGTGATTATCTACTGCCACATCATGTTTGAACTGTGCTGGCAATAACTGGCCCCACCCGCAATACGGATATCCACTCTCCGGCTGATCTGTTACGGTTGAATCCCCGGCAAGAAATACGGTCATGGTCTGATTCGCAAGGGTAATCTCTAACGCATTGATTCTTGGCGCAGGACCGGAGAATGACAGACGAAGTCTGCCGCCACGAACAACAACCGAGAATCGAACCTCTGCGCATTGTCCGGGAAGTGTGCGAATGGTTGGCAGTACAAGTCTACCCTCACCAGCTTTCACGCGGGTCACTGTCTCAGCCAATTCATCACCTGCAACGAGTAATACTTGGTAGGTTCCGTCGGGAACATCCACGATGAATGATGCTTTGAGCGGAATACAGAAGCCTGAACGCAATCGGGCAGACATGGTTGTCTGCCCCGGATTGTTATGATGTTGTTTCGTAGGATCCGACACATCGTCATCACGAATGCGTTGTTTCTCATACACCAGAGATCCTGCCTCGAATCCGTATCCTTCGCGTTCCTCATATGCGGTTGTTGCAGTTACTTTCAGATAATCCCCTGTCTCATCTGCTCTTCCCGAGTCTGGTCCAAAGTTAAACTTCCAGCTGGTCACGGACACTACCTGGCCCTCTGCCGCTGCCTCCATGGCAACGGCCTGACTACCCTGAGCTTTATTCAAAAGCGATAACCTCCTTGGTTAACTTTCGTAAACGTTCATTCGGGCGAAGATACGAAGATACAGTGAGTCTGGCTTATCCTTTCAATCCGCTGGTGCTCATCCCTTGAACAATTTGTTTTTGGAAGATGAAGAACACAGCTACAACCGGAACCAGACTGACGATGGACATGGCGAACATTGCACCCCAGTTGGAAGCAGATTCGCTATCCAGGAACATTTTCAGCGCCATGGATACGGTATATTTTTCAGGCGAGTTCAGGTACAATACCGGACCGAGCAGATCCTCCCATCTCCAGTAGAAGGAGAAAATCGCTGCAGTCGCCAGAGAAGACTTGATCAGAGGCATAATGATCTGAATATACAGCCTGAATTTGTTACATCCGTCGATGGTTGCAGCCTCATCCAGCTCCTTCGGAATCGTTCGAATGAACTGTACCATCAGGAAAATGAAGAACGGCATTCCGAAGAATGTAGGTACAACAATTGGAAGAATTGTATTCAGCCAACCCAGCTTCGTGAAGATGATGTACTGAGGAACCAATACCACGTCATGTGGCAACATCAGTGTTAACATCATCAAGGAGAACCAGAACGTACGTCCCTTGAAATTCAGTCTGGCAAAACCGAAAGCGATCAGCGATGACGATATTACAGCACCGATGGTGGAAATAACCACAATTACCAGTGAGTTGGTGATGTAATCCATAAACGGTCTTCCAGCTGTGCCTTTCCAGCCATCCACATAGTTGCTCCAGATCCACTCCGCAGGAAACAGGGTATCCGCTGTGACGAAAATCGTACGGCTTTCCTTGAATGAACTGAATAGCATCCATAGGACGGGATAGAGCATCAGGAGGGCAAGAGCTGCAACGAACAGGTGATAAATGGGCCATTTCACATTTCTCCAAACCATCGTTACTTCCCTCCTTCAGATTCGTAGAACACCCAGTACTTGGATGTCAGGAATACAGCTACCGTGAGTATACCGATCATGATGAGCATGACCCAGGCCATTGCCGAAGCATAACCCATGTTATTAAACATAAACGCCTGACGGAACAGATACAGGGAGTACAACATCGTACCGTCCATTGGACCACCTTCGCCTTTGGAGATAATATAGGCAGGTACAAACGTCATGAATGCTCCAATCGTCTGCATAATCATATTGAACAGGACGATCGGGCTAAGGAGCGGCAAGGTAATGCTGAAAAATTTCCGAATAGGATTTGCACCATCTACACCTGCTGCCTCGTACATCTCAGTGGGGATATTTTTGAGGCCAGCCAGGAAGATCAGCATGGACGAACCGAACTGCCACACAGACAGTGAGATAAGCATAACGAGGACGCATTCGGGTCACCAAACCAGCTGATAGGCCCGATCCCAATTGCCGTTAGAGCACTGTTGATAACACCTTCATTACTGAAGAGGTTACGCCACATGATGGATACAGCCACACTACCACCGATAATGGATGGCAGGTAATACAGCGTCCGGTACGTTCCAATCATACGAGAGCCAGTGTTCAGGACCATCGCTACGAAGAGGGCAAAGATCAACCTTAACGGTACCCCAATGAATACATACAGAAACGTCACTTTGACCGAGTTCCAATATTTCGGGTCATCAAAAAACATTTTGGTGTAGTTATCGAGCCCAATCCACCGCGGAGAAGTGAACAAGTTATAACTCGTAAACGACATATATAAGGACACAAACATGGGGATCAGTGTGAAGCCCAGGAATCCAATAATAAACGGGCTTATGAACGCATATCCGGTTAAGTTTCTACGTAACGACGAATACTGCCTCAATGGAACGAACCTCCTTCATGGATCAGCTTGCCCTCATCCTTGCTTCGGTCATCTGGACGGGGAAAGGCCCTCGCATTCGCGAGTAGCCCCATTCCCGACCATCCCTGAAGTGGGACGAGCAAGCCATCATTCAACTGTTATTTATTGTTCGCAAGTACAGATTCGGCGTTCTTGCGGAATGTTTCTGCTGCCTGTTCAGGTGTAATTTTGCCAAAGTTCAACTCTTCAACCACATCTGCCAGAGCAGAAATTACTTCCGGTGAACCAACCGGTGGCGGAGAACTCATTGGTGAAGCTTTTGGCTCCATGGCTGCTACGAATTCAAAGACCTGTTTCGTTGCGTCACTCAGCTCAGGTGCGATAGCTTCTTTGATTGCTCCTGAAATTGGCACACCGCGCTCACCTTTGATCAGTTTGTTGGCTTCCACGTCATTCACCCAGAAATCAATGAACTTAGCCGCTTCTTCCTTCACTTTGGAGTTGGACGTTACACCCCAATACATACTTGGTTGCATATATAGTCCTTTTTCCATATCCGGTCCTGGCATTGGAGCGATTTCGAGTGGACGGTTCGCTACCTGTTGCAAGGCTACGAACTGGTTGGACCATTGCCATACGCCGATTCCTTTTTCCTTCACCAGATCCGATTCCTCAATAATGCCTTTGGTTTGGTTGGCTACATCCGGTGTAGGTGCTGCGCCCTGCTCAATCATGCGGCGCATAAGTCCGAAGAATTCCACAAACAATTGGTCATCATCATAACCAAGACCAGTTCCTTCTGCATTGTAGAGGGAATGTCCTTTGGTACGCAGGAAGTAGTGGAAGAAAATATCCGGAGCTATCCCTCCATCCAAATACAGACCTTTCTCTGCGGTTTGTTTACCCAGTGCTTCGTATGAT
This sequence comes from Paenibacillus sp. FSL R7-0313, assembly GCF_037969885.1. Taxonomy (NCBI): domain Bacteria; kingdom Bacillati; phylum Bacillota; class Bacilli; order Caryophanales; family Paenibacillaceae; genus Paenibacillus; species Paenibacillus sp. FSL R7-0313. The sequence goes on from NZ_CP150219.1 coordinate 357,932, forward strand.
TCCCAAGTCATATTGTCAGGGATTGCATCCACGCCTGCTTTTTTAAGCAATGCCGGATCATATTGGAAGCCCAGAACGTTTACACCGGCAGGTACACCATATTGTTTACCGTTAATTACACCTGTGCTAATAACGTTCTCGGACACATCGTCCACTTTGATCTGGTTGCCCAGATAAGGTGCTAGGTCCTCAAGCTGACCATTCTGTGCATATTGGCTGATGTAGGAAATATCCATCTGAACGATGTCAGGCAACTGATTTGCAGCTGCTTGTGGTGCTAGCTTTTTCCAGTAGTCATCAAATGAAGCATATTCCACGTCGATTTTGACATTCGGGTTTTTCGATTTGTACAGGTCGATGACCTTCTGTGTATATTCATGCCTTGCATCCGAGCCCCACCAAGCGATCCGCAGGGTAACTGAGTCATCTCCAGATGCTCCTTCAGTTCCTCCACCTGAGCTACATGCCGCTGTAAACACGAGCAAAGCAGCCATCATTAGGAATATTGCCTTTTTCACCATGCCAATCTCCCCTTTTATGTTGATATGGTTGTATGAAAGAGTTATCTTCTCGTTTCTGATAACGCTTTCACAAACTTGTTAATGTCATTTTCGCAAATGTACGACCAGAGTTGAATACACAAAACCGTCTTGTTGGTTCAAAAAACAGAGGAGGACAACAGTCCCCCTCTCGGCGCTGTTCGTCCTCCCCAGACAAGAATCACATGATTGGTAGCCCATTGTTATATGCCGATCCTGCGGAATTCCGTAGGTGTCATCCCCGTCCATTTTTTGAACACCTGACTGAAATACTGTGAATTACCGCCGAATCCGAATAATTCCGCAAGCTCGAATACCTTCACATCCCCGCCTCTGCGAATATGATCACATGCTCGTTCAATGCGCAGACGATTCACGTAGTTGGAGAAATTCTCTCCCGTGACTTTTTGAAAATTTTACCGAGGTAATCCGGATTCATATATAACATCTGATGGGCGACTCCATTGAGTGAAAGATCTGCCTCTCCATAATGACGATCCACGATGTCCATCATCTTCTCCACGGCTGAAGACTGGCGACTTATATGATTTTTATAATAACCAGAGGTTAACCGGGCTGCACTGCTCGCTACAAAAGACTTCAAAGCAGATAACGTGTCCATATGGGGCAACTCTGCCATACGTTGAGTAAATTCTGTTGCCTCTTCAGGCGGACAGACATGAATCATCGCCGAGTACAGCTGCACTACATACGAACGTGTCACCTCAATCTCCAACTGCTGACCCGATAATAGATCGAAAAGACGATCCACCTCTGCGGCTGTTTCCTCGCTATTGCCCGATTTGATCAACTGACACAACTGCTCGGCATCCTGTTCTACATGCAACCCGTCGCATTCTCCGGCCAGAACCAGATCATTCTTCGTAATCAACTTGCCTTCACCAATAAAGAAGCGATGATTCAAATATTGTAATGCCTCACGGAATAATCGCCGAGATTGGATCATTCGATCTGCTTCGCTCAGTGCAGCGGTCACTTCCAATTTATATAGTCTGGTAAATGCAGCCCGAACTTCTTCAATATTCTCGTTCAGTCCAGCCGGATCAGCTGAATCTGCAAGCAGGATCAAGAGTCTACCTTCAATGGTTGTACTTAACAGTACATGTGGGAGCAGATCACTGGCGATATTTTTGATGGCAAATAAATGACTGTAATCATGTTCATCTGCAATTCGGAACAGCAGTAACCGAACTTCTGTATCTTCAAGTTCCAGATCAAACAGCTCCTGGTAATATTCCAGATCAACCGGCCCATAGGTTCGGTTCGTCATGAACTCCAGCAAAAATTGTTCCTTTACATGGGGAAGGACCCGTTGCAAACGCTGTTTCATCTCACCAGCGACATGCTCCTTCACCTGCGCATCCTGATGTTCCTGCAACAGTTCAGTTAACGCATCATGGATCTGATTCTCGTTGCAAGGCTTGAGCAAATAATGCTTCACACCATACTGCATCGCTCTACGGGCGTATTCGAACTCTTTATAACCAGATAACATAATGAACCGTACTCCCGGGTATGCTTCGGATGCTTTCTCTATGAGTCCCAGACCATCCAGACCCGGCATGGAAATATCCGTAATGATAATATCGGGTTTCGACTGCCCGATTTTGTCCAGCGCTTCAATCCCATTCCGCGCCGTACCCACTAATTCCGTACCTGCTGCGGCCCAATCGACCACTTGGGATATTCCCTCCAGAATGACACGTTCATCATCTACGAGCATCACTTTGTACATCGTCATCGTCCTCTCTAATCCAAGGTATGCTGATCGATACTACAGTTCCTGATCCGGGCTTGCTGCTCATCACCATTCTGCCTTCTTCGCCAAAGGTCAGCCTGATTCGTTCCTGGATGTTAGATAACCCAATGCCCTGTCCTCTTGTCTGTATGCGTCCTTCTTGTAATTGTTCGAGGAATTCCGGTGTCATCCCTGGACCATCGTCCTCGACTTCAATAATGACTTGTTCTCCCTCTGCTCTCGCCCTTATTCGAATTCGGCAAGGATCAATGCTTGGTTCGAGTGCATAGTGTATGGCGTTCTCTACCAGCGGTTGCAATGTTAACTTGGGAATTCGTGCTGATCCCACCTCAGGTGCAATCTCCATATCAAAATCCAGTCTCTCTTCAAAACGGGTGCGTTGAATTGTAACGTAGCTGCGGACAATGTCCAGCTCTCTTTCCAGCGTGATCCACTTCTCCGTCATATTCACAGAGCTGCGCAGCAGGAATCCAAGCGCCTCAACCATTTCCGAGATCTGACGTTGTTTCTGTACTTTGGCCATCCAGTTAATGGATTCAAGCGTGTTGTATAGGAAATGAGGATTAATCTGTGCTTGAAGCGCTTTCAACTCAGTTTCACGAATCACCAGTTGCTTCGCATAATTCTCATCAATTAATTCACGAATCCGCTGAAGCATCATCTTGAATGTACGATGCAGCAGCCCAACCTCATTCTGTGGAGACATCGGAACGTTACCTAAGGCAGCTTCCTCCAATTTATCCAGATCACCTTTTTCGATATTACGCATCTTTTTGATCAGCTGCGCAATCGGATGGGTAATACTGCGGGAGAACTTTGCTCCAATTATGAGTGCCCCCAGAAAAATCATGATAAAAATAACCGTGACCAACTGTTTAACAAACTGAATTTTTTTAAACATCTGGTCAAAAGGAGTGGTGTACAGGTACGTCCAGTCTGTGTAGGAAGAATTGGCACGGGCCACAAAGTGTCTCCCCTGCTCAAACATGGCAATTCCATAGGGTTGGGTACGCTTCAGTTCCGATTCAATCTCAGCTTCACTTACCGAAGATTCGGTTGGATAGATTACTTCTTTTCCATCCGAAATCAATAACTGTGAGTCCTCTGCGGGTTCCTGCATCTGATCCTGTACGATTCGGTCCAGACGCACTCGGATAATTAGAGTCCCGAGCTTATCCAGTGTAAATGCGCCCCCAGTAAAAGATTTCACCTGTCGTACAGATAAAAGCCTGGCTTGTTTATCCCCGCTAGTGTGCCAGACATTGGAGCCTGTATATTGATCTCCCAGCGATACCAGTTCCCTTTGCTTCGACTCCGAAATCCCTTCCCGGTTCCCTGCAGCCATGACGTTATTATCATTATCGATAAATAGCATGGAATAGACGTATTTCTCAGAACCCGCATAAGCAACCAATCGGTTGGTAATTTTCTTGCGCAGACCATTTCTCTCATATCCCGTCTCGGCCTTTTCAAGTTGAAGCAAATATTGTTGAAGCGGCTCGTCTGACATCACCTTGAAGGAGAGATTGGAAACTTCACGTAGTTGATTCTCAATACCTACCGAGGACATATTGAGGACCTGCGAGGATTTCTCATAGATCTGACGGTCATAGATACTGAACACATATCGGAGTACGGACGCATAAAACGTAAAGCTGATTAACATCAAGAGTCCGATGAGAAGAATCGTTTTGTGATGAATCGGTAGTGTTGTGAAAGCGTTCTTAATTTTGTTCATCCTAAGCGCTCCTTTGGCTTGCGAGGGGTGCCTGTCATGCTATAGGTTAGTGGTTTTATTGTAAGTTATTTTCATATTTACACATCCATTGGTCATCTGACAAGATATATTTATGCAACATTTTAGGTCATTAGAGAAGGTATACATGTGTAAATGTATCTTGAGAAAGCAAAAAGCAGCCTACTCATTCAAAGAGCAGACTGCTTTTTGCTTTCTCAATTAAACCTGGATTTTATTTTTTCACAAGTAATCATTAACCTGTATAATCATTAATTGATTAGTTGAGCAAAGCGCATAAGTCTCATTAACATCACCGTACTCTGTGCTCGCGTTGCATTCTCCTGAGGCGCGAAGGTTCCCCCGTTCATTCCCTTAACGATCCCTGTCTCTACCAGTCGAGCTACGGCGTCAGAAGACCAGTTCAAGATATTTGATGCATCTGTAAATGAAGGAGTGGTACCTGTCAGTTGGTCATTAGGAATCTTCATCAAATTCAATGCCCTATCCAGCATCGTAGCCATCTGTTCCCGAGTAATCTGACCATCCGGGTGGAATGACCCATCTGCGAAACCATTAACCAACCCCTTACTTCCTGCCGTTATGAGTGCATTGGCATACCATTGTTCCGAATCCACATCATTAAAAGCGGAAGGCAATTCGGTTTTTACGCTACCTCCGGATAATCCCATGGCACGTACAAGCATGGCTGTGAATTCAGCACGAGTAATCGGTTGTTCAGGTGCAAAGCTTCCATCAGGCCGCCCATCAACAATCAGCTTGTTGGCCATCTGCTGAATGTCTTCGCCAGCCCAGTGTTGCTGCACATCGTTGAATACCTTATTCATACTAATAATCGTATACTCACCGCCCTGAGTAGACAATATCTCAGCTTGTGTGGCGGTAAAAACAGCAGGTACGAAATGAAGTTGCCCATTCGCATCAATTCTAACGACTGTGATCTGGTCTGGATTAAACCCAGCAGGGATCACGATAGACTTATGCAAGTAATCGTTCGAACCATCCTCTGTATCTTGCCCATTGATATCAACAGACAACGTGACTGGTTGTTTCAATACGACTCGTGCATCCATCGTTTGTGCCACACGTTCTACACGTGCCTGCGCCTCTTTGGAACCTTCCACGATGGAAATGGTCAACGCAGAGTCTGACTGCCGATCAGCCAGACTATTTAATGGAATAGATACACTATTACCATTCACTGTTATCTGGAGTTTAGCATTGGCATCAGCTTTAACCTTTACCTGTAACGGCTGCATGGGAATCTCCAGCTTGACCGCTGTCCCTAATCCGTCGATGACTATCTTTGCTTCCGAAGCGTTAGTATTCATCACATTCGTTAATCCTTGAGCCGTTAAGATCAACCGAACGACAGGCTGACCATTAGCTAACGTTTCATCTACTCTGCGTGTGGATACTGCCTGACCGTTAATTAGCACGGTGGATTGACTCTGTTGCCCATTGGAAGGGACAACCACCGGTACAGAAGGTGCTGATGGAACAGAAGGTGAAGGAGTCGGTGGCTGTGGCGTAATTTTGACTGTCCAGTGTGCGTACAGCGTTACATCCCCCTCCACCACATCACTTGCAAAGTTCCATTTGAAGGTTGGATCTGTTGCATCCGTGTACCACCCTGCAAAGGTATAGCCTTCTCGCGTTGGGGCCGGGTTTGGCTCACTCGCTTTCGCTCCGTACGCCACTGTCTCTGTGGTCGCGGTTCCCGCTCCGCTGTAGTTCGCGTCATACGTCACGGTGGAATTGTTCACCGTCCAATGTGCGTACAACGTCACATTGCCCGCCACCGTATTACTCGAAAAGTTCCACTGGGTTGCTGGATCTGTTGCATCCGTGTACCACCCTGCAAAGGTATAGCCTTCTCGCGTTGGGGCTGGGTTTGGCTCACTCGCTTTCGCTCCGTACGCCACTGTCTCTGTGGTCGCGGTTCCAGCTCCGCTGTAGTTCGCATCATACGTTACGGTGTAATTGTTCACCTTCCAGTGTGCAAACAACGCCATATTTCGCGCCACCGTATTACTCCCAAAGTTCCATTTGGTGGTTGGATCTGTCTGATCTGTGTACCACCCTGCAAAGGTATAGCCTTCTCGCGTTGGGGCCGGGTTTGGCTCACTCGCTTTCGCTCCGTACGCAACTGACTCTGTGGTCGCGGTTCCCGCTCCGCTGTAATTCGCATCATACGTTACGGTGTAATTGTTCACCGTCCAATGTGCGTACAACGTCACATTGCCCGCCACCGTATTACTGGAAAAGTTCCACTGGGTTGCTGGATCTGTCGCATCCGTGTACCACCCTGCAAAGGTATAGCCTTCTCGCGTTGGGGCTGGGTTTGGCTCACTCGCTTTCGCTCCGTACGCCACTGTCTCTGTGGTCGCGGTTCCCGCTCCGCTGTAGTTCGCGTCATACGTTACGGTGGAATTGTTCACCGTCCAATGTGCGTACAACGTCACATTGCCCGCCACCGTATTACTGGAAAAGTTCCACTGGGTTGCTGGATCTGTCGCATCCGTGTACCACCCTGCAAAGGTATAGCCTTCTCGCGTTGGGGCTGGGTTTGGCTCACTCGCTTTCGCTCCGTACGCCACTGTCTCTGTGTCGCGGTTCCAGCTCCGCTGTAGTTCGCATCATACGTTACGGTGTAATTGTTCACCTTCCAGTGTGCAAACAACGCCATATTTCGCGCCACCGTATTACTCCCAAAGTTCCATTTGGTGGTTGGATCTGTCTGATCTGTGTACCATCCTACAAAGGTATGACCTGGTCGCGTTGGGCTTGGGTTCGGTTCTTGAGCGAGTCCACCATCCCTCACGATATTTTTCGAAAAAACGTTACCCTGTCCATCCATAAAATTGACCCTGTATGCCACCTCAATAGTAACCGGCTTGGATGTATTCATTTTGAACTCACTGCCCAATTTTGGGATATAATCTGCTGTAAATGTATGCACACCGAGTCCTAGAGTAGAAGAGTCTAATGAATACTCCGCTTTGCCGTCAGCAAGTTCTACCTGTGTCAACGTTGAGCCGCTTGATTTAAACACGATATCCCCGTCCAAATCCTCTATGGGACTCCTCATGTTTACAATCAAGTTAACCGTTTCATTCATCCCAACCTTACTATCAGTAACGCTGAGATCCACTCCGGGAGTATAGGTAATTTCTTTTAGCTGGTCAAAAGTCACTTGTACGATTTGGTTACCTTGCCCTTTTAAGGTAACTCGCTCACTACTGCCACCCACTGTGATTTCTTTAATATAGCGAGCGCCTGAGAAGATTTTATGATTAATCAAGGCCCCTTTTTGGTTATACACTGCAACATAAAATACAAAGTTATTATCTTTATCGCTGTATATCCAATAAGTGAGGTCGCCCCATTTAATTACTGGACAACTTGGTGAACTTGCTTCGGTAGTAGGATCTGAACAAACGACCTTCGCTACATCAGGTTTTACCAGTTGGTTGCCTTCTGTTTCTGGACGCATTTCAACTGAAGGTACACCTTCAAACACCATTTGTCCCGCCGCATGTATGGGCAGAACTGGCCAAGTAAAACACAGTAGAATGAATGCCATCATGCTTAGCATCAATTTCTTAATAACGCGCATGTTTCTCCTCTTCTCTCGTAAATTTTTCATGTAACCCCATCAAATATGTCTAAACTATGATTTTTACACAATAATAAGGCTTTTCCTCCTCTTATACTAGCTACATTATAGGATCGCTCTGAACAACTTCTGAACAAAAAGGACAACCCGTTGAGTCAGCCAGTGAAACATCCGATATCCTTTTTGCCCTCTCATCTTCACGGGCCATTTTACTCGATAATTTTCAGAAAGATGCAAAAAAGACAACCTGCTTTATAAAAAAGCAGATTGTCCTTCATTCCATTCATATTCGTATATTACGGGTTAACAAAAACAGTTTTCAGCTTCGCTACATACTGCACATCAAAGCCAAGACCTTCAGCCACCATGGCAAGTGGTACATATGTTTTGGACTCTTTGCCTACCTTATTCAGGAATGCAGGTGTATCCACGGTAACCGATGCTCCATTTACCTTCACAGCATTGGCACCAATCTTCACAGCAACCTTTCGGTCTCCATATGTAATGGTTGCGGTTGAAGTTTTGTTATCCCACACCGTAGTAGCACCTACAGCGTTTACGATGTCTTGAATCGCCACAAAGTTTTTGCCGTTACGGATAATCGGTTTGTACGGTGTATTTAATGTTTTGCCACTCACGATAATATTCATTGGTTCACCTGTGGCAGGTGCAGTCAGCTTGGTGTAATCTCCCCAGATCGTTTTGGCAAATACTTCGGCAATGGCCGCATATCCAAATTGATTTGGGTGGAAATCACGATCTTTGATCATATGTGTCATCGTGCCTTCACCACCAACAAACTCCTTGGCGACGTGTGCGACTTTGACATCGGTACCCTGAGCAGTAAATTGTGCTGCAATGCCATCAATAGTCTGTGTGAAGCCTTGCGATGCCTCCATCAGTTTGGCATAGAGTGCCTTGCCTGCTACTTCTGGCATCGGTTGATACTGGTCGGCGATGACAATTTTAGCTGTCGGGTTAATTTCATGGATATCATTAATCGCTGCACTAACATTAGCTGTATATGTTGCGAGTAATTCTTTTACCTTCGCTTGCAGTTCCTGATCACTCAGTTTGTCTGCTGTACCGAGAAGCTCAGATACATCATTTCCCCCAATGGTAATTGCAACCAGATTGGCCTGTGCTACACTCTCACGGATTGCAGCAGTATTGGCTCCGATCTGTCCCGCTCTTGGATCAGGAAGACTTGGTTGAATGGCTTCAGAAGTCAGTGTTTTGCCATCCTTAATTGCGGTAGTGAAGTTTTTCAGGCCACTGGTTTTCAATCCGGCAATCCCGTAGTTGTCCACCTGTGTACGTCCATGCAGCAAACCCTGCTCATGCAAACGTTCTACATAACCATAAGGCAATTCTTTTGTGTTGGGCTCATAACCTACCGTTATGGAATCTCCCAATGTGACGATGCGGAACTCCTTGGTTACGGCTACTGCATCTTTCTTCGCAGTCAGCGAAGTCTCGTTTGTACCTGCTGGCAATACACCGGTTTTGGTGTCAGCCGCGTGTGCAGGCAATGCAGATGATGTGAAGAGCAGCATTCCTGCCAACATGCTTACCGTTAAACCGGCAGCAGTATTTTCCCATATACGTTTACGCTTCATTCAGGTAACACTCCTTTTCGCGAATCTATAATAATTTCACACTAAATGTACGTGTTCAAAAAGGGCGGTTTTCAGTACCGAGAAGATGGGATGAAGCTAGAAATGGAGTAGCGGAGCGTAGGGAAAACTACGTGAGCAACGGACATTTCGGCTGAATTCCATATTCGATGCTGATGATGCCTCATAGGCATCCTTGGTAATCAAAAGCGGACTTTTTGAACTACCTCCCTAATATATAGTACATCGGTCATTCCAATGATATAAGTCGTGTTACTCTATTCTATCATTTTAAAGTAGGCGTTGTCCTCTCTGCTGAGAGCACACATGAAATAACAGGCTCCCTAAAGGGGGGCCTGTTACTGGATAAGCTCAGCTATGACGTTCAGTGATTAGTTAAGATTGCGGCTTATTCGAGTCTTCAGCAATCGAATGACCTTTGTCGCTCTCCGGTTTGTTCCCGGTAGCTCGTTCCAGATACCGATCATAACGATCGTCCACTTCGCGTGCCATCTTCCGGTACTTTAACGTTTCCTCGACAATTGGATCACGTTCCGTCTGGATTCGCACTTCATACTTGGGAGGAATCAGCTGGCGTTCACGCTGATCGGTGTCGCCGGACTCTTCCATGTCCCCTTCCGTCAGCATATCACTGAGCCGTCGTTCCAGTTCTTTGGATTCATCCATTGTTTTCGCTCCTTATAATGAATTTCATTCCAAGCCGGTTGCTTTCGCTTCCTTCAGCACATCCGTCAGTGCATCATGGATTTTGCCATTGCTGGCCACGACATGATTCACAGACAGTTGATAAGGTGTTCCGATGGTATCCGTCACCTTGCCACCTGATTCTTCAACAAGCAGCGCACCTGCGGCAATATCCCACGGTTTCAATCCAACTTCGGTATAGGCGCTGAGACGTCCTGCTGCAACATATGCCAGATGGAGGGCGGCAGATCCGCCTGCACGCAAGTTACGAACTTGCGGAGCAAGAGCCTGCACAGCTGCCATATTCAGTGGCAACGCAAAGGTTGTGTCTGCCGGGAATCCAACCGCAATCAGGCTTTGAGCCAATTCCTGTTCACCAGATACCAGCATCCGGTTTCCATGAACGTAAGCCCCTTTCCCTTTTTCCGCAACAAACATTTCATCACGGGAAGGGTCGTAGATCACGCCGACAATGACTTCACCATTGTGAGCCAATGCGATGGACACCGAATAAAACGGGAATCCGTGTACAAAGTTCGTCGTTCCATCCACAGGATCAACAATCCACAGGAACTCTTCTTCCTCTGCTTCTTTCAGTGCTTTTGCCGAAGCTTCAGGTCCCGGTTCGACACCTTCTTCACCCAGAATGGCATGGTGGGGAAAATGCGTAAGAATCAGGCGGCGGATCATCTGCTCCGCTCCTTTATCCACTTCGGTCACCAGATCTTGGGGTGAATATTTGGTGCCAAGTTCAGCTACCGTCCCAAGACGGCTTTTGATCCATTCGCCAGCTTTGGAAGCTGCATTAATGGCAACGGCAGTATAGCTTTTGCTTGTCACGACATAAGGTGTCTTTTCCTTCTCATTCAAAGCGTTCACTCTACTTTCTATATCAATCTACGAAAAGTTGAAATACTTGTTAAAAGTATACGCCCCACAGGTCGTAAAGTTTCTCGTTGCCCAGGCCCCTTTTGGCACTACGGATGAATGATGACGGTAGACTCGTCCACCCACTCCACGCCCTCTTCGTGATAGAATGCCAGCTTCTGCATCAGTTGCACAAGAGCCTCATCCTTGCGTTTAGCCTCAATCATCACGTCAAGCCTAGGGGTGTCTGCTGCGATATGACGCAAGAAGTCGAGCACAGGCTCTACCTCTACACCATCAGCATGACCTCGCAGATCCTTCTCACTCTTCGGACTGGAGACGTGAATTTTGGGTGGCAATGGCTGATCAGCCGGTGAATCTGCCTGAGCAAGCGGCGACTGCCAAGTCTTTAGAATATCAGGCCACAGATCCCATGCCTGTTCTCCTTCGTTGTTCACCCACTGGTGATGGATATCCAGTACCATGGGCAATCCCAAGTGCTGGCACACGGCTAGTGTCTCAGGCGCATTGAACGTTTTGTCATCATTTTCGAGTGTGAGCCGCTCCTGGATGTCCCGATCCAGCTTCAAAAAGTTTTCTTCAAAACGAAGCGCCGCCGAAGGCTTGTCCCCGTATGCACCACCAATATGTATATTGTTCTTGGCAGTGGCATTCAGCCCCATGGCATCCAGCATCCGAACATGATGACGAAGGTCGCGAATCGAGTTGTGCAGAACTTGCTCGCGTGGGGTACTAAGTACGGTAAAATGATCCGGATGAAAGGACACACGCATACGATTTTCCTTCACAAAATCACCAATGGCCGCAAAGTCCTGCTTCAGTGCCGGGAACGGGTCCCAGTCATTCAGGTCCTCGTGTGTTGCCAGTGGAATCAATTTGGAAGAGAAGCGATATACATGAATATGGCTACCCTTGTTGTGCCTGAGCAAACGTAATGTATTGTGCAGGTTCTCGGCTGCAATCCGTTCGAGCTTGCGGATCGCTGCTTCCCTGTCATCGATTTTGTTAAAACTCGACATGGTCATGGTCCGGGAAGGCGAGGCGTTCTCTATAAGCACGGACATTGCCACGTAACCAAAGCGTACGAGCATGAATCTCTTCCTCTCTATTAGGGCGGAAAACCCGCACGGCATATTCAGCCGTCAGGATGTACCGTCACTGTATATAACCAAGTTTTACCCTAAAAGAGTGACCATAATCGTATTCTGGCAAATCAGTCCTTCCGACTCGCACTTACAGTCAACAACTACTCCTGTGCTTGCTCTCCAAAGAACATCTCATCCGCAAGGGCAGTCTGGATGCGTGATTCTTCCTCAGTCAATTTGCGGACGAGTAGCATCTCCACCTCGGTTACCTCTTGCCCCTGGAAGTTGATCTCTGCAATGGAAACCACGATCTTGACGATGGCTACAGCCACGTTATCCGGTGTGTATGCAATCACTTTCTGGCCGGTAGGAAATACCCGGAAACCCTGTTTGACCATTTTGCCGCGTCCGTATTCAAGCAGTTCGAACAGCTCCTGCTCATTCTTGAACTTGCATACGGAATTGAATTCAGTCTGAAATCCCATGCATATCCCTCCTGATCTTGTGGTCGCAGGCTACGCCTGGACGCCGTTCTCGTAATTCAGTGCCTGCTTGCGGTTGTAACGCTCCAGTGCCAGCTCAATCATGCGATCCAGCAGTTCGGCATACGATACACCTGTCTCACGCCAAAGAATTGGATACATGCTGTATGGTGTGAAACCAGGCATGGTGTTGACTTCATTAATAAGCAAGGCGCCGTCATTTTTCCGAATGAAGAAGTCCGCACGTGAAATACCGTTACCTTCAATCGCACGGAACGCCTGCAAAGCTGCCTCGCGAATGCGATCTGCGGCCTCTGGGTCCAGTGGAGCTGGAATCAGCATCTGTGATTGACCATCAATATACTTGGCTGCATAGTCATAATACTCACCGGAGGATACGATCTCACCTGGAACGGAAGCCATGGGCTCGTCATTGCCGAGGACGCTGACCTCAACTTCGCGGGCTTCAACAAACTCCTCAATGACAACCTTCGTATCATAACGAAGTGCGAACTCAACAGCTGTCTTCAGCTCATCGCGGTTACGCGCTTTGGAGATGCCCACACTGGAGCCCAGATTCGCCGGTTTGATAAAACAAGGATACCCCAGCTGATCTTCGACCTGTACGATCATTTCGTGCTCTGTCTGCTTCCATTGTGTAGCATTAAAATACGTAAAGGCACATTGGTCGATGCCAGCCTGTGCAAACAGCTTTTTCATGACCACTTTGTCCATGCCGCCAGCCGAAGCCAGTACACCTGCACCTACATATGGCATATCCGCCATCTCGAACATGCCCTGAATGGTGCCATCCTCTCCAAACGTACCGTGCAGCAGAGGGAACATCACGTCCAGCGCTTCTGCTCCGCCATACAAACGGCCAAACAGGGCGTTCAGCGCATCCTGCGTTCCACCCGCCGACTGCTCCAGCTTCAGATCTTCAATCTGCGCGAACGGCGCATGCATGACAGGTCCTTTTTTCCACGTCCCCTGCTTGGAGATATAAAAAGGAACGAGTTCATACTTTTCATAATCAAATGCGTTTGTTACAGCAAACGCCGTTTGCAGCGACACCTCATGCTCGCCCGATTTCCCGCCGTACACGACGCCTACTTTTAATTTATCCATACTCATGTGTACCCTCCGATTATCTGTGCCTGATGCTGTCATGCTTGCATGCTCAGCACCCTTGTTATTCTGCTTGCGTTATCTGATCTTATTTTACACGGAACTGGATGTCTGCGTCACCGCATCCCGAAAATCTTTCGTCATCAAAACTCATCTGCAATATGAAAAAGCCGGTATACCGTCCGCTCCGTCCAAGCGTAAGAATCCCGGTAATCCCAAAATCGGTGACGGCTACTAACCGTATGTGCGTTAACAAGCGGCATACCGCCCGCATCAAATGCGGTCACAACGGTGCTGTGCTGAAATCGCCCATCTCCATCCCAATCGTAGAGAATAACATCGCCGAGCATCAGCTGCTCAGGACGCTCCACTTCTGTCGCGGTCAGACCCCAACTGCTGCCTGACAAATAACGCTCCAGACTGTTGGAAACTGCCCAACTGTAACTCCACATTTCGGAGCCGTTCACATACCCTTTATACCACCAGCCAGCTTCTCTTCTACCAGTATAGTGGATGGGTGCGCCCCCTGCAAAGAGACATTGGGACACGTAATTGGTGCAATCCACATCAAATTCCTCAAATGCCGGATTCCCCGCATTCCACCACCGATCTGCATAGGCAACTGCCAGATCTCTGCGATATGACTGTTGCCGTGAGCTTCTTCCTTGACCCAGCACTTCCCGATTCAGCAGCGGCCGATTCATCGCCTGTACAAAATCAGCTTGTTGAAACGGGCGTCCTTCCCCAGCAGAGCGACGCTCCGGCACTTCTCGCTCGACCCGTCCAATAATCCATCCACCACTCTGCCGCAGAAAGGTTAACCGCTCCCGCTCAATCCGGTCCTCCCGGTGGGTGATCCCGCTCTTCTCGTAGAACAGTCTGCTGTACAATTGTACATCCACCACCGCTTCTTCCTGGCCATCCATAAGCGTGCGCACAAGCTTGGCGCTGGTCTCGCTGCGAAGAGGCACGGCGCGCCGCTTACGATACCATTCATCCAGCCTTGCCATACGCTCTCCCCGTTCCACCACGAAGTCAGGATCGGTAACGATCCGTTCGCTGGTCTGTGGACGGTAGTCGATCTCACAGCGATTGTACTGGTTCACGTAAGTATATAAGGCACTCTTCCATTCCCGTTCCAAGCCTATGTCCCCCTTTGGCATGAGTTCTGTCCGGATTATTTCATGGCGTATATAAACTCCTACTATTCATATGAGAGGGTCCTCGGTTGTATGTACACGGCTCGGGAAGGAGATCCAAAATTCGGCAAATACAGGTACACGAGATATCTTATTCCTGCCCTCTTCACGAAAACGCCTTCATTAGTTCAAAAGCTTGCTTGATCAGGCAAAAAGACCTTTACGTACGGAGGTGAAAACGGTATACTTAAAACTAAAGTCATGATTATGAAATTACGTTTCATCTGATGAAACTAACGAACAAGAACACGGAACGATGAAGGCCTGTTCTTCACCTAAATGAACGTTTTCTTCATCTCACCGACACATCCCAAGGAGGTACATGTATGTCAGCAAAGAATCATTTCTCCGCCGCTCGCAGTCTTGAGGTTGGAGGCAAGTCTTACCGCTACTACAGTCTCGATGCTCTTCAGGAAAACGGCCACGGCGATCTTTCCAGGCTTCCTTTCTCCATTAAAGTGTTGCTTGAAGCAGCAATTCGTCAATTCGACGGACGTGCCATTACCGAAGAACATGTAAAACAACTGACCGGCTGGGCAGATGGCCGTGATAATAACAAGGAAATCCCATTCATCCCTGCACGTATCGTTCTGCAGGATTTCACCGGTGTACCGGTTGTCGTTGACCTTGCTGCAATGCGTGATACTGTGAAAAAAGCAGGCGGCGATCCAAAACAGATCAACCCACTCGTACCGGTCGATCTCGTTATTGACCACTCCGTCATGGTTGATGCTTTTGGTACCAACGATGCACTTGATTACAATATCAAAGTTGAGTTCGAGCGTAATGAAGAGCGTTACCGCTTCTTGCGTTGGGCGCAAACGGCATTCAACAACTTCCGTGCAGTTCCACCATCCACAGGGATCGTTCACCAGGTTAACCTGGAGTATCTGGCTTCCGTGGCAGCAACAAAAACCGTGGACGGCGAGACCGTTGTATTCCCGGATTCCCTCGTAGGTACAGACTCCCACACCACCATGATCAACGGACTTGGCGTTGTTGGTTGGGGTGTTGGTGGAATCGAGGCCGAAGCAGGCATGCTGGGCCAACCGCTTTATTTTGTAACACCGGACGTTATCGGTTTCAAACTGACAGGCAGCCTGAGTGAAGGCGCAACAGCAACGGATCTGGCACTGACCGTTACCCAATTGCTTCGTAAAAAAGGCGTTGTTGGTAAATTCGTTGAGTTCTACGGCCCAGGTCTTGCCAACATCGGTCTGGCTGACCGTGCAACAGTAGCCAACATGGCACCAGAGTACGGCGCAACGATCGGTTTCTTCCCTGTTGATAGTGAAACGTTGAACTATCTGCGCAGCACTGGCCGTCCTGACGAGCAAGTAGAATTGGTTGAAGCTTATTACAAAGCTCAAGGCATGTTCCGTACTTCCAGCACCGTTGACCCTGAATTCACAGATGTGATTGAACTGGATCTCGGCTCTGTTGTACCAAGTCTTGCCGGACCAAAACGTCCACAGGATCGCATCGAGCTGACACAAATGAAAGAAAGCTTCAACAGCATCATCCGTACACCTGTAGATAAAGGCGGATACGGGCTGAGTGATGAGAAAATTGAACAAACCGTACCTGTGAAACACCCGAACGGTTCCACCAGTGAACTGAAAGCAGGCGCTGTTGTGATCGCGGCGATCACAAGTTGTACGAACACTTCGAATCCAAGTGTTATGGTCGGAGCGGGACTGCTGGCGAAAAAAGCAGTTGAACGCGGCCTGACCAAACCAGGATATGTGAAAAGCAGTCTGACACCAGGTTCCCTTGTTGTTACCGAGTACCTGGAAAAAGCAGGTCTGATCACGTATCTCGACAAACTTGGATTCAACGTTGCCGGCTACGGTTGTGCAACATGCATCGGTAACTCCGGCCCACTGCCGGACGAAGTGAGCGAAGCTATTGCTGAGAACGATATGACCGTAGCGGCTGTATTGTCCGGTAACCGTAACTTCGAAGGCCGTGTGCATGCACAAGTTAAGGCCAACTACCTGGCATCACCACCACTCGTTGTGGCATATGCACTTGCAGGTACTGTGAATATTGACTTTGAAACCGATCCAATCGGTTATGATACGAACAATGAGCCTGTATTCCTGAAAGACCTCTGGCCTACCTCCGAGGAAATTAAGGATACTATCGCTAGTTCCCTGAACGCTCAGATGTTCCGCAACAAGTACGAGAATGTATTTACAGCCAATGAGCGTTGGAATGCAATTTCTGTACCGGAAGGCGAATTGTACGAGTGGGATCCGAACTCCACGTACATTCAGAATCCTCCGTTCTTCCAAGAGCTTGGCGACAAGTTGAACGATATCGCAGATATCCGTTCTGCACGCGTGATGGCATTGCTTGCGGATTCCGTAACAACGGACCACATCTCGCCAGCAGGTAATATTGCACCATCCAGCCCGGCTGGACTGTACCTGAAAGAGCATGGCGTAGAGCGCAAAGACTTCAACTCCTACGGTTCACGCCGTGGTAACCATGAAGTCATGATGCGTGGTACATTCGCCAACATTCGTATTCGTAACCAGGTGGCTCCGGGCACCGAGGGCGGTATCACGAAGTACCTGCCAACGGACGAAGAAATGTCCATCTACGATGCTTCCATGAAGTATCAGGATGAAGGACAGAACCTGATCGTTATCGCTGGTAAAGAGTATGGTACAGGAAGCTCCCGTGACTGGGCGGCAAAAGGAACATTCTTGCTCGGCGTCAAAGCCGTTATCGCAGAAAGCTTCGAGCGTATCCACCGCAGCAACCTGGTGGGCATGGGTGTAATGCCACTGCAATTCCAGGAAGGTCATGGCTGGTCCAGCCTTGGTCTGAACGGACGTGAAACGTATGACATTACTGGCCTCAGCAATGATGTGAAGCCAGGACAAGAGTTAAAAGTTACCGTAACTCGTGAAGACGGTACACAGTTTGACTTCCCTGTTATCGCTCGTCTGGACAGCATGGTTGACGTGGATTACTACCATAACGGCGGTATCCTGCAAACTGTATTGCGTCAAATGATGAAAAAAGCTTAATTACATGAATCATTAATGTAACGAAGTTATAAAAAGAAGCTCCCCACCACGTGCAGATCGCACGTGATGGGGAGCTTTTTATTTAACTGTCGATATGCATCATCAATTTAATTATGAGTAGCTTCTTATCACTTAAAACTCAAAATTTAATCCAACTTCTGAATCATCAGGTGGTTCAGGAATACGATATACACCTCTGCAATTTAGTTTCTCCACGTTAATCCAGTCCACAAAATCATCCGCCCCATAACTACGAATAAAGTGAGCATATTCCGTATTTCCCTCATGATCAATAGACTCGATATACAGGGTGAATGGGTGCTTATACTCTAGGCTCTGCAAAAAATCGATAAATTCTCCTCTCCACTCGCCAATTTTTCCTGCATATTGATTGGGAACGTAATAGTAGAACACATCAAAGTGATATACAACAATTTTCATTAACATTTACAAGCCTCCTAGAACTTACAGATCACAGTTTAGAGTTTTAAGATCTCCATACCTTCTCTCAGTTGTTCCGACACAGCGGTATAGTACTCAATGCTATCCGCAAGTTCGCGTTCAGTCTTATGTATAAGATAATAGGAATATTTCTGCATCAACTCATGCTCGTTTAACTCAACAGGGAGATAAATAATCTCAACATCATTCGAATCGAAATAATGACGATATCCTCTCTCCGATTGTCCTACTTTCAAGACTGTTTTTATCACCAGCAACTCATCACGTGTACAAGCTCTTATCAGATCAGTTCTTTTCTGTTCTAAATCACGCACTACTACTTCATCGTAGTGATTATTCGTAGCTTCAGCAATTTCGGTTTCAATTTGCATAATGGCTCTCATGGTTCCTGCTAGTTCTTTAGCTAATGAATACAATGTATGTCCTCCTTTTTTTGTAAGGAATAGGCACTAACGCATCATCTCTACTCTACCTCATTTGCGATGTTACTCGCAAAGTTCACTGGTCCTATGCTAAATTCGATACCTTATGAAACAACAAAAAACTCCCCGTAACGTGCAATCTGCACAGTGATGGAGAGCCTTGGGTTTCAGTATGTGTGTGTTCTCCGTTGCTTCAAGGCCAACTGCCTTCTAATGCCCAATGTGATGTGAGGCTTGATCTAACAGTTGAATCGTGCCCATGATCAGAAACAGACACGACAGAGCAATTAACGAGCCTCCGACCCATCTAGACATGATCACTCGCTCCGTAATCTGTTTTTCCGAAGCATCCGTTACCTTGTGTGGATACACGAGAAACATTAGCCCTGCGCTAATGAACAGTACAGCCATTATAATCAAGTTCTTCTCCTCCTTACACGTGACTTTCCTTAGAATTCAACTTTTTCGTCGTCACGCGGGATTCTCCTCCCACCAACACCTTTTTCAGACCCATAGCCATGGTATAAATGATATATCCAATCAAGCCGCCGAGTGTATTAAGCATCAGATCATCCACATCAAATATGCCCATGCCAGTCACTAACTGTGTCACTTCATAACCCAGACTGAGCAGCAGTGACAGCAGGAGCACCTTTATTCCAGAGAATAACTTGTTGCCCGTCAACACAGGAATGAAGATGCCCAGCGGGATAAAGGCCAGTATATTACCTGCCAGATGGATTGCGGTACCCGGACGATGTAACGACAGACTGTTCCAGTCTCGTGAGATTTCCTGAAATGGTGTCAGGTTGACGGTTCGCGTATGGACCAGATCCGGTTGTTGCAAGAACGCCATCAGTCGATCCTTCACGATGCCAAAATCGACCGGGCTTCCTTTGAACAGGATCAGCTTCGTCAGCAGATATAAATAGATAATGAAAACGGCAATCCAAAGGATGTAATGTTTGCTTTTCTTCTGGTTGTTGTGCTTCATGTTGTTTCGCCTCCCTTGTGTTGCCCTGTTATTTCTTCACGGTGACAATGACGCCATCCTTGTTATCACCCGATATTTCAGTTTGGCCTTGCTCAGGTATGTAAACGGTTGTGTCTCGGGTGGCACGATAATAGCGGATATGATACTCCTCTTCCTCTACTTCCACAGTTATGTTCTCTTTCTCTTTAAGCATATCGAGATACTCTTCCAGCACCAGATTATTCTTATACATGACAGCACTGTGCGGTAGCCCTACATATCGAAAGTGCCATGGTTCATACTGAATACCCGTGATGCGCACTTTATCCTTTGGATAACGTAAAATAAATCCGTATTTCCATGCATTCTTCTCCAGCCACGCACCCTCTGGTGCTTCATTCATCGCAGCCAGGCTGGAGCCAATATCCAGGGATAACCCGAGATTGTGCTCACTGTGACCCGCAGGAAGTGCATAGTTTGAACCCTTTTCCTGGTATAACTCGTCCTGCTTTTCAAAGTCCCTGTACCCACTGCTGACGAGAAAATATCGGACTCCCTCTTCGCCTGCTGCTTCAACCATCCTCTGAAACTCCTGGGCCACCTGTCGTGATAACATGATTTTCTGATCCAGTATTCCATATCCACGAAGCAGATCATCCTCATGTGCCACATATACAATATCGGATTTAACTCCTTCCGGGTGAACGGGGTACTGCTTATCGACCAGTAACAAGTTGCCCTTATGTACCTGATCCTGAATGTTTCCGGTGACGGATACGGTATAACCTGCGGGATTTTCACGTGTATTCTGAATCTCGATGGGCAACTCATCCTTCTGCTGAATCCATCCCGGTGATTGCGTAACGATATATCCGATCAAAATGATACATATCAAAAAGCCCCACTTTTTCATGCTTGTTCCTCCTTTTACCTCATACATCAAGGATAGACAACACAAGTTAAAGAAAAAGCAGGGCAATTTTAAAGTTTTTCTTAAATTTGACGTCAACCTTATTGGAATACGGGCAAACGAACTTCGAATAACGTCCGTACCACGTCGCTCTGGGCCGAGATCGTACCGTCATGCTGCTCCACAATATTGCGAGCGATAAACAGTCCAAGGCCTGTCCCACCCTCTTGAGGGGTTCTGGCACGATCTCCGGTGTAATACATATCAAAGATATGTGGCAATTCCTCCGGACGAATATGTCCACCATAGTTAATTACCTGAATGATGACCTGTTCTGCATCGCGATATCCATTAATATCTACGTACATGCCATCCTTGCCATGCCGTGCAGCGTTAATCAGTAGGTTCTCGAACACACGAGCCAGCAACTCGCCATCACCGGAGACCGTAAGGTCAGTGTCTATTTTTAGTCGGGCGACTAGTTGGTTCTTTTCAAATACAGGATAGAGTTCTTCGTTCATCTGCTTCAGCAGTTCGCTAAGATCCAGCTGTGTCTTGTTTATAGGCAACATGCCATAATTCATACGGGTAATTTCGAACAAATCATCAATCAGTTTCTCCAGACGCTGTGATTTGGTGAATGCAATCGCCGTAAAGTGCCGTACCTGCTCCTCCGTTAGCTGATCATCCTTCATGAGCAGATCCAAATATCCAAGCACAGACGTCAGTGGTGTTCGCAGGTCATGCGCCAGATTGACGACAAGCTGGTCCTTACTATTTTCAGCAAAATCCCCTCGTTCTACCGCTTCCTTTAACTTCTCACTTGCCAGGTTCACATCCTCCGCAATCGTACCTAACTCGTCCTTCGAGGAGATCTGCACACGATGCTGAAAGTCTCCATTGGCCAAATGCCTGATCCCTGAGGAAATGTCCTTGAAATACGTCGCGTAGGGCTTGGTAAACCAGAAGAAAAATAGAATGGCCAGTGGGATAAATAAAATCAGGAAGAAATAGATATCCCCGATACTTCTCATAAAATGACGATATTCAGCAAGCTGATCTTCTGCACGGACACCCGAATAATAGGCTTGCATAATCTTGTAAATCCCATAGGTAATTGCACCAGAGGCAAGCATGCTTAACCCTAGCAACATAATCATGGTTGTACGAAAACTTCTTCGTTTAGTCATTAAACGTGTACCCCACACCCCAGATGGTTTTGATAAACTTGTTCTTGTTCACATCTTCCCCCAGCTTTTTGCGCAGGGTCCGAATATGGACCATCACGGTATTCCCACTCTCGTAATAGGCTTCTCCCCACACCTGTTCAAAAATGTTTTCTGCACTGAACACCTGCTTGGGGTGGCTCGCGAGCAGATACAAAATGTCGAACTCCTTCGGTGTTAGTTCCACTGGTTTGCCGTAGAGTGTAACACGATGTTGATCTGGCGTGATGATGAGCCCACCTTTCTCCAGAATGGACCTCTGCACAGGCGCAGACTGGCTGAATTGCAGGGAACGACGTAACTGGGAGTTAACCCGGGCAACAAGTTCCATCGGATTAAACGGTTTGGTCATATAATCGTCCGCGCCCATCACAAGTCCCGTAATTTTGTCCATATCTGACGTTTTGGCACTCAGGAAAATGATCGGTAAATGATGTTGCTCCCGAATTTTACGGGTCACCTCATACCCGTCCATACCAGGCATCATAATGTCCAGAATCGCCAAGTCTATCGCTTGAGTCTGAACAGCTTGAACCGCCGCCTTCCCATCAAAGGCCTTGATGGTGTGATATCCTTCTTTTTGTAAATGTAAAGCAACCAGATCAGCGATCTCAACTTCATCGTCTGCGATCAGAATCGTAATTCGCTTCATTGCTTATTCCACTCCTATGTGTGATGCTGGGCATTATAACATATTTGAATCCAACAGATAAACCAATGAAAGGAATCCATACATATGAAACTGGAGCGTTTGTTAGCCATCGTGGTGTTGCTAATCAATCGTGGACGGGTACAAGCCAAAGACTTGGCAGATATGTTCGAAGTATCGATTCGGACCATTTATCGGGACATCGATACATTGGGGCAAGCAGGCATCCCTGTGGTGACGTATCAGGGGGCAAGTGGCGGGATTGGTCTGGCAGAGGGCTACCGTCTGGATCGAAACGTATTAACAGACAAGGACCTCGCTTCCATCGTCACTGCACTACGCAGTGTATCCACTTCCCATGCTAATGCGGCGCGTGAGCTTCTGGTCGAAAAACTTAGCAGTATCGTCCCTGAATCCAAAAATGACGATTTTCAGGCCAATACCAATCGATTCATTGTTGATTATTCAACCTGGACGCATCCCGAAGCGCTGAAAATCAAGCTTGAAGTTATCGAACAGGGTATGGATCAATTACGCCCCGTAACCTTTACCTACTGCAGTGCGGAAGGTATCCATACTCACCGAACTGCCGACCCTCATACCATCGTACTCAAGAAGCATTCCTGGTATCTGTATGCTTTTTGTCACGAGCGGAATCAATTTCGCATGTTCAAGCTTGTGCGCATGCAAGATGTCACACTTGCTAATGAGCACTTTGAGCGTAAAGTCATCAACCCACAGGACAGACCCTGGCAACAGGAATGGAGCCGCCCAGACAATCAAGCTAGGTTAACCTTGAAATTCCATGCTCGTGTCCGTCATATTGCGGAAGAATGGTTTGGGATCGAGAACGTCATGCCTGATGGGACTGGGTATTATATCAGCCAGGTTGCTTTTCCTGAGGATAGCTGGTTATATGGGTTCATTCTGGGCTTCGGCGCGGACGTTGAAGTATTGGAACCTCAGCATATTCGGGATGAAATCTGCCGTATCGCGGAGCAAATTGTACAAAATTATATACCCCCAACTCAAACCTGACAGACAGCTGTCCAGTTCCTACCCGTATACTTCAGATATATTCAATCTGTACATATATGAGGAGGAACTAATCATGAACGTCACTGTATGTCAAAGCTGCGGTATGCCGCTCACCACCCCTGCCCAATTCGGAACGGAAGCAGATGGAAGCACAACCCGTGAGTACTGTATTTATTGTTACAAAGAGGGCAAGTTTGAGCAGCCCGGTATGTCACTTGAAGGCATGACGGAGATGTGCACTGCCATTCTGAAGGACGAAGGCATGGATGAGGAATCCGCTCGTTCGATGCTGCGTAACCAGCTTCCTTTTTTGAAGCGTTGGCGCACGAATACAACGGATCAACATGCAGAATCACTCGCTGAAAACCCTACTGCTTCTGCTAATCTTGGTCAGGTAACAACAGATCATTCGTTCTCTGCCCAGCCCGTTCGTTATGTCACTCTTCCTGGCAAACGCATTGCCGGCGTATCCGCCCGCACAACCAACGCCATTGAGATCAGTGGCAAAGGCTGTATTCAGGGACTCTGGAACAATTATTTTGTCTCAGAGCACCTCCCTGCACCTGAAGTTGTTCGCTATGGTTGTTACACGGATTACACCGATGGGATAACCGGAGAATACACCATACTGGTAGGGCATGAGGTCAGTCCGAACGAATCATTGCCTGAAGGATTGGATGACACTTCACTCCCTCTTGCAACTTACGCCGTATTCACTTCCAGAAAAGGACCGATGGCAGAGGTTGTTGGCGAAGCCTGGGGAGCCATATGGGCATGGGACAAACAAAGCGATCGTACGTTCACCGGGGATTTTGAATTATATGATGAACGCAGCCTGAATCCCGAGAGTGTACAAGTGGATATATACATCGCTGTTCGCCAAAGTAGATAAAGCCCAACACGATACCACCTCACACAGGATCAAAGTTTCCCTGGCATCCTTCTGTATATCATGCAAGCTGCCGAGTTCGCTCGGCAGTTTTTTTGTTATATACGGAACTACATCACCCCCTAAACAACCCGACCATGGTACCAAGTTAGTTAGCATGCTTTGCATCATTTAACCAGACAATATGCCTCATAAGCGGGTACCATTGACTTCCTTAAAATTGGGACTATTCACATAACAACCGATTCGATCCTCCCATATCAAACCTTTCATATCAGGTCCTTTACTCCTGAATTTCCCTAAAAACGTTTACATCTCCTTAAAACCGGGTAAAATCACTACAATCCAATTGGAATTACATTCTAAAGTCATCTATTTCGTCTAACAAGTCACATGTACCTATATGCGCACCTGGCATGGTAACCAGTCGAAATACATAATTCAAAAAAACGCATCAAAGGAGGAACCAAGATGATCCGCATGCCTATTCAGCAAATGATCCCGTACCATCACCAATATCCGCGCAACACGGCGACCACTGCTCCTAAAAAGGAGAATGAGAACACTCAAGGTCTATCCTTTCATGAAATTCTACAGCAAAAAATGGCGAAGAAAAATGCTTCTCCTTCCCTTAGATAAAAATGGACACCGGACCCTATTCGAGTCAGGTTATCGACCGTCTTTCCGCAGCTTGGCGGAAGGGCGGTTATTGGCGTTGAGCCATAAACGACTGTACAGTTCTAAGGCATGTTTCTATAATGGTTTAAATATCTACAATCATTTCCATGACATGACATATACGAACTGTAAAAGGGGACTTAGCACATGATCACCATTGGTTGTTTTCACGCTCATTATTCCAACATCGCCTTAATTGAAGAGACGCTTGCTCCTTATGAAGTTGAATTGGTCCATTACGTCGATCCAGGTCTGGACCGTCTTAAACATGACGCTGACTTTTCCGAGGTCGTTATTCACGAGAAGGTAGCCCAGACGCTCCAATGGATCGCTGAGTGTCATGCCGATGCCATTCTGGTCACGTGTACCCTGTTTGCGACAGTACTGGAGCAGGAAGCCACACAGGTCCCTGTGCCCGTGATCGGCATAGATGATCCGTTATTGCAGGAGATGCGGCGAGTAGCAGGAGATTACATAATAGCATTCACCAACCCGGCAACCGTTGAAGGAACGATGGCACGGTTGAATCAGGCATTACAGCAAGAGGATGAGAATGGGCAACTACACGTTGCCAAGACATATCAGACGGAAGCGGTATGCATCCCTGGGACATTTGAGTTGATTATGCGTGGAGATCAGCAAGGGTATCTCGAAGCGGTACGAGAAGGCTTACAGCAGATTGCTGAGCAGTATCCGGGTAAAACGGTAGTGGCAGCCCAACTGTCTATGGCTCCCGCTGCTGCACAGGTTACAACGAATGGTGGTATTCAGATCCATAGTCCGCTGGCATTGCTTGCCGCGTATTTGGAGAAGAATTTGGGCCTGGCTCGATAGTAGTAGCGGGTTTGGAGTGAAATATTACAATCGCTAAAATCATGTGAAAACTACTATATTGCTTCCTTTTGCAAAATAAAAATGCTCTCGAACAAGAGCATTTCAAATGGTATAATCACTTTGTACAGCCAATTTGTGGTGGGAAATAGGCTTGCCTCCAGTGGGAGGTGATCCTATGAACTTCTCTTTTAACGACGTAATCGTGTTCGCGATGTTAATTATTGCGCTCCTGACATACATCGATCGTAAAAAGAAGTGACCCGCCACAGGTTGACGGCCTGACGGGTCACTTCATCTGAACTTGCTGCACTCGGAGGAATACCCACCGCAAATGCTGTGCAGGAGTAGCCATTGGCCTGGCTACTCTTATTGGTGTTTACTTACATTCATTTTATTAAACATCTGCTAGACAATCAACCATAATGCTGATAAAAAGTATCAGGAAGCTGATCAGTAAGATGAAGCAGACGACATAATAGCAGTATTCTCACCTACAAACGATGTCAGACTGCCCAGCTTGCGCTGTACCCGCTCCTAGGAACGTGTCCGATATTCCTCGGCCTTTTCCTGCATGCCCGCTGCTACAGCCTCATTCTCGGACAATCCTTTGTCCGCCGCAAAGGTACGAATGTCCTGCGTAATGCGCATGCTACAGAACTTCGGACCGCACATGGAGCAAAAATGAGCTTCCTTAGCCCCTTCTGCTGGCAGCGTCTCATCATGGTAGGACAGCGCACGTTCAGGGTCTAGCGACAGGTTGAACTGGTCCCTCCAGCGGAACTCGAAGCGTGCCTTGGACAATGCATCATCGCGGCGTTGAGCACGCGGATGGCCTTTCGCTAGATCGGCGGCATGAGCTGCGATCTTGTAGGCGATAACCCCTTCCCGCACATCATCCTTGTTGGGCAGGCCCAAATGTTCTTTTGGCGTAACATAACAGAGCATGGACGTGCCGAACCAGCCAATCATGGCCGCACCAATGGCGGAGGTGATGTGATCGTAACCCGGGGCAATGTCGGTCGTCAGCGGCCCCAGCGTATAGAACGGTGCCTCTTGGCATATCTCCATCTGCAAGTCCACATTCTCTTTGATCTTGTGCATCGGCACATGCCCCGGGCCTTCGATCATCACCTGCACATCATGCTTCCATGCGATCTGCGTCAGTTCACCGAGCGTAGCCAGTTCCGCCATCTGTGCTTCATCATTCGCATCGTAGATACTGCCTGGACGAAGTCCATCTCCCAGCGAAAACGCCACATCATACCTTTTCATAATCTCGCAGATTTCTTCAAAATGGGTGTACAAAAAATTCTCCTGATGATGCGCCAGACACCATGCTGCCATAATGGACCCGCCGCGGGACACAATGCCTGTCATCCGCTTGGCCGTCATCGGGATATAACGCAGCAGTACACCTGCATGAATCGTAAAGTAGTCCACGCCCTGCTCTGCCTGCTCTATGAGTGTGTCACGGTACAACTCCCAGGTCAGCGCTTCCGCTTCGCCATTCACCTTCTCCAGCGCCTGATACAGCGGCACCGTACCAATCGGCACAGGTGAATTACGGATGATCCATTCCCGGGTGGTATGAATGTTTTTGCCTGTGGACAGATCCATCACCGTATCCGATCCCCATCGTACCGCCCAGGTCATCTTCTCGACCTCTTCCTCAATGGAGGAAGATACGGCAGAGTTACCTATGTTGGCATTGATCTTCACGTGAAAATGACGACCGATCAACATCGGCTCACTCTCCGGGTGATTGATGTTGGATGGCAGAATGGCCCGTCCACTCGCCAGCTCCTGCCTCACAAATTCCGGTTCCACGCCTTCACGAATGGCGGCAAACTCCATCTCTGCCGTAATGACTCCTTGCCTCGCGTAGTGCATCTGGGTCACACAGCGTCCTGGCTGTGCCCGCAGCGGTCTGCCACGTAATCCAGGGTACTCTTCGGCTCCCGCTCTCTTCCCTCCGTGCTTCAGTCCGTTATCCTCCGGTTTAACCGTACGGCCCTGATAAGCTTCAACATCGCCGCGCTCTGTGATCCATCGGGTGCGCAGGGCTGGCAGACCTGCACGGATATCCGCATGAAATGCGGGATCGGTCATCGGGCCGCTCGTATCGTAGACACGCAGCGGTTCGTTATGCTCCACCCCTTGGGGAGTATTCGTGTCATGAAGGGCTATCTCACGCTCCGGTACAGCAATGTCCGGCCGTGAGCCCTGAATGTAGACTTTGCGGCTGCCCGGAAAAGGCTGAACCCGTCCGGCCGCTCCTGTTTCTTTTCCCACCTGCTGACCGTTATGTTCCTGTTCCATCGCTTGTTGTCCCGTTTGGTTTCCTGTACTCATGTTCGCTTGTCTCCTCCTCAGTGTTCGTTCACTTGGTTTCATTGGTATCGTCATCAGCTCACTTACGCACCTGTCCCAAATCATCCAGAGCACAGAGAAGAAAGAGCGATCCTACACCAGACCAGAGGAGACATTATTTATGTACAGTTCACAACAGACGGAGGCTGCCACAGATCATCGATCTATAAGACTTCCCTCCTCATCCAAGCCCACTTCCGCAGGTTATCGAAAAAGAAGCCCATAAAATCCGCGCTATATCGCCCGTTCCCTGTATATAAAAAAGCCGGTCCCCGAAGGAACCGACTTTTATGTCCATCACCAATAATGCACCTTCAATCAGCTCCTTAACGGAGACTACAAGGGTCACATCATGAGGTGGTTGAGGTCATATCGCCGATTACTTCCCTACGCTGGTATGATCCAGATCAGGTGCAAAGGGTCCGGAATCTCATGCGATTCCGTCTCAGTCCGGACAATTCGGACTCCCCCAGTAACGTTAGTAAGTTGCGGCTTACATAAGCCGCCGTTCATATTCAATGAAGCTGGCTCCGTTGGGCCGTCCATTACAGAGTAGCGCAACCGGAACATAAAAACAACCTTTATATTCCAGAACACTAACTCAATTGGAGAAAAAACCTCACCTCAACATCAGGATAACATGAGCCCCATCTGCGTAGCAGCATCCTTCAACACAGGTGCGTATTCATGCAATGTCTCCTGCGAGAGTCGGCTGACAGGCCCTGAGACCGAGAGCGCAGCTGCAATATTGCCTCTGCGATCCATAATCGGTACAGATACCGCGGCAGCTCCCGGCTCACGTTCCTCATAACTCGTCGCATATCCGTTATCCCGGATATCTCCCATTTGCGCTAAATACACCGCGGGATCAATAAACACCGGCCATTCCGGGCCGTTCATCAGTTCTTCACGATCCTCGTCCGTGGCAAACGCCATCAAAACTTTGCTGGAAGCGCCCACAGACAGCGGGAGTCTAACACCAACGGGGGCGACTCGGCGAATCGCCTGATCACTTTGCACAGCCTGAATCCGTATCCGTTCACTCCCATCACGCAGGTACAGACTCACGGTCTCTCCCAATCGATCTCTCAGTCGCTCCATCGCAGGCAGCAGCAGAATAGCGGGATCATCACTGCGGGACATATGAGCTGACAGCTCCCAGATTCGGATGCCAAGTCGGTACTTCTCTGTTGCTGCATCACGGATCACGAACCCTCGATCCTCCAGCGTAGCCATCAAACGGTGCACTGTACTTTTGTGCAAGCCGATCTGGCTGGCAATTTCGGTGAGTCCCAGATCACTGCGTGTGGTAAAACATAATAATATATCCAGCGCCCGTTCCACAGCCCGGACGGTTAACTTGCGATCTTCCATGGCATAATGCCCTCCTCATGTTTCATCACATGAAACTTGGTTACATAAATTATATGAGAAACGGTCTCATCTGTAAACCAAAAAGAGCCAAAATCAAAATAGGCTAACCTGTAAATTTTTCCTTTTTATAAGACTTAATCCCCTGTAATTTACACACTAAGGTAATGTTACCCATATATCTTAAGAACTATATAACAATTGCGTAACAAATGCCCTCAATCAATTGACTTTGACTATACTGGAACATACGATAAAGATATATTACATTAAGATATCGCTCTGAAGCAGGCTCTGAAATAAACGCAATTCTCTTTTCATGTCGTTGTTATCTTCAACTGAACTTCAAAGGAGGGGCATTCATGTATCCAACATCCCAGAGCGAAGCCCCGCTGCATACAAAAGTGTCCGATCTGCCCTCTTCCCTATCACCGAGGCTGATTCGGTTCAAACATATTATCGTAGCGTTGCTGCTCTCCGTTGTATTTTTTCTACTGTTTTGTTTTATCGCACTGCATGGTTATATCGCATGGGTATTATCCAATCCTACTGTAGCACCGGTCTTCTCCAATCCAATGCAGGCCAAGAACATGAAGTATGAAGACATCACGTTCCCGGCAGCAGATGGCAGCCGGACGATGCAGGGATGGTATATACCTGCTGACAATGCTGCAAGCAAAACGATTATTTTCAGTCACGGCTATGGTGCCAATCGTGAAGAAACATGGGTACCCATGTATGACCTGGCACACTATGCCCATCAACTTGGGTTCAACGTGGTCATGTTCGATTATGGCTTCGCCTCACAGGTGAACAAAGCTGTAGCCACAGGTGGCAAAGCTGAGTCACAGCAATTGCTCGGTGCGATCCAGTTCGCCAAGCAACGTGGTGCGCAGGAACTGGTTGTCTGGGGCTTCTCGATGGGTGCCGGTACAGCGCTTCAGACTGGGCTGATTACACAGGAAGTGGATGCAATGATTCTGGACAGTACGTTCCTGCTTGAGCCGGATACGCTGTACCACAACATTCATAACCAGATCGATCTCCCGCGTCAGCCCACACTCGAGATCATGAATCTGTTGTTCCCTGTTCTGAATGGTACCGGATTGCAACAGATCCCGTATCAGGAAGTGAAAAAGGAAGATTATCCGTTCCCGATTTTCTTCATCCATGGTACAGAGGACGAGAAGGCGCCTTATCCAATTGCGGAGCAGCTCGCCGCCAACCAGACTAATCCGTATTCGGATGTATGGATTGTACAGGACGCGCATCATGAACTTATTTTCCGGGAGCATCCGAAAGAATATCTGCGCCGTGTCTCAACTTTCCTGAGTCATGTAACGAAGACAAGCAGTGACGATGTGCAAAACACGAATAGTGGAGAATAACCAAATTTCAATCATCGAATTTTTTCCAGAGCCCTCAGGGGCTCTTTTTTTTTGCAATCATAGGACAACAAGCTCGCGGAATATACTCTTGGGACGCATGAACAGATGGTCTGCATGTAATGAATTTCATCTGAAGGAGGTTCAACATAGATGAACTGGTATGGATATGGTCACCTACTGCCTCTGCGGACATTGGAGGAAATCCGTTTCTGGAAAGAGCAGGAGAAAGAACATACACTCGTCATTCGTGCCCTGGTTCCTGATCTGGAGCCCCCATACGTCAAGCTACTGGAGGAATGGGAGGCTACCTTTGCAAACAGTGAGCGAGTAGCCAATCAGCTTTTAAAACAACTATTGCCCGCAACCCACCCACCTGCTCCCTACATGGTTCGTTGTATCGATCAACTTGTGTTGGCAGCTCGGCAGCAATCGAGAGAGTTCATCAGACAGCTGTATGTTCTTCTGGAACAAAGTGCTGCTGTGCAAGCTGTTCCGCTTGCCAAAGTACTCATTCTGCATTTTATCCGCGAATCGGAATATTTTCTGGGCGTATTGGATACGCTTGGCCAACCTGGCATCTTGCGCGAAACGGATTCGGAGCCGTCACTTTTTCTGGAAAATGCGTTGCATACGTCAGAGTCAGGAAGCATCCATCGCCAAGCTTCAGAAGCTCCAACTTCTCCAGAGGGAAATGTAAATGCACCTGCCGCTTCAGCTCAGATCCAATCCGCAACCATTCAACCGCCTTCTACCGGAACAACACAAGCCACACCAAGCTCTACAGCACCTCCCGTAAAAGAGAAGCCGGTTCCCATCGGAGGACACACACTGCCGCCTCTCCCCTATGCGTACAATGCGCTGGAGCCACATATTGATGAGCTGACGATGCGTATCCATCATGACAAACACCATCAATCTTATGTGGACGGACTAAATGTAGCAGAGAAAAAGCTGGCGGAATCGCGAAAAAAGAATAACTTTGAACTCATCAAACATTGGGAACGTGAACTCGCCTTCAACGGGGCAGGCCACTACCTGCATACGATTTTCTGGACGATTATGAATCCTGCTGGCGGCGGCAAACCTTCCGGCATGCTTGCAGAGCAGATCAAGCGAGATTTCGGGAGTTATGAAGCGTTTAAGAATCAATTCACAGAAGCCGCGAACAAGGTGGAAGGCAGTGGCTGGGCGATGCTTGTCTGGAGCCCGAGAGCACATCGTTTGGAGATTTTGCAGGCGGAAAAACACCAGAACCTGTCCCAGTCCGATATCGTACCGCTCCTGCCACTGGATGTGTGGGAACATGCCTACTATCTGAAACATCAAAACGAACGCAAAAAGTATATCGAGGATTGGTGGAATGTTGTCTACTGGCCCGCTGTTGCCGAGCGTTACGAAACAGCACGCAAGTTGTTGTGGCCGCCTTATTAAGCTTGGGGTTAGATGGATTAGAGAAAAAAGAGATATCTCCAGCCGAATGACTGAAAGATATCTCTTTTGGGTGTATACAAAAAAGCAAGCCTCCTGTAAAAAGAGACTTGCTTGTATTTTGAGAGACTTCCTATTTCTAAATGTTCACTTAAGAAGCACAGCCCTCGCACGCCACATAGTTGTCGCCAACCTGTTTGCTAATGGAGATCAGATCGCCCAGCTTGATATCAGACTCATCTGTAAACTCCAGATCGGCTATACGTGCAACGATCAGTGCAGCAGCCTCTTCCTTGCTTGTTGCCATTTGGCTAAACTCGGATTTTTCGCCTGTTGATACAACCTCATATAAATACGTATATCTCAATGTGTCCATCCTAACACTCTCCTTCCGAAATCACATCATATCATCTCTATTAACCAATTCCAAGCCCTAGTAAAAAGTGTTAATCGTAGCGCAGCTTCATCTGCTCAGCTGTCAGGCGTACTTCTTCAGAGCCAACGCTAAGCACCCTGCTGGTCTCCGCCTGTGGATAGCGATCGCGCAGTGTTCGAACCAAAGCAGCAGTATATGCCGCAGCTGAAGGTACACCTGCCAATTCTTTCAGACTTGCCATCGTGCCGGGCTGAACATCAGGATATCCTTCACTCGCCCCACCTGCTGCATGCTGATAGAATTGTCGAACGTCCGCTGCCAGTTGATCTCCCTGACCTTCCACGATGATAAAAGCAGTAATAATATACGCCTTTGCCTGCCTGCGCTGGGCAATACCACAGAATTTTAGGCCACCTACACTGACATCATAATCTCCCGGGCAAAAAGCACCCTGAACCTCACCAGTTTGCGCCTGATTCGACCACGGCGTTAGCGACTCGGCAATAATCGAAGCCATCTCCCGGAAATCATCATGAATATTGATGGCATGTCCGGGATTAGGCAGAATCAGTGACACATTAACTACCCCTGGATTCAACGGTACTGCCGCTCCACCGGAAGGCCGAACACAGACCGCTGTCCCTTGGCTTCCTATCCGTTCCATCGCTTCTACAGCCTGTGGCAACCTGCGGTCACGCAGACCCGCTACAAAGGCATCTGGGTGCCTCCATATATGTGCAACAGGCAGATGTCCTGCCCCAACCCGCCTGCACATAACTTCTTCCCAAGCAAAAGCTTCGAGTACACTGCTACCATGTCGCTTGAGTGGTGTCTCCCAGATTTGCAGACGCAATGTAGCATGTTTATCCGCTTGTATTCCCTGTTCCGGCTGAACCGGGTGTTCTGAATGGGAAGGTGCACTCATCGTTCCATTACCTCCGGCTTAACGAATTCATATGTATTCAGTATTTATAGGTATGACAACGCCATATATAAATAAGCCGGTTCCCCTGGGAACACGGCTTATTTATATCATATCCTGCGGCTTCAGAAGCTCCTGCTTCCAAAACCACAAGGACCTACTCATCCGGCTTGTCCAACAAATGGACATACCTGATCTTAATCTTTCACCAGAGACAAGAATTCTGCACGTTGTGCCGGATTCTCACGGAAAGAACCACGTACAGCAGACGTTACCGTCTTGCTTCCCGGTTTCTTCACGCCGCGGGAACACATGCACAAGTGCTCGCCTTCCACAACGACCATAACTCCATGAGGTTCAACGGCCTCTGTCAGAATGTCAGCGATCTGTGAAGTAATACGTTCCTGAACTTGAAGGCGACGTGTTACTGCTTCGACCAGACGAGCCATTTTGCTCAGACCAACGATCTTGCCACTTGGTACATACCCAATGTGCACCTTGCCGAAGAACGGCGCCATGTGGTGCTCACATTGACTGTAGTAGACAATATCCTTGACGATAACCAGTTCTTCATGATTCTCGTCAAACGTGACACCGAGCACATCGCGCGGGTCTACTTCATATCCGCCAAAAATCTCTTCATACATTCGGGTCACACGTGCAGGCGTTTCAAGCAGCCCTTCACGTGTACTATCTTCTCCGATCAATTTCAGGATCTGCTCTACATGATATTCGATCTTTTCCCGATTGTCGGATACTTTTGAATTCAAATAATCTTTAACGCCAGCCACTGCCAAACGCCTCCTTTCGAACCACATACTTTAAGAGGTTGTTCAAAAAGTCCGCTTTTAGGTACTGAAAACCCAACTTTTTGAACACGCACTTTAAGCAGTTATTCCCTGCTATTATTTTCGGCGGCCCGAACTTTTACGCGCAGGATGCTGTTGCGGCTGAGGCATTTTCGCTCCTGGCTGCTGATTCTTCATCATCTGCTGGGCACGCTGCATTTGCTTGCCATTCAGGTTGTAGCCCATTTGCTTCGCCATTTTCTGAAGCATGTCCGGATTGCTTTGCATTTTCTCAAGTTGTTTACGCAAGTAGAACACCCCGATGAAAAATCCCCCGACCAGACCAACAATCAATGTGATAATCGGTATAACAATATCCATCTCTTAGACACCTCTGTATGCATTCTAAAAAGCCTGATAATCCGTGTCACTTCATGATGTTCAACACATAAGTTGCAAACCTGACACAGACCGGATTTCCTGAAAGTATCATAGCATTTCCGCACGCCTTGAGCAAACGGATTTTCCAGTTGAACCGCACACAAGCTACGTCATGACAGCTTCAATGAAAACGGTTGTATGCTGAGCCAGATCAATTTCAACCACATCCAGAGAATAACGCGTACTTCCGCGCGCCACCCTGATTACAGGTCTGCCGGGCAATCCCCGATGTTGACGCACAATGACTCCGGTCTCCTTGGTGGACAGTCGTACCGCTGTACCATTGGGATACACGGATACACTCTTATTGAACTCAATCAGAATGTCCCGATCCAGCTTCGTACCAGACAACGCCATCATCTCTTCACAGGCCTCATGTGGCATCAAACTGTCCTTGGATAAACCATTAATGAGATTATCATAGATATTAGCCACACTAACGATTCTCGCAAACAGATGAATGTCACTCCCCTTGATCCCTCTCGGCATGCCTGTACCATCTACATGCTCATGATGTTGCAGGGCTGTATGGGCGACCAACAGACTGAACTCCCGTTTGTTCTTAATTACTTCGAATCCACGCCATGTATGGTGCAGCGAAGAATTCGCAGCAGAGCCACTGCCCGGAGGTTCCCCCACTTTGCCAATATCATGCAATAATGCCCCCACGGCAAGGTCCTTCAGTTGATTATAATTGAGTCCCATATTCAGTCCGATGACCGAAGACAACAAACATACATTCATCGCATGAACATACTGTTCATTGTCTTTGGTACGAATATCGGTGAGCTGCACAAGCATTTCACGCCCGTTCAGTACATCATTCAGCAACTTCTCTATACTGAGGGCAACCTTTCTCGGGCTCCAGTCTTTCCCGGAGCGAATGGATTCGAGTGTGACACTCATTTCGTTAATTATTGCCCGTTTCGTGGTTTCATCCAGAATGTCTTCTGCATCCACATCTTTATACGCTTCATCCTGGATGTATAACATGGTCACGCCAATACGCTTCAGCGTATTGACCATGTATACGGTGAGCTGGACTCCGGCAGACAGCAGTACCGTGCCGTTACTGGAATATACCGTCTTGCCCAGAAGCTCCCCCGCTTCCACGCTCTCCACGTTTACATACTTCATGAACGTCCCCCGCTCTTACGATAGCTGCTCCAATGCGAGCAATTGCTCCTTGGTTTGCAGACCGCCTACATAACCCACCAGGGTACCGTCTTTACCACTGATACGGTGACAGGGAATAATAATCGGAATCGGATTCTTGCTAATGGCGTCCAGAACTGCACGAACAGCCTTGGGTCTGCCGATGATTTCCGCAACCTGTTGGTGTGATGAGGCCTCTCCATAAGATATATCGGACAGAACTTGCCATACTTGTAGCTGGAAGGGTGTTCCAAGCCGATCAAGCTGCAAGTCGAACGTTTTTCTCTCCCCTGCAAAATACTGCTTTAACTGCTTAGCAGCTTCGCTAAGCTTCTCTTCATTCTTCTCATATCGATACTCGCCAATCCAGGTGCGGGCCCATTGTTGCAGATGAGCCTCGCGTACGTGAAAGGCGCCAAAATCTATGTGACACAGCCCTTCATCCGTCGCGCATAACGTAAGAGTACCAATCGGTGTCAGTATCTCATCGTAGTATACGGGCTTGCCATGAAGACCCGTAACGGCTGAAGGTTTCCACGCTGCGGCTTCCGGTTTGGCAGGCTGTGCAGACTGCTCACTACCCGGTTCAATCCCAGCTTCCATTTTCAAGTCCTGTTGTAACGCACGCAAGGCATTGTTCTCGTTGTTCTGTTCCTCTGGCTGCTTCTTACTCACTTGCCCAGCCTGTGGCTGTTTGGGTAAGGTCTCGGACGAACTCAGTCGCTCCTCGGCCTTCTGCAGCATGCTTAGTACGTTCCCATCTTGTTCGTTAGCGGCAGCTTCCCCAATTGCTCTCATGGCGTCTTCTCCTCCAATTCTGCTTAACGCCCAGGCTGCGGTTCCCCGCAACTCGGGGCGCGGATCACGTTTTAATACTTCTGTAAGTTTGGGTACAGCACTTTTATCTTTGAAATTGCCCAGGGCAATAACGGCGTTGCGTTGAATCGGCTTCTTGCCCCGCCAAGCGGCGGAACTCTGACCGAAACGTTCCTTGAATTCCCGGTTACCAATATCCAGTAACGGTAGCAGGAGTGGCTTCACAATCTCCGGATCGGGGTGAAACTCGGGATGGTGATCCCAGTTCTTGCCCCGATTCTTC
The DNA here is from genome assembly GCF_037969885.1 of Paenibacillus sp. FSL R7-0313. Classification (NCBI taxonomy): domain Bacteria; kingdom Bacillati; phylum Bacillota; class Bacilli; order Caryophanales; family Paenibacillaceae; genus Paenibacillus; species Paenibacillus sp. FSL R7-0313. The sequence goes on from NZ_CP150219.1 coordinate 395,189, forward strand.
GGACAGACAATCTGACACGTGTCACAACCGTACAGACGGTTGCCTATTTTCAGCATAAATTCTTCGTCCACGAACCCTTTCGTCTGGGTTACAAAAGAAATACAACGCTGTGAATTCAACTGCCCCGGCCCCACCAATGCTCCTGTAGGACAGGCATCGATACATTTTGTACATTCACCGCAGTCTTCGGTCACAGGTGTGTCTGGTTGAAAAGGAATATTCGTCACCAGTTCCCCGAGAAAAATCCATGAACCGAATTTGGGTGATATAATGGCACAGTTTTTGGCGCTAAAACCAATCCCCGCACGCTGGGACACCGCACGATCCACCAATGCTCCGGTGTCTACCATGCTTTCGATCATGGCCTCAGGTACACGTTCACGTATAAAGTTTACCAGCTTGTCCATCGCTGCTCGCAGGACCTGATGATAATCCTGACCCCAAGCCGAACGGGCAAAAATACCTCGATACGCACCAGGCTCCGATTTCGGCGGATTCACCATTTTGGATGGGTATGCCACGGCTATTGCAATAAGTGAAGCGGGCTCGCCATCTTTTAAGGCGGGGTGCACTCTTTTTTCAATATCCGGCTCTTCAAAACCTGAAGCATACCCCTTATCCCGCGACTGCTCCAGCAGCGACTTCAGGGAAACAAAGGGATCAGCCGAAGCAAATCCGATATCATCAATGCCCAGTCCGGGGCCAGCTGCCTTGATCTCCTGTTTTAACTTCTCCCATACGGAGGCATCCTGTGCTGCCCCGGTCTGTACGCTCGTCATTTCTCTTCCCTCTCTTCTTCCGATACTTATTCCGTAAATAGTGAACGCCCGCCTCACGGTAAGAGGACAGGCGTTAATTTCTATATATGCCTTGCATACTTGAATTCAAACGGAACAAGTCTATATGGTTTAACGCAAAATGCAGTCTGAAGTTGTTGTCCTGTCAGCATTTTACAATTTCTTCAATTCAGAAAACGGCCAGAAAATAAATTCAGCCTTGCCTACAATCTGGTCGGATGTAATACTGCCAAACACTCGGCTATCCTTACTTTTGCCTTCATGACGATTATCCCCCATCACGAAGAAATGATCCGGCTCCAGTGTGATTGGGCCAAAATCCGGGTCCTGCACCTCAATATCGGTGTACGTTTCCGCTTGTTGCTCGCCGTTCACATATAGATGGTGATCCCTGACTTCAATTGTATCTCCCGGAAGTCCAACGATCCGTTTCACCAGAAAATCCTTCTTCTCCTCGCCTTCGCTTGGATCACGAAGTACGATCACATCTGATCGGGAAGGAGTACCCAGATGGTATACAATTTTGTTGACGAAAAGGCGATCTCGCTCAACCAGTGTCGGCTGCATGGACTGTCCCTTGACCATCGACAGATTAAACACAAACAGGTTCAGCAGCATCATGATTACAAAAGCAACAACAATCGTTTTGACCCAGTCCCACAGCTCGACAACCCAGGATTTGCCCGGTTGTTCAGGCTTTGACGGTTCATTTCGTTGCTCGGAAGTCACATGTTCCATTGAATGGTTATTGGAATTCAAAGGGACACCTCATTTATTAAATAGTTGAATTAAACTTGTAACATAGTGACCATACTCCCTTTCAGTCTACTCCATTTGGGAGAGTGAAACAATTGGTTATGAGCACCAATACCTTGGTTATCGTCAATTCAGCCGGGATAGTCGCGGTGATTTAAATAAAATTCGGAGACACCGAAGCATGTTCAGTAAATGAGGAAACCAGAGGAATATGACGTGAAGAACACTCATATAAATAGAAAGGCACATCCCTCACGTTATTACACGTTAAAGAGATATGCCTAATATGAAATGAGAATCTTTTTTTATTTCTTTTTAAACATGCAAACTAAGCTTTAGACAAAATACTAAGAGTCTGGAAAGCGCTCATAATCTGATTGGCACCGTAACCCATTGCTTCATATAGAGGCATGGCTACTTTGTTGTGCTCATCACCCGCCACCCATACCTGGCTGACTTTACGCTGCTGGAACCGCTGTTCCATAGCCTCGACAAGTGTTTTGCCGACTCCACGGCGACGATAGTCTGGATGTACCGCAATACGGTAGATGCAACCTTGGTTGTGATCAATCGTACCGATCAAAGCGCCTACGAGGTCTCCCTCTTCTTCCGCAACCATGATCAGGTCAGAATCCCATGACAATTGACGGGCAAACGGGCCCATCGTGTTCTCATAACACTCTTCCGATAGTGCAACCTGGAGAAGCTCCGTCATCTGGCTTGCATCACTCAACTGAAAGGAACGAACGTGCATGTCTTAAATCTCCCTTTTCGTTAGCTTAGATGAGGTTTTTTACAAAAAGGGAATCCCTTTTTACCAAAAACCCAATGTTCATATAATGACAAAAAACGAGAAAATACCGCTTCTTCGTCAATTAAACCATACTTTTCTCCATAAAACACGCATTTTCTTTTGAAAGCGCTTAATTGTAACCGTTTACATACGAATATTAAACTTTTCCTCCATTTAAACGCCTGAAAACACATAAATAGTTGAATAAAGGGTAAAATATGTTTGTTATCTCTGGCCCTTCATTAGATCAACGCCTCGGGGGACTTAATAAACAAAAATGTTGCTTAATTAGCTCGAATGCGGTTTAATATTAGTGGCAAGGGTATTATTACATATGTACCTGTTTTCAAAAAAACCTAAAATCTCAGGAGGTATTTCATTATGACTTTTCAATTACCAGCACTTCCTTACGCTAACGACGCACTGGAACCACATATCGATGCAAAAACGATGGAAATCCACCACGATCGCCATCACAATACTTATGTAACCAACTTGAACGCAGCTCTGGAAAGCACTCCTGAACTGCAAGAAAAAAGCTTGGAAGATCTGATTGCTAACCTTGACAGCGTACCTGAAGGCATCCGCACAGCGGTTCGCAACAATGGTGGTGGACATGCTAACCACAGCCTGTTCTGGGAAATCATCGGACCTAACGGCGGCGGCGCTCCTACAGGCGATATCGCAGCAGCTATCGATAGCGAACTGGGTGGCTTTGACAAATTCAAAGAAGATTTTGCTAAAGCAGCTACAACTCGTTTCGGTTCCGGCTGGGCTTGGCTCGTAGTTGGTAAAGATGGCAAGTTGTCCATCACTAGCACACCTAACCAAGACAGCCCTCTCTTCGAAGGTCTGACACCGGTTCTGGGTCTGGATGTATGGGAGCACGCTTACTACCTGAACTACCAAAACAAACGTCCTGACTACATCGCCGCTTTCTGGAATGTAATCAACTGGGATGAAGTGAACAAACGTTACGCTTCTGCAAAATAAGACGTTTTCACCGCAATTTTGAACAAACCATTAAGGATCTGAAATAAATCGCCCCCTTAACATTCATTATTCTCCTGCCTGGATGAATAACCAATGTTAAGGGGGCTTTTTTGGGTGATATCCTCTTCAGCAGAATTAAAGGCGGGCGTCCCAGCTTCCGCAATACGGGTCCACCGGACTGATGCCTTCAAAAGGGGTTTTCCCCATCAGCTTGCTTACAACGGCTCGCACCGTATCCTCGCTGGCTGAGTATGCATTAATAAATACCTTTGCTCGTGGAACATCATATAAATGATACGGGTTCGCAAAGGATACAAACACCGTTGGCAGTTCTTGGATAAACCATGGCAGATTCTCAATGAAGGGTTCAGCCCACTCTAGCCGAATCGAAGGTTTGAGGCTAGAGCTTGGCATATTCAAGGCGTAGATTACAAGATCGGTGCGTTGACGAACTGCCTCCACACTTTCCATGAACGCCGCATGTTGCTGCCGTCCCGGTTCGAATAATGTCACCTCAAATCCCTGCTCTCTAAGATGCTTCGTCATTGTATCCGCGATTGTTGAAGAATAGAAGCCCTCATTTTTCAATAGGGAACTGTTCGCTTCAACTGGGACGAGTAACACACGCTTCGTAGAAACAGGATGGAGCGGCAGTATAGCGTCTATATCCTTCACCACTGTAACCGCTTTGTCTGCCGCCTCTTTCGCCCACTCCCGATGCTCTGCGCATCCAATAACGGTTAATGCACCCTTATGCGGGACGAGCTCTTCACGGGGCTGCTTATGAAGACCAAGCGAGGCTTTCAAAGCTAGAATTCTTGTCACCGCCTCATCCAATCTGTCCAACGTTAACTGTCCCGATTGAATGCCCTGGTACATATAACCTATATCTTCCCTGACATCTCGTGTAAATAAAAACATGTCACAGCCCGCTGCAATACATAGCGGAACAGCCTGTTCTCTCGGTAATGCCATCGTATATCCGGCCATCATTGTTGAATCGGATACAATTAAGCCTTGGAAGCCAAGCTGTTCCCGGAGCAATCCCGTCAACAGTTCCCTGGATAGGGTTGCTGGCATAATCTCTTCATCGCGCAGCTTGGGATTCAGCTTTTTTGAATAGGCGGGAAGACGAATATGGCCAGCCATAACCGTCTTGGCCCCACCTTCAATCAAACCCTTGTATACCTGCCCAAAGGTTGCATCCCATTCCTCTATGGAAAGGGCGTTTACCGATGTCAGCAGATGTTGGTCCCGATCATCAACCCCATCCCCTGGAAAGTGCTTCACCGAAGCTGCAAGCCCATGAGCCTGCAATGACTCAGTGTAAGCCCGAGACATCGAAAGTACCCTCTCGGGGTCCGAACCAAAGGTCCGGGTATTGGTGACCGGGTTGCGGAAGTTCAAGTCAATATCAACCACAGGAGCAAAGGACCAATTACAGCCTACAGCCTTGCCTTCGCGGGCCGCAATCATGCCGAGACGCCGCGCCATCTCCGGTTCACCCGTCGCTGCTACCTGCATGTTATTAGCAAATACAGTGCCGTCTATGGCAATTCCGCCCCCTCCGTTTTCCAGATTGGCTGCAAGCAGCAGCGGAATCGTTGACCGTTCCTGAAGATAACGATGGACATCAGCAATGGACTCCTTGTCTTCTGGACGAAACATGAATCCCCCCGGCTGTATATCCTCCAGGAAACGATCCAGCATGTCTCTGTGCCCAGATATTCCGTGCATGCAAAATAACTGTCCCACCTTCGCCTCAAGGGTCATCTCTCCAAGTGTACCCTCCACCCATTGAATATCCCCTTCGTCCAAGTAAAAAGGATTGCCTCGTAAAAGGTTATGATTAAGCACCAATGACGCCTCCTTCTCCCTCATCAAACCGGGATTTGTCTGCCGCTGTCCGGCGCAATTTAATATCAATTAATATCTGGTCATAGAAAGACTCCGTCAGCTTGTATTTCAGGAAAGGCAAAGCGGCAAGAATCATAAGAACACCGGGAATCACACTGAAAAACAAGCCGATTGAGGTCACCGTACCGGGAGACTGTGCCTGATTTGGAACATAACCTGTCATAGCCAAAGCAAATGCTCCAAGGGACCCGCCCATTGCATCGGCAAACTTGGATCGAAATGTATTTGTCGAGAAAATGGTGGCCTCTGCCCGGTCTCCTGTCCTCCACTCGCCATACTCCACCGTGTCAGCAAGCATGGATGACATGGCAATTAGTGACATACCAATCATCAATGTTCCAAGGATGGACCATACGAATAGCATCGTCACTCCATGCCCAAACAAAAACAGCAAAATATATGACAGACCAAATCCGATGTTTCCGACAACTGCCGTATTACGCTTCCCTATTTTCTTCATCACCCCGATAGAGAGCAAGGCACCTGCCAAGATTGGCACAATGCTAACCGCTGTATAAAGGGCGATTAAGTTCTCCTTATGGAGAACGTATTTGAAATAGTAGATCGAAAAGGCACTGCGTAGGTTCATGGTCATATCAACAATAAAGAGGGATAGTAACAGCATAAGCAGGGGTACATTGCTGCGCAATAAGGTCCATGCAGCAGAAATTTTGAAAGTTTCTTTCCTAGGAGTATGAATTTTTTCCTTAACCGTGAAAAAGGTCAACCACATGCACAGCATACATACCCCACTAAAAAGTAGGGCAGGAACAGTCCATGATCCCGTTGCCTTCACCAGCGGAATCGTTAAAGCACTGGACACTATTGCACCAATAATCGCCATAATTCGTGGAACGACAACAACCTTGGTTCGTTGCCGCGGATCATCGGTAATTACAGCGGTCATGGACCAATATGGCACATCGAGAAAGGTATACGCTATGCTCCATACGGCATAAGTAACAAAAGCGTAGATCAGCTTGCCGTTGTCACTCAGATTAGGCTGCATAAACAAAAACAGCGTCAGCACCGTCAAAACTACCGGAGTAAACAGCAGATAGGGTCTGAACTTCCCCCATCGTGTATGAGTATTATCCATAAAAATGCCAAACAACGGGTCAGCAAATGCATCAATTACCCTTACAACTAATAACAATACACCGGCGGAAGCAGCCGCAATGCCCAAATAATCCGTATAAAACATTAACAAGTAGCTGACCGTGAGTGTATAGAGCATATTTTGGCCAAGGCTTCCCATCCCGAAGGAAATGGCCGTCTTCATGGATACCTTCATCGCTTATTCGCCTGCCTCTTGTTCGATTAGATACCAGGCTTGCAGTTGTTCACGCTCTAAATCGCTGACCCCTAAACCTTCCAGCAAATAATTGTCCGTAGAACCGTATACCCGAACTATTTCATCAATGGCAGCCCTTAAATATTCAGGCTTAATCCCCATGAAGCTTTGAATGAGGGATACATGCTCGGGGTTCTGTACTACTTCCTTGATTTGATCTATCCATTTTCGGTTAGCTTCTTGCCGATATTGAGACGACTTCATATAATCTTCCATAATCGCCTCGAGAGGAACATCAAGGAGTAGGAGAATGATAGCCGAAGCGAAGCCAGTGCGATCTTTGCCTGCCGTACAATGCCAAAGTACCGGACGCCCCCCGGACTGAAGGAGTGTGCGAATAAGCAAACGATATGCTTGTTTCGATTGTTCATCCGTTACGAATTGCTTATAAACTCCCAAGAGAGGGTCCTCTGTCAAGCGGTGATTCATTAGAGCAGGCAGAAGCTGATCCAGGCTCTGTACGGCAACAGCCCCGCCCAATGCCGGATTACTGAACATCTCCACACCCTCGATTGGCGGGTTAGGATGCTGCTCCTGTTCTTCCTTTGAACGCAAATCACAGATAAAAGACAGCCCCAAATTTTGCAGATATCGTATATCCTCCAGGCTCAAATCAGAAATTTCGCCCGAACGATACAAATGGTTGGTCTTTACCACTTTTTTACCCTGATTCACAGGGTAACCGCCTAATTCTCTCAAATTAATACGATGCATTAGATCCTGATTCATATGTTTTAGTAGGCTCCCTTCAAGTTGTTAACTAATAGTAATTATATATTAACAGGCAGTTAACACCTTTAATACTAAAGAGCTAATGTTAACTGCGTATTATCGTATTATTGATTATTTGTAAAAGAAAAATGGCATCCATTAAGGATGCCACCGATCATTGAAAACGTGAATTCGATTGTAAATAAGCAATAATCATTGCAGCCATCTCATGAATCACCCGTTCTGGATCGACCCTCTGATCAAGGTGCAGCAACTCGCCTCGCAAAGCCATGCGCTGGAGGGTCGCGTTCACAACGTTGCTGATCATTGCCGTAGCAACATCTACATCAATTTCTGGGCGAACGGAGCCGTCAAGCTGGCCCTCCTCCAGCCATTTGCTAAATGGGGCCTTGTCCTGATGAAGATAGCTACGGTATCTTTGCTCAAGCTCTGGCGTCGAATAATTATCCTTATAGCGTGTATCAAAAACGGCGATAAATTGATTGCGCTGCTTGTGTTCTTCAAAATGCAGCAGTATGTAGTCAAACATTGCCTGAAATTTCATTAATCCATTTACCGTTGATGGAACGTGATCATTCATAGCAACCTTAAATTGCTCCAGAATGCGAATCTGGATCTCAAAAATAATTTCATCAATGGATTTAAAGTACTTATACAATGTTACCCGGCTAATGCCACACCGCTCCACAATGTCCTGGATGGTGACTTTTGAAAATTCCATCTCCATATAGACCGCTTCCGCAGCCGCTATGATCTCTTCCTTTCGTTTGCCGCGATGTTCATCCAACTGTTTTCTCCAGCTATCGTTCATGAATTCACAGCCCTCTCTCTCCATGCTAATTCATCTCGAGTCTGCCATCTGTTTGGCTTCCACCCTCGCCTCGATAATTATACAGTGTCTGCATTCATTAGGTTCATTGCGACCAGCATATTAGAGAAAAGACGTGACTGGGTTGCTCGTACATGGCGACCAAGACTCCAGTACACGTCTCATACTTACTACAAGGAATATAAGGAACAGAATAAACTCAAATTCTCCATCCTGCTCGTTAACCCCTTCCCATTCAGGGATTTATGTTGTCGTAGTTACCTGCAAAGTATTGACTGATCAGCTTCAGAAATATATTCGGGAATGCCATCTTATCCATATCTTCCGGACCGATCCAGCGGTAGGTCAAGCCATCGCCTTTACCAGTCAGTGTCGGAGTGCTCAGCGCTAGGTCACTAACGTCAGATGATGACATCAACATCTCTCCATCGTTAAGAGATGTTGAGATGTTCTGCGCATTAGGCGTGCCTGGCTCCGATGAATGCGTTGTGGCTGGCTCAGGTGACACAGCTGATGATGAGGCTGTGCCCTCCCTTGTTGCCGCCTGTGCATCGTAGGCGGCTCTGGCTTCCGCTGCGATCAGCGGAAGCTCACTGCTCTGGTCCTGCTCGGTACACTTGTACACCTGCAGGCTCCAGACAATGTGGCTGAACACATGCTCCGCATGGGTAGCCAGCCCTTCCGGGCGGGCAGCGAAGCCTTCCGCCCATAGACTGCCGGCCAGCAATGCCATGGCCGGCTCATCCGCCAGCGGCGCTGCCTTCTTGCTCGCTGCGGCGGGCGCCGCGAGCACATGCGGCAGCTCCCACATGCGGGCCAATAGGCCCGTGTCTGGGCGCTGGCGCACAAGCACTTGGCCGCGATGAGCACCGCGGCCCTCCACAATGGCGACCAGCCGCTGCTCAGGGCGCGGCGGCTTCGCCTTGGTCTTAACCGGCAGTGTAAGCTCTCTTCCGGCGATACGGCCGGAACATTGCTCCATTACCGGGCAAGTCAGGCAGTGCGGCGCTTTGGGTGTACACACCAGCGCACCAAGCTCCATCAGCGCCTGATTGAAATCACGCGCCCGCCCTTCCGGAATGAGCTCTCCTGCGAGCTCTTCCATCAACACCCGGGTGCTGCCCTTCATAATGTCCTCATCGATGAGGAAGTATCGGGACAGTACCCGCATGACATTGCCATCTACCGCAGGCTGCGGCTGGTTGAAGGCAATGCTGAGAATGGCCCCGGCAGTATACGGGCCCACCCCTTTTAATGCAAAGACAGCCTGCTTGTCCTGCGGCATCTCGCCTCCGTGCAGCTCCATGACTTGTCTCGCGGCTGCCTGAAGATTACGTGCACGGGAGTAATAACCGAGTCCCTCCCAATTTTTCAACACATCCTCTTCGGGTGCTTCCGCCAACGCCTGCACGGTCGGGAAATTCCCGATAAAACGATTGAAATACGGAATTACCGTATCGACCCGAGTCTGCTGAAGCATAATCTCCGATACCCATGTGAAATACGGATTGTTGTGGCGACGCCACGGCAAATCCCGTCGGTTGACCATATACCAGTCCAGCAAATTCACGCTGAAATGTTGTTTCTGTTCCTGTAAACCCATATTTCCGTCCTCTCCTATTGCCAAGCTAGCTACTTTTCCATCTGTTCTACGATCGCAAAGGCCGCTGCCAATTCCGTCTGATGCGTAATACTCAAATGAATGTCATATTGCTTATCGTATGGCAGCTGCAGACGTTCCCAGGCTTGACTGGACAGCGAGGCCACTGGACGTCCTGTCCCATCCGGCAGCACCTCAATGTCAGTGAAACCCATGACACCACCAATACCGCAGCCAAATGCCTTGGACACCGCTTCTTTCGCTGCAAATCGACCGGATACAAACTCCGTCATCCGCTTCCCTCGACGAACTGCGATCTCCCGCTCTGCTGGCGTTAAAATTCGTTTTATAAAAGCTTCCGCATGGCGACCGGACAATAACTTCCGCATACGTCCAATCTCCAGCACATCATTACCTATGCCATATATCATCAACGCTTCACCCGCTTAATCTTTTATACTGTAAGAGGTTGTTCAAAAGTTCCATCTTCTTGGTACTGAAAACCGCTCTTTTTGAACATGCATTGTAAAAGATCTCCATTCAATCACATGATCCGTAACTCTCCGAACACGTATTCTATTGTAGCAGGAGGGGCGATCAGAAGCGAGTACCTATCCGCATTACCATATATGCTAAAATATGAATCAGGAATCGTCTGAAATTCTTAGGAGGTCTGAATAATGCCCATAACTTTTGAATTGCCCACTGACGTAGATGCGATCATTCGCGGAGACTTTTTTCCTGCACAACAACCCGCTCAAGGTGTTATCATTCTGTCTCACGGATACAAAGGCTTCAAAGACTGGGGCATGTTCCCCTATGCAGCTGCACAGCTAAGCCAGATGCATCATGTGCTGACCTTTAATTTCTCTCACAACGGTATCGGCGAATATCTGGAGCAATTCTCTGAACTTGAAAAGTTCGCAGTGAATACCTACAGCCGGGAGCTTGCCGATCTGGCCCTGGTACTGGAACATGTGGCTACACAACCTGAACTCACAGGACTTCCTGTATACCTGGTTGGTCATAGCCGCGGTGCGGGCGTAAGTCTCGTCTATGCACTGGATCATCCCGAGCAGGTGGCAGGTGTCATCTCCTGGAATGGCGTAACCAATCTAGATCTCTTTACAGCGGAGCAAAAAGAAGAAATGCGTACACATGGCCGCAGCCATGTTGTTAACGGACGAACAGGCCAGCAGATGCCACTGGACGTGTCTATACTGGAAGACCTGGACAAGCATCACGAACGATATGCTATTATTGACCGCTTGGGTGCTTCAACGTTGCGAGTCGCACTCATTCAGGGAACAGAAGATCCCCAGCGTCTGCGGGACGGTTCTGCCGCACTTGTGCAAGCACGCCCTGATATCCCATGGCACCAGATTAATGAGGGCAACCACACTTTCAATACTGTACATCCTTTTAAAGAAACCACTCCACAACTGGAGCAAGCCATCACCCAAACCCTGCAACAGATCAAAGACTGGAATAACTAACTCATCTTTAATATAGTAGTCACCTGGATTTTTGCGGTTTCTCGTTCCACATAACAAAAAGAGTCACTGTGTGAACAGTGACTCTTTTTGCATTTCCTAAGAGGGACGGTATTCAATGTTGGTGTTAACAGCTTATAACGATCATGCTCATCCACCCGTATTAGATACCAGGAATGGCATTTCGTTTGTGATGTGTGCGCGTATAGAACGCTTCGAGGCGCTCTTGTGCAGCCGGATCGATCTGTTTGCCTTCGAGATAGTCGCTGTTTGCTTCATATGAAATTCCCAGCTCATCTTCGTCCGTCTGACCTTCCCACAATCCTGCAGATGGTGCCTTGTCCAAAATAGCCTGTGGCACGTTCAGATATGCTGCCAGCTGGCGTACCTGACGTTTGTTCAGGGTGCTCAGTGGTGTGATATCCACAGCACCGTCGCCCCATTTGGTATAGAAACCTGTAATAGCTTCGGACGCATGATCCGTCCCTACAACAAGCAGGTTCTCTTCAAACGAAAGCGCATATTGCATAACCATACGAGTTCTCGCCTTAACATTACCTTTGCCTTGGTGAGTCATATGGCGTGGGCTGCCCAAGGATTTGAAACCTTGCTCCACTTCGAGCGCAATCTCGTTAACTGCATCTTCGATATTGGTTTCCACGACATGCTTCAGATCGTATGCTTTGGCTACAGCGTAGCTGTGGTCAATATCGGATTGTTCACCATAAGGTTGGAACACACCAAGCGTTTTGTACTCTTGGTTATTCTCTTGCGTAAGCTCGTCCGTCGCTTTTTTGCAAAGCGCCGTAGCCACTGCACTGTCAATACCGCCGCTGATCGCAATCAGCAAACCCTTGGCACCCGCATTTTTCACATACGTCTTCAGAAAATCAACACGCTTGCGTACTTCCTCTTCTTCATTAATGCTTGGTTTAACCTTCAATTCAGCGATGATCTGTTCTTGCAAACTCATCGTTCACACACCCCGTTTCTCAATGAATGAAATTTGATGTCCAGCTTGAAAGGTCCGAATGGTTCAATAACCTTATCTATCCAAAATGAAACGCCCCGGCATCGGTGATCCGAAGGGCGGGGCGTTCTATTGGAGTGAATTAACGGCAGTAACGGTCAAATGCACTTTTGAGATCAGCCGCAATATCCTCTGCAGAACGGTCTTCCACTTGATGACGCTCGATAAAGTGAACGAGTTCTCCGTCTTTCATCAGAGCGATGGACGGTGAAGATGGAGGATACGGTGCAAAGAATTCACGTGCTTTTGCAGTTGCTTCTTTGTCCTGACCAGCAAATACAGTGTACAGGTGATCCGGTGTAATATCGTGCTGAAGTGCTTGGGACACACCTGGACGACATTGACCTGCGGCACATCCGCAGACAGAGTTAATGACAACCAGCGCTGTTCCTTTTGCATCCGGAAGACTTGCTTCCACTTCTTCAGGAGTACGCAACTCCTGGATTCCTAGACGAGTTAACTCATCCCGCATGGGTTGAACCATATCTTTCATGTATTGATCAAATGACATCGACATTCGGTTTCACTCCTTATAAATGGTTGTTCTATGATCTCGATAGAATTAAAGGCGAATAACTCTCCAAAACAACGTTACATTCATATCGAACATTATGGATGTAATGATGTGCTATTCCTATTATACATCCATAAGCAATGAAAGCAAGATTCAGAAACCGCCTGCGGAAAGGCCTCTTCCATAATATTATGTCTCAATGTCTGGCAAAATATGCTGAATGACTAACGTTCAAATGCCACTTTGAAGGTCGTGCCCTGGCCTTCCTCCGATTCCACAGTAATGGTTCCGTTATGTCGTTCCACAATACTCAGGCACATGGACAATCCAAGTCCGGTTCCCTTGGCTTTTGTCGTATAGAACGGTTCAAACAGCTTTTCCTTCTTCACTCTGGGTAGACCAGGTCCTGTGTCACGTACACACAGTTCCACTTTATCATCCACTATCCGTGTCTCCAGCGTAAGCACACCCTTCTCATTCATGGCTTCCATCCCGTTACGGGCCAGGTTCAACACCACCTGTTTGATTTCCTTAGAATTGAGATTCAGCTTCGGCACATTATGGGCCAACATGAGTTCAATACTCTGACCACGCAGGTTCGCATCCGCCCATAACAATGGACTGAGTTCATGTATGATATCGTGTAACTGGGATTCTTCTTTCTCGGCAACACGATTCTGAGCCAAAGACAAGAAATCATTAATGATACTGTTGGCCCGGTCCAGCTCTTCCAGAACGATCCGGTAATAGTGATCGAGGGAGTCAGGACTCTTTTCCTGCATAAGCTGAAGAAAACCCCGCACAACCGCCATTGGATTACGCACCTCATGCGTAATGCTTGCAGCCATCTGCCCCACCAGACTGAGACGATCCACATTATCCAGTTCACTTCGCAACATCTCAAGCTCCGTGATATCCTGAATGATCAGCATGGCTCCTGTAACTTCTCTCGCAGGCTCTGTTGAAAAGGCATAGATCGGTACAGTTCGGGACTGAAATACGTGCGCACCGTAACGAACGGTCAACCCACTAATCTCACCATGAACGATAGCTCTGCGAATGCTTTTATCCATCTTGTCCGCCTGACCTTGTTCAACAAATTGACTGGCAGGCTGTCCAATGAGATCAGGCGTGGAGGTACAAGGTAGCTGCTCCCTTGCGGTTTGCTCCATCATCTCATTGACAAACATCACTGTGCCTTGTTTATCTACGGTAGCAATGGAGAGAGGCACTGCGTTCAGAATCTGATGAAGTTTCTCCGTTTCGGCTATGTATCGGTGGTGGACTTCCGAGAGATGCTGCTCCAGCCCGCGATAGTGCTTCATCCGTTCCAGCCATAGCAGACTCAGACTGCCCGCAACAATGGCTCCAGCCGTATATCCAAGTGCTGTAAGTATCATGTAGGTCGCAGAGTGTGTGGATTCATTCTGGAGGGATGCGATCCATAACAGACTCGTTACAACCAGTTCCATTGTAATCAGGATGATGAGGATCGCCATTTTGCGCGAAGGTGTATTATGCTTGAATCGTTTGGCAGACAACCATACAATAGGATAGAGAAGAATGCCCGTATGAAGGAGAAATCCGTACAGATCATAGGGATGCGCAAAAAGAAAATAGAAGAGAATATGTAGAATGGACAACGTTATGCCTATAACGGACTTACAATACAAAATAACAAGTATCACTGGTACGATGCTTAATGATATGGGTACGGTCACAGGGCTTGTATCGAGCGCAAACACCATACACAATAACATGCTCGCGACACTTGTCACAGCAAAACTGGTATCAACGGTTCCGGCATGTTCCATTCTGGCAATAGCCCGCTTGGAGAGTACCAGACGGAATAAGGGAATCAGAAATACCGCCGACCCTGCCAGCAGTACTTGTAAAAGCATGTCCTTTAACGCAACCACAATGCCATCTCCTCCTCTGCCTGCACATTCCCTCATGTATTTCTGATTAAAACATAGGCGACAGTATATTACAATATATCCCTTAAGACTGCACAATAGAACTGCTCATAACTCCATTATATTTCAGAAAAAGCCAGGAGTAGACACATTTTACGTAAAACAGACAAAATCAATGAAAAAAGAGGGTAATAACATATGTATGATGTCATTGTAATTGGTGGTGGATCTGCGGGCCTGATGGCTTGCGTTGCTGCTGCCGAGCATGGAGCCTCCGTGCTTCTGCTGGATAAAGGAGATCAACTGGGTCGTAAACTCGGCATCTCTGGCGGAGGTCGATGCAATGTAACCAATGCCAAGGAAACGGATGAACTCATCCGACATATTCCGGGTAATGGACGCTTTTTATATAGTTCGTTTCAAAATCTGGACAACCAGGGAATCATGCGTTTCTTCGAGAATCTCGGAATTGCCCTGAAAGAAGAAGACAACGGCAGAATGTTCCCTGTAACCGATAAAGCAAAAACAGTTGTGGATGCGCTGGTAGGAAAGATTGTCTCCCTCGGCGTTGAGATTCGCACCAAAGAACCGGTCAAGGAAATTATTCAGAACGGTCAACAGGTACAGGGTGTTAAATTGATATCCGGTAAAACCATTCTTGGGCGATCTGTCATCATCGCTACCGGCGGCAAATCCGTACCCCAAACCGGATCAACCGGAGACGGTTATCCTTGGGCTGAGGCTGCGGGCCACACGATAACGGAGTTATATCCGACCGAAGTGCCCATTGTGTCTGGAGAGAGTTGGATTCAGTCCAAAGAACTGCAAGGTTTGTCTTTGAGGGATATCGCTCTATCCGTAGTGGATGCCAAAGGAAAAACAGTCATCTCCCATCGCGGGGATATGATCTTCACGCATTTTGGGGTGTCCGGACCCGTCGCACTGCGTTGCAGCCAATTTATCCGCAAGGTTCAGATGAAGTCTGGAAACCCACAGGTCATTATGAGTATTGATCTGTTCCCGGAGCTGTCCCCAGGTGCATTGGAAGCACAAGTGCAACAGGTATTGGAACAAGAATCCCGCAAGGCTGTCAAAAACATTTTAAAAACATGGGTTCCTGAACGCATGATTCCCTTAATGATGAAACGGGCAGAGATCAGCGATGACCTTACGTTCCACCATTTCCCTAAAGGTATGTTAAGCAACTTGTGTGGGCTAATGAAAGCTTTTACCTTCCGTGCAGACGGAACGAGATCGCTCAAAGAAGCCTTTGTTACTGGGGGAGGGATCCACTTAAAGGAGATATACCCAAAAACAATGGAATCCAAGCTGCTGCCTGGACTATTCTTTTGCGGTGAAGTTTTGGATATTCACGGCTACACCGGAGGGTATAATATCACCGCTGCATTCTCCACCGGATATACGGCTGGCATGCATGCGGCAGAATATAAACACGCTAAACTATAATAGGTATTACACACTTTAACCCTATTATGAATTAGCTCTAATACCAAAAAAACCGATATCCACTATCTGTGGACGATCGGGGTTTTTGGGTATTGTTCCATTTTAGAAAAATTGGCTCGAACTGCTCTTAGCTTGTGATGCTTCTATGCTTTTACACTGCCTGAGAATCCATCAGCCGAATCATCGTATGTCGGGTCATCGCTATAGTTATGTCTGCCTTGCTCCGTCTGACTTCCTTGGTTTCCGCTCGCATAACCCTCATGCCAGTCTTCATTCACGAGATGAGCCGGAATCGATATATTCTGAAACTGATCCAGCTCTTCCGTTTGCGAGGCAAATACGGCACTTCCTCCATGAGATTGTACAATCTCTACGGCAGACTGAGGATCTTGGCGATCTGTAGGGATGTACAATTCCAGCGGGCCGGACTGATACGGTTTATATCCCAATTCCTCTAAGGTTGCCCTGGCGGCATTCAACGCTGAATCGTCTGAAAAGTGCACCTGTAGTTCGCTATTATCCATCATCGTCTCTTCCTCCTTGCTACAGCTAATCTCTCATCATCTATAGATGAGATTCTTCTTCTATAGCATGGGCAGATATAGCGCACGATATGCTCTAACCTAGAAGGAATTCTTTTAAGCACGGGTCAGCCGAACCCATCCAGCAATAGATAAGACACAGAGTCCAAAAGCCACCGCACCTGCAGCTGTCAGAATACCGACGATCCAGCCGAGCCAAGCCAATCCCAGCGTGAATCCCATAAGAATACCAATCGGGACAAACAACATCCGAACCATCATTGAACCTGCAAAATGCAGCGCCTCCGAGTCATACGTTATAAGCTGAACATAGTCGGACGTGGCAAAAACATCCCAGGAACGATAAAACATCACCGTCAACATGATGATTAATAACGCACACACGATGATATTGACCGGAAAAGGTGGCAATGCCACCGCTGCAATGGATAGTCCACCAAGCTGTAAATATAATTTCATCGTGGCCGAGTTTCGGAAAAATGCCTTGAATGCAATCTCCGCTGTCCGATTCGCGATGGAACGCTTGCGTAACAGTTTACGCGGTTTGCGGAAGATGATGGACCGTGTTCGTGGGGCTTTCGGCTTGCTCACCGCCCGGCTTAACATTAGAGCTGTAAGCTGCAGCCTGCTCCGCAGATCCTCCCGCACATCCCCTTCAAATGTTCCCTTCATCAGTAGCCTCATCTGTCCAACTGTAATTAGAAGAAGCATGATAATTACGATTCCAAATATGATTTTCCACGTCTGTCCATGCATCCATGATGTCGTATGAATGGTCATATAACCTATGCCTATGACGAGAGGGATCATCTGAATCCAGCGTCGCCATCCTGTATGTCGAACCTTTGTCATATGTAGTGTTATGGCTTGGAATGAAGCTACTGCACCAAACCAGACAGCCATAAGTGCAATCTGGAGATTCGACATCTCATAGACACGGGACCATAGCGGAGCAGTCAGCGCTGTAATCATGATCATTTTGCCCAGATGTTGCAGACAGGACCGGTAGAGCCCTTGCCTCATTAACGTGCGCATCCACAACGGCCTTGATTTCAGAAACAATACATCCGCTTCCTCCACAAATATCAACACACCACCGGTAAGCATAACGACGTCAATCAGCCCAGTCAGTACGGGAAGCGGTAATCCAGTCGCCCATGCAGGCAGAGGTTTGGTCCACAGACTCGTGTACCATCCAATCAGATAGAGCAGACCCGGCACAAGCAGGTATACCCACACCGTCCAATCCACGACGAGTCTGAGATTTTTCATCTGTTCCCTGAAATGCTCTTTGCGTCTTCGTCTGTATAAACGAAGTGGTGTATAACGCTGGGAAGTTCCCATCCTCTCTCACCCTCTCTCTATCTAAGACGTCAGTATATCAAAACAGTCAAACAAAGAGGCTTCCGGCAATCCTGCCGCTTCACGGATCTCATCCAATGTTCCCTCGGCAGCAGATCTGCCCGAAGCAATCAGAATAAACCGGTCGCAGATTCGTTCAGCGGTATCCAGCACATGCGTAGACATGAGCACACCCGCACCACGGCGACGTTCATCATCTAGTAATTTTAGAAAATCCTTGGTTGCACGAGGGTCCAGTCCAATGAACGGCTCGTCCACAATATAGATATCCGGTGAAGACAGAAATCCGATCATCAGCATCATTTTCTGCCGCATGCCCTTCGAAAAACTGGCTGGAAGATCATTTCGAACGTGGTCCATACCGAAACGAACCAAAAGCTCCTCCGCTCTGACAACAAAAGCTTCTTCCTCCATTTCATACGCGGCTGCGGCCAGATCAAGATGTTCCCATAGCGTCATATATTCATAAAAAACCGGTTGCTCCGGGATATAGGCATAACGACCATCTCCTCCAATCGTCACTTCATAGTTCGCATGTTCCAGCAGACCAAGCAGCGTTTTGATGGTGGTACTTTTGCCCGCACCATTTGGTCCGATAATGCCTACCAGCTCTCCTCGCGCCACATTCATTCGAATATTGCGTATGGTCGATTGTCCCGGCTCGTATCCTGCCTCGGTAATATGTACGTCCAATATGGACTCCTGTACTTCCGTGCTTTTATATTCCGTTCCCATATCATTCACTCCCTGTTCTGATCAGGCGTTTATTTCATTCTTTATGTTTTATTGTAATCGAGTTACGGGCTGTTTGTTTGATCATTTTGAGCATTTTGAAGTACAAACCATGTTATAATGTTATTACATACTAACATTATTACATACAAATGTATTACTTTCATAAGTTAGATCATACTATAGGAGGAATATATCATGAATGGTGGGGCTCAGATGAAAGAGGAGCATTCCAAAAGAAAAATTCTTTCTCGCAAAATAGGCAAGATGGGAAACAGCTTGGGCATTAGCTTGCCTAAGGTTTTGATTGATAAGCTCCATGTTTCTCAGGGCGATGAGATTGAATTTATTGAAAATAGTCAGGGAGAAATTGTACTAAAAAAGGTTAAACAAATAAAAATACCCGAACATGTAAGACCCGAAGTACTGGAAGCTTTCTTCGACGTTTTCGAAGAAGATGAGGATATCCTAAATGATTTAAGGGATCGTTAAGATGACCATATTCCTTTCCATTGAAGAAGTAGTAGCCGCTCACCATTTTATGATGAAGAAGATGAATGATACAGCACAAGCTGGGGTTAAGGATTCTGCTTTGTTGGATTCTGCGATAAATAGACCTCTCCAAAGTTTGTTTGGAGAGGATGCCTACCCTTCCATATTTGATAAAGCTACTGCCTTATTAGAGTCATTGGTTAAAAACCACTGTTTCTATAACGGAAATAAACGTACAGCTTATCTTGTAACCAAGTCCTTTCTGCGAGTGAATGGCTACCATTTGCAGATGGAACGTAAATATGCCGTAGAATTTATGGTCAACATTGCCGAAGGCGAGTATACATTTGAAAAGATAGTGCGCATATTAGAAGAACATTCAGAAGAACGCTAACTCATATGTCGTAACAATGCAAAAAAAGAAGCAGGGGTTCCGGATCCCCTGCTTCTTCATATTACAGTGAAAATCTCATATTACCGATTTGTCTCCACCACAGATGTAGTTCCACTCTCTGCATCCGCATCCACGTTCAGACCCAGATCCAGTGCTCCACGGCTTTCGCTCGCGTAGTTGCTGTTTACGTTACGCTCGGTGTCTTTCACGCTGTTGCTGCGTTCAGATTGAGCCGTCGTTGCACTCTCTCCTTCTGCCTTAGCGTTCAGACCCAGATCCAAGGCTCCGCGGCTTTCGCTTGCATAACTGCTGTTCACGTTACGCTCGGTGTCTTTCATGCTGTTGTTGCGTTCGGATTGAGCCATCGTTGCACTCTCTCCTTCTGCCTTAGCGTTCAGACCCAGATCCAGGGCGCCGCGGCTTTCGCTTGCGTAGCTGCTGTTCACGTTACGCTCGCTGTCTTTCACGCTGTTGCTGCGTTCAGATTGAGTCATCGTTGCACTCTCGCCTTCCGCTTTCGCGTTCAAACCCAGATCCAGCGCTCCACGACTTTCAGTTGCGTAGCTGCTGTTTACGTTACGCTCACGGTCATTTATGCTGTTGTTGCGTTCAGATTGAGTCCATGTCGCACTCTCTCCTTCGGCTTTCGCGTTCAGACCCAGATCCAGCGCTCCACGACTTTTAGTTGCGTAGCTGCTGTTTACGTTACGCTCGGTGTCTTTCACGCTGTTAGTGCGTTCGGATTGAGCCATCGTTGCACTCTCTCCTTCGGCATTCACGTTCAGACCAAGCCCCAGCGCTCCACGACTTTCACTCGCATAGCTGCTGTTTACGTTACGCTCGGTGTCTTTCACGCTGTTAGTGCGCTCGGATTGAGTCATCGTCGCACTCTCTCCTTCCGCTTTCGCGTTCAGACCAAGATCCAGTGCTCCACGACTTTCAGTTGCGTAGCTGCTGTTTACGTTACGATCACGGTCATTTACGCTGTTGTTGCGTTCAGATTGAGTCCATGTCGCACTCTCTCCTTCTGCTTTCGCATTCAGACCAAGACCCAGTGCTCCACGGCTTTCGCTCGCATAGCTGCTGTTCACGTTCCGATGGTCGCCGCCTCGTGAATAATCGCTCATCGTTGTACCTTCTCCCGAAACATTGGCATTCAGGCCAAGGCCCAGCTTGCCAGCACTGCTACGCTCAGCAGTGTGGTCGGAAGAACGATCATTGTATCGGTTCGTGCTCTCTGAGGATAAGCCGGCATTGAGTCCAAGATCCAAATTCAATGCTCCGCTTGCACTGGATGAACCTCCATAGCTACCATGGTTTCCGTAACCCGTGTCACGGTGTCCAGACAGAAGAGATCCCAGTTCCAGGCGCAAACCTGCATTTAGATCCAGATTTCCACTGCTGTTATTGCTATAGCTATCTGCGTAAGTTGCCTGCGAAGTTCCCAGCAATCCAGCCACCAACGTACCCGACAATACCGACAATTTTACCCAACGATTCACTTTTTTCATGATTATATACACTCCTTCTCAATTTTGGTTGAATTAACGCCATTGTTATTGAGAGAAAGAGGTATATTGCGGCGGCCGCCCAGGCGGTGCCTGTGACCATTGACTGAATCCATCGAGCCGTTCCATTCGGAAAGCAAAATCGTAATCTGGCGTAACCAGACCCGTTGTTGCTCCCGGAAGTGCAGCGGCTGGAGCGGTTGCTCCCCCCCCATTTAAACCCGACGAACCGGAGCTTGTCCCTGCGGAAGCATTAGCTGCTCCGGGAGAAGTTGCCGCAACAGACCAACTTGTTGGTCGTTCTGTGCGAGGCTGTAATGGAGATGCTGCATCAGCATCATCTTGCTTCAGATTGGCTTCCTGGTTACTCTGCACTTGTTCAGTGACAGTTGGTTTAGCAGATGATTGCTCTACGAGGAATAACTCGTTATCGGGCAAACCTGCATTGACATCGGAATCCTGCGTCAGATCGGTTCCTTCTACAGGCAATGCCTGCGAGACAACAGGTTGTTCTGGACGTACTCCTGGTTCCGGGGTGACCTCCACCACTTTGCCCGTAGCCTGTACCGCGTCCTGTCCTTCCTCATTTTTCTGTGGTGAAACAGGATCTGCGAGTGCACTCGTATTGGAAATTTCAACATTCGGTGTTTTGACAACCGTCGGCTTTTCCGGAGTGACTACAGGCGGTTCCGGCTTCACACTCGGAATCTCCATCTTTTCCTGATCAGGATTGAGTTCAGCGGATACGTCTGCAACTGGAACTTCTGCTCTCACAGAAGGGAGCTGGACATTTCCCTTACTCAGATCCACTCGGGATGAAGAGATATTGACCGAAGTAACCTCGGGTACATCCACCTTCACGGAAGGTAATTCAACCTTACCCTGTCGAAGGTCTGTTTTCACAGCAGACGTCTCTGCCTTGATCACTTTGGGTACCTCTGCGGTAACGCCAGGCAAGGAAGCTGTACCTTCGTTTAGGTTCACCTGACTGCTTGATACATCGGCTTTGATCACCGGTGTATCCGCCTGTACAGACGGCAGTTCGACGTTTCCCTTCTTCGCATCAATCCCAATCTCTGATGTTCCGGCCGATCCAAGCGGTGTATCTACTTTCAGCTCAGATACACTCAACTTACCTGTGGATTCATTCGCTTTGATCGACGGAACTTCAACATCCAGTAGTGGTGTGGATACCGATACCGACGGAGTCAGATTCAACCCGCCATCCGAATCACGTGAAAACAAATTTAGCGACAATCCGCTGGACGGTTTTTCAGAAGATGCCTGAGCATCATCGGCGTATACATGTGACGATCCAACTCCCAGAAGCAAAGTCCCGGCAAGTATAGCCAGTGGTATGCTTCCAAGACGCACAATCGATTTTGGTAACTTTACATTCAAGTTGCTTCACCCCCTTTCCGCTAATGCGTTGGTGGGACAAGGCATATGAGTTTTCCCCTAGGATTAATTTGAATACAGGGATTTATGCCTGTTCCTCATTAAACGTGAAGGCGTTTACTCAAACGCTTTTTAATCATAAACTTAAAATTTGAAGTAAATTCAAACCTTCATTTCAACTGTTCTAACCTGAGCAGATTCGGCCTGTTTTCAGTCGCCTGCAACCATGGTCTTGGCTGCAATGGAGCCATTCAGATCGGCTTTTTCCCCGCTACGTTTCATCAAATAAATCAACCCAAGCAGGGTGAGCAAAATGCCTGAACAGACAAAAGCCGGCACTACACCAAATGAGGTGACCATGAATCCGCCTACCACCGGGCCCATAATATTACTGGCTGTCATTACGCTGCCTACCGTTCCAAATACCCTGCCTGTCATTGCCTCAGGTGTCTGTTCCTGCAACAGGATCTGAAAGGGTACAATCGCAAACCCAATTCCGACACCTGCCAGGGCAAAGAGGGATACTAACAACAGATTGGCACCTAGCCCGGCGTGCGGCCAAATCCCAACAATAACTCCGGCTCCGCCGATAACCAGACCCATGAGTATGGTACCCAGACCCATTTTCAAAACATGCCCTGCATGCTTCCACTTCCGCACACTCATCGCTGCAATTAATGTGCCTACGCCACTTGCTGCCACGCACCATCCCAGCAGATCACTTGAAATTCCGGGAAGTTGTCTGAATAACACCACAGTCTGTGAATCGGCAAATTGCAGAAAAAGTATGGCTGAAGCAAGCAAGATGAGAGACGTTCCTACATGAGGGAGAGATGCGAGCATACGGATGCCCTCCTGTGTTTCTTTCCAAAAAGAGTCTTTTGGGCGGTTGCGAACATCCCCAGCTGTCTCTTCCTCTACTTCTGTTACGTTATGAATTGCAGATTGGATCACCCGAGTTCCAGGAATCCACAATAAAATGATGCCGGAGATCAGAAAAGAGGCTGAATCGAGAACAAAACACCAGGTGATGCCAAAAGCGGCTACCAGCAGTCCACCAAGCGCTGGACCGATAATTTTGGACATCTGTTCGATCACCGAGCTGATGGATACAGCTTGCGCAAGCTGTTCGCGAGGTACAATTTCCTTCAGCTTTCCGTTTTTGGCCGGAGAGAAGATTACATCAAACAGGGATTTGAGGACAAGCAGTATGTACACGTGCCAGATCTGGTCAGCAAAAATTAATGCACCCACAATGATGATCCGTGCACCATCAGCTACAATCATCAGCCATTTTCGGTTCAGGCGATCTGCAAGCGTGCCTGCGAATGGCCCTGTCAACAGAATAGGCAGTGCTGCGGAAAGTGTGACAAATGTAATCTCCCATGGCGTTGCATTCCAGCGGATACCCACGAGGGTCAGGATTGCGAGCAGATGCAGCCAATCACCCAGATTGGAAATGGCCTGTGCCACCATCAATGTTACAAAAGATCGGTTATTTTTCAGCGGTCGTTGTCCTGCAAACGTTAAATCACTTGTCATCCTTCTTCTCCTCCATTACCTTCCGAATTCATAATATGAACTCATTATAAGAGATTAGGGCTTGACTCAACCTCCTGCCAGAGACGGAGAAGAAGCGACATCTGAAGGATGATTTTTTTAGCATGATGAATGATCAAATTTTAAATGCTAAAAATGCAAATCTTGTGACATATCGCATGTTTTTCGTAGAAATAGAAGTTTACAATTAAACCATGGCGACAACCTGAATCGTCAAACATAACTAACCAACTCATATAAGTTGAAATACTCTTTTACATGAACAGCATAACGGAGAGGACAGAAATAACCTGAAAAAGCGAAGCGTTCACCTAAAAGCTTTCTGAAAGAAAGCTCCATCGGAAGCATACGCTATCACCGGATTTTACCTTTGAAGAATATTTCAAAAAATCTGGGGATAACAGTGATTGGAAGGTTGTTCTGTCCTCGTAGTGGTAGGTTGTAACTTTATCATTTCAACTTATAAAACTAATCTGAAAAGGCGGGATCAGCATGCTGGAATTACAAGAAATCGGAACCGAACGTTCACTTCATCTGTACCGCACCTTGGCCCAGACATTCAAGAGCGTGAATGAACACGCTGTATCCGGAAGCAAAGTGCATGGCTTCAACCCCACCGCATACGGGGTGCTCGAAGTGTTATATATGAAAGGAGCTCAGCCGATTCAACAGGTTGGCGCACAACTTCTGCTGCAAAGTGGTAATGTGACCTATGTGATCGATAAGCTGGAGCAAAAAGGATTGTTACACCGCAAACATTGTCCGCAAGACAGACGTATCATCTTTGTGGAACTGACCGAAGAAGGACAGCGTACCATGGATGACATCTATCCAGGCTATGCGTTGAAGATTGATCGGGCTGTAAGTGGACTAAGTGAGGAAGACAAGGAATTGCTGTCCGAACTCTTGGGAAGGCTTGCACATTCTGCAGACCGTTTATCAGCAAGCAGCTAGAGTGTATCTTCAAACCTGCCGAAAGCGGGAGCGTAACAGAATGTACTGGAGAAGATATGGAGCGGGAGCGCTAACGAACCTGTGACGTCTTATTCAGGGGTTTGAAGCGCTCGCAGCATTTTAAGGAATCTGACACACGCTATCTTTGAATAAACAGCCGTTTACAACGTGTTTTTCAGGTGATTTCGGGAAATAAGGTGTCTCATGTTCCTTACAATTTAGAAAGAGGAGCAGAAGGTCTAATAAGACGTCCTCAGTTCCTAAGAAATTCGTCTGGACGATTCACCAGGATCAGCCAGCCTGTACTTCAAAATGCTTTAGACCCGGGCATCCCCCAACGTATCTCTTGCCTGAGTTTGAAGTTACACTCTAGTCCACTGCACATGTGCCATCAACAAAAATAACCGGATTTGCCTGACATCGGCGAATCCGGTTTTTCATATGTTTTTTGTATATATATCTTCCTCTTACTCTGAGCCTTGTGGCTGCGGGGGAGCATCTGCATCTTCGGGTACAATTAAACGTTTGCGTAGAGCAAGCGTCGTTACCCACGAGACCAGTGCAATGACAAACATAATCACAAACAGGGAATGCAAGCTTCCTTCCAGCACGTTACGCAGCAGCGCCCATTTATCATCTGATAGTGCTGCATCCGTATGTGGTGCGAGCAGTTCATTCAGATCATTCTCCGAAATTCCAGCCTCCGCCAGATTCTGCTCACTCGATAACGTGGAGATTCGATAGTTCAACCAGGTACCAAAAGCCGCTGCACCAATCGTCTGTCCCAACGTACGCATGAACGTATGCAGTGCCGTAGAGGAGCCACGCTCCTTATACCCTACAGAAGACTGCGCAATAATGGTGAAGATCGTGAACGCAAATCCGAAGCCGAGACCATAAATAAAGGTCAATATAAATAGCACAGCCTGCGGGGATGTCCCGCCCACCAGAAAGAGTCCACCCGATCCGATCGCAATTCCGGTTAATCCAATCAATGCAGTCATACGTGATCCAATTTTCATCAACAGGCGGCCTGCCAACACACTACCAATGAGCCAACCCACCGACATCGGCGCGAGCAGCAACCCGGATTCCGTCGCATTACCTCCCCGAACCCCCTGCACCCAGAGCGGCAAATAACTGGTCAGGCCGATCATCAGGGTACTGGTCAGCAGTCCGGCGATATTCGCCACACGGATGTCCCGAATTCGGAACAAATGTAGTGGAACCATAGGGGCCTGAGCTCTTTTTTCCACCACAAAAAATAAAATAATAAACAGAGCGGCAACCACACTCAGTCCTACAATCAACGGAGAACTCCAGGCATAATACTGCCCACCCGCCGACAGGACGAACAACAACGCGGTAATACCCACCGTGAAGGTCAGTGCACCGACATAATCAATTTTGGCCGTACGTGGAGAGATATCTTCCTTCAGATAACGAAATACAAACCACATCGCAAGCAGACCAAACGGCACATTAAAACCAAAGATCCACTGCCAGCCCAGATTATCTACAAAATAACCTCCAAGCAGTGGTCCTGCCAGAGAGGAAATGCCCCACACGGAGCTGATCCAGCCCTGAATTTTGCCACGTTCTTCAATGGCGTAGATGTCCCCAATAATCGTAAATGTAACAGGAACTACCGCACCCGCACCGATCCCTTGAATGGCACGAAAAATAATTAATTGCTCCATGTTCTGCGACAGACAGCACAAGAGTGAACCCAGTAAAAATAAGGCACAGCCAATCAGAAATACAGGCTTTCGTCCATACAAGTCACTGATTTTACCGAAAATGGGCGTACTCACAGCCATTGTCAGCAGGTATGCGGTGAAAATCCAGCTCAGCAGCTGTACACTCCCCAGCTCACTGACAATGGTCGGCCCTGCCGGACCAATTACGGTACCTTCAATCGCGGACAGAAATGTCGCGAGCAACAGCCCCGTCAAGATGAAACTGCGCTTCAAACCTCCAGTTGCATTCACACAAACCCTTCTCTCTTCGTTTCTCTCTTTTATTTAGCTTTCTTGCGAAGGAACTCATCATACAACATGGAATACATCACCATATCCTTGTATCCGGTGGACGTATGTTGTACTTGTCGCAACAGCCCTTCTCGCGTGAAGCCGCGGTTTGTCAGGAACTCGCCGGAAGCCAGATTACGCGGATCAACCAGCGCTTCAATCCGATTAAGACCCATGGTCTCATATCCAAAAGGCAGCAATGCAGAGAAAGCCTCCGTCATATAACCGTGGCGCCAATAATCACGTCCCAGCTCATAACCAATCTCACCCCGGAATGCGCCTTCAAGCTGCCATGTATTGAAGCCACAGCTGCCGATGAGCTTGCCTGTTTCTTTGAGTTCAATCCCCCACCGGATCGCATCCTCTTCTCCTGCCATTTGGTTGAGCAGTGCGATCATGTCCGCCGCTTCGCTTGTCCCAATCATGGGTGCAAGATTCATGTAACGGGTCACCTCGCGATCTGACCAGCATGCGAACATCTGGGCCGCATCCCGGCGACGCATTTTACGCAGACGAAGCCGCGCAGTCTCCATTTCGGGAATTCTTCCTTTGCATTTATACATATAAAGACACTCCGATCCGATCTATCTCCGCAGACCATAATATTCACTAGTCATCTAATCATAACCTGCGCTGAATGGCAACTGTTCAGTCATGGACACACGTCAAAAAACCGGGCCAATGTCGCTCCCGGTCTTGTTGTACGTATGGATCAATTCAAGTTTGAGTGAATTACGGAATCATGGCTTGTCCAAATGAATTTTAAGCTTTGGACGTTTTCTTGCCCTTCCCCAGTAATTCATCGCTAACCCGGCCAAACACAGCCGTGATTTCCTTGAATTCTTCGATGCCAGTCCCGGTTAGGCTCCATTGGTCCCCGTGGGCGGTCAGGAAATTCTCCTGTGTCAGGTGTTCAAGCTCCTGCTTGATCTCCCGCTCTCCAACGCGATATCCCCGTTCTTCCAATAGGGGCAGTGCCTCGCTAACGTTCAAATCCTGATTTTGCGCGAAATATAGTAGATGAATCCGTACAAAAAGATTCTGTACCTCTGCATGCATAAGCCAAGCTCCTTCCCGGGTTATAGCCCTCCGTGGTTGCTAAGTAATTACCCCGCGCAAGAAGCTGAGAAACAGGAGGATTCTTCAGGTATTCCCTTCCCTTTCCGAAATCCTCCGCTTGACTAACCGCATCCTCTGCACTATCTTGAAAATAAGTACCATTTTGCTCGGGAGGGTGATTTACCATGTTTCAAGCTGTTTCCTATGAAGGAACACGAAGTGAGCAGCACACCGCCGTCCTGGGACAGTTAAGTGCTCTGATCCGCGATGAACCTAGTGCGATTGCCAATCTGGCGAACGCTGCTGCGCTGCTCAATGTATTTATGACCGACACCAATTGGGTCGGCTTCTATCTTTATGATGGAAAAGAACTGGTCCTCGGGCCATTCCAAGGACTTCCTGCCTGTATCCGAATTCCACTGGGACGTGGTGTATGCGGCACTTCTGCTGCGGAAAAACGTACCCTGGTCGTTGATGATGTTCATGCCTTCCCAGGCCACATTGCCTGTGATGCAGCATCGAACAGTGAGATTGTCGTACCGATTATCAAAAACGGCGAACTGTACGGGGTGCTGGATATCGACAGCCCGATCAAAAACCGTTTTGACGACGAAGACCGCGTCTTCCTGGAGAAAGCCGTAAGCCTGCTCACAGAGCAGTTGGAGGCAACCATACCCCTTTAGGAATTGATGAATAAGGTGATCGGAGTCTCATCACACACGATGCTGAAGAGCCCGTGATAACAAAGAGCGCAGTCCTCTCAGAGGTCTGCGCTCTTTGTTATCCATTATGATTCACACCCATGTTCTTGCTCGCCCATGTTACTTTATGCATCTAGGATAAATCATGTTCCGCTTTAATCATCATCCCATCCCGCAGGAATTCAGCCAGTCTCGGGTGGTAACCATCATACATCTGACGGAAATTTTTATGCTCTACATACAGATTGGCCAAATCCCGATAGATCTCAGCGGTGGGTGTATAATAACCTTTGATCCATTCAAGATGCCTGCCAATAATCCGTTGTACTTTTGCACTACCGGGTTCCAAGCCATCCTCAATGGCCTGTTGCAAGTCCAGATGAACTTGATCAATTTTCGCCTGGGAATCCAGATAATCTTCTTTTGACTTCAACTCCTGCTTTTCAGGCAATGTGGATGAATTGGAAGATTGGATGTCGGACCTCTGAGCACCGTCTGTCTGCACATGGCTCATATCATTAGTGACTACAGGGTCAGAACCCGATTCATTCAGCAACTGGTGACGCCCCTTATTTACAAAACCGAAATAAAGCTCATGTTCATCAATTTCCTTTTCACCTTGCAAATGAGAGATCGTTTTGTCCAGTGTCTGAATCAATCCATGCAGACGGAATGCCTTCTCCAGAATATCAATGCGGTGCTGCTTCATGATGCGTATGACATCCTGAGGATTATCCCGGAGCATCGGTCCAATCTCATTCTCCTGCATACCCACTTCCTTACAGAAAAGGATTTGCTGGAGTCTCAACAATTCCTGCTTTTCATAATAGATGTCCTCATCTACATCCCCAAAAGCCGGATTTAGAAGACCTGTCTCTGCATACTGACTCAGTTCGTTCAGACTTACGCCTGACATTCCCGATACGTCAACCATGGAATACGCCATTTGAATACACCTCCTGCCTGTCCTGCAACTCCAGAGTTCAGGCTTAATTCATACTGCATTGTATTTGAATAATGAGAGAATATAAGACTTTCGGCAATGCTGTACCGCTTCATTCCGCTCGTGCTCTGGATGGGTACATCATGCTTCGGTGATATGAGCGGCGTTTGGTCAGTTATGTTGCGGTATGTTAACTATGTTATACCCGTCTCATCAGATGTGAACCCGCAGTCGGCTAAGAATTCGCATGTATTTTTTGATATATAAGTTCAACCAAATAATATTTACACTGGCCACTCGATGACAGAATAACCTTCCGATCACTGTTATCCCCAGATTTTTTTGATTCCCTTTTTAAAGGGAAAAATCCGGTGATAAAGGCGACCACTTCGTTTCTTCAGGTTATTTCTGCCCTCTCCTTTATCAGTGTAAATATTTTGTTGAACTTATATAATTTCTATGATCTCCTATAAAAAAATCCTGCGCCATTATCGTGGCACAGGATCGTATGATTATGTTCTCATTGGCATACGGAATATAGAGCACGGGAAACGAAAAGAATCACCCTTTGTTAAACATGACAAACTTCAATTCCGTCATTTCCTCTACAGCATATTTTACACCTTCACGTCCGATACCACTCTGTTTCACCCCACCATAGGGCATGTGATCCACTCGGAACGTCGGAATATCATTAATCATAACTCCGCCTGCTTCGATCTGATCGACAGCATGGAGGGCAGTATGAATATCGTTTGTAAATATGCCTGCCTGAAGCCCGTATATCGAATCGTTAACATGTTCAATACCCTCTTCAACGGAATCTACCGTATTGATCACAACGATGGGTGCAAACACTTCCTGACAGGATACCTTCGCATCACGCGGAACGTTAATCAGTACCGTTGGACGCAGAACTCCTCCTTCAGCTTGACCACCTGCTGCTACTTCAGCCCCGGCCTGTTTGGCTTCTTCAATCCAGTCGAGTGTACGCTGTACATCCTTGGAGGTAATTAGCGCAGAGACCACCGTATCCGGGTTCAGCGGGTCTCCGACCACTACTTGTTTAGCCGCTTCAGCGAAACGCTGGATGAATTCTTCCGAGATGTCACGATGTACGTAGATTCGCTGTAGCGAGATACATACCTGTCCCTGATACGTGAAAGCTCCCGTCACACATCGAGGAACCACTTTGTCCAGATCTGCGTCCTTATCCACGATTACCGCTGCATTCGACCCAAGCTCCAGTGTCACGCGTTTGAGTCCTGCTTTGCTACGAATGCTCGTTCCTACCGCTGGACTGCCTGTAAACGTAATGTGAGCAACATGGGGGTGCTCCACAAGCACATCACCAATCGTTTTACCATCACCGCTCACCACATTCAGTGCACCATCCGGCAATCCGGCTTCCTGAAGCAGATTAGCAATGTAATAGGAAGACAGAGGCGTCTGCTCCGCAGGTTTGAGAACAATCGTATTGCCCGCTGCCAGCGCTGGACCTACCTTGTGGGCTACCAGATTCATTGGAAAATTAAACGGCGTTATGGCTCCAATGACGCCTAGAGGTTGCCGCATCGTATAACCGATACGCCCTTCCCCACCTTTGGCTGCATCCATCGGAACCGTCTCTCCGGTCAGTCGCTTGGCTTCTTCAGCGGCAAAACGATACGTTTCCACCGTCCGGTCAACCTCGGCCAGTGCTGCGGTAATCGGCTTCGCCGCTTCAAGCGCTATGATTCGCGCTGCTTCTTCTTTGCGTTCTTCAAGCATGGAGGACAACTTGTACAGAATATCTGCACGCTGATGTGCAGGCATCTGGCGCATTGCCTTCCCGGCTTGAACCGCAGCTACAACAGCAGCCTCCGCTTCCTCGGCTGAAGCCGAAGAGACTTCTGCCAGCGTTTCCCCGGAGTATGGTGCTTGAAGTTCTTTATAATCTACGGATTCGGTCGGTTTGCCACCGATAAACAGATGTTGTTTTTTCATATGCTGCATCCTCCATCCAATAATTACTTCAAGAATATGGCGGTATATTACCTTATCTATTTATACACTATTTCCGTTCCATCAACCCACTACGGTGTTCGGCAATCATAGCTTGTAACGTACCTGATGAGCCATTGTGGCGATCTTGAGCTGTTGCATTATAAAGGATTTCACAACCTATTTAACCGTCAGGACGGGGCATTCTGCATGTTTTAACACGCCATGGCTGACACTGCCCTCGATCATCTCTGCGAGCATGCCTTTCCCACCCGTGCCCATCACGATCATTCCACAATCTCGTTCACGCGCCACACGGCAAATCTCATTAACGGGATCACCCGCAATCAGCAGTGTTTCATATGCAACGTCTCGTCCAGACATCTGTCTGGTCACCGGTTCTATGATATGTTGCCCTTCTTCGGCAATCCGAGCTTCCAGATCAACACCCAATGCAGGTTCATTAATGGAGATGGCAGGATTAACATGCACGATCAACAGACTTGCGGGTTGTTTCATATTCTCAGCCAGAATCAGTGCTTGCTCCAAAGCTTTATGCGCATGATCCGAACCATCAACAGCAACCAATATACGTTTCAGCATTGCAATTCCTCCTCCAGTGAATTAATGAGATGTAATGGCGGAATCAATATCCCGCAGATGATGACGGCGTACCAGCAGTACCACGACACCAATCAGAACCATTAATGCGCCAAAATAAAACGGGGTTTCCGGCAGGAACCACTCGGACAATTTACCCGCAAGCCATGGAGCAAGTGCACCACCCAGGAAACGAACGAAGCTGTATGCAGCAGAAGCAACAGAACGCTCCACAGGTGCAGCTTCCATAACAGCCGTTGTAATCAATGTGTTGTTAATCCCAAGGAAAATCCCCGCTACAATGACCGCCACAATAACGGTAGTTGGTGAACCCATCACCGTACCTACTGCCATAACAACCAGATCAATCGCGAACAATGTAAGCATGACACTCATGGACGGAACCGATCCGAATCGGCGTTGTAATCTTGGTGCGACGAATACAGACGTAATCGCCAGCATCAGTCCCCAGCCAAAGAATACGTAACCCAGGCCGTGCTCATCCAGATTCATTACATAAGGTGAATAAGCCATCAAGGTAAAGAAACCAAAGTTATAAAGGAAGGCGGTAATCGCCAATGTTTTCAATGAAGGATAACTTAATGCTTTGAACGGATCAGACAACGAACTGCGTGTTTTCGGTTTGGCCATTTTGGGCAGCATAAATGTAATGCTTATAAAGGCAATCGCCATCAGGACAGCTACGCCATAGAACGGGCCACGCCAAGAGATGGAACCTAGCTCACCACCAAGCAGCGGACCAACCGCAATCCCGAGACCAAGTGCTGCTTCGTACAAAATAATCGCTTTGGCTGTCCCCGACGTGGACAGTCCCACAATGGCGGATAACGCCGTTGCGATGAACAAGGCATTACCAAGTCCCCAACCGCCACGGTAACCAACCAGTGCACCTACCGTGTCTGAGGTACCGCCGAGGAACGAGAAGATAATAATCAGCAATATACCGCTGAGCAACGTCCACTTCACACCAATTCGGCTGGATACAACACCTGTAATCAGCATCGCTACCCCGGTTACAGCGTTATAACTGGTAAATAGCAGTGACACCTGGCTTTTGGAAGCATGCAGCTGATCTGCAATGGCGGGCAGAATCGGGTCAACCAGACCCAGACCCATAAAGGATATGATACATGCAAAGGCAACCGCCCATACCGCTCGCGGCTGGGATAACAGGCCCCCACGTGATGACGGCAATTCGTCCGGTAATGATGGCTCTCTTTTCATACGTAATTCCTCCTGTGAATAATTTATGTGG
The DNA here is from genome assembly GCF_037969885.1 of Paenibacillus sp. FSL R7-0313. Lineage (NCBI taxonomy): Bacteria > Bacillati > Bacillota > Bacilli > Caryophanales > Paenibacillaceae > Paenibacillus > Paenibacillus sp. FSL R7-0313. The sequence goes on from NZ_CP150219.1 coordinate 428,914, forward strand.
TGAAACTTTTTATTTGAAAACGACCGTGAAAATAATGAAAACAATCTATACATTTTCAGAATTAGAGGTAACAAAACGGCACAAATGACACCGGAAGATCCGGTGTTTGTACAGGATCGCGACAGGTACTATGGTGCTCACTCCATGTAGCGATTATGTGTATACAGTTTTGTTATTAAACATTAGATGCTAATTCGGTTAGCCGTCCTCATCACTCTGCGGATCATGTGCCTGTAACTTCTGAATACCGCTCCGAACGCGTTCACGCAGCTCTTCCAGTTCAGTCTGTACGGCATGTATGCTCTGAAGTTTCTGCTCAATCAGTTGTAGCTGACCATCCAGCGTTGTTTCCATCGTGGCAAGCTTCTCGATCCGTTCTCTTACTTCGGTCGTCTGCTGGTAGTCAAAACGTTGTTCGTTCAAGGCATCTGCCGTTGCCACATAGGTATGTAGCTCCTGAAGGGAGAATCCAAGTACCTCTTTAGCGCGAACCACCTTCTTCAGATAATCGATATCCTCTCGAGTGTACAATCGCGTCCCGCCATCTGTCCGCTGAGGTGAAGGCATGACACCAATCTCTTCATAATACCGAATGGTTCGCTTGGTCAAACCGCATTCCTTGGCTACGTCGTCGATTTTATATAAACTCATTTCCCTCACCTCTTCCATATGTCTATAATGTTATGTACATAATTATATATAATATTAACGTTAACGTCAACGTTAGATTTTATGTATGAAGTCTTAGCGAGTTTAACAGCCTCTTCGCTTCTCTACTTCAACAAAAAAAGACCCGCTTCACACGCAGGTCTTCCTCTCTACACTATTCATTCATTTTACCTTAAACGTTCTGCTCATGCTGTTGCTGTTGCTGTTGCTGTTGAGCACGCTGCATTTGCTTCAACCGCCCTTCAACTCTGGTAAATAGTCTGATCGTATAGAACCCTGTAGCAACCAGACTGAGCACCAAAGCTCGTACATCTGTAAGCCAGAAACCGATAATGCCGAATACCGTAATAATCACACCAAATTGCATCATCAGATTGGCACTATAACTTTGCGCTTCGTCCCACAACTCGGGATTACTCATTGCACGCGGGGTCCGATATCCATATATTCCGTTAATCATTTTCGGTGGTTTTTTAAACACCATTAACCCCAGAATGAAATAACACACTCCGATAATTATCCCTACTACTGCTCCTGTCAAAACGTTCTCCCCTTCACTGTTGTCTTCCATAGACCTGCTTACACTGACACTCCGGTGACAGAATAACCTGCTGATGCAGCTTCGCTTCTTCAGGTTATTCTGTCCTCTCCGTTCTCGTGTAAATGTCTAGTTAGACTTATCTACATAAAAAATATAAAAACGGCTCTACGTATATACGAAGAGCCGCCTGGATCGTTTCGTAAACTTAGATATTCTTCACACGAAGTACACGCATGGCGTTCAGAACAGCCAGCACCGTGACACCGACATCCGAGAATACCGCTTCCCACATGGTAGCTATGCCGAACACACCGAGTAGCAGGAAGATCGCTTTAACCCCCAGAGCAAACGCGATATTTTGCCACACAATCATTCGTGTACGCTTTGCAATGCGTATTGCACTCGCTAGTTTCGACGGTTCATCGGTCATGATGACCACATCAGCGGCTTCAATCGCGGCATCTGAACCAAGTCCACCCATGGCCACGCCCACATCGGCGCGCGCCAGTACAGGTGTATCGTTGATGCCGTCACCGACAAACACCATTTTTTCCTTCGGAGATTTGGCAGCTTCCAGTTGCTCCAGTCGCTCGACTTTATCCTGTGGCAACAATTCAGCGTAGACCTCATCCACACCCAGTTCACGACCTACCGCTTCCCCTACGGTTTTGGCATCACCTGTCAGCATGACCGTTTTGCGGATGCCGAGTTGTTTTAGCGCCTGAATGGCCGCGGCTGCGTCATCCTTCACTTCATCGGCAATGATCAGATGACCAACATACGTGCCACCTTCAGCAACGTGGACTATCGTTCCGGCCGTCTCTGGTGTGGTATAGGATATACCTGCCCGCTTCATTAATTTGGCGTTGCCTGCCAGCACTTCCTGACCATCCACACTCACCTTGATCCCGTGTCCGGCAACTTCATCATAACCTTCTACACCTTGCGTAGGAATAGCTTTGGCCCAAGCTGCGCGAATGGATTCGGCAATCGGATGATTGGAATTCGCTTCGGCAATGGCTGCCAGCTTCATCAGTTCTTCTTGCGTGTGTCCGCCTTCAGGACGAATGGCTGTTACTTTGAATACACCTTTGGTTAGTGTTCCCGTTTTATCAAAAACAACGACTTTCACATCGTTCAACGCTTCAAGGTAGTTACTGCCTTTGACAAGAATCCCGTTACGTGAAGCTGCTCCGATACCACCAAAGAATCCAAGTGGAATAGAGACCACCAGCGCACAAGGACATGAGATAACCAGGAAGACCAATGCACGATAGATCCAGTCAGCAAATGTTGCGCCACTAAGTATCAACGGCGGAACAAATGCAATCAGGGCTGCAAGGATAACAACAACCGGTGTGTAATAACGGGCAAATTTACTAATAAAATGCTCTGTTTTCGCTTTCCGACTGCTCGCGTTCTGCACCAGGTCCAAAATCTTGGATACCGTTGATTCACCAAACGTTTTGGTTACTTCAATCGTCAACATACCATTTTTGTTCACAAATCCACTCAGTACATCACTTCCGGGCTCCAGCTCACGAGGTACCGATTCACCTGTCAGAGCAGAAGTGTCCACCATGGAACGCCCAGCTCTAACGATACCATCCAGCGGTACTCGCTCTCCTGCTTTCACGACAATACGATCACCAATCCGTACGTCTTCCGGAGATACACGCCGGGTCTCGTCACCCGAACCCGTCAGGATATTCGCGTAGTCTGGGCGAATGTCCATCAGTGACTGAATCGACTTGCGTGACCGATTAACCGCCATGCCCTGAAACAGCTCCCCGAGCTGATAGAAGAGCATGACCGCTACCCCTTCGGGATACTCTCCAATAGCAAAGGCACCCAAGGTAGCGACGGACATCAGGAAGTATTCATCGAACACCTGACCGCGGATGATGTTTTTGGACGCCTGGAGCACGATGTCTCCCCCAGCAATCAGATAGGCGAGCGCATATAGAGTAAGCTGTGCCCAGCCCTCCAGCGGCGACCAGATCGCAGCTGCGAGCAGCACAGAACCTGCAGCAAGACGAGCAAGCAACACTTTCGTCTGTCCTGCACCATGTTCATGCGAGTGGCCTGCATGGGCATCATCATGGGTATGGCTGTGATCATGTCCAGCATGACTCCCGTGCTCATGTGTATGACCATGTTGATGTTGATCATGAGTATGCGAGTGTTTGCCATGTGAATGTGAATGTCCATGATCATGTCCAGTATGGTTATGACTGTGGTTATTCGCCTTACCTGCACTCCCTGTATGAGTGTGCACATGTCCGTTCACGTGTTTTCCTTTTTCCGAAATGCGAATATGCGGCTCCAGCCGAAGCACTTTGCGTTTTGCTTCTTCCACTACCTGTTCATCCATGTCGGAAGTGGTGTGTAGCGATAATGTTTTGGTAACAAAATTGACAGAGCATTCGTTAATGCCCTTAATTTTTTTGACGCCATTCTCGATCTTTAATGCGCAGTTCGCACAATCCAGTCCATCAAGCAGCAGTTCCCTTTTCACCCGTTCCTGTCCGGTTCCCATGTGAATTCTCCCCTTTGCAGTACAAAAACGATGTTATATTTCAATTGTCTTCAATATATGAGCACTCATTCATATGTTTAGTTACCCCTATTATATGCACGCCTAAACATGAGTGTCAACAATCGTTGTTGATTTTTCATACAGATTATGCTAATAGTAATCATTTCGCTTTAGGCGGGTTTTGGATATAATAGAGCTATAGTTGTTAACATAGGTGGTGATAGGAAATGGAACAACCGGTTAAAGCACCAAGCGAATGTGATGCAGCCTGCTCAGGTACTGAAGCCGACGTGCAGACGATTCGCACTTCACTCATAGATCGGGAGACGTCTTCCGAGATGGCAGATTGGTTCAAGGCATTCAGCGACCCCACACGTCTACGTATTATTGATGCGCTGTTACAGAAGGAATTATGTGTTCATGACCTGACGGTTCTGCTCGACATGGGACAGTCGGCCATTTCACATCAGCTACGTTCTCTCCGCAACATGCGGATCGTCAAGCGGCGCAAGGAAGGCAAGACGGTGTACTACTCTCTGGATGATACTCATATTGAGCAGATTTTCCTGCAAACGCTCCAGCATATTAAACACAGCTAGGCAGCAGCCAAGCTTGTTCATGAAGAAGAACCCCCGCCTCTCGGCTATTTGCCGATGGACGGGGGTTCTTCTTGGTAAGGGTACCGTTTTGTACAAAATAAAAAGTGACTAAATCTTCTGATTAACTATCCATTGGAACTTGCCACTTTGGTTATAAAAGATTGTTCTTGTTTGGATCGTAAAGGCCCGATCTGTCCTTGAACCAGTTGAAGATATGCGATACACATACTTTCAGCACCGCGTATCCTGGAACAGCGAGCAGAATGCCCACGACTCCAAACAGATTACCCGAAGTCAGAATGACAAAGATAATCGTGATCGGATGGATTTTCAGCGTTTTACCCATGATCTGTGGTGAGATGAATTTACCTTCAATTAACTGTACGATCGTCCACACGGCAACCATTTTCAGCAGCATCACCGGGGAAGTGACGAGTGCCACGATCAATGCTGGTGTAATCGCAATTGCAGGTCCCAGATACGGAACAACACTTGTGAACGATGCGATAATTGCAAGAATCAGTGCATAATCCAGACCAATGACCATATAACCGATGTAGAGCAGAATACCGATGCAGAAGCTGACGATAATCTGTCCACGAATGAATGAACTGATCTGGTGATTGATATCTTCCAGCACATGCATTGCGCCCGTACGGCTCTTGATCGGCAGGAAAGACAGAATTTTCGCTGGCAGCTTCTTGCCGTCTTTTAGCAGATAGAACAGAATGAACGGAACCGTTACGATGGACAGCACGGTCTCCGTGAAAGCTCCGAGGAATCCGCCCAATTTGGTCCAGGTCGAGTTCAGAATTTCAGTAGCCTTTTGGGAGATTGTTCCCCACCAGTCCTGCGAATTCAGATTCACCGTTTCCTGGAACTGACCGAACAATTTACTGCCCGTAAGCTCCTCAAACTGCTGTTTTACCGTCTCACTGTACGTTGGGAAATTTTCAATCAGCCCCACAATCTGGTTACGCACAACTGGAATGACCGCCAATACTACGACTGTCAGAATGCCTCCAATCGCAAGATACAGGATCAGAATGGACCAGCCACGCTTGATTTTCCACCTTTCCATCACATCCACAATCGGATTCAGCAGATAATAGAGTATTCCTGACAGAATAATAGGAAGTACAATGGTTTTGATGAGTACTGCTAGCGGATGAAGAACAAAGGATACTTTGGTCAGAACCATCACGTTCAGTCCCACCAACAGCAGAATTAGCAGAAATAGCACAAACTTGTTGTTAAGAAAAAATCGCTTGAACCGCTCCGGCCAAACGCGGGGTTGCTCAGGTTGCTCCATAGGCGTGTCGTCCTCTCTTATGACCCTTAATCAAAACTTAACTATTAAGCTAGATAAATGCCCTACACACGAATAAAAAAGTACCTTGTACAAGCCAACATATGTATAACACTCTGGATTTATACGTATGGTGCTGATTAACCGTTTCAAATTAAACCGGTAAAGTCATTTTACCCCAAAATGAGTCTTCTGCCCCACACGAAACATTTGCAAATTCTCCCTATTCAAAAACGGCCCGCCTCACTGTGAGACGAACCGTAAATTTGTATCTATAACTTACCTTTAAGCAGCTCTTATGCTGAAAAATTTAAGATCAGGCTTTTCCCGCCAATTGTGCGATTAACTCATAGGAATGCAGACGTGCCTTATGATCATAGATCATCGACGTAATAATTAGCTCATCTGCCTGCGTCTGCCGAATGAAGGATTCCAGCTGTCCACGTACGGTTTCTGGCGAACCATTAACAGCTGCCTTCAGCGTCTGCTCCACACCAGCTTTCTCACGATCCGTCCATTTGCCTTCCATCTCTGCCGGAGGCTGTACCAATCCCGTTGTGCCGCGAATAATGTTCAGGAACTGCTGCTGCATCGTTGTACCCAGCCATGCGGCTTCCTCATCTGTATCCGCAACAACAGCGTTGACACCAACAATCACATGTGGCTCCTTCAAGCTATCAGATGGTTGGAAATTGTTTCGATACGTCTCTAGTGCAATACGGGTGTAATCGGGCGAGAAGTGGCTGGCAAAAGCAAACGGCAATCCCAGCTGACCTGCCAGACGTGCACTGAAATCACTGGATCCCAAGAGATAAATTGGAATATTCAATCCTTCTCCAGGAACTGCGCGAACAGGCGCATGATAAGATGTCGCCGAAGCATCAAAGTATGCTCTAAGTTCTGCCAAAAGCTCAGGGAAATCTTCCCCACTGTTCAGATCTTTGCGTAGTGCAAGCGATGTACGGCGGTCACTACCTGGTGCGCGACCCAGTCCCAGGTCAATTCTGCCAGGATACAAGGATTCCAGTGTGCCGAACTGCTCAGCGATGACAAGCGGTGCATGGTTAGGCAACATGATGCCTCCTGAACCCAGACGAATCGTTTTGGTTCCACCAGCCAGATATCCAATAACGACCGAAGTTGCGGAAGAAGCAATACCCGGCATGTTGTGATGTTCAGCTACCCAGTAACGGTGATATCCCCAACGCTCAGCATGCTGTGCCAGATCCAGGCTGTTGCGCAAAGCATCAGCAGGTGTTGCACCCACAACGACGGGAGCCAAATCCAGGATGGAAAGCTTAACATCATTAATATGTTCTTTATGGGATGAAGCTGTATTTTCTGTAGTCATTATCGTTTAATCTCCTCGATGATTATATTTTTGTATATCCAGATATATAGATTAATTAAATCGCAACTGGATATGGTGATGTGATGATAAACTAGCCGTTTACATCCGGACGGAATCCCTGCCTACATGTGCATCCTAGCTTCCGTTCCGGCATCCGGCTTATAACTCGTTCTGCACGTATTCAGCAAACTGACGGATTGTCTCCTCGTTGCGCCGATAATACGTCCATTGTCCTCTTCGCTCGGAGAGCAGCAACCCTGCCTTGAGCATGGTCAGCAGATAACTGGAGATAACCGACTGAGCCAGTCCAGCCTTCACTTGAATCGTGCCAACACAGATTCCGTTCTTGCCACCATCCGGATGCTGAGATAGTTCCAGCGGTGGAAAGTGTTGCTCCGGGTTTTTGAGCCACAACAAGATTTGTCTACGTGTCTCGTTCGATAATGCTTTAAATATAAGTATAGGTTCCATGGGTACGATTATACCCCCTTTCATCCATTTTGCAAACACATGAACAAACAAACCGACTCATGATCGAGTCGGTCTGGTATCATATGGAATCCGTATTTGGAATCAACATCCACATTAGAATTTGGTTGTAACCGTTTGTTTAACCTGATCCAACATGGCTTGATATGCGGGTGCATCCAGGTATCCAATACTTCCAAAGAGCAGATGATCTACGGCTTCAATGCCTACAAAATCGAAGATACCTACGTCTGAAGTTATTTTCAATCCAGCAGTCATGCCAATCTGATCATAAATTTCACTTGGTGTACCATGTGTGTTGATGATGAGTCCTTTTTTGCCTGTCAGCAATTTCTCGATTCCCGCTTCACCCGCTGCATACGCAAAACCATAGGCGAATACACGGTCAACATATCCTTTGATAATGGCAGGAAGACCTGTCCACCAGATCGGACAGATGAATGTAATGGCTTCTGCATCTGTAACAAACTGTTGCTCTGTAGCGATATCCTGTGGTGTCTGTCCTGCTCGCATGGAAGCTGTATCGGCTTCAGTCAGTACGGGTTGGAATCCAAGCTTATACAAGTCACGAACTACCACTTCATGGCCTTGAGCTTCGAGCGCTTCTACAGCAGTATTGAGGATTGCGTTATTAAGGCTGTCTGTGTGCGGGTGAGCATATACGATAAGATGTTTCATAGTGTTAATCCCTCCGAGTTTGGTTTGAGTTAGGTTGCGAAAATGGGGTTGCATTGATACGCTCCACATACATACATAGATATCTATGTATGTGGTTGAAAAAATATTTGGGCTCCTCTGCCTCCATCCCAGTCAAATCTGGAAGGGTTGCAGACAGAAGAGTTCATTCATTATAACTTTCGGACAATAATGGATAGCAAACTCTCCAATTGCTCTGACTGTTCATCGGACAAGCCACTATAGATGATGTCATTAATCTGCTCTGATACCTGATAAAAGATCGGTTCGAGTCGCTTCCCCTGGTCGGTTAGGCGAATCATAGTCACTCGGCTATCTTCGGCACTCTTGCTGCGTTCAACATAGCCAAGCTTCTCCAGCTTGTTGACCAGTACCGTTACCGTTGGTTGCGTGCGTTGAACACGTTCAGCCAACATCTTGATCGACAGCGTCTCTTCCCGGTACAAGAACATCAATACATCCCCATGAGAAGGAACAATCCCTGTTACCTCATGCTGTTCCAATTCGTGTACAATCCGTTTGTTGACATGGTCCCTGATTCTTGCAATCAGTGCAATTGCGTTGTATTTTGGCATGACCTCATTATACATAGACATCTATGTATTTTCAAGTTCTTTTTTATAAAAAGAAAAACAGCCCTCTCCACCCTTCTAGCATGTGGAAAATATCGGGCTGTTTCGAGTATGCTTTGATCCTGATCTATAATGTGAGATCTTAGATCATCATTTTTGGATTCAAGTTGAATCCATGCTGAATTCAGTTAATCCATTGCGTGATTTTCTCAACGGATTGTCGGGACTTTTCACGCTGGGGCTCCTCTACCCGATAACCGAAGGCTGCCATCATAGAGACGCCCCATGCGCCATTTTCCAGCAAGCCTTCTTCTTCCATAATACGGTGTACGTCCTCACGGCTGAAACCTTCGATTGGACAAGAATCAATCTCGATCTGAGCTGCCGCCGTCATCATGTTGCCGAGTGCAATATAAGTCTGTTTAGATGCCCAGTCAAATAATGATCGTGGATTATCCAGAATTTTCTGGTTATTTTGGAACTTTCCATAAGCCTCACTTGTTAGCTCAAATACGTTATTTGGCATTCCCTTTGTTTCCTTCAACATGTACTCCGCATAAGGAGAATTATAACTGGCATCTGATCGGGCCAAAATAACAACAAAATGGCTTGCTGTAGCCAATTGCTTTTGAGCACCGGAAGAGACTTCGGACAGGCGCTTACGCAGGTTCGGATTTTGTACAATCAGAAACTTCCACGGTTCAAGACCAATGGAACTTGGAGATAATCTGCCTGTTTCCAATATAAATTGGAAATCCTCATCCGAGATTTTGCGGGTATCATCAAATATTTTTGTTGCATGCCGGAAATGATATGCCTTTAAGATGTCTTCCTTTGTCTTTGACTTCGCTGTAACTTCCATGTAGCTCCACGTCCTTTTTAAATATTTTTTTATGTTGAACAATAATGTTTAAGTGGTTTCATCTCAAGTATTAGTTTAGGTCCTATGCATATAAATTAAAAGTACGCACATTATTGTTTCTTGGTTTATAAAAGTAAGTAATGGATGAGAGACAGCAATAATCCACTGGGCACTTACCTGGCCTAGTGGATTATCTACGACTCTTTTCCTTTTAAATCTTGAAATCTTGAACCAGCTTATTCAGATTTAATGCACTATCTTTCACTTGATCAGATTGATTAACTACTTCCACAGATTGCGCAGCAGAGGCGACCATATGTCCTGCGATTTCCTGACTGGATGCGGCTGATTGTTCACTGGCTGATGCAATCTCGTGAATGGAGCCCACTAGTATTTTGATATTTGCAGTCACTTGTTGTGAGGTTGCATTGAGATCTTTAACTGCATTGGCATGATCAAGAGAATCGACATAATACTGTTCAGCTGTATCCTCCAATAATTTATAATCTTTGCCAACCTGATTGAACATAAAGGATAGCAACTCTTTGGCATTCGAGGACAGATTGGTTACAGACTGCATAACTTCTTCCGTGACCTGCTGAATTTGATCGGCAGCCTGCCTGGAATCATCAGCCAACTTTCGAATCTCGCTTGCAACAACCGCAAAGCCTCTGCCTGCTTCTCCAGCCCTTGCAGCTTCAATGGATGCATTGAGTGCAAGCAGATTGGTCTGTGCCGTAACATCCAAAATAGACTGAGATAATATACCAATCTGATCTACAGCTGTTGCACGTTCCAGCGCTTCTGACATCTTCTTACTCGTATGATCATACATGTCTATGGCTGCTCGACTAGATTCGCGGGCTTCCTGCTTCAACTTTTCAGCCTTCGTGCTGGTCACATAGGCGGACTCTGCTTGTTTAGATGTCCGTTCCGATATATATTCAGCTCCCTGTTGCATCTCAGCAGCCGAATGATTCATATTTTCCGTATGGGCTGAGGCCTCTTCCATTGCAGCAGAGAGTTCTTCAACTGTAGCTGATACTTCACGAATTCGTTCATTCAGACCAGCCATGTTCTGGTTGGTAAGATCACTAACCTGGTTGATATGATGAGATTCCTGAACTACACCACGAATGACATTTGTTGTGGAATCGCTCATTGTACGAATAGCTCGTGCGATGACACTTATCTCATTATTTCCCTGTGTTAGATGCGGATCTAAGGATGCCGTTAAGTTGCCTTGTGTTATTTCTTCACAATAACGGGTGATTGCTTTCATTCGTTGACGTATACTGCGAATCACTACAAATGAAATAAGAATGAGTGCTGCAAGTGAAAACAAAAGAACCGAACCGAGCACCAATGCTCGCTGCTGAATCACTTCCTGTGTATCCGCATAGAGCTTGGCTGACTCTTCTTCGTTATGCGCACTCAAAAGGGTGATCGTCTCCACAATCGCTGTACTGCTTTTGTTAATTCTTCCTCTTTCTTCACTATCGTAGGTGCCCGACATCTTTTTGGTATCCATGATTTGCTCAATATCCTGATAATATGTATCCATCTTTGCTACCAAATCTGCAAATATCTCTTTTTCTTTGGTATCCAATGTTCTTGCTGAAAATTCATTCAAGCCATCTGTGATACTCTTCTTACCTTTCTGAACCTGATCGTACTGTTTGTCGGTATACTCTGCATTATCAAGAACCTTTGTATAATTGGCACGCATATTATAGAAATTACTTTTCAATTCAAGAACATTGGTTTGATGCTGAAAGCGGTCATTGTAGAGGATACCTTGTCCCATTTTTGCTTCGTTCATTCCGAAAATCCCAATCAGAAAGACAGTAAACAAGCCGATTAGACTAATTACAGTCATGATGATCATGGTTGTTGTTAATTTTATATTTTTGAGTTTATTTCCTTTCTTATATTTTGACTTAGACTGAATTGACATGAGTATTCCCCCGCTTATGTAGTTGATATCCATATATATCTTATATATTTATCGTATGTATACATACTGTTTGTTAGCATTTCAGGAAAATCGACTTTATTCTTTTAATGAGAAAAGTAATGGGAGACAACAGAAAAGCCGCCAGGATATAATCCAGCGGCTTTTCTGTAAATATGAAACGATATCTGTGCGACCTATAAATAATCCATCCATTCATTTTCAGAAATGACGTTATATCCTTCTTGTCTCAGCAATGCTGAGGTGACACCTTCTCCAATTACCTTGTGATTGGCAAAATTCCCATCATAGATCATCTGTGTACCACAGGACGGACTGAACTCCTTCAATACCACACACGATACATTCAATTCTCGCGCCCATTCGAGCGTCTGATAGGCTCCCTTAATATACAGCTCTGTGACGTCCTTGCCACTTTTCTCGATCACTTTTGCAGTGCCTGCCAGTACGTCCTTACCCGTGCCACCAATAATTTCAGCCGGTTCCCGTGGAGTGGAGAATCCGCCAAGCAGCTCCGGACATACTATCTTAGCCTGCCCCTGCTCCACAAGCTCCTGAATCTTCTCATCCAGGCTCGCTGTTCCATTGTAACGGCAAGCTACCCCTGCCAGACATGAACTCACCAAATATTTCATCGTTATCTCCTTATACCCATTCCATCTGTGAAGTAAATTGTAACATATAAGGTCAGCCCTATAACTCGCCTCTGGTGATCATCTTGATCCGTCCATCTTCCCTATATTCAACCTGAAAAACATCCTTGCTCGACTCCAGTTCAAATGTGACCATGCCTGGATGATCAGGATTACGGTGAAGTTTATACGCTTGAAGATCTATTTTAAATATTTTTTTAATTATAGGTTCTACTTCTCCTCTAAGAAGAGACTCCTGTATGTTATATAATTCCTGATAATAAGCCTCTATTTCTTCCCAGTCTGCAAAGTCTTGCTCATAGTGATTAGCATCCCCAACCGTATAACCCAAGCCCGCTTTTCCTTCGGTCATCTGGACAAAGTAGTTATCTTTAAAGGAAAAGGAGACTGTATCCTTGCCGAGTTCATCATCTTTGCTTCGGCTTGCTCTTACCAGATCAAGATTGGCTTTACCAGACAGAGCCTCAATCGCGTTTCTGGCATCCGCCAGCGCCACCTGGGATACCTGATCAGGACTAAGGTCGCCTGTGATCGATACAGCCTCGTCCTGTTGCCATACAATCTCCCCATAACCAGTCTCATTCTCTAACGCTAATGTCGTATACGATATCGGCTCCAATTCCCCTTGCTTCATACTCACATAACGTTGAATTGATACAGGTTTAAGCGTTGGAGTACTGCCTATACTTTGCAAAAGCGATGGAACTTGACGCAGATAACGATGCTCCAACTCGCTTGGCTGCATTTCACGTCTCATTCCTACTTCACGCAGATTGCCTGTTGCCGCATCGAGCCATATCTGCGCGTACTCCTTCTCACTTTCTTTTCCAGCCTCTACATATATTCTGCCGGACACAGGCAAGTCTTCCACTTTTGTGACCCGCAGCTGCTTACCCAGATCGTCTCGCATCGTAGTCGCAACATTTCTTTTCATTTTGTCGGTTAGCAGATTCGTGTTCAAATCATCGGATAACTGTAACGCTGCTGTCGGATAGACCTGCTCGATTACGGGTTTCACCAGCTGTCCATCATCCCAGATCCATAGGAACAATCCCGCAGCAATAACCAATGCACCCATACCTGCAACAAGAGGCCCTCTTCTAGTGCGACGTTTGTGTGAAGCGTTGACTACTTGCGGTCTAAACGGCCTGGATGACCTGGAACTGTCCTCTGACCTATCTCCCTTGCTTCCCTCTTCCGACTTCTTCCTCCACTCCACCTGTTGAAGCACATTCCGCTTGTGATCCTCTGTAAAAGGAGACAACGCAAACGGTCCCTTCCGGATCTCCTTTTCCCATTGCTCATCCTTGTGTCTCATTCGCTTCGCTCCTCCCATTGTTTCCGTACCTTATCCTTACCTCGGGATAGTCTGGACTTTACTGTGCCTGAGCTGATTTTCAACATCTCAGCAATCTCACTCGTCGTAAGCTCATACTTCAGATTTAGCAAAAGAATCTCCCGGAATTTTCTCGGCAACGCCAGAACAATATCCCAAATTTCATGGACATGCTCCTTACGTATCACTTCCATCTCGGCCGAAGGATGTGCAGGCTGCTCTGCAATCATGACTCTTTGGCCCGAACCCCCACGCTCTGTCTCAATGGGTAACGTCTCTCCCCACAGACTGCTACGAAAGAATCTGGATTTTCGATATGTAAAAGTCGTGTTTCTAGTAATCGTCAACAGCCATGTTTTCAGTGAGCAATCTCCACGATAATGAGCGATCCCCGAGTACGCCCGAATAAATACCTCCTGTGACAATTCATCTGCCTGTTCGGCACTTTTGGTCAGAAAATAAGCGTAATTCCACACGTCATTTCCGTAGTCATCCATTATGCTGCTAAGTGTGTAATTGTCTATGGTCTGAGCCTGTGCCAGTAATTGATCATCCAACTGTTGTTCACCTCACTTAATATGACTGAGTCTACTGTGGTTTGGTTCCCTGTTTTGGGCATTATTTCTTATAATTGTAGCAAAATAAAAAAACAGCATGTTCAACATCGCTGAACACACTGATTCCTTCAAGTTTGCTTAGTTAGAAATCTCTATCAGAAATCTTTTAGGGGAACGCTCCACTTCCACAGTTTCTTTCTGCCCTCTGATCTAACGTATCATTTTCATCGTTATACTTTCACCGCAGCAATCATCAGAAACATCGGTCTCCGATTCTCGTCTCGCATGCCAGGAACCTGTTCAATCATCTCCGGTGATGGCTTGGATTCAGCCACCTGTTGAATAGCAAACCCAGCCCTAATCAGTTCATTGAGATGTGTTGCCAGTGTGCGATGATATTTAACCACATCCTGATTCAGAAAGTTCGCCACACGCTTCCCTTCATCATGGTAATCATCCACGGGCCAGTGAAGAATCTCACCTGTGGGTCCGTAATGCCAATCCTGCTCAGCGCGAGCGGTGAAGATGGGATGTTCGGAAGATAGTACAAATGTGCCCCCTTCTACGAGACAATCATTGATCTTAGCGTACACCGTGTCTAACCGTTCAATATAATGCAAGGCAAGTGAACTGATCACAACGTCGAATTGTCCCGGTGCAAAATCAATATCTTCAATCGCCAGCTGCTTGTACTCGATCTGCGGATCGTCCGTCATTTCACGAGCACGCTGAAGCATATTTTCAGACAAATCTACACCGATTACTGAACTGGCTTGTTGCTCGCGCGCATACCGGCAGTGCCAACCAAAACCACATCCCAAATCCAGCACACGTTTGTCTTTCAACTCAGGCAAAAGAGTCTGCAGTTCATGCCACTCCCCCGCTGCCTCCAGCCCTTGAACGGAACGAGCCATTTTACTATAGTTGTCGAAAAACTCAGCTTCATCGTATTTATTTTGTTTCATCAAGAGATTCCTCCCGCTTTATAAATATCCACCTACTCTACCACATAAACGATATTTAAACGCAAAAGTTGCCAAGCGAATTCATGGCGTGTTATTATACAGAACGAACGTTCAGTATTATTAAATACAGAATGAACATTCAGTTTACTAACGGAGGTCATTATGAATACGAATTGGACGCATCCATTGGAAGGGCAATCTGTAGGTAAAGCTTTTATAAGCTACCTCGTGCCTTCTGTATTGGGGATGCTGGTAGTTGCTTTTAATTTTATTATCGACGGCATTATGGTTGGACACAAACTGGGTTCTACCGCGATGGCCGGGATCGGCATTGCCTCACCTGTCTACACGCTTTTTGTTGCCATGTCGCTGTGGATTGGTATGGGCGGGGCAACGTTGTACTCCAACGCTATGGGTAGAAAAGATATCACATCAGCCAAACAAATTTTCACCAAATCCATTATGCTGATTATGCTAGTTACGATAGCCATTGGATATACTGCATTTACGTTCAAAGACAAGCTGGTATACTCCCTCGGTGCTAACGCCGAGACCTTCCCGTTTGCTTCGGACTATATGAATATCATGTTATTGTTTGGGTTTGTCTTCACCATTGAGAATGCGCTCTCTATTTTTGTACGAAACGATGGGAATCCCAACACATCCATGTACGCTCAGATTACCTTTGCTGTGGCCAATATCATCATCAATTATGTAACATTGTATGTACTCGAATGGGGTGTACGTGGTGTAGCCATCGGTACAATCGTATCGGCGTCTCTTGCGCTGCTTGTCCTGTTCACTCACTTTTTCAAAAAAACAAATAATCTCACGCTGACCCGGTTCAAATGGAATAACAAACTGCTGGCCTCCCTGCTGCTCATTGGTTTCCCCAGCTTTCTGGCTGAACTCGGCATGTCGGTCTTCTCTGTCTCTCACAATATCTCCATGGACCGTATTGCGGGAACGGCTGGCGTAGCATCCTTTACCGTGCTGAACTATATTCATGGTGTGGTACTATTAGCGTTCCTGGGTCTGGCGTCTGCTGCCCAACCTCTGGTTAGCTATTATCACGGTGCGAAAAAGATTAAACGGGTACAACAAACGTTACGTTTAGCCACCAAAACGGCTCTGGCATGCGGTCTACTATTATTACTTGTTGTTCAGATCGGTGCACCTTATTTCGTGCAAATCTTTGGAAACTTCAGCAGCGACGTAACGGATAATGCCGTATACGGATTACGTATATTTACATTTGCCTATGTATTCATGGGTGTTAACTTTGTCATGAGTACCTATTTCCAATCTGTGGGTAATGCCAAGATGGCCATCTGGATTACTGCTGCACGTGAAATGATCATTATGATTGCGTTGATTGCGATCCTCCCTTCAATCTTTGGTGTCACGGGTGTATGGCTTGCCGTACCGTTATCTGAAATGCTCGTTCTTGCAACCATAGCGATGTACTATAGAAAACGATCCCTTACGGATCGAATAAACGCGCTGCAGGCTGAATAACGTTAACAGATAATACAACGGCATCAGATTGAAGATAAATGATACGAAGGTAGAATGTAGGTAGACCTCATCAATAATCTAACAGACAAATAAACAAAGCCCTGCACGATCAATATAGATCGGTCAGGGCTTTCTTTTATCCCACATTAGATGTAAGCAACTAGATACGTATATCAAATCGACCATTACTATCTGTTGTTGCATTTGCAATTTCCTTAGGGGTAGCTACGCCCTTTCCATTGGCTGGAGGTTGGGCAGGCGGTGCCTCCTTCGTAGCATTTGTACCGGCTCCTTGAGAGCTTTGCTGTGCAATCTGTGCCTCAATCTGTTTGATCTGCTGTTCAAGCTGTTTGGTCTTTGTCTCCTTCGTCTTCTCATCGTCCTTGCTGGATTGTACTTTCTCCAGTTGAGCCTCAAGCTTCGTCTTTTGTTTCTCCAAGCTACTTGAATTGTCCGAACTCGAAGATGTGGATATGTATGATGTTGTGGAGCTGGCTGTAGAAGATATATTCATTATGGTTCTCCTCCTCTTTACATGGCTTCACTATACCCTATCCCTCTGAAACGTACGTTAAATTCAACTGAAGGGTTGCTGAAGGAGTTAAGAAACAGAAGTTGATCATTTTTATTGGAAGTATGTATATCAGCATTAATCCGTAGTCCAATTATTAATACTGAGAGTCTTCATATAAATGATTATATTGATGCTGTCTTATCTATATAGTTAGTTTGTTTCTCGGCAGAAAAATAGTAACAAAAAAAGACACACTCGATATCATCAAGTGTGTCTTCCTTGTTGCTTGGCGGCGTCCTACTCTCCCAGGACCCTGCGGTCCAAGTACCATCGGCGCTAGAGGGCTTAACGGTCGTGTTCGGGATGGGTACGTGTGGAACCCCTCCGCCATCGCCACCAAACGCGTAGCTTACATTTCAGAGATCGTTCTCTGAAAACTAGATTCGAAACGAAACACGCGAATTATCACTTGCTAATTGGATAAGCCCTCGACCGATTAGTACTGGTCAGCTCCATGCATTGCTGCACTTCCACCCCCAGCCTATCTACCTCGTCGTCTTCAAGGGGTCTTACATACTGGGAAATCTCATCTTGAGGGGGCTTCACGCTTAGATGCTTTCAGCGTTTATCCCGTCCGTACATAGCTACCCAGCGGTGCTCCTGGCGGAACAACTGGTACACCAGCGGTACGTCCATCCCGGTCCTCTCGTACTAAGGACAGCTCCTCTCAAATTTCCTACGCCCACGACAGATAGGGACCGAACTGTCTCACGACGTTCTGAACCCAGCTCGCGTACCGCTTTAATGGGCGAACAGCCCAACCCTTGGGACCTACTTCAGCCCCAGGATGCGATGAGCCGACATCGAGGTGCCAAACCTCCCCGTCGATGTGGACTCTGGGGGAGATAAGCCTGTTATCCCCAGGGTAGCTTTTATCCGTTGAGCGATGGCCCTTCCATGCGGTACCACCGGATCACTAAGCCCGACTTTCGTCCCTGCTCGACTTGTAGGTCTCGCAGTCAAGCTCCCTTATGCCTTTGCACTCTTCGAATGATTTCCAACCATTCTGAGGGAACCTTTGGGCGCCTCCGTTACTCTTTAGGAGGCGACCGCCCCAGTCAAACTGCCCACCTGACACTGTCCCCGCACCGGATTACGGTACCAGGTTAGAACCTAGATACGATCAGGGTGGTATCCCAACGTTGCCTCCATGGAAGCTTGCGCTCCCACTTCAAAGGCTCCCACCTATCCTGTACAGATCGTACCCAAATTCAATATCAAGCTGCAGTAAAGCTCCATGGGGTCTTTCCGTCTTGTCGCGGGTAACCTGCATCTTCACAGGTATTAAAATTTCACCGGATCTCTCGTTGAGACAGCGCCCAAGTCGTTACGCCATTCGTGCGGGTCAGAATTTACCTGACAAGGAATTTCGCTACCTTAGGACCGTTATAGTTACGGCCGCCGTTTACTGGGGCTTCGGTTCACAGCTTCGGATTACTCCTAACCACTCCCCTTAACCTTCCAGCACCGGGCAGGCGTCAGCCCGTATACTTCGCCTTACGGCTTCGCACAGACCTGTGTTTTTGCTAAACAGTCGCTTGGGCCTTTTCACTGCGGCCCCCTCGTGCTATTCACACTACCGGGGCACCCCTTCTCCCGAAGTTACGGGGTCATTTTGCCGAGTTCCTTAACGAGAGTTCTTCCGCGCGCCTTAGAATACTCTTCTCGCCTACCTGTGTCGGTTTGCGGTACGGGCACCATCACCTGGCTAGAGGCTTTTCTTGGCAGTGTGAGATCATGACCTTCGCTACTACAATTTTCGCTCCCCATCACAGCTTAGCCTTACAATGTGCGGATTTGCCTACACATCAGCCTTACTGCTTAGACGGACATCCATCAGTCCGCGTCACTACCCTACTGCGTCCCCCCATTGCTCATAACGGCTTACGGTGGTACAGGAATTTCGACCTGTTGTCCTTCGACTACGCCTTTCGGCCTCGCCTTAGGTCCCGACTTACCCTGAGCGGACGAGCCTTCCTCAGGAACCCTTAGGCTTTCGGCGGATCAGATTCTCACTGATCTTTTCGTTACTCATACCGGCATTCTCACTTGTATAATGTCCAGCGCTCCTTACGGTACACCTTCAACCCTTATACAACGCTCCCCTACCCCTGATGCAAAGCATCAAGCCATAGCTTCGGTGGTGTGTTTAGCCCCGTTACATTTTCGGCGCAGAGTCACTCGACCAGTGAGCTATTACGCACTCTTTCAATGGTGGCTGCTTCTAAGCCAACATCCTGGTTGTCTGTGCAACTCCACATCCTTTCCCACTTAACACACACTTGGGGACCTTAGCTGATGGTCTGGGCTGTTTCCCTTTTGACAATGGATCTTAGCACTCACTGTCTGACTCCCGGAAGTAAGTCTATGGCATTCGGAGTTTGACTGAGCTTGGTAACCCTTGCGGGCCCCGCACCCAATCAGTGCTCTACCTCCACGACTCTGTTTTCCGAGGCTAGCCCTAAAGCTATTTCGGGGAGAACCAGCTATCTCCGAGTTCGATTGGAATTTCTCCGCTACCCCCACCTCATCCCCGCATTTTTCAACATGCGTGGGTTCGGGCCTCCAGTGCGTGTTACCGCACCTTCACCCTGGACAGGGGTAGATCACCCGGTTTCGGGTCTACGTCCACGTACTATGTCGCCCTATTCAGACTCGCTTTCGCTGCGGCTCCGGCTCTTCACCTTAACCTTGCACGGGAACGTAACTCGCCGGTTCATTCTACAAAAGGCACGCCATCACCCCTAAAACGGGCTCTGACTTTTTGTAAGCACACGGTTTCAGGTTCTATTTCACTCCCCTTCCGGGGTGCTTTTCACCTTTCCCTCACGGTACTGCTTCACTATCGGTCGCTAGGAAGTATTTAGCCTTGGCAGATGGTCCTGCCGGATTCATACGGGGTTTCACGTGCCCCGCACTACTCGGGATCCGTCTCGGAGGGAACAGACTTTCAACTACAGGGCTTTTACCTTCTTTGGCGGGCCTTTCCAGACCTCTTCGCTTAACCGGTTCCTTTGTAACTCCATGTGAGACGTCCCACAACCCCAAAGAGCAAGCTCTCTGGTTTGGGCTTCTCCGCGTTCGCTCGCCGCTACTGACGGAATCACTATTGTTTTCTCTTCCTCAGGGTACTTAGATGTTTCAGTTCCCCTGGTATGCCTCACACTAACCTATGTATTCAGTTAGGTGTAACTGGAAATTACCCCAGCTGGGTTTCCCCATTCGGACACCCCCGGATCAAAGCTTGCTTACAGCTCCCCGAGGCAGTTTCGTTGTTCGCCACGTCCTTCATCGGCTCCTAGCGCCTAGGCATCCTCCGTGTGCTCTTAGTAGCTTAACCAGTTTGCTCCGGTTTTGACTGCTCGCTTCCCTTGTTTTGGACTACGTCCAAAGCCAAAAGTCGCTCCCACCCAATACCATCGCAAAAGCAATTAAGTACCAATTTATTAAACTTGTTTTAACACAAGTTCAGCTAAAAAGGAATGTTATAATTCGCGTTTGTTTCGTTTCGATATCTAGTTTTCAAAGAACAAGCTCCATGCAAAAGCAAGCTGTTTGAGAGTTTGAGCTCTCAAAACCGAACAACGAGTGAGTAGTTTGCAGCTGAGCTGCATATTTGAATGTTTCCGTTGCAGGAAACGATTCTCCATAGAAAGGAGGTGATCCAGCCGCACCTTCCGATACGGCTACCTTGTTACGACTTCACCCCAATCATCTATCCCACCTTCGGCGGCTGGCTCCTTGCGGTTACCCCACCGACTTCGGGTGTTATAAACTCTCGTGGTGTGACGGGCGGTGTGTACAAGACCCGGGAACGTATTCACCGCGGCATGCTGATCCGCGATTACTAGCAATTCCGACTTCATGCAGGCGAGTTGCAGCCTGCAATCCGAACTGAGACCGGCTTTGTTGGGATTGGCTCCATCTCGCGATTTCGCAGCCCGTTGTACCGGCCATTGTAGTACGTGTGTAGCCCAGGTCATAAGGGGCATGATGATTTGACGTCATCCCCACCTTCCTCCGGTTTGTCACCGGCAGTCTATCTAGAGTGCCCACCCGAAGTGCTGGCAACTAAATATAAGGGTTGCGCTCGTTGCGGGACTTAACCCAACATCTCACGACACGAGCTGACGACAACCATGCACCACCTGTCTCCTCTGTCCCGAAGGAAAGATACATCTCTGTACCGATCAGAGGGATGTCAAGACCTGGTAAGGTTCTTCGCGTTGCTTCGAATTAAACCACATACTCCACTGCTTGTGCGGGTCCCCGTCAATTCCTTTGAGTTTCAGTCTTGCGACCGTACTCCCCAGGCGGAGTGCTTAATGTGTTAACTTCGGCACCAAGGGTATCGAAACCCCTAACACCTAGCACTCATCGTTTACGGCGTGGACTACCAGGGTATCTAATCCTGTTTGCTCCCCACGCTTTCGCGCCTCAGCGTCAGTTACAGCCCAGAGAGTCGCCTTCGCCACTGGTGTTCCTCCACATATCTACGCATTTCACCGCTACACGTGGAATTCCACTCTCCTCTTCTGCACTCAAGTCACCCAGTTTCCAGTGCGATCCGGGGTTGAGCCCCGGGATTAAACACCAGACTTAAATGACCGCCTGCGCGCGCTTTACGCCCAATAATTCCGGACAACGCTTGCCCCCTACGTATTACCGCGGCTGCTGGCACGTAGTTAGCCGGGGCTTTCTTCTCAGGTACCGTCACCTTGAGAGCAGTTACTCTCCCAAGCGTTCTTCCCTGGCAACAGAGCTTTACGATCCGAAAACCTTCATCACTCACGCGGCATTGCTCCGTCAGGCTTTCGCCCATTGCGGAAGATTCCCTACTGCTGCCTCCCGTAGGAGTCTGGGCCGTGTCTCAGTCCCAGTGTGGCCGATCACCCTCTCAGGTCGGCTACGCATCGTCGCCTTGGTGAGCCGTTACCTCACCAACTAGCTAATGCGCCGCAGGCCCATCCCCAAGTGACAGATTGCTCCGTCTTTCCAGTTCTCTTCAGGCGAAGAAAACAATTATTCGGTATTAGCTACCGTTTCCGGTAGTTGTCCCAAACTTGAGGGCAGGTTGCCTACGTGTTACTCACCCGTCCGCCGCTAACCATCAGAGAAGCAAGCTTCTCTTCAAGTCCGCTCGACTTGCATGTATTAGGCATGCCGCCAGCGTTCGTCCTGAGCCAGGATCAAACTCTCCAATAAAGATGAATTTCAGCAACGCGGTTAAACGCGATGAAAATCATCTCAGTATTTGAAAAGAGCGATAAGCTCATTTTGAATCTGACGAGATTAAAAATCTCATTTGTGCTTCGAAATCATACAGCCCGAAGACTTGTACCAATTTCTCAGCGTCGATCTTGCAAGCAAGATCGTTACTCACTCGTTGTTCAGTTTTCAAAGATCAAACTCGTTTCGTTACCGAATGTCGTTCTCTTCAGCAACTCTTATATATTACCATGTCCGAACCAACTTTGCAAGCTCTTTTTTTAAGTTTCTTTCGAAGCTTATTTCATTCGCTTGCCGCACCGTGTATCTCGTGTTTTCTTGGCCGGATAAATAATATACCACGCAGAACAAGCAATTGTAAAGAGTTAATTATTAAAAATATTTAATCCACATTTTAACTGTAGTAACGACCATGAATCTAGGATGAAATCTTGGTTTTAATTGTAGTTTCCTTTAGCTTAATCATCTCTACTTAATCTGTCTTTCTTCTATATATAGAAGATAACCCTCTCAACTCTCATATTCGAGACGAAAGGGTTACCTTATAAAGTAATCTATGTTTATTTACGTTCTACTTTGTATCCTTTATCCTCAAGCAGTTTCACGATGCCGTGATCACCCAGGTAGTGTGCCGCGCCAACAACAATGAAATATTCCTCGCCTTTGCCGTTTTTCAGATAGCCATCGATTTTATCCGCCATACCGATATTACGATCGACAAGCATCGCTTTGTTATATTCCTCGTTAGTGGAGAAGCTGTTTGTCAGTTCAAGCAGTTGCTCGTCATTCCCCGTTTTCCACATCTCAGCCATTTCTTTCACACTGTTATCCAACACGTCGAAGTTTTCGATTGTCGCTTTCAGTGTTTCCTCTTGTGTTTCTTTGGAAAAATCGTTAAACATGCCAAGTTGAGATTGATAACTCTCCAACTCAATAACTGGAAGTTTGCGCTCGATCGCTTTCTGGATGAAATACAGATCCACTCCTGCTGACGCTTCGTATCCTGCCGTTGCCGACTTCAAACTTGCAAGTGTACTCTCTACCACCCAAGGCTTAAATGCATCCAAAGCATTAGGCTCCAGACCATTTTTCTTCAATACATCGCCAAGCTTAGTATACGTTTCACTGGAAATGTGATCTTTCAGTGTTGTGCCATCCTGATACGAACCCAGACTTAGAACCAGCTTTTGTTGCTCTTCATCAGCGGCTTTGCTAATATCAATCTCTACCCCGAGATAGTCGGCTTCCGCAAAGGCTTCTTCGAACTCCGGACGCAATGGATAGAAGCTCTCATCAGCAATATGCATAGACCCTACCAGATAGACCGTGTTGCCATTGCTTTCAACTTCCCACATGAA
Source organism: Paenibacillus sp. FSL R7-0313 (assembly GCF_037969885.1). Taxonomy (NCBI): domain Bacteria; kingdom Bacillati; phylum Bacillota; class Bacilli; order Caryophanales; family Paenibacillaceae; genus Paenibacillus; species Paenibacillus sp. FSL R7-0313. The sequence goes on from NZ_CP150219.1 coordinate 452,706, forward strand.
GCCGCGTCCACCGGTTTGAGCAGTTTCGGTTGCTCCGCCCTTGGATACCAACAGTACTGTGCGCGTTGCAGCATCCCAGCGAACTTCATAACCCGCAGCATCACCGACGATGCGGATTGGCGCATACGTTACACCGTTGATACGTGTAAGCTTGCTTTTGAGTGTAATCGTTTTGCCATCTACCACAGCCGTGATCGTATTATCTGTCGCAGTTGTTAGCTTCACATCCATAGCATCCAGCGTAGTCCGCAGTGGAACCAATGTTGTACCTTTATCCAAGATTGGTGCTCCTGTAGCATATTTCACAGCCTGGTCATTGACCTTGACGGAAGTTCCTTGTGGAGCAGCCATAGCCGGCACTGCAGATGAGAGCAAACCTGCCGAGATGGTAAGAGATAAGAGCATGCGTTTCCAATTTTTCATATTATGTATTCTCCTTAATTGAATATAGTTGCCAATCCAATTTTTAATAGAATAGACATACTTAGATACTACGGATAAAAGTGGGAATTGGTGCCAATCCACAAACGGAGCAGCACTTATCCAATCCCTCCCCTTCAAACACTCAACCTAGATCTTATATGCCTTCATGGCTTTAAACAATTCCTTAAAGGTTGGACGTTTACCGTACATCAGCACACCCGTGCGATAGATTTTGGCTGCAAGCCATCCGAAGATGATAATGGATACAATGAGAATCGCTAATGAAGTTAGAATCTCCCAGGTTGGTGCAACCCCTGCACCAATCCGTACCAGAATCGCGGTCGGCGATGTGAATGGAATAAAGCTTGCGATTTTTAACAACAGAATGTTCGGCGTAGAAATACTGAAGATCGCAATATAGAAGGATACAAGCGACAACATCGTGATCGGCAGAACAGCCTGACCAAGTTCTTCAGTACGGCTTACCATTGAACCAATGGCAGCGAACAACACGGCATACAGGAAGTAACCCAGAATGTAGAATATAAGTCCGTACACAATAACTGCACTATTCACATCACTCAGACTCATATTGAAGTCACCTAATACTGCACGGTTATGCGGCAGCAAGATATTTCCGGCAAACACCGCTCCGAAGATCCCGATTTGCAGCATCCCCACCATGAATATACCGATGATTTTACCAAACATCTGACTGAGCGGTGATACACTCGTAATCAAAATTTCCATAATACGTGAACTCTTCTCAGCTGTAATCTCGGAGGCAATCATGTTACCTGTCATCATCGTTGAGGTAAACAGCAGGATGATCAGCAAGTACACCACAATATAGTTAATCGGGCTCATGGCACCTTCTGACTCTGCACCGGCCCCATTTTCATCTGTGCTCAGGCTTTGCTCAGTAAGCTTCACAGGTGTTGTAATCAGTTCCTTCTGCTCTGCTGTGAGTACATCCTTCACAACCACATCCAGCTTCACACTCTGTAATGCAGCCTCAATGGATGCAATGATCTGAGGTGATACGTCTTCTGCTGAATATAGAATGGGCTGAGGGAACTCTTGCCCGGAAACAGCCTCAAACTTCAGATAACCATCGGTAAGCCCTGCTTCCACATCCGCCGCAAGGGCCGCCTCATCTTTGTCTCCGCTGGCAATGAATCGATAGGGCTGATCCCCTTGAGCCGCAGAGAAGCTCTCCAGTTTCTCGGAAACTTCAGGCTGCCCTGTACTCAGAAGACCAATATTTACAGGATTACTGCTTGAAGCTCCACCAATGGAACCTCCATTAAATAAGGTAATGAAATACGGGACATTGAGTCCGATTGAAATTAAAAGTGCAAGTACAATGGTCGTCACCATGAATGATTTCGTTTTAACTTTGTTTTTAAATGTAAAACCCGTAATCGTTCCCATTTTATTCATTCGACTCACCTACCTCACGAATAAAGATTTGGTTAAGCGTTGGTTCCTTCAGTTCGAAGTGTTCCACTGTCGTCTGGGTCATGGCTGTTCTCAGAATCTCTTGAGCAGCTTCCACCTGACTAATATGTATCAGGTACCCGCGCTCATTCCGCTCAACTTTCTTCACACCAGACAATTGTTCGAGCCCTTCCACATTTCCAGTCGTACCCAGGAAAACCTGTTCACGCGGATACCGGCTCTTGATCTCCTTGATCTCTCCTTGTACCACCGTGTTGGAACGATGCAGAATAGTGATCTGACGACACAACTCTTCAACGTGCTCCATGCGGTGTGTTGAAAACAGAATGGCCGTGCCTTCGTCACGCAATTCCTTGACAGTGGACTTGAGTAATTCCACGTTCACAGGATCCAGACCACTGAACGCTTCATCCAGAATAAGAATCTGCGGTCTATGCACTACAGCCGCGATAAAGCCCATTTTCTGCTGATTACCTTTGGATAACTCCTCGATCTTTTTATCGTAATACTCAGGTACCTCAAACCGATTCAGCCAGTACTTGAGGCTCTGATCTGCGTCCTTACCATTCATGCCACGAAGTCGTGCCAGATAATTAATCTGTTCGCTGACTTTCACCTTGGGGTACAATCCGCGCTCTTCCGGAAGATAACCCATAATCTGTTGCAGCTCCGTATTATAGGGTTTGCCGTTGTACAGGATATTCCCTCCATCAGGGTGAATCAGTCCGAGCACCATGCGCATTGTTGTTGTTTTACCTGCACCATTGGCTCCGAGCAATCCGTAAATCTCCCCCTCTTTTACATTGAGAGTGACTCCATTAACGGCTGTTTTGTCTGCATATTGCTTGACGACTTGCTTCAATTCCAATCGGTTCATCATTTATCGTCTCCCTTCGGTTATTTCCACTGTACGGGTGCATACCCGGCAATCCAGAATGCCAGCACTTCATCCAATTCCAAGTTACGGATTCTCAATACCCGGTTATTCGACAGTTCCAGCCTTTCCTGCGCTTCGCTGACCCGGGTTGTAATTACGCGAACCAGACTTCCCTCTTCTATAGAAGATTCCACAACACCGGGGATACTCTCTGGCCTTAAGTCTCCTTCATACCAGACTTCCTTCCACTGATCGAGCACCATATCTTTCTCGGCCATCCCCAGTGACTGACCACGGTGCATCAATACGATGTAATCCGCCAGCCTTTTGACTTCATCCGCGATATGTGTTGCAATCAGAATCGTGGTGTCTCCCCCGCCATGAAGGTACGGAACTGCTCAACCATCACTTTCCAGGCAAAGGGGTCCAATCCTGATGAAGGCTCATCCAAAAGCAATAATCTTGGGCGAGCTGCAATTGCAGCTGCAATCTCAAATTTTCGCCGCTCTCCCTTGGACATCTTGTTCAGCTTCACATCAACAGGTACTTCCATATCCTGAATCAGTTGGTCGAACAACTTCATATCCCAACGTGGGTACCAGTACGCCCGGAAATGGGCTGCTTCCTGTGCTGTTATCCGGTTCTCTTCTGAACCAGCGTTATCTGCCACAAAACCAATCTGTTGTCTCAGTTCAATGGGAAGTGGCCCATCATGTTCCTGACCAAACCATATAATCTGCCCAGCATCTGGCAGCACCACTTGCTGCAGCATGTTAAGAAGGGTGCTTTTGCCTGAACCGTTGTGACCGAGAATAGCCACTATATACCCTTCCGGGATGGTCAGATCAATTGGGCCAATAACTCTGCGTTTTCGCATTTTGGATACGCCGTTCAACTGGATTGCTATCGGTTCCACGTATGAATCACTCCCTTACTTCGCGTAAATAGCCTTCAGGACTTCCCGGAACAGGCTCTCCATCTCTTCTTCCGTACAGCCTACCGATTTCCCGGACTGCACCGCTGCTTGCATCGCTTCCTGTGCGGCCTTTAATCTATAATTTTCTCTGTCGCCGGCTTCTACCTGGGCCACAAATGTACCTGTCCCCTGCTTCGTACGAAGCAAGCCTTCATTCTCCAGATCCTGATAGACCCGTCTAACCGTAATAACACTGCAATTCAGTGCTCCGGCGAACTCACGAATGGACGGCAAATGTGTTCCCTCCCCCAACTGACCCGTAATAATTAACGATCTTAACTGATTTTCAATTTGGTGGTATAAAGGTTCAGCGCTATTTTCATTAATTTGAATGGGTATTTTCACATCTTGCACCTCGCCCTCCGGTACACTCCAGTCTGTTACCTGACCGTGCCGGTTTCATCCTGTATTCGTACATAAGCTCAATTCTCATTTTAATTCAAATCCCGTTGAACCAGCTTCTTCAGCGTCAAGCGACTAAACAGCCACAGTCCCGCTACGCCAGCCACCAGAGAAATCCACATGATCGGGGAAAGTAGCCCCCATGATTTACTTCCATCCATTACAATCCGTAATCCGTAACTGCCTGACATTCGAATCAGTATGGATATGCCAATGGCGATGGGTATAAAAAGCGTACTGAGAAGCAAGTATTTCTTACCACTGTTCAGAAACTCTCCGTAAATATACAATCCTGTTACCAAAAGGCCATAACCTGTACAGGTAAGGCTAAAGGCCAGGTATTGATCCCATCGGAATCCTTCGGAATGAAGGTAAACCACATATAGCGATCCGTAGAAAAAGATACCGTTGTAAGCAAACGCCATCAGAGACTGCTGTAACCTGGACCACATCACCGCTTGTTCAGGGATAGGAATTCTGCGATAGTAGGCCAGCATCTGCGTATAGGAATCCTCATGTATGTAACGGAAGGAGCGCCTGCAGAACATAAACCCTTGAAATGGAAGCATAAGTAAAAAGAAGGCATCCACTACCGGATTAATGAAATCTGTCTGTTGTTGTCCTATTAACATCACACCGCTCATACCGCCAGTGTATATCATGAATATTGCAGACCATAGCCATTGAAGCTTATCCTTACTCATCTGGCTGCGGGTCAACCACCACGCCTGCTTCCATTCGTTCATATGCATGCCTGCCTTTCACCTGTCATTCACTCATCTTGCTTACTGTGTTCACTGTGTTTACTGTATATATCAATATACACAGTATATAGACTGAAATCTCATCCCGTCAACCCCTAATTTTCCTGAATCAGGAAGACGGGATGGGACACAGTACGAATTTACGTTAAAATAAATTATAGTAACAAATCAAAGAAAGGAAGGTTACAGCTATGGATTGGCTGGTAGAGATCGGATTTGTCCTACTTTTCCTTATCGTCGTAATATGGTTGGTCCTTCGGGACGAGCCTCATCGTCATTCTGCCAAAAAAGGGAGACACCGCATCCGTCGTAACAACGGTTATACCGACTCTGCTTCGGGATATCCGGTCATTACAGGAGATGACTCCTACGATCGACATTCCAGACACACACCGGATCACAAACATCATGAGTCGGATTATTCATCAGACACACATTCTCATCACAACAGCGATAGTGGTAGCAGCAGCGACAGTGGTGGGGATAGTGGCGGCGGCGACAGTGGGGGTGGCGGGGATTAAACATCTTTTCCCAATCACAAAAGAAGGGCTGTACCCGTTATTGTGTAAACACAATTCGGGTACAGCCCTTTGCCGCTCTCTAGCACCTGTTAGAAGAAGAGGCCTTACGATTAAACGAGGTTATAGCCACTAGGCAGACTGCGGTTGGCGCGGATCGCACGAATCTCGGCCAGAGTCAACCGCTGATTCGTAGAGATCAGGGATTCCACGTCATTGCCACGGATCAGATCATCCAAATCTCTCAAGTTGGTGTTGCCACGGAAGACACGGAATCCACCTTGAAAGTTAGGACGCGTAAACACAACCAGCGTTGCATTCGAACTTGTTGAGAAAAAGCGTAGGCTCTCCACCCCATCCAAAATATTGTCCAGGTTGCGGAGCCCCGTATTGCCACGATAAATGCGGCTTCTCCCTCTGTAGTTCTCTTCAGAATACACCGTGAGACGTGGATACGTTTGACTGACATTGACTGTTTTTTTCATTTACTTTCCCCCTCTCAAACTCATTCTATGAATGAATGAGAAAGGGAGCGTGGACGAATCGTCTACTAGATTCGTCTATTTTCATAGTTTCAGAAGGTCATAGTGACACACGCCCAAGTAGCCAGAGGTTATACCTATACTTTTATACGCCGAGGATAACTTCCCATACCGGACGTGTATGACCACCAGGATATAAGAGATATAGAAGAACATACACGACAACACCTGTTAGCGCTGATCCGAACCAGATCATGGACGTGAACTTGCCCCAGCGGCGATGTGTTCCGAACTTCTTTTTGAACCCCAGGACCAGTGTGGAGATGCCGAATATCGCTGCCACGGTAGCGAGGATAATATGAAAGATCAGAAATATCCGATAAAAGATCTCCAGATCCGGGTCCCCGCCCCAAGCCGTATTACCCACGAACACCGTTCGCGACATATAGATCACAAAGAAGATTAGAGCTGCAATCGCACCTGCTACCATGGCGGACTGATGAGCCTCACGTTTACCCCGAATAATCAGTACCCATCCAATCCCCACCAGTACTGCACTAATCACAATGAAAGAAGTACTGATCGTGGGTAGCCAAAAATACATATCCATCGTGTGTTCCCCCTCTTGTCAGAACATTGACTTAATTATTTGGCAGCCGGATTGAGTGGCCCCCCTGCGCCCCCTGCAGGATACGAATCATCGTCGTCTTCCTGCTTCTCTTTCCGATACCATTGGAAAAAGACATAAGCCAGCATGGAGGCGAAGATCCCTTCCTGAATAAACTTCATTACAATGCCACCAACCTGCTGATCTTCCTTCGCGGAAGACAGAAAGTTGAAGAAGGCTGGCCCACCGAAGGAGCGAAGTAAAGCCGTAGAATCTCCAGACACACAATACCGCATGGCTTCAGCCCATACTGCCGGGTTGCTGTACGTCTGATACAACGGCTCTGATGCAAAGATAATCAAGCCACAGGCAGGCGTGAGCAATACCATATTCAGAAAAATAAAACCAATCTTGGATAACCCCGACGCTTGTCTACCCTCTGGCAACGGATTCAGCAATGTCCACCACATGAGCATCGAGGTGATGAACAGTGCAATATAATACAACCGGTGAACGGTAAAATTCAGCATGACATAATCATGTACAATCGGTAGGTGATACAGCGAGAAAAGCCCGTTAAAGATCACAGCCGCAACGATCGGATGAGCCAGGAACGATAGCTGGCGTGTTGGCAACCAGCGTACGATTCTGCGCCATACCCAGATCGGCAAACCTTTCATCATCAGCGGCGGCGCTACCAGATAGGATAACGCCATGCTCACCATGTGGAAGCTAAACATTACGTGACCAAGCAGATTAAATGGGCCAGCTTGAGCCAGATACAGGACAAGCAACCCTGTAATAAACATGATTTTCTGTGCAACAGTCGCAGATTCTGCATCCTTTATTTGCTCGCTTAACGGTCCCACAAGCACCAGATAAGCCGCAGCAATGATCAGAAATAAAGCCAATATAAGCGGACTCCATAAGTCGTTGAAGCTAAAATATTGCAACCCGAGCATACGGGAAACCTCCCCGTGACCTGATTTGGTTGTTGCCTTCATTACTTTGTGAAGATTCATTCGCCAAAAAGGGGAAAAGACGGCGGCAATGCGCCGCCGCCATCTCTTTTACCACCAGACCCAATAGAGTGCCATAATGATGCACGTAAAGGCTACGAAAAAGCCAAAGGCCATGAACAGAATCGGCATCAAGTGCCCTTTGTCCTTCAAGTGCATCCAATAACCCAATTGAACGAATACTTGAAGAATAGCCATGACGAGCAAAATAATAATGATAAAGGTTGTGTTGACCCCTCCGGCAGAAGCAGCCGCAAACGCGATCAGCGTGAGAATAATGGAGAAGATAAACACCACGACGTGTTTCTGTGGCCCTTCCGTCCGGTGACGGTGTTTCACAGGCTGTTGATCTGTCTTATCCTGTGCCGACATGTGCTACCCCACCTTTCCGAGCAGGTACACGACCGTAAAGATGAACACCCATACCACGTCAATAAAGTGCCAGTACATTGCGGAGACGTATACTTTAGGTGCGGTTACGACCGTCAATCCTTTTTTGAACAGCTGACCGATAATGATTCCGATCCACACAATACCAAAAGCAACGTGGGCTCCGTGGAACCCGACCAGTGTATAGAATGCTGAACTGAATGCACTCGTGGTCATGCCAAACTCTTTATGTTTCACATACTCGTAGAACTCGTAAATTTCCAGTGCGAGAAATCCCATACCCAGCACTACCGTGATGCCAAGCCACAACGCCAGTGCATCTCGCTTGCCCTTATGCATGGCCTGAATCGCAAATACACTCGTCAAACTACTGACCAGGAGAATGAACGTTGCAGCGGCCACAAGTGGCAGGTGGAACAGTTCATTCGCCGTAGGTCCATCATTGGTTTGGCCACGAAGAGCCAGGAAGGTAGCAAAGAGTGTACCGAACAGTACCGTCTCGCCGCCAAGGAACAACCAGAAGGCGATAAGTTTGTTACGGCCTTCCAGCGTTGCTTTCTCCGGTTCATGCGGCAATTTGTCGTTCACCGGTTCGGCATGTGAGGTTGTCATGTTCTAGCCCCCTTCTCATCCTGATCCTCCGGTTCAATATGCCAGCCATGATCATCATAAAGTGAACGAAGTGCCATTGCGCCAAATGTGATTACGAGACCGATAATAACTACAATATAATTGTTAAAAATGACATTCATAAATGCATTACCAAATTCGTCCTTGCTGAACATCAAGCCAAGTCCGGCGATAAAGATACCTACTGACATTACAAACGGCAACGGCGTTGCTGAAGGCATATGAATCGAACCTACAGGTTCTGCCGGTGTCATCTCCGTATGTCCTGCCATTTTTTCCTTCCAGTATGCATCAATTCCGCGTACCAGCGGCGTCTGCTAAAATTATATTCCGGCGGCGGAGATGGAATAGACCATTCCAGTGTACGGCCGTCTTCCCACGGATCGTTTGGCGCGCCAGCCGGTTTTCTCATTGTGATTACGATGTTCACGAGGAACATGATAACCCCAACACCCATTAGAAACGCACCGACGGAGCTGACCAGATTGAGCAGGTCAAAGTCCTGATTCGGCAAGTATGTAACGATCCGGCGCTGCATCCCCATCAGACCGAGGAAATGCTGTACAAAGAACGTTAATTGGAAACCGATCATAAATGTCCAGAACGTCCATTTGCCCAGTGTTTCGCTGAGAATACGTCCGAACATCTTCGGCCACCAGTAATGCAGTCCCGAGAACAAGCCGAGCACCAGTCCCCCTACAATAACGTAGTGGAAGTGGGCTACAACAAAGTACGTATCATGGAACTGGAAGTCTGCCGGAGCAGATGCCAGCATGACGCCTGTAACACCACCCATAACGAAGGTTGGAACAAATCCAACAGAAAAAGGTTTGCCGCTGTAAAGCGGATCTGTCCACCCCACATCGTAAAGAGCCAGTTAAAGATTTTGATCCCGGTAGGTACAGCAATCAACATCGTGGAGATGGAGAAAAGCGCGTTGGCTACATTACCCAGACCTGTTGTAAACATATGATGCGCCCATACCATGAAGCCCAGGAAGGCAATCAGGATGGTGGCAAATACCATGGAGCTGTATCCAAACAACCGTTTACGCGAGAAGGTCGGAATAACCTCCGAAATAATCCCAAATGCGGGCAAAATCAGAATGTATACTTCCGGGTGCCCGAAGATCCAGAAGATGTGCTGCCAGAGTACGGGGTTACCGCCACCTGCGACATCGAAGAAATTCGCTCCCAGTATACGGTCAAACGTCAAAAGTACAAGCCCTACCGTGATGGCAGGAAAAGCAAAAAGGATAATGGCGGATGTAATAAATGTCGTCCATGTAAACATCGGCATCCGCATGTAGGACATGCCTGGAGCACGCATTGTAATAATCGTTGCGAGAAAGTTAATGCCCCCGATGAGCGTTCCCAGACCCGCGATCTGAAGGCCGATGGTGTAGAAATCCACACCATGCGTTCCACTGTACTCACTGCCCGAAAGCGGCGTATATGAGGTCCAGCCCGCATCCGGTGCTCCGCCCATAACCCAGCTCAGGTTCAGCAACAATCCACCAAACAGGAATGTCCAGAAACCCAGCGCGTTAAGAAACGGGAAAGCAACGTCCCGTGCCCCGATCTGCAAAGGCACGACAGCATTCATAATGGCAAAAATAAGTGGCATGACACCAAGGAAAATCATTGTTGTTCCATGCATTGTAATCAATTCGTTGAAGACCTGTGCCGATACAAAATCATTCATAGGCTTCATCAGTTGAATCCGAATCAAAATGGCTTCAATGCCGCCGATTCCAAAGAAAAATCCACCCGCAACCAAATAGAGAATGGCGATTTTTTTGTGATCGACGGTGGTGATCCAATCCATCAAGCCCCTGTACCTCTTGACGCTATGCGCATGAGCCAAGGTTGTGTACCCCCTTCTTCGTCCTTGCTGTTCTATTCATAGTCCAATTTGTAGTTGGCCAGATATTCGGCAATTCCGTCGATTTCTTCATCCGTCAACCCAAGATCTTTGGGATTCGGCATGGTATTGCCCGGCTTCACGGATTGTGGATCATGGAGCCATTCTTTCATGTTATCCAGTACCGGGCTACCTTCTTCCTGTCCCTCACGAGAATTCAGCAAAATGCCTGCGACAGATTCCTTGCCGCCGATTCCCGTCAGGTTAGGTGCAACCGGTCCACCTTGATCACCAACAGCGTGGCAAGAAAGGCAGTTTGTTTTGAACTTTTCGGCCAATTGAGTGTCTTCAGGAAGGACTGCGGGTGCTTTCATCTGGTTCACCCATCTGTCAAAGGATTCCTGACTCACTGCTTTTACCTTAAACTCCATGAAAGCATGCGATCTGCCACATAATTCGGCACATTTACCGCGGTAAACGCCTTCATTCGGTGCAGAGAAACTGAACTTGTTAAGTGTTCCATCCGGGTTTGTGTCCATTTTGCCCGCAAGTGACGGCACCCAGAAGGAGTGAAGCACGTCAGCGGTTTTTAATTCGAATGCGATTTTTGTTCCGGTCGGGATGATGAGATCTTGAGCGGTGGTTACGTCATATTGAGGATAAGTGAATTCCCACCAGTACTGATGCGAGGTGACTTGGACCTTAAGTGCGTTTTTGTCATTGGACAGATCTTCGCCTTGGGCAAAAATCGTTTGGACCGTCGGTACTGCCAGAACAATAACCAGCAATAACGGAATGGCTGTCCATATTACTTCCAGCTTGAAATTACCTTCAACCTGTTCGGGCATCTCAGTCTGCCCGGCTCGTCTACGAAACCGGATCAGAACATAGGCAGCTATGGCGAATACAATGATGAGCACCACGATCATAATCGCGATGGATAACTTCATCAGATCATATTGGCCTTGCGCTACAGGACCCTGAGGTTTCATTACCGACAAGTCTTCCCGCCCGCATGCGGATAGCAGCAAAGAGAACACCGCCAGCAAGGGGAGAATTCGCTTTGCAACCTGCCACTGTTTCATCATTGATCTACCCCACTTTTTTACGTTTTCGTAGATTACCGTTGTCGTTCGGTAGAAAGGCAACAAAAGGTACGTTTCAGCACGATACGCATAATCCTCTTCATCATACAGAACGCTTACAAAAATAACGCTTCCAGTACTCCCGTGATTTCCTGCTCAGGGCATGTCTGCGCATTCTTCCAATTCATTCTATATGCTTCAATCACTTATTAAATATAAGTTGAGGGTATGATTTTGTCAATCTTTGGACACATGTTCACAAATTGTTCACTTTATGTAAAAAACCGCTCTACAACTTGATTTGCAAACGATTTCAGTTAAAAGTATTACACTCTACATTTGAAAATTTTTGCCAAATTTCGGTGATAAATCTCGATTTATTGGCGATTTTTCTCACATTGAAAACATGTGCTATTATGCAAAAGAAAGATCAGAATTTATGGAAAACCTCTTCCATATCCATTCCAAAGACATGCCTATCGCTCCATACCGCTATTTTCAAGCTCAAAACAGCATGGAGCATTTCGGAGAAAGTTCAACTCAGGTCCTCTTCTTCACTGAATTCATCTCACGTGCCATCGGTCAGAATCAAGGGGCCATTCCCAGTAATCGCAACCGTATGCTCATATTGGACCCCCCAGCTGCCATCTACGGTCCTTACCGTCCATCCATCTTCATCCCACACAACGGCCCCGGAACTGCCTTTTGTAAAGATTGGTTCAATCGTAATAACCATGCCCTCGGTGAGCATCGTGCCCGTTCTGCGTTTGCCATAAGGCAGAACGTTTGGGGGTTCATGAATATATTGACCAATCCCATGACCGATGAGAGGCTTCACAATCCCGTACCGATACAATCTGGCTGTTCGTTCAATGGCACTTCCAATATCTCCGAGTGTATTCCCCGGAACTGCCTGGGCAATCGCCCGCTCAAGTGCCTTCTCCGTGCGTCTCATCAGCTTGCGAATGGATCTGCTTGTTTCACCAATTCCATATGTCCAGGCCGAGTCAGCAAGCCAGCCGTCCTTGTTCACGACCATATCGATGGTCACTACATCCCCGCTTGCCAGCTCCTCTTCCCCAGGAAATCCGTGGCAGACTACTTCATTAACAGAGGCACACGTCGCGTACGGATATCCTTTATACCCTTTTTGCTCAGGTGTGGCTCCTCGTGCTGCCAGAAACTCTTCCACCCGCTCATTAATCTCTGCTGTCGTGATACCGGGGATCATCCACTGCTCAATATGCTGGTGACAACTTCGCAAAATTCGTCCAGCTTCCCGCATGTAGCCAATCTCTTCTTTGGTTTTCAAAATAGGGTCCACATGCATTCATCCTTCCCGCTGTAGGTGTACTCCCATATATATGCAGCAGGAACGCAAAAAAAACCGCCTGCCGGAGCTTATCGCCCGGGAGACGGTTCTATTCATTATCGGAACAGTATAATCAGAGTTGTGTGTTGTTTCAGGACACGGAAGAATCCATCTTGACAAGCTCATGCTCAACCACAGAAGTCAATTCTTCCTCGTATCCACCCGTAATCCGGTATTTTCTCACGTACTCCTTCACGAATTTTTTTGGATCTTTAGGACGGAAAATCCGAGTCATTTCCCTCAAACTTTCTTTGACCTCATTGTGACCTTTCGTTGCCATTGTAATTCCCTCCCAAAACGTTGAAAGTGAATGCTCCGTTTAGAGAATGCCGAATAAGTCTTAAATGCCATCCATGAAGTTGTGTGCGCGGCTTAAAGCAAGCTTTAGGTCGGGAACCTCGCTAGAAAGCAAGTACCTGACACTATAAATACCCGATATGATTCGGAATGAATCATAATCTTATTGTAGCATATTCGGAAGTATCTTACGACTTGACGATTTCCTCTAATAAATATAACGGTTTTCATGCCCAAAAAGTTTAATTCCGAATCATATGTTACGATTGCCACCATTCTATACGGAATTAATATATCCAGCATAACACTGAACTATTCGGGGGATATTATCACGGACAACCCATACAGTTAAATTACTGGTATCCAAAGGAGGCGCCGTTTCATGGAACGCAAAGAACAGGATATGCTGCCCCTCTCACATGAAAAGGTGGAAGTCGACGGAGTATATATCAACGAAGCCGGACGTGAGGAACATTTGCACCGCGGGCAACACTTCCCGGCTGATCCCGTTCTCGGCAAGTCAGAATGGAAACTGACCGAATATGCATATGATAATCATCACGAAGGACGAACCGATGAGCGGTTGGTTCCCAAAGAAAACGACACCGATAAAATGGGCAAGATTACAAACCCTCGCAGACAGATCGAGGGCGGATAACGATTTCGTTCTTGCAACGTTTAATCGTAACGACAACAGGGGCAGAGCAAGCTGTACAATGGCTTGCTCTGCCCCTGTTTGCTTTTTCCTATGTGTTGATTCCCATCCGTTCACAGGCAAATAAATTCATCGGTTCAGTTCTGTCCATCTCTCTCATAACCTAGTTAAAAAGGACAAAGGAGGCTGGACCGGATGTCCCCCATGAAATCGTCTAGCGGTCTGGATGAAAATATTGCTGGCATGCTTTGTTATCTGTTTACCTTTATAGGCGGGATTGTCTTTCTCGCTGTGGAGAAGCGGAGTCGGTTCGTGTTATTTCATGCGCTGCAATCTGTAACGGTCTTTGGCATCATTATGGTCGGGCATGTATTATCGGCTTTCCTTCCGTTGTTTGGACCACTGGTGGCATCGCTGTTATCCCTGCTTGGTGTGGTGGTCTGGCTTATTATGGTCGTCACCAGTCTACAGGGGAAGTGGCTGAAGCTGCCGTGGGTTGGCGATTTTGCAGAGAAACAGATGCGTCATCTGTAATTTGAGGAAGACATGATTCAAAAGAAAAGACGATCCATCCCCTTTCAAACGGGGTTTGGATCGTCTTTTGATTATATGTCCCACTTCAACGGATCTTCGGTGTTTCACATATAAAGAGGGCTTGTTCATGCGCTTGAACATTCATAGCATAAACGATGTATGTCATAAACCATTCATGCTGTATATCTTCATGATTAATCTGATTCATTATTCATCTTGTGAATCATCTATCTATAACAGTTAACATAACAATCCTGCTGGATGATAATCCTAGCCTACTTCGGCTAATTTAAGCTGACTTGCCCGTCTCTCCAAGGATGGCATCTGCTTGTTGTTCAGCCATCTTGGCAGCCGTTTCCTTGGTACCAAGACCATTGAACAGCAGGTTCATGAAGATCGCCGTGAAGCTACCTGCAATGATACCATTACCGAGCATAATCTGAGCCCAGGCCGGTGCACCTGCGAACAACTCAGGTACAACGGTAACCCCAAGCCCCATACCTACAGAACAAGCGATGACAAACAGATTCTCATGTCGGTTCAGATCGACCTGACTGCCGATAATCCGAATGCCTGATGATACCACCATGCCAAACAAGGCCACCATCGCTCCGCCAAGTACTGCCCCTGGAACGAGCTGTGCAAGGGCTGCAATTTTTGGTACAAATCCAATGACCACAAGGATTCCACCAGCCACCACAATGACATCACGTGTCTTCACACGTGTCATCTGTACCAGTCCTACATTTTGCGAATACGTTGTATACGGGAACGAGTTGAAAATACCACCTAATACAATGGCTAGACCCTCCGCACGATAACCACGGGCAAGATCCTTGGAAGACAGGTCCTTGTCCAGTATTTTGCCCAGAGCCATAAATACACCTGTGGACTCGGCCACGCTGACAATCGCCACCAGAATCATCGTCAGAATAGGTACAATCTCAAACGTAGGTCTGCCGAAGTAAAACGGCTGAACAACGTGGAACCAACTTGCATCGCGAATAGGGGCAAAGTTCACTTCACCCATAAACCCTGCTGCCACTGTACCTACCAGCAGACCAATCAGTACCGAGATGGAACGGATAAAACCTGTAGTGAATCGAGTCATTAAAATGATAAAGAGCAGCACGCCGAAACCGAGTAACAAGTTCACTCCGCTGCCAAAATCTTCTGACCCCTGACCGCCGCCCAGATCGTGGAAAGCAACCGGAATCAAGGTTAAACCGATGATCGTAACCACCGAACCCGTAACCACTGGCGGAAAGAGCCGAATAAGCTTCCCGAAGATTCCGGAGAATATCAATACGAACAGCCCTGAGGCAATAATTGCTCCGTAAATGGCAGATACCCCACTGTTCATCCCGATTAGGATCATCGGAGACACAGCCTGGAATGCACAGCCGAGCATGACAGGCAGCCCTACGCCGAAATATTTATTTCCCCATACCTGAAGCAGTGTAGCCACACCACATGCGAGCAGGTCAATGGCAATCAGATAGGTTAGTTGTTCCTGTGTAAAACCCAATGCGTTACTAACGATCAATGGGACAACGACGGCTCCTGCATACATAGCAAGCACGTGCTGTAGTCCGAGGGAGAACGTTTTGATTGGATGCCGATGCCGTTGAAAAATACGTTCGCGTGCCATATTAGTTCGTGCCCTCCTCGTCCGCAAATGTAACCTGTCCATCCGACAGTGCCCCGATGCGAACCAGCGATTCCACACGGTATCCTGCTTCTTTCAGCAAGCGACCTCCCGGCTGGAATGCTTTTTCAATAACAATACCGATACCCACCACTTCGGCTCCAACTTGCTCCACAATGCGAGCTAGACCAAATGCTGCTTCACCATTCGCCAGAAAATCATCAATGATCAGCACGCGATCACCAGGCTTCATGAATTTCTTGGCAACGGTGATTTCATTGGTCTCCTGCTTCGTGAAGGAGTAGACCTTCTCTACCAGAATGTCTTCCGTCAGTGTGAGCGACTTCTGCTTCCGTGCAAAGATCAGCGGCACGTTCAGCTCCAACGCGGTCATGATGCCCGGTGCGATCCCTGACGACTCAATTGTCAGCACACGTGTGATATTCTCACCTTCAAAGCGGCGAATGAATTCTTTACCTACTTCCTTCATCAGAACCGGGTCCATCTGGTGGTTCAGGAATGAATCCACTTTGAGTACTTGCTCGGACAGGACGATACCTTCCTGTCTTACCTTGTCTTTTAACAATTGCATTGTAATTCTTCCCCCTGAATGCCCTCCGCACAGAATCCCACATGCTCTTCCAATCGCATGGTAAAAAAGCAAAAAGCCCGCCTTTTCACACGCTGCGGAATAACCGGAGACGGGAAAGACGGACTTGTACGTATATGGACAAGCCGTATGGATACTACAAGTGTAATGGATGGACAGAATGACAGGAGTTCAGTCCTGTTGTGAGAAACTCTAAACAGTGTAATCAGAAACAGATAAAAGCCACTTGAACCTGCTCTTCAGTCAAACTGCCTGAGAATGATCTCATGCCAACCATACAAAACATTGCAACATCTTTCCCGTAGTCCGATCATTCCGGTGATCAGGTAGAGACATGCAGGCCTATTCCTGCACATATACGAGTAACGGCATATTTAATTTTTTGGCTCCATGATTCGTTACAATGTATGATCGCGA
Source organism: Paenibacillus sp. FSL R7-0313 (assembly GCF_037969885.1). NCBI lineage: Bacteria > Bacillati > Bacillota > Bacilli > Caryophanales > Paenibacillaceae > Paenibacillus > Paenibacillus sp. FSL R7-0313. The sequence goes on from NZ_CP150219.1 coordinate 469,736, forward strand.
ACCTGAATGTAAAAGGTTAAACATAACTGACAATGTTAGAAGTATACCGAATCGACGGCATGAAATAAAGAAGTATTTTCATGGAAGTTGCGGAAACTTGTCTTAATTTGCAAACAGGGGGTGATTGGAATCTATTTTTTATGTACAATATGAGAACGGAAGCGCGGATCTGAACGGAGAATAGATGGAAACGCGACCTATATTTTGAATCGAATGATCAAAGGAGATATGCAAACATGAAAGGCGTACTTAAAGAATTCAAGGAATTTGCCGTCCGCGGCAACGTCATCGATCTGGCGGTCGGTGTCATTATTGGGGCTGCTTTTGGTAAAATCGTCACGTCCCTTGTGAATGATATCATCATGCCTCCGGTTGGAAAACTGCTGGGTGGAATCGACTTCAGTCAGAAAATCATCAACCTGGATAGAGACATGAAAACAGCAAACGGACAGGAGATCACCACACTTGCTCAAGCCAACGAAGCCGGGGCTACCGTGATTGCTTATGGTCAGTTCATCAACGTCATGATTGATTTTCTTATCGTTGCGTTCTGTATCTTCATGCTTGTGAAGGGCATCAACTATCTCAAAAGCAAAGAACACAAAAAGCCCGAGCCGCAAAAAACGACCAAGGCTTGCAAGTATTGCCTATCAGAAATTCCAGCCGCAGCTACCCGCTGCTCGCACTGTACTTCAGAACTTGAAGCAGAAGGAACCGGCGCTCTAGCATAATCACAATGAACGTATAAAGACGCACCGAGTTGAATTACGGATATAAAACCTGATGCGGGGGACAACCTCTTACTTGCTAGGGTGTATGTATGAAAAGCTAGCCATATGGGCTTCATTAACAATGGTTGCGTAGCTTAAAGGTTTGATGGTTCCACCGTAAAGGTGGGGCCTTTTTTCGTGCCTAACATACATGTGTTACACGTGCTCCCCCATGAATGTCATTTGCGGCCATGCTCATGAATTAGAAGCGGCGTGGCAGCAAATGCTCCAGGATCGACTTCAGATCCTTATCTTCTTTGTAAACTTCTTCTCCAGTATCAAGCTCTGTCACACGAATATATTCAAAGTTTGCCGAAGCATCCACTGGCTTGAACAACAATTGGGCCTCATCTTCCAAACGTACATTAAATCCCATATCCTTAAACATGCTGCTTAACTGACTGTTAGCCGGTTCCTGACCTTGCCCTACAAAAATAAGTCCTCTAAGATTTTTACGTTCCTGAGGTTGCGGATAAATCACCTGAAAGTGTACAATGCATTCCATACGATCGTTCCCCTTTCGTTTAAAACATACTTTGTGAAATTTTGAACTTTAAAATCTGCTATATAAGGAGATACGTTTCATGACCCCAGAACGTTTCGACATTTATGACGATCAGCAAAATTGGATCGGCACTTCATTACGCAGCGAGGTCCATGCCAAAGGATATTGGCACCGTTCATTCCACTGCTGGATTGTGCGCGACAACGGCGAACAACGACAGGTCCTTTTTCAGCGGCGGCGTGATATTAAGGATACCTTTCCCGGATGTTACGACATTACAGCAGCAGGCCATCTTACCGCAGGTGAACAACTGCAAGACGCCAGTCGTGAGCTGGAGGAAGAACTGGGTGTGAATACTCCATTCGAGGCACTAACCTATCTACTCACGGCTACACAGCAGCTCCAAGGAGAGGTGCGTGGTGTCCCATTCATAGATCGGGAATTCAGCGCCGTCTATGGATTATGTCTGAACCAGCCGCTCGAAGCCTACGTTCTGCAGCCCAGCGAGGTGGATAGCCTGTATGAAGTGCCGCTGGATGATCTACTCGCTATGTTCCGTGGCGAGATCGACGTCATCCAAGCTACTGGAGTTCAGACTCAGCCATTGATATCACCACCACATTCCATCGGTCATAAGGACCCGTTAAGCGATCAGGCAGCTGATGAACCGGAACGTATCGTTCGCGAGATTCGGGCAACGGAATTTGTACCCCATGGTACAGCATATTATACGGATGTGCTTGAAGCTCTATATCACGTGCCCAAAGAGTGATCATGTACGATCCTGTTCAACCCGATCCAGTTCAATCGAATGTTCATAGCTTCATTTTCTCAAAAATAGCATAACTTCATACCTTTACTATCGACTTGACTGGAAACAGATGCTGTGACGAACATCACTGTCATATCTCAAACCAGCACAAACAGGCGTCTGCCTCCGGGCAGCGCCTGCTTTATGTACACACGTATTCGTTTCATCAAGATAGATACCTTTGTGCTGGCATGTTCACTCCATCAGAGGTGAATTAGTCGCCGATCTGTCTAGCTCTGGTCACCTTCTCCTGAAGGAGAAGACCAATAACGCGCAGAGAGTTCTTCGTACCGGTGCCCATAGCGGGACTCCAGTTCCTCCCCCATATCCTGTTCCAGTTCGTACAACACCAGCTCTTGAGCAAAATGATTCAGCAGCAGTCCGGTCATCACCGGATGCTCCGTCACCACTGCCTGTGTGGCGCATGATTCCCCGCGCATGCCCAGCATGCACCAGCGGCGATCAACCACCAGGGAAAATTTCCGACCATTACCTGTACCATACATAGGCAAACCCGGCCAAGGGACAGGCTGATCAAGCATGCCTTCGCCACCATCACACGACCATAACAGCCGCACACCCCGAGCTTCAGCCTGCTGTAAGTCATTACGCAGCAGTTCTGCCTCTTCACGCCAAACGTCCACAACAATCTCATGCTGAGCCTCGGCCAATTCACGGCTCAGATTCTCAAACACATTTTTGTCCCCTTCGACGTTATAGAAGACCGGCTTCTCCGGTTCACTCTTGGGCATGCTGCTCTGAACATAATCCAGAGAGGTACGCATTTGATCGGAGATCATACGTGTCATCTCCTCCGGCTTCAGCACACTATACTTCGCCGGTTCCCCCGGACTACACCGCAAGAACCCACGCTGTTCCAGCCGTTGCAGGGTCGCATATACATTGGAACGGGACACGCCCAGCCGCTTCGCAACCTCATATCCTGAGGCTGATCCCTGACGAGCGAGTTCCACCATAATTTTAGATTCCATCTCGGTAAACCCGAGATGACGCAAATGATGCAGCAGTTGGTCCATATTCCCGTCCCCCCATGCTGTCAGCAACCCGCACTGCCTCACACTGATGCGGCAGTGCTTCTACTGCATCAGATCAGATCTGTTCGGCACCACAGCGCGGGCACCACTTCGACCCTTTGGGCAGCTCGGCTGCACAAATCTGACAATTCACCATTTCACGTGATACTTCGGTCTGTACGTCCACCGTGTTCACGATCGGGTTGTTTTCTTTCCAGTAGCGGATGCGTTCGTCCAGTTCCTGCTGACGCTCACGTTCCCGTTGCATCTCTTCATCTCTGCGACGTTCCCACTCCGCATCAAACGCTTCCTTTTCTTCCTGGGTAAATTCCGTACTGTTATATTCCGATTCCGTTTCCAGATCCGCTATGGACGGAATGACCGTATGATACGGCTCGTCTTCCTCCAGTTCCAACTCAGGTGGCGCATCGTAGAAGTCCGGCTCTTCAGTTGGGGTCTGAGCTACAGCTGCCTCCTGTCTTGCGGCTGTGGTGGCTCCTGCGACTCCTGCTGCTCCTACTTTGGGCGCTGCAGTCTTGAGTTCACCCAACTTGCGTCCGCATTTAGGGCAGAAGTTGGCATCCAGGGAAGCGACGTGTCCACACTCGCACAACCGTTCGTTCTTAAGTTGTGCAATCTTGTTGCGCAGACCATCAATCTCGTCCTGCAATTCGTCGCAGAGCTGCGACAGATCCACCATTTCTTTTTCCGCACGCGTCATATCCTGTGCCCGATAACCCTCATAGAAGATGCGACCCATATCTGTAAAATGGACTTCCTGTTCCTGTTGCAAGCCCACAATCTGGTTGTTCAGTTTCCCAATCTCAACGGCGTGTTGGGCACGCTCTGTTGCTTTGTTCGCTCCGTCTTTGATGCGCTGAAGTAGTTTCATGACCATTCCTCCTCTGTCCCGTCAAAACCAATATTATCATTTCTATTTAGTAGTAAATTAGCATATTACATCCTTCATGCAAAATGCTCAGGCATATAACTTATACGATATCATGCCAAAAAGTTGCGTAATCTCGTGCAGGTGCCCGTTTTATACCGATACTGGATGAAATCGGGGGCTTTCGTCAAGACCATATGTTCGGGTATAATGAAGCTTTGACCATACTTAACCGCCTGATTAGGCGACTAACTCTATCATACCAATTTACAATGTGATTGTGAAAAGGGCAAATGGTTTACTTTTAGCCGGGATAGTCCTATCCCTGAATGCATACAGAGGTGGATGAAACATGTTAAGTCCGAACTCAACGTTCTACCCCCGTCCGCTCGGGGTTACCCCGGCGGCGTCCCTGCCCCAGTCCCCGTCTGCTCCGCTGGAGACCAGTCGGCAACTCGTGGGTAATGAGCAACAGGATGCCTTTTATTTTCGTTCTCTGGAAGAGGCAGGCATCAAGTTAAATGCACCACAAATCTCGGCAGTCCGTCACGGCAGAGGACCGATTCTGACGCTTGCCGGAGCTGGTTGTGGCAAAACCACTGTGCTGGCTGCAAGAGCCGGTTACCTCATAGAGGTCAGCGGCGTACATGCAGGCAGTATCCTGCTGGTGACGTTCACGAACAAAGCCGCCACCGAGATGAAAGACCGGATCGCGGCTTTGCCAGGTATACGCCCGGCAGCCGCGAGAGCCGTGCAGGCTCGTACCTTTCACTCTTTTGCCCTGACATTATTGCGTCATTACGGTGTGCAGGAAGAGATCTTTGGCGAGTCGCGGGCTCAGCATACGGTGCTGAAGATGCTTTTGCGCCAAAATGGCATGAGTGAAGCCTTCCAGCCTGAAAGTCTGCTGGCCATGCTGTCCGCATGGAAGATGCAAGGATCGGAAACAACCGACCTGCCTGAAAAATCGCAGGAAGAACGCGATGCCAAGCGTGTTCTGCTTGGTTACGAAGCCTGGAAACAGGATCGGGGCAAAATGGACTTTGACGATATTTTACTGCGGGCAGCCGCCCTGCTTCGTGACCCTGCTGTTCTGGGGCCGCTTCAGAAGCGTTTTCAGTACATTATGGTTGATGAGTTCCAGGATACCAACCACCTACAGTATGAAATTGTGCAAAAACTGGCTTCCGCTCACCGCAACCTGATGGTTGTGGGAGACGATGACCAGACGATCTATACCTTTAATGGCGCACGCCAGGAATCGATTTTGGAATTCGATAAAGTATACCCCGGTGCACGCATTGTGACGCTGGATATCAATTATCGCAGTGATGCACGCATTCTGGGACTCGGAAGTGAACTGGTCGCCCGCAATAAACGCAGACGTGACAAACGGCTACGTGCCGCCGGAAACCGTGGAGATGCGCCTCGTTTCGCTACACCTTCCAATGCAGAGGAAGAAGCGGCGTGGGTTGTAAACCAGCTGTGCCAGCAGGTTGAAGAAGGACAACACACCTATCGTGATATTGCGATTCTTCACCGGACAGCAAGCAGCAGCCGGGCTGTATTTGAGCAACTTGTGTTGAAAGACGTGCCTTTTGTACAGCATGGTGCTTCCCCGGTGTTCTATGACCAGTCTCTCATCAGACCCCTGATGGATCATCTGCGTCTGTCCCTTGATCCACGTGCCATGGATGCTCTCCCCAGTGCATTGGGACCGCTCTATGTGTCACGTGATGCGGGTCTGGAGTGGATTCAGCGCTGTGAACAACAACAGGCGAAGAAATATCCGCTTATTCATTTGGTAAAATGGGACAAGCTGAAACCGTTCCAGCAGGAACAGGTCAAAGAACGTATCAAGCTGATCAAATCGCTGCACAAACTAAAGCCCATCATCGCCATTCAGGAGATGCGCAGGCAGTTCTACGACAAGTATATGGAAAGTGGTGATCCCAGCATCTTCACCCATTATAAGGAAACGATGCTGGAAACCCTGGATGAATTCGAAGCTGCCGTCAAAAAATTCGAAACCGTGGAAGAGTTCATCCAATTCGCGGATGAGCTCTCCCGCAGACACCGGGAGATGGAATCTCTGCGCCGCGCACAGGACAGTGACGCAGTGCAGCTGATGACCATTCATCGGGCCAAAGGACTGGAGTTCCCTTGTGTGTACTGGATCGGAGCCAGTGAAGGCATTGTGCCCCACAGTACAGCACTTCGTCAGGATATCCCTGAGGATCAGAAAGCTGCGCTTGCTGTGCAACAGACAGACGCGGAGCTGGACATGGCGCTGGAGGAAGAACGCAGGCTCGCTTACGTTGCCATCACACGGGCCAAGCAGTACTTGTATGTCACCTCACCGGCAAGTCATCACGGAAAACCAGCGGATGTGTCCCGTTTCCTGCTTGAAGCCTTCGGCATGGAAGTTCCGGACAAACGTAAACCTCGTGAGGAGAGCCGGACGAGCAGTCAGGCTTCATATAGTAAAGGCAACGGACAGTATGCCCGCTCGTCCGGCTCAGGTGCCCGTTCAGAAGGTCGGGATGTGGCACAACGTCGTGCCATCAGCCACAGTGACCGTCGTGACTACGAGGTTCACAACGAACGTGATGAGGATCGCTTCGGTGAACGGCGTGGCAGTGGTGAAATTCGCAACCATAAGGCGTTCAGCACCACTGGTGTGAGACCGACAGCTGCGAGTTCCTCCAGTTCACAGTCGTACACTTCAGGTTCAGGTAATGCTGAGCGTACGGAGACCGTTGCGGTCTGGAAGTGCAGTTCATCCACCTGTAAAGCGTGGCTAAGACAGAAGCCGGCTGTGCCTTCAAAAGCAACCAAGAAGGCATCCACGGGCCCTCCCTCCTGTCCCCTGTGTTCAGGATCGATGGAGGCCGGCACCCGCCAGGTGCCCGTAACGGGGAGATTTGGGAAATAACTCAAAGGAAGAGGTCCCTTATGGAGTTAGACATGATTATTAAAGAGCGGATTCAAGAAAGATTCGACACCCTACAGGAATTGTACGATATGTGGTTTACCGAAAATCCGGCTTATATCGCTCCCAAAGAAAAACTTTTTCCACAAGCACATATTGAAAGACTTAGAACCATTACTTATCTATTAGATAAAGGGTTCATAGTGGTTCATCCCGTTAAAGATGAACCATCACTCGTGTCAGTTAGCATCACAGTAGATGGAATTGATTTTTTTGAACAAAGTCGATTAGAAGGTAAAGGCAATGGCTGGTCATATGTGACTGAACATATTGATGAGTAATTAATACGAGCATACAAGCTCGTTTCAGGGCGCTTTTTGCTGTTTATTAACAGTAGAAGCGTCTTTTTTCCATTTCAGAATGGGGGTTGGATTATGCAGGACGACAAACAACATCTGTATGTATCGGTAACTCATAACCTGATTGAACGAACAAAGAACGAATCTACACCCTTTGAAGTGTTGGTGGATGACGGGCAGTTGGGCCGATTAAAAGATCTGATGAAGGTGCTGGAGGATGACGATGCCTATACCTTGCAACGGGCGCCGGTACCCTACAAATCAGCAGACCACGATGAGGCAACAGAGCAATTTTCGGATGGCATGACCTTGCTGTATACCTTTCTGTATGACCATGGTACGCCGGATACCCGGCAGGCAATTGAGAGCATGAACGTGCTTCCAAGGCTGCAGGATACGGATTATGATGACCCTGGATACGAGAATTCACCACTGAATAAATGACCTGATGCCAAAAAGCATGCGTAACCGCAGATCACGCGGAAGACGCATGCTTTTTAAATATGATGAAGGACAACTGCCATGTGTAAAATGATCTCAATCCAGACGAATTTCCTGCCCTTTCTCAGCGGATTCGTAGATTCCGCACAACATGCGCGTGGAAGCCACACCATCCGCAATTGGGCTGATCGGCTCTGTACCGTTCAGACAACAATCCACAAAGTGGTCAATCTGGTTCTGGAATGCACTATGAATATGGAGACCCGTATTGTCCGTCTGGGGTTCAATATTCAGGATGGTATTATTTTTCTCCGTGACGATCAGTGTCTCCGGCTCCAATTCGAACCCACCACGCTCGCCGTATAATTTCACCGAAGATTCATCTCCGCGTGCATGCAGGGTAAAGCTCACATCCACCGCCAGCGAAGCCCCGTTTTCAAACCGAATAAGTGCATTCGCCATATCTTCCACGTCATTCACAGCTGCGCTGTAGTCGGCTGCTTTGTAAAAAGAAAGATGTTCGATATGGGCACGATTGCCCAACTTCCGATACGTATTACCACTGACCGAAACAGGTTTCGGCCTGCCCATGAGGTACCAGCATTGGTCGATAATATGTACGCCGAGATCAATCAGGGGGCCGCCGCCGGAACGGCTTTTATCAGCAAACCAACCGCCTGGATTGCCATGACGCCGCAGAATGGAGGCTTTGGCATAATACAGTTCACCAAACTCCCCGGCATCAATGAATCTGCGCATCATCTGCATATTGTTATCATACCGACGCACAAATCCAACAATAAAGGTACGTCCGCTCTTCTTCACCGCTTCTTCAATCCGCAGCGCATCTTCCACATTGGTTGCTACTGGTTTCTCCAACAATACATGCTTGCCTGCCTCCAGTGCAGCAATGGCAAATTCGGCGTGTGTATTGTTCCAGGTACAGATACTGACAGCATCCACATGCGGGTCCTCCAGCATCTCCCGATAATCGGTGTAAACGGATTGAGCATCATACTTCTGTGCCGCAGCCTTAGCCCGTTCTTCGTTCAGATCGCAAATGGCATAGATGACGGCATCCTCGTTTTTGGCGTAACACCTCATATGAAGATCCGAGATTGATCCTGTACCGATCATTCCGATGTGCAACATTTGTTTCGTGCTCATCATCGTCCTCCCTTCCTTTTTCACAACTTCCATAACATCATTATGGTCTAGTCTGCCCGCAGCATGCCTTCGTAAATACCCGGCGTTGAATTTTCAATCTTCACGGCACCCAGTGTCCGGGCATAGAAATCCACAGGTCCCGCTGATCCGATAATCGCATACCCGTAACCGTCCGCCTTCATTGCATGCATACAGGCCAGTAACAGGGCTGTGCCTACACCTTTGCCCCGTGCATCCTGGCTCACACCTGTCGGTCCGAAGAAGTTGCGACATGTCGCTTCGTAACAGGCAAATCCAATCATTTTCCCATGCTCAACCGCAATATAACAGGACACCGGCTGACGTGCAAAAGCAACTTCACATTCATCCACCCAAGCCTGGCTAAAATGTGACCTCACCCAATCCAATACAAGTTGTTTCTCTGGGGCAATGGCTCTTCGAATCACAATAGAGGATTCCTCCAACGCTCTCAGTCCACTCTCTTGCTCCGGTAAACGATAGAGCGCTACCAACATATCACTCATCTAATCCGTTCCTCCTCGTACTTGAATGTGAAATAGGACAAAGGTTTGGCCACTTACCTGAAATTAACCTGATCCTGCTGCGGATAACCTGCAATACAAGCGATATTTCTAATTTAAACTAACCTACCGCTTACATTCATTACATTTCAACTGCAACACTTAGACGATTTGTCCCGTCTATTAACTTGAAACGCGGCCCTAAGGAAGATTTTACCGCGTCAGTACACAGATTAGAAGGGATGAATATTGATGAACAACAACATGAAAAAAGTAAGTGCACTGATGGCCCTATCCATGGCATTGGGTGGTGGAGCCGCTTATGCAGCAACACTGGACAACACAAAACCAGTCCATCAAACATCCGTTTCAGCAGATAGTAACGCATTGAGTGTAGTAAACGTATCCGTGAATGGTGCATCCATCTCCGATGGTTATTGGAACAAGGATGGCAAAGTAGCCATGATCCCGCTGCGTGATCTTACCGACGCACTGGGTATTGAACTTAAATGGAATAAAGAAACTAAGACTGCAGAGCTGACTCGGGGTGCTCTGTGGACACAGGTAATTACAGGCAAGGACCAATATTCCGTAAATAAAATGCTGCTCACGCTGGGCACAGCGCCTGAAATCACAGGCGGCACTTTGTATGTACCTGCTTCTTTTGCCGAAAAGGTACTGCATGGACAAGTGAACACAACAGGGAATCAAGTGACTATTTCCAGTGAAGAGGACGTGAAGACGGTTACTGAACGTGGTGTAATTACCAGAATCTCAAACCAAGATAAATATCAGTCCATCCAGATTGGCGGTGCAGGTACGGAGGGTATTGTGCTTAATCTGAGCGATGAGACGAAATTCATCTCAGTTGAGGGGAAAGAGATTGCACTGACTGATCTGGCCATTGGCATGAATGTGGAAGCTGAGCATTCCCTGATCACTACCCGCAGCCTGCCACCACAAACGCCGACCTATACAGTCACTGTGCTGGATACGGCTACAACATCTGAAGCACAACCTAAAGAGCTTCTGGGTACAGCGGGTACAATTGAAAATGTAACAACAGCTGAAGGCAGCATCTCACAGATTGAGATTACAGGTACACGGTTAACAGAAACAGCTCCTGACCATGTCGTGCTGAACATTGCTAAAGACACGCTGCTCGTGAACCACGAAGGAGAGACGGTGAAAGCTGAAGAACTAACCAAAGGCGCTAAAGTCATTGGATTCTACAGCCCTGTGTTGACACGCAGCCTGCCTCCAATCGGAACAGCTTGGAAAGTGGTTGTTGAAACACCTGCAGCAGAGCTTGAAGCGAAATAATACGGTTAGAAAAACGTCTGGCTGAAACACATGTTATATGTTGTTGCAGACGACCGCGTGCATCGCTTAACGCGGGGTCATGAGTGTGGAGCATCATAAGACCAGCCATCCGCATGTAGCTCCTGGCGCGCAGTGTCATGAGTTTGGTGCATCAAGAGCTCGGCCGTGCGGCCAGGCGGCGAAGTCAATTCAAAATAACCTTATCCGCTTGTCTTTTGACAGGCATGGGTAAGGTTATTTTTTTGGTTTGTTGGTTTTTAGTTTTTAGTTTTTTAGTTTGTTGGTTTTTAGTTTGTTAGAGCGTGTCTAAAAACTGCTTCAAACCGAAGCGTACCTGAAACTTGTCCGGAGCAGACACGTGCGATGTGCGCTGCATACGAAATACGTTCTGTACTGAATGTAAGAGCAAGCGGAGTTAACGCTAACGAATCTGAGGCGTCTTATTCATGGATTTGAAGCACCCGCAGGAATCTAAGGAATCTCAGTCACGCTATGTTTGAATAAATAGCTGTTTATAGCATTTTTATCAGAGTAATTTGGGAAATAACGTGTCTGATGTTCCTTACATTTTAGCAAGAGGACCTTATCGCCAAATAAGACGTCCCGTGTTCCTTAGAAAATCTTCCGGGTATTTGCCAGAATCAACCGGCTTGGGTTTCATCTTCAACAATCGCTTCCACTTCAATCTCAACCATCAATAAGGGATCAATGAGTGCGCTAACTTCAACCATGGTAGCTACAGGCTGGATCTGTCCAAAAAATTCACCGTGCGCCTTGCCAACTTCCTCCCATCTGGAGATATCGGTCACAAACATCCGGGTTCTCACCACATGCGACATGTCAGCCCCCAGTTCTTTCAGTGAATTCTCGATCGTCTGCAAAACGAACCTTGTCTGTGCATACGGATCACCTGCTCCAACAACTACACCATCTTGCATCGCGGTTGTACCCGCCACTTCAATTCGGTTACCTACACGGATGGCACGGCAATATCCCACCAATGGTTCCCATGGGGAGCCCGTAAATACCTGCTGTCTGCTCATTCTCTCGTCCCTCGCTTTGGTTGTATTTGTCTCTTCGGATTAAACATGAATTATATCAGTCTATCATCATCCAAAACAATGGAATGAGGTCTAATTCTATCTTAACTCCATTAACATTTTTGCACAGAAAAAATCCCCTGAATGACTACCCATTGGTTAGATCAAGGACGGTTCATTCGGGGATTTATGAGAATTAGTATTAGTATCTTTTCTTTAAGGATGAAACATCCAAATTACAACTTGATATTAGCCTCATCGAAGTATTCTTCCAAAGTTAACCCACTCTTCGCCACATCCTTTGCCAAATCGGTACCGATGTACCGGATATGCCAAGGCTCATAGACGTAACCTGTTATGTCTTCTTCACCTTGCAGATAACGGATGACGTATCCATATTCTGCAGCGTGTTCAGCCAACCACTGGCCTTCCTTCGATGTGCCAAACACCTCTTCCAGCACATTGCCCACACTTGGACTGGATACATCAATGGCAAGACCGGTCTGATGTTCACTTCTGCCCGGAACAGAGCTTACACGATCCGTGTATTCTTGACCTTTGGTTTTGACATTATTGTTGTAAATGGACACCTGACGCTGATATGAACGATAACCAGACACCGCACGAAGCTCAATACCATCCGCTTTTGCACCTGCAAACAACTTCTCCAGTGCCTCCGCCGCTTCCTTGCGCATATGCCGCTTCTCGTGAGGTCCGTCGAAAGAGAACGGTACATTGGGCTCTACCAGATCGTCCGGCTCATACCCTTCAGGCAGACTACGTTGCTTGTTCACAATGACGGTCATAGACTTGGCGTTGGTCACCACAGATTCTGCATCAATCGTTGTTTGCAGTGCGCTGATACTGCGTTTCTCCATCAATGGATCTTCCGTTGTCGCCCCGTTACCATCGTCTGAAGAACCCTGCTCTTCGCCAGCCGAAGTATTCCCGGACTCACTATCCGTGCCTTCACCGCTGTTGTCAGAAGATGATGTGTCATCCCCCCCAGCATTGTCACCGTCTGCTCCCTTGTCCTCCGTAAAATGAACCGTTGTGCCGTCCGACTCCTGTTGTGTGTTACCTGTTCCACTCGGATTCTGGCTCTCCTCTGTGCCTGAACCGTTCTGGCACGCGGCAAGCAATGCTCCGCATATCATCAATGAGGACAGCATAACCACTATGCGGCGCTGCCTTCCTGTATGTGATTTCATGTAAAAACTCCTATCGCAATAATATAAATGTTATATAGTTCTCTTGCGTGCAGTGTTCCCTGCGACAGTATACCTTAATTGGGAGCGAAGCTCCACCGGTAAAGACCTCCTTTAGAAGAGATCAGAATGAACATATACGGGCTGTACAGCCTGTATGATCGTTTTTTGGACTTTTAGAGCAACATCCCCGTGCTGTACACAATAAAAGTGAAATGGGAATATGCCTTCATATATCCAATATGCAAAAAAATGATTATACCGAGATGCACTTTACTAACTAATGAGCATTTTCAATCAAGACAAAGAGCGTCTTGTACCGGGAAATGAATTAAATCGAATAATGCAACATGCTGCAATAAAAACAAGCAGGGGTGATCTGAGATCTCCCCCGCTCTGATGGGTGCATCATTTGGTTGCCGGGCTGTCCGTCTTCTTCTGGACAGCCTGCCACATCCGCGCGGCTACACGCTCGCGGATCAAATCCAGCCCTGCGGTGGCCGGCACGCCCGGCAGCAGCGCCGTCAGCTCCGGCAAGGCCGGCGGCTTGCCCGGCTGCGCGAGGCGCACCTCAACGGCGCCAAAGCCCGGCCCCGGCTGGTGCATGGCGCCGTCCGCGGCAGCCTCGGCGATCCACTCGCCGACGGCCGCGCCGCCTTCGCCGCCCCGCACTTGCGGGCGGCCAGCCGTTTCCGCTGCGCGGCCGGGGCCGCTGGGATCATGGGCGAGTTCCTCCGCCCATGCCCCCAGCACGCCGGCGAGCAGCGCTTCGCGCGGCAGGCCGGCGTGCGCCAGCTGCAACAGCGGCTCGGCCGCGAGGCGCGCGGCTACGGCGCGCTCAGCGGCCGCGGCATGCGCGCAGCCAGTGTGGCCGCAGGTGCATGCCACGGCCGCGCTGGCCGTTGCTGCGCCTGGCGAGCCATCGGGCGCTTGCGCAGCCGGCAGCAGCCCGGCGAGCTCCTCGGACGCCGGGCCACCGCGCAGCAGGGCGTACAGCGTCAGCGGGCGCTTGTGCAGCTGAGCCAGTACAGCCTCGCGCTGGGCTTCGCTCAGTCGCGCGGGCGTTCCCGTGACCGTGAACATGCCTGCGGCTGATCCGGTCTTGCCCTCAGCAGCGGAAGCGGAAACGGAAACTTCCTGGTCCGCTTCCGCTGCTGTATTGACTTCTGCTGTCCATCCACCGGGGGACATATGCAGCTCGATCTTCCATTTTTCGCTCACAATAATCCCCCTTTCTCAACATCTATATTCCTTTGAAAGTTCAAGGTCACAGCCACGTCTCACCCTGAAGTGAGATTAGACCACGCAGCTCATCATCCGACATCTCTGTCAGCCAATTCTCACCCGAACCAACGACCTGCTCGGACAGTGCCTTCTTGCTCTCAATCAGCTCATCAATCCGTTCTTCCAGTGTTCCCTGACAGATCAACTTATGCACCTGCACGTTGCGATTCTGTCCGATTCGGAATACACGGTCCGTCGCCTGATTCTCAACCGCGGGATTCCACCACCGATCATAGTGAACGACATGACTCGCCCGTGTCAGATTCAGACCCACACCTCCGGCACGAAGAGATAGAACAAACATGGACGGCCCCTCTCCTTTTTGGAAAGTCTCCACCATATCATCTCTTTGCGCCTTCGACACACCACCATGCAGGAAATATGGTTCTTCCTCATATCGCTGTTTCAACCTCGACACCAGCAGATCTCCCATAGCAACATACTGCGTGAAGATCAGAGCAGATTCCCCGTTATCACGGATGGCGTCCAGCAGTTCAAGCAATCGCTCCATCTTACCAGATGCCTCAGCCTTGCCGTGGTCTTTCCGATTACTGTCCGCCAGCACTGGATGATCACAGATCTGCTTGAGCTTGGTCAAGGAGGAAAGAACAATTCCCTTCCGGGCAATGCCATTTCTGCCGTCCAGACCACCCATCAGATCATCCACTACACGTTGGTACAACACCGTCTGCTCCGGCGTCAGGGAACAATAGGATTTCAGTTCAAGCTTCTCTGGCAGATCCTTGCGAATATCCGGATCACTTTTCAGCCTGCGCAGCATGAATGGAGATACCAGTCGATGAAGCTCACGCAAGGATGCTGCATTTTCTTCGGATGGCCCCAGTCCCGTATACCGCTGACGGAACGATGAAGCTGTGCCCAGGTACCCCGGATTGAGAAACTGGAAAATCGACCAAAGTTCGCTCAATCGGTTCTCTACAGGCGTTCCCGTCATCGCAATACGATGAAGTGTAGACAGACGCATCACACTTTGCGCTTGTTTGGTACGGTAGTTCTTAATATATTGAGCCTCATCCAGCACAATGGTGGACCAGTGCAGCGAAGCCAGATCCGGGCCATCTCTGCCTGCCAGATGATAGGTCGTCAGTACAATGTCATGTGTCTGCGCTTCTGCCTGAAAATCATTCCCGTGCAACCGTTGTCCGCCATGATGAATGTACAGCGACAGATCCGGGGCAAATCGCTTCAGCTCACGCTGCCAGTTTCCGAGCAGCGAGGTAGGACACACAATAAGTGCAGGCAGATGAACAGGCTGCTCATTCGTGTGCTGATCCGCCGAGAAAGAATCATCTGATCCATTCAGCAGCTCATTCTCACGTGCTTCCTCTTCAGCCGCCTGGCGTTCCTCGTGTTTGCGGTCCAGCAGACAGGTAATTACCTGAATGGTCTTCCCAAGTCCCATATCGTCCGCAAGACATACGCCAAAGCCCAGCTCACGCATCGCGGATAACCATTGGTAACCTCGTTCCTGATAAGGTCTTAGTTCACCATGCAATTCTGCCGGAACCTGACGAGGCTCAATGCTGCGAAGCACCTGTCCATCGAGCAGGAAAGCGAGCATCCCATCGGATTCGGCGCCAAAGACGGAAAGACCCTTCCATGCGGAATCCTCCCCTTCATCCGCTGCCAGATGCAGCCATTCGGAGAGAGGCATATATTGTTCTTCTTCTTTTTTCATATAACGCAGGACTTGGCGAATCTCTTTTGTATCCACTTCAATCCATTCACCGCGGAACATAACATACGGAACTGTGGATTCAGCGAGCGCTGCCAGTTCCTCCGCCGTGACCGGTTTACCATCCAGCATAGGCTCCGCCTTGAAAGCAACCAATTGCTCCATGCCCAGTGCCGATGTGGCTCCAGGCAACCGCTCTGTTCCCCGATTCAACATCTGCAGACGGAGTCCCGCACGACGTTTCCCGGCACGACTCCACCTTGAAGGCATGAGAACGGTTATCCCAGCCTTCTGCAAACGTGGAACCGCATGCGTGAGAAATTCGAAGAAACCCTGCTGCTCCAGCTTAATTTCCTCTGGGCGAGCGGTAAGCAGCGCCGTCTCCAATTCAGGTGCCAATTCTGCTGCATGCCCGAGTGCCATCAATAATTGCTCTGCCGCCGAGGTATATAACACCTTACCTCGGTCCAGATCTCGCTCCGGATGTGCCCAGATGGTCCGTGCAGGCAACCTCAGGCTTGGTTCCTGCTCACTGTCCACCCAAAAGCTTATTCCCCAGATCGTTTCATGTTCGCCCAGTGGAGGCTCCAAGCGGAGCACCAGCTTCAATTGGCCTTCAGCAGGCGCCATCTCTTCTGCTCCCACGATTGGCATTGACGTTCCACCAACTTCTTGCAGCGTATGAATAAACGCTGTCATATCGTCCGTCGGCCCTTGCACCGTCACAGGACGGAACATCGAGATCAGACTGTTCCACCAGAGTTCGGCTACTGGCGAAGATCCGCGTCGATATGGGGTGCGGTAACGGGACAGTTCACTGTCCATGCCCTCCAGTTCACTTGTCACTACAGCATGAATCATGCCACTCATGAATGAAAATAATACCGCAGCCCCTGCTTCTTCACGCGTTTCCGGTTCCAATGAAGCGTAAGCTCCAGGAGCAGCCAATCCAATCGGAGGCATCGCTTCTGCAAGATCGCGGAAGCGTTCGATGTCCTCCTCCTGCTGCAAGCGTGGCCGCCATACACCTGTTAATGTCTCTTGCCCGGTCCGTCGCCGTGCTCCGGTCTTTGCTGCGAATTCAGCCGATGGAGCAATTGCTCCTCGCAACAGCAGCTCCTGTGTGAACTGCGCTGCTTTGATCCAGTAACGCATCTCTTCTCCAACCTGAATTCCGGCTGCATTTAACAAACGGTCATCCCATTGCAGCAGCAACCTGAAGGCATCCTTAGGCGAGACTGCCAATCCTTCCAATGTGCGCCCCAGCAGCTGACGCCGCTTCGTGTTCTTCGCTTCAGCCGTGTTCCTCAACGGATTCGGCCAGCGCAGCTCCGCAAGACGCAGAGCGGCAGGCTGAAACAGACGACCCCCGTCGCCAAAATTCAACCTTCTTACCACGTGGCTCCATGCATCCACACGTGGTTCCGATGTTTCACCGGAAAAACAAAAAAATACGTCACCAAGCCATACTCCATACAGCGATTGCATCATTAAAGTCTCCCGTCATCCCTTCGCATTGTTACTCTCCATCATATACGAAAATGACCGGATTTAAAAACCTTTGCCCATAAAAAGTGGTTATTTCGATGCTTTGCAGCACAAAAAAATGTCCCTTCTCCCGAAAAGCGGATGAGGAACATTTGGGTAAACCGAAGGATTGTACTGAATATTAAAAGAATAACGGATCGTTATACTACTATGATCTGATCAAGCTGCCCAGTAATACATCCAGGTTCAAAATGCCTGCACGGTGATCTGCACAGAACCCGATTTTGTCAAAAACGCCAAGCATGAAACGGCGGTGTTCCTCAGCAGGTTCCTCGAAACGATCGTAACTTACGACAGAATCAACCATATCGACGATTAGAGGTACAAATCCTCCTTTGTAAGGCACCACAATAATACGTGTAGAAGAGGTATCCTCCTGGTCCGGCATGCCTAACAATACTCGAAGACTCACTACCGAAACGACCTTACCGTACAACGAAGCAAAACCTCTGATCTCCGGACTTCCAAACGGGACCGTAGTCACCTGCACCATTCTGATGATCTCATGAACTTCATCAATTCGTAGTGCAAAAATCTGGTCTCCTACCGAAAAATTAATATATTGCATTCCCTCGTCCATAGTTATCCCCATACCCTCTCATTCCGTATAATCAGACTACTTTCGTCCTATTAGATGTTACTTTGGTGTATCGGTTATTTTTGATCAAATGTTTAGGCTTCAGATCAATTTTGCCAACTTCAACAGACGTTGCATTACGGTTGCTGTCTCGGCTCTGCTCATTTGCCCTGTTGTGGGGGGTGGTGGAAGTCAGTCGTTTTAATATTGAGAGTAAGTAACCTGACATTGGATTGAAAAAATATATTCAAAAAAAGACCAAAGATCAGCTTTATGCCGATTTTTGGTCTTTTTTATCCCCATATATTATGGATCTGTTTCTATGTTTTCAAATACTTGGAACAAAAAAGCGATATTCCTGTGGATAACTTGTTTCATTACTCCAAAACGACTGTTTTATCGGATGAAAACACGAGTTATACCTGATTTGTGGATAAGTTGTGCACATATTGCACACATGCTGTGGATATCTTTGGCGTTTCATGTGGATATTCATTAATTTAATGTGGACATGTTGTGTATTTGTTTGTAAATCTAACGTAAAATCTAAATTTCCGCTTCAGTTATCCCTTACTGTGGACACGTTGTGGACATGCCTAATTTCCTTCACTGTAGTTATTCGACCAATTCACCCTGACGCATGATCAGCTTGTCATCGATGTACACGTCCGGCTTTTGTACAACTGCATCAATATGAACACCCGCGGCAATCGTTCCACCAAATGTGTTATTGCTGCCAAAGGCCACATGAATTGTGCCGTACACCTTCTCATCTTCCAGCACAACACCCGTGATTCGTGCCTTGTTATTGGTACCAATACCGAATTCGCCGAGAAAACGACCATCGCCCTCACCAAGCGTTTCCAGTAATTGAGCCCCATCTGGTCCTTCAGCTGACACCAACCGTCCTTCATTAACGGTCAATAGCATCGGTTCACGGAGTGCCCCAATTCCAGCAATGGAACCATCTACAACAATACTGCCCTCGCCCTTGCCCTCAACGGGAGCAATATAGGCTTCTCCTGATGGCAAGTTGCCCGATTCACCAGGGTTCAAATACATACCTGTGCTTGGTACACCGTCACGATCTTCAATGGAAAAGGAAAGACTATGGCCCTGCTTCTCTATTCGCACATGGCGACCTGCGGTTAATAGAGCCGTTACCTTCTCTGTCAACGCCTTTACTTGCGAATATTCAGCTGTAATGGCTCCGTTCACAAACATATCCTCTGTCATGCCAGGCATTGTTGCCACTCGGGTCCCTGAAGCAGCGGCTTTTTTGCGTGCCTGGGTATGTGTTAATGAATATCGCGTTACACACACAGCTACATCTGCTCGAATCATGGCCTCTGCAATCGGCGCAGGTGGCTCTTCTCCAGATCTGCTGCGTTCCTCCATAATTAACAGGACCGACTCAGCACCAAGTGCTTTGCCTGCCTCATAGATGGATTCAGCCAGATCCCGTTTCATATCGTCTGCGACAACCACCAGATTCTCTCCGCTGCGCAGTCCGAGACATTCCGTTAGCACATTTTTACTGATTTCCACACGTTGCTTGCTCATACATTCATCTCTCCTGTCTTTGGTTCAGCTCTCAAAAGTCGACTTGACCCTTTCGACAATTGGCACGGGATTCCTGCATGTCCAAACCTGAACTCACCTCAAGGTATCGGCCCATTCGGCGAGGATTGCGGCTGTTTCCTTATACTGAAACGTCGGAAAGTAATGTCCATAGGGTACATCTATCCGTTTGACCTGTGAGTTCATATCCTGGGGATAGTGATATTCCCGATCTTGATTGGCCCATACAACTAATGCATTCTTGGCATAATGCTGACTTTCCATTTTCGCCCACAACGTTGATCTGGCGCCTTTCCTCTGACCCGAGTGAATCCAGCGCAACAAGTCTGCATGTGCTCCTGCAATGCGAGGGGATTGGAGACTGGAACGTATTCTCTTGCCCATGGTATGGGCCATAACACTGCTGTCGCCTACGCCGCTATGTGAACTGAACATTTGATTCCAACTTTTCTCCGATCGTCCACGCAGGGAGCGCATCACCCCTCTTGGCAAACGGGAAACCCATCTTAGCACATTCGGATTCGAATTGTTGGCAACTGGCTGAAGCAAACCTAACCGAATGTCTGTCCGCCCGCTACGCATCTGTGCCGCAGCTGCAATAGCAGCCCCTATTGAATGACCCACCAGCTTCACCGGACCTTCAAACTCACCAAGAGCCGTAAGCAGTGCACCCACCTGACCTTCAAATGCTTCATCCCCCTGATGCACCGGGGACCGTCCGAATCCAGCGAGATCGATTAACCATACCGGGTTTCCGGTCCGGTCCCTAAGCTGTTTTCCTAACGGTAACATCTCATCCGCAGATTGAAGCAGACCATGTACAATAATCCAAGGCTCTCCCTCACCCTCCCAACCAAGCATAGCCATATTTCCGCTCCGTGACCGAATATAATCTGTCGGAAAACCCTCAGGTAACGGCGTATACCGCAGACGATAGTCCAGATCAGCTGTAACCAGCGGAAGCTGTTCCCGGATGTCCGGCCACGATTGCCCCATACGTGTGAACAGAGCCTCCGTCTCTTCAACCGGGAATGACCTGTTGGTAATAAAAGCAACCGACTCCGCTGGAACACCACTGATGCGTGAACCACCTGATTTCATGATCCATTGAATCCATGGTAGTGGCACAGCCCCTTTGGGCTTGGGTACGTCCAATTGCTGCGCCAAGAGTTGCAGCAGTTCCTTCATATTGGGACTGTCCTCCTTCCGCGCCAACAATGGATAAGTTCCTCCGACTGGAGCAGCTTCCCTGGATAGAAAAACAAGCGTCTGTGCAACAATGTCATTCTCCACAAGCGGTAACCAATAGGATGAACCTCCCGGCACTACCGGCATAAGCCCTTTCTGAATCGCCTGAATGAGCAGTCCAATCCCACCCGTTTGCTCGGTTTCACCTGTCGGACGTGGTCCAACCACTGTACTCGGATTTACAACGGATAAGGGATAGTGATGCTGTTCTGCATGCTCGCGAATGTGCAGATCGGCATGGAACTTCATCTCTTCATATGCACTTTCATTGTTATCCACATGCTCAACCTGTAGATAATTCCCCTGTTCATTCCGTTCTCCATAAGGACTCATATAACCAACAACGTGGATAAAGTGTCTCAATCCATGAGTACGGTGGATTTCCTGTGCTAGCTGTGCCACTTCTCTGGCCCCGTTCATGAATATCTGCTCAGCTACTTTTCGTTCCAAAGTGACGTCCATCGTTCCACCCGCATGAATGATCACATTCGCTTCAAGAGCACGCTCCCGGTCCGTTGCGGTAAGGCCAAGACCCGACATGGACAAATCACCTGTAATAAAGGTAATTCGGTCGAAATCCTTCACTCCATAAGCCTTCAGCACAGTTCTGGCTCGCTGTTCCGAACGAACCAGCAAGAGCAATTGTGCGTCTCCCTGTGTGAGCTGTTTGACCGTTTCTTTGCCGATAAAACCTGTGCTTCCTGTCATAAAAATGGTCGTGGCTGCAATATCAGACTTGCTTATTACCTGATTCATCTTTGTTGAATTTGCTGCTGTGTTTACTTCATTGGATACACGGTTAGTATGTACAATCATTCTGTTACGGCTCCTTTTAGTACTATATAGTACTAGTTATATTCAAAAAAAGAGCTTCGATTAACGAAGCATCTGACAAAAAGTACGCGCCGATTGTTCTATAATCCCTACATCACGCGCAGTTCCCGCGAGGATCAGAGAACCTTCCAATGCTGCAATAAACAACAACGCAGCCGGTCCCGGTTCAATTTCTTTGCGAAATTCACCACGATCCAAACCTTGCTGAAACAACTTCTCCACCATAGGTCTAAGCTCACGAAAGAATCTGGATATGCTTTCCTTCACTTGGGGTGCACTGTCCGGTGTCTGCATATATAACGTAACAAACGGGCAGCTCCCTTCGTAATTTCGGCCCTCAATCCCTGCCGATAGCAATGCCATGAATGAGTAAATACGCTCCTCCACTCCTCGCTCACGCTGACTGAGCAGCAGATACAGCTCCGACTCATATTGGGCAATCCAGTATTGTACCACGGCCTGGAGCAGTTCCTCCTTGTTTTTAAAATGATAATAAATATTCGACTTGGATACCCCACTCACTCGCACGACTTCATCCATGCTGACGTAGCTGTACCCCTGACGCAGAAATAATTGTGCCGCCACTTCAACCGCCTTGGTCCGGTTCACCGGATTGGAACTTTTGGATTTGGCAGGTCTCATGTTCATTTTTTGATTTGTCATATTTAGAACTATACAGTACTAGTAAGTTGAAAACAAGTATTTCTGTTAACAAAAGAGGATTTCCTACTCCAACTACTCCATACTTGTCCACATTTAGAGTGCTATACACACAGGATATCCACATATAGTATTAACTCTGTGTTAAATACGTCATGAGATCGTTAAACTGCTTTTGGGTTATCCACATGTATTCCAGTGAATAAAACAAAAAAAGGCCAACCAGAACGCACCCGGCTGACCCTTCGTACAATTCATTTTCCAACTGTTACTTTTGTTTCCCTGCTTCAAACCGAAGGTTTACTGTCCCCAGCAATAATCGGTTCGGTACCTTGAAGCGGCAATCTGTTCTCCAATCGGATGGCGACAAACAGGATTATCGTCACCGTAACACCGAGTGTTCCTAACAGTACGCCTGTATTCTCCTGCCCCATCAGGGACAACGGAAGTGCCAGCACCAATGGGACAACTGATCTTGTAAATTGAGTGGCGAACGTTGATCTCCCCGACCACTTCATGGTCTCTTCGCGGCTGCGTAAGTTATCAAACATGACAGACCTTTGCATAATACGAGTCCGGTTAAACACAAACCCAAGCATGAATCCACAGATTAACGACACCGCAAACACCTGTACCGTGCCAATGATGATATCGATCACGCCGATCAGTATAAATAGATACATTGGAATTCGGTGTTCCCACTTACGAATCAGCGTTGCAAGAAAGGCACCTAGCCCCATCGCTGCTCCGATGGCCCCGTAACGGGATGAGTCCCAATTGAAGATATCGTGGAACAAAATCGGTACGATAAAATTAATTGCTCCCAATTGCACGGTTAATACAACTACCGCCAATATGGTCATGTTCAGTACTTTTTTTCGCACGGCGTCGGAGTATGTAATCTGCGGAGCCTCCGTTTTTTCTTTCTGTATGTTCTGCTCAGCCTGACCAGATCGAGACAGAATCGGAATGAGCCATGGAGCCATCATGCCCACAGCCAGTGTCACCATCAGTACCGTTGAGATCATTGGCAATCCGCCTATACTGAGTAGAACTCCGGTTATTGCGCTTCCTCCAAAGGCACCAATTTGAATCGCAGTCTGCAAGTCATGTGAGGCCTTGTGTGATTTGATTTTCCCGTCCAATACCATCTGGGACATGTAGATCTCCAGGCTCTGATTGGTCAGAAAGAGAATCACGGAGAATACGCCACCAATCAGATATAAGCCATACACATTGGTGTTGCCCGCAAATTGAATTAAAAACACAAGCAGAAACACAATGCCCAAGATGCGTGCCAAGCTGAAAATCAGCAAGGGTCGTTCTTTAAGCGCAGTTTTGAGAAAAAAGCTATATTTTTGCAATAAAATAGGTACCAAACTCATGATCGTAATAATAATACTCAGATGAGTAATAGATCCGCCCTGCTCCAGTACAGACCAGATCAGAGTAATATTTAGAATCGTATCTCCACATAGGGTAATCGACAGAAATAGTATGAACAAAATAGTCTGTATCATTGAAGCTGTCTCACCTCAGCAACTTGCAAATCCAGCTTTTGTTCCAGAGATCTTGCGGCTTGTTTTACCGACTCGATGTCCTCAGGTCCCTCATATTGGGTACGCACAGATAGCAGACCTGTAATATCGAATCCTTTCGGAGCAGAATGGACCACTCTACCTTTGGCAGCCACTGGATAATAAGCCCGGTACCTGACATCATCTGCTGCCTCACCGCTGGCATTATTCAACACCTTGCCATCACGGTATACAAATTTGATACAGGTAGCACACTTGGGAGCCGTTCTTTTCGCAAAATGGACTGCCAACGTTTCCTCGCCCTGAAGACCATAAGCATGAGCGGTCACCAGATCAGTCCCATACACATCACGTATATTGCGATAGACATGCCCACCACTGATACGACAGCTGAACTCCACCACTTTATACTCATCATTGGCGTTTTGCCTGGCTTCAACGTTAAACAGACCATTTTCAAGTTTCAGACCTGTACATATTTGCTGAGCCATCTCGCAAAGTTCTTGTTCCACATTGGATTCTCCCTGAAAAGGTAGCGTATATTCATCCTCTTCAAAGTAAGGACCTGGCATTCTGAGCTTGTTATGTACTCCTCCCAGGTAAAACAGGCCATTCACAACTACGCCATCCAGCGTAATCTCTTCCCCCGGCAAGAACTCTTCAATCAGCGCTATTGTAGGACATTCCTCGTCAAAATATAGCCCGGACTGCGAAATGGCCAGTTGCGATATGCTATCGAAGGCCTCCTTCAATTCGGCAGGCGAATGAACGAGCGCAACATGGCTACTGGATGCGGCCAGTGTGGGTTTAATAA
The DNA here is from genome assembly GCF_037969885.1 of Paenibacillus sp. FSL R7-0313. Lineage (NCBI taxonomy): Bacteria > Bacillati > Bacillota > Bacilli > Caryophanales > Paenibacillaceae > Paenibacillus > Paenibacillus sp. FSL R7-0313. Next base: position 494,516 of record NZ_CP150219.1, read on the forward strand.
TCACCGGATAGCCTACACTTGCTGCGGCTGTAACAGCCTCATCCAACGTATTTACGGCATAAAATTCAGGACAGGCCACGTTCTCTTGCTTCAGGAACTGACGCTGTCTGGACTTGTCTCTGGCAATTTCGGCCGCTTGGACAGGAATATCCTGTCTTCCCAATCCTTCATTTAATCTCGCATTTAGTACAATATCCGTCTCCTGCCAGGTAATGAAAAACGGAACGCCTATTTGTCTCGCCTGCACGATCATTTCTTCCACATTCTCATTCTTGGGAATATGCTGAACAGAACGAAAGCGAGGATCTTGTTCAAATCCAGAAACAGAGGTCCATAAATGGACCTCTTCGAAAATTCTTCCCAGAGCTTCAATATGATCCCCGTGCAGGGATAAGCCTTTTCTCATGAGCAAACCAACGGAGGAACGAGTCATGCCAGAACCTCTTCTTTCGGCTGCTCCACAAACTCCAAAGCGATAATATACAACGTTCCCTTCTCCCCGGCTTTGGAGGAGTGCACCGTATTAGCCGGAAGCAAAATGCGGTCACCTGGCGTGCAATGCAGTTCTCCTTCTTCTGTGAAGAAGGTAATATCTCCATTGATAATCAGAAGTGTCTCGTCTGTAGGATGGGTGTGAGATTTGTGCTCCCTGAATGGTGTATCTCTTTGAACCTCTACCGAACCGGTTACAGGCAGCAACTGCATTACAGCTTCTTCAAGTGTTATGTCAGACCCTTTAATATATTGAACTGAACTCATACTATTCCTCCTCATATGATGAAATGGGCATTGCGCTGTAGCAGAAACTTCATTGGTATCTGGAATAAAATATTGCAGCCACTCTCGATTATTCGGATTCCCATAGATCCCTAGATGCGGGAATGGATCAATGGCATCGTATTGCCGAAGCAAGCTTCGCACCAAATCCTTGGATTTATCTCCTTTTGGTGTTCCCAAGCCAATCGATTCAAAGACCCATCGTGGTTGAAAGGTAATCATGTATGTATTGGCATGTCTGCTCCTTCTCACCTCATGTGCTGGTGTATTACAAACGACAAAAATGGGTTCCCCATGAAAGCAAAATTCCCACAAAGGATCATTCTCTTCATTCGGTATGAATTCTGGCCATTCTTTCAAGTCGATGGTGTGCAGCCGGGTCAGGATGGACCAAAACGTATGCTGATATTCATGGATGGATAGATCCTTATCAATATTAAAAAATGTAACCATGGAGGTGTAGTTTCCGAAGCTCCTTGCCTGTTCCACATATTCTCTCAATGCCTTTGCAAGCTCTTCTATGGAATGGTCTTCTACATCATCCAAAAAGGAGAACCGCAGCTCATTGCGGTTAAGCCCCATGGCACCGAAAATGCAGGGAAACCGAGGGCTGTCACCGGTCATATCCTTTTCAAAATGCTCAAATTCCTGCTTTCTCCAATCATGACTATCCAATCTCTTCACATCAGCGTTATCTAGCAACAACCCAAAGCCCTCCTAGAATGGTTTAATGGTGAACCAGGACAAACTTGTCATGTAATTCTAGAAGTTGTTTTCTAACGAATTCAATATCCGGGCCTTCCACAATGGCAAATCCGGATCTGGACATCGTATCTCGACCACCTGAAATGGACTGGCCTGATGTATAGTTAATTCGAATATCAATGAGTCCTTCCATCGATTTGAAATCTTCTGCGGATGAGATGCTTTCGATCTTGCCTACAGCAGATGGAAAATTAACCGCACCGGTGTACTTGCCTGTATTAACCGAGGTTGGCGCTTCATATATTCCAAGTTCCGTTTGAATGGCTGCATCAAACAAGTTAACCTGATGGGAATTCAACACCATAGGTGGAATGATGACAATCCCTCCAATTCTTGCTCCAATCTCTCCAAAACAGATCTCCCCATTCGGCAAAAGAAATACCTCTGCATGGAACACACTGTTACGTATCCCCAGTGTCCGTATGATCTCTTCATTAAACGACTGCATCCGTTCTACATATTCATAATGTGTATTAGTGGGATAACAGATCGTACCGGAAGGGCGATCATTTTGGACAATCTCAAGACAATTAAACAAATATTCAGAGACGGAGGAAAATACAAGCTCACCTTCGGAAACGATGGAGTCAATATGAAACTCCCTACCCGTAATAAATTCCTCAATGAGCACTGATTCCCGATTCCAGGAATGGTTGATATAATGCTCAAGTTCCTCTTGATTATTGAGCTTGTACGTCATGATCGTCGCCCACCCACTAATCGGTTTGATAATGATGGGAAAACCAATGCCTGCGACAATCTTTCTGATCTGTACTGCATTGGACGCAATACGTGTCTGTGACGTGTGGATTCCCGCCTGCCGCAATGTCTCCTTCATGATCCATTTGTTACGTACCGTCTCAGCCTGATTCTTTTGAATACCAGGGATACCAAAACGTGTTCTGAGATACCCGCCTGTCTCCACCACATTTTCAGTCGGGGCAATGATGCGCTCCACATCATATTCATCCAAAATGCGCTCAAAAACCTCTTCCACCTGGTCAATCTGAGTAATATCACCCACTTCGAACACTGCACTGAACAGCCCTTCTGGTAATGTAGCAAACTGTTCATAGCCCTGTTCCACCAGCAAAATGTTGGTTGTGTCCGAAATTTTGGACAAGGCTTCGAGAAACCCTGTTTTGGTGTTAATCCGCTTGTCACACAGGAATACAATATCCCTCATAAAGAACTTCACCTCCGATTCAAATATCTTTACTTTCTGCTATATTTTTCTATAATATGGATATCACATGGAACTGTCAATCTAAAAATTACAAATATTTAAAGTTTGGCTATTTGTTGCCATAATGTGTACTAACAACAGGTTGTAGACATCATACAAACACCCGACCATCTGTATTAGTCGATATTTGGGTTCATATTTGCACTTTTTAACTGGAAATTTTCTCATTAAAAAAAGGCGACTCCAATTAATCTGGAGTCACCTTTTTATATGTTTTTACTTATCCACACCTTCATTCATTGAAGGGGAAGCCGTTATTTTTTCAGACTATCCCAGTTCTGTTGCAATGCGTCGAGCAATCCGGCTTTATCCGATTTGCCTGCAACGTAAGCCTGAATTGTGCTGCCATACTCTTGTGGAACCCCCTCAGGGAAGCGGTTGAAGTTCCAGCTGAGTGTTTTATTTTCCTGGCTATACTTCATGATCTCTGTGGCGAGGTCACCCAGATCCTCTTCGGATGCTGTGATGGAACTGAACGCCGGGATGAATTTGAATTCTTTTGTCATGTATTGTTTCCCGATATCCGAAGTTACGAGCCATTCCAAAAACTCTTTTGCTTCCGGTTTCACTTGGGAATTCTTGTTCACAACCCAATAGTTCGGCACGCCGACAAACAATTTGTCATTGGGTTCATTGTTAATTGGCATCGGCAGAATACCCAGATTCAGATCCGGATCGATTCCATCGATCTGTACTTGAGTCCAGTTCCCTTGCTGCATCATCGCCGCTTCTCCACTCGCAAACAACGTAACTTGCGTATTGTAGTCGGTTGTCAGCGGGTTTTTGTTGCTGTATTTCAACGTTAAGTCGAGCAAGTTAATCCAGTCGTTGAACACCTGGTTGCCAGGGATTTTCTCCGTACTTTCGTTGAGTCCTTGGATGAATTTCACCGGATCTGCCTGATTTGCAAAGGCCACGTTTACATTATGGTTGCCCAGCACCCACCACTCCTGATATCCGTTCGAGAATGGGGTAATGCCTGCAGCTTGAAGTTTCTGTGCAGCTTGATCCAATTGTTCCAGTGTTGTTGGAATTTCGGTAATACCTGCTTTTTGGAAGAGGTCTTTGTTATAAATGAAACCATAACCCTCCAGCGCGAGCGGCTGTCCATAGAGCTTGCCGTCTTTGGTCATTGGCTCTTTGGCTACTTCGAGTGCATCCTTGGCCCATGATTCTCCAGACAGATCTTCCAGATATTCAAGCCATGTATCCAATTCACGATAACCACCTACGTTGAAAATGTCCGGTTGTTCGCCTGCGGCAAACTTGGCTTTCAATGCAGCGCCGTAGTCACTACCACCACCTACGGTTTGAATGTCCAGTTTGACGCCTGGATGGGAGGATTCATATTCCGCTTTGAGACGATTGAGCGCTTCCGCAATTTCGACTTTGAATTGGAAGATTTTAATGGTTTTGTCCCCGGCAGCAGCCTCGCCGCCACCTTGAGTATCCGTGTTGACCGGACTGCCGCTCTTGTCCCCATTGCCACAACCCGCAAGCATTACCGAAAAAGCAATCAGCATAAGCAACGTCAACTTTGTCATTCTTTTCATACATACACTCTCCCTATAGTAGTTTCAGTATAACAGTTTCACTAAGGCATATTTTCACTGGCACTCCGATGACAGAAAAACCTTCCCTTGAAGCGTGTTTTCATTCTAACGAACCGAGCGCACGTTATTCGCTCCTATTTGCGCAAATCTCCAGCCTAACGAATCACAGAGACGCTATTTCGTCGATTTGGTCGATTTTCAAGGCTCTGAAGCCATTTTGTACCCGAATAACGTTACTGAGATTCGTTATAATTTGGATTCCTTGATTATCCACCTATTAAGATGCGGTGGGTTCGTTAGCGCTTTGAAAAGGGAGCATGCCATCACTCTGTAAAAGAAGTTCCTGGCTATACAAGCGTCTTTCTTGGTCTTTTCTCTTGACTAATCTTTTCCCCAGGAGTTATGCCCAAGCTATACGGGCATGACTCCCTTTGCACACCTCCATGCGAGGTGGGAGCAAAGGGATCAAGAATGCGTTGTAGAGCGGAGCGTTCGCCTTTGATACTCGGTGGCTTCCTTGCCACAATCCATTCAGGCCACCGAGGAGCAACAGCGACCGAAAGCGCAACTTGATCCCGCAGCGACCTTGTACTCGCACTCCCCACTTGAGCCCGTCAGCGACCTTGCCTCGCACTCCCCACTTGAACCCGCAGCGACCTCCCCATACACACTCACCTTCTGCATTATCGAACCTGGTCTTTAAATCTTTTTTTCTTGGTCTTTTCTCTTTATTGGTCTTTTTCTCTTATTGCTCTTTTCCCCAGGAGTCATGCCCAAGCTATGCGGGCATGACTCCCCTTTGCACACCTACGTGCGAGGTGGGAGCAAAGGGATCAGGATGCGATGTAGGAGCGGAGCGTTCGCCTTTGATACTCGGTGGCTTCCTTGCCCTAATACATTCAGGCCACCGAGGAGCAACAGCGACCGAAAGCGCAACTTGATCCCGCAGCGACCTGCACTCGCACTCCACGCTTGATCCCGCCAGCGACCCTTCCCTCGCACCCTCACCCTTTAACTGATCCAGCGGTAATTCCCTGAATGATGTACTTCTGCATCAGCAGGAAGAAAATAATGATCGGCATGATGCCGAGCACAAGTGCCGGCAAGGCCAGATCCCATTGCTTCGTGTATTGACCGAAGAGTGCAAAGGTCGCAATCGGGATCGTACGCAGGTTGGAGCTTTGCAGGATCAGGGATGGGAGCAGATAATCATTCCAGATCCAGAGTGTGTTCAGAATGATGACGGTTACATACATCGGTTTCATGAGTGGAAATACGATCCGGAAGAACACCCCGTAGGCAGAGCTTCCATCTACCCGTGCCGCTTCCTCAATCTCCAGTGGGACGGATTTTACGAATCCGTGGAACAGGAAGACAGACATCGGTGCCCCGAAACCGAGATAACAGATAATGAGTCCGCCAAGGCTGTCGATCAATCCCAGATTACTGGTTACAGTAACGAGTGGAATCATGATAGACTGGAACGGAATCACCATAGCGGCAATGAACATGCCGAACAAAATCCGGTTGAACCGGGTATCACTGCGGACCATTCGGTACGCGGCCATGGAACTGATCAGCACAAGCAACAGATTGCTGACCACCGTAACGATAAGCGAGTTCATCAGCGCGGACGGGAAGTTAATTTTCTCCCAAGCGTTCGCATAGTTGCCCCACTGGAACACTTCCGGCCATGCAGCCGAATTGGTTAGCAGATCACCGAAGGTTTTGACCGAATTCACAAACAGGAAGTAAAACGGAACCAGGAATAAAAGTCCAAGGAGTACCATGACAATCTCGGTTAAAATGGTACTGAAGCGGTAATTTTTCGTCGTCTCCATTAGGCTTCTACCTCCTTGCTCTTCGTCAGACGTACCTGAATCATGGTGATGATGGCAACGATTACGAAGAACACGAGCGCTTTGGCGGTTCCGATGCCATATCTGTTATTCACAAAGGCTTCATTGTAAATATTAAGTGCAACCGACTCTGTTGATCCGAACGGTCCACCTTTGGTCAGCGACAGATTGAGATCGAACATTTTGAACGACCAGGAGATCGCCAGGAACAAACAGATTGTCACACCCGGCATAATGAGCGGAAGAATGATGCTCCGCAGTACCTGCCAGCGGCTTGCGCCATCAATCTCTGCAGCTTCCAGCAGATCGGGGGATACATTGGTCAGAGATGAGATGTAGATGACCATCAGATATCCTGCGGTCTGCCATACAAACACAATCACGATTCCCCAGAAGGCGGTTGGTTCGTCTCCCAGCCAAGGAAGGTTGAAGAAGGACCAGCCGGTTACATCGCCTACTGCTGAAAACCCTTTCACAAATATGAACTGCCAGATAAAGCCGAGCAACAACCCACCGATCACGTTAGGCATAAAAAAGATCGTACGCAGAATGTTTCTCGTCTTGAGCGGTTTGGTCAGGAAATACGCTAGGAAAAAGCCAATCACATTGGTCAGTACCACACCAACCACGGTGAAGCGCACCGTAAACCAAAACGCCGTTTGGAACTTGGGATCATTCGCAAAAACATGCACGAAGTTATCGAACCCTACCCAATTAATGTTCTCGGATACCCCGTTCCAGTCCGTGAAGGAATACACCATGCCAAGCAGGAAAGGGACCACGATGATGAGAATAAAAAACACGATGGAGGGACCCACGAACACAAGCTGCTGTAACAGCTGTGAAGATTTGCGATGCTTCATATCGTTCTCCCCTTCTATAGATGGATGAAATTGGTCTCTTTTTCTATTAAACCCCATTATCGTCGAGGGAAACACCGACCCTTGTGAACAGTTGGGGGTAAAATATTGTCCTCTCTTAACCTGCAACCAGAAGGGGTGTTCCGATGTCCAAATACTACAGTATACGCACCAAATTGATTGCCTTTATGCTCATCGCTACCACACTTCCACTGCTCGCTTCGATCAGCATGACGTTTATTCAGACCAAGACAGCCTTGCGGGAACAGGCTGTTGAAGAGAACAAACGCCTGATCTACCAAGCGTCCACCAATCTCAACAACTATGTGGATAACGTGGCCAGAGCGTCGCTGGCTGTGTATAATGACCCGAACTTTCTGCGCAACTTGGCAAAAATTCCTGGTGATTATCGTGCGGTTGCCGAGGTGTACACCACTTTGCAGACGATCCGCGCGGCTGTGCCAGATGTATTCCAGCTGTATTTGCACTCTTTTGCCGCCAATCAATCCACCTTAATTACAAATCCCTTTCCGAAGCGGGAGGAACGCAAACAGGCCTATTCCGGCTCGCTCCATGGAAAAACAGGCGGTGATAGCCCGGATATCTGGGTGGAATCGGCCCATATGAGTCACACGTACGGATTCAAGGCTGCCTCCCCCGATGATCCTGAAAGAACGGTCATTACCCTGCATCGGGTGATCAAGGATATTCCGTCCACAGAGCGTCTGGGTGTACTCGCCATTGATCTGAATATGAATACCATTGCAGCAATCTGTGGCAGACTGTATGATCCGGCTAAGGAACAGATCTATGTTGTGGATGGTCAGAATCAGATCATTTACCAGGGACGTTCCGAGGCCAATCATACGGATGCACTGCGAGAGGAAACGGCCAGTGAACTGAATATCGCGCGAACTGGCGCTGGTACATCCCAGAATGTCGCAGGACATTTTGAACAGGATCGTTCCATGTATGTATACCAGCAGCTTGGCAGCACGTACGCCGACTGGACCATTGTCAAACAGATTCCGAATGAGACGTTATACGCCAGAGCGACCACACTTACGTGGAATAACGCGATGATTGCCATTGCGGCACTTGTATTGGTCATTGTTGCAACCTTGTTCATCTCCATCCGAATCACCGGTCCACTCAAGCAACTCATGCGATATATGAACCAGATCCAAGCCGGGCGTTTGCATGTGGATATCCATCTATCCAGCCGAGATGAATTCGGGGTGCTCGCTCGTCATTTCCGAGATATGATGGATACGGTAAATAATCTTATTTTGCGGGAATATCGACTCGAAATCGCCAATAAAACAAATCAGCTCAAAGCGTTGCAAGCGCAGATTCATCCGCATTTTCTGTATAATACACTGCAATCGATCGGTACACTTGCCCTTCAACAGCAAGGACAACGGGCGTATACACTACTCTCTTCCCTGTCCAAAATGCTGCGCTACAGCATGCGGGATCAGACCTCCGTGACCTTACGCGAAGAGGCGGAGCATGCCCGGTTATATCTGGAACTGCAGCAGGAGCGGTTCGGTGACCGCCTTGAGGTGGACTTGGATTTTGCCGAAGATACCTTGTCTGTCGAAATGCCAAGAATGACGTTACAACCTTTAATTGAGAACTACTTTAAACATGGAGCAGATATTCAGCCTGGCAAAGGTCACATATCCCTATCCAGCCGCCGGATCAACGATCATTGGATTGAAATAGAACTGAATAATAACGGCCCATCCATACCTGAAGATAAATTACTGGAGATCCGAGGATGGCTGCATCAAAGTCATACAACAACCGGGTTATCTACACAAGAATCCGACGAGTCTGAATCCATCGGTCTACGAAATGTAATACGCCGACTTCAATTGAACTCACATCCCGGTCACTCAGCCAGGCTTGAGATCAACAATCGGGAACCCAATGGTGTAAAGATCAGGGTTAAACTATACGCGGGAGAGTGAACAACATGAAGGCACTGCTTGTAGATGATGAAAAACATGTCCGCGATGCCATAAGGTTGCTTGGTCATTGGGAAGAGTTTGGCATTGATACGTTAATCGAAGCGGCAGACGGGGATGAAGCCATCGCCGCCATCACGGCACATCAACCTCAAATCATACTCAGTGACATGCGTATGCCGGGCAAGGACGGTATGGCATTACTTGAATGGATATCGGCTCATGCCCCACACAGCAAAGTGCTCGTTATTAGTGGATATGATGATTTTGAACTCGTGAGGCATGCAATCAGACATGGTGGCATGGACTACCTCCTGAAACCTGTGGAAGCGGATGAGCTGAATGCATCTCTATTAAAGGCCGTTACAGCTTGGGGAGAGGAAGACGCCATTCGGATACAATCCACCAGGCAATCCATTGTCGTTAATCGAATGCGCCCCCACTACCAGGATCGTCTGCTCACCGAACTTGCCGTCGGCAGAGGCAGCAGCCCATCACACATGCAGCGATTGCAGGATGAGTTGAATCTCCCTAGTGTTATCCCTGTCTGTAGTGTCGCTGTCACCAGCCTGTCCCATCTGGATGCAGGTTGTCTGGCAAAATATCGCAGTCAACCGGACCTGCTTGTGTTCTCCGTGCTCAATATCTGTGCCGAGATGTTATCCACACCAGACGAAGGCGTAATGTTTCGGCAGTTGGATCAACCGGACGAGATTGTTCTGCTGCATTGGGGCCCATCCACTTCATTGGAACATATTCTGGACAAGGTTAATCAGGGATTGGAGCAGACGATTCAGCGCCGGCTTCATTTTGGCATCTCCACCTGTGAGTCCTACCCTGGCGGAATCTCAGCAGCCTATCTGGAAGCAAGTTCAAGACTGTGGAGACGTAACGCTGTGCAAATTAAACAGCGAATTCATGCGTCAGTGGAATCATCAAATGGGAAGAAAATCAGGCGCTTAACCGCCCATGAAGAACCCCTGCGTATGGCAGCCATGAGCTGCCGATCTTCCAGTGTATCTGCTGCGGTCGCCGAGTGGCTTGACCCGATTACTAATCTTGAAGTTGTCAGTGCTGAGCAGATTCAGCAATGGATCGACGAGCTGGAATGGATGCTGAGCCGCTGGCTTGATGATACGGCAGGTTCGTCACCCAAAGAGGAAGAAGTAACGGAGGAACAGTCTATTCCCTTTGCCGAGTTACCTTTGGACGCTGAAGGACTGTTATCCTTCCCCCTGCTTCGTTCATTATTGGAACAACGACTGCTTGCCGCAGGAAAGGCGCTCACCGCTCATCACCACGCCAATCCCGATCCCATGAGTGAGATTGCACGTTATATGGACGCCCATTATCAGGAGGACCTGTCCTTGCAGCAGATTGCCGCGCGTTTCTACCTGAGCCGGGAGTATATTTCCCGTAAATTCAAACAGCAATTTGGCCTGAACTGGTCGGAATATTTGGGCAAACTGCGAATCAATAACGCCAAGCTGCTACTGCAAAACCCTTCCCTGCGAGTTGCCAAAATCTCGGAGATGGTTGGATTCCAGGATGAAAAGTATTTCAGCAAAGTGTTCAAAAAAATGGAGGGCATCACGCCAGCGGAATATCGTAAAACATTATTGGAGGCTGGTACGTAACGAGTACCTGATCCGAATTAAAAAGAGTACTCCCGGCATAACCCACCGGAAGTACTCTTTATATTTTTCTTTTACAGAAAATAGCCTATATCATGATGACCTGTTGGCTCTTTCTTTTCTCAGATAGGATACGATCCGAAAGATTGCAGCTACAGCTATAACCAAGTAGAGATAATAAATGTTATTTCCCGATGTATGAGCCGCTATAGGAAAAAAGACAACGATGAACGGAACCAGTGCAATGTCCAGGTAGAACATGATCTTCCGGTATGTATGGATACTCATTACCCCCTTTTATTTACCAAAAATGGTTTTATTAATTATATTAAATCATAACATAGATATGTCCTAGTCCGCTCACCGATCCCGCAAAATCACCGCAGGTACAAGTCGAATGTAGATTAGCTCCCCAGCCAGCTCCACCATCGTCTGTGTAACAATAACAGCTGCGGCTATGTTTGCCCATTGTGGAGGGAGTGCCAGCGCCAGTGGCAGAACGACCAGCGAATTCCGTGTGGCTGAACTGAATATCAACGCCCGCCCTGCACCCGGATTCAATCCAAACCAAGTAGCAATGAGCCGAGATATCCAAGGCATAAGGATTAGAAAAGCAACATAGATCGGAATCACGTTCACGATAATCGCCATATCATTGTAAACTTTGCCAATCTGGGAAGCGACAACCACAATCAGCGCGAGTGCCATCATCGGAACCGGGAGCCATGCCGTCGCATTTATGACCCGCTCCCCGCTCGCTTTACCTCTGGAGAGAACTTGTGTAACAACAGCGAGCAGCAGTGGAATAACGATCAGGAACAGAAAAGCCTCCACAAACGGCCCTACCTGCATGACCTGCGCCACCTCAGCCCCCATCAATACCCATAAATAAAACGGCAACAGGATCATTTGTATAACAAATAAAAGGGGTGTTGCGGCGAGCATCAGTTTCTCATTGCCCCTGCCGAGCTGTGTGAACACAATGACGTAATCAATACAGGGCGTTAACAGTACCAGATAAACTCCGATCAGAACGCCTGGTGATTGTGGAAAGACCAGTGTAAGCAACCATACAACTACAGGTACAACGATAAAATTAGCCACCAGTAGCGCCCCCATAAATCGAAGATTCGACCAGGACTCTTTTAACTGTAAAAAGGGAATCTGTACAAACATGCTATATAACAGAACGGCAAGAACCGGGGACACGGTGTAGTGTAAAACATTCCCCCATACCGGATTACTCAGCCCGATCACTGCTCCTAAGAACAGTGCAGCTACATAGAACCAAGTCTGCTGTTTCTCCATCGTTTCTCTTGTGAGCATTCTCTGCCTCCTCTTCTAATGGGACATCGTGGGCATGGACATATTTCTGCATCGTTTCGCGTACATTGGGACAGAGTACCGTTCCAACATAGCGGCAGAGCGCAAGGATCTGAAAGATCAACTTGTGAATTTTTTGCGGCTGTTATTAGAATGTGCAAGAACTGGGTATATTCATTGTAGACTGACCCGTGGTTCATTCATTCGTTAAACCAAGGAGGAAACACAATGTCACGTAACAATCCGTACAAGTGGTTAAACGCCATTGGTTTTATCGCTGTAATTATCGTGAACTACCTTTCCAACGCTCTGCCGATCGGGGGCAGAACCAATAAGGAAGTATCGGATATGTACCCTGTGCTGCTCACACCTTCTGGCTATGCCTTCTCTATATGGGGTCTGATCTACCTGCTATTAGCAGGGTTCGTGATCTATCAGTTCGTGCCCGCTTCTTGGAAAAGGGATTCGATTACCCGTCTCGGGTATTGGTTTCTGGCAAGCTGTGCTTTCAACGTAGCCTGGATTTTTGCTTTTCAAAACTTGCAGACCGGTCTCGCTTTACTGATTATTGTACTGCTTCTGTTGTGCCTGATCATGCTGTATGTAAAAACACGTACCATTACGGTTCCGACCACTGCTGAGATCTGGCTTGTGAAGCTGCCATTCAGCATTTATCTTGGATGGATTAGCGTTGCAACCATTGTCAATGCAGCGGTGCTGTTATATAAAATAGGCTGGGATGGTTTTGGTATCAGCGAACCAACCTGGACGATCATTATGCTGATTGTGGGTATGGTGCTGGCTGTACTCGTTAGCTTCCGTTATCGCGATAGCATATACCCACTTGTGTTCACATGGGCGTATATCGCCATTGCACTTAAACAAAAGGATGTCACTTCCGTATATTATACGGCAATCATCATTGTGATCGTACTGGCCATCTATGCGGTATGGCTGTTCTTCGCCCGTAATCAGGATCGTGATTGAGTAGTTTCCATCATATACAACGCTTAAATATAACGAAAAAACGTAACGCAAACAGCCGATTCTGGTCTTCGACCTGAAATCGGCTGTTTATGTATAAAAGAACGAATAAGGTTGTCCTATTTCAGGGCAATAACTTCAATCTCCACCAGTGCATCTTTTGGCAAACGAGCAACTTCCACTGCACTGCGTGCAGGATACGGCTGTTCGAAGAACGTGCTATACACTTCATTCACAGGAACAAAATCGTTCATGTCTTTCAGGAACACCGTCGTTTTCACGATTTTATCCATACTTGTGCCTGCTGCTTCAAGGATAGCCTTTACATTGCTCAGGGACAGACGTGTCTGCTCCTGTACATCTGCGCCGAACTCTCCCGTTTGAGGATTCAGGCCAAGTTGCCCGGAAGTGTAGATGAAATCGCCTGCATCAACGGCTTGACTGTATGGACCAATGGCGCCTGGCGCCTGATCGGTAGAGATTGGTTTTTTCATGGACGAGTTCTCCTTCATGTTCGTTATCCTGCTGCCGCATGGAGTCAGGGTTCGAACTCATTTTTGTTGCCTATTATACCACGATCTACCTCAAGCGAGAAACGCTCCTCACTAGCCACATGAAGCAAACAGCTCGTTCAAAGGTTTCTTAGCCCCCGTCCACACCAAGGACATGAATGACTTCATTCGAATACACATGGTTTCCCTTGGCTTGCACCAACGCAATATTTATCATGGCCTGTGCGATGGTTGCGGCGTGTACCGCCCGGTATTTGTCTGCTCTGCCTTTCATCCAGCGATCCAGAAACTTCATGGCATGGGCAGCCATCTGCTCACCAAACCGTTTCTCGTTTCGATCTCCCAGAATTAATGAAGGGCGGAAGATATGCAATGACGGAAAACCGATATCGGACAATGCATCCTCCATTTCCCCTTTGGTCCGACTGTAAAAGACCCGGGAACCTGCACTCGCTCCCATGGAGGAGATCACCAGCATCTGTGATACACCCTGTTGCTTCGCCATAGTAGCTGCACGAACCGGGTAATGATAATCCACCTGACGGAAATTGTCCTGACTACCTGCTTTTTTGATCGTTGTACCCAAACAACAATACAGGTCATCGATTCCATCGAATAAGTGGCCTTGGCTCTCCAGCTGTTCCCAGTCCACCACATGCTGTTCCAGTTTGGGATGTTGCAGCTCAAGCGGACGTCTAACCAGAACCCGAACCAAGCTGTATACCGAGTGCTCCAGCAGATTATGAACCAGTAATTCGCCTACAAGCCCCGTGGCTCCAATCACCATGGCTTTCCGTTCGAGACGATTCAATTACATCCCTCCACTTCGCCATCTTTTTTTGAAGTCATACCAGATATATAGGATCAATCTAAACATTTACAAGGTTGTTCTGTCATCGAAGTGCCAGTGTAAATATTCAATATCTATTTTAACAGTACACGACGTCCAAGGGTAAATGTAAGAATCAACATCACGACACCGACCCCCACCTGAAATCCATAGGCTGAGATCCAGGCCAGCGCATCGGACCAAGTCCCCATCTTTTCATACAACCAGCCACCCAACAGCGGCCCAATAAATGAAGTTACTCCGGTCAGAGCCGAATACACCGCAACAAACATCGGTCTTTCACTTTTGGGCGTGTCTCCAATCGTAAAGTTAAACGCCAGCTGATTGAATCCACCTACACCAATCCCAAGGAAGATATGCGATAAAAATAGCGCGATCAATACAGGCATGAACGACATTAACCCCCACGACAGACAGGAGAGCGCAATGACTGGCAATGTCCAGAATAGGAGGGTTTTGTTGCTGAATCTGGCATTCAGATTGCCCCAGATATAGAAACCGGCCATCATAACCAGCGTCTGGACTACCGTGATCAGGGATACCGTCTGATAATTAATATTCAATAGATCCAACATCACATAGGAATAGAGCGGAACAATCAAGGTCTGGATCAATAACCAGACAGCCAGGAACAGCGTTGCTTTCAGAAAAGAACGATCCTGGAACGGCTTGATGAACATGCGCCAGAAAACCTTTTCGGTAGAACGTTCAAATGGCACGTCCGGATAGAAGAAATAAATGACTGTGTTGGCAATAGCACAGATCCAAACCGGAATAAACAGAATCAGAAAGCCCATTTCTCCGGGGTAACGGTCCAAAACAATACCACCAGCGAATAAGCATACGCTTCCAAGAGCATTCAGAATCGTATTTCGAATTCCAAAATAACGCCCTCTCACCTTGGCAGGTACGATATCGCCAATCAGTGAAGTCCAGATCATGCCGCCGATGGTATTTGATATAAAAGCAACCGTATACACGCCAATATATACGCTTACCCACCACTCTTTGGGAAATATAAACGGGATCAGTCCCGTCGCACTCCACAAGATACGATGTGTGCCCACAAATAGTAGCAACATGCGTTTTCGGCTGCGAATACGCTGCATCCAGTAAGCTGCTCCGATCTGGGCAATGTTTACGAACGTTGTAATCGCGAGCACAAAGCCGATATGTCTCGACCCGGCCCCAAGGTACAGCAGAAATCCGGTTAAAAACGGGCCTCCCAGCAAGGTCTGTAAAATAATTGCCGGTACACCCTCCCATGTTGCAATCGATAAATTCATGCGTTGTGTCGAACCCTTGCGCCGTGGTTTGCTTGCTGACGGGGGAGGGTTAACGTTGACCGTCTTCTGTATGGGGATACACTCCTTAGACCGGGTCTCAAAAGCCGGTCGATGCTAGTTGTCATCCCAAATTCTACTCACAGCGCGAAGGTTGTCAACTCATTTTTTCACGGTCCAACGGAAGATGGAGATGGAAGGTGCTTCCTTTACCTTCAGTGCTCTCCAGTTCAATCGATCCCCCCAGTAATCTCGCTAAATCCCGACTGATCGACAGGCCTAGTCCGGTACCGCCAAATTTTCGACTAATCGACCCGTCAGCCTGCTGAAATGCTTCAAATATGGAATGATGCTTGTCCTCAGAAATGCCAATACCTGTGTCCTGAACGGAGAAAATAAGCCATCGATTCTGAATACCTGCATTCTTAATCTGTTTGGTGCTTACGGTCAGCGTGACCTTCCCCCGGTGAGTGAACTTGATGGCATTGGACATCAGATTCCGTAAAATCTGTTGAACCCGCTGGGGATCAGACCAGAGCGTATCAGGCAGTCCCGTTTTCTTATCCAGAACCAACTGAATACCTTTTTTCTCGGCAACGAGCTGAAAGTGGCTCATGGCATCTTCTGTAAGTTGTGCGACACTGATATCCTCCAGTACAATATCCAGCCGCCCAGCTTCTACTTTGGAAAGATCCAGAATATCGTTAATGAGCGTGAGCAGTTCCTGCCCGGAGTGGTCGATCATATTGGCAAAACGTACAATATCCTCCTGATCCATCGTGTCGGCATTCTCGCTGATCATCTGGGCAAAGTTAATGACACTATTGAGCGGTGTACGCAGTTCATGGGACATATTGGCGAGAAATTCCGATTTGTACTGTGAGGCAATCATCAATTGTTTCGCTCGATCCTCCAGTACAATCTGGGCTTTCTGTAACTCTTCCTTCTGCACAGACAATAGCCGGTTTGTACTCTGGATCAGCAAAATACGATTCTGTTCATTCTGAAAATCACGTAAAATAAATGCAAAAATAAGGCTTAGCAAAATGCCTGTAGGGAGTGTATAAGGCATAATATGTGAAAAGAAGTATGTAGCCGGGATCACACCAACGATAGCGATGTTTATACTGTTGACCACATTGACGATAACTGTAACAAGGATTCCTTTAATAATCAGCCTGTAGTTGCTGCGTCTCATCCATATATTCAAACCTGCACATATCACGCCCAAAACAGACATGTTAAGTACTGCCGCCAATGTAGCATCCGTGATGCCAAAAGTTAGCCTCGATAGCCCAATCCCAATACCCACGATAATTACGCTATAGGGTTGTCTATACGTTAGAACGGCAACAATTAAAGGAACATAACGAAGGTCAAAGACCACTTCATCGGTGAGTTGAAACCCAAAAACCGTACTGATCCAACCTGCAAATATAAGGACAAGCACTGAACTGATCTGCTTCACTCGGGAAGAGGTACGTATTACGACATATTTATAGAACACACTAGCAAGATATGCAATGGTAATAAGCATCCCCATATTCAATACGAACATTTTTGAAAATTGCATTCACTCACTCCTGTTGTACCGACTTTACTGGCCAAAGTGCCTTCGTCCGTATGTGTCTCTATCATATCATGCCCATTGAAGCTTCGGCATTCCTTCTTCGTCAAAAAAATACACAAAAATACACAAATCAGGATTCAATTTGTGCGCTGGTCGTAGTAGAATATATTGTTGTTTAAATTTAAACTACTATATAGATTGAACTAAAGAATAATTACACTGGCCACTCCGTTGACAGAACAACCTTCTGATCGCTGTTATCCCCAGATTTTTTCGATTCCCTTTTCTGAAAGGGAAAATTCGTGGATAAAGGCGAAGCGTATGCTTTCGATGCAGCTTTCTTTCAGAAAGCTTTTAGCTCCGCTTCTTCAGGGTATTTCTGTCCTCTGCGTTCTCGTGTAAATGAATGTATAGTGCAACTTATATAGTTATTTGCTGGGGTCATGCTCCTAGGGAGCATGAATGAAAGGAGTAAGGTGTTGTGCAATTGTTAAAAAGCAAATCCTATTGGCTGTCATTGAGTTTAATGCTGTCTTTGGCCGTCATGGGGCTCTTCTATGATATTCTTAATAGTCCGGAACGCGGGTTCGTAGTTCTTGATTCACCGCTCGACCGGATCATTCCCTACGTGCCTGGCATGTCCATTCCATATTTGGGCTGGTACCCGTTTGTATTCGGTGTGCTCGCTTACCTATGTGCCAAGGATCGCCTGACGTATTACCGTGTCTTGTTATCCATGAATATCTGTGTCTGGATATGTTATCTGATCTACTTCAACTTTCAGACCATGGTACCGCGCCCGGAACTGACGGGTACAGGCCTGGGAGCATCTGTTCTCGGATGGCTCTATAGCCAGGATCGTCCTTATAATTGTTTTCCAAGTATTCATTCTCTTCACTCTTATCTGGTTATGCGTGCCGTTCTCTCGGTTCCAAGCATCCGCAAACCCATCAAGATTTTGGTGGCCGCCGGGGCAGCAACCATTATCGTATCCACGCTAATGATCAAACAACATGTGATCTATGATGCCTTGGGTGCAGTCATACTCGGCGAATGTGTTCTCACCATCATAACAGGCCTCGCTCTACACCGGAGACGCAGAAAAGAATCGAAGTGGACAGAGGGGATCAACTGATCCCTCACTTCGATGGTTTCTGAAGATGATGTTGTCGTCTCCATTCATCAATAAACAAACCTGCAAAATAGGGGTCCCATTGGGTCCCTTTTCCTTCTTCCAAAATCGTTAGCGCTTTCTCGTGACTCATCCCATTCCGATATGGTCGATCTGACGTCATGGCATCAAAGGCATCCGCTACTGCAATGATGCGGCCAAAAAGGGGAATATCATCACCAGCCATCCCATCCGGGTATCCTTTGCCATCATATCTCTCATGGTGAGATCGTACACCTGGCAGAAAGTCGGCCATGGCATCAATAGGCTCTATCTGTAACAAAATACTCTCTCCCTGCACGGGATGTGTGCGAATAATGGCGAATTCCTCATCGCTTAGTTTTCCATCCTTCAACAGTACCTCATCAGGTATGCCGATTTTCCCGATATCATGAAGCAGGGCTGATTTGTACAATAAATCCGCCTGTTCCTCATTCATTCCGCTCAGCTTGCCAATCATCAGCGAATACTCTGCCACACGCATGGAATGTCCTGCCGTGTACTTATCTCGGGCGTCCAAAGCAGCAGCCAGTGTAGAAAAATAACTTTGCAACAGCTGTCGATTGCGTTCCTGTCTCATCTCCAGCCGATTAATCATCATATTGAAGCCGGAGATCAGTGCCGAAAACTCATCCGCATATAGATCCGGAGCTCGTCTGCCAAGATCTCCCCCCTGAATTCGGTTCATCTCATGCGTCAGTTCAGCAACTGGATCACGAACATCACGAATCAACAGCCAGCTTCCTACCAGCGCAAACCCCGCGCCCAGAACAACGATGAGAATTCCCCACAGAATGTACTCTTTCGCAAATTCACTGTCCATATACTGAAGTCTGATATATGTAGCCAGGAAAAATAGAAATAGAGGAAATAAGCCAATCAGTGCCGTACTTAGCTGAAATTTACGCTGGATCGATACGAGAATGCGTCCTCCCAGTGAAGGTTCCATCCCGTATTGGACTTTGCCTCGATGACGAATCTCAAGTAACAGGGGTCTAATCGCCCGCACCGTCAGGTAATACTCTATCAGCGCATGCATGATGGCAATCAGAAAGGCACATGCAGCGGCCACGACAATATACAAGTAAGGGAATTCAAGCCACCCTGTGGATATCATCCATATTGTTAATCCGGCTGCCGGAAGTGAAAAACCAAGCATGTGCGGACCCATGATCCGATATATGGTCTGTCCCGGAAAACGATGAATTTTCTCATACATGTGGTTCAGTTCGTCTCTCTCATGATGCTCGGAAGTGAAAAATTGTCTTATGGGGACAAGCTGCACCCACAGCGTAATTAATTCTGCAACCAGCATGAACAAGAGTGAAATCAGTACAATGAAGATGAGTCGAACAAATTGAATATTGGGTATTTGCAGAGTAGATACCATAACTACTGTACCGACAACAAAAACAGCTACCAGTGAACCGATCAGATAATTGCGTATCAGGCGAAAGATAAATGAACGGTATGCTTCCAACTGAACCCCTCACTCTCTATGTGCAACCAGTTCTCCCTTGAGACACAGGGAGATTAAGGGTATTGCCTTCTATTTGTTTATCGGTTGCTTCGACTAAAAAAATTAATAAAATCCAATGGGTGGGCATCAGAACTGGAAAACACAAAAAGGCTGCTCCACGACGGAGCAGCCTTTAGTGATATATCCTATATTTATCCTTTAATCTTGGCAGCCAGAATCATTGTGCCACGCGGCTCATCTCCCATTGCATCCGGTTCAAGCGTGATGGCAACCGTATCATAGTCGTTGGCCGAATCCAATGTGTAATATACTGCTCCCGTTCCGTCACGACTAAGGAACGTACCGGCATTCTGAGGGGTATCTCCTTTGATCAACCAGACCTGAAAAGCCTCGTTGCCTTCCAGGTTCGGCAGGTTCTCAGCCTGCACAACCAGGTGAGTGCCTTTGCTGTCAATAACGATGGTTGCGAGACCCTGAGCTACAATGTCCTGCGTTGCAGGATTCAGCTTCACTGCCTCGCCAGTCTGCATGCCCTGTGCAGGTTCCAGAGCTGATGCCAGCTGCTCTTGCAGCTGCGCATTCTGCGCCTGTGCCTGCACCAGTTGCTCTTGTGTAGCCGACGAGCCCGCCGCTTGCTGCGTCAGCGAGTCGATCTGGCTCCGCAGCTGTGCCGTGTACACGACCAGCAACAGTGCCGCTGCCGCAAGGCCGGCACTGGCTATGCGCCAGGCGCTGCTGCTGCGCGCACGCGCGCGCGCTTGTGGCTGCCATGGCTGTGCCTGGGCAGCCTCTTCCACCCGGGCCGCAGGCACCGCCGTTACCGGCGGCAAGCCTGGCCCGGGCTGCGCCGCACGTTCGTGCTGCGGCGCAAGATCCTCCTGAAGCACCACCGGTGCTTCAGGCTCTGCAGGAGCAGCCGCTGGCTTCGCCTCGGCGCTCTCCTGCACATGTCCGAGCACGTTGCCCAGCACACGTGCTCGCATGCCTGGCGGCGGTGCTACAGGTTCCGCCGCAAATGGCAGGAAGCCAGTCACTTCCTGCAATTCCCTCACCTCCTGGCGGCAAGGTTCGCAAGTTGCCATATGCGCTTCAAACGCCGCCACTTCCTCTGCTTCCAGTCCGCCCAGCACATACATCGGTGCCAGATCAGACCACTCCTCATGTCGTTCTATCATGGATGTATGCCCTCCCTTCCCGCGTCCGGATGCAATTCAGCATCGGCCAGCAACTTTTGGAGCTGTCGCATGGCAAGCCTGACACGGCTCTTTACTGTACCCAGCGGAATCCCGAATCGGCTGGATACTTCCTGCTGGGTTAATCCCGCATAATATATCGATTCTATAACTTGTTGCTGATCACCGTTCAATTGGGACAACGCCTCTTTAATCCGGGTACCTTCCCATTTACGCTGCACTTCTTCTTCCGTGTTCGTATGCTCATCGGCATAGGCTGCAAGTGTCTCGTGTTCAACTGAAGTAGCCGCTGCCCCTTTTGATTTCCGCCTCAGCATGTCCACTGCAATGTTACGCGTAATGGCAAACATCCATGTGGTCAGCTTCCCCTGTGAGGCATCGTAACGTTCAGCATTATTCCAGACCCGCATAAAAAGTTCCTGAACGGTCTCTTCTGCCGTCATAGGATCACCAACGATCCGATAGGCAAAAGAATACACCGCTCGCTCATAACGGTCATATAAAAGCTCCAGTGCGGAGGCATCACGTTCCGCGATCTGCCGCATTAACCTGCTGTCCTCCATCGATTCAGTCATGCGAGGGCCCCTTTCTGTTTCTTCCCTCTTATTATAACCTACGCAGAATCTTTTGAAGAGGATTACCCCTATGAAGAAATAGTTTGAAAAATTTTCTGTATCTTTTCAAAACAATCTTTCACTTTCTAACATAAAAACAGTCCGAAAACATGTTGCTCTGGTCGCGCTTTCCTTTTTATTGCAGAAAATTACAACCTGTGGTATACTATAAAAGTTGTATTAAACAACCTCATATGATTTCTGTCTTCTTTAAACCCCGGAATATTTTCTTCATGCTGCGACCGCAGCGAATTTTTAAGCACAATTAACCTATGAAGATTGAAGAACCTGAATCACAATAACCCGGTAGTACAGAGTTTCACAAGATGTTCCCATTCACACTGGCGCGGTCATCGGAGCCGCAAGGACAAAAGAGAGGTAGGGCTTTTGTTGTTTTGGATATCACTTATTCTTGAGAAGATTGAAAACATACACAAAGCACCCGGAATTGGGTTCCGGGTGTTTATCCATGTCTACATATCCAATTTAGCAACATCTACAGACAAGCGCCGCCCCCACCATTGAGTAAAGTCCTCCTTTCACTTATCAGACTAACCAGATAAATTCGGCTCTGCTTTTAAAACTTTTCCATTCTCCCACTGACTACACTCCTAACTTCCTTACTTCTCCAATTGTGCAAATAACTCCGGCTTATAAAGCAAATGTATACGCTCACCAGACGCTAACGAATCCTGCACACCTTATATTGAGGATTTCTATGCTATGTAAAATCTAACGAATCTCAGCCACGTTAATCCATGTCACTTCATGAATATAGGCTCCAAACATGCCCAGATTGAGGAAATAAGACATCTACGATTCGTTAAACTTGTGAAATGGCAAAAATGCATGAAATAGCATCTGTGGAGTTCGTTAAAGAAAGTAATCCCAACGCTCCTTCACTTAATTCTGATAAAAAAGGGACACCGCAGGATGAAATCCTACGCTGTCCCTTTCTAAACCATAGGTACGTTATGCCTCTACATGGAACTCAAACTCGGAGTTTATTTAGAGCATTTATCGTAACGATCCACGATCAGCAAAGTCTCCTTGCACCCACAAATTCTTAGATAAACATCGTTTTAGAGATAATGACCAGCAAGATGAACAGTACGAGGATCGTACCCATCGAACCCCAGCTTCCGCCGCCGTGACCATAGGATACTCCACAACCCTGTTGATAACCGTGCATCATTGGAGCCTGATTGGCATGGTGTCCGTATCCATAGCCATATCCCATTGGCATTGTTCCACAACCATATCCATACCCATGCATTTCATGACCTGTGTATTGGTATCCTTGCATATGCTCATAACCTCCCATATGTCCGTATACGTGTCCCTGTCCGTTCGGTGAATTCGGTTTTACTTCGCTCATTGTTCATTCCTCCTTAACATTTGCCTACACCCCTAAGCTATGTATTCAGCCTACTTCTGGACCGGGCTATCGCCCTCATTTTGACAAAATGGGCGTTTAGCCATGAGATACCTTCCCCATTTTCGAAGCATACTCCATCCTTCCATTTCTTGAATTCCACCAATTCTTCCGTTCAACCACAAGCTATCGCATCTCCCTGGCTCTCCACCATGCTTGTCCTCTAGAAAAAAAAACCCCACCGGTTGCCCGGCAGAGCTCGCCATATTATACCCAGAAAGATTTAGTGATGATTACGAGAAGAATGAACAGAACCAGGATTGCTCCAGTCGATGTCCAGCCGCCGTATCCTACGCCTTCAACTACATTGCTCATGCAGAACCCTCCTTTACAAATATATTAGGGTCCAAGCGGTTTATTAGATCAAGAATGCTTTAGAGATGATGACCAACAAGATAAAGAGAACCAAGATCGCGCCAGTCGATGTCCATGCGCCGCCGTATCCACCTACTACTCCACTCATGTAAACCCCTCCTTTGATTTGAGGTACAGTTCACTATATGCACCAATCACACATGGGACCGGGCTCAGGTCGAAAATGGGCTCACGGTTATATCAACCAAATGTATGTACTATCGTTCAAAATGGATACCCATACGGTCCATTATTAGCTTTTAACTTGTTAAATACAGATAAATTACCTTTTTAGTAATTATGAATACTGAAATCTTTATTTATGTTATTATTTTACTAATAAAAGCAGAAAGGAGTTTCTATCCCCACCACCTAAACTAGATTACAAACGAAATGATGACCTTAGAAAAAATCCCAACCGATGGGAAGCACATTAGGAGAAATTAGACATAATGAAGAAACTTATTACGATTTTGGCATTAGCCACATTGCTTAGTGCTTGTAGTAATTCAGAAACAAACACAACAACCAATAGCCCAACGACCGAAGCATCCAAGGCAACTGAAACTGTCTCAACAGAAGAAAAAGCTACGAAATACACTACATATAGTGGAGAAGGATTTTCTTTTGCATATCCTGAATCCTGGAAAAGCGTAGATACAAGTCAAATGAATGCTCCATCCATTAAAGCTGCTTTTTCAGACCAATCTTCATCAGTCACATTTGCAGATAATATGAATCTGACGATTGAGGCCAGTTCAACCGGTTCAATTAATCCTGAAGAATACGCCAATAATATAGTGGATTATTACACACAAAGCGGTTCAAGCATCGGCATTTCCGATTATAAAAAAACCAGCTACACAAACAAGCCTTATAAAGAATATAGCGCTGGTGTTTTGGAAGGAGCCTATAAGCATTCCTCGGGTACAGATGTTATCCTTGTGCAGTATCTGATTCCGACCAATACAGAACTCTATACCATGACGTTAACCTACGCCAAGGATACTTATAATCAGGATGAGATCAAAGATATCCTTGATTCCCTAAGCATTACTGCTTCTCTGGAGCAAACAGCACCAACTGCAACGACTGGAAATTCATCTGTTACGGCATCAGCTGCCGATTTCTTTAATGAGTTAACTCCGTACATTACAGAAGACACAGCCTTTATGGAGCAGGCATCTTATGATTTCTTTGGTAAACATAACGATGTATTCCCAGCCATTACGGCAGAACTAAGCAAAAAGGTACAGGGGCTCGTTGACTCCAATGTAACGACCCGTCATCTGAATAAAAATGTAGCCAACTATTACAATACTTTCGTACAAGTTAACGGGGAAGTCATTTCCGTTGAAGAAGATAGCTCTCTCGGAGCAACTTTCTCTATCGTTCATGTCATGGATGAGAACGGAAACGATATTATAGCGCTATATCCTGCAACGACCGGAGATTTGCTTGATGGTGATTATGCCACGGTTATCGGTGCGCCAATTACCAACTTCTCTTTTGAAAATGTTGGCGGTGGTTACACCAACGCCACTTTGATTGGAGCCTCATTGGTAGTTGCAGATTAATAATTAAAATGTTAAATGAGTATACAAAAAGACCAGCTTAATGAACGTTAAGCTGGTCTTTTTTGTCTTTCTGTTTATAGATGTCAGAAATTCACGTTAACTACACATACAGACACAATCTAACCTTTAATTAATGACTTGTAACATACCGAATAACCGTATATACGGATGTTTATACTAAACCATTAATTAGGTCTTGCCTGAAGTGACGAAAGTTTATCCTGAACCGATTGTAACTTCTGTATACTTGAGGCATCCGGTTTATCACGACGGTCGTCAATTTTGACGGATGTGGAAACGCGCTGAGCTCCTGACAAAAACGGTGCTTCATGCAGAGCCGCAATTGCTGTAAAGATCTCGTTAAGCGGTCCCTCAATAATGGTGCTCATGGAAGTTAACTGATATGTAATGCCCCGTTGATGTTCCAATACCTTTTGCATGTCCGCCACATAACTGCTTAGACTGGTTGTACCCGTTCCGATTGGAATTACAGTCACTTCTGCTATTGCCATTTTGCTCCGCCTCCTCAGGGCCCCGTGAACAACCGCTGCCGCTAATTTTAGTCGATTTTTGACTATTTTTATTCTACCAGTTGAATGCGTTACAATTCAAACTGACGTGAAGACGTCATTCAAATTGGCCAAAAATTTTTTTTGATAAATCTTCAAATCTTCCAGTCCTTTTCCTTTGCGGATTCCTGGCTTAAATGGTATACTCGGAATTACGTTTTACTGTATCGGCCCACTTTACAAACACAATATGTTGGGTTACAGTATGTTGACAGCTACAAAATGTAGTAACACTAGATTTCTCCGCTTCTATTAGTCACCTTCTGCATTCTCGCGAAAAACAGGATGAAATCACCTCCAAAGGCACGTCCCTGTAGGTGTAAATCGCTTTCTCGAAACAGAGTTGACACAGAGGTTAACGGGGCTGTTTGGACTGCATCCGGTATCCTCAAACTACAGGCACATCTGCAATAGACCAAAGCTTACATAAGCACCCTTTTCTGTCGATATCCAGAACTTCTAAGACAGTAAGGAAGCCAGAGCATCCATGGGCATTTTCAGCCGCGAGGCGGGAGAATGCTTTTTATATGAGCATGTTCTGAATTGTGCTGTTTTGTGCTCCTCAAGTTGAGCGATTTAAGACATGAACTTGTCACCGCCGTTTCAGTCTGCCAAAAGCAACCTTTATCTTTTTCTCACCGTAAGACAACACTCAATTCTTTATATAAAGAATTTCTCCAATTTATCTCTTAAACATGCGAAAGCGAGGAATATTCATGCCACAAGTTGTGACCAAGCCGAACAACCGCCAGCTTGCCTTTGATGATATGCGCATCTCGGTATATGCCGACCGTACTCTGGAAGGACTGGAAATGCTGGACAAGGAACGTCTGGTACGTGGGGTAAACAGCAAGCTCCGCCGTGATGAAGTTACCGGAGACGAAATCAGCAACGCTTTTATCATGAGCGCACTGGAACTGGTAACCAAAGAGGAGCCTAATTGGAAATTTGCAGCGGCACGCTCCCTGCTCACTTCCCTGTACAAAAAAGCGGCTACCAACCGCAGATACAAGTCTTACCCGGACGAGCCTTATGGCGCATTCCATCCCCTTCTTGTAGATCTCGTGAAAAAAGGTATCTACCGCGAAGAATTGCTGGAATGTTACACCAAAGAACAGATCGACGAACTTGCTGAGTGCATTGACTACCGCAACGATCTGCTCTTCGATTACATCGGCTTGCTCACATTGGCAGAACGTTACCTCGCTCACGATTTTGATGGAAAAGTAATGGAATTGCCGCAAGAGCGTTATATGGTTATCGCCATGTTCCTAATGCACCAAGAGCCTGCCGAGAAACGTATGGATCTCGTCAAGGAAGCATACTGGGCAATGAGCAACATGTACATGACCGCAGCTACTCCTACGATGTCCAATGCAGGTAAAAAAGTAGCCGGTCAGCTCTCCAGCTGCTTCATTGATACGGTGGACGACTCACTCGAAGGTATCTTCGATTCCAACACGGATGTAGCTCGTCTGAGCAAAATGGGTGGCGGCATCGGCGTTTACCTCGGCAAAGTCAGAGCTCGTGGTTCGGATATCCGTGGTCACCAAAATACAAGTTCCGGTGTAATCCCTTGGATTCGCCAACTGAATAATACAGCGGTCAGCGTAGACCAGCTCGGTACGCGTAAAGGGGCCATTGCCGTCTACCTGGATGTTTTCCACAAAGACATTCTGGCCTTCCTCGATCTGAAGCTGAATAACGGTGACGAGCGTATGCGTGCGCATGACGTATTCCACGGCATCTGTCTGCCTGACTTGTTCATGGAGCGGGTATCCACTCGCGGCGAATGGAGCCTGTTCTGTCCGCACGAAACAAAGAAAGTAATGGGCTGGAAGGACGAGAATGGTCGTGCACTCGGACTGGAAGATTTCTATGATGAGTCCTTTGGCAAAGGTGCGTTCCGTGATAAATACGAAGAAGCAGTGAATCACCCACTGCTGTCCCGGATTACAGTACAGGCGATTGACATCATGAAGCGTGTACTGAAATCCCAACTGGAGACAGGTACGCCATACATGTTCTACCGGGATACGGTTAACCGCTCGAATCCTAACCGTGCACACGGTATGGTATACTCCTCCAATCTGTGTACCGAAATTATGCAGAACCAGTCTGCCACTGTGATTGAAAAGGAAGAACTCGTAACCAAGGATGGACAAACTCGCATCGTGATTTCCAAAGTGCCTGGCGACTTTGTTGTCTGCAACCTGAACTCCATCCATCTGGCACGTGCTATACCTCATAATGTATTGGAGCGTCTCGTTCCAATTCAGGTGCGCATGCTGGACAACGTTATCGACATTAACAACATTGAAGTGTTGCAAGCCCAATATACCAACAGCCAATATCGCGCAGTCGGTCTGGGAACGTTTGGACTTCACCACCTGCTTGCTCTCGAAGGCATTCATTGGGAGTCTGAAGAAGCGGTAACGTATAACGATAATCTGTATGAAAAAATTAACTACCTGCTCGTGAAATCCAGTATGGAGCTGTCCAAGGAAAAAGGACATTATCCGAAATTCAAAGGTTCCGATTGGGAAAGTGGTCACTACTTCGACCAACGCGAGTACACATCAGGTGAGCGCGTAGGCGAGTTCGTGACAACTGAACAGTGGAAAGAACTGCAAGCCGAAGTACGACAAAACGGTGTACGTAATGCTTGGTTGTTCGCCATTGCACCTAATGGTTCCACGTCCATTATTGCCGGTTCCACCGCTAGTATTGATCCGCTCTATGAGCTGTTATCTTATGAAGAGAAAACAACTTACAAAATTGCCAACCCGGCTCCGGATCTGTCCGAAAAAACAAGCCCTTATTATCAAACGGCGTTCCAGGTGGACCAACATGCTTCCATTAATATGGCGGCTGCCCGTCAGCGCCATGTCGATCAGGGACAAAGTTTCAACTTCTACGTTCGACCAGATATTAAAGCAACAGAATTCCTGGAATTGCATCTGCACGCCTGGAGAGCCGGCATGAAATCAACTTATTATGTTCGTAGCCGGGCATTAACGATTGAAGAATCTTGATTTTTGCGCAAGTTACGTTTTATCCATGATAGAGAAGATTTACTAGATTCAAGGTGACCACCAGGGCATCCTGTTTTGATTGCAAAATGGCGCTGCCCTGGTTCTTTTTTGCCTAAAACATGATCACAGCATCGCAAGATGTTGATATAGATGATTTCCCAAAGTTCTGTCGGCAGAACATTATGAAATTTCAAGGAGTGAACGGAACAATGCAAGTACAGAAAATTTTCAACACCGAAGCCCCTAACCAATCGACCCGTATTATTGAAGGTGAATGCTCCGGTATCCTGAACTGGAACGACATTCGCATGCCTCATATGTACAAATTGTACAAAGTACTATTGCTTAACCACTGGATCGCAGACGAGATTCCAATGTCCAAAGATGCTTCCCAGTTTGCTCAACTGGACGAGGAAGAGCAACGTACGTTCAAAATCAACATCTCCCTGCTCGCGGTACTTGATTCCATGCAGACGATGTTTGTTGGTGACGTAAAACGTTACTTTACCGATTCTTCACTCGAAGCGATCTCGGCCATTATCGGACAACAGGAAGTCGTTCATAACCAATCGTACTCCTACGTCCTGTCTTCCATCGTATCTGATCGGGAGCAAAAGGAAATTTTTGAATACTGGAAACATGATCCAGTCCTGCTTGACCGTAACCGTTTCATCGCAGACATTTACCAAACATTCCGTGACGAGCCGTCTCCACAGACGTTCTTCCAAGCTATGGTAGCCGATCTGGTACTCGAAGGTATCTTCTTCTATAGTACGTTTGCCTTCTTCTACAACCTGGCCCGTGACCAGAAAATGATGGCAACCAGCCAGATGATCTCGTATATCCAGCGGGATGAAAACCAACACTGTTACTTCTTCGCTGAAGTGTACAAACAGTTGCTGGTAGACTTCCCTGAACTGAACACACCTGAGAACATGGACTACGTATACACAACCATCCATCGTGCTGTTGAGCTTGAAACCAACTGGGCACATTACACACTCAGCAACGTGCGCGGTATTGACCTGAACGAGTTGGAAGATTACATCAAGTATATCGCCAACAAACGTCTGCGTCTGATGGGTATGGAAAAAGCATATGAAGGTGTGGATGTAAACTGCATGCCTTGGATTAAACCATTCTCCGATGAAGCATTGAATGCAACCAAAACCGACTTCTTCGAAGCTAAATCCCGTAACTACGGTAAAGTTGGCGACGATAACGGATTTGACGATTTGTAATAAAGATTCCCCATATCGAATTAAACTGAAAATTATTTACACTGACACTACGATGACAGAACAACTTTCCAATCGCTGTTATCCCCAGATTTTTTTGATTCCCTTTCTCAAGGGAAAATCCGGTGATAAAGGCGAACGCTTCGCTTTTTCAAGTTCTTTCTGTCCTCTCCGTTGCTGTGTAAATGATTAGTTCAATTCATATCGTTTTAATCACATACACTATAAATAAAAACAACACTCCCTGAACTGTGGCTACTACGCCTAAGTTCAGGGAGTGTTATTTAATTCGTATGTACAATCTCATATCAGTATTGAACTATTATAATTTAATAGAGATATTTCTTTTCAAGATAATATCTGAAAAATCATTCTCAATAAAACGAAAATTACTTTTCGGTATCTTTAAAGCCAAGACGCTGCCTCCCCAAATGGTGTTTCCAAACTTGTGCATCGGTTTCTTCTTCAGGTGTTAAGTTCAATTTAGTTCCGAGTGTCCATTCGAATTCCCCTTTGTATTTATCTTCGTATAAGGCAATTTGCCCTGTGTGGTAATCCAGGTCACTGACTCCTATTGTGGATTGGTGTTCTGCCTCTTCCTTTTTCCACATAGTCACAATCTCTTTAATCGTCGTTCTCTTACCTGATCCACACACATATGTAGTATCGTCTGGAATGAGATTATGTTTGTTGGCCCCGGCTCTTTGAACTCCCATAAAACGGCCTTGATCAATCCAGTTGAAAATCGTCGTAATACTTACTCCAAAAAATACAGATAATTCTTTAGGAGTATAAGAACGTACAGCTTCAATAGAAGGAACACCACTGTCTGTAATTCCTGTCGGTACATCCACTGCTTGACTTAACGCATGTTTGAGAAGCGTAACATACTTTTCTCTAAAAATATCAGCATCTTCAAAGATAGATTCATCCAGGCTACGAAGAGGTTGATTTATACATTCTCCAACCAACCTACACTTATTATATAATGAAAGAGATTCATACCCCTCCTACGGAAGTGAGGCCTATTCATGGAAAGAGAACTGCTGGAACAAATCAACTTATGGCATGAGCAGGACCAATTCAGACTTATTATTGAACGTATTGAACGTATCCCCGTCTCAGAGCGGGATTATGATCTGATTGGTCAACTCGCCAGAGCCTATAATAATGACGCACGTTACCGCGAAGCTATTCAACATTTGTTGTCTGTCGAGGAGCAAGGGGTAAACGACCCGCTCTGGCAATATCGCTTGGGTTACGCATACTGTTACATCGCAAGTTATGAACAGGCACTACTGGCTTTTGAGAGAGCTGACGAACTTCTGCCTCATGATGAATCTACCCTTGAATTCCTTCGTCAGATTCGTCCCCAAGCGGAGAAGATGCGGCTGGATCGTCAACGCCATGAAGAACAAGTGAGAGAATGGGAGCAGCGTGGTACGTTGAACCATCTTCGTGCTGCTTCAGGAACGTACGACCCAGCGACATTCTGGAAGCAGAGTGATTATGCACGGGACAACCATGTTTCGACTCCCTTTGACGAAGCCACGATTGTATCGCTTGAACACGAATTGGGTTACAAGATCCCTGCCTCCTATATTCAGCTTATGCATACTCAAAACGGCGGAATCCCTACACGAACGGTGTTCCCGACCGAAGAAGCAACATCCTGGGCTGAGGACCATATTGAGATTTCAAGTATTTCGGGGATCGGCCGGGACAAGATATATTCCATTGGAGGAGAGTTAGGAAGTCGGTTCATGATCGAAGATTGGGGATACCCCGATCTGGGGATTGTGATCTGTGATTGTCCATCCGCTGGTCATGATGTTGTTATGCTGGATTATCGCTTCTGTGGCCCTGAAGGCGAACCCTGTGTAGTTCATGTGGATCAGGAAAATGATTATGAGATTACATATCTTGCGCCGAATTTTGAAGCTTTCATCCGTGGATTGGTCGATGAGGATACGTATGACCTGTCTGACGAAGTTAATGAGGACTAACACCCAGGAGGGTCCGGCCATATGACAACCCGTATATATTTTGGTTCCAATCAACTTGGCGAAGTGGCCGCAGTTTCATTGCAGGATGCGCTGAATGAGCTTGACCTGGGAACCCTTGAAGATTATCGACGAACGGATAAAGGTGTTATGGGTCAGACACTGCTCATTCGCTCTTCCCGTGGAGAGTATATTCTGAAAGGTAATCCTTTATATGCAGGACAGTTACAGGAAGAAAAGTTTTTTGTAGAACAACTGGCAAAACATACGTCCATTCCTGTCCCTGATCCATATTTATTACATGAAGATACCCATCTGCTAGGCTGGAGTTATGCCATAATGCCGCGCCTGCCCGGGAATCACCTGTATGATCCAGCATTCCAGGCTTTACTGTCACAGCAAGATCAGGAAGAGATCGCCTGTATGTTTGCCCATACTTTGGCTGAACTGCACCGCTGGAAGGTGCCTGATGCAGGGGAATATGACCCTGTAGCGCAGCAGATTGTTTCCTTTGCAGGCGATTATCTGGACTGGTTGTACGGAACCATTCGTCACTGGTTACATGATGCTGAACAGTACTCGGTGATTACGGATGAAGATGTTCAGTGGGTGGACGAGCAATTCAAGAATGCTGAACCAGCATTTCGTTCCAAAGCTGTTCCGGTTTTTGTCATGGGAGACTTCAAGGTCGAGAATATCCTGATTCAACATCTGGACGACCATTCTTCAGGATGGCAGATTAGTGGTCTGTTCGATTTTACAACTGCCTATTTCGGAGATGGTACAGCCGACCTAACCAAAATATCCACCAGGTATGTTCGTGAGGGTCAACCAGAGCTGGCCGCACAGTTCCTTCGCTGCTACCGGGATCTGGTCTGTGCAGCAGATGAGGAGAAATGCCAACACTTCCGCACACGTCTCAGCATGCATCTGCTCTATCAACGTATCTTGTGGTGGGGCGAAGCCAAAGCGACAGGACAAGTGACGTGGGCAGCCGACCTGCCTTTTGCACAGTGGGCGCAGCAGTCCATCCATTCGATTGTCACATTGCTAGATTAGTAGATTAGTTATTAGATTTGGGCAGGTCGCTCAATGGATAGCGGCCTTCCAAACTAATGTATGTATCGTTCCATATATGTCGCCCAACATGCGGGCGCACGCATAAAACCGCCAGAGATCATCCTTGATCTTTGGCGGTTTTCCTCATCTCACTGTATTTCAGTCAACGATGGAATCTCTCAACTTAAGCTTGTTCGACGGGTGACTCCTGATGTTTCTGCAAAAACTCCAGCATCTTGCGGTATACGAGAATCTCGTTAGTCTTTCTGGAGAAGCCATGTCCCTCATCATCCAGAACGATGTATTCCACATCAAGTCCCTTCGACTGGAGCGCAGCCACGATCTGATCGGATTCGGCCTTCACGACCCTTGGATCATTGGCACCCTGAATGACCAGCATGGGGTTAACCATCTGATCGAGATACGTAATCGGTGAATCCTTCGTTAAACGTTCGCGGTCACGGACCGGGTCACCCAGCCAGTTATCCATCATCGGCTTCCAGTCTTCCGGTACGGATTCCAGGAATGTGAACAGGTTACTTGGCCCAAAAATATCGACCGCAGCCCGGAACAGCTCCGGATGGCGACCTGCCAATAACAGGGTCATATATCCCCCGTAACTTCCACCTACCACAAACAACCGCTCTGGCGATGTAATTCCCTGATCAAACAACCAGTTGATCCCGGAAACACAGTCCAGCCTTGGACCCTCACCCCAATCACGCTCAACCATCTTGACGAATTCCGCACCATATCCGGTACTGCCCCGGAAATTCGGTGCAAAGACATGATAGCCCTGAGCGAGCATCATCTGGAACATGGGCCGAAAAAACTTCGCTTCGGATGCTTGCGGCCCACCATGAGGCCAAAATACGGTGTAGCCATTGGCCTGCTCTGGCTTTGCTTTGAACAAGAGAGCTTCGATCTCCAGTCCGTCGTAGGAGTTATACCGAATAACGTCAGGGTACACGAGATCACTTGGGTCCAGTCCGGTTACCCGATTGGCAGTCAGCGGCTCCCAGGACTCAGAACCTGCGATTTTGCGATAAATGTTATGCGGTTGGATCGCTCCACGTCCGAGGATATATACATTGCCAGCCTTCGTAACGTTCACCTGTTCTATCGTATCCAGCGGCATATCTATGCGCCGAGGCTCATCGGCATTTTTACCCAATACGTACATACGATTCTCCGGCCCTGTAAGTGTCCAGAAATATAAGGTCTCGGAAGCCTGATGCCAGCGGATAAACTCCACATCTTCCCCTTCGATTCTGCACAATATACGGAATTCGCGGGTATCGATACGGTACTCAGCCACATAGGCGTATGCGGAGTCATCATTGGTAATGAACAGAAGACGATTGTCATCTGCAAAAATCAGATCAGATACCTGACTATGACGTTCTGAAGCTGGCAGAATCTCCAATTCTTCATTATTACGATACAGATGCGCCGTCTGATACGTATTGGAGTACATCTTTAAAATAACAAAACTTTTCTCGTCAGGGCTTACAGCAAACAGGCTGCTCGTAACCTCTTCTCCACTGTATAACAGTTCATCTTCCCCTGTCTCCAGATCGATGCGGCGTGAATTCAGATAATTTGGATTACCCGCGCTGGTGACATAATAGAGACGCTGTCCATCCTCGGACAACTCAGAGAAATAACAGCGATCATTTGGTTCTGCCGAAACCACAGGCAGTGGAACGCCACCCTCGGGTGGAAGTGCATACAGATGATAGTTCTCATCTCCATCTCGATCAAATGCGGTAAGAAGATGACGTCCTTGCGGGTCTGCTTTGATAAATTGACTGCTCTGATTCAAGTACGTTAAAGGATACGGGTATCCTCCAGGCAAATCCATCGCCCAAATATTCGGCTGACCGTTCAGATTGCTGTCCATGAACAAACGTTTCTCGTCTGCCGATACGGCAAAATGCGAAATACGGTACGTCTGAAAATATTGCTCAACATCCGGTTTAGGGAACTGAATCATGACAAACCTCCTTGGAATGGAACCAACGAATTTAACATTGGTAAATTAAGGTACCATTTGTCCATATTATAGGTAATGCCAATGTTTAGACAATAGATATGTGAGTTATAATTCCAGATTTTCTCGATTTGTACATGAAATTCACGTATAAAAGGTCATATGAGCTTTGTCTTCGCGATAATAATCCAGCCTTTGCTTCATCGTACCTGTATGCAGTTCGAACAGATGACCATCCGGATCGGTAAAATATACAGATAATGCATCCCGCGGATCTCTTGGCCTTCCGGGAAGAATGTCAGCCCCCGCTGCTCGCAGCTGCTGCACAGACGCATCGAACTCCTCTTCTGTAACGGTAAATGCAATATGGGTATAGGTTCGTTCCGTATAGTTGCGAATAACATCCTCCTGATTCAGGGCAATCCACAGACCGGCAAGCTCAAAATAAGCCAGTTTGCGTCCTTTCACCTGAATTCGGGCACCGAGAGCCTGCTCATAAAAGGTAATGGCCCGCTCCAGATTGGATACGGAAAAGCACAAATGATTAATTCCTTGAATATTCATGTGGCTCCTGACACCTCCATCAATTTAAGGATCTATCCTTATTATGGTATATTCTGTGCAAAAAACAACCGCTCTGCTGCTTCCTCCCGCACCTTCTTCTGGGCGAATGCATAGGTTATCCGTATCAATGAACGTTCGAGGAGGATGTAAAGCGAATGAATCCTGTCTATCCTTTTTATGGTGAGAAAACGGTATGCAAGGAGCAAAAGCTGGCATTTCCACCCCAGCATCAGGACCAGCAACCTGGTCTGGAAACCCTGATGGTGCCTGAACCGATCAGTGAAGATCCTGCCTATATTGGCAGCTGCAAACTCCAAGGTAAAGTTGCCATTATTACGGGTGGGGACAGTGGAATCGGCCGGGCGGCCGCCATCGCTTTTGCCAAGGAAGGTGCGGATATCGTCATTGCTTATCTATATGAACGGACAGATGCCGAAAGGACTCGTGAACGGATCGAAGAGCTGGGACAGCGCTGTCTCTTAATCGAGATTGATCTCCGCTTAAAGAAAAACTGTGAAGCCGTCATTCGCACAACCATGGAAACCTACGGGAAGATCGATATTCTGGTCAACAATCATGGCGTACAGTATGTGCAGCCAAGCATCGTTGATATTACAGAAGAACAGCTGTATCACACCTTTCAGACCAATGTGTTCGCTTATTTCTTTCTGATTCAGGCCGCTCTCCCCCATCTGTGCAGAGGTGCCTCCATTATCAATACGGCTTCCATTACAGCATATAAAGGCAATACCCAACTGATCGACTACTCTTCTACCAAAGGAGCCGTCGTATCGCTGACTCGTGTACTCGCCCAATCACTCGCTGCACAGGGAATCCGTGTGAATTCCGTCGCCCCGGGCCCCATCTGGACACCGCTCATCCCTGCCAGTTTCTCCGCTGAGGATGTACAGGTATTTGGAACAGATACACCCATGGGTCGAGCTGGTCAGCCTTACGAACTGGCGGCAGCCTACGTTTATCTCGCTTCCCGCGATTCATCCTACGTCACAGGTGAATGCATTCATGTAAATGGCGGCGATATGGTGACGACATAGGCTGATGTCAGGTTGAATTTGGCAGGTGTGGCAGGATATCGGTTGTCCGGTTGCGAAGAGGGTTAGGAGTATGATCCGGTTATGCCGGAGCCTGACATCTAGCGACAAGGAGCTGAACAACCTGATGAACTTCGATCCACTCTACCAACCGTACCCCTCTTACCGCGTGCCTGTGTATGCGAAACAAGGCATGGTCGCCACGTCACAGCCACTGGCTGCACAAGCCGGTCTGGATGTATTGAAAAAAGGCGGCAATGCCATCGATGCCGCCATTGCAACTGCGGCAGCACTCACGGTGCTGGAGCCCACGTCTAATGGCATTGGAGGCGATGCTTTTGCCCTCGTCTGGACCGAGGGCAAACTGCATGGCCTGAATGCCAGCGGCCCTGCGCCTCAGGGCATATCCATTGAGGCGCTTCAAGCGGCAGGCTATACGGAGATGCCGAAGCTTGGGGTTGTTCCGGTGACGGTGCCTGGCGCACCGGCGGGTTGGGCTGAGCTGAGCCGCCGTTTTGGGCGGCTCACGCTGGCGGAAGCGCTGAAACCGGCCATCCGCTACGCGGTGGAAGGTTATCCGCTTGCGCCTGGGCTGGCCCGCCACTGGGCAAGGGCAGCCGAGATCTACGCACGCCAGGGTGATGCGGAAGCAGGGCGTGCGTGGTTTGAGACATTTGCTCCAGGCGGGCGTGTTCCCGCAGCTGGAGAGTTGTGGCGCTCGCCGGATCATGCGGCGACTTTGCGCCAGATTGGCGAGAGCGAAGCGCGAGACTTTTACGAAGGAGAACTGGCAGAGCGCATTCATTCCTTTATGGCAGAACACGGTGGTTATCTGACCAAAGATGATCTGGCGGCATTCCAGCCCGAGTGGGTTGATCCCATCTCCGTCTCCTATCGCGGATACGATGTGTGGGAGATTCCGCCGAATGGACAAGGACTGATTGCTCTGGCGGCGCTTAATCTGCTGAAAGGTTACGCATTCGACGAGAAAGAATCCGTTCTGGCGTATCATCAGCAGCTCGAAGCCATGAAACTGGCATTTGCCGACGGGGAAAAATATATTACCGAAGAGCGCAAAATGGGCGTGACGGTGGAAGAATTGCTATCCGAGGCATACGCAGAAGAACGGCGCAAACTCATTGGTGATACCGCACGCGCACCTGAGGCAGGTGATCCACGAGCAAGTGGAACGGTCTATCTGGCTACGGCGGACGGTGAAGGTAACATGGTTTCCTTTATCCAAAGCAATTACATGGGCTTCGGGTCTGGATTAGTTGTTCCAGGGACAGGCATTGCATTGCAGAATCGTGGACACAACTTCTCACTGGACCCGAATCATGCAAATGCCCTGGAGCCGGGCAAACGGACGTATCACACGATCATTCCGGGGTTCCTCACCCGCGGCAGCGAAGCGGTTGGGCCATTCGGTGTCATGGGTGGTTTCATGCAGCCGCAAGGTCATGTACAGGTGGTCATGAATACGATCGATTATCACCTGAACCCACAGGCCGCCTTGGATTCTCCACGCTGGCAGTGGACGAAGGGCAAAACAATTCTCGTGGAACCGGGGTTTCCACAGCACATTGCACAGGCACTCGCCCGCAAAGGACATGATATTCAAGTGGCACTCGATCCATCCCAGTTTGGACGTGGTCAGATCATCTGGCGCAACCCGGACAATGGCGTATTATGCGGGGGTACGGAAACTCGAGCCGACGGCTCGATTGCGGCTTGGTAAAACTCGCTTCATTTTTATAATAGGATGATCACCTTATCATCCGTATAGGGTGCTATTCTATGGCACAAGAGAGATGATTTATGTCACCTCTCTTGTGCCTTTTTGGGACTTTTAACGTCAGTAAACAACTTACTGTAGATATTTATGTACCCTTTTAACCAGAGAAATGTAAAAATAATGTGTAATTCATGAAAAATATTTATTTTTTCGTAATTTTTCACTACATACCATAATTCACAGTGCCTTTCTTACCGATATAGATAAAGGGAAATCCTCACCATACGTGTCATCATGTACACGTCATTCCCTGGAGCTACGGAACCATGCAAAACAGAAAAATGCGACTACAGAAATGAGGGTAACACACATGAAAACAAACAAGAACAGACGCGCAGGTCTAGGTCTCACCCTAATGATGATCCTGACGGTACTGATCCTGGGGGCATGTTCAGCCAATAATACAACAACGGCAACAGACACAAGAACAAAGGTTGGGATCGTGCTTACGGAAGTGGGTCTGGGTGACCGTTCTTTTAATGATGCTGCTTTTGATGGGCTGGTTCAAGCCAGAAATGAGAAAAGCATTGTCTTTGACTATCGTGAACCGGGCGACAATTTAACTGCCGAAGCTGCATTTGAGGAGTTTTCAGAAGCCAAATTCGATCTGATTATCGGCCTAAGTGATACAGTTCAAGCGGATATGGAGAAAGTTGCAGCCAAATATCCTGACCAACAGTTCCTCATGATTGACAGTCAGTCCGAACTGCCTAACATCGCCTCCATTTCATTCCGGGCCGAAGAAGGGAGTTATCTGGCAGGTGTTATTGCCGCTATGGCTTCAAAGGAAGATCATGTCGGCTTCCTTGGTGGAATGGAGATACCGGTCCTTCGTAATTTCGAGCAGGGTTTTAAGCAAGGTGTTCTGGCTGTCAAGCCGGATGCAACCGTTGATGCTGTCTACGCAGGGGACTTCGGTAATGCCGAGCTCGGTGAACAACTGGCTGCACAGATGATTCAGGAAAAGGGCGCTGACGTGATCTATGTGGCTGCCGGTCTCACAGGTGTGGGCGCACTGACGGAGATTCAGAAATTAGGGAAATACGCCATCGGTGTAGATACCGATCAATTCTTTTTGGCGGAAAAAGCCATTCTTACGTCCATGCTGAAAAATGTGGATGTCTCTATCTATAATGCCGTTAACACGTTTATTAAAAACAATCATACTTTCCCTCAAAAGGAAATCGTGGAGGGGCTGGCGGAGAACGCCGTGGGTCTGACTGCTCTACATAATATCACGCTCAGTGATGAACAACAGCAAACCTTCGAAGATCTGAAGGCAAATATCTCTTCCGGTCAAATCAAAATTAAGCTTGATCAATAACCCATCGGATACAAGGAGGTACGCACATGAAACTACAGGGAAAACTGATACTTAATGCTCTAATTTCACTACTTTTAAGCCTTGTGCTGGTCGCTTATATCATCATGCAACTGCTCGGTATGAATGCCAAAAATCAAAATCTGGTACCAGCCATGCTCAAGGTTAGTGAACTGAATGCTAATCAGATTCAGACCCAGCAGGCACTGGATGTCTATTCGTTCTCCATGACAGCAGGAAATCAGGATGCAGTACTCCGCTTGCTGGATGAAGGCCAAACGATGATTCAGGACCTTACGGACGGATTGCTCGAAACAGATCAGCAGTTACAACTTATTCAGTCCATCGAGACAAAATTACAAGCTCTCAACCAGGGAGCCACTGAAGCGATGAGTGCAATGAACAGTGCGGAAGCGAAACGTTACAGCACTCGGGTTCGGGGCATACAGAATGATATCTATTCGTTAGATGAGATGACTCGGGATCGTTATGATCAATACACCGTCGATTTGGAACATGACATTCAGCAAACGTGGCAAACCGCTCTGGTAGGAGCCATCGTATTGCTCGTCGCCGTAATGCTGTTTAATATGTATACTTCACGGCAGATCGCCAAGCGTATTCGAACACTCAAAGACGCCGCAGGACAAATTGCGGACGGTGACCTGACCGGACAATTACCGGAAGCTCGGGGCAAAGATGAACTCGATGACCTGAGTCGCTCCTTCGGTATCATGACTCATAATATCCGCGGCATTATTCAATCCATTGGTGAAGCAGGTCATCGTGTCGATCGGATGGCGCAAGATATTGACCGCGGTAATGATACAGCCCAAGCGATCGTGCAGCAAGTATCCCGCACCACGGAGGAACTCTCGATTGGCAGTCAAAAGATTGCCGAGGATCTAAGTGAAACGGTGATGGTTGTGGACAAAATGCAGTCTACTTTCAATAGCAATTTGGAGGCCACTTCCCAATCGGTGATCGATGGTCGTGAAGTATTAACTACCGTTGAGGAAGGTAATAAGGCTGTAGCGGAGCAACTCCGCCTGGCCGAAGTGAATCGCATGGCGATGTCCGAGGTGGAACAAACGGTGCGGGAACTGGAAGAAAGCGCGGTTCGAATCACTACGATGACGGCATATGTATCGGAGATTGCCAAACAAACGACCATGCTCTCGTTAAATGCCTCTATTGAAGCTGCTCGCGCTGGAGAAGCCGGACGTGGCTTCGCTGTTGTTGCGGGCGAGGTGAACAAACTCGCCGAACAATCTGCGCAATCGGTCAAACATATCTATGCGGCTGTGGGCGAGATCACAACCTCCATGGACAAGGTGAAGAACTCTGTAGCACAGAGCATGCAGTTATTCGGTGAACAAGAACAAGCCACTGGCCAGACTCGCGAATCCTTCTCTGCCATTCGTGAAAGTGTGGAGCGCATTAGTACGGGCATCCATCAGCTTGCTGAGGA
Organism: Paenibacillus sp. FSL R7-0313; assembly: GCF_037969885.1. Lineage (NCBI taxonomy): Bacteria > Bacillati > Bacillota > Bacilli > Caryophanales > Paenibacillaceae > Paenibacillus > Paenibacillus sp. FSL R7-0313. Next base: position 535,629 of record NZ_CP150219.1, read on the forward strand.
CATGCAACACTCCAATGAACTCAGTACACAGGTGCAACAGGCCATCGAAAATATCAGTGCCATCACCGAGCAGTCGGCTGCCAGCAGTGAAGAGATTACCGCCTCCACGTCGGAACAACAACGTTCTTTCGCTGATGCAAGTATCAAAGTGAAGTCATTGCGTGATATCAGTGCAGAGATGCATCAGGAACTACTTCGATTCCGACTGTAAGGAGGATGCCGGGAGAATTCGGGACGGACGTAGGCCGGATGTAGTTTAGATGCAGATTAGATGCAGGTTAGATGCAAATTTCAGGCAGATTATAGGCAGGTTAGATCCGAGCCAGGATCAGGCAGCGTGAGCATACAAACAAACAAATAAAGGGGAGCCTCCGTCATGAATCATGGCAGGGCTCCCCTTTTCAGTAACTGATCGTTGTCGTCTCATCTAAAAAATTAATTCGTTTCAAAGATATGAAAGTATATAAATTGAACTAAACATATACAAAAAACGGAGAGGACAGAAAAAACCTGAAGAAGCGGAGCTACAAGCTTTCTGAAAGAAAGCCGCTTCGGAAGCATACGCTATCCCCGGATTTCCCACTTTATAGAAGAAAAAAACTGGGGATATCAGCGATCGGAAGGTTGTTCTGTCACCGGAGTGTCCCAGTGTAAATATTCTTTAGTTCAACTTATATAGATAACAGGGCATCAGCGTTTCATATCCAAACGTTTAACGAACCGTGCAAACCTTATTGGGCCATTAATTGTAGATTATAAAATCTAACAAATCTCAGGCACTCTATTTCCTAAATTAGTCCGGTTTTTCAGGTGTTTTCTCTGAAATACGCAGAAATAACGTGGATGAGATTCGTTAGCTTTTGCTCCTCGATGTAAACCGTGGTATAAGGTGTATCAGGTTCGTTAGGGCATTGGGCATTGGGCATTGGGCATTGAGTACTGATCATTGAATAATGGACAATGATCAACGTGCACTCATCTACTTTTGATGCGCTGTTGCGCTGGTTCTTTGGTTCGTTGGATTACTTGCAGTTTGAAAATGAATCGGCATAGGCAGTAACCCAAAACCGCGAGCTTGTCCCATACCTGTCCCATCCTCACAGTGCGTCAATGATGTCTCCGGCTAGCAGGGACGATGGCTCACCGCGCAGCAGTGCTGCTCGTTCGGCAGCCTGTCCGTGGAGATATACGCCGAACGTGGCGGCTTGCTCCGCGCTGAGCCCTTGGGCGAGCAGACCGGCGATGATGCCGGTCAATACGTCCCCGGCACCGCCAGTCGCCATGCCGGCGTGCCCGGTGGTGTTGATGTACGCCTCGCCGGATGGCGTTGCGATGACCGTTCGTGCTCCTTTGAGCACAAGGGTCACGCCCTGCTCGCGGGCGTATTTTGCAGCGTGTCCAATGCGGTCACGCTGCACCTCTTGGGTCGACATGCCCAGCAGTCGACCCATTTCGCCAGGGTGCGGCGTCAGGATTGTCGCCGCACTTCGCTGGCCCCAGTCGCGAGGCCCATGTGGGCCAGCGTCTGCCAGCATGTTGAGGGCGTCCGCATCAATGACGAGCGGACGATCCGTATGTTGCCACAGACGGCGCAGCCAGTCTGTGTCGCCCTTGAAGCGGCCGAGGCCCGGGCCGGTCGCGAGCACGTCGCGGCTCTCCGCGAGACGCAGCACGACGCCCGCGGAAGCCGCGTTCCATTCGCCGCTGTCGCCATCGGCGGCGGCAGCGAGCATGAGTTCGGGCACGGTGCCGATGACATGCGGCAGCAGTGCCGCGGGCAGCGCCCATGTGGCGAGCCCGCAGCCTGCGCGCAGCGCGGCTTTGGCCGAGAGCAGGCCGGCGCCGCTCATCGGCAGACTTCCTGCGGCCAGCAACACGTGGCCGTAGGTGCCCTTGTGACCGTCCGGTGCCCGGCGGCGGCCTGTATCCACGCGCAGCGCACCGCGCAGCACCTCGTCCGTCAGCAGACGGACCGAGGGGCCATGCTCTGGCGCAAGCCGCGCGGGAATGCCGATGGCGCGCACCACAATGCGCCCCGCGGCAGAAGCGCCCGGGTACTGCACCAGCCCGCGCTTGAGCAGCGCGAGGCATACAGTCACCCGTGCTTGAATGCAGGGCTCGTACACCTCTCCGGTGTCGGCGTTCAGCCCGCTTGGCACATCGGCGGACACGACTGGCTTGCCGCTGTCGTTCGCCGCCTCAATCAGCGCCGCGTAAGCCCCCCGCGGCGCTCCCCGCGACCCGGTGCCCAGCAGCGCATCCACGATGCCTGTGCACCGGCTGAAGTCCACGGCTTCGCGCACGTGGACAAGAGCAGGGATGCCGAGCTGAGCAGCGGCATCCCGTTGCACTGCAGCTTCGCCACGCAGTGCCTCAGGGGCATCGGCGTAGACCAATGTCACGCCAAGCCCTGCTTCAACCAAATGGCGCGCGGCCACCAGTCCATCGCCGCCATTATTGCCCTTGCCGATCAGCATGTACCACTGCTGATCTCCTGGACGCTCCATCACCAGCGCCGGATCGGCGATGATGTCGCCACCATAACCTTGCCGATCACCGGGCCCGGTGTGTGCCCGCCTCACACCTGTCTTGCTGCTATAGCCAAGCTGCCCTGAATCCACAAGCCGGCCTTCTGCCTGCCCTTCCCGGCACAGCTTGATGACTTCCTCGGCTATGGCACGGCCTGCATTCTCCATTAGACTAGCTGCCGGAATACCGAGCTGATGAATGGTATGCTCGTCCACAGCTCTCATCTGTTCAGCGGTTACGATAAACAATGTTCATCCCTCCCCGTGACAAGCTCATCTCAAACCTAAAAGCAACAACTTCGCACCTAAACGCTGTGTTCTGTAAGTGTATCACTATATTCCCTTACCCCATCCAGTTACCACAATCCAATCGATACATCATCGGAAACTCTATCGATTCCGTGTACGAGACCTTCAGATTAAATTATCCATTCCAAAGCCTGTCTACGCTTAGTAACCTACTGTAAATCGTGCCTGAATAAACTGCGGATCGTCCAGTTCGTCCACCAAAGCCGCTGCAAAATCGCCAACGGAAATTGAGCTTTCCCCGATATCATCTGTAATCACACGGGTCATACCAACTCGGAACTGGCCAGTCCGACGTCCTGTTGTGATTGTTGCAGCAGGGCTCATGTAGGTCCAGTGAATACCTGACGCTTCAATCAGGTCATATGCTTCTGCATGGGCTTTCGCAAGTGGCTTAACTTCTTCCGGGAATCCCGGCGTATCCATCAGCATCTCTCCGGAATCGGTCAGCAAACTTCCCGCTCCACCAACTACAACCAGACGTCCTGCTTTTGCCCGGCGCACACCCTCGATTAACGAACGTGTCACTTCCAGCATCTCTTCTTCACCACCAAACTTCGGTCCATATGCACTGACAACCGCTTCCTGACCCGCTGCAAAATCAGCCACCTGATCCGGGTTAAGCAGATCTCCCTGTTCTACACGCAAACGCTCATGCACCATCTCAATTTTGGACGGGTCACGCACCACCGCTGTCACTTCATGCCCGCGATCCATCAGCTCCCACAGTATTGTCTTACCAATCGCTCCGGTTGCTCCAAAAATGGCTACTTTCATATAAATTCCCTCTTTTCTGTAGATATCTTCTCATCAACTTACCGTTATTTTAATACTTAATCCTATTGTTATATACCTTAAACGGCTCACGCCATCTTAAACCGGATGAGACATCTTGTAAACGTTAATGTTCATCCGCTTAACCTCTCAAACTATGCACCAGACCACGAACAATACTTCCCCAACTGCTTTCCTTTCCATATCATTACCTTAAACATCGCCAAAAAAGCCGCATTTGCGGCTTCAACATCACGTATTTTTCTACGTGGATACTCTACTATAGGTTAGAAAATCAACAGCCTTCTGCGCCCAGATTCGCTCCGAATAAGCTTCATGCGCCATATCCTCGATATGAAGCTCAATCCTGCCTACAGCACCAGACATTTGCTTGTTTTCCATGATGTCCAGATATAACCTCTCCGTCTGTTCTACGGGACACAGTTGATCAGCCTGACCGTGAATGAGTTGAATATTCACCTCACTGAGTCCGGATACATAAGCTGTTGGGCTTCTATCCCGCAGGGCAGAATGATCATGCAAAAGCTCACCGATTTCAGTTTCCAAGAATGATCTCAGCTTCGCTCCTCCGCCTGCGTACAGTCCTTCCAGATCCGTAAACGGTGCACAGGCAACCACAGTACTCCATAACGCCGGACCTTTACCTGCTACCAGCAATGCCAGATAAGCCCCATAGCTTACTCCATAGAGAGATACGTGTGAATAGGAAGATAACATCTGCTTCCGCATGAACTGGATGACATCTGCATCCACGCCGCCCCAATCGTTCTGAATGCGCATCCTGTAATCCGTGCCAAACCCTGAACTACCGGGATAGTTCAGCCCGATAACCCGCACTCCTGCCTGATATAATCCGCTGATGACCGGACTAAAGCTGTCAAACAGGCAATTATGAGGTCCGCCATGAAGATAGATGACCACTTGTTCTGCGCCCTCCGGGTGTATGTCCATGTACGGAATCATCTCATGTCCATAACGAACCCATCCATAGATTACATCGGGTTCCTCGTCAGGATGCTTGCCAATTCTCTCATCTCGCTCAACCGGGAAACGGGTAATCGTACGCGTTTGTTCCAAAAACCGGTATATCCCCGGCACCGGAGGACTTACAATAGATTCATATTTTCCGATCAAGCCCTGCCTGTCCCTGCTGAGCACAGCCTGTGTCAAGATTCCCGGATAATCATACAGCTCATACCTCTTCTCTCTGTCCAATGTATATTGAACATATTGCCACCTGCCGCAGGTTATCCCTTCGCAGAGGACTAGCTGTTGATGTAGATCGAGTTGCATTCTGATCAGTTCAGAGAAGGGTTGGCTATCCGTTGAACATTCATGCACCCGATCCTCTCCCTGCCTGATCCATCCAGGCTGGAAGCCATCTTCCACAGGAATAGAAACGGCTATCAGATCCCCCTGCTTATCCATCATAGGGTAGGGATACTCCTTATAGGGTATTTCGGATGATGGAAGGATATCTTCGGAATACGAGTACACTCTTCCGAATCCACCAACGTTTACACCAACCTCTCGTGTTGACGCAGACCAGAATACAAATTGCGGGTTGTCCAGATCAGGAGTCACCCATCGAGCCTCATCCTTCTCGGGATCGTAAAGACCTATGCGGACAGCTCCTGAACGATGTCTAATGGAAAATAGCAGAATTAATTGTCCCTCTTGCCAAGCGGCCTGCATCACAGGAAATGGAAACTTCACAAAAAGGCTCTGAACCAAAATTGCTTGCTTCTCATTCTCGTATATATGAAGCCATTTCCCCGACTTGTCCTGAGTAATCACCAGAACACGGTTCCTTCCCATAAACTGAATATGCTGCGTGTGCTGATCTGACTCTGTCCCATGTTCAGAAAGGCTCTGCCGGCTATCAATCCGGCCTGTATCATCAAGACTGCACCATTCACATGTATTGTCATCATAGCCCAAGAGCATACCCGTTCGTTCCTTATTCACACTCATTCGTGTCAAGAATGGATAACCCAACCGGATTTCCTCCTCTCATTCCAGCTCTTTAACTGCTCCCATCCCTCCAATTGCGATTCCAGTTTATCAATATACTGGTCCTGCGTGTATGCATCTAGGGGCGTAACGGTCCCCAGTCTGCCTAATGTTTCCCGAATCAATCTGATCTGTGGCAGACTGGCAACCGGCAGCCCCATCATCAATAGACGGTACACTCGGGATGCCCGTTCCTCTAACCCTTGAGTAATCAGCGCACCAGCGATTTCCACCGCACGGCCAAGCAGTTTGGAATGGATAGTGTTTGTCTTCATACGTAACAACTGAATCAACAGTTCATATTCCTGCTCCCGCTCACCCAGCTGTTGATGTAATACCATTTTTAATTGCAGTACATGCCCCAGCCAATCTACATACGCATCAACACATAACTTCTCCGCAGCCAGCAACGTCTTACCTGCCTCTGCATAGAGACCCGCCCGGAGCTGCAAGCCCGCAATGTTTAGTAACGTCTGAATCTGAAAAACTCGCTTATCGGGTCCATCAGAAAGCTGGCGTATACGCTGGCCCGCCTGTTGCTCCAGCATAATTGCGCGTTCTACATTGCCCTCCTGCATCTCAATTAATGCCTCACCATTATCAAGCGCAGCCCATTTCCCAGTACGATACGTTTCAGTTAGTTCTTCATGGTCAATGATTGCCCGAGCTTTCGAATAACAGTGTCGTGCTTCGGTATACTGCTTCCCGTTTTTGGTCAACAGCTGACCCAACTCAAACCAGAGTACTGCCTGCTGTGTCGCCGACAACCGTTGAAATAAAGAATTATGGTCGAAAAAATGAAAACAGGACATGTAACGGGCCGGATCAGCCGATTTGGACAACAAAACCCAGGCCAGCCTATTGTAGAGCGCCAACGCTGCCTCTTTTTCCTTTCCATTATCCTTGCTTACCATTTGTAGCTGTTCTTCCAACAAACGTCGGGTCTGATCGGGCGTATCCCTGACAATAGATACCGGAAGTTTGGGTATATCCTCAGGATTATTCGCCATGGTTGGATAGCGATGAAAAAAAAGCACTACACTTACTCCCCTTAGTTTCTGTCGATACAAGATATAGTGGATGGCTCCCAGATCCGCAGGGTGAAGGTAGGAAGATACTTCAACCAGAACCCATTTCCGATTACCAGGCGTCCACCCTGATCTTTGGAATCTCAATAACGCATTTTTACATGCCACAAGATCATCTATTGGCTGAAATGGATTTAGTTGATAGATCAGCGGGAGAGTAGCATACGGATCACCAACCGCAATTTGTATAACCTTATCCTGCCAATGCGTTCTCAGTTTGTGAATTTCATGCTTCACCACATCTGATGTCCCTTCAACAACAAACAATCCAGGTTCATGACTCACACGAAACCATTTACTTCTCAGATCATGATAATCCGTACTTTCCAGTGAGACAGGCATCATGAAAGTTCACTCTCTTTCGTGATTCGGCATACGTGTATAAGTTCAGGCACCTGTTGTAAATTCAGCGCCGTCATCAATTGATAACTGCCCCGGTTGTTTGCATCAAGTGAAGCTTTAATCCACTGATCCGGATCTGAACTGCACCGATGGAGACCATATGCAGCAAGCCATCGGGCCCATCCTTGACGTTTCGCTTCTGGTATTGTAAATATATGAGCAAGGAGTACACTCCCAAACTCATCGCTTAACAGGCAGCCCCCAATCTTACTTCCCTCCAGTTCCACAAGCCCGGAACCTTTCAGCAAATTGCCATATACACCCTGATAAATATCCCCGATAGCTTGACGAGCAGCTTCACAACTTGGACAGGTAGGATCACTGGCCTGGAGCAAGTGTGCAAGGGAATCCGCCTGCCCCTCCGCAGACATCCAAACCGCATCTTCATTAGGCATAGCCGGCACGGGAACGTCCCTCAACTTGCCGAAAAATCGATACCGATGGGCAAGAACATCCGCCCGGTATCCAAGCTTCTCCCACGGAAATGAGGCAGGAGCAGTTGCATATAGAGAGGACCATGTGATTTTATCCAAAACGGATGACATCCGATCTTCCCAATAAGGATTGGAATGTGCTTCACTCCATAAATCCAATGTATACTGCCCCTCACCCTGATCAATCATCATGAACGAAGATAGGGTTTCGTCGTTTCCAGGTTCAACTGCATAATAGCGATCCCCCGTCTTCCCCGATTCGTGCTGGCATTGCGGCAGGATATCAGATATGGATGTTAGCATCATACGCTTTCCCCTCCCTGTTATAATCGAAACCTGAATAAACCAGTGGTTCGGATGCAACAGACGGATAAAACCGGCGTAGCAGGAATGTATAGATCCCCATATAACCGGTCATATAATCCGGGGAGAAGGACTCCATGTCCTCCAGAGGCCACATCCATATGTCTTCCTGTGGATCACTTCGCAATACATACAAGCTCTGTGTATACTCAGCTAGTTTGGTTTCATATCTGCCTGGGAACTTGCGGTTAGCCAAGAGCAGAAAATCTCCATTGCCTGCAATTCCGTGACACTGCCCAAAAGAAGCAAATACCGTTGCCTGTGCCACTGCATCTGCTGCTTGAAGTCCAAGTCTGGTACAGAGGGGATCTTGCAAAATATCAGCCGCTGCCATCAAAAATCGCCCAATACCCGCCGATCCATTACACCAATGTACCCAGAGTGTATCCGGTTTTTCGGGGGATGCAGGCCACAGGCTCACGCCATTCTGTCCTCCATGACTCGTACGATCAAGTGTATCTACAATTCGCTTCACAGCAGAATAGTACGCTTCCTTTCCTGTACGCTCCGCCAAGGCAAGCAGATAATATCCGATACCTGCGATGCCATGAGAAAATCCAAGGGAATAATGGCCTTTTTTGTCCGATTTATCTTTCACTTTCCACAAACTCAATGATTCATCTGTCTGCTCTTCTTGTTCCAAAATATAAACACCCAGTTCCTCTGCTCTTGCCAGAAGTCCAGGGCGGCCACCAATACGGTATATCTCAAGCAGCATCAATCCCAACCCCGCTGCTCCATGACTAATATTGGTCTGTACTGGCTCATGCCGGGTGATTTCCAATGCCAGATCCTCTGCACGTCGAAGCAACGATGGATCATTTATTCGTTCAGCCGTCTCTGCCATTGCCCAGGGAACAGCGCCATATCCAAAGTATAGTGCTACAGGTGTCTCAACTGGAACGTAAGGGTGATTCGTCAAAATCCATTCCAATACTTCACATGCATATTGATGGTATTGTCTGTTTTGTGTAATCTGACCAAGCTGATTAAAACCAAAGATCATCCCTGTCCAGCCAAAGTTGAAATTCGCCGGATGAAACATCTTGCTCATGCTGTTTTCCGGGAACAGTTGCAAGGGGCTATTAAAATCAAGAGAAGTATACAATGTGTTTACCATACGCTCGGCCTGACGGAGTACTTCTTCTGGCTCCATATTGCATTCATTTTTCTCTATTACATCCATGCCTCCTCCTGAATTGACCTCTTGCTGCTCCAGCAATGCAACCAGTATTTCACGAATTTCTGATAACTCCACATATCCGCCAGACATGATCTCGATGCCCAGACTTCCCAAGCCACGAAGCTGTGTAATACTCTGATGATTCAGATAAGCCTGTGCAGCTTCCAGATGGGATTGCCGATATTTCAGATAGGGGTCGATGGATGAAGCCATGTAATAGAAGACACCTCCCAGTGCATACAGATCATCCGCATAACTGGATCGCCTGCTGTGCTCACGTCCCCGTGGTACATAGCCCGGAGTATGACCAGTCAATGGATCAGCCTGACTCTCATCACTTCTGACATAAGCCAGTTCAAGATCAATCAGGCGTACACTTCCGTCCGTCAGTACAACAATATTGTTGGGCGTCAGATCATTGATCACAATTCCTTTATCGTGACATTGCTGCACCATATTGAGAATATGTATACCCATCCGATGCATATCCGCCCGGTTGTAATCTGCGGCTACATGTCTGCGATGGATATATTCACGCAAGCTGATGCTTTCAAAATACTCCAGGATCAGATAGCGGTTATTTTCAGTACTAAACAGATCAAGCGGCCTTGGGGTAACCCCCGTATCCTTCATCAGATCAAGCACGCGATATTCATTGTCCAAATAGTTATGAGCAGAGCGCCCACCACCGTCTACACGCATGCGGTAAACCGCTTCTTTCATGACAGCCTGTTCATAGGATGTACCAGAGATGAGAAATACTCCTCCCTTGCCGGACTTCTTGAGAACACGTCTCACACGAATATTTCGTATACCAAACTCATTGTTATTGGAATCGGAGTGACGAGAAGCAGCCTGGTTCTTCTCCATAGCTTGAATCCGCAGTAACTCCTCAGGTTCATTCACCCACTCCGGTTTATACCTGCCAGGTGTTCTTCGATCCTCCTCCAGCATGCCTTCTGGATTCTGGATGGCATACACTTTTGCACCCGAGTACCGGTCATAGTAGAAACGATCAGTGGATGCACCATAACGATAAAATACACACTGGCTACCTAGGTATGCCCGATCTGTCGGAATAGCTGGTCCTTTCAGATCGCTTGTACATGAATGCATTAGCTCAAGTAACTTCAAGAATTGCTCTTCGTCTCGTGCATAGATGGTGACACACTTCCCAGTCTGAGGGAGAGGTATGGAACCGTTAGATGTTTCAATCAGTTTCAGACCGCTGCTCACTACTTTCCATTGCACATCATTTTCTGTGAGAACAGGTGCAATGCGTCGCAGCAATTCAGCTCCTTCCACAGGGATAACAGACAGATGAATTTTCCAGCCCTGTGCGGGAAGCCTTAATTCTTCCGGTCTAAAACAAATCCAATGGCCGTCATTCGACCATTGGATGGATTGGGGAAGTTCCCGGATTATATGTTCCAAAGCGTTCTCAAAGGCGTCCTTCTTGGGGGTTACGCTTGCGAATTTCAATGAGAATCACTCCTTTTTGAATAAAGTAAGAGGGGGAGGTACAATTATTTTAGTAATGCGCGAAAATCAAAGACTTATCTTTCAAATGATTCAGTGAATAGAGCGTGTAAAGAAGTTCCTAGCTCTCAACAACAATTGTTTGTGAGCTAGTCCAGCTGCACACTGTACACAAGCTTGTTTCCTCAAACATGTTGTTATCCTCTTCAACCTCTAGTGCCATCAAATCCTGTACAGATAAAATTTCCTTGTTTTCCATGATATATTACCTCCCATTTGTCTCCCCCTCTTATAAACCAAATTCTACATAAAATTTGATATTCCTTCTTTTTAATTGAATTATTTTACATAAATTATTTACTTAATCCATTTATTTCGCCTGATCATGTCAAATTACTTGTTTCCTCAGACTAAAAAGAGGTGCAATATGACATCAGATTCCAGACTACATCGAGGTCGTTTGTTGCCGGGTACGCTGGGTACGCTTGCTACGTTCTTCACGGAAAGGTCGGACAAATAGGCTTGCCATGCCCATACAAATAACAAATGTACCAATCCCCATGTACACCCATGAAGGGTTGTACGTTTCAATGAACCACCCTCCCAGCAACAGCCCAAGCGGATTACTAATGCCACTCATCAAAACACCCATACTGTTCATGACACGTCCTCTCTTTTCTTCCGGGGTGGATAAAAGAATGGAAGTAACCAATGGTACATTCACAAGAGCTAGTCCCATCATCAACAAAAATGAACATGCAATCGCGATATACAGGTTAGGAAACATCGGCATGAACAGCAGACTTGTACCTGAGATGAGATAACTGATCAAAAACCAGTGAGCGAGCGAGAGTCGTTTGGCATATTTACCACTGAGCAGAGAACCTGCAATACTGCCAGCGGCAAAGGCTGACTGAAGCAGACCGTAGCCTTGTGGTCCGGCTTGCAGCACCATATTGGCAAAAATCGGCGTGAAAATGTGCAGTGGCGCCCCCGCAAAATTGATAATAGCTCCAAAGATAATGCAACAGGCCAAAATTTTACGGGAAAACAGGAATGTAATTCCCTGCATGCTATCTTTAACAAAACCAGAGACTCCTTTTTGTTTCACTACTTTGGTTACAGGGATGCGAATAAAGAAAATGGATATGGCGGATAGCAGAAATGTAACGGCATAGATGAACAGGATGGACTGAACGGAGATGAGCGCGATCAATATTCCCCCCAAGGCGTATCCAAGCAATTCAATCGTTTTGGAGGAAGAGTTCAGTAGTGCATTGGCTGGAGCTAATTGTTTTGTAGGTTCTGGCAAAATAGCGGGGATGACTGTCTGGGTTGCCGGATTGAACAAAAAACCAAGGATTGCAATGAGCAGATTGGCTGCGTAAATATGCCACGGAAGCATGGATCCTGTCATGAACAAAAGTGCCAATATGCAGGCTATGCCTGCACGCAATATATCTGTCCAGATCAAAAGTTGCTTTTTGGGCAGGCGATCACTGATCGTTGCCAGGGGAATACCCAAAAATGCATAGATCAAGTACGGCAGCATCGGAATCAGTGCCGCAGCGAGTGCCGACTCTGTTAATTGGAGGATATACCACATCGTCGCCATAGAAAATAAAATCTGACCTGCGCCAGAAACCAATCTACCAACAAGAAGCACAACAAAAGAAGGAAGGCGCAAAACCGCTCGATAGCTGTCGCCGCGAATTTCATTTTTCATCTTTTTCACGCACCTCTCCCTCGTACGTAACAGATTCATCATCACTAATACGATGCAGACGCGTAACCAAACCTGAATCTCGAATGGTCTGTTGTATCTTGGCTTTTACCCGTTCCAGTTCAGCCGTATACTCGCGTATCTCGTTCAATAAGGTCTGATGGGTTCGTATGCCTTCCCTAATCAACATTGCAGTCGCATCAGAACGGTTTTTCGCTAATTCAAGAAATACAAGCTGATCTATGATATCAATCTCTTCCTGACTTAATCGAACGGAAACAACTCCCTTGGCTCCCGAAAGATTTTTGTTCGCCTGCTCCACAGATCGTTCCACCATCTGGTTAAACTGAGCTTTCTGGTCATTGTACATATTTAATTCCTCCATTCTTCACGAGTACACGCGTATATCGTAATTTGTAAATCGTAAATTGGATTTAATTTACATTATACCTGTAAATAAATGGTTGTAAAGCAAAAAAACCTTTGGATTTATCCAAAGGTTCGCCGAATATGTTATTTAACTAGTTCACTAGTCTCCCTGCCTCCACCACATACCCTCCGATTTTGGGCTGGTGTATTCAAATCCAAATTGAGCATAAAGTTGATCAGCCGGAACATCCGCCAGCAGACTGACCAAACCACGGGCAGGTACTGCTTTACGCAGATAATTCATAATTTCGCTCATGATCAGTTTTCCATACCCCATGCCCTGAACATCCGGGTGTACAGCAATATCGACGACCTGAAAGAAACAACCTCCATCTCCAATCACTCGCCCCATGCCTATCAGCATATCCTCTTCACGCAGACATACGGCAAACAGGCTATTCGGTAATCCAATCTCCGCCCCTTCCCTGCTCATTGCACTAAGGCCGGCAATCTGCCGCAAGGCAAGATACTCCACTGCTGCGGGTGGTGTGTGTTCAATACTCACATGATCCATGAATTGTGCCCCTTTCTGCTTGAATTCATCTACTTCCTGTGTAATAGTGAGAGAAAGCTTACGTGAAGCGTGTTTCATGATACGTGAAGTTGCTGCAAAGGAGGAACAAGTGTGTTTCAACGTTGGATTGAGGATCTGACATCACGCCCAGGTGCTGTGGCTGTGCTGCTTGGCGTCATGGCTTTGCTTCTGGGAATATACATATGGTCTGCCACTGAAGTTCGCCGCAGCCACGAAAGGCGAATGCAAAGGATACGAGATACATTATACATAAGTACAGCCCTCTTGGGACAACTTACCATCCAGGAAAATCGGAATTATGAACGGTCTGAACACGAACATAACGATCTGATAACGGCAATGTTAGCCTGCAAAGCTGCATCTTACCTATCCCCTCAGCTACAGGACCAGATCCGTGACTGTATTAAGGATCATGATCCTGCCCGACTTGGACTGATGCACAGAGCACTTGAACGGGAGTGCACCGTATTATCAGATGAACTCAGCCGGGATACTCTTGCAGATCATTGGGGCACAGCGGTCTGGACCATCCTTCGGCCTGTAGCCGAACCAGCCGCACTGGCGGCTACAGGGTTTCTGTTTACAGATCTGGTATTTCGTCAGCGGATGTTGGACGTTTCTGTGGACTCATGGGACAACATCTTGCCATGGATTCGCGCAATTTCCCTAATGATCACCATAATATATGGTTACCTGCTCTGGGCCAGCCCACGACGGGATAGGTCACGTACAGTAACCAAAATGCTCTCCTTGCTGATCGCCCTATGCTCCTTGCTCCATCTGATTGGACCTGTTGCTGCACCCTATGCACTGGGACTACAGCTGATTATATTTACTTCGGGTTTCGGGTTGACTGGGACGCGCTCTCGCAGTGATCGCCCCTATGCAGGACATACGGATCTGGAACCTACGAAGCAAGTCTCTACGGAGATAGAAGGGAATACACGTCGTACATCTGGTACCAACACCGACGAATAACCTACGCATCCAGCCGCTTCCGTATGATTAAACTTAGATACCCACCTCGATGATACGAGACTTGGCCATCCTTCGGCTGGATTTTTACAGATCAGGTCGTGTCTCCTTACTCGGCATGCTATACGATGATGAATGTCAGTGTCCCAAAATTATCGAGCTCCCGTCTGGCTGTTCCTATTGAGTAGCCAGTCGATTTTCTAAGGAACACAGGACGTCTTATATTACCTCTACAGCCTCTTTCAAAATTGTAAAGAACCTCAGACACGTTATTTCCCAAAATCGCTCGATAAAAATGCTCTAAAACGCCGTACATTTCGATATAACGTGTCTCAGATTCTTTAGATTTCTGCGGGCGTTTCAAATCCTTGAATACGACGCCTCAGATTCGTTAGAGCTCAATCCCTGCTCATGCTCTGTTCCAAGAGCGACTGAGAGGACAAGCTCGTGTCCCTCCCTTACGAAAAGAAAATTTTCATTGGTAGAGGAAAATAGGAAAGCCACCTTTGCGACGTCCTGATCGCTTGCTCTTACATTCAGTATGCAGCACGCTTTCCAACTCTGGACTCGTTAATATACGTCTCGGCTTTCAGTAGATTTTGAAAGAACGCTCTAAATCCAACGTATCTGTACGCAAAAAGGGCTGAAACTACAATGTAGTTTCAGCCCTTTTCTATATTACTAATTGTTTTGCGAAGAATGATCGGAAGGTTATTCTGTCATCGAAGTCGCATGTGTGACATTCTTTAGTTCACTTTGTATCATGGATAATTACTTCACTTATTTGGCTACAACATGTGCAATGATACGACCTTTTTCGTACGTGACCGTAACGTCATAACCATCTGCCGTTACACTGTCGAATTCACCTGTAATTCCATTAGCCGTGATTAACGTAATATCTTTGGAACCTTCAATCTTATAGTTGGACAAGTCGAGTTTGAGACTTCCTCCTTCAATATAGAGTTTTCTGCCAACATTCAGTTGACTGTTGCCATCAGCGACACCCAATTCCAGCGTCCCCTTATCCATGGTGAAGTTTCTATTCAAGGTTAATGCTCCATCGACATTTACAACAACTGTTCCATTTTCTACATACAGATCACCTGTACCAAAAGCAGTTGCAGATTCGGCTACCAGCGTTCCTGCTTGCAGCAATGTTCCACCAGTATAGCTATTTTTTCCTGTCAATGTAAGGGTTCCTGTTCCCTTTTTCGTAAGCATTCCACTACCCGTAATATCATTTCTCCACCAATCTTCTGCATTAAACCGTCCTTTGGAAGCATCCATATCCACAGTTACATTGTTCAAAAATGCACCGTATCCATCCGAAGCCGTGACCAGATCAATTCTACCCCAGCCCTTGGATTCATCCAGTACAGGATATCCAGAGTCAATGGACGTTGTATACAATACTTGTCTGCGTTGCTCATCTGTTAAATACGGTTGACGTGTTTCCAACAGAGCTTCTGCTCCTAGCGGTACAACGGGAGCCAACCCTTTGGTTCCTGTTTGTGGTAGACCATAAGTCATCTTCTCTCTATAGAAGGCTTTATTGGCATCATGATCTTCCCATTTGTGTTCATCGTAAGCACTCTTGAACGTGTAATCTTCGGTTACGGTGTGTGCATACTCATACAGACTCATATTGTTTTCCTTGGCTGCAGCTCCAAATACTTCTCCTGCATTCTCATAGCCTTTCTCTAACACATCTTTGTTCTCAGCCTGATTAAGTGCATAGGCAGCCATGGCTGTCGACTGTATTCTTCCTCCTATAATATCAAGCGGTGAGTGCATCCCTGTTACGACTCGATTCTCGCCCAACTGAGCTGCTCTCGTTAACAATTCAGAGAATCGTTCTGGTGTAGCGTATGCCAAAGGAAATACGGATAAGTAAGCTGCACTGGTATGTCCGCTCGGAAATGCGCCATCTTTTCCTCTTCCATCCTCAGCGATTCGTTTGACATAAGTTAACGCAGGAATAAGCTTAACGTTAGTTTCGTATTGCTGGTAATGTTTTTCTCCTGTTGATTTGGTGCCGCCTGAAGCCAAAGGTACTTCTTTTTTCTCACCTTCGCTCAAGGTTTCCCATACAGGCAGTCCCTTGCTGTCAACAACTTCTTTCACTTCTCCATTGGAATTCATTCTCCACGGTCTAGGGGAAGAGTAGAAATATTTAGAAGGATTAGATGAGGCAGGAATTTTGAATCGAACCAGATCAACTAAATTGACCAAGTCTGAAAGTTCCGTCTTTGCTTCCCAATCTCCAATGCCTTGGCTTTCATCTTCCACTGTTTCTTCGGTCAATACCACATTCATTTCGTCCACCGTTCGTTCAACGTTTGTCTTTGGCTTGATGATATCTACATACGTGTTAGCCAACGGACCAAAGCCCTCCATCACGCTATAGATCTTATCTCTTTGGTCATCATAATAGGCTGCCAATGTCTCTTCAGCCGTGCGATTTTGCGTGACCTTTTCTACATATTTGATATTGGCTTCCCAAGTCGCTTTGTTTCGGATCTCTTCATTTGCATATGTTTTCTGATCAGCGACAGCTACGGTTGGATCGTTTTTAAAGCCATCATAATATGGGGACGGTCCATCTCCATACTTTGCATTTTTGCCGTCAGCTCCAATTTTGGTTGCCGCTGTCCCATCTCTCCAATCCGCTTGGTTCATGGACCATACTTGATCAAAACCGTCCAAAATATCAATAAACGGATTGGTTTCGGCAATATTTTTCAAGGTGTCGTCTCCGGCATTGGCTCCGTGCTTCACGGCGGATAACCGAGCTTCATCTGCTGGGGGATTAACATTCAGTACGGTTGCCGTTCCTTTTGGCTTAGCTGGTTTGGCAGCTGTAGTAGCATCTGTTTCCACAGCCTTAACGAGCGCAGACACCGCTTCGGCACGCGTAATGGAATTAAGCGGTTTGAAGCTTCCATCTGCATAACCGGAGATAATTTTCGCTGCTGCTGCTCCACCTACAGCTCCCTTGCTCCACGCCGCAATAGACGATGAATCGCTAAATACATTCGCTGCTGTTTCATTTAACTCCAGATTCAAAATGCCAGCGATCACTTTAGCTGCTTCTTGACGGGTGATCGGATCTTGTGGCTTCATTGTGCCATCGGTGTATCCATCTATATATCCATTCGCATTTGCAATAGAAATTGCTTCGTAATACCATGCACTCTCAGACACATCGTTAAAGGTAATTTTAGCTTGTCCGGAATATCCAAATGCACCGTTTACCAAATTCATAAATTCTGCTCTCGTAATATACGTGTTCGGTTTAAATGAACGATCCAGATAGCCTCGAATTAAACCTTGATCACCCCATGCTTGAATATTTGCTTCCGCCCAGTGTCCCTGAATATCAGAGAATTGAACCTTCTGATCGGCTGCAAAACTCTTCTCTGCAAATGTCGGACCTACCATAGACAACATTAGAAGTAATGCCAGTGACTTTTTAAGTGGTTTTCTCATGGCTTGCAAATACACGCTCCCGTTATGGTAAATTATTTTTTTGCTTCTGCATCTGCAAATGAGTAAGAAAGACTCTATACAGATGTCTGATCTGCCGTTACTGTAGCATTAGGGAGCGTTTCGCATCTATAGAACAAATTCCGTTTTATATCAAAATCGTACGTTCCGGAGCTTATATGCCAAGAAAAATGGAGTTAGATACTACATTTATCAATTAAAATACCTACTTTTGTAAACGCTTTATTAACTGAAAGTAAATTATTCAGTGGGAGTTTGTTAAATTTCGATCAACATGATTTCTAGTCCTCGGCCTGCTATATAATGATGAAGTTGTTTAGAAAAGAGAAATGAAGGGGGAAAAAGAATGCTTAAGCCATTTCAATCTGTGAGATCCAAAATGGTTCTTTCCTACCTTGCTGTCGTTCTTGTCATTGCGCTTCTTTTCGGCTCCATTCTATACCTCTTCTTCTCCCATCAATACAGCAAAGAAATTCGAATCAATAATCAACTTTCGCTGAAAAGCACTGTCAATACTATTGAGAGCTCCGTTATCCAGAAGGTGAATCAGGTTTATCTGTCCCTGGCACTCGGTAACGCTGCAAGTATCGATCTAGATAGCTTAAAAGGAAACCATAGCAAAATCCTGGACATCGAACAGTCCCTCAAAAATATGGTGCAAAATTATTCCGATCTCATTGAAGCTATTCATGTGTACGATACGAAGAACCACTTCATTGTCTCATCTGTATATGGGCTATTGCTCTATGAGGACACGCCTTCGAGTGTGGATCATACGACGGATTGGATTGCTGCGATGAAAGAGACTCCAGAAAGCTCCTTATGGATGAAGACTCGCATGGTGCCTCAGGATGCTTATATCGAATCACGGGAACAGGACAACATGAGTCCTCTGATTTCCTATGTCCACAGTTACCCGTTTCAATCGTCTGGACAGGACAGTACGGCCATGATTGCGATTGATATCAAAGAGTCAGCGATCAGTCAGATCATTAAAAATATGCTCCCTGCTGACTATGCGAATACATTAATCATCGACCAGGACGGAACTGTCATATCTGCCGCGGACAAAACGTTGATAGGCAGCTCCACGGAGGAGAATCTGACGCAGTCGCTGCTCACCTTTCATTCTTCAGATGAGAGCTTCACGCCTGTATTTAACTATGACTCTCATGTCGTTACCCAAGATCAATTTAAAGGAAATACATGGAGAATCTACACCACCACACCTAATGAAAGCTTCTATTATAAATTGGATAGCTTGAAGGAGATTTCGGTTCTTCTCGGTTTATTGGCTGTTGCGGTTGGGATAGCGATGTCGTCTATCTTTACCAGGGCCAACTATAGTCCTCTTAAGCGAATCCTGAATAACATCAAGAGCCGGATGGATAGCCCAACCAGCTTAAAGCAGGACGAATATCGGTTCATCGATACAACGTTTAACAGTCTGTCCAATAAAGTTGATAGTCTTGAAGAAACCTTACAGGCCAATCACAAGATGATTAAGCATAGTATCATGCTTAATATGTTAAATAATCGATTTACACCGGAGGAACTTACGGAACAGCTCCAGTCTGTTCACATTTCAATGGCCTACTCTCGCTTCCGTTGCATCGTCATTGACCCCGTTAATGAGAAGTGGAAGGATCTGAAGCCACGACAGTTGCAGCATACGTTGTACACGATGATTCAGCAACTTGAGATCGCAGAAATGGATGGAACTCAACTGCTGGCAGAGGAATTGCAGGATCACAAAATAGCCGTAATTATCTGTACCAACCAACCCGAAGAACCTCTCTCTGATCACATTGTAGACTTTATTCACGCTGAGGCGAGCAGCAGATTTGGTCTGGAATTTGTACTATCGTTAGGCGGATGGGTAGAACACTTCACAGAGATTCACACAAGCTATCATCAGGCGAATACCCTGATTCGATACAGCTACTTCTTCCCCGAGCAGTCTGCCATTCAGGATCTTGATCTTCTGAACAGGGAAACCAGCAGCTTGGAAATTTCGGACTCATACCTCGTAAATTTTGAGAAGAAATTGCAGACTCGGGATGTGCAAGGTACGGTTCAGGCCATTCAGGAATTGGTCGCGACATTAAAGAAAGGCCCCTATTCCGCCGAATACAGTCGGATCATCTTATTAAAAACGGTATCTATTTACGCTGAGTGTGTTAATCAGGTTCGTTGGCAGCCCGCCGAGGCGAATTCATTGAATTTGTACAAGCAATTTTCATTGTTCTACAATATCAACCGCTATTCGGAATGGATCATTCATCTCGTCACCGAATTTGTGATGCATATGGAGAAGCGAAGTGAGGTACGAAGCGTGGATACCATTTCAGCTGTCAAAGCCTATGTTCGTGAGCACTTATCGGGCGATCTCACGCTGGATCATGTCTCAGAGCAAGTATTCATCAGCCCTAAATATCTCAGTAAACTTTTCAAGGAAGAAACCGGGATTGTTTATTCCGAATATGTTACGAATCAGAGAATGGAACGCGCACGCGAGCTCATGACACAGCGTGAAATTACAGTTGAGCAGGTCGCAAGTACGGTCGGTTACCGTACCCCTGCTTATTTCATTAAGAAGTTCAAAGAAATTCACGGCTGTACACCAAAAAACTTCATGCGCAGTCTAATGGAACAGGGATCTATATAGGGTCAATTAGGAATATTTACACGGACACTCCGATGACAGAATAACCTTCCGATCGCTGTTATTCCCAGATTTATTTGATCCCTTTTCTAAAAGGGGAAATCCGGGAATAAAGGCGAACGCTTCGCTTCTTCAGGTTCTTTCTGTCCTCTCCGTTATTGTGTAAATGTTAAATTGAACCTATATAGAATTAAAATTAGGAAAGGAGCTGCTATGAACATCAACCTTTCAAGACAGATATGTCTATATTCCGCAATGCTCCTCCTTCTCGTATTTACAAGTGGGTGTACCTCTTTAGGAAGAGAAACAGCACAAGTGCAACAGCAAGACCATCTAGCAAGCGCTGAGAAGGAGACAGCACCACAATACACGATATCCTGGACCATGCATCAGAATATCCCTGTTCCTGAGGACGCTGAGATGATTGCATATATTGAGGATCGATTTGATGTCGATCTGGAGGTATGGAACCTTGAGAACAAGCGGTACGAGGAACTTCTGGATTTGGAGCTGGCTCAAGGTAAAATACCGGATCTGTTCCGGATCAGGCAGCCCCATGATCTGCTGAAGTATCAAATGCAGGGGGTTTTAGCAGAAATCCCCCAGGATGTACTTGAGCAATATGCGCCAAATATCGTACAGCGGATTCGCAATTATGATTCACGTTACTTAGAGTATGGAAAAATAAACGGCTCCTTATATGGAATACCGGCCATTAATCAGACCAACATCTATCGAACTCCAGTCGTATACCGAGAGGACTGGCTTAAAAAGCTTGGTCTGGACGTTCCGAAGACTTTAGATGAATTTGAAACGGTTATGTATGCTTTTGCCAAAGATGATCCGGACGGGAATGGTAAACAGGATACGTATGGCCTATCCAGAGAGGGCTTAAATGTGGTGTTTGGTGCTTTTGGACAGTCCGTTTTCACCGAACAGCTGTATTTTAATGAAAAAAACAACCAACTCGTGATCGGCGCTTTGGAGCCGGAGATGAAAAAAGCCCTGACTTATATGCAAAAGTGGTATCAGGACGGGATTATCGACCCCGAGTTTATAACCGGCGAAAATAAGGGTGGTTATAAACATCTATCCCATGCTTTTATTAATGGAAAAATTGGGATGACCTCGATGGGCAACTACTATCATTGGAATCAAGAGGGAGACTACAGTGTCCTCAATGAAAATGGCCAAGCAACCCCTGTGGGAGCCTCGTTCAATGTTAATGAGCTGTTACAGAAGAACGCAGCTGCAGAGGTTGTATTTGGTTCTCCTGTTATTGGTCCTGATGGACATAGCGGTTCAAAAGGGAACAATCTGCTGATGAATTTTATTGCTATAGGTGCTGAGGCTGCGAAGGAGCCGGGGAAACTGGAGAAAATTTTGGAGATACTCGATTATGTAAGTGCCAACCCCGATCCGGAGGAGCAGATCAAAATGGAGTATGGCCTTCCAGGAAAACACTGGAATTGGAGTGATGAAGATTCAAACTCGTTCCATTTACTTTACCCATACAACAGAATGGAGAATTATATTAATATGATCGGCTCAAGCATCGGCATGACGGTTCCAGGTACACCCTCGGATAAACGTGAACAGTGGGCTGCATCTGCAGGGTTGACGGAGAATGGTATCTATAATCGCCTGGAGGTTGCAACCCCTGCCCTGATTCAATATTCATCTGAATTGATTCGCATGAGAGACAGAGCGTACATCTCCATCATCACGGGCGATCAGCCTGTGGGGTATTTCGATACCTTTGTGGAAGAATTCATGGATGCAGGTGGGCAACAGGTGCTGCTTGAAGCGAATCATTGGTATAACGAGCATAAGGAGACGAGTCACGCGCAATAGGTGGGACGATATGGAACATACATTTCCCATGAGTAGTTTCTGGAAAGTATACGTGTGTGTTCCTATGCACCCATCCCCGCTTCCCTCACGCTAGTCACTCTCTATCCCTTCGCACTCGCATTCGATCCGCGTAGTGAACGGGCTGAACTGCTTCGTGCCGTGCTTCCGGATTTGGAGGCGCTGCCTGAGGGCGTGTTTTCAAAACGCTTGCGTTCGGTCCGCTCCATCTGCACAATCTGACCTTCGTGCACCACGATGTGCAAAGAACCAAACTCCATGTCATTCAGCTGTCCGGCAATTCGGTCCAACCATACCTCATCCACTTTTAACGGCTTAGCCATAGAGCCGCCTCCTCTTCTCGGGCTACTGCCCGCCATATTCCTAAGTGCGCTATCATCCAACGGATTTATAAATCATTCTTATCCAACCTATATACTTGGTTTATACATTAGCAGGGCTTCCAGTAGCTGTCAATCTGTATTTTTTTCTTCTCATCATCACTTTTCTGAAACGGCTTTGTGTCCAAGCCAGCTCTTGAGAAGCAACGTGGCGAGAGCCAGAATCAGGAGCAGGGAAGCTACGGCAAATGAAGCTGAGAATTGATATTCGTTATACAAAATTTCGACATGTAGCGGCAGCGTATTGGTCTCCCCGCGGATATGTCCGGACACCACAGATACCGCTCCGAACTCACCCATAGCACGGGCATTACAAAGAATAATACCGTACAACAGTCCCCATTTGATATTGGGCAAAGTTACACTCCAGAAGATTCGCCACCCGGAGGCACCCAGCGTAACCGCCGCTTCCTCTTCCCGGGTTCCCTGGTCCTCCATCAGCGGAATCAGTTCTCTCGCTACGAAAGGGAAGGTAATAAACAACGTTGCTATGACAATGCCTGGCAGCGCAAAAATGATTTTGATATCATGTTCGGACAGCCACGGCCCAAACCACCCATTGGAACCAAAAACCAATACAAAGATCAACCCGCCCACCACAGGCGAGATGGAAAAGGGAAGATCAATCAGGGTGATCATGAGCCCCTTGCCCTTGAACTGGAACTTGGTAATCACCCAGGCAGCAGCCACACCAAATATCGTATTCAGCGGCACTGTAATCGCCGCAACCAATAACGTGAGTTTCAGTGCAGACATGGCATCCGGCTCGGTAAGAGCGGCGATGTACACACCCCAGCCCTGCTTCAACGCCTCCATGAGCACAATAACCAGTGGCAAAATAAGCAGCCATATGAGTACCAGGCTCGCCAGTCCAATCAACAACCATTTGACCCATGGAGCTTCCGTTGTTGCACGGTTAGTTCCACGGCCAGTCTTCACAGGTGGAACAGGGCTCAGTGGAACGGAACCCGCCATACGCTGCACCTCCTTTGGTTTGGGTGAGTGACATCTGTTCGTATCCATATTGCATCATGCTTCATGGTCATGCTCTGCCCGCCTTCCGGCTCCAACGTTGCAGGGAATTAATGATTAGCAGCAGGATGAAAGAGACCAGTAGCAGTAGCAACGCTACAGCTGTAGCGCCTGCATAATCGAACTGCTCCAGCTTGGCCATGATCAGCAAGGGAGCAATCTCCGTTTTCATCGGCATATTGCCTGAGATAAATACAACGGAGCCATACTCACCGATGCCCCGAGCAAAGGCCAGAGCAAAGCCCGTCAGCAGTGGTGGAATCAGATCCGGCAGCAGAATCGTACGGAATATCCGCCATCTTCCTGCCCCTAGTGTGGCAGCCGCCTCTTCCACCTCTGCCTCCAGCTCCTCCAACACCGGTTGCACCGTACGAACCACGAACGGAATTCCAATAAACATCAGCGCCAGCGTAATCCCAGCCTGTGAATAGGCGAGCTTAATGCCCAAGGGCTCTACAAACTGTCCAATCCAGCCATTGCCGGCATAAATCGCCGTAAGGGCAACCCCTGCTACCGCTGTTGGCAAGGCAAAGGGCAGATCAATGACCGCATCAAACAGCCTTTTGCCAGGAAACTCATACCGAACAAGCACCCATGCCAGGAGTAACCCCAGCACGAGATCAATCAGGGCCGCTGCACCTGCGGTCAGAAAGCTGACCTGGAAGGAAGCCAGCACCCTGGGATTGGTCGCAACCTCAATCATGGTTGCCCACGTCAGCCCTGTGGAGTTAAACAACAGCGCAGCCAGTGGAATAAGTACAACCAGGCTCAGGTAGAACACACTGTAACCCATCGTTAATCCGAATCCCGGCAATGTGCGTCTCCGCGCCACCATCACCTTGCTCATGCACGTTCATCCTCTCTGCCTTCAGCCGGTAAGGCTGGTTGGCCGCTCACAGCGCGATTGATCGAGTGTTCATTGAACTGAGCAACCTTAGCTGCCTGGAACATAGATCTGGTCGAAGATACCACCGTCATTAAAATGTTTGGCCTGAGTATCCCGCCATGTACCGAACACATCTTTCAACGTGAACAGTTCAAGCGCCGGGAACTGATCCTTGAATTTTTCCTCCACGCTGTCCAGCGTTGGGCGGTAATAATTTTCAGCGGCAATTGTCTGCCCCTCTTCACTGTACAAATATTTCAGATAGGCATCCGCTACGTCACGGCTTCCTTTTTTGTCTGCATTTTTGTCCACAATTGCAACGGGCGGTTCAGCCAAGATACTAACCGAAGGCACGACAATATCGAATTTGTCTGGACCCAACTCTTTTACCGATAGGAAAGCTTCATTTTCCCAGGCAAGCAACACATCACCAATGCCACGTTCAACAAACGTTGTCGTAGACCCGCGAGCACCCGAATCCAGCACAGGCGCATGTTTGAACAATTCTCCAACAAATTCCTTCGCCTTCTCTTCATCATTGTTATTATGCTTAAGGGCATATCCCCATGCCGCCAAATAGTTCCAGCGCGCCCCGCCGGACGTTTTGGGGTTCGGTGTGATGACTTGCGTATCCCCTTTGATCAGATCATCCCAGTCCTTGATGCCTTTTGGATTACCTTTACGTACAAGGAATACAATCGTAGAGGTATACGGTGAGCTGTTATGCTCGTATTTATTCTGCCAGCCTTCGTTAATCAGACCTTTATCTTCAATCGCATCAATATCGTATCCCAATGCCAGCGTCACCACGTCTGCATCCAGTCCGTCAATAACAGAACGGCTCTGTTTGCCCGATCCCCCATGGGATTGCTTGATGGTTACTTCCTGGCCTTTCTCTTTCAACCAATGCGCCGCAAACGCTTTGTTATATTGCTCATAGAGTTCCCGCGTTGGATCATAGGAGACATTCAGCAGTTCGATGGCCTTGGGCCCTTCTGTGCCGCCTTCCGCTCCCCCCGATGTTCCTGCCGCACTGGACCCGCCGCTATCCGATCCGCATGCTGCCAGAACTCCTGTTAATACCAGTGCCAGACCAACCAAAATACCCTTATGAATTCTCTTTTTCATGAATAATACTCCCCCCGATATAGATCTGCATGACTACCTCAGGCCGGCTGAACAGGATCGAACGCCCCGTAAAAAACAAGAAGACGGAGGAACCCCCGCGCACTTCTCCCCATAAAGTCATGCCGGCCCTAGGCCGTGTATGCTTTCATCCGGAAAGGATGCGCTGCGGTGTTCCTCCGTCTATACGGTGAGAACGTTATTCTGTTCAGGTTGCATGGTTGCATCTGTCTGTAAAATGACCGTTTTCACAATGAAAACAGATTCATTTTTATTATTCCTACCTGTTTAGTAAGTTATATACGTATAATAAAGGCAGTCTATATACCTGTCAAACGTTTTTTCCGATTTTTACCGTATTTCTGGGCTATTGGCAAAAAAAGAGGAACAACGAACCATCATCCGTTGTTCCCTTCAGCGAATCCCATGCTTCGCTGGCTATTGTAAACATGAACGGAATTGGACGGTCACATCTTGTCCATTCCTCATCTGCCTGCATACCGGATATTGGGTACCGGTGGTGTGCTCATGCCTTCTCCCAGATAAAAACCGGTGTGCGGCGGTTGATTGTAGGCTACATTTTGCCAAGCGATGCCAAGACGGTACACTGGATCATGCATCAGCGTGTAGATGCGTTTGTCCGTAACTGCTGTTGTGGTATAGATCCGCAGTGCTGAGCTGTCATTCGTCCGCCATACCACTTCTTCTCTCCAGTCCCCGAACAGATCGGCCTGTAGATTCGGCGTAGACTTGGTTCCGTTGTTCGAAGATACGCCGGAAGCGGTGAGCAGGTTCATCGTTGTGTTATTGGCATAGTTCCACTTATCGATTCGGTTGCTGTCCAGCAGTTCACGGAGCAGATCACCATCCCACCAGATTCCAAAATTCGTGGAGGAAGGCAGGGTTGTGCCGAGTTTCTGCCCTTTGGCTGTGTACAGACTGCCGTCTGCCCATACTTCAGCGCCTTTATATCTTGGATCGATATCTGCCGCCATGCCGCGTCCAATATCCTTTGTTGTTTTGACTCCCCAGATTAATTGACCTGTGCCTGCATCACGGAATTCCACTCCGGCATTGGACGGTGTCTCATGAACCTGAAATACCTCAAGTCCAGGGCGGTCCGGGTCGAGGTCACTCAGATGCATGGCATCGCCATGATGAAGTCCTGTCGTGTACAATCCTTTGCCGTTATCGTCCACCGCCATCGCACCATAGACGATCTCGTCTTTCCCATCTCCGTCTACGTCCGCCACACTCAGATTATGATTACCCTGCCCGGCATAACCTGAGTTACCGGACGTATTGGAATCAAATGTCCATTGTTTGGTCAGCTGTCCATTCCGCCAGTTATAAGCTACCAGTACGGTACGGGTGTAGTATCCACGCGCCATGACCAGACTTGGACGCTCTCCATCCAGATACGCAATGGCGGCAAGGAATCGGTCCACCCGGTTGCCGTAGTTGTCTCCCCAGTCAGACACATTGCCACGCGCCGGTTCGTAGTTCACCGTGGAGAGTGCTTTGCCGGTCTGCCCATTGAAAACCGTCAGGAATTCGGGGCCAGATAATACATAACCGCTGGAATTGCGGTAATCCTTGCTGGCATCACCGATGACCACACCAGTGCCATCCTTGGTGCCATCGGCTGTTTTCATCGCAACCTCGGCTTTGCCGTCACCGTCGAGATCATACACCATGAATTGGGTGTAGTGAGCGCCGGCACGGATATTTTTGCCCAAACTAATTCGCCAGAGGCGTGTACCGTTTAATTTGTAGGCATCGATAAACACTTCCCCGGTATAACCACTCTGGGAGTTATCCTTGGAGTTGGAAGGGTCCCACTTCACGATCAATTCATACTCACCATCACCATCCAGGTCACCTGCACTGGCATCATTGGCACTGTAGGTGTAGGCTACTCCATCAGGCGTTGTCCCACCTGCGGGTACACTGAGCGGTACAGATAGATAGTTATTGCCCCATACGCTTGCTGCCGCTGAAGCAGCCTGCTCCGTTCCACTCACGACAGCGCGAACCGTATATTTGGAACTGCTTGTCCCGCTTGCATCCTGAAGGTTGGTGCTGTTTGTTATGGGCGTAGCGTTCACTTTGGTTCCATCCCGATAGACATTAAACGATACATTCGAACCTTCCGTTCCCAGAAGCCGCCAGCTGACAAACACACCTGTCCCGGTCTTCACAGCCACCACACCGCGATCCAGATATTCCATCTGCCTTGCACCTGCTGCATGTGTTACCGACGTGTTGCCAAGACCAAACGAAGTAACCAGTAGCGCGGAACTCAGCAGGGATACTCCCGCTGTACGTAATGTGCGCTTCCACAATGATGATCGATTCCCCATAAACAATTGCCTCCCCAATTGTATTGGTAAGCCCGATGCCCTTGTAGCGCCATCTTTTCATGTAAGCGCTTTAATATATTCATTTTAAATTAAACATATAATTCCATCTATAGGTCTAATTTAGTAATTGAATGATTGGTACATAAAAAAGCCGAAGGATTTCTCCTTCGACTTCGTAATTTTTTGAATGAATTCTTAAATTTACACTCCGCCTGCTCCGTGGCCCATTAAGGCATGAATGATTGGACAGATTGTAACTGTAACACTAAAAATGGTTAGCAAGAAAGACGTTTTTTTTCGCATTGAGCCGTTGCACCTCACTTGATAAGGATTTGAACTTCTGTTTTGCTTCTGGATCAGCTTGATCTCTGTACTGCTCAAATAATGTCATACATGTAATAATATTTCGATCACTATTTATTTTAACTGACATTTGCAATCCTTCAAGAATAAGATTCATTGCATCATTACGATTTCTCTTAAGTTGGTACATCCCTAGATCACTTAAAAACCGCGCATAACTTTCATTAATAATACGTTTATTATAATCTCCAAACTCAGTCTTGTAGGTACGTAAAGGCGTATGTTCGGAGAAGCGATCCAAAATGTCATCAATGTTCCAGTCAAACCGATTGGCTGCCTGTATCATGTAACGTAAAGCTAAAAAAATTTCATCAGGATACTTCGAGATGTAGTCCGCGTATTCGTGAACAATCTCCCTTTCTCCAGATAACATTCGGTAGAGATAGGTATTAGCTGTAGCCCATTCCCCAAATTGTTGCTGTATGCGCTCTGATTCTTCATCCTGTTCCTGTAACCAGCCCTGTCCGTATGCATACAACGATACAAACTCCAAAGCTTTTTTATAATCTCCATACTCCTCATAAACTGTGGATCGAATCAACCAAGCATATAAAATATAAGTATAGAGTGGGCGTTCGGTGTGATTCTCATGGTGGTGTTCCCTTCGTTTAGAAAGGTGTTTAGACTCATAGAAAATCTTCGCTAATTTGTACATCTCTTGCGCTAAACCATCTACTTTATCCCATTTATGAACTGCCATAAACACATGAATTAAATGTTTCAGCGCGTCCAGTTGGTATCCCTCATCCAACCGGTCAACATAAGGCTCGAACAAGATAGCTGTCCTTAGATTTTCTTCCAGGTTCTCTCCTTGTCCAATTAAAAACAACCGATACTGACACATCGCGAGCCGTTCAGAATGCTGATATTTCTCAACTTCACTCACACTCTTATATAACAATGCCGCGGCAGACCGCTGATTTTGTTCAAATAATTGTTCAGCCATCTCAAATAATTCTGTCGCATAATCCAGGTCGTCCAGTAGCCGATAAAGAATCTGCTCAATGCAATCCAGCCGATTCAACTCCGCACTTCGGAGAATAAACGGTCTGATTCGCCGCATGGAGACAGAATAAGCAAAACATTCTTCCACATAGTCGGAAAAAAAATGATCCGCTGCCACGCCCATTCCTGATGAGATCGCAATCAACTGACTCACGGATATGGGACGATTCCCATGTAAAATACGACTAATTGTGCCTGTATTAATGCCAGAGACTTCCGAGAATCGGGTGAGCGTCATGCTGTTCTTTTCGATAAACTGGGTTAATTGCTCCCGAATTGAATTTGCAGGTTCCAAGGAAAGCACCACCCTTCGTGCAACATCCAGATTTTAGGTTTTACCCCTATATATCCTGATCATAATGAACATTAGAACGATGGTCAATAAAAAAATGTGATAATTGCCACTATTTTCAAGTTAATCGCATAAAAAGCCTAAAAAAGCTGTAAAACCATGTGTTTCTCCATGATTTCACAGCTTATTAGACCACTTTTTAGATGTAGTATTTCACGTTCTCTTCACCGTATTACAACTTTTATACCACAGGAGCAATACATACCGGACGAGGCAGTTCCAGCTTGAACCCGTTATGCGTCAGGCGTCCGTCTTCTTCACTGATCTGGAAACCTACGAGGTTATTACTGTCCTGATTTGCCACGACCAGAATCCCACCTGGCAAAATATTAAAGTTACGCGGTGTCTGCCCAATCGTAGACGTCCACTCTACAGCTTCCAACTCGCCGCTCTCCTGGTCAATATGATAGAGCACGATGCTGTCATCTCCCCGATTGGATGCATACAGGAAACGTCCACATGGAGATATACGGATGTCTGCAGCCGTCCCCTCTCCTTTGTGCCCTTCTGGAAGTGTGGAGATGTGCTGCACCGTAGTGAACTCCCCTCTGCGCTCATCGTATAGGAATGCCGTAACGGTGTTGTTCAATTCGTTGATTACATATGCCCACTTCGAGTTGGGATGGAACACAAGATGCCTTGGCCCTGCGCCTGGTGGCTGATCCATCTCACGATGGGTTACCAGACGTCCCTCTTCCAACCGATACACAATGATCTGATCCAGACCGAGGTCACATACGACAGCATACTGCCCGGACGGATCTGGCTGAATGGAGTGTGCATGCGGCCCTTCCTGCCGTTCTTCGTTGATTCCACTTCCCGTGTGCTCCACCCATGCACTCATCTCACCAAGCGTCCCCTGATCGCCAACCGGGAATACATTGACACTGCCGCTGCTATAGTTGGATGAGAACACCCACTGACCATCCGTGGAGACAGACACATAACATGGAGAAGCCCCTCTGGTCTGTTTTCGATCCATCAGGTGCAGCTCACTCGTTGCTGCATCTCTACGATAGACCAACACCTCTCCCTCGTCCGTCTCACTCGCCACATACAGACAGTTTCCATCTGGGCATAACGCCAGATAAGACGGATTATCCACGCCATCCATGTGATTGACGATCCGCATCTCTCCTGAATCCGTATTCAACGCACATAGGAATATTCCTGGTTCATCCGCTGACGCATACGTACCTGTATAGAAAAGTGTTTCCTGAGTTGTGACTGGTTCCATATCTAATCTCTCCCTTATCCTATATATTCATTGGTCTGATTCTTCCCACTGGTATGTACTTACCCAATTCACGGGCAACTGCTTCACTTCCTGTAACGTGGCTTTCTATATTGAGAACAACCCCCGGTGAGCGCTCTCATATCTGGCATTGACTCCCCTATCCCCTCTCACCATAATACAAAGTATGAGACCTAACAACAGACCACCCCTACAGCGTAAATCTGACGGATTTCGTATGCAAAAACTCATTGTGCTTCCGGACTCACTGCTGCAAGAAACCGCAGCTTATCCGGTCACGTCCGGACTATACGTTACCGATATCGGTTACTTTCACGAAGCGGAGCATCATTACCGAGACCGTCCCGATGGTTGTGAGTCACACATTCTGATGTACTGTGCCCAAGGCACAGGCTGGTATACGATGGATGGCAGCAAGACATATGATGTCCGCCCGGGAAACCTCGTCATATTGCCTGCACACGTTCCTCATGTGTATGGTGCCAACACAGCTGAACCATGGAGCATCTTCTGGATTCATCTGCGCGGGGAACACGCTTTAACCTACATAGAACCATTGTTAACCCATCATATCACTACCATGCCACCGGCCAAGGCTCAAAAATGGCTTGAGCTGTTCCATGAATGTTACGGCGCGTTAGAGACGGGTTACTCCATGCAGACGATGACATATGCCTCCCAGATTATCGGTTATATGCTTGGCATGCTCGCTTATGGACCGGAGACAACCGGAACGGATGGCGGGATCGTGAGCAGCAAACGTGCGGCTGAACAATCCGTTCAATATATGCTGGAGCACCTGGAGAATGGAATCACCCTCAAGGAACTGGCGGCTCATGCGCGGCTGTCTGTTCCTCATTACTCTCAGTTATTCAAGCAAGCTACGGGGCATTCGCCCATCGATTATTTCCTGCGGCTTAAGATTCAGCATTCCTGCCGCTATCTGGATTTTACCGATTGGACCGTGAAGCAGATCAGTTCGGAGCTTGGGTTCAAAGACCCGTACTACTTCTCCCGTCTGTTCAGCAAAATGATGGGACGTTCACCCACGGATTATCGGAATAAATCCAAAGGATAGATGCAGTGCCTTCACTTAGCCCTTTCTGAATGATTATGAATTTCAGTTGGAAAATTGCAGCAACCTTTTGAACAGAAGGGTCGTCTATAGGGGCAAATAACTTTTATATAAAGGGATCATCCCTGGAAAAGTGAGGCGAACCTATCATGAAAAAAAATATACTTGCTACATTAACTGCGGGAGCTCTGCTCACGCTGTCTCTAAGTGCAGGACCGATCAACGCGGCGCAGGCCCAATTCACGGATATTCAAGGTATCGCAGGAGCTGACAAAATCGAATCTCTCCATAAAGATGGATTCATCAAAGGCGTGAGTGACAGCTTGTTCAAACCTGAACTGGAGTTAAATACCGCTCAGGGCATTCAACTGATTGCGGACGGCCTGAATCTGAATCTGGACACGATTCGTTTTATCAAAATGCCGGTACCAAGTGACTACTTCTCTGCTGTAAAAGATGGCGTATGGTACAGTGATGCATTTATCCGCGCGCAATATAATGGCATCCAGATGTCACAGGGTATCGATCCGTCCAAACCGCTTACTCGTGAACAATTCACACTGTTCCTGATGCAAGGCATCGAGGCCAAAGGCGGTCTGCCAATGATTAATATCAAACCTGTGGATATTACCGACGAACAGGAACTTACGCCAGAGTATCAAGGTGCCATTCAGCGTTCACTTGTTCTCAAAATCAATGAACTGGATGCCGACGGAAACTTCAATCCCAAACAAACGATTACCCGTGCCGAAGCAGCAGTGATGATGTATAACGCAATCGAGTACATGGAATCGTTCCATGCACCACAAATCCCGGAAACACCTGAGAAGTAATCATTTCATGTTGGAAGCTACGAACTCACTTTAGTGTGGAATCTGATCTATTGGAGTCACCACTAAAGTGAGTTTGGACTTTTCCATACACCCTCAATATGCCAAACAGCCGCACTTTCCATCAACAGGAAAGTGCGGCTGTTTGTATTATACTTATATCACTGATGCAAAATCATCAGATTTAACTCTCTAACTTAGAAAGAACCTTTAACAACAACCTCAGACAACGGCAAACGTCCTGACGGGCGAGCTGGCTGTGCCGCTTTACCTACAGTGATCAACAACGTTGGCACAAATCGTGCAGGAATGTTGAATGTTTCGATCAGTTTTTGTGGATTATATCCACCGATTGGACATGTATCGTAACCCAGGGAGCGTGCAGCAAGCATAATATTTTGGGAAGCAAAGGATGCATTGCGGATCGCTTCATCACGAGCGATTTGCGGGCTTTGGTAAGCACCGTTAATCTGTCCAACCAATGCGTCACGAACCTCAGCAGTCAGTGCGCCTGCTTCAACAGCTTGATCGTAGATTACCGTGTTACGGTTTGCTTCCAAATCTCCGAGAACAGCAATCGTAACCGAACTTTCCACGATCTGACTTTGACCGTAAGCAACTGGCAGCAATTTCGCTTTGTCTGCTTCGGATTCAATCACGAGGAATCTCCAGTGTTGCAGGTTCCATGAAGATGGTGCTTCCGCAGCTGCTGTCAGAATCGCATTGAGATCAGCTTCAGGCAATTCAAACCCTTTTTCGTACTTTTTGACAGCATGGCGTTCGCTAATGACGCGAAGTGTTTCATTTTTTTCAATGCCTGACATGTGTTCCACTCCCCAGAATCTAATTTGTTTATTCTTCTTTTACTTCCGCAAGGTGATCTCGAAGTTTACTCTACCAAGGATTTGCCTTCCGAAAATAACATCAGCGCAGACGATCTCTCCCCATCTGTGTTCACGTTATGCCCGGAATCGCCTGAGAACATCAATGGATCTTTCACCGGAGCACACGCCAATACCATAACTTGTCCACCATGCCTGACTAAACCAAGGCCATGTCATGAAGAACCATTCGTTGTGGACTCCGTCAGGACTTCTCCTTTGCAGGCAATCCATTCAGCGACAAGGTTATCGCTTCCCCATGACCTATACGCTCTTTCACATCCTGAATGGATATACGGTCAAAATAAGCGCTGAGCGCCTCTTCGCCTCCGTTATATATGTTCCCCATCACATCCTGCATATTGGAAGATACCACGCACGATGAACCGGACTCCCCTGAGCACCAATTGGGACCGAGTGAGCCACCAGCTACCAGTCTGTATAATTCTCCAAGCTTGATCTCTTCACTTGGACGGCTAAGCAAGTACCCACCATGAGCACCTTCCTTGGTCGTCAAGTAACCATGCTTGCGCAGAACACTAAGTACCTTACGGACTCTGGCCGGGTGTGTACCCACACTCTGGGACAAATCTTCACTATTGGCCATACACTCATCTCTCATCGACAGAAAAACAAGACAATGTACCGCTATGGTAAATTCGCTGTTCATAACTTACTCCTTCCCGGCTTACAACACCGATGAACTCCAACCCAAGGTAAGTATAACTGTCATTATATGAATAACAGTTATGTTTGTCAACTTTCAACCAGGATGGAGATCAAACGTGATTTTTCCTGTTATACCAATACTTACAGCTCATAAACACAATTAAGCTGGGATTAACATCCCGTCTTCATTCTAATCTAAAAAAGACAAAAAAAGTGAGCCTTCCGCTACGCGAAGGGCTCCAATAAGATAGACATATGAAAGGGCTTACGTGATTATTATAATCGGTAATCTTCAATTTGAAAACGCTTTTTTTGTAAAGTGAATCATTATTTCAAATTTTTTTTATTTGAATAAAATGAACAACAAGTATTGCTAAAACTAATGCCATTAGTTATTATACTAATATCATTAGTTTTAAGGAGGGTTTATCGATGCGCATTACCCGAGAGTTTGATGTCATTCAAGTTACGTTTTTTCCAAGACTCTTCCCTGTGAACGTATATCTGGTTGAAGAGGAAGATGGATTAACCCTGATTGATGCCGGAATACCGTTCAGTTTTAAGGGGATTTTGGCAACTGCCCAGTCCCTTGGAAAACCCATTACCAAGATCATTCTGACTCACGCTCATAGCGATCATATTGGTGCATTGGATCGTCTCAAAGAGGCACTACCCCAAGCTGAGGTCTTCATCTCCAGACGGGATGCACGGCTATTGGCGGGTGATACTTCCCTTCTTCCCGGTGAGCCTCCAACCCCGGTACGCGGCGGCGTGCCCAAGCCCAAAGCGGTGCGCACCCAGCCAAACCACTTGCTGGATGACGGTGACCAGACTGGTTCACTGGTCGCCATTGCCTCACCAGGACATACGCCGGGACATATGTCCTTCATGGATACGCGCAGCCGCGTGCTCATCGCTGGCGACGCGTACCAGCTGCACGGCGGCCTTGCCGTATCCGGCCGCGTGCGCCCGCTCTTCCCGTTCCCCGCGCTGGCAACGTGGAACCGCGAAGCGGCTCTGGCCAGCGCGAAGCGCCTGGCGGAGCTGGAACCGTCCGTGCTGGCTGTAGGCCACGGACGGATGCTGCGCCAGCCCGCGGGCGCCATGCGCGCGGCAACCGCTGATGCACAGCAGCGGTTCGATCTTGCCGGGGGGCAACGATGAGCCCCCGGCAAGGGCTGGATCGCGGCGCTCTGCTCAGCGCCGCAGCCCAGCTTGCTGACAGCGACGGCTTTCAGGCGCTGACACTGGCCGCACTCGCCCAGCGGCTGGATGTGCGCTCGCCGTCGCTCTACAACCACATCAGCGGACTTCCCGGGCTTCGCCAGGAAATGGCGCTGATGTCCGTACAACAGCTCAGCCGCGCATTAACCGCGGCTACTGCTGACCGCACTGGCGATGATGCCATCCAGGCCATCGCTGCGGCATACATTGGCTTCGTCCGCGAGCACCCCGGGCTGTACGAAGCCTCATTTCATGCCCCGGACCGCGAGGAGCCACAGCTCGCCGCGGCCAGCACAGCCACGCTGGAGTTGCTGCTGCACAGCTTGCAGCCCTACCCACTAACCGAAGCGGAAGCATTACACGCCGTTCGTGGTTTGCGAAGCCTCTGCCATGGATTTGCCTCCATTGAGGCACAAGGCGGCTTCGGCATGGACTTTGATCCGGACGAAAGTCTGCGTCTGACCGTATCCGCATTTCTGCACGGACTCCGGCATCTTCACGAAAACTAGTACGCACGGGTTGTATCATAAAAAAGGACTGCAGATTCGCTGCAGTCCTTTTTACGTTGCTGTTCCACCTTCTTGCCAAAATCTAACGAACCCAGGACACGCTATAACACCAATTAGAGCGGATAGAAAAATCTAACGAACCCCACACACCCTATTTCGCAGAAAACTGGCAGTGGGACAGGCAAAATGAGCATATTCCATCATTTAACGTGTCTGTGATTCGTTAGATCTACCAACGTAGCAAATTAGGCCGAATAAGACGCGCTACGTTCGTTAGAGTCTGCTACATATGTTACTTCAGTTCATGATGCCATAGCGGCATCGCATTACACATTGCAATTCAATTTCCGCCTGATACATATCGTGCTCCGCTCAAAACTTCTGCCCCTCACATCTACACGCTTCTCTAATATGTACATCCCCGGTCCTCACTCCAGAAGAACGGCCTTTCACTACCTGCTCTCCATCCGAACGTTTTTCTTTACACCCACCCTATGGCCATTGTTGCCGTCCATCCTGCACTTCATTCAAAATATGCTTCATCACGGGCACATACACCTTCCAGTAGAACATGTCCGGAACATCTTTCTGATCTGGCGTAAGCTTGGACCGGACGACCTCCCAACCCCGGATTCGGCGCCAAAAAGAATAATGCTTCATCTCTCCGAATGACCCTGCCATGTAATACGACCGATTATAGTCGTCATATCGGACAAGTGCAGCAAATTCCGCGGGAATTCCTGCATCCACCAGCTTCTGCTCGCCTGTCTCCGTCAGATCCGTCTTATACCAGGCCAGTATGGAATTCTGCTGTTGCGGGACAATGATATCGAACCAGCCATTGTAATGTATATCCTGGGTTATACTGCTCCAATCGCTGCCTGCCGGTGTAAATGCAATCTGTATATTGCCTGTCTTCACATCCGGACCTTTCTCCAGTACCATGACCTGTCCATCCATATGGATCAGCAGCATACCCGCTCCGTGATAAGACCATTTCTTCTTCTCCCGCTGCTCATAATTCGCCCGAACCCACCGGGGGACTTCTTCCATACTTTGCAGATTAGATACCGATTTCCCCTGCCATCCACTGCTGTTCACTCCCAAAATGGGATACAGCTGCTCTCTGGTCATTTTCGAAGCCGTATTTGCCAATGCACTATATTCGGCGACAACCGTTACCCCTTTATAAGCAGCCTCACGGATCTTCTGCACATCATATATCGTTAATCCTTCATAAATTTCGTCTTGCTTCCGTTCATTCTTGTGTGCAGACAGACTACTCCGATTCGCCGTCAGATAGATCAGATCCGTATCCGTCACCTCATCAGGCAGCAGTTGTTTCATCCGTGGAAGCCCGTCCTGAAGATCATAGCCGTAATAATCCTCTTCATACGAGTAGTATTCCCCTGTGTGCTGTACAATCTTCTGTTGATTCAGAAGCCAAACCAACCCCTTGTGCCCCTGATAGGATAAGTCTGGTCTGCTCTTGTCAATAATCATGATGTTCAGTGGAACCGGGGCCTGGGATTGCCACATAATCCAGGGGACAACCAGCACCACTGATACCACTGTAAAACAAGCCAGCGTCCACATCGTGGCTGGCCTGTAACTTTTTTTCATGAAGCGTATTCCTCCTTGCTCTGTTCCAAGGTATTGTCAGGATCGGTCGTTAGATTACCCTAATCCATGTCTGCTGTCCTTTTCCTCTGCCTTCCGCAATCCCATAGCCTGCAACATGCCATATATACGGGATATGTTATTCAGTGGTCTGAACCAGAACGTCTCCGAACAAGCATACAATAACAGACGCGTCACCTCTCTTGACGTGTACGCTTTGCGTGAACACCATACCTCGAACATTACCATACCTGCGGACAACAGTGAACCATAGAGCGTCAGCAGTAGAGCGAGAATGATGCATAGGTTGATATCCACCAATTGTAGCCCTATGCCTGAGATGAACAGCAAAATCGCTCCCAGTTCCATCACAGGTCCCAGCAATTCGATCAAAATAAAATACGGGATGGATACCATCCCCATCCAGCCATAGGCCGGATTGAAGATCATGCTCCGCTGAGTCCATAGACTGCTTGCAAGCTGCATGTGCCAACCGATACGCTGTCTGCACAGCTTACGCCATGTACCAGGTACTTCTACCCTGCAGATCGGATCGGGAATATATATAATACGGCCAGGTTCCCGGATCTGCTTCATATGTTTCTGTAACCGCATTACCAGTTCCATGTGAGCAACCTGGTCATCGCTCTTGTAACCCCCAACTTCCATCACCCGGTTCTTTTTGAATACACCGAATACTTCTGCTGTAAATAAAAGCACATTAATATTATAACGAACGAGTCCCACACCGCTAATCAGAAAAGCACGCACGTATTCAATGGTCTGCATAACATACAACGTACTGCCCGTAAGTTTTGTGCTGTTGTCGGCTGAATCCGTTTGATCCGTATTTCTGGGGGCCATGAGATCTACTCGTCCACTACAAGCAACGACCTCTTCTCCTGGGAGAGCATCCATAACGGGTTTCATAATCTTCACCAATGCATCCCGTTCCAGAAATGTCCGGGGTCCAACTGAGGCGATATAAGGATATTGCGAGATATTCAGACCTGCATTCAAGGAGTCCATTCGTCCTCCATACGCCTTGTCGATCACAATCAGACGATGATGCAGCCTGGATTGGTAGACACATTTAATCTGAGCCGTCTCCTGACCGAGTCCCGAGTAATGAACTTTACTCCGAATCGGCATCAGATCATAGGTTTCTATTAACTGTGGCATTTTTCCATCCTCTGATCCATCATTAATGATAATCACTTCATAGCGTGAATACTGAATATCCAGCAGACAATTAATTCGCTGTACGATCGTATTCTCGCTATTACGCATGGGGACAAGCAGGGATACCGCCGGAGCCAATTCTTCATCCAACATCTCGTGATATTGCAGCGGGTCCAGATCCCTTCTCGGGATCAATGTGCGAGCGGCAGCAACTACCAGAACACTGCACGTCAAAATCGCAAGCACCAGATAGATAAATATACCCTCGTAACATGCCAAAACAAAACTCCGCAGCATCTCAATCCATCTTTCGTCCATACTGCATCCTTTCCAGCGTTTCTTCCGCTATCTGCCTTGCATATCTATCCGGATGGTTTACAGCCGTATCCCGGAGTTCTTCAAGTCCCTGCTCGTACCGGGCAAGGGAGTTCGCCGCTTCCTGTCTGATCTGAAAAGAAGGATCACCCATCATTACCTTCAGTCTAGGAATAAAAGCATCCGCATGAACAGTGCCCATAAGCTGGGTCACTGTTAGTCTTTCAGAGCGTTGCCTTTCCTCGCCAGATTCGTTCCATACCAGCAATAGCCCCTTCAGCAACTCTTCGCGACCTCTGCCCACTTGAGCCAATGCCTGATAAGCGTAGGTACGCAGCAATGCATCCTCTCCAAGAATAAGCTTCTCCAGTAGAACAACAGCACCCTCCGTCTGGTCATCCCGAATACGAATGGCATGTACGATATTAGACTGGACCTGATAAGGTACCTCCTTGAAATGATCCTTAAGACGAGTCCAGGATGAATCGGTAAGCAACAGCAGAATCTGCAGATACTGCGAATCGGACCATACATATTGCTCACGCATCAATTCCTTCACGATTCTGAAATAACCGGTTCTGGCATATATGCGCAAAATGATGAAGCGTTCAAGCGGCGTACAGGAGGTAACCCTTAGCATATCCTCTAACCTGGGCAGGAGCTCCACCATATGAAACTGTTCAATATATAACAACGTGTTGACCCGTTCACTCCACTTTCCCGTCTTCAAAACCGACCGGTATGAACTTCCAAAGACTTGCCAGGATAACAGACGAATTCGCAGAGTCTCGTGCTCTACCGGACCTTGAGTGAGCCGTTGCAATAACAGCTGCTGCAAAACACTCTGTTGATCTCCACTCATATTCAATAAGTCTACTTTTACTTCTCCTTGGCCCAGATACCGCTGTAGCACCGAATCTTCAGAAATTAATTCCTGCATCAGTACCGTCTTAACCTTTTCCCTGCGCCTACTGCTATATTTCATCCATAAGATGTAACCGTAGATAATCAGCAAAAAAGCCAGTACACTTGCACATACAAGGCTGACCACATGTACTAACCAATCTGTATTACCCACAAGCCACCCTCTATGATGTGAGCCTATAAGCTTGAAATACATCCATTGTTGTCCAATCATTGCATGATTTCCCCTTAATCGAATAAACGGCCTTACAACGGGCACAATAATACAAAATTTTCAAATGCACCCTGTGAATACATATCGGGTATATGATACACTAAGCTTTCTATCGGCTTTCTACGTTTGTGATATAATAGGAACTGAAAATTCCGGCAATTCGTACTGAGTTCCGGATCTCCGGATAACATATTATTCCAGAAAGAGGGAGTTCTACGTGGCTCAAATCAGTCCGTACTACCTGCAAATCGGAGCAACCGTGGGCATGCTCGTCATGGCACTGCTTGCCATCTTCATCCGCATGAAAGCCAGTCACAGACCGGTGACCATTCGCAAAATCCTTATTCCTCCGCTCGGCATGAGCACAGGATTTCTTATGTTTGTTGTACCGGAAACTCATGTTCCTCTACTCTGGGCATACATTGCGTTTCTGGTGGGCTGGTTCCTCTTCTCCTATCCCCTCATTCGCAGTACACGGTTTGAACGAGTAGGCGAAGAAATTTTTGCCACACGTTCTCGTAGCTTTGCTTTTATCTTGCTTGGATTGCTGGCCGTACGTCTGATCCTGCATGAAGTCATTCAGCGATATGTAAGCATCCCGCAAACGGGCGGATTGTTCTTCCTGCTGGCTTTTGGCATGATTGTACGCTGGCGTGTATATATGTACAAACACTACAAAGAAGTGCTGGTCGCCGAACACTAGTCACCCTACATAGACCACGCACAGATTTACAGATAAAAAGACACGTTCTGCAGCACCCTCGGTGTGCAGAACGTGTCTTTTCGTTTTCAAACTAATAGTACATGTAAACCATTCAATATCTATTCAGGATCTGCAACCTTAACCAGCTGCTTGCCCAGATTATCTCCCGAGAAGAGGCCCATGAATGCTTCCGGCGTCTGTTCGAACCCATCCACAATGTTTTCTTCATACTGGATATGACCTTCCTTGATCCATTTCGCCAACTTGGCGCGGCCTTCTTTGAAGGATTTCGTATAGTCACCCAGCAGGAAACCTTTCATTAATGCTGTATTTGTTAACAGCAACGTCTGTGGGCGCATCCCGATATCCGGTTTCTCCAGATTATAGGATGAGATCTGACCGCATAACGGAATACGTGCATTCCGATTGATGTGGCGCAAGACTGCATCCGAGATGTCACCGCCCACATTGTCAAAGTAGACATCTACACCATCCGGGCAAGCCCGTTCAATGGCCGCTGACATATCCTGCTCCTTCTTGTAGTTCAACACCACGTCGAAGCCCAGCTTTTCTTTCAAATAAGCGCATTTCTCATCAGAGCCTGCAATACCAACCACGCGCGCTCCCACAATTTTACCAATCTGACCAGCAATCATGCCTACCGCTCCGGCTGCTCCCGATACAACAACCGTTTCGCCGTCCTTCGGTTTGCCGATGTCCTCCATACCAAAATAAGCCGTCAGACCCGTCAGGCCCAGCGCACCCAGGTAAGCCGTGATTGGTGCTTCTTCGGTATCAATTAGCGAAAGATCAGCCGTATTCACTGCGGCATATTGCTGCCAGCCCCACATACCGGATACGAGGTCACCTTTGCGCAGATTCGGTTCCGAAGATTCCACAACCTGTCCAATGGCTCCACCCTTAATCACTTCATTTAACGCGTACGGTGCAGCATAGGATTTTGTATCTTTCATGCGGCCCCGCATATACGGATCGACCGACAAATATAATGTACGTACCAGGACTTGCCCAGCTTCCGGTTCAGGAAGAGGTGCATCAATGAAGTTGAAATTCTCTCTGGATGGGGCACCTTCGGGACGAGAAGCAAGTACGATCTGTTTATTTAAAGACACCAAAATTACCTCCTTGTTGCCAAGTGGACGCAAGGTTAACCCTTGTCAGCTGAGATCACTTACCACTGGCTCTGTGTTATCACTTCTTAATAGTTTAAACCGAAACAGGCGGTTCACAAACGTGGGCCGCCTTGAAATATGCAAATATCGTCACATTGTAGCTGCTTTTGGCTATTATTGTGCTGTCAAAATCACTGGACCATCCGCCGTAATCGCAATCGTATGTTCATACTGGGCAGACAGACTTCCATCCAAAGTACGAGCAGTCCATCCATCTGAATCCAGCTTACTTCGGAACGTACCAATATTCAGCATCGGTTCGATCGTAATAACCATGCCTTCCTTGAGACGCGGACCTCGATGAGGCGGACCGTAGTGAGGGACTTGTGGTTCCTCATGCATCTTCTCACCAATGCCGTGTCCGATAAACTCACGCACAACCGATAGGCCTTCACCTTCTGCATACACTTGAATCGCATTGGAGATATCCCCGATCCGGTTGCCCACCACGGCAAGTTCAATTCCTTTGTAGAGAGAGTTTTTGGTTACATCCAGCAGATGTTGTGCTTCCGGAGTCACTTCACCTACGGCATATGACCAAGCCGAATCCGCCAGCCAGCCATTCAGATTAACCACCATGTCGATTGTGACGATATCGCCGTCTTTCAGTGCATATTTTCCCGGAAACCCGTGACAGATCACATCATTAACCGACGCACATGTCGCATATTGGTATCCGTTATATCCCTTTTGTTCCGGCGTAGCGCCATTTTTCTTCATAAAAGCTTCTGCAAACTGGTCGATCTCCTGTGTCGTAATGCCTGGACGAATCATCTTTGCAATTTCTCTATGGCATGCGGCGAGAATTTCTCCGGCTTTTTTCATATATTCAATCTGTTCTTTGGTCTTCAATGTAATCATGATAACTACTCCTGTCCGTTAAAATCTTATCCTGTCCTCTATTGTAACGCTAAACGCTCAAAATAAAAAATTCCGTACAATCAGCAACATCCTATTATACGCCAAGCTCCTGTCCAATGAATACAATTTTCCATGAAAAACTCGAAACCCCTTCTGATCTAGCCACGTATATGCTTAAAACAGTTGAAGTCGAAAGGGTGAAAGCTCATGTTCAAAAAGATTATCGGCAAACTTATTGATTCCAAATCTTCATCTCACCGCAAACGTTACAGCTCCTCGGACAGGCGCTCATATAAACGTCACAGCAGTTCCTCAGGCAAGCGTTCCTACAAGCGCTATTCTTCTTCGGATGTGAAATA
Organism: Paenibacillus sp. FSL R7-0313; assembly: GCF_037969885.1. NCBI lineage: Bacteria > Bacillati > Bacillota > Bacilli > Caryophanales > Paenibacillaceae > Paenibacillus > Paenibacillus sp. FSL R7-0313. The sequence goes on from NZ_CP150219.1 coordinate 579,249, forward strand.
CCGGGACAGCCGCAGTGGCTCCGGGTATTACAAAAGCAGAAAATACAGCTCCAGCTAAGCTGCTCTCACGACTGCTTTTAAAGAGCAATGATCGTGCCAGCAGTTTATTAGACGCTACAATAAATGAATATGTAATAAAGGGGTGTTCGCTAGCCGTACTTACGGCCAGCAGAACACCCCTTTATTTGTTTCTATATAGCAAAAAGGAAAAAGACCCCTACAGATATCATACGAAGAGGTCACGGATAACAAATATAGGCCCGCCTACAGAGCTTATTTCATGGTAATTTCAGCAACACATTTTCCATATCTGCCTGTAACTCCCTCGCCCCACCCTCATAACCTGGACGGAGTCCAAGAAGTCGTTCCAACATCTGGTGTAATTCCGGCGTAAGCTTGAGTTCCTCCTGCCAGCTGGTGGGTTCACTGCCCTTCTCTGGCTCATAAGCCGAATACAGCATAAAGAGAAGAAAGTGGCCGATATCCTGCAGATCATGATCCGGTGTAGCCGGTTCATCTTCAGGCTCAGGCACTTCACGCATACGTCGCTTCAGCTCCGGCAACAACGGCTCCCCCAAGCGTCTCGCCAGGCCAAAGTCAATCAGATGTACAGTCCCTTCACGTAAAATAACATTGGGAATCCGCACATCTCCATGAATGTATCCCTGCTCATGCACATGAGCCACCGGAGCCAGCAGTTGACCTGCCAATTCCAGACATTCCCGCTCCGTATATCGAAGACCTTGCTCAAATATGCAATCTTCCAGCGTCTGTCCACGAATATATTCGGTAACGATATAACTTCGTCTCCCGGATGTGAACACATCCAATAGATCAGGGATCGCCGGATGATGCAGACGTCTCATCACGTCCGCCTCCCGCTCCAACAGCTTCGCAGAGAGTCTGCCCTTGCTAGGCTTGGACTCCTTCAACGCCACTTCCCTGCCATTCTGGTCATCTGTACACAGGTATGTCAGCCCATAGCTCCCCATACCCAGCAGTTCCTGTATTGTATAACGCTCAGCAATGGTCATGCCTTCCCGCCGAGGACGATCCGTCCATAGTCCAAGCAATCTTTGCCAACTTCGTCGCAGCTCCACAGATCCTCCCACGCCAGCTTCCTGATCCACTCAGTCTTTATCTATACCGAGCAGTCCGTTGCCAGTCTTCATGTTGTATGGAGCTTATTATATCAGGCCCATAATGCAAAATCACGATGAGCAAGAGCCTCTCACTCAAGCTTCCTTATGCTTCTTGGGCAGGAACCCGAACAACATACGCAAGGATACTCCTTTTGGTTTGCGTTTTCTTCCCTGGAAGCTGCGCAAGTTGGTCACGAGTTCACGATCCCGCTCTTCCTCCAGCTTCTCATTCATCCACACGCGCTGTTTCTCCATCTGTTCCTGGAGAGCCATATGTGTCTCCGCCAGATGCTGAAGGGTCAGCTCCAGTTCATCGACCCGCTGTTGCAGCAGCTGTACCCGATCATCCTGCTGTTGTTCTACAGCACCATAAGTCACCTCACTTACAAGTTGCCCCAGACCTTCATAGGATCTTAGATTACCCATTATTTCAGGTTCTTCAGGGAATACGGATGGCATGACTGTCGCTGCACATTCCGACTCTGACAGACCTTCAATTCCCACCACCGGAACATCTACTTCAACTACAGCTACAGGTACTTCTGGAGCCAATACAGTCACCACAGCATCAGCCAGGGGTAGATTATGCTCTCTGAGTTCGGTCATCAGGCGTTCAATGCACTCGATGTCGTCGGATTTGAATAGTCTGGATTTGTTGGCGGACCGTTCGAACCGGTATCCCTGTTCTTCCAGTGCCGCCGCATATTTACGAAGAGTACTGGCACCTATGCCCAGGCTCTTGGCCGTTTCCGTCGTTGCTCCTGCTTCTTCAATCATCATTAATTCCCTCCCGGAATGAAGTCTTTTGGGAATCAATTTCATATAACTTTAGTGAGTTATGAAATTGATTCTTGGATAAAAACATTATGGCTTCAGCGTTCCTTTTTGGAACCATCATCGGATCGGGGCAACCTGTCTCATGGATCAAGTATGCTTATCTTTTGCTTGTCCGTATGTATTCGTCAGCTCCTCGGCAGATCCCTTTGGCGGTTTTGTTCTGTTTCTGCGGATTCCTAAGAAGTTTTGTCAGGTATATAATCTGCATAAATAACCCCCAATCCGACAACGAGCATGAATGCTGTCATGTCGAAGACATAGGTGCAAACGCCGTCAAATCTTATGATTATGAATAATTCATGTCAATTTTGTTAACTCCGTTACTCCAATACGCTCCCGCGATAGCGGATATCATTGCTGCACAGCTTTTCCATGTGTTATCTTATGTAACGTAGAAGTGCATTCCAGCATAAAATAAAGGACTATACTTAACATAGGACGCGTAAGTGACGAATAAATATCAATCAAAATGGGGGCTGAACGGCAGTGTTAGGCAAATCAGGCAAAGTAGCGGTGATCGGGGCGGGTCTTGTCGGTTCGAGTTGTGCGTATTCCATGATTAATCAATCGATATGCAGGGAAATTATGATGGTGGACCGGACGTATGACCGTGCTGTAGCACAGGCATTGGATTTTTCCCATTGTATGGACTTCACACATAACCGCACCAAGGTATATGCAGGCACGTACGCGGATTGTGGCAATATGGATGTTATTGTCTTAACTGCCGGAGCGAATCCCAAGCCAGGACAGACACGGCTGGATATTCTGGAGGAAGCGGAATCGATTGCCAAAGACATCGTGGTCCCGATCATGAAAAGTGGATTTAACGGGATTTTTGTCGTCGCTGCCAATCCGGTTGACATAGTAACTTATATGGTATGGAAATTATCTGGTCTGCCGCGTGAGCATGTCATCGGCACAGGAACGTCCATTGACTCTTCAAGGCTTAAAACGCTGCTGTCTGAAGTCTTCTCCATCGATCCACGCAGTGTGCACGGTTATGCCCTCGGGGAGCATGGAGAATCCCAGTTCGTAGCCTGGTCTCATGTGACCATCGGTGGCAAACCGATTATGCACATCATGGATCAGCACAAGGAGCGCTTCAAACATCTGGATCTGGACGATATTGCACGCAAAACAAAGGATGCTGGCTGGGAGATTTTTACCCGTAAAGGTTCTACCCAATTCGGAATCGGTAATGCCCTCGCGCACATCACTCGTTCCATCCTCAATGACGAACACAAGATCATCGCCGTATCGGCTATTCTGGACGGAGAGTACGAGCAACACAACGTCTGCGTCGGTGTTCCTGCAATCATCGGTGGCAATGGTATTCAAGAGATTATCGAATTGCATCTGGATGCAGCGGAACGTGAGAAATTCAACAGCTCCTGTGAAATATTATCTGGTAACATTAATCGCCTGACATTGGCATAACTCATTCGTATACAGATCACTGCATACGCTTCAGCTCAACTTCAAAAGCCTGTCCACACAAACACGCCAATAACACTCCATCAGTGGAGGATTATTGGCGTGTTTGTGTGTATTATTTTCACAGCCAGATGAATCAAATTCATAATACCTTCAGCTGCTCCAATCAAGGCTAGATATAGATCAAAACGGTTCATTTTGTCTATATTTAGTTACAAAAATCTATTTTAGTAAGTTATGAAATTGATTTGAGTAGTTGTTCAATTTGGTGCAAGCTGAGGTTCGTCCCTTGGCCCCCATTGCTGTAACACCCGCTTCAACTCACTCAGCATAACCGGTTTGCTAATAAAGTCACGCATTCCAATCTCCAGACAAGCTTCCTTATCTTCACGTTTGGTATTGCCTGTAACTGCGATGATTGGAGGTATGCGATCCTGTGGAATTAGGCGGTGTAACAGGTCTGTCGCCTTCAGTCCATCCATCACAGGCATATGAATATCCATCAGGACAATATCATAAGCATTCTGAGAGATGGCATCAATCGCCTCCACGCCATTAGTGCACACATCTGCCTGGTATCCAAGCTTCTCCAGATATTCTCGCAAAATCTTCCGGTTTACCGGATGATCCTCCGCCACCAGAATACGCATGGCAACCTTATCACTCTGACGTGTACGATCATGATGGAACTGACTTGCTGTCTGTTCTGCTGAAGCATCTACACTCGCCGCAGGAACAGCAAACCGGAAGGTTGAGCCTTCCCCTTCTATACTCTCGACACTGATACTGCCTCCCATAATCTCCACGAGTCGCTTGGAGATGACCAGTCCCAATCCGGTACCACCATACTTCCGGTTAATCACCGGATGTAGTTGAGAGAAGGACTGAAACAACTGATCCAGCTTGTCAGCGGGGATGCCAATTCCCGTATCTTGCACCGCAAAATCAAGAACGCTGTCTTCAGGCTTTCTACCCTTGATAATATCCACGGCAACATCAATGCTTCCCTGATCTGTGAATTTGAGCGCATTACCAACCAAGTTCACCAGAATCTGCCGGATACGTATGGCGTCACCAACCATGAACTCAGGGATGCTCGGATTGAGGCGATATCTGATCTCCAGATGTTTCTCATCTGCACGCGGTTTAAACAGTTCGGCAACCTGTTCCAGCATCTTGCGTAATGCAAATGGTTCATAAGCCAGTGCCATTTTCCCGGATTCCAGCTTACTGAAGTCCAAAATATCATTAAGGATGTTCAGCAGAGCATCGCCGCTGTCTCGAATAATCTCGGCATATTCACGCTGTTCTTCCGATAAATCGGTACCGATCAACAATTCTGTCATCCCCACGATCCCGTTCATCGGTGTCCGGATCTCATGGCTAACCATCGACAGAAATTCTGACTTGGCCTGAGCCGCCAGCTCAGCTGTTTCTTTGGCACGTACAATTTCACGTTCGCCAGTCACATCATTAAATACAACCACCGCGCCCTGAATCTGTCCCTGTTCAATAATCGGCGTCACCTGATACTGCACCAGAAAGCTGCTGCCATCTTTACGCCAGAATACATCTTCCTTGATTGAACGTCTCTGTCCATCCAACACAGTCATGTGGATCGGGCACTCTTCTTGTGGCAAATGACTTCCGTCTGCACGGGTGTGATGGATGATAGGATGTGAGTTTTTGCCAATGAATTCTTTCGCCTCATAACCGAACATCGAAGCTGCTGCTGGATTCATAAACATGGTGATTCCATCCGCATCCAAACCAAATATTCCTTCCGTAACCGTGTTGAGAATTAGCTCATGTTGCTTGCTGAGCTCCTGAATCCGTTCCGTGTATTCCTTGCGCTCGGTAATATCGGACACGATCCCATAGACGCCCACCATTTCCTTATCCACAATAATGGGCACATTCGTAACAGATACTTCAATCTTCCGACCACTTGAATTAACGACTCGGGTCTCATAATATTGCGGTTCGCCTTGCTTCACCATGTCAAAATAATGTTTGCCATATTGAACTTCGCATTTATCCAGATTAGATAAAAAAGATTGGCCAATCAGCTTATTGCGTGGAATATCCAGCATTTGCACCAGTTTGCTGTTCACTGCGCTGTATTTACCTTCCAGATTCAATGAATACACAGCTGCCGGGTTATATTCGAACAACGATCTGTATCGCTGACGACTTTCTCGAAGACGTCTGTCCGCATCCTTATGCTGGGTAATATCCCTGCTGATGCTTACAATCTGGACACTCTTGCCACGCTCTCCAGCCACAGGCTTCGCCAATGTCTCCATCCAGATATAATGTCCCTTCTTGTGCAACACACGCATCTTGCAGCCATTGCCGATCTTGGAAAGATCCATAGGGTCCGGATAATCTCCCGGATAACAATAATCCTTGAAGGACCTTCCTATGACTTCATCTGGCTTATAACCCAGTAGGGTGTACACGGAAGGGGAGACGTATAACAACTCGCCATCCGTAGCACAAGTTGTAATCAGATCTTGTGCATGGTCAGCCAGCACCTGATATTTCTCCTGTGCCTCCTTAAGCTCACGTTGCACTTCCAGGATATCGGTAACATCTTTGGCAATGCCATAGATTCCTACGACTTCTTTTCCCTCCGTTATAGGCACATACGTTATTTCTGCGTGTTTCAGGGAACCATCTTTATGATAAAAAGTAATGGGATTACTGACTGAACGTCCAGCCAGTACCTCTTTAATGTATTGTTTGCGTGAATTTTCACTGTCCGGAGGACAGATCTCACTCTGATTCATACGAATCAAGTCATCCAGTGTATACCCAGATATCCGCTCTACCGAGGGATTAGCATCAATATAGTTTCCATGGATGTCCATTACATAAATGGCATCCGGATGGTTAAAAAACAGTGATTGGTAAGAACTTCCCTCAGAAATAATGCGCTTCAGGGTTTCCGTTTTATTAATATCCAAGGCTTACCCCTCTTTTCTCAGCCAATATCTTCATCTAACAGCAGGGATTAATTATCCCTTACAAAAATGGGCCTACCCTCGAATAACCATGTAAGCCTGCCTAGAAACAGCTTTTTTTATTTTACCAGATTCTCGTCTCATTTTGCTTACAATCTATGATTCAATTCACATGATGTGTGATGTAATACTTGGAATTTTGATTTTACAATTTATACAAGGATCAAATTAAGCCTCTAACAAGCTTGAAGTTCAATTCCGAGTCAGCTGATTCTGACGAATGGCTAAACGATTTTCTAAAGAACTCAGGACATCTTATTTGGTGTCCAGGTCCCCTTTTAAAATTTTAAAGAACATCAGACACGTTAATCCCCATAATCTCCTGACAAAAACGCTGCAAACGGTTGTTTCATTGGATATAACATGTCTCAAGTTCCTTAGATTTCTGAGATCACTTCAAATCCTTGATTAAGACTCCTCAGATTCGTTAGTGAGGTGAGAGGATGACTCCGACCCCCGCCTGAAGCAAATCTTCTCAAGGAAAGAGAGATCATCTGCTCTTGCGATGCCTTGATATAAAATTAACGATACAATTTGTATCAAAAAGGCTATAATCGTTAAAAAAAAACGATTTTCAACTACGGAGAGGACGGATGAATCATGCTGCCCAACAGAGTTAAAATTGCTTACGGTAAACTAAGAGGCTTGGCCATCTTTGGTAAAATCCAGCCCTCTATGGGCCTGCTGCCACGAATCAGGGGTAAGGTTTATCTGAATAGATTGGGTGACTTACAGGTGGGAAAACGGCTTAACATCATAGGCAAACCTTGGGGGACCCAGTTAACCGTGGTCAAAGGTGCGCGATTAACCATTGGCGATGACGTCATGATTAATGCAGGAGTCGGGATTGCCGCTAACGTTGAAGTGACCATCGGCAATAACGTCATGATTGGTCCTCGAACTAGCATATTCGACAGTGCCTATCACCGGATTGACTCGCTGGATGACGGGAGCCAGACTGCCAAGCGGATTGTGATTCAGGATAATGCCTGGATTGGTACAGGCGCGCTTATTTTGCCCGGAGTGACCATTGGCAGAAATGCAGTTGTGGCAGCAGGAAGCACGGTAACCAAAGATGTACCCGAAAATACACTTGTAGCCGGGGCACCAGCCAAAATCATTCGGGAGCTGACCATTCATGATGGGTGGGTCAGACATTAGAAAAAATCCTCCTGAAGCATACATACAATAGAGCTTTGCATGTTTTGCTTAAAGAGGATTTTGATTACGATAACCAAGTGTGTAACGGATTATTCAGATTTCTTTTTTCGCAAAATACATCATTCCGATTCCAATGAAAATAACAGCACTGCCTCCAACAACCGTCAGCATTGTCATCAGTGGAACGTTGTAGGCTCCGAAACCCGCGCCGTCCACGGGTGTCATCAGAATCATCGGTTGTGCCCATGGATAATATGGCCCGTACGTCGCCGAGTTTACAATGAGAATATTCGGTATGGTCAGTGCAAAATTCAGTGCGAGCGGTGCGGCAAAGCTGCTCCACACCAATGAAACGAACATCTGCAGGGCAGCCAGGGGTACACAGGCCAGCAACCCAAGCAGCAGTTTACTCGTCAAGAATCCCCAAGGTACTGGCATCGTAATGCCGTGAATCATGCCTGCCAGTAGAATGGACATCAGCAACAATGCTTGCGTACCCGCCAGAAGCATGAGCACAATCGTCAGTTTACCTGCATATACGCCTGAACGTGTGAGCGGTAAAACCAGCATCTGCTTCCACCCTCCACCTGCATGTTCGAAACGGCAGACAAAGGACGTAAACACACCAGTCAGCATCGGTAACAATAACAATCCGTGCAGGAAAACCATCGTGGTCATCAATACCTGCCAATTTCCCGATGGCGTGGACAACAGTCCGATGAGCAGCGTAATAAGTGGACTCAGCAGAATCAGGAGCCATATGGGCGATTTGCCCATTTTCAATCGTTCAGCGGACAAAATTCGGAAGTACGTTGTCGCAAAGCTCATATCAGGCCACATCCTTCCGGCTAAAATGTACCATACCCAGCAGCAGGATCAATAACCCTAGACCTGCACCCATGCCTGCATACAGATATGGATTGGGTCCATTCCAGGCCATCTGCGCCCAAGCGAGTGGAAAGTTCGGTGAGATACTGAGTGCGAACATGCCCGTTATCGCGAGAACGATGCCCAGGGTGACGGGAAGTGCCTGATTCTTGTTAACCATCGTGAGCCACAACTCCAGTGACAACACGGGAAGTGCACCAGCCAAAGGCAATAGCCCCAGCTTGATCGCATGTGTCCAAGGTATTTCGCTGGCATGGAATCCGAGGATCAGACCCAGACCCACAATTCCTGCGGTTAACAGCAGGCAGGAGATCACCAGCAGCACACAAGCAAGCAGGAACTTGGCTAAATACACGGCTGGTCTGGGAATCGGCATCGCGAGCAGCTGTTTCCATGATCCCTGTTCATGCTCAACATTAGCGATCATGGAGCTGAGAATGGTTGCTCCCAGCATCAGAGACAAGGGCACAAAGACCACCACATTGCCCAGCAATCCGCCCCACAGGTTATCTGCATACTGCTCTTTCAGATAGTCCAGCCGTAAGCCAAAATTAAGCGCCTGCATCGCTGTCAATCCAAGAGGGGCCAGAAAGACAAGAAACCAGATCCCTTTCCCCCGAATCTTGAGCCAGTCTGACGATAATGCACGTCCGGTCATATGGAAGCCCCCTCACCAATGACCCGCATGAACAGATCTTCCAGCGACTGTCGCTGTTCCTCTACACGATACACATCATGATCCTGCTCAATTAATCGGCGCACAAGCAGTGCCACTGAACTGTTATCCATATAAGGGAATATTAACGCAGAACCTTGTTGCTGACCAAATTGTCCCTGTTCTCTCGCCAGCTTCATAGCCTCTTCCGGCTCGGAAACCGTTAACCGGATAGAGCTACCCGTCTGACTATGCAGACTTGCGATAGTATCCTGAAGCACCATCTTGCCTTCACGGATAATACCAACGCGACTTGCCATCTGTTCGACTTCACTCAGCAAGTGGCTGGAAACCAGAACGGTAATGCCATGTTCCAGAGGCATGCGTTTGATCAGTTCCCGAATCTCCTGAATACCGGCAGGATCAAGCCCATTCGTTGGTTCGTCCAGAATCAGCAACTCCGGTTCACCCAGCAAAGCGCTGGCAATACCCAGACGTTGCTTCATCCCAAGGGAGTATCCCTTTACCGAACGTTTGGCATCCTTGGTCAGATCTACAATGGACAGCACTTCAGCAATTCTTGATTTTGGTACATTGATGATGCGACGTAAGGTCTCCAGATTCTCTACTGCGTTCAGATGTCCGTAATAGGACGGGTATTCGACCAAAGAGCCCACACGGCGCAAAATATCCATGCGATCCTTGCGGATATCCTTGTCGAAGACACGGATCACGCCTTTGGTTGGTTTAATCAAGCCGAGAAGCATGCGAATCGTTGTTGTTTTGCCGGCACCGTTGGGACCGAGGAAGCCATAGATATCTCCCTTTTTAATATGCAGATCAAGTTCACGGACCGCTGCACGGTCCCGGTATGTTTTCCATAAATTCGCCGTTTGAATAATATTTTCACTCACTGTATGATCACCTCGGAACTATCGTAACCTTCCAAGGTTAAAGCCAAAGTAGTCTCTAGTTTAAGTTTAGTTTAAAAAAGCTATTTCAGCGGTTTGTTGTTTTCCCTGTTTCCCTTACCACTGTAGATATATGTCTGGACACCCGTATCGGAACTGTCTACCCGCTTGCGCAGACCCATCTCACGAATCAACAGGTCTACAATGGATAAGCCTAGACCTGTGCCTTTTGTGTCGGAATTCGGTTGCATACCCGGACCCCGATCCTGAATAACGATAGCCGTCTCACCCTGAATCTCCTCGGTTGTTATGCCAATATATTTCCCGCTAGCAGCATGACGGATTACGTTCTGAAACAAATTATCGAGTACACGGCGCATGCCCTGTTCATCCATATGCCAGATCAGCGGTTCCTCCGGGAGGTCAATATCAATATCAAATTGCTCTTTCTCCCAGACCGGGTACCAGGCCGCCGCCGTTTCCCTGACGATCCGCAGTATATCTTTCTCTTCCAGCTTCAGTGTATATTTCCCGCTCGTGAGCAAATTGTAGGATAACATGTTGTCAATGAGCCCGCCGAGGTCCTCCATTTTCGCTTCCATGCGATGTAATGAACGGTCACCTTGCTCGCTCAGCTCTTCCTTGTGCAAAGCATGCATATGTCCACGAATTACCGTTAACGGGGTACGCAGATCGTGGGAAAGCCCCGCAATGAGACGTTTGCGCAATTGTTCTTCCTCGCGTTCACGGTGGCGGCTGTTGGACAGTTGATGCACCATCTGATTGAAGGATTCTTCCAGTTGACCAATCTCGTCTGACCGGCGGATATCTACCGGAAGCGGGAGGCCTTCCTTGCCTGTGGTCATCATGGCCGTCTGCAAACGAATAAGTCGTTTGCGAATGCGTGCGAAGAAGAGAATCGACATAATGATGAAGATCAGAAAGATGAGGGTCATTACGATACCAAGATACAAGAGTTCCATCGGCCAGTTACTCTGATTCATTTGCAGAAGTGACCGAGGCACTTCAATGATCATGAATCCCTGTCCTTTGTCCTGCTCATCTCCGCCAATATATGCAACTACGGTGAGTGGATCGCGAAAGGAAGCTTCTTTCATGAATTGCACTGTATTATTTACATTCCATAAGGCTGGAATATGAGTCTCTGTCGTTTGCCCGGAATCCAATGACCATCTCAATGTCGTGTCTGTCCTGCCATCCGGCGACGTGGATTTTAGAAGCGTTACATCTTCACCACCGAGAATAAGTAGGGTCTCCCCTTTCACATTCACACGATACATCGAAGATTTGGGATACGAGCCATGTAATTGCTCCAACCGGGCCTTAATCTCTTCATCCGAAGCACCATCCAGGTTCTTCGCTTCACGTGACCAGAGGTTACTTATCCGAGTAACATCACCATAAGGCGCGGCTCGGTTCGTATTCGTGTCCGTGTTATTCACTACGACAATATATATAACGGATATGATCGGAAGCACAACAGGCACAAATAATACAGCCGCCAAGATCAGGAGGATGTATCTGGACATCAAGGACCGCCCAAAGCGAAGCTTGCGCCGCCCGGATTGCTTTTGATCCATGCTTCGTTCTCCCTTCATGATCTTCCGTTCCCTGAACCACCTGATCATGGCTTCTTCACACGATATCCCACACCACGGACCGTCTGAATAATTGCAGGATTGGCCGGATCAAGCTCCAGCTTTTCGCGTAGATGCCGAATATGTACCATTAAAGTTTTGTCCCCATCCAGATAGGGCTCGTTCCAAACGGCTTCATAGATCTGCTCTTTGGTTCGAATCATGCCCATATGTCGTAGCAGGTAGGCGAAGATGTGGAACTGTTTTCCCGATAAAATAATCTCATCCCCCGTCTCCTCATTAACGATCCGGTTGTCCTTCTCATAGATGGAGAGATGATCCAGCTTCAGGGCAGCATCCGTGGATACCGCTGTTCCTGCCTTACGCAGCTGTACTTCAATCCGGGCAGCCAGTTCATCGGGGTGAAATGGTTTGGTCACATAGTCATCGGCAAAATCAAGACCGTGTAACTTGTCGTCAATAGACGTTCTGGCCGAGAGCATGACAATGGGCACGGCAGGATGTTCTTTTTTCAGTCGCTGGCCCACCGTAAATCCATCCAGCCCGGGCAGCATGACATCCAGAATAATGAGTGAGCAACCGACAGCAGCCTCCGCTGCACCTTCACCACTGCCGAGCCATATCACCTCATAACCGCGCTCCTCCAGATCGGCTCTGACCCAAGTCGCAATTTCCGTATCATCTTCAATATATAACAGTTTGGTTTTCATCCGAATATTCGTTTCCTTTCTGCCCCCATTGGGTTAATGATATATCTGAGCATCATCATCATAAAAGCTGTCTATACCATATGGATTCATGTCTTGTTGAAGTCTCGCGTTATCACGCATTCTAATTATAGCTTATCCATTAACTCGGGTAACGTCATATCCATCAAGTCTACCAAGTACATACTAGTTCTACACCTGACGGGAGGAAATTCATTATGCTGCTGGAAGCCATCTATCATCAACCGAAACGAAACTGGGCCTATGCCTATGACCAAGATACAATCCATCTGCGTTTGCGTGCCAAAAAGAATGATCTGACCGAGGTACATGCCCTGACCGGGGATAAATATGCGTGGGATGCAACCAAAGCGCTGGTTCCCTTAACGAAGTTCACCTCTGACTCCATGTTCGATTACTTCGAAGGCGAAGTGAAACCTCCCTACCACCGACTCAAATACTCTTTTCTGCTCAAAAGCGGCGAAGAACAGATCTGGATGACCGAGACGGACTTCCAGGAAGAAGAACCGGACGATCCGGGTCGTATGTTCCAGTTCCCTTATATTCATGCCGGAGCTGTATTCACACCCCCTGCATGGGTTAAGGATGCCGTGTTCTATCAGATTTTCCCTGAACGATTCGCCAACGGCAACCCGGATATTAGTCCGGAAAAGGTAGAGCCGTGGGGCGGCGAGCCAACACCTTTCAATTTCTTCGGCGGTGACCTTCAGGGCGTGATCGACCATCTGGATTACATCAGCGATCTTGGCATTAATGCGATCTACTTCACACCCATCTTCGAAGCCACCACCAATCACAAATACGATACTGAGGACTACCTGCGGGTAGACCGGCACTTTGGTGACGCAGATACCGTGAAACGACTGGTCGAGCTATGCCATGCACGTGGAATTCGTGTACTTCTGGATGCTGTGTTCAACCATTCCGGGAAGACATTTGCGCCGTTTGTGGATGTGCAGAAGAACGGAGAACAATCCAAATACAAGGACTGGTTCCATGTACACGAATACCCGCTGGACGTGAAGGACGGTATTCCTACGTATGAGACCTTCGGATTCGAAGCGCACATGCCAAAGCTGAATACGGAGAATGCCGAAGTTAAGGCCTATCTGCTGGAGGTTGCCGAGTACTGGATCAAGGAAGTGGGTGCGGACGGATGGCGGCTGGATGTGGCAGACGAAGTGGACGATGCCTTCTGGCGTGATTTCCGCCGTGTAGTCAAAGCCGCTAACCCGGATGCCTACATTTTGGGCGAAGTATGGAATGAGTCTTCCTCCTGGCTGCAAGGTGACCAGTTCGATGCGTCCATGAACTATCCGTTTACCGATGCCGTGAATGCTTTCTTTGTGAAAAATACAATGCACGCCGAACAGTTCGCAAACTCCATCGGGCGACAGTTGTCCCGTTATCCGCTTCAGGCCAGCGAAGTGGCGTTCAACTTGCTGGACAGCCACGATACCCCGCGGCTGCTCACGCTGTGTGAAGGCGACCAGCGCAAGATGAAGCTGGCTGCGTTATTCCAGTTCAGTTATATGGGCGCTCCGTGCATCTATTACGGAGACGAGATTGGCATGGACGGCGAACATGATCCAGGCTGCCGTAAATGCATGGAATGGGATGAAGCGAAGCAGGACCGAGAACTGTTCGACTTTTATCAAAAATTGATCTCCCTGCGTCATGCTCATCCTGCCCTGCGTGCAGAAGGCACCGTTCGTTTCCTGCAGGCTCGTCCCGATGGCAGCCAGCTGGTATTTGAGCGGCAAAATGAGGAGGAACGCATTCTGGTTCTGTTCAATCGATCAGAAGAGACGGCTATTGTCGAGCTGGAGGCTGGTGACGAGGAATGGACCGAGTTATTCGGCGGAAACCATCGTACCGCCAAGGAAGATGGCGTACTCGCCATTGAACTGCCTGCGTATGGATATGCCGTACTAAGTACTAGTCTCACATAAATATCAAGTTATACTTGCTCATATGCAAGACAGGAGTCTGTTCAATTCATCGGCATATCAAACGAAATAGGCGCTCACAGATCTGTTCCTGATCTGTGGAGCGCCTATTTTGCATATCAATCACTATCATGGGATTACTCCGGCTGATCCAGTTGTTCCTTGAGCAATTGAATGGTGGCTTCATACTGAACAAGTCCCACTTGCATGCACAACCGTTGTGAAGGCGAAATGTGTTCGCCAAATTCCTTCATCTGATGCTGAAGCTTGTCATATAACAATTCCTTGCGTTTCAACTCTGTTGAAATCCACCCCGTTACAGTATTCTCATCCGCCAACTCTCCGAAATACAACCGCATCAGAAAATCAGAACGGAACACCTCGTCTTCCAGGGGACTCATCAGGTATGCGTGAAACTGTGCTGCTCCCTCCGGAGTCAATGAGTACACATTCTTGTCGGGTTTCCCTTCCTGCCTCACCGATTCCTTCGTAAGCAACCCTGACTTCTCCATCTTCGCGAGTGTAGGATATATGGTGCCAAAGCTGGCATCAAAGAAAAATGAAAAATATTGTTCAAAGTACTGCTTGATCTCATATCCCGAACATGGCTGATTGTGCAGTATTCCGAGGATGACATGCTGCGTGTTCATCGGTGCACCGCTCCTTTCCATTCCTCTTAACGTATCACAATCAGCCCCCCATATTCAATGATCGGATGAAGACACGGATGCTTCCAGAGAAGAAGGTACAGTAGCAATCTGTTTCTCCCTGTGAGATTCAGAAATTGCCGGGCCGGAACGTCTGATCCAGATGCTAAGGGCACCCAGAGTTAGCGTTGTAACCCCTATTGCTGCAAGGAACAATACATCCCTGCCGATCCCGTTTCCTCCAAGCACAAGGTTCGTCATCCCCTCTACGGCATAGGTCGCCGGTAGATACTGACCGATCCCTTGGTAGAACTCAGACATTACATCACGCGGAATTGTTGAGCCCGAGGACAACATCAGCAGAGGCAACAGCGCACTGTTTAACCAAGCCCCAGCATTGCCAAGCAACAACAAGCTCAACTGAGCCATGAGTATAAAAGATATGGTGACCAGCAACTGGAACAGCCATAACATGAACCAACCGTCTGCTGACGATACCCCCATAACATGCATCATCCCCGATCCAACGAGCGAAACAATAAATGCAGCACCAAGATTAACGATGTTGCGGGCCCAGAAACGCTCCCATTTCCCTGCCCTTCCACTCAGTTCACCAGACACTTTTTGCAGATTCATGCCAAGCAACATCGCTCCGGTAAACGTAGCCGTTACAATCAACATCGGTACCATGGAGAAAGCAAAATTATCAACAGGATTCAGTCGCTCCACCTCTGCCTCCACGCGTGAAGACAACCCTACCGCAAGCGCATCGGACTGATCAGCAGTCATACCGGACTGATTCAGCACTCCGCGAATGCCATTCTCTTGTACTTCACGGTTCAACGTCGCTGTAACTTGTGCGGCTACGTTCTGCATCACACTTTTCACGGTAGCCACGTTTGATTCGTTCATCACATACTTAACTGCAATCGGCTTCGACAAGTCTTCTGCCTGCTGCATGAAACCTGATGGAATCTCAATAATCATGTACACATCCCGATCCGTTAACATCTGTCGTGCTTCTTGCATCGATTCAGATGGTTTGATCTCGAAATTAAGACCTGCCGCCAAAGACTCGGCTACCGGTTCAGCCGCTACCCCATCTTCATTCACGATGGTGACAGCTAGCTCAGTCATTCTCTCATTAACCTGATCATATCCACTAAGCCAGATGATGTTAAAAAAAACCTGGAACAGCACGGCCGTAATTAAACCTACAATGGTGGCTCCGTTTTTCAAAAACAGTAGACTCGTCTGGAAAATTCCTTTCATTCTATCCATCTCCTTTAATTTTGTTTCGCTCTCATATATATCGTATTGATATATGACAATAGTTAATATATCAATACGATATATATGTCGTCAATGTTTTTTGTTTTTCTTCGTTGGAAAAAGACAAAAAAAAGCCGATACATCTCTTCACCAGGAAGGTTTGTATCGGCTTTTCGTATCATGTAAGGAACTCTTCTTCACCTCTAATAATCAAGGCTCATGGTATCACGAGTTAGTGTTAGATTTAATTCATATCAATCCTATTTATGCCTTAGGTTCTACGTCATTTTCAGCAGGAGACTCCTGCTCAGGCTCGGCACGCTTTGCCTTTGGTTTAGCCAACTTCTGCATCATTTTGCGGCCGGTTGGTGTCTGGGCCAGTCCGCCCTGGGCTGTCTCCCGATGGCGGCTCGGCATCGCACTGCCTACTTCCAGCATGACGTCGATGACTTCGTCTGACGGAATGGCGCTACGCACTCCGGCCAGGGCCATGTCAGCCGCAGCCAGCGCCGTAACCGCACCCAGTCCATTACGGACGATGCAAGGAATTTCAACGAGGCCTGCAACCGGATCGCAGATCAGGCCCAGTGTATTTTTTAACGCCAAACCAACGGCATGAACTACCTGTTCCGGTGTACCTCCACGCAGTTCAACCATGGCACCCGCAGCCATGCCGATAGCTGAACCCACTTCCGCCTGGCAGCCACCTTCGGCACCGGAGATAAATGAATTGTTGGCAATAACATAACCAATCGCTCCCGCACAGAACAACCCGTTCACCAAATGTTCGTCCGTCCAGCCAAACCGCTCTTGTGAACTGATAAACACACCCGGGATAATGCCACAGGAACCAGCTGTTGGTGTTGCCACGATCCGACCCATGGAGGCATTCACTTCAGATACACACAGGGCATACGCCATGGCAAGTGCGGAAGCATCTCCTGAACAAGTCTCACCCTTGCGAATGTACTCGGCCATTTTTTTCCCGTCCCCACCGGTTAACCCACTGCGTGATGTTGTATCTTCCGTTAACCCTTTGCGTACCGCTTCCTTCATCACCTGATAATATTCAGACATCTGCTTCACAACATCCGCTTCCGGTGTATTGGTCTCCTGAACCTGCTCCTCGATCATCAGCTGAGCAATGGTTTTGGATTCCGCTGTACAGATCGTATTCAGTTCGTGTAAATGTTTAAATCGCATCCGAATCAACTCCTCTCTTCAAATCAATGACACGAATGTCTAACACATGGTCCAGCTCCCTTAGACGCTTGAGCATATCAGGATTAGGCACACCATCCATTTCCATCGCGGTAAGTGCTTCGCCATCACGGGCTTTCCGGTCCACCTGCATATAGCCGATGTTAACCCCGGATGAACTGATCGTGGACGTTACCGATGCAAGCACCCCTGCCTTGTCTGCATGTCGCAGAACGAGTGTTGGAAACTCACCACTAATCTGAACACGAAAATCATTCATCGCATGCACCGATACACTGCCACCACCAATGGATGCACCGATTAAGGAGCAGGCACGTTCTCCATGCCACAACTCAATTTTGACCGTATTCGGATGAGGAGCAGGCAGGCCACTTGTATAAAACTCAACCTCCATGCCTGCTTCCTCTGCGTATTGCTCTGCATCCGGGATACGTGGATCGTCTGTGACATAGTCCAAAAGACCGCCGATCAGTGCCAGATCTGTTCCGTGCCCCTGATAGGTGTCAGCGAATGAACCGTATAACGTCAGCCGGGCACGTTCTGGCGTACATCCCAGCCACTGACGAGCGATTCTTCCCAGCCTTGCCGCTCCAGCTGTATGTGAACTTGAAGGCCCTGTCATGGACGGACCAATAATTGAGAAAACATCTTTAAATCGCACTTTATAACCCTCCAATTGTATTCGTCATTTACATCCAGAATCTAATCCATATTGTTCCTTATTTACTGAATGATGACATCAAAAAAGGACAGAAGAAGGCCTCAGGCCCTCTCTCTGTCCTCGATACCTGAGAGTTTCACGATCAGCAGTGTCTCACGACAAGGTGCATTGCCTGCGATTACAGACAAGTTCACCGGTCTGACTGATCATATACCCCTTGGGTGGCGCAGTTCGCGCACTCTCCAGAGTTGCGTCCAACGATGGTACATTTACCTGAGAGATTAACCACTGCGCCGGGTGCGCAGCAGCTTGCTCCTTCGGTGCCTGAGCACTAGCCATTTTGCTCGGCTAATCCAGATCTCTCCCGCTCGTTATCATCCGCTATATGGAACCATTCTGAGCTTATGTCAGAACAGTCATGGAAGTCATTAATTTCTTCTTCATTAAGATTAATCGACCGGAAGATCAGTGTCAACAAACTTGACGATTTCTTTGGATGTATTTCCTTCATTTTCGATTGAACCGATGAAAACCAGAATATTTTGTCAGCTTTCATTACATTAATACGTTAAAAAGATCTTTTAAACAGCTCATTTCGTTCTACTTCAATCAATGATGTGCTTACTATTATTTATGATATTGTCCATGAAACCGTTCGGGTATTCAGGCAACCATAATCTTTGATCCACACTGCTCACTAACCCATCCGAGTCTGCACATCTGGATTATAATTCACAATTCGTAGAAGATACTCTTGTTCTGTACATAAGGTCTGCAATACTTGCTGCATAGCTTCGGCATGCGATCTTTCATCCATTCGTGCCTCGACTCATTCGCCATCTGAAAGGCATAATAACCTAGTGTAAAGATCAACATGAACCCTTCCATTAATCGGATATCACGATCCGTCAGTGACGCGATCTGTTGGGTATAACCGGATAAGAATATGTCACGTTCCTCCCGATTGAACATAAGTGCTGCCCCTCCGGCATCAAAAAGATAATAACCATAACCGTGTAGACAAAAATCAATCATGGATATCCCCTGATCCGTTATCAGCAGATTGTTGCGAGTAATATCCCCATGAATGATCCCCCATGTCCCTGCGTGTTGCGGGTATATTTCTAACTGTTCATTAATGTTCTCAAACGTCTCACGAAGCAGATCAAAGTCTTCCGTTGTAAAAATCCCCAGTCGGACGCCTTCCTCCAGCTGCCCTAGCATGACCAAGTTCTCATGGATGTTGCCATATGCCGGCCGCACCTTTGTTCGATCTGTCTGATTCTGCTCACGCCCATATTGATGAAGCATCTGCAGTTGTGCCCCCAGATCATAGATCTGCTCTGTTGTCAGGCGTTCTCCCTGCTGGATGTCCCTTCCCTCAATCCACTCCAGTACTGTACAGCAGATTTCTTTACCCGCTTCACTTTTCCATACCGTGACCCAGTCTCCCGATACATTCCGTACCGGATGCTGCACGCGCAATGCCGTCGTTGCATTTAACTCATGAAGCAGGTTCATCTCTGCCTCCAGCGCAGGAAGCGTATGCTGAATGCCTGTCATACTTGCATATGCGGCTTGATGGATACGTAGCAGATACTTCTGCCCGCTTGCTTCATCGACGACATGATACGTCAGATTCTCATTATGACGAATATATGAAACGACAGGTTTCTCAATAGCGTAGTTCTGTATAATCTGAGCTGCCATATGGTCGTAAGACATCTGATCCGTAGTGATTATCAACATCTCCTTTGAATTCATGTAAACGTTCTCTTCACACTAAATATCGTAGCATAATGTTTATCCCGCATACAGAAAATCCCACTAAAATTATAAATTAAAAAAGCACAACCCCCGAACAACCGTCCAGGCATTGTGCTTTCTTTTGTCTCTATTATTTCTTATCTCTCTGTCTATTACTCTATGTTACACTCCATGATCCAATTAACCGAAACGTCCCATAATGTATTCTTGCGTCAGACGATTGTCCGGGTTCGTGAAAATATGCTCTGTATCCCCGTGCTCAATCATACTTCCCAGATAGAAATAAGCTGTATAATCCGAGATGCGTGCCGCCTGCTGCATGTTATGGGTAACAATAACAATCCGCAGCTCCTTCTTGAGCTCGGTAATCAACTCTTCAACTTTACCCGTAGATACCGGGTCAAGTGCAGATGCCGGCTCATCGAGCAGCAGAATCTGTGGTTCAACAGACAAAGCGCGAGCGATACATAGGCGCTGCTGTTGTCCGCCAGAGAGAGACAGAGCTGACTCATGCAGTCTGTCTTTCACTTCGTCCCAGAGCGCAGCACGACGCAAGCTTTTTTCCACAATTTCATCCAGTGCCTTCTTACTCTTCGTACCGCGGTAGCGGGGGCCAAACGCGATATTGTTGTAGATGGACTTATGAAAAGGGTTCGGCTTCTGCCACACCATGCCAATCTTCTGGCGAAGCTTGATTACATCGGTTCCAGGCTCATTCAGATCGTTACCGTCCATCCAGATATGTCCCTCTGTACGGGAACCGGCAATCTCGTCGTTCATCCGGTTCAGCGACCGGAGGAACGTCGATTTACCGCAACCAGACGGCCCAATAAGAGCCGTTACGCTTGCTTCAGGAAACGTCAGGCTAATCTGCTTGACCGCCTGGAAATGTCCATAATATATGCTTAACTGTTCCGTACCAAAAGGTATGGCCATGTTGGTTCCTCCTTATTTCGAAGCTGTCATGCGGCGGAATACAACCCGACCGATCCAGCGTGCACTTAGATTGAACGCCAGCACGAGAATGACAAGCACGGCGGATGCCCCTGCTGCCACTTCTTTGGAATCTGGTCCAATACCTTCACTATTCACTTTCCAGATATGGACAGCAAGTGTCTCTGCCGGACGGAAAGGATTAAGCGGTGACCTTGGACTCGTCGGATTCCAATCTGTAAAGTCCAATGGTGGACTACTCATACCTGCGGTGAACATCAGCGCGGCTGCTTCACCGAAGATCCGGCCCGATGCCAGGATCGTACCCGTAATCAAGCTCGGCAATGCCACAGGCAGCAGAATGGAAGTGATAATCTTCCACTTGGACAGTCCAAGCGCCAGACCTGCTTCCTTCTGTTCCTTCGGAACGGCCCGGAAGGCCTGCTCCGTTGTCCGTACCATCAGTGGCAAGTTAAAGATCGCCAGAGCCAAGGCACCCGAGATCAGGGAGAAACCAAGACCAAATTGATTTACTAGCAGCAAGAGACCAAACAAACCGATAACGATGGATGGGAATGATGACAATACTTCAACGACCAGACGAATGAAGCTGGTAATCTTGCCTGGTTTGGCGTATTCCGCCATGTAAATCCCGCCACCCCATCCGAGTGGAATGGTAACAATCAAGGTCAGGACAAGCAAGAATACGGAGTTGAAGAGCTGTGGACCAATCCCGCCGCCACCCTTAAGCAACTGTGGTGCGCTTGTCAGGAAGTTCCAACTGATATGTCCAATACCTCTATACATGATGAAGCCAAGCAGACCGAGCAATAAAATAACAATGAACAGGGCCAGTACAACGATAACGGATGTTGCAATTTTATCTACCGTCTTTGCCTTCATTTTCATACCCGGTTTCTCCTTTCAAGCAGGCGAACCAGAATGACGAAGACAAATGTCATCACCAACAGGACAAGCGCCATACTCCACAGTGCATTGTTATGAACAGAACCCATCGTGGTGTTACCCATGCTGAGAGTAATTACACTTGTTAATGTTGAAGCTGATTCGAGCAAGGATGTTGGAACATGCGGTGCATTACCAATAACCATCTGTACAGCAAGAGCTTCACCAAACGCACGAGCCATACCCAAAACGACACCTGTCAACAAAGCTGGCAAAGTTGTTGGAATAATGACACGGTAGATGGTTTGCCAGCGAGTGGCACCCAGTGCGTAGGAGGATTCACGTAATCCTTTTGGCAATGCGGACAATGCATCTGCCATAATACTTGTCACCGTAGGGAGAATCATTACCGCGAGAACAAGACATCCGGCTGCAATCCCGACGCCTGTTCCACCAAAGATACTGCGAAGCAAGGGTACGATGACACTCAGTCCGATAAATCCGTACACAACGGATGGAATTCCGGACAAGAGCTCAATCGCAGGCTGCAAGATTTTTTTCCCTTTACCCGGGACAATCTCTGTCATGAAGAGCGCTGCACACAGGCCAAGCGGACTTGCGATCAATGCTGCAAGCAAGGTTGTAATGAAAGAACCTGTAATGAACGGCAATGCCCCATAGAAAGCAGGTTCCCCCGTTGGATTCCACGTTTTCCCACCAAGGAATTCACTTATGCTTATTCCATTTTGGAAAAATGTTGATAGTCCCTTGGACGCTACAAAATAAACAATGGAAAACATGACAACGATCAGGAAAACGACACAAATCGACGTATAGATCCGTCCCGTCCACTCTTCCCAATAATGTTTCTCTTTTAAGGGCCGGCGCGGTTTCAACTTGTTATTCATTACCGTTCCCCCTTCGGTCTGTTCCATAACAACCATCCTTCTATAGTAGAATTAATGCAAAATATGGGATTATTTTAGAGCAAACCGCGTAAAGAGGCGGGACCTAAGTCCGCCTCTTTCGCTGTATGCGCAAGTTCAAAGATTATTGAACCACATTACCTGCTGCATCGCGTTTTACTTTCATACCTGACATTGGAATGTATCCCAGTTCTGTCACGTCATTTTGTTGAATTTCGTCACTCAAGATGTAGTCCAGGAATGCTTGTGTTGCTGCATCTGGCGTACCTTTCGTGTACATGTGCTCGTAAGCCCATACTGGATAAGTTCCTGCTTCTACGTTCTCAACTGTTGCTTCTACACCTTCGTATTTCAACACTTGCAAGCTGTCATCCAAGTAAGACAAGGCGAGGTAACCAATAGCACCTGGCGTTTCAGATACCAATTTTTTTACGTTACCAGAAGAATCTTCTTGAATCGAACCTTGGATATCACCCATTTTTGCACCCAATGCATACTTCTCAAAAGTTGCACGAGTACCGGAACTGCTCGGACGGTTTACAATAACGATTGCTTTATCCGCGCCGCCAACGTCTTTCCAGTTCGTTACTTTACCGGAGAAGATGTCGACCAGTTGTTGCTTCGTCAAATCTTCTACACCTGCATCTTTGTTACTAACTGGCGCCATAGCTACTACTGCTACTTGATGGTCAACCAATTCTTTTACTTTGGCTTCGTCCTCCAGTTTCTCTTCTGCAAATACATCAGAGTTACCGATTGTAGCTTGTCCGTCAGATACTTGTGTCAAACCAGTACCACTACCGCCACCTTGAACTTGAACCGTTACGTTCTTATATTCATCAACTGCCATAAATTTCTGTCCAGCTTGTTCTACCAGAGGTAGCAATGCTGTCGATCCGACTGCCAGAATGTTACCGCTAAGCTCAGTAGCAGCTTCTCCTGATCCATTGCTTGCGGCACCCTCTGTACCAGCGTCATTTTTCGATCCGCATGCTGCGAGTACCAGTACGAACGTTAAGGTCATCAAAATAAACGGCAACTTTTTAAACATGTTTTGTTTTCCTCCCCCAATGTAGTGATGGCGTTTTGTGAATTTGTTTGTTCACCATCAACTCTTTACTCATTGTAGTTTCGGTATGTCATCTTAAAATCAGTGTTTTGTAAACGCAATGTTAAAAATATCGGCTGTATATTGAAACATTTGGGATTTATTTGGCGCTGAGGTGGCCGCTTCGGGAGTGGACGTTGCTTCAATCGCTGTTATCCCCGGATTTATATGATTTACTTTTTATATGGAATACATCCGGGGATAAAGGCGAACGCTTCGCTTTTCCACAATCGTTCCGCTCCCTGCGCTGTGTCAGCGCTTGTTGGATCTCAGGCATTTCAATCTCCTGCCTGGGGAGTAGGCAAAGAAGGCCAGCCCTACAATGGGCTGGCCTTATGTAAATGCTTAACTGCTTAATTGAAATAGAGCATTCATTTCTTCTATAGAAGAAACAAAAGAGGAACAAAAAAAACTGCCTCGCTGCCAGTGCGTAGCACCAGCTGTGAGAGCAGCTTTTACATTACAACAGAATTACCTTATTGATACTTAATGTAAAATCTAATTTTACTAACCTAGGATCCATAACCACAATGCCAACCCGGCTAGGGTAATTAACAATGTTGGAATCGTCAGGATGATGCCTGCTTTGAAATAATACCCCCATGTGATCTTCACACCTTTACGGGATAACACGTGCAGCCACAGCAATGTGGCAAGTGATCCAATCGGGGTCATTTTGGGACCCAGGTCAGAACCAATGACATTGGCATAGATCAATGCTTCCTGAATAATACCTTCGGTATGCGCGCCCTGGATGGCTAGAAGGTTAATCAACACGGTTGGCAGGTTGTTCATCACCGATGATAATACAGCAGCGATGATGCCCATCCCAAGCGAAGCAGCCAGCAGACCATGCTCTGCTATGGCATCCAGCCAGCGGCTCAGATGATCCGTTAACCCTGCATTACGTAGTCCATATACGACGATATACATGCCCACCGAGAACACCACAATCGACCATGGCGCTTCCTTGATTACCCGTTTCAGATCAACAGCCTCGCTCTTGCGTGCCAATAAAGCGAACAGCAACGCAACGGAGCCAACGATAACCGACACGGGAATCGGCAGAAACTCACTGGATGCATAGGCAACCAATAACAGCCCAAGCATGAACCAGGCGATTCGGAACATCCGTGGATCACGTATCGCTTCCTTCGGGTCACGTGCAGCGGAGATGTCGTAGCGAAGGGGTATGCTTTTGCGATAAAACAAAAACAACATCCCCGTACTCGCTACAATTGAGAACAGATTGGGCACAACCATGCGTACCGCATACTCCACAAATGTAATGCCAAAGAAATCGGCCGATACAATGTTAACCAGATTGCTGACGACCAGCGGCAACGATGTAGTATCGGCGATAAATCCACTCGCCATCACAAAAGCCAGCACCATGCGCTCATCAAACTTCAATGCACGCACCATCGCGAGCACAATTGGCGTCAGAATGAGCGCCGCACCGTCATTCGCGAACAAGGCAGACACCGCGGCTCCCAGCAGAATGGAGTAGAAGAACAGTCTGCGACCGTCTCCTCCAGCCAGCCTTGCCATATGAAGGGCAGCCCATTCGAAGAAACCCGTCTCGTCGAGAATGAGAGAAATCATAATAATGCCGACAAAGGCCAGCGTTGCATTCCATACAATAGATGCCACATCCGAGGCATCGTTTAAGCTGACAACTCCACATAGCAGGGCAAGCAATGCCCCGCCCGAGGCAGTCCAACCGATACCCAACCCACGAGGTTGCCAGATTACCAAGGTGATTGTCACTACAAAAATCAGTATTGCTACGTATACCATAGAGCCTCCTGCTGTACCCTGTATCCATATATTATTTCGTTAATTCAATCTTGTTTTGTAAGATTACACCGCTATATGCGCAGAATAACCAGACGATATATTTATACAGGGCTACAGGAGCAATGTCTATCTTTATTTTCTTCTATTATAAAATGTATGGTAAATTGTGGTGGTAAAATGCTAGGATTTATTCTTTGCCCTTATCCTTCGGTGTATCCTCTACCATCTTGAACATGCCAAGCAGTCCTTGTAATTGTTCTGCCATGCTATTCAGATGTGCCGACGATGATGCAATCTCTTCTACCGATGCCAGTTGTTCTTGCGAAGATGCAGACACGGATTCTGTATTCGCAGCCGATTCCTGGGTCACATTCGAAATATCACTCATCGCCTTGGCAACGTGGGATGCACCACTCTCCAGTTGCTTCGTTGTTGCGGATAAGTCATCCAATGTATGAACCGCATCTTCCACCGCCTCCCGAATCTGAGCAAAGGATTGCCCTGATGTATTCACGGCCTGAATTCCTTCTCCTACCCGAGTCTGAGCCGCATTCATAGCGATTAGAGCGGCATCCATGTCCTGACGGATATTATGAACCACCTCACCGATCTGCGCTGCCGAACTTCCGGATTCTTCTGCCAGTTTGCGTACCTCACCGGCTACAACTGCAAACCCACGACCCGCATCCCCCGCTCTTGCCGCTTCAATAGAAGCATTTAATGCGAGCAAGTTCGTTTGTTTGGAGATGGATGCAATGACATCAACCATACTACCAATCTCAACGGAACGAGCATTCAGAGATTGAACCACAGTCCCCAGCTGCTCCACCGTTTCCTGGATACTGTTCATCTGCACCACAGCCTGTCCTGCTGCCTCATTACCAGAAGTAGCTGCTCCGGACGTATTCCGCATATTCGCCGTAATCGATTGCACACGCTCTGACATCATCCGGACATCTTCTGCCATTCGGCTCATCTGTCCCGATCCGTCTTTCACGCTG
Organism: Paenibacillus sp. FSL R7-0313; assembly: GCF_037969885.1. Classification (NCBI taxonomy): domain Bacteria; kingdom Bacillati; phylum Bacillota; class Bacilli; order Caryophanales; family Paenibacillaceae; genus Paenibacillus; species Paenibacillus sp. FSL R7-0313. Next base: position 605,844 of record NZ_CP150219.1, read on the forward strand.
TTTACCTGCTGCTCTGCACCTTCAGCCAGTTCCTGAATGGCCTGTGTTGAATGTTCAATCGCTTTGGTGGTTTGTTCTGCACTGGCAGACAACTCTTGAGAAGAAGCAGATACCTGCTCTGTCGTTTCCTGTACGCCCAGAATCATCATTCGAAGGTTATCGACCATACGTTCAAAATACTTCGCAAGTTCTCCGACTTCATCTTTACGCCCTGTTTCCATTTTCACGGTCAAGTCACCTTTACTCACGGCTCTGGCAGATTCCTGCAGTCGTTTAATTGGACGCAGCATGGAGCGTGTAAACCAGATAATAAAGATGAGTGTAAGGAAAGTAGCCGCCAGAATAACAATAAATGTGGCCATGCGAATATCCTTACTCGCATTGGTTATTTCACTCTTGAACATCGTGCCGGCAATTTTCCAGCCCGTTGCTTCATTTGTTGAGAAAATCATCATTTTCGGCTGATTGTTATACACGTAATCGAATTGGCCTTCTTGACTCTGATACATCTCATCAAGGGTGCCGCTAGTTTCCTGTGTACCTGCATCTGCTATAGGGGAAACGACATAGTTTTTGTTTGCATCCATAATAATGACGTAACCTTCTTTGCCCACCTTAATGGATGCCTGTTCTCGCAGGTCTGTCAGATCCAGAGACAAACCGATAACACCGGATTGATCCTTTAATGTTTTGGAAATAAATACAACTGCAACACCATCGGTATTAACAGACACAGCTGATACAACAGCTGTACCTGGCTTTTCCATCGCTAGTTTGTACCACTCCCGCTCCCTAGGATCATAAGCATCTCCCCGCGTACTGCTCGCTGTTGGTTTACCTCGAACCATGACTCCGTCTGTTGTTCCCACAAAAATATTCATGGCATCGGGATGCAAGCCCAGGTATTGCTCCAGCTTCACCTGAAGCTCCGGACTATCGTTCTCCCCTTTGATCAGGCTCGGATCAAGGGCATCCGCGAAATAGTTAATGTCATGAATCTTGTAATTCACTTGGCTTTCTACAATGGTATTGGCAGTGCTCACACTTTGCATGGCACTATCTACTAATTGTCCTTGTACGCCATCTTCAGCCATCGTTAGTGTGATCAAGCCGACTGCCAAGCTTGGCAGGAGTAGAACGGCCAGGAAGGAGACTAACAGTTTGTTCCTTATATTCCAGACGAAACCTTTCTTTTTCTTCTTTTTATTTTGATTATGTTTTGGTTTGGCAGGTTTCGCTGCTTTCATTGGTTTATTATCCTGAGTTTCACTCATGTCTTTCTCCCCCTCAAAATGTAAAAATGCCCTCTTTCTTTGTATGTATGGATCAATCTAAAAGGCTTATCTTATATATCGGCTAAATGAGGGTTTTTATTTGAGAGAAAAATGTGCAGGCACGCCAAACAAGCCACCTCTGATCAGAAGCGACTTGTACAAGGTACAGGTTACTAATTATTCCATGAATTAGATGAAGTATTGGAGTACGGGCCGCCTGGCGGTTGTGCCGAAGGTTTACCAAAATAGTAGCCCTGGGCAAGCTCAATACCTATGGAACGACAGAATTCAAACTCTTCCATCCGTTCGATCCCCTCGGCAAGGACTTGCCCTCCAAATCGACTCGACATCTCAACAATATGAAGAATTTGCTGTTGTTTGGTCGAATCCTGATCACAACGGTCAATAAGACTTCGATCTATTTTGACAAAATCCGGTTCTAACCGATTCATCAACTCTATTGTCGAATATCCGGCACCCACATCATCCAGTGCAACCGACATTCCACGGGAACGATATACCTCAAATATTTGCTGCAAGATGGGCATATGCTGAATCTGCTCTGTTTCCACGACTTCAAACACAAAATCTTTAGGGTCCAGCGAAAGGCGTTCAATCGCTTCAAACGTATGTGTCAGACAATATTCGGGATTATATATGGAGGAAGGCAGGAAATTTACGAAGCGTTTGACACCATGCGGCAGAAAAAGGGCACTGGTCTCAATAGCAGTAATACGCGCCAATCGATCCAGAAAAGAATGTAGTCCGGTCTCACGCGCAACTTCAAATAATTCATAGGAACTGAAGGATTTTCCATTCTCAGCAGGACGAAGCAAAAACTCATATCCGATAATCTGCTCCGATGCATCAACGATGGGTTGCATATGACTGCTGAATTGATGCTCCAGAATAATGGAAACAAGCTCCGCATGTTTGAAACGGGACTCCTGCATGGTTAGACTAATCCAGCTTTCTTCATTAGCCTGTTCGTATATAGGCATAATCTGAACAGTTAGGGAATCACGTAATGTCGGATCAATTTCGCCGATCTTTTCAATTAAGCTCTGAACCGTCTCCAGATTCGAAAAATGCATCCACATCATGTCATCCGACGTCTCGATAAGTCTTCCCGGCGTTTGTAGCGTTTGTAGCGCTTCCAGCAAAGCGGGGGAAATGGGACGCAAGTACAAGGTACCTTGGCCCTCTATAGGATAGATTGGACTGCAGCCACTGCAATTCATGTAGGACCCCCCTTGCCAATTTAGATTCCATGTCCATTAATGTTCACTTGTATATACCCAAAGTTTGTAAATATTATATCATGGGTCTTAAAATTAATCTCTACTGTTTTGATGACTTCCTGTATGACGGTTCTTGGAACAAATATATTCAAATTTGCAGAAAAAAAGACCGACAGTCTGATGACTGTCAGTCTCCTCCTCAGCTTATTAAACTTTAAGAAGCGGGAATCACGATTTTCTGTCCAACTTTCAGGTTATGCACATTTGAGATCTTGTTGGCTGTCGCAAGTTTGCGCCAGTCCACACCATATTTCAAACCGATGCGGTACAGGTTATCCCCTTTTTTCACTACATATACAACCTTGTTGTTGGTTGCCGGTTTCTCAGGTTGTGGCTTAGGCGTCGGTGTTGGCGTTGGTTTAGGCGTTGGAGCTGGCTCCGCACCTGTTTCAGGTGTTGTCGTTGCTTCACCTGTCAGTTTCAAGCCATACTCTGCAAAACCTTCATTGTTTGTACCGATAAATGACATCGCCGGGTTCGCTTCAACCAGATCTTTCGCATCCGGGGAAGAAGCAAACACAACTTCAAGATCGTTCAGCGCTGCTGCAGTTACACCAGCAGATGGTTTGATTGGTGCCAGGGACCAGTTGCCGTCCGCTGCTGGATTAATCGTTTTATTTTCACGAATGTAGTCGATGATCACTTGACGGTTCTCATCCGGTGCAGCCAGAACGATCCGTTTGCCGTCCGGGTTAGCAAGTTTGGATGAAGAAGCACGGTAGTTATTTGTCGCTACAATGAATTTTTGTGCTGGGTCAACCGGTTTGCCGTTAAAGCTCAGATCCTTGATCCGGCTTGCAGATGCATTAACAATCGTAGCTTTGCTATCGTATTTGGCTGGTTGGGTCACATCAATCTGATACGTTACACCATCGATAACATCGAAGTTATACGTTGGGAAGTCGTTGTTGATCAGTTGTTGTTGTCCACCTTTAGCCGGGTCGATCTGGTTGAACTGGCCTGCAGACCATTCCAGCCATTCTTTCAGTTCTGCGCCGTTAACCATTACAGCATGTACCGTATTTGGATATACGTACAGGTCAGCAACGTTTTTGATCGCAATGGTGCCTTTAGGGATATTCGTGTAATACGAAGCGCCTGAACGTCCACCGGCTTTGAATGGTGCACCTGCGGACAATACAGGGATTTTCTCATATTCCGTACCTTGCATATGTTTTTCGACATACCATTTCTGTGCATTCGTTACGATCTGAATGGATGGATCATCCTGAACCAGAGCGAAGAAGCTGTTGATAGGTGCAGTCGTTTCGCCCACCGGACCACGAACATACTCCAATGTACCTTCATGCTCTTCATGAACCGCATCAATGATGTCCTGATCAGCCTCTACTAATGGTTTTTTGCCCGCTGTGTCATAGATTGGGCGTGCTTCCGTTTTGGAATCGACCACTTTCCATTTGCCATCCACTTGTTCTAGATCCAGATCAATAATCCCCAGGTGATCACCCCAGAATCCTGGCTCTACAGCAGGAACGCCGTTAATGGTGCCCTTTTCCAGATCTACCCCTTTTTTGCCGGCAAAATCAGCACTTGGGAACACTTTGTGGGCATGTCCAAATAGAATGGCATTAATGCCTTCAACTTGGCTCAGATACAGTACGGAGTTCTCCATCAGATCCGTTTGAGGAATTTCCTCAAATCCGGAGTGAGGAATAGCTACAATAATGTCGGCACCTTCGGCCTTCATTTTCGGAATGAATTTTTTCGCGGTAGCAATAATATCCTTGGCGATTACTTTGCCTTCAAGGTTAGCGCTGTCCCACTGCATAATTTGTGGCGGTACAAATCCGATCACACCTACTTTGATCGTATGTTCTTTGCCAGTCTCATCCGTTACTTTTTTATCCAAAATCTCATATGGTGTGAAATAGTTCTTGTCATTTGTCTCATCATCATCACCATCGTCTACATAAACATTGGCATTAATGTAAGGGAAGTTCGCTCCCTCCAGCGTCATGTCCAGGAAGTCCAGACCATAGTTGAACTCATGGTTACCGATGTTACCTGCATCATAATCGAGCAGATTCATCGCTTTATATACAGGGTGAGTCTCACCCTTTTTCAGTGGATCAATTTTCGCAGAGTAGTCTCCCAGCGGATTCCCCTGAATCAGATCCCCGTTATCAAACAGCAGGCTGTTCTTCGCCTCGTCACGGGCTTTCTTAATCAGTGTAGCTGTTTTGGCGAGTCCATACTGGTCTGTCTCTTTGTCGGAATAGTAGTCATAGTTAACCAGGTTGGTATGAATGTCTGTGGTTTCCATGATCCGCAGTTTTACCTTGGCAGCATCCGCAGCCGATACAGGTACTGGAAACACCGCAAGCACGTTTAATGCAACCAAAGCGGCAGTCAGGCTTGATAATACTTTTTTACTCGTTTTCAAAATAACCCCTCCCGGTTATGTACATTGAATCATGCATTAATGGGCAAACGAAGAGCGCAGAAAAAAGATAGATTTCATGGGTTGTGCGTACTGACGCTCTGATGACATGCATCGGAATTTCAGGTAAGTTTATCTCACATGAACATCTATTTATGTCTGTGCTTGTCGTTTACATTCCAAATCATAACGCAATGTTCAGCCATTGAAAAGCATTATTTTTTACATTACCCGCACATACCTAGGCGAGTTTACATTATCATGCGTGATTTCGACAATTTTTTCAACATTTTAGTAGGTATATAGTGCTTATTATCTTTAAAATACGTATATTACATGTGTCTTACATGTATATCCAATTCAGCGTTATTCATCCATACCAAAAACCGTGAAACCATAATGGCTTTCACGGTTGGATTAAACTCTGCGCGTATTTTCGCATAAGGACGCTACTTTGCAGAGGTTATTTTCATATTCGGATTATTGTTCCCACACATGATGCTCATGATCTTTCCCTGTGTATTCAATACGAGTCGGGGTGATGTCCAGAATGACATAGTTCGGATCATTAGGTCCATCGAACCACGCCTTCAGTTCGTCGTTCCATACTTGCTCACGCAAACCTTCGTTCTTGGTCACTTCACAGGTTCCTTCAATCTCAACCACTTCCTTGGAACCACCAGCCTCATAACCAAGTAGCAGGCTAACATTCGGATTATTCTCCAGTTCCTCTACTTTGTGTGTACGGCGGTTCGTTGCCAGATGAATGTTCAGTCCATCGTTGAAAAGCGCCATATAGCGGGATTTCGGTTTACCATTCTCCACAGTTGAGAAGCTGCAAAAAGGGTTGTTTTTCAATGCTTTTACAATGTTTTGTTCCAATTCAGTCTGGTTCATGGGAAGTGCTCCTTTCGGTTTTGGGGGAATATTGGGAGGACTCTTGTAGAAGGTCGTTCCGGGTACGGATCGTTCTTTGGATCGCTGTTATCCCCAGATTTTTTTGATTCCCTTTTCTCAAAGGGAAAATCCGGTGATAAAGGCGAACGCTTCGCTTCCTCAGAATCGATTCCGTCCCCTCCACTACGTCTACCGTTCTTCCAATTTGAGGAGTGGGTAAGCTGAAGTTCAACAGAAACCTGTACTTAACTTTGCAGGTTTCGTTTCTTTAGGTTTTATCCGCTCCGTTGCTGTGTATAAATACAGTCAACTTACGTTAAGTGTAATAAGCCTGTACTTATAGTGTACCCACCTCACCTATGGTGAATCCATGAACCGATACGCTAACGTGACAAAATTGGAAAAGTTCTTTATAAAATTGTTTACATAAAGGGGTTATCGCTTAAATTCTTCATCGCTGATTTAATTCAGATCTCCAAGATAGATTGATGAAGAGCCCGATTGAAGAAGCAACTCACCTATGGTTTTTGGATATAAACGAATCTGAGACAGCTCTTCAAGTGCAATCCATTCCACGGCGACTTGATGGTCGTCTGGATTGGAGCCTTCGAAAATAGTTGCCCCCGGATCGATCAGGCTGCACGCAAAATAAAATTCAACCTGGTGGATGTCTGCATCCCACTCGGCGAATTCATGATTTTTTCCGATATACTCTCGAATATGTAACAGCTCTCCCACGTTCACAGCCTGACCAATCTCCTCCAGACATTCACGCGCGACCGCATCCTTGAGTTCTTCACCTTTCTCCTGTCCTCCACCTGGGAACACATAAGCCGTACCATATTGGTCTTCCAGCCGGATGACCAGCAATCGTCCATCCTGCACAATGACAGCCTTCGCGGAGTTGCGTATGGGTTTCATTCTGTTGATCCACTCCTTGTCATTCTAAAATTTCAAAGTTCAATCCGAACAACCTGATACTACTATCGTTCTGCTGAAAAGGCGTATCATCCTGTTGTATGCGCGGATAACTTAATACCTTCAGATTCCAGCACACGACGAATCTCTTGAGCAAATGCAAAAGCGTTTGCTCCGTCACCGTGGATACAGACCGTCTCTGCCTTAATGGAAACCAGCGTACCATCCGTGGATACAACCACGCCGTCTTTCACCATCTGGAGCACTTGAGCAATCGCTTGTCCTGATTCTTCAATGAGGGCTCCAGCTTGGCTTCGAGGAGTTAACTTTCCGTCCGCCCCATAGGTTCGATCCGCAAACACCTCGCTCACACTGCGCATACCGATGCGATCCGCGGCGTGAATCAGCTCACTGCCCGCCAGACCATACAAATACAGATCAGGCTGTACTTGATAGATCGCCTCCACGATGGCTTCAGCAAGCTTCGTATCTTCTGCAGCCATATTGTATAAGGCACCGTGCGGTTTCACATGATGCATTCGCCCCCCACTTGCCCGTACAAAGGCATCCAGCGCACCAATCTGATACACCACCATGTCATAAGCTTCCCGTGGCGTTATGTCCATACGCCTTCTGCCAAACCCTTGCAAATCCGGCAACCCGGGGTGGGCTCCAATTGCCACCTGATGCTCTAATGCCCTCTCCACCGTTAGCCGCATCGTAGCCGGGTCCCCTGCATGATACCCGCAGGCAATATTGGCTGATGTAATTAAGGGTAGAATGGCTTCGTCCGACAGCGTGCGATATATACCATAACTTTCGCCCAGATCACAATTGATATCCAAAGTTTTTGAGGTATTCATTAAGTGCCCCCCATTCCTGCCATTCTTCTGCGTATCAACTTATCCATGAGCTGCATATTGATTTCCTGTTCCATATACAACTGCCGGGCTTGATCATGCGTAATCTGTTCAAAAGAAATTCGGGTTCCTGGCCTAGCCTGAGCCAGGATTGGCATATCCACCTGAGCTACCTGTACAATGACAGGATAACCTCCAATCGTCTGATGATCTGCCATCAAGATGATGGGCTGACCATCCGGTGGCACCTGCACCGTGCCATAGGTAACCGCTTCAGACAGCCGATCCAGCGGCTGATCCAGCTCCAGTCTGGAGCCTTGCAAGCGATAGCCCATCCGATCGGATTGCGGAGAGATCACGTATTTTTCGGCATATAATTGCTCCAAACTTTCTTGGCTGAACAGCGATCTGTCCTTACTCTCCATCACACGAATAACAGATCTCCCATAATAGTCAGGTCTCTCACGTTCAGATAAAAACCACGCAGACGCCAAAAATCGTTGATCCCGCTCACTCTCCTCTACCTGCTGCTCAAGACGCTTCATCCAACCTTGCGCTTCACCTGAAGGTTCACCTATGGATAACAGATCGCCCACGCGTAAGGCTCGCCCATCCATACCGCCAAGACCTGTCTTGAGATCTGTACTTCGACTGCCCATCACTTCAGGCACAGCTATTCCACCCGCAATCGCCAGATATCCACGCAAGCCATGACGACATGGGCCAAATTTCAGTACACTTCCAGCCCGCACCAGCACCGGACGCCACAAAGGTACGGGCAGATGATCCACCGTTGCCGTCAGATCGGCCCCACATAATGAGATGAGCTGGCTCTCCTGAAATAGAAGCTCCGGCCCCGTCATCGTCAACTCTAGCACTGCCGCATGTCGGGAGTTGCCCACAAGCATATTGGCTGCTCTGGCTGCAAAGGTGTCCATGACCCCGCCAGGATGAATACCATACCGGCGATAGCCGGTTCTGCCTTCATCCTGAACGGTAGATAACAGACCAGGGCGAATCACTTCAATACTCATCGTTCGCCCTCCTTCCGCTTCAACGCCAGATAGTCCTGCATCGTAATCTGTTCGAATCGAACCCGATCACCTGCTGCCAGCAAACTCGGTACGTTCTCATCCGGCCGAAACAACCGGAGTGGCGTTCGTCCAATACATTGCCATCCCCCGGGTGTATCCACCGGATAGATTCCCGTTTGTTTGCCACCGATACCTACTGTACCCGCCTCAACCCGAAGCCTTGGCGTTGCCCGTCTGGGCGTAGCAATCTGTTCAGACAACCCGCCGAGATACGGAAAACCCGGTGCAAACCCAATCATATGTACGAGATACTCCCCGGATGTATGAATCGCAATAACGTCCTCTGCGGTCAGTCCATGCTCACTGGCAACATAGTCCAGATCAGGCCCCCACTCTCCACCGTAACATACGGGAATCGTGACTGTTCTGGGCTTGTTTTGTACGGATTCCTTCAATTGATTCAACTGCAGAAGCAGAGTTCGGCATAACTCGGGGTAAGGGGAGATGAACGGATCATAAAATACTGTAACGGACGTATATGAAGGCACCCATTCGATCATGGCTGGCAAAGTGCTTTTTTCCAGCAAAGCACACACAGACATCACTCTGCGCTGCACAGCGTCAGACAATTGATCTCCACACTGGATGATAACCGCTGCCTCACCCAGCGGAGATAAAATCTCCTCTGTCCATGCATACGTCAATTCGGTCATGCGCCATCTCCCCCTTATCCACACGTTTAGCGTATCGTTATTTATCTCTCTCCAGTGCCTGCAGTACCAGTGAACGAACCGCCGGAAACGGCTCATCTTCTTCTGTACGTATCGCAAGATACAGTGTCTGCAAAAACAGACGCACATTCAGGCTCCTATGACTGGTTTCCAGAAATGATCTGTTCACTGCCATATCCCCTTGATGAAGGGAATCGATCCACGCCGTAATATCCTTTTGCTCCAACAGATTGCGACGCAGAATGGTTGTTACGGCATGCGCTATTCGCTGATCTTCATCGTGGATGTAAACTTCACTTGATTCGGTTATTTTCAGACTGATTGCATGCAAAAGTTCCAAAAGATCCGCCTGCTTCAGATATGGCGACTGTGCCAGATCTTCAACCGCATCCGCCGCGTGTGCAGGGGCATGCGCCCAGCCTTTCTCATCGGCATAGCCGCGAAGATCTTTTTCGCATTCCAGATATGTAGTCAACCGATGATGAATCCCTGCGATATCCTCTTTGTCCAAGAAAGGTCGCTGACGATCCACATTCAGAATGGGAGGCAGTAACAATACAGAGAACGTCCGCGTAAACACACTATCCGTTCCCTGCTCTCCGACCCCATAGAACAGGTGCTGGTCGTCCAGCGCCAACTGCAACACATGCCTTAGCTGATCTTCCGAAAATACGCCCTGTCCAATCCAGGTTGCAAACGTAACATAGATCAATTCATCTCGCAGGACAGGATCAGGACTGCCAATATGTTTCATCATATGCAGCGCCAATTCGTAAGGCTGTTCCTCGTTATTAATGGAACGATTAGCTGACTGGATATGCTGCAATTTTTGCTTTAACGTCAGAGCATCCATCTATTAAGACTCCCTGGACGAATCCAAATGCACGCTGCAATTGTACAGTTCGCATTGCCACGTATCATCTTTCTTGGCAATCCGGGTAATGGATGTGTTGGACAGCTTCACGCTGACATCAAGCTCAGGCACCAGACCTCGCAGTGTATTCCGCAGAACGGCTCCGTGACTGACAACGATCACTCTTCCATCGGGGTGCTGCTGTACAATATCTTCAAGCACCGCACTGCCTCGAACAGTCCCTGCATCTGCAAGCTCACGTCCCAGATCCAGAGTACTCCAGTCCACTCCCCACTTGGCTAACCGTTCCTCTTCCGTCGTTCCTTCGACCTGTCCTCCGCCCATCTCGCGAAGTCTAGGGTCCAGATGAATCTCTTGAATACCCAAGCGATCACCAATGATGCGAGCCGTCTCACTTGCACGCTCCAAGTCACTTGCATAGATGGCATCCCAGGATTCTTCGGCTAGTCTCGCAGCAAGTAAAACGGCCTGTTCCCTGCCATCCTGATCCAGCGGGTTATCCGTCTGCCCCTGCGAACGTTTTTCCTTATTCCACGCTGTGCTTCCATGGCGAATCAATGCAATTTGAGTCATTGTTGTTCCTCACCTTTTTCTATATGAAGTTCATCTTCTGTAAAATGTTTGCGTGCCTTCGGCTTGGCAAATTTGCCGCCATTATATTGAGAAGACCCGTTTCTCGGAATGGAGAGACTGTCCCAAGCTGTTTCTTTAAGCATTTTCGCGGCAAATACAATCTGCCCGACATGATACGGATAATGCGCCAATTGCCGAATAATTGCCTCCATGACGGTATGACCTTCATTTCGAATGTATATGATATGAGACAATTGTTCCGGGGTAAACGAACGAATGGCTTCGAGTAGGCATGTCCAGCCTTCTTCCCATTTAGCGAGCAACTCTTCCCGGGATGTAATATCATTCACGAATTCAGCATCTCGCTCACGCCACGGTTTCTCACCATCTGTTGTCAGTACATCCGTCCAACGGGACAGCATATTGCCCCATAGATGTTTTACAATTACCGCAATGCTGTTCGCGTCTTCATTCCAAGATTGAAACAATTGCTCGGACTCCAGTTGTGCCATGGCTTTTTCCCCGAGCTGCTTGTAATACAGGAATTGTTTCTCGGCTGTCTCCAGAAAAACCTGATTCATATCCATCCGTTAACCACCCTTCGGAAAAGTATGTTGTCCCCTGATCACGTCCAAACAGAAGCGTCACATGTTATTTATTCAGGAAATGAGAATGTGCCGTCTGCATTCGGTTCAAATGGAATGACTTTGCGAACCGCATCCAGATTGAGTTCTCCATAGATATGTGGAAATAGCTCATTCAATTCGTAGAGATCCTCATATACCAACTCTGGCTTTAACGCCTTCTCATCAATACTAAGCAATAACAGATCCGTGTGGCCTGCATAATATTGCCCGGCTACCCATGGAATCTGTTCCTTGGTGGAACAATGAATGAATCCGTCCGTCTCCAGGCTATCTGGTGCATACTCAGTCCCTTTCGACACTTGCTCCCACAACGAACGGGAAATAATACTATAAATCATGGTTCCGCCTCCTTCAATTTCTGCGATGTACCCTATGTGGCATTGGAAGTATTATAGATCATCCCGGATACGGGAGTACAATTTTTGATCTGTAAATACACCTTTGATCTTCAACTGTTTGCGTATCAAACCTTCGTACGACATGCCCAGCTTCTCCATTACGCGTGCAGAGCCTATGTTGCCTGCATTACATTTTCCCTCCAGCCGATTGCAGTCCAGTTCCCGAAAGCAATAATCCACGATAGGTTGCATCGCTTCTACTGCAAGACCCTTACCCCAGTGACTGCTGGCTATTGCGTACCCCAATTCAGCACTCTGCATGGGTTCGTTGAGATGAAAGATGCCACCTCTCCCGATCAAGGTCCCTGTTTCCTTCAGGACAAAAGCCCAGATATGTACCGTTTTTCGTTCATAATTATCCAGTACCCGCTGAATATATTGAATCGAATCCTCCACCGTCTCATGGCAGTTCCACAAGCTTTGCTGACTCACTCGCGGATCAGAGGCAAACGCATAATATTCATCAAGATCATCCATCGTAAGCCGCCTCAGTTTTAACCGCTGTGTTTCGAATTCGGGTAATTCGGCAAAAAGTTTTTCTACATTCATTCAGCACACCTCCATGATTCACTTGATTTCATGATCCAGCCATCTTATTTCTCAGGAAATAACGATCTATCATAACCATGCACAGAATACCAACCGAATATCGAATCAGATCGATCACCAGAAAACCATGTCCCAAAATAAGCGCACCCCATACGGTTGAACGTATCTCAATCAGCCAAGGCGTCTGAATCAACTGTGAGAACTCAATCATCCAACTGAATGCACAACTCAAACACATCGCCCATACCAAGCTGCGATGAGGCCACACCATGCGTACTCCGAAATAAATCATGCCCGCCCAACATGCATCCCCGAAATGTTCATGCACCCAACCTGGCAATCGTTCACCATAGTGTCTGGATGCGAGCCCTGCCGTCATGGTCATCATGACTGCGAAGAAATAGATCAGCCTGTCTCTGATAAGTACGCTTTTCAATCAATCACACGCCTTCATCAAGCACTTGTAAAATAAATTGCGTTTTGGCAGCGGTATACGATTCCCTATCTTCCTTGTTCTCATCAGCAAGCTTCGTCTTCAGGATGGCGTAAGCTTCCACGAGATCTGGGCGTTTTCTCAGCACATCCCGAAACCGAATTTGACGATCCCAGCGTTCTTCTCCCGGGCGCATTAGATGAAGGTGTACCGCTCTCTTGCCATCCTTGACCCTGACCCAGAATCGCCTGTATTCCCGTCCATCCAGTTCAGGCGGAACGTAATTCCAGCCCACCGGATTCAGCTGATCCGCAATCAAATCCATGTCGTCCCATGACTGTACCTCTGCCATTAGATCAATAATGGGTTTGGCGGGTAACCCTGGAATGGACGTGCTTCCAATATGTTCGAATTGATGGATATTAAACTGCTGTAACAGGTGTTTAAGTTGCCGGATTTCATCCTGAGCCTGCGCATCCCAATTGGGGTTGGCCGGAGCAATCTCTACCGACTCTGTCGCCCAGGCAGGCCAGTTTTCCGGTTGCATTGGATCTTTCATTCAGGCACCTCCTCTTCACCATGACATTTTAAATGGTAACCTTCTCTGTATTTTTCATAGGTGCGTTGCTTCATGCGCTCAATCGTAGTACTCCGTTGAAATGTAAGTGTGGAACTTAGGGATAAAAGAAGATATTTCAGGTAAGCCAGATCACTAGAGTTAGCGTCTGAGCTTATAATCGAAGCTTTCATATCCATCCCATCCCATCCCGTTATAATTTTGTTCTAGCGGAAGGCATCCCAGATACATATTTCTATATATCCAAAAAGGAGCGTATGTTTACGCCCCTTGGTTGTCTGTTACCTTGATGATATTGATGATTTTAACGATGTCATGTACTGAAACTAATTTTTGGATCATGCAAGATGCTTTATTATATGAAGATTTATTTTACCGTAACAGGGATCATCACTTTTTTGTTGCCCCACTTGGCCGTGATAGACGTTTTACCTTTGCCTACAGCCACGATCTTGCCATTTGTTACTGTCGCTACGCCCGGCTTTGTGCTGCTCCACACCGCGCTGTTGGTCACAACAGTGGTCTTGCCCGTATCATACTGGGCCATCACACTCAGCGTTGTACTTCCCTGTGGGGACAAAACCAGTTTTTTCTGCCCTGTAATCAACTTTTTGAGCAAAGGTACAACGGTAAGCTCTGCCTTTATTGTCTGATTTTGATAAGTTCCTGTCAAGGTGGCTTGTCCTTCTGTCAGCGTTTTAACTGCTCCATTTTTCACGATAGCTACATTTGTATTGGAGGAGGTCCATATGATTTGTTTCGAAAGGTTAATCGTTTTGCCGTTTGCGTAGGTGCCAATCACCTTCAACGCTTTGGACTTCTTGATGTTCAACTGCATTGTGGCAGGAGTGACTTCAACTTTGGTAATCTCATCCGTCACAGCAACGGGGACTTTCACAATCGTTGTTCCGTATTTGCCTTGAAGCAATACTCTGCCAGGCGTAACACCTTTGATTTTACCGTTTTCCAACACAGCCGAAGCACTTGATACCGACCATACGATCTCAGACGTTACATCCTCTTCCTTACCATTTGCACGGGTAATGCTTACTTTGGGAAGGGTACTCTCACTGCCTTTAACAAAATTATAGGAGTTCGGTGAAGCTTTGATGCTTTTGATCTTCTCCTGCACCTGCACAACCAACTGGGCTTTTGCCCCGTCTACCTCTGCAAAAATCGTTGCTTCGCCCGCGGCCACAGCCTTGACTTTACCTTTCACCATCGTCGCGACTGCTGCATTACTGGTGGACCAAGTCACGCCTTCGGTAACATCCTGCTTGTTATCAAAACCTTCTACCGTTGCCATCACCTGAAGCGCAGCTGTTTCGGAAACACTCATCTTCTGCGGGCTGCTATTGGTTATTTCAATCGATTTCACGTCACCAGTAGCCGCCAAGGCCAACGAAGGGACCAGTATTGTTAATGCCATAATTAGAGCAAGCGTGCCTCGAAGCGCCAGTTTGATTCTATTCATTTTTAATTTCCAACTCCCATAATCCAATATTTTACTTCTATTATATTATATCGGATATGAATTGCATAAAGTTGAATGTCGTAAGTGAGAGTCTTGGAACAATTCATGATTTTCATTGTATAATATGGGAAGGCCGCGTAATACTGTTTTAATAAACCTAAAAGATGGGGGTGGGGTATGTATGATCGAAAAGAATTTGCTTGATATGGTTTCACCTAAAAATAACCGTAAACGTATGAAAGCTATAGTCACTTCGACATCCACCAAGATTCGTCCTGAAGACGAAATGGTTCTATTGATGAAAACAGCCCGCAATCGTTTCAAAAAAGCCCTTGAATCTGGACAAATTGAAATCATTAACGAGCGTGAATGGAAGCTGCATTAACATGTAAGAAATAATTTTATTTATTTACATAAACGAAGAAAATTCTGATTAAGAAAGCTATATCTTAGGTCCGAGCACTAACCATCAGTTATATTTGGCACAACATAGTAGGAGATCGGTTCGTTAAATAGTGTTATCGTTGAAAAGGGGATGTCCATCGTCACATGCAACATGACGTTTGGAACATCCCCTTTTTGAATTACTAGAGCGTTAACTAACCTTTCTAATTCACTTCATCCTGCTCTGGCAAAATCAAGCTCTCGGCCCCGCCCATATAGGGCCGCAGGGCTGCCGGAATGCGAATGCTTCCATCCTCCTGCTGATGATTCTCAAGCAAAGGTATCAGGATACGCGGCGACGCTACCGCCGTATTATTGAGCGTGTGACAATAGGCCAACTTGCCTTCGGCATCCAGGCAACGAATATTCGAACGGCGAGCCTGAAAATCATGCAGATTCGACGACGAATGCGTTTCTCCATATGCATCGCGGCTTGGCATCCAGGTCTCAATGTCATACTGTTTGTACGTTTTCTGCGACATATCCCCGGTACATACAGCGACAACACGATACGGCAGTTCCAATAATTGCAGCAATTCTTCAGCGTGTCCTGTAATCTCTTGCAACATGCGCTCCGATTCTTCCGCATCAGGGGCACAGAGGATGACCTGCTCAACTTTGGCAAATTGGTGCACCCGATACAATCCGCGTACATCACGTCCGCCGGAGCCAACTTCACTGCGGAAACACGTCGATACCGCGGCCAGCTTCACAGGCTCTTGAACATCAACAATCTCATCCGCATAATACGAGACCAGTGGCACTTCAGAAGTTCCCACCAGCCACTTGTTCTCCCCTTCGAGCTCATAGACCTGATCTCGACCGGTTGGGAAGAATCCGGTGTTCACCAGCGCATCCTCCCTGACCATCAGCGGAACCTCCATCGGTGTAAAGCCATGCTTCAGCAACAGATCCAGCGCAAGTTGCTGTACTGCCCGATGTAATAAGAGACCTGCGCCCTTTAATACATAACTTCGCGTACCACCAATCTTAACTCCACGGGGAATATCGATCAGATCATGCAATT
Organism: Paenibacillus sp. FSL R7-0313; assembly: GCF_037969885.1. NCBI lineage: Bacteria > Bacillati > Bacillota > Bacilli > Caryophanales > Paenibacillaceae > Paenibacillus > Paenibacillus sp. FSL R7-0313. The sequence goes on from NZ_CP150219.1 coordinate 622,256, forward strand.
CCCCAAGTTCCACGTGATCTTTGGTGTTATACTCGAACGTCGGCACCTCTCCCACACGTCGCAGCTCCACATTATCCGCATCCGACGTGCCTTTCGGGGTATCCGGGGATACGATATTGGGTACCAGCCATTGCAGCTTGGTTACTTCCTCCTGCACAGGGGCGAGCTTCGCTTCCACCTGCTCCAACTGTTCATTGATCTGTTTCACCTGAGCCCGCAAACCCTCGGCCTGTTCCCGATCCCCAGCTTGCATGAGTCTGCCAATGTCTGCAGATAACGTATTGCGCAATCTGCGCCCTTCTTCCGATTCCTGCAAAAGTGCTCTGCGTTCCTCATCCCGCTCCAGCAATGTGCGAATGCTGATATTAATTTTTTTCCCGTCTGCTGCCGCCTGAACCTCTTCTTCATGTGCACGAATCCACTTCATTTCCAACATGGTCACCGTCTCCTTTGGCTGTAAAAATGCAAAGAGCGCCCTCATCCCTTGGGACGAGGAGCGCTCTGCTCGCGGTGCCACCCAACTTGCTGAATCAGGATATCCTGCTTCCAGCCTCTTGGTCCGCGATAACGGGCGGTTCCGGTTAACTTGGGGAAATATCGCTCCCCTGGCGAAAACGCCTCCGAGTTGGATTCTCTTCAACGGCATGGTCCGATCTGTAATTGTTGGTCTCAGTATATACGAACGCCGGACCAAATTGCAACCTTCTGTATAGATCAGGAATTCATGGCACATCGTAACATGTCCTGTTATGATAGACTTTGTCTTCAAGATTGCGCTTTATTGTGATCCTCAATTTATGTATATAAGTAGAAGGAGTTCTTTATGAAAAAATTACTTTGGATCGGATGTCTGTCCTATTTCCTGATTGGACTTGCCCACGTTGTGCTCGGTTCCATTTTACCGGTTGCACTTGAACATTACGGCAAAGATTATAGCCAAGGCGGAACGCTGATCTTTGCTCAATTTGCCGGATTCCTCGGTGGTGTATTGTTATCTCCATGGCTGAACAGACGCTTTGGTAAACGCGGGGGCCTGTTAATCGCCACAGCGTTGCTCTGTATTGCAGAATTATCCTATATGCTGCTGCCACCATGGGGCTGGATGTTCGTCATTGCACCCGCTGCCGGCTTTGGGTTCGGAATGGTTGAAGCAGTCATTGGTACCATTATCATCGCTGCAATCAAAGACAATACAGCCGTTGCCATGAGTCGACTGGAAGTGTTATTCGGGATCGGGGCGATGGTCATGCCGCTCATTGCCAGCGGTCTGATTGCTGCCGGATACTGGCGCCTTTCCTTTCTCGTTGTTGCGATCTGCGCAGCGCTGACCTTTGTTTTCTGGGCAAAAGGATCATTCGGTGAACTCGATAAGTTTCTGGAGCGACAGAATTCAAATCATGCTTCCGTAAATACGCACTCTGCTGGGACATCGGGTGAGATGCATCCCGCATCTGCAAGTACACCCAGTCCAACCTATCGTGGCCGTAACAGGACTCTTCTGGTATTATTCGTTCTGTTCTTCTTCCTATATGTTGGCACAGAAATGAGTCTTGCGAACTTCATGCCGGCGATCCTGATTGAGAAAATGAACATGAAGGAAGCCGGAGCAGCGCTTAGTGTCACCTGTTTCTGGATTGCCATGTCCGTGGGACGACTCTTCGCCGGATATATCGCAGAAAAATTCCAATACCGCGTCTATGTCCTGTACAGTTGTCTCGCATCTGTTCTTTTGTTAATGGTATTTCCATTTACAAACCAAATCTGGTCTGCATTTCTCATCATCTTACTGCTTGGACTAGCGATGTCAGGTATTTTCTCCATTGCCCTTGTCTTCGCCAATAAACTGCTGCCCGGAACTGAAGAATCCACACCCAGCATTTTGATTGCCTCAGGTGGGGTTGGCGGTGCCATTCTGCCTTTGACCACGGGATGGAGTCTTGATCATCTGGCGGTTAATCAATCTGCATGGATGCTTGCGATCTTTGCAGTTGGCCTGCTTGTCATTAGCGTAATCACGTATCAATGGCAGAACAAACATATGGTGGATCCAGCGACTTAACAGTTATGTGTCGATGCAGTCCTGAGAATTAGAATTAGAAATAGAATACCTATTATAGAGATTGAGATGTCCACCGCCATGACCTGACGGTGGACATTTTGTTGTAGCTTCTGTGCAAACGAACCTAGCACACGCTATTTATCTGCATTTCAGGATATTTGAAATCTAACGAATCCTAGAGACGTTATTATAGGTAATTATCTAAAATTCAAGGTCTCGTTGGAGGTTTTTTGCATAATAACGCCGCTGAGATTCGTTAGATTTTTCATTCCCTAAAAACTGGCCTAATAAGGTGTCCTCGATTCGTTAGCGCTGTTATCATGGTGGGAAGTGCCCTATCTTTGTCTCTCTGATCACCTTTCATTAAAGGTGAGAATACGATCTATTCATTTGCACAAGATTGCCCAGGAAATACTTAGCGCCAGCCGAATCACACACTTTTGTTAACGACAGGCATTACTGGCCCGTTGTCCTTGATGAATTTACCAAATACATATCGGACGATTGGCCCCAAAATGATCAATTGATATGGAAGCGCCAAGCTGAAGTTACGAGCGATCGTCTGAAGATAGGTACGGAATATAGAACCCCCACTTAACTGATCCGCAAGATATGCCGAAATCATTCCATACATGGACATGATCAGAACCATGCCAATTACCATAAAAAATGACATGACGAGCACTCCTAGAATTTTATTGGACTTGTCGAAGGGCATGGAGAATGCAATCTTTCTCGCCACAGGGCCAACAATGAAAGACTCCACCAGAAACGCGATGACAAAACATAATATGAATTGAAGTAATATTTCAAGCGGGGACATCTTGCCGAGTAACCCACTGTGCCATAGATTGAAGAACATCATGACCACAACCATTCCTGTACACATCATTACATTTCCCACTTGATAACTAATTATTACAAATTTATCATACTCTTTAATATAAAAAGGAAATATTATCCTCATACATTCAAGTATCATAAGAGGGATTACCACGATGAGTTTTCAAAAGCGCATCGACCACGTCCGGCATTGACGTTCACGATCTGGAAACCACACATAGATATTCTTTTTTTATGTGGTAAACTCAAAATCATTGGAACCATCAATAAATCTGCTTAAAAAGCCACCTTTGGTGCTATAAGCGAAAGTGGTTTTTTCATATATTAATTACTCTAAAGAGGGAAAAGAAAGGGAAATGTCGAAACCATAATTTATAAGGTGATCGGAGGGAGTAAAGAAAAAGATTTCTCTTGTCCCATACATCTCTCGTGAATTTGAATTGATTTTGAAAACACTCCACTGCCTTTTGAATAGCTTACATTGGACAAATTCATTATATGGTTAGAAACGTTCATTCTAGTTGCAGATTTTGGATAATCAGCAGGCTTGTTTAATAAATGTATGATTTACTATATGCTTTTACGAGGAGAAAGACACATTGAAGATAAGAGTAGAGTATAAAGATGTTAATGGACAAATAAATAATCAGATTCATATCTTATCAAGAATTGCTTTTGCAAAGCACTTAGGTATAGCTGGGCAAGGGTACGCTCCGAAACCACAAAAACTTATAAGAACAATTTCTATGTTTCTCCATTATAGTAGCTATATTCAACGGAAAGCATTTTATGAGGATAGATTTTCGGAACCTTCAATCGAACTTTCTGATCCTACTGAAAAGGGACAATTTTCAAATCTTGCGGGTAAAGCTATAGCAGACTTTCTATCAAAACGTATAGATCAAAGCATTTTTACAGTTAACTATGAGGCTGCGATGAAAATGAAAGGAATGGCATTAAAAGGTGGAAGACCTGACTTGTTTGCATTTAAGAAAAGTGGAATGTTTGCACTTGAAGCGAAAGGATACTCTGGTAGATCTGGCGATATGCAAACTCATAAAATTCAATCCCAAACAGGCGGGATACCTGTTAATTTTACAGTAGCTTGTGTTTCATACAACCTTTACAAAAATATACGCTGTAAATATTATGACCCTTTAAATGATGCAATTGAATTTGATAGTATTCTGCTTCGTCAACTAACAAGCAAATACTACACGGGATTATTAGGATTTTTAAATAATGAACACTTTGAATATAGTGAGCTAGTAATTCAAGGGGAATCTTTTTATGAAGTAAATTTATCCGACCATCTTTTTCGTCTTTTTTCAGATGAATCTCTACATAATCTAATTTATTTATGGAAATTCCATTGTGATTATAAGTTAAGTTTAATTTTACCAAGAAAAATTAGAGAATATGCAAAAGATGGACTAGAAGAAAATGAGAAGCCCTTTCTGCTTGATAGCAAAGAGAATACTTTGTATATCGACAATGATAGAGTTGGACTACGAATTAATAGATACTAAATGAGAGGTATTAGAGGCATTTCCTTAATAAGCGAGTAAAAGTTGTAATGTCCGTGACATGCATCAGCATAAAATAAAATCATATATTGCAAATGATTAACTAATGGTATGTTAATCATTATTACTATCAGGGAACTTCCTAGGGCTTTTATTTTAATCCGGAAAACACACCCCCAACATTTGAGAACATGATATTTTATAGGGTGTTTTATGTATTTCAGTACATACCGTTGGAAGACCATGAGTTTTTTAAGAAATATAGAGCAAAAAGATCAATATTTAGGAAATGGGGCATACTTTTAAAAAGTTTGCCCCGTACGATTGCTAACCTACTCTACTTTCAGAATATGTGTTTTTAATGTTAGCATGAAAATATTTACCAACTGAAGGTGCAGAGTTCATTTCAAACCAGATATATTCTGGCACGTCATAGTACTGCCACACATGTCCGTTCGACTTGAATTCCACTTCCAAAATAGCTTGAGATTCATCATAACCAATGTTAGTTATCATTGAAGATTCAACATATTTTCTATCCATGAAAATGCCTCCCTATAATTTTTGTTCTCTGATTTTGGTTACTACTTTTTGGTAACACTGAAGGTCTTCCGCAAATTCAATTTTCCATTGTTCAACCAACTTAGGATCAGCACTATCCGGCCTAGGATTTTGTAATGGAAGCCGAATTCTAGAAGGAATTTTAATAGCTTCCCCTACAACGATTGCTTCTCCAATTCTTAAAGATGGTAATAAATCTATCAAACTATTCATGTTATCCGGTGCTAAAGATTTTACAATTGACTGATCTGAGGAGTTAGTAAGTCTAAGAGCTATGAAGGTTCCGACTTGTGATAGTATTGTTTCTGAGATTTCTGAAGGTCGTTGTGAGATTACAAGAGCACCCAATCCGAATTTCCGACCTTCTTTAAAGATTTTTTCTACAGCAACCTTAGCATAGCTAGCGGCATCGTTCTTACCTAAATATGAATGGGCTTCATCATAGGCAAGAAACAGAGGTCTATTTTTACCTGTACTAATCTCATTTCGTCCCCAAAACATACTATCATATACAAAACGTGTTATTAAACCAACTGCTATGTCCAGTACTTCAAACGGGACATTGCTTAAATCCAGAATTGTTAGCCTTTGATGACTACCAATCCATTCATTAAGCAGGTTATGCAGGTCCTTTGGAGAATCTGCGTCCTTGTAATCACCTGGATGAAACATAAAGTTATACCTGCTGTCTCTCAGTCTGCTAAGTAGCTTTTTTTCATAGGAGTAGTACTCGTTATGTTGGCTTTTAAATGGAGGTGAATTTGGAGCAGTATTTAAATGAGAATGGAATTTTGCTCCCTGAAGATTTTCATAGTCTCCAAAATCTTCAGTTACTTGACCTTCCAGTGTTTTAAGATATTTTTTGGAATCCTCTTTAGATTGCTCATCCTTTTTAGTTGAAGAAAAACTTGCATTTAACCACCAATTCATTTCATACCATAGTTTCCTAGAGTTAAATGGTATCGGTGAATCAGCAGTAATATAATCTTGATTAACGTTTCCCGCCTTCAAATTATAATTTTCTTTTTTTAACTGGACAACCAACTCTCTGAGTAGTCTGTACTCAGGCCTTTGATCGTCTGTGGGTTTTGCTCCTACAAGAAAATAAGCTAATTCATCAAAATTCATAAGCCAAAAAGGAATATATAGTGGGTTATGTGTATCATTGATTTTGAAAACCTTGGCTTCAGGAAAAGCGGTTGCATATTCCCCATGGGGGTCTATAAGAACCATTCTTGAGTTTGAATAATCATTGATAATTCTTTTAATCATCCCCGCGGTAGTATTTGATTTTCCACTTCCTGTTGAACCTAGTATCGCTGCATGTCGAAGTACAAGTTTATGTACATCAACAAATACATCTAAATTATCCGATGACGAATGTTTTCCAATAGGAGTGGAACCCAAACTTCCCTTTCCGTATATGTCCACTAAATCAGACTCTGTTACAATATGGACTTCATCATTTATAGTTGGATATAGACCAATCCCCTTTTCAAAATCTCCGTTACCTATCTTTTCTCCAACTAAGTTAACGGTTAGAAATCGTGATCCAATTGCTTGTTTTAATTCACTGTCATTAATCTTACTTGGAGTATTACTTACACTTGATACAATTCCATACGAAACTACATTACCAATAGGCATTTTTACAAAAGTTCCTATTTGACCAATTTTGTATACCTTGCCTTCTATTATTGGGCTAGAAGATGGGATGTTATCACTAATTTCTACTTCTACAATATTTGAATCGACTCGGATGATTTTCCCTAAAAAAGTAATATCATTTTCCATGCACAGCCTCCTCTATGCTCTTTTTCTTCCCTGAATTAGAAATGAGAAAAGCTGATAATTTTTTAAAATCGCCGAGTATGAATTTATCTTCTTGTTTGTCCCAATAAAAACTGCTTTCGTTGGCATTTCCGATACTATCATCATATTTCCATTGATACAGCCTGCCATTAGTAATCATTTTTTTTGGACCCATTACACAAAGGTTTAAATGTGTTATGGCAATTGACTCCATAAAATCAACTTGTTCATCCGAAAAGCACATACATACTGCATATAGCCGAGGATTCTGTCTTAAGCCATTGAAAATAATCTCATTGATATGCTGATCTGAAAAAGAATAACCAGAAAATATAAAGAGACGTTCTCCTTGCAATAAATAGTGTTTTAATTTATCAAAATATGCAATAAAAGGTTGCTTACGAGATAAATTATATTTTTCCTTTGAAGGGTAAACCACAAGTTCATTTTCTGGTACATCAACTTTTCCATTTCTAACAATTTTATAGTTGTCGGATAAACTGTCTTTTCTAAACTCCCAGTTTAAAGAACCATGTATTTTCCATAATCTTATCCAGTTAAAAGTCAAATCATTGTTACCTACTATTTTCTCAATACTCTCTGGCCAAAAAAATGGCTCGTATGAACCTACAAATCCGTCAAAATATGGAATTCGGTTATCTTCCATAGCTTTTTCTAATAATAAATCATAGTTAGTGGTAAAAATTTCTTTAATGCTATTTCTATTCGCAATGTCAAGCCATGCGAAAAATTTCCTGAGATCAGTAATATCTGCATCTTGCTCTTTAGCTTGAATGATATCAAATATTTTTTTGCATATTTGTTCATCTAACATTTGAGCGACTCTTCCATTTATTCCATCATATTCTCTTTCTTCTTTTTCCCCTGTTATCTCTCTTATTTGTCGGACATAGTTTAATATATCTTCTACACTAATATTTCTACCAGCATGTAGACTAGCTAAGCTATATTTAAGACTTGTAAAGTGTGGCTTAAGGCTACTATTAAGGCTTTCTTCAACATAATCTGTTAATCTGTAAATATTAGGTAGCCCAAATGCACAAGAACTTCCTGCTCCAAAAAAGAAACCTATATTTTTTGAATAGGACAATACCTTTTTAAGTTCATCCATCTCTTGAACTACATTTATTTGGCTCATATATTTACTCCTTATCGGCTCAGGGGGATGTGGGAATATACAAAAAAAATCTAAATTCATACATTTTTCGATAGTATGCACTTCGATTATACATTGATCACCAATATATTCCAACAACAAGATTTGCGAAAAATCCGATGCTTTTGCACTCAGCCAGATTGCCTTATATGATTCGCCACGATAATTAATGAAAATAACACATCCAAACAGGCTGTTATACATATGTATATCGGCCTGTTAGATAAGTTCATACGTGTACCCATCCAGTTCCTGACTGGACACGTTCCACCGGCTGGCCTATAATTACACCTAGTAATGCCCGTAACTTCATAGTTTCCCAGGGGAGTCGGAATTGGCCGGCTGAGAGTGTATCCCACCAAGATACTAACCCTTAGACCTGATCTGGATCATGCCAGCGTAGGAATCGGAGTATATCGAAATGGCACAGCCCTATGGCTGAACGCCACCTCTCTAACGCCTGCACGCGTCCCGGATTACGGGACGCTTTTTTAATGTTCTTTTATATAGCCAGAGAGCTAAAAAAAGTGACGTTATCCAGATCTCAACTGGTATAAATCTGTCGATTTATGCAAGATGATTGGATATGAAGCCAAGGAGTACCCCGTGCCACTCGGCCGGACATACCGAAGGAGAGAACCACAGATGAAATGGCGTAAAACGATGGGATTGTTGCTCTTATGCGTGCTTATGGTGACTGTAGCCGCATGTGGTGGCAAAGAAGCTGCCCCGGCAGAACAGAACAGCAACACAAATGCGGAAAGCAGTAACGAAGGTGACACTGCCGCCCTGAAAGATATTAAAGTGGTGCTCGACTGGACACCGAATACGAATCATACCGGCCTGTATACGGCTGTAGATCAAGGTTTTTACAAGGCCGAAGGCTTAAACATGGAGATTGTACAACCAGGTGCCGGTGGCGCAGATACGATGGTTGCATCGAACGAAGTGCCTTTTGGCGTAAGTTATCAGGAGAGTGTAACTCAAGCCCGCACACAGGGTGTGCCTCTCGTCTCCATTGCAGCAGTTATTCAGCATAATACATCCGGGTTCGCTGCTCCGGCGGATAGGAATATCAAATCACCGAAAGATTTTGAAGGCAAAACCTATGGCGGTTGGGGTTCCCCAGTGGAAGAAGCCGTGATGCAATCCATTATGGAAGGCGACGGAGCCGATGTATCCAAAGTGAAAAACATTAACATGGGTGATGCCGACTTTTTCACCGCAGTAAAACGAGACATTGATTTCGCATGGATTTTCTACGCTTGGACGGGGATTGAAGCCGAACTTCGCGGGGAACCAATCGACATGTTATATGTGAAGGATTATTCAGATGCATTGGATTACTACACGCCTGTCCTCGTAACAAACGAGCAGACGATCCAAAACGACCCTGAGTTGGTGAAAGCATTCCTGAAAGCCACCTCTGAAGGGTATCAATATGCGATCGATCATCCCGAAGACGCAGCGAACATTCTGATCAAGGCTGTACCGGATCTGGACAAGGAATTGGTCCTGGCAAGCCAGAAGTGGCTTAGTCCCAAGTACACAGATGACGCCCCGCGCTGGGGTGAGCAAAAACAGGAAGTGTGGCAGAACTACACCGACTGGATGTTTAGCAAAAAACTGCTGGATGAACAGATCGATGTGAGCAAAGCATATACGAACGATTTTTTACCCCAATAAAATTTCTCATATAAAACGAACTTAATATTTACACGAGGACGGAGAGGACAGAAATAACGTGAAAAAGCGAAGCGGTCGCCTTTATCACCGGATTTTCCCTTTAGAGAAGGGAATCAAAAAAAATCTGGGGATAACAGCGATTGGAGGGTTATTCTGTCATCGAAGTGGCAAGTGTAACCGTCATTAGTTCATTTTATATATTTTCGAAAGGAGCCGTGATCTCTCATGGCAAGCACACTACTTAGCATTCAGGTTATTCCGAAAACGCCAAATGGCGAGAACTCTTATCCATACGTTGATCGCGCCATTGAAGTTATTCAGCAATCCGGCCTGAAATATCAGGTGAACGCGCTCGACACCACGATGGAGGGGGAACTGGAGGAACTGCTGGAAGTTGTCCGTAAAATGCACGAGGTACTCGTGGAGGCTGGCAGCCCAAGCATCATCTCCCAGATCAAAATCGCCCATAGCCCTACCGGCTTCAGCATGGACACCCTGACGGAGAAGTATCGCTAATGCCTGCCTATTTCAAAAGTGTATGGCCGCCCATTGTGGCGGTTATTCTCTTTATAGCGATATGGCAGGGAGCCGTCTCCCTCTTCCATATTGAGAAATGGATGCTGCCTGCACCGTCCGACATCGCCCGCGAAGCGGCAACCCAGGCCGAACGGCTTGGCATACACGCTTCCGCAACCATTCAGTTAACGCTGATTGGATTCGCGGCTGGCACAGCGGTCGGATTACTGATAGCGATGGTGCTGCATTTGGTCCCTTTTCTCAAGTCAGCCCTGTACCCTTTACTTATTCTTAGTCAAAATATCCCGACCATCGCGCTCGCGCCACTCCTGTTAATCTGGTTCGGATTCGGGCTGTTGCCCAAGCTGATTACGATCATCCTCGTCTGCTTCTTCCCCGTTGCAGTGGCGGCCATGGATGGCTTGACCCGTACTGACGCCGCGATGATGAACTATATGCGCATGGCTGGTGCGAAACGTCACCATATCTTCTGGAAGCTGGAGCTCCCCCATGCGCTGCCATCCGTGTTCTCCGGTGTCAAAATTGCCGCTACCTATAGCGTGATGGGTGCCATCATCGCCGAATGGATTGGTGCAGACAAGGGTATTGGTTATTATATGATGCTGCAAAAGTCGGCTTATCGCACGGATCGCCTATTCGTGGCGATCATGATTATTGTCGCGCTCAGCTTGCTGCTCTTCCTGTTCATTGCCCTGCTGGAGAAGCTACTCGTGCGCTGGCGGCCACAGAAGCGATAATAAAGAAGTAATCTGTATATTAGGAAGTGATGACCATATGAATCGGCAACAGGACGAACAAGTCCAGCCTGGACGAGGAGCAAGTGTAGTGGAGCCAACGCACGGTGAAAAGTTAAACTCGGCTACGCCTAATCGACCTGCCAATACGACTCCTGCTTCGGTTCCACCTGCACTGGACGTTGTTAATGTTCATGCATCATTCCGTGAACGGCGGAGCAGGTTACCGGTTCTGAACGGCCTGTCCCTGACTGTGGAGCAAGGCGAGTTTGTCGCTATCGTTGGACCATCCGGCTGTGGCAAAAGCACCCTGTTCCACATCATCGGCGGTCTGCTGAAGCCACAGGAAGGCCAAGTGCTTATGAACGGTCAGAATGTAACGGGACAACGTGGCAAGATTAGTTATATGCCTCAACAACCCGCTCTTTTCCCTTGGCGTACCATTGAAGATAATGTACTACTTGCTGGTGAAGTAGCTTCAAGCGCTCCTCCTCGGGCTGAAGCTCTTGCGGAAGCTCGTAAGTGGTTAAGCAGCGTGGGTCTTGCCGGGTTTGAGCAAGCATACCCTCATATGCTGTCTGGCGGAATGCAGCAGCGTGCTGCATTTTTGCGTGCCCTGCTCAGTCCGCAGGAACTCATGCTGCTGGACGAACCTTTCAGCGCGCTGGATGCACTGACACGTAGCGACATGCAACGCTGGCTGCTCGATATCTGGGAACAGAACCGCCGCTCGGTGCTGTTCATCACCCATAATATCGAAGAAGCACTGCTGCTTGCGGATCGGGTCTATGTGTTATCCAACCGACCTGCAACAGTGTTGCACGAGGTACATGTTCCTTTTGATCGCCCAAGACGAGAAGAAATTACGGAGGAATCCGCTTTTCTGGAGCGTAAACGGCAGATTGCACAGTGGATGAGAGAAGAACAGCAGAAAGCCCGCCTATCTTGATAGCGCGGGTTTTTAAGTTATTATTTTCCTTTAATGGGTGATCCACCACAATGAATTCTGCGTAACATAGTTAGAATATAAATGAACACAAGGAGGAATTCCCTCGTGCATTCTCAAGCTTTTGCATCATTAATTGATGCTCATATTCACTTCGATCAGTATACCCCTGACGAACAACGCGAGATGCTGCTATCTTTCCCGTCTCAGCAGGTCGAAGCAGTCATTGCCGTGTCGATGAATCTCGCTTCTGCCCAGACCAATCTGGAGCTTGCAAAACAACATCCACGCACCATCTATCCAGCCTTCGGTTTCCATCCGGAACAGGAACTGCCGTCCGCTGAAGAAATGGACCTGTTCTTCCAATGGATCGAGAAGCATATGGGACAAGCCATAGCAATAGGAGAAGTCGGCCTTCCCTATTACAACCGTCTGGAAGCGGAACAGGCAGGGCAGCGCTTCGATCAGAGCGGGTATATCAAGCTGCTTGAACGTTTCATCCAACTCGCCAAAAAGTATAACAAACCACTTGTACTTCATGCGGTATACGATGATGCAGATATCGTCTGTGATCTGCTGGAGCAATATCAGTTCCGACGCGCCCATTTCCATTGGTTCAAAGGATCCCGCGAAACGGTACGGCGTATGGCTGACAACGGTTATTTCATCTCTTTCACGCCGGATATTCGGTATGAAGAAGAGATTCGTGAACTCGCCCGGCAATATCCATCCGAACAAGTGATGGCCGAGACCGACGGACCTTGGCCCTTTGAAGGGCCATTTCAGGGACGAATGACACACCCGGCCATGACCAGACAGGTCATCCAGGCATGGAGTGAAATCACTGGCATGGGAACCGAGCGGGCCGCCCGTCTCTTTTATCAGAACACAAAGCGTTTCTATGGCTTAACTTGATTACCAGCTGGTAGCAGCAAGCACTCTCGCTTGCCCGTACCAACACAGCACTTTACAACAAAACACAAAGAAGCCAGTCGGTTTGGCTCCGACTGACTTCTAATTTACTATATAACTTAACGCTTCAAGAAGCCTTTGCCTTCCAGGAATGGTCTCACCTGCAACCGTGTCGGCTCAGTCAGACGCTTTGCCATCAGTTCGGACCATGGAGTTGTTCTTTCACCGTTAGTCCGTTCTTTCATGTACGCCGTCGTTGTCTCATCATACTGCTCAACACCTTTGATGCTCTGCTCGGCATTATAACGATTACGATGCAGAACTGCATTCAGTGGCAGACGTGGACGAATTCCCGTTTCCTGATCTGCAACACCAATACACATGCCATACACCGGATATACTCCTTCCGGCAAACCCAGCAACTCGGCTACTTCCTCAATTCGGGTACGAAGCCCGCCAATATATACGATTCCGAACCCTAGTGACTCCGCTGCAAGAGCGGCGTTCTGGGAAGCAAGTGCAGCATCAATCGTAGCTACCATGAAATTCTCGGTTGAATCGGCATACGATTCCTTCTCAGGAAGATGACGTTTCGCAGCATCACTCAGCCGATACAGATCAGCACACCATACGAGAAATACCGGACATTCATTGACATAGGCCTGGTTGCCTGCCAATTCAGCCAGCTTGGCTTTCTGCTCTAAGTCAGTCACAGCAATTACGGTATAGGCTTGCACACTACTTGAAGAGGAAGCCATCTGTCCAGCCGCTACGATGGCTGCAAGCTGCTCTTCACTTACCGGGTCTGGCTTGAATTTGCGTACAGAGCGGTGTTTCATCATCAACTCAATGGTTTCATTCATGGTGGTTCACTCCCAATCCTCGAAGTACGAACTCAATCGTCTGCTCAGCGAGCTCGTCTGTATTCATATCCTGATAATCAAAGCCAAATCGTGAATTCTTGGCCCGTTTGTGCGCCAAAGCCACACCCATCACCTGAAGCATCGCATAAGATACGGACTCGATCTGGAACAATCCCTGATCCTTACCCTCTTGCAGCAGTTCCCTCACTCGGGTCCATACAGGGTCTAGAAAACGAAATACGGTAGCTGTACGATGTGTACGCAGTGTAATTTCAAGCTGCACAATATCGCTCATCTCCCGATCCGTCATCGTGAACTTCACAACTTCACCAATAATTCGGCGGATACCTTCCACAGGCGAGGACATCGACTCTTCCGCCAGTGAGTTCATCATATGCCCAGGGAAAAAATGCTCAAATAATGCTTCGAACACCTTTTCTTTGCCGCCAAAATGATAAGACACCAACGACACATTGGCACCTGCCTCATCACATATTTGACGAACACTCGTCCCGTCATACCCTTGCTGTGCAAAAAGCTTCTTGGCTGCAAGCAATATCCTCGTTTTGATATCCAACTCCGGTTCCGTCATTCCGTCCCGCTCCCTCTTGTCCGTTCATCTTATTCGCTCCAGCTCAAGGACTGCAGCCAGCGATTCATCTGTCTATTATATTACACCAAGCACCCCGATGAAAATCATCGGGGTGCTTGTCCTATCCTATGATGCAATGGTATGCATCTGCTGTATTAGTTGTTTGCTTGAGCAGGGCTTGGAGCCATAGCTGGCATGCGTTGTTTTTTCAACAACGTCACGACCAGTGACAACGCAACGGCAACCAACAGTACAATCACGATAGAGCCCGCAGCAGACTGAACCCCCGGGCCTCCCAACTGCACGCTCAGAATACCCTGTACGGCGTATGTTGCAGGCAGGTACTGCCCAATGCCGCTATAGAAGCTGTTCAGCAATTCACGCGGTACCATTGCACCGGAAGATACCAGTTGCAAGGACAGTGAGATGATGTTGAACAGACTTCCTGCAGGTCCGAAGCAGATCAGGAAGAACTGGGAGAAGAACATGAACGTGCACAGGAAAAGCGCCTGGAACAACCAGAATGCAACGAATCCTTGTGCAATCTGTCCTCCCAGTGCCACAATCAGTGAAGATCCCAGCAAGGAAACGACCAATGCAGAACCCACGTTAATGACTACTCTCGCGCCAAACAAAGTCAATCGGGAATAGGTAGATGACAGCATACCCATGGCTGTCTGGAGGTTCATCCCCATGATCATGGCACCTACATAGGAAGCCAGTACCATCATCATTGGCACCATCTGATTATTCATCCCGTTAACCGGGTTGATGGACGTTGTCGTTCCTTCCACTCGGGTAGTCAGGTTTGTAGCGGCTTCAGCAGCCTGTTCGGCAGGCGCGCCTGAAGCGGTCAACACCGTCTGTACCCCTTGTGCTGTAGCTTGTTTGTTAATTGTGTTTGTCACACTTTGTGATACACCTTGCATCATGCTTTTGATCGTAACCGGGTTCGCTTCATTAATGGTGTATTTAATCTCGGCGGTTGAGCCAGCCGTCTGAAGCAATTCGTTAAATCCAGCCGGGATATCGAGCACCATGTGTACTTGGTGATGATTCAGCTGGTCCAACGCTTCAGCCGCACTCAGATTGGATACGGTGTGGAAAGGCAGTGTTCCTGCGAGGGAATCCGCGATTCCTTTGGACATTTCGCCGTCCTCGTTCACAATCGCAACCGTCAATTCTTTCGTACGGTCATTTACTCCAGAATATGCGGTCATCCAGATCACGCTAAAGATCACTTGGAACATAAGTGCTGTTACGATCCCTACAATCACTGGCGGTTTTTTAAACAATGTACGTAAAGCCTGTAACATAAAAGGTGTCCTCCATTACTCAAATAGTTCTAATTTGATTTAAACAGTTGTTTGAATCAAACGATCGTTTAAATTTTATGTGAATATGTCCATATTGTCAACTCATTTTTGAAAAATTCAGAAAATATAAGCTTTATTCATGAATGCAATTGATCCATTTTCACAAAAGAGCATTATGCTATCATTTCTCTGTAGAAAAGAACATCTATACCAACGATTCAGGCCGCACTTGTCTGGCTATTCAACTGTTTTTTCTCAACAAAAAACACGGCCCGCTGCAGCGAACCGCGCATTTATTCATCCTCACTTCATTTGCAATAAGGCGTTGAATATATCTCCAAGCAAAGGTCGGTCAGTCATTTCTCTTCAGCTTCATGCGTTGCAGACGTAGGGAATTCAGGACAACCGATACGGAGCTGAACGCCATCGCCGCCCCTGCCAGCCATGGAGCCAGGAAGCCAACTGCCGCAATGGGAATACCAATAACGTTGTATCCGAGTGCCCAGAACAGGTTTTGTTTGATGTTACCCATCGTGCGCCGGCTCATCTCAATCGCATCTGCAATGCTGTTCAGATCACCACGCATCAATGTAATATCCGCCGCTTCCATCGCTACATCCGTTCCTGTTCCGATGGCCATCCCAATATCAGCAGTAGCGAGTGCCGGAGCATCATTAATGCCGTCACCTACCATCGCAACTTTCAGGCCACTCTCCTGAAGTTTCTTCACTTCCGCGGCTTTGCCTTCCGGCAGAACCTCAGCCAGAACTTTACCAATCCCTGCTTGTTCTGCTACAGCGCGAGCAGTACGCTCATTGTCTCCCGTGATCATGATGACATCAATCCCCATTGCCTGAAGTCGACCTATGGCTTCTCGAGAGGTATCCTTGATGGTGTCAGCCACAGCCACGATCCCTGCCCACTGACCATCCACCGCTACTAGCATCGCTGTACGCCCTTGTTCTTCCAGACGGTTCATTTGCTGAACGGTTTCCTCAGAGACATTCACCTTTGCATCTGCAAGCAAACGACGCGTGCCGACCAGAATTTCCTGCCCTTTTGCTGAAGCTCGCACACCGTATCCCGGTATGTTCTCGAACTTCTCTGTTGGGGTTAACTCCAGACCCTTGGCACGTATACCCGCAACAATCGCCTCTGCCAGCGGATGCTCGGAACTCTGTTCTGCCGCTCCCACTCGCTCAAGCAGATCGGATTCCGTCCAATTCGGAGCCGTAACAACATCGGTAAGGACCGGTTTGCCTTGGGTTACTGTACCTGTTTTGTCGAGCACCACGGTCTGAATCTGTTGTGCCGACTCCAGATGTTCGCCGCCTTTGAACAGAATGCCATATTCAGCCGCACGTCCTGATCCAGCCATGACAGAGGTCGGCGTTGCCAGCCCCAGTGCACATGGACAGGCAATGACAAGCACGGCAATGGCTTTCTCCAGGGAACTAGCGAAGTCACCTGGACTTGCAAACAGATACCAGATCAGGAATGTCAGCGCGGCAATACCCACGACAATGGGAACAAATATGCCTGAAATTACATCTGCAATCCGTTGGATCGGTGCTTTGGAGCCTTGAGCTTGCTCGACTACTTTAATGATCTGGGACAAAGCCGTGTCCGATCCCACTCGGGTCGCACGTAGTCGTAACACCCCGTTTTTGTTCAGCGTAGCACCTGTAACGGGATCTCCCGGTTTTTTATCCACGGGAAGGCTCTCTCCACTAAGCATGGATTCATCGACTGAGGATTGGCCTTCTTCAACAATACCATCCACCGGGATGCTATCACCCGGCTTCACCAGAACCAAGTCACCCACCGCAACATATGCGGCAGGAACCATAACTTCCTGTCCGTCACGGATGACACGGGCTTCACGTGGAGCCAGTTCAATCAGGCTTTTGATCGCCTGTGAAGAGCGACCTTTCGCCACAGCTTCGAACCATTTTCCCAGTAAAATTAACGTAATCAGAATTGCACTTGTCTCATAATAGAGTTCTACCGAAGGCATGGCGGCTGTGCTCGTTCCCATTGCGCCGTGATCCATCGTCGTCGTAGAAGGTAAGTACCCACTGGATAACGTCAGATACAGACTGTAGAAAAACGCTGCGCTGGTACCCAGTGCGACAAGAACGTCCATATTGGCACTGCGGTTACGTAGTGCTTTGTATGCCCCCACATAGAATTGCCATCCAATCACGAACTGTACCGGCGTTGCCAGAATCAGCTGGAACCAAGGGTTCATGAACAGATCTGGGACATAGATTCCGGATGTGAACGAGAAATGCCCGACCATTGCCCACAGCAAAGGAATCGATAACAACGCAGATATCATCCATTTCCACTTTTTGCGTTGCAGCTCACGTTCACGAACCGATGTGGTCTCTTCTTGCGTCAATTGCAGTTCAGCACTGTAGCCCATCTGCTTGATCTTGGCGGTAATATCCGAAGGTTTCAATGCACCAGCGGCATATTCGATATGCCCTGTTTCCAGCGCCAGATTCACATTCGCCTGAGATACCCCCGGTAGTCGGGAAAGACCTTTTTCAATCCGGGCAGAACAGGCAGCACACGTCATACCGGTGATGTTCAAATCAACTGATTCGGACACCGTGCCGTAACCAAGCGCCTCTACTTTATCACGCAACGCGTTCACGTTAGTTGTCTTCGGATCATAAGATACGGTTGCCTGTTCGATGGCAAGATTCACATTGGCCTGATGCACCCCTTCCATACGGGACAAGCCCTTCTCCACTCGTGTCGAACATGCAGCACAAGTCATTCCCGTGATGTGCAGTGTTGCTTTCAGTCCTGGTGCTTCTGCCATAGGTGGCATTGGTGTGGGTTCGGATGATCTATCCATTGGTTTATTCGTTGAGTTATCCATCATGTCAGCTCCTTTCATGTCGATTCAATTTATTGTATGTTGCATCCATTATACCCCCAAGGGGTATATATCAGACAGAAAATTAGGCTTAAACCTGACTCTTGGAAAAAGGTACTCTGACCTCTTTTTCGCCCATGAGCATGTTCGGTTTAAGCCTGTGATCCCGTTAGACTACATCGTATCCCTGATCTTCAATCGCAGCTTTGATCTGATCCACGTTCACCGTCTGCTCATCATATTCCACCGCTACTGTTCCCGCTGCCAGATCAACCTTACCACTAGCACCGGTATTCTTCACAGCTTCTTCAACTGATTTCACGCAGTGATTGCAAGACATTCCCGTAACGTTCAACGTAACATTAGACATTGTAAATTCCTCCTTGGGGTATATTAAAATGATAACTTAATTAGGTGAATTGATTCAGCTTACTTCATTAACTTCCGCATCGTAACCAGCAGTTCATCCACAACCTCATGTTCACCAGCCTGAATACGCTCAACGATACAGCTCTTCATATGGCCTTCAAGCAAAAGTTTGCCTACTGAATTAAGAGCAGACTGAGCCGCCGCAATCTGCGTCAGCACATCATCACAGTACGTATCCTTCTCGATCAATCCCTTGATCCCGCGAATCTGACCTTCCACACGGTTCAAACGAGAAACCAGGTTACTCTTCATCTCCTGCGAATGGTGACTCTTGCGCACATGCTTCCCATCACTGCCCTCGGCATGACAGGATACCGCTTCTTCTTGGACTGTAGCCAAAGCTTCCGTTGAATCTGACTTGGAGGATTGCAAAGGTTCCTCGGGATGGCTCTGATGATCCATCATGAACACCCCTTTTCTTTCGTTCTTTTCTAAGAGTAACATACCCCATGGGGGTATTCAAGAGTATTCTGATATTTTAATTAAAATGGATGATTTACTCCCTAATTAAATAGAGCGGTGATCTTACAAGGTATACTCCATCCTGCTGCTGCGGACGACCAGACCCATCTGTTCATAGAAAGCCTGTGCCCCAGAGTTAAAAGTCGACACGGATAATTCCACGCTGTCTGCCTGAAGCTCTCTCCCTAGCTCGATGAATGCTTCTAGTAACTGTTTGCCTGTTCCTTGGCCCCGATGCTTGGTATCCACTACAAGTTCATGGATGTACAGCATCTTGCGATCCACCATCAACGAGTTATCTTGAATAACACTTAACTGCGCACTCCCGTAACCCAGAATCAAACCCGTTTCCGAAGACTCGGCAACATACAGATAACGCTTGTCCGTTTCCAGCAGTTCGGTGAACTCCTTTTCCTCCATTCTCGTCTCTAACGCTCTGTATAGATCGGGCCGCCCCTCGACATGCATCTGGTGCAACTCATCCATCAACAATGACACGCCAGAGTAGTCCCTCATTTCTGCCTTTCGGATGTTAATCTTCCCCTTACTCATCCCCATCACTCTTTCATCTACTGAATTTTACATTATTATACAACCAAAAAGCAGATACCATAAGGGTACCTGCTTCGCTAAATTTATTTACATTTCACAAAGCGAATGTGATGCTCATGTTGTTTATTTTTTCGAAGAAGCATTTCCTTCATTAAAAGCAACAGGTGATGGCTTCGCGGCCCATTCATCCGCCTGCGGCTCAATGTCCACTCCGCTTAGAATCTTCTTTTTCTCCATCAAGGAATCCCCGTCTTCATCCAGCTTGTTGCGAATTTCCGCCTCGTCCTGAGGTTGATTGTTCTGTGTCATCATAGAGTCCTCCCTTTTTCGTATTCATGGTTGATGTTCCTTTATATAACGTGCCCACTTTCTGCATTATCATTCTCTTCGAGGATCAGGCCGTCCCCAAGTTATGTGTTACTTGAATTAATGATACAATATGAACATTACTTTTTAAGGAGATTTTATTTCATGGCTACAGATAAAAGAGTTTTTACACTTAGGTTGCGAGAAAAGAATTTCGAGAAAATTAAAGTGATTGCGGACAAAAACAAACGATCTATTGCAATGCAGATTGAGTATCTTATTGAACAACATATTGATGAATTTGAGAAAGAACACGGTGTTATTTACCCAGATAAACATAATGACGTATAGATTTTGCGCCCTTAATACATGCGCATTATCCATACGTCATTTTTCATGATATATCCTGTTCCCCGTTAATCGAAATCAACCTGTTTATCCAAAATGATTTCCTCTACTTTGTATTCCATCTCTGGTATTGAGGGAATCAAGGAGAATCGAACGTTTTCCAGAGAAGAAGGAAGAGCAGGAACCACTCGGAAACTAATTTGAGTCTCCCCACCTCCTCCACGACTGCCATGTCTCATGGTGATATGTCTCTGTTCGCTGAATATTTCCAGAGCCAAATGTGGAACCATTTGTATACGCTCAGCTTCATTCCCCTTATATCGAATTTCCACGTAAACGAGGCTTTCGCCTTCATATTGCATTGAATGCGTAATCATATATTCACACGAATCTTTGAACATTTTCTTCATAATCGGCACCACACTTGTCAATTGGAGAGGTTCACTTGGAAAGTAGTGTCTTTGCGGCATCGGTTGCACGCTACGGAGAACATATCGGATATCTTCCTCCTTCATATCCAGTAAGCTCACCCATTCATCGATGGTATTTTGAGGAGGTTGGTATTGGACTGCTCCGGTTATGTCCTTTCTGGCTGCAACCAGTTTCAAAAGTTGCTCATCAATCCGCTGTACCTCATCGCTGTATTCATTAGGAATTTCACGTAATTCACTCCAGCCCATATTTAATCACTCTCCTAATTTAATAACATTCCATGAAATACAATTCGCTACTGTACCTGCATCCCCTCTTCTTTTTCAGTTTATTTAAAAAGGCGCCACTTAACTATAAACGGAAAACTTAAAAGGAAAGGACGCCCCTTGAGTCATATTCATGACCTTACGGGACGCCCTTTTTTATATTATCCACCTCAAATGGACATCATCTACTGGTTTGCTTGTAACACTGAGCAAAAATGCATACTTGTTTTAACCAACCTATGCCTGATCCTGGCGAGCAAGCACCGCTAGCGCACGTAGCGCTGCATTAATCTCGCGCTCCACCGCTTGTCCAACCGCATCCGTATGCGGATCATACTCGGCAGCCAGATCACTGTCCGCGAATCCATCGATCGCGACAATCGCTCCGGCGCGAGCGCCACGCAAGGTGCTGACGATGTAGAGCGCAGCAATTTCCATCTCGGCTGCAAGTGCTCCAGCCTGCTTGTACTTGCGGTGTTGAATCTCTTCCACGCCTGCAAAGAACGCATCCAGCGTTACGGTGATACCAACGCCCACTTTGCCTGCAAACGTTGCAGCATCCGCGCTTTCTTGCTCACGAGCAGCTTCGATCAACGCTTGTGTCACCCCAATGTCCGCTACCGCTGGGAAACCATCCGGCACCAGTTGGCGAGTCAACCCGTCCGTACGAACAGCGGCTGTACTCACAATCACACTGCCTGCCGGATAATCGGCTGTATACGACCCTGCGGTACCTACACGAATCAGAGTTGTTACACCCGCGCGAATCAATTCCTCGAAGCAGACAGCTGCTCCAGGTGAACCTACACCATGGCTGACCACAGCGATCTGTACCCCTTCATACAATCCAACAAATGTACGATACTCCCGACTGAACGCCAGTTCTCTCGCCTGCTCCAGCTTACGGGAAATCTTCTCCGCACGTGCCGGATCACCACAGACGATGGCATATGCCGGCATGTCTTCCGAATGAATCTGCAAAATAGGCATCAACATATCAATCAAACTCCTTCTTCGTCCACTCGTCTTCCGGAATCGGCAGATCTTCACCCGAGAAGCGTTGTTCCTTGAACGGATCGGCAAAATGGTGGAAACCATTCACTTCCCAGAAGCCGTTACGGTCTTCTGTCATAAACTCCAGCCCACGTATCCACTTGGCACTCTTCCAGAAGTAAAGTTGTGGCACAACCATACGCAGTGGAAAACCATGCTTGGGTGTTAGTGGCTCGCCGTTATATTTGAATGCAAGCAGTACATCATCATGCATCAATTCTTCAAGCGGTACATTTGTCTCATAATCATGATCTGCATGGATCATGACGTATTTCGCTTCCGGTTTAACCCCCAGAAGTTTCACAAAATCGGAGAAGCGAATACCTTCCCACGGCGTATCGAATTTCGACCAGCGTGTGACACAGTGAATATCACTCACCGTGTTCACCTGTGGCATCGCCTTTAACTCAGCTAGGGAGAAGACCTTCTCCTCTTCCACTTCGCCGAATACCTTCAGATCCCACGTAGACAGGTCATATTCCGGTACTTCCCCTTCATGCAGAATCGGGAATTTCTCCGTCAGCATCTGTCCCGGCGGCAAGCGATCTCCATGATCAATGCCTGCTTTGGGTGCCGGGGTTTTTCCTTTTTTCAAACGTTCAGCCTTGTTATGCAAGTGAGTTTCCTCCTTCTTCTTCTGCCTCTAACATAGACATTCAGGAATTAACGCGAGCTTCCGCCCGCTTTCAGTGCATCCTGTGCATAGGTACGGTCTTTGAAAAAGAACATCGCGACTAGCGTCACAATATACGGCAGCATCAACGTGAAATGGGTTGGCAAGGAGAATCCTTGCAGACGAATACTCAATGCTTCCATGAAGCCAAACAGCACACTGGAGCCCATGACGCCCAGCGGATTCGCTTGTCCCAGCATCGTTGCGACCAGCGCGATAAAACCACGACCCGCGGTCATACCTTCGGTAAACATCGTCACCTGACCAAGCGACAACTGTGCTCCAGCCAGGGCACACAATACGCCGCACATCAGAACGGCACCATACTGGATGCCGCGCACCTTGATCCCAATGCTCTGTGCTGCAATCGGGTTCTCACCAACGGAGCGCAGGCGGAAGCCGGATACACTTTTGAACAGATAAAATTGCAGTCCAATCACGAGCACAATGCCGAGGTAGACCAGGGGACTATGTCCCGATAATACATCGCCCACCCACGGGATGTCCTTGATTAGCGGAATATCCCATTTGGGAAGTCCCACCATGTCTTTGTCGTAGTATGCACCTTTTACATCAAAAATCGCACGCAGTGCAAAGGTCGTCACCCCCGCAGCCAGGAAGTTGAGCGAGATCCCGACCACGATGGCGTTAGCCTTGAGATTAATACTTATAAAGGCAAAGAGCGCCGAGAATAAC
The DNA here is from genome assembly GCF_037969885.1 of Paenibacillus sp. FSL R7-0313. Classification (NCBI taxonomy): domain Bacteria; kingdom Bacillati; phylum Bacillota; class Bacilli; order Caryophanales; family Paenibacillaceae; genus Paenibacillus; species Paenibacillus sp. FSL R7-0313. The sequence goes on from NZ_CP150219.1 coordinate 645,927, forward strand.
ATCACAATAATAATGGAAAAGAGTACAGCCAACAGCACATTGCCAAACAGATAATTACCAACAATGGCGGAGAACGCACCGATCAAAACCAGTCCCTCGAGACCCACGTTGAACAGACCGACACGGGAACATAAAGCCCCACCGAGCGCTGCAAGCAGGATTGGAGTCATAATCCGCAAGGTTGAGCCAAACATGGCTGCATCAAACAGTTGTTGCATTGGACTTTTTCTCCTTTCTCCGCTTCAGGAATGAATAACCGATCTGAGCTGATACAAATAACGTCAATACAGCCTGAATGACACTGCCAACTTCCAGCGGCACATCCGTATTCCGTTCCATCCCCATGGCACCTGTCTGTAACGCAGCCAGCAAAATAGCTGCCACAGCTGTACCGAGTGGATGCGAGCGGGCAAGCAGCGTTGCCATAATACCGCTCCATGCGTAACTTGCCGATGACAGTGAGCCATCAAGGAAACGGTACTGTGTACCGAGCACTTCTCCCGCACCTGCCAGTCCAGCAAGTCCACCACTAATGACCATGGACAACATCATCATGCGAATGCGGCGAACACCACCGTAGGTTGCAAAGGACGGGTTACTTCCGAGCATGCGGATCTCGTAACCAGTCACCGTTTTGTGGGTGAACCAGTAGATCAGAATAGCCGCTACGATGGCAATAATGAAGCCAGCATGCAGCCCCATCCCCTGGAACAACTTCGGCAACCAGATACTCTGATCAATCATCGGTGTCTGCGCCATCGCTGCTGATCCAGTCCGATCCTTGAATGGATAGGAGACCATGTAGCCGCCAAAATAAATGGCAATATAGTTAAGTAGTAAGGTTGTGATCAACAAGTTCATGCCAAACCGAGCATCCAGCCAACCTGCAAACAGGGACCAGATTCCACCGGCAACAATACCAGCCACAATCGCAGCAATACACACAAACCAGCCCGGGCCTGGCAGATAAAGCGCCGTGAGCGCCGCACTGAGCCCGCCAAGAATCATCTGACCTTCGGCTCCCATATTGAAAAATCCGGCACGGAATGCCAATGCTACGCCAAGTCCCGCCAAGATGATTGGTGTGGAACGAGCCAACGTATTGGTGAAGAAGTAGAAGTTGCCGAAGGCCCCTTTCCACATCTCCGCATACGTATCCACCACATTACCGCCAACGATCAGAATCGCTACAGCCCCTGCAAGCAGACCGATGAATACGGCAAGCAGCGGCTGTACGAGTCCGCGAAGTGTTTCTTTTACCCGATTCATATCCGCTCTTTCCCTCCTGCCATTAACAAGCTGATCTGTTCCTCAGTCGCTTCCTCTGCTCTCAATTCTCCGGCAATTTCTCCTTCATACATGACAATAATGCGATCAGATATTTGCAAAATTTCGGACAACTCTGATGAAACGAGCAGAATACCCGCACCCTCACTGCGTTTGCGCAGTAATTCGGCATGAATCGTCTCCATCGCTCCGATATCCACACCACGGGTCGGTTCGGCTGCAATCAGAAACGGTGTATCTTGTGCAAATTCACGGGCAGCAATCAACTTCTGCAAGTTTCCTCCGGACAGGAATTGTGCCTTGGTCTCCGCAGAACCTGTCTTGATGCTGAACTGTTTGATCCAACTCTCTACCATCGTTTTTGCTGCTTTAGCTTTGATAATGCCGCGTGACTGTAAGCGATGATGGTGTCCCATTAGCCCGTTCTCGCGAACGCTCGCATCCTTGGCCGCTCCCCACATGTAACGATCTTCCGGAATATGAGCAAGTCCATGCTCCCGGATGCGCCGTACAGGCCAGTTGGTTGTATCCTGCCCGGAGAGCACAACGCGACCACTATCCGCCTTACGCAGTCCGGCAATGACCTGAATCAATTCAGACTGGCCGTTACCCGAGATGCCTGCTATACCAACAACCTCGCCTTTTCGTACCTCCATGTGGATGTCCTTGAGCGCGGAACGATCCTTCGCTCCGGACAGATTGACCCCTTCCACCTGAAGCACCGCTTCCGCTGGAACCGATGGCTGCTTGTCCATACGCACAAGTTCACGACCAACCATCAGACGGGACAATTCCTCCACATGTGTATCCTTCGCTTCCAACGTACCTGTCACCTGACCATCCCGAAGTACCGTGATCCGGTCGGCTACATCCATGACTTCTTGCAGCTTGTGCGTGATCAGTACAAAGGTTTTGCCCAGCTTGGCGAGAGATTTCATATTCGCCAGCAGTTCCTTCACTTCAAGCGGTGTCAGTACCGCTGAAGGTTCGTCCAATATAATGATGTCTGCGCCCTGATGCAGCACCTTGAGAATTTCAACACGCTGCTGCATGCCAAGCGGGCACTCGGACACTTTTTTCCACGGGTCAACCGGCATGCCATATTGTCTGCCAAGCTCGTTCACCTGGGCCGCTGCTTTTTTGCGGTCAAATGCGCCTGCCTTAGCCGGTTCACGTCCGATCACGATGTTCTCCGCCACCGTAAAGGAAGGGAACAGCATGAAATGCTGGTGCACCATACCGATGCCACTTGCCATCGCCTGGGACGGCGTAGCAAAGCTTACCTCGCGTCCACGGACTTTGATTGTGCCTGACGTAGGCTGTTCCATACCGTACAGCATACGCATCAAGGTTGTTTTACCGGCTCCGTTCTCACCTACAAGGGCATGAATCTCTCCCTCACGCAAATTAAAACGGATGTCCCGGTTAGCGGTGAAGCCGCCGTATTTCTTTGTAATGTGCTCCATCTCCAACAGCATATCTTGCGTTCGCTCCTCTCGGTCTCGGTCATTTAATAGCAGCAAAACCGGCTGCCTGATCGGGCAGCCGGCTGATCAATTCCATCACTCATTCATTGAAAAGAACAATCAAAACTATTGTTGCAATGGATCTTTGACTACGATTTTGCCGGATACGATATCATCCTTGATTGCTTTAACCTTGTCGATCACTTCTTGTCCAACAAAAGCATTCAATGGAGATTCGCTGTCACGTGTAACGTAAGTCAGGCCTACACCGTCTTCTTTCAAACCGTAGTTAACAGCGCCTGCTTTGAAGTTGCCTTCTACAAAATCTTTCACAGTCTCATAAGCAACGGTATCCGTTGATTTCAATTGAGACAATACGATATGTTCCGGGTCTTCAACAGTACGGTCCGTATCCTGACCGGAAGTGTAGAAGCCTTTTTCTTTGGCTGCTTCGAACACGCCGAGATCACCTACAGCGGATGCGCCAGCGATGAAGTCAGCGCCTTTGCCGAATTGTACCAGCGCCAATTCTTTTGCTTTGGCCGGGTCATTAAATCCACCTACATAGTTCACGAGGAATTCTGCGTCCGGATTCACGGATTCCAATCCTGCTTTGAAACCTTCCGTATATTTCTTGATCAATGGTACATCCATTGCTGCGATCATGCCGACTTTGTCTGTTTTGGTGGACAATCCAGCAGCTGCACCAAGCAGATACGCCCCTTCATATTCACGGAAACCAACGCTACGTACGTTAGGCAGATCCACTGTTGTATCTACAATTGCAAAGGACTTGTCCGGATTTTCTGCAGCAACTTTCTTCAATGCATCTTCTGCCTGGAAAGTGGCTGTAATAATCAGATCATAATTCTCGGCAACCGCAGCACGCAGATTTTGTTCAAATGCTGCCGGATCTGTCGATTCAATCGTCTTGGTGTCTACTTTGAATTCTTCGCCTGCTTTTTTGAAGCCTTCATCCATCTGTACAAAGAAAGGGTTAACCCCTATTTTTTCGGGAAGTACGAGGGCCATCCGAAGAGATTTCTCCGAATCACTGCCTTGGGCGGATTGTTCGTCTTTGGAAGCCGAATTCCCACAAGCTGCCAACAAAATAGCCAACATGATGATCGATAAGACGAACGATAAACCTCTTTTCATTTTGAAAATACCCCTTTTCAACATTCTTTTTTCTTATCCTAGCGGATACTGTCGATCCTTGTCAATAAATCTTTGAGCGTATACACTCAAATAGAATATAATTGACAACTCGCTTTCTACCAAGCTTTGGAAACCGCTCTGTATCAAGCTTTTTTTCGTTGACATCCAGCGCGTCTCCGTGCTAAAGTCAATCCAATTATTATATTCTGATAGGAATTGTCAGAATTATAACCCAAAGCTGATCATTTTCCAACCCATCTTAAGGAGGCTATTCATTTGAAAAAAATCACCCAGATCACGTTGGCGGCCCTACTTGCCGCTCCGGTAACACTCGGCAGCCTTAGCTTGCCCGCTTCTGCTTCTGCAGCATCTGCAACTCCGGCTAAACCAACCACCTCACAAAGTGTCAAAGGACCGGTAGCTCAGGCTCCAGTTGCTTACACGGAAAGCGCAGCGGATTTTGCTCAATTCTTGCAAGCGAAATACAACGTTCAATTGCCGCAACAGATTACCAAAGGTGATTTCATTCAAGCCATTGCAGCCATCACGGAAGCAACTCAAGCAAGTGACAGTGAAGCCAAAACTCCTGTCTTTACCGATCTGTCTTCTGGTGATTCTTCCTATGATGCTGCCGTATCCTTATACAATAACGGGGTTCTTACGGGTACAGAAGTACGTGCCAAGGATCAACTGAGCACTTATGCCGCCGTCTTCATCGCGGTGAAAGCAGCCGGATTCAAGGAACTCGCTTATACATATCCCACAGAGAAAACGGCCAAAGCACTTGCCAAAGTTGGCATTAGCCCGAACCGTGTTCAGGGACAAGCCGCACAGGAACTGGCTGCAGCGATTGATACAGGCCTGATTCCCGAGAGCCTTTACCCTGCTCTCCTTAAGGGTGGCGTGGCAAGTAAAGATTTTGCTAATACTTTGCTTGGACGCGTGCTGGTCAGCCAAGGGAAATACAAACATGAGATTGGGCGTTCTGGCGATGCGGACATCTATTCCAAACTGTATGCTGCATATCGCACAGCGGATCTGATCGAATCACCTGAGCTGAGAAAGATTGTGGATCAGGCCCTGCGAGATGATCTCGTAACAGGTTACAACCTGAAGGATAGCCGCTTTGATTCCAACTTTATCGATGAACTGACACTTACCTACGGCCACGATAATATCCAACATGCTGTACAGTTGGTTGGTTTGCTGCGTAGCGAAGGCATTGACGCCGATGTACAATTCCAGCCGAAGACATCTGCCTTCATTTATTTGAAGGAATGGGGCGAGCCGAAGGAAACGCCAGACTATAAAGTGACACAGATCGAGAACGGCAACTATATTGCTTCTGCGAAGGAATATGATATTCAGTTCGAGTTCAACAATGTGGCAGACAAAGTTCGCTTCAACGACATTGTGCTGAAATATGCCAAGAAGAACAGTGACAGTACATCGCCATTGATTCTCAGTTCCTGGTGGCAACCACTTTATTACTCACCAACTGCATTAGCCAACTATCCGGTCATTTCCAATAATAAGATCGCGCTTGGCAATTACTATGCTCAGTCCTTCTCGCTGAAAGAAAATGCCAAAGCCATTCGGGAAGGTTTCCTGAAACTGGCACCTGATGCAGACATTACGACCTATGACTTCTGGGTGGACCAACCTTTCTTCAATTATCTGAACGGTGGTTCCGAATAAGATAATTTCCAACTCCAACCGAATTAAAGCTCGTATTTTGCCATTATAAACCTCCGTCTTTACCGAATTTTACAGGGATTTCGACCCCTGGATTCGTAAAGGCGGTTTTTTGTTCAGCATTTTGCAAATTTCTTCTAAAAAATCATTTTTCTCATGCAGGAATTACCAATATAAGGTCGAATCCTTTATGTACACAAACACGCAATCATATTGCATATCTCCGCACGAACAGGAGTTACTCCATGGTATATGACGGTATTCTACTAGGATTGATCGTTGGATTTTTTCGGGGCGGGTTGCGGCATGGACTCAACCAGTTTGCAGCACTCAAGCTGCGAAGTGGCTGGATTTTCCCTGTATTGTTGCTAATCCAGTTCTTTATTTTCTATCTCCAGGAACGATTCGAATGGGTGGCATCCATTAATGGATATCTCTTTGCTGCCGTCTACATTACAGGGCTCGCTTTCCTGTGGCTCAACAGACACCACACCGGTTTCATGCTCATCTGGATTGGGGTATTTCTCAATTTTGCCGTTATGGCTGTAAATGGTGGGCGAATGCCAGTTTCTGTAGAAGCTTCTGCTGTACTGGGACCCTACTATGTAGACATGCTCCGGGAAGGCGGCGCAGTATCAAAGCATTTTATGATGGATGCGTCTACACGTTTGCCTTTTCTCGGTGATATCATCCCACTCTCCAGCCCTTATCCACGGACTCAAGTCATCAGCATCGGTGATGTGGTTATGAACGTGGGCATATTCCTTTTTATCCAGTACATGATGGTGAATCGGGATAAAAAGGCTGTGCAACCTGCTAAAACTCATCAGGCTTAATGAGAACCAGGTAGACTCCAAGGAAGGGAGGTCTTCTCCATGAAAAAATTTGAAGGTGTGAAATATTCCCGCATTGTCATCAACGCAATCATCGTGGCTTCTGTCGTTGTAGCATTAACTTCGGGATACAAGCTGGGCGGCTAGTATCCATACCGCCAAACAAGACAAACAGGCTGCCAGCGGCCTGTTTTTTCTTTCTGGATTTTTGCCAGTCAACTTGTTATGTTATACATCTATATAGTATACACCGATACAAGAATACCAATTATATACACATCAAGAGTAGACTAAACCCAAGCAGGAGATTTTTTATGAACTTTATTCGTAACCTTATCCATAAGGCAGATCGAAGCAGTCTGTATGTTATTTTGCTTAGTTGTACCGGGATCGGTGTTTTTCTGTACATGAACAAGTGGTCTTACCTTCATCTAACCACGGCGGATTGGGTTATGGTCTACACTATGCTTGGTGCGGCGTTAATTCTGGATTATTTCACGTTCCAGATTCCACCCAAAGGCAATCAGCAATCCATGGATTCATCGGTATACCTTGCCTGTATATTCATGTTTGGCGGAGCTTTCAGTTTATCCGTACTGCTTCCTGTCTCCATCATCCTGTTAATCAAAGAGCGCAAGCTCACCTGGTGGAAACACATTGTCAATTTCAGCATCTACAGTCTCATGATTACGGGAGCAGCTGCCGTGTTTGAGTGGACTGGCGGGCAATCGGGAACACTGGACGGCTATAACCTGATTCCTTATTTTGCAGCACTCGCAGCCTACTTCATCATCAACACGATCACACTTGGCTTATTCTTTCATTTCTCAACAAAGGATGCTTTACAGCAGATGAAGCGGGTATTCGTTACCGAATCCCTGCTGGTTTATTTATGTACGCTGATTCTGGCGCTTGTCCTGACGATTCTGGTTGTGCACAATGGCGTGCTCGGTCTGTTGTTGTATCTGAGTCTCAGTATTCTGCTCTCCCATGCATTCAAGCAGTTGTTTGTCATGTATCAGAGCATTGAGGAGAAGGCTAACACGGATCAACGCACAGGTCTCTTCAACCATAGTTATTTTGAAAGTATGTTGGAGAATGAACTGACTACCGCTCGTACGCAGGGAACACCGCTCTGTCTGGGACTTATTGATATTGATGATTTCAAAAAGTATAACGATCGGTTTGGCCATTTACAAGGCGACAGTCTGCTGGCCTTGCTGGGGGATTTTCTGATGCGAAAGACGGAAGGTACACCTGTTACCGCCTTTCGTTATGGAGGGGAAGAGTTTACTTTGCTCATGCCAGGCATGGAGTTGGACGAATCCTACAGGTTCATGAACAAACTGCGTAAACAACTGAACGACACGCCATTTGAAGGCGTTGAAGTGTTTCCACACGGTTGTCTCTCCTTCTCTGCTGGCGTCGCGCCCTATCAGGTGGATATGTATAACAAATCCCAGCTGGTGGATCAGGCGGATAAAGCACTGTATTATGCGAAGAAACAAGGCAAGAACAACGTGCACCGCCACGGCAGCAATGATGGCATGGAACATGAGATTGATCTGGTACAGGACGTTCGTGACATCGAGCAGCAGCTTAATCTGTTCAGATACAAGGATATGGATACGTTTAAACATTCCAAACGGGTCTACAAATATGCACTGGATATCAGTGAATTGCTCGCACTGGACAATGCGGAAAAACGTCGTTTCGTGCTGGGAGCACTGATTCATGACATCGGAAAACTGGAGATTCCTTGGTCCATTCTGAACAAAAAGGACAAGCTCACCGCAGAAGAATGGGAAACGATCAAAGGACATGTCACCTGGGGCAAAAAAATGGTGATCACGAACGATCGCTTCGCCGATCTGATTCCGTACATTGAACTTCACCACGAGCGCTATGATGGCAAGGGCTATCCTTACGGACTGAAGGGTAACGAGATTCCCCGGCTCTGCCGCATGCTGACCGTGATTGACTCCTTTGACGCCATGACGACAGAGCGGCCGTATCAGGAAACCAAGAACGTGGAAGAAGCGATTCGGGAGCTACGCTCATGTTCGGGTTCACAGTTCGATCCGGAGCTTGCCGAGTTGTTCATTCAATATATTGAGAAAAGAACCGCTCAGCAACAGTTGCAGTAAAATAAACAGAGCTTCTTCTATAAGCCCAGAAAAAGTAAAAGCGCTATCCCCGGTCTGATCGGAGATAGCGCCATTTTCATTTTCATGGAATGAATCGTACACCAGACAACTTCATTCTCGTGCAGATTCTACATTAAGATTTGGTATTCAGCTCATGTGAGGTCTGATGCAGCTCTTTAATCATCTGCTGCAAAAACATGTTGTCTTGGCGACTGATACCGTGCTGATTGTCTTGAACAAGCATCTGATGAATGTTCTTTTTGAGCAATTCACTGCGACGTTCCAATACTTCTTGACTCATGTTGTTGCGTCACTCCTTAACATGTTTTGTAATGAATTCACGTTCTATATTAAGTATAGAGGACCTTCTCCGATAGGGAAAACGGACTCAGCCTTCCTCAGCTGGACACACCAACCCTCACCTAGCGTGACAACATTTCACCCCTTGTCATTCTTAGATATCCTTCTAAATACTCCCTGATCCTCCCCAGCTTTCTTCAAAGACACAGACTAGGGTCTTGGACAAGCTTGCGTTATAATGGTCCCATCCCTGTATAAATAAATTACCTTATTAAGCTAATCCTAGATCAAAGGAGTTCTGCATTCATGTCCTATAAACAAATTAAATGGATGATTCTGCTGATCCCCACATTCACGGTTGGCATCTGGGAATATATTCGCCATCAGTTTCTGATGCCATACCTTTCGATGGATGCAGGAAACTGGTTAACACCCGTCATCGTTTACCTCGTCAGCGTGACACTGCTCAGCCGATTGTTCCACATGCTCGAAGGTGCCAGGGCTGCTCTGGAGCAGGAACGTGCCGCGAAAGCAGCTCTGGAAGCTCGTGACCAATTGGCCAGAGAGCTACACGATGGCATATCTCAGTCTCTTTTCCTGCTGTCAGTAAAGACGGATAAAGCGGGCCGTAGTCTGGCAGGGAGCGGGCATGAGCATGAGATCCAGGAGATTCAAAAAACCGTGCATGAAGTCAATACATATGTAAGGCAAGCCATTGCCCAGTTGCGTTATGTTCCTTCCTCTAACGTGGCACCCGAGATTATTTCACTGCATGCGCAGGTCGAAGTGCTCGTCAAGGAAACGGTACCTGGTGCACAGATTCATTGGGACCTGAGGGGTGTAACCTTCTCTGCCAAGGAGCAAGTGGAACTGCTCGCCTGTATTCGGGAGGGTTTACTGAATGTACGCAAACATGCACAGGCTACCCACGTTCAGGTTCACGCGGAGGGCAACCCGATTGCCTGGTTCATTTATATTCAGGATAATGGGAATGGACTAAGTGAAGATCCTCTTCATCTGAAGGATCGGTACGGACTGCGAATTACGAAGGAGCGTGCTGCCGAGATGGGTTGGTCTTTTACCCTCGATTCAAGACCGGGGCATACACGAATGACGATAGGGAAGGAGCATGCTTAGTATGGAACATGTACGTGTATTGGTTGTTGATGATCATGCGCATGCGCGTGAAGCGATCTGTAGCATTTTATCCGAGGACAGCCTGTTTGAAGTGATTGGTACAGCTTCGAATGGACAGGAAGCGCTGGAGCTCACCGGACAATGGATGCCTGACCTGATCCTGATGGACGTGCAGATGCCGGGCATGGATGGGCTGGAAGCCACCCGTCAGATCAAGCTGCGATTCCCTTATGTTATTGTTGTTATGGTCACGGTATCGGATGATGTGACCTTTCTGTTCGAAGCATTGAAACAAGGCGCTCAAGGTTATTTGCTCAAAAATCTAACACCTTCCACCTGGCTGGAGTACCTGCGCGCCATCGTCAGTGACGATGCACCGCTCAGTAAGGAACTGGCCTACCGGATTTTGCAGGAGTTTCCTGCACCACGCAGTGAAGATGTGCAAGATAACCCACTAACAGCGCGGGAGCTTGAGATTCTGCAATGGGTATCCGCGGGATATACCAATCGGGAGATCGCTGATCAGCTCGGTATTTCAGACCAGACGGTGAAGAATCATCTGAAGAACATTTTGCAGAAGTTGCAGCTTGAAAACCGGGTACAACTCACCCGTTACGCACTGGAAAGCGGGCTTGCGGGACGTAAGCTTCGCAAATAATGTGGCTTCGTAACAATATGTGAATGGTAGCACGAACGTATCGCACACCAATATGAGATTTGTAACATAAGACGAGATGGGTGCTCTGCACCTTACACATTCATGCTTTTGTCACAATTTTGAAGAACAATTCGTTTTTTTATAGCCCAATGTAGTCATACGCAGTCATTTTGGACAAAGTTATAATGGGTTAGATTGTGTTTAAAGGCCATGAATGACTACAAATCTATAACCTGAGGGTGATGATTTTTTGATTTTTACACGCTTTACCCTGAAATGGGGCAAACGGCACTGGGCATTGGTCACCAGCCTGTTGCTTGTGTGCTGCCTTGTTATGCCACAGTGGGCATCTGCCCATGCTTATATTGTTAAGGCTTCGCCAGGAGAAAATGAGATCCTCGTAGCTGCTCCAGAGCGGTTGACAATGGAGTTCAACGAATCCTTGCAGACGGCCTTTTATGATATCAAAATTACCGGTCCTGACGGTACTCAGGCAGACGATGGAAAAGTTCAGATTGATGTGGATCGCCCTCATATTCTGGAGACTGGCCTGCGGGCTGGACTCGGGAACGGGACTTATGCCGTTAACTGGAAAGCTGTGTCTGCCGATGGACACCCGATTCAAGGAGCATATGTTTTCCATATCGGTGAACCATCCGGTTCTCCTGCCGGACTAAGTGATCTTACATCCGGTTCCGGCTCAACAGGTGGGCCGCTGAAATGGATCGTATCCCTGACAGACTGGATTCAGTATCTCGGATTGTCTGTCATTCTGGGGACACTTGCATTCTTGCTGCTGCGAATCGCACCGACATCCATGACAAGAGAACCTATGGATGTTCCGGGCAGCTACAGACTGTTATGGATCAGCTATGCTGCTGCTTCCTTTGCCGCTCTGATCAGCCTGCCACTAAATACGTTATATGAATCTGGTGTGGCTCTGGGCGAGCTAAGCTGGGGACTAATCGGAAGTGCGCTCAAGCTGACATCATTTGGTCAGATCTGGATGTTACAGATACTCATTGTAATGCTGCTGGCCGTCACGATACTCTCTGGATATGATCGTGATCGATCCATCCGTGCTCGCATCTGGTCTTCTTACGGGTCACTCGTGCTCGTGCTTGGATGGCTGTTCACTCATGCCATGACAGGACATCCAGCTGCGGCGGATCAACGTGCTCTCGCGATTGCCATGGACTTCGTGCATCTGATCGGGGCAGCCTTCTGGATTGGTGCTTTAACCGCCATGGCGATATGTCTGCCTCCACTCGCCGACAAGCTACCTTTGAAGGTGCGAGGAGAAGTCTACTGGACTGCCATTCGCAGGTTTACCGCTTGGGGGATTGGCGCCGTAGCCGCTCTGGTTGCTACAGGAATATACAGCAGTCTGATTATTCTACCAGCACCTGTGCTCACCTCCTTGTTCACTACAGCCTATGGCCTTGTCCTGATCGGCAAGATCGTTCTGCTGATTGTGATGGTTCTCTTTGCATGGCGTCATGCCAGATTAGCAAGAGCAGCAACGGGAAGCAGATTATCCGGCAGCCTGAAAGCCGAGCTTGCTACTGGTGCTGTGATTCTCGCTCTTGCTGCCGTACTGACACACCTGTCTCCAGGACAACCGGCTGCGGTCGGACCGTATCAGGAGACAAAGACTACAGAAGATGGCTCGGCGATCACACTTCAGGTGAGTCCCAATGTAACGGGAGAGAACCAATTTAAAGTCGATGTGAAACGAGCAGATGGAAGTATCGTTAACGATCTGGAACAGATCACACTGTCACTCACACATCTGGACATGGATATGGGGATCTATGAGATTACCATTCCGAAAAACGACACCGGTGTGTACAAGGCTGAAGATTACATCTCCATGCCTGGACGTTGGAATATCAAGGTACATCTTCTGACCAAAACGTTGGATGCACTGGATGCCGAATTTGAGATCGACACCGCCAAGCCATAGTTACACAAAGATCAAATTGAAAAGTGACCCAATCTAAAATTAGTGTTTCTACAAACTGCAAATGTAGTGAAGGGAACGAAATTGATTCTGGAGAAGCGAAGCTAAAAGCTTTCTGATCTACACAAGAACGGAGAGGACAGAAAAAACCTGAAAAAGCGAAGCGTTCGCCTTTATCACCGGATTTTCCCTTTGAGAAAAGGGAATCAAAAAAATCTGGGGATAACAGCGATCGGAAGGTTATTCTGTCATCGAAGTAGCAAGTGTAACCTGCTTTTTTAATCACTCGAAAGACCATTCGTAACCGAAACGGCCTTTGCAGAACGTAGACACTCATTTAAGAAAATGGGCCGCATCATATATGATAAGAACTGAGAGGGGTTATTTATTTTGAAGAAAACATCATGGATTTCCAAACTAACATCCACTATCGCAACAGGTACCGCAGCATTCATGTTATTCGCCGGATTCGCGAGCGCTCACGTTACCGTTAGCCCATCCGTTGCACAGACAAGCGCATGGCAGACGTACACGATTAAGATTCCATCCGAGAAAGAACTGCCTACAACCAAAATCACCATGAAAGTTCCGGAAGGTGTTGCATTCAAGCAATATCAACCACTGGCAGGCTGGAAAATCACTACAGAGAAAAACGATTCCAATGAAGTAACATCGATTACGTGGGAAATTGACGGCGATAACGAAGGGATTCTGGCAGGACAATTCCAGCAGTTCAACTTCGTTGCACAGAACCCTAAGGGGGAAGCTGAAGTAGCTTGGGATGCCTTCCAATACTACAGTGATGGTAGCATCGTAGAATGGACAGGCCAACCAAGTGACGCCAACCCGCACAGTATCACGACGATTAGCGAAGATCCGGCTGCTGCTGATAATGCTGCGGCAGGTGGCGGACATGATAGTGCAGGTACAGAAGGAACCACTGGGGATAATGCAGCTACCGACGATAGCAAAGCAAATGATGACACCACGCTGGGCGATGCACTTAATGACACCGTTACAGGTGAGCCAAACAACACGGATACAGATCCGGGTACACTGAAGCTTCAACAAGCAACATTGATCGTATCCATTCTGGCCCTGATCTTGTCCTTCTTGGGGATTGCGTTGGCTACACGTCGCAAAAAACGTTAAGAACTAACTTACAGTTTTACGAAAACCTGAGAAAAATTCAGATAACAAAGAAGCCTATGGCATACGGGATCAAACCCGATGTGCCATAGGCTTTTTAGCTATCATCATCTTGATTGGCTACCCATGTTCTTTACAATACGTGGTTAAAGCACTAATCATGCCGCTCCACAGTCACACTCTTATCCACCCTGATTGCCATCCGCAATATGGCATCAGCCAAACCACTCTTTAGCGTTCCTGATCCGTCTGGATCATGATCTCAATATATTGCAGCAAGCTTTTCTTCTGCTGTTCAATGGATTGAATACGTTTGGACAGGCCCGCAAAAAACTCTTCAATCTGCTGTCTTGTATGATCTGCGGACTGGCCTTTCCAATCGTTTAGCCGACTGTATAGCGCCCGCGCTTCTTGCTCATCGGCTTGCAGACGGGCAAGAAGCTGTGTCAGTTCTTTTTCCGCAATCCGAAGATCATTCAATTCCACCAGCAATTGTCCACCCACTCGTGTTCCCCTCCCCTATGTACGTGATATCAACGCTAGCCACCCAGAAATCCGAATTAAAAATGAACCGGACTCTCGTCAGCCTGCCGGAAGGCATCCGCCTTCTCATCAATAAAGTTCAGGAACTGGCTGGTGTGTTTCATATGCCATGTGCCAAGCTCATGAATGGATGCGTCCAATTGGGTGACAATTGGCTCCAGTCTGCGACTGCGGCTTGTATGCAGATATTGGGCCATGCGGGTTCGCACCTGATTCAGCTCCGCATTGCACTGTTGTGCATTTTGCTTCCACCGTGAAGCGACACTTTTCAGTTCTTCCGGCGTTACCTGAATTAGTCCAGAAGCTCCCCCCACTGAACCGACACCTGCAACCATCTTGCTGGTCTGCACACCAAAGCTACGCATAATATCCGCAAGCTCCGTCATGATATTGGAAGGTTCACGGGGAGTTTTATTGATTTTCTCACCAGTGGTAGGGTCGTATAGATCATTGGAAATATAACCATTCTCGAACTGATACTGCTTCAGGTCGTGGTATTCCTTCCCACCAAAGGTGTTACCAATCTTATCCCCCATGCTCATGTTGTCATTCATGTCCTTGTAATTAGAGTTGATGTAATACATGGAACCCACATGACGATCATAGCCACCAAAGAATCCACTGGCAACAAAGTCACCCGGGTGACCGAAGTTTACGATCTGATTATCGAATCCACCCTCTTCTGCCTTGCGTTTCAGTGATGGTGTTAAGCTGGATATTACAGATGGCGCACTAAAGGTCACTGCCGTCATTCCCGTATGGGCTGCTGCATACTGAGCATTTCCACCGCCTAGTGAATGCCCTGTCAGAGAGAAGTCCAAATTCTTGTATTTGTTCTGCATATCCTTCGCATAGTCTTCTGCTTCGTACATTTGATTCGGAAAAGGATTCAGCTTTTTATCAATCTGCCTATCCAGCTCACCCACAGCATTATCCAAATGGGTCAGTCCAGTGACGTCTTTTACCTTTTGGATTCCACCTGATAACCAATCGGGTGTAAAATCGGTAGACTGTTCAATTTTTCTGCCCAGTTCGGGGATCGCAATCTGACCATCCGCCAGAAAATCAAGCCCTTTACGATCCCATCCGGCACTTCCTTCTGTTCCTCGGTAAGAAATGACCGCCTGCCCCGTTTCCTGATTGTAAAAAGTCACTGCGTCAAACCCGGAATAACCGTTGCCATGGGTATCCTCAAGCACTTGCCATCCTGGTAGATTCGCATATTCGGTGCCTGCTTTGGCATTTTCGTAAGCCAGTTCCGACATCAGACGGTATGTTTCATCATCAATTCGTGGTGTATCTCCCATGTTATGTTCACCTCCCAAAATTCAATACAATCTACTTGGCAAAAGGATCGTAGCCTTTCTCAATGATGGCTGCCTTGATTGCAGGGCTCATTCCAAAATTTTTGATTTTTTTATCATTATAGTCATAGGAAATAGTGAACTCCTGATCCTCCTGCTCTACCACATGCCCTTCCATTGCAATCGAGTCCAGTGCCATTTCGGGTAGCAACTCCTTGCTGGTAATAACAACATTCATCTCATACTTGTCTTTGAAATATTTGACCGCTTTCGCCTCTGCTTCCTGAAAAAGTGCCTGTTTCTCACTTTCTTTCATGTTCTGACAGCCTCCCAAAATAAAGATAGATAGCACAATTAGTAAGAATACACATACCTTTTTTTGTATTGGCCTCATACCAATCACCTTCTTCTTATGATTTCAATGTATATGTGCACCCAATGAATCAGGATCATTACCCATGCCTTCTGCTTCTGTTAACTGAATCATAGTACAAAATCAACATGACCACATCGGCTGAGAGCATCGTTTTTATGTATCTTTCTTCCTATATGATTCATACGCGTGTTCGCGTGTATATTACCCGATTTCCTGAATTTTGCATCATAAATGTTTAAAGTATTTCGTATTTCCCTTCCACGGCAAAAAGAGCCTGCTCTCGTAAAGAGCGGCCCTCATTTCTGCCATGTTGAACTTTTATGCCAATGCCATTTGCAGCGCAGTCAGCGCAATCCCGATAACAAATCCGGTAACAGCTCCGTTGATCCGAATCCATTGCAGATCCTGTCCAACCTTATCCTCAATCATCGAAACCAAAGTGGCATTGTCCATTTTGTCCACATTTTCGCGTACCAGTTTACCGATTTTGGAATGATTTTTCTCCAGCAGTGTTGTGACGCCATTTACGATCTTGGCATTCATGCCTGTCATCAACTCGTCATCTGCCCGCAGATCAACCAATACCCGCTCAATGGCAGGCAGTGCATACGTATCTACATACTGTCCATCTTCCATCGCGGCGAGCGCCTTGTCTCTCAGTTCGGTGAGTTTGTTCAGCACCGTTTCCTCTGCGTTCCAGCCCTCGAGCATATTGTTCTTCCAGTTGTTGATTCCATCTTGCATAGCCTCGCTCATTGCCAGACGCACCGTCTGGGTACGTACCATATCAAGCACCTTGTACCTTAGAGCGCTGCCTTCACGTTTCATATCCTCTACCCGATCGAAGAGATATCCTTGTAAAATGCCACCCAGACGCTCCTCGTTCATATAACCCAAGAACGCATTCATCGCAAACTGCATCAATCCGTTCATCTGAATGCCACTGATGGCTTTCATGCCGCTTTCACCTAAAAACATGATCGTCTCGGGCTTAACCAGCCACTCCTCGGCTTGCTTCAGTCCGTAGTCCAGCGCTTTGGCGTCGTAACCCCGCTCTGTCATCTGGTGGGCAGCTCGTTCCAGAATCGGACCCAGATCAAAGGCGCCCGCTTGTGACTTGATCTCACGTGCTACGAGCGGAGCAATCTGCTCTAACGGCAGACCAGCCAGAATTCGTTTGCAGAGCGTATCAATCATGATCTTGATCCCGTCACTGTGAAGCTCACGTGTCAAGGTATCGAGCACCGTCTCTGCTGCTTTGAAATCTGCAATTTTCTCGGTAATGCTGTCTTTGTTGAGCAAGTTATTCTCTACCGCGGAGACCAGACCTTCCGTCATTTTATCCCGATTTTTTGGCAACAAAGCTGTATGCGGAATTGGAATACCCAGCGGGTGACGGAATAGTGCGGTAACGGCGAACCAGTCGGCAAGTCCACCCACGAGTCCCGCTTCAAATGATCCTACCAGCAACTTGCCCACGGGAACGCCCTGGAACGGCAAGGATGCAGCAAATCCCGCTCCCATTACTACGAGAGACCAAGCAGCTGCTTTTTTGGTTTGTTTAGGTTTAGCCATTGTATTCTTTCTCCTTTATGATTAAATCGCACGGTCCGGAATAGTCCGATTCCGCACTTCGTCTGTTCTTATGTCGGCATCTTGCATAATTCGATTCTAAACGCTCACGGGTACAAGATATAGACGAACAGGATCATTTCAATCTATATCTTGCTGATTGGAAGACACTCATGGGATTTATGCAAAATGCTTATGTAAACTCTCCATAGCAAAGTCTTGACTTCCATATATCGTATACTTCATCTTATCACCCACAAGCGTCAAAACCAAACCTCTGGTTGAAGAAAAAGGATAATAACGGCGTTTACTTCGTAAAATGGATCACTCCCTTTTCCAAGACCAGGAAGATTTTAGTATAATCAATTAAGACGGCCCTTCGATATCGATTGGCTGCTGAACAGCAGGGTAATTACATAGTGGAACAATGAATCAATTAAGAGGAGGAATTTCGGACCATGAAACACGTGCAGGACACAACCACGCTCTATAACGGAGTCAAAATGCCATGGCTGGGTTTTGGGGTATTCAAAGTTAAAGACGGAGACGAAGTCGTTCATGCTGTCAAAACAGCCATTCAAGCTGGTTATCGCAGCATCGACACAGCCAAAGCGTATAACAACGAAACAGGTGTCGCTCAGGGTATTCGTGAATCTGGAGTAGCTCGTGAGGATCTGTTCATTACCACTAAAGTATGGAATAGTGATCAGGGATATGAATCCACGCTAGCTGCCTTTGAAGCCAGCATGAAACGACTCGAACTGGAGTATCTGGATCTCTATCTTATCCACTGGCCGGTTAAAGGCAAGTACAAAGATACATGGCGAGCGCTGGAGAAACTCCATAAAGAAGGACGCATCCGCGCGATCGGTGTGAGCAACTTCCAGATTCACCATCTGGAAGACTTAATGATCGATGCCACGATCAAACCAGCAGTTAATCAGGTGGAGCTTCACCCACTATTGATTCAGTCAGAGCTTCGTGAGTACTGCAACAAACATCAGATTCAGATCGAAGCCTGGTCTCCGCTCGGACAAGGTCATCTGATGGATCATCCGTTGCTGAAGGACATCGCAGCCAAATACAGCAAGTCCCCGGCACAAGTGATTCTGCGCTGGGATCTGCAGAATGGCATCGTGACCATACCGAAATCCGTCACGCCTGAGCGTATTCGCGCGAATGCCGATCTCTACGATTTTGAGTTAACTTCGGAAGAAGTAGAGCAGATTAACGGCCTGAACGAGAACAAACGCTTTGGTTCTGATCCAGACAACTTTAACTTCTAATATAAGCAGATTAATTCGATTACACCCGCCTTCGATCTTGGAAGAGCGGGTGTTTTGGTATGTGATGTTATAGGCAAACTATTCGTTGATAAGAATGGAGGCGAGGTTCGTTATCCTATTCAGGGCCGAAAGAAAAATTTTTTTGACCGTTACAACTATTTTGTCTCCTCATCAGTCTAACGAGTGTCAAGCGAACTCAAGCACTTATATAGAATCCAGGCCTGGAACAAGCGGTGACTTGAATATTTAGGTTGATCAGGGGGGATCAGGAGTGATTAGACTGAACCATAGAAAAACAAAAGAAGAACAGTTCAGTGAAAAAATAACAGAGATTCAAAATAAATTATATCGACTCGCATACTGCTATGTTAAAAATGAACAAGAAGCGCTGGATATCGTATCCGAAGCGGTCTATAAAGGGTACATCGCTTATGGAAAGATGGAGTCCATGACTTATTTTGATTCCTGGATGTCACGAATTGTGATTAACACAGCGATAGATCACATTCGACGCAACCAGCGAGTCACCTATATGGAGGATCATGTGCAGGAGTTTGTGGCTCCAGAGCGAGGGGCGTCGCTGGAAGAAAAAATGGATTTATATGACGCACTGGACCGGCTTATCCCCGAGGAAAGAGCCTATATTATATTAAAATTCTTTGGTAATATGCGTTTCCGGGAGATCGCTGAAGTGCTCTCCCTGTCGGAGAATACCGTTAAGTCAAAATTCTATCGGATTATCAACAAATTAAAAATGGATTTAATCGAAGGTGAGGTTGGAGATCTATGACAGGAAAAGAACGTTATGAAAACATTGAAATTCCAGCTCAACTTACAGATGTTATTAATCAAGCCCAGCAAAAGGCTGTCGCTCGCAAAAGCTCCTCCCGTATCATTCGCTACGCTTCCATTCTGGCAGCATGTGCTGCTTTTCTGTTCATAGTCAACATTCCTACTGTCGCAAACGCCATGGTCAAAATACCTGTGGTCGGCTCTATTGTTCAGGTGTTGCAATTTGGCGATGGAGGCAAGATTACCGATGGAGTAACTGTGGGATCGGAAGCAACCGAAAATACGCTTAAAATCAATTTTAGCACCGACGAGCAAGATCAGACTAATGATGCACCCCATTATAATGTAGTACACAAAGAAGCACCGAATCGTATCCTCTTCACTTTTAGCGGTGCACGTTACATGGATATAGAGAAAGTCAAAGCCGACTTCATGACCCAGCCTTTAGTGAAAGATGTTTATGGTTCCATGATTTTAGACGACTCTTCCGTCGGATTCGTAGTTGTTTTAAAAGAAGGGGTACAGTATGCCGTAACGGAATTCAAGAACCCTGGATACCTAGAAGTGAAACTGACTTCCGACGGCAAACCGGTCACACCTCGGAAGGTATACTCTCTCCGCACAGAATCAATGCCTTTTGGAGAATCGATGGGTATAATGAAAGAATCCTATCCGGATGAGGACATCTCTTTCCTCAAAACGTCCACTGGTGAGTTCACAGCAGTTATTGGAGAATATCTTACCGCTGAAGAAGCTGAACAGAAGCTCAAAGAACTCGCTCAGCAACCGGATTATCATGAGGAGTTTTATGTGGACAGCTGGATGAGTAACGAGAATCCGAAGTGATTAGTCATTGCCAAAAGTGATGCTGATTCAAAAGGGAATCCTACATCCCTGAACTGGGCATAGACCTCAGCATACTTAATACGCTCGATCCAAAAAAATCCCGATTCGGATGCACTGAGCATCTCCGATCGGGATTTTCAAAATATCAAAACCTATTCGCTTTTGGATACCAGCTTGAAATCATCAAAGTGGAAACCTGGCGCTACTACGCAAGTTACCAGTACAGGCTCATCGCCCAGCGGACGTGCTGTCTGCCATACGCCGGCAGGAACGAGCACCTGTGGTGATTGCCCCGCAGCAATATCCATCCCCAGAACAAGAACTTCCTCGTTCTCCGGGTTCTCCCCGTTGCCACCCAGCTTCAGTTCAACTGGACTGCCGCTGTGCCACAGCCAAAGTTCATCGGACAGAACCGTATGCCACTCGGAGATTTCATGTGCGTGCAGCAGGAAATACGTGGAACTTGCCGAGAATCGTGGGCCGGAGTATGTATCCGGCAGAACGGACTGTGGAATCTGATAAGATGCCTTCCATTCTTCCTTATACCAACCGCCTTCAACGTGAGGCTGCATATTGAGCGCAGCAACCAATGGCGATAATTCATGTGTCGTCATAACCTGTTTCCTTCCTTCCAAATCATATTGGAGACACTCCTTAACCAGAGTTTCGCCTCTCTCCCCCTACTCTAAAACATCATTCAAGTTTTGTCACCTTGACAGCACATATGGGTCATGCCAGATTCGTTCTCTGGGTATTTAACGATAGGATTAAAGAAATATTTCATTTCCAATGATAGCGTTTACAAAAAGATGGATTTTCCGTTATGATATGGATATCGTTGTTAATCCGTGAAGCAGAGGGGAGCTGTACCATGAGTCTCATAGAGGATCGGATTGGACCCAAATATCGAATCGGTGAACATTCATTTACCATTGAACATATGCGAAGACATGATGGGAACGGTATGCCACAACCTCACGCTCATCCATTCTACGAACTGTATTACTTACTTGAAGGTGAACGAGTGTATTCCATGAATGGTCAGATTCTGTCCGCCCGCAAGGGTGATTTTATTCTGATTAATCCACACGATGTACATACCACCTCCAAAGGAAGCATTCCCGGCTTCGAACGAATTCTAATCGGTTTTTCGCCTGCTTTTGCAACGGGGATGGAACTTGGCATATGTGGTCTACTGCCTTTTAACTGTTCAAGACTCCTTCGCCTGCCTGAAGCGGAACAGCCCGAGATGGAGCGTATATTGTGGCAGATGCTGCAAGAATGCAAAGAGCGACGCCCTCACTATGAGATCGCCGTAAGAAGTCTGCTTGCCCAACTTTTGATCCGTATTCATCGGGTAGAGGAGGACATCCGGAAGTCATGCCCCGGTCCCTTGCATCCAATGCAGGACAAAATCAGTGAAATTGTCACTTATGTGAATAAAAACTATACCGAACCACTTACACTGGAGGGTGCAGCCAATCGTTTTTATATCAGTCCATCCTATCTGAGCCGAATGTTCAGCCGGTTTACCGGGTTTCGATTTAGCGAATATTTGCGGGTTGTTCGTGTCCGGGAA
This sequence comes from Paenibacillus sp. FSL R7-0313, assembly GCF_037969885.1. NCBI lineage: Bacteria > Bacillati > Bacillota > Bacilli > Caryophanales > Paenibacillaceae > Paenibacillus > Paenibacillus sp. FSL R7-0313. The sequence goes on from NZ_CP150219.1 coordinate 668,018, forward strand.
GCACAACGAAGATTACTGTCCACACAAGAGCGTGTCCAGATGATCGCTGAGAAGGTAGGATTTGAGCATACGGCTCATTTTAACAAAACATTTAAACAGGTTACCGGTACAACACCGCTACGCTATCGCAAGGAACACCGGTAGATCTTCAGATAACTTCATATAAAAGCCGAGTGGGTAACCTTGCTCCAGAGATTACGTACTCCTTATATCAAAAGGCATCACGATTAATGGATCTATAGGCTGCACCACTACGGCTGAATTGGACCAACTTGTATAACCCTACTACATACATTTTACCTGCGAATGATCACGCCACTTCGCACCTCGGGACCCACAGATATCTGACGACCGTCTGTGTCAGCATCGCCTTCACGACATACAATGCCTGCGGACTCGTGTCCGGTCACCATCAGAAGTCGGCCATCTGCACCTTTGCCCTGAATGCTCTCTAATTCTGCCCCTTTGCACTGGTGCAAATGAACCAGCGGACCTTCAGTGATCTGCGCCTGCAATTCAGCGATATGCAGATGTTTTGCATGAGCACATTGGATACCACTGCGAGCTTGCACGTTGTAACGCTGGATGATCACGCCATCCAAAGGCTGTTCCGGCAATCCACTCACAAGCAACGCAGTGTCGGCACCGGCACAGACCACATCCGATATTCGAATATCTCGGAACACTGGCGTCTCTTCGCTAATCTCCTGAGATAGATCACTGCCCCGGGCAGACCCTTCCTGATTTGCATAGAAAAAGGAAAACGAGATCGCTTCCATAATGATATCTTTCATATATATGCGCTCAATCTGAATGTCCTCAACCACTCCGCCGCGCCCACGTGCGCTTTTGAAGCGAAGTCCGATGTCCGTGCCGATAAACGTACAATCCGACACACGCACATGCCGCACACCACCGGACATTTCACTGCCAATTACAAACCCGCCATGACCGTGATACACCGTGCAATCCCGAATAGTGATGTACTCCGATGGAAGACCCAGTTCACGGCCTTCGGCATCCTTGCCTGATTTCAGACAGATCGCATCATCACCGACATCGAATACACTCTTCTCCACCACTACATGACGACAGGATTCAATGTCCAGCCCATCTCCATTCTGAGAAAACCACGGATTTCGCACACTCACGTTACGAATGGTGACATGCTCAGATGCCCAGGGGTGCAGATTCCATGCAGGCGAGTTCTGGAACGTTGGACCGTCCAGCAATACCCGTTTGCATCTGCGCAAGCTGACCATGTTGGGACGCAAAAAGTCTCTGACTTCTTCATAGGCAGCGACATCACGTACCTGCTCCTGATGCAACCGATTCGCGATAGTACCGCCCTCAAGTGCAGCTGTGGTAGGCCACCAGATTCCTTCATCTCCGCCGGATTGCTCTACAACACCACCGGAAGCGACCAATTGGTTCCATTGTGAAGTGGTCATTTTGGAGCGTTTCACCGGACGCCATGCCTCCCCGCCCCCATCCCATATCCCCTCACCAGTAATCGCAATATCCTCCAGTTGATCACCATCGATCGGGGATTGGCAACGTACCACCTGCCAGCCTTCAAAGCTTGATGCAATTAATGGGTATTGATCAAAATCTCGGCTAAATGTAACCAGTGCCCCTGCTTCCACATGTAGTTCGATACGGCTGCGCATTACAATCGGGCCTGTGAGCCATACCCCGGCAGGAATGACGATTCTCCCACCTCCTGCTTCAGCACATGACGCGATGGCAAGTCGGAACATCTCCGTATTATCTGTTACGCCGTCTCCAACAGCTCCATAGTCTGTAAGCTGAAAATCCTGAGCAGGAATGACAGGCAAATTGGCTTCATAAGCTCGAACATCGGACTGGGCATTTGCTCCTGTCGACACTGGGGAGTGATATGTATTCATCGTGCAGAATCATCCTCTCTACATGTAATGGAATTGTTATGGGATCAATACATCGCTTTTGCTTTCCTTACTTACGTTCAAACGGACGCTCTCTCGCTCCATCATATCAATGGCATGACGTGTAGGGTTGAGCTTTCTTGCCATGTACACGTGGAACTTGATGCTATTTGTTTTTATGATCAGAGTCATAAATCAAACATCACTTTCAGTATACTCTATACAACTATTCCAAAGGTTGGAAAACAACTAGGAGAATAGATTCATTTTTCTGTCAGGATTCGTCACAAGGGGTTTAATAACATGACAGATATATAACATATTTTCTGGCTATAGCCCTAGTAAACCCATTACTTATGTCATGTTTTATCACAAACCAATTGCCATAAGCAGGATGACTATGTATGATTAAATAACTAGTTTCAATTTATTCCTTATTATTCCTTTTACACACAGACGTTGCAGAAAGGATGGGGTGTACTCTTGATTGAATTTAGGGGTGTCCAGAAGCATTTCGGTCATTTTCATGTCCTCAAGGATATCCATCTTCACATTGAAGAAGGAGAGGTCGTCGTCATTATCGGACCTTCCGGCTCCGGCAAAAGTACGTTACTACGCTGTATTAACCGCCTGGAGACCATTACCGAAGGTGAACTTGTCGTCAGTGGGATTCCTCTACATCAGAAAAAGGTGGACATTAACCTCTTCCGCCGTGACATCGGCATGGTATTTCAACACTTCAATCTTTATCCTCACAAAAAAGTCATCGATAACATTACCCTTGCACCCATGAAGGTGCGCAAACAACCCAAAGAACAGGCAGCCGCAACAGCTATGAAGTATCTGACCCGGGTGGGCATTGCTGACAAAGCAGACAGTTATCCCTCCCAGTTGTCCGGTGGACAGCAACAACGGGTAGCCATCGCCAGAGGACTTGCCATGGAGCCCAAAATCATGCTTTTTGACGAACCGACCTCTGCACTCGATCCCGAGATGATCGGGGAAGTCCTCGATGTGATGCGTTCCCTTGCCCACAATGGCATGACCATGGTCGTTGTTACCCATGAGATGGGATTTGCCCGCGAAGTTGCGGACCGTGTCATCTTCATGGACGAAGGCCGAATTGTAGAAGAGGCCAACGCTGCTGAATTTTTTGACAACCCCAGAGAAGAACGAGCACAGCAATTCCTGAGCCGTCTGATTCATCATTGAGAATAATCCACTATTCCATTTTGAAAGGGGTCTTGATTCATGAAGAAATTATTGAAATGGCCATCATTTATGCTTGTCCTCATTCTCTCCCTTGTATTGTCAGGTTGTAGTACAGGTACAGATACACCTTCAGCGAGCGGTGGTGGTGACGCCGAGGCGAAAGGCACGATTGAGCGGATTAAGGAACGCGGCAAGCTCATTGCCGGTGTGAAATACGATACGAAGCTGTTTGGCTTGAAAGATCCCGCAAGTGGCAACGTTGAAGGGTTCGATATTGATATCGCCAAGGCACTCGCCAAGCAGATCCTTGGAGATGAGACAAAGGTTGAACTGAAAGAGGTCACTTCCAAGACACGTATTCCCATGCTGCAAAATGGAGACATCGACATCATCATCGCCACGATGACCATTACGGATGAGCGTAAGGAACAGGTGGATTTCAGTGATGTTTATTTTGAAGCAGGCCAATCCCTGCTGGTGAAAAACGACAGTGCGATTACCGGCCTGGAAAGCCTCAGCGGGGTGAAAGTACTCGCGGTGAAAGGCTCCACATCCGCTCAGAATATTCGCGAGAAAGCCCCGGATGCTGAGGTGCTTGAATTCGATAACTATCAGGATGCATTCACTGCTCTCAAAGCAGGTAAAGGCGAGGCGCTGACCACAGATAACATCATCCTCATCGGCATGCAACAGACGGATAACAGCTTCCAATTGGTTGGTGGCAATTTCACAAGCGAACCTTATGGTATGGCTATTCGCAAAGGCGACACTGCCTTCGTGGAGGAAGTCAACACGCTGCTCAAAAGCATGAAAGACAGCGGGGAATATGACACTTTACATGAGAAATGGCTGGGCTCTAAGCCCGAGTAACCCGAATTAAGATAGGTAAGCGGCGAATTCGTCTGCTGGATGCGAAGCATGAGCAGACGTAATCGCCGTTTCTACATCTGGAGAACGGAGGCTTCGCCTATATGGGCACATTGGATTTCAGCGTACTAATGCGACACTCGGATCGTTTTCTGGAAGGGTTCCTGAATACCATTCAAGTGAGCATTATGGCTCTCATTGGCAGCTTTATCCTTGGCGCAATCCTGGCTATCTTTCGGATATCCCCTGTGAAACCTCTGAATTGGATCGGCACGGCTTTTGTGGAATTTATCCGAAACATTCCATTGCTGTTGGTTGTGTTTTTCTTCTATCTTGGACTGCCTGCACTTGGCATTTCGCTGGATGGGTTTGTCTCCGGTACTCTGGGTCTGACCATCTACACCGCCGCTTTCATTGCCGAAGCGATCCGAGCGGGCATTCAGACGGTGCCGCGTGGACAACTGGAAGCAGCACGGTCTTCCGGCTTGTCCTATGTACAGGCCATGAACCTGATCATTCTGCCCCAGGCCATCAAGATTGTATTGCCGTCCATCGGCAACCAGTTCATCAATCTGGTCAAAAACTCATCCATTCTTGCCGTTGTCGCCGGTATGGATCTTATGTATTTTGCCGACTTGGTTAACTCGGATACGTTCCAGCCGCTAAGTGTGTACACCATTGTTGCGCTGTTCTATCTGGTGCTGACACTACCACTTAGCTTCCTGGTGCATTATATGGAGCGCAGGTTTGGACAGAGCGATGCAGAGACGCGCAGCACCAAGGGCAAACCGAAAAAGAACAAACCGGCAGGTCAGGTCACCATGTAACAGATCGACTTGTACCTGCGCAGATTTTTAGGGAGATGTATCGGCTTGTCCAAGTGGTTTAAATGAGTACTGGATCGTCTGTGTTTTACTGGCATTGGTGATCATGTCACAGTGCATACTGTATTTCACAGCTACGGTGCTTGATTTGCTTTATACACAGTCCATGCCCCATCTATTGATCTTCGATATTCCATTCCTGCATACAGAAGGAGGCTAATAAAATATGGACTTTAGCGGGGCCTATGCGTGGCCCAACCTTCGTTTCCTGCTCCACGGATTCCTGATCACCCTGCAGGTAGCAGGGCTATCCATTATACTCAGCTTTGTGCTCGGCACCTTGTTGGGTACAATCCGGTTTACCCGTATCCCTGTTCTGTCACAGATCGTGGCAGTGATCGTGGATACGATCCGGAATCTGCCGCTGCTGCTCATCATTTTCTTCATCCACATGGTACTTCCACAGCTCGGGATTAAAATGTCCGTCTTCTGGTCCACGGTCGTTGGACTGAGTCTGTTTGAAGGCGCGATGATCGCCGAGATCGTCCGTAGCGGTCTGAAGTCTGTTGAGCGCGGTCAAGTAGAAGCCGCCCGCTCCTCGGGCCTCAGCTACATGCAGACACTCGGTGGCATCATCATGCCACAGGCGCTACGTCGCATGTCCCCGCCGATGGTCAGCCAGTTCATCTCACTCCTGAAGGATACTTCACTGGCGATCATCATCTCTCTGCCGGAGCTGATGCACAACGTGCAGATCCTTGGCGGTCAAAGTTTCGATTACATTATCCCGGCCCTGCTACTCGCAGCCGTATTGTATTTTGTGATCAACTACGCGTTGTCCATTGTTGCAAGGCGACTTGAGGCACGGATGAATTGATAATCGGAAGGATTAAGGCATGAAAGAATACGATGCATGAAGGAACATCAAGGAACATGAAGGAACCGAGACCTCGTGATTGATTAGATATGAAGGAATAGAGATGAAGGAAAGAACCTAATAGATGAAAAGAATGAGAACGCCCCAAAGACTCTAAACCCTCCTATGTAGTGGATTTGGAGTCTTTGGGGCTACAGTTACGCTCATCAATTCACAAGCTTCCCACCAATTTCTAACGAACTGAGGGAAGCTTATTTAGCCATTTTCCGGACATTTCCTAATCTAACGAATCGTAGACACTCTAATCTTCCGATTCACCCGGCTTTTACCCCCTATTTCAAGGTTTTGAGTAAAATAACTTCACTGAGATTCGTTACATTTTTTATTTCAGCTTATAGCCCGGAATTAGACGTCTCAAGTTCGTTAAAACGTACGCCACCGCGAATTAAATAAACACCCACTCCCACTATTAATGATTCGCCCGATTCGCCCATTTTAGCCCAGACTCAGCTCATCCGCTAGATCGCCGCTCCGTTGTGACGTAATTCCGCCTGTAACAGCTCGATTCGCAGATCAACCGGGTCCAGCTTCATCTTCACTGTTAGTGCAGCCGCTGTCCCCGCGGCCTCCCCGGTAGCCATACAGCTTGGAGTCAACCTTGTCGTTGCATGCGCCTCATGTGTGGTGGAGATGCAGCGTCCTGCCGCCAGCAGATTGCGGATATTGCGAGAGATCAGACAGCGATACGGAATATCATACGCCCCATCCCCCTCTATAAAGGCAGCCACAACACCTTGACCCGAAGGGTCATGGATATCCATCGGATAACCACTTCTGGCAATCACATCGTCAAATTTCCGTCCTGCAACCACGTCCGCCTGAGTTAAGGCATAATGCCCAATGATTCGTCTGGATTCACGGATACCAATCTGCGGCGCTACTGCCGAGATCGAAGCCCGTTCAAATCCAGGCACATCACGCTGCAAAAACTCAGCGATCATCAGCACCTGCTTCCGGCCTTCCTGTTCCGCAGAGGTCAGATCCTCGGCATCTGTCGCATCGAGTCCCTGTACCCGCGTACAATTAATCAGCACTTCATCCTCTGCCGGTCCGGTAAAAAATAATACCTGGTCGCGATTAATCGGCACACCTGCTTTTTTCCACTGGGAGTAGAAGCCACTCACCCCGGTTAACGGAATGCTGTCCAGTTCAGCAAAGGGAGTTTTCACATAGAAATCCTCCGGGTGCTCCTGCATGTATTGTTTCACTCGTCCAAGATCGACACCACGCATGCGGAATTTCATGGTCATCGGCTGTGACTGATGGTCGCCGTCTCGTCCCTTTGCCACAGAAGCACCCGCAAGAAAAGCCAGATCCGCATCACCACTTGCATCCACGAATACGTTCGCCTGGAACTCCTTTCGCCCAGACTTGTTGGTCACTCGCACCGCTTCCACCCGATCATCTGCAACGACCACTTCATCCACAAAACTGTGCAATAATAGCCGGACGCCGGCCTCCTGTAACATCTCTGCCGCAACCACCTGAAAGATGGCTGGATGGTACGGCGTTACGGTATGTACGAATCCAACCGTATCACGCAAATGCCCCGGGGAGCCGCCAAGCTTCTGCAACCGTTCAACGATCTCCTGCGCAATGCCTTTAATAACCTGCTCTCCACGCTCCGTATGGAAAGTCATCCACGGATAGACCATAGCAGCAGTTGACATCCCGCCCACGAATCCGTATCGCTCCACCAGCACTGTTCGTATACCCTGCCGTCCAGCCGCAATGGCTGCCGCTATACCCGCAGGGCCTCCTCCCACAATAACGACATCTGCTTCTTCCTTTTTCATGCTCATCCGTTCACGCAAATGTTGTCCCTCCTTCCGTGCTATTGCACATGTTGCACGGCTCACTCTTTCAGTCCCGTCATGGCAACTCCCTCAATGAAGCGCCGTTGTGCCAGGAAAAAAACAATTAACAGTGGCAAGGTTGCCATGACGGTGGCGCTCATCAGATATTGCCAGGCTGTACCCACTTCATCTGTAAACAGAGATAATCCAAGCGGCAGCGTCATTAGATCACGCGAGTTAATGAAGATCAACGGATCAAAAAACTCATTCCAGATCGTCACAAACGTGAAGATCGTCAGCGTAGCCATACCTGGCTTGGCAATGGGCAGCATAATTCGCGCATATATCCGGAATCGGTTGCAACCATCAATCATCGCCGCTTCTTCCAGTTCCGTTGGCACCGTAATGAAGAACTGCCGCATCACAAAGATGCCAAACACACCACCCGCGCCAAAGATCGGCAATAATATCAGCGGAAGATGGGTATCAATCCACCCCAGCTGCCGCATGAACAGAAACATCGGTATCGCCGTCACCTCATGGGGAATCATCATCGCACTCAGTAGGATGAGAAATACCACATTACGTCCTTTAAACGGAATTTTGGCGAATGAGTAACCGGCGAGGGAAGCAAAAAATACCGTTCCCAGCACAACCAACGCAGAAATGTAGATACTGTTCCAATAAAAACGGTGAAACGGTATCAATTGAAAGACATCGATATAGTTCTGAAATCGGAATGTTTCCGGTATCCACTGCGGTGGATAGGTGAATATGCTCTGGGGTTCCTTGAATGATGTCGATATCATCCAGATAAATGGCACAATCATAATGAGTGAAATCAGAGTCAGCAACAAGTACGTCCCCAGAGTACTTCCTATCTTCCGCCCCGAAGGACTAGGCATCGCCTTCATTGAATACCCACCTCTTTCGGAGCTGCCATTGAAGCAGCGTCAGAATTAGCACGATAAAGAACAGTACATATGCGAGAGCAGAAGCATAGCCAAACTGAATTAATTTGAATGCTTTTTCCCAGATATAATAAACCAATACCTTGGTGCTGTTGCTCGGCCCGCCCTGTGTCATCACATAGATCTGCCCAAATACTTTGAGTGAACCAATCACGGTCATAACTACGGTCAAAAACACGGTTGGCGTGATCATGGGCAGCGTGACGTGAAAAAAGGTTCCCCTTTTGCCCGCCCCGTCTAATGTTGCTGCTTCGTACAGTGAACGCGGTACCTGCTGAATCGCTGCAATGAACAGCACCATATTCAGACCGACATTTTTCAGCACACTTGTCACAATCACCGCCGGCATTGCCAAATCCTGATTGTAAAGCCAGGCCGGACCCTTGATGCCGGCCATCAACAGAAGCTGATTAATCAGTCCCGAGTCTGTCGCATACATCAGCTTCCACACGATGGCCCATACGATCAATGAGGTCATGACCGGAACAAAGATGGCGGTTCGGAAAATTCCGATGCCCCGCAGATTTCTGGATAGAAGCAACGCAAGTAGCAAGGCGAGCACAATATTAAGCGGCACCAGCCCCGCTGTGAAATAAACCGTATTGGCAAGCACTTTCCAGAACATCGCGTCTGTCATAATATTCCGGTAATTCTCCACTCCAATAAAATGATGATCCCCCAGCAGCGGCCAATCGGTTAGACTCATGTATAACGCGAGACCCATGGGAAATAACAGCAGCAGGGTAAACCCAAGCACCATCGGCGATATAAACAGCCAACCTGCGATCTGGGCCTCTCTGGCAAGTGGCCCCCCTCTTTTGCGCTTGCGTAAATGGGTCACAATCAGGCCTCCCCCTTTTAATCAAATTTCCTCCGAAGCTGAACTCTGTGACGATTCTATATAAGGTGAACTATACATTTACACAAGAACGTAGAGGACAGAAAAAACCTGAAGAAGCGAAGTGGTCGCCTAAAAGCTTTCTGGAAGAAAGCTGCATCGGAAGCATATGCTTATCCCCGGATTTCCCCTTTATATAAGGGATTCAAAAAAAATCTGGGGATAACAGCGATCGGAAGGTTGTTCTGGCATCGGAGTGGCAAGTGTACATATCCTTTAGTTCAACTTATATAATTCGGACGGTTCAGACAGTCCACCGCATTACGGAACCCGTTCACAGCCCTTCGCAACTGTTCCTCCGTGTTGCCTGTCACGACCGCCCCAAGCATGATCGCCTTTACCCCGGTATCGCGCAGCACCCGAACATCCTCCGGCACCAGCTTTCGCTGGGAAGGAACCAATACCGGTATCTGGGCTTGCAAGACCAGACGGCGATACTTGAGCACATCCGCAAAGCTGAGCGGTGTACCATATTCTTTTCCAGGTACAATGGATGCCTCCAGAGCAGTGAACCCGAAGTACGCTGCCGATGTTACGAGGGAAGCATCATATTCTTCATTGATCGCAAACGTTGGGTCCAGCCCCAAGTCATTCAACATGAAAGATGGCAAGTGATGTGCATAGATGGAATAGAAATTAAAGCCCAGCCCCCCAAGACGCTCCACATCCTCTCGCCTTGCTCCATCAATACTGCCAGAAGGTACGACCCCAAGCGGACCACCAAACTCACTGCGGATCGCCCGAAACACCTCGGCGTACATGTCCAATGGACCAAAATGATTCCCGCTGGCGCGATGACCGACATTATAATGCACCTTCAGTGCATCAGCGCCCTCTTCCATAGCTGCCCGAGCCAAAGCAATATCATTCTCAGGCAGGCTGACCACCAGCGACAGCGGTTTCCGTTCAAGTAACTCTTTGAATTTGCCCATCGTTCTCACCTCCGGTTTCGATTGAATGATTTAGGGTTGCAACACACTTTGGATCTCTTCCTGCATTTGTTTCAGGTTATCCTCAGCTGTCGCTGTCTTTGCAAACAGTCGGTCAAATCCCTGCAATACCGCATTGTCGATATCCTGCCAACGGATATGACCGGGAATTAAGCGCGCTTTTGGCATTTCATCAATGACGGCCTGCACGATATGCTCTTTGCTCGGGTTATTTGGCTGAAGAATGAATGCATCTGAGTTCAGAACAGAGGTACGCGGAGGCACAAAGTAGGTGGCTGTCGCCTGAATCCCCTGTTCACTGGCAAAATACTTCAACAGTTTCTTCGTTTCCTCTGGATGTTTGCTGTCGTTGAACATGGCATATCCGGCCTGCCCCAGCATCGGCACACTGCCTTGAGAGCCGGAAGGCATAGGAGCGATGCTCCATTCAAAATCCGTAATCTCCCTTGCTTTGGAAACATAGCTGTAATTATCAAAGAACATGCCCACATTACCCGCATCAAAGCTGACCTGTTCGCCCGCCTTCGGGTGTGATTCATCGGTGAACATCATGCGTTCCAGCAATTCAAAGGTCTGTACGCCATAGGCATCGTTCCAGGTGAACGTTGTCATGCCCTCATCAAACGGACCGCTTCCATTGGACCAGGAATAGGAGGAAAGCACCGCCCAGGTCTTCCAGTCGCGAAAAAAGTTGGCGCCATAGACTCGGTTGCTCGCATCCTTGCTGGTAATGGCTTTGGCGGACTCTTCGAACTGTTCCCATGTCCATTGTCCTTGGGTGGCAAGTGTGTTTGGATCAGTCAGGCCGGCTTGGTCGAACAGCGCTTTGTTGTAAAACATGACCACCGGAGGTGTAGAAAAAGGTAGTCCCAGCAGCTGATCGCCATCACGGAACAAATCCAATGTACTTGGAATATAATCATCCAGCTTAAACTGTGCATCATCCTTGAACTCGGATACATCGGCCAGAATGTGGTTGGACTTGAATTGTGGCACCATTCGCTCCGATACCCAGGCGAGATCGGGAAGGGAGCCTCCGGCGGCAAGCACCGAAATTTTTTGCTGGTATTCTGCGAAAGGTACGGATTCCATCGTTACTTTGATGCCTGGATTTTCCTTTGTAAAGTCATCAATCAACTTGTTGTACACATCCATATGCGCCTGATTGCCCCACATCATGAACTTCAGCTCGACCTCTCCGTTCTCTCCGCTTGAACTGCCAGATTCACTGCTGGAATTGGAGCTTGTGCACGCGATTGAAGCCATCATCATGAGTATAAACACCAGTATCAATCCTGCTTTTTTCATGGAAATCCCCCTTATGGACGTCGTGGTATACATGTGCAACCAAAGTATAACGAAAGCATCGTTCCCCCTGAAATCACGTCAACTACAGAAATGGTATGGTTTTTCAAGAGATACTGAATCGGTCTCGATATTCTCCTGCGGTCCATCCCACCTGCTGCTTGAACACCAGCATGAAGTGTTTGGGGCTCTGATGCCCGGATAACCGTGCCACATCATAGATTTTGAGACCCGTGTTAATCAGCAACCACTTGGCCCGCTCCATACGTGCCTCCGTGATGTATTCCGAATAATTGATGCCTATTTCGTTCTTGAACAACTGGCTTAAATAAGTAGGGTTCAAGTTAACGAGATCTGCTATCGTCTGAAGTCGCAGATCTCCATCGGGATGTTGCTTGATGTGCTCCTTCACATCTCGAATAATCTTCCGTGTATCTCCACCAGCGTGTTCTATTTTCCCAGATGGCTCAGGGATAGAAATAGTTGTAATACCGTATCTGCGATCCAGCAGCAATTGAATCTTTTGTATGCATAATGCCAGTTCATAACGATCGATTGGTTTCAACAGGTAGTTCAACACTCCAAACTCCATCGCTCTGCGTGCATATTCAAACTCGCCGTAGCCGCTTATGATGAGCATTAGCAATTCAGGATACATGTCTCTGGCTTTGCTTACCAAAGTTAAACCGTCCATTTCACGCATGCGGATATCTGTGATTAACACATCCGGCACCTCACATCTCAGAAAATCCAGCGCCTCGGTACCGCTCGATGCTTCGCCCGTTACCTGAAACTGAGAAGACACTTGTACGATCAGCTCCCTCAGTCCCTGACGGATGACCGTCTCATCCTCTACAAGCAATACTTTATACATGCGCTTCAATCCCCTTTCGGTAGAAGTTGAATGGATATCGTGACCACCAGGCCCTGCCCGGGACTTCCATCAATGCTTAGGCTGCCGCCTTCTCCATACATGAGGCGAAGCCTCTGAGCGATATTGTTAAGCCCCAGACTGTCCCCGGCATGGCAACGTAATGCCTCATTGGAAGGCTGTTTTGATATGGATTTGTTTAACTCGTCAATCTTTGTCTGAGCCATACCCTTACCGTTGTCTCGCACACTAATCAGCAATTCATGGTCGAATTTTAAGGCAGATACCCAGATTACTCCTCCATTTTCCTGCCCTTCAATACCATGGTAGACGGCATTTTCCACCAGCGGTTGCAGTACCAGCTTAGGAATCAAATACTCGTTTATCCCTTCTTCGATGTCATAGATAATCTCCAACTTGCCGTCGTAACGTACCTGCTGAATGCGTATATAGGATTGTACAAAAGCAAGTTCTTCCCCAAGTGGAACCATCCGGTCCACCTTATCAATCGTATAGCGCAGCAGCTTGCCAAGCGCCGTCACCATGTCCGATACCTCTGCGTGCTTCTGGCGAATGGCCATCATGTTAATGGACTCCAGCGTGTTGTATATAAAATGGGGATTCATCTGGCTTTGCAACGCTGACAACTCTGCCTCCCGCTCTTGAATGCCCAGCAGAAACACCTCATTGAACAGTCGATGAATCTCTTCCATCATTCGGTTAAAGCCCCGGCTTATCTGTCCGAATTCATCAGTGCTGAAGTGTGCTACCCGCTGGCTAAAATCTCCCTGCTCCACCCGAATCATGTGGTGCTTCAGTCGAATCAGTGGCCGGGTGATGCGATAGGATAAAAGAACCGCCAGAATCGCTATGGCCGCCATACACAACACTGCGAACCATATTGTAAAGGTGAGCATCTCACCTGACTCCTTTTGAATCACAGCAATAGGTGTAAGACTAATCACCGAAAGCCCGGAATAGCTGGAGTGGTGTTGTACGTAGAGATAGGACTGCCCATCCAGAACAACTTTTTGGTTTCCCGCATAGCTTGGAAGCTGTCCATGCATTAGCAACTGGTCGTACGCAGACATTCCTCCGGTTGAGGTGCGTTCGAACAGAAGACGCTGCTTGCTGTCTACAATCATCAGGCTTGCATCTTGCTCATAATTCAGATTGGATAACAGTTGACCGAAAGCCTCCAGACGAATGTCAATCAGAATGTAACCCAATCGCTGGAGCGTACCCGGATCTCGAAGCACTCTGCCCACCGATATATACGATTCTTGCTGACCACCCGTGTAATAGCTGGGTTGATGCGGAGGAAGCAGGCGCCATGTCCCTTCCGAGCCTTCAAGCTCTGCAAACCAATCATCCTGCCTACTGTCCCATACCGGCTTGACCGCCAGGGAATCGAGATTGGAGAACAAAATGCCGCTGTTGCTGATCAGGTGAATCCCCCGAATCTCGGGCCGGTCATAAGCTTGACCAGATGTGTAAAGCTTCATTTTCAGATAATCCTCAGACCTCGCCCATGTACCCGAACCCATTGAAGCGTTGTATTTGCCCAGAATGCCAAGCACCATCTGATCGTAAAGCGGCAAGAGCGACAACCGCTCAAAGTCCTTCAGCAGCCGATTCAGATTGGCGTTAATCTGGCGAACCATATCAATGGTGAACTGCTCGGTCTTGCGATCCATCGTCTGCGAGAAATGCTTGTAGTTCATCACTCCCTGCAAACTTAGCGGCAGCAACGTCAGCGCCAGGAACAACAGGAGCAACTTGGTGCGCAGGTTTAGGTCTTTTCCGAAAAAAATGCGTACCTTGTCCATCATTTCCGTTCATCCCTCCCTCTCCCGATCATTGTATGAGCCCCTTCACTGATCAATCTGGATATAACTGGGGTCATCATATCCAGTTTTAATGATCATCCGCTATCCTGCCAATCCTGGAATTGGTACGGAATTTCAAGTTATCCGCATAGGTTTCAGGGTGAACGCAAAAAAGCCGACTGTATCGCTACAGTCGACTACGCTATTTCTATAGAACACTAATTAGACCAAAAAACCGACTGCATTATGCAATCGGTTGTCTGTTCCTGAGATGGCTTTTATATTTGAATCGATTATATTCATTAATCAGCTCGTCCAGTACCATGGACTGTCGGAGGACTTGGTTGTCCTGCATGCCATGATTCTCCGCCAAACGACTCAACTCTTGCCTGTTCCGTTCGATTTTATCTGTGATCTGTACCGGTTCACTCACAGCATGCACCCCCTCTTTGTATAACATTTTAGGATACATTGCCAAAAAATTCATATTATATTCCTTTGCAGAATAAAATATTTATTTACATAGAGATACTTTCAACATCAAGCAATTTGCATAGAGAGTTGACGTCTCTTCTTTTCTACAAGATGTGGGAAAAGAAAATTATAACATGTCTACATATCGTATTCGAGAATACACGAATCCTTTACCGTTAAAGTGCGTTATGGACATATTATCCATTTTATTCTAAGTATCTCTTGCACCTTTCTCACGCGAGAAGTTAATAAATTTATCGAAAAGTAATCTATTTGTATAGATAATTTTCATCACCGTTCTGCATACCAAAATAACGAAGTCTGTAGCCCTCTCGATAACGAGCACGCAATGGATTAATGAAGGAGTCATTCTCAAACTCAATGTAACCTGTTAAATAGAGTAGGATCAGATATTCCTCAAAACGTTTATTGCCAAGAGTCATCTCACTCTCTTCCATTCCGTAAAATACTTCGATTTCAAGAACTAATAGAAGAGAAAATCCTCGCACAGTGGAATTGATGATCCATGCAAACTCTAATGGTTCATGGATATCTTCTTCCTTGTTCAGGCTAATTAATTGTTTGGTTCCCCTCTCATCCTTAAATACATAAGCTGCAATCGCCTGATCAAATCCCGCATAAGGATCGTTACGTAAGTCGGAAAACTCCTCTAAATCTACCTTATCAGCGTAGTATTTCTTGGTTAGTCGGTCATGAATCTGCTCTAACGTGAATGGATTAGGAATGTCCAAAGTTATATATTTTTCGTAAAGCTTCTGAATATCAATCTGCAATGATAAATCCTCTTTTTGTTATGGATAAACTAATGGATAGTACAAATAAGCGCCCCATCTCCATATCCCGGAAATAAGACGCATGTTAATGAAAGGATTTAATATATCTTAGCTGTTATAGTCTTCCTTCGCCATGCGTTACAGACATTATTTGTGTAATAACATCACTATCCAAATTAACTAATTGATCTATATTAATAATCATTATGCTAAGCAAGATTACATAGAAGATCTTCTTTTTTTTCATAAGATTTCTGAACCTCCATCATGATAAGTTTGTACTGATGCTCGATTTCAGTCGTACCCATGTTTTTGTAATTCTCATAAAGCGAAATACAATGAATGATATCTGTTTGATTGTTAAATCGTACAGACTCTCTCAGACAGTGCATAAGTTGCTTTAAACCCTCCGGATATTCATGGCGATTTAAGTGGTAGAGTGAACGTTCCAACAAGAATGCTGCATAAATTTCATTTTTCATCTGCTCAGTGTACCCTTTTAAACCATTTATTTCGGAGTTAATCCGATCGCTGAACCTATTCAAAATATCATCAATATTTCTATCAAACTTATTAGCTACCTCCAAAATATTAATTATCGCAGGTAAAATTTCCTCTTCATTTCTTTCAATAAATTCCACATATGCAGGTAAAACGTTTTGATCACCCATCATCAATTTATATAAATAAGTATTGGCTTCCGCCCAACCAGCAAATTTATCAATAAAAATCTGATCCTCTTCATCCGGTTCAGAGACTTTAGCAAGCTTGGCATAGACTTCTGTATAGAGCAAAGCTTCTTCATAACGTCCCTGCTTCTCACATGCCGATGATTTAAGCAAATTGGAATATGCTCTATATACGAATAAAGGATAGGCAGTGAGTCTATCGCTTTTATCTATTTTCTTCTTTGTATACGATTGTAAAATTTTTGTTTTCTGATCTAATTCTTCAGCCAGATCAAAAGCCTTGTCCCGATATCGAAGTGAAGCATACGTATTCGCCAAATCCTTAATCGCATCCAGTTGCCTCTCTTCATCCAAGCGATTAATATACGGCTCAAAGTGCACAGCGGCCCGGAGATTATCATGCTGATTCTGACCGAGTGAGAGGGTGAAGATGCGATACTGGCACAGAGCCAGACGTTCCGAGTGTTGATATTTCTCACACTCCGCCACACATTCGTACAACATCCGTGCAGCCTTTGTCTGTCCACGTTCAAGCATGCCTTCAGCCATCTCGAACAACTCCGAGATATACGAGCGATCATCCGTCACTTCCTGGATAACCTTATGAATACATTCCAGCTTGTCCAATTCAGCACAGCGTTGCAGGAATGGTTCCAGTCTCCTCCAATGAGGTGCCGATTCCACGAAACATTCAGCCCCATAAATCTCGTAGAAATACCCTTCTTCCAGCTTCATGCCTTGGGTAATCAGATCCAGTTGCGCCATAGCGATGGGCCGAGTCCCCTTAATAATTGCACTAAGCGTTCCAGCGTTAACTCCCGATATATCGGCAAAATACTGCAGGGTGTACCCCTGTTTCCTGATGTAGTCCTCAATATATGAGCGTATCGTAGTTGTAGGTTCCATGTATCCCACCTCCACAATGAAAATCCATAATTTTGAATTTATATGATAAGCACAATTTTAATCCTAAATTTTACAGCGGTCAATAAAAATCGTGGCAATTTCCTTCACATGTATGCAATTATGCCTGATTGTTCCTGCTTATAGAAAAAATCCATTAGAAGAATCCGTGAGAACGTGATACATTTAATCCAACTTACATATCCTAGTATTTCAATAGGATTATACGACACAGGAATTATCAATTCAGTTCGAGGAGAAGGTCAGATGAAATTTGCCTTGTTTAGTCTCATGATGAATCTGCCTAATGCCGTAACCGGGGAAGCTCTGACGACTCAGCAGAAATTCCACAATATATTAGAGCAAGCAAAGCTGGCTGAACGACTGGGATTCGATGCCTATGGAATCGGTGAACGACACGGTGCGCCTTTTCTATCTTCCTCGCCACCTGTCGTATTAACCGCAATAGCCGCAGCAACCACACGCATTCGGTTACTAACCACCGTTACTGTTCTTAGTATACTTGATCCGGTCCGGGTTGCCGAGGATTATGCCACGCTGGATCAATTATCGGGCGGACGGCTGGAGATGATCATCGGGAAAGGCAATGACCCTCGGCACTATCCGCTGTTCGGCATAAGCGAAGAGGAACAATGGGATTCACTTGATGAACGCTATCATTTGCTAAAACGACTTTGGTCTGAAGAGAATGTAACCTGGCAGGGAACGTATCGCACTCCTCTTGAGGGAGTGACCACGTGGCCCAGGCCGCTTCAGCAATCCATCCCGATCTGGCATGGTAGCGCGTCCAGCACGGTCTCGACCGAACTCGCTGCCAAATATGGCGAGCCGCTCTTCACGTCGAATTCTTTTCACCCTCAGGCCAAATATAAAGCGTTAATTGATCATTATCGGGAACGCCTCGATTATTATGGTCATGATCCGCAGCAAGCCGTAATTGGCTCTGGTGCCGGCAGTCTCTATCTGGCGGATACAGGTGAGGAAGCCATTCGCCGCTATAAGCCATATTATGAAGCGTTCCATACCACCGCCGCCGCACAGCATAATCAGTCGCCCTTTACCGATCTGGAGGATAACATTGCACGAGGTCCTGCGTTAATCGGTAGTCCGGAGCAGGTCATTGAGAAAATTCTGGACTATCATGCCGCTTACGGACATCAGGTGCTGAGTATCAGCGTAGATGGACTGACGCATAGCGAGCAGTTGGAGCAAGTGGAGCGTTTTGCCAAGGAAGTTGCCCCTGTTTTACGCCGCGAACTGCCCAGTTCGGTATGGAATGAACCCCCGGTGTTAACCCAGCACTCATCCTTCCTTTCCTCTAATGTTACAGATTCATGGCCCACAGCCATCTCACCTATATTCCAGGTCTAACAATCTACCTCGTACAATATACACGTGCTCCTTCCAGGGTGATTCCTACGAATCGCCCTCTTCCCTCTTCCTCCCTCTTGTATCCGCTCTCCCTGTACCTACTTGGACTGAATGCCTTCAAACAATGAACTGAGCAACACATCTACAAACGCATCCTCCATCGCTTCACCCGTCACTAACATACGATAGAACACCGGCCCGTAGATCAGATCAATGTACAGTCCAATGTCTATCCCACTTTTCAATTCGCCACGCTCCACACCCTTCTCCAGAATTCCCCGAGCTTCACGCCGACGTGGTTGGATATATCTTGTACGGTATTCTTCGGCAAGCCCTTCATCCGACTGCCCTTCTCCGATGATCTGTGTAATCACTTTTCCTTCCCGACTGGTCAAAAAACGAACCAGATTACTCGCATGTATGCGTATATCCTCCAATACCGAGCCTGTATCCGGTACCGGTAATCTTGCTGTTGCCGCAGACATATATCCGTCCATGATGACAGCACCTTTGTTCGGCCACCATTTGTAGATGGTGGCTTTGCTCACCTGTGCACGTTCAGCAATCTTCTCGATTGTAACTGCTCCGAATCCGTGCTCCAACAACAACTCATACGATGCTGTAAGAATGGCATTCTGGGTTTCCATGTTACGTGGACGTCCTCTTTTGGCAGTCATCTTGAGCCCTCCTGGATGTATAAAGTATATTTAATCATCAGTAATATTCATAAAAACGATACGTTCATTATACTAAAATGCCATGAGTACACACAATAATTCCATCCTCGGTTCACCTTTTCATCCTAATTAATATTCTCATTAAAATATTTCGAGCCTATTTACAATACTATACGTTTAGTTTATTATATATTTGTAATTAGTGAACACAACGTTTAGTAATTAACGATTTTAATATTAACTGTTTATTGCGAATACCAATTTAGAATTGTGGAGGATGATTATCATGGATATGGATATGAGACAACAAGTAAAGAAGGCACCTGTACCCACCTGGATTATTTTTTTGTTGGCATCCGCTTGTGGTTTGATCGTGGCAAACCTGTATTATGCTCAGACCGTTATCGGTCCGATCAGCATGACAACGGGTCTGTCTTCTGCCGCTGCCGGATTGATCGTAACGTTGACTCAGATTGGTTATGTTATTGGTTTGTTATTCATCGTGCCGCTCAGTGACATTACCGAGAATCGACGCCTGGTCGTTCTTTTCCTCATCGTACTTGTTGTTGCCCTGATTGCTGCGGCTTTCTCGCCCACTGCTGTTATATTTCTGACTGCCTCTCTGTTCATTGGTATAGGTTCTGTGGTCGCTCAAATTCTGGTGCCCTATGCGACATATCTTACTTCCGAGGAACAACGCGGACGGGTTGTCGGCAATGTAATGAGTGGTCTGCTGCTGGGCATCATGCTGGCTCGTCCTGTCGCAAGCTTTATCACCAGCCTCTTCGGATGGCAGACGGTCTTTATATTCTCCGCCATTGTCATAACACTTCTCATGCTGCTCCTATCACGTGCTCTTCCTGCTCGCCAGCCTGAACCCACCTTGAAATACGGGCAATTAATCGTGTCCTTGGGCACACTGTTCAGAACGATGCCGCTACTGCGCCGCCGGGCGTTTTATCAGGCCAGTCTGTTTGGTGCTTTCAGCTTGTTCTGGACCACGGTTCCACTCAGACTCGCTAACGATTTCGGTATGTCACAGCAAGGCATTGCCTGGTTCGCACTGGCTGGTGTCGGAGGTGCTATTGCCGCTCCCATTGCCGGGAGACTGGCTGATCGCGGGTTAACACGTATTCTGACAGGTGCTGCCATGGTGATCGCTGCTGCTTCGTTTGGTCTTGCTTATGTGTTCCATAGCCACTCCACGTTTGCATTGATCCTGCTTGTTATCGTAGCGATCACACTGGATATGGCTGTCTCGGGAAATCTAGTGCTGGGTCAACGCATTATCTACTCCTTAGGAAGTGAAGCGAGAGGACGTGTGAATGGCATATTCATGTCGATCTTTTTTGTCGGCGGTGCGATTGGTTCATCTCTTGGAAGCTGGTCTTATGCTCACGGAGGCTGGAGTCTCACAACGCTGATTGGCCTGATCATGCCGCTGCTCGCTTTGGTGTATTACTTTACGGAAAAGAAAGCGGTAGTTGTCAGCAATGAATAGAATGAATATATCGCTGAATCCGAATAACGGAATAAGGGCAGAGCTAATCATCAAGATTAGCTCTGCCCTTATTGTTGTAATACTCACTTGTCTCCCTGTGACAGGAAGTTATCACTATTATTAAGATGGATACATTTGCGTATTAGGCTTTACTGTGAAGGGTAACTTGGTACCCGTCTGGGTCGGCAAATGTAAAGGTTCGTCCGAATGGTCCATCTATTGGTGCAGATGTAATTTGTACGCCTGCCGCAACAAGCTTGTCGTGGATTTCTTGCGTATCAGGAGCATGAAGCCACAGAGCGACACCAAGTCCTGGCTGAGCACCTGAACCGAGTTCTGTTCCTGGCAATAGGTCACGTAGAGCAAATGCAATAGGCTTGGTTTCAAAGACTACCGCATGAGGTGGTCCCGCCTGTGAACGTACCAGTCCAAGATAGTTTTGATAAAATTCGGCAGAGCCTTCAAGATTGCTCACTTGAAGTGAAATGAAATCCGGTCCGATTACTGACATAATGTAATGATCTCCTTTATATATGGGGTTGGTTGTTTAGGTTATCTTGATCATACAAGACCGCTCTTGCCAACAGTATGTCAGTAGTGTTTTCTACTTTTTTCGATTTTTTCGATTTCTTCTCTTACTCGGTTTTCTCTTTTACACCAACACGGGCAGATGCGTAGTCGCATCATACTCGACCAATTGCTCACCAGCATTCAATTTATGCACCAGATCAGGGTTTGCGATAAACGGTCTTCCAAACGCAGCCAGATCTATACTTCCCTTGCCAATCGCGTGCTCCGCAGTATGAACATCCAGATCCCCCACACCAATGATGATTCCATCCCACTGACTTCGAATCCACTCGTGAAAGGACTGCTCACCATCCCACGCTTTCGCATAATGATCTGTTGAGGGATGCAAGATTGTTATTCCCGTCTCGCGGAATAAGTTCAGATATGCATCGATCATTCCAGCTTTGTCTACCCAAGCATAGGATGCATCATCATCCTTTTTCTCAGAGAATCGTACCGATATGCGATCCACAGGGATCTCTTTTTTCACAGCCACAATAATATCCCGCAGGAACCGCAATCTGCCCTCAGTGTCTCCTCCATATTCATCTGTTCTGTGGTTGGTCTTCTCATTAATAAACTGGTCGATCAGATACCCATGCGCAGCATGCAGCTCGATCCCGTCGAACCCTGCCAGAACCGCATTGCGGGCGGCCGTCTGAAAATGCTGAATTGTATCCGCTATATCCTGTGTACTCATCGCTTGGGGCACCTGATACGGCTTATGCAGCTTATGCACTCTTCCCTCTGCCGCAAGGCTGGAAGGTGCCAGTGGAGCGGTTCCGATCAGATCGGAATGGGACAACCTGCCGACATGCCACAGTTGAGCAATAATGGTGCCGCCATGTCTGTGAACAGCATCCGTTACCCTTTTCCAAGAAGTCGTCTGTTCATCTGTATATAAACCGGGGATGCCGTAAGTGCCTTTGCCTGCCAGATTCGGGTTAATACCCTCGGTAATGATCAGTCCCACACCATCCCGCGCACGCTGCTCATAATATGCCACCATCTCATCCGTCACGGTCCCCTCCTGATCATCAGCAAATCCCCGGGTCAACGGTGCCATCACCACTCGGTTCCTTAATTGCCACTGATGAATCGTCACCGGGCTTAATAGTGTTGAACGTGTATTCATGTTATCCATCTCATATCCCTACTCTCTTTGTCATTAGGGATATTGTACGGCGGCTCTGATATATCGTAAAATGATTGAAATATATACTTGTATCTCTCAGAGAGATACCTGACATCAACATCTGCGGAAGCAATGTAAGTTAATCCACGTTCAGGAGGATACAGCATGGAACTTTCCGATATCGATATTGTTCTCGCGGTGGCACGTTCAGGCAAAATCTCACAGGCCGCCAAAGAACTGAATTATGCGCAATCCAATGTCACTACGCGCATCAAAAAACTGGAGCAGGAATATCAAATCCAGCTGTTCAACCGATTTCCCAAAGGTGTTGTGCTGACCTCCAAAGGTGAGCAGTTTGTTGAGTACGCCACACGCATTCACAACCTTTTGCACGATCTGAAGCAGGATATGACCGATCCCGGTGAACCTTCCGGTACGCTGAAAATCGGCATTGTAGAAACGGCGGCATCCAGCCGCTTTATGGAGATTCTGAATGAATATCAAATAACCTACCCGAAGGTGTCCATTTCACTTGTTAACGCCACTTCACCCAAAGTACTGCGCAAGAAAATACAGAACTATGAGATTGATGGTGCTTTTATCAGCGGGGCTTGTGTGAAAGAGGGTCTGAAGGTGGAATATGAGATGCAGGACACCGTTCATATCATCTCCAAGAAGACAGACGTACCACCCGAAAGCCTGTGCCAAGTATCATGGGTTGTTTTCCCCGAGGGATGCCCGTATCGTGAAATGACCGAAGAATTTTTGCAGGAAGAGGGGTTGTCCGCGCGTAATATCATCGAAGTGAGTACGATGGAAAACCTGCTTAGCTGTGTGGAGTCTGGAATTGCTTTTACCATTATGCCGTGCAACGTTATTCACAAGAAACCGGATGAATTCTCCGTATTTGATCTCGCAGATCGTTTTACTCATACCACGACAACCTTTGTCCGCAGTGAGGATCGGTATGTCAGCAGTGCGCTGGATCAATTCATGAAGCTGCTGAACCAGAAGTGCATTACGTTTTGATATAGAGAACTTTTATAAGCAGCAGTATAGTATGTACATTCACAGCAGTCAGGAGAAGATCAGATGAAACTCATGAATCTTTTATATAGGCTCATTGATGCCCGGCGTATCGACAACAATGCTGAACAAGTGTCCTTTCCATCCCGTCCACATCATACGCTGCTTGTTGTGATCAAAGGGAGCTTAACCGTCAAAGTCGAAGACAAAGTCATCTCCTTATGCGCTCCTCAAGTCCTTTCCGTCCCGCCTTCTCACACCTGTCTTGCAACTACCGAGGTACAGCATGATTTTCAATGTGTCACCTTAACCTACAATGTCTACAACGAAGAACTGGATGGCAACATGCAGCAAGTTATTGATCCACATCTTGAATGCATTGCCACTGTTGTTCCCTCAGCTCCCGTACTCGCCATTCAAATCCATGAAGGTGGGCAGAAGGAAGATCCATGGGCTGGAATGGCACGTCAGATCCTCTTTCAGGAACTGTGTCTTGTCCTATTGAAGCAGAAGAAGCAGAAATTCCAGGAAGATACAGCAATTGAAGCGGTAAGGCAGAGCCAAAAATATATCCATACACATTATCAGGAGAACTTCACACGCGAAAAACTGGCTGAAATGGCTGGACTGAGTGTCAACCGTTATTCCAGATTGTTCAAAAAAATGATTGGACAAGGCCCCATCGAATATTTGAACGCCGTACGTATCCGGGAAGCCGGTGATCTGCTACTGGCCTCAGACAACACGATCAAACAAACAGCACGCCAGGTCGGGTATGAAGATGAATTCTATTTTAGCCGAAAATTCAAAGCAACCACCGGATTGTCTCCCATGGTCTATATTAAAAAGCATCGCTCCGTAACACGTATCGCTTCACTTGCCCATCCATATACGGGGCATCTGCTTGCCCTTGGTATTGAGCCATATGCGGCACTGATTAATCCAGTCCATAGAACCTCATATGAATTCAAAAATGTGATTCAAGTGGGCAGAGATCAGCCTGATCTGGAACTATTAATGAACGCACACCCGGAACTAATCATTGGTTATGAAGGAACCGATTATGAAGAGCCCAAAAAAGCCGAATTATTTCGGCATATTGCCTCCACTTGTACCATACCTTTTGCAGGAGATTGGCGTAAACAGTTGTACTCCATTGCACAATCCGTGGGTAAAATAACAGCTGGTGAAGAATGGCTGGAACGTTATGAGTTATCGGTCAACCGAAACATATCCGGAATACAACATGCCCTGGATGACCGTCCTGTGGCTGTGGCGCAATACGAGGATGGACAGTTCCGGGTCTACGGCAACCGTAATCTGGGGACGGTACTCTATGATGATTTGCAGTTATCCGTACCCCAAGCTCTACACCACGTATCCCATTCCCGTTTAATGTCACTGGAACAGCTGGTCCAGTCCGATATTGAACACTTCATTCTGTTTACAAGTGGCCGAGCAGACGAGCGTGCGCACACTGTAGCGTTGCTTATGCAAAATTCAATCTGGCAGCAATGGAAGGCGGTTCGTACGAATCAAGTCTATGAATTGGGCGATTCCTCCCCCTACTCCTGTTATACTTCCTTGGCTCATAATCTGTTTCTCAATCGGGTTAGTCAGTTGTTCCTGAGCCAAACGTCCATGGATTAAACAGGAATATCCATGGATTACGATTTGGAATGCACCTATAATTATTTTGATAATGATAATCAAAATCAGTTAAAGGGTGTGTACAACGTGTCTTTACTTAACAACCAACGCTTCTCTAGCTTTTTCAAATCAGGACGATTCCTTATAACCGTTCTTCTTCTATGCAGCATGCTTGCGGGCTGTGGGACTTCCCAGAACAGCGGGAACTCCACTTCACCCGAATCCAATGGGGCAGAGCCATCAACCGCTGAACAGGGAAGTGAGAATACACGTACCATTTCCACGATTAAAGGGGACATCGAAATTCCTGCTGAACCCAAAAAAATAGCGGGTATGCTCTACGTCTTTGCTGACCAATTACTCGCTCTCGGCATTGAACCGACAGCCATGGTAACGTATAACGATCTCGGATTCCCTGAATATCTGGCAGATCAGATGAAAGATACCACTGCCATAGGTTCCGGCGAGTCTCCCAATTTTGAAGCATTACTCCAGGCTGAGCCGGATCTCATTCTGGCCTCCAAAACGTTAAATGAAGCAAACTATGAGCAACTCTCCAAGATTGCTCCAACGATCCTTTTTGATAATGAAGAAAAAGGAGACTGGGAGCGATTCATGGAAACGGCAACCGTTCTTGGCAAAGAAAAAGAAGCCCAAGCGGTCAAAGATGCCTATGATGCCAAAGTGACCACAACCCATGATGAGCTTGCCGTAAAAGCCAAAGACGAAACGGTGGCCTACATGCGCGTACAGGATAAACAGCTTCAGTTGATTAAACCTGATGATAACTTCACTCTGTTTGGTGCTCTGGGATTAACCCCTGCTTCAGTAGACAGTGTAGATTTTCAGGGATCATGGAATGTGGCAATTTCGGAAGAAATTCTGCCTGAGCTGAACCCGGATCGACTGTTTATCATTCTTCGTCCAGGGGAAGAAAACAAGGTTGTGCTTAATAACATCATGAATACATCCATCTGGGCCAATCTGAATGCAGTTAAGAACGATCATGTATATATCGGTGATGCCAACCTGTGGTTTGCAGGATACGGTCCCATCGGTCTGAGTAAAATCATTGATGAGATCGCTGCTTCCTTCGAGTTATAGATGGACATGATGAAACCCAAAACAAGCCTTAGGCAGACTGTGATCGAACGACGCACGATTCAGGAATTTAATGGCCTACCCATTCCTTTGGAAACGATTCATGAGATTCTGGAGGCCGCGATATGGGCACCTTTTCATTCCAAAAAGGAACCTTGGCGCTTCATTCTGTTTATGAATGAGGGCAGAGAGAAATTCGCGAGCGCTGTATTGAGTACACGCAATCCTGAATTTGTAGCAAAGTACGGACAACAAATCAGAGCAGCCTATTGTGAACAGACACCTGTGCATCTGGTTGTGGTTATGACAGCCAACCTGCCCTCCAAAGCGTGGGAAGAGGCTTTTGCTGCAACCTCGGCACTGATCCAGAACATACAGTTGCTCGCCTGGGAACAACAGATCGGCGTCGTATGGAAGACAAGTCCTTTCAACGAAAATCTTCTATTCTGTGAAGCCATTGGTGTGACATCAGAGGAAAAAATAGTAGGTACACTTCACATGGGGTATTTTAACGCTGAAGATCAGCCTATCCCCAAGCCTCGCACACCGCTCCCTGAGCTGTTGCATCTCATTGATCACTAAATGGATTAGAGCACATTGATCTGGACCATAAAAAAGAAGGGGATGTCCTATAAGTCATGAATATGACAGGGGACATCCCTTGTTTGTGTTATTTGGTTTTAATGAACCTGAGACACGCTATTCGGTCCCATTTGCCCCGATCTGAAATCTAACGAATCACAGAGACGTTATTTCGTCGATTCGCTCAATTTTTTAGGTTTTGACAACGTTTTTGACGAAATAGCGTTACTGAGATTCTTTAAATCTTGCAAGCTCTGATGATCCGCCTTTTAAGGTGCGGTAGGTTCGTTAGCGCTTGGAGCGAGGCGGAATTCCTTTTGAGACAGACTCTTACTCCACCTTGAATCGCGCAGCCGATTCGGCCAGCTTTTGCGTCAATTGATCGATCGTATCGACCATGTTTGCCAACTGCTGCACCGTGGAAGACTGCTCCATCATGGTTGCTGTTACCTCTTCAACCGAAGCGGATACCTGCTCTCCTGAAGCGGACAAACTATGGGCTGACTCCAATACAACATCCTTGTTCTGCAACATCTCTTGCATCTGTCCTGCCATTGTAGCGATCTGTTGATTAATGACCGATACCTTCTCCAAAATCACATCAAACGCCTGACGAGTCTGCAAGACAAGCTCATCCTGTCTGGACGAGATGGTGTGAATCTCTGCAACACTTTGGTTGTTCTCGGCGACATCGGCCAGATTCTGCTCGATAATGCTGGAGATTTCCTTGGACTGGCGGGAACTCTGCTCTGCCAAATTGCGGATTTCCTCGGCTACAACTGCAAATCCTCTGCCATGCTCCCCCGCCCGTGATGCTTCAATTGAAGCATTCAATGCAAGCAGGTTGGTCTGCTTCGCAATCTGGCTGATGGCTTCCGTGATCTGACTAATACTGCCCGAACTCGTTTGAAGTTTGACGGTAATCTCCGAGATTTTCTCCACTTCCCGTTCGTTCACTTCATTAATACGCATCAGTTCATTCACAACTTCATTCCCGTTGTGGAATACCGTTTCGATCTCACCCGCTCTTGCCTTCACATCCTGTGCACTACTGTTCATGGCAGCCACTTTATCGCCAAAGGTGTTGAATTTACTTGCAATCTGCTCGGTATCTTCCGATTGGGCCTCCATCGCTTTTGCAATCCCCATGGACGTCGCCGAGGTCTCATCAATGGATCTTGCCGTCTGTCTGGATGTCTCCTCCAATTCCTGAGTGCTGTCCTGAAGAACATGAATCGAATTATTCATATCGGTAATAAGGTTCCTGTTCTGCTCCACCATAACATTGAAGCTCTCAGCCAGATCCTTGAATTCACTGTTATATCTGCCATTGGCCTTAACGGTCAGATCCCCTTGAGCAAGCTGTTTGAACAGCCCGATCAGACGAATGATAGGTCTCGTTATACTACGAGAGATCAACAATCCCACGCCAATAGCCAGAGCAATTCCAATCAAGGTCACGATAAGCATCTGGCGCTGTATATCCTCTACTGGGCGCTTAATATCATCATAATCGTCAATAATGACCACGGAGAGATCTGCACCAGGAATCTGATTGATACGATAGTAGGTATCATCTCGATCCATCGAATTGATTTTCACTTTGTCGGTGGCTCTGGCCTCCATAAGTTCCATGGCTTCCTTGTCCTCTTCCAGCGTTTGTCCCACAATGGAAGGATCCAATGAATCATACATAATGATACCGCTCCGGCTCAGCACTTCAACTCTGCCCTGACCATTGATCTGGATGTCCCCGAGTTGGCCCAGGAAAAAGCTGCTGTCCACCGACATAGCAAGCACACCCAGGATATTCCCCTCTTCATCGATGATGGGCTCCGAGAATGCAATAATGAGCTTCTTGCTATTCTTCGAAACGATCGCATCACTGATGAAGGATTTCCCCTCTATGGACTCCTGGAAATATTCCCGATCTCCCCGTGACTGTCCAATCACTTCCGGCATGGTTCCCGCCACCATGATTCCTTCCTTATCAAACACGAACAGATCTGGCTTGCTTCCTTCCGTTTCCGATATACTGTCGGTCAAGATCGTATTGGCCTTATTAAAATACGGGTTCTCATCCGATAAAAATTCTTCATCCGTCATGTCAGTTGTATTACGCAGCTCCAAGAGTTCCTTGAAGGTATTATGTACGGATATCGCATGACTCAATTGTTGCTGAAGTTGCATCGCTGTCCAAAGCCCTTCCCCAAGGCGGTCAGCCATCACATTAATCTCATCCTTGCTTTTCCTGACCACAACATCAGATGAGATCATATAACTTGTGGTCGTTGCACCAAGCAGAACCAAAACAACCAATACACTGATCATGAAAGGCAGTTTGATTTTAAGCGACATATTTTTGATCCTATGCCCTAACCCTTTTCTTTTCCCCATTTCCCACTTCTCCCCACTTCCCTGAACCATATGCATCTGAACGATGTACATACATTATCGGAAAAATCTATAGTAGAATTGATCATTTAGGGAGATATTGCCACTGTTTTCTTTTTTTCTGATAGCAACGTAAAAAAATGGCCTGTTAGATCGACATTATCCATCTTTGAAATGGATGTTGCCGTTACCTAACAGACCGTTTACAGATTTGATAAAAGATATGATTCAATGACGTTTACTTGCGCAATCTCCGGGAACTCAGTGCATGGTGACCATTCTGCAGGAATGTACTGCGCGTATTCTTCATCTGTTCGATCCGTCGCTCAGCCAGTCGATCTGCGGCAACATAGGTTGCGATGCCCTCGGTACGTGAGCTTTCGAATATTTTCTCCAGATTGGAATAGATCTCTCCGATCTTGCTCCAGGCCCGATCCGCATTATAACCGTTCAGCTCATCCGCAATGTTAATGACACCACCTGCATTGATAACATAGTCAGGCGCGTAAACGATGCCCATATCATACAGTTGATCCCCATGCCGGGTCTCCAGCAGCTGATTATTGGCACAGCCCGCTACAACCTTCGCTTTAAGTGTCTTAAGCGTATCGTCATTAATCGTGCCGCCCAGTGCACATGGTGCATAGATATCGCAATCCACACTAGTAATGTCTGCGGGGTCAACAGCTGTCGCGCCGAAGCGATCCACAGCCTGTTTCACCGAGTCCTTATGGATATCCGTAACGATCAGGTGTGCACCTTCCTCATACAGATATTTGCACAGATGCATCGCCACATTGCCGACACCTTGGACCGCTATCGTTTTACCCTCCAGCAGATCGGTACCAAATGCTTCTTTGGCTGCTGCCTTGATCCCCCGATATACACCCCAAGCCGTTGCAGGTGATGGGTTACCGGATGAACCATAGCTCGCCGAGATGCCTGTCACATAATCGGTTTCCTGATAGATCAGGTTCATGTCCTCTTCCGTTGTTCCCACATCTTCGGCTGTGATATAACGTCCGTTCAACCCTTGAATATATCGTCCAAACGCCCGAAACATCGCTTCGTTTTTGTCGCGCCTTGGATCTCCGATGATAACGGTTTTGCCGCCGCCAAGATTCAGTCCGGATACCGCATTCTTATATGTCATACCACGGGCAAGGCGCAGGGCATCTTCAATGGCTGCTTCTTCTGAAGCGTAAGTCCACATCCGCGTGCCTCCCAGCGCAGGGCCGAGTGTTGTGTCGTGTATGGCGATAATTGCTTTTAACCCTGAATTTCGATCCTGGCACAGAACCAGTTCCTCATAATCGTGATGCTCCATTGCTTCAAACCAACTCATGTGCTAACCGTCTCCTCCAACCATTTTTGCGATCCAATCGCATTGTTCTCTATTCATTGACCATCCTCTATTGTACCCATGAATACCCAGTTTGTGCAAAATCACATCGCAATGTCAGAGAAGCATCGATCGATGTTTCTCATATGGCGAGAGCAAAGCGGTCGAATTTCAGATTATAATTTTATCGTCTATCCATAGAAAAACCCCTCTCCCTTACAGGAGAAAGGTACAATTCCCTCAACTGCATCAACCTATTCGCCCCAAGTAGGCCACTTGATCGTTCACATTAAGGGATCGTTTCAACCACATTGATTGGATGCAAATCCCCATCTACAGCAAATGAAGCCTGCCCCGTCTCTTCGGAAACAACCAATACAACCGCATCCGTCAATTCACTGAGTCCCAGTGCTGCCCGATGACGAGTGCCTATTTTTCGTTCATGCACTTCCGCTTGCGACAACGGCAGCACATTACCCGCGGATACAATTTGATTGCCACGAATCAGAACAGCCCCATCATGCAGAGGTGCACCGGGGATAAACAGTGATTCCAGCAACGCATGTGTCACTCTTGCATCCACAGTCACGCCTGAGTGAATGATCGACTCCAACGGAATCTCCCGTTCAATCACAATCAACGCCCCATATCTCCGGTCAGATAGATGCTGTACGCTTGATGTTAATTCGGCAAACTTCTCGGTAAAGGGTGACAGATAACAATCCAGATAAAACGAAGAGGCGAGCACCTCAATCTGCTTGATTTCCGCTCGAATCTCTGCAAACTGCCCCAACAGACAGACACTGTCATTGTCAAAACGGGATAACGTCATGTTCATTCGATCCGCCACACGATGCAGATCTGCCTTGAGCTTCTGTCTCATCGAGGAACTGTCACAGTCTGCTTGGTGAGTCATCATTCGCCGCCTCCTCTGGTTGGGTTGGGCTTCACGCCGCATCATTAGTACCCATACCTTCCCCTCTGTAGCAGATATTTATGCAATGGCAGGGTGGTATGAGCTAATCATGTTCGTGAATGTCACTGAATATAACAAGCAAAAAAAGAGCCTGTCCGCAAAACTCCACGGCCAGGCCCTATTCGCATGTTGAGTTGATGTCTACTTCACTTATTGTGCTTTTCCGTATGAACCTGCTTTAAATGTAGTTGGGTCATACCATTTGTACCCTGCCGCGGGTGCAGCCCATGGCTCAAGTTGCGGCTCGGTTGATGCAGCTGGAGCTTCCATCGAAAGCAGGCTTGTTGCCGTATCCAATGTCAGTCCTGGCACTTGTGCCAGACTGGTGTAGCTCTCTTTGACCGCGAGCCATTTCACAGTATTCACAAGGAAAGTTGCATCATCCACTTCTTTGAATCCATCATAGGTCTTCTTGGTAGCACCGGTCTCTTCACGCAAATATTTCGGAGTCGCGTCTTCTACAGGTGAAGAGTCTCCGATAAATGCGGCTTTGCCCGCACCAACCTTTGCAATGGCTGCATAGGCTCCTTCAGCTCGTCCACCACCGTTATATACGCCCTGATCCACGGCATTACCCCACTTGGACACACCACTTGGTACATAGACCAAGCCTTTAGCCTTGTTAGGGTCTATAATCGCAATGGTCGATCCCGCATGCATCGCTACAGAATTAACACCAGCCGTAATGCCGAAGGATTGTGCAGGTGCAACGATATCCGATGCATTTACATCTCCAAGAGCATTGTAGCGGAAACGGACACCAAAGTTCGTCGCGAGCCAGTCTGAACTCGTCACACTCTGCATCGCTGGTGATTCGGCTTCAGCCGAAGACATGCCTTTGGCCGGATTCAGGAAAGCACCGCGGCGATAACCGTTGAATACCTCAGAAGAATCCCAGCGGTTTTTGTTGCGGTCTGCATTGTAGTGGTCGGAGATGAAGAAAACACTTCCTCCGTTCTGTACGTACTGCACAAGCGCAGCCTGCTCTGTCGCTTTGAACGGTACGTTGGCTTCGCCAATGACAAAGACGTCGTAATCTTTCAATTTATTATAGGTGATGGCTTGCTCACCGAATGTATACGGGATGCTGCGTTCCAGCTGATCCACGGCAAAGCCTGCGTTTCGCAAACCATTGGCAAAATCCGAAAATGCCCCGTCAATAATCCAGTCGGCAGCACCTGCTGTCTGGGCGTGGGTATTATCGAACAATACTTTCTTACCGGTACCATCCGGCAGTGTTGTGCCCGGGTTCGGTTCTGGATCAGGATTGGTTGTTCCGGAGGAAAGCGCGATGGACGTTGGGTTTTTGACTCCTGCATAGCTGTTGTAGGCACCAAGGGTTCCGGTTACGATGATCTTTTTGCCTACAAGACTGGGGTTGGACGCCAATCCATATTGCGATCGGAAAGATGAGGGAATCTGTACATCCAATAATCTGGCGTTGGTCCGCTCTGACGCTGAATCGGCAATCAGAACATTAAAATCATTGGCATAAGGAGATGTAAACTTGGCTGTAAGTGACCCTGTAGCATGTCCAACAATGATTCCTTCAACCGTCGCTGTTCCTCCACCGCTCTGGGCAGCGATGGCCTGAGATACCGTAAGTGGTGCTGCAGCTTGTACCGGACTTTGCGAACCCGGCCCCAGCAGTGCAGTTGCCATCATGATAAAGACCAGGAATGCCCCGATCCAGTGCTGCCATAACGCCTTTTTCATATTCCCTTTCTCCTCCTCATAATTACCTGATAATGGGTTATCCTCCTTTAATTTAATTGTTCATATGCTGAATTCCTCTTTCTTTTTGTAAAGTTTATGAAAAAGTTTAGAAGTTGCGTCTATTGGCCCATACTGATTATCATTAGAATTCCATTTACCGAAGGAGTAAAACGATGATGAAATTGGTATTTTTGATACTCTTGTTGATTGTTCCGCTGATTATGGCTTATGTTGCTCTTCGTTCCCGGATGGTTAGACGATTGTTTCATATTCTTGCGCTGCTCTGCTTCTATAGTGCGGCAACGGTCATCGCAGGTGATGTGTATGCGACGAATGCGCATATGACCACATTCACCACCGAGATTCACCATTTCCTGCTGAATGGCTGGTTCTTGTATCCGTCTGCATATCTCGGTGTATACATTCCCTATGTGCTGTGGATGAGCCTATTTTCAGAAAAAAGTTAAATTCGTTGCGGACTTGGGATTGCATTTTGCCAGCGTTCATTGCATAATGAGTATATAAATGTGATAATGATTATCATTATTGAACTTGTCTCTTTGTAACTTTCTACTGCATATGATTTTACGATTTTATAGATAAAGGGGAACGAACATCGAATGAATACAACTCTGCAAAAGGCTGATCTGCAGCTTGACGATTATTTGGATCTTCTGAACCTGGCAACCAATCTTGGTGATACGAGATGGCAGAAGGAAATTATCCGTAAGCTGGCTTATACTTATCCCGCAGTTCAATGTAAACAACCACAATAGCATTCCACATACATCATAAATCTACATTATGGCTCATGACCGATTCATTCGTTGAATCTGTTATGGGCTATTTTTGTTGTACAATGTACAGTAAAGTTATTCAAACGTGAAGGAGGGAACAACGATGCAACTGGAGACCGAACGACTCATCATCAGGGATATTCTGGAGACAGACTGGAAAAGTATACATAACTACACATCCATGACAGAGGTTACTCAACACACGGCATGGGGACCAAATACCGAAGAGGATACTCGAGAATACGTGCAGTTTGTGTTGGACATGCAGCAAACACAACCACGAGCGGGCTTTGAACTGGCGATATGTTTGAAAAAGGAGGGCATACTGATCGGTGGTGTTGGCCTTCACATCGAAAACACGAACG
Organism: Paenibacillus sp. FSL R7-0313; assembly: GCF_037969885.1. Classification (NCBI taxonomy): domain Bacteria; kingdom Bacillati; phylum Bacillota; class Bacilli; order Caryophanales; family Paenibacillaceae; genus Paenibacillus; species Paenibacillus sp. FSL R7-0313. Next base: position 702,469 of record NZ_CP150219.1, read on the forward strand.
CTGAGATCGGTTATGTGCTCAATCCCGTTTATCAGGGAAAAGGGTATGCTGCCGAAGCAGCCCGAGCTATGCTTGGCTTTGGCTTCAATACACTTGGTGTACACCGAATTTATGCGAAATGCCGCCCGAACAACGAGGCTTCAGAGAACGTTATGCAGAAGATCGGTATGCAGCGTGAAGGTCTGATGCGAGAGCATTGGTTTTACAAAGGGGAATATCATGATTCGTGTCTATATTCGATTCTTGCAAAGGAATATGCACATGAACAATTTCACGGAAACTCAAAAAGCTGACTCCCATATATGGGACGCCAGCTTTTCTTTTCTTTTTCTCCGTAACGACCCCAATCGCCAATGGAGGTGAAGCCTCTGAACAAACTAATTTACAGTCGGCACAGCTCTACCGGACAGCTCGGGAATGTCGGACATCCACACATACAACGCAAGGCTGCCAGATCCCGAATCATCAGTTTGCCGTCCATCATATCCAGCGTACCTTGTTCTTTCCATGCCCCCAGCATCCGCGTTACGCTCTCCCGGGTAGCTCCAATCATCTCGGCAAGATCGGTATGGTTCAGCTTCATGTCCAGCACAATACCATCCGGTGTAACCCTGCCATACGAATTGCTGGCACGGATCAGTGTCGAAGCGAGGGCACCCGCCTTGCCATAGAGCAGCAAATCACGGAATCTCGACTGGGTAATCCGCTGCGACAGTGCCATCCATTGCAAGAATTTCAAGGCAAGGTCGCCATGTTTGCTGAGTATACTTTCCAGATCGCTAAGCGAGATAATGGCCAGTTCCCCTTTTTCCGCCATCTCTGCACTGTAGCTATGATTCAATCCACCGATGCCACCGAATTCACCGATGAGATCGCCGCTTTGCTGAATGGATAAAATAATTTCCTTGCCATCCTCCGTCGACTTGGTCATTTTCACTCGTCCCGAACGAATGTAGTACAGATATCCGGCTTCATCGCCTTCGAGAAAGAGACTATATCCCGACTTCACCCGTTTGGGTTGCATTTTTGCTTCAATCAGGTCCCATTGCTCAGATGTAACGAACGAAAGGATTCCGCCTGTTTCCCGTGTCATTTTGCCCGCCTCCGCTTGTTTCTGCTCTGCTCTTTGGGTTGTTCTTTCTACAAATACTGTACCCATAACCTTCGTCCCCCTCGGTGATTCCTTATGTATCCATCATACCGCGAAAGTAGCGCGAGGGTTATCGGGGGATTACCTGATCCTTGACGAGAAACTCCCTGAATTTGCTGTGAGAAAAGTCACATTTCACCGATATGCCTCATCCTTCGCATTTCTTCAATCCCTTGGTGCACCTGATTCAGGAGTCCTTCACTGCCCAGGTTCAGTAGATTATGGAACGGAAATAGGGGTTTTCCCTGAATTACAATGTACGAGAAAGGGTCTACAATAGAACTAACATCGTAATACCCTTACTTTAAGATGATCCTAAAAGGTTAATGATAATAATTACACGTTACGTACGTTATAATTTCGAAAAAGGAAGTGTCCTCTCATGCATGATGAACTGCCATCTGGCATTCAGGAGATGATCGACGGCCTGCGCCTGAACACATCCAGCGACTTCTGTGGACTTGCCTGTCTGAACGGGACGATGCTACGCTGGAAGTATACCTCCGGGGCTAGTAATGAACGGGTGAAGCGCATGGAAATGCGCCCCGGACAAGATCTGGTGGGCACAGCCCTTCGGACTGGACGCACAGCCCGATCTGATGCACAATCCACCGGGGAGCATACACCCGGTCGTTGCCCGTTAATGCTTGCTGAGCGGTTGGTAAGTGCCATAGCGGTACCTGTGTTCCAGGAAGGAAGCGTGCCTGGCGCCGTGCTGCTCGTTGGCAGCAGACTGCCTTGCACCTTCTCACCGGACATGGTCCGGCAGACGGAGCAAGTCGCTCTACATCTTCAGCCGTACGTATATGGATAACGACATCTGTCTTTCATATGGAAGAAGTCTTGTTATTTCCTTAGGGGAGTACCAAGGCTTTTTTATTATCGTTATTCACAGCGGAGCAAGCCTTAGTCTGTTCACCTGTCTTCGCTCATCTGTATACATCGACGTCACTCACACAGATTGATATAATCGAGTCCATACATTCATATATTCATAGATAGTATGTACAGCTAAGGAGGCTACAGATATGTTTGTACTGACAAATGCCAGTGCTATTCCATGGGAATCCACACAGCACAACAGTACCATTTCCATAAAAACGCCTTCATTGGTTACCTGCACAGCGACGGTGGACTATAGATATGGTAATGAGCACGGTGTTTTACATAAAGGGCAGTTACTTTTTCTACATTCCCAGTGCTCCCTGGAGCTTATCCATACCCCGCCTTCTGCCTTCACCTTGTATCATATCGGTTTCCAGGATTACGTATTAACGGAAGAGAGTCCTGACAAGCGTGTTTATCAGCTTACATCAGTGAACTTGCCCTCACACGGTTCGAAGACCGGAGCAAGTCCACAGGTTCTGCGAATGCTCGCAATCATCCAGGAGCTTTCCGAAACGAGGACAGGAAGTGCCCAGACCGAAGAAGCCAGATCCCATTATCTGCTGAGTGAATTGCTTGAATTATTCAAGCTGGCGATTAAACCTTTTACAGAGATGGTAGACAGTATAATTCGTGAAGCACTTCGCTATATTAACCATCACTATGACAGCCATCTCACCCGTGAAGAACTCGCCAGATTAACCGGGTTTAATGCGAGTTACTTCTCCAGGTTCTTTCAAAAACAGGTTGGACGCAGCTTCCAGGCTCACTTGACCCGAGTTCGTATGGACAAGACGAAGCAATATCTGTTGTCTACGCAGGCCACCTTGAATGAAATTGCGCTGCTTGTGGGGTACTCCGATGGTTTATACCTAAGTCGAAAATTTAAGCAGTTTACTGGGATTAGCCCAAGTGAATACCGACTACAGCCCCGCGCAAGACGAATTGCTACCGTTCAGTACACAGGAGATCTGTTAGCCTTAGGCGTTCAACCCATTGCCGCCTCATTCCTACCCTGGGCGATGTCACCGCTGATCCAAGACGAGTTGCATGATGTGCTGGATTTGGATGAACATGGTGTGGAAGAAGTCCTCCGAACTGAACCACCTGATCTGATCATTGCGCCAGATTATCTATACTATTTGCCCCATAAGCTCGAACAACTGGAACAGATTGCTCCGGTTATGGTCCTGCCATGGGACCAGTTAAATCGACTGGAGACCGTTCAACTCATCGGACGAATCATAGGTCGAGAGCAGGCTGCCGAAGACTGGATAGAGCATTACACCGCACTGGTCAGCAGTGAAGCTGAACGACTTGATGCTGCAATCCAGCCTGATGAAACCGTTGGGTTATATGAACTCTGGGAAGATGGCACAATCTGTATCTGGAATGTAACCGCCAGAGCGGCATACAACGTATATTACGGACTCAATCTTACACCTGCCCCCAATATCCTGCGTGACGTTCTGGAATCCCACAATCATCAGTTTATCCAGGAAGATCAATTGACGGATTATGCGGCAAACCACATGTTTCTCGTGCTTCCCTCACATGAAGGTGGTCTGTATCATGATGCACAAGTCAAACTCAGGGAACGACCATACTGGAACAAGATTATGAATAACGGAAATAGCCGGATATATCCGCTCAAGCTGGAACAATTCTGGTGTAATGATGCGCTGGCTCTGGAAAAGCAGCTTCAGCTTATGGTAGATATCCTGATTCGGGAGAATGGTGACAAGAACAGGTAACCATTGTCCATGCTCAAGAGGTCACATTTTGAGATGGACGATACTTGTATCCAAAAGCTACGATACTAAGGAGGTTTTATTGAGAAAGATAATCATTATTGATTGGGGAGAGGCAGAATGACAGGGGTTAAATCAAAATGGTGGACTGGGCTTATGTTCCTGGTACTGGTGATTGGAATTATTGGCTGCTCAAGCCAAGCGGATGATACAAGAGAAAATAAACCTTCCTCACCTGTTACTACAGAAGAACAAACGGCAGACAGCACCGCAGAAACGCAGATCATATCCACCGTTAATGGAGACGTTGAAATACCCACGAACCCGCAGCGGATTGTGACGCAGGGTTACCTCGCTGATTTTCTCGCACTTGGCGTCAAGCCAGTAGGCGCACCGGATTATGAGCTGGAAAGCCCTTATGTGCTTGATCTGATTGAAGGTGTAGCAGACATTGGTCGTATCGACGGCGGTTCAGTCGAAAAAATTCTTTCGCTTGAGCCCGACCTGATCGTCACTGTAGGTGGGGATGAGAAGCTGAATGAGCAATATCGCAAAATCGCACCAACCCTCATCATCCCTTATGGTACATACGACAATGTGCATGAGGAAATCACTGCCTTTGGGGAAATCCTAAACAAACAAAAGGAAGCTGCAGACTGGTTGTCCCAATTTGAAGTAAAAGTGAAGTCAGCCAAGGACTCCATTCAAGGGCTGGTCAAGGAAGGTACGACCTTCTCCAACTTCAGTCTCTTTGGTAAGGATTGGTACATCAACGGAGATGGTGTCAACCGCGGTGGACAAGCCATCTACCAACAGCTCGGACTGAAAGCACCAGACATTGTGCAAAAGGAACTGATTGATCAGGATAAAGATACTGTAACTGTATCCGAGGAGAAACTGGCGGATTATGCAGGTGATTATATTTTCCTCGATTTATCCAATGGAGGTTCGCTGGATGAAACATCACCCGTCTGGTCATCCCTGGACGCTGTGAAGAACAATCGAGTGTTTAAGCTGGATGGGGAACGGTTCTGGCCTTATGATCCTCTTGCCGTGGAGGCACAGGTCCAGGAGATTGCCAATATGATTCAGGAACGTTTCGGCCAAACAGAACATTAAGGTTCAATGTTTCTATCCCACAAGCTGAGAGAGAAAGAAGCTATTCGGAGATTAAAGCTCTGAATGGCTTCTTTTTTTGTTATGATATAGATAGAACTAAGGAAGCGGACAGGGGGAAATCATGTGATTCAACTATTAGTTGTAGACGACCATGTTGTCGTGCGTTCCGGGCTGATCGCCTTACTTGAAGGAAAGAATGATATACATATCGTTGGAGATGCCGCAGATGGCGATGAAGCCATTGCCAAGGCTCAAGAGTTGAAGCCAGATGTGGTCTTGATGGATTTCAGCATGCCACCAGGCAAAGACGGTCTGACCGCTACTGCTGAATTGAAGAAATTGATGCCAGATGTCTCCATTTTGATACTGACCATGCATGACGATGAAGAATATTTGTTCCGAGCCATCCATGCAGGAGCATCCGGATACATACTCAAAAGTGCGCCGCATGAAGAATTGCTTGCCGCGATTCGTTCCGTAGCAGAGGGTAGCGCCTATCTGTACCCCAGTGCGACCAAACGGCTGATGAGTGAATACCTGGACAAAGCCAAACAGGAAAACGCCGGACCGTATGACACGTTATCCGAGCGGGAGAAAGAGATTTTGTCCTGGATTGCCAAAGGTTACGCCAACAAGGAAATCGCCGAACATCTGATCATCAGTGTCAAAACGGTCGAATCTCACAAAAGCAATCTGATGGAGAAACTTGGCCTGCGTACACGACCGGAACTGGTGAAGTTCGCCATGAAAAAGGGGTTGCTGAACTTTGAGTAGTGCACGCAAGAACAGACTAAGTGGACTCGCAGACCAGCCCGTACGCCTCCTGCTGAACGAAATCGATAATCACATTACGGATAATGAATTTCGCAGCAGGTTGAAGGGTTCCCTGCATCAACTGAGTGATCTGAAGTTTGCTCTGGATGAGTCCTCCATTGTTGCCCTCACGGACCGCAAAGGGAAAATCCAATATGTGAATGATAAATTCTGTGAAATCTCACAGTATGAGCGTGAGGAACTGATCGGTAAGGATCATCGAATCATTAATTCCGGATACCATGGCAAAAGTTTTATGAAAAACCTGTGGGACACGATATCCTCAGGTAAGGTATGGAACGGGGAAATTCGCAATCGTGCCAGAGATGGCAGTCATTATTGGGTCAACACCACCATCGTGCCTTTCCTTGATAACGACGGCGAGCCATATCAATACCTGGCTGTACGTAGTGAGGTCACCAAGCTGAAATCCGTTGAAGCCGAATTGCAGAAGATGATGTCCCAGGTCATGAATATTCAGGAAGAGGAACGACGCCGAATCTCGCGTGAACTGCATGACGGGATTGGACAGAGTCTCTTCTCTCTGGTGATTCAGATGGACCGACTGCTGGCAGACCAGCCTCAACCTGGGGTTGAAGCACTTCGTAAGCAGGTCACGGGTATTATGGAAGATGTACGTGGTATGGCATGGGAGCTGAGACCGTCCGTTCTGGATGACCTGGGTGTTGTTCCGGCGATTCGTACGTATATCGAGAATTACACCCGTCACTACGGGATCGAAGTTGATCTGGAATGTAATTTGCGCAAACGACTGGAGATGAACCGGGAGATAGCCATCTACCGAATTATTCAGGAAGCCTTAACGAATGTCGCGAAGTATGCCGATGTTGCCGAGGCACGTGTTACTATAGAAGACGCTGAGGACATGACGATGGTTATTATTGAAGACCAGGGTGCCGGATTCAGCGAAGCAACTGCTGGCAATGGCGTTGGATTGTTCAGTATGGAAGAGCGTGCCCGTGGTGCAGGAGGAACGTTGAGAGTTTCTTCCGAGCCTGGCGAAGGCACGACAGTTACCCTTTTACTGCCCAAGACAGCCCAAGTATAACCGGACATGCTTCGTATCGTGCTCTTCGCTTCACTTTAGCTACCTATTAACCGGCTGCTCGCTATTGGACTGTGCGAGTGGTCTTTTTTATTTCCGATTGGTCAAAATGACAAAATGAAGGCTCAAAATCGGTTAAATTCAATAATCAAGATAAATAGATTGACTCCAGTTACGATTCGTCATTAAACTATGAATGCCACATACACATTGTATGTTTAGTAAAATTTCATTGTTCATTTCATATAGCGAGAGAAAAGGATGGTCAACATGTCAGAGAAACGCTCCTCCAAAGGAGGAGAAATTCCACAAATGTACAATCTCGACGAGATGGATCGCAAAATCATCGCCGCGCTTCACAAGAACAGCCGGATATCCTACACGGACCTGGGTACACAGATTGGGTTGTCGCGTGTAGCTGTTCAGGCGCGCATTAATGCGTTATCCGAAAAAGGAATTATCGAACGTTTCACCGTGGTGATCAACCCTGGCAAGGTTGGGCTTCAGGTCTCCGCCTTTTTTAATGTCGATGTTGAACCGCCCTTCCTGGATGAAGTCGCTGAGAAACTGGACGAAGAGCCAGCCGTCACCAGCCTTTATCATATGACAGGTCCGAGTACCCTGCACATGCACGGTATTTTTGCGGATATGGAAGAGATGGAGCAGTTCTTGCTGGAGAAGCTCTATAAGATGCCAGGTATCGTCAAAGTGGAATCACAGCTATTGTTGAAACGTTATAAAAGCCGGATGGGCATGAGACTCTAGGAGGAAATCAGCATGGGTTGGAAAGATTACAACGGTCTCGTCATCGGAATGGTACGAACCGGAATTCTCGGATATGGCGGTGGCCCTTCGGTGATCCCGTTAATCCGTTACGAAGCCGTTACGCGCTACAAATGGGTCAGTGATGAGGAGTTCGGCGAGATTTTGGCTATCGCCAACGCCCTGCCGGGTCCCATCGCGACCAAAATGGCCGCATATCTCGGTTATAAAACCAAAGGTGTGCTGGGCGCGATTGTGTCCGTACTCGCTCATATTTTGCCGACAAGCATTGCCATTATTGCTCTGCTCGGTTCCATGTACGCGCTGCGCGAGTCAAAAGTGGTAGCAGGCATGGTAGCCGCCGTGCGGCCGGTCATTTTTGTCATGCTGGGCATGATGGCTTATGAATTTGCCATGAAAGCCTGGAAGGGACTCGGTAAAGTTTTTGCCGCCCTATTCGGCGTGATTGCCTTTGTATTGTTGCAGCTTCTGGATATCCATCCGGGGATTGTGATCGCTGTTTTCCTTGGATATGGTGTCTTCCATCTGGAGCTAGTCCAGCGCTTCAAATCCAAAGGCAAGTCCGATAAGGGGGTGTCCTAAGGATGCTCCAGACATGGTGGGAATTATTTTGGGGATTTTTTGTAGCGAACATCTTGGGATATGGGGGCGGTCCAGCTTCCATCCCACTAATGCAGGAAGAGATTGTGAACCATTACCAATGGATGACCACAGAGCAATTCGGGGATGTACTGGCGATTGGTAATGCCCTTCCCGGCCCAATTGCAACCAAAATCGCTGCATTTGTCGGGTATCACGTGGCAGGCTGGTTTGGGGCATTTATCGCAAGTTTTGCCACGATCGTACCTTCCGCAACCGCATTAATTTTATTACTTCGTCTGTTGAACAAACATCGCACGTCACCAAAAGTCAAAGGTATGACCCTACTCGTGCAGCCGGTTATCGCTGTACTCATGATTCTGCTCACATGGGAATTCGGCCAGCTATCCACCGATTCCATCGGCATCTGGCAGACATTGATCATTGCAGGCATCTCGCTCTGGGTCATGACCAAGACCAAGCTGCATCCAGCCATTCTAATCGTGATCGCTTTTGCCTATGGTGCGCTGGTACTGTCTCACACGATGTAGTAGTAGAACGTGCAGGGAACGATCCCTGAATAAGACGTTTCAGATTCGTTAGCGTATGAAGACCACACTTTAGTTTATAGACCAAAAACGGTGATACCAGCTATTAGCTGGCATCACCGTTTTTATTTGTGTGTTTCACGCTCACATTTGGAAAAGCAATTACTTCGCTTCAACCACTACCGTGACTTTGGTTTTCATACCTGCAAATGTCACCGTAATCGTTGCTTTACCTTTACCGTTCGCCTGAATAACTCCATCTTTCACCGATGCTGTTGCAATACGGGAAGATTTCCAGAGAGCCGGTTTGGATACATTGGCTTCACTGCCATCGGCATACGTTGCAGTTGCCGCCACAGTTACCTTTTCACCAGGTTTCATGGTCAACGTTACTTTATCCGTCTGCAAATATTTCAGTGTATCCACATCTACAGCGATCGTGACAGACTTGCTGCCGTATTTGGCCGTGATTTTGGCTTTACCTGAACCTGTAGCTTTGACTTTACCTTTGGTCACTTGAGCTACTTTGTAACTGTTCGTTTTCCACTCAGCTTTGTCCGTAACATCACGCTCGCTACCATCGCTCAAGATAGCAGTTACTGTCAGATCAGCTGTATCGCCTGATTTCAGGGACAGAGCCGGCTCGGAAGCTTCAATACGTGAGATGACATCCACTTCAACTTGGATCGTCACTTTTTTGGAGCCGTATTCTGCTGTGATGTTGGCTTTACCACTGCTGTTACCCGTGATCACGCCTTTTTTCACATCCGCTACACGTGCATTGCTGGATTTCCAGGTTGCTTCGGATGTAACATCCAACGTGTTGCCGTCCTCATCCGTACCTGTTAGAAGGATCGTCTGAGTTTCTTTGGCAGACAGAACAACGAAGTTCACATCTGCTTCCAGTCCACTAGCCATACCTACTTCAACAGGCAGAGTCAGCGTTTTGCCTTCAATTTTCGCTGTAATGGTTGCCTTACCTGTAGCAACACCTGTGATAACCCCTTTGCTATCTACCTCAGCGATTTTGTCGCTGCTGCTGCTCCATGTTGCATCTTCGGATACATCTTTGGATGTTTCACCATACAACGCCAGTACTTTGGCAGAAGTCGTTCCACCAACAGCTACGGATGCTTTTTTCTTATCCATTTCATACTTGTCCGGAACGTCAACATTTACGGTAAACTTAGCTGTTTTACCGCCATAAGTTACAGAGATCGTAGCCGTACCGGATTTGTATGCGATCAGATCACCGTTGGATACATATACAACATCTGCATTGCTTGAAGTCCACGTTGCTTTGGAAGTTACAACTTCTGTGCTTCCATCAATATACTCTGCATTGGCTACCAATGTTTTGGACTTGTTATCACCCGTAACACTCATAGCGAGTTTGTCATTTACATCTTTGATATCCAAATATCTTGCCGTATCTACATCCACAGCAATTTCTACAGTTTTGCCACTATAGGTTGCTTTGATCGTTGTTGAACCTGCACTAATGGCTGTGATCTGTCCCTTGAACACCGTTGCAACTTTCTCGTTGCTGGATGTCCATGTTGCCTGATCCGTTACATTCACATCGCTACTGTTTGGATAAGAAGCCGTTACAACGACATTAGCCGTTTTGGTTGTCTCACTCAAACGGAAGAAAATACTTTGTTTCTCCACACTCAGCTTGCTGGTCAGATCTACATCCACGTCAACGGAAACGGATTTCGTACCGTATTTGGCTGTGATCTTGGCAGAACCTGCCGAGTATCCTGTAATTTCGCCTTTAAGAACGTCTGCGACCTTCTCATTGCTGGATGTCCACTCCGCCAGATCCGTTACATCTTTGGTTGTGCCATCTGGATACGTAGCCGTCACTTTCACACTTTCACTTTTGTTCAACAACAGGTTAACCTGCTGTTTATCTACATCTACACGTTTAACCACTTCAACGTTAACATCCACCGTCACGCTCTGGCTGCCAACTTTCGCAGTAATAACTGCCGTACCTGCGCTTTGTCCAGTTACTTTACCATTCACAACGGTAGCAACCTTCTCATCACTGGTAGACCATTCTGCGGTACTTGCTGCTGCATTATTTGTTTCATTATCACTATACGTTGCTGTCAAAATAATTTCTTTTGTATCTCCCGTGCGCAAATCCAGACTTTGCACGTTTTTCGAAAGGGCTTTGACTTTCTTCGTCACTTTCACTTGAACGGTCTGACTCTGACCCTGGTAAGCTGCGGTAATCGTCGCTGTACCTTCTTTTTTGGCTGTAATTGCGCCATTATATACAGTTGCTATCGAAGCATCACTGGTACTCCAGGATGAACTGATCGTTACGTTTGCCGACGTATTATCAGAATATACACCTGTCACCGTAACGGAACTGGAATCACCAACTTCGAGCGACATCTCATTCTTGGAAACCACAATTTTGGACAGTTCTTTATCTGCCGCAGCGGCCAAGCCTACGTTGGAAATACTCAGCATCAACACCAGCATCATCACCATGTACTTGGTCAATCTTGGCTTTAACATCATTTCCCCCCGATTATCATCATTTTTTTCCTTATGTTTTATGTCGGCAAGTCCTTTCCAGATGTTTAGACTTTCAGGAAATTTTCAGGGAATTCTATGGAAATTAATTTATCTTCTATTCCTGTTTCAACTGATCATACCTGCGTATATTACGCATACCTATGTATATTGACTGTCTTGAACTTCTTTTAACAGGATTGGAGGAAACATAATGCATCAGCCTTTTGATTACATCGGGTATTGGGAGGAAACATATCGTTCGGGTGAAACTTCCGGGAGGGGTTCATACGGGGTTTTGGCTGAATTTAAGGCCGAGGTCGTGAACGGACTGATTCAACGTGAAGGTATTCATCGTGTCATTGAGTTTGGGTGTGGGGATGGCAACCAGTTGCAATACATGAATTATGAGGACTACCTGGGCGTGGATGTAGCGGCTTCTTCAGTAAAGCGTTGTGCTTCCCAATTTGCCAAGGATTCGTCCAAGAGCTTCATGCTGTATACACCAGGCCTATGGATTAACCGAGGTTTCCTGCAAGCCGATCTGACGGTCTGTCTGGATGTGTTATATCACATCACGGATGAAACAGATTTTCGCAATACCCTCTATGATATTCTGCACTCCTCAACAGCATGGGTGGTGCTTTACACCCGTTTGAAAGAAAACGGCAACCCGGGGATTGATACAATCCAGGACCGTAATCTGTTCGAATATCTCTTCGACTACCCTGATTTCAAAGTTCATGAGATTATTCCGCAACGTTATCCTGATCAATCTTCTGCCGACTTTGTCATCCTGAGACGTACGCCTTCGAAGTGAAAATCGATTCTTTCAGTAGAGCCATCCGCCTGTCCGCTTACCTTGATTTGTCTATTCAAAGCTCAAACTTAGATATACTACGTCTCCAATAGAAGGAATATCGTTCCTAATCCTAGAGACAGCCTTATGCGGACAGGTGATGATGGTTTGCTAATGATGTTACTGACAATTACATACTGAATATATAACGTATAACACGAACACAACCATACTGATCCGTTCTCACCTTCAGTTCCTCTTGTTCATAGCACTCAATTCTTTTTTAAAATAACCCCGCATATCCACGCAGCTTCGCCAACGCTTCCATATAGAAATAATCGCCGTATATAATCGGCACATTCAGCCCTCGCCCTTCCGGGTAATGCACCGTTCCCTGCATGATCAGACCTTCTTCCGCTGCCGAGTCGCCAGAGCTATAGTGCTCATGCAAGCCGCGGACGATACGCTCTCCCGCGGCGGCATAGGTTTCCCCGCGTGGCGACAGCTTCGCCAGCTCGAGCAACCCGCTCGCGGCAATCGCCGCAGCGGACGAGTCCCACGCCACCTGATGCTCCGCAGGTGCGCGGAAATCCCACACCGGCACGATCTCTTCGCCAAGCATGGCGAGGAAGAAATCGGCCGCACGCTCCGCTGTCTCCAGATATCGGGCTTCGCCCGTATACCGGAAAGACAGCGCAAACCCGTGCAGCGCCCAGGCGGTGCCCCGCGCCCAGGCGGAACCTGGAGCATGGCCCTGTCCGCCATGCTCACGCAACTTCTGCCCCGTGTGTGGATCAAACTCCACCACGTGGCAGATGGACCTGTCAGCGCGGATGAATTCGCGCGCCACGGTGTCCGCATGTGCTTCCGCCAGCCAGCGGAAGCGAGGATCGCCGCTCTGCTCGGATGCCCAGTAGAGCAGCGGCAGGTTCATCATGCTGTCAATGATGGCTACGCCGCGCGTATCCATTGCTGACGAGCTGAAGTTCCAGGCGCGGATGAACTCACCGCGCACGTGGAACCGGGCAGCGAGCAAGTTGGCGGCAAGCATGCCACGCCGCCGTCCATCCATGCTGCCCGTCTGGCGATAGTTGGCTACGCCACTAAGCAGCCAGATGAACCCCAGATCGTGATCCACCGATTCGGGATCACGCAGACAACCTTCCAGTTGCCGCTCACAGCTTTCGGCAATGCGATGTAACGGAGCGACCGCTTCACTTTCCGGCGCATCCTCATAGACCAGCCATAACAATCCAGGCCAGAAACCTGCTGTCCACCATTCCGGATCATTCCGGTCATACGTCCCCTGCGGGGCAATGTGTGGAAATGTATCCTTGATCCGCTTTGCGTTCCGAATCGTTTTGGCAGCACCCTGTTGCCACGCTTCCTCGAGCCATTTTACCGATGTTGATGTGTTCATGAACATATCCCTCCTCGATTCAATACCAGACACCTATGCTTGATGCTCCAGCTCATCCTCAACTTATCTATAGCGTCGTATGCCGTAACTGCAATATCTATCCGATAAATATCACTAATCATCCACGAATAACACTTTTAACTATGCTTCGAGCTGTTTTGAGATGTTTGGAGATCTAATGAGCCTCGACCTAAACGCCTTCGCCTTCATGCGTAACCTCGCCCAATCGGATCGTAAATGACAGACTACGTGCTCCGTTTACTTCAATCCGCGCTTCCTTCAGCAACCCATTACGTGAAGCCACAGCCTGTTCCTCCAGATGAATAATGGCTCCCTGATCCAGCGCTGCAGATTCTACATATGCCCCGCGATACTCCGTTCGTACACGTTGATCCGCATGCGTAATCACCGCCTGTTCACGACCATCATGGAACATCAACGGAATGAGTGCACCTGCCGCCGCGATCTCACCTTCGAATTCATACGTTATGGTCAGCAAGTCTGCCTGTTGCACATAATGAGTACGCAATGTTTCAATTCCGGGTAATGGACCAACCCATGTCACGGCAAAAGAATTTTCCGAGGCGTTTACCACATCTTCCGCCGCTCTTTCCGCCAGATGCTGCTCCACTTGATTCCGCGTATCATAGTCCACCTTCTCATACACTATAGACCCTCCTCCCTGAGCCGGGTCTAATCCAACGTCACGATCATATGCACCACCGGATGGAATCCCCTCTGCAAGACTGTGCCATACCCCATCTGGTGTCTTCCAGGCAGGACAGTAGCTGAGCGGACGGACCTCCCCTTCGGCAAATTCCGTAAACCCGGCCTGCACATGGCTGGCAGCGGACGGACCAATCAGACCAGGTAACCCCATCTGCTGAATCCGTACCAAACCAGGGATCGTATACGGATCATTCATCGCCGTGTGTAGTACCAGTTGCTGACCAGGTATGGAAGCAATCACGGTTTCGAACCACCCATCGGTCTGCAAAACCCGGCTGCCCACCTCGGAAGGAAGGTACACTTCGCCCACATCGTCTCCCGGATCACTGAGACAAGCGTGAGCCAGCGCTGCTGCCGTCCACAGGTTGTAACAGGTGTGGTTGGTATAGATTTCATACCCGTGCCGATCTTCTGGCGAGTATTCATTGCGCACGATTTTCAAACGTCCATCATCCATCTTCCAGCGCTCAACAGCAGCAAAACACCGATTGGCCGCACGTGCAAAAGCACCCGCCATCACCGGATCTCCCGCCTCCAGAGCCTGCGTTGCATGTGTGGAGCATACATAAGCTGCGGCTGCTTCATTCCACTGGTGCTGGGAGCTGCGACCACGCGGCGGAATCTCACCTAGCGGCGAGAGCGTCAGTAGCGAGCTGAAGGCACCATGGCGCAGCTGCTCACGCAACCTGTCGGCAGTGGCACCTTCGTAACCAGCTTCAAGCATCACCCCAAGGTGATAACGGGTAGCAATATCATAGGAAAATGGACAATTCGGACGATCCAGCGGTCCATCCTGATACAATCCGAGTGCTGTAAATCGGGGCACATGATAGGCTTCCAGATAACGATCCATCCACGTTGTATCCTCACTCGCCAGCTGTTCATGCCACCGCAGATATTCGCCAGAGATCATAATGGCATTCCAGTTAATCATCCGATTGGGGTTGTTCATGTTGCTCATCGTAAATACATAATCTTGTTCAGGATGGATCGTCTTGAGTGCCTCAGCCCAGATCTGTGCTTGTTCAGGCAGATGTGACTTCAACAACATATAAGCTCTCATCATGAGTACAGGAAAAAAATCAGGGTGATTGTCAGGTGCACTACGTTTGACCACGGCATCAATGCTCTGTGACAGGGCTGCCGCTGCGGATTGGAGCAGATCTGTACGCCCTGCGTCAACCAGAACCGCCGCAGCCATCGCATAGGCTGGTGTAGAATAATATCTCTCCACACCCGAGAACGGGTCGATAATTGCACCCTGGCTGTCCTGATAAGGTGTGTAAGCGCGAACAACACTCTCAACAAGTGCCAACTTGCGCTCCCTATTCCAGCCGTCTGCCGGAGGGGGGCCCGCTTGTTCTGCCAATGTGCGGTAATGTTCGAGTTCATCTTTCCATGGATACGTGGACGCGGATGTATATTTACTCATGCATGCTCACCTCGGTTTCTCCCATTTTCGGTTCAATGATGAAGCGTACCTCACATACCGTTTCAATCAGCTCAGAACTTTCTATGCAAACATCCGTCTCATCAATCACACCTGTCCATGATAGTGACGTCCGATAGAATGTGACCGGAACATTATCATGATCAACTGTGTCTATTGCCTCCGTAAAGACCTGCCACTGGTTCGCATCATACATCATATGGACCGTTCCATGTATGCCTTGCCAGCGAAGATTACCGCTCTTCACCACCTCAGGTTTTACTCTGCTCATCCATCGCTCCACAACACTTGAACACTCTGCATGTGAAACTGAATCGTCCACCGAAGATGATCGTTTAGCCGAAGGCATAATCCTGCTCTTCCATTGAAAACGGTCAATCAGACGCAATTCCGCTCCATTCCCGCTACCGTCAGCAGCCATCTTCCAATGAAATTGGCGCGTATAACGAGCCAGTGAAGCAGCTCCAGAGTATGCGGATGTTAGATCCATTGTTGCATTCAGCTCACAGCCACCCTCTGCCAGCTTTGCCTCTAACACATGGGCTTGCGCTTGCCGGCCCGAGCTTTGCTCCTGGCCTTCAATGAGCGGAACGTTATGCCCGGATGATGAGATGTGTAACAACTGCTCTCTGCCTGGTGCAAAATACGCTTGGGTATACAACCCTGCTCCTGGATCACACAGAATATTCTCACCACCGCAATGGATAATGAACTGTCCCAGATCATTATGGTTGTGAGGTTCATCGTTATGCCCGCCTTTAATGGAAATAGCCACATGAAGGGGTGCGCCGTTTGTACGTTTTGTATCCGGAGAATCGAGCGAGCCTTTTGCAATCATCCAGCCCAGATTTTGAAAAACGAACCCACGTTCAGCCTGCCCAGAGGCACCTTCATCACCGTATACTGCCGGATCGCTCCACATCACGTTCCGCAATAGATGAGCCCAGCGATGACATGGATCATCAGTAAGCAGTGGAATATGAAACGGAAGATCTATCTGCAACCCAACCCGGGACGCGAGTAGGGAGAGTAATCCAGAAGGGATCTCTTCCTGCTCGGCACTGTCCGAATAATTCACATATGTGCCGCCCGACAGATGAACTCGCAGCGGAAAAGCCGCGATGTCTGCGATTTTGGGACCCGCCAGCAGATCTAGTTCGCCCTCACTGTACTCACGAAGCATCTCGGCATAATAGGTGAAATAACCAAAGCCATATACCCAATATCCAATGCCTTCGGCACAGCCGCCATCCTCGCCATATCCGCTCAAGAATGCGTTCATACAGCTGACCGTATGGGAGATCGATTCCTGTAGTGTGAACTCATCCTCGAGCAGCAACAATGCAGCCATGCCACAGCACCCACCACAGACCGCCGACCAGTTGTGATCCGCTGTCTGCCAGTGGAACTTCCGTTGCTCCCGGTAAAGCGGTTTGAAAATTCGCCGCTCTGCTTCAGACCTAACCCGCTCTATGACAAGGGGATCCAGTCGCTCGGTGTGAATGTTCACAATCTCGGCCAGCATATGTACCGTCTCTGCGGCGAACAGATCGATGTTTCCATCCACCTGGTTGATCTCCCCCGTACCCAGATGCGCGGGCAAACACCACGTATACTCACCACACACGTCCCACAACATTTCTTCCAGCGCTAGCAGTGCATCCGGCCTAGCCGTGTCCAAGGCGAGCATCGCCACAGCAGCAAGTCTGCCTCTTCGATCGAAATAAGCCTCTTCATAGGCTTTGCGCTCACCCGTATCACTGAACTGTCGATATAGACGGAACGACAAGGAAGGCATCGGTTCTTTCAAGGCACGTTCAGCGTAAGCCTTCAAGTCTGTGTATAACGTAGCCAATTCAGGCCGGGATAACTTCTCTAAGAGTCTGTCGGCACTTAAGGATCTCAATGCTCTGCTCTCATTTCCACATTGGTTTATATTTTCATTTTCGACTTCGTGAATGGAATCTTCCACTGGATTCACCACTCTTCGTTAATGGATTGTCATATCAATATTACAATGTAATCGATTTCATTTTACCGGATATGATAGCACTTTTGAAGAATTATCCATTAGAACCCTTTCCACGACGTTACGCCCTTCTCCTTCCCAACACAAAAAAACGAAGAACCTTCGTCAGGTTCTCCGTTACATTCTGCCTGTCACCACAGGCTTTTTATGGCTATCTCATATTCTTAACTATCTTATATCCTCAACTAATCCTGTATACCTATAATGCTGTTGCCCATATCGCAACTGTCCGCTGTTGTTTATGTTACACAATTGCAAGCGAAGAATTCTGTACAACAGACAACCATTGACGTGCAATCAGCTCATGACCTGCCGCAGTTGGATGTACGCCATCCCATAACCAGTACGCTGCATCCGCCTGCTTCAGAGCGTCATTAAACGTCTGCTGTAATGGCACCCACACAGCTCCAAATTCTTCAGCAAGACCTTGGGCCAGTTTCTGATATTGACCGATATACTCTTCCCAGGCTTCCCATTTCTCCGCGGTCGCTCCGGTTCTCAGAATAAACGGCTCCATCAAAATCAGCCCCGTATCCGGCATCACTTCCCGAGTCTCTTCGAGCAAATGGCGATACGCCCGTCCGAAACGATCCGTTACCCCGCTAGGTTCACCATTCATCGTGCGCCATGCATCATTAACCCCAATCAGGATGCTGATCAGGTCCGGTTTCAGACTAATTGTATCCTCATTCCAGCGTGCGTACAGATCGGATGCTCGATCCCCGCTGATGCCCCTGTTATAGAAGGTCTTTTGCTTGCCCGCCAGTTCCATACCCAGTTTGCTGGAGATCAGATACGCATATCCGTGTCCGAGAAAATGATTCGGATCATCATTGCGTGATCTTCCCCCATCTGTAATCGAGTCTCCCTGAAACAATATAACGGATGGACTAGTACTCATGATTGAAATCGTTCCTTCCTCTTGTGCAAAATGGAAACACTGAACACCTCAGTCTCCATTTTATCCCTTTCGGCCACAATAGAAAATAGCGTTTTCATCACTATATAAGTTGAACTACATATATTTACACTGACACTACGATGACAGAACAACCTTCCAATCGCTGTTATCCCCAGATTTTTTTGATTCCCTTTTCCGAAGGGAAAAATCCGAGGATAAAGGCGAACGCTTCGCTTTTTCAGGTTTTTTCTGCCCTCTCCGTTATCGTATAAATGATTAATTCATCTTATATAGATACCCATCTATGAATCCTTTGGTTCTTTCTCCACATGGCCTCCGCCCTGATAGGCTGTCTCATCCTGTTTGTCGGGTACGCCTCTAAGCTTTGCCTCTTCCCACAACTCGGCTGCATCATCCTGTGGGCGGTATCCAATCTTCTGCGCCAGATAGCCAATATCATAGTAATTGTCTGTATTCGCTGAAGTCCCGTACAGATTCAGATACTTCATATCCGAATCCGCTTCAATACAACACTCAGCGAGCTGGACCATGTCCCTTGGTGAGATCCAAATATGAGCCGAGCGCTCCGAGTGCGGGTATGTATCACCTGAGAAGTTTCCGATCCGAATGTTGAATGAGGACAGGTCATATTTGTCGACGTAATAACGTCCCAGCAGTTCGATATAACATTTGCTAAGTCCATAGAAGCTGTCCGGCCGGTATGGGTCATCCACTTCAATATCTTCACCTGTAGGATAGAAGCCTGTCGCATGGTTGGAACTTGCAAAGATCACCCGCTGAACACCGTTTAACCGTGCAGCTTCATACACATGGTAAGCTCCGGTTAGGTTGATCGGCAGAACTTTGCCCAGAAAATCTTCCTCATCCTTGGCCCATGCAATGTGCAGAACGGTGTGAACCCCCTGCATTAGTTCCTTCAGGCGTTCCCCATCTGTCACATCCATGGCTACAATGCCAGCTTCCTCGTCTTCACGCAGATCAGCTGCAACGATGTCATACGCACCCTTGGCTCTCAGCCCCTCCAGCAGACTGCGACCAATGACTCCGGCAGCTCCCGTAATTAACAACTTGCGCCTCAGTTCACTCATGAATCCAGCTCCCTTCGCTCAGATAGGCTATCTGTCCTCTATAGAACAGTATTAACCGATCCTGCGAAAGAGTTACCGGATATTACAATACAACCTATATAAGTTGAACTAGCCATTTACACGAGAACGTGAGGACAGAAAGAACCTGAAGAAGCGAAGCGTTCGCCTTTATCACAAGATTTCCACCTTTATAAAAGTGAATTGAAAAATCTGGGGATAACAGTGATCGGAAGGTTGTTCTGTCATCGAAGTGGTTAGTGTAAATATTCTTTAGTTCAACTATCCGATCCAATATCGCAGAATCATCATAGCTACAATACCGACCAATACCGTTCCAAGCAGACTGCGTGTCCAGATCGCTACTGCAATCGTAGGCAGGGAAGCCCACAGAGCTGCATTTTGCGTAATCGGCACTAACTGGTTGTCCGACATGAACAGTTCCTGACCAATCAGCGCTGCCATGACCGCTACGGGTACATATTCCAGCCAGCGTAACAACCACATTGGAATCTGTATCTTGCTGAACAGCATCAGTGGCAGTACACGCGGGATAAATGTTAACAGCGCCGATCCCATAATAATCCAGAATACATCCCATCTTACTTCCATCGTTCCATGAACACTCCCATCGTTGCCGCAATGACCGCAGCCACAATGACACTCATGCTGCCAAGTGAAGCCATGCTGGCGAAGATTACACAGACCACGGCGATAATAGCCACATTAATGTGTATTTTTTTGTTTTTACGATGCACCAACTGCAGGACAACCAGTCCGATAAACATCGCTGGCAGGGCATAATCCAGACCCAGCCGTTCCGGGTTGGTAATCCAGCGTCCAAAGTATGCTCCCGCCATATTAGCCACGAACCAGTTCAGGTACGCGGTAATATTCAGACCATGCATCCAGCGTTCACTGAGCCTTTCTCTGCCAATTGCACGTGTCATCGCTACGCCAAAAGACTCATCCGTAAGCAATGAACCAATCCACATATTTTTAAGCGGGGTCAGATGCCGAAAATACGGCGATACAGCTGCGCTGAGCAGCAAATGGCGAAGATTCACAAAAAATATGGTGAATATGATCGCTACTGCTGACCCATTCGATGCGAGCATGCCTGCTGCAATGAACTGAGCCGATCCTGCATATAAAATCAGGCTGAGCAGTGCCGTTTCCGCCAGACTCAGACCTGCGGTCATTTCAATGACACCCGCTGCAAAACCAATACTCAAATAACCAAGCAGGGTTGGGATACAATCTTTGACTCCCTGCATGAATGTAGCCTGATCCTGGACCTCTTCCATGTTCTCCTGTCCAGATATCTGTAGTGTACTTTGGTCCAACTGCCGTACAACCCCTCTCCAATTTCTGTCTCCATAAACCGATATATATGGATGTAGATTCATCCAGGTACATTCTCCATGAAAACAACTTTTTTATGTATTCAACATGACCAGGTACATGCGTTATGGATTTCACAATCTGCAGTATTCACTTCACATTAATCTAGAAATATACCACAAGATGTGCACTAAGGGAGAGACAGATTACTTTTTATAGAACAGCTGTGATCCTAAATACCTATAAAAACGAAAAAAAATTTCGTGAAACTCATAAAAAATGTTGAATAAACTCGAATTTTGTCATACGATAGCACCAGAAACTTCTGGAAAGAATGGAACGAAATATCTTTTAACAGTTGGACTTGTCCACTAGACATGGGGATGAGTTACACAGAGGGGGAATGTGTATGAAAAAGATTCGTAAACAAGGGGCCAAGAGAACGATGCAGATGAGAGAGAAACTGATTTTGTCATTTGCCATCGTGCTACTCATTCCAACAATCAGTCTGGGCATTATCTCTTTCCAAACAGCCGAAGCCAAGGTTGAAGAGAAAATGTATGAGAACGCGATCAGCAGTGTTACGGTGCTCAACCAGACCATTGACCAGATCATTGGTGCAACACGCAAAAATGTTGATTTCCTGGCAAGTCAGCTGGACGCAGGCAATGTCGGACCCAATCAGGGTGACGAAACGGAGACCATCCGTACCTTGCTCGACGCGTATAAGGAAACCCATGATGACGTGGAACTTGCCTCCATCGGTACTGATCAGGGTGTGTATATTAATTCCCCTGTAACTGCGGTGAACAAAGAAGGATATGACCCGCGCGAACGCCCGTGGTATCAGGCTGCTACACAGAACAAAGATGTCCCTACCGTAATCACCCCCTACATATCAAGCAATACCGGCAATGTTGTTGCTTCGGTAGCTCAGACCTCAGCAGATGGCCATGGTGTTGTCTCTGTCAGCCTGTCGCTTGAAGCCCTCTCGAAGACCGTTAATTCCACAAAGATTGGCGAGAAGGGTTATATCTATATCATTGATAATGCCAATAAAATCATTGTACATCCTACCGAAAAACCGGGGACCGAAGGAACCATGGCACCCTATAAAGATATTTTTGCACAGAAAAACGGAAGTCTGACTTATACGCTAAATGGAAACCAGGAACACGCCTTTTTCTCCACCAATGAAACGACGGGTTGGACCGTGGTTGGTGTCATTGACAGTGGGGAAGTGACGGCTTCTGTCCGTCCAATCCTATACACCACACTTATTGTTGTAGCGATTGCAATTGCGGTAAGCTCAATCATTATTTTCTGGATTGTGCAATCAATCACCAAACCACTGAACCGCTTGGTGAAGGCATCTGACGAAATTAGTAATGGTAATCTGACCATCGAGGTTGCTGTATTGGGACAGGATGAATTTGGCAAGCTGAGCACCAGCTTCAATAAAATGAGCGAATCCCTGCGAACCGTTATTCAGGACGTGCGACACACGGCTGACGAGTTAACCGCCTCATCTACACAATTGGCAGTCAACTCATCGGAGACAACCAAAGCAACAGAGCAAGTCGCCTTAATCACGGAAGAATCCGCAGCTGGACTTGAGAAACAAACAAGCAGCCTGAAACATACGGCACTACAGATGAATGAGCTTGCTGGAGGTGTAGGACAGGTAACGAACAGCACACAGCAAGTATCCGAAGCTGCCATGCAAGCAAGTGAGCTCGCGGATAAAGGGAATGCCACCATGCAGACGGCCGTATCCGAGATGAGTTCCGTGAGTCGCTTTGTGCAAGGTATGGCAGATACTGCTGGACGACTTGAACAGCATTCCACATCGATTGGTGAGATGGTATCTGTCATTACAGATATCGCTGCACAGACCAATTTGCTTGCTCTCAATGCTTCCATTGAAGCAGCTCGTGCAGGTGAGCATGGACGCGGCTTCTCCGTTGTTGCCAGCGAGGTCCGCAAGCTCGCGGAACAATCCAGCCTTTCAGGCCAGAAGATTGTAGAGATGGTCGGAGCGATTCAACAGGAGATTTCCATGGCCAATCACAATGTACAGATCGGGCAACAGGATGTAAGCAACGGCATTCGTGCCGTTCAGTTTGCAGATGAAGCTTTTGCCCAGATTAGTGAGGCTGTTGGGGTCGTCAATCATCAGCTTGAGAACATTGCAGCTGCCTCACAACAGATGTCTGCAAGTACAGCCGAAGTGGTGCAATCCATTGATCAGATCCACGCGATATCGGAAACCAATGCCGATGGAACGGAGAACATCTCTGCTGCTACGGAGGAGCAGGTGGCTTCCATGCAGGAGATATCATCCTCTGCTGATTCCCTTGCACATCTGGCTCACAAGCTGCAGAAGCTGGTGGAACAATTCAAGCTGTAATCGTTGAACGAAAGATTGTTTACACTAACACTACGATGACAGAATAATCTGCCAATCGCTGCTTTCGTACAGAAGATTAGTCCAACTTATTTAATAAATAGTCTGTTACATCAAAATCCCCTTTGCCATCACGTTGGCAGAGGGGATTTTGGTAATGATAGGACGTGAAATATGGCTGATCGAAGGCGAAGGACGCTTCTTCTTCCTGATGAGCATCATCGATGTGTTCACCAACGTGTTTCAACTTGAGATCAATACTTCGCTAAAATATTGCATTTTGCGGACGAGGTTAAGCGTGTAATAAGCAGCCTCCCACTTGAACTGTATCCCCAATTGTTATTGATGTCTAACCTATGTACAACAATTTATTGGGTACGTTACCGATAGAAGTCCACCATATCTCCAAACAGCCGTTTAATAAATTCGAGCTCGCTTTCGTTATATCTTTCCAAAAATTCGTACATTCTTTGCTTTTCCTTCGTATGAAGCTCATCATGAGCAGCAAATAGCTTTTTGCCGATAGGCGTTAGCCGAAAATACACTTCCTTTTTGTTGTCGTTGAACTGGGATTTTCGCACCCAACCTGCCTTTAGTAATTTATTTGCGATCTTGGAGGTATTTCCTTTACTTAAATTGATTCTCTCCGCGATGGAAGTGAGATTGATCGGCTCCTGCTCTCCGATGCATGCAATGGTGTGCAGTTCCGTCATATTCAAGCTGAATTCTGATTCAATATGCTTCCGGATATCCTCCAGGTATGAGGCAGTTATTCGGGTTTCATATTGCTCTTTTTGCTCAAGAAACTGAACGAAAAATTCATGAATGGCCGTTTTGTTTTTACTGGCAGTATCCATCATTATGCTGGCTCCTCGACTTATTTGTTTTATTATATCATAGATTGTTCTCTGAGAAACATATGGGCATACCCATATTGGGATTGGGGTTGACATGGTAAATAGAAACCAAGTAAAGTTATATTGTTTCGTATGAAACTAAAATTATATATAATTTTCATCACACTTGTTTTAACAGGCAATAAAAAAGGTTCTAACGAAACAATAATTGATGAAGGAGGTTTGACGGAAATACTTGTCCACTTTTCAAGAGGAAATTTATAAAATATGGAAATGGAGCATACCTGCCTATGGAAGTCGTAAATCCGAAGACCTTGACGGATAAGGTTACATCTGTAATTTCTCATGTCGTGGTGACTACTGCCTCCAAATTGGCTTTCATCTCAGGTCAGGTTTCTGTAGATGAAACAGGATTATTGGTCGGTTCAGGGGACTATTACGCGCAAGCGATTCAAGTGTTCACCAACCTTAAGTATGCATTGGAAGCCGTGCGAGCGGATCCCTTGTACATTGTAAAGATGAATATTTTTGTTGTAAACCACAACCCGGAATTGATTTCGATTATTTTTGAGGCAGGATTTCATGTGTTTGGCCCTAACTGGCCGAAGACAGCAAGTACGTATATAGGCGTTCAAGCACTAGCCGATCCTGAATGGCTTATCGAAATAGACGCTATCGTGATTTTCCCATAATGTATAAGAAAAGAGGGTTTTGATATGAAATATGAAGTCATCCTGATTGGTGGCGGACCTGTCGGCATGATGCTGGCTGGGGAATTGGCATTAGCCGGTGTAAAGGTCTGCGTCATTGAGCGATTAAAAGAGACAACCCCTTATTCACGCGCGCTTACCGTACATCCTCGAACTCTTGAAATATTAGATATGCGTGGAGTGAAATCACAATTAATCAGTCAAGGCCGCTTACTTTCGAGAGGACATTTCGCCGGATTAGAAACTCCTTTGGATTTCACCGTTTTGGATTCTTCTTCCAATCACACTCTATTTTTACCGCAGAGTGAGACGGAGAAGGTATTGGAGGAATGGGCGCTTAGCCTTGGCGCAGAGGTCTGGAGAGAGGTTGAGGCTCTATCTGTACACCAGGATGAGGATGGGGTTGACGTTAAGATCGCAGGACCTCATGGAGAAACAACGTTAAGATCAGCTTATGTGGTAGGTACAGACGGAGCCAGAAGTTTGGTTCGCAAGCATGCAAATATATCATTTGAAGGTACAGATGCGACCTTCACGGCAATTCTGGGGGATGCCATTCTATCTGATTTGGCTCCTATGAGTGTCATATCCCGGATTACAGAAAAAGGATTGGTCAGCATCATGCCGATCAATGATCATATGTATCGGATCTTGATGATCGATATGGAGAGAAGTAACATCTCTAAGGATGAGCCCGTTACATTGGAAGAGTTTCGTTCATCGCTCATCCGTACGACCGGAAGCGACCTGGGATTGAACGATGTGAAATGGATGTCCCGTTTCGGAAATGCGACGCGGCAAGCGGGACGATATCGGAATGGTCGATTGTTCTTGGCGGGAGATTCGGCGCACATTCATTTTCCCGCTGGTGGACAGGGAATGAACGTTGGCTTACAAGAAGCGATGAACTTAGGCTGGAAGCTTGCAGGAGCAATCAAAGGCTGGGCTCCGGACTGGCTATTGAACAGTTATCATGCCGAACGCTTTCCATGGAATACGGCCTTGCTCCGGAATACCGAGGTCCAAACCTTGCTTCTGGACGTGACTCCCCCTATCACGGAACTTCGAAGCATGTTAGCTAAACTGATTCAAATACCGGAGGCAAATTATCAAATCGCCGCACAAGTTTCCGCAATGGATGTACATTATGCTCCAGACGCCGAAGCGCCTCCCCATCCTTTAAATGGGAAACGTTTTAAGGATCTAGGCTTAAAGCTGAAAGACGGGCAATTGATCAACGCCTATCCGTTACTACACAAAGGTACTTTTCTTCTGCTGCATTTCCATTCTAATGAACAGAATAGCGGTCAATGGGAATCGTATAACAACCTTCAAGTTGTACATGCCTCTTTGGCTGAGGCTGACGCGGATTGGAACGACATCCACACGGCGCTTATTCGGCCGGATGGGCATATTGCCTGGGCGATTTCTCTATCCGATCCAAATCCAATGCAAACCATAAATGAAGGAATCACTCGCTGGTGCGGAGACATTACCGTGTAGTCATTCGTTCGAGGTGCACAACTGACTTCCCATAGGATGAACTTGTATTTGGGGCGTCTGAATGAACTATCACGGTATGCTGCACTTAAAAAAACGCAATGCAATGTTCTCCATGAGTATGGAAATACCGCCTGAGCGTTATTCAACAACGCTCAGGCGGTATTTTCATTTCTGAGAAAGAAGGTACTTTACGCTCCATTTCGTTCCGCAGCTGCAGATCGGCGACGCAGGGACAATGAAATAATAGCCGGGATCAGTCCAATGGCAACCAAAGCTCCACCAAGCAAACCAACGGATGCTAGCGAGATGCTTTCTACAACAATACCTCCGATTACAGCCTCTACAGCTGCCCAACTGCACAATAGAATTATTCGAACTCATGATGATCCCTGAAGCCTGAGAAAATTAAGCAATTCTATGCATTCGCTTGAATAAGAGGGGTTTGGTACGGAATAACGGAGTTAAACCGATTGCTTTTTATCTCCGTGGTACCCTTGATCTCCATAGGGCTCTAACTGTTCAAACCAGCGATTCAGACATTTGGCGAGTGCATCTTTGGAATCGTAATACGGGTTATCGTCTTGTTTCAATGTCTCCAGCACCTCGATCACAAACGCAGTCTCTCCATATTCATTCCATTCAGCCTGCAATCTTCGATTCAGATGGCTACCCATCTGTAACATAAACCGTTGTCCGTTAATGGTTTTCAGGTTCAGTGTGCTGTCGATATAAACTTTGCCGTTACGTTCATTCCGAATCTGGTAGACGCCCGCTTCCGTTTTAACTTCTTTGGCCTGTTCCTGCAATTCTTTACGACGATTCATCTTCTCCTGCTCCCCCTTTTCTTTGCGTTCCTGTTTTCCATCTCCGGCGATCTGTTGATCTGCGCTGCTTGCCAGCCAATACTGACTGCCGTCTGGCTCACGTTCCAGCAAACCATAGTCGATGAGATACCTCCGTATTTCCACGTAATCATCATGAACTTCCTTCAGCAGCTCATTGACCTGTTTCTCGGAATATTTGCGCTCTGTCTCGAATCGTTTGGCAATTTCGATAAGCACAATATATTTATGCTTTTGCTGCATATGAAACGTCGTCAGCCGACCGCCAGTACCCTCTGGAAAATACTTATTCAGCACCTTCTCCCGATCCTGTTCTGTAATATCAAATGAATCACGACGGATCGTATGTCCATGCCTGGTCACCGGTGACACCCATTCGGCTGGAGCCTGGGTATCCTTACTTTTGAGCAGTTCCATTAATGCCAGGAATATCTTGGCCTGTCGTTCCTTCTCCTTTAATACAAACCGATGATTACGGATCGTGGAGGCACTCCCGATGCCAAGGGTCTTCTGTACTTCAGCATCCTTCTTGCCTTCATAGAATTGTGACAACAAGCCCCGCTGGACATCAGACAATCCGGTTACGCTTTTATCCAGCTCCAGCAAATATTCAAATACCGATCCATGAACCTTCTCAATGTGTACTCGCATATAACGGGCTGCCTCATAGAGCACTCCTTCTTCAGGGTAGATAATCCCAGATTCCGTCCTGTATCCGCAGCAGACACATATATAGGCGGGACCCTCCTCCATATAACCACGCTTGATCTCTTCCAATGAAGCTGTTTGCAACCAGGATTCCGATGATTTCATGTAAAAGCTCCTTTTATCATTGTTATGGTCATTTCAACCGTATAATAATCAAATATAATATAATTTTGTTTGTTTATTTATAGATATAATATAATCTTGTTTGTTATATGTCAATATAACGGAAAAGAATGCTGTGTTTAAATACATAACGGATGCCCCTTGTTCAACAGAAAAAAGACCGCAGGGTCGCAACCCTGCAGTCTCATCGCAGAAAGGGCATTTCAGCACCTTCCATAAGTATTTATCCTCAATCATTTTCATTTCAATCTCTGTTACAACTTAAACCGTTCAATCATGCTTTGCAGATCTTCAGCCATACGTGACAATGCTGCCGAAGAAGCTGCAACCTCTTCCATTGTAGCCAACTGCTCTTGAGCAGCCGCTGATCCATCTTCCGTTCCAGAGGCAATTCTGTCCGACAGAACCATTGTATCACTTACTGCCTTGTTGATATGACTCATGCCCCCATCAATTTGACGGGAAGCCGCGGATACTTCTCCAGCTTGTGCAGCCACCAACTGAACCGCAGTACGAATGTTCTGGAATGCTTCGCCCGCTTCTGTAACCATCTGCGAACTCTTCACCATACCTTCTCCCGTACGGGCAAAAGTGGATTGCACCGCATTGGTTTTCTCCTGCATCTCATGCATAAGTTCATTAATCCGCTCGGCTGAAGCGCCTGAACTGTGAGCCAGTGTCTTCACTTCGTTGGCTACAACCGCGAATCCACGCCCTTGCTCACCAGCTCTTGAAGCTTCAATAGATGCATTCAAAGCGAGAATGTTCGTCTGCTTGGCAATGGCCGTAATCTCGGCCACGATCACAAGAATCTCTTCATTTTTCGCGCGCAAATCCTCAATGACCACAGACATGGCTTTGCTCTCATCATTCACCTGCTGAATATGGGTAACCGCTTCTTCTACTGTAACCATACCCGCTTCCGACTTGGTGGATGCATCCAGAGCGATACGAGCGGTGTCTTCAGCACTTGATGAGATCTCTTTGACTCCAATGGACATTTCGCCCACGAGTTGACCTGTAGCAGCAAGACTATTGTTCTGCAAAGTCGTTCCCGCAGCTGCATCCTGCATCAGTTCGGCCACCTGTTCTGTGGCTTTGGATGTCTGTTCGGAACTTGCCATCAGTTCTTCAGAAGATGCCGCCAGCTGGCTGGACGTATCATGCACTTCTCCAAGCACATTACGAAGTGAAGTCGTCATCGTATCGAAGCTATCTCCAAGCTGTCCGAACTCATCCTTGCGCTGCAAACCAACCCGAACGGTGAGATCCCCGGCGCTTACTTTGGATGCTGCCTGCGTTAATTGCAGCAATGGCCGGTGAATGCTGCGGATAATGAATATAAGCAGAATCAACCCGATAACCAATGCAGATGCAACAATTGTAATTGCACGGATCAAAATAGGCATTACGGCTTCACTTGCTTCGGAAGGAACCATCTCGCCAACAATTTTCCAACCTGTCACCGGATTGGTGAAATACACAGCTTCCACTTCGTGACCATCATATGTATACTTCACCGTTCCACTTTCCTTTGTATACATCTCATTAATGTAGCTTTCATCCGACTGTGTACCGGATTCAATATTGTAGTGGAACAGGAATTTACCCCCGTTATCCAGCATGTACAGTTTGCCTTCTTTACCAATACGTATCTGATCAACGGATTCTTTCAGATGATTGAGACTGACATTGGCCCCGAATACCCCTTTGCCATCAGCCAGCTTGGCAGCCGCCGTTACGACCCATTCACCTGTCGTGGCCGACTGGAATGTATCCGAGATTACAGGTTCGTCCTGAGACATGCCCATCGTATACCATGAACGTTCACGCGGATCATAGATCTGTTCCCCAGGATCAGGAGATTTCATCCAGCTGCCATCTTCCGCACCTGCGGTGAGTACACCCAGTTCCTTATGATTCTGAGACATCCGATCCATCTGCCTTTGCAGTGCAGGAGATTTATTAATAATATCGTTTGAAGTAATACCCGCAGCCATCTGCGCTGCGTTATCCTTCTCCATATCCAGCATTTGATTTATCTGCAGACTAAGCATTTCTGTTTTGGCCTGTGCGGAACGAATAATTTCCATTTTAACCTGGTCAGCAGCTTTTTGATAAGACAACCATCCCACGGTAATGCTCGGTACAATCAGGAACAGGAGCAATGCAGCGATCAGGCGCTTTTTTACGGTTAAAGTAAACCAATTTCGAATCCTTTTCTTCATTTAACTATCCCCCATCATAATCTTCACCCATCCTTTTATCGGACAATCGCTATAAAAATATTATGTATCGATACTAAATTAGTACAAATTTAATTTAAATGATCTGATCAGATGATATGGATTATATCCGCTTAATCGTTTTGACCCTCTACGCGAGATCGTTTACAATGCTCATAAGTTGACTATTCATGAAACGATTGGAAGGGGAGGATTCACATCTTACGCAAGTCAAATGAAAGACAACGTATTTCCACGTTATATTCATCCATGTTCCGCATTCTGTTAGCGTTCATCCTGTGCGCAGGCCCGATTATGGGACAAGCTGGTATTACGGCATCCGCAGCGCAGACGACGCAAGCAGTTCACATTGAAGTGAATGGTGAGCAACAATCTTGGAAGAACGCACCACTTATAATCAAAGGCTCAACGTTTGTTCCACTACGGGATGTGGTCACATCGGTTAAAGGCACGTTGAAATGGGATAATCGCACCAAGACGGCTACCATTACCGTTGGCAGAGACAAGCTGATCCATCAGGCTGGCAGCAATTCCATTAAGGTAAACAAGGTCGATCTGGCCACAGGTGTGAATTCACGTACCGTTAACGGTACGTTGATGATACCTGTCCGGGCTATGGCTAATTCAATCAAGGCCGATATCAAAGTCCAACGTACAGCTACAGGTCAGATGAGTGTGAATATGGTAACCGATCAAGTTAGCCTGCTGAACAGCGAAGTTGCCAGTGTAGATGCGTATCTGCGCGAGATCAACTATCCAGGTATGGCGCTGATTGCCCGTGATGGCGAAGTTCTGCTAAGACAAGGCTACGGACTTGCCGACGAACAGACGCTGAATCGTCCGGATCAGAAGACTCGAATCGCATCGCTGAGCAAATCCTTCACAGCCGCGTCCATTCTGAGTCTCGTGGAGGATGGTAAGATTAATGTGCAAGATCCAATCTCTAAGTACATCTCCGGTATACCGAAGGGAGATCAGATCACGCTGCATATGCTGTTATCCCAGACTTCAGGTCTGCCATCGGCATTCGGTCGGGGTGAAGGAACTTCTATGGAAGAGACTGTAGAGGAGATTCGCCACAAAACGCTGAAGTTTGAACCAGGAAGTGCCTATCTGTACAGCAACAGCGGTTATGTTTTACTTGCATACGTCGTTGAACAGGTATCTGGCATGAGTTATGCCGACTACGTGCAGCAGACGATATTGAAACCACTTGGCATGAAAAATTCGGGAGAGGCTTCCCGTAAAGTGCACACGATTAGTGGTTTTGTTCAACAAGATAACGCATGGGTAACTGCCCCATATTATGTTTCCCAATCCGGATCAGGAACCATATATTCTACGGTGGATGATATGCTGAAATGGGATCGTGCGTTGTATACGGACAAGATTCTAAGCCAAGATACGATTGAACAGATGTATGAGCCCTACTCCGATAAAAACTATGGCTACGCCTGGATTCTCAAAGAGAACGGCACCAACCGTACCGTCTTCCATAACGGTAGTGGTGGCGGGTTCGCTACAGCCTTTTCACGTAATCTGTCCGATGATATCACGATTATCCTGCTCGGCAACCACGCAGGTATGGACATGACTTCACTTTTGGATGAAGTTGAGGCACAAACAGCCAAAGCACTGCAATTGCAATAATTTATAATGATTCATTTATACAGAGCGAGCAAAGAGACGGTCCTATGGAGGATCGTCTCTTTGCTCTGTATATGTTCTCATTTTAACGACTCACACTTCCGTTTCGCTCAACCCACAATCCATCTCTTCTCCATTCTGCAAAAGGCAGATTAACTCATATTCTTATCACTGCCTAGGAAACATCCGCTCTTTCATCATCTGTCTGCTTTAATGTTACAGGAAGTTTTCCCGCAAAAGGAATACGCCCCATCAGCGCCTGAGCGACGCTATCCATGGCAAGTGGCCGGCTCTCGTAAGCCGCTACATAGACCTGGGCATCCGGGAGCGCCAGCAGATCATAGGGGCTTCGCAATGCCACAACAGCCAGCGGTTTGCCCAATTGCTGTATCCAACCAATCAGCCTGCACTGTGGATCGCCGGAGGGACTTCCCGCATTGTAGGTACCCACCACAATCTGCCGAATGTCATCTGCTTCCGCTGCCTGAAGCAGACGTGCGGAACGAATGGCAACGTCCTCTGGTGTGACCGTCAGATCGACAACATCCAGACCATAATTGGATAAGGCTGAGCCCAAGGTGAACGTCTGAGTCAGCTGTTCGTCGGCAATTGTCGTCACGGACGTGGCAACCGTTATGACCAGCGTGCGTTCCGACTTCAAAGGCAACATATTCAGCTGATCGCGCACCAGTGTGATACTGTTCTCGCTAATACGGCGGGCAACCTCTTGGTGTAATGAACTGTTGCGCTCCGACCAACTGGATAGAGCAGGAGTGTTTGATGCCTTTGGCAATGATGCATTCGATACTGCAATATTCACTTTCTCATCACCTGCACCGCCCGTTTCACTCTCCAGCAAACCACGTTTCGCCTTGTACATCAGCAAGCGATTCACCGACTCATCAATACGTCTCTCGTTAATCCGCCCGCTCCTCACAGCTGCTAACAATGCTTCA
Source organism: Paenibacillus sp. FSL R7-0313 (assembly GCF_037969885.1). Taxonomy (NCBI): domain Bacteria; kingdom Bacillati; phylum Bacillota; class Bacilli; order Caryophanales; family Paenibacillaceae; genus Paenibacillus; species Paenibacillus sp. FSL R7-0313. Next base: position 735,472 of record NZ_CP150219.1, read on the forward strand.
AATGACTCTGCCTGAAGCTTAGCCGTATGGCTAATTAACACCAGATCTGCCCCGGCCTCTACCGCCATTACGGCTGCATCGACAGTGCCATAATTCACGGCAATGGCATCCATCTCCATGCAATCTGTCACGATCATGCCCTGATAACCCAGTTCCTGGCGAAGCAGACCGCTTAATACCGTTTGCGATAGCGTTACGGGCAGACGCTCTGGCTCCAGTGCAGGGAAATAAATATGCGCCGACATCATGGCATCGACACCTTCAGCGATAGCGGCTCGGAATGGAATCAACTCCAGGCGCTCTACCCGTTCCCGATCATGAGTGATGATCGGGAGGTCCAGATGGGAATCGGTATCCGTATCCCCATGCCCCGGGAAGTGCTTGGCTGTCGCTGCAATCCCAGCGTCCTGTATTCCCGCAATGGTCCTGGCCCCATATTCTGCAACGGATTGTGGAGATTCGCCGAATGATCGCACACCGATGACCGGATTAGCCGCGTTATTGTTCACATCCAATACCGGAGCAAAGTTCATGTTAATGCCCATGGACTTCAGCTCCAACCCACTGATATATGCCGCCTGATACGCATCTTCAATGGAACTGGCAGCGGCAATGGCCATTGGTCCAGGCATCAAGGCGATCCCTTCGGTAATTCGAGCAACCATGCCGCCCTCCTGATCAATGGAGATCCAGAGCGGCACATTACCACTGCTTTTGGCAATCTGCTGTAACCCTAACGATAACCGCTCTACCTGCTCTGGCGACTCAATGTTGCGCGCAAAATAAATTACGCCACCGATGGGATACTTTCGGAGAAAGGATTCCACATCGCCAGCAGCTTCAGTGCCATGAAAGCCACAAAGCAGCATTTGCCCAACTTTCTCACGCAAAGTCATCTGTTTCAGCCTCGACTGGTATAACTCGTTTAGCCCACTCATTTCATGCCTCCCTCCGATAACAAACATCCATTCATTGATATAACAAAAACGGCTTTCGCCGCTCCTTCCATTCCGCTGCCTGTACATTCCACGCTTCCATTAAACGAACGAAGCCCGCCCGGTCATGAATCGTTTCCCTGACTTCCTTACCCCCTGCCAGCAGGTCGATAAAGTACCTTGAACCCGGCTCTGGTGGCTCCAGCCAGCAGAATTGCTCCGGATAGAGTGATACCAGTTCATGTAAAAGCACCAACCCTGTCTCTACCGCCCGGAATTTCCTGCTGTCCGTTACAAAAATCCTTACACCACCACACAGCTCACCTGCATTTTTGGAGAATGTTGGGGACATGTACACTGGGTGCACATGCACACCTTCCAGCTTGTATTCCCGAAATCGTTCCGCCAAACGTTCACCCTCAACCCAGGGGGCCCCAATCCACTCAAATGGGCGGGTCGTGCCCCTGCCCTCCGATACATTAGTGCCTTCGAACAGGCACGTCCCCGCATATACCCGCACACTGTCCAGCGTAGGCATATTGGGGGAAGGCAACATCCAGGGAAGCCCACAATTCGCAAAATCCATGGAGCGCTGCCATCCTTCCATGGCAACCACGTCCAATTCGCAAGGTACATCCATCTCGCTATTGACCATCAAGGCCAATTCACCTACCGTCAATCCGGTACGTACGGGTACACGCCAAGCGCCAACAAGTGATTCATACCCCGCGTTCAGCACACCGCCTTCAACAACGTTTCCCCCCAACGGATTGGGGCGGTCCAGAATCAGCATACGTTTGCCTGCTACAGCACAGACCTCCATCATATGGAAGAGGGTTGAGGCATACGTGTAATAACGAACGCCCACGTCCTGAATGTCAAACAGGACCGTATCAACTCCAGCCAGCATTGCAGGCATAGGTTTCTTGTGATCTCCATACAGGCTGAACACCGGAATGTCCAGACGCGGATGAATCATGTCCCCAAATCTGACACCCGCCTGAAGCTCTCCTTCCAGTCCGTGCTCACAGGCATAGAGCGCTGTAAGCTTGGCATTAGCAAGTCCGGCGCACACATCTATTGTCGATACAAAATTCGCTGTAATACCAGTTGGGTTCGTAATTAGACCGATGCGAGCACCCTTTAACCATGGATGCGATAACCCTCTGGACAGAAGATCAACTCCCGTTTTTACAGCCGGGAGCTGCTCGGTCCCCTTCAACTGGCCCATCACACATTCCCCTGGCTTATCCAGCCTGTATGCTGGTGATCATTACCACCTGTTACGACAGGCTCTTCTTCAGGCTCCAGCACATTAAGAGCAACCTTGTGCTGATAGATGGCAAACATACCTCCAAACAGCGCTCCGAAACCAACGACAGTCAGCATCAGCAGCGCAGTCAGGCACATGGCCTGAAAACAAGCGCCCATCGTGTACCCCGGGTGACGGAAGAACAGCTTTACACTTTCCCCCATCGCCTGAACGATGCCCATGTTTTTTTGTAAAACAAGCTGCCAGGTATAGAACTGTGACATCAGCGCCATGAGAACAAAGAACGTCTGGAATACACCCACTGCTGTACCTGTAATTCCACCCTGTCCACCGTAATACCACCAGGTTGACCATAGAATGAAGCCAAGCACCGCGAAAAGCACCCCCACCGACACTCCAGGGATTATTCCCTTCAACGTTCCGATCCATATATCCTTAAGCCCATTGCGCCGTTCCTTACGCTCCAATCTGTGATGCACGGCATAACAAACACCGAACAGGATGGGCATATATATTAAGGCCAGGAGCAGTATAGCGATCGGCAGCGGAGCAAACATCAGAATGGGAACCAATACGATAGAGCTAACGACACTGTACAAGGCCACCGAAATAATATCCCGATAGATTTCCGCACCCGATTTGATCAATACTTCACTCAGCTTACGCATTTTTATTCTCCCTTCTATATAAGTTGGACTAAACATTTACACGATAACGGAGAAAACAGAACAAATCTGGAGAAGCGAAGCGTTCGCCCACAAGGGCTGTCTTAAAAGGGCTCCCCATTTGGGTTGGCTTGGCCGCACCGCCGGTCAGTATGTTGTACCAAACTTGCAACGTGCTAACGAATCTACCGCACCTTAAACGACAGATTTTCGAGGCATGCCAATTTTAACGAACTTCAGTGCCGTTATTTCGGTACAACCAAGGCGTCAGAGCCTGAAAAACAACATCTTCGAGTAAATAACGTCTCTGTGATTCGTTACATTTCAAACCGGTGCAAATGGGAGCGAATAACGTGTGTAAGGTTCCTTAAAACAAAATTATAACGAGAAAAAATAGTACACATTCACGCTCATTGCTTTTAGGACAGCCCCACTTACTCCCGTCCAATCGCAAGCTCCGTCTCTGGATCGAAAAAGTGTGCCTTACGCAGGTCCAGCACAAACTTTTTGTCCATTCCTACATAAGCATGTGTTTCCGGGTGAACCTTAGCCGTAACAGTACGGGCACCGGAATGGAAATACACCAAATTCTCGGAGCCCAGATGTTCTACAACTTGAACTCGCGCCTGCAGCATGTGGTCTGTCGGGATATTCGGAGCGACATCATCACCAAAAATATGCTCTGGACGCAGACCCATAATCACCGGTTTGCCTTGATGACTCTGAAGACGAGCGAGTACATCTGCTGGCAAGGTGAATGACGCTCCCTCGATGACAACCTGCGTGCCTTCAATCCGGGCATCAATGAAGTTCATCGCCGGGGAACCGATAAATCCGGCAACAAACATATTCCGCGGACTCGCATACAGTTCTTTTGGTGAAGCCACCTGCTGAATATCTCCATGATTCATGACCACGATGCGTTCCCCAAGCGTCATGGCTTCTACCTGATCATGTGTCACGTACACAATCGTGGCACCGAGACGTTTATGCAGCTCTCCCAACTCCACCCGCATCTGCACCCGCAACTTGGCATCCAGATTGGACAGTGGTTCGTCGAATAAAAACACCTGCGGATCACGGACGATCGCCCGTCCCACCGCAACACGCTGGCGCTGACCACCAGACAGCTCGCGTGGTTTGCGCTCCAGCATTGCTTCCAGTCCCAGAATGGAGGCCGCATTCTGCACCTGTTCATCAATATAGGACTTTGGCTTTTTCAGATTTTTCAGGCCAAAGGAAAGATTCTCGCGGATGGTCATATGCGGATAGAGTGCATAATCCTGAAACACCATCGCGATATCCCGATCCTTCGGATGCAGATCGTTAACAAGCCGGTCACCGATCACAATATCACCGCTCGTTTGCTTTTCAAGTCCGGCAATCATCCGCAGTGACGTTGTCTTGCCACAGCCCGAAGGACCCACAAACACTACGAATTCCTTATCTTCTATAACAAAGTCCGAGCCGGCCACAGCCGTGAACGTTCCTTTATGATCGTCTTTGAATTCTTTGCGCACTTGGCGAAACTCCACGCGTGCCATAGGTAGATCCCCCTTTACGTTGTCGCTTGTCCTGAACTAAAAGTTAACCTTTAACCGCACCGATCGTAATGCCCTGCAGGAAGTAACGTTGCAGTGAGAAAAACAGAATGATCATGGGCAGCGCACCTATTGTAGCCCCTGCCATCATTGCGCCGAAGTCCGTTGATTCGGCAAATACAAACGAGGCCAACCCCACCTGAATGGTACGCATCTCGTTGGAATTGGTAATGAGGAACGGCCAGAAGAATTCGTTCCACGAAGCCACAAACGTGAATATCGCCAGCACCGCGATTCCCGGCTTTGCCATCGGCAGAATGACTTTCCAGAAGATACCGAACTCACTGCATGCATCGATACGTGCCGCATGGATCAGCGATGTGGGCAGCGTAGACATAAACTGTTTCATCAAGAATATGTTCCCTACGCTAACGGCAGCAGGCAGAATAATGGCCGTATACGTATCTCCCAGGTCAAACACGTTGACCATCAGAATGTACAAAGGAATCAGCGTCACCTGTGCCGGGATCATCATTGTCCCAAGCAACGTCCAGAATACCGCCTGACTACCCGGAAACTTCAGTTTGGCGAACGCATATCCCGCCAAGGAGGCGAAGAATACATTTGTAACGGTCAGAATGATCGAGATGAGCAGCGAGTTGTATAACCAGCGCCAGGCATCGGTTTTGGCAAAAAAGCGCTCATATGGTGATAACGACAGCTGCTCCGGAATCATCTGTGGTTTAAACGAAGCCGACATCGCACTATCCTGCACCGAACCAACGAGCATCCAATACATCGGAATGACCGTCACCAGCGCCCAGACCACCAGCAGAATGGATGCAACAACGAGCAGAATCTTTTTCTGTGTTGATTTCATGGATTTCATTCACCCCCGGATGCTTAATGCAACGTGCTCTAATCGTACGTGTTTTGAACTACCTCTAATACTCAATATCGCTGGAGAAATATTTGAACTGTATGACGGAGATGACAATGATGATAATCGCCAGTACAAACGACTGAGCCGAAGCCAATCCAAATTCATAGAACTTGAATGCCGTCTCGTAGATCAGATAAGCGATAGTAGTTGTCGCAAAGTTCGGTCCACCCTGTGTCATCAGATATACCGAGATAAACACCTGGAAGGATGTAATGACACCCGTGACGAGCAGATACAGCGTCGTTGGTTTGAGCAGCGGCCATGTAATCTTGCTGAACTGGGTCCAGCCGCTGGCATGATCAATATCCGCCGCTTCATACAGCGATTTCGGAATACCGCCCATGGCTGCCAGATACAGAATAATGCCCGCTCCGTGTGATCCAAGCCAGTTCATCAGAATGAGGGAAAAAAGTGCCGTTCCCGATTGGCCCAGCCAGATTACCGGGTCAAGACCGAACAGGCCGAGGAAGCGGTTCAGCAGTCCTGAATCCGTCGGGTCAAAGATTGCCAGCCATACAATGGAGATGGTTACCCCGGAGGCTACCGCAGGCAGATACATGGTAGCTTTGAAAAATGTCTGCCATTTGCTTTTCATTTGATAGATGAAATAGGACAGTACAAATGTAATGAGAATATTGACCGGGACTGTGCCTACGGTGAAGATCACTGTATTTTTAATCGACTTCCAGAACGTCTCATCTTTTACCAAACGCTCGTAGTTATCCAATCCAACCCACGTCGAGTTCATAATGTTGTATTTCTGGAAGCTCATCACAAGAGCCGTCAGAACGGGATACAGTGTGAAAATGAGAAACAGCAGGACAGGCGCCAAAATAAACAAATACGCCCACCCGTAGTCTCGCCAAAACCGGGCAACCCGGGAAGTCCGGGGCACAGACGGTTTTGGCGCAAGGGCGGTCTGCATGGCGAATCCTCCTCTCCTAATCAGTGTGGTTTTGCGTTATGTTTGATTGTCCGAGTTATTGTCCAAACATCTGCTGGCCTTTGCTCTTGAAGTCTTCTGCGATCTGCTCTGGTGATTTTTCTCCCGAGAACAGCGCCTGGATGTTTGGCTTCACAACCTGTTCCTTGAATTGTTTTTGCTGGGATGCTTTGTCGATATCCAGTTCCAGTACAACCGGCATCGCGATATTCTCTGCCATGACTTTTGCAGCAGCCAGATTATCCGGTTGACCAAGTTCTTTTCCTTTAAACAGTTCCACTTGGGACTGTCTTACGAATGGAAGTGCCAGTTCATTGGCCGAGTTCCCTGCTTTGGCACCACTAAGCGCCTCCATCACAAGGAACGTATTTTTGGCATGCTGTTCGCCTTTGTCCTTCTTCTGTTTGAAGGCTACATACCCTTCGCCGCCCATCGTTGTTGCTTCAGGTTGATCATCATTATGCGGTACAGGCAACAGGACAAAATCAATCTTCTCTCCCTGCACCTTGCCATCATCGATGTCCTTGTTGCGGTTCTGAATCATCACATCATAATAAGGAATCGCTTTGGAGATAATCGCCGTTTCCCCCGCGTAGAACATATCCGTCCGTTTCGCTGGAGCGAGAGCCGCCGTTTCCTTCGGCATATACCCTTGATCCATCAGGTTTTTGATAAAAGAGAGGGTATCCAGAATCCGACCATCATTCCATTGGAAAGTGCCGTCTTTATCAAGAACATCAATCATCCCGTTGTTCCGGGACAGCATTTCAATGAAGTCAAGCGAGGTTCCGTCGGTAACCAGTGCATATTGCTTGGCCCCGCCATCCAGCGTTTTGGTCAGCTTGGCAGCAGCATCGTTGAATTCGGACCAGGTCCAGCCATTTTGCTGAATGGACTTCCAATCAATGCCCGCTTCCTCCAGAATGCGTTTGTTACCACCCCAAGCCCATTGGAATTGATACAAGGGCAGACCATACTGTTTCCCCTGAATCTGGCCTAAATCCAGCGTACCTGGCAGGTAGTCGTCCTTAACCTCAGGTGTCAGGTAACTGTCCAATTCAAGTGCCAATCCCGTATTCACATATGTGCCATCTACGCTGTGAAAGTAAAGATCCGGCGGGTTGCCCGCGTTCAAAGCGACATCGAATTTTTTGGGCCCTTCCGCCCAGGAGAGCATTTCCGTCTTCACGGTAATGTTGGGGTGTTCTTTATTGAAATCAACGATTAGATCCTTGAGTTCATCTTCATATGTGCCATGTACAGGATAGGTCCATACCGTCACTGTATCTTCCGCATTCGGATCATCTGAAGCAGCACCCCCGCTATTCCCACAGGCAGTAACCAAGACCATCATCAACAACATCGTCCATACCAGACCCTTCTTTTTCATCCCTTCATCTCCTTCGCATGTCATCATCCGATTCTTTCATTGCCTAACCATGCTACCCCTTTTGTGATCATTCAGCCTTTAAACGGCATCCACCCATAAACTCGGCAGTAAGGAAAAGCACCTCCCCTGGAGATTGGACCTGCCAGTCGCAGGCTAAATCTCTTAAATGCAATATTAACGTCAACTTAATTGACATTAACAGTATTAATTCCTTCCAAAATTGTAGATTGAGTTCATTATATGAGTTGTAAAATAAAAATTCAACATTATTTTTTATTATAAAATTTAATTTTACTTTTTCTTTTCATGCCACTATACTATGTAAAAAGAAAACCCAAGCAAGCGAGGTGAGCCACTTTGCGAGTATATGTAGGCGTAGATGGAGGCGGTACCAATACTGATGCAGCAATCATTTCCGAATCTGGTGAAATTCTTGCCCGACTCAGCGGAGGTCCCACGAATCCTCATAGCGTATCAACTGAACAGGCCCTTTCCGAACTGCAACGAGTGCTGGAACAGCTATTTAATCTAATAAGTGATTTATCGACAAATTGTGAGGGTATATGCCTTGGTATGTCAGGTATAGATGCGATCCAAGAGCGGCAACTTATAGCCAAAGCAGTAAATAACTATATGAAGAGTCGTAATCGACAGGCATCAGAAGGTTGTCCAGTCTGGGTTGTATCCGAAGGAGAGATTGCTCTGATGGCCTCTCTCGGACATACTCACGGTGTATTGTGTATCTCTGGAACAGGTTCCATCGTGTACGGATTTACGCTGGAAGGAGAGCGATACCGTGCAGGAGGCTGGGGTCATCTGCTCGGAGATGAGGGTAGCGGTTATCGTATTGGGCAGCGTGCACTCCAAGTAGTTATGCAGAGTTATGACGGTGTTCTTCCTCCAACCCGTTTAACCCCGCTTCTTCTAAAGAATCTGAGCCTTCAAGATATATCGGAGCTAAAGACGCGAGTTTATCAGACGGATTGGGGCAAAACCGAGACCGCATCCATCGCCCCCTTAGCTATAGAAGCAGCTGAACTCGGAGATGAGGCCGCCCGGGCACTGGTCATCGACGAAGCCTCCCAATTGGCGGATACCGCCAAGGCGCTGATTGCCCGTCATCGGGAATTTGCATCCACTCAGGTTGTCCTGTCCGGATCACTTTTTCGATACGCTGCACTTTTCCGAAATACATTTATTCAGAAGTTATCGGGATATTATGGAGAGTTGGACTTTGTATATCGTGAAGATGCCCCCGCTCCAGCGGTTGGCGCAGCACAACTGGCAAGAAAACGCTGTTCCCTGAATGAATCATTTTAAAAGAGAGAAGGAGGCCATACAGATGAATCACATGCTGAATTCACTAATAACAGAACAACCCAATCCACTAACGGATCATATAGATGAATTGCCTTCGGCAGAAATTATGGAGCTAATTAATAAGGAAGATCAACGGATTGCGGAGCTCATTCAGCCCCTAATTCCGGTCATTGCTCAGGCTGCGGATCGAATCTTGAAGGCGTTTCAGTCTGGCGGCAGGCTTTTTTATGTAGGCGCAGGTACCAGTGGACGATTAGGAATACTTGACGCTTCGGAATGCCCGCCTACCTACGGAACCCCGCCTTCCATGGTGCAGGGTATTATTGCAGGGGGATTCCGGGCAGTGAAGGACCCGGTTGAAGGTGCTGAAGATAGTGAGGAGTTGGGAGCTGCGGACCTTGATGAACATGGCTTAGACAAAAACGATGTCGTGGTTGGCATTGCAGCCAGTGGACGAACCCCGTATGTGCTGGGTGCGATGAGACACGCCAAGGAGATCGGGGCTACGGTGATCAGCCTCAGTAATAATGCAGGCACGCCGATGACACTGTTGGCTGATGTGAGCATTGAGGCCGTTGTCGGCCCAGAGGTTGTCATGGGTTCAACACGTATGAAGGCAGGCAGCGCCCAGAAAATGATTTTGAACATGCTCACAACTACCGCCATGATTCGTCTGGGCAAGGTTTACCGTAATTTCATGGTTGATCTGAACCCTTCGAACGAGAAGCTTGTCCATCGGGCCAAACGCATGATCCATCTGGCAACCGGAGCGAATGAAGCAGATATTGAAGAGGCTTTTACTGGTGCAGACGGTCATGTAAAAACGGCAATCGTCATGCTGATGGCAGGCGTGGATGCAACAGAAGCCCAGCACAGGCTTGATCTGGCTGACGGATTTGTCCGCAGCGCCATTGCGGGGCCTTCCTGAGCCGTACAGTGGGATATTTCTAGAGGTTGAAAGAGAGGAGCCCGATATTAGTCTGGGCTCTTTTTTTGATTTTTTTATACTAAAAGCGGATATAATCGTCAAAAAATCCCCTCCTGCATAATCAGAAAGGGATTCATATGGTTCTACTTCACTTGTGCTCCAGAATAGCCTGTCGACTCTTCTCCAGATACTCCACCGACTGGTTGTAATCCCGACTGGCAATCGCCAGATACAAAATGTCGATCACGTTCAACTGAGCAATCCGTGACGATGTGGCTCCGCTCCGAATATCACTTTCGGTGGAAGTAATCATCAGAGGCACATCCGCCATACTGCTGAGTGTATTGCTGCCCCACTTGGTAATGCTGATTGTCGCTGCACCGCCATCGTGAGCATGCTTGAGACAGGAGATTACGTTTGAAGTCTCCCCTGAATACGAGATACATACCACCGCATCATCCTCACGAAGCGTCGTTGCGGACGAAATCTGCATATGCGGATCGGCGAACGAAAAGCTTGTACGATTGATTCGCATGAACTTGTAATGTGCATCCAGCGCAATCAGGTTGGAGGCCCCTACTCCATAGAAAAAGATTCGGTTCGCCTGATGAAGCACGTCCACGGCTTTTTCCACCAGACGTGGGTCCAGAATATGAACCGTATCCTTCACCGACTGAATATTGTTTGCGGACACATGCTGAATAATGCTCTCCATGGAGTCCTGGGGACGAATCTCCGTATATTGATATGGCTCACTCGTCTGCAAATCTCCGGCAATCTTCAGCTTCAGCTCCTGAAAACCCGTTACACCAAGTGATTTGCAGAGACGGATAATGGCAGCTGGGCTGCCTCCACTCCGTTCAGACAACTGGGCCACCGAGGATTGAACAGTTTCTTGCGGGTGATCGAGAATATAAGCTCCGATCTTCCGTTCGGACGGGGTCAAGTCATCCATTAATGCGCGTAAACGTACAAGTCCACCTTTCATGCCTTCCATTCGCTCCTCCTTTCTACTGCATTCATGTACAAGCATTTTATCTTATAATTCCACTCGCGTCTAATCGAATCCCTCGCCCTTCCATAACTGAACTCAAATTAAAGTCAGGCCTCACTAGAGTGTGAGATTGCCTGAGATTACGGCGTGTTTCGCTCCGGTTACTGCCGGGAGTGTATTGGTTCTTCCCATAAGTGCCTCATGGCCAAGTAGAGCAAATCCAATGGCTTCCCGAGCATCATCAGGTACGCCATAATCTGCTGTTCGTTCCAAACGGATATCTTTCGGTAGTCTCTGACGGATCATCTCCATCAACGTGGCATTGGAAGTACCACCACCGCACGCTAGCATGGCCGATATCTGCACCTTGGGCAGGATAAAATCCTTTACTGCGCGCACGATGGTCTCCGCGGTCAGACAGGTGGCAGTAGCCAGCGTATCTTCAAACGTTAAGGAACGCGCTGCGGCCATCTCCATGAGTCTCACTGCATATGCGGCTCCATATACTTCTCGCCCGGTACTTTTCGGCGGAAGTCTTTTGAAGTACTCATCCTCCAAACACAGTTCTACCAGACCCTGATCGACCTTCCCCTGTGCGGCAATACTTCCATTCGGATCATAATGCTGCCGCCCATCCGTTGCCTGCCGCACAATGGCGTCCATCACCATATTCCCCGGTCCCGTATCAAATGCCGAAATACCTTCGGTAGATGACTCGGATGGAAGCACCGTCACATTGCCAATGCCACCGATATTCTGCACCAGCCGTCCTTCCGTCGGGCTGCGGAACATCAGAGCATCCGCATAAGGCGTAAGCGGGGCACCTTCCCCACCAGCCGCCATGTCCCTTGCTCGTAGGTTACCAATCACTGGCAGCCCTGTCCGTTCTCGAACGACAGCACATTCACCGATCTGCAATGTCGATACCACATCAATACTGGCTCCCGTTGGCCCTGGAAATGCAGAGGCTACAGGAGCATGCCATACCGTCTGTCCATGCATGCTAATCACATCCACCTGCTGCGTTGAAATACCGGCAGACCGCATCAGTTCCGTAACGCTATGCGCATACCACTCCGATACACCAAAATGCGCGGCTGTCAGCTCGTCGACACGAGCTGTCCCCGGTGAACATAACCGGATCAGCACGTCTCTCAATCCATTCGAATACGGCACACAGACGAAATCAACCAGCTCGATCTGCTGTAATGCCCCGCTCATATCGGTTTGAATACGCACCAATGCCGCGTCAGTTCCATCAAGTGACGTTCCTGACATTAGTCCGATGACCAGATGCTCCTGCTTCAAACGATACTTCTCCCACATCGGATAGCTGCCTGTATCCATCCACTTCCAACCTCCTGCAAGACCCGATGAACACGTCATCCTGCCATAATTTCACCCAGTATATGATATTAAATTTCACAAGTCAAACATTATATGAAATTTAATTACATCATTGAAAATAAAAAGAGAGATATTCATCCCATTTGCGATCACACATCATGTTTTCTTCCATCAATTGATAATTAGATATCAGAAGAGAAACATTTTTACATTTTTACCGTTTATACTATGTAGGCATATTTTGGAAGTGTCATATAGATCTAATACTAGTCGAGGTGCATAATGAAGAAAACCATTTTACTATTGTTTCTGAGCCTGTTCTTACTCGTTTTGTTCCCTAATCAGGGAAATGCCGCTGCAAGTTCGTCGAAAATCTTTATGGATGGAGAGGAATTAGTCCTCCCAAGTGATGTACAGGTGACGATTATCAATAAAAACGTGATGATCCCGATTCGTGTCGTTGCCGAAAATTTGAAATTCAAAGTTGATTGGAACCAACAAGCACGAACTGTAAAAATTCAGCAAGATCAACAGACAATTTCCCTAACCGTCGATCAAAAGCAAGCCATGGTTGCTGACAAACAAGTCACTTTGAACACAGCACCGCAGATTTTGAATAAAACGCTGGTGGTGCCCATTCGATTTGTCAGTGAACAAATGGGGCTTAAGGTAAGATGGAATAATCAAGATAAGATCGTATACTTAACAAACACCAGTAAGGAACCTGCTATTGAACCAGGAAATAGTCCTGGAAAAGGGGATTCAAGCTCTACCGCTCAGGTTACCGATATCCAATTTGCTAATAATCAGCTCGTTTTATCCACCGATGGGGCCGTTCAGCCGATAGTAACGACCCTCAAGTACCCTGATCGTCTGGTTGTGGACTTGCCCGGAGCCACCTTTGGTGATATCTCCCAACCGCTGGATCAAGGACTCAATGGCAAGTTGGATGTGAGCGGTTATCCCAATGTGACAGAAGTGAGATATTCACTGTTCAAACGAGAACCGGCACAAGTTCGCATTGTCGTGGAATTGAAGAATGTGAAGAATGTCCAGTACAGCCAAAATGTGATTGCCGACAAACTGATTATTGATCTGAATGTTGCGGGAGACAATGTCACACCTGCTCCAGTCACTCCAGTAGGCGATTCAGGACGCAAGGTCGTGGTCATCGATCCAGGACACGGTGGCAGTGACCCGGGGACGATCAGCATCACGAACAAACCCGAAAAAGAATACAACCTGGCATTGGCTCACAAAGTACAAGCCCTGTTGCTCAATGAACCTAATATCGAATTGGTGATGACTCGTGAAGGTGATACCTATCCGACCCGTCCTGAGCGTGTTCAGCTTGCCAATCAATTAAATGCAGATGTATTTGTATCTATCCATGGCAATAGTGTGAAGTCCGCCCCCCAAGCCACAGGTACAGAGACATATTATTATCAACGCAGTAACAGCAAGGAATTAGCTACTATCATTCATCAACGTTTGGTGAAAGCCATGGGTCTCAGAGATCGTGGTGTGAAAAATGGCAACTTGGAAGTAATCCGAGACACGACCATGCCTGCAGTGCTTTTGGAGGTGGGATTCTTGAGTAATGTACTCGATGAAGAACTGATGTCGTCCGAAGTTGTTCAGATGAAAGCCGCTCAAGCGATAGCCGATGGAATCAAGGAGTATTTGGGCCTATAAATTATCAAATAAATTAAATGAAGGAAGTGATTCTTTGAATAAGAAGTTAGGTTGTGCACTTATATTATCATGCTTGATCCTTATCGGAGTTGGATGTGCCCAGAAGCCAGTGAGCCAATCCGGTTCAAATGAACCTGCTGTTCAGGGAGGACAGGCGCAGTCACCAAACCCATCCGAAACGGAGGTGGATCTGGGCACAATGAATATACAAGTCGTCGATGTATATTTGGCAGATTCTCAGGTACTGGAGCTTGAGAAAACAGAGCAGGAAATTGAATACAAAAATGATTCCGAAAAATATGAAAAAACATTTGCAGCGTTGCAAACGAACACCAATTCGGAGCTTGTTTCCCTCTGGGAGCAGGTTGAATTGCTCTCTATCCAATATGCTGAGGGTACAGTGACTTTGGATGTTCATATCCCCGCTGAAGCCAATCTTGGTACCAGTGGAGAATTGCTCGCATTGGAAGCTTTAACAACAACGATGTTTCAATTTGATGAAGTGAACAGCCTGGATATACTGGTGGATGGTGAAGCCGTGGATAGTTTGATGGGTCATGCCGAACTGGAACACCCTATTCATCGCGAACCCTAAAGATCACACAACAATGGAAAAAGAACGTCCCCAGGGACGTTCCAATCTGTCGCAGCAATTTGATTCATGCACAATTCACACATATAGCTCGTCACCAGCAGACAGTGAATGTACAACTGTTCCCGGTAACGGGCTATTTCTGAGCAAACCTTCTTTTAATCGGTCCGTCTCTGCCCGGTCAGCATGCACAAGGACCGTATGCTTTGCTGGAATCAGGTGCAGCATCCGTTCAACATCCTTCCAGCCCTGATGCACTTTATAACGTATTTTCCGCACCTCACACACTCCATACTTGTCAGGAACCTGCAGCAGCTTATCACCAAATGTACCATGAGCAACATGCCCGGTGAGCAGAATCAGATTCTCCTCCCTGTCCGATAATTGACTATAATACCAACGAGCAAGTGAGGACTGCATCATGCCGTCCGGAATGAACCATAGCGAAGCAGCATGATGTTCCAACAGCTGTTCCCGCTCTTGGGTGGTTGTAGGCAGATCCCATCCTCGTCCAGTCAGAAAGCCATCAATTTTGTCTTTCAACGAACTTCCGATGACATGCTCTCCCTTCTCCCTCAACCAATACGGAACATGCATAAGCTGCTTCATGCCGTCTACCAGCCCGTGTTCTACTACGATTGGGATAGCCGGGAATTGTTGCTGTGCCCACAGTATGATCTCCTGTCCACGACCTACGACAGGCATGGGTAAGAGCACCTTTCCGCCTTGAGCAATCGTCTGGCGAATGGCTCGTTCAAGCTGTTCCAGTTTGTCGGCCTGTGTATCCTGGTCCGTACCGTAGGCCGCATCAACGATCGCCAGATCCACTAGCCCGACGGAAGATATTGGCGCAGCGTCTGCTACGTTTGCTCTGTCTGCTCTGTCTGCTCCATCTGCTCCGTTGGATGTGAAATTTCTCTGCTTCATGGGTATCTCCATGGATACAAGTGTTCTTGACGATGCCTCTGATGCAACAGATGTATGATCTTGTGACGTTATGAATTCTCCAGCCTTTTGCCCACTGTTTATGGCGATTAGTTCCTCTGTACCCCACCGTTCGCTGCTCGGAGCATCGAACACAGGATTCTCACGAAGCATGTTTGTCTGCCAGAACGCCTCCGCTGGACAATCCTCCTGTAAAAGCAGCGATTCGGACGTGTAGTCCCCGGAATAGAAAATCCGCTTACCTTCCATTTCAACCCCAAACCACACCGATCCAGCCAGATGTCCACTCCGGCCCCACATCACTTTTACTTCTGGAAAAGGTTCAAACCAGGTTTGGGATACAACCTCATCTTCCAGATACCGATAACGAATAGCCTGCTCATCTACTTCATCATAAGGAAGTTCTTCGCCTATACGCTCTACAAACCTACGCCAGTTGGCAAAATACGTACGCAGCTGCGCCCTCGTCTCTCTCGTCGTCCACACTTCACCCTGGTAGCCCATCTTATACAGCAAAGGGATGGCGACCGAATGATCCTCATGGGCGTGGGACAAGAGGACCGCGTCCAGTTGTGGGACAATCTCCGGATCGATCAGCGGATACTGGCCTTTGCCTTCTTTTTTCACACCACAATCCAGCAAAAGGCGAAACCGGCTCCCGCTCAGGAGATAGGCGGAACGTCCATGTTCCCCTGCACCGCCCCATACGTTCAGTTTGATCATGATGCATTCCACTTTCTCTTTGAATTCAGCATTTCGATTCCAAGCAGCATGAACACCGTCATACCTACTGTCACGACGGCCATCGCCATGCCGAGGGATACCTGACCTTGTTCAAACTGGGCAAAAATATACGTAGCGGACGTCTGCATCGACGGCGGAAGAATCAATAACGAACCTACCAACTCCCGGGTAGCAATCGTAAAGGTCATCATCCATCCGGCCAGCATGCCGGGTAGGATCAGCGGGATCAGGATTCGCCGCAGAATATACAGCGGTTTCCCGCCAAACACTTGCCCAGCCTGGAACAACGTTCCGTCAATCTGGGTAAAGCTCGATTTTACATACTGCACGGTGTAAGGCAAGAAGAGAACAACGTACGTGAGCACAACCATGCCGTAGGTGTTATACAACGTGACTGGCATCCAGGGTGAGTTCCAGAAGAGAATCAGACCCACGACCATCACGATGCCCGGCACCGTATTAGGCAACAGACTGAACAAGTCAATCACACGCTGCATGAATGAAGACGATCTGCCAATCGCGAGAGCAAAACCCGTACCGATAATAACAGCAACGGTTGAAGCCGCGAGGGATAATCCCAGACTGTTCCCGATGGCCTTCATACTCACCGATCCCCAAGATAACAGCTCCTTGTAATGATCCAAGGTGAGATTATCAAAAGCAATTCCCGATCCCCGTAACTTCATGGTCGAAGCGGCGATGATGGAGAAATACGGAATACCTACCGACAGGATCAACAGGATTGCAAGATACGCCCCGCATAACCATCCAGCCCCGCCACGAAGAGAATATCGCTTCGAACGTTGCCCTTTGCCACCAACCAGACGATACGTGAACTTCCGGCTCATGGCAGACTGCATATACCACATCACCAGACAGACGGACAGCAGCACCGATGCCAGTGAAGTCGCCTTGCCGAAGTCAATCGGCCAACTGGAGATGTACTTATGAATTTCGGAGGTCATAACATAGTAGCCAATCTTGCGCCCGAAGGTTGCCGGTGTTCCGAATTCCGCAATCGTTTTGACAAAGACCAGCATGATCCCCATGCCGTAAGACGACAACAACAGGGGTAAAATAATACGTCTGAAACGGTATCCTGCACGTGCACCGTGCACAGCTCCTGCTTCTTCCAGATTGCCACCGATGCGGATCAACGCATCTCGAAGCAGCAGATACAGGAATGGGAACAGGTGCAAGCTCATGATGAGCACCATGCCCCAGAAGCTGAAGAACAGCTCACTCCAGCCCGCAGATGAGGGCACCCATTGCTGGAGATATCCCCCTTTTTGCATAAACAGAATCCAGCCCATCGATCCGATATACGGCGGGGTCATGAACGGAATCATCAGGATTACATCCACCCAGCGATGTTCGCCCATCCGAGTCTTCGCCATCATCCAAGCCAGCGGTAGCGCCAGCAGCGTGGTTACTGCTACAACGCAGATACCAAGCCAGACGGAATTCAGCAATACACCCGATAGATGATGACCGGTAATCGTGCGAATCGGAGCCATCCAGTCCCATTGTCCATCCGGATACACACTTTGCCAGAAGATCAGCAAGAGCGGTACACCAATGCTTATGGTCAGCAGAAAGAGGGCCAGAATCACGCCCACTCTCCGAAAAATTCGGTTGTTGTCCATTCCAACAGGTTTCACTACGTTCACCTCACATGACTTTCCACAGACAGCAGGTATTCCTTTTGCCTAATTGTGTCTCTATACTTGTTCTTCTTTGGGTATTTTGCATATGCAAAAGTACTTACTTAAAAGTCTCGGAAAAACGCGCCGCTGTCTCTTCGCCATGTTCGCTCATCCAGTTCCAATCCACTTTAAGTTGTGGAATATCCTTCACATTGGCACGGTTAGTCGCTTCAATGTCTTCGCGGCCTGGGATCAGATAAGCATCTGCAACAAGCTTCTGTGCTTCGTCGGACAATAGATAGTCAATGAACGCTTTGGCATTCTCTACATTTGGACTGGATTTCAGAATCGCTGCCGGCCTTGGGCTGATTACCGTGCCTTCCTCAGGATAAACGATATCCAGTGGTTCACCTTTTGCTTTGGAGGAATACGCCATGTAGTCCACACCTGCCGCTACGATGCTTTTGGCACCCGTAATGACCGGATCCAATGCTTCCTGATTGGCACCTGCCATCGCTACACCATTGGCTTTGTAGGCACTCAGCAGATCCCAACCTTTTTCACCATTCGCACTCAGGTATCCTGTGATGAAGTCGAGTGCTGAACCTGATAATGTTGGGTCGGGAATGTTCACTGCATCTTTCCACGCAGGCGTAGCCAGCTCTGCCCAACTTGTTGGTGGTGTAGATACCAGTTTGGTGTTATACACGATACCCAGTGCGGAAGCACTGCTGCTGAAATAGTTGCCCTCTGCATCCGACCAATCCTTGTTCAGCTTGTCTGCATTGGCTGCTTCAGGGTAAGGCATGGTCAGTCCGTCTGCTTTCAAAGCCTGTGCTGAAGGCAGCGAGGCTAGAATCACAACGTCTGCAACCGGATTGGACTTCTCTGCTTCCATACGAGCCAGAATTTTGCCTGTCGTTCCCTGGAACATCTCGACTTCAATCCCCGTTTTGTCCGTAAATCCACTCACGATGTTATCCGCCAGCTTCTGTGGGCCAGCACTGTACAGTACCAGCTTGCCTCCAGCCGGTTTCGTTGTTTCCGCCGCTGCTGCTGTGTTTCCTTCACCCGCGGGTTGTGCCGCATTGCCTGTGGTTGTGTTCCCTGTACTACATCCGAACAAACTGATACTCATGATCGCTGTTAATAACAGCATTGCGCTCTTTTTCCGTGTTTTCATATTCAACATATTCGTCCATCTCCCCTGGTTTCTTATAAAATGTGTACTCCTGCTTCCAACTGCGTGCTTGTTCAACAATTTAATATGCCACTGCGATCGCTTCGTTCTGCTTCATACTCGGGTGGTCATAACCGTCCATTCGGCATATCCGCTCGGGGGCTACATGAAGCTGAACCCGCTCTCCCACACGCACTCTTTGGTTCATATAGGCTGTCCATACGCCCAGCCCTTCCATCTGCACCCGTACTTCATAACGCTCACCTACATAGCTGACACTAAGTACCGTCCCTGGATAACACAGATCATCATGACCTGTTTTGTTCCAAGTGACATGCTCTGGACGCACCATCGATTGATTAGGCGTGAGCCAGTTGGACTTTCCGATAAACGAAGCGACATATGGATCACTCGGCGCCGAATATATCGTTTCCGGACTTCCCTTTTGCAATATCCGACCCTTCTGCATCACCACAATCTCATCCGACATCGACATCGCTTCAATCTGATCATGTGTGACGTACAGCGCAGTCAGCCCCATGTCCCGAACCAGCGACATCATCTCAATCCGCATCTCTTCCCGGAGTACAGCATCCAGTGCACTCAGTGGCTCATCGAACAGGATCACACCAGGTCTAACCGCTACGGCTCTGGCAAAAGCAACCCGTTGCTGCTGTCCACCAGACAGCTGATGAGGATATCGATCTTCCATGCCTTGCAGGCGAACCATGCCAAGTGCTTCGTTCACCTTTTGCCGCAGATCAGATTTCTGTTTTCCGGCCTTCAGGCCAAATGCTACATTTTCGTATACGGTCATATGCGGCCATAATGCAAAATCCTGAAACACCATGCCCAGATTACGCTTGTGTGTTGGTATATCAATCCGCTTCGCCGCAGAGTAGATACACTGACCATCTGCACGAATCTCCCCCGCGTCCGGCTGTTCCAGCCCGGCCAACATGCGGAGCAGTGTTGTTTTGCCACAGCCCGATGGGCCGAGCAGGGTCGTGAACTTTCCATGTTCAAGCGTTAGATCTGTCGGCAGCAGTGCGGGTGTTTGATTAAATGATTTTTGAATTCCTGTCATCTCTAATTTCATAAGCATCCCTGCCTGTCTTCTGTTACTTGATCTCTTGCACTGTTCTCAGTCTAACGTCCGCTTTCGCGAGTTGTATGTCTTGTATGTAAAATTGGAATTAACTTTTTAGATGAATTCTGTTGATGTTCATAGATTAAATCTATAGTAGGTGAACTAATCATTTGCACGATAACGGAGAGGACAGAAAAAACCTGAAAAAGCGGAGCGTTCGCCTTTATCACCGGATTTTCCCTTTGAGAAAGGGAATCAAAAAAATCTGGGGATAACAGCGATTGGAAGGTTGTTCTGTCATCGTAGTGTCTGTGTAAATCTTTAGTTCAATTTATATAGTAGAAGTGAGAGGAGTGTCGGGACATTGAATCTGATCAAATTGCAAATTGTTGAGCTGATCGACAAGCATCATCACATGACAAGCGTGGCCGAGTTACTGGGAATCAAACAACCGACCGTTACATTTCATATGAAGTCATTGGAGGAAGAGATGGGTGTGCGATTATTCGAATCGCGCAGTGGAAAGACTTTTTTAACCGAGGCCGGACAAGCCCTGCTCCACTATTCTGTCAAAATCAATGCTTTGACCCAAGAGGCAAGGCGGGTAGTGAAGGAGTATGACAGCCTCTATCGGGGCACCCTGCACATTGGGGCAAGCTATGTACCAGCTACATATCTGCTGCCTGCCATGCTCAATACCTTTTCTCAAGAATTCCCGGGCATTCGTATCGTCTTATCCGTCAAACCTTCACCTGTCATTCGCGAGATGCTGATTCGGCATCAGATTGATCTGGGGGTGATCTCTTCCGAGCCATTTGTTGGACCCGCACTACAAGCTGAGACGTTGTGTGAAGACGACCTGGTATTGATCTGTTCTCCGCAACATGGGTTGGCCCAGAAGGATGCATTAACCCCTGATCATATCGCGCAGATTCCTTTTGCCTTACACGGCAATGAGTCCAGTACTCGTCGGTTAACCAATCAATGGCTTGCGCAACATGACATTCGTTTGCGGAGTACGGTGGAGATGGATTCCCTGGAAGCGATCAAACAGCTCGTGTTAATCGGGGGGCATGTCTCATTCATGTCTCGGATGGCGGTACAGTGGGAGGAACAGCACGGGCTCATTCAAGTTCTTCCCATTCCCGGAGAGCAGGCACCACGCCATATATACACCGTACATAACAAGGACCGCCACCCTTCAGTTCAGGTAAACCGCTTCAAAGAAGTGCTGCGAGAGGTGAGTCACGGCTTCCCCATTTTCCATGGCTGATTGCCTTGATCCGCTATAAACTATCGTTTGCCATTCATCAAATCTATGCAGGGTTAACGCAATGTGCGCTTCCCTTTAATCGCTTTCAGATACTCGGGCGATAAAGTGGGATCTGTACGTTAATCCAGATTAGGAGAGTGATTGGTTTTGAAAAAGTGGAAAAAGGTAACAGCCTCATTGATGCTGAGCATCGTAACATTGGGAAGTGGAATGACATTTCTGGGAGCACCCCAGGCTTCAGCTGCTGCCAATGCCGTTCCTGCTTATGAAGTGAAGTTTCTGGCCAAGCCGGAACTTGTATTAAATACAGATGGGACACCACGCAGTGAAGTGATTCAGACACTCGGCCTGAGTTCCACGCCAAGAAACATTAACGTAGAGTACTTCGACACCAATGCTCTCGGATTGGATCAACAAGGATGGAACGTTCGTTTTCGCAAAAAGGATGACAAGAATAACTACGAATTGACTTATAAAAAACGCTACCCTGTAATCAATGGCGACATCAACGCAGCGCTGACTCTGGCTAATCAAGAGGGTTTCGATAAATCGGATGATAACTACGAGGCTGAAATCGATTGGGGATATGGCAAACAAACATTGAGCTTCTCCAACACCAAAAAAGTCGATACCAAAGCAACAGGTGTTCAACTTCCTTCAGAGCAAGAAGCCTTAAACATGTTGCTGGATAAGCTTCCGGGCAAATTGAAAAACTGGACTTCCTCCAACTGGGGCAAGCAGCAACTGACTCAATCCCGTGCATATGGTCCGATAAGTTTCCAACGATATGAAGGTACATGGAATGGTCAAGAGCTTACACTCGAAGTATGGCCGATCCGCAATGCTGCAGGTACAGGTATTGAGAATATCGTAGAGATCTCTTTCAAAACCGATGATGCTGTAGCCGTATCCGGACTGCGTACCCAACTGCTGCAATTGCTGGAGAACAACAACTGGCTGATTCCGGCTGATGGCTTGAAAACACAGACGATTCTGGAAAGATACTAATCGCTAGCTCTAACAAAAAAGACAAGTTCCTCTTCCTGCGGACATCGTAGGAGAGGGCTTGTCATTTTTGCGTAGTGAATTAAATGATCTGTTATTTAAGTAATTCTACGATTAACATCGGTTGAGATTTTACTGGTTATTCGCTCAACAGTTTGGATGATGGGCACTATGTATTGGCTATTCTACAACTCGGTAACCTATATCAATTCAATTTATAGTGGAGAATTACGCGGTTCAATGATCATAGTTTCTAAAGTCTTATAATTCCATCACTTGAGTTTCGCGCGAATAGCTGACCCTCGATTTCCCATAGAAATGCTTTAGCGTGCGCAGGCTTCATAAATCTTAATACTATCGGACGTACCCTACCATTCATCTCGTAGTGTATTACGAGATAATTTCTCGAATTTGAGCTACCTGTTCTTTTTGGATATCCTGCACTCCCGATTTTTCTTAATGAGAGTTCAAACGTTTGCTGACCACTTTGAATATATAAGTTCCCATTACCTATCAGCACATCCACCCGCCTGCCTTCCGCAACTTGTGGAAGCCCTGACTGATGAATCCCTACTGCATGTAACCTTGATCCGAACTGCTGTTTTAGTTTATTGGATCGACTCGTCGTTCGAATACCAAATATCGAAACTAAGATAATAAAACCAAGTATAAACCACATTCTATATACCCCCCTTCGCTTTTTCTTCTGTATATCATTTTCATATTATCATATGGACTTCTTATTTGTATGACAATATGCGATAATTGATAATGATTCTCAAATACATCATATATAATGTTACTATCGTAAGTTAAGGAGGGATTCTGGTGACTTTGCAAGTCTTTCCACTGATATCTAACGGTGATCATACCCGTGACCTATATGCAAGATTCAAAACATCCGAAGTTCTCAATCAAACGTCTTTTCTTCCCCCATTCGTATTAGCTGACTCACATCTTTTGCTCATCTGTACTGGCGGTGAGGCCGATATTCGTATTGGGCATAGGCTGAATCATGCCACAATCGGCAAAATGTATCTGATCCTGCCAGGAACAGCAATAGAATATACACCGGATGAGGTTCATCCTTTACAGGGCATCGCGATATATTTTGATCTGTTAAAGCCCATTTCAGATATGAACAAAACCACTTCTGGATCTACTGTAATGGAGATTTACCAAAAAGGGTTACTTCGTTCGTCTTATGCCGATGAATTACCGCATGAACTTTTTCAGGAATGTACCAGAATTGCCTCACAGCTCCATGAATGCATCTCTGTACCTCAAGAAAATCGTCCATTTCGTATTCAGACTTTGATGCATGAATTGTTGACCCATGTGTATGCTCCTCCCAAAGAAAGTGCAATAGGAGATTCCGAACACACCTCTGCTTTGGATCAAACGCTTGAACTTATTGAGCTTGGATATGCTGAGCATCTTTCTCGTGAAGTTCTTGCCGGTGTGGCAGGCATGAGTGTATGGCACTATTCACGGGTATTCAAAAACCGTACTGGCATCAGTCCCATGGAGTACGTGAATAACATCCGCATGGACAGGGCCAAAGAGATGCTGCTCGTCCCCGGCCAAACCATCAAACACATCGCCTCACAGGTTGGTTTTCAGGACGAGTTTTACTTTAGTCGCAAATTCAAAAAATATGTTGGCGTGTCTCCCTCTACCTATCAACGGCAGAAACGCAGTAAAATTGCTGCTCTCTCCTTCGGAACCACTGGCCATCTGCTGGCATTACAGATCATCCCCCATGCGGCATTGATCGATAACCGACGGGATCAACACAGGAATCTGTTTTTCTCCAATATCCCTTATCATCTGGGACGTAGCAAACGCATGAATCCTCATATCTGGCAAACCAACGTTGAGTTGTTGATGCAAGCGAGCCCGGATCTCATAATCTGTAATGAGTACGAAGCCCATACGTTAAAAAGAACGCTGCAGCGAATTGCTCCTACCATCGTTATCCCATGGAAAGGATTGAGCTGGCGGGAACACTTCGTACAAGTTGCCTCCATTGTGGGACAGCAACAGGATGCTCAGCAGTGGTTGGAGCAGTATGATGACAAGGTAATCCATGCTAAAGAGCAGCTTACTTATTTCATCGGAAAGGATACGGTCTCCATCATTCATATCATGATGGGTCATCTGTTAATCTACGGGCGACGCAATGGGGGCGCTGTTCTATATAACGACCTGGGCGTGTCCCCTTCACACGATCTGCTTCCAGGGCAAGTCTATCGTGCATTGGATGAACAGGAGTTGCCTCAAATGGTTGGAGATCGCATGTTACTGATTGTGGACCAGGACTTAGAATCCCAGCAACGTTGGCATAAACTACAACATACTCAGCTATGGCAACAATTGATACCCGTGCAGAACCAGCATGTATATCTGCTAGATGAAATGCCTTGGTTGGATTATTCACCATATGCCCATGATCAGATCATCGATGAAACCCTGAAACTTTTTGGTGGTACTCAGCACATTAATCCATGACCGGATAGCACAGAAGGCTATGTCTCCCCCAACATGAGACCGCTACAATATAAAGTGTACTGAGAATCAATATCATTAGAAACACAGGGGGATTATGATGTACAAACAGCATTATGTCAAAATAACGGGGATCCTGTTCATACTCGCCATGTTACTTGTTGCGTGTGGGCAGACACCTGAAAGCACTTCGCAGCAATCTACGGATGGCGTGAAATCAGCTGCGGGGACAGATGGGGACTCATCCACTGAATCAACTACTAAAACCGTGGAGAGCGCCAGTGGCAGCAAAGAAATCCCGGCACATCCCGAACGGATTGTGTCCATTAATATGGAGGACATTCTCCTCTCCTTGGAGGTACCACTGGTACTTGCTACACCTATTGGCCGGCAAGATTACCTCAATGAGCAACTTGAAGCCCAAGGCGTGGCTGTCGAACCCATTAATGAAAGTGTCAATTTTGAAGCTGTAGTCAGCGCAAATCCGGACCTTATTATTGCCAATGCCAGTTTGGATGCCAAAATTCTCGAACAACTTGAGAAAATCGCGCCTACGATCACTTATGATCGCCGTAATTGGCAGGAATCTATCGTACAGGTAGCTACTGCATTGGATATTGAAGAGCGGGCTGAACAGCTTTTACAAAAAAATAAAGATCAGGTAACTGAAGCTCAGAAACTCGCAGCCGATATCACCAAGACCAAACCAACAGCTGCATTCCTGCGCCTGGAAGAGAAAGATATGCGTTTGTTCTTCTCGTCCATTCCATCTACGCCATTCCCAGCTTCTAGTTATGTAGGAGCGGGCTATGAAATTGGATTCACTCCCGATGCTCTCGTTACCAAACTCGAGGCTGAGAATCCAGATCGGATGAATGCCAGTATCTCGGTTGAGCTTTTGCCTGAAATCAAAGCAGACTATCTGTTCATTGTGTCCATTAGCTCAGATGGATCAGCTGAAGCTTTGCAAAAAACAAAAGATGAACTCAACGAAATCCAGCAACTCCAAGTATGGAAAAGCCTACCCGCTGTTCAAAATGATCATGTCTATGTCCTCAATGCTAAGAAATGGCTCATTGATGGCCCCATTGCCGAATCGCTCAAACGTAATGAAATGCTCGAAGTTCTTGGACTACCTGCTTCACAATAGTAAACATACCTCTGTTTCTTCCACAACAAACAAAAGGAGATTCACCGGATTTTCGGTGGATCTCCTTTATATTTAATATTCCAAATGGTCTCATCCAGCAGTTCTTCATTCCAGTAATTCTTCATTCACATCAGGCTTTTAATATATTTTAAAGTTTTGGGCTGTTTCGATCCCAAGTGCACTCTGGATAAACGTATTAGCCACTTTCTCTACAGGTACAGGATTAAATCCAATAAAGAAATCCTTATATTTCTCCGCCGACTCTACAAATAAGTTGGGACTAACTGAGTTCAAACGAATGCCTCGTGGCAACTCAAACGCTGCCGCTTTGGCAAACGCATCAATGGCCCCATTGACCATAGCACTTGATGCGCCTTTCTCAATAGGGTGGTCTTGTATTATGCCACTGACCAACGTGAAACTCCCTTTGTCATTAATATAGTGCTGACCAATCAACACGATATTAACCTGTCCAAGCAGTTTACCCTGCACACTAATCATATTGTTCTCAGGTGTAAGTTCTTCGAGTTTCGCATAATGGGTCTGACCTGCCGCCACAATGACGTAATCAATATTTCTCACCGTTTCAAAGAGGGTAGTAATACTCTCTGTCGAAGTCATATCCACCTGAACATCCCCGGATTGTCTACCTGCTGTAATAACCTCAACGGAATAATCTCTCAGTTTCGCAACAACAGCTTTACCTAGCGTTCCGTTTCCACCAATGACCAGAGCTCTTTTCATTACTGTTTGTCCTCCTTTATAAATAAACACGGTAAATCAGATACGAATTGTTCTATTTATTAAAACAAAGATTCTATCCTTAATCAAATGACAATTGACTCTATTTTAAAAGGAATCCACTTATTCTTTTTAACGCAAAAAAAAGCCCTTGCTATAAGCAAAGGCTTTTCTGTATGTTACTCGGAAGCGGGTGATGGGAATCGAACCCACGCTATTAGCTTGGAAGGCTGATTCTCACCCTATTCTGAGCTAATCCAACATAGTCAAAAGATAGATAAACTCTCGCTTTTAAACCTTATTGGCAGTCATGAGCAGCATGTACAAACGTTGAATACACAATCAACTGCCCCATGACTGCCCCTTTATAATAGAAGGAACACATCTGCTAAAAAATAAAATAGAACTGGATTGCTCCAAATATAAATCATAGCCTTCTTGTTTTTTAGTACTATATATGGTACTATATAAACAGGAGGTGAGACATGGCTAGGATAGAAAAATTGGTCCGAAAAATGAAAGACCGCCCCAGTGGAATCCAATATGATGAAGTTGCCAAGGTACTCCGGCATCACGGCTATGGATTAGTGAGAAGCAACGGCTCGCACTTCCATTTCCGGAATCAAGCAGGAGACTTGATAACCATCAAAAAGGAACAACCACTAAAGGCGGCATACGTCAAAGACGTACTGGACCGGATCGGGGAGTAGCACCTCCCCTTTCCTTAATTCTCATCATATCCTAGCCGATTATTAATGGCAAATCATAGCCAAAAGAAGGATTTAGCGTACTACATGGCCCTCCCGTATACGATACAAATCAGACCCGTTAAAGACGAGAGCGGTGATTATTTCTTCGCAACTGTTGCGGAATTAGATGGGTGCCAAAGCAACGGAGATACCTTTGCTGAAGCATACGAGAGTGTTCGGGAAGCCATGGAAGGATACCTGGAAGTGAAGCTGGAATATGGTGACGTCATTCCTGAGCCGATCGGAGAAGATGAGTACAGTGGTAAATTCAACTTGAGGGTTCCAAAGAGCCTGCACCGGCAATTGGTGGAACGCGCAGCAGCGGAGAGTGTTTCGTTGAACCAGTATTGCTTGTACAAATTAAGTAAGTAAGTAAGCTGAAAAGCCCATCGACTTATGCCGTTGGGCTTTTCAGCTTATCAAATATTGGAGCGTTTTGCACCTCTAAACTTCATTTCAACTACGTTACTGTTTAATACTTTTTCGCTAAAGAAACCTTCCTCTACTCCAGTAAGAGTTTCCGCCATTTCTTCAGGGATTCTTAGATCGTTAGCAATTTCTTGGCTGGACTTTACCCCATGTGAAATGATTAATTTAGCAGCTTGACTAAATGCTACAGGCATTTCTTTCTCCATCACGTCATCTAAGGGCTCATTCTTACCATATTTCTTCACTTGTCTCATCAATGTCTCATATCTGGATTCGGTAATGACCTCCAAGTCTTTACATCTTCGAATCATTGCCGCTATCGAAACCTTCCATCTTTGTTTCAATTCAATAAGATGAGTTAGAGAAGTGGAATACATCTCATCCAGGAAAGACTCTCTTGGCAATAAGAATGCTATTGCGAGTCTATATGCTTGTGATTCAATTCGATCATAAAATTCCTTATCCTTGTTTGCTCTTTCCTCAAGCTCAACATCTGTGTGTAGTAAAAGATGACCAAACTCATGCATAGCATTTAGTCGTAATCTGCTACTTGAAAATTCTTTAGCACCGGAAATAACAAACGGTCTGCCATTCCTCCATTGAGAAAATGCGTCAATTTTGTCTATTCTTTTATTTAATTGGGCAATCATAACCCCGTTGTTCTCCAACAACCTATACACATGACTTATAGGACCAAGACCTAGCCCCCAATACTTTCTTAAATCTACAGCAACATCTTCTATATCTTCAATGGAACTATTCACATCGAAATCCACAGATGGGATATTTACTTTTGCAAAATCAATATAGTTACTGAAGTAATCATAAGTATCTTGCATTTGTTGCATCAAGAATTTTGACATTTCCTTTGCCTTCTTTAATGAAGTAACATTTGATCTAAACAGAAAAGGCCCTTCATTTGATTCAGGTAAGGGTTTGTAGAAGTAACTCGTTGGAAAGCCTGTCACAGACTCGATCTCTAACATAGTGTCATAACCTGGAGTTGTTCTGTTAGTTTCAAATTGATTTAATGCCTGTCTTGACACACCAATTGCATCCGAAAATTCTATAGTTGAGAGCCCCAATGCTAATCTGACTTGGCGTAGACGGTTTGGAACAAATTGCTGCTGGATGTGTGGTTGCCTTGATGAAGTTCCAAAACCAATCTTTTTATTCACTTCCTGACACTTCCTGTCTTTTTATAAATTCATCTTTTACTGCAGCAACCACACCTTCTTGAATCAATTCACTTGCAGCCACTTGTTTTTCTACTGGTGATATAGCACTAGCAATATTACATTGATACAACCAGCGGTCAATGTCACTATTCGGAATGCCAAGATGCATAAAGTCTACACTCGCCCTACCCCCAAAGGTAAGTATTCCATAATAGCGATCAACCTCAGAAAAATTCTCGGGTAAGGCAAAGTACCCATCCTTATTGATCATTTCCATCTGTGAATTCAGACCGCTATTTATACTTCTAAATCCAGCTTCTCTAGGGAGCGCATCGTAAACTTGAGTTCTACTTACTGTGAATATCGCTTTCCCTACTGAGAATTTGTAATGAGGAAATGTGCCACGGGAGTTATCCGAATCCTCCACAGTTATTTCCAAACCAAAACGTTCAGCCCTATTTTTTATAGCAAACTCAACTGCAGTGTTTTCCAACTGGGATCTATTCCGTTTACCAACGAAAGCTTTTAGAAAATCATTATCGTCTACACACTTCCCTGCAAGCATGTAGCCGTGAAGTATGGCAAGCTTTGTATGACCCAATAAAATCGGACTAAAATCTTGATGAAATGCTGTTTCAGCAATAGATTTCTCATTAAACATTGTTTATCCCACCTTACTTTACATTTTCATTGTAAAGTAAATCTACACTATTTCAACATATATGTAAAGTGTATTTCCATTTTATTCTATTAATTTAGTAAAAATAAGGACCCCACCAGCATTATGCCAGTAGAGTCCTTTTTACCGTTTGCTTCAGATATATTAAATTCAATTCTTAAGTTGCAGACTCACAGGGCGGGGACTACGCCTGCAGTATAACTGACTACCATAGCCCAAGTTGTTTCGAGCAATGTAGACCAATATATTTTCATTTTAGAGATTCCTGTATTCATAGGCATCTCCCCCTTTTCAGCTAATTTTACACTTACGTACCTTACGATACTCAGAAGTATAACAACCAAAAGGGCTATGATTACTGCACACAAGACGGTTGGCAGTCCCACTGCTGCCCACAGGGCTTTTAACCCTGTCAATCTACAACTAACAGCCCCAACTGACCGAGATAGCCAGAAGGGACTGATACCGATTCTTTCGGATTTGAATATACTTTACCACAATTATCCTTTTTGTTCAACATATTTCAATACCCGACCAACCACGATCGCTATTTCTTCGCGGGTGATCGGCGCGCCAGGTCTTGTACCATCGAAAAAGCCTTTCTTCGTCAATTCCTCCCACGTTTCTTTAGCCCAACCACTAGGCGCATTAATGTTGCGCTCCTGCGTTACTGACTTGACCTCCTTCCCCTTACTCTTCAGCCCCAGGTATGTAGCAATGCCTTGGACATGGCCATCGATAATAGCATCGATCACACTCGCTTGCTTCAGCCGATCCGCGTCAGTTGCTACATCGACAAATAGGTTTTCTGTCAGGACTGCCGGCATGTTGGATTCGCGAACCATGTGAAGGTTCTGTGCCTTCTGGCCACGATCTGTTCCGCCCATTTTGGCCATGATCGCCTTGTGCAGCGTGTCCTGAAGCTTAATACTGGCTTGGGAAGCAGATGTATATCTGAACGTCTCGAAGCCGCCCTTGCCGCCACCAGCGTTGCAGTGGATCGATACCAAGATGTCAGCACCAGAAGCGTTAGCCTTTGCTGTCCGCTCCTTCAGCTCAAGAAATACATCTGTGGATCTCGACAACAGAACCTGAACCTTCTCATAATCTGCTTCCAGGCGCTGCTTAATTCCAAACGACACCTTCAGGGTAATATCTTTCTCCTGGATACCGTTAGCCACTGCTCCCGGATCCTTGCCTCCATGACCTGCATCAATCAATACTTTATACATTTGTACCAGCTCCTCTATCGTTATCGTTGCCGCCTTTGCCTTTTAGGACCTCAATTGCTTGCTTAATTACGGCCGGGATAGGTGCCCCCATTTTTCCACCATTTTCAGTGATCGATAGCAGCTCGTTCGCGATATAGAAGAATGCCACCGTGTCACGAAACAAATGACCATCACCTAAGATGCCATCCACCAAGTGACCAACCGCGACCATGGCAAAAATAAAGACTTTACGGGCGATGCCGAACATCCCGATTTTGCTTCTAAGCTCCCCCGACATCCAACCAGCAGCAACACCCGTTAGATAATCAAACACCACGAACACCAACAATACTCCCAACACTCCAGACCAACCCCCAAATAAATAAGACACCGACCAGCTACCCACAGCCAAAGCCCATTTCCCCACGTTTTCCAATGTGTTTCCCCCTGTTATCAATATGAAAAAGCCCCCTGACCACTCCAGAGGGCATAAAAATAGCGCTCCACATGGGAACGCTTGTTACTCAGTAATCAGAAACTCCAAACCACTATCGGTCAGGATCTCTTTGACATCAGGTTGCAAAGTAGTGGGTACCGCTTTGTACTCGGTTTTACCCAGGATTACACGTTGAGCAAAAAACATAGCCATCATAGTTGTGTCACCTCCCTTCCAGAACAACCATATGAGAAGCCGCCAGATCACTGGTAAACCTGAGCGGCCATTTCGGCAATGACATCCTCGATAAAGTCAGCTCGTTCAGTTAAAGCAGCGTTCTGAGCTTTCAGCAGAATGTTTTCCTGTTTCAACTTTTCCAAATCAGAAGGTTCTTCCGGCTGCGGTTTGGTCAATTCGTCAATCTCTTCCTGACTTAAACCTTCGATCCATAGCTCAGGAAAACTTTCCTGGGGATCTGCGTCCTGGTATGCTTCCCAAGCCGCTAAATCAAACCTTGGCCGGAACAGGCCAGCAGGAACCGGCACGCCTACGATATACCCCGCAATCTCCCTTTCTACTTCTTCCTCGTCATCTTCTGGCACATCAGGCTCCACAGGCTGTTCAGGCGCTTCAGGATCAAACACCACTGGCTCAGGATCGGCATAAAAAGGGACGACACCCGCAAAGGCATCGTCCACCAACTCGTCCTCCAGATAGAGTCCGTATATATTTACTTTAGGTACGGCTTTCATGTGATCCCTCCTCTATTGTTCTGCCAAAAATGAAATTGAATCGAGAGAGTATAACGTTGTACTCCCCCCATAAGGCTGCACGTCACCGTTAGCGTTAACGATGATCCGCCCTAATACCTGTCCGCTACCATCGGATGAGTGGGCTACAAACTGCATACTCATATTCTTTGGTCGATAGCCTGGTGGCAATTTCAGGAGTATAGAGTTAAGCGCACCGCTTTTAACCATACCCTTGAAACGCACAATCCCGTTACTGTCTTTGTAGTATCCAACTGGCAGAGTATCGTTGTAAATCACCCATCCATTAAGCAGTGTCGGCGCAATCCATGCAGGAGCGTCCTTCTCAGCCTTCTTGCTTTCCAGCACCGATATACGTGTCGTGTTCTCCTGGAGCGTACGAACAGTATCCAGCAGCAGGGCCTTTTCGTTTTCGGCATACGTTCCGGTAAAATCAACCGTTGGATACTTGTCCAGCAGCAGGTATGTGACGCTATATGCTGCTGACGGATCGTAGGCTGAAAGGACAGCGCGTTCCGCTCCATAGGCATCTAACGTATTCCTTACCCAAGAAGGATCAAATTTTCCGTTTTTGAATAGAGTGAGAATTTTGCTTGTCCGGTACTTTAATTTTGTTTGTTCGAAACCCGGAAAAGCTGAGTTGATGTACGTCCCATAATCACTTATTTGAGGCTTGGCACTTTCACGTAACACAATACCTGTACCGACCTCGACCTGATTTGCTCCCTCAACAAACGTCAATTGCCCCTCAGACGTGATCGGTTCGACAACGGGCGTTGCAAGCTGGTATAGGAGTTGGTATGGAGTCCAATTTGGCGCTTGAGTCGTAGGCAATACACTAGTGGCATCTACCCAACTACGTGTTACTCCATCTGATCGCCGTACCCACCACTTTGTTCCTGTACCGTTGTATACGTTATTTGCAGGCACATCGGGACTATTACCTGAACCTGTTCCTGCCGATCCGTTGAACATTACCCATCCCATAAAGTAAGCCTTAATTTCGTCTGCTGTCGGGGTGTATGCGTCTCCCCATCCGCTGTCTGCGTTGGAAACTGATAAGTTAAAGTCCGATAATTCAGAAGTCCTAAAGTATGCATTATCGGGACCTGTCATATTACCAGACTTCGTCAACAGGCTTCCGTTATACTTAGTCGCAAAAAAGCTGCTATAAGTTACAGCAGGGCTCAATAGATTGCACCCAACTATTTTAAAAGTGGATGAAGAAAAAGATAACCAGCGGTAAGTAAATGATCCATCCAGCACAACTTTACGCCACTTTGCTAGCTTAAAATACTGCCCATCTCGCTCAAATACCATATCCGGGTTATCTCCTGTATCTGGATTGGCGTGTAATTCCGTTTGTAATGCGAGCATGGCGTCTTCGCGCGGTTTGAAGGGTTTGCCTATCGTGCCGAGTGTGAGCATTGGTTTTGTGAAAATACGACTTGTACCTGCTTGCCAAGTCCATTTAGTTGAGTCGAATTCATCTGTGTATGCAGTTACCCCCGACAGAACCACACTCAAACGCACAGCAGTAGCAGCCATTTTTATTGTTTTAGATTCTCCCGGCTTAACAAAAATCCCCTGAATTCTTGTACCCGCGCTGTTGTATGTTGAAATACGCATGAAGCCTGTGGAGCTGCTGGGATTGCTCAAGGTATAATCCTGATTACCGATCACATCTATATTGTAAGAAGCAAACGCGTCACTTCCGATTGCGGAAGAAACCAAAGTTCCCATCAAACCATAGGGATCGGTATCGCTGCTTGTATGTCCAGTTTTCGACCACTCATAGAACGGTGGCAGAAGATTGACGCCATACCGGATGACATACGGATTAAGCACGCCGAATATCCCGACCTGGCTTTGGTAGTTAAGCACTGTCCGGCCCTGCAAGCCTGCCAGTCTGAACGCTGCATCCTGATCTGCCTGAACTACGTGGATACCTGGCTGGAGCGTAATAGCTGATCGCTCAGGGTTGTCCAATCTGCTCTCAATGTAATCTTTAACCTCATCTGCCTTTGCCTGCGCTCCTGCTTTCGTTTCCCCGTCCACTCGGACAAACTTCGCATCTGCACCGCTCATTAGGCCGCTGGCTCCGTCTGTCACAACATCAGGAATAACGTCAGATCCACCAGTAACGTGGGATGATGCATGGGCACCAGGAGTGGCGGTTCCTGTGGATGTCACAATTACCCGTTTAGTAGCAGGATCTTCAGTGATCGTAATGCCTGTGCCACCCGTAATCTGAAGCGTATCGGACTTCGAAGTAGCCACTACCCCATTCACACCAGAAAAGGCGTTTTGATTCACCTCAGCACCTTCAGCAATTCCATCTAGTTTCGTGTGATCCGCTGCCGTCACATGGATACTTGTATCCGCTGCATGGCTTTCCAGATTGGATTGTACGGCGTCTGTCTCTGCCTTCCGGGCAATTTCATCTGCCGCTACTGGAGCCGCCACCTTGGCGCGGCCTGCTGCGTCACGTTGCATGAGCGTGTCAGGGGTTGATGCGTTGGTACTGGCATCAGATTTGAGCTTGTCGGCCGCACTCATGAACCCCGCTGCGTTACCCTTTGCGGTTGGGTGTTCATCTGCACCGCGTGCCTTATGGGCCGTCAGAGCAGCAGCAGCCGCATCTATAGCAGCCTGTTTGGCGGCATCGGCTTTTGTCTGTGCATCCTGCGGTGTTCCTTTGGTATCCATCTCAGCCTGAACACGGTCAAAACCAATGTTGATGTTATTAAAATCCTCACTGATCTTTCTTGATCCGACTAGGTTCGTGTACCTGTTGGCCATCGGTTTCAGCTCCTTTCAAAAAATGATCCACGTCCATCTTGATTGTGTTGAGTAAGGCAAGCTTCGATTCACTGTTGGGCATCGTATCAAGCAATGCCCGCAGAATATGTGACAAATCATTAAACACGTTATCTACATCGATGGACAGCTCTAGCACTTTCCTAATTTTCACTTGTGCCACCCCAATTCATATTCTTCATGATTCTAAGCATGGTTGCTTTCATCTGATCATTGACCCGGATCGTGATAACCTCAGCTTTGTTCCGTTCGTCATGGGCAATCAATTCCTCGCGGATAATCTCGCGTAATCGCTGTTCATCCATGCTGTTCACCCTCCCTCAATGTAAAATCAGATTGAGTCCAAACCTCGCCGCAAGTAGCGCATCGTGGTTCCTGCTCAGGAAATGGATCAGGCTGCGGTGGAATCCCTTTGGATTTCAGAATGCTTTCACAAATCTGTTCCTTTGCCTGGACATTCTTGTGCAGAACAAAAACAGACGTGCCACAGTATCCGCAGCACGCCAATGGTCTTTTATAGGTAATACCGTCCACTTCCAAGAAGTCATCCCCTTTTTGGGCAACAAAAAAGAGCCCAAGCATATGGACTCTCGTTTGGATTATTTTATTTAGCTGAAGCCAAGGCTGCGTCAATTAAGGCAAGTTCTTTTTGACCGTCATTTACCATAGTGTCATACTCAGCAAGTCTTTTTTCTGCCAATGCGATTGCGTTATTGTCTCCAGTAGCTTTCAATTCTTCAAGAGCCGCAGCCACTTTTGCACGTTCTGAAACTGCTGTAGCAAGGACTTTTTCTTGGATGGTTTTTCTTGATTCTTCAAGACTTGATTTTGATTGCCCCATGTATTTGTTATTAGAATCTACTACCGTCGATACTTCTGAGTTAGATGATTCCGTATTAGAGGTAATCGATATAGTCTTACCACTCACTTTTACATCAGCTCCTAATGCTTCGGACAAGGCTCTCGCTGGAACATTTGCCCGCGAATCAATAACTGCACCCTTGTCAGACAGTGTTTTTCCGTCTACTACAATCGTATACTCACCTGTTACTTTTTTCCCGACGACACTCTTTATAGTGTCAGCAAAAGCTCCTGCGGATGTCGAAAAAACTACGCCAATAATAATCCCGCCCGCAATATATGCAACTTTATGTGCAAACTTCTTCATACCTCTACCTCCGTATTGGTGCTATTTTCCTATTATTCTACATTACGGAGTCGAAGTTGGGAAGGTTCCACCCCAATTTGTAGCATTGGCAAGACCATGATTGTGAGTAGGTAAAGTAACTGTGTGTGTATGGTTATTAGAAGCTTTTCCTGCAAGTGCCGTCCAGATAGACTGAATCTCTGCTTGTAATCCTGTAATATCCGCCATTCCAATCCCGTATACAAATCCAGGTCTGAATGTTGCTGTCCCTCCAAACGTGACTGCGCCCTGTAAGCGAATCGGGTTTGCATTGCTGTTTGATCCAATCCATAGATTATTACTGAATACCGTCAGCTGCCCACTAGATTCATAGGAGTTGATCTCTCCTACGGATGACCCGTTGGTATCTCTCCAAACTACCGCAGCAACAGAGGAATCAGTTGAAGTGGAAATCTGTACACGATTGCGCCCATTGGAATCATAGGACCGGAAACCAGCCGAATCAATCTCAATCCGTCTGCCACTCTCTGCAGTTTTTAACACGGAACCGATAATAGTAGACCCTCTGATATCTGTACCGAGGATTGTTGCTGCCTGAATGGTCCCGCTAAAGGTACCATCCACCCCGACAAGCGTCCCGGTAAAGGTCCCGCCTGCCGCTTGCAGATTACCCGTAAATGTTCCGCTGGCTGCCTGTAGCCTGCCCGTGAATGTCCCGTCTACACCTTGGAGTGTTCCAGTAAAGACCCCATCCGTGGCTTCTAGCGTCCCGTTAAACTTATAACGCCTGCTTGGGATGTCAAAATAGATTGCATCTTGGCCGTCAGCCTGGAACGACATCTTATCACTGTTCAGAATGACCTTGCTGGCATGGTCCTCACGTTCAATGGTCAGGCCCTCAGTCCGGGTAATGGTTGCTCCGTAATAGGATTTCCCTTCCTTGACAGCTTCCTTGTTCAGCTTATTGACAGCGGTTGTTAAGGTACCATCCACCACAAATTCACTCTGCTGCTCAGACACAGAAGGTGCTTCCAGTGTCATCCGTAGACCACCAGCAAAGTTGAATACTTGATGGAGAATGACCGTCTTGTATCGCATGATGCCATCCCACGGAATGTGTGTATCCTGCCATGTCGATACCGTCTCGTCCCAGGTTGTGCCCTCCTGCTGTTCAAAGCCGATGACGTCACCCTGTTCAAGCTGTGGGAAGCCCCTAGCGTCCATTGTGAGTGGCAGATAGGAAAAGCCGTTCAAAGCTGCTAGAAGGCCATTTGTGACCGCCTGAGTAGCAAAGGGATTTTCCACATACAGCGTATGGTTTTCATCACCGGTCCCGGCTTCATACTGCAATTCATCTTCGGTGTTGTAGGTGACCACCACCCGGCTATATGTCTTCACTGGATTGGTCTGCTTCACCTGTACATAATCGGCCGTGGTCATATCGAACACAGGAGTATCAGCAGCCGTGAACAGTTTGAATTTCACGGTGCCAGCCTTATCAATGTAAATGCTTGCGCTATTTGCAGAAGCGATATAGGACAGCACCTGACGCATACTGTACCCCGCTGGCCCTGCCTGTATCTGATACGCTGGATTGATCACCACGCTGCTGTCATACGTCCAGCCCAACCGGTTGCAAATTTCGTTGAACACGGCACGTTGCGTGGTCGGATAAGTCAAGGATGATATGTAAGCCACATCCGCAAAAACCAGCTTGTCATAACAGGTAAAGGTCCATACGTCATTGATCTTCTCCCGGCCATCAACAAAGAACTCTCCCAGCGGCAGCCAGTCCGTCCCGTCACCCGTCCAAGACACATGCATATCCTGCCATGGGTACTGCGCTTGTAGCCAAGTCATACCCGCCATAGATAAGGAAAGGTACGGCACGATTCGCGCATTTGCCGGGATGACTTCATTCGTTCGCAACCTGATCGTAAGTTTGCTCGGAATGGCCGTTCCGATCTCAAAGCCATCGTTCAGGCTCAAGCTATTTTCAATACTAAAGTCCACAATTTTGCTGCTATCATATTCCTCTGACTGTACCAGGGCTTTAACGATAAATTCCCTGTCCGGTCGTCTTAAATAATCCGTGTAGAGCGGCGATATAGGAAACATTTGATCACCTCTCTGTCAGCGTCAATTTGAGCCCGGACCAGTACATCACGCCGCCACTCATTACGGAAAACGGTGCAGGCCGATTGCCGACATACATCCGCTTCGTTTCGTGCTTGCCAGTTTGTGGGTCCGGGTAGGTAAAATCAAAAAACACATTGGACATGGCTTGTAGGATGGAGGACATTTCAGCCCAGGTCAGCATCCCCCAAGCCATGTCGATCTGCCGTTTGACTGCTATCCGGTCCCGGTTCAAGGTACCATTTGCTGTACGAACGGATGAATTAGCGTCATCCAAGTCAAGCACCGTCACCTGATACGTGGAGGGATAAGCGGCAATTTCCTGACCATTAATTTTGATTTCCAACTGTAATCCCTCCTATGTCGTTAATGGCGAACGGCCTGTACGCCTTGTAATGTCGTTTATAGCACTTACAGCAGCACGCCCCAGCTCCGTACCATTGAGCTGTATAACGGTCTGTTTGTCATTGTTCCGTAGGGCATCCAAGATCAGCAAGAGCACTTCCACCATAGGCTGATTATTTCCGCTGATCATGTCTTGAAGCTTGGAAAGCGGCGATACAACTTCCGGGTCAACGGATGCTCCCCGGTTATCCCCGACCATGGCAAGCGTTGGACCATAGGCCAAACCACCTTTCGCCAGTTTCGGTATCTTCGGAAGATTAGGAAGGCCGACACTTCCTCCGCCTACTTTATTTCCGAATATCTCGAATTCCGGAATGCTAACGCTAAGGCTGTTAAACCCTCCAATGACCTTGTTAATCCCGTCAATGATCAAATTCAATGGCGCTTTAACCAAGCCATACAATGAATCGAAAATGCCACCGAAGATGTCTTTGACACCGTTCCAGGCCTTTTTCCAGTCACCCGTAAATACGCCTGCCACAAAATCAATGATCCCGCCAAGCGTTTTCAGCAGCCCCTTGATGATGTCGCCTACGCTTTTAACCACAGTGGTCACAATGTTTAATACGATATTGAACCCCTTGGTAAAGCTCGGAGCCAGCTTGTCTATAATGTAGCTGATTAATGGCACAATGAACTTGTTGTAAATATCCAGCGCCGCCGCTACCAGCTTCATGACAACCTCGCCCACTTGCTTAATGATCCCTTTGAACGTACCGTCCCAGATTTCATTCAGCTTCTTCAAGAAAGGCTCTATGATCGGTTTCAGTACATCGTCCCATAGCTTTTGGAACAGTTTTCGCGTGTTCTCCATCATCTCAGATATCTTGTCAAGGATATCCTTCCCATACTTATTCCATAGGTCCTTAACGATCTGGAGCGTGTCCAAGACAATTTTCTTGATCAGGTCAAAGACGGGTTTCAACACTGTGGTATAGATATCATTGATCATGTCTACGGCCCACTCAAATGTCTTGGCAGCTTCTTCAAATGCTTTCACCAAAACGTCTGTAAAGATCGGTACCAGTGTATCCGTAATCTTGGAAGCAATCGGAATGATGAATTCATTTAATGCATAATCCACAAACGGCTTAATCGTGCCATTCAGCAACTTATCAAATGCATCACCGATCTGCGGAATGATGTCCAAGAACAAATCCCTGAACTTCTCAAGTGCTGGATTCAAGGTACCGTCCCACAGATCATTGATGTGGTTGACGGCATTATCAAATGTCTTAGCAAATGTATCAATCGCCCAGACCAGAGTATCCGTGAAGATAGGAACAAGTGTCTCAGTCAACGTGACCGAAATAGGGATAGCGAATTCATTAAGCATGAAATCCGTGAACGGGTTAAGTGTCCCATCCAGCAAACTTTGTAAAGATGCTGCAATGAGTGGCATGTTTGTTACAAATGCGTTCTTAACCTTATCCAGGCTCGGCAGCCATACCGTGTCCCATAGCTTGATAGATTGATTAGTTGAATTCTCGAATGTCCGATCAAGCAAATCAAACGCCCACACAATCTGATCCGCAATCACCGG
Source organism: Paenibacillus sp. FSL R7-0313 (assembly GCF_037969885.1). NCBI lineage: Bacteria > Bacillati > Bacillota > Bacilli > Caryophanales > Paenibacillaceae > Paenibacillus > Paenibacillus sp. FSL R7-0313. The sequence continues at coordinate 775,823 of NZ_CP150219.1, forward strand.
TGCGAAAGACTTCACAAACCCACCAACAATAGATGGGATGAAATTCCCTAAAATGTATTTTGCCATCGGTACCAGAACGCCATCTTTGAGCCGTAGGAACGTTTGCCCTATGTTGTCAATGGACTTGCCGATAGGGCCCATCATGTCCACAAAAGGCTGGAAAGCCGGGGCAATTCCCGCCCAACCTGCGGATATGAAAGACCATGCTTGAGCAAAACGAGATTTGATGTCTTCCAAGAATGCGGCCACTTGCTGCTTGATCGGATCGATCTCAATTGAAGGTGTGCCCAAGTCCAGGTCACCAAATCCGGCCATCGCACCCAGACCGCCTATTCCAGCGCCTGCGCCCGCAGCTTTTGACCCGGCATCATCCAGAGCGGACGCCGCGGATTGTGCCAGTGTATTGAGCTGATCGAATCCGGCCAGACTGCCCTTCATGTCTTTTCCGGCTTTTTTTGCCTTCTTGCCTGCCTTCTCAGCCGCTTTCCCTGTATCTTCTACGGCAGGAGCTGCGGCAGCGGCTGCATCACCCATTCCGCCCATGGCATCCGTAGCCACTGTCATTCCGGCACCACCAGCGTTCACAGCGTCGCCAAAAACCAATTCGGTGAAGGCTTTAAAATAGGCTGCGGCAACCTGTAACTTGGCTATGATCCAGTTGAGCCCTTTTACGATAGGGGCCAATATGTTGATAAAGCCCGCACCCATCGTGCCTTTAAAGATGTTCCACTGTTCGCCCATGATTCGAATCTGGTTCGCCCATGATTGGCCGTTACGGGCAAAGTCACCCTGAGCATCGGCCGTTACCTGTAGCAAGTAGCCATACCGAAGCATGGCCTGTTCCGATTGTGTCATGGATAGCCATGATTTCGTGATGCCCTGAGACATGGCGTAGGCTTCCATGTTGACCACGGACATGTTTACACCCAATTGCTTCAGCGGCTCAGTCTCACCGACCATACCAGAGAACACTTTGTAATACGCTTCGTCATTCGTGATGTTATAAAAAGAAGCCATGTCAGCAGATAATTCCGTCAACTTGACAGACATCTGTTTCATGGCTTCACCAGAGATACCGGATGACTTGAGCATGGCACCCATGGTGGATGCATATTTCTTCCCTGCCAGTTCCGACAAACCAAAGCTATCGATCAGATTCGACGACCAGTTATTAATCTGGCTAGTCATGGCGCCAAACGTGACGTTAACCACGTTCTGCACTTCGGCCAGATCCGATGCCAGGTTAATGGCTTCTTTACCAAACTCTTTTATGCTATGAACCGCAAAGGCTCCAGCAATGATGCCACCAAGGCCCCTAAAGGCCCCACCGACAAGGTTGGTAGCTGTACCAGCGATTCCGTTAAGTTGACTTTGAAACGGCCCATAATTAAGCCCTAGGTCTAAATCTACCTGTCCTGCGCTAGCCATCTACCCACCCCCAAACATCCGGGCCATTGCCGCTTCCAGACTCTTCATCTCCTGATCTAACTTCTCAGGATCAGTCAACTTCTGGTCTGCTTGTCGTTTACGCCAGTCATTGTAAATGCGGCGCTGATCCGCGCTAAAGCCCTTGATTGTCTTCGGGTCCTTCTCCGCTCGGATCGTTACGATGCTTCCCAACGGTGTATCTGGCATAAGACCCCCAACCAATGTACAAAATTCTTCCCACGGCATATCACCATGCTGCCGGATGCGGATACCGTACTGTTTGGCAAGGCTGGCTTCAATTAAAGACCAGTCCTCGCGCAAATCGTACCAGTTTTCCGGCGCGGCGCTATTGTCGAAATCGGGCAGCGGCTTCCTCGTAGGATAGACCCTGCATGGCTGCAACCAGACCTGACATAAGCACTTTCAAGTTTTCAACGCTCATTTTTCTCACACCAATTTCAGTTACGGCTTTCTCACCCAAAGACCCTTGAATTGCGTTCAGAAGTCCTTTCACAGAAGCGTCATTTGCCAGTTCTTCAAAACCCAATACAGCTTCAACGGAAGTGTTGATTGGATACTTTTTGTTCCCAATCTGGATTGATGCTACCTCGTCTTTTGCAAATTTATCTGTAAGATTAATAATGTTGGCCATCTTAAAATCCCCCTTGGTTTATGAATTATGGTGTGGTTGGTGCTGTCTCAAATTCAGGCTTACCATCAGACAGCAGCTCGAATTCCAGACCGTCAATATTCGTACTGTCGCCGCCCGCTGGTGTGGTCAAGTTAATAACGCAATTCATGGTCAGCTTCGCACCGGAAGGCATGGTCCATTCAAATACCGTTTCCACCTGTTGACCCGTCCCCAACATCAAACCTGCAATGTAATCATTACCTGGATCGCCATAGTTCCGCTTACCGCTGAAACTGAACGACAAGGATTTACCTGTTACCGCACGTCTTGTCCAGCCCGCTTGGTCCATCGAACTCCATTCTTCGGTATTACCGTCGATAGCTGGCGCGAAATTCTCCAGATCCTTGATCATCATCATTTCTGAATCTGTGGAAGCACGCCCCTTGATACCTACTTTGAAAATATTGTTATGAACCGGAAATACGCCCGTTGTCGGCATTCCATTCCCCTACCTCTCGTAATAAATTGTTGTCTCAATCACATATTCGTAAATCCCAGCATCATCCGTGCCCACATCAATAGGCCATGGTGTCCGCATCTCAAAGGCAATGACACGGTGCCCTGCTATCTCACCATCAGAACGACCAAATAGCGCAGCATAGACCTCATGGGCCTTACGCTCCGCTGTATCTGCATTCTTTGACCAGTGAACTAGGATGGATATGGACTTGCAGGCATAGCTGGTGTTCTCCAGCCCCCCGATGGCAATGTAAGGTTGTCCAGTGTTCAGGTTGTAAATCCCAATGGACTGTTCCTTTTTCCCATCAATCTTGCTAATGTACCAATTTGGGGAATCGATCTGTGTTTTCAGCCAATCCCGAATCTCGGACAGCATCATTTGATGAATCCACCCCCGAACTTCTTGATCAGCTTTTCAAACGTCTTACGTATCCAACCCTTCTGCTCTTGTTGCCAAGCTTCCAGCCACAACCCTTGGGCGTTGGCGTTCTTATCCCTACGGAAGTTGTATTCTGGGTGCCAGTATAGACGGCGTGCATACGGCGTGTCATACACAATCTTGACCTTGCCCTTTTTGAGCCCCGTAGTATCTACCCAGGCACTGCGTTCCAACTCACCTGTTTGTTTTGGCACGACCTGAGCGTTGGCAATCTCGGTCAGAATACTCTCTGCTTTCCCGTTGGCGACTTGCTCCAGTGCTTTCAATGGAGCATTTGCGATGTCACGCATTGCCCTGGGATCCATCGTCACTTTCACTTTAACCATTAGCTCAGCTCCAATTCCGTAGAAAAGACGCTGCCGTCTGGATGTTGCGGCCGTGATGCGCTGAATATAATCCGATCAGTACCGCCAACCCGGACAAAGCCCTCAATCAATTCTCCAGACAAAATGTCGCCCCGGATAATCACTTTGCCGGACAGTGTAACCAATCGGCGCTCCTTATCCAGCTTCTGACGCATCTTCTCGTCATAACAGGCAAGCCCGTCAAAGATTAATTCCTCGACAGGCTCCCCGTCTTCTGACAGCTTGGTGTGAAACACTTGAACCGGTGTCTTCAATATCCAATGTGGAAACGGAAACTTACCCCGCATCAAAATAGCCCCCTATTCATCAACCCTGTGGCTCTCAGCAGGTTTGTAACACCTTCGGTAGTCTTAACCCCACCAGCACCTTCAACGGCCTTAAACGACACGCTCACGCTGCCTGCTGAGTATCCCGACAAAGGAAAGTCCAGATAATCTCCATACTGATAATGAAAATCCGCTTGTTGGCATACAGCCTTGACCACGTGGAGCCGCTGAAAGGCTGTCAGGCCGTCCAGGCTACGTTGCACGATGCGATTATAAGTCAGGCTGTCTATTTGGTCAGATGCCCGGCTGAGAGCCTTGTCCAAGCCCTCAGCCGGAATCATGCCGTCCCCATACAGTTCATATTCATCAGCTGTGGCATAAGCCATAGGATCACTTCCCTGCAGCTTCGATCTCGGCTTCAAGTGTTTCAGCGTCTTTCTCTGCTGCACCCTCGATCCCGAGATCCGTTGCTTTCTTACGCAGAGCCTTCAGCCGCTTATCTGCCTCTTTCTTCTCAAGCTCAGCGGCCTTTGCAATCTCATCTGTCTGCGGATCCGTATCCGGTTCCGATCGATCCACCGTGTATCCCTTCCCCTCAAACCACTGCAGCAAATGCTCGTTGTCCGTCTCACCTACGCCATTTGCAAAGGGGATACCTGCGGACAGCCCTGTGTATTCCTTATTTGGTGCAATTACTTTAGCCATGAAATATCCCTCCTAGGAAACTTTAATATTACGCATAACGCCAGCCGCTTTGGTCGCTTTTAACGCCACAGCTGCCACCATTTCGACTTCACCTGTCTTAACTGCACCTGACGTGCTGTAATCAGGCAGCCACGTTTGTACAGGTGCTACGCCTGCCATGGAAACGCCGTGGAAGCCATCCAAACCTAAACGCGGGATGTAGATGCTGGTTTCACCATTGGTATCCGTACCAACCACGTCCTCGTTAGATCCAGACTTCGCCCCAAGATCGATTAATGGAATCTCATTGTACTTCTCAACTTGACGGCCAAATTCATCGCGGGTTGTCGTATATGATCCGGATCGACGGGCTACAGCTCTAATCCGAGCAATCATTTTGAGATTGCCCATAATTGCGGAAGGCGGTCCATCTAAGCCCATCAGGAATTCGTCCAGTTGATCCAAAAATACCTTGTAGTTGGCATCAACAGCAGCAGAGGTGGACAGATCAATAGGCGTAGACGGTAGATACTCAGTGCTGGAGCCTGCCAGTGCTTTATCTAGACCATCAAACGCCAATGCCTCTACTGCAGAATCACCGTTAATCACGGTATCATTAAACAGTGCCTGAGCAGCTTTGACCTTCTGCGCCATTTGCAACGTAACCTCGCTTACGATACCACCCATGTTAGCGATAACTCGGTCAATCTGGAACGTACCACCGAACACCTTCAGGTCAACGGTGTGCCGTTGTTTGGATACCTCATGTGGAGTGTACTCTTTATTAATTTCACGGAACTGCGCGGTAGGCTGTGTGATCAAACGTGTATAACCGTATGTCAGTGTAGCGCCGCCACCCGTTGGGGAAACCGCATCGTCAAAGGTGAGGTTTTCCAGCAGGAAGTTATTCTTCCGGAATTCGTCAATCACCCCAAGTGTAATTGCATCCTGTACGTTTTTCTTTGCTTCTGCCAATGTTACTGCCATTCAAATCAGCTCCTGTTCTATTTTGTAAAGTGTGCGGCAATAGCATCTCCCAGGGAGAGCTGTCCGCCTGCAGGTGGCTCGGTTTTGCCGGCTCCTACTTTAATGCCTGGTTGCTGCTGTTGTTGCTGGCCTTGCCCTTCTTCAGGCTTGAACAAATAAGCATCTGACGTCTTCAAGCCTGTCAGCTGCTCTTCAAGACCAACAATCTTGCCGTCATCTCCAAGGACCAGCTTCGTTTTATCGATCAGACCAGTTACAACTTTCTCGTTATGAACCTTGCCGGTTAACGCAGCTGTAATGGCGTTGCTGATCTTGACTTCCTTCAGATCGGATTCATATTGTGTCTTGGCTGTCTGATTCTCGGTTTTCAGCGTCTCGATCTGTTGTTTCAGATCCTCAGACAGCCCCGCAGTTTTGCCCAGGTCATCAATCTGTTTATCACGATCTGCCACGTCCTTCTCCAGCTTCTTTCTAGTCTCGGATAACTCGTTGTACTGCGATTTAGGTACAAAGTGCTTCGGTAACTCCTTATTTACGTCCCCAATAAATGCATCAATCTTCGCATCTTCCCAACCTGCTTGTTTCAACAGTTCTCTAAGCCAATCCATTTGTCATCAGCCTCCATAGATTTATATAGCTGCTCTCCAGCTAAGGGAGCGGACCGTGATGCTCCGGTCAACGAGCAATAGGCCCCAGCAGTCTCAGCTAGGGCCTTTAAACTCTTACCTTCTCCCGTTTGGGATCTCTACGTAAGTAATCATGTTCCTTCAGGTGAATCCGTAATTGGGCTTGCCACTGTCTAACCTTGGCCTTGTAATTCGCCTGGTTTCCTTCATCCACACTGCCCGCTTCCAGGCGCTTGTACTTGCGTATCTGGCGTTCCATGTAGCGCTGTTTCTGCTCTGCCTGGTAGTTGGCCAAGGCTTTTGCATCATCGGCAGGCTTAGGCAGTGAACTGGTGCCTGGAATGAACGTAGTCATGTTATGGCGACAGTTCGGATGGAACAAACCAGCAGCAATGGCGGTACTCAGAAGCGGATACTTGCCATCAGCTACTGTCCCCCCAGAATAAACGTCATCAATGAACACCTTGCCCTGATATGGCAGGCACAGCTTCGAACAGTTGGCGTGTGACGATATCACCACGGTTCGTATACCTAGTTGATCCCGCTTGGCTCCTTCACCAGCAAATACAGCTCGCTGGGAAGATGTACGCAACGCCATTTCCGCATAACTTGCAATATTCACCCTTCGACCATTGGCATATGTGATGGAGTCGAAGCCCTTTTCAAGAAAATCCTTAGTGGCCCTGTCGATAGCTTGATTCAGCGAAGCAGCCCCACTGTTCAGGTGTACCTGGGATTTGTAGATGGTCTGTCTATACACGTCATCCGCTTGTCTCAGCATGGCATGACGGGCTAATTGTAGATTGTTCTCTGCTGCATCTGCCAGAGCATTAACCCGCTTCTCGTTCATTTTGAAGAAGCTACGGTCTGAACCATCCTCTGACTCTATATCCGGCTTTTTGCCCGTAATCTTGTTCCATAGGCCCTTGACGGTGTTCACCACACGATCAGCTCCGCGCCGCCAGGAGCCTTTTACCTCTTCCTCGGCTGCCTTCTTCACTTCTGGTTCGTAGCGTTTTGATATCTGGCGTGTCTCCTTACGGTAGCGCTGGATATCCTCCAGCTTGCGTTGCTGCCATTGCTCCCACTCCTTGCCCTCTTGTTCCTCGTCATCCTTGTGACGCTGAAGGTTACGTTGCATGGACTTGATCAGATCCATTTCCATGTCGCTGAAGATCTGGCGAATGTCATATTTCTTCTTCATGCTTCATCATCTTCGTCGTCATCGTCTTTAGGATCAGGCGGGTCGTCCCGTTTCAGAGACGGTTCATCAAAGGTGATGCTCTGCTCATCCTTTAGGCGTTTAACCTCTTCTGCCTTCTCCTCATCCGTCCAGGTATCGCCATACATCTCTTCAACCGCACGTTCAACACTCATCACACCAAACGTCCGGGCCTTGCCCACCGTCTCAACAACAGCGTCGAAGGAAGGGCTGGCATACTCCCCAAACTTGACGGATGCTTCATAATCCCCTGGAGTCCGTTGCTGGTTGTTGTCATGCACCTTCAGAACGATAGACACCAATTCCGGAATGACTTCGTTCAGGCGTTCAATGATCTTGCCACGGGTGTACAGTGTGGCCTTCTCCTTTTCGCGCTGAGCCTCTGCATTGTCCAGCTTCTTCAGATCGATGCCAAGCGTTGACGGCGATACAATCCCCTGCAAGCACATGTCCAATGCAGACGCATATGACGATACAAACGCCTCATAGAGGATTGCCGGCTGCACCAGGGAAATCTGATCCTTGGTATCCTCGGCCATTGTCCTACCAGCCGCGATAAAGTCCATATCAAATGGATTCGGCTTGATGGGCATTCCGTTATTCGGATCACGAGGAAGCAGGTCTTCCGGAATATACTTCTGCACTCGCCCGGATCGGATGGCATCCCACCACTGACTGATTACCTCGTCCAAAGCGTCAAAGCTATCTGCCTTGCTCTCATAAATGGACTTACCACGATCTGGCCACTTGGATGATTTGAACACAGACAGCGGCACACCCCAAATGAAGTCACCCGTAAATGTCGTTTCATCCAAGCCAGCCAATTCAGGTACCATAGCCAGAGGAACCTCTTTCCCGTCCGCACTCAGCAGCTTGTAATTGATCTTCCCTTTGCCAAATGTCTCTTCGAGCTGGTAATCCTTATCGTTATGGCGGTACTCCGTGTAATAGATGATCTCCTGGAGCCTGCCCCGTTCTCGTCTATATCGAACCTTATCACCTGCGTAGAACTCAATAATCGGGTACGGGGTAATGTCGGTATCCAGCGTTACCTTGAACGCCCCATCCCCCTCGACCAGTGCTTCAATCAGGCTACTACCCAGCAGCTCATCAAAGTTGTTATCCTTGGCGATTTCCTCCCACAGCTTCGTCTGTTCCTGTGTCTCCAGCTCGATCTGGTCCATATCCGAAACCACGATATCAGACAGGCGCTCCACGATCATAGCCGGTAACCCTGAATGGATCTTCCGGATATGTCGGTTCTCACTCGGTACCGCTGCCCAGAATCGGGAACGGCTCACGTTATCTGTGACCGACTGCTTGTAGAACTGTTCCAGCTCGGACGGATCTCCGCGATACCAGAGCCGGTTACGCAGGACACTGGTCCGATAGCTGAATGGCTCACGGATGATGAATGACTTGTTCTCCGGTGCTGGTTGAATCCTCAATATCTTCATGACCATATTCTGAAACCACCCCACTTTCTCAGCCTCCTAACATGTACATCGTTTCTGCGATGCCTGTCGTACCATCTGGCGCATCATCATGGGTGTTCTTACCCTCGCGCTGATAATTGTTCATAGCCTTGTGATACTCCGGCCAGCGGTCCCGCCAGTTCACAGGGAAGTAGACATGCTGCATGACCCATGTTGCATTCGATACAATACGAGCTACTTTGTTCTTGCTTTGATGGAACCAGCTCACGTCTGTCCGATTACTTCTCAGGTCCTGTTCCAGAATCCGTTTGACACTCCGAGCGAATGAACGCCCCCCGTTATTACTTTCAATCCGTGCCCTGTTCACCTGAAACGCAAAAAGAGCCTTAGCAACTGCCGGCTCTGTAATCTCCATAGGCTCTTTGGTGTAGATGATATCAAGCACATACGCTTCTTTGTTGTACGCACCCCATATGATATTGCACAGATAATCCGCACCCTCATCTGCTGAATCGCAATATGCGTAAATGCCGGTGAACAGCGGTTCTCCAGAAGTGTCCAGCGGTAGATGCTCATATGTCTTGAAGCTACTGTACAGCTTACCCTTGATATCAATCGGGATCTGCTGATAGTTGGCGCTGGCAATATCCGCACCCATGGCCCGTACCTTCATGTTATAAGACTCGCGGGAAAGGATCTCTTCGCAGAGCATCGTACCATCATCCTGCAGGGCCTTCATGCTCAGGTGCCGCACCTTCTTCTTCTTCTCCTCTGCAAAATGCTCCAGAGCCCTGCCTGCAAGGTCTCCTGTTGCCCATCGGGTCATGATAATGATGATCTTGCCGCCCTCTTCTAAACGGCTCAGCATCGTATTCGTGAACCAATCCCAGTGCTTCTCCAGAACACTCTCATTGCTCGCTTCCTCGGCATTCTTGATCAAGTCATCAATCATGAGGATCGAAGCACCGAAGCCGGTTGCTGTACCTGTAGGAGACGTAGCCAGATAGTTACTGTATCCGCCTTCCAGGCTCCAAAGGTTCATGGCTCCATCCCCTCGGCGGATCTGCACTTGAGGGAAAATGTCACTGTACACGATGATATTCTCATCTGCCTTCTCCGTGCTGATCCCGTTGCGCACCGCTTTGGAGAACGTAGTCGAAAGTGTCTCGTTATAGGAGCCGGTCATAATTTTGGCCGACTGATCCTGTCCGAATACCCACTGTGCAAACATCGATGCCGTTCGGCTTTTACCATGCCGCGGGGGCTCATTAACGATCAGAATATCGTCGTCAGACTCATAGAAGTCCTGCATCTCATTACACAGATCAACAAGGAACTGACGATTTTCCTGGTAGAAGTCTGGTGCCATAGCTTGGCAGAAATAGAAGAACTCACGTCTCGCCAGCTCTACACGGGCACCCCGCTTTATCGCTTCAAGATTAACCATCACGAATCAACTTCCTCAGCTCATCGGTGGTTAGATCCTTATATGGATTATTGACGTCTACGCTGCCACTGTGGCCGATCTCTTGTTTATCTCGCCATTTATCTGGACGACGATTCTTAAGCCAGAATATGGCGGCTGCCGTCTCTGGTTGTACCTCTTTCGTGACACGCTTAGTCTCCACCATAACTGTCTTATACTCGCCAGTCTCTTCGTCCAGCTCCCTGGCTGCCTCTTTGGTTACCTCATCGTATCGATAGCCCAGAGCCCGTTTAAACAAGGCATTTTCGACTTCAACGTCAACAACCTCTTGGCCCCTTTTTAGGGCTTCCGATAATTCCGGAAACTTATTTTTGTAATCAGAAAAAGAGGACATCGCCACGCCTAACTTCCGGGCAATATCCTCCTGAATCATCCCATCGCGAGCCCACGCCTCGACAAGCAGGAGTTTGGGTTCTACGTGTGTCTGATATTTACTTTTCCGTCCTCCTGCCATCGCGATCAGCTCCTCTCGTTTAAATAGCTAAAAAGTTGCGGATTATCCACGAATACCATGGCAAGTCCGCAACCTAATTTACGAATCTCTGACTCTTCCAGCTCGAACCCCATAAAGTCCTCAAGACCGTGAAGGATCTCATGGATTAAAGTCTCTCGTTTATCTGCATCGGTCATATCTTTGTCGATTCGAATCTTCCGGTTGTAGAAGTCGATTTCCCCTTTACGGGGCTCAAACTTATTCACGCTTTCCGACTCTTCAATCTCGTATTCGTGATGCCCAATTTTTACTTGATTCATCAGGGTTAGGCCCCTTTCAACTTTACTGTTAAATTTATGAAACACTTCTAGCAATCTACCGTAATAGGTATATAGAAGGAGGTGATAGATATGTCTAAGCCTTTGAAACCAGGTACTTCGACCCCGAAATCGGGTCAGTATGCTGTAGTAGGGCCTCGCGGCGGTGATAAAGGACGAGAAGTTACCTCGACTAAAGGAAACCCTCTCCCGCCTACGCAAAAGCCGGGTGACGGCTATAAGCTGGTCGATCCTACGAAGCACAAGAAGTAAGTAGCGTTAAATTTTATTTCAGGAGGTGATACGATGTCAACTACCGGCGAAAAACCAGGTAAAGGTACATATACCTGCAAAAAATGCGGGAATAGCTTGTATCTCGATGACGCAACAGACACGCTTCCACCGTGTCCAAAATGCCATAATTCCACATTCAGACCGTAACGCGAGGCAGCCGAAAGGCTGCTTTTTTTTCGAACTTATCATGCGCATATCGAACTCTAGCCTCTGCCTTCCTTTGTATCGATCATCCTCACCACAGTTGAGTTTGTTTTGTATGTAAAATATAGGATTAATAAAAGCATACGTTTGCATCCATAATACACTCGTCTTGACACAATAAATGAAAGGATGACATGCATATGCCACCAGTTATATCTCCAGCAATCTCTGAAGAGGTCAGAGTAAGATTGGAACAATATTTGGATGAAAAGTTTGATAAATTTCTTGGTAACAAAGGTTATGTTCGAGTCGAAAATTTTGTTTTAGATGTTACTCGTATCACAGCTTCTGTTTTATTAAGATACAAACACGATAATGGAGTGTTTACTACAACGGATAAATTTCGTATTACCCTTGATTTTGACGTGTTCGGTTCATCAAGAACAGAATTTTGTACAACAATATTTGGTCAAAGAGCTTGTGTAAGCACAGATGATTTATCGTTTCTTAGTAGCTTGATTCCACACTAATCAAAAAAGAACAAAGGTCTCAAAACGGGATCTTTGTTCTTTTTCAAGATTAGTGAAATCACCTGATATTTCATCTGAGATCACCTCCTGAATAGTTTTGTAGAACGCAAAAAGAGCCCTCAGCAATGGAGAGCCCTGTTATAGAAAGACTTATGATAGATAAGTTGTGAATGTTCTAAAAATCTTTTTTCAACCAAAGGCATCCTAATGGTGACTAACTGAAAAGGAGTGAAAGCAAAATGCCAGGAATCAGTTTAGATATTTCGCATTTACCTAGCCCTGAAGTCAAGTATGAGGTTGATGGAGATCAAGTCAAAGCTACATTGTTATTCGCTGGCCAAGAGATTGCTAGCGATGTATTTCAAATAACAGGAGCTAACGCAGAAGGCTTTAGTTATGCGAAGCACGAAAAAACGTTTGATGCAATCGTACAAGTCAGATTGACCTTTGAAATCTGGATTCGGTGGAATGATCGAAAAGTTGTACTTGTCGTATTATACCGCGCACCTGATCCTATCGGTCGCGGAAAAAAAGAAGTATGGGGCGATTTTTGACATTTCGTTAAGAATTACTTGCATCCTCTCAAAAGAAGCCCTCCGTATTGGAGGGCTCGTTGATATACAAACTTATAGTGGGTAACTTGCATACATGGTGTAATACATTACGTAATACAAGACTCATATAAAATCTTGTTTAAGCTTGGCTTTGGCCCGCTTTACATACTCGTATATGGCACCTCTTGATAGATTTAGTTTATGCGAAATCTCTAAAAGCGTCAACCCCTGCGCCATATGAAGCAGAAAACATGTTCGCTCCCGATCGCTCAGGGCCAGTAGCGAATCCACTAGACGCAGCCTTTCAGCATCGGTGATCTCCTGTCCGGACAGCTTGATATAGATTTCCCGCTGCCGATACACGTCGGTAATCTCGACACCTCGGCGGCTACCTGGCCGTCTCCCACGTTTTAACCACGTCAGGGCATATCTCATGTCGGACAGCATTTCAGAGACCGTGCCAGCCTCCTCTTTCTCTTGGGGATCGTCCAGATCCAGACTCTTTCGGTAATTGTCCAAGGCTCGGGAATCCGTTGCGTATTGACTGATCAGTGTCTCAATCCACGTTGCTTTGGTTGTGGTTGTCATCTATCTCACCCTCTCTATTCTTGCTTTCAATGCGTCTAGAAGCTTGTCCTGTGTGGCTGCCTTACCTTCCAGGGCTTTCATCACGTCTTCATCAGCTCCACCTTGAACCACCAGGTGATGCAGGATAACCTTCTGTTTCTGACCCTGCCGGTGCAGACGGCCATTGGCCTGCTGGTAAAGCTCAAGGCTCCAGTTCAGGCCGAACCACACCACGTGGTTTCCCCCGTCCTGAAGGTTAAGGCCGTAAGCCGCGCTGGCCGGATGGGCAAGCAGGATATCCACCTTACCGGCATTCCAATCCAGTTGGTCCTGCGGCGTCTTCAGCTCCCGGATCCGTAAGCTGGTTTTCTCCAGTGCCTTCTTGATGCGAGTCAGGTCATGCTGGAAGCTGTAGAACACCAAAGCCGATTTACCATTAAGCTGTTCCACCAGCTCCATGAATGCCTCCACCTTGTTATCGTGGATCTCGAAAACCTGCCGATTCTCATCGTACAAGGCTCCGTTACACAGTTGCAGTAGTTTGCCTGATAACACCGCCGCACTGGTTGCCGTGATCTCTGTCCCGTCATCGATCTCCAGCAGCAATTCCTTCTCCAGTTGGTTGTATTGCTTCTGGGCTTTCGCATCCAGGACAACGGGAATGACGTTCATGATACTATCCGGAAGCTCAATATAATCCTCAGCCTTCATGCTGATACATAGATCAGCAATCTTCCGCTGAATCACCTCATCCGCACCAGGCTTTGCGGTGTATCCATGGCCATTGTAATTCTTCTCAAAATACTTCGTGCGGTACCCCGTAATGTTCCTCTCCAGACGGTGTCCTTGATCAAGAAGATTCACCTGGGCCCATAGGTCAAGCAATCCATTCGGTGCTGGTGTACCTGTCAGACCCACGATCCGTTTGATGTGCGGCCGTACCCACGTCAGTACCTTGAATCGCTTCGCCTGGTGATTCTTGAAGCTGGATAGCTCGTCCAACACCACCATGTCAAAGGGCCAAGCGTTTCGGTAATACTCCACAAGCCACGCCACATTATCCCGATTGATGACCCATACGTCTCCTGGCGAATTAAGAGACTTGATCCGCTGCTGTGCGGTACCCAAAACGGTAATGATCCGCATATGCTTCAGGTGCTGCCACTTGGCTGCCTCGTTCCCCCAGGTAGCCTCTGCCACCTTCTTGGGGGCAATGACCAAGGTCCGGCTGACCGCGAATCGGTTGTACTTCAGGTCGTTAACGGCGGTCAAGGTGATCACGGTTTTCCCTAGACCCAGATCCAGAAACAGGCCAAGGGCATCATCTGTCAAAAGCCGGTTAATGCAATACCGCTGATAATCATGCGGGACAAACTTCTTACGCTCGATGCTCAAAGCTCCTGCAGCCATGCATCCACCTGCTCTCTGCTATCGATCACCCGTACCTCATGGCCCAAAGCCTGCATCCGCTTATGTTGCACCTGCTGCAGCTTGGTGGGTTTCTTACCGGGTGCCTTCAGTTCCACGAATACGGCTCGGCCTTCAGGAAGCAGGACCATCCGGTCAGGCACTCCAGAGTTACCTGGCGATACGAATTTATAGGCAATGCCGCCAAGGGCTCTTATCTTATCTCGTAAATATGATTCAATTTGGCTCTCTTTCACTTGACAACCCTCCTCAGGCTGTGTTACGCGTACACGGGTGTACGTACGTAACTTTCTAATAATTAGGCGTGTTAGGCGTTATATATTTTCTATAATCTCTATATTCTATTTGTTTTTTATCTTTAACTAGATAACTGTCAACAGTGTCAACAAAGTATAATAAAAGTATATATAGCAAGGGTTTAGGACGTTGACAGTTGTGTTGACACTCATGTTGACACTTGAAAATCTGTCACATTCCTTTGTTGACAGTTAAGCGAGTGTCAACAATTCATCTGTCAACATTGTCAACAATCTTTGCGACGATATCCGCGCTGAGTTTCGTATGGGCCGAATCGTCCGCGATACTCCTCCCACCCTGGTATGCAGGATAAAATGCCATTAATTTCTCTTGTGTCCGCTTGCTTCATAAACTTGATGTCCGAATTGAAGCACTCGCACCAAACCTCTGCGGCACATATTCGGTCCCGGGGGCCTCCCATACCTTCCTGGGGCTTCCCAAACTCACCAGACCAGTACATCCGTCTTGTGGCCAGATCACGTTTTAACCAATCTTCCGGAACTGGCCGCTCCACGAATGCCTGTATAATGCCTTCCTTTGCGTTGCTCTCCCTGTGGGCCTCCTGGCGCTCTTTGGCCAACTCTTCGATATCTCCTGATAGATACAGGGGCTCACTCAGCTGCCACCGTACAAAAGCTTCCGCATAAATCTGGTCGACTTCACCCTTCAGATCCTGAAACACACTCTTTGTCGGCTTTACAATGCCTACATCGATTGGCCAGAACCGCCGATTGCCTGTACGATCTCGAAGGAACTCACTGTCATTCGTTGTTCCGAAGAACACGCAGCGCCGTGGATAAGGCATTGTCCGCTTGCCGTAAGCCTCACGGTAAATGTCTTCCGTCCGGCTCAAAAACTGCTTAACGGCGTTGCTCTCGGACTTGCTCATCCCCGTCAGCTCCCCCACCTCATTGAGCCAAACACCCTGGATTAACTCCATGGCATCCTTACCCTCAAAGGTGGTTAAGCTGTCGGAATACCAATCCTTGCCCATGTACCGTAGAAAAGTCGATTTGCCAAGCCCCTGAGGCCCCGCCAGAATCGGCATATAGTCCCATTTGACGCCGGGCTCCATCGCTCTGGCCACAGCAGCAGTGAAAGACTTTCTGGACACTGCACGGGTATACAGGCTGTCCTCTGCACCCAGGTAATCGGTGAAAAGCGTGTCCAGTCTCGGCACACCGTCCCACGTCAGACCTTCCAGGTACCTCCGCACATCGTTGAACCGCTTCTTATGCGTGATCAGCGTTAAAGCATTGTTGATCTTGGCGTCCACCGCGATGCCGTACACCTTTTCGATGTAATGATAGATCCCAGCATCGTCTGAACTGGCCCATGGCCGCCGATCTTCCCTGGCATCCCAAGGCAACGCCCCAAGCACCAGACCCCGATTGGCGAATTCATCAAACGCAATCTTATCCTTTAAAGCCGGATCGAATTCCAGCACAATCAGCACATTATCTACCGTCTTCAGGTACACGCCGTTACTGTTAAATTCCAGCCGCCGCATCCAATCCATATCCTCTGGCTCTGCCGGCAACACTGGAGAGTCAGCAAACGCCGCTGTGGCCTTCTGGTGTCGTTCCTGCATTAATAGTCCGGCCACAGGTTCCTGGCGCATGGCGAAGTCCATCATGGCTGTGTATGAAGGAAGCTTATTTGTAGGAGTCCCAGGCTTCGCCTCATCGTCCTGATCTCCGAACTTGTGAAGCCGTACCAGGTCAAAACTGTTTACCAGCCGTCCGCCTGTCGGATCCGTAGCATGATGAGAGAATAGAAACTGGCCATCATCGTAAACAATCGCACCGCCTGTAGTCGAACCGCCTACGTACGTAAGTCTGCCACTGCCATCGTCTGTGTTTAGATAGACACCTGGTAAGAATGCATCAATGGCTGCCGGCACATCATAGACCTTACAGAAAGCACCCACCATGCCCTGCTTCTCGGTGGGATCTCCCTGCTTGGCCGCCAGACGTACATGAGTCTGTCCAGTACCTGGCACCTGTGGCCATGAAGCCACATTGCGCCAATCGGCATACATGGCCAGCAGCCCATCTACTGAAAGAAACGGCTTATCCCCGAACGTGAACACGAACTGACTGTCTGCGCTGCAGCTTGGCCAGTACATCAGGCGAGAAGCTTCGAACGTGGTCGGATCACATAGCCCAATGCCGATGATCTCCCCGAGCTTACGGGCAATCGGTTCATACTCATCCGCTGTGGCCATCCGGTCCAGCGGTGCAACGACCCGAAGCCGTGGACGGTTCTCCTCATGCTTCCGCGTACTGTAAACGGCATAGCCGCAACTCAGACCATCCAGGCGGCGAAGGATATCCGCCGTCGCGCCTGCTGGGATATTATCAAGGTCAAGCGTAACCAGATCACGGCCAATGACCGCGTTGGCTTTCCGGCGACCGCCTGACAGACTGCCACCGACAAAGCCGCCAACGTCCTTCAGGTCATCCTGTTTGCTCTTAGGCAGCTGCAAGTATTCCGCCAGCGTTTCCGCACCCCGTACAGCAGTCCGTAAACGCTCGACGATCTCCGACCAATAGGCCGTTTGCGTCTGCCAGTTTGTGCTGTGTCTGGTCCCGGCGCTTGATATAGTTAGTTGTCTGTCAAAATGCATGACGCCTGCCTCCTGGTTTAATCAATCTCTATAACAGGTAAATCCGAAAGTGCATACTGCTGCCAAGGTGGTATCTCGTAAAGCTCAATCTCGCCGTGGTTGCGGCTATTGGACGGGTCTTCATGATGTATCATGAGCACGCCACCTGGTTCGATTCGAACATCTACACGTCGATGCTTCAGTGATCGGGTTAACCTGCGGAGCAGTTCATAGTCAATGATCATAGAACGCTCTTTGTCCTCAATGACTGTTGGGTAACCTTTGACTGGTGAAAGAGCATCAAACTGACGGAGCAGTTCTTTTTTCCGTTTCAATTCCACAGGAGCAGTACACGCCCTGATCTGTGCGCCGAGCAAGATTCGTTTCTTGGATATCGCGGTATTTGCACGTTTCTTCACATGAGCGATTCGCTTCTTCTCCTGAGCAGTTAAGGCTCTCATGTCTGATCACCGTCCTTTTCCAATTCATACTGTTAACTAAAAACCTCAACTGGTATAATGTTCCTAGTAAAAAATTACTAGGAGGATCATATGACAGAAGAAATTAAATTCTTAAACATTGGACTAGTTATGCCTATTGCGCCTATTGATGGCTGTTCAACTGATCATTGGCTAGATGTTAAACGCATAATTACTGAAGCTGTGTCTTCTATGCAGGGTTATAGTAGTGAACCTAAGATTGTCAGTGAAGGAAACAGTTCTGGTCTTATCCATAAACGTATAGTTGAGGGGTTATACAAATCTGACATCATCATTTGTGATGTAAGTTGCAAGAACCCCAATGTGATGTTTGAACTCGGGATGCGCTTGGCTTTCGACAAGCCCACTATCATTATTAAAGATGACAAAACCGACTACACATTTGATGCTGGAGTAATTGAACATCTTCAATATCCAAGAGATCTCCGATATAAATCAATTGTAAAGTTTAAAGAACTCCTAGCTGAAAAAGTACAAGCTACATACGAGGAAACTCAACAGGATGGAAATAAATCTTCCTTCTTGAAAAGTTTCGGTAATATCCAAGTAGCTTCAATGAACGAAGAGATTGTTTCTACAGATCAATACATCATCAACTCACTTCAAGACATACAAAATGAGATATCTTTGTTGAAGTCTAATAGAAATCCTGTACAAGAAATGGCTATAATAGAAACAGGTAAGGGATACACGCGTTTAAAATCAATAGCGTTAAAATCAGCAGCTTTCTTTATAGATCAAGAAACATTTTTTCAAAAGAACTTAACTGTAGAGGAAATCGAGAATCTTGCAGATGTAGTTACAGCAGATTTAAGAATGAAAGGATTCAACACTGTAAATGGAAATCATGTTAAGAAAATATTATTAGATCACTTTATTGATACCCCTTAGTAATTAAGCTAGTCTTTCATGTAAAAGTCTGTGGTGAACCCGGCTGCCTTGAGCGGCAGCCCAGGTGCCCACGGTACCGGCTCGGCCATCAAATCCAATACCTTCTCCAAATCCTCCAACTTATCCGACTCAATCCCGATTTCATCATGTACGTGCAGCACGGTATCAAAACCAGCTTGCTCCACTCGTACCAGTGATACTGCCAGACAGTCCCGAGCAATCGCCTGGACAATGTTCTCCACCAGTTTCCCGCCGTAGGTGTTGATCAGCGACCACTTGCCTGTCTTCTGATCTGGACCCATGTAATGAAGCGCCTGCTTACCAAAGTCGTTCTGAGCCAAGCGGGGCTCCACATAATAAAGCTTTCTTCCGGAAGGCAATTGAACCGTGAAGAAGTCCAGGCCGTTTCCGTGATGGCTCTCCCGAGCAAAGATAATTCCTCGAACACCTGCAGGCTGACCTGTCTCCATCACACTCAGCGCTGCCTTCTCGAAGCTGAACCACAGATCCACAATGCGCCGATTGGCGTTACGCCACCGCGTTACGATCTCGGGCAGCTCGTCCTCTTCTAGGCCCATATCCAAGGCACCCATGGCGATAAGTGCACCAGAAGCACCCTGATATCCCAAAGCTAGTTCAGACACCTTGCCCCGTTGACGCAGATCCTTGTCCACCTGTTCAAGTGGTATCCCAAACATGGCCGATGCTGAAGCTTCATAGATTTTGCCGTGAGTAGCGAACACATCTAGCCGCCATTGTTCTCCAGCAAGCCAGGCAATAACCCGGGCCTCAATAGCTGAGAAGTCGGCTATGTGGAGTTTCTTTCCGTCCGGAGCCACAAAGGCCGTCCGGATCAACTGACTGAGCGTATCAGGAACGTTTCCGTACATCAGTTTCAACAGATTGACTTGCTGGCCGTGAACCAGCTGCCTCGCATATTCGAGCGTGTCCATCTTGTTCCTGGGGAGGTTGTGGACCTGGACCAATCGCCCTGCCCACCGTCCTGTCCGGTTCGCACCGTAGAACTGCAAGAGCCCTCGAACCCGCCCGTCTTCACAAGCTACCGTCTCCATGGCCACATACTTCTTGGTACTGGTCTTGGACAGCTCTCTGCGGATCTCCAGGACGCGCTTGGCTCTGCCATCTTCCACGTTGTCGATCAGGCCGGATACCGTATCCTTCCGCAGATCCTCGACCTCTTCCCCGATCTCCTTAGATAGCCACTTTTTAAGTTGCTGCACGGACTTGGGGTTGTCCAATCCACTGAGCTGAATGGCTTCCTGCATCAGCTCTGCTGTGATCTGCTGATCTACGGCCAAAGCCCCCTTGACCAGCTGCAGGTCACAGGCGATTCCTCGGGCATTGATCCGTTGATCCAGGAACCAAAGCTCCCACTCCATATCCGGAACCGGGAAGACCGATAGCCGGCGAAGGATCTCTACCTCTGCCACAACGTCACCCACACAGTACTGCTTGAACAGCTCCCACTTCTCAGGCTCATGATGGGGCAAGGTGCGCTTCCGGAAGCCGGTTGACTTGGCAGGCTTCTTGATTGGAATGCAGAACGTCCGAATCAGTGCGCCACCGACGCCCATTTTCTTCTTGTCCTGGGGAAT
Organism: Paenibacillus sp. FSL R7-0313; assembly: GCF_037969885.1. Taxonomy (NCBI): domain Bacteria; kingdom Bacillati; phylum Bacillota; class Bacilli; order Caryophanales; family Paenibacillaceae; genus Paenibacillus; species Paenibacillus sp. FSL R7-0313. Next base: position 796,091 of record NZ_CP150219.1, read on the forward strand.
GCCTAGCGCTTCGCCTACCTTGCCAAGTCCTGCAGGGTATCCACAGTACAAGCCGTGAATCTGTGTGCAACGCCAATGCTCTATGGGCGATGGCCAGAATTTGTTTAGACAGTACCATTCAAAAGCCGCGTTATATGCGTGTTTGATGACTTCTTTATCATTTAAAGCGCGGATAACTTCTTCCGGAATGACTTCACCCTGAGCTAGATCAATAATTCGCGTCGGGCCGCTATTCCAGGAATAAGCGAACAAAAGGATTTCAAAATCAGGACTTTGAACGTATCGATATAACCCTGCTTTCTTGATGTCGATACTGCTGTAGGTCTCAATATCGATTGAAAGGTGCCATGTCATGTTGTTGGTTTCCTCCTTTCTGGTAAAGTGAAGGGGTTCCGAAGAACCCCTCTACTGAAATGTCTATGAATTAGATCCCGTAGATCCCGCCGCCTAGAGGTTTGCCGGTGATCGGATCGATCTGTTGTTGTGGCGGTTGCTGCTGTCCATAGCCTTGTTGCGGAGCTTGTCCGTACTGCGGTTGCTGAGGAGCTTGACCATAGCCTGGTTGTGCTGGCGGCTGTTGGCCGTATTGCGGTTGTTGTGGTGCTTGGCCATATCCCGGTTGAGTCGGAGGTTGCTGGCCATACTGCGGCTGCTGTGGTGGTTGTTGGCCGTATTGCTGCGGCGGGATCTGATCATAGCCCTGTGGAGCTGGCTGAGGAACAAAGCCCACACCGCCACCATTGCCACCGAAAGCTTGTTCTGCGGAGATCCGTCCACCCAAGGCTTCACCATCACGAAGGATCTGCACCGGACCAAGTCCGGCACCTACCCCTTTTTTGCCGCTGTTGCTATAGGGGAAGAAGTTAATGTTCACCCGGCCATACACACCAGAATACACACGGGTTTGGTCAATGATCGGTCCCATGTCTGGACCCACAACCGCCTGCTGCTGCTTGCTGCTGGCCGTCAGAACCCAATGCCCTTTGCATTCAGGACCAAATACTTCACCGTTTGGTCTTAATCCGTCCCCATCATGTATAGGATTGCTAGGTTGCGCCGGACGAGCCCCTGCCCATACGCCAGCTACGCCTTTTTGTGAAGCAGCTTCAATGGCTGCATTGATACGTTGCATTGTGGCAAAATCGGATTTAGGAATCAGAATCGTAGTGCTGTATTTCGGCTCCTGCCCTGGTTTGTTGGCACGTGGTGTGAACAAGTTTACAAAGCTCAGTCTTACTTCACCTGTGGTAATTGCTGTTTCAGTTGTCATATTGTCATATCCCCTTATCAATTATTAGTTTTGTGGTTGTTCTGGTGTAGGACCAAATACGTCTTCAGGATTAACCTGATTAGTGATACCTGGACGCTTATCATCTTCAGGAGCTAATGTCGGTGCTCCTGATTTCGTAATGACGTGTCCCGATTCGGCAAGCAACTCTTTGTACACTTTCTTTGTTAGCGCGTTCTCGAGTTGAGGAGGGGTTAACGGTTTACGATCATATAGGACGGCCTCTTCAATGCCTTTTCTTTTCAAATAAGCAAATGCGGTATCCAAGTCCGCATACTCACGGCTGCCCCGACCCTCAACGGCTTTCCAGCCGGGTACGATCCCCCCTTTCAATACCTCAGCCAGGGCAAGCTTCTTCAGCTCGTTATACCAGCTGACAATACCCTCAGCTTGCTTTAGTACAGCAGCAGCCTCATCCCAACTGAGCATTGGCGGTTTTAAGGGCGCCAGTGACCCAGCTTCCATGATCTGTTCCACCCTTGCCCTGCAGGTTGCACTCGCACGGCAGAATTTACAGTGATCACCTGGAACATACTCACCTTCACCGTTGAATGCTTGCTGAGCAATCGGCTTGATTGACTCACCCCAGGACAGCAGCTCGGCTGCGGATAACGACCATTCAGAAGGCTCATTCCACACTTTTGGTTGAACGATGGCCACATGAACAGACTCAATCGGAAACAGGAGACTGAAAGCCTTGTAAGCACCCAGCGCATACAGCTTCATTTGTGAATTGTTTTCAGCAGATACCGGTACACCTTGGCCGTTCTTGTAATCGATGACATGGAGCCTTCCGCTACCAATGATGATGCAGTCCGAGGTTCCGAAACTTTCCGGTACAAAATCGGTCAGATCCACACGGCGTTCGATGGCAACAAACGGCGGCGAAGGGAATTGGTGAACAATGGACTGAATGTAATCCAGATAAGCATTGGTGTGGTCCTCCATGATAGGCTCATACAGTTCATCCGCTTTGTACTTCTTCAGTGCAGCGTTATACTTGCGAGTCGTCAGACCCGAGAACAGTTTCTGCAGCTTCAGCTCAGCGATCTCATGGGCGAGTGTGCCACGCTTGGCGGCCTCACTCTCACTATCAGGTAACGTGGCTTCGAGCCTGGCACTCGGCGTGCACTGCAACCAGCGGGATGCCCCACTGGCTGACAGCAGCGCGTGTGCTCGCTCTGCATGTGCAATTTCCGTCATTAGATGCGGCCCCCAAGGCTACGGAGGAACGTTGCAAACTCGCCATACTTGCTTGGATCAAGCTGCGTCAGACCGCCTACCCCTTGTTGCTGCAACCATCCGATCAGCTCCGGACCTTTGCCCGCATCCATAACTGGCTGAGCTGCTACGCCAAGTTGATCCAGCGTATACCCAGGAGTCGAAGTTGGGACGCCTCCTTGTTGCGGTGGCTGCTGTTGCCCATACTGCTGCTGATCTTGTTGACCTGGTTGACCCTGCACTGGCAGCTGCTGGCCGTATTGCGGTTGTTCTGGTTGTTGGCCATACTGCGATGGCTGACCATAGACTGGCTGTTGACCGTAGTGGGGTTGCTGCCCATATTGAGGCTGTTGGCCATACTGGGGCTGCTGTGGCGGTTGCACTGGTGCCTGGGTAGAAGGCTGAGTCGGTGCAGGTTGTGTAGGAACAGTGGAGACAGTTGTTTCTGCCGGCACATCAGCATAAGGCATACTCCCCAACGTGCCTGCCAGATCGTGCACCAGGTTTTTAATGTCAGTGGCGTTTACGGCTTGGAATGTGATTTGGATCGGAACGATATTTTGCATGGATGAGTCCTCCTAATAGGTTTTAGTTTGATTTAGTAAGCTCTGAAGCTTTATTAATGCAAGGTGTACAGATCTGTTTACCATGGAATAAGTGCAGACTTTCAGTGTTGCCGCAGAGGATGCAGCCAGGTTGATACTTGCGAATGATGATCTTGTCACCTTCTACGAAGTACTCCAGCGGATCCCCTTCCTCAATAAAGTGAGTGCGTCGAAGCTCTTTCGGAATAACGACACGGCCCAGGTCATCAATGCGGCGGACAATACCTGTGGATTTCATACTCATTGCATAATCCTTTCTGTCAGTGGTAAACTGACGGTAGAGTGTTTTAGCTGTGTGCAGCTGTTTCGGGGTAGGAGCCGATCAGCTGCATTTTTGCGTGCAGACGATTACGATAAGTGCGGTACTGCTTGTCCGCATGAGTAGCGACTTTGATATGGCCACTGCGGCGCATCTGGCTTGCAAGAGCTAGGTAAAATCCACAGGCTGCTTTGAAATGCTGTTCTGTCATCAATGGCAAGATTCTCACCTCCTTTCCTGATCCCCTGCTGAGATCGTCACAGCGCCGATGGACTTTGCCATGCAACTCAACTTACAATACAGATCTTTGCCATGACGTACAGCTATCTGGCCTTCTACAATTTCAGAGGCACATTCTGGATTAGCGCAGTAATCCATCACTTCTGGCAGCACCAGGCTTGGCATTTTACTCACTTTGTTTGCTCCTTTCCTTCTAGCCATTTATCTAATGCGATCTGACGAAAGTGAATTAGTGTCCGATTCCTAATGAAAGGAATCTCGCCGTTTTTAACCATCCGCCGTAACGTGGAGTCCGAAACCTTCAGATATCTGCATGCCTCAGCAAAATCAAACACATTAGCGTATAAAAGTTGTTCGATGGTAGGTTTAAGCTCGGCCAGGATCTCGGCTCTTAGTTCATGCTTGATTTCCACACGTAGTGCTTCGATAAATCCTGCTGTTGATGTCACAAGACCACTTTCTTTCATTGTTAAATGAATTAATTAAATGTTTAAATTGTGTTAGAGATACACTTGGATAGGATTTAGCAAACCTCGCTCTCCATGCCTAACAGCCTTGCGATCATAGGTTTTTGCTTCTTTCCTTCACGTGTTCCTTTAAGAATCTCGGAAACATAAGTAACTGAGACACCAAGTTCACTAGCAAGGTCCTTCAATTTAATATTGCGTTGGAACATGATCTTTCTCGCTTCAGCTCCAAACTCAGTATAATGTGGCATTTAACACCCCTCCTTTGTAAGAGTTTGTAAAATAAACAGCTTAATTATTGACAATGAACCGAAAATAATCTATTATCGTGAAGAAGACACAACCAAATAAACGTCGTTGGGGAACGATTTTTGATACGGGGTCAAGTGACCTCTGGTTTTTTATTGCCTTTTTCGCTATTAATTAAGCTGTTGAAACCAATATAACCGAATATTTTAGTTAAGTCAACAAATAACCGAATATTTTAGTTAGAATATTTTCTGTTAGGAGAGTCGATATGAATATTGTCGATAATATACGAGAACTTTGTAAGGAATTTAACACTTCTATCCCAAAACTTGAGAAAGAGTTAGGTTTTGGGAATGGCGCTATATACAACTGGAATAAGAACTCCCCTTCCATTGACAAGTTACAAAAGGTAGCCGACTTATTTAATGTATCTGTTGAGCGAGTTCTTTACGGGTTCGAACTATCAAGATTTGAGCAAATGCTCCGGATTATAGTAGGGAATAAACCCGTTGAGGAAGTTGCAAAATTAAGCGGGGTTGACTCCGAAACTCTAGATAATTATTTGATGGGTATTTGTCTAATAAAACCGGAGCCTGAGTTTGTAGAAAGGTTAGCTGTTTTTAATCCTTATGAGATCTTAGTCCTTCGAGAAGACTTTATGGAAGCGGCAGGGTATAAAACAATGACCTCAAAACCCTTAAGTGCCAACATAGAAGGTGAATCTCAACAATATGTGCCTCAAACCATTGCAGCTCACCATGACGGTGATGATTGGACAGAAGAAGAACTTCAGGATATCGAGGAATTCAAAGAGTTAGTAAAATTAAGAAGGCAGCTTAGAAAGAGCAAGGAGTGACGTGATGGTAGCCTACAACTACGAAAAACTATGCGCTGAGGCTTGTGTGTCAGACGTCGATATCGTCGAGAAGCCCTTACGGGGCAGAAGCAAGGGCTTCTATGCAGATGGGTTAATTCTTATAGATAAGCGAATCTCTACTATCATTGAAAAAGCCTGCATACTTGCTGAAGAACTAGGGCACCATCACACGAGCTTTGGCGATATTCTTGACCAAAGCGACATACATAAACGAAAGCAAGAGCTTCGCGCCAGGCAGTGGGCATATCAGTGTATGCTGCCCTTAGACCAGATCGTCCAAGCCCATCATGCCCGAATCTCAGGCCGATATGATCTTGCCGAATACCTAGGGGTAACAGAACAATTTCTCCAGTCAGCCATTGACCGCTACACGGAGAAGTTTGGTCTATCTGTCCGAGCGGATGAACGACATATCATATTTTTTGATCCACTGGGAGTCATTGAATCAACTGCGTAGCTTTCGAGATGCGCTTATTACTAGTGGCTTCTCATACCCAAAAACAGAACATACGTTCTTTAAAGGAGGTGTTTTTCATGTAATTGGAAATATAAAAATCCATTATCAATGCTTAGAAAGGAAGAATGACATGGCTTGGAATGAACATCTAGGAGGCAACAAGTATAAAATTGTTGAGCGAGATCCCTCAAAGGCATCCAGACCGAAAAGGTCTGTTACTGTCTACATGCCAGAAGAGATCGCACGTTCAAAATCAGACAAGAAAAGAGAATCCTGGCTTGCGCTTGAAGAAGCTAAATGGAGTGAACAAGTAATTGCAGGAAAGGCAGTCAAACAGGAGGACATCACTTTCAAGGATTTTATTCAAAAATGGGAGAAAGGCTACGCTGCCGGGAATATGGGCGAATACACGCAGAACGTGAATCTGTATAATCTCAACAAATATGTAGTTCCGGAGTTTGGCCATCTGAAAATAAGTAAAATAACAACCCTGCAGCTCGTCACCTTCTTTGGAGAACTGAAGCGCGAGAACGGAGAAGAGTTCGCTACCAATTCGAAATTGAATATCTACAAAGCGGCGAAGTCTGTTTTTGACGCTGCCCATGATTGGGAGCTGATTGCGAAGAACCCAATGGCTGGCGTTAAGAGACCACAAACCAGCAAGAAGGAAAAGAAAGTTATGCGCGGTGTGAAGAAGGCATTCAATAGTTCGGAGACAGAAACGATCCTGCTGGCTCTATACGACCTTCCAGATAGATGGAGGCTCTATTTTACCGGTTCCCTTCTTGGAGGGTTTAGACGAGGCGAATACTTGGCCGTGGAATGGCCAGATGTGGATTATGATCGAGGAGCTATCTGGATTGATAAGCAAATCACGTTCGATAAGGACGGTAAAAAGATTGAAGGTGAAGTCAAAACAGAGGAATCCGAAGGCTGGGTTGCCATGCCGAAGTGGTACATGGCCCAGCTCAAAGAATACGAACGGATATGGAAGAAAGAGAAATTCCAATGTAAAGATTGGGCTGGAGAGAACAAGTCATATGTATTCCATAGCGGTAAGGGTGTCATGTACTTCCCTACGACCCCCACAAGCACCTGGAGGAAGTTTTTGCAGAAGAAAGGTATTCCTCATGTTAAACTGCATGGACTTCGTCACACAGCAGCTATGCTGCTTAGAGAAAGCGGAGCCGACCTTAAAACTATGCAGGAGCGATTGAGGCATACCAAGATCGGAACAACTGCGGATATTTACACCCATTCGTCTGACATGATCTCCAGAGAGGCAGCAGACCGTTTAGAGGTGTTTGATCCTAAAAGATTGCGATTTGCCCCATGAGTTGCCCCATAAACAAAAATAGTCTGTCATTTGTCGAATTTAGGGTAAAGAAAAAACCCTTGTGGCCCAAGGGTTTTAGGTGTTGCACAGTATAAAGCGGGTGATGGGAATCGAACCCACGCTATTAGCTTGGAAGGCTAAAGTTCTACCATTGAACTACACCCGCAAAATAAAAAAAATCGGGATGACACGATTTGAACATGCGACCCCCTGGTCCCAAACCAGGTGCTCTACCAAGCTGAGCTACATCCCGATACTTATGAAAATAATGGCGCGCCCTGAGAGATTCGAACTCCCGGCCTTTTGATTCGTAGTCAAACGCTCTATCCAGCTGAGCTAAGGGCGCAAATATTGGAGCGGAAGACGGGAATCGAACCCGCGACCCTCGCCTTGGCAAGGCGATGCTCTACCGCTGAGCCACTTCCGCAAAACATATGGTGCGGTCGAGAGGACTCGAACCTCCACGGGGGGTTAGCCCACACGGACCTGAACCGTGCGCGTCTGCCAATTCCGCCACGACCGCAAAATATAATGGTGAGTCATGAAGGGCTCGAACCTTCGACACCCTGATTAAAAGTCAGGTGCTCTACCAACTGAGCTAATGACTCGTAATGAAATGGCTGGGGATATAGGATTTGAACCTATGCATGACGGAGTCAAAGTCCGTTGCCTTACCGCTTGGCTAATCCCCATTAAAAAATCATGGGGCGATCGAGGGGAATTGAACCCCCGAATGCCGGATCCACAAACCGGTGCGTTAACCACTTCGCCACGATCGCCATAGAGTAAGCCATTCATCCACTAAGAGTATCTTAGTATTAGCAACTGCATCTATAATATACATTCTATCACAAATTCAGATGTAAATACTAAAAATGGTGCCGGCGAGAGGACTTGAACCCCCAACCTACTGATTACAAGTCAGTTGCTCTACCAGTTGAGCTACACCGGCACGGTGTATATTTAATTAAAAATGGCGGAACCGACGGGATTCGAACCCGCGATCTCCTGCGTGACAGGCAGGCATGTTAGGCCAACTACACCACGGTTCCATAGTACTTTCTCAAGGAAAGTTAATTGCGGGGGCAGGATTTGAACCTGCGGCCTTCGGGTTATGAGCCCGACGAGCTACCGGGCTGCTCCACCCCGCGTCGTTATAAAGTTATATGGTGGAGGCTGAGGGGATCGAACCCCCGACCCTCTGCTTGTAAGGCAGATGCTCTCCCAGCTGAGCTAAGCCTCCGTAATATGACCCGTAGGGGATTCGAACCCCTGTTACCTCCGTGAAAGGGAGGTGTCTTAACCCCTTGACCAACGGGCCTTGCTAAAAAAATTATCTGGCGGAGAGAGAGGGATTCGAACCCTCGAGACGCTTGTGACGCCTACACGATTTCCAATCGTGCTCCTTCGGCCAGCTCGGACACCTCTCCATATGGCTCCCCGAACAGGGCTCGAACCTGTGACAACTCGATTAACAGTCGAGTGCTCTACCAACTGAGCTATCAGGGAATGGTGGAGCCAAGCGGGATCGAACCGCTGACCTCCTGCTTGCAAGGCAGGCGCTCTCCCAGCTGAGCTATGGCCCCATACACTGTGTATTTCTTTGTTGTGGTCTTGCTATGGGCCCTGGTGGACTCGAACCACCGGCCTCACCCTTATCAGAGGTGCGCTCTAACCAACTGAGCTAAGGGCCCTTATATATCCCTTATTCCTTGGCAAGGGGGGCAAAAAAAATACCCCAAAGGGAAATCGCTTGGCGGCGTCCTACTCTCCCAGGACCCTGCGATCCAAGTACCATCGGCGCTAGAGGGCTTAACGGTCGTGTTCGGGATGGGTACGTGTGGAACCCCTCCGCCATCGCCACCAAACGCGTAGCTTACATTTCAGAGTGTTGTTCTCTGAAAACTAGATTCGAAACGAAACACGCGAATTATCACTTGCTATTGGATAAGCCCTCGACCGATTAGTACTGGTCAGCTCCATGCATTGCTGCACTTCCACCCCCAGCCTATCTACCTCGTCGTCTTCAAGGGGTCTTACATACTGGGAAATCTCATCTTGAGGGGGGCTTCACGCTTAGATGCTTTCAGCGTTTATCCCGTCCGTACATAGCTACCCAGCGGTGCTCCTGGCGGAACAACTGGTACACCAGCGGTACGTCCATCCCGGTCCTCTCGTACTAAGGACAGCTCCTCTCAAATTTCCTACGCCCACGACAGATAGGGACCGAACTGTCTCACGACGTTCTGAACCCAGCTCGCGTACCGCTTTAATGGGCGAACAGCCCAACCCTTGGGACCTACTTCAGCCCCAGGATGCGATGAGCCGACATCGAGGTGCCAAACCTCCCCGTCGATGTGGACTCTTGGGGGAGATAAGCCTGTTATCCCCAGGGTAGCTTTTATCCGTTGAGCGATGGCCCTTCCATGCGGTACCACCGGATCACTAAGCCCGACTTTCGTCCCTGCTCGACTTGTAGGTCTCGCAGTCAAGCTCCCTTATGCCTTTGCACTCTTCGAATGATTTCCAACCATTCTGAGGGAACCTTTGGGCGCCTCCGTTACTCTTTAGGAGGCGACCGCCCCAGTCAAACTGCCCACCTGACACTGTCCCCGCACCGGATTACGGTACCAGGTTAGAACCTAGATACGATCAGGGTGGTATCCCAACGTTGCCTCCACGCAAGCTGGCGCTCACGCTTCAAAGGCTCCCACCTATCCTGTACAGATCGTACCCAAATTCAATATCAAGCTGCAGTAAAGCTCCATGGGGTCTTTCCGTCTTGTCGCGGGTAACCTGCATCTTCACAGGTATTAAAATTTCACCGGATCTCTCGTTGAGACAGCGCCCAAGTCGTTACGCCATTCGTGCGGGTCAGAATTTACCTGACAAGGAATTTCGCTACCTTAGGACCGTTATAGTTACGGCCGCCGTTTACTGGGGCTTCGGTTCACAGCTTCGGATTGCTCCTAACCACTCCCCTTAACCTTCCAGCACCGGGCAGGCGTCAGCCCGTATACTTCGCCTTACGGCTTCGCACAGACCTGTGTTTTTGCTAAACAGTCGCTTGGGCCTTTTCACTGCGGCCCCCTCGTGCTATTCACACTACCGGGGCACCCCTTCTCCCGAAGTTACGGGGTCATTTTGCCGAGTTCCTTAACGAGAGTTCTTCCGCGCGCCTTAGAATACTCTTCTCGCCTACCTGTGTCGGTTTGCGGTACGGGCACCTTCACCTGGCTAGAGGCTTTTCTTGGCAGTGTGAGATCATGACCTTCGCTACTACAATTTTCGCTCCCCATCACAGCTCAGCCTTACAATGTGCGGATTTGCCTACACATCAGCCTCACTGCTTAGACGGACATCCATCAGTCCGCGTCACTACCCTACTGCGTCCCCCCATTGCTCATAACGGCTTACGGTGGTACAGGAATTTCGACCTGTTGTCCTTCGACTACGCCTTTCGGCCTCGCCTTAGGTCCCGACTTACCCTGAGCGGACGAGCCTTCCTCAGGAACCCTTAGGCTTTCGGCGGATCAGATTCTCACTGATCTTTTCGTTACTCATACCGGCATTCTCACTTGTATAATGTCCAGCGCTCCTTACGGTACACCTTCAACCCTTATACAACGCTCCCCTACCCCTGATGCAAAGCATCAAGCCATAGCTTCGGTGGTGTGTTTAGCCCCGTTACATTTTCGGCGCAGAGTCACTCGACCAGTGAGCTATTACGCACTCTTTCAATGGTGGCTGCTTCTAAGCCAACATCCTGGTTGTCTGTGCAACTCCACATCCTTTCCCACTTAACACACACTTGGGGACCTTAGCTGATGGTCTGGGCTGTTTCCCTTTTGACAATGGATCTTAGCACTCACTGTCTGACTCCCGGAAGTAAGTCTATGGCATTCGGAGTTTGACTGAGCTTGGTAACCCTTGCGGGCCCCGCACCCAATCAGTGCTCTACCTCCACGACTCTGTTTTCCGAGGCTAGCCCTAAAGCTATTTCGGGGAGAACCAGCTATCTCCGAGTTCGATTGGAATTTCTCCGCTACCCCCACCTCATCCCCGCATTTTTCAACATGCGTGGGTTCGGGCCTCCAGTGCGTGTTACCGCACCTTCACCCTGGACAGGGGTAGATCACCCGGTTTCGGGTCTACGTCCACGTACTCAGTCGCCCTATTCAGACTCGCTTTCGCTGCGGCTCCGGCTCTTCACCTTAACCTTGCACGGGAACGTAACTCGCCGGTTCATTCTACAAAAGGCACGCCATCACCCCTAAAACGGGCTCTGACTTTTTGTAAGCACACGGTTTCAGGTTCTATTTCACTCCCCTTCCGGGGTGCTTTTCACCTTTCCCTCACGGTACTGCTTCACTATCGGTCGCTAGGAAGTATTTAGCCTTGGCAGATGGTCCTGCCGGATTCATACGGGGTTTCACGTGCCCCGCACTACTCGGGATCCGTCTCGGAGGGAACAGACTTTCAACTACAGGGCTTTTACCTTCTTTGGCGGGCCTTTCCAGACCTCTTCGCTTAACCGGTTCCTTTGTAACTCCATGTGAGACGTCCCACAACCCCAAAGAGCAAGCTCTCTGGTTTGGGCTTCTCCGCGTTCGCTCGCCGCTACTGACGGAATCACTATTGTTTTCTCTTCCTCAGGGTACTTAGATGTTTCAGTTCCCCTGGTATGCCTCTACACAACCTATGTATTCAGTTGTGAGTAACTGGAAATTACCCCAGCTGGGTTTCCCCATTCGGACACCCCCGGATCAAAGCTTGCTTACAGCTCCCCGAGGCAGTTTCGTTGTTCGCCACGTCCTTCATCGGCTCCTAGCGCCTAGGCATCCTCCGTGTGCTCTTAGTAGCTTAACCATTTTGTTCCGGTTTTGACTGCTCGCTTCCCTTGTTTTGCTTGCGCAAAGCCAAAAGTCGCTCCCATCCAATACCATCACAAAAGCAATTTGACTACCGTTTTTATTGAAACTTGTTTAACACAAGTTCAGCTAAAAAGGAATGTTCTAATTCGCGTTTGTTTCGTTTCGATATCTAGTTTTCAAAGAACAAGCTCCATGCAAAAGCAAGCTGTTTGAGAGTTTGAGCTCTCAAAACTGAGCAACGAGTGAGTAGTTTGCTCTTCATTTCATCCACACCGAAGTGATGGACCGAAATGAATCGCTGTGCAGGTTCGAAGAACCTGCTTATTTGAATGTTTCCACTCGGGAAACGATTCTCCATAGAAAGGAGGTGATCCAGCCGCACCTTCCGATACGGCTACCTTGTTACGACTTCACCCCAATCATCTATCCCACCTTCGGCGGCTGGCTCCTTGCGGTTACCCCACCGACTTCGGGTGTTATAAACTCTCGTGGTGTGACGGGCGGTGTGTACAAGACCCGGGAACGTATTCACCGCGGCATGCTGATCCGCGATTACTAGCAATTCCGACTTCATGCAGGCGAGTTGCAGCCTGCAATCCGAACTGAGACCGGCTTTGTTGGGATTGGCTCCATCTCGCGATTTCGCAGCCCGTTGTACCGGCCATTGTAGTACGTGTGTAGCCCAGGTCATAAGGGGCATGATGATTTGACGTCATCCCCACCTTCCTCCGGTTTGTCACCGGCAGTCTATCTAGAGTGCCCACCCGAAGTGCTGGCAACTAAATATAAGGGTTGCGCTCGTTGCGGGACTTAACCCAACATCTCACGACACGAGCTGACGACAACCATGCACCACCTGTCTTGAATGTTCCGAAGAAAAGGTACATCTCTGCACCGGTCATTCAGATGTCAAGACCTGGTAAGGTTCTTCGCGTTGCTTCGAATTAAACCACATACTCCACTGCTTGTGCGGGTCCCCGTCAATTCCTTTGAGTTTCAGTCTTGCGACCGTACTCCCCAGGCGGAGTGCTTAATGTGTTAACTTCGGCACCAAGGGTATCGAAACCCCTAACACCTAGCACTCATCGTTTACGGCGTGGACTACCAGGGTATCTAATCCTGTTTGCTCCCCACGCTTTCGCGCCTCAGCGTCAGTTACAGCCCAGAGAGTCGCCTTCGCCACTGGTGTTCCTCCACATATCTACGCATTTCACCGCTACACGTGGAATTCCACTCTCCTCTTCTGCACTCAAGTCACCCAGTTTCCAGTGCGATCCGGGGTTGAGCCCCGGGATTAAACACCAGACTTAAATGACCGCCTGCGCGCGCTTTACGCCCAATAATTCCGGACAACGCTTGCCCCCTACGTATTACCGCGGCTGCTGGCACGTAGTTAGCCGGGGCTTTCTTCTCAGGTACCGTCACCTTGAGAGCAGTTACTCTCCCAAGCGTTCTTCCCTGGCAACAGAGCTTTACGATCCGAAAACCTTCATCACTCACGCGGCATTGCTCCGTCAGGCTTTCGCCCATTGCGGAAGATTCCCTACTGCTGCCTCCCGTAGGAGTCTGGGCCGTGTCTCAGTCCCAGTGTGGCCGATCACCCTCTCAGGTCGGCTACGCATCGTCGCCTTGGTGAGCCGTTACCCCACCAACTAGCTAATGCGCCGCAGGCCCATCCCCAAGTGACAGATTGCTCCGTCTTTCCAGTTTCCTTCAGGCGAAGAAAACAATTATTCGGTATTAGCTACCGTTTCCGGTAGTTGTCCCAAACTTGAGGGCAGGTTGCCTACGTGTTACTCACCCGTCCGCCGCTAACCATCAGAGAAGCAAGCTTCTCTTCAAGTCCGCTCGACTTGCATGTATTAGGCATGCCGCCAGCGTTCGTCCTGAGCCAGGATCAAACTCTCCAATAAAGTATTGAAAAGAGCGATAAGCTCATTTTGAATCTGACGAGATTAAAATCTCATTTGTGCTCCAGCCGATTCAAGCCAAGGCTTGTCTCGAACTTTCGCGTTCATTCTGCAAGCAGAATGTTTACTCACTCGTTGTTCAGTTTTCAAAGATCAAACTTGTTTTTGTTACCGAATGTCGTTCTCTTCAGCAACTCTTATATAATATCATGTCCGAACCAACTTTGCAAGCTTTTTTTAAGTTTCTTTCGAAGCTTATTTCATTTGCTTGCCGCACCGTGTAAACCGTGTTTTCTTGGCCGGAATTAGAATATATCATGTACAGATTTCAATTGCAAGTCTTTTTTTAAAAAATGATAATCACCCACAACATCGGTACCATATGTAATCTGACGCTCCTGTACATACAAATAACTCTCAGCCCCCCTATTACATTGCTTCTAATATACACATCCATTAAACATAACCAGGGAAGTCACTTCCACTGCGATTGCAGTGAACAATTTCTTGTGACTAGCCCCGGGTTTATCGGGATCTCAGTTTTCTTTCCTTCTATAATAGATAAGAAAGTATATTCCTTGGGCACAGCTTGCACACTCCGCTTCACTTCTCAGTGCTTACAATATGCGCTTACCAAGTAACGAAGCGATCAGTTCCACACCAAGCCTTGCCGTATGTCTATTATGATCAAACAACGGATTCACCTCAACCAGTTCCATCGACGTAACTTGATTTGTGGAAGCAAGTATCTCCAATGCGTAATGTGCCTCTCGGTAATTCAAACCACCCGGTACTGGGGTGCCTACACCCGGAGCTTCCCGCGGATCCAGACAATCCATGTCAAAACTGACATGAATACCATCTGTCCCTTTTCCCGCTGTAGCTACTGCTTGCTCAATAACTTGCTGTATTCCCATACGGTCAATATCATGCATCGTAAATGCTCGGATTCCCAGTCCCTTAATCTGCTCTTTCTCATACTCATCCAAATCACGCAGACCAATATAGACCAAGTTGGACGGATCAATAAACGCGCCTGCTCCAGCAATGTGTGACAGATTGAATGCAGTATGCCCCAAGGATGCAGCCACGCTCATCCCATGCATATTACCGGACAAGCTACGTTCTTCCGTATTCAAGTCTGCATGCGCATCAAACCAGATCACACCCAAATTCGAATAATGCGCTGTTAGCCCGGCAAAAGTACCAATCGCCACACTATGATCTCCCCCAAGCACAAGTGGAAAAGCCCCCTCCTCTACTGCGCCTGATACTTCACTACACACCTTCTGACTGACCTGACGTACCTCATTTAAATGTTTTACACGATTCCGCTCAATAGTGGCAGCCGGTTCAGAAGGACAATCTACCCGCACTTCTTTGGAAAGCACTAGCCCAAGACTCGCAATCTCCCGCTTCAGTCCAGCTGTAATCAATTCATCAGGCCCCAACTCTGCTCCACCTCTTGCTCCACCGAGTCCAAAAGGAACCTTAATGATAGCAATATTACGTCGCACAGATGTTTGACTTGTATCAATAGAAGTATCTTTTATTCCACCATGTACATCATCATCATTTTTCATCTAGGTCAGCTCCCTCATTGTTGATCAACACCTGCTCAATTCTCTCCAGTGCCCAATCAATCTCGGACTCTTTAATCGTCAGTGGTGGAGCAAACCGAATGATCGTTTCATGGGTTTCTTTACATAGCAAACCAGCAGACATCAATCGCTCACAATAGGGACGTGCTGATTCATGCAGCTCAACACCAATAAATAACCCTCTGCCCCGAACTTCCCGTATGGCTGAACTGCGAATATCTCGAAGTCTTTTCATAAAATAGTTCCCCAGACTCTCCGATCGCTCGGCAAGCTTCTCATCTTCAAGAACTTTCAGAGCTGCTATAGCCACGGCGCAGGCTAGTGGGTTACCCCCAAACGTAGAACCATGAGACCCCGGCTCAAACAAATCAAGTATCTCCGCATCAGCAGCGATAGCCGAGATGGGCATGACTCCTCCCCCCAGCGCTTTGCCCATAATCCAGATGTCTGGTTCAACCCCTTCCCAGTCGGAGGCAAAACGGCGACCCGTTCTTCCAAATCCGGTCTGGATCTCATCAGCTACAGTCAACACCTGCTGACTCTTACACAGAGCAAAGGCTTTAGCCAAATATCCATCAGGCGGGATGACGATTCCTGCTTCGCCCTGAATAGGCTCTACAAGAAAACCAGCCGTATTTGGCGTAATGGCCTTTTTCAGCGCTTCAATGTCTCCATAGGGAATAATCCGGAATCCAGGTGTGAACGGTCCAAAATCTTTTTTATACTCCGCTGAAGAAGAAAAGGACGTAACCGTCAGAGTTCTTCCATGAAAGTTACCAGAGCATACGATAATCTCGGCTTGATTTTCCGGTACACCTTTGCAACGATAAGCCCATCTACGTACCGCCTTCACCGCAGTCTCCACCGCTTCCGCTCCTGTATTCATGGCGAGAATCTTCGATTTCCCCGTGAATTGTGAGAGTTTCTGATAAAAAAGAGAAGCGGAGCTGCTGTGGAATGCCCGTGATGTCAGCGTAACCTGATCTGCCTGATCCTTGAGCGCCTGTATGATCACAGGATGTCTATGACCATGATTCAATGCAGAGTATGCACTTAACATATCCATATAACGGCGGCCTTCAGGGTCTTCCACCCATACCCCTTCCGCCTGTTCAATAACAATAGGGAGCGGGTGATAATTAGGTGCAGCATAACGCTCCGACCAATCCATTAACATTTTGGAATCTGACATACACACCCAACACCTTTCCAAAATATTGTATACAAAATACAATAACAATGTATGCGATGCCATCGCCATTTACGACTACATCCCTCTTTTTCCACTCCAGCCTAATCCAAGCCTTTCTCGAATCCAATCCTTTATCCATAGTTAGCGAGAAGTAGAAAGTCTACGTTCCAACCAAGAGAGTAAATTAGCCAGTGTAAATGTAATTATAAAATAGAGGCCAGCGGCAACAAGCAGCGGAGCAAGCGGCTGGAACGTAACACCCTGAATCGTTCTGGCCGTGTATATAATCTCGGCTATGCCGATCATGGAGACAAGCGAAGAATCTTTAATGATAATAATGAATTCATTACCGATGGCTGGAAGCATGTTACGAAAAGCCTGCGGCAGTATAATATAACGAAGTGTCATACCATGTGTCATACCAAGGGAGCGCGAAGCCTCGGTCTGTCCTTTATCAATCGCTTGAATCCCGGCCCTAAACACCTCCGCCATATAAGCGGAGCTGTTCATCGTGAGAGCTACCACCCCCGACATAAATGCCGGCAAGTTCACACCCACAACCGTCAGACCATAATGAATAATAAGAATCTGTACCAGCATTGGTGTTCCTCGAATGAGTTCAATATACGCCGAAGCCACAAATTTAATTGGCCATATTCGGGATATTCGCATTAATGCCATGATCACACCAAGTAACGTACCAAACAATACACCGAAGAAGGAAAGTTCCAGCGTGACCCACGCACTTCGTGCATAATCCTGCCAATGTTCTAATAGAAAGGAAAAATCTAAATTCACGGCATATCCCTCACTCGTCCGGTTTATTCGCCGAGCATCTCATTCGCTTCAACGACGAACCGTTCAATATCTCCGTTCGTTTTGAGCTTTTCCAATGTAGTGTTGATCTGATCCAGCAGCTTCTGATTACCTTTCTTCACCGCGATGGCCGAACCACCCTCATCTTCAGCCTGTTCAATCTCTACATTCGCAACAACAAGCCCCTCTTGGTTCTTCACATACTGTTCAGCCACTGGCTTCTCCAGGATGAGTGCGTCTACACGCCCCGTCTGCAACTCCAGAATCAGTTCAGGTATTTTGGCCAGAGAAGTGAGCTTTGCTCCCTCTATTTCCTGAGCGATGCCTTCCTGAATGGAACTCTTTTGTACGCCAACCTGCTTGCCTGATAGATCATCCATGGACTTTAATGCCGTATCTTCCCCTTCTCTAACAAGTACAGCCTGCTCTGCATAATAGTAGATATCCGTAAAATCAACATTCTTCTTTCGTTCTTCGGTAGGGGTTAAGCCTGATATCACAAAATCAACCTTATCTGTACCAAGGGCCATAAGAAGGCCATCAAAGTCCATGTCCTCAATCTTCAGCTCGGCTCCCAGATCAGCCGCAATTGCTTTGGCAATCTCGATGTCAAAACCTACAATGGTATCTTTACCATCAATTTTCTTATGAAATTCATAGGGTGCATAGTCCGCACTCGTTCCAAGTACAATGACTTCCTTTTCCTCAGAGCTACTACCCGAAGACGAAGTAGCGTCCGATTCGGTTCCTGTCGTTTTTTCCTGACCACATGCGGACATGATTACAACGATTAACAACAGCATCATTGGCAACAATACTTTTCTCACACAGCATACCCCTATTCTTTTTTTAGACTGAGTAGCATAATGATAAATTTGTATACAATATACATAAGACAATATATGGACTTATATGTAAGTAATACTAACAAACATTCTGATTTATCACAATCATTTTTTAAACAATTATACGCTCTAATTCCATAAAATGTTCTATATATAACACGGCATTTACATCGGCTGAAACATGAAGTTTGCTTGCCCAACTTCCCCCTCGGTGTTAAGATGATAAAAACTTGAAACGCCTGAACGGCGCGCACAGTACGGCCTCAAACCCATCTATTCATTCACTATACATAGAAAGGAGGATTCGGTATGGAGGTACCCAAATACCGGTCCTTGAAAGATCACGTATACGATTACATTGCCCAGAAGATTCAGGACGGGACGTTACTTCCCAACCAGAAGATCAACGAGGCCGAAATATGCAAAAAGCTGGACATCAGTCGCACGCCTACTCGGGAGGCCCTTTTCCAGCTGGCTTCAGACAATCTGCTGCAATACATCCCACGCAGGGGATTTATTGTCACTCCTTTTGATGCAGGCAAAAAACTGGAGTTCTCCCAAGCGATCGGTGTGCTGGAGGCACTCGCTGCCACACTTGCAGCAGACCATCTCAGACCATCTGAACTTTTGGAGATGGAAACTCTCGTTGTCCGAATGGACGAAGATATCAGCCAACTTGATCTTGCTGCCTACAACAAGAACCAATATCAGTTCCATAATCTGTACATTCAGCGATGTGGTAACGCCACAGTCATTGAGATGTTAAACACATTGAAGAACAGTTTCATCCGGCAGTCGTATGTTAGTGATAATAAGCCAAAGCTATCTGAGGTACTGCTCGAAGTTAATGAAGAGCACCGGCAAATTCTAAGTGCTTTTCGAGCCAAGGATAAGAGCCAACTGGAAGCCCTGCTCAAACACCACTGGCGGATTATCGACAACGATATGCTGTAGTACCTTCTGTCGAAACAAAACAAAGACAACCCACACTAATGTGTGAGTTGTCTTTTCCTATTTTTCTTTTTTGACCTCCAACGGTGCCCTTGCTTCAAAAACAGCATACCCCAACTTTTTGCCGTATTTCGCGAGCAACCGATCATTGGTTTGACTCATTTGCTGCATACGTTCATCTTCAAACCAATTCATATCGATCTCACGATGTGGATCATGATCAACGCCCCATTTTCCCATAGATCGCGAATGTTCCTTGACCTCTACCTTGGTGAAACCACACTGTTTCAGGCGTTTTCTCCATGCTGTCGCCGTTACCAGGGTTCGTATACCGTAAAATTGCTTTAATCTGCGATACATCAATTCGGTCTTCTGGCCTGATAGAACCATCTCCCGATCTACCAAAAGTCCAGCGGGCTTCAACACTCTTCTATACTCAGTTAGCGCACTCCGCCATGGGGTAAAGATTGTAACCGACTCCACGAATACCATATCAAAATGATTTTCCGGAAAAGGTAACGATGTTACATCCGCCTGAACAAATCGAACATCCACCCGTTCTCGTCTTGCTCGCCGAACGGCCTTATCCAGCATCTGGCGATTAAGATCAATCGCTGTTACTTGATAACCCCTTTTAGCCAGGTAACACGCAGTCCTCCCAGTCCCACATCCTATCTCAAGGATATGACTATCCACAGGCAGAGATAAACTCTCCAGCAACTTCAGCGTTGCCATAAATCCTCCGGGATGGGCACTCCCCTCCCCTAACCGAGCCAGCATGTCATGATAATCCACGCGACATCCCCTCCTCACTCCTCCCAGTGTATGGAATTAACTCAAAAACGGCTCCTCCCTATTCGATTTCCCGGGTACTCGTCCATACCAATTGGTCTTCTTTTTACTATGATATACAAACCGTTGAATTCAAGCGGCAACCGCATCTAATGAGGAGGATTTGCATGTACAGAATTAATCGAGTATGTGAAGAAACGGTTTCTCCGCACGTTGGACGTTCCGTTTGTCTCGTTATGAAAGACGGTAAGCATATGTATGGTACGCTTAGTCAATGTCGTGATGGCAAAGTTTATTTGAACGGATGTTTCGAGGGACCACGTCTATGTTCAGTCAAGTCCAAACAACAGCTGGTAAAAAGCAGCAAGAAAAACGCTGTTGCATCAAAAAAAGTTAAATCTTCAGCCTACGGTCGATATGGATACGGTCGCGGTTATGGCTATGGAGCAGGAGCAGGGATCGAACTGGCTCTGGTAGCAACTCTGTTTTTGCTGCCATTCCTGTTCATTTAAAACTCAAATCTGATAGCGGTAAAATTGTAGTCATAATAAAGACCCTTTTTGCTATAAGCAAAAAGGGTCTTTATTTTTTTCATGTGATTCTCGTCATTTACATTATATTTTCTGTTAAAAAATGATACAAAAAAAGGCATTCGCTAAAACGAATGCCGGGAACTTCATATTTAATACCCTTACCTTCGCACAGGGTGTCAATTTGATCTTAAAAAAAAACACCTCGTTAGAGGCGGGTAAGCTATGTTAAATCCGATTTCCTTTAGGCATCGTTTTCAGATTACTATTCGAATTCTCAAGCAATGGTAGCATCCTAGTCGTGCTGACCATCTCAGAAGCACATATCGGACAAGTAGGTACGTTATCAAACGCAAAATTGTCCCGCATCCATCCTTTGCACGTATCACTCGTACATTCCCAGATTGCCGCATCAGCTTGTGGAATCTCTTCCAACGGTTTTTTGCGATTATACATGACTTCTACCCCCTTTGTTATGGAAAAACATCTAACCGACGTTATTTCACAGAAGCCTACACTTAGCGGAAGTTTCACGTCCCACCAGACCCTGCCTCGACAACTAATGGGTCGACTTTTATATAACTGATCAAAAAAAAGAAGCTGCCTTTACCATTATAACATGTTAAAGGCAGCTATGCTTTAATTACAGTTTTACAACTTCTTCTGCTTGAGGACCACGGTTTCCTTGTACAATTTTAAATTGCACGCGTTGACCTTCGTCCAGCGTTTTGAAGCCTTCGCCTGTAATAGCGCTGAAGTGTACGAATACATCTTCTCCGCCTTCAACTTCGATGAAACCGAAGCCTTTATCAGCGTTGAACCATTTTACTGTTCCGTTTTGCATGTGAATTACACCTCCAAATAAAGATTAACATGTTCCTTTGTTCTTTGCAGCAAGCAAATAAAAATTCACACATTGAAAAAGGTACCAGTCATAAACCTATAAGTGATCGCCCTTTACAATATATGAATTAGGTTTTCCACTCTCTACAACTTGTTTTTATTATAACTCCATTTCAGCCAAAAAGCAAATCTTTGTATTTTCTTTTCAAACAGCTTTGGAAATACATGTTATTAACACGCGTGGGGCCAGGGTTCATAACGCTTATGTGCCTGGTCGCTTGTGTACGGTCTTATGAAAGGATATGCAGATCTAATCCATCTTATACATTTTTTATATAATATTCTGACATGCATATCCAACACAACCAATGAATCATCTTACTCCAGTATAACACACTATGTCCATGCCCACATAAATGCATCCCGATCCCAGGCGATCTGCCCACGATGAAGCTTTCGGAAAGCTTTCTTCACTTCTTTGGTCAATGATGTATTGCCGTTCTCGTTCACAAAAACAAACTCTTCGCCAAAATGGGTCTTCACATATTCTATGGCAGCTTCCTGATGAAGTGTTCCTGTGAATTTAATCTCCTGTACCATCCATTCTGCTACACCTTGTGCTGTCTTCTCCACTATATCACCTACTGTCTAAACCTAATGTACGGATATGCAGACCTCGTATCATGAACATATCTGTCTTCCCGCCAGACTGAAGTATACCATGATCCAACTGCTGACGGGAAACTGTATGATAACTACTTTTAAGCAATACCCGCAATACCCTTAATGAACAACCGTATTTGCTTGCCCACTCCCTTTGGATGGAATAGACGAATTTGTTCGAATGCTCCACACTAACCATGCACAGTAAGCAATCAGTACTGCCAGTATAAACAGATCGTAAGGAAGTGTACCTGTGTCCTCCAGATCATTCGCTAGAAATTGAATCAGATTATGTATGAAATGAAAAAATATAAGCGGTACGATATTGCCGTTCTTCAGCATCAATAGCGCCAGTACAGCTCCCAGGAGCAGCGCATAGATCAATTGCATGATCGTATCCGTCATATCCTGACCAGACAATGCGTTCAGCAGATGTGTAATCGAAAACAATATGCTGGAGGTCACAACTGCGGCCACTGCACTTTTTTGAAGCAATGTTTTGAAAATAAGTCCACGATAGATCGTTTCCTCTACAAAAGCTACGAGCAAGGTAAAAAAGATGAAAAAAGCTACTCTAGACAAGCTCGGCTCCCCAAATCCTTTCAGGGAAAGTGTACCCAGTACAAGGAGTAGTGGAATATAATACTTTGCGTGGCCAGCCGGGATACTTCGCAAAGATCGGAAGCCAGTCTCTCCCCACTTGCGTCTTAACGTCAGATAGATCATCAGAACAATTGCGATGGGTGTAAAGGAAATGAGTACAGGGGAAGTGTAGTCCAGTTGTTTTATCGTCGCAATGGCTCCTGCAGCAAATACGGCTAACAAGAGAAGTAGCTCAATAATCACAACGGTGAGCACAGGTTTGCGCTCGGAAAAGGAATGTTTTGGCTTGGATTGCGGATTAATCATACATTTCCCTACCTCGTTTCATTTACTTTTTTTCGTTGTCATATGAATTTATATGCCAATATAGTTGTATCACATCATCCGAATATTGAATATCCCTATTATGGATAAAACTATAAAAGTAACAAAAAAGAGACTTATCCTGACTTCTTTTCCCCTAAAATCAGGTATGGCTTATACCTTTATCTGTCCATTATAGTATTACAAGAGTTCAATGCTGCAGGGGTGTGGCGACTCTCCAACGTCATATATCTATGAAGTACCCATTAACGATAGTTTTACAATGCATAATGAAATCAGGGGGATACTATGAAAGCATTCTTTCAGCGCTGGGGGCATTTACTGGCTATTCTGTGCATACCGCTCCAAGGCTCCATTTACGTATTTCTAGGCAGTAACACCGGAAGTGATGTCTTCTACAATTATGCCTGGATTGATACACAGATTCCTTTTCTCAAAGAATTTATTTATCCGTACATTAGCTGGATGCCCATTCTGTATCTTGGATTTCTCTATTTGGGTCTGACGAACAAGTCGCTATTCTGGCGTACGTTGATTACCTATAATGTTGGTGTCATGGTTGCCAATGTCTGTTTTGCGGTGTTCCCTACCCATGTCCCACGTCCGGAGGTCGGCGGAACTGATCTGAGCAGCGTGTTAGTGCAGTTTATCTATACAAATGATGCGCCCTTCAACTGTTTCCCAAGTGTTCATGTTCTGACCAGCTATTTGCTGTTTATTGTGATTAACAGACACTTGAACTTTAGGCCTTTGGCACGGATTTCTTGGTCGGTATGGCTATGGTTGATTATTGCATCAACGGTGTTTGTAAAACAGCATTCCTTGCTGGACATCGCTGGAGGCATTTTGTTTGCTGAGGCGGCGTATTGGACTGTACATGTCTTTGCTCTTCGTCTTGGGCAGGCACGAAAAAAAAGCAAGCAGCCACTCACAGCTTCTAATCCAAGCAGTCATGTATAACGACATTTATATATGTAACAGGTGGGATGATGATCCTGTTATACAGCAAAAGAGGGCATAGGCCCTCTTTTTTTGTACTCATTTAATTAAACCTACTTATATAGAAGAACTTTATTTGGGTTGGACTACGCGTTTCATACTATAGGTGGCCGTTCATGAAGAAGGTCAGACGGTGGACTTCCGGTTATACGTTTGAATATGCGGTAAAAATAAGACAGATCCCGGTAGCCGAGAAATTCGGCAATTTCCTGGATGGAGAGTTGTGACTCAGTGAGCAGATATATGGCTCGTTTCATCCGTTGATCATGGACATATTGACTGATGGTCTGATTTGTCATGCTTTTGAATAATGCAGCAGCATAATTGGGCGTTTTATTGATCTCGTCCCCGAGTTCTTCCTTCGTCACTTTCTCCCGATAATGCCGCTCAATATACCGCTTCATCCGTTCAACATGATTATGCCTCTCCGGCGGGATGACTCCACGATCAAGCTCCCTGTTCATATAAATCAACACTTCCATCAATAAGGCTTGGCTCATCATGACATAATAAGACGGACGCTCCTGCCATTGTTGATAAATAGCGCTCATGCGTTGATGGATCAGCTCGTAACATCCAGGTTTATGCCGCAAAGCCTCATACCGTTCCAGTGCAGGCAGAGTTTCCGTATGGTCGCGTTGCAGTTGAATTACAATCTGTGTATGCGTTACTGTAGGAATACTTTTTCCGTAATATGGGACGCCACCTGGAATGAGGAGCAATTCACCCTTTTCCATGATCTGTTTATCACCGTTCACCCAATATACACATTTTCCATAAGTAACCAAGCTAAGCCGCCAAGTTTCTTGAGATTGCACAGCTTCTTCGTACCAACCGACACCATTAATATGTCGTACTTCAAGTGGAGTGACCATAACACACCTCATTATCGGACTATACTCTAATCATTGTACTATAGTTCATACCCTGATTCGACAGAAAACGCTACAATACACATATAAGCTTAAATATGAGGAGGAAATTAGCATGTTAAAAACAAAAATTATTTGTACCATGGGACCTGCTTGTGACTCAATCGAATTGTTAAAAGTAATGATTCAGGAAGGTATGACCGTTGCCCGTCTGAACATGGCTCATGGCGAACTGGAAGATCACGTTACACGGATTAACAATATCCGCAAAGCAGCTTCCGAACTGAACACCTATGTACCGATCATGATGGACATCAAAGGGCCGGAAGTACGTATCGGTAAACTGAAAGAAGCATCCTGCCATCTGCAAGCTGGTAAAGAGCTGATCCTGACTACCGAGGAAATTCTTGGTGACGCTGAGCGTATCTCGGTAAACTATCCAGAACTGAACCTCGTTGTGAAACCTGGCGATCGTATCCTCATCGATGATGGCCTTGTGGATCTGACTGTACTGTCTGTGGAAGGATCCGATATCCATTGTAAAATCATCAGTGGCGGCATTCTGAAACCACGCAAAGGGGTTAACTTGCCAGGAATCAAAACGACATTGCCAGGTGTAACCGAGCGTGACGTTATGCACATCGGATTTGGGATCGAAAACGATATCGAAATTATCGCAGCATCCTTTGTTCGTAAAGGCGATGACATCCGTGAAATCCGCAGCATTTTGAAAGAGCGCGGTGTAGACCACGTACAGATCATCTCCAAAATCGAAAACCAGGAAGGTATGACGAACCTGGACGATATTATTGAAGCATCTGACGGTATCATGGTAGCTCGTGGAGATCTCGGGGTTGAAGTTCCGATCGAAGACGTACCAATGATGCAAAAAGAAATGATCGATAAATGTAACCGCGCTGGTAAACCGGTTATCGTAGCTACACATATGCTGGAGTCCATGCAAGTGAACCCACGCCCTACTCGTTCCGAGGTAAGTGACGTGGCAAACGCTGTACTTCAAGGTGCTGACGTTGTGATGTTGTCCGGTGAATCAGCTGCTGGTAAATATCCGGTACAATCCGTACGCACGATGGCTGCTGTTGCTCGCCGTGCTGAAACAATGATCGATTACAAAGAGCAATTCGCACAAAAATCGGCTCAACAGATCGCTGATATTACTGAAGTTATCAGTCAGGGCGCTGTAAGTTCTTCCCTCGTACTGAATGCAAAAGCAATCATCACTTCGACTGAGAGTGGATTCACAGCACGCATGATTTCCAAATATCGTCCAAAAGCGCCAATCATCGCAGTTACACAACATGAAGAAGTATTGGCGAAAATCTGCCTGCTCTCCGGTGTTATTCCGGTTATGGGCGACAAAGTAACCACAACGGATGAAATGTTCGAGTCTGCTACTCGTAACGCAATCAAAACAGGTTATATCGAAAAAGGTGACATCATTGTATTGTCCGCCGGTGTTCCAATCGGTCAATCCGGTAATACAAACCTGATCAAAGTTCAACAAGTCTAATTCAATAGCTGAAACTGAAGCTATAGATCTTAGCTATATACAGAAATACAAAAATCCACCGAGAGCAGAAATGCATCCCGGTGGATTTTTTGTTAGATATGTGTGTAATGATCGTGATGTTACAACAAATGATTCCGAAATTATAGATTCCGCGAGTAATCAACCAGATCCTGTGACATCGTGTTGATCTCATCCATTGAAGCATTCACCTGCTGTGTCAGGGCAGCCTGATTTTGCGTTAACGTGGACATATTACCGATATGTTCAAGAATTTGATCAATCAGTGTTTTCATCTTCTGCATGCTATCTTCGATATTTACCGTAGCCTCTGAACTGTGATCAGCCAGTTTCCGCACTTCACCTGCAACGACGCCAAATCCCAGTCCCAGCTCTCCCGCACGTGCAGCTTCAATTGCTGCATTCAACCCCAGCAGATTGGTCTGACTGGCAATCTCTCGAATAAACACGGTGATATTCTTCGTATCATCTGCACTGCTTTTCACTTGAATGGCTGCATCGGCAGATAACTCCTGTGCAGTAACCAGATCCTGTGCCTGATCGGTAATTGAGTTGATTCCACGTACCATCTCGCCAATGGACTCCGACAATTGTTTTGTTTTCAAATTCATGGCTTCCACGATCTGTTCCTTATTCTTCTCATGGGTAACATCTCGAATGGTTCCAGCTACACGGAGTGGTACTCCATCCTGATCCCTAATGGTCTCCCCACCCGCGTGATACCAACGATACTCCCCGTCTTTGCGTTGCAGACGATAATCCAGATCGTACGGCGTACGACCACTGTAATCGTTCATATGTCTGGCAAATTCGTTGATCGTCCGATCATGGTCTTCCGGATGAAGTCGGCTGCTCCAGCTGCTGAACACATTCGGGAAATCCTGCTCGTCTTTAAACCCTAATTCTCTACGGAACTGGGGTGACCACCAAAATTCATTGTTCGGATTAACTACATCTCCAGCCACAACGGTCATATCCCACGGTGCCTCCACCAAGGCTCGGTTAACCAGATCATATCGGGTAACGAGTGCTTCCAGCTCATCAGACTTGCTCTTCTCCTCATGAATATCAAACATGATGCCCAGAAGTTTGACCGGAACGCCAGCCTGATTTCGGATGACTTGTCCAAGGCATCGGAACCAGCGGATTTCTCCACTTTTTGTAATCATACGACTGATGACGTTATAGGCAGTTGTTGCTCTTGTGTCATTCACATGTTTCATAATCTCCTGCACCAGTTGGGGTCTGTCATCCGGATATATCGATTTGGCCCAGCTTGCAAATGAATCGGGATAATCCTTGGAACTATGGAATCCTAACATTTGGCGGAATTCCTTCGAAAATGCCACAACATTATTGTTATCCAGTGGATCACCTGCAACAATTTCAGATTCCCATAATCCCACATTCATTGCCTGATTCAGCATTCTAAGACGCATTTCCACAGCTTCGTTTTGTGTTTTCATCATATGTACTGCTTTTTTGATATTATTAGCTATTTCATCATTATCCTGAAATTCAATGCCATCTTCAATCCATGCGTCATAGTTGCCCTTTTCTGCATTTGCTACGAGTTTACGACTATACTCCAGTAAATTTTGATGTGCATCTATACGAATTTGTTTGGTCGATTCAGTACGTTTACGAAACATGTTCATTTCTCCTCTTAGGTCATATGATATATATTTCGACATTATCAGACATTAAATGTAGAGCAATGGTCTTAAATATGTATAAAAAAACAAGAACCAGTGCTGAATCAGCATTGGTTCTTGTTTTAAATGCTCTTTATTTTTTATAATCATAAATCTTAAATGACTGCCTCTTACCCGCTACCAGCCAAAATTCAATGTTTTCCCCGTTTCCACCCAAGTTTTGATGCTGCTCAGGATCATCCACCAGCTGCTCTGTGCACTCGCAAAGGAAGGATGGTTTTCTGTAAATTGATCATTGATCAGCGTCAGCTTCGTACACTCCCCCACAGTCTCCAACTGGAAGACCACTCTGGATTGAAGCTCGGCATGATTGGCATGGTATGACGGTCCGGGATGCTCCTGATAACTAAGTCTGGACAACGGTTCAAATTCCAATATATCTCCGTACACATGGACAGTCTCCGCACCATCATTACCTGGCCCTACATAAGCAAACGGTTGACCTGGTTGGAAATTGGTGCGAAGTTCACTACCGAAAAAGCTGTTCCGTGTGCCGTCTGGTGATATTAGAGCATTCCACACATCTTCCAGTCCTGCATTGATATAAAATTCATATTTCAGTTCCATGGACTCACTCCCTTTATGTATTGGATAAGCGATCTATCAACCTCGCACTCCTATCCTATCGTTATACCCCAAAGACCGTATTGTAAAAACGCGACATCAGGTAAAATATAAGCTCTTTATGTTTTCGGAATGTTATACCCTGATCCAAACGGATTGCGCCCATATAGTGCTTTCTCAGAAGATCAGATATACTAAACTGGAATGAAATAACAGGAGTTGTTCAAGGTGATGAGACAGAATCAGAAAGGAAATGAGACATGAGCCAATCAACGAATATTATGGGCATCCCTTTTCCCAATGTAACGATGAATCAAACGGTTGCAATCCTTGGTGAAGTCGTAGATCAGGAAAGTACTGAACTATTCCATGTCATCACAGGCAATCCCGAGATTGTTATGTCCTGTCAACAGAATGCCTCTCTTCGCGAGGTTGTCGATCAAGCCGGGTTGGTCACAGCTGACGGTGCCGGCATTGTAATGGTATCCCGTTTTCGGGGCGGACAATTGACTGAACGGGTAACGGGTTGTGATCTGCTGTTTCGTTTATTGGAGGAAGGCGATCAAAAACAATGGTCATTCTACATGCTGGGAGCAGAGGAAAGCGTAAGTGAACAGGCCGTGAAAGTTATTGCGCAGCGTTACCCCGGAGTTATCGTAAAAGGTAGACACCATGGTTATTTCCAGGCAGATGAGGAACAACAGATTGTGGAAGAGATTCGTACTGCTCAACCAGACTTTCTTATCGTTGCTCTTGGCGCCCCCCATGCGGAACACTGGATTAATAAGTATCGCCACCAGTTGAACGCTCGTGTAGCCATAGGTGTTGGAGGCAGTCTCGATATCGTGGCAGGCAAAACCAAACGTGCCCCTGCGATATGGCAGAAGCTTAACCTGGAATGGCTCCATCGCCTCCTCAGTCAACCTTCGAGATGGCGCAGGCAACTCATTTTACCCCGCTTTGCTGTGCAGGCATTGTTGTTCAGAGAACCTAAATAATGTGAGATGAGCAGGAGGGATGATTCCGATGAAACAGGTAGAACAAGGAGACAGACCAAGTATGGGCCTGCTGAATCTGAATGAAGGTGATCATAAATATCAACTAACACGCCATGCTCCTTCCGAAGCACTTCGGCCTTTTGTTAAACATTACTGGATCGTATCGTGGGATCTGACTGGACTTGAACCGTATCCCCAACATGTCGTGCCTAACCCCTGTGTCAATCTGGTCGTGGAACGAAACAATACGTTTTTCTTCGGACCATCGGGACGTAAATTCTCCTATCTTGTGAGCGGGAAAGGTCGTGTATTTGGCGTGAAGTTCAAACCAGGAGGTTTTTATCCCTTCCTGCGGGTTTCTGTCTCTTCATTGTACGGACAGCCGATGAATGTATCCAATATTCTTGACGTCACAGCGGACTCCCTGGAAGACCGACTTCTTGGGGCGGGGGATGATGCGGATAAAACCAGTTACATCGACCAGCTATTATGTGCACACCTTCCTGCTGAAGATGCTCAAGCGAGAATGGTTAACGATATTGTGCAACAGATTGAACAGAACCGGGAGATGCTGAGAGTAGATGATCTATCTTCCTATTGGAATATGCATACCCGAAAGCTTCAGCGCCTGTTCAATCAGTATGTGGGCATCGGACCCAAAACGGTAATTAAGTTGTATCGTCTGCAAAATGCTGCAGAAATGGTGGACCGCGGTCTTCAATGTGACCTGATTAAGCTATCTCAGGACCTTGGATATCATGATCAATCCCATTTCATCCGAGATTTCAAGTCTATTATTGGCAGTACACCAGAGGAGTACTTACACTCTAGACATCCGAATGGTGAGCGCCGAGGGCTGATCAATTAAGAAACCCGTCCTGAAAATCAGGACAGGCGAATGACTTCTATGGTATCCCCCGTATGGATGACACCTTCCCGTTCGACCGAGCACACAATCCCACGTTTTTTTCGAGCCGCAGGCACGAATTTTTTGCGCAAACCGTCCTGTTCGTAGAATTGTTCAATCATTTTCCCCGGATGTACACAGGGAAGGTTCTCTCCTTCACATATTAACCCTGTCCCGTTCGGAAATAAAAGCCGTGTTCCGGCAGGCAGTTCCGTCAATCGATCAATGCCACGAACCAGTATATTGGCACCAAGCCACTCTGGACGCACTTCAGGAATGTTCATTTTCTCAGCAATAAGAGCACATTCTTCCTCAGACACAATACTGATCTGGCGGCGATTCGCAATCGGTGTACCGCGCTTGTAGATTTTCTGACGCGAGTCCGCTGGACGTAGCAGACCATAATGACGGTCATCCGGAATTCCTGCGAGCTCAATGTCGACAAAAGGTACAACTCGGGTCACAAATGTGGATGGATCATCAGCCAGCAAGACGACTTGAACTGTTCCCATAGTAATCTCCTCCCTTTCCTGAGCACTATCACTTCTCTATTGTTCATTATTACCCAATGAATGGATTGTCGACAATCGGCGTATGCTTACCTTTGTACGTTTTTTTTTATTTCAACATTATAACTCACTTGGAAAACGATAAATATTTTATATAACACACAATTAAATTGTTAAAAATTAATTTCACTCTTTCCGTTCTCGTTGCAAACATTTATACTAGGATGGACAAGTAAATAAATTACATATCAGAAAGCAAGGTGTTTCCTTTGATTAGTATCATTTTTGTAGCTCTTGTAGCTGTCGAACACTTCTATATCATGGTGATGGAGATGTTTATGTGGACTCGTCCACGCACAATGAAAACCTTTAATCTCACGCCGGAATTCGCCAAATCCACCAAATCCCTTGCGGCCAATCAAGGCCTTTACAATGGATTTCTTGCGGCAGGTCTGATCTGGGGACTCGTATATCCGGATGCTGCCGTTGGACAGCATATTCAGATTTTCTTCCTGGCGTGTGTGATTATCGCGGCTCTTTATGGGGGAGCAACTTCCTCACGGTCGATCATTATCAAACAAGGATTGCCTGCGATTATTGCATTGTTGCTAGTTCTGTTCCTGTAATTTCTGTCGAATGGTGCATTGCTTCGATTCATGTTAACTCCTTTATGGTAAGGTAGTGAATAGATAGCAGTGTACAATGACCAGAATCGTTCTGGAATTGGAAGGAGAACATGTCATGGGATTGTTTGACAAGCTTCGGCGGCGCAAAAAGGAGAAGGTACCTGCAGGTGGTGCTGTCGAATCGACGAATTACAGTGAAACCATCGTGGGTTTTGTCCTGCTGGAGCGTGACGATTGTGATTTTGACCTCTTCATCAGGAACATGAAGAACGAATGGGATATCGAGATTGAAGAACGCCCGGAGGAGGGCAATCTCTTTTTCGAAGTGAATGGGATGCAGGTGGTATGTGCTCACATTGCTGCGCCTGTGCCTGACCGTGAAGTTGAGGAGAATGCCAAACTCAACATCCTTTGGCGAGAAGCGGAGCAAGTTACCTCACGGCACCAGTCTCAGATTATTGTCTCTGTTCTGAACGCAACAAATGCTATTGAGGGACATGTTCTGTTCACTCAAACAGCGAGTGCCTTATTACAGTTGGATCACGCGCTGGCAATATACATGGCCCCGCTTGTCGTTGAAGCCAGTCAGTATGTCGAAATCAGCCGTGGGATCAAACATGATGAGTTGCCCGTCTCGCTCTGGATTTTTATCGGATTATACCAAAATGCCGAAGGCGCTTCAGCTTATACTTACGGACTACGTAACTTTGGTAAAGAAGAGATGGAGATTATGCAATCGTCGGAGTCCTTAAGCGATGTATTTGAGATGATGTTCATGACCACAACGTATGTGGTTGAGAACGACGTCACACTGCATGACGGGGAAACACTTGGTTTCTCGGCAGAGCAAAAGCTGAGCATTTCCCTTTCCAAAGGTGTAGCAACGGAAGGTAACAGTTTGAAGATTGGCTTCTAACTTACGTAGTTATCTTAACTTTATCGTGTCACAGTTGTAGAAGCCGTCTGGAGTTCAACCTCTGGGCGGCTTTTAGCTATTTAACCTTCCTTCCAATGAAGATATGATAACAATCCCTGAATTTAACTTCCCTAGGAATAAGTAGTTCATAAGAACCACTAAATTGTGAATTCAGTTTTCATTCTCGCTATAAAAAGGTATAATTAATAGGCTTATAGTCTCATATATTACATATTATCTTATTATCGAGGAGTTGCCTACATGTCTGTTAGACGTTTGGATTCAACTAAACCTATTATTGAAATTATCTGGGAAGGTATTGTTTCTCCTGAACATGTCGAACAAGCAAATACAGAAATTCAGAGAATAGCTGAACAATTGGGAAGTTCGTTTGATGTGCTAGTAGATATGCGGAACATGAAGGCTTTCCCTCAGGACACCAAAGAAAAAATTGTGGAACACCAGAAACTACTGACACAGTGGGGTATGAAGCGAGCCAGTGTAGCCGTAGGTGGTGCGATCGCCAAAATGCAATTGAATCGGATCTCCAAAGAGTCGGCGCACCAGACTGAATTCCAATGGGAAACGTATGACGAGGCTTTGGCATTTTTGTTGAAATAATATTGAAGTGATACGGACTCAGTATAAGAGAGCTACTGATGCTGTACCTTGCACACAGAAAGAGGCGTTCCCCATGAGGAAGCGCCTTTTTCTTTTACAGTTCTACGTGGCTTACTCCGTTTTTCCAGTGATACGACCGCTCATCATTTAAGATTCAAGTTTACTTACACGCACCATCGTTACAGATGTACCATTTAGGCACTCCTCCACAAATCCTAACCGCTTATATAAGCGAATCGCTTGGTTATCCGGGTCAACACTGAGCGAGACTGCTTCAATTCCCCGCCGTTCGACCTCATCTAATGCGGTCTGAAGCAGTGAGGTACCTACTCCTTTTCCACGTGCATCTTCCGTTACAGCCATCCCCATCTCTGGCGTAGCTGCATTCACATAACCGTATCCCGCATCCTGATCCGTATAGAATCTTAATGTTATTGAACCTAATCTCTTACCTTGCTGGTCAACTGCAACATACCCGAAATCCCCTGCTCTTCCCCAGCCTTCAACGTATTTGGACAGTCCGGGAGTATGAATACTTTCGATTGGAAGAGGTGCATCACCTTCTCTTCTATGCAGGGATGCGTATAACATCTCCCACAGGAAAGGGATATCCTGTTCTTCAATAGGGCGTACATAATAGTTGGTTATGATGGTCATGTTTGCCCCTCCTTCAACTTTTCAAAAAGGCTGTCCATCTCAATCAGATTAAACTCATTGGTAACCTCGTAGTCCTGAAATTTGTCTCTTGTTTTCGCACCGCTATAGATGGAGATAGATTGTTCATTATAAAACGTGATTCCGAAATCTTCAGTAAAGCGCTCTTCTTTATTTATGGTAAGTCGCCACTCATAGTAATGCGGACTCCTTTCAGAAACGTCGAATTCCCGTACTCTTTTAAGATCAACATCCTTTAATAGCTTCAGCATATCTCTAATCTCTTTGGGATCTGTAATCGTTATTTCATCATCTTCATTATACGGTTCATTGTCGGAAATTTTCCTAATCGTCAGTTGATCCAATGTATCCAGCATCGTCATATGATCTGTGACCTCTGCTCGAAACGTCGTATGTTTGCTGGGGATATACATAGTATATTGACCAGAGGTATACATACGCACTGCAATAACTAAAAAAACAATAATCATGGCGATACCCATAATCATCTTGATTCGTCTACTCATCCCATTCCCCTCTCTATACCTACATAAAACATATAAATTGGTAATTATTGATATATTCCCAGTATAACATCTCACTCCTTCTGTTCCAATGTCATTTCTTATCTCTGGTTCCTCAATTACGATGACGTTTTGGGCTACACTAAAAATTAAAGATTTAAATGAACAAGCCGCGTTCTCCCATAGGGTAACGCGGCTTGTTTGTTAACTTTGTTATATTGTTTTATTACCTATTCAGAACCAGGTAAGACGATAACCCTTATCCCAAGCCATGAATATGACACATGTAGGCTTGGACTCACAACTGGTCAGGTTACATCAGAAACCTAATTGTTTTCAGCCCAATACACGGCCTGCAGATTCTCGGATAACCAGCTCGGGCTTCAGGACAATCTTCTGCGGTTCTTTACGCTCATCCTTTAACTCTTCAATCAACAGATCTACAGCGCGATGTCCCAGTTCTTCAATTGGTTGGGCAACAGTCGTAAGTGGTGGACTGGTTACCGAAGCCAGAATGGTATTATCAAACCCGATAATCGACACATCCTCTGGCACGCGTAGCCCCAGCTCTTTGGCTGCCTGAAGAGCACCGATGGCCTGAATGTCATTACAACAGAACAAACCTGTCGGGTGATCGTTCTCACCGAGCAGCAGTAGCGCCTCTTTTTTGGCCGAGCTCAGATCAGCTGCCGATTCTCGGATCTGATTCGGTTCCAGCGTATGACCTGCCTTAATCAGTGTTTCACGGAATCCACGTACACGTTCCTGACTGCTGCTGACTTTGGACGGTTCCGACAATACCGCTACACGGGTGTGCCCAAGTTCAAGCAGATGCCCCGCTGCGAGTGCTCCGCCGAGTATGTCGTCAATGGTGACCGTATGTACCGACAGCGATGGCATATGACGGGCAATCAGAGCAACAGGGATAGACTGCTGCAAGAGGGGTGACAAAATTTCGGCATTATCGATCCCGGTTCCGATCATCATGCCATCAACCCTTTTTTGCTGAAGCAGATTCAGATAACGCTCTACCCGCTCGTCCTTATTATCCGTACTGCAGATGACCACGCTGTAGCCCAATTGACGGCTTCGATCCTCGACCGCTCTCGCCAGTTCTGCAAAATACGGGTTCGAAATGTCCGGTACGAGCAGCCCCAATGTATACGTCTGCTTGCCTGTAAGTGCAGCTGCGATCGCGCTGGGCTGATAGTGAAGGCGTTCCATGATCTCCATAATCTCGGCGCGCCGCTTCTCACTGATCTTACCTTTGCCATTAATGACCTGCGAGACGGTTGCAATGGATACACCCGCCTCGCGTGCTATATCGTATATGGTTGCTTTCATTGTTTTTTCCCCATTTGTGCTATATATAATATACATAGATAATTGTTCTCTTCTCATTATGCAGGGGGAAGTCTGCATACGCAACTTGAAGTGAGCACAATGTGCGTAGCAGGAATTGTTTTACTTTTTCATCAACCACTCATGGTCAGGGTCGTTATGGAATTTCCAGGTCCGAGTAGGGCCGGCCATCACGTTCAAATAATAGACCTCATACCCCGGAGGAGCACCTACCGGATGATATCCGTCCGGAACAAGCACCACTTCACCGTTTTTCACTGCAAGCGTCTCATCCACAGAACGATCGTCCGTGTATATGCGCTGAATGGCAAATCCCTGCTCAGGCTGCACACGGAAATAATACGTTTCTTCCAGCAAAGATTCATCCGGGAGTGCGTCCCGATCATGCTTATGTGGCGGGTAACTGGACCAATGCCCATCTGGCGTGAATACCTCAACAACGAGCAGACTGTCCGCTTCCTTTTGTTCCGGCAAAATGTTGTGAATCTGGCGTTCCAGATTACCATATCCTCGCGCCTCTACCCCTACATCTTCGGGTGCAATGAGACGAGCCGGGTACGTGCCTTTACCGGGTGCAAAACATATAGCGATTTCCAGTTCGGTACGTGCTGTGATCTGTACTTGATCGGAAGTTGAGACGTAGACCGAGTACGGAGGTATTTTCTCGAAAACACTCATTCTTTTTCCGATATTATCCCATGTGTGCTCCCGGGTACTTACATTGGCGAAACCACTGAGAAGCACCACACAGAGTTCCTGATCACCGCTCTCACGGGTTAACGTCTCCCCTTCTGCCAACTTCGCTACCTGAAATCCAACATATTCCCACCCGGCCGACTCCGGTGTTACGTTGATAAGTGTACCGTCCCCCTCCGGGTTGACCACGGGTTTTACAATACGTTCTGACATCTTGCCATCCACTCCTTTCTGTAGTCGTCCACAACAACCTGATAATTCTAAAAACAAATACTCGCTCTATTCAAAAAAGTGACTTTAATCATCCACCTATGGCGTTGCCGTTTGCGATTCCAGTGACACCCCAGGGACTTCACTCAGCTTCACAGGTCTTCCCCGCTCCATGGACATTTTTGCTGCCAGCGCAATTCGTTCTGCCTGTACTGCATCATGGCCATCTACGATAACTGGTGTATCATGGATAATCGCATCGATAAAGAGGGCTGTCTCCTGTACATACGCTTCATTGTAACGTTCCAGGAAAAAGTGTAACGGTTTGTCGCGCATCAGCCCGGCCGCTGTACTGATCTCAGCCGTATTCGGATGATCATTCGCCGCTGCGGCGCTGCCCATCGAGCCAAATACTTCAACACGCTGGTCATACCCGTATACAGCCTGACGGCTGTTATCAATAACACCAATGGCCCCATTGGCAAAAGTCATCGTTACAATCGCTGTATCCACGTCACCATGTTCCGCAAAAACCGGATTGATCAGGACGTTGCCCTGAGCGTACACTTCTTCCACTTCACTCCCGGACAGATACCGTGCCATGTCAAAATCGTGGATCATCATGTCCATGAAGATCCCGCCAGACACCCGGATATACTCCGCAGGCGGTGGACTCGGGTCACGAGACGTGATTTTGATAATATGCGGATCACCAATCGTACCATCCTGTACATGTGCACGTATCCGTCTGAAGTTGTGATCAAAGCGGCGGTTAAATCCGATTTGCAGCTTCACGCCAGCCTTCTGAACCGCTGCTACAGCCGTTTGGGTCTGTGCCAGATTCATGCTGACCGGCTTCTCACAGAAGATGTGTTTGCCCGCCTGAGCGGCCTGTTCAATCAGCGGCACATGTGTATCTGTTGAAGAACAGATCAGCACCGCGTCTACATTAGGCATCGAGATCAACTGGCTGCTATCCGTCGTTACAACAGGGATGCCACGACTGGAGGCCCAAACCTCCAATTCAGGACCTGCAAACAAGTCACTGATTCCCACAATCTCGGCATGCGGGTTGCGCAGGAGATTGTCTGCATGAATTTTACCGATCCGTCCAGCACCGATGATGCCAATTCTCACTTTGTCCTTGCCCATTCCGTTATCCTCCCTATGTGCGTCCATATGGGCTAGGCGTTCCCTTAGCCCGAGTGATGCTCTGGTTGTTACCAACGCGCCGTTACCATCTTTTTGCGAGTGTAGAATTCAACACCATCCGTGCCATTGGCATGCAGATCACCGTAGAAGGATTTCTTCCAGCCGGAAAACGGGAAGAATGCCATTGGCGCAGGTACGCCCAGGTTAATACCCAACATGCCCGCATCAATCGTCTCACGGAATTGACGCATACTCGCTCCGCTGCGGGTGAACAGACACGCCCCGTTGGCAAAATCGGAACGGTTCGCCAGCTCAACGGCTTCCTCCAGCGTAGACACTCTTGCCACCGAGAGTACTGGAGCAAAGATCTCATCCTGCCAGATTTTCATATTGCTATCAACTTGGTCAAATACCGTTGGC
Organism: Paenibacillus sp. FSL R7-0313; assembly: GCF_037969885.1. Taxonomy (NCBI): domain Bacteria; kingdom Bacillati; phylum Bacillota; class Bacilli; order Caryophanales; family Paenibacillaceae; genus Paenibacillus; species Paenibacillus sp. FSL R7-0313. Next base: position 834,328 of record NZ_CP150219.1, read on the forward strand.
CCTACAAAATAACCGGATTCACCTGTCGCCCGATCCTTACGTCCATCCCGGATCAATGCCGCGCCTTCCTGCTCTCCGGATTCAATGTAACTGAGTGTACGCTCTTTATGTGGTCCACGGATGACAGGACCGAGGAACACGCCCTCATCCATGCCGTTACCAATGGTAATGCGGTCTGCCGCTTCCACCAGCTTTTGTACCAATTCGTCAGCCACATCACCCACAGCCACAACAACCGCACATGCCATGCAACGCTCCCCTGCTGAACCAAAAGCTGCACTGGTAATCTCTTTCACGGTTAGATCGAGATCTGCGTCCGGCATAACGATGGAGTGGTTTTTGGCACCAGCCAGTGCCTGTACCCGTTTGCCATGCTTGGATGCAGTGGTGTAGACGTATTCAGCTACAGGTTGTGATCCGACAAAGGAGATCGCTTGAACATCCTTATGTTCCAGCAAACCGTTCACGACATCATGCGCACCGTGAACGATGTTGAGCACGCCGTCCGGAAGTCCCGCTTCCTTGAACAGCTCAGCCAGGCGACCTGCCAGTAGCGGTGTGCGCTCGGACGGCTTCAGGACAAAGGTGTTACCACACGCAATAGCCAGTGGGAACATCCAGCACGGTACCATCATCGGGAAATTGAATGGGGTAATTCCCCCAATAACACCGATCGGGTAGCGGTACATGCCCGACTCCAGTCCTGTCGCGATGTCAGGCAGTTGTTTGCCCATCATCAGATTCGGGGCACCTGCCGCGAACTCGACGCATTCAATGCCACGTAATACCTCGCCGTACGCTTCGGCATAACTTTTACCGTTCTCCAGCGTCACCAGGCGAGCGAGCTCTTCCCAATGTTCAACCAGCAACTGCTGGTAGCGGAACAGAATACGTGCACGGCGTGGAACCGGTGTGCTGCTCCAGGATTTGAACGCTTCTCGTGCTGTCTGAACCGCCAGATCCACGTCCGCTTGTTCGGACAGTGGCACATGTGCAATAACCTCTTCTGTAGCCGGATTCACCACTGGCTCCGTGCGAGTTGACTCTGGGGTTACCCAGGCACCTCCGATCCAGTTTTGTACCATTGTCGCTGTTGCAGACGCTTCAGAAATTCCTTTTCCCATAGCCCTGTCTCCCTTCGCTTATGTGTAATCGCTTATGTTCAACATGTTCATTGTTATAGATCTGTATGAGTACGTTGTTCAAAGTATTGCAACGTGCTTCAAGACACGGTAATCTCGCCCCGATTGCAACGTTCGATGTAATCATTCACCTGTTCCACCGTTGGCATCGCATCCGAACAGCTGTGGCTTGAAATGACGATACTTGCTGCGCCACTGCCATACGCCATGCTGCGCTCAATCGTCCAGCCCTGCATCAATCCATACAGGAAGCCGGCCGCATAGGAGTCGCCTGCACCAAACGTTTTGACCACTTTTGCCGGATAGCTGTCCGCACGGTGAGAAAGCCCTTCGCGTGTATAAGCAATGGAGCCTTCCTTACCGTGTTTGATTACTACAATATTCGCTGAGAAATCAAACCATTTCTGTGCAGTTACCTGATCGCTATGATCCGGATTGTGGTCGAATGTCTCCATCATGTCGAACTCTTCACGTGTACCCAGGATGATATCGCATTTCTCGGCTGCGAGGTTATAATAGACCGCTGTCTCTTCGTCCGATGTCCAAGTGTATGGGCGATAGTCCAGATCAAACACAATAACCGTGCCATGTTTTTTCGCATACGTTAGTGCCTGTAATACGGCTTCACGGGATGGGCTCTGTGCGAGGGCTGTGCCTGAGATTAGCAGCACTTTGGAGTCAGCAATCAACTGCTCTTGTACCTCTTGCGCCTGTAATAACAGATCCGCTACATTGTCCCGGTACATCAGGATACTGCAATCCGTTGGGCTTTTGATTTCGGTAAAAGCAAGCCCCGTCACCGCTCCGGTGTCATCTGTAACTACATTTGATGTATCGATGCCGTTCTTCTCCAAATAACTCTGGATGAATCTGCCCATCTGGTCATTGGCGATCTTACCGATAAAAGCCGTCTCCATACCCAGTCTGGACATGCCAATCGTAATATTGGCCGGAGAGCCGCCGACATACTTCGTGAAAGTCATCGTCTCTTCCATCGGGCGATTGATCTCATTGGCGTTCAAGTCGATGCACAAGCGACCAATCGCGGTGAAATCCTTCTTCCTGGATACGGGAAAGGATACGTAAGTCATTGCATGTGAGCCCCTTTCTGTGGTGGGATTTTACATGTTGTATATGGATATCTAGACTAGTTACTCATTCCATCGTAAGGACTCGTAAACGTCTAGAGTAGGTCCGTTTTATTATCCAATCGTAACGTTATAGTTTTGCTACCTTCTTGCTTTTCACTTCATGAGTGGGGTCCTCTCCCCATCGCTATGTCTGTATCAGCTGTGTTGGTATAAGGACTCCATATAGTTCAAGGAGCGTTTGGCGTACTCATACGGGTTATGAATCGCAGGGTCCTGCTCTCCTTCAAGCATCGCCCAGCCATCGTACCCTCGTGTGATCAGTTCTTGCAGAATTGGTGCAAAATCAATGCATCCATCCCCTGGTACGGTGAATACTCCTCTACGGATACATCCGACAAAGTCGGATTGCTCCGCGCGTGCTTCATCCAGCACATGAGGGCGAATGTCTTTCAGATGGATATAAGCGATCCGATCATAATGTTTGCGCAGCAGTTCCAGCGGATTGGCTCCGCCATAGTAGGCATGACCTGTATCATAGAGCAGATATACGAGAGAAGGGTCTGTCAGCTCCATCAGTCGATCAATCTCATCTGGTTGTTCTACCACTGTGCCCCCATGATGATGGTACGTAAGCTTCAACCCGTGTTCACGGGCAATGGCTCCTGCTTCATTCAATCCTTCAGCGAGGATATGCCATTCAGATTCGCTGAGTCTGAGCACTTCTTTTTCATGCGGAGTTCGTCTTGGATCAAAATGAAGTGACCCGCCTACCTCTGCCGTACTGATTACCTTACTGCCCATGGATTGCAGAAATTCCGCATGTCTGCGATAACTGTCTAGCTCCGACTGACGATACGCCGGGTCGGAGAAAAGTACGGATTTCCACTGGGAGACCAGCTTGATATTCCTTTTACTCAATTCCTCACGCAATATAGCAGGATCAGTTGGATATTTACGTCCCATCTCTGTACCTGTCAGCCCAAGACGCTGAATATCATCCAGAATCTGTGCACACGTTGTCGCATCACCATGCTCCTTCACATCTTCACCGACCCAATTGATCGGATGAATCCCAAGCTGGAATGGCAGCTTGCTCATTGCCCCACGTCTCCTTTGTCGTTCAACATTGTGGTTCACTATATTAAACCGGATTAAATCGGTCTTGCTTTGGCACGGTTGGCTTGCATGGTGTGATGAGCATGAACTACCTTTTCTTCGGCAGATACCTCAGGTACACCCACATTCCACCATGACTCGTATCCACCTGCGTTGGTTCCAGGCACGACCGGAATCTCAATCAACGTACTCACTGTTTCGTTCTTCGCATCTCGGAGTGCTTGTTCCAGCTGTTCTGCTGTCTCCGCTCTATAGGATTTGGCTCCCATGCTTCGGGCGTGTGCAGCAAAGTCCATTGGCATGTAATCCCCGGTCAGTCGTCCACTCTCGGATTCCCGATAACGGAACTCATTGCCGAACCCGTCACTACCATGTTCCCGCTGTAAATTATGAATACATTGGAATCCATTGTTGTTGAATAATAGAACGGTCATCTTCTTCTGTTCCTGCAAACTAGTCACAAACTCCGAATGCAACATCAAATAACTGCCATCACCGACCATCGCGTACACTTCACGATCCGGCTCGGCAAGTGCTGCTCCGAACGCTCCACTTACCTCGTACCCCATACAGGAGAATCCATACTCCATGTGGTATGTCTTTGGTTCAGACGCACGCCACAGACGATGTAGATCACCCGGCAGACTGCCTGCCGCACACACTATGACGGAAGATGGATCAATGGTCCGGTTAACAATGCCGACTGCCGTAGTCTGTGCCAGCCCTGCTTCATGTTGAGCTGCATATAGCCGATCCACTTCTGCATTCCACTCAGCGCGGAGATCAGCGATTTCAGATGCACCATATGCACTGCGATATTGTCTTTGCTGCAATTCCTTCTGCAAAGCCTGCAATCCTTCGCGTGCATCTGCCAGAATGGCTTCTCCGCCTAACTTGGCGGCATCCATGCTATTCAAGTTGATGTTGATGAATGAAGCTTCTGGATGCTGAAAAGCAGAGCGGGACGCCGTCGTGAAATCCGAGAACCGCGTACCGACGCCGATCACAACGTCTGCTTCTCTCGCCAGCCTATTGGCTGCCAGAGAGCCGGTAACCCCGATTGCCCCCACATTTAGTGGGTGGTCCCAAGAGATTGCGCTCTTGCCCGCCTGCGTTTCGGCGATCGGAATACCAAATGCCTCGGCGAATTCCACGAGCTGGGCGGACGCCTCAGAATACAACACACCGCCGCCTGCAACGAGCAGCGGCTTCCTGCCTCGGGCAATCTGCTCCGTTGCCCGTTCAATGGCTGCCTGTACTGGGGGGCGACGATCCAGATAATGTACTTTGCGGGCAAAGAACGATTCTGGATAATCGTACGCCTCTGCCTGCACATCCTGCGGTAGTGCGAGCGTTACTGCTCCCGTCTCTGCTGGATCGGTTAGCACACGCATGGCCTGTGTAACAGCAATCATCAACTGTTCAGGACGAACGATGCGATCCCAGTATTTACTGACGGCTTTGAATGGATCAGTGGCTGAGATTGTATAATCACTGCTCACTTCCAACTGTTGAAGTACCGGGTCCGGTTCCCGTGTAGCAAAGTTGTCTCCAGGAAGTAATAAAACCGGAATTCGGTTCACCGTTGCAGTAGCTGCCGCCGTAATCATATTCAAAGCACCAGGTCCAATGGATGTTGTACATGCATAGATCTGTCTGCGGTTCTTCTGCTTGGCATAAGCCGCTGCCGTATGCACCATACCTTGTTCGTTCTTGCCTTGCATATACGTCAGGCTTCCCGGACTGCGCTCCAGCGCTTCTCCAATGCCTGTTACATTGCCATGTCCAAAAATACCGATGATACCCTTCACAAACTTGGTTTCCACTCCGTCAACCGAGATATATTGCTGATCCAGGTATCGAAGCAGTGCCTGAGCCATCGTTAGTCGAATTGTATTCATGAATTGATCGCCGTCCTTTCCTTTACGGGTTAAGCGCTTAATCTACGTTAAGTTTAAGCGCCTTACCCCTTAAGGTTAAGCGCTTAATTGATATGGTATTACAGGTTAATGATTTACGCAAGCTATTTTTGTAAGCGTTTTAATATAAGTGGTAAAGAAGAGTATATCCAGGCGTTATACGGTGCGTTAGATCTGTTCCATTTGAATAGCGTCCACAATTAACAAGGACAAATTTAAGGTGGGGAAATTTATGCAAGCTCGAGTTACATCCTGGTACATGATAAAGAGCCATATACTTTCTGAGAGCACCACGTACTAAATTACCAATATATCTATGAATGCAAAAAAAGAAAGAGACGGTGAGTACCATCTCTTTCTTTTTCAATATATAAGCGGGTGATGGGAATCGAACCCACGCTATTAGCTTGGAAGGCTAAAGTTCTACCATTGAACTACACCCGCATAACAACAATCGGGATGACACGATTTGAACATGCGACCCCCTGGTCCCAAACCAGGTGCTCTACCAAGCTGAGCTACATCCCGTTATCTATACCGGCGAGAGGACTCGAACCTCCACGGTTTCCCACTCGATTTTGAGTCGAGCGCGTCTGCCATTCCGCCACGCCGGCAAAATATGAAGTTATAATGGCGCGCCCTGAGAGATTCGAACTCCCGGCCTTTTGATTCGTAGTCAAACGCTCTATCCAGCTGAGCTAAGGGCGCAAAATATTGGAGCGGAAGACGGGAATCGAACCCGCGACCCTCGCCTTGGCAAGGCGATGCTCTACCGCTGAGCCACTTCCGCAAATAAGGGATGCGCGTGGAGGGACTTGAACCCCCACGTCAAAGACGCTAGATCCTAAGTCTAGTGCGTCTGCCAATTCCGCCACACGCGCATATAATGGTGAGTCATGAAGGGCTCGAACCTTCGACACCCTGATTAAAAGTCAGGTGCTCTACCAACTGAGCTAATGACTCATAGAAAAACTGGTGGAGGATGATGGATTCGAACCACCGAACCCGTACGGGAGCAGATTTACAGTCTGATGCGTTTGGCCGCTTCGCTAATCCTCCAGGATTACATGGTGCCGGCGAGAGGACTTGAACCCCCAACCTACTGATTACAAGTCAGTTGCTCTACCAGTTGAGCTACACCGGCGTATTAAAGGTGTTATATATGGTGGCTCGGGACGGAATCGAACCGCCGACACGAGGATTTTCAGTCCTCTGCTCTACCGACTGAGCTACCGAGCCTTACTAAATCAAAAAATGGCGGAACCGACGGGATTCGAACCCGCGATCTCCTGCGTGACAGGCAGGCATGTTAGGCCAACTACACCACGGTTCCAGATCACTTTCTCAAGGAAAGTATAATTGCGGGGGCAGGATTTGAACCTGCGGCCTTCGGGTTATGAGCCCGACGAGCTACCGGGCTGCTCCACCCCGCGTCGTTATAAAGTTATATGGTGGAGGCTGAGGGGATCGAACCCCCGACCCTCTGCTTGTAAGGCAGATGCTCTCCCAGCTGAGCTAAGCCTCCATATTATGACCCGTAGGGGGGTACTCTCACTTCGTTCGAGACTGCGAAGCTGTTGCTAACGAAGTACATCCTCCGACGAACCTTTGGGATTCTCATCCCTTTTTGAAGCAATAGGTATTGCTATGACCCGTAGGGGATTCGAACCCCTGTTACCTCCGTGAAAGGGAGGTGTCTTAACCCCTTGACCAACGGGCCTTACTGGCTCCCCGAACAGGGCTCGAACCTGTGACAACTCGATTAACAGTCGAGTGCTCTACCAACTGAGCTATCAGGGAATGGTGGAGCCAAGCGGGATCGAACCGCTGACCTCCTGCTTGCAAGGCAGGCGCTCTCCCAGCTGAGCTATGGCCCCATACTCTGGTGTATTTCTTGTTGTGGTCTTGCTATGGGCCCTGGTGGACTCGAACCACCGGCCTCACCCTTATCAGAGGTGCGCTCTAACCAACTGAGCTAAGGGCCCTTATCAATTTTCGAAAAAAAATACCCCAATGGGGTTTCGCTTGGCGGCGTCCTACTCTCCCAGGACCCTGCGGTCCAAGTACCATCGGCGCTAGAGGGCTTAACGGTCGTGTTCGGGATGGGTACGTGTGGAACCCCTCCGCCATCGCCACCAAACGCGTAGCTTACATTTCAGAGATCGTTCTCTGAAAACTAGATTCGAAACGAAACATGCGAATTACAACTTGCTATTGGATAAGCCCTCGACCGATTAGTACTGGTCAGCTCCATGCATTGCTGCACTTCCACCCCCAGCCTATCTACCTCGTCGTCTTCAAGGGGTCTTACATACTGGGAAATCTCATCTTGAGGGGGGCTTCACGCTTAGATGCTTTCAGCGTTTATCCCGTCCGTACATAGCTACCCAGCGGTGCTCCTGGCGGAACAACTGGTACACCAGCGGTACGTCCATCCCGGTCCTCTCGTACTAAGGACAGCTCCTCTCAAATTTCCTACGCCCACGACAGATAGGGACCGAACTGTCTCACGACGTTCTGAACCCAGCTCGCGTACCGCTTTAATGGGCGAACAGCCCAACCCTTGGGACCTACTTCAGCCCCAGGATGCGATGAGCCGACATCGAGGTGCCAAACCTCCCCGTCGATGTGGACTCTTGGGGGAGATAAGCCTGTTATCCCCAGGGTAGCTTTTATCCGTTGAGCGATGGCCCTTCCATGCGGTACCACCGGATCACTAAGCCCGACTTTCGTCCCTGCTCGACTTGTAGGTCTCGCAGTCAAGCTCCCTTATGCCTTTGCACTCTTCGAATGATTTCCAACCATTCTGAGGGAACCTTTGGGCGCCTCCGTTACTCTTTAGGAGGCGACCGCCCCAGTCAAACTGCCCACCTGACACTGTCCCCGCACCGGATTACGGTACCAGGTTAGAACCTAGATACGATCAGGGTGGTATCCCAACGTTGCCTCCACGCAAGCTGGCGCTCACGCTTCAAAGGCTCCCACCTATCCTGTACAGATCGTACCCAAATTCAATATCAAGCTGCAGTAAAGCTCCATGGGGTCTTTCCGTCTTGTCGCGGGTAACCTGCATCTTCACAGGTATTAAAATTTCACCGGATCTCTCGTTGAGACAGCGCCCAAGTCGTTACGCCATTCGTGCGGGTCAGAATTTACCTGACAAGGAATTTCGCTACCTTAGGACCGTTATAGTTACGGCCGCCGTTTACTGGGGCTTCGGTTCACAGCTTCGGATTGCTCCTAACCACTCCCCTTAACCTTCCAGCACCGGGCAGGCGTCAGCCCGTATACTTCGCCTTACGGCTTCGCACAGACCTGTGTTTTTGCTAAACAGTCGCTTGGGCCTTTTCACTGCGGCCCCCTCGTGCTATTCACACTACCGGGGCACCCCTTCTCCCGAAGTTACGGGGTCATTTTGCCGAGTTCCTTAACGAGAGTTCTTCCGCGCGCCTTAGAATACTCTTCTCGCCTACCTGTGTCGGTTTGCGGTACGGGCACCATCACCTGGCTAGAGGCTTTTCTTGGCAGTGTGAGATCATGACCTTCGCTACTATAATTTTCGCTCCCCATCACAGCTCAGCCTTACAATGTGCGGATTTGCCTACACATCAGCCTTACTGCTTAGACGGACATCCATCAGTCCGCGTCACTACCCTACTGCGTCCCCCCATTGCTCATAACGGCTTACGGTGGTACAGGAATTTCGACCTGTTGTCCTTCGACTACGCCTTTCGGCCTCGCCTTAGGTCCCGACTTACCCTGAGCGGACGAGCCTTCCTCAGGAACCCTTAGGCTTTCGGCGGATCAGATTCTCACTGATCTTTTCGTTACTCATACCGGCATTCTCACTTGTATAATGTCCAGCGCTCCTTACGGTACACCTTCAACCCTTATACAACGCTCCCCTACCCCTGATGCAAAGCATCAAGCCATAGCTTCGGTGGTGTGTTTAGCCCCGTTACATTTTCGGCGCAGAGTCACTCGACCAGTGAGCTATTACGCACTCTTTCAATGGTGGCTGCTTCTAAGCCAACATCCTGGTTGTCTGTGCAACTCCACATCCTTTCCCACTTAACACACACTTGGGGACCTTAGCTGATGGTCTGGGCTGTTTCCCTTTTGACAATGGATCTTAGCACTCACTGTCTGACTCCCGGAAGTAAGTCTATGGCATTCGGAGTTTGACTGAGCTTGGTAACCCTTGCGGGCCCCGCACCCAATCAGTGCTCTACCTCCACGACTCTGTTTTCCGAGGCTAGCCCTAAAGCTATTTCGGGGAGAACCAGCTATCTCCGAGTTCGATTGGAATTTCTCCGCTACCCCCACCTCATCCCCGCATTTTTCAACATGCGTGGGTTCGGGCCTCCAGTGCGTGTTACCGCACCTTCACCCTGGACAGGGGTAGATCACCCGGTTTCGGGTCTACGTCCACGTACTAAGTCGCCCTATTCAGACTCGCTTTCGCTGCGGCTCCGGCTCTTCACCTTAACCTTGCACGGGAACGTAACTCGCCGGTTCATTCTACAAAAGGCACGCCATCACCCCTAAAACGGGCTCTGACTTTTTGTAAGCACACGGTTTCAGGTTCTATTTCACTCCCCTTCCGGGGTGCTTTTCACCTTTCCCTCACGGTACTGCTTCACTATCGGTCGCTAGGAAGTATTTAGCCTTGGCAGATGGTCCTGCCGGATTCATACGGGGTTTCACGTGCCCCGCACTACTCGGGATCCGTCTCGGAGGGAACAGACTTTCAACTACAGGGCTTTTACCTTCTTTGGCGGGCCTTTCCAGACCTCTTCGCTTAACCGGTTCCTTTGTAACTCCATGTGAGACGTCCCACAACCCCAAAGAGCAAGCTCTCTGGTTTGGGCTTCTCCGCGTTCGCTCGCCGCTACTGACGGAATCACTATTGTTTTCTCTTCCTCAGGGTACTTAGATGTTTCAGTTCCCCTGGTATGCCTCTACACAACCTATGTATTCAGTTGTGAGTAACTGGAAATTACCCCAGCTGGGTTTCCCCATTCGGACACCCCCGGATCAAAGCTTGCTTACAGCTCCCCGAGGCAGTTTCGTTGTTCGCCACGTCCTTCATCGGCTCCTAGCGCCTAGGCATCCTCCGTGTGCTCTTAGTAGCTTAACCATTTTGTTCCGGTTTTGACTGCTCGCTTCCCTTGTTTTGCTTGCGCAAAGCCAAAAGTCGCTCCCATCCAATACCATCACAAAAGCAATTTGACTACCGTTTTTATTGAAACTTGTTTAACACAAGTTCAGCTAAAAAGGAATGTTCTAATTCGCGTTTGTTTCGTTTCGATATCTAGTTTTCAAAGAACAAGCTCCATGCAAAAGCAAGCTGTTTGAGAGTTTGAGCTCTCAAAACTGAGCAACGAGTGAGTAGTTTGCTCTTCATTTCATCCACACCGAAGTGATGGACCGAAATGAATCGCTGTGCAGGTTCGAAGAACCTGCTTATTTGAATGTTTCCACTCGGGAAACGATTCTCCATAGAAAGGAGGTGATCCAGCCGCACCTTCCGATACGGCTACCTTGTTACGACTTCACCCCAATCATCTATCCCACCTTCGGCGGCTGGCTCCTTGCGGTTACCCCACCGACTTCGGGTGTTATAAACTCTCGTGGTGTGACGGGCGGTGTGTACAAGACCCGGGAACGTATTCACCGCGGCATGCTGATCCGCGATTACTAGCAATTCCGACTTCATGCAGGCGAGTTGCAGCCTGCAATCCGAACTGAGACCGGCTTTGTTGGGATTGGCTCCATCTCGCGATTTCGCAGCCCGTTGTACCGGCCATTGTAGTACGTGTGTAGCCCAGGTCATAAGGGGCATGATGATTTGACGTCATCCCCACCTTCCTCCGGTTTGTCACCGGCAGTCTATCTAGAGTGCCCACCCGAAGTGCTGGCAACTAAATATAAGGGTTGCGCTCGTTGCGGGACTTAACCCAACATCTCACGACACGAGCTGACGACAACCATGCACCACCTGTCTTGAATGTTCCGAAGAAAAGGTACATCTCTGCACCGGTCATTCAGATGTCAAGACCTGGTAAGGTTCTTCGCGTTGCTTCGAATTAAACCACATACTCCACTGCTTGTGCGGGTCCCCGTCAATTCCTTTGAGTTTCAGTCTTGCGACCGTACTCCCCAGGCGGAGTGCTTAATGTGTTAACTTCGGCACCAAGGGTATCGAAACCCCTAACACCTAGCACTCATCGTTTACGGCGTGGACTACCAGGGTATCTAATCCTGTTTGCTCCCCACGCTTTCGCGCCTCAGCGTCAGTTACAGCCCAGAGAGTCGCCTTCGCCACTGGTGTTCCTCCACATATCTACGCATTTCACCGCTACACGTGGAATTCCACTCTCCTCTTCTGCACTCAAGTCACCCAGTTTCCAGTGCGATCCGGGGTTGAGCCCCGGGATTAAACACCAGACTTAAATGACCGCCTGCGCGCGCTTTACGCCCAATAATTCCGGACAACGCTTGCCCCCTACGTATTACCGCGGCTGCTGGCACGTAGTTAGCCGGGGCTTTCTTCTCAGGTACCGTCACCTTGAGAGCAGTTACTCTCCCAAGCGTTCTTCCCTGGCAACAGAGCTTTACGATCCGAAAACCTTCATCACTCACGCGGCATTGCTCCGTCAGGCTTTCGCCCATTGCGGAAGATTCCCTACTGCTGCCTCCCGTAGGAGTCTGGGCCGTGTCTCAGTCCCAGTGTGGCCGATCACCCTCTCAGGTCGGCTACGCATCGTCGCCTTGGTGAGCCGTTACCCCACCAACTAGCTAATGCGCCGCAGGCCCATCCCCAAGTGACAGATTGCTCCGTCTTTCCAGTTTCCTTCAGGCGAAGGAAACAACTATTCGGTATTAGCTACCGTTTCCGGTAGTTGTCCCAAACTTGAGGGCAGGTTGCCTACGTGTTACTCACCCGTCCGCCGCTAACCATCAGAGAAGCAAGCTTCTCTTCAAGTCCGCTCGACTTGCATGTATTAGGCATGCCGCCAGCGTTCGTCCTGAGCCAGGATCAAACTCTCCAATAAAGTATTGAAAAGAGCGATAAGCTCATTTTGAATCTGACGAGATTAAAAATCTCATTTGTGCTCCAGCCGATTCAAGCCAAGGCTTGTCTCGAACTTTCGCGTTCATTCTGCAAGCAGAATGTTCACTCACTCGTTGTTCAGTTTTCAAAGATCAAACTTGTTTTTGTTACCGAGCGTTGTTCTCCTCAGCAACTTTTATATCATAACACTTCCGAACCAACTTAGCAAGCTCTTTTTTTAAGTTTCTTTCGAAGCTTATTTTTTTTGCCTGCGGCACTTTGTTTCTCGTGTTTTTTTGGCCGGAAATAGAATATATCATATACACAATATAATTACTACTTGTAAAATATCCCATTCGGAAACTGATTATATATATGATTCAATCTCTTCATAATCTCTTTTTCCAATGGCAATATTCTCTTACTATATCCTATATACACTCACCGGTCTAATCTGTCTCAATACAAGTATAGGATTGTGTTCTTCACTTTTTACTATTAGTCTTTGAACCTGCCCATCACTATCGTGTCATGATACTGTCCATCCGCGTGTCGCCGATCCTTTTTCAAAATGCCTTCGATCCCAAAGCCGCACTTTTGATATAGCTCGATTGCCTTATCGTTGGATGCCAGCACGTTCAACGTCATCTTCTCTACACCAGTCTGGTCTGCCCATTCTATCGACTTCTCCAGCAAGTTCTTGCCAATCCCATATCCCCAGAACTCTCTGGTTACACACACGCCGAACTCAACTTTATGGCAAAAGCGCTTCAACTCTCTGCCTTCACATCGGGAGTACCCCACAATCTCGCCCGCCACTACAGCAACAAGGAACAGATTCCGTGATTTCTCAGTGTCCAAATGTATGATCCGCCTAAACCCGGCTGCGTCGATATACGCCTCGCCCTCTTCACGATCCATGTTCTCGGTTTCCCCGTCCATTTGTACACGAAGTGAAGACAGGGCCTCAGCATCTTTTTCCTCTGCCGATCTAATGGAGTAAGATAAGCCTTTAATGTTATATTCCTGCTGATTGATCATCATAAGAACCATTCCGCCTCTTCCACTTTATTTAAAATACTGTACCTGTATCGCTCTACCCAACCTCAGACGGACTCTTGCCCGTCAGCATTTTGAACACCTGGCTGAAATACGTCGCATTACGGAACCCCGTCATCTCGCTTACCTCATATACCATGTAATGTCCCGACTGCAATAGTTCCAACGCTCTCTGAATTCGGTACCCGTTCAAATAACTCACAAAATTCTCACCGGTCACCCTTTTGAACAGTTGACTCAGATACTTCGGATGTACAAATAGTCCCTTGGCTATTGCTTCAAAACTAATCTCTTCAGCGTAATGCAGCTCCACATACTGTCTCACCTGCTCTATCAGTTTATTACTTTTCTTCTCGCCCATCTCCTTGCGTATCTGTTCCAGCCAGTTGCAGATAATACGATCCATCCAGCTTACCAGATCATGCAACGCATATTTCGATTGAATTTCACGCAAAAAATCACTCATCGTCAGCGGCGGGGGTAACATCGGGTGAAGTCGGTTCCAGCTATGAATCAACGTGTCAAACAGACTGACGGCCACCACCTGTACATCCTGTATGCCAACACAGTTGCCCTCTTTCAGCAAAAGGCAAATATGATGCCATACCTCTTCCGCCAGATCAGGTCTAATATCCGCCCAAGCCTCGTTCCATTGACGAAGCAATAATGAATAATCGGTCACACTTGGTTCTGTTTCCTCTGATGTTTCATAGTGGTAGATACGACTTCCACCTTGAAACTCTGCTGTTTCAACCGCTTCCCTGCTCTCGAGATAAGAATCTATCACCTCACAGGGGTGACTCTTGGATCTCCCGATTCCAGCACTCACTTCAATTTTCAGATACGTAAAGATCTGATCGATCATCCGCTCCACAAGTGGCAGACATTCCTCCAGATGATCTTTATCTCCTAATAGAAGCAACACAAATACCTGATCCGAATAATCAACGATCTCTACCTGACCATTCGTGTGCGCCGCTTGCTCCTTCACCGTCTCCTGAATAATATCGGCCGCCCCATAGCGGAGAAGCTGCCAATCCCGTTCTTTCATCCGTGTCAAAAATACGGGGCGATTCAGTTGCAGACTGATGGCGCGTGTCTGTGAGGACATATGAATGCCTATATAGTCCATGCGTTCTTTAGGCAGTTCCTCTGCCCGATATCGCGTAGTCAGCAGTTCGTGAAGGAATTGTTTGCGCAAATACGGAAGCACCCGTCCAACCTCCTGCTTGTACGTCCGCTCCAGCCGCTCATGCCGCTCTCGCACATCTTGTTCCAGCAGCACCTCACGCAGCACAGACTCAATCTCCTCAACCTCTGCCGGCTTCAGCAAAAAGTGATTCACCCCCCAGCGCATGGCTGCCCGGGCGTTCTCGAATTCATCATATCCACTAAGAATGATGATCGGCAGGTGGGGATGATCACGTCGCAACGTCTGTGTGATCTCAAGCCCGGTCATCCCTGGTAGATAGACGTCAGTCATAACGACATCTGGATGCATGCGGTGAAACAGCTCCAGCGCATCCAAGCCATTGGAAGCAGTGCCTGCAATGCTGAGGCCCAGAGAAGGCCAATCGATATGATCTGTTAATGCCTTTACAATATGAGGATCGTCATCAACAAGCATAATGGTCTTCATCATTTTTCACCGTCCAGCCATAGATTTAATTGCTCGTCGGTCTCAATACGCGGCAGCGTAATAGTCACTTCCACGCCACCTGACTCTCTATCGCCCAGTTGAACGCCATACCTCTTCCCACAATAAAGCTGAATGCGCTGATGTACATTCCTTACACCGATGCCACACGTCTCTTCGAGTTTCCACCCCTCCGGCAACCCCCGCCCATTATCCATGATACGTATGACGATATCCTCATACGGGCCTTCCACTTCGTGCATATGCACCTGAATTCGAAGTGTACCTTCTTCAGGGTGCCCGTGCATAACGGCATTTTCGATAAAGGGCTGCAAAATGATTTTGGGAATGTAACAACCGCGAATACGCGGATCGATCTGCTCCTGATATTGAATGGAGAACGGCAGCCGCTCTGCCTGTATGTTCACGTAGCAACGGGCATGCTCCAACTCATCTCGAACCCGAATAAACAATCTCCCTCCACTCAGTCCGATCCGTAACAGCTTACTGAGCTGCACAATCATGCGACTGATATCCTTGGCTTCGTAATCGAGTGCGCGCCAGTGGATCATGTCGAGGGTATTGTATAAAAAATGGGGTTTGATCTGGGCCTCAAGCAAGCCCGTCTGGGCTTCACGCTTGGCTCGGCTCTCCTCCTTCACCTGTTCCATCAGCGTTGTGAGCTGTGAAGCCATGTGATTAAAGCCATAAGCCAAGTGGGCATATTCCTCCGTAAACGAAAGTTGCACCCGGGTATCGAAGTCCCCTTTCTCCAGTTGTCTCATTCGCTTGATCAATTGTCGCAGTGGGCGGATGATCTGCCTTACAAACAGGTACGCAAGCACAGCCGAGCATAATAGTCCCAGCACGGCGATGCCGAGGATCTGCCAGCCCGCTTGTCTGAGCGGAGATAACAGTGTATATACCGGAATAGTCTGTACGAGGCGCCACTGAAGCATGGCTGGCCTGGAGTACAGCACCAATTGAGCACCTCCGGGTTGGCCGGAAACCACTTCATATCCGTCTTCACCAGGTTGGACATGTTCCTGAATCCATGCGCTATCTATAATAGAAGAAGATGAGTTTACAGCCTCACCCGTTTCTTGAATTGTACTCGCTTCATTTCTTCTATCCGCTCGTCCATTCTGCCCTGCTGGATCAACTCTCCCCATCTGCATTACGACATTACCAGCCGTATCGACCAACAGCACTTTTCCATCAAGCACCATGGGTACATCAGCAAACCTGCGTACGATGTCCGCTCTGCTCAGTCGAATGAGCACATAGGCAACCGTTCCGCCCCGACTATCAAAAATTCGCTGAGCGTATCCGACCAGGGATTGGCCCGATTCGTTCTCACGCAACGGAACCCAAGCTGCATCAGCCTTTTCCAGCGTAGCAAACCAAGAGTCGTGGGTGATGGTGTCCACCGGAAATATGCGATCAGCCATAGTGACTGTCACTTCATTAAAGACATCCGTATACAATTCAATGGAGGTGATGCCTTCACTCACAACCATGGTATGATCCAGGATTCGAGAGACCTCTCTCCGCTGGTGAATCTGTGCAAGTCTGCCTGTATCGGCCTTTTCGAGCAGATTGGACAGTTCCCGATTGCTTGCCAAACCGTAGGCGGTTCCTGTTACCCCTGTGATGAAATCAAATCCCCGACGTGTACTTTCGTTCAGAAGGGCCAGACGTGCTTTGCTAATCTCGGCAAATGTGACCGCGGAGAAAGACTGATATGCCAGCCAGACAACAACCGAGACAAGCAACAGGTTAAACGCAATAAAGCAAGTCACCATCAACGTGGAGAGCTTGCTTTGTTGCAGCTTTTGATTAATGAATGAAGACCATCTTCCTTTCCCCATGGAAAAATCAACTCGTTTCGTCTTGGAATTACCCTTTGAGCCCAGAGGTCGCGATTCCTTCCACGAAGTACTTTTGACACACGATAAATACAATGAAACATGGCACCAACGACAACACCGACATGGCAAACATCGGACCCCAATCGGATTGAGAACTGGAATCAAGGAACAGACGCAGACCCAGCGGCACGGTGTATTTGCTCACATCACTCAAGTAGATCAACTGACTGAAGAAGTCGTCCCATGTCCACAAGAACGTAAAAATCATCGTGGTAACCAGCGCTGGGAAAGCAAGTGGAATGATGATTTTGGTGTATATTTTCACAGGACCGCATCCATCAATAGTTGCCGCCTCATCCAGCTCTTTGGGCAATCCCCGAAAGAACTGTACCATGAGGAAAATGAAGAAGGTATCGGTCGCGAGCCATTTTGGCACGACAAGCGGCAGATACGTATTCACCCACTCCAGGTGGTTGAAAAGAATATACTGCGGGATCAGCGTCACATGATGGGGCAGCATGATTGTCATGAGCATCAGGCCGAAGCAGATGGCTTTGAAACGAAAATTCAGTCGGGCGAAGGCATACGCCGCCATAGAGCAGGAAATCACATTGCCCAGCACCGCGCCAAGCGATAGAATGACAGAGTTAGTTAGAAACCGGGAGAACGGGTTGCCCTGAATTCCCGACCAGCCATTCATGTAATTTTGCCAATTCCATTCCTGTGGCCAGAACCAGGTCTCCGTAAAGATCATATGTCCCGGTTTGAATGAACTGCCCAGCATCCAGAGGATCGGGTAGAGCATGACAAAGGCGATGCCTGAGATTAACACATGTTTGCTGACGACCCATGCTGTAGAGTTCCGTTGTCCAATCATGATTTCCCACCATCCTCATAGTGCACCCACAGCTTGCTGCTGCGGAATACGAGCAATGTAAATACGCCAATCAGGATGACCAGCACCCAGGCCATCGCGGAAGCATAACCCATCTGAAAGAATGAGAATCCTTTTTTGTACAGATACAGAGAGTACATTAAGGTTGAGTTCACTGGTCCTCCGCTACCATTACTGATAACAAAAGCCTGTGTGAACGATTGAAAAGACGTAATCAGCTGCATCACGAGATTGAAAAAGATAACGGGTGACAGAATCGGCAACGTTATATAGAAGAATCTCCGCAGAGGACCTGCACCATCTACCGCTGAGGCTTCATCATACTCGGGTGGAATCTGCTTCAGGCCTGCCAGGAAAATAATCATGGATGATCCAAACTGCCACACGGATAATAGCACGATGGAGTACAGGGCATACTTCGGATTCGCTACCCAATCGGGCGCTTTAATGCCCACCATGGCAAGAACACTATTGAGCAGCCCGTCCCCACCCAGCATTTTACGCCACAACATTGCAATCGCCACGCTACCTCCAAGCAATGTCGGGATGTAATACACTGTTCGGTAAATACCGAGCCCTCGAATCCCTTTGTTCAGCAACATCGCTACAAGCAGCGCAAAAATCAATTTGACCGGTACGGATACAGCGACATACGTGAAGGTGACTTTGAGCGACTGGGTGAACAGTTTATCCGATGTAAACATCGTTGTGTAGTTATCCAGACCGACCCAGGAAGGGGCGGCCAGGATACTGTAATCGGTGAACGAAATGTACAAGGATACCAACATGGGACCAAGGGTTAGAAATAACAATCCGACAAGCCATGGGGCGAGAAATAGAAGTGCGGCTCCATTATGCGCATATCTCCGTTTTACCCGCCGGGTAGCTACACGCTCGATTCGGGCTTGACCGACCTGTGATGTCGTCATCTTCGCAACCTCCCCGCAGAATTAGAAGTCTGAGACAGTTTCAATTATTATTGACTCGATCCAAGCGCAGCCTTGGCTCCTTCAATAAACTGGGCAATGACATCTGGCGTATTGCCTTGACCGAAGGCGATCTGCTCGCTTGCGCTCTTGAAACTTGTGTCCACTTCAGCAAATCCTTGCGGGTATGGCGGGTCAATCTCGCTGGAGTTCTTCGATACAGTATCGATAAATTGGAAAATGGTTTGCTCCGCTTCCGGCAGCGTTGGCTGCATCTGTTCACGAATGCTGGAATTGACTGGCACCCCACGTTCAGAACCAAGAATAGCGGTTGCTTCTGGATCATTGACCATGAAATCAATGAACATGGCAACTTCCTTTGGATGTTTGGTTTTGCCATAACCGGAGAGGAACTGGCCTGGTTTCAGATATTCACCGATTTGCTTTTCACCTACACCATGCGGAAGCACTTGTATGCCAAGCTTATGATCCTGGTTTTTGTTCACCTGCTGGAATGTCAGCAATTGATTGGACCATGCAAAATCCATGGCAGCTGTGCCCAGTGAGATCGGGCGTGTCTCCAGCGCATTGGTTGCGGATGCCGTTATCTCCGCTGTGGTCACTCCACCATTCTCGCGTAGTGCGCTCCACATATCGAACCATTGCTGAAGCTCCTCGCTGGTAGCGGTCATTGTGCCACCATCAAACAATCCTTTCCCGGATTGCCGAATAAACACTTCAAACATGTTCGTTGTACCGGAAATGTCTGCAGATCCATAGAACCCCTCACCTTTGGCTGCGGCAATCTTGGTCGCAATATCCCCAAAATCCTTCCACGTCCAACTCTCTTGTGGTTCTTCTATACCTAATTCCTGAAATACGGTGGCGTCATATATGACACCTGGTGCGTTTACTCCGAGGGTAATCGCATATAATTTATCGTCAATCGAACCGGCTGTAATCATGCTCTGATCATGATCCTCTGTCCGCAGCTCTTTGCTCTCTGCAAACGGGGTTAGGTCAAGCAAGGCACCACGCCGGGCAAAGTCAGTCAAAAAGGCGTAATCCATCTGGATGATGTCCGGTGCATTCGAACCAGCTACCTGTGTAGTCAACTTGTCAAAGTAACCGTCCCAACCGGAATATTCAGGTTTAATGGTGATTCCCGGATGTTTCTCTTCAAATAATTGAATGACTTTGGTCGTCAAATCATGTCTTGTCTGTGATCCCCACCAGGTCATGCGCAGTTCAATCTTGCCTGATGAATCTCCTTCACTTCCACTTGCTTCTCCAGAAGAAGATGGTGTATCGGTGGCCCCTCCAGAACAGGCTGTAGCGAACAATAACAGGGACAGGCAGAACAGGGTTACCCACTTTTTTGTAATCATCATAAATGAATTTCCTCCCCTTCTTACATCTATGGAATCGCTTACAAAATCTATTGTATCGGTCCATTGCTGCACATGACATAAACAAAAGTAAGCTTTCCTGTCAAAAAAGTAAGGAGTTGAAGGAATCAAAAACCACCGGGAATACCATTCCCGGCGGTGATGTTCCCGTCTCAGATATGATTACGGGTATTCAACCGTACTACGTGGAGCAGAAGACAACTTGTTGTATAGGAACGATAGTATGAAAATCAGACCTCGTATCTCCTTTACATCAATCAGACTCATTGCGTGGCGATGAGCTGTTAACACCCAACCCCGTTGTATTCCGTATAGATATGGTCTGTCAGGAGTGTGAGACGGCTGGTGAAGACACCCTGTGCTCAGCCAGAAGTTCCTTCATTTTGGCTACCTCAGTTCCTGCCAGCATCATAATGCCTATTCCGTGATTGTCATTGGTGACGGTACGCAAGTCCTGATCATAATACTCTGCCGTAAACGCATATCGTGATCCACTGCACACGCCATGGACATTCCCTTGACGATCAATAGCTTTGCAGATGAGTCCCTTCCAAGCCCGCTCGGCAGCCGTGACATAAACTTCAGGGTCTTTGAACCAGCCAAAGCGTACACCTCTCGCAAAACCATAGGCAAACATCGCCGTGCAGGAGGCTTCTTCATACGTCTGCGGATCATTCAACACCTGATGCCACAACCCACTCTCCCCTTGTAGTGCCGCGTACCCTTCACACAGCTCGTTGAAGAAATTAATTAGAGCCGGGCGCTCTGGATGCTCTACCGGCAAAGCTTCCAGTACCTCCGTCAAGGAAAACAGTGTCCAGCCATTCCCCCGTCCCCATGGAATCTGCGTTGCCTGTCCGTATTTGAAATCATACACATGGGACATGATCTTGAACTCAGGCATAAACAGATACTTCCGATACAGTGAAAATTGTCTGGCGGCTTCATCCAATGCGGCTGAGTTGCCTGTCACCCGTGCATAACGAACGAGAAACGGCGTGCTCATATAGAGGTCATCTGCCCACATGGTATTCTCGGCATACTCCCCTACACATGTGCGATAAAATGCCCCATCCTCCTGCCGTTCCAGGCGGGAAAGCATGAAATCTGCAATCCGTTCAGCAATCGGAAGAAACGTTGGTTCATGACACTCTGAATACGCTTCCAGCATGGCCGAACCAAAAGAACCACAGTTATCCAGCATTTTCAGCATGACCAATTGTTGATTGACTGCCGGGAAACCATACTGCTCCCGATCCCATAAGGAGTATTCATACATCTGGGTACAGGCCTGCACATGCTCAGCCGCATAACGTGTAATGTCCGGTCTTTGCAAATAACGCCCCGTCCGTAATAGACCATATACAGTGACACCCAATGGATAATCCCAGCGACCATAATTGGTCACACTGCCCACTGTCCATTTGTTGCTTAACATCGCGTTCTCATAATAAGGTCTGATCCAAGCATCCGGTCGATCTAAGCGCCAATATGTCTGTCCTTGCCCCGTTGGATACACTCGGTCCGTTCGAGTCAGATCCGCCAAGTCCGGTTCAACCTCCGACTCAAAAGGGCCGACATATAACCAAGACTCTCCGGAAGCACCGTGCACACGCTGAGGAAGTTCCAGTGAAAGTGGCTTACCCGAAACGGTTGCGTTCAAATTAAAATGCCAAGGTCCCTCGGTAGCGTTGCATTCACTTCGGACAAGCAGGTCGCTCCGTCCAAAAGAGGCTGGTACATCCACCTCGAACGGTCCTGCCTCTTTCACTTGCGCCACAGGCTTGCCGCTAATCCAAATACTTAGAGAACCGGAGGATTGACCTGACAATCGTACCTGACTTCCGGTTGAATCGTTATTGTTCAGATGGGTCCAAGCATAAGCATGTTTTCCAGGAAGATTTCCGTATATTCGTTCGAAAGCTGGCTTGGTTTTATCTTCATCAGACCAGCCTGTCTCAGGCAGCCAGTTCAAGCTGTAGTCTGATTCTTTTCCAAGCAGGTCTAGTTGCTTACTCGCGACTGGGTTCGGTTGGGAGAATACCCACCCCGCTTGCCCCTGTCTCTCCTGAAATGGAGCAAATACATTCAAAATTCGCACTTTACCTTCATCTGATCCGAACTGGCAGCCAAATCCGGCAGGAGTATTTTTCATTTCCAGCCAAATGGTGTTCCAACCGGGCTTGATGTCAATGCTGAGCTTCACCGTTGCATCAGGACTAATCTCATCCATTACGGTAGACCGATAGACCAACTGCTCATTGAAATAGAAACGAACAGGGCCATAACAACGGACCAGCACATCCAGGTTTCGGTCCTCGTCACCCCAAACCAGTGCAGCTGCGTAGGATATATGGTCTTTAGGTGCATCAGGAAAGCGTTTACCTAAATTCAGATCATAAAGCCCTTTCTCATTTTGCAAAATACCAGACTTCTGAAATACCCGATATACAAAATCAGCCTGCGCATTGGCTCCAATATACCTCTCGGCCAGCACCTTCAGCACCTGATCCTGATCTTCTCCAAATCGGTAATACATGCTCTGCGGTTCACTGAAATAGGTCGTCATTGATGGCACACATCCCTCTCGCGTTGAAATAAAATCTTATCCGAAATAAAACGTTCGCCTGGGCAGGCCAGATCCGTATTCTGCTATAACAGCTTCAGGAGATATAGCGCTTAACCTTCGTAAGAAACTCCCTTGTCCTGAACGTTAATACCTTCTAGTTTACTCAGACACCAATTAATAATCCCAGTATAACTGACATGTTCTGTGGTGGCTACAGATTTTTGATTACGCTTACAAAAAATCAGGAAATTCGGTTTTTCCTTCGCCAATTACACCTTCATTGGGACATTAATTCAAAAAAACGGAAAATGTTACCGATATAGAGACTATATAAGTTGAACTAATCATTTACACAGAAACGTAGAGGACAGAAAAAACCTGAAAAAGCGAAGCGTTCGCCTTTATCACCGGATTTTTCCCTTGAGAAAAGGGAATCAAAAAAATCTGGAGATAACAGCGATTGGAAGGTTATTCTGTCATCGGAGTGCACGTGTGAATATATCTTTAGTTCAACTTATATAGATTGAAAAATTCCACTTTTTGTAACGGGAAGGAAAGATGCACATTGAATACTCTTGAATCTCTGGTAAATGCTATGCCTTTTGTTAGCCAAATGTTCCGTGACGACATATCCATATCCATTAATGATCATGAGAAAGTATTGTATTTTTCCGAAGCAAAAAGTCTGGAGATTGGCGTGAAGGTTGGAGATGAGCTGCATGACGATTATAAAAATTTCAAAATGCTCACCAACAAGGATACGCGTACCGTGGCACGTATGCCTGGTGATCTGCAAGGCAGACCCTTCGACGCCATCCTTATTCCCATTAAGGAAAACGATCAGGTCGTGGGTATATTGGGTGTGAACTACGCACTGGACAGTCACATGACACTGGAAACGCTGATCCGTGAAAATGAAACGACCATTAATGCGCTCGTCGGCGGCATTCAGCAGATTGCAGCACATTCCGAAGAACTCTCCGCGACATCGGAAGAGATTCTACGCAACTCCAAAAAAGCTTCAGAGAACTCCGTCAGTGTGTCTAAAGTAACAAACGTCATTCGTGAAGTATCGGAACAAACCAATCTGCTTGGACTCAACGCCATGATCGAGGCAGCTCGTGTGGGCGATCAGGGAGCCGGCTTCGGTGTAGTTGCCAGTGAAGTACGCAAGCTGTCGGATCACACGAAACAAGCAGCAGCTGATATCGAAACATCCCTCGGTAGTGTACAAGATTCCATGAAACATATGGAGCAGGAGATCGGTCAGATTACAACTGCAACAGTGGATCAGGCCAAACTTGTTACCGAGTTCATGGAAAGTATCGAACAGCTTAGTGAGACAAGCGCGAATCTGAAAAAGTTTGTACATCAGATGCTGGCGCTCGAATAATAATACAGTTCCACAACAGAAAGAACAAACGATATGAAATGTACATAGAAAATGATTTAGAATGCGAAAAGCCTCCGGCGACTTCCCTTTGCAGGAAGTCAGCGGAGGCTTTGTTTCGTATTTGCGGTGATATCACCTTTATGGTTTATGGTCAAATGGCTGTTATATCTCTACAGCTACGCCAAAATGGTCAGATACGACCGGTCCGTTTTTACCGTTCAAGACCACGGTAGAAGATTTAGCCTGAATCGGACGATTGGAGAAAATATAGTCGATCCGCAGATCGCGTTTGTTATCTGCCCAGCCGGCAATGGCCTTCACCACGGTTGCTCCTTCATCCTTTTGCAATGCTGTGGTGTACAAGTCATTCCATCCTTTGCTCATCATATAATCGTAACCTTCATCACGCACTTCCGCGACATTATTAAAATCACCCATTATATATAACGGCTGATCCATGTAGGGGGCAAGCTTGCTCTCCGTCAACTCCCACTGTCCCTTGAAAGGTTCCTGCGCATCATCCCACCAGTTATAATGTCCGTTCACAAACCAGGTTGCTTCACCTTGGACGACCGTCTGGATTCCCACAATCTTGCGTGTACGGTAATTGTTATAATCCCGCATGTGGGACACGTATTCCCCAAAAGCCTGTGTAATCGGCGTCCGGCTAAGGATCGCCAGTCCTTCATCGTATTTTTGGAACCCGACATGCGCGGGAATCCACGTCCAGTGATATTGCTCTGTCAGCTGCTGAAGCAGGACGTAGGCATAGTTGTCTTTTTTAATCACAGCATCGGATTCAGTAGCATAATACATCTTCAGTTCTTCTTCAGAAAGCGCCGCTTCCTGCATGGATTGGTTGACCTCCTGCATGGAGATCACATCAAATTGATGTGTATTAATAAAATCAGCCAGTTGACTGATCTTGTTCAGTTGATTCTCTTCCGCCCAAGCGTGTGTGTTTAACGTAAGTATTTTCATATGCTCTCTCCTGTTGTGTGTAATATGGCCGTTTCCCCGGCCTGCATCGTTCCTGATAGGAATACATACCATAAGCATACACAATATGGTGCATTCTTGCATGTCGGCCGCCAGCAGAACCGACGTGTTCATCCTGATTCCAGTTGGTCTAAAATAACTTCAAATTCTTCATAACCCATGCACGGATTGGCTCATAACTGATATGATGGATACAACAAATTTACAACATCACGTCATAGACATGGTGATTACTGAACCTATGTTTACCCCAGGAGATGGAATGATGAACATACCCAATAACATGAGAATGGATGATGCGCAGTGGCAACAGTTGATCAGGCAAGTTGCAGAGCATTTTAATAACCTGACGATCATGCGCGGATTCCAATATTATAAACAGAAACGTGTCGGACCATTAACCTATTCCGAACAACAAGGGATCTCGGCCGTTGTACAAGGATCGGAAGAATATGAGGTCACCCTGAGCATGCAATCTCTGTCTACCAGTCATTGTACCTGTCCGGTGAGTTCCGTATGCAAACATATGACGGCTGTATTGATGAGTTATGCCGAGCAACTGGAGCGACCTGTGCATGCGATTGTGAATGCACACTCCAGTACTGCGCTCAAACAAACGACTAAACCCGTCGGTGCCATGTCCGCAGGACTATCCAGCTATGCAGATGCCGATGAACAGCAGGATATGGATATTCCGGACAACCAATACAGCCAGATCAAGGAGCGTGCAACAGAGCTTGCCGATCTCGAAATCTCGGAATGGCATGAGTTATTCCACTCCTGTCTGAGACGGCTGGGTACCGGCACCGCAAGCACATCCTACGTGCAAGAAGCAACGGACGAGCTGTATGCCATTAAGCCAAGACTGACCGCTGCGATGGACCAACTTTTTGAACTACATGTGCAGCTGCACCTCATCCGATTCTGCGTGCCTCCGGCTCGTAACTCCATCACGCATACCCCCGTGTACTTGAGCTACCCTGCCCAGCTCGCGGTGGATGCACTTCAGAAAGACATTGAACGAATCTTTAACCATTCACTAGACCTTTCGGGTCTAAAGGGAAGCAAGCTTGAAAAAATTTGGAGCAGACTGTCTGAAACCTCAGCTTATTTACGTAAACAGATGATGCCTGAGACAGCCAGCATGATGTTCTTCACTCCGATCTATCGACAACTGTGGTTGAACTGGATCGTACCTGAGCTTCAAGGGTCGCGGGACATGTTAGCGTCGGAACAGGCTATCTTAAATGATATAGAGCGCAATATAACCGCCGCTTCGACACCTTCCCAGTCAGGTGGAAGTGTCTTGCGTAGCGCTCAAAGTAATGGAAGTAGTAGTGATAGACCAGGCAAAGCCGTAACACTGCCCCTGCCGCTAGTACTCGCGCAGAGCTGGATGCACTTCCATCTGGGGCAGGATGATCAGGCGTGGCAACGACTCGTCCATGGAAGCTCAGCCTATGGCATCCCGCCAGAACATCTGCTGCATTTTCTCCATGTACTCACAGATTTGGCTGAATGGAAGCGGCTTGGGGATTGGTTGGTACAACTTGGTCCCCTGCTGGCGAATCGGCGTAATACGCCTTTGAATGATTACATGCATCTGTGGGACACGGCCATTCAGCATCTGCCCGATACAGAGAACCGCATGTGGGACACGCTTGTCAGTATGCTTCCCCACTCCCGCCCCGCCTACGAGGATGCCATGCATTCGCGTGGACAGTGGCGCAGGTGGATTGATTTTCAGCTGAGTACGGGAACGGAACCTCTCGAATTCCGCGTAGCCATGCTGCAACCAATTGAAAAAGATGCACCTGAACTGCTGCTCCCCTTCTATCACCAGGCGGTGGAGCGTTATATCGGACACAAGAACAGGGATGGATACAAAGCGGCGGTGAAGCTGCTGAAACGTCTGTCCAAAATCTATAAAAAGTTGAAGCAAGAAGAGCACTGGGAGCAATTCATCACCACACTCGCCGTTCGTAACAGTCGGCTGCGCGCCCTGCAGGAAGAGCTTCGGAAAGGTAAACTGATCTCATGAGCTTAATTCATCCTTACACTGAAACGATTGAGGTTCACGTCGCTTTAACCGGATATGGCGATGCTTTGTTTTACGGAGCACTCAACACACACCACTTTGTATCGGGACAGTCGCTTAAGCAGCGATTGTTCGCCTGGCATGTGCCTTCCTTCTACGGTACCGAACTGGAAGTTCGGCAGATCGAAGAGATTGAGCTGGTTGTTCTACCTGCGGAAGAAGTGATTCCCTTCTTTGCCGAGATGCATACCCTACTTCATATTGAATGGAAGTGGGACGAGCAAGCGGAACATCTGATTCGATTGGCTCCAGCACTCGCAGCCTCCATTGAGAAGCGCAAATACGTACCCAGCTTTGAGGCCTATCGCGCAGGACAACTTCAATGGACCTGGGACTCGGACAGTTTGAAAAAGCAGGATCGGGCATCGCTTACTAAAGCGATTCAACAGACGGACGAGAGTTATGCCGAAGGGCTTGGGGCGGCCTACTCCGCCTTTGTGTTCCAGCGCTGGTACAGTTCGGAGGAAGCGGCAACCGATCTGCGGCGTGAATTCCCGCAGTTGTTCCCAGAGCGCGGCACTCTACCCAAGACAGCAGGGATGGATGCTCAGTCCTGGCTTGTATCCATTGGCTGGAAAGCAGATGCCGCACCATTCAGACCCATGCTGCAGTTGCAGGAGCCAGACGAGGATGAGCCATCTTGGCGGCTGCGACTGGTGTTGCAGAACAAGCTGGATGCCGCCATCTTGGTGCCCGTCATGCTGGATTCACGCGGCAGACTTGAAGGCGAATGGCCAGAGGTATGGACACCGTTCATTCTGGATCGCTCCGCCGGATGGCTGGATCAGCTGCGTGCACATCTGCCGCGTCTTGGAAGCTCCATTAGTGGTAGGCGGGATGTGCTGAGTGATCCTTTGGGAGATCAGGAAGCCTGGCAGTTCCTGACGCAGGATAGCGGCAGGTTGCTCGCAGCGGGCTGGCAAGTTCTGCTGCCTGGTTGGTGGGAAGCAGCCCGTAAGAAGAAACCAAAGCTGCGTGCTAAGGTGCAGCCGGAGGAAGGCAGTGAACGGGGACAGTCGTTCTTTGGACTGGACTCGATTATTCATTTTGACTGGCGAATTGCGATTGGTGACACAGATCTCAGCGAAGATGAATTCGCCGACCTTGTTGCCCGTAATGAACGATTGGTTCGCTTCCGCGGAGAATGGGTTCCACTCGACCCCGACCTGCTGGAACAGATACGTCGTGCCATGGGCGGTGTAGATCGGGAACAGGGACTCTCATTCCAGGATATTCTGCACCTGCATCTGCTGCATAATGAGCAACGGGAATATCGCAACCAGAAATGGAAGGAAGGACAACAAACCGAGGAAGAGCAGCAACCACAGGATGATCAGAACATTCGGCTGGAAGTAGAACTGAATGAGCACCTGAACCGGGTTATTGCACAACTTGGGGGCGGACAAGGTGGCGCACCTTCTCTGCCCATTCCAACAGGGCTTCATGCCGAGCTGCGATCGTATCAGAAGGAAGGTTTTGCATGGCTTGGTTTCCTGCGCAGATTCGGCCTTGGGGCATGTCTTGCCGATGATATGGGTCTCGGGAAAACCATTCAGTTCATTACGTATCTGTTACACATCAAAGAACATGAACCACGTAAGCCGGGCCAGGCTCCGGCACTTCTGATCTGCCCAACTTCCGTACTGGGCAACTGGCAAAAGGAAATTAGCCGCTTCGCACCCTCCATTCATGTCAGCCTGCATTACGGAGCACGCCGGTTAAGCGGGGAAGAATTCCGGGAGCAGACAGAACAAGTGGACATTATCATCACGTCCTTTGCTACAGCTACACTGGATCAGGAAATGTTGCAGACTTATACGTGGTCATGCATCTGTCTCGATGAAGCGCAGAATATCAAGAATGCTCAGACCAAACAGTCCTTGGCTGTTCGCAGTTTCCCAGCGAAACACCGCATTGCCATGACAGGCACACCAATCGAGAATCGGTTGTCTGAGCTGTGGTCGATCTATGATTTTACCAATCCAGGATATCTGGGCAGTGCCCGAGCATTCCAGACTCGCTTCATTAGTGCCATAGAGAAGGATAAGGATGAGCAACGGATGCAGGATCTGCAGCAGTTAGTGAAACCGTTCATGCTACGCCGCAAGAAAAAAGATCCGAATATCCAGCTTGATCTGCCGGACAAAAACGAGATGAAAACTTACATTCACCTTACGGGCGAACAAAGTGCATTGTATGACCAGTCCGTGCAGGCCCTGATGGATAAAATGAAAGAGCTGGAAGGCATCAAGCGCAAAGGTGCAATTCTATCGGCGTTAACCCAGCTTAAACAGTTGTGTGATCACCCTCTGCTGTTAACGAAAGAAGCTTTGCCGGAGGAACTGCCCGAAGACGGTGCACTGACATCTGCTTATGACGTGTACAGCCCGCAGGATATGGCGATGCTGATCAGCCGCTCCGCAAAGCTGGAACGACTGATGGAGCTTGTCCGGGAATTACGAGACGAGGGCGAGCGATGCCTGATTTTCACCCAATATATCGGTATGGGACAGATGCTGCAACAGGTACTGCGTCAGGAGTTGCAAGAGCCTGTGCTTTACCTGCACGGGGGCACATCCAAGACAGCAAGGGATCGTATGATTGAGGAATTCCAATCCCGTACATTGCCTGAGGACAAACAACCGTCCGTCTTCATTCTGTCCATCAAGGCAGGCGGTGTCGGGTTGAATCTGACCGCAGCCAATCATGTCTTCCACTTTGACCGCTGGTGGAACCCGGCTGTTGAGAATCAAGCCACCGACCGGGCTTATCGGATGGGTCAGACCAAGGATGTTCAGGTGCATAAGTTCATCTCTCTTGGCACACTGGAGGAGCGGATCGACGAGATGTTGGAGAGCAAACAGCAGCTTAGCGATAACATCATCACAAGCTCCGAGAACTGGATTACGGAATTGTCGACAGACGAGCTGAAAGATCTGTTCACTCGGCGTCGTGACTGGTCGGGCTAACTTAATAGAAGATTTACAGTACAGGCCAAAAATCAGATTTCAGAGAAATCAAATAAAATAAATAAGAAACACAAAAAGAGCGAAGTTTCGGAATTAAAATTCCGGCTCCGCTCTTTTTTGTCTTGTTGCAGTTAATCATCCGTTCTTAACGCATGTTACCGATGATGGATGATCTTGAATCCTGCATTTTTTTGATAAAGTTCGTCATAACATCAAATGCTTCATTACGCTTGTTGGACATGGATTGCAGACGAAGCATGTCCATCTGTTGGGAATTGCTTGCAGCATCAATTTGGCCTTTCAGCTTTTGAACAGCTGCTTCATCCCCGTTTTGCTGGGCGATCTGCAATTGAGCGTTCAAATCCGCGATCTGTTGATTACGTTTCTGTACCTCCTGAATTTGCATTTGCAGTTGAGCATCCAGTAATTTGGTACGTTCTTGTTGGACCATCATCAAAGCTGTTTCGATATCCATACTGCTAAAGTTGATAGGTGTTACGCCAGAGATGTTGGAGACGGAAACTGTGCTCGCTGAAGCTGAAGAGACGATAGATACTGCAGCGACAGCAGCAACTACGGATGAAGCGAAAAATTTACCTGAACGTTTCATGACTGTTCCTCCGAGTCCATATGTAATATGTACCAGTTTTTTGTTGGTATCTTCCGTCATTCTAAATCAAAAGTACTAGTTGTTCAATCAAATTAACTTCAAATTTGAATTAATTTCGAGATCCCTTACACACGCCTACCTCCGCTTACAATATGAGTAAAATAAACAGGGCATTATAAGTAAAAGTGCATTCTTACGGGCATATTTACTACGACTAGATTGTTCTTTACTCCTAAGCTGGAAAGTCACATTAGAGACCTACGATACGTTCATGATTTTACTTTAAAAAATAGTTATGTTATATTTGATAATAGATTTTACACAATTTAATTTTGTGATATTTAATATATATTAATGTTATACACTTTACGGGAGGTTTTTTATATGAAAAAAATATTGGTTGTTCTAACAAATGTGGACAAATACGCAACGAAGGACGAGCCTACCGGCTTGTGGCTGAGCGAAGCAACGCACTTTATTGAAGAGTTTGATCACAACGACAATGTTCAGATCGATCTGGTTAGTCCTAAAGGTGGTAACGTACCTCTTGACCCGAAAAGTCTCGGCGATTCTCTGGATGAGAGCACCAAAGCCTATTTCGAGAACGAAACGTTCATGAACCAATTGAAAAATACGCTGAAACCTAGCGAAGTAAACGCGAGTGACTACGATGCAATCTACTTCACTGGCGGTCACGGTACGATGTGGGATTTCCCGGACAATGCTGAACTTCAAGAGCTTTCTCGTGATATCTATGAAAAAGGTGGGGTTGTATCCGGCGTGTGCCACGGGGTTACAGCCTTGCTGAACGTGAAGCTGTCCAACGGTCTGCTTTTGATCAACGACAAAACCGTTTCCGGCTTCACGAATGAAGAGGAAGCATTGGCTCAACAAACCGAGTATGTTCCATTCCTGTTGGAAGATACTTTGAGAGAACGTGCTGCACAATACGATAAAGCGGCTGCCTTCAGCTCTTATGTCACAACAGATGGCCGCGTGGTCACAGGACAGAATCCGCAATCCAGCAAAGCTGTAGCCGAAAGTGTTAAACAATTGCTAGGTCTGTAAAATAAACCGATCGATCCCCCTCCTCCCCCAAGAGATCATATAGATGTACAAAGCAAAACAGCACGTGATCCGTCATGACCTGACAGAACACATGCTGTTTTTTTCTAGTGATTTGTTGATGCAATAGCTTCCGTCGCTGTTCCTCCAGCCAGACGTTTCACGATATAAGGCACGGTCACCGACGTCAGGATCACGGCAAACGCAATCTGAGCGATAGCTGTGTCCACATATGGCGCATACGCCGGATTGAACCCGGCAGCCATCGAAGGCACCACCATGGATAATCCAGCTACCGAACATGTCGCAGCCGCTGCGTAACCGGGCTGCCTTAGTATCGCGCGATCGATTCCAATGAGCGGCAGCATGCAGATCAGCAAAAATAACACTGTGACCAGCAAGCCGGACAGACTGTACTGAAATGCAATACGCAGATCAATATTGGACCCAAAGCTTGTACCCAGGAAAGGCAGCAGAATCAGTGTTCCCGGAGCGAACATCTTCTGTATGTTGTTATCCAAGTTACCAAGCAGTATCCCGATCAAGAAAGGTACTAGCGTAGCAAGTACACTAAGATAATCGATACCGACGCCACTTGCCGAATTCAATATCATGACCGGAATAACCGGTACGGCGATCAGATTCAGAATGCCAAACGCAGCACGATCCACATCATCTCCGTACGTGTTCATCAAGGCCAGATATAATCCCGGATTACAACTGGTTAGAACGGCAATGAAGGCTACCGCAGAAACTCCCCCGACCCCACTAATGCCAAAAAAGTGTACAAACGCCCAGCCGAACAGACAGCTGATGAGGATACGTGAAATACAGAGCACCCCTGCTCTCTTCAAGGTCACCAGAAGCTGTGACAAGTTAAGCTGTGTTCCTGATATCAGTAAAATCATACCGATCAGCACCATGGTACCTTTCGATGTGAACAGTGCTGTCGTTGGATCTCCGATCTGAAAAAACGATGGAAACACCGTGTTGATGACCGCAGCGGCCAGCATAGGAACAATCAGCAAGCCGCCGGGTATTTTTTTGACACGACCCAGTATGTTCATGGTGCGTTACAGTTCTGCTCCGTTGGTACGGATCACATTCTGATACCAGAAGAACGAATCCTTACGATATCTTTTTAGCGTACCGTTGCCATAGTCGTCCTGATCCACATAGATAAATCCGTACCGTTTGCTCATCTCGGAAGTCCCTGAACTGATCATGTCGATCGGCCCCCACATTGTATAACCCAACACTTCGACCCCATCGGCAATGGCAAGTCCCATCTGTTCGATATGTTTGCTCAGGAAATCAATCCGGTATGGATCGTTGATCGTTCCATCTTCATTCAGCTTGTCGTAGAAGCCTGAGCTGTTCTCCAGAATGAAGACAGGCTTTTGATACCGATCATAGACGAGATTAAGCGTATAACGCAGGCCAATCGGATCAATCTGCCAACCCCACTCGTTAGCGGGCAGATGCGGGTTTTTATATACACTGTGTACATTACCTGCCGTTAGTTCGAGCTGCTCCGTATCACTGCTGGAAATCATGGAGTTGTAATACGACATCCCCACAAAGTCAGCCGTATGTGCGCGAATGCTATCCAGATCGCCGTCCTCGATGTTCAACTGGATCTCCTTGTTTTTGAAATACGTTTTACTATAGTAAGGGTACTCGCCTTTATTGAGCACATCGAGATAGAACTGATTTTTCATCTGATCATCCTGCTGCATCTGAAGTGCGTCCTCCGGCTTGCAAGTGTAAGGATACGTTGTAAAATAAGCGACCATACTTCCGATCTGGTTATTCGGATCAATCTCATGAGCCATCTTGGTTGCTCTGGACGCAGCTACAAATTGATGATGCAACCCCTGGAACAACATTTCCTCATAATTCGGAGCATCATAATCAATGATTCCCAGCGTTTTGGCCGATGCTTTCACGCTCATGTTGATCTCGTTGAACGTCACCCAATATTTCACTTTGCCCTTGTAGCGATTAAACAACACATCGCAATAGTTCACATACAGATCGATCAATTTGCGGTTATACCATCCTCCGAACTTGTCCATAAGTACAATTGGCGTATCAAAGTGACTGATGGTGATCAGGGGCTCCATACCCTGCTTAAGACATTCATCAATAACCTGATCATAGAACTCTAGTGCCTTTTCGTTCGGAGCGGCATCGTCGCCACCTGGAAATACTCTGGCCCATGAAATAGAATAACGGAAGACTTTGAATCCCATCTCGGCAAATAAAGCGATATCCTCACGGAAGTTATGATAAAAATCGATCCCCCGGCGCTTCGGATATTTCACGGTATCCGGGTCATTCCTGGCCTCTTCAATCATCTCCCAATTCACTCTGATCTGCTTGGTCACT
Source organism: Paenibacillus sp. FSL R7-0313 (assembly GCF_037969885.1). Taxonomy (NCBI): domain Bacteria; kingdom Bacillati; phylum Bacillota; class Bacilli; order Caryophanales; family Paenibacillaceae; genus Paenibacillus; species Paenibacillus sp. FSL R7-0313. The sequence continues at coordinate 868,543 of NZ_CP150219.1, forward strand.
TTGCGATCGTTCTTCTCGTTAAATTTCATCACTTCTGGGATGGTCAGGCTCTTGCCATCTACATTATAAGCTCCCTCGGCCTGACAGGCAGACAGTGCACCGCCCCATAAAAAATCTTTTGGAAAATTGGAATTTGTCATTTTAGTTTCCTCCTGTTATTACGTGTTATTAAGTCTTATTAAGACCATCTAGCTTGTAACTTGTAGCTTAATGAAAAGATGAGCAGTTCTTACGGAATCAGCTTAAGCAAAGGTTCACTCTCCCGGATCGGGCCGCTGGTCGCTGTAGTCAGCACATCTCCGTACTGTTGCATGTTGGTAACGACAATGGACGTAATGGTGTTGTAGCCCGCTGAAGTAATGCCCTCCGGATCAAAATCCACCAATAAATCCCCGGCCTTAATTGTCTGTCCCTGCTCGATATAGGCGTTAAAATATTTGCCTTTCAAACTGACGGTATCCACCCCGATATGAATCAGGATCTCGACACCATTCGCTGCCTTCAAACCGATGGCATGTTTGGTGCGATAAAGCGCCTCAACTACTCCGTCAAATGGAGCGTATACCTTGCCATCTGTCGGAACGATTGCAATGCCTTTACCCATCAACTCTTGGGCAAACGCCTGATCTTCCACCTCAGAGATCGGTTTGATCTCCCCTGTCATTGGACTAACGATAAGCATGTCAGAAGATGTGGATGTCTGTGATGGCACTGACTCCGGAGTAGTGTCCGTTGCAACTGCCGCCTGATTGCTATTTACTTTATTCGTAGCTTGCTGCTTTGATTTATTTCCATCTGTATCTTCCTTGATGCCAGCCAATAGCGTGAACACAAACCCGAGTACAACTGCGGCAATACAACCAATAACGACATACATGTAACGATCTGATGTATACGTACCAATTGCCAATACACCTGGCAGTGAAATTGCATTCGCTGTTGTATGCACCAAGCTGTAGAATCCACCGACTAATCCACCTGCCAGGCAACCTGCGAAAAAGGGACGTTTATATTTGAGCGTAACACCATAGATCGCCGGCTCAGTAATCCCGAACAAAGCGGTGAATCCACTTGAAGCAGCTGCTGATTTCATCGTTTTACTCTTCGTCAGTACAAACACACCGAAGGCTGCTCCAGCCTGAGCCAAATTCGCTGCCAGTGCTGTTGGTAACAGCACGGTTGCACCAAGTGTAGCCACTTGTTGAACCTGAATCGGCATGATTGCATAGTGCATACCAAACATGACCATGATCGGTTTGAAAAATCCAAGAATCGCACCAGCAAGAACACCTGCGGTTGAGAACAATGAGTTGATACCATTGGTCAACCAGTCACCGATATATGATCCTACTGGACCAAGCACGATTAGTTCCACCGGAATCATAATAAACAAAACAATCATTGGGGTAAGCAAGACCTGTAAAAACTTAGGAATCACTCGATTGACGATCGGATACACATAACTCATAATCCATACCGCCAAAATGATTGGAATGACGGAAGAGGAATATTTCATCAACAGAATCGGCATGCCGAGAAAATCAATACTGTTTACACCCGTCTCAGCAATCTGAGCCGCAGCGTTCAAAATGGTTGGATGCATTAGTCCCGCAGCAAGAGCTACCGCCAAATAGGGATTGGTTTTGAAACGATTTGCAGCACTAACAGCCAGGAAGAACGGCATAAAGTAGAAAATACAGTCCCCGATCATGTTAATGATCGTCAGGAAACCGGATCCTTCCAGGTAACCCATGGCAGTTATAACGGTAGCCAAACACTTGATCATCCCGCAACCAACAAGTGCTGGCAGAACAGGTGTGAATATACCTGCGATGGTTTCAAGCACTACATTGACGGGGTTCCGTCTCTTTTTCGGTCCACTGTCTGTAGACTCCGTAAGCTCGCCAATCTTGTCAGAGGTTAGATTTCTCACTTCACTATAGACTGCATCTACCTTGGCACCGATAACAACCTGAACCTGTCCACCGGAATTTTGTGCCTTGAGCACGCCTTCGAGCTGATCCAGCGCCTTGAGGTCTGCTTTGTTATCATCCTTTAATACGAATCTCAAACGGGTTGCACAGTGTGTTAGCCCGGATATATTTTGCTCGCCGCCAACGAGATCAAGTACGTTTTTAGCCAATTCTTTGTTGTTCATGACCCTTCTCCTCTACATGAATAAATTGGATATATAAAAAATGACCAAGCCGGGGAATCGTCATTCCCTAGGCTTGGTCATGCCTGATCGAATCAGTAACAGTCCAATATGGATTATTCGGTTAGTTCCTTCACTAGTTCATTCCGTTGGTTCATTCGAAATCAATCGTTGGATATGCAGAATCAAATATAACTTTTCATCATCGGAACAGGTCCAGCCATAATTACTTTTCAGAAAATCAGCAATCTTCTCCACGCAAGCGAGTTCCTTCGGAAACTTCTCCTTCACCATTAGAAACAGCGATTCATTCTCGTCTTTGAGCGATTTACCGCTCATCTGCCTCAGAATGAAATACCGGATATGTGTGGCAAAGCGCATGAAATGGATAGAGTCCTCCTGAAAGTCAATTTTGAGCGCATATTTGATCACGGACAGGATTTCGCCCGTAACTGTGGTTACCTTGGTGGTATCCGTCATCTCTCCAGAGCCCACCTGTGCATTAACAAAATGCAGAGCAATCAGTGTTGTTTCGGCTGTTGGCAGAGCGATATCCGTTTTTTCCTGAATCAGCTTCAGCGCAGCCTCCCCCACCCGGGTCTCGTCCGGATAGAGTGTCCGCACTTCCCATTCCAGCGGATTTTTGATACGGATGCCTTCTCTGGTTCGGGTTAATGCAAAACTGATATGGTCGGACAGGGTGAGAAGCAGATTCGGGTTAAATGTTTTATTCAGGATCTGACTGCCCAGCTTGATGACTTCCTCCGCGAGATAAATATCCTCAATTGGAATACTGTTCAGCAGATCATACATCCGGATGTTCTTTGGTGCTACGAATATTTTCTCCACCAAGTCCGTCTCCGTCAGCTCATAGGGCGTTTTCAGAAATCCTACACCCTTACCTACGACAAAAACCTCTTCGTTATGTTCATTAATAGCGATGGCTACGTTATTGTTTACTTTCTTGATAACCTTCAATGTTCTCACCCCCCAACAAAAATAAAAAAAGACCGAAAGCGATTACAGTAAAGCAATCGAATTCGGTCATGCCTGGTTTCCCCAGTAACAGTCCGTGTTATGAATATAAGTTTATTATAGTGCTGTTTTTGAAAAAGTCAATCATCCAATCTTAGGGAAAACATGCCTCTGCATAGCAGATGAAAAAAGCAAAGCGCTGTGGTACAATGAAGGAATTGTGTATTCAGAGACAGACATGTGAATAAAGGTGCTGAATCGATTGTGGATCAGTGCTCTTTATTCATGATTATGCTGCCATTCTAGGGAGGCTTATGGAACAACCATGCTCATCATTGGTATCGCCGGAGGAACCGGCTCCGGTAAAACGACGGTAGCTCGCTCCGTCATAGACCGTCTGGGATCAGGTAAGGTTACTTTTATATCCCAAGACAATTATTACAAAGACCAGTCGCAGCTCACACCTGAGCAACGCCGACTCACCAATTACGATCACCCGTTTGCATTCGATAATGATCTGTTGATTGAGCATCTCACCTTGTTGAAAAAAGGCCAAGCGGCGTATGCTCCCGTATATGACTTCACCATAGATAACCGTGCTGCCAATGAGACGGTTGAACTGGCACCGAACCATATTGTCATTGTAGAAGGATTGCATGTGCTGATTGACGAACACCTTCGCAGTCTAATGGACATCAAAGTATTCGTCGATACCGATTCCGATGTACGGATTCTGCGGAGAGTACTGCGGGACATTGAGGAACGCGGACGCACAATCCAATCCGTGTACAAACAATATCTCGAAACGGTAAAACCGATGCATGATGCGTTCATCGAGCCATCCAAAAAGTATGCCGATATCATTATTCCAGAAGGCGGACATAATGAAGTAGGTATTCAGATGTTATCCATCCTCACCGAGAAATATCTCACCGGGGAAAATTGGAACGGCGCTTAATTTGTTTCAAAGCCACACAATAGAAATCCAGGTTACGATACAGCGTAACCTGGATTTTTTGTTGATTTTTCATTTATAATAGTCCCCAATAGTTGAAAGGAGATCCCCCCTATGGCTACTTTTGAAGAATTCATGCAGCATGACATCCGGGTTGGTACCGTGGTGGAAGCCGAACCCTTCCCCAAGGCTCGCATACCCGCTATTAAAATGACGATCGACTTCGGACCACTTGGCCTGAAACGCTCTAGTGCTCAGATTACTCAGCGATACACGCCTGACATGATCATTGGCCAACAGGTCGTTGCTGTAGTTAATTTTCCACCCCGGCGGATTGCCGGTTTTGTCTCTGAAGTACTTGTGCTGGGCGGCGTGCCTGGTGAAGGCGATGTTGTCTTGCTCACACCGGATAGTCCGTTGCCAAATGGAACACCGGTAGCCTGACTTTATTTTGAGTAAGAATAATATAGGCTTTTCAAATGTTCGGAAATCGAGTATTCTTGATGTATTGATTATTGAATTGACTATTAATGGAACTACATATGTTGGAGACCTTAAAGCATAAGGCTATGAATCTGCGGATTCGTGGCCTTTTTTTGTGTTTTTTGAGGAAATATAGGTCTGGAGCATTAGTAAGAGTTGTCTGGAGAGGAGGGAATATATTGATAAATCATACCAACAGCCTAGTTATACATGGTAGAATATTGATTATTATTACAAATTTAGTATCTAGTAGCCTGAAAAGTACATATCAAGGAGAGAAATTCACAATTGAGAGGAGCAAAATTCATGAGAAAAATGATGATTTCCGGCGTAACGGCATTAGCTTTATTAACAGGGGGTATCGTAGGTTTTGGAGGCGTTGGGAGTTCTGTAGAAGCCGCACAAGTTACAACTAAATTCAAGGACGTTCCTTCTACACACTGGGCATCTTCAGCAATTAATTCGGCCGTGGAACAAGGTTATTTCAAGGGGTATGCCGACGGGACATTTAAACCAAGCTCACCTGTTACCAAAGCTGAAATGGCAAGTATCCTGGGACGTTTATCCGACCAGCCTAATGCATCGACACAAGAACAAAACAATTTCACGGACATACCGGAGTGGGCAAAAAGCGGTGTCTCTACTGCTATTGCAAAAGGTTTTATCAGCCCTTCTAATTACAAGGGAAAAATGGATGCACAAGGCGCTCTTCAACGAGGCGAGATGGCTACTTGGCTGACGCAAGGACTAACCGTGGTTGATCCTGAGTACAAACAAGCACTCTCTGATGTGACCAACACCGTTGTGCCTGCAAAGGAATATTTTACAGGTAAACTCGCAAGCGCTCAAAAAAATGCAGTCGCCGTTGCCCTGGGAACAGGACTGATGAGTGTAGCAAACGATAAAACATTTGGCGTTGATCGTACTACAACACGAGCGGAAGTAGCCGTATTGATCGCCCGTTATGCAGCAGTTGCCAAGACAAAGCCTGCCGATTTCCAGGGTTTGAATGAGCTGCGAGCAGTGGGTTTGACGGGGACGAATTTGAATATTATTGCGCCATCATACAAAAAAACACCTGAGAAAAAGGTTAATCCTGACATCGACTATAATTCTGTAACAGAAGATTTTTCAAAAATAAGAAATAAAAATCTCGTAACACTAACAAATTATTCCGATCTCAAAATCCACAATTGGATTGTTGTGAGTCCTTATGCAGTTGGAGCACAACGAAGCATATATTATCCTGTATTTGTTGATGAAGGAGTGATTACAACTTTACGAGGTGCCTATCACTCATATGTCGAATTTGAATTAAATATTAAAAATTCATCTATGAATCAGTTACAAGCTGGAAGTCTATTAAACTCAAGTGCTGTTGATCCTCTTCTTTCCCCAAAAACTAAAGCTAGTGCTTCATTTGGATTACCGACTAATATTGAATTTATCAAAAACAAAGGAGTTTTCACTGTCAGAAACCCTATATTCTGGGGAGATGGACTACTACATTTTGATAAAACTCTAATTTCTGCAATTACACTTACAACTAAAGAGGGAGTTACATTTAGTGTGATTGATCATAAATAAGGATGGGATGATTTTGGCATTAAAAAGTAAATTAAGTCGATTTCTTTTGGCAGCCTTAGCAATAAATGCATTATTTTTACCCTTTTCAACAGTTGAAGCTGGCGGGGGGCCGGGCATTAAAGAAGATGTTAAACCATTTCATATGGAACCCTCAGGGCCAGCTAAGTCACAAAAGAAAGTTATCCCTCTTGAAGGGGAAGCAAAAACAAATCTTGGTATCTACATCTTCCAACTCGATAATTTGGATTGGAGGGTAGAAGGTCAGTGTAACGACATTGATTTACTTAATGATAGTTCAACTAACCTACCCAGATCATCCAGAGTATGTGTAAAATTAGATCTCGATAAAGATGTATACAAACCAACAGAGTACAAAGATAAAAACAATGAGCAACTCCCTTCATCTACAATAACTGAAAGATCAAAGAAACCGCACTACATGGACAATACTAGCTACTATAGAATTGGAGATCCAATTTTGCTTTCTGTAGATGAATTCGATGGCTTGAGCACCAAATTCCAAATGCAAATTGGGGGCGCAATCGCCCCTACTGCGTCAAGAGAATATCACCCTCCGAAATGGTCAGCAGACTACATTTTCAGAACTGATCTTTATTGGAAGGCATTGGCTGAAATAACTAAAGAGATCAACCTTACCACTGGCGGGCAACTTAGCTTGAACCAGTCCAAACAATTGAATGCAACTGTCAAAACCAAAAATGGAGATGGAAACTTTGGTGCAGAGACCAATGTTAACACCGGCAGCGGTGGTACAACTACATGGGAATCATCCAATCCTGGTGTCGCTACCGTTAGTAACTCCGGATTAGTTCAAGCCGTCAGCAGAGGAACGACAACCATCACCGTACTGTGGAAGAAAGATGGATTTGAGTTAACTACCACTACAAACATTGGTGTTGAAGAGAACCCAGGTACGGGTGAGGGCGACGGGAACGGAGGCGGTGGTGGAGGTTGCACGCCAACGATTGGACCACCTTCTGCTGGAACCATTATGAGCATGGATGATCTCGATCCTAATGCCAGTGGTGTTATTAAGTCAGATAACAGAGATAATGAGACATTCAATGTATTAAAAGGAATACCTACTTCAGAGTCACTCTACACAAACGCCTTTGCTGACAATTATCTATTTAAACAAGCTTGGGCTAAAATGAGCGGTAAAGTTACATACAACTGTAATGTCACCATCTCGTACGACAGAGAATGGACAGTACCTGGACCAGAAATATGTGATGATGATGGTTGTACGCCAGGGCCACCTGTACCCGCGAACGACACGGTACCCAAGCCATACACCTTCCAGATCACGAGAGACTACTCCTACTGGAAAATTAACAATCTGGAAGTATACAAGATCGCTAAAGCAACCATGACTAATTACGCTTTGCCCGGTGAGACCGTTACGATGAATCCAACAGGATACACACCACCCACACTGGAGTCTAAAAATGATGAATCCGTAGAAGCCCATGTACGACCAGGGCAAACCACTTCAATCTCATATACTCCACCCAAATTAACAGGTGGTTTGAACCAACCTCCCAGTGTGCCTGATGATACATCACGTTTAAAAGGGATGGCTGAATCCAACACACCTCAAAGTAAAGTGAAGAATGATTTGGTTAAATTCAACAACACAACCATTATGAATGATGTGGAAGCAACCAAAGATGGTCCAACACCATCCAACATCCCTAATCCAACGACAATTGGGCGTGATGTGCTGTACAAACCGGGTAATATGATCAGCAATTCTCTGCTGAATAAAGCAAACACCACAAGCTCTGGTGAGATCTATTATGATTTGCTACCGGGTAACGTAAATGGCGGCACCAATAAAATATTACCGATTAACGGCATCAACAGCGTCACGGTACACACCCCTGTCGTCAATTACGCCTGGGTATCGGATGATCAGCCGCATAATCAGAAAACCGTACCGGACCCAACCAGCGCTGCACTCATTCTGGAACGTCCGTTCATTGTACGAATTCCCACATCGGGACAGCACTTGGACGCAGCGAGTTATCCCGGTTATGGGAATCGGGACTATGCCAAATATTTTCGAATCAAACAGGTACAATTCCCGTTTGATGTCTACAACGCAGACCGGAGTCAGTTTATCCCTGCCAAGACATGGGTCGATATTCCGGTCAATCAACTGGATACCACATTTTATCTCCCTGTATGGGTAGACGAAGGCAAATATCACATTGTATTCCGTAATATTGCAGAGAATGCACCTGCAAACTTTACCGAGCAACAGGATGCCAATACCAATCTAACACATCATGTTGCAGCAGATACCGTACCGGTAGATGTGATCGGAAGGTTATATGATTTTCACGTCACTGATATCTCCGATTACAACTGGGAAAATGTATTTCGCAAGCGATTGGGTAGTCCCGACCCAACGGGCCTTAGCTACTGGGCAGGGATGAATAGCATTGATGGTGATCCGAGAGGTAATCTGACTCCATTTGTATTGCCCATCCGACCAGGAAGCCATCCGGTGCAGGGATTCGCTAACGCGACTGTGAAGACGGGGTACCATTTCAAGTTTGATCTGAAGACCAAGGGCAATATGTTTGGCAAGCAGGATGGTATTCGAATAACACCAACTTTTTCTTTTGTAAGCAAAGACGGTTTATCCCGACAAGAAGTGGATCTGTACTACCATCGAGGCCAGGAACGTCTGATCCGTATCGGATCGGCACAGGATCTGGAGAAACGCTTTGTTGTCCTGAACTCACGTCTTCGAAATGTACCCGGCACAGAGTTAGGCGATACAGCGCGTTATCAGTATACTTATGAGCTGACAGCGGAAGAACGCAACCAGCGTACGTTGGCAGAACATATGGTTCGCCTGGTCGATCAGACTTCCCATCAAAAAACATGGGTAGGTCGTTATGACTGGATGATCCTGTCTGCTCCGATTCGGACACTCATTGGGCCGAAAACGGACATTCCTTCCGGGGTCAACGTGGACCGGGCCAATGCAGCAATCCAACGCTGGTACGGGGAGTATAGTTTGCCGGCCGATGTATATGCCGTACCAAAAGGGACGGATCTCGAACCCCTTGCCCAACAAAATCAGCTAGATGAGAAATCGAAGATTTTTCTAAAGAATGGTTATATCGTAGTTAACTTCAACATGGAGAGCCTGCGGAATGGAAATACAGAGGCGCCCCATCTACAATACATTCATGCACCACTAATGAATCAATGGCAGATGGAAGGTTTCAACAAAAAACCAACAGACACTCAAGGCAGAACCTGGCCGCTGAAGGATGGCGACATTGTCTTTTACCATGCTGATCAGTCCAGCCGGAATGACTTCCAATCCCAAGTACCGCACTAGTTTGAATCTCTCATGTCAGCACGACTGGCTAAGCATATGTAGCCAACTACATGTGGACAGAAGAGTCTGTATGCGGAGTACCTCTCCAAAATAAGACTGAATATCTATATAGCGACAATCACCCAATGAAGCAATCAATAAATATATGATGAAATAGCCATGAAGTGCCGGATTAAGTACTATACAGCCTGCGCAAAACTATGGTGTACTGAATGACTTAAGTGCACTGAACGACATACGATGAAGCATTCACAAGCTATTGCTGTATCACGTTCCAACTACAAACAACATACCTGTTATACAACAAAAGGGTTACCCTGAAAGTCATCTATGGACTTCTGGGGTAACCCTTCTTGCATCATTCTCTTTTTATAACCTTACTTAGACTATAAAGAAAACCCACACATCAGTATTATCCTGACAAACTTTCTCCAGGAGACAGGTAGGTTAGCAGGAACGTCAAAAACTTGATGCCGAACAATACGACGATTAGTTGTAATAATCGTTTAACGATATATCTGCTCAAGTACTCTAACGTCCTTCCACAAAACTTTATGTACGTGCCATAATGTTCTCCGTCCACAGCTCCGCTGAAAACTTATAAATTCTATCAAAAAAAGCGTCCCTCTCCGTATTAGTGAATGAGAACGCCTTAAATAAACAGATTTTCAGAAAAAATCATGCTCTCTAAAAACCTTCCTATCTCCCGTAGGGTACTACTGTGTTTGTTAAAACTGGCAGGTCTCCTGGCTCCAGAATCATCGTCACTTGCAGCTCCTTCCCGGCTTAAAGCAGTGGATTATCGCTACTTGACTCCTCTGTTACAGTGGCGGGACCGCGCCGGTATCACACCGGACTTCCCTATTAAGCTTCCACCCTGACGGGCAAAGCACCAAGTTCCACATATTCAATTACACTTCTGTATCAGAATAGCGGGACGACGATAATGATCAAAACTTTTCTTTCAAATTTGAAACACTGAAATACGTCTAATCTCGATTTCTCGAACCCTTCGGAGACACACCCGTCACTCGCTTGAACATCTTGGAAAACAGTAATGGGTCTGTATAGCCAACCGAATGTGCCACTTCACTTACCGACAGCCCTGGATTCTGAAGAAGTTCGGCAGCCCGATTCATACGGTACTCCAGGAAAAAGGACTGTAGCGACATGCCATATCGCTCTTTGAACAATCCCGATAGATACGTGCGATCCAGCCCCACAGCGTGGGCAATATCCAGAATGGAGGTTCGCTGACTGTACCTGTTCTCCATAAACTGCACCGCCTGCCGGATGTACGTCTCTTTGTTTGAAAGGAGCTGCCCTATTTCCTCCTCCACAGGCGAAGAAGAGATTAATTCTGCCATTAAGCGGTACAAGAGACTCTGGTTCAACACATCACCTCCCGGTCGCGTGGAAGCTTGGACCATCTCCGTATACAACTGTTCCATCGTATTTGTATCCTGGGCATCATATATCGGGCGCTCCGGGCTCAATTGGGCACGTTGCATGAATGCTTTGGCTTGTACACCTTTAAAACCAAACCATGAATATGTCCAGGGCTCCTTCGGGTCTGCCTCATAATGAATAAGCGTGTCCGGGAGAATGACAAAACCCTGTCCCTCGCTAATTTTGTATTCCTGATCCCCCATGTACACGGTGCCCCGGCCTTCATGGATGTAGTGCACAATGTAAGAATCACGTACACCCGGTCCCCAATAATGCGCAGGATCACATGCCTCCCACCCGAAAAACAACAAAATCAGCTCCATCTGTGTCCAGCCGGCGGGAACCACATTCATCTCAATGCGACTCACTTTTTCGCCCCCTCCGTATTTCCTTCCGCGGTTCACCATCTGTATGTCTAATTAAATTATAACAGCTAAAGTACACAATTATTAGTTGAAAACGGAAACAAAAATGGGATTATGCCATGTTTGAGAGGGGTTGAACCATAGTTATATGTGCCGAATCGGCCTATAGTTGGGGTACAACATTTTTCAGGGAGGCTGAATTTAAGATGAACAAAATTACGTTTCTCGGTGCAGGCAGCACCGTCTTTGTCAAAAATGTATTGGGTGATGTCATGATGACCGAAGCACTGCAGGATTTTGAATTGGCATTGTTTGATATCGATGCTGAACGTTTGAGCGATTCAGAGCGTTTGCTAACCAGTCTGGCCCGCTCACTCGGAAGTCGTTGCATCGTGAACGTATATCATGACCGCAAAGAAGCGCTACGAGGGGCCAAATATGTCATCAACGCTATCCAGGTCGGTGGATATGATCCATGCACCATTACAGACTTTGAGATTCCGAAGAAATACGGATTGCGTCAAACAATTGCAGATACACTCGGTATCGGCGGAATTTTCCGTAATTTGCGGACGATTCCGGTCATGTTGGATTTCGCCCGGGATATGCAGGAAGTATGTCCGGATGCATGGTTCCTGAACTACACCAACCCGATGGCCGTGCTTACTAACGTCATGAATGTGCATGGTGGGATCAAAACCGTAGGTTTGTGTCATAGTGTGCAGGTATGTGTACCACATCTGTTTGATGCACTGGGGATCGATCAGACAGGTGTTGTGGCTAAGATTGCAGGGATCAACCACATGGCGTGGCTGCTCGAAGTTACCAAAGACGGGCAGGATCTGTACCCCGAGATTAAACGTTTGGCGAAAGAAAAACAGAAAGAACGGCATGACGACATGGTTCGTTTTGAGTTGATGCAGCGTTTTGGCTATTATGTGACGGAATCCTCAGAACACAATGCCGAGTACCACCCTTACTTCATCAAGCGGAATTACCCGGAGCTGATTGAACGCTTCAACATTCCATTGGATGAGTATCCACGCCGCTGTGTGAACCAGATTGAGGGCTGGAAAGAAATGCGTACCAAGCTGTTTGCCAGCGAAAATATTGAACATACCCGCAGCCGTGAATACGCATCGCATATTATCGAAGCGATGGAGACAAATAACCCGTACAAGATTGGCGGCAACGTCATGAACAACGGACTGATTACGAACCTGCCGCGTGAAGCATGTGTCGAGGTCCCTTGTTTGGTGGATGGATCAGGAATCAGCCCTACGTATATTGGGGATCTGCCTCCACAACTCGCGGCATTGAACCGGACAAACATCAACACGCAACTGCTGACGATTGAAGCAGCAATCACTGGCAAAAAAGAACATATCTATCATGCTGCCATGCTTGATCCACACACGGCTGCCGAACTGTCTATTGATGACATCGTAGCGATGTGTGATGAGTTGATTGAGGCTCACGGCGACTGGTTGCCAAAATACACGTCATAATATAAAAGCACCGTTTCCTTTGCAGCTGAAGGGGACGGTGTTTTGTTCTTTCCATATGCTCACCCGCTGAATGGTGCATCACATCATGGTTACGAAATGTCCCGCTCTCTTAAACGTTATTCGGCAGGGAGCAAAAAGCGATAACCAATGCCAGGCTCCGTCTGAATGTACCGTGGATTCGTTGGATCTTCATTTAATTTTTTACGCAGATGTCCCACATATACCCGAAGATAATGGCTGTCGGACTCATGATGATGCCCTCCCCATACTTGCTGCAAAAGCTGACGCTGGGTGATGATTTTCCCTGCATTGGAGGCAAGCACCTTCAGCATCTCATATTCCGTTGGGGTTAATCTGACCAAAGCCCCCTCCAGTTCGACCTGCCTTTGGGCTAGATCAATCGTGAGTGATCCGAAGCGCAGTATTGGCTCATCCGTTGTTTTGGCTACATGACGCAGCGCCACCCGAATACGGGCAACTAACTCACCCATTCCAAATGGTTTGGTCACATAATCATCTGCACCAGCATCCAACACAGCAATTTTGTCTCCCTCCTGATCCTTCGCTGTCAGCACAATAATTGGCACTTGTGACCATTCGCGAATCCGGCGAAGTACCTCCATGCCAGACATGCCCGGCAGACCAAGATCAAGGATGATCAGATCCGGATGTACAATACTGGCCTGAATAACGCCCTCTTCGCCATCCCCACACTCGTGGAGTTCGAATTGGTGTGCCTGAAGGGTGACCTTGAGCAATTTGCGAATCTGCGGCTCATCATCGATCACCAGTATGCGAGCCCCTAGTGGTGCGTTCATGTTATTCTTCAACCTCTCCTTGTTCTGAATAGGGAAACCGTGATCCGTGAGCCTCCAGGGGGATATCTATACGCATTCTCGTCCCCCCGCCCGGATTCGGCTCTGCCCCAATGGAACCTCCGTGGACTTCCACAATGCCTTTGCAAATCGCCAGACCAAGCCCCGTTCCTGTGACATGCTGAGTCGACTCCGAGCGATAGAACTTATCAAATATACGCAATCTTTCCGCTTCCGGTATACCGATGCCTTGATCTGCTACCCAGATCGTCAATTGACTTGGACTCTTATCGCTTGCCACAGTGATGACAATCTGGCTCCCATCAGGCGAATATTTGATGGCGTTGCTGACGATATTGACCAGCACCTGCTCCAGCAATACTTCATCTCCGTAGAGAAAGGCCGGGTCATCAGGCAGTTCAACTTGAATGTTGCGATGCGGACTGAATCCCCGAACTTGTGTCAGCACAACGCTAATGATGTCTCCCACATCACACCATTTCCGGTTCAATTGCAACATGCCGCTCTCCAGCCGGACCATACCCAACAGATTTGTGACGAGACGATTCATGCGCAATGCACCATCCCGAATGTTGCCTGTTAATTCTCTCCGATCCTCGGGTGTAAAAAGAGTATCATTCTCCAACAATCCCGTAGCCGAGCCGATAATGGCGGTTAGGGGTGTACGCAATTCATGAGAGACAGAGTCCAGCAGCGCTGTACGTATGCGCTCTGATTCAGCAGTGATCTGCGCCAATCGGGCCTCTTCCGCTAGCTTCACTCGGGCAATGGCACCTGCGGCCAGCCCACCACATGCCTCCAACAGACGAAGCTGTTCTTGCTGCTCATGAACTTCGCCAGCGTCCATGCTCACGGCGAGCACGCCATGAATCTGCTCCTCTGTGCGTAGCGGCACGTAAAGTCCGGGAGATTCCCGTAAAGCGGATGATCCCTTACCTGCGATCTGTCCGTGATGATACACCCATTTGGCAATGGCAATCTCCGACTCTCCATCTCCCCAGCCATCCTTTTCCCCTTCTGATGTGGATGCAGAAGAGCTTGTAACCAACAGATCCCCCTGCCCATCCGGAAGATACACAGCTGCTGGTTTGCCCAAGGTGAGCGAAACCTGAGTTGCAATGTTAACCAGCAACGTATTCAGATCCGTAATGGCTGTCATCTGACGGCTCAATGCGTACAGGGAGTTCGTCGTGGCTTCACGTGCTTTCACCATCTCCAGTTGTTGTCGTAACCGACCTGCAAGACTTGCTGTCAGGATCGCCACCGCAAGATACACAACAAAGGAGATGAGATATCTCAAGTCTTCTACCGTAAAGCTCAAATACGGCGGTACAAAAAAGAAGTCAAACATAATGACGCTAAAACTGGCGGCATATACAGCTGGCCCCATTCCCCAATACACGGCACTCACCAGTACGGGAAACAGGTATACAAGCGCTACGTTAACCAGATCACCGCTCATGCCGATGGCATGAAGCAGCAAAGTTAGCAGCGTCACCCCAAGGGTCACCCATACATATGCCGGAATCCGTTTCCCATGGGATGGCAGTGTTTCTTTTTTTATTCGTTCAGACAATATCCATTCACATCCCGCTCAGTTCATAATCGTAATCTGCAACGATCAATACATCCAGATGCCGCGACAAGCGTACAAGTCGGTTGACCACCGAACCTGAGCCGCGGTAGCCATTCAGCCACCACACCCGTCTTGCCTGCCCGACTACCAACTGGGTTGCTCTCGCCTCCGATGCCTTTCTTGCCAAAATCTCAGGTACATCGCTCAGCCTTGGACTGTGATGAATGTGAAATTGACCACCAAGCCGAATCGTCAGCTGCTCCAACGCTTCCAGATGGCACTTCACTTCGTCACTCATGGACTCACCGATGTGGATATGGTGTACATGCCAGATGGCTTTTAGACGATAAGCCATGCGGAATCCGCGCCGGATCAGCCGCTCGGCATGACGATCACTGCTTACACATACAAAGACGGCTTCCTGTCTGCGCCAAGGTCCCCGAAGTGCAATTTTGGCCTGCTGTGCTTCAAGCCGTTCATCGACATCGTCCGCCAGCTCGCGCAGAGCAAGTTCTCGCAGGGCAATCAGATTACCGATTTTGAAGAAATTCGCAAGGGCTTGCTCGACCTTGGCAGTTGCATAGATTTTACCCTCCCTCATGCGCTGCCGCAAGGCCTGGGGCGCCACATCAATCAGCTGCACCTCATCCGCCATCTGAATGATCCGATCAGGTACGGTCTCGCGGACACGAACACCGGTAATATGTTCAACGGCATCATTCAGACTTTCGAGATGCTGTACATTCATTGTGGTAATCACCGAGATGCCTGCATTCAGCAGGAGCAGGACATCTTCATAACGCTTTTGCCGGACACTTCCAGGTACATTCGTATGCGCCAGTTCATCCACAAGCACCACTTCCGGACAAAGACGCAGAATACCCTCGGTGTCCATCTCTTCCAGCCGAGCCTCCTGATACACTCGCTGCACACGAGGGATCACAGATAAGTGACCCATCTGTTCCACGGTTTCCGCCCGCCCATGTGTCTCCAGCAAGCCGATTTGCACATCGATGCCCTTACGGAGCAAATCATTACCTTCCCGCAGCATCATGTAGGTTTTGCCTACACCTGGTGCGGCTCCGATATATATTTTGAATGTGCCGCGCTGAATCTGGCCAATCTGTTCCTTCATTTCCTGCTCGCTTAGTCTGCGGTATGTCGGTGACTCCACCTCGTTTACCTTGGCCGGAACTACACGTTCACCCTCCCTGGCCGCTCGATCAGCAACCAGAAAGAGATCCACACCACGTAATCTGCGTAGCAGCGAGTTAACAACGGACCCTTGCCACAATTCCTGCCAGCGCGTACGCCGGGAGTGCCCCATCACAATCCGGGTAATCTGGTGCTCCATGGCATAACGCGCCAGTGTAGACGGGATGTTGCGACGGTGTAATATAGACAGCTCCTCCATATGGCCACCAAACTTCTCCACCAGCTTAACCATATTCCGCCGAAATACGGTTGCCTCTTTGGTTAATGGCTGCTTCATATTCCGAAAAACCACAGCGCACAGATCACCATTCAACCGTTTGGCAATCTGTTGTCCACGCCGGATATAGATGGAGCCGTTCCAATGATATTGCGTGGACACCAGAATCCGTTCCATGATGCCTGTTGTGAGGGTAATTCCCATCTCCTCCCGATGCTCGCGCAGGGATTCATTCACCCCTTCTGCAACCAATCTTAGGGCCAGTTCGCGCAGAATACCCAGATTGCCTTGACGAAATACAGCTTCTCCCTCATGCCCCTTCAGGTGACCTTCTGCCAGACGGCTCAGTATGGTTTCCGGCGTGACGTCAATCAGCTTGACTTCATCCGCAAGTTCCAGTGTATCCGCAGGTACCGTATGTTCTACTGTGATACCCGTAAGTTGCCGCGCCAGCTCGGTATACCCTTCCAGTTCATACACATTCACCGTTGTCATGACACTGATGTTGTTTCGGAGCAAAAACTGAATGTCTTCCAGCCGGGTAGCATACCGGGCGCCTTCTCTGTTGCGATGTGCCAAACCATCCACCAGCACAACCTCCGGATTACGCACCATCAGTGCATCCAGGTTCAGATCCTTCATCTCTACATCATCACTCTGGCGTAACCAGTGAATGCTTGGAATCCGTTCAAGTGCGCCAAGCTGTTCCACCGTTTCCGGTCTGCGCATTGTGGAGACGGCGCAGATGACCACATCAATGCCCTGCTCACGCAACGTATTCCCTTCTCGTAACATGTGATACGTTTTGCCCGATCCGCTGACTGGGCCGATGTAGATTTTGAGGGTACCCTGCTGCAGCTTCGTAATCATCTTCAGCATCTCTTCCGGTGACTTGCGCTTGAAGCTGTCTTCCATCCGTCCCTCTCCCCCTTTCCTTTAAAAATAGGATGAAACAAATAGAGAAAGCCCCTCCCGATATATCGTGAGCAGGCTAATATGTTTGTTAGTTCATTTCTGCTGTCAGCGCCAGATTCAGAGCCGTTACATTTACACGCGGTTCCCCGAATATACCCATCTGACGACCTTCCGTATGCTCATTTACAAGTTGCACAAGCTGCTGTTCACTAAGCCCCGTAGCTTCGCTAATGCGTGGGATCTGTGCCTCAGCGGCTTCGGGAGAGAGATCCGGGTCAAGTCCAGAGCCTGAACCCGTCACGAGATCAGCAGGGATCTGCTTCAATCCCGGATTTTCCTGCTGGAGCTGGGCCATCTTTTCCTTCATCTCGCCGATATATTCCTCCGAAGCTACGGCGCGATTTGAACCAGCTGAAGCCGTTGGGTCATAACCGGCACTCGATGCCCGGGGCTGGAACAGCCCCGGCGATTGGAAATCCTGCGCCAGCAGGGACGAGCCGATGATTTTCTCATCTTGCGTAATCAGACTGCCGTTCGCCTGCGCAGGAAAGAGAAGTTGGGCTACACCAGTCGTTACAAGCGGGTAGATTAGCCCGCATATCAACATAAGCACAACGGATAACCGTACAGCGGGCAAGAACATGTTCATACAGATCACTTCCTGAATTCATTAGGATAAAAGGACAAGTTTGATAAACGTTGTTATCACGTTAAAGAATCCCCAACAGAACCATATCAATCAGCTTAATGCCGATAAAAGGTACAATTACACCACCTACGCCATAGATGAACACATTGCGGCCAAGTAACCGTTCAGCTGACATCGCCCGATACTTAACTCCTTTCATCGCGATAGGAATAAGCAGCGGAATAATAATGGCGTTGAAGATCAGCGCCGACAGGATCGCAGACTGCGGTGAAGCCAGATTCATAATATTCAGCGCCTGAAGCTGCGGCATGGCGAGAATGAACATCGCTGGAATGATGGCAAAATATTTTGCGATATCATTGGATATCGAAAAGGTTGTGAGTGCGCCGCGTGTAATCAGCAGCTGCTTGCCAATGGAGACGACCGACAATAACTTGGTCGGGTCAGAGTCCAAATCAATCATGTTGGCCGCTTCCTTGGCCGCCATGGTGCCCGAATTCATCGCCAGGCCCACATCGGCCTGCGCCAGAGCAGGAGCATCGTTGGTACCGTCGCCCGTCATGGCGACGAGTTTGCCCTCCTGCTGCTCTTTTTTGATCGCCGCAATCTTATCTTCAGGCTTCGCTTCGGCAATAAAATCATCCACGCCCGCTTCCAGCGCTATGGTCGCTGCGGTCAGCGGATTGTCGCCTGTACACATAATGGTCTTGATGCCCATGGCGCGCATCTCAGCGAACTTCTCTTTCAGCCCTGGCTT
Organism: Paenibacillus sp. FSL R7-0313; assembly: GCF_037969885.1. Lineage (NCBI taxonomy): Bacteria > Bacillati > Bacillota > Bacilli > Caryophanales > Paenibacillaceae > Paenibacillus > Paenibacillus sp. FSL R7-0313. The sequence goes on from NZ_CP150219.1 coordinate 887,567, forward strand.
CACAGTGTCTTTCAGATATATCACACCATAGATTCGTTCATCGATAGCTACAGCAAGCGGCGTACCCCCAGCCTTTGCAATTCGATTTGCAATTTCATCCAGATCACCAGGTATACGGCCTCCTGCGGAAGCAATATATCTTTTGATTGCATCCACCGCACCTTTACGAATCTTCATTCCGCTACTCAGATTGAGACCGGACATCCGTGTCTCTGCCGTGAATTCCACACTTTCCGCATTTGCATACTCCGTTTCAGACCAGCTCTGGCCTTGTTTGCCTGCCAGTTCCACCACAGAACGTCCTTCCGGGGTCTCATCTCGCACAGAAGCCTGTAAAGCAGCTTGCGTCATCTCTGACGAAGTAATGCCCTGAAGGGGAATAAACTCTGATGCCATGCGGTTTCCGTATGTGATCGTTCCTGTTTTGTCCAGAATCAACGTGTCGATATCCCCGGCTGCTTCCACCGCTTTACCTGACATGGCGAGCACATTGAACTGCGTTACACGGTCCATTCCGGCAATACCAATGGCGGATAACAATCCACCAATTGTGGTTGGGATCAAGCAGACGAGCAGTGCAATCAATGTCGCCAGATCCAGTCGAATACCCAGGTAATTTGCCATCGGAACCATCGTCAGAATGACGATTAAGAAGATCAGGGTTAATACGGCGAGCAGGGTGGTCAGCGCGATTTCATTAGGTGTTTTCTGGCGCTGTGCACCCTCAACCAGAGAGATCATCCGGTCAAGGAATGACTCACCCGGATCGGTCTGAACACGCATGACGATGTAATCGGACACGACGCGGGTACCTCCGGTAACCGAGGAGAAATCACCTCCTGCTTCCTTGATGACTGGGGCGGATTCTCCTGTAATGGCCGATTCATCAATGGAGGCCAGGCCTTCCACAATCTCACCGTCCGTTGGGATCAGTTCACCGACTTCCACACGGACCATATCGCCTTTTTTCAACTGGGTCGAAGACACTTGCCGGATGGTTCCATCCTTCTGCACCAGATTGGCCATGGTGTCCGACTTCGTCTTGCGTAACGTATCCGCCTGCGCCTTGCCTCTTCCTTCTGCAAGTGCCTCCGCGAAGTTAGCGAACAGCAGTGTAAACAGCAGAATGAAAAACACGGCAATGTTGTACCCGCGCCCAGCCTCCGATGCGGTGAAGAGATCTGGATTGATGCTTAATAAAAGCGTAATGAATGTACCAATCTCAACAATAAACATAACCGGATTTTTGATCATGACCACCGGATTTAGCTTCTTGAACGCATCCAGCGAAGCCTGAAGTATCATATCCTTGCTTAAAGACCGTTTTGATCCGGGATCACGTTGAATATTACCTCGGTTGTTATCCGGCTCATTGCCCTTCGTACTAAACATTTCTGTATCCATATGTTGCATCGTCTGCTCCTTCTTTCGTTCGACTGCATTCATCGTGCACTGCCACCTCCATACGTTACGTCCTTACACCAATTCCTCTGTAGTACCCCTGTCATTTCCTTCATTGAATCATGGCCAAGTGTTCTGCGATCGGTCCAAGGGCAAGCGACGGGAAGAATGTGAGTGCGCCGACAACAACGATCATCATGACCAGAATGCCAGCAAAGAGAGGCGTGTGCGTACGCAGCGTACCTGTAGTTACTGGTACAACCCGTTTTGTAGCGAGTGAACCTGCAATAGCCAACATGGCGATCATCGAAACGTACCTTCCCAGCAGCATAACGATACCAATCGCGATGTTGTAAAAGTCTGTATTGGCATTTAGTCCGGCAAAGGCCGATCCATTATTGGCTGCACCCGAGGCAAAAGCATAGAGAACTTCGGTCAGGCCATGCATACCTCCATTCGAGATGGACGCAATGGCTTCAGGCCGCATAAGCGCGAGTGCCGTTGGCGCCAGAATAATCAAAGGATGAATGAGCAAGGCGATGGATGCGAGCTTCACTTCTTTGCCCTCGATTTTTTTGCCCAGAAACTCAGGTGTTCGTCCCACCATCAAGCCACAGATAAACACAGCCAGAATCACATACAACAGTCCGTTGATCAGCCCTACCCCTTTGCCACCAAACACGTTATTAAGCATCATCTGAGCCAGTGATACCATGCCTCCAAGTGGAGTGAGCGACTCATGCATATTGTTGACCGAACCTGTAGTAGCCGCTGTCGTGACTGCCGTGAATAAAGCCGATTCGGGTATGCCAAACCTGACCTCTTTCCCCTCCATATTGCCATGCAGACCTGCTGCATCCAACGCGGGTACACCGCGATATTCGGAGACAAATACGGTGGTCAACATCACAAGGAAAAGAAAACTCATCGCTGCGAACAATGCCCAACCCTGCTTCCGGTTATTGACCATCAAGCCGAAGGCGTATACCAGTGCAGTGGGCAACAGCATCATACAGACGATATGCACCAGATTGCTCAGGGCCGTCGGATTCTCGAATGGATGTGCAGCATTGGTTCCAAACCAGCCACCACCATTGGTGCCAATGTGTTTGATCGATTCCAGTGAGGCGACCAGTCCACGTGAGATGGTCTGCTGCGCGCCTTCCAGCGTCGTAGCGTTCACCGCTCCTGCGAGTGTCTGAGGCACACCTTGGAACACGAGGAACAGGGCCACGATGAAACTCAGCGGTAAAAAAATTCTCGTAATCGACCGTACAAGGTCGACGTAAAAGTTCCCCAGTTCATCCCGGCGGCCTACCAATCCGCGAATGAATGCAATAGCCACTGCAAATCCTGTCGCTGCTGACGTAAACATTGGGAATGTCACTGCCAGCATCTGTGACAGGTACGACAGGGCATTCTCACCCGTATACGACTGCCAGTTCGTGTTCGTCATGAACGAAACGGCCGTATTAAATGCCTGCGCCGCTGGCATATTGCCAATTCCATCCGGATTGAGCGGTAAATATTTTTGCAGTCGCAGCACCAGAAACATCAATACCAACATTACAAAGTTGGAGAGGAGAACGGCCGTGAGGTACTTTTTCCACCCCATGGACTCGTTCTCGCGTACGCCCATCACTCGATAGAGCAGTCGCTCCGGTCCACCAAAAACCCGATCCAGCCCCGTTCGCTGTCCATCGAAAACGTTCACTATATATTTTCCCACTGGTTTCACCAGCAATAGGATGATCAGTAGCGTCACCGCTACTTGCACTACACCGATACCCATATCCGCATTTCCTCCCTATTCGACATTCCCTTGTTCAACATTACGTACATCGTCAGCATCAGAATTTTTCTGGCTTCACCAGCACATAACCGAGATAAATCACCAGTGCGAGTACAATCATGCCGATGACAATCATTCCGCTCCCCCTCTCTACCCTCAAGCCTTTTCGCAGAATTTCACAAATCCCCAAAACACCGCAAACAACAGCACAACCAATCCAATCATCGTGGCATCATTCACCATGTGCCCTTCCTCCCTCTCTCTACCGTTCTCTGCACCTGCTACATGTAAAATCGTAATATGAAACGCTGTAAAAAAGGGGTAAAGAAATACCGCCACAGGTGTAAAAAAAGCGTAAAAAAGACCCGATCTCCTCAGCTAGGGCTGAAAAGAACGGGTCTATAAGGTTTACTATTTATCCAAATGGATTCTGTGCCCACTGCAATAATCTCTTTTTCGTGATTTTGCCATGGGAGGTATGTTTGACAACTTGTCCCTGATCGAGCAGAAGTACCTGCGGTGACTCATGGTGAACCTCTGTCTCCTCCGCAATGTGACGGGATAACGAGCGATTTTCAATCACTTTAACAATGTGGTAATCCATGGGTTGTTTGGGATCTGATGCATTGGTGCCCACAAAAGCTATAAACTCTCTGTATGCTCTCGCACTGGTCGGACAAGTTGTGCTGTGTTTCAGAATAAGCACCGGATGATCCTGCGAGCGATGAAGCGCGTCTTCCCAGTCACCAAGTTTGTGCAATTCACGGACATGTTCGCTGAGCATATGTTCCGAGTCTGCCCCCGCACGTTTGCTAACCACCGAACCAATCACAATGCCAAGCGCCAAGCCAAAAGCAATCCCGAGTCCAAGCTGTTGTGTAGCCGTACCAATGCTGACTCCCATGGCAACACCTATAGCAAGCCATACAGCTTGATGATTTACTTTTTTACCCATAAAGATCTTCCCTTCCTGAAATATGTATATCAAGGTTATATAACTTCTACCCTTATATTCTGATCAAATTATAGCACAGGCCTCTGTGAGCAGGCTTTGATAATCTTCATCCCAAGGTGCAGATTTCAGTGATTGGATTTATGCAAAATGCTCATTTGTGATACACTGGTTGTAATTTGGAAACGATGAACATGAAGAATGGATTGGAAGGGCGGAAATTCCATATGACATACGCGTTTATGATTGAACCGCAGGATTTTATTGCGCTGGATAACGAAGACGAGCTGATTGAGAAATGTCAGGAGTGGGGCCTGCTTTCCGGTAAAGCGACCAAACTCAAAACGTTCTATTATAAAGGAAACGGATTAAACATGCCGTGCACCATCATTGGATATGTGGATCACATGGCAGCCGTTATTCAACTGGATAATGGACAAAAGCATTGTATTCACCCGTCGTATCTGAAAGAAATGCAAGCGTCCAGCTACAATGCCAGAAGTATAAGCACAGCCGGATCAGATCAAAGCACAGAATCGACAACTTCGGATACAGTCGCACCAGTCGCTGCTGATGTTACGCCAACTCCCGGTGCCCTGGTTAACCCGGATGAAATTCCGGCGGATCAGGATGATTCGTACGACACGGACACAGATGAATTCTCCTCTGGGTTGAAGGGTGATCCGGATGGGCTGGTAGAAGAGTATGTTGGACCTCAAACCGGGGCAGCCAGTGAAGCCAAACCTAAAGCCAAAACAGCAAGCAAAGCCAAGACCGTTAAGATTGATTTGCCCGAAGGTAAAGTGAAGATGAGTGCCGTGGTCAAAGAGTTCACCACCGTACCGAATCACTTCTCGGACAATGACGATGAAGTCATCATCTATGAAGCAGTTACCATTACGGAGCCAGACGTCATCGATGTTGGGGAGGCCTGGTCGAGCCACAGTGCCACCGTTAAGAAACAGGAGCTGGAAGTGGGAGACGTTATCACGTTTGAAGCAAAAATTATTAAGAAAAAGCTGACACGTAACCCGGTTCCTTATAAAATCAACAACCCTTCCAAGATTCAAAAGGAAGGCTAATCAAGGAAGATTAATCACGAGTCATTACAAAAAAAGCAAAAAAACCTCCACAACTGCTCAAAGCAGATTGCGGAGGTTTTTGCCATTTGGAGTTTATATTAACGCACAGTACGCTCTTAAGCTTGTCCTGGCGTAGCGCTAATTTGAAACTGTACACCAAATTTGTCGACAACCGAGCCGTAGGCTGGACTCCAGAACGTCTCTTGTATCGGCATTTTCACTTCGCCGCCATCTTGCAGTTGGTTGAAAATTGCTTTGGCCTCATCCGCCGTATCCGTATTCACCGTAACCGTAACATGATTACCTACAGTGTACGGCATGCCTGGAAATGTATCGGACAACATTAATACCGAGCCGCCAATCTGCAAAGAAGCATGCATAATACGGTCTTTCGCTTCGGGCGGGATGGGGTGATTCGGGTCAGATGGACCGTCGCCAAATGTTTGAAGCGCGAGCACTTCGGCTCCAAATGCCTTTTGATAGAATTCTACCGCTTCACGTCCATTACCGTCTGTTACCAGATACACATTCAAGCTGATCGACATGCGTTCTTCATCTCCTTGGGCTCTTGTAATTATACGATTCACGCCACTTGCGACATGAGTATATAGGAACAGGTTATCCTTTGACAAGCGTATATTTCCTCACAACTCTGTGGATCGTTACATCATTAGGGTTACCAATATATTTTTAATCCATCCGTCTCTCCATTACTTCTTTCGCCTGCGTATATAGTAGAGAACAGCGATCAGAACACCAGGAACCAGTGCTGCAAAACTGGCATAGATCAGACACCATTTCAACAAAGTAAATATCGGGGTGAGTTCAGCAAACACAGGCGTACGTTCAGGATAACGATACATGATCAGGGACGCACCTATATTTTCAAGCATGTCCATAACCCAACCTAAGACCGGAATCAGACTCACCCAGCGCCAACGACTCTTTACCGGAAGCACGCGATAGAGTATCGATAACAGAACAACCAAGAGGAACAGATAGGCCAAGGGCCATATGAGGTCAAATGTGAATCGTGCCTGAATATAGGCGCTCCGCCTGCTTCACCATACTGCTCAGCCATCTGATAAAGATCATTTGCAGTGTACAGAAAAGAGGAGTCCGGGGACTGCCCACCACCTGTGGCCTCCTCCGACTTTGCCGCCTGCCAGGGCAGAATGAATGCAATAAAACAAGCAAATACAATAACCGCAGCTGCAACCCATTTCCAATTCACCCGCTGATAGAACCAATTGGACGCTTTATTCAGCACGTTCTGTCCCCTTTCGGATAAAAAAAAGACCACTCTCCCGAATCCTATCGGTAAAATGGTTGTGTTCAATCCTATGAAGTTATCGAGCTTGAACGATGTTATCTATTTCACTTTTCAATAAGAGGTATCGGTGAACACTTCTCATGATCGGGACCTTCGTTAGTTTGTTCTTGTCCACGTACAGTTTCATCTGGTCTTTGGTCAAACCAAGCAAACTTCCAGCTTCCGATACCGTCAATACTACCTCTGGGTTCGTAGCATTAAACGTCCTCTTTACTTTCTGATTCCAGTCCTCGAATACCTGCATAGATCAGTGACATCTCCTATCCATAGCCAGTTATTATCAGGCTGAATATATCCAGTATACCACACTTGTGCTGCTCGTAACTTAATCCTTGCGCAGAACCATATTCTGATAGACTTTTTCAGTTGCTGTAACATGAGAAAAAGAGCCACGTCTGAACGTGGCCCTTGATGATCTCTCTATGATATTTGTTACGCCTCTTCCCAGAAGCGGCGCAGGTTGTCCATGGCGATTTTGGATGCGGATTTGCATTCCTCCATGCCTTCGAACTCCACCGTAATGTGGCCATCATAGCCGGAGTCTTTGATCAACTTTACAATTTTACGAATTGGAATATCCCCTTGCCCAACGATGGCCCCACGCAGGAAGTTGCCGTAGGCTGTGGTGAACCATTCACCTTCACCTGGATGCTCATCATAAGGACGGAAGTAGAAGTCTTTGAAGTGGACCAGAGAAGCGTACGGCAGATTTTTCATGACGCCGATGATCGGGTTCTCATCCACGCACATAAAGTTGCCTATATCGAGTGTTGTTTTGAAGTTCGGACGATCTACAGCATTCAGCACACGTTGCACCCGATCACTCGCCTGCACACTGAAGCCGTGATTCTCAATCGTTGTGGTGATACCAAACTGCGCAGCATAGTCCGCAATGATCTGGCTTCCCCGCACCATCAGAGGCAGATGCTCCTCGAACCAGGCAATGGTCATCTTCTCCTTCGGCAGGGTAAACGCCGTGACGTCATGACGCAGATGTTTTACACCCATCCGGTGTACGACATCCACATGTCTTTTGACCCGAGCCATCTCTTCTGCAAACGCTTCTTCCGTCTCCTGCACAAAATTTGCTGGCATCGAGTAGTTGGACAGTTCAATACCCACAGACGCTGCCCGCTCCCGAATCGCATCCGCCAGATCGTGATTATCCTCTACAGTATAACCGTAAGGTACCATCTCCATATGCTCGCCGCCGTTCGCCGCAATCCAGTCGATCACATCCAGCACCGTCATCTCACCCGAATTCAAATCGTTCAACAAACTATACGTGCTCAGGCCCACTTTCATCTGCTCAGCTCCCTATCGATATTGTTGGATAAATTGAACGGCCTTGCGAATATCCTGCTCCGGCTGATGACCAACCTCACGTTCAATCGTCAGATAACCGGTGTAACCAATCTCCTGAAGCGCTGCAAAGTATCCGTCAAAGTCAACGCCACCCTCACCTAAAGGAACCTCGCGGAAAAATGTTCCTGAAGAGACCATCTCGGCAATCTTTTCGTGATCCATAGGGGCATAACCGACCGCTCCATATACGTCTCGTGGGTCAACTTCCTTCAGCCGCACACCATCCTTCACATGAGTATGTACGATGTAATCCTTGAGCAAATGAACGCCCCGTGCCGGATCATCTCCCGTCACCATCACCATATTCGCCGGGTCAAAATTCACCGATACTCCGTTGGTCGACAACGTATCCAGGAATCCTTTCAAGTCAGCAGCCGTTTCCGGTCCTGTCTCAATGGCAAAATATGCGCCAACACTCTTGGCGTATTGGCCCAGTTCCTCACAAGCAGCATGCAGCGTAGCATAAACTTCCGATGAAGGGTCGTGTGGAACAATACCGATATGTGTTGTGACGATGTTGGTGCCCAGATCGAGAGCCAGATCAACGATCCGCTTGGACTTCTCCACTTTCCACGGATTATCTTCCTTGACCTGAAACCCATGTCCACCCAGATCACCAACCAATGCTGAAATTTCAAGACCCAGAGAATCGATGTAACTCTTCAGCTCTTTGCGCGCCGCAGGCGACAAATTTTCGGGGTCCATCTCTCCCTTGACGGCGTAGATCTGCACACCTTCTGCACCTACGTCTTTGGCTTTGTTCAACCCATCCCGTACACCTACGCCAAAACTATCCACGATGACACCAATCTTATTCGTTAATTTCATGTCATACCTCCTGAAGATTACGTATTTGGATTCATTGGAACAAGTTTCACCGACTTAATCTCATACGGTTTGAAGGTCAGTTCGAATGTGCCGTTTGGACAAAGCAACGGTTGGATCTCATCCTCCAGCAGATTAATGATGGACGCATTAATTTCCTTTTCAGCCCACTGAACTTGCACCGTTTCCCGACCTCCTGATGATTCGTAGAAACGCAGCACCGTTCCCGATCCGTCTTCTGCAGGCTTGATTGCATCCAGAATGACATGTTCACTGTGGAACTGAACCCAAACGTGTTCAGCTGGCAAGGGACCCGGAGACGGACTCGCTGCCACAACCTCCACCGGATGATTCAGCTCCATCGCTCGGCGAACGACAGCGGCATGTCGCCAATCGCCCTGATGGGGCAGGATCGAATATGTGAACTCATGATCGCCTTGATCAGCATGTTCATCCGGCCATTTCGGGGCACGAAGCAGGGACAGGCGGATCGTCCGATCCTTGATGTCGTATCCGTACTTGCAATCATTCAGCAAACTCACACCGCTATTGCCCTCTGAGATATCCGCCCAGCGATGCCCGCAGACCTCGAACTGCGCCTGCTCCCAACTGGTGTTGTTATGGGTTGGACGCTCCAACGCTCCAAACGGGATTTCATAGGCTGCTTTGGCTGCCACCAGATCCACCGGAAAGGCCACCTTGAGCAGCTTATGACTCTCATTCCAGTTCACTTTTGTATGGAAGTCAACACGCCGCTGGTGACGATGCAAAATGATATCCTGGCTGATCTCCGATTGATTCAGCTTCCAGACAAAACGCAGTACATCTCGCGTAGCCCCGCGCTGTACAACCTCTCTGGAGATCAACTGCACCGCACCTGCTCGCTGGGATTCAAATCGTGGATCGATATCCCAGGCGTCCCAGTACGTCGGTTTGTCGTGGAAAAACTGCCACTCATTCGCCCGATCACCGGGCTTCAGCCAGTCGCGGCCTACCGTTTTGTCATACCATCGGGTGATCTCTCCCAAGTCATTAAACTCAAGCGTGTAAGACTCGGTTTCCCATATGGAAGGGAATTGTTCTTCTTCCCTTACTGGAAGGATAACATCCGGTGTCTCGCGCAGCCATATGGTTGTATACCCAAAAGCAGGAATCGATGGAACATACACGAGCAGCGTGTACTTGTCTTCCTTTTGCTCCAGATCACTGGCCAGTCGGTTCCCTTGACGATCAAATGCAGCCACCCCGGCGAGGTGGGCATCCCCTGTAATGGTGATATTCTCTCCACGTTCCCAGCCAAGGCTGTTGAATATAATGTAGGGGAGACCATCCACTTCATCTGTTGCGATATTCTCCGCAAGGGTATCCAGCGTTTCCCGCAGTGCGGATGTACCTAATGCAAATACCTTCGTGTACTCCTCAGTGGACGTTACGTAAACTTCAGGAATCGACGTTCCCGGAATAATGTCATGGAATTGGTTGAGCATAATCAGCTTCCAGCCTTCATCCAGATCATTCTTCGTGTGTGCAGCGCAAGCTCCGGCAAATTGCCCCCAGATCTCCGCTTCCCGATACAATACCTCTGCTTTTCGGTTGCTACGTTTGTTCCTCGCATGAGTTGTATACGTTCCGCGATGCAGTTCCAGATACAAGTCCCCGTGCCATTTCGGCAACGTCGGATTATTTAATGATATGTCTTCAAAAAAAGCGCCAGCTGTACTGAATTTGCTGATCGGCTGCCCCACCATCAAGTGGGATCGCTCCGCAAACTCCACCATCTCATTCGTCACGCCGCCACCACCATCGCCATGTCCGTAAAGCAACATTTGCTCAGGGTGCACATCCTTTTGTTTAAATGATTGCCAGTGTTCATCCACATCTTTGGGCCGTGTATGTTCATTCACCCCATGGTTAAGATACGCAAGCACGGAAGTGCCATCTATGCCTACCCAGTCGAAGAGGTCATACGGAAACGCATTGGTATCATTCCAATTCAACTTGGTGGTCATAAAATAAGGAATATCCGCGAGCTTCAGCATCTGCGGCAAGGAAGCACAGTAGCCAAAGGTATCCGGTAGCCACTCGATGTTGGAGCGCTTGCCAAATTCCGTCTGGTAGAAGTTCTGTCCATACAGAATCTGCCGAACTAATGACTCGCCGCTCGGAATATTCAGATCCGGCTCCACCCACATGCCTCCAACCAATTCCCAGCGGCCTTCGGCAATACGGGCTTTAACTCGCTCGTACAGCTCCGGGTAATGATCCTTCACAAAGGAATACAACTGCGGCTGGCTCTGGGAATACACAAAATCCGGGTACGTGTCCATCAAAGTGCACATGGTCGAAAATGTGCGGCTGGACTTGCGAACCGTCTCACGTACAGGCCACAGCCAGGCTATATCAATGTGGGATTGTCCAACCAGATGCATGAAGCCACTTCGATATTCCTCCGGCTCTTCCTGCTGTACCGACTGTACTAATCCATGTTCGAAGTTCTGTATCCATGCTGCATCAGTCCAGCGGTCCGGATCATTGTACATGTCATCCATCACCCGATGAATAGCCTGAACAAGTGCCATCCGCTTGGGCTCCTTCTCGTTATATGCCCGAAGCGATTCGGCGAGTACCGTAACGCTGTACATCAGGCTCTGCAGTGGCTGATTAACATGAACCAATGCTGCCCGAATGCCCTGAATAGGCGGCTGAATAACAGCTTGTCGATTAAGTGGATCATTCGGCTCTGGAATCGGATCATAGAGTTCAATCTCCAACTGCGGCGTATTGCCTACCCGACTTCGCGGAAGGGGTACGAATCCGTGATTTCGATCCAGCCCGTGATAAGGTATGCCATTCACCTTCAGCAGCCCTTCTCCTCCAGCCTCGAAGACCAGCCCAACAGCTCGATCCTCCCAACTGTCCGGAATCTCCACACATTTGCGCAGAAAATACGTCGTTCCGTGTACGCTGTTCAGCGGATTCAAGTTTTGCATTGCCTTGTCAGCCTGCTCATCTTTATTTTCATATCCCTGCTCGTACTCATATTCTCCTGGCCGAATGTATCTGGCCTTCTGCATCTCCCACGCCGGAAGCTCGATCGTATCCAGCCACTGCGACCGGTTCATATCTTCAATGAATCGCTGAATTCGAATCATACCTCCACCCCCACCTTCTGGATATGCAGACTGCAAGCGGTCAAGTCAGCCGAATTGCGGCCAACCATAAGCCTGAATTTACCCGGTTCCACGACAGACTGGAGACGAGAGTCGATGAGTGCGAGATGTTCTTTTTGCACAGGGAACGTAACGGTATGAGTCTGTCCTGGCTCCAGATGGATCTTACGAAAACCTTTCAGTGACATCTCAGATCTAGTAACCGAAGCCGACACATCCGTGATGTACAACTGCACAACCTCACTTCCCGCAACCCCTCCGGTATTTGTGACTTCAACCATTACCTGTGCCTCATCTTCTGGCCCAATCACATCCGGTATAACCCTTACGTTCTCGTATTTGAATTCGGTATAACTCAGTCCATATCCGAACGGATACTGAGGCGCAAGATCCATCTCTAGATACCGCTTGCTACGAGTGCGTTTGGCATGATAGTAGACCGGAAGCTGCCCAACATGCTTGGGAATGGAGACGGTAAGACGGCCAGATGGATTGACATCACCGAACAGAATATCTGCAATCGCGTTACCACCTTCCTGCCCAGGGTACCACGCTTCCACAATGGCATGGACATGCTCATCAATCCAAGGTTCAGCAATGGGACGGCCGTTGATAAAGACCACGATAACGGGTTTTCCCAGCTTATGTACCTCCTGCACCAGCTCCAATTGAACACCCATGAGATTCAGGGACGCCCGGTCAATGCCCTCGCCACACTCCATATCATTCCATGGATCATCCGTTACCACGGACGCTCCTGTCCGCAAGTCTATCGTGCCTTCACCAAAATCGCGGGCGCTGGAACCACCCATCACCATCACGATGACATCGGCCTGTTCCGCACAGGCGAGCGCTTGTGCAAAACCCTCTTTGGAATCGCCTTTAATCCGGCAACCCGGTGCGTACAGCACCTGACCCGAATCCGCGCCAAGCTTGCGCGTAATGCCATCCAGTACGGTGACGATCTGTTCTCTCGGCTGTGGCGAAGTATAGTCCCCAAGCTGGTTATAGATATGGTTCGCGTTAGGACCAATGACAGCTAGCTTTGTACCTGTTTTGGCAAGCGGAAGAGTATTCCCCTCATTTTTCAGTAAAACAATCCCCTCTTGCGCGACTTCTCTCGCCAGCTGAATATGGTCTTCACATCCGATGACCTGTTCTGCAAACTCTGGATCAACGAAAGGCTGTTCAAATAACCCAAGTCTGAATTTCATCTCCAGCACCCGCCACACAGCCAAGTCCAGATCCTTCTCTACGATTAATCCCTGCTCAAGCGCCTGACCAAGATGTTTGCGGTACATGTACCCGGACATTTCCATGTCTACACCTGCCTGAAGGGACTGTGCTACGGCCTGCTCCCCGTTCTCAGCGGTGTTATGTCCATGGACCAGCATCTGAATGGCGCCAAAATCAGTAATCACGAATCCATCAAACCCCCACTGCTCACGCAGAAGGTCATTCAACAGATACCTACTGGACGTACAAGGTACGCCATCAATCTCGTTATAAGCGGTCATCACGGAACATGCCCCGGCTTCCACTGCTTTTTTGAACGGTAACAGATCTATTTCATGCAATTCACGTAATCCCATATGCACAGGTGCTGCATTGCGCCCACCCTCTGAACTGCCATAAGCCGCAAAATGCTTGAGTGTCGCCACAATCGTCTGGTTGGAATCGAGACGCTCACCCTGTAGTCCCTTCATGGCTTCTACTGCAAATTCACCGATTAGGTATGGATCTTCGGCAAAACATTCCTCCGTCCGTCCCCATCTCGGGTCACGTACGACATCAAGCACCGGGGAATACGTTGCCGCTCCCCCCTGACTCCGGGTCTCCACAGCGATGGCTTCACACATCTTGCGGTACAACTCCATATTCCACGTACTTCCCACCGTTAAAGGTACCGGAAATACTGTCGCCCCAATCGCCATATGCCCGTGGGAACATTCTTCTCCGAACAAGATGGGAATGCCTAGACGAGAATGCTCCATGGCATACTGCTGAATGACATTTGTGGCAACGGCTCCCTGCCGTGGAGTAAGCCCCGTTTCCAGCGTCACTTCAGTCCATGGATCGGCCCGAAGCACACCATACAGAGAACCGACACCACCCTGTTCCATGTCCGCTTTGAACTCTTCCGTCACCTGTACTGTACCATCTGCTGCTTTATCATACGTCTTCCAGCCCATCGGCTGGATGAGTTGCCCAATCTTCTCTGCCGTTGTCATCCGTCCGATCAGATCCTGAACCCGTTCCTGAATGGGAAGCGAAGCATCTTTATAGTCCATATGCACATTCTCCTTATGCGTTCGGAATTAGTTAGGCGGGTGCACTTACATCACATGGCTTTGCGGTAGTCACTTGGTGCCACACCCACCACGTTCTTGAAGGCCCGGTTGAAGGAATTATAGTTCGTGTAACCCACTTCCTCACTGATCTCCTGAATAGCCTTATCGGTCTCCTGCATGAGCAGCTTGGCTTTTTCGATGCGATGACTAATGAGCAGATCCACAAACTTCTCCCCAATCTCATCCTTGAAAAGCTTGCTCAGATACTTCGGATTAATATCGAACAGATCACTAAGGTAGTTCAGCGACAGATCAGGATTGTTGTAATGCTCTTCAATGTATTTGCGAATCTCCAAAATATGTGATCTGTGTTTTCGGGAACAATGCAGCGTCTGCATCTGCAGCGCCAGTTCTCTGAACCCTTCCCAGCACAGCTCACGCAGGTCATCTAACGTCTCCCAGCCCTCAAGCCTTGGGAGAAGCGGGGTGAATATAGCGGCCCACGACTCCTGATACTCGCGTGAAAGTTCGGCGAATTCCCGATTGTAATGTTGAAATAACAATTGGATCGTATTCATAATCTCCTGACGGGACAGAACGGACTCACTGATTTGTTCAAACAGTCTTTCAAAATGCTTTTCCCACACATCGTCCGATAAACGCATCGCCTGTACCAGCAGTGAGATGGTCTTCAGGAACTCATACACATCGTTGGTCGAGTTCGGCACATCGCTACACGGAATGATGCGATTTATCCCCAGTACAGCCTTGTACTCCAGCGCATGCACAGCCTCTTTCAATGAAGCTCTCAACCCTCGAATATCAACAGCGACCCGACCAACACCGATGGTCACGGTGAAGTTCAGATACTGATCAATTCTGTCCAGATAACCCGCTAGCAATCGCTGCTCCGTCTCCTCTGCCTGTTCCATGTCCGGAATCCAGAGGATGGCGTACAGACGCTGATCGGAGATCCATTCAGCCCATACTTCCGTTCCTTCATGACGCGCACTCTCCTGCAGAATACTGGATAACACAAATTTCAGGAGGGATTGGTCCTGATCATGATACTCCGTCACAAATGCATCATACCGATCCATTTCAACTACCATGACGGCCCAACGATGCTCCAGCTCAGGCAGTTTGAACTTCTTCATCTCCGCTGTCAGCTCCGTGCTCGTAAAGTCTCGTGTACCCTCCAGCAACTCCTGAAAGAACATTTTTTTCTGCAAAATCAGATTTTCTTCATGCTCCTCCTGATATTGTCTCGTCTGATCAATCATGCGTTCCAGCGTTGTATGGATGAATCGGAACTCATTCTCCTTGCCATAATTGAGCCCCGATTGCTTCTGCGAAGAGACGGTCTGAATTAACGTTACAATCTGCTGAATCGGCTTGTAATTTCTACGGGTCACGTAGATCACCCACACCACCCCGATCAACACAACCACTACAGCAAAGGCAAACCAGATATTATAAAATTGCAGAGTCCATTTGACGATTTTTCCATTATTGAGACCCGTCTGCACCTTCCAACCGCTATAACTCGACGTAAATTCGGAGAAAACTTCTCCCGACGTGGTTTTAGTAGAAGCTGCACCCCCTTCTGGCATGCTGCTATCCCACAGATTGCCGCCCGAACGGTTGAAGATGTTCACAAACGTAAATTCCGGATCATACATCTGCATAATGGATTTTCTCAGGGTACTTAGGTCCACGTTTGTCACCACAAGTCCTTTGCCGTTTCCTACACTTCGCACAATCGTAATCACCTGCTCAGTCGCTTGCGAAGGAAAAGCTCGGAACGCTCGTGCCCCTGCCCACTTCTGTTCATCCCTTGACCGGCTATCTGCAATAAAGTCTGCATCCGGGAACTCTTCAATCGGAACAGCCTTCCCGTTACTGAAGACCGTGCCATCTTCATATCGAACGAGATAAATCGAATCGATCAGCGGATACTCTATTTTCAATTCATCAACCACCTGGACCGCCTGAATGCCGGCATACACATCATCGCTGCCAGATACCGAGAAATAATTCTTCAAGTTAGGGTTGGTCAAAATCTCACGCAGTACCTTGAAGTCAATGGAGCGCAAGGAGTTGTCCAGATATTGCGTGACCTGTGAGGCCAGGAATTCATTGGCCTTGAGCGCTTCTCTACGGTTCTGTTCATTGAAGACCTGGAAGAAAATAAAGAATAGAATGGTCGTCACAATAAAGAAAACAGGCAGATACGATAACAGCAAACGTCTAAACCAATTGTTGTTCATCTCCGAGATCCCCCCACCATTACTGTTCATGCTGAATGACGACAATTATCTGTGCTGATCGCTAATTTCCCATAAATATTCAGTACATTATATCGGATGACGTGGGGTTGTCATAGGAGAAGACCGTCCCGGTCACGGGTGACAGACGGGACAGCCTCTATATTGAATCCTTCAATTATTGATTCTTCTCAATGGCACGCTGGTAGATCTCAAGGTAATTACTCAGTCCGAGACCATCAAAGCCTTTGACATATGAATCCCATTCCTTATCAATGCTCTTGCTGCCAATAATGAACTGTGCCATATTCGTCTGCACATAATCCTTGATGGCCGTAGTCAGTTGTGCAGCTGATTCCGTATCCTCTGGACGGATAAATACGTTCGCAGGGTATACTTCTTTGGGTGCATAAGGTTCATACACATTGGTAGCTTGAGCCAGACGTGTACCATAACCCTCTGCTTCTAAAGGATTCTGTCCTTCCGCAAACAGATTACGGAACGTGTTGGACAAGTCATGCGCTCCGATCTGTGACCAGCTCTCGTTCACAACAACGTTAGGGTCACGCTCAGGCAGGTTGTAGTAGCTGTATTTGGCAGGCTCGCCATTGATGTTTTTCTCATCGGCATCTGCCTTCTTCCAGCCTTTGCCTTCAGTTGGACCATACTCCGCGTACAGCGCACCTTCTTCACTGAACATGTAGTCTACAATTTTGATAGCGGCAATCTGCTGTGCTTCTGTCGCTTTGTTGGTGATGGCAAACTCAAACTCACCTACGCTCTGCGTGGCGCCTGTCGTCTGCACTCCATCTGGTCCTTTCAATGGAGGAACGATCTCCCAGTGCTGGTGACGGGTGATGTCTTTGTCATAGGTATTCACGAGATAACTGACCAGCGCTGTTGTAATGGAGCCGACCACTTCATCGCCCTCTTTGTTACCCAGCTGTCCAATCGCCTGATCGTTCTGTGTGAAGGAAGCTGGATCAATCAAGCCATCCGCATACAGCTTGTTCATGTATTCCAGCCCTTTCTTCCATCCTTCCTGATTGGCGGCAAAACTCACCTTGCCATCGTTCACGATCAGGTACTTGTCGTTATCATTGTAGATAAAGCTATTCATCAGGTAGGCATCAATGTTGCCATTCCATACATACTTGTTCGGTGCACCCGTGAGTGGAATCTCGTCCGCTTTCCCGTTACCGTTCGGATCTTGTGTCTTAAACGCCTTCAGAACGGTATACAATTCATCTGTTGTGGTTGGCATTTTCAGACCCAAATTATCGAGCCACTCCGTGTTGATCCAGTATTTCTGTGCATACGTACAGTGATAACATTCATTGAAGATCGGCAGCGCATAGATGTTACCATCCGGTGCCGTGATGGCTTCTTTGAAGTATGGCTTCTCTTCCATAATCTTGGTCAGATTCGGACCATACTCCTGAATCAGATCCTGTAGCGGAAGGAACACGCCTTGTTTTCCATAGGTTTGGAGGTCTGAGGTAGTGAACTTGCCGTGAAGAAACACTTCGGGATAATCACCACTAGCTAGCAACAATTGTCTGCGATCCTGCAAAGCGTCCGTTGGGGCCAGATCCCATTTCAAGGTAACGTCGAACTTGTCTTCGATAAATTGGGTGAATTCATTCTCTTCCATAGACGCTTTGCCTTGTGGAGCAAAGAAAGTCATGGTTACAGGACCGCCGCTCTCCCCGCTACCGTCGCTACTTCCTCCCGATTCCTCGGATGAACTGCATGCGGACAACAAAGCCATCGAAGCAAAGACCAGAAACAACATCGAAATCCAAGATTTTCTCAATCTGACTCCTCCTTTTTGTTCATAACGGCAAACCATTAATAGTACTGCACGTGTATAAAATCGACCCCGGAAGCCGGCGTGTTCCTTCCACCTCCTTTCAAGAGGCAACCGGGCTTAACTCCCAAGGATTAACCTTTGAGGGAACCAACCATGACCCCTTTCACAAAATGCTTCTGTACAAATGGATACATGATCAGAATTGGAATACTCGCCACAACGATCAGTGCATATTTCAACACCTGCTCGAACCCTTGGTCCCGCATCTGTTGGCTGGTATTGGCGAGCATCGCCGGATCAGCCGCGTTCAGGATAAGCAGATTGCGAAGCACGTATTGTAGAGGGAACAATTTCTCGGAACGCAGGTATATCAGTGCATCAAAGTACGCATTCCAGTGACCTACGGCATACATGAGTGTCATGACCGCCAGAATGGGCTTTGATAAGGGAAGAACTACGCTGATCAGATACCGGATATCCCGGCAACCGTCCATTTCCGCGGCCTCCCCGAGTTCTTCCGGGATGGAAGATTGGAAGAACGTTCTTGCCACGATGACCTGGAATACTGCGAGCGCCCCGGGCAGCCACATCGCCCAGCGTGTATCGAGCAGGTGCAAATCCTTCATCAAGAGGTAGGTGGGAATCAGACCACCATCAAAGAACATCGTGATCATCATGAAAATAATGATGGCCCCTCGTCCATAGAACGATTTGCGTGACAAAGGATACGCCAGCATGACGGTCAGCACCACGTTAATGAACGTGCCCACCACGGTATAGATGATCGTGTTATAGAAACCGAGCATAAGCTGTTGGCTTTTGAAAATGGAGATGTACGCCTTAATGTTAAAATCTACCGGGAACAGCCACACCTGGCCGGATGTCACGGCTCGTGAAGAGCTGAACGAAGAACTGATGATATACAAGAGCGGGTAAAACACCGTTAGCAGTATGGCAAACAGAAAGATGTAGTTAAGTGTCATGAAAATGCGGTCACCGAGCGGGTCCTTGATCCGGTTACGATTAATCAGGTTGAACATGGATAAGCTCCTCCTTTACCACAAGCTGTTCTGGGATACTTTGCGCGATATGCCGTTGACGATAACCAGCAGGATCAGGTTGATAATGGAGTTGAAGAACCCTACTGCCGAGGAGAAGCTGAAATTCGCTCCGATCAGACCCACCTTGTACACATACGTGGAGATGACCTCCGAAGCGCTTGTGTTGAGTGGATTCTGCATCAGGTATATTTTCTCAAAGCCCACGCCCATAATGCTGCCCAGACTCAGAATCAGCATGATAACGGTGACTGGAACGAGCGATGGCAGGTCGATGTGCCATATTTTCCGAAGCCTTGATGCGCCGTCCATCTTTGCTGCTTCATAGAGAGATGGATCAACACCAGCAAGAGCTGCGATATATATTATTGATGAATATCCCATGCCCTGCCACACACCTGACCAGACATAGATCGATTTGAAGTATTCCGGGATGCCCATGAAATTGGTCATCGGGAAGCCGAGCAGTGTGAACAGCTTGTCTACCACGCCCACATGTGGGGAGAGCATCAGAATGATAATGGATACCATGACAACGGTGGAGATAAAATGCGGAGCGTAGGTAACCATCTGTACGGTCTTCTTGAAGTAACCCGTTCGAATCTCATTCAGCGCCAGGGCCAGCAGGATCGGAATAGGGAAACCGGCAATTAAGGAATAGAAGCTAATGCCTATCGTGTTTTTGATTAACAGCCAGAAGTTTGGAGATTGGAAGAAGGCCTCAAAGTGTTTGAATCCGACCCACGGGCTTCCCCAGATTCCTTTGACCACACTGAAGTCCTTGAAGGCGATCTGGACACCCACCATAGGGATGTACTTGAAGATCAACAGATACAACACCGGGGGCAGCACGAGCAGGTAGAGCTCCCAGTGTTTCTTGAGGCTTTTGATGAATGGATGCTGCCGCTTGGGCTCCACATGTTTCCTCTGCTGGAGTTCCATCTTGGCGGGTATGCTTTCCGTAGCTCGACTCATTTGCGTCACTCCTTCTACACCTCAAGTGTAATAATACATTACATTTACATCCCTTAAACATCCTTTTTTCTGTTCCTAGTTCCTTGTTCAACAAATATGATGTAAACATTCATATCAGGTAGCGCT
Organism: Paenibacillus sp. FSL R7-0313; assembly: GCF_037969885.1. NCBI lineage: Bacteria > Bacillati > Bacillota > Bacilli > Caryophanales > Paenibacillaceae > Paenibacillus > Paenibacillus sp. FSL R7-0313. The sequence goes on from NZ_CP150219.1 coordinate 908,017, forward strand.
TTCTTAATTTGATAGTACATCGCACGGTAAACTTTTATCAATTTGCAATTTTCTCCGACTTCTCTTTATTCCACAAACCCTTGTGTGACAAGCGATTGCGAGCCGTTTCTATTGGGAATTGTGTCCCTTATGTATGAATAAAAAAATCCCGGAGGCTGTGATATCTCCCCCGGAATTGACATGGCGTTCTATGCACTTGTGATCAATCTGAACGTATGTGTGATCGGTGCGACACTCGTTGCATCGGATTGTGGTAGTTCCACGAGAAGTCCGTCTTCTGTCTGCTGATACGAAAGTACGTCATCGCTACCGATGAGTTCGATCCGCTCTACCTTTTCCAGATAAGGAATGATTAACTGTGGTTGTACGGTCTCATTTTCGTTACGGTATATACGGAAAGCATATACGGTGTTGATCTCTTCTTTCTGGGTGAAAGCCCAGTCCTTCGTAAAATATGGCCCGCAGATCCGGGTTCCATAGACGCCTTCTCCATGAGCACCCAACCATTCACCGAGGCCCTTAATGCCTCGAATTGCCCCTTTTGGCAGACGCCCATCGGGTTGTGGTCCTACATTCAGCGCCAGGTTACCACCCTTGGACACGACTTCGAGTAGAATATGTGCCAGCTGTCTTCCCGTTTTATACTGATCATCGAAACCAAAAGCAAAGGAGTTGCCCACGGTAATACAGCTTTCCCATGGAATGTTCATCGGATGTTCCGGTATGGTCTGCTCGGGGGTAACGATATTCTCATACGGTCCACCGACGGTGCGATCTGCAGACAGGAGCCAAGGTTGTGTGGTCTGACGCGCCCGTTCCACGACTTCTCCCAGCCTGATATCCTGACCATGGCGACCTTCGCGCACCCATCCAGCATCCAGCCACAGACATTCGATTCGCCCGTAATTCGTCAGCAGCTCCATGATCTGCTCATGCGTGAACTCCACGAATTTCTCCCACAGCCACGGATACTTATGGGGATCATACGAAGGGCCTCGCCACATATGACGTCCACGCTCCATGCCCGGTGCCCAGTAATACGGGGTATGCCAGTCCGCTTTGGAGAAATACGCTGAGATGCCGAGTCCTTTGGCACGAAAAGCGTCAAATAGTGATCGACAGATGTCCGCATACTTATGGGTATGAAAAGGCGTGTCCTTACCCGTAATCCGGTAATCCGTCGTCTTGGTATCCCACATGCAGAAACCGTCATGGTGTTTGGTGGTGAACAGGAAGTATTTGAACCCGTTATCTGCCGCCATCTGTGCCCATTCCTCGGGCTGGAAGCGAATCGGATTGAAAGTTTTGTTCAGATCAAAATATTCCCGCTTGAAGTCTTCCATGTCATCCGTCCAGTCGATGTCATCGCGCGACCAATCGCCGTCCTCATCGCTCAGCGCCCAGGATTCCACGAGGCCAAGCTGAGAATACGGCCCCCAGTGCATCATCAGCCCCAGCTTCTGGTCTTTGAACCACTCCAGCCGCTCATTCAGCAGCGGGTCCTCCGGCTTGATCCACTCTTCCTCTTTGCTAAAATTGTGCACCCCGGCTTCGACAATCTGCTCTTCCTGTTCCAGTACGGTTTCTTTGGTTTCGCTCATCCTGTTTCATCTCCTTCGGATTAGATAAAAGATAAACCATGCATGTTACGCCTGGTCACTCCGAGTGCAGTACCATCTTTCGATCGCTGTTATCCCCGGATTTTTTTGATTTCACTTTATAATTGTTGGAAATCCGGTGATAAAGGCGAGCGCTTCGCTTCTTCAGATTGGTTCTGCCCTCTCCGTTTTGGCGTAAACGGTTCGTTTAACTGTTAAGGGGCGTAGTAACTTTGTTATTTCGATTGCGGTGCCATCTTCAATTAATATGAAGCCTTATTTCCCTCGTTTCTATAGGGAAATCCACGGGCAGAGAGCGAGCGCTTCGTTGTTTTGGATTAGTTCTGCACTCACCATTTTGGTGTAAACGGTAAGTATTATAGGACGTCTCTTCAACTTCAGTTTAGGAAGATATACGATGATGGATGTCGGCGCGTTCATAACGTCTTGAATTCCAGACTGGCTGATCCTGGCGAATGGGTAAAGTTTTTTTAAGGAACTCAGGGCGTCTTATTTAGCCTTTTGGTCCTCTTTTTAAATTGTAAGGAACATGAGACACCTTATTTCCCAAAATTAGCTGATAAAAACGCTGTAAACTGCTGTTTATTCTTATATAGCGTGTGTCAGGTTCCTTAGATTTCGGCTAGCGCTTCGAATCCTTGAATAAGATGCCTCAGATTCGTTAGCGCTCGCTCTCTACTCTGCTCCAACGACGAGCGGAGAGGACGAATCCACGCCCGCCCGGAGCGGAGCTTTTCATTGAAAGGGAGCGAAGTGCTCATAACCTTCAATGAAACGGGAGTAGTAAAGTATCAACGTAGCGTAAAAACGGCATACAATCCTACCTTTACAGCGTGATTTCGCGGCCTTGACGGGCTGATTCGTAGATGGCACAGAGCATTTTCATCACTTCGACGCCGTCCTCGACGGGGCTAAGTGTTTCTTTGCGGCCCAGCGTACTATCGATAAAATGGTTGATTTCATTGCGGAATGAGCCCATAAAGTCGAATGATTTGAAATCTACCTGTGGAGTCATGTTCAAAATGGTGTTGAATTTCTCGCCAATAATCGAAATTTCCGGCTCCAACTCGGCACCGCCCTTGTCACCATATAACTTGACCGAAGTCTCATCCGCTTTGGCATGGAGTGTGAAACTGACATCCACGAGCAGGCTCGCGCCGTTCTCGAAACGAATCAGGGCATTCGCCATGTCCTCAACGGTGTTTTGCTCCGCGTCATAGTCGGCTGCTTTGTAGAACGAAAGATTGTTAATGTTCGAGCGGTTCCCCAATCGGTTGGACACGTTAGCGGAGACGGATTTCACCTTCGGTCTACCCATCAGATACCAGCAAATGTCGATCACATGCACCCCGATATCGATCAGTGGGCCGCCGCCGGAGCGGTTGATATCCGAGAACCAGCCACCCGGATTGCCCAGACGACGCAGGCTGGAGGCTTTGGCATAATAGATCTCGCCCAGTTCACCCTCGTCGATGAACTTCTTCAGAATTTGTGCATTGTCGCTATAGCGGCGAACAAAACCAACTTGTAGCAACTTTCCGCTGCGATGGACCGCTTTTTCTACTTCGAGGGCATCCTCCACCGTTTGGCAGAGTGGTTTCTCACATAACACATTTTTGCCTGCGTCCAGAGCAGCAATGCTAATCTCCGCATGGGAGTCGTTCCATGTACAGATGCTGACGGAATGAATCTCGGGCAGTGCGAGCAATTCTTTGTAATCGGTAAACACATGAGGAGCATTATATTGCTTCGCAACTTCTGCGGCACGTTCTGCATTCAGGTCGCAGATGGCGTATATTTCAACGTCTGGATTACTGGCGTAGGCTTGCAAATGGCAATCGGATATTGATCCGGCACCGATGACGGCGACTTTCAATTTGGACATAGGGCTGATTCCTCCATCGTTTTCATATGAATTGACTCAAGAAATTATAATATTCGGCTTAACGTAACGACGGTGAATGCTTGGACTTTCGGCCGCTGTTGTCTGCAAATTTCTTTTATTGACCGCTCTAGCGGTTGAAATCCGCAGACAAAGGCGGTCGCTAACGCTCCTACAGTTCCAAGCTTCCCCTCTGTTACTCACGCCTTCTTTAGAATTTGATTCAATTTATTTCATTTAAAACAAGTACGCAGCCCTATGCCTCTTCCCATAGGCGGCGGACATTATCCATAGCAATACGTGAGGCGGTTTTGCAATCTTCCATGCCTTCAAATTCTACCGAGATATATCCGTCATACCCGGATTGTTTCAACACACGGAACACCTCAGGCATGTCGATATCGCCATGGCCCACAATGGCACCGCGCAGGTAATTGCCATGCGAGGTTTGGAACCAGCCTTCACCGGGATTTCGGTAGGAAGGTCTCCAGTAGAAGTCTTTGGCGTGTACGATCGACGCGTACGGAATGTTATTTTTTACGGCACTCACCGGATCTTCATCCACACAGAGGAAATTGCCGACATCCAGCGTGGTCTTGAAGTTACTCCGCGCCGTTTCGTGCAGCACACGCTGAATTCGCTCACTCGACTGCACATAGTACCCATGGTTCTCGACGCTTGTTGTGATTCCAAACTCCGCTGCATAATCGGCTATCCGCTGACAAGCCTTCACCAGTATCGGCAGATCGATCTCGAACTGTGCTACGGTTCCCTCTGGTGCAGGGCGGAAAGCCACATCATGACGCATCAGCTTCACTCCTAGCGCAGCCGCCACATCCACATGTCGCATCACATTCTGGATCTCTTGCTCCAACGCTTCCGCGTCCTCCTGCACAGCAAAGTTAGCACCGATGGCATAATTGGAAATATCGATTCCTACCTCTTTTGCCACAGCTTTAATCTCATCAATCAACTCCGGATTATCGATCAGACTGAATCCCATCGGGACAATCTCCACATGTTCCCCGCCCTGATCGGCAATCCAGCGAATGGCATCCGGCACGGTTAATTCTTTGCGATCCAATGCTTGTTGCATACTGTAGGTGCTGAGTCCAACTTTCATTTTTCCTCATCCTCTCATGTAGTCAATGTCCATACCCAACGTATACCTTTTTCCGGCGGACACGACAATTCTCAATAATCGTTTGGCTCACCTATTTTCCTTTTCCTAGCCCAAATCCGGTGTATCCACAAACGTTACGGCCACTTCAGACGTCTGATGAAGCTCGAATACGATGATTTCATTCTCACCTTCACGAAGGAGCGGGGCTGGTACATATAACGTTTTTTGCGGCCCTTTATTCCAGTAGCGCCCCAGATTGAATCCGTTTACAAATGCAACCCCCTTGGTCCAGCTATCCAGGCGCAGAAAAGTATCTCTTACATCCGTGATATTAAACTCTCCTCGATAAAATGCTGGTCCCTGTACTTCATTAATTGTTTCGTTAATTGCTTCGTTAATCACATCACTAAATTGCAAACCCGACAGATCAGTTAATGGCAGACAATGAATCGTCCAATCATATAAAAATTGAAAGCCATGTCGCACACCCTCCGTAATCCCCTTCGGATCTCTCAGGTACGGGCCATAATTGATTCGCCCCATATTTTCAACAAGGATCAATAGTTCTGCGCCCTCTGGCGGTACTTCAAAAGAAATCGATACTGCTGTATTCCCCCGTTCCAGCACGCCCTGAAATTGCCCATTAACAAACACAAGCGCACGGTCACGCACCTCCTGAATCACCAGTTCCTGTCGCTCCCTCGGACCGGATACTCGGGTTTGATAACAAATAAATCCATAATCTTGACCCAGCTTCTCCATCGGTTCTGGATTCGTGCGTTGCAACGGGGCTGATATCCGGTCCATCTGCGCCAGTAAGGATGCCTGCTGAGTCAACTCCACTCGCCCATAAGCGATGGTCCCCTTCGATTCTGGCAGCACAAGCTCACCCAGATCTTCGTTGCTATACCGAGCAATAAGATTACGTACGGCATGGAACTTCGCTGTCGGCTCCCCGGATTCGCTGAGCAGTGAATCGTAGTCGTAACTTGTAATTGTGGGTTCGTATTGATCCTTCTGCTGACAGTTCGCCCCATTGTAAAATCCAAAGTTTGTTCCCCCGTGGAACATATAAAAGTTAACCGAAGCTCCTGCTCGAAGCATCTCCTCAAACACAACAGCCACATCTGCGGCTTCTCGGGTATGATGCGACTCACCCCAGTGGTCGAACCAGCCGTTCCAATACTCCATGCACATCAAAGGTTCGCCCGCCTGATATTCACGCAGCTTGGCGAACGCTCCCTCCGTTCCTGATCCAAAATTGACTGTAGCCAGATGCCCCGCCACTGATCCGGCTTGCAGCATGTGGTCTGTCGGCCCGTCCGAGGTAAATAACAACACATCCATACCTCGCTCCACCATGCCATCACGTAAATATTGCAGGTAACTCGCGTCATTCCCGAAGCTGCCGTACTCATTTTCAATTTGCATTGCAATGATCGGCCCACCATGGGTGCTCAGAAGAGGTTTCAATTTGGGCAAAAGCACATCATAATAACGATCCACATTCTCCAGGAATTTTGCATCATTACAACGAAGACGGATATCATCAGCAAGCAGCCAGGCAGGTAATCCGCCAAACTCCCACTCGGCACATATATAAGGACTTGGACGAACAATCACATTTAGACCCACATCTCCCGCAATGCGAATAAAACGTTCGAGATCAGCCATGCCTTCAAAACAATACTGCCCCGGCTGCGGCTCATGAACATTCCATGGCACATACGTCTCCACCGTATTGAAACCGCAGGCTTTCAGCTTGAGTAACCGATCCTCCCAATAGTCGGGGACCACTCTGAAATAATGGATGGCACCCGACAAAATCCGAATGGGCTCGTCATCATACATAAATTGTGAACCTTTATACGTCAGCACCGCCATTTTACAACCCTCCCCGCTCGCTCAGATATATGCCTAACCCGGACAACGTAGGGTACCATCTAGATTCATGAATGCTTAATCGCATCTTTCTCGATGTGACCTGTGGGAAACAGCAAATTCGCTTATACCCCACCACCGTCCCCGTGTAAAACGTTTCCCAACCACCATCTGCCCTCTGCGACTCCAGTGTAAAACGCTCAATCCGTTGGCCTGTCTGGATATGTTCCATCAGCACCACCCGGTCAAATGAGCGTTCCCCCTGCAAATCCAGCTCGATCCAAGCCTGCTCGGTTCCTTCGTGCGGACACCAATACGTCTCCCGTCGTTCCGTCAGCACCTCCGATACGGCATGTTGTTCATCCATCGTCTCTGATGCTTTTACTAGCGCCTGCAAGGCCAAATTTTCCTGAAAAATGGTACGCAGCGAATCTCCCAATTCCTGTAGTCGCTCCACATCACGTTCGTGAATGAGACCACGCGTATCCGGTGGCAGATTGAGCAAAAAGGTGGCGTTGCCCCCCACTGCGCCGTAATAGACGGCCAGCAGTTCTTCCAATATTTTGACCTGATCATCTTCACTGGCATGATAGAACCATCCTGGACGAATTGAGGTATTCACCTCGGCAGGGTACCAGATCAGTTGGTCACCTTGGGAACGAATGACCACCCGGCTTCCCAAATCACTGTCCTGCGTATTAATCCTTGTGGCAAACTCACCATCATCCACCTGTTGCGATTGCTCCTGAATCTTCTCATTATCCTGCATATGCGCTGGCACAACGCTCCATTCCGATTCCCGCGTATGCCCCGCCTCATTGCCACACCAGCGAACATCCGGGCCACATACCGAGATGACAGCTTCGGGCTGAAGTTCACGAATAAGCGCATAATAGGCGTCCCAGTCATACACCTGCCTTTTGCCATTCGGACCCTCCCCACACGCGCCGTCGAACCATACACAAAAGATATCGCCATAATTCGTGAGCAGCTCGCGCAACTGTTGGAGGAAAAACTCGTTATATCTCGCCGAATCTCCATAAGTGGCTTCATGCCGATCCCAAGGAGACAGGTACACGCCAAACTTCAATCCACCCTCACGGCAGGCATCGGCGACTTCACGAACCAAATCCCCGTCACCGTTCCTCCACGGACTGGCTGCAACCGTATGCGCTGTAAACTGGCTTGGCCACAAACAAAATCCATCATGATGCTTACATGTCAAAATCAGCCCCTTCATCCCGGCAGCCTTGCAAGCCTGCACCCATTGCGCTGCGCTCAGTTCAGAAGGATTGAAAATCGCCGGGTCTTCATCCCCAGTGCCCCATTCCCGATCCGTAAATGTATTTACCGTAAAATGAATAAACGCGTAGAACTCCATCTCCTGCCATCTCAGCTGGCGTTCGGATGGGCTGACCTGTGCTGCGGACTTAATCCATTCGGCTGGTTGCAGTTCATAATTCATGGCGTATCACTCCTTTTATTTAGCGCATCCCTAAATCATTGGACCACCCTTGCTTGGACCGCTACTCAGTGCACTACTGTCCATGAATGGCTGTGATGCAAGCAATAACTGCTGCTTGGCTCGAGCGATAAGCTGCGAATCTGCGGGATGGTCGAAGCTTCCTTCACGGCGTACGCCTGATCCCATATGTATCTCTGTGATACCCGTCTGACTCACTAGCGTTTGAATTCCCTCTATGGTGACCCCCGACCCTGCCATGACAGCGATGTTCAAGGTTTGCCCCAATTGCTGAAGCTGTTTCAGTTCCAGTATGGCTTCAGGCGCTGTCTGTTTCCCTCCCGATGTAAGCACACGCTCCACGTTGCCCAATGTGTTAATGGCCTTGAGCGCCTCAGTCAGACTTGTGCTCACATCCATTGCACGATGAAACGTAACCCCTAAATCCTGAGCTTCGGCCATACATAATTGCATGGATAGGAGGTCCACTTCACCAGCTCCTGTAAGAGCACCGATCACGATACCAGCGGCTCCAAGTTCCTTCGCCACGCGGATATCCCGGGTCATGGCCTGGATGTCATCTGCGCTATAGCGGAACGAGCGGCTATGCGGACGGATCATGACATACACTGGGATGGAGACTTGGGACAGCACTTGCTCCATGAAGCCATAACTGGGGGTAAGTCCTCCTTCGGACATCGCAGACACCAGTTCAATCCGATCAGCCCCTCCCTCCTCAGCTGCCTTGGCATCTTCCACATTCACAGCAATGACTTCCAATACAGGCTGTCTTCCCATAAGGTCGCTCCCTTCACTTCATCGTAGATTATTCCTGAACCGTTAACCCGTATCGATAGACATCACTCGAACAGCACACAGCCTGATCCATGACATAAAGGACCGACTGAACGCTTCATCAGCGCTCCTGCGGTCCTTCTTCATCATTATTTGACGATGTTCAGCTTCCAGATTGCAATCTGCAAAGGTTGACTGTCCTGAACGATATATGGTTTGTCGGTAATGATCTTCATGATTGGATTCTCCTTTGGGGACCGGAATGGGCTAGCAAATAGAGAGCACAACGGATTTCATCACTTTAAATAATGAGTTTTGTTATTTTTGTTATTTATAATGTTATTATCAATTAGCAATAGTCTAAAACGTTAGGATCAGAACGTCAATACAAAAAAAGACACCCAGAGGGTGTCTTCATGTCTTGGATAACCTTCTGGTTATCCGAGCTTTTTCTATTTTCTACGCCGAGCCTTCGTCATTCGATTAAACATAATCAGTGCAGCAATAATCATGGCTATCATGGCAATATTACTCGCCACTTCTTGTGATAGTCCGAAAAGAACTCCCAGGTTAGTCACCAGGCCTCTTACAATCAGCGCCACCACAACCAGCAGGATTGGACTCAAAAAATTATAATTTCTCATTCCTCGCAACACTCCTGACCCCATTGTTCAGAACTACGAATCTCATAACACTATCATAACAGTAGCTATTCTGTGTTACAACAAAGGACACCCGCGTACAGTGTCCTTTGTCATATACCAACGTATTCTGCTTTTGATGAACAACCTTTCGATTGCTCTTATCACCTGATATTTCCGATTATCTTCTATACCTGCTTGAATTCGATCCAGTCAATCTGGAGACCTGGTTTGGTGAAGTCCAGTTTCAATTCATACAGTCCTGCTTCAAGATCTACTTTGACAAGCTTCTGTCTGATCCATTTGCCTTCCGTACCATTCGTTTGAATGGTGGTCACCAACTGGTCATTCAGGAGCAGGTTACATGCACTTTGAGCCAGTTCCGGCTCAGGGGACATGATCTGTACGATAATCCGATAATGGCCGGCCTCGTCCACTTTCATGTAGACCGGTTCAGCTACCGCAGGTTTCACCTGTGCGTTCTCAACCAGATCCTGAGTTTGTGTAGCAGATAGGGAAGCATTCGCTTGGAAAGAAGCGACGTTCTCCACGATCTCGTGTTTTCTACCTGACACCGGTGCATTCATGATGAACTTGCAGATGTTGATTGCGGAGCGTTGCAGCTCTCCACGCGTCAATGTTCCATTTTCCAAGGATTCAATCGTGTTGTCGTCCCAGCCATTGATCTCTGCGCCGTAGTTCGGTACAACCATGTAGAGATCATTCTGCGCACGAATCATCCAGTTCGTGTATTTGCGATCAGCTTCTCCACCTTCGGTCACATCATTCATAATCGCCCACCAGTCGGTCATTACGATTCCTTCGAAATTCCATTCGCCACGCAGAATTGTGGTGTTCAGGTCGTAGTTGGATGCCGCCCAGTGTCCGTTAACCGGGTTGTAGGAAGTCATGATGGAGTTTGCTCCGCCTTCTTTTACGGCGATTTCGAACCCTTTCAGGTAAATTTCACGCAGTGCACGTTCGGAGACAACAGCATCTACTTTACTGCGGTGTTTCTCCTGGTTGTTGCAGGCAAAGTGTTTCAGTGTGGCATTGGAACCACCCTTCATAATACCTTTCGTACACGCTGCGGCAAATACACCCGAGATCAGCGGATCTTCGGAGAAGTACTCAAAGTTCCGGCCATTGAGCGGGCTCCGGCGGATATTTAGTCCAGGTCCGAGCAGGGTATCCACCTGATTTCTCAGCAATTCCTGTCCTTCCATCACATACAACTCTTCAACAAGATCCTTGTTCCAAGTCGCCGCAAGCAACGTACCAATGGATACCTGTGTTGCCTTCTCGCCACTATCCATACGAATACCGGACGGGCCATCTGCCGTACATGCTACCGGAATACCGTAGTTAAACAGGCTGTCGCTGACACCACCAAATGCAGATGCTGTTCCTGAAGTAACGAGCGGACTGCTCATACCTTCGCCACGGACAATCGCCGCCAGATCCTGATCACTCAGTTGAGCGATGAAGGTTTCCAGACTCACTTTGCCAGCTTTAACGTCACTCAGCTTGTGGCCTTGGTTGCCCGTCTGCTCCAGCGTTTGCGGGAGATTCTGCTCAATCCGGTTCGCCATGGATATCTTACGTTTCGGTACTTCTGCATAAGTCAGTTCATAAGATCCATCTTCCTTGCGCGTACCTGGTTTCATCCGTGTAAAATCTTCAGTTGGGGCCATCGCTTCTTGCAATTGCTCCACCAATTGAAGAGATTCAATACTATAGCCATCCTGGCCATCAATGCTAATGTGCTGCACTTGTTTCACACTGGTTCCTACATGCAGTCGGTATGTGCCTTCTTCCAGAACGTATGCTGAAGCATGACCTGTAACACCCGCATCATCGTAAGATGCCATCGCATGGATCGGGAAACTGATCGTCAGAAGTTCTGACTCGCCCGGCTGCAACAATCCTGTTTTTCCAAAAGCCACCAAAGCCTTCACCGGTTGTCCCAGTTTGCCTTGTGGTGCTTCATAATAGACTTGCACAACCTCTTTGCCCGCATATGTTGTACCTGAGTTGGTCACATTTACACGAACTTCAATGTAGGTTTCGCCGTCTTTGGACACGGATTTTGCTTCTTCGTGCTGGGCCAAAAACGTCGTATAAGACAGGCCGTAACCGAATTCAAACTGAACGCGCTCAGGTCGAAACGTTTCGAAATAACGATAACCTACATAGATATCTTCCTGATACAGGTTCTTGAACTCATTGCCATAGTTGCTTGTCGAAGGGTAATCTTCAATGGAATATGCAATCGTATCTGTCAGTTTACCGCTTGGTGTAACGTCCCCCGCCAGCACATCGGCAATCGCGTTGCCACCCTCCATACCGCCATGCCAGGAGTAAATTACGCCTTGGATTGGATGTAGATACGTTTCGTTTAACCAGCTCATGTCGATGATATTTGAGACATTCAACACAACGATTGTGTGTTCAAATTGCGAAGTAACTTGCTTCAACATCGCTTTCTCATCTTCTGTCAGTTGGTAACTTCCTGGCGCATCCGCATTATCCTGGTCTTCTCCTGCTGTACGTCCAATCACGATAATGGCTTTGCTGGATTGGCTTCTAGCCTGTGCAACGAGTTCATCCGTCAAAGGCATTTCTTTCTGATTCCATGGCTCGGCCGCCCATACTTTTCCGCCATCATTAAATGGATTTTCCTCGATCCACTTCTCATAGACAGCTGCCAGTTCTTCATTCACCGTAATATTCTTTTTGCTGCGAAGACCATCCAACAGATTTGTTGTATAGGCCACATGAACGCTACCGCCTGAACCCGTGCCGCTGCGATAATAATTGACTTGAATCCGACCAAAAACTGAAACGTTTTCGTTTTCACGAAGTGGAAGCACTTGGCCTTCATTTCTGAGTAAAACGGCTCCTTCTGCGGCAACCGTACGACTAAACTCTGCAAACCCTTCCAATGGAACTCCGATTTGATGTGTGCTCAATGATTTCCCTCCTGATTGTCATCCCCATATCTACGAATCGCTATATATAAAATGAACTATATAAATTAAACTAAGGAATATTTACACTGGACACTCCGATGACAGAATAACCTTCCGATCGCTGTTATCCCCAGATTTTATGAATCCCCCTTATATGGGTAAAATCCGGGGATAGCGTATGCTTCCGATGCAGCTTTCTTTCAGAAAGCTTTTAGGCGAACACTTTCGCTTCTTCAGGTTTTTTCTGTCCTCTCCGTTTCGTGTAAATGTTTAGTTCAATTTATATAACAAAACGTACACTCATTTTATATAAAAGATATTCTATGATCTGGTAGATTCACTTGTACCTAGTCTCATATTAACAGATTCTATAGAAGAAATTAAATTAGATTTGTGCTTTATTTATTTAATTAAAACATGTCCAGGATTAGCGGCATAATAAAAAGCCACGGACATCTGTTGTCCGTGACTTTTCTTGATTTTATATTACTCATATTAAGTCGTAAGTTTCGCATACACCAGGAAGAATAACATTTCTTCGCCCATGATGACATAACCCGGAACCTGGTAGACCAGATCCACAAGGACAAATGCCACAAGCAACCCTACCATGACCGCCAGATGACGCGGGCCCAGCCGCAGATGTGCGTGTCTGTAGCGATGAAACACAAGGGAAGTTGACAAGAAATACAACAGCGTTGATCCAAATACAAACCCTAGCATGAACACATAGTTTAACTGATTCTGATATAACAGCTGAATTGAAGCAGCGATCATACTCATGGAGATGTAGATGAACAGATGGCCGTATATGATCGCTTGCCCGGCAGTACGGATCTCTTTGCTGACCTTTTTCTCCACGTTGTCGAAGTACTGCCACCACATCGCAATGACAAAGATGGACGTAAAGGCGGCAAACAAAATCGATTTCATATCCCAATGATCGGCTTGCAACACAGCGATAATGCTTACCACCGATTCACCCAGCAGGATAAGTGTAAAGAGCGCAAAACGTTCCAACAAGTGATGGGTCTGAACGGGCACTTTCACCAAGTTTTTGCGTCCGATCAGGGGAAGCACAATATCAACGGCAATCCCCACATACAAAATCAAGTAGCGCAACCAGGAATCGAAGAATAGTGAGCCCGATGAGATTAATATCCCAATAAGGAAACAGATGCCCAAGTAACGAGCCGCTTGCTGCTGATGCTCGCCTTTTGACTTGTGAGCCGTCAGATACTGAATCGCCGTAAATGCCCTTGAGCCGATATATCCAATGAAGAAGGACAGGTAGTATTGGTCAAAATGGGTAGAAAGGCTCGCCGTCATGACCATCACGGACAGAAGCTGAAGGATGAGAAATATTCTATGGATCAGGATGTCTTGACCATAGCGGTTAATAAACAAGGTCTGACCGACCCATGCCCACCAAACAGGGATGAAAATAAGCACAAACTTCATTAAATATTCAAACGTAATTACTCCGTGTTCGGCATGTAACAAGACATGACCCGCTTTGGAGACCGCTGCTACAAAGAGCAGATCGTAAAACAGCTCCAGCCAGGTAACCTTTTTCTCCATCATCCTTCGTTGCTCCTTTGGTTATTCTCATAATCTAACGTCAGCTATATAAGTTGAACTAAAGATGATTCACACATACACTCCGATGACAGAATAACCCTCCAATCGCTGTTATCCCCAGATTTTTTTGATTCCCTTTTCCTAAGGAAAAATCCGGGGATAGCGTATACTTCCGATGTAGCTTTCTTTCAGAAAGTTTTTAGGCGAACGCTTCGCTTTTTCAGGTTTTCTTATTAATTCGCAGCTGTAGCAGGTGCGAGCGTTCTTACCACAATTGGTTGCAGATTGTCCTCAATTTGAGGGCGGTATTTCTCAAACCACTCTGGCAGCATCAATTTTTGTCCAAGCGAGTCAGCAGGTTCATCTTTGGCAAAGCCCGGAGGATCTGTAGCAATTTCGAACAGAATGCCACCAGCTTCTCTGAAGTAAATTGCGTTAAAGTACTGACGATCCCGAACTGGAGTCGGTTGGTACCCGTAATCACGTACAGCTTCGCTCCACTGTGCATGCTCCTCATCGTCTTTTGCGCGCCATGCAATATGGTGCACGGTTCCTGCGCCGCCCATACCCAGAGGTATACGGGTCACTGGAACATCTACGACATTACCGATATCCCCGCTGGACCGGAAACGAGCATACTCATCATTTTCACTCACTCTGACAAATCCCATGATTTTTTCAAGAGCATCCATCGTTCTTTGCGGATTAACACTGAACAGGACAGCACCGCCGAAGCCTTTGATCGCTTTATCTGTTGGAATTCCTTCATGCGCCCAAGTGCTGGTTGCTCCTTCTTCCCGTTCAACGAGCTCAAGCCGCAGGCCTTCGCTATCTTCGAATTGAAGCAGCTCTTCATTGAAGCGACTTGTTTTGGTTACCTCAATGTTATACTGTTCCAACCGGTTCTGCCAGAAGCCAATCGACCCAGGAGGAATGACATAGGAAGTGATGCCGACCTGACCTCCGCCAATTTTGCCCCGTGGTGATCCAGCCGATGGGAAGAAGGTAATGATGGTACCCGGGCTTCCGTGCTCGTCTCCAAAGTACAGATGATATACATCAGGTGCATCGAAGTTAATTGTTTTTTTCACGAGACGAAGTCCCAAAACTCCGGCATAAAAATCAACATTGGCCTGTGGATCGCCTGCGAAAGCTGTAATATGGTGAATACCTGCTGTTTGAATAGTCATGATTAATTCCTCCTTGGTTTGGTAAGCATGTTTTAAATTGATTAGGTGTTAGAGATATTTGAGTTAGTTAGTTGATTTATAGTAAGTTTGCATTATCTTTAAATTAAGATATATGATCTAGCGAATTATATGCTAGTCGTTATTTTGATTGGCCTGTTCTTGTTTCAATTTATCAGGAGTCACGTCATCGCCGTTTGGATCATAGATGGTTGCATTCAGCAGAATGTCGTTGACCGAACCGCGAAAAGTTTGCAGGTATTCCTTGCGAAGACGAGCCTGTTCCTCTTTCTCCATCTCCGTCAATCCGCCCTCTTTGGCTTTTCTTGAAAGTTCATTTATTCTGGTCAATGTTGGGATCATCATCTTGATCTCTCCTCATGTAATGGATTAAAGATATTTGTTCTTGGCTGTTATTTATATTCAAATTAAATATCTTAAGTTAAAGATAAATGATTTGTGATCGGTTGTCAACTCTTTTATCTAAACTAAATTAAATGAACTTGCTTCCCGCTCTGTGTCATATTGCTTCAACTATGCACTCCACAAAAAAAGGGCTAGCTCCGCAGTAATTTCACTTACTACGAACCTAGCCCTACATGTATTTATTTGATTAGCCCAGCTTTTGACCACAATTTGGACAGAAGTTGGCTCCTTCATTTTTGGCTCCACAGTTCGGGCAGAAGTTTGGCTTTTTGTTGCCTTCTGTAGATGAAGAGTTACCTGAATCACCGTTGCTATTTCCCGCTGGCATCTGGTCGTTATTTTGATTCGAAGACGAATTGGCATTGTTGTTCTGGTTCTGGCCTTGGTTCTGGTTCATGTTTTTCATCATTTCATTGGCCATGTTCATACCCATCATCATGCCTGCCATATCCGAGGCCGCCCCGCCGCCCTGCACTTTACCGGATGAGATGCCGTCTGTCATGCTGACCTGCTGATACTTTTGCAGATTACCAATCATCTCATGCGAAGCGGTCTTCGTAATCATATCTTGAATCTCTTTCGGATAATTGAAGCTCATCACCTGGAAACCGGTAATCCCAATGCCGATATCCATCATCTGCATATCCAGATCTTCCTGAATACCTTTGGCAATATCCGATGCATTGGCTTGCAGGTTGAACATATCCTTCCCTTCACGGCTAATCCACTTCATTAGAAGCTGATCCAGCACGGAAGTGATTCGGATTTTGACATCCTCCACCAGATAACTCTGCTTAATGCCTGCAATCTTATCGATCAGGGTGACATAGTCACTTACTTTAAAATTAAATGTGCCGTTGGCCCGAATCGGCATCCCACCCGGGAGTTGTGGTGTTGGAATCAATACAGGGCTTTGCGTGCCCCAGCGCACGGTGAACTCTTTCGTATTTACAAATAGTACTTCGACCCGCATGCCGCTGTTGAATCCGAATTTGAACCCTTTTAAGGTAGAAAGGAACGGAATGATCTCGGAATCAATATTAAACGATCCTTCGTCCTCGAAAATGCCTTCCACTTTACCGTTATTCAGGAAAATCGCGTCCTGACCGGAGCGGATGATCAGTTTACTCCCCTTCTTGATCTCCCGGTTGCTCCACTTCCAAAATATCATGTCATCTCTAAACTCTTCCCATTCCACCACATTCGAAAATTGATTTCTGAAAAATCCCATATTCGTTTCCATCCCTTCTATTTAACATAATTCGCAGACTCCGTTACTAAAACGAACCTCTACTTCCACTGTGTGAATGACCGCCTCGGGAGGTACCTCCACCTCCACCGCCTCCACCATTGTTATTGTTCTTCTCGATTTTGCGCTTGGTTACGGTTGTACGGATGTAACGATCCTGACGATCAATTACACTGGAATTGCTTGAATCCTCATAAGTCGCACGATTGACCGTGACACGCCCACCGGAACGATAAGTCATCATACCAACAACAATACCACCAAGGACCACCGATACTCCTAACTGAAACCAGCCGTTGAACAAAATATTGTTCGGATTCACACCGGGTTCATACCCCATATATTTGTAAGAGAGCTCAATATATTTCTCAAATGCGAGTTTATAATCTCCGCTGGACAATTCAGAGGTAATTCGGGTACGGATCGCATCAAGCCGCTGATCGCTGAGATATTCTTTAGCCTTATAAAATCCAGCCAGATACACTTCGCGATTATTCATATCCATCGTCAATATGACAGCATTGCCAAATTTCTTGTCGTACCCTAACCCCTGCTCATCATAAAAATCTTCCGTTAAGAGCATAACATCCTTATTCTCAACATTATTCGTTGTATAGATAACAAAGTCCGTCTGCCGTTCCGCGCCATACTGATTCGCAAGTAGATTCAGTTCACTTTTCTCCTGCTCACTCAGCAGGTTGGCCTCATCGTAGATGAGATTTTTGTTCTCCGCTGCGGATGCCGATGACATGGGAATCAACGGAGCGACAAGGGTTATCATAAGTAAAATAAGCGTAGCGATCACGGCCAGAGGGGTTCTTTTTCTCATAAGAATCCACCTCCCATCATCCAGGAAACCAGCTTCAGTGATAGCAAGGAAACCGCAGAGACTCCTGCGAACCATCCAGCTACTTTGGCTTTGCTGATCGGCGGTTTACCGACCACTTTACCTGTCTGGCCATTCATGGCAAAGGTATACTGCGCACGATTATAGTCATAGTTGACCATCCACACCGGGAGCAGCACATAGTCTGCATTTTTGAGCGTAGTATCAATCTGTTTGTCCGTGTAGCTCACGCTGCTATATCCGGATACGGTTGAAGCAATATAAGAATCAATGTACGATCTCGTTTTATCCTTGGCCCGTGGAAAAAGTTCCTCGTCCGTATAACTGTATTTTTCCGCAATGTACCCCGCCAGATACGGGGTCTTGAACAATTTCAGCTGATTATATGGGAAAGGCTCCAGCTTATCCATCAGTTCATCCTTCATTTTCTCCGACGCATCAATGGGCAGATTCACATAATTCAGCCGAATTCGGCGGTATATATCAAAATGCTGTGTTTCCGTGTAATGGTAGTCGCCCTGGGTGTAAGATCTGACCTTGGTGCCACGACCATGCACTTCGATTTTATTATGTAACTCGTACAACCAGAACGGCACGTACATACCAGTAATGCTCTGAATACGATCGGCGGACATGAAACCACTTGGCGTTAAGAGGCCGTTTTTGCACCACTTTTTGAAAGCCTGCTTGGCTTGATCCTTGTTGATCGAAAAGGGAATCACCATCGCGGGGGCCAGATTGCCCGTCAGCCGATCACTGAGTACAACCGCTGCACCGCAGAAACTGCATGTCGTCGCACTGGTCTCCGGCTCCGTGACAATGTCAGCTCCGCAACTGTTACAGTGGTATTCCTTGACCTCATTCTCCGTAAACACTTGTCTCTTCAACGGATCTGGAATCTGCTCTATGTTGTCCTGTCGGCCGCAGCTGGGACAGGATAATGCACCTGATACACTGTCAAAGATCATACCACTGCCGCAGTTGGGACATTTATATTCAATAACCGGCATCTGCTCACCTCAATGTTAACGAAATATGATTCTAATTGACACTGTAAACTTCGCTGGCAGAACAAACTTCCGATCGCTCTTATCCCCGAATTTTTTGATTACCCTTTGTATGGGTAAAATCCGGTGATAAAGGCGCACGCTCCGCTTCTTCAGCTTATTTCTGCCCTCTACTTGTAGTGTACAAGTTAAACTCACTTCTTCAGCTTTTCATGAATCGCTGCGAGTTCTTCCTCCGCATTTGGCGACGTATTTTCATTATTACCCGCTTGGGCGTTCATGTCCCTCTCCAACTGGGCAATTAATTCGTCCAAATCATCTTCCTGTGCCCCAGCTCGAAGTTCTGCCAAAGCCTCTGCTTCGTTCAGCGCCTGGTTCGCCTTGTCTTCCATGGCCTTCAATGCGGCATCAGCTCTGCCCGCAGATGCATTCCGTTCATTAGCCTGTTGCTGCGCCTTTGCATCTGCCATGCGACCTTTCAGTTCTGCATGCCTTGCTTCCAGTTGTCCCAGATCTGCAACCAGTTTATCGTTCATATGCTTCATCATCTTGGCTTTGGCGGAAGCACGTTCATAGGCGGCTTGTAATTCATTCAATTTGTCAGCAAGCTTCACTTTCTTCTCCAGAAAACCACGTGCCTTATCTTCGTCTCCCGACTCCGCTGATTTCTCAGCGTACCGCTGTAATTTCTTGACCTCGGTACTGCACTCATCCAATGCTCGCTTCGCCCGGCTCTCATCTGACAGCACCGCCGTTGTCTCAGCCTTCACCTGACCCAGATCACTGCTCAGGCTTCGCATATACTCATTCACGCTCTTCTCCGGGTCTTCCGCCCGAGATAACATGTGGTTCACATTCGCCTTCATCACGTCTCTAAACCTCGATAAGATTCCCATTACTTGTTCCTCCTCCGAAAAGTTCATATGTATACTATAATACATGAATACACCCACATACGTTTCACATTTCACGTTGGCAAGTGGAGTCCGTACGATCCAAAGTCAGAAAGTAATGGAGTAATAAAAAAAAGACGAGCACCTATAGTGTCGCCTCATGACCTTGTATAAACACACAAAAACGTAAGTACTAACCCTTTGCCCGCACTCTACAAATCCCTACCTAACTATGGCTCCACCGGAAGACTCTCCACCGCTGTGAAAAACACATCCAATAGTTCAACTTTGTACGTAATGCGGACGTATTCTGTGATTAACGCCACATCCTCTTCCCTTTGATACTCCAGACATGGACGGCCCTCACTCCACAGTACCCTGCACGAAAACTTTCCGACAACATCCTTAATGATGTGATCCGGCTCCGCTACTTTATGAATGTCTCCCATATGAAATCTCCTCATTTCTCTACACTTATCGTGTGCAATTATGCATTAATTTTGAAATACATAACGATTCGATTCAGTGTACTTCATCACATTCCACTCGGGAGAGTTATGAAGGCATATCAAACAGGCATTTTGCAGACACAACCGTGTTGGTTCCCCCATAGGTGCCATTCCTTCGTAAGTTGGCTATAATAAGGGGATCAAAGTTTTCTATAAAGGCAGGAAAATTATGCGTACACGAGTTCACTTTATTGCTCCCTACGAATCGATGATTCCTATTATACAAGAGTGCATTCCTCGCTTTCCCCAGTTAACCATTCAGACGGACGTGGGCGACTTGGCAAACGGTGTGGAATTAGCTACTCAAGCTGAGAAAAATGGTGCAGAGATTATCATCAGCCGCGGCGGAACCGCCCAATTGATTAAAAAAGCAGTGACCATTCCCGTCATTGATGTGCAGTTATCGGGCTATGATATGATTCGTTCACTTACACTAGCAAGCCAGTTTAACGGCCAAACAGCCATTGTTGGCTTCTCCAACATCACCTCTGGTGCACAATCCATTATTGATCTGATGGATCTGCCCCTCAAGGTCTATACCATACATAGCTCGGAAGATGTGGCACGATTGCTCTTGGAGTTGAAGGCTTCCGGGTACCGACAGATTGTCGGAGATGTGATCACCGTCAACACCGCGAAGACCTATGGTCTGGAGGGATTGTTAATTCAATCTGGCCAGGAATCCATTCTTAGAGCGATGGAGGATGCACAGCTAGTCTACCGTTATTTGAGTAAAAATCATGCGATATCGATCATCCTGAATGACCTGGTTACACGGGAACATCCGAATTTACTTATTTTAAATGAACGGAATGAAGTGGTATTCGAGAACCTGACTGATTTTGAGAAAAATCCGCTGACCGATAATCACATGTATCTGACCAACACCAGTCTGGAATTCCATCAATCCCAGATCCAAAATGTGTTCATGGTGGACGATTACCAGCTCACGGTTAATGCCTATGAAACAACCCTGGACAACAGGAACTACAAGGTATATATGCTGGAAAAAGGACAACCCTATGCCTTTGCACAATTTGGCATAACAACGTTCACGGACGCATCGATGGAGCCTATTGTTGCTGAATCCCCTGCCATGCAGGCGGTATTAAAGAACATTCGGGCACTTTACGAGCATCATGAACCGATCTATCTGCTGGGTGAAGCGGATTCCGGTAAATCTTTTCTGGTCAAACATATTCATCAGATGTACTCCGGTGGCGGACTGTTATTACAGATGGATCTCTCGCAAGTTCCGCCCGGTCATTTGCACAAGATACCACTCGCCAAGGTTCGAAATGTAGAGATTAACCACATGGAAACACGTATGGAAGATCCGGAGTTGCTCTCCTTTATCCAGAACTGCCTTCAAAATCAGATTGGGGTATTTATACTCGGGGAACAGATATTGAACCCGCATTGGTCACTCGATCTGGAGCTTAATACAATCATGATGCCAAATCTTGCGGATAGACCCGAGGATCTGGCTCCACTGATGCAGCATTTCCTTACGGGTTACTACCAGCAATACGGAACTACTGCGGTGAGAATAAAAGAAGATGCACTG
This sequence comes from Paenibacillus sp. FSL R7-0313, assembly GCF_037969885.1. Taxonomy (NCBI): domain Bacteria; kingdom Bacillati; phylum Bacillota; class Bacilli; order Caryophanales; family Paenibacillaceae; genus Paenibacillus; species Paenibacillus sp. FSL R7-0313. The sequence goes on from NZ_CP150219.1 coordinate 929,658, forward strand.
CAGCTGATCCAAGATCAGATCACACATATGAATGTCAACCAGCTGAAACATCTGATCAAGCAGGCTGCACTCAATGAACAGGAGTATGTAATCACCACGGCTACCTTATCCCGCTTGCTGGATCAGCAGCCTTCTTCAAGCCCAATGAAGTTGAACGGTACGCTGAAGGAGATTGAGAAGGAAGTTATTCAGTTCGTGCTTCAGGAGGAAAATAACAATCAATCGAAGGCCGCAGAGCGTCTGGGGATTAACCGGGCCACATTATGGCGTAAACTTAAAGATTAACTTTAAGTTTGCGTCTTTTTTATCGTCTTTATATGTTGCATTTTTAAACAGTTTACCGAGTATTTAAAATTTACAATAATTTATTGTTGCTATATTAAACGATATGGGATAACATAATCCCTGCAAGCGCTTCATAAAAACGATTACTTCATAAGGAGCTACTACTATGAACATTAAAGCAACTTTAGATCGCATCCCTGGCGGTATGATGGTCGTTCCCCTGTTACTTGGTGCAACCATCAATACATTCTTCCCGAATGCTCTGCGCATTGGCGGATTCACGGAAGCCCTTTTTGTCAACAGTGCCAGTACTTTGATTGCCCTGTTCCTGTTCATTGCGGGTACACAGATTACGTTTAAAACAGCAGGTTCCTCTGTCGGCAAAGGTTTGACCTTGCTTACGTTCAAATGGGTGATTGGTGCAGCCCTTGGTTTTATCGCTATTTTGTTTGCGGATTCAAACGGGTTATTTCTCGGCCTTGCCCCGCTTGCCATTATTGCTGCGATGACTAACTCCAATGGCGGTTTGTACATCGCACTCGCTGGTCAATACGGTAAAGAAGATGACAAGGCAGCCTACCCTTTCCTGGCACTCAGTGATGGTCCATTCCTGACCATGGTAGCGCTCTCCATCTTTGGTGCGATGGGTTTTGCCAACGGCATGTTCTCCCCTATGGCCTTTGTTGCGGTATTGCTTCCGCTCATCGTTGGTGTCATTATTGGTAATCTGGACCGCAATCTGGCGGGGTGGCTGCATAAAGGCAGTGACAAACTTGTTCCGTTCTTCGCATTTGCTCTGGGTATGAACATTAGCTTCTCCTCCATCATTCAAGGTGGTCTTAGCGGAATTTTACTGGGTGTGTTGACCGTGCTATTAACGGGCGGAATCGGTTTCCTGCTCTTTAAAGCCATTGGCTGGAACCCCATCGTTGGTGCTTCCGAAGGTTCAACAGCCGGGAATGCCGTAGGTACACCTGCTGCCATCGTGGCTGCTAATGCTTCATTTGGCCCGATTGCCGAGATTGCTACGGTGCAGATTGCGGCGAGTGTTGTAACGACGGCCATCCTGTTGCCAATCTTCATCGGCTTCCTCTCCAAACGACTGGAGAAGTCAGGTGGAGTCGAGAAATACAATCAACGACCAACCACATAAATGGTTATCACCTGATCCGATATGCTTAATCTGTGCCAATTGATGATCTGACGGACTTATTATGAAATTTTGCTTACAAGGAGGGATGACTGCATGAAATTAGCTATTATTGCAGATGATTTGACCGGTGCCAATGACAGCGGGGTGCAGCTTGCCCGTCATGGCTTGAAGACCAGTGTTCTTTTTAATATGGATGAAGGACCTCTTACACGATATGATGCTGTCGTCTTTGATACAGATAGTCGTTCCATATCCTCGCAAGAAGCGTATGATCGTGTATATCGTGCTGCTGAATTGCTGACAAACAATGGATTTGAGACGATTTTCAAAAAAATGGACTCCACCATGCGCGGTAATATCGGTATCGAGATTGATGCTGTATATGATGTCGTAAAGCCGGACTTTATGATGATTGCCCCGGGTTATCCAAAAAATAACCGGACGATACTAGAAGGAATTCATTACCTGAACGGCGTTCCGCTGGCAGATACTGAAATTGCCCATGATCCGAAGACACCTGTAACGATTTCCTACCTTCCGGACTTATTGAAACAACAGACCAAGTACGAAGTTGGCGAGATCACCGTCGCCGATCTGGAAGGCGGGCAGAATCATATTCGCACCAAACTGGAGCAGTTGAAAACAAATAACATCCCGTATGTAATGGTGGACTCCACCGAAGAACGCCATCTGGAACTGATTCTGCAGATGACCCACGAGATGGATTATACCTTTGCTTGGGCAGGTTCGGCAGGCATTGCCAATTACCTCCCCGCGCATTACGCGTTGGAATCCAGAGCTGCTTCACTTGATATCCCGGAGAATTCCGGTCCCATCCTCACGGTAGTAGGCAGCGTAAACAAGAATTCCCGTGAGCAGCTGCATCGCTTGATGCGCAAGTCCCGCGTAGCTTCAGTCTCTTTCCATTCCTTCAAAGCGGTATCTGCAACCGCAGACCGCACGGAAGAGATGGAACGTGTCTATAAGGAGGTCCGCGACAAAGCGCTGGAAGGACAAGATGTTGTCCTCTACTCCACCGCTGAACAGGTGGATATCGAACTGGCACGGGCAACGGGCGAAGTTCGTGGTCTCAATCACACGGAAGTCAGCAACCAAATTGTACTCGCGATGGGTGAGATCTGTGCCAGACTGCTGGAAGAGGGACTTTTCAAAGGGGTATCCATGACCGGTGGCGATACGGCAAAACAAATCTGTCTGAAATGGAATATTAGCGGCTTCGAGCTGCTGGATGAGCTTGAAATCGGCGTGCCGATCTCCAAGTTTATAGGGATTGATGATCTGCATGTGATTACCAAAGCAGGCGGATTCGGCAAACCCGATGTCTTTATTCATGCGATTCAAAAATTAAAAGGGGGTATTCTTGTATGAAACCTACAATTGGAATTACGATGGGCGACGCAGCAGGTATTGGACCGGAGATTATTATGAAAGCACTGGGTCATCAAGAGATGTACGATCAGTGCAATCCACTCGTGATTGGTGATGCGAAGATTCTGGAGCGTGTGCTGCCGGTTATCGGATCAACGCTGAACGTCCATGCTATTCAAGAGCCTTCCGAAGCCAAATACGAATTCGGTACTGTAGATGTGATCGATCTGAATCTCGTTCCAGCGGATCTGGAATACGGTAAAGTATCTGCCGTGGCTGGGGATGCAGCATTCCAGTTTCTCGCCAAAGCCATTGATCTTGCCAAAAAACAGCAGATTCACTCCATCTGCACCGCGCCTTTGAACAAGGAAGCTCTGCACCAAGGGGGGCACCTGTACCCGGGACACACCGAGATTCTGGCGGATCTGACGGATACGCAGGACTTCTCTATGATGCTGACCACGCCGAATCTGCGCGTTATTCACCTGACAACACACATGGGTCTGATCGATGCCATTGCAAGTATCAACCCGGAAAGAACGTACACCGTTGTGAAGCTTGCTCATGATACGTTGAAAAAAGCAGGCTTTGAGAATCCGCGCGTTGCCGTATGCGGAATCAACCCTCATGCCGGAGAGAACGGCTTGTTCGGTAATGGTGAAGAAGAAGAGAAGCTGCAGCCCGGCATTGAGCGTGCACAGCAGGAAGGCATTAACGTCGTTGGTCCACTCCCGGCGGACACACTCTTCTTCCGCGCTGGTCGCGGGGACTTCGATATCGTTGTAGCCTGCTACCACGACCAAGGCCATGCGCCGATCAAAGTAATGGGCATCGAGGAAGGCGTGAACATCACCGTTGGCCTGAAAGGCGGCATCATCCGTACATCCGTTGACCACGGTACAGCCTTCGATATCGCTGGCAAAAACATCGCCGATGATAAAAGTATGCTGGCTGCCATTCGCTCTGCCATTGAGCTGGCGCCGAAGGATCAAGTTTAAGAGTAGCCGGTATACGGGGCACAAGAGTAGTTCTGGTTGTGCCACCATCACTAGGTAGACGTAATCTATATAATAGAAGGAAAAAGGCAATCCCTTTGTAACTTGGAGGGTTTGCCCTTTTCTATATATTCATATATTTGTGGCTATCGCCATTCATGCAGCACATCTCCATGGACATTTCCCGATCATCTCTGTCTTCAGTCAGCGCTCAGGCCTACCCAAGGATATCACTTCACGCTCGCTCTGCGAATGTCTGCTTCGGCGATATGCACTTGGTGACATTCCGTTCTGTTTGTTGAAGATGCGGTTGAACTGGGAAAAGCTTGTGAACCCACACTGTGCAGCAATATCTGTGATTTTCTCACTCGAATTCAGCAGCAATTGCTGGGCATTCCGAATACGCGTCATCTGCACATACTCCGTGAAGGTGAAGCCGGTAACCTTATTGAATTGGCGAGACAAGTGATGGGCACTTACATAAAAGCGCTTGGATACCTCATCCAGAGATAAATCCTGCTGATAATGACTATGAATATAGGATGCAATGGCATACATACGTCGGGACATCGATGATCCTGTCTCTTCACGCACATACCCGTTCTCTGCCGAATAACGATGAAGGGCACAGAGAAACTCCATGAACTTGCTATGAATCATAACCGATTGAAGTGCAGAAGGATGCTGCGATATAGCAAAAATATCATTGATCGGCGCGAGGACTTCCTTGCGTCTTTCTTCTGTAAATCGGAATATCGGAATGGGTTCATCAAAAATCGAAAACAGCTCATTGTAATCGTTCTCAAGACCAGGTGTATTACGTGGCATGGCAAAGGTGATCATCAATCGTTTCGGCGGGGCACCCTTCGGATATTGCGTTTTATGCAGCAAAGAAGGTCGCAGCAGAACGATATCCAGAGGCTGGATATCATATAAACTGCCTTCAATGATGTGCGCAGCTGTTCGATCCAGAAGAATACAGATTTCATAGAAATCATGGAAATGCTGAAACTCCATATTTAGATCATGAGAACGCTCGTCATAATCCAGATGATAAAAAAGCGAATCTCCAGGCTGGTTCACATGGACCGCATATCCCTGCTCGTATGCCAAAACCGATTGTGTCATGAACATGCCTCCATCCTGGTTCTAATGAGTTTATTTTAGCATGAAATGCAATAAAAATACGTTATTTTCAGCATACAATACGTAGTTTCGCCCATTTCTCTTTTGTTATGATAAAGTTGATATGTTAGCGCTTGCAATAATCTCGCTCCAACAACGACTACAGCCTGTACTTACTACAAACCAAGGTGGGAAACCAACATGAAAATGAATTCCTTGTATACTCGAATCCATACCATTGTTAAACACTTGGAACGTGCACGACTAACCTCAAAGACATATATCCCTGAGCTTTATCATAAAGAAAGTGGTTACCACTCCTGGGAACTGGTGCATGAGGACCCTTCCTCCTGGAACGTATTCCGTAAGGGTGATGGCTGGGGTGGCAAAGACGTACACAGCTGCTTCAAAACCCGCATTCAGATTCCGGATCATCTGGAGGGAAAAAAGGTCGTGTGTGCCATCGTCACTGGTGCTGATGACATCTGGAATTACGATAATCCGCAATTTCTGGCATTCCTCAATGGGGAATTGATCTGCGGTCTGGATGTGAATCATACGGAGATCGACCTGACATCCGCTGCGGCAAAAGGTGATGAATTCGAACTGGCATTATATGCGTATTGCAGTACTTCTGCCGCGGATGTTTTTCTGAATGTATATATTGCCGAGCATCATCAGCAAGTCTCCGATTTATATTACGATCTCAAGGCTGCGCTGGATGCTGCAGATCTGCTGCGTGAGGATGATCTGGAGCGGCTGAAGTTGATCGAACATCTGAATAAAGCCGTGAATCTGCTGGATTTGCGTCAGGAGAACAGCGCAGAATTCCATACTTCGGTACTGGAAGCGCGCCGATATCTGCAAGATCATGTCTATGGTGATATCCGCCCTGCTGGTGATCACATCCCTACCGTGCACTGTATCGGACACACGCATATCGATGTGGCATGGCTGTGGACGTTGGATCAGACTCGTGAGAAGGTCATTCGCAGCTTCGCGAGTGTACTCTACTTGATGGACAAGTTCCCGGAGTATACCTTCATGTCCTCTCAGCCCCAGCTGTATGCATACCTGAAAGCAGACTACCCGTCCCTATATGAGAAAATCAAGGAAAAGGTGGCCGAAGGCCGCTGGGAAGCGGAAGGTTCGATGTGGCTGGAGGCCGATTGTAACCTGATTTCGGGTGAATCCATGATCCGTCAGATTATCTACGGCAAACGTTTCTTCAAGGAAGAATTCGGTGTGGAGAACCGTGTTCTCTGGCTGCCGGATGTATTTGGTTATAGTGCAGCGATGCCGCAGATTATGCGCAAGAGCGGTATTGATTATTTTATGACAACCAAAATTGCCTGGAATGATACAAACCAGATTCCAAACGACACGATGTATTGGAAAGGAATCGACGGATCAGAGGTCCTGACCCATTTCATCACAGCAACAGACTATGACAAACATCCCGATTTCAGGCAGCGCCGATTCGAAACGACTTATAATGGACGGTTTAATGCTTCGCAAGTAAAAGGCACGTGGCAGCGATACCAGAACAAAAACATCAATGCAGATGTCCTGCAATGTTTCGGATTCGGGGATGGCGGCGGCGGACCAACCGAGGAGATGCTGGAGCATGGCAGACGACTTGATGTTGGATTGCCGGGTGTACCCGCGGTGAAACGTACCTTTGTACGCGAGTTTTTTGAGAAGCTGGAGCAAAATCTGGCGGATGTTCCTTCCGTTCCCCGCTGGTCGGGAGAGCTGTATCTGGAGTATCACCGGGGTACCTACACGTCCATGGCACGCAACAAACGGTACAACCGTCATAGCGAATTTGCGCTGGCCGATGCCGAGCTTTATGCCATGATTCATCGTCAGGCAAATGCACAGGCGACCTATCCAACCAATGCACTGGAGCATGCATGGAAGCTGACGATGCTGAACCAGTTCCATGATATTCTCCCGGGCAGCTCCATTGAGCAGGTATATGTGGATTCCCAGGAGCAATATGAAGAAGTTCTGCGTGTCACAGATGAGCTGAAAGACAGCGCACTGAACGGCATTGCCAGCCGAATTACATCTGATGGCGAAGCCATTGTGGTATTTAACACCACCGGATTTGTACGCACGGATGTGGTTGAACTGCCTGCTTTTGCAAGAAAAGTAACCGTCTACGATGGAGATCACCCTGTACCAAGCCAGCGAACTCCCGAAGGCGGACTTGTGTTCCTTGCAGAGAACGTGCCTGCATCCGGGTATAAATCCTTCCGAATTACACCGGATCTGACAGACGAGCTTGTCGCGGGGGTATCGGTTGTACAGTGGGAAGCAGATCAGCGCCACATCCATACACCTTGGTATGATATTCAACTGAATGAAAGTGCCGAATTCACATCCGTTTGGGACAAGCTGGAGGGCCGTGAGCTTCTTCAGTCTGGCAAGCGCGGTAACGTGCTGCAAGTGTTCGAGGATCGACCTGCGGAATACGAGGCATGGAACATTGACGATTATTATGAACAGCATATGTGGGAGATTAACGACCTGCTGTCGCTGGATTGGGTTGAAAGCGGGCCGGTACGTTCCGTGCTTCAAGTGAAGCGACAGTTCCTGGACTCGGTCATTGAGCAAACGATCATCTTCTACGCACATACACGCCGGATTGATTTCCGTACGTTTGTGGATTGGAAACAGGAACATTTGCTGCTGAAAGCCGCCTTCCCGCTCGATATCTGGAGTGAGAAAGCGGTCTACGAAATCCAGTACGGCAACGTTGAGCGCGCTACCCACCGTAATACGAGCTGGGATCAAGCCCGGTTTGAAGTATGCGGACAGAAGTGGGCCGATCTGGCGGAGAACGGGTACGGTGCTGCTCTGCTGAACGACTGCAAATACGGATATGATATTCATAACTCGGTGATGCGACTGTCACTGATCAAGAGCGCAACGTACCCGAATGAAAATGCCGACAAAGAGCAGCACGTATTCACCTACGCGCTCTATCCGCATCAGGGCGACTTCCGTGAAGGACGTGTCATACAAGCTGCTTATGATCTCAACCGTCCGCTGGTTGCTCGTGAGATTGCATCGCAAACCGGTACGTTGCCGGGAACATGGTCACTCGCATCGGTCGATCAGGATAATGTCGTGCTGGAGGTTATCAAAAAAGCCGAGAACAACGATGATATGATCATCCGTCTCTATGAAGCACACGGCCGCCGCAGCCGTGCTTCCCTGCAATTGCCTGAGGGAGCAGGTACAACGGCGTACGCGTGTGATTTGCTTGAGAACAACGAAGTGGAATGCACCGTGGAAAATGGTCGGATTTCTTTTGATATCAAACCGTATGAGATTCTGACCTTCCGGATTCCGAGCGTGTAGCCGGCATTTTTCGGTGAATATGTAGCATAGCCGTTCATATTATGGGTGCTTCTTGTCATGGCTGACAAGGGCACTCTTTTTCTTTTTACCAGACTGCCATCCCTAGATATACAAAAACACCCCCGGAATATCATCGGTAGAGCCAGAAGGCTTTACCATGTTTATTCACAGGGGTTTCTGATCACCGATGGTAGATTATAGAGCAACCAACTTAGCCATCGGATACGTCATTCTTTAAAATTCTTCATACTCGCTTGGATCTTGATCCCATAACCGTCCATCAGGACGATTAAATGCAGAGATGACCTGCATCTCTTCTGTGCTCAACTCAAAATCGAATATATCGATATTTTCCTGCTGATGCTGCAAGGAGCCAGCTTTCGGAATGGGAATGGAACCTAGCTGAACATGCCAGCGCAGAATGATCTGAGTTGGCGTTTTGCCATGCGTTTCCGCAATCCGAAGAATGTTCTCATCCTTCAGAATATCCTGTACGGCATCATTGCCACGTCCAATCGGACTCCAGGATTCGTTCACGATGCCATGCTTCGTATCCTGTTCCCGCTGATCGGATTGGTCGAAGAATGGATGCAGCTCAATCTGATTCAGACTCGGCGCTATCCCCGTTTCCTTAATCAGGCGTTCATTGTGCTCAGGCAGGAAGTTGCTGACTCCAATGGATCGGATATATCCACGTTTTTTGGCTTCGATCAGCGCTTGCCATGCCTCGACATACATGTCCTTCTTCGGATTGGGCCAGTGAATCAGATACAGGTCGTAATAATCCAGATCGGCTCTGTACAGGGATTCCTGGATCGCCACAAGTGCTTTATCATGAGCGTGATAACGACCCGGCAGCTTCGAGGAAATGAGCAGTTCTTCTCTGGCGATGGAGCTTTGCTTGATTGCTCTGCCCACGGTTGCCTCATTCTCATAGTTATACGCCGTATCAATTAATCGATAACCCGCATCCATTGCGGACGCAATCGATTTAACGCCTTCTTCACCTTTTAAACTATAGGTACCAAATCCAATTGCAGGTACTTTCAAGCCATCGTTCAATGTATATTCCGGAATATGATTCATGTGAGAACTCTCCTTTGCCAAAAGGTTAGATTATCGTTCCGAGATTAGACTGTTAGAAATTGATCGTCCTCTCGTTATTCTACCCCTCCCAGTGGGCTTGAATCAATTTGGCATAAGAGAGACTACAAGGTATTGGACGTTCTATTCGTTGTTTCCGACCAGTATATCAACAATGATGTCCAGCTGTTGCTCTACCGAAATGGGGTCACTGAGCAGAAACTCGTCGAAATCAATATTGTAGACCTTATTCGCTTTCCCTGCTGGCGATTGCTCAATCAGTTTCTGTACATCCTTGAGTTTATCCTCCGCCCCGTCATTGACAGCAAGGAATAACCGGTCACCAATAAAGTCAGGAATCACCTCAGAAGAAATTTCCCACGTCTCACCTTTGATCACGTCTGTCTCTACCTTGGCGGTTGGCTTCAACCCGAGATATTTGTAGATGATATTGCCTCCCATATTGGTATCCCCGTATACAAAAAGAGCATCTGGACGTACGTTTAATATGGAGAACGTCTCATCGGCACCTACATAAGGGCTAATTTTTTCTTTATACTCCGCGATTTTGGCCTTGAATTGCTCGTTCCATAACCGCGCTTCTTCTTGCTTCCCAAGAATATCACCAAACATCTCCACATCTTTAATCGGGTCGTTGTACTGCTCGACAACAATGGTTGGAGCAATCTGACTTAGTGCATCATACCCGCCTTCCACAGCCTCCACAAATGCTGCCGTTGTAACAATCAGATCTGGCTCCAGTGACAGAATTTTCTCGGCATCTGGCGGAACACCCACATCTGCAATACCGGAAGTATCACTTATAAGTGGATTATCTAAAATAAATGTCGTTGTGCCAACCGGCTTCACCCCAAGCGCCATTAACTCACCCAAGTGATAAAAGCTGACGACTCGCTGTGGATTCACAGGAATCTCGGTTTCGCCTTTCAGATGTTTATACATCCGCGTTTCCGTAGCTGCGCTGTCTGTAGTTACAGCAGTAGTCGTATCTGATGAAGCTGGCTGGGAAGCCGCTGCTCCTGAAGTACTGCTTGTCTGGCATGCACTTAGAAGCAAGGATGTACATAGTAACATCATCGCCCCAAAGGCCGGTCGTGAAAATCTAAACATGGATGTGTCCCCTTCCCTAATCCGTTGATAATAAGTCTCATTCTCATTATGAGAAAAGGATTTAGGGGTTACAATAGACGATTCTAACCCGCGCAATGGATTATACTGAACCTGAATCTTTTGCCGATGTTCCGCACGAAACTGAAGTGGCGATAAGCCGGTATGCTTTTTGAACAAGCGACTGAAATAATACACATCTGCATAACCTACGTTGCTCGCAATCTCCTGGATACGGGCCTCGGATCTTAGAAGGTATTGCTTTGATCTGTGAACACGCACATGAATGAGATATTCAATGGGTCCTAGTCCAATCTGGTTTTTGAACAAACGGGATAAATAGCTGGCGCTGCAATGGTATCTCTTGGCTAGTTCCTCGGCTGTAATCGGCTCACTATAGTGATTGTGAATGTAGTGGATTGCCTCAGTGACGATGTTGGATCTGCTGCCTTCCTTTTTGGCCGATGTCTGGATCTGTTGCCGCATGATCTCGTACACCAATGGAAGAAAGACCGATTGCGCCTGTAGCTTGTCTATCGAGGTTGGCTCTTGCCACAGACGGTTCATGGCTTCACACTTTTCCTGAACAGGGAGTATTGCATACGGGGCGAACCCATACGTCACTTGGAAGCTCTTCTGATCTTCCGGCGATGCACACTCCGCTGTATATAAAATCAGATAGCAGGCAAAGTCCTGATCCAGCGGTATAATACTCAGCTCAGCATCTGCTCCCCCATGTAGTATGTAGGGTGAACGGTTCTGGTAGACTTTTCCTGATATACTTACCCTAGCCTCTCCATGAGTAGTAATTAAGAAAAAGCTGGTATGCGCTACATAGTGATCAGGAACCGTTCCATGCTCCGCACGATAATACCGAATATCTAGCAATCTAACGGCCGTTCGACTCCACCGATCGATATGGGCTTCCCAATCCATACGCGTTCCCCCTACTTCTTCGTTCTTAAAATATGCCTATTATATCACAGACAAAAAGCCCTCAACCCAGATGGGTTAACGGCTTATGAATTGAAACGGCATATTGAAAAAAGGCAAAGCTGTTATGATGTCATATCTATCGTAATAGATAACTATGAAATAATTTTATCGCATCCATTTTTGAAATAAAATCCTAATACTCTCGCGCATATTGCTTATCCTCTTTCAGTTGCACAATGTCATGTCCGGTTGGATTCTGAAAGGCCCGCAGTCCAAATGTTGGCGCTACCGCGAAGATATGGTCAAAGATATCCGCTTGCACATTCTCATACACACCCCAGTTGATATCATTGCTGAATGCATAGATTTCAAGAGGCAGTCCGCGATCTTCCGGTGCTAGTTGTCTCACAATCATCGTCATATCCTTATTGATTTTCGGATGATTTCTCAGATATTGATGGATATATTCCCGGAACACACCGACGTTTGTGAGCTGTCTGCCGTTCACGTTGCTTTCGGTATTCACCTGGTGCTCCATATTATACGCTTGAATTTCTTTCAATTTTGCTGTGACATAATCAGTCAGGTAGTGGATTTTCTCAAATTCAGCCACCATCTCTTCCGTACAAAAACGGATACTGCTGATATCAATATAGATACTCCGCTTAATCCTTCTGCCACCGGACACCTGCATGCCTCTCCAGTTACGGAACGAATCCGAAATGAGGGCGTAGCTTGGAATCATCGTAATGGTTTTATCAAAATTCATAACCTTTACCGTGTTCAATGTAATGTCGATGACGTCACCGTCCGCATTATACTTTGGCATCTCGATCCAGTCACCAACGCGTACCATATCGTTCGACGATAGCTGTACACCGGCCACGAGGCCCAGAATCGAGTCTTTGAATACGAGCATTAATACCGCCGATAACGCCCCAAGTCCACTGAGGATAATGAGCGGGTTTTGTCCGATCAGGCTGGAGATGACGATAATGCCCCCGATAATGAACAGGACAATCTTGGCTACCTGAATATAACTCTTGATTGGGCGAATCTTCGACACCTCATAGGTACGATAGATATCATCGAAGACATTCAGCAGAGCATTCAGAACCGTAATCATGATAACAATCATATAGGTCATTGCTGATTTTTCAATCAAAGCCTGATAGGGCGGGAAAATATAAGCAGAATAATAGATTATAATGGCTGGCACAAGATGCGACAGCTTCTGAAATAAATTTTTTTGAACCACAATATGGCCCCACTTGAAACGGTTGTTACTTACGATACGATGAACCGTCTTCAGTACCACTCGCTTGGCAATCACATTTGCCAATATCGAGATCACTGCTATAAAAATAATCATAATGATGTTTGAAAGATAACCAATGGAGGGTCCACTCATGCCGAGTTCTTCTAGTTGATTTCTGATAAAGTCCATTGTTTCCTCCTGACATAATCTAGTTTAGCCTATTATTATAAAGTAGTTTGAGAGGGCAAGCAAAGTTTGTGCTTCCGCTCCGTTCTTCCTATGCATTATATTTAAAAAAGGACCCTGTCATTCAAAGAATGATGGGTCCACTTCATTATGTCGTCTTTTCATCATACTCACGAGAAATGTCTAACAACTCACTCACCGTTACCAAACGGTACCCTTCCCCAACCAGTTCCTCCACCAGCACACGAACCGCCTCCACCGTCTGGGAACGATTCCCGTACCCGTCATGGAATATGAGCACGCTGCCAGGTTTCACCGCAGACCGGCTATGCTCCAGAATGTGCTCAACGCCAGGATTGTCCCAATCCCTCGCATCACCGTTGACCGCACCAATCGTGCGATATCCACGCTCCGCTGCCAGAGACAGTATATCATCGTTTACGCCAAAATACGGCGGTCGGAAGCAGCGGGCAGGTTGCCCCGTAACTTTTTGAACAAGACGTTCTGCGCGTTGCAGCTCCTCCCCGGCTTCCTCCAGTGTCAGCTTGGTCAGGTCCGGATGCGTGTACGTATGGTTGGCGATCTCATGCCCTTCACGATGCACCTCCGCCGCAATCTCCGGGTGGTTCTCCATCTCTTGGCCAATCATGAAAAACGTCGCCTGCCCACCGGCACGCCGGAATATCTCAAGCACTTGAGGTGTGTACACCGGATGTGGCCCATCATCAAACGTGAACGCAACAACCTTTTCCCGAACAGACTCCTGCTCTACCATCGCAATATTGACCATACTATAATGACCCCTCTCTGCAACTGACTGGCTATATCCCCCTTATTATTCCATGTCCATACGCCGCGGTCCAGTCCAGAGATCACACCTTGCGAAATCCCGAATCAAGCCGATATCTACCAGAAAGAGAGCACAGCGAGCAAGCAGCAATCCCTTCTACCGCCACGCCCTCCAGTCCAGCCTCCAGCTAACCTTTGATCGCACCTGCGATCATGCTCTTCTGCACCTGTTTGTTCAACAGCAGATAGATGACTACCGTTGGCACCGTCGTAATCATCAGTCCCGCACCAATGATGCCCCATTGCGTAATGTACGTTCCCACCATCGACATCATGCCCACCGTCAATGTCTGGTAAGCCGTGTTATTGATAAACGTAACTGCAAACATCAGCTCGTTCCAGCAAGACAGAAATGTGAAGATCGCTACAGTTGATATGGCCGGACGCACAAGCGGCAGGATAATGGAGAAAAACGTCCGGTATATGCCGCAGCCGTCGATAACTGCCGACTCCTCCATCTCTCTCGGGATACCTTTGAAAAAGCTGCCCAGAATGAATACCGCCATCGGAATGCCAAATGCCACATAGGGAATGATCAGTGACCAGTAACTGTTGAGCAGGCTCAGATTCTTCAAAATAATAAACAATGGCAGCAGCGCCGCATGAATCGGCACCATCATGCCCAGCAAAATGAGTGTCATCGTGAACCCGCTGAGCTTCCAGTTCATTCTCGTGATTGCGTAACCCGTCATGGAGGACAGGATCAGTACCAAGACAATGGACGCCGCAGTAACCAGCACACTATTCATAAAATAGGTCAGCACATGGCCGTCGGACATTGCTTTGGTGTAGTTGCTCCATAGGAACGCTTTGGGCAACCCGGCTACATCACCGCTGAAAATCTCACTGTTATCCTTCAGGGAAAACAGCGCCAGCCAGATGAGCGGGTAGATCTGCACAATCGCAACCAGGATCAGAAACGCTTGCAGAAACACTTTCCCGATCGGTCCGGAGATGGACCTCGGCTTGGGCTTTTTTTGCGACATGACTTCTACGGTACTCATGCCTTTTGCCTCCCTCTACTCCGTTTTGAACAATGAATTAATGAGGATCGTACACACCAAACACTCCACAATGATGAAAACCGAGATCGCACTGCCATATCCGTACCGGAACGTATCAAAAATGGTAGCGTACATCAGTGTGCTCGGCACTTCAGTGGTGTAGAACGGTCCGCCTCCCGTCAACACATAGATCAGGTCAAACACCTTGAACGCACCGATGACGGAAAAAACAAGGCTTACCTTCAGAATTGGCTTCATCAGCGGGATCATAATGGACCACGCCGTGCGAATACGGGAAGCACCATCCATTCGAGCAGCTTCGAGCACATCCTGAGACACGGACTTTGCTCCTGCATACATCAGCAGCATGTGATACCCGACGTACTGCCACAAGGTCGGAATAAACGATGCAACCAAGGCGGTGTCCTTCTGCCCCAGCCAGTCCTGTGCCAGGCTGGATAAGCCAATACTTTGCAGCAGCACGTTCAGCAGGCCATAATCGGCATTGTAGATTTTTGACCACAACTGGGCAATAACCACCGTCGAGATCAACACCGGGATGAAATACACGGTCCGGTAGAAGCCTTCACCCTTGACGTTGGACGCCAGAATCAGTGCGAGCACCAGCGAAATTGGCAGTTGAATGAACACCGAAGCACCCGCGAATAACAGGGAGTTTTTGATCGAATTCAGCACACGGGTGTCTTTAAACATCTCTACATAGTTGTCCAGGCCGATAAATGTACCCCTGCCCACGCCGTTCCAGTCCAGCAGACTGTAATAACTGGAGACAAAGATCGGAATAAGCACAATGCCGCAGAACAGAAGCAGCGTCGGCAGTACAAAGACGGCTATCGTGCCTTTATTGGAAAATACAGAGTTCATTATTGTTCTCCTCTCAAAGGCGTGACCGGGATATTCCGGACCACGCCTTGTTTGGGTTCATCTTCATGATTAGAAGCGGTAGCATTGCAAGCTCACAAGGTCTATGCGCAAGATATTTACAGGCAATTTGCAAAGACTTGTAGTGTAAGGACCTAAGGCCTGTAAGCATTTAAGCTTGTAAGCTTGCACGCACGTATACCTGCCTACCTGTTTTCTATAGACTTAGCTCTGTTGGTTTGAGCTGTGCCATCTGTTTGCAGAACTCCTCCGGTGTTACATCGCCGGCAAGCAGCTGGGCAATCAGATTTTTGTGCGCTTCGGCAGACTCCGCAGGCAGAATGTTATCCCACCACGCGATGAATGAGGTCGCCGTTTTCATAATATCTGCCGCAGACAGATCAAGGGAGGACAGGCTGGATGTGTCGAGTGCATCGGTTTTCCAGCTTGGCAGACCCGCCCCAGCCAGAAAACCTTGTGTACCAAGCTGCTCACTCAGATACATGAGGAATTCCACGGCTTCCTTCGGATGTTTGGTATTCTGGTTGATGTAGAAACCATCGACGGCTCCGCCAAAGATTTCGGTATTTGTGCCTTTGCCATCCTCAAATACCGGGAACGGAATCACTTTCACTTTGCCTTTGACTGCGGAGGACGGGTCCTCAATTCCTGCATTCACCCAGTTGGCCTGGAACATCATCGCCCCGTTGCCTGCATTAAATGCCCCGAGCATCTCGTCATAGCTCATGCTGAACATGCTGCTGTTGAACGCTCCTGCTTGTGCAAGCTGCTGCATTTTGGTCGCGGCGGCAACAAAGTCGGGCGAATTCCACTTTGACGGATCTTTAAAAGCTTCCATCACCGCAGTATTGCCTGCCTGACGCATCGCAATAATGTCGTACCAGTACATGCCCGGCCAGCGATCCTTTTCCCCAATCACAGCCGGGGTGATTCCTGCCGCTTTCAGCTTGGTGACTGCATCCAACAGTTCGTTATATGTGGTCGGAATCTTGGCACCCGCCTGCTCGAACAATTCCGTATTCACGTAAAGGTTGGCGATATGGGTATACACGGGCAATGTGTAGATTTTGCCGTCCATATTGATGGCCTCCGCCATACCCGGCCCCATTCGTTCTTTGATATCGTCCGTCAGGTAACTTGAGATTTCCAGCACATTGCCGGATTTGATGTACGGCTGCATGAAGCTGCCGCCACCCATGCCATAGAACAGGTCTGGCGCTTCACCAGCTGCAATCGATGTTTTGACTTTGGTTTTGTACTGTTCTCCTGTCGTGCCCGTACGTTCAACCTGAATGTCCGGATGCTCGCTGTTCCATTTCTCAACAATCTCGGGCAGTAACTTGGCCGAAGGATCGGTATTGCCGACCGATTGATCCCACAGCGTCAGCTTGATCTTGCCGTTACTTTCCCCCTGTGCTCCGCCGGACGAACCGGATGAACATGCCACCAGACTGCTTACAATGCCCAGAGTCAGAATTAGACTTGCTGATTTTTTTAATAGCGCTTTCATCTCTATGGACCTCCCTATGCGTTTTAGTTGGTTCTAGCCCATATTTTAGGCAAACTGTGCTTTGTTCTCCATTTAGAAAACAGGCATCGATTTGTAATATTCGAACATATGTGGAAGTGGAAGTGCGTTTACGCTCAAACCATTTCTGCACTCCCCCACACTCCCCATTTTTGCATTCTCGTTTTTCAGGTTTTTACATTCCGATACTCATTCATGGATCGGCCAATATGTTTTTTGAACAAGACGCTGAAATAGTGTGGGTCCGGGATGCCTACCTGCTCCCCAATCTCATATCCTTTCATATCCGTCTGTTTCAGCAGCATTTCAGCCTTCTTCATGCGGAGTTGGGTCAGATATTCCACAAATGTCTGCCCGGTTTCTTTTTTCATCAGCCGCCCCAGATGGCCCGAACTTACGTAAAAAGCAGCCGCGGTGCTAGAAAGCCCTACTTCCGCATTGCCCATGTTCTCTTCAAGATAAGCCTTCACCCGGTCGATCAGATTACCTTCCTTGGCCTGTCGCTTGGCTTGTATGACATCCGATACGGTGCGGACATGCTGCTCCAGCATGCTTTTTAGTTCGGGCAGATGATCTGCTGTAAAAATGGCCGCAACCGCCTCTTTGTTCAATGCGTGCTCTCCCTCAATCTGTTGCTCTATGGCAGCACGCTGGCACTCCGTAACCACATCCATGGCTGCCATCCGAAACTGTGAAACGTCCGAAAACGGCACAGACAGCATACGCTCCAGCAACAATACGGCTTCTTCCCCCGCACCAACACTGACGTAAAATTGCAGTTGTTGGAGCAGCTGAGCATCCGAGTGGTAGGGCTTTTTACCGCCTTCGATGACCAGATCCTCGAAGCAAATGACCTGATTTTTTCCCACAAACGCCTGATAATCAAGTGCACGACAAGCTTCCCGGTATCCCACACAGGCCTTTCCCCATCCTGATTGCCATTGCCCAATCCCTACGGTCACATCAACTTCACACCCTTCGAGCTTAAGCGTATGTTGAAGTTCTTCCTGAAGCTGCTGTACCTGATTGGCAAATTCCGTATCCCCACCAAGTGAGAGCACAACTATCCGGTTATGCGAGTCCATGACGATAATCGTATGCGAATCCTGGGGATAAAAGGCCTGCACCTGCTTCATGCCTACCATTCGCAGCAGAATATGTATTTCCTCAACGGTTTGTGGATGGGCTTCTGTCTGATGCTGGCTTAATTGGGGCTGACCGTGTTGATGTTGTTGTTGCTGAGGCCCTCGTTGTACTTGGTATGTTTGGGGTGTTTGGTGATATGGTTCGGACAGATGTGGATATACCTCTGGTGCAGCTATCTTCGCTTGCGATACAGCAACCTCCACCTCCATTACTGCGATGCGCAATCCTGGTTCGCATGAAGAGATAGGAATGTCAAAGAAACGCGCCTTCTCTTGTAGTTCATCCTCAGGCATCACATCACTTAACCATTGATTTACAAACCTCTCCCTGAGATAAGGCAGGCTCTGCTTCATCTCCTCCCGCAGCTTCATCAGCTCGTACTCACGCCCCATCTCCTGCTCGATTGCCACTCGCAGCTTCGCCGTAACCTGTAATAACTCAGAAGCACGAATGGGTTTCAAAATAAAATCGGATATGCCCAGCTTCACACTCTGACGAGCATATTCAAATTCATCATGCCCCGTCACAACCACGATTTTTAAGTTCGGGTAACGTTCCATGAGGATGCCGCTCAGTTCAATGCCGTCCATCTTTGGCATGTATATATCCGTGAACACGATGTCTGGACGCAACAGCTCAACCTGATCCAAAGCCTCTTCAGCATCAGAGGCCTCACCAATGATGGCCATGCCTTGCTTCTCCCAATCGATACGCATGCGCAGCAGATTTCGGATGAGGTACTCGTCATCCACAATCAATACCTTTAGTGGTTCCACAGTCAATTCCATGATGCATCGGCTCCCTTCGGGATCGTTATGATAATGGTTGTTCCTTTTCCAACCTCGCTCTGCAGCTTGAGTCCATCTTCTTTATCATAAAAAATGCGAAGCCGCTCCATCGTTCCCCACAAGCCAAAGCTTGGATTGTGTTTAGAGTTAAAAGTAGGATTAGAAGGATTAGATGAGTTAGCAAAGTTAGATGAGTTAGAACGATTAGACCTGTTCACTTCTGTGGGTTGAATCTGCTTCACTTCTTCCTCGGACATGCCGACTCCGTCGTCAGTGATCGTTAGAACTACTCCCTCCTTGGATCGACGAGCTTGAATGCGTATCGTGCCTGGGCTGCCTTTGGGACGAATACCGTGATACAGCGAATTTTCCACCAACGGCTGGAGCACAAGCTTGGGAATCATCACCCGTTCACAGCCTGAATCGATATCGTACTGCACCTCAAATACACCGGGGTATCGTACCTGCTGGATCGTCAGATAATTGCGTACAATCTCAACCTCCTCGTGCAGTGTAATCAGCTCGCGCCCTTTACTGACACTCAGCCGATAGTAACTTCCGAGTGCTTCTAACAGCTCACATACCTTATCGTTCATGCCCGACATCGCCAGGGAGGTAATGGAATCAAGTGTGTTATATAGAAAATGTGGCTTGATCTGCGCCTGAAGTGTATTCAGCTCTGCTCGGCGGATCGTCTGCTGCTCCTGAATGATGCGTTTCAACATCTGCTCAATCTGCTCGATCATCTGGTTGTAACCTCCATATAGCTGTGCGAATTCGTAACTGTTCAGCTCAACCGTCACTTTGCGGAAGTTGCCGCTTGGCGCTTTCTGCATGGAACGAAGCAGCTTGTGAATCGGCTTAATGACGCTGCGCGAGATGATGAATGAACTGACAAAAAAGACCGTTCCGTTCACTGCCAGTAGAATCAACGCAAGCAGCACCATGGATTTATTACGGGTATCCGTAGCCCGGTATGGACTCATGCTGATAAATTTCCACTGATCATCACCAGCCGAACGATAAGTCACCGCATATTCCTGACCAGCCGATTGCAAGGTGATGAAGCCGGAGGATTGCTCTTGAAATGTTTGTGCTAACTTGGCCTGATTAGCCTCTAACATCTCGTACATCCCATCCTGTCCAGAAGCGGCAGATATAGGTTCGTCGGATACAGCAGGCACAGCCTTCTTTCCATCGGTAGCGTTGGTTGCGATCACCCGCTGATGCTCATCCAGAATGGCGACCTGAAATGAATCCGGTGCAGACAGGTTGGCATAGGCCTGAGCGATGGATATGCCCTTGATGTTCATGACCAGAAATCCAAGTGGAGACGTATCATCCAAATCCCGAATGAGTCGAATAAATGAGACCACCTCGTGCCCATCATTCTCCCCCGTCGCCGAGACCCCGCTGTCGTTGTTGCCGCTATTCAACCTGAGCAGATATCGTCCGTTGTGCTTCAGTGCCTGTTCGTACCACGGCGCTTCCTTCACATTTGCTTCCATAAACGTGGGCCATTCTTGTGTACCAACCGAGAATCGGTGCCCCGAATTATCGTAAATATAGACTGAATCGATAATTGGAACCGCTTGCATGAGATTGGTCAAATACGCGCTGACCTTGGACTGTGTCTGTAAATTGGAGTACACATTACCCTGCCGCAGCAGGTTCTGCAAGTTGGGATCGGAGAAAATCATTTTCGAATAATTGTTCACGTTCTCGATCATCAGATTAACGTTGGTCTCAATGGATGTAATTGTCTGCAGTGATGCTTCATTGATCTTTCGCTGCGCGTCATTTTCCGAGATTCGATTCAACACCAATGCACTGAACGCCACCGTTAGCAGAATAATGACAAAGTAGGCAAACGGGATTTTAAAAGCGAGTGTCTTGGGCTTGCGTTGAATGAACGCTTTGAAACGGGGAGTCCAATTCGTCTTCATTGCGCTGGTGTGCGCTTTTGCATTTGCGTTTGCTTCTGCATCGCTCTCAATATCTGATTGGGCTGTTGCTTTCACTTCTATTTTTCATCCCCTTCTGTTACTTCTCTTGCTTCTTCATCTGTTGTCGCATCTTTTGCTCTTTGATTCACTGTGACCCTCCTTTGGTTCCGATGTGTGATGGGTTTATCGGTTGTGATCGGATGACCTTGTTGTGATATCCACCACTCTCTCGGATTTTATACAATTGTATATTATAGGACTGTGTAAGGGGCAGGCTCAACTCTTTTTATCGCTTGGGGATGGCTTGACTGAGTGAAGTAGATTCAGGCTTTGGGAAGACAATTACTGTGAATGCTGTGGGTGAGGGCACCGTAATTGGAGCCGCAAGGAGTACTACTTTATAAAATGTTGGAGGTACAGATAATAAGTTGTGGTTTGTGCCGGATGGAGAGTGAAGCGGGGGACGCGAAGGATCTGAACACACAAAAGACGATGATAAACGTCTAGCTTGAGATGCGCATACTTTTGAGCAAGATTACAATATCTACGGGCATAATCTTACTACTTACAGAGTGCTGATCGAGTGATTAAGGTTGGGAAGTCCAATTATGGTCTTCTCGTATGATGAATTTAATTGGGGAAAGTGTCGGGGGCAAACTACCCGAGGGCAGGACAAGTACAGAGTTCGTTATGGTACGAAACAGCGAATCGTGATTAAAGCGAGAATTCGGTAACGCCTTTTTTGGAGGCATATTTCAGCGTGTAGCTTCCTTCTGTGCCATATGGCATCGTAGCGATTTGGATGCGGGTGTAATCCAGCCGACTCTCCCTCAGCACTTTTTTAATAAGCGCTATACTCCGATCCTCGTCCGTTACCACACAGAAAATGTTCATTACATATTCCTTCGGATCACCCACGCGGCTACCTAGATCACATCCATCCACCTCTCCCAACTCCGCCTGGGTCAGAACGGTTTCCAGATATTCCATCACCTTTTCCTTCAACCAATGATCTCGTTTGCTGCCCTGCGCGCTCTTCAGCGGATATTGCACCACAAGTCAGTATTTTTCATTCATTCAGCTTCACCAACCAATCTTTATATGATAGGGCATTACGTTATGTGCGGACACTTAGACGATAAGAGTTCATATCTCAGCCTTACACTCCTCCAGTTCAAAATGGGCTAGATCATTGACCTTACTGCTTTTTGGAATTGTACTGCCCTTCCATTTGCAGGATGAGGAACATGGTGATGTTTAATGAGATGGGAGCTTAACGTGTCTGCTGACTTTCTGCCAATAGCCACGATCTGAGCATCAGGATTCAGTTGCATAAGCTGTCTGGCAAATGGCAAACCATCCTCCAACTCTGCCAAAGTCGGTGTTCGATTCGTCATCCTGTTTTCAGAAGAGTGATAAGGATGAAAGGGATAGATGTTCCAAAATATAAAGTCCGTTGGTTTCCACCTTGAACTGGATAACACTTCACCCCATATAATAGATGCTGTCGGCTCTGCGAATCCATATAGTGCCTGACTCCGATTAGGTTTGACGATATTGGGCAGGCTTGTTCGGACACCCGGCTCACCTGCAAAAATCATCTGGTAATTCAACAGCGAGTGATTCCCGGTAACCATTCGCTCAGACGTCAAGGGCACACCGGAGAACCTCGCCCCTTGATATCCCACAGCTTCAGCAATAAAAATGTACCGAGCCTTGGACATTCTCGGTTCCAAATACCTGACCAAATGTTCCGAACGAATCTCCACCGCTTCGGGGCCGATATCATAACCCGTCACATAATCTCTTCAAGGATTAATCACATTTACTGGTGAGACATATGCTTGCACCCCTGCAACAAACTCGCGGATCTGCTGCTGCGTTTCGCTCATGCTTTTTGCCTCCTTTGGGAGATTACAGAGTATATCGGGCTTGCATCAGCTTATTTTACAAAGATTATAGCATAAACAGAAAAACCACCAACCAGACCGCTGGTTGATGGTGGATAGAAACTGTAGAAAACTATTGCGGTATAACTTCTTCCCACTGACCATTGGTGGTTTCTTTGTAGGTAAAAATGTTTCCATCAAACTTTCCCTGAATAAAGTTAGAACCCGCTTCTTTCCATTCCTTAGTAACAGATAGGACAACTTTAGAATTCTGTGAACTATTAAAATCGTATTTCCCTCTTGATAAATTAATCTCAAAGGCTACTGGATAAAAATCGTACCAGAATAGTTTGTCTGATTTCTCTCCCAGTATACCCGCATCACCACCTTTAGAGAAATGAGGACTGATGACTCGAAACCTGAACTCTAACCACTTTCTGGGATCTAAAGGAAATTCATAATGACTATCGGGCTCCACTATAATATATGACTTTTCAGGAACTGGGTGTTGAACTTGAACTTTGTGCTCGATTATTTCTTTGGATATTATTCGAAAAACCAAATATACCAATATGAATAGTATCGAAGTAATTACAGGTAATTTAGGCTTGTTCCTCAAAAAAACACTCAATCCAAGACCAATAATTAACGGAAACCATATCCATGGATCTCCCAATGTAATGGCTCCCATAATATATGACTTATCGCTAAGGGGATAGAATGCTGGTAAATCATGTCCCATATAGTCTAAAAGTAAGTGTCCAAACAAGACAGACAAAATAGAGGATCCCCAGATTAATTTGAAACTTGTCTTTTTATAGAATAATTTTGTCAAATATGCTATTCCTAAAACTAAAAAGGGTGTAAATAATACAGAATGGGACCACGGAGCTACACTTCTATCCCCAAAAATATCAGGAATTATTCCACACAGTGCACCCGAACATAAACATATCATAAGATTTTTCCATGTATCCCTTGGCAAAAAGCAGTATGCAATTACCGCCCCAAGAAGAGCATGTGATAGAACATGAAAAAACAAATATAAGTACGGATCCAAAATAACTACTCCTTTACTCTGTTATAGAATCAACATTGTGCTATGTAATGTTACACACTATAAAATTAGTTTTTCATAAAATAGACCCTGAGAGTCAAGCCTCTTCCAAAGATCTGCGGGGAGTAGTCTCTGTATGGATGTTACCTAATCTAATTTCTTAATATTAAATTCGAGCACAAATCAACGTAGGCTCCACAAAATAGAATCAACAAGCTATTAAAAATCCTCATAACAATGGATGGCCCGTATTTATTTTCTATTATCATAATTTGGTCTAGTTAAAGCAGGCTATAGATACCTATATACGTTTCAGAACCTAAATGTACCTGATATACTTCCTTAAAGCTTTTCGACCTATATATACCTCGATTCCCTCCATTTATATAATTTAGGTTATTATATCATAAAATAAAAATCCACCAACCAGAACAATGGTTGGTGGATTTTGCTTACTCTAATGGAGGTGAGGGGGTATCGAACCCATGTCCGAAGATAACGGCACAAAAGCTTCTACGGGTACAGTCAATGTTGTGGTGTCCCGTGTATCAGTAACCCACAAGAACAGGATTAGCCCACGCAGGTATGGACTCAACACAATAGATCAATTTACTCTGTATGATTTCTGCAACAATTAAAGGCTCGTATGTATTATCAATGATGATAACCTGATCTGCGATGGCTAGAGCCGGTTTAAGGTTCTTCAATGACTGGCCATATCGATAACGAATGTCTTCTTCTGCAATCCAATGTCCACCTTGTTCAACACGAGAGGCTACACGATCTATATGCATTTGAACATCTTCAAGACCGATATAATAAACGACAATTTCATACTTGTTTTCTTTTGCTATTTCCATATGTTTTAAAACAAATGATCCGGACAATGTCGTTTCAATAGCGAAGTTTACACCACTTTTAATGAGTGATCGGATTCTTTTTACAGCTTCCCTGCCAGCAGACAGGTCAGCACTGCGCGGATTCTCTGGCTTCAACTCTCTTGCAATTTGATCCGGATCAACCAGTTCACCAAGCCACTCTCTCATTTGCATACTGAGTGTACTTTTCCCTGCTCCATTGGTTCCAGCAAACACCGTCATGACTGGTCTGATTTCACTCATGATACTCAAACTCCTGGCGTTTCCCAGTAGCATCAAATATAATTTCAAATTTATTTCCTGCAGCATCTTCACGAACGCGTTTGTTATTCTTTATATAATATATAGAGGCACCTGATTCTTTAGCTTGTTTCCGTGCATGTTGATTTGCTTTTTTTAAAATTTCTTGGAGCTGTTCTCGATTTTCAACCATCTTGAGTCCCCCAATCTAAATTTATGTTTTATTATATCATAAACAGAAAAACCACCAACCAGAACACTGGTTAGTGGTGGATAGAAGCTGTAGCAAACTATTGCGGTATAACTTCCTCCCACTGACCATTGGTGGTTTCTTTGTAGATATGAAGGTTTCCATCATATTTTCCCTCAATAAAGTTAGAACCCGCTTCTTTCAAGTACGGATCCAAAATTACTACTCCTTCACTCAGTTAAAATTCTCACTGCGTGGATCAGCTGTCGTTGTATCACCCCGTTGCGATTTACCGTTAATACTTACACTTGTCTGTCTCACTATCCAGGTCAAAAGATTTCCAATAGAAATACCCCTTTCAGTTCTGAATCTAAAAGGGGTGGGACTAACCATCATCTAATACTCTAATATGGAAGATTTTATGCCATGAAGCTTAAAATATCGTCTTCTTGTTTCGTATCAACAGCGATTTTATTACGCTGAATTTTTTTGCAAGATGTACATTCATGTACAATTTGATATCCTTTTTTACTAGAATATTCGAGTTGAATGGGCTTCATTAATCCTTTACAACTACTTAAACGATCGCCTGGTCTATTGTCTAGGTGCTTAGAAAATAAGCAAATTGGACAATGATTTCTAAAGCTTCCGTTTGTTAATGGTTCAACATATGCATGACAGTTTTCACAACGGAAACTTGTATTTTCAGTTTTTCTACTCAACGTATCTTCCTCCAAGATGAATTATTTCATCTGAAGAAAGGGTTCCGTTTAGTTTTCCTATCACAAGATAGTTTCAGGCTTTTAAAGGGAAGTGACAAATTCACCGTCTTGTTTTGCAAAACGATTACTTCTAGTTCCTACTTCACAAAAGCATCTTTCATCTTTTGATCCGGACCACGATTGATTTTCAAGTTTTGTATCAACCACTGTAAGACGGACTTACTCCACCTTCCACTAGTAAGTGTTCACCTCTAATCACTGACAAAGGCATTCGTCCCCTAAAAGAACACGTTGGCTTTTATCCAGTAAGTGCATATAATTAGACTCCATTTCTTTGAGATAATAGTTAGTCCCATATTTAATTATAACAAAATATATTCTTAGTGAATATTTAAACAGACTATAAGCCATCACATCAACCGCACCATTCTTGTCCAAATCCACGACCGTTTCAACATTAATTAGCCTACTTTATCTCCTACAATCACAGCGGTATACTTAACAGGATACTATGAAACTTCAAAAATCGTTTTTTTCTGCTAGCTAGGTGATACGCTATCTCCTCTATGCCTGAGGTGAACAGAAGAAAATAATAAGCTGAACTAAGTAGAAGCCAGTTGCGGGGGAAACCTAAGGTGACATCAAAACTGATACTTACAGAGGGTACCGCCATGTACATCATCAGAGATATATCGTAATTGACGTCAGAGAACCCCGAAGCCCTAGAGCCAAAGCGCTTTACCCTACCACCACATATCCAAGCATGCAAAAACAGCCACCAAATGGTGGCTGTCACTGATACTACTAATGGAGGCGAGGGGAGTCGAACCCCTGTCCGAAGATAACGGCACATAAGCTTCTACGGGTGTAGTCACAGTTTTGATGTCACCCGAGTATCGCCCCGTAACCGGCTATACGTTGGGTCAGCCTGATTGTCTTCTTCAGCACACCCCAGGCGGAGATGTGACAGCGTATCCCACTACTAGTTAGCCCCTATCCCTGTCACATGGGCGATGCAGGGTAGAAGCACGCACACAGTTTCTTAGGCTGCGAAAGCGTAGTTTGTTTGTTGTTTGCCGTTTAATAGGCTTTAGCGTTGATAAAGCGGACGCGTCCCCACTACCCGCTACCCATGCTCGAACTATCCCCGTCGAATCCATAAACGCCCCCTCAATGAAGAAGGGCTCCAGGATTAATCCGTGAATACGGAGCAAAGGTGCTACACATCTTTTTCCTCCAAGGTAAAAAGATGCTTCTTTCAAACTCGGCATTCCTGTCTGCTACATGAGTAATCATAACACAGGACACATCACCGAAATAGTACAGATTGCTGGAAGACATTCCAGCATGCTGAGCATGTGTACAAGGTTATCCAATACAACAGGCTCAATCGTCTATATATTATACCGCGTCACCCATCGGAAGTAAAGTTTACCCAGATCGGATCACGAACAACGGCACCTAAGTATCTTACCCACGTTTCAGGCAAACTACGCAAAGGCTAAAAATTTTGATTCATCAACGCGCCAAGCTCCATGCTCCTACCGACTTTCCTTCAACACATATCAAAGGAAGTCACCACACAATACACTTCAGCTATTCACATCAAATCACCTTCCCCAAATACAAATAAAAAAAGCCCCAATCTTGCCCATTGCAGGACAAACCTTGAGACTCCTTAACTCGTACATCAATCTTTTATACACCTAAAGTAAAGCCTTCACACCCAGCGCTCCACTTAACGCGCAACCTTCTGCTTCTCGCGCAGTACCCGTTGGATATCACGTTGTGCATCCCGCTTCGCGGCAGTCTCCCGTTTATCATACTGCTTCTTACCTTTACCCAGTCCAAGCAAAAGCTTTGCGTAACCGTTGCGGATATAGATTTTCAGCGGCACAATGCTGTACCCGTCCTGTTTCGACAGCCCGAGAAGCTTGTGAATCTGCACTTTATGCATCAGCAACTTGCGCGTACGTGTTGGATCGAGCGGATTATTTCGGTTCCCTTGTTCAAAAGGACTAATATGCATATTGTGAATATGAATCTCACCGTTTCGAA
Source organism: Paenibacillus sp. FSL R7-0313 (assembly GCF_037969885.1). NCBI lineage: Bacteria > Bacillati > Bacillota > Bacilli > Caryophanales > Paenibacillaceae > Paenibacillus > Paenibacillus sp. FSL R7-0313. The sequence goes on from NZ_CP150219.1 coordinate 957,766, forward strand.
TCGTGGCAAATGCATCACCAATATTCGCACGGCCGTTACGAAGAGATTTGATCTCCGTTCCGGTAAGCACCATGCCCGCTTCATACGTATCTTCAATGAAGTAGTCATGGGAAGCCTTTTTATTCTGTGCGAGCACTTTACTCTGTCCATCATTCTTGCCCATGTCCTCACTCCTTCTCCGTAAAATAAGCCGGTACCATGCTCTATAGCAGCGCACCCGATGTTGCACCAAGGTACCACGTGCCAGACCCTAATTGTAGCAAGTACGGCTGTTAAAATCAAGAAAGAGGCGACCTCTGCCGCCCCTCCTCATTACACCACTTTCAGACTGTGCGAAACAACACACCGGCTGAAGTGACTATTTTCTCCAACGCTTAACCTGGAGGAACGAATTGTAATCCATCTCTTCAAGTTACGTTAGCTTTATTTTTTCTTTTTTCGTACAAAAGCTGCCGTGCCGTTACCAGCTGCACCTTTGCTCTTCTTCCGCTTGCGTCGTGGTGCTCCGCCTTCCTGAGCGCCACCAGGAGTTGCATTCTCTCCAATAAATACACCGCTCGGCGAAGTGTTTTTACGTCCACTTCCGCCTTTGCCACCTTTATTGCCGCCCTTGCCGGACTTAAAGCTGCCTTCACCACGACCGCTGCCGCTGTTCAGGCCACTTCCTTGTCCACCGGTTGAACTAGTATCCGAACCACCCGTTGTAGAGCTATATCCGCCTTTACCTGAGCCAAAACCAAAGCTCACCGCGCCTTTGCCCCGACCAGTTGATCCGCCAGCATCACCAGCACGACGCTCACCTTTAGGCTTGCCGCCGCCTTTACCTGTGTAGCCACCGGATGAGCCTGCGCCTGCACTCGCTGCTCCACTGCGACCGCCACGTCCACCTTTGCTACTTTCTTCCGTTGATCTGCCACCACGGCTGGCTCCAGCACCTGTAGAACTGCCTTTGCCGCCACGTGAACCGCTGAATCCACCTGGTCCACCCTTGGCACCGCCGCGTCCGCCGCCGCTACTAGGACGTCCACCTTTACCGCCACGTCCGCCACCGAAGCCGCCAGGACGTTCAGCACGAGGTTTCATGTCCACCATTTCAAAATCAATCGTATACTCTTCCATGCTTACACGTGCCACACGGATCTTCACTTCATCACCGATGCGGAAGACTTTCGAGGTACGTTCACCAATCAGAGCCATATGCTGATCGTCAAAATGGTAATAGTCGTCCGTGAGTGCGCTCAGGCGAATCAGGCCTTCAACCGTGTTCTCCAGTTCAATGAACATACCAAAGCTGGTCACACTGCTGATCATGCCTTCGAACTCTTCGCCTACTTTGTCGAGCATGTACTCGGCTTTTTTCATTTTCTCCGTATCCCGCTCAGCTTCTACTGCCACACGTTCACGTTCCGAAGACTGCTGCGCAATATCGGCCATACGTGCTGCCAAATACTCCTGACGATTCTCCGGCAAAGCACCATTATTTTCAATGACTTCGCGAATCACACGGTGAATGACAAGATCGGGATAACGACGAATTGGAGATGTAAAGTGACTATAGAATTCTGCCGCGAGGCCAAAGTGACCTGACATTTCAGAATCATACTTCGCCTGTTTCATGGAACGGAGCATCATCGTACTAATCACGGTTTGTTCTTTCGTTTCTTTGATATCCTCAAGCAACGATTGAAGCGCCCGTGGATGAATCGCATTGCCACGTCCTTTGACCTGGTGTCCAAAATTCGCCGCAAAGGCGAGGAAATTTTGCAGTTTTTCCTGATCCGGGTCTTCGTGCACACGATAAATGAACGGAACCTTCAACCAGTGGAAATGCTCTGCCACGGTTTCGTTCGCTGCCAACATGAATTCCTCAATGATTTGCTCGGCAATCGAACGCTCCCGTTTCACGATATCTATCGGTTTACATTCTGCGTCCACAATGATTTTGGATTCTTCAAAATCAAAGTCAACCGCACCACGGCGCATACGCATAGCACGAAGCTTCAGGGCAATCTCTTTCATCAGATGGAAATCATCTACCAGATCCTTATAACGCTCGAGCAATTCCGGCTCTTCACCTTCAAGGATTTTACGGACGTTGGAATACGTCATCCGCTCTTTGGTTTTGATTACACTTGTGAAAATGTCATGTTTTACAACCTTCATCTGGTCGTTGAACTCCATCTCACAAGACAGGGTCAGGCGGTCTACCTGTGGGTTCAAACTACAGATCCCGTTGGAGAGACGCTGTGGCAGCATCGGAATAACCCGGTCCACCAGATACACACTGCATCCACGGTTGTAGGCTTCCTGATCGAGTTTGGAATTCTCCCGCACATAATAGCCGACATCGGCAATATGAACACCTAGACGGTAGTTCCCGTTAGGCAGTTTCTCTACATTTACAGCATCATCCAGATCCTTGGCATCTTCACCATCAATCGTGACAATGTTAAGTCCGCGCAGATCACGGCGACCCTGTTGTACAATCTCTTCATCCGTGATGGATTCAGGTGCTTTTTCCGCCTCTTCTACCACTTCATCGGGGAAAGCTTCAGGCAACTGATGCTTGCGAATGACGGACAAAATATCAATACCCGGCTCATCCTTATGACCGAGAATCTCGATCACTTCACCCTCAGCCGCCGCACGGCCCTCCGGATAGCTGACAATCTTGGCTACAACCTTCTGTCCATCAACCGCCCCAGCAAAATTGGTACGTGGGATGAAAATATCGCGATTAATCCGTTTGTCATCCGGAATGACAAATCCGTACACCTCATGGCTTTGGAACACACCAACCACTTGTGTCACAGCACGAGTAACAATACGAACGATCTCACCCTCCAGGCGGCCGCCAGAAGGTCCTTGAGACGTGACTTTAACCAATACCGTGTCACCATTCATCGCACTCTTCATATCATTGGCGTGAATGTACACATCCGGGTGCTCCCGATCCTCAGGGATAAGGAAAGCAAACCCTTTGGCGTGAGCTTGTAAACGTCCGCGTACCAAATCCATGCGCTCTGGCATGCCATAGCGATTGTTACGTGTCAGCAAAACTTTACCGGATTCCTCCAGCGTATTAAGCATAATCAAAAAGGCTTTGAAATCAGCTGCATCTTCAATAGCGAAGTGCTGTTCCAACTCCTGATAAGTCATAGGTTTATAAGCGGTTTCCCGCATGAAGTCGAGCAATTGTTGTTCTGTTATCATTAATATATTCACCTCGGGAAACATAAAAGTGTAAGCAAGTCTCATCTCTTTATGTATCGGAATTCTTACCATTTTCATGCAATACATTATCACTGCTGTGAAGAGTGTAGTAGTACAACCATACTATCTCATACCCTAGTATACACGAATTCAATCCGGCCCATCCGTACCTCGCAAAAAAACCACAGTTGCCGGGCGCTCCTCTAAAATCATGCTTTCACGTATCTCTACAGACATTTTATGCGATACACGTGCTGTGCGCATCTGAAAAAGGACTACATCCGAAAATTTTCTGTACACATGACGTTCATTATAGGGAGTGAGTTCGCGTAACGAATAAGCGAGGGACATACCATACATGATAGGAGTGTGTTGCATGTTAAGGAAGGAAACCAAACAGAAGTGAGAAGAAGACCGAAAATCATGGAGTCTATAGATTAGATTGTTGGAAAAGTTTGGACGCGTAAGAATTTATTAAAAAACCCCCGTTTCTTCACGAAACGAAGGTTCATCAATTAAGCCATTAGCTTAAGCTATTCATTGAACAGTAGTTCCGAATCTTACTTGGAAACCACCGTAACAATAATAGACAAAATCATAAATCCTGCACCCAGTACCACCGTTGCACGTTGCAGGAAGAGATCCAATCCGCGCGCTTTCGTTTTACCGAAAAGATGTTCCGCACCACCGGAGATGGCACCCGCCAAACCAGCGCTTTTCCCGTGCTGCAGCAATACTACAGTGATTAGACCGATCGAGAAAACAACGAGCAGCAATTTCAAAGCAATATCCATTCTTTCCACCTCCTACCCATGTGGGCATACATCTCACCATAAAAACAGTTACTTTAATTGTAACATAGCTATGGTTGTACTACAAGTAGTACAGTTTATACGATGCCCTAAATTTCACCATCTGCGTGATCCTTACGTTATACCATTACTTCGTTGCAATAAAAAAGACAAGCCGATTACCCGGCTTGCCCGTAAAAGCTGGATATCCAGCTTATTTTTTAAGGTTGTAGAATCCTTTAAGACCATTGTATTGAGCCAGTTCACCCAGTTGATCCTCAATGCGGAGCAATTGGTTGTACTTCGCGATACGGTCTGTACGGGAAGGAGCACCCGTTTTGATTTGACCAGCGTTAGTTGCAACAGCGATATCAGCGATTGTGCTGTCTTCGGACTCACCGGAACGGTGGGAGATTACAGCTGTGTATCCTGCGCGTTTAGCCATTTCGATAGCATCAAATGTTTCAGTCAATGTACCGATTTGGTTAACTTTGATCAGGATGGAGTTACCGATACCTTCGTCGATACCTCTGCCCAGACGCTCAGTGTTTGTTACGAACAGGTCATCACCAACGAGTTGTACTTTGTCTCCCAATTTCTCAGTGAGCAATTTCCAACCATCCCAGTCATCTTCGGACATACCGTCTTCGATTGTGATGATTGGGTATTTCTCAACCCATGAAGCCAGAAGGTCAACATACTCAGCGGAAGTGTAAGATTTACCTTCGCCAGCAAGTGTGTACTTACCATCTTTGTAGAACTCAGTGGAAGCAACGTCCATACCCAAGAATACGTCAACGCCTGGTTTGTAACCAGCTTTTTCAATTGCTTCGATGATTGTAGTGATTGCTTCTTCGTTCGAACCAAGGTTCGGTGCGAAACCACCTTCGTCACCTACAGCTGTGTTCAAGCCTTTGGAGCTCAATACGGATTTCAAGTTGTGGAAAATCTCTGCACCTACGCGAAGAGCTTCTTTGAAGCTTGGTGCTCCAACTGGAAGAACCATGAACTCTTGAACGTCGATGTTGTTGTCAGCATGCTCACCACCGTTGATGATGTTCATCATTGGAACTGGCAGTGCTTTAGCGTTGAATCCGCCCAGGTAAACGTACAATGGCAGGTCCAGAGCGTCAGCAGCTGCGCGAGCTACTGCCATGGATACAGCCAGGATTGCGTTAGCACCCAGTTTACCTTTGTTTGGCGTACCATCCAAAGTGATCATCAATTTGTCGATACCCAGTTGATCCAATGCATCCATACCGATAACTTCTGGAGCGATTGTTTCGTTTACGTTTTTAACAGCTTGCAGAACACCTTTACCGAGGTAACGGGATTTGTCGCCATCGCGAAGCTCAACTGCTTCGTGGGCACCAGTGGATGCACCGGATGGAACGATTGCGCGTCCGATTGCGCCGGACTCCAGGTATACTTCAACTTCTACTGTAGGGTTACCGCGGGAGTCGAGGACTTCGCGAGCGTACACGTCAGAAATAATAGTCATTTGTGATAATCTCCTTTAAATTTAAATTTATTAAAAATTAGGACCACTTGTGTTTTCCCTTTTCCACTACGTCAGCAGAATCGTCCTCTGATCGCTGTTATCCCCTGATTCCATTGAACTTATTTTCATAAGTTGGAATCATGTGATAAAGGCGAACGCGTTGCTTCTTCGGACAATTTCTGCTTCCTTCGTTCGGGGTAAACTCCAAACTTCCCAATTTCATATATGTTGTTGCGTAACTTATTTACGGGTAGCGATGACGGATGTACCTGTCATTTCTTCCGGTTTAGGCAATTGCATCAGGTCAAGGATCGTTGGCGCGATATCCGCCAGGATTCCGCCTTCACGCAGGGTTACATTGGCATCCGTAACGATGAATGGAACCGGGTTCGTTGTATGAGCTGTGAACGGACGTCCTTGCTCATCGAACACCATATCCGCGTTACCATGATCCGCCGTGATCAGTACAACGCCGCCTTTGGCAAGTACTGCATCCACAACACGGCCCATGCACTCATCTGTTACCTCAACCGCTTTGATGGTAGGCTCCAGCATACCGGAGTGTCCAACCATGTCAGGGTTAGCAAAGTTCAGAATGATGGCGTCATGTTTGTCTGCTTCGATCTCGCGAACACATGCGTCAGCCACTTCATACGCGCTCATCTCCGGTTGCAGATCATACGTTGCAACTTTTGGTGAGTTGATCAGTACGCGAGTTTCGCCCGGAAGCTCCACATCACGACCGCCGCTGAAGAAGAAGGTAACGTGCGGGTATTTCTCAGTTTCTGCAATACGCAGTTGTTTTTTATTGTTTTGTACCAGAACTTCACCCAGGGTGTTGTCGAGGTTCTTCGGCGAATAAGCCACATAACCTTCAACCGTCTCACTGAACAAAGTCAAACATACAAAGTGCAAGCCTACAGGGAACTTCGGACCACGATCGAAACCGCGGAAATCCTGGTTCGTGAATACTTGCGACAACTGGATCGCACGGTCAGGACGGAAGTTGAGGAAGATAACGGAATCGCCGCTCTCTACCAAACCTACCGGCTCACCATCAGCTTTGACGATAACCGTTGGTTCAACGAATTCATCAAATACGGATTTCTCATACGATTCTTCAACCGCTTTGAGTGGGTCAGTGTATTTCGGTCCATCTCCATAAACGATGGCGCGGTATGATTTCTCAACCCGTTCCCAACGTTTGTCACGGTCCATCGCGTAATAGCGACCTTGAACCGTTGCGATTTTACCTACACCGACTTCTTCAATCTTAGCGATCAGTTTCTGCATGAAGTCTTTACCACTGTCTGGCATAACATCACGGCCATCCATGAAAGCATGAATATATACATCATTCATTCCTTCTTTTTTGGCCAGATCCAGCATAGCAAACAGGTGGTCGATGTGACTATGTACGCCGCCATCGGACAACAAGCCGTAGAGATGAAGCTTTTTGCCGCTTTGTTTCGCTTCGCGAACAGCTTTGACAAGTGTTTCATTGTCATAGAACTCGCCGTCACGAATGGATTTGGAGATACGGGTCAAATCCTGGTATACGATCCGGCCGGCACCAATGTTCAGGTGACCTACCTCGGAATTTCCCATTTGCCCTTCTGGCAAACCTACAGCTTCACCGCAAGCAGTCAGAGTTGTATGTGGGAATTGGCTCATAAAACGGTCGTAGTTCGGTTTCTTGGCTTGCGCTACCGCATTGCCTTCCACCGTGTTACGCAGACCAAAGCCATCCATGATGATCAGTGCTACAGGTTTTGGAGCTGTCATCTTACTTCGCCCCCTCAACAAGCGCGATGAACGAAGCCGGCTGCAAGCTGGCACCGCCAACAAGTGCGCCGTCGATGTCGCTTTGTCCGAGGTATTCTGTTACGTTCTCCGGTTTAACACTGCCGCCGTATTGAATACGAACTGCATTCGCAACCGTCTCGTTGTACAGATCCTTCACCAGCGTACGGATGTAAGCAATAACTTCATTCGCATCTTGGGAAGTGGAGGATTTGCCTGTGCCAATCGCCCAGATTGGCTCATAAGCGATAACAACTTGTGCCGCTTGCTCTGCAGACAGACCTGCAAAAGCAGCTACTGTTTGCACTTTGCATACGTCTTTTGTTTGGTTCGCTTCACGCTCTTCAAGCGTCTCACCCAAGCAGAAGATTGGAGTCAATCCGTGACGGAATGCTGCATGCAACTTTTTATTAACAGTCTCATCGGTTTCCGCAAAATATTGACGGCGCTCCGAGTGACCAATAATGACATAATCCACACCCAGGTCTTTCAGCATCACGCCGCTGATTTCACCTGTGAATGCACCGTTGTCTTCAAAGTGAAGATTTTGTGCACCAATTTTGATGTTTGTGCCTTTAACGGCTTCTACCAGGGATGGCAGATTTGTAAACGGTGCGCAGATTACAGTTTCCACGCCTTCAACTTCCGCTTTTCCTTTAACTTCCTGAATGAAGTCATTGGATTCGGAAACCGTTTTGAACATTTTCCAGTTACCTGCGATAATCGGTGTTCTCATGGGTTTCAACTCCTTCATGCTATAGACTACTAAAACTTACTTGTCGTTCAATGCCACTACGCCTGGAAGTACTTTACCTTCCATGAACTCGAGGGATGCACCGCCACCTGTAGAGATGTGGTTCATTTTGTCAGCCAATTTGAACTTCTCTGCTGCTGCTGCGGAGTCACCGCCACCAATTACAGTGTAAGCTTCTGTCTCAGCGCAAGCTTCTGCTACTGCACGAGTACCGTGGGAGAATGGCTCGATTTCAAATACGCCCATTGGTCCGTTCCATACAACCAATTTGGAGTTTTTGATTACGTCAGCATAGATCTCACGTGTTTTAGGACCGATGTCGATACCTTCCCAATCTGCTGGGATGCCATCGATGTCAACGATTTGTGTGTTTGCTTTCGCACTGAAATCGTCAGACACTACGATATCTACCGGCAGGTAGAAGTTTTTGCCCAGTTTTTTCGCTTTTTCGATAAAACCGAGAGCAACATCAAGTTTGGATTCATCCAACAAGGATTGTCCAATCTCATGTCCTTGTGCTTTGAAGAACGTGTAAGTCAGACCGCCACCGATGATCACGTTGTCTGCAATGTTCAGCAGGTTGTCGATTACATCGATTTTGTCCTTAACTTTGGATCCACCAATGATAGCTGTGAAAGGACGCTCAGGGTTGGAGATTGCTTTACCCAACACTTCAAGTTCTTTCTCCATCAACAAACCGGACACTGCTGGAAGCAAGTGAGCGATTCCTTCAGTCGAAGCGTGTGCTCTGTGAGCCGCGCCAAACGCATCGTTAACAAAAACGTCAGCCAGTTCAGCAAATTGTTTTGCCAGTTCCGGATCGTTTTTCTCTTCGCCAGCGTGGAAACGAACGTTTTCAAGCAACAATACGTCGCCGTTGTTCAGTTCAGCGATTTGAGCTTTAACAGCGTCACCAACAGAATCGTCAGCTTTAACAACGGTTTTACCAAGCAATTCAGACAAACGCTCAGCTGCTGGAGTCAAACGCAAGGATTCAACCACTTCGCCGTTAGGACGACCCATGTGGCTTGCCAAAATGACTTTAGCGCCTTTTTCAATCAAGAAGTTGATTGTAGGAAGCGTTGCACGAATACGTTTGTCATCTGTAATTTTACCATCTTCGAGCGGCACATTGAAATCTACACGGACAAAAGCCCGTTTTCCTGTCAATTCGATATCGCGTACACTTTTTTTGTTCATCTGTATTTCCTCCGCACCCATGTATTTGGTGGACCAATCAAGAGCTAAAATCCCTTGTCAATCCTGGTGTTTTTGAGAAATTTGCAAAATGTAGATATATAAAGAGCGGAAACAATATAGCATCTGTTTCCGCTCTATTTTATTTCAGATATTACTTAATCATTTTTGCAAAGTGCTCCAAAGTGCGAACCAATTGTGCAGTGTAGGACATTTCATTGTCATACCAAGCTACAGTTTTAACCAATTGTTGGTCGCCAACAGTCAGAACTTTAGTTTGAGTTGCATCAAACAGGGAACCGAAAGTGATTCCTTGGATATCGGAAGATACGATTTCGTCTTCTGTGTATCCGAAAGTTTCTGGATCGGAAGCTTCTTGCATAGCTGCGTTAACTTCTTCAGCAGTTACTTTTTTGTTCAGAACAGTTACGAGCTCAGTCAGGGAACCAGTAGCTACTGGTACACGTTGAGCTGCACCATCAAGGATGCCTTGCAGTTCTGGGATTACCAGACCGATTGCTTTAGCAGCACCAGTTGTGTTAGGGATGATGTTTTCAGCTGCTGCGCGAGCACGACGGAAGTCACCTTTAGGGTGTGGAGCATCCAACGTGTTTTGGTCGCCAGTGTAAGCGTGAATTGTAGTCATCAAACCTTGAACGATTCCGAATTTGTCTTGCAGTGTTTTTGCCATAGGTGCCAGGCAGTTTGTTGTGCAAGATGCGCCGGAGATTACAGTTTCAGTACCGTCGAGGATTTCATGGTTTACGTTGTAAACGATGGTTTTCATGTCGCCAGTAGCTGGTGCGGAGATAACAACTTTCTTAGCTCCACCTTTCAAGTGTTTCTCAGCTGCTTCTTTAGTTGTGAAGAAACCAGTACATTCCAGAACGATATCTACGCCCAGGTCGCCCCAAGGAAGTTCTTCCGGGTTACGGTTAGCCAATACTTTAACTTCTTTGCCGTTCACTTTGAAGAAGCCATCGTGTACTTCAACATCGCCATCGAAGCGACCTTGAGTTGTATCATATTTGAGCAAATGAGCGAGCATTTTAGCATCAGTCAAGTCGTTGATTGCTACTACCTCGATGCCTGCTACATTTTGAATACGGCGGAATGCCAAGCGTCCAATACGTCCAAAACCGTTAATACCTACTTTAATCATGAGTAAGTTCCTCCCAAGTTTTGATTAATTTTTTATGAAACTTATATATTCAAGACAGACGGTGAAGTCCGTCAAGACAACAATAGTTGTGATGCAAAGTAAACCCTTATTCCATTTCAGCAACGATGACTTCGGCAGCAGCCTCATCAATAATCAGAATATCTTCCTGACCAAATCGCAACACGGAGTGAATGGCAGCAGCTTTGCTTTTGCCACCTGCAATTCCAATCACGACATCGGTTCGTTCAATATCCTGAAGTCGCATACCCAGTGTAAGCATGGTATGTACCACCTTACCCTGATCATTAAAGTAATAACCGAAAGATTCAGATACGGCTCCTTGCTCCTGAAGTTCATCGATAATCTCCGTCGCAAGTTTACGTCTTGTCGCCATCTCCACGGCATCACCAATTCCATGAATTACAATCCGCGATTTCCGAATCAGCTGCAGAATCTCCTGAACACTGGGGTCCTGGATTAATGATTCGTAGGCATGATCACTAAGCAAATCCGGTACATGCAGGAGTTTGTATTGCGCTCCTACCCGTTTTGCCATTGTGGATGCAATCGTATTTGCCTGAATTTCAAGGCTTTCTCCAAGTCCACCGCGTGCCGGTACGAACCAGACACCTTTGAGCGATGTTGGCGGAGTCAGTTGCTCTGCGACTTCGGCCGTTGTTGATCCGCCAGTAACGGCGACAACGTCGTTGTCACTCATGATATTGCCGAGAGCCTTCGCTCCGGCTCTGCCCAGTTCCCTTTTGGCAAATGGAGAAACGTCCGAATCACCAGGAACCACAACTACCTTTTGCAGACCGTAGGCTTGCTTGATGCGCTCTTCCAGCTCGGATAATCCGAACAACTCTTTGGCTACGGGCTCTAACTGCTGCAGCAAATCATACCCTGCCTCGCTGATCTTCATTCCTGCACTGTCAATTTCAATAAGTCCCTGAGCCTTTAACAGATCGGTCTCAGCCCTCAGAACCCGCTCGGTCATCTGCATGGAATTAGCTAACGTTCTCCGTCCGATCACATCCGATAACATGATCTGTTGCAGAATCGTATACCTCTTTTTCAAGATATCCATGAGATCAGGCAGAAGCTGCTTTTGTACTTCTAAAATCGTTCGCATGCTTTCCACTCCCGCAAGTTCTCGTTCTAAGCTCTCTTTCGTGGCCCTAAAACGTCCCGGGTTAACTTTTTAAGTCCCACGTCTATTCTACCTAAAACTGACGTGACATGCAAGTGTTTCAACGTGTTATTTCGACACGCATTCAGCGTTTGTACGCGCCTATTTTCACAATCCTAGACTTTCATGATCAAGGACTAGCTCACGCATACCATATATAGAAGAAACAAATGAATTCAATCTACATATCGCTCAGAATCACATTTCATACGGCATGTCCAAAACCTCTAATAGCATTTACTTAAATGCACTCTTTATCCACTCTTCTTCATCATGATCATTTTTGGGTTAATCCAAACCAATACCACAACGAACTGCTTGCAATTAAATATTTCATGAGCTATAATCATTATTGCTGTCACATAATGTGCGCCCGTGGTCCAATGGATATGACGTAGGCCTCCGAAGCCTGAGATCCAAGTTCGATTCTTGGCGGGCGCGCCATTTTTATTTAACAGCTCATAACCCATTTAACCAATGAAACCGGAAAGGTTTCTTTTTTTTGCAAGTTAGTTTGACTTTCTTTGACTTTTTGTTTGGAATTGTTTATTATGTGGGTAATACGGTAACAGTTTAAGTATAAACACCAATAACATTTTACATTCCAAGGAGGTTTTTCACGTGAGTTTTATTCCAATGGTCGTTGAACAGAGCAACCGGGGTGAGCGCGCCTACGACATCTACTCCAGATTGCTGAAGGATCGTATTATTTTCCTTGGTAGCGATGTTAATGACGTAGTGGCTAATGCCATTATGGCACAGATGTTGTTCCTGGCTGCGGAAGATCCGGAGAAAGACATTCACTTATACATCAACAGCCCAGGCGGATCGATTACAGCCGGTATGGCCATTTACGATACAATGCAATTCATCAAACCGGATGTATCTACCATCTGTGTAGGTATGGCGGCTTCCATGGGTGCATTCTTGTTGAATGCCGGTGCAAAAGGGAAACGTTTTGCGTTGCCTAACAGTGAAATCATGATTCACCAACCACTTGGTGGTGCTCAAGGTCAAGCTTCCGACATCGAAATCCGTGCTCGCCGCATCCTGAAAATGCGTGATACGTTGAACCGCATCATCTCTGAGCGTTCAGGTCAACCTCTGGAGCGGATTGAGAAAGATACAGATCGTGACTACTTCATGAGTGCTGCTGAAGCTGCCGATTACGGTATCATTGATAAAGTTATTGAAAACGTAGGTTCCCAAGGAATCTAAGTGTTAGTTAGACCACGGTCTTCGCGTTAATATATCAATACCTAACGTAATCAGCAACACCTCATTGTGTTGTCTATACGAGAAGAAGCCCTCATCATGATCATGATGAGGGCTTCTTTTTTCATTTTATAAGAAAAATAACTTAAGAGTGCATAATAATGTTTCTTTATTTGGTTCCCGTTACATCGCTAAATGGTTCTGTGCCTTTAGGAAGAATCTCTTTATACGTAAATGGCATTTCAGGGAATCCCTCTGCGTACGCTGTATACTCATACAGCTGGAAGAACACGACCACACCCGTTGGTGTAACATAGAAATCCTGATCTTTATTTAACCCTTTATACCCATCGAGGTATCCACCGCGGGCTTTCAGTTGCTCGCCCACTTTTTTACCCAACGTCTCGCGCATGGTTTTGTTATTTTGCAGCACATCATCTAATGTAAGCTCCTTACCTGTGTCCAGTGCAAAGGTGTGGCCCGTACGGTATGTCATACCATGAGCGCCAGCATAATCTTCGTATCGTTGTGTAATGAGTCCCAGCACGCCTTTTTCGTTGTACGTCACTACATAAGAGCTCTCAAATGCATATGGACGGTTGGCTGTAGCACCGCCGAATTCAGATGTCTGTTTCTTGAAGTCAGCTACATAAGCATCCACTTCGTCTTTCAGTACTTTGTTGATCGCTGCTTCAGCTTCTTTGCTGGCAAGTCCACTCACCTGTGGATATTGAACATCTACTTCAGCATTTTTTACAGTAACATTAACTGTCGCCGCTTTAATTTTAACGTTATTTTGTTTCACCTTGCTGAGTGTCAACGTTTTGGTTTTGCCATCCCAATTCCCCTGTACACCCAGATAATCTCTCATTGCCGAGAATGGGATATATAATCGACCCTGAATCAATTTTGCTTCCACCTGAGGGTAATACCCGTTAATATAAACGTTTGGCTGTCCATCCATCAGGCTAACGGTCATCGCATTGTTGGCTGCTGTTACCGTATATGACTTGGTTTTCGCATCATATTTCAGCGTTCCACCTGCCACATCTTTAACTGCAGTAAGAGAGACCCAAGTTGAGCCACCTTGAAGAAGTCCTTTTTGAGTCAGTGTTTTCCCACCCGATTTCAGAGTTACCTCAGCCGGGGTTGTCACTTTCGAGGATACCGATGCTGCCTGAACCGAACTGTCCTGCCATACCGTACCGCTACCTACAATAATTCCTGCTGCGAGCAAAGCACTTGTCCATTTTTTCCATGATGTCATATATAAAACTCCTCTCTGAATTCACAATTAGGGATCATTGCGTATGTAATCCTGACCTGATCGCATATCTCATACGCTCACCTCTCTATTATAATTAACCCGATTTCGGAAAGGTTTACAGCTCGAGTTACAATGTTGATGAATATCAAGCGGAAAATATAACGGGATATGACCTTTTTGTCACGAACAACTATACAAAAAAGATACCAATAACCAGCATTTCATGTTGCTTCAAAAAGGCACCCTCCTATCTAACTTCATCAAAGTTTGCTTTTCCAACAAAAAAAGACTCTGTCCACAGGACAAAGTCTTTGTCATCATTTCGTTGTACCCTTCAAATGACCCTTGAAAAGGTTACTTGAGCTTACAATCCTTAGTTCAATCTTGTTTATTTCATTTCATACGTGATATTCAGGATTGTGCTCACTTTAACCTGGCCTGTTTCAATCTCAGTGCCACCTGCTGTGTCTTGTGCTTTGGACATCAGCGCCTCACTTGCATAGAATACAGGCACATTGGCATCACCTTGGCTCACGGAAAGAACAGCACCCAGTTGACGTTTAACTGCTTTTGCAATGGCGCCTGCTTTCACATCTGCATTGGCAACAGCTTTCTCAATCACTTGGGATTCATAACTTTCCGGATTTTCTACAGTAAAGCGCACGTTTTCAATGTTGTTGGCACCCGCCCCTGAAGCAGCATCGAGCAACTCGCCGATCTTATCCATCTCACGATATGTGACAGTCAGCGTATGATGCGCTGTGTATCCTTTAATTTGTTGTCCGTCTTTTTCGCTATACGTATAGTTGGGTTGTACAGAGAACTGACTCGTTTGAATGTCGTCTGCACTGATCTTCCACGTATTCTTCAGCAAGTTGGATACCTTTTGAACTTTCGCAGCATTCGCTTTTTGAGCAGATGCAGCTGTCTCTGCAGTACTGTTCACACCAATGGACAGATAAGCGATATCAGGCTTCACCTGAATCTCACCTTTACCCACAACATTAATCACATTCTGTTGTACTCCCTGAACCTCTGCAGCGTAAGCATAGTTACCTGGTGCAACCCATGCTGTTCCTCCAACAAGCAACGTACTTGCCACCAGCACCGCACCAAACGGTTTCATCCATTGTTTACCCATCACGATAGCCTCCTTATGTGTTAACATCTCAAACTTTAATCGATTTGATACCTTAACAGACGGGACAAATTCCATAATGTTGCACTTGACGATAGCAAATACGTCAATAAAGCAAAAAAGCCCCTTTCGGGACTTCTTCATTGGATTGATCATATCTTATTGGTTTTCGAGCTCTTCCTTGCTTACCAGACTAACTAAAGCGTTTACAGCCTGTTCGGCATCCGCGCCTTCTGCACTAATCTGGATTTCCGTACCTGTGCTAATTGCAAGGCTCATGATCCCCATGATACTTTTTGCATTAACTTTTTTGTCGTCCTTCTCGACGAACACTTCAGACGAGTACTTATTCGCTTCTTGAACGAACAGTGCCGCAGGTCTGGCATGGAGACCCGTTTTCAAACGGACAACTACCGGGTGCTTTGTCATGGAAACTTACCCCCTATTATGAAATCTGGACATTAAATACACAATTATATTTATACAACATTATACCATTAACCCGTGCAGGACACTAGAAGAAAAAACTCAGGGTGCTTTAGAGGACATTATCTTGCCCTAATTTCATCTTTTGCACAGCGCATCCAATGACCTAAGTAAGTTCCCTAGGTCCTTAACGGTTGACTTTCCCGGCCTTTCTGTTCAGCAGAAACAGCCGACCTTGTTACTTTACCCTACTCCGTCTTAACCATAACGTTCTGTGCGTACTTTCTCAGCCAGCTCATCAATTTTACGAAGCCGATGGTTCACTCCCGACTTGCTAACTGTACCTTTAAGGAGCTCGCCTACTTCTTTCAAATTGATATCTGGATGAGCGAGTCGAACCTCCGCCACCTCGCGAAGTTTCTCAGGCAACGATTCCAGACCAACTTCCTTTTGTAACAACCGAATATTATCGATTTGTCTTACCGCCGCTCCAATCGTTTTATTCAGGTTGGCGGTCTCACAATTGACAATCCGGTTAACGGAGTTACGCATATCACGCATAATTCGTACATCTTCAAACTTGAACAAGGCCTGATGAGCACCAATGATGCTGAGCAGCTCAATGATTTTCTCGCCTTCCTTAATGTATAGGATGAATCCTTTTTTCCGTTCTATGCACCGGGCATTCAGATGAAATTCATTGGCCAGATCAACTAGTGCCTGACAGTGCTCTTCATACATGGACGCAATCTCCAGATGGTACGAGGAACCTTCCGGGTTATTAACCGATCCACCGGCCAGAAATGCACCGCGAAGATAGGCACGTTTACAACAGTTCTGCTGAAATAACTCCGTATTAATTCCTGGCGTAAACAGAAAACCTTCCGATACAATATGAAGACTGTTGAGAATCTCTTGTACCATAGTTGGAATTCGAACAATATATACATTGTTCTTTTTCAGCCGCATTTTTTTGCGGACCAGTAGTTCCGTATGCACTTGAAAATGCTTTTTAAGCAGAGAGTATGCCCGTCTTGCAATGGCGGCATTCTCCGTCGAAATATCCAAGATCACTTTTTTATTCGATAACTGCACTGCACCAAGCATACGGATGAGGGCTGAAAGTTCCGCCTTTTCGCAGCACGGTTCGCTCTCGATCATGGTTAACTCTTTTTTGGTCTGTGCTGCAAACGACATGGGACTTCACCTCTTCCGTAACATCCAATTTTGTACCAGTTGGTAGATGTGATGACTTAACTTGTCGGCATCATGACGCAGATAGGTTTTGAACAGAACAAGAGTATCTGCAACCACCTGATAACCGGCACTTTCGAGTACATTCATATCCAGTACAACCGGTTTTGCTCCTTTTTCCGCATACTTATTTTGCACTTGCAGCGGAATATCACCATTATTTACGATAACATAGTCGAAGAGCTGATGACCTATGTGCTCATGTACCGCCTTAAGGTGGTCACTTACCGTATAGTTATCTGTTTCTCCTGGCTGTGTCATAACATTACAGATAAACATCTTCACCGCATCAGCCTCTACCACAGCTTCTGCAAGCTTAGGTACGAGCAGATTGGGAAGGATGCTTGTATAGAGGCTGCCTGGCCCGATCAGAATGGCGTCAGCTTGACGAATGGCCTCTACTGCCTCTGGCAACGGCTCCACGTGATCCGGTTCAAGGAAAACACGTTTGATGCGTCCACCTGCCTCAGGGATCTTGGACTCGCCTGTAATAATTGTCCCATCTTCCATCTCGGCATGCAACACAACGGCCTGGCCTGCGGCTGGTAATACCTCACCTCGAACGGCAAACACGCGGCTAAGCTCCCGCACTGCGGTCACAAAGTCGCCCGAAATATCCGTCATTGCAGCCAAAATCAAATTTCCCAAGCTGTGGCCTGCAAGCCCCGCGCCTGTATTGAAACGGTACTTCAACATATCTGAAAGCAATGGTTCTACATCAGCCAGTGCCGTAAGCACGTTGCGAATGTCGCCCGGAGGCGGCATTTGTAGCTCATTGCGCAGGATGCCTGAACTTCCACCGTCATCTGCAACCGTGACGATGGCCGTGATATCCAGCGGCTTCTCTTTCAAACCGCGTAACATCACGGATAATCCGGTTCCGCCGCCCATTACAACTATTCTCGGACGTTCTCTTCGTGGTCCGGCCTCTTTCATCCCTTCACCCTCTTCAATGACGGTCCCGGTCAGCGTCGCGATGGCTCACGGTGACAGCTTCTGTCTCGCTGCTTCCCAACATCTTGCCCAAATATTCCGATATTGCTACCGAACGATGCTTGCCTCCGGTACAGCCGATTCCAATAATAACCTGGCTTTTGCCTTCCTTCCGGTATTGCGGAATCAGGAAATGCAGCATATCCAGCAGCTTGGTCAGAAACGCCTGTGTCTCTGGCCACTTCATAACATATTCGTACACATCACTATTCTGTCCCGTATTTGGTCGCAAATGCTCAATATAATGCGGATTCGGTAAAAAACGTACATCAAACACCAGATCAGCATCAATCGGAATGCCATACTTGAATCCAAACGACGTAATATTCACCGACAACATTTGGCTTTCCAGATGAGAAAAGCGGGATATGATGCGTTCTTTCAGTTGAGCAGGCTTCATTGTACTAGTATTCAATACCTGAGTCGCAGAGTTTTTGAGTTCCTCCAACATCTTGCGTTCCAGTCGGATGCCGTCCAGCGGCATGCCCTCAGGAGCCAGTGGATGTCTGCGCCTGCTTTCTTTGTAACGCTGAACAAGTACAGAATCTGTAGCATCCAGGAATAAAATTTCGCAATGAATGGTAAAATGATCTTTAATATAGTTCAAAGACTCGGACAGAGCCGTAAAGAATTCACGCCCGCGCAGATCGATAACCAATGCAACCTTACCAATCTTGCCGTTTGACTGTTCAATTAGTTCCGCAAATTTCGGAATCAATACCGGTGGCAGATTATCCACACAGAAGAAACCCAGATCTTCCAGGCTTTGTACTGCAATGGTTTTACCTGCCCCGGACATGCCCGTAATGATAATGAGCGTGGCGCCTGTGCCTGGTGAGCCTTCACCTTCAAGCATAAATGTCCCCTCCTTATCATATTGCTGTATTCATATATTGTTACGAGGTTACTAGGAACGCAAGAGAAGACCTGCCGCACCCACAATACCTGCATTATTACCAAGTGTAGCTTCCAGAATCTGAACCCCTTCTTGCAGCGGTTCCGGTGTCAGCTTGGCAAATACGGTACGTATTTCATCGAACAAGAAGTTGCCCGCTTTGGATACGCCACCACCAATGATGAACATCTCCGGGTTAATGACAGCAGCTACAGTAGCCATGGACTTGCCCAGGTAGAAGGCCGCACGGTTTACAATGCGCTGTGCCACTTCATCGCCTGCCTTGGCAGCATCAAATACTTCTTTGGCTGCAATCTTGTCGACAAGTGCCAGTGACGTATGATCACCACGTTCTACTGCATCCTTCGCCATACGGATAATTCCTGTTGCAGACGATACTGTTTCTACACATCCCATTTTACCACAACCGCACTTGATGGCCTCCAAGTCAGGTACAACACTGATATGACCCAGCTCACCAGCCATACCCGAGAAGCCTTGATAGATGTTCCCATTCAAGATCAAGCCTCCGCCAACGCCTGTGCCGAGTGTATAACATACGCAGTTGTCTACGCCTTTGCCGGCACCTGCCCATACTTCACCCAGTGCAGCCACGTTTGCATCGTTATCTATTTTGATTGGCTTGCCCAGACGTTCTTCCAGAATCGAACGAATGGCCACATTCCGAAATCCAATGTTAGGGGCATGAACGATAATTCCCTCGCGTACATTCGTGAAACCGGCCACTCCAGCACCTACACCCTCAAGCTGTTCCCAACTGTATGGTGATTCGGCTACGATATGTCGGACATACTTCTCGATGTTGGCGATGACCGTGTCTACGCCCTTATCCACTTCAGTCGGTCCTTCATACGTATGCATTAGCTGACCTTGTTCATCGCATATACCGACCTTGATTGCTGTTCCGCCGAGATCGACCCCAACGTAGATTTTCTCAGACATGCTGCAAGCCACCTTTATCTATCTAAAATAGTTTAAGTCCTACGTACCAACTATAATTGAAGGATACGCCTGGGTCAAGACGATAAGAACTCGGATACACCATGCTCCGTTAGGGTTGTGAACCACATCACATAGCATTTTTGAATACGTATACAATCTTATTACCTTCATTTATAAACGCACGCTTCATTCCTTCCTCCATAACAGAGGAAGCCTCAACTCATGATATTGCATCACCACTCGTTCCATTCATAAAAGATCAACATCGTCCCCTCATATAGGTGACTCGTCTTATGCCCCCCACCACCTGTCATTCCCATGCAGAAAGCGATCTATTGACGTATTGCCAACAAAAAAGCGCCTTCCATGGTTGGAAGGCACCTTACTTTTCACAAATATCTGAAGTTGTTCAATTGGATTGAACTCAGCCATTCTTCAGCTATACGTCACAACTTCGTTTCCAAACGTACCGGCTCTTCTGTTTTCTCCATCTTATTCACATCCAGAATATCAAGCAGGAAGACGAAAATCGGAATACCAATGATCAGCCCCCAGATCCCCAGGAAGTGTTGCGACAGAATCAGTACGATAAAGGTGTAGAACATCGGCAGTTTGGTCTTATGTGCCATCAGTTTTGGATTCAGGAAATACGTCTCCAAGGCATGAATTACAATAATCATGATGATCACAATAATACTTAATTTCAGTCCACCCATCTGATACCCAATCAGACAGAGCGGTACAAGTGAGATAATAACCCCAGCAACGGGAACCAGACTGAGCAGGAACACCAGAATGGTCAGAGCGAACAGATACGGGAAACCCAGAATCCATAAGCCCAAGATCGTCAGCACTGTATTGAACACCGCAATCAGAAGCTGTGCCTCGATGACTTTACCAAATGAAGACACGAATTTGTCTCCAAGATAAGCTACTTCATTATAGAACCATCCAATTTTACTTGTTTTGAACTTGGACGTAAACTTGGATATCTCCTGCTTCTGCAACAAGAAGAACAGACTCAGAATGATAACGAGCAGAATAAACTCCAGCCATTTGCTCAAAGCGAAAATATATTTCAATGCATCATTGGTGTAATTTTTAATATCGAAGGATTGAAGATAACCCGCAATTTTGGATGCAAAATTATCACCGTCTGCACTATCCAGAAATTTCATAATCTCGTTCGTTAACTGAACGACCTGATCCACGATCCGCGGTGAATATCTGGAAATGCCAAGCACAATGACTGCGATCACAATCATATAGAGCAGGATGACTACAACTTTATAGTTGATTGGAAACAACCGATTCAAACCACCTGTAATGAAATGCTGTAACCTGTTCATGACATACGTCACCAGGAACAACAGCAGAATCATGTGCAGCATACTCCCCATACTGAACAAAACTAAACAGAACAAGAGCAGGATCAAAAACCGTCTCACTGTCGCATTCTGTAACCAATCTTTTATCATTTCCCCCAAAATCTTCACCTCACAGCTAATATGCCCCATATGTATACGAACTCATGCCCACTGTAGTTTCAAAAAAAGAGAAGCCTTCCGGCTTCTCTCATTTCATGAGACTTCCCGTTGTCTCTTATTCCTAACATATGCCTAACCTCACGCATGTAATGCTTATTTATCCAACGTTTCGCTCCAATCATGGACAATGCTTCCTTCAAGGAACTTCTCACAATCCATGGCGGCCATACATCCGGATCCTGCAGCTGTAATGGCTTGACGATACTTCGTATCCTGAACATCACCACAGGCGAATACACCCGGAATATTGGTCTCCGTTGTTCCCGGTTTAACGACAACATAGCCATGTTCGTCCAGTGCGATCGCATTACCCAGGAATCCGGTATTCGGTGTGTGACCAATGGCAACGAATACGCCATCTGCTTCGAGCAACTCTTCCTGCCCCGTCTCGTTGTTGCGCACCTTCAGCCCTTTGACACCCAGCGCTTCAGGTACGACCTCGAGTGGAGTACGGTTCAGCGCCCACTTCACCTTTTCATTGCTACGAGCCCGATCCTGCATAATCTTGGATGCACGTAATTCATCCCGGCGGTGAACCAATGTCACGTCTGTTGCAAAACGAGTCAGGAAACTCGCCTCCTCCATCGCGGAGTCTCCACCGCCCACGACCACGATTTTTTTGCCTCGGAAGAAGAAGCCGTCACATGTCGCGCATGTACTTACACCACGTCCCACATTTTCCTGCTCGCCCGGAATACCAAGATAACGAGCGGAAGCACCTGTGGAGATAATGATCGACTCAGCTTCCAGTTCACCGATTCCTCCAACTTTGACCTTGAAGGGCGGTTTACTGAAATCAACCTCTTCCACCCAACCGTTTTTAAATTCCGCTCCAAAACGTTCAGCTTGCTTACGCATGTTGTCCATCAGTTCCGGACCCATGATACCTTGCGGGAAACCGGGGAAATTCTCAACTTCCGTTGTCGTCGTCAATTGACCACCCGGCTGAAGACCTTCGATAACCAGTGGTTTCAGATTAGCACGAGCCAGATATATCGCTGCTGTCAGACCCGCAGGTCCCGTTCCGATCACAATCGTTCTGTATTTAGACATATAGATACAGCCTCCTTAATTAAGGTAAGAATGTGTTGTACTAGCGATGAACTTGCCAAGATGATATCCTACAGGCGTTTACGAGGCCCATTCGTTAAGTTTACCCGTTTTCCCGGTTGTTGTATCCTTCACCTGATGATGTCTTTCTGAAAACGAGTTGAAGCGAACTTTCTATACTAGTGGTGGCTTGCTGTTACAAACCGAATGAATCTGTTTAGCATACTTGCTAACCGTTGATGCCGATATCCCATACCGCTCAGCAATGCTTTGATAGGTAACGGGCCGACTGTGATTCTTCGCTGCCAAATACTCAAGTCCTGCAGCCCAACCCTCAATCTGTTTCGTACCCGGAACCTCCGGATGTACCCGGGATACATAATCCGTCCAGAGCCGTTCCATCTCTTGCTGCAACTCAGCCTTTGCTTCAGACATCTGTAACGCACGATCAACAACAGCCTGCCAATGGGAGGTTGAGCCACTGTCCGATTGCTCTGATGTGGATGGAACCTTCCCAATAGACTTCAAGGCTACAGGAGAAAAGGGTCGAACAACCTGAGAATTCCGATCCTCATGTTCAGCCGATTTCAATTCGTTCAGTACAGTTTGTGCTGCCTCAAGCAGATCCTGTTCTTCTCCAGGCTCTTCAATAAAGGATTGCAAAGCCTGCTGCACCTCATAGTCACCGATCATCCCAAGCGCATGAATAACCTGTAGCTTGGTTGCCCGATCACCATGACGCAATGCCCAGAAGAACGATGAACGAATCAGTGGATCATTCTTCATTTCTTCAGGTATGCCACTACCATAGTTCTCCCACTGTCTGAACTGCTCATCAAATGGCAGATGATAGTGATAGCTCAGCTTCTCTGGCTCTTGCTCGCCTTGTTTTACAGCCTCAAGACCTGACAGATAATACCGGGATACTTCGGAACCCGGATCAAGCTTGGACACATGATGCCATAAACGCTCAGCAGCATCATAACGTTCTGTATTATAAGCCGCCACCGCTGCATAATGAGCAAGTGCCGGATCAGCAGCTGTCTCTTCGTCCTTGAGCAAACGCCTGAAGTGAACATAAGCCGTATCGTGTTGGCCCAGAATTCCCATCGTTGTCGCCAGTTTGTAGACTTGTTCGTGCTGGAATGGCACGATGACACGCAATTTTTTGATCAGAAGCAAAACCTGATCAGCCCGGTTCTCATTTTGATGGAAAATGGCCAGATTACAGAGTGCATGCAGATTACCTGGTTCCTGTTCAAGTACTTCGGCAATGGTCTCTTTTGCTTTGGAAAAAAGACCCATATAATAGTAGGCGAGTGCCAGATTGTTACGGGCAGCCAAGTAATCAGGGTAATCAGAAGACATGCCTTCGAGCAATTCAGCAGCCTGTGCAAATTTCCCTTCTTCCAACAGTTCCCGTGCCTGATCGTGCTCCACTACACCTTTGCGTGATTTGATTCGATTCAGTTTGGTCGGACGATCCAGCTCATAATACAGAAGCTCCATCATCTCTTCGGCTTCCGTCATGAACTGACCTTGGGTGTCCTCCTCCAGATAGGTAACAAGTGCTTGCTCGGCTTCCTCAAACCGATCCATATTTGCATAATTGTTCGCCATATAGAAATAACATTCCGTCATCGACGGATCTACCACTTCCAGCACGTTAGCCAGAATGGCATTGGAGGCTTCGTAATCCCCCTTCTCCGATAATATACCCGCCATATTACAATGATTTACCGGATTTTCCGGTTCGTACTCAACAGCTTTGCGAAAATATTTTAATGCCTTGTCAACATGATTACGGTCCAGCGAGCGGACAGCTCTTTCAAAAAAGAAAGAAGCATCCAAGTGAATCGGTATAATATTGGCAAGGTGTCCCTCAGCCCGCACTAGCTTGCCCTTCATCTTCCAAGGCACCTCCTCTTTGCATTTCATTCATACTCTTCAGTATACCACATCTTAAGGCCCACTTCTCAATATGTAGTTTCATGTCGTTTATGAAAAAAATGCAAAAGAAGGTGATATTCCATTTTGCGGAAACCTATCACCTTGGAGCGTTGTTTATTCTAAGGAAACCCGTCTTTTCCTAGAGGCTCCTGCACTCGCTTGTCACAGGATTTCTTTGCAGTATTGCATTAGTCCATCCCTGTCGGATACGCGACGTCTAACTGGATTCGGATCGGATCGGATCGGATCGGTTATGATGAGATGAGTGTAGTTTATGGTATTATTATCCTTATTGTCCTTTTTAGTAGTTTATCTCCATTAAATTAAATCAAACAACCTGTATTGGCTCTGACCCTCAACCTTATGATTTGCGTATCTAATTATAAAAATAAAGGCGGCATCATTACTATTTAGGAGGGTGTTATATTGATGATCTCGAAAATAAAACCACTTGTACTCATCTTTATATGCTTGTTTGCTTTGAATGGATGTTCAAAAGATATAGAAAACATAGAAAATAAGTTCACATTAGATAATGTACTGAAAGCGCTCGAGTCTCAAGAACTGGATTTAGTGTCCTTTGGTATCACCGGATATCCTTTGAAATTAAATGATGTTGTACCTGAGGTGTACTCCGTTGAAACGCCAGGGCAAGAAGATCCGTACAACCCTGAATTTATACATTTTTATATTTTCGATTCTGATAAGGATCGCATCAACGGAACAAAAGAATTCAACAAACACATGGAAAGTGCCCATTTTACAACGTTCCCTTTTCTATATGAGAAAAGAAATGTTCTTATCGTTTACTGGAGCCAAACCAAAGATAATCCTCTGTTCACTAAACCAATAGAAACTGCGTTAGAGCAACTGAAATGATGATAGTCCATATATTACGGACTGAGCTTAACAGTGGGAATATCTTTTTAGAACGTTAATTGCAGTCATTCCTAAAAAAAGAAGACCGAGCATTTGGGCTCGGTCTTCTAACTGTTATGGCTTAAATATCTAATAAATCTAGATCTTCGACGCCATCGAAGGAGAAAGTGAAATTTGAATGGTTTTATCAAACGGTGTCATGAAATTGACCAGCACAACCTTGCACTTGTCCGGTAATTTTGCCTCCCGCACTGTTGCAGCCAGATGCCCCAGCTCGCCCCCGGTAATCTCCAGCCAGTCTTCTCCGCAGGTATAGCGTAATGTACCGCCTTTCCACAAATAGTGACCCTCACTCGTTTCAATTGCGTCCTCACAGGTCAGTTCACCTTCGCTTCCGAATACAAAGGACAACTGCATCATGATATCCTCCGGTTCCTGTCCAGATATATGCATGTTCCATCCGTTTTCCGTTGGCTGTAATTCTGCTCCTACACGGAAGGTCTGCTCATGAGTAAGCTGACGACTCTGATGAGGTAGCAAATACCATGGACTGATGGCTGATGCTGCTGATTCCGGTAACAGGTTTGCAGGAACTGGACCATAGTAGCCTTTTTTCTGCTCACCAGTCAGACGATACCCTTCGGACAGCCTCGTCATTTGCTGCATAGGTACATACCCTGGATTAAAGTAAGAGGCCAGTTGCACAGCCAGCAGACGCACATTGCCATGACGAAGAGCGAAGAAGGAAGGAACTTCTGTCATCACTGTCACGCTAGTAGCTCCATCCCGAATTCGGGCTACGGGAGCACCAAAGTCCGTATGCATCCGACTGTGAGAGATACGTCCGTGATGCCCTACTGCGTCCATCTGCTCCAGATATTCTCCCCGTACAAAATGTTCATTCAGCATGACCTCATACTGTTCCGGTAATGAATCACGTGCGTCATTTGTCTGCTGAAGCTCCGGCTCAAGCATTAATCGAATGAGCGTATTCACCGAGCATACACCCGGATCTGTCAGTGTATCTCCCGCCCAAGCTGCCATACCAGCAAAGAGTGGATCACCATCCAGCCGTGCCAAAATGGCATAAGGCAGGTAGTAAGGTGACAGATCATGAACACTGCCCAGATCCTGTCGCCCAGAATAATCTGTAACAATTTCACCCGTAGGATGGACCAGATACACCATCATGCGGAGATTAAGCCTCACCGGTTCCAGCAGTTCAGGACGATTGAGCAGGCGTGCAGCATGAATTAACATGATGTCGCTAACTGCGCTGTATATCCCATTGCTCCGTTCTGTCCACTCCCCATCGGGTGTAATATCCATGCCTTCATTCATCCACTGCTCTGCGCGCTGCACAGCTTCCTCCAGGTCAAATAGTTCATGCAGGAAACCGAGCGCCGCGCATAGCACCCAGCGATGATTGGGCGTATGACAACCTCCCGTAAGCATGGTCGGAATCGTGCGTTCCAGAAAGAGCCTCATATTGTTTAGTACAGGTTGCAGTGGCTTCCATTGCTGCTGCAGAAGAAGCTGATACAACTGTGAGTACCCCACAACAACAAATGCGGTATCGGGAGGGGAATGGTAATTGGTCCAGCCTGGCGATATTGAACCATCTTCATGTTGGAAGCGAAGTACAAATTCCGTAGCTAACAGCAGTCGATTTAACAACGCCTCATCCCGGTAATAGATGGAGTCCGGATTGGAGATCGCAGCCCCCCAGTAACACATATCCGTGGGCGTTCCAGTCGTGTGGTTGACCCAGGCAACACCTGTGTAGGGATCAATTGTCCCTCCATAGTAACGGCTTTCCGGGTCAAGCATCTGCCGGGATATGCCTCTTTCTACCGCTCTGTCATTACTGTCCACCAGTTGTTTGTACATGTGCAGTTCCCTCCATACCAATGCATTCTCCCGATGTGCGAAGTATGTTGCTTCAGCGCCTTCAATTTAGACCTGAAGCCTACCCATACCGCCCGTAGGTGAGTTCATTTTTTTCTCGTCAGTATATACCATATACCGCCAAAAGTCGCTAGAAAATACTTGCTTGTTTTACTACATATTTAGGGGTCCTCGTCACTGAGGAAACAGTCGTTGAACACACGCTGTGAAGACGCCAACTGTTTCCCACATCACCGTGCCTACTCTGTCACTCCAAGCTTCTTCATAAGCAAGTCATGACTCTCGTGGATTTCTTCTGCCTTACAGGCAGACTTCAACTCATACACCTTCACCTGTGCCCGGCGAATCATCGGCAGATAGGCATCGTAGAAGTTCATATCCTTACTGTGTACATACGGGCACCAGTGATCAGAGAGACCAAGTGTCTCATGGATATGGACCCCTACGATATCATCCATCAGGCCCTGCATTTCTCCCACACTGTCATAAAGGCCCATTCGATCCATCATGATGGCATGACCGGTATCGTACCAGATACCAACCGGAGCCCCTTTGAGGGCCTTGATGATGGTCTTGGCTTCGGCAAGGGTAGGAATCTGTTGTGGTCGCGATCTTGTCTCGATGCCAAAACGAACATCCAGACCTTTAGCTGCCGCCCGATTGCATACCTCATCCAGACTGGCGATAATTTTCTCCACATACCCTGAACTGAGGGCTTCCCGCCGCTCCACCAATTCAGCCCATTTGCTGCGATACTTCGGTGAATCCGGACCTTCCTCGTTATAGATCTTTCCAAGGTCTTTGCTGATATCCTCAGGAAAAGGTACTTCTCCGGGGTGCACAACAACAGCTTCTCCCCCATAACGCTGGGCATATTCAGCCGACTCTACCAGCAATTCGATCGCCCGCTTACGTTTCACTTCATCTTCGAAGCCGAGCAAGATGGAATCCGTACCGTAGTCTGGATCAGGGTCATGTGGAAAAGTGTTGTGGACACTAGAAATTCCGATCTCTCTACGCTCAATCATGGGCTCAATCGTCGTGAGCATCTCCTTCGTCACATTATAATTGAGCTCCACCCGACGAAAGCCGAGATCCGCAATCTCCCGTATCATATCTTCCCCGACATCATGTTTTCGAATATTCCAGCATGTGGAGAACGAGTATTCTCCCTTATCTCTTCCCTGCATATTACGTTCCTTCTCCTTCCCCAATTGTGATGTTTAGCGTGTATGGGAACTACGAAGTTATCCTTTAACCGCTCCCAGCATGGCACCGCTGACAAAATACTTTTGCAGCCATGGATAGACAAGCAGAATAGGTACAGTTGCGAATACAACTGTGGCTGCCTTGAGACTTTCCGGAGTCAGTTGTGTGCGGTTAGCACCTTCCATCAATGTAAGCTCACTCACCATGTTGTTTTGAACCATTTGGAAGAGCTTAAGTTGTAGTGGATACAACTTGGGATCATTAATATACAACAGTGAATCCTGGAATCCATTCCAGCGACCAACCGCATAGAATAACGCTAATGTGGCAAGTACAGGCATGGATAATGGCAGTATGATTTTGAATAGCGTGTGTACATGTGAGCTGCCGTCAATTTCTGCTGATTCTTCCAGACTTTCAGGAATGCCTCTGAAGAATGAGATCAGGATAATCAGGTTAAACGGACTTACCAGTCCCGGTAAGATCAGTGCCCAGACTGAATTAAGCATGTTGAGATCACGTATGAGCAAATACTCGGGAATCATCCCGCCACTGAAGAACATCGTAATGATGATGACATACATGAAAAGCTTGCGCCCTTTCAATTTTTTCTTGGTTAACGGGTATGCAGCAGCAAGTGTGAATAACATGCACAGCACTGTGGTTACCACTGTCAGAACAGTCGTAAAGCCCAGTGAATATAGCATGGATTGATCAGAGAATACTTGAATATACGAATCCCAGTTAAATTCTTTAGGAAAAATGGTCACTTCTCCCGAAGTAATAGCCCGGTTAGAACTTAGAGATATCGCAATGGTGTGCAAAAATGGAGCCAGACAGAATATAACAAATAAACTGATAAAGGAGATATTAACGATATCAAAAATCCGATTTGAGGTGCGTTCACTCATATGCGCACAGCTCCTTTACTGATGGTCTATACATACAAGCCGATTGGCGTATCTTTCATGCTTTGATAACTTATAAAATGCCTTCGCCGGTTGCCTTTTTTGAAATATAGTTAGAGCCGAGTACAAAGATTAGCCCTACAACAGCTTGGAATAGTCCTACAACAGTTGCAAGCGTGTATTGTCCTGATTCAAGACCAACTCTGTATACAAAGGTACTGAGTACATCGGAATATTCACGCACGGCTGTGTTACCGATAATATAAGGCCGATCAAAACCGATGCTGACCATATGTCCGAGATTAAGAATGAGCAAGGTCACAATGGTTGGTTTAATACTTGGCAACGTAATATGCCAGATTCTCTTCAGTCTTGAAGCTCCGTCAATCTCGGCAGCCTCAAACAATTCCTTATTCACCCCGGTTAATGCCGCCAAATAAAGAATGGTACCCCATCCTGCACTCTGCCAGACACCTGTGAACAGGTACGTCACAAGCCATGGGTTTTTCTCTGTCAAAAATGGTATTGAATTTAAGCCCATACTCTCCAGCACACCGTTAACCATACCGGATTGATTGCCGAACAATTGGTATACAATTCCCCCGATAATAACCCAGGAGATAAAGTGAGGAATATACAGAATCGTTTGCGATATTTTTTTAAACCATTTAAATCGAACTTCATAGAGCATGATGGCCAATATAATTGGAGCAGGGAACGAAACAAGCAGGTCTAGGAAATTTAGCATGAAGGTATTTCGTAATGTGGTGTAGAAGTCCCGCATTCCAAATACTTCACGGAAAGCATCGAAACCGATCCACTCACTCCCGTTGATGCCCTGAAACAAGTTGAAATCCTTAAAAGCGATCTGAACCCCGTACATTGGGCCGTAACGAAAGATCAAGAAGTAGATCAGAGGCAGTGAGATGAGCGCATATAATTGCCAATACCTTTTCAAGTATGTGATGGTCAAGTCGGTTTCCTCCTATCAACAGAGAAACGGCTGTGCCGCCCATACCGGCGGCACACGTTTCTTCCAAAGTTATACGGTAAATTACATATTGATTTAGTAATCACAAGATGAACCTGGTTATTAGATAACGCTTACTGAAGTGCTGCTTCAAGCTCTTTCTTCAGTTCTGTACCACCCAGTGACATGAAATCATTCATTTCTTTTTCATATACCGCTTCGAAGTCTGCCGGTTTGGCCATCGCAGTTTTCACAATAAGCACTTTCAACTTATCATTTAGCGCTGTACCATATTTAGATTCTGCTTCGATTGGTTTGCTGAAGATAACCGGTCCGATCGTATCCGTATTAGCGATATCAATGGACTGTCTCATCAGCTCTTGGTTACGTTCTGGGAAGCCTGCAATCCATGCGGCTTCATTGGCTGCCTGATCTCCAACTACTTTACCGTTGGCAATGATGGCCATGTCACCACCGTTGTAGACACGATCTTTGACATCCTGTGGTGCATCATCTTTAACAACTGGAACACCATCAACCTTATCGTAATTTTCACCTTCGACACCGGTGTTCATCTCCAGCAAGTTCGTTCCAGAAGCCATCCAGTCTAGGTATTTCACAGCTTCAACCGAACGTTTGCTGCTTTTTGGAATCATGATGTACATACCGTTGCTACCATAACGTGATTTGATGTGTTTGTTGTCCACATTCGCATTAGTGTAAGCGTCAACTGCTACAACTTTGCTATCCGGTACATTTTTGGACAAATTATCAAGCATACCATCTGCATACAGAATCTGACCTACGTCCTCAGACATGTACCCAATATTACCGTTCTGGAAGTCTTTGACCAATTGCGTTTTTTCTTCGTCAAGACTGAAGTCTTTGCTGATCAGACCTTCATTGTAAAGCTTGTTAAGGAACTGCATCGCATCTTTGAAGCCATCATGCAATGGTAGCTCGTAACGCTGACTGTACGTAAGCCCATCTTGTACGGGTTTAATAAAGGAGTAGATCAATGTTTCGTACTGCGCTGGGGCAAGTGCCATACCCATTGGGATGTTTTTGCTGCCCAGATTGCCCGGATCTTTCTCTTTGAATGCTTTCAACGTTTCGTACAGCTCATCCGTTGTTGTTGGAGCATTCATGCCGACTTTATCGAGCCAATCCTGGCGGATATATGAGTTGTAACGAGCCGTAATGGCACGTTTACCCGGAATAGCGAATTGCTGACCTTCCAGCTGACCGAATTTCAACAGGTCTTCGCCGAGATATTCTTTTAAGTTAGGTGCATGTTCATTAAGGAGTTCACCCACCTCAGTTAGCCCACCTTGCTGAGCATAACGGTAGAACACACTGGAGTCGTATACAAACACAATATCTGGAACGTCGCTAGGGCTGGCCATTAAAACGTTGAGCTTGGTTGTTTCTTCTGAACGTTGAACAGGTACGAATTGCACATCAATGTTATTCGGATCGCCGAATTTCTCTTGAACAAATTTAGTTAAGTAGTTGTTCGTGATCGTATGTGGAGAAGGACTGTTACCACGATCAAAAACCTCCACTTTCAAAGTAACACGCTCACCATTAGTTGTTGCCCCACCTTCAGCCGACTCTTGATTGGATGGTGAAGAACATCCTGCCAGCAACGAAACTCCCATTATCATCGTAAGCGCCAAACCTACCCATTTCTTCGTTTTCCCTGTGGTTGTTGTTCTTGTCATTTAGTCATCCCCTTTTACTTTGCGTGAATGTTAAGGCTTGCTCCGAGTATTCCACATCTTTCGGAACTCTAGCAATAAACCAGTTTCGGAAGCGCTTACAAACGGAATTTAGTTTATGTGTTAAGCCCATTTTCGCAGACTGATTATTTTCCCAAAGCTACGCTGCCCTAGGCTTTGATGGCTCTCAATGCCTCATGACTCGAAACTGCCTGTCCCAATACGGATAAACCATTTTCACACACTGCCTATATTCGTAAACGGGGATAAAACAGGAATATTAACTTGCTATCCTGCGAAAACAGTTGCATCGATCTCGGGCAGCAGAGAACTGTTCAACGAAAACAGGGCGAACCTCTGCAAGCCTCTCTCCTAAGTGGAAAGTGACTGCATGAAATTCACCCTGTGTTATCCTGATGTACAGATCTCAGAATATGATCATAATTGTGTTACTCTTCGGGTTCTCGATGTTCACGTTTCAAACGACGATAATCTCCTGGTGTAATGCCCGTTACCCGTTTAAATACACGTCCCAACGTAATTCCGTTTGCATACCCAACCTTCAGGGCAATATCCTGCAAAGAGTAATCCGTATTGAGCAGAAGCTGCTCGGTCTCCTTCATGCGAAGCTCTGTAACAAAATCAACAAACTTCATATTGAATTCTGTCTTGAACAAATAACTCGCATGTTTGCCCGTAATCTGGAATCGATCGCTCAAATGTTTCAATGAAAGATCCGGATTCGCAAACTGTTCTTCGATATAATTTTTCATTTCATTAACCATGGCTTTGTAACTCTTGGTTTCCGTTACCGCTACATACGTTCTGAACAAGTCCGTCAGTCCATCGAACAAAAGACTTTTCACATCCGTAAGCGTCTCTGCCTCTTCCACAGCACTCAACCATCTGTTGATGTTTTCTTCGGACAGCTCTTCCTGGAGCCCTTCCGACATCATGGCTACCTCTCGGCTGAGCATCTGTAACATGGCTTGAATCAGAGAACGAATCTCATCATCCGGCAGTTTGTTCTGTTCAAATGCTGTAAAGATCTCCTCCAACTGTTCCCGCCACTGTCCACTCGACATCCGGAACCGCTTAACAAAGTCCGCAATCATCTGCAGATAGGTATAGGTATCCAGCAAAGGATGCTGTGTTTCGCCGCAGTCGGCTTGGCCGACATCTCCATTCATCAACAGTTTGCGTTGCATTACCGCTTCTGCGGCCGCATAGGAATCCCGTATTGTACCGATTCCCTGAGCAATAGGACCAATGCCAAAGCTTAAGGAAATGCGTAGATTTTGTTCTACCCAGGATTTACATTCCTCAGCTACTACACGAATCTGCCCAGACATATCCAAGTTGTTATCATTCTGTTCTTTGAACACAAAAAGGATTGCAATTCGATCTACACTAATCCATTCCGTCCAGCATTGGACTCCCGTATTACGTGACAGCTCTTGCAAAACGTTCATCAAGGCAAACTTCAGCGTATTTTGTTCACCTCTCGTGTACCTCTCCTGAAATCCCTTCTCATAACGGTTAATCTCTCCAACAACAACGACAAAACGCGACGAGTCTTGCACGTCATTCAGTGGAGAGAGCTCTTTTAATTGCTCTGCTGCATTTTCCATGTGTTCACCATGCAACAGGGCATTGAACAACTTGCTGCGCTGCATGAGTACATTTTCCCTGCTTTTCTTGTCATAATCCATCATATGATTAATCAGATTCTCAAGCACACCATCAATCATCTTCATCTCATCCGTGCGAGCACCTGAGTGTTCGAACACCCGAATCTGATGAGACTCAATCCGGTTCATGATGATCTGAATGGGCTTATAGTTACGGCGAGTAATATACACGATATATACAATCGCACAGATGACAGTCACAATAGCAATGATTACCCATACATAAGATATGACAGATACCCAGCCAAATAAGTTGCCGGCCTTAATTCCACTGGATATTGTCCAGCCCAGTCTTTCTAGCGATAGCCTATTTAGTTCCTGACCGTCTATCGAGCCCTCTTGGTCCGAGTGTGCATTATACACAACCTTACCGTCCCGATCCGTAATCGTCAGGAATGAGAGCTGACCATTAACCATACTATCTACACTCTGTTCAATGCTGCTCATCTTGATATTAATGACCAATGTACCCTGAGAGCCAAAAGGCAAAGGCATGTCCTTGTTCACCGTTAATACGCGAATAGGGGTACGTTGAGCAGAGTCCGCATCGAATTCCCGGACCGGCTGCCAGCCTGAACCGATAGACCCGGAAACCATCTGATTAATCCAAGCCTTATCTGAGAAACTGTCCGCTTCTCTGGAACCACTTACGGTCAGAACATGTTTATTTCGCTTGTCATATAGATAGATGGATTGAATCCATGAGGACGAATTGGATAGCTCACGTAAATTCTGCGCTATCGCATACACCGTGTCCGAACTGGTCAGGTTTGTGTTATTAAAATAGAGTTTATATGCCTGCTGACTCTGTACCGTTTCCAGGATGGATAGTTCAAGATCCCTGATTGTACGATCCACCGTGTCTATCATATAACTGGAGGAGATCCGGTCTGCTTTTTTGGTTTCCTCTTTAGAGATGTCATTGATGAAAACAAACGCGATGAAAATGAGTATGGTGACCGTAAGAAAAAAAATTGGGAAGTACGAGAACAATAACCGGTAGTACCAATTACGAGACAATAGACCCCACTCCTCACTCCACGATGCCAATGTTCTCAGCCGTGGTTCTACTGTTCAGCATCCATCTCACCTTAGGGGCTGAACACTATATGATAACGCTATCATAACTGATTTTATGTTATTATAGCACAAGCCTCTGAGCAGCAAAGCAAGAATTGAATTCAAAGAGCCAAAACAAAAAAACCGTGCTGAGCAGACAACAACTCAGACACGGAACAGTTCATCTGGCAGCACACCGTTATATCCTCGATGCTCTAAATGCCAGAATCCTTAAACAATGTGGCCATGGAGCCACCATCCACAATAATGCGTATGGCGCGGGCCAACATTGGCGCAACAGGTAACACTTTGAAGCATTCAGGGTGGTCATCTGGCAGTGCGATCGAGTCCGTAACGACCACCTCTTCAATTGACGGGTGATTCAATTTACTTACTGCCCCATCCGAGAACAATCCGTGTGTTGCACATACATATACATTTTTGGAGCCACGCTCCTTCAACCCTTCCACAACATTCAGAATGGTTGTTCCGGTGTCGATCAGATCCTCAATAATAATAGGTGTCCGTCCTTCTACATCACCAATGACATGGGTAATCACCGATTCATTATGGCTTGGACGTTTCTTGATCATAATGGCAAATGGAGAATCCAGACGGTTCGCCAGCTTCTCTGCCATCGATGCTCGTCCTGCATCCGGGGAGACTACAACAGGGTTCTCGATTCCTTTGCTTAACAGATAATCACTAATTAGATCCAGTGATGTCATATGGTCAACCGGAATGTTGAAGAATCCCTGAATAGCCGCTGCGTGCAGGTCGATCGTTACCACTCTATTGGCGCCAGCCGTAGTTAATACATCTGCTACCATCTTGGCCGAGATCGGCTCCCGTGGAGCGGATTTACGCTCTTGTCGAGCATAGCCATAATACGGAACAATGATGTTCACAGTGCGCGCTGAAGCCCTCTTGGCGGCATCAATCATCACCAACAGCTCGACAAACAGCTCATTGATCGGATGAGACAATGACTGTACCAGAAACACATCACAATTACGGATCGTTTCTTCATAATGAACGTATATTTCTCCGCTCTTGAACCTGGACAGCTTGATCTTGCCCAGTTGTACTCCCAGCTTGTCACATACCTGTTCTGCCAGCTTAGGGTTCGATGAACCGGAAAAAATACGTAACGAATGCTGCATAATGCCCTCCCGAGGGTTGAAATCCCTATATAATCCCTTATCTAAAAGCGAGTGTTCAAAAAGTCCGGTTTTCAGTACCGAGAAGATGGGATAAAGCTAGAAATGGAGTAGCGGAGCGTAGGCAAAACTACGTGAGCAACGGACATTTCGGCTGAATTCCAGCTTCGATGCTGAAGATGCCATTAGGCATCCTTCGTAATCAAAGGCGGACTTTTTGAACTACCTCTAAAAGGTTATTTCCTACCCTCATTATACTCCACTGGCTTATACATTTAAAGGAATGAACGAGCGATGACGGCCTTCAAAAACAGCCACTTCCGTACAGCCCAACTCATGTAAAAGTGCTTCAGCTTCAGGCAAATAATCCCCCAGCTTCAGTGGGTCATGTGCATCAGAGCCCATGGTTAATGGAATGCCCAATCGAATGGCTTCCGTCAGCATTCTGCGACTAGGGAACATCTCGGCACAAGGCTTCGATAACCCGGAAGCATTCAGTTCCATGGCGCAGCCACTTTTGGCAATAGCCTGCAACGCTGCGTTCTCCAGTGAGATACGTTCATTTGTCTGCTCCGCTGAAGGAGCAAAACCGAAGCGTTTAATGACATCCGTATGGCCCATAATATCGTACATGCCCGTGGCGGCTGCCTTGCTTACGGCATCGTAGTACTGACGATATACTTCAAGGATGTCTTTGCCCTCCCAGTGATGGGTCTGGCGGAAATCCGTAATGTCCCATTCCCCAAGAAAATGCACAGAGCCAATCACATAATCCCATGGATAACGCTCAATGATCGCACGAATCTCTGTTTCCCAGCCTTCGATATAGTCACCTTCCAGACCAACACGTACGTCAATCTGCCCACGGTAACGTTCTTTCAGGGAGAAACACTCCTCTACGTAACGCGGCAGTTCATCCATAGGCATCGCCATTTCCGGATAATATTGAGCCGGATCGACATGCAACAAGGGCATGTGATCGGACAATCCAATCTGGGATAGTCCGATCTCCACACCACGCTGCACGTACTCTTCCAGTTTGCCCACGGCATGTCCACACCGCTCATGGTGTGTATGATAGTCTATACGCACGAAACTCGCCTCCTAATCGCGGCGAGGCCGTTCATGACGGCGGCTCAGCTCTGACATAATGTCGTCCAGCGGTAGCTTGCGCTCTTGTAACAGGACGAGCAGGTGATACATCAGGTCACTGACTTCCAGACGAAGCTCGTCATTATCTTTATTTTTGGCGGCGATGATCGTCTCGGACGCTTCTTCACCGATTTTTTTCAGTATTTTGTCTACACCTTTATCAAACAGATATGTTGTATATGCACCCTCAGGGCGTTCACGTTCACGCTCTGCAATAACGGATTCCAGTTCAGCCAATACCTCGAAGCGACTTTCGGAACCGGAATTTGCCGAAGCAGATGCCGCACCCGCTTCATCCGAAACCTTATCTGCCGATTTCTCTGGCAAACCAATAATCTCATTATGGAAACAAGTTACCGCCCCTGTATGGCAAGCTGGACCGTTCGGTTTCACCTCAACCAACAAGGTATCGCCGTCACAATCATATTTTAGGGAAGTAATCGTCTGCACGTTGCCAGATGTTGCCCCTTTATGCCACAACTCCTGACGCGAGCGTGACCAGAACCACGTCTCACCGGATTCCAGCGACAACTTCAGAGATTCGCGATTCATATAAGCCATCATTAAGACTTCCCGAGTATTCACATCCTGCACAATGGCAGGAACCAATCCGTCACTCCAACGAATGTGTTCCACAACCTGTTCCAAGGACAACTGTTCCTTGATTTCATCGCTCACTTTAGTCACGGATCTCCACCCCTTGTTCTCTCAAATGTTGTTTTAACGCCGGTACGGCGATTTCTTTGTAATGGAAAATCGTTGCGGCCAACCCTGCGTCCGCTTTGCCTGTGGTGAATACATCATAGAAATGAGACTCCTTGCCCGCACCGCCCGATGCGATGACTGGAATACGCACAGATTCGGATACTGCTGCCGTCAGCTTCAGATCAAAGCCGTCTTTTGTTCCGTCCGCGTCCATACTTGTGAGAAGAATCTCTCCCGCGCCCAAGCTCTCAGCCTGTTTAACCCATTCCAGCGCCTTGATCCCGGAGGGTTTCCGTCCACCATGGGTATAGACTTCCCACTCGCCCCAAGCTTCGTTATACTTGGCATCAATCGCTACCACGATGCACTGCGAGCCAAAGCGACGTGCACCATCTGCGATCAACTGCGGATTAAGTACCGCGGCTGTATTCACTGCAATTTTATCCGCACCTGCACGGAGAATCCGCTTCATGTCCTCCACCTTGGAGATGCCACCACCTACCGTAAAGGGAATAGCAATCTCGCCAGCCGTCTGCCGCACAACTTCTTCCATCGTTTCGCGACCTTCTACCGAAGCGGATATATCGAGAAATACCAATTCGTCCGCGCCCTCGCGGTCATATAGCGCCGCCAGCTCTACCGGATCACCCGCATCGCGGAGATTAACGAAGTTGACGCCTTTGACGACCCGGCCGTCCTTCACGTCCAGACAGGGGATGATTCTTTTTGCCAGCATGCTACCTCTTCCTCTCTATCCGAATATCCCTTACTTATTGACCGCACGTACTGCTTCAGACAGATCGATGCTTCCCGTATACAATGCTTTACCCACGATTGCTCCACCGACACCATCATCCGCGTGGCGACTCAGACGAAGCAGATCATCCATTACACTCACACCGCCGGAAGCAATAACCGTCCGTCCGCTTGCCTTGGCTAGAGACACAATCGCTTCCACATTAGGACCCTGCATCATGCCATCACGGGAAATATCCGTAAAGATAAACGTTTCTGCCCCATACGCCGCCAATTCCTTCGCGAGTACCTCTGCCTGTACTTCCGATGTTTCAAGCCATCCGCGGGTTGCCACGTAACCGTTACGTGCATCGATACCAATTGCCACTTTGTCGCCGTAACGTCCCAGTACTTCCTCTGTAAAAGCACGATCCTCAATTGCTGCTGTTCCAATGATCAGCCGGCTAACACCCAGACCCAGCAAACGTTCTACATCCGCTACTGTACGAAGTCCGCCGCCCACCTGAACAGGTACGTTCACAGCCGAGGCAATCCGCCCGATCAGTTCATCGTTAACAGGATGACCTGCTTTGGCACCATCCAGATCCACCAGATGGACATATGTACCGCCTTGTTTCTCCCAGGATAAAGCCACTTGAACCGGGTCATCGTTATACACGGTCTCCTGATTATAATCTCCCTGCACCAGTCTTACACATTTGCCGTCCCGGATATCAATCGCCGGATATAGGATAAAAGATGACATACAAGGCCTCCTGAATATGAATTAGATTTGTACGCTTTCTATAGTTAAGAAGAGATGATGCTTTACCTTTGTACAGGTGCTCCTGTCAGAGCCAGAAAGTTGCCGAGCAGCTTCATGCCAAGCTCTCCACTTTTCTCCGGGTGGAATTGCATGCCGAAGTTGGATCCTCTGCCTACAATGGCTGTCACCGGATGTCCGTAATCCGTTACCGCCAGCAGATCGTCCCTGTTTTCAGTAAGCGCATGATAGGAATGGACAAAATAGACGTGACCTGCCTCAAGCCCGGTAAATAGCGGGTTTTCCGCGTGCAGGAACTCCAAACGGTTCCATCCCATATGAGGAACCTTCAGTTCTCCTGGTGCGAATCGCACCACTTTACCTGGCAAAATATCCAGTCCCTCATGTTCGCCATGCTCTTCACTTGAGCTGAACAACAACTGCATTCCCAGACAGATCCCGAGCAGTGGCTTGGACCCGGCAGCGGCTTCTTTCACCACCGTATCCAGTCCACTCTCCCGCAGATGAACCATCGCATCACCAAAAGCACCTACGCCTGGCAGAATGACACCATCTGCGCCAAGAATCTCTTTCCGGTCACCCGTGACCAGCGCTTCGTAGCCAAGACGTTCGACCGCTTTGCCGACGCTGTGCAGGTTACCCATACCGTAATCGACAATTGCAATCGCCATCGTCTACAGCACTCCCTTCGTGGAAGGCACACCCGTTACACGTGGATCAATCATCGTTGCTTCATCCAGTGCACGTCCTAATGCCTTAAAGATCGCTTCAATCATGTGGTGGGTGTTCTGACCATAGTGCACAATGACATGTAACGTAATCCGAGCTTCCAGCGCCAATTTCCACAGGAATTCATGTACCAGCTCCGTGGAGAAACTGCCTACCTGTTGGGAAGGGTATTCAGCACGGTATTCAAAGTGAGGTCGGTTACTCACATCAATAATAACCTGAGCGAGTGCCTCGTCCATCGGTACAAAAACACTGGCGTAGCGCTTAATACCGCGTTTGTCACCCAACGCTTCTCTCAACGTCTGTCCCAGACAGATTCCGATGTCTTCAACCGTGTGATGATCGTCGATATCAATATCTCCACGGGCCTGCACGTTCAGGTCGAATTGTCCGTGCTTTGTGAACAGATCCAGCATATGGTTCAGGAAAGGTACATCTGTTTCAATCGTGGATTGTCCTGTTCCATCTACATTAAAGGCCAATTGGATATTGGTCTCGTTTGTTTTGCGGTCAACCTCTGCTTGGCGCACTGCACCTTTGTTTTCAAGTTCCACACCATTATTTTGCTTATCCATTGTCCGATTCCGCCTTTCCTTCCTGTTCTAACCGTACAGCAATTGCACGGGCATGCCCTTCAAGACCCTCATGGCGGGCCAACTCTATAATAGCC
The DNA here is from genome assembly GCF_037969885.1 of Paenibacillus sp. FSL R7-0313. NCBI lineage: Bacteria > Bacillati > Bacillota > Bacilli > Caryophanales > Paenibacillaceae > Paenibacillus > Paenibacillus sp. FSL R7-0313. Next base: position 998,354 of record NZ_CP150219.1, read on the forward strand.
GCTCCGTTCTTCAGCAGCGCTTCTTTACTATAATAGATCAGACTCGATTTCTTGATAAAATCATCCACATCAACTGGCGAACTGAATCGCGCAGTACCATTGGTCGGAATAATGTGATTTGGTCCGGCAAAATAATCCCCTACCGGCTCCGAGCTGTACGGGCCGAGGAAGATCGCACCGGCATTTTCGATCCGGCCAGCGTAAGCCATTGGCTCCTGCACCATGATCTCCAGATGCTCCGGTGCGAGCCGGTTCACCACATCGATTCCCTCATCGATGGAATCAACCACAATAATAGCGCCATATTGCTCCACGGAAGCAGCAGCGATATCCCGCCGCGGCAGCACTTCAAGCTGCCGCTGCACTTCGCCCTGCACGGCTTCCGCCAGCGCGGTCGAATTCGTGACGAGAATGGCCGATGCCATCTCGTCATGTTCCGCCTGCGACAACAGGTCGGCGGCGACATACACCGGATTCGCCGTATCATCGGCGAGCACCACAATCTCACTCGGCCCGGCGATACTATCGATATCGACCGCACCGTACACCTCGCGCTTCGCGAGCGCCACGTAAATATTGCCCGGTCCACAGATCTTGTCGACCGGTGCAATACTCTCCGTGCCGTAAGCCAGGGCGGCGATAGCTTGAGCGCCGCCAACCCGGTACATCTCGCTCACGCCTGCTTCCGCAGCAGCAACGAGGATGTACGGGTTAATACCTTCGCCACCGTTCGTAGACGGCGGTGTCACGAGAACAATCTCCGGCACGCCTGCCACCTGTGCCGGAATTACATTCATCAGCACTGACGATGGATACGCTGCTTTGCCGCCAGGTACATAGACCCCGACCCGCTTCAGCGGTCGGATGACCTGGCCCAGCAGGCTGCCGTCAGGCTGCCAATCCATCCACGAGTTGCGTTTCTGTTTCTCATGAAACGCACGAATGTTGGCGGCGGCTTGCCGAATCGCCGTCACAAAGGATGGCTCCACGGCTGCATAAGCCGCCTGCAGCTCTTCCTGCGGCACGCGTAATTCCGCTGCCGTCAGCTTCGTGCGGTCCAGCTGCTCTGTGTAACGCAGCAGGGCCGCATCCCCCTCACGGCGAATGTCGCTGACAATACGCCGTACCGTTTCATTTTGCTCCGGTGTGCCATACTCTACTTCCCGCTTCAGATCAAACTCCCGTGCAGGTACTATTTTCATGCGTACAACCTCCTTATCCCCTGTAATGCCTACCTACTCATGGCCGATTCGTTTCATTGTGTGTCTCTTACTCTTACTCTTACTTTGCTTTTGCTTTACATGTTTCTCATCTATGTTTCCGAAGCATTAATTTATCCCCGAAGGCTTCCCGCCGATATCTCATTCGATGCCGGAATGACCTGCTGAAGTGCATCACACAAAGCCTGGATTCGTGCATTTTTCATCCGATAACTTACCCGATTGGCGATAAGACGGCTCGTGATATCCAGAATGCCTGTCATCTCCACGAGTCCGTTCTCGCGCAGCGTCTGACCTGTCTCCACCAGATCGACGATTCGATCTGCCAGACCAATCAGGGGTGCGAGCTCAATGGAACCATTCAGCTTGATGACCTCGACCTGCTGTCCCTGCTCCCGGAAATACTGCGAAGCAATCCTAGGATACTTCGTTGCGACACGTTGCTGGATGCCTGGCTTCCAGTCGGGAAGTCCAATGACAGACATACGGCACTGAGCGATTCCCAGATTCAACAGTTCGTACACGTCCCGATTTTCCTCCAGCAGCACGTCTTTACCAACAATTCCGATATCAGCAACACCGTACTCCACATACGTTGGAACATCCACGGGCTTCGCCATAATGAATTCCATTCCGGCTTCCGGTACTTCGATGACCAGTCTGCGTGTATCGTCCACGTCTTCTGGAATATCCAGCCCCGCTTCACGGAACAATTTGGAGGCTTTTTTATAGATTCGGCCCTTCGGCATGGCCACCTTCAGAATATCCGACATCTCAGCGTCCTCCTTCTTCAGATCCGTAAGTAATAACCTGCTCAGCCTGAACCGTTGTTGCTCCAGCAGATACAGCACTTGCCCCAGCCCCGTCTTCAGTAAGAAGGAGTGTCACTACATTTTGTCCCAGACTGCGTAATCTTGCCGCTTCTGTTAGTGCCTCGGCCCGACGTTTTGGGCTATATTGGATAAGTAACGGTTTTTTCTCCTCAATGGTAATGCCGTGAACGCCATCAATAATACGGTTCGTTTTCAAAGCAAATCCTGTAGCTGGTAACGAACGCCCGAATTGTTGTAACAGATTATCATACCGTCCACCGCTACATACCGGAGATCCCAGTTCTGCTGCATACCCTTCAAAGGTCATGCCCGTATAATAGGAGAAATCACCGATCATCGTCAGATCAATCAGCACATGCTCGGATACACCGTACGCTTCCAAAACTTCGAATACGGCACATAGATGTGCAATCGACTGTGCTGCTTCAGCACTTGAACTTAACTCTACCGCATGTGTGCACACTTCCTTACCACCACGCAGACGCAGAATTGCTTCAAGTTGTTCTTTCAACTTAGGCTCCAGATTCAATGCTTCAATCGATTGGCGATAGCCGACATAATCACGTCCGAGCAGTCCTTCCTTCAATTGCTCCTGCTCAGAGGTCTGGCCTGGAATCACTTCCTCCAGTAATCCATTCAGGAATCCCATATGACCCATCGCTATTTTAAAAGAAGACACACCCGCTGCCTGCAAAGAGGCAATCGCAAGCGCAACAACTTCTGCATCCGCCTCAGGTGAGTCGTCTCCAACCAGCTCCACGCCCGTCTGGAAAAATTCTGCCTCACGCCCAGCTTCCTCTTCAATGGAACGAAATACGTTCGCATGATAGGACAGACGCAGCGGCAACTGCTCATCTTTTAGCATCGATGAAACTACGCGTGCAATTGGAGCCGTTAGATCCGATCTGAGCACCAGAGTGGTTCCCCGGCTGTTCAATAATTTAAATAATTTGCGATCTGATGTAGAACTTGCCACACCTACCGTGTCGTAATATTCAATCGTTGGTGTGATGATCTGGCGGTAACCCCAGCGTTCCATACATTCCAGTACATTGCGTTCAATCGTCCGCAGCTTGGATACTACATGTGGTGTGTAGTCGCGGAATCCGGTCGGTTTTTCAAAACCTTTTGGTTTGGACATTGGTAATATTCACCCCGAGTCAGTAATTTAGGAGTTGCACTCGTTCTATTTCAACAGGATTTATGTAGTGTAAATCCCCATTCTATCTTATAAACTTGAATCACAGTATTATCGCATAAGCCTTCAAACTATTGGTTTAGTTCAATCTTTATCATGCTTCATTTCTCCAAGAATGCTTTCACATGGTAAAGTGCTAACAAACTAAAGGATATGGGATATGATAACATGAAATCCGCACTACCGTCAACAATACCCAAGCTTGATTGCCCTTGGATCGACATATCGTTTTATATACACACCGTTACGCTCACCAATCGGTATTTATATACGAAAAAAGCTGCCATAAGCAGCTTTTTACTTCAACCATCTTCATTCATTACTTTATTGCCTTAATGCACACTACCCTGAGAAGAATCATCCGTGTTAAAGACAGTCTCTTCCGTAGAAGCTGCCGCACGGGATAAATCACGCAGTGGATTACCTCCAACAAAAGCTCCTGGGGCAACATCCTTATGTACGACAGCTCCAGCAGCCACAACGGCTCCATCTCCTATGGTTACCCCGGGCAGAATCGTTGTATTGGCACCAATCAGCACATTTTCCCCGATAATCACCTCACCGAGCCTGTACTCCTTAATGAGATACTCATGAGCGAGAATCGTTGTGTTGTAACCGATGACCGAGTTTTCGCCGACAGTTATTTTCTCCGGAAAAAACACATCCACCATCACCATCAGGCCAAAAGCCGTGTGTTTTCCCACCTTCATGCCGAGCATTCGGCGGTAAATCCAGTTCTTCACCGATAGAATCGGACAGTAGCGTGACAACTGGATCCAGATAAAATTACGAACGCCCTTCCACGGACTCACTGTCTTGTAGATATGCCAAAGTGCATTCTGGTCCTCTACCGGATAGCGGGTTACTTTTCTCATGAACGTCCCGTTTCAATACGGATGAGTTTCAACAAGTCTCTCATGTCATGCAACATATGGTCGGGTCCATATCCGTTCAGGATCGTTTCTCCTTTAAGAGACCATGCAACCCCCGCCGATAGAGCGCCCGCATTCTGTGCCGATTGGATATCCACCGGACTATCACCCACCATTAACGTTTTGGCAGGATCTGCACCCAGTTCCGTCATGGCTTTCAGTACCGGTTCAGCATGTGGCTTCGGATTCGTTACATCGGTCACTGTTACAATCGTCTTCATATATTTCAGTAGGTCAAAACGTTCTAGTACCTTTAGTGTAGATGGACGAATTTTGGTTGTGACTACACCCATCACAATGCCAGCCTGATGCAGCGCCTCTACTACCTCAATAACATGCGGAAAAGGTCTAACCATTGCTTCATGATGGATATCATTATAAGCACGGTAACCTTTCACGTACTCGGAGACTTCCTCCTGGCCAGAGAAGGTGCGCATCTGCTGCTCCAGTGTTCCACCCATATGTGGAATAATCTGTTCACGTGTCCATGGCGCTGAATGATCCCATCCCCCCATGACATGCTGGAATGAGCTGATAATCAACTCATTGGTATCAATAATCGTTCCGTCCAGATCAAACAATACCGTGTCAATCATGTTGCATTACTCCTTTTTATCATCAACTTGCTTTGGATCATCTTTGGCTGGAGGTGTTACTTTACTCTCTTTACCAGCAACTGTTCCTGTATGCTCCATATCATCTGAGGTAACTTTGGACGATACAATCGGATCACTATAACGAACAACTGCTTTACCTGTCACTCTTCTCACCACAATGAATACAACAGCAACAATAATAATGCCAATAGCGAGCAGTTGCGAGATTCTTACATTACCATAAGCAGGATCAAGATATCCTTGTTCAAAGCCCATTGCAGTCATTGGAGACCACAGCCCGTTCACTAATGAAGCAACCCATTGCGGAGCCTGGAAGCCAAGACTGTCCGTACGTAGAGCTTCAATGAAGAAACGACCAATAGAGTACCAGATGAAATAAGACATGAACAATTCACCTGAACGTAGAAACTTCTGACGACGCAGAACCAACAGCAAGACCAGGCCAACGAGACTCCACATCGATTCATACAAAAACGCAGGATGGTGGAATACGCCCTCTACGTTCATTTGATTCACAATAAAGTCCGGCAGATGAAGCTTGTCTCTCAAAAATGATTCTTCCACAGGACCGCCGTAGGCTTCCTGATTCACAAAGTTCCCCCAGCGTCCGATCAACTGTCCAACGAGCAGTCCAGGCGCACAGATATCGGCCATACGCCAGAAGTTATACCCTTTACGACGGAAGAAAATAACTGCACAGATAATAGCACCAATAAGTGCACCATAGATGGCGATACCGCCATTCCATATTTTAAAGACATCCCAGAAATTATCCTTATAATCTTCCCATTTAAATGCTACGTAGTAGATGCGGGCACCAATGATGGCAGAAGGCACACCCAGCAGGACCATGTCCATGAACACTTCCTGTGGAATATTGTAGCGTTTGCCCTCCCGGATCACGAGCAGGAGTCCTATAAGTGCCGCGGCACCAAGAATAAGCCCGTACCAGTGAACCTTTAACGCTCCAATAGAGAACGCAATCGGGTTCAACAGTAATAATGTATCCATTCATTCACACTCCTATTTATTCAATCAATCGCACGCATGACGAATGGTTGGCATACACTGCGCCTTAAGAGAAGCAGTGCATGTCAACCATTTATCTTCATTCCCTTGTATAAAATATTTCTTAATCCATGTCTTCCATATCTTCCGAGATGGTTGCTGTCAGCTTGTTCGTGAATTGCAGCGCAGCATTCAGACCCATCTGTTTCAGGCGATAGTTCATACCTGCCACTTCAATAATAACCGCCAAGTTCCGTCCCGGACGAACAGGAATCGTAACAAGAGGTACATCCGTATCAATGATACGTGTAGTCTCTTCATCCAGACCCAGACGATCATATTGTTTATCTTGTTGCCATGCTTCCAGACGTACAACCAAGGTAATCCGTTTGTTATTCCGAACCGCACCGGCTCCGAACAATGTCATGACGTTGATAATACCGACACCTCGAATCTCGAGCAAGTGACGGATCAATTCAGGTGCAGTACCGTGCAGCTGAAAATCTGACGTTTGGCGGATCTCTACCGCATCATCGGCAATCAGTCGGTGTCCACGTTTCACCAGTTCAAGTGCTGTTTCACTCTTACCAATACCGCTACTACCTGTGATCAGCATACCTACGCCATAGACATCACAAAGTACACCGTGAATGGTTGCTGTTGGTGCCAATTTCTTTTCCAGGAATCCCGTGATCCGGCTGGATAATATCGTTGTAGCCATGTTGCTGCGAAGTACAGCCAAATTCTGTTCTTCACTAATATCAATCAGCTCTTGCGGAACTTCCAGTCCACGCGTGACAACGATACAAGGCGTCTCTTCCGTACAAAGACGTTGCATACGATCGCGCCGCTCTTGCTCAGGTAACATTGCAAAGAAAGCTAACTCCGTTCTTCCAAGTAGCTGTACCCGTTCTTGTGGATGGTATTCAAAATAACCGGCCATTTCCAGACCAGGACGGTTCAGGTCATCTACCGTAATGACTCTTTTCAATCCGTGAGATCCAGAAACAACCTCCAACTGAAATTGCTGCACCAGTTCAGATACTTTCACTTTTTTCGCCATTTGTCTCTTCCTTTCAGCATTAGCTGTCCCTCTATGTACATCAGATCGTGTATCAGTTATTTCCATTATTAGCGCATTCACAACATGGGGTACAGACTGCATACCCTTCCAACAGTCGATTCTCTCAAATATATGAAGACAGACCTTCAAATAATCTTAAATGAATTCCGGGATGAATGCAATCGCAGCCTCCGACAACCATTAGTAAGAAAAGTCCTCTGATCGAAGCACCTTCTAGGATATTACATTCGTAGTTTAGCGGCTGTTTTTCTTACGGTTATTAATCCTTCAACTCCGCCGAAACTTATAAATTCATTAATCTTAAAAAAGCCCCTTCCAGCAATAACGGAAGGGGCTCTCATTACAATGTATAATTGCGTTAACTGTCAGGTTCCATCGTCACCGAGGAATCCCAGTATTATTTGTCTTGAAGAAGTACGTTCACTTCAGTCTCTTTGTCAAAGATATGAACTTTGTTCATGTCGATGGCCATTTTAACTGTGGAACCATCACGAGTGTTAGAACGTCCGTCTACACGTGCGATCGTTGTATCATTACCAACACCGCTCAAGTAGAGGAGCATTTCGTGACCCAGGTTCTCTGTAACATCTACGTGTGTAGAGAATACAGAGTTCGGGGATGCTTCCAGGAATACTGGCTCTTCGTGAATGTCTTCTGGACGAACACCCAGAATCACTTCTTTGCCAATGTATCCTCTAGATTTCAACACTTGTGCTTTACCTTGTGGGATTTCAACATCCACACCAGGAGCTATGAAATGCATGCTAGTACCTTGCTCAGCGAGTTTACCCGAGATAAAGTTCATTGTCGGGGAACCGATGAAACCAGCTACGAACAGGTTAGCCGGCAGGTTATACAACTCTTCCGGAGAAGCTGCTTGTTGGATGATACCATCCTTCATAACAACGATCCGATCACCCATCGTCATAGCTTCGATCTGGTCATGCGTTACGTAGATAACAGTTGTTTCCAAACGTTTCGCAAGTTTAGTGATCTCAGCACGCATTTGACCACGCAGTTTGGCATCCAAGTTGGAGAGAGGCTCATCCATCAAGAACACTTGTGGATCACGGACAATCGCACGTCCCAAAGCGACACGTTGACGTTGACCACCGGACAATGCCTTAGGTTTACGCTCAAGCAAATGCTCGATATCCAGGATTTTAGCTGCTTCACGTACACGTTTGTCGATCTCATCTTTTTTAACCTTACGCAATTTCAAACCAAACGCCATGTTTTGATATACGCTCATATGCGGATACAAGGCATAGGATTGGAATACCATCGCGATATCGCGGTCTTTAGGTGCAACATCATTAACGACACGGTCACCGATATAGAGTTTACCTTCAGAAATTTCCTCAAGGCCTGCGATCATACGAAGTGTTGTTGATTTACCACAACCGGACGGACCAACCAGTACCAGAAATTCTTTATCTTTAATGTCCAGGTTAATGTCAACTACAGTTGCTTTATCAGAACCCGGGTATTTTTTGAAAATATGCTCTAAACGTACTCCAGCCATGATTGTTGCCTCCTCAGAGATCATTTTGTAATCGAATACAATTTGTATTTTTATAATACCCTATCTACGTGAGGTTTGACTATTCGCAAACTGCACAAAAATATCAATGCTTTTTCGTCACTTTGTACATTAGTAGTAAAAACTGCACTAGAACAGCACTTTCAAAGTGCCTCACATCATAACCAATCTCCTGTTTGATCTTATCCAGACGGTATACCAACGTATTACGATGAATGAAAAGTCGTTTCGCTGTCTCGCTGACATTACAGTCCAGGCTAAAAAAGGTCTCCAGCGTAGCGAGGGTCTCACTATCATTGAAGATTAACGTGTCTTTGCCTGTTTCCTGTATAAAACGTGTACGTTGTTCATCTGGGATGCTCGCTACCAACCGCTCCAGATGCAGATCCCATGGGAGATGAATATGCTGCGTAACATGGAATGCTCTCCCCAAGTGAACACTTTCTTTAAGAAGAACTGTAACCGATACAAGTTGTTGTGCAGGAATGCATGGCAGAGATGCAGACAGATGGAACACCCCAGCCCACTCACTGGCAACCAATTCATGTAACCCCAGACAAAAAGCGTTCAGTGAATCCTTTTTGGCTTCCGTTGTATCTTCCTCGGCTTCTTCTGTAACAATTTCTTTATCACCCATGAAAATCCACTCTTGCTCCCCCAAAGGGATCAAGACAATCTCCTCGCCAAAGTAACTCTCAAGCAACTTGTTGAGTTCCTTGGACCGTAAACGATGTGCATCCGGTGTATCCCCTTGCAGCAAGAAGAGAATCTTCTCAGCATTCAATCCTGCGGGCACCACAAAGCGATCAGGAACCGCTTCAGATTCCTGTTTGGTTGGTTCTTCGATCTGCTCTTTAAGCCAGAGACCCAATTCAGTCAAATACTGCTCCCTATCATTCTCATATACAACAGGTTGTACCTCATCAGGTAGAACCGTGTTAGTACGGATCAAAAGCTCAATCAATTGTCGTGTTTCCACGGTAATAGATTTTGCAGGGCATCCCCAACACACGACGGTCTCTTCTTGCTCATGCATCCGAACTTTAAAAAATATACGCTTTCCCGTATTCAAACTGATCACATCGGATGAACTTGGAGATGTAGATTGATTAGATAACTCCTGACGCTCACCTTCATCACCAAAGGTCTCTGAATTTTCATGTCGACCAACCAAATTAGCAACGGATTGCATCCATTCTTCTATTGTAATTTCATATTCGTCCAAAGTTGTGCCTATAATGACTTCAATTTGCTGTTTTAGATCAGGTATGAGCTTCATATAATGAACGTCACCACTCTGCATGTTTTCTATTAGTTTATCATATCTTGCCCAGCATTAATAAATATCCATATTGAGCTAAAATCACATAACAAAAAAGAGCGACTAATCAAATTAATGATTAATCACTCTTTTCTTAAAGATGAGTCATGAAGGGCTCGAACCTTCGACACCCTGATTAAAAGTCAGGTGCTCTACCAACTGAGCTAATGACTCATAAAACTGGTGGAGGATGATGGATTCGAACCACCGAACCCGTACGGGAGCAGATTTACAGTCTGATGCGTTTGGCCACTTCGCTAATCCTCCAGGGATTAAAGGTGGCTCGGGACGGAATCGAACCGCCGACACGAGGATTTTCAGTCCTCTGCTCTACCGACTGAGCTACCGAGCCATATTTAATTTTTAGGATTAATGGCGGAACCGACGGGATTCGAACCCGCGATCTCCTGCGTGACAGGCAGGCATGTTAGGCCAACTACACCACGGTTCCAGGCATTAATGGTGCCGGCGAGAGGACTTGAACCCCCAACCTACTGATTACAAGTCAGTTGCTCTACCAGTTGAGCTACACCGGCGTATATGGTGGAGGCTGAGGGGATCGAACCCCCGACCCTCTGCTTGTAAGGCAGATGCTCTCCCAGCTGAGCTAAGCCTCCTGGGTAATATGGTAGCGGCGGAGGGGATCGAACCCCCGACCTTACGGGTATGAACCGTACGCTCTAGCCAGCTGAGCTACACCGCCATATTAATTGTGTCTTGATTGCTTGTCCATCTTTAGGTAAAGATGGCGGAGAGAGAGGGATTCGAACCCTCGCACCGCTTACGCAGTCTAACCCCTTAGCAGAGGGTCCCCTTATAGCCACTTGGGTATCTCTCCAAATAACAATCATCAACATCATTCAAGGATTGCTCCCTGAAAACTAGATTCGAAACGAAACACGCGAATTATCACTTGCTAATTGGATAAGCCCTCGACCGATTAGTACTGGTCAGCTCCATGCATTGCTGCACTTCCACCCCCAGCCTATCTACCTCGTCGTCTTCAAGGGGTCTTACATACTGGGAAATCTCATCTTGAGGGGGGCTTCACGCTTAGATGCTTTCAGCGTTTATCCCGTCCGTACATAGCTACCCAGCGGTGCTCCTGGCGGAACAACTGGTACACCAGCGGTACGTCCATCCCGGTCCTCTCGTACTAAGGACAGCTCCTCTCAAATTTCCTACGCCCACGACAGATAGGGACCGAACTGTCTCACGACGTTCTGAACCCAGCTCGCGTACCGCTTTAATGGGCGAACAGCCCAACCCTTGGGACCTACTTCAGCCCCAGGATGCGATGAGCCGACATCGAGGTGCCAAACCTCCCCGTCGATGTGGACTCTTGGGGGAGATAAGCCTGTTATCCCCAGGGTAGCTTTTATCCGTTGAGCGATGGCCCTTCCATGCGGTACCACCGGATCACTAAGCCCGACTTTCGTCCCTGCTCGACTTGTAGGTCTCGCAGTCAAGCTCCCTTATGCCTTTGCACTCTTCGAATGATTTCCAACCATTCTGAGGGAACCTTTGGGCGCCTCCGTTACTCTTTAGGAGGCGACCGCCCCAGTCAAACTGCCCACCTGACACTGTCCCCGCACCGGATTACGGTACCAGGTTAGAACCTAGATACGATCAGGGTGGTATCCCAACGTTGCCTCCACGTAAGCTGGCGCTCACGTTTCAAAGGCTCCCACCTATCCTGTACAGATCGTACCCAAATTCAATATCAAGCTGCAGTAAAGCTCCATGGGGTCTTTCCGTCTTGTCGCGGGTAACCTGCATCTTCACAGGTATTAAAATTTCACCGGATCTCTCGTTGAGACAGCGCCCAAGTCGTTACGCCATTCGTGCGGGTCAGAATTTACCTGACAAGGAATTTCGCTACCTTAGGACCGTTATAGTTACGGCCGCCGTTTACTGGGGCTTCGGTTCACAGCTTCGGGATTACTCCCTAACCACTCCCCTTAACCTTCCAGCACCGGGCAGGCGTCAGCCCGTATACTTCGCCTTACGGCTTCGCACAGACCTGTGTTTTTGCTAAACAGTCGCTTGGGCCTTTTCACTGCGGCCCCCTCGTGCTATTCACACTACCGGGGCACCCCTTCTCCCGAAGTTACGGGGTCATTTTGCCGAGTTCCTTAACGAGAGTTCTTCCGCGCGCCTTAGAATACTCTTCTCGCCTACCTGTGTCGGTTTGCGGTACGGGCACCTTCACCTGGCTAGAGGCTTTTCTTGGCAGTGTGAGATCATGACCTTCGCTACTATAATTTTCGCTCCCCATCACAGCTCAGCCTTACAATGTGCGGATTTGCCTACACATCAGCCTTACTGCTTAGACGGACATCCATCAGTCCGCGTCACTACCCTACTGCGTCCCCCCATTGCTCATAACGGCTTACGGTGGTACAGGAATTTCGACCTGTTGTCCTTCGACTACGCCTTTCGGCCTCGCCTTAGGTCCCGACTTACCCTGAGCGGACGAGCCTTCCTCAGGAACCCTTAGGCTTTCGGCGGATCAGATTCTCACTGATCTTTTCGTTACTCATACCGGCATTCTCACTTGTATAATGTCCAGCGCTCCTTACGGTACACCTTCAACCCTTATACAACGCTCCCCTACCCCTGATGCAAAGCATCAAGCCATAGCTTCGGTGGTGTGTTTAGCCCCGTTACATTTTCGGCGCAGAGTCACTCGACCAGTGAGCTATTACGCACTCTTTCAATGGTGGCTGCTTCTAAGCCAACATCCTGGTTGTCTGTGCAACTCCACATCCTTTCCCACTTAACACACACTTGGGGACCTTAGCTGATGGTCTGGGCTGTTTCCCTTTTGACAATGGATCTTAGCACTCACTGTCTGACTCCCGGAAGTAAGTCTATGGCATTCGGAGTTTGACTGAGCTTGGTAACCCTTGCGGGCCCCGCACCCAATCAGTGCTCTACCTCCACGACTCTGTTTTCCGAGGCTAGCCCTAAAGCTATTTCGGGGAGAACCAGCTATCTCCGAGTTCGATTGGAATTTCTCCGCTACCCCCACCTCATCCCCGCATTTTTCAACATGCGTGGGTTCGGGCCTCCAGTGCGTGTTACCGCACCTTCACCCTGGACAGGGGTAGATCACCCGGTTTCGGGTCTACGTCCACGTACTAAGTCGCCCTATTCAGACTCGCTTTCGCTGCGGCTCCGGCTCTTCACCTTAACCTTGCACGGGAACGTAACTCGCCGGTTCATTCTACAAAAGGCACGCCATCACCCCTAAAACGGGCTCTGACTTTTTGTAAGCACACGGTTTCAGGTTCTATTTCACTCCCCTTCCGGGGTGCTTTTCACCTTTCCCTCACGGTACTGCTTCACTATCGGTCGCTAGGAAGTATTTAGCCTTGGCAGATGGTCCTGCCGGATTCATACGGGGTTTCACGTGCCCCGCACTACTCGGGATCCGTCTCGGAGGGAACAGACTTTCAACTACAGGGCTTTTACCTTCTTTGGCGGGCCTTTCCAGACCTCTTCGCTTAACCGGTTCCTTTGTAACTCCATGTGAGACGTCCCACAACCCCAAAGAGCAAGCTCTCTGGTTTGGGCTTCTCCGCGTTCGCTCGCCGCTACTGACGGAATCACTATTGTTTTCTCTTCCTCAGGGTACTTAGATGTTTCAGTTCCCCTGGTATGCCTCTACACAACCTATGTATTCAGTTGTGAGTAACTGGAAATTACCCCAGCTGGGTTTCCCCATTCGGACACCCCCGGATCAAAGCTTGCTTACAGCTCCCCGAGGCAGTTTCGTTGTTCGCCACGTCCTTCATCGGCTCCTAGCGCCTAGGCATCCTCCGTGTGCTCTTAGTAGCTTAACCTCGTGCTCCGGTTTCGACTGCTTGCTTCCCTTGTTTTGCTTACGCAAAGCCAAAAGTCGCTCCCATTCGATACCATCGTACGTGCAATCTACCGTTTTTATTGAAACTTGTTTAACACAAGTTCAGCTAAAAAGGAATGTTCTAATTCGCGTTTGTTTCGTTTCGATATCTAGTTTTCAAAGAACAAACTTGTAAAACATTTTTGGTGGAGCCAAGCGGGATCGAACCGCTGACCTCCTGCTTGCAAGGCAGGCGCTCTCCCAGCTGAGCTATGGCCCCATATAAAATTTAAAGGTATAGATGGTGGGCCCTGGTGGACTCGAACCACCGGCCTCACCCTTATCAGAGGTGCGCTCTAACCAACTGAGCTAAGGGCCCACATTACATATACTATTTGAACCCAAAATGGGTTACGCTTGGCGGCGTTCTACTCTCCCAGGACCCTGCGGTCCAAGTACCATTGACGCTGAAGGGCTTAACGGTCGTGTTCGGGATGGGAACGTGTGGAACCCCTTCGCTATCGCCACCAAACGTTTGAGAGTTTGAGCTCTCAAAACTGAGCAACGAGTGAGTGTTTTGCAGCTTAGCTGCTTATTTGAATGTTTCCGTTGCAGGAAACGATTCTCCATAGAAAGGAGGTGATCCAGCCGCACCTTCCGATACGGCTACCTTGTTACGACTTCACCCCAATCATCTATCCCACCTTCGGCGGCTGGCTCCTTGCGGTTACCCCACCGACTTCGGGTGTTATAAACTCTCGTGGTGTGACGGGCGGTGTGTACAAGACCCGGGAACGTATTCACCGCGGCATGCTGATCCGCGATTACTAGCAATTCCGACTTCATGCAGGCGAGTTGCAGCCTGCAATCCGAACTGAGACCGGCTTTGTTGGGATTGGCTCCATCTCGCGATTTCGCAGCCCGTTGTACCGGCCATTGTAGTACGTGTGTAGCCCAGGTCATAAGGGGCATGATGATTTGACGTCATCCCCACCTTCCTCCGGTTTGTCACCGGCAGTCTATCTAGAGTGCCCATCCGAAATGCTGGCAACTAAATATAAGGGTTGCGCTCGTTGCGGGACTTAACCCAACATCTCACGACACGAGCTGACGACAACCATGCACCACCTGTCTTGAATGTTCCGAAGAAAAGGTACATCTCTGCACCGGTCATTCAGATGTCAAGACCTGGTAAGGTTCTTCGCGTTGCTTCGAATTAAACCACATACTCCACTGCTTGTGCGGGTCCCCGTCAATTCCTTTGAGTTTCAGTCTTGCGACCGTACTCCCCAGGCGGAGTGCTTAATGTGTTAACTTCGGCACCAAGGGTATCGAAACCCCTAACACCTAGCACTCATCGTTTACGGCGTGGACTACCAGGGTATCTAATCCTGTTTGCTCCCCACGCTTTCGCGCCTCAGCGTCAGTTACAGCCCAGAGAGTCGCCTTCGCCACTGGTGTTCCTCCACATATCTACGCATTTCACCGCTACACGTGGAATTCCACTCTCCTCTTCTGCACTCAAGTCACCCAGTTTCCAGTGCGATCCGGGGTTGAGCCCCGGGATTAAACACCAGACTTAAATGACCGCCTGCGCGCGCTTTACGCCCAATAATTCCGGACAACGCTTGCCCCCTACGTATTACCGCGGCTGCTGGCACGTAGTTAGCCGGGGCTTTCTTCTCAGGTACCGTCACCTTGAGAGCAGTTACTCTCCCAAGCGTTCTTCCCTGGCAACAGAGCTTTACGATCCGAAAACCTTCATCACTCACGCGGCATTGCTCCGTCAGGCTTTCGCCCATTGCGGAAGATTCCCTACTGCTGCCTCCCGTAGGAGTCTGGGCCGTGTCTCAGTCCCAGTGTGGCCGATCACCCTCTCAGGTCGGCTACGCATCGTCGCCTTGGTGAGCCGTTACCCCACCAACTAGCTAATGCGCCGCAGGCCCATCCCCAAGTGACAGATTACTCCGTCTTTCCAGTTTCCTTCAGGCGAAGAAAACAATTATTCGGTATTAGCTACCGTTTCCGGTAGTTGTCCCAAACTTGAGGGCAGGTTGCCTACGTGTTACTCACCCGTCCGCCGCTAACCATCCGAGAAGCAAGCTTCTCTTCAAGTCCGCTCGACTTGCATGTATTAGGCATGCCGCCAGCGTTCGTCCTGAGCCAGGATCAAACTCTCCAATAAAGTATTGAAAAGAGCGATAAGCTCATTTTGAATCTGACGAGATTAAAAATCTCATTTGTGCTCCAGTCGATTCAAGCCAAGGCTTGTCTCAACTTTCACGTTCATTCTGCAAGCAGAATGTTTACTCACTCGTTGTTCAGTTTTCAAAGATCAAACTTGTTTTTTCGTCACCATTTTCTCTCAGCGGCGACTTTTATAATATATCATACTTCGTTTGTTTTGGTCAAGTGTTTTTTTGAAATTCTTTTTCGAAGTTCGTAATGAACTCCTTCATTTCATCTAAAGCATCCAACCAAGCAAGCAAAGCAACGAGATATAATGTACCATATAAATATCCCGCGAGTCAACTATCCGAACAAAGAAATTTTCAACCCTAATAACAACCCCACACCTGGCAATCCCAAAACAGTTACAGTTCCTATCGTTGCAGGGTTCAGCGGGATGTAGGTTCCTGTAATCCAGCCGGAATAATTCACGATATATATCCCTACTGCAGCTAGCACCAGATGAATTCCGAATGACGTAAAAAACGATAATCCTATCCGCTTTCTGAATAAAACAACGATAAGCCCCAGTAATGATATAACCAATACACTTCCCAGTATGATACTCTTCATATGTTACACCTCCGTCTTTAATGTAAACGCGACTACATACTAATCCCTCGCTGTGATGTAACATCATCATTCGCTCTGGCTCGCTTCGCTCTTCTCAAGTGGATCTGGTACTTCCGCTCAGCTGCCTCCAATACATAAATGGCATAATCAATCTCATCCTGCCCCTGTGCATCTTCAAACTGTCTCATAGCCCGTTCCCATTCCTGCTTAGCCAACTGAATATCTGCATAGATCTGATCCGCCTCAAGTTCCTTCAACATTCTGTTGTGTTTCTCTACCGAGTTCCGTGTATTTCGCCACAAAAACATAAACTCTCCCCCTCCTGATCAACACAGCTATTCTCATACTTATCAGGGAAAGGACAAACTTAGAACTTGGGCATTCATTTTCTTCACAAAAAAAAGAGAGCCCTAAGGCTCTCTTTACACATCGAAACTTATTTAGCATCCGAAGTTTCCAAGGAAGTGCACTGCGTAATACAAATTGATCACACTAACGCATCTCCCTGCGCCCTTCCAATGCTTTGGAAAGGGTCACTTCATCCGCATACTCAAGATCGCCACCTACAGGCAATCCATGCGCAATCCGGGTCACACTGATCTCAAACGGACGCACCAACCGGGAGATGTACATCGCTGTAGCCTCACCCTCAATATTGGGGTTTGTCGCTAAGATGATCTCTTTTATACGTTCATCACTTAGTCGAACCAGGAGTTCCTTCAACCGAATATCGTCTGGGCCAATTCCCTCCATAGGTGAAATCGCGCCCTGTAACACATGATAGTATCCATCAAATTCCTTGGTGCGCTCCATGGCCACCAGATCTTTCGAATCCTGAACTACACAGATTACAGAGACATCCCTGGACTTATCCTGACAGATGCGACACGGGTCCGTATCAGTGATATTACAACATACAGAACAGTAATGAAGATTACGCTTCACACTTACGAGCGCTTTGGCAAAATCGATAACGTCATCTTCCTTCATGTTAAGCACATGAAAAGCTAAACGCGCTGCCGTCTTGGGACCTACACCCGGCAACCGGGTGAAGGCATCAATCAGCTTGGCTATTGGTTCGGGATAATACAATCGATTGTGTCTCCTTTGACAGGATCAATTTTTAATTAAAATAATCCCGGAATATTCATGCCGCCTGTGAACTTGCCCATATCCTTGTTGGCAATCTCATCGGCTTTTGCCATTGCATCATTAACAGCTGTCATAACGAGATCCTGCAACATTTCAACATCTTCCGGATCTACCGCCTCAGGTTTGATCGTGATAGCAAGCAATTTCTTGTGTCCGTTAACTTCAGCCGTCACTACACCGCCACCAGAAGTACCTTGGACTGTTTTGTCCGCCAGTTCCTCTTGTGCTTTCAGCATTTGCTCCTGCATTTTCTTCACTTGTTTCATCATTTGGTTCATGTTGTTCATAATTGTTCATCTCCTTTGTTATGGTTATCGCGCTATGCGCATTATTCTTTGATCACTACAAGGTCCTCACCAAAGAGCTGGATGGCTTCATCAATCCAAGGCTGTTTGTTGCCTGAACCGCCGTCTTCATGCTCAGGTTCAAGCTTAAAGTCCTCCTTTGGCGCTTCAGAAGCTCCCTCCATTGCTCCGGTCCAATCTTTGAGCATCATCGTCACCAATCGTGCAGGACGCCCAAGCTGTTCGGACAACACCCGCTCAATGACTTCACGGTTGGCCTGCTTTTCCGTTGTTTCACGGTGAATGTTGTTTTTAAAAGCAACCAACACATTGTCCTCAAGCAATGATACCGGCTCACCATCCACAAACCAGGCGTGAACGGTAACCCGCTCTTCCTTCACTCGTTGCAGGATCTGACTCCATTTTTTGCTGATCTCCGCGAACTCAGGGGCTCCCTTGCGCGCAACATACTGATCCAACTGTGCAGGAAGCTTCGCAGGCGAGTTTCCTCTTGATACAGGGGCCCTTGTTGCCGGACGAGATGGAGCACTCGATGCACCTTCTCCACCAGACAAACCACTTTTCAGTGCACGATCCAACTTCTTCTCCAACTCAGCAAGCTGCTGCTTCAAGCGGTTGATCTCTCCCCCATCAACAGGTGCTGCATGAGCTGAAGCTCCCACCTGAACAGAAGCCTCACCTTGAGCTGGAATACTACACAGTTTAAGCAATGCAACTTCGAATAATGTCTGTGGTTGTACTGCATATTTCATTTCACTCTGGTACCGATTAAGGGTGTCAATCATGTGGAACAGTTGTTCCCTGGTGAATGACTCCGCCATATCACGGAAAGACTCCGGATTAAGTACCCGGTCCGTCAGTTTATCTGCATCAGGTACCATCTTAATCATAAGCAAATCACGGAAATAATACAGTAAATTCTCCATGCACTTGTCTGCACTCTTTCCTTCATGCATGAAACCTTCAATCATCTGCAAAATATGACCAACATCACCCTTAAGCAGCGAAGCAGCGAGTTTGGCAAATTGCTCTGAAGCAATTCCACCCGTCATGTCCATAACCTGCTGGTACGTTACTCGTCCATCCGTAAATGAAGAGATCTGATCCAGCACACTAAGTGCATCCCTCATTCCACCGTCCGATAAACGGGCAATGTATTGGAGCGCATCCTGGTCAGCTTCCATGCCTTCCTGTTCACAGATCAGTGTAAGTCTTGCTGTCTGCTCTTCCAGGGATACCCGGCGAAAATCAAATCGCTGACAGCGCGATATAATGGTAGCCGGAAGGCGGTGTGGTTCCGTTGTTGCCAAAATAAACATCACATGTGGCGGTGGCTCTTCCAATGTTTTGAGCAAAGCATTGAATGCCTCCGTTGTCAGCATGTGCACTTCATCAATAATATAGACTTTCTGCCGGACTTCGGTTGGTGCATATTTAACCTTTTCCCGAAGATCACGAATTTCTTCAACGCCCCGATTGGATGCAGCATCAATCTCCTGCACATCCATCACAGCGCCAGTCGTAATTCTGCGGCAAGCTTCACACTCGTTACAAGGTTCAGGCGCAGGCCCACGTTCGCAGTTCACAGCTTTGGCCAAAATCTTGGCGGCACTTGTCTTTCCCGTTCCTCTGGGCCCGCTAAATAAGTAGGCATGGGAAGTCCGCTGTTCACGAATCGCGTTCTGCAAGGTCTGAATAATATGCTGTTGCCCCACCATATCTTGAAACGACTGGGGACGCCAAGCCCGGTATAACGCGATATGCTCCATGATGCGTTACCTTCCTTCCACTTCGCATTCGAGTCCTTTGTCGTTCCCCTATTATACTATATTCCAGGGTGAATCCAAACTTTATCTGACTCATTCATGCGTGGTTTATTAAGACATATCAAAAAGACCTCTGCATACATACAACTGCAAAGGTCTCTACATTTAAATGGTAAGCCGTGCACCTGCTATCGATATTTGCGATCCAAGTGGCACCCCTGAACAATAGCTCGGGCTAGGCAACCCTCCGGCACAAGAGTGATCTCACTTATGGCTGCTTCCTTCCGGACCTGACCAGGTTCATGAGTACTCATTGCGGAGGACCCAACCGTCAACACCACGTTTAGGGACCAAACCTCACATCGGCAAAACCTCTAGCAGGAATTCAACCTCGCTATAGCGGATTGCGAGTTACAGGGCACCGCTACCTCCCCATCTAGCACGGTAAGAAATAGTATAACGTAAGGTTATCCAAATTGCAACCAGAGGAACTCGGAAGCGACTATGCTTACATATAACATATAAAAACCCCTGCCAGATCAGCAGGGGTGTGTTGGATGCAATTAGCAGACAACTCCAAGAATTGTCCAATTAGATTCCGTATTTCTTTTTGAAACGATCAACACGGCCGCCAGCATCGATAAACTTCTGTTTACCTGTGAAGAACGGGTGGCACGCGGAGCAAATCTCTACACGAAGTCCGTCTTTAACCGAACCTGTCTCAAAAGTATTCCCGCAAGCGCAAGATACTTGACCAATCGTGTAATTAGGATGAATTGCTTCTTTCATTACCTTTCACCTCTTTCCGCCCTGAGCCTCAAGCGGACCCAGAGTAAATGGCACAACTCTGAGATTATAACACGGCCTTGTGCCTGTTGCAATCCATTATTGTTATGAGGTAATCAACCGTTTTGGACGTGCCATTCCAGCAGGTGGAACATGGGTATACGATCCGATCACAACATCAGGCAACTCGTCTTCAAAAATCTCAATCATCTGCTTCATGCCCAAGATATCACCTTGAGCTGGAGGGATTAATTCCAGATAACTCTCCGGATCAATATTGAGATTACGCATCTGAATCAAGCGTAGATCGGTTCTTCTTGCAAACTCAATCATCGCCTCAATCTCTTCTTCACGATCTGTTACACCTGGGAAAATCAGATAGTTAATGGAGGTGTATACACCCTGCTGCGCTGCGTATTTCATCGATTTCTCAACATTGGCTAAGGTATAACCACGCGGTTTATAGTAGGCGTTATAGTGGTCATCCAGTGCACTAATTGTACTTACGCGCATCAGATCCAATCCAGCATCTACAATACCTCTAATGTGATCGTTCAGACCGGCATTGGTATTAATGTTGATATACCCCATGTCCGTTACGGAACGAACTTCGCGAATCGCTTCTATGATCAGCTTGGCCTGTGTGGAAGGCTCCCCTTCACAACCTTGTCCAAAGCTAATGATGGACTCCGGCGTCTTCAGGTGTTCCAGCATAACTTCCACAATCTCATCCACACGTGGTCGGAAGTTCATACGTGTCTGCGGGGAAACAAAGCCGCTATCATCCGGTTGCTCGGAGATACACCCGAAACAGCCTGCATTGCAAGAATAGGATACCGGCACTCCACCTTCCCAACGATTCAGGAACGTGTTCGATGAAGTTAGACATTCATATCCAAGCGCACAGTTGGATAGATGGGTGTAGAGACGGTTCTCGGGGTATTGCTCTGTCAATCGTTTAACCCCTGAACGTACATCGTCACGATCACAGTTGAGCGGATTCCATTTTTCAGGACTATCCGACTTCGAAGCGGTGACATAGAAACCACCATCTTTCCAGACTACTGCGGAATAACCGAACAACGGCAACTTATACTCTTTATCCGTCTTCACATAACCAGGGAGACACAAACGAGTGAATCCCTGTGGAAGCAACGCACCTACAGCCTGTGTGTCCGTTGGCATTGGCAGCATCTCACCGGTATCCGGGTCCATACCAATGGGCCGGGTACTCGGGAGTCCTACCAACGTTGCACCCTCTGGCAAAGGGATAAGTTCATCTTCCATAATCTCAACGATCATATCTCCACTGCGGGCAAGCCCGTACAGGGAAGGGTGATCAAATACATTACCTTTTTCATCTGCGTATACTAAATACATGATGTTCTCCTCACATCTAATGGGTTAAACCTAACGACGAGTGTATTGTAACATTTACAGCAATGCTGCAAAAAGAAAGTGATTAATTAAATGACGCTTACGTCGATGTACCTGACGTAGCTGTCTGTCTAGGTGAACGACGGGTTGTTGTTGTACCGGAATTGCTTGTCGGGCTATTACCAGCCGAATCAAATGCCGCCAAAAACTCTGCATTTGTCTTGCTGTTACGAAGTTTTTTCAGGAATCCTTCGACAAAGTCATGGGAATCATTCATGTTTTTACGAATTGCCCAGATTGTATCCAACTCTTCCTTGCTGAGCAACACTTCTTCACGACGGGTACCGGAACGACGAATGTCGATTGCCGGGAATATACGACGTTCAGCCAGACGACGGTCCAGATGCAGTTCCATATTACCCGTACCCTTAAACTCTTCATAAATGACGTCATCCATACGTGAACCGGTATCAATTAATGCAGTTGCCAGAATCGTCAAGCTTCCGCCTTCTTCCACATTCCGGGCAGAACCGAAGAAACGTTTCGGACGATGGAACGCAGCTGGATCAATACCACCACTAAGTGTACGACCGGATGGTGGAATAACCAGGTTATATGCACGGGCAAGACGCGTAATGCTATCCAGCAGGATAACGACATCCTTTTTAGCCTCAACCAAACGAAGCGCACGTTCAAGTACCAATTCTGCCACCTTGATATGATTCTCAGGCAGTTCATCAAATGTTGAAGCCACAACTTCCCCTTTTACCGAACGCGACATATCCGTTACTTCCTCTGGACGTTCATCAATCAACAGGACAAACAGTTCAATTTCAGGATTGTTAGTTGAGATGCTGTTGGCAATTTCTTTGAGGAGAAGCGTTTTACCCGCTTTGGGAGGTGCTACGATCAATCCGCGCTGTCCCAATCCTACCGGGGCGAGCACATCCATAATTCGTGTGGACAAATGGTTGGGGGATGTTTCGAGAACCAGTTTTTTCTGCGGATACAGTGGGGTTAGTGCCGGGAAGTGAAGTCGCTCTGCAGCCGCCGATGGATTCTCACCATTTACAGCGTTTACTTGCAACAAACCGAAGTATCTCTCGTTTTCCTTAGGCGTTCTACACTTACCTGATACGAGGTCACCTGTTCTTAGGTCAAACTTGCGAATCTGAGAAGCTGAGATATAAATGTCTTCCGTACTTGGCAAGTAGTTAATTGGTCTTAAGAATCCGTAACCTTCAGGTAAAATCTCGAGTACACCTTGCATGAACATCAGGCCGCTTTGTTCAGCTTGTGCACGTAGTATAGCAAAGATTAATTCTTTCTTTTTTAACGTACCATAGTAAGGTATCTGATATTTTTTGGCCAGTTTGTAAAGGTCCGTTAGTTTCATTTCTTCCAAATCGGAAATTTGTAGATCCATATAATAACCACCTATTCAATTAATAAGTCCGTGTGAAATGGATAGTTTCGCTAGATGTTCCGGCTATAGAGCGCAGCATCTGCCACAATCTCTCCTGTCCATTGTACGGAATGTAACCGTTATAATGCAAATACTTGTCTTTGAGTGTAAGTTTCCGGGTGGGATGGCCAACATTCGGCAAGATCCGCTATTGAGTGAACGATGCAATGAGGCGATCAATCCGGATAGACCGGCTATGGAGCGCAGTTCAAACAAAACCGGGGGTTGGGGATGAGAAATGATGTTCTTACAGCCATATGAAGTTTAATTCAAAAAAAGACCCTCCGGTAAAGGAAACAGTAACATTTCGTCTTATGCCGGAGAGACTGAGAACTCTATTAAAACAGGTTTACCTAATCATCGAAAAGATATGCAGTTCAGTTAAAATAAACATGTATATGACTGAATCATGCATAATGCTTCCTATTAATCAGTTTCCCGCCATACATCTGCACCGAGCAGGCGCAGATTAGTCACCAAGTGATCATAACCACGGTCGATATATTCGACTCCAGTTACTTCAGTCACACCTTCACTGACGGTGAGACCTGCAATCACCAGCGCTGCTCCAGCGCGAAGATCGGATGCTTTTACTTTGGCTGCGTTTAATGCACTGCCTTCAATAATCGCTGACCGTCCTTCTACTCGAATCTTTGCGCCCATCCGCACCAACTCAGGCACATGCTTGAACCGATTACTGTATACAAAGTCGCTCAGGACACTCACACCGGTTGCCTGTGTTAAAACACTGGTCATGGGTGACTGTAGATCCGTTGGGAAACCAGGATATACAAGTGCCTTCACGTCAACGTGGTTATAACTTGGTTTACCAATGACACGTATACTTTCATCTAACTCTTCAATGCCAACACCCATCTCCAGCAGCTTTGCCGTTAAAGCTTCCAGATGTTTGGGAATCACATTGTCAATCAGAACATCTCCGCGCGTCGCCGCTGCAGCGATCATATACGTACCTGCTTGGATACGGTCCGGAATAATGGAATGACGGCAGCCTTTAAGCTCCGAGACCCCTTCAATACGGATCGTTTCGGTACCTGCACCCTTAATGCTGGCACCCATGGAATTCAGAAGTGTTGCTACATCTATAATCTCAGGCTCTTTAGCCGCGTTTTCGATAATTGTAGAGCCTTTGGCACGAGTAGCCGCCAGCATGATATTAATGGTTGCGCCGACACTGCTTACATCAAGATAGATTTTTGCTCCGCGCAGCTCTTTGGCATGCAAATGAATGGAGCCATGTTCGTTTGTTACGGTTGCGCCAAGCGCTTCAAACCCTTTGATATGTTGATCAATTGGACGAGGCTCAAAATTACAGCCCCCTGGTAAACCTATGGTCGCTTCTTTGAAACGCCCTAGCAATGCACCCATCATATAATACGAAGCGCGAAGCTTCTTCACGGGACCATTCGGCATAGGAATGGATTTGATGTCAGAAGGGTCAATCTTCATCTGACTGCCTTCCCAAGTCACACGTGCTCCGAGTTCCTCCAAAATTTCTGCATAAACCGCCACGTCACTCAAAAGCGGCAGGTTGTCCAACACGACTTCTGACTCGGCAAGCAATGCTGCAGGAATAAGCGCAATGGCGCTGTTCTTGGCGCCGCTTATAGTTACAGTTCCCTGTAACGGACGTCCGCCACTAATCATCAATTTTTCCATAAAGCTTAATGTCCCCCTACGTGTTTTGCAGCCGATGAACGGCAATACGTGCTGTTGGCTTCCGATGTAGAAATAAGGTGTGAAAATGGAAAGACACCGGCTAGGCGGTGTTTTTCCATTTCACAGTATGGAACTGGTAAAGTTAAATTACGCTTTGTTGTTAGAACCAAACTCGCGGATTTTACCTTTAACGGTTTCTTTGATTGCTTCACGGCCTGGTACGATGAATGTACGTGGATCGTAAGCATCTGGTTTAGCTGCAAGCACTTCACGAACCACTTTTGCAAAAGCAATTTGGTTCTCTGTGTTTACGTTGATTTTGGACGTACCCAGGGAAATGGCTTTGTCGATGTCGTGTTTAGGAATACCTGTACCACCGTGCAATACGAGTGGAACTTGTACCGCGTCACGAACTTCTTCCATTTCTTTGAAGCCCAGGTTAGGCTCGCCATGGTAAGGACCGTGTACGGAACCAAGAGCTGGTGCCAATGTGTCGATACCTGTTTCTTTAACGATACGGATACACTCGTTCAGGTCAGCGTACATGATACCGCCGATAACGTCGTCTTCTTGTCCGCCTACAGTACCTACTTCAGCTTCTACAGAAACGCCTTTAGCGTGTGCATATTCAACAACTTTTTTAGTCATTTCGATGTTCTCATCGATAGAGTGGTGGGAACCGTCGATCATAACGGATGTGAATCCAGCATCGATCGCTTCTTTACACTTGTCGAAGCTTGAACCGTGGTCCAGGTGGATTGCAACTGGAACGGTAATTTTCATGTCGTGGATAAGTCCTTCTACCATTTTAACTACAGTGTAGAAGCCACCGATGTGACGTGCTGCGCCTTCGGATACACCCAGGATTACTGGGGATTTCTCTTCTTCAGCAGCACCAAGAATCGCTTGAGTCCACTCAAGGTTATTGATGTTGTATTGACCAACTGCATATTTTCCTTCAAGTGCTTTGTTCAACATGTCTGTCATAGATACTAATGGCATGGTTTCAATCCTCCTAGGGGTTTGGGTTGTGTCTATGGTTTTTAGCCGAAATCACATACGGGCTTATTATACCACATCCCATGTCAAATACTAAACAAGCATTTGCAAAAATGCTGTGCTTTGCAGCACAGTTTTCATAGACACCGCTTTATAACTTCCCCATTTCCAATATTCCCCGGATGAAGGAGTGAAATACCCCATTTTCCCACCAAGTACCTTCTATGTTCTCCACACGCAAAAAAATCCTGTATCAACAGGATTCAGCTGCATTTATTGGCAGTACCATTGCGAAGTTGCATATTCACAGCCACTCGCATCTCGTCGATATCAAACGGTTTCGTAAAGTGCATGAGCGCCCCGAGATCTGTGGCTTCCTTAATCATGTCCAGTTCACCATAAGCGGTCATCATGATCACCTTGATACCCGGATCAATTTCTTTAATATGCTTCAGGATTTCCAGACCGTCCATCCCAGGAATCTTCATATCGAGCAATACCAGGTCAGGCTTGTCATTATTCACAATCTCCAGAGCAACCTTGCCGTTGGGTGCTTGAAACGTGTTATACCCCTCACTGCTGAACACTTCCATTAACAGGATTCGGATACCATTCTGGTCATCAACAATCAAAACTTTTTTATCTTCCACTCTGTAACCTCCTAGAATTAGGAAAGCATGTACATCTTCGAATCTGGATAACTATCCCATAGTCGTCATGATAAGTATTCTACCTCTTCCATTAAAATCCTGCTACCTTCACAAAATGACAAAAAGCATTTCCACCTGCTCTTTACACAAAAAAAAAGGGATGTTCAGGCAGCCGCTATGGTTGCCAGGAACATCCCCAATATCTATTACGTTAACACTAAAACCATGTATTACTTCTGTGCATTCTCCAGAGAAGCTTTTACAAACTCACGGAACAATGGTTGCGGACGGTTCGGACGGGAAGTGAATTCCGGATGGAATTGTACCGCCAGGAACCATGGGTGTCCTGGAAGTTCCACGATCTCAACCAGACGTCCATCCGGGGATGTACCCGAGATAACCAGTCCTGCTTTTTCAATCGTTTCACGGTATTCATTGTTGAACTCATACCGGTGACGGTGTCTCTCATACACCAGCTCGTCATCATAACAAGCCATCGCCAAAGAACCTTCCTGAAGCTTACAAGGATACAGCCCCAGACGCATCGTGCCACCCAGATTCTCGATATCTTTTTGCTCAGGCAACAGATCGATCACAGGGAATTCCGTAGCCGGATTAATCTCGGAGCTGTTCGCACCATTCAAACCAACGATGGAACGTGCATATTCAATAACGGAAACCTGCATACCCAGGCAAATACCGAAGAACGGAATTTGTTTCTCACGAGCATAACGGATTGCCGATACTTTACCTTCAATACCACGATCTCCGAATCCGCCAGGAACAAGGATACCACCAATACCATGTAACAGGTCGCCTACATTCTCATCCGTAATATCTTCAGAAGGAACCCAGCGGATTTTCACATCGGCATTGGATGCAAATCCTGCATGAGACAACGACTCAACAACACTCAGGTATGCATCATGCAACGCTACATATTTACCAACAATAGCGATCTCAACTGTATGCTCCAATTTGTTGATCCGGTCAACCAGCCCTTCCCACTCGCTCATATCCGGTGCAGGAGTAGTCAGTTTCAGGTGATTTACCACGATCTCATCCAAGCCTTCTTCACGCAGGTTCAGAGGTACTTGATACAACGTGTCTGCATCACGACATTCAACCACGGCATTCTCATCAATGTCGCAGAAGAGAGCGATCTTGGCTTTCATGTCTTTAGACAGTTCATACTCCGTACGGCATACAATCACATTCGGTTGAATACCAATGCTGCGTAATTCCTTAACACTATGTTGCGTTGGTTTTGTTTTCACTTCACCAGCTGCTTTGATATAAGGAATAAGTGTTACGTGAATGTACATCACATTGTCGCGACCTACATCACTCTTGATCTGACGGATAGCTTCCAAGAAAGGCAAACTCTCAATGTCGCCCACTGTTCCGCCAATTTCCGTAATAACCACATCCGAACCTGCTTCACGTCCAGCGCGGAATACACGCTCTTTGATCTCGTTCGTAATGTGTGGAATAACTTGTACCGTTCCGCCCAGATATTCCCCGCGCCGCTCTTTGCTGATGACGGAAGAGTATACTTTACCAGTCGTGACGTTGCTGTTTTTGGAGAGATTGATATCAATAAAACGTTCATAGTGGCCAAGGTCCAGATCCGTTTCCGCGCCATCATCCGTTACAAAAACCTCGCCGTGCTGATAAGGACTCATTGTTCCCGGGTCGATGTTAATATATGGATCAAATTTCTGGATTGTTACCTTAAGCCCTCTGTTTTTCAGCAATCTGCCCAGAGAAGCAGCCGTAATCCCTTTGCCCAGGGAGGACACAACTCCGCCCGTCACGAAAATATACTTTGTCACTGTTATTACCCTCCTAATATAAGTACAGAAATTCAGGCGATATATGGTGTTATCGTAACCTGTTTCCCAGGTAATCATCGTTAAAAAGAGCAATGGCAGAAATTCCCTGCATCTGCGAACTGCTCTTTCTGCGAAGACGGTTTAAATACACGTTGTTCTACAGCAAAAAATGGTGCAAATATTCCGGTAGCCTTCATTCCATTTGGTGTTTTTGATATACAAAAACGGGCCACGAAATGTTGGCCGGGAGCATACGGAAAAGAAATCATTTTGCAAAATTATGCCTCTAAAAATACAAAAAAAAGTACTCCCGTAGGACGGGGCACCTTCTATAAAAAACATAAATATATTGTCGCTCATTCATAAGCCCATGCAATAGTTTACCCGTTACCCCGTCCGCTGTCAAGGCTGACTATTCCGGGGAAACGGGTAAATTATAGACGTCAAAAATGACTACCGATTATCAGAATCGTCGTCAAATTCATCCTCGTTTTCGGACTCTTCTTCGTCTTCTTCGAGGTCTTCATCTTCCAGATCGTCATCTTCAACCAGCACTTCTTCTTCGCTGTCTTCTTCGTCAAAGATGTCGTCTTCGTCTTCATCTTCTTCGTCTTCATCTTCGTCTTTATCCGGGCTGTCGAAGTCTTCATCGCTGTTATAGCTGTCTTCTTCTTCACCGAAGTCTTCATCTTCCAGATCATCGTCTTCATCGTTGATGATACGCGGACGCTTCGCACCCGTCATGGAATCTTCTGTTCCAGCTACCGGATACCAGCGTTTCAAGCCCCACAGACTTGTACCGACGCAAGCAAAACGGCCATCGATATTAATCTCGGTATATAGCTGGGCGATAAACTCGTTGATTTCTTCATCAGTCATTCCGCGCTGCTTCGCTACCTCATTCATCAAGTCACGATAGTAATACGGCGTATTAGCCGCTTTCAGCACCATAAAGGCAAGGTCCACCAAAGGGATCTCTTTTACCTTTTCTTTATCAATTTTCAAATTGAGCGAGGTACTCACTGCAGACACTTCCTCTCACACAAAATTCACTTTTTAACCCCTACGAACTGGACTGTTACGTATAACATATCCATTAACAAACCTAAGTAAAACCTATTTAGCGTTAAAAAGCAAGTTTTTATGTACGGATGTGACGCAAATGCGGAGAGCAGCAACAATATGTCCATATATTCAACGTGAAGTGACATCGAACCCACAAGAATATCCTCTTTTGCCAAAGAGACAACTCCATAATAAAAAAGACGGAGTCCCCTCCGCCTTCTGACTGTATACCCTTGGAGGATTACTCCTCACCAGGTTCCCCGCAAGAGCCCTCTAGCTCTCCATCCATCATATGTCCCTGCGCCCGTTTTGACACGAAGAGAATGTGTTTTTGTAAAAAAAGGGCAAGTTCCCCATGCGGCGGGATGAGCGCATTCATAGAATACCTCAGCATGTTCATCCCGAAGGGGGCTGCCCATTATGGACTATACTGGTTTATTGCATCAATTGATTGACGGAATGCGACGCCCTGAACCAGAACTTGGAGGGCGATATTTGATCCGATTTGCCAAACCGCAGCAGTACGAGGCCTGTCTCGTAGAATTGTCCCGAATGCGGAATGAATTCACCGACCTTGGGGCTGTCCGTTCCTCGCGACTGGCTCGTTCCATTATCGCTCCAGTCCAACGCCCGGAGGACCTATACCGCTATGCGGATGAGATTACGATTGAAGCAGACGTCCCCATCTCCCTTCATGCCACCGCACTCCACAACAAACCAAGTAATGCCCAAGGCATACCATGGGGAGTGAAGCAGATTCGGGCGCCCAAAGTATGGTCTGTGTCTACCGGACACCGAATTAAAATCGGTGTGATTGATACAGGTGCTGATTATCACCATCCTGATCTTCGTTATTCCCTGGCACGCGGAATCAATCTGTTAAACCGCAGCCTGCTTCCTCATGATGATAACGGACACGGTACCCATATTGCAGGGACCATTGCCGCAGCCAACAGCACCGCAGGCATGATTGGTGTTGCTCCACGCTCCCTGATCTATCCGGTGAAAGCATTTGACCACAACGGATCGGCTTATGTGTCCGACATTGTACTTGGCATCGACTGGTGTGTACGTAACAAGGTCGATATCATCAATATGAGCTTTGGCATGAAAACACGCAGCAAGGCGCTTCTTGACGTTGTCAATCGTGCATACCATGCTGGAATCGTTATTGTTGCTTCGTCAGGAAATGACGGCAAACGCCGCAGTATTGATTATCCGGCAAGGTATCCGCAGACCATATCCGTTGGGGCAACCGACAAAAACAGACGTATTGCGTCCTTCAGCAATCGTGGCGCATATGTGGATGTCTATGCACCTGGTGATAAGATCGTCTCCTCTTGGGTACAAGGCAAGCACCACGAGATGAGCGGCACATCCATGGCGACGTCCCATGTGAGTGGCGCTATCGCCTTGCTGCTCTCCAAACATCCGGGGTTGTCCCCGAGTGAAATCAAGACACTCGTCAAACGTGCTACGATCCCGCTGCGCGCCCGCAAGACCACCACCGCAAAAAGTAAGGTGCGTGGTGGTGAGATTGATGCCCTGAAGCTAATGCAGGAGGGCGGGGAGTGAGCCAGCTCTGCAAGAGGACAGCAGAACTTAATTGAGACTCGTGGCGAAACCCAGTAGCCCGGCCCAGGCAGTACGCACGAGGGAGTATACCTAGCGGCTGAGGCTCTAGGTTACGCCCGCTGTGATGTAAAGGTAGGCTAGTGTACCTTGGACCAGGCATTTCTTTTTCTTCAGCTAGGGTACACAACAAAAAAAGTCTCCATGTACCACGTTGAAGGCAATCAACGTGGACAGGGAGACTTTTTGCCTTAGGCAGAGCGGCGATGTGCCGCTCGCATGGAATTTACATTTTGTCAGGAGCGGTTACGCCTACCAGACGAAGCGCCGTTGCGATAACAGTACGCACAGCACCGATCAGTGCCAGACGTGCTTGAGTTTGCTGCGCGTCTTCCGTAATAACACGTTCTGCACGGTAGTAGCTGTGGAACAGGGATGCCAGCTCGTATACATAACGGATGATACGATGAGGCGCATATCCTGTTGCTGCTGCCGAGATTTCCTCAGGCAGCTCTCCCATTTTGCGGAGAAGATCATACTCGTGCTCTGTTGTCAGCTTGGACAGGTCAATCTGTGCCAGTGGCAGCAGTTCAATACCTTGTTCTTCAGCCTGACGGTATACGCTGCATACACGTGCATGAGCGTATTGTACGTAGAATACAGGATTCTCATTGGATGTCGAAATCGCAAGGTCCATGTCAAAGTCCAGATGGGAGTCCATGCTGCGCATTGTGAAGAAGTAACGGATGGCATCAATGCCGACTTCATCCATCAGGTCTTCCATCGTTACAGCTTTACCTGTACGCTTGGACATCTTCACTTTTTCACCGTTCTGGAACAAGCTCACCATCTGTGCAATCAAGACCACCAGTTTCTCGGGGTCATTACCCAGCGCTTGCATTGCGGCTTTCATCCGTGGAATATATCCGTGGTGATCCGCACCCCAGATGTTGATCATCGTGTCGTATCCACGAGCATATTTGTCGCGGTGATAAGCAATATCTGGTGTCAGGTAAGTATACGTGCCATCGTTCTTGATCAATACACGTTCTTTGTCGTCACCGTACTGCATCGTTTTCAACCAAGTTGCTCCATCTTGCTCATAGATTTCATTGCGGTCACGCAATTCATCAAGTACTCGCAGCACTTCTCCATTGTCATACAGGGAAGTTTCGCTGAACCAGATGTCAAAGTTAACACGGAAGCGATTCAAGTCACGTTTGATCTTGTCCAGTTCCTTCTCCAGGCCGAAATCACGGAAATAAGCCGCACGGTCACCCGGATGCATGGACAGCAATTCGTCACCCTTTTCAGCAACAAGCTGCTTGGCAAATCCTTTAATATCTTCACCATGATAACCATCTTCAGGCATCTCAGCATCCTGACCCAGCTCTTGCAGATAACGAGCTTCAATGGAACGAGCCAGATTAAACACCTGATTACCTGCATCATTAATGTAGTATTCACGGGTTACATCATATCCTGCGTAGTCAAGGATGTTACATAGTGCATCCCCTACAGCTGCTCCACGGGCATGGCCCAGATGCAGGCTGCCTGTCGGGTTGGCACTGACAAACTCCATCTCGACTTTGCGTCCTTCTCCGATGTTAATTCTTCCGTAATCTTTACCCTGCTCCTGCACAAGCGCAAGTACTGGATAAAGGTAACTCTTGTCCAATTTGAAATTAATGAATCCTGGGCCAGCAATCTCAGCCTTCTCGATTCCGGCTTCAGCCAGATTCAGATTGGCAATGATCTCTTCAGCAATCTGACGCGGATTGCGCTTGGCAATCTTGGTCAGCTGCATGGCAGCATTGGTCGCCAAGTCCCCGTGTGTCTTCTCACGCGGCACTTCCAATGTGATGGCTGGCAATTCGTCCTGCGTAACAATTCCGGCCGCCACAATGGCGTTGCCGATGGCCGTGCTTACCCGTTCGTTAATCGTATCTAGTGGATTACGTGTCATGAAATTGGTTCCTCCTGTATATGCAAACTAATCGCGAAATGTCCGGATTCTTCATCAAAGCGGTAAAAGTCGTAGCTCCACGCTGCGCGTGCGCTCAATCCCTGAATGGAAAGTTCCAGCTTCTGTGTATGCGTGGACAGGGCAAACGACATGTATGGCGATCGGTAGAAACCAGGAAGCTTCCGATTCAATTCAAAAGTCTGCTCCGATTCCACCTCACCATGACGTATAATCTTGATGGATTGTCCGCCCAGCTTCAATGTTGTACGGGTTGTACCTCCCTCAGGTCCAACCTGCGGTTCTTCATAACGAACATAAAGAACGGACCCTTTTAACACGGCTTCACCCTGCATTTCCTGCAGCACATCTTCACCTTCATAACGGCTGTGCAGCCGGATGTGTACCGGTCGCATGTTCGACATGAATGTTAACCTCCATTATATTCGAGGCGACGCAAAATCAGGCACGGCTGGTGAGAACAGCCCTTCCCGTATTGTTGTGTCGCTATACGCGCTCATATTCCCGGATAGCTCGCTATCCTACACTCTACTGTATAACTATATCCAGTTCCCTCGCTCAATTCAAATCCAAATTCAGAGTTTTTTCCTCATCAAGCCAAAAAAGAAGAGCCGCACCTGTAAAGTGCAACTCCCTTTTGCTTCATTATAATAAGATTCGTTCATCCGATCAGGCCCATTGCGATTCATAAGGAAAAGGACATGTCGACTCACTCAGCTTCGCTCGCACCTGTACGAGACAACCACAATGCCGACAAGTTGTGCCATATTGCAATCCCGGACAAGCAGAGCAGATGGATAGCCGACGTTCATATTCCTCATCCTGTACCGTCTCACGCGAGCGTGAGGCAATCTCCACAAGTCTGGCCATTTTTGCATCGCTAATCTTCACATCGTACTGATCATCACAGCCCTTGCAAGGTTCCTGCCTTTTCATCATTAACCCTCAACAGCGATGACCCCAACCGATGCTGGAGGAAGAACAAAACGCAAAGTGTTATTCTCCAGTGTGAGTCCCTCCCACGCCGCAGGCTGAACATGATTCGGCTGTTCAAAGGTATTGAATGCACCAAAATCAGTATGGTGCAGAATCTGCCCGGTTACTTTAGCCGCTTGAGCTGCGTCCAGCTGACACACAACTTCCAACTCATCGGTATGACTCAGATTACAAGCTGTCACATGAATGACCCCATCCTTGTTGCGGGACGCTGACAAGCTGAGCTGCGGAATGGTTTCTTCTCCGAAGGTATACCCAGGGCTTTCATAATTCAAATCCAGTCGCTGTGCATCCATATGAACCTGATACATATCAAATACATGGTACGTAGGGGTCAGGAGCATTTTGTCACCTTCCGTGAGCACAAGCGATTGAAGCACATTGACGATCTGCGCAAGATTTGCCATGTGTACCCGTTTATTATGTTGGTTGAAAATATTCAGGTTAACACCTGCAAGCACAGCGTCCCGCATCGTATTTTGTTGATAAAGGAATCCTGGATTGGTTCCCGGCTCAACGTTATACCACGTACCCCATTCATCCACAATAATGCCGACTCTGCCCTCTGGATCATATTTGTCCATAATCTCGGAGTGCTTCACCAGTAATTCATCCATATGGAGCGTCTTATTCAAGGTGGTGAACCATTCAGACTCGCCAAATCCTGTAGCTGCGCCTTTATCATTCCACTCTCCTGTAGGGATGGTGTAATAATGAAGACTGATTCCATCCATAAAGCGAGCAGCCTCCCGCATCAGGACTTCCATCCATTCATAGTTGCCTTCGTTGGGTCCACAAGCGATTTTATAAATCTCGTTCCCGGAATAGTTACGTACATATGTAGCATACCGACGGTATTCATCCGCATAATATTCAGGACGCATATTGCCGCCGCATCCCCAGTTCTCATTTCCCACGCCAAAATACTTCATTTTCCACGGTTCTTCCCTACCGTTACTCTTACGCCAGTTCGCCATCGGGGATTCGCCGTCAAACGTGATGTACTCCACCCATTCCTGCATCTCCTGCACTGTACCGCTACCCAGGTTGCCACTAATATATGGCTCCGTGCCGAGCAACTCACATAATCTCATGAATTCATGCGTACCAAAGTGATTGTTCTCTTCCACACCACCCCAGTGTGTATTGATCATACGGGCACGCTCACTCTTTGGACCCACGCCATCTTTCCAGTGATATTCATCGGCAAAACAACCGCCTGGCCAGCGAAGTACTGGAATATTAAGCTTCTGCAAGGCCGTCAATACATCATTTCGAATCCCATCCGTATTCGGAATGGGTGAATCTTCTCCTACCCACAACCCCTCATAAATACAACGTCCCAAGTGTTCGGAAAAGTGACCATATATATTGCGATTTATTAATCCTTGATCTGAATCCGCCTTTAAAATAACATCAACCATGATTTCAACCTCCATATAATGTATTGTTATCGCTTACAATAACTCGTTTTAGAGTAGGTTTCAACCGTTTTTATTTCTAGACAAACAAGCCTCTTCCTGTGTAAATGATTAGGAAAAGGCCTGTTTGTTATAGAAATTCATGCAGAGGTATACCAAATTGATTTTTATTCATTTCTAATTTGGATTTGCTCCATTGTTATTTCAGAATAACAGGCTATTTAATCCTGCTCTGAAGGCAACAACATTTTTTGTGTCCACGTCGTTCCACCATCTGTAGTCTGATAGATCGCAGGAGAGTTATCACTTGTGACTACGAGCCAACCCGTCTTGGCCGATGGGAACGAGATACGGGAACTGTATCCCGGATCTTTCAGGTCAATATTTTTCCACGTGGAACCTGTATCATAAGAACGTCCAATACCCACTTTGCCAGCTGCGGGTGAACCTGCAGACAGATAAGCCGTCTGATTACCAATCAACGCCATGTTGCCGGGATGGCCACCCGGGTTGGCTGGTCCGTTTCCTTTGCCTGTACTATTTGTACCTGGTGCAGGACCTCCCCCTGCTGTAGATTGCGCAAATACTTGGGTCCAGTTCTTGCCTTGATTACCGCTCGCATAGAGGGAGTAGGATTGTTGGGACATGCCTGCATCACCATACAGAAGGGCCCATACTTGCTGGCCATGTGCATACAGATCTGCTCCGCTCCATGTGTCTGAGACAACTCGAAGAGAGGTGGTCCAGTTTTTGCCGCCATCACTCGTTTGCTTCAGATGATATCCCGATCCAGGTACAACCACGACGGCATACCCTTGTTTCTCTGTTGCAAAGGCAGCTGCACGCGTGTTGGCAGGTGTATTCATTTTACTCCAGGTTACCCCGCCATCCTTCGTCTGATATGCACCATTATAGGTGTAACCAAAACCTACATCTTTATTGCGAAAATCGATTCGCTTGAATTGAATGCCCGGCGTATCGAGCCGCGTCCAGTGAGATCCCCCATCTTTGGTACGGATCAGATAGGTTGCAGGTGAATCCTTCACTCGCGCCAGCGCATATCCGTTCACATTATTCGGAAAATCAAGCTGTGTGAATTGCCATTGTCCGGTATAAATGGACTGCCACGAACATCCTGCATTCGAAGTACCGATCAGGAAGCCTTCACCCCCAGCTCGTCCAGTTGTATCATTAAGAAAATCAATGTCAGTAAATTGCAGATGTTGCTCTTCCACACCGCTGCCCTTTTTCAATGTAGCAGATAGTCCATGATCTCCCTTTCCACATGCCTGCGAGGATGCAGCGTTAGCACCTGATAGCGTATGTACCGGTCCCATCCCCCAAGCCAGCGTTAACGATAATGCGAGTGCACCAATCCGTTTCCATGTCATTGTACTCTTGGTTGTCATCGTAACACCTCCTTCTATGGTTTTACCCAAATATGATGGTTCTAACGTAACAATCTGATTAACCCTGATGACAATTCCGCAAGAAAAAAACCACCTTTACCCATGATTGGATCATGTAGGAAAGGGTGGTTCATCACCAAACATTGTGTACTCTAAGTTAAATGGGATACGTCACCACAGCAAGGATAACAAAACTGATACTTAAGAAAAGGCATAAACTAAAATATATTTTGTTGTATTTATATTCCCGAATACTATATGCAGCAAAAAGCATGGCCAGATCAGCCACCATCAACGTGAAGTTGAGAAATATCGTCACTGCTAATACAAAATTGATGACAAACACTATAAAAACTGCAGTTAGCCACCTGGGATACATACTCAATTGAGTCCGAATCACACGCATTCACATCCACCTTTCCCTTCCTCTATTTCCATATTATACACAAATATTAAGATAGAGTCATACCGAGGCACGATATCTGCGTAAGAGGAGAGTCCATACGAACACATGAAATAAATGGTAGAGACAAGGGAACATACGTGCTATAATTCATGTTATGGACTTTTGAATATCGGTGGATGTTTTCCAGACCACGGCGTAGCTTCCCGAAAGGGGGTGACGTCGATGGTCAAACTTGTGGCGTTGCTTGATGTAATCCGATGGATTGCTGCGATCCTCAGTATTGTACTGAGTGGGCGAAAGCTTTACCGTTGGTTGCGCAAAAAGTTTCGTAACAAGCGAAAACCCACCTCATAAGGTTGGACGCCTGACGGTGGGTTTCGCTTGAATAGCATTATTTAGTTCATGCACGCCGTGGCAATCCACAGCCTTTCGGGTCCTAAGAGTCTTTACCGTTGACGCGGTGAAGACTCTTTTTTAGTATATGACCGAACCCGATCACCATATACTTCACGATTGTAATATATCAATTAATATACTACTGAATACTATGTAGTCAGTATAGCACAGCTCTGTCCAAAAGTTAACAATACAAAACGCCCTCCCCTGCGCAAAGTTGAACCCGCGCAGACAGAGAGCGTTATACTTATCGATTATTCTGTGATTATTTCACGAATCCAAGCAGCATTTCACGGATCAGCTTCGCAGCTACAATCTGT
Organism: Paenibacillus sp. FSL R7-0313; assembly: GCF_037969885.1. Classification (NCBI taxonomy): domain Bacteria; kingdom Bacillati; phylum Bacillota; class Bacilli; order Caryophanales; family Paenibacillaceae; genus Paenibacillus; species Paenibacillus sp. FSL R7-0313. Next base: position 1,036,343 of record NZ_CP150219.1, read on the forward strand.
GTCTGTTGTGTTGGATCATAGATTGGTGCAACTTCAACCAAGTCACAACCAACTACATTTACATCAGATCCTGCGATCATATGGATGGCTTCCAGCAGTTCCTTGGACGTAATGCCACCCGCTTCTGCTGTACCTGTTCCTGGTGCTGCTGACGGATCAAGCACATCGATGTCGATGGTCACATACACCGGACGGTTGCCCATCTTGGGAAGAGCTTCTTTCATCGGAGCTGCCACTTCAAATGGATAGAAGTTGATGTTCTCGCGACCGTACTGGAACTCCTCACGGGAGCCGGAACGGATACCGAACTGATAGATGTTTTGGCCACCCATCAACTCAGCCGCTTTACGTACTGGTGTGGAGTGGGACAATGGCTCGCCTTCATAGTTTTCACGAAGGTCAGCGTGTGCATCAATATGAATCAGGATAAGATCCGGGTATTTCTTGTACATCTGTTGGATGACTGGCCAAGTAACCAGATGCTCGCCACCGAGACCAACTGGGAATTTGTCGTCAGCGAGCAGACTGCCGATGTATTCATGAATTACCTCAAGGCTGCGTCCCGCGTTACCGAAAGGCAAGAGCAAGTCTCCAGCGTCAAAGTATGTCATGTCTACAATGCTTTTGTCGAGATATGGGCTGTACTCTTCAAGTCCAACCGATGCCTGACGGATATGAGATGGGCCGAAACGGGAACCCGGACGGAAGCTGACGGTGTAATCCATCGGCATGCCATAGATAACCGCTTTGGAGTTCTCATAATCCTCAGAGCTGCAAATAAATACGTTTCCTGAATAAGCTTGATCCAGTTTCATTAATGATTTCCCCTTTTATTTCGTTAAATCTTCCACGAATTTAGGAAGTACAAATGCTGCTTTGTGCAGACGCGGAGAGTAATACTTGGTATCCATCTCCGGGATTTGAGTCTCATCCACTTCGAGCGGGTCATGTTTCTTGCTACCCATGGTGAATGTCCACAAACCACTTGGATAGGTTGGAATATTACAGCCGTACACATGTACGATCGGGAAGATTTCTTTGACGTCTTTGTTCACCTTCTGGATCAGATCCGCCTTGAACCAAGGGTTATCCGTTTGGGCAACGAAGATTCCGTCTTCTTTCAATGCTTCGTAGATGCCTTGGTAGAACCCACGCTCAAACAATGGAGCAGCAGGGCCTACAGGCTCGGTGGAGTCTACGATGATCACATCGTATTCATTTTTATGTTCAATAATATGCATGTAGCCGTCGTTTACGAGCACTTCAACATTAGGCTCGTCCAACTTGCCGGCGATTTCAGGCAAATATTTTTTAGAGTATTCAATAACTTTACCGTCGATTTCGACGAGAACTGCTTTTTCTACAGCAGCATGCTTAATGACTTCACGAATGACTCCGCCATCGCCGCCACCGACAACCAGAACTTTTTTCGGATTCGGGTGAGTGTTCAGCGCAGGGTGTGCCGCCATTTCGTGATATACGAATTCGTCTTTTACAGTCGTCATCACCATGCCATCAAGAAGCAACATGTTACCGAATTCTTCGGTCTCTACCATGGCCAAATCTTGAAAATCCGTTTTCTCTGTAACATAGGTCTGCTTAATCTTCGCGGTGATCCCGAATACCGGGGTCTGTTTCTCCGTAAACCACAATTCCATAATCTCTACCTTCTTTCCGTAAAGTTAATGATCAGCCATACCCGAACAAGTGCTGTGCACTATAATCGGTTCGCCCAAGCACGTCCAGCGTTCGGCGCCATATCGCGTTATCATTGCTGGCCTGCGGGAAAGGTCCGCGGTTCACTTCATTATATAGATTAAATTGACCAGAGCGTGCAGAGCGTCTGACTAATCAATGAATCAATGACCATTCGTCTGTTCGTCCTTACGCGCTTTAGTATCTTGTGCCGAATCTTACCTTTTCATTACCCTTTTGCATTATACGCGATTGACGTTTATACTGCAAAACGGTTTTCAAGGCGGAAATGCTACATTTTGTTTGCTTATGCACCCGATTGAATATCCCTGCCAATCAAGTCCCATACTGGAAGAAAAGAGAGGAGCCCGTTCCATGACCAAGCCAAATCAAAAGACCCGCAAACGCGGGTTCCGTTTACGAAAATTCATTAAAAACCTGTCTCTGCTCGCCGTGCTCGCTATACTTGCTACCGCTGCAGGATTGGTGTACCTATACGCAACCAGCCTGCCTCTCGCAGACTCTGACCGGAATTCCAGATTACTGGACAGTCAGGGTGAAGTCATCGCTACCTTCTCCGCAGGTGGCAAAGACTCTGTACCCGTTCAACTGGAGGATATCGCTCCAGATCTGGTCAATGCCACTCTCGCTGTAGAGGACCGCAAATTCTATAATCACTACGGGTTCGACGTGCAAGGGATGGGACGGGCTGTGCTCGTTAACCTCGAACATATGCAGATGTCGCAGGGTGCGAGTACATTGACTCAACAGCTGGCGCGTAACCTATATCTATCTCATGAGAAAACATGGACTCGCAAAGCCAAGGAAGCCATGTACACGGCGCAATTGGAGATGAAATACAGCAAGGATGAAATTTTGCAGATGTATCTGAACGAAATCTATTATGGGCATGGTGCGTACGGAATCGAAGCGGCTTCGCGAATGTATTTTGGCAAATCAGTCAAACAGCTGGATCTTGCAGAGAGTGCCATGCTGGCAGGAATCCCGAAAGGACCTACCTACTATTCACCCTATAACCATATGAAGAATGCCAAAGACCGACAGAAGATTGTGCTGAATGCCATGGCTGATATTGGTAAGATCACCCAAGCCGAAGCGGATAAGGCCTATGAGAAAATGCTTTCGTTCAAACCGGAAAGTGAGCGTAAAACGGTGGAAAGTGCCCCGTATTTTCGTGACTATATCCGGAATCTGGCCATCAAAGAGCTGGGAATCAGTGAAGCGATGCTGGATCACGGAGGATTGAATATCTACACCACCCTGGATCTGCGTGTACAAAAAGCAGCTGAAGACGCCATAGCGAAGGGTATGGATGCCAAAAGTGAGCTGGAGACGGCCCTCGTGTCCATCGACCCTCGTACGGGCTACATCAAAGCCATGGTAGGCGGCAAGAATTATCGCACCAATCAGATTAACCATGTACTGGCGACAACGCGCCAGCCAGGTTCGGCGTTTAAACCCATTATGTATCTGGCAGCCCTGGAATCCAAGCAGCTCACCAGTGCATCCATATTTAACAGTGAACCTACCCTTTTTCACTATGACAATGACCGCAAAACCTATAAACCCGGCAACTTTGGAGACAAGTATCTGGGTGAGATTGATCTAAGACAGGCGATCGCCGCTTCAGACAATATCTATGCGGTGAACACCATTATGCAGATCGGTCCTGAGCAGGTTGTGAGTATGGCAAAAAACCTTGGCATTACAAGCAACCTGAGCGCCGTACCTTCTCTTGCACTGGGAACGTCACCTGTCAGCCCGCTGGAGATGGCGTCGGCCTTTTCCGTCATTGCTGCTGGTGGACAACGGACGCCACCTGTAGCCATTCTGCAAGTGACGGATGCCGCAGGACGTGTACTCTATGAATCGCCTCAGACGAAGGCTGAGACCGTTGTGGAACCTGCGGCAGCTTATGTACTGACACGTTTAATGGAAAGTGTCTTCGAAAATGGAGGAACGGGCAACCGGGTGTCTAAGGCGATCAAACGTCCGGTAGCGGGAAAAACGGGAACAACCAACACGGATGCCTGGCTCGTTGGATTCACACCGGAGCTCTCCACCGCGGTATGGGTTGGGTACGACCAAGGCAAAGCCATCTCAACTTCGGATGGCCGCCGGGCGGCTCCGATCTTTGCCCAGTTCACAGAGCAGGCACTTGCGAGCGTACCACCCAAAATCTTCACCGTGCCTGATCATGTCGTAAGTGTCTATATTGACCCGGAATCCGGCAAGCTGGCAGGCAACGGTTGTGAAGAGAAACGGCTGGAAGTTTTTATTGATGGTACTGAACCGACAGAGGTATGTCATGGCACGACGGATGATTCGGATTCTGGAGAAGATGAGAAGACCCGTCAGGTACAGAATCAACAAGGCATACAGGAAGAGAAACATTCCTGGTGGGGAGATTTCAAACGTTGGTGGGTAGAATGACGCAAATGCGCGATGACTTAATTGCGTCACCTATAACCTCTGGTTATATTGAACAATTGGAAATTCACTTCGGATGAAAACTCATAATTATTCAGATCAATGAATACGATTAATGCACAAGCAAAAGACCCCCAGCCGAACTTTCCGGTCAAGGGGCCTTTTGCTTTTTTTTGCTTTTATACTTTGTTGAAAATGATCTGCCTTAGGCGAGTGCTTCCTTCAATACATCTGGAGAAGCATTCCACCATTCTTCGTTGTGTGAGATCAGCAGTGTCTTAAGTGCAGCTCGAGCTTCAGGTCCAAGCTCATCCAGCATGAAGCGACGCTTCAAGGCATAATCCATGCGATTCACATGTTCCGCCAGCAGTTTCCACCCACGTCTTGCTTCCGTATCAATCCACATCTCACATGCCGTTGCTCCACCATACAGTTGACCTTCCTCCGTGCGATCGACAGCTACCCACACCAGCCATACTTGGCGTCCGTTGGGCACATCTTCACGATTGGTAGAGAACTTGATATTGCGTTCCACTTTGCTCTTCGCATGCATCGCACCGATATCGATTTTGGCTTCGCCATTATCAATAATGACCGGGGAAAGGTTATTCAGATCAATGGAGCCTGCACCGAAGCCTTTATGCTTGCTTTTTGCACTAACGATATTCAAGGCAATCTGTTTTTTGCCGTTTTGCTCGTTTTGGTCCATGTTTATAGCCTCCAAGGGTTGATACAAATATTTTAACTAATAATTGGCCCATTGCAAACATATACATGCTGTAGATGCTTGTCAACGGGAGGTATTTAACGATGATTCCACGACGCGCCAAGAGCTGGCTCACCGCATCCCTGGCCCTGTGTGTGCTGGCCGGAGGGATATGGATCACTCTGGGTTATACTCACTCAACTCATTCCGAATTGCCAACACTTGCCCCGGAATTGGGCAAGCCCAAGGCAATAGCCCCAACGCCAGCACCTCCAGAAAGTGTACAAACCCCTACTGCCGAAGTGTACAGCAACCGTGTTGTGGAATATCACATGGATGTAAAACTGGTCGAAGGGAATGTACTGGAAGGGACTCAGACGATTACCTGGACACATCCAGGTAAAAAAACCGTCAGCGAGCTTTATTTTCATATGTACCCCAATGCCTTCTCTTCTGCTGACACCACCTTTATGAAGGAATCCGGTGGAAAGCTTCGTGGTGATGTCATGCCTACCAATGGTTATGGCTCCATGAACATTACCGAAATGAAAACGGAGGACGGGCTCTCTCTGCTGCACCGAATGCAATATGTGCAACCAGATGACGGAAATATCAAGGACACCACCCTCATTAAAGTACGCTTGCCCAAACCCGTTAAAGGCGGGGAAAGCATCACACTCCACACCCGATTCGAAGTGAATCTGCCGAAGATTTTTGCCCGAATGGGAACTGCTGATAATTTTGTCATGGCAGGTCAATGGTTTCCCAAATTAAGTGCCTATGAACCTGTGGGCAGGCGTGGACGAACAACGGAAGGCTGGAATCTGCACCAATACCATGGCAATTCAGAGTTTTACGCCGACTTCGGTATATATAGTGTGCGTATTCGGGTGCCTGAAACATACAAAGTTGCTGCTACCGGATTTCCGACGCAACAAGCCGTGGTGAAGAATGGAGAAAAGGTCTATCAATTCTATGCCGATGATGTACATGATTTTGCCTGGGCAGCTTCACCGGATTTTGTCTACGCCGAGGAACCCTTCTCTGCACCCAATGTGCCTGGTGTACGAATCAAGTTATATCTGGACCCTGCTCATCAGGATCTGAAAGAACGTTATTTCTACGCCGCGAAGGCCGCACTAGCCAATTATAGCAAATGGTTTGGTCCATATCCTTACGCTACCTTATCCATCGTTGTTCCACCCAAAGCGGGGAACGGTGCTGGAGGTATGGAATACCCTACGCTAGTTACGGCCTTTGGAGCCGATGATACGACTCCAGGTTATGACCTGGAACGTACCGTAGTCCACGAGATCGGACACCAGTACTTTTACGGCATGGTTGCCAGCAACGAATTCGAGGAAGCCTGGCTGGATGAGGGGTTCACCTCTTATGCAGAAGACAAACTGATGGAGCAGGAATATGGATTGATTCCGAATCTGCCGGTACAATCGGGCCTGATTACGTCTCCTTCATCTTTAACACAAGAATCCTGGAAGTTCGATTCACAGAATGAGTATGCAGCCAATGTCTACACACGTGGCAAGCTTGTATTGCTTGGTATTGAACATCAAGTCGGTACCAAAAAGATGGAACGCATTCTCTCTACCTATGTGAAGAAGTACCGCTTCAAACATCCCACTTCGGCTGATTTTCAGAACGTAGTGGAACAAGTGACCCGCACTTCCTGGTCTGATTATTTTGACCAATACGTCTATGGTAACGGGATGGCTGACTTTGCTGTAGAGCAGATTCGTGTTACGCCGGTACAGAAAGACGGTCAAACATGGTACGAGTCATCCGTGACGATCGCAAAAAAAGGAAGTGATTACAACGCCGTTCCTGTTCACTTTGCTTTTGAAGACGGGCATATCCTCACCAAACAATGGAATGGCAAAGAAGATCGCATCACCTATAAATTAACTCACACATCCCCCGTATCCTGGGCCATGACCGATCCCCTGTACACGATCGTGCTGGAGAACCGCCATATGAACAATTTCCTGAAATCCGGACTGGATGAGCAAGCAAAATCCCGCTGGAGCATGAGTGTAACCAAACTAATAGAAGCCATATTCGGAGGTCTGTCATGGTGAGGTGGAAACGGTGAAAGCAAAAATACGTGAAGGCTGGTTTCTCGTCCGTCAGCATATGTTCATTGCCGCACTCTTATTTCTCTATCAACTCATTTGGGGATATTTCTTCTATCGAATGGTACAATCGGCCGTCATCCCACTGCTCCTGCGCTATCCAGATGCTGATGCAGGGGAGCTGAGTACACTTTTGTTCAAAATGGAAAGCCAACTTAACCTGTCTACCCATCCGGAGGTTCATCGTTATCTATGGATTCTAGGGGGCATGCTGCTGGTTCGCATGTTGATCAGCCCCCTCATTCAGGCAGGACTACTCTACTCACTTCAGCACTTTAACTCTACAGAAGAGCGCATCCCCTTCGTCCGCGGAATCAAAAATCTGTGGAAACCGATGCTGCTGCTCCACACCATACGTACATTATTGATACTTCTGCCCGCCTACTGGCTCATACCGAAGCTCTACTCGATTCTCATGGACGGATTTCATTCCCTTCAATTACTTTTGCCTGGTATACCTTATGTTGCTGCCTGGATTGTATATGGTTGGATCATCCACCATGCCGTGCTCTACATGCAGTTCGGTGTTTCGGCACCAGAAGGAGAAGGCGGGGCTCACGGTACCCTCAAAGCACTCTGGATTGCACTGCGTCATCTCATCGCCGTAATCGGTATTGCACTCCTGCTGGGCGGAGTTCACCTGCTTATCTTCGGGGCATTCACTTCAGCCTCATGGTTATTAACGGGACTTACCGGACTTATACTACAACAGACGTATCCACTTGCGAGATGTCTATTGAATCTGTGGAAAATATGCAGCCATTTCCGATTATGGCAGTCCAAAATGTCCAAAGGTGAGAGCAGATAGTTTAAAAATTGTTACCATCACATGTTAAACTTATGGCCTAATATGTACTTATAAATAGGCAAACCTCAACCTTTCCCCGTCAAAGGTCGAGGTTTTTTTTGCTAAATTTGTTGCTAAACGTTGCCAAAGCCGTACTCCTCTGTTACAATAATCGCAGTGAGTTTTTAGTAACAACTTTGTAATCTTTACATTCATATTTGTAACTACTTAAAATTAAATCGTCATTTCTTGATTTCGCAGGTGCATAACTAGCATAGCCAAATTCCTGGCACCTGGGAAGCGGGGGAACCAGTTATGGGTGAATTGATCTTGCTACAGAGGGATCATAGGGGACCTTCAACCGAATCCTTAAGCTAACCTCGCAGGCGTTGGAAGGGGAATATCTCTTGTTCAAGAAGAAATTAACCGCAGCTGTACTTAGCATCACATTTGCATTATCGCTTGGTGCAGGTAGCGCATTCGCAGATTCAAAGATGGACACAGTAATTGATTCAGCAATGGGAACTACATACAAAAGTGGGGGAACAACGCTTAACGGCTTTGACTGCTCCGGATTTACACGGTATGTATTCGACAAATTGGGTATTGATTTGGCACGCCAATCCAGTTCCCAATTCGACATGGGCGATTCCGTATCCCGCATGGAAATGAGAGCTGGCGATCTGGTATTCTTCAATACAACAGGTAAAGGCGTATCTCATGTAGGAATCTTTGTAGGGGATGGAAAGTTCGCACACTCCTCTTCTTCCAAAGGCGTTACGATCAGTGCATTGAGTGAAAGCTATTGGGCCAACCGTTATGTTGGCGCGAAACGGATTATGAGCACGGACGCATATGAATCACTGGCCCTTGACTAGGGACAAGCTGAGCAACATGATGCTGTAACCATTAACCATACTGGAACGAAGCAAGAAGCATAACAGAACCGCCCGGTACATTCTCCGCAGGAATGTATCCGGCGGTTTTTTTGTGCTTCAATCCTTATTCATGTTGCAAGTTATACTCGGGGCATATCCTGCGACATCAACAGGTTCATTTTGCGTTCGTTCGTCCGTGCCCTTATGATGTTTTTACCCATCCCGTTATAATATAAACGAAATTACCGGAACTTTTGTTTCATTTTTTTTCTTGGGAAGGAAGACTTGCTAAATGAACATCACTTTTGTAGAGTGGACAAAGAGTTCTGTTTCAAGGAAAGGAGCATGCAGGTGTATGAAGGAAACCCCTGTGACGTTTCACGTTGTACCCATGCGAGAAGAACATGCGGAGCTTATCTGCAGTTGGCAGTATGATCCGCCTTACAATATCTACAGCTGGCTCCCCTGGGAGCAGATGAAAGCTCTGGAAGTGGAATTCGGAGATGCACAGCTGCGGCAGGAGCAATATGCAATCGTCCTGGATCAGAACGATCGTATATGTGGGTTTGCTCAATACTTCCCACTTCAAGGGGTAACCCGGATTGGCCTTGGCATGCATCCAGAGCTGTGTGGTCAGGGTCAAGGGACAGCTTTTGTCACTGCCATTGTACAGGAAGCCATTCGACGAAATCCCACGAATGAGATTGATCTGGAAGTACTCACTTGGAATGCTCGTGCCATTCAAGTCTATCTGAAGAGTGGATTTGTCACCCAGGATACATACGAACGACAGACCCCAACCGGCTTGAAGCCCTTTCACTGTATGGTTTATGAAGGGCCTCGCGGTTAGAATCCATTGCAAAACAACCAAATTTGCCCCTTGTTATGTGATTAGTTCAAAAAATTCCCACAAAATGCTATGATGTCAGTACAGGTTCCGTTATAATGATATGGATAGTTTCAGGTTAGATGATCTTTCATTCTGGAGGGGACATAAGGGATGCACAAATGGATCATGAGCGGAGTATTTTTTGCAGCATGCGCTTTAGCTATTGTTTTAATGTTTACGCTTCCAGGGAAAGAAGAAGTGGCTGAAGAAGCCAAACCAACCATGCCGGAAGTAACATTGGATGCCGGACAGGCTGAAGCACTGGTCAAAGCCAATTGTATCTCCTGTCACGGGGATCAGCTTCAGGGTGGCGTAGGACCTGCTCTGGCTAACATCGGTAGCCAGGATGATCTGGAGAAGATCTATTCTACGATTGTCAAAGGTAAAGGTGGTATGCCTTCCTTCAAGGGCAAGCTGCAGGATGAAGAAATTGCAAATATCGCCATGTGGCTGTCAGAGAAAAAATAATCTGTGCACGCACATAACGAAGAGGCGCTTAATCCCCTTTTGGGAGAATAAGAGCCTCTTCGTTATACCAATTATTAGGCCTCTGTGGCATGCTCAGCCAGAAAGGCCTCAACTTCACGTGCGGACGGCATCCCGGACTGGGCGCCGAGCTTCGTCACGGATAACGCGGCCGCACCCATGGCGTAGCCTACGGCCGCGTCCAAAGTCTCACCGCGCGCGAGGGCTACCGCCAACGCGCCGTTGAAGCAATCGCCAGCGCCGGTCGTATCGACGGCGCTTACGGCGTAGCCGGGCGCACGGCACGCGCCGGCACGCCCTGCTTGTACGCGGCCGCCAGGCGCCGCCGCGTACACAGCCCCCTCGGGGCCGAGCGTCGTGACGACAGCGGCCCCGAGGGATGCGGCGAGCTCTGCGACCGCCGCATCCAGGTCTTCCGGCCGGAGATGAGCCCGGCCGGTAAGCACGGCAAGCTCACTGCGGTTCGGCGTGACAACGTCGACGCACCGCAGGAGCTCCTGGGGCAGACCCGGCACTGCGGGAGCCGGGTTGAGCACCACCAGTGCGCTGCCTTCAGCCGCCAGTTGGGCGGCGCGGGTAACCGCTGGCAGCGGGATCTCCAGCTGCAGCAGCACCGCTGCGGCTGCAGTCAGGCTTTTTACCGTATCCGCCTCTTCCAGCATCTCAGGCACCACTTGTCCATTCGCACCAGGAATAACGATAATCCGGTTGTCTCCCCGAGAGAGCCAAATGGAAGCCGTCCCTGTAACCGTTTCTTCCAATATGCGAACCTGCGAGGCATCTGCACCACTTTCCGTCAGACTGTGCAGCAGACGTTCGCCAAAACCGTCCGATCCCACCGCACCAATCATCGTCGTCTGTCCACCCAGACGCGCAGCGGCAACAGCCTGGTTCGCCCCTTTGCCACCAGCGAGATAATGCAGCTCCTCACCGCTCACCGTCTCTCCCTCTTCCGGAATCGTGTCTGTCTTCACCACGAGATCCATATTGAGACTGCCTACGACAGCAATAAGAGGTTGTTTCTGATTATAGTCTGACATGTATGGTTCACTCACTTCCGGCCGCGCGATAATAACCGACCTTGTTATTCCGACCTCATTTTGTCATAAGCTTCGTTATATTGCCCTGCTTCCTTGATATCTACAGATGTGATACCACCCGCATCCCATGACGTGAGACGCAGCGTAACCGTTGTATAATCAATCGTAATAAAAGGATGATGATTGAATGCTTCCGAGATCGCAGCGACCTCATCCACAAATGCAATCCCTTTCATGTAGTTGGAGAACACGAATTTACGTACAATCCACCGTCCCTCTTCCAGTTCCCAGCCTTCCAGCCTTCCCAGATGAGCTTCGACTTCCTCTTGCGAAAAAACCATGCGTTATCTTCCTCCCCATAGGATGGTACATTACAGACGTGAGTCCGTATAACCACCGACACCTTCGGCGCTATCAACAGCAACCTCAAAGGCCAGGCTCACCGCCATGCGGTTGGCCCATTTCACGACTAACATCTTACCACGGACAAGCTTCAAAATCCAATCAACTACATGGCATAGAACCACTAACCATAAGGCTTTGAGGGCAATTCCAATTCCATTTATACCCCTGAAAATGCATGTAAACACACTAAATTAAAGGTACAAATGTCAACTCTTCTTCCCCGATCAAAATATGAATACGGTGCTGTTCCTTATCATGGATGACCACACCACTTCCAACTGGAATAACAGACTCCTCGCCCAGCGCATAGAACAAATCCTCCGCCAACGCCTCATCCACTTCAAGTTGGTCAGATGCAGCCAGTCTCTCCCACTCTTCCGCGTCCATTTCAAAGAAAACATACCGATCCGGTATGCGTCCGATTGCCGTTGTCAGATCTGTCAAAATTCCTTCATAATCCCGTCCATGCTTTACGCCCATTGGCTTTTCACTCCTATTCGGCCCCTAAGGAGCGGATTTGATCTTATTATACCTGAAAATAGCCCTTAAAAAAAAAGGCCTTCTGGTCGATAAATACATATATGACCGTTTTAACTGTTTTAGCAACCGTAAGGAATGCCTAACATTGAACGGATTGCGGCCAAAAATTCGTCCGGAAGCCCGAATACAGCCGCTTGAAAGGATTCAATTTTATCTCATGGATGAGGTGTATGATGAACATTTCAACGATTATTGGACTAGTTTTTGGACTGGTCTCCCTTGTACTCGGTATGTTCCTGAAGGGTGCGCCCTTAATCAACCTGGTTAACAATCCGGCAGCCTACGTTATTATCTTTGTTGGTACGGCAGGAACTATCTTTATCGCATTTCCAATGTCTGAAGTTAAGAAAATCCCTAAGCTTTTCGGGATTATTTTCAAAAATCAAGTACTTATTGATCGAGTGTCTCTGATCGGCACGTTTATGGATTGGGCTTCCACTACCCGTCGTGAAGGTTTGCTTGCACTGGAATCAAAAGTAGAAGAGATTGACGATCAGTTCCTTCGTGGCGGTATGCGTATGATTATCGACGGCAACGATCAGGAATTTGTAAGTGATGTACTGATGGAAGATATTCATGCTACAGAGGAGCGCCACCGTGGCGGTGCCTTGATCTTCGCTCAGGCGGGGATGTACGCGCCAACGCTCGGGGTTCTCGGGGCCGTTGTAGGTCTCATCGCAGCACTTGCCGATCTCAGTGACATGGAGAAACTCTCCCATGCGATTGCGGCAGCATTTATCGCAACACTCCTTGGTATATTTAGTGGTTACGTGTTATGGCACCCGATGTCTAACAAGCTGAAGCGGATGTCCAAGCAAGAAATGGAGATCAAGCTGATGATGGTTGAAGGATTGTTATCCATACAGTCTGGTGTATCCACCATTGCCATCAACCAAAAGTTATCCGTATTCCTGACACCTTCCGAACGTAAACAACTGGAAGAGAAGGAGGGATCATCAGGTGAAAAAGGCTAAAAAGCACGAACCACATGAAGAACATATAGACGAGAGCTGGTTGCTTCCCTATTCTGACTTGATGACCTTGTTGCTTGCCCTGTTTATCACGTTGTTCTCCATGAGTTCACTCGATGCAGCCAAGTTCGAGCAGATGGCATCCGCACTAAGCAGTGCATTGAATGGAGGCTCCGGTGTTCTGGATCATACGTCCATGAATCCGGATACGCCAGGTGCCGATCTGGGTAAGAACAAACAGGAACCTACAGAAATCACCAAGAAAACACCAGCTCAGATAACGGATGCACAGATGGCTCAAAAAGAACAGGAAGATCTGGAGAAGCTTAAGAAAAGGCTTGACCAGTATATCTCGAAGAACGGACTTTCGGACCAGCTGAATACCAAGCTGAATCAGTCTGAATTGAAGATCACCATCAGTGATAACGCCCTGTTCTCCTCAGGCCGAGCAGATGTGAAGCCTGAATCACGATCCCTGGCCAAAGCAATCTCAAGCATGCTGCAGGAGTTCCCTGAATATGAAGTGGTGGTATCCGGTCATACCGATAATATTCCCATTTCGAACAACCAATATAAGGATAACTGGGATCTGAGTGCAGATCGTGCGCTCAACTTCCTGAAAATCCTGTTGCTGAACACACAATTGGACCCTTCCAAATTCACACCAAGTGGTTATGGAGAGTATCATCCGATTGCCAGTAATGACACCAATACCGGACGGGCACAGAATCGCCGTGTAGAGGTATCTATCATTCGGAAGTATCAAAGTAACAATACAAATGTAAAAGCCGTTGGCGGAGGAAACTAGAGGCCTGCAGCGATTCATTAACCAAAGACCGTTCTCCAGGTACAAGGAGAACGGTCTTTTGGGTTTATATAAAGCTTATGCTTGGTTTATCTCTACATTTTTTCACACTATTTGCGAAGATTCACCTGTCGTCATTGACCTTATACCAAAAAGCCCTGCGCTCCTTTTCGGAAAGCAGGGCTTCAATCAGTTAATTAGTCAAAGTCGAATCAACTATTCCAGTGAATAGTCCAACAGACCGCCCAGCTCCGCTTTTTCAGCAGGGGTAAGCTCTCTCCATGAACCTGTCGCCATTTCTCCAAGATGAATGTTCATGATCCGAATACGCTTCAACTTACGAACCTCGTAGCCAAAGGCACTACACATCCGCCGAATCTGACGGTTCTTTCCTTCAGTCAGGATGATACGGAATACTCGATCCGTCATCCGGGTCACGGTACAAGGCAGGGTCATTTCACCCAATATCTTCACCCCAGTGCTCATACCTCTAAGGAAACTCGGGGTTACAGATCGATCAACAGTAACGATATACTCTTTCTCATGGCGTCCTTCTGCTCTAAGTATCCGGTTAACGATATCTCCATCATTGGTCATCAGGATCAAACCTTCCGAGTCCTTATCCAAGCGTCCAATAGGAAAGATACGTTCATCGTGTCCGACAAAATCAACGATATTGCCCTGAATATGCTGCTCAGTTGTACTTGTGATTCCAATCGGTTTATTCAGGGCAATATATACGTGTTTTCTCTTTTCCTTGATCGGCTTGCCATTGATTCGTACATCGTCGCCTTCTTCTGCCTGACTGCCCAGTTCAGCCTTAACTCCATTAATGGTTACCTGACCACTATCCACCAACTTGTCGGCTTCACGCCGGGAGCAATAACCTGTTTCACTAATAAATTTATTAATACGCAAAAGGTAATCTCACCTCATCTATTTCTCTTCATCTGTAAGTGGTTCATCCGTTACCTGATCTGCCTCAATAACCTCCGGTTGTTGCTCGGATGCAGGCAGTTCAATGATAACCGTTGTTCCCTTGTTCATGACGCTTTTAATATCCATCATGCCCTTATGTGATTGAATAATGCGCTGACTGACCATCAGACCAAGCCCTGTCCCAGACTCTTTATTCGTAAAGAAAGGCTCCCCAAGCTTGGGCATCATCTCTTCCGGGATACCGATGCCTTCATCCCTGATCTCAATTCTGACGCGTTTCGACTGCTCGTCATGCTTGAGCTTGATATGGATACTTCCTCCATTTGGCATGGCCTCCATACCGTTTTTCAGCAAATTGATGAATACCTGCTTCAACTGGTTCTCTTCACAGTGTACCATAGCCGAATCGGATGAGGCACGCAGTACAAATTCTACACCATGCAGATGCGCCTGACTATCCAGTAACGAGATGACATCGCCAAGAATAAAACGAATGTCCCGATTCTGAAAATGAACCGCCTGCGGTTTCGCTAAAATCAGAAATTCACCAACAATAAGGTTGATGCGATCCAGCTCCGATAACATCAGATCCAGATGACGATGATTCAGCTTGTTGCTCTCTTGCTGTAACTGCAGGAATCCGCGCAGTGTGGTCAATGGATTACGAATCTCATGTGCTACACCTGCTGCAAGCTGGCCCACGGTTGTTAGCTTCTCAGAACGTCTGAGCAGCTCTTCCATCCGATTACGACTTGTAATGTCCCTGGAGACACTAATAAGTGCGGTAATCTCTCCAGCCTCGTCTCGTACCGGAGCCGTACTGACACTGACCTCTACTCGGGTCCCGTCTTTCTTCATCCATGTGGTTTCGTTGGACGTAATGGACATGCCCTCAACGAGTTGGGCATGCTGACGTTTCATTTCTTCTTCTGCCTCTGGCGGGATAATCTTCAGATGACGACCTTCCACCTCACGACTTCGAAAGCCATATAATTGTTCAAATGCGCGGTTAACCCGCAGTACTTTTCCTTCAAGATCCGTAATGTGAATAGCATCCGCTGTCTGATTGATGATGGATTCCAGATGCTCTTTCACCGCCCGATTCTCTTCATACATCTGTTTCAGACGGCTCGTATAATGGCCCAGATTACGAATCATGGCATTAATACGATTGGCCAGTTGGCCAAGTTCATCCTTCCTCCGTACTTTCAGCCGGAAATCAAAGTGTCCATCCGCTACATCATTCACTTTGCCCAATATGGATTGGATCGGACGTGTTATATAGCCTGCGAGCAGATAGCTGCCAAAGATCACAATCTCCAGCAAAACCAATGATATGGAGGCATGGCTAACCAACTGCTCAGATACCATGGAGGAGATTTGCTTATAGTCCATGACAATACTGATCACATAGGAAGACTGATTGGGTGTGAAAATGGGAATAAAGCTCTTCAGTACCTTCTGTTCATGCGTTTCACTGACAAAAGATACATTTTGCCCTGTTCGAATGGCGCGCACCACAGCACGATGATCCTCATCCGTAGAACCATACTGGTATGTACCAAAACGAATCGGTCTGTTATTCAACTTGCTAAAGTTCGAATCTCTTCCGTCATCACCCATGTTGGGGCTGCCGAAAGTCAACGGATTGATGCCTGTAATCTCCAGAATGGAGGGATTGACCTCACGGATTTTATTCAAAATCTCATCCGGACTAGAGATTTTCACATAGTCATCAACTTCCGTATTATTATAGAAGGGATTGATTATGTAGTTTCTCTTTCCATCGTGGTAGTAACCCCAGATATCAATATCCGAAGGACTGGATGTCGAATATTCAAATCCATCTGACCAGAAATGCTCCAACTTCTGCCCTTGGGGAATCGTTACCTGTTGTTTTTCAAACAACTGCTTAAAGGCCTGATACCAGTAGGTCATGGATTTGGTGGACAGCCCGAGTTCTCTCGGATCCGAGGAGCGGCTAACCACAATATCATCATCCGTCTGCTCCATTAACGAGATATGCGAAACGCCGACCTTTTGGCTCAAGCGTACAAGTTCTTCATTTGTGATATTATTAATATCCGGGTCCAATTCTTCAGCCGCCATAACAGCAGCAAGCCACAGATTGTTTCCAATCTGCCGTTTTACATAATCCGAACTGTATTGATTCTGTTCGACAGCAATTGCAATCTGCTTTGCAGTGAGCACCATCTTGGTTTCACTGTCCTGCCTCAGATTCTCTTCTGTAGTATAATAACTCAGTGCGATATTCAACACTAAAATAACGAGCACTGAGCACGACATAATCATGGATAATTTCGTTTTAATAGACAAGTTTTTTTGTTCACCTCTCGGCTTGTACCCTCTGGCGATATATGGCAAAACCTATCTCCATCATAACGCTTGTATGACTTTTTGAAAAGGATAATTGACCTGTGTCCAAAAGTTACCGAATGAATGAAAAGCTCGAAATTCGTTGTTTTTTGCATTTTCGAACTCTACAATGAAATTAATCACTATATTTATCCACATACCCACAGGCTTGTGGATAGTTTGTTTATAACTATGTGAGCAACTACACGGTTATCCACAATTCTATACACAACATGTTAACAACCCGAATACTTGTTCGCTGAATAAACGATTTTGGAAGGAGTTATATAGTAATGACTGAACATTTTCTCCAGACCGATCTTGCGCATTTATCTGAGGAAGCTCAGCATGAGCACTGGATGCGAGAGGCCATTGCTGAGGCTTACAAAGCCGAAGCTCTTGGGGAAGTTCCGATTGGAGCTGTAATCGTACAAAATAACCAAATCATTGGTCGAGGATACAATCTGCGTGAAACTACGCTGGATTCTACCGCCCATGCAGAGATGGTAGCTATTCGTCAGGCCAGCGAGACCATTGGAGCTTGGCGTTTGTTGGATTGTTCTCTGTACGTCACACTGGAACCTTGTCCGATGTGTGCAGGTGCAATTGTACAATCCAGGGTCCCCCGCGTAATCTATGGTACGGCTGATCCCAAGGCAGGCTGTGCAGGTACACTGATGAACCTGCTACAGGAGCCTCGTTTTAACCATCGCACCGAGGTGATTCCGGATATCCTTCAGCCCGAATGCTCTACGATGCTAACTCAATTTTTCAGAAGTCTGCGTAAAAAATAAACTATATAAATTGAAACTAAACATTTACACGAGAACGTAGAGGACAGAAATGACCTGAAGAAGCAACGCGTTCGCCTTTATCCCCAGATTTCCACCTCTATAATATAGAATCGAAAAATCGGGGGATAACAGCGATCGGAAGGTTGTTCTGTCATCGGAGTGGCAAGTGTAATATTCTTTAGTTCAATTCATATAGCACTACAAACATCCCAATTAGAAAGGAAGTGTGCTGTAATGGCACTAACACTCTATGATACAGCCAATGGCATAAGCCTTCGGTTGCTCACACCCCAGGATACACAGTCCTATCTGGACCTGATTCAGGTCACACGCGTCCCCTACCAGTCTGTAGAACCCGTGCGAGACGATGAATTCTATACACTGGATGCTCAGACTCGGCGGATTGAGGATCGGGTCAAGGCAGCAGAAGAAGGTACAGGATATCAATTTGGAATCTATACCATTAAAGACAGCCTGTTGATTGGACAAGTAAGTATCAACAATGTCGTATTAGGCGTTGCCAATTATGCAGATATGGGTTACTTTATCCATCCAGATTATCAGGGCGGCGGACGAATGACAGCAGCGGTTAAACTGGCCGTAGCTTATGGCTTCCGTGCGCTGAAGTTAAATCGGGTTCAGGCTGCAGTATTGCCCTCCAACAAAGGTTCACAGCGCGTACTGGAGAAGAACGGATTCCAGTTTGAAGGTACTGCTCGCAGATACCTCAAGATCAACGGCAAATATCAGGATCATCAGATCTATGCTGTACTTGCTGAAGACTTGGGCGAACTTGCGAATTAATTAATTTAGAAGTTCCCACACAAAACTGTCTGTATTTCCAATTTAACAATATACAGATAAAACCGCACTATCCTAGTTATGTAGGAAAGTGTATAGATCACCAGCCACGATTTAAAATCAAAGATCAATCATTTTGCGGATATCCCCTCATACGCTGTGTAACAAAAAAACCGCCTGTATCCAAGCGGAAGGAGATTATCCTTCACTTGAATCACAGACGGTTTGAACTCAGCGAGATTAGTATCCGTATGAAGCGTTCATCAATTCTTCGAACTCTTGCATAGTAATTACGTCATCGCCAGTAGGGATGTTGATTTTGAATGCTGCTTTTTCATTAATCTTGGTGTACGTATTGGAACCAGTAAATGCCAATTTCACTTCGTCTTTTGTATCTTCCGGCTTGATTAGCACATCAGCGACCATCTTTTGATATACAGGGAAGTCGTTTTTGTCCAATGCGAAATCAATGTTGAATTGGTTGATTGTCAGAACATCTTTCAATTTATCCAAGTCTTTAGCCATTTCAGCCTGATCTGCTTCAGTGATCTTCAGATCTTCTTTAGCTTTGTCGATATCAGCCTGATCCATTTGCAGCATTTCACGATATTCCTCTTTGGACAGAATATCCAATACTTTAGGCATAGCTTTTGTTACCAGTACAGTAACTGCTTCTTTAACATTGTCATTATTCACCGAGAATTGTACAACCTGCTTCGCATCTACACCTTCAGGAAGTTGTGCATCTTTGGTGTCTAGATTTTTGAAGAATTTAGCTTGATCGTACTCGCTCAGCACTGCGTCCATGACTTCGTTGCTCAGCTTTTGCGTTTTGGCTGCGTCCATAGCATCCGGGTTCCATTCTGTACCCTCTTGCTCAGCCAGTTCTTTCAGATCAAGTTCCAGGAATTTGCCAACAACGTTCTCCGGAATTGGGAAGAACGGAATATTCGGCACTTTCACATAGAGTTTCTCAGCTGTCATCACCATTGGAATGGTAAAGGTCATACCCATATCGCCTTTAAGCTCGATGCCAAGAGTCATCTCTGTCTGCATTGGCTCACTTTGGTATACACCTGTTACATTCAACTGAGCATCCTTCAGCATGCTCATAAACTGAGTCATAGTAGGATCAGTTTGTGAAGCATCCCCAGGTTTATAGCTCAATTCATTAATTGTAAAGTTGGAACTCATTTCATACGAAGTCAATTTGGAAGCATTGGCCGCAGCCGTCTTCAATGCCTCTTTTGGCTCCTGCTTGCTGCTACATGCTGTCAATGCCATAGATACGGTCAACAGCAACGTAAGAAGAAGCGCCCCCATACGTTTAGTCATTTGTTTCTCTCCTCTCGTGATAACCCCAAAAAAAGTAATTCAATATCAATGATATACCATATCACCAGATACCGAAACCTAATTTGGGAAAAATGTGATCTTTCCTCTTTAAAATGGCTACAAAGACCTATGTCAGCTTTGGGAATATGCGTGTGCCTGTCTTTATATATGTATGAATACGCAAAAGCCCCCTGTTAGGTAACAAGGGACTTTTGCGTGAATCTGTTTCTTCTATTAACCTTGGGGGTTCAAATGATCCACATGATTTTGATTTTTTACTTTTTTGGAACCGGATAATGGCTCCTGCATGGAAGAGCGTTTGGATGAATGACGATGCTGTTCGGATGCTTGCGCTTCCGGTACGGGAATTGTTTTTGGTTTGCTCATATTATTGCCCCCTCATCATTGTTAGGAATGGGATGGGTCCCTGTCTTCCGTTTTGTCATGATTCAGTGCATCCTGATGACGGCGATCATTAATATCTTGCTGAATTTGCTGGGCATGATGACTGTTTACGCCAGGCTGCTCCAGATCATCGACTACATTTTGCAGGTTTTTGTCTACTCCCGCTTTGGCTTTAGTCAATTGAGTTCACTCCTTCAGAATCAGGCTATTGTCTCGTTTGGGATTGTAACGACTGGGCGCATTCATGAATGTGCCGTGTATAATCGTGAGCCAGTTCCTGAATCGGTTCTGTACGCTCATCTGTCGTTCGTCCATCCCGTTCCACATCAATCAGCTGTACGCTGACTTCACGCGAATCGACATATGCACATTTGAAATCAAAAGAGTACATCTCGTGCCCTGCTGTAGCAATGTGTATCCGAATCGCCTGCTGATCGGCTTCATCGGCCATTACCTGAGCCTGGTCTCCAACATTCAGGACTTGAGGCAAACGTTCTTGCCAAGCCCCTACAAGCTCTGTCTGATCGATGTTTAACTCGCGGTTCATCTTACCACCTCCACTCCTATATAAAGTGCGGCGATGAAGATGTTTTTATACATATTAACCTTAATCAAAATATAACGTTGTACTGTGCAACGTATACATCGGTCACCAACCTGTATGCTCATTACGTTTAACAAACTCACAATGCAAAAAAGGACCCGAGCGAGATCGCTCGAGTCCTTGTTATAAGTGTAGTATGGCGGAGAGGGTGGGATTCGAACCCACGTGGAGTTGCCCCCTAACGGTTTTCAAGACCGCCCCGTTATGACCGCTTCGGTACCTCTCCAGGGAATTAAGTTTTATAAACTTGCCACGAAAAGTATCATACCACATCTCGACATTATAATGCAACCTTTTTTATATCAAAATTGATAATCCCGTGTCAGACAACTGCCTCGGCTTTACAAAACACTCCAATCCGCCATTCCAAAATGACGGATTGAATTTGTATTCCTCTTGATGAGGATGGTTAACTAACTCTTAAGAGCGATGTGCAATCACACTGGCGCCGCCCATATAAGGACGCAATGCTTCAGGAATAACAACCGTACCATCTTCCTGTTGATAGTTCTCCAGGATAGCGGCTACCGTCCGTCCAACGGCCAATCCTGACCCGTTCAATGTGTGCACAAATTCCGGTTTAGCTTTTGGCTCTCTGCGGAAACGGATATTGGCACGACGTGCCTGGAAGTCCTCACAGTTGGAGCAAGAAGAAATTTCACGATAGGTATTACTCTCAGGCAACCATACTTCAATATCATACGTTTTAGCTGAAGTGAAGCCCATATCTGCCGTGCACAATGTCAGAACGCGATACGGTAAGCCCAACAATTGAAGCACACGCTCCGCATTTTGAGTCATTTGCTCCAACTCTTCATACGAAGTCTCTGGAGTAGAGAGCTTGAGCAGCTCTACTTTGTTGAATTGATGCTGACGAATCAAGCCGCGTGTATCCCGTCCAGCCGAACCGGCTTCAGAGCGGAAACAAGAGCTGTATGCCACAAAGTGCTTAGGCAATTGATCTACATTCAGAATCTCTTCGCGATGGTAGTTCGTTACCGGGACTTCAGCAGTAGGGATTAGATAATATTCAGTATCTTTCAACTTAAACAGATCTTCTTCGAACTTAGGCAGTTGACCTGTTCCAAACAAGCTGTCCCGATTCACGATGTATGGAGGCAGAATCTCTTCATATCCATGTTGATCGCTGTGCAGATCCATCATGAAGTTGATCAATGCACGTTCCAGACGCGCACCCAGACCTTTATAAAAGGTAAAACGGGAACCTGTTACTTTGGCAGCCGCTTCAAAATCAAGAATATCGAGATCCTGCGCAATTTCCCAGTGTGCTTTTGGTGCAAAAGTAAATGACTTCGGCTCTTCCCAACGACGAATCTCAACATTGTCGTCTTCAGAAGCTCCAATCGGTACACTTTCGTTAGGAATGTTCGGAATCGCCATTGTGAGATCATTGATCTTCACTTCCAGTTCCCGAACTTCTTCGTCCATGGCTTTGATTCGATCAGAGACTTCGCGCATCTCCACAATCAGATCATCAGCATTCTCACGATTCTTCTTCAGTCTAGCAACTTCCGCAGAGACCGTATTCCGACGGCTCTTCAGTGTTTCACTCTCTTGAAGCAATTCCCGACGCTTGGCATCCATCTCGGTAAATCCAGCGATAAGATCCAGCGATTTGCCACGTTTATTCAATGCTTCTTCTACACGCGCATACTCATTCCGCAATATTTTCACATCAAGCACGATATACCCCTCCTAAATAACCTCACAACGTGAAGCCTTATGTTAAAATCCATTCTCAAAACTCTACTGTATATACCTTACTATATACTTATCGGAACCTGTAACCCAAAAAAAAACCTATATCCCCGGTGTTACCCTCCGCTGCGATTCCCGCTATGAAGCAGATACAGGCAACATCAGGCATCCGTTCAGATGCAACTGCCATCCAGCGGCCTTACACGGCTTCTGGGGAAGTGATCCGATGACCGGGAGATCATAGGTTGTACATCATGCATTATTTAGAGTCTACCGTGTGTTTGTAGGATCTGGCCATGTCTACAAAATAAGTATGCAGACGATAGTCATCCGTCAACTCCGGATGGTAGGAGCAAGCCAGCAAATGCCCCTGACGAGCGGTAACAATCTCATCCTTGTATGTGGAGAGAACTTCGACCTGGTCTCCGACACTCTCGATCAAGGGCGCCCGTATAAACACAGCCCTTACCGTTTCCTCAATGCCTTTGACTGGCAAATCCGTCTCAAAACTTTCTCTCTGCCGTCCAAATGCATTTCGGGATACAGTCATATCCATTAGCTCCAAATGAGCTTCCTCTTGCCCTGCAATGTGTTTAGCCATAACGATCAAGCCAGCACAGGTACCAAACACAGGTTTGCCTTCAGCAGCAAACGCGCGAATGGCATCCATAAACCCATACTTGCGCATCAGTTTACCGATCGTTGTGCTTTCCCCGCCAGGAAGGATAAGACCATCCAAGTCCTCCAATTGCTGAACCTGTTTGATAGCCACACCTTCTGCTCCAGCACGTTCAATACTTCGAATATGCTCTGTGACAGCTCCTTGAAGTGCTAAAACGCCGATCTTCATACGCTCATTCCCCTTCTCTTACCAGCCACGATCTTGCATATTGGTAAACGAACATTGTACTTTTTTACTTCATCATACGTGAATTCTAACTTGATATTTTACCGGAAAAATTGTAAATATACAATCCATCCGGTCGGAATAACTTGTATTTTGTCAATGATATGATCACATATACATCAAAATCATGATCATACTCTTTTCATGAAGTTTGCTAAGGGTTAGAACAGGTTTTTGATCCCGTCAAAGAGATCCACGAAGAAATCCTTCACGGCACGGAAGAACAAACGGAACCATCCGCCTTTTTCCGCCTCTTCCGCAGTGATCAAGTTCACTGTTTTTTCCTGTGGCTCAATTCCATCTGCTTTATACGTGTACGTTACTGTACCAACCTTTGTACCTGCCTTGATTGGTGCTACCAGCTTGTCAGCCTCAGTTACGTTTGCTTTGAACGTCACATCCAGGTTCTGAGTACCTTTAGGAACAACAAAACTTACGGCATTATCTGTTACGACAGGAACAGTTGTTTCTTTACCTTTTTTCAAAGGTACCGCTTCCCAGCCCGTCACTTTGGTCTTGCCTGCGACAGCCTGTTTTACTTCAAAGTTGTTAAATCCAAAGTCCAGTACCTTTTTGGTTTCTCTGAAACGTGCAGATTCCGAATCTGTGCCCATAACAACACTGATGAGACGCATACCGTTACGTTCAGCTGTACCTGTAAAGTTATTACCTGCGTTCGTGGTATGGCCTGTTTTCATTCCGTCCAGACCTTCATAGGCATAGCTTTTGAAGTTGGTTATATTTTTATTCGCTTCCAGCATCCAGTTGTAGTTGATAATTGGAGCTTTATCATTTGGACGGAACTTATAGGATTGAATGGTTGTAAAATCTTTGTAGTCTGGGTGATCCATGATGATATATCTGCAAAGAATCGCAGCATCCATTGCGGACATTACTGTTTCTTTATCTTCCGTCGGGCGGAAGTCGGCAGGCATATCTGCTCGATCGAGACCGGAAGAGTTGATGAAGAACGTATCCTTCATGCCCATACGCTTCGCTTCATCATTCATCATTTTCACGAAAGCTTCTTCCGAACCGGCAACATGTTCAGCCAAAGCAACCGTAGCATCATTGGCAGAGCCAACAGCCATAGCAATATAGAGATCCTTAACTGTGTGCTGGTCACCTTCCGCGAGGAAAATTCGCGACCCGATACTTTGTGCAGCATTCTTTTTAACAGTTACAATATCGTCCCAACCGAATTTACCTTGTTTGACTTGTTCGGCGACAATGTACTCTGTCATCATTTTGGTCATACTTGCAGGTGGCATCGCTTTATCCGCATCAACATTTAGTAGAATCTGTCCCGTTGAGGCTTCCATAAGCACTGCAGATCTAACTTCAAGCCCAAGTGAGTCTACCCCAGGCACCTGTACGGCTTTCTCCGTCTTCGTTGTTGTTGCCGCAGCAGTCAGAACCTGACCAGAGTTATCCGCAGCAGCCATGACCGGCATTACTGCAGACATACAAAGCATGTTAATTAGCATTACCGAGGCTACGCTCTTTTTGAGCATTTGGCGTTTCTTTTTATTCATGTGTTTGGCTTTCAATTGATGAATACTCCCTTCGATCCAAAGCATTGTGAACTGCTTCAGTGCAGCTTATACTGCGATTTTCTTGTTCCCTAACCTACGTGGTTGATGTATGAGATGTGTGCTATATGCGCTGTATCGAACGAGCAATATTATTGCTCCCAAAGTTCGTTATCGATTGTCACTTAGTCCGCATTATCCAAATGCTTATGTAAAAGGACGTCCGCGCTTCTGTTTAACTGGCAGCTTTTTCTGGCACTGCATTTGCTTTTCAAAACCATATTCATAGATTCACGTCAAATAGCCGCCGCAACGCCTTAATCCACCCATGGATCGTCACCGCTTGTTCTATTCTATCACAGGGGTATCTGCAAAAAAAGACAGACCCGGTGAAAATCACCGAGCCTGTCCTGGAAATGATTAACTCTCTTCAGATTACAACGAGTAGTTAGGTGCTTCTTTGGTAATCTGTACATCATGGGGATGACTTTCGCGCAGTCCCGCACCTGTAATTCGGATAAAGCCTGTATCGTTACGAAGTTGCTCCAAGTTACTTGTACCACAGTATCCCATACCCGAACGCAGACCACCAATCAGTTGATGGATCGTATCAGACAATGGTCCTTTGTAAGCGACACGACCTTCGATTCCTTCCGGAACCAGTTTCTTGTCATCATCTTGGAAGTAACGATCTTTACTACCTTGTTTCATTGCAGCCATTGAGCCCATACCGCGGTATACTTTGTAGCTACGTCCTTGGAAGATTTCAGTTTCCCCCGGGCTTTCCGCTGTGCCGGCAAACAAACTTCCCAGCATCACCGCGTGTGCGCCTGCAGCCAGTGCCTTCGTAATTTCACCGGAATATTTAATTCCGCCGTCCGCGATAATCGGAACTCCATATTCGCGTGCCACTGTTGCACAATCGTACACTGCAGTTACTTGAGGTACACCAATACCAGCGATAACACGTGTTGTACAAATCGAACCTGGACCAATACCCACTTTAACTACCGAAGCCCCTGCTTCGATCAGGTCACGAGTGGCTGCGCCAGTAGCGACGTTACCTGCAACGATGGTCAGGCTAGGGAAACGTTCACGAAGCTGACGTACAGCTTCAATGATATTGATATGGTGTCCGTGAGCCGAGTCTACCGTAATCAGGTCAACACCAGCTTGTACCAAAGCATCAGCACGTTCAAATGTATCTTTGGAAATACCAATCGCTGCACCAACCAACAGACGTCCTTGAGCGTCTTTGGCTGCATGAGGGAATTGAATGGCTTTCTCAATATCTTTAATCGTGATAAGACCTTTCAATGTGTTTGTCTCATCAACTAATGGAAGTTTTTCAATCTTGTGCTTCTGAAGGATACCCTCAGCTTCTTGCAGTGTAGTGCCTACAGGAGCGGTAACCAGATTCTCACGAGTCATGACCTCGCTAATTTTGATGCCGTAATCATGGATAAAACGCAAATCGCGGTTAGTCAAAATACCAACCAGCTTCTGATCTCCTTCAATAATAGGTACACCGGAGATCCGATATTTCGCCATTACTGCTTCCGCATCAGATACCAGATGATCTGCCGTCAGTGAGAATGGATTCGTAATTACGCCACTCTCCGAACGCTTAACACGATCTACTTCTTCTGCCTGTTGTTCAACCGACATATTTTTATGGATGATACCGATACCGCCTTCACGTGCAATGGCAATAGCCAATGTCGCTTCAGTTACCGTATCCATACCCGCACTAATCAAAGGAATATTTAGCTTTACATTATCGCTCAAACGAATAGATACATCTACTTCTTTAGGCAGTGTCTCGGATTTCCGTGGCACTAGCAATACATCATCAAAGGTGAGGCCTTCCTTACCAAATTTATCTTCCCACACGCAAGTGTTCCTCCTTATGTTTGCTCAGCTTTACGTCCAAAACCCGAAGATTCCAGGCTGTATTTTACGCCGAAAATACGTTTTCTGAAAAATTTATTATTGCCATCTTAGCAAAGCGATATTTAGACTGTCAAGGAAAAGTACTTGGTTATATCAGGTGTATTGCCTGATGAACACAACTGTTTTCCCAGAGCGGACAAGTCTAGTTATTACACAAAAAAACGTCAATTCGTATCGAATAACGTTACATTTATACAACCTATTGTGCTGATAAATTACCAAATTCAATCTGTATTTTAATCCCATACTGCATAATAAAACTATATAATAAAAACCACCACCGAATAACATCGGCAGTGGTTCTTTGCTTGGCGGCGTCCTACTCTCCCAGGACCCTGCGGTCCAAGTACCATCGGCGCTAGAGGGCTTAACGGTCGTGTTCGGGATGGGTACGTGTGGAACCCCTCCGCCATCGCCACCAAACGCGTAGCTTACATTTCAGAGATCGTTCTCTGAAAACTAGATTCGAAACGAAACATGCGATTTAGAACTTGCTATTGGATAAGCCCTCGACCGATTAGTACTGGTCAGCTCCATGCATTGCTGCACTTCCACCCCCAGCCTATCTACCTCGTCGTCTTCAAGGGGTCTTACATACTGGGAAATCTCATCTTGAGGGGGGCTTCACGCTTAGATGCTTTCAGCGTTTATCCCGTCCGTACATAGCTACCCAGCGGTGCTCCTGGCGGAACAACTGGTACACCAGCGGTACGTCCATCCCGGTCCTCTCGTACTAAGGACAGCTCCTCTCAAATTTCCTACGCCCACGACAGATAGGGACCGAACTGTCTCACGACGTTCTGAACCCAGCTCGCGTACCGCTTTAATGGGCGAACAGCCCAACCCTTGGGACCTACTTCAGCCCCAGGATGCGATGAGCCGACATCGAGGTGCCAAACCTCCCCGTCGATGTGGACTCTTGGGGGAGATAAGCCTGTTATCCCCAGGGTAGCTTTTATCCGTTGAGCGATGGCCCTTCCATGCGGTACCACCGGATCACTAAGCCCGACTTTCGTCCCTGCTCGACTTGTAGGTCTCGCAGTCAAGCTCCCTTATGCCTTTGCACTCTTCGAATGATTTCCAACCATTCTGAGGGAACCTTTGGGCGCCTCCGTTACTCTTTAGGAGGCGACCGCCCCAGTCAAACTGCCCACCTGACACTGTCCCCGCACCGGATTACGGTACCAGGTTAGAACCTAGATACGATCAGGGTGGTATCCCAACGTTGCCTCCACGCAAGCTGGCGCTCACGTTTCAAAGGCTCCCACCTATCCTGTACAGATCGTACCCAAATTCAATATCAAGCTGCAGTAAAGCTCCATGGGGTCTTTCCGTCTTGTCGCGGGTAACCTGCATCTTCACAGGTATTAAAATTTCACCGGATCTCTCGTTGAGACAGCGCCCAAGTCGTTACGCCATTCGTGCGGGTCAGAATTTACCTGACAAGGAATTTCGCTACCTTAGGACCGTTATAGTTACGGCCGCCGTTTACTGGGGCTTCGGTTCACAGCTTCGGATTGCTCCTAACCACTCCCCTTAACCTTCCAGCACCGGGCAGGCGTCAGCCCGTATACTTCGCCTTACGGCTTCGCACAGACCTGTGTTTTTGCTAAACAGTCGCTTGGGCCTTTTCACTGCGGCCCCCTCGTGCTATTCACACTACCGGGGCACCCCTTCTCCCGAAGTTACGGGGTCATTTTGCCGAGTTCCTTAACGAGAGTTCTTCCGCGCGCCTTAGAATACTCTTCTCGCCTACCTGTGTCGGTTTGCGGTACGGGCACCATCACCTGGCTAGAGGCTTTTCTTGGCAGTGTGAGATCATGACCTTCGCTACTATAATTTTCGCTCCCCATCACAGCTCAGCCTTACAATGTGCGGATTTGCCTACACATCAGCCTTACTGCTTAGACGGACATCCATCAGTCCGCGTCACTACCCTACTGCGTCCCCCCATTGCTCATAACGGCTTACGGTGGTACAGGAATTTCGACCTGTTGTCCTTCGACTACGCCTTTCGGCCTCGCCTTAGGTCCCGACTTACCCTGAGCGGACGAGCCTTCCTCAGGAACCCTTAGGCTTTCGGCGGATCAGATTCTCACTGATCTTTTCGTTACTCATACCGGCATTCTCACTTGTATAATGTCCAGCGCTCCTTACGGTACACCTTCAACCCTTATACAACGCTCCCCTACCCCTGATGCAAAGCATCAAGCCATAGCTTCGGTGGTGTGTTTAGCCCCGTTACATTTTCGGCGCAGAGTCACTCGA
Organism: Paenibacillus sp. FSL R7-0313; assembly: GCF_037969885.1. NCBI lineage: Bacteria > Bacillati > Bacillota > Bacilli > Caryophanales > Paenibacillaceae > Paenibacillus > Paenibacillus sp. FSL R7-0313. The sequence continues at coordinate 1,065,779 of NZ_CP150219.1, forward strand.
CCAGTGAGCTATTACGCACTCTTTCAATGGTGGCTGCTTCTAAGCCAACATCCTGGTTGTCTGTGCAACTCCACATCCTTTCCCACTTAACACACACTTGGGGACCTTAGCTGATGGTCTGGGCTGTTTCCCTTTTGACAATGGATCTTAGCACTCACTGTCTGACTCCCGGAAGTAAGTCTATGGCATTCGGAGTTTGACTGAGCTTGGTAACCCTTGCGGGCCCCGCACCCAATCAGTGCTCTACCTCCACGACTCTGTTTTCCGAGGCTAGCCCTAAAGCTATTTCGGGGAGAACCAGCTATCTCCGAGTTCGATTGGAATTTCTCCGCTACCCCCACCTCATCCCCGCATTTTTCAACATGCGTGGGTTCGGGCCTCCAGTGCGTGTTACCGCACCTTCACCCTGGACAGGGGTAGATCACCCGGTTTCGGGTCTACGTCCACGTACTATGTCGCCCTATTCAGACTCGCTTTCGCTGCGGCTCCGGCTCTTCACCTTAACCTTGCACGGGAACGTAACTCGCCGGTTCATTCTACAAAAGGCACGCCATCACCCCTAAAACGGGCTCTGACTTTTTGTAAGCACACGGTTTCAGGTTCTATTTCACTCCCCTTCCGGGGTGCTTTTCACCTTTCCCTCACGGTACTGCTTCACTATCGGTCGCTAGGAAGTATTTAGCCTTGGCAGATGGTCCTGCCGGATTCATACGGGGTTTCACGTGCCCCGCACTACTCGGGATCCGTCTCGGAGGGAACAGACTTTCAACTACAGGGCTTTTACCTTCTTTGGCGGGCCTTTCCAGACCTCTTCGCTTAACCGGTTCCTTTGTAACTCCATGTGAGACGTCCCACAACCCCAAAGAGCAAGCTCTCTGGTTTGGGCTTCTCCGCGTTCGCTCGCCGCTACTGACGGAATCACTATTGTTTTCTCTTCCTCAGGGTACTTAGATGTTTCAGTTCCCCTGGTATGCCTCTACACAACCTATGTATTCAGTTATGAGTAACTGGAAATTACCCCAGCTGGGTTTCCCCATTCGGACACCCCCGGATCAAAGCTTGCTTACAGCTCCCCGAGGCAGTTTCGTTGTTCGCCACGTCCTTCATCGGCTCCTAGCGCCTAGGCATCCTCCGTGTGCTCTTAGTAGCTTAACCAATTGCTCAATATGAGCAATAGCAATCTACCGTTTTTATTGAAACTTGTTTAACACAAGTTCAGCTAAAAAGGAATGTTCTAATTCGCGTTTGTTTCGTTTCGATATCTAGTTTTCAAAGAACAAGCTCCATGCAAAAGCAAGCTGTTTGAGAGTTTGAGCTCTCAAAACTGAGCAACGAGTGAGTGTTTTGCAGCTAAGCTGCATATTTGAATGTTTCCGTTGCAGGAAACGATTCTCCATAGAAAGGAGGTGATCCAGCCGCACCTTCCGATACGGCTACCTTGTTACGACTTCACCCCAATCATCTATCCCACCTTCGGCGGCTGGCTCCTTGCGGTTACCCCACCGACTTCGGGTGTTATAAACTCTCGTGGTGTGACGGGCGGTGTGTACAAGACCCGGGAACGTATTCACCGCGGCATGCTGATCCGCGATTACTAGCAATTCCGACTTCATGCAGGCGAGTTGCAGCCTGCAATCCGAACTGAGACCGGCTTTGTTGGGATTGGCTCCATCTCGCGATTTCGCAGCCCGTTGTACCGGCCATTGTAGTACGTGTGTAGCCCAGGTCATAAGGGGCATGATGATTTGACGTCATCCCCACCTTCCTCCGGTTTGTCACCGGCAGTCTATCTAGAGTGCCCATCCGAAATGCTGGCAACTAAATATAAGGGTTGCGCTCGTTGCGGGACTTAACCCAACATCTCACGACACGAGCTGACGACAACCATGCACCACCTGTCTTGAATGTTCCGAAGAAAAGGTACATCTCTGCACCGGTCATTCAGATGTCAAGACCTGGTAAGGTTCTTCGCGTTGCTTCGAATTAAACCACATACTCCACTGCTTGTGCGGGTCCCCGTCAATTCCTTTGAGTTTCAGTCTTGCGACCGTACTCCCCAGGCGGAGTGCTTAATGTGTTAACTTCGGCACCAAGGGTATCGAAACCCCTAACACCTAGCACTCATCGTTTACGGCGTGGACTACCAGGGTATCTAATCCTGTTTGCTCCCCACGCTTTCGCGCCTCAGCGTCAGTTACAGCCCAGAGAGTCGCCTTCGCCACTGGTGTTCCTCCACATATCTACGCATTTCACCGCTACACGTGGAATTCCACTCTCCTCTTCTGCACTCAAGTCACCCAGTTTCCAGTGCGATCCGGGGTTGAGCCCCGGGATTAAACACCAGACTTAAATGACCGCCTGCGCGCGCTTTACGCCCAATAATTCCGGACAACGCTTGCCCCCTACGTATTACCGCGGCTGCTGGCACGTAGTTAGCCGGGGCTTTCTTCTCAGGTACCGTCACCTTGAGAGCAGTTACTCTCCCAAGCGTTCTTCCCTGGCAACAGAGCTTTACGATCCGAAAACCTTCATCACTCACGCGGCATTGCTCCGTCAGGCTTTCGCCCATTGCGGAAGATTCCCTACTGCTGCCTCCCGTAGGAGTCTGGGCCGTGTCTCAGTCCCAGTGTGGCCGATCACCCTCTCAGGTCGGCTACGCATCGTCGCCTTGGTGAGCCGTTACCCCACCAACTAGCTAATGCGCCGCAGGCCCATCCCCAAGTGACAGATTACTCCGTCTTTCCAGTTTCCTTCAGGCGAAGAAAACAATTATTCGGTATTAGCTACCGTTTCCGGTAGTTGTCCCAAACTTGAGGGCAGGTTGCCTACGTGTTACTCACCCGTCCGCCGCTAACCATCCGAGAAGCAAGCTTCTCTTCAAGTCCGCTCGACTTGCATGTATTAGGCATGCCGCCAGCGTTCGTCCTGAGCCAGGATCAAACTCTCCAATAAAGTATTGAAAAGAGCGATAAGCTCATTTTGAATCTGACGAGATTAAAAATCTCATTTGTGCTCCAGTCGATTCAAGCCAAGGCTTGTCTCAACTTTCACGTTCATTCTGCAAGCAGAATGTTTACTCACTCGTTGTTCAGTTTTCAAAGATCAAACTTGTTTCGTTACCGAATGTCGTTCTCTTCAGCAACTTTTATATCTTACCACATCCGAACCAACTTTGCAAGCTCTTTTTTTAAGTTTCTTTCGAAGCTTATTTCATTTGCTTGCCGCACCGTGTAACCCGTGTTTTCTTGGCCGGAATTAGAATATACCATGTACAGATATTGATTGCAAGTCTTTTTTTGAAACTATATATACAATCGGTTTGATCTAATACGGACGTACATATGGTATCTCCCAACATAGCAAGTTCATACGCACGCCCATTATCATTTTAATGTTTAACATTTCTCGCAGGAACCTTTCTTGGCCATAAACTGTAGCTAAAGCTTATCAGAAAATCGATACCGAGTATCATTGCCCACACTTTGATCAGATTATTGAAGACAGCTGTACGTTCAGCATCTCCAATCCACCATATCATGGCGAATAGAAAAGCACTTCCTATAGCCCAAGCCAATAGATGTCTAAACCATCCACTACGCTCACGACTCGCATGTTCTCTACCATATAACTTGCTGCTGCGAGGGTTTTCTCCACCCTTGAACCAATATAGGAAATATCGATCCGCCCAAGCGATCATCTGATGACCATAAGCAATGCTTACTCCTATATACACCGCAGCTATACCATGAATCATACTTGCTGTAGCTCCTCGCTGTAGATCCATAACTGTAGCTACCAGCAATAACAGATCAATAACCGGCGTGACCGTTAACAAACCGATGCCTAACCGCTTCATGCCAAGGAGATACCTGACGCTCAGACCCGCAAACACAAATACCCAAAAGGCAATCTCACAACCTATAATGAAATAACCAATCATTTCAGTCTCTCCTTTTTTGATACAAATGTATTAAATATAATTTAGCACGTATGTATTATAATAATCAACAATGATATAATACATCTATGCCTAAAATTGTTGATCATGATAAACAACGTGTGCTCGTAGCCGAGGCAGCTTGGCGTATTATACGAAGAGATGGCATGGAACAGGCCTCTGTTCGGAATATTGCTGAAGAAGCTGGAGTTTCGGTCGGTTCGATGCGTCACTACTTTTCTACACAGTCGGAACTACTACGATATGCCATGAATCTGGTATCCGAACGGGTATCCCATCGAGTCCAAAAAATGACCTTTACCGGCTCTCCCATGGACAATATGAAACTCCTATTGCTCGAATTCTTACCAAACACGGAAGAAAAACTGGCCGAAATGGAGGTGTGGTACGCTTTTACAGCCAGATCGAATACCGATCCTACACTCAAAGAACTTGCTAATACCGTATATGATGAACTCAGACACGCTGTAGGTTCTGTTATCACCTACCTGATGAAGCTCGACCTCTCCAGACCTGATCTGGACAAAGAACTGGAGATTGAGAGATTGTATGCACTGGTGGATGGCTTAGGCATACATACCGTGCTTAGACCGGATCAGATGAATGCCAAGCTCATGGACGATGTTCTCACTTTGCATCTTGCTTCCTTGTGTCGTTAAACCAAAAAAACCGCAGCACATTCGTTGTGACTAAGGCCTGTTACAATAACAGGAGTTAGTTCTGAATGTCTGACGGTTTTTCTTTTTATCCGATAATGATCCGGCCTTCCGGATGACGATACAGTTTCTTCTCTTTGCGCGGACGAAGGGCATACGCGATGGTTAATGGCCCAATCCGACCTACAAACATGGTAAAGGTAATAATGATTTTTCCCCAATTGGTCAACTCATCAGTCACTCCCACAGAAAGACCCACGGTACCGATTGCGGATGCAGCTTCAAACATTAGTGAAAGGAATGGCGCATCCTCTGTCGTAAGCAGAAGCATCACCACGATCATGAATATGATCAGAGAAACCATAATAATGGTCAGCGCCCTCATCAGCAGTTCTTTCGGAACACGCTGGCGGAAAAACACAATATCCTTATTTCCCCGAATCATGGCATACACTGCACCAATCATAATCAGGAATGTAGTCGTCTTGATCCCGCCCCCGGTCGATCCCGGGGAAGCCCCGATGAACATCAGCAGAATGAAGAAAAATTGGGTAGCCTGCCTCATCTCCGTGATATCGATTGTACTTGTTCCCGACGAGCGTGTAGAGACAGACTGGAAGAAGGACGCATAGATTTTCTCGCTCCAGGTGAGTGAAGCCAGTGTATGTCCATTGGTGAATTCGAAAACAAACAACACAATCGCTCCTATACCGATCAGTGCTCCGGATACAGACAGCACTAGTTTGGACTGAAGAGATAGACGGCGGCGTTTGCGATACTCAAACAGATCATTTAACACAACAAAACCTAGTCCACCAGAGATAACGAGCACGGAAGCAGTCAGGTTGAATATCCAGTCTCCGGTGTAGTATTGAAAGCTATTGCCGAACAGATCAAATCCGCCATTATTAAACAATGAAACGGAATGAAATACTCCATAGTATACCGCCTGCCCCAATGGCATCTCCGTTGCCCAACGCAGTGCCAGTATGACAGCAGCCACCCCTTCAATCGTAAAGGAGAAAATCAACACCTTGCGGATAATGCGTACAATCCCTTCCATACTGTCTGCATTAATGGCTTCTTTGAGTAATAACCTGTCCTTGAGCGAGATTCGCTTGCCCAATACAAGCGCAAAGAGGGTAGCCATGGTCATGAAGCCGAGCCCACCAAGCTGCATCAATACCATAATGACGATCTGACCAAACAAATTAAACGTCGTCCCTACATCCACAACAACCAATCCAGTCACACATGCGGCAGAGGTTGATGTAAAGAGCGCGTCAATAAACGCCAAATGCATACCACTTTGGTTGGAGATTGGCAACATGAGAAGCACCGTTCCAATCGCAATGATAAGTAGAAAACCACCGACCAGAATTAACGGGGGAGATAAGAATTTGGCAAAGTGAAGCCTGAACTTCATGAAGGGCACCTCTTTTAACAAAATACGAACAGGTTATTCTAACCGAAATCCAAGACGCAGTTCCACCATAATGGCTTGCTGTGAACAGGGCGTTCTGACAAACTTTATTTTTCGCGTCTATGTAAACCTAAAGAGGAACTTGCCCCAGCATCATACTGAACGGCAGGTTCCTCTTCTATTATGAACGTATCCTACGTTCCTTATTTAATCTTGCGTACGAGGACGCATGTGCGGGAAGAGCAGTACGTCACGAATCGACGGGGAGTTGGTAAGCAGCATGATCAGACGATCAACCCCGATTCCCAATCCGCCTGTTGGTGGCATACCATATTCGAGCGCACGGATGAAGTCGTCATCCATCTCATGAGCTTCGTCGTTCCCATGTTCTTTCTCCAGCATCTGTGCTTCAAAGCGCTGACGCTGATCGATTGGATCATTCAGCTCTGTGAAGGCATTGGCATGCTCGCGTCCAACGATAAACAATTCGAAGCGATCCGTGAAGCGCGGATCTACATCATTTTTCTTCGCCAGTGGTGAGATTTCAAGAGGATGTCCCATAATGAATGTCGGCTGAATCAACGTCTCTTCCACAAACTCTTCAAAGAACGCGTTCAGAATATGACCAAATGTCATATGTTTTTCAACCGGAACCTTATGTTCCTTCGCCAAGTTGTGTGCTTCCTCATCCGTCATGTGTACGGAGAAGTCTACGCCCACAACTTCCTTAACTGCATCCACCATCGTAACACGGCGCCACTGCGGTGTAAGATCTACTTCATAATCTCCATACTGGATCACTTGCGTACCCAGTACTTCCTGTGCAATATGAGCAACCAGGTTCTCTGTCAATTGCATAATATCTTTGTAGTCGGCATATGCCTCATACAATTCAATCATTGTGAACTCCGGATTGTGACGTGTGGACATACCTTCATTCCGATATACACGGCCGATCTCATATACCTTCTCCAGTCCGCCAACAATCAGACGTTTCAGGTGAAGTTCAATCGCGATTCGCATGTACAGTTCCATATCCAGCGCATTGTGATGCGTAATAAACGGACGTGCTGCAGCTCCTCCTGCGATTGTATGCAACGTAGGTGTTTCCACTTCCAGATATCCAAGGGAATCCAGGTAACGGCGCATCGATTGAATGATTTTGGAACGTGCGATAAAGGTTTGTTGTACATCCGGGCTCATAATCAGGTCAACATAACGCTGGCGGTAACGCAGCTCTACGTCGGTGAGACCATGGAATTTATCCGGAAGCGGATAGAGCGATTTGGACAACACTTCAAGATCTTTCACTTTGACAGAAGTTTCACCTGTTTTGGTCTTAAAGATCACGCCTGTTACCCCAACGATATCGCCAAGGTCCAGCAGGCTAAATGCCGCATACTTGTCTTCAGGCACGCTATCCTGACGAACATAGATCTGGATTCTGCCGCTCAGGTCCTGAATATGTGCGAAGCTTGCTTTACCCATTCCCCGCTTTGCCATAATCCGTCCGGCAATACTGACTTCGATGTGCTTCTCTTCCAGCTCTTCCTTGGTCAGTTCTTCATACTTCTTCAGAATGGAGCCGGCTTCTTCGGTACGTACGTATTTTTGGCCAAAAGGGTCGATTCCCAATTTGCGGAGCTCGTCCAATTTGTCACGGCGAATTTGTAAAAGCTCGCTAAGTTCGGTTTCCTGATTCAAGACTTCATCCGTCATGATCTGTATTCATCTCCTTATTTACATTGCAGGCATCCCGTGAGGACACTCTTCCTCAAATGTTGAAAAAGCTTCCCTAGGGAAGCTTTTGTTTACCGTGCCCAACTGCTTCGTTACTATAGCTTTTTAATATCTACAATTTTATATTGAATTACGCCAGCAGGCACACTTACATCAACCACTGTACCATTTTTCTTGCCTAGGATCGCTTTACCGACAGGGCTTTCGTTTGAGATCTTGTTCTGAAGCGGGTTAGATTCAGCAGAACCTACAATTGTATATTCTGTGATATCACCGAATTCCAAATCTTCCACAGTAACTGTTGCACCTACACTCACAACATCGGTGTCAATCTCATCACTGTTAATAATGCGTGCGTTCCGAAGCATTTTCTCCAAAGTAATAATACGACCTTCAATGAAAGCCTGTTCGTTCTTGGCATCTTCGTATTCAGAGTTCTCACTGATATCTCCATACCCGATGGCTACCTTAATCCGTTCAGCCACTTCGCGGCGCTTCACTGATTTCAATGTTTCCAGTTCTTCTTCCAGCTTCTTAAGTCCCTCTGGTGTAAGGATAACTTCCTTGTCGCTCATCTCAACCGATTCTCCTGTCATGGGAATAATTTGATTGTACGGCAACGGAATCAGTGCCAATTACATAGCTCCGCCCGCATACATCTTCAAAACTATATGAAGTTCTCCAGAGAAATAGAATATTCCTCCTGATGACTAGCCTTTAATTAACGCACATGGCGAATTTATACTGTGAAAGTATAGGGGAACGATCTCGAAAAGTCAATGTTACGTCCTCTATAGCTGTAAACGTTTTACAGTCTTAATTACGATGCACTTCCGGCAATTACCGGTTCTGACTCCAAATTGCCTTCGCTTTTCAGCTGACTCACAAAGTTCTCCAGAATCTGTACCATCTCATCACGCTTGGTACCTTCCATAATAACGTCCTTAATGCGGGCAGACCCTTTCAAGCCTTTCAAATACCAAGCCAGATGTTTACGCATCTCGCGTACGGCAACCGTCTCATTCTTCAGTGCGATCAGGCGATCCATATGCAGGATCGCAACACGGATCTTCTCTTCGCCATTCGGGTCAGGAAGCAATTCCCCCGTGCTTAAGTATTGAATGGTACGATACAGCATCCATGGGTTACCCAGGGCAGCACGACCGATCATAACTCCGTCACAACCCGTTTCATCCAGCATACGGCGTGCATCCTCTGGAGTATGGACATCACCATTGCCGATCACGGGAATAGAGACAGCTTCTTTTACATCTTTGATGTGTGACCAGTCAGCTGTGCCTGTATAGAGTTGCTCACGCGTACGGCCGTGCACACTTACCGCCTGTCCACCAGCACGTTCAACCGCGAGCGCATTCTCCACCGCGAAGATATGCTCGTTATCCCAGCCGATACGCATCTTGACGGTCACTGGCTTCTCAACCGCGTCCACGACAGCGGATACCATCTCATAGATTTTGTTCGGATCAAGCAACCAACGTGCACCTGCATCACATTTCGTCACTTTTGGCACAGGGCATCCCATGTTAATGTCGATGATGTCTGCATTCGTTTCTTTGTCCACGATTTTGGCTGCTTCTACGAGGGAATCACGATCTCCCCCAAAAATCTGAAGGCTCAGCGGTTTCTCACGCTCATCTACAAATAACATCTCACGTGTACGCTGATTACCATGGACAATGGCTTTGCCACTCACCATCTCCGCGCATACGAGGCCTGTTCCGAATTCTTTTGCGATCAAACGAAAAGCCGGATTACATACGCCAGCCATCGGCGCAAGTACGACCTGGTTTTTCATTTCAATGCCACCAATGTTAAGCACGGTAGTCGTTCCACTCCTTTTTTAATTCTGTATAAATCAACGATATAAAGTTCGATCTTTGTGTTGGTTGTTGTAACATGACGAAACCGAAACGGTCCTAGTTGCCCTGCAACTCCTCAATACTGATTGCCAGCACACCAGCAATTCGATCGAGCTCTTGCTGTGATACCTTACGGTTTCCCCGTTCAATGGTTCCCAGAATGGCCAGCGAGATGCCGGTCTCGGCCGCAAGTTCATGTTGTGTTAAACCTTTCAGCTTCCGGAATGCCCGGATTCGATTGGCCAATTGCATGTTTTCCAAAGCTGTATTCCATCCTTTCCATCCAGTACAGACAACGATGAGTGTACAAAGGTATACAAACCTGAAATCTCGCCCTCCGGTACGATATCCGACAGTGGCACCAGTACAAAAGCCCGTTCTCCCATACGGGGATGAGGCAATTGAAGTAATTCGGTATCTCGTGTCTCACCGTGCATCCAGAGCAGATCCAGATCAACGGTGCGCGGTCCCCAGCGAATATCACGAACACGTCCAAGCCGGTTCTCGATATCCAGTAATTCCGTGAGCAACTGCTCCGGTGTCAGCATCACCTGTACGGCGACTGCCATATTCAGAAACGCAGGCTGATCTACATATCCTACAGGCTCCGTCTCATATAGTGCAGAACAACGCAGAACGGATATATGAGGGTGTTCATCCAGCAAAGACAATGCTTCAAACAGCGTCTGTTCCCGGTCACCCAAATTGGCCCCTAAAGCAATATAAGCCTCTGAAGATTCAGAGGTCGAATGTGCAATCATGATCGGTTCTCACTTTCTTGTGCGGCGAAGCTCTACCGTTACGCCCTCAAAATGAATATCGAATGGCGGATGTGGCTTCGTCACCTTGACTGTCAATGCATTGATAATAGTATAAGTGTCTAGTAAAGAAGATGCAATATGTTCGCCCAAGGCTTCAATTAACTGGAATGATTTATTTTCAACAATCTGCTTTACCAACTCATGGATCTCTGCATAATTGATTGTTTTGGTTAGATCATCGTTACGTCCAGCTTCACTCAGATCCATATCAATCTCCAGATCAATATAGTACCGCTGCCCAAGCTTCCGTTCTTCTGCAAAAACGCCATGATATCCGTAATACTCCATACGATGCAATACCATTCTATCCATACGATCCGCCTGCCCTCTATATATATTGAAATAGTTCTCTATTTTGAAGATATCTTTTGCTTTGCCTTTGAAAAAACGCTGCGCTATCACTAGACGGGTCACTCGGACCCGCCAGCATTATTTCTTCCGTAGACCCGGAGACGCATATAACATGGCATCACACATGTCTGCCGTCCGCCGAATCGGCTTCACATCATGAACCCGAACCATCTGGCAGCCTTGGGCAATGCCAAATGCAACGGTCGCAGCCGTTCCTTCCAGCGCATCATCCGCAGTGACATCCAGGGTGTTCTGGATGAATCTTTTGCGTGAAGTGGCTAGCAGGACCGGATATCCCATTTCATTGAGCAAACCGAGCGATGACATAAGCTTCAGATTTTCCTTCAAGTCCTTCACAAAACCAATACCCGGGTCCAGGATAATCTGATCTGCTTTCACACCGGCTGCCAGTGCAATTTGAATGCTCTCCTGCAAATCGCTGATGACATCACTCAGATAATCGGTATAGTTTCGCTCCTGCCGATTATGCATCAGAATGATGGGACACCCCAGCTCTGCTGCCGTGTGGGCCATATCTGGATCTGCCTTGGCACCCCACACATCATTAATGATATGGGCACCTGCCAGAATAGCCTGACGTGCAACATCGGCCTTATACGTGTCTACCGATATCGGAATGTGCGGCGCTTGCTGATGCAATGCTTCAATAACCGGAATGATTCGGCTCAGCTCTTCATCGGCGCCCACGACATCTGAACCCGGACGGGTGGACTCCCCGCCGATATCAATCAGGTCCGCCCCGTCCTCCATCATCTGCTTGGCATGCGCAACCGCCCGCTCCACGTTGGTATAACGTCCACCATCAGAGAACGAGTCAGGCGTGACGTTAAGAATGCCCATAATCTGTGTTCTTGTACCCAGCTTCAACTCAGCTGGCCCCCATACATAGTTCCGTTCATAGATGACAGGTGTAAGTGTCATGAAGTATACCCCGCTTTCTGCCGGTACATACCCAGAAGGACTGCTGTAACTGGGCCTATATGTCCGTTGCTGATTATCGTTTCGGCTCCCTCCTGATCCCGCAGAGTCGTAACCGGAACCAGTTCGGCAACCGAGCCTGTTAGAAATATTTCATCGGCTTGCAGGAGATCCTCCCAAGCCGCTAACGTTTCTATGCAGGAGATTCCTTGCTGCGTGGCGATCTCAAGTACCACAGCTCTAGTGATACCCGGCAGAATGCCGGTTGAGATTGCTGGCGTGTAGAGCACATTTTCCCGTACCCAAAATACATTGCTGACGATCCCTTCCGCTACATGACCATCCCGGTTTAATTGTAACCCTTCCGCACCCTGCACATGCTGCCCGTAGCGGTTCATCTCTCGTTTCGCCAAAATGCTGTTCATGTAATGTAGCGACTTGAGACGCACTTCTCCTTCAGGCGTGTTGCGAGGTGTAGACAACCGTTGGAGCATTTTGCCGCACTCATATAAAGAGGGAGAAGGTTCAGGTAATGCTTTTGCCAGTAAAATATGATTTGGCTTTGAATAATCACCAGAAGGTAAGCCTAGCGGTGCTTCACCGGCTGATACCGTATAACGCACATACGCATCCTGAAGTCCGTTCGCATCCATCAAACGTTGAATCCAATCTGTCACCTCTGCCACGGTCGTTGTAAAAGGAATGCCAAGTTCCTTACACCCCGAAGACATTCGCTCCAAATGCCGTTCCAAAAGATATGGGACACCTTGATACGTCCGGAACGTCTCAAACAGTCCCAGTCCGTACAAAAAGCCGTGATCCGTTACAGGAACCACGGCCGCCGCCATATTGACCAACTCTCCGTTTATCGCGGCATATTGCATGTTAAACCTTCACTTGTTGGGACAAAAAGTTACGAAGCATCTGATGTCCGTGGTCTGTAATAATGGATTCCGGGTGGAACTGAACGCCTTCAATCGCATATTCTTTGTGGCGCAGACCCATAATCTCACCTTCAGCTGTCTCCGCTGTAATCTCAAGACAGTCAGGCAAGCTGCTGCGCTCGACAATCAGGGAGTGATAACGGGTAGCTGTAAATGGGGATGGCAATCCGGCAAATACCGATGTCCCATTGTGGTGCATCTCGGATGTTTTGCCGTGCATCATGCGCTCTGCACGAATGACATTGCCACCAAACGCTTGTCCAATGGACTGATGCCCCAGACATACACCAAAGATCGGAATGCTTCCCTTGAAATGATCAATGACTGCCAGGCTGATACCCGCTTCATTGGGTGTACACGGCCCTGGAGAGATCAAAATATGATCAGGTGCCAGTGCTTCTATGCCTGCCAAATCAATCTCATCGTTGCGGCGAACTTCCACCGTCTCACCCAGTTCACCCAGATATTGAACCAGGTTGTACGTGAAGGAATCGTAATTATCGATAACCAGTATCATATGCCTGCTCCTCCTCATCTTCCGTCAACGCAAGTGACGGTTGCTTCGTTTTATTTTAGTTTAGTTTAATTTAAATAGCTTCAGTTCGCTCCGCTTGTTCTTGTTCAACAGCTCTGCTTGCTTCCGCCTCTTCGCTGTAATTCACAGCTCTCATCATCGCTCTTGCTTTGTTGCGGCATTCTTTATATTCCCGATATGGATCGGAATCAATGACAATCCCTGCCCCGGCCTGTACATAACCAATACCGTCCTTAATGGCAAGCGTACGAATGACGATGTTCAATTCCATATTTCCACTGTAATCCATCCACCCGATGGAACCCGTATAAGGCCCACGCCGCACAGGCTCAAGTTCCTCGATAATCTCCATGGTGCGGACTTTCGGCGCTCCGGTAATCGTTCCACCCGGGAATGTCGCAGCGATCACATCAAATACGGATAACCCTTCTGCCAGCCTGCCTTCCACTTGGGAAACGAGATGCATAACATGGGAATACTTCTCGATGGTCATCAATTCGGGCACATGAACCGAACCGTAGGCTGCAATCCGTCCGATATCATTACGTTCTAGATCAACGAGCATAATATGCTCTGCCCGTTCCTTCTCACTGCTGAGCAGTTCATCCGCCATAGCTTTATCCTCTGTTTCATCACGGCCCCTTCTTCGGGTCCCTGCGATGGGACGTGCACTGACTTTGCCATTCTCCACTTTGACCAGAAGTTCGGGAGATCCGCTTACCAGTTGAAAGTCTGGACTACGCAGCATACCCATATACGGCGATGGATTCACAAGGCGCAGCCATTCATAAATATGCTCAGCGCTCGAATGAAGCCGCTTCTCCTGTCTCAAGGACAGATTCACCTGGAACACATCGCCCTGCCTGATATATTCCTGTACTGTGCGTACAGCCTGTTCAAAGTCCTCTTGGGGAAAGGAGGTCTCCCACCCTTCGGATTCCCTTTCCGCATCTTCAGGCTGCGGTGTACGATTGACCTGCTTGTTGCGGCGTTCCAGTACCTGCTGTTGTTCCTCGGCCTGTGCAGCCCCCATAATATGAAGCCATCGTTGCTGCATCGCTGTCGTTCGTGCTTTGGCCACTGCATATAGACCACGGATATCGGTTTCGTTCTGATCAGGTTGTATAGCCAGATGAACCATACAGAAAAGGGCTTGCTGCTCATGGTCATACGCCCATATTTCTTCAAAGCGCATCCACCAATAATCCGGCAGGGACGGTTTATCTTCAGCCAACACTGGAAGCTTCTCCAATGATCTTGCTACATCGTAGCTGAGATAACCTGCGTATCCACCCCCAAAGTCTGGAGCCCCATTAACCTTGGGTGCGCTATACGGGGCAGTCCATCTCTTCAATACATCAAGCGGCTTGCCGTTGTCCGTCGAGGTGGTTCCTTGCGTCACATCATGAATAACTGCTTCTTGACCTTTACCGGAAATTACGGATACCGGGTCTAACCCCAGAAATGTATATCTCCCGCCTTTGCCATTCTCCAGCACAATTGCGTATGGTGACGCCTGCTCCCAGGCTGCCTCCCACGATAACGGTAAACCGCCATGATACGGCCCCTCATCCGACTTGGTGATATAGGGCATCATGGTCCAGCCTTGTTCAGCCCACTCCATCCAGTCGGCGTATGTTGTCATCAGGTGTGTCATTGCGGTGTGCCGCCCTCCATCTGTCGCTAGTTCTATTGTCTGATAGTATACTAAAGCGCCGCCCCTTTTAAAAGCATTACGCCAAAAATCCTCCATACCCGTCATACGGGCAAGGAGGATTGGTTTTGTCATTTGTAGACTTAGCCTTCGAAGTTATAAAGAGGTGTGCTGAGGTAACGTTCGCCGTTACTTGGCACGATTACGACAACACGCTTGCCTTCACCCAACTGTTTCGCAACCTGAAGACCTGCACGGATCGCAGCACCGGAAGAAATACCGGACAGAATGCCCTCTTCCTTCGCTACCTGACGCGCCGTCTCGAATGCATCATCATTCTCAATGTGAATGATCTCATCATAGATTTCCTGATCCAGAATCTCAGGGATAAAGTTGGCACCAATCCCCTGGATCTTATGTGGTCCTGGTTTGCCGCCCGCCAGAATTGGCGAAGCTGCTGGCTCAACTGCAACAATTTTAATACCAGCGAAAGCTTCTTTCAGCACTTCGCCTGTACCTGTAATTGTTCCGCCTGTACCAATTCCCGCAACGAAAGCATCCAACGTACCACCCACAGATTGAATCGCGTCCACAATCTCAGGGCCAGTCGTTTCACGGTGGATCTTCACGTTGGCTTTATTTTTAAATTGCTCAGCCATGAAATAGGATGGGTTTTCTTTCAGCAGTTCTTCGGCTTTTTTAACAGCACCATTCATACCTTCAGCTCCAGGTGTAAGCACAAGCTCGGCACCATACGCACGAAGCAAGTTACGACGCTCCAAGCTCATCGTCTCAGGCATTACAATAACGGACTTGTAGCCTTTGGCTGCAGCCACCATCGCGAGTCCAATTCCCGTGTTACCACTTGTTGCTTCGATAATGGTATCACCCGGTTTCAGCTTGCCTTCTTTTTCCGCTTCTTCCACAATGCTAATTGCGATACGGTCTTTCACGCTTGAACCTGGATTCTGGTACTCCAGCTTCACGAATACTTCAGCACTGCCTTCTGGTACGATACGGTTCAGACGAACAAGCGGAGTACCTCCGATGAGTTCTGTTACGTTATTAACTACTTTAGCCATATGAATGCCCTCCTTAGTGGATGAATAAAACTTGAGTCCTGTTAACCTATACTGTGCGGCCGGTAGCCTCTAGCTGTTATAGAAGAACTGCGGAAATCCTGTTGATCCTATCCCTTACTGCTAAGATTTCTAGACAGGGCGGAGGTTTCCGAAGTTTCTTTGTTCATAAGTTAATCATTTATATCCGAGTAAACGAGTAGGTATTTATTATTTTCATCTTATCAACGTTAACCCTTATTGTCAATATGAGTACTCAAAAAAAATACTCTGCCTTTGGCCCTAAGACCGCAGACAGAGTATTTTTATCAAGATGCAGCAGTACGAGACAATCTTCTCCATTGAATTCAGGAGGCAGGAATCTCGGACAGGATTACGGCTTCATACTTGTTACGCAGCATTTGCTCTACCTGCGGCAACGGATCAGCCTGACTCAGAGCCAGTTGCATACGAATCTCCTCACGGACCTCTTCGGCCGACTGCACCTGGCGTTCTTCTTTATCATTAAGTCTGATAATAACATAGCCTTCTTCCACTCGAACCGGTCCGGCAATATCGCCTACATCCAGCCCGGCAGCAAGTTGAAGGACTTCTTCTGACTGGAATGGATCATTCCGCTCAATCCATCCCAGCCTCCCACCAGCATCACGAGAGAAGCTGTCTGTTGATTGTTTGCGAGCAGCTTCTTCAAAATCTTCCCCCTTCTCCAACGCATCCAGTAAGGAATCGGCTTCCTCTTCTTCCTCCACTACGATGATGGACAAGTCATATTTCTCGGGGGAGACGTAATCCTCACGGTGTTCAGTCCAGTAATGCTCAATATCTGCATCCTTGATCTGTATGCCAATCGTTGCGATTTTCTCAAGCAGCAGCCTGTAGCCGGCTTCCAATTCAAGTTCCTGTTTGGACAGACCCAACTGGGACTTCATTTCGTCAAAATATGATTTCTCTGAATCGTACCCATCCATCGCGGCCGCTAGTTCTCTTGCAATCTCTTGGGGAGTGACGATCAGCTTGCGTTCAATTGCTTCGGCATATACCGCTTTGCGGTTTAACATCTGGAGTAATAACTCACTGCCATAACGTCTTTTCAGCGCATCGGTCCACTCTTTGTCCGTGATAACTTCTCCGTTGATCGTCGCTACGGTGCTTCCTTCTTCCGTATTGGCATCATGGGATGCATCTGCCTCGTCTTTGCCCTGTCTGAGACCATGCATAGCCATCACCGTACCCATGACCAGCATGCCTAGCGTCAAGACAATTACAGCCGTCCACAACCCTTTTTCCTGTCTGGTCATTCCGCATCCCGTCCCCGCATAGATCAGTTCTTGGCTTGCTCTAGGATGGTCTCAAGTTGTTCTTTGTTAAAGTCATAGGCTTCATTACAGAATTGGCAGACCACTTCAGCTCGGCCCTCTTCTTCAATTAATTGCTCCATCTCCGTTTGGCCCAGGCTGATTAGTGTCTTCTCTACCCGCTCACGTGAACACTCACAGCTAAAATGAATATCCAATCCTTCCATCACTTGTACATCTGGCAACAATCGGCGAAGCAACTCTTCCAATTCAAGCCCCTGCTCCAGCAACGTCGTCACTGGCGGCAACGTACTAATGGCGTTTTCGATCGCCGTGATCTCTGGATCTGTCAATCCCGGCAACAGCTGCATAATGAATCCACCTGCGACAATAACGGAATTATCTGTATCAACGAGCACACCAACGCCTACAGCAGAAGGTGTTTGCTCCGATTGAGCAAAGTAGTACGTGAAGTCTTCGCCCAGTTCTCCTGAAATAATAGGCACACTGCCACGATATGGTTCTTTCAGTCCCAGATCCTTCGTTATATTGATGAAACCTTCCGTTCCAACCGCGCCTGCAACGTCCAGTTTTCCCACACTATTACTTGGCAAATGTACATGCGGATTAGAAACATATCCTCGTACTTCGCCTTTGGCATTGGCATCAGCTACAATCTGTCCAATAGGGCCATCACCGTTGACTTGTACCGTTAACTTCTCTTCACCTTTGAGCATTGCACCCATAATGGCTGCTGTTGTAACCGTACGCCCCATGGCAGCTGTAGCCGTGGGAAACGTATCGTGTCTTCTGCGTAGTTCCTCAACCAGTTCCGTAGTCTGGATAGCAAAGGCTCTTACCTTTCCATTCATTGCTGTACCACGAATTAACCGGTCATGCTTGTTGTTGTTTTCCAAGTCATTCAGCCTCCTTTGGCGTATCGCCATTATAGTTGTAACACAGAAAAAACGGCACAACACTTAAGCTGTAATCTCAGCCCGCTGTATGCCGTCTCTATGCTCACCTTTCCCGGTTCCGCTCATATATAATACGCAGCCCTTCAAGCGTAAGCAGCGGATCAACTTCCTCTATACTACGGGTTTCTTCTGCGATAAGTGTAGCGAGACCACCCGTCGCGATAACTCGGGGCTTCGCTCCCATCTCCTCGCGAATACGTTCTACAATACCATCTACCTGACCTGCATAGCCATATATAATACCCGCTTGCATGGCATGAATAGTATTACGGCCAATGACCTTTTTAGGTTTCTCCAACTCTATACGAGGCAGCTTCGATGCCCGCTCATAGAGCGCTTCAGTGGCAATCTGAATGCCAGGTACAATAGCTCCCCCCAGATAGTGACCTTTCTCGTCAATACAGTCAAAAGTCGTTGCGGTTCCGAAATCGACCACGACGAGAGGGCCGCCATACTTCTCAACGGCTGCCACTGCATTAACAATACGATCTGCACCCACTTCACGAGGGTTCTCGTATCGCAGGTTCAAGCCAGTTTTGATACCAGGCCCGACGAGCAAAGCTTTTTTGCCTACATACTTCTCACACATCGCTTCGATTACATTCACCAGTGGCGGAACCACAGATGAGATGATGACACCTTCGATGTCACTTGCCCTGATGCCGGACATATGAAATAAATTATAAATCAATACGCCGTATTCATCCACTGTTGACTGACGTGATGTACTCAGACGAAAGTGGTGCAGCAATTCCCGGCCTTGATATACGCCGAGCACCATATTGCTGTTCCCCACGTCTACAACTAGAATCAAAGAGGTTCACCCCTCTTTCTTTTCATTTAAATCCAGGCTGATATCCAGGCTCTCAAAGGAATAGGTTAACCTGCCAACCGAAATTACATCCACACCACTCTCAGCAATACCACGAATGGTCTGGAGGGACACGTTACCGGATGCTTCAACCTTCACGTGAGGAGCCTGTTCACGAATAAGCTCAACTGCTTCACGCATCCGCTCTGGATGCATGTTATCCAGCATAATGATATCTGCCCCGGCTTGCAAGGCTTCTCTCACCTGCTCCAGATTTTCAGTCTCCACTTCAATTGTCATCGTATGTGGGATAACGGTTCGCGCACGCTGTACCGCCTCGGTGATTCCGCCTGCACCCTTGATGTGGTTATCCTTAATCATAACGGCATCGTACAGTCCAAATCGATGATTCGCTCCGCCACCCACGCGCACTGCGTATTTCTCAAGTAATCGGTGGCCTGGCGTTGTCTTACGTGTATCCACGAGTCTGGTCTCAAGACCATCCAGCACATCCACGTAGGCACGCGTACGCGTAGCAATTCCGGACATACGTTGCAGCAAGTTAAGTGCCAGTCGTTCCCCCGTAAGCAGTGAATGTGTACTTCCCTCTACCTCTGCCAAAATCGTGCCATGGGTAACCTTGTCTCCGTCTGTTACTTTCGGTGTAAATACAAGATCAGGATCAACGACCTGAAATACAAGTTCAGCCACGGTCATGCCTGCAATAATACCATTGTCTTTGGCGTGTATAATGGCCTTGGATTGGTTGCCTGCCGGAATCGTCACACTTGTTGTAACGTCACCTGCACCAACATCTTCACGAAGCCAGTTTTTGATTGATTCGATAAGCCCTTCATTATATCCGTTCAGTATCATGACATCAATTCCTCCACAATCGCTTGTTCTCGCTGCTGCAGACTATGCTTCTGCCACACGATATCATCACGTGCCGGGAAATCCTCACGATAGTGAGCCCCCCGACTCTCCTCGCGGTGTAATGCTCCGCTGGTAACTAACCAGGCACAGGTCAGAAGGTTGGCATACTCCAGCTCTTCCTTATGAGTGAGTGTCTGATCAAAAAATTGCAATTCCTGTTGTAGCTTGTCCATGGCCTTCTGCAGGTCCTCACCATTTCGGCGCAAGCCTACCTGACGAACCATCATTTTCTGTAATCGTAAGCGTCTCTCGGATACCGGCTTTTGCTCTTCCATGATCTTGCTGATCTTGCTATTCATGTCCACAGATGAAGGCGCAGTCCCTCTTACTTGTAATGAACCAAGCGGTGGAAGAGATTGAATACGATCAACAATTCTCCGACCAAATACAATCGCTTCAGACAAGGAGTTGCTTGCCAGACGATTAGCTCCGTGTACTCCTGTAGAAGACACCTCACCACAAGCAAATAACCGTGAGATGCTGCTCTCTCCACTTAGATCCGTTTTCACACCACCCATCATGTAATGGGCAGCAGGTGCAATCGGAATCCAGTCCGTTGTCATGTCCAATCCATAACGCATACAAGTCTCATATATGGTAGGGAACCGATGCTTGATCATCTCTGGCTGTTCATGTGTAATGTCCAAATACACAAAGGTACTGTTGGTGGACTCCATCTCACTAACAATCGCTCGTGCCACGATATCGCGTGGGGCCAGTTCAAGCTGGGCATGATAACGATCCATGAATCGTTCGCCCTTCACATTGCGCAAATATGCTCCTTCGCCGCGTACTGCTTCTGACACAAGGAAGCGCGGGGCCCCCGGGTAACAAAGAGAGGTGGGGTGGAATTGGATAAACTCCATATCACGCACGATAGCCCCAGCCCGGTAGGCCATGGCTACACCATCGGCAGTAGCTACATCCGGATTCGTCGTGTATCGGTACAGTTGCCCTGCCCCACCAGAGCAAAGAACGGTGGCCTGTGCCTTCACGAACACTTGCGATCCGTCATCCTTCTGAACCAGAGCGCCAATGCATTCCCCTCGATCTGTAATCAGGTCAACAACAAAGTGCTCATCCCATACTTCAATTCCGGGATGTTCATTCACTTCGACCGCAAGCGCACGTACAATTTCATATCCTGTTGCATCTCCGTTGGCATGCAAAATACGGCGGTGGCTATGCGCACCTTCCTGCGTCAACGCCAACTCGCCGTTCTCCAGATCAAATAAAGTACCCAAACGAATCAGTTCCTTCACTCCGTCCGGACCCTCATTCACCAATACCTCTACCGCTTCGGAGCGGCATAAGCCCGCTCCTGCTACAAGTGTATCCTGCAAGTGGTAAGCAGGTGAATCATCCTCAGCAATAACCGCAGCGATGCCCCCCTGCGCATATCTGGTGTTACTTTCAAGTAATGACTTCTTCGTGATCATTAATACACGTTGTTGTTCACTTGCCTTAATGGCAGTAAACAAACCAGCAATCCCTGAGCCTATAACCAGTACATCCGTCTCTACCATGGGTAGCGCAGACAGATCAAAATCAACTAAATATTGCGGTATCATGTTATTCACCTGTCTTGGAGCAAGAGTAGCGCATCCTACTTTACCAACAACATGCGCTCTAGTGATTCTCTGGCTTTGTCGGCAACGGCCGGTGGCACGTAGATTTGCGGCTTCATCGTTTCCAGGCATTTCACCAGTTTCTTCAAGTTGTTCACCTTCATGTTGGGACATACGAGGAACTTGGTAGCAAAGTGGAACTGTTTATCCGGACTATCCAGACGAAGCTGATATCCTGTACCATCTTCGGTACCTACGATAAATTCCTTGGCTGATGAATTTTTGCAATACTCCAGAATAGCTGTTGTGCTGCCTACAAAATCACCCATTTCTACAACCTCAGGGCGACACTCTGGATGGACAACAAACTCTGCATTTGGATGCTTGGCTCTCATCTCCACCACATCTTTGACTGTAAGCATATCGTGAGTGTTGCAGTAGCCTTCCCAGATAATCATTTTCTTGTCGGTATGCTGCTGCACATAATGTCCCAAGTTTTTATCCGGTACCCAGATAATTTCGTCGGAATCCACCGATTGAATAACCCGGACTGCATTCGCCGATGTACAACAGATGTCAGTCTCTGCTTTGATCTCAGCCGAGGAATTGATATACGTAACCACCTTGGCATTAGGATGTTGTGCTTTCAATTTGCGTAGTCCATCCACATTCACCATATCTGCCATTGGGCAGCCCGCACGTTCGTCCGGGATAATAACTGTTTTATTGGGCGCAAGAATTTTAGCGCTTTCACCCATAAAATGAACACCACAGAAAACGATCACATCCGCATCTGTTTGTGCTGCCTTCTGGGCTAACAGAAACGAATCTCCACGGAAGTCGGCAACCTCCTGTACTTCGTCACGTTGATAATAATGGGCAAGAATAATGGCATTACGTTCCTTCTTCAACTCCATAAGCCGCGCACGCAGCTCGCGGTTCATCTCAGCCTTGCGCTCTAAAGCCAGAGCTTCCACCTGTGATCCTCTCCTTTATCGGGACAGCGTCATGCGCTGTTTCGTGGGCTAACCTAAGTCGTTATCTTCGCTTGAGAAACGAATCACAAGCGGTTTAACAACTAATTTACACAACGTTCACGACTCTGTCAATAAATGAAAAAGGCCCGGAACAGCGCTGTAACCACCTGTTTGCTAACTGGTTCGCCATCTAACTCCCGTTTATCTTTATCTATCCTCTTTTAAAATAATGGATAAAAAAAGAGAGCCCCAGGGCTCTCTTGATTTCACCTGCTATCATAGCCAGATGTATTATGCATTAAGACGTTGGCTTTGTTCCGCCATCATCCGGGTTATTGTTATTACCCTTTTCCAGATTCGGAGCTTCGTTTGGAATATCTCCGGCTGGTGGCTCAGGCGTTTCATCTTTACCTTGAATACGAACACGCACATCTCCGATGTTGTCGATGATTGGCTCTCCGCCTTCAGTTGGTGTGCCTTCACCATCATTGTCATTCTCTGCTTTTGGAGTCAAAGAACCTGTTTCGATCAATTGCTTGATCTGATCCATTTCC
This sequence comes from Paenibacillus sp. FSL R7-0313, assembly GCF_037969885.1. NCBI lineage: Bacteria > Bacillati > Bacillota > Bacilli > Caryophanales > Paenibacillaceae > Paenibacillus > Paenibacillus sp. FSL R7-0313. The sequence continues at coordinate 1,088,877 of NZ_CP150219.1, forward strand.
AAAGTCTCTACCTCAAGCAAAGTTTGAGCGATCAGGTGCATCTCTTTTGAATGTTTAACAAGCAAGTCTTTACACTTCTCATAACAATCATTGATAAAGCGTTGCATTTCCTGATCAATCTCGTAAGCAATGGAATCCGAGTAATTCTGTTCATGACCGATATCCCGACCAAGGAATACCTGTCCTTGTGAACTTCCGAATTGCATAGGTCCCAATTTCTCACTCATACCGTATTCCATAACCATGCTGCGAACAATACCTGTCGCTTGCTGGAAGTCACTGTATGCACCAGTACCAATTTCTCCGATGAACAATTCTTCAGCTACACGACCCCCGAGAAGTCCGGTTACTTTATCCAGCAATTCCTGCTTGGTAACCAGCATACGGTCTTCTTTTGGCAACATGATTACATATCCACCCGCACGTCCGCGCGGAATAATGGTCACTTTATGTACCATATCAGCATGTTCGAGGAAGTATCCTACAATGGTATGACCTGCTTCATGATAAGCAACGATTCGTTTCTCGCGATCACTGATGACACGGCTTTTCTTCTCCGTACCAACGATGACACGGTCAATCGCTTCGTCAACTTCCTTCATGGAAATATCTTTACGATTACGACGCGCTGCAAGCAATGCCGCTTCGTTCAAGAGATTCTCCAAATCCGCACCAGAGAAACCTGTTGTACGCTTCGCGATAATATCCATCTTCACATCTTTGGTCAGTGGTTTATTACGGGAATGTACTTTCAGGACAGCTTCACGACCTCTTACATCAGGGCGGTCAACCGTAATTTGACGGTCAAAACGTCCTGGACGCAGCAAGGCAGGGTCCAAAATATCTGCACGGTTCGTTGCAGCTACGATGATAATACCTTCGTTAGCTCCGAAACCGTCCATTTCAACGAGCAACTGGTTGAGTGTTTGCTCACGCTCATCGTGACCACCACCAAGACCAGCACCACGCTGACGTCCAACAGCATCAATCTCATCGATAAAGATGATACATGGCGCATTTTTCTTCGCATTTTCAAACAAATCACGTACACGTGATGCACCGACACCGACAAACATCTCAACGAAGTCGGAACCTGAAATACTGAAGAATGGTACACCCGCTTCACCGGCTACGGCACGAGCGAGCAACGTTTTACCGGTACCTGGAGGACCTACGAGCAATACGCCCTTAGGAATCCGTGCACCTACTGCTGCGAATTTACGAGGATCCTTGAGGAAGTCTACAACCTCAACAAGTTCCTGTTTCTCTTCGTCAGCACCCGCAACATCTTCGAATGTAACCCGCTTCTTCTCTTCGTTATAGAGACGAGCACGGCTTTTACCAAAGTTCATTACTTTACCGCCGCCGCCTTGAGCCTGATTAAACAGGAAGAAGAACAGCAGGAACATAATGATCAAAGGAATAAAGGAAGTCAGCAACGTCAACCAGATGCTGTCACCTTTCATTGGCTCCTGATGATATTGGAAATTGTTAGTTTCACTTGCAGCTACAAGTTCACTAATTGCCTCATCCGTAGGAGGAATATACGTTGAGAAATTTTCTGATTTGGCGCCATCAGGTGCCTTCTTGTATTGACCGGTCACGAGATACGTTTGACCGTTGAATTGAACCGTCAATTCAGAGACATTGTTGGCTTTGATCGCTGCACGCAACTGATCATATCTAGGATTATCGGTGGCTTCGCCGCCATTGCTGACGAACTGGACTATCCCCACCACAACTAAAAAAAGAATCAAATAAAAACCAGAATTCCGGATGAACCGATTCATCCCCTACCTCCTCTCGAGACACTTTAATTATTTTAACATAGCCCGACATGGCTTCTCAACAGAAGCCAAGAACAGCTCAAGGCTTGGGTCGGGCAGGATATTAGCTACTATAGACTTCCGGCTTCAAAATCCCGATATAGGGCAGGTTCCGGTACTTCTCCGCAAAATCCAAACCGTAACCAACGATGAACGCGTCAGGAATGTCAAAGCCTGTGTAATGAGCTTCCAACTCAACTTTACGGCCTGAAGGCTTGTCGAAGAGCGTAACCACACGCACCGACTCGGCACCGCGGTTTTCCAGCAGTTCAATCAGATAGCTGAGTGTAAGTCCGCTGTCGATAATATCTTCGACAATCAGAACTTCCCGTCCTTCAACGGATACATCCAGATCCTTAATGATTTTAACAACACCTGATGACTTGGTGGAAGCGCCATAACTGGATACCGCCATAAAATCCATTTCAACAGGTACCGTTATGTTTTTAACCAAATCAGCCATAAATATAAACGCACCCTTGAGCACACAAATGACCAAAGGATTGCGATTTGCATATTCGGCACTTAGTGTTGCGCCTAATTCCTTGACTTTACTCTGAATTTCTTCTTCACTGATCAATACTTCCTGAATGTCGTTCTGCAACTGTGCGAACCTCCTAAGTTATACTATGAAAGCCTTACCTGAACCATAACCACTACCCCTGAATCGCTGAATCGCCTACAGTCATGTACAGGATTGCGGAAGTGCCCTCCCTGACAGGGGCCACATTGGACCGTCGAACACCCGGTAACCAGATGATATGACCTGCTCCATCACATACCACAGGAATTCGTGGACGGACAGATGGGGGGATTTTCTCATCGATGAAAATATTTTTCACCTTTTTGCTTCCGTTTAATCCCATCACTTTCATGGTATCTCCAGGTAACCGTGAACGCACAACCAGCGGCAAAAGCAGTTGATCCGCATCAAACGCGGCTTGATCCGCCGATTCCGGTACATGATAGTCCTCGGGACTCACCGTCATCAACCGAATATACCGGTTAATTGGGGTGAGTGAAAGCTCAGAAGTTCCACTCCATTGCGCAAGACGATACTCGTAAGATTGATCCTGTACGTCTGTCCGTATGCCAAAAGAAATCAGATTATACTCCCGAGTGCAGGCGAGTGTCTGTCCTATATCCAGGCTCCAGGTCGTCACATGGGTCTCCATGACCTTGCGTCGAATGGTTTCTATACGGGTAAAGTCGACAAAATCACTGTCCAAAGGCAGATAATTCAATATTAGTTTAATCAACCTTCGTTGTAAAGCGACATGTAACTTCAAGAAGGAAGGCACCTCAAAGGTTTGCCTTCCGCCGTTCACCTGCACTAGACACCTGTATGTGTCATATGCACTCTGCTCCATGAAATCGTCTTCATCACCCACAATTTCGGCAAGCCGATTCAATGACGGCGTGAGTTGTCCATTATACTGCCCCAAAAAAGGAAGCACATCCAAGCGAATGGCATTACGCCGATATTTACGCAAGGCGTTGCTCTCATCATTGAAATACATAAAACCCTGGGTATTACAAGCTTCTACAAGGTCTGTCTTGTTTATACGAAGGCATGGACGAATAAGTTCCACATTTTTTTCTCGTCTTTTAAACTTCATTCCTGAGAGTCCCGACAAGCCGGTTCCACGAAGCAAATGAAGCATGACCGTCTCCGCCTGATCATCCGCATGATGTGCCAAAGCGATGCTTGTCGCATTATATTTGGAAGCCACTTCGTACAGAAAAGCATATCGCTTGTTGCGGGCTGCTTCCTGTGGTCCTTGACCCGTCAACTCCATATATGAAGGTACATCGGCCTTGGTCCATTCAAATGTAATACCAAGCTGCTGTGCCAGTTCCATCATTTTCTCCGCTTCTTCATCAGATTCGGTCCGGAAACCATGATGCACATGGGCACAGATCAATTCAAGCGGGACATGTCGCTTGCTGATCTCGTGCATGATATGCAAAAAAGCTACCGAGTCCGGCCCGCCCGATACTGCGACGACAATCCGATCCCCGGGAACCCATAACTGATGCTCTTCCGCTGCATCCAGCACGTTCTTCACCAGCATGTTCCAGCGTAAAGCCTCCATACCTGTTCCTCATTCCTTGCGTTATGTATATGCACTCTCACAGAATCAGAAACGTAGTGCATAGATGAGCACTCCAATAAGTAATATCACAGATGCAACAAATGCGTTCTTAAGCCAGCGCGGTGTTGTACTTTTGGAACGACGACGAAGAGGCGTGGGGCGTGCCATCATTTCCTTCCACCCTTGTGCCGCATGACCTGCATCACGAAACTGACCTCGTAAGGCCTGAATCGTCCAATTGCGAAAAGGACCCAGTCGTTCACTGCGCTCCACCAGCGCTACGAGCTGGTTCACACTTCGCAGTTGCGGTAATCCTTCGGCTGCCAGTGCCTTAAGCGCGTCTGCTTCAAGTACATGAATCAACAATAATGCGAATGCAAATACATCATAGGTACCATCTGCCGTACGGCTGCCTGCATTCCAGAAGCCCCGATCATACCATTCGGTGAACTGTTTGACGCTTCGACCAATCGACGTAACTCCGCCGTAGTCGATCAATTCCACCTGCCCATAGTCGGATACCAACACATTCTGAGGTTTGAGATCACCAAACACCCATCCCGCCTGATGCAATTGTGCCAGCTTCTGCAAGAGTCTAAGTCCCACCAGAAGTGTCCAGTCTGTCCCCTGACGCCGAATGAAGTGATGAAGTGCCTCACCTCTAACGTAACGCATCACATAAAAGGGAATATCCCGGCCACGAACGGCATAATCATCCACATCTTTAAGATAGGAAGGAATGCCGCTCTGCCGAAGGGCCTCATGATTACGCTGTAGTTGAAAAGATTTGAGCACATTGACTTCCGATTGCAGATCAACCGGATCAAATCCCATTTTTAGCGCGTAGTGTTTGCCATTTTCACCCCGTTGGACAAGAAAAACGATGCCATTAGCTCCTTTGCCCAGTAGCTTCCGAATCGTGTAACGACTGCGATTCCATTTCCCTGTAACCACTGTTCCTGGCGGGAAAGAGGCGTCAGACAACGTTGTCACCGAGCATCCCTTCTCTTTCAATGCGATAGTTCCCTTCTATTTCCTGCTGTTTCTCCAGTGTACCATAACGGTAAAAATCAATCACCTTCTGAATTGCAGGACCTGTCGGCGTTGCACCCTTCATCTGCAACCTTCCAAACAAGGACCGGACACGGCCCAGATCCGTTGTCCAGTCAATATCCATTACTGCATCTTCTCCACTGTGTCGTCCCGGAAAATGAAATACGGAAAGCTTGCTCTGACCTATACGCGCCTGCAAACTCAACATTAAATCACGGATGCCTTCTTCTACCGCAGCCAGTTTGGGCTTCATGCTGGCACTGACGTCTATTAGCAATATAACCTGTAAGGCTGTAGTTTCAGCCATATCATCCATCACTTCCACGACCCGGGCGCGTTGTGCAGGCTCCAGATCGGTTACCGTTTTGGGCTCCTTCTCTCCCAAAATTTGTGTTAACTCTCTATTAACCGCCTGCTGAATGGTCTGAACCACCGTTTTCCTTGTCATCATCTGCATGGTATGGGCAAGCTGCCGTGTACCTACAATTTGGCTGATTCCACCTCCGGCTCTGGCAATATCCTCAATCTCCCGACTGCCCAACTCACCAATGGTTCCATAATCAATCACGCCAACCACATTAACCGTAATCCCCTCTTCCTGTGCTTCGGCCGCTGCCAGCACCGGACTTGGTCCTACATTGGAACAACCGTCGGTGATCAATAAGATTTGCTTCATCCGATATCCCTCCGTTATTCGTTACTCTCCAACTCTATGACTAGCATTGCCAGAATGAAGAGACTTCAAACAGAAGAATATGCAATTAGCTGACGGTCCGTGGCCGCTCCATCCGGTTGATGCCAGGCACACGCAGTGTGGCCCATTCAGGGCGGAAATGCTCTACTTTTCCAACAACGACGGTCATATCATCCAAAATCTCATGCTGCTGGTATCTTATGACACTTTCAAGCAGGCAATCGGCCAAATCTTGCGGATCATCTGTATCAATCTCTTGAATGAGCCGTTTCATCCATAACTCTTTGTTCACCGCATACCCCGGTGCATCATAGATGCCATCTGTCATCATAATGAGGATATCCCCCGGCTGAAGCTGTACCGTCACCAGATCGACTTCAATATCTTTAATAATACCGATTGGCAAATTGCTGGCCGAAACCTGAATAACCTCCTGTCCTCGTTTGATAAAACTTGGCGTCGATCCGATTTTCATAAACGTGGTCTCTGCCGTATATTCATCAATCAGCGCCATATCTACTGTGGCATACATCTCTTCAGGGGAGCGCAGCATCAGAACGGAGTTCACGGATTTGATCGCCAGTTTCTCGTCCATGCCGGACTGTAGCAACTGTTCCAGTATATTCAGCGCTGCGCTGCTCTCCATACGTGCCCGTTCTCCATTGCCCATTCCATCACTGAGCGCCACCGCGAATGTACCGTTGCCTAACTCAACCGTACTGAAGCTGTCGCCTGACATCACATCTCCCCCTTTGGCAGCAGCAGCAACACCGGTAGTTACCTCGAACGTTTTGGCTGAACCAAACGTAACAGTCGCCAGTCCCTGACGAGGATCGGTCATGGTCTCATGCAAGACGGCAATATGTTCGTCCAATACATCCGAGATCAGCGGAGCAATCATTTTCCGGCACTCATCAAATCCACGTGTATATGCATGCACAATCTCAATTTCAACATTGCCCGCTTCCAGATTGATGATCTCGATAGAGTGAATGGACAGGCCCAGTGACTCCAGTGCGTCCCGAATCTGCTCCTCCTGCTGTACCATCTCCTCACTTTCCCGCTGAATTTCTTTGGCCAGGTCCTCCATGACCTGAGATACACCGGACAATTGCTCTGCAACCAGCTGCCGGCTATCGATAATCTGGCGTTTCCACTGCATGTTATGTTGATGCAACCCATACTGGGCACGCATGACTTCAAGAACTTCTTCCGGTTTCGCACATACCCTGTTCCAGTCCACTGGAATCTGCTTGCCTGAGATCTCCGGGTTTCCTTCAATGGTACTCATCACGTCCGTCATATATTTGTAGGTTTGAATAAACTTTGCATCCCAGCATTGCGTACGCTTGAAGCAGCTTGCACATGTGCCCTCGGCAACCGCATTCATGAAATGATCCATTCCACCTTCTTTCTGTACCGTTTCGCCTGCACCAGACATCTGATCGAAGCTGCGTGACAATTGACGGAATACCTGCGAGAACCGGGTTACCCGTTCTGCCGTGATATCCCGTATCCGTTTGGCATACTCATGCTGGGATTTCGTATGATCCTGCGTACCCGGTACATATTTGGATATCGCCGTCATCAGGCTCTTAGGTGTCAACATAAACAGAACAATAGCTGCACACGTCTCCCATAATGAATTCATCACATCACCTGGACCACCCAAGTATATGGATAGAATGGACGAACCAAGCAGCATGCCCAGTGCAACCGCCGCACGTTTACCCTCTCGAAGCATACCTGCAAGCATCCCGGCAAAAGCAAGCAGGCTCATCTGATACACCGCTGACATGTCAGCCAGACTCAGAATCAAGCCGGTAATGACCCCAACCGAGGCTCCGAGGGGGGCTCCGCCCACCAGCGCAAAGATTAATATGAGATAACGGGAGAGCATATGCTCGACGGATAAGGATTGAATGGTCCACCCTACGGCTCCCGTCATAACGGAAGCGAGCAATATAATCAGGCAGAGGATCTCCTCGTTCTTTAGGCTGAACTTTTTTTTGCGGTAAGTAAAAATCGGTATGGCTTGTATAAAAACTAGGGTGAGCACAAAGCTTAATACCGAATCCATCGTGAGCATCAGCATCGCGTACCAGCTGAAGGATGGCCCGATCACAACCGCGAATAATTTGACCATAAATGTAGTCGTAAACACCATCGTTGGTGCATAAGATAATTCAGCACGATCATATGACTCCAGCCCACGAAAGAGCAGATAAAAGATAGCGATCTCCGATGCAACAATGAGTGGTACTGGAAACGGTGCAAAGAGACTACCTGCGAGTAGAGCGGCGCCTACCGGAATGATGTAATCCCTGCGCATGAAAGCAATTACGGCGAAGTAAGCAATAGCAAAGGGAGATAACTCATTCAGGATCATCGCCTTTCCGAGCAGGAATCCCATAAACGTTAGCAGCAGTACCCATTTGCGGGAAGCAACCATCTGGACAGCCTTGCGGGAGCCAAGCCATTGTTTCAGACGTACAGACAGCTCCTCCCGAGCTTCCGTACCTCCTTTACCTGCTTTCATTCCCGGAAATTGAATGACATTCCACTTTTCCATCATCCTCAAGGCACCCCATTCGATTAATTTGAATTTTCGTGTTTCGTTCTCGATGGTTCTGATTATAGATAGATTAGAAGACGTAGTTTGTCAGAATAGGTGGGCAGGGTCCAAAAAGTTTACGACAAAAGAAACAAGCCTGGCGCGGTGGAGCGAAACCCCCGGCCTTATTGTGGTTTCATTCATTCTCCTACTTGATTCCGACAATCGGAATGTCTGATTTTGAACCGGCGATGATTGGGTCTCGCCATCATTTGAGCAGGATAACTGTGGAATGCCACGGAAACCTGTCGGTAAAAAATGGTAGACGACAAATGTTCTTATGGTTCCATTTTGCCGTGCAGAAAAACTGGGGATATGGAGCTTCACCTTACAAAAAAAGCTATTCAACTACTTATCTGTGAAAGAAACGCAAAAAAACCGTTAGCCCATGGGCTAACGGTTTTACTTATATGTTTAGATCAGGTTGTGACAGATTACACACGCTTGGCTCCACGGCCTCCGCGTTTGCCTTCTGTGTTCTTCTTAAGCGAAGAGATCCGCTCTTCACTATCTTTCAGGAAGCGTGACATTTTATCCTCAAATGAAGGTTTGCCTGCTGCGGGCTTGAAAGAACGGCCTCCGCGGTCACCACGGTTAAATCCACCGCCGCCACCACCACGACCTTGGCCACCACTTGGGCCTCCGCCGCTGAATCGTTCGCGATCTCCTCCACTGCGTTCCGGTCTAGGAGCTCTCGGGGGTCTAGATTGGGTTTGTTGCTCAACCGGTTTGTCAACAGCTTGCTTAATGGAAAGTCCGATCTTGCCATCCTTGTCAACGTTGATAACCTTCACTGTAACGAGGTCATTCAGCTTCAGGTGGTCGTTGACATCTTTGACGTAATTGTCGGCGATTTCCGAGATGTGAACGAGACCCGTGACACCTCCTGACAGATCCACAAATGCTCCAAAATGCGTGATTCCTGTCACCTTGCCCTCTAACTTGGTGCCCACTTCAATTGCCATAGAATAAAATGATCCTCCCTTAAAAATATACAACCCGATTTTTTGAATGCCAAAATCAATGCTGCGCTAATGTAATTATACCTTATGCCGTAAACCAAGGTCAACTGAACACTACCCCATCAGAGAGCCTATTTTTTCCGGTTTAACGGCTTCAGACACACGGATAACAAACCTAGCTCGGTAATAGACCGAATTCCATCAGTTCCCTGACTCTTCAACCTGGATCGGCGTTTCCTCAGGAAGATAATATCCTTTTTTCCGTGCCAGCTGTCCTATGTATTCAGGGTCATTCAACCGGCTGACTTCGTACTTCAACTGTTCCAGCTTCTTCAACGTATCTTCCTTTGAAGCTTGCTGAGTGGCCAGATGAGAACTCTTGTCCGAAATTTGTGCAGTCTGCACAAGGAATGTATATCCTGCCCATATTACAAATACAATCATAAACGTCATCCAAAGCATGAGGCGCCTTTTTGCACCGGCAGATTTTCCTTGGTTAGTTGGAGCCTTTGCTCTGCCCACAGGTGTTTTACCCATTACGGACCTCCTTAAAACCAGCGTTTCCACATCGCTGCAATTCTTGTACCCACACGGATCATGAAGCGTGGCGTTACCCAATGTTTCAGGAGCGGCCTAAACATCCAGCGGAACAACTTGCCGAAAGGTACCAAACACTGCAGCACCAGCCTGCCCAGGAATAATAGTATCGCAATTACAAAACCGAATAATACGCGAACTAACTTATAAATTCCTTTAACCGGCATAACGATCAGGATGTTAAGGATATGTCCACACCAATGAATCAGCGTTCTTGCGAGTTTAATTAACATTACCACAAAACGCTGGGTTGTAACACTTAAAAGCCAAAAATAGAAGCAAACCCCTATAATCAGCCCCAAAAAGACATAAAACCGCAACTGTCCGTGGTTTCCGGCGTATAGCATCCGAAAAACGAACAGCGCGGAAGCAACCCAGTACAACAGATCGAGCGTGTGAATACTCCATCTCGGAAACCGCAGCTGTCCGGACAGTACCCGGTAACTGTCGTAGGCCATTCCCATCACGACCCCCGAAGTAAGCATCCACATCAATGTGATCCATTGAGTGTCCGGACTCATCGGAACATCTTGCCAAACAGGCCTTTACCATTTTTGGACTGGGAACCGGGGTCCAGATATTGGAGCGAACTGACTGTGCCTTCAATGGATAACAGACCTTCCTCCAGGCTCAGGTTTTTGATATGTAAATTGTGCCCCCGGATGGTCAGATGCCCAAGTTCAGTCTGCAGCAAAAATTCCTCACTGTCGAAGCTCTCCACGTTGGAGACACCCGTCAGATCCAGCAGTTTCCGATTCTGCATGCTCAGATGATGCTGTTTGGCCTTACCGTGCTCAACCATGGCATGTACCCCTCCTTCTTACACCTAGCTTATGGGTGTGGAGGTTCGAATAGAACCAGCGTTGTTGAACAAATAACTGGGCATCCAGTAAAAACAAAAACGCCCTTCCCTTTTACAGGAGGACGTTTCGATTCAACTTGCATTGAATGAATATTTAATACCAGATGTACTGTTACCAGTTCATTCCGTTATCCTTGGCGATCGGCTCTTCCTTCACCAAGGTGTAGAGGCTGCTCGCCTCATCCTTCTTAGTACTCTCGGCAATTCGTTCCACCCTCACGGTGACCAGTTTCTGACCGAACTGAACCGTCAGCTCATCGCCCACTTTGACAGCGGCGCTAGGCTTTGCTTCACGTCCGTTCACCAGAACACGTCCCTGTTCAGAGACGTCCTTGGCCACAGTGCGGCGTTTGATTAGCCGGGAGACCTTCAGGAATTTATCAAGACGCATTATTTTACGGCTTCTTTAAGTTTGTTGCCTGCTTTGAATGCAGGAACAGTAGACTCAGGAATCACGATTTCATTCCCTGTTTGTGGGTTACGTCCGGTACGACCGGAACGTTTGCGGGTCTCAAAAGTGCCAAAGCCGATCAATTGTACTTTGTCTCCGCTGGCAAGTGCATCTGTAATTTCTCCCAAAAAGCCGTTCAATACGGACTCAACGTCTTTTTTAGTCAAACCACTTTTGGTTGAAATGTTGTTAATCAGATCTGTTTTGTTCATTTTTAAAAGCCTCCCAAATTGAAAAAAAAGTATCTGCGATTCCTGACAATACATGGATTGCCGCTGATTCGCGTTAGGTCACTACACATGTATTCTGGCTTGGCATCTGAAATCCTGCCTTGGTCCGCGACTTTTTTTAGCTTTTTGTCGATGGTCCGCAGGGAACAGTCTAAGACCAGTACCCGAAACTATCCGGCGCTAAACACCAACTCCAGTTTACACAGATGAACACATGTTCGTATATCATAACACACTGCATAACATGATGGAATAAGGTTTATCGGTATTTTCCAGAAAATTGAACCCGTTATAATCCTGCCTTCTTCGCATCCTGCCAGAATTGCTCCATCTCTTCTACATTGCTATCTGCTGGTGTTCTTCCCTGTTCACGCAAACGCTCCTCGATATACTGGAACCGCCCAACGAACTTGCGGTTGGTCGCAGCAAGTGCCTCTTCCGGGTCCGTATCGATAAATCTTGCAACGTTCGCGGCTGCGAATAATAAATCCCCCAGTTCAAGCTTCCGTTCTTCCGCAGACTGGCCTTGTTGCACCGCTTCTTTCAACTCCGCCAGTTCTTCCTCGATCTTGGCAAACACACCTTCAACATCATCCCAGTCAAAGCCAACTTTGGCTGCTTTCTTCTGTAGCTTGTATCCCTTCATCAATGCAGGCAAGTCACGCGGTATACCATCCAGCACGGAAACTTTCTGCTGATCCTGGCCTTTGCGCTTCTTCTCCTCTGCTTTCATCTGTTCCCAGTTCTGAAGAGCTTCATTCGCATCTTCTGCTTGATTATCGCCAAACACATGTGGATGGCGGAAGATCAGCTTATCATTCAAACCTTCGATGACATCATACACATTAAATGTGCCCACTTCTTCTTCCATCTGGGAGTGCAATAAAATCTGCAGCAGCAGATCACCCAGCTCTTCTTTCATATGGTCGGGGTCATCCTCATCGATCGTCTCAATGACCTCATAGGTCTCTTCAATCAGGTTTTTGCGAATGGATTGATGCGTCTGCTCCTGATCCCACGGACAGCCACCCGGACTGCGAAGAATATTGACGATCTCATGCAAACGCGCAAAGGAACGGCGACGCAAGGCATCATCAGTGTTCTTCGGTACATAGATCAGTGACAGATTGCCGTACCCTTCGATCCGGTCCAGTTCGTGCAATGGAATCTTGTGAATGACCTCCTGGCCCTGTACACCCAACGCGTGACCCACAAATACTGGATAATCATCCGGGTAAACCTCCATCAAGCATAGCTTCACATCCGAAGCAGTGAAGACATCGTAGACTTGTCCAATCAACGTATGTAGCTGAGGTTGTACCAGTTCCGTGTTCAGGCTGCTGGCATCCAGAAGTTGAAACCCTTCAATTGGGTCGAATCCAAGTCGTATAAAAGCCTCGTCCAGGAAGCTCTCTCCGCCCATGACACGCAGTGAAATACCCATCTGCGGACAACGCTCTTTGAGTAGGCGCACACTTGCTTCTGCCACCATCGGATGACCGGGTACGGCATACACAATCTCGGTTCCGGCCTCACCCTTGCGAGCAGCCTCTATCAGTTGGTTCGCGATCTCATCATATACTTCGGGGAAGGAGGACTTCGCCTCATAGATAGCATCAAATGATGTCATCTCCAGTCCCTCTTGCTTCAGATCATTCAATACGGGATGATCCAGGGTACGTACATACAGCGTAGCTGCATGTTTCATTTTTTTGATAATACCTACGGTCAGTTGGTCTGCATCTCCAGATCCAAGACCCACTACGGTTAAAGCTGCACTCATTACGTAAACCTCCATCCGGACTATCCTGTTCAGGCTCACTGATTCATCATGCCTGAACAGGACTAATTACACGTATTATACCAGAATCATTCGATATCCTATAATTGCATATTCGCTGTGCTGGGTGTAGAAGCACCGTGAGCATGGAGCTAGCGCAGCACACGCAGTCTGCGCAGCAGCTTGGCCAGGCGAAGCCCCAACTTGGGCACAGCCGCCAGCTCCGCGGCGGTCAGTAGCCCTGTCCGGGCCGCAGCCAGCAAGAACACGGCCGAGCCTGCGGCAATGCCCAGCAGGCTCACGCCCATCGCGGCCAGCCGGCGGTCGGCCGCGATACCCATGCCGCCGAGTACCGCTTCGGCGGCCCAGGCCGTGCCTACCGCCGCCAGACTCATGGCGGCGATCACCAGCGCCGGCTTCGCCAGGACGGCGCCAGGGGCAGGGCGCAGGGCGACAAGTCGCGCCAGCAGCGCCACATTCAGGCCAGCCGCCAGCATGTAGGCGACTGCGCCTGCCAGGGCCGCGCCGCTGATGCCCAGCGCCGGCACAAGCATGACGTTCAGCAGCGCCTTGACGCCTGCGGCGGCCAGCATGCTGAACGCGGGTGCGCGCACGGCGCCGAGGCCTTGCAGCAGCGCCGCCGCAATAATGCTGACGGTGCTGCCCGCAGCCGTCAGCGCCATGTACCGCAGTGCTTCGGTGCCTGCGGCATCTCCGTACAGCATGCGGTTAATCGGCTCCGCCAGCACCGCGAGACCCGCGGATGCCGCCAGGCCGATTAACCAGAACCAGCGCAGCGCGAGGCCTGCTTGCTGCCGGACGGCTTCTGGCCCGCCCTTTAACCGGGCTTCCGCCATCGCCGGAATAAACAACACAGATAGTGACGTGGCAAGCATCGTCACCAGTTGAACCAGCGGCAATCCACGGTTGTAGATGCCGAAGGAAACCATCGACTGGAGCTCATCCAGTCCTTCTCCCCTTAGAAGCCGTGGTACGGTGAAGGTATCCACCAGATTCATCAACGGCACGGCGAGCGACCCCAGGCAGACAGGAATAGCATACATGAGCAGCGTCCTGATCCATTCCCCGTTGGATCGTGGCCGTTCTCCCAGAGCGGGATTAATAGCACTCACCGTTTTCTTTTGCAGCGTAACCAGCCTATGCTCCTGACACTCATGCCTGTCCGCTCTAACCTCTCCGCCGTTACTGCTCCATTCCGAAACCAGTTGCCCGGTTCGCACTTCCTTGCCTTTCCGCCGATGACGGGCCATATACCCTAACATGGTAAGCAGCCCAACCATTCCGCCGGCAACGGAGCCCATCATGGCACCAGCGGCAATAGTCTCAAGCGAAGCGTCCCGTCTCATCAACCACAGAAGCAGAATAATCATGACGGTGACACGTATCGTCTGCTCCACCACTTGTGATACCGCTGTTGGGACCATCTGCTGTAATCCCTGAAAATATCCACGCAGCCCTGTCATCACCGGGACGAACAATAACGCCCATGAAGCTGCACGAATCGATGGAACCACATGGCGGTTGCCAATCATGTCAGCGATCAGTGGCGCACCTGCATACATCAAGAGCGCCATTATAATTCCAATTCCCCCGAGCAGTAAGGAAGATAGTCGAATAATTCTTCTGCTCTCGTCTGGTCTTCCAAGTGCATTCTGCTCTGCTACGAATTTGGATACGGCCAGAGGCAGTCCTGCAGCAGCAAGTGTAATAATGAGCATATATAACGGATATACCGTATTGTAGATGCCAAATACACCGTCTCCCCCCAGATTCTGCAGCGGAATCTTCTGAAAAGCACCAATAATTTTAGAGATAATGGCAGCAAGCCCAAGTATAAATGCACCCTGTAGCAGCCTTGAGCCTGTAGACGGCTGTTTCATAAGTCCCTCCCGCGTAATCCTTTTAAGCATACCTTGTTATTATAACTGCCTGAAGGCACACAGACTAACCCTCCCCCATCACAATCATCCGGATTAACTTCGGTTGTCCCTTAAAATGCAAAAACTCCCGTATGCCCAAGACAGGGCACCAGGAGTTGATCTGCGGTCTATTGTTCCATTTGCTTGCCAAGGAAACCAGCAGCTGTCTCGGACATCTTCACTTCCATCTGAGACATCTTCACCGATTCATCCTTATTGAACAGGATAACCGTTCCGATGGGGTCACCACCTGAAATAATCGGCGCAATAACAAAAGAGGATAACGTCTCGTCATGATCTTTGCTAAGTTCATAAGAACCGTTGTTTGTTTCCAGAATGGTCTTCCTGTTTTCCATACATCCCTCTAACAGTTGACCTACCTGCTTGTCCAAATACTCTTTTTTCGAACCACCTGCCACCGTGATAATGGTATCCCGGTCAGAAATCATCGTTACATGTCCTGTACTCTCATACAGGGATTCTGCATATTCTTTGGCAAAATCACCAAGTTCGCCAATTGGCGAATATTTTTTAAGGATAACTTCTCCATCACGATCCACGAAAATTTCCAGTGGATCACCTTCACGAATACGTAACGTACGACGGATTTCTTTTGGAATGACCACACGACCAAGGTCATCTATACGGCGGACAATACCAGTAGCTTTCATTTCACATGTTGCCCCACTTTCTCGAGAAGATTTTTCAACTACTGTTCCTTAATGGGTAGAGGAAAGTCCCAGAACGTTTAGTGTGATATCTTGACCATAGTATTCATCTGTTCCCATTTCCTTATACATGCTTCGGAGAATATAGTTGTGTAACTTTCGAAGAAGGCGACCATGTACCCATACGGCTTGAATATATACAAGAAGAAGCAAGAAGGAGGTCCTAAGTCCTCCCCTTGCTTCTCTGTATGGTTGTCCATATTTACCGTAGTACAAGGCATTCATTCGGGCGAATTTAACCCTAACGTATGCTAACACAGCAATTTTACCAGCTTACTTGCTGCTTGTACCTTCATCTGTAGTTGCATCTTTGTCTGTTCCAGTCGTACCTTGGTCAGTCTTGGTATCCGTACCTGTGGAGTCATCCGTTTTTGGTTCGGTTGTTTTCTCTCCTTCAGTTCCTGTACCCGTTGTTCCTTCAGTCGTACCTTCAGTTGTGCCTTCTTCAGCTTTTTCTGTTTTTGGCAACTTCACTTCTTTTACGATTTTGTCCAACTCATTTTGCATGAACGTATCGATCTCAGCAGCTGCCAATTGACTCTTCAGGCTTTCTTTTTGCTCAGCCGTCAATTTGGTGAAGTCCGCTTCAGTACGAGCTTCCACTTTCATGATGTGGTAACCGTACTCCGTCTCAACCGGATCACTGATTTTGTTCAGTGGCAATGTTTTTGCAGCTTCCTTAAATGCATCTACCCAAGTGGATACCGGTGTATTTTCATACAGTCCACCCTTTTCAGCAGAACCTGGATCTTCTGAATATTTTTTTGCAATTTCAGCAAAATCAGCTCCGCCGTCCAACTTGGTTTTTACTTCTTTTGCAATTTTAAGTGCATCTTCTTTTTTACGCTCTTTTTGCGTTTTTGGATCTGTGAAGTTAATCAGCACGTGGCGAACGGATGCTGTTGTGAACTGATCTTTGTTTTTCTCAAACTCAGCCTTGATGGCATCGTCCGTAACGCCTGTTTCTTTGTCTTTGATAACTGTCATGATCCGAGTCATGTAGTCTTTGATGTTATCGTCTGTCAGGTTTTGAGCTTTGAGCATTTCTGTCCATTGATCTGCCTGAACAGAAGCTTTCATTTTATCGAATTGCTCAGTTGCCGCTTTGGCACCTGCTGTTTTAGCTTCTTCGGTTGCTTTGCCACTCAGATACTCATAAGCAACTTCCTGTTTTACCAGATACTCTTTGAAATCATCCATATCCATCATTTGTGCATACTCCGGATAGAGGAATTTCATAACACGTTGCTCCATGTCGAATTCATTGGCTGTAATGGTACCACCATCATACGTAGCGACTACAGCACTTGTATCCGTCGATTCCGGTGTTTTTGCTTCTTCCTTCTTGCCACATGCAGCAAGCAGTGATAAGGATAGTACTGCGACCATGCTCACAGACAGTACTTTTCCTACTTTTTTATACTTTGGTAACATCCTTTAGTTCCCCCTTTGATTTAAAAGCAGTTTTCATGGACTCCAGAATTTTCTCTACCAGCTCCATCAGTTGCTTATCCCCAAGCCCCTTGCCTTTAGCGTGAATCAGCATATGGGGTCCTTGTTCAAATTGTACACGTCTTTCGAACTGATTTCCAATGTGCGCGATTTTCGAGAGTTCAAAGGCATGTTCACGCCCTTCATAAAACTTCACGGTAATGTCCTCACCACGTTGGGAAATGGACTCAATACCGTAGATTTTGCCGTATACTTTCATCCGCGCAACAGCCAGCAGGTTGATGACGGCTTCCGGAAGATCACCGAATCGGTCAACCAATTCGTCTTCCAACTCCATCGCATCGTCGAAGGATGCAATAACCGCCACTTTTTTGTAGATCTCAATCTTCTGAATACTGTCATAGATATAATCGGACGGCAAGTAGGCATCGATACTGAGATCCAGGGTTGTGTTCCACTGGTCTGAAGGTACCGGCTCTTCGCCAAGCATCGTAACTTTGCGTTTGTTGATCTCCTCTGCGAGCATCTGGGAATACAGATCAAACCCAACGGAAGCGATGAAACCATGTTGCTCCGCTCCTAGCAGGTTTCCCGCACCACGAATCGACAAGTCACGCATGGCAATTTTGAATCCTGAACCCAGTTCAGTGAATTCTTTAATTGATTGCAGACGTTTCTCAGCAACTTCAGTAAGCACTTTATCCCGTTGGTACGTAAAATAGGCATACGCAATACGGTTGGAACGACCCACACGTCCGCGCAGCTGATACAGCTGGGAGAGTCCCATTTTATCCGCATCATGTACGATCAGTGTATTTACGTTCGGAATATCTACCCCGGTCTCGATGATACTTGTGCTCACAAGCACGTCATATTCACCATCCAGGAAGTCCAGAATCGTTTTCTCCAACTCTGTTTCCGACATCTGACCATGTCCCACACCAACTTTGGCTTCAGGCACAAGTTCAGAAATTTCGGCAGCCATCTCCTGAATTCCCTGAACACGGTTGTAGAGGTAATACACTTGCCCACCACGGGCAAGCTCACGCTCAATGGCTTCACGAACAAGCGCCTGGCTGTGTTCAACCACATAGGTCTGCACCGGGAAACGATTCTCTGGTGGAGTCTCGATAACGGACAGATCACGCACACCCAGCATGGACATATGAAGCGTACGCGGAATCGGCGTTGCCGTCAGCGTCAGCACATCCACATTGGTTTTCAGCTTTTTCAGTTTCTCCTTATGGGTTACTCCGAAGCGCTGTTCTTCGTCGACAATGAGCAGTCCCAGGTCCTTGAACACCAGATCCTGCGACAGCAATCGATGCGTCCCGATGACAATATCCACTGTGCCTGCCTTGATGCCTTTGGCTGTTTCATTCTGCTCTTTACGGGAGCGGAACCGGCTAAGCACATGAATGTTGAACGGATAACCGGAGAAGCGCTCACGGAACGTCTCAAAATGCTGCTGTGCCAAAATCGTTGTTGGCACGAGTACCGCCACCTGTTTGCCTTCAATCGCTGCTTTAAATGCAGCCCGAATAGCCACCTCGGTTTTGCCGTAACCAACATCCCCACACAATAAACGGTCCATTGGACGGTTTTGTTCCATGTCCTTTTTGATTTCTTCGATCGCACGCACCTGATCACGTGTCTCATCGTAAGGGAACATGTCCTCAAACTCCTGCTGCTCCGCAGAATCCTTGTCGAATCCAAACCCTTTGGAGGTCTGACGCTCGGCATACAGCTTGATCAGATCATCAGCAATATCCTGTACGGATGTGCGGACTTTATTTTTAACCCGTGTCCACTCATTGCCGCCCAGCTTGTATATTTTCGGTTCTTTCTCTTCGGAACCAACATATTTCTGAATCAGATCGATCTGCTCAATCGGTACAGACAGTTTGTCTCCACCCGCATAGAGAATATGCATGTAGTCCTTATGAATACCGCCAACCTCGAGGGTGCCGATACCAAGGTACTTACCAATCCCGTGGTTCTGGTGAACGACATAATCGCCCACTTTTAGCTCACTATAGGATTTGATCCGTTCAGCATTGTCTACATTCCGAATTGGTTTGCGTACTTTACGCTGTTTTTGCGAGAACATCTCGCCCTCGGTCACGACAGCCAAATGAATGGACGGCATTTCAAATCCCGTTTGCAAGTTACCAATCATCATCTCTGGCTCTGGAATATCATAGTCCATCAGTACCCGGCGCATCCGCTCGAGTCTCTCCTCACCGTTCGCCAGCATGAGCACTTGAACTCCAGCCTTCTGCCAGCGCTCCATCTCTGCCTTCAATACGTTCATCTGTCCATGGAAATCCTGCATGCCACGACTGATAAAGTTCAGAATGTTCTGTGGTTGGGTATGTGGAACCTGACGCAAAAAGATCGACATAAACAGCGTCTGGAATGGACGCTCATACAACAGTTCATCACCGTCTGCGGATAATGGAAGATCCGGAAGCGTTTTTCCGTTTTGCATCAGATGCAGATTCCACTCCGATTCATCACGGTCCAGCTGTTTGGATGTCTCCGATAGTCTCGCAGGTTCATCAAGAACCAGCAGGGTATCTTCTGGCATATAGTCGTAAATCGTTTTATTCTCCGGATAGAGCGGAGAGATATATTTATACATTTCAGAGAAATACACATGCTCCCGCAAAAGCTCGATCTCCCGGTGAATTTCTTCACGAAGACGCAGCTTCGCCTGTCGATCCGTCATTTTCTCCAGCTGTTGCTCCAGCAAAATAGCAGCCGCATCGGCAGCCTTTTCCATACGTTCACGATCTGCAATTAATTCCTTGCATGGCAAAACCGTAATCTCTTCAATCCGTTCAATTGAACGCTGATCGGCCGGGTCAAATGTCCGAATGGAATCGATTTCGTCATCAAATAACTCCACCCGATATGCGATCGATGAAGTAACCGGATAGAAATCGATGATACCTCCGCGTACACTCATCTCACCACGAGATTCTACGCGCTCCACACGCTCATATCCGAGTTTTACCATCTCCAGCAGGAAGGAGTCCAGTTGAAGTGTGTTACCCTGTTTAATCAAAATTCGAGCATTGGCCATCACTTCCGGAAGTGGAACATAACGTCTTACCCCGGAAAATGGAATAACAACAACGCCCCTGAATCCCTGGGCGCAGCGGACCAACACATCAATACGCTGACCCAATGTTTCCGGGCTGGAAACAGCAGCTTCAGCAGCGACAAGTTCGTTGGCAGGATAGATCAACACCTGATCAGGTGAAAGCGCTTCCTGTAAATCTTCTGCAATTTTTTGAGCTGAAAACATATTGTGCGTTACTACGAGCAATGGTCGGTTCATTTCCTGATGCAGAGCAGCCAGCATAATCTGACGCGCCGAGCCGGATAGACCCGAAACCAATTGTTCCTTCATGCCGGACTTGATTCCGGCTGTAATGGACCCGAAGTCCGGATCTTTGGAAAAAGCCTGTATAAGTGCTTGTAACAAAAGGGGCACCTCTCTTATAACTTACTTGATTATCTCACGCATACGCGTAGCATCACTATTAAAATGGATACAAATTCCTTTTTGTCCTGTTTCATCATATCGGATTACTCGCAACATTGCCACATCTGTTGATGCGGCTGAGCCTAATTTCGAGCTAGCGATGGCTTTCATGCCAACTGAAAAGAAGCCTCAGCAGGCTGCCAAGGCTATAAAAGGTGGAGCGTTATTACGCAACCGCCCTCAACTGTCATTCGATCCTGTACGGGCGATGTCTACTGAAGCGGACTCGCGAGCAGGCTAAGCTCCGGATTGTGCTCCAGGGCTTCCTTACAGTAATCACATGTAATCCGAACGGTAATGTCACCACCGGAATTATACGCTATTATATCCCTCCGCTCGTCGGGGGTCAAGAAATGAAAGCCAAGCTCTACTTCCGTTATCCGGGCAGAATCGATTCGTCCAATAAAGGTACGGCAATGCCTACATACGTAATTCACTGACATGTTTATGCCTCCTGAACATGGTTTATACATCCAGTATGTCCAGTATGGCTGAATCGAACCCGTCTTGTATGATCATTTTACCAGTATGTTTTACAAAATTAACCGTTAAACTTCGCCATTGTTTGTTCAAACGTATGAGTCAAGCTATGCTCCAGGGCATCACACGTTTGCTCAATGGTCTGATCAAGGGCTTCCTTTTCTTTCTTCATGAATGTCGACAGTACATAATCAACAATGGCATGTCCT
Source organism: Paenibacillus sp. FSL R7-0313 (assembly GCF_037969885.1). Classification (NCBI taxonomy): domain Bacteria; kingdom Bacillati; phylum Bacillota; class Bacilli; order Caryophanales; family Paenibacillaceae; genus Paenibacillus; species Paenibacillus sp. FSL R7-0313. Next base: position 1,110,404 of record NZ_CP150219.1, read on the forward strand.
GGTTCAGGCCGGGATATTCCCATGCGCACCCGGTTAAACTGCTGTGTACCGGTATGCTGAATAATGGACTTGATTCCATTATGTCCGCCTGCACTACCTTGGTAACGCAATCTGACTTTGCCAATCTCTGTATCCATGTCGTCGTACACAACAATCAGATCTTCAAGACTAACTTTATAAAAATCCATATATGCTCGAACCGATTCACCAGACAAGTTCATATAGGTCATTGGTTTGATCAGTACGGTTTTCACACCGCCAATATTGCCTTCTCCAATCAGCGCTTTACATTTATTCTGTGTAATGGAGATATTATGACGATCAGCCAACCGATCCAGTGCCATAAAACCGATATTATGACGGGTTTTGGCATAGTTCGAGCCTGGATTTCCAAGTCCGACAATCCACTTCATCTTGTTCCCTCCTTCGGATTAGACTGAGGTGAGGCATAGACTTCGAATGTTATATTTCATATAATATCAGGAAAGTAAAGATCGATTTACTGTAGTATTTACAGTTCATATTTTATCGACCCAGGAAGGTGAGCGGGTTTTGCGCGAAGACAATGGACAACTGACTCAACATAGCGATTTTATCTATCATCTCGAATATCACGTACCTGTACAGGTATACGACCGCGACACCCATATTGAGATTGGTCTAATCACACGTTTCGATAATCAATTCGTCGAAATTGCCGACACGCTTTTTCATCGGCGTCGTTTCCGATTTATCTCCCGCCCCGGGTATTAACCATATAAGATGAACGAACCATTTTACACTGGATCACTGCGCGTGCAGAAACATCTTCCGATCGCTGTTATCCCCAGATTTTTTTGATTCCCTTTTCAAAGGGAAAATCCGGTGATAAAGGCGAACGCTTCACTTCTTCAGATCTTTTCTGCCCTCTCTGTTATTGTGTAAAGTAGTAGTTCAATTTATATGGACTGACCAGCGTCTGTTTCACTATTAATAAAAACGGCACGCCGACAGGGGTTACATTTTCCATTGAACCGGAAAACGTAACCCCTCTACTACTTTATGCAGACATCCTTATTCAATTTCAAACAGCTTGCTGATTGACAATTCCTCATGAACCCGGATAATCGCTTCTCCGAGCAAAGGCGCTACAGACAACACTTTGAGTTTGCTTGTCGGATTAGCATGCGTAATTGGAATGGTATCCGTTACGATGACTTCCTTCAATGGTGCATTCTCCAAACGTTCCATCGCAGGTCCGGACAATACCGGGTGAGTACAGCACGCGTATACTTCTTTTACGCCGCCTTCCATCAGAGCATTCGCTCCCAGTACAATCGTTCCCGCCGTGTCAATAATGTCATCGATCAGGATGGCTGTTTTACCCTCGATGTTACCGATAATGTTCATCACTTCGCTCACATTTGGCTCAGGACGACGTTTATCGATAATCGCCAGGGGTGCATTCAGGAAATCAGCCAGTTTACGTGCGCGCACTACGCCACCGTGGTCAGGCGACACAACAACCGGATTTTCGATCTGTTTCGACCGGAAATATTGAGCCAGAATTGGTACGCCAAGCAAATGGTCGACCGGAATGTCGAAGAATCCCTGGATCTGCATTGCATGCAAGTCCATCGCGATGACACGGGTTGCACCCGCTTTTTCAATAAGGTTAGCAACCAGTTTCGCTGTAATCGGGTCACGCGAACGTGCCTTGCGATCCTGTCTTGCATAGCCATAGTAAGGAATAACGACGTTAATCGTCTTGGCAGATGCCCGTTTGAGTGCATCAATCATAACGAGCATTTCCATCAGGTTATCATTAACCGGCAAGCAAGTGGACTGCACGATGTAAACGTGACAACCCCGAACACTCTCGGAGAGTTTCACTTGAATCTCGCCATCACTAAAGCTGGTTGTATGAGATTCACCCATAGGGATCCCGATATAATCAGCAATTTGATGGGCAAGCTTGGGGTTAGAATTGCAAGTAAATATTTTTAATTTCGAATCAAAATAAGTCATAAAATAAAAACCCTCCGTGCTGGTTCATTGGAATCAATAAGCGTCTGCGACATGTCGGCACCTCCCCGATCTTCGGGAGGCAATCTTGTTATCAAAACCCCTTATTGGGGTTTGGCATTCTGTTTCTTGGCTTTGGCACGTCCGCGAATCTTATCCGCATAACCAGGTTTATTCTCCTGACGTGGACGAGCAATGGCCAGATCATTCTCGGGAACGGAGTGGGTAACGGTAGAGCCAGCAACCACATAAGCGCCTTTTCCTACAGTAATCGGTGCAATCAGATTGACGTTGCTGCCTACAAAAGCATCATCTTCAATCGTTGTCACAGCTTTATTATAACCATCATAATTGACAGTTATTGCCCCGCATCCAACATTTACGTTTTTCCCTACTTTGGCATCTCCAATATAGCTGAGATGAGATACTTTGGAACCTTCATCAATTGTAGCATTTTTCACTTCAACAAAGTCACCAATTTTTACGTTGCGGCCCAGTTTAGTGCCTGGACGCAAATTAGCATATGGACCAACCGTTGCATCAGAACCAACCTCGGCATTGGATACTACCGAATGTTTAATTGTAACTCCGTCCTGAATAACGCTGTCTTCCACATCTGCCTGAGGACCAATATGACACGCTTCACCGATGGAAGTTGTGCCTTTGAGGATTGTCCCCGGATACAAAACTGTATCTGATCCAATCGTAACATCCGCTCCGATATATGTCGATGACGGATCAATGATTGTCACACCGTTCAACATATGGCGTACGGCAAGACGTTCACGCATGAAGGCTTCGGCTTGCGAAAGTGCAAGTCGGTCGTTAACCCCGATGGATTCTGCGATGTCATCCGACATGTAAGCTTCAACCACTTCTCCATCATTGCGGAAAATGCCAACTACGTCTGTGAGATAATACTCTCCCTGAGCGTTCTGGTTCGTCACTTTTTCCAGGGCTGCGAACAATTTTGCATTATCGAAACAGTATGTGCCCGTGTTAATCTCATTCACAGCATCTTCCTGCTCCGTGCAATCCTTCTGTTCCACAATCCGTTGTACAGATCCATCTTCTCCGCGAATAACGCGGCCATAACCTTTGGGATTGTCCAACTGAGCCGTAAGAACTGTCGCTGCTGCTCCGCTACTCTCATGGAGCTTCATCAGACCTTCCAACGTCTCACTGGTCACAAGCGGTGTATCTCCACAGACCACAATTGTAGAACCTGTCTCTCCGCCAAGCAAGGATTTAACCTGCTTCACTGCATGACCTGTACCCAATTGTTCCGCCTGAAGTGCATACTCCGCTCTGGAACCCAAAAATGACTGCACCGCTTCGGCACCATGACCGACTACAACCACACTGCGTTCAACGCCTGCGCTGAGTGCTGCATCCAGCACATGTCCAACCATAGGTTTACCACATACGGGATGCAGTACTTTGTACAATTTTGATTTCATTCGTTTTCCTTGCCCTGCGGCAAGAACGATTGCCATTCGTTTCAAAATTAACGACCTCCTGTTCTGAAAATCCCATTGAAATGCACTGCTGATCTATATCCAATGAGTATCGTTCAGCCGGCTTCAAGCCGGTCCTGTTCATCGCCTGCTGTCTCTGTAATCACACGTAACAACGCGGACACCTACGAATCGTGACCTATATGTATACGCCGTGTACCTGCGAGCTTAACCGAATCCCAATGATTCCTAAGATGCCGCCCTGCCACCAAGCGCACGATGCGCTTTTTGTTCTCTGCTAATAAACTCAATACTGAATATATCTTATTCCGGTCAAAAAGAAAAGAGAGCCATAAGACATGGCTCTCTTTTCCTTCGAACCCCAATAATGTTCTCAGGCACCTTCTTCAATGACTTCTTCCTCAGTTGCCGCACGATCGTATTCAGTCAAAACTGCTGCCTGAATCTTCTCACGCGTACCGGAAGAGATCGGGTGGGCGATATCACGGAACTCTCCATCAGGAGTACGCTTGCTCGGCATAGCAACAAACATTCCGTTGTTACCATCAATGACACGAATGTCATGAACGACGAATTCGTTATCGATGGTAATGGATGCGATAGCCTTCATTCTCCCCTCCGAGTTAACACGGCGGAGTCTGACATCCGTAATTTGCATGTGTGTGTTCACCACCTTTTTCCATCAGAACTTGGTGTATAATTCCACACAGCATATACGAACTCCTTCTTTTTATAACCACAAAAATTTCCTAATTTCAGGAATTTTTTTATTTAATACACAATTCGACAACGTTCATGCCAGGTCGATGGAAAAGACCTTTTAACGACATAACATTCGTCATCTTTCTACAGGTCAAAATAGTTGCCAGGCTTGACGGAAATCTGTCTGCTCTTGGCATCGACCGCTGTCAATTTCGCCAGAGATACATAATCTGTTAGCAGGCGTTCTTCTGAATCTACAGAACCAGATTCCACCAGTACCCCTACCCCGGCAACTGTAGCATTAAACTCGGCCAAAAGATCGATCATTCCTTGCACCGTACCCCCGGCCTTCATGAAGTCATCCACAATAAGTACTCTGGAATGCTCACGCATCGCCCTACGAGAGAGGGACATGGTATGCAGACTTTTATGGGACCCGGATACATAATTGATACTTACGGCCGATCCTTCTGTAGCCTGATGGTCCCTGCGTACGAGCACGACAGGCAGGTTGAGCTGGGCTCCGGTCGCATAAGCCAGTGGAATTCCTTTGGTTTCTACCGTCATTACCACATCAATATTCATATTGCCAAAGGCCGTTGCAAAAATCTTGCCGGCTTCATTCATCAATGCGGGCTGACCAAGCAAGTCGGACATGTACAGGTATTCTCCAGGCAAGATCCGATCAGGTTGCGCGAGCTGGGTCGAGAGCCGCTCCGCAAATGCCAGTGCCAGTTCTCGGGATACCTTCGGAATCCATCTTACTCCCCCGGCTGCTCCAGCCAGTGTATGCAGTTCTCCTGACCCACCTTCTTCGAACACTTCCTTGATAATCGCCAAATCTTCACTAATTGAAGACTTTGCGGCTCCATAACGTTCGGCAAATGTGGTCAACGGAATAACCGTATGCGGTCTGGACAATAAGTATTGCGTCATTTCAACCAGCCTTGCGCTTCGTTTTAACTTCTTCACAGAGATCCATCCTCACGATCACGGAAACATCCAAATCCGAATAATTATTTAAAAATATACCACCTTTATACGTGTTTGTACATTATAAAAGCGAACTTTTACGTCAACATACGTACAGCGTACACTTCTTTACAGAAACCACGCAGACCATTGTATATCCGGGCAACCTTTGATTCTTTGGAAACCAGCCCAAATACCGTTGGACCACTACCGGACATTAACACGCCGTCTGCACCCAATCGAATCATGGCATCCTTTAGATGCTGAACTTCCGGATACAGCTTCAACGTTACATCTTCAAGCACATTGCCCATCTGGTTACAGACTTCCGTAAATGATTGGTTGCGAATAGCCTGCTCCATTTTAGCCGCACTCGGATGACGAACAATCTTGTCACTGCGGAAACGTCCGTACACATCGGCTGTAGACACATTGATCGGAGGCTTGGCCAGAATCACCCAGCATTGCGGCGGATTAGGAATGGGAGTTAACTTCTCACCACGGCCCGTAGCGAGTGCAGTCCCTCCTGTGATACAGAATGGAACATCCGACCCGAGTTCAGCTCCAAGCTCCTGCAGTTCGTGATCCGGTATATTCAACCGCCACAGACGGTTCAATCCACGCAGCGCTGCTGCTGCATCACTGCTGCCCCCGGCAAGTCCGGCTGCAACTGGAATCTTTTTATCCAGATGAATATGGACGCCCGTACGCACGTTATAGCGCTCCTTAATGAGTCTGGCTGCCTGGAAAGCCAGATTCTTCTCGTCCAGCGGAATATAACCCGCCTGACTGGAGATGAAAATAGTATCTCGCGGCAGCTCCGACATTTCCAGTCGATCAGCCAGATCGACCATGGTCATGATCATTTCAACTTCATGGAATCCATCGCTTCTTTTATGTAAAACGTCCAGCATCAAATTAATTTTAGCAGGCGCTTTTTCGTAAATTTTCAAGGCGTTCACCCGTCCTCACCTTTTCCCTAAGACAACTTAACATATTATATCAAAATGGGGCTGTCAAGTCATTTCTATTCCGCATCTAAGGGGAAAAAGCGGGGTTGTTCCTGACGGATTTCCCCGCTTTTCAGTCTGCTTGAACCGGATTAAGATTTGCGGGCAGCCTGCTCAGCAAGTTGAATGGCTCTTTTCACCATGTTTCCTGCATCCTTGGCTTTGATTCCGCCCCAACCTTCCTGTTGGACCGTATCATAGAAGCCCAGGTCTTTCGCAAGCTCATTCTTCAGATCCTCTGACATGACACTTCTTCTTCTGCGACTCATGAACCATCCTCCTCCAATGTATCCTTCATAATGTGATGAGTTCGTTCACGTTTTGGACATCTTGCCATCAGGCCAAATTCAGTTTCCTGCATTGCTTAAGAAACTTTCCCTTCACCTGTCCATATAGTATGCCGCGACCGTTCCTCGCTCATTCCTGAGTATGTATGGGTTAGTTTAGAAGATGGACGGGTGATTTTATAGAAAAAGAAAATATAAAAAAGCGATCCGCCTTGTGGGGCGAATCGCCTGTAAATCGATACTTACGTCTCCATATAGGAGCTATGCGTCTGGCTGCCCGGGTCAAAAACCATGACTTCCACCGATTCCGTAAGTATATCCGCATAACTATAAGATACTCGCTTGAAGGTTTCTTGTTCCTCATCAAGCTTAACAATAAAAACAGAAGGGTACGTTTCTTCCAATACACCCGTACGCTCAATGGTCTTACGGCGGCCACCATTAGCCCGCAGCATAATTTTCTGACCAATATGTGCATCGAGATTGCGTTTGATATCCAACAGCGTGTTTTTAGCCATTGTCGACGACCACCTCTTTTCTTGTCCATTATACCGGATTTTACAGTCATTGTCAAATCAAAACTAATTATTATATCAGCATCAAAAAGTTGTTGTCAATGAATTTTTTTGCAAACAAAAAAAGCCCCAAATTGGGACTTTAAATGGCCTACATCAGACTGCCGACGGGTTCACTTTTAGCGTGGATAAATCATTCAGCCCCGGCAGACCTACCCGGTAACTGCCCCGTGTCTCGACACCACCCACACCCTGGCTACCACTGATGGTATTGTGCAGAACATCACTCATGTTAACCGTATCCCGCACAGAGGTGAAGGAGGCCTTGGCTGCCACATAGACCGGATCAAGTGCATGAATGAGAATTCTGCCTGGAGAACTGGCAAAGTTCGCTCCAGCGCGCAGTAGTGCCTCAAAATGGGACTGACAGGCCCCTGCCACAATAGTGAGTGCGTCCAGATGGCGTTCATATTGTCTGGCCACCTGAATGGCCGACACAAAATTTTGCGAGTTTTTGTAGCTACCAAGACTATATAAGTCATAGGGCTGACGTGTCTTTAACACCCCATCATGACCCGTAATAACTACGATATCCGGACGTACTTTGGGTAATAAACGGTATAAGGTATCTGCCATTGCCGATTCATGGACATATTGTCCCTCTGCGGGCACACGAAGTTGCTCATAGAGATCCATACTTTTTTTCAAATAGTTCGGATCTCCATCCAGATGAAGCACCTTTCCAGGCATTTCAAAATAAGCTGGTTCCTGCTGAGCAGACCAATCCTGTACCAGACCTTCACGATTCCGCTCAGCCTGTTCCATACGATTCTGCTGCAGACGGGACAGGGTCTGATGTGCTTTAATATGCGCCTGTCTGGTCTTGGCGCTTTGTGGTTCGTAGGGAACCTGTATCAAATCGTCCACCGGGGAATCGGCAATCAGCCGGAACTCAGTCCCTTTAATGACCGCAGCATCCAACTGGAGGCCTTCCACCCGAAAAGTCACATCGCCGCCGTATGACTTCCGAACGACCAAGTCTCCGATATTCATCAACGTAATCACCTCTACCCCATCGTATGGGCAAAGACCCGGTTTGGTTCATTCAAATTTTACAGCGCTGCACGTACCCCTGCTTCCCACATTACGGTGCTGAGTGTAGCATACTCCTGCAGACTCAACGTCTCTCCACGTCGGGACGGTTGAATACCTGCCTGCTCCAGCAGAATGTCTGCCTGTTCCCGGTTCTCCTTCGTGAAGAAGCGTGCCTTCAAGTTGTTTGAGATTGTTTTTCTCCGCTGGGCAAAAGAAGCCTGTACCACTTCGAAGTAGTGTGCTTCATCCGGAATCTCCACTGGCGGTTGCTCACGCACTTTCAGCTTAATGACAGCTGATTCCACATTAGGTTGCGGAATGAAGACTGTAGGAGGCACAATGCACACAAGCTCCGGCATACTGTAGTACTGAACTGCGATGCTCAGACTGCCGTAGTCTTTTGATCCTGGTGCAGCCGCCATGCGTTCAGCCACTTCTTTTTGGATCATGACAACAATACTGTCTACCGGCAGCTTCTCTTCCAACAGTTTCATCATGATTGGCGTCGTTACATAATAAGGCAGGTTAGCCACAACACTGACTTTGTCCACGGATGCAAAATCCGTATTAAATAATTCAGCCAGATCAAGCTTCAGCACATCCCCATGATGAACACGTACATTCGAATAAGGCTGCATCACTTCTCCCAGGATTGGGATCAAGCGCTGGTCAATCTCTACGGCTGTGACAGGACCGGCTACCCGAGCCAGTCGCTCCGTAAGGGCCCCAATACCCGGCCCGATCTCTAACGCGCCCTTGGACTCGTCCAAATCGGCTGCATTCACAATTTTGTTCAGTATATTTTGATCGATCAGAAAGTTCTGACCCAGACTTTTCTTGAATGAGAATCCGTGTCTTTGAATAATCTCTTTCGTTCGCTTGGGCGTTGCAATTTCTATCGTCTCTTCCATGTCCTTCATATGCTCACAATCCTTCACGTTCAATTTGCGCTAATGCTGTAGAGAACTCTTCCCGTGTAATCTGAAATACACTGAGACGTTTGTGGAACTGCTTCCCGTTACAATAACCGATGCCCAGCAGATTGCCCATCTCCATGCGACGTGCAGCAGCCTGCGGATGCACGATAAGTCCTGCCGCGATCAGGTCCTCCCAATCAATCAGGCTCGGAGCACCTTCGTATGAAGTATGTACGCGCGCCAGAGCATGACGGATCGCCTCCGGTGAGGCATTCTCCACCCCAATGTCCCCTTTGCGCGTTGCATCGGCTTCCGGAATGAAGGCATGTTTGCAGCCAGGCACCTTGTTCGCAATAATTTTACGAATGCGTTCGCCAGCATGATCCGGATCTGTCAGTACAATGACTCCCCGTCTCTCCTGAGCAAGCGCAATCCGCTTCAGAATGCGTTGGTTGATTGCTGAGCCACCTGTTTCAATTGTATCGGCTTCAACGGCCCGACGGATGGCTACCGTATCGTCACGGCCTTCCACCACAATGACTTCTTTTATCATGTTCCATTTCTTCCTTTCTAACGCAAAAAGAAGAGGAATATCCTCTTCTCTGCCAAACGGCGGGGGAGACTGAATTCAGACTCCTCCGCCGCATATTCCGCATGAATCATTCATGCAACTATTTTATAGCATTCCCATTTCAAAGTAAAACGATTTTAGTTCGCTTCCGGCTTCACCGGACCGATCACGTAGACCGTCTTGCCTTTCTTACGTCCAAAATTCAGGGCATGCTTCACACTGTCATAATATACATCAATTTTGTTGCCTTTAATGGCACCGCCTGTATCTTCCGCACGACGGAATCCCAGACCTTCGATATATACCCACCAGCCAATTGGAATGACTTTGGGATCAACCGCAATGGTGCGCCCTTCCGTTACACGAGTACCGGAAGCTGTTTTAGTTCCAATGCCAGGCTCTTCGGAAGAGTAGGCAGTCATGGATACATTTTTAAGTACTTTTGAGTATTTAAAAGAAGTCCCGGATACGGTAATGACTTTGCTGCCCGAGGCAGATGTTTTCTTCGAGTTCGTTGTTGTAGCCTTTTTGGTTGTTGAAGTTTGAGCCGATACGGTCTGAATCACAGGTTCTTTCACGACCGGTTTTGCTTTGGTGCCGACAGCGATCACTTTATCTACACGATTATTCGCGACAGATTTGCCGACCATTTTTTTGGAGACCAATTCTCCATCCTGAAATACCTTTTCGATATGCTGTACAAGTGTGCCTTCTTTGCCGTTTACAACGACACGGTTATCCCCTTTGTACAAGCTAGGGTCAGCCGTTTTAATGACTTTGTAAGCGATTGGCTGCTCTACCTCCACTGTACGCTTTGTTACGCGCACTACACGGATCTTCATATCCGCTTTGATGGCAGTTCCAAGCGCCGGATACACTTTATCATTACTCTCAACTTGAATACCTGATTTTTGAATTGCATCTTCTACCGATGAATCCGTTGTATACAGAGTCTTGGTGTCTCCGTCTGCCGTAATGTTGACTGGAACGGCCCGCTCAATAACGATTCGGTCTCCATCTGTAATCGCCCCATTCATGGACATGGATACCTTATCGTGAGGGCTGACTGTGATCGACTGCTCCTCCAGCATTTCCTGAAGCATTCCTGTACGAGTCTCTACCACCTGAGCTTTGCCATCAATAACCAGTGAAATTTGTTTCCCGGCCTGACCGTAAACGACTAACAAGATCATGATTGTAAGCGCAATTGAGAAAATCGCGATCAATGCCATTTGACGCATGTTCTCATGCTTCCACCGCAACGCGAAAGACTTACTGGATGATCGTGACTCATGGGTCTCTTCTGGTTGGAATGTGCCCACTTCTCCGTCCTCCTTCATAGCCTCGCCGTCTAAAGTAATGCATGATGTCTTTGACGTGACTATACCAAATTTTCTACAGAACACAGATTGGACCAACATAATCCGGTTCTGCACCATGAATCAATCTTCGCAACATGATGTCATCCTCCTGAATACCTACCGTATGATGACAATATTTCTTTTATTCAAAAACAAAAAAGCCAAAGAAAGAGTGTAAGAGGAACTCTTTCGTGGCTTCCGAATGATTCTGAATATCGGAAATTCATGCACGAGGTTGCCTCTCTTTTTCCGCTTGCGAGGTTAGCTGTCGGGTTCGGGCGAAAGAGAGCCGCCCTATCTTAGGTCACCCGCTCATGGCGGACGCCCTTGAATTCACCCCGAGACCCAAAGAAGAAATCAAATACGGCTTCGCAGTTCCCTTCGCTGCTTTTGGGTCAGCGAACGTTGCGCATCGGCCAAATACACCGATGTTTAAGCCCTATTGGTTCCCCCGCTCTCCGTTAACGGAGACTCAGCGAGACTGATTCATGAAAGTAATGTTGTTTCATCGGAAAGTGTCCCTTTGTTCATCCCCCGAACATCTGTCCAATTTTCCGCACAACAATTCACTGAAAAGATGATATCCTGTTTTGATGCATGTTGTAAAGCGTTGATCAAGTACGTTTTTCTGAATATTTGGTTAAAATATTGTAATATTCTTGATTTATTTGGAGCAAAGGGCAAATTACCTCCGCTTACCTGCCTTTTTCACCTCATTTGCTCGTTTTTTTAACGAATTCCAAATCGTTCCATGGCATTTTTGGTTGTTATTGCAGCAATTTCCTCCACCGAAATGCCTTTAATTTCCGCTGCTGCCTCTGCAACCAGACGTACATGCGCTGTCTCATTTCGCTTCCCACGATAAGGGTGAGGTGTCAAATATGGAGCATCTGTTTCAATGAAAAACCGGTCCATAGGAACCTTCGCCAGCACCTCTTTGGGCTGCTTTGCATTTTTGAATGTGATCGGTCCTCCGAAAGAGAGATGGAAGCCCATATCGAGACAACTTTTCGCTGTTTCCCAGCTGCCCGAGAACGAGTGCATTACACCACCAACCTCACCCGCCTTCTCTTCACGCAAAATTCTTATGATATCCTCATGTGCATCCCGATTATGGATGACAATCGGCATGTTCACTTCACGCGCCAAAGCAATTTGTTGTCGTAATACGCGATGCTGTATTTCCTTCGGTGAAGTATCCCAGTGATAATCCAATCCAATCTCACCGATCGCAACCACTTTTTCATGCTTGCATAAAGATGCAATCCACTCCAAATCACCCTCCTGCATAGTGATCGCATCTACTGGATGCCACCCTACAGCTGCATAGATAAAGTCATATGTTTCAGCGAGTTTCATTGTGGTTGGAATCGTCTCCCGGTTAAAGCCAATGTTGATCATGCGACCAACTCCTGCATCCACAGCACGCTGAATCATGTCCTCGCGGTCCTCGTCGAATTGTGGTGCATCCAGATGTGTATGTGTGTCGAACAGCATCATGTTTGTATCTCCCTTCATGTCGAAATAACGACTATCTTCTTTATCAAAATTCAATTTGTAAAATTCAATAATTCAATGACTCATACATAAAACATTTTGGGTATCTGTGTATTACATCATTACGTTTGTTTCTTCACAACTACAATATATAGAAGATAAACGGATATTCTGATCTATATATTGCTGATTGTGCCCATTCTACCTGCTTGCATTTACAAAATTATGTCGATCTACATATACTCCCCATTAAAGCAGATTACTGTATCATGAAAAATAGCTCTTTTAGAAAGTGTTTTGATATCAAAATTCTTCATCGGATTATACCCACATGATTACAAGAAATAGGGGCGTATATGTGACGGTAATTCGTGAATAATCGCATCCACCTTGTTTTGCGGGTAATACAAATGATGTTTCCCTCGGTGAAGCCCACTGATGGAACGGACAATGTCAGATACTTCTGACAACTCACGTAAATTGTCCTGTCGATCCAGAAGAAGAATCTGCTTATCTGTGGATTCATCCGGACGAAACACATCATACGGATTATCCGAAGGAAAATCAATTTCAAGATCATATTCGGGATCGAGGCCTGCCTGTACAAAAGCTTCCCGAATCTCTTCCATCATTGTCAAGTCGACCTGTTCAAGCTCTACATACTTATATAACTTGCGATCCATAAAACGTTCGCATAACTCACTCAGAACAGTATCGTCCTCCTTGCGCCACTGCATAAATGCCGTCTGAATTAATGCTTCATCCAACTGCAAATATTCATCTACGGATAATTCTCCATCAAATAATTGAGGGAGTGGATCAATCATGAAGCGGAATTGAAAACCTTGCTGTATGAGTGTTTTCGCTCGCTTGAATATTTGCCGCAATATAATTTCAGAACTACGAGTTACCGGATGGAAGTAAATCTGCCAATACATCTGATACCGAGACATTAGATAATCCTCCACAGCATGCATGCCTGACTCCTTGACTACAATCCGCCCATGATAAGGACGCAGCATCCGAAGGATACGATCAAGGTCAATCGTGCCGTAATTTACACCTGTAAAATAGGCATCCCTGAGCAAATAATCCATTCGGTCTGCATCAAGCGGACTGGTCACCAAGTTCACCACAATCGGCTTTTCATACGTTTTTTGAATGACAGACGCTACTTTCTCAGGAAAATCAGGAGCATACCGTCTTAAGATCGCCCCTACTTCGGTATCACCTGTAATAATGCGGCAAGTCCAATCTTCGTGATTCATGTCAAAAGCTTCCTCGATGGAGTGAGAGAATGGCCCATGTCCGAGATCATGAAGTAGAGCTGCACACAGAGCTACAATCTTTTCTTCCTTTGGCCAATCCGAATAATGACTTCTTTCAAATTGAGAGATGATCTTGCGGGTGATCTCATAAACACCTAGTGAATGTGAGAACCGACTATGCTCTGCTCCGTGAAAGGTAAGGTAAGAAGTACCCAGCTGACGAATCCGGCGTAAACGCTGAAATTCCGGGGTGTTAATTAACTGCCATATAACCGGATCTTGCACGTGGATATAATTATGTACCGGATCTTTGAATACTTTCTCTTCCGTTAAACGTTGTTCCATGTCGACTCACTCCTTTAATTTCTTTTATATTAACGCTTTGAGCTCTGCGATTCACCTAAGATTCGACACCGTATGACGAACTTTGTCGAATGAAGTAGTTTTGTCGTTTTCCAAATCGACAAAGCTGACATTGAGGTTTAAATGCGAAAAACGGCTTCCAATCCCTTACCACCAGTAACCTTGTGAAAAACAGCCTTAATTTTAAGCTAATTTTAAGGTTGACTGATTTGGGAATCGTTGGTATGATGAGTATCATAAAACATAAAATAATGTCGAATAATGACAAAGATAGTTAGCTGAGAGGAGCACTGATTATAATGATGAAATCAACAGGTATTGTAAGAAAAGTGGACGAACTGGGACGGGTAGTTATTCCAATTGAATTGCGCCGTACGCTCGGTATTGGTGAAAAAGATGCTCTGGAAATCTACGTTGACGGCGAGCGCATCATGTTGAAAAAATACGAGCCTGCTTGTATCTTCTGTGGTAATGCAGAGAACGTTACTTACTTCAAAGGTAAAATTGTTTGTAATGAATGTATTTCCGAAATCCCTGCACCTGTGACAAAATAAGAAAAACCAGGTATACTGGACTTATCTAAATTGTTATTTCTAACCTTTTTAATATTCCTTAATGACCTTCCCGGTGTGAACCCCACCGCGGAAGGTATTTTTTTGCCCTGTTATGGGTTCCATTACCCAAAAAGATTCTGTCACACGCGAACCGGAAGAGAACGATAAATTTTGTTTGGAATTTTTTGAGCTACTCTGCTCTTTTTAATATTCCACTAAGGTTGGATATAAGCTTCTTTTCAGGTTATGTTCTCCACAACAGAAGATATTTGGTTAGATTACTGCTCGATTAATGCATTATATACATCACGCTTCGTCAGGCCGCGATCGGTAGCCGTTTTTTTCATTGCATCTTTGCGATTATGTCCTTCACCCTCATAATGGCTGACATGATCCGCGAGTGACATGAGCTGCCACCAGGCTTCGCGCTCAGCCTTACGCTCCTCTTCCTTAATGCCTTCTACCAGCAAACAGTACTCGCCAAGAGGCGGATGTTCTTCAAGCCAGTCTATACATTCCTTCACAGTGCCCCTTGCGAATTCCTCATGACGCTTGGTTAGTTCACGAGCCAGGACAATCGAGCGATCACCCAGGATTTCTTCGAGGTGGACTAATGTTTTCCGAATACGGTGAGGCGATTCATAAAATATCAAAGTCCCGTTCGATTCGTCAAAAGCCTCCAGCACTTTTCGCATGTCCTTTTTCTCCCTCGGCAAAAAACCGCCGAATGTAAAACGCTCCGTCGGTAATCCGGACACGATCAGAGCAGACAACGCAGCGTTGGGTCCAGGGATGGGAATGACCGTTATTCCGGCTTCCAATGCAAGCTGTACAAGGTCGGAACCAGGATCCGAAATGGCTGGCAAACCGGCATCGCTGACGAGTGCCAAATTTTTTCCTTCTATTATATAGCGTATCAGTTCAGGTCCACTTGCCCCCTTATTATGCTCATGATAACTAAACAGCATCGAAGGTGTAATTTCAAAATGGGTAAGCAGCTTTCGGGTCTGGCGTGTATCTTCTGCTGCAATGATGTCACAACTCTGCAATGTCTTGATGGCCCGGAAGGTCATATCCTCCAGATTACCAATAGGTGTTCCAACCAGATAAAGCTTGCCTGATCCTTCAGGCTGCTCCGCATAGCTTTTCTGAATATGCAAAGTCATCTAATTCCCTCCTTTCGTAGTACGCTCAGCATGTTGCTGACCATAGTAAATATCCATAATTTCTTCGCAGTATTTTCCCTCTTCATTGTAGACAATGAGTGGAGGAAGCATCCTTACTTCGGGTTTACCATCTTTCATGCCTTCAATTAATACCATGTTGGCTTCCAGATGAGCACGGGGATGTACCATTCGAATCCGTTTTGGCTCCAGCTTATATTCGCGCATGAGCGAGATAATCTCTGCAAGGCGCTGTGGACGATGAACCATCGATACTTTGCCACCATTACGTACAAGTCGACTGCAAGCCTGAATCACTTCTTCCAGGGTACATCCGATTTCATGACGTGCCATTGCCTGATGTGTGTTCATCTTAAGGTCACTGCCATTCAAAGGCATATATGGAGGATTAACCGTAATTGCATCGTATACAGCGTGTCCTGTTTCTTTCACCAATTCTCGCAAATCACCTTCACGAATCATAATCGACTCGTCCAGTGTATTTAATTGCACACTGCGACGTGCCATATCAGCCAAACGTGGCTGGATCTCGATCCCTTCCAGACTAGCCTGCGTACGCGTTGTAAGCAGAATGGGAACCACCCCGTTACCCGTACACAAATCAAGTACACGACCCCGTTTAGGTACGGAAGCAAACCGGGCTAATAATACGGCATCCATCGAAAAACTAAACACTTCATCACTTTGAATGATTCTCAGATCATGAGAGAGCAGATCATCAATCCGCTCTGACTCATGTAACACAACTTCATTTGCTTTCATATGTTACGCTCATCCTCCGGTACTCTATATCTCATGTTTGTTGAGTTTAGGTTTATAACCTTGAAAAAAAACCGTAGGGGATCCCTACGGTCACTTCATTTATTCAAAAAAGACAGGCAGAACAGACAATCGCCTTCCGTCCGCAAATGTCCATAATAGACGTTGCAGATATGGAAGCCTTCGTGATACAACCGGGCCAGATTATCATACCCTTCACCGACAACGTCCTCGCCTGTAGCCGGACCTGCTGGTCTTGCTACAGGAGCGAGTGCTGAGGAGATCGGCAGATCTGTCGGAGCCTCACGTTTGAGCAGTTTGCGTAACTGCTCATTCTCGATGGTAAGCCGCTGATTATCCTCAAGCAGCTCCTTCACAATCATTTTTAACTCTCCTAAATCACCGTGCAACTGACCCAGTTGGGTTTCCATTTCATGAATGTGCGTAAACAGATTTTTCTTTTCCAAGTTTCCACCCCGAAGCAACCTTTATGGTTTACTTGATAACGACGTCATCCAGCGGAAGTTCTTTGACTTTACTGATGTCGAACAGTTGAACATGGACTGTGCGGCTACCGGCATTAATTCCGACAACTTTTCCTTCACCCAATGAGGTGACGACCAATTTGCCTACAGCTGGCAGTTCTTCTCTCACACTTTCATAGTTATCATGCTCAAATTTCAGACAGCACATGAGTCTTCCGCACAACCCTGAAATTTTCGTCGGATTCAGTGACAGGCTCTGATCTTTAGCCATCTTGATTGATACCGGCTCAAAGTCTCCCAGCCAGGAAGAACAACACAACACACGGCCGCAAGGTCCGATTCCGCCAAGCATCTTCGCTTCATCACGTACACCAATCTGTCTCAGCTCGATTCGTGTCCGGAATATGCTTGCCAGATCCTTGACCAGCTCCCGGAAATCAACTCTTCCTTCAGCTGTAAAATAAAATATAATTTTATTGCGATCAAACGTAAATTCCACATCGACCAGCTTCATTTTGAGGCCATGGTCTTTGATTTTATTTAAACAAGTACCGAATGCTTCTTTCGCTGCACGCTTGTTCTCATCAACCACACGGGCATCTGTCTCGCCCGCAACGCGGATGACTTTCTTCAGCGGCAACACCACATCGGACTCGCCCACTTCCTTCTTACCTACGACAACCTTACCGTACTCAACCCCCCGCGCTGTCTCCACGATAACGCAGTTTTCTTTCTCAATGGGAAGGTCCAGGGGATCGAAGTAATAAATTTTGCCCGCTTTTTTGAAACGGACACCCACTACACTATACAAAAAATTAACCCCCTTGTAAGCCAACCCCACTTCGTCTGAAGCCCCGTCTTCTTAGGGAACCGGATGAAGTTATAACCGTTTGCATATGATTGGAGCTAACTCTGCCCTCTCCCAGTCTTATGCCAAACCGATCAAAAATTGCTCCAGACAAAGCTGGCCATTGACGTTGAAACGCAATTTTTTTCTGCATGCTGCGGCCATATCCATATAGGAGACCCACTGCTCTGTGCTGCGGGTATGTGCCAACTGAGATAACATGTCTAACTGATCTATAAAAACGATATGTTCATGCCTATCGTACTGAACATACAGCATGTCCCTAAACCATAGATGGAACAAACTAAGTAACATGTCCAGGTGTTCAGAGAGTCCGGTTTTAAAAAGCTTCTGCTGTGCAGAGATCAATGATGTACTTCCTCTACCCAGGGACTCCTTCCCTAATTGTAACATTACGTTTCTAATTTCTGCAAACCAATTCTGCTGGAGAATTTCTCTACATGCTTCCAATCCTGACGCTAAATGGACGGCAGAGCGAGCCAGATTGGCAGGGTGCCCTTCCTCAATTAGTGATTGAAGCATCTCTTCCGGATTCAGTGCGCTGAACGGCACCAATTGAGAGCGTGAGCGGATCGTTGGCAACATGGCCTGTCCATTATCTGTAATCAGGATGCCGACTGCTGGTACCTGCGGTTCCTCCAGAAATTTGAGCAAACTGTTTGCTGCCTGCACCGTCATTTTCTCGGCTTGTTCTATAATATATACTTTGGGATGGCCTGCCTCTGATCGGTATGAAAAGATACGCTGCAGATCCCGGATTTGATCTATTTTAATGTTGTTTCCATCTGGTGCAAGCATGGTTAGATCCGGATGGTTACCATGATCCACCTTACGACATTCAAGACACTGCCCACAAGCGTCATCTTCAAGCTCTGTACAGAATATTGCCTTGGCAAAGGTAATTGCCGTCTTCCGTTGCCCGCTACCAGCTGGACCACTAAACAAATACGCATGGCTTATTGCATGACGTCTCAAACTGCTCTGTAACATTTGCTTGGCCGCTTGTTGACCCATAATCTGTTGAAAGGACATACTTCCTCCTCAGAAGCTTAAATTAATAAGCATCCCCCGAATTTCGCCTACTTGTTGTAATAGAGAGATTTTTCCTTCTTCTGTATCCAGCAGTTCATCAGCCATGGATAACAGAGCGGAGTCAATTTCATCAATCAGCTTATACCGCTTGCCTCTGCCACGACGATCCCAACCCCTTGTCTCTTTCATGGAAACACCGCGACGAACGGTCTCTTCCAGGAACCTTTTAACAAGTTGCTTATACGCCTTCAGTTCACGAATCGTCATGGAACGTGCCAAGCGATCGCCCTGAAGCTGGATTTCACTAAACCGGCGATTCAGTTCAGCTTGTGAGGCCCGTTCCCCCTGGTGATTCATCATATCAGAGAAATTTTTGGATTGAACCGGTTTGGAACCTGAATCAGTAGAACTGATCCCGCTCTGAATCGGTCTGAATCCAGGATTGATTTTCATGGATACGCCCGCTTTCTATCATAGATAGCCAATCGCCCATCAGCACAGTGCGCGTTGCGCCTGTGCGTGAGAATGAGGCTTTTATATATGCTGATCACACTCTATATATAATGGTAGATACACATCACCATCAAGGACTTGTTCTTTGTAGTCAACCTCTTTCCGAGATGAACCATTCCCCAGCTGGGAAACGCTCATCCGGAAAGAGTATGCTGATTCTTCTCGTCAAGAAAGGCGTTCCGTAAGTGGCACGCACGAACTCTGTTAACTCTTCTTGCATCCATCGTTTCCAACATGCTATCGATCATGAAGGATCCTCATGAGATCCATGCAATAGGTTTAATTAGAAATGTTCGAAGCGATCTACCGGGAGAACAAATACAGTAGCTCCGCCTACTTGAACTTCAACAGGTAGCGGCAGGTAAGAGTCGGTTGTTCCACTCATCGGTGTGACCGGAGTCACGAGCTGTTCACGAACCTTACAGCTGCTGCGAATGACGTTCATTACGGATTCGACTTGACCATCATCGACACCGATCATAAACGTCGTGTTGCCTGCCTTCAAAAATCCGCCCGTACTGGCAAGCTTTGTTGCCCGAAAGTTTGCTTTGACCAATGCGCTGGATAATCGGTTGCTGTCTTTATCCTGTATAATCGCAACAATCAGTTTCATCCTGCATAACCTCCTTTAGAATAAGCACCTTTATCAAATGCCCTGTCTATATATTAGACAATTACTCGTCAAAATCCTTCAAAATCCCTGTCTCCAGCGACAAAATCATCGCTGCCAAAACATCCTCCTGCTTCATGGAAGCATCGATAACTCTGATTCGTTCCGGGAACTGCTCTTTTAATAGGAAGTAACCCTCTCGTACTTTACGGTGAAACTCCAGATTTTCCAGATCCAGACGGTTCACTTCGCGGCCATCATGAGCATCGATCCGGGCAAGCCCCACTTCAGGCTCAATGTCCAGATATAAGGTTACATCCGGCATGAGATCACCAATCGCAAAGCGATTAATGGCCCATACATTCTCTATCCCGAGTCCACGAGCGTATCCTTGATAGACCAGACTGCTATCGACAAATCGGTCACAAATGACTGCTTTTCCAGCTCTCAGAGCAGGCTCTACTTTCTCCGCCAGATGCTGGCTGCGTGCAGCTGCATACAATAGTGCTTCGGTTCGAGCATCCATTGCCGTATGAAGAGGGTCCAGAATAATGGAACGTATTTTCTCCGCAATCTCAATTCCGCCAGGCTCTCGCGTAACTACGTAAGGTATACCCCGTTCTTCAAAATAAGAACCTACTCTACCGATCATCGTTGTTTTACCGGAACCCTCTCCCCCTTCCAGCGTAATGAATTTACCTCTGCCCTGCATATGCTTCCCTGCTTTCTATGTCGATAATTGCATCTATTGCTGCTGTAATTGAATATGCTTAGACCCTCTTGCTACAAGATATGATATCCCCCGCCCAGAGGTGTATAGCTACAGCTATATCGGTACGTATTAATAACACCAAGATCATACAAGCTTGTTTCTTTCTATCATACTATAGGTCAGCGGTTACTCCAACATGAACAACAAAGTAAAGCGTTCAACCGTAGATAATCCATACCCATAATGGAAGCATAATTGATCCGGCAATAGCACTGACAATCATGGAAACTGAACTGAGGGCTACCGCATTCTCTCCATATTCAAAAGACCTTGCCATGCCGAGAGCATGAGATGCTGAGCCCAGTCCAATTCCATAGGCATGTTTACTACGGACTTTGGCCCATTTCAACAGCATCGGCCCTAGTAATATCCCTGAGAAACCTGCAATCATCACAAACAGCGATGTGAATGAGGCATTCCCTCCAACCTGATTAGCGAGTTGAATAGCCACAGGAGTTGTCACTGATTTTGGCAATAAAGCGATGACCATCTCTTGAGGATAGCCAAGCAGAATGGCGATTAAAGCACCTGTGGAGACACCTGTAATACTGCCTCCGATCGTTCCACCCACAATTGGAATGATATTTTGCTTCAGCACATGCAGATGTCTGGACAAGGGAAAAGCGAGAGATACAACTGCTGGGCCCAAGAGCTCCTGTATCCATTTGCCACCCAGCATATACGTTTCCAGCTGTATACCGGAGATCACCAAGATCAGGATCAGTATGGCAGTTGTTGTGAGTACAGGCATAAGTATTGGCCATTTCAGCCTTTTATATAGACGAGTGGCTGGAATATATACAGCGATGGTTAGCGCGATCATTCCAATTCCGAGGATGAATGCTGACAAGTGATCGCCTCCTTTTTGCCTGAATGAGACGATCTCCATGTCATGAGCCACTCACTTAATTTGGCAGATATCAGACATGTGATTAAGGTGCTCACGATTAAACCAAGAACTAATAACAATGTGTTGGCTCTAAAAAAATCAAAATGATTAATGATGCCCACAGTTGGCGGAATAAACAACAATTGCAGATGAGATTGAAGCCACGTTGACCCTTCTTCTCCCCAGCTCATTTTGATCCATCCCAGTTGAATGGTGACAAACAATACCAACATGCCCACAATACTACCTGTTAACGGCAGATGTAATACAGCTTGAATCAAGTTTCCAATCCAATAAAAACCGTACATCAACAAAACTTGCAGGACTATTCCTGTATATTTTTTTAGCGGAATACCCAAAGTGTTCCCTTCTTTCTTCTGTCTATCTCTATAAGTTGAACTAGAGCGTGTCTTCATACCTGCCGAAAGCAGGAACGTAACTGAACGCGTCTGGAGCAGAGCATGGAGCGGGAGCCCTAACGACCCTGTGACATCTTATTTAGCAATTTGAAACGCCCGCAGCAATCTAAGAAATCTGAAACACGTTATATTGGAATAACCAGCCGTTTACAGCGTGTTTGTTGGGTGATTTTGGTTAATAACGCGTCTCAGATTCCTTACAAAATAAAAGGAGGACTCGAAGGCTAAATAAGACGTCCTCGGTTCCTTAGAAAATCGTCTGGACAATTCGCCAGATCAGCAACCACTTGACTTCCAGATGTTGGACCTGACATCCTTTAACGTATTGCATGCCTGAGTTTGAAGACAACCCTAGCAACTAGATTAATGACCAAGAGACCCTCACATGTGTAGGGTCCAGTATCGCTATCCGTATTGGTCATATAGACTACCTATTGGTGAGTGCTTTCAAAGATTTCATGTGTATCGTCAATTCTTCATGACCTTCAATACCTGTAGAGATGCATCGGATACCCCGTGAAACTTTGCTCCTTCATCCCGCAGGAGTTGTATACGTGTCACCATCGATGGACTTAGGCGTTCACCCGGATACACAAGCGGAATCCCTGGAGGATACGGGACTACCATCTCAGCTGATCGACAACCCACGCTTTCTTCTATCGGAACATTGACCGTATCCGTATCCACAATCGGTTGCAGCGTGAAGGAGATCGGTTCCGAGTAGCGAGTGTTTTCTTGTAAATTGTTCCACGTGGAAATATAATGCGCCGAACCTTTCGCAAGCTGATGAGATGACTCTGTATTAGATTGGACCTGCTCATGCCCATTGGCAGAGCTGATATGGTGTAAAGCCTGCAACAGGTGCTGGGCATCTTGCACCGTTGAGCCCAGGCTGAAGAGCAAGACGACGTACCGTTCGTCGCTCATCTCGGGCACACAGCCGCATGCTTCCAGCTGCTGCTGTAGCCCATAACCGCTCAGCACCCCTGCGCCGTCATAGATGACGGCCTTGAATGGGTCCTGAGCGGTATACCCCGCGGCAGATGGCTTCGCCGCCGCGGTCAGGCCCTCCCGTGTCTGCTGCGCAGCGGACACGGACATGCCAGCCGGCATCGCTGTTCCGGCTGGCGGTTCTTGCTGCAGCAACTGAAAGCGCGACAGCTCCGCGAGGCCGCGCTTAAAAGCATTCACGGCGGCGAGCCCCGCCGTGAAGGTGTTCGCGCCCTGCACGTGCAGCAGCCGGCGCGCCAGATCAAGCGAAGCCATCACCGGGTATGATGGGCTTGAGCTTTGCACCATGGCCAGGCGCTGCCTTAACAGGGACCGGTTTAACCGTGGTCCCTGAATGTGCAGCATGGCACCCATGGTGAAGGCCGTCAGCATCTTATGCGTCGACTGCACAACACCGTCTGCTCCGCATGACAGTGCAGAGACAGGCAGCTCCGGATGCTGCCCATAATGCGCGCCATGCGCTTCATCCACGAGCAATGGCATGCCAGCAGCGTGGCATACCTCGGCTATAGGCGTCAGATCAGCGCCCATGCCGTAATAATTGGGCAAAGTGACAAGTACGCCCTTTGCCTCAGGATAGGACTGGACAGCAGCCTGCACCGTCTCCACCGACGGCATGACCGCAAGTCCAGACGCAGGATCGACCCATGGCTCCAGAAATACAGCTCTTGCGCCCGCCAGCATCAAACCGTGAATAACGGATTTGTGCACATTCCGTTGCACCAGTACAATACTGTTTGGCTCATCACACACAGTTAGCAATAGAGACAAATTACCTGCCGTACTGCCTCCCACAAGGAAGAAACTCTCCTCAGCACCAAAACAATCTGCCGCCAGCTCCTGTGCTTCCTGGATCACACCTTCCGGATGATGCAAATCGTCGGTGCCCGTAATCTCCGTAACATCCATCTCCATCATCTCCAGGAATGAACGATCCGGTACCAATCCTATTTCCGAACGAGTTCCTTCAGCGCTAAGACGTTCCCCACTCCTCATGTCTGCCCCATGTTTCTCCACTGAACTGGATCGCTCTATCCCTCCGTTAACATTCCCTCCTGCATCGGTCTGAATCTCTCCGTTGTGCTGGTGTTCCTCATTAACGATATCCTTAACTGGAGGTTGCCCTGCTTCTGCTTGTTCTACCAAATGTCGATAAGCTTGTCCATTCTTATGCCCAGGCACATGAAAAGAACGCTGCTTAGAATCACGATACGCAAGCAACGCTTCATATAAAGGGGCTCTAGTTGATTTATTTTTATGATCCATGAAATAACCATCCTGTACATATATAATATGCGCCCGATACGCTCCAGTACGCTTCCTAATCTAAGGGACACCCTTCTTCCCCATCTCCACACGCGCTACTGCAAAAATCTCTATATCATTATATCAGCATACGCCTTCCCAAGATGGCATACAAGACAATCTCTCCTCTTAAAAACAGAAAAAGGCCCATTGGGCCTCTATACACATCAGCATCGTTACAATGTGATGTTTCGCTTCTACTTCTATTAGCAACATTCATTATGCGTTTTTTTGTACCCAAATTTGCTTCATTTGATGAATAAAATAATTGTACTTGGCATCCTGCGCGTCGGTATGAACCATTTCCGCTTCACAAGTGTCACATATGAATTCAGATACAATAAAAATGCCTTCTTTTTTTCTTTGCTCGCAGATAATACATGTGTGTTCGGCATGTTCTTCCATGAACCATCCCACCTTGTTTTACGTTTACTATCAGTATTGCACAGTTTCTATTATTTTAAACATTTTCATAGTGCTTTCTTTCTATAAAATATATATATTCGCCCACCCCCTCTTGGGTGTCTGTACCGAAAAATACATTCATTCTCCCTACAAGAACATTCACCTGCTTATGTATATACAGTTATCCTGCATTCCATCGCATTTACCTCTACATCACGTATCCCTTGGCCTGACTCAAACTTATATTCAATTTCCTTAAAAAAACATGGAATCCCAGCCGATATATAATACATGATAACGATATCAAAGCCTGACAGTCCGTGTATTCGGGAGTATACTGAGATAAGCTCCGTCGAATCTCAATATCTTGTACAATCGTCATGTCGTGAGATACAAGGTTCATATATACATACATGCATGATTCAATCCCTTTTACTCGTGTAAGAAAAAAGAACACCTACTCCCACACAAACGTGAATCCGAAGGAGGATATATAATCGTATGATCGCCGAACCGGAGAATAAAGCAACATTTTATCAATACCGGCTTCTGAAAAAAAAGGCTATCGCCCGCAGTGTCATTTACAGCTATCTGTGTCTGCCGGTCATCATGCTCTTATTCAATCTACTCGCATTCTCCTGGACTGGCCTCTTCTTTTTTGTACTGGCAGGTCCAATCACCATCTGGATTCATTATGTCATCGCCAGAACGATATTACTGCTGGTCCGTACCTCTTACGCCAAACGCTGGCGCTGGAATATGCGTATGCCCTGGTTAGGTTATATCCCTGATCAGCATTTCAGCTTCCGTATGTTTGTCCGGGTACACCTTAACATGAGCTGGATTGGATTATGTATCATTACAGTATGTTTGATATGGTCCCCATTGTCCTTCACCCTCTCGCTGATCTTCTGGCATTTGTGGTTGCTGGGTCCTCGCTTGTATGTTGTAATGGTACTCTCCCGTGAGCGCAAAGATGGACTCATCAAATTGAATGAACAAGATGTCTCATACTATCTGCAATAACACTCCCTCGTTTATGCAATACTGAATGTACCTCAATTACCTGTAATACATAATCGCTGAGCCCTTCGAATAATCTGGTGCAAAAACATGATCGTGCATCGTTTAGTTGACTCAGCCTCACATGCTCAAATAAAGGTTATCCACTGTGGATAACCTTTATTTATCGTCCCCTTCTTATCCCTTATCCACAGTATGGGTATAGTAAAATGAGTTATCCCCACTTGAGGCTCCATTCTTCTCCTCTTTTCCTCCGGCGTTCCAAATCCTCATAACCCCAGATATCTCGTAGATCTTGCACCTTTGAGCAATCTCTTGCTCGGTCTCAGCTCTATATGCCTTCTAATTGCTTCCCATCAGCCACTTATTACCTCAATAGCTTTATACAACTTAATACAACTTATATCCTCCGCCTCTATTTTTAGCGCTCCACACTCCCCTACACTTCAAGCACACATACCACCACGTGTACAAAAGAAACTACTCCTTTCCTTCTGTACCTGTATGACTCTGATCCACCATACGTGATAAGTTCTCCCACCATTACTAAAACCTACTTCGCTAAATAACAAAAAGCCCCCGATCATGTACACGGGAGCTTACTATATTATAAGGAACATCACAGCGTTAATTAATCATACCGAACCATAGCTGAACCAGCTCAATCATCTTCAGCCAATGATTTAACTGTCGTTTGAGTAGCATCATTTCTAGGAACCATTAGTGTAAAGGAACCATCATGTACCGCTAAATGCACAGTATGTCCTTCCTTTGCAAATACGCGCAAGGTACTGGATTCATTGGATGTACCCTTGGCTTGCCTCTCTGTCCAACCCCAGCTTTTTATCTCGTCTAGATATACGTCAGGTAAGCTAGTACTCTCACTAATACCAGACAGCGTATATCGAACATAATCCATATCCGAATTATTTTCAGACTGGTCAGATTTATTCGCTACTTTAGGCACCGGAAAACTTTTCTCGTTCACCGCACCTTCATATGAAGTCCATACAGATCCTGAAACTTCACCGCATCCTGCCAGAACAACGGTCAAACAAAGCAACAGAAATGATTGTAGTCCAAGTCTCCGCCAACTTAACACACACACCCTCCTTTTCACAGCTGCACATTCCAGCTCTGTGGTCAGGTACTTTTAGCATATTTAACATAGTCCTATTATACTGGTTTTGCCGCTGTTATCCGTAACAAAAATGTTACCTTCCAATATCGATCATGTCAGAGCTTCCGCTCATCGTATCTAATCCTTACAAAAAAATAAAAACCACCACCGAATAACATCGGCAGTGGTTAATTGCTTGGCGGCGTCCTACTCTCCCAGGACCCTGCGGTCCAAGTACCATCGGCGCTAGAGGGCTTAACGGTCGTGTTCGGGATGGGTACGTGTGGAACCCCTCCGCCATCGCCACCAAACGCGTAGCTTACATTTCAGAGTGTTGTTCTCTGAAAACTAGATTCGAAACGAAACACGCGAATTACAACTTGCTAATTGGATAAGCCCTCGACCGATTAGTACTGGTCAGCTCCATGCATTGCTGCACTTCCACCCCCAGCCTATCTACCTCGTCGTCTTCAAGGGGTCTTACATACTGGGAAATCTCATCTTGAGGGGGGCTTCACGCTTAGATGCTTTCAGCGTTTATCCCGTCCGTACATAGCTACCCAGCGGTGCTCCTGGCGGAACAACTGGTACACCAGCGGTACGTCCATCCCGGTCCTCTCGTACTAAGGACAGCTCCTCTCAAATTTCCTACGCCCACGACAGATAGGGACCGAACTGTCTCACGACGTTCTGAACCCAGCTCGCGTACCGCTTTAATGGGCGAACAGCCCAACCCTTGGGACCTACTTCAGCCCCAGGATGCGATGAGCCGACATCGAGGTGCCAAACCTCCCCGTCGATGTGGACTCTTGGGGGAGATAAGCCTGTTATCCCCAGGGTAGCTTTTATCCGTTGAGCGATGGCCCTTCCATGCGGTACCACCGGATCACTAAGCCCGACTTTCGTCCCTGCTCGACTTGTAGGTCTCGCAGTCAAGCTCCCTTATGCCTTTGCACTCTTCGAATGATTTCCAACCATTCTGAGGGAACCTTTGGGCGCCTCCGTTACTCTTTAGGAGGCGACCGCCCCAGTCAAACTGCCCACCTGACACTGTCCCCGCACCGGATTACGGTACCAGGTTAGAACCTAGATACGATCAGGGTGGTATCCCAACGTTGCCTCCACGTAAGCTGGCGCTCACGTTTCAAAGGCTCCCACCTATCCTGTACAGATCGTACCCAAATTCAATATCAAGCTGCAGTAAAGCTCCATGGGGTCTTTCCGTCTTGTCGCGGGTAACCTGCATCTTCACAGGTATTAAAATTTCACCGGATCTCTCGTTGAGACAGCGCCCAAGTCGTTACGCCATTCGTGCGGGTCAGAATTTACCTGACAAGGAATTTCGCTACCTTAGGACCGTTATAGTTACGGCCGCCGTTTACTGGGGCTTCGGTTCACAGCTTCGGGATTACTCCCTAACCACTCCCCTTAACCTTCCAGCACCGGGCAGGCGTCAGCCCGTATACTTCGCCTTACGGCTTCGCACAGACCTGTGTTTTTGCTAAACAGTCGCTTGGGCCTTTTCACTGCGGCCCCCTCGTGCTATTCACACTACCGGGGCACCCCTTCTCCCGAAGTTACGGGGTCATTTTGCCGAGTTCCTTAACGAGAGTTCTTCCGCGCGCCTTAGAATACTCTTCTCGCCTACCTGTGTCGGTTTGCGGTACGGGCACCTTCACCTGGCTAGAGGCTTTTCTTGGCAGTGTGAGATCATGACCTTCGCTACTATAATTTTCGCTCCCCATCACAGCTCAGCCTTACAATGTGCGGATTTGCCTACACATCAGCCTTACTGCTTAGACGGACATCCATCAGTCCGCGTCACTACCCTACTGCGTCCCCCCATTGCTCATAACGGCTTACGGTGGTACAGGAATTTCGACCTGTTGTCCTTCGACTACGCCTTTCGGCCTCGCCTTAGGTCCCGACTTACCCTGAGCGGACGAGCCTTCCTCAGGAACCCTTAGGCTTTCGGCGGATCAGATTCTCACTGATCTTTTCGTTACTCATACCGGCATTCTCACTTGTATAATGTCCAGCGCTCCTTACGGTACACCTTCAACCCTTATACAACGCTCCCCTACCCCTGATGCAAAGCATCAAGCCATAGCTTCGGTGGTGTGTTTAGCCCCGTTACATTTTCGGCGCAGAGTCACTCGACCAGTGAGCTATTACGCACTCTTTCAATGGTGGCTGCTTCTAAGCCAACATCCTGGTTGTCTGTGCAACTCCACATCCTTTCCCACTTAACACACACTTGGGGACCTTAGCTGATGGTCTGGGCTGTTTCCCTTTTGACAATGGATCTTAGCACTCACTGTCTGACTCCCGGAAGTAAGTCTATGGCATTCGGAGTTTGACTGAGCTTGGTAACCCTTGCGGGCCCCGCACCCAATCAGTGCTCTACCTCCACGACTCTGTTTTCCGAGGCTAGCCCTAAAGCTATTTCGGGGAGAACCAGCTATCTCCGAGTTCGATTGGAATTTCTCCGCTACCCCCACCTCATCCCCGCATTTTTCAACATGCGTGGGTTCGGGCCTCCAGTGCGTGTTACCGCACCTTCACCCTGGACAGGGGTAGATCACCCGGTTTCGGGTCTACGTCCACGTACTAAGTCGCCCTATTCAGACTCGCTTTCGCTGCGGCTCCGGCTCTTCACCTTAACCTTGCACGGGAACGTAACTCGCCGGTTCATTCTACAAAAGGCACGCCATCACCCCTAAAACGGGCTCTGACTTTTTGTAAGCACACGGTTTCAGGTTCTATTTCACTCCCCTTCCGGGGTGCTTTTCACCTTTCCCTCACGGTACTGCTTCACTATCGGTCGCTAGGAAGTATTTAGCCTTGGCAGATGGTCCTGCCGGATTCATACGGGGTTTCACGTGCCCCGCACTACTCGGGATCCGTCTCGGAGGGAACAGACTTTCAACTACAGGGCTTTTACCTTCTTTGGCGGGCCTTTCCAGACCTCTTCGCTTAACCGGTTCCTTTGTAACTCCATGTGAGACGTCCCACAACCCCAAAGAGCAAGCTCTCTGGTTTGGGCTTCTCCGCGTTCGCTCGCCGCTACTGACGGAATCACTATTGTTTTCTCTTCCTCAGGGTACTTAGATGTTTCAGTTCCCCTGGTATGCCTCACACTAACCTATGTATTCAGTTAGGTGTAACTGGAAATTACCCCAGCTGGGTTTCCCCATTCGGACACCCCCGGATCAAAGCTTGCTTACAGCTCCCCGAGGCAGTTTCGTTGTTCGCCACGTCCTTCATCGGCTCCTAGCGCCTAGGCATCCTCCGTGTGCTCTTAGTAGCTTAACCATTTTGTTCCGGTTTCGGTCGCTCGCTTCCCTTGTTTTGCTTACGCAAAGCCAAAAGTCACTCTCACCCGAGACCATCACAAAAGCAATTTGACTACCGTTTTTATTGAAACTTGTTTACACAAGTTCAGCTAAAAAGGAATGTTCTAATTCGCGTTTGTTTCGTTTCGATATCTAGTTTTCAAAGAACAAGCTCCATGCAAAAGCAAGCTGTTTGAGAGTTTGAGCTCTCAAAACTGAGCAACGAGTGAGTGTTTTGCAGCTAAGCTGCATATTTGAATGTTTCCGTTGCAGGAAACGATTCTCCATAGAAAGGAGGTGATCCAGCCGCACCTTCCGATACGGCTACCTTGTTACGACTTCACCCCAATCATCTATCCCACCTTCGGCGGCTGGCTCCTTGCGGTTACCCCACCGACTTCGGGTGTTATAAACTCTCGTGGTGTGACGGGCGGTGTGTACAAGACCCGGGAACGTATTCACCGCGGCATGCTGATCCGCGATTACTAGCAATTCCGACTTCATGCAGGCGAGTTGCAGCCTGCAATCCGAACTGAGACCGGCTTTGTTGGGATTGGCTCCATCTCGCGATTTCGCAGCCCGTTGTACCGGCCATTGTAGTACGTGTGTAGCCCAGGTCATAAGGGGCATGATGATTTGACGTCATCCCCACCTTCCTCCGGTTTGTCACCGGCAGTCTATCTAGAGTGCCCATCCGAAATGCTGGCAACTAAATATAAGGGTTGCGCTCGTTGCGGGACTTAACCCAACATCTCACGACACGAGCTGACGACAACCATGCACCACCTGTCTTGAATGTTCCGAAGAAAAGGTACATCTCTGCACCGGTCATTCAGATGTCAAGACCTGGTAAGGTTCTTCGCGTTGCTTCGAATTAAACCACATACTCCACTGCTTGTGCGGGTCCCCGTCAATTCCTTTGAGTTTCAGTCTTGCGACCGTACTCCCCAGGCGGAGTGCTTAATGTGTTAACTTCGGCACCAAGGGTATCGAAACCCCTAACACCTAGCACTCATCGTTTACGGCGTGGACTACCAGGGTATCTAATCCTGTTTGCTCCCCACGCTTTCGCGCCTCAGCGTCAGTTACAGCCCAGAGAGTCGCCTTCGCCACTGGTGTTCCTCCACATATCTACGCATTTCACCGCTACACGTGGAATTCCACTCTCCTCTTCTGCACTCAAGTCACCCAGTTTCCAGTGCGATCCGGGGTTGAGCCCCGGGATTAAACACCAGACTTAAATGACCGCCTGCGCGCGCTTTACGCCCAATAATTCCGGACAACGCTTGCCCCCTACGTATTACCGCGGCTGCTGGCACGTAGTTAGCCGGGGCTTTCTTCTCAGGTACCGTCACCTTGAGAGCAGTTACTCTCCCAAGCGTTCTTCCCTGGCAACAGAGCTTTACGATCCGAAAACCTTCATCACTCACGCGGCATTGCTCCGTCAGGCTTTCGCCCATTGCGGAAGATTCCCTACTGCTGCCTCCCGTAGGAGTCTGGGCCGTGTCTCAGTCCCAGTGTGGCCGATCACCCTCTCAGGTCGGCTACGCATCGTCGCCTTGGTGAGCCGTTACCCCACCAACTAGCTAATGCGCCGCAGGCCCATCCCCAAGTGACAGATTGCTCCGTCTTTCCAGTTTTCTTCAGGCGAAGAAAACAACTATTCGGTATTAGCTACCGTTTCCGGTAGTTGTCCCAAACTTGAGGGCAGGTTGCCTACGTGTTACTCACCCGTCCGCCGCTAACCATCAGAGAAGCAAGCTTCTCATCAAGTCCGCTCGACTTGCATGTATTAGGCATGCCGCCAGCGTTCGTCCTGAGCCAGGATCAAACTCTCCAATAAAGTATTGAAAAGAGCGATAAGCTCATTTTGAATCTGACGAGATTAAAAATCTCATTTGTGCTCCAGTCGATTCAAGCCAAGGCTTGTCTCAACTTTCACGTTCATTCTGCAAGCAGAATGTTTACTCACTCGTTGTTCAGTTTTCAAAGATCAAACTTGTTTCGTTACCGAATGTCGTTCTCTTCAGCAACTTTTATATCTTACCACATCCGAACCAACTTTGCAAGCTCTTTTTTTAAGTTTCTTTCGAAGCTTATTTCATTTGCTTGCCGCACCGTGTAAACCGTGTTTTCTTGGCCGGAATTAGAATATACCATGTACAGATACTGAATGCAAGTCTTTTTTTGAGTAATTATATATCTTTCTATAATATTTCTGGTTTTTCTACATTCCCACATTTATCTCACGTAAAAAGCCTCTCTATAAAAGAAAGGCCCTCTCTTCAAGTTACTTTAATATCTATTGTTATCCGATAACCTCTTGGATGTGAAGCTGCCGTTGCTGCATCAGGTTAATGATGGTTCCTTCTACTGACACCATAGGCCGTGTAGGATGATCTCGATCAGAGAATACGATCTCTCCAATTTGGTTATTGCTGAGTTTTACTCGGATGCCATTATGGATCTGGGTCGAACGTTGAACAAATACTCTTACAATTGCAGGATCCAATTTCCCAAATGCCTCACTTTGAATCTGTTCTAGGACTAGGTATGGTGATTGTGCCTTGCGGTAGATCTTCTCCAGCGTCATGGCGTGGAAAATATCAGCAATAGCTACAATCTTGGCATAAATATGAATCTGCGTCCCACTAAGCTGCAACGGGTAGCCTGATCCATCAACTTTTTCATGATGCTGCAAAGCTGCAAGTCTGGCTCCCTCGTTAATGGCCTTTGCCTGTTTAAGGATCTGATAACCATATTTCGTATGCTGGCGAATCTCTTCCTGCTCTGTAGCCGTCAACGTGGATGGTTTATGGAGAATCTGCGGATCTACCTTGTTGTTACCAATATCATGGAACAAGCCTGCAAAAGCAACTTGCATCCAATCCTTGGAGGGCAGATCGATCCATTGAGCCAGTTGATACGATGTGATCGCACTCAGTACGGCATGGTGATATACATAATCATGTTCTTGCATTACTCGTGGACTGAAGGTAAGCACATTATATTGTTTGAGATGTGCAAACACAGCCTCCAACTGTGTACGTAACTCATAGACCGGCAATTCAGCCGCCAGAGAGGACAGGAAAGCATTTTTCGTTAGTCCGACCATCTTCTCATACTCATCCTGCAAAGACGTTACTACAGGAGCTGTGGTGACGTTCCCTGTCTTCCCTGCCCGTTCACCACTCTTGTCATTGGCAGAACTTCCTGCAGACACAGAGGCACCTTTGGTTGCTGTACTACTCGACGCCATTCTTTCTTGTTCAATATCTACCTGTTGAATCATAAAGGCTCTGAGCACTTCCATATCCTTGGGTAAAATAACTTTTCCCTTCTGGAGCAGAACGTTGCCGCGAAGTGTTTGCACATCACTCCCAAGTTTGAGTCCTGGTTTGACTTCTGACAGGGTGATTAATCCCATGTGTATTCCCCTCACTCATCGTTCTTCTATGTTAATAACAAACAAGACCATAGTCCCGGTTTTTCATGATATTTCCCATTATATTACTCAGAAATCAGGCTGTACATCCCAGATTCGGAAGAATACACGAAGAGATTCCTTTATACAACAAAAGGGCTCCCCGTGGGAGCCCTCGCAATCTTCTTCCAATCTCCAAGAGATCGGTTTTTATAACATTCTATTTTTATGCTTCCGAACCGGAATCGTCGTCGCCCTCAACTTCATTAACCTCAGCTTCAGAAACGGTGCCTTCTTCCAAGCTTACTACCGGAGCTTGGGACTCCTCGCCTTCCAAGCCTTCAAGCGACTCATCGTCTGGTTCTTCTTCATTCTTATCAATTCGGCTGACTGTAGCTACTGAGTCCTCGTCACGAATATGAATCAGTTTCACACCCTGCGTGTATCGACCCATAGTGGATATGCCTTCCATGCTCATCCGGATCAACGTACCACTAGACGTAATAATCATCAGATCCTCTTCGGTTTTAACCATTTTGAGGCTGACTACTGAGCCGTTCTTCTCTGTGACATTAATAGTCTTGATCCCTTTACCGCCACGAGTCTGCATCCGATAGTCACTCACAGGTGTACGTTTACCGTAACCTTTGGCTGTAACGATTAGAACATCAAGGTCTTTATCAACTACATCCATGCCGATAACGGCATCCTGTTCATCCAATGTGATCCCTTTAACCCCGGTGGCACTACGTCCCATGGAACGTACATTACCTTCGGAGAATCGAATAGACATTCCGTGAGCTGTACCCATGATGATCTCTTGCTGTCCATCGGTCAGCTTAACATCGATCAGAATGTCATCATCACGCAAGGAAATACCGATCAAGCCGCCTTTGCGGATATTGGTGTAATCCTCAAGTGGTGTTTTCTTCACAACCCCTTGGCGGGTAGCAAAGAACAGGTATCTGTCACTTTCGAATTCCTGAACCGGAATCACGGCATTAACTGATTCACCCTGCTCAATCTGGATCAGGTTGATAATCGGCGTTCCCCGTGCGGTACGTCCAAGCTCTGGAATCTCGTACGCTTTGAGACGGTACACTTTACCTTTGTCAGTGAAGAACATGAGGTAATTGTGAGAGTTGGTCACGAACAGATGCTCGACAAAGTCGGTATCTTTCGTATCCATACCCACGACCCCACGTCCACCACGTTTCTGGCTGCGGTAAGTGGATACCGGCAGACGTTTCACGTAGCCTGTATGAGTAATCGTAATGATAACCTCTTCACGTGGAATCAGGTCCTCATCCAGAATACTCTCTTCACCTACAGTAATCTCTGTACGACGATCATCGCTGAAGCGGTCGCGGATCTCTTGCAGCTCCGTACTGATAATCTCAAGTACCAGATGCTCATTGGCCAGAATTTCGCGATACTCTCTGATTTTGACCATCAGTTCGTTATATTCATTTTCAATACGTTCGCGTTCCAGACCTGTGAGTCGTTGCAAACGCATATCGAGAATAGCTTGAGCCTGATCATGACTGAGTGAGAAGCGCTCAATCAAACCTTCTCTTGCTGCATCCGCATTACTGGATGAACGAATCAACGTAATAATCTCGTCGATATGATCCAGCGCAATACGTAAACCTTCTAGAATGTGTGCACGAGCTTCAGCCTTTTTCAGTTCAAACTGCGTACGTCTGCGAATAACCTCAATCTGATGCTGCAGGTAGTGATACAACACTTCACGCAAGTTCAGAATTTTAGGTTCTTTATTAACAATCGCAAGCATGTTAATCCCGAAAGTGGATTGCATCGATGTATGTTTGTACAGGTTGTTCAGGACAACCCCCGGATTCACGTCTCTGCGAAGCTCAATGACAACCCGCATACCATTACGGTCAGACTCATCACGAAGGTCAGTAATACCATCAATCTTTTTATCACGTACCAACTCGGCGATTTTCTCAACGAGTCTCGCCTTGTTTACCTGATAAGGCAGCTCCGTAACGATAATTCGCGCCTTGTTGTTGTTCTCTTCGATGTTGGTTTTGGCCCGCATCGTTACTGAACCACGTCCGGTCTGATACGCCTGGCGAATGCCTGAGCGGCCCAAAATGTAGCCGGACGTAGGGAAGTCTGGTCCTTGAATGTAATCCATGAGTTCCATGGATGTAATGTCCGGATTTTGAATCATGGCTTGTACACCATCAATGACCTCGCCCAGGTTATGAGGAGGAATATTGGTAGCCATACCTACCGCGATCCCGCCGACCCCATTGACAAGCAAGTTAGGAAAACGAGCAGGCAGAACGATTGGCTCATGTTCTTCACCGTCATAGTTCGGCTGGAAATCAATCGTATCCTTGTTGATATCTCTGAGCATTTCCATAGCAATCTTGGACAAACGTGCTTCGGTATAACGCATGGCTGCTGCCATATCACCATCGACCGATCCAAAGTTACCATGTCCATCTACATGCATATAACGCAGGGAGAAATCCTGTGCCATCCGTACCATCGTCTCGTAAACAGCAGAGTCACCGTGTGGGTGATACTTACCGATAACTTCGCCGACGATTCTGGCTGATTTTTTATGTGGTTTATCGGGTGTCATGCCGAGCTCTGACATCGCGTACAGAATACGCCGGTGAACCGGCTTCAATCCATCACGCACGTCAGGTAAGGCACGGCTAACGATGATGCTCATCGCATAATCCATAAACGATTCACGCATCTCGACGCCTATATCCCGATCTGTAATCTGAGAGTTCATTTCTTCCGCCATGCTGGACCTCCTTCTTGTCCTTCAACAAACGTTCCATTCCGTCATGCAAAAAAAGTTGATTATATGTGAAAAGCCTAACAAGGCTAAAACCGCGCAAGAACGCTACTCTTTATTATATTACTTTCACAAAAGTTACACAATTAAACGTCCGCTGGGCAATAGCCTTTCTTCCGGGAACTTCTGCGTGTCTAGGGATACGCCCTGCCTTCCTCCCCAATTGCACATACAATGCTAGAAAAACGGCATATGTACTGTGCCTACCGAGGCTAAAGCCATTCCCGTCCTACGATCAAACTGCAAATTGTGCAGCTCATCGCACAAAACGCCATATTTCTCTATTATACCACTGAAATCGTCTCTTGTCCTTTGATTTCTCCGTGTCTGTCCCTCTTTAGAACTGAGCAAAACATGAAAGGACTGATGAATCTTGGGTATCCAACGCGTCTCCAGCAAATGGGCCAAAAC
This sequence comes from Paenibacillus sp. FSL R7-0313, assembly GCF_037969885.1. Taxonomy (NCBI): domain Bacteria; kingdom Bacillati; phylum Bacillota; class Bacilli; order Caryophanales; family Paenibacillaceae; genus Paenibacillus; species Paenibacillus sp. FSL R7-0313. The sequence goes on from NZ_CP150219.1 coordinate 1,147,408, forward strand.
AGCTGTATTACAACGCAGTCGCATTGTGAATGAATATATCCCAGTGACCCGAAAATATAGCCGTCAAACTCTGGAACGAATGACTGAATTATTTGAGTCCAACTATATCAAACCGGACCGTGGTACTTACGGTAATGGCGTTATGCGGGTGAAAACAACCCGTTTATACGAACCTGTCGTTAGTTCCGAAGATTCCACCACAGATACAGAGGTTTCGGAAGAAACCAATGATCGGAACCTGCCTGATGAACCCGAAGCAAGTGCTGTTACCTCCAGAGCTACCTATCTCACAACAACATATCAACTCCAATACGGTACAGAGGAGAGATCATTTCATTCCTTGGACGAACTCGAACGAGCACTGAATGATCGCATTCAGGAACGTGAATATATCATTCAACAGGGAATATCGCTGATGAAGCATGAAGATTTGCCTTTTGACTTGCGTGTGTTAACTCAGAAAAATCTGCAACACAACTGGGAAACAACAGGTATTCTGGGACGTGTTGCTGCGCCGGGCAAAATCATCACCAACATTCATGGTGGTGGGCGATTGGCCACGTTTGAAGAACTCGTACTCCCCAATCTTCAACAGGATGGCTTCAAGAAACTCCGTACTGAGCTGTACCGCTTAGGTATTCATACCGCTGTACAATTGCAAACATCATTTCCAAGACTCAAAGAGATTGGTATTGATATTGCGCTAGACGAAGCAGGGCGTCCCTGGATTCTTGAAGTCAACACACTGCCAGGCATTTATGCCTTTGGCTTATTACCGGACAAGGAGGCTTACCGGAAGATCAAACGTTATGCGATTGCGTACGGTCGTTTGCCCTCCAAAAAGAGTAAGAGCTCCCGTCCATCCCCCAAAGCACAGGCCTCGTCTGCCAAAAAACGTGTACGTAGATAACAAAGGGTACGGAAGTCTAAGTTACGCCTTCCCTGTTCCATACCTTCTCTAATATAAAAAAAGGCGCCCTCTCAGGCGCCTCTTCGAATGTGTTAAATGTCGAGGTTTTTCACGTATTTCGCATTTTCCTGGATAAAGTCACGACGCGGTTCAACATTATCCCCCATCAGGGTGTCAAACATGGTATCAGCAAGGATGGCATCATTAATCGATACTTGCATCATGGTCCGGCTCTCCGGATCCATCGTCGTTTCCCACAATTGTCCGGCATTCATCTCGCCAAGACCTTTGTAACGCTGAACGTTGAATTTCGCATTTTCCCCGAGCGTTGCAATAATTTCATCGCGCTCTTTCTCGGAACCGGCATAACGAATTACTTTGTTACGCTCAATCTTGAACAATGGCGGTTGTGCAATATACACATAACCTGCCTCAATGATTTTACGCATGTACCGATACAGGAATGTCAGCAATAGTGTCCGAATATGAGCACCATCGACGTCGGCATCGGTCATCAAAATAATTTTGTGATAGCGGGCTTTGGCAATATCGAAGTCATCACCAATACCTGTACCCATTGCCGTAATAATTGCTCTAATCTCCGCATTACCCAAGATGCGGTCGAGACGAGCTTTTTCCACGTTTAGAATCTTACCACGCAGCGGCAAAATCGCTTGGAAATGACGATCCCGACCTTGCTTCGCTGATCCGCCTGCAGAGTCACCTTCGACGATGTACAATTCGCTGATTGAAGCATCCTTGGATGAACAGTCTGCCAGTTTACCTGGAAGTGAGCTTACTTCGAGTGCACCTTTACGACGTGTCAGTTCACGGGCTTTACGGGCAGCTTCACGCGCACGTGCTGCTTGCAGTCCTTTTTCCAAAATGCGACGGGATACGGAAGGGTTCTCTTCCAGGAACTCCTGCAGCTTCTCGGCAAACAAGGATTCTACAATCCCACGCACTTCGCTGTTGCCCAGCTTGGTCTTGGTCTGTCCTTCAAATTGCGGCTCCGGAATCTTGACCGAAATAATAGCTGTCAAGCCTTCACGCACGTCATCCCCGGAAAGGTTCCCCGTGCTGTCCTTGATTACCCCCGCCTTACGGGCGTAGTCATTGATAATCCGCGTAAGGGCACTCTTGAAACCTGATTCATGCGTTCCGCCCTCATGCGTGTTGATATTGTTCGCGAAGGAATAGATATTCTCGGTGTAGTTGTCATTGTATTGCAGGGCAACTTCCACCTGGATGTTATCTCTGGAACCTTCAACGTAAATTGGATTCTCATGCAGTACTTCGCGCTTCTGGTTGAGGAAGGAGACGTATTCGATAATGCCGCCTTCATACAGGAATGAGTTGGTTGCACCTGTACGCTCATCCGTCAGTGTAAGACCAATACCCTTGTTCAGGAACGCCAGCTCACGAATACGGGCCAGCAAGATGTCATATTCATAAACTCTTGTTTCCGTGAAAATTTCAGGGTCCGGATGGAATCTAACCGTTGTTCCTGTTTCGTCGGTTGTACCGATCACTTTCAGGTCGTACTGTGGAGCTCCACGGCGATATTCCTGTTGATAGATATGTCCCTCACGTTTAACCGTTACAACCACTTTTTCAGAGAGTGCATTCACAACGGACACACCAACACCATGCAAACCACCGGATACTTTATATCCGCCGCCGCCAAATTTCCCCCCTGCATGGAGGACAGTCATAACTACCTCAAGTGCAGGACGTTTCATTTTGGTATGTTCGCCGACAGGAATACCCCGTCCGTTATCGACTACAGTCACGCTATTGTCTTCATGGATACTGACCTCAATGTGGTCACAGTAACCTGCAAGCGCTTCGTCAATACTGTTGTCCACTACTTCCCAGACCAGATGATGCAGGCCCTTGGAACTGGTGGAACCGATATACATCCCCGGACGCTTCCGTACGGCTTCCAATCCTTCAAGGACCTGAATTTCATTCGCATCATATGACGGTTGATTCATAGACATGCCTTTCACCTACTTCTATAGATTCAATATCGTAAATATGCGTTAACTAATAATGTTTGCTGAAATAGGCAACGTCCTTCATTTCAGCCAGATGTCCACATAAAAACAAGCAGAAAAAGACATACCTTATGCGACACAAACGCTAGAGATCAGGAAAAATGTGAGCCCGCTTCTTCAGCGTGGCTGAGGAAATAGGCGAGTAGTACACAATGTTTTTGGTCACCACAATGGACTTCGCTTCCTCTTCACCGATGTGTTCCACTGTCTTTTCCTGCTCGGCATGCGTGACATACTGCTTGGAGATCTTTGAGGATTTTTCAATCGATATATCAAAAATAGCGACCAATTCGGAAGAACGGATGATCTTCTCACCGCCCAGATGAATGTACATAAGCCCCTCACTCCTTAGCGTTCAACCTGTCCGGCATGAACGTGATAAATACTGGCATCTTTGAGCTTGTCAACGTTCAGGCTCTCGATCCCCGTAGCCGTAATAAAGGTTTGCACCTTGCTCTGGAACGTTTCGATCAGCTGCGTCTGGCGAAAAGGATCCAGCTCGGACAGAACATCATCCAGCAACAGAACTGGATATTCTCCGATTTCTTCATGAATCAGTTCAATTTCCGCAAGTTTAAGGGACAACGCTGTTGTGCGCTGCTGCCCCTGCGAGCCATATGTTTGTACTTCCCGATCGTTAATGAAAAAGGACAGGTCATCCCGATGCGGCCCACTAAGGGTTGTGCCTCGGCGAATCTCCTGCTCTTTCATTTGTGATAATTTTATCATAAATTGGTCCATTAAGACAGCTTCATCTTCCTCAGCGGCTTCGCTGAAGGAAGGAAGGTAGGCCAGCCGCAAGACTTCTCCGCCTCCGGTGATCCCCTGATGAATCGTTTCTGCCCACTTTTGCAGTTTCTTTATGAATTGTTTCCTTTTTTTGACGATTTTAACACCATGCTCAACCAGTTGTTCGTTCCACACCTCAAGCATGGTCTGGGCTGATGCCCCTTGTCCCCATAACTGCTTAAGCAAATTGTTTCGTTGGACGAGCACTTTTTGGTATTGCTGTAGGTGATACAGGTAGCCAGGTGCTACCTGCCCGATCTCCATGTCAAGAAACCGGCGGCGGACCCCCGGTGTGCCTTTTACAATCTCCAGATCCTCCGGTGCAAACATCACAACATTGAGCGCTCCGACAAAATCACTTAACTTGCGCTGCTCCAAGCCGTTAATTTTTGCTTTTTTGCCTTGTTGCGACAAAGATAGTTCAAGCTTGACCGATCCGTACTTTTTGTCGACCTCTGCTGCAAGTCTGGCACGTTCCTCACCGAAACGGATTAACTCCTTGTCACGGGATGTACGATGGCTCTTGGTGAGTGCGAGTACAAAAATCGCCTCTGCAAGATTGGTCTTGCCTTGGGCATTTTGCCCGATCAACAAGTTTACGGGACCAAAAGAGTCCAGTCTGAGATGTTCATAATTGCGGAAATTCTGCAGATCAATGCTGTTCACAAACACGCGGTAACCTCCCTTTTATCCCGTCCGTCAGGAGGCAGCAGGATCGAACTGGTCTTCTTATTCTGCAGCAACTTCGAATGTGCCTTCTCCGTCCACTTCAACGATATCCCCAGGGTATAACTTACGTCCCCGGCGTTCCTCAGGCTCTTTATTCACACGTACAAGACCTTCCTGAAGCAAAGCTTTGGCCATACCTCCAGTTGGGATGCAATCAGCCAGTTTCAAAAATTGATCAAGCTTGATATATTCCGTTCGAATCGTAACTTGGTTCACTGTGATCTTCCTTTCGTTAGTTGGTCGTCCGATATGGCAATATCACGTAAAGGCTGTGACTGTCATCCAGCGGTTTCAAGATAATTGGACTCATGACTCCTGTAAAAGCGATCATCAGCTGCTCACTTTCAACAACTTTCAGCACATCCAGCATGTATTTGGAGTTGAACGAGATTTTTAACGGATCTCCTGTAAACTCGGCAGGTTCGATTTCTTCTCTTACTTTACCTAGCTCGGAAGAGCTTGAAGAAATTTCAACGGATCCCGAATCCATCGTTTGCATACGCACGATGTTTGTTTTCTCTTCACGCGACAGCAAATAAGCCCGGTCAATGGATTCACTTAATTTTTTTGTATCTAAAACAAGTTCTGTTTTGTATGACGTTGGAATAATTCTAGAAGTATCGGGATATGTTCCGTCCAGAATACGGGAGTAGAACAATACACGGTCGATTTTGAACAGGACCTGGTTATCTGCAACAACGATATCCACAAGCGTATTTTGATCCGGAACAATTTTACTGAGCTCGTTCAGCGTTTTACCGGAAATGACTACGTTGTTGAAGCGGATACCTTCTGCATTATCCAGCATTGCTGATCGAGTAGCAAGACGGTGACGGTCTGTTGCCACAAATTTCAATTCGTTGTCACCCAAACTCCAGAGTACACCTGTCAGGATTGGAGTAGTCTCATGTGTGGAAATGGAGAAGACCGTTTGTTTAATCATATTTTTCAGCAAATCTCCTGGAATGGAGACCGTTTGGTTTTCTTCGATGCTTGGCAGTACCGGGAATTCTTCCGGATCAAGACCTACCAGTTGAATCTCGGTAGCACCTGCGGAGATAAAGGTGTTGAAGTTCTCTTTGACTTCCATGTGTACTTCCTGTGATGGCAGCTTCTTGATGATCTCCACGAAAAATTTGGCTGGTAAAACTACACTGCCGGGTTGATCTACCTGAACTACGCTTTTATCTCCATCTTCAAGCGGAATGAAGGATTGAATGGATATATCGGTGTCACTTGCTGTCAACGTTACACCTTGATGATTCACGTCGAATTTGATACCGCTCAGAATCGGAATCGTCGTACGGCTCGAGATCGCTTTGGATACTTGCTGTATGGAATCGTTTAAGTAGTTTTTCATTATGCTGATTTTCATGGTTTCACTCCTAGCTGATTTTTTGGGTGTTGGGGTGTTGAAAGGTGTTTTTCAAAGGCCGAAGGCTAAGCTCCGAAATGGCTATTTTGGAGATGATATCTTTAAGATCTTTTTAGTAATAATAGTAATAGGGGCACTGAATATGTGGATAAGTGGGTATAAACCCGTACACCCAAGCCTATCCACATGTGTATACGTTGTGCATAGGCTTGGGACTTGTTCAGGTTGGATTCTTAATTTTTTCGGTTAAGTTGTTGATAACTTTATAGAGATCCTGATCGTTTTTAATCGCTTGGGAGATTTTTTCGTGAGCATGTATGACAGTGGTATGATCTCGTCCTCCGAATGCTTCCCCAATTTTGGGCAGAGAAAAGTCTGTCAGTTCACGAGAGAGATACATGGCAATCTGTCTTGGGAAAGCAACTGCCTTGGTCCGTTTCCGTGCTTTGAAATCTTCAAGCTTAAGGCTATAATACTCGCCGACCTTTTGTTGGATGTCATGAATAGTGATCATTTTGGGACGACTGGAAGGAATAATATCCTTCAGTGCTTCAGCTGCCAGATGAGTGGTTACATCTTGATTAGTCAGTGAAGAATAAGCAACGACCCGAATCAGGGCGCCTTCCAGTTCACGGATGTTGGTGTCAATCTGGTTGGCAATGTACATCATCGCTTCATTCGGAATATCCAAGTTTTCCGCACGTGCCTTTTTACGCAAAATTGCGATCCTTGTCTCCAAATCTGGAGGCTGGATATCCGTGATTAACCCCCATTCAAAGCGAGAACGAAGTCGTTCTTCCAGTGTCGGAATTTCCTTCGGTGGTCTGTCGCTGGAGATGATGATCTGCTTCCGTTCCTCATGCAGCGCATTAAACGTATGGAAAAATTCCTCTTGTGTTGATTCTTTTCCCGCCAAGAACTGAATATCATCAATGAGCAAAATGTCGACGCTCCGGTATTTGTTACGGAAGCTCTCCCCGCGGTTGTCACGGATCGAGTTAATGAATTCGTTCGTGAATTTCTCAGACGACAAATAAACGACTTTGCTGCCCGGATCATGCTCCAGAACATAATGTCCGATCGCATGCATCAAGTGTGTTTTACCGAGTCCTACTCCTCCATACAGGAAGAGAGGATTGTAAGCTTTGGCGGGCGCTTCAGCGACCGCCAGCGATGCGGCATGGGCAAAACGGTTGCCCGGCCCGATGACAAATGTATCGAACGTATATTTCGGATTCAGCATGCTGAGTACCGCTTCTTCCTGTACAACTGTAGGCGTTGGCGCCGGCAATTGCGGGTCCGGTTCAGCAGGCTTGTTCTCTTCAATGACAAATTTCACATCGACTTGCTTGCCAAGCAGCTCGTATACCGTCGAGCCAACCAATTTGGTGTAACGGCTCTCCAGCCATTCGACGGCAAACGTGGTTGGTGCGGAAATGACGATTGAACGGTCATTTAGCTTGGTGGCTTTGGTTGCTTTGAACCAGGTGTCAAAGCTGGGTTTGCTGAGTTTGTTTTGTATGATTGATAAAATTTGCTGCCATAAATCAGAAGTATGGCTGTCCACAGACTGTCACTCCTTTTACATGTTCCAAGTGTGGCTTAAGCCATGATGCAGTGTCGAAATACGAGATATATTGTTGAATTTATCCCCAAACCCCCGCAGGTCGAAAACAAAAAAAGTATGAACAACGGAAAATTGTTCACAACTTTATCCACAGGCTGTTGATAATATTATGGGTCAGATCACATATTCACATCCAAAAGTAATACAATCATAGCAAAAGAAACCCCGCATTTCAACGTATCGCGTGATTTTATCCACAAATTCAATAACTTGTGTATAATTTTTAGTCACAACACAATATATTGTTTATAAACTGTTTAATTTTCGACAGAAAGACCCAAAAACCAAAAATGTTTTATACACAGGTTATCCGTCAAATGATGCCAAATTGTGTGTAAAAGTATTCTTCGTTTGTGAATAACCTGTCTGTGGATAACCGTGAAGTGAAAATGGAGCGTAATCGAGATCGGAAATGAGTTACCTCTCACCCTCGTGTTTTTTGGCCAAAGGGTAGAGGATAAAATCCATGCATTTAGCGTAAGGCTGGAAGGCGGAAAAGACCCAAATTGGCGTATCGTTAAACAAGAAATGTTATTTGATTTCTGAGGAGATGGCGATCTGTGATCATCGATATAGATGGATAATGAACAAAGAGGAATTCATTTTAAGACAAGTAGTATATGAATTATCCTGAATGAAGAGCTAAGCCGAAACTCAAATATTGAGGTAGAAGTGTATGAATGTATGATATGAATCCAAACGATATTTTATGAATTTATAGCAAAAGAGGGTGTGCCCTAAAACCGATTTTTGGTTTTAGGGCACACCCTCTTTTTTTGGTGCAGAAACGAGGTATGGATTGATGATTTAGAGACGGGGAAGGGACATCTTACGCTGGAATTCAGCGATATCTGCGTATTCCTCCTCCAGTTTGCGAGAGATCCGAATAAAGATGGGCAGCAGCTCCTGGTAAAGTACAGCATTCTCTTTGACAGGGGTATGTCGATGCGTTGTACCCACCATGGAAGAAACGGCATGAAGCGACTTGATCCGCCCAGTAGCGTACAAACCAAGCACGACGGCACCCAGACAGGAACTTTCAAAGCTCTCGGGTACAACGACCTCCTGATTGAAGATATCGGACATCATTTGGCGCCAGAGAGGGGAACGAGCAAACCCACCGGTGGCTTGAATGGAGGTAGGATGCCCAATCTGTTCTTCCATGGCAAGCAGTACTGTGTATAGGTTGAAAATAACGCCTTCCAGGACAGCACGGATCATATGCTCTTTCTGATGATGGAGTGTTAAGCCAAAAAAGGAACCACGGGCATCCGGATTCCACAATGGTGCACGTTCGCCCGATAGGTACGGATGGAACAGAAGCCCTTCCGATCCTGGCCGGACACGTTCGGCAATTTTGGTTAGAACATCATAGGAATTGATGCCAAGTCGCTTCGCTGTCTCCACTTCAGACGCTGCAAATTCATCCCGCACCCAGCGAAATAACATGCCACCGTTATTCACAGGTCCGCCAATGACCCAAAGATTCTCTGTGAGGGCGTAACAGAAGGTCCGACCTTTGGGGTCGGTAACCGGACGGTCCACGACAGTGCGAATAGCACCACTGGTTCCGATGGTTGCTGCGACAACACCAGGTTCAATAGCGTTCACGCCGAGATTGGACAAAACCCCGTCACTTGCGCCAATAACAAAGGGCGTAGAGGGGGAGAGAGCCATTTTTTCAGCCGATTCGTGATTCATTCCTTCTAATATATGTGTTGTAGGTACGAGCTTCGAGAGATGGTCGGGTGTAATGCCTGCAATCTCAAGGGCTTCTGCGTCCCAGTCCAGTTGTTCCAGATTGAGCAAGCCCGTGCAGGAAGCGATGGAATGGTCGACGACATATTGTCCGAATAGACGGAAGAATAGATATTCTTTAATCGAAATGAATTTGGCTGTGCGCTCAAAAAGTTCAGGTTCATCGTGGCGCAGCCACATTAATTTGGTCAGCGGTGACATGGGATGGATCGGTGTACCCGTGCGCAGATAGATGCGATGGCCCAGACCATTCTCTTGCAGCTGGGCAGACCAAGCTGCACTTCGATTATCCGCCCAGGTGATGCAACGGGTTAAGGGGGTGTTGTCCTGTCCCATGGCAATGACACTATGCATAGCTGAGCTGCAGGATACAAACAGGATCTGCTCGGCAGCAACGCCGCTCTGATCCATAACTCCTCGGACAGAGCGGAGGGCCGCTTGTACAATCTCTTCAGGGTCCTGCTCGGCTACATCGGGTGCAGGGGTATACAAAGGGTATTCCTGTGTTGAGGTACTGATGACGGACCCTTGCTCGGTAAATAACACGGATTTGGTACTGGTTGTACCAATATCGATCCCAATCATGTAGTTGTTCATATATTTAATCCTTCTTTCTTCAGAAAGCGATGAGATTTAATTTTTTTCTACTATAGAGACTCCATTTATACCACTGTACTTAGCAGCAATATAAAGATCAGTCCGACCACGGATAATAGTGTTTCCATAACGGTCCACGTTTTCAATGTCTGGGAGACGCTCATATTAAAGAATTCTTTGATCATCCAGAATCCCGCATCGTTCACATGGGACAAGATGAGTGACCCTGCACCTGTGGCGAGTACAACCAGCTCAATATTGGTACCTGGTGTGAGTGCAAGCACTGGAGCGACAATGCCGGCAGCAGTTGTCATAGCTACGGTTGCTGAACCGGTAGCTACACGAATGAGCGCAGCGACAAGCCAGGCAAACAGGATCACGTTGATGTTGGCATGGGTAGCGACATCCGCAATGGCGTTGCCCACACCACTATTGATCAATACCTGTTTGAAGGCACCGCCTCCGCCAATAATGAGAATGATGGTTGCCGTAGGCGCCAGACATTCACTGGTGAAGCGAGAAATATCGTGTTTGGTGAATCCACGTGCAAAGCCGAGTGAAAAGAGGGCAAATACAACTGAAATCAGCAGAGCAATGATCTCATGACCGATAAATTCACTGAAAACGGTGAAGCCGCTTGTGGCATTTGGGTCAATGATGCTGGCTATGGAACCAATCAGCATCAAAATAACCGGCAGCAATATGGTAAACAGGGTGATACCAAACCCAGGCATGTTGCTGTTTGTTTTGGTTGCGAATTGTTCAGCCAGTTCAGCTGGCGGTTCGGTGTGTATTCTTTTGCCAATAAATTTACCAAACAAAGGACCTGCAATAATCGCTGTAGGAATACCAACAATAAGGGAGTACAAAATGGTTTTACCCAGATCCGCGCTGTAGGCTTCAATCGCTATCATTGGCGCTGGGTGGGGTGGGACCAAACCGTGTACAGTCGATAAACCGGCCAAAATGGGAATACCAATCTGCAGCAGAGACATATTGGTTTTACGTGCAACGGTGAAAATGATGGGAATCATCAAAATCACGCCGACTTCGAAGAAAACGGGAATACCAACGATAAATCCAACAATCATCATGGCCCAGTGCACACGTTTCACACCGAACCGATCAACCAATGTAGTTGCAATGCGCTCGGCACCGCCAGATTCGGCCATCATCTTACCAAGCATCGTACCGAGAGCAATAACAATTGCAATGGTTCCAAGTGTGCCGCCAAGTCCCCCGGTAATGGAAGAGATCACATCGGCAGGTTTCATGCCTGTAAGCAAACCGAGCATTAATGCGGACAACAGCAGGGTGATAAAGGGATTCCATTTATACTTGGAAATCAAGACGATCAGAAAAATGATCGCAATTAACGTCCAAACCAATAATGTTGCGTTGTGGGATAGTCCAAAAAGAGTGCTCATGATGTTATGTGCTCCTTTATTTCTGATATAGAACGCTTACAAGTGAGATTATCGTCAACAATTTTTTCGTGCCGGTACTAATTAGAAGAGGTGTTGGCGAGAAATGTAGTTTTATCATGCCCAAAATGAAAACAAAATCGCGTTTTGTATACTTGTCGACAAGTTGAACCGCAATCACTCACAGCGGATATGATTGCAAACGCCTTGCTCCTTTTAGGAATCAAAGCTTTCGTGCAGGGTTTTACCGGAATCTTGGAAATACGTGCGGACTCCAGCCTGAATGAGCACTTTGTCACCAGACTCCAGTGCTTCAACGAGCAAACGGTGTTTCTCAATTACAGCGCTTACTTTCTGTTCGCCTTGAACGAATACTCTGCGCGTCGTGAGCAGCATAACGGTCATCACAACATATCGAATACTCTTCCATAGATGTGAGATACGGGAATGCTGGGCGGCTTCAATAATCGTTTCATGGAAAACGAGATCCTGGTAGGCGAATTCGACAGCGTCCTGATGCCGTCCAGCAAGTTGCATTTTGTCGATCACGTTACGCAACTGGGTGATTAATGAGTCTGGAATATCACCTGCGAGTCGCTGCTGCACAAAACTTTCAATCAGGAAACGTACATCATACAATTCTTCGACATCCTTGATTCGTAGTCCAATGACAACGACACCCATACGTTCAAGTCGAATAAGTCCTTCATTGGACAATGTACGTAAGGCTTCACGGACAGGTGAGCGACTGCTGTCAAAATCAGCCGCAATACGATTTTCCGACAAAATCTCTCCAGGTCGAAGGGTACCACTGATGATCCGCAGCCTTAATTCGCAGGCAATGGCTTCACCACGGGATGCCCCTTGAAGCCAGGAAGAAGGAAATAACATATGGCTAACGCTCCTATTAATAAGTAATCAGTTCATTACTGATCATAGCATAACTATTTTGCGGACTGGACAGTTCAGTTCAATCCATAGTCTGTAGCTACAAGCTAACGGCTAATGTTTTTTTCAAAGGACTACTAAAGGCGGATAAGTAAATCAGCTTCATCCATATACTTGTATACAAGATGTGATTTTTATCCTACACCTTTCTCAAAAGCTTGTAAACCTTAATTGAAGCGGATACAACCTGATTAGAATTCGACGATATTTATAGCCTATAATCATTATCCACATGTGAATAACTTTAAACAGGATGTAATGAAGGAGATAGCGGGTATTGGAGGGTGTGGATAACTATAAATGCTGAAATAGGGTGATCTGATCGGGGTCTGGGGATAACTTTCAGGACTCTCTTCGGGGCTTGGTCATGGAATGGAAGTGAACGGATTGTGGCCATTACTTTGGGTGGGATGAAGAGTGTATATAAAAGAGGGAGAAGCCTTACGCCTTGCAGTTGACTTTTCCAGGTGGTCATGGTTAAATATATAAAGGTGTTTTCTGTGAAGATGAAAGTGATTCATCACATAAGTATTTCCTTGTGAGGAGGTGCAATACATTGAGACCTACATTCAAACCGAACGTTAGCAAACGTAAAAAAGTTCATGGTTTCCGGAAAAGAATGAGCACGAGCAACGGCCGTAAAATTTTGGCCGCACGTCGCCTTAAAGGCCGTAAAAACCTGAGTGCTTAATGCATTGAAGACCACCGAGGTGGTCTTTTTTTTCTTAATTAGCTCAAATCAGACTGGATGCTGCTACAGATCAGGTCTGAATGGTCTGCTAAAAAGTGCTGAACACATATGAAGTATGTTGAGTGAGTTTTCCATTTTTCGAAAACTTACCTTATATAATGATGAATGTTTGCTTGGTTAAATGGCCAATCAACAATCATCCCGGATGAATGCTGATCAGTTCAAGTAGCTGATAAACAGTCATCCCAAATGAAGTTGTCGCCAAGACGGTTTACCGTCATTCAAGAAAGCCTATACTAAATCAGTAATGAGGCCTCCGTCAATAACAATGGTGGAGAACAGCAAGGAGAAGCGCCGTGTATAAAAGACTGCGTCTACGAAACCGGGCGGACTTTAGCCGCGTATACCGGTATGGGAAATCGTTTGCCAATCATCAATTCGTGGTGTATGGCTGTCGCCGTAAAGATACGGAACAATTTCGGGTCGGCGTATCATGCAGCAAGAAAATCGGAAACGCTGTCGTACGCAACCGGATGAGACGCATGATCAAGGAAATTGTTCGTCATCATGAGCATGAGATCGTCACGCAGATGGATCTGATTTTTATCGTCAGAAAAGGTGCACTGGACATGCCCTATAAGGAAATGGAAAAAAGCCTGCTACATGCGATGCGAAAGGGCTCTCTTTTGAAGTCGAGCAAGCGGTAAGCTTCGGTTTATTTGTCCTCCTAATTATGGTATGATTTACGGTGGAATGGAATGGTTAAGAGAGGGGTTATGAAGTGTCGCGATTGAAGACATCAAAGGGGAAGTGGATTCTCCTCATTGCAGTCATTGCAATGGTCACTGTACTCGCCGGATGTACTCCACAAGGAGCCGGGGTTACTACGGAAGATCTGAAGAATAGTGGCTCATTCTGGCAAAGCAATGTTGTGTACTGGTTCTCACTGGCGCTGGATACATTCGCCAACTGGTTTAACGGTGAATATGGACTGGCCGTCCTCGTGATGGTGCTTATTGTGCGGACATTGATTTTACCATTAACAATGAAACAAGTCCGTAGCTCCAAAGCTATGCAGGCGATTCAGCCGCAGCTGAAGGAGATTCAAGCCAAGTTTAAAGATACACCTGAGAAAGTTCAGCAAGAAACAATGAAGTTGTTTCAGGAGAATAAAGTTAATCCGATGGCGGGTTGTCTGCCGCTTATCATTCAGATGCCGATTTACATCGCACTTTATAACTCAATTTACGGAAACTCCAGTCTGAGAACACATGATTTCTTGTGGCTTCAGCTCGGGGAACCGGATCACCTGTTTATTTTGCCAGTGCTGGCTGCCATTACAACATTCATTCAAACATGGATGATGATGCGTATGAACCCTGCACAGCAAGTTGGTCCGATGCAGTTTATGCTTTGGGTATATCCAATTTTGATCTTCGTGATGTCCTACCAGTTCCCGTCAGCACTTCCGCTGTACTGGTTCTACAGTAACATCTACACGATCGTGCAAAACTATTTCCTTTACCGGAATAATGATAAAATCGTGGCTGAGGTCAACGTGAAGCAGAATAGCTCTTCCAAAAATGGAGCTAAACGCAAAAACGGTGGCAAAGCGACCGTCTCTGGAAAAGGGTCGAAAGGGGCCAAAAAATCGAAATGACCAAAGTCATTACGTCAGGAAAAACCGTTGAAGATGCTGTAAACCAAGGATTGACCGAGCTTGGCGTAAGTCGGGACAAGGTCGAGATACAAGTGTTAGAGCAGCCGTCAAAAGGATTCCTGGGTTTGTTCGGGGTGAGGGCGGCCAAAGTTGAAGTGAAATTATTGCCTGTGCCGGAAGTTGTTCCACAGCCGATCAAGCCAGCTGCATACAAACCTGAAGTAGATGCATTACTTGAGGATGTTGCAGCTAAAAATCCCTATGAAGAAGCGGCTGCTTTCTTGAAAGAGGTCGCAGCAGGTATGGGACTGGATGTTGAAGTGCATATCAAAAAACAGCGGGATGGACATATCTTCAATATTGCCGGCGAAGATCTGGGCATGATTATTGGCAGACGTGGACAGACGCTGGATGCGCTTCAGTATCTAACGAACATTGTAGCGAACCGATATTCGGAAAGCTTCGTTCGAATTGTGCTCGACGCGGAGAATTTCCGTCAACGTCGGCGGAAGACACTGGAGGATCTGGCTGAACGGTTGGCTGGACAAGCAATTCGTACTGGTAAGGAAGTTGTACTGGAACCAATGCCTCCGCTCGAACGGAAAGTCATCCATGCAAAACTGCAAAATCATCCGCAGATTAAGACGTTAAGTAAGGGCGAGGAGCCTAATCGGCGTGTGGTTATTACGACGAAATAACACGAAATTGAAGACGCAATGGCTTCCTGCCCGGTGCAGAAGCCATTGCTTTTTTCGTACAGAAGTAATTTGATAAGGTGCGTAGAACAAGTAAAGAGTGAACTTAATACGATAACTGGCATGTCATATGTTATATCATTAATAGATTTGAAAATGGATATGGCGTCCCCTGAGGGGCGGCAATTTTAAAATAGAGCAAGGAGAGATAACCATGATCAGTGATACGATCACAGCGATATCAACGGCTGTTGGAGAGGCGGGTATCGCCGTGATCCGGGTCAGCGGCCCGGATGCAGTGTCGGAGACGGAAAAGATTTTTCGCAGCAAAACCCCTTTAACTCAGGCAGCATCCCATACGGTTCATTATGGTCATATCATAGATCCGGCGAGCGGCGAGAAGATCGAGGAAGTGCTGGTAACAGTCATGCGAGCACCTCGGTCGTTCACAACAGAAGATGTGGTGGAGATCAGTGCGCATGGTGGTGTAGTGTCTGTAAAACGGGTCATGGACCTGTTGTTGCAGCTTGATATTCGTCTGGCTGAACCCGGTGAGTTCACGAAACGTGCTTTCCTTAATGGGCGGATTGACCTGTCTCAGGCGGAAGGTGTCATGGATCTTATTCGTTCCAAATCGGACCGAGCTTTCTCGGTTGCATTAAAACAGGTTGAAGGCAAGCTGTCCTCCAAACTGCGTGATCTACGATATACACTGGTGGAAACACTGGCTCATATTGAAGTAAATATCGATTATCCAGAGCATGATGTGGAGTCGTTAACGTCTGATTTTATCAAAGAAAAGTCCAGTCAGGTTATGACTGAAATTGATAAATTGCTGACTACAGCAGAACAAGGAAAGATCCTGCGAGAAGGTATCACGACGGCAATCGTTGGACGACCTAACGTGGGTAAATCCTCATTGATGAATACACTTGCGCAAGACAATCGAGCTATCGTCACGGACATTCCAGGAACAACTCGTGATGTAATTGAAGAGTTCATTACGATCAATAATATCCCGCTGAAATTGCTGGATACGGCAGGAATCCGGGAAACGATGGACGTTGTAGAGAAGATTGGGGTAGAACGCTCTCGTTCTGCGGTAAGTGAAGCCGATCTGATCTTAATGGTTGTGAATGCTGCGGAGCCACTTCATCCCGATGAGATTGAATTATTGGAACAAATCCGCGGTAGACAATCGATAATCATTATGAATAAAATGGACTTAACACCACAGGTAGAACGTGACGTGCTGCTTCGTTACATTCCGGAAGAACGGCTTGTACCGATGTCGGTGAAAGATGATCTGGGTGTGGATCGACTGGAAGATGCCATCTCTACGCTATTCTTCAGTGGTAAACTGGAGTCCGCAGATCTGACCTATGTCAGCAATGTGCGTCATATTGCTTTGCTCAAAAAAGCGAAGCAGTCCCTCGTAGATGCCTATGAAGCAGCAGAGCAGTTCATTCCGATCGATATGATTCAGATTGATGTTCGTTTGGCGTGGGAGCATTTGGGCGAGATTGTTGGAGATACGGCACATGATGCATTAATTGATCAGATTTTCTCCCAGTTCTGTCTAGGAAAGTAAAAAAAATATACTGCGGATTGACTTGAATCGTAGTGTATGATGGAAAGGTACAATTTCTGCCTGTTGTCAAAGGATGGAATGATGTTGTAGCCATTACGTGTTGGTTTCATATAGATAGGAATGCAAGTTCCGATGAACGGTTAGAAGTAGTTTCATTATTGTAGAACATGATCCGTCTGTGTGATTTACACCAAATGCAGCGGAATAAGGAGGTAAACGGGAATGGCTTTTGATGGCGGCAGTTATGATGTAATCGTCGTTGGTGCAGGACATGCTGGTGTGGAATCCGCGCTGGCCGCAGCTCGTATGGGGTCCAAAACACTAATGATTACGATCAATCTGGATATGGTGGCCTTTATGCCTTGTAACCCATCTATTGGGGGACCGGCCAAAGGACATGTTGTGCGCGAGATTGATGCACTTGGTGGAGAAATGGGACGGAATATCGATAAAACCTTTATTCAGATGCGGATGCTTAACACGGGTAAAGGGCCTGCTGTTCACGCGCTTCGTGCTCAGGCAGATAAATTCTCCTACCAGCATAAAATGAAGGAAACGATGGAGAATGAACGTAATCTGACGATGCGTCAGGGTATGGTTGATCGACTGATCGTTGAAGACGGAAAATGTGTAGGCGTTGTGACTCAGACCGGAACAGAGTATCGGGCTAAAGCGGTCGTTCTGACAACAGGCACATACTTGCGCGGCAAAGTGATCATGGGTGAGTTGATGTATGAGAGTGGACCGAACAATCAACAACCATCTCTTAAATTGTCAGAGCATCTGCGTGAACTGGGCTTTGATCTGGTACGTTTCAAAACAGGTACACCACCACGTGTGCACAAGGATACGATTGATTTTAGCAAAACCGAAATTCAGCCTGGTGATGATGAGCCGAAGTTCTTTTCCTATGAAACAGAATCTTCTGATAATGAGCAGCTGCCTTGCTGGTTGACGTATACATCTGTGGAAACACATCAGATTATTAATGATAATCTGCATCGTGCACCGATGTTTTCGGGTGTAATTGAAGGGACTGGGCCACGTTATTGTCCATCCATTGAAGATAAAATTGTCCGGTTTAGCGACAAACCTAAACATCAGATTTTCCTCGAGCCGGAAGGTAAAAATACATCGGAGTATTATGTGCAGGGATTATCTACAAGTCTGCCAGAAGATGTTCAACTTGCGGTTCTGCGCTCCATTCCGGGTATGGAAAAAGTGGAAATGATGCGTAACGGTTATGCGATTGAATACGATGCGATGGTACCTACACAATTGTGGCCATCACTTGAAACCAAACGTCTGCCAGGTCTGTTCACAGCAGGTCAGATTAATGGTACTTCCGGTTATGAAGAAGCGGCTGGACAAGGCGTTATGGCCGGCATTAATGCAGCACGCAAAGTACAAGGTAAAGAGCCGATTGTGCTTGATCGCTCCCAAGGTTATATTGGCGTGCTGATTGATGATCTGGTAACGAAGGGTACAAATGAACCATATCGTCTGTTGACTTCACGCGCTGAATATCGTCTGTTGCTTCGCCATGATAATGCAGATATGCGTTTGACGGAAATCGGACATGACATTGGTCTGATCCCTGAAGAGCGTTATGCGAAATTCCTGGATAAAAAGGCGAAAGTCGAGCAGGAAGTTGCACGTCTGAAAGTGGCTAAAGCTCGCCCGGTTGAAGTGAATGCCAAGCTGGAAGAGTACGGATCTACACCTATTCAGGATGGCAGTACGTTGCTTACCTTGCTGCGTCGCCCGGAGCTGGGGTATGAACTGATTGAACAGCTCTCACCATCTGAGGTAGAACTGACAGCAGATATGAAAGAACAAGTGGAAATACAAATTAAATATGCGGGTTATATTGAGAAACAATTGATCCACGTGGAACGTTTGCAAAAGATGGAGAAAAAGAAAATTCCGGACACCATCGTATATGATGAGATTCATGGTCTTGCTATGGAAGCCAAACAGAAGCTCGCTACGATTCGTCCAATCTCGATTGGTCAGGCCTCTCGTATTGCTGGAGTTACTCCTGCCGACATCTCCATTCTGCTGGTCTACCTGGAGCATTATAACCGTGTAACCGCAGCAAGGGGACAATAATGGACGATATTCAACAGCAACTGCAGCGGCGCTTAAAGAAACATGGATTAGAACTGGGCGAACTCCAGTTGGAGCAATTCGAACTGTATTATCAGGAGCTGGTATCCTGGAATGAAAAGATGAATCTGACGGGCATAACGGATCGGGAGCAAGTGTATACAAAACATTTCTATGATTCGGTATCACTAGCTTTTTATACTGACATGACCAAAGTGAATAAGCTTGCTGACATTGGATCAGGAGCCGGTTTTCCGGGATTGCCACTGAAGATCTGTTTCCCGCATATTAAGCTTACGATCATTGATTCATTGAATAAACGGATTGGCTTTTTACAGCATGTGGTAGATATTCTTGGGCTGACAGATGTCGAGTTGGTTCATGGTCGTGCTGAAGAGATTGGACGCAAAGAAGGGTATCGAGACAGCTACGATCTCGTTACGGCGCGTGCAGTAGCCAAGCTGGCTGTGCTGAATGAATTCTGTCTTCCGTTTGTTCGTAAAAGTGGAATATTCGCTGCGATGAAGGGCGGAGACCCGCGTGAAGAAATGAAGGAAGCGGAGTTCAGCTTCAATCAGCTGAAAGGACGGGTTAAGGCCGTTCATCCATTCCAGCTGCCGGTTGAAGAATCAGAGCGTCATATCATTCTGATTCAGAAATTTGATAAAACACCATATAAGTATCCGCGCAAACCAGGTACTCCAATGAAGACTCCGCTGATATAGTTACGTGATGGTTTTGAATTCAGTCAAAACAAAATAGAATTTTAGACATAGATAAAGAGGATGTTTCACGTGAAACATTCTCTTTTTTTTGTTTTCTGAAATGGAGGACTCGATCAACATTGCGGATACTCCGTATTACATATCTCTTAAAGAACCTGTAATGATGAATTTCATGCACAGTAGCTCATGAACAAATTCATTAATTGAATGTGTACAAGTCGTCATATTTCCAATATTCACAAAGAAAAAGCAGGAAAATTAGCAGAGTTTAAAGAATAGGTAAGCATAGGATTATGATAGAAAAGATGATAGAATAGAAGTATCCGATCCTGGGTCACAGCGATCATAGATTATATGTATAGATAGATGGATATGCGTTCGATGTTGCATGACAGAAAGCGTTATGAAAGGCAAAACTTATTCCAAGAACGATGCATGTGAAAGGTCGCTTATTGAATAAGAAGCACCTGCAAAGACTGTGGGAGCTATTACGAAACTAGGTGGTAATCTGCGGAATGAAAGAACAATTTTCGAAGTTGTTTGGTTTGGCGGAGCGCAATAACGGAGATGAGATCAAACAGATTCCGGTCAATGAAATTGTGAGCAGCCCATATCAACCCCGTACTATTTTTGATGATGATAAAATTGATGAGTTGTTGCAGACGATCAAAACACATGGCGTAATTCAGCCTATTGTCGTTCGCGTGCGAAATGGATCATATGAGATTATTGCCGGGGAACGTCGCTGGCGTGCAGTTCGAAAACTGGGTTTGGATACGATTCCGGCTATTGTACGTGAGTTCAACGATTCTCAGGCCGCATCCATTGCACTGATTGAGAACTTGCAACGTGAAGGATTGACTTCAATTGAAGAAGCTGTCGCTTATCAGAAGCTGATCGACTTGCATCAACTGACACAGGAAAGTCTGGCACAACGACTCGGCAAAAGCCAGTCAACCATCGCTAACAAGATTCGGTTGTTGCAGCTCCCAGAAGGCATTAAGGCCGCATTGATGGAACGCAAAATTTCTGAACGGCATGCAAGAGCATTACTTTCTCTCGATACGGAAGAACTGCAGATGAAGTTGCTCGGTGAGATTATCGAAAAAGAATTGAATGTGAAACAGACAGAGGCACGTGTTGCCTTCTACAAGGAATCTTCCAAGATTAAAAAATCTAGACGTGTTTCCTTTACCAAGGATGTAAGACTTGCACTTAATACGATTCGCCAATCCATTGATATGGTAACTGGCTCAGGTCTGGACATTAAAACCAAAGAAGCAGACCATGAGGATCATTATGAGATCGTTATCCATATTCCAAAACGCAAATAATTGAAGCTTATGGCGGCAATGGGCCGCTTTTTATGTCTATAAAGCAAGCTAGGTCTGACATTTTTAAAGAACGGTCGGTATATTGATGGAACGGTAGTTGTTGTTTGTGTGGACGATAGCCGCCTGCTTTTTGTTAACAATATCTCACAACCTACAAGAAAAGACTCCTATTTTATTTGAGGTGAAGTAATTGTCTAAGATTATGGCCGTAGCAAATCAAAAGGGCGGTGTGGGGAAAACGACGACATCTGTTAACTTGGGTGCAGGACTGGCTTCACTCGGGAAAAGAGTATTGCTTGTCGATATTGACCCTCAGGGGAATACAACCAGCGGAGTTGGAATCAATAAAGCAGATGTGGCTAATTGTATATATGATGTCATTATCAATGAGGTTCCTCCTCAAGAAGCGATTGTGGAGACTCAGATTGAAGGCCTTCATATCATACCTGCAACGATTCAGCTTGCCGGAGCCGAGATCGAATTGGTGTCCACGATATCACGGGAAGTTCGCCTGAAAAAATCACTCGCCATGGTGAAAAAAAACTATGATTACATACTGATCGATTGTCCACCATCCCTTGGTATGTTAACGATCAATTCGTTGACTGCTTCCGATTCGGTGATCATTCCGATTCAGTGTGAGTATTATGCACTTGAAGGATTAAGCCAGTTGCTTAATACGGTTCGTCTGGTACAGAAACATCTGAATACATCCCTGCAGATTGAAGGGGTATTGCTGACGATGTTTGATGCGCGGACCAATCTGGGAATTCAGGTTATTGAAGAAGTGAAAAAGTATTTTCAACAAAAAGTATATCAAACAATTATTCCGCGTAATGTACGGCTTAGTGAAGCACCATCTCATGGTCAATCCATTATTACGTATGACCCTCGTTCAAGAGGGGCGGAAGTGTATTTAGAGCTCGCAAAGGAAGTGATTTCTTATGAGTAAGCGGCTTGGAAAAGGTCTTGATGCCCTCATTCCTTCGCTTTCAATTAATGACGATGATAAAGTCGTAGAAATCCCGATTAGTCAACTGCGGGCTAACCCCTATCAACCACGTAAAGTATTTGATGAGGGCGCAATACATGAACTGGCTGAGTCCATTCGTCAGCATGGTGTCATACAACCCATTATTGTTCGTCCTGTATTACGAGGTTATGAGATTATCGCTGGAGAACGAAGGTTCAGAGCTTCGCAATATTGTGGTAATGCCACGGTACCGGCTGTAGTCCGTAACTTCAGTGATCAGCAGGTAATGGAGATTGCGTTGATCGAGAACCTGCAACGGGAGAATCTGAACGCCATGGAAGTTGCAGTTGCTTATCAGGGGTTAATGGATCAATTCGCGTTGACTCAGGAAGAGTTGTCTGTAAAAGTAGGTAAATCACGTTCTCACATTGCTAACTTCTTGCGTCTGTTATCATTACCCGAAGAAGTAAAAGACCATGTTTCACGTGGAACATTATCTATGGGACATGCACGTGCGATCGTGGGTGTGAAGGACGAGGTTATGGTGAAGCAACTTGCCAAACAAACCATTGATCAGCAATGGAGTGTACGTGAGTTGGAGGAAGCTGTTCAACAATTGGATCGATCCAAAACAGGTGAGGCTAAAGCCAAATCGAAGTTAAAAAAGAAAGATCCATTCATTGATACATTGGAAGAATCTCTTCGTGAACGTTTCAAAACAACAGTGAAAATCAAGCACAATAAAGATAAAGGTAAAATTGAGCTCAACTACTACAGTCAACAGGATCTGGAACGGCTATTGGAATTGTTACAATAACAGTCGGGTCTATGATTCATTAACAACATGCGGGGCTTACTCATGTCATGACATATCGCCTCTGTACCATGGAGAAACGATATGTCATTCTTTGTTTATAGGGTTATATGTGCAATATGTGCAGGCGAATTATTAATTTATGGGACAGAGGTGGTTGTGAGGTGGAGGGAGTTATCTATCTAGATCATGCAGCAACATCTTGGCCCAAACCACCTGCTGTCGGTGATGCGATGTTGAGTGCATTGGAGATTGCCGGAGCCAATCCTGGCAGAGGAAGTCACCGCATGGCTGTTCAGGCAAGTCGTGTATTGTTCGAGGCGAGAAAATCCATATCCAATATCTTTGGAATCAAAAATGCGAATGATATTGCATTCGGATCAAATACGACAGAAGCGCTAAATCTAGCTATTCAAGGCTCGCTTAGAGAGGGCGACCATGTGATTGCCACCATGGCTGAACATAACTCAGTCAGACGACCACTGGAGTACATGCGAAGACTCCGAAATGTAGAGATTGATTATGTACCTGTTAATGCTGCGGGAGCCATTGATCTGATGCAAATGGAACGTATGTTTCGTTCGAATACCAGATTGGTGGTATGTACACATAGTTCCAATCTGCTTGGCAGTATTCTTCCTATTGGAGAAATTTCGCTCCTGTGTCGTAAACATCGGGCGATCTTATTGGTAGATGCGGCTCAGAGTGCTGGGGTTATGCCTGTGAATGTACAACAATTGGGCATTGATATGTTGGCTTTTCCAGGGCATAAAGGACTGCTTGGTCCTCAGGGTACAGGGGGCTTGTACATTGCTCCAGAGCTCGATATAGAGCCTTTACTTCATGGAGGAACAGGAAGTCAGTCAGAAGCTTTGGAGCAGCCAAAGGTCCGTCCTGATCGGTATGAAGCGGGGACGCCGAATACTGTCGGGATCGCAGGGCTGAATGCGGGTGTGAAACATGTACTTGAGATGACACCAGCGGTCATCTACCAACATGAGTGGGAACTGACCCAACATATAATGGATGGGCTGTCCTCCGTTAAAGGCATTCGAATGCTTGGTCCAGAGATTGGACAGCCACGCACCGGATTAGTATCTTTTACTGTGGATGGGTATGATTCGGCACAACTCGCCTTCCGATTGGATCGGAATTATGGGATTGCGGTTCGCTCCGGTTTTCATTGCACACCGCTTGCACACGAATCTGCTGGTACAACTGCTACCGGAGCAGTAAGGGCCAGTGTGGGATACAATTCAACTAGAGAACATGTGGAAGCACTCGTTAAGGCAGTGTTGGAATTGACTGGGGCAGACTAGATTAGAGTTGAAATGATGAACTCATTTGATACTGGGTTGCTTGATTAAGCTTATGGATATCGGGTTGATTTATAATGAATGATAATATTACAGGACAGACGTTAATCTGATCAAAAATATAGAGGGGTAGTTGCAATTACATGGCTGAATTAAACGAGCTGATTCTGGAACAGCTGTTATGGATTATTGGCGGAATGGCATTACTTACGGTGATCTTGCTGATTGTGAGTATTGTTCAAGGGGCAAAGTTACGAAAGTTTAAACGTAAATATGAAGCCATGATGGCTGGCAGTGGAGTAGAGGACCTGGAATCGTTGCTGATTAATCTGAAAATTCAGATGGACAGCATTGAGGATGAACACAAACTGCAAACGAATCAGCTGCAAGTTGTCATGCAAAAGCTGACCCGCATTCAAGGTAAAGTTGGCGTGAAAAGATACAATGCTTATGGAGAGCGTGGCAGTGATCTGAGCTTCTCAATGGCCATGATTAATGATAGCCAGGATGGCATGATCCTTACGGGGATATATAACCGTGACGGTTCTTACGTATATGCCAAACCTCTTAAAGGGGGAGAGTCCACGTATACTCTGTCCCCAGAGGAAAAGGAAGCTATTACTCTGGCACAGCAAGCAGAGTAGAACGTGTATGCCATTCCCGAATGGCCGAGTACAGACTGCTGGATATAATCTCGGACATGCGCATAACAAGACTGAGCCGTGTGTTCTGTAGAACAAAGTATTCCATAAAGCCGCCGACGTTAACGATACCTGTCAGATGGATATCGCCGACCGGCGGTAATTCTTTATTTACCCCCGCACCCGGCTTGAGTGGACCATTGACAACTTGAATGCATCCCACACTGGATGATTGTCCGAGACAGGCGTCAATGCCAATCACATAAGGGTTATGGTGTGTTTTCTGTATGTTGTGGAGTGTATCTTGCAGGTTCATCGCATGGACTGGTTCATCCAAGGTACCATATAGATGGAATAAAGGGCTGTCCCACTTGGAAAGGGCTGATCCGACCAGAGGACCAAGGCAGTCGCCTGTTGAGCGATCTGTGCCGATGCACACAATCACTACATTTTGCAGAGAATGGGCTTTATAGAGATGGAACATTAAACGATGGGTAATGGCCGAGTGAATACCTGGATCGGTATGGGGGATTTTCAAACTGGTCATGTCTTGTGATGAAAAGGAACGCGAAGTAGGATTCATAGGATCTATCCTTTCCCTTGGAATAGTAGTAACAGTATATGGAAAGGTAGAGCGTTTTATACTTCACGAGGACAAGCTTTTTCTCCAGGGTTGGACGTATGGCGAAAGGAGCCGAACATGGACGAATGGATTAACGATTGGATGCTGATTGCATTTGATTCAACCCAGCAGGCACTGCGTGCTGAAATGCTGCTGGAGTTTGCCGAGATAGAAATTGATTTGTTCCCTACGCCAAAAGAAATTACAGCAGGTTGTGCGTTATGTATCCAGTTTCCAAAAGAGGATCTGGAGCGAGTGCAGAAGATCATTCGTAACGAGTTCGTAGAGATCCGAGGCCTCTATTTCAAAACAGAAGACAGCTATGATAACATACCGATGTAGAGGAGGCATGATGAATGTTGTCATTTCAGTTTGCTCAAGGGGATGAGACCGGTGCTGCTGGTGCTGTAAATGAAGCCCTTCGTTGGACGGATAAAGTCTGGAACAAAATTGCAGATCCTGATATGTGGCTTAACATTATGTTCAGCTCAATCCGGATCATCATTATTTTTATCATCACCCGTATTGTCATTAAGGTCGTATATCGAATTATAGATCGTTCCATGGAACGCAAGCAGGAAGGCAAGATTCGCGTGAATCCGCGCAGATTCGTAACCGTAGGGGAACTGTTGAAAAATGCGACCTCCATAACATGTAATTTTATTATGATTCTGCTACTGTTATCTGAGATCAATATCCAAGTTGGGCCGCTACTCGCGAGTGCCGGTGTGCTCGGGCTTGCCATTGGTTTCGGTGCACAGGGTTTGGTCAAGGATGTTATTACGGGTTTCTTCATTATATTGGAGGATCAATTCGCTGTGGGGGATGTTATTCAGACGGGAACCTACAAGGGAACGGTTGAGGTGATCGGACTTAGAACTACCAAACTGGTCAGCTGGCAAGGCGAGGTGCACATTATCCCGAACGGGGCGATTGCAAGTGTAACGAACTACTCCATGTCAAATTCGCTAGCTGTAGTGGATATTCCGATGAAGGCGGACTTGAGTCTCGATGAGTCTGTACACCTGGTGAAGAAGTCTTTGGTTGGGATTGAAGAGCGTGATCTAAATATTGTGAAGGTACCGGATGTACTCGGTATACAGTCGATGTCTACGTCAGAGTATGTGGTTCGAATTGTAGCCGAATGTATGCCTAACTCTCGTGCGTCTGTGGAACGTCAGATTCAGGGCGATGTGAAGAAAACGCTGGAGTATCATGAGATGAGTCATCAAGCAGCATTGGAACAGGCAGTAGCTTTGGAGAAAGATGAGGGGGATGGCACAGGTGGAGCGTAAAAGTTTCCAGCTTGGGGATATCGTGCAGATGAAGAAGCAGCATCCCTGTGGCAGCAATGAGATGGAGATCATTCGTATGGGTATGGATATTCGGATCAAGTGTGTCGGATGTAAACATAGCGTGTTGATTCCAAGAGCGAAATTTGAGAAAAACATGAAGAAGGTATTGCGTTCAGCCGAAGATTCCACTGAATCCTGATCTTGCAATAATTCGGTATGCAGTACGCGTAATAACGTTTACATGCAGGCTCCGTACGAGTATTGCGTTCTGTAAATGATCATGCTATAATCAATATTGCTGCGGAAAGGTACCCAAGAGGCCCAAGGGGGCTGACTCGAAATCAGTTAGGCGTGTCACAGCGTGCGTGGGTTCGAATCCCACCCTTTCCGCCACTTCAATTGTAACTTACTCAATACACATTGAGTTTAATAAAAAGATCGATAAGAAGACTTTCCATTAGGAAAGTCTCTTTTTTTGTATAACGTTTTATTGAACATGTATTGAACATGTAGCCATATCAAAGGCATCGTTAATGACCAAAACAAAAAATAAAGAGCCCCGAAGGGCTCTTTATCCGGCGGTGCATTTGTTTGTTAGGAAACAATCGGTCGTAACAATCAGAAACTTGGTGTACTGCACGTAGCAATACGCGTGCTTCAGACGAAGGGCCTTACAACACATAACCACTTGCTTCTTAGATTACGTGATGAATCTCCAACAGCGAATGATCGGCTTCGTTGTCCAACGGAACCACACCTCTCTCGTGCACCGCCTGATTGTATTATGTGCTTTATTCCGTTTTATATACATGGATCGTAAAAAAGTATTGCGATTAATGGACGCGGGCTTTGGTCAGCTTCTTCCACTTGCGATTATGATTGCTTGTTTCGGGAAATGCTTCACCTTTTTGCAGCGTTACCCGCTTAGGATTCTGAATTTCCGTGACAAAGCTTTTTTCCCCAACTTCCGTGTACTCTCCATCGTTTGGGGCTTTGTCTCCTGGTTCAAACTCGGTTTTTTCACCCATGATAAAACCTCCTCTGCAGATTATGTTACTTTGTTGCTTCTGTAGTGTGCTCCATAGCCGGGCTGATCATGTGCCAATATGTACAGGGAACGTTTGCTTGCACTTTGACTCGGTATTTGTTATATTAATATAGTTCGAGTTTGTGCTCGTTCCTTGCTCTCAACCTAGATTGAGGGCCAGAGTCCATAAGGAGGTGAAAATTATGCGCAAATATGAAGTGATGTACATTATTCGTCCTGACATTGAGCAAGAAGTTGTTCAAGCTACAGTCGATAAATTCCAAGGCATCATCTCCAACGGCGGTGGTGAAGTTACAGCTCACGACGTTATGGGTAAACGCCGTCTTGCGTATGAGATCAAGAAATTCCGTGATGGTTTTTATGTTCTGGTACATTTCACTGCTGAACCAGCAGTTGTAACTGAACTTGAGCGTCTCATGAAGATTTCTGACGAAGTAATTCGTTATCTCATTACCAACGACGTTAAGTCTGCTTAAGACTACTCGTGATTAACGCACCAATACGCTCTGAAGGAGGGGATTACATTGTTGAACCGTGTCATTCTGATCGGCCGGTTAACCCGGGATCCTGAGTTGCGTTACACTCCAGCAGGAGTGGCAGTTACGCAATTTACTTTGGCAGTGGACAGACCGTTTACAAGCCAAGGGGGAGAAAAGGAAGCCGATTTCATTCCGGTCGTAACCTGGAGACAGCTTGCCGAGACCTGTGCGAACTACTTGCGCAAAGGACGCCTGGCTGCAGTCGAAGGACGCATTCAAGTACGGAACTACGAGAATAACGAAGGAAAACGTGTATACGTGACCGAAGTCATTGCCGATAATGTCCGTTTCTTGGAGTCAGCTAACCGTGATAATAGCGGTGGCGGCGGTGGGCAACCAATGCGTGAAGAGCCTTCTTATGGAGGCGGCGGACGCGCGAACAATAACAATAATTCGCGTAGCAACAATCAGGATCCTTTTTCTGATGACGGAAAACCGATTGATATATCGGATGATGATTTGCCATTTTAACATGAACTGATACTCTTAGGAGATATGGGTTACATGATAGGAAAGGACTGAAAAGCATGGGCTTCAAGCAAAGAGAAGGCGGAGACAACGATAAAAGACCGGCACGTCGTGGCGGCCGTAATAAACGTCGTAAAGTGTGCTTCTTCACAGCTAACAAAATTACTCACATCGATTATAAAGATACGGACTTGCTTCGTAAATTTATCAGCGAACGTGGAAAAATTTTGCCACGCCGTGTAACAGGTACTAGCGCTAAATATCAACGCATGCTGACGATTGCAATCAAACGCTCCCGTCAAATCGCATTATTGCCATACACAACTGAGTAGTTTTTACTCAGCTTGCATACGAAGCAGTCGGCTTATAGCCGGCTGCTTTTTTGTATATATCAATAGAAGTAATAGAAATAATAGATCCACTCTAACAAATGGAAGAATTCAATACTATGGTGATAGAAGCATTCAAGGCTCAAATGAATTATAATAGAGTCTAATCTACTGAAAAGGTTCAGGCAGCAGGAATAGCTGTTTATTTCAGAATAAACACCAGGAGTGGATATGAATACATCAAAACGTAAAGGCAAACAGAGAAAAAAGAGCAGTCTGAAAACCTGGATTATAGCTACTCTTTTACTTTCCATTATATATGTATGGTTACAGCAAAAAGGTGATATAGATAATATATGGCCTGGGACAACAATCCAAGAAGCTCTGCCAATTACCGGCCTACATCCAGTGGTAGCAGAGAATGAGAGTTTATTGGTACGTAAGGCAGCCAGACGTGGAATAGAGATTATCATCACCCACGGCTACCGAAGTTCCGAGGAACAAGACGCACTATTCAACCAAGGACGCTCAAGCGCAGGCAATATCGTTACTAATGCACGTGGTGGTGAGTCATATCATAACTACGGATTAGCAATTGATTTTGCACTGAGGACGCCTGACGGTGATGTGGTGTGGGATATGGAACGTGATGATAACGGGAATGGCAAGGCAGATTGGATGGAAGTTGTGGATCTCGCCAAAGAGTTAGGTTTCACTTGGGGTGGAGACTGGGCCAACTTTCCGGACTATCCTCACTTGCAGATGGATTTTGGCTTGAGTATCAATGAGTTAAAACGTGGTAAAAGACCTCCTGATTCTCAGTAAAGAGTATTTTATATACATTTAAATGAATAATTATTAGATAAGCTCTGCATTTTGCAGGGCTTTTTTCTTTCTTTTGTAAAATAAATGATAAAAGATGACAATTTGGTCTTTACATTAGCAAATAAATAAAACTATACTAGATTAACTAGATTTTTTACTTTGATCGCACAGATTCTTTCATTTGTAAGCATAACGGTTTCCATTAAATAAAATTCAGCTATAGATCGAGATATAATCACTACTCATATATGTAACATTTACCTCACGCAAAATTAAGAATGTCTACTTAAATTAAAACATACACATACACTAGATGTAACCATTATGTTATGTATATGTTATTTTGACCAATTGCCTATGTCCACCTCCCAGCCAAAAACAAGATAATACCTCTCAAAATTCCTACTATATGCCTTTATAGTATTACTAATATCCAAATCTGTAGTATAAAAAACATTTATACCAAAAATCTCAAAATAAGCATTGACGTTAGCTAAAATTACACGTATGATTACATTAATTATTTTGATATATAATTCCGCTAGGAATTATCAACATTAATTGACCAATGGTCTAAATATAAGTCTCTTAAACTTGTTTCTCCTAACAATTTGGTATTTTGTATAAGCTATTGTTCGTTATCTTCAAGAACTTGGAAATATACAGTGGATGCATTCCTCTACACACGAATACAATCTACGGAAATTATGGGGTTAGGGTGATTGATTTGAATACAGAGCTATTGGAAGTCAGAAATCTAACAACATCATTCAGAATTGAAGATGACTATTATGCAGCAGTGGATCACGTTAACCTTACGGTGAAGAAAAATGAAGTGTTGGCGATTGTAGGTGAATCCGGGTCAGGTAAAAGTGCTTTTGCATTCTCTCTTATGGGTTTGCATAACAAAGCAAAAATCGAAGGCCAGATTCTCTATAAAGGACAAGATATTGCCAACATCTCCCCAAGCAAGTTGAACAAGCTACGCGGCAAAGAAATGGGTATGATTTTTCAGGACCCATTGTCCGCACTAAATCCTCTAATGATTATTGGTGAACAGATTGAAGAGATTCTCACACTTCATCAGTCCAAGCTGTCTTCCAGAGAGAAGAGAGAAAAGGTCATTCACTTATTGAATCAGGTAGGGATTCCACGTCCCGAACAAATATACAAGCAGTATCCCCACGAACTATCTGGTGGTATGAGACAGAGAATTGTTATTGCCATTGCGATTGCCAACAAACCGGAACTACTCATAGCCGATGAACCAACGACGGCGCTTGACGTTACGATTCAACTACAGATTCTGGAGCTAATCCGTGATCTGAAGAATGAAATTAACGCAGGCATTATTCTGATTACACATGATCTGGGTGTCGTAGCTGAGATGGCTGATCGCGTTGCAGTTATGTATGCAGGCGAAATTGTTGAGATCGCAGATATCTTCACATTGATGAACGATGCGAAGCATCCATATACCCGCTCACTGTTGAATTCTATTCCCACCCTGTCTGAAGAAAGATCCAAATTACATGTCATACAAGGTATCGTACCATCACTCAAAAATCTTCCTCGCAAAGGGTGCAGATTCAAAGCCCGAATTCCATGGATTAGTGAATCGGCTCATGAAGAGAACCCACAGATGCATGAAATTGCACCAGGTCACTTTGTACGGTGTACCTGTTACCAGCACTTTCATTTCCCTGACCAAAGCTGAGGAGGAATAACATAATGGCATTACTCGAAGTAGAAGGGCTTAAGATACACTTTCCGATTCGCGGTGGATTGCTTAAACGGGAAATTGGCAGTGTAAAGGCTGTTGATGATGTTAGCTTCTCCATTGAACAAGGACAGACCTATGGTCTGGTTGGCGAATCAGGTTCAGGTAAAACAACAACAGGCAGAGCCATTATTGGGCTAAACCATGTCACTGACGGAAAGATTCTGTTTAACGGCAAAAATCTGGCTACGGAGCGACGTAAGAACAGGCAGCTCCAGCGGGATGTACAAATGATTTTTCAAGACCCATATTCATCACTGAATCCAAAGAAGCGGGTTATCGATATTATCGCTGAGCCGTTTCGTAACTATGAGCGTCTGACAGCCACCGAGGAGAAAAGACAAGTAAGAGAATTACTTGAAAAGGTTGGCCTGAGTCCGGAATCAATCTACAAATATCCGCATGAATTCTCAGGCGGGCAGCGTCAACGGATTGGCATTGCACGGGCTATTGCACTGAAGCCGAAGCTAATTATCGCTGATGAACCTGTATCTGCACTGGATGTATCCGTACAGGCTCAGGTACTCAACTTCATGCAGGAAATTCAAAAAGAACTGAATCTGACGTATCTGTTCATCAGTCACGATCTGGGCATCATCCGCCATATGTGTGATGAGATTGGAATTATGTATAAAGGTAGATATGTGGAACAGGGCACGACGAATGATATTTTTGAAAATCCACAACACATCTATACCAAACGTCTTATTGCAGCCATACCGGATATGGACCCAACCAAGCGTGAGGAAATGATAGCTTTCCGTCAGCAGATTAAGTCCGAGTATGAACATTCATACCGTAATTTCTTTGATGAGGAAGGACTTGCTTACTCGCTCCAATCCATTTCCAATACTCACCGAGTAGCTCTACCTCAGAAAGGTTGAAGGTCATATGTGGAAAACAATAGTACGCAGAATTATCATAATGATTCCTCAGGTTTTTTTGCTCAGTCTCTTGGTCTTTCTGATGGCCAAGGCTATGCCGGGGGATGCACTTACCGGACTGCTTGATCCAAGTATCGATCCGAAAGCACTGGATGAACAACGTGAGCGACTCGGACTAAACAATCCATGGTATGTGCAATATTGGGACTGGATTAGGAATGCAGCTGTCGGAGATTTTGGACAATCCTTCCGCTTCAAAATGCCGGTTACGGATCTGATTGGCCAGCGGATTGCCAATACATTCTGGCTCGCTTTGGCCACACTCGTCTTAACGTATCTCATTGCTATCCCACTCGGAATTATCAGTGGTCGTTACAACGACACTTGGTCTGACCGACTGATTACAGGATACACGTACTTGGGATTTGCAGCACCGCTGTTCATATTCGCACTGGTGATGGTTTGGGTCTTCGGATTCCATTTTGGATGGTTCCCAACAGGAGGAAGCGTGGCACCGGGTCTTACTCCTGGAACATTCGATTATGTCGTAAGCAAGATACACCATTTGCTACTGCCAGCACTATCAATGGCGTTGATTTCCACCGTTTCGACGGTACAGTACCTGCGTAGCGAGATTATCGACATCAAGCATAAAGAATTCGTTCTTACCGCGAGAGCCAAAGGCGCTTCGGAGTCCCGCATATACAACAGACATATCCTTAGGAACTCCTTGTTGCCAATTGCTGCATTTTTCGGATATGAGATTACCGGATTGATCGGCGGTACTATATTTATTGAGAGTATATTCAGCTATCCGGGTATGGGACAGTTGTTCCTGAATTCCATCTCTTTAAGGGATTTCAGTGTGGTTACCGCACTTGTACTCTTATACGGGATAGCTACCATTCTGGGATCATTGCTGTCTGATATCATTCTAGGATTAGTCGATCCGCGTATTCGCATTAAGTAAGAACTTGAAGATTTCGGGGTGAAAACAAGATGAGCAAGACCAATGATGTTGTTGTAACTTCACAGAAGGTTGATAAAAGCCCCTCTAGCTTGAATATATTGTGGAGAGAGCTGGTTAGAGATAAGGTTGCCTTGGTTTCCCTCATATTCTTGGGGCTTGTTATCCTCCTTGTATATGGGACTTCCATAATCTTAGATCAGGATGAAATCGTTAAGGTAGACTTGTTTGCCTTATATGAACCACCTTCTGCACAATACTGGCTAGGCACGGATTACGGAGGCCGGGATGTATTTGGCCAACTAGTCATTGGGACACGTAACTCGTTAAGCATTGGTATCCTAGTAACTGTTATGACGGGAATTATCGGTATCCTTGTTGGGGTTCTGTCTGGTTATTTCGGTGGAATGATTGATAACCTGTTTATGCGGATCGTAGACTTTTTCATGATTCTTCCGTTCCTGATGATGGTTATCGCATTTGTCACAGCCGTACCTAAGTACAACATTGTTTCATTTTCATTGATCATGACAGCCTTCTTATGGATGGGAATAGCCAGATTGATTCGCTCAAAGGCATTGCAAGAGAGTGAACTCGAGTATGTCAAAGCGTCCAAAACACTCGGTTCTTCCCACTTTAAAATTGTTGTCTCGCAGGTTCTTCCGAACTTGAGTTCAATCATTATCGTAACGATGACATTGAATCTCGCTTCCAATATCGGCCTTGAATCCGGGTTGTCTTTTCTGGGATTTGGTTTTCCGGAAAGTACACCCAGTCTTGGAACACTCGTAAGTTATGCACGTAATCCGCAAACCCTGGAGTCCAGATGGTGGATATGGCTACCCGCATCGGTACTGATTCTGGTATTGATGTTGAGTATAAATAATGTCGGTCAAGCCCTAAAGCGTGCGACTGATGCAAGACAAAGAAGAGGTTAAAAAAAGGGAGGAAAGGTTCATGAAAAAGGGATTATTTTCACGGGGACTATTTTTCACGATGATGTTGGTCTTTGTATTGGTGCTCGCAGCGTGCTCTGAGAAAGAAGCAGCTACTCCAGCTCCAGCTTCCAACACAGAAGAGGGAAAAACGGAGGAAAAACCTGCTAATGAAGAGGGCGTTTACTCCATTGAAGACTTCAACAATGTCAAAACGAATGAGGGTACTGCGATCGAGGGTGGATCGATTACATTCGGACTTGTATCGGATACTGCTTTTGAAGGTACACTGAACTTTAACTTCTATTCCGGTAACCCGGATGCTCAGGTTCTTCAATGGTTCGATGAAGGCTTGCTGACTTGGGATAAAGACTATGTATACACCAATGATGGTGCTGCAACATATGAGACTTCCGAAGATGGCAAAACGTTCACACTGACCATTCGTGACAATGTAAACTGGCATGATGGCAAGCCGGTAACGGCTGAAGATCTGCAGTTTGCTTATGAAGTTATTGGTAACAAAGCGTATGATGGTCCACGTTACGACTCCAACTTCACTAGTGTAGTAGGTATGGACGAGTATCATGCTGGAAAAGCAAAAACAATCTCTGGTATTAAAGTGCTGAGCGACAAACAAATCAGCATTACGTATAAAGAATCTACTCCGTCCCTGCTGACAGGTGGCGTATGGACGTATCCACTGGCTAAACATATCTTCGGAGATATGGATGTAGCAAAAATGTCTTCTTCCAAAGAAGTACGTGAAAAACCAATTGGTTTTGGTCCATTTAAAGTGGATGTTATCACTCCAGGTGAGTCTGTAACTTTTGTTAAAAACGATGACTACTGGCGTGGGGCTCCAAAACTGGATGGTGTAACTCTGAAAGTTATCAACCCGACAACGGTTGTTCAAGAACTGAAATCTGGCGGGGTAGATCTCGTGGATGCATTCCCGACAGATCAATATAAAGACAATGCTAACCTGTCTAACGTAGAATTCCTGGGTGCAATCGATCGTGCTTATACGTACATCGGTTTCAAACTGGGTACGTGGGATGAAGAGAACGGAAAAGTTAAAAGCAATGCTGAAGCAAAAATGGGAGATAAAAACTTGCGTAAAGCAATGTGGATGGCTGTAG
Source organism: Paenibacillus sp. FSL R7-0313 (assembly GCF_037969885.1). Lineage (NCBI taxonomy): Bacteria > Bacillati > Bacillota > Bacilli > Caryophanales > Paenibacillaceae > Paenibacillus > Paenibacillus sp. FSL R7-0313. The sequence continues at coordinate 1,183,008 of NZ_CP150219.1, forward strand.
ATAACGATCAAGTGGGTAAACGTTTCTATAATGGTCTGCGTTGGAACGCAACAACCCTGATTCCACCGTCTCATCCAGAATTCCATGATGCCAGCAATCCGGGTGTAACGTATGATCCAGAAGCAGCGAAAGCATTGCTCGACGAAGCTGGTTACAAACTGGATGGTGAATTCCGTACCAATCCGGATGGAACACCACTCGAAATCAACTTTGTATCCATGACTGGTGGCGACACAGCTGAACCATTGGCACGTTATTACGTTCAATCATGGGCAGCTATTGGTTTGAAAGTAAACCTGGAAATGGTTGAATTCAACAACTTCTATGACCGTGTAGGTAACACAGGTAAAGATGATCCGAACATTGATGTGTATCAAGCCGCATGGGGCGTTGGTATTGACGTAGATCCATCTGGTCTGTATGGCCGCGATGCACTCTACAACTTCTCCAGATTCTCCAGCGAAGAGAATGACAAATTGCTGGCACAAGGTATCTCTGCTGAAGCATTTGATGTAGACAAGCGTAAAGAAATCTACAATCAATGGCAGCAATACATGGTAGATGAAGTTCCTGTATTCCCTACACTGTATCGTGCAGTTGTAGCACCAGTTAACAAACGTGTAATGAACTACGCGATTGGTGATGGAACAGGCGTTTACCTGAGCGACCTGCAAGTTAATGCAGACAAAGCGGTTGTAGCTGAGTAACACATTCTTAAATTAGCAGCTGTAAGGATTGGGGTCCTTTAAGAAGTCGGTTGCTAGATTATAATGAAGATTTCTCCTGGGAGATTGAACTAATGTGTCTTTCAAAACATGGATTCTGTACACTCTGGCATGGGTGTACGGAGTTCATGTTTTTTTTGTAACCAAAAAATAAAAAAAATTTAACTTTTTTTCAAAAAAGTGCAGACAAAATGCCTCTTCACTTCGTCTATATAGGTAAGAGGTGATCATTTTATGAAAAAATGGTGGAAACGGGCAGGTATGCTGCTGGCTCTGCTGCTCATTATATATTTGGGTGTGAAACCGGACATGCTGGTAGGCAAACCGGGAATTAAAGCTGAATCTGCAGTATTAATGGATATGAACTCTGAACAGATCTTAATGGATTTTAACGGCTCCGAAGAAATTGCTCCGGCAGGCGTCAGTAAGTTGATGACAGAACTGTTAGTGATGGAGGCCGTGATCAATGGTGATATAAGCTGGAATGATCTTGTGAATGTGAGTCTATATGCTAGCTCCGTTGGGGGCAGTCAATTGACCCTGAAACAGGGAGAGCAATTCACAGTTCAGGAGTTGTTCGAGATCGTAGCTGTCTATTCAGCCAATGATGCAACAGTTGCTCTGGCTGAACATATCAGTGGTACAGAGCAGAAGTTTGTGCAACAGATGAATCAGAAAGCAACTCAGATTGGGCTGTCTGAGGATACACAATTCACGAATTCAACGGGCCTCAGTGAAAAGCTGCTTGGTCCTAACCGTCCGATGGATATACAAGGGCAAACCTTAATGACGGCTATAGATGCATGCAAGCTTGCGCGATATCTGCTGAATAACCATCCCGAGATTTTAAGAATTTCCAGTCAAATGCAAGTATCAATGCACCAAAAAGGGATGTACATGAGCAACACGAACTGGATGTTGTCCTCCATTGGTGGGCCGTATGCTTACGATGGGAATGACGGATTGAAGACCGGGTATGATGAAGATTCCGGATATCATTTTGTGGGGACAGCTGAACGTGATGGCAAAAGACTGATATCAGTTGTATTTGGAACAGATACTCGTGAAGGGCGTTTTGTGGAGACTCGGAAGTTGTTCAACTATGGGTTTTCGGGCTCAAAATGAGAGGGCGTACATAGGCATCATCAAAGAGACCTTCAGGACGCCAATGATCCACCTGTCAAACAAACCGAGTCAGACCAGATTATTGAAGTATTACGCAAGCGTTAGTACATTAGATAAGATATGAGGGCTGTCCGCAGGTGCGACTGAACATGTGGCAGCTCTATTTTATCGAATCAGAGGTAAATTGATCCATATAACCATATTATTAAATTGACATATGGTTTTCTTTTGTTTTAAAATGACCAGTGAGTCATTATTATTCAACTCGGTTTAATATATATGTACCAAACCAACTGTACGATACTGAATTTACGATCTGATCGGGAGGTAATATGTGATGCAAAAACAAATGAAATGGCCGCTAATCCTGTTTGCCATAGGGGTATTTATGGCTGCGCTGGATAACGGGATCATCACCTCTTCACTGACCACCTTAAATGCATCATTTGGTGTGTCGCCAACATGGGGAGCTTGGACGATTACGCTTTACACGCTTGGGCTTGCGGTGAGTGTACCTATTGCGGGCAAACTGTCGGACCGTTATGGTCGCAAGAAACTATTTCTGATTGAAGTGGCGTTGTTTGGGATCGGGTCCCTGCTCGTCGCGCTGAGCACATCGTTTACCTTTTTCCTGATTGCTCGTGTCATTCAAGCTTTGGGCGGCGGGGGGATATTTATCATTGCCAGCTCATACGTATTAAGCAAGTTCCCGGCGGAGCGACAAGGTACAGCCTTGGGTCTGCTCGGAGGGATGAATGGTGTTGCCGCTATTTTGGGGCCCAATGTTGGTGCTTTTATACTGGATCTGACTGGCAACTGGCATTGGTTATTCCTGATCAATGTACCTATCGCCATTCTGCTATTCCTTGCAGGTATTCGATTTATTCAGGAAGAGCAGGAACTGAATCGTGCAGCAGTGGACTGGAGCGGCATTGCTGTCCTAACGTTGGGTGTACTCAGTTTAATGTATAGCTTCAGCAATCTGGACGGTGTGAACATGCTTCAAAGCCTGGGGTCACCGATGTTCTACGGCTTTTTCTTGGCAGGTGTGATCATTCTGGTGCTCTTTTACTTCATGGAAAAAAGGCTGGAAGGATCTGAACGTGAACCTGTTGTATCGACACAGCTTCTGGGCATTGCGTCCTTTCGCTGGACGCTGTTAATTGCCTTTTTCTCCGGAGCCATTCTGGCCTCGGTGATCTTTATTCCCGGATTTGTTGAGCAATATCTCGGCGTATCCAATACAGCTTCCGGGTACTGGTTTACTCCACTCGCGCTGGCATCCGGCATCGGGGCAGGTGGAGGTGGATACCTGGTTGACCGCAAAGGGCCGATCTGGACGTTATCGGTTGCGGGGCTGCTATCTGCGATTGGATTCCTGCTGTTCCCGCTATGGGTGGAGCATATCTGGCAATTTGTCATCGCGAGTACGCTCGTAGGTATTGGATTCGGTATGATGCTTGGTGCGCCAGTTAACGTACTTGTCACAGAACAGGCGGGGGAGAACAACAAAGGCATCGCGGTAGCGACCAGCTCGTTATTCCGCCAGATGGCGATGGCTATTGCACCTACCATTTTTGCCGGATTCCTGGCACGGTCTTTCATTAATCTGGGGTCCAACATTCAGGCAGGATTCGCTGACAAAGGAATTCAGGTGCCGCCCGAGATGCTGGAGCAATATGCGTCAGGTGGAGCTTCAGGGAGTGATGTATCCAGTCTGACAGAGGGCCTGTCCCAGATTCCTGATGAAGGTATCCGTGATGTGTTGCTCCAGGCAGTGCATCAAACGACAGGACAGGGTTACAATGGCCTTTTCTGGTCTGCGGTGGTATTCAGTGTGCTTACGCTGGTAGCTGCGCTTATAACGGGACGTCTGCGTCAAAAAGAGAAGAGCCATCATGTGGAAAGTGTGTCCACGAACGGATAGGATCGCATGTGAAAATGAAGAGAACAGTGTACCTTTTGAAACTAAAAAGGAGTCGCTGTTCTTTTCAATTTAACCGGATTGTAACTTTTCTTGCTCCTGCAATGATTACAATAGAACGAGCGTAAGCGGTGTCTTGATTCCAGAGAGAGAAAACTTCAGAGAACACCGAGTCACAAGGCATCCCAGACGTTTAATTGGTATTATGGATTATCATTTTGACAGTGAAGAAGGAATCAATGGATGAAAAGCAGAACTAAAGATAAGAAGAAGAAAAGAAGAAAAGGCCTATATATAACGCTCGTTTCACTTGTTGTTTTGTTAATCGGAGGTTATTTGTTCCGTCAGCAACTGGCTGTAGCGGCATTTGATCTGTTTCTCGCCGGTTCGGTAGAAGATCAGTTATCCCGTTCTTATGTACCGCAAGAAGGCAACAATACGCCTGATCCAACGGTATATCGTAAGGAACCTTTCTCCGTGTTACTGCTGGGTTCGGACAAACGAGCCTATGAGAAGACGCGCGGACGTTCGGATACGGTTATCTATGCTGTAGTACGTCCCAAGGAATCCCGCGTGCTTCTGGTATCCATTCCACGTGATACGTATGTGCAGATTGTGGGACGGGATGCTAACAAGGACGGCGAAGATGATTATGATAAGCTGGCGCATGCCTATGCTTTTGGTGGGGAGAATATGTCCATCAATACCGTGGAGAAATTTCTTGATGCTGATGTGGGTTACTATGCAACGATCAACTTTGACGGAATCAAAAAAGTGGTTGATGCGCTTGGTGGTGTAAAACTGCCAATCGATGAGGACATTGTGAACAAGAATCCGGATCATGTACAATTCACAATTGAAGGCGGTAAGCCGATCTATGACGGGCAGGAAGCATTGTATTATGTAAGATACCGTGAGGATAGTGATTTTAATCGTACCAAGCGGCAGCAGATTTTCTTGAACGCGATGGCGAATGAGATGCTGAATTTGAATCAAATCGCCAAAATCCCGGAATTGATTCAGATCATGGGAGACAGCTTCCAGACGGATATGCGAGCTTCTTTCATTATTGATCTGGCTAAACAAGTGCTTACTCAGGAGAAACCGCAGATTTCAAGCTTCACCATTCTGGGTGAGGGGATGAAAAAAGACGGTATCTATTATGGTCAGGCTGACGAGAAAGATGTCCAATATGCCAAAGAGCTGATTAACAACTGGATGGATCAATCGACCCCAGCCGGTGAAGTAATGATCCCTGACCGGCAAAAGATTGAATAACCAATTCCATACCAATGATGTGTTGTAGACCACAATCAGCAGTACGTTTATTCGCGGGCTGCTGTTTTTTTTCTTTGTAGTGAGAACTATTATCCTTTTGGAACATCCTGCGTTCTGATCCGTATAATATAAGTTGAGCGAGATAAGTTGAACGAAGAAATTCACAAGGAGGATACACAAGGGTATGAACATCGCATTTTTTTTGCTACCCAAACAAGAGGTTACGTGCGTGACGTCGGATTCTACGCTGCGGCAAACGTTGGAACGGATGGAATATCATCGTTTTACAGCGGTACCCATTTTGAATAAAGAGGGCAAATATATTGGTACGGTTACCGAAGGCGACTTACTGTGGTATATGAAGAATGCCGAGGGAAAGATTTCATTTGAAAACGCTTCAAAGTTCTTGCTCAAGGACGTTCCCCTTCGCTTGGATATTAAACCCGTATCCATTGATGCCAACATGGAGGACCTGATTAATCTGGCTAAAGTTCAGAACTTTGTTCCTGTGGTCGATGATATGGATCGGTTCATTGGTATTGTCAGACGGAGTCAGATTATTGAGTACTGCGAGGGCATTGTAGCCAAAGAATCGATCAAGGCTAAGTAAGGATGTTACGAATTTAAACATTATTGTGTCATTAGGGATAATCACAGCCGTCCGGTATCATGTTAAACTTAAGAAGTCCTGAACCAAGGGCGCATTCGAAGTTTTTTACATTTATATAGGTCGATAGGATGTACGGAGGACTCCGCATAAGTACCTGACATCAGTTTCGGAGAACTTCTCCGCTTTTTGGGGTAATTTTGCGGGCCCTCTTTTTATGCTATAATCGAGAATAAAGCTTTTTCGGGGGAGAGTGACTTTCGCCAAATGCCTAAAGAACTGGATGTAGCCAAACGCGCTAAAGTGATTGAATGGCTGAAAACCGAAGTGCTTGATCAGGTATCCCGATTATTCAAGGCGTTATGGGAAGGCAGTACAACTCGAATCGGGGACAGTCTTGCCAGTTTGATTATGAGTAGTTACATATTGGGCCGCAGGCTCGGTATTCCTTTCAAGGATCTGGATGCACTGCTAGTTGAGAAGTTGAAAAAGCATAAACAGGAAGGTCACCAGCTTGAAGACTGGTACCAGGATATTTCCTCGCTAGAAGATCATATGCGTAAGAGGTGAATTTGTTGAAATTTAGCTTTAAATCAGCTGTTTGGAGCGCAGTTTATCTGCTCTTGCTACTTTCGCTGTTAACTCCTTTATCGGTACTTGCCATATTTTTTATGATGATTCCGGGAGTTATTTTGTATGCTTCATTATCTTTAAAATCATTTATATGGCATCTCGTGCCCGTAGCCGTTATTTTGGTCGTATTCCACCCCATCTATCTGTTACTATTACTCATCTTTACCCTGCCTGCGATCGTTATGGGTCACGCGTATAAAACACGCAAATCGGCCCTGTTCGCCCTGATGGCGGGAAGTGGAATGATGTTGGCAGAATACTTGTTGTTGCTCTTGGTCGGCAGTGTCATTTTCCAATTCGACCTGTCCAGTTATATTGAAGATGTGGTCAAATTGACCATTGAACCGTTAACCAATACATCGAATCAGATGATCAACGGGTTTGCATGGACACCTGAGATGACCGAGGATGTTGCCAAACAAACACAGCTTATGATTCCGTTTGCTCTCGTTGTTACATCGATGGTAATGGCCTTCATTACACACGCCATTGCTCGTCCGATTCTGAACGTGATGGGTGTGGTGGTATCGAAACTTCCACCAGCGAGAGAATGGCGTATGCCGCGTGCGTTGATCTGGTATTATTTCCTCGCACTGTTGATTGAAGTGATCTCCAGACAAAGTGATGGAACATACTGGACCATGATTGCCATGAATCTGTCCCCGTTAATTAATCTGGGCTTCATGATTCAAGCGATCGGTTTCTTCTTCTTTCTCTCACATACAAAGAAATGGAATCCGGTTATACCATATTTCCTGGCGGCTGCGGTCTTCTTCATTGGTCCGCTTCGGATTATCGGAATTATCGATCTGGCATTCCCGCTTCGTGAGGCAATATCGAAATCAAAACGATAGGGTGATGAGTCATGCCTAAATTTCTGAAGAAACGCTGGCACGGCTACTATACCGTATGGGCGTTCATACTGCTGCTGTTGCTCGTTATGTTCGTTACCATTTATAACTGGACGCTTGGTTTGATTAGTCTGATACTGGCTTCGGCGCTGGGAATCGTCATGATTAAGGCGGAGCTCGCGTTCCGCCGTGAGCTTAACGACTACATTAATGGCCTATCTATTCGGATCAAACGGATGGAGGGGGAAGCGGTCAGCATGCTTCCATTCGGAATTGTGCTGTACAGCGAAGATCGTACGGTAGAGTGGCATAACCGCTTTGTCGCGGAGATGTTCCAGGAGAAGACAATGGTGGGTAATCCGCTACTTAATTTGTTTCCCAAACTTCCTCAGCCTAAAGAGAAGAAGGATGGGACGAAGGAACATTCATCCAAGGAGTTGCATGACGAATTCCAGTTGGATGATCGGCATTATGGAGTTATTCATAACCCGCAGGAGCGGTATGTATATGTATACGAGATTACAGAGCTAGCCATTCTTCGTGATAAATATGAAAATGAACGCCTTGCATTGGGAATTCTCGTTCTTGATAATCTGGACGAGGCTGCCCAAGGCATGGACGATCAACAGCGTACAGCGCTGATTGCCCGTGTGACTAGCGAGATTACGTCATGGGCCAAGCGGTACGAAGTGTACCTGCGCCGTCTGTCTTCTGATCGTTATCTGTTGATGCTGAATCATAAGTCTTTGCAGGAACTGGAGCAGAGCCGATTTGTCATTTTGGATGAAGTTAGGGAGATGACTGCTGACCTCAAAGTGCCAATGACACTCAGTGTCGGACTGGCGTTTGGATCGGATAGCATCAGCGAGATGGGAGAACTGGCACAGTCCAGTCTGGACATGGCGCTTGGACGTGGTGGTGATCAGGCTGCCGTGAAGTCCGGACAACGCCTGTCTTTCTATGGCGGTAAGTCTAACGCAGTGGAGAAACGGACACGGGTAAGAGCCCGCGTTATTGCGCACGCGCTGCGTGATCTCATGCAGGAGAGCGATCGGGTGCTCATCATGGGGCACAAAATTCCGGATATGGACGCGATCGGCGCATCCATCGGAGTGTGGAAAGCGGCCAGTCTGTACAATGTGGAAGCACGGATTGTTTTGGATGGAATTAATCCATCGATTGAACGCATGATGGAGCAAGTGAACAAGGATGAGAAGTTGTCCAAAGCATTTGTATCACCGGAACAGGCAACCCAGATGATGACCGAGCACACGTTGCTGGTGGTAGTGGATACCCATAAGGCCTCCATGACCATGGAACCGAAACTGGTACAGTCTGCTACCCGTGTCGTAGTTGTGGATCACCATCGCCGGGGCGAAGAGTTCATCAATGACGCAGTGTTGATCTATCTGGAACCTTATGCGTCTTCTGCTGCCGAATTGGTAACCGAACTCTTGCAATACATTCATGACAAGGTACAATTCACTCCGCTAGAAGCTACGGCTCTACTTGCCGGGATTACGGTGGATACGAAGCATTTTGCACTGCACACGGGGTCCAGAACGTTCGAAGCGGCAGGCTTCTTGCGCCGTAGCGGTGCGGACACCATTATGATCCAGCGGTTGATGAAAGAGGATCTGTCAGAATATATTGCTAAGGCAGAAATCATAAAGCATGCTAAAATGGTATACGGGAACATTGCGCTGGCGGTCACAGACCCTGGCAGCAAGATTTCACAGATGATGATCGCCCAGGTGGCGGACACATTGCTGAACATGACTGACGTGGTCGCTTCATTTGTGATTAGTGAGCGTCCGGATGGACTGATTGGCATCAGCGCGAGATCGCTGGGGCGCATGAATGTTCAGGTTGTCATGGAACGACTGGGCGGTGGCGGACATTTGACGAATGCTGCCGTGCAGCTTGAAGGAACGCTTGGAGAGGCAGAAAAACGGCTGACGAACGTACTGGCTGAAATCGAAAAGGAAGAGGGGCTGTTCGAATGAAAGTCATTTTTATAAAAGATATGAAGGGTCAAGGCAAGAAAGGGCAAGTGAAAGAAGTATCTGAGGGTTACGCACAGAACTTCCTATTGCCACGGGGAATCGCACGTCTGGCAACGGACGGCAACATGAAGACACTGGATAACCAGAAGGCAGCTGAAGAAAGAATCAAGCAGGAAGAGAAAACGGAAGCGGAAGCACTTGCGAAAAAGCTGGAAGCAGAAGTGACTGAACTGAAAGCCAAGTCCGGCGAAGGTGGTCGTCTGTTCGGCGCCATTACCAGCAAACAGATCGCAGAAGCTTTGTCTAAAAAGGGTCTGAAAGTAGACAAACGCAAAATTGAGCTGGACGAGCCTATTCGTACACTCGGCGTAACACAAGTAACTGTCAAGGTTCACCCTGAAGTGAAGGCAACCTTGAAGGTACAGGTAACGGAAGAGTAAGATGGGCGGAGAAATGTTATTCGACCGGATTCCCCCGCAGAACCTGGAAGCCGAACAGGCCGTGCTGGGTGCAATCCTGTTGCAGGGCGAGGCCCTGATTACAGCGATGGAACGGGTGCAAACCGAGGATTTCTATGATAAGCCCCATCAATTAATCTTTGAAGCGATGATCCAGCTTGGTGAGGGAAATCAACCGATTGACCTCGTGACACTGACTTCGCTTCTGAAGGATAAAGGTGAGCTGGAGGACATCGGGGGCGTTAGTTATCTGGCTAAGCTAGCCCATGGTGTACCTACAGCCGCGAACGTAGACTATTACGCTCAGATTATCGAAGAGAAATCGATGCTGCGTCGCCTGATTCGTACGGCAACACAGATCGTGAGTGAAGGATATACAGGCGGCGAAGATGTTGCAGCGATGCTTGGAGAAGCTGAACGTCGCATTCTGGAGATCTCCAACCGTCGCTCCAGTAGTGGTTTTATAGCCATTCAGGATGTACTGATGGAAGTATTTGATCGTGTGGAAACACTTCATCAGAATAAGGGTACAACGACAGGTATTCCGTCCGGGTTCATCGATCTGGACAAAATGACTGCCGGATTCCAGCGCAGTGACTTGATCATTGTAGCGGCCCGTCCTTCCGTAGGTAAGACGGCCTTTGCCCTGAATATCGCTCAGAACGTTGCCATTCGGGCACAGGAGACGGTAGCCATCTTCAGTCTGGAGATGTCAGCCGCCCAGCTGGTGCAACGTATGATCTGTGCGGAAGCCAACCTGGATGCCAGCGTGATGCGTATGGGTGATTTCAAGGGTGATGAAGACTGGCAGAAGCTGACGATGGGTATTGCAGCTTTGTCAGAAGCCAACATCTTCATAGATGATACGCCAGGGATTACCGTAGCGGATATTCGTGCCAAATGCCGTCGCCTGAAGAAAGAGAAAGGCCTTGGCATGATCCTGATCGACTATCTTCAACTGATTAGTGGACGTGGTAAAGCAGGGGAGAACCGTCAACAAGAGGTATCCGAGATTTCACGTACACTGAAACAGATTGGCCGGGAACTGGAAGTTCCGGTTATTGCCTTGTCCCAGCTGAGCCGGGGTGTAGAGCAACGTCAGGACAAACGTCCGATGATGAGTGACTTGCGGGAATCGGGTTCGATCGAGCAAGATGCCGACATCGTAGCGTTCCTGTACCGGGATGACTACTACAACCAAGAGACCGAGAAGAAAAATATTATCGAGATCATTATCGCTAAACAGCGTAACGGTCCGGTAGGTACGGTGGAACTGGTCTTCCTGAAAAACTTTAATAAATTCGTCAATTACGAGAGGGCGCACAATGACGCCTTCGCGATGTAACGGGCAGGTGCTGACGGCTTTGGTCATGAAGCAAAATCGTCTGTCCCGAAGATCAACCATTAGAGCCACTAAACTCAAACATCTCTTATAAATACCAGATATAGATTCACATTGAAATGGGTATCCTTGAACCGGTGATAGCAGTCAAGCAAGCTTGGACTGATGTCTCCGGTTTTTTGTGTCGAAATAGTGGGTAAATCCCGAACATTACAGTTGTACTATATCTAATTGTTCGCCATTTGATTTGACTTTGAAAAAGGGTACTGGTACACTAATACTGCTGCGTTAAAGCAGCGCAAACCTTCCCTTGAATGTAACGGAAGGACATTTTTACTGTCCGTTAGCACGCTTCTCAGTCGGTTTATTGCGTAACATGCCTGCCGGGATAGAGGACGGACAGACCAATACAAAGGTGCGCAAGGCACCCACGGAGGAATGTTAACTATGTCAACGGTAGTTGTAGTGGGAACGCAATGGGGAGACGAAGGAAAAGGCAAAATCACGGATTATTTGGCGGAGAGCGCTGATGTGGTGGCTCGTTATCAAGGTGGTAACAATGCGGGTCATACAATTCTGATTGATAACAAAAAATATAAACTGACGATGATTCCATCAGGGATTTTCTACACGGATAAAGCGTGTGTTATTGGTAACGGAATGGTTATCAACCCGAAGGCACTCATCGAAGAAATTAACTATATTCATGACAATGATTTCACAACGAAGAACCTGTCCATCAGTGAGCGTGCACATATCATCCTGCCATATCACATGGTACTGGATGCACTCGAAGAAGAGAGCAAAGGTCCGAACAAAATCGGTACGACTGGCAAAGGAATTGGCCCATGTTACATGGACAAATCAGCCCGTATTGGTATTCGGATGGTTGACCTGCTGGATGCTGAAGATTTCGAACTGAAACTGCGTCATCTGGTTAAAGAAAAGAACCGCGTCATCGAGCAAGTCTACGGCGGCCAGCCTGTTGATGTTGAAGAGATTCTGCAAGATTACCTCGGATATGCTGAAATTCTGCGTCCTTACGTACGTGATACATCCGTTGTTCTGAACGAATATATTGATGAGGACAAAAAGGTATTGTTTGAAGGCGCACAAGGCGTTATGTTGGACCTTGATCAAGGAACTTATCCATTTGTTACATCATCCAATCCGTCCGCAGGTGGCGTATGTATCGGTTCTGGCGTAGGCCCGGCTCGTATTCAGCAAGTCATTGGGGTAGCGAAAGCTTACACAACCCGTGTAGGAGATGGCCCATTCCCTACGGAATTGCATGATGCAATCGGTGACCAAATCCGTGAGACTGGACATGAGTACGGTACGGTAACTGGACGTCCACGTCGTGTAGGTTGGTTCGATAGTGTTGTTGTTCGCCACGCGCGTCGTGTCAGTGGAATCACAGGTCTATCCCTGAACTCTCTGGACGTAATGACAGGTCTGGAAACGGTAAAAATCTGCACAGGATACAAATTCCGCGGCGAGGTTATCACACACTATCCGGCAAGCCTCAAAATGCTGGCAGAATGTGAAGCGGTATACGAAGAGATGCCAGGTTGGAGCGAAGATATCACTGGAGCGAAGAAACTTGAAGACCTGCCAGTGAACACACAGAATTATGTAAAACGTGTTTCCGAACTGACAGGCATTCCAATTGCCATCTTCTCCGTTGGTCGTAACCGTGAGCAAACGAATCAAGTACTTCCAATCTACGAGTAATCGAAGAAATAGAGAGATTGTTTCTAGAATTATAAAATAGAATCCTCTGCTGACTTAGGCATGTTAAGCCTCCAGTTGTTGCTTTTATAGCGATGACTGGAGGTTTTTTGTATGTTTATCGGATATAATCCCGAGATTTCCGTCAATACTGGTTAACAGTAGAGTCACAGACCCCGACATGCGCATGTTAGACGGGTGGGATAATCGGAGGGAGAGAACGGAATGAAGTTGCTTGTGTGGTTTGTTAAAATCTTGCTAACCGTGGTGCTGGTCAGTTCATTAACACTGCTCACGACCGGATTAATTGTACAGTCATATGCGAAGTCGCTACTCGCGAGTTTCAATATTCAGTGGGAAGGTCAACCCATGGGGTTAACCGCCATGTTCCAAGGTGCCTTGGGCGGTAAAACCAGCGAGGGGAATAAATCGGGAAATGGGAAGACAGATCAGCCGACAGGAGCGGACGAAGAGCAGGTTCCGGAAGATGCTGTTTCAGTTATGGGGAACGGGACAGAGAGCGGTCAATCTGACGTAGATGCAGGCAACAATGCGTCCCAAGGGAGTGGTTCAAACGAGGGCACAGGGGAAGGTTCAGGTACAGATACGACCGTAGGATCAAACTCAGGCACAAGTGCAGGCAATGGGACGGATACGGGCACGGGTAATGAATCAGGAACAGATCAGGGTAGTGGTTCAGCTTCGGGGAACGGAACCGGATCGACCAGCGGCGGTGCTTCTTCAGGCAGTGACGCCATTGTAGTATCGCCGGATGACATCACAGGAGCGAAGGACAAGCTGCCAGCAGAGGAGAAAGAAAAAATCTTCAGCCTGCTCATGAACAAGCTGCCACAGAAAGAAATGCAACAGATCTCAGGCGCCATGGAAGGTGGCCTAACGGAACAGGAACTGCGTGAGATTGAACAGGTGATCTCGAAGTACCTGACCAGTGAAGAGTACGACAACCTGATGGAAGTACTGCAAACAGAATAAGATTGGTAGGTAAAGCAGGCGTACTCATAGACGGGTATCGCCTGATTCATAATGTAATGGACTTGTCGATGGTGATTGAATATAATTTATTTAAATAAATACTGGAAATGCCTGTAGGAGGGAACAGTGTATGAAATATAAAGGTAAAGAGCACAACATATAAAAACGTTCAGGCAACATTGCAGAAACCTCCAATCCAATTCGTGGACCTCCTTTCATAGGTGCATTCAAGAGATCCGATGGATTTTGTTTATGAATACACGAATTGGAGGTTGTATTGGACATGAACTTATATCATTCTAATTCAGAACCATCAGTAAAAAAGTTTACCGAGGCGACGAATGAGCGATACGAGCAAGGGTTGCAAGAGGCGGATCAGCCGTTTAGTGGCTGGGATTTTAGCTATGTAACAGGGAGTGAGCGACTTCAGAGCGGAATGTTGCCTTGGTCCTATGGAACGATGGCGCGCCGATTGATGAATCAGACAGAGCGAATGCTCGACATGGGGACGGGTGGAGGAGAAATGCTGTCCAGACTCTTTCCGCTTCCTCCATACACATGTGCGACCGAAGGTTATCTTCCGAATATACCGATTGCAGAGGAACGATTACAGCCGCTCGGTGTGAAGGTGCTTCCGGTGACTGATGATTCGCAACTTCCTTTTGTAGACGGGGAATTCGATCTGATTCTTAATCGGCATGAGTCGTATGATGAGCAGGAAGTTAGGCGGATTCTATCGGTAGGTGGACTGTTTCTGACTCAACAGGTAGGTTGGTCAGATTGCAGGGAGATCAATGATCGGCTCGGCATTCCTATGCCCGTGGATTACGCTGGATGGGAGCTGGATCGTGCTGTTCTTCAGCTGGAACAGTGTGGATTCCGTATTCTGGAGCAACGGGAAGCAACTCCCGCGCAGCGTTTCTATGATATAGGGGCACTGGTCTATTATCTAAAGACCATCCCGTGGCAAGTACCTGATTTCAAGGTAGAACAGTTCCGTGAGCCATTAATGTATATTCATACGGAGATGGAGCACAATGGATTCTGGGAAGTACAGCAGAAGCGATTTGTAATTCTTGCAGTCAAAGAATAGAGACATAAAAGTTAATTTCTATTGTGGCATGGGATGAAATCCAGTTTAAGATAAACCACAATCAGGTTGTTTACGTAATCCCTTATCAGAGTTGATCTGATGAGGGATTTTATTTGTATTTTTATGAAAAATAAAGCATATTTCACTGGGTCTTAGAACCTAGTCTTAATTTGCGAACAAAAGTACATAGTACAGCGGATGTTGAGGCATAATGGGTGATGGACCAGCCGTGCTATCTTATGGATAATTCAGGGAAACCAAGCGGGGCGTGGCTTTGCGGTGTGACGTATAGAGTTGAAATGAGTGTAAAACCTGTGTTAAAGTATACGGGTGTGATAAAAGGTTAAAATTTTGACACTTTTACGAGCGCAGCTAAAGTCCTGATTTTGCGGACACCCAATACAAGTATCAACGAGCATGGGACAGACACGATGGGTGATGTCTTGACAGAAATGCGAACTGAGAAGTGCTGAAAAGGAGAGAATCATGAAAGGTTTCAGAGGCATACGCCAACCGGGCAAAGACCGGGTACACGAACAATCCGGGGAACACCGGACGGCCGAAGACAAAAACAACATGAGCATGTCCACCTTCAGTGTGAATAAGAAGCGCGTTCTGGCCTCGCGCAAATGGATCATTACAGCAGCATGTGGTGTATTCATCGCAGCATCGCTTGGGTTCGCAGGCAAACAATACGTTACTGCAAACACCGTACCGTACTATAAAGTCATGGTTAAAGGTAGCGAGATTGGTACCATTGCAGATGAGGCACAATTACAACAACTATTTACAGACAAAACTGAGGAATATCAACATAAATATCCGGATGCAGAGATGGTGCTGAACACGGATGGTATCACAACCGAAACGGTAAGAGCGTACAAACCTGAAGTGAACAGTGACGAAACGCTGGACAAACTGGGTGACATGCTGACAGCCTACGCCAAAGGTGTGGAGCTCAAGGTAGACGGTGAAGTCATTGGTATTGTGAAGGATCAGGCAACAGCGGATGCAATCCTGGAACAAGTGCAGAGCAAATACATATCGGCATCGGCTGTGCGAAGTTCGCTTAAGACGAAGTCGGTATCGGCTAACTCCTCGAAGAAAGATGAGGGACCTAGCACAACCCTGAAGTCGGTAGGCATCAAGGAAGATGTAGCGACAGATGTGGTGAAGGCTGATCCAAACAAAATATGGGATGTGTCCGAGGCGGTTAAAGCTTTAACCGTTGGTAAAGACGCGCCTGTAACTTATGTGGTTCGTGAAGGAGATACGATCTCTTCGATCGCTGCCAAGTATGAAATTACACAAAGCGAGATTCGCCAGCATAATCCGGGCATCAAGGAAACGTCGCTTCAAATCGGAGACGAACTGACCTTGACCGTTCCGAAACCGGCGGTAACCGTTAAATCGGTTGAGCAGGTTGTTGAACAGATTGAGATCAAACCACAAGTGGAAGTGCGCAAAAGTGCCGAGTTGAAAGCTGGTACAACTAAAGTCGTGCGCCCAGGACAAAGTGGCTTAAAAAGCATGCAGTACCGTATAACGAAAGAAAATGGTGAAGTGGTTCAGGAAGAGTGGCTTGGTCAGGAAGTGATTAAAGCAGCTGTAACTGAAGTAGTCCTTAGCGGAACAAAAGTGGTTGGTGAGGGCACAGGTGAATTTGCTTGGCCGGTATCAAATGCAACGATGAGCAGCAGCTTTGGACAACGCTGGGGTCGTCAACACAAAGGTGTCGATCTGGTAGGTAACCGCGATGTGAAAGCGTCTGATGAGGGTGTAATTACTTTTGCAGGACAGAAAAGCGGTTATGGTAATGTCATCATTATTAACCACCGTAACGGATACGAAACACTGTATGGGCATTTGAACAGCATTGGCGTTAAGGTTGGACAAGTGGTTGAAAAAGGCGAGAGTATCGGCGTTATGGGCAACACGGGTCGTTCGACTGGAACACATCTGCATTTTGAGATTATTAAGAATGGAACGGTAGAAAATCCGTTAACGTATCTGAACTAATATAGAGCTTAAATAGAGCAAGGTTGGCTATAATGCTGGCCTTGTTTTTTGCTGCTGTAAAAAATTTTCAGATGAAAGACCTTCCAAGCCCCTGATCGGGATGTGACGGTGCTTCAGGTATGTTAAACTAGAGAATATAAACAACAAGCTATATAAGTTGAACTAATTATTTTTACGATAACGGAGAGGACAGAAAAAACCTGAAAAAGCGAAGCGTTCGCCTTTATCCCCGGATTTTCCCTTGAGAAAAGGGAATCGAAAAAATCTGGGGATAACAGCGATTGGAAGGTTGTTCTGTCATCGTAGTATGAGAGTAAATATTCTTTAGTTCAACTTATATTAGAGAAACCAATCAAGCAGGCTTGGTACAAGCTAAACATAGAAGAGAGATATAAACGCTAACGCGGATTAAGCAGGATATAGGGGTGAACTTAGCCGATGCAGGGGAAGATTTTGGTGGTGGACGATGAACAGCCCATCGCGGACATTCTGAAGTTTAATTTGGAAAAAGAGGGGTACGAGGTCATCTGTGCATTTGATGGCATTCGTGCGGTTGAACTGGCGTTATCCGAGAAACCGGATCTGATGCTGCTGGATCTGATGCTCCCGGGCAAGGATGGTATGGATGTATGTCGTGAGGTGCGCGCTCATCTGGAGATGCCGATCATCATGCTTACCGCCAAAGATGGCGAGATCGACAAGGTGCTCGGGCTCGAATTGGGTGCGGATGATTACGTGACGAAGCCATTTAGTACGCGTGAGCTGCTTGCACGGGTGAAGGCACAGATGCGCAGACGGCAAAAACTTGCGATTACGGCAGAAGCGCACGAAGACGAAGAGAAGCAGGTCATGCGGCTGTTTGATCTGGCTTTTGATATGGACATGTATACGGCTTACAAAGGCGGGGAACCGCTCGATCTGACCCACCGTGAGTACGAACTTCTCTATTATATGGCGAAGCATTCCGGCAAGGTTATGACACGGGAACATCTGCTGCAAGCGGTGTGGGGATATGAATATTTCGGCGATGTACGTACCGTGGATGTTACGATTCGTCGTCTGCGTGAGAAGATTGAGGAGAATCCGAGCAAACCGGAAACGATTCTGACACGCCGCGGGCTCGGTTATCTCGTGCGCAGTGCCAAAAGCGTGGGGATATAATGGGCCGATTCGCGCGATTCTCGTTCTTCCGAACGATTCAGGCGAAATTGATCATTATCTATGTACTGCTGATTCTGATTGCGATGCAATTGATCGGGGTTTATTTTGTGAGCGCGATGAAGAACTCACTAACGAGCAACTTTACGGAAGACTTGCAGGCGCGTGCGGAAATGCTGTCGGTTCTCGTGGGGGAGACGATGGCGGGTGGAGAAGCAGAGGCCGGCGAGGACAAAACGGAAAATCTGCGTGTACTGGTGAACAACCTGTTCAACATTAACGGTGCCGAGATTCAGGTGTTGGATGCCAGCGGCAAGGTACTCACGACCTCGCTAAGTTCACATTCGGATTATGTGGGGCGCAAAAACACCCAAACCGTGGTCAGCCGTGCGCTGCAAGGCATTCGTGACAATGAGGAATATATCGTGGACGAGGATAATGTTCGCAAAAAGGTCGTCGCCAAGCCGGTGCTATCCGGCGGCAAGATCATTGGCGCGGTCTACATCGCGGCGTCCATGAACGAGCTGTATTCCACGATGGAGGGAATCAACAAAATCTTTATCTCCGGCATTTTGATTGCCTTGGTGTTAACGGCGGTACTTGGCGTGATCTTGTCCCATACGATAACGCAGCCGATTAAGGAAGTGACTCGGAGAGCGACAGCGGTCGCAGAAGGTAACTTTGATCAGCAGACACCTGTATTTGGCACGGATGAGATTGGTCAGCTCAGTCGGGCTTTTAACTATATGACCAGCAGGCTTCGGGATGCACTTTCACTGAATGAAGAGGAGAAGGAGAAGTTGACTTCCATTCTGACGAATATGAGTGATGGTGTGGTAGCTACGGATGAGTATGGTAAAGTCATTCTCGTAAACCGTCGTGCCAGCAGCATTCTGGGTATGCATCCTGCGGATATTGAAGGAAGACACTTTGCCATATTACTCGGCATTGATCCGGAGGATGCGGAAGCTCTCGCGAGTGGTTTCACAGGTTCAACGTTGCTGCAGATTGCACCCGCAGGACAAGAAGAGCCTGTGGTCATTCGAATGACGTTCACACCGGTTCATCGGCGTGAACGGGGAATCACGGGAACGATTGCCGTACTTCAGGATGTTACCGAGCAGGAAGAGCTTGAGGCATCCCGGCGTGAATTCGTGGCCAATGTATCCCATGAACTGCGCACACCACTGACTACGATCAAGAGTTACGCGGAAGCACTGGATGACGGTGCACTGGAAGATCCGCAGCTTGCCGGTCGTTTCGTGGGTGTTATTCAGAACGAGACGGAGCGAATGATACGACTTGTTACGGATCTGCTGCATTTATCGCGGCTTGATTCCAAAGAGGCTTTGCTACGTAAACAGCCAACAGACATCCTGGAAATGCTGGAGGAAGTGACGGATCGATTCTCGTTCCAGATGCATCAGAAGGATATTCAGCCTGTGCTGTCTGTAGAGAATGATATTCCGGCTGTTCCGCTGGATCGCGATCAGATTGATCAGGTGCTGGATAATGTCGTGTCTAATGCGCTGAAATATACATTGGAAGGCGGCACCATTACGATTGCAGCTAGACGCAGTGATGAACATGCACTTGCCATCTCGGTATCGGATACCGGAATGGGTATCCCACAGCGCGATCTGGATCGCATTTTTGAGCGATTTTATCGGGTGGACAAGGCTCGTTCCCGCAGTATGGGAGGCACAGGATTAGGACTGTCCATTGCCCGGGAAATTGTGAAGGCGCATGATGGTAGCATCTCTCTGGAGTCTGAGGTAGACGTGGGCACGACAGTAACGTTCACACTGCCGATGCGTGAGAAAGGGGGTGAGCACCGTGAAGGAACGGATTAAATCCTTGGTGCTTGCTGCCCTTGTTGTAGCCAGTCTGGTTCAGAGTTATTTCCTGATCTACCGTTTGCCCGGAGGCGGGGATTCCATCGTGACGTCAGAGACGAATTATGTGAAGACGGAAAATATGGGTCAGGAACGCAATATTGAAGAATTGATCTTCCCCGATCAGATGATTATTCATCTGGGTGAGGATAAACATACGGTGTTTTACCCTGGCAATACGTTCTATCAGTTGATCTATTCAAGGTTACAGGGGCGGGCGTTCGATGATTTTCAGCGCCGCAGTGTGCAATCGGTGAACTGGGATCAGATTCGCAAGGAGAACCCCGGGTTTGAGTTATCGTTCAAAGAAGGTATTCCCGTAGCTTTATTACAGCGGGTGATGAGGCTTGGGACGGATTCCTTATTCCAAGGGGAGACGATTAACCGCATTTCGATCTATACGTCCAAAAATGAAACGAAGGCCCATGCGCTGTTCTTCAGCGCCAAGGGAGACGTGGTGTACGAAGCAACGCAGGCGGACCTGACAGTACAAGACGTGCAACAGCATGTTGACTTCGGTACGAACTGGACGCCATATACGTTGATGGACGGCGGGTATTATATCCCGGCGGAAGCTCTGGAGACGATTGAAGCCGATGTGCCGACAGGTCAGTTCACGGTTGAGCAGATGCAGCGTAGTCTGTTCTTTGATCCAAGCATGACCCGGAACATCCGGGAAAAAGATGGATCGGAGATCTACACGGACAGTAAACGTAGTCTGCAGGTGAAACAGGAACAACGCTGGATCAGCTACACCGACCCGGCCGCACCGCCTGCGGGGCAGATTGATCCCGCGAAGGATGCGTTGTCTGCGGTTGATTTTGTGAATCAGCATGGTGGCTGGAAAGGCCGGTCACGCATGATGCTGGGGACCGCCGACAGCAAGACACGGCTTGAATTCCAGCAGTATTACGGCAGCTACCCGATTATGGATTCCATGCAGTTCCGCTTTGGCACAATCAGCATGGAGATGCAGCAAGAGACGGTATCCAGCTATGAACGATCGCTGGAATACCTGAACGAAGGTGCAGAGACGAAGAAATCGGTCAAGTTGCCTGGCGGAGACAAGCTGAAGGCTCTTATTAAAAAGGTCGCAGGTGAGAATCGTCAGGTCGTGGATGTATATCCGGCTTATCGTCCTTCTTCGATCGAGGATGGACTGAAGCTGATCCCGGTCTGGGTGATTCGATTCGGAAATGGTGAGGAAACTACCGTATCTTGATAGGTTATAGTCTTTGAACCAAAGAGTAGCTGTACTTTATCACTACGCGTGCAGAATAACCTTCCGATCGCTGTTACCCCCAGATTTCTTGAATTCCCTTTTAACACGGGAGAAATCTGGTGGTAAAGGCGAACGCTCCGCTTCTTCAGGTTATTTCTGCCCTCTCCGTTATCGTATAGCTTTAAGTTCAAAGGCTATAAACGGCCAGTTACGGTGGAAGGTGTAGGCAACTTGAGAAAGTATTGCAAGCAGCTAAGTTAGGGGGGGAATGTTTTGGATTGGGGACGGGCGAAAAATGTGTTGATCTATGCCTTTCTGCTGCTCAATCTGGTGCTGGGATACCAGATCTGGATGGATGCGCGAGAGACGGCCGGAGCCAATCTGGACTTCACCTCACTGGCAGATAATACACAGCAGGCGATGGAAGAGAAGGGCATTCAGGTGCTGGCTCCGATTCCAAATGAAACGCCAAAGCTGCCGAAGTTGTCCTATGAGTTCATTGAAGAGGACAAGGCTGGCGTGGATATGGAACTGGAACAGCCTGTAGATAGCAAGTTGATCTTCTCGCAGAGTGAGCTGGAAGATGCATTAGAGCGTGAGATTCCACAGATCGGGACATACCGGCTGGATCAGCTGATGGCCGAGGATGGGGCTTTTGTGCTTCACCCACTGGTGGATGGCAAATGGCCGCTCTTTAATGTGAGTCTGGAGCTATTCTACAGCGACCAGAAAATAACGGGTTACCGTCAAACTCCAGTGCGGATTACGACCGCAGAGGAGAGCGATCAGCAGGTACTTCCGGCGTCGAAGGCGCTGGGAACGCTGATCGAGAACTTTTTGCCAAATGATGCAATTGTCAAAGATATTCAGCTGGGCTATTACGGCCAGTTGTTCAATTCAGATATACAGGTAGCGATGCCGGCATGGCGGTTCGTGCTGGAAAGTGGCGAAGTGTTGTACGTGCAGGGCATCAGTGGGGATGTTTTCAGTCCCAAGACAGACAAACCAGGGGAGTAATGCGTTATGGGGATATATTTTACCGTGTTATCCAGCGGTTCGACAGGTAATGCCACAGTCATACAGCATGGGGGGACCTCTCTCATGATTGACGCGGGTCTTAGTGCGAAGCGATTGGATGCACTGTTTCAGGAAAGGGAGATTTCTGGGGCAGAACTGGACGGGATTCTGGTTACACATGAACATTCCGATCACATTAAAGGACTAGGCGCGATGTCTCGGAAATATAATTTACCAATCTACGCGAATCTGAATACGTGGGCGGCACTGGAGAAGTCGGTTGGGGCGATTCCAGAGGAAAACCGGAGGGTATTTGAGACAGGTGAAAAACATGATTTTGGGTCACTGCGCGTGGAATCCTTCGGGATCTCGCATGATGCAGCTGAGCCGGTAGGGTACACATTTGATGATGGTACGGAGAAGCTATCTGTTGCAACGGATCTCGGGTACATGAGCGACAAGGTTCGCGATGCAATCTCCGATTCTGACGTGCTGGTGCTGGAGGCGAATCATGATGTCGAATTGCTGCGTATGGGGCGTTATCCATGGAACACCAAGCGCCGGATTCTGAGTGACATTGGGCATTTGTCGAATGAAGCGGCAGGGGCAGCGCTTAGTGAACTGATGAACGGACGCATCAAGCGCACGTATCTGGCACATCTTAGCCGAGATCATAATATGATGGACTTGGCAAAAATGTCGGTGCGCGACGCGATGGAGAGCCGTGGATGTTTTTATCGGGATCATGAGTTCAAACTCTGTGATACGTATTACGACCGTCCTACGCCATGGGATAGGGTGGGTGAGCCATAAAGCTGTCCAGTTCGGCGGCTTTGCGCTCGACTTCCTCGCGGGTTAGGATGCCTTTATCAATAAGCAGTTCAATGATGGTGCTGAGTGCAAGGGTATTGCGATAGTGTTCTTCCTTGAGATCGGCCAGCTTGGCCGCCATATGAACTTCATCCATGGCTGTGAGTGTACGCGTGCGATCCATATATATCCTCCTCTATGAAGCTTCGAATTGTCTTTTACTATTATTGTAGTCAGGCTTGATGGAAAACATTCCTCTTTTTGCCGCTAACATTTGTGTGATGAGACGTGTATGCTGAACCTGTGACTATGCAGGGGTGAAAAAGTTCTTCAAATTTGCCAAAATGGCGCTTAGCGGACCGGATTTTGTGGTGATAGATACTATGGACCTTTATTGTTAAGCGCGTTATAGCGGAAATTTGCTTTAATTTTCGTAAATATGCAACTTTTTGTGATTTGACGTGTTTAGTATATGAGGAGCATTGTGATTTTGGCTGTTTTGCGTGTGAAATGGCATGTCATAGAATGCGAGAGCATGATTGATAGAGTCACTGACAGAATGGCGTGTCCGTTCTGTTGTACATAGACGCTGTATCTTGATTTGATGCCGGGATGCGGCGATATGCAAGACCATTTTATAAAAATGCAAAAAAGCATGGGAAACCGGTGGAGTCTTCACGTAACGAAGACGACAGAAGAAACCTGAAGAAACAGAGTGTTCGCCTTTAGGAACAAATTTTCACCTTGGAAGAGGGGATCAAAAAAATTTGTGAGTAACAGCGATCGGAAGGTTCGTCTGTTGGCGGAGTGGTGTAAGTGAGAACTCCATCGTTGAACCATGCGACAACTTAGGCGGCAGTCAGGGTCTTGATGCGTGACAACGAAGGGGAGAGGATCACGATGGGATTGTTTGGAGACGATTTTTATTCAACCAAAGTATCAAGACGCGCCGAACCTGAACAGAAAGGCAAACTTCAGATCATCCGCCCTGGAGGCAGAGCACGTGGACGTGACCGCTGGAGCAATCCGCGCAGATCGCGTACGGGAATAAGTTCCACAGTGAAGGTAGCTGTGATTAGCTCGGTGATCAGCTCCATCGTGACCGTCATGCTGTTTAGCTTCATCACCCAGCCCGCTTCGTTACCGCTGGCTAATGCTACGGGTAACGGTGGTGGAGGCGGTGCACAGACAGCGCAGGCAGCTGATCCATACGATCGGATTATTCAGGCAGCAGCACACGTTCGTCCTTCCGTGGTGAGCATTGTGAACCATAAAACGGGTAGCAGTCTGTCGATGGAAGATTCGGCGCTGGGCTCAGGGGTCATTTTCAAGAAGGAAGATGGCAAGGCCTATATCATGACCAACCACCACGTCGTGGAGGGTGCGAGTGATCTGGAGATTGTGACCGTAGACGGGGAGACACACAAAGCGAAGCTGGTCGGTAAGGACCGTGTGAGCGATATTGCTGTACTATCCGCAGAAGATAAAGGGCTGGGTGCAGTCGCGGAGATCGGTGATTCCAGCAAACTTCAGCGCGGTCAAACGGTGCTGGCGATCGGGAACCCGCTCGGTCTGGGCGGTACGCTGACATCCGGTATTGTCAGTTACACGGATCGTATTCTACCTGTATCGATTAATCAGGACGGGGTGTACGACTGGGAGCAAAACGTGATCCAGACGGATGCGGCGATTAATGAAGGTAATAGCGGGGGTGCTTTGGTCGATCTGAACGGCAAAGTGGTCGGCATCAACACGATGAAGATCTCGGATACGGGCGTTGAAGGTCTTGGTTTCGCGATTCCGATGAACGAAGTGATGAAAACGGTAGATTCCCTGCTACTGAACGGCAAAGTATCTCGTCCATACCTGGGCGTGTACACGGTCGATCTGAGCAACCCTTATGCACCACTGGATGACGAGCAGCGCAAGGATCTTAAGCTGCCATCTCACGTGGACAGCGGTGTGGTTGTGCTGGAAGCATCCGGTCCGGCATCTGATGCGGGCATGAAGCTGAATGATGTCATTACGGAATTTGATGGGCAAAAAATTACCTCCACGCTGGATCTGCGGAAGTATCTGTACGATCAGAAGAAGATTGGGGATACGATTGAAGTGACCTTCTACCGGGATGGCAAAGCTGAGAAAGTATCGGTGAAGCTGACTGATAAACCGGAGTAAGGGAAGTTCAGCGAGCGAGCCTATACTGTTGCGTGGATTGAAATAGGGAATGCTAGAAGAGTGATCAGATCAACTGACCACTCTTTTTTAGTTGTTGGATGAGCATTATGCTATGGGTGGGCGTGTTCGTTCGACAGTAAATGAGTAGTTTAACCATTTATATCTTCCCATGATCAGTTAGACCCGGAGCCAAAGGAGCAGATACATAAGACTAGGGCTGTGGTAAACTGTTGTCAATATGTTGGAGACGGTCGCTGATGCAATAACATCTGTTTGTCGATCTAATTTTATTTCAGGATGGAAGGGGTATTTTTGATGAAACAATTGAAGAAAAAGATGCTTGGGGGAACGAGTTTGGCTCTGTCCCTGTTTATGTTGTCCGCCTGTGGATCTGAGGTAGCTACGACAGGAGCCTCTGTAGATACAAGTGCTCTGCAAGAGAAGATTGCAGGGCTTGAGAAGAAACTGGTGGAGCAGGGAGCCAAGAGCGTTGAGCAGGAGCAAAAGATCGCAGCACTTGAGACCAAGTTGAATGAGCTGAGTACAAATGTGATTGCGGTGGGTGAAGCTGGTGGTCAAACGCCTGTAACATCGGGAAACAACGGATCGGCTGGGAAAGGCGACGGGGTGCTGATTACATTTGCCCAGTATGAGAAGCTTGAGGTTGGCATGTCGGTAGAAGATGTCATCGAGATCCTTGGCGGCGAAGGTGAAGCGCTGAGTGAAGCGGAGAATATGGTGGTTTACAACTATAAAGGTACAGCCGGCAATGGTGCCAATGCGGTTATTGCTTTTCAAGGTGGGAAGCTGTTGACGAAGGCGCAGTCGGGATTGAATTAAAATGAGTATTGGACACGAAGAGTCTGAATCTTTGGAATAAAGCGTACTGCAGGGTTAGGGGAAGTTAAATGGGGGCCAATCAGAAAATTCTGGTTGGTTTTTTTGTTGTTTTTATAAAGTTTGTGAGTAACGGAAAAGTTATTAGAAGTAGATTTTTTGAATAAATAACTTGACATTCGCAGTTAGTTGTAACTATAATGATTACATTATATAAGTTGTAACTGTAGTTGTTACATATAATGATTTGAAGGGGGATTAAGTCGAAGCAATTGTACAACCAGACTATAGGATGGTTTAAGAAATCAACGGAATTGGCTGCTAGATGCATTGATATGGATGAATGGCAGCGACATAAAGAGAGGAAGATCAATTCAATGTTTACTAAAAAATCATCAATGGGCGTTATGCTCGCTCTATGTTTCATGTTAATTCTGAGTGCTTGTGCGGGTACAGCAAGTAAAGCCGAAAATGCGGAAGACTCAAATGCTGCTAGTGCTGGAAATACAAAGAGCGAGGAAACAAACACACCAGCGGTAGAGCTGAAAGTGACCACCTATAATCCTGGGGAAAACAGCATTTTTGGCGTTTCATCAAACCTGATTGAAGGTCCAACTGAAATCGTGCTCGTTGATGCGCAGTTCCAAAAGAATGATGCCGAGCAATTGGTCAAAATGATTAAAGAAACGGGTAAAAAACTGACCACCGTATATATCAGCCACAAGGACCCGGACTATTACTTCGGTCTATCGGTAATCCGTGAGGCGTTCCCTGATGCAAAAATCGTTGCGACTCCAGCAACGGTGGAAGGAATCAAGGAAACAATTCAAGTGAAGAATGAATATTGGAATCCGATTCTGAAAGAAAATGCACCAACTGCACAGATTGTTCCGGACGTTCTTGACGGTGCTCAATTGACCTTAGATGGAGAAACCGTAGAGATTATCGGTCTAGAAGGTTCCGATCCGTCCCATACGTTCCTGTGGATTCCTTCCATTAAAACTGTTCTGGGTGGCGTTCCTGTCTATGAAAATTCGCACGTCTGGATCGCAGATAACCAAACGCCAGAGAGCCGTGACTACTGGCGCCAACTGCTGGACCAAATTATTGCATTGAATCCAGAGCGAGTGATTCCAGGTCATTACCTGGGTACCAGTGCCGGGGATATATCGAGTGTTACGTTCACCCGTGATTATATTGCTAAATTTGAAGCAGAGGTAGAAGCAGCCAAAGATTCAAAAGAACTGATTGCAGCCATGGAAAAAGCATATCCGGACTTTAAGAATACAGGCGATCTGGAGACGAGCGCTCAGGTAATTAAAGGCGAAATTTCTTGGCCTTAAGTATAACAATGGACTTCTAGAAACGGTATAAGTAAAAGGCAAACATCCTTATCCTGTTAAGTGGGAGGGATGTTTTTGCTGTCATTAGGCGTGTAGGGGTTTCTTTTCGGCGGCAGGTGTGATAGAACTGAGAAGTGGCTATCCTGTAATGGGATAAGCGGTTGTGAATCGGGAACATAGCTGGTTACAGAAAGGATGCTTAACGGATGTACGTTGTATGCAAAGAACACGTGGACATTGCCATCGACATGTTTGTCGATGAGTATGAGGACGCTCCAGATATCGTTGATCTGAAGGAGACGGAATTTGCCGATTGGGACCCGCCTGCGAAGTGCGCCGAGTGCGAACAGCATGCGGAATTTCTCGTCGTTTAGCGTACTGTAGGACTTAGATGGCCGGAGGCGTGACTTAAGGTGGCGCTTCGGGCTGACTTTCCATCCGGTATGAACATCACAGCAAGAAGCCAAGGAGAGCGTGATGAGCGCTCTTTTTGTGTTTATGGGGGAATGAGTGGTTGTTAGGCAGCGTGGCGTTGGCGAGGATTGTGGGGGATGACGGTGGAGTAGGGGAGAGTAATAGGTAAAGTTAGTTAGGTGCGGAGTTCCGAGTTGGGAGTGAGCTAGTTTGTAGAAAAGGTGCAAGGTGTGTAGGTAATAGAATGGAAGCTGCTGAGGCATGGGGAAAGTAGAATTTGGGTGACAGCGATGTCGGTAGGGACGGTGGCGTGGCTGGGTTGGGCGGAGTAACTCTAAAGAACCTGACAGACCTTATTCGGGGCAAACACCGCCTGGTTGAAATCTAACGAATCGTAGACACGTTATCTTACTGAAATGGCCTGGAAATAGGTGGGAAACGCTTGTTTTAACTGGGATAGCGTGTTTCAGATTCGTTAGATTTTAAAGGAGCCGAAATGGGGCTGAATAAGGTGTGTGGGGTTCATTAGAATTTGGAGAAATGTGTAGTATAGGTAATACAGTTGGAACGAACGATGCGATGAAGCATCTTACTTATAGGAAATCTCGCAAGACAATTTAGGAGGAATGGATTGATATGTTTATTCAGATTATTGGCGTAGGCAAATTGAAGGAAAAATATCTCACGCTGGGTATTCAGGAATATGCCAAGCGTCTCGCCCCGTACATCAAGTTTCAGATGATCGAGGTCGCAGACGAAAAGGCGCCCGATACCCTGAGCGAAGCTGAGGTTCGGGCGGTGAAAGAGCGCGAGGGCGAACGCATCCTCGCGCATGTGAAGAGCGAGGCGCATGTCGTCGCGCTCGCATTGGATGGCCAGCTCTGGAGTTCTGAAGAGCTGGCATTGGAGATCGACAAGCTCGGCACATATGGGACGAGCCATGTCGTGTTTGTCATCGGAGGAAGCCACGGGCTTTCCGATGAGGTGTTGCGCCGCGCGAAGCAGCGCTTGAGCTTCGGGCGCATGACCCTGCCGCATCAGCTTATGCGGCTGGTGCTGGTGGAGCAGATTTATCGTGCGGTGAAGATTAATCGGGGTGAACCCTACCACAAGTAGGGCGAAATTTTGCGCCTGGAGTTTCTTGGGGTGTATACTTTTTAAGGTTTGCATGTTATGTGAGCTTGGGAACCTAACTCTCTACATGTAGAAATAAAGGATGATAGTAGCCAAAACAGTTGTATAGTTTGTGCCGAAGTGTTACCCCCCTTCCGTAGCTCATTGAGTTCAGATAGAACTCTATTTTTTGAGATATAATTTACTACTATATAGATGTAATTAGTTGTATTAGGATGATTCAGAGTTTTTGTAAAGCTTGTAATTCCATTCTCTACGCTATCTCCTTTTCGCATCATTTCAATACCTGATCCAGTGTAATGAGAGCTCCAACGGGTTCTTTTTTGTTCAAGTTGTGCAGTGGATGGAGTCATGTTTCCTATATTTTTTAATGCTTGACCAATTACAACTTGGAAGTCGCTAGCTGAAAATTGCGATGATGCATGCTTTGCATGATAAAAACTTACTTTCTTTTGATTATCTATTGAAATAAAATCAGCGAATTCATTTCCAAGATCATCACAAAATAGGTAGTCTGCGTTAACTGCTAGAACGGAATCTACAAAATCAAAAAGAGTATTACTTTCAAAGCGAGTCATATGCGATGCAATGTTTCCTTTTTCTGAGAGAGTACCTTCTAGCGCGGAGTATTCTTCAAAAACATCAATAAAAGATTCTAAATTTGCAAGTAGTTTACTGTCTTTAAACAACTTTTTGTTTGTATAAACAATATCAAATTCAGAAAATGTTACTATGAAGTTCTGCATATTATTAATGTAATCAATAAGTCTTATCTCTGATGCAGCATAAACAATGTAGATGTGTTTAAGTTTTGACGAACTGATTTTTATAGAGCTTTTAAGTTTCTTCAATCGTAAACTTTTATCAATAGAACTCGTCACCCGGTAGATGCCTCTTTCAGCTCCATCGATGTTAGAAACATTTATTTCACAAAAAATGTTAAAATAATTTATGATTTTTTGAAAATCAATTGACCGTTTTTTTTGTTCATCGGTTCGATACTCTATACGTTCAATATCTCCCCTATTTGTTTTGAATCGAATGTTCCCTTTTGTATTGTTTCAATTCATATATGCGAATGCTTCAAATCCATTGTTGAGAGAGATCAGGTAGGAGGAACACATTTTTCCTGAGTTTTTAAACTCTAAAAAGCGGGGACTTAATGGATCAAAAAGTGTGAGTCGATAATAATAAATTTGGCATCAATAATATGTCGAATTCGCTCGAATTTTGTTGTGGGGACAAATATGATTGTATTCAATACTGAAAAATTACATAATTATGTTTATATTCCGAAGCAAAGTATAAGAAACCGGACTATAACTACAAGAGATTGAATATTTTTCCTTATTATCTACGTGGAATTGGGGGGAGTGACATGACAGTAAGTGTCCAGAGTATCGAGGAGTCTTTATCTGTTTCTTACGTTAGTGCTGTAGTTGCGAAAGCTGGCGCTTCATTTGATATAGTTTCACGAGACTACGGAGTGGATGTTTGCGTTCGGCGTATTGATAAATTTAATGGTCTACTAATGGATATGGGGGTATCTTTTGATTTCCAACTGAAATCAACAATTAATTGGAAAGTTGATGGGTCTTTTATTGTATACGATATAGAAGTCGATGCTTATAATAAGTTAGTTTATAGACATACCGCAAGTTCAACCCCATGTTTACTAGTAGTACTATGCTTGCCCAAAGATTCAAGTGAGTGGATATCTCTAACTGAAGACGAACTCAAGCTCAGGAAGTGTGGGTATTTCTTTTATGTAAAAGGAGAAATGACTCAGAATAAAAAAACCACTAGAATACGAATTCCCAGAGATAATGTTCTAACACCTGATGCAGTAAGGACTTTAATAGAAGATGCTAGAGTAGGTGTTTTGAAATGAGTAAAATACCATTAGTAAACTTAATTAGATATCTTAGAGAAAATGAGTGGACATCTAGTGATCATCCGAACCAAAAAATTATCCTTTTTAAAGGACCGACAAGTGATTCTGGTATACCAATAGAAGTAGGTGTTCCGAAAAATGAAGGCTACATAGATTATAATAGAAGGGTAGATGATGTACTTCGTATAGTTGCTTCGTTAAGGGGCGTAAGCATTCAAAAGGTTATTGATGAAGTGCGGTTAATGAGTCATGATATTTTTAAGGTGCGGGTTCTGAATACTGGTGAGTATACAAATAGTATACCATTACCATATGCTGTTGATTCTTTAAAATCTTTAAGAGATTTGTTTGTGTATGGAGCATGTTCTGAACAAGTTAGCCTTCCATCTTTCGAGAAACCACTCCAAGTAGGGATAAAACATGGTGAATTATGTCGGTTCGGGCATACATTTGAGGGGAGTTTTGGTCTAGCTATTAACTCACCCATAATTGATGAATATGTTCAAATTGAAATGTTTGAAGACTTGAAGGCCATACCCTTTGAACGTAAAGTAATGGAAAGGATTATTCGCGGTATAGAATTACTAAGCCAATCTGTACAAGAGAATGATGGTGATATTTTAGTTAATAACTTCGAAACAGCCTTTAACTCTAGAATGTGTGAATCATTACTTGAACTTTCATCAAATAAATCAATTAATATTGGGATAAATGTGGAATGGAGTCCAAAGTTTGAAGTTTCAGAAGATATATCGGTTAACAATGAATGGGTTCTTTCAAGGGCTTCATATGAGGTGTTAGAGTATGCGGCATATGAGTTAAACAAAATTGAACCTTATTACGATACTATATATGGAAACATAGTAACATTGCATTCTAATAAAAATCCAATGAGTGATGAAGAATTTTTAAGACAAGCTACTGTAAGACACGATATGAACGGAAAGAAAATCCTTGTAAAATTAGACTTAAATAAACAAAACTATGCTATCGCCTACGAGGCACACGGTATAGGAGCACCAATAAAGGCTTCAGGAAAACTATTCAAGAAAGGAAACACATGGAAGATGGTGGATATCTCTAAAATTGTAATATTGGAATAGGATAAAATAATTGAGGGTTTAAAAGAATGTAAATTTGAGGTGAATAAGAACTTCAGTATATTCATTAACAACTTAACCCTTTTCTATTATAAGATTTCGGCCATCTCTCCAGCTGTAATTAATATTTGAGATTTCAAACCATTTCTCAAATATGATCGTTTGTTCAACATTTTTAATTAAGTTTACAGGTACCCCTTCGGTTTTTGAAAAATCTCAGAGTTAATTTGTCCTCATCGATAGATAACTGCCTTTAACGGAGAGGTAAATAATAATCTAAATCTGGTTATACTGAGAATACAATTTTTGAACGTAGGAGGGTAACATGATAAAGTTTAATCCCTTTGATCCATTAGAGGCAAAACATATTGTGAACTCTGATGTCGCATTGAGATCAGTAAAGAGAGAAATACTTAATATTTTAGCATCTTATGTCGGTTGGTTTGATCCATTTGCAGAAACTATTCAAAATGCTCTAGATTCCGTAGAAGAGCGGTCTGAGCAGGAAGATAGTAAATATGTACCCTCAGTATTTATAACCATAGACATACAGAAGAATCGGTTGATTGTTACTGATAATGGAATAGGATTAGATGAGCAAAAGTATAAATCATTTCTAGCTCCTGATTTTTCATTTAAATCAGGTAAAACTAGAGGGCATAAAGGTGTAGGTGCTACTTACTTAGCATATGGGTTTAATTACTTGCAAGTATGCACAAAAACAGAAGATTATTACGCAGTGGGGAAAATCCTTGACGCCCGGAAATGGTTACATGATGAAAGCCCTTCGGGAAATCCAGTAGTGAAATATGATGAAGCTGGTGCAACAGATAAATATTTCAATGAAATAGATAGAGGTGTCTCTGTTTGTTTGAAATTTGATAAACAAACACATCCTAAGGATCTTAGTTGGTTAAAAGCTGATACAGCAGAAGCGTGGTTTCAAATACTCTCAATTAAGACGGGCATTGGAGCATTTATTCAAAATAAAGATATTGATGTGAGTATAAAAGTCATTTCCAAGGCTGGTGTCCAGACTGAAAAGCAAATAAGAGGTATAAAATATCTTTGGCCACATTTGGTTGTAAGAAAGTCTGCTTCTTACACTGATATAGAGAACAAAAGAGCAGATTTGTTCTTAAAAGGAAAAGATACAAATAGGCTTCCCTCAGCATATAAAGACTTGGATATCATTTATGATTTTTGGGACACAGAAAAAATAGTTGAACTCACAAATCTAGAGGCTGATGATGAAGCCATGGATATATGCAATAAATATCTTCCCAATGTTTACATTGCGTATACATTCACAACGAAAACCTGGGATAAAATAAATGAATCACTTGGCTTGCGAAATAACTATAGGATAATGTATGGAGGAATCCAAATTGCAGCCAATAATATGCCTCAAGGCGAAATAATTCAAATTCCTTTAAAAAGATATATAGGGCGACAAAACCAGGTACATGTAGTGATACATTTTGATAATTGTAGTCCTGATCTGGGAAGAAAGGGATTTCAAAGTGAAATTGTAGAGTTCGCCAAGGAAATTTCAAGAAAACTAATTGAAGGACCGCTACAGCGGGTGGGGTTTACCTTGAAATCCAACACTGGGGCAGCACCCGATCTTCTAAGAGAAAAAAGGGTGGAAGACTGGAAGAGGGACATGGCTCAGTATGAATTGGAAAATCCACTGAAGTTGATTAATGAGCATTTCTTCTTACCGACCAAAACAATTTCAATAACATCTAAACCTACAAGAGAGCAAGATGTAATAGCTTTGTTTAATCAGCTTTTAGCTGGTGGAGTTATTCGTGGGGTTAGAATAATGTCAACTAATGAGCGTTTTACCTACGATGGGCTGTATAGAATTATTGTCACAGAGCCTACAGATTACCATATTTACAATCAGGAAACTAATCCACTAGGCGTTTTTGGTGAAACTTTAGAAAGCATTAATGAAATTCCGTTTATATCAAGCCCTAAAATTTTGGAATATAAATTTTCATTGGATGGATTAATTGAAAATATTCAAGACAGTTCTAAAAATTCAAATGATATAGGACTTGTTGTTGTCTGGGAAACCGGAGATTTTTATGTAGGGAATTACAAGATAACTTCGTTATTGGATAAAAACAATACTGATTTACGTCAATATCACGGTTTAACGCATGTTATGACAAATGTCACAACAGGTCAAAGAGAAATGGACTTGATCATACTGGAAGAACTAATAGAATTTCTAAATGATCCGATTACAGCTCAACAAAAACAAGTGGATAAATACGAAGATTAAAAATTAGAGACGTCCGGACTTAACCGACGTCTCTAATTTTAGTGGTAAAGAGACATGAATTAGATACAATGAAAGAAATAGGGCGAAATTTTTGATTTCTCAGCAGATAGGAACGAAAAGTTCTTTGGGACATAAGGAATTGCAAAGCAGTCATTCCTCAAAGCGGTTCATCTCTTAGTAGGCATCATTTTAGTAAGAAGGGACTGACTGAAGCTACTGGCTTTGATAAGCATTAATGATCGCTGCCTTTTATCTTATATGAGTGTGTGCATAATATACAAATGTAAATTGCATTTTTATGTATTTGGAAATTATACTTATAAATGAAAAAAAGAAATCAAAAAAACCTGCTGAATTGGAGATGAGTAAATGATGATTGTAGAGGTTTTAAATAGCAGGTCGAATAATGGAAATATGGCTTCTAAGCTATTGCTTCTGTTAAACGAGGTTTGTGAACACGCGACACAACATTTGAAACTAGTCTTACAGCAATTGCCTGAATTTGATATTCACGATGCTTCTCACAGTGGTATGGTTGTACATAATATGGAATCTCTCTTGAGAGACAAAGTAGATGAGTTATCTATTTACGAATTATTCCTACTTCAAATGTCCGGTTTTTTACATGATTGCGCTATGGCTTTACCTGCTTGGGAGCTCAATCTCCTAAAAATGACTGAAGGAATTGGCGAGTTCGTTCGGAATGATTTGGGGAAGTCGTATGCTAATGATGGAAACCCTCCATACAAATTGTCATCCGCTATTCAGCTTATAGAGACCCATAAGCCTCAATTATATGAGGACTTTGAAAAAGTGAGCACTTTTATTTTTTCTTCCCCTTCTGAGTCTGAAATGCAACGTGATTTAGCTGAAAGACTCATTGACTATCAAGAGTTTAGAAATGGTTACACTGATGAATTAAAGAAAAAAGCTCTTAATGGTAGCTATACTGAATTTTTTGAGTTGAGTGACTTAATTCGATACGAATTTACTCGGCAAACGCACCCTCAGAGAGTTGAAAAATATATTCGCAACCTTGCTTCTTTATTTGAAGCTCGTCTTGGTGGAGTGTGGGGAGATAAACTGGCAAATGATTTAGCACGAATATGTCGGTCGCATGGAGAATCAATGAATTATGTTAAAACCCTTGAGGAGCACACAGCATACCATGGACCAGAGTCTGCAAATTTACAATTCGTTGCCGTGCTACTTCGTCTTGCAGACATATTGCATTTCAGTCATGATAGAGCACCACAATCATTATTTATTGAAAAAATGATTCGCTCGAAGGAAAGCCTTCTTCACTGGAAGGTAAAGTTTCAAGGAATTAATTACAGTTTAGATGAGTCAGACGCAAATGGACGGATAAAAATAAAATACATGGCTTATTGCGATGAACCAAGTCTCTATTACTTCATACAGGAATATCTAGACTGGGTTGACGTAGAAATAGACAATTACTTTCGTCTCATTCACGGCATGGAGTATTCCGTTCAAACAAGACACCTTGCCGAAAGATATAGATTAAACATTGCGAATACAGTGGACAGGTCACAGGTTCAATACGATAATAGCAAATTTACCCCTGTACCCGACATGAAATTTACTCTTGAACAAAACAAGATTCTTGAATTACTAATGGGTGTTGGGCTTTATAAAAATAAATTCTTATGTTTACGCGAACTCTATCAAAATGCACTCGATGCTTGTCGCTGTATGATGGCAATATATGATAATCAATCAGTAGGTATACGTGGAAAAATTGAATTCGGGCTTGGTATATCTAAAGAAGGTGGCAGACAGCGGACCTATATATACTGTCTAGATAATGGTGTTGGTATGAATAAGCACCAAATAACAAATTTCTTCTTAAAGATTGGCAACTCATTTTATAAATCTAAAGAGTTTCAAAAACAAAATGCCTTGTTAAATAGCAGTTTTAAACCAACTTCTCAATTCGGAATTGGAATATTGTCATGTTTCATGGTAGGAGATAAATTAGAAGTTACTACTAGATCTCTTGCTGTCGATGGAACAACTTCCGAGCAGCCAATTCGTTTTTCAATTGACGGGCCTCACGAGAAGTTCTATTACATGACACCAGACGCGCTTGACTTAGAAAAATTGGGAAGGCACGGAACCTTGATTAAGGTATATCTATCTGATGACGTGATTATTTATGATCACAAAATCGATGAACTTCAACTAGTGATTCACGGAAGTAAATCGCAAGAATTTAAGCAAAGTAGACCAGCTGTTTATGAAAAGTGGGATTCACATATCTACAATTTGATAAGCAGTTCTTTAGCGATTCCGAAGGAAGACGTTGATGTATTGGTGGCAATCAATAATGGGACACCTGAAAAAGTCATTCCTTGGGGAACTCCAATTAACTTGAAAGATTATCCTTCTGAGGATTTGAAACTTATTTATTCAGAGCATAGATATCTTTCAGATGGATATAAGGTATTAGATGATTATTTAAAAGTTAGAGACTTTATTAACCTACAGGAACATAGTATACGTGTCGAAGATATTGAGTATCGTTTTTTACTAAGCTTACCTTTACCAGGCATGCCTGAAGTAGACTATCGAGTGCTTTCTTTTCAACCTGTATTATATAGGATCCCTAATGTTCTTGTTGATGGAGTTGTAGTCGAAATACCAATACACCAATTTCATGATGTAGCAGAAATAGGAACAATAAACTTTGTAGGTATGGAACGTCCGCAATTGTCTGTTGACAGAAACTCTATTACAAATATTCCTCAAGGACTTGATGATTCTATTAGTAAGCTTCCAGAAAATCTTGCTAGTACAGTTGTCTTGGAAATTAGTAAACACATTGAACATTATAATTTAAAGTCAGGCTCTCCTGAGGTGAAAAAGTTATGGAATTATATATTTCACAAATTTCATAAATTTTCTAATTGGTTGATCGGTCAACTCGCAGTTATTCCAGAAGCGAATATGATACTTGATGACATTTCATTGTTTAGAGAGAAGCAAGTCTCTGTTGGCGATATTATAGATTCTCAAAATTTAGTATTAAAGAGGTTCGACAGTAGACTACTTGAACCCACCGGCGAACTTGTTTTTCTTGGCAAAATTGTGGAAGCTAGTAACATAGAAGTTAAGGATATAGATGTGCGTATTGAATCATCAACGTTTCGTAGCGTTACTATTCCAATGCGTCATTTTGGACCGGATCAAACTCTCCCATTAGTAGTTAGAGCAGATAAGTGGGAAGGTGAATATTCCCAATATGATTTGGTGTCTGGGTTATGGCCGATAATTTCACCTTCACTATACGACAGATTGTTGTATGGATATGAGACTACTGAAATCTCTTCAAAAATGAAGGCAGTAGCCGATCACTCAAATTCAATTTCAGGACTTGCTGGAATTGATCCAGCACAGATACATCAAAGATTGGGTATGTTTATGCCGGAACGAGACGTTTTTAATCGTAAACAAAATCTTGTAAAAAAATTTGATCGATCAGTAAATAAATTTTGGCTTCAAGAGCTAAATCAACATGGAGAGTTGATACGCAAACATAAGCAAGACTTTATACTGTTTGGGTTTATTTCTCCAAGACAGTTGAGTGAGGAAGAGTTAATATCTCTTGAAGATATTAAAGATGAAGATCCTATATACTATGATGGGGCTCAAAACGGGTGGAGTGTCTTAATTTTGGGTAAAACATCTGATTTTGTTATTTTACCAGGAGTAGTCGATCGTGCATCAATTGTAGCAGCGATTAAACCTTCATTCTGGAAAAAGTCAGATAACATTCAATACCTTTTCACAGATGGAACCGTATTAGAACCAGCACAATAACTGTGTAATTTTCCGTTATGTTATTGTTTGGAATATAATTACAGTGCAATCATTAAATAATCTAAGAGGGTGTTCCAAAAGTAAATCTTGGAACAGCCTCTTAAGTTTCGCCCTACAACCGATACGGTGAACCGTATCATAAGTAAAGCAGATTGGGAGGCGATAGCGAGAAATGCTGTCCGCTTCGTGCTAGCAGGGAATCCCCTCGGACTTGCAGAAGGGTAGACTTGAGATATCCATGCTAATTTAACTTTAATGCTTAAGCTTTCTGGATGCGCCTGTGGTATCATGAACATGCCTATCATCCCGTTACATCTGAGGGGGAAGAAGTTGCTTGTGAACATGGACAATTACTATAAATATGAGGATGTATCTGTATTAGATGATGCCAATTCAGCGCTAGATAGTGAAGCAGCTCGATTGGCAAGTTTGATTTACACGCATACTTCGCAGGATGGGACCTATGCTTCACCGATCCATGGTCTCTATGTGAACCGATATTCGCAAGTAGAAGCGGCGGATGATGTTCACACTATGTTCTCACCGGTAATCTGCATTGCAGCGCAAGGGAAAAAGCGAATTACCGCAGGCAAGGATGCTTATGAGTATAGTGCTTCGCGAATGTATATTGCCCCCGTTGCCTTGCCTGTTGCGATGAAAATCATGCAGGCCAGCCCCCAAGTACCGTTCTTGGGGATAGGTCTATACCTCGATCCGCAAAGGATTGCTTCGTTGCTGCCGATGGTATTTCCTAATGGTTTACCGGAGGTTCGCAATCGCAGTGCGTGCTATGTCATCGAAGCAGACTTGGCCATGATGAACGCCGCTGCAAGATTGATGGCTTGCCTGTCCTCTCCCGATGACGCTCAAATGCTGGCTCCATTGGTGAAAGACGAGATTTATATCCGCATCCTCCGTAGCCCAATCGGTGTTTATGTTGCCGAGACTGTTCTGGCGGAATCGGGCATGCAGCAGGTTGCAAAAGCGATTGATTGGCTCCAAAATAACTTTTCTCAGCCGTTGAAAGTAGCGGATTTGGCGGAGCTGGTCCATATGAGCGAATCGTCGTTTCGCGAGTATTTCAGATCGGCTACTGCGATGAGCCCTCTGCAATATCAAAAGGTGCTGCGCCTGCAAGAGGCGAGGCGTCTAATGTTATCCAGCTCCATTGACGCAACTACGGCGAGCCGGCGTGTAGGCTATTTGAGCGATTCCCAATTTAGCCGCGATTACAGCCGATTTTTTGGGTGTCCTCCAACTAGAGATATCACAAGGTGGCGTCAGGACCAGCAAAAGTTGAAGTGAAACGCACATGTAAACGGCTTTTCAAATTTCCGCGGGCATAGAGCCTAGCGGATTTTTCCTTTTTAAGCGGCGGAATCTGTTGAATCAGGCAAAAACTCCGACGGAAAAGGCAAAGACCGCAGTAGTCAATCCCCTATACTAAGAGTAAACATCCTATCGATAGGAAAGGGGATTTCTGAAAATGCGTGTATTGGTTACAGGGGCGACAGGCTTCATCGGAGGGGCGGTCGTTCGCGAACTGCTGAATGCCGGTCATCAAGTGGTTGGTCTTGCCCGTTCTGAAAAAGCCAGCAAACGGCTTACGGCACTGGGTGCCCAGGTTCAAGTCGGTTCGATTGAGGATTTAGCAGGCTTGTGCAAAGTGGCTGCTGCAGTAGACGGGGTCATTCATTTGGCCTTCTTCCACAAGTTCTCGCATGCAGGCCTTCCAACTCGGCTTAGGGTTTTATTCGGCGGGACTCCTCGTCATGTAGTGATGCGATTTATGAAGGCTGCAATTGAGACCGATAGGCGAGCCATCGAGACACTTGGCACCTCCTTACCCGCCGGTGACCGGGCGCTTGTCGTCGCGATGCCTACGATGACGCTTACTCCCGGTCGTCTCGGAACGGAGGCCAGCGCTGGGGATCCTCAATCGCAAGGTGGATTACGCATCATTTCAGAACATACCACCCTAGACTTGGCGAATCGTGGGATACGTTCCTCGATTGTACGCCTCCCACCGATCGTACACGGTGAAGGCGATAAGACGGGCTTGTTCCCAAATCTGGTGAACATCGCTCGCAAGAAGGGGTTCTCCGCCTATACAGGCTCCGGTAACAACCGTTGGCCATCCGTGCATCTACTGGATGCGGCGCGCCTTTTTAGACTCGCCTTAGAACAAGCTCCGGCAGGGTCCCGGTTTCATGCAGTGAGCGAAGAGGGCATTCCATTTCAAGAGATCGCCACGGCTTTGGGCCTCCATTTGAACTTGCCGGTCCAAGGTATTGGGGTTGAAGAAGCAGGTAAACATTTCGGATGGCTTGCACCCTTTACGAAAACGGATAATCCGGCGTCCAGTGCGTTGACGCAGGAGCGTGTAGGATGGAAACCAGTACATCCTACCCTTTTAGATGATATTCAGAAGGGGTATTATTTCTAACTGTAAAGCTGGGAGGAAGCGAAGATCCGTTTGCACCAAAAGTACGGCAGGAAACTTGACCACGACAAGCGTTGAATTTGTATGTCCCTTTCTGGCTGATGCCTTAATCGAGAAGATCGGTATTGACTCTATAGCCACTATAGGGTTTAAAGGGACAACAGCTTCACGGTGCATCAACGGAGGAGGATAATTCTAATGGGAAATAAGATGATTCGGGCACTCGTTTTCATTCTTGCATTTTCGATTGCCGGATACGCAATTGTTCAGTATGGCGTGCTTAAAGCTAGTGATGCAGGACTTGTCTCTTTCAAATTGCAAAAGCCGAATTTTGAACTCAAACCATGGATATATGTACTATACATCCATATTGTTACCGCGATATTTGCCTTGATCATAGGACCCTTTCAACTATTTATGAAGCCAACGAATGATAGGAAACGTTGGCATCGCCTATTGGGGTATGGATATGTTCTTTCGATTACAGTTAGTGGAATCGTGAGTGTGTATTTATCCCTTTTTGCCACGGGAGGTTGGATTGCCGGGCTTGGATTCATGTCGCTCGATGTATTGTGGGTTGCGACGACGCTTATTGCAACGAGAAAAATTATGGCGAAAGACATCCAAGCTCATAAAGCATGGATGCTTCGCAGTTATGCGCTTACTTTTGCAGCGGTCACGCTTCGAATCTGGTTAGCACCGCTGAATCTTCTGCTTGGCGATTTCGAGGCGGGGTTTCGGGTTGTCGCTTGGGTTTGTTGGATTCCTAATCTGCTCGTCATAGAAGCCGTGATTTCCAGAATGAGGTTGCGGCAGCGGCAATGATTCACAACTGCCAGCTACAGAAGGAACGCTAAATGCGCTCCTTCTGTACAATGAGAATTAATCGAATCAGTTCATGAGCTGGACAATCTTTTCAAGCTCCAACTTTCCATTCAAATAGCGGGAAACAAATCATGGCCGTTTCTGTGCAGCACCGATCAGCATCGGGTTGGCAATCACAATTTCCAGGATCACCGTAACAATAGAGCCATCCAGGCCAAAATCTCCCCCCGTAAGCCATGCCGCGCCGTTAGCCTTCACCGTAAACAACCCGGCCGCAGGGAGTTCGGACACAGGAATGCCAAGCGCATCTTCAAGTGCGTTCCAAGCAAAATGCAGCCCCATGGCGAACCACAAATTACGCCGCCACAAGAATGCAGCTCCGAGCAGAACCCCTGCTTTCAGGGTGATGGCAAGTGCGCTCCATAGTGTCGCTCCTGGATTGCCAAGATGGAAGGCCCCGAAGGTAAGCGAGGTTACCGCAAGTGCAATCCAGCTGCCCCATAATTTCTGTATAGATTGAAGCATCAATCTACGAAACCGAAGATAATCGTACCCTGAGCAGCGGAGGGGGATTCTCTGCGACGCGACCGGGACGATCAATTATAAAATGGATGAGTTTCTTCCTTTCTTCTTCCTTATTATTGAACGTCTTTTTGTAGGTGTCTGATATTCTAGCTGTTGTAATAGAAAGTTAAAATTCCTGTTATCTTTGTACTCAGCCATACATAACCTCACCCCCAATACTTCATATCTATATTTTACCACTATGGGGTTGTCTGCTGTATTTACCTTCAAGTTCGACATTCAATTAAATTTGGCGTGAGCAACTATAGGTACGATAGCTGAACGGAATCAGCAGATCGCTGTGTAGCAGTTCCTCTCGTTTTTTTTCGCCGATAACCCTGTTAAGCTAAACCGTACCACAAGTAACAGCGGAATACTTTTGATAAAAAAAGAGATTACCCGAAAGAAAA
Organism: Paenibacillus sp. FSL R7-0313; assembly: GCF_037969885.1. NCBI lineage: Bacteria > Bacillati > Bacillota > Bacilli > Caryophanales > Paenibacillaceae > Paenibacillus > Paenibacillus sp. FSL R7-0313. The sequence goes on from NZ_CP150219.1 coordinate 1,225,176, forward strand.
CAGAGTATCGTTCACCAATTAAAAGCCTCTATCCCGATTAGCGGAATAGAGGCTTTACACATGATAGAGACCAATCACCTAAAATCATGACTGGATCCTCAATCATAAACTAAATTTCAAAATCAAGAGTACCCTGTTCGGTTAATTCAAACGGACCAGGTGTAACATTTGCATCGGGTCTCTTTGTTCCGAAGAAATCAGAGTCAAAATGATATGGACTGCTGTCCGGCTCCTCAAACTTCATGTTGGCGTGATAAGTCTTTCCAAGCAGATCCGTGGTAACTAACATTGCAGAGGTTCCCCGAAGCAATTCGGGATCATGAATCTGAATGTGCACTTTGCCTAGTGCAGGATCAATTTCAACGTTTATACCCTTCTGTGAATAGATCTTCGTATCCGATTCGTGACGACTTGGAACCGCATCGTTAAGAAATACATTGCCACCCATGGCCACCGGAAGAACGGCATTGCCTATAAAGAAATCCTTCGCCGCATCGCCAAGCTCAAGAAGCTCCTCTTTGGTGTATTCCCACCATTTTTTATCTTTCACATCCGGATGTTGATCGTAGCCGCCCAGTCCCACAGCATGCAGATAACATATGGAATTGTCCGGAACACCATCCATGACGGTCTTCCCGTCCTCTCCAACTTCATCCCTTGGTTTAACGGGAAGATGCTCAAAAAAGGTGATGGGCATAGGCTCCTTATTAGGATCATTGTCTCCTATAAAGATATTGTTGTAGTACCTGTCATCGCCTCCAGTGATATTGGAGTATCCGGCCATGGCCGTCTCGTGAGGGAAGTGATATGGCGTAATACGGGTGATTTCGGAACGAACGACAAATCGGCCTGCAAACAAATTATGAGCAAATGCCCCGCCCTGAGCCATATTTCTGAAATTCATCGGAGAGAGAAATAGATTGTGATCGACCATATATGGACCATGGCACACCTCAACGAAGAGGTCCTCCGAAAGATTGTCAAAAAATACATTACGGCTGATGCGAGTGCCCTGTGCCTGCCAGTCCAGCCAAAGCGCACGGTAACAGCTATACATTATATTTTCGCCAATTTGAGTATCCAGTGAAGCATGCAGTTTAATTCCCGCTACTTCGGCACCGTGTCTGAGTCGTTTGTGGTGAATATTATAAATACGGTTCTGATATATGCGGCTGAAGGCTGCTCCCATATGACCCACAATACCAGCCTGTTCACAATCATGAATCACATTACCTCGAACTGTGTGACTGCCGATGTTATCTTTATGCCAGCCGGAGCGTAATGCTTGTAAAATAACCTCCTGCTCGCGTTGAGTACCACCTTTACTATGCTTCTCCAAAGACTTGGTGTGCCCTGTGCCGATCTCGGTACCCAGGCTAATACCAACGCATTTGGATTCACTGATTATATTGTTTTCAATAATCCAGCCCTTGCTCCAGTGAGGTCCAATCAAACCTTCCTGGTAATCTGTAGGTGGCGCCCATTGGGGGGAGGCCTGACGAAGAGTAAAACCGCTTACGGTGATGTAGTTAATTCCCGGTTTCTCAGGCCAGAAGCAATAAGGACGGACATTAATTTCTACATTTTCCTTACGAGGGTCTTTTCCACCAAAATTGGCCCAGATTTTGGTTGTCGTAGAACTAACCTCGGCATACCATTTTAACAACGAATCCTTGGGATACTTGGCTTCGGGCCAAACTTCAGGATTGTGAACGCTTTCAACACTATTGCACTCATATAATGATTTGCCATCCAAATAGACATCGCCGAGATGAACCGGGAAAGGCCCGTCAAACAACCAGTCTCCACTGAGCTCCACCTCAAAGGGATTACGAACGGAAAAGATAGAGTTGAGCACTTCTGTGCTCCATACATGGTCTCCTTCAGACTTCCAGTTGGTAATCCGCTCAGCTCCTGTAATCACAACTTCCCCATCTCCTGCGGATCGATATACGATTCGATGCTCCGCTGTTCCTCCATTCGCCGGGTTAACCCATTCCCTGTATACTCCCGCATGAACAATAACGGTATCACCAGCCATGGCATGAGCCGCAGCGCGTGATATGGTACGAAAGGGTTGATCTGCTGTTCCTTTTCCTTGATCATTCCCATGGTTGGATACATGATATTCCATAACAACTCTCCTTCTATTTAAAAATGTTTGTTGTATCTCGTTATTATACTAGAAAATAAATGTATTGGGAGAGATAGGAAGTCAGGTGTCGGGCTAAAGGTATACTGATATAAGGTAAGCCACATCATTACCCTATGAGGTTGTGGCATTTTTGTTTTTCGAAACTTTAGATATTGTTAAAAGCTATAACCAGCCATGTTTTTTTCATATAACAGGCATTCCTTTTGACCATGCTATACTCATTAGAATAAAAAGTTAGAAGGAGAAATACTTATGATACCATTTCGTAATGATCATGTAGGCAGTTTTCTACGTCCTGCGAACTTAAGTCAGGCACGTGAACAATATAAATCAGGCAACATCACATATGAGGAATTAAGAGCTGTGGAAGATCAAGAGATTATTCGAATTATTGAAAAGCAAAAGGAAAATGGCGTATTGGCAGTTACGGATGGTGAGTTCCGCAGAAGCTGGTGGCACTTTGATTTTCTGGGCGGCTTGGATGGCGTAGAGTTGTATGAGGAAATTGATGGGCCTCAATTCCATAATATGCAAACTCGCAAGGGTGGAATTCGTGTTGTTGGTAAAGTTGATTTCTCGAGTCATCCTTTTGTTAAGGATTTTGAGTTTTTGAAAAAGCATGCAGGTGATGCAGTGGCGAAACAGACCATTCCAAGTCCCAACATGCTTCTATATCGGTTGGAAAATGGCGCCAATACCTATACGGACCGGGAGCAATTCCTTCAGGATACGATTGCGGCGTATCAAAAAGCAATTCAAGCCTTCTATGATGCGGGATGTCGATACCTGCAATTAGATGATACCGCTTGGGCAGACCTGTTCTCAGAAGCTGGTCACGATAAGCTGCGTGCCAAAGGTCTGGAACCGGCAGAAGAGTTGAAAACGATGCAGCGAATGATTAACGAAACTTTGGCTCATAAACCGGCGGATTTAGTTGTGACGATGCATATTTGTCGTGGTAACTATAAATCAAATTATTTCTCAACGGGTGGTTACGAGTACGCTTCTGAAGTTATCTTTGGTGGCTTAAACGTAGATGGATTATTCCTGGAATTTGATGATGAGCGCTCAGGTGGCTTCGAGCCTTTACAATATGTGAATCGAAAAGATTTGAAAATCGTGCTTGGTTTACTTACTTCGAAAACAGGCGAGTTAGAGGATAAAGAACAGATTAAAGCTCGGATTGCAGAGGCGGCAACCTATGTACCACTTGAGCAACTTTGTTTGAGCCCACAATGCGGCTTTTCTTCCACGGAAGAAGGCAATATTTTAACGGAAGAACAACAATGGCGTAAACTTCGTTATGTGAAGGAAATTGCAGAAGAAGTTTGGAATTAATCCATCTAAATAACGGAGGGGATGCAAAATGACAACGCAAGCAGACCAAGAGACAGTTATCGTTGAAGCGTTCATTAATGGTCAAAATGTAAAATCCCTTTCGCAGTTAGCAAAAGAGAATCCGACAAACCCCGCTGAGATCGTAGGCTATTTCCCTGTCACTACGAAAGAACAAGCCGTGGAAGCGATTGATGCGGCGGCAGGGGCTTTTAAAACATGGAAGCAGACCTCCATTGATGAACGCATTATTATGATGCGCAAGGCGATCGAGAAGATTAGAGCAGCTGAGAATGAAATTGTACATTTGCTGTCCAGAGAGCATGGCAAGCCCCTGTATGATGCACACGGTGAAATTTATGTTTCGTTAATGTGGATGGAGTTTGCTTGTAATGAAGCCAAATCGGCTCTACAGGAAGAGATCAAAGAGCATGAGAATGGTAAAACGATTCTAACCTATGATCCAATTGGTGTGGTGGCAGCGATTAGTCCATGGAACTATCCCATTGCTTTATCTACCATTAAGATCGCTCCTGCCTTGCTTGCGGGCAACACGATTGTGCTTAAACCAAGCCCGTTTGCACCACTGGCGGCAGCGAAGGTAGCAGAGATTATTGCGAGTGAGTTCCCGGCTGGTGTAATCAATGTCGTTCATGGTGATGCGGATGTAGGCGTTGAATTGACTACCAATTCTCATGTCACAAAGATCGCCTTCACAGGTGGCACCGCGACCGCTAAGCATATTATCAAAGCAGCTTCGGAAACGATTAAAGATATGACGCTTGAGCTTGGTGGTAATGATGCGGCTATCTTCTTGGAAAGCTTTGATGTTCATGATGAGCGAGCCATGCGCCGGATTGTCATTTCTAATTTCTTGACAGCAGGCCAGATCTGTATGATCGCCAAACGTGTGTATGTACACCGTTCTATTTATGATGAGTTTGTGGAAAAATATATAGAGGCGGCTAATCGCTGGATTCGAATTGGTGATCCATTTGATTCAAATACGACAGTAGGTCCGGTTAATAATTTGAAACAGAAAAATTACGTGCTTGGTTTGGTTGAAGATGCGCAAAAGCGTGGGGCTAAGGTCATCCCTCTCGGCCAAATTTTGGATCAGAAACTGTTTGACCAAGGTTACTTCTTACAACCTACGCTTGTTCTGGGTTGCGATGTTCATGATCCGATTGTAGTAGAGGAACAGTTTGGCCCTACGGTTCCGATTCTTCCATTTGACGATGAAGAGCAGGGTATTCATCTACACAATGAAAGCATATATGGATTGACGAGTTCTGTGTGGGGGAAAGAAGAGGATGCCATCTCCGTCGCACGTCAACTCGAAGCTGGAACGACCATGATCAATACTGCTGCTGTTCAAGGTCTGGATGTTCGCTTCCCTTTCGGTGGGGTTAAGCAATCTGGTATTGGCCGTGAATACGGCGCGGAAGGTATCCGCACGTATACAGAAAAGCATGTCATCAACGTTCCAAAGACACTGGATCTTCCTTATATACCAGAGTAAATTTTATATCACATAACTTCGTATCTTACAGGGCATGTACATGTGAAATAAATGTAGGCTACTTCAAAGTGCTAAAGAGTGAGATGAAATCTGGTGACAATCAAAATAATAAGAAATAAAGAAGCCACTCCATTTTTTGGAGTGGCTTTGTATTCAGCTATTTTACGGTGAACGGCGGCTATCTTCTACCTAGTGTCTCCCAAATTCCATGGAGCCAGGAGTCGAACTCAGCATCTTTGTCGCCCTCGTAAGTATCATAGAGATCAAGACGTGTCTTTTGCAGTTTTTCCTTAAATTCCTCAAATGTATGACCTTCAGGAAGGCTTTTTTTGATTCGTAGCAAAATTTTGTTAGTACCTTTAAACAGCTCGCCTTTGTTTTTGGCAGGCATTTGTACATCTTCATCCAACTGCTTCAGCTTGTTATATGCGGCTTCACGCACCTGGAACACTTGATCATTTTTCAAAACATGCTGAAGCAACTTCATGGTAGGGGCTGTATCCCAGTTTCCCAATTCGTTCACCGCATTCAGTCTGTCTCTCCAGCTTGACGTCCGGTTAGCCGCTCGTTTGAGCTCTTCAAAGTTCTCCGGTAGTTCGTTCACTGCTCCAACTTCATGGTTGTTCGTCAAAATTCAATCTCCTTAATCATCGCCATCTTGGCAGAATGATGAATGTTATTAAACACTATTATAGCACGAACCTGACTAAACTACTCCTATGAAGCCGATTGGTTAGCCTTTTCCTTAACGAAGTCTACCATGAACACCCAACCAATCAGTCCACATAAGACAAAACCAAATGCATGCAGAGCTCCATAAATGGGAATGAAATCGCGTATGGTTAATGAGTACATATTTTTCAGTAACGGATAGAAGATGGAAATGACAACCACCGTGTAAAAGGCTAGGCAAGAAAGGCCTAAAAAGATGGATGCCTTAATATCCAAAGCGTTTTTCCTCAAGTAAGTAAGGAGATAAGCGGTGTAAACCACAATATTACAGGCGAACAAAGTGACACCAATGTATTCAATCGGCTTGGAGAAAATCATACCAATAGCAATCAAGATGGGTCCGATGATATCGATGGCAACAACCCAGGGGTACCAGCTTTTCTTCGTCATGATGCGTCCCAGTTCACCAATGAAAATTGGAACGATTGCAGATGAGAAATGAAAGTGAACCGAGCTTAACGCGTGCGTTGCAGGATTAGCTTGAAAGAGGTTCAATTGATATTGATATAAGGTAAACCAAATGCCTCCGATGAAAAAATAAACGAGCCCCGCACCAATTGCTATTTCCGCTGCTTTTCCTTTAGCGATCACAATAGTGGTCAAGCCATAGATGCCAAGCAGCAGTGTGAACAGTAGCCACCCAAGGGACAGAATTCCTGGGATTGCCGTACTTTCTAACCCCCACATCTTACTACTCATTACCGAAGCTAGAGTAAGAAGCGCAGCGGGAAATTGAAGCCACTTCATAGCGGCATACATCATTCGTTGATATGTATTCTTCGCGTCATGGTCCAAAAGTAAAATTACAAGAGGCACAATAACGAAAGCCGCAAACAGCAGAAATTTTTCAACAAGTTCGAATTGAAAGTAATCTAGATAAAATATCAGAATGGTTATGATTCCACCGGGAAATGCGGGTGATTTCATGAGTTGCTTCAAGGAACTATTCATGGGGCTTCCTTTCTAACCTACGTTTATCGTAATACTTGCCTGCATCCAGTTGTGTAGCATTCTTTAGTATAGATCGGCAATTCTTCTTTTAGTAGTCTAACACATTTATTTGTCAATATATGAAAATAAGCTTAACTTACTGCGGTTGATGGAGTCATGAGAAATAGCCCTTTCGCTCTTCAAAGGCGAGCCTTCTGGTATTATCAAGCCCGATTGAGATGGACTGGACAAACACCAAATTTTGAAGAGTCCTCGCGAGATAAAGATCGAATGCCTGAAGGACGATATGCCGTGTTTCGGTTTTTTTAAATGAGATTTATTCGTGTGGAGAACCCCGTGAATATGTGGAACGAAATGTTTAGTCTTTTTTTAGCATCTTTTAATTGAAATAATGGCCGATGGTTGAACAAAGTGAGATCACAGTGCGGGGAACCTTATCATAAGGAGGGCGAAAAAATCTCTAAACCTATTCCGTAGCTATATTGCTTACCAACTGGTTGCTATTACAAAAACACCTCTAAGATGTTCTCCATATCTTGCGACAAGGTTTCATTCTCTTGAAGGTGTTTTGATTTGTTTCACGTTTTGGGGTCAGCTCAGCATTTAGTCCACGGATTCTTTCATTTTTCACTTGAGGACATATGTGGGGCACCTATTTTCATTCAAATTACCGATTATAATCTCGTAATATTATGTAGTTCCACTATCATCTCAATAGGTAGTTTGCAGTTGCAATTGTTCAAAATGGGCCACCAAAAGTTATTGGCCGTTTGAGCGCTTGTATGTATAAGGCTGCGATTCCAGCGTACACTGCTACGATCTTCAATACGAAATTAAATTACTCCTTAAAACGATTCTTGACACTTGAAGCTTTGCACAACTAAAAATTAAAATAAGGCAGAACACAAATGAGTGCTCTGCCATACATCAGATTATTTTGAACTGTAAGAGAACGACAGATTATGTGACTGTGCTCCTGTAGCTGAATTATACGGATCTTTACTATTTGCAATATAGTAAGTAAATTTAAGATTTAAGGTCTTCTGTCCCGGAGTAGTGTAGTGCCCTACTTTAATGATTGAATCTAGTGAATGATCCGGCTGTGCAAGTGTCTGGCTTTTGGGTACAGTTACTTTAGTTCTTCTGACCTTATCGGTACCACTGTTATCATAAGTTTTTAACGTTTTTGCACCTACGTTCTGTGAGTTAGTGTAGCCTACTCCAAAAGTCAAACCTGTTTTAGGAGCTGATAGCCCCCAAGCAACATTGAGTTTAAGCTTTGCAAGGCTAGAATACGAAGAATCCCACATAACTGATCTTATTACATCACCAGGTGCTGTATAGATTTCAAGGGTTGTATCTTGATAAACACCAATTTTCCATCCTGAAGTTTTTGAATTAACAGACCCGACATCAGATGTTGTACTAACAGATAGAGGATACAGCTTTGTAGTGAAATCTCCAGAAGATCCACTAAGAGCAGTCGGCCCCTCAACATATCCTCTTACGGTCATTTTTTCAGTTATTTTAGCAACACCCGCATTATATACTGCGGTATATGTTTTATCAGACTTACCACTTGCCAATGCGAATGTTGTTATTCCATCTTGAACTTTTTCTTGTACCGGCTCTAATATTTTGCTGTACCAGAACATGTCTTCATGCTCTGCTTCGTTGAGGGAATTAGAATTATTAAATATTTCAACTGTGTTAAGCTTATTATCTAACTGATCTGTTTCCAAAAAAGTAAAGGTTCTTGTGTCTTTTTCAAACAAATACAGTTTAACAACATTATCATCATTAGCAAAAGTGTCTTGTAATAATGCTAAGTTGCTGTTTGGCTTTTTATCAATACCAAAATAGACAACTTCAAAATTGTTTGTGCTATCAGTTAAATCACCTACAATTAGACTATCAGTATAACCAGCTTTCTTCAACTCTCCTGTAATTTGAAAATCTTTTTCACCATTAGTTGTCTTTACATTACCAGATAGAGAAATAGAATTTTTCACATCATTCTCAATAGAATAGATATCAATATCACTGGAGACGAAATTGGATAGGTTACTTAATTTTTCACCCTTTTCATCTAAGTTATAAACGGTGTGACTTGGAATATTGATACTATCATTTGATGATTCTTCTGATGCAAAAACACTACCGCTCAGAGAAAAAGTAAATAATGTAGTGGCAATAAATAAAGATTTTAGCTTCTTCAAAATTAAACCTCCTAAATATTGGATTGTTATTCCTGATCTCAAAGATACCAAAATAAATGTTATATGTAAATGTAATGCATTTTTTAGAAAGTTTTTCTAGTTCTTTTGGACTATGTGATTTTCCTTTTATATCAACGAATATCAGTCTTTCCAAAATTAAATGATATTTAAAAATCGGGTTAAAAGGACTAAATTGGAACAAGCGGTGCAAACTAGTGTAGGTACTCTACCGGCGTCAGTTTTTTAGTTTTTGTTGTGGGCGTTCTGTTTTAAAAACGGATATATCTTTCGATTTTTCTTTGTGCTTCGATAACCGTTCGGATATGATAAAAATAGAGTCCTTCCGGTTTGAGATGCGAGAAGAATCTACCATATAGAGGGTTCATAACAATTTTCTCGACGAGATATGCTTATTTGGGTGCCAAAATTTTAATAGCATGTCGTGGTAAGCATGAGACGTGTACTGGAAACCTTGGTCGCAGTGAACGATCAGTCCGGTTAAGTCTGTGTGCTTCGCAAACGCTCTGCTACATGTGCGAAGACCAGTTTATTGTCGTTGCGTCGGCTATTTTGTAAGCCACATTTTCGTTATTAAACAGATCCTTTATGTCTGGAATATACAACCAGATATTGTCCACATGATACTGGGGTCGATCGTACCAACTTGTCTCTATTCAATTTGTGATGAGTCTATCAATCTCCTTGGAAAACAAAAAAAAGCCGCGCATCATGCGGCTCTCTATCTGATTTAACGCCCACCCGTATTGGAAGCCCAGACAGGAATCCAACTGTTCGGATAATAATCATTGGTCAGGGTTGTGTTATAGAGAACTAAATTCCCATCACTTTGCATGATCAGTGTATCACCTGTTGTGTTAGTTGGTAAGCTGCTTCCGTGATGACCCGGAATCCATGAGGTGGTATTGGGAGACCAAGCAGCTACCTGTACAGAAGTATCGATCACCAAAACTTTATCCCATCCCCAACCGGTGTAATATTCGAATTTACCTGTAGCCGGATTAAAACCAAAACGATAACCATATTGGTAAACATCTTGATATTTCATGCCATATTTATACATGACGGGTTTCCCGTATTGTGGTTCAAACTTGAACGAAAGAGCCCCACTGTTACTGGTACCGCTACTCCAAAGAGAAGTTCCATTCTGATAGATAACGAAGTTCCCGTCATTTTGCCAAATGGCTGAAAATCTACCATCTTGGGAGGTTAAATAGTCACCCTTTGCCATGTTTTGGCCGATCGTGAGCTTATCACCAAGATAGCCGGCAGAAGCTGTTGCTGGTACCGCAAATGCAAGAATCAACAAGCAAGCCATAAGAATGCGAAATGATCTGGGGAAAAGTTGTCTGTTCATTGGACACGCTCCTATTTTTCTTATAATGGTTAAAGTTAAATGCATAGAACAACAAATCCTTATAGCTAATGCCTGTTTCTGCGTTGCATTCAGTCAGGAGCGGTGATGTAACACGTCCCCATCTGGTGTAAAACGGGAACTAAGATCTAAAATGCTCCCAACGGTCACCTCCTTTAATAGAAGTGTGAAAATCTTTGATACATATTATGTAATGGGATGTGTGTTTTAGGAGATGGAAGCTAAGTGTTTTTTAGTAGAGGAGTTATATCATCAAGTGAAAATACATACTTTATTTTCCATTATAGCAACAAAAAATATAAAAGCCATATTTTTCTATATGAAATTTTGAATCTATTACTTACGTTCAATGCGTCATAACTTCTCGTCTCCTATACCAGAAAAAAACCTAGTAATCGCTTGAATAAATTGAAGCTAAACACTAATTTTGGTGCAGATCGAGACATAGGTATTCATCTCCTCTATCAATCTCCCAACTTTTTTACATACATTTTATATATTTTATGATTTTTATGAATTGAACTATGGTAAAATATCTCAGGATCTAAAATTGGAGAGGGGTTTTTTCATTCATGTTTTGGAAAAAAGTTTTGGGTAAAAGCACACTGCGTGTAGCTACTGCTGCACTATTACTCACGCAACTATTGGGCGCAGCGGGTTCTGTCTCTGCCGCAGGTAACGATGTAGAAGTACACTTGATTGGAATCAATGATTTCCACGGTCAGTTAGATACCACATCAATGGTGGGTGATAAGAAGGCAGGAACGGCTCCAATTCTAGCAACCTATCTCAAAGAAGCGCAAGCCAAATATGAACACTCCCTACTCTTCCATAATGGAGACTCTGTTGGTGCATCTGCTCCAGCCTCATCTTTGGATCGTGACGAGCCTACCATGGAATGGATGAATATGATGGGCTTTGATGTAGGGTCCTTGGGGAATCATGAATTTGACCAAGGTGTCGCTGCTTTGAAAGCACAAATCTTTGGTGGCCTTGATCCAAAAGAAGGAAAAGTAACGCATGCCGGTGCAAAATTTGATTACGTCAATGCAAACGTGATTGAAACTGCCACAGGAAAAACATTGATTAAGCCGTATGTGATTAAAGAAGTGGGCGGAGTCAAAATTGGATTTATCGGACTAGTGACGAAATCCACACCTGCCAAAGTATCTCCATCTGGGACAGCTGGCGTACGTTTCTTAAGCCCGGAAGAAGAAGTGGAAGCCGTTAATAAATATGCTAAAGAATTGCAAGACCAAGGCGTAGAAACGATCATTGTTTTGGCACATGATCCAGCAACAACCAAAGAAGGCGTAACTACTGGAGAAGCAGCTGATCTGGCAAAAGCTTTACCGGCGGATTCCCCTGTTGATGTTATCGTTGCAGGTGACAATCATGCATTGGCTAACGGTGAAGTGAATGGAAAGTTGATCGTTCAAGCTTATTCCTATGGTACGGCGTTTGAAGATATCAAGTTGATGATTGACCCTGCTACCGGGGATGTAACTGAAAAATCAGCGACTGTTACAACGACTTTCCAAGAGGGTGTAAAAGAAGACCCTGAATCTTTAGCTATTATTAAAAAATCATTGGACAAGCATCCTGAGCTGACGAAGCCAGTAGGTACAACGGATGGTTCTGTTACCCGTACAGATGCTTATAATAACGAAGCCCCTCTTGGCAACCTCATTGCAGATTCAATGCGTGAAGCAGACTTTGGGGATAAGGCAAGTGCTGCTGACTTTGCATTTATGAATCCAGGCGGTATTCGTGCGGATCTGCCACAAGGCGATGTGACCTTTGCTGATCTTGCCAAAATCCAACCGTTCGGTAACACTCTAGTGAAGCTGGAACTGACTGGCGAACAAATTAAAACTTTGTTGCAACAACAATGGGGTACCAACGCTGACGGTACACCTAATACCAAAACACTTCAAATCTCTGGTTTAAAATACACTGCAGATTTCAATAAGCCGGTCGCAGAACGTGTTACTGGTCTTAGTCTTGAAGATGGTACACCTATTGATCCTGCAAAAACATATACGGCTGTAGTTAACAACTTTATGGCTGCAGGTGGAGATAACTATAAAGTGCTGCTGGATGCTAAATCATCCCTGGCAGGTCCTATCGATCTGGATGTATTCTACCAGTACATCGTAGATACGTATAAAGGCGGTAGCATCGAAGCTAAAAATGAAGGACGTATCACAAACCTGGCTGCATCTACTGAGCCAACAGAAACACCTGTAACAACAGAAGTCATTTCTCGTGCTGAATTTGTAAGTGCTCTGGTCGACATGTTGAAACTAAACAAAGTAACCACAGCACCTGCATTCAAGGATGTTGCCGCTAATGCTGCATATGCTGACGCGATTGCTGAAGCTACGCATGCTGGATTTATTCAAGGGTATGGTGGAAACTTCTATCCTGATCGGGATATCACGCGTGAAGAAGCTGCTACGATTCTTGCTAAATTGGTAAAAGATCAAGCGACTGATAAAGACGCTGCTACGATTATTGCTAGTTTTGAAGATGGTAAATCCGTGTCTGCTTATGCAATTAAACCTATGGCAAAATTGATTGACAAAGGTATTTTTGCTGGAACAGATAAAAAATCACTTCAACCTAAACAAGGTCTTACTACTAACGATGCAAAAGCATTGATTGAAAAAGCTGTTGCAGCAAAAGCTTCATAATTTAGAACTTATTCAAACTTTATATGAGAACAGGAAAACACATCCGATTGGGAGAAGTCTATATCCCAATTAAGGATGTGTTTTTTTCATGCTTACATGTGGGCGACCTCTTCTACGTTGCTGGGCAGGATATTGAATATGCTCCTAGCTGTTTTTCCAGAGCCTCTGACGGTATGTGGCTATACCCTGCGAACCGGCTATTTGGGTACTGTATCGGTCCATCCACGGGCGCGTGGCGAAGGACATATGAAGGTGCTCATGGACATGTGGCTTGAGGAACTGCGCAATACGTGTGATATGGTTGTATTATATGGTCAGCGGCAGAGATATGAGTATTTTGGCTTCACGCTTGGTGGTGTAAAGCTTAAGTATATTGTGGGAGAGGCCAATGTGCGCCATGGCTTAAAACATGTGAACGACACAGGAATATCCTTCAGGCCGTTCTTCGAGATTGAAGGAGCAAAGTCCTTTGCACTTAGCATCAACACCTCGCGGCTTGCTTATGTTGAACGTACAGTGCAGCAATTGCCGCTTATTTTCAGCAGCCTCCATCAAAAGGCGCTGGGCGTTCTGGATCAAGGTAAACTGATCGGGTATCTAATTGTAAATGAAACAGGCGATGAAATATCTGAATTTGCGTTGGAAAATGAGGCAGATATTTCGCGGACGATTAAGGCTTATATGGTACATAGCAGATCGGATCGTATATCTATATTTACGCCGGAATATGACATTCCGCTGAATACGACAATTGGCAACATTGCGGAAGACTATGTTATTGATTCATCGGATATGTATCATATTCTGGACTTTGCCAATGTATTGGAGGCATATCTGACACTCAAATTCAAAACCACATGGATAGTGGAGGGAGAATTCTCAGCAGTTATGGACGGTCAGCCGATTACTGCGCGAGTGGATGCGAGTGGTGTGACTGTCGAGCGATCTGCTAAGACCGATGCCGTTGTCCTTGATAAGCAGCAGGCTCAGGCGCTTCTACTTACACAACATGGCCGTTATATGGCAGTTGCTGCGCCCATTGGGTGTTTTCTACTCCCGATATTCTGGTACAAGATCGATAAATTCTGACGAATCCAACGAGTATTAAGGATATATAAATTAGAGATGAGGACATGAAGGCCACTCCACGTTGGGTGGTCTCTATGCTGATAACGATGCGGACAGGATGGAGACACTTTTGATCATATTATGGGGTTATATCGACAAAAGGATGTTTCTATGATAGGGTGGAGGCATCCCATAGGCATTCTACTCTTCGGAGTAGAGTGCCTTCATGTATATTATGGGAGCTTACATTAAATGTATTTTAAAATCAATTGGATCGTATATGGAGGTGGTGATGCTATGTTTCTCTCTTTAGCCCCAACAGGGGATGGTTGGATGAGTATTAAAAATGTGAAAATATCATTTAATAAAGAGGAGCGAACATAGCATGACTACTCGTTTTCAGGCGGAGACCCGCATTCCATTAAATTCTTCTCGACTTAAGGATCTACGTAAATCCGGGCGTTTGCCAGGTATTGTTTTTGGCAGAAATACGGAGAATGAGATGATTCATATTCCAACAATAGAATTTCAGAAGTGGTTGAAGCAAGGAGCGTCTGGTTTTATCGAATTGCAGTTTGAAGAGAAAGGCCCATTGACCGTATTATTGGAAGACCTTCAACGTGATTCGGTTACACGTGATTTGATTCATGTGGATTTTCAACAGGTGCAGACCAATGAGATCATGCGCACTAAAATTCCTGTCAAGTTCAACGGCACACCGATTGGCACAAAACAGGGCGGTGTCGTGCAAGTTCAATTAGCTTCTATTGAAGTGGAGGCATTGCCGAGACACTTGCCAACATCGATTGAATTTGACATTAGTACTATGGAACTTGGAGAAACGTTACATGTAAGTGATGCAACGTTTGCTCCAGATGTGACGGTGATCTCTGAGGGGAATGAGTCTCTTCTCTCTGTAGTTAAACCTTAACAATTCCAAATTCGCAGAGCTGAATAAGTCAAAATTAGCCGTACGGGTGATCATCCGTACGGCTAATTTGTGCTGATCACGATATGTTGGCGTGCCCCCATCCTCACAAAGCGGGTAATCTAAAATTCACCTTACGTATGTCTTTTGCTCGCGTACAGGCGCAATGATCCTGATATTTCGCTACCCTTTCAAAGTTCATTCGCAAAATTCAGGTGTAAAGTAGGTAGACTCAGGAAAGGTAATCACTATAATGGAAATAAGATACATATATAGTTGATATATAAGAACAGATGTGGATGAATTAACGCTCAATATAGAGATAGAGATATAGATAGAGATGAGGAAGAGCGGTGGGTAAACCTGAACCGCTAAGGTCATTGGCATAACATTTCTAAACAGGGCGGTGAGCGAAAAAAAATGGACAAATTAAAGAATAGCGGATTCTATAAACTGAGATTCTTCATCACTCCTGAAGAGTTTAAAAGCCTCTTGCAGCTTTTGGAGCATCGGCAAGCGCAATTCTATCGTACCAATGCTGCCCGCACAGAGCATGATTATAATCAGGTGTACGACGCATATCAGACGTTCTATCAGTATTTTGTGGCAGGAGAAAAGAGAGATGACATCCATCCCTTCTTTGTTTACTCTATTTCTATTGCATCGGATCAAGAAAGTTCAGGATTTTTTGTGAGAAATGAAGGGGTTTCTTTTCCATATCACGGACAATGGGCAGAGGAAGAACTGCCGTGTATCTTGCTTTCATTTCCGAAAGGTTTTCAAGTTAATTTGGAAGATGAAAAAGGAAAGTACTATATATATGAGGATATCCGGGACCATAAGCCGCTAACCTATGCGCTTTTCGATGAAATAAGAGACTCTATCAAAAAAATGACCAAACCCCTTTGCTTCTCAGCCCATGATGCAGATGCGATGAAGGAGCAAAAGCCCTCTGTGCGTATAAGCCATGATGCAATGCAAGACTTGAGCCAATCGTGGATATTCAGTAAATATGGACTTGTGATTCATGGCAAATAGGAGGGGGACGAAATGATGTTCGCCCTAAAGCTTATCTGTACCTGGGTACTGCTAGTTGCCTCATGTTCAGCAGTATGGTGGAGTTTCAGAACAGAAAAGCTTATAACCATCTCCTGGCTGGCATTTTTGCTACCGGCTGTCTTCCAGCTAGCTACCGCTTTCCGGATCGGTCCAGGCCAAGCAAAGTCACTCATCGTGTTCGGCTGCATCAATCTGGTGTTTGCTATCCTTGTGGGTGCGGGTGTCTGGTATCTAGTCCAAATAGCCAATTCATATCGAAGGGGCAAATGATAAACAAATGGAAAGGGGA
Organism: Paenibacillus sp. FSL R7-0313; assembly: GCF_037969885.1. Taxonomy (NCBI): domain Bacteria; kingdom Bacillati; phylum Bacillota; class Bacilli; order Caryophanales; family Paenibacillaceae; genus Paenibacillus; species Paenibacillus sp. FSL R7-0313. The sequence continues at coordinate 1,241,523 of NZ_CP150219.1, forward strand.
CTCCAATCATGAAGCCATTGCAAGAAATAGAGACACTGGCCATAGAGATCGCTGCTGCCGCCAGAACGTCTTTTTGCACTCTTTTTGAAAATGGTGAACGTTACTATTATTGTACGTTATACACTACCGGCGAAGGACATGCGCCAAGCATCTCTGCCTGGTCGTGGGAAGCTTTGGCATTGGAGTCGGCTAGGCAAGCAGAGGAAAGTGATACGCCGGTCTCCACGATTGCGGATCTCATCAAATGGTCGTATGCGGATTCGCCCTATTGTTGTTTTGGGGATGATCACTTTGACGATGTCAAACAACGATATAACGAGCGTCCTTTCATTGCGGATCTGGAGTATGATGATTGGAATCGGGAGTTGGATGTGAGGTTGAGCGCTATGGAGCTGGCGATGAAAATGCTCGATGATGAAGGCATATTTGCCTTAAATCAACTGCGAGAATCGGTATGTGTCCTTGTTGAAGTCATGCCGCCGGATAAGATCAATACCGAAATTGCTTTACGTTTGAATCGGGCGGAATCTCCGGTGTTGCAAGCATGGTTGGCGGAGGCGGCAGAATAAGATGATTATGATAATAGGACTATAATTCTCGAACCACCTTTGTACATGAAAGGGTGGTTCTTTTTTATGTCTGCGCCCCTCGGACAAACACACTTTTTCTGCCTTGTCCACATTTATACCTCACCAAAACTATTTAATTGCATCTAATAGATTATCAATAAAAAGGAGGTTTTGAGAATGGGAAATAGAAGACCTGGAGCACCTAGTGGTTATGACCCTGTTCAGATCTATAACTCGACTTCGTTTAATGCGAGTGGAGTAGTGGAGTATGCATCCATTTTTTGTAGCAACGATAGATATAGTGTTCAGCGTGATGAGACTTGGAGATCTTCCGGCCGTGGTGTGTGCCTGGTAACTAGAATCACTGCGACGGTTAGAACACCGAGTGGAAATATTGAGGCTGAACCGTATACCTCTTCTGGTACTTCATACAGCCAGTTCGCCATTATACAGGTAGGGGTAAATCAGTTCCGAGTGACACGTGTTACAAGTGCGATTAGAAAATGCCGGAAATAACCGAAGAGGGTTAATATCAAGAACAGGTACTAAACAGGATGAGACGACTGGCCATGAGTAAAAGGCTGGTCGTCTTCTTTTGCTTTAATGTTCTTTGTACCATAATATTCTGCGGTGCATCGAGGAATCTTTCAAAAGTCGGAAAGGCCGTAAGGCTGGTTGATAATTGCCTTCGATAATCCAAATTCGCCGTTTCTTGTCGATGGCTATATCGAACCCGACTTGTCTAAGCATAGGGTAATGCTCTCCCAATCGTTTGGCAGCTAATCGTGCAACTTGTTCCGCTCTGACAAGTAAGCGCCGATCTCCAATTCGAGCTAGTCTCAGTGCTTTAAGAACTGGAATGGGGCGGTTATTCACATTGGTGACTTGGTATCCTTGTGCAGCGACTTTAGCATAGGAACCTGTCACGTTCCAAGTGGACGAGGAACTCTTTTTGCGCTGAACCATGATCCGAATGTCGAACGGCCTGTGTTTAATTTGAGCAAGCTGCAGACGCTTTTGGACAATATATTCATCACTTTTGATTGTTTGTTCGAACCATTCCAGTAACTGCTCGTTGTCTCTCATGGTGACTGTGTTATTTTCATTTTGAATACGATAAGCATTTGCACCGCTTCGTTTAATGAACAGGATACCCCTTCCGTAACTGCCATTACGAGGTTTCAGTACAACGCTGGGATACTGAAGAAGCATCTTCGTTAGCGTATCCTTCTCAAGCAACTGTGTTTCTGGCAAACGTTCAGCTAGAGAGGGCTCATCGCGCAGAATGCCATACTGCAACCATTTGTCTCTTTCGAATAACATTGGAATCACAGCCTTTTTCAATCGTCTACGGTAATTCTAATTCAAATTCGTGATCCGCATAAGTGGCCATTCGTCCAGATTTGTAAGTCGATGCATGTCCAATCGGTCGATGGAGACAGAAGATGAACTTTTGCGAGAAATGACTGCACTCTGGGGAGGTGTTCATTCAAGCTTCGAGTGGCTTCTGGATACGCAGGCTCACTTCTATCACCACCATGGATAACGGCATGCGGTGCTGGTACATGTACTGAAACAAGAGCCGAATGTGAAATGGTTTGAGTAGTACTAGACTAACCTTACGATAGTTCTTTTTACCTATAAATTAGCTTGTAAAAAGTGCGACTTTCTTACCAATATATATACAGATTATTCGTTTACTGTATGCCTTTTCGATGTTATACTCACAATATTCAAAAAAATTGTTGAAATATGTCGAATTGAGGCTTATCAGGATGATTATAGGTAAACAAAACGGCGAAGCGATCATCCTCATTCCATCACTTGAACCGGATGAGAGACTTCCAACCTATGTACAGCAATTGCGAGAGTATGGCTTGACCAATATTGTTATTGTGGACGACGGATCGGGTGAGGCCTACCAGTCGATTTTCGAAGAGCTTCGTGAGAATGGTTGTGCTCTGCTAACACATGCGGAAAATCAGGGGAAGGGTGCGGCACTCAAGACCGGATTTCAGTATATTGCTCAGCAATTCGATGCATCTTCCTTCGTTGTAACCGCTGATTCAGACGGACAGCATGCAGCTGAGGATGTCTACCGTATAGCCCAAGAAGCAAGGCTTCATCCAGACTCGTTGGTGCTCGGGGTAAGGAACTTCAGTGAGGGGAACATACCGCCAAAGTCCCTGTTAGGCAATCGGATGACCTCCTTTATTTTTGCCATGCTGTATGGTAAAAAGCTGTCAGATACCCAGACTGGGCTTCGTGCCTTCGGTCCAGGGTTACTTGCGTTTATGCAGGATGTTCGCGGTATTCGATTTGAATATGAGCTTCAGATGCTCATCTCGTGCATTCAGTCTGGCATACCGATTCATACCACGCCAATCCAAGTCATTTATGAAAATGGCAATGCGGGAACTCATTTTAAAGCAATCCAGGATAGTGCCCGGGTAATGGGTGTGTTGTTCTCCAATTTTCTGCGGTTCATTTCATCATCGGTGGCCAGTTCTGTTGTTGATTTGGGTATCGCCTGGTTTTTGATCGACGCGTTGCGGCCCATGTTGGGTGAGCAGCACTATCTAAGAATTCTGCTTGCAACTGTGATTGCGAGAGTGATTTCCATTGTGGTCAACTATGTACTGAACAGACACTTTGTATTTCGCAAAGAGGATAGCCAGGGAAGTCTATGGCGCTATCTGACGTTATGCGGAGTGGTGATCTTGCTTTCCAGTACCGGTGTATATATATTCCATACCGTTCTCTTCGTAGATGAGAAATTGGCGAAATTCGTCTGTGATGCCTTGCTGTTCCTGCTCAGTTTCCAATTGCAGCGAAGATGGGTATTTGCAGCAAGGAGGAAGCAGCTGTAGTGCAAAACGAAAAAAGGCAGAATATCTTTTTTGTCATCACGATGATCCTGATGTCGATTTATTTGGTATGGCGTACATTCTTTACGTTGCCATGGGGTGAAGGCGTACTGAACGTCATTTTTGGTATGCTGCTGATTGTGGCTGAAACGGTCACCGTACTGACAACCTTTGAATTATTCTTTCAAAAGATGCAAAAAGAACGTACACAGCTCGACTTTCCAATCGTTCCGCCGGAGTACTATCCGGATGTGGATGTATTTATTGCTACGCATAATGAGCCTGTTGATCTGTTATATAAAACCGTTAATGCCTGTACGTTCATGGATTACCCGGACAAGCAGAAGGTTCATATCTATCTCTGTGACGATGGAGCAAGACCAGAGGTAGAGGAGCTTGCCAGACAGTTTGGCGTGGGATATCTGGGGTTCCCCGGAAACAAGGATGCCAAGTCTGGTAATCTGAACAATGCACTGAGCAAAAGCTCTTCGCCGCTCATTGCAACGTTTGATGCGGATATGATTCCACAGCACACCTTTTTGATGAAAACGGTACCCTATTTCATGCTCTCCACGTTTATTAAGGAGAATGAGGTATGGCGTCCTCGTAGGCAGGACGAGATGGACCCTAAGTTCAAGCTTGGGCTGGTACAGACCCCGCAGAGTTTCTACAATCCCGATCTATTCCAGTTTAATCTGTATGCAGAGCAAGGCATTCCGAATGAACAGGATTTCTTCTCCAGAGAAGTGAACATCCTGCGTAATGCCTCCAATGCGGTAGCCTATACAGGAAGCAATACGATCATTTCCAGGCAAGGCATGGAAGACATCGGAGGTTTTCCGCTGAATACCATTACCGAGGACTTTGAGACAAGCATCCGCTTGCAGCAGGAAGGTTATATTACCTATGCGACTCAAGAGGTTCAAGCTGCCGGTCAGACGACAACAACAGTGAAGAGCATGATTAAGCAGCGGATTCGCTGGGCAAGGGGGATTATTCAGAGCCTGCAGAATACGCGTGCACCCATATCTGGGAAGCTTCCTTTCTGGACGAGAGTGACCTACTTAAGCAGTTTCTTATACTGGTGGTCTTTCTTTAACCGGTTGATTTTCATTTTGGCACCTATTTTGTTTGCGTTATTCGACTTCCAGATTGTGAACACAACCTTCTGGCAGATCTTAATATTCTGGCTTCCTTCTTATTTCTTCTACAGTGTATCCATGCGATATCTGTCCAGTAATATTCGGAATCAGCGATGGAGTCAGGTTATCGATACGATATTTATGCCTTATCTGATCTGGCCTGTTCTCTTAGAGACACTGGGTATTCGTGAGAAAAAATTCAAGGTTACCAACAAAAGCAGAGCAAGCGGTCGACAATGGATGTCTGCTCTAATATATGCCCTTCCGCATATCTTCTTGCTGTTGCTTTCCATTGCAGCCGTGATTCGGTATGTCAATGGCAAGTACGGCATTGCGCTGTTCTTCAGCAGTATCATTATTTTCTGGTTGATTCATAACATGATTGCGCTGTGTTACGCCCTGTTCTTCATGATTGGCCGCCGTGCGTATCGGGAGACGGAACGGATTCGGGCGCAGGAAGATGTCGCGATTCATGACCAAGCCAACAATCTGCGATATCAGGCGAAAACGGTGGATGTATCCGAACAAGGGATTGCCTTTTATGTCCCTTATCCCATTTATTTGGCTGAGCAGAAGATCATCTCTCTGGTCGTCAAAACCGAGCGATATGAGGCGAACCTCGATGCAGTCATTGTGTATGTGAAACAGGATGGAGAGGGCTGGCGTTATTCTGCAACGGTTCAGCCGGTCGATGAGAATGATAACCGCCAATACATGCAAATCATCTACGACCGTAAACACTCATTGCCAGAGCAGATGAATCTGTGGGATACGGCTTATGACGATATGCTTCGCAATGTGAAAAAACGGATTGTTCAACCCAGATCGGATCAGCGAAAAATGCCGCGGCTTTCCCTTCAGCTTCCAGTTCATTTCACCAATGATGCTAGCTGTACGCTGCGCAGCTTCAATTATCGTTTCTTTTCCGCGAGGGGTTTCCATGGTGATATTGCGGCAGGGGCGGTCGTTACTTTTTATACGAAGAGTAATATTGAAGTCATTTTGCAACATACGGGAAAAACGACAGCCCGTGAGCGCGAAGTGCTTCTCTCGGTGGAGAATATCGATGATATTGTGGAGAAGGGCCTGATCGACCAATTGCTGACGGATCTGATTCAGCCACATTCTGATCGTTCCACCAGAGAGGGTTAGGAGAGATAAAGATGCTCATTGTGCTTCATTTTGTGATGGGAGTTTTATTGATATTCTCCTTTCTTGGTTATATGCAGTTTGTACGGAAGGCACTTTCACTGCGTTGGGAATTCATCCCTGTATTCGTGTTTTCCTCGATTGCCTGCTTTGTTTTTCTAAGTGGTTTGGCAGGGCAGCTCTTTACGGGTAGCCTTGTCATCCTGATTGCAGGTTTGCTTTTGTATGGGGGAATGTTGTTTCTCAGGCTGCGCCGAGGGGCCTCATTACGTATGTCCTTTTCCATATTTCAATTTTCATTCCTGGCAGGGACTTTTGTTTTCTTGCTGTTGCTCTTTCAGAACCAGTTAACACATTACGATAATTTCTCCCACTGGGCTATCGTATTGAAGCAGATGCTGAGTACAGATGCCTTTCCAACGCCAGGCTCCAACCTGATTGATTTTAAAAACTATCCGCTCGGGACTTCGTCATTTATTTATTATGTCTGTCGCTTCATGGGGCATTCCCAGTCCGTAATGCTTTTGGCACAAGGATTGCTTATCTTTTCCTGTTTTTATGCCATGTTTGGCATTGTTTCAGAGAAGAAACGCTTTCTTCTGTACGCCTTTCTCGGACTTGGGTTATCTACACTTTCTTTCTTCAATCTGACGATTCGAATCACCAATCTACTCGTGGATTTCTTGCTTCCAATCTACGCGCTTGCGATCCTGGCGGTAATTTATCAATATCGTAATGAGATCAAAAAGGCATGTATTGTTGTTCTTCCGCTTGCGGGATTACTGACCATCATCAAAAGCACGGGTATTATTTTCGCTGCGATCGGTCTGATTTTCTTAGTGTATACATGGCTAAAACATAAGCAAAAGTTCGATTGGAAAACAGCACTCGCTTTAGTGGGTACGATCTGCGGTACGCTGATTCCCTACTTCGGCTGGAGCTGGCGAATGGCAACGGTGTTCCAAGGGATCGATAACAAGTTCGATGTGGCTACCTCGGGGATTCAAGCCGGCAAAACGCCGGAGCAGATGCATGAGATTCTGTGGACTTTCCTCAAGGCAAGTACGGATCTGACGACACGGCCAGTGATCGGCATTGTTATTTTCCAGCTTATCGCAATCGCAGCATCTGTATTTGCCATCGTCGTGCTCAAGAAGAAGTGGAACTTATGGAAAGCACTAATTGCGCTAGACGTTGTTCTGTTACTGTACTATGCGGGTATTCTGGCGTTGTATCTCTTCTCCATGCCACTGGATGAAGCCATTGTCCTGGCGGGCTTTGAGCGTTATGCATCGAGTATCGTGGTGCTGTTCGCCGGTGGGCTGGTGTTGTGCGCTGCGATCGATCTGGAGCGATCATTTCACTATCGGATTGGTGAAGTGCCTGATTATCAGTCCTTTAAGACGGTTGAGACAAAGGGTCATTATCAGAAAGGCATTATCGGGTGTATGGCGGTTGCCGCCACCATCCTTTTGTCCGAATACAATGGTATTGTCTCTATCGCCCAAAGTTATGATACAACGCTCCCTTACAAAATTCATGCGGTTACTGGTGATCGGTGGTACTCAGGTGGACAAGAGGATAATAACAGATATCTCTTCTACGCCTCAGACAGGGACCAACAGGTCACGAACTATTACATGCAATATGTAGGGAAGTATTTCTTGTATGCTCCTCATGTGGACGGGATTGTGTTGTTCTATGAGGATAATATGGATAACCTTCTGAGTGGTTACGATTATCTGGTGGTTGTGGAGACGGATCTCAATGCCAAGTGGTTGCTGAAAAAGCATTATGGCATCGACATGCAAGAGGGGATCTACAAAATCACCCGTGCCGGGGATCAGATCGTTCTTACATTGACTTGAGATCATAGATGTTGAGATCCTGTTCAGGTTATCCGTTCAGGTAAGATGGAATACATGATTGTATATAGAGTCTCCTTAAATATAGCCCGCTATAGCTAATACCTATAGCGGGCTATAACTCTTTCGTAGAACAGTTATTCCGATCGGATATGTTATATTTAATTCTATAATGATAAACGGGGAGATTAAACTATGAGCCTACAAACAGAACCTAAACAACGAACAGTCACTCCTTTTCGATATGATATTGTTGGCAGTTTCCTGCGCCCGAGTGCGTTGAAGGATGCCCGATTAAAATACCAGAACGGCGAAATTACCACGGAGCAGTTGAACGAAGTGGAGAACGCCGAGATTGTGAAACTTGTACAGAAACAAAAAGAGGTTGGCCTTCAGGCTGTAACGGACGGCGAATTCCGCCGCTCTTGGTGGCATCTGGACTTCTTCTGGGGACTGGATGGTGTAGAGCGGACGATCATTGAGGAAGGCTACCGATTCAACGGTGCGACATCCAGACCGGAAACAGCTCGTCTGAGCGGCAAAATCAGCTACACTAGTCATCCATTTGTAGCACATTATGCCTTCTTGAAAGAAGCGGCTGGGGAAGACGTTGTTGCTCGTCAATCCATTCCAGCAGCAGCCCAGTTCCTATTCGAATTGGACCGGGCAGATAATAAGGAAAGCACACAGGCCATCTATCCGAACCGTCAAGAGCTTCTCTCGGACATTGCCGGGGCGTACAAAGCGTCCATCTTGGCTTTCTATGAAGCCGGCTGCCGCAGCATCCAGATTGATGATTGCACATGGGGTGCACTGTGTGACCAACAGTTCATCACAGTGATGGAGCAGATTGGCGTTAATGTGGAAGAGTATGCAAACGAACTTGCAAAACTGAACGAAGAAGTGGTATCTGGCCTGCCGGAAGACCTCGTGGTAACCACTCATGTCTGCCGCGGTAATTATGTTTCGACATTTGCAGGAGTTGGTGGCGGTTACGAGCCGATTGCGCAGACACTTCTGAGCATCGATAACTATTCTGGTTTCTATCTGGAGTTTGATACGGAACGGGCTGGTGACTTCAAGCCACTTCGTTTCCTGAAGGACAATCAGCAGGTTGTACTTGGCCTCTTCTCTTCCAAATTTGGAGAGTTGGAGAACAAGGAAGATATCCTGAAACGGATTGAGGAAGCTACACAATATGTTGATCTGGATCGAATCTGCCTGAGTCCACAATGCGGCTTCGCTTCCACGGAAGAAGGCAACCATCTGACCGAGGAACAGCAATGGCGCAAGCTTGCCTTCATTAAGGAAATTGCTGAAGAGCTTTGGAAGTAACCTTCGCAGCGTCATTGATCATTCACGCATGTGTTGTGCATAAATAAAACTGCTAAATGAGCCGTACGGACCATCATCCGTATGGCTTTTTGGTGTAATCTCCATATAGAGTGGATGTTTGATCAGAGCCCATAACCGCCAAGAGAGTGAAGCAATGGGATAGAGATGAGATTAACGGATCAGGAAGCGGCATGACTGAGGAAGAGGTGGTGGACCAAAATAAAAAAGCGACAGTTAGGACAAAGGGATCTTTGTCGCAACTGCCGCTATTTGTCTATCTCGCATGATATCGACCTTTGGGCACCACCATCGGTGATCCCGAAACGGGGTCTTCAATAACCGTGCATTCCAATCCGAAAATGTCTTTGACCTGTGGGGCGGTTATCACCTCTGCGGGCTTACCCTCAGCCACAAGTTTTCCGGTATGAAGCGCAAAGATATGATCTGCATACCGCGCCGACAAGTTAATATCGTGCAGGACCATCACAATGGTCGTTCCATGTTTGCGGTTCAGCTCGGTAAGCAGGTCCAGGATCTCAACTTGATAGGTGATATCCAGGAAGGTCGTTGGCTCATCGAGAAAGAGGATATCTGTCTGTTGCGCAAGCGCCATGGCAATCCACACTCGCTGACGTTGTCCTCCTGAAAGCTCGTCAATATTATGATTGGCAAACTCGGTGATGTTCATGATGGTCATGGCTTCAGCCACAGCCTCATAATCCTTCTTGGTCCATCCACTGAATAAGGATTGGTGTGGAAACCTTCCACGGCCAACCAGATCGGCTACCGAAATACCTTCCGGAACAATGGGAGACTGTGGAAGTAACCCGATCACACGAGCCAATTGCTTGGGAGGGATCTTGCTGATCGCTTTGCCGTCCAGCGTAATACTGCCGGATGTAGGCTTAATGAGCCTGGCCATCGTTTTCAAAAGGGTAGACTTACCGCAACCGTTGGAGCCAATAATGACGCTTATTTGGTTGCTTGGTATAACGATGTCCACTCCGTGGATAATGGTTTTGTTGTCATATCCCGCAACGAGTTTTTTCGCTTCAAATACATGTGTCGGTTTCATTATAACTCCCCTTTACGATTCATTCGGATTAACAGGAAGATCAGATACGGTGCTCCGAGTAATCCGGTAATGACGCCTACGGGGAATCTGTACTCAAAAGCAAACTGTCCGATGAGATCTGAGGCTAGAACCAGATTAACGCCAACCAGACCTGCCGGGATAATGTTCGAAGAGCCTACACCTACGAGTCTCTTCGCAATAGGTCCCGCAAGGAAGGAGACAAAGGCAATCGGACCTGTAGTTGCGGTAGCAATGGCAACCATGCAGACCGAACTCACAATAAGTGCAATTCTGGTCTTATCCGTATCCACACCTAATGAGAATGCCGATTGTTCTCCGAGTTCCAATATACTGAGGTGTTTGCCCAGCATCATGATGATGGGTGAGCAGACTAGCACGGTAATCACGAGAGGTGGCAGTTCACTCATCTGAGAACCGTTTAGACTGCCTGTAAGCCAGCGGATTGCAGCAGGAATATCCTTTTCAGAACTAACCAGTAAGAGATAAGAGATGACCGCATCAAGCATGGCTTGAATACCGATTCCGATAAGTATTAACCGTCCGATGGAGAACACTTTTCCTCTGGAGAGCACATATATGAACAACACCGTAGCCAGACCTGCAATGACTGAAGCCAAGGAGACAATGGCTCCGCTTGCATGAAGTACAACGATACAGAACACAGCCGCCGCGCTTGACCCCGATGTGATCCCAATGACATTAGGATTTGCCAGTGGATTCCGCAACATGGTCTGGAAGGTGTAACCTGCAATACCGAAGGCAAATCCGGCAAAGAGACCTGTGAGCATTCTCGGTAGACGTATCGTATTTACAGCAAAAGAAACACCTTTGATCTTCTCTCCCGAAAGGGAGCTGATGACATCTTTAACCGGATAGATTGTATTGCCGAGCAAAAGCATGGCGCAGCAAAGAGCACATGCAAGTATGGCAAGGAGACTGGTGACAAGTATCCAGCGGCGACGTCGATGACGTCTGCCCGCCATAATAAATTCAATCGATTGATCTCTCATAATGAACGCACTTTCGATCGCATCGCAAGGATGATTAATATTGGAGCACCTATAAATGCAGTAACAACGCCGACTTCAAGCTCTCCAGGATTGCTGATGAGTCTGCCGCCGACATCCGATATCGTTAGAATGATCGCTCCAGCTATGGCTGACATTGGTATGACAAAACGTAAGTCAGGGCCTAGTATTAGGCGTATGACGTGGGTGGATAACAATCCGATGAAACCAATCGGTCCAGCTAGTGCAGTCGCTGCACCACACAATAGAACCCCTGCAAGAGCCGCAATGAATCGAAGTGTTCCTGTGCGAACACCGAGTCCTGTTGCAACATCGTCACCCAGAGCCAGGGCATTCAGTGCCGGAGCCGTAAGAAACGCAATGAGTACGCCGATGACTAGGAATGGTATAAACGTACTGATTCCACTCCAAGTTGCCGATCCTACGCTGCCCACTTGCCAGAACCTGAACTGGTCCATGACATACGAACGAGGGATCATAATGGCGGTGACGAGTGAGGAGAGCGCGGCGCTAATGGCCGCTCCGGCCAAAACAAGCTTAATGGGCGTGGCTCCGCCACGCCCCATTGAGCCGATTCCGAATACGAACACAGCCGTTATTGCAGCTCCGGCCAGTGCCAGCCAGATATATTGATTGGCGCTGCTGATGTTCAGGAAGGCAATACCGATCACCACAAACAGGGATGCCCCTGTGTTGACACCCAATATACTTGGGTCGGCAAGTGGGTTCCGGGTAACGGCTTGCATAAGTGCTCCTGATACGCCGAGTGCTACTCCGCATAACAAACTAAAGACAGTTCGGGAGATCCGTTTGCGCACGATGTTTGCCCCATATGAGTCTACTTCCGGGTGAAATAATCCGTCGATTAACTCATGAAACCTCACGGGTCTAGAGCCAAAGACCAGTGAGGCAATCAGAGTTGCAGCGAGCAGGATGAAACAAAGGACTAACACCAAGATGAAGTTCTTGGGGACATGTGCTCGTATTCGATTATCGTTCGAAAGCGATGTACTATTCATTGATCTTGTCGATAGCTCCACTAATCAATTTCAGGTAATCATCAATAGTATAAGAGATGGAAAGTGGGTTTGGCGTTCCAGCAGCAACCAATGGTGTGTCTGCTTCAATGAACGCTACAGAACCACGTTTAACCGCAGGGATTTTACCCAGCAGCGGATCAGCCTGAATAGCTTTCAGCAACTCAGCATCTCCGTATCCAACGAGGATATCTGCATCATTAAGGGCTTCAGCATTCTCTGCACTTAAGTTCAGGGAGTAGCTGTTAGGGTCTGTAATTTGGCTAGTGATACTCTCAGGGACAACCAATCCCAGCTCACCCAGGAAAGATACACGAGAATCGACAGGTGTATAGATATGAAGTTTGGACATGTCTTCAGCGGAGAAGTTAACCCAAACCACTTTTTTGTCTTTGATCTGAGGATATGCGGTTAATTTCTCGTTAACCATGGCCTCCGTATCTTTGATCAGTTGCTCGCCTTCTGCTTCCATACCCATACCTTTCGCATTGAAAGTAACCTGCTCGCGCCATGTTGTTGCCCATGGAGCCGTTGGGTAAGCTACAACCGGAGCAATTTCACTAAGAAGATCGTAGTCTTCCTGAGTGATACCGGAGTATGCTGCAAGAATAACATCCGGATTGGAATCGGAAATCGCTTCAAAATCAAGTCCGTCTGTATCTTGGAAAACGTTCGGGTCGGTTACACCGAGTTCATCAAGTTTCTTCGCAGTCCATGGCAGCAGTCCGCTATCATCCTGAACACCAAAGTTAGCTGCCGAGAAGCCTACAGGAACTTGTCCAAGTGCGAGAACGACATCTTGGTTGGCCCATTGTACTGTAGCTACACGCTCAGGTTTTTTCTCAATAACCGTTTCGCCCAGTGCATGCATAATTGTAATTGGATATTCGGTATTCTCATCTGTAGCGGCTGGTGTTTCTGTAGCTGGAGCTGCCGAATCACTTGCAGCAGGAGTTGCTGCTGGCTCAGCTGTTTGGTTGCCACAACCTACCAATGCCAGGATAAAGACCAGTGAAATCAGTAACGTCGTTAATGGAAACTTTCTCTTTGTATTCATTTGTTTCCCCTTCCTGAATCTAAAATGTATTTAGTAGTGCTTAACATCCTGATTGATCAGTTACATCCATTGAGATGTATAAAAATAGAGATATAAAACGTTCTATACATATGATAATGATTATCAACATCAATAAATATATCTTTTTATTAAAGGCAGTGTCAATAAAAAATTGTAAACACCCATATTATATTAGGGTTACATTCCTTGGTAGCGTAATCCACTATCCGTTCTTAACGGAACAGTTATAGGATGAGAGCAGGAGAGGTTCTATTAAATTAGGATGAAGATAATATCAATGTATCTCATTCCAGATCATGGTATATTTTTAGTATTAAATAATGTAAGGAGATTCTACATGCATAATCAATTCATCAAAAAGTTGATCGTACTTTGTTTGGTTTTTGTACTATTACCTACCACTATTATCTCGGCTGCATCGCTTATCAAAGACCCGGTCTTGGCCAAAGTTATTCGGACAGATTTGAAGATGTCGGCTAAGAAGGAAATAAAGGTTGCCGATTTGAAAAAATTAAAATCCATATATGCTATGGAAACAAAAAGTAAGATTTCCAATTTACAAGGTCTTGAACATGCTGTTAATATGACGGATTTATTCTTGCCTAGTCAAAATATAAAAAATATTAAACCACTTAACAAGTTAAAGAAATTGACGTTCTTAGCTGTTGAAGGCAATCAGATTGCAGATATCTCGCCACTTATAGGTCTGACTAATCTGCAAAATCTGGTTATGGACGATAACAAAATCAAAAGCCTGGCTCCATTAAAAAATATGCGTAAGCTAACCAGTCTACTCGCCAGTGGGAATCAGGTGACTGATCTAAGTCCTCTTCAGAAGTTAAAGTTGGAATGGGTTATTATGAATGATAATAAAATTCAAGATCTGACACCTTTAAAGAACCATCCAACCTTGGAGTATCTATATGTAGAAGATAACCTCATTGAGGATATTGCAGTGCTCGAGACCATCCCACATCTGACAGAGGTATATTTGGCTAACAATCCGTTAAATGAGCGTGCTGACCAGGTAGTAGAGAATCTGAAGAAAAAAGGCGTCATTGTAAGTTTGGTAAGCGATGAAGCGGATCAGTCGAAGTAGTTTCGATTAGAGAAGATGTATATGTATATGTAAGAAGAAGTTAATCCCTCATTATATTGAACAAGAACAAAGAAGGCCGCAGATATTCTCGCGGCCTTCTTTAAGTATGTTGGACAGAAACGCTCGGTAACAACTTACCACCCGTCCCACAACAATATTATTCCACTTCGATCTCCTTCACCGTCTCTCCCTCAACCAGTACCGGCTGATAGTAGGTGTTTGTGGGCAGATCCTTTTTGCCTTGCAGATTCTTGATCACCCAGTCGGCAGCATCGCGGCCCATTTGTTCTTGGGGGTGGGTTAGCGTTGTCAGCCTGATGTTGGCGTTCTTGGCGATGTACGAATTGTCCTGTCCAATGATGGATAACTCATCCGGGATCGAGATGCCCAGTTGCCTGCAGGCGTGCACGACCTCCAGTCCCACCTCGTCGTTATAACAGACGATTGCGGTGAGCGAATCCCTGTTTTCGTCCAGATACATTGCTACATTAGAGGATAACTCTGGTTTCGATGCGGTATCAAAGGAAAGCACTTGCTCAGGATGGAACCGTAACTTCGCTTCACCCAGCGCCTTGATGTACCCCTTCATCCGGTACTTGCCCTGCAAATCATCCATTTTGGCAATAATGCCGATCTGGGTATGGCCTTTGGCGATCAATTCCCGAGTGGCAAGATAGCTGGACTGCACGTCATCCAGGCAGAAGAACGGAACCTCCAGCTCCTCATAGAACGCATTAATCATCGTAAACGGCACATCCTGCTCCTTGAACGACAGGTAGTATGCAATATTAGGATTGTACAAATTACTTTTGGTCGGTTCGACAATCAGGCCATCCACGCCGTAGGAGAGCATCATTTCGAGGGCTTTTTTCTCCTGTGCCACATCATTATTGGTGCTGGCCAGCAGTAACGAGTAGTTGTCCTCATTCAGACGACTCTCAATACCGCGGATAATGGACGGAAAGATGTAATCCGAGATGTATGTCGTGATCACACCGATCGTTTTCTTCGACGTATTGCCGCCTGATCGTGATCGATACTGATTGCTAACGTAGGTCCCTGACCCTTTTTCGCTTCGTAAAAATCCTTCATTAGATAACTCCAAAATAGCCTTCCGCACCGTCTGGCGACTTACGGTGTAGCTTTCCTGTAATGCCAACTCGGTTGGGATCTGTTCGCCTATGCTATATGTCCCCGAAAGGATATGACTCTTAATATCATCAATGATGACCTGGTATTTTGGCTTCACGTAGTCCACTTCTTTCATCGTTACTCATCTATATCAATGTTGTTGTTCAAATAGTTGTACGTACATATTCTAGCATGATTCAGATGGGATGAAAATAAAACCGAACATTTTTCAAAATAAACCGTACATATTCAGCCTTTTCACATGGAGGTGTACCTTACAGCATAGCCATTTTATAGCTATATAAGACCTTTTAATGGTCAAATAGAGTACATTATGTGCCCTTTGTAAGTATAACTATTATATATTATTGACAAATGTACGTACAAAAAATATACTAAGGCTGTCAGAAAAGGAAAGCGCATTCTTTGAAAACACAACGGAACGCATCTATACAAAATTCATTATTAGCTACTGTCATAAGTAAGAGCTTCACCTTATATATGCATCCTTTGGGATGTGAAATCGCGACCGGAGAGGGGATACACGTGATTATGAGTCAACTGGACTTGAAAGAAGCCATTACCAAGGGCGCTACTTCGCTCGGTATTGAATTTGGATCAACGCGGATTAAGGCGGTGTTGATTGACGAACGTTTTCAGACCATCGCATCAGGCAGTTATGAATGGGAGAACCTCCTGAAAGATGGATATTGGACGTACAACCAGGAGGATATCATCACAGGTCTGCAAACGGCTTATCGTGAGATGAAGCAAGATGTGGAACAGAAATACGGAATTACGCTACGAACGGTCGGTTCCATCGGATTCTCGGCCATGATGCACGGATATATCGCATTGGATAGCGCGGGTGAACTGTTGGTACCTTTCCGCACGTGGCGTAACGCTACGACGGGAGCAGCCGCAAGAGAGCTAACGGAACTTCTGCAATTCAATATTCCGGAACGCTGGAGCATCGCCCACTTGTACCAAGCCATTTTGAACGAAGAGGCACATGTGCCACAGATCGATCACCTGACAACTTTGGCTGGATACATCCACTGGTTGCTGACGGGCAATAAGGCGATTGGGATCGGCGATGCATCAGGCATTTTCCCAATTGACGAGTCTACACATAACTATCACCCATCCATGATCCAACAGTTCGACGAACAGATCGCAGGCAAAGGTTATCCGTGGAAAGTTGAGGACCTTCTGCCCAAGGTATATCTCGCTGGTGAGAATGCAGGTGTATTGACGGAAGCGGGAGCCAAGTTGCTCGACCCTTCGCAAGATCTGCAAGCAGGCATTCCGCTCTGTCCGCCAGAAGGCGATGCCGGAACAGGTATGGTGGCAACGAATAGCGTGCGAAAACGTACGGGGAACATCTCCGTGGGCACATCTGTATTTGCGATGATTGTATTGGAGAAGGAATTATCCAAAGTGTATCCCGAGATCGATATGGTTACCACGCCGGATGGTAGCCCAGTAGGGATGGTGCATGCCAACAACTGTTCCAGTGATATCAACGCATGGGTTGGACTGTTCCGTGAATTCTCTCAAGCGATGGGATATGAAGTGGATAACGGCAAGTTGTTCAGCGTGTTGTTTAACAAAGCTTTGGAGGCAGACCCTGATGGTGGTGGCTTGCTCAGCTATGGTTATTACTCAGGTGAGAACATTACGGGACTTGAGAAAGGTCGTCCATTGTTCGTCCGTTCCCCGGAAAGCAACTTCAATCTGGCAAACTTCATGCGGACACATCTGTTCAGTGCTTTCGGTGCACTCAAGCTGGGCATGGACATTTTGACGGAGGAAGAGAATGTAGCTATTGATAGCATTTTGGCTCATGGTGGCCTGTTCAAGACCCCTGTCGTTGGACAACGGATTGTAGCTGCTGCGATGAACGTACCGGTGTCGGTGATGTCTACCGCTGGTGAAGGCGGCGCATGGGGCATGGCACTTCTGGCTTCGTACATGATCAACAAGGATCAAGAGGAGAGTCTGGATGTGTTCCTGGAGCAGAAGGTCTTTAACGATGTTGAGGGAGTTGAAGTGGCACCGGATGCATCGGATGTGAAAGGGTTTGAAGCATTTATCGAACGCTACCGGAATGGACTTGCGATTGAGCAATCAGCCGTAGATCATCTGGTAGAGAACGGGAGGGAATAACATGTTAGAGCAACTGAAAGAAGAGGTATTCCAAGCGAATCTGGAACTGCCAAAGCATGGACTTGTAAAATTCACATGGGGTAACGTCAGTGCAATCGATCGGGAAAGCGGTCTGTTCGTCATCAAACCAAGTGGCGTCAGCTACGATGTGATGAAAGCAAGCGACATGGTTGTGGTTGATCTGGACGGTAACGTCGTGGAGGGAGAAATGAGACCTTCCTCGGACACCGCAACACATGCCGTACTATATAAGCATTACTCGGAGATTGGCGGTATTGTGCACACACACTCAACATGGGCGACCATCTGGGCGCAAGCCGGATTGGACGTACCTGTAATGGGAACGACACATGCGGACACGTTCTATGGAGCAGTGCCTTGTGCACGTTACCTGAATCAGGATGAGGTTGATCGTGGATACGAAGCGGAGACGGGTCGCGTCATTATTGAAACGTTTGAACAGCGTGGGATTGATGTTATGGCGGTTCCGGCAGTGTTGCTCCATGGTCACGCGCCGTTTACGTGGGGGAAAGATGCCAAGTCTGCGGTGGTGAACAGCGTTGTACTGGAGGAAGTGTGCAAAATGAACCTGTACGCACGGCAGTTAAATAACTTCGCGAAGGAACTTCCACAAGGTATTTTGGATAAACACTATCTGCGAAAACACGGAAAAGACGCGTATTACGGACAGAAGTAATTAGGTTATAACAGTGACTGGAAGCATGTTCTGTCTTCCAAGTGGTTTAGTGCGGGAATGACTTGTTGAACTATACTTTTTACACGATAACGGAGAGTGCAGAACCAATCTGAAGAAGCGAAGCGCTCGCGTTTATCACAGGATTTTCCCTTTGCAAAAAGGGAATCAAAAAATCCGGGGATAACCAGCGATCGGAAGATGGTACTGCAATCGCAGTGTTCTAGTGTAAATCCAAATGTTCAACTATAAAATAATGAAATGAGGATGATTATATGTCAGCAGCAAAAGAATTCTGGTTTGTCGTCGGTTCACAGCACTTGTACGGAGAAGAAGCACTGGGCGAAGTAAAAGCCAACGCACAGAAAATCACGGATGCCCTTAATGCAAGTGGCGTACTGCCGTACCCGCTCGTATTGCAGGATCTGGCGGTAAGCGCAGATAAAATCACGAGCACGATGAAGGAAGTCAACTATCGTGACGAAGTAGCAGGTGTGATCACATGGATGCATACGTTCTCCCCGGCGAAAATGTGGATTCGTGGTACAAAATTGCTGCAAAAACCTTTGCTGCACTTGGCAACCCAATTCAACGAAAGCATTCCTTGGGCAACCATCGATATGGACTTCATGAACTTGAACCAAGCGGCACACGGTGACCGCGAATATGGCTTCATTAATGCCCGTCTGAGAAAACAAAATAAAATCGTTGTTGGCTACTGGGAGCGCCCAGAAGTGCAACAACAGGTTGCTGACTGGATGGACGTAGCGGTAGCTTATAATGAAAGCTTTAACATCAAAGTAGCTCGCTTCGGTGATAACATGCGTAACGTGGGCGTAACCGAAGGTGATAAAGTAGAGGCACAGATCCAATTCGGATGGACCGTTGATTACTTCGGCATTGGCGACCTCGTGCAATACGTGAACGCTGTAACAGAGCAGGAAATTGATGATTTGATTGCTCAGTATGGAGACCTCTACGAGTTCGATTACGGCACGAACAGCAAGGAATCTTGGGAAGCCAGTGTACGTGTGCAAGCGAGTTATGAAATTGCGATCAAACGTTTCCTGGACGAAGGTGGTTACAGTGCCTTCACTACAAACTTCGAAGATCTGCATGGCATGAAACAACTTCCGGGTCTGGCTGTACAACGCCTGATGGCTCAAGGGTACGGATTTGCCGGTGAGGGTGACTGGAAAACAGCTGCGCTGGATCGCTTGCTGAAAATCATGGCCCATAACGAGAACACAGGATTCATGGAAGATTACACCTACGAGATGGCTGCTGGACAGGAAGCAATCCTGCAATCCCACATGCTTGAAGTAGATCCTACACTGGCTAGCACGAAACCAAGAATCATCGTGTCCCCACTGGGTATTGGCGATCGTGAAGATCCGGCGCGTCTTGTATTCGATGGCAAAGCAGGCGAAGGTGTCGTGGTATCCATGGCAGACTTCGGTACACATTACAAACTGTTGATCAATGAAGTATCCGCATTTGAACCAACCGTTCCAGCACCTAACCTGCCGGTAGCACGTGTTCTGTGGAGCGTGAAGCCGAACTTCCAAGATGGAGTGAAAGCGTGGATCGAAAATGGTGGTGGTCACCATACAGTTGTATCTTTAAACCTGACAACAGACCAGATCGTAACGTATGCTAAGCTGGTGAATCTGGAGTACGTTATTATTAAGTAAAAGTGGATTGGCAGCTACTGCCTGAACTCATACAAATTCTTTCTCTGTGGCCGGGGGTTAACCCTCGGCCATTTGTTTGTTATGCTGAGAAGCATGATGTGAAGCTGAGCAAGGATTTGCTTTTTCATCGAAAGGATAAGAAATGAAGGAGGAAGGACATGTACACAAAAGAAAGCTTGATACAGCAACTAGAACAGCTTGGTGTGGATAGGCAAGGGACAGTGCTCATTCACTCTTCAATGAAAAGTATAGGCGAGGTTGAAGGTGGAGCAGACACGGTGTTGGATGCCTTTAGCGAGTATATGAAAGAGGGATTGTTGGTACTTCCCACGCATACGTGGTCTACTATTAATGCAGATAACCCAGTGTTCCACGTGGAAAATTCTACCTGTTGCGTGGGCATTCTGCCTGAACTTTTTCGTAAACGTGCGGGCGTAGTTCGTTCGTGGCACCCTACGCATTCGGTAGCGGCACTGGGAAGGGACGCAGAGGCATTTACGAAGGACGATCATCTCTTCGATACACCGTGTGCGAGAGGTTCAGCATGGGGGAAACTGCTTGATCGGAAAGCGTCGATCTTGTTAGTAGGCGTTGACTTGAAGCGGAATACATTTATCCACGGGGTCGAAGAGTGGGTGGACATCCCTGGCAGAATGACGGACGAGCATGAGATGCTGTATACGGTTTTACCAGATGGAAGCCAGATTTCAGTACCATCCCGCAGACATTGTGGGTTGCCATGGTCGGAGCATTTCTGGAAAGTAGACGAGGTACTGGTTCGCGAAGGTGCGATGCGTAAAGGACAACTCGGGGATGCGGTTGTTAGAGTGTGTGATGCGGCTAAGACAGCAGAGGTAATTACGGAAATGCTGAAGGATAACCCCGACCTATTCACGGACAATCTCCCTCTAAATGCAGTAACCGAATGATACAAGGGCCGTCCGGTAGCTGGATGGCTCAATATCGACCATTTGATGAAATCCGAATAACTCCCGAGCAGCTGATCTTCCTCTCCTATTTGTACTCTAAACCTTCAAAAGCATTCACAAATAATCAGAAATAGATCAGCATTTCGATCAGAGGTTGGTCGGACTTCCAGTGTATGGGCTACTCACCCTTATGGTGGTGTGATAAGATATGGTTAAATTAACCAATAAGTTTGGCGTAGCAGTATTGTATAGGTGTTTATTGAAGTTTTATATACGTATCACTTAGAATCATGAACAACCACGTTGTCATTGTAGCATCTAAGAAGGAGAAGATTCGTGAATCCATTAGTATGGTATGATCTCTTTTTATTTGTCCTATTGTTCGGTGTAGGTGTATATGTGTTTGCTACGGTTAGAATTACGAACTTACATAAGGTGTACTTTTTATTCCACGGGTTGATGATGCTCTGGCCTTTCTGCCAATTTGCGAGTACGCTCACGGATGATTCCGGTCTGCAGTTGTTCTACGTTACGTTATCATTCGTCGCGGTCTCCCTGCTTGGGAGCGGATGGCTTCTACTGACGATCTTTATTACCGGCTATTCAGAGCGTCTGAGTGCAAAAGGAACCTTCTTGCTATTTGTCCCTGCGGTGATCGGGGCTATAGGTGTAGTCGCAAATCCATGGAATGAGTTCGTCATCCCGCTGGAGGGCGGGTATATCGAGCGGGCTTACGGCCCTTGGTTCTGGGTTGTGATGGTTATTCTGGTGAGCTATTTCTTGGCGTCCCTCGTCGTTCTGTTCCGGGCGGTGTATTCATCGCAGACGTCTGCCATGATCAAAAGACAGGTGAGGATCACCCTGTGGGGCATCTTTGTCTTGGCTGTTTTTGCAACGATCGATGCGATCTTAAATGTCGTTCTAGCCCGCTGGTTGCCGATCATTCCTGGCATGACTTCGCTGGGGATCTTTCTGTCGGACCTGTTCTTTGTCTATGTGATCAAAAGATACAATGTGTTCGATCTGGTCTCCATCGCGCATGAGGATGTGATCAATACCATTCCATATGGCATCCTGGTACTGGATGAGAATGAAGTCATTGTTGAAGCGAACAAAGCCTCTCGATCCTTTATGGATCTGCATGTGGGGGATTCTTTTGATATGGAAGCCTTTCTGGAGTCTGTTCAAGTTGTGGGCAGCTGTCGGGAGTTCGTGAATCACTATAAGAAAAAAGAAAATACCCTCTCTCAGATTGAAGTGATCGTGGAGCGGGACAACAACATCCGGCACTTTATCCTGCAATCGTCTCCGATTGTGGATTCGGCTCTTGTGCCGATTGGTCATATTCTTACGTTCCAGGATGTCTCGCAAGAGCGCTTCTATGTGAAAGAGATGAATCGCCAGAACGAGACGCTTCAGGAGCGAAATCAGGCGCTAGACTTGATACGTCAGGAGTTATCCGAGGCCAATCGCAAACTGGAGGAACTCGCGCTGACGGACAGTTTAACCAACTGTTACAACCGTCGATATCTGACCCAACATCTGAATCACGAGGTCATTACCAATATTCAATACAAAACACCATTCTCACTCTTGCTGCTCGATATCGACTACTTCAAAGCGATCAATGATCGCTACGGACATGTCATCGGGGATGAAGTGCTCGTTCGCACGGCGGAGGCGGTTAAACAATCCATTCGCAGTACCGATATTCTGACGCGCTATGGCGGGGAAGAGTTCATGATCTACCTTCCGCATACGGAGCATGATCTGGCGAACCAGATCGCGGAGCGCGTGAGAACAGCCGTGGAGTCCAACCACATTATGGTGGATCACGAGATTACGCAGGTGTCGATTACGATTAGTATTGGGATTCTTTCCTTTGAGGACTTTGAAGTTGTGCATGTACCGGACAATCCGGAGGGGTATTTGACTCAGCTATTCGCTGCGGTGGATAAGGCGTTGTATCAGGCGAAGCAGAATGGGCGGAACAGAGTGGAGTTTGCGGAGTTTGAGCGGGGAGTTGTTTGAAAAGAGAAATAAGAGAAGAGTGGAGACGTGCTCCACTCTTTTTTGGTATTAAAGAATGATGTTGATAAAGATATATTTATTCGGAATTTTTATGTGATTTTTCGATAGCATTTAAAACTTCTTTGCTAATTTTGGTCAATGATACGATTGTATCTGTACTTCTGCCGCTTATTAAAGTTATATGTTCATCCAAGGCTCTTTTGTACTCAGAGTCTTCTTTGAATTTAAAGATTTCTTCAGCAGTGACCTGCAATCCATTCATTATTTTCTCAAGAGTCTCCAAAGAAATGTTACGATCTCCCCGTTCAACTCCACCAATATAGCTGTAATGAAGACCTGCTGCTTCCGCCAGTTGTTCCTGAGTCCAGCCTTTGGCCTTCCTTAACTCACGTATTCGATTCCCTACGTCCTCTGGTAAACTCATTTGATCACCTCCACTTAAGGTTAGAAGAGGTTATAGAATCCTTACAGACTAATATGTGCAAACTGTTTTGTTGAATAAAAGTACTTATAAGTACAATTTATATTGATCTTCTTTTGGTGTATCTATACAATTATAAGAAAATGGATAATTAAGGAGGATCTACTTTTGCGAGCTTCTATCCTAAAATCACTCAAACCGGAGATCATTGTTGAAATGTTGGACATGGCTGTGGCTTTTGAAAATTGGAACAAGGTAATGGAGAGGGCGGACATGTTATATCAATGTGTTCAGTCGATTCATGAAGAGCGGCAGGAGTATAAGTCAAAGGGAGTGCCTGCACCACATATACACATCGAGCGGCCCTTGGTTTACTATTACGGGTTCAGTCACCTAATGCGGGGTATGGCTCACCAGAAGATGGGACAGGTTGATCAGGCGAGGGCTTGTATCGATCAATATGCAGATCTGGGATGGATGGAGGATCTGGATGAGGTAAGTGTGCAGGTGGTGCAGGAATTCAAGCATAAGGCACAGTTAAACCGGTATGCTCTTGAGATTGAAGCCGGGCAGGTGCAACTGCTGGAGGAGTTTGTGAACTTTTTGCTGGAGCATCCGGAGGAATGGTTGGCAGGTCTGAAAGTGATTACGGAAGCAGCAGTGCGGCATAGGTGGCAGATTGATCGAGTTTTAGATGTGTTCGAGGATCAGATACAGGGTGATGGCAAAGAAACAGATTCTTCAAACAACGATCATATGTACCATTGCTGTTATCAGCGGGCTTTGTATGAACAGTGGATGGGAAGACCACAGGAGGCCGTGGAGTTTATTTTGCAGGCGATCAGGTTAGCGAATAAGCTTGGGATGGATCGGTATTTTATAAGATGCACGGCATTGTTGGAATCATTGCGGGAAGAGGCGACAGAGGAGCAGATTGGACGGTATCGGGTGATGCTGGAGGAAATGAAGTAGGAAAGGTATTTACTGAAACTGGTAGGATATGCCTTGAAGTGGGTATATGCATATAGGACCATAGCACCGATGAGAAGCACAGCTTGTGTTTTTATCATGGTGAAATCAGGATGTTAGCCGGATAGTTTACATATTACACTTCTGCTAACATAGGATAATCCTATTTCAAATGAGCGGAGAAACG
The DNA here is from genome assembly GCF_037969885.1 of Paenibacillus sp. FSL R7-0313. Lineage (NCBI taxonomy): Bacteria > Bacillati > Bacillota > Bacilli > Caryophanales > Paenibacillaceae > Paenibacillus > Paenibacillus sp. FSL R7-0313. The sequence goes on from NZ_CP150219.1 coordinate 1,266,013, forward strand.
TATGAGTACAATCAAAGTTACCCCTGAACAACTACATCACGTATCAAATCAGGTGGATCAAGCCAGACAACAGTTGGAGAGTATACGAAGTGATCTGACGAGACAGATCATGTTCGTTCAGATGATGTGGATGGGCGCGACGCAGGAGCGATTTTACTATGAGTTCGAGCAGTCACGACCTATACTGGATAAAGCGCTGGAGAGTATGGTGAATACATCCAAGGAATTGAAGGATATCGCCACGCGTTTCCAAGATGCTGATGCTCAGAAGGGAAGTCTGGGTGGTGCAATTGGAGCTGTCGGTGCCGCAGCTATGATGACCAAATCAACAGGTGATTCAGGTTCGGGTGATAAGGGCTATCGGATGGCGCAAATCAATATGTTCGGTAAATTGGTATGGATGCCTGTCAACGAGAATGGTGTTGCGGATCAGGCTGCTCTTCAGGCGTATCAGAGGGATCAGGGAAATCTGGACTTTAATCGCATGCAAGCTGTGAACGTTGAACCGCCTGGGGAAGATATTTTTGCGTTACAGATCAAGGCATTTGAAATGGGCATTCATCCTACGACGGGAGAGCCTGTATCAGATAAGTATGCTCAGATGATGGTGACCTCTCTGAAGTTTAGTCAGATTTTCATGGCGATTCAGATGGTTCGTGGGAGTATGCCGGGACGTTCAGGACCGTTTAAAACTTCGTCATCTGGCTTGGCATCTAAGATTCAAAATAATATAAAGAAGGCTGAATCCAGAGTTGAGAATACTCAGACCGATAACAGCTTGGGAGCGACTCCAAAAACTGTTATCAGTTCAGAAATGGAATCTAAAATATTGGAAGGGCAGCGAAAAGTCCCGAAAAATATTTTGATAGGTGGGCACTCACCCAATATAAACAATAGCAACAATAGTTATGCTGTAGAAGTAGTAAGAAGTAATCCGGATGGAACTAAGTATGTTCTTTTTACTAAACAATTCGAAGATGGAAATATTTCTAAACTTAAGCATAGTACTTTGTTTCCAAATTCGTGGAGTGAAGATAAGATTATTGGAAGTATAAAAGATGTTGGAGATACGCCCGCCATATCATCAAGAATAAGAGATAGGGCTACGTGGCATCGTGAGAAGATTGATGGTGTAGAAGTTGATGTAATTAAAAATGGGGATGAAGTTAGTAGCGCCTATCCTACAGGTGATGTAAACGCACCCCAACCAGCAGGTTTCTAAACTTATAAAATGAAAGGTAACTATAAAATATGTACAAACAATTAGATAATCTTTTATCGGCTGTAACGACAGTTGATTCCTGGTATGATGACGGTTGTATCATAGCAGCAGAAATATTGGAGGATTTCGGACAAAGTGATTGGGATCAGTTAGCAATTGAGGTGTTAGATAAGCCACTGTACTGGAAGAAAAAGCTGGCTTACTGTCTAGATAGTACACAGCACACACAAGAATTTGAAATCCTGCTTTCTCTACTTTCTGTTGAAGACAGCGAGTTGTTTGAAATATGTATAGATACATTAAGAAGTTACACATCTACTGAACATAAGCAACGAATTATAAATCATCCAATGATATTAGATCGTGTGCATAATGCAATTTCAGGAGCAGGCACTGCCAGCAAAAAGATTCTAGAGGATTTTCTTAAGGGGTTAAAATAGGTGAAATGAGTATAATGAAAAACTAACCTATTTTTTGATTTTAATATGCTTCTAGAGAGGATTAGTATGGATTTAGCATTGTACCTATTTTATAAAAAAGACACTCAACAATTAGCTGAATTATTGTTGAGTTCTCTAAAAGGTTTTTCTCAGGAGACTCATATGAAATCGAGGGACGATTATTACACGATAACCAATCCTAACTTCTCATTTATCGTACAAGACGATGATGAATTAGTGAGTTTTACGAGAGAAGAGTTGAATTTAAATATTAATTATTGTATCAATATTTCCGTTTTCTCACACTCACCCGAAGAGGGATTACAAGTCATATTCCAAGCGATTAATACTCTAACAGACAGATTAGATGAGGATATTGCATTGACAGATAGCGAATCTGGCGTGATCTTTCTGCGGTCTGATGGTCAACTTGTCATTAACTCGCATTGCAGAGAGAACCCTGATATCTATGATTGGCCTTATGATTTACTGGATGGAAACTTTATTGAGAAGGATATGGCAGGATTGATTTAAGAAGCTGGGAGCTCACTTTCAAAAGGAGATCTTCACAATTCGAACGGGATGATGTATAGAATCGGTCAGAGTACATTTTTTATTAAACCGGTTTCTTAGGGAGAATGTTCTTTAAAGTTTGGAAGAAATTGACAGTAAGTCATATACTACGAGGTAATTTAATGGCTAAAACACAACATAGTAAATGGCTGAGGTTAGTAGGTAAGGAAGAAAATAAATATGAACTAAACTGCCCAAATTGTGGACATTCCAATATACACTTTCAGTATGTCGGGGATATACGGTCAAGAATAGGGGTTTTAGATATATGGTGCTATTCTTGTATTCATGGGATTCATATCTCCCGGACCAAGATTCCTGAAGGTGTAGATATGATCTCGTTTGAAGAGGAAGATGAGTATTATAAGCGAGTACCTAAGTTGATTCTGGTAGAGCGAGGGTAATGCTCTTTATAAGCGTTGGAGAGTTGATGAACTGTGAAAGAAGAAAAAGTTAATGACGTTTTTTATGTGGGGTACGAGGGGCAACCGGAGATATTAATTTTATTTGAGAACCCTACCCAAAAGAATGTTCTAAAGATGTGGAATGGATACTTTGATACATTATTGGATCTTATGTGCCAGTATGAGTCTACTGACAATGGTATTCTACAAGAATACTATGCCCATGAAGGTTGGTATGAGGAGAGTCCATGGGAAATACAGGACCTTGATTCAGCTATTCATTTATTTAAGTCCTTCAATGTGAGTAAAGTAACTGGTGAGCAAATAGAGAATGTTAAAAATATTGTTCCTACTCTCCCAGAAGTAGCACATCAGATATCAACATTTTTAGAACTAGGAAAAGCAAACGGTTGCAGCGTGTATATTGAATACGACTGATTGAGATTAAAGAACATACTTTAAAACGATAACGCAGTTGCCAGGGCTGCGTTATTTAGTCGTTACCGTGTACGTAACTCTAAATAGGTTTAATAGTTAATCGAGAGGAGAGCAACACATGGGGCAGCTACTAACCAAAGCTATTGAACGTTTATCGTCTATTTCATTTGAGGACACAGAAGATAGCTCACTAGAATCTTCTTCTCATGTTTTGATTAAAGAATACCTTAGACGCGTTAATCAATTATTAAACGAGATGCATACTTCAATAAATCAATATCCCCTACTTAGTTTTGCTAAAATTCTTGGAAAAGCTATAGATGAAGAGGTATATCGAGCTTGTTCAAAGCTGGACACACTAGGAAATCCTTATGTAAAGGTAATTTGCTACGGTTATTTAGAAGTCTCCGAATTAGCAGATCAAGGAGTGGATGAGGCAATTCAATACATAGACCTCTACGAACCGATGATAAAATTCTTTGAACGAGGTGGGAGTTTCACCATAAGACAAGGCGAAATGGTTGTAGGTAGTTCAGCTTATCCTCTTAATTATTGGAGACATTTAAATATTTCAGTACAAGATATTAGCGACATCTAATAGGATCATGTGGATCAAACTGGGGGGATACTATTGTCAGTAGGTCTATATAGATATAACGGGGATATAGAAGATCGGAATTGTGAACTTACACTCAGTGAGAATATTGCTACTCAGGAATTTTACGATGAGTACTGGGAGGCAGCAATACATGAATTAGGAATAGCCCTGATTCGGGATGGATCTAAAATATATTTTCACCAATTAGAAGCTGCTGTAGTTGAGTTAAAACGATTAAGTGAGTGGGCAAAGGAACATTTAAACGGAAGTGGGTTAAATTATATGACGGGTAGAATTGAAAATTTACTTGATATATTACCTAGCGCATTTATTAGTGAAACTACAATTCTGTATATATTCTGAGGTTAGTAGCGACTACAGAGCGGGGGAGTGCCCTGATTATGTTCACTTTATCTTTCAAGGCTATCGATAACTTTGATGAAATTAAACAAATGTCTGCAAAGCAGTTTGATCTAACGAAACAAGATATCGAGGGAATTATTGAATTGGACTTTAACGGAAGTAAGTACGGTATGTTCTTTGACGATTGTCCATTTGGTAATGAAAGACTTATTAGATGGTTTGTGGACTTACTGACTATAGTCCAGAAGATTAGAATACATCAATATGTTGCTTATCGAATTCCTGATAGCGCTAATTTGTGGCTTGAGTTTAAACAGCAGGGAGTGGAACTACAAGTTAGTTTAGTAGAAGATATTGATCGGGAAGTTATTCTGGACTTATTTATTACTGAACCAAACGAGGAATTTAGATACTCAACTTGGAAGGATGTTAATGTAAGTGTGGCTTCCTTTACAGATGAAATTATGAAAAATGCGCATCAGTTTCTGGACTTTGTTACTGAATTGAATCCTGACATACTGCAGAGTACGAGTATTCAACTACTTCAGGAAAAGTTAACCGATGTAAAGCGACTGACCTCATAGAGAACCTACTTTGCTAAAAATGTTGATTACGAAGGATAAATTTATATCAAACTTTTCAGCCTGTAATCATTCTGAATACAGGCTATATGACACTCTTATTCTATGGCATCATAAAGTTCCGACATTCGGTCAGCCAATTCCAACTGTGGCTGCATTCGCTGATGATTCATATCGGTAGGTGTCATATACAATACTTCTTTTCCCTGCTCAAACATTGTGACATGGAACAAAACCCCTGCTGCATCTTCTTGGTCTGGATCAAGTATAATTTCTAAATTGCATACCTTTTCAATCCATTCCTGAATCAGTACTTGATCTGTAGTTGTTCTTTTAGTACCATCACTGCCACTCATCACTTCAATAGAATCAACCTGTGTAATATCGCCAGGATAAAAGGTGTGTAATTCCTTTGGTACTTTACTTACTCCGACTTGATCGGGCTGATTAGAACTTTGGCAGCCGCTAAGAATCAGGACCATAACTGTAGCAAACATTAAGGCGATAAGTGAATATCTTCTCATCGTATTCCCCCTCGTAGTCCCTAAACGAATTTTGTATTTAAAATGTTCATTATAAACTCTATTTTGTTTAATCCTTAAAATACATAGAGCTTACTGGTCACATATGCTGGAAGACTACGAAACTGGGTTGTAACTCTTCGAGGAATCTTGCATGGTTCTACCTGTAAACAATCCCGGATCGCAAAGTGAAATGCCCACTAATAAAGCCCTCATATGTAACAAAAAACATGAAGAATCCGCTCTCATCCGAGAGTCGGTTTCTTTCTCGTTCCAACACCAACATAACTCTTGTCAAAACGTAATCATTACGATATGATAATACTCATTGTTTAGATCATAATGATTACGATTAAGAGAGAGGGGCATTACCTTGAATAAAAAGACGCCACTGCTAGCGCTGGTCTCCTTGGCCTTGAGTGCTGGACTGTTGAGCGCCTGCGGATCATCTGAGTCCAGTCCCGCTGCGCAACCATCCACTGATAATAAAAATGTTCACTTCCTATATAACTTCTCCACGAGTTCGCTAGATCCACATGTGGATTCCAGCTATGTGCCGCTGCGCGCGGGCATTACGGAAACGCTGGTTCGTCTCGATGAAGAGAACTTGACGGTTGCTCCATGGCTCGCCGAGAGCTGGGAGAGCGAAGACGGTCAGCATTGGACGATCGACCTGCGAGATGATGTGACCTTCCAGAACGGCAAGCCAATGACAGGTGAATCTGTTAAGGCATCCCTTGAGCGGGCACTGGAAGAGAATGTAGCCATCCAGAACGCGCTGAAGATCGATACGATTGAAGCTGAGGGCGACAAGCTGGAGATCACCACAACTCAACCGTTCCCGGAGTTCGCTTCGGAACTGGTGAACCCCAACACGGCGATTATCGACGTGAGCGAGCCGGACATTGTGAACAAGCCCATTGGTACGGGCCCGTTCAAGCTGACTTCTTTTACCCCAGGCAGCAAGCTGGATCTGGATCGCTATGATGAATACTGGGACGGAGCATCGCCTCTGGATTCCATCACGTTCTCATTCAATGAAGATGCCAACGCTCGTACACTAGCGCTCAAATCTGGGCAGGTAGATATCGTATACCGTCCGGAGGTCGAGAGTCTCGAATCGCTCAAAGCGATGGACGGCATGAAGGTTGAGTCCACGTCGACGTTCCGCGTGCATCAGCTAACGATGAACATGCAGCGGGAGAGTATGAAGGACCTCAATGTCCGTCGGGCGCTGGACGCGCTAATTGACCGTCAGGGCATCGTGGACACGATCCTGCTAGGATATGGCGAAGCTGCTATCGGACCGTTCCTGCCATCGCTGCCATTTGCGCCAACCTATACGGATACAGCAACGGAATCTGGAGCTGATGTCGCTGTAAAATATCTTGGCGAAGCAGGGTACACGCAGCAAAACGGCGTGATGACCAAGGACGGCAAACCGTTGCAGTTGACGCTGCTGACGTATTCGGCTCGTGCCGATCTGCCACTAATTGCTCAAGTGTTCCAATCTGATGCGAAGAAGATCGGTATCGACGTGCAGATTCGCCAGATTGACACGCCAGAAGATTATATGGCATCCAACCGTGACTGGGATATTGCGACGTATAGTAATTTGACGGCTCCTCGTGGGGATGCAGGCTATTACCTGAATGCAACGTACCATCCGAAAGGTGCCCTTAACTTCAGTGGATCGGAAGATCCGGAACTGACCAAGATCATCGACGAATTGAATCTCACAGTTGCACCGGAGAAGCGGGCAGAGCTTGCCGAGAAGGCAGCCAACTATGTGCATGACAACGTACTGAATTCATTCGTGCTGCATCCAGGTACGATCGTTGCCTACAACGGCAAGAAGATCAAGAACTGGGTTACCACTCGCAGTGAATATTACATGATTACCAATAAGCTGGATGTGATGTAATGTTTCGCATTTTGCTTCGGAAGTTCCTTGAAGTATTTATCTTTCTGCTGTTCATTATGTTTGTGAGTTTCCTGTTCATTCGTCTGGCTCCCGGTGATCCGGTACTGACGATCCTGAACGTGGACGAACTGTCTGTTAGTCAGGAGCAGGTCGAAGCTGTACGCGAGGAAATGGGCTTCAACGATTCGCTTCCTGTCCAGTTCGGCAACTGGTTGCTCGATTTTGTTCGACTCGACTTCGGCGTATCGTATTCAACAGGCCAGCCCGTCATGCAGACCCTGATGCGTGCGCTGCCAGCCACGGCTGAACTGACGATTGGCGCACTGCTGGTCATGCTCGTGATAGCGATCCCGCTCGGCTCGCTATCAGCACTCCATCGTGGAAGTTGGATTGACCGCGGCAGCCGAATGCTCTCCATTGTGGGTGCGGCGGTTCCAAGCTTCTGGCTCGGTCTGATCCTGATCGACATGTTCGGCGTACGCTTCGGAAATCTGCCGACCATGGGCCGGGATGGATTCGCCTCGCTTATTCTGCCATCTCTGACGCTGGGACTTGCCATCTCCAGCGTTTATGTGCGTCTTTTGCGTTCCAGCCTGCTAGATTCACTAAGTCAGGAGTTCGTTCGGTCCGCCCGGGCAAGAGGGTTATCCGAAGGCCGGATCTTCATGCTTCACGCGTTTCGGCACAGTCTGCCGCCTGTCATTACGGTATTTGGCGTAAGTCTCGGCAGCCTGATTGGCGGAGTTGTCGTGATTGAAGTGTTGTTCGCTTATCCGGGTATTGGCAAGCTTGTCGTCGACGCCATCCGCCAGCGTGATTATCCACTGATTCAGGGTTACATTCTGATCATGGCTATCGTGGTATTCCTCGTGAATACAGCGGTTGATCTATCTTATCGTTATTTGAATCCCGAAATGAAACTGAAGGAAAAGGAGGCCCACCGATGAAAACCATGCCCCTGCCCATTCCACCTACAAAATCTAAAAAACATAGCTGGCAGGCGATCATTGGTTTGCTATTTGCACTTCTGGTCATCGCGGCCTCCGTATATGCCTTTTTAGTTCTGAAACATGATCACACCTTAACGGATCTGCGCGGACGATTGCAGGGCGCAAGTGCTCTCCATCCGTTCGGCACCGACCACCTGGGCCGCGATGTACTGACACGTCTGCTGCTTGGCGGCGGCCAAACACTGGGGTATAGCTTGCTGGCACTCGGTGCTGCATTGCTGATCGGCATTCCGTTTGGCTTGATCGCGGGTTACAAACGTGGCTGGGTCGATAAGCTGTTCATGCGGATCGCTGATGCTTTTCTAGCTTTTCCTGATACCATCGTCGCAATTGTGCTCAGTGGACTGCTTGGCGCGGGAATCGGTAATCTGGTATTGGCGATTGTAATCGTAAAGTGGGTTAGCTATGCGCGTCTTGTTCGAAGTACTGTCCTATCTGAGTCCCAAAAGGATTACATTCGCATCGCCCGGACCAACGGACTATCCGACGGTCGTATCATGAGAAAACATCTGCTTCCGCATATCGCAGGCCATGTGCTCGTGTTAGCCAGTCTCGATCTGGGTAAAATCATTCTACTCATCTCATCATTGTCCTACATTGGCCTTGGCGCACAGCCGCCAACACCTGAATGGGGTGCTATGCTGAACGACTCACGGCCTTACTTCCAGTCTAGGCCGGAGCTGATGATCTATCCGGGCCTTGCCATTGTCTCGGTAGTCCTGCTTGCCAACATGCTGGGTGACTATCTGCGAGACCGGTTTGACGTGAAGAAGGAGGTGCAGCCATGATTCTCTCCATTGAGGAACTGAGCATCTCCAGTCGGGATCGTACGATTGTCGATCAAGTCTCTCTCGCTGTTCGCGAGGGTGAATTCATGGCATTGGTTGGACAGAGCGGTAGCGGCAAAAGCTTGCTCTCCCAAGCGATTGGTCGTCTGCTGCCGCCCAACCTGCATGCGTCGGGGCGAGTGATGTTCGAAGGCAGTAACCTGCTCGAACGGAAGCCAAAGGAGATGCGCGCCCTGCGGGGAAGCCGCATCTCATATATTTTTCAAGACTATCAGGGAGCGTTTACGCCATTCCGTAGCATTGGCGGACACTTTGATGAATACCAGAAGGTTCATGGGGAAAAGTCTTCTGCCATCCGCAAGAAACGAGCGGAGGAAGCGCTGGAATCGGTTGGCCTTGGCGCTGAATTACTGCGCCGCTATCCGTTCCAGTTGAGCGGTGGACAGCTTCAGCGGGCCTCGATTGCCACCTCGCTGATGCTCTCACCTCGTCTGCTGATCGCTGACGAAGCAACAACGGCACTGGACAGCGTGTCTGGGCATCGCGTGTTGGAACTGCTGGCACGTAAACAAGCGGAGACGGGATGTGCTATTCTGTTTATCACGCATGATTGGCGCCATGTACGTCGCTATGCCAACCGCTTGGCTGTGATGAAGGAAGGCCAGATCGTCGAATCTGGCGGGAAACATCGCATTCTTGACCATCCCCAGCATGAATATACGCGCCAGTTGATTGATGCGGCTCCCGTCCTGAGCCGATCGCTGAAGTCGGGATTGAAGGAGGCAGGAACAGAATGAAGACAACTGCAAATGATGAACGTCGTGGACTCGTGCAGTCCGAAGAAGAATCTGGTGTGCGAAGCCACGATTTTGCTAACGACGTAAACCATGTAGACATAGACAATGCAGTCATAGATCCTGCGGATACAGATACTACGGATAGAGGTATAGATGCTGATTTAGATACCGCTGCTGCAAAGACTGCTTCATCGTCCAGCCTCTCCGGCAACCCCGTGCTTCACGTGGAACATCTGAGCCGAACGTACGCGGGTGCAGACCGACCGGCTGTGAAAGATATTTCCTTCACTCTGAACCACGGTGAATGCCTTGGCCTGGTTGGCGAGAGCGGCTGTGGCAAGAGTACACTCGCACGCTGTCTGTTGAGGATCGAAGATGCAGATATGGGCTCAATTACACTGGGCGGACAGGATATCGCTCGGCTGAGCGGCCGACGGTTGCGACCTCATCGCCGGAAGATTCAGATTGTTTTCCAGAACCCGATGGCTGCACTGAATCCAAAGCTCAAGATTGCCGATTCACTAATCGACCCGTACGAACAACTTGGACGGAACGCTGAGCTGTCCCACTTTACCTACACATCGAAGGAGGCATACGTCCAAAAGCTGCTTGAAGCGGTCGAGCTTCCAGGCGATTTGGCTGGACGATACCCCCATGAGCTAAGTGGTGGACAGCGTCAGCGCGTCACGATTGCACGTGCCATTGGCATTGAGCCGGACGTTGTCGTTCTGGATGAACCGACAGCCAGCCTGGACGTGATCTCGCAAGGAGCAGTGTTGCAGTTGCTCACCGATCTTCGGACATCGCTGGGTCTGTCATACGTGTTCATCTCGCATGATCTGGCTGCCGTACATCGCATGAGTCAGCGCATCATCGTTATGCGCGAAGGTCAGATCGTTGACCGCTTTGGTGCAGATGCGTTGTTCGCTGAAGAACGCCATCCGTATACAAAGGAACTGATTTCAATTTTCTGAGTTCTCCCGGAGACGCCGGGGGTGGTAATCGTTAATTTATATAGGAAGCCGCCTTACGAAGAGATTCGAAAGCGGCTTTTAGTGCATCCATTTGATCACCCAAGTCCCCCTAAAACCGGGCTCCTTTCTTTGTTTTGAACAAATATATCTTTCAGGCCTATAACCGGGCTAACGTTCCGATGTAAACTAGCGTATACTGATGGAATAGCAAATATCTTGAAATTGCATATTTAAATTGCTCTATATTATTGATACACTAGATCAAGGTTATAATCATTCAGAGAAGGTGCGACCCCGTTCAAGAATGGGCTTGCTGCAAATGCCAAATCGATAACGCTTACATCCTTTTGGCAAATATAGGATATAAGGACGGTAGACATGAGCCAGGGACAAACGAGTACAGATGTTATCTTGATTGGTGCCGGAATTATGAGTGCAACTTTGGGAACTTTGCTAAAAGAATTGGCACCAGACTGGAATATTAAGGTTTTTGAAAAGCTCGCCACTGCAGGAGAGGAAAGCTCCAACGAATGGAATAATGCCGGAACCGGGCATGCTGCATTGTGCGAACTTAACTATACCGTTGAACGACCAGACGGAACCGTAGATATTAGCAAAGCAATTAAAGTGAATGAACAATTTCAGATCTCAAAGCAATTTTGGTCCTATCTCGTCAATAGCCGTCTGATTCGTAATCCGCGGGACTTCATTATGCCGATTCCTCATTTGAGTTATGTGCACGGAGAGAGTAATGTCCAGTTTTTGAAAAGACGTTATGACTCCTTATCGAATCACCCGCTGTTCGCAGGTATGGAATTCTCGGATGACAAGAAAGAGCTGGCGAAATGGATGCCGCTGATGATGAAAGATCGCACAAGTAATGAACCTGTTGCAGCGACCAAAATTGACACCGGTACGGACGTTAACTTTGGTGCTTTAACGCGTATGCTGATCAAACATTTGAAGGAACAACACGTGGGTATCCACTACGAACATAGCGTGAAGAATATGAAACGTACCAGCGATGGACAATGGGAATTAACCGTGAAAAACCTGAAGAGCGGTACAGTCGAACGCCATAAGGCAAAATTCGTCTTTATCGGCGCGGGCGGTGGAAGTCTGCATTTACTCCAGAAGACGGGCATTCCGGAAGGTAAACATATCGGCGGATTCCCGGTCAGTGGGATCTTTATGGTGTGCAAAAATCAAAAAGTCGTGGAACAGCATCATGCCAAGGTATACGGCAAGGCTTCGGTAGGGGCTCCGCCCATGTCCGTTCCGCATCTGGATACCCGATTTATCGACAATAAGAAGTCGCTGTTATTCGGACCGTTTGCCGGCTTCTCGCCGAAGTTCCTGAAGACGGGTTCCAATGCCGACTTAATCACGTCTGTTAAGATGCATAATCTGCTTACGATGCTCGCAGCAGGTGTCAAAGAAATCTCTTTGACCAAGTACTTGATCCAACAACTGATGTTATCCAAAGAACAACGTATGGCAGAATTGCGCGACTTTGTTCCGGGTGCGAAGAGTGAGGATTGGGATATGGTTCTGGCGGGGCAGCGTGTGCAGGTGATCAAGGATACTGTCCAAGGTGGCAAAGGAACGCTCCAATTCGGTACAGAAGTGGTCACGTCTGCAGATGGAACAATTGCGGCTTTGCTAGGTGCATCACCGGGTGCATCCACGGCAGTTCAGGTCATGCTTGAGATTCTTCAGCGTTGCTTCCCGCAGCATATGGAGGCATGGGAGCCTAAGATCAAGGAAATGATTCCATCCTATGGCATATCACTTGTGGAGAACCTGGATCTTCTCAAAGAGGTTCATTCTTCAACAGCCAAGGCACTGGGGTTATCGGATGAAAAACATGTTCTGCACGTATAATCATTAGCTTATCGTGTTAGATCATAATGAAGCCATAGAAAAGAGAGCTAAGCCGGGACGAACCCTGTGCTTAGCTCTCTTCTTTAGGTTTATTTCGTATATCAGAACTTGGACTTGAACCTGAGCTTGAGCTTGGAATTGAACATGAAGATGTTCGCTATCATCACGTTCCCCTAGACCTTACACCTAAGCATCTGGATACGGATCGTACAGTACAGTATGTCCACTGTAGAGTCATAGAGCGATCTTATCGCTCAGAATCTTGTGCTGCGGTCCAAAGGGATGACAAAGGAAACTTTCGTGCCTTGACCCGGCGAGCTGACGATGGTCAAACCTTGTCCGTACATCTGGGTTAACCGGCGATGTGTATTGGTTAATCCAATACCTCCCGTTCCGCCGGAACCTTTCTTGGGCCACGCCAGTGCCCGTTCGATCTGCTCGGGCTGCATCCCAACACCGTCATCCTCGATCTCAATCAAGGTGGACGCTGTTTGGTTGATGATTCGGATATGCACGGTTCCACCCTCAACTTTGCTGAGAATACCATGTCGAACAGCATTCTCAATGAGCGGTTGAATGGTGAGTGGCGGCAGGGATAGATCAAGATCATCGGGAATATCCCAGATGACGTTCAACCGATGCATGAATCGTTCTTTCTCAATGTAGAGATAGGCGCGGGAGAGATCCAACTCATGAGTGACCTCAACCATTTTCTCCGAATTGACAAAATGAAAGCTGGTCTGAAGATACTCGATAAAAGCATCGCCCAGTTTCTGCATTCGCTCCGTGTCCATCTCACTAAGAACCATGATTGAATTGAGCGTATTAAAAAGAAAATGGGGCTGAATCTGTGCTTGTAAGTAAGCAGCCTCCATGCGCAGTCGCTCATCAATGGATTGTTTCAGTACGATCAGAGACCCGATGCGATGCCTTAATTCAACGGCATCCACGGGCTTGGTGACATAGTCCGTTGCACCGGCCATGAATCCGGCGTACACATCAGCTGGTTCGTTACGAGCCGTCAACAACAGGATGGGAAGCTCGGATACCGAATAACGCTTGCGTACGTTCTCGGTTAATTCATAACCGGACATATGAGGCATCATGACATCGGCAATCAGTAAGTCCCAAGGCTCCTTATCCAGCAATTCAAGTGCTTCAAGCGCCGAGGCTGCAGGTTGAATGTGGTATGGTTCATTCGCAAGCATGGAGATCAGTACTCGCAGGTTTACAGCATCATCATCGACGGCAAGAATTCTTGCAGCAGTCTTATCTTGAGAGATGGTCTGCTGCTGTGGCTCTGCAATCGCAATTTCATCGAAGCTGTGAGCGTCCCATTTCTGCTCAGTCTGATCCAATAGCGATGCGGTATCGGACCGTGGAAGCGAGATCTGGAAGGTCGATCCTTGCCCAGGTATGGATTGCACGCTGAGCTGACCGCCATGGAGTTCGGTGAGCTGCCTGCTGATATTGAGACCGAGGCCGATTCCTCCGCTTAAACGAGCTTCTGGGGTCCCCTGTTCATACGCCTCGAATATTCGCTGTTGTATCTCTTCACTTATACCAACACCTGTATCTGAGACTTGAATTAAAATGCTCTCTCCATGTTCCCGGACAGATACGGTAATCTTACCCTCATCGGTAAATTTCAGTGCATTATGCAACAGGTTGTAAAGCACCTGAACAAGTCTTCTCTCATCGGCCTGAATCAACGGCAGTGATTCTGGAATATCCACCTGCATAAGGATGGGCTTGCCCTCTGCCATGAATCGGAACATACCGATCACGCCTGGAATGACAGATGCAAGAGATAAAGGCTTCTTCTGGAGCGTAATACGTTTTTCCTTCAAACGAATGACATCCAGGAGGTCATCAACCAGTTGGGACATGCGTCGGCCGATGGTAACTAACAGCTTCATGTCTTCTGCCTGCTGCCCACCTGATTTACGACGTTCACGAACTGCGATGCTCTCGGCGATATTGATGATTCCGTGCAGCGGTGTACGCAATTCATGAGCCGTATTCACAAGAAACTGATCCTTCTGGCGATCCTCTTCTTTGAGCTGTTCGTACAAATTCTCGATCTCACTTGAATTGCGGAAGTATTTTCTGAACCAATAGGCGGAGAAGCCAAACATGGCCGCAATCACATCGATCGGATAATACACGTTGGTAATTTCGCTATGTGAGTTCACAATTCCCCATAACACGCTTGATAGGCTGCTAGTAGCCGCAAAGAGCAAAAAGCTTGCGTCGCTTCGTTTCTCGGCTGCCATTCGGAAGAATAGGTAGACAGACCAGCCGATGGCAAACAGATAGAGGAAATCAGAGAGCCCAATCTCAAGTACATGATAGATCAGGGTCACTGGTGCGACAAGCAGAAATAGACAGTAAGCGCCAAGCACGCTGGCATAGATACGGAACAGTTTACGCCCTTGTAGACTATGGGAGAAGCTTCTAGCCATCTGTAAAAGAAAGAATGCGAACAACGGATAGGACAACGCTTTGGCCTTAACGATCCAAGTGAAGTTGAGTGGAATCCAACCCAATAACAGACTGTCATGGTCGGAGACGACCGTTAGGCCAGCTACCAGTGTCAGCATCGAGAACGTCAGCAGAGCTCGTTCCTTCCGTATAAACAGAAACATGACAAAAGCGTATAGGCTGTGCAAAAGCAGTATGGCGAATGTAATCTTTTGCAAGTCAATGGATAGTCCTCGCTCACTGCCAATGGCTTCTGGAGAACCAAAATAGAGAGAGCGTGTGATCCCTCCACTATAAGGATCGTCGAAATTGGCTGTCTGCACCAAAAGATTGAGTTCGGTAGAACCCTCAAGCACATAGGAAGTCGTAAATGCAGTCCTTTCTGGTCGATAGGCTTCGGCATGAGTGGCAGGTTGGCCGAATTCCGCAACAATGGTCCCGTTCATCTCGATGATCGATGATGTCTGGATTTTCTGAGCCCAGAGAGAGACTTCCTCCACAGATGGATCTAAAAGTATACGAAGACGGTACGTTCCGTATCCGAACGACGATGAGGATTGTGGTAATGCATTACGCCAGTCACCGGGAACTTGAATTCGTGTGGATAGGTTATCCGCTATTTTCGCGTCACGATTAGAGATTAACGCTTGGGGATAAAACTCCCATTCTCCGTCCAGGGATATGGGTGAAGTGTTGGCGAGGTCCCAGCCTCGAAGGTCCAACACGCCTTCAATGGGTTCAGGATGTGCGGGTATAGTGAAAGTCTCGGACCATATCCAGCGAAAGCCAAGTAGAATAGTTAGAAATAGAATCGACAGCACTACATATCGGGGTATCTTTTTATAGGTTATTGGTTTCATGGCAGACTTTAGTTTTCGACAGTTTACTTCAAATTCCTGCATGCCCTCCTGCCAAAGATGAACATTTTTTTGAATACCGGAACATAGATTCTATATTTAAATGATAGCGGTCCCACGTCAGGATTTATGGTAAAATTATAGATTAAAGGGTGATCAGTGAGCCAGAGGAGTTGTGCATATGAGAGTGATTTTGGTAGATGATGAATATCTCGCTCTGAGCAGGTTGAACAAACTGTTGCAAGAGAGAGAGGATTGCGAAGTTATCGGCTCTTTTCTGACGGCACAGGAAGCCATAGATCAGATCAAACTTCATCTGCCGGAAATCGTCTTCATGGACGTTCAAATGCCGGGGATGAACGGGATTGAGGCGACCGAACGTATCCACGAGGTTTCTCCTGGTACAGAAGTTATTTTCACAACCGCATATAACGAACATGCACTGACGGCCTATGGGCTTGAAGTGCTGGACTATATTATGAAGCCTGTAACGCGTGACCGTTTGGAAAAAACGATGAAGATGTATCAACGCCGAACGGTGTCAGCAAGTCTGAATATAGCAGAAGGGCCATCCATGTTGATCCGTTGTCTGGGGATGCTCCAGGTCCAACTGCACCCAAATGAGCCGCCAAAACATATGAAGTTCAGAACAACCAAGATTAGAGAGTTATTCGCCTATTTGCTCCACCATCGGAACAAACCGATTAAGCGGGATACGCTACTTGAACTGTTGTGGCCAGAGTTGGATGAACGGAGAGGTATATCCAATCTGCATAGTGGCATCCATCGCTTACGTAGCATGATGAACGAATTCATGGGCGAGGACAAGATGGTCATTCGCTATCAACAGTTTGGTTATCTATTGGAAACGGGTGAATTCAGGATTGATGCTGAAGAATGGGAGAGTCGTCTTACCCGATTGCCTGTATTATCTTCGTCTACAATAGCTGAACATCGGCAGACCTCAGATCAATATGAGGGCAAATATTATAGTGAAGACGATTATGTATGGGCTGAGTTGGAGCGCGAGCGATTGCATGCACTCTGGCGTAACCATGCCATGCAACTCGCACAATATTACATTGATCTGGGACAGAATACGGAAGCACTCACGGTATATCACCGGGTACAGCAATTCGAACCATCATTGGAGGAAGTCGGACTGGCCTTAATGAAGACCTACGATCGATTAGGCAATAAAGATCCTGTGGTCGCTCAATATAACCAGCTGGTTATCGCTTTAGAACAAGAGGCAGGCATACGTCCTGGCCTGGAAGTTGAGTTATGGTACCAACAATGGAAACAATCAAATATGTAATTGAAGATACACAGCCTTGCAGCTTCATTTGCAGGGCTGTTTTTTTGTTGTATTTGTTAGCGAAAGGTTTGGTAAGAGTTTGGTAAGAGGCTTTGTGTAGAATAAGCACGATGAGGGTCGATATTACGCGAAATGTAAAAGAGGGAGGATAAGTATGTCGTTTTTGTACAGTAAGAAGTGGAAAAAAGGATTTAAAGTGTCCGTAGTTAGCATGTTGTTATTAAGCACATTCATCTCTTCAATTGGTTCAGAGAGAGTAAGCGCAGCTAGCGGCCCTGTTCCAGGAGGAACGGGTCTTGAACCTGTGTTATGGCTGAAAGCAGACTCGGATGCCGATACGGTGGAAGGTTTACTGACCGATTGGAAGGACCAATCAGCTAACGATGTAGGGTTTGACCTGGTTATTCCTGCTGGCAAGACAGCACCAAGTTATAATCCGGGAGGAATTAACTTTAACCCCAGCGTAAATTTCAACAATCCGACAGGTGGAGGCCACTATAGTAGCGCAGTTAAGTTGGTAGGTGACAAACCAATTAAATTCCAATCTGGCTATGCCGTGTACAAGTATAACAACGGGGGAGCTCTTGTAGGAGCGACTACGCCTACAGGAACTAATGGCGTCATTATTATGGGTGGATATGGAAACAGGTTTGCTTCAGGTAATGGCGTAGATGGTATTTATGACTATTTCAATCCTGTGGACAAAAGTCGGGCTCAGATTGTGAATTTCGATATCGTTAGTACTACTAGTCATACGGCACGAGTAGATGGTGCAGTATCTAGTTTTACACAGGTAAGGAACTTTGGAGAGATTAACTTTACTCCTGTTATAGGTGCTACTAACGGAGGTAATGCGACGTATAACTGGGGTGGTCTTGTAGCTGATGTTGCTGAGATTATTTTGTATGACAATCAGACAGCTATGGATGCTTCAAAAATTGAGTCTTATCTAGCCATTAAATATGGCATTACGCTCAACAACGGAGCAAGTTCTTATCTTTCAACTAACGGAAGTGAAGTGTGGACTGTCGATTCCAAGTATAAGCACAATATTGCAGGAATCGGCAAAGATGAAGCACAGGGCTTGAATCAAAAACAAAGCCTAAGCATCAATGCCGGAGTGCCACAAGTTGCCATAGGTGTTAACAGGCTGGCTACTACAAATACAGACAATCCAAGTGTTTTGACGGATCAGCAATATTTCGTATGGGCGGATAACGGTCTGTCATTGACGTATGATCAGCCTATTAATAAACCGGGACAGTATCATGCGCAGAGAGTTTGGAAAGTGCAGAATACGAATAACGTGGGTGAAGTGGAGATTGGTATCCCGGCAGTGTCAGATCCAGCAGGTTATCAATTACTGGTAAGTGACAATGAGGATTTTACAGAAGCATCTGGCTATGATTTGAGTCTCAAAGATGTAAATGGAGTTCCACATTATACAGCCAAGGCGGCATTGAAAGATGGAGAGTATTTCACGTTCAGTGCGTGGGCACCAAAATTCACAAGCGCAAATGTAAGTAATGTGTCTGTGACAGAAGATGAGGTTATTGTAACGTTCGATAAGGAACTGGATTTTTCGAATGTAGCAATTTTAACTGGCTTCAAGCTGGAGATCAATGGGCAACCAATCACGATTGACAGTTTCGAAAAAGGGGCGAACAGCAAGACATTGAAGTTAAAAACGAGTCAGATTATCCCTTCCAATGCATCAGTGATCGTTTCTTACGATATTGAAGATGGTAATCTAAAAGGGACTAACGGCGCCCCAGCTCAAAGTTTTAGCGAAAATGCTGTGACAAAAGTAGACAAGTCCTTGCTGCAAGCCAAAGTAACTGAAGTTACAGGCGAGGATCTAGAGGAATCTGAGTATACGCCAGCAAGCTGGGAAACTCTCGATGATGCGATGAATGAAGCAGAGCGAGTGTTGAATGATCTGACAGCGACTCAAGCGCAGGTAGATCAGGCACTTTTGGATCTGACAGATGCAAGAACGGGACTAATCCCTACAACATCTGTACCCGTTGTAGATAAATCAGCTCTGCAAGCGAAAGTAACTGAAATTACAGGTGAAAGCCTGGAAGAGTCAGCGTATACGCCAGCGAGCTGGACAGCACTGGATGATGCAATGAACGAAGCAGAGCGAGTGTTGAATGATCTGACTGCGACTCAAGCGCAGGTAGATCAGGCACTTCAGGATCTGACAGATGCAAGAACGGGACTAATCCCTACAACATCTGTACCCGTTGTAGATAAATCAGCTCTGCAAGCGAAAGTAACTGAAATTACAGGTGAAAGCCTGGAAGAGTCAGCGTACACACCAGCGAGCTGGGAAACTCTCGATGATGCGATGAACGAAGCAGAGCGAGTGTTGAATGATCCGACAGCGACCCAAGTGCAGGTAGACAAGGCACTTTTGGATCTGACAGATGCAAGAACAGGACTTACCAAAGTGATTGGTACGGATGCATCTACCTTGCAAACACTGGTACCTTCGGTGGGAAGTTTGTCTCCGGCCTTTGATCCGGCTAAAGATACCTACACCATTTCTGTTCCGAATAGCGTATATCAATTCCAGCTCACGCCAACGGCACTTGATCCACTTGCCAAGATTGAAATAGCTGTTGGAGATGGAGAATGGAATGAGGTTACAAGTGGTAGTATAAGTGAAAATCTAAAGCTCCAAGTGGGTGGAAATAAGATCGTTGTTAGAGTAACAGATTCACTTGGCCATGTTACAGAATATAAAATCAACGTAAACAGAGCATCCAGTGACAATGGTAACAACAGTGGAGGCAACAATGGCGGTGGTGGAAATACAGGAGGTAACGGTGGAAGCACATCAGCACCTGCGCCAGTACCAACGCCAACTCCGGCACCCGTGAAGGATAATTTGGAAACAACTCGGGATGGTAGCCATCAACCATTTGCTACATCCAAACTATCTGACAACAAAGAAACGTTGGTTCAAGTTGATCCAGCCAAGCTGAATGTTGCCATGTCACAAGGCACAGGACAGCAGTTCGCCATTCATTCACCGAATGATGGGAATATGAAGGTGGACGGTTTAACCCTCGAAACACTGAAACAATTAGTAGATCAAGGTTCCAGACTGAACATTAGCAATCCGCTGGCGATCTATCCGGTACCTGGCGGTAAAATGGACCTGAATGGTGTCTCCAAACAGCTAGGCAATGTAGCAATGAAAGATGTTGCTGTACGAGTCGACATTGCCCGCTCATCGGACACTTTGATCAACAGTGCTAAAAGCAAGGCTGCAATCGAAGGGTACGAGCTGTTAGTGAATCCGGTCGATCTGGATCTCACCTTCTCGAAAGATGGACAGACGGTTCGATCTGGGCAACTGAACGGATACGCACCGAAGTATATTGCGCTTCCGGAAGGCATCGACCCGAACCGAATTACAACAGGCGTGATCATCAACTCGGACGGCAGCATCTTCCATGTGCCAACGGTTGTTACCAAGATCGATAGTCGTTACTATGCACTCATTAATGACTTACGCAGCAGCGGAAGTTACTCGGTCATCTGGAACCCGCAGGATTTTGAAGATGCCAGATCCCATTGGGGGAAAACTGATGTGAACAACATCGCTGCGAGATTGGATCTGAAAGGTAACGGAGATAACACATTCTCACCGAACCGTCAGGTTACCCGCTCTGAGTTTGCCGAAATTGTTGTACTTGGACTTGGCTTAATGCGTCAGGATGCACCACAGAATCTATTCCCTGACGTTAGCGATTCCGCATGGTTCCGTTCTGCGGTAGCCCTTGCGAATGAATTCGGTATCGTTCGCGGTTACGATAATGGCAACTTCTACGGTAATCAGGAAATTACACGCGAGCAGGGATTTGCAATGGTTGCTCGTGCGTATCGTCTGATCGAACCGGAAGCGGTAATCAGCCCGGATCAGATGAACTCTGAACTGGAACGTTACAGTGATGCAGCGAATGTATCGAATTGGGCGAAAGAAGATGTAGCCCAGTTGATTGCAGCGGGGATCATCCAAGGTAACGGGCCAGAAGTTCTGAGTCCGAAGGCAACGATGACCCGTGCTGAGGTCACTGCATTGATTGCAAGAATGTTGAAAGTAACAAACTTGATTGATCAATAAACACAATCTAAAATGAAAAGCCTTTGCTGACATTGGGGGTCGGCAAAGGCTTTTTCATATTTTAATTTAAGTATAAAAGGAATCTCACCGATCTGTTCTCAAATCAATTATCTACGCAGACCATCACATAGGATCGACACAACGCGTTCCGGGAAAATCCCTCGATCTCCGATGGCCTGAAGCACACCGATCAGCATGATTTTAATATCCTCAATGCTGGCATCCGCTCGGACAGAGCCATGTTGCTGCGCTCGCTCTAGCAGTCGGGTAATGCCACGCCAGAACTCGTTCGCTATCTCTGAGCGGCCAGTGTCTATAGTCAGACTGCTAACAAGAGCATCGGTAATCGCTTTGTTGGCAATTCCCTCACTGATAATTGTTGTGAAATATTGAAAAAATGCTTCGCCTGGATCGTCGTGATGAAGCAATTGATCGGCCTCTTCCATGAGACGCATCTTGTGACTAGCAATCACGGCCCCGAACAGATCTTCCTTCGTTGGAAAATGGCGATAGACCGTGCCTATACCAACACCGGCACGCCTTGCAATCTCATCCATGGAGACAGAAATGCCTTCTGTTTTAAAAATTTCATGCGCAACACGGAGCAGTTTGTCCCGATTTTTCTTGGCATCTGCACGCAGTGTCTTCTCTGGAACCTGAGTGACGATGGAATCAGTATCCTTAACCTCACCGTCAGGAGTAGGATTATTTTTTATGGACATTATGGTATCACACCTCTTTCATAAATATACCCCACTGTTGGTTAGTTGACAAACGGAGGATGACCTCCGTATAATGTTAAACGGAACTACACCTCCGTTTATTACAGGAGAATAATATAGTATCTATCCTGAATTTCTTAACTCAATTCCAAAGGAGAAGGATAACATGCCACATTTAATAAACAACAGTGCGTTACTGATCATGGATATGCAAAAGAGTGTCGTGTCCCAATTTGTTAAGGACCGAGAGGCCCTGCTGCCATTTCAAAAAGCGATTGAGACTGCACGCAGTCACGCAATTCCTGTGATTTACATAAGAGTAGCATTCCGCCCAGGTTATCCGGAGATTAGTTCACGCAACAAAATGTTCGGCGGAATTCCTGATCGGGCTGGAGCTGGAGCAGATACGGTAGCAGCCATGGAAGCTGCGGTGCAGATTGATGAATCTGTACAACCCCAGCCGGACGAGCCTATTGTGACCAAAGTTCGGGTCAGCGCATTTGCCGGAAGTGATCTGGAGGTTATTCTTCGGTCTCACCAGATAGACACACTCATTCTTAGTGGAATTGCCACAAGTGGGGTTGTTCTATCGACTCTGAGGGAGGCAGCGGATAAAGACTATGCGCTCACCGTGCTCTCGGATGCCTGCATCGATGCCGACCCTGAGGTACATCGTGTGCTGACCGAAAAAGTGTTCCCTCTTCAAGCAGAGGTTAGATCTGTAGACGAGTGGGCGGACTCGTTATCCGGTACAAATTAGGTCATCTTACCATGTCGTAATACTTTCGCCCTGTTGGCAGATCGTGGAATCTGAGATGATGGGTTCACCAGAGGTTCGGGTGACAAACTTCGCACCGCTGGCCTTCAGGCTATTGCGATCCTTCCTTCTAACTTCATTGGCGAAAATAGGGTCGCAGCTCTCCTGAAGACTTCATTTCAGAGAGGAGGCGTCCAGGCTATCACATTCCTTCCTTCTAACCCTAACCTTTCACGTTATATAGGGATGTGGCTTTCCTGGACTCTTTTATCATGAACAATACAATCTATTTGCGCAGAGCGAACAAACTCATTATCGAATCAAACGAAGGGAAGCATCAGTTGCCGAAGACACACCTCGCGACTGCCCTCAAAAATATTGAAGCACTCGGATACACCTTCTCGGATGAGTTAATGCAGGCGATGCGGCAGCTGTCCAAGGAACAGTTTGAAACAGTATATATTCAACTTGTGGCTGATCTGAGAGTCATGGTTGGCGCACATGTGAAGTACACACCGATGTATGCAGGATTCCCGATGCAGGTGATGCAAGCGGATGAAGCGGAGTTATACCTTAATGCGATTATTCATTATCTGACTAACCTGACTGTGGTCTATCCGGTTCAACAATCTGTGGAGCGAATGCCTTTGCTGGAGAAGACGGACTTGAAAGTCATTGGACTGGGAAACCAGCAAGCATTCCAGACGCTCATCCGTCAGATCATTGAAGCAAAAGGTTCCATCTCGGAAACAGACAAGGCGGATATCGACACGGTATTGGAGCATGCAGACCCGGAAGACGTGGATGCGCTATTACCCGCTGAGATTCCCTTCAAAGAAAATGTGGGCTTTGTGGTTGCCTCGCTGTTGAAGCATGAAAAAGCGAACATCGACAAGATCGGTCCATATTTCAAAACGGCAAGTGATGTTCTGCGTCTGGCGGTTGCCTGGTCGGATGGTGATGTCAGCCTTGCTGCGGCCTCTCCCTTCCGGAAATTCAAACGCCGCGAGAGACGCCTTCTGCTCGGATTATTGGAGCAATGTGGGTCCGTCGCGGAGGATATGCTGCGATATAAGGATCGCTGGATTCGCCTTGGCGAAATTCTGCATCCTTCGGAATATAAGCTTCGGTATCCGCGATGCGAAGAAGCCTTTGATATTTTGCGTAATAATAAGCCGTATTCGACCTTCAACGGAAGTGTGGAACTTGCCTTTCAATATCGAAATGTCTGGAGTCTGATCGATCTGTTGTCACAGCGTCCAGGTGAATTCGCGAGAAGACTGGATCATTTGCTGCGGATGACCGAAGATGAAGCGTATGTACTGCTGGCCTTTGGTGAAGTTATACCACAGGTATCTACCCCGGTAATGTTGCAGGTGCGACAGCATTTTGCACAGCGTAATGAACCGCAGGATATGCGTGTCTTCTTCCCAAAAGGTAATGTAGCCAAAGCCTTTGCTGTTCCGAATGAGCTGCCAGAGATCGACGAAGCCACATGTCAGGAAGTCGTGCAATTGTGCGAGCGTGCACTGATAACACGGTTCGCTGACTTCCCGGCACTCGGAAAGACGTATATAGATGAACGTCTCCAACATTATCTGGTTCCTTTCTCACAACGATCCGCGAGCAAAGCTTTACGAACCATTGTGCGTGGAAGCCGCATCCCGATGGGTGAAGGAGATACGATACGTTTCTTCAGTTGGTGGAAAGAGGGCGAGGTGGACGGCACAGCTACAGGGCGTGTGGATATCGACCTGTCAGCGGTCATGTATGACGAGAATTGGAATTACGTTGAACATATCTCCTACACCAATCTGCGATCCGTCAAATACAAAGCGGCCCATAGCGGGGATATTGTGACTGCACCTCATGGTGCAAGTGAATTTATCGATCTGCATATCCCCTCAATTGTGAATTATGGCGGACGTTATGTGGTGACGACACTGCACTCCTTCACCAGCCATCCGTACTGTAATTTGCCGGAATGTTTTGCAGGTTGGATGATGCGTAAGAAGCCCGGTTCAGGCGAAATCTATGAGCCATCCACGGTGGAGAACAAAATTGATATCACTGCCGATACGCAGATTTCCATTCCTGTTATTTTGGATTTGGTCGAGCGAACAATCATCTGGACGGACCTGGCGTTGACCAGATATCCGGACTACCATAATAACGTCGAGGGAAATCAGAAGGGCATTGTGCTAATGGGCAAAGCAATGACCACATTACGTAAACCTGACCTGTATGACTTATTCATGCTACATGCCAAAGCGAGAGGTGAGCTGGTGGACACGAAGGATCAGGCCGATACCATCTATGCGGTCGATGAAGGTGTGACGCCGTATGATATCGAACAGATTATGGCGGAATACCTGTCTTGAGTCCAAGTGCATGTGAATACCGGGTCGAGAACAGATAAGAGCAGCGGAATGCTGCTCTTTTTGAGATTTTATTGGTTGTTAACGGGGTCAGCCTTTTGGTTTCTTCTGCACATATTTCTTGTAATTCGTAACAGAAGGTATTATTCGACTTTGAGATAGGAGTTCTTTATCACTAATGATCCAAGTATGGTTGGATGAGTTTCGCCTGCGGATCGCAACAAAATTATTTTTTCCAGCAGAATATACGCGATAACCCTTTTGTTTGCTTCTAATGCAAAATAGATCGTCCTCACCGACGCTTTGATTCGGGAACGGTACTTGGTTTGCTACCTTACGTTTAAAAACAAGCGTTGCGCCAGGGATTAGGGTCACCGGTCGATGTTCATCATGAGGAGAACGAAGGATAAACGTCTTAGATCCGCGTAAATACATGTAATGAGCCTTCTTGCCAATGACATCAGCATTGGTTCTTTGAAAGGTCTGCATACTTTCCTTCAAATAGTAAGGAGCGTAATAATCATCATCGTCAAACTTGGCAATATAGTTGTATTTCGTCTTTTTGATAGCATAATTTAGACAGGCGCCGAGGGAAGTGCGTTCTGGAAGACGATAGACGTGTACGTTTGGAAGTTTTTTGGCTAGACTCAGATATGGAGCAAGGGGAATGTTATTTTTATTGACAATAATGATAAGTTCCTTCCTGGCGTGGATCTGTCGACTGTAGTTATTGAACAGGTTTTTTATATAGCTTTGACGTTTCGTGCAGGCAATAATAGAAACCCCCTGCTTTTGGATAGCGCCATGTGGCTTAGCTCCCATTTCAATTGCACCCCTTATCCGTTAAGATCAAAACTAGTTCTCTATAAAATATGTAAACGGAAAATAAGAGGAACGGCATAACTCCACAATGGAGAATTGGCACAAAAACTTTTCAATGTACTCGTATGCTGGTACTATAACGACGCATCTAAACGAACATTGGAGAGTGCGAGAATGAGAATGAAAATCAGACTTCTGCATGTTGAAGTAAATTTTGTTTTCAGAACTTACTATTGGATATACGAGCCGTTTTCATTGCAAATATATGTAATATAATGGTATTATTTTATTGGAATTGTAAGAATACTTGTATGTAGAAGAGTGATTTAAGAAGGGGGTGGAGATCAGGTTTACATGAAGTGTTGACTCTATTCTATACGCACGAAGACATAACATTCCATTGATTATGGACAGGCTCACATAGCAGACATATCGATATGAGACGTAAGTGTCAGTTATTATACATTGTAATGTAAGCGCTTTATTAAATGAATTCCAAGGAGGGATTTACTCATGACCAAAAGTATAGGGAGAAAGGCGCTTGGTTTGTTTTTAATCATCGTTATGATCGCAACAGCTGCTGTATACCCTGCATCTACTGGACACGCGGCAACTATTAATGTGACCGATAACGGCTCCAGAATTGAAGTAAACACCGGATCAGGATTAGTCTATGTGGTGAACAAAACCAATGGGGATATTATCTCGGCCAAAATGAACGGTACGGAGCTGAACAGCAACAGAGGGTCGCATATTGGCTCAGGTTTGGGCTCCTCGGCCAATGTGACGTGGAATACCTCACCTTCAGGATCAACCGTGTTAATCACGGTATCCACAAGCACACTGACTCACTATTATGCTTCACGCGGTGGAGAGAACATCATATACATGGCAACCCATATCACGGCTCAACCTTCGATCGGGGAGCTGCGATACATTTTCCGCGGTAATGGTAGTGTGTTGACAGGTGTTCCGGCGAATTCAAATAATCGGGGCAACACTGGAGCGATTGAAAGTCAGGATGTGTTCGGGTTTGCAAATGGACAGTCGGCCTCCAAATATTATGGTAATGATCAGGCCAAAGACTTATCCGTTCGTGGAGTTACGGGGAATGGCGTCGGTGTATTTATGGCCTACGGCAATCGGGAAAAAAGCTCGGGTGGTCCATTCTTCCGCGACATCCAGTTCCAAAGTGGAACAGAGACAGAAGTATACAATTATATGAACTCGGGACATGCACAGACGGAGAATTGGCGCCTGGGTCTGCATGGGCCGTACGCTTTGATCTTCACAACGGGAGGTACGCCAAGTGTACCCGACTTCAGTTGGATGTCTGGTCTGAATCTGCAGGGTTGGGTATCCAGTCGGGGGAACGTGGTGCTTAATGGCCTCTCCGGGATGGATACGGGTTATGCATATACAATTGGGTTCGCCAATAGCAACGCCCAGTATTGGGTGGGTACCTCTTCTAGTGGGGCAGCTGCCAAATACAGCATGATCCCGGGGACATACACCATGACAGCCTATAAAGGGGAACTGGCGGTATATACGGAAACGGTTAATATCACGGCAGGCCAAACGACGACACTGAATACGCGTACGATCAACAATGACCCGAGTAAAGCCTCTAACATCTGGCGAATCGGTAACTGGGATGGTACGCCACGGGAGTTCCTGAATGGACAGACAATTCCGATTCGTCACCCATCCGATAGTCGGAATCCAAGCTGGGGACCTGTCACCTATGCTACCGGTAGCGCGACCAATCGATTCCCGGCAATCCAGTTCCGTGGTCAGAATTCTCCAACCACAATAACGTTTAATTTGAATGCATCTCAAGCGGCATCCTCTCATACGCTCAACATCGGTATTACCGCAGCCTACAATAATGGCAGACCTAGTGTAACGGTTAATGGACATGCATTAACTAATCCTGCCGCATCTTCACAGCCCAATTCTCGTAGTTTCACCATTGGTACGTATCGTGGCAACAACACAACCTTTAGCTGGAATGTTCCAGCATCCTACTTCGTGAATGGTTCCAATACCATCACAATTACGCCGATCAGTGGTTCCAGTGACTTGGGGAACTGGTTAAGTGCAGGTTGGGTCTACGATTGTGTTGAGTTGCTGAATTGATTTAAGAATTCAATATAGTGGAAGGAATAAAGGAGGTAGCCTGCCTGGTTTTCTTAACCGGGTTCAGGTTACCTCTTTTAGCTTTGTCATCCGAAATGGAAAGATATCGATTCATGATATCCCTAAGGATCTTGCTTTGCTGGAGATGGTGATCCGGATAGTGGTATAATTTTCAATACGTAACCATGAGTGAATGAACGGGGAGGAAAAGAGAATGAGAGACGATCTGTTGGTTCAATTGCAAGAGTGGCATGAAGAAGATGAATTTCAGGAAATTGTAGATGCAATTCAAGCAATTCCTGTGGAAGAAAGGGATTATGAGCTGGTTAACCATTTGGGACGAGCGCTAAATAACCTGGAACGGTATGAAGAAGCGGTTGAACAATTCCTGACGGTTGCCAAAGAGGGCACAGGCGACCCGCTTTGGCATTATCGGATTGGACTGGCTTATTATTATCTGGAGCAATATGCGCATGCGCTGCAGGCATTTGAAAGAGCGGATGAATTGGACCCCGAGGATGAAGATACGCTGGAGTTTCTGGGATGGATTCGAAGCAAAATGGAGGAGCCGTCTGAACCTGAAGTTGAAACGGATTCAGAGACTGTTGAAGAATTCCGCGTACCCGTTGACGTTGTAGCGACCTTTGAAGCGGTTCCCAGACCGGAATCCGGCGAATTCTGGAACGATAGTGAGCAGGCACTGGAGCACTATGTGTCCAATCCTCCAAGTGAGGGTCTCATTGACTCTGTGGAGGAGCAATTGGTGTTCCGACTTCCGGCTTCCTACATTGAGATGATGAAGCTACATAACGGTGGTATTCCGTACAATCGTTATTTTCCTGTGGCGAACACAGATACGGGAGCTACGGATTATGTTGAAATTGAAGGTATACTGGGTATTGGCCGTGAGAAGCCTCGCACGCTAGCGGGTATACAAGGCAGCTGGACTTTGATTGAACGTGAAGGTTATCCGGAGATTGGTGTGGTCATCGCGGTATCTCCTTCGGAGTCGGGGGTTGTCATGCTCGATTATCGTTCATTCGGTAATGATGGAGAACCTGAGGTCGTTTATGTGAAGAGGGAGAATCCCAAAGATATCATTCCGCTGGCACCGAACTTTGAGACGTTTATCCAAGGACTGATGACACCAGAAGTCTAAAAAAACTCGACAGAGACTCTTTAAACTGTTGTGTGGAAGGGAGACAGAAGGTGATATGGAGGAACCGCTCAAAGTATATAACACCGCAGTTGAAGCTTTTCTTGAAGTAATTGGGGGAAAGTGGAAGCCTGTTATTCTATTCCATCTTACCTTTGGTAAGAAACGTAATGGTGAGCTGATGAAACTGATCCCCGCGATCACCCAGAAAGTGTTGACTCAGCAACTTGGTGAACTAACGGAGGCCGGGGTTATTGCCCGTATTTCACATCACCAGGTTCCGCCTAAAGTGGAGTATGAGTTAACAGAGTATGGGTGTAGTCTTAAAGAGATTCTTCATCTGATGTGTAGGTGGGGCGATATACACGTGGAGAATGTGTATGGTGATCGAGGAAAAATTCTATTTAAGCCACCAACTACTACTGACGTTGAGTGACTTATATAAGCCGATTCTGGAATTCAGGAATCGGCTTATTATGCATTTTATTTGCTTTACGGAAGGATCTTGCGATCACGTAGATTTCTGAAAATATCCATAAACATGGCCTCCGTGTCAATGAATTCATGAAATCCGAAGCGGCGAGCTTTGGAACCATTTGCGAAGAAATCGTAATCCCAAGAGAAGACAAAGTCACCAAATGCCCAGGAAGAGACATCATCATAAGGGGTGTTTACCAAACCATACTTTTCAATCATGGAATTCCAAAGATTTTCTTTATCTGCCATCACTGTTGCAAGTGAGAGGGGGAGTGGAGGTGCGGTTTCCAATTCGAAAAATGCAGCGATTCTGGGCCATAGCTCATTCCAGCGAAACAGATCGCCATTGGTGATATTAAATGCCTGATTGGCACATCGCGGATCGGTTGCTGCCCATACGGTTGCATGAGCCAGCAATGTCGCATCAGTCATTTCAAGAAGCGAATGATACGCTCCTGGTTTCCCAGGAAATCGTAATGGCAAGTTAAGCTCCTTGGAGATAGACGCATACACGCCAATAACCATGGCAAGGTTCATTGGATTACCCAGAGCGAATCCACATACAACCGAAGGGCGAAGGGCTGACCAGGTCCAGCTGCTTCCGGTTTGCCGATCCTCGAGAAACTGTTGCTGATCGACATTGAATTCAGGGGGCATATGATATGCGTCCGTTTCTTTGGCAGGTGTTTTGAATGGCCCCAGATGTGCGCCGTACACTTTATACCCTTGCATTAGGCTAATATGTTGGAGATTTGGAGCGATCGGTTCGATGGTATTCACCAGATTGACGAGCATGGCCAAGTTGGGCTGTACCAATTCGGCCCAGGTTGGGCGATCCTGATACGCGGCGTAGAAAATATGCGTAACGGTCGTTAAATGACTTAGTTTGTCTTGTGTGTCTGCTTCGTTCAGTAAATCAGCTGATATATAACGTAATCCAGGGGCATCTTCCCCTCCGCGGCGAGATACACCAATCACATTCCACTCGGGAAGTGTCATCAGGTAATCAATAAGGTTTCTTCCAATGACACCTCCAGCACCAATGACAAGTGCGGTGTAACGGGTAACGGATTGTTCGGGTTTCAATGGACATGCTCCTCTCTTCTTCTGTTCATATTGTGGGTCAGAAAAAGAAGGATGAGAAGTACGCACTTCAAAGTCATATACGTACTTTGAAGTAATATATGAGCCTGGTACAGGATATGAGCGTTATAATTGCACTTCAATGGATGTTACTTGCCTATAACCACAAGAAGCTGTAAAAGGAACAACCGTCCTTTCACAGCTTAGATGTGTCTGTATATTCGTTCAATAGATCTGTCGTAAATATGGTTTACGCCGGATATCCGCCACCTGGAGGCGGCCATGCGCCGTAGAAGCGACGCAGCAGAACAATCTCACCCAGATGGTACGAGTTATGGGATGCGATATTGCGCAGAAGTCCTGCTTTAGTTTCACCCGGGAAATAGAGCAGTGGATCATCTAATTGTACATTTTCGGCAATGGCTACGGCTTGATCAACTCCATCCAAGAATGCCTGAATATCTGCCTTCCACGTGGCTTCGTCCTGTGGACCCTTCTCCTCAGGCCAGCTCTCACTCACGTTAGCAGGGAGCTGTGGTTTGCGTCCTTCCAAGTGATCGAGCATGAATTTCTGCCAATAATGCATGTGCTTCACCAACTGATAAATTGTATATGGCATGGCATCGTGCGTACGAGCAGCAAGTGTGACATCGATATCGGGCAGAGCACGAGCGATACGGATATGACCGCGTTCCCCCACTAATGATTTGACAAGGGCTTGCCCAAAGCTTTGATTAACATCTGACATATGGTACCTTCCTCTCTTCCAAGACTGGATCTGATAACCTGTCTTCTATTAAGTATTATACAATTAAATTGCTAAAAATTAAAAATGGATAACCAAGAACCCTAAATACTTAAAATGCCTATGATATAATAGTGAAAATAAATCTCAAGACCTCAGGGTCGAGGAGGAAGCTCCTGTGAAAGTGATATTGGTTGACGACGAACGTCTAGCGTTGATAGGCCTTCAAAAATCACTAGAAAAAGAAGTAAGCGGCATTGAAATTATCGCTACATATATGAATCCAACAGAGGCTGTGGCAGGTATTGTGGAACACCGTCCTGATGTTGTATTTCTGGATATTCATATGCCGGAGATGGATGGTATGGATCTGGGAAGACAGATTCAGGCGGCAACACCGGGTATCGAAATTATATTTGTGACCAGTTACGATCAATATGCGGTGCATGCTTTCGAACTACAGGCTTTGGACTATGTGATGAAGCCCATCCAAAAGGATCGATTGAAGCAGACAGTGAGCCGAGTCCGGGAGAAACTGAGCGTAAAACGGGAGCAGCGGTCAAAGGATACAAATGTACCTTTAATTTTATGTTTTAATCAGATTCAGTTTAAGCTTCCAGGAAAGGATATTCAGGTTGCCAAATGGCGTACAAGCAAGGCGCAGGAGCTGTTTGCATACTTGCTTCACCACCGGAACCAGGTTATCCATCGCAGTGTTCTGCTGGAGCTTCTGTGGCCGGGAATGGAAGAGGAGAAGACGGCACACCAACTTTACACTGCGATGTATCATGTCCGCCAAACCCTGAAAACTTGCAACATGGATATGATCACGATTCAGAGTGGACACCTGGAGGCAGGCTATCGACTCGAACTGGGTGAGGCTCAGTTGGATAGTGAGCAGTGGGAACGGGAAATCAGGCAATGGAAAGTCGTAGACGCAAGTACGGTTCATGCCTATGAGCAAGCGCTTCATCTATATAAGGGTACCTATCTTGGCAATTATGAATACATGTGGGCTGAACCTGAGCGGGAAAGATTACGCTATCTGTGGCTGTATCATATGAGACAACTAAGTCTGTATTACCAGCAGCATGGGCTGGCGGAAAAAGTGGTCGAGAGTACACAACGTATCCAGCATATGCTTCCGGATGAGGAAGAAAGTTATTTTATTCTAATGAAGTTATATGATGAAATGCACAACGATCTCGGTGTGGAGGAGCAGTATCGTCTCTTAACCACCAGAATGGAGCAAGATTTGGAGATACCGATCAGTGAAGAGGTTCGCGAATGGTACAGGGACTGGAAGCTCGGTTTGATCAAGTCAGGGCAACGTAACCAATGAATGTACGACATACAAATCCCGTAAGACGTTTCAAGTACGTTCTGATCCTGTCGATCATTTTAGTGGCATTGGTCGGCATGCGCTGGGTCTGGTCGCAGTTCTTCCCTGCCTTGGACAATCATCAAGCTGTGAATGGTGTAGTTGATTTGCGAGGTGTTGATCTGGAACAAGTGCCAGTAATGTATCTGAACGGAGAATGGGAACTATATTCGAATGAATTACTGACCAGGAAGGATATTGTGGATGAGGGACGAGCACATGCGGCGGATGTGGTCCAGGTTCCGGGAGATTGGAAGGCTGAGAACCCAGATCAGGAGAGTTCACTTGGATATGCCACATATCGATTGCGTGTGCTGACTGATCCGCTCCAGGTCCCTGTCACCTTTTGGTTCAGAAACATCCGAAGTTCATCTGAAATTGAAATCAATGGCAATGTCGTGGGCGGAATGGGGAAGGTGTCGGAGGATGCGGATACCTATGAACCAAGAAGTACCTCTTATACGGCATCCTATGAAGATGAAGGCGCAACAGAGATTGAATTACTCATTCGTGTAGCCAATTATGATAGCCCGTATATCGGCGGGATTGGCAAACCCGTTCGCTTCGGTTCCCAGGCGGCGGTTGATTACGCACGTTGGTATTCCATCGGTTTTCAAATGGCCATTTTTCTCGTTTTATTACTTCATGGCATGTATGCCTGTATTCTGTTTGTGTTCAACCCCCAGGAGCGGGCCTTGCTCGTCGCAGCTATATTAACCCTATCTGTGGGCATTGTGGTTATGGTAGGTCATGATAACATTCTGATGTTATGGCTCCCTATTAACTATACATGGGGGATCAAGCTTCGTCTGATCTGTCTGCTGCTGCAAAATGCTTGTATTCTGCTGTTGTTCCAGAGATTGACCTTGATACATACACGAACAAAGATCCTTCAATTAGGCATTGTCACGACAATAGCTTATATTGCTGTTATTCTGGCGGCGCCAATTCACGTTGTCTATGCCATGGTTTATTATTCTTTTATCGACGTGTTCTTTCTCGTTTCTTCTCTCTGGTTCCTGTACATTGTAGGTGTCATGCTCTTTAGGAAACAGGCTGATCGAGATATGGTTTTCCTACTCCTGACCGCTGGAGGCATTATATCCAACATGTTGTGGAGTACAAGTGAGACATCGAAAGATGTGACAACCGTCTATTATCCCATTGATATCATCTTTGCCATTACCGGCTTCTCCGCCTATTGGTTCAAGAAATACTTCAGGAATGCCAAGGAGAATATGAAGCTGAATACAGAGCTGCAGAAGGGCGACAAAATTAAAGATCAGTTCTTGGCGAATACATCACATGAACTGCGGACTCCACTGCACGGGATCATTAACATCGCTCACAACGTGGTCACCCGAGAGAAGAACAGGCTGGATGAACGGAGCCTGGAGGATATGGAGTTGCTGATTACGATCGGTCGCCGGATGTCGCATCTCCTTGGTGATCTACTGGATGTAGTCCGGCTGAAGGAGCACCGCATTGTGTTACGTCAGGGGCCTCTTTCCATACAGTCGGTTGTGCCTGGCATTATCGCCATGCTGCAATTCATGGCAGAACGAAAACCAGTCCGCCTTCATATGGAGATTCCGGAATCGTTCCCACTGGTCATGGCTGATGAAGAAAGGCTCGTTCAGATTTTGTATAACCTGCTGCATAACGCGCTTAAACATACAGAGGAAGGAACGATCTCCGTAAGTGCCGACATTCGTGAAGGACATGCTCTGATTCATGTGACGGATACGGGTATTGGCATGGATGAGGACACGCGGATGCGCATTTTCCTTCCGTATGAACAAGGGTCGTATGGCATCAGCGATGGACAAGGCATTGGACTTGGATTGAACATCTGCAAAGAGCTCGTAGAATTGCACGGCGGGGCACTAACGGTTCACTCGGAACTCGGAAAGGGTTCGGTATTCAGTTTCAATCTGCCGCTCGCGAATGAATCCACCCATCAGGCTCAGTCACAACTTCCCCTGATATGGGAACAGGCCGCGGAGATGATGGAAGATGCACCTAACGGATTCCTGTTACCCCGCCCAGATATGGGGGACGCGGAAGCCTTGGCGACAGCAGAGATGGCTCCGTTGTTAAAAGAGGGGAAAGCCACCATTCTGGCTGTCGATGATGATCCGGTGAATCTGGATGTGCTGGTCAGCATTCTTTCGACGGAACCATATGATATAACTACAGCAGGTTCGGGTCAGGAAGCGATGGAACTGCTCGGCACACGCCAGTGGGATCTGCTCATTACGGATGTGATGATGCCCAATATGTCCGGATATGAGTTAACCCAGAAGGTGAGGGAACAATTCTCGATGTCTGAGCTTCCGGTGTTATTGTTGACTGCGCGAAGCCAGCCACCGGATATATATACCGGTTTTGCATCGGGGGCGAATGATTATGTCACGAAGCCTGTAGATGCGTTGGAGCTGAAATATCGAATACGTGCATTGACCATGTTAAATCAGTCCATCCAGGAGCGCTTACGCATGGAAGCTGCTTATTTGCAGGCTCAGATCCAGCCCCACTTCCTGTTCAATACGCTGAATTCACTTATGGTTTTAAGTGATATTGATACAGAGCATATGCGGAAGCTTGGGGAAGCTTTTTCATCCTATTTACGGATCAGCTTCAATTATCTCAATACAGGAGAACTGGTGAAATTATCATACGAGCTGGAACTCGTGGAAGCTTATCTTTTTATTGAAAAAACACGATTTGAAGATCGATTGTCGGTGGTATTAAACGTAGAGCCGGACCTTCCGTTACTGCTCCCGCCGCTATCGATTCAACCCTTGATCGAAAATGCCGTTAGACACGGGTTATTAAGCCGAAATGTGGGCGGGACAGTATGTTTGTCCATCACTCGCCATGAGGGTTATACCCGTATTGAAGTGAAGGATAATGGCAAAGGCATGGAACCGGAGAAGGTTGCAGAGCTGTTACATGCTACGCCAGGTGGAAAAGGCGGAATAGGCATTGTGAATACAAACCGCAGATTGTTGCAACGGTATGGGCAGGGATTATCAATCGTAAGTGAGCCGGGTGAGGGTACGATGGTATCATTTGATATTCCGGACGAGATATAAGGAAAAGGCCGCAGAAGTGAAGACTTCCGGCCTTTTTGTGTTGCTTGCGTGTTCATTCCCTAATTTTAATTATTTCTAATGCATCTTTCATATGTTAGTATATTTAACATTAGAAGCGCGGGTTCCGCATTGCGCGCTAAACGTTGTTATAGTGGGTGAAAAGATCGATGCGCAATTGGGTCAAAAATGAGAATGTACAGATGACGGCCATTGCCTTTGCCACTGCGGTAGGGGCGCAATTCAAGATAAATCCGTTCCGGGAAGATTACTTCCGAATCGGGCTGGGGGTTAGCATCCTTTTATTTCTGCTGATGATCATGCCACACTTGTCTTATGTGAAGACAGGAATCCTGACAGGCATCGCAAGTTTCCTGTTTCAGTCGGCAGATCTCATCAATCATGTACAGACCGTGTCCATTCTGGAAAGCATGCGGGACAACCTGGGGGCAGGCGTGTATTATGTGGTCTTTGCCTATGGGCTTAGCAAGTTCAAGCATCGATTCCATGAGATGCAGCCTCTTCTGCTCGGCGGGTTAATCACATGTATCGATTTCTCCTCTAATCTTGTTGAGCTTCTTCTTCGCGGAATGTTAAGCGGGACCAATATCTTTTATATGAAGGAATGGTTGTATCTGCTTGTGGTAGGCGGTCTGCGAAGTTACTTTGTGATTGGGCTCTATAACAGCTTTGCGGTGAGGCAGATGCGGCTTTTACATGCAGAGCAGGAGAAGCGGATGGAGCAGATGCTGAGTGTGAACTCGGGTCTGTATGGCGAGGTTTTTTACCTCAAGAAAGCGATGAATACGATCGAAGGCATTACGGCAGACAGCTATGATCTATATCGCGATCTCCGAGAGCACGACATGAATCAATACAGTCAGCGCACGCTGGGCATCGCTCAGCAGATTCATGAAGTGAAGAAGGATTCACAACGCATTCTCGCGGGTCTGCTGAAGCTGTATGATAACGAAAAAGCGGTTAACATGAGCTTATCCGAAGTGCTGAACTTTGCCAGTAAGGCAAACCGAAAATATAGTGAAATGCTGCATAAGCAGGTCGAGATCGACATCGAGCAACAGTATGATTGTGAGTCTCCGTACTACATTCCTCTTCTAACGGTAATGAACAACCTGATTGCCAATGCGGTAGAGGCGATTGAGCATGAAGGGACGGTCCGAATTCGTGTGTATGAGCAGGAAGATGACGTGCATTTCGTCGTGATGGATACTGGAAAAGGCGTACCTGAAGCCAAACGGGATGTTATCTTCGAACCGGGCTATACAACAAAGTTCAATGAAGTCGGCATTGCCGCGACGGGCATTGGCCTGTCCCATGTACGTGATATCGTTCAGTCGTTGGCGGGACAAATTAAGGTAGAGTCGGCGCCTCAAGGAGAGACAGGGACAACATTCGCTATAACTATTCCCAAAATGAATCTAATCAAGGGGGCCGATGTCGATGACACTTTCTATCATGATCGTGGATGATGATGTGGTGAGCCGGAGTATGCTGCATGATATCATTGAATCCTGTGGAATCGGCGAGCTTGCAGGCATGGCAGAGGGCGGTATAGAAGGGGCGCGCATGATTATGGATCTGCGTCCCGATGTGGTGCTGATTGATCTGCTGATGCCGGATCAGGACGGGATTGAGACGGTAGCGAAGCTGAAGCACGGCGGTTATACCGGGAAATTCATCATGATCTCTCAGGTGGAGAACAAGGAGATGGTAGGGGCGGCCTACCAGAACGGCATTGAATTTTTCATTCATAAACCGATTAATCGGGTGGAAGTGGAGCATGTGCTCAGCAAAGTGAATGAACAGTGGAAGTACGAACGTTACGTGCTGGAGATTAAACAGTCGATGGCCCGATTGAATCTGGTGGAAGCGACGGCCCCTGCCCAAGGTCGTACGGTGCGAGAGGCGGCACGAAGCATTCTGATGGATCTCGGGATCATCGGGGAAAGTGGTAGCAAGGATATTGTGGCCCTTATGGAGTATGCGATTGATCAGAAGCGTGCCGGGGAGTGGCCGCCACTGAAGGAGTCGTATGAAGCGGTGGCCCAGACGTACAAGTCTACGCCCAAGGACGTGGAGAAAGAGTGCAAGGCGATGGAACAACGTATTCGCAGAACGGTAATTGCCGCACTGACCAACATGGCCTCGATTGGACTCACCGATTATAGCAACCACAAGTTCGAACATTATGCCCCCCTCTACTTCGACTTCCAGGATGTTCGAATGAAGATGAGAGCGATGGAAGAAGATCAGGCAGGCGACAAAGGCAAGGTTAATATCAAAAAGTTCCTGCATGTGTTCTATATGGAGACGATTGAAAAGATGAATAATTAAACAACTGAATAACTAAATAGTAACTGAGATATTCTTTCTCTTATCCAAAAGCCGGATTCCCGAAGGTAACACCTTCACGGATTCTCGGCTTTTTTTGTTTATTACTTTCTTGATTGTCATATAAACTTACATAAATAATTAAAATCGGATCTTTTATTAGCGATTTGTGCGCGTTTATCTATTAAAAAACATTACATGTTAATTTAATTATCATAAATTGTGATTTTTTTTATGTAGGATCATGTAAGTTGGCGTAGGGAGCGAACTACAATACGTGTATAAATACAAACGGTCGATTCGGTCGATCCCAATCTAATTCGGAAAAGGGGTTTTTCTATGAAAAAGGTAGCATCCATTGTAATGGCGTCCGTTCTTGCTCTAACACTTAGTGCCTGCGGTGCAGCAAAGTCCGGTGAAGAGAGCAATGCACAATCGGCAAATGGTTCAGCTGTTGAGAAATACACATTTGGTACCGATGCAACGTATCCCCCTTTTGAGTTCCAGAAGGACGGCAAATATGTAGGGATCGATATTGACCTCATGAACGCAATTGCGGAAGAAGAGGGCTTTGAAGTAGAGATCAAACCGATGGACTTCAAAGGCATCATTCCAGCCATTACGGCGAATCAGTTGGACGGAGCCATTGCAGGCATTAGCATTACGGACGAACGTAAAAAAGTCGTGGATTTCTCGGACCCGTATTATCAGGCCGGTCTGTCCCTAATCGTACATGAAGATAACGCGGACATCCAAAGTCCTGAAGATTTAAAAGGAAAGATTATTGCGATTAAAAAAGGAACCTCAGGTGCCAATCTCGCAGATGAATATGCGAAAACCTATGGGGCAACCGTGAAATATTTTGATGACAGCCCATCGATGTATCAGGAAGTCGCGAACAAAAACGCAGATGCTACGCTGGAGGATTTCCCGGTCATCTCCTATAAGATTGCCATCGATCCAAACGCCAAACTCAAAATCGTTGGAGACCGATTGAATGGTGACTTCTATGGTATTGCTGTTGCCAAAGGCGATGCGGAGTTGCAGAAGAAGATTAATGATGGACTGAAAAAATTGCAGGAAAGTGGAAAGTACGACGAGATTGTTGGCAAGTATCTGGGAACAACGGCTAAATAGAAGGGAATGTGGTACGGATGGACTCCTCCTTACAAGTCATAATAGACGCACTGCCTCTTCTGTTAGAGGGTACAGTCGTTACGTTAAAACTAGTCGTGATCTCGCTCATCATTGCGATGGTGATCGGATTGATCTCAGGTCTGATGAGCACTTCTTTGAATCGATTGTTGCGGCTGGTAGCTACACTTTACGTGGATATCATCCGTGGTACCCCCCTTCTGGTGCAGGTATATTTCATCTACTTCGGGTTGCCTGTGTTCCTGGATATGCGTATTCCGGCGATGACCGCAGGGATTATTGCAATTAGTCTGAATGCCGGAGCGTACATCTCGGAGATTTTCCGGGCGGGGATTAATTCAATTAGCAACGGGCAGCATGAGGCGGCGCGATCCCTGGGCTTAACGCGTTTCCAGACGATGAGGCTGGTTGTGTTACCCCAAGCAACCCGGCGCATGATTCCTACCTTTGTGAACCAGTTCATTATTACAATTAAGGATACCTCGCTGCTGTCCGCGATCGGTATCGCCGAATTAACACAGAGCGGGGAGATTATTATTTCCTCCAACTTCCGGGCATTCGAAATCTGGGGTGTGGTGGGCATATTCTATCTGATCATTATTGTTCTATTGTCCCGGGCTTCCCGGTTCATTGAGAGGAGGTATGCGATCCGATGATCACAGTACAGAACCTGAAAAAGCAGTTTGGTGCCAATGAGGTATTGAAGGACATCTCCACAACGATTCAGGAGAAAGAAGTTGTATGCGTCATCGGGCCTTCCGGGTCTGGTAAAAGTACCTTCTTGCGTTGTCTCAATCTGCTAGAGGGTGTGACGTCTGGCAAGGTGACGATTGGTGGTATTGAGGTCACTTCACCCAAGACGGATATCGATCAGTTACGAACCAATGTGGGCATGGTGTTTCAACAGTTCAACCTTTTCCCGCATCTGACCGTGCTGGAGAATATCATGCTCGCGCCGAAGCATATCAAGAAACTAAATAAGGCCGAGAATGAGAAGAAATCAATGGAACTGCTCGGCAAGGTGGGGCTGTCTCAGAAGAGGGATGCTTATCCCGAGCAGTTGTCAGGTGGACAACAACAGCGCGTAGCCATTGCGCGTGCACTTGCCATGAACCCAAGTGTGATGTTGTTCGATGAACCTACATCTGCACTGGACCCGGAGATGGTTGGAGAAGTGCTGCAAGTCATGAAAGACCTCGCTCATGAGGGAATTACGATGATTGTTGTTACACACGAGATGGGCTTTGCCCGTGAGGTGGCAGATCGGGTGATCTTTATGGATGGCGGATATATTGTAGAAGAAGGCACGCCTGAAGAGCTCTTTCAGAATACTCAGCATGAGCGGACCAAGGCGTTTCTGGGTAAGGTTTTATAACGATACTTGAACAAAAAGAACTGAAAAAATCCCCTATGGGCGAACGATCGTTCCAGAACATCTGATATGATGGACTTGAACATGGCTTGCTTGCAGGGGATTTTTGGTGCTGTGCGTAATACATAATAAGATGGATTGATCACGACGAACATGTTATCGATACATAGGAAAGCGCTTAATAACTACTTTTATGAATCGTTGAGGGGGAATAAAGGATGAGTGTACAAGCGAATACCGGGTTAAAGATCTATGAGTTAACGGAACTGCCTTATCTCAAAGTGCATGGCAGAACAACTGGAGAGTTGGCTCCGTTGACGTTATTTTGGACGGGGAGTGCAGTTGAACTCAATGTACGGGGCTCCGAACTATGGGTTGAAGTAGAGTCGCAGTATGATATGTATGAGTCATGGATCAGCATTTTGATCAACGGTGTTCCGGTGATTAGACAGATGTTAACGGCGGGAAGGTACTGGGTCTGTGTATTCCGGGGTATGAACGCGGATGTGATGAAGAATGTTCGGATCGTTAAGGATGTTCAAGCGATGAGTGGTGACCCGGGTTGTGCCTTGCAGATTCATGCGGTGAAATCGGATGGAGCATTCCTGCCTGTGCAGGAAAAACCGTACAAGATCGAGTTTATCGGTGACAGCATTACATCTGGCGAAGGTGCGATTGGGGCAAAAGCGGAGGAAGATTGGATTCCGATGTGGTTCAGCGCCATACATAATTATACGTTTATGACAGCAGAGGCATTGAATGCAGAATATCGGGTCATCTCGCAAAGTGGCTGGGGTGTGCTGACAAGTTGGGATAACAATCCAAAGGGGAACATCCCCGAGTATTACGAACAGGTCTGTGGCTTGCTTACTGGTGAGCGTAACGAAGCGTTAGGTGCAGGTGATGAGCATGATTTTGGTTCGTGGCAGCCAGACGTGGTGGTCGTGAACCTGGGCAGCAATGATGGGGGTGCCTTTCAGTCACCTGAGTGGAAAGACCCCGACACTGGCAAGGTGTACAAGCAGCGTATGAACGAGGACGGAACGTATCATGAAGAAGATCTGGCTGCTTTTGAGAAAGCGGTGGAGCAGTTCCTGTTCAAACTTCGAAAAAACAATCCGGCGGCACATCTCGTATGGGCTTATGGCATGCTTGGTTTTCCCATGATGCCTGCCATCTACCGTGCGGTTGATTCGTATACAAAGGGGACAGGAGATCGTAAGGTTACGATTATCCAGCTTCCCGATACAACCGAAGAGACGGTAGGGGCGCGCACCCATCCAGGCGAGTTATCTCACCGTAGGACGGCAGAGGTTTTAGCGGAATATGTACGAGGAATACTAGGATAACTTGAAATATGGTAATGGAAAGACCACTCTTTCATGAACGGGTACCCCCAGTGGTTAGATGGTGTCTAACTTTATGGTGTCCCTTTATCACAAGAATGGTCTTTCCCTTTTCTACTCATCTAGACATTCGGTGGTGTGTCCGCTGTGCCGCTGTTCTGTACCTCATAACGAATTGAGATGATCTGTCCCAGCGTCTGGGTCCGGATCATTTTGAAGTGACTGGGCACAGTGCCTGCCGGGAACAAGGGGATGCCTTCACCAAGAATTTTGGGAATGATGGCGACCTCAATCTCATCTAGTAATTTTTTGGCTAACACAGCTTGAACCAATATGCCGCCACCCACAATCCACACGTCTCCTTCAGAAGTTTGTTTTAACTGGGGAATGAGTGTATCTACCTCCTCGGTTGTAAACTGTACATTCGGAGCGGGCGGCTGTTCCGAGCGAGAAAGCACATATGTTGGCCGATCCGCATAGGGGAAATCTTCGGAAAGTGTGAGCACCTCTTCATACGTATAACGTCCCATAACAACGCTACCGATCGTTTGATAAAAGGCAGCATATCCGTTATCTCCTCCGTCACCCTCCACATCAAATAACCAATCTACCGAACCATCCAGTCTTGCGATATATCCATCCAAACTCATGGCAATGTACAAAATGGTTTTGTTATTCTTCATGTTCATCGCTCCCTTCTACAATGTATGATACACTTTAACTATGACAAAAGTTGACGTAGTTAGGATGTTGAATTCATGAATCATCGGAAACTGGCGATCATGCGCCTGATGGATTCCAGACAGAAGTTCACTGCCCGGGAACTGGCAGAACGGTTCGACGTCTCGGTTCGTACGATCCAGCGCGATCTGGATGCATTGCAGGCACTAGGTTTTCCTTTGTATACAGAAGTCGGTGTGAACGGCGGATTAATCTATTCCGAGTCTGAGAAGTATGGCTAGATGCCAAAGAATCGAGAAAAATTGTTGATGTGGCGCCTGCAACTCATAGGATTTGGAGCGAGGATTGCCGCACCAAAGAAATTTCTTTCACAGTACGAGAGATAATATACTATGGCCCAGAAGTGATGATGATCTTGACACCTAATTTGAAGCAGCAGCTTAGAGAGTTTCCGGGGGACTTATTTGGACCCAGTAGAGTCAGGAATGAAGGATATTCTGTTCCTATATATAAAATATAATAATTTTGATTATTATGTATACATACGCTGTCGCTCAAAGTGATTAATTTTATTACACCTCAGTATTATTGTAGTAAGAGTGATTTGTCAGATAGTTTTCAATGATTTTTTTATATTAAGTTAAAGTTCTGTAATCACATCGTATAGAAAAGGTCCGTAAACTATTGTTCACGGACTCTTTGAAATCTATGTCTTTGTTTGTACTCACACTATATATTTTAATGCTGCAGAATAAATATATAGTAAGATTTTTTTAGTTTGATCTCTTCTTTCTGAATATTAAATTTGTCAATGTACCAAACACAACACATACCAGCAGAGAGGCAATAAATATTTTGACAATTGCCCAAATGAGTGAACTGCCTGTATCTCCCGTTAGATTTACAATTAAACCTAAAAAAGCGATGAAAAAGAAAATAATATAATCCTTCTTCCTTAGCTCCTTTGAAATTAACATAATATTCATCTCCTTCCTAAATATTAATAAAAATGGGTTACATTAACTGGTTTAATATGGTACTATTACATTGTTGCAACCAATTATACCATATTGTATTACGAAGGGAGCAAGAAAATGAAAAAATATTTAATCAGCTTATTTGCCGCAACACTCGTATTATCTTCTTCTACAGCGGCCTTTGCCGCAGATATCGAAGGTTCAGTTTCACCT
Source organism: Paenibacillus sp. FSL R7-0313 (assembly GCF_037969885.1). Lineage (NCBI taxonomy): Bacteria > Bacillati > Bacillota > Bacilli > Caryophanales > Paenibacillaceae > Paenibacillus > Paenibacillus sp. FSL R7-0313. Next base: position 1,310,178 of record NZ_CP150219.1, read on the forward strand.
AATGTAGTTCAAGCTCAATTTGCCCTTGAAGCTAATGATCCTGCCAAGATCGATGAAGCTCTAGAATCAGGTTTGGCTGTTGATGGATCCAATCCAGTTGCTACATATACCTTTGATGACGGTAGTTATATTCAGCTAACATCGACTAATAACTCTGTTTCAACTCTAGCTGCCGTTGCTGCCTCCAATGATATTTGGAATGCATCTGTTTCTTTAAGTGCACATAGCGCCGTAACAGGAGATAATTTACTTCTATGGACTTATACATTAAAGCAATCCTATATTACCAATGGAAAAAAAATCACTTGGCATGATTCTGTCCCAACTACAAGCTTCTACAGCCCAGTATGGAGTCTTTGGAATCTGGATGGCGAAACACCAGGAGTAGGACCTGCCCCTGGCGATTCCAATGGTATTCGTGCAAAATCATCTATTAAGACGAGCTTTGGAATTTGGGAAATAAAACCTCAAACTACTAGTGGAGAGATAATTATCAACATTAAAGGTGATGGGAGTTATTCATCAACAGCAAATAAGTGGAATGGCTAACTGATTACCACTTCACATACCAAAGACTCGCCTAATATTAGGCGAGTCTTTGGTATGTGAAAAGTGGCCAGTCAGATCTTTTTGTAACGGCTTTTGCATTCTTATGTGCAGATAAAATTAGTTTTAAATTAATTTAATTATCAAATCTGTAATTTGCTAATAATCGTAATTAGTGATTAATAATGTGGCTGATATACCGTAAATATAACTTGAATGTGAAATCAACTTCGAATATTGCATTGTTGTAAGTTCTATCAAATGACAAAAGATCTAAAGATAGCATTTCAGTATATCAACGATCTGCTCCGATTACCATCACCCTCCACATCAAATAACCAATCGACCGAACCATCCAGTCTTGCGATATATCCATCCAAACTCATGGCAATGTACAAAATGGTTTTATTATTCTTCATGTTCATCGCTCCCTTCTACAATGTATGATACACTTTAACTATGACAAAAGTTGACGTAGTTAGGATGTTGAATTCATGAATCATCGGAAACTGGCGATCATGCGCCTGATGGATTCCAGACAGAAGTTCACTGCTAGGGAACTGGCAGAACGGTTCGACGTCTCGGTTCGTACCATTCAGCGAGATCTGGATGCATTGCAGGCGCTGGGTTTTCCCTTGTACACCGAAGTTGGCGTGAACGGTGGATACCGGGTATTGCCCAATCGGATTTTGCCACCTCTTCAACTGACACAGCAGGAGGCATTAGGGCTATTTATGATGCTGGAATATCTACAGCAAGTCCCGGATTTTCCATATGGATCAATGCGTGAACATCTGGCTGAGCAGTATTTCTCTACTTTGCCCGAAGATGTACAGGATCTGATTATGCGAATGAGGGAGCATATCACCTTTGTCCAGCATCCCGGTGAGCATGCCGAGCCTTTAACAACCGAGATATTGGGTGCAGCGGTAGAAAAGAGAGAAATTGAATTTATGTATCATGCCCGCAATGGGCATAAAAAAGTCCAGGTCTTCCCATATGGTATTTACTATGAGCAGGGACATTGGTACATGCCAGCCCGGAATAAGGATCGCGTATTGTTGTATCGGGTGGATCGCATGCAGCAGTTGGCTGTTATGGAATCGGTGGATGAATCTGTTCCCAGTCTGAAGGCATGGCTAGATACCAAAGAAGATAGAGCAAGCGTAGAAGTGGTGCTGCATTTCACGGAATTTGGAGCAAGGATTGCTGCGTCAGATGTGTTGTTCAAGTCGGTTGAAGGCCATGAGTGGCACGGACTTGTTCCACCCGAGGAGTTCTCTTTTACAGCGCGAAAGTTACTCTCCTATGGGCCGGAAGTGAAGGTGGTGTCTCCGCTCGAACTGCAACAGCAGGTTAGAGGGATGCTGGAACGGAGTTTAAGTCAGTATGGTGGGGGATAAAAGCTTTCAAACGCTGGATATTAGGGTATCAAGGAAGAGATAAGAAAGGTGTGTAGATAAATGAGCGAAGTTTGGACTAAAGACATCATCCCGACTGTATCCGATAAAGTAGTGATTGTGACAGGTTCGAACGGCGGGTTAGGGTATGAAACGGCATTAGCGTTAGCTGAAAAAGGCGCAAAAGTTATTCTTGCAGTTCGTAATCTGGAAAAAGGTAAAGAGGCAGCTAATAAAATAAAATCGTCTGTGCATGTAGCTGGAGAGGTACTCGTTATGCAGCTCGACCTTAGCGATTTAGCTAGTATCCGTAAGTTCGCAGCCGCTTTTCTTGAGCAATACGATTCTTTGTCCATTCTCGTTAATAATGCAGGAATTATGAACCCTCCATTCCAGTTGACGAAAGATGGCTTTGAATTGCAGTTTGGTAGTAATCATCTAGGCCATTTTGCGCTTACGGGTCTACTATTGCCTCGATTGATCTCTACTCCGAAATCGAGAGTTGTCACTGTAAGTAGTATGGCAGCTCATAATGGTGCGATTGATTTTAATAATTTAGATGGCTCCAAAGGATATAATCCCATGAAGTTCTACAGTCAAAGCAAGCTAGCCAATCTGATGTTTGCGAGAGAGCTGCAGAATAAATTTAATTCCGCCCATATTGATTCCATGAGTATCGCCGCTCATCCAGGGATTTCGCATACCAATCTATTTTCCTTTGGTTCGGGGAAACAGACCAATATATTCATGCGCAGTCTTTTGAAAATCATTAGTCAACCGGCACATATGGGGGCATTACCTACCTTATATGCTGCAGCAGATCCGACGATCACGGGAGGGGAGTATATTGCTCCTGGTGGTATGGGCGGCACTAAGGGCTATCCCAAGAGCGCTAAGATCATCGAAAAATTATATGACGCTAACATTTCAAACAAGCTATGGAGCGTATCAGAAGAATTAACAGGGGTATATTACAGATTCGACGTGTAGATTTTGCCATTAAGAAAAGTAAGCCTTATTATGGTATGGACAGTTAAAAGTTCTTCAGCACGAATAAGATTAACTGAATGGGGGGCTACCATGATTCGATTCATAATAAATTTAACGACCCGCTCTATGCAGAGTCCATGTGATGAACAACGGCGGTTGTTTGCATAGAGCCTGAAATTCATTTCCGCCATCCATTGTAGTGCATATTCAATGTGTTCATCGTAAGACTCTGCTGCCTTAAAGATTTTAACTTTTAAGGAGTGGAGCAACGTGAAATATATTAATGCGGATACAATCTTTCCGGAAGAATTACTCAAAGAAATACAGCGTCATATCCCCGGAGGCCTGGTCTATATTCCGAGGCCCAAGGATGCCCATAAGAAGTGGGGAGAGAATTCGGGTGGCAGAAGGGTTGTCCAGGAGCGGAATGACGAGATCCGCCGGCTTTTCGCTGCGGGAACAACTATCGATCAGCTTGTGGACCAATACTGTTTATCCATCGATAGCATCAAGAAAATTGTGTATTGCAAAAAGGGATGAAACTATAGAAGCCATGTTCGAGCAATCGAATGTGGCTTTTTTACTGTAAGAATAAAGAATGGTTATTAAAGCTTTTTTACATATTCGAGGTTGTTAATTACGCGTACAATTCATTTGACGGTAAAAGGTTATGCGGTGAGAGTTCATGAATTAACTCCTTAAATCATCTGGTAAGGCTGGTGAATATGAATAATATGAATATAGAAGTGAAATTAACGAATAAAGACGAGGCGTATGTGATTAAAAATATATACCCGCTATACCTTCATGATCTATCCGGACATTATGGTCTGGGTGGAGAGCATACCCCGAACGAACATGGCATTTTCGAACCAAGTCCTGATTATAAAACGTTACAGGATCAGTATGATGTTCAGAACATCTGGTGGGAAAAACCGGAGTGTCTTTATCCGTTCCTGATTACTGTGGAGGGTACACCGGCAGGTTTTGCGTTTGTGGCTACTCCGCCATATTGCTCACAAGGCACGGATTTCTTTGTACATGATTTCTTTCTGATGCAGCCATTTCGAGGTGTAGGCGTTGCTGAACACGCGGGATCGACGATCTTTGGCATGTTTAGAGGAAACTGGGAGTTGTTCACCAATCCATCGGAGAACAATAAGATTGGCCAATCTTTCTGGCGGAAAACAGTGGCTAATTATACCGAAGGTAACTATCAGGAAATGTACGGGCATACATCCGATGGCTATAAATTGATTTTTCAATTCTCCAATATATAAAGAGAGACCGTCTCCCTTTGAGGAAAACGATCTCTCTCCACTGCCTTTTATAGATTGCCGTTGAAATAGTGATACTCAGAATTTACTTCAAAACCAACACTGCGGTACAGATTCAAAGCGCGTTTGTTCTCGGTAACCACAGACAGGCGGATATCTGTGTAACTTTGTTTCCTTAGGAGATCAACCAGGATGCTAAGCGCAGTGCGCCCCAGTTTCTGTCCCTGATAAGCAGGCAAGATACAGAAGTTATGAATAAATGCGGTTGTTGCATTAATGGAGTTGACCCGTACCAGCCCAACAGGCAGTTGATTCTGCCACGCAATATAGGTGACTCGGCTGGGTCCATTTGTTTGCATAAAATACTCGCGTGTCCAGTCCTCCGAATCTCCAAAGGCTTGGGAGGAGCAAGTGACCATAAACTCCATATCCTCGGTTTCTGCCACGGCCAACGTTAGTTCAGGTGGCTCCACAACCGAAAGGACCTCATTCACAAGTTGCATCGAGTACTCGGCACGATCATAAATGGCTCCAAGGGATTGGGCAGTAAGAACACCCGGAGATAAACCCTGAGGAACGCGATAACTGAGTTGGTTGATTCCCTGTGGTTTCATGTCCAGGGTGGCCCTTTTCAGTAGGCTGCTGAACACACCTTGGCGACGATAATGCGGATGTACGATGGCGTTAATATTTCCGGTTACGACGTCAGAAGCATACCAACTGAGGAGTCCTGCCAATTCACCGTCGCGATAACAGAGGAGTGCATGGTCTCCGTCTTTTTTACTGATATGGTCAAGGTCTGCTTTCAGATGAATGGAATCGAGCTGTTTACATTGTTGTTCGAGTAAAATAATTGCTTCAATCTGTTCCTTGGAATCATAAATCATAGGAACGACTTGATAAGTTGACATAGCTTTCACACCTTCATTGTTGAAGGAAACACGCAGTTATTGGACCCGCAGGCGCTATCCTTCGAGAGTTGGTCCAGTTGTAATTTTGATCATCATTATTATCTCCTCCAAATCACTTCCCGATGACTATAACACAATCTATTATGAAGATGACAACCATTGGATGTAATTCAGTGGGTGTCTGTTCAGATGCGCCCAATAACTGGACATTATATCCTATTGAAGGGATAATTGAGAGTAATACTGACGAGAAAGGGAGGGATTAACCATGCGCAAGTTGGCATATGTGATGGGGACATTATTTCTTTCCACCGCCATGTTAATGGGATGTACACCATCTGAACCAGCGGAAAGCACGGAACCCGTCACTCCACCAGCAACGGAACAGCCAAGTCATACGGGGGACCAGAAGGCGACTTCGGAGGAGCAGCAACAAGCGCTCGAAATGTCGCTGGATTATAAGACAACAGAACTCACTGTGGATGGCAAGGACTATGATGATACATTAGAGATGGATGGGTTATTGGCCAAAGGAGAGACGATGAAGCCGTTCCTGACCTCCAGGAATTATGAGGCTTACATGGCTAATCGATATATTGTCTTGCCTCTTCAGGTTGCACACATCGAACAAGCGAAACTGCATCCTGAAAATATACAAACCAAGATCAAAGATAACAAGAGCGACTGGATTCTTGTGGAATACACGCTCGATCTGAAGTTTACAGACGTGAACGGCAAGGAGTTCAAGTCTATTCCGCTATCGGGCGATATCACCTTTTTGCAGGATCAGGGAGAATGGCGCATTCAGGATGATACCTATAACATCAAGCCCTTCACAGAAATCATCAATGATTCACTATAATGCATGAGTCATCTGTGAATCTGGCACATACAGATTGTGCTCGGATTATTCATTGCGAATAAGATCCTTCATATCAGTATGCACTTCAAAGTGTGTACTTTTTTTGTGGCGGCGCACCCAGCTAAGCGCGCGTCGTCAAAAGGGTATCATCGCGATGTTAGCTATCAACACCTGCTAGAAATTTGCAGGGTACATTCTCCTGTATTGATGATATTATTTGGATGATCAACTTACTTATTGCGCTCTTGTAGAATGGGGTTGGGTTCATCATGAGGGAGATTCTCCGAGTCGGTTCTCGTAAGGTTTGGTTGTATATCATTGCTGCTGTTATTGGTTTGGTTACAGGCTACGTCGTCCTCTCTTCGTCAGACTCTCCTGGGCTCCAAAGTGAAGAAGGTATTCTGGATTTAACGCAGGCTCAACTTAGTACGAATCCGCAAAAATTAACAGGAAAGTGGGCGTTCTATTGGCAAGAACTGCTGTCGCCTGAGGATATGCGGGTTCGTTCGGCAAGGGAAGGAAATCAGGACCACTGGATTAACATTCCAAGCTCCTGGCGGGGCTACCCGTTAGAAGGTCAGCGGCTGAGCGGTACAGGCTATGCAACCTTTGGCCTGGTCGTTCATCTAAGCGAGCAGGATCGAGATGAGATGCTTGCTCTGCGGCTGCCTAGCATTTTTAATGCGTACAAATTATGGGTCAATGGCGAGCTGCTGGCAGAAGTTGGTGAGGTTGGTCAGGACAAGCACAGCATGACCCCGCAACTGGAAACAAAGCTGGTGTATTTTCAGCCTGAAAGCGACACGTTAGAGCTGGTCATGCAAGTCTCCAACTTCCAACATCATCGGGGCGGTATTACCAAGAATATCGAGCTGGGTGGCAGTGACGTAATAACGACCAAGACCAATCTGAATCTTGCCAGGGATATGTTCATCACGGCAAGTTTGCTAGTGATCGGTTTGTATAATCTGCTGTTGTTCATGCTGCGACGTAAGGATAAAGCTCCGTTATATTTTGGCCTGTTTACTGTACTGCTTGGTATTCGATCCTTGTTCAACGGCGAGCTTATCTTTACACAATGGTTGCCTCATTTTCCTTGGGAATTGCAGTTCAAAATCGAATATCTGATTCTTTGCCTCAGCGGTTATATCATCACCATGTATTTTGATTGTATTTTTCCGAATTATGTGTCGCGATGGTTTCGTCTTGGCACCCGGATCGTAACTGGTGCATTCTGTATCCTTGTAGTGGTAACCCCTGCAATTATATATACAAAATTTTTGCTGGTAATCGGTGTGATGGTAGTTCTACATATGATTTATCTGATGATCGGGCTGGTTCAGGCGGCTGTGCGACGTATGGAGGGAGCGCTGATCTTCCTGCTGGTGTCGGTGGTTACTTTGGTCACGGTTGTCAACGATTTTTTGTATTTTAACGGATGGTCGCTAGTTGGAAATACATCTCCGCTTGGCTTATTGATATTTACGATCGCGCAGCTGATTCTGTTGTCTTCGCGATCTACGAGGACGGCATCGAACGAAGAGAGAATTACACGTGAATTACAGTACGTTAATGATAAGCTGATTGAAATGAATATGAATCTGGAACAGACCGTTCAGGAGCGAACACAGGCCTTATCTACAGTGCATGATGATCTCCAAATCTCGTATGACCGACTGCTTCACTCCGAGCAAGGGAGGAAGAAGCTACTTGCTTATATTACGCATGATCTGCGTATGCCGTTGTCCAGTATGCTTGGATATGTAGAAGCTATACAGGACAGGGTCAAGCCGGAACGCAATGAACAATATCTGAAGTACATCCGGGAGAACACAATAAGGATTAACCGTATGATCGAGGAGTTGTCTTTCTTGTCGCATTTGGAGACCGGACAGGTCTCGTACCGAATGGAGCCGATTCAGATCATTCCCTTCTTGCGTGATTTTTTTGAACAATATGAGCTGGTTGTGCGTGACGCAGGATTAGATTTCATACTGGATATCGGAGATGCAGAGGATCAACAATTTAACTTGCCTATTGTTGAAATGGATGCCAAAAGAGTAGAGCAAGCCTTGTTTAATCTAGTGTCGAACGCTATGAAGTTCACCTCCAGCGGAGGGCTGTTACGTATTGCGCTAGCTGTAGACAAATTGAATCATGCTCCCCATGCAGTCATTAGCATACAGGATTCTGGAATGGGTATTCCTCCGGAGCAGCTTGAGCAAATCTTCGAACGTAATTACAGATATGATCGGCCGGGAATGGGCATAGAGGGCAGTGGACTGGGGCTGGCAATTTGCAGGGAAATCGTACAAGCGCACGGAGGCATGGTTCGAGCGGAGAGCGACGGCAAGATGGGGGCGACATTCTATGTAACGTTTCCTTGTACGGTGATTGAAGGAAAGGGGTGATGAGATGGACACGCACAAAATCATGATCGTTGATGATGATCCTCATATATGCGAGATTGTGCAGGTGTATTGTGATAGGGAGGGATTTGTCTCCACCTGCAGTCATAGCGGGTCAGAAGCGATGGAGCTGCTTGCATCGTTTGAGCCGGATTTAATTATACTGGATATATTGCTGGCTAATGAAAACGGTATTGACTGGTGCAGGAATGCGCGTAATCTCACCAGTGCGCCGATTGTGTTTCTGAGCAGTCAAGAGGAAGACGAAATAAAAATTAGCGCATTGTCCTATGGCGGGGACGATTATGTGACCAAGCCGTTCAGTCCGGGAGTGCTCATGGCCAAGATCAAGGCTCACCTTCGCAGAGTGTCGACGGGTAGAAGGGAACAACTGCTGGAGTTACCGGGTTTGACACTGGATTTCTACACGCAGTCCGTCAACACGGGGAGTAAACCTATCTATTTATCGAAAAAAGAGTTCAGTCTGCTGTCCTATATGGCACAAAACGTGAATCGTGTCGTTAGTGTCGATACGTTGTTTCAAATCATCTGGGGAATGGAAAGTCTGGAGGATACGAGAACGGTCGCTGTACATATCAGTAATTTACGCAAAAAAATTGAGTCTGACCCTGCCGACCCCGAGCGAATCATTACGGTTCGGGGGAGCGGATATATGCTGGTTTCTAACAGTACGTCACAAGCATGAATATAGCAGTAAGGGTGGTAGTCTATTATAAATGGGAAAATGGCGTTGGAGCAGTACCCGACGCTATTGGCCCATTTTTGTTTTTTCCACTAGCTTCGTAATCGACTCATAATATTGAATTCCTCAACACCGGTCTGCGCTTTTCCATCCTCGTCAAAATGATGTGCCATCTCTCCGAAGAATTAAACGATCCAATACGTACGGATTTAAAGTTTTCTTTAGGTTTCTCAAGTAGGATAATCCATCATGATAAAATCACATTGGTCGATATAACGACATATTTCATCAAATTGTAACTGATTATTAGCTAAGAGGACGTTCATTCGAGCCGGATCAAACGATAATACGTGAAGAAATGGTTGTCTTGCTGTCCCGCATTAGTACTTGAAGAAGGAAGTGGCTTCGATGGCACGAGTTATATGTATTACATCAGGGAAAGGTGGAGTTGGCAAGACAACGGTCACAGCTAATCTCGGGACTGCCCTTGCCTTATCGGGGAGCAGCGTTTGCCTGATCGACGCTGATTTTGGATTGAGAAATCTGGATATTCCGCTTGGTTTGAGCAATAGGGTAAGGTATCATATTTCCGATTTTCTGACGGGTCGATGTGCTTTACATCAAGTGATCGTCAAAGATAAGCGAATCAGTACCTTGTCCTTTATCTCCTGTAGTAACGATGCGGTGCATCACGATGATCCGCAAGTTTTTGGCGAGGTTGTGCAGCAAATAGCCCAGAACTATGATTATGTGCTGATCGATTCGCCGGCAGGCATTGAAAATGGATTCTGGAATGCAGCTTTGGCAGCAGATGAGGCTATTGTCGTTACTACGCCTCATCGTACATCGCTTCAGGATGCGGATCGCGTAATCGGATTATTAGAAGATATGATTCCGGCTCCGCCACAGCTCATCATTAATATGGCCGACGGACAGGAAGCCCGTTCGGCAACGGTAAAGATGCAGGATATTATCGATATTCTCAATATCGGTGTGATTGGCGTGATCCATGCCGATGTAGAAATTATACGTTCCGTACATAAGGGCATCCCGATTGCGCTTAATCCCGAGTTTGAAAGCGGGCTGCGCTTCAGGCATATCGCCCACAATGTGGCGAAGAATCAGCAGGAGCCTTTTATCTCAGTGAAACCCAAGAGGCATATTAGTATTTTTTCACTTCCTCAAAGACTGCGTTGGGGGAAGAGCAGTTCGTTATAGTCGATTCTGCTAGGTGAATCGTTCACACGCGAATCATCTGGAATGGAATGCAGACTGGCTTAGGAATTCATGAAAAATTGTGGTGTGGGAGTTACCTTCCCTACGCCGCTATTTTTGATGTCATTGATGTTCTCACTTGCAAGTAGTTGCTTACTTAAAGTTTTCTTTATAATTCACAAGCGCCCCTATCTCGCATGATAAAATACGGAAGAAAAAACGACATAATTTGCATGTATTGGTGTCACAATTCGACTGCGACTGCAGGAAGGTCGGTGACGAATTCAATCTGTAAAGTTGGCATTATCGTACCTTAAAGAAGTCGAATTTTGGATGGTCTTTTTTAGTTTGATCTATACATAGAAGGGATGAATGAAAGTGAAGAAAGTAAGACAGGGATGGAAGGTGAGCCGGCAGATCCTGATGTGGATGCTGGTGATCAGCTTAATAGTTTCTGCCGTGCCCCTATTACCAGCGCAATCGGCAGTAGCGGCTGAACTGCCGATCCAGCAGACAGCAGTAACCAAATCTAGTGGTTTCCAGGATGTGAGTCCAACGGACTGGTTCCACGATGCAGTCGTCCATGTGCAGGAGAAGGGCATATTCAGCGGAACGAACGCGAATAGCTTCTCTCCTAAGGGGACAATGACACGTGCCATGTACGTGACGGCACTCGGACGGATGGCTGGGGTAGATACAGGAGCTTATTCTACTTCTAGCTTTGCCGATGTACAAGCGGGCAGTTGGTATGCCCCATATGTCGAATGGGCAGTTAAGGAAGGAATTACCGACGGTACGGGCGGAGGAAAATACTCGCCGAATGCCACTGTATCTCGGGAGCAAATGGCGACGATGACGTTGCGGTATTTCGAAAGCGAACAGATCCCTTATCAGACCGAGAATCCGGTCACGACAGAGCCGGGCGATCTCGGGGATGTATCGCCTTGGGCGGCTGACGCGGTCATCAAGCTGTGGCAAGCCGGTGTGTTCACCGGGGATGAAAAGGGGAACTTCAATCCGCGTGCACAAGCGACTCGCGCGGAAGCAGCGGTTCTCTTCATGCGTAACAACGCGGTTGTAGAGGCGTGGAAAAATCAGAATCAAACGCCGGTTACGCCTACTCCAACACCAACACCAACACCAACGGTGACACCGACGCCAACGCCATCAGCAGGTGGTAATAGTGGCGGCGGAACGTCTGGAGGCAGCGGAGGCGGTAACACCGGTGAGGCTACATACACACTTACCTTCGAGAGCAACGGAGGTACGCCAGTTGACGCGCAGAAAGTGCGGAAAGGCCAAGCGCTAAATAACCTGCCGGCTCCAACAAAAGAAGGATATATATTCCAAGGGTGGTTTGCGGATAGTGATCTTTCACTCATCTTCGCAAGCGGCAGCACCCTGAACGCGGATACAAAGTTGTATGCGAAGTATACCGATAGCATAGATCGTGCCGTACAGAGCGTACCAAGCTATTCGGTATTGGATGTCGCGCCGAACTTCACCATTAAGGTGCAGGATTCATCGGGCAGTCTAACGGAATCCCAGGTCAAAGAGGGGATGACCTTCGTGGATACGGCAAATCCCGAATTCGAAGGGGTTACCGTCTCTGGCGGGAACGGAGTCTTCACCGTAGCATCTGCAGCGGAAGACGGTAAGTTCGTCGAAGGCAACACATACCAACTGGAGTTGACGAATGACAAGCTGTCGTTCCAAGGACAAGATGAGACGACAAGCATTTACGTGTTTAGTGTTGCCAAGCAAGAGGTTATTGATATTCCGCTTAATCCGGATATGATCTATCTTCCATTCACAGATGTCACGGATATGATATTGAATGGCGAAGCTGTTGGTTCACCATCAATTCCGGTAGTTAGCACGACAGTGGGCGGTAGCGAAAATGTGCTCGCTGAAGCGAATGCGAGCAGCGGAACGTTCGTGTATTCCGGCAACACCGTGATTCAAGTCGGCGATACCGTCGCCATTTATCAAGGGGTTCGTCCCGATCTGCGCACGTTAGAAACCACCGGCGCTGACGACGGCGATGTGGCCTACGTCCAGATCACAGAGGTAGACGGAAGTACTTATACCTATGACCATGCAGATACCAAGCAAGTGTTGCTCAAGCCGGATGTTCTGCCGGTGAGTGTACAAGCGGACACAGATGGAGACCCGAATAACAACTCCATCACAGTTGAGCATACCCAGATGAACTACAGCGACAGCCTGTATGAGCCGTTCGGCTTGGATGAGTTAACCACAGTCGATGTGGGCGACTTTATCGGTTTTTATGAAGGCAACTTCGCTGAAGAAGGTTCTCGAGTTGTCAGTTATGGACGTATCACTTCGATTACGCCTGCAGCAGAGATGGATGTTATCACATATACCGATGCTTCTATTGAAGATATTGAGAATGTCTTCAACATCTATCAGAAGCAAGCAATTGACGGCGAGGATCTGTTATCGGAAGAGCAGATCGCGGAGCTTGAAGAGCAGATCGAGCAGCAAGCGATTGCTAGTGGATTTGTCAATCAGGCCGCAGATTATCTATCTGATCTAGCCCTGGAAACGAAGGATATCAGGGATTTGAAAGAAATCCAGCAGATCAAGGCTCAGTCTTCCCTGGCCTCGGGTAAAAGTAGCCGGGTCAGCGTGGAGAATTTGACTGTCGTTGCTTCACTCGGGACGATTCTGAAGAATATTAACGGCCGAAGTTCCGGCGTCAGCGCCACACTGCAAGTCGGCGCCGATATTGTTGTGAATATTAATGAAGACAGCGACATGGTTATCCATATGACCAGTACATTCGTTCAAGAAATGAGTCTGGATCTCGGCATTAATGGTGATATACAGGGGCATTGGCTGAAAAAGTGGGGAATCCCTTACTGGTATAGCATCGACGATTATGTGATCACTGCGAATCTGGATGCCTACAGCTATACCGGACTTAATATTACAGCAGAGATGGCTCTCATTGAACACGATAAGTTGCAGGCTGCACTGAATAACTGGGCCGGAGAGAAAAAAGCCGGCAGGTTAGGTCAGGTACAGGACATCGCCACGCAAATCAAAGCGTCTATGGACGGTGTACAAGATACCTCCATAGATACGGATGAATTGAAGGAACAGTACCAAGAGATGTTGGAGAAAGACACGGAATGGATTCCTTTAATCAAGAAAGAGCTCTTTGAAAAAAGTGTGCGCGTGGCTTACGGGATTGTAGAAGTCAAATTTGAAGCAGAGTTTGTAGTTAGTGCTCAGGTTAACTTGACAATAGGTGCAGATTTCTACTACAAGATGGCGAAGCGTTACTCTGTGACCTTGCGCGTGTTGAGTTTTAGCGGCTCAAGCAATACGGTCAGTCTGCCGGGAGACGGCGATTACCAATTCACTTTCTATGTGATGGGCACGCTTGGATTGCGAGCCGGTATTCATATGGAGGTTAAAGCAGGACTTGGCAGTGTCAAATTGAATAGTATCGGGCTTGCTGTAGAACCTGGTGTGTATGTGAATCTGTGGGGCTACTTCTACTATCAGTTGAAAAATGTGAGCGGGGTGAAGACCACGAAGTCTCTAGGTGCCCTGTTCGTTGAGATTGGCATTTATCTAGAGGTCGCAGTCGGTGCCCAGTTGGGTGATGGAGCCCTCTCGGCTGGCAAAGAGCTGGTCGATAAAGAGTGGCCGCTCTATACCATTGGGGAACCGGATAACGTCTATGACTTCGCCTATCCGCAGGATGAATCACTTGAATTTACCTTAGCGGGTTCTGCGTCATCCATCGCTGTTCCGGAGTTGTGGCTCACGATGAGTACGTTTGATTTGACGACAGGCGACACGGATACTGAGGCGTATGATCTTTCGAGGTTCGATATCCAGGTGGACAATCCGAATTTCAAGGTTAACGAGGCTGACGGGAAGATCGAGGTGGTAGACACCAGTCGTCCAGTGAGTAAGGGGAGCTTGGTCATTACTTGGAAGGGTGCTCCGCTCTCATTTACGTCTGATCCACTTAAGCGCACCATTCCGTTGACGTGGCGCGTCACAGCGGGTGAATACATTTTCCAGTTACACCCAGGGAATGGTGGCGTGACTCAGGTACTTCCTTTTGTTTATAATGCAGCGGTTAATGTACCTACTCCGGTCTATCCGGGCTATACATTTGACGGATGGTATACGGCAGCTACAGGGGGAACAAAGGTAACGATTCCAAGCCGTATGCCTAAGGATGATTACGAGCTGTACGCGCATTGGAAGGTAAACCATAATACGCCGTATACAGTGGAGCATTATTTGATAGACCCGGATACAAGGAAAGCGACTTCGGCTTCACCTGCGTATACAGAGCTATTGACTGGAACGACCGATACGGAGATTCGCATCAATTCTGACCGATTCAAGAGCCAGGGTTATGCGAATGGAGAATCCGTCGGACGAATCATCAAAGGAAACGGATCGACGGTTGTAAGAATCGAGTACTACCCGGCGAGTCATACCGTCGCTTTCAATCTAGGTTATCCAGGCGCTCCACGCAGCACAATAACCGAACCGGCTGGCAGAAATATTGCGGGTCGTATCCCGACCCCGACTAGAACGGGTTATACTTTTGCTGGATGGTCACCGGAAGTGCCAGGCACCATGCCGACTTCGGATACTGAGTACACCGCTATATGGTCTGCCAAAGAAGATACGCCTTACCAAGTCGTATACTTGAAGCAGAATATGGCGAGTGACACCTATACGGTGGCCGATACGGAAACGTATCGCGGAGCTACCGATACAGAAGCTAATCTGACGAATATAACCCCTAGATCCTATGCTGGGTTTAAATTCGATGAAAATGTTCCGGGAACGGTGTTAACAAGCCAAATAACGGGCAATGGAAAAACAGTGTTGAAACTGTACTACAAGCGCGATGCCCATACCTTGACGGTCGATTACAACGGTTCTGGTCAGGCGACCAAAGTTATTGAAGTTCCGTTTGGCGCTACGACGCAGCTATATCTAGGTACACCGATCTGGCAGGGACATGTCTTCGCGGGATGGTCACCGACTCCTCCGACGACCATGCCTGAGGAAAGTATGACGTTCACCGCGCATTGGACCACGAACGCTTACACGGTGAAATTCAACAGTAATGGCGGAGCGGAAGAAGTGGAGAACCAGACGGTGGGATACGGCAACTTGGTTAGCACACCGATTGAACCGACGAATGAAGGCTATGTATTTGGCGGTTGGTATACTAGCAGCGATCTGACAACTCTCTACAACTTTACGGCACCGGTAACGGGTGACCTTACGTTGTACGCGAAGTGGCTGTTACGCTATACGGTGAGCTTCGAGAGTAACGAAGGCTCAGTAGTCACGAGCCAAACGGTGAATGAAGGGTCTAAAGCTGAAGCTCCGGTCGCTCCGGAGCGCGAAGGTTATGTATTCAGTGGTTGGTACAGCGACATAGAGCTGATCACCCCTTACGACTTCACAACAGCAGTAGTGACGACGGATCTTACGTTGTACGCAAAGTGGACGGTTTATGTACCGAATACCTATACGGTGACTTTTGAAAGTAATGGTGGGTCGATCGTAGATGCCAAAACGGTGAACGAAGGCGCTGTGGCTTCCGCTCCCGGCGTTCCTATCCGGGAAGGCTATACCTTCAGTGGTTGGTACAGCGATATAGACTTGACGACTGCTTATGGTTTCACAGCAGGAGTTATGGAAAATATAATGCTCTACGCGAAGTGGACAAGAAACAGCTATACGGTAAGTTTTAGCAGCAACGGTGGATCATTGGTGAGCAGCCAGTCCGTGAGTGACGGCGATACGGCTACGGAACCTGCTGCCCCAATACGTGAAGGTTATGTGTTCGGCGGTTGGTACAGTGACATCGGTCTGAACGAAGCTTATGACTTCACGACATCGGTGACGGCGAGCCACACGTTGTACGCCAAATGGACAGTAACCTATACGGTAACCTTTGAGAGCAACGAAGGTTCGAGCGTAGATGCTCAGACCGTAGAATATGACGGACAAGCTATAGCTCCTGCCGTTCCGACAAAGGACGGATATATATTCAGCGGTTGGTACAGTGATGCAGGCCTGAATGAAGCTTACAGTTTCACGACACCAGTGACGGATAACTTGACGTTATATGCCAAGTGGACATCCGACAAACTCACGGTGAGCTTTGATAGCAACGGTGGATCGGCTGTGGATGATCAAGTTGTGAGTCCTGGTGGCCATGCTACGGCACCTACTGCTCCGATGTGGGAAGGTTATGTGTTCGCAGGCTGGTACAGCGATCTCGAAGGAACAATAGCCTACGATTTCCAAACGGCAGTGACAAGCAGCCTTACCCTGTACGCCAAATGGACGGTAACACCGTGGTTAAACGTAGCTACGTTGCCACGAGCGTCAGGAACGTATCAAATTTTAACCGACAGCCAAGGTGCGATTTACGCTTCTTATAATAAACATGATGCTTATCAGGGTGGCCTTGGTGGTTATAGTTATGTTGATCATTTGTACATGGACAAATACGAGGGAGGCGAGTGGAAAAATATCTACCAAGGCACGGAGAAGAATTGGCTTACGAGGTTTGCCTTGGACAATCAAGACACTCTTTACCAGACTTCTTCCAGCGGCGAAGGTGTATATTTGCAGAGATATAACGGAAGTAGCTGGGAAGATATAGCCCGTAATGGATCTCTTCCGGGAGAAGGATCAGACATTGCGTTTGACCACAATAACGTTCCTTACCTGGTGTATAATAATTCAGACAATAAGATGCAGGTAGTGAAATACGAAGGAAATCAATGGGTGGCTGTAGCCGGTGGAGAAGATCTTGGTGAGAAGACGGGTAGTGCAGTCATCCAATTCGATCAAAACAATATCCCATATGTATTGAACGCGGTGCAAACTAACGCTAGTATTCTGGATGTAGCTGTTCTCAAATACATCAATGGAGCTTGGGAGCGGATCGGTGACTTTGGCCGAGTGGATGTAGAACCTGGGTCTGGGATATACGTCAAAATGGAACTCAATTCAAATGGTATGCCTTATGTACTGTATTCCGCTCCTTCCACAGCTGCTTCCCCTTGGGTCCTGATGAGATACAATGGAACGGACTGGGAAAAGGTTGGCGAGTTCAACTCTTCGATGAGAAGAAATTCGTATATGGGCCTCTTCATTGATAAGTACGATATTCCTTATGTTGCTTATGAAGATTCGGCAAATGGTCAACGGGCAACCATCATGAAATACGAGGGCGAGTGGGTCGCCGTAGACAAACCTGGTTTCTCCTCAACTGAAGTTCATGATATACAAATCACGAAAGGCAAAGACGGTAATCTGTATGTGATGTATAAAGAGGGAGTTGCTAAAGTTAATCAGCTTTCACCGAATTTCACTAAAATATATATACTGAAACATAAAATTGAATAGTGCAAAGCTTTAATAACAAGTAAGTAGAAGAAGGAGCTGTCCCAAAAGCCTTAGACTTGGCTTTTGAGACAGCTCCTCTTTGCGTTAGCAAGGCGAGGGCAATAGCTGCAATCCCTTCCCGCCCCCACAATAGGGAGAATGGCGCATTCTCAAGATGATACGTACCATGTAGAGCTCTTATCTGAAGTCATAAATAATTCACTATAATTCATGCAACGGTTGTGTATCAGGTACGTTATGCACACCCCATTTGCAGATTTCCTCCAGAATGGGCATTAGACTCTTGCCTCGGGGGGTTAAGGAATACTCCACTTTGGGCGGAGTCTGATCATACTCCACTCGTTTTATCACACCTTCATGTTCCAAATCGTTCAGTTGAGAGGTTAATACCTTGTACGTGATCCCGGGGACACGCCTTTTGAGTTCGCCGTAGCGTGTGACCCCATGAAAGGCAAGTTGATACATGATTTTCATCTTCCACTTTCCGCCGATAATGGATAGGGTGTAGTCGAATGGGGTGAGTGTTTCCGCTGGTTTTTTACTCGGGTTATCCATCACGAATAAGCTCCTTTATGCAGGTACGCACTTCAAAGTGCGTACTTTTTTTGTGGTGAACAAGTGTATATTCTTATACCAACTATATGTTTCCCGTGGGGCTTTGTAAACCGAAGGAGCTGCTCAGGGACAGAGTAGAAAGGAGCGAGTGTCATTGGAAAAAAACAATGTATTTGAGTTTGCAACAGGTGATATCACCAGCGATGAAATGTATAAATTGATGATCGGTTCCGTGGTACCACGGCCTATTGCCTGGGTTTCTACGCGAAGTATGGAGGGTGTGCTTAACCTCGCTCCATTTAGTTTTTTTACCGTTGCTTCACGCAATCCGGCGACGCTGCTCCTATCCATTGGGCCTGGTGTAGGTGAGAGAGAAGGAACAGTGAAGGATACACTCGTCAATATACGAGAGACGGGAGAGTTTGTGATCAATGTAGTTCCCGCTGTACTTGCAGCGTCCATGCAGCGTTCTTCAGCAGATGTAGCATCGGACGAAGATGAATTTAAACTGGCGGGGGTTACACCCAAAGCAGGCATACGTGTAGATGTACCTTCCGTGCTCGAATCTCCGATTGCTTTTGAACTTACATTGGATCAGATTATTGCGGTGGGTACAGATCATCTGGTTCTTGGAAAGGTAGAGCACGTACGGGTGAATGCAGAGGCATATGCCGGTCATTATAAAATAGCGATCGAGAGCTGGCAGCCACTAGCCAGTCTGGCTGGCGATTACGCTCTAATTAAATCTACATTTTCAACCTGAGATAGGGCTACGTAATCTATATCTGGAGTGGTGCAGCAGAAAGAACCGCTTCTTCAGTTTGTGACTCCTGAAAAAACGGCCTTTCCAAAGATTTAAATTGTAGATGTAGGTGGCTGGGCTAATCCTCATTTCCAATTATTTTGCTTAGAAATTGGTTCGCCCAAACGTAGCGTCACTCTTCACCGTTGAACTGCTGGATGCATTGATCGCATCGAGTTGTAAAACGTAATCATAATGCCGGATGTAATATCCGGGCTGACTGTATAATTGAAGGGATACTTTGGTGCTGTCGGCCCAACCAGGGCTGCTCAGGAACGTAGCATCTCCTTTGTAGGCAGCGGTGTCGGCGTAAGCTTCAAGTACAATTTTGTTGCTGGCATTACGCTTCAGAAAGTAGCCTGGGAAGTTAATGGACTCCAGTGATATTCCTGTAGAGCTGGCAAGACCCGGTACGACGCGGAACTGTGAGTCCAGGGCAGGAGAAACATTGGCATCCACGCGAGCGGTGTAATTGGCATGACGGATGTATCGATCCGAATAATTATGTGAACTGAACCGGCTGTAACCTGTGGCTTCAGGTGTTGCAGGACCCAACATTTTGACCTCGTGCAGGGTTGGGGTATACCAGTTACCCGGATTATTCCACAAGACGGCGTTCACCATATTGATCCGTACATAACGGGCGGTGAAATGCACAGCATCCGTGGTGAAACCATAGGTCAGATTGTTGGTGCGATCCAAGGTGGAGTAATTGACACCATCGTTGCTAATTTCGATTTTATATTTGTAGTACCCCTCGGAACCTTTATACATAAACCAGGACGTGTCAATCTCCGTGATCGTCTTCGGTGCGCCGAAGTCCACCTGCCACCATGCAGGCCAGCTATTGGAGGAAGCAACCCAAGACGTCTGGTAGTTGCCATCATTGACGTTGGATGCAGACGAGCCGGAGGCTGTGGAGATGGCGGTAGCTGTTTTGCCTTGTGCATGGTTGACGAGAGCGGGTGGTGTTACTGTGCCTGTTACTGCGTCGATGTTCCACGTTTTATACCACTCCAGTGATGCTGTTCCGTTCGAATCATTCAAGGTTAGCGGCAGCCAGATATGTTTGTGCTCTCCAATGCTCATCGGATTCCAGCGATCCCCCATGTAGATGTAAGATGTGGTGTTGCTGCCTGTAATCGTGGCAATATCATGGATCTGCGAACCGAAGGCAGATGGATTGCCATATGGTGTAAGTGCAGTCCACGGGCCCGCCATGGAAGTTGCTGTAGCATAAGCCCCCTGATTCGGATACCAGCCAGCGGCTTGGGAGGTGAAGAGGTAGTAACGGTTTCCTTTTTTCACAACGGCAGGTGCTTCACGGTAGGCATTCTCGAACAGCCAACCCTCGAAGGATTGTATTCCGGTGTAACTTGCATTCATTTTGAAAATAGCCATCGTATCATTGGCTCCGCCATTTTTGCGTGAAGCAGTAACCAGATAACCTGTGCCATCTGTATCAACAAAGACGGTCATGTCACGGGATTCATAATTGAGTGGGCGGAAGCTGCCCTCATAGGTGAATTTGCCATTCGGGGTATTGCTTGTTGCGACCGCTACACGCCCGAGGTTGTAGTCCGTACCATTCTCATAGTGTGCCCAGAGCACATACTGGTTGGTGGAGGCGTTATAGATAACTTTGGGGCGTTCGATCTTGCTGGAGGCTAGCTCGGTTGCGGAATCTTTCGTCAGGATGGCGTTGCTGAAAGTCCAGTTCTTCAGATCCGTGGAGGTGTAGACGTTCACACTGTCAAACCTGCCGCCCACCGCATGTTCACCGTACAGATAATACGTCGAGCCTACCTGTAGAATGTTGCCGCTGTTCGCATGGATGGGATTGCCTGCGGTGTCGAGCCAATCGGTGCCATTGGTTATCGTGACACTTGCTGCGCTTGTTCGTTCAGGATGAAGTCCAAACAGGGTGAACGTGAGTGCAAAGACCAGAAACCAAACCGCTTTCCTTTTACCCATGACATACACCTCCCAGAAGATATGCAACTGAAATATAACGCTTTCATTTATATTCTAGTTGGACTAAACTCTTTTTCAAGTGAACAATCCATCCATTGCTGAACAAACCTTCATTTCATCGGGGCTGAGCGGTGAGAGCGAGGGAGTTGTGCTTAAATATCATGTGCGATGATGTGGAGAGAATCAGGTACACGCGCTAAAATGAGGAGAAATTGATTTCACAATAGAGTTGGAGGGTGAACTGTCATGGACAAGTTTATTGTAGATGAAGACCTTCAGGTGATATTGCAAAATGATGAAGATGGAACGAGCACTCCGATTAAAGGAGGCATTACCGCTCAGGAATTTGAAGTCATCTCTACGTATACAAAAGGATGGCTGACCTTTGCCTATCTGCGTGATCGTCAGGGAATATGGTGGTTCAATGCTCGCAAGAACAAGGCGAGTTTGTTCAGCCGGGATACGGGAGCTTTTCGTGTGATTGATGAAGATTACTGCTGCGACTCACAGTACGTATATCTGGAAGATCAGGCCGTGCCTGACTCCGATCCGAACAGCTTTCGGCTATTGCCGGATACGCCCTACTTTGCTCAGGACCAACGTTATTTATATGTAAAGAGCAGTACGCATTTTCATCTATTTGAGGATATCGATACGAATGCTGTGATTGCTCATCACGACTATTGCACCGACAAGGACCATTTGTTCCATCTGTCCAGTTCTCTTCGTTATGCGAATGGGGAAAAGGATGAGGTGCGGGCATGGCTACAAGAACATCATCCCGACGTACCTGGCTGGTGGCATGCGCATTATGCCCACAGTGCAGAGGGCGCTACGCAGCTCAGAGGCAATTGGGTTGAGACCGCGTCGTCTATTTTTTATAGAACAGAATGGGGCGGTACGTATCGTCGGGAGGCAAAAGCGGTATTCAACCTTGTCCGTGGAGCCGACAGATCTACCTTTGGACCACTGAATGAGCAGTTTGCACGGGACCGGGAACAGGTCTATTTTCAGTGGCGTACTATAAAAGGAGCGGACCCGGATACGTTCCAGCCGCTAGGTGGACCTTTTGGACGTGACCGCAATCATGTGTATTACAACGGATATCGTGTCGATGAGGCAGATGCTCGGGAGTTTGAAGTGTTTGCCGGGACGGAGCATCTCGGACTTTCCAAGGATCAGCACCATGTGTATCGTGCAGAGGTTGTTCGGACAAGTCAGCCTTTCGGTCATCCTGACGATGTGCTTCAGATCATTAAGGGGGCAGATGCAGCGACGTTTGAATTGATAACCCCTTCCGGTAGCTGGGCGGTGGATGTTGATCGGGTGTATCTATGGGGTAAACCGAATAAACATATCGATCGTGCCAGCTTTACACATCTACTCGATGCCGATCCCCAGAGTTGGGCAATGGACCAGAATGGCCTGTATAATGCCAATGGCAACCGCACGGTAAAGGGCGTCAGCGGCAGTACATTTGTCATGCTGAATCAATATTGGGGCAAAGATCAGCATGTGGTGTTCAGTTTTGTGACGGGAAGTGTCTATAAGTCGGGAGATGCAGCGACGTTTCAGGTTACGGATGATATCGGGGGCGCGGAAGATGCGCTATTCCGGTATACGGTGGAAGGCGGCACAGTGCGGAAAAAGAAGAGGTAAAAAACCCCAGTCTTTATAGAAATGCTTTTACTTGTGGTACAGCCTTTAGTACCATCTCGAAGGTGAAACGAACAAGCCCTCCTACTCGGAGATCTTAGTCTAGCATCATGTCATACTTTATCGTTGTTATAGTCATCCATTTCTTATCACCAATAACATAAAATTATTCTTTATCTTTCATGATCTGCACAACAGGCTGATGATTCGGTGCCAACACACTCGAAAAGTCAGCCTTTTATTTGTTTTATCTTGTTGATAAACCGGCACGATATAATAATCCCAAAATCGCATCACGTCAAGAGATAATGTGAGAATGAACGATTTAGCGAGTGTTCCCCCCTCATGCTTGCTAAATAGGAATGTATATCCCGGTATGCAGGGTGAAATCGCTTTTCCAATTCATCTGGTGTTACGTAAAATATTCTTAACATTAATAAGAAATAAGGGAAGGAGATCTGTATGAACAGCGTGGATAAAATCAGATTTTTACTCTTAAATGGCGAAGCACCAGAGGCAACTTGTTACGGTTATATGGAGCTGAATCGGGATGGACATATGATCGCACTCTACAATAATTGCGGCGAGGAAATCGACATGTTTGGTGGACATGAATTTATTAGGGTACGGGCGCTTGGCAAATTCGATGATGAAGACCGCGATAATTTTTACTCCTTGTTAGAAAGTGATGGTGTAGGATAACCCTCATAGCAGACAGGTGGAGATTTGGTGTTAAGACCTACGTGGAACGCAATGGATATTCTCTGGAGGTAGAAGATGAACAAACGGGTTCGAGAGGAAGGTGGAATGAAGAGAGGGGCGATGTTGGCATGCCTAACAAGCAGACCTGTCATAACATCATGTTATCAGGTCTGCTTGTCTTTTTTTAAAAGCTATAGGAGGGCATAGCGATAGATATAGGAAAGTAAATCGAATTTATCCCTATGATTCTACGCTAGTTCTCAATCTATTTATGGCCTTTACGAACCTTGAGCTGCATCTTTTTAATCGTTGTATTCTGCATGAGCTCTAGTACGAGTGGGCCTTTGCCGTTCAGGATTTCTACATCCGTCACATTATCCAGAATCGTAATGATCCCGATGTCGTCTGCGGTTACCCCTTCAAGCTTGGCGATGGTACCTACAAAGTCAACGGCACGAAGTTTCTTCTTCTTGCCTCCGTTAAAGTTCAGCTTCATGATCTGTTGGTTCAGCTGTTCACGCTTGTCCTTTTTGCGTTCAGGAACGATCTTCAATCGCTTCTCAAAATCTTCTCTGCGGCGATCTACAGCTTCCTCGGAAGGAGCCTTCACGACAGGAATTTGGAATCCAATATAGGATTCAATCTCAGCCAGACGTCTGCCATCTTTCGGTGTAATCAACGTAATGGCTTTACCTGTTTTGCCTGCGCGACCCGTACGGCCTGTACGGTGAACATATCCCTCTTTTTCCAAAGGAATATCGTAGTTGATGACATGAGTAATATTGGTGATATCAATACCACGTGCAGCTACATCTGTCGCGATCAGATAACGGAATTGTCCACGTCGGAATGCGTTCATTACTTCGATCCGCTCATCCTGCTCCATGCCACCATGGATACGATCTGCTGGGTAGTCAAGGTCAGCCATGACCCGGAACAGTTTATCCACATTCTCCTGCGTACGGCAGAACACAATGCAGCTATCGGGATTTTCCACAATGAACAAGTCCTGAAGCAGCGCGGTTTTGTTCACCTCTGGCACGTGAATCACAGCATGTTCGATGGTGGCTGTAGTCAGTCCACTTGCCTTGATCTCGATCTCTACCGGGTTGTTCATGTATTTGCGTGACAGCTTGGCCACATCTTCAGGGAACGTAGCGGAAAACAACATCGTTACTCGCTCCTGCGGCAGTTTCTGAATGATGGACTGCACCGTCTCGATAAAGCCCATATTCAACATCTCATCGGCCTCGTCAATAACGAGATAGGCGATCCGTTCGAGTGGCAGCGTGCCGCGTTCGATATGATCCAGCACCCGACCTGGTGTACCTACAGCGACATGTGTTCTTTGTTTTAACTCGGCTTTTTGAATATGAAAAGGGGACTGTCCGTATAGTGCGGTTGCTTTAATGCGCTTAAAGCGCCCGATATTCGTAATATCTTCGTTAACCTGCAAAGCCAGTTCCCGGGTTGGTGTAAGAATTAAAGCCTGTGGCTTATTCTCATTCCAATCCACCAGCTCGCAGAGCGGAATGCCGTAGGCGGCTGTTTTACCACTGCCTGTCTGTGATTTAACCACAAGATCCTGATTCTCCAGTGCTACAGGAATAACTTTAGTTTGAACCTCGGTTGGTGTCTCATAGCCCAGACTGTCCAGTGCTTTTACGATCTCTTCACCAAGTCCATAATCTTTAAATTGTTGCTCGCTCATCGTTTACCTCTTTTGCGTTAGTTTTGAATACTCTACATACAAGCATTGCACCGTACATTTATCGTATACCTCTTCATTATACTCTATATGCAGGCAGGCTAACGGAGTAAATGCTTCAAGTGTGTAAATTGTTTTCCTGATTGATGTGTGGTTTACACTACTACGGGAGAGGGTCGGATGTGGAGGGTTATACAAAGAAATTTATTATAGGTATAAATAACCACCAAAATATTCCGATATATGTTAATATAACACTTGGGTCAAATTACCTAAGTATTAGGGGGAGAAATATGAAAAAGTTTTTTAAGATCGGATGTTTAGGTTTTATTGGGTTAATTGTTTTGGGTGTTATTGGAAGTATGCTTTCTTCCAATGATAAACCAGCTGATACTGCAGTGAGTAAACCAGCTTCCACAGCACAGAAAGAAACAAAAGAGGAGGTTAAGCTTGCTGGAATTGGTGACGAATTAAAAGTAGGAGATGTAGTTTTTAAAGTTAACAAGGTATCGACAAAGAATGAAATAAAAGAAGGACAAATCCTATCTTATAAGCCAAGTTCTGATGGAAGTGTTTTTTTAGTTGTGAATGCGACATTAAAGAACGAAGGAAAACAGATGATTACTACCGATTCTTCGTTTTTCCAATTGAAAAAAGGCGAAGTTACATATGCACCGACTACAATGATTTCCGTTTCCAACAAAATTTTTATGTATGATGGCATCAATCCAGGATTATCGCAAACAGGAAATGTTGTTTTTGAAATTCCCGAAGATTTGAATGATTTTGAGCTTAGTGTACAGACTGGATTTTGGGGTACAGAACAAGGTCAAATTAAAATCAATTATTAGTGCAGTTATAAGATTAGAAGGTTGTAATAAAAAGGCCAAGTTCTTTATAGAGCTTGGCCTTTTTCAATAACTATACAGAGATATGGTGTTATTAATTAAGGAGAATACTCACATATTTCCCGTATACAAATGCTACACGTCCATCCAGCTTCACTTTTACCCAGCTATACTTGTCTGTGCTAATCACTTCAAGTACGGTGCCTTTCGGTACGGAAGCAATGACCTTGGCTTTGGATGAAGCGCCAGCGCGTACGTTCAGGTAAGCCGCAGTAACCTTGGCTTGCTTGCCTTTGTTGACGTTACCCGGTTTACCGGTGTTTGGTGTTGAAGGTTTGCCAGGTTTCGACGTGCCTGGAGTTGGAGTTGGTTTTGGTTTTGGTACAGTTGGTGTCGTAGGTTTCTCAGGTGTAGTTTCTTCCTCACCATTACCTACTGTTTTGCGAGTTTTGTTCAGCTGTTGATAGAACGCTCCCTTGGTTTTCACGCCTGCGAATTGCGCTGCACTCACACCTGCTTTGGCAGATAAAACATCAATCTCTTCTTGAGTCACCGCATCCAAAATGTTAATGGAGGCAATGTTGGTGTACTTGCCATCTTCTGTTGTTGGCACAGACATAATGCCATCGTTAATTAACTCGACCACATCTGCACGTTCTGGTGCAGTCAGGTCTACGCCAGTGATTTTCCAGTTGTGCTGAATCTTCGGTTCGTAGACACCTTTCATGACATCTTTCAGATAGGCGATGGACAGGTTGCGAATCGTACCCTGAATCTCACCAAATGCCGAAGCATCCTTGGAGGACCATAGCTGCTTGAACTTACGTCCTTCCATCGCGCCGCCTTTGGCAATCAGGGCTTCCATCCGGTAGGCATTCATACCGAGCTTCAGCGTATCGTCTTCTTTGACAACGGATCCATTGCTGTACTTAAGATTCGTAATCCGACTGCCATATGGCTTGGTCAGGTCAATCTCATACGTTACGCCGCCGAAGAAATCATCGGTGCTGTATTTGGAAGCACGTCGTTTCGGATCAAAGCTGACGGTCACATCACCCGGGCGTGTGGAGTTGAAGTACCCCGCAGACCACTCCATATAATCCATCAGATCGCGTCCGGTCACTTCATATACAGTTACTTCACCGAAGGTGTATTGGTAGTTGAACGCAATATCCTTTTTCTTGATCGGGCCTACATCCAGCTTGGCCTTGTCGTTATCAATCTGGTGCGCGACCACATCGGCATCACTGTAATGCAACATCACTTCGGTGAAAAAGTCAGACAAAGGTGTTTCCTGGATCTGCACCGCAGGGATACCCTTAATCTCATCAGCAGGGACCAGATTCGTTCCTTTCAGTTCAGCCACTTCAATATTGGCATCGGCACGAGCGAACTCGTGGAATGGGTGCAAAGTCTCTTCCAGCGCAGGATCGGAGACTTCATATGTTCCGTCTGCTGCTTTTACAGCGAGAGCTTGAGCTTCCTTGCTTTTCAGCACAACTTTGTCGCCGTCTTTTTCAAATGTCAGATCGATTCGTGAAATATGTGAGCCATATTTATTCGGTTCGGAGATCAATACACCGTTAACCGTTTGGGATTCAATCAAGGTATGCATGTGTCCGGCAAAAATGGCAGCCAGCTCCGGGTTGGCGTTGGCGATATCTGTTACTCCGGTGCCTGGGTTTCCGTTCTCGTTATCCAATCCCATATGCATGAGTCCAACCATGACATCCACTTTGCCTTTCAGCTCAGCAATGGCCTTTTTGGTCTCTTCCACAGGATCTTTGACGATGATGCCGTCCAGGTGATCCGTACCTTTCTCAAACTCGGTAATCATAGGTGTGTTCATTCCGATAACACCCACTTTGATTCCGTCTTTCTCGATAATCGTATAGGCAGGCATGTAGCGGTCGCCGTTTTCTTTGAAAATGTTACCCACGAGAGGCTGTCCATTGAATTGGGAAGAGATCTTCTCCAGTACATCCAGTCCAAAGTTAAACTCATGGTTACCCATGACCCATGCGTCATATTTCATCTCGTTCATTGCAACCATCATGGGAGATTGGGGTTGATCATTGAACAATTCAGCTGAGTTATCCTGAATCATGTCTCCTGCATCCAGCAGGATCGTGTTGGGATTCTCCGCACGGACTTTTTTCACAATGGTGTATAGCTGTGTCATGCTACCGGTTGGGTTTGGACCGTCCAGAGCATAGTCCCACGGCATAAACCGACCATGTATATCCGATGTACCCAGCAACGTGATCTTGGTCTCCTTGTCTGCCTCAGCAGCCTGAACCGGAGTGGAAGCAAAAGGGGCGAACAAAATGGAGGCACATAAGAGGAAAGATAAAGGCCATCCGGCGAAACGTTTCGTTGAAATTTTGCGCATGTTGTAATCTCCCTTGTTATCTAGTGTGTGTAAAGATATGTATCATTTCATACTAGATAAACATGTGGTGAATGTAAACTCCAATGTAAGAGGTTGTTCGATTTAAGAGAGTGAATCTATGGATAGCTTCAGAAAAATAACTTAATTCTACTTTTTTACAATAAAATACTATAATTTGACAGGTGTTAAAAACCAAAATTATCCAGTAAAATGATGTTTGTAAGCGCTTAACAAAAAATGAATACTAAGGAGGAAAATCATTGATTAAGTCTAAGTGGTTTAAAACAGTCGGCTCACTGGCGTTGGTAGGTATTCTCGCTGCTTCAGTTGCGGTGGGCAGTGTTAGTGCTGGTTTGGCAAAAGGCAGCAAATTTTTGGGGAATATTATAGCTAGTCAGGTTCCTTCGAATTTTAGCCCGTATTGGAATCAGGTGACCCCGGAGAACTCAACCAAGTGGGATGCTGTTGAAGGCACGCGCAACGTAATGAATTGGGGCCAGGCGGATATGGCATACAATTATGCTAACAACAACGGATTTCCGTTCAAATTCCATACGCTCGTATGGGGAAATCAACAGCCAAATTGGATTAACAGTCTCTCAGCCGCAGATCAGAAAGCTGAAGTGACACAATGGATTAAAGCCGCAGGACAACGGTATTCGAAGTCTGCCTTCGTTGATGTGGTGAATGAACCTCTGCATGCGAAACCATCCTATCGCAATGCCATTGGTGGAGATGGGGCAACGGGTTGGGACTGGGTCATCTGGTCATTCGAGCAGGCGAGACAAGCCTTCCCTAACTCCAAATTGTTAATCAATGAATATGGTATTATCGGTGATCCTGCTAAAGCGGACCAATATATCCAGATTATCAACCTTTTGAAAAACAGAGGTCTAGTTGATGGTATTGGAATCCAAGCGCATTACTTCAATATGGACAACGTTTCTGTGAGCACGATGAACACGGTATTGAACAAGCTTGCAGCGACAGGGTTGCCAATCTATGTATCCGAGCTGGATATGACAGGTGACGATAATACACAATTGCAGCGTTACCAACAAAAGTTCCCTGTGCTTTGGAAGCATTCTGCCGTTAAAGGTGTAACACTGTGGGGTTACAACCAGAACCAAACATGGGTGAACGGTTCACATCTGGTTAATAGCAACGGTACAGAACGTCCGGCTATGCAATGGCTGAGAAATTACCTGGCGAACAATCCATAAGTTTGCGTATTGATGAGTCTGAGCATCTCTTGCAGATCCGGTAATCATATAACACCAAATAGCGCCTGTTCCACATGGGAATATGGTGCTATTTGTGTTAATACTTTGTCTCAACAGTGTTCGGCAATTCATGGTGCAGGGAAGCATTTAATTTTAATCCAAACCAATACAAAAGCGATCAGTGCAAAGATCATTCCGCTCCAGATCAGTTGATGTATCCCCAGGTTCGCGATGAACCAGCCTCCGATGGCAGTACCCAAGGTAATACCAAGGTTGGAAAAGGATACATACAAACTGTTGCCGAATTCAGGCGCGTCCTGCGCTTCAGCGGTTAACCAGGTTTGGCTTACAATTAATCCTCCTGAATGCACCGATGCCCAAATAAAGACTACAATAATCATCCACATGAAGTGGGGACCGGCCCAATAGACGAGTGCGTAAGCTGCTATGTAGAGCAGGGGGAACATGAGAACAGTACGGACCACGCTCTTACGCAGAAACTGTCCAAACCCCAAATTTCCGATGATCATGACGACACCGAAGACGGTCAGCATGATACTGATCCATGATCCGCTCATGTGAGTGACCTGTCCAAGATACTCGGCGAAATAGCTGTACACGGAGAACATGGCGGCGAATATAAAAATGACTGCGGCAACATTCAGCCATAATCCAGGTTTGCGCAGAATACCGAGTTGCTTGCCATAGGACATCTTTTCCTTCACGGGCATCGAGGGTAACCAGATCCATATGCCGATCAAAGCGACTACACTTACCATCGCTCCAAACATGAAGGCGATTTCGAGGGATAGGCGTTCAGCAAGATACGATGTCAGTGGTACGCCAAAGGCAAAGCCCGCGGTAACTCCGGTAAATACTTTGGCGACGGCCTGACTACTTTTCTCTGCTGGCACGAGTTGGGCACTGGTGACCAGGGCTACGGAAAAGAAGACGGGATGGAATAACGCGGGAATGATACGGAAGATCAGCATGGTATCAAAGGTTGTGGCGTAGGCATAGACGACATTCGAGATGGCAAACATCAGCACAGCGGCTAACAGGATGATTTTGCGATTAATTCCAGACGCCAGCAAGGTGAGAAAAGGGCCTGCAACGGCTACGACCAGCGCAAATATACTGACCAGCCAACCTGCCTGTGCAGCCGTAATGTTGAATTTATTCGCAACCTGAGGCAGTACCCCCACGATTCCCATTTCTGTTGTAATAATCCCGAATACCCCGAGTGCCAGCATCAGGATAAGGAGTGGGTTGACCTGTTGTGATTTCATGTAAAGCGTACCTCCAATGAATTTAAATATACAGAAAAGTAGATATATTATGCTGAAATGAGCCTGCCTTGCCTCCTATAATATGATGGACATGAGAGTAAGTTCTCTGGATTACATTATATCTAGATTTATAGATTTGTAAATATAAAAGGTGAAACGTCATATCTTTAAGTTGTCTTCGGCTTGTGTTCTACAGGAGTAGTCATGGTGACAATAAGCATGGTCTGGCCCATGAAAAATAGCGCCGGCCCCGGGAATTCTTGGGCCTGACGCTTTTAATATCGACGCTTTTAACGATGTGTTGGAGTAGTTATTTCGGTTGGATAACCATGCTGTTGAACGAATCTGCCTCCAGCTTCATGTGTAGGGTATGTCCTTCTTCAAAGGTTAGATACAGGTCACGACGGTCCTGGAATGGATTGTTGATGACAATGACTAGACTGTTATCCGGGTTGCGGAAAGCAACGGATTTCCCGCTCCACGCACCTGACAGACCGACTCTTCGAGCACCAGGAACAATATGATGAGCGAAGTGTTTCATCACATAATACTCGGGGTTTCGAGTAACCTCCTTATTGTCCGGATCTACGGTGATCATGGAGTTTTGCTCCCAGCCCCATGTGCTACGGCCTTTGGGTTCCAGAACCATGTTCCAGTAGATGTACGCGTTCACTCCGTTGCTGAAGTAGTGCTGGTAGAGGTTATATACATATTTAGCGTAGTTCCATGAGTTGTTGCCATCACCGCATTCGTTCTCGGTTTGCATATAACGCAGCTCCGGATAACTCGCCGAGGTACGTTGAATGGCATTTTTGCCTGCCCACTGATACCCAACACCTTTGATATAGGAATAGGCCTTTGGATCACTCAGGACAAGCCCGGCGTACTCGTCGAAGTCGTTTGTTTTTTTCTTAATCAATTCCTCCCATGGATCAGGGGCGTTGATTGTTCCCAGCCAGATTTCCGTATCCAGACCGTGTTGGTCAAAAGCCGGGCCCAGATAATCGGCGATAAACTCACGAAGCTGCTCGCCTGTCCACACGCAAGAAGGGAATTTCTGATCTGCAATCACTTCGTTCTGCACATGCACCTGATGGATGGTAATGCCTGCTTCACGGTAGGCCTGTACAAATTTTACGAAGTACAGGGCGTAGGCCTCCAGAATATCTTTCTCCCAACGAAGCGTGCCATAGTTATAGGCTTTTGGCGATTTCATCCACGTTGGTGGACTCCATGGGGAGGCGAAGAATTGCAGGTTCGGGTTATAAGTCAGAGCTTCCTTAATGTAAGGAATCAGATATTTGAAATCACGTTCGATTGAAAAATGTTCCATGGCCACATCTCCGTCCACCTCGTTGTGGCTATACCACTGCTCTGCATAATCACTTGCGCCGATCGGCAGGCGACAGATGTTAAACTTGTGCTCACCCTCCGGATGGAAGAGGGAATGAAATACCTCATGGCGCTGCTCCTCATTTAAGTGGGACAGAGCCATATAACCAAGCTCGTTGAAACAGCCACCAAACCCTTCCACAAGCTGGTGATCTTCACCCGTGAGTTTTAAGTTAGCGCTTTCATTTGTCGATACATAAGATAACTCTTTCCATGGGCTACCTTGGGTTGTTGAATAACCAGTGAATGTGAATGTCATATGAATTTCCCCCTCGCTTGAACTTCAGCTGTCCTATATATTAAGTTCAGTATACCAACTCCCGCGGCAAAAGAAGATAGGCTAAACCGTGTAAAATTTGCCCTAATCCAAGATAGAGTGTCACAAGTTCATGTCCGCACAGACAGATGGTATGCTGTATTTGCTTGAGATTGGCGATGTCCATATACCATTATCCAATGTCATAGCAAAACTGTCATGGCACAACAAAAATCCCCGCTGATTGTTCAGACGGGGACTTGCGCTATGTTTCTCATATTCTCTTATGGCTGAAAATGAACGTGAGACACAACTTAAGGCTGTACACTCTCACCAAGCTGTTTATTTTCAAAAATCAGAATCGTTTTGCTGCTTCCGATGTAACCAACAGAGGTATTGAATTGCTCTGAAATGAAGCGAACTGGAACAAATGCTTTGCCATTTTTCATCAATAGAGGAGCATCATTGATCGCAAGTGAATCATTCACGACAACTTGTTTGTTGCCCACGCTCCAGCGGATGGTCTTGTCATTCTGTGTGATCACGGCTTCGCGTGTACCGCTGTTCCAGTTCACGCTGGCGTTTAACTGCTCCGAGACAAAACGCAGAGGCACATAGGTCCGCCCTTCATCGATAAAAGGTGCAGCATCCAGTGCATAAGCGCGATCTCCTACATAAGCAGTGGTAGACCCTTCAATCAGACGCTGGAAGCTGCCCTGCGGCGTTCGTTTCTGCTCCCGCACATTCATTCGGTTCAGAAGCTGCATCGTCTGACTGCCACTTGTGACATCTAGATAGTTGTTCTGCACCGTAAGCCCCGCAGGCTCAACCTCTGAGACAGAGGTCTGAATACCAGAGGATAACGAGGTGGACGCTGAGATATCCTGTATGGCATTCGTCGCTGACTGATCACGGGTAAACGTAAAACCTGCGATCGGTGTCAGATCCCACACCCGGTTATTGGATAATTTTAATACGTCCAGGCTGGATAGTTGCCGAAGAGGTTCCAGATCATAGATCTGATTGGATTCTGCATTCAGCTCCTTCAGCCCAGTCAGTCCCTCAAGCCCCTTGAGGTGTTGTACTTGGTTACCGGAGATATCAAGTGTCCGCAGCCGTGTCATGTGCTCCAGTGGTGTCAGATCCGTGATTTGATTGCCTGCCACATTCAGATTCCGTAGTGTATTTGGCAGTTCAGCCAGTACTTCCAGCGACTGAATCTGGTTGTTTGCTACATTGAGTTGTTGAAGCCGGGTTTTATCCATGAGCGGTGTCAGATCGCTAATCGTATTGTTCGAGATCTCAAGCCACTTCAGTGCATCCGCATCCGAGAGGGCCGCAAGACTAGTGATCTGGTTACCGCTGGCGTGGAACGTATGTAATCGGTTGAACCCACGTACAACCTCTATGGATGAAATGGAATTGTTGCTGATATACAGCCTTCCCAAGTCTTTCAATTCAGCAAGTGCGTCTATGGATGTAATGTAATTGTTGCGAACATCGATCTCGCGAAGCTGGGTTAGGTGCTCCAGCGGTGTGAGATCCTCAATCTCATTCCCATATAATCGGAGGTGAGTCAGGTTGGTTGCATATTCCAGACCGGACAGGCTTTGAATACCTGCATTGCTCAGATCCACCACCTCAAGCTGCTTCAGATCAGATGAAGTCAGTGGAACATCCAGAGGTTTGTTCAGGATTAGCTTCAGTCCGTCCTCAAGTAGGGGATCTTCAATGATTCCCTCGCCCAAGTCTGAAGTCGTGTAAGCCATGGCTTGCCCCGATGCCCCGAGACTCAGGATGAATACTAGAAATAGTAGCGTCATTCTTCTCATTGCATGCATTCCCTCCGATTTTTAGAATTATAAAATCATCCGAACAGATTGAATTAGATAAGTATAGTAGTTACACGATAACAGCGACCGGAAGGTTGTTCTGCACACGGAGTGTTCAGTGTAAATGGAACATTTTAACATATGCAGGTTCGGCTCAAAGCATATCTATAGTTATTAACCCGTCAACAGGGAAAAGGAACAAGAAATTTGGTAATGGGTAATTCTCTACTTCTATTCTATATGAAACAAACCCTGCTCTGCACTCTTCAGAGACATGTTTATCAAAAAAAATAGAACATCTCCCGCAGACCCTATTCAACCCACCCTTGAAACGGGTAAAGATGAAGTAAAGATGCCATTTTGGAGGGGAAGATGTGAGTATGCGCCAAGCCATGATCATTAGTAATCCATCGTCAGGTAAGGAAGAGGCCGAGCAGTATGTGTCCCAAGTCAGAGAAATTCTGGAGTCACAGCAGTACGAGGTAGTTGTTAATGAGACGGCCGGGGAAGGTGATGCCACCAACTACTGTCTGAGCGCCTGCAAAGACGGCTGTGATCTGGTCATCTCCATCGGGGGCGACGGTACACTACATGAGACGATTAACGGCATGATGGATCAGGATCATCGTCCCCGACTGGGCGTGGTACCGCTAGGTACGGTGAATGATTTTGCGCGTGCGCTGAATATCTCGCTTGACCCGGAGGAGGCCATTAGGCAGTTACGTTCGAATCAGACCCATATCGTGGATCTGGGGAAAATCAATGATCGCCTGTTTGCCAACGTTGTGGCTGCAGGTTCTTTGGCAGAAGCTCTGTTCTCCGTATCCTCGGAAGAGAAGTCGAAGTTGGGATCATTCGCATATCTCAAAGAAGGCTTGAAAGACCTGGTGAATACACCAGCCAATCATCTAACCATCGAATATGACGGACAGATCTGGGAAGGAGAATCTCCCCTTTTTCTGGCGGCGCTGACCAATTCGGTTGGAGGATTCCAGAAGTTGTCCCCGGATGCTGAGGTGGATGATGGTCTGATACATTGTTTTGTTGTTCGTAACATCAGTGTGTTCAACAGCCTCACACTAGGTACTTCCCTGTTTTTTGGCAATCTGAAGGACCATAAGGATGTGGACTATTTTACAGCCAAAGAAGTTCATGTTCGCTCAGAAGAAGCCATTCGCACCAATGTAGATGGGGAAGAAGGTCCTGCCCTGCCGATTCACCTCACTGTCCTGCCAAGGCATATTGAGGTTATCATACCGGAAGAAGTATAACTTATTCTTTGGGATCTATAGGCTGGAATGAAGAACCTATCATTTCTCCATATGAATATAGGATAAATCTATTGAAACCGATTGCAGATATATGTCACAATCAAAGGTAAGATACACGATAATATTCGAATATGGAGGGAAAACATCTTGAGAACCATTAAATTGGGCAGCAGTGCACTAGAAGTACCTGTAGTGGCTGTGGGCTGCATGCGGATTAATTCACTAGACGGTAAGGAAGCCGAACATTTTGTTCGTTCTGCAATGGAGGTTGGGGCAAATTTCTTTGACCATGCCGACATTTATGGTACAGGAACATGTGAGGAGATCTTCGCCGAAGCGGTACAGATGAATCCCCAAGTTCGTGAAAATATGATTCTTCAATCCAAATGCGGGATTCGCAAAGGCATGTTTGATTTCTCCAAAGAGCACATCCTGAATTCAGTCGATGGCATCCTGCAACGTCTGAAAACGGAATATCTTGACGTTCTGTTGCTGCACCGTCCAGATGCTTTGGTTGAGCCGGAGGAAGTGGCTGAAGCCTTTGATCAACTGGAGCGCGAAGGTAAAGTGCGTCACTTCGGGGTATCCAACCAGAATCCGAACCAGATCGAATTGTTGAAAAAATACGTGAAACAGCCACTGGTAGCCAACCAGTTGCAGATGAGTATTACCAATACGACGATGATTGACAGTGGCATCAACGTGAACATGGAGAACGATGCCGCGGTTAACCGTGACGGTAGCATTCTTGATTACTGTCGTCTTCATGATATCACCATTCAGCCGTGGTCCCCGTTCCAGTACGGATTCTTCGAAGGTGTATTCTTGGGTAGCGACAAGTTCCCGGAATTGAATGCAAAGATTGACGAGATTGCTGCGAAGTATGACGTGAGCAATACAACGATTGCAATCGCATGGTTGCTTCGTCACCCTGCGCAGATGCAACCTGTGACAGGCACGATGAATATTGAACGTCTGCAAGACTGTGTAAAAGCAGGAGATGTTCATCTCACACGTCCAGAGTGGTATGAAATTTACCGTGCGGCAGGCAATATACTGCCTTAAATTCAAGTTATAGTGAGCATGATGACTGCTGAGTCAGTTGAGAACACGAGCCCGTAGATGGCTCGTGTTTTTTGTCTATTTTGAGGTTTGATGTCAGGCACGTTTCCGATATAAAATAAGGATAGGATTGTCTGTTTTATAAAAGGATTAAAATGGTTTTAATACAAATTAGTTGAAATTATTATATTGACCGATACTTTCTAATTACATATAATTACTTTTGCATACCGATAATCCTGTTTATGTTTTTTATTTTGGAGGGTGGTGTTCGTTTGGAGTCGACAACCACGATACGCGATCACTTGGAAAGTTATCTGAAGCGTGAACAGATGTCCATTAGTCATTTTTCGGAAACGTCAGGGATTAATTCGGGTACGCTCAGCAATATTTTGAATAAAAATCGACCTATTGCCATGCAGCAGTTGGATCGCATTACTTCCGCCATGAAACTTGAAGAAGGTTACTTCTATGAGTTATACATAGATGAGTGTTTTGTACACGCGACCCCGGACTGGCGAAGACTGGGACCCTTCCTTCATCGCTGTGCCGAGTTGGACAAGTTGGACTGTATTGAAGAGGTTATTCGTCTGATGATGGATAATCTATCCTATATTCCTTTGTTATTTGATGTGGCTGAAGAATTCTTCCAAGCGGGTAAATTCAAACCAGCCATTCTTCTATATGAAAATATCGCTGAAAGCGAGAAAATGCAACATTCCGAGCGGCTTGCACTCTGTCAGTATCGACTGTTCCGGTTGGGACTGACTAATGATCAGCACCGGAATCTGATTATTGCATCTCGGTTCGAATATTATGTGGATCGGCTGGATGAGCGCTATCAATTGGATGCGCTTAACGAACTAATTAATGCATTTGCATCACTTCACAGATGGAGCAAAGTTCAGGAACTATCTGAAAAGCTGAAGGTGAAAGCAGCCATCCATTATGAGATGAATGGCCGAAGGAAACAAGAAGAGACCAAACGACCTATCGTTTTTTATATTATGTATGCGTATTTAGCCTGCGGAAGTGCCCACTTCCACTTGAACAACTATGAAATGGCATTGAAGTATGTTGCATTATACTCCGATTACAGTTGGGTGAAAGAGCCTGAACCTGAAGAAAAAGTGGTTATTCATCAGTTTCAGGAATGGGCTGAGGGTAATCGTTATATATATCAATTAATGGCTGGGCAGTTTGAAGTATTACCTGACTACCTCGCGTATATCTCAACGAAGGAAAATGAGATATTTCCAGCACTTTGTGATATTGTAACGGCTGCTAACCGTTATGATATGAACATAGATCATGTACTCAATCAATATGAGCCATACTTCACTTATCATGAACAAAGAAATCGGATTGGGAAAGTAAGCAAGCAGGTAACCGATGATCGCTACGTTCGTCTTTTAGCTGGATTAGGCACGTATTGTCTTAAAAAAGACAGGTTTGCGGAGGGATTAGATTTTGTACTGAATAGCTTGAGATTTTCTATTGAAATTAGCGATGGACGAGGTATGCTTAGAGGTGTCGGACTGTTTGAGCAATACAGGGAATATGCGTCTGACACAGCTATACAGCAGTACAAAATCTTGATTGGTGAGGTGCAGAAACTCAATGAAGAGAAAGCTGGCTTTGCTGATAGTTACATGTAGTATAGTGGTGAGCATTGTAGCTCCTGTTACTGGACCTGTCCCGACTGTGGAGAATCCAGACCCTTCAATTTACCGAACAAATGATCACGGTTTAGGGACATAAGCCTGAACCAATGGACGCTTCTGAATTCATTTCAGGAGCGTTCTTTTTTTGTGTATCAAAGTGGAAGAATAAGTATGTCGTATCTCACATGCGCTTATGATTGGCATAATACACTAAAATATGACAAAAAGGAGGGATACTATGGATCGCCTGGATTTGATATCACGGATCGAAGATGCCAGACAGTTGTTATATCGCATGCATATGGAATACGGCAGTCTGCTTCATCCGGAAGTGATCCAGCAATCCGTAGTCCTGGACGGGCTTATTAATCAATACAACAGAGCCAAGGTAGGGAAGGCAATGAATTAAGTTCGCCTATTTACATTTGCGTTTTTGTATACTATAGTTAGTTACATGAGTAACTAACCGACTAACTGACTAATGAATACGTATGAAAGTTGGAAGCACATGAAATCGACTTTGGATGAATCTCAGCCTATTTTTCATCAGATTGCCACAATGATTATGGACGATATTGTGGAGGGCAGATTGAAGGTGGAAGAACAGGTTCCCTCAACCAATGAACTGTCACGCTTCTACAATATCAATCCGGCTACAGCCCGCAAAGGACTGCAGGAACTCGTGGACAAGGGGATTATATACAAACAGCGAGGTGTTGGAATGTTTGTTGCAAAGGGAGCAAGAGAAGCATTGCTCGTTGAACGGAAGCAAGATTTTTATGAAGAATACATCAAGCCTTTACTTGAAGAAGCCAGACGGATTCACATGAATGAGGACATGATCATTGATCTGATTCGCGGCAAGAAGGATAAGGAGAGTGAGTTATGATTCATATGGAGCAGGTCAACTATAGCTATCAGAAGACGCCCGTTCTGAATCAGGTTACGCTACATGAGAGTGAGCCAATCATTAGTGCAATCTGGGGAAGAAATGGAGCGGGTAAAACAACCATGATGAGTTTACTGGCAGGTCATAACCGCCCCGACAGTGGAACCGTTCAGATCATGGGTCAAGACCCCTATAATAATCTGACTGCCCAAGAGCATCTGTGCTACATCCAGGAGAATCATCCCCTGGGGAAAAACTGGACGGTTAGTGACATGGTTCAAATGGGGCAATATTTTCATCCGCATTGGAATCAGGATTTGGCAGAACGTTTAATCAATGTGTTCGAACTACCGGAGAAGAAGAAGATCATTAAATTTTCGAAAGGCATGAAGACTGCCACCCAGATTATATTGGGTCTTGCCAGTAATGCAAAGATAACCATTCTGGATGAACCCACCAATGGGCTCGATGCTGAGAAGCGTAAATTCTTCTACAATGCGTTACTGGAAAGTTATGAAGATAACCCGCGTCTGATTCTGATATCCAGCCACCATATTGAGGAGATTCAGCCCTTATGTGAGTCCCTTATCGTTTTGCAAGCCGGAGAGGTTTTGTTAAATCAACCAATGGAAGAGATACGCGAAAAAGGAGTTCTTCTAACAGGGGGAATTGACGATATCAACCGAGTTACAGCAGGTGTTAAAGTTATAGAGTCTTCCCAGATGGGATCGACTGTAAAAGTGATGATTGATGAGCCCTACTCGAAAATGTGGAAGGATATCGCTCATTCGCAGGGTCTTTCCATTGAGAAAGCGACATTACAAGATTATTTGGTTAACAGGACCCGTAATCAAGAGGGGGTTAAACCATGAACGCAGTAAAAGGTACGAACCGACTGATTCGCGATGATATGCGTTTGTATCTGGGCATATTTTCATCCATCGCTCTAATGCTCGCCGTTGTATATTTGGCCATTGGCTTCATATTTGATGTCTCGTATGCTACGCAACTGTTTGGTCCCATGTACGGAGGGATATGTACGTTTGCAATCGGGGGAATTATTACACTGTTTCCGGTTGCGATTGGAATGGGCAGTACACGAATTCAATTCATGAAATCCTTCTATATGAATTCGGTATGGATGGTTGCGGGCACCATGATCATTCTGCATGTGGCGTACTTCCTCATACACCTGCTTCAGGAAAAAGGAATTGTTGACGTAACCCTTTATCAACCGGGCATGTTGTATTCGAGCAAATATCATTTCTTATCTTACCTTTGGATCGATCTGATGTGTGGCTTTCTCGTACTGGGAATATCTGTATTCCCAACGGTTTGTTGGATGCGATTGGGGTTGCGTAACTTCTTCATTATGTTCTTTGGGGTAGGCTTGGTCATTACGCTGATCATTACATTGGGCGATCTTGGTGAGTTTACGTTGTGGATTGCTAGGATCAATCGCATGACGTTGTTCACCGTTCTGGGATGTATTGGTGGTGCGCTACTTCTGTCTACGTACCCGATGATGAAGAATGCGCCGCTTACCATGAAATCCAAAAAAGACTGACAGGAAACAGTTATAAAGGAACTGGGCAAGGAATCTAAGGGAAACTTCCTGTAACCAGAAAAACACGAGTGCGAACACGCCTCGTGTTTTTTGTATCATCCTAAATCTCTGAATATACCTATTCGGCAATCTTTGTGCGCAATTCAAAATGAAGGTGTATCCCTTAAGCCTGAGCCTGCGGTTTGAATCCTTCGTCTTTGAGGTACTCGCCGGCTTCGCTACGCGTTTCAAAAGCCATATCCAGATTAACACCGGAATACACATACCACATGTCATCTTCGTATTTTAAAGTCAGCGTATGTCCATCTTCATCGACCCATGTTCCGCCACCCGTAGAGGTTGTAGACAAGGCAGGAGCAACAGCTTTTACTTGTTCTGGCTCTTCGAATTCAACTGCGTTGGGATTGTGAGACATCGCTTGGATCGTTTCATCTAACAAGGTGCGCAGATCTGCTTCGGAGTAATCACGAATATTGACGAATCCTTTAGCATCGGTCTCATAGTTGGGCAGTAACCCTGCATAGATATAACCGTTACCGTTAGGGTGAATATGGAGAGCAACAATTTTTTTATCATACGCACTATCCTCGTAGTGGAAATTAACACGACCGAGAGAAACATCTTTGCGTTGCAGTTGGGGATACGATTGTAGCACTTCAAGCTTTTGTTCCACGTTAAGCATAATTGCCTCCTGTAAATGTTCAATAGAGGTGATTATAACATGCCCTCCAGTTAATTTCCCGATAAAATACTTCTCCCCAGTTCTTTCAGATGTTCCATAGCTTGCAGATAAGGATATGGTCCATAGCTTACGCGAGCTACACCGAGTGCAGCAAGTTGTTTTGGGGAAGGTTCAGGAGACGTAACCATGACGTTAATTGGCAGCGGTGAACGCTCACACAATTCCTGAATCAGTTGGTGATCCTGCAAACCGGGTACAAACAGACCACTGGCTCCTGCATCTGCATAATGGCTCGCACGTATAAGTACTTCCTCCAGGAGGGAGTGGTTATGGTGTTCAGGTGCATGTTGCAGAAAAATATCTGTGCGGGCGTTAATGAACAACGGTATGCCTGCCTGCTCCGCAGCTTCCCGGGCGGCGGACAGTCTCGGGCATTGCTCCTCCACAGAGTACAATCCCAAGCCAGTGGGAAGTTGATCTTCCATGTTGATTCCTACAGCACCATGATCGATGACTTGCAGGATATTTTGCTTCACTTCTGACACCAACCTCCCATACCCTCCCTCTATATCGATCGTTACAGGCAGATCCACGCTCGCTGTAATCCGTGCGAGATTGGCAAGCACCAAATGGAATGGCATGGCTTCCCCATCTTGCTCACCATGGGCCGCAGCAACGGACCAGCTTCCGGTTGCGATGGCCGTTGCTCCAGCGGATTGAATGGCTTGCGCACTTCCGGCATCCCACACATTGACCAGAACAAGTGGTTTTCCTTTCACATGGTATTGTTGGAACAACGTTGCTTTTTCTTCTAAGGTACTCATATTATGTTGACTCTCCTTTGTTATATCATGCATTCCTTTGGACATTTGATGCGTACTTCATTACTTCATTCTGTTTTTCAGCTACCGTTTTTTTGTTTCTCGTGAGTCAAAAGCCAGTTTTTGCGAGTTAATCCCCCTCCGTATCCACCCAGTTCCCCACTGGCATTAATTACACGGTGACATGGAATCACAATCGCAAGCTGATTGGCCCCATTCGCCTGTGCCACAGCTCGGCAAGCAGTCGGTTTTCCCAGTGCATTTGCAATCTCCTGATATGACCTCGTTTCACCAGCCGGAATGGCTATGAGCTCATCCCATACCTGCTTTTGAAATGGTGTTCCTAAACAGAACAACGGTGTGTCGAATGCTGTCCGAATACCTTGAAAGTACTCGTTTAGTTCACGCTCAATGGATTGGATGGGAGCTGTAGTGCCGGGCACAATCGCTGATTTGGTTCGTTTGCGCAGACGCTCAACTTCGCGTTCCAGACCTCTGCGGTCCACAAATTCCAGTAAATATAGCGCCTCTTCATCTGCAATGGCCATCATCGGGCCGAGGCGGGTGTCAATCCAGGACGCTTTTAGGATATGTCCTTCATCGACTTGTGTAGGGGCAGCACCCATGATCCGTGAAAAGGCATCGCGGAAGCCGCTGCTTGATTCATATCCGGTAGATAATTGGCTATCAATCACGGTGCGGCCGGAGCGAATATTTTTCAGGGCAAGTCCCATGCGGCGAGCGCGAGCATATTCGACAAAGGTCATGCCGAACCGCTTCTTGAACTGTCGGCGCGCCGTGGATTCATCGATGGAGAGTTCCTTGAAATCCTGTCCTTTCCAGCGTTTCTCCGGATTGTTCTCCACAGCTTCCACTAATATGCGAACGACATCGGATACTTGGTTGGGGTGAGAAAGCGGGCGACAGCGCTGGCAAGGGCGATAAGAGGCCAGAAGTGCCTGCTGAGCCGTCTCATAGAATTCACAGTTTTCGAATTTTGGCTTTCGCGCAGGGCATGTGGGACGACAGAACACACCTGTGGTTCGGACTCCAACATAGAATAAACCCTCGTATTCCGAATCTTTGGCCACAAGCGCCTCGTAATATTGTTCCTTCAGATCAGCAGAAATCATGGGGGCACGTCCTTACTCATTAGAATCTTTATCTATAACCTATTATAGAAAAACGTTGCAGCAAGCATCGCCGAAAATCAGGCATGAATATTGGATAGATTAAATTGGATATCACATTGAAATTCGGTTGTTCAGAATTTGTTTAGAGTGAACTGGTAGTATAGACCTATCAGCGTAGGGTGACTTAGGCAAAGATACCTATATAGTGAAAAAAAGTAATTATTGATCATTCATTGTTATAGGAAAAATACATAGGTAAACATGAAATTAAAGATTAGCGGAACGAAAGTTTGGAGGTCGACTAGAATGAAATATTCCACGTACAAAAGTATTTATGAATCCGCTTATACCAAAACGTCCGAGTCCCGCACCATGAATGTTAAAGATCAATTCATGCAGCGTGTGAAGACGCCAACCTGGCTAGTGAAGATCGTCACCATAACTCTAATTATAATCATAGGGTGTAGTGCTGTATTCACTGCATTTGCCGGGAATGAGCAATTGTTGTCGGGGGACCAGATCGTTGTATCTCAGGGAGATACACTGTGGGGCATTTCATTGGCACATAAACCTCAGCAGATGGACACTCGTGTGTATGTAGAAGCAATCAAGAAAGTGAACAAAATCGAGCATAACGCCATTCAGATTGGACAAGTGTTGGTCTTGCCTGGGTTTGATCGATAAAATAAACGGTGCATGACGTCATGAACAGAGTTCTTTTTTTATTCATCGAGGTGCAGTTACATACTGAATTTATTAATCATTTACATATAATGGAG
This sequence comes from Paenibacillus sp. FSL R7-0313, assembly GCF_037969885.1. Lineage (NCBI taxonomy): Bacteria > Bacillati > Bacillota > Bacilli > Caryophanales > Paenibacillaceae > Paenibacillus > Paenibacillus sp. FSL R7-0313. The sequence continues at coordinate 1,354,427 of NZ_CP150219.1, forward strand.
CTTCATGTGGGACGATATGGTGTAGTGATTAATAAGTGGTGTGCTATATAAGTTGAACTAAAGAATATTTACACTGACACTACGATGACAGAATAACCTTCCAATCGCTGTTATCCCCAGATTTTTTGATTCCCTTTTCTTAAAGGGAAAATCCGGGGATAGCGTATGCTTCCGATGCAGCTTTCTTTCAGAAAGCTTTTAGCGAACGCTTCGCTTTTTCAGGTTTTTTCTGTCCTCTCCGTTATCGTGTAAATGATTAGTTCAACTTATATAGATATATGTGCTGTAAATGGATGAAGGGAGAATTAGATGATGAAAATAAATATAAAGAAATCTGCACTTTGCATGTCTGTGCTCTGTATTTCGCTATTAGTTAGTGCCTGTGGCGCCAAGAATAATAATGAATCGGTTCAGGAGCACGCCTATCCGCAATCGAAGCAACCCGTAGAGGAAGCTGGAGAAAACTCTGTTCCGAATGCGGATGCGAAGAATAACAATGACAAAGGCAGTGCCAGTGGTGATGAGGGCAAGCCTACGGCTCAATCGGAATCCACTGAACCGTCTGAGCAGATTGATATCGTCATTGACCAGTCGGAGAAACCGAGCGAGGGTAACAGCTTTGATTTTGGAATTAAACAGGTTCCGAAGGGGTATACACTAACGGAGATGCGATGGACGTCTAACACGGTGACGATTGTGAATTCGCTACAGGAAGCCATTGAACATGGTGGAAATGGAGAAGATGGCTTTTACTTTAGCGGCAATGGACAGTTCTCAGGCTTTATCTATTCGGATGAGATGAAGGGCGAGCGGGGCAAAGCGACATTTGTCTTCACCAATGATGAGGGGAACGAAATCATGTCCGAGAAAGAAATTACGTTGAAGTAGCAGGCATATCATGAAGGCTCCGTCAGGAGTCTGTTGAACAGAAAAAGCAGCCACTGGGGCTGCTTTTTTTGACATACATAATTACAAGCTCGCCGATCTATCTGTTGCTACATCTATATAGATTGAACTGAAGATTTACACGAGAACGTAGAGGACAGAAATAACCAGAAGAAGCGGAGCTAAAAGCTTTCTAAAGGAAAGCTGCTTCGGAAGCATAAACTTCGCCTTTATACCCTGATTTTCACCTTTATAAAATTAATTAAAAAATCGGGGGATAACAGCGATCTGAAGGTTGTTCTGTCATCGGAGTGGCAAGTGTAAAAATTACTGTTTAGTTCAATTTATATAGTTGCTACATAAAGTCAAAGAAATAGCGGACTACGTGGAACATAACCGGCGAGGTATAGGTCAGGCTGTCGACCCGGCTCAGGTAGCTTTTTTTGAGTGAATCGAACTTGTTGTCATCTCCAATTAACAGATCGCGCTTCAGTACAGACACCGTCAGACTGCCGAAGAATCCGGCCAAACTGATCAACACCCCGATGAACAGCGAGAATTTCCAATCAAATGGCGTCAGGTAGGGATGGATGAAATAAGACGTAGCTGTCGTTACAATAAACGCACACGCAAACCCTTCCCAGGTGACAAATGGATTGGCGGTAGGCACCACTTTTCGTTTGCCCAGATAGAGAGAGACCAGATAATGCACCACATCGTTCAGTTGTGTTAACACGACCAGGAACAACACGAGCTTGGACCCATACTCCGGTGTGGCGAACGGGAAATAGGCCAGGTGGCTCAGCCCAAAGACCATCAGCATCAGTCCCCATTGTGTAGAGCTGACACTGCGCAGGAACCCGACCGTACCTTTGTTAATCAGGCGAGGCAAGGGAAGCACCAGGAACACATATAGTGGAATAAACACGATAAACATGCCATACCATCCAATGTAGATCCAGTAGAACTGAACCGGAATCGCCAGATACGCCCATAGGAACAGCCTGCGGTCGGCTTTGCGTGTACTGCGAATCATGGAGAAGTATTCTTTGAGTGAGAAGAATGCAAGCACCATAAGGGAGATGAGGGACACGATGGGGTTAAAAAGGGTGGCGAGGCAGAAGATCACAAACATACCCCACCAGGTTTTGATTTTTTGGCCGATGCCTGAATAGTCTTTGCTTGGCTGAAGCTTTGCAATAATTTTGTACACGATATGTATCACAAGTAAAGCTGTGAAGATTAACGTTAGTGTAAAGAGTGAACTGCTCACGTACCGATCACCTGCTTATTCAAAGTAAGATTCCATTATAGGGTACCTATGTTATTATGAAGGAATAGTGCCAACTTGATAAGGGGAAATTTTGCTATGACAGATGAACGCTCCATCTATATCTTGCTTACGAATACAGGAACGTTGTTTACCAAGGTTATTCAGAGCTATACCCGAGCGCCATATAATCACGCATCGATCTCATTTGACCGGGAGTTAACCGAGCTGTACAGCTTCGGCCGCAAGCATCCGAGCAATCCACTGAATGGCGGGTTTGTGAAGGAAGATATTCAGACAGGTACATACAGCAAGTATCCTAATACGACATGTGTCATATACGAGCTTCAGGTGACGGATCGTGAAGTGGAAAAGATGAAACGTGTGCTGCACATCTTCATCCGCAGCCGTCAGAAATATATGTACAATCTGCTCGGCGTGCTTGGCATTACGCTCAAGGAACCGGTGGAGTTCAGCAACTCCTACTTCTGCTCCCAATTTGTAGCCGAGATTCTGCAGCGTTCAGGCATCAAGTTGTGGAACAAGCTGCCTGCGCTGGTGACACCGGATGATTTTCGCCAGAGTGAACGATTGCAATTGGTCTATGAAGGGAAGCTAAGCGAGTATACGCTGGGGAATGCAGAGCAAGAGTAGGGTAGGTGCGTGTGCTGATGCTTGCCAAGGAATCGAACCATGAAATAGCCTGCTGCCACGAATGACGAGGCAACAGGCTGTTTGTGTACTTCATATGGATGATGGTAAGGATCGGTCGAAATTAACCTCTTCGAGGAATTCGATCACTTCACCATTCGGACTGTGGACGAGCGCATTTCTAACCCGAAGTGCAGGTTCGCCAAGCGATATCCAATCCGGTTCAACATAGTCTTTGGCTCCGTGGGCGAGCGCTTGCTGATAGATGTCTTCTACATCACGCACGTAAAAGGCGAAATGTAATAGTGCGCCGTGCCGGACCGCTTCAGGCGAGGTGGCAGGTTCACCCTCGGCGGGAATGACGGCTTTTGGGTCAAATACCTCAATGCAGGTGCGCTGATCCGGAGAGATCAGCATACATGCCTCGGTAATGTGGAAGGAAGGCAAACTCCAGGAGTGACCAACCTTGAATCCCAATGCTTTTGTATAAAACGCCAGAGTATCTTCGTAATTACGAGCCTGAATGGCTACATGTGCAAGTCCAATAACACTCACAGTTCATCGCTCCTTTTTCAGATTGTATTCTAAATTATAGGGTTGATATCACATTGGAACCATGCAATATCAAAGGATATAATGAGATAAAATCTAACTATTTTTAGCTAATTTATTAGAAAAACCTTATTAAATTAGGCGACGACTCGGAGGTCTTACAAATGGAACATATAATAGATGAGATCGATCAGCAGATTATGCGTTTGCTGCAACATCATGCACGTATCCCCGTTGCACAGATAAGCAAAGAAATTAACATGTCCCAACCTTCGGTTAAGGAAAGAATCCTGAAACTGGAGGAAAGAGGTGTGATAACGGGATATTCAACCATCTATAATCTGGCCCGGTTAAACCGTGGAACCACAACGTTTATTTTGCTCAAAACAGAGCATTGCGACGAGTTGGTCCAGTTCTGTGAACAGGCCATCGAAGTCACGGACGTTTATCGGATTAGCGGCGAGTATAACTATCTGATCAAGGTACAGACGGCGTCCATTGAAGAACTTGCCGAATTTCAGGATTCACTGGTGAAGCTGGGACCATCTAAATCCCATATCAGCATGAAAAATATTATGGAAAACCGTGTTCTCCTCTAGGTTGTATCTTCAAGGTCAGGCAAGCTATACAAGTGTGGATGTTAGTGCCCCAAAAGTCTCGAACCCAAGCCGAGCTGATCCCGCGAATGAGTGAACGATTTTCTAAGGAACACAGGACGTCTTATTTGGCCTCTTGGCCCTCTTTTGAAAATGTAAGGAACATTAGACACGTTATTTCCCGCAATCCCTTGATAAAAACGCTGCAAACGGCTATTTATTCAGATATAACGTGTCTCAGGTTCCTTACATTTCTGAGGACGCTTCTAACCGCTCAATAAGACGTCTCAGATTCTTTAGCGCTCGGTTTCACCCTTTGCTCCAATAGTGAGTGAGAGGAAGGATTTGAATCCCGTTCGCTTGGGTTTCAGCTTTGAAAACGTACTCTAGGGTGATGATGAGGATAGTCTGTCCTTCGTGTTGTGCAAATGCACAATGAATTTCGTCCTTTCATCAATATTTATTCTCGCCTCCAGCAACTATAATGAAAGCGTGTTCAACAAGTGCATGGGGGGCAATTGACAATGGAACCATTAACAATTAGCTGGATTGGCGCGCTGGCAGGACTGGCTATTGCCATCATTTTAATTTTGAGGAAGCTGAATCCGGTCTATTCTTTATTTCTGGGTGCAATTGTAGGCGCTTTAATTGGCGGCGCTAACCTGGAAGAGACCGTAAATATACTGGTAGATGGCACACAAAGTGTCATGGGAACCGTACTCCGTGTACTGGCAGCCGGGGTGCTTGCGGGTGTGATGATGGAATCGGGAGCAGCAGAGACGATAGCGCAGGCAATTGTACGGAAATTTGGCGGCAGCAAAGCCATTCTCGCCTTGGCGCTGGCTACGATGATCATTACCGCAGTTGGTGTATTTATCCCCGTAGCCGTGTTGATCGTTGCACCGATTGCATTGTCTGTAGGTAATAAAATGGGTATATCCAAATTGGCATTGCTGCTGGCCTTATCGGGTGGAGGCAAAGCGGGGAACATTATCTCCCCGAATCCCAATACCATTGCAGCAGCGCGAGGATTCGATCTGGATCTGAGCAACGTTATGCTGGCAGGCGTAATTCCAGCCATCTGCGGTTTAATTGTAACTGTTATTGTAGCTTCAATGCTTAAGAACAAAGGGGTTATGGTTTCTGATCAGGAAGCCGAACAGGGCGATGTAGATACATCGAAGTATCCACCACTTGGCAAAGCCATTGTTGCCCCTTTGGTTGCGATCATCCTATTGATGATTAATCCCATCGGTTCTATTGCGGGCATTGAAGCATTGTCTACTTTTAAAGTGGATGCGATGTACATTCTGCCGATTGCAGGCATCATCGGTATGCTGGCGATGGGGCAAGGCAGAAATATTGTGAAGTATACAACCGCAGGATTAAACAAAATGACCGCAACTGTGCTCATTCTGGTAGGTGCAGGCGGAATAGCAGGGCTCATCTCTGCTTCAGATCTGTCAGGTCAGGTGGTGGGTCTGATTGAAGCCTCTGGAATATCCGGTACCTTCCTCGCACCAATCGCGGGTATTTTGATGGCGGCAGCGACGGCCTCGACGTCAACAGGTGTTATTCTAGCAACGGGCTCCTTCGGTGATGCCATCCTGAACATGGGTACGGCACCGCTTGCAGCGGCAGTTATGGTGCACACGGGTGCGACTGTTATTGATTCCCTGCCACAGGGCAATTACTTCCACGTGTCGGCTGATAGCATGAAGATGACGATTCGTCAGCGGATGGGCGTGATTCCATATGAGGCGATTGTGGGCGGCACGATGGCTATCGTAGCGACGTTACTGTACGGATTTATCCTTTAATCTAACGGATGGAGTGAGAGAGATGAGAGAAACTGGAGAGAAGAAATTTGTTCTGGCACCGGATTCGTTTAAAGAAAGCATGACAGCGAAAGAAGTATGTATCGCGATGGAAAAAGGTTTGCGTAAAGTATACCCGACGGCAGACTATATTCATGTACCCATGGCAGATGGTGGGGAAGGCACGGTACAGTCCCTTGTGGATGCTTCGGGCGGTTCCCTTCACCAGCAAGAGGTGAGCGGACCATTAGGTCAGACAGTGACTGCCCAGTATGGCATTCTGGGTGACGGAACAACGGCGGCCATCGAGATGGCATCGGCCAGTGGCATACATCTGGTAAGCAAGGCAGCTCGAGATCCGCTACGGACGACAACCTACGGAACAGGAGAGTTGATTCGAGCGTGTCTGGACCTTGGCATACGCAAAATCATCATCGGAATTGGTGGCAGTGCAACTAACGATGGTGGTGCCGGCATGGCTGAAGCGCTTGGCGCGAAATTTCTGGATGAACAGGGTCAGCCGCTTGCGCGGGGTGGCGGGGCTTTGGATCAACTGGCTCAGATTGATGTATCCGGTCTGGATGTGCGTTTGCAGGAAGTGGAGTTCATTGTCGCCTGTGATGTGACCAATCCGCTCTGTGGAGAGCATGGCGCATCAAGGGTGTTTGGGCCACAAAAAGGGGCTACCCCAGAGATGGTTGAGCAACTGGATGCGAACCTGTCCCATTATGCAGATGTCGTAAAGCAGCAGCTGCACAAAGACATCCGTGATATGCCAGGTGCCGGAGCGGCTGGCGGGCTGGGTGCGGGACTCTTGATTTTTACACAGGCAGTGTTGCGTAAAGGCATTGAAATTGTCATTGAATACACTGAGTTGCGTGAAAAATTAATTGCTGCGGATGTCGTATTTACGGGCGAAGGCGGTATCGACTTTCAAACGAAATTTGGCAAGACCCCCTATGGCGTTGCTCGGGCAGCCAAGGAAGCGGGTAAACCTGTAATTGCCATTGCAGGTTGTGTGGGCGAAGGAATCGACACCCTGTACGGGGAAGGCATTGATGCCATATTTGGTATTGTGCCCGGGGCAGCAGATCTGGAGCGGTTATTGCAAGAAGGCCCTGAGAATGTGGAGCGTACAACTGAGAATATTGCCAGGGTGCTGAAACTGGGTCTACTATCTTAGATCAGTGACGATCGGGATCGTACGGGGAGTTACGTGATCGTATTGGAATGCGATGTAAAAAAGACGGGATACGGATGCCTGAAATCAGGTGATCTGTGTCTCGTCTTTTGCTATTCTCGAAGCTGTTCTGACGCTATTGGTAGAACGCGAGTAGTCCATGTGTAAGTTCAATGAGTTCCAGCAAATTACGGGGATCTTTGCCCGTAAGGGTCTGTATGCGTTTGAGCCGATATTGAAGGGTATTGCGGTGAATATTGAGATGGTCTGCTGTCGTGGTCATACTGCCGTTATGTTGGATAAAACTGCGGAGTGTATCCAGCAGGTCAACTGTATCCTCAAGTTTGCTGATGATGTTGGCATGCGGTGTTAGATCAGCTGCACTGAATCGTACCAGAAAGGGCACATCCTCATACCGAATGATCGGTGAGTCCGGCTGAAGTGCCACCATAATGTTCATCACGGACCGGGCCTGTTCGTAACTGGTGGCGATATTCGCTTCTTTTTGGCTGACGGCGATGAATGCTGTGGGTGTGACCTGTCTCAAACGCTGGATCATCCGATCAACGTCTGCTTCATTCTGGATCAGAATAATCTGATCATCACCATCACCTTCAATAGAGAATGAAGGGACTTGGAGCAATATGCGGTTAACCTCCGTCTCAGCGGCCAAGGAGTTTTTGGGGAGACGGACATATAGAAGAATGGTTGGCAATTGCAGATCAATACGGTATTGCAGGGCTTCCTTTTTGACCTTTTGTGAGTATGAACCCGGCTGATTGAGCAGTCGTTCGATAAAGGCTTTTTTACGTGAAGCTTCATGAGCCATACTTTCTATTTGATTACGCTGTTCGATTAAGAGAGATACGGTAGTACGCACGATGTTGCAGAAAGGCCGAACTTCATCCGGATGACCGGATATGCCAATGACTCCGACATGCTGCTGATTGATTAGAATCGGTTCGTTGGTGCCCATCTTCTCAAGTATGCCATCCTGCCAAACCTCGATCATGCTTCCTGTTGTTAATGCGCGGACAGCGCCCTGATGAACTGTGCCCACACGTTCCTTCTGACCACTTCCAATAATAATGCCATGCTCATTCATGATGTTGATGTTGTATGGAATGTCTTGCATCATTTTATCTACGATATCCTGTGCCTGTTTTTCCGACAGCTGCAACAACGAAGCTCCTCCCCTTCCATCTCATCGTGCTAAATGTGCATCTTCTCTGATGATGATTCCGCCCGATACCATATTGTGCATCTGAACGAAATTATAGAGGAATGGTAAGGCTTACACAAGCACGACAGTTCGAATTGAAGGTGTTCATGTATCCGTGGTTGTGCTTTGTGTACTGTTGAGGTAGTTCAGATGTGCTTTGCCCCAACCACACATCCCGTCCAATAACGTACCGATCGTCTGGCCGTGTTCGGACAGACTGTATTCCACCTTCGGTGGAACATCCCCATAGAGCGTACGCACAATAATTCGATCCTGCTCCAGCTCGCGTAGTTGTTTCGTTAACGTGCCTTGGGCTACATCAGGAATCATGCGTCGTAGTTCACCAAATCGTTTCGTACCTTCCTTTAATAAAATAAACAAGATAAGGGGTTTCCACTTCCCATTAATGGTGTCCAGCGTTGTTAATACTCCCTGTAACCTGGGTTCTTGTAAATCCATAGTAATCACCTCGTTTTATACGACAATATGTATCTCCATCATATCGGATTTTCACGATCTCTGCTTGATTGACTCTGTGAAAAGAGGGGGGGACCGTCGTAATCCCGTCCCAATAGTACGAATATTCATACTAGGTACGATGTAAATGCGTACTATTCAACATCCTTCATTTCATGAATAATGAACACAACGTGAGAGCACAAGCACTTACATCACCGGAGATGAGAGGATGATCATAGATGAATCAGTATACATTGGCGAATAAACGGGTCGTTATTATCGGGGGAAGCTCGGGCATCGGACTGGCTACGGCAATTCAGGCAGCTGCCGCAGGTGCGCATGTGATAATTGCGGGAAGATCGGCGTCCAGACTGGAGGAAGCAAAGGAAGAGATTACGAAGGCTGTGGGCAAAGGGGTGGCTGGAGAAACGGTGGTGGAAGTTCATGTATTGGACAATCAGGATGAGCAACAGCTCGAAGCATTTTTTGCCCGAATCGGCAGGTTCGATCATCTCTTCACGCCAGGAGCAGCCTACACTAGAGGTCCACTGACTTCGGATCGGGAAACGGCAGAGAGTTGTTTTAAAGGAAAATTCTGGCCTCAATGCTTTGCGGCTAAATACGCTGCACCGTCTCTTTCGACTTCCGGCTCGATCACGTTAATGTCTGGTGGATTCAGCCAGCGACCACTGGATGGGGGTGCTTCCTACGCTGCATGTAACGGCGCAATTGAGAGTCTGGGTAAGGCACTTGCAGTGGAATTGGCACCGGTTCGTGTGAATGTTGTATCCCCTGGAACCATCTGGCGGGAGGGTCAAGAAGGGACGCCGCGTGGTGATCATTTTAAAGATTACGAGAAGCTGTCTCTGCTCAAGCGGGTTGGCTACAATGAAGAAATTGCACATACCGTTACGTATCTGATGACCAATACGTTTACGACCGGCAGCACATTGTATGTGGATGGCGGGTATACCTTGATTTAAGAGCTGGAGTTATATAGGTCCAAAAGAATACTTTTTTAAAAATAAAATGATGAAATATGACGAAAAAAGTTGAGATCTATCCTGTTTTTGTACTACAGGGTGGATCTTTTTACATTTACTTACTCTTTTTGTTTAGATTCTGTTTATTGCATTGCAATACAATAGGCCTTACGTATCAGAGGGATTGAATTTATATGTAAAAAATCATGAGACAGGGAGGATCAAGTACATGAATTACAGAAAGCTGATAAGCTGCCTTTTAATTGCGGTTTTGTTATTACAGGTGGTTAGCGTGGGTGGGGTTGCAAGTGCTGACCCGGTTACTCCGTTGGATCAACTTAATATGGAGAGAGACATGTATGTTGAGTCGGATGAGGGTACGACGATGAGCGATGTTCAAAATTTACTTGAACAACAAGATTTAATCACACTACCTGAAGATTATGAAGCATTGAACGATAATCAAAAATATGAAATTGCCAGAGGCATGGTCTTGTTGCTTCCGCTGGAGTTTCCATATGAGAACAACAATCAGGCCAATTACGTATTTAATTTGGTTTACCATCTTATCACACTTCCTAAGCAGACTGAGTCGAGCGTATTGCAGTACAACATCACTATGGTTTATAGCCTGCTGGCAGAATGGTCCACTTATTTCCCGAATGTTGGAAAATCTGATTGGACACAAGCTGGCAATGATTATATGAGTTTAATGGGTGCAGACTTATCAATGTTTACGAGTAATCTTATGTTCTTTAATATTATTTTCATGAATTCTAGCGATCCTACGCATTTTAATAGTCAGTTGGAATTTATGGTTACTAAGATATCCGAATCCGAATATAAAGAACTGAATGGAGCACTTGACCTTTCCAGCATGGAAGCATCATTGGATATTCTTTATGGTATGTATGACTTCATTCAAATGAATGTCATTTTTAATCCAAACCCTAACATCCAGCCTTTTGTTTTTGATATGGAGAAGATGTCGACCATCCAGAACGATACAACCAAAAAATCCGAACTGGCTCAATGGATGATTGATCATAAGCCGCAAAACGGTTATGAAACAGTATCCCAGGTTCAAACTGCGTTTGATGCTTTCTTCAATGGCGATACACCGCTTACCAAATATAACGAACTGAAGAAAGAAGCCGATCGGGGTAACAGCAATGATTTTATCCAAGATATGATTGCATTACTGCGCGATGAACAATTCATCACTGAGCCTGATTTCAAGATGCTTTCTGTCAAAGATCAGGAGGAAATCGCAATATACTTACTGGATATAGATCCACCAACAAATGCTGGATATGAGAAAAAAGAAGATGTTGAATTTTTGGTGCAAGTAGCCTTGAAGGCACTTGAAGTCACACGCGAAATTGATGGACCAAACGCAATAGCTGCACTTGATGAGTTTTATAACAAGCAAGCAGAGCGAGTAAATCATTTCAAAGAGCCCGATCCAGAAGGGGAATACTACCGACTTATTAATACTTACCTCACATCCTCCGAAATGGACAAATGGATGACTAAGTATCGATATGCAATTAGGCTAAAAGGGAAAGAGTCCATCTCCCGAGTTATCAAATTCACGGACACTGCTGTTGAAAGAACACCTTATCTTAACCAGGCATTAACGGAAGCAGAAGCGTTGGTGTCTTTGAAGCATCTTCGATCTATTCAGAAAGATGTTGAGGAATATAACTCCGTCTACACAGAAACTCCACTTGGAAGTTTCCCTTTGGATGTTAGCAAATTGGATAATCTCAATTTTGAAGAGCAAGAACAACTGGCAGACCATATGCTTAGCGAGAGACCACTTGGTGGATATGCAAGTTTTGAAGAAATTCAGACTGCATTTAATAAATTTTTCCCTGAAGACAACGGAACCGATCCACTGACTGCCTTAAATATTGCAAAAAGCAACTTTGATAGAGATGCTATGCGTGTCGCGATGGAAAACCCGGATCTGGGTATTACTCTGCCGGATGGCTACGGTGCTTTAACCCCGCAGGTTAGAAATTTCATTGCAGGATTCCTGATTCAATATGTAAGTAAAGAGTTCAAAAATAAAGAACAGGTTCAATACATGATTGAACTGGGTGTCCTCGCACAATCGGTTTGGGAGCAAAAGGAACTTGTTACTCTTAAAAACAAGCTGGATGCACTTGCGCAGAAGTTGGCTAATTTGCCGGCATCCTTTAATGATCAACAAAGCGAAGAATATCGGAGCATTGGTCAAGAGTATTTGAAACGTACCAACAAAGTAGACAAAAATGTTTTTGCTTATAGATACTTGTATTCAGTGGCCTTCGAGAGGTTAGAAGGGAATTTTCAAGGGCATATCGTGGAACCTATGGTTGTGCTAGGGCTCTTGACTGCGCCATACCTGTCTATTGATAAGGCTACCAAGGTTGATCGAATGGATCAATGGCTTGATTCAGCTATGAATGATCAAATTACGGGTGAAGCATTCTTCAATAAACACAAATTTGACCGTACAGGTGCTCTTGATTTATCCAAAAGAGCAGAGCTGAGTCCTGAAGACCAAAAGGAATTGGCAGAATGGTTGCTCACTGAACAAGACAGCTACGAAGATGTCGAAAATCTACAATATGTATTTAACCGATTTTTTACGGCTCCTAATGTGAAGGGGAATGACATCAATAACACCCTAACGGGTTTGGACAACACGATGGAGATTTCCTTCGACAATAAGTTGCACTGGATTGATGTTGCCTTCATTCAAAAAATGGACCTTAGCGGCAACAAAACGGTATGGGTTCGTTACAAAGCAATCAGCGATGAATTGCCAGGCCGCGCCGTGAAGTTTGTCTTTACACAGAATGGTGATAGCAGCACAGATAATGGCAATACTCCAATGCCTAACCCGGGTGGTAGCACAGGTGGAGGTTCGTCCACAACTACACCAGTAACCTCTACACCTGCTCCAACAACGAAACAAGAGCAGATCGTGGTTGACGTTAATGGAACAAACGGTACGAACTTGACCAAAACGCCAATCACACGTACAACCGAAACCAACGGCACGATTAAAGATTTGGTGAAAATGACCCAAGCGATTGCCAAGGAATCGGTGGAAAAAGCGAAGCAATTAAACATGAACACCGCACGTATTGTTATTCCAGATACCAAAGATGCCGTGTCCGAGACACGTATTGAACTGCCTAAGGCAGCGGTAAAAGAATTGAATGATGGTTCGCTGAAACTTGAAATCTCCACTGAAAATGTAGTGATTTCCGTTCCGACGAATTCCATCGCCGGATTCGATCAAGACTTGTACTTCCGCGTTGTACCTTTGAAAAAGGAATCCGAGCGTAAGGAAGTCGAAGAACGTGCGAAGAAAGAGCAGTTGATTCAACAGATTGCTCCGAATGCGAATGTACGCGTACTGGCTCGTCCAGTAGAGATCGAGACAAATATGCAGAGCCGCGAAGTGACGTTGACATTGCCACTGCGTGATAGTCTGCCCACCGATCCCGCTGCTCGTCAGCAAGCATTGGACAACCTGGCGATCTACATCGAACACAGTGACGGCACAAAAGAATTAATTCAAGGCAAACTTGTGCAACTCGCGGATAACAGCGAAGGCATCGAATTTACCGTAACCAAATTCAGTACGTTCACCCTCGTTGTTGTGGATGGACTGAAAGCTTCGCAAGGTACACACCAACCGTATATCCAAGGTTTTGGTGCAGATTTCCGTCCAGATGCATTCGTAACACGTGCACAGATGGCAGCTATGCTGGCTCGCAATCTTCCAACTGAAGCGGCAGCAGGTTCCACGAATAGCGTGAGTTACAAGGATGTATCTGCGACACATTGGGCAACAAATGAAATTCAAAAAGCTCAATCCGCTGGCATTATGAACGGCATGAGCAACACTCAATTTGCACCGGAAGGTTCGATTACCCGTGCACAGATGGCAACGATTGCTCATCGCTGGATGCAGCAACAAGCGAGTGCAACAACCGTAAATGGTCCAGCAGTTTCCTTCACAGACGTATCCGCAGACCAATGGGCAGCAGAAGCCATTGCATACGTGCAATCCGCTGGCCTGATGGTTGGTTACAACGATGGTGCATTCAAACCAGACAGCAAGCTGACACGTGCTGAAGCGGTGAAAGTGTTGAACGTGCTGTTCAACCGCACACCACTAACTGGCGAAGTTACGCCAACGTTCAGTGATGTACCAGCAACACACTGGGCATATGCAGATATCGAAGCTGCTGCGCAGAAATAATATCTATGCAAGGTTAAGAGGCTAAAAGCTCGTAGTTTTTAGTTCCGAGCAAGCTAATAGGTAGAACAAAGAAGGCCACCACAAAATAGGTGGTCTTCTTTTGTTCTACTGAAATTCAGAGAAGTATATGCTAATGTTGTTTGAATCTCGCGTTATGCATTTATAGGTCTAAAATAGTATATCTCAAAATAAAATGTTGAATAATGACGAAAAAAATGAAATTTCCCACAAATTTTATATCTATAAGTGGTACTAATACCTTTTATTTGCTCCATTGTTCAGAATCCGTTCAGAGTTATGTACTACAATATGCCTATGTTATCAATGATGAATATACACAATCTATTCATGTTCAACACATCTGAGGAGGATAAAAATGGGCAAGATCCGCAAATCATTTAGTTTGTTAATCGTTTCACTCATGTTGACGCAAGGAGCAGTAGCGAGTTATGTAAGTGCTGGACCAGATCCTAATAATACGAATTCATCCAGCAACACATCATCCAATTCCAATGATTCAAGCAACAATAGCAATACAAATAATAATAACTCATCAACTTCAACAACAGAGCAGACACCACTGGAACAGTTGAATGGGGCCATTTCTACTAGAAATCCAGAGGGGGTATTGTCTGTATTAAACGACACGGATTTGCTTACACGATCGGAGCAGTTTAGAGATCTTACAGGTCGCGACCAAATGACAGTCGTTGCTACATTGATTCAGGTGAATCCTCCATCCGAACAGTACAATGAGGTTCAGGTTCAATTCATTGTGGATGCCAGTATTAAGGCAATAGAGGCATATAGAGAAGTTGATGTACGGGACATGATGCCTAAGTTGGAATTGTTCTATAACCAAATTGTTCAAGGCAATGGTCTATTCTCACAAGAGTATTTTGAAAAATTTAAGCTTTCCGCCCAGGGTTACTTGATTGCTTCCGATATGGATCAGTATCTGATGGCTTATGCAGCTAAGCTAAGCACGGCACTTGCAGGCGATGAAGTTGGAGTGGGTTATCTTCTTACGGTTCCCGCAATGTTTCCTTCACTGAATAAGGCAGAGACTGCTAATGATATGGAGCAGATCCTTGATATGTTTTATTCTGTTCAGAAACAATCGCAGCAATACAATGCAAGTGAACCAACAATAGCAGTCGAGAAATTCCCCCTTCAACTGGAAAAATTAAGTGATTTGTTAAACGATTCAGAAGAAGAATCATTAGCACAGTGGATGTTGGATCAAAGACCGAATGGGGGATATGCGAGTTTTGTTGCAATCCAAGAAGCATTCGATCGCTTCTTTAATCCCAACATTCTTACGCCGCTTGCTGAGGTAAATGCAGCAAGATTGGGCAAAGATGCGGAGGCAATGCGTCAGGCGATAGAAAACCCTGCTTTGGGGATTCATTTGCCGGATGAATATGCAGCTTTGACCCCTGAGGTTAAAGAGTATGTTGCCGAATTCATGTTCAAAAATATTAAGAAGGATTATGAGGATGAGAAACAAGTTCAGTATATGATTGAACTGGCTATACAGATTCAGTCGATCTGGGAAGAGAAGGATTTAAGTTTTCTTCAGTTTAAGCTGGACGCTTTCGCCGTAAAACTGGTGGATGGACCACGTTACTTTGAAGACCAAGAGACAGGCCTACTCCGCTTTATCGGTCAACAACATTTGGAACGTAGTAAAGTAAATAAACCTGTATTTGCGCTAAAATATATGCATCTACTGGCAGCTGGAAAGAGCTCGGGTGAGTTTGCAGGAAACATCGCAACTCCTAATTATGTACTGGCTCTGTTAAATACGCCGTTCAAGCCTTTGGAAGATGCTAAAACGATAGAGCAGATGGACCAGTGGCTTAATGAGACCATGCTGGATCAATTCAATAGCAAAAATTTCTTGAGTCAATATGAGTATAACCTATTAGGTGCTCTTGATTTATCCAAAAGAGAAGAGCTTAGTTCAGAGGGGAAAAAGGAACTTGCAGAATGGTTGCTTAATGAAGAGGATCAATACGAGAATGTTCATCAACTTCAATACGTATTCAACCGATTCTTTACGGCTCCTAATGTGAAGGGTAACGATATTACCAACGCAATAACGGGCTTGGATGCCACGATGGAGATTTCCTTCAATGGTGGAGAGAACTGGCTAGATGTTGCACTCATTCAGCGTCTTGACTTTAGTGGAAATAAAACAGTTCTGGTTCGTCATAAAGCGATTAGTGATGAACTGCCAGGACGCGCAGTAAAGATTGTCTTTACACAGAACGGTGACAGCAACACTGATAACGGTAATGGCTCAACACCTAACCCGGGTGGAAACACAGGTGGTGGATCGTCCACGACTACACCAGTAACGTCTACACCTGCACCAGTAAACTCTACACCTGCACCAACAACGAAACAAGAGCAGATCGTGGTTGACGTTAATGGAACAAACGGCACCAACCTGACCAAAACACCGATTACCCGTACAACTGAAACCAGCGGCATGATTAAAGATCTGGTGAAGATGACCGAAGCGATTGCCAAGGAATCGGTGGAAAAAGCGAAACAATTGAACATGAACACCGCACGCATTGTCATTCCAGACACCAAAGATTCCGTGTCCGAGACACGTATTGAACTGCCTAAGGCAGCCGTAAAAGAATTAAATGATGGTTCGTTGAAACTCGAAATTTCCACTGAAAATGCAGTGATTTCCGTCCCGACGAATTCCATCGCCGGATTTGATCAAGACTTGTACTTCCGCGTTGTACCTTTGAAAAAGGAATCGGAGCGCAAAGAAGTTGAAGAGCGTGCAAAGAAAGAACAGTTGATCCAACAAGTTGCTCCGAATACGAATGTCCGCGTATTGGCTCGTCCGGTAGAGATCGACACGAATATGCAGAGCCGTGAAGTGACACTCACATTGCCACTGCGTGATAGTCTGCCAACCGATCCGGCTGCTCGTCAGCAGGCATTGGACAACTTGGCAATTTATATCGAACACAGTGACGGCACAAAAGAATTGATTCAAGGCAAATTGGTGAAACTCGCGGATAACAGCGAAGGCATCGAATTTACCGTAACCAAATTCAGTACGTTCACCCTCGTTGTTGTGGATGGACTGAAAGCTTCGCAAGGTACACACCAACCGTATATCCAAGGTTTTGGTGCAGATTTCCGTCCAGATGCATTCGTAACACGTGCACAGATGGCAGCCATGCTGGCTCGCAATCTTCCAACTGAAGCGGCAGCAGGCTCCACGACTAATGTGAGCTACAAGGATGTATCTGCAACACATTGGGCAACAAGTGAAATTCAAAAAGCGCAATCCGCTGGTATCATGAACGGGATGAGCAACACCCACTTTGCACCGGAAGGTTCGATCACCCGTGCACAGATGGCCACCATTGCGTATCGCTGGATGCAGCAACAAGCGAGCACAGCAACAAATACAGGTACAGCGGTTTCCTTCACAGATGTATCCGCAGACCTGTGGGCAGCAGATGCCATTGCATACGTGCAAACTGCCGGCCTGATGGTCGGCTACAACGATGGTACATTCAAACCGGACAGTAAGCTGACGCGTGCGGAAGCGGTGAAAGTGTTGAATGTATTGTTCAACCGCACACCGCTCACTGTTGCAGTTACGCCAACGTTTAGTGATGTACCAGCAACACACTGGGCATATGCAGATATCGAAGCTGCAGCGCAAAAGTAATATTTATAAAAGAAAAAAAGGGGTCATTAACGCAGTAGCATATGGAAAAGAGAACCCCTAATGACGGATAGGATATGACAATACAATAGATAGAATAAAAAAAGAGCTGTTCCAAAAAGCCATACATTGGCTAGGAACAGCTCCTTTTTGCGCTTTAGTGTGACTCAACAATGGTACGTCAGATCGTCTAGGTTCGTTAGCGCCCCTGGGTCACCTATTAGTTATTCTGTTTACGCAGTTGTACTACTCTTTCTTGGGTGCGTGTGCAGCATTCTCGTAAAATTTCCCGTCTCGCAATTGATCCACGAATCCTTGGAGCCAGACGTAATATTGCTCTGCGTGTTGGAGTTTGTGCAGATCACGCAGTGCATCATCTCGATCTTCAGAAGAGGTATGCTCCGAAAGAATCATTGCGGACAGGTCGGGAATGACCTCACGAATGCCTTCTAACATGACATCTACTTCCCGTTGGAGCTTGGCCCCGAAGAAATTCTGGAATGTACGATAGAAGTCGGTCTCTGCCAGATACTGATCCTGGCGGTCCTTCTTCTCCTCCAGTTTATAGATCATCTGTGATTCTGTAAGCGAACGAACCGCATAGCTCATGTTGCTCTTGCTCATATTCATCGAGTTTTTCATCTCTTCAAGTGTCATCGGACGATCCTCAAAATACATGATGCCATATAATTTGCCAAATGTATGATTCACCCCATACAGATCCATCGTATTGGCGATGGCCTCAATGACTCTCTCCCTTAGCATATGCCGATCAGGTAACGAAGAATGATTCGGGTTCCCGGCGGTTTCTTTTCCCACAATGTCACCTCTGGTTTATGATAGCGTTCCCACTAGCTGCCTCATATTTTACATGACTTGCTCCAATTTTAACATAAGCCGGAATTAGAATTTTCAATACGAGTGTACAATCAATTTTGTACATAAGAAATATAAAGTCGATTATACTCAAAAATTCCCAATAATTAAAGAAAAATTGGACAGTAAGGAGTGGGGGATTTGCGTTTAAAACTATGGAGGGAGTCTGAGGCGGTCCTATTCACGCTGCCAGCTCTAATCCCATTGCTGATCTTCTGGCTGGGACCTCTGGGATATATCGTTTATCTCAGTTTCACCGACTGGGACTTCATGAGCCCGGACAAGTTGTTCGTTGGGTTGGACAATTACAGTTATCTGCTGACAAACTCTGAATTCTATCGATCACTGAAAGTCACCTTGTTATTCGGACTTGGAAGTGTAATCCCAACCATTGTGGGCGGATTGGCGCTTGCGATGCTCATGAATAGCAAAATCAAATCATCCGGCATCTTCCGGACATTACTCTTCTCACCTTGGGTCACCCCGACAGTTGCGGTGTCCATCGCGTGGTCCTGGATCTTCGAGCCCGAAGTGGGACTCGCTAATCTGATGCTGGGCTGGGTAGGCGTATCTCCGATCGGCTGGTTGCGTGACGCGGACTGGGCATTGGTTGCTGTTCTGATCGTCACGCTCTGGAAGTCGATTGGGTGGGCAATGGTATTTTATCTCGTTGCGCTACGAAATCTGCCTTCCGATCTGCTCGAAGCAGCTTCAATCGATGGAGCCAACGGTTGGGACAAGTTCAGAAGTATCACATTGCCGCTGATCTCACCAACGACATTTTTTCTCTCGATTATTCTTACTATCCAGTCCTTGCAAGCCTATGACCAGATCAATGTCATGACGCAGGGTGGACCGGCGGGATCAACGAGAACGTTGCTGTACATGTATTACCAGTCTGCATTCGAATCCTTTAACGTAGGCGAAGCTTCGTCCATCGCCGTTGTGATTATTCTGATCTGCGTGTTGCTGTCGGGAGTATCCTTCCTGCTTGGCAGACGTCTGGTGCACTACTAATGACAATGACATTGCCCAACAAAAAGTCTAAACGGATGAAGCGCAAGGAGTTGCAGAACGTGTCACAACCGAATTTTAAAATAAGTAAATTGATCCGCTACCTCCTGTTAGCCATTATCGCGCTGGGTACAGCCTTTCCCTTCTATTGGATGGTCATTAGCGGGTTCAAAACCAATGATGAGATCTGGCAGTTCCCGCCGACCTTCTGGCCGGAGACGTTCCTGTGGAGCAACTATGTGGATGCCTGGAATGCGGCACCATTTGCCCGTTACATCTTGAACAGTACCGGGGTGGCCTTAGCCATCTGTTTATTTCAGGTCGTCAACTCCAGTATGATGGCATACGCCCTGACACATATGAAGTTCCGTCTCAAAGGTGTGCTGACCTCCCTGATTCTGGTGGGTTATATGATACCGAGTACAGCCGTATATCTGCCTAGTTACCTGGTGCTTAGCGAACTTAATTTGCTAGATTCCTACACAGGCTTGATTGTATCCAACTGTGTCAGCGTGTTCTCGATCTTCCTGATCCGGCAGGCGTTCATGCAGGTATCGCATGAATTGGTGGAAGCCGGACAGCTGGACGGTGCATCCCACTTCCGGATTCTCTGGACGATTATCACGCCGCTTGTTCGCTCAAGCTTCGCCGTGATGGTTCTGATTACGTTTATTGAACAGTACAACAACTATTTCTGGCCTATGCTCATCACCAAAGATCCTGATCTGCAACTGGTATCGGCTGGTCTGCGCAGCTTCTTTGTAGAAGGCGGGGCATATGGACTGGCTTGGCCACAGATTATGGCTGCGAGTGCCTTCACCATCGCACCACTACTTATTCTCTTCCTGTTCACCCAGAAGACCATCATGCAGAGCGTGAACATCACGGCTGGTGTGAACAAGAACTGATATGCACTACCATTCACCTAAAACGGGAGGAACAACAATGAATTGGAGTCAGACAAGCATGACATGGAAGAAGAGATTGAGGTTGAACTGGAAGGGTGGCATGTCGCTGGTACTCGCGACCAGCTTTGCTCTATTGACCGCTTGTGGAACACAAGCACCCGCAGAATCAGGCACGACAGCTGCTGCCAGTGGAACCGAAGTTCAGGCAAAAGATCCGGTGGAGATTGAGTTCTGGTATGGTCTGGGTGGTAATCTGGGCGATAACATGAAAAAGACGATTGACGCGTTCAACGCCTCCCAGAACGAAGTCGTTGTGAAGGGGATTGTACAAGCAGATTACACGGAAACGGAACAGAAGCTGCAAGCAGCAATTGCTTCCAAGAAGGTTCCAGCCGCTGTACTCAGCTCCAATATAGACTGGGCACGTAAAGGATATTATGCACCTATGGATGAGATGATTGCCGCTGATCCGAATTTTAAGAAAGACGATTTCATTCAGACATTCCTGAACCAGGGACAGGTGGATGGAAAGCAATACTTTTTGCCAATGTACGGTACAACCCAGATCATGTATTACCGCATGGATACGTTCAAAGAGAACGGAATCGACCCAGCCAGTCTGACGACATGGGAGAAGCTGGCTGAGGCAGCGGCGAAGATGAGCAAACAAGAGAATGGCAAGACTACCTTCTACGGTTGGGAACCGATGTGGGGTAGAGACAATATGATTGATGCCGTGCTGGGTAAGGGCGGACAGATTCTTAGCGACGATGGCAAAACCGTTATGATCGACTCTCCGGAATGGATCGAGACATGGGATTTGTTCCGTAAATGGATTAACGAAGACAAGATTATGGGCATTCATTACGGAGGTCAGGGCTGGGAGTACTGGTACAAAACGATTGATGATGTGATGAAAAATAAAGCAGCAGGTTACACCGGATCTAGTGGTGACCAAGGTGACTTGGACTTTAGCGTAGTCGCTGCAATGCAACAACCAGGCTGGGAAGGTATTGGTGAAGGAAAACCGGTAGCGAGTGCCATATCGGCAGGTATTCCGTCAGCGGCAAGTCCAGAGCAACAGCAGGCAGCATACAAATGGCTTACGTATTTCTCTGAAACTTCGAACACAGCTTCATGGTCCATGAACACCGGATATATTGCAGTACGTCAGTCGGCTCAACAAGATCCAGAGTTCATGAAGTTCAGTGAGGAAAATCCACAGATCACGGTACCATTGCAACAAGCAGCTCACGCCTCGGCTCCATTCCAGGATCCAACGGGTGGCAAGATCAATGATGCATTGAAAGATGCAGCTGATCAGGTGCAGATCAATAATATGCCAGCGGAACAAGCGCTGAAGGAAGCAAAAGAGAAAGCGCAGAAGGAACTGGATCGGGTAACGAAGTAACGATATCGACAAGAACTGTTTCCAAGAGACTCGGTCGTGAGCCTGACCAGATTGTAAAAATAACGTATCACTAATCACTATAAGTAACTCACGCGGAAAGGGCGGTACATGCTGTACCGTCCTTTCCGTTCATAAAGATTGCAGACAAGGAGTTTGACCAATGCAAGATGAAACGTATGTAGACGGATTACCAAATCCGATTGAAGCCGTTTTGTTCGACAAGGACGGCACATTACTTGATTTTACGGGCATGTGGGGGTTCTGGACCGATTGTGTGTTGAACGATTTCAGAGACCAGTTGGCGACCAGGGGACTTCGTATCAATACAGATGAACTTCCACAGATCTGGGGTACATTCCACGATGACCAAGGCCGAATGAATGGGTATGACGTGCGGGGGCCACTTGCGATGGGAACTATGGATGAAGTGTATGCCGTGCTGACGTGGCATGGATATCGTGCGGGTCTCAGCTGGGCGGAAGCCAAGATCATGGTTCGGGAGTGTTTGGCGCGAGCGGAGGAAGAGATGGAACAGCATCGTCCGGCACGTCCGTTACCGGGAGTTCAAAGATTCCTTGAACAGTGCCGTAGCGAAGGCGTGGTTATGGGTGTTGTGACGGCAGATGATACACCAAGTGCAATTAAACATTTACAGTGGATGGGACTGGATTCCTTTTTTGACGTGGTGATTGGTACAGATCTGGTGGAACGGGGGAAACCTTTTCCCGATATGCTACTGCTTGCCTGTGAACGGTTGGGAGTATCTGTACAGCATACTGTGGTTATTGGAGATACGGACGGAGACATGGAGATGGCACGAACCGCTGGTGCGGGGTACAGGATTGGCATTGGAGAACCGGGAAAAATCCGCTTGGCGGACAGAACGATTCAATCCTTCCATGAATTGCTGAATGGTGGGCTGAATCGATGACGAACAGTCACGCCTACTTGGGCTGGGTACTGTTGGCATTGGCCATCGGGCTGGAGTTGAGCGCTACCATTTTGCTAAAAGTATCGGATGGGTTCTCACGGTTATGGCCTTCGGTGTTGATGTTTGTCTGTTATGGCGCAAGTTTTACCTTTCTTAATTTTGCAGTGAAGTATATGCCGCTGGCTGTGGCCTATGCGATCTGGTCTGGGGTGGGCATTACGCTCATTGGCGTTGTGGGCCATTATTATTTCGGTGAACGTCTGCGGCTCACGTCGATGGTCTGGATCGGTTTTATTCTGATTGGCATTATTGGACTGAAATGGAGTGATTCTTGATGAAAAATGAACATACACCGGAGCAACCTCTTGCTACCTTCCAAGTCATTACAGATACGCATGTACGGGACGAGGCAGACCACATTCATAACCGACATTTGGAGTTGGCATTAGCCGACATAGCTACATTCAGTCAGGGAAGCAGCGGGATTATGCATGTGGGCGATGTGACGGATCGGGGTCTGTCGAGCGAATATCGTGAGTTGCAGCGGATATGGAAGCAGCATGCGGAGAGTTTGCCGGACATCCGGTACACGGTAGGTAACCATGATATTGGAGCCGTGGTATGGCAAGATCCGCCGATCGTTTTGCTTGAGATGAAAGAAGATGAAGTAACCGAGTTGTTGGAGCAGGAAGCAGATATGGAACTGGTCACAAAACAAACCGCTGCTGAATCAGCTGCACTAATTGAGCAACTATCCGGCGGAACCTATACGTTGTCTGCTGTAACTTCGGAGCAGGAGGGCCAAGACGGGGGACCGATCTCTTCAGGAGTAGACCCCATTACAGTCGCAGGGTTATGGCAGCGTCGATTAAGTGATTTTGAAGGGACAACAGGCATGAAGGGCGCATACCACGACCATTGGATTGATGGGTATCATTATATTTTCCTGGGCACCGAGCAACCTCACCCGAAGGATTGTGATATGTCGGCTGAACAATTGGAGTGGCTGGATGCCAAATTGTCTGAGCGTGCAACACTAGATCATCCCATCTTCCTGTTCTTACACCAGCCGCTTATGGATACGGTAGCTGGATCGCTGAAGGAACAGGGATGGTATGGTGTGAATCAGGATGCTGAACTCAAAGCGGTTCTTGCTAAATACCCGCAAGCAATTCTCTTCTCTGGCCATACCCATTGGCAATTGGAGGCACAGCATACGATGTACGATGGCGCAGGCAAGATGCCAACGATGTTCAATGCTTCGTCTGTAGGTTATCTCTGGACAGATCAGGATGAGCATCTGGAGGGCAGTGAAGGACTTCATGTGGAGGTTTATAAGGGTCGAGTTGTTGTGAAGGGACGTAACTTTGTCGCGGGCGAATGGATCAAGGGTGTTGAGTTTACGGTGCGATATCCTGTAGAAGGGTAGATATTTGGATAGTCAACGGGAAAAGGTCATGCTAAGGGTCAATGTCATTAAGATAAGTTAGACTTGATGATATTGCTCAATGGGTGGCCTTTTTGGTGTCCATCTTAAAGATATGTATCAGAACCTCCACCCCATAAAGTTCCACGTGAAACGTAGCAGGGGAGGCTAGGGTTGGGTAAAGTTGTAAATGGGTATGACTACAAACTATACTCAAATAAGTACACATGATATGCACTTACTCGTTAATTTAACCTATTTACGGAGAGGAAGTAGAAGCGGCATGAGAGAACTTCAGGTTCAAACGACATATGGTACCGTTCAAGGCGAACTTTTGCACGATGCAAGTGTATGGAAAGGCATTCCTTATGCGAAACCTCCGGTAGGTGAGCTACGTTTCAAGGCTCCGGTACAGCCCGAGTCATGGGATGGAATCAGACAGGCCACGCAATTTGGACCTGAGAATATACAACCACGAAATCATCAACCAGAAGGCCAGACAGAAATTCCGAATGAGTCAGAAGATAGTTTATATCTGAACATCTGGGCACCTAAGGAAAAAGGAGCAACACCACTGCCGGTCATGGTATGGATTCACGGCGGCTCCTTTGTATCAGGTTC
The DNA here is from genome assembly GCF_037969885.1 of Paenibacillus sp. FSL R7-0313. Taxonomy (NCBI): domain Bacteria; kingdom Bacillati; phylum Bacillota; class Bacilli; order Caryophanales; family Paenibacillaceae; genus Paenibacillus; species Paenibacillus sp. FSL R7-0313. Next base: position 1,379,205 of record NZ_CP150219.1, read on the forward strand.
AGGTAGCCAGCCGATGTATGATGGTACACAGTTAGCGGTTCGGGGGGGCGTCATCGTTGTCACGATCAACTACCGATTAGGACCTTTAGGTTTCCTGCATATGGCTCCATTAGGTGATTCATATGTATCCAATGCAGGTCTGTTGGATCAGGTTGCGGCATTACAGTGGGTGAAGGATAATATCTCTGCTTTTGGTGGTAACCCGGATCAAGTTACGGTGTTCGGCGAATCAGCAGGCAGCATGAGTATTGCAGCACTTATGGCGATGCCAGCGGCCAAAGGACTGTTCCAACGTGCCATTATGGAGAGTGGTGCATCCCAGTTCATGCCGGCAGAGCAAGCTTCAGCGTTGCGGGAAGGGATGTTAAAGATACTTGGGGTGGATCGGGACAACCTGCAGAAGTTAAATACAATTCCTGTAGAGCAGATTATTGCAGCCGGTGAAACGGTCAAACAGCAGAGCGGGGCAGGTATGGCATTATTGTTCCAACCTGTATTGGACGGGCATACACTACCTCAGGTGCCACTTCAGGCGGTGAGCGAAGGTTCAGCGCAGGACATTCCGGTGCTGATTGGTACGACACTGCACGAGGGTGCACTGTTCATCCAGCCGCATGTGTCTTATTCAAAAGAGATCGATATGGTTCAGGGCGTAGACTTTATGACGCCAGATCTGGAGAACCGGGTAGCCATCGCGGATAGTTATCCAAAAACGGCAGATGGACAAGCCCAAGTCATGACGGATATGTACTTCTGGCGGTCAGCGCTGCAATATGCTGCTGCACAGCAGAAGTATGCCCCGGTGTGGATGTATCGATTTGATTGGATCATGCCGGAACATCCCTTGTTAAAAAGAGCGATTCACAGTATCGAAATGTTCTTTGTATTTAATACACTGCATGTCCTCAAATTCATGAATGCGGAGCCGGATGAAGCTGCTGCGGCACTTGCCCTCAAGGTACAGGATGCCTGGATTTCCTTTGCCAAGAATGGCCAACCTGAAGTTGCAGGTGTGAACTGGCCTGAATATGAGCAGGATCGTGCGACACTTATCTTCAACCATAAGATTGAGGTCGTACATGATCCGGATGCAGCCAAGCGAGAGCTGTTAGGGTTATAATCCAGGCCGATTATTTGAAATGGATACTCTGAATAACTGCTTTGAGCCCGATCAAAAGAGGACATTCATTCTCAGAATGAACGTCCTCTTTTTGTAATCCGGCTGCTAATGAAGTAAGCAGAACGTAAGCACCAATTAAGGTGACAATACGCATTGCATTGTTATACTCCAAACATTATTTACGAGAGGCACGTGTGCGGGACACCTCATCGAAGTAGAAGGAACGTTTTCCACGGGAGAAGAGTACGATCAAAACATGAACAAAGAGCACGGCGTAGACTAACATATAGATGCCGAATGTTCCCAAGGAGATCCACATTTGATAAGGCTGAAGCATCACATCCTGATGACCTGAAAAAGCATAATCGTTGACCAGGCGAATGATCGTAACGAGCAGCCATGGAACATAGAGTGCGGCAAATCTTTTGAATAACGATTCACTGGTGGGTGTGCCGGTCTGACGATCCACATAGCGGAATCGCAAGATGGCCGAGCCTGGAGTTACCCCATTTCGCACCCAAGGTATGAAGAACAGCACAATGACCATAGCAATGGATGTACTTAGCGCATCACTGATCACATCAGATGCTGTGAAGATCGATATCAGATTCGAAAGGAAGACAACAATGATTCCATCAATAATTAACGCGAGCAATTGAGGCATAGTATACACTCGGTTTTGCTCCACGATCTGTTCGCTCTTCGCCTGAATGCTTGCACGTGATGGGAATAAAGCAAGCAGGATGGGCGCTGTGAAGAATCCAATGACCGCTCCCGAAGTATTCAACAACAGGTCATCCACATCGAAGAGACGGTAAGGACAATTATAATACCCGTAGAATCCGGTGATCTGGGTAATCTCGAAGAATAAGGAAAGCCCGAATCCGCCTAGCAGGGCGTACTTCCAGAAGGATCTCTTTTGAAAAAAATAACGGATATATACACCCAGCGGCATGAGAAGCAGGACGTTAAATAGAACTTGTAAGAAGGCTCTGCCCTGAATCATGCTGAGATAGCTGGAAGGCTGAGACCATACAATGGGTGTTTCCTTCATGATGTCTTTGACAAAAGTGAATGGAACCAGATTGTAGTAGACCGTGTCAGCGGCTTGCTGTGCACAGGTATCTCGCGTAGTCGGAAACGGGAGAATGACGAGGCAATAGGCGGCCAGAATATAAAAGATAAACGAAAAGCTGATGCCAAACCGTGACCAGCTGAAGAAACCGTCTTTACGATAACCATAGATCAACCACGGCACCAGCAGGAACATGGCCGCAACAACAAAGATCAAAAAAGCCGTTTGCACAGGGAAAACATATGAGGACATGAGGTAGGAACTCCTTTGGTATTAAATATAATAACATTCATAGAAACAGAAAAATTCATTTATGGTAGTGCGTATCTATTAGTTACATCATAAGTAGTTACCCTTAAAGTGAGGGAGGCATGAACCTTAAATTTGGTTTAAATCCATCCATGCAGTGACCAAGCGTATGGAATATACCGTCGAAATCCCGTATACTTGCGGGAATGCCAATCGTAGAATGGAGAGTTTATACATATGTCTAATTTGCCTAACTGCCCCAAATGTAATTCAGAGTACACGTATGAGGATGGTAACCTGCTGGTTTGCCCGGAGTGTGCGCATGAATGGTCTTTGGAAGCAGACAATGATAACGCAGAGGATGCAAAAGTAATCCGTGATGCCAACGGAAATGTGCTAAGTGATGGTGATACCGTTACCGTCATTAAAGATCTGAAGGTTAAGGGTAGCTCACTCGTGGTCAAACAGGGCACGAAGGTGAAGAATATCCGCCTGATTGATGGAGATCATGATATTGATTGCAAGATCGACAGCTTGGGTGCGATGAAGTTGAAGTCTGAGTTTGTGAAAAAGATATAAGATAAGATCGAGAAACGTTCCGTTCCGCATTCAATGGGAATTGAACGTTTTTTTGTTTGACAGGAAATATTTAGTAGATATATACTGATTGGAATTTAATTTTTTTGAACATGGATGAGTAGTCTACATATAAGAAAAGGTAGGTGTCAGAGCGATGAAGAGAGATCACATTATTGAATATTATTCCGGGTTTGATGAGTGGGGCAGACTGGAGCGGGAACCAATTGAATTCATCATTAACATGCATTACATTAGGGAACATCTCCCCGCTACTGGTTGTATTCTGGATAATGGCGCAGGACCAGGAAAGTATGCCATGGAGCTTGCAAAGCTGGGGTACCAAGTCACTTTATCGGATCTGACACCTTCCTCCGTGGATACTGCGAGGCAAAAGGCTCAGGAGTTTGGTTTGACACAGCAATTCGATGGGTTCCATGTTCTCGATGCCACTTCGCTCTCCGGTATGGCTGACGAGACGTACGATGCGTCCCTCATGCTGGGGCCGTTATATCATCTACAGACAGACGAAGAGCGGATGGCTGCTGTACGGGAGTTGTACCGTGTGACCAAGCGAGAAGGCGTGGTGTTTGTAGCGATGCAAAGCCGAATGCGCATGAGTATCAATTCGCTGCAATCTCCGCAGCACTGGAAACCGAATGATAACATGGCAGCAATCCATTCTTTTGTGGAAAAGGGTATATTCGATCATCAGGATCAAGGACGATTTACGGGAGCATACTATTTTAATATTCAGGACGTTACACCCTTCATGGAGCAACATGGATTTGAAACCGTTGATTTGATTGGTTCATCCAGCCTTAGAGCGATGCTTACGGACGAGCAGCAGCAATACTGGAAAGAGCGTGGCGAGTACGATGAACTCATGCAATATATGATTGAAGCCGCCAAAGACCCTTCCATATTGGGAATCTCGTCTCATCTGCTGTACATTGGGAGAAAGAAATAATAGACTTACAGGCAATGTTCTAAAAATCTATGTATTTTAGAATGTCAGCCCGTGGAATACTGTTTCCACATGATATAATATTTCTATCTAATGGTCTGGAGGTGTCACTATGCAATGGAAGGAAGTTCAGGAGCGATTCCCTAATGAATGGGTCGTTTTTGAGGCAACCAAGGCGTACTCTAGAGAAGGCCAGCGTTACATTGAAGAGATGGCAGTGATTGATTCATTTGATGATTCTACAAAGGCACTAAAACGTTATGGTGAATTGCATCAGGAAGATCCCAGACGGGAATACTGCTTTTTTCACACTTCACGTCCAGAAGTTGTGGCAAGAGAACGATATGTTGGCATGAGAGGTCCTCGATGAAAATTTCAGATGGAACAACGATTAATGATTTTCAAGTTGAAATAGGAAATATGGATTATGGTTTAGAGATTGACGGAATTCTGGGATTTAATTTTATGAAACAGACCGGTGTTGTAATTAATGCCAACCTGATGGAACTAAGTATAGGTAAGCCATAATCGATAGAAAATAAACATAAAAGTGCCCTCTGGAAACAGAGGGTACTTGTGTTTTTCATCAAAATAGTTCAATATTAAGATACATAACAAAAGGTGACCTACTTACAATAGGTTAGATGAACGACGGATCGCTTCATACCAGGGAGGAACAGACAATGGAAATCGGAATTAGTACATTTGTGGAGACAAATCCGGATGTAAAAACAGGAGAACTTATCAGTCATGCGCAGCGTATTCGGGATGTTGTTGAAGAGATTGTTTTGGCAGATCAGGTGGGTCTGGATGTATATGGCGTGGGAGAACATCATCGTGCTGACTACGCCGCTTCATCACCAGCTGTCATTCTTGCAGCCGCAGCTTCACAGACCAAGAATATTCGCTTGACGAGTGCGGTAACCGTGCTGTCATCGCATGATCCGGTACGGGTATATCAAGATTTTGCGACACTGGACGGCATTTCGAACGGACGTGCAGAGATTATGGCAGGGCGTGGATCATTTATCGAATCGTTCCCACTGTTCGGCTATGATCTGAACGACTACGATGAGTTATTCGACGAGAAACTCGATTTGCTGCTCAAACTGCGTGATTCGGAAAAAGTAACCTGGGAAGGCAAACACCGCCCTTCCTTTAACAATCTGGGCATCTACCCGCGCCCGGTACAGGAAAAACTTCCGGTATGGATTGGCAGTGGCGGTAATCAGGAATCGGTAGTTCGTGCAGGACTGCTCGGTTTGCCACTGGTGCTTGCCATTATCGGTGGTCGTCCGGTGCAATTCGCACCACTGGTGGAACTGTACAAGAAAGCAGCTGCACATGCAGGACATGATGCTTCCAAGCTGACCGTTGCTTCTCACTCTCACGGCTTCATTGCCGATACAACAGACGAAGCCGTGGAGAAATTCTTCCCGCCAGCGCAAGCGGTCATGAACATACTGGGCCGTGAACGTGGATGGGGACACTACAGCCGTGCAACATTTGATGCGGCGCGTAGCCTAGAGGGTGCTTTGTACGTGGGTGATGTGGAGACGGTAGCTCAGAAAATTATTTACCTGCGCAAAGAAGTCGGTATTACACGCTTCATGTTGCACACCCCCCTTGGCACAATGCCGCACAACGAGGTTATGAGAGCAATCGAGCTACTTGGTAAAGAAGTGGCTCCAATCGTGCGTAAAGAAATTGCACGTTGGGAAGCTGAGAACGAAGAGGCACGTTAATCGACTGAAACCGTTACGGAACTAGATAGAGTCAACCAAATAAAGGAGCATGCCCTAGGCGTATTACGCCAATGGGTCTGCTCCTTTTTCGTTTATCTTCTAAAAGTATCTAAAACAGCACAGGTTTAATGCCTATCCATTCGCAGATGTACTCACAAGGGAGTGTATAACCATCGACAACGTATGATCATAGAGGGTTTTGGCAGCTTCTTCGCTCTCAATATGGCCTCCCAAATACAGATGAATAACACCGTGTAAGGGAGCCCAGATCATCCGAACTGCAAGCATGGGATCTTGTACCTGAAGCATTCCCTGTTCAATCGCTACCTCAACCAAGGCAGACACTTGTTTCAGTGCAGTTGCTGTTCCCTGTAAGGTCTCTCCATCTGGTTTGAATTCGGAAAAAGATCCTCCAAACATCAGCTGATAGAAGCTGGATTGAGAAATGCCGAAGTCCCAGTAGACGTGGGCAAGATCACGGAAATATTGTTCGAACGATGCCTGCCGGGGTATAGTTTCAAATCGCTGGGCCATGAGGGAGCAGCCCTCTAAATATAAATGCTTGGCCAACCCTTCTTTTTTGCCAAAAAGGTTATATATGATTTTGGTGGAGCACTCCATGCGTTCAGCTACACGGCGTACCGTGACAGCTTCTGGTCCATGCTCTTGCAGTAAAGCAGCAGCAGCATGCACAATATTTTGTCTCAGATTATCCGAGTGCTGCAGTCTGGCTTCCTGAAAGGTTGTTACCGTATGTGCAGATTCCGTGGAACCCGAATTATGATCCTTCATTGATTTCATCCTCGTAACCGTATTGTTGTTGAACAGAAACTACGTTTCCTTCGCTTATCGTCATTCTACTGTTTTACGCCGGATAACGTCAATTTAATCCGAGTTTAATAAGTAAGCACCACGTTCTAGGTCCGAATTTAACAAATGCATTTGACAGCGTCACGCAATTTGGTTACGATGGTTCTATAAAGAAACAGTGTTTCCAAATGAAAACAAGTGTTTAAATTATGCATAGAGGATGGATGAGAGATGATAAAGGAACAGCATCAATGGGTACTTATTACAGGTGCTTCTTCAGGTATTGGGGAAATTTTTGCACTCGAAATGGCTTCTAAGGGTAAAAATATTGTGCTGGTGGCCAGAACAGAATCCAAACTGAATCAATTGGCAGAGCGAATAGAACGTACATATCAAGTAAGAGCTGAGGTAATCGTATCGGATCTTTCCGAAGTAGAGGCACCTCAGAATGTATATGAGGAATGTCAAAATCGGGGAATACACATCGATATGCTGATCAACAATGCTGGATTTGCTACCCATGGATGTTTTGAACAGGTGGATGGTTCAAGGCAACAGGACGAGATTATGTTGAACGTGCTCGCCTTAACGAACATGACACATCTTTTCTTGCCAGGCATGTTACAGAAGAAAAATGGTGCTGTCATTAATGTGTCTTCGACGGCTGCCTTTCAACCTGATCCGTATATGGCTGTGTATGGAGCAACGAAGGCATTTGTACTTTCTTTTACAGAGGCATTATACGAAGAAAATAGGAAGCGTGGCGTACAGTTTTTGGCACTATGCCCAGGCTCAACCGAGACCTCGTTCTTTGATGTAGTAGGTGCTGATGAAGCCTCGGTGGGTAAACGTGATACCCCTGAGCATGTCGTGGCGGTGGCCATGAGAGCACTCGAGTCAGGCAAACCTTATGCTGTGCCGGGGGCTGGTAATTACTGGACAGCGCAGTTCACCCGCCTCGTGCCACGCAAGTTGATGTTGCGAATCGTAGGAAGTATGCTCCGTCCACGTTCCAAGGATGCTAAACCAGAAAAAGTACAAGCCTGATTAGTGGGTAGGGAGAAAGCTTTAGGCCAAAATGCCTTTGGCCCGAGCTTCCTTTATCCAGTCTGGAAATTCAGTAAGGAGACGATCGTACAATTCTTCATCGCTGATCTTGGAGATGTCGTCGAGAGCAAAAAAGTCAGCATTATCGATGAAACGTCCAGTCATGTCATCGAGTTTCTCGAGAATACCGTAATTGGCTTGGCCTAGGCCAACAAATTGCCAGAATAGGTTTTTGGTTGAGCTTTCGGTAATAAGCCGCATGATTTTCCCTTTTTGACTGACTCCACCATCGCTAAAAAAGATAATATACGTTGGAATCTTCACATCGGGTTCCTCGATCGTATATTTGCGAATGACATCCTGCATCACAGGAGGTTCGTTATTGGTACCGCCTTTGCTTCCCAGCGTATATGTGCGTTCAATATAATTCTCGAAATCCCTGGCGGTGACGCTAGGTGCACGCAAGAAGTCTTTGGCGAAGAACCAGACGTCCAACTCTCCGTTATCATCAAACGCTGATGCAATCGCCAGGATACGCTCGAAGGCCTCTTGCACGATGCCTTTGCGATACAGATGGTACATGGAGCCTGATGCATCAAATACAACGGCAACACGTGCCTGGATAGGTTCAATCTTTTTCTTTTGCAGAGACAGGGTTACTTTACGCTTGAGGAGATCGATTTTGGTCAGGTTAAGCGGCGGATGATTCGTGTTTGGTGCAGCAACAGGTGCCAAGACTTCTGGAGAGGCCGCTGCTACTTCAGCTTGTGCCATGAGAAGAACCTGTTCGGCTTCCGAGGTGTCGTTACTCTCAATTTCAACACCGAATGACTCTGCCAGCGGCTGCAATCCACCAAAGAAACCTCGTCCAATCGCACGAACTTTGAACCCGTCACGATACTTGTAGATTTCAATGAAAATAAGCGCTGTTTCCGCAGTGACCTGCGTGATCTCATAGGTGATCTGTTGGGAACCAGCTTGTACAATCGCCTGACATGCCTGAACATCGGCGAAAGTCCCTCCCGCATCCAGAGTAGCCGTAAACACACATTTTTCCACAGGGGCCTGCCGTAATTGATTAGTATCTAGTACAAACGAGGATTTCAGTTCCTCTGCCTGTTGCAGAAGTACACTTTGATGGGGATCGGCCGTCTGATTATAAAATACAAAATAGTCGTCAGATGGGACCTTTCCCTCTTCGTTTACCATAAAGCAGCTAACATCCAAGGGAGAGGGAGATGATGTACATTGAATGGTTACCTGAAGTTGAGCGCATTCGTTGATGCTGGTATTCTGGCCTGTGTTTAAGTGGACGAGCGAATCTGTCATAATCGGATGCGCCTCTTTTCTCCAATATAATGGTTGAAAATGTACAGTAACAAGATCGATTCTGAGACAAATGTTTCCATAAGTCAATCTTTTCACCGTTGATCCTACGCTTCATCAGACTCGTACTTTTCTCGATGCTCCTTCTTCATCTTCACATAGTCTGGATCCGTCTTCGCAATCTCCCATTGTGCTTTGAATATAGCGGCGGCTTCTGCCTTCACCTTATCATTCTGATAGGGCAGGATCGAGCCATCCTCCTTCGAGTATTTGCGTCCTCCTTTGTGATTCGTATAACGTCTGGCCCGTGTATAGCCCATCTGGAGAAATTTACGAGCCATATCCATGCCAACGAAATCTCCCTTTTTCTTATACTCCAAAAATAGCTCATAGATCTTCTCCGATGACTCTGTCGCAATCTCGGGTGTTTTGAATCGCCAGTGTGGCAGAATCTCGCCCTTGTACGGCTCAACCATCAGCACACCCTGCTCTCCCCGGCCTACGGTGTAGAGCTCAGGATGTTTGCGCAGATCCAACTCATCATAATTGAGACTGTAATCAAATTTTTTCATGTATACACCCTCCTTGATAGGGATTACCCCGATTCTGAACCAACAAGCACGGTTAATGGGGAACAATAGAAGGAATTACACAGGAGGGGTAGCGGTATGGGAATGTCCGGCAGATATCTTGTGGTAACGAAGGAGTTAGTTGAATCCATCAAGTCAGGTGAGATTAGTGTGCATGATTGTGCAGTGGATCTGGATATTGATAAAACGTGGCAGATGCTTCAATTCACGCTGAACGGTAACTTGTTAGAAGGGGAGCCGCCCCTGGGCTATGTGGTGCCTCTAGCAGGTGAGCAGTACTTGGGAAACTATTCGGATATGGATCTCTTCTTGCTCAGTAATGAGCAGGTGCTGGAAGCCTACATGGCATTGGAGCAGCTCACACCGGAGGAATTGAAGCAGCGGTATAGTCTGGACCGGATGATCGCTGAAGGGGTCTATCCTGTCATGGAAGATTGGGATGAGGAAGAGACATTTCAGGAGATCGTTCAGACTGTGGATGATGTCCAGGCCTTGTTTCAGGCCACGGCTGCAAGTGGGAACGGCATCATCTTTTATGTTTTCTAAATGAGCACTAAAATTATGATGGGAATTCTATGGCCGACACTGAGGCAGGTTTGAACTGTGCCTATTCGGGTTATTGATAGACACAAGGCTCAGGCCTTGATGACATGACAATCCGGTAGAAGAGAGGGAATGCGATATGACACAGGATCAGAACGAAGAGAACAAAGCGATTCAAGAGGACGAGCCGGATCAATTCGAGACTCCCGCAACTGCGGAAGATGAAGAAACGGATGAGAAACTCGCAGAAGATCAGGAGCAAGAATAACTCCCAGCATTGCATAATGAAGCAGGATGTTTTATCGAAACATACGATATGCTGAAATATAGATAGACCAGAGGTCGGACATGTTCCGGCCTTTTGGTTTATTTTTTGCGTATCCGTTTACAAGAATTACCTATACCTTCATAATGGAAATGAACCATATTTTTCTAAGGAGGAGTTCATATTACGAATCGGAAGTTAGTCCAATGGATGGCAGTGCCACTAGTACTTTTAATGGTTGTTCTTACAGGATGTCAGGCTGTGGGTGGAGTAGACGTTGGCAAAGCAATGGCCAATGGCGCGAGTATCAAGTCCGGTGAATCCAGACAATCCATGAATATAAACATAGAACCGGCTAAGGAATTTGCTACAGAGAAAGACCTTGAAATGATCGAACTTATTAACTCCATATCCCTGGATATTGATCAAGCCAAAATGAAAGATGCGAAGACAGCATCGATCAAAGGTACACTGAGCATGGAGGGAACAAAGTTACCTTTCCACGTGTCCATGAATGAGTCCCAATTGGTCATTGATCTGGACGGAGCCCAGAAACCGCTGTACATGTCTCTGGATACGTTCCAGGATGCACAGGCGCTTCCGATGGTAGATACGAAGGCTCTGGAGAAACAACTCGAGGAAATTTCCCCGAAACTGTTCTCTTTTGTCCTGAAGCATCTGTCCAATCCGAAGAACATCTCCGTAACACCGGTACAGGAATCCGTGAATGGCGAAGCACTTAGCCTCTCCAAGCTGCATCTGGAAGTTAGTGGTGAAGAGATGCTTGCCATGGTTAAACCATTCCTGACGAGTATTTCGAAGGATGAGCAAGGACTGAAAGACCTGATTGGCGATCTGTACGATGTGTTCTACCCTGTACTGGAAGCAGTGAATGAGGTAGAAGGTGGGGGAGACGACACGCTGAATTCGATCGTTCCTGAATCGAAAGATGAAGCCGTTGCGTCACTATATGCCATTATCAAAGTAGGACTGGACAGCATGCTGGTCAATTATGATCAGGAGCTGAACAACCTGTTGAATGAGACACCTGAATTCAAAACGGTATTTGGCACAGGTACCACACTGAAATTGGATTTCTATCTCGACAGCAAGCTGGATATTCGCAAGCAAAACTTTGAACTGAAAGTAGCGTTGCCGGCTTCCGAAGATCTGCCGGTGAACTCCGTAACCGTAAGTGGAGACAGTGAACAGTGGAATATCGGTGGAACGGTTGCAGTGGATGAAGTGGATGTATCAGGCGGCGTTATGGATCTGATGAAGGATGATATTACGCCTGGACAGATGCTGCGCAATTTTGATTCCAATTCACTGGCATACCAATTGCTGAAAGATGAAGCTGGGATCACGAGTAAAAGTGTAGTGCTCTTCCCGGATGATGAATACGCTGGGGCGATCACGGTTAAGAATACAACATTTGTTCCGCTTCGCTACGTGTCTGAGGAATTGGATGCTGAAGTGAAATGGACCAAAGGTTCAAACCAAATCGTTGTCATTGACGACATCACTGGTGACGAGATTGTCCTGACTGTAGGTTCCAAGAAGGCAACCGTTGCTGGTAAAGAAGTAACCATGGTGGAATCCGCCTATGTCGGCAAGGACGGCAAGACGTATGTGCCGCTGCGCTTTATGGCTGAATCCCTTGGAGCTACTGTAGATAAGGAACAAGAAACAGGCTGGATTTACATTGACCGTCCTTAAGTGAGACGTTGAAGTAGTCCTTAGCATGAGAGGGGATTTCAGAGTATGCCAGATTTCTCGTGATGATCGTGAAAAGAACACCGCAAAAATTCCGTTAGACCATGAACGGGATACGTGTGTCCTTTTGACCCATTACGAGGAGCTTCGGCGTTTCTGAAATGATGAAACGGATCGGGGAGTGCCTCTATTGGAGGTGCTCCTCTTTGTTGTGTCATCCTAAATAAATCCCCAGAGGTGTTGTATATGAAAAGTCAATTGTTCATCCATTCAAACTCCGTTACGTTGCGTCCATTTACGCTTGAAGATCAGGCTGCCGTGTATGCATTAACCCAACAACCTGAAATCACAGATGTCCTGCCAGATTGGAAGATGACCGAGGAGCAGTTGCGTGAATTCTTACAGTTTGTCGTTGGCAGTTACCAACAGTTCAGCCCGGAAGATGTACGCATCCTGCTTGCCGTTGTACACAATAAAGATCAGCGTATCATTGGTTGGTGTGGTGTGTTTCCCAATGACATGCTGGATCGGGCTGACCGTGAAGTGGCTTACGCCATCTCCCGGGATTACCGGAATAAAGGATACATCACAGAGGCTGTGCAGGCGCTAACAGCATATGTATTTGAGCATACCTTGCTGGATCGAATCGTGGGCATTGTGAAGCCGCACAACCAGCCGTCACGCAAAGTTCTGGAGCATACAGGTTTTCATTATATCTCTCGCAGAATGCTTATGGACCAGGAGTGCTATGATTATTTTGAACTGCTCAAAGTAAAGTCCGAACCAGCGCAATTGAAGCAGATGCATTGCACAGTTCGCTTAAGACGAGCACAGCAGGAAGATGCTGTTGTGCTTACAGAGATTTGCACTCGTGCTTTTGATCATGTCATAAAAGTCTGGGCGGATAATGAGAAGGATATCGATAGCAATCTATGCCCGCCTGATTATTCGTCAGTTCGCATGCATCGTTACGTGATCCGTGAATGGGATTATTATGTTGTAGAATCAGATGGATGCGCTATTGGCGGAGTGAGTGTTAACGTGCTTGGACGAAAACATGCCAGGATCGATAAGATCTATATTGACCCTGTATGCCAGGGCCGTGGCGTGGGAACTCAAGTCATGAGGCTTATTAAGGCTGAATTTCCACAGATTGAAACCTGGAAGCTGGAGACCTCAGGTCGGCAGCTGGATAATCATCATTTTTACGAAAAAATGGGATATGTTTGTATCTATGCATCTGAGGATGAGTTTGTATATGAGAAGAACATGTCCGTTGATTCTTTTGATCCAACATGTGATGAGACATTAGCCAAGGACTCGGGTGAGTCGGTGGTTGAATATGTTAAAGCTAATCTGGACTCGGTTCGTTACAGTACCAGTAATCTGACCAATAGTCGGATCACTGACTGCAACCTGAGTGGAAGCAAATTTACCAATTTAAATATGACGAATATATTGCTAGCTGATTTGCGCCTAACCGACAGCAAGATTGAATTCTGTGCTTTGGATGGCGTTCAATTCCAGGACACACACCTTGGATCTGACCGTGTACCTATGCAGTGGGCGCATTGTGATCTTGGGGGAAGTCGTTTTATCGATTGCGATCTATCTGGAGTTCAGTTGGAACAATGTCAAGTGACCGGGATGAAGATCAACGGAGTAGAAGTAGAGGAATTACTTGCAGCCTATGAGGCTATGAAGTCCTGAGGACGAATGCCAGGGCGAATACGGAAGCATACTAATCCGGTTGAGATGCTGGCTGTAACAGATTCTCGTTTGATTAGAATAATTGAGGAAACGGGTATTTATCTATGGAAGATGTCCAAAACAGCAAAGGGAGGTCTATGAATGATGACTGAACGATTTGCGTGTAAAGTGGTCCTGATTACAGGCGGCGGTTCCGGCCTCGGGCGATCAGCTGCTGTGGAAGTAGCACGTGAAGGGGCGAAGCTTGCCTTGGTGGATGTGAACATGAAGGCGCTGGAAGAGACCAAACGTGTAATCTCCGAAGAGATACAGCATGCCGAGTTTCTGTTAATTGAAGGTGACGTAGCCAACGAAGAAGCTGTGAAGAAGTATGTTAGTGATACGGTCAATGAATTTGGGCGTATCGATGCATTTTTCAACAATGCAGGCATTGAAGGCAAGCAAAACCTGATCGAGAACTACGAGACAGAAATGTTTGATAAAGTTATCGATATCAATCTGAAGGGTGTATTTTTCGGGTTGAAGCACGTCCTGCCTGTGATGAAAAAACAGGGCGAAGGATATATTGTGAACTCGTCGTCTGTCGGTGGCATCCGCGCCGTGCCAAACCAGATTGCCTACGGAGCGAGCAAACATGCCGTAGCCGGCATGACCAAAGATGCAGCGATTGAATACGCCGAGCATGGGATCAGCGTTAATGCAATTGCACCCGGAGCCATTCTGACAGATATGGTTATAGGCTCGTTCAAACAGATCAATCCGAATGACTGGGAGTCAGCATCCAAAGAGTTCGTGAAGGACAACCCGGCGAAACGCTTGGGTGAACCGAAGGAAGTAGGGCGTCTCGTTGCCTTCCTGCTGTCTGGCGAAGCACCATTTATCAATGGAGCCATTATTCCGATTGATGGTGCGCAGTCAGCCAAATATTGATCCCATAATCATCAACAGCACATCAATGCGACATAGATATATACTGAAGAACGCCCTTTTTCGCCAAGTTGCGGATTGGGGCGTTCTTTTTTGGGTTTGATATTCAAGGGGGCGTATCCCGTATCCGGCAGGTTAAGTGTGCTGTAAAATCTGCGGCTTTTTGCTAAACCCGGTACTCCCGGCTATAAAGCCCATCTGGCGATAGAATTCATGTGCAGCTTCACGTTCTGGGCGATTGCCACTGTTCAGAGACAAGGAATCCACGTTATGCGTGGCTGCCCATTGCTCAGCTTCAAGAATGAGCTGACGGCCGATGCCTGAGCCTCTGAATTGGTCGTGCACAACCAATGCCAAGATACGGCAGTGTCTTCCATTCTTTTCATACAGATAAGACGTCTGTAATCCGATCAGTCCAACTACGCGTCCGCGTGCTTCAGCAACCAGTGTAGTAAAGTTTGCGTCCGCAGAGATATGGGTATAGCGCTCTTCCATCTCGGCGTACGTGGTGGGATAACCGAGTTGATCCATCAGAATGACCATATCTTGAAGATCTGTAGTGGAGCTATGTCTAATCGTCACATCCAGGCTCATAATGTTGTAGCCTCCTTGGGTCTTTCCTTCAATGAAAGTTCAATAATGGTATCCAGCAGATCTGCAAAAGAAATACCTGCAGCAACTGCACTTTTGGGCAGCAGACTGTTACGGGTAAGACCCGGCAGCGTGTTCACTTCAAGCACATACGGCAAGCCTTCCCGAATCATCATATCCACGCGCGCGTAAACACTGCATTTGAGCACCTGATAACAGGCCAAGGCCGCGGCTTCAACGCGATTGTGAAGGTCCAAAGGCAATTGCACAACCTGCTCATCGGCTCCATGGTCATCGTATTTGGAAGAATAATCGAAAAACTCCGCGTTCGAACGAATGGAGATCACCGGCAGCATCTTACCATCCAGAATGGCACAGGTAATCTCTTCACCTTCGATATACTGTTCAATCATGACCGTATCATCCCAGGCGAGGGCAGCCTCTACAGCAGCGGACAGGGCGGAAGCTTCCTTCACCACTTGGGTACCGATGCTGGAACCGCCTGAATTGGGTTTGACCACCACGGGGTACGTTAATTGTTGAACAGCAATAGAGGACAGTTCCTCAATATGACTCACTCGCAGCCATTCTCCGGTAAGCACACCTGCATGCTGAATGAGTTGTTTGGACATGTCTTTATCCATGCATACACTGCTCGCAAGCACGCCACAACCTGTGTAGGGAATACCCAGGGATTCCAGTGTGCCTTGAACCGTACCGTCTTCGCCGTATTTGCCATGCAGGGCAAGCAGTGCCACATCGATCCCCGCTGACTTGTCGATTAGATCGCGCTTGGTATTCAGCTCAATGGGTACAACCTCGTATTTGTCTCTATTCAGGTTTGCAATCATCTCCTGTCCGGTGAGCAGGGAAATATCCCGCTCTGAAGATGTACCGCCCATAATCACGCCAACTTTCATGTGAAATCCTCCTTATCTCATTTGAGCTGCTGTCTCGCCAATGATGCGAATGCCTTTACGTATATTTTCATCGCTGACTCTGGAGAAACCCAGACGCATCGTGTTTACACCCTGACCGGGTTCCAGATAAAAGGTATCCCCAGGTGTGAACGTTACACCTTTCACTTTACAAGCTCCCAGCAGTTCACGGGTTCTGTATTCGGACGGGAACTGCACGAACAGATGCAGACCACCCGCACCGGAAATCCGGCACATTGGCAGATGCTGCTTCAGGCAACGCACAACCAATTCATATTTTCGCTTATACTCCGTACGAGCTCGCTTCAAATATTTCTCGAAATTACCGTTGCTCAGATATTGATATAATAACGATTGGTCCAGCGTGGAGGTATGGATGCTGCGTGCCCGTTTCATACTCTCCAGATAATCAATCAGCGCCGCATCCGCAATAATCCAACCTACCCGCAGACCTGGGAACAGTACTTTGGAGAAGCTGCCCAGATACACCAGTCCATTGCCTTTCCCCATGCTGGCGATCAGGGGAGATACGTGGGAACCGGAATAGCGTAATTCTTCATTGAATCCGTCCTCAATGATGGGTACCTCATACTTGTTCATCAACCGGATGATCTCTACCCGTTTCGCAGGGGACGTCACAATCCCGGTTGGATTGTGATAGGAGGGCACGAGATATGCCAGATCATATGGACTTGCCTCAAGTTCATGTTCCAGTTGTTTCAAGTCCAAGCCATCCGGCTCCATGTTCACACCGGTCAGGTGGAACTGGTGCAACTTCAGATTTTTGATCGCCGTGTGGTGCGTTGGATTCTCACAGAGCGCTTTTCCGCTTTTTTTACGCAACGCTCCAAGCACCAGATCGAAACCTTCCGTGAATCCGTTGGTGATCAGAATGTCCTTGCCACGGAGGTCGACACCTTTGTTCTCCATATAACGTAGTAAATAGTTCATCAGCGGTCTGTATCCTTGCGCATATCCGTAATTCAGCAGTACTTCTCCTTCAAGTGACATGCGATCCAGAAAAGCCCGTTTCACGTTGTGCAGATCAAACAGCTTTTCATCCGGTGCTATGCTGGTAAACGATATTTCACCGCGCTCTGCTCCGGAGCCATGCTTCATCAGATCGTACTGCTCTGCCTGAATGGCATACTCGCTTACCTCTGTCGTCCAGTCCAGTTTCCAGCTTGCTGCTGCCTCAGGTGTTTCGATGGAGGCACTGACGTAATTGCCCTTGCCTTTGACTGCATAGATCAGTCCCTCATCTTCAAGCTCGGCATAAGCGAGCAGGACCGTGCTGCGACTAACCTTCATGAGTGTGCTGAGTTCACGGGTCGAGGGCAGTTTTTGTTTGGCTTGCAGGCCGCCTTTGAGCATCAATCGCTTCATATAATCTTTGACTTGTATATATACAGGGCGGTCCTCCGTCAGTTGCAGATCGGAATACATCCCATCACTCCCTCTATTGGTATCTTGCCATATTATAAACCCAGCAGAAAGAACCACGATACCTCTGTTTCCCTGAGCGTGTGGTTGGTTGTTCGCACAAACGCAAAAAAGCCCTGGCAGTATGCCGGGGCCTGGTGGTGAAACTTGATCCATTTTCTATAGTACTGCTGCTATAATTTCTACAGTTGCATTGCATGACTAGTCTCTCTAGGATCGATAGCTATCTGACCTTCTACGTGTGTCTATTAACTTCAGTACGACTATAATTGCAGGCTTTCTAGGTGATACTTAAAATCTACAGTGAATCATGAATCTAGGTCTTTCTAAGTTTGCTTGCTGCAAGGGTCGAGTAGATGATGAATCCACAATCTATAAGCTAGGGTTCTTGCTAACTGTACTCTTGTCGTGATCACGTAACAGAATTCAGCATGAAAAAGATATTCAATCATAGGGTACAATAGACGGAGGTAGATATAAAGACGTATGTCTCAGTGCCCAATTTCTTCCTCATACCCCTATAGTACCACTTTGAATCAGGGAAGTTAACCTTTTTTTTGAAATATTTGTCGTAATAGCGAAAATTGCGTGAATTGTACTTCATATAGATTGAAATGGTGTCCCTTTATAATATGTGATAGGATGTAAACCTATAGATAATGAGGAAGTGAGCCTATTGATTAATATTACCGTGCCAACACCGGATGTAACCATCACAAAGCAGGCTGATCCACAGCTTAGCCACATTTATGGATTTACTGATTTTCACCTGATTACCCGGGAACTAGGCGGGATTTTCATGTTTTACAATGCCGCTGGAGAGTTGTTATTTGTCGGGAAAGCACGTAAATTAAGACCACGTATCAAAAAGCATTTTGAAGACACGGTATCACCAATTAAGAATCACCGGGAAGAAGTAACGAAGATTGAAGTATGCCTGGTTGAAGATCCGGTAGATCGTGAAATTTACGAGACGTATATCATCAACACGATGCGTGCGAAATACAATGTAGATAAAGTCTTGTACAAATAAGACACTTAAAAAGCACATGAACATGCAATGTCTGGGACATATGTCCTAATTGTTTCGCCAGTGGTTACGGATGTAATCGAAGGATTGCATCCGATTCCTGCTGGTGCCATCCCGATCTTTTCGAGGGAGTAGCTTGTAGAATTGAACCGTAGTACGCCCAAACTTAGTATCACAGATATATCAAATACATATGAAGAGGTGATTGTGTTGATCGGTCGTAGCGGTAACCCTACACTTAAAGACAGCACGTTTGAAAACAGAGGATATGGAGAAGATCGGTATCAGAATTACATGACGATCAACGGTACGGTTAACAAAGCGTTTATTACGCTTGTGATCCTGCTGGGCAGTGCGTTTGCAACATGGATGATGTTTTTTAACGGACAACAAGTGATGCCGCTCGCTTATGGCGGATTGATCGTTGGTTTCATTCTGGCACTTGTGATTTCGTTTAAACCCGTAGCGGCACCATATCTGGTACCCGTCTATGCTGTGGCAGAAGGCCTTTTCCTTGGAGCACTCTCTGCAACCTATGAGTCCCTGTATAACGGAATTACCTTACAGGCGGCTCTGTTGACCATGGCTGTATTCATCGCTCTGCTGGTGGCATACAAAACCAGATTGATCAAAGCTACGGAGAATTTCAAGCTTGGGGTTGTGGCTGCAACCGGCGGTATCATGATCATGTATCTGCTGAGCTTTGTACTTGGTTTCTTCGGAATTTCGATTCCTTACCTGCATGATAACAGCTTAATCGGCATTGGTATTTCGGTCGTTATTGTCATTGTTGCTGCCCTCAATCTAGTCCTTGATTTCGACTTCATCGAGGGTGGTGCTGAACGTGGTGCGCCCAAGTACATGGAGTGGTACGGTGCGTTTGGATTGATGGTTACCCTGGTATGGCTGTACATTGAGATCATCCGTCTGCTTGGCAAATTGCGGAGCCGGGATTAGTTCTATTCAATTCGTACGAGACGTAAACGTAGTGTGAATGTAAAGTTAAAAAGCCAAAAAGCTAACGCGTGATACTCACGTCGTTAGCTTTTTTTAATTAACCTTAGCTAGGGCTTCTTGATGCCAGCCTCTTACAAAACTCAACTGATCCCAACTAGTTCAGCCCAGCACCGCTCTATACCAACTCTGTATACAGATCCTCCAAGGTGATAATCTCGGGCTGGCTTGGCAGCTCTCCACCAGCCGAACATGCCGCAATCATATGTCCTTCATCCAGTCGCTGACTGAGAAAGAGATAAGTCCCGGCCTGTTTGCAATGCCAATCTTCCCGCTCATTGGGAAGGATGGCGAATGAATCCAATGGCATGGACAACCCCATACCCACTGCCTTGATATAACTTTCCTTCAGCGTCCATAGACGGTAGAAGGTCTCCAGCTGACGATCATCAGGCTCGGCGGCCAAGAACTGGCTCTCCTTAGGAGAGAAGAAACGCTCTGCAATCTGCATGTCAATTGGAGCTATTTTTTCCACATCCACGCCTAGTTCATCTGTACTCCCGGAGATCAGCGCAATCCAATCACCAGAATGGGAGACGTTGAATTGTACATCCGAATGGTGATTGAGCGAAGGTTTGCCGTAGGAATTACGGGTAAAAGAAAGCTCAGCAGGTCTCAGTCCAGTTAATTTGCTCAAAGATACACGAGTCAATATCTCGCCCAGCACGGAGCGAAACGCGTCAGCCTGACGCACAAAACGCGAAGCCTGAGCACGTCGCTCGGCAGAAACTTGCGACAAAAAGTGGTTCCAGTACGCCTCGGGCAATACTTCTGGAACTTGGAGCACACGAATAGTTATCATCATTTATCACCTGAATACGTATTCGGCGCAGTTCAGTAACTTCCCTTTATATGGAACGTCCCTTCAACTCTTCCTCCCAAATCATCACTATACGGATGCCCCTAACAAGCAAGCCGGTTGTCTCGCTTTTCATGTTAAGATTTCAGGTAATGCATCTTTATCTCATGCTTCTTGCGCTTGTTTCCATTCTATATGCGCAGACTGCACTCGCTCCCACATCTCTTGGCATTCCAGTTCGCTGTAATTCACCAAGGGTTCATGGAATATTTCAGTTAATACGTTGCGCCACTCGGTATAATTCCGGATCTCCGTTTTCCGGATTCCTTCGATATCATGAGTTCGGAGCATACATCCACGTAATTCATGACTGCGATTCTTATCCCGCTGACGAAGCAAAAATGCGTTATGCCAAGGTGATTCGGCAGCCCGACTGTAGAATTCATGTTTGGGGATGAACTCCTCCAGATCGTGGACTACCTCGGGAGCATAGTCGACGCCTTCACTTGGCCCATTCGGCTCGTACTCAAGTCGCCATCCCCCACTAGCAACAGATGAAGGGATCAATTGGTATGTGAACGGAGCTGAACCATAGGTTCCATAACGAAGTGGCAGAGGTTCAAAGGGCATTCCGCCCAGACCTACATCTACAATCCAGCGCTCAACTGTTGGGTCAGCATCCGGTAGAAGCACAGATAGACCGAGATGGAATGAGTTCACACGGGGTTGTTCCCCATGAGGCTGAACTCCCCCGCGATGCCAATCGACCGTATAACCCAGCGAGTGGAGAAGAACACTAAATGCACCATTTAGATGAAAGCAGTAGCCGCTACGTCCCTGTAATATAAGCTGAATGGAATCTTGAAGACCGATTCCCGCAGGACGACCTGCAAAAATATCGACCGTTTGCCAGGATAAATATTGGACATGTGCTCGCTGGAGTTCAAATAAGAATTCCAGTGTAGGTTCCTTTATATCTTCAATGCCGATCCGTTTCAGATAGGTCTGTATTTCAGCTGTATTCAATAGTTCAATCATTCAGAGTCACCTCACGTCATATGGTGGGCTGCAGCCCAAATTTTTATAAAACTTCTGCTGCCCTGAGTTCATTGTAAAATTCACCGGGTGAAAACAACATCATCAATTGAGTTGATTGTAACGGTACAATTCATAGGATAGCCTTTAAAATCATCTCATGAGATGGACATGGTTTTGATGTCATTGAAATACAATATATGGATGAGCTATTTCTTTTTCTGGGGTATGCTAACCCTTTGGAGTGGATATAGGTTAGAATATAGATAGATAGCAGGATTAGGAGATGGAAAAATGGCTAATGATGAAGTGATTTTGACACAGGAAGGCTTGGAAAAGCTGGAGGACGAACTGAGGGATTTGAAGACAGTGAAGCGTAAGGAACTGGCTGAGCGTCTGAAACTCGCGATCAGTTACGGTGACCTGAAGGAAAATAGTGAGTATCATTCAGCCAAAGATGATCAGGCCTTTATGGAGACTCGAATTTTGATCTTGGAGAAGATGCTGACAAAAGCAAGAGTCATCTCTTCAGACAATATAGACTCCAACAAAGTGAGCATTGGATCGACGGTGTTGCTTAATGACATTGAGTTCGCCGAGAAGATTGAATATAAAGTGGTTGGCCCTGCCGAGGCCGATGTTGCGGATAATAAAATTTCGTACGAGAGCCCGCTGGGCAAGGAATTAATGGGCAAAGAAGTGGGCAGCGTCATTCATGTCAATGCTCCGATGGGCGTTATCAAGTACGAGTTACTTCAAATCAAAGTTTAATCAAAAATAAGAGGTGTTCCGCAGTCATCCAAGTGGCTGAGGGGACACCTCTTTTGATTTTACTGGGCTTTGAACGTTTGGCAATATGGATTTGTTGAAACTTCATACGGTTGGACTAACGGACTTTATCACATACTGTGTTTAAGGAACTTATAAGACAAAGAATTCCGTATGTTTTTTATGTAAAAAAATAACATTTCGACAAATTTCGAATTTCGAATGACCTGACAAGGTGAGTAGTATATAATTACGGGAAAACTTTAAAGTGATGGAGTAGATACGATGAATTTTAGTAAGCCTAATCTAGATCAAGACAACGCTGGCAAAGGAGAACGTTTCTCCCAAGCTGGATTTATCCTGGCGGCCATTGGTAGTTCGGTTGGTCTGGGCAACATGTGGAAATTCCCGTACATTACGGGTGAGAACGGAGGGGCTGCGTTTTTCCTGCTCTTCATCGTCTGTTTGCTGCTCATCGGTCTGCCAGTGCTCTTGGCTGAACTTGCGATTGGTCGCAGTGGCAGAGGTAGTGCAGCTACTGCTTTTATCAAAGCAGGTGGACATAAGGGCTGGCTCGCAGCCGGATTGCTGCAAGTACTGACGCCGTTTATCATCCTGTCTTTTTATGTCATTATTGCAGGCTGGACCTTGCAATATGCAATTACGTCATTCAGTGGAACATTGTTCAACAATCCGGATTATGCCGGACAGTTCAATTCCTTCATAGGCGGTTATATGCCGATTGTATGGCAACTGGTTTCGGTTCTGATCACAGGCTGGATTGTTGCCAAAGGGGTATCTAACGGAATCGAGAAGTTTAACAAGGTGCTGATTCCAGCGATGTTGGTACTGCTCATTATCCTGATGATTCGAGCAGTTACATTGCCGGGTGCAGGAGCTGGGGTTTCCTTCTTCCTGAATCCGGACTTCTCACAACTTACAACGGAATCCGCACTGGTGGCGCTTGGACATGCCTTCTTCTCCCTGTCACTGGGGATGGGTATTCTTGTAACCTACGGTTCGTATGTGGATAAAAATCAATCCCTCGGTGCGGCAACCGTCGCCGTTGGTGCAGGTGACCTGATCTATGCATTCATTGCGGGTCTGATCATCTTCCCAACAACATTCTCGTTTGGTATTGCACCGGACCAAGGACCGTCATTGATCTTTGTGGCACTTCCGGCGGCCTTCTCGGCGATGCCACTTGGTTTCTTGTTTGGCGGACTGTTCTTCATCCTGTTGGCTATTGCGGCATTAACGTCAGCGGTATCCTTGCTGGAAGTTCCGGTGAAATATTTCATGGAACGTTTGTCCTGGAGCCGCAGTCGTGCGGTATGGGTTATTTCGCTAGCGGTCTTCATCGTGGGACTTCCTTCGGTATTGTCGCTCGGATTGCAGCCTGAATGGACGATTGGATCGAAGAGTGTGTTCGACTGGATGGACTTTGTAGCATCCAACATCCTGCTGCCTGTCGGTGGATTGCTTGTGACGATTTTTGCCGGATACTTCTGGAAAACGGCTGCGGAAGCTTCCGGCCTGCGTTCCGGATGGTTCCGGGTGTGGCTGTTCATGCTGCGTTACGTAGCTCCGATCCTGGTTCTGCTGGTTCTACTGCACACATCCGGTATCATTCACTTCTAATGGTGAAGGCCCGATAGGGTGAAATATGGTCTGTTGTGCAGATTTACCATGGATAAAACCTCTTGGAAGAAATGCAAAAGCCCTTGTTTTCCCTCGTCAATTTTGGGACAATACGGAGTAGAGGTTTTTTGGGTAGGACCGATAAGCCATATGCTTTTTTGCGAAAAGAGGATTATACAATGAACAAATCATCCATATATGGATTAACATTAGAGCAATTACGTTCCTGGCTGCCGGAGCATGGGCAGAAAAAATCCCGTGCATCCCGGATCTGGGAATGGTTATATCAAGAGCGTGTACACGATTTCCCGGCGATGTCCGATGTCCGTCAAGAATGTCTGGATGTACTTTCCGAGCATTTCACAATGAACTCGCTGAGCGAACATGTGAAGCAGGAATCGGCAGATGGTACCGTGAAGTTTCTGCTTCGGATGCAGGACGGCAACCTCATTGAGACGGTATTGATGCGGCAAAAATACGGACTTACCGTCTGTGTGACCACACAAGTGGGCTGTAATATTGGCTGCAGCTTCTGTGCGAGCGGTCTGATCAAGAAGAGCCGTGACTTGACCGCTGGCGAGATTGTGGAACAGATTATGCATGTGCAGCGACATCTGGATGCAGCGGGTCAAGACGAGCGGGTAACCAACGTCGTTGTGATGGGGATTGGCGAACCATTCGACAACTTCCAACACATGAGTGATTTCATCGAAGTCATCAAGGATCGCAAAGGATTGGCGCTGGCGGCGAAACGGATTACTGTGTCCACGAGTGGCCTTCCGGATAAAATCAAGGAATTTGCAGACAGCAGTCTGCAGGTTAACCTGGCAATCTCTCTGCATGCACCTAATAATGAACTGCGTACACACATCATGAAGATCAACCGGGCTTTCCCGATTGAGCAATTGATGGATGCAGTGGATTATTATCTGGCTACAACGAACAAACGCATCATGTTTGAGTACATTCTGTTACGTGATGTTAACGATCAACGTGAGCATGCCGCGGAGCTCGCTGAACTGTTGTCCAGTCGCAGAAGTATGGTCAGTGTGAATCTGATCCCATACAACCCGGTGGATGAGCACAGTCAGTATCAACGGAGTACAGAAGAATCGATTCTGGGTTTCTATGATACGCTCAAAAAGAACAACATCAACTCCACTGTACGTATGGAACATGGTACGGATATCGATGCTGCTTGCGGACAGCTGCGCAGTAAACAAATGAAGAACAACGCAACCGAATCTGAGCCAGACCGTCTGGCACTGGGATAAGACACAATGCGGAGCTGGCAAGTAAAGTTAGGATACTTGTTTGCTCTAATGGGTGCCTCTACGTGCCATTTACCGTTGTTGGGTTGCGAATGCGTTGCCTGGTCTTAATGCAAAACGCCTCTGTATATCACTGAGAAGTGATAACGGAGGCGTTTTTTGGAATCTCATTATTTCAGTTTTTTGGTCATCAGCAGATGGGGAATGCCGTCTTCCATAAATACTTCCGACGCGGGTGCATATCCGAGACGTTCGTAGAACCCGGAAGCTTGTACCTGTGCATGCAGCTTGGCTTTCTCAAGTCCTTCGGCAACAGCCATCTGCTCCAGCTTGTCGATCAGCACACGGCCCAGGCCGTGTTTGCGGTAATCGAGCATGACGCAGATCCGTTCCAATTTGGCGACCTGTTCCACAATGCGCAGTCTGGAGGAAGCAGCAGGCACACCGTCTACGTAGAGCAGAATGTGGCGTGCCTCCGCGTCTAATGTATCATAAGCATCGAATTCATCCGCTGCGGGTACGCCTTGTTCTTCGACAAAAATAGCAGTTCGAATGGCAAAACAGGCATCGAGCAATTCCTGATTTTTAACTTCAACAATCGTTGTATTCATGAATGTTTCTCCTTTGGACGATAGTAATCATATCCGGGCATGATAAACTGGTATATAGCATAATCATTGCAGCCGTTCCATGTGAGTATCTTGGTTAAAATTTAATCCAATTTAACTGTAGTTATATCACTATTTATGTTGTGAATGCAACAATTTTATAAAAGGGCGTGAGTGCATTGACTGATAAAAACGAAGTGTTGCGCGAAATTGGCATGATTGCCCGCTGTCTGGATTCGATCAGCAATGTCGAATTTCAACATCTGAACTTGTCCCGAGGCCAATATCTGTATCTTTATCGCATATGTGAGAATCCGGGCATTATTCCCAACCAGCTGGCTGAACTAATCAAAGTAGATCGAACGACAGCGGCCAGAGCGATTAGCAAACTCGAATCCGATGGATTTATTGTCAAACAGTCGGCAATAGACAATAAGAAGAACAAGTTGTTATATCCGACAGAAGCTGGCCTGAAAGCATGGGAATTCATTCGTAAAGAGGGCGAGCATTCCGACCAGGTGACGCTGGACGACTTTACGGATGAAGATATAGAGACCGCGGTTAAGCTTCTCCGCCGAATGCGCCACAACATCGAGGTAGACTGGAAATTTGTCAAAAAGGGCGGACGGCGGTCCTACATGGATATCTCAGAATGAACAATGCCTCTATCCTTGACCCCTACATCCCAGACCCTAGCCGAACCGATCTCAAGGAGCAGAGTCATTATCTCACAATAGCAAAAGTACAGGAGGGAATCATGAAGAGAGTGAACCGGAAAACAGTAACGTGGTTGGTCATAATGGTGGTCAGTATTGCAGCAGCGTTCATTATTTTCATGAAGGAGCGGTTCGTGATGAATGAATTATCCCCTACAGTATCCTTTGTCCAAGATCATATGACCAATCCCAATGGTTTACTTGCGTCCTATTTGCAGGATGCCACATCCGAAAAAGCGGATATCGTAGCAGGCAGAGAGGTTTTATCTGAATCACTTGGTCTTTGGATGCAATATGCTGTAGCCAAGAACGATCAGGCGTTATTTGAGCAAAGCTATGAGCTGCTGACGACCTATTTCCTCATGCCGCAAAAATATATTGCCTGGAAGCTGGATGCTGAGGGAAAATCTCACGTGACCACCAACGCGCTCGGTGATGATTTCCGAATTGTAGGTGCCTTATTAAAGGCAGCAGATCAATGGCAACAGGGAAGAGAAGCCAAACTGGCAACGGCCTCGGATATTTCCCGTACACTGACGCAGTCGGTTCAGAATAAAGGATATTATGTTGATTTTCACGATTTTGGCAACGGTTACTCCGCGGATATGTTAAGCCTGGTTTATGTGGATCTACCGTCTCTCCAATTAATGGAGAAGCATGAAATGCTGGAGCCGGGCACATATGCCAAGTACGAATCCATGTTGAAGAGTATGCCGGATGACGGGATATTTTATCCGAAAACATTCAATGTGGGGACGAAAGAGTATACATATGATGACACAGTGAATCTGATTGATCAGCTGATCGTAGCGAACCATCTAACTGCGACCAGCCGCAAACCGGACAAGCTCATTGCTTTTTTGAAAAAAGAATTCAATACCCGTCATCAGCTGCCGGGACAATATAAGCGTAGTACTCGCACACCTGCGGTATCTTACCAATCTCCATCCGTATATGGACTCGCGATACTGCTTGCGGTTCAATCAGGTGATCCAAAATGGGCGAAACAGCTGTATAAGCATATGATCAGCATGCGTAGTCTGGATGCCAGTTATCCAGGCGGATATGTATTTAGTGGAAACACACATATGTTTGATAACCTGTTTCCTTTGCTTGGGGAGACTGAATTACAAAAGTTACTTAAAAAGTAATAAAAATGTCGTTTAATATATTCAACTATGTGTTAACATAATGTTTGTCTATTCATGTCATATATTGTTTACTCGAAATATCACTAACCAATCTACTGGAGAGAAGAAACCTATGAGGAATAAAGCACCCATCCTTCGTATTGCATGGGGATATGCGAGTTTGATTGGATTAGCCGTAATCCAGCAGCTCGTTGTCTATCTTAAGATTTATATGAATCAGAGTTATACTACACTGGATGTGGTGTTTAGCATTGTGTCGCTTGCAGCGCTGATCCTGGGTTTTGTGATACCTGTCGGGGTATCTGTCGTCGCCGGATTTATCTATCTGGTCTCTTATTTTGTATGGCTTGTTACCTACGCGGATGTAAGTGTACTTACGTTCTCTTGGTGGCTGCTCATTCCAGCCAATGTGGCTGTGGCTGCTTTTATCAAGGCAAGTCTTGTGCGCAATGCGCGTGTCATGGAGCGTCTGCAGGAGCTTCAGGAGCGTAATCCGGAGATTGATCTGGATACCTCTCTGGGCAATAAGGATGCACTTGCGGATACGCTTGTTAAGCAAAGTAATCTAGCCAGACGTTATTCGGAGCAATATGGATTCAGCATGGCGATGTTCAAGATCGAGTTTTTGCCGTTGGTACTGGAATCTCTCGGTTCCGTACGTTATGCACAGTTCCTTCTTGAACTATCCACTACCATACAGAAGCAGATTCGGTTTGAGGATTATAAATTTTTTGTGGATCGAGGACGTTTTGTGATTATCTGTCCAATGACCAATGTGGAGTACTTGCCCATCCTGACACAACGGATCAAAAAAGCCATGATGGATCTGCAAATCATCGATAAAAAGGGAAATGAGTTGCAGACGGTTATTCGATCGGGTGCACTGGTATTCCAGAAGGAACAATTCAGTAAGTATGAGGATATCGATGCTGTTATTGCGGCACTGGAACGGAACACAGAGACAGATCTCATTGGTGAATACATCTAGATGCTATGGGGGAGGAGTATTTCTGTGAATTATTTAACATGGTTTGTTCCATTATGTATTGTAGTTAGCAGTTTCTTTGCCATTACGATTCTTATATTAACCTTTGCGACTCTTCGTTTTCGAGGGAAAATTAACAGGAAATATGATCGGAGGAAATTGAATGGCTGATTTCCTGCTGTTGATGTCCATCCTCAGTATTTGGATATCCGTCACCGAGTCGATTGTCATTATGGCTGGAGCTATTCGTTTCATTAACAAACAAGAAAAAAAGGGAATTCAAATTCCTGAAAGTATGGATGATTACCCCACTGTGACTGTCATGGTGCCTGCGCATAATGAAGGGGTAGTTATCGTGTCTACCGTTGAGCATATATTGCGTCTGAACTACCCTGAGCATAAAGTTCAAGTTATTGTTATTGCAGATAATTGTACAGATAATACAGCAGAGCGCCTGAAGGAACTCAAGGCCAAGACGAGTTATGCAGATCGTGACTTTACCATTCTGGAGCGTACCGGTACAGGTGGGAAGTCGGGAGCATTGAATGATGGCCTTGAACTGGCGTGGGGAGAATGGATATGTATCTATGACGCAGATGCGGCGCCTGAGCGGAATGCATTGATGTTTTTGACACAAAAAGCATTGGAAAACCCGGAGAAGTATGGTGCTGTATTTGGTCGAAACAAAGCTCGTAATCGGGGTCAGAATTTTCTCTCCCGTTGCATTAATCTGGAACTTATAACGGTCCAACGTGTTCATCATACGGGGTTATGGGAGTTATTCAAACTGGGCACGATTCCTGGTACGAACTATATTATCAAGGCAGCACTGATCCGTGAGATTGGTGGATGGGACCCTGATGCGATCACGGAAGATACGGCCGTGTCGTTTGATATTCTTACTCGGGGTCAGCTTATTGCATTAGCGCCACAAGCAGAGGCTTACCAGCAGGAACCTGAGCAATTATCGGTATATATGAAACAGCGCCAGCGCTGGTCCAAGGGAAATTACCAGGTTGTTATCGACAATGTGAAGCATTTATTTGACCGTACTAGCTGGAGAATTAAACTGCATGTTCTGTACTATGCTGCAAGTTATTTCTGGTTTATGATCGCTATTATTGTATCGGATATTATTTTTGTCTCGAATCTAGTGTATCAGGTTATTGCATTATTTAATCCGAATGTCATTTCTCCCTTCCAGTTCTCAGGGGATGTTTACGTGTATCTCGTAATAGCATGGGCATTAATGTACTACATTTATGTACTACAAATTAATCTCGCACTCTCAGCAGATATTGGGCAAAGCAATACGCAGAATTTTATTGTGGCCTGCCTCTCCTATTTCACATATGCCCAGTTATTTCTGGTCATATCCGTCAAAGCATTTATCTCGCTTATTGGAGATAAGCTATTCCGGAGAGAAACCAAATGGTACAAAACGCAGCGTTTTGGCTGAGAAACATCAACTTATAAATGAAGGGCTGTTTTCTGGATTCGTTCAGAAGGCAGTCTTTTTTACTATGGAAAGATTGGTTGGCATTATGTATACTCTTTCAGGCTGTACATATTGAACGTTGCATAAAGGAAACGGAGGCGTGTGGAATGGGCTACAGGGGACCTGAGTTTTACGATAATGAGGAAAACTTTGAGAAGTATATGGAACGCCGCCAGTGGCAGGAGAATGCCAATGATACGTTAGAGAAACCCGTGATGCTAGAGCTGATCGGAGACGTTGCGGGCAAGAGCATACTGGATCTTGGCTGCGGGGATGCGAGGTTTGGCGTAGAATTGCTCCGTTCTGGTCAAGAGGGTACAACTTACACGGGAGTTGAAGGTTCACTGAATATGGTGCGGGCAGCTAACGAATCGGTTAAAGGCACGAATGCACAGATTGAACAGGCATTCATGGAAGACTGGACCTATCCGGCAGGTACATACGATCTGGTTATATCCCGACTGGCTGTTCACTACATTGAGGATGTGGAGAGCCTATTCCACAAGATATATAACACGTTAAATGAAAATGGCACATTCATATTTTCGGTAGAACATCCTGTGATCACGTCCACACTGCAACCTTCCGGGACGCGAACGGATTGGGTGGTTGATCAGTATTTTGTGGAAGGATTCCGTGAGCAGCAGTGGCTGGGCGGTTCTGTGAAAAAGATGCATCGTTCCATTGAATCATACTTTATGGCATTGCAGCGGGCAGGATTCCGTGTAGAACATTTGCGCGAGTCAGCACCACAACGTGCTTATTTTGTAAACGAGGAAACCTATCTGCGCAGGCAGCGTATTCCATTGTTTCTGTTCCTGGCAGCCCGGAAATAGATCGTGGAGAAGAATATAGATAAATAGAAGGACATAACTAAGTTATACTCATAAATTAGAAAGTTCTACACAGAAAACGGTGGATAACACTAGATATAGCAGTGAAAAGCCCAAAATCTATCCACATGTGGATAAGATATTGGGCTTTTACTGTTATGTTTCTGCACCTATTGTAAGTTTGCTGTGTATAACCATGCGATTATGAATCCGCCGCAGCTCTAACATAGACACGTTCTCCATGCCGAGCAACTTCCACAGGTGCCTCGAAGAAGTTGCTCAGCACTTCGGTGTTCATCAGCTCGCTAGTTAATCCGCTATTCACGATTTCACCCCTGCGTAGCAAGAGACTGTGACTAAACACGGGCAATATTTCCTCGGTATGATGGGTGACGTAGATGAGCGAAGGGGTATCTGGACGCTGTGATAGTTCACGGATGCTGTCCAGCAGTCGCTCCCTTGAGAACAGATCCAGTCCATTGCAAGGCTCGTCCAGAATGAGTACGCGTGGATTGGCCATGAGTGCTCGGGCAATAAGGAGTTTCTGTTTCTCGCCTTGAGAACAGGTACGATATTCCCGATCCCACAGGTGCTTACAGCCCAGCGTTTGCATTAATTGTTTTGCTTGATCCAGATCATCATCTGACAGCTTGTCATACAGGCCAATGGTGGCATGTTTGCCGCTGATCACGACATACTGTGTGCGATCCGTGCCGTACAATTTCTCTTGCAGAGATGAACTGACCCAGCCGATGGATTTGCGAAGCTGCCTCAGATCCACATCCCCATATTCATGGCCTAACACGGATATCTTGCCTTCGGTCGGCCAGAGATACCCGGTGATCATGTTCAGGAGTGTTGTTTTGCCGGAGCCATTCAGGCCAAGCAACGCCCAGTGTTCACCGTCTTTAACCTGCCAGCTTACATCATTCAGCAGGGTAAGAGGTCCCCTTTTCCAAGTGACATGCTGTACATCAATTATCATGGGTTATTCCTTCCTCCTGTTATCCTCGAGTGTCCTAGGTGTATTGTAGTCACAAAATCAGTGAGGTTTCAACGGTTATCACACTGTTCTTGGTTGGTCCCTGCGCAGAAATACAGCACACACACCAAGCAGTGGCAAAAACGAACATAACTTGATAACAAACGAAATGCTGGTCACGTCAATTAAGGACCCCAGCACAACCGAGCCAAGTCCAGCCATGCCGAACGACAGGCCAAAAAATAACCCGGATACCGTACCAATATGACGAGGAAGCAGTTCCTGCGCATAAACAATGATGACGCTGAAGCCAGACATCAGGATGAGTCCAATCATTCCGCACAACACCATAGACAGGACGGGTCCTGCATAAGGTAGCAGTAGGGAAAACGGTGCAGTGCCTGCGATGGAGAACCAGATCATCGGTTTGCGTCCATAGCGGTCAGCGAGTGGGCCACCAAGCAAGGTTCCGACCATGCCTGCAAGTTGCAAAATAAACAGACAGATCTGTGCCTGGGAGAGAGGCAAGCCATATGCATCGGCATAATAGAAGGCGTAGTACCCGGTCATGCCTGCAATATATACGAATTTGGAGAACAGCAGCAGGATGAGAATTCCCATTGTAAAAGCGATGAATCCCCTGCTCACAGGCCGAGCTGCTGGCTCTGCGCCGCTTGATTTTAGAGGTCGTTGCTGACGAATGCGAGTCTCGGCAAGTTTGTCTCTGTACCAACGACTGACCAAAGACTGAATGAAGATACCGATCAGGGCAAAGCCCATCAGCCATAGAAAACTACGCTGCCCATGTGGCAGCAGGATGAAGGCGACCAGTAATGGAGCAATAGCCTGTCCTGTGTTGCCGCCCACCTGGAAGATCGACTGCGCCATTCCGCGTCCACGGCCGGCTGCCATATGAGCCACGCGTGAGGATTCGGGGTGGAGGATGGACGAGCCTATGCCAATCAATGCTGCCGCAACAAGCAGCATCCATAACTCGGAAGACAAGGCTAAGCCGAGAACACCGATCAGGGAGAATAACATACCTCCGGGAAGCAGGATCGGCATTGGCTTGCGGTCTGACATATAACCGACCAGTGGCTGAAGGACGGATGCGGTAATATTCAGGGTGAAGGCAATCCAGCCCATCTGGGCGAAGCTGAGCTGCATGGTCTGCTGGAATAGTGGGAAAGCAGACGGAACCACTGTCTGCATCGCATCATTCAGCAGATGGGCGAAGCTGACTCCGGCAAGTGCCCAATTGGCGGAGGAGTTGATTTGCATTTTGCTTAAAGTGGCCTGAGCCATGGGAGATCACCTCGAATTATTTTTTTCTATGATAAAAGATGGGGGCAGATCATGTCTTTGTGAAAAGTGCTTGGAAAGTGAGCACGATTTGCTATAATGTCAGCAGGTGAGCAAACGATGGAATTAAACATGACGCTAAATGGGTTGGAATTATGGAAAGCTACCGGAGGGTTTGCGAATGAGCCGCATGTACATGACGACTGGTATCAGCTAACGCTGCCGGTCAGAGGTCAATGTCATCTGGTGCAGGAACGGTATGATTATCCTCTGAAGGCAGGCATGGGGATTATTGCCCATCCCCAGACTGAGCATTATTTTGAGATAGGGTCGGATTCGGCTGTCATTGTGATCAAGTTCCGCAAACCGCCATTAGGCAGTTTTGAAGGTGCGGAGTTAAATGGGGGACGAGCTGAATTTCGACCTACCCAGACATTTGATCCTGCTGAGATAAACAGTCTGTTTCGTGGCTGGAATTCCATTTTGTTAGATGATGTGCCCGAAATGCTGCAAGTGCAGGAAACAGAATTGGCGATCGAGACGTATCTAAGACGTATGTTGACGGGGCAGGAAAATGGTAAAGGGACTGTGGATCACGGTACATTCATTGACCCTCATCTCCAACGAGTGTTGGATTACATTCACAGTGCCTATACAAGCCCAATGGATATTGATTCGATGGCGATGGTTGCGCATCAGAGCCGGTATCATTTTATGCGTTCTTTCAAAGCTCTTACGGGAACAACACCGTATCAATATTTGCTGAATTTGCGCGTAGAAGAAGCATCCAAGAGGCTTCGCCATACAACGGATTCAGTAACCACAATCAGTTATGAACTGGGGTTTTCCAGCGTCAGCCAGTTTTACAGAGCCTTTCAGCGAGTGTATGTTATGACACCGATGGAATATCGGAATCACATTTAGATTTTAACGGGCAGTCTCGCATATGCGAGACTGTATTTTAGTACGTTACAACATGACACTGATTTTTGTTGTTGCCAAACATTGAAGACTTTGCTAAGATGGGAAAAAGTTTATGTAAGCGTATACATTTAAGTTAAAATTACAACGTTGTAATTATGGTTATGGCAAGTGTTGAAAAGAAAGAAATACGGTGTGAGGAGGACTAATTCAAGCTAATATCTTGTTCTTATGCAGAATAATATAGGTTGTTACAAAATGTGAATGAAATGAATAACAAATACGTCAGTGAAATGACAATTCTTTTTTATTCGAAAATTCAAACGTTGTAATTATGTAGCGAAGGGGAGTGTTTTACGTTGAAAAAACGCATGTCCACGCTGTTCAGCCTGATCAGACGGGATAAGTATTTGCTGCTGATGTTTTCGCCTATCTTTCTGTATTACCTCATCTTCATGTACCTTCCGATGCCTGGCGTGCTGTTGGCATTTCGTAATTTCTTGCCGGGGCAGGGCATGCTCAGCGGGGAGTGGGTGGGACTACGCTGGTTCGAACAGTTCGTGAATTCCATTTACTTCTGGCGACTGCTGCGTAACACATTTCTGCTCGCCTTCCTGCCACTCTTATTTGGTTTCTCCATTCCGATTTTATTCGCTGTCTGCATCGTGGAGATCAAGAACCGGACATTCAAGCGATTTGCCCAGACCGTTACGTACCTTCCTCACTTCATCTCCACTGTTGTTGTAGCCGGTATGATTATTAACTTCCTGTCACCAACAGACGGTATCGTGAACACCCTCATCGCGAGTCTTGGCATGGAAAAAGTGAACTTCATGATGGATGCGAGCTGGTTCCGTACCATCTTCACAAGTTCCGACATCTGGCAAAGTTTTGGCTTCAGCTCCATCATCTACATTGCAGCCATTATGGGGATCGACCCCGAGATGTATGATTCCGGCAAAATCGACGGCGTCAACAAATTCCAGGAGCTATGGCACCTGACCCTTCCGAGTATCAAACCAACCATTGTCATTCTTCTGCTTCTGTCGCTTGGCGGCATTATGAGTGTAGGTTTCGAGAAAGTATATCTGCTCTACAACGGAGCCACCTACGAAACGGCTGATGTCCTGTCCACCTATGTATACCGGATGGGGATTGAGGGCCAGAATTACGGCTTCGCCACAGCGGTCGGCCTGTTCAACTCGATCATCACCTTTATCCTTGTTTTTGCTGCCAATTCTATGACCCGCCGCCTGACCAAGATGTCACTCTGGTAAGACTATAACCCGGACCAAAGGAGACCTGTATGCAAAAATCGAGAAGTGACCGTTTGTTCTACGGATGTGTCTACCTGCTGACCATACTGGCGGTTGTTATCACGTTGTATCCCTTTCTGTACGTCATTAGTATTTCATTCAGCTCGGTGGATGCCATCGACAAACAAAAAGTGGTATTGTGGCCCGTTGGGTTTACCCTGTCAGGTTACCAAATGGTACTGCAATACAAGGAGTTATGGGTTTCGTTTTACAACACCCTCTGGTACACCGTGGTAGGCACAATGTTAAACATTGTGGCAACATGTCTTGCGGCGTTTCCATTATCCAGACAGCAGTTTTTCTTACGTCGCAAGCTGAATTTCTTCATCGCTTTTACCATGTATTTCTCGGGTGGACTCATTCCGGTCTACATGCTGATTACCTCGCTTGGGCTGTACAACACTCGCTGGGTTATGGTGCTGCCTGTGCTGGTGATTACGTTTAACGTCATGATCTGCCGCTCGGCGTTTGAAGGCATTCCGAATGAGATTTTCGAAAGTGCCAGTATAGACGGGGCCAACGAGATGACGATGCTGTATCGTCTGGCGGTTCCGATCATCAAGCCAACACTGGCTGTGCTCACGCTGTACTATGCGGTATTCCACTGGAACAACTTTTTCTCGGCCCTGTTATATCTGGGCAAACAGGATATGCAGCCCTTACAGATGTTCCTGCGAAGGGTGCTGATCATGGCATCTCCGGAAGTGATGCAGAAGATGGGCGGCACAATGACATCCGGTGCGCTGGCGGTATCGACCCTTCAAGTTCGTTATGTATCCATTGTAGTCAGTATTCTGCCTATTGTTACGATCTACCCGTTTATCCAACGGTACTTCGTTAAGGGGATCACCCTCGGAGCCGTGAAAGGATAGCTTTACTTACTTAAGTGTCATGTCATTCAAGGGAGTTCAAAATGGTTCATACCTAAGGAGGAATGATGGATGAGATTTAAAGGGGCAGGAAGAAAAAGTGTAATCGCAGCGATACTGGCAATCAGCCTGGCGGGATGCAGCGGTGGAACAGGGGCGGGAACCGATGCGGGGAGCACCCCGTCCAGTTCGGAGCCAGCTTTCAACTATACCGGGGCAGGGCCGGTAACGGATCAACCGGATGCCAAGCTGTCTATTCTCGGCACCAACGCCTGGACGACGAACGTGGATTTGTCCACCGCAGCGATCGTTAAGAAAATCGAAGGAAATGCCGGTGTTACGGTGGATTGGGATCTAATTCCGCCGCAGAACTATGCGGATGCCGTAAATCCGAGGCTGGCTGCCGGTACGGGCTTGCCCGATATCGTATACCTGCCGGATCAGGATCAATTGATGAAGTACATCAATAGCGGCCTGTTTATCCCGATTGACGAGCTGGTAGAGAAGTACGGCGTGAATCTCAAAAAAATATATGAAAAGTCCCCTTCGGTTAAAGCCAGTTTAACGACGCCAGATGGTAAAATGTATTATATTCCGCAGCAGACGTTAACCCGCAACTACATGCCGGTATTTATGGTCAATGTGCGCTGGCTTGATAAGCTGGGATTAAGCGAGCCGACTACGCTGGATGAATTTACGGCGATGTTGCGCAAGTTCAAGACAGATGACCCGAACGGCAACGGAAAAGCTGATGAGATTCCGCTGTCCATGGAAGCCAAATTTGTGTCCATGGCCTTTGGCCCGGCATTTGGACTTGATCTGTCCAATCAGTTTTATGCAGACGATCAGGGCAAGGTACATTTCAGCTATTATGAGCCGGCGTACAAGGAGTACCTGACCTATCTGAACGGACTGTACAAGGAAGGTCTGCTTGGGGTGGATTATGCGAGCACCACGAGTGATCAGGTCACGTCGCGCATCTCTCAGGATGTGACGGGAGCAACGTTTAATTTTAGCTGGTACATGTCGATGGTCTACAGCCCGCTGTTCAAGGATTATAATCCGGAAGAGCCAATCATCAAAGGCATTCTGCCACTGAAAGGACCGCATGGGGATCAGTTCTACGTAGGACGTACACCAGTGAGTGGCATCTTTGGCATTACACGTGATAGTAAAAATCCCGAACTTGCTTTCCGTTTCCTGGACTATGCAGTAAGTGAGGAAGCACAGACGTATTATACGTGGGGCATCAAGGATGACACGTATACGGAAGAGAATGGCGTGAAGACATTCACGGACAAAGGCAAGGACAATGAATACATTCAGAAGCTCGGTATTGGTCCGGTGAATCTGCCGAACATCCAATCCACCGATTCTGCTGATTCCGTCGTAGCCCCTTGGCATGCAAAGATGGATAAGGAACTGGAGCCGTATGTGCGCGAACCGTTCCCGTTTGTCTATGCCCTGCCGGATGAAGCGAGCGTGGAGAGCATGGCGATGCCTGACATCACCACATTCGTGGAAGAGATGAACTTCAAGTTTATTAGCGGTGATGCCAGTCTGGACCAGTTTGACAGTTATATTGAGACGTTGAAGAAGATGAATATAGAGCAGGTTATTGCGGGCAGACAGGCACAATATGATCGTTATAAGGCTGCACAGAAATAGGAAATAGGGTTTCAGGCGTATGAGAGGTGTTGATTGATTTTGATAACCATTAAAGACATTGCCAAACTGGCGGGGGTGAGCTATAGCACGGTATCAAAGGCCCTGAATGATGATCCCCGAATCAAACCGGCAACAAAGCAGAAGGTGCTTGCGGTCGCGGAGAAACACCAGTATCGGAAAAACATGCTGGCCCGGCAACTCTCCACCGGCAGGAGCAACATCATCGGTTTTGTGCTGGATGAGCTGAGCAATCCGTTATTCTCGAACATCTCCGGCCGTCTGCATACCGAGCTGAAGAAGCGGGGATATCAGATGATCCTGGTTGTGGCGGATGATGGCGTGGATGTCTTCAGCCAGCTGCGCGTGGACGGATGTATTCTGTGGGACTACGCATTGGACAATCGGGAGATGTTCTGGAAAAAGTTCGCCACACTCAACATGCCATGTTTTGTGCTCGGTACAGATGAAGCGCCGAACTCTCCTTACATCAAGATTGATCGCAAAGAAGGGTTGTTCAAAGCAGTAGAGCATCTGAAATCGCTGGGCCACAGCCGAATCGGATTTATCGGCAACTCCCAGCACGTCAAGCTGGAGGGATATCGGGAAGCGTTACAGCGTACGGGTCTGGCTTTTAACGAAGACCATGTGCTGCCTGCGTATTCCTCCTGGGAGGATGGGTATTTTGCCATACGTAATCATGTGTTTGGACCGGAGTCGCCAACAGCTTTTATCGGACTGAACAATCTGGTCACCCGAGGGGCGCTCCGGGCTTTGCTTGAGGCAGGTTACAGTGTTCCACGCGATATCTCGTTAATTGGGTATGATGATCTGCCGGATATGCAGTATGCCGAAGTAGCCTTGACGACGATTGGCCCGTCTCTGGATGAACTGGCTGTGCAGGCAGCAGAGCTGATTGTATCGTTAATCCGTGATGAACAGGTCGATGTTCCGGTAGTCATTCAGCCTAAGCTGAACCTTCGCAATTCAACAGCAGTTAGTCATACATCTATTAGGTGAGTACAACATTCAAGGAGGAATTGCTTATGCAGGTACAGACGCAGTTATCCTGGTCTGAGCGAATTGCAGCAACGATTATCCAGCAATGTGACGGGGACGGTTATCATGCGTTCCCTTCGGGACGATGGGCATACGTGGAAGGCATGACCTTGATGGCGATGGCACGAACCGGGCAGTATTATGGCAAACAGGAGTATGTTGATTTTATGAAAAAGCATATGGACCTGTATATCCAGCCCGACGGCTCTATTGGCACCTATACTTTGGAAGAATATAATCTGGATCAGATTAATCAGGGGAAAAACCTGTTTGCATTACTGGATGGTGCTGAAGATCAGCGTTACGCAGAAGCGGCGCATCTCCTGGCAGCACAGCTCGCAGGGCAACCCCGCACGTCGGAGGGCGGTTTTTGGCACAAAAAAATCTATCCATTCCAGATGTGGCTGGACGGCCTGTATATGTCATCTCCCTTTCTGTCCGAGTATGCTAAGACCTTTCATCACCCCGAGTTATGGGACGAAGTAGCACATCAGATTCTGCTAATCGAACGCCAGACCCGTGATCCGCTGACCGGCCTGCTCTATCATGGCTGGGATGAATCGAAGGAACAGGTCTGGGCAGATTCATCGACAGGGTGCTCGCCACACTTCTGGAGCCGGGCGATGGGCTGGTATGCCATGGCGATTGTAGACAGCGTGGAGCATTTCCCCGTGAATCATCCAAAGCGCGGAACCATCATCGGCATCTTCGAACGGATGTGTCATGCTTTGGTACGCGTGCAGGAGCAGGAGAGTGGGTTATGGTTCCAGGTGCTGGATCAGGGCTTCCGCAAAGGCAACTATCTCGAAGCATCCGGGTCAAGCATGTTTGTATATGCACTTGCCAAGGGTGTGCGGCTGAGATATCTTGAGCCGCATTTCAGAGCTGCGGCGGAGAAAGGATGGCAGGGACTTTCCTCCAGGTTAGTGGAGGAGACGGCTGACGGCGTTCGGTTAAACGGGATCTGTCATGGCGCAGGACTAAGTCTGGACCGGGATGGCTCGTACAACTACTATGTAAGCGAAGCAGTTGTAAGCGATTCCTTTATGGGTGTGGCTCCGCTTCTGCTGGCAGCGCTGGAAATGGAGCGATTGCCATGACGCAACAGAGATTGCCAAATACAGCATTGGAATCATCGGCTCCCTGTCTGACGGTTGCTTCAGACGGGACGGGGGATTATGTGACGATCCAGGCTGCAGTTGATGCGCTGCCGGAGAATGGCATCGGAACCGTTCCAATTCGCGTGAAGGCTGGTGTATATCATGAGAAGCTGCATATGGAGAAGCCGGGCATCCATCTGATTGGTGAGGGGGCGGAGCAGACGATCATTACGTATGATGATCATGCACTCAAGAAGTTCCCGGATGGGTCGCCATATCATACGTTTCATTCCTATACGGCTTTCATTGGTGCTGATGATTTCACGGCAGAGGGGATTTCCTTCGTAAATGCTGCTGGGCCGGGCAAGCAAGTTGGTCAGGCGCTGGCCGTTTATGTGGATGGAGACCGGGCGGCCTTTCGCCGCTGTCGTTTGATCGGTCACCAGGATACGATCTTCACCGGCCCGCTGCCGGAGCAGCCCATGGATCGCAGTTACTTTGGCGGGCCACGCGATGGTGCTGAGCGGCGCAAACTGCGGCAGTACTTCGAGGACTGTTACATCGAAGGTGATATCGATTTTATTTTTGGCTCGGCTACGGTGGTGTTTAAGGGCTGCGAGATCTTTACGAAGAATCGCCTGACTGAAGCGGAGGCAACGGACGGACAAGTGAACGGTTGGATTACGGCAGCCTCTACGCCGGAGGATGTGCGTTACGGCTATGTATTTCTGGACTGTGATCTGACCAGCAATGCTCCACCGCAGTCGGTGTATCTGGGCAGACCGTGGCGTCATCATGCCAAAGTCTGTTTTTTGAACTGCTGGATCGGCGCTCATGTGAAGCGGGAGGGATGGCACAACTGGAACAAGACAGATGCAGAGCAGACCGTTCAGTATGCGGAATACAACAGCGCTGGGCCTGGTGCCGGAGGTGCTGCTGATCGTGTGCCTTGGTCCAAAATACTGACCGAACAGGAAGCGGCCGAGTACACTGTACCTCTGATTCTGTCCGGCGTGGATGGATGGCAGCCTTTTGAAAGGAGAGGGGAGTAGCGGCGGTAAGACACGCCCTCTTCTC
Source organism: Paenibacillus sp. FSL R7-0313 (assembly GCF_037969885.1). NCBI lineage: Bacteria > Bacillati > Bacillota > Bacilli > Caryophanales > Paenibacillaceae > Paenibacillus > Paenibacillus sp. FSL R7-0313. Next base: position 1,420,483 of record NZ_CP150219.1, read on the forward strand.
TGCGCAATATCTAACAAGGGTTTTCTTTCAAGTCTCCTAAGGAGTTGAAAGAAAACCTTTTTTGTGCGCTATATTACATTTTTCGCCCCCAATAGAACTATTTTATCCCTTATCTCTTTTGCATTTTACTGATTAAATACAGGATGAGGATCTGTAAATTCCCTGTAAAATTTGGATGGTGCCTGCAAAAAAAGAACACGAGAGGGAAGGTCCATTTTGGTAAGGGAAGGGAGTGAAGTGACACGCAACATCAGATGGCTGAATGAGGTTGGCTCTAGTCGATCACAGATCAGATGCAGGTGGACAATTGAAGTTTTGTTTGCAAGGTGAACGTATCCTTAGTACAGGAGGGATTTTGCTTGAATCAAGCTGTTCGATTCCGCCCGGTCATTACATTTGCTTTGGCATTTCTTCTCCTTATTTCGTGGTTTGCACCGAGAGCCGATGCCGCCGCCCAGTGGCAGGCAGGCACCGCATACAAGAAAGGAGACCTCGTAACATATCAAAATAAAGATTATGAGTGTATTCAGGCACACACGGCGTTGACCGGATGGGAGCCCTCTGTTGTGCCCGCGTTGTGGAAACACGTCGGGGAAGGTTCAGGAGGGGAAACGCCAACGCCAGATACGGCACCACCTTCTGTTCCTGCGGGTCTGACTTCATCCTCCATCACGAATACCTCCGTGATTCTTTCCTGGAATGCATCCACGGATAATGTGGGCGTAGCGGGGTATGAGGTGTACCGGAACGGCGTTCTTGTGACAAGTACTTCAACTACAACGGCTGTAGTCACGGGACTGACAGCCAGCACGACTTATGCTTTTACGGTAAAAGCCAAAGATGCCGCAGGCAATATATCGGCTGCGAGCACCTCCCTCAGTGTGACAACTTCCAATGGATCATCCAATCCGGGGCCAACCGGCACTAAATGGCTGATTGGCTACTGGCATAACTTCGATAATGGTTCAACCAATATCAGACTTCGTAACGTATCAACAGCCTATGACGTCATTAATGTCTCCTTTGCCGAACCGATTTCACATGGCAGCGGAACGCTTGCTTTTACTCCATACAATGCAACAGTAGCCGAATTCAAATCCGATATTGCCTATCTGCAAAGCCAGGGGAAAAAAGTACTTCTTTCCATGGGGGGAGCCAACGGTACCATTGAGCTTACCGACGCGACCAAGAGACAGCAGTTCGAAGATTCGTTAAAATCAATCATTTCCACGTATGGTTTCAATGGTCTTGATATCGATCTGGAAGGAAGCTCCCTGTCTCTGAATGCAGGGGATACCGATTTCCGTAGTCCAACTACACCGAAAATTATTAACCTCATCCAAGGCGTGAAAGCGGTTAAGTCACACTTCGGCGCTAATTTCATCCTGACGGCTGCACCGGAGACGGCCTATGTACAGGGTGGATATCTGAGCTACGGCGGTCCTTGGGGAGCTTACCTGCCAGTCATCCATGCCTTGCGTAATGACCTGACCCTGCTTCATGTGCAGCACTATAACACGGGCTCCATGGTGGGGCTGGATGGACGCTCTTACGCCCAAGGGACAGCTGATTTCCATGTGGCCATGGCGGAGATGCTGCTTCAAGGCTTTCATGTAGGCGGTAGCACAGGCCCTTTCTTTAGTCCCTTGCGACCGGACCAGATTGCCATCGGTGTACCGGCTTCCCAACAGGCTGCTGGAGGCGGTTATACGGCACCAGCCGATCTGCAAAAGGCGTTGAATTATCTAATCAAAGGTGTGTCATACGGCGGTTCCTACACTTTGCGCCAGTCTACGGGCTATGCGGGGATAAAAGGGATTATGACCTGGTCCATCAACTGGGACGCATATACAAATAACCAGTTTTCGAGCGCACATCGTCCGTTCCTGAACGGGCTGAGTACGCAAACGACAAAGGAGGTTGTGTATTAGATGATACATTTAAATAAACACACTGCTTTCAAGAAAACCGCAAAGTTTCTCCTGGGTCTATCCCTGCTCTTATCCGTCATTGTTCCTTCTTTTGTGCTCCAACCCGCTACGGCAGCAGCTGCAGATTCTTATAAAATTGTTGGTTACTACCCGTCCTGGGCTGCGTACGGGAGAAACTATAATGTAACGGATATCGACCCGACCAAAGTCACGCATATCAACTATGCTTTTGCCGATATTTGCTGGAACGGTATTCATGGAAATCCGGACCCTTCGGGCCCTAACCCGGTGACTTGGACATGTCAGAATGAGAAGAGCCAGACAATCAATGTACCGAATGGAACGATCGTGCTTGGCGATCCATGGATTGATACCGGCAAGACATTTGCAGGGGATACGTGGGATCAGCCCATTGCAGGTAATATCAATCAGCTTAACAAGTTGAAACAGATCAATCCTAATCTGAAGACAATCATCTCGGTGGGAGGATGGACGTGGTCCAATCGCTTCTCTGATGTAGCTGCGACTGCGGCAACGCGAGAGGTATTTGCAAACTCTGCCGTCGACTTCCTGCGGAAATACAATTTTGACGGGGTAGATCTGGACTGGGAGTATCCGGTATCAGGCGGACTTGATGGTAACAGCAAACGTCCTGAGGATAAGCAGAATTACACACTGCTTCTGAGCAAAATTCGTGAGAAGCTGGATGCTGCCGGAGCTGTGGACGGCAAGAAGTATCTGCTTACGATTGCAAGCGGTGCATCGACGACCTATGCTGCGAATACAGAGCTTGCCAATATAGCTGCCATCGTCGACTGGATTAACATTATGACATATGATTTTAACGGGGCTTGGCAAAAAGTCAGCGCGCATAACGCGCCGTTGAACTATGACCCTGCGGCTTCAGCTGCTGGGGTGCCGGATGCCAATACATTTAACGTAGCTGCCGGAGCGCAAGGGCATCTGAATGCTGGGGTACCGGCCGCCAAACTTGTGCTTGGTGTTCCATTCTACGGCCGCGGCTGGGATGGATGCGCACAGGCGGGCAATGGTCAGTATCAGACCTGCGCGGGAGGTTCTTCCGTTGGAACTTGGGAAGCAGGCTCCTTTGATTTCTATGATCTGGAGACCAATTACATTAACAAAAACGGGTACACGCGTTACTGGAATGACACGGCCAAGGTGCCATATCTCTATAATGCGACCAACAAGCGCTTTATTAGCTATGACGATGCGGAGTCTATTGGATATAAAACCGCTTATATCAAAAGCAAAGGACTCGGCGGAGCGATGTTCTGGGAGCTTAGCGGTGACCGGAACAAAACACTTCAGAATAAACTGAAAGCCGATCTGCCTACCGGAGGTACAGTGCCTCCAGCAGATACGACGGCGCCAAGCGTACCCGGTAATGCCCGTTCGACAGGCGTGACGGCAAACTCGGTTACACTGGCTTGGAATGCTTCAACGGATAATGTAGGGGTTACCGGTTATAACGTCTATAATGGTGCCAATCTTGTGACCTCCGTCAACGGGACGACCGCAACAATCAGCGGACTGTCAGCGGGTACATCCTATAGCTTTACGGTAAAAGCAAAGGATGCGGCAGGTAATCTGTCTGCAGCCAGTAATGCTGTAACCGTAAGCACTGCCACTCAGCCGGGAGGGGATACTCAAGCGCCAACTGCGCCAACGAGCCTCGCATCAACCGCGCAAACAACATCCAGCATAACGCTGAGCTGGACGGCATCCACGGATAACGTGGGTGTAACGGGTTATGATGTGTACAACGGAACGACACTTGCGACATCCGTGACTGGAACAACAGCAACGATCAGCGGGCTTGCTGCGGATACCTCGTATACTTTTACGGTGAAAGCAAAGGATGCGGCGGGGAATGGTTCTGCTGCGAGCAATGCGGTGACCGTGAAAACAACAGCAGGAACGACAAATCCGGGCGTTTCCGCCTGGCAGGCGAATACAGCCTATACTGTAGGACAGCTGGTCACCTATAGCGGCAAGACATATAAATGTTTGCAGGCCCACACTTCCTTGCCTGGGTGGGAACCATCCAATGTCCCTGCATTGTGGCAGGTCCAATAGTTAAAAAATGGATTACAACATTTTGAATTGAAGCGTGCAGTTTTAGCGAGGTTTGGCTATAGGGAAGAGAATATAACGAAAAAACACCGGCTCCTGGTCCGGTGTTTTTTCGTTATGCTATGTCAAACAAAGCAGGCTCCAAAAAGGTTATTCATTAGAAATCGAAGTTGTCCGGATCAGGTCCAACGCGTACATCTTCGTTCAGAGCACTGATCTGATCCATCTCTTCATTTGAAAGTTCAAAGTCGAAGATGGAGGAGTTCTCGATAATCCGGTGTTCCTTGGTGGACTTCGGAATGGTAATGACTCCATTTTGCAGATCCCAACGCAGGATGACTTGTGCAACCGATTTGCCTTTGGCTGAAGCAATCGTCGTGAGCACTGGGTTGTCCAACAGCTGACCTTGCATCAGAGGTGACCAAGCTTCAAGCTGGATACCATGTTTTTCACAGAAAGCCTTAAGCTCAACCTGAGTCAGGCGAGGGTGGTATTCCACCTGATTGATCATCGGTTTCACTTTGGCATCCTGCATCAGGTCTTCGAGATGATGAATCTGGAAGTTGCTTACGCCAATAGCCTTAATGCGGCCGGCTGCGTACAGTTCCTCGATTGCTTTCCAGGCTGCTTTGTATTTGCCTGCCTTAGGCCAGTGAATCAGATACAGATCCAGGTATTCCAGTCCCAGTTTGTTCAATGTGGTATCAAAAGCCGCAAGAGTCTCTTCATATCCGAGGTCTGCATTCCATACTTTAGATGTAACGAACAGTTCTTCGCGTTTCAGGTTGTTTTCTTGCAAAGCTTCGGCAATCGCTTGGCCAACACCGGCTTCATTGCCGTATATTGCAGCAGTATCAATGCTGCGGTAGCCATGTTTAATCGCATTTTTCACGGCTTCAATCAGTTCAGATCCTTCTTCTACCTTAAATACACCAAGTCCGAACCAAGGCATAGAAACACCGTTATGCAGAGTTACTGTGGATTGTAAATGTTGTGCGGTTTGAGCTGTTGTCATGAGATTTCCTCCTTAAATTGTGTGAAAATCAATCGTTTCAAGCTGAATTATCGTTGTTTTATCATACAAAATTAAATCATAGTAGATCAAATTGGGTTCAACGTATTATAGTATAATAAAATACCATGTGAAACCGGTTCCCCTCGAAGGCTGGAATTGATATATATAAGAGTGAGACCCATGGTCGGAATGGAAATTAGAACGAAGCTTTCTCCATTTCGACTGATGCATGTTGATCCTTGCTTTCCAGCATTTTAGCCCATGCGGTCAGGATTACAGCTACGAGAACCATCAGGGCTCCGACCCATGTCGTGTGAATCAAACCAATGGAGTCATTGATCACTCCACCCAAATAGGCACCTATAGCGATCCCTGCATTAAATGCGGCGATGTTAAAGGCTGAGGCTACATCCTTGGCCTGTGGTGCATATCGTTCAGCCAAGGTTACAACGTACATCTGAAGACCAGGCACATTCATGAAGGCGAGCAGACCCATACCCATAATGGTGAGCAGTGCTGCCAACTTAAACGGGACGGTGAAGTACATCACGCCGAGAATGATGGTCTGAATGATGAACATGTAGAAGAGCGCCTTGAGCGGGTTGCGATTGGCTGCTCTGCCGCCGATGATGTTGCCAACAGCGATGGCTATTCCGTACAACAACAGAATGAACGCTACTGTTTTCTCAGAATATCCACTGATATCATGCAACAACGGGGACAAATACGTAAAGACAACAAATGTTCCTCCGTACCCAACGGCAGTAATGGCAAAAGCAAGCAGCAAGTGTCCACCTGTAACAAGCTTCAACTGATCCCGAAATGCCGTCCGTGTTCCTCGCTTCAACGTGGATGGCACGAGTATCAGGTTTCCGATCATTGCAATAATGCCAACCACAACAATCAGGATAAAGGCAGCGCGCCAGCCCCAATGTTGACCAATGAGTGTACCGAGAGGTACACCGGTTACTGTGGCAATGGTAAGACCGGAGAACATGATCGCAATGGCACTTGCCCTACGGTTGGCAGGCACCAGATCGGCTGCAATCGTGGAGCCAATGGACATGAACACCCCGTGTGCCAGAGCGGATACTACTCGTGCAATGAGTAACATGGTGATGCCCGTCGATAGTGCAGCCATCGTGTTACCCGCAATGAAGACAATCATGATGGCAAGCAATAGCGTTTTGCGTGATATGGTAGACGTCAGTGAGGTCAGAACAGGAGCCCCAAAGGTAACGCCTAATGCATATAAAGTAACGGTCAGTCCCGCTGAAGTTACGGAAATGCCCAGGTCATCTGCAATGAGGGGCAGTAGCCCAACGCTGATAAATTCTGTGGTACCGATCGCGAAGGCACTAATGGCCAGTGCTAGCAGTGCCCACGTGCTGCGCTTTGAATCTTGTAACATTTCTTGCTCAACTCCCCCGAATGTAGATTTACGTACCGGCAAATGCTATTATGAGTTATTCGGTATAGATTGAATAGTACGTACTTTTTAGTACCCTACGTACTTTTTGGTGCCTATACAGCATGCGACGGATGTAATTCAATTCATCAGGGAGGAAGCAAGTTATGGTTAGAAAAAAATATAACATCTCGGTTGAAGCTACCTTAGAGGTGATCGGTGGCAAGTGGAAATGCGTCATTCTCTGTCATCTGACACATGGGAAAAGACGAACCAGTGATCTTAAGCGTATTATGCCCGCAATCACACAAAAAATGTTAACACAGCAACTGAGAGAGCTTGAAAACGACGGGATCGTGAATCGAATCGTATATAATCAGGTCCCTCCCAAAGTAGAATACGAATTGAGTGAGTACGGGAGAAGTCTTGAACCGATTCTCAATGCGCTATGTAATTGGGGGGATCAACATATTGTGAAGGAATACGGAGACAAATCAGCAGTTCTGGAAGATAATGGACTCAATGATTTTAACTCTGACAATAGGGAGCTGGTGCAACCGTGAACTATGAGATTTTATATGATGGTGCTTTTGCGATGCTCAAGGTACATTTGCAGCGGGGAGAGCGGTTCAAGGCCGAGAGTGGTGCGATGGTATCCATGACTCCTACGGTCGAACTAAAGGGTTCAGCAGAAGGTGGGATGTTTGCCGGGTTCGGTCGGATGCTGAGCGGGGAGAAGTTTTTCTTTCAGGAACTGACGGCTGCGGGCGGGTCGGCAGAGATTCTGCTCTCACCTTCAAGCATGGGCGATGTAGAAGCTGTTGAATTGGACGGTTCCTATTCACTCTATGTGCAGAAAGACGGATTTCTGGCAGGAACCGAGGGCATTCAGGTGAATACCAAAATGCAAAATCTGAAAAAAGGTCTCTTTTCGGGAGAAGGTTTCTTCATTATTGAGATCAGTGGACGTGGAACTGTATTTCTGTCTTCCTATGGTGCCATCCATGCGATTAATCTGGCAGCAGGTGAAGAAATGATCGTGGATAACGCCCATTTGGTGGCATGGCCTCATTATGTAGATTACCGTATTGAGAAAGCTTCACAGGGCTGGTTATCCAGTGTTACAAGTGGAGAAGGACTGGTATGTCGGTTCCGGGGAGAAGGAACCATTCTTATACAGAGCCGCAATCCTCAAGGATTCGGACAATGGGTGAAGCAGTTTATCCCTGCGCGCTAATTATTTTTTTGAGAAAGAACACACAGAGTTGCAACGGATATGTTTCCAACATCGTTATATGAATAATGGATTTACTTCATTGACTGACGGGTACATATTCTGTTGCATAAGGTCGCACATCATGGAGGTATGAGATGACAAGCTCACGGTATAAAAACGCACAAGAAAGCCCGGGATATCTGTTATGGCAGGTTACAGCCATGTGGCAAAAGGAAGTACGCAGGGTGCTGGAGCCCCTCGAACTGACACAACCTCAATTTGTATTGTTGCACGCCTGTTTGTGGCTCAATGAACACGATGAGGAAGGCAAAGGAGTTACTCAGGTTCAAATTGCTCAGTTTGCCAAGGTGGATGTTAACGTGACTTCTCAGGTTCTACGTGCGCTTGAAAAAAGGGGATTAATTACCCGCGCTCGTCATCAGACAGATACGCGTGCCAATATTATCACAACAACGGAAGAAGGAACCCGATTGGCTGTGGAGGGAATTCATCTGGTCGAGGAATCGGACAAGGCATTTTTCGAAACTTTGGATGATCGTAAGGAAGAGTATATGGAGATTATGCAAGAGTTTCTTCGCCAAAAAACAGAGAGTTGATCCGTAATATATCTTTTTTTAATGTATTAAACTACAGAATGTAGTGGAATTGGAAAATTTTCTGAATACTAATGATAATAATATTTATGCAAAATACAAATAGACCTCCTGACTTCATCTTGTCGGGAGGTCTATTTCGGTTGCTCAATCGATTCGGTAGGATGCAAACGGCTCGCGGCGACGGAAAGAGTCACTGATCTGATCCAGTTCGACCAACAGATCAACGGGTAGAGACATGTCCAGACTAGCCAGATTATGTTCCAACTGATCGGTGTGTGTGGCGCCAACAATGACTGTGGATACAGCCGGACGTGTCAGCAGCCATGCGAGTGACAGCACACTTGGGGAGCAGCCATATGAGGCAGCTTTAGCACTCACTTGTTCACTCAGTTGGATATTATGCTCCAGCAGGAAACGGTTGAAAGATGGATCGGTGTCTGCTCTGGACCCGGAAGGTACGCTAGTCTGTCCGTTATATTTACCTGTCAGAATACCACCTGCCAGCGGGAAATACGGGATAATGCCTACACCCTGATCAAGACACATCGGTACCAGTTCCAACTCAGGCGTACGGTCTGCCAGGGAGTAGCTGGTTTGGGTGGAGATGTAGCGCATATAACCTTTCTGTTCACTGATCCCCAGAGCTTTCATCAGCTCCCAGGCTGCGTAGTTGGAGGCTCCGATATAACGGACTTTGCCGGAAGTGACCATATCATCCAGTGTGCGCAGTGTCTCATCCAGCGGTGTATGCGGATCAAAGGTATGGATCTGGTACAGATCCACATAATCCGTTTGCAGACGCCGCAGGCTATGTTCCAGCTCTTGTTGCAAATGGTAGCGGGAGGAACCACGCCCATGAGGACCATCATGCCGGGGTAATCCGGCTTTGGTGGCAAGCACCGCGTTTTCCCGTCGACCTGTAAGAGCCTGTCCAATGATGCGTTCCGATTCCGTGCCTGCGTAGATATTGGCGGTATCGATAAAGTTGATGCCCTGATCCATCGCTGCATGAATAATGCGGGTAGAAGCTGCTTCATCCGCGCGTTTGCCAAACGCATTGGTGCCGAGCCCCAGCGCTGAAACACGCAAACCACTATTGCCTAAACGTCGATAATCCATCTTTCATCGCTCCTTCTCTGTCAGTATTTGTATAGCAGATTATAACGTAATCTATTGAAAACGTGTTATTAATATAGTTAAATGATTCTAAGAACCCGTTATTAAAGGAGATATGATGGAAAACAGTGCCGCACATTTAACAAGACGGAAGCCGAAGAAACCGAAGAAGAAATGGAAGAAGCCATTGATCATCACCCTAAGTGTGCTGCTTGTGTTGGGAGGACTCGGATTTATTTATCAAAAGCAACTCGTCGTGTTTGCCTTTAATTTGTTCGCATCAGCTACGGTGAAGGAAGCCTTGGATGACTCCTTTGTACCAGCTGGCGATAAGGATGCCCCTGTTGTGGAACATACCGACCCATTCTCGCTGTTGCTGCTGGGGATTGACCAGCGGGATAACGAACCAAGCCGTTCGGATACCATCATCTATTCCGTCGTGCGTCCAGAAGACAATAAAGTGCTGCTGCTGTCCATTCCACGTGATTCCTATACCGAGATTGTTGGCCGGGATGTGAAGTCAAAGATCAACTCAGCGTATGCCCACGGTGAAGCCAAGATGGCGATGGATACGGTGGAGAATTTGCTGGGGAACAAAGTGGATTTCTATGCCGCGATTAATTTTAACGGGCTCAAGGATATTGTTGATGCGGTGGGTGGCGTTGAACTGCCGATCAAGAAAAATATTGAGAACAAGCTCAAAATTCATGAGAAGCTGTTTGTTGAAGCGAATAAACCGATCTATAGCGGTGAAGAAGCGCTTGGTTATGTGCGTTACCGGGAAGATTCCGATTTCAATCGGACGATGCGTCACCGGATTTTCCTAAGTGCCTTCATGAATCGCGCGTTGGAGGTCAAAAATCTGACCAAGATCCCGGACGTAATTCAGATTGCCGGATCGAATTTTACAACCAACATGACCTCGGACTTTATCGTGAAATTTGCCGAGTCCTTATATATGAAAGATAGCATACCAACGATCAGCAACTACATGCTGAAGGGTGAGGGTGCAACGCGCAGTGGCACATGGTACTACGATCTGTCGGAGGACGATCTGCAATATGTGCGTGGCATGATCGCCAGCTGGCTGGACCCGGATGCTACCGAAATTATTGAACCGGAGTCAGCGGACCAGGCAGATACACCTGATGCAGCATAAGCATCTATTCTTGTGCAAAACCCATATGAATATAAGTCCGGCGAAGCGGTTGCTTCCCGGCTTTTTTGCGTTTGAGATCCTGCGGATGACATATTGCACAGATATATCTAATGTTTAAACCTCTTTTTATGGCATACATATAGTAAAATATAGGGAAAAGATTAAACATCAACCAACGGAGGAAACTCATGAAGGAGTTTAAGGAACGGCTTGGGCAGGTTCAGGAGCAGCAGAAACAGCTGGCGAAGGAGTATCACGCCTTGCTCCAGGAATACCAGTCCGATGACCTGATCGTTAAGAATGAACAGTTACAGGAACAGTATGAAGCTCACAAACTCAAGCTGCAACAGCTCGAACTTCGCTCGCGCAAGATGGAAGAAGAGAATGCACGTCTTCGCATGGCGTTATCCGAGCAGATGCTGGATGAGAAGCTGAATCTGATTCGGGTATCCCGAGAGAAGATGGAGACCTATTTTCAAGGGAAAACAGCGGTACATAATGATCGAATTGCATTCCATGAACATCGAACCAAATCCAATCTAAACGCGCTGTACAACCAGGCCGCACAGGAGCTGCAAGAGGATTCCGATGAGGTGAAGGAGAGGATTGCTTACCTTGCGGCAGAGGTGAATGAGCGCATTGAATCGCACAGACGAGCCGTATGGGATAGAGAAGAGGCTCTGCGTGGGCACATGGAACGTGGATATGAGCATATGGCGGAGGAAGGGTTGAGCGAAGAGACCATTCAGCGCCGGATCAGGCAGAATCGCATGGAGATGAAGATTGGACTCAGCTGGATCAACAAAGTAGCCATCTTGCTCCTCATTCTGGGGGTTGGAGCAGCGTTTCAATATTCGTACTCGACCTGGTTTAATGACGAGATGAAGAGTGGAGCCTTTTTCCTGCTCGGTGCACTGATGCTTGCTGGAGGAGAGTGGCTGTTCCGGCGCAAAAAGCAGACGTTTGCAATGGGTCTGCTCGGCGGTGGGATCTCCGTGTTATTCGGGTCCATCTTCTATAGTTACTTTTTACTGCATATTATCGGGTTATATACGGGACTTGCCCTGTCTGTATTGGTATCGGCAATCTCCGTATTGTTGTCCTTGAGATACCAATCGAAGACCATCTGTTCATTGGGTCTGGTAGGCGGATATCTTCCGCTATTCTCGTATATGTTCTCGTTCGGGCTTGAGGGCACTGCTGTCTATGTAGCCATGATCTATCTGCTGCTCTTAAACGGCATTATTGTGTTTATTTCGTTTGGCAAACGGTGGCCGGTTGTGCACTATATTAGTTTTCTGTTCAACACACCATCCATGCTCATCCTCTTATGGCTGTCGCCAAGTGAGAAGATTGGCATGTTGTATTCCATTGTGACGTTTGCATTGTATCTGGGGATTACACTGGCGTATCCGTTCAAACACCGGATGAAGTTAACCTGGTGGGATTTCGCTCTACTCGCCATGAATACGAGCATTAGTTGTCTGATGTTATACGTGTTATTTGATGTGGCAGGTTGGAATGATGCTCAGGGCTTGCTGGCGTTAATCTTCTGCGCGGTGTATCTGGGCCTCGCACGATTCGTTCAGCGCCATATGGCTCAGGAGAAACAGACGATTCTGCTCTTCTATGTCACTTCCCTGACCTTTGCCATTCTGATTATCCCGTTCCAGTTCGGGGCCAAGTGGTTATCCATGGGTTGGTTAATTGAAGGCGTTCTGCTGGTCACACTCGGACATCTGAAACGGCTCAAGTCGGTGGAACGTGCCGGATGGGGCATTGTGCTTTTATGTCTAATCACTTTTGTGTACTACGATCTTCTGGCGTTATTCTTCATCGGGGAACGTTCTTACTTTATGTTAAAATACACCAGCATTACGCTGGGAACTTTGCTTATTACACTGTATTATGCCTGGGCAGTTCACAACAGCTCATCGTCCAGGGAGAGATTCAACTACAGCCCGCTGGAGCAGGGCTTCCTGAACGGATTCAAGTATGTAGCACTTGCGAATCTGTGGTTATACGTACTGTATGAGTCAAATGAATTGTATACCAGAGCAGTCGATGGGACATTCCTGTTATACATGTTCTACAAGTTACTCATGTTCGCAGCGCTCACGATTGCATTGGCCTATGGACTGAGCAAGGTGAAGCTGCTGCATGATCGATACGTACAGGTGTATACCACCTTCCTGCATGCTATTGGCTGTTGTATTGCATTGGCCGTAACCTTAACTATGCCAGCCCTTCAGCCGGAAGTTCAGCAGCATACAGCGGCAGAGATTGTTGGTTTGCTGGTGCTAATTATCTTTAACGTAGGGGTATTCTTTGCAGGAAGGGATCTGCTGATTGCAGGCATCCGTGGGCAGTTCAAGAGCATTGAATGGTACCCGGTTATCGCAGGGGTATACCTGCTTGGGGTTATCACCGTATTCCTGACGATCCAGTTCCAGTGGGGTGATGTGGGGCTGATGTTCAGCCTGATCTATCTGCTGCTGGCGATTCTCTATATTGCCTATGGATTCCGTAGAAAATATGTGATGATTCGGCGTCTGGGCCTGGGTCTCACGTTGTTCGCTACGGGTAAGATGGTGTTCTATGATGTGGGTATGCTTACCTCGGGCAGCAAAATCTTTGCCTATTTCAGCTTTGGCGTACTATTGCTGGGGATCTCTTACCTGTATCAGAAGGTGTCCAGCCGGATGGAGGAAATACAGTCCAGAGAGACAGCCAAGCCTGCCGACGAACCGACTGTTCCTGAGGAGGAACAAGACTGACTTTGATTCTGAACGACCGAGGTTGCATTTGCGGTTATATGGGGAGGGATTCTTGAAATGGGATTCGACATGAAAATCATGCTTTGGCAACTGTTATGGCTTGCTGGCCCTGTAGCTCTTATCGTGTATGCGTGGAGGAAATTCGGCGTGAGAAAGAAGCGGCGTTAAGGTGAGTGTGGATGGTGGGGATGTCCATTGTCCACTTCACTTCGCTTTGGGAAATAAGTCGTGTAATATAGATTTTTTGGATTAAAATGAGGCTCCGGGCTGCTGTAACCAGCAATCTGGGGCCTTATTGATTGGAGTCTATGGCTTAGGCTAATATGACATTCGTGAAACGTTTTGCGTGGAGATCACGTTATAATAGAGTAGACTTAGGGTTGGATCTTCATTTGTAACCATGAGGTTTCGGAAGCCGATGTGCCTTTCAGTGATTCTCCGCCATCATCATTCATGCGGGAGAGCACGGTTAATGTCATGGACAGGGCAAAGGCGAGCAATACGTATATGAAAATGTTTTTTTTGTTCATCAGAAGGTACCTCTCTTGTTGAATGAGCTAAAGTAGACATCCGGCCGTCATGAGAAAAAAAGCACAACGTCTGGTATAGTAGAGTGAGTAGAACCGAACAAAAATCGTTCCTGTATACCACTATATTGATCTATAGCGGTGCAAACAATGGAACAAATCTGATGATCTTATCATTATTGTTATGAAATGTTTATAGAGATCGAGTGAGTGATCGTTGAAGGTGGGAGAATAACATGCGGGAGACGGCAAAAATCGTCATTCGTACGCCAGGACAGGAAAGTGACGGCTCATTCGCTTATGTAAGCCAGGGTCGCTCCATTACGGTGGGACGTTATACAGGCGGTAGTGAATTGGACTTGTCTGTCTATAATCAGATGATATCGAAGCGGCATTGCCGCATTCATTATGATGTACATGAACAGCTATGGATCGAGGATCTGGATAGTAAAAATGGAACGGAACTGAACGGGCAGCGCCTCGTTCCCTATGAGAAATATCCGTTTGGCGAAGGAGACAGCCTGACGTTGGTTAACGGATTGATCCAGCTTCGCGCTGAAGGAGATCTTGGAGAGACAAGGGAATATCGGGTGTCGGATCTGCTGGGTGAGGGCGTACGCTTGCAGGATCACCTGCAAACGGTACAGATCGGCGAAGTGGAGATTCCGCTGTCCAAGAAGGAGTATCAGCTGTTCAAGCTGCTGTATAGTCAACTGGACCATTTTGTGACCCGAGAGCAGATTGTGGCTCAGGTGTGGCCGGAGCGGAGCATGCTGGAGAGTGAAGCAGTAGGGATCGACGAGATTAACTCGCTAATCTATCGGACGAATCGTAAGCTGGGTGTGCACTTTACCATCAAGTCCGTTTATAAAAAGGGTGTATATATGAAGTCTCATGTGCCAGAATGAATGAGTGATAACAAAGGGATGAGTTCATGTTCATCATTTACCTGATTCCATGGCTGATTGCCGTGGTGACATTGATCGGTGTCATATCCATCGTACTTGTCAGTTGGAAAAACGGGATTTCCCCGATGCCCACATCCGGCCGCGTCAGGCAGGTGGTCATTCAAGAGGTAAACCGCATTCCAGGGTACGGCGATGTGCTCGAAGCCGGCTCCGGATGGGGCACACTGGGAATGGATGTTGTAAGGCATTGCCCTGGTAAAAGGCTGACCGGGATTGAGAATTCTATCATTCCCTTATGGTCTTCCCAAATATTTGCCTATCTCAGTGTTCGCTTACGTCGAGCCCAGGGAAACAAGCACTCTCTCAAGGGCAGACTGCGCTTCATGCGCGGGGATATCTACACCAGTTCCTATGAACATGCAGATTGTGTGATCTGTTATCTGTTTCCGGGAGCGATGACCCGACTTCTGGACAAGTTCAGTCGGGAGCTTCCGCCGGGTGCCAAGGTGATTAGCGTCTGTTTTGCCCTGCCGGACAAGGAACCGCTACGCATAATAACATGTCGAGATGCCCTACGTACCAAAGTGTATGTGTATGCTTTTTAATGAAGAAGCTTATGATTGGAGACAGGAGAAACCGGAGGAATGAGACCCTCATGTTTCTGCTTTTTTTCAATGCATGTTATAACTCACGTGGGGTGTATATAGCTATGAATAAACAAGAACAAGTGACTGATCATTTCAGAGAATTATTTAATAAAATGGTCTGGATTAACAAGTCGAAGATGGAAGCCAGTCTTCGTGGTTATAAGTCTTCCGAAGTTCATTGCATTGAATATATTGGAAAGAATATCGATCCCAATGTGACAAAGCTTGCAGAGTCGCTGTATATGACCAAGGGTGCCATAAGTAAATTGACGAAGAAACTTATCGAAAAAAAACTGATCGAAGTCTACCAGAAGCCGGAGAACAAGAAAGAAGTCTATTTCAGACTGACCGAGAAAGGGAACGTTGTATTCGGTATTCACGAGGAACTTCACCAAGAATTTCAAAAGCGGGATCAGGCTGTGTTTGAGCAGGTAACCGAAGCGCAATTGGAGGGCATGCTCAGGTTTATGGAGCAATACAGCAAACATTTGGACGCAGAGATAAAGAAACAGGGTTTGGACATTTAGATAAATGTGTGTAATGAAGGGTAACACAAAAAAGCAACCTACTCTAATCGAGGGTAGGTTGCTTTTTTATTTGAATAAATATTGTTGACAAGGAAACTAAAAAGAGTTACATTTTTTGTTGAATAGGAAACAATAATGCAAAGAGGAGACACATATGACTAAAGAAAACGTCAAAACCACTGATTTACCCAAAGAGGTGCTCATTGCAGCCTGGGCTATAGCTCTTGGAGCCATTGCACCTTTGCTTGATTCTACCATGGTGAATATTGCCATAGATCAATTAACACATGATTTCAATACAAACTTGACCATTATTCAATGGGCCATTACAGGCTATATTCTCGCTCTTGCCATGGCAGTTCCCATCTCCGGTTGGCTTATGAACAAGTTTAATAGCAAGAAGATTTTCATTGGTGCTGTTATCCTATTTGGAGTGATTTCTATTTTAGTAGGTGTTAGCTGGAACATTTCGAGTTTTATCTTCTTTCGTTTACTTCAAGGGTTCAGCGCAGGGGTGATTACGACCCTCATGTTTACCCTCTTGGTGAAAACGGCAGGGAAAGATCACTTGGGAAAAGTGATGGCCATCGTAAGTACGCCTATGATCTTCGGCCCTATTCTGGGTCCAGTCCTTGGAGGATTCATCGTTCAGGTGGCATCCTGGCAATGGATTTTCTTCATTAACGTGTTTATCGTGTTGATTGCTGCGCCAGTAATGATGAAAACAATTCCTGACTTTGAACCTTTCAACAAAGAGAATAAGCTTGATCTGTTTGGCATTATTAATTTATCTTCCATGAGCGGGGCTTTAATCTACGGGATAACGAGAGCTGCGGAACATGCTACGTTTAACAATAATGAAACGATCTTATGGGTGGGTATTGGTGTGGGTTTGGTTGTCATATATATGGCTTATAATCTCATTCGCAAGAATCAAACGGTCCTACCCATGAGTTTGTTTACTTATAAAAGTTTTGCTGCTTCAAGCGCCGGCTTGTTCATGGCAAATATTGCTCTTATGGGCCCGATGTTAATCCTCCCGCTATTCTTTCAAAACTTTCGCCATTTTACGGCGATTGAAACAGCAGTTGCTCTTATCCCCCAAGGGGTTGGGATGCTTGTTACTCGGCCTTTACTTGGAAAAATGATTGATAAAATTGGACCCAAATATGTAGTGATTGTCAGTTTATTTCTTTCTCTCATTGGATCAATTCCGCTTATTTTCATCTCTGATAAAACAAGTATGATCTGGATCTCCGTTATATTGTTAATTCGTGGTGCGAGTATTGGAGGAATTAGTCTGCCGTTAACAAGTGAAGCATACACCGGGCTTGATAGCACACAGCTCCCCGAAGCGAGTGTGGGCATTAATATGATTGAGAATCTTGGTTCAAGCTTTGGCTCAGCTATTATCGCAACGGTTGTTGCAACGGTCATACAAGGGTTGCAACCAACGGTCATAAATGAGTTGAAGGGGTACCATGCCGGATTTCTATTATCCAGCGTTATTCTTGTAATTATTCTAATCCCTAGTTTGTATCTTACAAATAAGAGGAACGCATGAACAGTTACTCATGTTCTTCCTGAAAAATAAAAGCACTAGGCCCCGAATTCACTGTTATCGTGATTTCGGGACCTAGTGTTTCTTATTATACACTTAACTACAAATCATGATTATTTTGCAGAATCGGTAGTGCCTGTGCTGTCGGAGGTCGTACCGGATTGGGATCTGTTTCTGCCGCCTCCGAATCCACCTTGTCCACCGCCGCCACCAGGACCACCCATACCTGAATTGGCTGTAGTTACACCTGATTCATTGACCCAAGTTACATTGCTAGTCGATTGGAATGCAACTACTTGAGTTCCGCCACTGTAGGTACCGTCTGTGTAGAGTCCATCCACCGCTTTACCTGTAGACGTACCACCGGAGTAGATCACATAGGAGCCATCTTTTTTCAGATCCGGGGAGCTGACAACCACGGTTTGATAATCTTTTGCCGGAGCAAATGTCAGAATGTTGTTGCCTTCGCTATCTTGTACATGTACAAGTGTTCCAGCTTTTTGCGTTGCAGGGAATGTCATCACAATGGTATTTTGCGTAGACGTATCGGATGTTCCTTGTGCCATACCAGAGCTTCCGGCAGCCACGAGGTATCCACCGCTGATTTCAAATGTACCGTCATAATCCAATGCTCCGTTGCCGCTATCCGTTGGTCCGTTCACAATAACTGTTCCGCCAGTCATATTGATGAAACCATTGGAATCCAGTCCGTCACCACCTGCGTTCACGGTGAGGGAACCGCCGTTAATGTGGAACTCGTTATTGCTTGCTGCTGCACCACCCATACCGCCCGGTCCACGTCCTTGCTGATTAGCAGCTGTACCTTGGGATGCCTGATCGGTAGTTGATGTTGTACCTGTCGTTTCGGTTACAGAGCTGTTGGATGTCGTTGCGGCATCGGTTGCTGTAGTAGCGCTATCTGTACTTGCCGCTGTATTCGCAGCTGTTTCCGTCTCGCCACCTGCAGCATTTACGCCATCATCGGATGCTGTTACATCGACATCCCCATCGTTCAGGGTGATGATTGCACCTTCAAGTCCTTCATAACTCTTCGCAATCGTGATGGTTCCGCCGTTAATCGTCAGGGCCTGATCGGCATGGATGCCGTCATCACCGGATTCGATGCTGAATGTTCCGTCGTTGACTGTTACGTTATTGTTGCTGTGCAAGGAATCATCCATGGAATCAATGGTATACGTACCACCATTAACCGTAAGATCTGCACCTGCTTTGAGTGCTTTGGCACTTGTGGACTCCGTTGCTGTTGTTGCTGTGTCTGCATCGGCATTGTTATCCGTTGTTGTTGTTGTGTTAGCAGAGTTGGATGCTGTTGCGCCGTTCGTGTTAGTTCCCGCATTCGTACCGCTGTTAGTAGGCATCTCTGGCATATCCGCAGGAGGTTCGCCATCCGGTGGTGTACCCATATCGGTTGGTGGTGTGCCGCCACCCCATCCACCGCCACCGCCGCCAAATGGACCTTCTTCTACTTTGGCTGGTGCATTGGCGCTACCGCCGCCCGTTACAATGTTGTATGTGCCGCCATCTGCCACGAGTGCGGTTTCGGCTTGAATACCGTCATTGCCACTCTGAATATCGAAGGTACCTCCTGCGATTGCAACGAAGCCTTTGGTGGTATCCGTGTCATTGGTGGATTTAATACCGTCGCCTTCGGCTTCAATGGTAATGGTACCCGCTTGAATGGCGACCATATCCTTACCTTTGATCCCGTCATCTGCTGCTTTGACACTGATGTTACCGCTAATGATCTTCAGATCATCCTTGCTTGTAATACCTTCATTATAGTTACCTGTGACGGTCAATTGACCTGCACCGTTGAATGTAAGATCTGCTTTGCTGAAGATTGCAGCATCGGGCTCGTCTGTCGTAGCATCGGCGTACACATATGTTTTACCATCGGAAACGGTATTCTTGGTTCCTTTTTCGAGCGTAATCACCGCTTTACCGGCCTTCTGAATGTAGATCGCAGCGCTGTCGTTATCATGAATTGTTGCTCCGTTTAATACGAGATGCACAGTACCCTTATCGGCAACATTAACCACGATCTGGCCATCCGTTAGCTCACCGCTAAGTACATAAGTGCCTGCTTCCGAGATAGTTACCGAACCATTCGCTGCTTTGGCGCCCGAACCGGTCACCGTTGCAGTTGTTCCGTTCAACTTAATCGCTGTGGAATCTGTCTCACTCCAGCTAATGTTGGTATCGTCAGCATCCAGAGAGACCAGATCCGCGTATTTTACAGAAGTTTGCTCGCTGACGGATACCGTTTTGGTTGTTCCTGTCGTTGATGTTGCGGCATTGGCGGTTGTGCTTGTCGTTGCTGGTGCACTGCATGCTGCGAGTAGGCTGGTAATCATGGCAATGGACCAAAGTTTGCTGCCTGTTATCATGTTTTTCTTCATATTAGATCGTTCCCTTCGAATTAAAAATTAATATTCCGTGGTTGGACTCATGGTTAACGAGATATCCAGGTTGCCGTTCCGTGTACGGATGGCATCGAGGAATTCCTTTTGGCTAACACTTTCGTGAATGGTTACACTGTAGACCAGCTCGTACAGACTACCGAGTTCGGTCGTTCTGATTTTTTTCAGATCAAAAGGTACGTTGAATTTATGGAACACTTCATTAAGGGCTTCTTCATAGCTCAAGTTTTCGGGAATGGTGACTTTCAGCGTTTTCAGCTGACTTTTCTTGCCGCCGAAATTGAAGCGACTCAGGACAAACATCAGTACACACAGGATAATGGTGAACAGCACCGCGTATCCAAAAGCGCCTACACCGCAGGCCAGACCGGAAGCCATCGTGAACAATACATAAGCAATGTCTTTTGGATCACCAGGTGCACTACGGAAACGAATGATGGAGAAGGCACCTGCCAAGCTGAATGCTCGAGCGATGTTGCTACCGATGAGCAGGATGATGATGGCGACGATGACGGGCAGGACAACCATCGTTAAGGTAAAGCTCTGGGAGTATGTGCTTTGGTTAGTCTTCATGTAGGTGAGGCTGATGATTAACCCCAGAATGATGGCAAGACCAATGGTGATGACTGCGTTGTTAAACGTCAGGTTGGTATCGGTTAGGGCTGAGCTGAACAGTGAATCAAGCATATAGGACACTCTCTCTTTCTATAATCGTTTTATCTTGTTCTATGGATGGGTTGAAATCGGTACCTGGTACAAGAATGCGCTCTGTTTGGTAATTCAGGTTGGTTGTTCTCACCAGATGTCTGAACTCGTTGCCGTATTTCGAAAATCCGGTGCGGTAGAGACCATGCTCACATAGCAGTTGCGACAGCCACAGCGGAACAGTTTTCTCGGCTTTTACTTCCATCAGCCATCGACCGTCCTTCACCAGCGGTTCACCGTAATCTCCCTGTTCCAGCTTCAGATCGTATCTGCGGCTGCGGATGTTAGTATCAAATGTAATGCGGAGATCGCGGCTGTTCTTGTCGAAGAGCGCTTTGCGTTCATACGCCAGATACACTTTCGGTTCCAAGTCGTATACCCGAAGGAAATATTTGATCTCTTCAACAACCTGTTTGTTCATGTAATCCGCCAGCTCTGGCGCCTGTCCCGAACGAACGAATTCGTAAGCTTCATCCAGCTTCAAGGCTGTTCTGCGCTTGTTCACCAAGCCGAAGACTTTCTTTTTAATCTCCAGATACACTTTGGCATTCTCTTCAGGGATTCCATATGCCCGCAGTCTCAGCTTCTCCTTGTATTTTGGTTTGGAGAGACTGGCGCGGATCAGCGAATCTTGCGGAGTGTCGAAGTACAGGTTGCTGATGGAGTAATACTCATGTTTCTTGTTGTAGGCATCCAGCTCCATGTATTTCAGCAGGTCATTGTAGAAATGTGCGTACTGGTCATCCGTCAGAAGGTACTTGCTCTCATATCGGTTGAATACTTCAATAGCCATGTGGGACTTCATTCCTTTCGTGGGTGGGTTGTATGTTTTGTTGCATCGTGTATTGCTTCCATGTCTGTATCTTAGAGCCCCAACCTTGAATGAATCTTAAATGGTTTTACATTGCGTTAACATTTTTTTACCTTCCTATAATAGTTCGCATGCACAAAATGAATTAAGATTGATTCAAGGTTTAATTGGTAGAATAGGTGATATCATAAAGAGTTAATTGAAGACGAATAATTCAAGCAGAGGAATGAATAGAGCATGAGAATATTAATTGCGGAAGATGAGGTTCATTTGGCAGAGGCTGTATCGCAGATTTTGAAAAAAAACAACTACTCCGTGGACATGGTCCACGACGGCAGATCAGGACTCGATTATGCGCAGAGCGGCATCTACGACCTGTTACTACTCGACATCATGATGCCGGAGATGGACGGGATCGCCGTCCTGAAGAAACTCCGCAGTGAAGGCAATCATACGCCTGTCATTCTCCTTACTGCCAAGGGTGAACTATCGGACAAAGTCACAGGCCTTGATTATGGTGCCGATGATTATATCGCCAAGCCTTTTGCCACAGAGGAACTGCTGGCCCGGATTCGTGCAGCTTTACGGCGGAAGGGCGAAGTGGTTCCCGAGGATGGGTTGAAGTTTGGCGACATTGAGCTGAATACAACTCAGTTGAAGCTGAGTGTTCAGGGTAAGGAGATCAAGCTGAATCTGAAGGAGAATGAACTGCTAGAGCTGTTGATTGCCCGCAAACAGGCGATTACCTCCAAAGAGCAGATTATTGAGAAGTTATGGGGATTTGATTCGGAAGTGGAGTATAACAATGTGGAGGTGTATATCTCGTTTTTGCGCAAAAAATTAACCTTCCTGAACTCTGCTGTCCGCATTAACACGATTCGGGGTGTCGGGTATGTGCTTGAGGTGACGTCCTGATGTTCAAGAAACTCCGAAATCGATTCCTGATCGTGAATCTGGTGTCTATTTCCATTATGATGCTGGTGGCATTTGCGACGATCTATACAATTACTTATCAGAATGTGCAGCGTGAGACCAATATGGAGTTGTACAAGGTGTCTGATTTCTATCACAGTCCTTATAATTCATCCAAGATGCCACGTGGGGAAGGGCAGGGTTCCGGTACAGGTGGTAATACAGGCTCAGGTTCAAGTTCAAGTTCAAGTTCCGGTTCAGATTCGTTTCCCTCCGATGCCATGGGTGGTGATAATGGAGGCCCGGGAGGTGATCCCAACTCACCTCCGGCACGTTCCGTTTCGTTCATGATTAAGACGGATGATCAGTGGAAGATTACGGATACACATTCCAGATTTGATATGGAAGATACGTTCTACGCCGAGGCACTGCAAAAGGTTGACCAGAATAAGGTTGGTGATTCGGAACGGCAGACTGGACAATTTGCGCTGGATGGAACGGACTGGGCCTATGTGGTTGATCCGAGCGGTGACGGGCATATGATCGTATTCATTGATGTGACGGCACAACAGGGCATTCTTACGAATCTGATCTATACCTTTGCTGTTGTTGGATTAATCATGTTGATTGTGATTTACTTCTTGAGCCGTTATTTTGCGAATCGTTCCATTGCACCAGTCAGAGAAGCGTTTGAGAAGCAAAAACAATTCATCGGTGATGCTTCACATGAGTTGAAGACACCTCTGGCGATCATCAATACGAATGCTGACGTACTGCTTGCGAATCAGGAGGATACCATAGCGAACCAGGCGAAGTGGCTGCACTATATCAAGTCGGAAACTGAGCGTATGACCGGACTTACGAATGATCTGCTCTATCTGACACAGATGGACGACTCACGCTCCACGATGATTCATGCAAAGTTTAATATGAGCGATGCGGTAGAGAGTATTATTTTGCCGATGGAAGCCGTTATTTTTGAGAAAAATATCTCCCTCGATTACAACATTGAGCCGAATCTTATGGTTCATGGGAACAGTGAGCAGATCAAACAGGTCATTCTGATCCTGCTCGATAATGCAGTGAAGTATTCCGGTCCAAAAGGGGCCGTAAACGTTACCCTCCAGAAACAGAATAATGATGTCATGCTGGCCGTGTCCAACACAGGGGAAGGCATTGCACCAGAACATCTGGATCGGATCTTCGATCGATTCTATCGTACGGATTCGTCAAGAGCCCGCAAGCATGGTGGGCATGGTCTGGGTTTGGCGATTGCTCGTTCCATTGTGGATCAGCACAAAGGAGAAGTGTATGCTCGAAGCGTTGTAGGAGAGGGCGCTACATTTTACGTGCGGTTGTCGTAAGGTGGGAGTGATGAGCCAGCGTATGAAAAAATGCTACCTACGTTTCGGCTCCACACTAACCTTCCCTCCCACTCTATAATCGTTCGTCAGGCATAAGTTCTGCCTCTAATGGGTTAACCTATGCTACAATGGCAACAGTATGTATGAATCAAGGAGATGAACTGAACGTGGCAGAAGCAAACGCAATTAATGAACAAGAAATGATGCAATATATTGCAGATAAAACAAAGGCAAGCCAGGCGAACATCGCTCTTGTGTTGAAGCATGAGCAAGCGTACATCAACAAGGCGCACGAAAATGCTAAAGGTAACGATGTGGATATTGACGGCGATGATCTGGCGGACTACATCCTTAGTCGCAAAGATGTGAAGCTGGATGAGTTGACCGTGGAAAGCATCCTGGATGCTGAGATGGACTACTTGATGGACAAGGGTCACGCGGGATACGTCGATTAAGTTAAGTGTGGGCAAAATCTAACGAATCTCACACGCGCTATTCGGGTGTTTCTCGCTCGATTGGGAATGTAACGAATCTGAGACGCGTTATTCTCTGTATTTTAGGACTTTTCGGTGCAATGGCAGCATTTCCGCGGAACTAGCGTGTCTGAAATTCGTTATTTCGGGAAATAAGCGCTTTTAGCCGAAATAAGGTGCCCTAGGTTCGTTAGAGTAACTTAGAGTGATCACAAGGTGCAACGAGACGTTTAAATGGCGTTTCAAAAGTGAAATCTCACAGATGCAGCCTAATGCATGGCAAGTGTTGTACTATAAAAAAGACCTCAACTCCACAATACTGTGGTGTTGAGGCCTTTTTTAGATTGTAGCGACCAGGCATTCCTTCGGGAACACCTGTCGGTATAACTTTTCTAAGGATGGACTTGAAGTTCTATCGGACCGGATCCTACAGTTTACAGCTTCTTATTGACCCACCATACCGCCATCTACGGTGTAGAGGGAAGCTGTTACATAAGATGCTTCTTCGGACAACAGGAAGTTCATCACCGCAGCGACTTCTTCCGGTTCACCGTAACGGCCCATTGGAATGGCAGATACCGTAGCAGATTGATAATCCTCCACGTTACCGGAATTCGCCTCAATCTGACGCATCATACGTGTGTTGATTGTCCCTGGCAATACAGCGTTAACCCGGATATTATAAGGCGCCAGTTCATTTGCAGCGGTACGCGTGAGACCAACTACGGCATGTTTGGACATAATATATGGAGATACGGCAGGTGCACCCATCAGACCCGCAAGGGAAGAGGTGTTTAGAATCGCACCGGATTTTTGTTTTTTCATCACTGGAATAACATTTTGCAGACCCAGGAATACCCCACGAATGTTGACGTTATATACGGTGTCGAGTGCTTCAACACTCAGGTCTTCGATCAGCCCTGTTGGACCTTCAATTCCGGCATTGTTGGCAAAATAATCGATTCGGCCAAAAGCATCCAATGCTTTTTGTACATAATTTTTCACGTCTGCTTCTTGGGATACATTCGCTTTTACGGCGATGACGTGCTCTTTGTCGAGGTTCAGATCGGTAATTGTTTGCTGGATGGCTTCTTCATTCAGGTCCACCAGAACCAAGTTGATTTTGCGCTCAGCCAGGCGACGTGCCAATTCTTTACCAATGCCTCCGGCTGCTCCTGTAATAACGGCTGTATGTGTATAAGATGTACTCATGAACTATCCGCTCCTTATTCATTATTGGCAGGTATTTCTCAAAAAAAGTTTCAACCTGTCGTCTATCTTTCCTGTCTCAATGTTAAGATATACATAGCAATGTGACAATAATCATTGACAGCGCATATGTCAGCTATCGGACAGAGGTGTAAGCGGTGTTTATTTATATTACAATAATGAACAAAGGAGGCGAGAATGTTGATCATTGAACATCCTCAGGATCGGAGAGCACGAAGAACACAGGATGCGATCATCGCTGCGGCGGTTTCTTTGATATTAGAGAAGGGAGCGGATGCCCTCACAATCCGGGATATTACGGAACGGGCGGATTACAACCGTGGAACCTTTTATTTACATTTTCCCGGCAAACCGGAGTTGTTGCAGTTCATTCTGGATGATTTCATGCAGGGAGTGGGGCGAGCTTATGCAGAACCATACGCACAGCTCAAGGAAGTGGACATGACTGTATTGCTGCCATCCACGATGCCTGTATTCGAATATATTGAAGCCCATCAGGATATCTTTCGTGCATTAATAACAATGCATTCCGATATGGGTTCCCGGCTGTGCAATATGTTTAGAACGTATCTAACCGAAGATTTTGTATTGGTGACCGAGGATAGTGAGTGGACAATTAATTATGACATCATGTTAAGTTATCTGGTATCTGCAACAGTAGGGGTAATCATGCATTGGGCGGAGATTGGATTCAAGTATTCTGCGCATTATATGGGAGAGCAGCTTACGGCGCTGATTAACATCAAACCGACCCGTCTGCTGATTGAACCAGGGCAGAAGGGCCGGACTGTTCACGAGCGTATGATGTTGGATTAAAGGTCGAATGAGAGTTTTGTTCTATATCAATTGAACTAAAGAATATTTACACTGCACACTCCGATGACAGAACAACCTTCCGATCGCTGTTATCCCCAGATTTTTTTGATTCCTTTTATAAAGAGTAAATCCGGGAATAAAGGCGAACGCTCTGCTTCTTCAGGTCGTTTCTGTCCTCTCCGTTTTGTGTAAATGTTTTGTTCAATTGATATAGATGAAGGAATCCAATTCGATTATCCGGTCATGGAGGCGTTCGCGGCCTGTTGCATCTGAAGCAGCTGTTCGCGGATCAGGACCGACTCGCCAATCATGATTAATGCCGGATTATTCACTTGATGCGACTTGGCGAGGGAGTGGAGTTCGGCAAGTGTGCCGGTAATAATGCGCTCCTCCGAAGTGGTTCCACGTTCGATTAAAGCCGCAGGGGTGTGTCCACTTTTGCCATGGTGAAGCAATTCATGTTGAATCTGGGGCAGTTGGCTAATGCCCATGTAGATGACCAGTGTATCCACGCTATGGGCGAGCAGATCCCAGCGAACAGATGATACACTTCCGTCACTGCCGGTTCCCGTGACACATGCGAAGGATGAAGCAATCCCGCGATGGGTTAACGGAATAAGGGATGAAGCGGATGTACCTACAGCTGAAGTGATGCCAGGAATGATCTCAAATGCAATCCCTGCTTCCGCCAGCACAAGTGCTTCTTCACCACCACGGCCAAATATAAACGGATCGCCACCCTTGAGTCGTACGACTTGTTTGCCTTCCGCTGCATGTGCAGCCAGCATCCGTCCAATCATCTCCTGACTCATGGAGTGAAGGCCTGGAGCCTTGCCGCAGTAGATGCGGAGTGCTCCTTCACGAGCTTCGGCGAGCAATTGATCATTCACAAGCCGATCATACATAATGACATCTGCGGACTGAATACGTTTGAGGGCTTTAACCGTAATCAGATCCGGATCTCCAGGACCAGCGCCAACAATACTAACCAGGCCCCGGCTCATGATCGTGTCCCCAATTTCGGTGTAACATCGGAACTTGCCAATCCTGAACGACCACCCGGAATGGTTGCAAGTTTGGACGAGAGCTTCACTGGATTTCCCCAGTGGTGAGCGGCATACAGACCGAGGCCTGTAAATACAGCTCCGCCAATGAGATTGCCCACCAATACCGGGATCTGATTCCACAGCCACCAGTCAGCGATACTCACCTGTGCGCCGAGCATCATACCTGCCGGGATGACGAACATGTTCACCACAGCGTGCTCAAATCCCTGAGCGAAAAATATGGTAATGGGCAGCCACATCGCTACGATTTTACCCAGAGTAGAAGTGGATGTCATTGCCATCACTGCCCCGAGTGCGACCATCCAGTTACATAGAATGGCTTTAATGATCACCAGAACAATGCCTGCTCCGCCCAAATGCTGATATCCCAATGTTTTGGCTTCACTGGTCTGGATCAGCGTTTGAATTAGAGGGTTGCTCATATCCGTACCCATCTTGGTGATGGTCATGCCGTATAACAGAGCATAGAATGCACATCCGAGCAGATGACCTGTGATCACCCAGAAATAATTTCGGAGCATATCCATCAGTGTGATTTTACGTTTCATCATTGCGAGTGGAAGCATCGCAAAGTTTCCTGTCACCAATTCGAGACCCAACAGAATAATGATGACAAATCCCGCCGGGAATATCAGTGCACCTGCCAAACCAACGGAAGTTTGAGATACAGCGGTATATGCCAGTGTGGTTGCAAAAGCAAGGATAGCTCCCGCCAGAAAACCGCGGATCAGCATCTGTACCCGATTCATTCTGGCTTTGCTCTCACCAGCTTCGACCATCGATTGCAGCACTTCTGCAGGTTTAACAAAATCCATAGCGCACGCCTCCTTGATGTCAGGGTATCTCTAGCCTTTAACCCGCAATTGTGATGAAGATTTCTCCGCTGTTGCCGTCCACTTCTGTTTTGTAGGTATTCAAGCATCCTTCATCTGGCTCGTGTACCTTACCATTACGCAGATCAATCTTCCAATCATGCAAAGGACAATGAACTGCTGTCCCGCATACCATGCCCTCCGACAGCTTGCCGCCCTTGTGAGGGCAACGATTCTCGATGGCATGCAGACTTCCGTCGCTCAGTTTGAAGACTGCAATTTCGGTATCCTGTATCAGGAAGGTCCGTGCTCCCTTTTCATCAATATCTGCAAGGTGTCCAATTCGGAATTTGTTCATCGCTGTTCCTCCTCTTCTAGTGGGTTACCGGCTCGGCACCGGACAGTGGGGTGAAGTTTTTACGCAATTTCTCGTCTTGAATGATTTCTTTCCAAGGATCAACCGTGTGACCCAGAGTAACTTCCAGACGTTCAACCAGAGCGAGACGTACATCCCGATCCGCCAATGCTTCCTTCACATGATCCAGACCTACCCGTTCAATCCAAGCCGCTGTTCTCTCATTCCATTTTGCATTCTCTCTATAATATTGCAGGTAAGAGTAAGTCCACTCTTCCACTTCCGCATCGGTCTTCACCGTACAGAGTAGCTCGGCTGCACGAACCTTAACTCCGGCGTTACCGCCAACATGAATCTCCCAAGCGCCATCAATGGCGACAACACCCAGATCCTTGATGGTCGCTTCTGCACAGTTCCGCGGACATCCGGAAACAGCGAGCTTCACTTTGGCTGGAGCCACCATTTTGTCGAGTTTTTTCTCCAAACGAATACCCATCTCGATGGAATCCTGCGTGCCGAATCGGCAGAACGTATTACCTACACAAGTCTTCACCGTACGCAGCGCCTTGCCATAACCAAAACCGGAAGGCATATCGAGCTCTTCCCAGATCTTCGGCAGGTTCTCCTTTTGTACACCAAGCAGATCGAGACGTTGTCCACCCGTGAATTTCACCAACGGCACATCGTATTTCTCTGCGACAGTTGCAATTTTGATCAATTCGGCTGGAGAAGTAACACCACCATAGATCCGTGGAATAACGGAATAGGTACCGTCCTTCTGGATATTGGCGTGATAACGTTCATTGGTGAATTTGGATACACGCTCATCTGTGTATTCAGCCGGCCAGATCATACCGAGATAATAGTTAAGGGAAGGACGACACTTGGAGCAACCTTCCGGTTCATTCCAACCTAGAACATTCATAACTTCCTTGACGCTTTTGAGTCCCATCTCCTTGATCTGTGCAACAATTTCATCCCGATCATAGGATGTACAACCACAGATGCCTTCTTTGGTCTGTTCGCCTACATTATCGCCGGCATAATATGTGAGCAGGTTTTCGATAATGGGTTTGCACCCACCGCAAGAAGCGGAGGCTTTGGTACACGACTTGATTGCACCGAGTGTATTATAGCCTTTATTCAGAACAGCGTCCCCGATGGAAGATTTGGTAACACCGTTACAACCACAGACAATCTCGTCATCTGGCATACTTGCCATGCGTTCCGCGACAGATGGACCTGAGCCTGAACCACCGGAAGGTACGCCGAGTAGAATTTCTTTCTCGCGACCACTGATGTTTTCACCACTCTTAATGAGAGAAAACAGCGATGCGCCATCCGTGGTATCCCCGAACAGTACAGCTCCAATTAGCTGCCCATCCTTAATCACCATCTTTTTGTACACACCATCGACATCATCCTGAATACGAATGCTGCGCGTGTTCGCAGCGTCTTTGAATTGTCCGGCAGAGAATACGTCAACCCCGGATACTTTCAGCTTGGTAGAAGTGACCGAACCTTCGTATCCTTCAGTTGCTGCGCCAGCCAGACGTTTAGCGAGTACCATACCTTGTTCATATAATGGAGCAACCAGTCCGTAGGCAATACCGCGGTGTTCTGCACATTCACCTACGGCAGAGATGCCAGGGATGCTGGTATGCATATAATCATCTACGATGACACCACGATTCACATCGAGGCCGGTATTGCGAGCCAGCTCAATCTGAGGGCGAATCCCGACAGCCATGACAACCAGATCAGCTTCAAGTACCGTTTGATCAGTGAAACGAATAGCCTTCACTCGATGTTTGCCTGTAATTTCTTCGGTATGTTTATTCAAAAGGAACTTCATGCCCTGCTCTTCAAGCTCACGCTGGAGCATCAGGCCTGCCGGCAAATCCAAGTTCCGGTCCATCAGATGACCGTTAATATGGATGACCGTGACGTTCATGCCCAGATTGAGCAGCCCCCGCGCTGCTTCCAGCCCTAGCAATCCACCTCCAATGACGGCAGCTTTGCGATACTTTTGTGATGCTGCCATCATGGTTTCGCAATCTTTAATATCACGGAAACCGATAACGCCTTCCTTGTTAGCACCGGGAAGTGGCAGGATGAACGCCTGTGAACCGGTTGCCATAATCAGCTCATCATAGGCTGCGCGTACACCATTTTGAGATACAACTTCCTTGCGCTTGGTATCGATCTGAACGATCGGGTCACCCGGGTATACCTGAATGCCGTTATCTTCGTACCAGCTCCACTCATTGATTACGATATCTTCGATGGATGTTCCGCCAGCCAATACAGAGGATAACATGATCCTGTTGTAGTTGGGATGCGGCTCTGCGCCGAAGACTGTAATTTCATAAGCGTGCGGAGCAAGCTTAAGGATATGTTCGATTGTGCGGATTCCCGCCATGCCATTGCCGACCAGCACCAGTTTTTTCGTTGTACTCATTATGATTAGCCCCCTTAGGTCCATTCTGCAAACTGCCTCGAAACCTTGTCTCTAAAATCGAAAAAGCCTGTTATGCCTCGGAGGACTGCGTATATACATACGCATCCCTTGCTCCGAGATTGCAAAACAGGCTTCATTGCCGTTTCAACCAGCTACGCCGTTGTAACTGTGATCGATTTAAATATGGAGTTGTTATGGCTTAACTATAAAAGATCGATCTACACGTGTCAATATAGTTAACATAAAAAAGTATTTGAAATTTAAAGTTAATTATGTTTACATGAGTTTATTGGAATACCGAATGGACGACGAAGTTTTACGAGTATATCTTCTTAATTTGAAGGATTTAGATAACGTTAGCACGCTGGATATGATAAACACTGTAGAAAAGGTGCCATGTATAGTGTTTGACCCTTTTTTATTGCAACATGATGGGGCATAAAAAGATCATTTTGAGGCATGAAAAGATCATTTTAATGTTGAAAATAAGACGCATAATCGTCACTACTTAACTTTTGTTAGGTAATGTAACATATTTATCACTTTTGTGTATTAACGTCTTAAATGTTGTGGACTCTGACTATACGCCATAGGGAGGGATTGATCCATCATGCGATCTTTATTGGTCATCCGTGTTCAACCAACGATAGCTGCCTCATCCGATGCAATCCCTCTGACACCGGAGAGGCTGCTGGGAGCAAACGGGTACCATGTACAGGTGGCGGGCAGTGAAACGGAAGCGTTGAAGCTGGCTATTGCAGCGGAAGCGTCCATCTTGCATCTGTCGCTGGCCGATGTGGAGTACTGGGTGAACTGCCTGGGAAAGGGGAAGTCGGATTCCCCGCTGCTCTGGTGGTGTGCGCCAGATACGGCTTCTTCCTCCGCAGAATCCTGCGAGGTCGAAACTTCATTTGATGGAATACTTACACCATCCATGACCGGGCCCGAGATCCATTGGACTCTTCACTTTGCAGCTCGGCGCTACATGGAACGCAAACAGTGGGAGCAGGAACGGAAGCAGCTGCAATCCAGGCTGGAGGATCGGAAGTGGATTGATATGGCGAAGGCTATCCTTAGTGATCTGAAGCAGATCTCCGAGGCCGAAGCCTATGACCTGTTACGCAAGAAAGCGATGGATGAACGCAAACGGATGGTTGATGTAGCCACAGCGATTGTGAAGGCCCATCAACTGCTCCAGTCTTAATTGGAAGGAGGATTCTCCATGGATATGTCTCAGATACTCCGAGAAGTCGGACGTGGGAAACGAGGCTCGCGTGATCTGAATTATACAGAGGCACTGACCGTTGCAGAGAAAATCCTAAAACAGGAGGTTTCCCCTGCCCAGACGGCTGCGTTTCTAATGGCTGAACGAATGAAAATGGAAAACGTCGAGGAACTGGAAGCCTTTGTTCA
Organism: Paenibacillus sp. FSL R7-0313; assembly: GCF_037969885.1. Classification (NCBI taxonomy): domain Bacteria; kingdom Bacillati; phylum Bacillota; class Bacilli; order Caryophanales; family Paenibacillaceae; genus Paenibacillus; species Paenibacillus sp. FSL R7-0313. The sequence goes on from NZ_CP150219.1 coordinate 1,452,849, forward strand.
TGCATGCCGTAACAGTGCGGAACGTTTCTCCGTATTTCAGGACGGATTGGACTGTGCGGGTCCCTATGACGGGCGGACGAAGTCGTTCATGGCCACGTTTCCGGTTGCGTTTGTACTCGCGGCTGCCGGGTTGCCGGTGACTTTACACGGGAGTGATCCTTTACCGCCCAAGTGGGGCGTTACGCTGTCGGTTCTATTAAAGGAAGCGGGAATTGATACACGTAAAATGGATCGGGAAGATGCCCGTGGGGCTGCGTTGCGTTCCGGTGTCATGTACGTATCCTCCGAGGAGTGGTGTGAGCCTCTTCGCAAGCTTCGTCCGTTACGGGAAGAGCTGGGATTCCGTACGGTGTTTAACACGGCAGAGAAACTGATTGATTATAACCATTCACCGTATTTGGTGTTTGGTGTGTTTCATAATACCTTTCTGGATCGGATTGCGAAGTTGCTCACCCGGTTTAACTATCGTCGTGCTTATGTTGTACAGGGGATGGAAGGTTCTGAGGATCTGTACATTGATCGGCCAACCCGCGTATACGCAGTGGAAGACGGCGATATGAAGCTGGAACTGGTTGATCCTGCAGCCTATGAACTGGATATGCCCGTGCCGGAACTGGTCTGGACGGCTGCGAAGCAGCTTGAAGTGGCGGAAAGTGTATTAAGCGGCGATGGTCATATCGCTTTTGTGAATCAGGTCTTGTTAAATGGAGGATTCCGCTTGTACGCCGCGGGGCGTGTCAATTCCATCGAAGAGGGCATATACACTTGTCAGGGGTTACTGGAGAGTGGTGCAGCATATCGCATCTATCAACAGTGGTGTGTCTCCATGGGTGGCGAACTGCCGGATAATAGAGCGATGTCCATCTATCCGGCATCGTCCAGATAAGCCTTGGTTCAAGCTTGTGCTTGTTTAGTGTGTCCTTACTCCCAAGGATAAGTAACGGTCAGGAAGTCAGCGAATTTCTTGCTCTCTTCCCGCCGTTGTTTCCGCATGGCCGCCCGATCCGGAGCGGTCTCGTATAGTTTCTTCTCTTCTTCCGTCTCCGGGATAATACGAGGTACAATCAGTTTTCGATTGTTTTCGTCCAAGGCCACAAAGGTCAGAAATGCAGTCGCCGCAATTTTCTTCTCTCCGGTCTTCAGATCCTCACGAATCACCTTCACAAAAATCTCCATGGAACTGCGTCCGGTCCAGGACGCGAACGATTCCAGCGTAACGGAATCCGTTGGGTTAATCGGGTACAGGAAATCGACCGAGTCAGTTGATGCTGTTACGGTATTGACCCGGCATAACTTGGAAGCGGCGATGGATGCAATATCATCGATGTAGGACATCAGCTTGCCGCCGAACAGTGTGTTATGATTGTTGACATCGGTTGGGAACACCCGTGCCGTCTTAAAACAACGCGTTTCGCGTACATACTTTTTCTCCACCTGATCCATCTCCGTAGGTTTCGGTATCTCTCTCATGCTTTTTCCTCCTTACAGTATGGCTGCTGTGACATTTCATGTGTTACAGGGTCTTTTTTTGGTCTATTATCCCTAGTATAGGTGTCGGTCAGATACATATTCAAATGAAGTTGGACTGCAAAAAAACCGCCAGGCGCGGACCGGCGCGCTGGCGGTTTACTGCTGTATATTAAGCCTTGGGTTTGAAAATGCCGGACGGTTTGCCGATCGGCAAGAACGCATAACCGAAGTGAGCATTCAGTACCGAAGCACCTGTACCATACAGGGACACAATTCCGATCGCCATTTCAGCGTATGCTGCAATGGTGTGGAAAATGTGAGGAGCTACGCCGAAAGCGTCAAAGGTCAAGCCAAGGAACAGGAAGTCAATCAGAATGAAGATGATAAGCAATACTTTATTTGCTTCAATAGCACCGATTGTCATGAACAGGGTGAATACAAGGTATCCGGCAAAAGCGAATCCGAGCTGCTTGCCATCGGCCTGTTCAGCAAGCGTGGAGCCAAATACGCCCATTTTGATCATCCAGTTGGCCGCCATGGCAAACCAGAAGAATGCATACGCGCCAAAAGCTGTTGTGCCAAAGGTGTTGTTGCGTTTGGAATCTTGAATACATGCGAATAACTGGGCAAAGGCACCCAGGAAGATCGCCCAAGGAATAGCGTAGCTAAGTCCATCCGTAATGCCAAGCTTTTGGGAAGAAGCGACCAGGGTTACGATAGCCAACCCAAATAATCCCATTGCGCTGGGATCGGCGTTAACAATTTTGACTTTAGTCTGTGAATCGGTTTGCATGGTGATGATAAGCCTCCAATAATATCAAATCAGGATCCATGGCCGTCGTTGGCCGTCCTCTAAATTACATCATTTGTATCCGCCGGGTCCGGACACACACATCGCCCTATTGTACCTGAATGCCCCCATTATGGAAAGGGATTTTATTACCTTTTGAACCAATAGACTTTTTGTTTTTTCAATATACACATTTACGACACAATCCATTCTGGCCGTGAATGATGAGGCCAGACGTTAGAATAAAGGCCTTGTGATTACCACTAAATTGCGTCATATCAGCCATTTTCGGATAAGCTCTTGTGTGATAAAATAATCTTTATCAAAAAATGGAGAAGAATACAAAACATCCTTGTCTCCTATGCCATATGTTAATCCAACTATAGATTGACAGGAAAAACTAAAATGGTTCACAGAATAAGGAGGTATCAGGGGTTATGGTTATGAGTTTGGATTTGAAAAATAAAATAGAGAAGGCCAGACATAACCTTTATGTGCTGGTAGAGCATAACAAAGGTGGTCTTGGACATCCCGATGTGATTCGGCAGTCTATGGCATTGGACGAATTGATTAATGAGTATAACCGAATTAGCCGAAACCATTCACGGGCCTGAACCCGAAGGGATTTTGATTTTAAATACAGAACGAATCACATAGATAAGTAACACTTGATCGTACAGACGGGCATGAATATGGCCGGAATGGACTGCCTCCGTTGAAGAGGCAGTACCATTCCGGCATAGTATTCATGCCCGTTTGTTTTTTTGCCGAATATCAATCATCTACCTGTTTAATGCAGCAATCGTTTGGCTTCTAAGTATAGAACCTGTACGAATTTTTTCGTATTAATGCGTGTCTGGGACAAGGAAGGCTCCACATTGTTTTGCAGCTCCAGCATTTTCTTGCGGATTTCGGTGAAATCAAAAAATTTGGATGCATAGTTCTCGAACTTGGGATGTGTATAATCCGTTAATCCCAGAGACACCACATGGCTCAGCGTCTGGAAGATGGCTCTGCGAACACGTTGTTCCGATGCCTTGATCTCCTTGTTAATCTCTGCGAGTGATGCGTTGTCTCCCAGCTTGCGTACCGCTACGTTCTGGAAGATGTCCTTGAGGGATGGGAATGTATAGGGCGACAGCTTATGCTCATCTGTCTCTACTTGCTCCAGATATTCCAGCATGTCCAGCAGATCCCTGCTGCCCGCTTCGCCGATCATGCCCATCTCGGACAGGAGGAAATGTCCTGCAGTCGTGATTGTTTTGTCCGGAACCGGAGCCGTAGCGCGTTCGGTAGAATTCAAACCGGACAGTCCCTGCAATGTCCGCTGAATATCTGCGATGGATTGCTGCATCCGAAGCCTTTCGCTCACCAGCCGCAGAACAGATAGGATCTCCAGCCGGTTAATCGGCTTCGTAATATAATATTCAATGCCTAGTGAATAGGCTTCTCCGATCATATTTTTCGACTCGATCTGGGAGATCATGACGATCTTGCCCTCAAACCTTCCCTCAAGCGCCCGCACGGTCTGAATCCCGTCTCGTTGTGGCATCAGCAGATCAATCAGCAGTACATCCACCTTATGCAGCTCCAACAGTTCCGCGTGAATATGTGCTCCGTCCTCAGCTTCCCCAGCAATATCGCCAAGGCCTTCATCCTCAATAATATCCATCAACATGGAACGAACGCCAGGATCATCATCCACGATAAAATAACGCATGTCAGTCATTCCCTTTCTCTGCGAATGGTGTGATTGATAAATCTATGGTAAAGGCGGTTAACTCCGCCATGAACTCTCGTTCCAGTGTAATCGTTCCTTTCCTTCTTGCATAGAACCTGACATGTCAGGTTCTATGACAATGTTTGGGCAATCAAAGCCCAATTTTAAAATAAATGTAGGAATTGCATGTAGGTATTTGTCGATTTTCGTAGATGCCCTTGTAGTATAAGTAACATCCCGAAGTCTGGGGCTAGTGTTGTGCAGAATGGTACAAACTTTTCACGTGACCATCTCTGTGCTTGAAATACACCATAAAAAGGGGCATACCGATGGAGCAAACAATACAAGATATTGTCGTCATTTTCAATGATTTTCTATGGTCCAAAGTGTTAATTATACTATTGGTAGTATGTGGGATATACTTCACCACCAAGACCCGATTCATGCAATTCCGCATGATTGGAGATATGGTGAAGGTGCTTCTAGAGCCGAAAAGCAAGGAACCAGGCAAAATTTCACCTTTTCAGGCGTTCTGTATTAGTATGGCGGCCCGTGTAGGCACAGGCAATATTACCGGTATTGCACTGGCGATCGCACTGGGGGGACCCGGGGCTGTATTCTGGATGTGGGTTATTGCGATTATTGGTTCTGCCTCCAGTTTTGTGGAGAGCACGCTGGCTCAGATCTATAAAGTGAAGGATAAGGGCGGATTCCGCGGGGGTCCGGCGTATTATATGGAGCGTGGGCTAGGAAAGCGCTGGATGGGGATTTTATTTGCCATTCTCATCACACTTTCATTCGGTTTGGTCTTTAATGCGGTGCAGTCTAACACGATTACTGTTGCATTTGAGAACTCATTTGGCACGGATCGGTTAACGGTAGGGATCATTATGGCCGTGGTATTTGCAGGAATTATTATGGGCGGTGTCAAACGGATTGCCAAAGCGTCGGAATACATTGTCGTTGTGCTTGCTGTATTGTACATTGGGGTAGCGGCTTTTGTGGTGTTGGCGAACATTACCCAGCTTCCGGCCATGATTGCATTGATCGTCAAAAATGCCTTCGGCATTGAACAGGTGGCTGGCGGAACGCTGGGCGCTGCACTGATGAACGGTGTGAAACGTGGATTGTTCTCCAATGAGGCGGGGATGGGTAGTGCCCCGAATGCTGCTGCAACGGCGGATACAACACATCCAGTGAAACAGGGACTTATCCAGGCATTTGGCGTGCTGACAGATACGTTAGTGATATGTACAAGCACAGCCATGATTATTTTGCTATCAGGAGTGTACAAAGGTTCCGATCTGGGTGGCATTGAGTTAACTCAGGCAGCATTAAGTGTACATATTGGTTCATGGGCATCGGGATTCCTGGCGGTTATGGTGTTCCTGTTTGCCTTCAGTACACTAATCGGAAATTATTACTACGGAGAAACCAACATTGAGTTTATCAAATCCAACAAAGTTTGGCTGTGGGTATACCGTATTTGCGTTATCGCGATGGTGGTGTTTGGTGCGGTAGCCAAAGTGCAGCTGGTATGGGATTTGGCTGACCTGTTCATGGGGCTCATGGTGGTGGTGAACCTGATTGCGATTCTGATGCTGTCCAAGGTGACGTTCGAAGCATTGAAGGACTACAAAAAACAGAAGGCTGAAGGCCGTGATCCCGTCTTTACCCGGGACCGGATTCATATTCCGGGTGAAGTGGAATGCTGGCAGTCGGAAGAAGAAGTTATTGGAGATAAATCAATACATGTAGCCAATTAAGATTTCATCTGTACCTGGTTGGTTATATACAAATGGGCACAACAAACAACAGGACTTGGATTATCCATCATGGGCAACCCGAGTCCTGTTTGTTGCATATAAAATGTTTCTTTGCACTAGCTAAAGTACATCAAAAGATATATTTTAATTACTTTTTAACCGAATAACTGATCAATTGTTCGGATAGAGTTTTCATTCGTGCCCCTGTTTCGTTAAGCTGCTCAATCACATCGGTAAAGGATGCTACAAGCGTTGCTTGTTCCTGTGAAGAGGCTGCAATCTGGGAGACTTCAACTTCCATCTGTTTGATGACCTGTTGTACATCTCTCAGGCTGGTATCGATATCACTTGTAGCTTGTTTGGCATCCACAGAGAGTTTGCGTACTTCGGAAGCAACCACACCGAAGCCAGCGCCTGCCTCACCAACGCGAGCGGCTTCAATAGCGGCATTCAGGCCAAGCAAGTTGGTTTGTTCAGAGATTTCACGAATGAATCCAGCTACTTTGTTGATTTGGGAAGAGTTCTGAACAGCAATCCGTGTGTTCTGCAGGATCTGCTCACTGGTTGCTTGCAATTCTTCGGCATGAGCGGCGACATGCTGCACCATATCAACGAGGTTACCATTGATGGTTTGATTTTCTTGTATAATGTCCTCAAGTTGGTTCTGGTTGGATTGGTCGTAAGATACACAGAAAACAGCAACAACGTTCTGGTTATCATCAAAGATCGGAATGTTCAAAATATCCAGTTCGATACCATAAACTTCCTTGGAGAGAGTAGCGAGAGTAGCTTCTCTTCCGTTTTTTAAGATGGCAAAGTTTTGATACGATTCCAAGAGTGGCATTCCTTTTTCAAAACCAAGGTCAAACTTGTCGGTGGTAACAACCTCCAATACCTTTTCGTGATCATATACAGTTAAACTAGCTGGTTCTCTAAGGATCATGCTGATATAAGGCATTACTTTAAGCAGGGCATCTACAACGTTCATGGAAGAGGACCATCCTTTCAATATTTGAATGTATTATTTTTAACGATCTATGGAATGCTCTATCTTTCATCGGATAGAAATGGCTTTTCGTGAACGGTATTTTGTATGAAAGAATGAACATTTTATGATTAAATTTTTAAATATTTACCATGTGAACTGATTTATTGGATATAAGTGTTAGTTGTAACTATTTTTATATCAAGATATTTGTACGAGTGTATATCAATTATGGGACATATGTCCTTTTGCATATGTTATATACGACAACGGAGGGGAAGTCGGAATGAAGGAAATTATGGACTTTGGACTTGTGCGGCAACTTGCCCGTGAGAATGGGTTGGATAAGGTGCTGGACGAGTCTGCGCTCGCTGAGTTGCGACTGCTTGAGGCCGCGAAGGGCGAGATGATATGTGCCAAAGGTGAACGACCCGAGCGATTGTATTTTCTCGTGCAGGGCAAACTCAAGATCTATACCACCCTGCCTAACGGGAAGTCTCTGTTGCTTCGTTTCAGTACACCACTTGCGCTTGTGGGAGATTTGGAACTGGTGAATGGCAAGGAGGCTATGAATACGGTAGAGTCTGTGAGCAAAAGCCTGTTACTGGGTATCAGTTATCGCGCTCTCCAGAATACGTATGCAGAGAACCCTAAATTTCTCCACTTTATGCTGAGTCAAGTTACACACAAATTGTATACCTTCTCGAACCTGTCGAGTCTGAACATGTTATATCCGGTCGAGAGCCGATTTGCCAGCTATCTGTTGTCCACAATGGGCCAGGACGAGTCCTCTTCGGAAGAGATTCAGACCTCCAAGCTCACCGAACTGGCGGATATGCTGGGCACCAGCTATAGACATCTTAATAGAGTTGTTCAAGATCTGTGTAATCGAAATATTATTCGCAAAGTGCAACGAAAGCTTGTGATCTGTGATCTGGATCAGTTGCGTGTCATCGCGGGAGGCAATATATATGAGTGATGGCATTTTAAAATAAAGACCAAGCCTACATATCTATGCGACATGATGCGACACAATAAAATACAATATGGCATAACAAAGAGCACCCTCCCGAATATACCAAGGGGTGCTCTTTTTGCTCTGTACTTTAGGTGAATTAGATATCTCCGCGTTGCTCGAACAATTGAGCGATCTCTACAATGACACGGGTTGCCTTCACCATATTGTCTACCGATACATATTCGAATTTGCCATGGTAGTTTTCACCGCCAGTGAAGATATTTGGTGTTGGCATGCCCATATAGGATAGCTGGGAACCATCTGTTCCTCCCCGGATGGGGCGAATCACAGGTTCGATATCCAGTCGGGTCATGGCTTCATGGGCAATGTCGACGATCTGGCGTACGGGTTCAATTTTCTCGCGCATGTTATAGTACTGGTCATTCAATTCAACTGTGATGCTTTTCTCTCCATACTTGGTCTTCAGTTCGTTTGCGATATGGAGCAGATTTGTTTTGCGCTCTTCAAACTTCTCCCGGTCGAAATCACGGATGATATAGCTCATTTTCGTCAGCTCAACGTCACCCTCCAAAGACAACAGATGATAGAAACCATCGTAACCGTCCGTGAATTCAGGAGCTTCCTCCACAGGCAGGCGTCGATTCAATTCCATTGCAATTTTCAGAGAGTTCACCATTTTATCCTTCGCTGTTCCGGGATGCACATTGGTGCCTCGTACTGTAATTTTGGCGGCAGCTGCGTTAAAGCTCTCGTATTCCAGCTCGCCAAGCGGTCCACCATCAACCGTGTACGCATATTTGGCTCCAAAAGCAGCTACATCGAACTTGTGCGGTCCACGGCCAATCTCTTCATCCGGGGTAAAAGCAACCCGAATCTTACCGTGTTTCACTTCCGGGTGTTCAATCAGATAGGCCATCGCGGTCATGATCTCAGCAATGCCTGCCTTATTGTCTGCACCAAGCAATGTTGTACCATCGGTTGTGATCAGGGTGTGGCCTTTATACTCATGCAGCTCCGGGAAATCCTTGTTGGACAGTACTACGTCTAGCTCCGAGTTCAGCACAATGTCAGCACCGTCATAGTTATCGATAACCTGTGGTTTGACATTTTTGCCAGTAAAGTCGGTCGCTGTATCGAGGTGAGCCAGGAAACCGATTACGGGAACATCCTTGTCGGTATTGGATGGCAGTGTAGCCATGACATAACCGTTCTCATCCATCGTCACATCTTGCAGACCAATGGAGGTACACTCTTCAACGAGCAGTTTGCCCAAGGCCAGTTGGCCGGGTGTGGAAGGGCATGTCTCACTATTTTCATCAGATTGGGTATCCATCTGAACGTAAGTGCTCAGTCTTTGAATTAATATATCTTTCATCTATAATCTCTCCCTAGCTTGAGTAGTATATAAGTTGAGCTACTTGTTTTACACTGATCCACTACGAGGCCAGAATAACCTTCTGATCGCTGTTATCCCCAGATTTTTTGATCCACTTTTACAAAGGTGAAAATCTGAGGATAGCGTATGCTTTCGATGCAGCTTTCTTTCAGAAAGCTTTTAGGCGAAGTGTATGCTTTCGAAGTAGCTTTCTTGCAGAAAGCTTTTAGCTCCGCTTCTACAGGTTATTTCTGCCCTCTCCGTTATCGTGTAACCGTTAGTCACAACTTATGTAAATTGGGTATAGTAATTATTGTGGTTCTCTACGGTTATCATATCATGTTTTGCAGTCATTTCCAGAATGGGGCAGAACCGAAATGTGAGGATGATTAGGTATCAAAAAGGGTACTAGGTCACAAAAATGTACGTACTTGTATTTCTATAACCGAGGTTCATAATAAATGATGAAGAAAGGATGTGTTCAAGACATGCCATTTATCACGGTTAAGGTACTGGAAGGCAAGTCGGTCGAGCAGAAACGTCAGTTGATTGAACGTATGACTCAGGTGGCTTGTGAGACATTGGATGTTGATCCGAGCAAAGTCTTTATCTTCATTGAGGATTTGGAGAAGGACAATTACGGCAAGAACGGAAAACTGTTTTCGGACTTAGACAAATAAGTAAGGCTTCATATATATCATGATCATGGAACAGGAGATGCAACATCAATGACTGAACAATTATTTTCCCCTTATCAATTCAAGAGCCTGCAATTAAATAACCGTGTCGTCATGGCACCGATGTGCCAATATTCTGTCACTGCGAAGGATGGCATTCCGAACGATTGGCATCAGGTTCACTATGTGAGCCGTGCGGTTGGAGGAACAGGACTGATTGTAATCGAGATGACCGATGTAGATCCGGATGGACGTATTACCGATAATGACTTGGGTATATGGTCAGATGAGCATGTGCCTGCCTTCACCAAACTTGTAGACGGAATTCATGCCTACGGCTCCAAAGTAGCTATTCAGATCGCACACGCCGGACGAAAAGCAGAGGATGCACCGCAGCCGGTTGCCCCATCGGTAGTTACATTCCCGGGAGAAAAGTACAAGGAACCGCGTGCGTTAAGTACAGAAGAGGTAGAAGCCATGGTGCAGAAGTTCGCAGACGGTGTTCGCCGCGCAGTACAGGCTGGAGTGGATACCATTGAGCTGCACGGCGCACATGGATACCTGATCCACCAGTTCCATTCTCCGCTGATGAATCATCGTGAAGATGTATATGGGCAGGATCTGTCCCGTTTTGGCGTTGAAGTCATTCGGGCGGTGAAAAAAGAAATGCCAGCAGATATGCCGCTGATTTTGCGGATTTCGGCTGTAGAATACGCGGATGGTGGATACGACATCGACCACACGATCAATATCGCTCGTGCCTACCAAGATGCAGGCGTGGACATGTTCCATATCAGTTCAGGTGGCGAAGGACCTTCGGGACAGCGGAAACCGGGGAACTATCCGGGGTATCAAGTGCCATTTGCCCGTCGCTTCCGTGAAGAACTGAACGTTCCTGTAATCGCAGTGGGTATGCTGGAGGATGCAGCATTGGCTCAGGCGGTGATTGGCAACGGTGATGCGGATCTGGTTGCCGTTGGCAGAGGCATGCTACGTGATCCGTACTGGGCGAACCATGCGGCTCTGGAACTGGGTGTCAGCAAGGATCGAGCTGCCATTGCAGAGCAATATTCTCGTGGATACTAATTTGCTCTAAATTATACTTACACTTGCCACTCCGATGACAGAATAACCTTCCGATCGCTGTTATCCCCAGATTTTTTTGATTCACTTTTTCAAAGGTGAAAATCTGAGGATAAAGGCGAACGCTCCGCTTCTTCAGGCTATTTCTGCCCTCTGCGTTCTCATGTAAATGTTATTGCAAATTTTATATAGTAAAATAGGCCACAGCAGGGGATAACCTTTGCTGTGGCCTAATTTTTTTATAATGAGAAGCATCAATACGGATGACTACGCTCTTCGAGTCGCTTCATAGACGAATTTTTGATTGGACTGCGTGGGTGGTTGATCCGGGTTAAAGTCGGCGTACACTTTAATGTCAGAGAAACCAATGTGTTCGAGAATTAGGCGTAACTCTTCTATGCCGTACCAACGCAGAGTGAGTTGTTGCAGCTCCGTAGCGGCAAGAGCACCCTGATGCCATTGTTCGTAGCGAATGAGACTTGATTTGTACTGGTGAAGAAGGTTTACCTCAATGGTTTTCACTTCTACCGTGATCGTATCACCATCGGGTAATGAAACGGTTGATGTTTCTACAGAAGAGGGTTGTGTCACATCGGGCAGAAACAGATCAAACACGAGCCTGCCGCCAGGTTCTAAATGCTGAAATAGATTACGTAATACGTTAATCGACGCCTGTCTGTCTTGAATGAGGAGCAGAGAACCTCCGGGAATGATAATTGCCTCGTATCGATATGGAAGGTCAAGCTTCTCCAGATCGGCAACAAACAGCTCAGGCATGGGCAATGCCCGCTCGGTGCAACGAGAACGGCAAGAGTCGATCATATCCATTGAATAATCAATTCCATCCACCTTCAAGCCTGCTTCAAGCAAAGGAATGAGCACTCGACCTGATCCCGACATGGCTTCAAGGATACGTCCTTTGCAGCGCTGGAGATAATGGCGATAGAATTCAATGTCTCCTCCCAAGGAGTGTCCCACGGGTTTGGTTAGATCATATACGGCGGTACATAATGGACCGTAATAACTGAAAGACATGGTATAGGTATCCCCCACATTTCAATGTAATGAATTGCAAACGTGGAAGGGAATACGTTAAGATTATCCCTTCCGGCAACGGTTGGAATTGGATTTTTCAGAGCAGACTATCATAGGAATCACGCACCTTTTATGGAATATGTTCCAATTATAGGGTGGGGATGAAGTGGAGGTCAACTTCTATTCGGGTAGTTATACGAAATGAAATGTATAAGGAGGTGATTCGAATGGATTCATCATTAAGTTCATCAAGTGCACTGCCAGATATACGGCAGGAACTGATGCTCCATGCACCTGTAGAGAAGGTGTGGGAAATGGTCTCGACCGAGCTGGGACTGAAAACCTGGTTCATGCCAGGCAATCTGGAACCCGTGGAAGGTCACGAGTTTATATTGGAAGCAGGCCCCTTCGGCCAATCACCATGTCAGGTGACGGAAGTTCTTCCACTGCACAAGCTGTCATTCCGCTGGGGTAAGGACTGGACGTTGACGTTCCAACTGAATGAACAGCCCGAAGGTACAGATTTTACACTGATTCATAGCGGTTGGGATGCAGATAAACTGACCGAGTTTGGACAGGCCCACGCTATCGTACGCGAACGTATGGAACAGGGATGGGCCGGAATCGTTCAGAAGCTTGCTCAAGTTGTTAAATAAATCTTCATTTAATCAACCCCAGGCCATTTCGCCCGTTCATTCCGGTGAAATTCGGCCTGGGGTTTCTTGGTGTACTAGGAGCTGGCGAAAACAGATAGAGATCCTTAAAATTATAAGGAAGTTGACCGATTATGAGACGGAAACTATTTCCGTGAGCACCAGAAACGTGTAACATGAATTATAGTGATAATCGACAAAATTAGACGTCTCTCGCCATTGTGGATGGAAGGAATACATAGATGAGAAAACACTGGATTATGCTGACCATAAGCTTCATATGTATTGTCATTGTTCCACTGGGTTGGATCGCCCAGACGTTAATTAGCGAACGGAGTAACCCCCAGGCTACAGATGGAAAAATTGACCTGACCCAATGGGACTTTGATCGCAAGGGTGCAGCGTCTCTAAAGGGTGTCTGGGATTTCTACCCTGGGCAGCTGCTGAGTCCGGCAGATATTGAAGCAAGTGTATCCGGTCGCAAGCCATTGCCGGCTTCGTCTGGTACTCAGGTTCCTGCCCGATGGAACAAATCTCTGGGGCAAGCGCATGGGTATGGAACTTATCACCTGCAAGTCCAGCTTACACCCCGGACGATGAAAAATGATTATGGTATACGCACACAGAATATACGCATGGCCCACCGGGTATTTATTGATGGTAAAGAGATTGGCGGCAAAGGCCTGCCAGGAAAGACCAAGGCGACAGATATACAATTAAATCTGCCCTTTACGGGATTCACGTCCATTGAGGGCAACACGGCTGACATTATCATTCAGGTATCGAACTATAGTTATTCTTCCGGGGGCATTGTAGCGCCCATTTTGTTTGGAGACGAGCATAGCATTCTGAAAAGCCAGCAACAAGATTGGCTCAAGGATCTGATGGCCTTATTTGGTTTTATCTTGCCAGCCGCCTTTTTCCTACTACTATTCAGATTACGACGTACGGAGAAGGAGCTTCGTTTTCTCGGATTATTCAGCCTTTCTGGTGCGATATACGCTCTGACACATGGGGAGAAGTTACTGGGGACGTTTGTACCGTTCCTGACCAATAATGAGATGCTTCGGATTCAGCTCCTTAGTTCAGCCTTTGCCTATTACTTTTTGCTTCGGTATATGGACGCCCGTGTGCCAGGAGCAGTTCATCAGTGGTTTGTTCGTCTGGCTGTAGTGTTGATCGTTACCCAGACCATTGTGGGTCTTACGCTCCCTCCCACGCTTTTCTCGTCTCTTGAGCTTCCCATGTTACTGATCTCCCTTGTTGTCATGTTCTATACGCTGAGAGCCATGTTTTATTGGTTGAAAGGACGGCCGAATGATAGCCACTTTGCACTGGTGAGCATGATGAGCATACTCATGGTTGTTGTGTTGCACACCCTTGGTGCGTTCACTACCCTAGACACAGCGTTCTTTGCGCTGATTGAACTTTTATTATTTGTATTTGCCCAGATGATTGTGACCGCAATCCGCTTTGCACAATCATTCCGAGACGTGGAAGCCCTGTCTGAGCGTTTGCTTGCCATCGACAGCCTGAAGGACGAGTTCATGGCTAACACGTCTCATGAGCTGCGAACTCCCCTGCATGGCATCATTAATATTGCGCAATCCATGCTGGAAGGGGCGGCCGGAGCAGTCACGCCCAAGCAAGCCAAAAATCTGTCCATGATTACTTCAACCGGAAAGCGCCTTTCACTGCTGGTTAACGATATTTTGGATTTTTCCAAATTAAAAAATAGTGAGATCGAGTTGAAACGGGTACCTGTTGATCTGGAATCCGTTGCTCGTACTGTGGTTGAAGTCTCGGGTTTCACGTTTGAGGATAAGCCAGTTATATTGATTCAGCAATGGCCCCAGTCGTTGCCACTTGTGGAGGCAGACGAAGATCGCCTAAGACAAGTTCTGTATAACTTGCTGGGTAACGCCTATAAGTACACTGAGCAGGGTGAGATTCGATTGTACGCTAGTGTTGAAGGGGATTGGGTGAAGGTATCGGTTGCTGATACAGGGGTAGGCATTGCCTTGGACAAACAGGAGGATATCTTCCAGGCGTATGAGCAGAGTAACGGCACGATCGAGCGATTGAATAATGGAACCGGACTGGGTCTCAGTATTACGCGAAAACTCGTTGAGCTTGGCGGTGGTGAGATCTGGGTTGAATCGGAGCCGGGGCAAGGTTCGACCTTTCATTTCACCCTGCCTGTTATGAAGTTGCCGCTGCTGCAATCTCATTCGAAACCAGCTGCCGCCCGATATGTTGCTGCACAGGGGGCAGGGACGAAGGAGCTTGTGACAAGAGAGTCAGATGAGCTGGATGAACTTACGGAAGCTGAGCATACGATTTTGATTGTGGACGATGACCCCGTGAATCGACAGGTATTGCTTAACCTTTTATCGACGGAACGATATCGGGTTATCGCAGCAGATAGCGGGTCCACCGCATTGAAACTTCGTGAAGAATTCCCGTCGATTGATCTTGTCATAACGGACTGGATGATGCCCAAAATGTCCGGACTTGAGTTATGTCGCAAACTGCGTGAGCACAGTTCCCTGTCAGAGTTACCGATTCTGATGCTGACCGCTCGCGGGTTGCCAGAGGATATCAAGCACGGATTCCAGGCGGGAGCCAATGACTTCCTGAGCAAACCGGTGGATGCCGGCGAATTGCGCGCCAGAGTTCGGACGTTAATTGAGATGCGGAGTTCTGTGCAGGAGGCTATTCGGACCGAAATGGCCTTTTTGCAGGCGCAAATCAAGCCGCATTTTCTATATAATGCACTCAATGTGATTATCGCGACCTGTGCAGTGAATCCGGACAAAGCAACCGATCTGCTGATTGAATTGAGTCATTACCTGCGTGGAAGTTTTGACTTCCAGAACAGGGAGCAGCTTGTTCCTTTGACCAAAGAGCTGGAATTGGTGGAGTCTTATGTGCATCTGGAACAGGCGAGATTTGAGGAAAGACTGGTGGTTGAGTATGAGGTGGAATCGGACGTGCATCTATATCTGCCACCTCTCAGTATTCAGCCACTTGTGGAGAATGCCATTCGCCACGGCGTGATGGAGAGGGCAGCCGGCGGGACAGTTCAGCTTAGAATTTTCAAAGAGAGCGAGCATGTGGTCGTTCAGGTTCAGGATGATGGTGTAGGTATCCCTCCTGAGCGTATGGCTCAGGTCATGTCAGGGCGCACCGAAGGTCCAGGAGGTGTCGGGCTGCAAAATATAAACCGTCGCCTGATGTCTCTCTATGGTCAGGGACTCGAGATTCATAGCCATGTGGGTAAAGGCACGCAGATCCGATTCCGTATCCCTGTGCAAAAGGTGGATTATTCCAATTAATGTGCCGAGTTAAGCAATTATGGTTAACAGACTAATAAGCGGATGCCGATAAAATCGGTATTCCTATTGAATCTTTCATGGCAGGAGGCTGAAATAACGGTGAGAGCCATTGTGATCGATGATGAGAGGCCAGCGCAGCTTCATCTGGAGCGACTACTACGAGCGGACGGACGAATTACACCCGTGCAATGTTTTTCAACAGCTCGTGATGGTCTGCATTTTCTGGCAAACGAACGTGTAGATGTTGTATTTTTGGACATTGGAATGCCGGAGATGAATGGCCTGGAAGCGGCTGAATATATACAGCAATTGGATCAGAGTATTCGTATCATCTTTGTTACGGCTTATGCGGACCATGCAGTGGAAGCATTCGAGCTGCATGCACTGGATTATGTACTGAAACCGGTAAGCTCCGCCCGATTGACCAAAACCATTGATCGAATTGCGGGCATAATGTCGCATACTTCCCAAGTTGCAGCCACCGCCGAGATACAGGAATCGGCAAATGTATCTGTGGAGTTGGATACTGAAGTTCCGGGGCTGCTTACGTTCAAACATCTGGATATCTACAGAAGCTTGGATCAGGGTGCCAAGAAACATAAGTGGCGCACAACCAAATCACAGGAATTGTTTGCTTTTTTGTTTCATCACAGGGAAGAATGGGTAAGCAAGGAGATTCTGCTGGATAAGCTGTGGGGTGATGTTTCCCAGGAAAAGGGATTAACCCATCTACATACTTCCGTGTACCAGATTCGAAAGCTGTTTAAGGAATGGAACATGACAGGCAAGCTGGAGTACAATATGAACCGTTATCGCCTGTTATCAGGCAATCTGGTAAGTGATGTGGATCAATTCGAAAAATCCATGGTCTACAACGTCATCACATCAGACAATGTTGATGACTTGAGGCATATGATTCCGCTTTATCGTGCCGATTATTTGGAAGAGCATGATTATCACTGGGCACAGGCCAAAGCAAGGGAACTGAGACGGAAGTACACAGGGCTGGTTATGGATATTGCGAGATGGGACATGGAGCATGGTCGTGGCAAGGAAGCGATTGAGCAATTAACGATATTGCAGGAACGGGAGCCTTATTCGGAAGAGATCTGCCGACTCATGATGGAAGTGTATGCATCCATGGATGATCAGCAAGGCATACTTCGTTTATATCATTCATTTACATTGACATTAAATGAGGATCTGGGGTATCAGCCCGAGCCCGAAACAAGCAGGTTATATCAGAACCTGACGGACAAATAAACGTAAGTGCAGACAGGAGGGTGAGGCATGAAGTTATTCATACACCGCAAAGACTTGCGTACGGATGATCTGGCTGCATTCGATTATTTGCGGGAACACCAAGAAGAGAGTGTGCATGTTCTCATCTACGATGCATTTCTCCTGCGGCAAGGCCGAGAGAAGGAACACAGCGGTGTGAATTTCAGGCAGCATGCAGCGGAATTAGGCAGACGTTATCTTGAAGCCAAACGAAAACTGCATGTTGCTTATGGCAATCCAGCTGAAGTGGTTGAATTCATCTTGAACGAATTCAAAGGTGAGATTGACGAGATTGTAGTCCATCGGGACATGACGCCATATGCAATTGAGCGGGATAGGGCCATACGCAAAGTCAGTGAGGCACGCGAGGTTACGTTCACACAACTGACGGATCATCTGCTGATGGATCTGAATGGATTTGCCAATTTTACAGGCAAGTCGGAGCCTTATAAGGTATTTGCGGCTTTTCATCGGCGGTGGGTGGAATTCATGAATGAACATCCCAACCTTCCTTCGGCAACAACGGTTGCAGAGTTGAAGGTGAGTGATCGTCAGATTGAATGGCCGGATGCAATGCAGGTACCTCCGGAGTTGCTGGAGGGCAGTGGTTCGAATGACGAGGACCCGCATCTGCTGTTGGATCAATTTTTGTCAGATCGAATTGCTGAATATGGTGATCATCGGGATGAATATGAGGCGTACGAGCCGAGTCATCTCAGTTCTTACGTAGCTGTGGGAGCTGTATCCATTCGCAAAATGTATGATGCGGCGAGTCGCACGGCTGAGGCTGGGGAATGGATCAGGCAATTGTGTTTCCGCGACTTCTATCTGTATCGAGCCGTCTATGAGAGTCACTATTTTACATATGAAAAGGTGTACGATCTCTCGGCTCTCCATGATGATCACTTTGAACGGTGGTGCAAGGCGGAGACTGGCATTCCGATTATTGATGCAGCGATGACGGAACTGAATGAAACCGGACATATGCCAAACCGGCTGCGGATTCTCACGGCGATGTTTCTCACCAAAAACCTGCAATGCCCATTCACCTTGGGTGAAGCCTATTTCAGGCGCAAGCTGAGTGACTATGATAACATTCAGAACCGAGGTAACTGGCTGTGGTGCGCCTCGCTTGGTGAGAACGCAGCTCCATATTTTCGGGTGAACAATCCGGTAACGCAATCGGAGAAGTACGATCCTCAAGGAGACTACATTCGAAAGTGGTTGCCAGATTTGAAGGATCTGCATAGCAAGGATATCCATCAGCCGCGCAAGGATGCCATTGTTGATCTGAAGGCTTCGAGACAGGCAGCTATTGACGTGTATAAACAGATTTTGGCGAGTCGTGGGAAGTAGACTCAGTGAGAAGCAGGATCATGCCCAAACCCAAATTTACCATTCTCATCCGGTTGATCCAATATTCATTTGGTTGAGAGCAGGATGTCCCACAGACCGCGTACTCGCGGTCTTTTTTACATATATAGACATGAAAATAGTGTGAAATGTGTTGAAAATTTAGGAATTGTTAAGAAAATGGACTATCCATCTTAAGCATTATGGCTTTTAATAGATAGAGAGCTTTATTGTATTAAGTCATATCTGACATATTGACGAACACATTAAGGAGAAACGTAAACATGAGTGAAACACTGAAAAGAGAGCGAATTCCAGAGCTGAATCTGGTGCGTGCCATGGCAATTATCGGCGTACTGTGCGTGCATTCCACGTCCTATGCGACGGTGGACATGACGGGTTCAGGCTACTACTGGCTGTACAACTTTATTAATATCTTTATGAAATATGGTACGCCAACCTTTATTTTTATGAGCAGTTTCGTACTGTTCTATAACTATTATTCCCGTCCGCTGGATAAGAAACTCGTAAGTAACTTCTACAAGAAAAGATTTGTGTATATTTTGCTTCCGTACTTCCTGTTTTCATTGATGTATTTTGTTATTCTGCATTTCACGCATTATCAGGGCCGACCGTTTGGCGAATCGGCTGTAAGTTTCATTACGAAATTGTTTACGGGTAAAGCCTATACGCATCTGTACTTTGTGTTTATTAACATGCAATTCTATCTGTTATTCCCATTGGTGTTATGGCTGCTCAAGAAGTATCCTTCCGTGGTCAAATGGTCTGTACCGATTGGATTATTGATTCAATGGGCATTTATCGTAAGTAATAAATATGGATTCCAGGTACCCAACAAGGGAAGCTGGGCGTTCTCATACTTCTCCTATTTCATGCTGGGTGCTTTTATCGGGGTATATTTCCCTAAAATCAAGCAATGGTTTGTCATCAGTCGGGCCAATGCAACCAAAGGACGCGTAGCTTCATGGATTCTGCTCTGGGCGGTCTGGATCATTGCCGGACTTGGCCATGTGTATATCTATTACCTGCTGCGTCTGAAGATCGCAACGTATAACACACTGTGGTACGAATTCTTCTGGAATGTGCATACCTTTGCTTGTGCGCTGGTGCTTATCCAGATTGCCTATCTGCTCTATCGCAAAGGGCCTTCACTTATCGTCAAGCCGCTGAATCGGCTTGGGGCATTGTCCTTTGGCATCTATCTGATCCATCCCTTCTTCCTGCTGGTGTATCGTGAATTTCCACCGCAAACAGGTGTTTCCTGGTTAGTGCATCTGTGGTATGCCGGAGGATTCGGTGTAGCTCTAATCGCTTCGTGGATCGTCGTTGGATTGACGGCAAGGTTTGTTCCATATGCATGGGTCATCTTTGGCAATCTGCCAAAACCCAAACCACGTCTCGTCCCACAACAGAACTCGGGCCAACTGGACGTTCGTTAAGATGGTTTTCCAACACAGGAATAATAAACCGTTTCTTGGTCGACCTTAGGGGAGAGCAGGGAACGGTTTTTTCGTCTATACAGATATGCTGGATGTGGGGAACGAGTGTTTCTTTTTCATGTATGAGGGGTAATCATAAGGCGGAACGATAATACATTATGGATAACAGGATTAAGGTGAATATAATGACAACATGCGAAAAATGCGGGAGACCGATGCAAGATATATTGGAATATGTGGAACACATTCTTCACGAATGCAGTGAACAGACTCAGGAGTATAATTCGAAAGATTATCAGGCTTTTGGCCATGAGGGTGTTCGCGAGCAGATGTGATACAATAGAAAGAAACCGGATTCATACGGAACCGAGGTGACAACATGGAGACGGGTCCAGCCCCTTTCCGGCAAGGAAAGACGGAACAAGAAGCGCGACTGAGCAAAACGTGTATGTATTGCGGACAACAGCGGCCGATGTCCGAATTCCGGCGCAGAACCGGAAAGCGGGCAGGTCCCGGAGCCAGGCGTGGAGCCTGCCGCAGCTGTCGCCAGCTCGGTGGACAGGCTGACCACGATGCAGGTTCAAGCGTGAGCGGACGAATGAATGAACGGATTGAGCATCAGCGGGATGGCTTGGAGACACGTGCTGTTACTGCCAGACCCTCTGCATCTGCGAGAAATAAGGCAGGTCGTACCTTCCATGACGTGGAGCAGGGATCTGCTACGGTGTCTGAGTCTGACAGAAGTCTGGTGTCTCAACCGTCAGTAGGCTCGAATTCTTCGAATGATGATCAACGTGCTGACTTGGTGACTTCCTCACCCTCTTCTTCGGGTATTCGGAAGAAGAGGAGAAAACGGAGGAAGAGCAAGCGTTCAGAGAGCATAACGGGCAATGAGCTGAGAGAGACGAGTCTGGAGCAGGATTGTTTGGCGGGTGAGGTAGGAGATAAGCCACAGCCAGGTGAGCGCTGGCGTGGGGTAGAAGGGCATTCGCAGGAGGTTCATGCTGCTGCGAATGATAAGGGCACTGCACAGCGGGCTGGCGCGCGAGCAGCCGCTGCAGGGCAGGCCGCCGAGCAAGCTGCGGCGGCCCACCAAGCTCTGCTGCCGGCTGAGCCGCAAGGCCCGGCAGCAGAGCCCATGGCTGCGGATCAACCGACCGCAGCCAAACGCAAGCGCAAGCGGCGCCGCAAGCGTGCTGCCGCGCTCGCGCCCGGCGCAGGGCAGGCCCGCAGCATAGCTGCTGAGGCCCATGCGCCGGCCTTGAGCGACCGTGGCGATGCCACCACGGTCGCTGCACCTACGGCGGCGGAGGCACAGCCTGCCGCCACCGGGCGCGAGCCTCGGCAAGCGCCGGGGGCTGCTGCGGAGGCAGGGCCTCCTGCGCCCGTGCGCCAGCCTGGCTCGCCAGGGTCCAAGCCGCGCCAGGCGCGCAAGGAGCGTGCGCCCAAGGCGAACGGCGAAGACGCTGCCCGCGTTACATCCGGGCAGCGACCCTCGCATGCCAGCCGCAGTCACGGGGCTGGCACGGACGGCCGTCCTCGCCGCCAGACGCCGGCGGCCCCGGTGGCCATCGACCCGGAAGATCCGGCTTCGCTCCGGACCAACCGGCAAGGCATGGTACGGATGCGAGGCAAGACCGACAAGGGCAGACGCTGGCATCAGGAAGTGGACATGGAGCTTGCGGTCACGCTGGTCAAGGAAAAAGCCGCTGTGGTGGTCAATCGGTACACGATTCGCCGATTGTTCAGCAACAAGGATTTCAAGCGGTATATTTTAACCCGAGATCACTACACCTGTTACTTCTGTGGATCGTATGGAGATACGATTGACCATCTGCTGCCGCGTGCCAAAGGTGGACATACCACCCCGCTCAACTGTGTCTGCGCCTGTAATCTGTGCAACCAGTCCAAAGCAGCGATGGATGCCGAAGAGTTCATGCGTTCCGGTATTCCCGAATGGAATGCTGCACATCAGGCAGAACTGATTGAACTGGCAATGCAGGAAGCGCAGCTGGAAGAAGGATAAATGCCCCCGAACATGGAATCGGGGTTTTGATATGAAGAGCACACCAAGACCACAGAGGTCGAGGTGTGCTTTTTTGATTTAATTCTGATTTGGGTGGGAAGTGAGTTTGCTGTGCAATAATTTCTTCAAATTGACAACGGTGTTCATCGAAGATGTACGTTATACTGGGAGGGAGTTGCTAAAGAAGCTTCATCATCCATATGAATGATGAAATGTATAGTGAACATCAAGCCTGAGAACTTAGACTGTATAGATTGGATGGATGCAGATGACCCCGGCAGCATTGGACATTATGTCATATATTACGGAAGAAAATATTCGTTTCTGGCTGGAGAAGTTTCGCTCCCTTGGCCCGTTACCGGGAATTTTGCTTACGTTTATGAAATCATTTGTGCCGCCGCTTCCAACGCTATTAATTGTAGGCGTGAACGGTGCGGTATATGGTCTGTGGGCAGGATTTTTATATTCATGGATCGGCATGGTGCTCGGTTGTACCGTTACGTTCCTGATTGTGCGGGAGATTGGGAAATCCGCCTTTGTAGAGCGATGGGCACGCAAACCTCGTGTGCAACGCAGCATGGTATGGATTCGAAGGAATGCATTCAGTTATGTTTTTCTGCTGAGTATCTTCCCGGTAGGTCCATTCGTCATTATTAATGTGGCGGCAGGTATCGCGCGAATGCGATTGTTATCCTTCCTGCTTGCAGTGGGTTGTGGTAAAGCGATCATGATTTTCTCTGTTACGTATATCGGTTCCAATGTGGAACAATTTCTGGAGCACCCTGTACGCTGGGTAGGCGTATTGCTGTTTATTGCGATATCCCTGTGGGCAAGCCGCAAACTGGAGCGACACTTTACCCGTTCATCGTCAGATGGAGAAGATCTACATGATCTGAATCAACCCTCTGGAAAATCAATTTCCTCCTAGTTTCGGGGTACAGTGGTATATTTGTGTGGCATTTATGAATTAACTCGTGATGAACCTTTTAAGGGGGATCAGTATGATTGAAAATGTCTTTGACTTTGATAAAGAATTATATCGCATGAATGAAGAAGAGCTTCGTTCATTATTGCGTATGCTCTATCTTAGGGCGGACATGGCAGTCAGTCATCAGACAGAAGAACATTCAGTTCATTTTGCAGTGAGTGTACAGCGGATTTTTGAGGGGTTAGACGAGGAAAGGAATAGGAAGCAAGCTGAGCAGCAATTGCTTGATACACAGAAGCCGCGTGAAATTCATATAGCGATTGGTGAATCGCCGTTGGGTAGCATTAAGGTTGCCATGGGTAGCGTTCCTGGACGCTTGGAGCGGCGTTTTTATTCTATGAATGACTACTATGCGATTGGCCCATTGGGAGATCTCACTGATAGGATAGTTCTACAACGTAGACACCTCTGGTTACTGGAGCGACTTTATTTGAGTGAACACGGAAATTACGCTATCAAAGGCGTAGATGAACTGATTCAATTAAATACCGTGATGAGTTCCATTGATGAAGAGACTAGAATTACCATTTGGTATGCTAATAACGCCCATGAGAAAACGGGTCTTCTGTATGCTATTCATTTGCTGCGTAACAGGAAGAGTCCTGTTTATCTGATCGAGACAAGTGAACTGTATCAGCAGTTATTCCATAACCCTGATATCGAGTATGATGTTTGGAGAACAGGAGAGATTGTTTCCGAGAAGTTGTTGGCCATGTGGAACCACTGTGTAAATGCAGAGCCGGTGTCTTTAGAAGAGCGCAAGCAGATGGAGCAAGAGTGGGATTCTCTCTCTAAACAACGAGGCCTTCTGCGAATAATGAAGGATAGTAAGATCCATAGCGTGTCCGAGGACGGAATTGATGATTTCATTATGCAAAAGGTGAGAGACCTTACGTTAACCAGACAATCTGATGAATTTATAATATGTGCCCGTGTTGTAGGTGAAGTACTTGGATATTTAGAACAAACTGTGGGAGACGCATTTATTGAATATCGAATACGTCAACTTGTACTGCAGGGACGACTGGAGATGGAAGGTAGGCCACATGCGATGAGGTACTACAGTATCCGACTTGCGAGTACGGAGCTGAACTAAAAGTTGCTGGCGTGCGATAGATTAGAGATTAAAGAAAAACATATAGACTGTACTCCGGCATGATTCTACTACTTGTCCGGGGAACAGTCTATTTTTCATCCTTGATTACTGAACCAACTTCGCTTGTGCATTGTCCAATCGTCTTTATGATCATCACTGTATTAAGATTTCTTCCCATTCCAGATTTCTAGTAGCGGTCCGTGCTGCCCATAGACCGGATCGGTATCCGGGATCGGAACCTCTTGAATCTCCTGAAGAGCCTTGTGTCGCTCGCCTTCTTCACCTGTGCGTGTGTTGTAACTCATGCCGCCCGGATAAGCACCGGCAATACGAAAATCAGTGCTGGACTCCAAACGTTTATGCCCTGTTCCAGCGGGAAGCACGACAACGTCGCCTGTCTGAAGGTAAACTTTCTGTCCATTTTCTCCGCCTAAAATCAGTTCCACGAATCCACTCACCACAGCAAGAGCCTCATGAGCATTACTATGATAATGATGATAATTGAACACACCATTCAACCAGCTATTCCCCCATCCATTACGGTTCAGCAACGATTCTGCATGAAGAGCCTCTTCAGCCCATACATTCTTATACAAAAGCACAGGCAGGGTCGGATGATTGGGAATTACACCGTCATCCTGAAGGAATAACGTCTCTATGTCCTTTTTCCGTTCATTCATCTCACATCACCTCACTATAAATTACCCTATAAACTCAAAGACGAACAAAAAACAATTGTAAAATGATACAAAATGTATCATTTTAAGGTTATACTCAGTACATATACTCTCTTCAATGCACTCGTTGTATAAATCGCAAGGGGGAATCGTGTGTGAACATTGTGATTACAGGGGCTTCTGGATTTGTGGGATTTAATCTTTCGCAGTATTTGGCGCAAAAGGGGCATCAAATTATCCTTCTGGATCGGGATGATTATTGTCAGAGGCTTGTTCACATTTCTCCTCTGCATGAGATGCCGTTCATCTGTTGTGACCTTGCATCGGACCGGATTCATCTGCCTCCAGGAACAGATTACATTATTCATCTGGCAGCCATGCCACACGTGGATTATTCGTATCATCAGCCAGGAGAAGTTTTCCGCAATAATACACTCAGCACACAGGCTATTCTGCAATATGCGACCGAACATCACATTCCAGTCTTGCTGGCTTCATCCGTTGAAGTGTATGGCGGTGATTGGGGCAGAGTCTATCACGAATCAGATCCGTATGCACCTGTCTCACCTTATTCCGCATCCAAAGTCGCGTGTGAAATGCTTGCTCACTCCTACGCTCAATGTTACCAGCTTCCAGTCAAACTCTTTCGTTTGACCAACCTCTATGGTCCATGGCAATTGCCAGACCGTATTATTCCCCGAAACTTCGGTCGAATGCTGGATGGACTGCCTCTTGATATCCAGGGATCGGCAGTACGTGATTTCTTGTATGTAGATGATGCCCTCCGGGCCATTGAACAGATCATGCTGAAAGGCAAAGATGGACAGGTCTATAACATATCGACAGGGCTTGGAACAACCATGCAGGAAATCGGGGAATTGTTGAAACCGATGGATCGATCTATAGCTGCTGTAGAGATCCGGGAGCAAGAACCAACCCAGTCCAGGGGGTCCAGTCTGGTCGTACATTCAGGGAGATTGCGAGCGGAATTGGGGTGGTTACCTCAAACCACTTTGGAAAAAGGATTGGAAAGAACCTTCCGTTGGTATCGGGAACATCCCGAATGGGTCAGACAGTTCAGTCGTGAATACCATACAACAAGGGAAACGCGCAGTTTCATTATCGATATGGCAAGATACGCAGTTCCAGCAGTATAGAACGCACAAAAAAAGCCAGGGAAGGGTGTATTGAGTAACACCTTCCTTGGCTTTTTTGCGCCTCCGTCTCATTTTCGGATAGCTTCCGAACACGGACGGTCAGGCTATTAAAATAATCTATTGCACGAAATCATCGTGCTGTTGGACCTTCACATTAAAAGGATCTAGTGATGATCTTTTTTAATGTCGGCAATTTTATCCTGTACAGCACCTTTGGCTTTGTCTTTTTTACCCTCAGCCTGAAGGGATCTGTTGTTGGTTGCATTACCGATCTGATCCTTCACTTCGCCTTTGGCTTTATTTACGCCTGCTTTGATTTTATCGCCAGTTGAATTACTCATATCGAACATCTCCTTCGTTTCTGGTGTAGTCCTTATTAACCGGGATGTCCTTATTCTAAACGTTGCTATTGTGATACAGGCAGAAATTGTTCTGGATATTCTGTCAGAAATGACCTGTATGGAGAGTCAGTATAAGTATAGGCATTGCATAGTCGCGTGCTTCATTAAAGGAATGAGAGGATGTTATGATATGAGCAATTATATTGGCAATGGTGCGTATTGTTATGCTAATTCAGCTTCAATGCTGCTGTCGTCCATCGGAGAAAAGGTTGACCCGAGTGTCCTTGAAGCTATAGGTGGCTTTTCCCTCGGAGCTTTCCGCACGCAGGAAGACCTTCTGTTTTTTGATGACTGTACATCTAGTCCTGATCTGGCCATCAGCAAGGCGATGAGCATTCTGGGATTTAGTGTGCGCGAAAGTGTGCAAGCACGGGGTACAGAGATGCCTGTAGATGAGCTAAGAGAGGCTTTGAAGCAGGGTCCTGTCATGATGGGTCCGCTGGATATGGGCAAACTCGTCTACAATCCCAACTCTCCCAACCTGGGTGGTTGCGATCATTATGTAGTGGCGTTGAGCATGGAGGGCGATGAAATATGCCTGCATGACCCAGCCGGATTCCCCAATGTCTTCCTGACACTGGATAAACTTGAGGAAGCATGGAAGTCTGAATTCCCATGGAGTAGCGGTGTGTATCGACGATGGTGGAGTCCTGAACGCATTGAACATCCTGATCTGGAGGAGATTAACCGTCGGGCTTTTACTTGGTTCAAATCAACCCTTACAGAACAGACCCATGATATTGCTGCACAGGAAGGACGAACCGGAGCTTCAGCCATTCTGCATAAGGCGGAACAGGTTCGTGCTGGAGCAATCGATGATAATGAGTGGGCTCATTATGTGTATTTTGCTCTGCCAGTAGGCGCGCGTCGTGCCCATGATTATGGTTTGTTTTTTAAAACAATCCATCCTGACCTATCTGCTTTGAAATACGCACAATCCCGCCAATTCGGGGAATGCCAATCCCGTCTTGTCTCTCGGAACTGGGAGGCTGCTGCGACAATCATGGTGGCACTCGCGGAGACGGAAGCCATGATCGAAGCTTCTATTCTGAAGATGGAGTAATGAAAGTGGAGCGGCGTTATAAGGAAGGGAGATATACATGGATGGATTAACTAATAATCGCCATATCAGGCCAGGGGAAGATGAGATATTAGAGGATCGTCAAAATGAGCCGGATATCACGCTTATCCAACGAGCCCAAACGGGGGATACAGAGGCTTTTGGAGATTTGATTCACCGTCACCGTGGGCAATTGTTTCGTTATGTGCGAGCACTTACGTATGATTCTTATCTCGCAGAAGACATTTTACAGGATGGGCTTATTCGTGCGTTCATTCATATGGGACAGCTTCAGAATGCTGAGCGTTTTATGGCCTGGATGCAGCGTATTATACGTAATCAGGCGTACTCACATATGCAGCGCCAAAAGCAGCAGAGGGAACAACATTTTTCTTCGTTTTTTGCATTTGGATTTGGAGCCGATGATACCTCATGGAGCGATCAAGACTCACTCGACATGACGCTGAATCATCTTCTGAATGACTCAAATCGGAGATCGCAGGAAACAGGCTATGATCCGTATCAAGCTGTTGCTCAGCAGGAAATGAGGAACAATCTCCACAGGCTGTTGGGTTGTCTGAATGAAAGAGAACAACAGGTCTTCACATCATATTGGATGGAGCAGCTGTCACCGCAAGAAATGGCCTACAAATTCAACCTGACAATTGCCAATGTGTATCAAATTCTGTCCCGTTCACGTAAAAAAGTGTCTCAGCTTCATATTCATTTATCTGTAGAAGAAATGCTGGCAGAGTGGAATTCACTTGGGCAAAATCGAGTGACTCTGGAGGAGCCCCTTTCGTTTCGGGCTCCCCAAACCTGGAACTCGGCAGCAGCATCCATTCACGAGATGTTAGGTTATATCGGTCCATCTCCGTCTCTTCCCATGGTTATGGGGATGAGTGGACTTTCTTTTCGTCTGACCATCCTGCCTCAGGACATACATATCGCTGGACCTACCGCCTATAACTTCAAAGAGGTGCTTACAAGAGGATTGCAACATATGGGTTATCGTTCCCATGCGGTTGAGGCTTTGGCGAGCGAAGCGGGACTTAATGCCAATCTGGTCGATCCTTCGATGCTAGAGGAGAAAGCGAAGGGGAAAAGGTTGCTTAATCCAAGACTTGTTCAGGCCCTCTCCCTGATACGTTACGCCATTCATCGGGGAATTCCGGCCGTTGTGTGGGACCTGAATATTCCGGAATTCGGGTTGATCTATGGCTATGATGACGCAGCCCGGACCCTATACGGTACCGATTTCATTAAATCAGGAACAATTCCCTATGATCATGTAGGCCGGGGTGTGAATCAGGAAGTATTTGTACTGGCAGCCGAATCAGATGGCATGATACGAGAAATGAACTTGCGCGCGGCACTGACAGCTGCGTTGGCTCATTATCGTGGAGAGGACCCGTATACCTTGCCGAAAACAGTCAGTGGTGTGGCTGCCTATGCAGTCTGGAGAGAAGCCCTAGAATACAGACGGGTAGAACCGAACGGTCACGCCTATAACATTGCAGTTTTGTGGGATGCAAGACGTTATGCAAGTGAGTTTTTCAAAGAACTTTCTCTAAAGTGGGCTTCGACTGCCTGCTATTCCAACTTGATTCCATTCTGTCTTCAGGCAAAAGAGTTATATCGAAACATGTCCCAAAAGTTAAATACACTCGCGGCATTATTTCCTTTTCCAGATGGAGGACTGCCTAATGAGAAGCTTCATGCCGATCAGGCTATCTCGATACTTCTGGAAGTGGAGAAATTGGAGCGAGCCGCCGTCGTTGCAATAAAAGCATTGCTTGAAGAAATGGATCAGCATTCCCCAGAAATAGTTATGGTGTGACCTAATTGTATCGATCAGATCGGGCAAAAAGTGAAAACAAATATCAGGAGGCAGGGCGATCCGTCAGGCCTTCTTTCTGTCTTTTTTTTGCATTCGTGACGCAAGAGGTTCATACTTGAAATAGAAAAGATGTCTCAATGATGGAATAAGGCCGAGCCCAACGCTGCATAATAACGACAGTGACCAATTTCGTTGCATGATTATCGTGATATTGGAAAACAATTCCTGAACATTTGAATAAACAAATCCTTCCTTGTGTACATATCGCACATCTGGTCATATGTGATCTTGTCTTAATACCACATGTGGTAGTAATACGGATCTTGGACAGGAGGATCGGCGGCTTTAGCCTGCCTTCATGGGTTGACAAAAAAATCGATTTTGTTACAATGTTCACAATATCTTCACAAGTGTAAAAAATTTCTTTTTCATGTTCATGTGTAAGAGGTGTAATATAAGGGTATAGAGTTCGGTTTCGGCCTGCTTGTCGTTTTGTGCGTCAACACCTGTTGTCCGCAATAGATCCAAGATACAATGCATGATATGGGAGTGGCCATGAGCTACGCTCATCCTATTGTGTGAAATTTGGTACATTTAGATGTATTCGATGTATTTTGTGGTTCGGCTCTGCTTGACAGGCATCATGAAAGTCGCGGACTTCTATCCCAAAGTAAAGGAGGACTTTCTCTTATGTCACAATCGCCTACTCAACAAGAGGTGCCAGTTACAGAAGGTGCCAACGTTTCCGAGCGCCAGTCCTTGGACGTTCTGGATCAACTGATGAAGCCTGAGGTACAGGAGTCTTTAACCGTTCTGGTGGAGAACCTGCCTAAATTGGCTGAAATGGTTACTGCTATGACGAAAGCTTATGACTTTGCACAAAGTGTAGCAACAGACAAAGTTCTGATCAGCGACACAATGAGCGCAATGGGCGAGTTCGCTAAGCCTGTTGTAGACAAAGCTAAAGGTGTAGCTTCTGCTGCCATCGAAGCCAATGACCGTGCGCAAACAGAGCAAACTTCAGTTGGCTTGTTCGCTATGCTGAAAATGCTTAAAGATCCAAACGTACAACAATCGCTTCGTTTTGCTCAATCTTTCTTGAGCATCTTGAACGAGCGTCAACAACCGAAACGTTAAGACTTAGAAGAACGGAGGATGGATATGTCGAAGCAAATTTTGATCTTGGGTGGAGGATACGGCGGTCTGTTGACTGCATTGACTGCACGTCAATACTTGTCTCCGGAAGAAGCGACAATTACTGTCGTGAACCGTTACCCTACACACCAAATTATCACGGAACTGCACCGTCTTGCAGCGGGAAGCATTGCTGAACAAGCAGTTGCTCTTCCACTCGAAAAATTGCTGCGTGGCAAAAACGTGAACTTGAAAATCGATACGGTGGATACAATCAAGCCGGACGAGAAGAAAGTTCTGATGACCAGCGGCTCCACATACTCTTACGATGCACTTGTCGTTGCCTTGGGTAGCGAAACGGCATTCTTCGGAATTCCGGGATTGCAAGAGTACAGCTTCACGCTCAAATCGGTTAGCGATGCAAACCGTATTCGTGCACACGTTGAAGCACGTCTTGATGCTTACAAACAGTCCGGCAACAAAGCAGACGCTACGTTTGTTATTGGTGGCGGCGGCTTGACAGGTATTGAGCTTGTTGGCGAATTCGCTGACCTGCTTCCTGCAGTATGTCAAGAAAAAGGCATCGACTTCAAAGAAGTATCCCTGTACACAGTTGAAGCAGGTCCTTCCATCCTGGCAGGATTCCCGCCAGAGCTGGTTGAACGTGCTAAATCAAGTCTTGAGAAACGTGGCGTTAACTTCATCGTTGGCGTAGCGATTACCGAGATGAAAGAAAACGAAGTTCTGCTGAAAGACGGCAGCTCCATCCCTACGAACACACTCGTATGGACAGGTGGCGTACAAGGCAACGCTGTTGTTGCTAACAGCGGAATTGAAGTGGATCGTGGCCGTGCGAAAGTTACGGAAGTTCTGCAATCTACTTCTCACAAAGACGTGTTTGTTGCTGGTGACAGCGCAGTGGTCTTCCCTAGCGAAGGCGCTCGCCCTTACCCTCCAACAGCACAATTGGCTTGGCAAATGGGTGAGACTATTGGTCACAACTTGGGCGTTATGTTCAAAGGTGGCGCAATGGAATCCTTCACACCAGTATTCTCCGGTACGCTGGGAAGTCTGGGTCGTAAAGATGCTGTCGGCATGATCGGTGGCAACCAGACTCGTCTGAAAGGTCTGCCTGCAACCATGATGAAAGAAGCAAGTAACATCCGTTACCTGGCTCATATTCACGGTTTGTTCGCACTGGCTTACTAATCTTAATGCCATTCAAGGGCGCCCTTTTGGGCGTCCTTTTTGGTTGTCACCATTACAAAGGAAAACAGATATTCAGATGGAAAAAAGGTGCGGCAGAAGTGGTCAAATGTGAGGTCGCGTATAAAGTACCTAGGGGATATGGCATATTAATGGGACAACGGAAGAATTCACATTTCATAAATGTACTGAACGGGCATAGACATGAAGCCGGCGCTTAGAAGCGCCGGCTTTCGTTTAAATTATAGGATGAGCACCTTTAAATAAAAGGATCGGGGAGCCGCATCAAGCCATCCGTTCAACTGAGAGGAGAATGACGTATGAACGTTTTAGTTATAGGAGCAAATGGACAAATCGGTAAGTTTGTGGTGGAGCAGCTGGCACAGGAAGGCAAACATAAAGTAACGGCTATGATCCGCAAACCGGAGCAGGCGGATGCACTGAAGGAACTCGGTGCAGATGTGGTAATTGGTGACTTGGAGGGTAGTGTAGAGGATTTGGCTGAGGCAATGAAGGATCATAATGCCATTGTGTTTACGGCGGGTTCTGGCGGATCTACCGGTCAGGACAAAACACTTCTGATTGATCTCGACGGTGCGGTGAAAACGATGGAAGCCGCAGAGCAGCAAGGAATCTCCAGATATATTCTGGTCAGTGCGTATGGCGCAGATCAACGGGAGAAGTGGTCAGAGTCCATCAAGCCTTATTACGTGGCGAAACATTATGCGGATCGTGCGTTGTTTGCAAGTGATCTCAATTACACGATTATACGTCCAGGTGGTCTCAAGAATGAACCGGGCACAGGCAAGATCGCAGTTGGAACCGATCTGGAACCGGGGAGTATCCCGCGTGAAGATGTGGCCCGTGTAATCGTGGCTTCTTTGCAGGAAGAGAAGACGTACCGAATGGCCTTTGATCTGGTTGCCGGGGAGCATCCGGTTGAAGATGCCTTGGGCAAATTGTAGATGTTATTGTAAGATAACGGGAGAATGAAATGATGGGGATGAGGGGGAGCGCTGCATGAACGAAGCCGTGCTGGTCATAGAGGATGAGCCCAAAATAGCACGTCTGCTGGAACTGGAACTACAGTATGAGGGATATCAGGTGGGCAAGGCTGGAAGTGGAACAGAAGGACTGGAGAAGTATGCAGAAGGACAGTGGGATCTGATTCTGCTGGATGTGATGTTGCCTGGTATGAGTGGAATTGAAGTGTTGCGGCGAGTTCGGGCCAAAGATGCTACGGTTCCGATCATTATGCTCACTGCCAAAGATTCTGTAGAGGACAAAGTATCCGGCCTGGATCTCGGAGCCAATGACTACATCACCAAGCCGTTCCAGATTGAAGAGCTACTTGCCAGAGTTCGGGCTGCATTGCGGCTTAGTGCAGTGGCGTCTGTTGCTTCTTCCGCTTCTTCGTCTACACCTGCTGATACGGGGAATGACTCTTCTGGGCATCAGGATGAAGTTGAGGCGGGCTGGTTGACGGCTGCCGGGTTGAAACTAAATGAAGGTACGCGAGAGGTATCCCGAGATGGTGTGGCCATTGAGCTTACTCCACGTGAGTTCGACCTGCTCGTGTATCTGCTTCAGAATCAACGTCAGGTGCTCAGTCGTGATCAGATTGTGCAGGCTGTGTGGGGTTACGATTATTATGGAGATACCAATGTGGTGGATGTGTACATCCGTTATGTGCGCAAAAAGGTGGATAACGGATTCACACCGCCCTTAATACATACCGTACGGGGCGTAGGATACGTCCTGAAGGAACAGTTATGAGCCTGCGTAGTAAAATCTACGGATATTCGTCTGTATTATTTGCTGTGCTGTTAATCGCGGTGAACCTGTCGGTCTACATCGTGTTTGAACGGATGTCGATTGATAACGAGGTTAATCGGGTGGAAGCGGAAGCGGAGTCTATTGTCAAAGGAGTGCGTCAGTCTGCCGGCTCCATTCCGCCGGACGACTTACTGCGGGCCTACGCGCCTGTGAACGGCATGCTTCGGATCGTTAATGAAGACGGCACCAGTTCCCCGGTGACAACAACAGCAGCTTCCGAGCAGCTGAGCAAGCTACCTTATAAGTACGAAAGTGAGAAGAAATCAGAGTATACCCAAGTTGAGCAGATTGGTTATGTGTGGGTATCAGTCCCGGTCATCTGGCCTGATGGCAAGGTGGTGAATGTACAGGTCACCGAGAGCATTGCAGAGACGGAGAATCGTCTGTCTGTACTGCGGACTGTGCTTGTGGCGGTCACGATTATTGCTCTCATTCCAGCCATTATCTCCAGCCGGATTCTTGCGAATCGAATGACCAGACCGATTCAGCAGATGACACGCACGATGACTGATATACAGTCCAGCGGCCAATTCAAGCGTCTTCCACTGGAGGAAGGGTCGAAGGATGAACTGAAAACGATGGGGCAAACGTTCAACCGGATGATGGATCTGCTCGAATCCAACTTTGAACGACAGGAGCGATTTGTATCCGATGCATCTCATGAGCTCAAAACACCGCTGACCATTATTGAAAGCTATGCCAGTCTGCTACAGCGGCGAGGAAAAGAGCGGCCCGAGGTATTTGATGAAGCGGTGGAGGCGATTCTGTCCGAATCGGTTCGCATGCGAGAGATGACCGAACAGCTGCTACTGCTCGCGAAGCAGCCAGAGCAGTGGAATGTACAGTTGGCGCGTGTGGATATCACGAGACTGGCTACAGACTCCACACGTGCGTTTCGCGAAGCCTATCACCGTGAAGTGCGGTGTGAAGATCCAGGTCCAATCTGGGCGATCAGCGATGAGAGCAAGCTGAAGCAGCTTTTGTTTATTTTGCTGGATAATGCCCGGAAGTATAGTGAAGATGCAATTGAAGTCAGGCTGGAAGCCAAGGGGCAAGAGTGCCGTATTCGGATCGTGGATACCGGGATTGGTATGCGGGAGGACGAGCTGGAGAAGGTATTTGACCGATTCTACCGGGTTGATCCAGCCAGAACACGCAGCTTAGGCGCAAGCGGTTCAGGTCTGGGATTGTCACTTGCCAAAGAGCTTGCAGGAGCAGTTGGAGCACGGATCGAACTGACCAGCACCGAGGGTGAAGGCACCGAGGCTTCGATTATTTTGCCTTTATCGGTTCAGAACGGGCCGCTCTCATGAAATTCTCATTCTTCTCTTATATACTGATAAGCATCAGATCAACTGGGGATGATAAGAGAGTGCATAGGGGGAAACGTGATGACAGAGCATGAGCAGCGACCACCGGAGATGAAACGGCATGAACAGGGGAATAGCGGATGGGCGAAATCGCGAAGATCACTCTGGTGGGGGCCGGGGTTTCTCGTTGTGCTGATTGTGGCAGCAGTTGTGTGGTGGAAGCCGTGGCAATCGACTGGTGCGGTACTTACGGCAGATGCGGCGGCCCAATCGGTGTTGGATCAATATCCAGGTGAGATTGTGAATTCCACGTTGAAGGACGGGACGTATATCATGCAGCTCCGTTCGGAGACTGGCCTATATGATGTGCAAGTGGATGCCGTCACGGCTACCGTGAATTCCATCAAACGGCTGGAGTCGAACCCACAAGCGGAAGAAAAGACGTTATGGAGCCGCGAGCAGATCAAGACGGCGTTGTTAAAACAACAAACAGATAACCAATTGGTCTCGCTTGAACTTGTGGAGCAGCAAGGCAGTCCGGTATACACCGCGGTCGTGAAGGCGAAGGATAACAGCCGTGAAGAACTCACGATTGATCCATACACGGGAGAGACGATAGCTTCCAAAACAATAGCAGCCCCGACAACTGAACCAACCAAGGATGATCCCAAACCTCAGTTTCTGAGCGAGAAACAAGCCAAGCAGAAGGCACTTGCGGAGGTCCCGGGAGAAGTGGACGACATCGAACTGCGTGGAACCAACAGTGGGAATCCATATTATCTGGTTGAAATTGATCTGGAGGATGGCCGAGAGGCTATTGTGCAGGTGAATGCCATCTCAGGAGCGATTCGTTCGGTGACTTGGGATGAGGACGAGGATTAACCTTTTGCAAAGAACCCATTAAATATAGTTATAGTGTTGAACTGCTTTAGAGAGATGATTCCTAGTTTAGGGGTCATCTTTTTCATTTCTTTTAGATTACAAACATAATGAACACTTATTAAATGAGCATTCTCTTCATTTTCTCATCAAATTCTAATCTAACTCTCGCTGATCTCTCATTCCTGCAGGTTATTCTATAAATGTAGACGAGAACGAAACAACAACAACGAGGAGATGAATGATGATGATGAACAAACATAAACTTTGGATTGGTAGCTTGTCAGCAGCAGTATTACTTGGTGGATCAGCCGTAGCGGCTAGCGGGAATGTGAACGGACAATCGGTGCAAACTACACCAACGTCAACAACACAATCTGTAACACAGAATCAGAACAGCACAGGTAAAATGCTGAATGCATCACAAGCAAAAGCGTTGGCGTTAAAAGCAGCCGATGGTAAAGTGGATGACGTGGATCTGGAGCGTAGAAACGGCCAAACGTTCTATGAAGTTGAGATCGACAGAAAAGGAACCAATGATGTTGTCGTTCGTCTGGATGCTTATACAGGCAAAATTCTTGCGGTCGTGAATGATGAAGACTACGATGATGACGACGATTATAAAGATAATGTGACAGGCAACACATCTAACAACTCTGCTTCCAAGCAGGTCAAATTGACGGCATCCCAAGCTTCAAACATTGCGCTGAAACAAGTTACGGGTGGTAAAGTAACCAAAGTCGAGCTGGATCATGATGATGGTCGCTATGTGTATGAGATCGAACTGAGAACCGCTCAAGGTGAAGCAGATGTAGATATCGATGCCAACACAGGTAAAGTGTTATCGTTCGACCAGGATTTTGACGACCAAGACTAAGCAATAAGGGCGAGAGTACGCCGATAAAACATCATATAAAAACCTGCCTATCAACAGCCGCACACAGCTAGAGATCGTTACATCATGGAGGGGCAGGGCAGGTATAGCAGAGGACGCTTCGGGGGAAGCGTCTTTTTGCTGTTGATGAAGAGAATGGAGTATGAAATTGTACATCTTCCGCCGGATTGTTCACTATCCGAGCAGGAACGTGGCGGATACAATCGGAATCAAGGAGGTGAATGCCCAGCCAATCTTGCCAAGAATTCTATTGCTAAAATGCATCATCGATCGGAGGCAGATGAGACATATCGATTTTATTTTATGTAAGCGCTTCACAAAAAATATGGAGGTGCATTACGATATGGCTATGAACGATGGATGGTTGAAAAAGAATACACATTCACGTCGCTTTACCCACCGCTTAAGTTATTTGCTTGTGTTGGTTTTGGCGCTGCAATCAATAGGTATGCTGCTCGCACCCGGACCGAATGCTTCAGCTGCTCCGCTCAGTGTAACGAACGGGATACAGTTCAAGGATACCAATGGCAATGTCGTTCATGCTCATGGGGGCGGGATGATCAAGGCAAATGGGTATTATTACTGGTTTGGGGAGAATCGTAATACGAATGGAACGTTCAAGGCGGTATCGGTGTATCGTTCATCGGATCTGAAGAACTGGGAGTATCGCAATGATGTGCTCACCAGCAGCTCGGCAGCCGAGTTAAATATCTCCAACATTGAACGCCCGAAGGTCATCTATAACAGTTCGACTGGCAAATATGTGCTGTGGATGCACAAGGAGAATGGTCTGGATTATGGCGAGGCCCGAGTGGCCGTAGCTACTTCGAATACGGTTGATGGCAACTACACGTATGTGGGCAGCTATCGTCCACTTGGGTATGATTCCAGAGACATGACGGTGTATAACGATAACGGAACCGCTTATCTGATCTCCGCGACCCGAGTGAATGCAGATCTGAATATATATAAGCTGACCCCGGATTTCCTCGGTGTGGAATCCCTTGTCACAACACTGTGGCCCGGACAATATCGTGAAGCACCTGCCCTATTCAAAAAAGATGGCGTCTACTTCCTGATCACCTCGGGTGCCACTGGCTGGAATCCGAATCAGGCGAAATATGCGACAGCCTCCAGCATTACAGGCACATGGAGCGGTCTCAGTAACTTTGGAGACAGTACAACGTATGGTTCCCAATCCACCTATGTTGTTCCGGTAGAGGGTTCACAAACAACCTCCTATCTCTACATGGGTGATCGCTGGGCTGGAGCGTGGAGCGGACCTGTGCAGGATTCCAAGTATGTCTGGCTGCCACTTTCATTCCCAAGCGCAACCAGTCTGGCGATGAACTGGGCCAGCAGTATTACGATTGATACAGCAACAGGGATCGTGACCGGAGTGAATACACCGGATGTATGGGACCCGAATGCTTCATATCAGCTGATTAGTCGTAAAAGTAACAAGTTGCTTAATGTCATCGGGGGTTCTTCCGCCAACGGTGCGGATCTGGAGCAGCGAGCAGATGGGGGAACAACAAGTCAACAGTGGCAGATTACCGATGCGGGTGGCGGCTATGTCAAAATCATCAACCGTTCCAGTGGTAAGCTAATCGGTGTGGAAAATGGTGCCACGACCGATGGGGCTGTCATTGAACAGTGGAATGATGGCGGCTGGGCCAGTCAGCAATGGCAGCTCGTCCATGTAGGTGGTGGTTATTATAAACTGAAGAACCGCAGTACAGGCAAGGTCTTGGACATCTCCGGTCAATCCCTGGCAGATGGGGCTGCGGCCATCCAGTGGACGGATAATGGCGGCACGAATCAGCATTTTCAGATTGTTAAGGTGCAGTAAGACGTTTTAAATATTATAAAATAAGGTTCAACATAAAGTGGAAGCCCTTGTCTCTTACCGTAAGGTGGGACAGGGGCTTTGTGATGTGTTCACGCTTGTTACGTGATGCTCATACTCAAAGGGGATATCCAGACGATGGCTG
Source organism: Paenibacillus sp. FSL R7-0313 (assembly GCF_037969885.1). Taxonomy (NCBI): domain Bacteria; kingdom Bacillati; phylum Bacillota; class Bacilli; order Caryophanales; family Paenibacillaceae; genus Paenibacillus; species Paenibacillus sp. FSL R7-0313. The sequence goes on from NZ_CP150219.1 coordinate 1,491,313, forward strand.
ATATCGTGACCTATTTCCGATCATTACCATCCCAATCTGTGGTAAACTAGTAGAATTGTAGAAAAAGATAGAGACAGGAGCTGGATAACGAAGTGAGTGAACAACAAGTGCTGTCAATTGAAAGCTTACGTATGAGATATAACGGACGTTATGTGCTGAATGGCATCGATCTGGAAGTGAATCGCGGTGAGATGATTGGATATATTGGTCCCAATGGGGCTGGCAAAAGTACAACGGTTAAGATTTTACTCGGGCTGGTTGAAGGATATGTAGGCACGGTGCGAATCTTTGGTAAAGATATTGCGGATGGGGATGTAGAGTATAAGCGCAGAATCGGTTATGTTCCGGAGGTCGCGGAATTGTACGAACAATTAACGCCTGCGGAGTATCTGACTTTTACGGGAGAGTTATACGGCATGTCCTATGAAGATGCGGATTACAAAGCCAAGCTATTGATGGATTGTTTTGGGCTGGAAAAATCATATCATTCCCGCATTGCATCCTTTTCTAAAGGTATGCGTCAGAAAGTGCTGTTAATCTCTGCGCTGCTGCATGACCCGGATCTGCTATTTCTGGATGAACCACTCAGCGGATTGGATGCCAATAGTGTGATGGTGGTCAAAGAGATTTTGTCACAATTGTCAGCTAAAGGCACAACGATCTTCTATTCGTCACACATCATGGATGTGGTGGAGAAGATCAGCAGTCGAATTGTACTGATCGCTGAAGGACGCGTGGTGGCAGACGGTACGTTCAAGCAGCTCCAACAGCAGTCCATGGAAGGGACGCTGGAGGAAGTATTTAATCAATTGACAGGCTTCAATGAGCACAAAGCCATTGCGGAGCGATTTGTATCGATTGTGCAGGAGGTGTACTGATATGGAGGAATCCTCCGACTTCCGCACACTCAAGATTCTGGATCGCTTTCGTCCGATCATCGCCAGAACAGGGGCGGATTATGATGTGCTTCGCCTGATTTTGCGGGTGAAATTTCAGATGGATCAACGCAGAGTACCTACCATTTTATCCAACAATTCAGGGAAAAAAGAGCGCAAGGAAGGGAATCAGTTTCTTCGTTCCCTGTGGTTGTATGGATTAATGGGACTGATGATGGTCCCCTTCATCGTCTGGGATACGGGGCATTTCATGCTTCAGATGGGGCTTGTGTTTGGTATCTTAATGTTTATGATCATGACGTCCATGATCTCGGATTTTTCCTCCGTACTGCTGGACATTCGGGATCGTAATATTATTATGACCAAGCCTGTTAATGGGCGAACGGTAGGTATGGCCCGAGCCATCCATGCAGGCGTTTATCTGCTATTGCTGACGGGTTCATTAACCGGTATACCGCTAATTGCCGCGTTAGTGACGCATGGGATCGGATTCTTTCTGATTTTCCTTGTAGAACTGATTCTGATCAATATGCTGATTCTGGTGACAACGTCTCTGATCTATCTGTTCATGATGAAGTTTCTGGATGGCGAGAAGCTGAAGGATATGATCAATATGGTACAGATTCTGCTTTCCGTGGGGATTGCAATCGGTTATCAGCTGGTCATCCGTTCGTTCAGTATTATTGACTTTGGTATGGTATTTACACCAGCTTGGTGGCAGTTGCTGTTGCCTCCGTTATGGTATGCGGCTGCCTACGAATGGTTATTCGCAGGGGGCGGGAATGTATGGATCTACACGTTCACAGCCCTTGCAGTTTTGGTTCCTGTGGTAAGTCTGATCGCATATGTGAAGCTTATGCCTTCCTTTGAATTGTATTTGGAGAAAATGGCACATTCGGGTCAGTCCTCCGGACGCAGACGCGGAAGATGGGATCGGTTGATCTCCAAGGTGGTCAGTCGTTCCAGAGAGGAGCATGCTTGCTTCCGTCTGTCAGCCAGCATGATGCGTAATGAACGGGAATTCAAGCTGAAGGTGTATCCATCGCTTGGTTTATCATTTGTTTTACCTTATGTATTCTGGTTTACCGAATTGCAGTCTTCTACCTGGGCTGAGTTTAGGCAAAGTTCGTTTGTATACACTTTTTATATCGTGCTGATGCTGGTTGTAACGGTTGTGGTCATGTTGAAATTTTCGGGACAATATAAGGCGTTCTGGACCTTTCGCGCTGCACCGATGGCGAATGATAGCGCGTTATACAAAGGCGCTCTGAAGGCATTCTTGTGCAACATGTTCCTGCCTATATTTCTGGCAAATGCCATTCTGTTCACCTGGGCATTTGGATCACGGATACTGCCGGATATTGCGATAATTTTGTTGACGGCTACGGCACTTGTCCCACTGGCAGGCAAATTGTTGCTGCGTAAGCCGCCGTTCTCCCAATCTTTCAGTATGGCGCAGCAAAGTGATGGCTGGTATGTATTCGCCGCCCTCCCTGTGCTTGCCATGTTATGGGGAGTCCATGTCTTTTTCCGTTCGGTATCGGGGGGCATCTGGATCTACGGTGCGCTACTGATCGTAGCGAATGTGTTACTATGGACGCTGCTGTTTCGAGAGAAGAAGACAGCGAAGAAGAGGCCGGTTGCAGTTTGAGAATAGAGTAGTAGAGAAAGAGAGTAAGAGGACTAAACAATAAGAGAGGGTAAAAGAGCTAACCTGGACACGGATGTCGGGGTTAGCTCTTTTTGATAGGTGATACTACCCCATAGAACCCTCGTCCGCTGCGCTAACGAACCTGAGACAACCTATTCAGGGTAAAATTCTGAAATATAAATTCTAACGAACCTCAGGAACGCTATTCTTCGGAAAAGTAGTTATTTAGCTTGAAAAAGGACCAAACTAGGCACAATAACGTGTCTGAGATTCGTTAGATATTAGATCCATGCTAAAAGGGGCTTATAACGTGTATCAGGTTCGTTAAAATGGAGTGAAGCAGTGGAGGCTCTCTTTCGGTACGTCGAAATATCTAAATCGAGTGAAGCCCATAATGAGTTCCAGGTAATACTATAACTTTGAATCAATAGGGAGACGGCCGATGTGTTGGCGGTGTGAATATACTTAGGTGGCAGGGTGTTTGTATATAGAAGCTGTATCCAATTTAGTAATAAGGACTAGCAGTAACGTCGCGCCCAGCAAGCAAATATTAGGTTCAGGTATGTGGGGACACATGAGTACGCAATCACCCGCGTGAATTGTGGTAGAAGTGAGTAATCTAACGGATGGTTCTGGACTTGTTTACGGCTAGGGGTCTGCTATTGGAACGGTTCTTGATCTGTATCTTTGGGCAGAGTGGGGTGCCCTATTTCTTATAGCCTGATCGAAGGATGGATTCCGCCAGCCGATCGGCTGCATCCGCTGTGGAGATCGCAGATTGCGTAGCTTCTGCGTATACCTTGCTCAGCGTGCCTGCAATCCCCGCCACCTTTTGGCGGATCAGGTCAGGCCCCGCGCCTTCCAGCTCGTAGGCGGTGGAGATGATTCCGCCTGCGTTGAGCACATAATCAGGCGCGTACAGGATGCCGCGCGCCTGCATGCGGCCTGCAACCAGCTGTCGTTCACTCAGCTGGTTGTTGGCCGCCCCGGCAACGATGGAGCAGCGCAGCTCCTCCACCGTTGCCGGGGTCAGTACGCCCCCTAAGGCACAGGGGGCGAAGACCTTGCAGTCAGCGGCGTGGATATGGGCCGGATCGGCCGAGATGGCGCCGCTGAACTGCACAAGGGCACGTTGTACACGCTCCGGTACAACGTCTGCCACAATGAGCCGTGCCCCGGCTGCATGCAGGTAACGGCACAGGGCATACCCGACCTTGCCCAGTCCCTGGACGGCAACGGGTATGCCCTGCAAAGATGCAATGCTTTGCTGGCGCAGCGAGGTCACAATGCCGATGTGTACGCCGTAGGCGGTCATCTCGGCAGTGAAGTCATCCTGCGCCCCAAGCGAACCCGTGGTGTCCGTCACATGTGCGGTCTCCAATCGGATCTGGTCCATGTCTGTCGCCGTGGTACCCAGATCAAGACCGGTCACGTACCGTCCGTTCAGCCGCTCCAGACAACGACCCAGTGCGCGAAAGCGCTGCGCCCGCTTGGATACGTCCGTATCCAGGCTTTTATCTATACGATCAGCACCCTGATCGGCGACGACTTCCCGTTCAGCGATAGCGCCCTTTTGCTGCTCTACCCCTAAATCTCCAGCGACCTGCTCAGCACTTTGAGACCCGCAACCATCCACATCCGGTTTTGCATTTTTCGCAATAGGCACATTCCATATGACCACTTTCCCTCCACCATAAGGCAGTCCGGAGATTGCATTTTTGTACGTCATGCCTCTGGCAAGCTTCACAGCATCCCGAACAGCTTCTTCCTCGGACGCATACGTCCAGTAGCGACATCCGCCGAGCGCAGGTCCAAGGACCGTGTTATGAATGGCAATGACCGCCCTCAATCCACTATCTGCATCATGGCAAAAAATGAGTTCCTCCATGCCTTCTCGCTCCATCTCCTGCCATAGTTGCATGACGGCCCCCCTTTTTGTTTTGACCCATCCATCCTGGTTTTGACCTGATATCCTGTGCCAGCGTGCTTGGCTTTATGATGATACAGCATATTCAAAGACCCCCGTTTTCGACCCTGGGACCTCCGCCGGGTTGATAATCGGTACAAACGGTTCTATAATGGCAGTTCCGGCATGCCAGAGAGCAGAAAATGCCTACGGATTTACATCCAACCGTTTAGAATGAGGGTATAACGTCCAATGATGGAGATAGAGCGAACATATCGGAAGCATAGATGAAACGAAATCGTCGAGTATATGCAGCAAAGGGCCAATTCCGTTGCGAAGGCCAGGAAAGAGGGATAGTGATTGTTTAAAATATTGGTATTTATCTTTTTGATCCAGATTGTATATGTATCGGCTTATACATTACGGATGATTCTGACACTCAAAGGACAGAAATATATCGCCGCACTGATCAGCATGGGTGAGATTGTGATCTATGTGCTCGGTCTGAATCTGGTGTTAAACTATCTGAAACAACCGGAGGCCCTGATTGTATATGCGGTAGGTTACGGATTGGGTGTGCTGCTCGGAGCGTGGATTGAAGAAAAGATTGCGCTCGGTTATATCACCGTTAAAGTAATCTGTAATCAGCTGGATGGAAGCGTCGCGAATGCCCTACGGGATAAGGGCTACGGCGTTACTGCATGGGTGGGCAGTGGACGTGATGGAGATCGGCTTGTGATGGAGATTCTGGCAAAACGTAAAAACCAGAAACTGCTCTATCAGACGATTCTCAGTCTGGACCCGAAAGCATTTGTCATTACTGTGGAGCCCAAACAGTTCCATGGTGGCTTCTGGACACGTTCCATCAAAAAGTAAAATCGAGCAGGTCTGCGGCAGATGCAGTCCTGCTTTTTTAATTTCATCCCATCTAGAATGTTCTTGTTACCTCGATGTATCCCTGAAACCTCACTCTCCAAGTTAACTCTGTACGATTCAAGGTTGCTTACAGTACAAACCTTTACCATACCAGCCTTTCCTAACCACATGTGAGATAGGGATTATTGTTGTAATCGCTTTCAACAATTACATTGAGAACATGTCCTTCGTAACTTGGCATGGCAGCGATGGACGAATGTCATCATCATATATTGGGAGGAATGGAATCGATGAAAAGCAAATTTCGAAGCTTGTGCAGCACAGCTCTGGCTCTAACGTTGGGGTTAACTTTATTGTCCGGCCCGGCAAGTGTGCAGGCAGCGGGTAACGCAGACTACAATCTTACAGGCTTCTCCCAAGGGAATGTGGGCGGCGGCATCATTAGCGAATCAAACACAGCCACGTATAAGAAAGTGTATAATGCGACCGATCTGGCATTGGCGCTGAAAAAGAACTCCGGTGTCAAAGTTGTTGAGATCATGAACGATCTGAATCTGGGATGGAATGAAATTCCGAGCGCAGCGCAGACTTCTCCTTTTGCCAAGCATAATGATGCGTTGACGCATCCCGTATTAAAACAGACCGGTGTTAGCAAGCTCACGATTGATGGTTTCAATGGACTCACGATTTTCTCCGCCAATGGCTCCAAGATCAAACACGCTGCGATCAGCGTGAAACGAAGCTCGAATGTCATCATTCGCAACCTGGAATTTGATGAGTTATGGGAATGGGATGAATCCACCAAAGGTGATTACGACAAGAATGACTGGGATTACATCACCCTGGAGGAGAACAGCAACGTATGGATTGATCACTGCACATTTAATAAAGCCTATGATGGACTCGTCGATTCGAAAAAAGGAACCAGCGGCGTGACCATCTCCTGGTCCCTCTTCAAAGGGGATGACGGCAGCTCGAACAGCTGGGTTACCCAGCAGATTAACGAATTGGAAGCAAACAAGGCTTCCTATCCCATGTACAACTACCTGCGCAGCAGTGCTGTAGGTCTTAGCAAAGCCGATATTATCGCTATCTCGGGACCCCAAAAGAAAGGACATCTGGTCGGTTCGACCAGCCTGGAATCAGCTAACGCCAACCTGTCCATGACGCTGCACCATAACTTGTACAAGGATATTCAGGACCGGATGCCACGCCTGCGTGGAGGCAACGCACATGCATACAACATCGTGATGGATGCGACAGGGGCACGTGCCGCTAAAGCCAAAATTACAACGGCGATGGCAACAGCGATTGCGTCCAAAGGTTATAAGTTCGATATCATTGGCAACGGAGCGATTTCTACGGAAAGAGGGGCCGTCTTGGTTGAGAAATCAGTCATTAAGGACGTGCTATATCCTGTTCGTAACAATCAGACCGATCCGGCAGATCCAACCTATACCGGCAAAATCAGAGTGACCGATACCATGTACTCCCTGGATGGCAGCTCATTCCGTGGAAGCAGTGATACGTCTGGCAGTCCACTGGCGCCAATCCCGGCAGTGGTAAAATCGTTCTCCTGGAACGGTTTCTCGACACTTCCTTACAGCTATACCACGGATGATCCATCTACGTTGAATGCACGCCTCACGGCTTCCAATGGCGCGGGTTCGGGTAAACTGACCTGGTCCAAGGACAATTGGTTGAAGACAAGTTATTAGGCGATGATGTGATTTAAGTCTGAACAAAGCGAGTAGACATCAGAGTAACCTGTTGCTTTTACGTTTTTCAAATAAGGAAAAGAGTGCTCCTGCAGCTACGATAGCCGGGAGTGCTCTTTTTATATGAATCAGCTTCATTAACAGTTTGGCGGGCCGCTTGAAAAGTGACTCCTTGTTAGGGTGGAACATCTCCAGCTACAGCATGTGTTGGTCTCCCGGGTAAACGTTATATATCGATATTCATCTTCATTACATCAGCGAGTAATTTATGACAAGTTATCCATTTTTACAAGTATGACTTGTAAATTTACTTACCGGTAAATATAATTTATTAGAATTGACCAATAAGGATGGTGAAGCAGCTTGGATGTATGGATATACTCCGTACTTACTCTTGTTTATTTGATACTTGTTATTCGGATGGGCGTCGATTTAACCCAGAGGAAGCAATGGCTCGCGTATTCCAGTTTTCAGCTATTTGTAGCGTTCAGCTTGGCATATGATAATGGAATTATTGCTTTAGGTAATTTGATAGGGGAAGGGGAATTGTTAATTGTTCTTAGTAGCCTTCGATTTTGGCTACATGCATTTGCTACCCCTACCCTTATTCTGGTTGGCTACCATATCTTGCGTAGCTCAGGTGCCAAGTTTGCAAATAGAAGTATAACGAGTGTGGTAGCATGGCTGATAACTTTAGGTTTGGTTATCTACCAGATTGTAGGTTTTACTTTATCCGAGGTTAAAAATCTCAAGGTTATAGAAGAGTATGGAGTACTGAGATATATGGCAGAAGGTCATGGAGGTCCGCCGATGATGGTGATCATCGTGGGGCTTGTACTCTTATTTGTTAGCCTGATCGTTCTTTTCAAACATAAATGGGTATGGCTGTTTGTTGGGACTGCATTATTGTTTGTAGGACAGTTAATCTCCCTGCCATTGGAAACCGGAACTTTAACCAATGTGTATGAGTTAATCCTCATCCTCTCGATTTGGAGAACGACTACATTTTTGAAGAATTCAACAGATCGTCGCCCTCGTTAAGCTCCGATGCATCAGAAAAGACTGGCCAGTAAGATAAAGGCCAGTCATCTGTGTTCGTTTATTTAATTCTTTAATTCAGATATCCATAGTATCTGATGAGGCAGACACAGCACTCACCGAGTCACGATAGATGATGTTGCCTTTCACGTGTACACGGCCGAAACTGCGGTTCGGGTTGTCGACCTTTTTGAGCATGGACTGAACTGCCGTGCGCGCCATCTGTTCCACATCCACTTCAACAGTTGTCAGCTTGGGATCGGAGAGCATCGCGTAGATATCATTATCAAAACCAACAACAGAGCATTGGCCAGGCACCTGAATATCCATGGAAGTCAGTTTCTGAACGAGCAGATGAGCGACCTGATCACAGTTGCATACAAAAGCGGTTGGCAGCTGTTCCGGCAGATCAATCTCAATAAACGTACCCCGTTCATCCCGATCATTCAGAACCAGATCCGGATTCATTGGCAGCCGATGTTCCAGCAAGGATTTGTAATATCCGAGGAATCGGTCCTGGATACTGCTCGTGGAATAGAGGTTTCCCACGTAAGCAATGTCACGGTGGCCCTGCTGAACCAGATAGTTCGTTAGCTCATAGGCAGCGTAGAAGTTATCGGTAACGACGGAATCGATATCCGAATGCTCATCGTAGAAGTCGAGAAACATTTTGGGAACCTCCATCGATCTCACCAGTTCAATATACTCTTTGCTGATCTGCCCGAGCACGATGAAACCATCGACCTTGTTATCGCTGTACAGCTTGGGCAGTGTTAATTCTTCCTCATCCTCCACATTCAATATGTGCAGAATGCCGTAGTAGCCCTGTTCCTCCAGATGTTTGGTGATGCGCTGGAACACGCGTACATAGAACGACTGCGTAGGCCCGGTAAAACGCTCCGGGATAATTACGCCAATATTATGGGTTAAGCCTTCCTTCATCGAACGGGCAGCGGCATTATACCGATAGCCCATTTCAACAGCAAGCACTTTAATTTTTTCCTTTAATTCGCCACTCACGCCATCTTTATCATTCAATGCTTTCGAGACGGTCACACTGCTGACCCCGAGCCTGTCGGCGATATCCCGCATGGTGATATTATTCTTCAGTATGGTCGCCTCCTTCAAGCCGGTATAGGCACAATGTGCTGTCATTATGATGAGCGCTTTCCTCCAACATAATAACAATCCATATCAGTATACATCGTTACCCACTTGGAATAAAGCCATTCTGGCTGTTGTTTCGCTAATTTTCAGCACATTGCAGGTTTCCCTGAGAGGACGCTCTACCGATGTTATGTCAATTGTTTCTGTAGAAGCTTCTCATTCTGTTCAATCAGCTGACCCCGTTGGCTAGCACAGTCCAAGGAACGATATGGATCAGCCGGTGTATTGAACGTATAATCGACCAGTTTCTCCAGGGTGGTTGTTGCCACATGACAGCGGGTATCACTGGATGCGTAATAGATAAAGACTTCTTTCTTCTCATTGACCACAGCACCGTTGCAGAAAATAACATTGGACACATCGCCTACACGCTCGTCGTCATAAGGGGCAATGAAGTGGCCGCCCGGCTTGGCAATAATACGCGCCGGATCATTCAGATCCGTAGCGAAAGTGTATAACACATAACGCAGGCCTGCTGCGGTGTTCCGAACTCCGTGAGCAATGTGAATCCAGCCACGATCCGTCTTAAGCGGAGCAGGGCCTTGACCGTTTTTGACCTCATATACCGTATGATATTGCCGTTCGTCGATAATGGTCTCTTCATGAATGACAGGGTTCAAGATATCCTCACACAGACCAAAGGCGATTCCGCCGCCGCTGCCTGTCGAGATGAATCCGTCCTGTGGACGGGTGTAGAAGGCATATTTTCCATCCACGAATTCCGGGTGCAAAACGACATTGCGCTGTTGAGGGGAATTCGTTGTGATGTTGGGCAACCGTTCCCAGCTTGTAAGATCCCGTGTACGGACCAGTCCTGCCTGTGCAACTGCGCTGGATGTATCAAATGCAGGAGCCTCCGGGTCTTTGCGTTCCGAGCAATAGATGCCATAGATCCAGCCATCTTCATGTTGGACGAGGCGCATATCATACTGATTGGTTTCATCCGCATCGATATCATCCCAGACCAATGGTTTACCCGTGAAACGGAACCCGTCAATTCCATTGTCACTCTCGGCGAGTGCAAAGATTGATTTGCGATCTAATCCTTCGGTACGAATAACCATGACGTATTTGCCATTGAAATAGATGGCTCCCGGATTCAGCGTTGCGTTAATACCCAGACGTTCCATGAAATGCGGGTTCGTCGTCTCATCCAGATCGAATCTCCAATGCAGCGGTACATGATGGCGAGTGATTACCGGATATTGATACCGATCATATATGCCGTTGTAGAAGGAAGAATTGATCTCATTGGGGCGAGTAAGCAGCTGTTCCTGTTTCTCCAATAACTCCTTGTATTTCGGGTGTATCATTCTGATCCCATCCTCTCGATTAGTTCAATACAGAATCTGCTATTGTGATACGGGCATTTCCACGGTCCGGCAATCTCACTCTGATCCGGTGTGCCGTTCCCGTCCACCGACCAGTACCATTCCCCGCCAGCACGCTGGTCAATGATGTTTTCTTGCGTATAGGTCCACAATCGTTCCACTCTCTCCAGAAACAGTGGATCACCTGTGCGCTGATACGCGTTATAGAAGCCAACCATCGCCTCTGCTTGAACCCACCAGATTCGCTTCTCATCGATATGTTCACCTTCTTGTTCATTGAGCAGGGAACCATCGGCATTTACGGCCACGTTGGAGATGTTATAGGCAATATCCGTTACCATCGCCGCATACTCCGGATGTTGTTCCATCCCCAGAACTTTCAGGGCTTCGTCGATCAGCCAGCTGGCTTCGATGTCATGTCCGAACGAGCGCAGATCGATGATGGATTCCCACTGTTTGTTGAAAAATACCCCGAGAAACTTGGTGTCTTGGTCATACACCCGTTCATATAGAATTCTCAGCAGGCGTTCCAGCGCAGCCTTCACTTGTTGATCTGGCCACACGCGATAGAGCGTGGTGTAGGCCTCTAACACATGGATATGCGTATTCATTGTGTAATCCGCAATAACCCCATTTTCGCTCAGCATTTCATTGGGCTGTTCCTTCCATGTACGATCAAATTGTTCCTTGTAAGCAGGTAGTCCGGCGTCCAGACCTTTGTCCTCGATAAGAGCAAAAAGCGTTTTCGCAAGTTCCAATGCAGAAGCATCCCCGGTAGCACGATAGTACTCACTGAGTGAATACACACCGAATGATTGCGTATACACATGTTTGCTCGTGTCCAGCGCTTCCCCTGTGTAATCTACCATCCAGTACATACCGCCATATTCGGTATCCATCACATGGTCTGCGAGAAAACGATAGGCGTGCTCCGCGTGATCGCGCCATCTTTCGTTTCCGGTAACCCTATACGCCGCTGCAAAAGACCAGAGTTGCCGTGCCGTGGCGATCCCGCCTTTGGCTGCCTGCGTATTCGCCTGAAGATCATTGCCAACCCAGCCGTAGAATCCACCGTGGGTTGTATCTTTAAGGTTGGACCAGAAGGGTAAAATCTGCTTCTCCCAATGGGCCTTAATCTCAGATTGGAGTTGGGGTGTTTTTGTATTCATAAGTGAGCGCTCCTTCAACGTGTTACATAATTCTTAATTCATAAATGGACTAAAGAATATTTACACTGGTCACTCCGATGACAGAATAACCTTCCGATCGCTGTTACCCCCAGATTTTTTTGATTCCTTGTTATAAGGGGGAAATCCGGGGATAGCGTATGCTTCCGATGTAGCTTTCTTTCAGAAAGCTTTTAGGCGAACGCTCCGCTTCTTCAGGTTCTTTCTGTCCTCTACGTTTCGTGTAAATGTTTAATCAATTTATATATTTAAGTTATCGGTAACTTTATTAATCCATATTAGTGCTCTGAAAAACAGATGTCAACGAAATGCATCGTAATTTTTCTTGTTAAGTTATAAATAATTTAATTGACAGGTAAGCGTTACCATAATAAAATTCATTTTGTAACCTTAACGATAACTTAATTAACTTAAGAGAGGGGTCGAAACAATTGAAAAAAAACAAAGGTTGGATGATGTTGCTGACGATGCTGCTCATCACTTCACTACTTGCTGCATGTTCATCCGGAGGTGGATCTTCGCAGGCAGGGGAGGAGATCAGTACAGATCCGGCAGATATCAAGGGCGAAATTACCGTCCTTACACAACGTACAGATATTGTTGATACCGTATTCAAAGATTACGCTGCTGAGTTCAATAAGGAATACCCGGATGTCAAAGTGAACTTTCAGGCACTGGCCGACTATGAAGGACAAGTGAAAATTCGTATGAGCACCAAAGATTATGGTGACGTTCTGATGATCCCGACGAGCGTTCCGATCGCGGATATCCCGGACTTCTTCGAGCCGCTTGGCACGTACGATGAACTGAAAGACAAATACACCGCTATTGAGGAACGCATGGTGGATGGTCAGGTATACGGTATCCCTACGGTCATCACGTTCTCGGGAATTATCTATAACAAACAGGTCTTCAAAGAAGCCGGTATCAATGAAGTGCCTAAGACACCTGAACAATTCCAGGCTGCGCTTCAGTTGATCAAAGACAATACTGACGCGGTTCCGCTCTACACCAACTATGCATCCGGCTGGGCCCTGACACAATGGGAATCGGATCTGCCAACCGTTGCAGGTAGCGTAGATTACGTGAATGTGGACCAACCGAACACAGATGATAACTTTGTGCCTGGTCAGCCGCACTATGAACTATATAAAGTGCTCTATGATGCAGCCAAGAACGGTCTAATCGAGAAAGATCCAACAACTACCGACTGGGAAAGCTCCAAAGCGGATCTCGCCAAAGGCAAAATTGCTACGATGGCACTTGGATCTTGGGCCATCACACAGATCCAAGGCATGACGGATACACCGGACGACATCGGATTCCTTCCTTTCCCAACCAATGCAAGTGAGGTTGTGGTTCCGCTCTCCGCCGACTATAACATCGGTATGAACGTGAACAGTGAGAACAAACCTGCTGCCAAAGCCTGGATTGACTGGTTCCTGGCGAAATCAAACTACGCGGTTGAACAGGGCGGCGGTATGGATGCAGACAAAAACGCGGAATTACCACCCATTTTGGATCAATATAAAGACGTTAAATTCTCCACACTTACACCTGCCAAAGAAGGTCAGGAAGGTCTGGTTGACAAGATCGATAACGAAGGCGAAATCGGTCTCTGGCAGCCTGACTTCAAGAAACGAATTATCGAAGCAGGTATTGGGAACCGCAAGGAATCGTATGACGACATTATGAAAGATCTGAACGATAAGTGGGTCAAAGCAAGAGCAGAACTCACGAAATAATTGGATTAACGTAAGTGGATCAGGTGATGAATGGACTGCGGGGATATAGGAATCCATATATGAATGGAGCATGGAGTATGTGGTATTTGAAAGCATGATACCCATGCTCTTCCCCCGGCAGTTATTACGCAGAAATTCCATTGGACGGGAGTCTTTCGATATATAGGCGGGAGAACCGCTTGGAGGTGTGGAGAGCATGAAGTACTTAAAACTTTCGAATTGGGGCTACTCAGCGCAACGCATATTTATCATCTGTGCCTTCTCAATTATTCCGCTGGCGTTGCTGTTTACATTTGCATACTTGCCAGTCATCAACATGTTCAAATACAGTTTCACCGATTGGAACGGATACAGCAAAAGGTTCGATTATGTTGGGTTTGAGAACTATACGCGTATCTTCAGTGATCCCGAATACTTCAAAGTATTTATTGTCAGCTTGTACTACTTCGTGGCTACGTTCTTACAGATGGGCTTGGCGCTTTACTTTGCCACGATTCTGAGTTTCAAAGTTCGAGGCAAAAACTTCTTCAAAGGCATACTGTTTTTCCCTTATTTGCTGAATGGGGTAGCCATCGGTTTTATCTTCCTCTTTTTCTTCAAACCTGACGGTACACTCGATATGCTCATGCATGCTGTAGGGCTGGGACAATACACGCAGCTCTGGCTCGGTAATCCCAATATTATTAACGTGTCACTCGCAGGTGCATCGGTATGGAGATACATGGGCTTCAACTTTATCATTTTCCTGGGTGCAATCTCCTCCATTCCGAAGGATGTGTATGAAGCATCCGATATTGATGGTGCCAATCGCTGGCAGCAATTCCGCCACATCATCCTGCCAAGCATTACACGCATCCTGCAGCTTAACCTGATCTTGGCGATTAGCGGCGCAATTAGTGCGTTCGATATTCCATATATCATGACCGATGGTTCCAACGGCAGTATGACATTTGTAATCCAAACGGTTCACTTGGCATTTAAATATGGCAAGCTGGGACTGGCATCCGCCATGGCTGTGGTGCTGCTCTTGATCGTTATTCTCGTTACGCTTGTGCAGCGCGTCACCATGAAAGGGGAGGAATAAACGTGACACAACTCAAATACACCCTTGCGAGCGTGGTTAAATATGCTTCCCTGGTGCTTGCGGCGTTTATCGCACTGTTACCTATCGTGGTCATCCTGTTTGCATCTCTCAAAACGAATGCAGAATACGCTACCAGCAGCCCGCTTGCCCCGCCAGCCAACTGGCTGAACTTTGCGAACTATGCGAAGGCTTTTGTGGATGGCAACATGCTGGTTGGTTTCAAAAATACAATTATTATCTTGGTCATCTCCATTATAGGGGCGACCTTAACGGGTTCCATGATCGCGTATGTGCTGGATCGGTTCAAATTCAAAGGCAAGAAAATCATGGTCGCGGCATTCCTGCTCGCTACCCTGATTCCAAGTGTTACGACACAGGTCGCCACATTCCAGATCATCAACGCGCTCGACCTGTTTAACACACGCTGGGCGGCCATCGTGATGTACCTGGGTACAGATATCATCGCGGTTTATATTTTCCTGCAGTTCCTTGGCTCCATCTCAAGTGCACTGGATGAATCCGCCATGCTGGACGGCGCGTCGTACTTCACGATCTACTGGAGAATCATTCTGCCACTGCTGAAACCGGCCATTGTAACGGTCATTATCGTGAAGGGTGTGAACATCTATAACGACTTCTACACACCGTTCTTGTACATGCCAAAGACCGATCTACAGGTCATATCCACCGCCTTGTTCAAATTCAAGGGACCGTTTGGATCGCAGTGGGAAGTCATCAGCGCTGGCATCATGATCGCCATTATTCCAACCATGATCATCTTCCTGTTGTTACAGAAGTACATCTACAACGGCTTCGCGCAAGGTTCAGTTAAATAAAATCCGAAGGGAGAAATGAAAAATGTCAGTTGCCGAAACGAAAAACGTACACATTGTTGGGGATGCTTTGCCGAATATGCCATGGGAAGCCAAACCGGAGGGAACGGAAGGCCCGGTATGGAGACACTCGGCGAATCCGGTGGTTCCGCGTAACCCGGTCAAGGGTGTTGCCCGTATTTTCAACAGTGCTGTTATACCGTATGAAGGAAAATTCATTGGTGTATTCCGCGCTGAAACCGTTAATGGCCGTCCGCACCTGCACATGGGGGCGAGTGAGGACGGTCTGGAGTGGACGATTGAAGAGGAGCGTATTGCATTTGTGGATGAGAATGGCGATCCGTTTATGCCGAACTATGCGTACGATCCACGTTTGGTCAAAGTCGAAGACACGTATTACATCATCTGGTGTACAGACTTCTACGGTGCAGCACTGGGTCTGGCCAAAACAGATGACTTTAAAACATTTGTCCGCCTCGAAAATCCAATGCTGCCATTCAACCGGAATGGCGTGTTGTTCCCACGCAAAATCAACGATAACTATGTAATGTTGTCCAGACCAAGTGACAGTGGACATACGCCATTCGGGGATATTTTCCTGAGCGAAAGCCCGGATCTCGTGTATTGGGGCAAGCACCGTCATGTGATGAGCAAAGGCGGCCAGGGCTGGTGGCAATCGGTCAAAATTGGCGGCGGTCCTGCTCCGATTGAAACGTCCGAAGGCTGGCTGATGTTCTACCACGGCGTCACTGGAACCTGTAACGGTTTGGTATATAGCATGGGTGCGGTCATTCTGGATCTAGATGAACCCTCCAAAGTAAAATATCGTTCTTCTAACTTTGTACTGACACCGGAAAAATGGTACGAGGAGCAAGGCTTCGTTGATAACGTCATCTTCCCGTGTGCAACACTGCATGATGCTGATACCGGACGTATCGCCATCTATTACGGCGCAGCCGACACGTATGTGGGCGTGGCTTACACGACCATCGAAGAGATCGTGAACTATGTGATCGAGACGGACGAAGTCATTGCAGGAGATCACGAGGAAGGCAAGCTGTAATTGAAGTGAAAGTGTATATATTCGGTCATTGTATTTACATTAAGTTAACAGGAACACTGGGGAGCAATGCATATGGATTATATTAAGGGATTTACATTTGGCTGGATGAGTGGCAAGGGCGACTTCCGCAAGCCGGAAGCCAAAGAATCCTTGCGCCTGATGGCTGAACGTACAGGCAGTTCACATGTTATTTTTGCACTGGCGGCACATCAGGATCATCCGCAGGCGGTAGAGGTCAAGTATCGGGGTGAACATCTGGTGGAGGATGATGAACTGATCGACATGATTCGTTATGCCCGTACACTCGGGCTGCGTATCATTCTGAAACCAACCGTTAACTGCACCGACGGCACATGGCGTGCACACATTAACTTTTTTGATATCGATGTGCCTTGTGAGCCGAAGTGGAAGGATTGGTTCTGCAGTTACACGGCATTTCAGAAGCATTATGCAGGGATTGCAGAGCAGGAAAAGTGTGAGATGTTCATCGTAGGCTGTGAGATGGTGCAATCCGAGCGTCGGGATCAGGAATGGCGCGAGGTAATCGCTGGTGTGCGTGAAGTGTACACGGGACCGGTGTCATACAATACGGACAAATATCAGGAAGGTCATGTGAAATGGTGGGATGCTGTGGACGTCATCTCTTCCAGTGGGTATTATCCCATCGGAGATTGGGAGGCACAGCTGGATCGAATTGAGCAGGCGATTGCTCCCTACGGCAAACCTTTCTTCTTCGCAGAAGCAGGCTGTCCCAGCCGCAGTGGATCAGCCCAGGTACCAAACGATTGGGGACTGGAAGGCGAAATGAATGCGGAGGAACAAGAGCGTTTTTATGAGGCGATGTTCCGGCATGTCAGTCAGCGTCATTGGGTACGCGGATTCGGTCTGTGGGATTGGAGCGCACATCTGCACGCGGAGAAGGATGCGCTGACCGATGACGGATATGGAGTTTACGGCAAGCCAGCGGAGCAGGTGATTCGTCGGTTCTATGAGGGCATCGCTGTAGACGTTTAAATGAGAAACAAGAAGGCGTATGAAGATGGATTTCAGTAATGTATCTGCATATGTACTTTCGTGATTACCTTGCTGTGAGCAAGGAATAGCAGATTATTGTGGAACTTATTTTTGCAGTTGCGATTTATATTCAGGTCGACAGGCTCTTCCTCCTATAGGAAGGGCTTTTTTGGCTATTTTAATAACAACACATACTATGTCGAATTTTGTTGACAAAAGGAGGGCTCCTGCCTATTCTTAATGGATGAATATGATAATCATTATCATAAAATAGAGAAAAGGGGTTCAACATCCATGTCTGTTCAACATCGCAAATCTTCGGCCCTCACGCTGGCAACTATGCTCTTGTTGTTATTCGTTATTGTGGGTTGCAGCAATACAGGAAGTGGAGATGAATCCTCATCTGCTGCTTCGGATCAAACATCTACGAAGTCGATTACGATGTCATGGCCACGTGATATCGGTACAATGAATCCGCATACGTACAATCCTTCGCAATTATTTGCCCAATCCATGCTCTATGAGCCACTGATCAGTTACCAGAAGGACGGAAAACTGGAACCTGCTCTGGCAGAATCATGGACCATCTCCGATGACGGCAAGGTATATACATTCAAGCTTCGCCAAGGTGTGAAATTTTCAGATGGTACGCCATTTAATGCTGAGATTGTGAAAAAGAACTTTGACGCTGTAATGAAAAACAAAGATACACATAGCTGGCTGGGCATTGTAGGTGTGCTCGACAAGACAGAAGTTGTGGATGACCATACTTTCCGATTGACACTCACAGAGCCATATTATCCGGTTCTTCAGGACTTGTCTGTGGTCCGTCCGTTCCGCTTCCTGGGTGAAGCTGGATTCCCTGATGACGGAGATACTTCCCAAGGCATCAAAGAGCCGGTTGGAACGGGTCCGTGGATGCTGGCTGAATATAAGCAGGACGAATATGCTGTTTTCAAACGCAACCCGAATTATTGGGGAACAGCACCAAAGGTAGATCAGATTACGGTCAAAATCATTCCAGACGGTGAAACTCGTGTCCTTGCTTTTGAAAAAGGCGATCTCGACCTGATCTATGGTGAAGGTATGATCAGTCTGGACGCGTTCCAGGAGCTGCGTGACAATGATAAATATGTGACCCAATTGTCTGATCCGGTGGGTACTCGCAGCTTGCTGCTGAACTCTTCCAATCCAAAGCTGTCCGATGTCAGAGTGCGGATGGCGCTCCAGCAAGGGTTTAACAAACAGGCGATGGTGGAAGGCGTTACTTCCGGATTGGAAGAACCAGCCGATACCGTATTGTCCAAAAACTATCCATACACCAATGTAGACTTGGAACCGATCACGTATGACGTGGAGAAATCCAAAGCTTTACTGGATGAAGCGGGTTGGAAGTTACCGGCTGGTGGTACGGTTCGTGAGAAAGACGGTCAGCAGCTTGATTTCGAGATGATTTTTGACAAAACGGACCCGATTCAGAAAGCGATGGCTGAGACCATTCAGGCGGAATGGAGCGAGCTTGGGGTTAAAGTAAACCTCACTGGGCTGGAACTGACGGTACAGATCAAGCGTCTGAAAGCCAATGATTTCGACCTGTATTTCTGGTACAACTATGGCGCTCCATATGATCCACATTCCTTCATTAACGTTGTGGCGAGCCCTGGATTCGGGATTTCCGAGACCCTGAGTGCGTTGCCGATGAAAAAGGAACTGGACGATCAGGTGCATGCAGCCCTGTCATCCACAGACGAGACGAAACGCCAAGAGTTATATGGCTCTATCCTGAAAACACTTCAGGAGCAATCGGCAATCGTACCGATCTCCTATATTAAGAAAACGGCTGTATATCAGAAGAAAATCTCCAACTTTATTTTCCCGGCGAACCGTGATGAAAATCCGTTTGTGGGAATTGAATTAGGCAATCAATAATTTGTATAAGTTCAACTAAAGAATGTTTACACGTGCCACTCCGATGACAGAATAACCTTCCGATCGCTGTTATCCCCAGATTTTTTTGATTCCCTTTCTAAAGGGAAAATCCGGTGATAAAGGCGAACGCTACGCTTCTTCAGGTTTTTTCTGTCCTCTCCGTTCTCGTGTAAAAAATTAGTTGAACTTATATAGTGATTTCAAGAGTAATAAGCGCATGTAGCTTGAGAACAGGGAGGAATGTTCAGTGATCGGTTATATTGGTAAACGAATGATCGCGATCATTCCTATCGTTTTTATCGCTACACTTGTTACCTTTGCGCTTATTCATATTTCACCGGTTGATCCGGCCGAGGCTTATCTGACAGCCGCTCATATCTATCCGACACCGGAGCTACTTGCGCAAAAGCGGCATGAGTTCGGTCTGGACCAGCCTTTATTAACCCAATATGCGCATACGATTCAGAAGATTGCCAAGCTCGACTTTGGCACTTCGTATCTCACCAATAAACCTGTATGGGATGAAGTGAAATTAAGGCTTCCGGCTACGGCTGAGCTAGCCTTCTGGAGTATGTTGTTATCGGTTTTGGTAAGTATTCCTTTGGGAATACTGGCGGCGGTGTATAAGAATAGCTGGATTGACATGGTCAGCCGTGCGATTTCCTATTTTGGAGCATCTATTCCGCAATTCTGGCTTGGTTATCTGCTGATCTTCTTTTTCTCGGTAAAGCTGGACTGGCTACCTGTTGAGGGGCGTGGATCGTGGGAGAATCTGGTTCTGCCTACGATTACACTTTCCTTGATTCTTATTGCGGTCTACACCCGATTGTTGCGTTCCAGTGTACTGGAGCAATTGCAGGAGACATATGTACAGTACGCGAGAACACGCGGGATTCGCGAACGAGTCATCATGCTGAAACATGTGCTGAAAATCGCCATAACGCCCCTTATTACGGGAATGGGGATGAGTATGGGCAAGCTGCTGACAGGAACCATTATTGTGGAGCAGGTGTTTTCCTGGCCTGGGTTCGGACGTTATTTTGTCGATGCGATATTTAACCGGGATATTCCCGTGATTCAATGTTATGTCTTCCTGGCGGCATGCCTGTTCATCGTATGCAATCTGCTCGTTGATCTGGTGCAGCTCGTTATGGACCCACGGATTTCAGCGAAAGGACGGGCAGAACATTGATAAACAAATGGCGTGCGGTATTTAAAGGACAGAGAGCCATCCAGATCTGCTCGGTGATCATATTGCTTTTCTTCGTGATCGCGTTATTAGCCCCATGGATTGCTCCTCATGACCCTGTGAAGGTGAATCTGTTGCAGAAGCTGGCGAGTCCATCGCTTGAGCATTGGCTCGGAACGGATCATCTGGGACGCGACAATCTCACTAGGCTGATGTATGGAGCGAGAGTGTCGCTTGGATTTGCTACCCTGATCTTCCTGTCATCTTTGCTCATAGGTGTCATTGTAGGCTCGATCTCCGGTTACCTTGGTGGCTGGGTTGACAGTCTGCTGATGCGCTTGTGTGAAGGCATTATGGCATTTCCAAATCTGGTGTTGGTGCTGGGCATTGTAGGGATCTTTGGTCCAGGTCTGATGCAGGTGCTTCTAGCCCTTATGATGGTACAGTGGGTGTATTATGCACGCATCTGCCGGAACATGGTCGTTAGTCTGAAGGAACGGAACTTCATCGCGGCGGCGCGGATTAGCGGCTCCTCTTCGTGGACGATTATCCGCAAACATATCATCCCCAACGTGCAGCGTCCCATCGTTGTAATGGGCACGCTGGAGATGGGATGGGCGATTATGGATATATCCGCTCTGTCCTTCTTGGGACTCGGTATTCAACCACCGAATGCAGAGTGGGGAGCCATGATTCATGAAGGAACAGGTTACATTCGCAGTCATCCGGAGTTGATGATCTACCCAGGTGCATTGATTCTGCTGGTAGTCATTACGTTCAACATCTTGGGTGAAGCGTTATCCGAGCGTTATGGCATTGCAAAAAGGTAGTGGTTCGGAACCAAAGGCATATGGAGGTGAACGTAACGATGGATGATGCAGCGAAGGTACTCGAAGTTCGTGGTCTGCAAGTGAATCTTAGAACAGCGGAGGGTTCAGTCCCGTTACTTGCGCCTATTAATTTCGAATTAAAAAAAGGTCGTGTCTTCGGTCTGGTCGGCGAGAGTGGCAGTGGCAAGACCGTTACGTGTAACGCCTTGCTCCATCTGCTTGATTCACGCCGGATGGAAGTGTCGGGCAGCATCCGTCTGAATGGACGGGAGCTTGGCTCATTGTCAGGTGAGGAGATGCGACGCATCCGGGGCAAGGACATCGGATTTATTATGCAGAACCCGATGAATGCTTTTACACCCGTATATACGATTGGATCTCAATTCATTGAAACCTTGCGTACGCACACAGGTATGTCCAAAGCAGCGGCCGGGGAGCGGGCTATTGCTGCCTTGGCAGATATGAACCTGCCCGAGCCGGCCAAGCTGATGAAACGATACCCCTTCCAACTGAGCGGTGGAATGTTGCAGCGGGTGATGATTGCCATATCGATGTGCCTGCGACCAGCGCTGGTCATTGCAGATGAACCAACGACGGCACTGGATGTCGTGAATCAGTTCAAGGTGCTTCAGGAATTGGATCGTTTACGTACGGAATATGGCACATCCATTTTGCTCATCTCCCATGATCTGGGCGTGATCTCGCAAATGGCAGACGAAGTCGCGGTTATGCAGAAGGGACGTATTGTGGAGCAAGCAGATGTGTACCAACTGTTCGATCACCCGCAGCATGAGTATACACGGATGTTGTTAAATGCCAGACCCAGTATGTCTTTAGGACGATAGCGACTAATAAAGAGTGGAATCGTTCAGTGAGTGTATGTGTAGAGCGGGTAGTCGTAGAGGTGGAATGGGCATGGTGATGTGTAGATTCGGCCTCTTCGGAGATTGCTTCTGCCAAGTACAAGAGAGGGGGATGACCTGATGCTTCAGGTACGTGAAATAAGCCATAGCTATGGCAAACGCAACTGGCTGGATCGTTCGGGAGCGCGTCCTCCTGTGCTGGCAGACATCTCACTTACGATTGAAAAGGGTTTGTGTCTGGGGCTCCTGGGTACGAGCGGGGCAGGTAAAAGTACCTTGGGCAAAATCATTCTTGGTCTGGAGAAGCCCAGCCAGGGTCAGGTTTTGTTTCAAGGACAGGATATCTACCGATCCAGCAAACCAGTACTCAAGGGATTACGGCGTGATCTACAGGTCGTGTTCCAGGACTGTTATTCGGCGGTGAATCCGCTCATGACTGCCGCGCAGATCATTGGGGAGCCGCTGGATAATTACGAGCGATTTTCGGCAAAAGAACAACTTCGTGTGATTGGACAACTGCTCGAGCAGGTGGGACTTACACCAGAGGATGCTAACAAGCTTCCGCACCAGTTCAGCGGTGGGCAATTACAGCGAATTAACATCGCAAGAGCCATCGCGCTCAAGCCAAAGTTAATCGTACTGGACGAATCGATCAGCAGCCTGGATATGGTGCACCAGACGCAAATCTTATCTCTATTGGCTGAGCTAAGAGCGTCCTACGGGTTATCGTATCTCTTTATCACACATGAAATTCGGGCCGCCATGACGATCTGTGACCGCATTGCCGTGATGGATCAGGGCAGGATTGTCTATAACGGTGATGCCGGGGATTCGGTAATGCAGTCGGATCATCCGGCTGTGCAGCAGTTGGTTACAGCTATTTTGCCTGAGCATCCATCAGGTCGTATTTCGTTTGGGTAATACGTTGTTTGTATGGTTGTAGATGGGCAAGTCGCTAACGAACCGAGTGAGCGTTAATTGGCGATTTAGCAAGGAATGCAAAATGTAACGAACCTCAGTGAAGTTATTCCGGTGCAAACTAGTTTAAAACCGCCAAATGATACACAGATCGAGGAAATAACGCGTCTAAGATTCGTTAAACCTCAGACTTATCGGAAATGGCGTTAATAGCGTGTTTACGGTTCGTTAGATCATAATGAATGCTAAAAGGGTTGTCTCCTGCGTCTTGAACAAGACGTAGGGACAACCCTTTTTTTGTAACTGGGAATAGGCACATTTCCTGCTTTCTGATATAAGTTAAACTAAAATTACACTGCGCTACTCGCGAAAAACAGGACTACCTCTGAATTACGCCTATCCCCAGATCTTTGATTTAACTTACAAGGTGAACATATACTTCCGATGAAGTTTTTTGCAAAAATCTTTTACCCCATCTTCCGCCCAAGCTGCTCAATCTTATCAAGCCAATTCTTTCTCTGTTCATCTGACTTCTTACCAACTTGATCTACAGTTGTTATCCGCACAGGTTTGATGCCAGTCAGTGCAAATGTGGAGATTTTCATCATTTTATGTGCAGGCTCACCTTGGAACCATTTAAAGTACCAGCTCGGACCATCCATCGTGGTGATCATGCGGGCGGTGCGGCCTTTGAGCAGTTGATCCGGGAAAGGTTTTCCTTTTTGATACTTGAAGGCGTAACCTGGCATGAAGATTCGGTCAACGAAACCTTTCAGCAGGGCAGGCGGTCCTCCCCACCATATTGGGAATACCCATACAAGATGCTCGGCCCACTTGATTGCTTCTTGGGCCTCCAGCAAATCTGGTTCAAGTGGAAGTTTATTACGATATCCTCCTTCCAGATTCATGTTGAATGCCAACTCGTTCAGGGTAATCATGCGGACGTCGGCACCCGCTCGCACCGCACCTTTGCGGTACGCCTCGGCGATTGCACCGTTGTAACTGGGGGAGACGGGGTTGCCTTGAATAATTAATATTTTTTTCATGGAAGATGACACGTCCTGACTATTTTAGTTAATGAACACTAACCTCATGTGCAAAAAGAAAAGGTCACGTATGACCCGGTAATCCATCCGTATATCCTGATGGTATGTTGACGATTCTCTTTAGAAGTTATTCAACAAGTCCGCTTTTGATTCCAAATCATGCCTAGCGGCATCATCCGTATCGAAGATGGGATTCAGCTGAGATGTCCGTTGCTCACGTAGTTTTCTCTACGCTTCGCTACTCTATTTCTATCTTCATCCCATCTTCTCAGTACTGAAACCCAGACTTTTTGAACACGCACTTTTATTAACGTGCAACTCTGAACCTTTTTTGGAGTTCTGCATGGGCAAATGGCTTCCCATCTCCCTCGCTACTCTTGTGGTACCTGCCCCAACATCGATGCAAGACGGTGAACCGTCTCTCCAGTGTAGGGTACCAACAACTCGGGTAACTCACCTTGCATACTGGAGACCGCCATACGTGTGATTGCACCGATTACCAGAACGGCTGTGAGCCGTGAATCCTGCTGAGGCAGCTCACCCCGCATCATTCCCTGATCGATCAGATCCATTAACGCATCCAATGGCTGACGGTAATCCTCGCTGCTTCCGGCTTCAATGAATATTTCATGATTCTGTGAAATCAGCAGCAGCCCGTAGGGATCTTCATCATGAAGATGGAGAACCTTGGTAACCAGTTGCTTGAAGCGTTCCAGCACCGGACCTTCCTGTCGAACATACCCGTCAATCAGTGAAGTATAGTCCGCACAGTATTGGGTGAAGGCTTCCAGTGCAACGGCATCTTTGTTTTTAAAATGTTTGTAGATCGCCGCATCGGTTACTCCGGCGGCGTCACCGATCTCTTTGACGGATATGCCGTCAACGCCTTTGGTTGCGAACAAGCGCATCGCCGCTTGTAGGATATCTTTCTTTTTGCTGTCCACATGAGATTTGTTCTTCATGATTGTATAGTAAGTGATTACTAACCAAAATGCAACAAGCAATTTTGAAAATCTGAATTGATACACTGAATAAGCGCTTACGAACAAAGCTTGCAGGCTTGTGAACAGCGACGTATGATGAATAGAAATCAACATCGGAGCAGCAGCGAGAACGAAACGGATGGTGGATGCGTGAAAGAAGAGATGGATGCATACAGCTGGGTGACGCCCGAAGGAATGCTGAATGATCAATATATAACAAGCCGTGAACAGTTGTATCAAGGAATGAACGGACGATATGTGGAGCGATTCACTGTTCCTACCGGTGAAAGTTATATTTTTAAACCACTGACGAATCCTGCACAGCATGGACGGGAACGATGGATGTACGAGCGTGTAATGTCTGGTCTACCACAGATCTATCCACAGCTTATTGCAGCGTCGGATCTTACCATTGCACCGGCACAGAGCTGGATGATCTACGAGGATCTGGGGCAACTGGTGCATGATTCGCAAGAAGTGACGATGCTCGGCGCAGCGGCACATATGGCAGCATGGCATGCATTGCCTGTTACGAATTGGAGTGAGCTGCCTCGCGTGGGCCAGAAACCGTCCATTCACACCATGTTGGATGAGTTGCAAATGCAAAAGCAGTCTAACGATGAACTGTTATCCAGACTGGATATGCAGCTGTCCGCATCGAATTGGGACAAGATTTCCACGTTGATTCTCACAGCTGAGGAGCAACTTCCAACCGTTTTATGTCACGGAGACTTGCATCCCGGTAATCTGGCGGAAGTAGACGGCAGACTGGTCGTCTTGGACTGGGAGCATGCTCATCTGAATACACCGCTGTGGGATATATATCACCTAGTTGATCTCTCGCATCCGCTGTTTCCCAGAACGGTGACGCCTGCATTGCGAGAGCGGGTCATGGATGTTTATTTGGACAAACTGGGAAGCCTGGGCATGCAGATTGAACGGGTTTCTTTTGCAGAATGGTACAACGCCTATGCTATTGTATTTTCGCTCTGGATGCTGCGTTTGATTGACGGTGACCTGAGAAGTGAGGAATGTGTGTGGCCGAAGGAACAGTTGCGTAACCAGTGGCATGAGACGGCAGCGACGCTGGAACAGTGCATGAAGCACTTGCGTGAGGAATAGAAATGAGGGGTGAGAAGCTTGCGTAAAGTCGGACTTGTTATGCGTAAAATTCAATTCACGGAAGCACAGGGGCCACGCGTATTTGCGGATCGGCTGAAGCAGATTGGTCTGGAGCTGGGTGTGGATATTGTGTTCATCTCGCCGGAGCGTCATGTCAGCGGATACGACTGGTTGCCGGGGTATGAGCATGAGAAAGGTGACCTGGTGAATTACGATATCGTGCTGGACCAGATTCATAGCCAAAATATAGAGCATGTCATCTACACCGTATCCGGGTTTACGTTTTTGAAGATGTTCTTACCAAAGAGTGTATTGTTCCCGCACAGTTTCCCCGATCCCGCACTGACGGGATATGAGATGATGAAGCCATTTTATACGATGGTGGATAAAGCGATTGTGCAGACGGAGTTTTTGAAAACAGAACTGGGCCGCAATTTCGGCGTACATGACGTGAACGTCATCCCGATTGGTTTTAGCGAAGAGCTGGCGAATCGGCACTATGACCCGAGCCAGGTTGTGCATAATCGGGTGCTCTGGATCGGTCGGGATGAAGCAAACCGTCGACCGGATCTAGTTTTGGAATATGCTCGGCAGAACCCGGACAAGGAAGTATATATGGTGTTTGGCGGTGTACGCTATAAGGAAACCATGAAGAAGTACGACATTCCTCCCAACGTGAAGCTGAAGTTTGCGCTTACGCAGGATGAGATATTTACGTTGATGAACTCATCCAAGGTGTATTGGAACTGTTCGGCCTTTGATACGTTTGCGATGCCGCTGACGGAAGCGATGGCGATGGGCAAAATGGTCGTGAAACCGGAGCATGCCTGCTACGGTCACATTCGATCCACGCATGCCTTTGCAGGCAACGAGGATAACTGGTTTGAACTGGTGAACATGGCTGCGGCCGCACCGCGCAGTGTGTCAGAAGACAACCGTGAGTATGCGTTTGGTGCTTTTTCGCGCACGAAGATGAAAGAAGGGTACCAGAACTTTTTCTCGGATTGGTTGAAGTAACGTAAGGTCTGTAACACAGGCTTGATCCATCCAGCAACAGGAGGGGAACCTTATGGAAGTACTGATCTTGTGGACATTGGGAATGTGGGCGGTGCAGCTGCTGATTGAATGGCTTATCTACCGTTTGCAAGGACGGCGAATGACGTGGGTTCAATATATATTGCCATGTGTGGCCTTGCTTGGCGGTGCCGTCGTAATCATGATCAGCATCGATATTGGCGGGTGGAACGGTATCGGATATGCCCTGCTTGGCGCATCACTGGGTACCTCGGGAATGTTAACACTTATTACGGTGGCGATTAGGGATGTGGTGCTTCGGCGACGAGGCAGGGACTAACAGAGCTGTAGCTACTGTACAGTAAGGGTGAATTGGGCGAAGGGATGGTTGCGGAAACGCATTCGTCTGTGATATATTGACATTAATTATGACAAGGGAGGTGAGGACAGGTGAATCACGAGATGCTTAACAACCGTATTAGCCAGCTGCCGATTGCTATGGCTGGCATTGTTCATACTTTTCTGACCAACGGGAGAAGTCTGTCCAATTTTGAATATACGGAAGTTAACATTTGCGAGAAGATGCCTGCCTTGACCTCATTCGGACGATAAGCGATATTGCTTGAATTCTGAAGGGCCGCGGAGCTAACCTCCTGCGGCTCTTTTTGTGTTGCGGTCAGGATCTTCCATACCATAGGAGGAACCTTATTATGATGATAATTAGCGCGCAACAACTGACTCAATACCATGGAGCACATCTGGTGCTGGACGGCATTACATTTGAAATTATGGAAGGTGACAAGGTCGCTCTGATCGGCCGCAACGGAAGCGGCAAGACAACACTCATGCGCCTGATGGCAAGACTGAACAAGCCCGATGAAGGGCAATTGATGATCAAAAAAGATACACGGACTGGCTACGTGGCACAAGTTCCAGAAGGACTGGATGACCATACCGTCCTGGATGTGCTGAGCCTTGGATTCAAGGAGCTTATGATATGTCGCACGCAAATGAAGGAAATGGAGCAGCAGATGTCCGATCCGGCATGTGCAGCAGACCCTAATCAATTGGAGCGCCTGTTGAAACGTTATGCAGCGCTGCAAGACCAGTTTGAGCGTGAGGGTGGATACGAAATGGATGCGCGGATCGATCAGGTGGCGGACGGTCTGGATATCGCCAAGGCGCATTATGAATGGCGCTTCGGTTCCCTGTCCGGTGGGGAACAGACCCGGGTTGTGCTGGCCTCGCAGCTGATCGTAAAACCTGATCTGTTATTGCTGGATGAGCCGACAAACCATCTTGATCTGGAGCGGGTCGAGTGGTTGGAAGGATTTTTACGAGAATATCCTGGCACCATTGTCCTGATCTCGCATGATCGCTATTTTCTGGATCGGGTGGTGAATCGAACACTGGAGCTGGAGGATGGAGAAGCGGAAACGTCTGCTGGCGGTTATACGGAATATATGAAAGTGAAGGAACAACGGCTGTTGCAGCAATTCGAAGAGTTCAAGGAGCAGCAGAAGGTTATCAAGAAAATGAAAGAAACAATTCGCCAACTGGAGGAATGGGGTCGTGTGGGCGGCAATGAAAAGTTCTTCAGACGGGCGGCTTCTATGCGTAAAGCCATCGAGCGGATGGAACAGGTGAAGCGTCCTGTGCTGGAGCGCCGCAATGCCGAATTCGATGTGCGTCCTACGGATCGAACGGGTAAACGGGTAGCGGTATTGGAACAGGTCGAAAAGAGTTATGGCGAGCGTGAAATCCTGCGCGGGGTTTCGGGTCTGCTGGAATATGGGGATAAAATTGCACTCATTGGCCGCAATGGTTCCGGCAAGACGACCCTGTTCAAGCTGTTGCTTGGTGACGAGCAGCCCAATGCGGGCAAGTTGGAGTGGGGGGCTCGTGTGGATGTGGGGTATCTGGCTCAACAGGAGGAACCCACGAATCCGAAGCTGAACGTACTTGAATACTTTCGTCTGGAAGCAGGCGTGGAGGAAGGAGAGGCTCGCGGAATTCTGGCCCGATATCTGTTCTATGGAGCGGATGTATTCCGCTCTGTCGGGCAATTATCTGGCGGGGAATGGACGCGCCTGCGTTTGGCTCTGCTGGTGCAGCGTAAACCCAATGTACTACTGCTCGATGAGCCAACTAACCATCTGGATATCGCATCCAGAGAAGCGCTGGAAGAGTCGCTGGTTGATTTTGAAGGGACCGTACTTGCCATCTCACATGATCGGTACTTCGTCAATCGCCTCGCTTCCCGTGTCTGGGAACTGGAGAGCGGGCAGATGACCGCTTATCTGGGAGACTATGAGGCGTATCGCGAGAAGAAGCTTGATTTGCAAGCTCGTTCGGCGGCGACAACTCAGGCTACAGCAGGAGTGGGAATTTCTTCTCGTGGGAACGCCAAGTCAGAGATGAAGTCAGGTTTAACGTCTGCGCCCGGCGGAACTACCAGATCAGGGAAGAAATCAGAAGCAATCTCGACATTGAACGGTTCCACTGTTGCGGCTATCGATGGAAGTCGTGATTATGAAGCTTCTACTGAATCAGGTAAGGCGTTAACTCCTTCAGCAACAGCTGTATCGAATCATAGAAACGGCAATGGCAACATACAGTCTGCGGAGAAGCTGGAACAAATTCTGGCTCGTCTTGAGGCACAGATTCAGGTGCTGGATCAACAGCTGGAAACGGTGCAGAACAATCCACTTGAACTGGAACAAATCTGGAATGAACGTGAGCAATTGTCCGCTGAATACAATGATCTATTGGCCCAGTGGGCTGAGTTATAAGTCTGAATGGCATGAGCATAAGATTGAACATACGAGGTCGGAGAATCTTCTCCGGCCTTTTTGGGCCGGAGTTACATACCAAACGCGGAATTACTTGTTTTTTCAAGCTTTGTTGATCCGAGATTGGGCGACAACCTGTTCTTATTTTTACATGTCATGGGGAATAGTGTAACTTTTTACCTCCACATGCGTTAAATACGTTTGTATGAATTGAAACGGCTCACCTAAGAGCTCGCAAAAAGGGAGGTTATCGGTATCTATTATTCATTGACGTATCGGAGTTGGTCGGATGATCGACAGGCGGAGACGGGAGTGCTGGAACAGACTTCAGTCACGCGAGATGAACTGTTTATGCGCAAACTGGTGGATGCCACTCTGGTGAAAAACAAACTCTGGGCGCATCTGTCCAATGAATGCCAGGATGGGCGGGAACATGCAGTATATGTAACGGCGTATGAGCAACAGATGCCGGATGAGTACGGTGCAGCCATTGCGGATGCTGCGCTGGCGATGTGCAAAATGTCTTCCATGTACAGCGCAGAGTATATGTTGTGGAATGGACGTTCATTTCAGGAGTTGGAACTCACAACGTCATTCACCTATACGATGGAGCTTGCCGAACAACTGTTGGACCATTACATGGTTCGCGATGGCAAGACGTATGAATTCCTGTATTCCGTGCTGGATGCGGATCGCAAGAAAGTGTTGTTTTATATGAAAGAGGTGGATCTGTAATGAGTGACCAAGAGCGGGGGCAAGCATCGAAACCCGGTTCAAAAGCAAAGCTGGTTGCGTTCTCCCTGATGCTGGCGGTACCTGCCGTGTTATCGGGTTGTGGCAGCAACAATGATGAATGTGACCCGGAGTATGATACCGGATGTGAATATGATTCCAGCAGTGGGCACTATTACTACGGTGGGTCGTCGTATCGAAGCAACAAGGACAGTAACAGCTCCTATAGCAAATCCAAGTCCAAATCAAGCGGCTTCGGTAGCTTCTTCCGCAGTTCGGGAGGATAACCGGATGAGGCAAGTGGTTCAACTGCCGTTTAGTCACGAAGAGGTGTTTCAGGGTGAAGCGGGACAACAGATTCCATACCATCGAATGTACGGGAAGCAGTATTGTGTGCCTGCATTGACGGTCTATTCTCCCTCGGAGATACAAGAGCTGCGTACCGCAGCTGAGGCGGTAGACGGCATTTATTGTAAAGTGATGCGATTTATCCAGCAATACATGCCGGATTCCTTTTTGGAGCATCAGTTGGGTATCCATCCCGGGCTTATTCCGGCGGCACGTATGGAGATGGTAACTGGAGGCATTACCCGTCAGGACTGGATTATCGGAGAAGCTGGGCCCAAGTGTATTGAAAATAATACGGACACTCCAACGGGCATACCGGAGGCTGCTGCATTGGAAAATATCCTGTTCGATCTTGCTGAGGATGCTACGCTAACTGCGCCATCTGCCGAGATGGATACACGTATTCGGGAGTGTTTCAGGATATGGCTGGAATTCTATGCAGAGCAGGGATTGCAGGGTCCGGTGACGTTCACTTCTTTTGGCGAACATGTCGAAGATCGAACAAATACGGAATACCTGATGAGACGTTGTCAGGAAGCGGGATACGAAGTTTTCTATGCTCCACTGGAGGAACTGGAGATTGTTCCGGGAGAGGCGCTTTACCATAAGGGGCGGGAGATTAACCTGTTGTACCGTCTCTATCCACTGGAGTATCTGATTGATGATCGGGATGAGACGACAGGAGTGGACATTGGTGCTGCACTGCTTGAACTTGTACGTGAAGGACGACTAGGCCTGATGAATCCGGTTCAGCATGTACTGATGCAGAGCAAAGGCTTCATGGCGGCGATCTGGTCGCTCTACGAGCGTAACGAGCAAACCCCGGAATATTGCGGATTTACCCTCTTTGATGGAGCAGAAATGGATGTGATTTCCCGATATCTGCTGCCCACCTATTTTTCGGCTGAGCCTTTCGAGCTGAATGCCATACCGTATGTATCCAAAAGTTATTGGGGACGCGAGGGCAGAGGTACTCTTTTGCTGGATGGAGGAACGAACAATGCCTTTGGAAAGCAGGATATGGAGCATCCTCTTAACGAGGCGCTGGAATCCAATCTTGCAACTGGGGCAACAGACGAGGATGAAGAGATTGCAGCTTATTACGAAAACCAACCCAAAATCTATCAGCAGCTGGTTCCGATGGAACAGGCCGTGATCGAGACGGAAGATGGAGCGTACAGCGGTTATCTGCTTACAGGGGTGTTTGTTATCGGTGGGCGTTTGGCTGGGGTGTTACCCAGGGTTGGGGAGAAAGTAACTGGAGATATGGCCTATTATTGTGCGGCTACAGTTCGTGAACGGATGAATGATGAGGAGGAGAAGGAATGGAGAACTTGGGATTAAACCTCGTGAATGTGGCGGTGGGTGTGGGCATTCTGCTGGTGGTATTGGTATGTGGATATTTCGCTTTTAGCAAATTGACCCGGTATAACGATAGTGAGGAAATCGCCAAAGGTAACGAGGCGGCAGGTATGTACATGGGCAGCAAATTGTTGGGACTGTGTATTATTGTGGGAATGGTATCTTTCTCAACGCACTCGTGGTTGGATATGCTGCTGTGGTCGGCGTTTGGAATTATTGTGCTGTGCCTGGTCTATATTATATTTGATTTCCTGATTCCAAAAATGCGGGTATGTGACGAAAT
Organism: Paenibacillus sp. FSL R7-0313; assembly: GCF_037969885.1. NCBI lineage: Bacteria > Bacillati > Bacillota > Bacilli > Caryophanales > Paenibacillaceae > Paenibacillus > Paenibacillus sp. FSL R7-0313. The sequence goes on from NZ_CP150219.1 coordinate 1,524,233, forward strand.
CGCACGAGGCAATATGGCGGTAGCCCAGCTACTGCGTTCGATTATCATCGGCGTTTCCATCGTCATTGGTACATTTTTGATGTAAAATAAGACATAGTGTTTATAGAGTTTACTATCAAACGGTAGAAGGAGCGCGGCATCATGAGAAGAGTCATCATCGATACAGATACAGCAGGAGACGATACGATTGCGATCCTGACGGCATTGCACCACTTTCAGGTGGAAGGCATCACCATTACGGGCGGTAACGTACAATTCGACCAGGAGGTTGAAAATGCCCTGTACACGGTACAGGTTGCTGGACATGGCGGCAAGGTGCCTGTGTATAAAGGATGCGAGCGTCCGCTAATGGCCTACGGTAAAGCTCAGCACCGCACAGTGGAAGATGTGCATGGCGATGACGGCATGGGCGGCGCGCATTTCCCGAAGGCGGATCAGCGCCCCGAGAGCGGGCACGCGGTTGATTTTATTATTGAGAAGGTGCATGCACATCCGGGCGAAATTGAACTTCTGGCGATTGCCCCGCTGACCAATATTGCAATGGCGATCCAGAAAGACCCAACGATTATTCCGGAGATTGCTCACCTGTACATTATGGGCGGAACGAATAATGCACTGGGCAATATCACACCAGCGGCGGAGTATAACTTCTACGTGGACCCGGAAGCGGCGAAAATTGTACTGCATGCAGGCATTCCAATCACGATGGTTGGCTGGGAAATGTGTACGCAATATTCAGTCATGGACGATGACGATCATGCAGAGATTGCAGCTCTCGGAACATCGGGTGCCGATTTCTTCACCGCAATCAACAAAGTGGTTATGAAGTTCAACAAGTCGGTACATAAGCTGAATGGCACTACTCATCCCGATACGTTGTTGATGGCTGTTGCGGCAGATGAATCCATCATGACCAAGTCGGGTCAATATTATGTGGATGTAGAAGCAGCAGGAGAACTGACACGCGGATACAGTGTGGTTGATATCAACGGACGTTTTGGCAAAGAGCCCAATGTACGTGTATGTGAGGCCATTGATCGACCAAAATTCAAATCCATGCTGCTGGACGTTCTCTCAGCGATTCAATAATCGCAGGAATTGAACTGCAGGAAAAAGAAGAAAATCCGTGCCTATCCCAGGTACGGATTTTTTATTGCCCATTTTTGGAATAACTACTTCACCTGTCGTAGTAAATTGTGCTATACTTCAACTACTACGACAGATGAAGTAATGAGGAGGAGTATCTTTTGTGATCAGCAGTGACGTTATACGTGGCTACAATGATACGCTGATCCTCTACATGCTGCTCGAAGGGGAGTCGTACGGCTACGAGATTTCCAAGAACATCAGGCAGCTGACAGAGGAAAAGTACGTCATGAAGGAGACGACGTTATACTCGGCCTTCACCCGATTGGAGAAGAACGGTTATATTGAATCGTTTTACCTGGATGAGAATAGTTTGGGAAAGCGTCGTACCTATTACCGGATTACGCCGTCCGGCCTCGACTATTACAGAGAAAAGTGTGAGGAATGGAAGGTTACGCAGGAGGTTGTTAATCTATTTATCAGGGAGTTGTGACGAAACATGGAGACAATTATGGTGTATCTGGAGAACATGTTTGCTGGTCTGCCGAAGACCCCCGAGGTGGAGCATCTGAAGCAGGAGCTTCTTTCGGGGATGGAAGATAAGTACCTGGAGTTGAAGCGGGAAGGCAAGTCGGAGAATGAAGCCATCGGCATTGTGATCTCGGAATTTGGTAATATCGAGGAGTTAACTGCAGAACTCGGTATTCAGCCAGTCAGTGCGGAAGAGGCAGTACCTGTGCTGACGGAAGAAGAAGCCTACGCATATACCACTGCCAAAAGAAATGCCGGATTTTGGATCGGGCTGGGTGTTTTATTGTGCGCGTTGGGTGTGGCGTTTCTGATTTTCATGGATACTTTATTTGAGAACTATGCCACTTCAGCTGCAAACCGTTCGGTGGAAACGGGGGCTGTACTGGGCCTGATCGGCATGTTCGTGCTCATTGCCATTGCGGTGGGCATGTTCATTCACAGTGGCATGAAGCTTGAACGCTTCAGTTATATGGAGAAGGGCTTCCAGCTTCCTTATACACTTAAAATGAGTATTCAGCATAGTCGGGAGAGCTTCGCTCTGACTTATCGTATAGCCATCATTACGGGTGTCTGCCTGTGCATTCTGTCTCCTGTGTTTATTTTCGCAGCCTCCTCTATCAATGATAACTACGCCTCTTATGGTGTATCTGCCTTTATGGTCATGGCTGGGGTAGGAGCATTCTTGTTTGTATATTACGGGAACATTCAGGGGGCTTACACGAACTTGCTGGAGAAGCACCAGTTGACGGTAGAGAAGAAGCAAGAGGTAAAGGTTGTGAGAGCCGTGGAAGCGATTGTATGGCCGCTGGCGACAGCCATCTTCTTGTTCACAGGCTTTGTATATCAACGGTGGGATATCAATTGGGCCATATTCCCGATTACAGGCATTCTCTCCGGCAGCTTTAGCAATGTGTACCATATTATGAAAAGTAAAAATCCGTCCTGAGCATGCTGCTTTAGCTAGTAAAGCCCACTTGATCTATATTGATCAGGTGGGCTTTTTTTGCTCCACTTAATCTAGTTTTGCTGCAACAAAAACGAGCGAATGCCGGTCGTGACCAGATCATGGTCTTCTTCATCGGGCAAACCTGATACTGTAATGGTGCCGACCTGTCCCTCATTTTCCAGAATCAGCGGGAAAGCGCCACCAGCCAGGACATAGTCCGATGAAGGCAGATTGAAGTCTTGCTCAAGCTTTTGGTTTTCGCTTCTTAACCTCAGAGCCGTATGCCAAGAACTGGAGGAGAAATGATTCACCACGTTGTTCTTGCGGCGAATCCAGTTTTCGTTGTCGGGATGAGTGCCTTCCATCGCATGCAAAAAGAGACGATGTCCTTTCAGGGTAACGTCGATGGTCACGGCTTGGGAGCGACGCTTCGCTTCTTCAACCAGATGCAGGCCAAGGTTAAGCGCCGTTTCAGAATCAAATGTGCCAAATACCAAGTCCATTTCTTCCTGCTGCATTTCCTTTAATTTTTCGATCATGGTCAGGTTCAAATTACAGGCAGCCCCTTTACATATATGATTGATGTCTACATTCGACATGAATAGGTTTAGTACCTTCCAAATGCGGACTGGACGATGTTAGTGGATGTTATAGGCGTGGTTGAAGACGGCTCATTTGGAGAGCATACATCGGCTGTGTTAAAGTGAAGGGAACCTAATATACTCAAAACTCTTAAAGTTAAAATAAGTTATCGCTAAGTAGGCAGGAGGAGAAGCACGATGCTGTTTTATTTTGTAGCACTGCTGGTGACTTTGGTGGATCAGGGAACCAAGATTGCAGTGAGGATGTATATGGAAGTTGGCGACGTCATGAGACTGGGTAACTCGGGCATGCAGTTACAGCATTACGAGAACAGTGGCATGGCGGGCAGCATGTTTCAGGGAAATGCACGGCTGTTCGGTGTGATTGCTGTTCTGTTCATAGCGGGCATGCTGTATTATCGGAGTAAAGGTGAGATTCGCGGTTTCTGGATGCAAGCTGGCGCGGGTTTTATGGTCGGTGGGGCTTTAGGAAATGCGATCGATCGATTTATATATGCGCGGGTAACGGATTTCCTCGTGTTTCCGTCAGGACGCGGGATTTTGAATCTCGCTGATGTCGCAATTAACATCGGTGTGGTCATGATCATCATCGGCATGTTGATTCGTGCATATCAGAGTTATCGAGCCAAACGTTTACGCAATGCTTTGCCGAAAGCAGAACGTTCGTAATAGGTTGGATAAAAGCGTTACAGTGGCTGAATATAAGCTTATTAAATGAGGGACATTGGATATCATCCAGTGTCCTTTTTGTTATGCCCGATTCAGGTCATGGGAAGAACTGCCGTGATTCATTTTTACCGAAACCGTTTTAGAAATAATAAAGACTTATATCATCCACTCAGATTGAAGTTAGTTTGGAAGGATTAACCAAATGGTTATTTCACCATCTGAATGGGTAAATTCTTACGTATAAAGCTGAGGGAGGTACAACATGAGAACAACGCTTACCAAGGCTCTCGGGACAATGTTGCTTTGTGGAATGATGGCTGTACTTTTATCTTCCTGTACCAGTGGAGATAGCGCGAATGGCAAAGTGCAGATTGAATTTTTCCAGAACAAGCCTGAAGCCAAAACAACCTTTGATGAATTAATTAAAACGTTTAATGCGGAGCATGACGATATTCAGGTGACACAGGTGAATCCGCCAGATGCGGAGACGGTCTTAAAAACGCGTGTCGTCAAAAATGATATACCGGATATTATGGCCATGGGTGCAACCGACACCTATTCCATTCTGGCCCAGAGTGATATTTTCACCGATCTGACGGACAGCTCATTACTCCAGACGATTGATCCAAACTACATACAAATGCTGAATGATCTCACAGGCATGGACGAAGTAACAGGTATTCCTTACGCGACTAATGCAAACGGCATCATGTACAATAAAACGCTGTTTAAGGAAATGGGATTGGACGTGCCCAAGACGTGGGATGAACTCATTGCAACCGCCCAAAAGATAAAAGATGCAGGTGAGATTCCATTTTACTTCACATACAAGGATGACTGGCAGACAAGCCTGCCGTTCAATGCACTGGCCTCCAATCTGGTCGGTATTGATTTCTACCAAGAGCGGCGCGATAACAAAGTGACGTTCAAGGAGAAGTACCGCGAGGTAGCTGAGAAGCAGCTGGAACTCATGAAGTATGGTCACAGCGATAACTTTGGTAAAGCGTATTCGGACGGTAACCGTGCCTTCGCTAACGGTGAAGCTTTCATGTACATCCAGGGAACCTGGGCCATCTCGGAGATTCGCAAAGCTAACCCGAATGTGGACATCGGTTTCTTCCCATTCCCAACGGGCAACGATGCAAGCAAGATCAAGCTGGTGAACGGGATCGACTCCCTGTTTACCATTGCGGCGGACACGCCTAATCGCGAGCAGGCAGAGACGTTTATTGCATTCCTGTTAAAGCCTGAAAATATCGGAAGGTACATTGATGAACAGACGCTGTTCTCTGCGGTAGAAGATGTGAAGCAGGATGATCCTGCCGTACAGGAATTGATGCCATATATCGAGCAGGGCAAGGTTGTTGACTTTGCCGATCACTATATTCCGGCTGCCGTGCAGTTGAATTCCATCGTACAGTCCTTTTTGCAGAACCAAAACATCGACAACTATCTAGATACACTCGACAAAGAATGGGACAAGGTTGCCAATCGGCGTTAAGCCTTGTCTGAAGGAGGATGGAGTATGAACAAACGTATCGCACCTTACTACTGGATGACGGTTCCGGCGGTTGTATTGTTCTTTGTATTTATGACACTGCCGGCCCTCCAGGGCATCTATTATTCATTTACGAATTATAACGGATTCGGGAAAGAGTATGATTTTGTTGGCTTTAAAAACTATTTCAATCTGTTCCAAGATGACAACGTGGGTAACGCCTACTGGTTTACATTCAAATTTGCGATCGTGGTGACGATCCTGACCAATATTCTGAGCCTGCTCATTGCACTCGGGCTGAATGCCAAGATTAAGTTCCGTAACTTTTTCCGCGGCATCTACTTCCTGCCCAATATTCTGAGTGTACTGATCGTAGGTTACATATTTAACTACCTGTTCTCCAACGTATTCCCGATCTGGGGGCAAAATCTGGGCATCAACGCGCTATCCACCAACATTCTCGGCAGCGAGAGTCTGGCTTGGATCGGTATCGTCATTGTTGCAGTATGGCAATCTGTGGCGCTGAATACGATTCTGTATTTGGCTGGTCTGCAAACGATACCAACGACACTATACGAGGCATCCAACCTCGATGGTGCAGGCAAATGGCGTGAATTCTGGAGTATTACTTTCCCGCTGATTGCACCTTTCTTCACCATTAATATGGTGCTGGCGATGAAAAACTCACTTATGGTCTTCGACCAAATCGTAGCCTTGACCAACGGTGGTCCCGGACGGGCGACGCAGTCCATCTCCCATCTGATCTACACCGGCGGATTTGAAGGCGGCGAATATGCATATCAATCTGCGAACTCGGTTATTTACTTCATCGTTATTGCGGTGATTTCAATTCTGCAAATCCGGTTCCTGCAAAGAAGGGAGATGGATCTGTAATGAGAAGCCGTACACGAATCAATTGGCTCGTTATGCTGCTTGTTGTGCTGGGTACCCTGTTTATCCTGTTCCCATTGTATATGACCGTTACGATTGCTTTGAAAAATCCGGAGCAGATGGCCCAATCGGTCTTTGCCATCCCGACAACGCTTCACTGGGAGAATTTCTCGAGGGCCATCGACATGACAAACTTCTTCCAGTCGTTCCGTAACAGTGCGATTGTGACCGCATCAACCGTGCTTTTGACGTTGCTCAGTAACTCGATGGTGGCCTATGCCATTGCGCGAAATATGGAGAAACGCAAGTTTTTCAAAGGGCTGTATTATTACTTCGTCAGCGCGATGTTCATTCCGTTCCCAATCATCATGCTGCCGATTGTTAAGCTGACCGCATCCTTGGAGATGACGAATCTGGTAGGTCTAATCCTGCTGCACACGGTCTATGGTCTGGCATTCAACGTATTTGTATACGTTGGATACATCCGGTCTATTCCGGTAGCGCTGGAGGAAGCGGCTTTTGTAGATGGGGCGACAACTTGGGGCACGTTCTGGAAAATCATTTTCCCGCTCATGGCACCCATCAGTGCCACGGTTGGTATTCTGACCTGTCTGTCCACGTACAACGACTTCTTGCTGCCTCTCATTATTATCAGTGATCCGGGACAATACACGCTGCCGCTGGTACAGTATGTATTCCAAGGACAGTTCAATACCGAGTTTAACCTTGCATTCGCATCATACCTGCTCGCGTTGCTGCCGATGATTATCATCTATCTGTTTGCGCAGAAGTGGATCATCAACGGGGTTACACAAGGGTCTGTGAAATAACTGAAATTATGTAGGGAAGAAAAAGATAGATGTAAAAGGAATGGACATATGTAAAGGGAAGATGAGTAAAGAGAGGTGGACTGTAAAAGTCCCCTCTCTTTGTTTTTGATCCTTGTCATTTAACGTTTGGGAACTATTGAGAGGATTGATTAACCTGTAAAACTATGCTATTTTTTAGTCGTTAGTTTAATCGGTAAACAAAGATAGTGAGAAGAAGATTGAGGTTCAATTTTGCAAGCGCTTTAACTATATAAATTGAACTAAACATTTGCACGAGAACGGAGAGGGCAGAAATAACCTGAAAAAGCGGAGCGTTCGCCTTTATCCCCGGATTTTCCCCTTTAAAAAGGGAATCAAAAAATCTGGGGATAACAGCGATTGGAAGGTTATTCTGTCATCGTAGTGGCAAGTGTAAATATTCTTTCGTTCATTTTATATAGGGGAACTGAATACGTAGATAAATCCGGCATCGTTTGTACCCAGTCTTCAAGAGCACGGGCGTAAGGTGGTGGGTTCTTTTACATGCCAAAAAGAGAGGAGAATGGGGAAGTTGCACGGGAAGAAAGGACATTTTAACTCACTTCGGAATCAGATCTTCATTGGTTTTGTTATGGTGATGCTTGTTGTTCTGCTGCTCGCAGGCATATCGGCCTATGATCGGATAGCTGCTCTGCTGAAAAGCAATGCGGAGAAACATATTCACCAAACCGCCGTCCAAGCCAGTGGCAGATTGGATGCACTCATTGCACAAGTGAATTCACTGACCGCCCAGGTGGCGGATGATTCATACGTGCAGCGTCTGCTTAGCGATGAGAAGCAAGGCAACCCGGCCACCTTTAATCAGCGCCAAGCGCTCTTGCAGATTGCAGGCAGCTATCAGTCTTTCATCAATGGTGCGCAGAGTATGGAGATATACACTACGGGTTATAACCGCATCTTTCCGATGGATGACCGATCCCTCGATCTCAGAGTAGAGCGCAACTGGATCAACCTGGCGGATGAAGGAAAAGGCAGACTGGTATGGGCAGGCGCTGACCCTGAAGATCCGGGTGTGCTTCTGGCTATTCGTCGGATTAACCTGCTGGATCATTCTTTCGAACATGGAGGTTATGTGGTGGTACGGATGCAACGCAGTTTTTTTCAACTCAATGATTCGAATGGGTCAGATGGTTCGCAGGACTCTATCATGCTCTTGGATGGTGCAGGAGAAGTGGTGACTTCCGATCTGGAGATAAATCTCGATCCCAAGGCCATATTGGACAGCGGATCAGTCGTGCAAAACGGGGAGGAATCCTACATCGTCGTCCGGCAAAAATCGGAGTTAACGGGATGGACACTTGCTGTCCTGACCCCGCTGCGGGAGACAACGGAAGGTGTATCCATCCTGAGGACGGCGCTGCTCGTCTCGGGAATGATTGGTGTTGTTCTGTTCCTCATCATGTCCTTCTTTCTGTCCACGATGATTACACGTCCGCTCATACGGCTGATGCGGGCTATGCGCAGTGCACAGCCAGGAGCAATGAGACCTAATCTAATGGTCAGCTCTACGATGGAGATCAATGAACTCAACGAAGTGTATAACCAGATGGTTTACAGGCAGAACGAATTGACCCGTGTGGTTCATGAGAAGGAAATCATGCAGTCCCGGGCCGAGCTGAAGGCGTTGCAGTCTCAGATTAATCCTCATTTTCTATTTAACACCCTGGAGGCGTTCTATTGGTCCCTTGAAGAAAAGGGAGACGAGGAGATGGCACGTATGGTCGTGGCAATGTCCCGATTATTTCGCTACATTATCTCCAGTTCGCAGCAGGATGAATGGGTTACGATTGCCGACGAGCTGGAACACGCCGAGCGTTATCTTCGTATTATGCAGATGCGGTTGGGAGACAGAATGCAATGGGAGATTCAGCTGGACGATGCGGTTCGTAAGGTCCCCATTCCGAAACTGCTTATACAGCCCTTGGTCGAAAATGCGATTCTCCACGGCATTGAAAGTAAACTGGGACCGGGAAAGATAAGCATCCATGTGTATGCTTCGACCGAGGAGAATCTGGTTCGCATTGAGGTTCGGGATGATGGTCCCGGTATGGATGAATTACGGCTTCAATCTGTCATTCATGCCTTACATGGTGGCCCCGCTGTATCTAACAAGGGGACAGGCGTAGGTCTAATCAACGTACATCGGCGACTGAAGCTTTACTTTGGCAGCCAACTTGGCGAACGTTGCAGGCTTTCCATAACAAGTAAGGTTGGGGAAGGAACTGTCATTTCCTTTGAGATTCCCATGGGAACGGAGGGTGCATATGATTCATGACAAAACGATTCTTATCGTGGATGATGAGCCGCGTACAAGAGAGGGTATTCGCAAGACACTGGAAGGATGGTCGGCAGGACGAAATCACATTCAGACTGCAGAAAGTGGCGTCGAGGCCGTGGAATGGCTCAAGAAAAAGCCGGCAGATCTGTTAATAACGGATGTTCGCATGCCAGAATTCTCTGGCTTGTCTCTGATTGAGGCCATTCAACATTTTTCCAACAAGCCTGTTGTCCTGATTATGTCAGGACATGCCGATTTTCAGTACGCCCAGCAGGCCATTAAGCTGGGTGTCGTGGAGTATATGTTGAAACCAATTGATAAAGAACAATTGCTGCAGACCGTCGAAAAAGCCTTGAAGTTCAGCGAACAACAGCGGCGTATTCAAACGATGCAGGAAATGGTTGACCCCAAGTTGCTGGATGTTAAGGAGCGCGGGGAACAGAGGCTTAATAGCCAGATCAGTGAAGCTTTGGCCTATGTGGATACTCATCTGGGTGAACATGTGACCATGCGTGAAATCGCTGAGTTACTCCATCTCAACTCCAGTTACTTCAGTGTATTGTTCAAGGAACAGATCGGCATCAATTTTAGTGAATACCTTACCCGCAAACGCATTCAGCGCGCGAAGGAGTTGCTTGTACAGACAACGATGCCCATCTCGGAGATTGCCGAACAGGTGGGTTATCAGACGGATAAATATTTTATCACGGTATTTAAAAGTCTTGAGGGACTTAGTCCAAGCAAATATCGGCATTCCCTATCTGAACGAGATAACAAATAACCTCAAAAAAGTGGAGTTTTTCCAAATTATTCTGGCCTTATAGGGGTGATAGGCCCGTGCTACAATTTTGTTAAAGCGGTTACATTAACCGAAAAAACCAAGGGGGTTGGGATAATGAGCAAAAAGACGATGGCCATTCTTCTGTCATGGACGCTGGTTCTCGCCGTAATTTTATCCGGATGTAACAGTTCAAGTTCGGATCAAGAGGGTGAAACGGGCAGCAACGGCACAGATGGGAAAGTAACCCTCAAATTCATGCACCTCTGGCCAGCAGGCAGTTCCGCACAGCAAAACAAACTGGTCAACGATATCATCAAGCAGTATCAGACGGATCATCCCAATGTGACCATTAAGCAGGAAGTGCTGGAGAATGAACAATACAAGAACAAATTGAAAATTCTGTCGGCATCGAATGAACTTCCCGATGTTGGTGTAACTTGGGCTGCTGGATTTCTGGAGCCTTATGTGAAGGGGAATCTGTTTGCACCGGTCGATGATCTGCTGAGCGGCTCGCTGGGCGAGAAATTCATAGCCGGAACAACAGAAGCCTATGCCATAGACGGCAAAACGTATGCGTTACCAATCGAGTTGAATATCTCCCCCATTTATTATAACAAAGCCATTTTTGCGAAATATAACTTGCAGCCGCCAGCAACGTACGATGAATTCCTGAGTGTGCTGAAGACACTGACAGATAACGGTGAGGTTCCGATCGCACTGGGTAATAAAGACCGCTGGACCGGCTCACTCTGGTATATGTATCTGGCGAATCGGTTAGGTGGAGATGCACTGGAAAAGGCGATCAATGGCTCCGGCAAGTTTGACGATCCTGCGCTGACTCAAGCTGCTGCCGAGGTACAAAAGCTGGTGGATATGAATGCCTTCAACAAAGGCTTCAACGGGTTGTCCAACGATGAGGGCAAATCCGAATTCATGAATGAAAAGGCTGCCATGTATCTGATGGGCACCTGGGAACTGCCAAACTTCACGACCAACCCGGACATCCCGCAGGAATTCAAGGACAAGATCGGATTTTTCAAATTCCCAACGATGGAAGATGGCAAGAGTGATATTAACAGCTGGGTAGGTGGACCAGGCGTAGGGCTGTTCGTGGCCCAGAACTCCAAAGTGAAGGAAGAAGCGGCGAAGTTCGTGCAATACTTTGTGGAAAAATGGGGTGAGAGTTCGGTGACTGAAGCAGGCGTCATCCCGGCTACCAAAGTAGATACAGCTGCAGTACAGCTGCCACAGCTTTACATTGACCTGCTCAACGAATTGAATCAGGCCAGCAGTCTCACACTTTTTGCAGACGTGCAGATGAAACCGGCAGCCGCTCAGGCACATCTGGATATGATTCAGGCGCTGTTTGGCAAAGCGGTAACACCGGAGGACTTTGTGAAGAATCATCAGGCTGCGATTGATAAAGGCAATTGACGTACACACGTTTGAACGCTTGAAGGGAGGATAATGTGATGGACAAAGTCATGTCCAACCGTCTCGTTGCTGCGTTGTACGTGCTTCCTGCACTGCTTCTGCTGCTGGTCTTGGTTTACATCCCAATCGTGCTCACCGGGTATTATGGGTTGATGCAATGGGACGGGATCGGTGCAATGACCTATATTGGATTGGATAATTACGCCAGACTGCTTCAGGACGGAACATTCTGGCAGAGTGCGGGTCATACTTTTTTGCTTGCTTTGTTCTCTGCGCTGAGTCTGATCGGTTATCTGATGATTGCTTTGGTGCTGTCAGGCAAAATCAAGGGTGCCAATCTGTTCCGCAAAATATATTTGATCCCGATGCTGCTGTCTTCGGTCGCGATCGCCCAGTTATGGCTGAAGATCTATCATCCCAGCAATGGTGTGCTGAACACCTTTCTGGAAGCGATCGGCTTCAGCAATCCGCCAGCCTGGCTGGCGGAACCATCCCTGGTGCTGTATGCATTGTTCGTACCGATACTGTGGCAGTATGCAGGCTTCTATATTTTGATCTATTATGCGGCACTCAAAAATATTCCGGAATCTCTGGTGGAAGCAGCCCGGATTGATGGAGCAAGCCCTTGGCAGATCGCTTTTCGAATCAAGCTGCCGCTTATTACTGAGGTGATCAAGGTGACCGTTGTACTGGCTGTGGTAGGTTCACTCAAGTATTTTGATCTCATCTACGTGATGACCGATGGCGGACCGAATGGTTCCAGCGAAGTGATGGCCTCCTATATGTATCGTCAGGCGTTCCGTAGCTTCGACTTTGGTTACGGCAGTGCTGTAGGTTTCTTCCTGCTCTTGATCTGTCTGCTGGTTACCTGGCTGCTTCGAAAAGCGACAGCATCCAAAGATACGATCCAGTATTCCTGACGCTAGTTCGTGTCTGAAAACTCGCTGAAGTGCATCTTTTACCGCCTTTTCGCCCCCTGCTGCGTCACTTTCCCTTGACGTGCCCCGGCACGCCTGCGGAAAATTTCCTTGCTTGGAACGAAAATTCGGCAAAATCTGCCACCTTCGGAGTTTCCAGACACGCCCTAGTGAAATGAAAGGAGGTCCATCCCGGTGAAGACGGATACGGCCGTTAGATTGCCAACGTACCCGGGGACAAGCCGAGGTTCGGCATGGTTAAGGAGATTCGGATATGTTCTGCTGTATTTCCTCTTGTCCCTGGTAGCTTTGCTGCAAATTTTGCCCTTGGTATGGCTGCTGTTATTCTCGCTTAAAAATAATCAGGAAGTATTCGACATGGCGCCTTTTTCCCTTCCTGCTACCCCGCGTTGGGAAAACTATGTCAAGGTATGGACAGAGGGAAATATCAGCTTATACTTCTTCAACAGTGTATGGATTACGGCGGTCTCGGTTGTGTTCACCGTGCTGTTTGCCAGTCTGGTGACCTTTGCCATTACACGTATGCGCTGGAAGGGTCGCTCGTTGATATTGGGGTTATTCATGGTGGGTCTAATGATCCCTGTGCACTCCACATTGATCCCACTGTTCAGCTTGTTCCTGAAGCTTAATCTCACCGATCATCCTTTGTCAGTCATCTTGTCTTACATTGCCTTTAATATGCCAATTACCATTATGATTCTACTGGGATTCTACTACGCGCTTCCCCGTGAAGTGGAAGAAGCCGCAGTGATGGATGGCTGCTCCGTGCATCGGATTTTCTTTCAGATTGTGCTGCCGATGACGTCTTCGGTCATTTCCACAACGGCGATCATCAACATGATCTATAACTGGAATGAATTTATCTTTGTTAATACGTTCATCAGTACAGATTCGTACAAGACCTTAACTGTTGGGGTACAGAACTTTATCGGTCAATATACAACAGATTGGGGAGCGATTGGTGCAACGCTGATGATTAGTATTTTGCCGATCCTGATTGCGTTTCTCATCCTGAGTAATCGAATCGTAGAGGGAATTGCTGCGGGTTCTGTTAAAGGTTAAAAGGCTGGGGATCTAAGGTCCTTCCATTACTTGCTTAAAAGCGAGTCGGGAGGGGCCTTTTTTATCTTCTAAAACCTCGGGCAGGCGTACGGAAACAGGGCTTGATGAAAACGCTGAAAATACCTATTTATGGAATTACAAAAAACTTTCAACTATTTTCGCAAAACTACTGCATTTTCAAACTACCTGTGCTAACATACCCTAAGAATTAAAGCCCACATGGGAAAGGTGAGAAAATGACAGCAATATCCTCAACCAAAGAGTCCCTTCGTTCTGATGCCAAGGATCTGAATCTGATTCGACTGACATGGCCTATTTTCTTGGAACTCTTCTTATTTATGTTGATGGGGAGCGTGGATACGCTCATGCTCAGCTCGGTATCCGATAATGCGGTCTCCGGCGTTGGAGCAGCCAATCAGATTATTTCTATCGCTATCCTTGTATTGGAAGTCATTGGACATGGTGCTGCGATTGTAGTCGCACAATATATCGGATCGAAAAAGTTAAGTGAAGCAGCGCAGGTTACAGGTAATGCGATCACACTGAATCTTATCGTAGGTCTGGTCCTGAGCGGAATCTTCCTTCTGTTCGGAGGACAATTGCTAACACTTCTGAATATTCAAGGCGAAATTTATGATTTTGCCCGTTCGTATATAAATATCGTTGGTGGCGGGATCTTCCTCCAGGCACTCATTAATGCGCTGGCTGCGACGATTCGTACACATGGTTACACCAAAGAAACGATGTATGTTGCTGTATTCATGAACGTGATTCACGTTGTTGGTAACTATGCATTGATCTTTGGACACTTCGGCCTGCCGAAGCTTGGGGTGGAAGGTGCAGCAATCTCCACGGTGGGAAGCCGGTTTATCTGCCTGCTGATCTTCTTCTGGTTGTTGTATCGTGTGAGCGAGGTACGGGTGGATTTTGAATACTACATTAAGTTGTCCAAGAAATTCATTGGCAAAATTCTGCGGATTGGCATTCCGTCTGCGATGGAATCGATGGTATATCATTCCTGCCAGCTCGTGTTCACGCTGTATGTGACCTATCTGGGTGCAGAAGCTATGGCAACCAAGCAGTATGCGGGTAATATCTCCAGCTATATCTACTTGTTCAGCATGGCGATTGGTATGGGGACATCGATTATTGTAGGCCGGCTTGTGGGTGCGCGGCGCAAAGACGATGCGTACAAACGTGTTTTTGACAGTGTAAAATGGGCCCTTCTGGCCACGGTTATCATTGATGTAATCATCATTTTATTCCGTGTGCCACTGATGAGCATATTTACGGATAATCCGGAAATTATCAAGCTGGGGGCTCAAGTGATTCTGCTTAGTCTTTTGCTCGAAACCGGGCGTACCTGCAATATTGTGATCATTGGTTCCCTGCGTGCGGCAGGGGATGCAAAATTCCCGGTATACATGGGGCTGATCTCCATGGTCTGCATGAGTCTGCCACTGGGGTACCTGCTCATATTCCAGCTTCATCTGGGGCTCGCTGGTGTGTGGCTTGCCATTGCGGCTGATGAGTGGACGCGTGCGGTCATTATGTACTTCCGCTGGAAGAGTAGAGCTTGGGAGAAACATGAATTGGTGGAGCATGATGATGAAGAGGTTGGTGCACAGCCGGTGCCAGCTGTCTGACGAATAGATAAATGAACCTGCTGTAGATCAATGAAGTGGCTCAACAGTAGCCACAGGGCAGCAGTTTCCCAGAAGAGTCAATTACGGAAAGGATTCCATCCGTGATTGGCTCTTTTTTGCGTTCGGGATAGAGGCCAAACGAAGTGAAGATAGCAAAAATGATCAAAACGACGATGACATCCTTCACGTATAGTAAGGATATGGAAGGGGGCTTTACCTCAGTTGAGCCGTTATCGTGCAATGATTCAGCAAAGTTTGTTCTATATTGAGACTCATCTGCATGAGCAGATTGGACTGGAAGAAGTGGCATCCGAAGCGTTGTTGTCGCCATATCACTACCATCGAATTTTCCGTAATGAGGTGGGCATGACGGTAGTGGATTATATCCGAAACCGTCGGATGAGTCTGGCGTCCACGACCCTGCGGTCGACGGATGCGGGCATTTTGGACATCGCGCTGGCATGTGGCTTTGAGAGTCAGGAAGCGTTCACCCGTGCATTTCGTAAATTATATGGCATGCCACCAGGACGTTTTCGCAAATTGTTCGATCTGAAATTATTCGAAGGAAGAACCAGAGGAGGGGAATTACAGATGAATCAGACGTCAACGATTACAGGTTGGATGTTAACCGGAAGTCATCCGCAAAATTATGAGATGGGCATTGATCCTGCCGAAGTGCATCAGGGAAAAGCTTCAGGATATTTGAAGGCAGTTACGCCGATGGAGCCCAACGAATTTGCAACTATGATGCAACAGTTCAGAGCAGACAAGTATGTGGGCAAGCGGATGAAGTTATCGGGATTCGTGAAGACCGAGCATGTGGATGCGTTCTGCGGATTATGGATGCGTGTGGATAATAACGTTCATGATGTACTCCAATTTGATAACATGCATGATCGGCCAATTACGGGTACGCAGCCATGGAATCAGTATAGTATTGTGCTTGATGTACCGGAGGGCAGCGCGGTCATTTCATTCGGGGTTATTTTGAACGGTAAAGGAAAAGTGTGGGTCGACAGCTTCCGCTTCGAAGAAGTGGATCTGAACACACCGCTGACACATATGGAGACAGAGTACGAGATGTCGGACGAGCCGCTCAATCTGTCATTTGAGGAGTAAATGCAGAAGGGGCCTTAAACGGCTGACTTAAACATTAACATGATTTGGAAATCTATAGATCAAGGGCTGATCCAATTATGGGTTGGCTCTTTTTGTTGCCTTTGGGGTATAAAGAAAGTAGAGCCAAGTCCAAGCTGAGAGGATGAAAGTCTCTCATACAAATTGCAAACTCATCCATAGCTAATTCCCACGGACCTTGCTAACATAGACCCATAAACTAACTCATGACATAGATAAAGAGGATGAATCCCATGAATAAAAAAGTGCTCGTGGTAGATGACGAATCAAGCATCGTCAGTGCCATTGCTTACGCGCTGCGGCGCGAAGGATATGAAGTAGAGACTGCGAGTGACGGCGAAGAGGCCTTGGTTAAGGTCGCATCGTTTCACCCGCAAGTCATGATTCTGGACGTCATGATGCCAAGACTTGATGGGTACGGTGTATGCCGGAGGCTGGAAGACCGGGAGGATATCGGCATTATTTTGCTAACTGTCAAAAATGATATCGTGGATAAAATCGTTGGCCTGGAAATGGGCGCCGATGATTATATGACCAAGCCATTCGAGATCCGTGAACTGCTCGCAAGGGTGAAAGCGCTCATGCGCCGTGTCGAGAAAAGCAGTCCACCACCTGACGATTCGAAGAATCAGGCCATCGTGAATGGCACACTGCGTATTCATGTTGCTCACCGCACCGTGACCGTGAATGAGGAGAAGCTGGATCTGACCCCAAAAGAGTTCGATCTGCTAACCATTCTCATGTCTAATCCTGAGCGTGTGTATACACGAGATGATCTTTTGGATCGGGTCTGGGGTATGGAATATGCGGGTGGGACACGGACCGTGGACATTCACATCCAGCGTTTGCGTAAGAAAATTGGAGATACAGATCAGCAAAAATTGCAGACCGTATACGGGATTGGTTACAAAGCATCTGCTCCTGAAACAGGCGGGGCCATATGAGAGTCAGCATCAAGCTGAAGTTCAGTGTTTTTCTGGCAGCCTTGCTTATCCTGACCGTGGTTGTACTTAGTTCACTGGTCCTGCGCGGTATTGAACGCAATCAGCAGTCACAGATTGAAGGTATTTTATCGCAGCAGACACGGTTGGTGAATCTGAATGTGAGACAGTCCTACTACACCGAGTCCGTTCATCTGGATCAGGACGTTTTTTTACAGCGAAATGGCCGCAGGCTGGCACAGGAACTGGCCAACTCTACCGGATTGCCAATAGCACTCTATAACATGACAGGCCAGCAGGTGGGAGCATCCTTCGCCTCCAGCGAGAGTGAACTTGTTCAGGAAACGCTAGACTATGCGCTGCAAAATAAAATAGCCTATCATGAGCAGGGTGAGACCCTGCTCTATGCCGCACCGCTGGATGGTCCGGATGGACAGATGGGCGCCGTATGGATACAATATCCTGTCCAGAGCTACCATGAATTTTATACTCGCATCCTTCAATTGTTCATCTGGGCCGGAATTACCGTTGTGGCGCTGAGCTTCATATTAGGTTATCTGTTCTACAATCGGTTTGCTGTCGCGATTACCCGGCTGAAGAGGTCCGCAGACTCCATTCGCGAAGGGAACTACATTACGGAGTCTCCTGTAAGGCGCAAGGATGAACTGGGGGAGCTGGGGCAGGGCATTTATTATATGAGTACATCCATTCAGCAAAACATCACAGCCATGCATGCGGAGCAGGAGAAGCTGCAACTGGCGATTAAGAAGCTTCAGGCGCTGGAACAGCAACAGAAACAATATATCGGTAACATCAGCCATGAGTTCAAGACACCGCTAACGTCGATCAAAGCTTATGTGGAGCTACTCGACATGTATAAGGATGATCCGCAACTGCTTGATGATGCCACAAGTAACATTGGCAAAGAAACGGAGCGGCTGTACGAGATGGTGGAGAAAGTATTACATTTATCTGCCCTGGAGAAGTATGACTTCGAGAACCAGGCCGAAGATGTAGAGGTCAGTGCTCTGCTGGAGGATGCCTGTGGCCGGATGCGTGGGAAAGCGGAGAAGTTTGCGCTGAACATGGAACTGGATCTTGAACCGGCGGTGATCCGCAGTGATCGGGAGAGTCTTATGCATATTTTCATCAACATGCTGGATAATGCGATCAAATATAACGTTCCGGATGGTGTGATCCGGGTGAAGAGTGAACTACGGATGCAGGGGCGTCAAGCGGTCATTCGCATCTACAACTCGGGTACACCGATTCCGGCAGAGGCACGGGAGAAGATTTTTGAACCCTTTTACACCGTGAACAAAGACAGGGCCAGAAAAACTGGCGGAACAGGACTGGGACTATCTCTCGTGAAGCAGTTTGTTGAAAAACAGGGCGGTACAATCACCCTGCTGTCGGGTGATCCAGAAGATGGGGAAGGTGTGGCATTCCAACTCGTATTTCCTTTGGCTGATGCAAGTTTACAAGTTCGAAACAAGTCTGAATAACTTTGGAAGTATGCCGTGTGTATGCTTGGTCTTATAGAAGAGAAACCAGGGGGGACCATGATGAATTGGAAACAAGCAGCTTTGGGCACGTTCGGGGCCATCGTCCTGTTAACAACAGCAGCATGCGGGGGAATAACAGAGCCGGGGGGCAACACACAAGGCGGGAAGACGGGAACCGATATTACGGTGAAAGATAACACCAACACATCCGTCTACCAGAGCTTTAAGCTGGAGAAAATAGATAAATTGCCAAATATGCGCGGGATTACCTGGCTCAGTGATGATTGGATTGTATCCGACAAGGAGAACAAGTCCTTGAAACCCGTCACCGTTGAAGGTCAGGAAAGGTACCCGCATAACTTATACATGTATGATCTAACCAAAGGTACAGATACGCCGCTCAAGGAAAGTGAAGCGAATCTTGGTGCACCGCTGGTGTCACCGGATGGTCAGTACCTATTCTATCGGGAGCCGGAGGAAAACACGGGAAAAGGCTATATTCTGAACCTGCATAACGGGGAAACAACCCCTGCTGGTAAGGAGGATGGATTTATCCAAGAGGGTGCGTGGCTCGATAATGACCATGTTGTTTTTCCCAATATGAAGGGTGATCTCATCTCGGCAAGTGTGGACGGTACAACGAAAGTGCTGGTGGAGACAGGCAATTTCAATGTTCGAAGCATCAAGGTTGCGAATGATACCATCTATTATATTACGGGCGAAGACGGCCAGTTGAATGCATATGACGTGAAGACGGGTGACGTGAAACAGGTGCTGAAAAGTGTGGAGTGGGTCATTCCTTCCAATGACGGAACAAGGCTTGCGATTGTGAAAAGAACAGCGGATACCAAACGGGCGCTGGTGCTCACCGATCTAGAAGGCAATGAGAAGGCCACTCTCGCCAGAGGCACGCAGATTTTCGGCACAAGCTGGTCGGGTGATGATTCCAAGATTGCATACACCATCAATTCAGAGAATGATAATGAGAAAGGGCTGTTTGTTTCCAACACGGAATCGGCTGAGCAGTTCCAGATCTCGGCGGATATGGACAACGCTTCTGACCCGCTCGCCTGGAGCCCGAAAGGCAATAAGATCCTGTTATCGCAGGCCATATTGGAGAATGAGTCTTATCACTTTGTGACCTCGGTCATTACGATCTCGGAATAGGGTGAATGGTGCAGAAAGATATGTTCCATATCTTTCATCCCTTTCTATACATTTATATTGACTAAGCTGTTCCGCTTCCGATAAACTAGAATGCAGGAATAAAAGTCGAATGTCAGGCAGCAGTTCGAGACGATGTTTCGGGCGGCTGTTTATTTTCTTTTTACAAGTAAGGGTGCAACGTAGTCGTCTTGCCGGATGATCCGGCTAATAACAACATGGAATAGGAACAGGTGATATACATGTGTAACAGCGCGTACCGCGTGCTTTTATATTATAAGTTCGTGAAGATTGAAGACCCCGAGACGTTTACACAAGAGCATCTGCAATACTGCAAGGACCTCGGTGTGAAAGGCCGTATTCTGATCGCATCCGAAGGCATTAACGGTACGGTATCCGGAACGCCCGAACAGACGGAACAGTACATGAAAGACATGCTGGCTAATCCGTTGTTCAGCGATATGGTGTTCAAGATTGATGATGTGGAAGAGCATGCGTTCAAAAAAATCTTTGTTCGTCACAAAGCAGAGCTGGTTACGTTCCGCGTGGACGAAGATCTTGATCCTAATGTGATTAGCGGCAAACGCCTCTCACCGAAAGAGTTCCATGAACATCTGCAACGTGATGATGTCATCGTTATCGATGGTCGCAATGATTACGAATACGAAATTGGTCATTTCCGCGGGGCCATTCGTCCAGATGTCGAGTCGTTCCGTGAGTTTCCGGAGTGGATCCGCGAGAACCTGGGTGACATGAAGGACAAAACGATTATTACCTACTGTACTGGTGGCATTCGTTGCGAGAAGCTGACCGGGTTCATGATCAATGAAGGATTCCAGGACGTGGCTCAATTGGACGGCGGTATTGTCACGTACGGTAAAGATCCGGAAGTACAAGGCCATCTGTTCGACGGCAAGTGTTACGTGTTTGACGAGCGGATCTCTGTACCGATTAACCGGACAGACGAGGATATTGTCATTGCCAGCTGTTATCACTGTGGAACGACACATGACCGATATATTAATTGTCCAACCTGCAACCTGCAGCATGTAAGCTGTGAGGATTGCGAAGAGACGCATAACCGCTTTTGCTCGGATGCCTGCCGGGAGGCAGCACCGGTACACGCATAAGCAGGAGAGCAGGTGCTGATCGTGAAGCGCGAAGAGGAACGAACGACGCGTGAACGGATTTTGTTCATGCTGAAGCAGCAAGGTACATTGACCGCGAGGGAAATGACAGCTGATCTGGGTCTGACCGGCATGGCCATTCGCCGTCATCTGACGGCACTGGAGCAGGACGGATGGATCGAGGTTCGGGAGGCCCGGGCTACGGCCGGACGTCCGTCCTCGGTGTACCAATTGACGGTACGCGGGGACAGCTTTTTTCCAAAATCATATTCGTCCCTTACGCTGGAACTGCTTGAAGAATTGTCTGACTCAGCCGGGAGTGGTGTGGTGGATGCATTGTTCGAGAGTCGCCGGGACAAGCTGCTTCGCAGCGGATTGCCACAGATGGAGGGCCAGGATCTGGCCGGACGGGTGGAGGAACTCGCGCGAATCCAGAATGCCAACGGATATATGGCGGATGCATCCAGAGAAGAAGATGGAACCTACGTTATTACGGAAATGAACTGCCCGATTGTGCAAGTCGCGAGTGTCTACAAGCAGGCTTGCCGCTGTGAACTCGATCTGTTCCGCTCGCTGCTTCAAGCTGAGGTAGAGCGTACCGAATGTTACGCCGATGGCGGCAAAAGGTGCAAGTATGAGATTCGCGAAGCGTCGGGGAATTAATTGGTTTATACACAAGAGATTGTTTCGATTCGTCGAAATAGTCTCTTTTTTTGATAATGAATTACGTATAAACGCTATTTACGTATGGAAATGCGTGTTATAATGAAGCTAACATCCAGTGCATGTTCGCATCCTTATATTTGCTGATACTTCAGCAGATATATTCTGTTCAATTTGCGCGTAGGAGTGAATAATAATGACAGAGTTGCTTGATCCCAAGAACGATTATGTGTTCAAACGAATCTTTGGAAGTGAAGAGAATAAGGATGTTCTTCTGGCTTTTCTGAATCATACCTTCAAAAATGCAGGTGAGTCTTTACTGACCGAGATTGTGTTAATCAACCCTTATCTGGACAAGGATACACCGAGAGATAAACAGTCCATACTGGACATACGGGCCAAAACAGATCAAGGTGAGCTAATTAATGTTGAAATGCAGTTGTTTAATCAGTATGATTTAGAGAAGAGGACTTTGTTCTATTGGGGTAAACAATATTCCGGACAATTACTTGAAGGACAGAGATATAGTCAACTCAAAAAATGCGTAGCGATCAACATTGTTAATTTCAAAATGCTCGCTAATGATCAGTACCACAACGTATTTCATTTAAGAGAAGACCATACTGATATTCCGTTGACGGATGTTATAGAGATTCATTTTATGGAAATACCAAAGCTGAATGATGAAAATATTCAAATAAAGGATGGATTGGTGCGTTGGCTGTTATTTCTGAAAGGAATGACTAAATCAAGCTGGGAGGCGTTAATGATGCACGAACCCGAACCGGCTTTGAAAAAAGCCATGAGTGTATTAGAGTTTCTGAGCCAGGATGAGCAAGCACGTCAACGATATATTGACCGTCAGAAATTTCTATGGGACGAAGCTTCCATGATTGAGGGCGCACGAGAAGAGGGTCTCAAGAAAGGTGAAGCTGAGAGCAAGCGGAAAATCGCAATGAATATGCTCACTTTAGGTCTTGATCAGGCTACTATTATTAAAGCTACCGGGCTAACACCATCTGAATTAGAAGAACTGCAAAAAGAAAAGGAATAAAGCACTCTGGAGCTATCCATTGATCGATATAAGGTGACCATACCCAAAGTACACTGGGAGGGATGCCTCTTTTTTTGAAAATTTTAAATATGAAAAATCTCATGATGAAGCACAATACTTGTCTGGAGCGGAGATAGCTGCCGTGATTGCCCAGTTATCAATTACCCATGAAGCAGCAACTATGTCACGGTAATCCCAACCCGGGTAACATACTCCTTCGAGAGCATGATACCTTTATTCCAGCATTCGCATCTTTATGGAGGAGTATGAGAAGTTGTCCGGTATTGGTTATGCAGATATCGAACCTTGGATTAAGCTTGTTGCGGTACGCAAATTGATCGCGGATGCCATATCGGAAGCGGAGAAAACAATGCTCGTGGACGAGATTAGAAGAAGACTTCATATTCCATTTTCATGAGTAAGACTTTATGTTGTTGTATCCATGGCGACCATCTACAGAACAATGTGGGTGGTTTTTTGTTTAATGTAATGTTTTCTATCACAACCATACGATGAAACTAAATTGGAAGCGGTTCAACCATTGACGGATATCGGGACGCCCCTTAATATTAGGGGAACAATAAAACACCAACACGGGTCATGGACTTCAGTCGCATGAGAAAAGTCTATATTTGTCTGCTTTTGTCGATCAAAGCAACAATGCGTTGAAGCGTTCGTTTTGTCCCGCCCTATCGTGTCAATGGAATTCAGATCGATAAGGTTAACCACATTTTATAAGATGGAGAGGGGTTCTCACACATGAAAAAGAAATTTTGGATGTCACTGATGATGGTTGCTTCAATGATCGTTGCGGCAGGTTGCGGAAATAACAGCGGTACAAGCTCGGAATCCGAAGGATCGGGCAGTACAACAGGTGGAGGCAGCGAGGAAAAATCATACCAGATTGCCATCTCCCAGATTGTTGAACATCCATCCCTGGATGCTACACGCGAAGGTTTCATCGCAGCCCTGAAGGATGCGGGTATTGAAGAGAACAAGAACCTTAAAATCGATTACAATAATGCGCAAGGTGATTCAACGAACAACCTGTCCATTGCACAGAAAATCTCGGGTGATTCCAAAAATGATCTCGTACTCGGCATCGCAACACCATCTGCGTTGGCTCTGGCTCAACAAGTGAAGGACAAGCCATTGTTGTTTGCAGCAGTGACAGACCCACTGGGTGCCAAACTGGTGACCGATATGGACAAGCCGGGCGGCAATGTTACAGGTGCATCCGACACGAATCCAGAGGCCATCGTACAATTGGCTGACTTTATCGCTAAAAATCTGCCGGATGTGAAAACGGTGGGCTTGGTCATTAACGAAGGTGAACCAAATGCGGTGGTTATGGCAGATAACGCAGAAAAAGCACTCGCAACACATAATATCAAGCTGGTGAAAGCACCCGTTACGAATACATCTGAAGTAAAACAGGCAACGGATTCTCTTGTTGGCAAAGTAGATGCCTTTTACATCACACTTGATAATTCTGTCGTGAGTGCGGTTGATACGATCATCCAAACGGCGAACAGTAATAAAATTCCGTTCTTCTCCAGTGATCGGGATACCGTTGAAAAAGGAGCTTTCGCAACGGTTGGCTTCAAATATTATGACCATGGATATCAGGTGGGTGAGATGGCCGCGGATATTCTGAAAAATGGTACGAATCCTGGTGATATGAAAGTCACCGTTCCGGACAAGCTGGATCTGATCCTGAACCTGAAAGCGGCTGAAGCCCAAGGTATCATGGTTACAGATGAGATGAAAGCCGAAGTAAAAGACCAGGAAAACAACATTATTCAATAAGATTCATTCAATAATCTGACCGAAGTGTAATCCGGCAGTATGGATGCGAGGCGAACATGCAACGGGTTCGCCTCATTCTTTTCGATAGACAGGGAGGAAGTAGCGTGAGTATAAGCTGGAATTCAATTGAAGGAGCAATCGAGCTGGGGCTTTTATATGCACTGATGGCACTGGGTGTATACATTACGTTCCGCATACTCGATTTTCCTGACCTTACCGTAGACGGAAGTTTTACAACAGGAGGCGCAATCGCGGCGGTTATGATCTCCAATGACTTCTCTCCTTGGCTCGCCTGTTTGGCGGCAATGGCTGGCGGCATGGTGGCCGGGGCTTGTACAGGTCTGCTTCATACCAAAGGCAAAATCAACGGATTGTTATCCGGGATTTTGATGATGATCGCGCTTTACTCCATTAATATGCGTATTCTTGGCGCACCGAATAAATCCATTATGGGTATGGATAATCCATTCTCAGGTGAGCATGTCATGGTACTAATTATCATCGTCGTGCTGGTGTTTAAAATCATGCTCGATCTGTTCATGAAAACAGATGTTGGACTGGCACTCCGCGCGACAGGTGATAACAAACGCATGATTCGCAGCTTTGGGGCAAATACGGATGTGACTACCATTGTAGGTGTCAGCTTATCCAATGGATTGGTTGCACTGTCTGGTGCGTTCATTGCACAGCAATCAGGTTTTGCAGACATCACGATGGGCATCGGTATGATCGTTATCGGACTGGCTTCCGTCATTATCGGTGAGGCCATTCTTGGAGCAAGAACGGTATTCTGGGCGACACTTGCAGCGATCGTTGGTTCGATTATTTACCGGATTGTGGTTGCACTTGCCCTACAGGTCGAATGGTTTGATACATCTGATCTGAAGTTGATCACCGCGGTGATCGTCATTATTGCCCTTGTATTCCCAACGATGCAGCGCTCCATGAAGCAGCGAAGTCTGGCTCGCAAACGAACAGAAGAGTTGATGCGATCCGGGGGTCATCAGGCGAAGGGAGGTATGTGATCATGCTGGAGATTACGCAAGTAACCAAGCTGTTCAACCCAGGTACAACGGATGAGAAGACCGCGCTGGTTGGCGTGAATCTGACGATGAATCCGGGAGATTTTGTGACGGTGATTGGCAGTAACGGAGCGGGTAAATCCACGCTGATGAACATCATCTCGGGTGTGATGAAGCCGGATATGGGTGATGTACTGATCAATGACCGCTCCATTAAAAATCTGCCGGAGCATAAACGCAGCAGCTGGATTGGCCGGGTGTTTCAGGACCCGATGGCAGGAACAGCACCACATATGTCCATTGAAGAAAATATGGCGATGGCATACAAACGTGGTAAAGGACGCGGACTGGGCTTCGGAGTTACCCGTGCCAGACGTGAGGTTTTCAACACGCAACTGGAGAAGCTGGGAATCGGACTGGAGAAGCGTCCCAATGCAAAAGTGGGGCTTTTGTCTGGCGGTGAGCGGCAGGCACTCAGTCTGTTGATGGCTACGTTTACCCAGCCGCAGATTTTGCTACTGGATGAACACACGGCAGCCCTTGACCCTTCACGTGCCGAATTGATCACGGAACTGACGGAGACACTTGTGCGTGAGATGAGACTGACCACCCTGATGGTGACGCACAATATGGAACAGGCCATTCGTCTGGGTAACCGTCTAATCATGATGGACAAAGGACGAATTATTCTGGATGTCAGCGAAGAGCGCAAACGTACGTTAACCGTGCCTGAGTTGCTTGGTGAATTCGAACGGATTAGCGGCAAAAAGATGGCAGATGATCGTGTCGTGCTGGGTTAAGACAAGTGAATACTTGTTGGAAGAACAGATATACGTAGCGTGATCTACAATCTAAGCCAGCTATAAGATAGACGATAAAAACCTTTTGCGTTCTCGCAAAGGGTTTTTATGGTATGTTGAACACGTTGAAAAAATGGAATGAATCTATACTGTTCGGATTAGCGAATTATACATAGTAGGAGGAACCAGGCATGTCTTTGCAATTGGATGAAGGAACATATACTGTCACGCGGCGTACAGAGTCCATTCGCCTGCTCGCCAAGGAATTTGCACTGCTGCATTTTTTGTATGAAAACAAGGAAAAAGCCTTCACCCGCAGCCAACTGCTGGATCGGGTATGGCCGCTTGAATATCCGGTTGAACGCACCGTGGACGATCATATCTATCGCCTGCGCAAGAAGCTGAAACGCTGGGATGAGATCCGTCTGGATACAGTACGGGGCTACGGATACCGGCTTGCTGTGCATGATAACAAGTCCGCTCTACCCGCTAGCCCTTCTGCTCAGGACCCAGAAATGCAGGAAGTCATTCACGGATTACTTCGTAAATATCACTTGTTTGGGCAGGGAAATGCCATACAGACCCTGGTTCAACAGCAGGAAGCACTTGGCATTCAGATTGCCCCTTATTATCAGTTGTATATCCGTTTTATACAGGGAGATCTGGAGTGGCTGATTACAACGAAAGAAATTGCTTTTGAAGAGCGCTTATACTGGTTATTGATCTTTGTTCATTCGCTAATTGAACCATCAGAAAGCTTACCTTTGTATGAACAGGCGCTGAATTCATCGGCATTGTCTGCCGATCAGCTTCGGGAACTCCGCATTCTAAACATCGTTGAAGTCTATGTAGAGGCGGGCCAATATCAACGTGCCAAAGAGCAGCTGGAAGAAACATATCGTGTAATAGAGACTGACGAGCTCAAGAATTTCAGACTGCCTGTAGCACTTGCAGCGTTGTATGTGGAACTGTGGGGTGGCAGCGGTGAAGCTATTGAGGCCCAGATGGCAGTCCTGCGAGCGGGATTGAAGGATGCCCCGTATCTGCGAGAGATCGGACGTTTTCAGGTGATGGAGGGGTTATGGTTACTTCGGCAAGGACGAGTTCGTGAAGCGGAACTTAGAATGGATGATGGCCTGGACGTATTAAAGATGTCGCTGAACGCACCGCTATATCTGAATGCTGCATTTCAGATTCTCCAGTTCATGGGTCAACATCGAATTGAAGGCAGAATTCGCAGTAAGTATCGTCAAGTGTATGCAGAGATCGGCAAAAGTTACGGTGTACCCGCATATGGACAACAAATTGTAGATGAAATACGTAACTTTTTATCCCCTATCTCCCCATCCTCTGATCTTCCTCTGATATAACTCCTTTATGATTACAGCCAAGGAACATACAGACCGCTAATGGCTGTAATCAAGGGAGGAAGTACACGTATGACCGTCATTTCAAATGGACCCACATCCAATGAATCCACCGAATCACCCGCCTCATCTGCGAAATCTTCCAAAAGCTTATGGACCAACCTCCGGTTTGTCCGCATGTTTATCGCATACTCGCTGGCTACGTTTGGAGACTGGTTCGATGCACTTGCCATCCAGGTGATGGTGGCCTACCGTTGGGGCGCCGATCCGCTGATCATTGCCCTTATTCCTGTATGTATGGCTGTCCCGGGCATACTGCTGGGCTCCTTTGCAGGTGCCCTTGCTGATCGACTGCACAAAGTGAAAATCATGATCCTGTGTGATGTGATCACGGTGGGATTAACCGTTGCTATTTTATTCGCACCAAGCCCGGCATGGTTGCTTCCGCTTCTTGCCTTACGGGCCATGATGGGGGTTTTTCACGTTCCAGCTCAGCAGGCGTTAACCCGCCAGGTGGTGGCAGAGGAGCATCTGTTTCAGGCATCGTCCCTAAACGGTTTTGTAAGCCAGTGTTCGAAAGTGGCGGGACCACTTCTGGGTGCAGTCATTTTGGCCTTTTTCTCACCACAAATCTGTATTGTCATTAATGCCTGTACCCGCCTGTTGTCAGGTGCGGTATTATGGCCCTTGCGGCGTTTGGTGGAGAAGTCGGAGTCCGTTGAATCAGACGGAAGTGCTGCTAGTGGAAAGGAAAGATCGGAGTCTTTGTTCTCCCA
The DNA here is from genome assembly GCF_037969885.1 of Paenibacillus sp. FSL R7-0313. Taxonomy (NCBI): domain Bacteria; kingdom Bacillati; phylum Bacillota; class Bacilli; order Caryophanales; family Paenibacillaceae; genus Paenibacillus; species Paenibacillus sp. FSL R7-0313. The sequence goes on from NZ_CP150219.1 coordinate 1,552,829, forward strand.
GTGGAAGCAAGGCTGGCGTTTTATACAGAGCAGTCGCACCGTGCTGAGTACGATTCTGTTCGGCTGTTTTGGACTCATGGCCATTCTGATGATTGATTATCAGTTTACGACCCTGTTTCGGGAGATCAAGCCAGGTAATGAATCACTGCTCGGCTGGTTGGGTTCATCTGCAGGCGCAGGGGCAGTTGTCATCATTTTGTTGTTAAATCGCTTGCCGAGAATTGCGGATGGGTGGGGACTGGGTGGAGGATATCTGTTCGTGGGTGCCGGAATCGCTGCATTGGGGTGGATCGGCCCACAAACACCTGAAATTTGGGTCATTATCTGGGGCCTTTGCATCGGGCTGGGTAATGGACTATTTATGGTCACACTGAATTATTTGTTGCAAAAGGAGACCCCTCCTGCCTATGTAGGGCGTGTCTTCGGCATTCAAAATTCACTATCCAGTGTTGTACTTGTCGTAGCTCCACTTGCAGGCGGAGCGCTCATTCGAGTTGCAGGGCCGAGCCCCACTTTTCAATATATCGGTCTTGCTACGCTGGTGATTGGTCTTGCTGGCATACTGTTACAGCGCGTCTTATGGGAGGGGAAACAGCCTCTCCTATCGGAAGCAAAAGAGACCATTCCGCAGGAATCGGTCTGACTGTTTTGACCCGATTCCTAACATCATTGTATCTACAGTCAGACAGATAGCCATATTGAAACTTGGGGTCTCTCTTAATAGCTAACTGTTCCTACCATAAAAGAGTGAGGAGATAACCATGGTTTTACCAAAGCCGAGAGAAGCGAACTTACATGTAAATAAGATACGACAAGCATATCATTATTATAGGAATTTATGATGCATTACTTGATCTTGATATAGTTCCTTATCTTGAACTCAATCAGAGGAGAGAATCCGTGAAATGGGTTACTAAACCTTGGAGCATTGACGCCCAACTGTTTTCTTATCAAACGATTGTAGATTCTAAGGAAGAAAAAGAGAGATCAATTCTCAAAACTATTCTTCGATGAAGAGTACGTCTTGTTCTGATTGATCTTGAATATTCAAAGAAACGTTGCTCCTCATCGGTATTTTTTAGTGATTATACCTTGGATCTGGTGCGAAAACATATAGATATGGATGTTATTTTCTTATATGGATAATAAATTATTATTTTTTTTAAAAAAATTCCAAACTTTACACTGACATAAGGTGTTCTTATTATAAATAGATACATTTAATACAATTACTGTATTTGGTTGTGCGTAAATAAACCTAAGAGAAAGGAACGTGAAAATGAAGGTGAAGTTGAAGTTTCCGGTAATTCTGTCTCTAGTAGTGGCAATGGTAGGAGGTACCAGCTCAGCTGCTTTTGCTGAAACTGAAAATACAGTTTCGGCCGAATCTAATGTAGCAAGAGCATTTGTCGTTGAAGATGGGGTGAAAAAAGAGCTTAATACTGAGCAGTATGATCTTTTAATAAAGGAAAATGAGGAAAAACAACAACTTTTAGAGGCACAGAAAAGTATTATGACTAATAGAATTAATATTGGGGATTTAAAGAGTCGTACTAATGATGATGATTTGATTACACCATTTGCTTTGATTGATCGAAGTAGATACGTTCAGGCTGGATTCGTACCTACAGTGTATCGGCAAAATTTAGCTCGCAGAATTTCCGTTCCGGTTTATAATTCTGGGACACAAACTGCAACTAGAACTATCACCTTTGCGGCTTCACAATCCTATACGAGTAACGTTAGTTTATCCGCTTCTCATACTAAAAAAGCATTTACTGCAGGGGTATCAGTAGGGGCATCGTGGAGTAACTCATACTCTAACACTGATTCAATTGCTCAACCAATACCTCCAAAAAAATACTCATGGATGCAATATACTCCCAACATGAGTAATTCTTTTGGTACAATGTATGAAGAACTATGGAACTTCGATGGTAAGACCAATGTGAAAATAACTGATGAGACATATTTTCTAGACGTTTATATCGCGAAAAAAGGAAATGCAGGGTTACCTGATGGGCTCTATGTAATAATGGAAACTGATACGGTTCCGAATTAAAACAAATCAATTGATACCAAGGAGGAATGATTATATGAATAAACGGGCAGCTGGTATTACCCTCCTTGTCATCTCTGCCATATTGTTTATTTCGAGAAATAGTACACATTATATTGTTGCGGCAATTATGGGCCGCAAAGATAATGTTTTAGGTGAGGGTATGTTTGACTATGCTCTGTCAGTTACAAAATCCTTTTCTTTTATCCCAGAAATAATTGCACTCTGTCTAGGAATTATTTATCTAGTATGGGCTGAAATGGACAAAAAGAAAGAAATGCATTGAATAATAAATTATCGTTTTACTCATTCTTAAAGAGCATCCATACGGGTGCTCTTTTTGATCTTAATGATTAGGCTTACTCTCAAACGAAAAATAGGATTGATACCTAGATAAATATCTTCTTCAGAGAAGATCTTACTTTTTTTTCTGAGGGCTAATGCTTACTGGCTCTAAGGCGGCAGAGCCAGCAGGCACCGCTGCGGGGTACTCCGCTTTACGTTCCTGACCCACGTTAACATCCCTCACGGAGCCAAAATCAAAAGCAGACTAAAGTCTATTCTTTAAAATTTGTCAGCTCGCATCGATTTTGCAATAATGCAAATATCTTGATAGTGAAGGTAAATAATGAGAAGAGTAACAGTAGCTAAAAATAGGGCTAAAAGTCGGATTTCAAACCTCATGAAAATGGCAGCTCCTATTGAGGATGAAGTCGTGAAAAAGTCATGCATCCGGTTGATCGTATCTTAAGTGAAACTATAATCGATTTTTATGTCCGTGAGAATATAACACACTGTAAGCATGAAGTTTTACGTGCCGTCGCCACATTAGGTGGCCATTACATTCTCGTAATCTACTTAGAAGGTATAAGACTAGATAACTTATTAACACCGGAGTGGGAGCAATTCAAGATGCTCTGTGCTGAACAATCGGTAGAGGTAACGGATTATGATACAGTGCTTTTCTTTGATGGTTCGATCTTCGAACTACACCCATATGCTTTTAGGGAAATAAGACAGGCAGACACTGAAGAGATCATATACATGGCGGGCCAGCATATGCCTGTTCTTTTTGTTGTACTCGTATTTTCCCTTTTGCCTTCCGAATGTTAACAGAGGGATAGCGATTAACCACCGTCAGGCCGAGCTCTCTGCTTCGCCCTCACCCTCTCGGAAGTCAAGTCGTCGTCTGTTCGATCAAAGGGGGTTCAGGTAGTCACCGAAGGGCGGCCGGTTGCTATCCTAGAATATTATATATTGAACGAATCATACTTCCCACCAAGCGAAATAAGCAGTAGAGGCCATCAGTCCACCAACCGAAAGTGATCCGCTGACAGAGAGGTTCATGGCTTGACCCGGAGGAACCACATAACGGCCAAATTCATCGGACAGAAACGGCCCTGCTTGAAGGGGCATAGCCATCAATGTGGTGGCTCCTGAAGGCGCAGCAGTAGAGAATCGTACGATGGCTACGCTGGTATTGCTGCTGGAAAGATTGCTGTTTACCGATGTTAGTGTACTGGGGGAGGACAGCGTTCCATTCGCTGTAAGGCTCATGGAACCGCTGAAGGATGACAACAGATTCAGTGCAACCGTGATTCCGCCGGAGAGCCGTGATACATATAGGGTTTTCCCACTCCCTGCTGGATTGGCCAGTTGTACGGTGGCGATTACCGTTCCTCCCAGCAACCCCAGTGTTGTGGAGTTGGTGGAACCTGCATTGTACAGATTGCCTGTACTGCCTGCATTATTCTCCGGAGGAGCAACAATGCCGGGAAAAATATAGGTGTTGGTGTTGGATGTATAGACGGGCAGATTTAATGGATTAAATACATTATTGTTTGGCACAGTGTGCACCTCCTTTTATCAGAATCATGCTCAGAATTCCCACCAGAAGAGGTTAATAGCTGCTGTCTGACTGCCAGTTCCTAAACTAATGGATAGTGATTGTCCCGGCGGAACAACAATAGAACCGTTTAAGTCCAAAGCATACATTCCCGCAGTAAGAGGTATGCTGAGCAAGCTTGTAAACGTACCCCCAAGCGTGCCGGTATTTTGCCTGGTGGTCACGATGCTGGTGTTGGTGTTGCCAAGCAACGTATTGACGGGTACAGGTGTAGTTCCTACGGTCACAGTTCCGCCGGAATAAACGACCAGAGTAGCTGCAGCAGTTGTACCTCCCGAAAGGCTGGCGATACGTACTGTTCTGCCACTTCCAGTTGCATTCAGGATCTGAAGAAGAAGGTTTTGGCTGGCAGGAATCGCTATATTATTTGTTGTCAGGGCAAAAAAACTGCCTGCTGCCGCTGCTCCGGTATCTACCGATGCCTCAATTCCCGGGGCTGCATAGGTGTTGGTCAGTTGCGTGAACAGGGGCCCATTAGACTGGTTGAATATATTAGAGTTTGTCATCTTGTACCCCTCTCCTCTGAACGGATTGAAATGGCTTCATGATGCTTTTTGTTTCGCATGTCCTCATTACTTGCATTGTATGTAAAAACAAGAGAAAGCGTTTGGGAACGGATTGCAAATTCCAAAATAACGGCAGATGCCGTGCCCGTATATACAATCCGGGCATACGATGCGTAAGCACATTTTTTAAGGGGAAATCGAGATGAGTCGAACAGCGAAGCGAAGCAAGAAGAGAACGAAGCAACCAACTAAATATGTCAGTCGCCGTCGCTCCCGTCATTCCTGCCGCGCTAAATTGCTGAAACCCCCTTGTTCCCGGATTACTCGTCCCCGGTTCAAGCAGGGTGCTTCCTCACGCACGAAACTCCCTGGTGCTATTCATTGTTTTACAGAGCATACGTATGTCGGGGCCGAAACCAGTAGCAGCATGGATTCACTCCCTGCACAAGACACCTCATCACTCAGCATGTACACCTATGGCGTTGTCAATCGGGGGAAACATCCGGCTCTTGTACAGATCCAGATCAGCCCCAATGCCTTGGACTATGCTGTGGACAGCCAGGAGGTGATCGCGGGAGGACAGACCAAAGCGCTGGTACCATTGCAATTTTTGCATTATACCCGGCTTGCAATTCAATCCGTTGAACCGGATCAACCGACCCGGCTCGATGTGTACTTTCAGGCGCAGCGTATGCCGTAAGGGAGTATAATCACGAAGATTTGACCAGGGAGGAGGACGAGGCATATGCCTAACTTTACGACGTTTAATACGAATCCGGATAATCTGAGAACGTTGATTTTCGGTCAAGATAGTACAGGCACAGCACAGCCCGTCAGAACTGATCCGAGCGGGAACGTGGTTGGCATTATTTTGGACGGAACGATCAGTAACATCTCAGGTCTGACCACTGTCACAATTAACGCCGGAACCATTACCAACATTCTGAACGGAACCATCACGAGTGTACTTGGAGCGACCATCACAGCAGGTACGATTAACAGTGTGCTTGGAGCCACAGTTACTGCGGGTACCTTAACGAACTTGCTGAACGGTACAATCACAAGTGTATTGGGAGCGACGATTACGGCGGGAACCATCACCAGTGTGCTGGGGGCGACCGTGACGGCTGGTACACTCACGAACTTGCTGAATGGTACCATCACCAGTGTGCTCGGAGCCACGGTGACCGCAGGGACACTGACGAACTTACTGAATGGTACGATCACAAGTGTACTTGGGGCGACGATCACGGCGGGAACCATCACCAGTGTGCTCGGAGCCACGGTGACCGCAGGAACACTGACGAACTTGCTGAATGGTACGATCACAAGTGTATTGGGAGCGACGATCACAGCCGGAACCATCACCAGTGTGCTCGGAGCCACGGTGACCGCAGGAACACTGACGAACCTGTTGAATGGTACGATCACAAATGTGTTGGGAGCAACAATCACGGCCGGAACAATTACCAGTGTACTTGGGGCGACCATCACAGCGGGTACGATCACAGGTATACTCGGAGCCACAATTACCGCAGGAACACTCACGAACTTATTGAACGGGACCATTACGAGTGTGCTCGGCGCAACGGTAACAGCGGGTACGTTGACCAACTTGCTGAATGGTACGATTACAAGTGTGCTTGGAGCAACAATCACTGCAGGAACGCTGACCAACTTGTTGAACGGAACGATTACCAGCGTACTTGGTGCAACCGTAACTGCAGGAACATTGACGAACCTGCTGAATGGTACGATTACGAGTGTGCTTGGAGCTACGATTACAGCAGGGACACTCAGCAGTGTGACTTCCATTTCACAGAAGAGTTTTCAGGAGTCCCAACTCATAAGCACCCCTACCGCAAACACCTTCACAGCGCTGCCAGCGGTTACAACCAGTGTATTTGGTACGTATTCTTTCTTTGTATATAACCGGGGGCCGGGTATAAACCGGGTAGATGCTCTTGTTGAGATCAGTGCCAACGGAACGAACTGGTACACGGATGTGACCACGGTGACTGGCATTTTGTCCGGATCAGTGGATGTACTCGTACCACAGCGTTTTCTCAAATATACACGTCTTTCCTACCGTTCGAGCCTAATCGGCGCACCAAGCACGATTGATGTGTTCTTCAATGGACAAGGCACATAACCCATTTAATTGTCATATAGGTACATGGAGTTCCTTTGGTGGACTTCATGTACTTTTTTGCATTGGAGGTGGTTGCCTTTGAAGAACCGGTTACTTGGAATCCATATGATTGTGCAAAATGAAGAACATCACCTGCCCCGCTGTCTCGACAGCTTGAAGCATATCGGCATGGAATGTTTTATCACCGATACGGGCTCAACGGATCGTACACCGGAGATCGCCAGAATGTACGGGGCAACGGTGTTGCACGCCCGCTGGCAAGATGACTTTGCCCATGCACGAAATATCAGTCTGCCTCTGGCGAGTACGGAATGGGTCCTGTGTTTGGATGCCGATGAGTACGTTACGCATGGATTGGAAGAACTGCTGAATTATTTGCCTAAAGTCCATAAAAGCATCTCAAGATTACGGATTACCATAGAGAATCAATACGGTGAAGGGGTGGAAGAGAGGGTAATCTCCCAACCAGTAAGACTATTCCGTGCTCATAAGGGATATCAATATACCGGACGCGTCCATGAGCAGTTGGTTCGTCGTGGCCCATGCAGGTCTGCCCAGGATGAGGTTGCTGATATTGATATGGCTGAACCGCTTGCCCCGCTATGTCTCATTCATGATGGATATCTGGCTTCTACGATTGCGAAGACACGTAAACCAAGACGTAACTTAAAACTGATTGAGCGGGAACTCGCAGATGAGCCTGCACAGCCTTTTCACCTGTACAATCTGGGAGTAACGTATTGCCAGCTTGGTCAGGTCGAAAAGGCAATTGAAGCGTTCCGTGAATCATTGCGCCTGACAGAGTCGCTCGCGCCATATCGTTCTACACTGGTTAGAGATTATGCAAAGACCCTTGTAGGATCGGAACATTACGACGAGGCGCATGCAATTCTGGCTGTGGAAAGACAGCGTTATCCATCCTATGCTGATCTGCATCTGTTGTATGGGGAGACGTTGGAGCAGCAAGGTTTGGAGGAGCGTGCATATCAATCGTATGCCCGAGTAACGAACTGCCGGGAGGGAATAGACCGTGTTGGACACAGTGATGGCGGTAGCGCTTTAGACGCGTTATATGTAACGGAAGCAGGTTCTGACAGTTACAGAGCTTATACCGCCATGGCAAGACTTGCACAGAAACGAGGATTCCTGAATGAATCTGCACATCTGTACGGGCTGGCTCTGGACAGCATGTTCACATATGCCCCGGCATGGGCAGGGTTGGCAGATGTGCTGCAACAATCCGGTGAAACGGATGCGAACATAGCAGAAACATTGCTTGCCAGATGCCGGGGATTCGAGGAATTGGGTCACGGTAATTCGATTCGTGGTGAAATGCTCCATTCATATGCAGTGACAAATGAGGACCATCTGGTGAAGGTGATTTATGTTCTAGCAGGCTGTGGGGCATATGAACAGGCATTGAAAATGCTGGATACTGATGTGCGTACCGCTCGTATCCATGTAGCGGATCGAATACATTGGATGTTGTGTGCGAATAGGGTTTCCGAAGCGCTGCAACTGGCAGAAGAACACTGGAGCGCAGGGTGTGTAGATGAAGTCAATCTGCCGGCTGAGCACAGAATGGATTGGGCACTGGCTTGTTGGACCAACGGATTACGATTATCCGAGGCGTTCCTCGCAACTACGCTTCCACAAGAAAAGAACGTTTGGAAGGTCATGGATCGACTGCTGAATCAGTTAACCAAAGAGCCGCGAAGCATGAAACCTGCTTCACAAGAACAAAAGCTTATGCAATGGGGTCCGCAGGCAGAGATGGTAGCAGAAAAGGTTGTGCAGCAAGCCGTAAAGACAGGACAGCTTATACTTGCTGAGCAACTGCATGAGTTGCGGGCAATGATGATGTGTGATCATTGGGGAACGGCTGTAACTTTACGACGGGAGTTTGCAAGTCTGCTGTATCGTCAGGGGTATACCATGGTAGCCGCGAACATCCTGATTCAGTGCATGACCGAGAGTGAGCTGGATGCAGAAGGGTTATTCTGGCTGGGTGAAACGCTGTATGCCAAAGGCCACAATGATCAAGCGCTGTCTCTGTTCGAGCAAGCTCTGGAGCGGGAGCCTGATATGCGGCAGGCCCGAGCTGGAGCAGCTGTATGTTACATGCGGCTGGCAATGGAGGCCATCCAGCAGGAGATGGTTCGTTCTTCGTCTTCAGGTGTACTCTCTGCACAATTTACTACACTGGAACAAAGGCTGCGAACGACCGAAGGCATCCCATGGCGTACGCTTTTCCATGCAAAGGAAAGGAGGAATCAGCTTGCGAGCGGAACGAATTTCCCTATGCATGATCGTGAAGGATGAAGAAGAGTTGCTGCCTCATTGTCTTGCCAGTGTCCAGGGAGCGGTGGACGAAATGATTGTAGTGGACACCGGTTCGTCGGACCGCAGCGCGGAGATTGCGAAGCAATATGGAGCGGTGGTTGTGGCATTTGAGTGGTGCGAAGATTTTGCCGCAGCACGGAATGCTGGCCTGGAGCGGGCTTCCGGCGACTGGATTCTCTTTCTTGATGCGGACGAGGCGCTCGATAGGGCTGCGCGTGAGCAGATCAGGAGCTGGACGGCGGTCAGCGGATGTGACGGATTGTTTTTAAACATTCATAACTATACAGGTACGGGTCAGCAGGGAGTTACCGTGAATCCAGTTTTGCGTCTCTTCCGTAATGCCTCGGAGCATCGGTTCGAAGGTCGAATTCATGAGCAGATTGCGGCGGCGATTTGCCGTAGGAATCCAGAGGCTGCTTTTCATGTGACGGACATGGTCATCCATCATTATGGGTATCAGACGGCGATTGTGGAGCGCAAAGATAAGGTGAACCGCAATGTCCGCCTGCTGCAACAGGCAGTGGAGGAAGAACCGGATCAGCCGTTCCATCACTATAATCTGGGTGTCGAGTATCTGCGTGTGGGGGAAGCGGAGCGGGCGTTGGAGACGTTTGGTGTGGCTCGGATGGGGATTGATCCTGCGATGACCAGTTACGCGCATTTGCTGTTCAAATATGAAGTTCGTTGTCTCCAGCATCTGAATCGCTGGCAGGAGGCATTAGATCGCATTGATGCTGCGCTTGAACTCTTTCCAGAGTACACGGATCTGATGCACTATCGCGGGATATGTGCAGAGGCATTGGGTGATGCAGATCGGGCAGAGTATTCGCTCCGTGAAGCTATTCGCATGGGTCCACCTCCTCCCATATACCATACGGAAGAAGGCATCGGCACCTATCAGACGTGGTATACACTAGGGCGATTGCTGGAAGGAAGGGCAGATCTGGAGGGTGCGGTAGATGCTTATGTGGAAGCAGTGCGTGCCAAATCGAGTCTGTTACCGCCGCTCTATCGGATATTCCGAATTATGCGAGTCTCCGGGCAGGAACATCAGATTCCAGAGCTGGTGAGGGAGCGCTTTGCACTCGTTTCGGAAGAGGCAACACACAAAGTATTGGGCATTTTGGAGCAATCTCGTTGTTATGATGCGGCTCTGCAATTATTATCGGGTGTATCCTCACAACCCACCGGAGAGATGAGGGAGCGCTTATCGGTTGCTGAAGCGATGCTTCAAATTCAGCAGGGAAGATGGAACAAGGCGCGTCTGAAACTGGAACCTGTGAGGCGGAAAAAAGGGCTGCTTGCGATCTCGTCTGCCCGATGGCTCGAACGATTGGAGTGGGTCGAGGGGAAGGAAGTCAACGGAGATGATCCACTGACCTTGTGGTTGAAGCGTAGTTCGCAGGTGGGTGAAGGAACGAATGAGGAATCTGCTGTGCAGACAGGGAGAACGGTTGGTCTGAGAGCGACAAAGAAGAAGGACATGGACTCCAGCATAGACGGAATGGTCGCAGGAACAGAATATGACGGCTGGCAAGCCCTTGGACTGATGATGGAAGGATGTGTACAGTCAGGGAGATGGAAAGAGCTGCATAGTCTGATTCAGATGTGTCGACAGCAATTGGCGGGAGAGAGCGGTCGAGTGGAAGAGAAGGAGAAAGAGATGGAAGGGAAAAAGGAAAACGGGAAGGCCGGTGACATGGAGTCGTTCCCTGGGGCTTCGGATACCCTGACGGGAACAAGCTGGCTGGTGAAAGGATTGGTCAGTGCTGCGGACCATCATCTGGAGGTGTTCGCTCAGCATGCAGATGGACAGCGGCACCGTTGTTGGCCTGTCGTTCAGCATATTCGGCTGGAGTTGCCGGGAGCGGACGGGTTTGAGAGCTGAGAGGGATCAGGCATGTGCGGGAGTTCAACTTAATTCAGCGGGCTAATGGATGGGGGCTGAACTCCTTTGGTGAGGGGTGGTGATGAATATGGGCATAGGGATTAGCTTGTGTATGATCGTGAAGGATGAAGCGGTGTCACTCCAGCGGTGCTTGAATGCAGTTAGGGATGTTGTGGATGAGATCATCGTTGTGGACACAGGTTCGATAGATGATACAACTGAAATTGCGCGTCTCCATGGTGCCGTTGTAATTCGTACGGAATGGAACGGAGATTTCAGTGAAGCCCGTAATCTGTCGCTGGCGGCTGCTACGAAACCGTGGATTCTGGTGCTTGATGCGGATGAAGTCTGGGTACAGACCCCACAGATGAAGGCAGAACTTGTGCAGTTGTTAGCGGCAAACAGAGACGACGTTTGGGGTTATTGGATACAGGTCACAAGTCTGCTAGGTGTGTCCGGTGAAGAGCGTGTGACGGATGCGGTATGTCGATTATTCCGAAATGATCCCCGAATTGCCTTTCAGGGCAGAATTCATGAAGAGATTGCTTCGTCCATCATGGCACTGGCTCCGCAAGGTGTGTTGCATTCTGGACTTGAAGTCATTCATTACGGATATCTGGAGCAGGCGATTACTGCCAAAAATAAAGGTGCACGCAACATGCAGTTGATACGTTCCGCCTTGAATCAGGAGGGAGATCAACCGGAGTTGTTATATGCTCTGACTGCCGAATGGTTTCAGCAAGAGAAGTATGATGAAGCACTCCGATTGTTACAGCCATTATTGGCACAGCTTACACCTGAGTGTGGATATCACTCGGATCTGGTGCTCAAAACGGCTTACGCCTGGCGAGAGATTGGCAGCCCGGACAGGGCGCTTGCTGTGGTAGAAGCATGGGCGCCCGTGTATGAGGATTTCCCGGATTTGTTGGAGCTTGGTGCTGTACTGCAACTGGATCAAGGGAGAGAGGATATGGCCCTGAACTGGTTAAAACAGGCTAGATCCGCTGCTTCCACAGCCAGCAGGTATACATCAGTCTCTGGTGCTGGAACCTACCGCAGCCTGACGCTGGAAGGCATGGTGCATGAACGGGCTGGCCGCTGGGTAGAGGCAGAAGCCGCGTACATAGCGGCGCTGGGCCTACAATCCGGCAGCTCGCCTGCATGGCAGCGGCTGTTGTTGCTCGCCGCAGCCACAGGGCGGCCGCATGCCATCGCCAGCGCAGCCGCGCGGGTAAGCTTGCCGCCTGCGGCATGGCAAGCGCTAATCTCGGCCGCGCTGGCTGCGCATCGGCCGGAGTGGCTGTTGCGCCATGCGGCGGCACTGGCTGGCCCGCTGCGGGCACAGCCGCTGGCCGCCGGGCTTGCGCTGGCCCAGCTGGGCGAGGACGCCGCGGCTCGGGCGGCTTTGCAGCCCTGGGCGGCGCATGCGCAGCACGGGCCAGAGGCGGCGCTCGCGCTGTGGGCGCTGGGCCACAAGCAGCCCGGCGGGCGCAACGCCCGAGCGGCGGCTCGCCAGCAGGCAGCGCTGCCTGCCGCGGCCCACGCCGCCGAGGCGTTGCTGCAGCGCGGGGCCACGGCGCGCAGCTGCGGCCTGGCGTGCAGCTCGCCCCGCGGCGCAACACCCGCTGGCCCGGCCACGCCTGCGCCGGGCGGCGTGCTCGCGGCTGCGCAAGCGCTCGCCGGCGTAGGCGCCTGGGCCGCATGGCTGCGCCTGCTGCAAGCCCTGCCGCCCCGCGGCGCGCTGGCGTTGCTCGCAGCGCTTCCGCCTGCGGCACGCTGCGGGCTGCTGCGCGCACCCGCGAGCGTCCGCGAAGGGCTGCTTGCGCTATGCTGCACGCCTGACGGCGCGCAGCAGCCCTACGCGGACGAAGTGCCCGCCTCGGAGCGCATCGCTCACACGCTCCTCGCGGGCACGCTCGCGCTGCTCGCCGGGCGGCAGAACCAGGCACGTGAATGGGCCAAATCGGCCCAACTCACTGCGCGGCAATCTGCCGCCACAGGTCGCCCGGCGACGACAATCCCGCCGGGCCTGCACACCCTGCTGCGCCTGACATCACCCGGCGCAGCCTCTGCCAAAGAGTACACCAACCAGTGCAACATGTTACTGGTACACCTATAATTTCCTTTAATCTTTAATCTTTAATCTTTAATCTTTAATCACTAATCTCTTATTTCTAGTCTCTAGTCCCCAACCTCAATCCCCACATATTCCCGCAATAGCTCATCCCATTGAAAATGCAAAAGCAACGGAGCTACCGGTCATCGGAGCATTTCACGAACCGTGCATGCTTCCGTTGCCAATAGCTCGATCCCTCATCCCTTCGTTCCTTACTCTGTACTCAACGTAACCCAATTCGTCTCAACCTTTGCATATCACCGCTCGAAAACAGCGGATCGGCGTGCCGTACATATCAGACCAGATGGCATCGTCTGGCTCTTTCACGTTCAGCTTATCTTCAATGGTTAATCCGGTGACAGCCATGATTGTCTCCAGCAGATCAGGGCGCATCTCGGGGACATCGAAGGTAGCGATCAACTGTCCGTTTGGCTTCAGTACCCGGGCGAATTCCCGAAACGCCCGCAACATTGTGCCCGTATCCAGATGCTCCAGTACAGAGATACAGAACACCCGATCAAACTTACCAGACTCGTACGGAAGCTGGGCCAGATTAGCCTGTGCACGGTGCAATCGGACGAGAGTTGATTCCGGCAGATCCTGGGCGGCTTGCTCGCCAAAATCAGAAACAATATCCAGTCTTATCGCCTCTTCAGACAAAATACGTTCATCCCAGTCACAGGCATGAACCTCGCGGCAGTTCTCTGCAAGCCAGAATTTGAACGGATGGGAGATGCCGCAGGCTGCATCAAGGACCACATCTTCCGGACGTGCAAACCGCCGGGCCCATTCATATTCGTAGGGACGGCTCCACCATGCCGGATGCAGCGGGAAGACCAATGTGTCCGTTTTAGGGTCACTTTGCCGAATGTATCTTGATTCCATGAATTCCGTTGCCTTGGGCGTATCCATCATCCCCGAATTCCCTCCTTTAATCCTGTCTCTGCCAAAAAAGATTCCAACACCGTGCTCCACCGGCTCCGCCACCTGGCAAGATCATAGGACAGTGCAGTCTCGCGCGCATAGATTCCCAGTCGTTCTCTCTCGGCCCGGTCCTGTACAAGACGAACCAGTGCAGCGGTTAGTTCCTGCTCACCAGGAGGTACCAATAGCCCGTTAAACCCATCCTGAATCAGATCATTCAATCCGCCAACATTGGAGGCAATTACCGGAAGTCCACAGCTCATCGCTTCTAGACAGGCATAGGAGGTGCCCTCTGAGAAAACGGTTGGAATCACGGCGATATCTGCCTGATGGTAGGCCTCCCGAATATCCCGGAAATCATACGTGCGCTGATTAATTCGCTCCGCATGTGGATGAGTACGATGCCAATAACGAAAGGCTCTTCCGACCGTACTGCCTTCGACCAGTTCCCCGGCAAATTCAATCTCCAGATCCGGAAAGGCTCCAAGTAGTTTATCTGCCGCCAGCATCATTGGAATAATACCCCGTTCCATGCTGATGCGGCGTGGATAGATAATGCGAATTGGGCGGGGAGAGGTCACACGGGCCTCCACAGTTTTCTTTTCTCCCTGCCCTTGAATCGGACCATTAACCTGATGCTCAGCATTTGCTTCTGCTAGAATATCTGTAGCCCAATCCTTTGAATTTCGGTGGTTATGAGCAAACCTATACGATTCGCCATCTGCCTCGACTTCTTCCAGTTTCGATAACTGTAAATGGAGTTCTACCGTTCCTTTCCCCTCTCGTTCTTGACCGCTATCTGTATCCCCACCTCCATCTCTGTTAGCCTTACCACTGCTAGCTCCAGCACCACTTGTTACAGCCTTGCCTTCTACAGCTTGCACCCCTGATATAACTGCTCCAACATTTTCTTCATGACTCGCCAGATCATTCTTCCATGCGACAAGCCATTCGTCTTCCTGTTCTTGCTCGAAGGTTCGCGTTGGTGGGGCAGGTGTGAAATAGGACGTATCCACTGCATTGGGAATCAGGACAACCTGTCTTGGATCGGTATAAGTGCATGCAGCTCGGCAAAAGGTCTGGAAATGAGAATCCACCGATACAATGCGCACGAGTCCATCCAGAGCCAGCTGAATGTGTTCTGCTACTTGTTGTTTTGTCTCCAGTGGCAGTCCGGGACGATCCCAGTTAATGCCGTGACAGATGCCAAGACTGCCTGGTTTGTAGGTGATGGGTTGCCACAGACAGCTAGCATAGATCACTGGGCCGCGCGCTGCGGCTGCCATCCGATCAAAGGCTTCCGGTACATTATCCATGTCGTACGAATAACCAAATACGTCAATCTGCTCCGTCCGAGTCTGGAATGCTTCAAAATAGGACAGCTGATGAACCTCGGGAATATGCCCGAGTCCTCGGATGACACTGCACAGATCCAGAATATAGCGTTCCAGTCCACCCCCAAATACACGACCGAATTCCCGGTTGTACCCGTCGGTGAAACTATGCGTCAGAATACTCACCACGCCCATCTCACGGTCCCTCCTTCCAGGGAATCAGCCGAGGTTCCGGATCAAGGATCGACTCGTAATGTGCAAGATTGCCCCACTCACCGCTAGGATCAATGCGCTTGTAACGCAAATATTTACGAACCCGGTCCTCCAGACTGCCGGCCCAGCCGAGATGCTGAACCTTCAGTTCCGTGCTGACCCCAGGCAATACAGTGCAGGACAAGGGAAGACGAGGAACGTGATGATTCTGTTGTGGATAAAAATAAGGATATCCAGGCATATAACGTACAAGTGAAGCGGTATGCCGCTTGTGCAGACACCAGAGATCATCTTCCCGGTAGTGGGTCCGGCCACCCCACATATCGTAGAAACGGAATGCAAACCAGTCCGCATACTCCTGATTAATCAGAGTGCGTATGGCTTTCTTGGCCTCTGCGCTGTACAGCTCATCCGCATCAACCGAGAGCAGCCAGTCGGGACATGTTCCCGTAGCCGCTTGCCATAAGGTGTTGCGAAGCCGCCATTCCTCGGCGAATAGCGGTTTCTCCAATACCTCCAGACGGACTACCTTCGAATAGGCTTTGCATATGTCCGGGGTTCCGTCTGTACTGGCATCGTCTACAATCACGATCTCATCCACGAACTCACTCAGATCATGCAATACTTCTTCAAGGTATCGGCCACGTTCGTTGCGAACCTGGAGCATGGCGGTCAGCTTGTTGCCTTTGCTTTTGCGAACCCGACGAATGGAGAAGGGCTCTTTGAATACACTTGTTTCCTCTTGTGATACAGCAACATCCTGTTCTCCCTGACCTTGTGAATCATTCCAGTGATGCACTTGGCTTCGGATGTCCTGTGTTGGTTGTGCATGATCCGGGGTGTGATCTCCATTTTCCAATGCGTCTGTATGTGTTCGATCGACTGTTTCGGTTGGCGTGTAGGTGATTTCGGTTCGGATATCCCTGTGAACCATTGGCCCATTCAACTGTTGTCTACGCTTCTTTGGGTCCAGCATCATGGCACCTCCCCAAGCAATTGCTGTACAGCATGATCCAACAACTCCAGTTCGACAATCCGGGCGAGCGCATCTTCATCCTCCAGTGCCGTTTCGAGAAAATGTCGGACTGCCCCGTGTCGTTCCCCTCGCAGTGCCAGCGCACTGCCGGATAATTGCTGATAATCCCGGCGACTGGCATCATCCTGAATATCGACTGCATGCACCAGAGCCAGTGCCTCTTCCACACGTCCAGTCTCCTGGTAGATGCGGAATTTCCAATGTCTCGCCGTTTCTCCGCCAAGTTCGTCCAGGATACGCAGGGCATTTCCGTAATCATCGTTCATACGCAGTAGTTCCGCTCGTACAAGTTGATCTTCTCCTGCCTCCAGCCAGCGACATAACTGTTCATAATGATGCCGTTCCTGTTCATCGGATGCGCTAATTCCGTACACTCGCAGGGCGTCCTCCAACTCTCCAGCCCGGGCATGAATGGCAGACAGGAATCGATAATGGGAGATCACACAATCACTGCGACCATTCATGACTGCATGGGTGAAGGCCTCTTGCAACGAATGGACGGCCCGCCGATCTTCAAGCAAGTACTCATAGGCTGCCAGCAAAAAGGATATCGTCTCATGTGCACCTGCTTTGGCACGAAGCTGGCGGTAGAAGTCGGCACGTACACTGCATTGAAGCAGGGTGACGCTATCCGGAGTGCCTGACAAGACCTGCCGCAGCGCATGCAGGAAGAACAGTTCGTAGTCCCGGAGAGGGACTTCGAGATCATCCTTTTGCATCGTACCCGCAGGTGCAGGGTCTTCGCCGCCCAGCCAGATAACACGTACGCCTTGGAATAACAGCTTCATATAACGTGTTTCGGAGGATGTGCCTACCAGATCGGCGATGCCGACCAGTTTGGAAATACTGCTCTCCCATAGCGGAGATTCTGCTTCGTTTCCAGCAGGCTCAGGGAGCAGGGCAATACATAGCTCAGGCTCCAGCGAAGCTGTAGCCATTAGCCAGTAGGGATGGGCGATTACGGCTACGGTGCGAGGTTCCAGCAATAGCTGCTCGGCTTCAGGGAGGGAGATGACACTGATGACCGGAGGTACATCTTCTGTTTGCGTCAGGCTACTGACATAGAAGACCTCTCCCTCGATCGACAGCAGTGCAGCAATATCGGGATAGGGAAAGGATGACCAGCCACCTTTGCGAGGGAAGAGAACATATCGGACAGGGGACTGTGCTGTACTGACCTTATCCAGGCTGGCTTCGGTGTCTTCACCTGGTAGTGGTGCAGGTTTTTCCATGAATAGTTCACCTCACCTTGACTGTAATATGGAGCGTCATTCGCTCTGCATGTGCTTCATGCTTTCACTTCATATGTAAAGCCCTCACGGTACTTCGCATGATATGCCTGAGACTAACATATGGGCATTCCGTCCCAAACATGAGTATCTTCCATGAATAGATGCAGTTGGCAAGCTGTGATAATAGGCTGAATTTTATCTTTTGTGTGACTAGGATCACTTTTTTTTGCTCTAGAGACGAAGATTGTGATAATTCTCACATGTATAAAATAGGTAATCTGGCACAATACGTTCATCAACGTATTTGGCGGACAGACAGCGAAGGTGCAGCTTCAATGCCAGATACGCATACTGCGAAGTGAACAGAAAGAAGGGGTAACGGTATGGATCCGATTATGTTATCGCGTATCCAATATGCACTTACAACGATTTTCCATTTCTTTTTTGTCCCGCTATCCATCGGTCTTGTACTGTTGGTTGCGATTATGGAGACGTTGTACGTTGTTAAGGGGAAGGAAATCTACAAAACGATGGCCAAGTTCTGGGGCAAGCTGTTCCTGATTAACTTTGCCGTCGGGGTTGTCACAGGTATTTTGCAAGAGTTCCAGTTCGGTATGAACTGGTCCGAGTACTCCCGATTTGTCGGGGACGTGTTCGGTGCGCCACTGGCTATTGAAGCGCTACTGGCGTTTTTTATGGAGTCTACATTTATTGGTTTGTGGATATTCGGATGGGATCGTTTGTCCAAAAAAGTGCATCTGGCCTGCATCTGGCTGGTGTTTGTCGGCACATTCCTGTCCGCGCTGTGGATTCTGGCAGCCAATTCATTTATGCAACATCCGGTCGGGTTTGAGATTAACAACGGCCGAGCCGAGATGAATGATTTCTTTGCTCTCATCACGAATGGTCAGCTTCTCGTCGAATTCCCACATACGATTTTTGGGGCATTGATGACAGGGGCTTTCGTCGTAACCGGGATTAGTGCCTACAAATTGATGAAAAAGCAAGATGTGGAGATCTTCCGCAAATCGTTTAATATTGCGATCATTATCGCTCTTGTTTCTTCATTCGGCGTCGCATTCTCGGGTCACTTCCAGGCGCAATATCTGGTGGAGACACAGCCGATGAAGATGGCAGCCAGTGAGGGCACATGGACAACGACAGAAGATCCGGCGCCATGGACGGTGGTCGCTTTTATCGATCCGGATAAACAGGAGAGTACGGGTGAGATCAAAATCCCTGGATTACTCAGTTACCTGTCCTACAGCAAGTTCTCCGGTAGTGTCAAAGGCATGAAGGAACTGAATGCTGAGTATCAGCAGACATATGGACCGGGGGATTACATCCCGCCGGTACGGACAACGTTCTGGAGTTTCCGCATTATGATCGCAGCGGGTGGTTTGATGATTGTGCTGGCTCTGTACGGTACGTTTCTGGCTATGCGCAAGAAGCTGGAGGTCGCTGGAAAGTGGTTTATGCGTCTGATGGTATTTGCCATATCCTTGCCGTTTATCGCCAATACATCAGGTTGGATTATGACCGAGGTTGGCAGGCAGCCGTGGACGGTATTTGGTTATATGACCACCGAAGCCGGGGTCTCACCGAACGTATCCGCAGGAATGATCCTGTTCTCGACCATTGCTTTTACCGCTGCGTATACGGTTCTCGGAATCGTGATGGTATACCTGTTCGTACGTGAGATCAAAGCAGGACCGTTTGCGGTCGAGAAGCCGGAAGATCACGATGAATCGGCCGATCCGTTCGGCGTGGATGGAGGTTATTCCGTTGTCACTAAGTGAGTTGTGGTTTTTGCTGATTGCCGTATTGTTTGTTGGTTTTTTCTTTTTGGAAGGTTTTGATTTTGGTGTGGGGATGTCTACAGGCATTATTGCCAAAACAGATCGTGAACGCCGGACCCTGATCAACTCGATCGGTCCGTTCTGGGATGGTAATGAAGTATGGCTGATTACAGCAGGGGGAGCGATGTTTGCTGCCTTCCCGCACTGGTATGCGACGTTGTTCAGTGGTTTTTACCTGCCACTTGTGGTGGTGTTACTCGCCTTGATTGGCCGCGGAGTTGCTTTCGAATTCCGCAGTAAAATGAAACAGCAGCGCTGGCGCAAAACGTGGGACATCATCATTGTTGTCTCCAGTGCACTCTTGCCGTTCCTGTTCGGCGTGGTCTTTGCCACGTTGATGAAAGGTCTGCCCATTGATGGGGAGATGCAGTTGCGTGCAGGATTCCTCGATATTGTTAATCCGTACACCGTGATTGGTGGCTTGAGTGTAACCCTGCTGTGTCTGGTTCATGGATTGCTGTTTGCATCACTACGAACAGTAGGTGATCTCAGAGAGCGTGCCTTGAAGACAGCGCAAAAATTGATGCTGCCGCTGGCTGCACTGCTCGCCGTTTACGCGTTAATGACGTATTTCATGACCGATGTATTCGCCGTACGCGGCTGGGCTCTTTGGATCATGGTTGTACTTGGCGCAGTTTCGCTTGCACTTGCGGCATACTTTGTTCGTCAGAAGCGTGAAGGTTGGGCTTTTGGAATGACTGGGGGAGTTATTGCAATTGCCTTTGCCTCGGTCTTTATCGGACTTTTCCCAAGAGTGATGGTGAGTTCCTTTGGGGCGGCATATGACCTGACTGTATACAACGCCGCATCCGGCGCTTATTCATTGAAAGTAATGACAATTGTAGCTTGCACATTGCTGCCGTTTGTTCTTGGTTATCAGATCTGGAGTTATTATATCTTCCGTAAACGCCTGAACGAGCAGCACCACCTGGAGTACTGATATGGGACGGGGGCTGCTGAAGCTGCCGGGCATCCGGCCTGTACTTGCGCTGGCCTCAGCGCTGGTGCTGCTACAGGCGATGACGATCATGATGCAAGCCAAATGGCTGGCACATGCCATCACGGCATTGTTTGAAGGTTCATCCGTAACGGAGCAGTATCCTGTACTGCTGCTGTTCCTGGCTGCTTTTGCCGCCCGCTACGCCCTATCCTTCTGGTTACAACTCGTGACTTCACGATATGCGGAGAGAACAGGGACCGATCTGCGCAGACAGATGGTGGAGCAGTGGTTCAGGCTCGGGCCGCGTTATGCCAAGACAAAGGGCACAGGCCATCTGGTCACACTGGCACGTGAGGGAACAGCTCAATACAAGACGTATCTCGAACTATTCATTCCTCGTATGCTGGGCATAGGATTCACACCTATCGTCATTTTGCTGTATGTGTTTAAGCTGGATCTGATGTCCGGGGTTATTCTGATGCTGACACTCCCGATCCTGATCGTGTTCATGATTCTGATTGGTCTCGCAGCTCAGCGTAAGATAGACGGACAATTCAGATCCTACAAAGCACTTGCTAACCATTTTGTTGATACCTTGCGGGGTCTGGAAACGCTAAAAACATTGGGACAAAGCAAAGCACATGAAGGGTCCATTTTGCGGGTCAGTCAGCGGTATAGGAAGGCAACGATGTCCACCCTGCGCATGGCCTTTCTGTCTTCGTTTGCACTCGACTTCTTCACCATGCTGTCCGTTGCTTCCGTGGCGGTTGGTCTGGGATTACGTCTGACGGAGGGGCATATGCTGCTCGGCCCTGCGTTGACGGTACTGATTCTGGCACCCGAATATTTCCTGCCTGTACGTATGCTCGGCGCTGATTATCATGCCACATTGGACGGTAAGGAAGCCGGAGCAGCCATTAATCAGGTGATTGAACGGGGGAAAGTCGCCGAACAGAAACAGAAAGAAGCCTATGCAAATGTTGTTGCAAATCCCGTTACGGCAGAGGACGAGGCTGGATCTACACCATCATTATCTTTGGGTAAAAGGAAAGCCAGCACTTCGACCATACGTGTCGTGTTGAACGATAAA
Organism: Paenibacillus sp. FSL R7-0313; assembly: GCF_037969885.1. Taxonomy (NCBI): domain Bacteria; kingdom Bacillati; phylum Bacillota; class Bacilli; order Caryophanales; family Paenibacillaceae; genus Paenibacillus; species Paenibacillus sp. FSL R7-0313. The sequence goes on from NZ_CP150219.1 coordinate 1,574,427, forward strand.
ATGGCTGCGGGGCATCTTGCTCCTGATCCTGCTTCTGTTTCTACTATTCCTGAGCTTGTTTCTTCCGCTTCCTCAGTGTTCTCCTGGAATGAGAATAGCAATTTGGCTCTAACGGATGTACAGGTACGGCATGATGATGAAGGTCCTTATTCGCTAAAGGATGTCACATTTCAGATCACGGGTCTTGGCAAAATCGGTATTATTGGCGCCAGCGGAGCAGGTAAATCCACGTTGATTGACGTATTGGCTGGATTTCAGCTTCCTACTTCAGGCCAAGTATTAGCCAACGGACAGCCAGTTACATCGGATATGCTCGAATCCTGGCGAAGACAGACGGCAGCTATCCCGCAGCATCCGTATATCTTTAGTGGAAGTCTGGCCGATAACGTTCGTTTCTACATGCCGGAGGCTTCGGATGCGGAGGTGGCTAAGGCCATTAGCGCAGCTGGATTAACCAAGCTGCTGTCCTCATTATCCGGTGGGTTGCATGAGCCTATTGGGGCTGGCGGCAGACAGCTCAGTGGTGGGCAGGAGCAACGGGTGGCGCTGGCAAGAGCCCTGCTTAGTAAACGGAACATCCTGCTGCTTGATGAACCGACAGCTCATCTGGATGTGGAAACAGAGTATGAATTGAAACAGACGATGATGCCACTGTTTGAAGGAAAACTTGTATTTTTGGCTACCCATCGCCTGCACTGGATGCCGCATATGGATCGAATTATTGTCATGGATGGCGGCACAGTGGCAGAGACGGGAACACATCAGGAATTACTGGCACGACAAGGTGTATATTATCAGATGATTCAGGCCCAGATGGAGGCGATATAAAATGAAGTCCGGATATGAACATATGGAGACCGTCCGTAACGGAAAAGAAAAAAATAGCTGGATTGCTCCGTATGTGGCACAGTACCAGTGGAGATTCATCGCAGTCATTGCGCTAGGCACTTGTGCTGCACTGTGTGCGGTACTGCTGCTGTTTACCTCCGGATTTCTGATCTCCAAGTCTGCACTGCGTCCTGAAAACATTTTGATGGTGTATGTACCTATTGTTGGGGTACGTGCATTTGGGATATTCCGTGCCGTCTTTCGATATATTGAACGATTGGCAGGACATGATGCCGTACTGCGTGTGTTGGCCGATCAACGGGTGAAGTTATATCGCATTCTGGAGCCACAGGCCCTGTTCCTGCGCTCTCGTATGCAGACCGGAGATGTACTCGGAGCACTCGCCGATGATGTGGAGCGGTTGCAGGATATCTATCTGCGCACCGTTTTTCCCGCCGTCACCGCGCTTGTGATGTACGGTGGGACTGTGATCGCCTTTGGCAGTGTTGATCTGGGATTTGCGGTGTGGATGGGCTTGTATATGTTATTTCTCGTTGCCGTGTTACCTGCGATTTCCCTGAAAGTGACGTGGAAATGGCGTGTACGGCTGAAAAAGGAAAATAGCAGGTTGTATACCCGTCTGACCGACGGTGTGCTTGGACTGGGGGATTGGCTTGCAAGTGGGCGAGCCGCGGAATTTGTTCAGCAGCAGGAAGAGGCGGAGGAACAGGTCGACGCGATTCTTCGCAAGTTGCGGCGCTGGACACGCTGGCGTGATCTGATGGCCCAGTGTGTCATTGGCCTAATGGTATTATCGGTTACGTTATGGGCCGGAAATGCTGCTTCTATCGGGCAATTACCTGCCGTGATGATTGCTGCTTTTGTGCTGGTGTTATTTCCACTTACGGAATCACTTCTGCCTGTAGGGGATGCAGTGGAGCATCTTCCACAATACCGGGAATCGCTGGACCGCTTGAAACAGCTGGAAGGGAAAGAGCATCTTCCGGTGCAGCATGGAGCGGACGATGTTGGCGTAACGGGTGACTCGATCTCTGTAGTAAAAAACGGCAACCTGATGGCTAGGCAGCCATCGGAGTCCTTACCAACTGCGAATGATACCCCGGACAGACGAATTCGTCTTCGTATTCCACCGAAACTCAGAGCAGACATCGAGATTAATCGCGTAAGTTACCGTTATGCAGCAGATGATTCCTACGCCGTACAGGACGTATCCCTTCATCTGCCACAAGGCAAACGATTAGCTATTCTTGGACGAAGCGGCGGCGGCAAATCAACCTTGTTGAAACTGATTCAGGGGGCTTTGCTTCCGTCTACGGGGAAAGTTCTAATTAATAATATGCCTGTGCAGACCCTGGGTGAGAGTGTCACTGATGTCATCGCGGTGCTGAATCAGAGCCCTCACCTGTTCGACACCACAGTAGCCAATAATTTGCGGATTGGACGTCCGCATGCAACAGATGAGCAGATTCGTCAGGTGGCCGCCCAAGTAGGTTTATCCGGTCTGATCGAATCCTTGCCGCAGGGATATGATACGCCGATGCTGGAGACAGGTCTGCGTTTCTCCGGTGGGGAAAGGCAACGAATTGCACTGGCCCGGGTACTGCTCCGGGAGACACCTGTTATTATATTGGATGAACCAACCGTTGGGCTTGATCCTGTGACTGAACGCGAGTTGATGCGAACCATTCTGGATAGCTTGCAAGGCAAAACGATGATCTGGGTCACCCATCACCTGATTGGTGCGGAACAGATGGACGAACTTATTTTTATGGAAAATGGAAAGATTGCCATGCAGGGTTCTCACGAACAATTGCTGGCTGGGGAAGAGCGATACCGCCGTCTCATTGAACTTGATCGGCCGGGATGGACAGGTCGGCAGCAACAGGCACAACCGTTGCCACCCGTAGCTTCCAGATAAGTGTGAGACTGTGAGCGTCTGAGGTTTAAGACATGTGGATACTGCTTACCAGTCCAGATGGTTGAACCGAACTGTTATACACATGAAGGTGCATCTTAGCAAATGCCACCGAATGAGTAGCGAGTGAGCGCCGAATCAGATAAGCATAACAAAGAGACGAGCCAAGTAATCTTGGACTCGTCTCTTTTTATATTCGGATATGACCGCTTTTGTTGCCGATACTTACATCTCTACCAGCATCAATATAATGGAAGACAGACACAGGCAGGTACTAACCAGATAGAGCACAGCAACAACCTGTTTATGATTCAATCCGGCACGCAGCAGTCGATAGTGTGCTTGACTCGCGTCGGCCTGATAGATCGCTTTACCTTGAATGAAACGTTTGATAACGACAAAGATGTTGTCGAAGATCGGTACACCGAGCGCCAAAATCGGAATGAAGATGGACAACATGGTTGCTTGTTTGAATGCACCATCCAGAGCGATAACCGCCAAAATGAAGCCAAGGAACGTAGCACCTGCATCACCCATGAACACTTTGGCAGGAGCTTTGTTGTACTTCAGATAACCGATGGTTACACCGACCAGAATGATCGACATGAGTGCGGAATCCGTTTGACCTTTGGCAAGCGCCACGATGAACAGCGTGATCGCCGAGATGGCCGATAATCCGCCAGCCAGTCCGTCCATGCCGTCCGAGAAGTTGATGACGGTTGTCACTCCGAAGATCCACAGGATCGTGAGAATGAATTGCAGCCAGATCGGAAGCATGACATATTCCGCATTAAAAGGATTCACGAATCCGGTGAACGCAATGCCAGAAGCAAATACGAGTACTGCCGCAGAGACTTGTACGAGCATTTTGGGCAGGGCAGGAAAATCTTTGCCTTTTGTTTTGTACCAGTCGTCGACGGTACCAATCGTTAGCAGAAGCATACCACCAGCGACCAGAGCCGCTGTTTCCCATGTGATTTCTTTCGTCAGAGCAATGTATGTCAGGAAAAATCCAGTAAATATCGCGTAACTCGCCGTGAGCGGGATAGGTTGCCTGTGCAGCTTACGCTCCACATCTTCCCGAGGCTTGTCCACAAAATCGAGCCGGTGAGCCAGTCGACCAAGCGGCGGAATAAGCAGAACCACGACAGCAAAAGACACTATAAAAGCCAGTATGTATACCATAAACTCGCTTGTTTCACTCCTATCTACCAATTTCCCCTTATTATACGAGTTAAACAGGAAATCTGTCGATGTCATTATTGTAACCAGACACACGTCAAGGTGAGCAGAATATCAGGTTTTATTGCTTTTGAGGAAGATAGGAGCCGAAATAATGATTTGCGACTTCCGCATTATATCCATCATCACCTTGCCAGGTTGCTGCAAAGACAAAATCGCTGGAACCACCTTTGCGTTTTCTCGGTTTATCTCCAGGAACCAGTATGCCGGCTGCCGCCCAAATTTCCAACAGGGCATCGCGCTCCTGTTTGCTCGAAGGGAAGAGATCCTTCCACTTTTTCTCAAGTGTGCGAGCACTGTCTTTGGGATCTTCCGTCTGGGCTGTTTCAAGCAGGTTGACCAGGATGGCTTGGTCTTCAGGAGTTACTTCATAGTTTGCATCGTTGTCCTGAAGCAGCAATTCCAGATCCATCAGGCAATAGATAAGCCAGCCGTGACGCACGCCGCCCCACTTGATCCGTTCAAAGTTCAGGACGTTTAAGTCGACGTTGGAATATTCCTTGTCTGACTGCAAACGCAGGAAGTTACAATCCCCACAGGCACTGGTGTTAGGGTGAAGGGCAGGGCGTTCCACATAGGTGTGTAAAGGCATGTTCGATGTTAAAGCCCAGCTGGATAATGCGCTACGCAGGTAGACTTTTTTGGCGGACAGACTATGTAAAAAGGCCGAAATTACCCGTTCTTTAAACGAGTCATCCTGATGCATGTCGTACAGACGCTGGACAATCTCGTCATGCGTGATCGTGAGTGGATCGAACATAACACTTTTGCTTTTGGCATATTCAAATTCCTCCCCGGAGAAGGGTAGAGAGGTTGTTTTCCAGCCCCCACCTCCCCAGAAGGTGCTCAGCAGTATCTTTGCCGCCTTTTTGTCCATACGGTTAGCCTCCTTTATGGAATTGCGATTATGATGAAAGTAGTTCTTCTATCGATCCCAGACCTGCTTACTTTAATGTACGTATTCCTCGGTTGTATTCAGAATCATGTCGACGAGGCCTGGAAAACGTGCGTTTAGTTCTTCCTTTCGTAGGGAATAAAAGTGCTGTTTACCTTCAATGCGCGGCTGAATCACGCCAGCTTCACGTAAAATTTTGATGTGATGGGACAACGTGGATTTGGAAATATGGTCTACTTCGAAGGCTGAACAGTTTTTCTCGCCAGAGCTGGCCAGACAGTGTGCAATTTTCATGCGGATCGGATCGCCCAATGCATTGCAGACCGTGGTCAGTTTGAATTCCGAAGCCATAGGTATCGTTGGAGTTCTCATATCTATGACGTTAGCATAATCGGCTGTACCTTTCAATGTTTGAAAAAAATCGAACTATAGAAGTTGAACTGTAACTATTACACTTGTTTACTCCGATTGCAGTACCATCTTTCGATCGCTCTTATCCCCAGATTTTCTTTATTCCCTTGGTCCAAGGGAAAAATCCGGTGATAAATGCGCACGCTTCGCTTCTTCAGATTGGTTCTGCACTCTCCGTGTTAGTGTAAAAGTCGGTCTCAACTTATATATTTCTTGCAGGCAGTATAAGAAGTATGTTACATTTCTTTTCAATTAGTTCGAAAATATTCGAACTGAAAGATTGGAAAACGGCTTTTTATTCTAGGAGGAATATGAATGAGTACTACAAATACCACTACGATGCTGAACAACTATTTCCGTTTATTTGATGCTTCACGCACAGACGAGCGCGCGATGCAGGACTTATTGTCCCTGTTTACACCTGACGCAGAGATTGTGCTTAACGGCACTAGTCGAACAGGATTCGATGGTTTCATGAAAGCTTTCTACGAATACAATAAGGATGTAAAACATATGTGGGACGCGTGGGTGCAACAGCCCGACGGCAGCTACCAAACGAACTGGGCGGTATGCGGACAAGCGGCAGACGGAACGGTATACGCCAAAGCAGGCATTGATATCGCGCGTGTAAATGATGCGGGGCAGATTGTGTATCTGGAGAATGTACAGGCCGATCAGAATGCGTTCAGCAAGTATAATCAGTAATAGCGCAGTGTAAATAAGTAATAATGCAATGGTTAGGAAATGAAGCTCTACAGTCTATCAAGCTGTGGGGCTTTTTTTGGTGGAATATTTAGGTTATTTGAAAGGCGCTGAGAACGAGGGCTTCATCACTCTGGTAGCACAGTTTCTACAGGTAGATCGGTACACAAAAACTGTACATGAAAAAGACCGTCCCGCATGTTTTAAACATGGCGGGACGGTCCTTATGAACGTGCATAAGATGTACTCGCTAGAGCCGCAGGTTATTCTGAGCCAGACGCAGCTTAGCAGGGGGGGGCAACTACATGGTGGTGACGATGGTCGGTCAATTCTAACGAACCAGAGACGCGCTATTGGCCAAAAATCTGCATAAGTCAGATTCTAACGAATCGCTGAGACGCTATTTTTCGGTTATTCTAACTTTGGGGCAGTTTTCCGCGGCTAAAATCCGATATAAGGTGTCTCAGGTTCGTTGGATTTTGAAAACATGTTATAAACCTCATATAAGACGTCTACGATTCGTTAGCTATTCCATGCTCAACGTTTTATCCCTCCAACGTGTAACATCCTAGGCTAGAAACCCTCAAATTTCCAACCCTCAAAAGCTCAGAGCCTAAACCGTCCCATCCTCCGTCATCCTGTATGCCATCCCACGACTTCTCTACCCCTGCATCGTCTTATTCTGAAAAGCAGCGATATCCGCATACTCTTCTTCGAATTTGCGGGAGATGCGGATGAAGATGGGCAGCAGTTCACGGTAGACACGGACACTGTCCGGGTCTGGTTGGTGCCGGTGCGTTGATCCGATCATGCCGGAGACGGCACTCAGGGAATCGATGCTGCCAAGGGCGTACAAGCCCAGTACGGCTGCGCCGAGGCAGGAGCTTTCGATACTTTCGGGGATGATGACATCCTGATCGAAAATATCGGCCATCATCTGGCGCCACAACTCAGAGCGGGCGAAGCCGCCTGTCGCCTGGATTTTTTTCGGACGACCGATCTTTTCTTCAATCGCGAGCATGACCGTGTAGAGGTTAAACAATACACCTTCGAGCGCAGCGCGAATCATATGTTCCTTCTTATGATGCAGCGTCAGGCCGAAGAATGAGCCGCGTGCATTTGGATTCCAGAGCGGAGCCCGCTCACCTGTCATGTACGGATGGAACAAGAGACCCTCCGAACCGGGAGGTACATTTTCCGCAACACGAGTGAGCACTTCATACGGATCAATGCCAAGCCGTTTCGCTGTCTCGACCTCGGAAGCTGCAAACTCGTCCCGAATCCAGCGGAAAATAACACCGCCGTTGTTCACTGGTCCGCCAATGACCCATGCATCCTCCGTGAGTGCATAACAGAAGAAGCGTCCTTTCGGATCGGTCACCGGTTTATCTACGACTGTACGAATCGCTCCACTGGTACCAATGGTCACGGCCACGACGCCCGGATCAATGGCGTTCACGCCCAGATTGGAAAGCACACCATCACTTGCACCGATCACAAACGGTGTGGTGACCGCAATGCCCATCTCCTTGGCGTACTCCGGGTGCAATCCATGTTTCAGCACATGTGTGGTTGGAACCAATCGGGACAGGTGTTCCGGCGTAATGCCCGCTACATGCAGCGCTTCTGCATCCCAGTCGAGTTTCTCCAGATTCATGAGTCCGGTGGCGGAGGCCATGGAGTGATCAATGACGTATTCAGAAAATAATTTATAGAAGACATATTCTTTCATGGATATGAATTTGTACGTCTGTCTGAAAAGTTCTGGTTGATCCCGGGTGAGCCACATGATCTTGGTGAGTGGGGACATCGGATGAATCGGCGTACCTGTTCTCAGATAGATTTCGTGACCATTCATCTCGGATTTGAGTACTTCGGTCCACTCGGCACTGCGATTATCTGCCCAAGTCATGGCCCGCATCAGCGGTTTGCCGTGTTGATCGACAGGCAGAATGCTGTGCATGGCCGAACTGAAGGATACAAACAGGATGTCCTCTGGCTTCACTCCCGCTTTGGAAGTGGCCTGTTTAACCGATGTAATGACTGCTTTGAAAATATCTTCCGCATCCTGCTCCGCAATCGCAGGTGTGGGGGTGTACAGCGGATAATCGGCACTGCCTTGTGCCACAATGGTTCCGTTCTGTTCGAACAAGATGGCCTTGGTGGAGGTCGTGCCGATATCTACGCCGATCATATAGGGTGAAGAAGCCATTTTGTCATCCCTCTTTCTTGAATATATAAGTGAATGAATGCTGTTACACGTTCACACTTCGGGTACAGAAAGCCTTCCGCTCGCCGTTATCCCCAAATTTCTTGATTCCCTCTTCAAAGGGAGAAATTTGGTTATAAATGCGAACATTCCATTTCTTCAGGCCCTTTCTGTCCCCTCCGCGCACGTGGCGCTATTCATCTAACTTATATGGCATCTGTTATTTCATATATAGATAAGAATATCAGACTTGAGGGATGGATCAAAATGCAGAACCCTAGTCCTTCACCGCCCCTGCGGCAATATCCGAAATAAACTGACGGCTGATGAACAGGAACATCACGATGAGCGGAATGACAGCAAGCAACGTACCTGCGATGACCATCGCATAGTCTGTGTTATACAACCCGTTTAATTGAGACAATGCAATCTGCAACGTGTATTTGCGTTCATCCGTCAGGACGATCAACGGCCACAGATAATCATTCCATACGCCTATAAAGGTGAACGCGCCGAGGAAAGCAAAGGCAGGTCGCAGAATTGGCAGCGCCACGTTCCAATAAAGTCGGAAGAAATTACAGCCGTCGATGCGGCCTGCATCCAGCAGATCGTTCGGAATCGACTCTGTCGCATACTGGCGAATCCAGAAGATGCCGAAGGCGTTCACCATGCCCGGAATAATGAGGGCTTTGAAGGAACCGACCCACCCGAACGTAGCCATGAGTACGAAGGAAGGCACCAGCGACAGCTGGGAAGGTACCATCATGGTCGCGAGCAGCAGGATGAAGAGCCACTTTTTGCCGGGAAATTCGAACTTCGCAAACGCAAACCCCGCCAGTGAATCAAAAAACAGTACAAGTATGGTCACAAGGCCCGACACAAACAGCGTATTCAGAAAGGCGCCCCAGAAATCAATCTGCTGCAATACGCGCGTAATATTATTCCACAGTTCACCCCCGAACCAGAGCTGAGGTGGGAACTTGTAGATATCGGACGTTGTCCGGGTGGACATTACAATCAGCCAATAGAACGGGAACATGGATATGAGCATGCCCCCGATAAGACCGGTATACAACACCAGCGATTTGAGGTGTTTGGTCGCCATGTGCGCTCCCCCTTATCACATCAGGATGATTTGCCTTGAACAAGCTTCCAGTTCACAATCGAGAACAGGGCGATAATGAGGAACATACCCCATCCAACAGCAGCGCCATATCCGAAGTAATTGTTAATGAAGGACTCACGGTAGAGGTAGAGTACAATTGTCATGCCTGCTGCACCAGCGCCGCCATCATTACCTACCAATACTTGAGGCTCGGTGAACAGCTGCATACCGCCAATCGTTGATGTAATGACCGTGAACAGGATCACAGGACGCAGCATCGGAATTGTAATTCGGAAAAAGGACTGTATCGCTGATGCGCCGTCAATCTTTGCCGCTTCGTATAATGTCTGCGGGATACTCTGAAGTCCGGCCAGATAGATGACGGCGTTATATCCGGTCCAGCGCCAGACCACCATGGAGGAGATTGCAACTTTAATGCCCCATGGTGCATTAAGCCACTCCACAACCGGTAGCCCGACCGACTGCAACAGATAATTGAGAAAGCCATAATTGTTGGCAAATAAGGCACCAAAGATAATGGCTACTGCTACGATGGACGTGACGTTTGGCAGGAAATAACCGACCCGAAACAGGGTACGGAACTTCACAAATGGTGCATGTAACAGAAAGGCAATAATCAGTGCAAAGAAGAGCATTGGAATCGTTGAATAGATCCAGATCATGAACGTGTTGCCCACGGCTTGCCAGAACTCGGCATCAGTCAGCATGTATTTGAAATTGTTGAGTCCGTTAAACGTCATGACACCGATGCCATCCCATTTATGAAAAGCCAGATAGAGTGAGAACCCGATTGGGAACAGCCCAAATACCGCAAACAGAATATAAAACGGCGATATCGCAACATAGAGTGCACGATGCTCCCACATTCTCGCCCATAGTGACTTCTGCCGATCCAGATCAGGTCTTGCATGTCCGGGATCGGGCGTAAGACGAGGTTCAGTTACAGCCATATGAATTCCTCCTTTGCGGATAACGAAACCACACGTTGTTCAGGTTAACGCTGCAATTCCCGCTCGACGCGGTGTACCGTATCCGTCCAGACCTGCTGTGGATCGGCATTTTGCTTCGCGACATCATTCAGCCGCCGGGTGATAATGTTGTGTACGGATGGGTATCGTTCGCCAAAGAAAGCATCCGGCACATCCTGTGCCGATTCGGCAAATACAGGCCCTGTCGCCTGTCCACCAAAGAAAGGTTCTTTTTCTTTCATGGCAGGATCATCAAATACACCTGGTGCAGAAGGGAAAAGGTTCAATGTCTGATATTGCTCCAGTTGATTTTCGGGACTTTGCAGCCAGCGAACCAGTTCAAAGGCTTCCTGAGGATGTTCACTCGACTTCAGGATGGACAGGAATGATCCTCCGTTGTTGCCATCTCCCCCCGGTGCCCGAGCGACCCGCCACTTCCCGGATGTATCCGGAGCGGCTTCCTGAAGAACTTGTTTCATCCAGACAGCACCTACAAAAGAAGCGATTTCGCCATTATTCATCGCGGCGTTCCAGCCTGGAGTCCAGCCATCTGCATTGGCTAGCAGTCCCTTCTCTTTGAAAGCAACGGCCGTATCCCAGCTCTTGCGCACAGTAGCGGAATCCATGCCGATAAAGGACCCGTCCGGCCGGAAATAACGCTCCGCAAACTGCGATATGACTTGATTGTAAACGGTTGCAATATTGTCGGTTAGAAAAACCTTGCCTCCGAATTTTTCCTTGAGCTGTTCTCCGGCAGCAGCATATGCATCCCAACTGTTGATCTGGCGTGTAACGTCTTCGGGATCAGATGGCAATCCGGCTTCCTTGAACAGATCTTCTCGGTAGAAGAGGGCTGTTGGGCCCGTATCCATCGGGAAACCAATCATCTGTCCGCTTGGCGTAACGCCTTGCTTCCATTTCCACGGCAGATATTGGTCTTCAATATCTCCTGCACCGAGATCATACAGATTATAGAAACGGTCCTCACTGGGGAATAGCTCCATGATCCAGTCGTTCAATGCCACAATGTCTGGTTCACCTGAGCGTGCAGCGAGTGTTGTTTTGAGTTTTGCTTTGAAATCACCGCCGATTTTCTGAGCTGTCAGTTCGATATTGGGGAACTTTTCCTTAGCCCTGGCAATCAACTTATCATCGATGGAACGATTCCAGTACCATAATGTAAGCGTTACCTTTTTGTTGTTCGCTGAATCGTCCTGTCCGGGCCAGATGGAGCATCCGCTTATGAGCAGGACGCAGACCATCAGTATGGCTGTCCAGCATGTTCTTTTCCGGCGGATCATGTGTATTACCCCCTCATCGTTAAGTTCGAGGCATGAAGTGCTTTGGACTACAACATTAGTGTATGAGCAGTTTATAAACTCATACCCAATATTCCTAAAATGAAACACATATTTGTGTCGATTGCGTAACATAAATTGGGTAGTTACTTTAAAAATAAAAGTTACTTGACACATTATAATTTTTATTCTAAACTAACTTACATAAAGTAACTAATGATGATGAGAATAATATAGATACGTACTATATAACATCCAAGTGATCCAATTTCGCTCTGGATGCGAATCAATCAACATACAAGTTGGCCTAAACAGGAGGAACGACAATGATCAATTCACATATTATTCAACTGCTTGCCCCCAAAATTCAGACTTTTCCGAGTGGAAAAGAGTTCATATACCTGGTGGGACCAATCAAGCTTCCGGTTAACCTCGATGGGGAGACCAAGACATTCCAGTGGTACAGCTGGATGAAATCGGACAAAGCGATGGAGAGCGGTGAGTTAATCGAATCTCTTGCTGCTGCTGAACTGGCAGAGCGTCAACAATCCAGTGTTCTGGTGTATGGTGACTTTGCTGAAGCGCAAGAAGCGCTGATCCGGATGCACAGCATCTGTCATACAGGCGACATCTTTGGTAGCAAACGCTGTGATTGTGGCTTCCAATTGGAGCAATCCATGAAAATGATTGCCGCTCACGGAGCAGGTGCACTGTTCTATCTTGCGAACCATGAGGGACGTGGCATCGGTCTGTTCAGCAAAGCCATGGCGTACATTTTGCAAGAAGAAGGTCTGGATACGGTAGATGCGAACTTGCAGCTCGGATTCACGGACGATGCTCGTAATTATGACGATGCTATTGCTGTGTTACGTGCGCTTCGTTCTGCTCCGGTTACATTGATCACCAACAATCCACGGAAGCTGGCTGCCTTGCAGGAAGCGGGATTGAATGTGGGCGGACGTGTTCCACTATGGGGAGATCGCTCTGCTTTTAACGAAAAGTACCTGCAAACGAAAGTGAACCGTTCTGGTCACTTGGCAGAAAGTGATGGATGGGCTGGGGCAGATACGCTGCTTCCGCATGCGCAGGCTTAATCATTATTAATAAACGTATTCGATTAGCTGAATAGTCGTTGTTGTACTCTCCGTTATGGAGAAGTGCAGCAGCGGCTTTTTTTGTATGGATGATAGGTTAGCGATCAGGTTTTCCTGATTCACGGAATGGCTTGCCGTTCTCACAGTACGGAATATACAATATAGTCATCTGATGAATGCGGGAGGAACGAAGGTGCCATTTGAGGGACAACGTATGTTGCCGGCTGCAAAGAGCATGAAGCAGTTTGAAGCGATGATTGAAGGCCCTTATACCTATGGGGTGATGCTGGAAACCCATATTGCACAGCTTATGAGTGTAATGGACGAGGCGCGGCGGTATGACAAAAAAATACTTTTGCATGCAGATTTGGTTCAGGGTTTAAAAAACGATGAGTATGCGGCAGAGTATCTGTGTCAGCACATTCGCCCGGCAGGACTGATCTCTACGCGAGCGAGCGTCATTCAGAAAGCAAAGCAGAAAGGCATTACAGCGATTCAACGTATTTTTCTGCTGGATACCCATGCACTGGAGAAGAGTTATCTCTTGCTGGCCAAAACTCAACCTGATTATATTGAAGTACTACCTGGCGTCATTCCGCATATTATTGCGGAAGTATCTGTGCGTACGGGGATACCCATTATTGCGGGGGGATTGATCCGTTCACCGGAAGAGGTTGAACTTGCGCTTGGCGTCGGGGCTACGGCAGTGACCACATCCAACGCAGATCTGATCCGACACTTCGAGAAATCGCTTACACCGTAAAAAGAACCCACAACAGGAGGTTGTCTGTATGGAAAAATATATATTGGCTCTGGATCAGGGAACAACAAGCTCTCGAGCTATTCTGTTTAACCGTGGCGGAGAGATTGTACACATTGCACAGCAGGAATTCCCTCAATATTTCCCCAAGCCGGGCTGGGTAGAGCAGAATGCCAACGAAATCTGGAGTTCCATTCTTGCCGTGATGGCTTCATGTCTGGCCGAGAGCGGGATCAAGCCTGTCCAGATTGCCGGGATTGGAATTACAAATCAGCGGGAAACCGTTGTGGTATGGGACAAAGAAACAGGCAGACCCATCTATAATGCAGTGGTATGGCAGTCCAGACAGACCGCAGACATCTGTGAAGATTTGAAGACACAGGGACTCGGGGACCTTTTTCGCCGCAAAACAGGATTATTGATCGATCCCTACTTCTCGGGAACAAAGATTAAGTGGATTCTGGATCATGTCCCTGGTGCCCGGGAGCGGGCAGAGAAGGGGGAAGTGCTGTTTGGCACGATTGATAGCTGGCTAATCTGGAAACTGAGCGGGGGTACACATGTCACGGATATATCCAATGCCTCACGTACCCTGATCTATAACATCTATGATCTGCAATGGGATGACGAATTGTTGGATATCCTCGACATTCCTAAGGCGATGCTGCCAGAGGTGCGAGGTTCATCCGAGGTGTATGCACACACAACAGACTATCATTTCTTCGGTCATCGGATTCCGATTGCGGGAGCGGCAGGAGATCAACAGGCAGCGATGTTTGGTCAGGGCTGTTACACCAAGGGCAGTATGAAAAATACATATGGTACGGGTTGTTTTATGCTTATGAATACGGGAGAGAGCCCGGTACAATCCAATCATGGACTGATTACAACGATTGCCTGGGGGATGAATGGCAAGGTTGAATATGCGCTCGAAGGCAGCATTTTTGTTGCAGGGTCTGCGGTTCAGTGGCTGCGTGACGGATTAAGAATGCTTCGCTCATCAAAAGATAGCGAGGATTACGCCTCACGTGTGCCTTCAACAGACGGTGTTTATATGGTACCTGCATTTGTGGGACTGGGCAGTCCGTATTGGGATAGTGAGGTTAAGGGTGCAGTGTTTGGCTTGACCCGAGGCACGACAAAGGAACACTTTATCCGTGCTACGCTTGAGGCGTTGGCGTATCAGACCAAAGATGTACTGGAGGCAATGGAATCCGACTCGGGTATTCCCGTGCATGCTCTGCGTGTAGATGGCGGGGCGGCGGCCAATGATTTCCTCATGCAATTCCAGAGTGATATTCTGGGCATTCCTGTCGAACGTCCAACGGTGAATGAAACAACAGCATTGGGTGCGGCTTATCTGGCAGGATTGGCGGTTGGATATTGGACGAGTGCGGATGAACTGACGGATCATGAAAATACGGAGCGTGTCTTCCAGCCTGTTATGGCTGAGCAACAACGAACAGAACTGTATGCAGGCTGGAAGCGTGCAGTGAACGCAGCAATGGCTTTTAAATAAGCATTTTGCATAAATCACCTGAGCGTCTTCAAATCAGCAAAATATAGATCGAAATGATTTTGTTCGTCTATACACTGGTTGGATCAGGATGCTTCTTCCTGTCCAACTTTTGTACCCGTGAGCGGAATGATTCGAATTATGAAAAATGCTAAATAAGAGGAATGAAATGAATATTTCTTGGGTGGGTATTTGTACTTTTTAACTAAACATATGTTATAAATGATATTTACTGGTGGAAAATGATGCATGATTTACAGGGTTATTCTTCCTGGAGAAGGTAAAATATATATCCACTATAAGGAAAAAAATAAGGTTAGTGGATTCATTTGAAATTCCATCCTTTGGCAGAACAACTTTTTGAATTTTTTTTGAATAATGTGTCATTTCAGGACTTCACGCCGTCAAAAATCTGTGATAGGATAAAGGCACAAGTTAAAAAATGATGTCTGGAGATCGGGAGGGACCACGTGCCGCTCAGCAATTGCTGAGCGAATGACGTGGTCCTTTTTTTGTTTTTTTTACGGAAAAATTGAGAAAATCAATAGGAGGTTCAAGAATGACAGAAACGTTCTCGTCAGCACACCGGACCGAATATTTGCAAAACATGGCGAATGTACATTTTGACGTATTAGTTATTGGTGGTGGGATTACAGGCGCAGGGATTGCATTGGATGCGGCTTCCCGTGGATTGAAGACAGCGCTTGTAGAAATGCAGGATTTTGCAGCAGGTACATCCAGTCGATCGACCAAACTTGTCCATGGCGGATTGCGATATTTAAAGCAATATGAAGTGAAGATGGTTGCTGAGGTAGGACGGGAGCGGGCTGTCGTTTATGAGAATGGGCCACATGTGACAACACCGGAACCGATGTTGTTACCGATCTACACGGCAGGTACGTTCGGCCGATTCAGCACATCCATTGGACTGATGGTGTATGATCGGCTCGCCGGGGTGAAGCGCAGTGAACGACGCCAAATGTTGAATGCTGGAGCGGTGTCAGATAGTGAACCTTTATTACGCAAACAGGGGTTGTTGGGTGGTGGACTCTATGTGGAGTACCGGACTGACGATGCCAGGCTCACCATAGAAGTTATGAAAGAAGCCGTCAAACGTGGGGCACAGGCAGTGAACTACGTTAAGGCGAAAGGTTTCCTGAAGGAGAATGGCAAGATTACAGGTATTGAAGCTATTGATCAGATCGATGGGCAGACCTATACGCTAAAAGCAAGCAAGATGATCAACGCTTCCGGTCCATGGGTGGACGGTCTGCGGGAATTGGATGGTTCGCGCCAGGGGAAAACGCTACAGATGACCAAAGGCATTCATTTGGTCTTTGATGGTAAACGATTCCCGCTAAGACAGGCGGTTTATTTTGATACACCAGATGGTCGAATGGTGTTTGCTGTCCCGCGTGATGGCAAAACTTATGTGGGGACAACCGACACCGTATATCAGGACGATCCTGCACACCCCCAAATTTCCGACTCCGACCGTGATTATGTCATTAATGCAGTTAATGGCATGTTTCCAGATGTACGGATTGGTACCGAGGATGTGGAATCCGGATGGGCGGGTGTACGTCCACTAATCCATGAGGAAGGCAAGAATCCTTCCGAAATTTCACGTAAAGATGAAGTCTGGGTATCCGAATCCAATCTGATTACGATTGCCGGGGGCAAATTAACCGGATACCGTAAAATGGCCGAGATGGTCGTTGATCTGGTCGCACGCCAGATGGAGCAGGAGAGCGGGCATTCCATAGGCCCTTGTGTAACGAAGAAGATGCCCATCTCCGGGGGTGATGTAGGGGGATCGGCTGGATTTGTATCGTATGCGGAACGCAAGATCAAGGATGGTGTTGCCTTGGGACTTGCTCGACCTGCTGCGGAGCGACTGGTCCGCACGTATGGTTCCAATGTGGAGGCACTATATGAGCGAATGCCCGATCCACGCACCAAGTCCGAGCTTCATGGCATGCCACAGGAGCTACTGTTGATGTTAAGTTACGCGATTGATGAAGAGATGGCTGTAACTCCGTCTGATTTTTTGGTACGAAGAACAGGTGATTTATTCTTCCGTATTGATGAAGTTCGTCGCTATAAAGCAGCGGTTATCTCGTATATGGCAGGTCGTTTGAACTGGTCTGAAGAGGAAGAGGTTAAACATACACAGGAACTGGATCAGCTGTTGCTGGAAGCATCCGGCAAAATCTAAGGCAGGATTTCAAGATCGAGAGTCGAATGGAACATGTAAGCGTGTAACATAGAGAGGGGATTACATCCATGACATTACAGATCGGAATCATTGGAACAGGCTGGTTCAGTAAGGTACACGCGGATATTCTCGCACGGATGGAAGGTGTTCGTGTTGCGAGTGTCTGTGGAACATCGCTCGAAAAGGCAGAGGCTATGGCCTCGGTTTATGATGCTGTTGGTTACGGGGAACTTGAACATATGCTGGATGGTGAGAAGCTGGATGCGGTGTATATTTGTGTGCCTCCGATGTCTCACGGATCGATTGAGTCCGAATTAATTCGCCGCGGTATTCCATTCCTGGTGGAGAAACCTTTGAGCACCGGAATGGATGTTCCGCGTCAGGTGTTGGATCAGGTGCAAAAGAGCAGATTGTTAACCTCTGTAGGATACCATTTCCGTTATCAGGAGGCCGCGCAGGTCCTGCAGCAGTCGATGAAAGAACAGACGGTCGGCATGGCACTTGGCCGCTGGATGGGCGGAATGCCAGGGGTCGCCTGGTGGCGGCGTCAGGACGGTTCAGGAGGACAATTCGTCGAGCAGACTACACATATTGTAGACTTGCTTCGGTATTGTGCAGGAGAAGTTACGGAGGTATATGCTGTAGCAGCTCAGCGAAGCATGCATGAGAAGCATGAGCATGTGACCGTTGCTGATGTGGCGAATGTGACGCTCAAGCTGGAAAGTGGAGCGATTGCCAGTATCGCCAATACATGTCTGTTGCCAGACGGAGAGGGCGGCGCTGGGCTCCAGTTCTACACGGATGCAGGTGTGTGGGATTGGACGCCAGAACGTTTGCTTCTGCCAAGTGCCGCAAAACATGCGATGGCAGGTCTGGAGATTCCGGCAGGACATAATCCATACGAGCGTGAGAATGAAGCGTTCATTCATGCCCTGCGTACGGGAGACCGTTCACGAATTCTGTCCGATTATGCGGATGCCTGCCGTACACAGGAGATTACGACGGCGGCGCTGGCATCGGCAGATTCCGGTCTGCCTGTACAGCTTCAGCCTTCAAAACATCTCTCTCATTAAAAGGTTGAAGGTAATATAAATACGCCTGAATCAGGGAATGATCCGCAGATCAGCCTGATTCAGGCGTATTTGTGTTGAGTAGAGATTATTGAGCAGCAATTCAACTACTCGGATTTCTGCTGTTTCAACCAGTCGGATGACCAACTGTAGATCTGATCAATGACAGGTTCAATGGCTCTGCCTTTCGGTGTCAATTCATACTCTACACGGGGAGGTATCTCGGGAAACATGTGCCGGGTTACGATACCTTCCGTCTCCATTTCCTTCAATCGCTCCGATAAAAGTCGTCCACTGATCGCCATCTCTGCTTCAAGCTCCGTAAACCGCTTGGGTCCGGACAACAGTTGGTACATGATTAACAGTACCCACTTCTTGCCTATGATGTCTATGGCTTGAGTGATCATACAGGGACTTGGTGCTTTTACTTTTTTCAGCTTCAACGTGTTCACCTCGATTCATGATTATTTTCTTCGCAGGTTGTATATGAAAGGACATGGATTCTGCCGCTTTAAGAATATAGGACATCCAAGTAAATGAGGGTTACTACAAAATATACTGTAACATACCTTTTGTATGTATTATACATCATACGGTGAAAAATTACTTGAAGAAATTATATTATTATTATATACTAACTTCACAAAAGTAAGTTGGTGATAAATAATACGTATAATATGAACGCGTACTATTCTGAAAATTGAACTGGGCTGAACGGTTGAAAACAAAGTGACCTTTGGGAACTTTTACATAGATTCTTTTTTTACAATGTGCAGCAAAAATAATCATTACATAGTAGGAACATATAATTTGTTACAGGAGGATCTACATATGAACAAGATTTTGGGGTACGTTTTTCTGGTTGTGTTAGCAGGTGTCTTCGTCATGACGGGGTTTAACAAGATTAGTGGAGCAGACATGATGATTCAGACCTTCGAAAGTTTCTCTTATCCGACATGGACCATGTATCTGCTGGGTGCCGCAGAGTTGCTTAGTGCTGTAGGACTGCTGATTCCACGTACTCGCATCTTGGCTTCTGGTATATTGACCTTCATTCTGATTGGGGCCGTGGGAAGTCATCTGATCTATGCACAATATGCTGCTGTTCCGTTCCCGGCTGTTTTGTTGGTGGCTAACATTATTGTTTTGGTTGTGGGCATGCGCAGATTGGAAGCGGAAGAAGAAGGACAGATGGATACAATTCAGGCCTAATTGAGAAATAAGAGGAAACGTTATTGTGGGCCATTCACCGTGGAAAAGGTGTTTCTGTCCTGTCGAAAGGAATGTACACGCGGGTGCCTATGCAGAAGATGACCACTGCCAGTGAGCGGTGGTCATCTTTTTTATGTAAGACTTCGCGTGGCACGTGTAACGATTCGCCGCGTATGTTGGGTATCCGACTGCTGAGTCCAAGTGGCACAGACCTGCCGCACCCACTCTGGATTGGTCTTGCTGGCATCGTTCAGCCAGTTACTTACCGAATCCTGCACATACTTATGGGCATCGGATTTCACCGCGTCAAGCAAGGGAAGGGCCATGGCCGGATTTTCTTTTAACTCCTGAATATGCTTGGCCCAGACGCCACGAGGTCTGATTGATTCTATGGCAAAGCGACGGATCAGTGGATCAGGGTCAACGCTCCATGGGAATAACTGTTGCAAGGCTGAGGATAATTCGGCAGAAATGGACTCCCGTACAGCCATCCAGGTAATTTCTCTTACACCAAAGTGATGATCTGCTGCAAAGGGCCGAATATGTTCCAACTTTTCAGTCAGGTTCAGACCGGAATCCAGCCCAATGATATAAGCCGCCCAGCAGCGAACGCTGTCTGAACGATGTTCTGCAATGGAACGAAAGAGATTCGTTTGTTCATTCATTGTTAGACGTTTCAACAGATTACGCCATTGCATGGCTATGGCCGGGATGATTTTCATGATCCGCTGCTCATCCATCTGTGTTAACTGCTCTGTAATTGCTCTGGTTTCGGCATCCATTCCCCATTCATGGGTAACCTTCTGAAAAAGAGAAACATGATCTACAGCCAGCCATTCGGTCAGATTGACCGATTCGATATGTCCTGCTTGTAGCCAATTGCGGATATGCTCAGGGATTTCCGTTGCTTTACGGGCACCTTTGCGAAGAAAAATGTCTTCAGGGATAAATAGATCTGGCTTAGCATTCAACAGTATGTTCCTCCTTGGTTGTATAACATCATGCGTTATACAATACAACTTGCTGGAGAACAGGGATGTAAGGCATCTTACAAGTGGGCAGTAATTTTCCGAAGGTTAGCGATTTCGTCACGATGAAGGGAGACTGATTTGAATCCGGTACGAATACGACCTGCTTTTGCCAAGTCTTGCATGACAATCGTAACTGATTCCCGTGTGGCTCCCGCCATCCAGGCAATCTCCTGATGGGTAAGTGCGAGTTGAATATTGCAGAACTCATCTTCTTCGATCCATCCTATCTGTTCAGCCAGGCGGAAGAGATTATGTAGCACCTTTTCATGCAGGTTTCCGAGTGCGAGCGTCTGTGTCAATTCACTCATTTGCTTGATCCGCTCGCTTAGTACGTTCATCAGTCTCATCATAAATTCTGGATGTTCAATCAGAAACTGTTCAAAACGTTGTTTGTTCATCAGGCAAATATCACACTCCTCCATCGTTTCAATATAAACGGCGCGTGTTCCGAGTGAGATTCCGTTCATTTCTCCAAACACGTTACCTTCCGTCAAAATATTGAGAGTGAACTGTTTGCCCTCCGGGTTCAATGTATATAAACGAACCTTGCCCCTTTTTACAAAATAGAAACCTTCTGTAAACGTATCCGGTGTCTGGATCTGTCTGTTTTTGGGCATGGTCGTAATAGAAGTCATCCCATCCATTTCAATCAGGTCTGCCTCGGACAAGGAGGACATGAGGTCGAATTGTGATAAATACAGAATTTTATCCATAGAACTCCTTTCCATTACAATATGAATATAAAAAAAGAAGAACCCACGAAAAACAACGGGTTCTCTTGCAGCGGGACTTCCTGGATTGGAAGGTCTTCTGACTATAAATGATCGAATGCCATTTTGGTTATAGTAACTTTTTTAATTGAGAGACGCGTCCTTGGCTAATGCCAAGCTTTTCCGCAATTTGCTGTTGAGCCAAACCAGGATTCTGTTCAACAATTTCTTTCATCTGTTGCAGCATGCGTGCCGTCTTCGGCCGCAGATCCGGATATTCTTGGTTGTCAGCTGTGGTCCCTTCTTCCCTAGCGGGAGATGAGACTGAGGCGGATTTGGAAGCAGGACGCTCCACGGGTGCAGGAGCCTGTTTGTTCTGAGGTACGAACCAGTCGGGAGAGTCATCCGGGTGTTTTAATTGAATTGCACAAGTCCGGCAGATGAATTGTTCTTTGAAATACATTTCCGTATCTACATCTCCGCAAAAAATACATAATGTTGATTTGTACTTTCGTAAAATCAACTCTTTCCCTTCAATGAAAAACTCAAGCGGATCGCCGATATGGATTTCCATCGTATCCCGCATTTCTTTGGGAAGGACAATTCGTCCAAGACGGTCCAGAGATCTCTTCATTCCGGTTCTTTTCATCGCATCTCCTCCGCAATATTCACAATTAAAACCTGTCCTTATTGTAAGGAAGAAAGGGCTTTAATACAACAATAATATTTCAAAAAAGTGGGATAATTCCATCTATTATGGGAAAATAAGTTTGGAAAGGATGGGGGCAACGGCTAAAGTGAATAATGCAGCGAGCACCATGGAGATGCTGGAAATGGTACCAGTCAGGGAACTTAGTTCAAATGCCTTGGATGTCCCTGTGCCATGGGCACCGGTTCCAAACAGTGTGCCTCGTGCAATCTCCCCATCAATGCGCAGCATCTTGACAATAGAAGGTCCCATAATCACTCCGAGCAGACCAGTCATAATAACAAAAACAGCTGTCACTGCGGGTATGCCACCGATGGTGGCGGATACGTTCATGGCAATTGGGGTGGTAATTGATCTTGGGATCAGACTATGAATGAGACCGGAATCCAGGCGCAACCATTTGGCGAGCAGGGCAGAAGAAAGTACGGCAACGACCGAGCCGGTCATGACACTGAAGACAATCTCGGAAATATGTTTTTTGAGTACATGGAAAAAGGTGTAGAGCGGTACGGCAAAAGCCACCGTGGCCGGTTGGAGAAGCAAACTCAGCCATTTGCCGCCACTGCTATACGTGGCATAATCCGTTCCGGTTGCAAGTAATATGCCAACGACAAGAAGCGGTGTAATGAGCAACGGAGACAGATATACTTTTGGCAGATTACGATACATTCGTTTGGCGACTCCATAGATACCGACGGTTAACAGCAGACAGAGAAATCCAATCATCCGGTGTGACGCTCCTTTCGTTTGGCAATTCGTGTAGCAACCAGGCCTGTGCAGGACATGACCAGGAAAGTACTAAGCAGTACGATGAATAAAATCTGCAGTCCGTCATGCTCCAGCATGGGCATATAGTTCATAATGCCAACGGCTGACGGGATAAAAAATAACAATAGTTCACCGAGCAGCCAGGCAGCTCCAACTTCAATCCAGCGCAGCTTCACGACACGGGTCTGAAGCAGAATGAATAACACGACCATACCAAGTATTGAACCCGGTACAGGAAGATGGAGAGTACGGGCCAGCAGGTCCATGAGCAGTGAAAAAACCATTAAGAGCGCAACCTGTGCAATACCAAGGCCCCACTTTTTCACTTCAATCCCTCCTTATATAATCAACGTAATCCTTTGAGTTATTATGAAAATGAAAATGATTCACTTGAATCAATTTCATAACTCACTAAAAGTGAATTTATGTAACTAGATATAGACAAATTGAATCGTTTTGATCTATATCTAGCCCTGATTGAAGCAGCCAAAGGTATTATGAAAATGATTCACTTGATATCATAAATTTTACATGGCATTCTTTCATGAGTAAAATGCATATTAAGAATGTTTACTATTCCATTTATCTATGAGAGGTGGGGATCAACCGATGGATATCCGCCATTTGCAATATTTTCTGGAAGTTGCCCGGCAGCAGAGCTTCACAAAAGCCGCCGAAGTTCTGTATATCACCCAGCCTACGATCAGCAAGACGGTCAAGAGTCTTGAAGAGGAACTGGGTATCACGTTGTTGGACCGTTATGGCAAAAAGGTGGAACTAACCGATGCAGGCCATGTGTTTTTTCGGCAGGCACTGGAGATTGAAAAATCGTTCCGCAGTTTGTCGTCTGAATTGGACGATCTGATGAACTTGAAGAAAGGCCATCTGCGGATTGGGTTGCCGCCGATGGTGGGGTCCAGCTTTTTTCCCATGATCATTGGTGAATTTCACAAAGCCTACCCACAGGTGACCATTCAGTTGTTTGAGGATGGCGCCAAAAAAGTGGAGGCCGATGTGATCAGTGGTGCACTGGATATTGGCGTTGCCGTACTGCCAACCGTGGATGAGTTGTTGGATCATTTTGTGTTTGTGAAAGAGAAACTGAACTTGCTTGTACACCCTTCACATCCGCTTGCGGGGAAAGAAGCGGTTGCGCTGCATGAACTGGAAAATGACGCCTTTGTACTGTTTCGGGAAGATTTTGCATTGCATGACCGGATTATTGTGGCCTGTCAGCATGCCGGGTTCCAACCCCGGGTGGTATATGAGAGCTCTCAGTGGGATCTGCTCAGCGCGATGGTTGCCGCCAATCTGGGTGTAGCCTTATTACCAGAGACGATCTGTCGTGAGGTGGACCATATGCGCGTGCGTATTATACCTGTGGTGGAACCGGTGATTCCATGGCAGCTCGGTATGATCTGGCGGAAGGATCGTTATCTGTCTTTTGCCACGAGAGAATGGATTGGATTCACACAGTCGATGCTGGGTGAGTAAGGGAGCGATCGGA
Organism: Paenibacillus sp. FSL R7-0313; assembly: GCF_037969885.1. NCBI lineage: Bacteria > Bacillati > Bacillota > Bacilli > Caryophanales > Paenibacillaceae > Paenibacillus > Paenibacillus sp. FSL R7-0313. Next base: position 1,598,637 of record NZ_CP150219.1, read on the forward strand.
AGGTTATCCTGTCATTGTATTGCCCAGTGTAAATACTCTTTTGTTGACCCCGGATCGTTGTTACAATGGAAGCATAATTATGGTGGAGGTGTACGAACATGAAACTGCGGGTATCCGCTGTACAATACCAATTGCATACAATCAGCTCGTTTGAGCAGTTCGCCGCTCAGGCTGAGCATTACATACGGACAGCGAGCGAATACGGAACCGAATTTGTGCTGTTCCCGGAATTTTTCACAACACAATTAATGTCCATTGGGGACAAACAAGGCAATGCACTGACAATTGAGGATCTGCCGAACTTTACGGAGCAATATGAAAAACTGTTCACGTCACTTGCTGCCAAGTATGGCATGCACGTCATCGGGGGGACCCACGTCATTCGCCGTGAAGGGAAGCTGTATAATACAGCTCACATGTTCTACCCGGATGGTCGCATCGTGCGCCAGGACAAGATTCACATTACACCAACCGAAGTGCAGGAATGGAATATGGCTCCCGGGGATGGACTTGAGGTGTTCGACACGGATAAAGGCCGTATTGCGATGCTGACCTGTTACGATATTGAGTTCCCGGAAATTGTGCGGATGGCCAAAGCCAAAGGTGCTGACGTGATCTTCTGTCCTTCATGCACGGACGATCGTCACGGATTCTACCGTGTGCGTTATACGAGTCATGCCCGCGCGGTGGAGAATCAGGTGTACGTTGTGTTAACCGGAACAGTGGGCAACCTGCCAACCGTTGATTTCATGCGTGCCAACTATGGACAGGCAGCGATTATTACACCAAATGATATTCCGTTCCCGCCACGTGGCATTCTGGCCGAGGGTGAGATTAACAACGATATGATCGTGACCGCCGATCTGGATCTGGACTTGTTGTATGAGGTGCGCGAACGTGGATCGGTAACGACTTGGCGTGACCGCCGTACTGATCTGTATACCGATTGGGAGTAGCGAGTTACCTTATAGAGGTTGTTCAAAAAATCCGCTTTTGATTACGAAGGATGCCTAGTGGCATCATCAGCATCGAATATGGAATTCAGCCGAAATGTCCGTTGCTCACGTAGTCTTCCCTACGCTCCGCTACTCCATTTCTAGCTTCATCCCATCTTCTCGGTACTGAAAACCGCCCTTTTTGAACACATAATTAAAACGGAACGGAACAGAGTAGGAAATTCATTTGTCAGTGGAAAGGGGCGATCCGGCAAGATGTATACAAAAGAAATGTTGATCACCGACCCGGAGCAAAGTGGCAAAAGGGTAAAGGCAGTCGTTCGCAATTATGTTGCAGCCGACTTTGAGGAACTCATTCGTATTCAGGCGGAGAGTTTCCCTCCTCCTTATCCGGAAGAGCTGCTCTGGAGTCACGAGCAGCTCACCAGTCATGTGAAGCATTACCCGGAGGGTGCCATCTGTATTGAAGTCGATGGAGAATTGGCTGGCTCAATGACCTCGCTGCGGATGCAGTGGGACCCTGCACATCCAGCAAGTCATACCTGGGCCGAAGTAACGGATGACGGCTATATTCGTAACCACCAGCCGGATGGCAACACGCTGTATATTGTCGATCTCTGTGTTCGTCCAAAGTACCGCAAATGGGGACTGGCTCAGCTTATGATGCAGGCGATGTACCACCTTGTCATCGCTCAGGGGATGGATCGGTTACTAGGTGCTGGTAGAATGCCCGGTTATCATCTGGTTGCAGACCAACTGTCTGCGCAGGAATATCTGGATCAGGTAGCAGCGGGAGAGAGGCGTGACCCGGTGATATCGTTCTTGCTTCGCTGTGGCCGCATGCCTGTTGGTGTGACTGCAGACTATCTGGACGATGAGGAATCCTGCAACTATGCTGCCCTGATGGAGTGGCGGAATCCGTTCAAATAAAAAATATCAAATGAAATACATCATCAATTGAGGGGGTATTTATTTATGGAATTCACGCGTATTACATCCATTAAAGATCCATTGTTTGCCCAAATGCACAAGTTGATGCAGGAGATCTTCCCGCGGGAAGAAGTGCTGGACTTTCCCCTGTGGGAAGAACCGCTGGAAGATCCGGGTATTCGGGTGTTCGTGGCTGTGCATGAGGGACAGGTTGTTGGAGCGACAGAGTACCGTTATTACGAGGACTGGAACGTAGCCATGACGGACTTCACGATTATTGGGCGCGAAGGTCTGGGAATTGGCAGTTTCCTGGCGAATCACCGCAAGCGTGATCTGCAAAAGCTGGCTGCGGCAAACGGGAAAGAATTGTTCGGCATGTTTGCCGAAATCTATAACCCTTATTTGAGTCAGGATCACGAGTTTGGCGGCATCAAGCCGATGGACCCGTATGTGCGTCGCGAAGTGCTGTCCCATCTGGGATATCAGCGTCTGGACTTCCCATATGTTCATCCATCCTGGCAAGGTGACGGCGAAGCGGTTGGCGGATTGGATCTGTGCTTTATGCCAGGTGATGAGTCGCTTGGTGAACTGCCAGCCAGCCTGGTGGCTGATTTCCTGAATCGATATTATGCTGTGCTTCCTAACAAACCACAAGAATGGCTTGCCATGGTAGAGCAATTGACTGCTCGTAAGTCGGTTGCGTTACTGCCGTTGTAATCATATGAAAGACCCGAGCCTGGACTAACAGGTTCGGGTCTTATTTAGTTTATTTTTCAGAACGAACAGGATACTCTTTTTTATATGAAATATATTACCATAAATGTGGAAGATATGTGTTTGTGTTCATTCATTTTATTAAGGAGGAGATTAGATGAGAAAAAGCAGAATCTTGTTGATATGGATGCTCGCTTTATTTTTAACAGCCTGCAGTTCAAGTGACGATGCTTCACTACCAGATGTACAGGAGAGGGAGCGCAAGGATGCCATAGATAACGAACAAATTCAGAAGGAAAAAGATGCAAAAGACACAAAAGAGCAGGAAGAAGTAGAAAGTTTAAGAGAAACGCTGAACATAACGTTTAAACTGATGGCGGCGATGCAATCGAATAACTATACATATCTTGAATCGGTGTCTTCATCGAACATAGAAATATCGCAGCAGAACAATACCATTATTTCGAAACTGGAACAGGGGGATTACGAAGTCCCTTTTCTGCAAAACGTTAGCCTGAATAATTTGGAGTATCGTGGATTTAATCCTCTGGATTCAGATCGTGTCATTTTACATATGGCTATAGTATGGTCTGATGGAAACAGTGCATTGGATTTCTATTTCATTCGTTCCGAGGAAGGCAACTGGCTCTTTGATGGTCTGTTCACGAATGGATAGGCCACTAGTCTGGTTCCGTAATAGAAATAGCGACCGTTCTCTCTATGGTAAAGAGGAAGGTCGCCGCATGGATGAGTTCGAGTGAAAAGATTCAATTATTGTGTAGTCTTTCGATCCGGTAGCTGGCTCAAATAACTGTTGGACAAGTGTGCAAGATCCAATGCTCGATCGTACTGTTCCTTTGTTATAAACCGTGAAGAAGATACCTCACTGTTATTGGGTGTGGTGAATGCTGGAGGTACCTTGTCCGCCGAAATTTTCGGTATCTCTTCTGACGGAACATTCAACTGCTGTTGCACGGCATCCTGTCTGCCCGCATCAGCTAGGGAATAATGCGTCCCATCCCCGTATCCTTTCGCGGGAATGAAGAGAGAAGCATCGTTTAGCACGGACCCGGAAGGAAGGTAATATCGTTCGGGTAGCAGGTTTCCGCCTTCACGCAGTAAATCCTGTCCGAAATGTAATTGTTCCTCCAGTGATACTCCGGTGAGTCCGGCAATCGTTGGCAGAATGTCCACCTGGCCTCCAATCTGTTCCAGTTGAACACCCGGGGTAACGCCCGGTGCCGAGATAATGAGTGGAATATTAATCATATCTGCTGATGTGTATTCCCGACCATACAACTCTTTCATGACGACTTTGTCTTCCCGATCCAGTGAGTAGATGGGAAGCCCCAGGTGATCTCCGTACAAGACAAACAAACTATTTTCCCATAATCCCCGCTCTTTCAATCCAGCAATCAACTGTCCAACCGCCTGATCTGCATAATGCTGTGATATCAGATAATCACCGGGCAACGTATCCTTGTAACGCTCTGGCAGCGTCAGTTTCACCTTGTTTTTAGGCAAAGTGTACGGGTGGTGGGCTGACATGGAGATGATATGGGCATAGAAGGGATCGCCCGAAGACTGCATGGATTCCAGCTTATCCAGTGTTTTGGAATATAGGACTTCATCCGAGGCCGAAAAGGCGATAGAGTCCTGTGTGCCAAAATAATCAATATCATAATACTGGTCGAATCCAAGTGCCTTGTATAACTGATCCCGATTCCAGAAACGAACATCATTTGTATGGAATGTAGCTGTCTGATACCCGTTTGCTGACATCAACTTGGGTAGACTTGGCAGAGCTTTATCTGCATATACAGTTGTTGCTGCCCCGTTCGGCGGGGTGTAGAACGATGTGTTCACAACAAATTCTGCATCCGATGTATTTCCCTGTCCCACTTGCTGATAAAAGTTCGGAAAATACAGGCTCTGTCTAGCCAATTGATTCAGATTAGGCGTAATCTCCTGTCCATCTACCTCTAATCCAATCAGGAAGTTCTGAAACGATTCCAACTGGAGCATAATCACATTGCGTCCGCTCGCGGCACCTTGCTCCACAATCGCAGGAAGTTCGGTCGTTTGCTTCAGTTGGTCGATGTCAGTCTGATCAATGTGAGCAATGGGCACAGGTTTATCAGGTCGATCTAGGATGGTGTACGCCTCGTAACCGAGGATGCCCATCTGTTCTGCTTGTGTAAGCTCACTCATGCTGGCCCGATTGGGATAGATGTTAAGCATGCACAGGATCATGGACAGGGTCAGAATGACCGAAGCAACACGTCTTCTGGCACGTCGTTCAAGCGGAATGCGGTTCGGGCGTTCTGTACTCCCGAGTTTGATCCGACGACGAATGAGTATTCCCCCAATGATCAGCACGTCTGCAAAAATAAACAAATAATAGGGATCAAGCAATGAAAACATGCTGCTCTTGACCGAAGTCACCTGATTCACCTGTGCCAACGCGTGATAGTTAACGATTACACCATAGTATTTGTAGTACATGATGGCTGCAAAGAAAATCCCTGAGAGCAGCAAATTCATGGCAAGGTATATCCACATCCGCCGCTTGGCAGCAAACCACTCAATTAGACAGAATCCGATCCAGATGAGCGGCAATTCGGTCAGCAGTGGTTTCCAGACAGGGATGTCATCGAAGATAACAATCCAGGCCAGTGAACTTTTGATCATCATGATAATGGTAAAGAATATAAACGGTCCGCTTAGAAATCGGGTGAGTGAACTGCGTGACAAGGTACCGCCTTCCCTTCCGAAGTTTCATTTAACAAGTATTATCCTATCTCAGCATGGCTGTGTCAAAAATGAGAGCCTTCTACAATTGACGGCAAAAAACCTCTTCCATGCAGGAAGAGGTTCGAAAAAGCATGGGCTACTGCGATAAAAGCCAGATGTGACCCAATTTCGTTATTCTATAGTGTACGTTGTAACGTAAGAAGGTCTGGGGAACATGGTGGGCTTCTGTGCGGTCAGCCCTTCGCTTGTACTGCGGTTACGGTGAGCGTGACTATATGCTTGGGATTCCTGCCAGCCTTTGAAATGTTCCTCCGACTGCCAGAGTGTAAGTACGACATATGTGTCATCCTTCAGAGGACGAAGCACACGAATACCGACAAAGCCAGGCTCGTCTTCTACCTTGCGGGCACGGTTCTTAAACCGTTCTTCGAAATCATTTCGTCCATCCTCTGTGACAGGGATATTGTTGAGAACAGCGTAACCACCGCCAGTCCAGGAGCCTGCGGCATCAAAAGCTTCATATGCGGCTACTTTATCATCAGACTCGATATTCATCAGGCGTTCTGCGGATTCAATAGCCAGACGTACGTGCTCTTCGCTTCGCAAAGTCAGATGCGGGTATGCAGCAAGTGCATCTGGAATCGGTGAAGGAACCAAATAGATATACATAGAAGCTGCCTCCTTATTTAACTTATATACATCAACATAGCATATGGGATTGGGCGAGTCCAATCGGCGGATCAACTGGTTTGAGTACGTCTTTTCATGATAAAGTATAATCACTACAAACAGAACGGGTGATCGTATGACAACAACAATTCGGATATCGGTTAGACCTTTAGTGGAGTATGTGTACCGCAGTGGCAGCATACGTCCAGGGTTCCGGACCAATGCATCGATGCAGGAGGGAACTCGAATTCACCAGCGGGTACAGAAGGAGTACACGGAAGAGGATTTAAAAGAGATTGTGCTCGAGGCTGAGATTCAACATGGGGATCTGACCTATGTGGTGGAGGGACGATGTGACGGGTTAATTCGTCTGGAAGGTCAGTTGACGGTAGATGAGATCAAATCCACTGCGGGCAATCTGGATGATCTGGGAGAAGGTCTTCCAGTGCACTGGGCACAGGCCATGATGTATGCCTACATGTACGCCGTTCAGCAAGATGAACCACGCATGCAAGTGCAGTTGACGTATGTGCATTCGGTAACCCATGAAGAAAGACGGTTTCGCCGAATGGCAGAGCGACAGGAACTGGAGCAGTTTGCGGCAGAAGTGATTGCCGGTTATGCGCCATATGCAGAGATGATCGCTGCGTATGAAGAAAAGCGTGATATCAGTGTGAAAGAGCTGCCGTTTCCTTTTCGCAAATACAGGGAGGGACAGCGGAAGCTGGCAGGAGCCGTATACAAGACGATCCGTGAGGGTCAGGGATTGATGGCGAAAGCACCAACAGGCATTGGTAAAACGATGTCCGTGTTGTTCCCCACAGTCAAAGCGATTGGCGAAGGCGAAGCGAGCCGATTGTTCTATCTGACCGCAAGGACGACGACACGGGTGGCGGCAGAAGAAGCTTTTGCCCGGATGCAATCGGAAGGATTGAAGATGCATGTGATCAGTCTGACCGCGAAGGACAAGATATGTTTTAAGGAAGAGGAAGCTTGTGATAAGGGCCAGTGTGGCATGTGTGAAGGATATTATGACCGTATTAACGGAGCCGTGCTGGACATGCTGGAACATGAGACGTTGATGACACGTCCGGTCATCGAGCAGTATGCGCGCAAACATCGGGTGTGTCCGTTTGAGTTTTCACTGGATGCGGCGTATGCAGCCGATGCGGTGATCTGCGATTATAACTATATTTTCGATCCGCGGATCTCTTTGAAAAGAATGTTGGAGGAGCAGAAACGCAAGACGGTGTTATTGGTGGACGAGGCACATAATCTGGTCGATCGTGGCCGAATGATGTTTTCCGCCGAGCTGGAGAAGGCAGTGTTCCTGGATGTGAAAAGAGAGTTCCAGTCGCTGGACAGCAGTGTGCCTGCTGCCAAAGCCATTGTTGATTACACCGGGGCCATTGATAAGTATCTGATTACCCTTCGGAAAAACGGTGGAGAAGAAGGAAAGATCATCCAGCAGGAAGCACCGGAGGAACTGATTGAACGGCTGGAACCTTTTGTCATGGTCGCGGAGCAATGTCTTGTTGAAGGTGGTTCGGGGAATGCCGAGACGGATCAGCTGCTGTTGGATGCCTACTTCACGGCACAGAATTTCCTGCGCATTGCCAAGCTGTATGATGAACGTTTTATTACGTATGCAGAGTGTGTTCGAAGTGAAGTGAGAGTGAAGTTATTTTGTCTCGACCCTTCGGTACTGCTTCGTCAGACGGCCAAAGGATTCCGCTCCCTCATTCATTTCTCGGCCACATTGTCACCCCTTCGCTATTATCGGGATATGCTGGGTGCAGAGGAAGAGGATTATACATTGCAGATTCCATCGCCGTTTCAGCGCGAACAATTGGATGTGAGACTCCTGCCCTTATCCGTGCGTTATAAGGACAGGGAACAGTCCCGGCGCCCCATTGCGGAGATGCTGCAACAGCTGGTAAGTGAATGGCCGCGCAGCAATCTAATGGTGTTCTTCCCTTCCTATCCTTATATGCGAGAAATCTATGAAACCTATGCACAACTTCCGATTGAAGCGGATACGGTCATACAAAAGCAAGGCATGAACGAACTGGAACGGGAGCAGTTTTTGGATGGATTTCAGCCGAATCCTGAACGAACACGCTTGGTATTTGCCGTCATGGGTGGCGTATTCTCAGAGGGTGTCGATCTGCCGGGAGATCGCTTGAATGGCGTGGTTGTGGTAGGTGCGGGGCTGCCGCAGATTGGTCTGGAGAACAACGTATTACGTGATTACTATGATCGGACAGGACGCAACGGATTCAATTACGCCTATATTTTCCCGGGTATGAACAAGGTGCTGCAGGCGGGTGGACGGCTGATTCGGACAGAGGAAGACAGGGGTGTGCTGGTGCTGGTCGACGATCGTTTTATCCAGGAACCGTATCGTTCCCTGCTGCCCGAGGAGTGGCGGGACTATAAACGAATTTGAATATGATGCATCTCCACAGCAATTTCAATGGAATCAGGCAAATGCTGAACCAAGAAGTTTAACATTTTTCTCAGATTTCTTTCCTTTATATGATTGAAGGGTAGGGTGAAAGGGTTATAACTTGGTTAGCAACGAACGAACAACGGCGATTACCCTATCCGTTCCGCGGTCCGCTTCGAAAGCAATCAAGGAGGTCGGTTATAATGAAGAGAAATCATACCATGATGCAGTTTTTTGAATGGCACCTGGCTGCAGACGGAGATCATTGGAAGCGACTGGCTGAAATGGCCCCGGAACTGAAAGCCAAAGGTATTGACTCGGTATGGGTTCCACCCGTAACCAAGGCAGTGTCAGCAGAAGATACAGGTTATGGTGTATATGATCTGTACGATCTGGGCGAATTTGATCAAAAGGGTACCGTACGGACCAAATATGGCACCAAGCAGGAACTGGTGGAGGCCATTGCTGAGTGTCAGAAGAACGGCATTGCCGTCTATGTGGATCTGGTTATGAATCACAAGGCCGGAGCAGATGAGACGGAAGTGTTCAAAGTGATCGAGGTTGATCCGAATGATCGAACGAAGGAAATTTCTGAGCCGTTCGAAATTGAGGGCTGGACCAAATTCACATTCCCGGGTCGCGGAGATCAATACTCCTCCTTTAAGTGGAGCTCTGAACATTTCAACGGTACAGACTTTGACGCCAAGGGAGAACGAACAGGTGTATTCCGCATCGCAGGAGAGAATAAAAAATGGAATGAGAATGTTGATGATGAGTTTGGCAACTATGACTATCTGATGTTCGCCAATATAGATTATAACCACCCGGATGTTCGGCGCGAGATGATCGATTGGGGGAAATGGCTGATCGATACCCTTCAGTGCGGTGGGTTCCGGCTGGATGCGATTAAGCATATCAACCACGAATTCATCAAGGAATTCGCGGCAGAGATGATCCGCAAACGCGGTCAGGATTTCTACATCGTAGGTGAGTTCTGGAACTCGAACCTGGATGCATGTCGTGAATTCCTTGATACGGTAGACTATCAGATCGACCTGTTTGATGTGTCTCTTCACTACAAGTTGCATGAGGCTTCGCTTGCAGGCAGAGACTTTGATCTCTCCAAAATTTTTGATGACACCTTGGTCCAGACCCATCCTACCCATGCGGTAACCTTTGTAGATAACCATGACTCACAACCCCATGAAGCATTGGAATCATGGATTGGAGATTGGTTTAAGCCGAGCGCTTATGCGTTGACGCTATTACGTCGTGATGGTTATCCGGTTGTATTTTACGGAGATTATTATGGCATTGGTGGACCTGAACCTGTGGATGGCAAAAAGGAGATTCTGGACATTCTGCTGTCTGCCCGCTGCAACAAGGCATATGGAGAGCAGGAAGATTACTTCGATCACGCGAATACGATTGGCTGGGTGCGTCGCGGCGTAGAGGAAATCGAAGGCTCCGGTTGTGCAGTGGTCATCTCCAACGGGGATGACGGTGAGAAGAGAATGTTTATCGGAGAGCATCGTGCTGGTGAAGTCTGGGTGGATCTGACGAACAGCTGTGATGATCAGATTACCATTGAGGAAGACGGCTGGGCCACCTTCCATGTATGCGGTGGAGGCGTCTCGGTATGGGCCCTTCCTGAACAGAATGAGGACTGCGCTGACGCTGAGTAACGGCATGTGCCAGGCAGGATAAGAAAAGGTACACCGAACGCATAAAAACAGTATATAGATCGTTGAATCACCTGAACAGGAGAGCATGCATGCCTGTATTCAGGTGTTTTTTTTTGCATTTTTCTAGGTACAACTAAAACTCCATCCTAACGAACCGAGGGCACCTTATTTGCACTGAATTAGCGTTATTGGAATTCTAACGAATCTCAGTAATCTTATTACTCTCAAAAACGATTGAAATAGCTCCAATTGGAGCAACATCACTAGATTAACGCGTTTGAGATTCGTTAGAATATTGGTAACTCGGATCTCAGCCGAATAAGGCCTCTCAGATTCGTTAGCTTAACGTGGGTTAAGGCTCGCCGCCATAGGCAAACGAATCACTGCTACAAGTAAAAACATGAAATGAGAAAGGAATCAGCTTAGATTTAACAGCAGGATAAGGTTATTACTCTTCAAAATACTGATTCATCGTATCCCACATTCGATTGAACTCACTTCGTTCCATTGAAAATGCTCCAGGCTTCTCAGGTTTATGATGAGAAGTTGGCTCAAAGTTTAAGTATTCATGGTGTGTAGTACACTCATAGTTTTTGCTGTTAATAAGGAATTCAATTCTATCCTTAAAGGGTCTTTCCAGTAATTTAACCACCATGATGTCTCCACTACTGGTGCTTCTTGCAGGAGAATATATCAGAAAGTAACCTTGTTCAAATCGATACTCCATAGCATTTACCTCCATTAGGATACAGAACGATTACGATACGAATCCATCACTTATCTAATACCCTCCGTTTACCTACTCCAGCTCAAATGATTCCAGCGTACCAACCATCCGCAGATCATGCTCGCGGTTGAACTGTTTCCGTCTGTCCGCATCTGCGTACTCGTCATGATAATGCATTAGTACGGTTTTCTGTCTCACTTCTGCGGGTAACTGCTCCAGATCCTTCAATGACGTATGAGATTTGATCACCAGATCATGCATATGACATTCATGGAAAATCAGCTGCACATCGGCGGCAGCTTGCTCCACCCGTTCCTGGTCGAGTGTACTGTCTGCACTGTAATAGAAGTAAGGCTTGGTGAGTAGCCCATTGCTCACCATACCGGGAACATGCTGTGTCCGAAACGTCTCAAACGTCACACCGCCCAGTTCGAATGTGCCTCCATCTGGCAGGGGGACGACATCGTAATAATCGCTCATGGTACGTTCACCATCCGTTGTGTAGCGCATGCCGGGGGATAAAATGTTCCAGAGCGGATCTACCAATTGTTCGTGGATGAACAGACGAGGTTTGCGGTCGCCTACGATCTGTGAGTAGTATCCGAGCATCTGTACACCGTTAATATGATCTTCATGTAGATGCGTAATGAACACATTGTGGATATCGGTCATGGCGAATCCATATTGCTTGAGTGCTTTGGCATTGGATTCCGGAAAATCAATAACCAGATGCGTGTCTCCGAATTCAGCCAGCATACTATTGTGGTGCTGCTCCACGCTGAACATATCTCCTGTGCCGAGAAAAGTAACTTTCAATTCATTTCATCTCCTTGTGTGATCTTCAGATCAGCATCCTTGCATTAAATCCAGTATACCTTGTTCCCGAATATATGCCTAAATCAACCTTTTTTGATAACGCTATCATTTTATATTGAACTTTGATGGCAAACAGTGTAGCGTAAAGATGGGAAGTGAACCCATATGAACGTAAACTCACCTAAAGGGAGCGTGCGAGGCGAATGAAATCTTTTCTGGATGAACAATTTTTGCTGCACAATGAAACGGCGATCAAGTTATATGAGGATTATGCCAAAGACATGCCGATTATTGATTATCATTGCCACCTCAGTCCTCAGGAGATCTACGAGAACAAAACCTTTGGCAATCTTACAGAGGCTTGGTTATACGGTGATCACTATAAGTGGCGGCTCATGCGCGCAAACGGAATTGAAGAGCAATATGTGACCGGCGGCGAAGGAGTGACCGATTACGATCGTTTCCTAGCTTACGCTAAAACGGTACCCATGATGATTGGTAATCCGCTGTACGCCTGGTCTCACTTGGAATTACAGCGATATTTCGGCGTTTATGAAGTATTGAATGAGACAAGCGCCCCAGCCATCTGGGAAAAAGTAAATGCCAAACTGAACAGTGACGGATTCGGTGCACGTGATCTAATTACCAAATCCAATGTCACTGTTGTGTGCACAACCGATGATCCAACGGATTCTCTGGAGTATCACCTGAAGATTCAGGAGATCGAAGGCTTTGATACCGCCGTATTGCCATCCTTCCGTCCGGATAAAGGGCTCGAATTGAACCGCGATACCTTTACAGAATGGGTGGGCAAGCTGTCACAGGCATCTGGCACCGCGATTTCAGATTATGAGTCTTTCCTTACCGCACTGGAGTCCCGGGTGGAATTCTTCCATTCCGTAGGCGGCAGAGTCTCTGACCATGCACTCGATTATGTTCCTTACGGCGTGGCTACACGCGAAGAGGCGGGTGCCATCTTTGCCAAGGCACTTGCGGGTCAGAAGGTAACTCGTGAGGAAGAGGACAAGTACAAGACGGTAACGCTGACGTTCCTTGGCAAACTGTATGCAGAGCGAGGCTGGGTGATGCAGTTCCACATTAATGCAGCCCGTAACAACAATACGCGGATGTTTGCCAAGCTTGGGCCGGATACGGGTTACGATGCAGTCAATGATACGCCACTGTCATCGGCAATGATTGGATTGCTCGACGCGTTGGAGCAGCAACAAGCGCTGCCCAAAACGATTTTGTATTCTCTGAATCCAAGGGACAACGAAGTGCTCGCGGCGATCATCGGCAGCTTCCAGGGCGGGGGCATTCCGGGCAAAATCCAGCTTGGCGCAGCATGGTGGTTCAATGATACAAAGGACGGCATGCTCGCTCAGATGAAGGCACTAGCGAATGTGGGACTGCTCAGCCGATTTGTCGGCATGCTGACTGATTCACGCAGCTTCCTGTCCTACACCCGGCATGAGTATTTCCGTCGTCTCGTCTGCAACCTCATTGGTGAATGGGCCGAACAAGGGGAGGCACCGCAGGATCTGGAGCTGCTCGGTCAGATCGTACAGGGCATTGCCTACAACAATGCAAAAGAATATTTCCCTTTTGCCTCAGTGCCTAGAACAGTCTCTGCTTCACAGTCTTGATGATTAATAAGCGCATTTAATCATGCAAGTTATGCAATATAGGAGATTCTCTAGTTTCTAATTTTAATCGTAATAAAAATGCTCCCATTCTATACCCCGGGTCATCATCCACCGGAGTAACGAATGGGAGCTTCTTTGTAAGTTGAATTCATGGAATTGCACATATTAAGTTTAGCGGGCTCCAATGGAGGCCAAATGACAAAAAACTAATCAAGCGCGTGTAGGCTCTTGGTTATGGGCTAATATTGGTCATTTTTAGATGTTTGACATTGGCTTCTTGCGATAATATACTTAGTACACCTAATTAATTGTGCATCTATTTAATTGTACTGCTATTTAATAGATGTCCTATGATGTTGGATATCTATGGAATGATAAGAGAAAGAAGGAGGGACCCATTATGACTGATATAGATCCGGTCGCTCAGAAGCTTTTGTACTCCATCATGCAGTTTAATAAAGGCAAATGGAGGCAACATAAACCTCATGGGCGCAATCACAATGAAATTATGGTGCTGGCTTGTTTGCTGCATGGTACGCATCCGGGAGAACGTCTGGATTGGCGGGATAATCCGCCAGATTTTGAGAGAGAGCTGAATGAGAGTCGCCCAGGGCTAAAAGTATCGGAAATCAGTGCGTTACTGCGGGTGAAATCACCAACGATAACCCCGGTTATTCGTGGGCTTGAGGACGAAGGGCTGGTGGAACGAACGATGGACCCGAAGGATCGCCGTGCTGTGCGTATCACCATTACGGAGGCAGGGCGAAACATTATTCGGGCGGCACATGAGGAGCGCATGCAAACATTCAACCAGCTCGTCGAGCATTTGGGTGAGGAAGAAAGCATTCAATTGACGGAGTTGTTGACCAAGGTTTATACCTTTTTTGATACAGTGGTTTTCCAACAGACGGAGACGTCCACACAAGGAGATGATACGCCATGATGAAACTGTTTCGCATGCTGAAGCCTTACCGAATACCGATTATCTTCATTCTGGTCTTGGTACTGTTTCAGTCGCTTGCCGAATTGTACCTGCCTACACTAATGGCAGATATTGTGAATGACGGCATCATTAAAGGAGATATCCCGTATATCTGGCAGATTGGCGGATGGATGTTGGTCATCGCGATTGGCGGAACAGCGTGTTCGGTGATCGCCAGTTACCTCTCATCTCGAACAGTGGGTGGATTTGCCAAACAACTGCGCAGCAGAGTTTTCCGCCATGTGGAGAACTTCTCGCTCCAGGAGTTCGATAAGATGGGTACTGCTTCACTGATTACGCGTACGACGAATGACATTACGCAGGTACAGAACGTACTTACGATGATGCTGCGCATGATGATTATGGCTCCCCTCATGTGTATCGGGGGGATCTTCATGGCGGTATCTCAGGACGCCAAATTATCTACGATTTTCCTGGTCGTGCTTCCGGTACTGGGTGGAGCCATTGCGCTAATTGGTGCCAAGGGTTTACCTTTGTTCAAAACCATTCAGAAAAAGCTGGACCGACTCAACCTGGTGCTGCGTGAGCAGTTAACAGGGATTCGGGTTGTTCGTTCCTTTAACCGTGGGGAGCATGAGAAAGTGCGCTTTAACGGTGCCAATACAGAACTGAGAGATTCATCGATCAAAGTTAATGTGCTCATGGCAACCATCATGCCTGTGATGATGCTGGTTATGAACTTTTCAATGATTGCCATCCTTTATTTTGGGGGAATGCGGATCGACAGTGGCAATATGAACATCGGTGCACTGATTGCCTTCATCCAGTATGCAATGCAAATCATGTTCTCACTGATTATGGTTTCGATGATCTTTGTTATGATCCCAAGAGCTTCAGCATCGGCAGAACGGATCAACGAAGTGCTTGATATGCAGCCGGATCTTAGCAATCCCGAGCAGCCTCTTGGCATGAAATCCATGCAGGGTATGATTGAGTTTGACAATGTAACTTTCCGTTATCCGGGCGCAGAGAATCCAGCTTTGTCCAATATCTCCTTCACAGCTCGTTCAGGTGAGACAACAGCCATTATCGGCGGTACGGGTTCTGGGAAATCGACATTGCTCAGTCTTATCCCACGATTTTATGATGTGACCGAAGGTAGTGTTCGGGTAAATGGTACGGATGTGCGTGAACTTCGGCAGGAAGATCTGCGTGCCAAAATTGGCTTTGTACCACAAAAAGCAGTTCTCTTCACGGGTACGATTACGGAGAATATCCGTCACGGGAAAGACGATGCCACAATGGATGAAGTTGTTCATGCGGCCCGTACGGCTCAGGCTGAGAACTTCATTACCGAGATGAAAGAGGGATATGACAGCCTGATCGCGCAAGGTGGTAACAACGTATCTGGTGGACAAAAGCAACGTCTTTCCATCGCTCGGGCACTTGTTCGCCGTCCGGAAGTTTATATCTTTGATGACAGTTTCTCTGCTCTCGATTTCAAAACAGATGCTAAACTTCGTGCTGCGCTGAAGTCCGAAACGACAGAAGCGGCTGTGCTGATTGTCGCACAACGCGTAAGTACAGTAATGGATGCCGATCGCATTCTGGTTATGGATGAGGGCCGAATTGTCGGTTCAGGAACACATAAGGAGCTGCTGGAGCACAATGAAGTGTATCGCGAGATTGTATCCTCCCAGCTGACAGAGGAGGAGATCGCATGAGTGAACGTACAGAACGCAAGTCGCATCGTCCCCCTGGTGGGCCGGGTCCAGGTCCCGGAATGGGCATGCGACCTCCCGCTGAGAAAGCAAAAGATTTCAAAGGCACACTGCGGCGTTTGATTCGTTATCTCCAGCCCCATAGTTCTCGTCTGTTAGGCGTGCTGGTTGCAGCCATTTTGAGTACCGTATTCAGCATCATCAGTCCAAAAGTTATGGCAGAAGGAACGGATATTCTCAGTAAAGGCGCCATTGCCATCCTTCAGGGTGTACAGGGAGCCGGGATTGATTTTCCTGCATTGATGAAAGTATTATATCTGCTTGGCGGACTCTATCTGTTCAGTGCTGCATTTATGTATGTTCAGCAATACCTGATGGCCGGTGTGGCCCAGCGTGTTGTGTATGACATGCGTGAGCAGATCAGTGCGAAGGTTGGACGTCTTCCTTTGAAATATTTTGACTCCCGCACAACTGGGGAGACACTTAGCCGTGCCACGAATGACGTGGACAATATCAGTAATACACTTCAGCAAAGTTTGGCACAGTTCATTACGTCTATCGTCACAATTGTCGGCGTAATTATCATGATGCTGACGATTAGTCCATGGATGACGCTGATCACGATTTTGACGTTGCCACTCAGTGTGGTTGTTGTCATGCTGGTCGCATCCCGTTCGCAGAAACACTTTGCGGGTCAACAGAAATCCCTTGGGGAACTGAATGGTCATGTCGAAGAGATGTACACGGGACACAAGGTTGTCAAAGCATTTGGACGTGAAGAACAATCCGTACAGCAATTCGAGAAGGTCAATGAAGAGCTGTATGAATCTGGCTGGAAAGCCCAGTTTATCTCGGGTATTATTATGCCGCTCATGAGTTTTGTCGGTAACCTGGGTTATGTGCTGATCTGTGTGGTTGGTGGGATTTTCGTTACACGCGGATCGATCTCTATCGGGGATATTCTGGCCTTCACACAGTACTCCCGTCAATTCACACAACCGATTAACCAGATTGCAAATATCTCCAATATCATTCAATCAACGATTGCTTCGGCAGAACGAGTATTCGAGTTGCTGGATGAAGAGGAAGAAGTTCCGGAGTCCAAACAACCCGTGCAACTACAGCAGCCTAAAGGTGCGGTTGCATTCCAAGGTGTTAACTTTGGATATAAAGAAAATGAACTGCTCATTCATAACATGAATATTGATGTAAAACCGGGACAGACGGTAGCCATTGTTGGACCAACGGGAGCCGGTAAAACCACCCTGATCAACCTGTTAATGCGTTTCTACGAAATTCAGGATGGTCGGATTACGATTGACGGTGCCGACATTAAGGACATGGAGCGTGGCAAGCTGCGTAGTCTGTTCGGCATGGTGCTTCAGGATACCTGGTTGTTCAACGGAACGATTCGGGACAACATCGCGTATGGTCGAGAAGGTTCTACGGAAGAGGATGTCATCAAGGCAGCCGTTGCGGCACATGCGGATCACTTTATCCGTACACTACCTGATGGTTATGATACGGTGCTGAATGAAGAGGCGTCGAACATCTCTCAAGGGCAGAAACAGTTGCTGACCATTGCAAGAGCGATCCTTGCTAACCCGGCCATTCTCATTCTGGATGAAGCGACGAGTAGCGTGGATACACGGACTGAAGTATTTATCCAGAAAGCAATGAATGATCTGATGAAGGATCGCACAAGCTTTGTCATTGCACACCGTTTGTCTACCATTCGCGGTGCCGATCTGATCCTGGTTATGGATCATGGTAACGTGATTGAACAGGGCAATCATGATGAATTGATGGCAAGTCAGGGCTTCTACGCGGATCTGTACAATAGTCAGTTTGCGGAGCAACAACCGCAGGCGATCTGATTACAGATGTAACTAACAAGAATAGCCGGGAGTACCCTTAGGGGTGCTCCCGGCTATTTGTCGTATCTCCAGAGGATTGACGCTGAGATATGAATTATTTATTTACTGATCCTTAGTCTCCTTTGCAGGTTCATCTGCTCCGTTGCTAGAGATCGAGTTCACTTCTACTTTCACGTCGTCGCTGTTCACTTCCTCCAGCGCAGACGGAGCGGGTTCACCCGGAATCAATTCGCGCTGCTCAATCATACGTTTCACAACCTCATAACAGTCATCCACATGTTTGTTACCCACATATCGCATGGCTGTAAAGCTGAGTGCGGCAGCCAGTCCCTGTCCTGCAAAGGGGACAAATTTGGCGACGGATTTGGTAGCTACGCGTACGCCGACTCTTTTCAGAACCTGTACCACCAATTCCTTGGTGATCATACGACCGATGACTTTGCTTCCGATGGACATGACGAATCCATAGATCATGGATTTGGTCTCAGGGTCCATGCCGTCCAGCTGTTTTTGTGATAATCCAAATTTATTGTTAATGGCAGGCAACAGCTGCATCAGCATCCCCACATCAGCCAGTACGTCTGTACCGGGCAGCGGAACGAGTGTTGTACCGGCGGAAGCGGTAGCTCTTTTGCGAACCATGGTACGGCATTCCTTGCGAACTTGCTCCAATTGTTCCAACGTTGCCGGAATCATAGGGAATCCCTCCATTCGTATATGGTATAGATATAACCGTTTTGACTCGATTTGAATGGGTTCTCACCAGCAAAATTTGCAGCCTTATGACATTAAGGTGCGGAGAAACCCTTTTTCTCATGCATACATCTGGTTAAACAAGGAAATGGTTTATGGATAAACGGGCCATCTAGCTATTACGAAATGAATGAGGATTAGGATGCATATCCGGTTGGGGAACCTATTTGAAATCATGATGAGTACTTAGCGCAAGGCTTGTTTACGGCTTCGACCTTTGTGGGTAAAGGTTAACAAGCATTGGAATGGAGGAAGAGAAGGATGGAGTTTAACAAAGCGTTGTTAATTCATCATCATCATTCAGGCAAGGCCAATCGTGAGAATACAGTGGGACTTGTGGCTGGTGTGCTGGCTCCAGCTGTGCATGAACTCGTCATTGTGCGTACGGATGAACCGGGTGAAGGGGAGAAGCTGTGTCGTGAGCGCGGGGAGCAATTCGATGTGGTGTTTATCCTGGGTGGGGATGGCACAGTACATGAATGCGTGAATGGACTGGCTGATCTGCAACATCCTCCGTTGATTGGTGTATTGCCTGGAGGTACCTGTAATGATTTTGCGCGTTCGCTCGGCATTTCACCGGATGCAGAGATTGCCGCACAAGAAATGTTTGCAGGTCGGGTGGTATCCATTGATGTTGGACGAGCTAATGATCGGGTGTTCACGAACTTTTTCGGTATTGGCTTAATCAGTGATGCATCGCAGAATATTAACGAGAATCTGAAAGGCGCGCTGGGTAAGCTCAGTTATTTTATCAGCACGTTGCAGACGATTAGTCATACAGAGCCGTTTCGTTATCAATTGGAGGCAGACGGGAAAAAGATGGAAGGCGAAGCCGTGATGATCTATGCAGCCAACGGCCGTTTTCTGGGAACCAATGCATTACCCTTTGCACCGGATGCGTTGCAGGATGGCGAACTGGACGTGCTCATTATTCATGAGACAGGCATTCCGCTGCTGCGAGAGATTCTGTCGCACAAGCCGGAGGGAGATTGGCAACCTCAGAGTGAGAGTATTTCATACTTCAAGGCATCTACACTAAAAGTGAAGACGGATGTCCCGATGTCAGCTGACACGGACGGCGAATTGTATATGAAGACCCCCGCCGAGCTTTCGGTGCTGACGGGTCATCTGAAGTTTCTAACCGGGGAGGGTTATTAGATCCCCCGGTTTTTTAGGTTGATTTTAGCTGATCGGAAACTTAAACATTCCCTACCTGATCTTTCATATGACGTTGCCTAAACTCATCCTCCAGCATGCTCATCTGAATGGCATCATGGTATTGATGATTGTAGAACAAGACATCCCGCTTCACACCCTCGCGCTGGAATCCGAGTTTCTCATACGTGCGAATGGCTCGCTCGTTGAAGGCGTACACCTCAAGCTCGATTCGATGCAAGTTACAGATGCCGAAACCGTAGTCCAGCATAAGCAGCAACGCCTCGCTACCGTAGCCTTTTCCTTGATGCTCCGCCTGATCGATGGCAACCCGGATATGTGCACTGCGATTCTTGGCATGCATGTCCATCAGGACGACATCTCCGATGATCTGATCATTTTCCTGTAAAGCAATTAGTAACATGAGTCTGGAGTCATCCTGTGCTGCGTTTTCAACATAACGTTCAACCTGAGCACGTGTAAAACTGTTCTGTGTACCCGTCAGCCTACGCATCTCGGCGTCAAACAGGCTGGGGAAATAAGCATCCACATCTGTAATCTCGAAAGGACGCAGGTATATGCGCTGCGTTTCCAGCAGACGGGGGATAAGTGGGGAAGGTTTTGGTGGTGACATGGTTGTTTCCTCCTATGGGTTCAAGGCTAGTGTTATTCATGTTATGTATCGTATTAATCAACGGGAAATAGATAATTAACAACACTCTACCATATTTTCTCATGCTTGTAGCTATAATGGTCGATATAAGTATTGTCGTGCTTGCTAAGTCGAAGAGAAACCTGGTTTGAAGATTCGTATTACTCTGCTCGAATTACATATTTTGATTTGCTGTACTGTATACATAGCTGCGTTGTAGTAAACCAGACATTCATAGTTTTAAAGAGACGTATCAGTTTACCTTAGCAGGCCGATAGATTCTATAAGAATAGAAATGGGGATTTAACGAAATGCGAAAGTTAGAGAATTGTTTGAAGTGGTTTACTGTTTTTTTAATTTTGGCTACACCGCTGTTTACTTCACCTGGACAGGTCTTAGCAGCGAAAAAAGAAATCTATATTACTCTTTCTGGTGAGAAACACAGATATGTGGGAGAAGTCAAAAATGGTGTTCCTAATGGTAAAGGAATATCCTACTTTCCAAATGGGAAGAAGAGCTTTGAAGGTAAGTTTGTAGCGGGAATGCCTCATGAAGGAAAAAGGTATAACGCAGATGGAAAGCTGTACTCGGATATTTCTAATGGACAGGGAAAGACTTATTACCCAAATGGAAAGTTTAATTATGTTGGTAAGGTGGATAAGGAAACATGGCTTCCTTCAGGTAAGGGTACCGAATATTATCCAGATGGAACGGTTAAATATAAGGGTGATTTTTTGAATGGTTCGTTTCATGGTCAAGGTAAGTGGTATACAGAATATGGTGAAATGTTCTATCAGGGTACGTTTAAGAATGGTTTGCCACAGGGACAAGGTAAAGCATATCAATATGGAGAAATTGCCTATGTTGGTGCATTTGATAAAGGAGTACCCACGTATTCTGGCAAAATTAAATTGTACGAAGATGGTGTAATCATCTATGATGGGCAGGCTAAAAATGGAGCTATTACCGGCAAAGGTAAAGGGTACTTAAACGGTAAGTTAGTCTATGTGGGCATGTTTAAAAACGGAAGACCAACGGGTGAAGGTAAATTCTATACGGAGAATAGTAGTGATGGCCCTAATATATCTATTTATATCACTGTCGATTAAGTACCAGGTAAGTAATTACAGGATCAATTCAAAACTTTCAGGAGCAGAGTCCTATAATCATGATTAGATTTTAACCAATAAACCATCGGTAGGTGTGTTCATTGCATCGCCCGATGGTTCTTTGGCATAACTACTTTTGAGATACAGCTATATATTTTAGTTCCGCTTAACCGCTCCATCCAGAAATAGCGCCACCAGTTCCCGTGCGAGTTCCTCAATGCTGCCGTCATTCATGTTGCGTACATCTTCGCGGTTCGCGAGCATCAGCAGTGACGTAAATGCATGGGCAAGCAGCATGGGGTTCCCGACCCGCAAGTAACCATTGTCCATCTCCTTCTGAAAATGGGTGGCTAGCACTTCAAATATGCGAACCTCCGCTTCTCGAATCTGGGCGAGTTGCTCCGTATCCAGATGTTTCTCGGCTTCTCGCATCATGCTCTCCGTTTCAATATGGGAGTGTTGCATCTTCGCTTCCGCAACCTTGATCAGCCGCTCTTGCAGCGTACCAGGTTCTCCCAGACGGAGCGAAGTCTGCTGCATGCCCATCGCCATCATGCGGGTAATGGCAACAGTGAACAGATCGGCTTTGCTGGAGAAGTGATAATAGATCGATGCTTTGGTTACATTGCATAAAGAAGCAATCTGCTGGAGAGAGACGGGTTCATACCCGTATTCCATAAACAATCGTGAAGCTGTCATCAATATGTTGGATTGCACAGATGCTTGATCCACACCTGTTTTGGGTCTACCCGGTGAACGGGGAATGTTTGTTTTTTTGCTCATAAGTACATACCTCTTTACGTATTTAATTGCTTGTTAGAAGTGTTCACAAAATTAGGCATTGCAAAATTAACCTTCCGGTATATATAATTAACTCGATTATACTATGACCCGTGGTTCATTACTACACCATCACATAAATAGGGCTTCATAGAAACAGAATAGGGAGATGAAGAGACAATGCAGGAAGGTTCGGGTTACGGCCGCTGGGTTGCCGGCAAACGAAGCAAATGGATTACACTGTTGGTATGGATCATTATCGCCGTTGTGCTTGGCATGGTATGGCCTGCTGTAGGTGATCGTGAAACTAATAACGCGCAGGATCTAAGTGATTCCAAACCATCGGTTCAGGCAGCTGCACTTGCTGAGAAGGAATTCCCTGGCGGTGAAGGATTGCCCGCGCTGATCGTATGGCGTCAAGCCGGCGGTCTGACGGATGAGCAGATTCAGAACATTCAGGCATTAACGGAACGACTGGATCAAGATCCGGTAGAACAACAACAGTCCGTTGTGCCACTCTATCAATTACCACCACAGGCATTGAAAGGCCAGCTTTCGGAAGACGGAAGTACTTTGGTTATGCCACTTTTCTTCAATGAAGGTGCCGATTCGGAACAATTGAAGGAAGCTATTGAAGCACTTGAGCAAAAAACACAAGACATCTTCGGGTCAAACCCGTTCGATGTAGCCATAGATGATACCAATACACTGATTGCCCGTGTGACAGGACCAGTAGGGATATCCATTGATGCGAGCGGGCTATTCTCTTCCGCCGATGTATCCTTGCTGATTGCTACGGTTGTACTGGTTTTAGTACTGCTGTTGTTGATCTATCGCTCGCCAGTGCTGGCGATTATCCCGATCATTGCCGTTGGATTCGCGTATATGGTGACAAGCCCCATTCTCGGATTCATGGCGGATCAGGGCTGGATCACGGTGGACGCACAGTCGATCTCGATCATGACCGTATTGTTATTTGGAGCAGGAACGGATTACTGCCTGTTTATGATCTCCAGATACCGTCAAATTCTCTATCATGAGCCGGATAAAAAGAAAGCTATCTTCCAGGCAATCACCGGATCTTCCGGCGCCATTGCCATGAGTGGATTCACGGTCGTTGCAGCACTACTGGTGCTGTTGCTGGCTGAATATGGTGCATATCATCGCTTTGCCGTACCATTCAGTCTGTCCATCTTTATCATGTTTATTGCAAGTCTGACGCTGGTTCCGGCACTTCTTGCGATCTTTGGCCGGGGTTCATTCTACCCGTTCGTACCACGTACACATGAGATGGAAGTGGAACGTGCGAAGAAAAAAGGAAAACCGGCTCCTGCCCCGCGCAAAGTGAAGGAAAGCTGGATTGGCCGTGTTGTAGTAACAAAGCCATGGACCGTTCTTGCAATTACGTTGGTATTGCTGGGAGGACTGGCGGCATTTTCTACTCAGGTTAAATTCACGTATGATCTGTTGTCTTCTTTCCCGGAGGATGTGCCTTCCCGCGAAGGTTTCACCGTCATCGGTGAACAGTTCTCCCAAGGTGAGCTGGCTCCAGTGAAAGTGATCGTTGATGCCGAAGGCAAAGAAACTGATCTGAAGCAGCGTCTCGAATCGCTGGATTACATTAGCAAAGTAGGCGATGCCCAGCAGGGCGCCGAGAATGCCAACATTACCGCCTTTGACGTGGAATTTAATCTGAATCCATATTCCATGGAGGCAATGCAGCATATTCCAGATCTGCGGGCTACTGCGGAACAGGCGCTTCAAGAAGCTGGTGTAGCTAATGTGGACAGTCAGGTCTGGATCGATGGTCAGACGGCTGAACAGTATGACATTGAAGTGGCTGGAGAACGGGATGCCAAGATCATTATTCCCGTGGTCATCGGTATGATTACATTGTTATTACTATTATATCTGCGTTCAGTTGTAGCTACGGCGTATCTGATTGCAACGGTTGTTCTGTCGTATTTCTCTGCACTGGGTCTGGGTTGGATCATCATTCACTACGGACTTGGCGCAGATGCCATTCAGGGAGCGATTCCGCTGTATTCCTTCGTATTCCTCGTGGCACTGGGTGAAGACTACAACATCTTCATGATCTCTAGCATCTGGCAGAAACGCAAAACGATGCCGCTTCGTCAAGCGATTAGAGAAGGTGTTGGCGAGACAAGCTCTGTTATTACATCTGCAGGTCTGATCTTGGCAGGAACATTTGCGGTACTTGCTACATTGCCAATTCAGGTGTTGGTGCAGTTTGGTATAATCACAGCTGTTGGTGTGATGTTGGATACCTTCCTGGTTCGTCCGTTCATGGTGCCGGCTATCACCGCATTGCTGGGCAAATGGGCTTTCTGGCCAGGCAAGTATGTTCCAATTGCAGAGAAGAATGAGGAGAAACAGAACCAGTCCGTGTAATGCATGGATTGGTGAGATGGACAGCGGTGCTTGAAGCCTGCTGTCCATTTCTTTATTTTCCGAACGATGATGACCTCAACCCGTTGTCCTCCTGAGATGGAATGGTGGAACTGTAAAATATCCGCAGGATGAGGCATGATCCTGGCTTTCTTTGTATGGGGAAGGTTTACGTAACCAAGTGTTTTGGGACATAATAGAGGAAGCGTCGGCCTTGGGCAGACGATAGAATTAACAACAATGGGACAACCAGGGGAAGGATGAAAGCAAGCATGACGAACCAACTTAATGTGTATTTCAACCATGACGGCGGCGTGGATGACCTCGTATCGCTGTTCATGCTTCTGCAAATGGACAATGTACATGTAACCGGCGTATCGGTTATTCCGGCAGACGGATATCTGGAGCCAGCAACAGATGCCAGCCGTAAAATTATCGATCGTTTCGGTACATATTCCGTAGAGGTATCCAAATCCAACTCCAGAGGGAAAAATCCATTTCCTGCGGCGTGGAGACTGCATTCCTTCTATGTAGATGCACTTCCAGTACTGAATGAATCCGGCAAAATGGAAGCACCACTCTCTACTGTTCCAGCACACCAGCATCTGATCGAGAAAGTGCGCAATACCGAAGGCAAAACGTTGCTCCTGTTCACAGGCCCACTGACTGACCTTGCGCGTGCACTCGACGAAGCACCAGACATTGAAGAGAAAATCGACAAGCTGGTATGGATGGGTGGCACATTTGAGCGTGGTAACGTAGAAGAGCCTGAGCATGATGGTACAGCTGAATGGAACGTATTCTGGGACCCGGAAGCGGCTTATCGTGTGTGGCAGAGCGGCATACAGATCGATCTGGTTGCACTGGAAAGCACAAACAAAGTACCTCTGACACCAGCTGTTCGTAACCGCTGGGCAGCAGAGCGTCGCTTCGAAGGCGTTGACTTCTTGGGTAACTGTTACGCAGGTTGTCCGCCACTGGTGTACAGTGAGACAAATTCCACATACTATCTGTGGGATGTGCTGACAACGGCTTCCGTTGGACGCGAGGACATCGTGAAGAAGAAAACCGTAAACTGCATTGTCATCCCGGATGGTCCTAGCCAGGGCCGCACGGTGGAGCAAGCAGACGGACGTCCAGTACAACTGGTGTATGATACCGATCCGGAAGCGTTCTTTACGTACATGACGGATTTGGGTAAAAAAGCTGCTCCGCAGCGCTACTAATTCAGGCAGCCTCTGGGCTTGCCATCCTTAAAGGTACAACAAAAATAAAGCCGCAGGCAGTGTCCGGAAATGGGGTTGATCCCATAATCCCGTCCCTGCCGTGCGGCTTTTTGCTTTGGGCTGATTTATATAGATTGATAACAGCGATTGGAAGTTTGTTCTGTCATCGAAGTGGCATGTGTGAATATTCTTAAGTTCAATCTGTATAACAATCTAGCTGCCCGCTATATTTTAAATCGACTAATCAATCCGTTCAGCTCACTGGACAATACCCGCAGAGATTCGGCAGATGCACGCATCTCATCCATGGATTGCAGCTGGCTTCCGGTAGCATGGGACACCTGTTGGATACTTGAAGAAGATTCGCGCGAGATATGTTCCATATCCTCCACGGAAGCGGACACTTCTTCCGCACTGGCAGACAGCTGCTCGGATGCTGCGGATACTTCGTGCAGACGTTCATTCATCGTTTCAATTCCGGTATGAATGGATGTGAACGAACGGCCTGCCTCCTGAACAACAGCGAGACCGGATTGGACTGCTGATGTGCTGGCAGACATATGTTCTGACAACAGGGCAGTCTGGCGTGTCATCTCGGCGATCAGTTCGGTTACATGCTGGGACGATTGCTCTGATTCCCCCGCAAGCTTGCGAACCTCTGAGGCAACCACCGCAAACCCGCTGCCATACTCTCCTGCACGAGCCGCTTCAATACTTGCATTAAGTGCGAGCAGATTGGTCTGTGAAGCGATGCCTTTCATCAGATGTGCCACCGATTCAATTTTACCTGAGTACTGCTCCAGCTGAGAGGTGGAGGCCACCATCTGCACATTTGCTTGATGAATTTTGTCCATACTGTCCATTGCCGTGTTGATGTTGGCTTGACCTTGCACCGCGTTATTGGTCGTTTCCTGTGAGACATCTGCGACCATAGAAGAAGAATTGGCAATATGCTGCATGCTACGCGTAATCTCTTCCATGGCTACTGTGACTTCGCCTGCACGTGCCACCTGTTCGGCAGCTCCATTGGCCGTATGATTGGTATGCTCGGCAATACGCTGACTGGCTTCGGCAGTCGCCTGTGAATGTTTCGATACACCTTCTGCAGCCTCTAGCAGAGAATCGGAGCTTTGACGGATGCCCGTCATGACATCCCGGGTACCTGTAACCAGATGTTTGAACTCGGAAGCGAGCTGTCCCACCTCGTCCTTGCGACTAAGTTCAACGTTGACGGTCAGGTCGCCTTTTCCTACCTGGGTAATTAACTTCTTCAACTTCACCAATGGTCGGGTCAAGTAATGGGCGAATCCATACACCAGCAAGACACTCAGCAGAACAATAGCCAAGGCTGTCCAGATCATGGTCATACGGTTGCGGGACATCAGTTCATAGACCGCAGTGGAGTCCAGATCCGCACCGACCAGCCCCAGTACTTTTCCGTCAGCCCCATGGATCGGCACATACGCAGTAATGGTAGCGCCATATTCATCCTGTGTGAGTTCACCCCGAATAGGTTCATTCTGTTCAAAAGCTTGCAGCATTCCTTCATAATGGGTCTCTTCTGCGGAACCGTAAGGGGAGAAGTCATCCTCTGCCACATCCGCAGCAGCCCCATCCACAACGTAGAAATATGTATTTGTTCCATTTTCTTCGCGAGTACCAAGTGTGTACAGATATTTGAGCCCATTGGCCTCGCGCAGTTGACTAAGCTGCTCACGCAATGTGCCATAATACGCAGTCTCGTCCTGTCCGGTACTGAGTGGTGCATACAGAGAGGTGTCAATTATTGCTACTGCCCGTTCAGCCACAGCCTGTGCCTGCATCCCCATGGATTGTTCGACCAGTTGAGCCGATGAACGGTACATGGTAATGCCGAGAACCGCACCCGCGGCTAGCATCAGACAGGAAAAAAATAAAAAGATCCTCATAAACAAACTGTTCATTGGTAAAAGTGTTCCCCCTTGATCTGTTGAATCAATCGTCTCTTTGTCTCTTTACTTCGTGTTTGTCGTTCTTCATTGGTTCGTATGTATTGTATATCCAATATACAGTTTTCTACTTGAAATATCGGCATCCGGTCCATAAAGAATTAGCCCCCGAGTCAATTTGATCCGGGAGCTAGTTTCGTTTCAATCCTATATTGACCATGCCCATCATTGGAAGAAACCTCATGGTTACTCCTTAGAGGGGCTTCATATAACTTAGTGATTACCTGATTACATTGTTCCGCCGCCCTGGCGAACAGAGGCAGGAATCTTTTCAGGTCCCTGATTAATATATTTATTGATAAAAGTACCTACTTTGGCATCGTCGAATTGGTCGAGCTTCATCGTTTTGGTCCATGCGGTCACCACGACTTCACTGCCTTCGGGAATATCCTTGTTGGGTACAGCCAGAATACCTGCTCCGGCTTCGCGGAATTTGGCGAGGTATTTCAGATGTTCCTTCAAATCCTCGCTTGCGTTCTCACGATAATAGATGATGATATCCCCGTGCTCCAGATTGTGTACCAGGTAATTGTAACCCGGGAAGTCGTTGTAAAATCCAAACTTGATATCATGCGGGTTATGCGGCCCTGAAGTCGGGATCTTCATCTCATACTGAATAGGGTCCTCCGTATGGTCAGCCCCGTAATATTTATCGTCCGTCACGTCGATTGTCGCGTTGGACTCCAGATCAGCTACATTATATGTTTTACCTGCCCCTTGCATGAAGAACAGACTAAACGTAATAATCGACACAGCCATCATTACGTGTGCAGCCAGCCGAAGGGAGCGACTTTTTTTGTGGATGTCCGCGCGTTCTTTCTTTTTCATGTGGCCCAGGATTTTGCCCTGTGTGCGTGATGCCCAGATATAGGCGGCGATGGAGAACAGCAACACGATTACACCTACGATGAGCCACAGGTAGGATGTACCTGCCTCGTGCTCCATTTGCATATGATTCATATGAGTCATGTCCATAGAGAGTTCCTCTGCTTTCTTTAAAGAATAATTGATCAATACACTACACTACATAACGTAGTGTTTATGGCAATGGTGAATTATTTAATTACGTAACAGGAGTTGCTGGACTCGTCTATTACGTAAATAAGAACATACCTATTGCACTACACATTATAGTGTATGAAACATGCTCAGCGCAATGCTGCCTTGGAAAACCAAAAAAAGGCGTTCCCCGCGTGAGCAGGGAACGCCTTAATATAAATCTAAAGAGTCAGTAAAATTTATATTTATTGAAATAACCAGTTACACGAAACGTAGAGGACAGAATAGCTTTATTCCAACTGAACTATTTTACAGACGTCCAAAAGGTGAAAGCATCAGACTGATGAGTCCAATAATAATCTCACCGAGCAATCGATACAGAATAAAGAATATGACCGCATTGGCGATGAGTACGCTGTACATGCTGTCGATGGCTGCTTTGGTGCGATTCAGTGGATATTGGAACAGCACCGAGTTCAGAGCGACAAAGACAATGATATATGAGACAGCAAGCAAGGAGATCGCGATGGAATAAGAGATGATAATAAACAGATTCGCCAGAACAAGGGATACTACAGCAGGAACAAGCAATGTACCGAACTGGGCAACCAGTGTTTTGGGACGGAAGGTTATTTTTTCAATCTTCAGAATAGCGTACATCAGTGCAATAGAGGCAATCAGAATAATGATGGTGAACAATAGCGGTCTTAAAAATCCACCAATGAACAAGCCGTCCATGCCTATGCGACTAAAGGTAATTAAGAAGTATGTAGAAGATAGAACTGCAATCAGCGCCATCGTTAGCCATCCGTTTAGGGAATGCTGGTCGCCAACAGTTTTCATCGTCTGATAAGGACGGGCCAATACACTGAGGAAATAGGATAGATACTGTTTGCTTACTTCTTTGGCTTGCTGAACTTTCTCATTCTGCACAATATTATTCCACTGATTGGAGCTATTGTCTCCTGCAGAAGCATGGTCATTGGTACCTGTTGATTCTCTCGCCTGTTCCTTGTGAATGGATACGGATGGTGTGTTGGATGGAGCGGATGCCTGGGAAGAGGTAGCCTGTGTGCTGGACCAACGGGTATATTCGGGTTCGGAAGCAGCAGCAGATTCCGGGTTCGGTACAGGAGTTGGTGATGAGGTTGTTTGCGTTAGATTAGAGCCGCACCTCTCGCAAAAATGGGCATCTCCATTTTCATGATTACATACTGGACATTTCATGGTATAAGCCTCCAATTTCTAGAAAATAAAAACATGTCAACATTGTGTCTCATTTTAACGGTTGATGACGAAGTTTGTCTATGTTTCGCAGGAATTAATACCCCTACAGAGAGAAAGTTGAAACGAAGACTCGAATGCTGTGTATTAAAACGTAGTTTAGAAGCAACAATAGTATAGGACTGACATGCAGGCATTTTAATGTAAATTCACTGTGGTTTAAGACGAATTGTTTTTGGAGGTAAATGTCTTATCGTTCGCTTCTGTGTGTAATTTACATGTTAAGTATATCTTTTGGGTTGCTCATTTCCGAAGATTTATGTATAATCAATCGTGTTAACACGTCGAATGTACGGTAGTAAGAGATGTGGGTGAGTTCATGGAACTACTGGACAGCAATGAGAGCAAGAAGAAGATGTGCCAGTATTATAACGAAATTTCGAAGGAACTGTTCGGATTTGGCACCACTCTCCTGAGAGTGACCATTGACCAGAATATTGTGACCTTCTACGCGAAGCACCGACGTTCACCGCGCTCTGACGCCCTGGAAGGGGAGGCCCCCGGCTTAAAGCTGGAAGTGGACTTCCGCATGTCTGTCTTATATAAGAAGAAATTCCGGGAGAAGCTCGAGCAACACATGGGTTTGCCAATTGAAGCTATATTGCGGGATTATGATGCGTCCACTCAGTGGGCAATCACAAATGTGATTCTGGAACAGGCCTAAGGATGGATCTTCAGGATTAATTCTTGTTGATGTATACAGAGGTTATGGCCGATTCATGATCAGGTTCCGTACAATTTCATATGATGGCGTCTGTCTTTGGATTGATTCTGAAGCAGAAACCGATGATGTACCGGCAGCGGGTGTCGCTTTCCTTTGTTTACGAAGAAAAGTGTTCTTGTTTATACAAGAATGCTTTTCTTTTTGTTTTTTAAGTCGAACTATACACACTCAACTAACGCAATTTACACGGGCCCTCGATGACAGAACAACCTTCCGATCGCTGTTATCCCCAGATTTTTTGATCCTTTAATAAAGGTGAAATCCGGTGATAAAGGCGCACGCTTCGCTTCTTCAGGTTATTTCTGTCCTCTCCGTTATGTGTAAATGCTTAGCAGAGCATGTAAGCTAGTTCAACTTAATGGTTGGGTTGTTAAAACACATATATCAGGGGGAATCAGGATCATGATGAAAAAGTGGATTAGCGGTTTGGCAGCAGTGGCAATGACATCGGTATTACTTGCAGGTTGTGGCAGCAGCACGGATGGTGCGACAGGCGGATCAGGCAGTGGGGGAACCGCAGCGAACAAATTGGTTATCTCCACTTGGGGCTTCTCGGAAGATTTCTTCAATGAAGAAGTATTTGGTCCCTTTGAAAAAGAACATAATGTAGACATCGTGCTCGAAGTCGGCAATAACGCTGAACGTCTGAATAAAATTCGTCAAGGTACATCAAATGTCGATGTCATCTACCTGTCTGATTATTATGCACAACAAGGTATCGATGAAGGTCTGTTTGAGAAAATCGACCGCTCCAAAATTCCAAATGTAAATGACATTTATGATATTGCCAAAGCACCACTTGGTGAAGATTATGGCCCGGCCTACACGGTTGGACAGCTCGGTATTGCTTATAACCCGGATCTCGTATCCAAAGAAGTGACTTCATGGAGTGACCTGTGGGACCCGGCGTTCGAAGGTAACCTGACCATCCCGAATATTACGGCAACAGCAGGCCCAATGGTTGTGGATGCAGCTTCCCGTGTAGCCGGAAACGATACGTTTAATGAAGATGCGGCATTTGCTGAACTGAAAAAACTGAGTGGCAATGTGGTGAAATTCTATAGCCAAACGTCCGAGTTCGTGAACATGTTCTCCCAAGAAGAGATTGCTGGCGGACCGATCATGGAAATGTATTTCAAAGATCTGAAAGCAGCCGTGCCTAATGCAAAGTTTGTTACACCTAGCGAAGGTGCATATGCCGTTATGAACACGATCAATGTCGTGAAGGGCAGCAAAAACAAAGAGCTCGCTGAAGAGTTCATCAACTGGCAGCTTAGCCAGGATGTACAAGCGAAATCTGCCAAAGCTAAAGTCGATTCCCCGGTTAACACAAAGGTTGAACTAACTGCTGAAGAAGCAGAAGGCGTAACATACGGCGCTGAAGTTGTTGAGAAGCTGAACAAGCTGGATATGGAATTCGTGAATCAACAGGTTAAAGGCTGGACAGATCGCTGGAACCGTGAGATTGCACAATAAAACAAGTAACAGGATGTCTTAAAAGTTATCTTTGATCAACATGTTTAACTTATATCATTTGCAGCAAGCAACCAATTACCGTATAGGAGTTGAGAACGGATGAGCGAAGCGCTGAATCGCATCATTTTGGATGTGGATACGGGGATTGACGACGCACTGGCAATTTTGCTGGCGGTCAAAAGCCGGAAGCTGGACATTCTCGGCATCACCACAGTCTGTGGGAACGTATCACTCCAGCAGGCAACAGAGAATACGTGCAAAATCCTTGAACTTGCGGGTGCACCTGAAATTCCGGTGATTGCCGGAGCGGCAGGACCCCTTACTCGCAAGTCTCATTATGAACACCGGGTACATGGACAGGACGGATTGGGCGGTGCGCTGCCTGATCCGGCGGTGTCCAAGCAAGCCGAGGACGGTTTTGCGCCGGACTTTATCGTGGAGCAAGCCAAGTTATATCCAGGCGAACTGACATTGATCATGACAGCTCCATTAACCAATCTGGCACTCGCGCTGATGAAGTGTCCTGAATTGCCTTCTTTATTGAAGGAAGTCATCTTCATGGGTGGTGTGGTTCGCGGACATGGCAACATTACACCAACAGCCGAATACAACACCTACGCTGATCCAGAGGCGGCACGCATCGTATTGCACGCAGGCATCGAGAAGCTTACTCAAGTCGGACTGGATGTAACGCGTCAAACGCTGCTAAATGAAGCAACAATTGAGCGTCTCACCAATCCTGCACTACGCGCTTACGTGGCTCAGAGCACGGAGATTTATATCAACCGATATGAACAAATGAACGGCGTCCGCGCTTGCGCGTTACATGATCCACTAGCCGTTGGCGTAGCCCTTGCCCCGGAACTGGTAGGACGCAAATCCTATTACGTCGATGTCGAAACCGCCAGCCGCCTGTGCGATGGCCAGATGGTATGTGACTTCCAAAACCGTTTGGGCAAGCAGCCCAACACCCTCGTCTGCGAAACCGTAGATGCAGAAAGCTTCCTTGAACTGTTTATCAACGCGTTAAACGCGTAGCTGCTCTGCCCCAATTAGATATTTATACGATTGCGGAGAGTGCAGAACCGATCTGGAGAAGCGAAGCGTTCCCCTTTATACCCCGATTTTCACCTATGAAATTGAATCAATAAATCGGGGGATAACAGGGATCGAAGGACGGTACTGCAATCGGAGTATTTAAGTATCAATCTCGAATTAAATTTACAAGTCAGGAGTATCGCGATGAAGAAATCAGTAATCTACTGGCTATTGCTGCCGGGATTCGTGTTTTTGGCGGCATTTATGATCATTCCGATTGTCCTGACGATCGGGTCGACGTTTTTCCAAGAAAACTCCTTCACGTTTGAAGGATACATGCATTTTTTCAGAGACCCATACTTTTTGAAAATATTGCTTACGACGCTGCAAGTCAGCGTGGTCACCACCATCGTCTGTGTGGTGCTCGGATTCCCGACAGCTTATTATATTTCGCAGAAAGCGCCGCGCCGCAAAGGCATTTTGCTGGCACTGGCGATCTTCCCACTGCTGACGAGCCCGGTCGTGCGCTCGTTTAGCTGGATGATCATTCTTGGACGCAAAGGGCTGATCAACAACACCCTTGTTGGCCTCGGTATCGTTGACAAGCCGCTGGATATTCTGTATACACCGGCAGCGATGATGATCGGTCTGACACACCTGTTCCTGCCATTGATGATTATCTCTCTGGTGGGCGTGCTTGAGAACATAGACGGTGACCTGCTCAAAGCAGCACAAAGTCTGGGGGCATCGCGCATTACGGCATTCCGCCGGGTCGTGTTCCCACTGGCTGTGCCAGGACTTGTGATCGGAGCCGTGCTTGTCTTTGTCGGAAGCCTGACGGCGTATACCACACCTGCCCTCCTTGGAGGCAAGCAGCGTGTAATTGCTACGTTCCTGTATCAGAACGCCATGACCCTCAACGACTGGTATCTGGCCTCGGTTGTTGCCGCGATTATGATTGTGATTACATTTGTCGTCGTCGGTGTCATGAACAAAATGGCCAAAACTTTAAATCCGAAGGGGTAGACATATGCGGGAGAAACATATCGGGCTGGGCCTGTTCAGTCTGCTGGTCTTTATCTTTCTGCTGGGCCCGCTTCTGATCATATCGGTCACTTCGTTTGAACCG
The DNA here is from genome assembly GCF_037969885.1 of Paenibacillus sp. FSL R7-0313. NCBI lineage: Bacteria > Bacillati > Bacillota > Bacilli > Caryophanales > Paenibacillaceae > Paenibacillus > Paenibacillus sp. FSL R7-0313. Next base: position 1,633,246 of record NZ_CP150219.1, read on the forward strand.
GGAACGGTACTCAAATTTCCGCCGGAAGGGTTCTCCTTCCGCTGGTATGAGAATATTTTCAACACAGGCGGTTTCCTTCGCACATTCCAGACGTCCATCATCATTTCCCTTCTGGGGAACCTGTTGGCACTGGTGCTCGGAGTTCCGGCTGCGTATGCACTTAGTCGTTACGATTTCAAAGGCAAGTCCGTGCTGAACGCACTGTTCCTGTCCCCGGTACTGATCCCGGGAATCGTGCTTGGTTTTACATTGATGAAATACCTGATCGTAATCTACCATCTGCCGATGTATCTTGGACTGTTGATCGGTCATACGATTATCATGCTTCCATTTATCATTCGGGTTATTGCATCGAGTCTGTCGAGCTTTGACTTTGCAGTGGAAGAAGCTGCGCTGAGTCTTGGTGCGGGACGGGTAAGAACGTTCTTCACGATTGTGCTTCCTAACATCCGCTCAGGAATTATCGCTGCCGTGCTGATTGCCTTCTTGGAGTCCTTCAACAACGTGGACATCTCGGTGTTCATGACCGGACCAGGGGTAAGCACATTACCGATCCAGATGCTGACGTATGTGGAGAATTATTTTGACCCAACGATTGCAGCGATTTCCGTGCTGTTGATGGTACTGACCGGACTCTTAATGTTCGTGATCGAACGGATCATGGGCGGATTTTCATACTTTACTAAACGTTAATTGGAGGCGCAGAACGCTATGGCATTGCTGACATTAGACCACGTATCCGTGGCATACGATAAGCAGACAATCCTGAAGGATTTTCAGTTGGAGCTGGAAAAAGGTAAACTGCTCTCCCTGCTCGGACCGAGCGGTTGCGGCAAAACAACTACGCTGCGCCTCATCGCCGGATTTCTGGAAGCATCACAGGGCAAGTTTATGTTCGGCGGCAAGGATTATACGAAGGTTCCAGCGAACAAGCGGAACTTCGGATTTGTATTTCAGAGTTATGCGTTATTCCCGCATCTGTCTGTCTATGACAATGTGGCCTTTGGCCTGCGGATGCGCAAGGTGAAAGACAAGGATATCTCTTCCCGTGTGATGCGAATCCTGGAAGTCGTTAACCTGAATGGATTTGAGAAACGTTTCCCTCAAGAGCTGTCTGGTGGACAGCGTCAGCGTGTGGCGATTGCCCGCGCATTGGTGATTGAGCCTGATCTGCTCTTGTTTGACGAACCACTCAGTAACCTGGATGCCAACCTTCGCCTCAACATGCGGGTGGAGATTCGCCGGATTCAGCAAGAGCTGGGCATTACAACGCTGTATGTCTCTCATGACCAGGAAGAGTGCTTCTCGATCTCGGATCAGGTAGCGATTATGAACAAAGGCTTGGTCGAGCAGCTCGACCGCCCGGAAACGATTTTTAAATATCCGGCAACGGAGTTTGTCGCACGGTTTATCGGGTTCCATAATTTCATTGAATTTGCGGATCGCAGCGATGCAGGTGAACTCATCACATTGCATGCAGGTGGCCGCACGTTTACGGCAACAGCGCATCCTGGAACAGCACGTCCCGGTGCTCGTAAAGGCGCGATTCGCCCGGATGATCTGATCGTTAGTGGAGATACTTCTGCGGATGTCGTGAACGCCTTGCCGGGCATTATCAAGGTCAGCACGTATCTGGGACGCAGTTATCAGTATGTAATTGAGACGGAACTCGGTGATTTCACAGCAAATCAGGAGATGGAAACACCGTACCTTAGTGGGCAGCGTGTTAGCCTGATTTTCCCACAGGACAAGCTTGTATTGGTAGAGTAGTCGTAAATGTAGGGAGTAGCTTGAGGAAATAAGAGCAGTAAAGAAGACAATTCATACGATGATTCCGGACGAGGCAGTGGTACGCAATCAAGTGCATTGCATCAGATTAAAGTACAGGTTCATTGTCCAGTCCGGATCGCGGTGAAATGTTTGTGAAGAAGGAGATTATGCCCCATGCGTGCAGATCAACTAATTATGAATGTACATGTGTATAACAGTTATTATAAACGGTTTGAAATGAACAACGTTGCTGTACTCGAGGGCAGATTCCTATATGTTGGACCCGGTGGATCTGAGATGATTCAGGCAGACGAAGTCATTGATGCGCGGGGAAGATACATGATTCCTGGATTGATCGATATCCATCTGCATATCGAAAGTACGATGGTGACACCGGAAACCTTCTCCCATGGTCTGATTGGCTGTGGAGTAACGTCCATTGTCGCAGAACCGCATGAGATGGCAAATGTGTTTGGTCTTGAAGGTGTGCAGGAGATGATGGCTGTGAGTCGGGACACCACCGTGGATATGTTCTATGCGATCCCAAGTTCCGTTCCGGCAACCCCGATGGAGACAACAGGCGGTTCGATCGAGATTGAAGATATGGACGTGCTGCTCGCCACTGGCGAGATCATCTGTCTCGGCGAGATCATGAACTATGTCGATGTCATCCGTGATCCGGAGTGCAAGACCAACCAGATTTTACAGCATATCCGCAAAAACTATCCCGATCTGGTGATCGAAGGTCATACACCGAAACTGCTTGGACTTGATCTGCATCGACTGATCTACGCAGGTATTGATTCCGACCATACCCATCAGAGCATTGAGGGATTACAGGCGCGGATTGCCGCAGGTATGTTTATTGAAATTCAGGAGAAATCAATGACCCCGGAAGTTATGGAGTACCTGATTCAACATGATGTGGCGCAGCATTTCTGCTTCGTAACGGATGATGTGATGCCGGATTCACTGGTGGAGCATGGTCATCTGGATCATATCGTACGCAAAGCAATTCAGATGGGGATGCGTCCTGAAGATGCAATCTATGCAGCAACATCTACCCCTGCTTCGCGGATGAAAATGACCGATCGTGGCAGCGTGGCCCCGGGCAAGGTGGCCGATTATGTGTTGCTATCCAACCTGGAGGAGCTTTCGATTGATCAGGTGTACAAAAACGGCCGCAAAGCTTATGACAATTCCGAACCGTATAAGCAAGAACGAGTAACCGGGCAATTCCCACCTCACTTCTATAAGAGTGTGCAGTTGGAGGAGCTTGGCGTAGCAGATTTTGCAATTCAGTTGTCAGACCCGAAAGTCAGCGGAGCAGGTGTTGATCTCGCTGATGAAGGTGAGTACCAATGCCGTGTCATGATGGTGAAGGATGGTTCTACTTTTGTGGAAGAACATATTGCACCGATTCAGTCTGCGAATGGCGAATTGTTATGGGAAGAAAGCGGATATGCGCAGATCGCGACCTTCGAACGTTATGGTGTGAACGGCAATCGTGCACATGGTCTGATCGGTGGAGACACCATCAAACGCGGCGCCATTGCAACGACATATTCACACGACAATCACAACCTGCTGGTTGTAGGACGTAATCGTGAAGATATGATATTGGCAGCTAACACTGTGATTTCAAGCCAGGGTGGCTTCTGTGTGGTGGAAGACGGCAAGGTGCTGTCCCATCTGGAACTTCCCGTAGGTGGCATTTTGACGGAAGAACCACTTGCAGTGGTATCCCATCAAGTGAAGGAACTGAGAGCAGCCATGTTGTCTCTTGGGTATGTGCATTATAACCCGATCATGTCGATCAGTACTCACTCCCTTGCGGTAAGTCCCGCGCTGAAGATCACGGACCATGGCCTGATTGATGTGAATGCAGGTAAGGTTGTATCGTTAATAATCTAATTAGAATACACACATTCTGTGATGTACCTTCAATTGGATTGTGTGATAGTGGAGTAATTCGGATTAGATAAAGCAGGGCACCTCAGTTCACAACGATGTATGTTGTGGAAAGGGGTGTTCTTTTTTTATATAAAAGAGCCACGAACTTTTCTTTATATAGCTAACGCTCGATTTCGCCTATCCTTATTTGACTCAGGAGAAGAACTTGTCCTCATAAAATAAAAAAACCGCTAACTTAGCGATTTTCAGTGGGCTATGTTTATATGTTTTATACCAGTTGCTTCATTGTTAAATTATAATAATTTCTCCGGGTTTTTCACTTTAATTGAAAGAACCTCTCCGCAATCCAAACAAACCGTGAATACTCTTTCCGAGCCAAGCGCCAATTTCTTATCCAATGGACGAAGATTAATGAAATCCGTTGCTTGTACGAAAGACGTTCCTCCACAATCAGTACATTTCTTTTCAGAAATATCCATATATTCATCCCACCTTTTTAATCTTTAAAAGAGTCTTTAATATATTATATTCCATTAACTGGAATAAGACAATTGCTTATATACCTGTCTGTGTAGGCTTACGCTCATATGTAATGATCTGATCGTTATAATACGATGTTTCATTGTTTGGACGGAACCAATGGATAGATATATAGTAAGAAGAGAATGTTTGGACTCAAAGCAGGAGGATAGACAACGATTATGAATGAGATAAATAATACTAAAACCATATTTTTCGACGTGGATGATACTTTATATGATCACTTGCAGCCGCTTCGTGGCGCGTTGCAGGAAGTTCTCGGCCTGCCGGATGAGTTCCCTTATGCTGAGGCCTACCACCGTTTTCGTTATTACAGTGACTGGTTGTCTGCAGAAGAAGATCTGTCTGCTGTACCGGAGCCGGATGCGGTGGAGCGAATGCGTCGTCGTAGGTTTGAGTTGGCGATGGAGGAGTTTAGACTCCCCTTACAGTTGGGACAGGCTGAAGAACTGCAAGCACAGTATCTGAAAAGACAGTTCGAGATTGTACCTTTTGAAGGAGCATATGAGCTGATTAGAAGGCTTCAGGCAGAAGGTCATACCGTTGGTCTGATCACCAATGGAGAAGGAGAGCATCAGCGGCGCAAGCTTGAAGCACTGGATGTGCTCAGTCTCGTGGACGAGCATCTGATTTTCATCTCCGGTATGACTGGTTATGCCAAGCCAGATCGCAGGTTGTTTGAATATGTGAGTAAGCAGTCTGGGACAGATCCCCGTTCCAGCTATTACATTGGAGACTCGTGGCGTAATGATGTGGTAGGCGCAATGGATGCGGGCTGGACAGTTATCTGGTTCAACCATCGGGAGGCGGCGCCGGAATCTGATCATCAACCCCATTTTGTAGCATCGAGCTATGAAGAGATCAGTCGTATTCTGACTTTTGAGTGTGTTCAAGCTTAAGGAGATTTATGTTTAAAGGAGCAGTCCTGTTACCGTCTTAGGAGCAGGTCTGCTTTTTTATATTATACCTTCTATAAAGGCAACAATAATGAGGCGTCTAACTGCTCGCTTTCAATTACAATTGCCATGAGTCCAGCTTCAGTTTTGGTTTCGTGCCATTCATCTTTATCCCAGAGTACGGCCTCGCCACAATGCACTTTGATGTATTCATTTGCTTCACCTCTAACCCAACCCTCTCCACTTACGATTAAAAGGAGTTGAGAAACCACAGCTTGGTGATAACCTACTATTCCACCCTCAGCCAAGTGCATACATCCGATATGAGCTGCTTTGTTAGTCTGCGTAATATGTGACATTACAAAATTAGATTCAAATTTGGTAATCTTTTTTCCTGACTCTTGTTTAAATTGAAATATCCTCATGTTTACCTCCGCAATAGTGACTAAGTTAACTTCCTATAATGGTAACTATCTTTATGATGGGTATCATCCTATTTGACTAATTTATGGTTAATCTGATCAGATGAGTCTATCATAGCTCCAATCGTTTAGGAACAGTTTGCTTACCTTCACCATTTTGTTAGTTGTGTGTGCCAACGTTTCTATGAAGCTGTACTTCATGGAATCTTCATTTACAAGACAGTGCAAAAGCCTTCCCAAACAGGATATGCAGTGTTATAATTAAAACAAGATTTAGATTAAGTCTAAATTAAAAGAAGCAAACCAAAGCAATCCATCATAAAATTCAAATTCTATTTTTATATTCGAGAGGGGATAAATTCCATGAGCACAATCCAAACTAGAAACAACACTTTTGCCAACAACGCCACAGCACTTCAAGAGGTTCTGAACCGTCAGATCGCAGGCTGGTCTGTACTGTACACGAAACTGCATAACTTCCACTGGTATGTTCAAGGACCTCATTTCTTCACACTGCATGCCAAATTCGAAGAGCTGTACAATTTAGCTACGGCGAATATGGACGAAGTTGCAGAACGTTTGCTGGCTATTGGTGGACGTCCGGTGGCTACGATGGCTGAACAGCTGCGTCTTTCTCCAATTGAAGAAGCACAAGGGCATTTGTCTGCTGAGCGTATGGTAGAGTCGGTGGTTGCTGATCTGCGTACAATGGTGGAAGTGATTCATCAAGGCATTCACGAAGCGGGAGAAGCAGAGGATAACGCAACGGAAGATATGCTGATTGGTTTCACCGCTGCGCTGGATAAAGAGGTCTGGATGTTAAACGCATTTTTGGGCAAATAAGCAAAGTTACCCTTCATCCTGACAACGATATGTAGAGTCCGTGAACAAAGTGTCCGTTCGCTTACAAATCCGGTGCACTTGCCGTATAATGATGGCATCCAAGATGTACAGAATGGTGGAATGAATGATGCGGTCAGACCTGGAACAATTGCAGGAAGAAGCTGAACGGTTTATATATACATGTTATGAAGAGCTGGGTCATGCGCGTGAAGACGCGCAGGCCCGGCTTGTTGCCGTTATGGGAGAGATCGAAGCAACGGGTACCTATGTGCATACCACAGAAGAATTGGAGCAGGGGTGCAAAATGGCCTGGCGGAACAGTAATCGCTGCATCGGACGGCTGTTCTGGGACAAACTTCGGATCGTGGATGCCCGTCATGCCGATACGGCAGGAACGGCAGCGGATGCGGTGATGAATCATATTCATATGGCATCCAACGGAGGCAAAGTAATTCCGATGATTACGATCCTTCCACCGGATGGGCCGAATGGAGCTCCGGTACGTGTCTGGAATCATCAGCTTATTCGTTATGCAGGATATGAGACAGAGCAAGGCATTATTGGAGATCCTGCTTCGGTGGAACTGACCAAGGCGGCGATGTCACTTGGCTGGCAAGGAACAGGTAGCTCATATGATGTGTTACCGCTCATTATTCAGGCACAAGGACAAGCGCCAGAGTGGTATGTTATACCCGAAGAAGAGATTGTGGAAGTGATGATTGAACACCCAGAGCGGGAAGAGATTGCGGAGCTTGGCATACGCTGGTACGGTGTGCCGATGATCGCCGATATGCGTCTGGAGATTGGTGGTATATCCTACCCGGCAGCGCCGTTTAATGGTTGGTATATGGGTACCGAGATTGGCGCTCGTAATCTGGCGGACACGTTCCGGTATAACAAATTGCCTGCGGTGGCGGCAGCATTTGGGTTGAATACGTCGAGTGAAACGACATTGTGGAAGGACCGTGCGTTGGTGGAGCTGAATGTGGCTGTGCTGCATTCGTTTAAAAAAGCAGGCGTGAGCATTGTGGATCACCACACGGCGGCAGCGCAATTTGCTATGTTTGAACAGCGGGAAGAGAAGGCTGGGCGTGAGCTGACCGGGGATTGGGTGTGGCTGATTCCGCCGGTATCTCCGGCGACAACGCATATTTTCCACAGTTCCTATCGCAATGAGATCGTGAAGCCGAACTTTTTCCATCAGGATCAGGCGTATACGCTGAAAGATGGCGTGGCATCTGCTGCGGAGCAGCGAAGCAGCGAGCAGCAGAATGCACAGGTAGAGCATCCCCAGCCACAGGCCGGTGATGCACCAATGAAATGCCCGTTTGCACATTAAATTGTGCAGACGGGTTATTTTTTGTGATCCTTTTTTATCAAACGAAGGGTTTTAAAATAGGAAAAAAATGAAAAGATTCTTTCTCTATATGGAAATATATAACACATCTATAATGAAGCCATGACTTTGACTTCACATAGGGGAGGGAACAATCCATGGGTTATATTGAAACGTTGCGAGGAATGGTTGGCAATGCTCCTGTTATTTTGGTGAGACCGAGTATATTGATCTTGAACAAGACAGGTGAGATTCTATTAGTTCGACATCTGGATGATACGTGGGGAGTACCAGGTGGAAATATGGAGCTCGGCGAATCGGTGGAAGAGTCTGCAATGCGAGAGGTCAGAGAAGAGATTGGGATAGAGATCAAGAAACTTCATCTGTATGGTGTCTTCTCAGGAAAAGAGTTATATACGAAATTAAGAAATGGGCATGAATACTATAATGTGGTCATTGGTTATATTTGCACGGAGTATGAGGGAGAATTGAAGCCGGATGGGGTAGAAGTTCTTGAAGCAAGGTTTTATAAACCAACAGAATTACCTGACACGACCGACCCTTACTTAAAAAGAAAAATCCAAGAAAATGCAGAGAATATAGCAACATTATTAGGAAAAGCATAATCGAGAGGTTGCCACCGAAATGGTTTCTCTCACGAGTTGTAGAGCTAACGAACCGAGCGCGCCTTATAGGGCTGATTAATTGTGAAATTATAATTTAACGAACATCAGTGGCGTTATATCGGCATTAACCTGCCTGAAACCGATGCAGGAGCAATAAATCAAGGAAATAGCGCCTCTGTGATTCGTTAAAATACTGCCCTGTGGAAATTGAAGCGAATAACACTTGTGCGGTTCGTTAGAAAAAAATTATGCTAATGAAGGGATGTCCTCCGTCGTGTTTATGACTTGTGGACATCTCCCTTTTGCATTTACACCGGTTTTGTCTTGTACCGACTGCGCATCGCAGCCTGAACTACAATGGCAACAGCAATCAACACCAGATTGAACACAAACACGGAGTAAAGCGATCCAACTTCCATAAGTAGCGCTGCAACCAGTGGAGATACGATGGAGCCGATCTCGGCAGCTGAGACAATTTTGCCTATGACAGAGCTTCGACTCTCGTCCGGGATATGATCACCAATATGAGCAAAGAACGAATCCATGTAACATGCACCGCCAACCCCGCCAATGAGCATGCCAACGTAGACCCATAGATGGGAGGACGTGCTTAGAAATACAACAACTTCGATTCCAATCAGGAACATGCCGAGCATACAGAGTAACAGACGATCGCCTAACCGGTCAGAGAGATAACCAACAAAGGGAGCAGCGGCAAGCGTAGAAATCCCTGAGACGGTGAAGGCGAGACTGGTTGCAAACGGGTCCCAATGCATGATGTGAGCTGCATACAGTGCAAAATAGGTGAGGAATACCGCATAGGCGCTCATCTCCAAAAAATGTACTGTGCCGTAGCCGAGAAGCTGTTGCCGCTGTGTGAGCTTTGTAGACAAATCTTGAGTATGCTTTGCATCAGACGGTGATGAAGATAAAGGAGGCGCAGTCGATACAGTAGTATGAGGGTGGGAGTCACTTGTAGTGGAGTCTACAACTTTATCCGTGTGGAGTACTGAGTGTGCTGAGTTGACCAGAGGTTCTTGTGTCACCGTAGTAGAAGGATCTTCTAATGGATGATCACTTAACGTACTTCCGGATTCATGAGTAGCTCTAGCTTGTGCCGTCGTCTTTATCCCCATCGCAGCGACCACGGCCATCAGACAACATACGGTAACGAGTAAAAAAGGCACCGACAATGGCCAGTGCAGCGCAAGCCAGCCACTAATGACTGGGCCAAGTACCATACCGCCGCCTTCACTGCTGCTGATATACCCATTGTACAGCCCGCGGTTGTCTACATTACCCCCATCCCCGATGATGGAACGTACGACCACGGTAAGGCCCGTGGAAGCGAGCCCCTGTAGAAGTCGGAGCAGGCCGAATAACACCGCAGCATTAGACACCGCGAATCCGCCCATGCAGACAGCCAGCAGGATCAGCATCAGGATGAGCGCCTTTTTCCCTCCAAGCCTTCTATAAATTGCCGCAGCAGGAATACCACCAATCACTTTCCCCACATAAAAAAGTGCAAAAATAACCCCCATCATCCAGCCGGACAGGCCGAATTCCTCAATAAACAAAGGAAACAGGGGCAGGATCATGAATCCGCCCATCTGACTTAGGAAACAAATGGTCATCAGCAAAGGCAGGTTACGACGAATATCCAAGAGCCAAGACTCCTCTCACACATAAAATGGAATCCTAAAAATTCTTCATTTACTCCATATGGGTACGTATTATCGACATTACCCGTAATGTATGCAGAATTTTTGAAAATAAGAAGAAATGACACGCGGCGTTTACATCAAAACCATTGCGGATATACCTGAATCATATATAATAGATGGGTTATCTATAAGGATGCATGAACGAAGTGCACAGAATGAAGAGGTACCTCAAGTATAAGGGGGCGATGTGAAGCATGTCAGAACAACAACCGATTATCCGCTTCGAAGCGGTGACTCAGCAATACGATCAGGATGAAGCCGTATTGAAGGCAGTCAGCTTTGAGATTGAGCGGGGTAAATTTTATACGCTTCTTGGCCCATCGGGCTGCGGGAAAACAACGATATTGCGGCTGATTGCCGGTTTTGCGGAGCCGACTCAGGGCAGTATTTATTTTAATGGTGCGCTCATCAACCGAGTGCCTGCCCACCAGCGGCAAGTGAATACCGTATTTCAGGATTATGCGCTATTTCCACATTTGAATGTATTTGAGAACGTAGCTTTTGGTTTGCGGATCAAAAAGATGAAAACGGCTGAAATTCGCAGCAAAGTGTTGGAAGCCCTCAAATTCGTCAATCTGTCCGGTTATGAGAACCGTGAAATTGGTGAAATGTCCGGCGGACAACGACAACGGGTTGCGATTGCACGCGCAATTGTGAACGAACCTGAAATTCTGCTGCTGGACGAGCCGCTCTCAGCACTCGATCTGAAGCTGCGGACCGAAATGCAGTATGAATTACGGGAGCTGCAACAGCGACTGGGCATCACGTTTATCTTTGTTACACATGATCAGGAAGAAGCCTTGGCGATGTCCGACGAGATCTTTGTCCTGAATGGCGGCGTAATTCAACAGAGCGGTACACCGAATGATATCTATGATGAACCGATTAACCGCTTTGTGGCAGACTTTATCGGGGAATCGAACATTGTATCGGGTAAAATGAAGCAGGACTTTGTGGTGGAATTCGCTGGCGCACAGCACGAGTGTGTCGATCAGGGTCTCCAACCGGACGAGCCGGTAGAGATTGTTATTCGCCCAGAGGATCTGGAGATTACAACCGAAGAACAGGGCAAGCTCAAGGTCAATGTGGACTCCCAGTTATTCCGCGGAGTGCATTACGAGATATCCACATACGATGATGCGGGCAATGAGTGGCTTGTTCATTCAACCAAGAAAGCCGTTGTCGGCGAGCGGATAGGACTCTATTTTGACCCGGAAGCTGTACACGTCATGCGCTTTAACGAGACCGAGGAAGAGTTCGACAAGCGACTTGAAGCTTATCAAGAGGCCGCTCATGCAGACTAAGGCCAGCACACGCAATGCGTATCTGATTCCATATGTACTATGGATGGTGTTGTTTGTTGTGGCGCCGGTTCTGCTGGTCATCTATTATTCATTCTTCGATGTGGAGGGTAACTTCACGTTTGGCAACTACGCCCGGTTCTTTACACCGGTGTACTTGCAGATGACGCTCAGTTCGTTCTGGTATGCATTTCTGATTACGGCGTTCTCGCTGCTGATCTCGTATCCAACGGCGTATATGCTGACCCGGACGAAGCACAAGCAGCTGTGGTTGCTGCTGATCATTCTGCCAAGCTGGATCAATCTTTTGTTAAAAGCGTACGCCTTCATCGGTCTGTTTGGAACGTACGGTCTGACCAACTCCCTGCTTGAAGTTGTGGGGATTGGCACACAGCAGATTTTGTTCACCGATTTCAGTTTTATCTTTGTCTCGGTGTACATCTTCATTCCATTCATGATTCTGCCGATCTTCAATGCGCTGGAAGAGATGAATCCATCGTTGATCTACGCGGCGCGGGATCTGGGAGCCTCATCTTGGCTGACGTTCCGCCGGGTTATCTTTCCGCTGACGATTAGCGGGGTGAAATCAGGCTGTCAGGCTGTGTTTATTCCTGCGCTGTCCCTGTTCATGATTACCCGCCTCATTGCGGGGAACCGTGTAATTACGCTGGGAACAGCGATTGAACAGCATTTTCTCGTCACCCAGGACTGGGGGATGGGTTCAACGATTGCCGTCTTTTTGATTATTGCGATGGCGATCATTATGTTCCTGACTGGATCAGGTAAGAAGGAGGTGCGTAATGGGAAGAAACGGAAAGCTGTCTAACGTCTATCTAGCCGTTGTATTCGCCATATTGTACGCACCGATTGCGTATCTGATCTTCTACTCCTTCAACAGCGGCGGTCACATGCGCAGCTTCGAAGGATTCACGCTTGAATGGTACAGAGAGGTGTTTGCCGATACACGGCTACTCATCATTGTGCTCAATACATTTATCATTGCGCTCCTGTCATCAGCGATCTCAACGATTCTCGGTGTAGCAGGAGCACTGGCGATCTACCATGTGCGTCGCAAACGGACCAAAAACACGTTGCTGTCACTCAATAACGTGCTGATCGTTAGTCCGGATGTCATCATTGGTGCGTCATTCCTGATTCTGTTCACCATGATTGGTATCAAACTGGGCTTCACTTCGGTTCTGCTGTCTCATATTGCATTCAGCGTGCCAATTGTCGTGATCATGGTGCTGCCAAAGCTGCAAGAGATGAGTCCAACACTGATGGATGCGGCGCGCGATCTGGGCGCTGGTTCATGGCAGATTCTGACGCGTGTGGTGCTGCCATACGTGAAACCGGGTATTTTTGCCGGATTCTTCATGGCCTTGACGTACTCGCTGGACGACTTCGCGGTAACATTCTTTGTCACGGGTAATGGTTACTCTACACTCTCTGTAGAGATATACTCGAGAGCAAGGCAGGGCGTTTCGTTGTCCATCAATGCTTTGTCTACCCTGTTATTCCTGCTCACGGTGCTGCTGGTAGTCGGATATTACTTCATTAACCGCCGTGCAACACGGATACCTCCCGGAGGAAAGGGGCTGCGACCATGAAGCAACTGGTACGGACATTTGCGCTTGTATTCGTGGCCGCTTTTGCCCTGATGATCCTGGCTTCGTATCTGAACAAGAGTCAGGGGTATTCTGGCGGCAACACGCTGACCATCTATAACTGGGGCGATTATATCGACCCGGATCTGCTCAAGGAATTTGAGGACGAGACCGGCATGAAGGTCATCTATCAGACGTTTGACTCCAATGAAGCGATGCTGACCAAGATTGAGCAGGGCGGTACTACGTTTGATGTGGCGATTCCTTCTGAATATGCGATTAGCAAAATGAAAGAAGAAGACCTGCTCGTTCCACTCGATCATAGCAAATTAACTCACCTGGACAACATTGATCCGAGGTTCATGGACTTGTCCTTTGATGAAGGTAACAAGTACTCCATCCCTTATTTCTGGGGAACGGTGGGGATTGTATACAATCCCGAACTGGTGGATGGATTGACGTTTGATAGCTGGAACGACCTGTGGGACCCGCGTTTGAAAAATCAAATCCTGCTCCTTGATGGCGCACGCGAAGTCATTGGGATGGGTCTCAACAGTCTCGGATATTCCTTGAACGATACCAACCAAGACCACTTGCAAGAAGCGCTGAAGAAGCTGTCTACATTGACACCAAACGTCAGAGCAATTGTGGGTGACGAGATCAAAATGTTACTCGCCAATGAGGAAGCAGCCGTTGGGCTCGTGTGGTCCGGGGATGCATCCGAGATTATGGATGAGAACGACAAGCTGGATTACATGGTGCCTGAAGAAGGCTCGAACCTCTGGTTCGATAACATGGTTATTCCAAAGACGGCGAGTAATATTGAAGGGGCACACCAGTTTATCAACTTCATGCTGGACCCAGACCATGCGGCTCGCAATGCCGAGTATGTGGGATATTCCACACCAAACGCTGAGGCCCTTAAGCTGCTGCCAGAGGACATCTCGGAGGATGAACGTTTCTATCCAGACGAGACACTGACAGGCAAGCTTGAAGTGTACGATAATCTGGGTAAAAAAATGCTCTCGCATTATAACGACCTGTTCCTGGAGTTTAAAATGCACAGTAAATAATCGCTCAATAACGTGTGCACAGTTCGTTAGATTTGCAAAAAAAACAAAAAAGGGATGCTGCTCGTCATTTCAATTGAATGACGAGCGGCATCCCTTTTTTATTACCTACTTCAGAGCAATAGCTCAGGTTATATTATTTTCGTAGACACGTTAACGGAGGGGACAGAAAAAACAAAGGAAGCGTAGCGGTCGCCTTTATCAACGGATTTTCCCATTCTAGATGGGATTCAAAAAAATCCGAGGATAACAGCGATCCGAAGTTGTTCTGTCACCGCAGTGATCAAGTGGAAACGAATAAAGGGTTACATGCGCTTTTTGCGACCTACCATGATCCATGCCCCACCCATAATCAGCACAATCGCCACGAACGGTTGGATAAAGCTTAAACTGCTCAGCATCGTACCAATCGACATCACGGCAAAGAACAGCAGGGAGATAACCGTCAGAATGTTGATGGGGATCAGCAACCATTTGTTCCGACCACCAAACCAGTACAATTCGAACAAACCAACAGCTACAGCCAGAATGAAGCCCGGCCACATCGTACCCCAGTTGTTAAACAGCATAGCGATCTGACAGACGATACCAACCGTGAGCAACAACCCACCGGGAACCAGCAGTCCAACCCCTCTGCCAATCATGGAGAAGTAGAGCCAGTGGAAGAACAGTCCTAGTGGAATCACGAACAACGTGGGCCAGAAAGTCGCAAAGATCGTACCCGGACCGAGTGAACCTCCCTGGTTCAGAATCAGGTACACGCCCAGCAAAATGAGAACAGGCGCAAGGATCGTACGTTTAGCCATAATATCTCTCCTTCTTAATACAAGATCAATTTCCGAACGGTTGTATGTAGAGCAATACTTTCGTTACTCACAGCATACCATGAACTGGAAAAGTCTATCCTCCGTCTTTGGAGTTAAAGTGAACCTAGACCAAAGTCTAGGTAAGTATTTGGGCAACTACCTCTTTGTAGATGAGTGTGTAGTTGAACATACTAAAAACCCACTCTGTTGAAGAGTGGGTTCTGTCATTCTTTTTATCCAAAACGAAGCTTGTTATTTCACCACATCTGAATGTTTCTTGCCCCAGCTGTTCACACCGTCATCCTCAATAATGGAGATGGCAGCGTCGGCGATATCGGGGTTCGTCATCAGTTTCTCCTGAATACGGAACTTGATGTCATCCGCATCAGCCAGGCTGAGTCCTTTGGTCAGTTCAATCAGACCTTCCACATGATAATAACGGCCTTCCTGAATAATACGCATCATCTGAATGTCAGCAACATGTGTGTCTGCCAGAATGGTTTGGGACACTTTGTCCTCAATATCCTGTGGAGCCGCAACACCGATCAATCCGATCATATTATCGTAACCGACACGGAAGGCTACAGCGATCATCAGACATCCAATAATCGTTGTCACAATGCCATCGAGCAATGCAAAATTGGTTAATGCAATGACTACAACGGAGATCAAGGCGAGTGTCGCACCGAGTACTGCTACAACATCTTCGTAGAATACGAGACGGGTTGGTGGCGCAGCACGGCCTACATTTTTGATGGCAGCAGGGACCAAGGCAAATCCGGCGGCTTTGGGTGCGCGTGCTTCTTTTAGAATTTCCTTCATGGCTTTGATCAGGATGGCCCCGTCAATGACAATGTTCAGAACAAGCACTCCGATGTTAATCCAGAGACCGCCGGTATGACCAACAGGATGCTGGAGCAGGTGAATCCCCTCATGAATGGTCTCATAGGCCATAATCGTCACGACAATAACGGCGATCATACAGAAAATGTTGATGACCCGTCCGAATCCGGTCGGGAAGCGGCGTGTAGGTTTTTTCTCGGACAACACACTTCCGACAAAGACAAACCCTTGGTTAATGGCATCAGCAAGTGAATGCATCGCCGAAGCGAACATGGCACCACTGCCACTGAATAGGAAGGCTCCCCCTTTGCACACCGCAAGAACAGCATTACCTGCCATCGCTACGGCGGAGGATGTGTTTCCTTTTTTGACGAGAGACATAAAGCTCTCAGACTTCGGTTGTTCAGCCACTTCGTGTGTTCCTCCCAGATCAATGTATTAGGTGTAGAAAAGGCATTTTATCTTATAGCATGTGCATTTCCACTAAATGTTATTATAACCGCTTTGACATATCCCAGCATTATGCAAAAAAGGTCATATCATCATGCTGATCATGTGATCCATAGGGAGTAGGCTGATGCCAGTTTGGATACGTTATACTTTCTCAGTACTCAATGGCCTCCAAGGCACGTAAATTCCGGTTAGACTGTTCCAACAGTTCCGTAAACGTCCCAGCGACATAATATACAAAATCCGGGTCATGTACGTACATAATAATTTGCCCAACCATTCCTTGCTCTGTCGGATCAAAATCGAACATCAGATACAGTGAGCCACCTCCAAGCATGCCAAACGTGATCCATTTCTTTTGAAAAAGGTAAGGTTTGATTCGGGGATCAAGCTCACGGATCTCTTCTTCGGTAAAATAATCATCCATGCGGTTCTCCACCAGCGTGGACTGCTCCTTTTGAATCTTTTCCAGGGATAACAGATAAAATGGTTCGGATTCCTGTCCATCCGCAAGGCTTGGATACAAGACGTGAAAGGCATAACCGCTCCCATTTTTACGTTTATAAAACGCACGAAAATCAGCAGGCAATCGAATACCATGTTCACGCTCGAATGCGTCGAGCTGCTCATCCGTCACGCCTTCAAACTCGCGATAAGCCTCCAAGAGCTCCCGGTTTTCCTCATCCTGTACCTTCTCCTCCAGCAACATATCCAGTTCATCCATCAATTCATATATACGCTGTTCTGGCATGCAATTCCCTCCGTATGAGCTATTCAGATAATATGGTGAGTGATATGCGAGCAAACTGATCCTAATTTCACCTCATATTATAGTTATAATCCGGAAAAGCACACAAGAAACCGGAGTCCTTGCTTTACATACTACAATGGTCTCATTAATTCAAAGGCGGTAACAACAAATAAAGCGTGAGCAACAGGGGACCCCCCTGTAACTCACGCTAATTATTTATCTACTATATAAAATGAAACTAACCTTTTATATAGTCCGCTTTAATCAAATTTCCAACAGGACAAGCTCAGGTTGCCATACTGATAGGCTTTGAACAGGAGTGATGCTCGCTTGTTCTGATCTCCCGCACCCATGGCGAGTAACAGCGGTACAAAATGCTCCGGCGTAGGCACGGCGGCTTGTGCTGAGGGTGCCAGTTTATCATAGGAGAAGAGAGACGCCGTATCCCAACTCACCAGCTTGTCATGCAGCCAGTTGTCGAACTCTGATGCCCACGAGTCAACGCCGTTACTTTCCCAGTTCAATCGACGCAGATTGTGAACGGTCCCGCCGCTACCAATGACGAGGATGTCTTGCTCACGCAAGGAAGCGAGCGCCTGTCCGACCTGATATTGCTGCTCACCTGTCAGATAGCGATTCACGGACAAGGCAACTACGGGAATATCCGCATCCGGGTAGAGCAGGCGTAGCACAACCCAAGCCCCGTGATCCAGGCCACGAACATCATCCGTTTGTACCGGAATCCCAGCTTCTGCGAATAGGCGCTCTACCTCGGCAGTGGTTTCTGCCTGTCCTTGAGCTGGGTACTTGATCTGATACAGCTCGGGTTGGAAACCGCCGAAATCATAGATGGTCTCGTAATTGGCTACCGAGGATACAAGCTGAGTTGTGGATTCCCAGTGAGCAGAGAACAATACGATTGCTTTAGGTTTTGGCAGTTCCTGTCCAAGTTTCTGCAGAAATTCGGTATACACATTCTCCTCCAGTGCCAGTGATGGGGCACCATGGGCAATAAACAGGGATGGCATCATTATGAATTCAGTCCTTTCGAGTCTTCGGAAGTCAGGTTCGCATCCGTGCGAAGCCATTGTTGGAATTGTTGATATAGATCGGGGGTCACCTGGTGTCCACCGTTGTAAGGAACATATGTGACGTGATTGGTATGTTGACGGAAGAATTCGGCGTTATCTTCGCCCAGTTGCAGCGGAAATAGATGATCCTGATCCCCATGCGATATGAACACAGACAGCTCCGAATCGGGTTGTAGCTCGTACTCGTCTTTCACAAATTGCGGGATGTACCCACTCATGGCTACAATGCCTTTAATTGCATCTCCCATGATCAGCGATAGAGTCATTGCCATAATGGCGCCCTGGCTGAATCCGGCGATATAACGCCGCGTGGGATCAATAGCATATTTGGCGGACAGATCAACAATCAACTGTTGCAGTCCCAGCACGGAGGCATCATACAATTCGCGGATGGGGTTGCCAATGCTTTTGATCTGAAAATAAGCATAACCACTGCCCTGAACGATAGTCCCACGGATGGCGACAATAATAAAATCAGACTGCATAGGCTCCATTAAACGAAGCATATCCTGCTCATCCGATCCCATGCCATGTAAGGCGAAGATTACAGGGTAACGTTGATCTGCATTGTAATGGGAAGGTAAGCGGACTTCATGTATATAAGGAGAATTCATTGAAAACACCACCTGATGAGGAATGAGTTAATATATCACTTTGATGATAAAGTTCACTAATATGAAATAAATATTCTTATTTATGAACAAAATTTATCATGGTTTCATTGTAGGGTCAATACTTTTTTTGTATGATGAATATATGTTGTTTATTAAAAATCTTGAATGTATCTACAATAAATGCCGCTGCGAATGGTTTATATATTATTCCCGAGGACGTGATCAGGATGTTAAAAAGTATCGTGCCTATTTTGAGAATATTTGATGAAAATAAAGCTAGAGAGTTCTACCTTGAATACCTGGGTTTCCAATTGGATTGGGAACATCGATTTGAGCAAGATATGCCCTTATATATGCAGATTTCACTCGATTCCATCGTGATTCATTTATCGGAACATCATGGAGATTGTACACCTGGAGCTGCCTTGCGCGTGGAAACAGATAACTTGGATACATTCCATGGTGCACTTCGTCAGAAAAAGTACAAACATGCGAGACCCGGTATAGAGGAGACCCCTTGGCAATCAAGGGAAATGACCGTGACAGATCCGTTCGGAAACCGAATTATATTTGTTGAGACAAGCGCTGAATAGATAAACTGAAGTAGCTAAGCTTACGTCTGGTGTTTTATATAGATCAAAGAAGGGGAGGGACGCAATATGGATATTGGTTTGGCTATTCGTACGATCCGCAAACAGAAACAGATTACGATCATGCAGATGTGCGAGGGAACGGGGTTGTCCAAAGGTTTTATCAGCAACGTGGAAAATAACAAAACGTCACCTTCCATTGCTACACTTGAAAGTATTGCGGATTATCTGGAAGTTCCACTTCCCTATTTGTTGCTGACACCGGAGCAACGGATGAACGTGGTACGCAAGAACGAGCGTAAGGAAACGACAGCCGGAAGTGGACAGATTAAAGTGCAGCAGCTTACCGCCAAAGGTGCGATGCGTATGTCCATTGTAGAATTGCCTCCAGGTGCATCGACCGGGGTTAGCAAACATGCCGGGGAGGAAAGTCATCTGGTGTTGCAGGGCAAGATTCGTGCGGAGCAATGCGAAGATGTGGAAGTTTTAGAAGCGGGTGATTCGTTTACCTGGAATGCAGTTGTGCCCCATGAAGTGACCAACATCGGTGAGGAACATGCGGTGGTGCTCATCGCAGTGTCCAAAGAATTGGGTTTGGATCATTTGTAGAATAAAAAAAGGACGTCGCCCCAGTACATGAACATGCGAACATGCATACATGTACAATGGGAAACGTCCTTTTATATTTCTAACGAACTGAGCGAACCCTATTAGATGATTCTAAGTAGATCTCGAGATGTAACGAATCTCAGACGCTTTATTTCACTCTTGTGCGTGTAATTTGGCTACATTCCACAGACTTCTGGCGAAATAACGTCGCAGAGATTCGTTAGAAAAATCAGAAGCACACTGTCTATTGCGGATTCGTCGTCCAGATGCCTGCTGCTTTAACGAAGACACGGTCGGACAGCTTGAGCGTTGCGAGTGCAAGTTCAGCTACATCTTCCGCTTGCATCATGCGATCTTCGTCGCCAATTTTCAGTCCGGCATTGGTCGCAAGCTCCGTATTCACTGTGCTTGGTGTCAGTGCCGTTACACGAATGTTGGATTTGCGCACTTCCTGCATCAGAGATTCGGTCATGCCGAGTAGCGCAAACTTGGATGCACAGTATGCCGAACCTGTAGCGAATCCGCGCTCACCTGCAGTGGAAGCAATATTGATAATGCTGCCGCTACTTTCCTTGATCATGCTTGGGAGGACAGCACGTGTGACGTAATATGTACCCATAACGTTAACATGCAGGATGCGTTCCCACTCTTCCGGGTCCATATCCAGCAATGTGCCAAAGCTTGCAATACCTGCATTGTTGATCAGGATATCCACTGCGCCGAGTTCCATCTCAATGGCTGCTACAGCGGCTTCCGCCTGTGTGCGATCCGAGATATCTGCCGCAGCACTGGTTACTTTCACACCGTATTCTTGACTAAGTGACTGTTGCAGAGCCTGAAGATCGGAAGCGGTACGTGCAATAAGGCCGAGGTGCACACCTTCTTTGGCAAGTGCTTCAGCGATGGCACGACCGATACCTTTTCCGGCACCTGTAATGATAGCTGTTTTATTTTTAAGTTCCATGTGGATAATTCCTCCTTAGAATTGGACTGGCATTTGATTATACTATATTACCCACAGTTCGGAAATTTGCTTCATCACTATTTGGTAATCTCGATGCTGCCAGAAGAGGTGCGGGCTTTAATCACTTCCCGGCTTACCATTGGGGATTCAGGTACACCCACACTTCCCGAAGTAGCCTTAGCATCGTAGATCCCGTCAAAATCAGTTGCAGCTTGAATGAAAATATCTCCTGATGTTCCAGACGCATTAATTGGGGCCGAATGGGACTGCTCAATATGAATGCTACCCGAAGTGAATTGAACATCGGCTGCGCCGTTTAATTCAGTGATTTCAATATCTCCTGATTTAATCTTACTGTTTACTTGACCAACTACCTGATCAGCAGTGAAGCTTCCAGATGTCTGTTTCACGGTCATGTCTCCATTAATCATGGAAGCGGTAATGTCCCCCGAAGTCAGAGCCAACTCAATATTGGGTACCTTGATGTTTGCCAGACGTATGGAACCGGAGGTGTTATTCAGCTCAAGCTTATTGGCACTCAGATCCGTTAGATCCCAGTCACTTGAAGAGGAGTCCAGCTTAACCTCATTTAACTGATGTCCTTCAGGCAGAGCAATCGTTATTGTGGAATCTTGATCATTCCAGTACAGGGTGAAAAATTGCAATCGTTCACGCTCTGTCTGTGACAGTTGGAATGTGTCGTTGGATAAGGTGGCTTGTTCGAAGCTTCTGACTACGGCAGGGTCCCATTTACCATCCACTTCGATATAACCATTCGAATCCGGGCTTACAACAAATTCAATATCTGCACTGAAATTAGCATTCATAATAATGTTCTGCAATTCATCCGCTTTGAAATCCCATCGTTTGGAATAATGCTCCCGTTCATCCCCGAACTGTACGCCATAGATGGATGTCCCAAGTAAACCTATTCCGATACATATCACGGCAAGCGCAAGCCATTTTTTGGTGCTCATGCGGAAACATCTCCTTTCATCGTGTTTTTATTCCATCTAATATATTGAAGAGTGACGATTTTGAAGGTTCTAAAGACATACTTCGATGCGATGGCAAACAAAATGCCGACACCGAAAGCGCCAATCGCAACGAAGATCTCTGCTTTATCGAGTTGGCTAAGGAATAGAAAGTCCACAACCGCTGCCACAGGAGCCAATACCAGCAAGGACAGGCTGGCAATAACAAGCCATACCGACCACATCATGAGACCAAGAGGAATGCCAAGAATCAGATTCAGGAATAACAGGCCGATGGCTGTGAAAAAGTTGCGAGTGGCTCTGGTGCTGTTTTTGGCTGACCGCATTTCGCGATACGTCGGTGCATAAAACGCATCTGAACCCGGTGTATGAATGTCATAACGATCACCAAGTGCTTCCTTGGCGATCTCTTCCGGCTGTCCCAGCTCCCGAGCGATCTCTTCTTCCATTCTGCCTTCTCGTAGTCCAAGCTCGAAATGTTGATCATAATCTGCGAGCAATTCTGCCCGTTCCTGCGGTTCCATCGGCCGTAGATGAATTTCCATGGCCTGCATAAATTGTTGTCTATTCATTATGAGTTCCTTCCTCAATCAGATTTGCGACATTGCGTACAAAATCATTCCACTCTGTCGTCAGTGCCGACATGTATACGCGACCTGTCTCGGACAGTCGGTAATACTTGCGCGGCGGTCCTTCAGTTGATTCTTGCAGGTAGGTGGTGCAGTAACCGTCATTCACAAGCCGGCGAAGCAAGGGATACAATGCACCTTCAGCAACTTCGATATGTTTGGAGACCGCCTGAGCCAGTTCGTAGCCATACCGATCCTGGCGGTTAATTAATACCAGGACGCACAGCTCCAATACTCCTTTTTTGAACTGGATGTTCACATTCACACAGGTTCCTCCTTAGTAGCTTCATTTATCGCTAGTGTATATTGTTCAGTAGTAGTGAAGTCATCATAGCATTCAGTACTATTCAATGCAAGGTAGTGACTTTAAAATAGTTCCGTATCACGATTTATCGATAAGAAGTTCGTTTAATACTGACGCTTAGCTGAAGCTGTCTGTTTAGCTATAATTCAGCATACGCAAAAACCGGATCGGTTACTTCCGTCTGGAGGCGGATTCCGATCCGGTCTGTGAGATGAACTTTTGTTTCTTTGGTTTACAGGTTAATCGCTAGATGTGGGTTATTCTTGTGCATCCAGAACTTTAAGGTCTTCCACAGCAGGGCCCTCAATGACATGGCCTGCATAATCGAATCGTGAACCATGGCATGGGCAATCCCACGAACGCTCGCCCTCGTTCCATTCGACTTCGCACCCGAGATGGGTGCAGGTGGTATCCACCAGAAACAGCTTGCCACTGGTGTCCTTATAGGCGCCAGCACGTTTGCCGTTATGACGAACGACAGCTCCTTCGTCTTCGCCAATATCACTAACGTTTTTGTGCACAATGCCTACTTTACCGGAGATTAATTCCTTGGCTACATTCACATTTTCCACAATAAAATGTTTCATGCCAGGATCGGCCTTGAATCTTGCTGGATCGAATATAGCGGCATGAGGATTGTCACGTCCACTGATACGATCCGCAAGAATGTGTCCTGCCATCGTGCCCGTTGTCATTCCCCATTTGGCAAACCCGGTCGCCACATAGACACGTTCATGTCTTCCGGTAATCGGTCCAATGTAAGGCACCTTGTCAATGGAGATCAGATCCTGAGCTGACCAGCGAAAAGGAATGTTGCGGATACCAAATGTCTCCGCTGCGAATTGCTCCAGGCGTTCATAATGACCGAAGGTGCAGATGCCTTGTCCGGTTTTGTGATTTTCGCCGCCGAAGAGGATAAGTTCCTTACCGTCATGCAAGACGGTACGCAAGGAACGGTACGGTGTATCGTCCGAGATATACATGCCACCAGCATACGGTTTTTCCGGTTCGACTAATACGGCGTACGATCGCTCGGCGTGTAATCGTGTGAAATAAAATCCGGGATCATAGACGGGAAAATGAGAAGCCACGACAATATGTTCCGCTGTTACGGATGGACCATCTCCATAAGTTCTGACATGTAGTGAAGCATCTTCCTCTACATCGGTTACGGTGGTGTGCTCATAGATACGTACCCCTTGTTTCACAGCGGAATCGAGCAAGTAGTGCAGGTAGGCCAGTGGATCAAAGCGTGCCTGACCCGGCATGCGAATACCTGCCCTTGAGGGAACTGGAATAGGGAGTGGATCTACCCACTCACCAGGGATATTGAGTGTGCCGTAGGCGGTCAGCTCGATCTCCAGTTTTTTGATGTTTTCCTCGGATTGAATGTAGACGTAGGCATCTTCCTCTGCCCACTGGCAATCAATCTGTTTTTCCTTCACCAGATTGCGCATCCACTTGGCGGCATCGGCATTACCTTCATAGTACATCCGAGCCTGCTCTTGTCCGAAGTGATGCATAATTTCATCAAATATGACGCCGTGTTGTGCAGATACCTTGGCGGTGGTATGACCGGTCGTGCCATCCAATACTTTTCCAGCCTCCAACACGACCACACGCATACCCGTCTGTGCCAGCAGATAAGCGGTAGTAATGCCTGCAATACCGGCACCAATAATTGCTACATCCGCGGTGATATCTTCAGTCAGTTTAGGATAGGCGTCGAATTCATGCGTAGCACGCCACAGTGATTCGGGGACCGGGGGCAGACCCGTTTTGGGCTGCTGATTGTCGCTCATTTGTCTTCCTCCTCAATCATCTTCATTCGGTTGATGCGGTTGTCGTTCAGCGCACATCGTTGTACTCTTATTCATGATTGCCAGACTATGCCAGGAAAAAACGGTGTTGTTCAGATTTTGCCGAGGGGATGTTCACAATTTCCTGCGCAGAACCTCTGTTTTTTTTGTTAAACATGCTATATGATAGGATTACCGAAACCGTTTTAGGTTTTGAAAATGAGATCAAGTTTTACACCTGTAAACGTTGATTATAAAAGGAATAATCTATCCATCGGAAGTAAGATTTTATCCGAATTAATCCCCGTTTTTTCATAAGATATGTATTCGCTATCATTTTAATTAACTACCGATAACCAAAGGAGATTCCATATGACGACCAACCAAACGAAATATCCGTTTCAAGATACAGCACTAGAGTTAGACACCCGGGTGAAGGACCTTGTATCCCGCTTGACGGAAGATGAAAAAATTGAATCCATGCTGCAATATCAGCCTGCAGTAGAACGCTTGGGTGTGCCTGCATACAAACATGGAACAGAAGCGGCACACGGCCTGGCCTGGCTTGGAGAAGCAACATCTTTCCCACAACCGGTGGGGCTAGCATGCACATGGGATGCAGATCTGATGAAGGAGATTGGCTCCGTGCTAGGAGACGAGGCGCGTGTATTTTATAAACGAAATCCGGCAGTGAACGGTCTTACGCTGTGGGCACCTACAGTGGATATGGAACGTGACCCGCGCTGGGGACGGAATGAAGAGGCGTATGGTGAAGATCCAGAACTGACAGCCGAGCTGACAACAGCATTGGTCAAAGGAATTCAGGGTGACCATCCGAAGTATTACAAAGCGGTTGCTACTTTGAAGCATTTTCTTGCGAATAATAACGAAGTGGATCGTGGAAGTGGTTCGTCCAGCATTGATCCGCGCAACATGCGTGAATATTATCTGAAAGCGTTCGAGAAGCCATTTAAGGAAGGCGGCGCACAGGCCATGATGACGGCGTACAACTCCATTAATGGTACGCCAGCGTTGTTGCATCCTTTTGTGAACGAGATTGTCAAAGGCGAATGGGGCATGGATGGTTTCATTGTCAGCGACGCAGGCGATGTAATGGGCATCAAGAACGATCATAAATACTATGATTCCCACACACCGGGTACGGTAGAATCTGTGAAGGCAGGAATTGATAGCATCACCGATGATGCCGAACTGTCCAAACAGGCACTACGTGAAGGATTGGAACAAGGTACACTCACGATGGATGACATCGATAAGGCGTTGTTCAATACGTTCCGTGTGCGTTTCCGTCTGGGCGAGTTTGATCCGGAAGAAGGCAACCCGTACGCTGCTATTGGTGAAGAGTCCATGATGACAGAGAAAGCAAAAGAACTGTCGCTCAGAGCCGCAAGAGAACAAGTCGTATTGCTCAAAAACGACAAAGGCACACTGCCGCTGGACAAAACAAAAGCTGGTAAAGTGGCTGTGATTGGTCAATTGGGCGGAACCGTCTATCGTGACTGGTATGCAGGCACCATGCCGTATAACGTATCCCCACTTGAAGCGATCCGTGGCAAAGTAGGCAGTGATAAAGTATCGTTCAAGGATGGTAATGACCGTATTACGTTAACTTCTGTAGCCAATGGGAAGAAGATTGGACTGGCAGATGGTGAAAAATCACCTGTCATTGCTTCGGGAGAAGCGGAGACGTTCATGGTGTCCGACTGGGGCTTCGGAAGTTATACCTTGCAGGCGGAAAGCAACGGCAAATATCTGACCACAGATGAAGAGACCGTAACGGCTTCCGCAGATGAAGTGTACGGCTGGTTCGTGAAGGAAGTATTCCACCTGTTGCCACAAGAGGATGGTAGTGTAGGTCTGACCACATGGAATGGCAAAACGGTGACTACACCTAATGGCGGAAACGATGCATTTGCGGTGTCTGAAGAACTGAAGTCTTTCGGTGCTACAGAGACATTCAAGCAGGATGTGATTGTGAATGGACTTGAGGAAGCGGTAGCAGCTGCCAAGGCTGCGGAAACGGCGATTGTCTTTGTTGGTAACAATCCGCTTGTAAATGGTAAAGAAGAAATTGATCGTCCAAGTCTGGATCTGGCCGAATCTCAGCAACGTTTGGTTGAGGCGGTCTATGCCGCGAACCCGAATACGGTTGTGGTCATCGTGGGTAGTTATCCATTCACATCGAATTGGGTTCAGGAGAACATCCCGGCGGTATTGTACACTTCACACGCAGGACAGGAACTGGGTAACGCAGTAGCAGACGTACTCTATGGCGACTATGCGCCAGCAGGCCGTTTGAACATGACATGGGTACAATCAGCAGATCAACTGACCGACATCAAGGATTACGATATCATTCAATCCGGTCGGACATATCAATATTTTGAAGGTAATGTATTGTATCCGTTTGGACATGGTCTGACGTATGCAACGTTTAAATACAGCAATTTGGAACTTAGCCCAGCTCAAGTGGGTACAGAGGGCAACGTTACGGTAACTGTAGATGTGAGCAATACGGGTTCAATCGCCAGTGACGAAGTTGTACAGTTGTACGTTCGTGCAGGCAAATCCCGGGTGAAACGTCCACTCAAAACGTTAAAAGGATTCCGTCGTCTTCATATCGAAGCGGGAGGTACAGCGAAAGTCAGCTTCACCTTGCCTGTTCAGGAACTGGCAATCTGGGATGTAACTCGTGATCGGTATGTCGTGGAAAGTGGAACTTACTCCATCATGGTTGCCAAGTCATCCTCTGATGTCCAACTGGTTGCAGACCTGACGGTAGAAGGAGAGACGATCCCTGCCCGTAATCTGGGTGTGGCTACTCGTGCCGAGAATTATGATGCTTACCTGGGTGTTGATCTGGATGAGAGCAAAGAGGGCGGAAGTGCTGTCCGTGTAGTTGGTGAGCAAGGATGGATTGCTTTCAAGGATGCCGATCTGGGTAGTGGGGCAGCAGCAATTGAAGCGCGTGTCTCCGCAGAACAAGCAGGTGCTGTGTTAGAAGTTCGACTCGGTTCACCAGACGGTACGCTCGCAGGACGTGTGGAACTGGCGCAAGGTGAAGCCCAGCAGTGGTCTACCGTGAAGGCTGAACTCACAGGTGCATCAGGTGCGCAGGATGTATACATTGTGTTGTCTGCAGGTGTGCGCATCAGTCACTTCGAGATTCGTTAAGTCAAATAACTCATGAAAAAGCCTCCGAACTTATTCGGAGGCTTTTGTTTATTGTTTAATGACCATTTTGCATAAATCCCCTGAGCGGTAGGAATCGAATTATGCAAATTTCTATGATATGAACCGCGTTTGTTTCATTAAACGTATTTCTATTTTCCGTCAAACGTAATCATTTTTTGCACAAATTGCTTCAATTGTTTGTTGGTTTCATTTAGTTGCTCAATTGTGCTCATGAAATTATTTACGAGTTCAGCCTGCTCTTGGGAGCTTGCAGTGATCTCACCAAGTTCATTTTCCATGCCTTGAATGGATTGGCGGACGGAGAGAAGAGAATCTTCAATACGGGCCGTTGCTTCCTTGGTATCGACAGACAGTTTGCGAATTTCTTTGGCCACTACACCGAAACCTGCACCTGCTTCACCTACACGAGCCGCTTCAATGGCTGCATTCAAGCCGAGCAGATTGGTTTGTTCGGAGATTTCACGAATGAAACTGGCAACCTGAGTTACATTGCCTGATTTCTGTACGGCTTGTTTGGAGTTGTTCCTGATCTCTTCGGTTGTGGCACTGAGCTCCTCGGAGTGTGCGGCTACATGCTGTACACTGTCAATTAACTGGTTGGTCAGATTTTCGGTAGCATCCATGAGCTGTTGCAGCTGGTCCTGGTCATCCATACTGTAGAGCAGGTTAAACAGGGCGATGACTTCACCTTTCTCATTTTTAATGGGGATAAAAGCCACGTCAAAAGGAACACCGAATAAATCTTTAGGGTAGTGATCAAATCGTTTGACTGTACCGCCGTTGAGATCAGCAAAATTTCGATTTCCATCCAATAGAGGGTCGCCGGGTTGATAATTCAGTTGTTTTAACGATTCCCCTGCTGAGAAATATAGGAATTTCTCATGATCTATAACGGAGAGGGTTACATCCTGACGAATCGTATCTCGAAAGAAAGGCATACATGTAATTAATGCTTGAACAATATCCATATAAAAGATGATTCCTCCCTGGCTACCTTATGTAAACGGTTAAATTTTAAATGCTAAATTACTAACTACCTATATAATATATCGTCATGCAATAGAGAAGAAAGTAGAGAGAATGGATAAAACCTATTTCTTTAAGGCAGGTCTCTACGAATGCTTCAATTATGCGGGAAATGGTCCGAGAACTAGTTAAAGATTGTTTAATTACTATTCTTATTTACAAACCGATAGTCGGTTTGTATAATTCTTATAAAGAGTAGAGGAGTAAACAAGGGAGGAAACGTACTTGAAGAATGAAGACAGACGGAAACATACAACGGCTCAGTTATTGGGAGCTACCAAGGAACTGTTACAAGAGAAAGCCTGCCATGCGATTACTTTAAAAGAGATTATGGAACGCTCGGGATTGTCCAAAGGGGCGATTTTTCATTACGTTAGAAGCAAGGACGAAATATTTATCTGGGTTCTGATGGAGCATCTGGAGACGGTGCACTCTGCCGTTCTGTCTACCATTGCGGAAGCAGATATCAAGACGTTTGAAGGTCCGCTGCAGATTATCGCTGCGAATTTAGTCGGTCTGGAGGAGCAGGGATCAATGACCAATAAGGTCTTGCTTTATTTGCTGGGCAAAGAGGACGAACCTCAGGTGTCCGAAGCACTACAGCAATTTCACGATAGGTCGGTCAACTATTCGATGCAGTGGATTGAGTTGGGAATCAAACATGGTGTGATAGATAGCTCGATTAATGCAGAGCAGATGGGAGAACTTTTTGTACTGCTCTCCATGGGACTGCGGGTACGCACCTCAATGCATACAAGCGGAAGGTCACACTTGAACTCTGCAGATATAGCTAACTTCATGTCTACCATGCTTAAGCAACAAGACTGATACGGATCTTTTTATAGTAAAGATGATGAAGGAGGATAAGAAATGGCACCACTTATTGCATTATGCACAACTTTTATGATACTTCGCGGGATCGGCTGGCTTGGAGTTCCGATGTTTAATCATTGGCATCCTGCGCTGCAAGGTGCGGTTGTCGTCATGTTTTTGTTGACCGCATCCGCACACTGGGGCAAACGCAGAGCTGATTTGGTTCAGATGGTTCCTCGTGGATTAGTTCACAAGGAGAAAATCGTCACGTGGACTGGAATCCTGGAGATCGCAGGCGCAGTTGGCTTACTTATACCTGGTGTTGCATGGATTGCCGCAGCAGGGTTGCTGCTCATGCTGATTGTCATGTTCCCGGCTAATGTCCATGCGGCCCGTGAGAAGTTAACAATAGGTGGCAAAGCTGTGTGGCCAGTTTTCCCACGTCTGATGCTTCAATTGCTGTTCATTACAGCGGTTGTACTCGCTTGGCCATGGTTTGGATAATATACTGCCTCATATGAGTTTGTGCGTCATAACGGTGTGTCTTGCCATCGTGCCAGCCACATCAATCAAACGTTGATTCCGACTGCCACGGAAGGGCAGCGAGACATCACGCTCCGATTCAACGTATCGACCGTCAATAATCACATCACACAACTGGGCAAGCTCCGCTCTCGCAGGGTCGGTAATCAGTTCTTCATATTCAAATCCCGTGTAGGCCCATACCGTCAGATCAGGACGTGCAGCTCGGAGCTGCTGGACCCAAGACGTACATTCTGCTGCCGAGAAAAAGGGATCACCACCACACAACGTAACGCCATCCAGCAATGGATGGGTCGTCACTTCATGCAGAATCTGCTGCTGCCGCTCCTCTGTAAAGGGCTCACCCGCTCGAAAGCTCCACGAATCCGGACTGAAGCAGCCTGGACAGGCGTGACGACATCCGCTGATGAACAACACAGCACGCAGGCCTGTCCCTTCATTCACCGATTCCGGGATGTAACCATATAGATTCACCGGTGCTTCACCCGATCACGCACTTCGGCTTGCTTCGCAGCATTGAAGCGTACTTTGTAATCTCCGGTTAGATAGCCAGTTACGCGGCGTAACCGCTGGAAGTGCACATGGTTCTCGTGGGCTTCACAGCCTGGGCATACATCCCCGATGACGCCTTCATAACCACATGCAGGGCAGCGATCAATCGGATGATTAATGGAGAAATAACCGATATCCTGCGCCAGTGCATACTGTACAATTCGCAGGAAAGCTGCGGTGTTGGCTCGAACGTTCCCGTCAAGCTCCACATAGGAGATTGCTCCTGCGTTACATAAAGTGTGGAATGGGGCCTCCAGTTCAATCTTCCGATAAGCTGGAAGAGTGTGGTATACCGGGATATGGAATGAGTTCGTATAATACTCACGATCATTAACTCCGGCAATGAGGCCGTATCGTTCTCTATCGATCTTCGTGAATTTGCCGGACAACCCTTCAGCAGGTGTGGCAAACAGTGTGATATTCAAGTTATGCTGCTCGCTCATCCGATCACAGAACTCTCTCATGGTACGAATAATGTTGAGCGCTTCGCGGTGTACATGAGGATCCTGCCCATGATGACGCCCATAGAGAGCTGTCATACATTCTGCGAGACCGATAAAACCAAGAGATAACGTTCCATGCTTTAATAGATCGGCAACCGGCTCGTTCGGGTCAAGCTGTTCTCCACCTTCCCATACACCCTCCCGCATCATGAAGTCCGATGCCTTGGCAGGCTGTGCTGTCTGAATTCGGTAGCGGTGCAGTAGGCCGGAAGCGGCATTATGCATAACCGACTCCAAAGCAGTATAGAATCCGGCCCGGTCAGCAACAGCTCTGGCACCTTGGCAGATGCCAAACCGGATGCCGAGCTTAACGAGGTTAATGGTGTTGAAGGACAGGTTACCTTTACCACTTTGACGATTGCGACCAAACCGGTCTGCCAGTGTACGTGTGCGGCATCCCATAGTTGCGATGATCGTATCCGGATCTTCCGGATGATAGAAAGGCAGATTGAACGAAGCATCCACATTGACAAAGTTAGGATACATCCGCCGGGATGAACAGGTGACTGCGAGGCGGAACAAATCATAGTTCGGCTCTCCATGAGCCTGATTGATCCCTTGTTTACATTGGAAAATATGTTGAGGGAACACGGGAGTCTCCCCGTTGCCCAGGCCACGGATGGTTGCTTCCAGCAACGAACGCGATACCAACCTTCCTTCCGCTGAAGTACATAATCCATAGTTCAGTGAAGTGAATGGAATCTGACCACCTGCCCGGCTGCTCATTGTGTTCAAGTTATGAATCAGTGATTCGGCAGCTTGTCCTGTCTCCAGTTCAGTCTCTTCATAGGCGAAGGCATATGCACGTGGGCACTGATTCTTTGCTTCGATATTGTCCAGATAAAGCTGTTCATCCTTAAGCAGGGCATGCTCACCAAAGAGGCGTTGCCCTTTGCGGTAATGTTTGCGGAACGATCGTTGTACATAAGGGGCCAAATCCCAGTCAATCTTATTGGCCGATACACCGCCATATTGACTGTTCTGCTGGGATTGGAAGATGATCGCAACCAAGGCCATTGCAGACATGATCGTCTGAGGTGTGCGAACCGATCCGTTGCCTGTATTGAAACCCGCAGCAAGAAGACGGTCAAACGGGATAAAGATGCAGTTGGTTGTTCCAAGCGCATACTGATCCAGATCGTGTACATACAGATCCCCGTTCTCCACAGCTTGGGCAAGCTCTTCCGGCAACACATGACGCAGAGCATGCCACTTGGCTGTCTCCGAACCGAGCCTGCTCATCTTGCCGCTGAAGGAGTCTCCGTTCAGATTCGCATTTTCCCTCAGCGTATCGGCGTCTTCTGCGCCAATAATTCGTCTTCCCAGGTCGGATAATAGATCGGATGCCGGTGGAGTGGCATACTCAAGCATGTTCATGTAAGGTTCCTCCTAAAATGATTTTGGGTATCAATCAATTCACGTTAAATACTATATGTAGATTCATATTATCCATTTATAAACTATATGTGGTTTTTTGGGTGTGATAATGGTCACGCAACGTAGTGGGCAACGTGGACTTTCCTTTAATTGCTGTGGATAAAGGTTCCCAAAGTCTGAGTAGAAGCGTATAATTTCTAGTTATCCTGCAAGGATAATATTCGAAGTGAGACAAGATGGACTTTCATCCATCTGAAAAGGCGATTTGCAAACCATTTTTGGTTGTTAAACCATCAACTCAAGACCTGCTTTTGTCCAAAAACAGGCTATCGGCAGGGAGTATGATTCTCTTTTACTTCTACGGTGTTAATCATATAAGTATAGATTGTGACAGTTATTCGGATTCTTGATGAACCCCTGTACGTGATTAAACATTCTGATATACAGATTTGAAAGTGCAGCTAAGACAAAAGGGGTGGATCATGGGAACGGCAGAAGGCATTACGAGAGGCTTCTATGAAGATATTAAGGAAGCTGCGGCCCATATCGTAGACGTATTAAGCGGTATATTGAAGGTTAATACCATCTTCGTTGCCACCAATGACGGGGCGACCAATGTCATTTTGGAGGCTTTTAATCGTACGGAAGAGTTAGTTGTTAAAGGCAGTGCACTTCCATTTACGGATTCATATTGCAGCCTGGTATTAAGAGACAACGGGAGTGTTCTTACGATCCCGGATACATGTGAACATCCGATGACACGATCCATGGGTGTTACGAGCGGACTTGGCAATCGTTTCTTCGTGGGCGTGCCTATTATGAGAAGATCGGGCGAAACATTTGGCACCATCTGTCTGATGGATGATCCTGGGTATGTGATCAGCGAAACCGATATGAAGACACTGAAGGCGATGGCTGTATTCCTGGGTTATGTTGTCGATCTGGAAAGTACGCTGCATGTTCAGGAGCGGAAATTGAGTGATTCGGAACAAATGCAAGAACAGCTCCAGGTAGAGAAAGAACGAGCCGAATCTGAGGCGATGACCAAAACACAGATGTTGAAGTTGATGAGTCACGAGATTCGCAATCCCTTGAACGGTATTTTGGGACTGACAGATCTGATGCGCACACCGGATATGCCCGAGGAGCAGTCCGAATATGTGAACATGATTGAGACAAGCGGCAATATTCTGCTTTCCTTGCTGAATAATATGATGAATTTCAATATTAATGAAGCAGGTAAAACGGTTATACATGATGATCCGTTTGATCTGGTAGGTACCATTGAGAATACGGTGTATCTCTATGCCGGTATTGCGACAGGCAAGAACATTGAGCTGGGATTAAATCTTGAACTGAATGTATCTCAAGTGTTCGTTGGTGATGAAGTCAAGATTGGACAGTTGCTTGCACACGTCATTCAGTATGCTCTCGATTCAACGCGTGAAGGTTCCGTTCTGATCACAGCAGTAGTGAATGGAGAAGAATTGGAAGAGAACGGTACACTTCTGCTCAAGGTGAAGTACACGGGTCAGATGTTATCGGACAAGAAGACACCAACCTTTAACAGGCAAGATGAAAATTTGAATATTCAAAAACTGATTGGAAGTAATCTGGGTTTAGCTGTAAGCCAGAATCTTGCCATTCTCATGCATGGCCGTATTCAGGTGAGCAGTGTGCAGGAAAATGATACGGAATTCAACATTTCCCTTCCGTTACGCAGATACTGGGAGTTACCTCAACTCGCAAGTGTTCAGCAGCGGTTAAAAGGGAAAAAGGTGTTGCTTGCCAAGGACCCTGACATTCTGCAAGGCGTCTCTTCCCTGATGCGTAGGTGGGAGATGGATGTACACATGACCTCGGGTTTGACATTAGCGCATGATTGGATCAAGGAAGGATTCATGCCGGATGTAGCCGTTGTGGATATGGGATTACTGGAAGGCGGCGCAGTCGACTTTGTACATGAACTGAAACAGCGACTGGAGAATCTGCCCGTCATTGTTCTTGTTCCTTATGGCATGCACATTGAATTGCATGAAGCAGAAGCCTTTGATGCTGTTCTGACCAAGCCGGTCAGACAGGCTGATCTGTTGAATGCATTGAGCATTACTTTGCCTTAAATCATGATCAGAAGACCAATCTTTATTTGGCGCACCTGTTATAGGTGCGCTTCTTTGCATTTTCCATTTTCTGAGCCAAAGCCCTTTTATTCCGAGCTGGTTACGTTACAATAGAAAGTGAACTTCATCTTTATAACCAACAGAGGAGGATATGCAATCAATGGATTATCGCAGATTAGGTGGAAGCGGACTGAAAGTGAGCGAGATCAGCCTGGGAAGCTGGCTGACGTACGGAGGGTATGTGGAACGTGAGAATGCGGTGAAATCAATTGAAACTGCATTTGATGAAGGCATTAACTTTTTTGATACTGCCAATGTATACGAACGGGGTGCAGCAGAAGAACTGCTGGGGCAGACGCTCAAAGCATATTCCCGTGACTCTTATGTACTTGCAACCAAAGTATTTGGCAAAATGGGTGATGGTCCGAATGACCAGGGGTTGTCTCGCAAACATATCAAGGAGCAATGTGAAGCCAGCTTGAAGCGCCTGGGCGTTGAATATGTCGACATCTATTACTGCCATCGTTATCATACTGAAACACCAATTGAAGAAACACTCCGCGCTCTTGATGATCTGGTACGCCAAGGCAAAGTCTTATATGTTGGCGTCAGCCAGTGGACTGCGGCTCAGATGGAAGATGCATTAGGTACAGCAGATCGTCTGCTCCTCGATCGTATCGTGGTCAATCAGCCGGTGTACAACATGTTTGACCGTTATATTGAAAATGAGATTATCCCGCTCGGCGAGCGTAAAGGCATCGGACAAGTCGTATACTCCCCGCTTGCTCAAGGTCTATTGACGGGGAAATATACGTCCGTTTCCGATATCCCAGAGAATAGCCGTGCGGCTAAGCTAGGATGGGACGAAGGAAAGATCAATGCGGATCGCATCGGGAAAGTTCGTCAACTGATTGAAGTGGCGGACAAGCTGGATCTGAAGGTTGGCCAATTGGCCCTTGCCTGGATTCTGCGCCAAAAGAATGTATCCAGTGCACTTGTAGGGGCGAGTCGTCCCGAGCAGGTAAAAGAGAACGCGGCTGCATCTGGCGTGAAGCTGGATGCTGCCATTATCGAAGAGATTGAGAGCATTCTTGCTTGATTTCCTGTCAGCACACAAGCTGAGATGATATGTAATGATCCATAAAAAGAGGGATGTCCTGTGCGCCTGAATAGGCGAGCGAGACATCCCTTTTTTGAGAAGGTTGAAAGGTTAGTTTATTGAAAGGTTAGATCTTACTTTAAAGTGTAAGAGGCAAGGAACGAAAAGATAAGGCACACACACGGTTACGCCCTGTATTCTTCGCTTCATATAAAGCACGGTCGGCCTGTTCGAAGAAATCGTCATCGTCATGATCATCACAATGATCGGGATACACGGCTACACCGATGGAAATGGTTAGACGTGTCGTGTGCCCGTCGGGCAGAGCAAAATGGTATTTCTCTACAGCCTGCCGTATAGATTCGGCGGTCGCTACGGCCTGACGGTGTCCACAGTCGAGCAAGAGAATGGCGAATTCTTCCCCACCGTTTCGTGACACAATATCAGCAGAACGTGCATGCTCAACGAGCAGTTGTCCAAGTTGCTTCAGGACCGCATCGCCGGCGGAATGACCATAGGTGTCGTTTACCTTTTTGAATCGGTCAATATCAATGGCAAGCAAGGAAAGCTTCTGTTGGTAATCCCTCGCACGCTGAAGTTCCAGTTGAAGTGATTTTTCGAACTGTCGTCGATTGCTCAGGTTGGTAAGATGATCGGTAGATGCTCTTCTCTCCAATAGAAATAACATTTCATTGGATTTATTAATGAATTCTGCGATGAAATAGATAAATAATCCACCGACAAAGGAAATGGTCATTTGTAACGGATATACCTTCATTAATGAATTCATGCTGTCCGTGTTCAACATAAGGATGATAAAGATTAATGTTATGCCAAGCAGATTCATTGTAATTATTTTGGTCAGTCTGGACCAGGGAGCATAGGCGAAGTATACACCGGACAGTCCGATCAGTGTCATGACAAATCCTGCATCTATGGCAGAGGAAGATAAGCCGAACATCAGAATACGAAGGATCGAGATCATTAGTCCCGTAACGACCGAAGCCAATCCTCCCAGATATACCGCTGCGGTAACGATGGCCAGATGCCGTAGATCTACAATCGTAGTCTCGTTCAAAGGAAAAGAATAGTTCATGAGTACTGTGCCATATATACCGAATAATAAGCCGCCGATCAACTGAACACGTAACGAGGGAAAAGGCAATCGGATACTATAGAACTTCGCGATGATCCCGGACACATACATAAATGTAATCATGACACAGATATTAATGAAAAAAGTGCTAAACAACCGACATTCCCCCTTTATACGCACATCCCTATATTTTATCTGAAAAGTGGTGCTGTAGCGAACCATATTATCCCAAATTTATGAGGGGATTGCTGGGAAAGGTGTTTTATTTGCATATACAGGATGTTAGAGCGATATTGACTTCAATATACAATAAGATTTATACTTAATCTAAATCAAAATGTATTCCTTCTTTTTGGGAAGACCATCATAAATAGAAGATCAGTGTCTGATTTCATATAAAATGGATCAATAATAAAGGAGAAATGGTTGTGAGAACTTTAAATCTGACGATACAACGGCAAGCGGTATACGATGTGGTGCGCCATTCGGAGGATCACCCGACAGCTGCTGATGTCATGAATCGACTCGTGGAACAAGGATATAATCTGGCCTATGGTACGGTGTATAATTCGCTTCGTTATCTGACGGACAAAGAATTGATACGGGAACTTAAACTCGGAGAGACAGCAAGCAGGTACGATGCCCGTATGGATGATCATCAGCACATTATGTGTGAAGTGTGCGGCAAAGTGGACGAGGTGACGACGGAGGTTCCTCCACAATGGATGAAACAGGTAGCTGAAGAAACCGGATATGCAATCGATCATGCTCATGTGGTCTTTGGAGGTGTCTGCGGGGAATGCAGAAACAAACGGATCAAGTAAAAATAAAACTGCCTGGCCGCCGTTTACCCCTTAGGGTTAAACCCGCCTTGTCCGACTCAACACCGCTTGTGGACAATTGTCCTGTTACAAGGCGTGTTATTCTGATCAGCCCGATGCCGGGGCAGGTTCATGAACTGGTAAAAGCCTTAACGGATAGCTGCTTTGATGTACTGGTTTTCCATCGCTGGGAACCGGATCTGCATGAGCGTCTTGTCTTTGATCTGTTGATCTATGACCTGTCTGTTGCCGGAACGATCGATGCATTTGCTGGCATTAGCAGCCGATTGAATCGTGAGGCTGAGCATACAACCCCTTGTCTGTATCTGGTCGGTGAGAAGATGATTGGCAGCGCGAGTGGACCGATGCTTCAGGAGGAATTGCTGGTGTGGCCTGCACGCCCGCAGGAAGCTCTATATCGGGTGCAGCGTATGATTGGCAACAGCCCTGCTCTGCCCAAACGTGGGTTTTTGCCTGAGGAAGGGCAGCGTATCGGATTTAAGGATCTGTGGCTTGATCGGGAACGGATGAGTGTGCAGCGCGATAATAATCGGATTCATCTAACCAAGACTGAATATGATCTGTTACTCAAGCTGATTGATGCCAAAGGTGCAGTCATTTCCCGTGAGGAAATGCTCAGTGATATCTGGGAGACGGACTTTACCGGTGGGAGTAATGTGGTCGATGTTCATATCAAAAGCTTGCGCAAAAAATTGGGCGATAACGCGTCTTCGCCGCAATATATCGTAACAGTAAGAGGAGTGGGCTACCGCCTGGCGGATTAGTCCGCTTTTTTTTGCCTAAATTTTATCTTTCACTTCATGCTTTTTCGGGTACTACTTAATAGATAGGCAGATATGGATCATTCCCTTAAAAACATGTTCATGCTTCATTCATGAAGTGTTGAAGAACCTCATCTTAAACTCATGTGAACCTCATGCAAGAGCAGAGCAGGACATGTTAGAATCAATTTAACAGTTAGATCAAGTCTAAATGTATATTTAATTCGAAGCCGAATATGATTTTAATAGTAGATATATAGCAGCCGTGAGACCCATTAGAGGAGGACGACATGATGACAGAACGTATGACAACCAATCAGGGCGCACCTGTAGGTGACAACCAGAATTCCCGCACAGCAGGCAGAAGAGGGCCGACACTGCTTGAAGACTATCATCTCATTGAAAAAATTGCCCACTTTGACCGTGAACGTATTCCAGAAAGAGTCGTACATGCAAGAGGTGCAGGTGCTCATGGCGTATTCACGCTGGAGCAGAGCATGAAGGAGTATACAACAGCGGACTTCCTGCAAGATCCGGGTACGGAGACGGATGTACTGGTTCGTTTCTCAACCGTTATTCATGGTACGGGATCACCAGAGACTGCACGAGATCCACGTGGATTTGCTGTCAAATTCTACACTCGGGAAGGTAACTATGATCTCGTCGGCAACCATCTGCCTGTGTTCTTCATTCGTGATGCGATGAAGTTCCCCGACATGGTGCATTCCTTGAAGCCGGCTCCGGATACAAACATTCAGGAACCAGCCCGTTATTGGGACTTTATGACCCTCTCACCGGAATCAACACATATGATGACCTGGTTGTTCTCAGATTTGGGCACACCGGCAAGTTATCGGGAGATGGATGGTTTCGGCGTACATGCTTTCAAATGGATTAATGCACAAGGGCAGGTCCATTATGTGAAATACAAATGGGAGTCTGCACAGGGCGTACGAGGCTTCTCTCGTCAGGAAGCTGCCGAAGTACAGGGGCAAGACTTTAATCATGCTACCCGGGACCTGCATGAACATATCAAGAACGGGCAGTACCCACAGTGGAAGCTTCAGGTACAGCTGTTGAAGCCTGAGCAGATGGATGATTTTTCTTTTGATCCGCTCGACCCAACCAAAACCTGGCCTGAAGATGTATTGCCTTTCCATACGGTGGGCACCATGACCCTGAATCGGAATCCGCAAAACTTCTTTGCTGAAGTGGAGCAGGCTGCCTTTTCTCCTAGTGCGCTTGTACCTGGGATTGAGCCTTCCGAAGACAAATTGCTGCAAGGACGCTTATTCTCTTATCCGGACACACAGCGTCACCGGCTTGGACCGAACTATTTGCAAATTCCGGTGAATTGCCCGTATGCACCTGTTCGTAATCATCAGCGTGATGGACTTATGAATGTGAATCAAGATCCATCTCCGGTGAATTATGAACCCAACAGTTCAGGAACCAGCCCGCAGGAAGATCCGGCATACCGGGACAGTGAGGCCCCATTGCAAGGGCATGTTACACGCGAGAAAATCGAGAAAACGGATGATTACACGCAGTCAGGGGAGCTTTTCCGTTCATTTACCCCTGTAGAGCAGCAGCATTTGCTGGATAATCTGATCAATGACCTTAAGGGAGTATCTGTCGATATTCAAATGCGTGCCCTGTGCCATTTCTTCCGGGCGGATGGACAGCTTGGCGGACGTTTGGCTCATGGACTCGGCGTGGATATTTCTGCACATATGCCGTCACAGGATGGAAAATAAAGTACAGTTTGACCCTGTACTCACAACATCATAATGACTGATATTCGGTGAAGACCGGGCAAACCGTGAACGTGCGGAATTTCCCGGTCTTTCGCTTTTTTTGCTGAAATGGAAAACAAATTTACAAATCATTTACATAAAATAGCTGACATAGAGGTTG
Source organism: Paenibacillus sp. FSL R7-0313 (assembly GCF_037969885.1). Taxonomy (NCBI): domain Bacteria; kingdom Bacillati; phylum Bacillota; class Bacilli; order Caryophanales; family Paenibacillaceae; genus Paenibacillus; species Paenibacillus sp. FSL R7-0313. Next base: position 1,673,605 of record NZ_CP150219.1, read on the forward strand.
ACTTCTCATTTGATGGCACTACAATGGGTAGTGTGAGGGGTGTCAGAACATGAGAATACACAATTTCAAAGTGGGTGAGCGTGGGCTCAACCGATTTTTCGGTCCGCTGGAGGCCAAGATCATGGACATTTTATGGGCTCGTCCTGGCAGCAGTATCCGTGAAGTGCAGACTGCACTTGAACAAGACAAAGACGTCAATTTTAATACAGTCATGACCGTGATGAACCGGCTCGTGGACAAGGGACTTCTCGGAAAGTCTCAGAAGGGCAGAACATCTTTGTACCAACCGGTACAGAGTAAGGAGGAGTTTATGAACGACCAATCCAAGGAACTGTCACATGAGTTGGTGGATGAATTCGGAGCTCTGGCATTGAATCATATGCTGGATGCGCTGGACGAAGCAGATGCGGGTCTAATTGAACGCCTGGAACAGAAGATCAAACAATGGAAAAAGGATAGCGATTAATATGTGGAAGACCCGCTCGAAACTTTTGTTTACCGTCGGGTTTGGCATTCCGTTACTCGTGTTCATGCAGATGTTCATGTACGCGATGTACAAAATTTTTGGCTGGGATATCCCGTTTAATCTGCTCTGGCTCTGCAATCATTGGATGAGTCGATTGGGATGGTTATCTGTGGGACATTTCCTGCTGGTACTGGTATTGCTGACATTTGCGGGAACAGGCTGGTTGCTAACGGTGCGTATGATGAAAACGAGAGCAGCCGTACGTAAACTTCGCTCCATGGAAGTGCGTGCATTGTCCCGCAAATTGGAGTCCAAGTATCACCATCTCGGACAGCCGGGATTCATTGTGGTGGACAAGTCATCTCCGGTTGCATTTACAATTGGTTTATGGAGACCTTGCATCGTACTCTCCACGGGGCTTCTGACGATGCTGGATACAGAAGAGGAGACGGCAGTTGTGTATCACGAAGTCCATCATCTGTGGCACCGTGACCCACTGAAGACGACACTGTTATCGGTATTTGCAATCATGATGCCGTATATTCCCGTATTGAAGCATACTTCGAAACATTACAATATCGTTAGAGAAATTCTGGCAGACAATGAGGCCATTGAGCGTACAGGTAATGTGGCAGGCATTGGCAGTGCTTTGCTCAAGCTGCTCCGTGCTTGTCCTGAACCTTGGGGAGCCAAAGAACTGACCGTTCAATCCTCATTTGCGGATACTTCGGTGAATGTCCGAATTTCACGTCTGCTGGACCCAGAACAGGACGTGACGCTGAGGTTACCACGCTACGCCGTTCTGATGTCGGCTACTGTTTTCCTGTTGCTGTCTATCTTGTTTGTTTGGTCCATTGGATGAATCAACTTAGCTAAATGTGAGTTCGAGTATAACACTAGGAAGGATGATGAACATGAATAATAAAAGTGTAGAGATTGGATTATTTTTCTCAAGGATTATGATCGGATTGATCTTTGTATTGCACGGCTGGAGTAAATTCGAAGGTGGAATCAGCGGTACAGTAGGTTTTTTCGAAAGTATCGGTATTCCCGGATTTCTTGCATCCGTTGTAGCCATTATTGAGTTGGTGGGTGGTGCAGCGATGATTCTGGGTCTGGGAACACGTGTGTTTGCTGCCCTGTTTGCCATCGTGATGGTTGGCGTTCTGTTTACAGCCAAAATGGGTGAGCCGTTCCTGAGTGGTACCGAGTTAGATTACCTGCTGCTGGCGGGTTCCCTGACACTGCTCTTCACAGGAAGCCGCTTCCTGGCCGTGGATTATCTGTTCTCCAGACAGGGGAACGCTCGCCAGAATGTGAGTGCTTGAAATGACTAACGATTCTAAAAAATAATGAAGTGCAGGATGAGTCCTGTAACGAGGTTCTTTATTGGCCAGGCCGGTTCGGGAATTGTATTTGCGAACCGGGCTGATCAGTAGAGAACTTTTTTCGTTTGGACGGCATGCCTTTGGTTTGTTACAATGAGAATAAGTATGCTACTAAGAAAAAATAAGGAGGATGCATTTTATGATTAACGTCATTCCATCCGATGCCCGCTCCAGCTTCGATCGAGGCTGGCTCCGTGGTAGTCACAGCTTTTCTTTCGGAGAATACCAAGACCCGGAGAATACGGCGTTTGGACCGATGCGGGTAGCGAACGACGATGTGATTGCGCCTGGTCGCGGTTTTGGAGCTCACCCGCATAGTGATATGGAGATTGTATCGATCGTACTAAACGGCAAGTTGCGACATGAAGATAATCTGGGCAATGTAGCCGTTACAGGCTTTGGCGGTATCCAGCGGATGTCAGCAGGCAGTGGCATGATTCATACCGAACATAATGCATCCGATACCGAAGAAGTACGTTTGCTTCAGCTCTGGTTCATGCCACAGACAAAAGGGTTGGAGCCCTCCTATGAGACGACATCATTTGATCCAGCGGCATTGGCAGGAGCACTCGTGCCGATTGTATCGCCAGATGGGGGACCAAGAGTTGCGACCATTCATCAGGATATGACGATCTACCTTGGCCGATTAGCCAAAGACGAAACGTTAACCTTTAATCAGGATGCAGGCCGCCGAATGTACATTTTCTCCATTGAAGGCAAGCTGGGATTGGATGGAGAGTACCTGTTGAACGAAGGCGACACGGCTCGTGTGGAACAGCGGGATTCAATCGAACTGCAAGGAAACGAAGATACGTTCTATATGATTATTGATTTGCCGTAGATGGCTGATGAAATGAACTCCAAGATGAAGGAGGATATACACGTATGGCGCAACAGGAATGGTTTATGGTCAAACATGCGGTGACCGGGCGAGGATTGGCTAATAGCAAAACAGATTCCCTGTCCTACCGATTCCAACAGGAGGGTACAGGTTTCATATTTACCGTGACGGGCCTGGACAAGCAGATTGTGGAACAGATTATGGAGCTTAGACACGAGTTAAACGTATTTCGCTTCGTCCAACGCAAGGATCAGCCCCTTTTGAAACACTGGTACTACGTAGACGGTGAACGGGTAGTGTATGACAGGGAGAGTCACACGTTAAGCATCTATGCGAAGTCGGAGATTCGTTATGTGCCTGAAGATTATTTTGCGGATTAACTACACGTTATAATAAATATTAAGCCTTCCACTTGGAAGGCTTTTTTCCTTATATATTATTAATCTTATAGTATATGTATTTCAGGTTGTTTCATGAAATTTAAGAAAAAAGAAGCAATCGAAGGTTGACATGATGAATTTAATATCGATATAATTCACTTAATTGATAATGAGTATCAATATCAAATGATGCGAGGTAGAGCAACTACAAATGTTTTACGGCGATCGGTAAGGGGATTAGTAGAGAGATGAAGTTACGTTATATGTTGATCGTATTGGCTGTATTGTCTATCGTATACATATTTATTGGCAATTCAGACATTTCACCATTGGATATATTTCATTTGTCCTCTGTCCAGCTACAGGTATTACAAGTTAGCCGGTTTCCCCGCCTGATCAGCATCCTTGTCGCCGGGATCAGCATGAGTGTAATCGGACTGATTATGCAGCAGCTGACACGCAACCGATTCGTTTCCCCAACAACAGCTGGAACGATGGATTCAGCCAGATTGGGTATTCTTGTGACGTTAATGTGGTTCCCGGGAGCATCCCCTCTGCAAAAAATGTTGGTCGCTTTTGCCTTTGCTCTGGCGGGAACACTGATTTTCATGCGAATTCTGGAGAAAGTCAAGTTCAAGGATACGATATATATCGCTTTGCTAGGTCTTATGTTTGGCAACATTGTAAGCTCCGTGACAACATTTTTTGCTTACAAAAACGACCTGATCCAGAACATTTCTTCTTGGTTACAGGGTGACTTCTCCACCATCATGAAGGGACGTTATGAACTGATCTATATCAGTATTCCGTTGCTCATTATCGTGTACCTGTTTGCTAATCGTTTTACACTCGCAGGGATGGGCGAAGATTTCTCAACCAACCTTGGACTGGCGTATCGACGAGTTGTGAATATCGGACTGATCCTGGTGGCGATGGTTTCAGCGGTAGTGATTATTACGGTAGGTACAATTCCGTTTCTGGGCTTAGTCGTGCCCAATATCGTAACACTGTACAAAGGGGATAACTTACGTGATACATTGCCTCATACGGCAGTGCTTGGTGCGATCTTCGTTCTGGTCTGCGATATTCTGGGTCAATTAATTATTTATCCTTATCAACTTTCGATCAGTCTGACGGTGGGAGTTGTGGGAAGTGTATTATTCCTGTATTTACTGCTTCGAAGAAAGGCTTATGGATCATGAGAATGAAATATACGGCGAATACATGGAAGTTGATCTTGTTAATTGCAGCGGCAGTATTATTGATCGGCATATTTCTGGTCATTCAATCCGGAGGGAACTGGGATTACATATTGCCTCGAAGAGGAAAAAAGATTCTCGCCATTGTACTGACAGGTGCCTGCATTGCGTACTCTACAGCTATTTTCCAAACGATAACCAACAACCGAATTCTGACACCTGGCATCATGGGCCTCGATTCCTTGTATATGCTATTTCAGACGTTTGCGGTGTTTGTGTTTGGAAGCACACATATCAGCTTTGTGAACAAAAATCTTAATTTTGCAATATCTGTCATGCTCATGACGTTGTTTGCTTTACTATTGCATCAGTTCATGTTCCGCAGGGAACAGGGGCGTAATATTTATCTGTTGCTGCTGGTGGGTCTTATCCTGGGTACGCTGTTCCAGAGCATGTCTTCATTCATGGAAGTACTGATTGACCCTAATGAGTTCCTTGTGCTGCAGGGCAAGATGTTTGCGAGCTTTAACAATGTGAATACGGATCTGCTCATCATCTCAATCGCTGCGATTATTCTGATCCTGCTGTACGCGCAGAAGTTTACCAAATATCTCGACGTACTGTCTCTCGGCAAAGATCACGCAGTGAATCTCGGGGTGGATTACGATTACATTGTGAAGAGGCTGCTGCTGGTGGTGATGGTTCTGGTCTCGATCTCCACAGCGCTGGTGGGTCCAATTATGTTTTTGGGGCTGCTGGTCGTGAATCTGGCGCATCAGGTATTCCGGACACATCGGCATAAAGTGTTGATCTGGGGTTCGGTCATGATCGCAGTCGTTGCATTGGTTGGCGGACAGCTCATTGTAGAGCGGGTGTTTACCTTTGCTACGACCGTTAGCGTCATTATAAATTTTATAGGCGGCGTGTACTTCATCTATTTACTGCTAAAGGAGAATAAGTCGTGGTAGAAGTCAGAAATGTTACAAAACAATACGGCGGCGTCCGGGTAGTGGATGACGTATCACTGAACATTGCCAAAGGAAAGATTACATCATTTATTGGTCCAAATGGAGCTGGGAAAAGTACCTTGTTATCCATAATTACCAGGCTAATCAGCAAGGATACAGGACAAGTCCTAATTGAAGGGCGCGAGATTGAAAGCTGGAAGAACAAGGACTTGTCGCGCAAAATATCAGTCCTCAAACAGTCCAATCACATCAATATTCGGTTAACTGTGGAGGATCTTGTGGCTTTTGGCCGGTTCCCGTATTCACAAGGAAGGCTCACACCAGAGGATCAACAGTGGATTCAGGAGGCCATCGACTATATGGAACTGGCCCCATTCCGCAAGAAGTATCTGGATGAACTGAGTGGCGGACAGCGGCAGCGGGCATATATCGCCATGGTGATTGCCCAGAACACCGAGTATATTTTGCTCGATGAACCTTTGAATAACCTGGATATGAAACATTCTGTTCAGATTATGAAGGTGCTGCGCAGAATGGTGGATGAACTCGGCAAAACGATTGTCATTGTCATTCATGACATCAATTTTGCCTCCTGTTATTCCGACTATATTGTTGCGCTCAAGGATGGACGCGTAGTGAAAGAAGGCAAGACGGAAGACATCATCGATACGGATGTATTGCAGAGCGTCTATGATATGCACATCCCTGTGCAATGGATTGATGGACGTAAGATTTGTGTATATTTTCCGTGAGTGAGTAAGGTAGTCCAATATAGAGAGCGAGAGGTGTCTATACATGAAAAAGGGTTGGTTGTTTACATTATTCGTGGTGTTGTCGGTTGTCCTGGCAGCTTGTGGTGGGAATAAGGCAGCGGATAATACAGGTGCAAGCAGTGGCACAGGATCAGAAGCTGCTGCACCAGCAGATCAAGCAAGTGAAGAAGTGGTCATCAAACATAAACTGGGCGAAACAACAGTAAAGAAAAATCCAGAGAAGGTCGTTGTTTTTGACTACGGTGTACTGGATTCACTGGATCAGCTTGGCGTTGAAGTTGCAGGGGTTCCGCAGGAAGGTGTACCTCCTTATCTGGACAAGTATAATGATGCGAAGTACACCAATGTTGGTGGTCTGAAAGAAGCTGATTTTGAGAAAGTTAACGCGATGAAACCAGATCTGATCATAATCTCGGGACGACTCCAAGATTCGTATGAAGAACTGAGTGAGATTGCACCAACCATATATATGGCGGTAGATACGGCAGATTATATGAATTCTCTGACCAGTAACGTGAAGACACTCGGGGACATCTTTGGTAAAGAAAAAGAAGCAGAAGAAGCCATTGCATCGATCGAAACATCCGTTAAGGCACTACATGACAAAGTAACGGCTGCAGGTAAAAATGCGCTAATCGTCCTGACAAACGAAGGTAAACTGAGCGCCTATGGTGCCGGTTCCCGTTTTGGTATTATTCATGACGTATTTGGTTTTACTCCGTCAGATGCGAACATTGAAGTATCCACACATGGGCAGAGCGTTTCATTTGAATATGTCATGGAGCAGAATCCGGATTACCTCTTTGTCGTTGATCGCAGTGCAGTGGTTGCAGGTAACGGTGAGGCATCCCCGGCAAAACAAGTGATCGAGAACGACTTGGTGAAAAATACAACAGCATATAAGGAAGGACATATTGTTTATCTGGATCCGAATTACTGGTATTTGTCTGGCGGTGGATTGGAATCCATTCAAGAAATGATTAAAGAAGTGGACGCAAGCATCAACTAAAGTGAAGTAACAATGTATGTGTTGGGTGTCAGGAAGGTCTCTGTTAAATACAGAGGCCTTTTTGCTGTCTGAAAACTCAGAGAATTTAATCGTAATTTTGCAAAAAAGACCACATAATTCCCGGCTGTCTGGCACAAGCTACCTTGTATAAAAAACAAGAACGGAGGGGCGGCATATGGCAGACAAAACATCTGGGAAAGACAAGTCCCGACAACCGGGACGAGCTTCAGAAGAGAAAAAACATATCCCTTTGGGACTGCCGTCCCCGCCTTTTCTACGGCAACCGATTAGTGCAGTACATGAAACTCAGATTCAAGCGGTAAAGGAGATCTTCTCCGAATGCTCGGATGTGGTTTTACGCAACGTCATGATTACGCCGGAAGTGAAAGGGCTTCTGGTCTATATTGAAGGCATTGTTAACTCGGCGGACATCCAAGAGCACATGCTGCGCCCAATTATTCGAGGGCTGGTACAGCAGCGTACAGATGAACCTGATGTTCCACTGGATGATACACGTGTTGAGCTAACACAGGTGAAGCGAGTGGATACCTGGGCTGCTGCGACAGAAGGGGTACTGGCATCGTCTGCCCTTCTGGTGATTGATGGAAGTAGTAAAGCCTGGATGTTCAATGTCAAAGGCGGCGTCAGACGTGGTGTGGAGGAACCGCAGACAGAATCCGTGATTCGGGGACCGCGAGAGGGATTTACCGAAACGCTCCGTGTGAATACGGCTTTACTGCGGTTTAAGCTGAAAACTCCCTCTCTCAAGATGGTGAGTATGACACTAGGCACAGAAACCAAGACCGATATCGTTCTGACTTATCTGGACGATATTGCTGATCCGAAGTTGATCCGGGACGTGAAGAAACGTCTGGAAAAAATAAAGATCGACGGCATTCTGGAGACGGGGTATATCGAGGAACTGATTGAAGACCACCCGTACTCTCCATTCCCGCAGATGCACTATTCCGAGCGTCCGGATACAGTAGCAGGCAACCTGTTGGAAGGGCGGTTTGCCATTATGGTAGACGGCACGCCCTTCGCGTTAATTGCTCCAGTCACGATCTGGCAGATGCTTCAGGCCAGTGAGGACTACTATGAACGATTCTTCATCAGTAATCTGGTACGCTGGATTCGCTTTTTATTCGTAGCCATTGCTCTATTTCTACCAGCGCTGTACATCGCTATTACGACATTTCACCAGGACATGCTGCCAACCACATTGATACTGAGTATTGCCGGGGCACGGGAAGCTATTCCTTTTCCGGCACTGGTTGAAGCTCTCATCATGGAGCTGTCGTTCGAAGCCCTCCGTGAAGCGGGGGTCAGGTTACCAAAAACAGTCGGTCAGGCAGTCAGTATTCTCGGTGCGCTCGTGATTGGGCAGGCCGCAGTTCAGGCAGGGATTGTGTCCGCACCAATGGTTATTATCGTATCCATGACAGGTATAGCTTCCTTTACAATTCCGCGGTTTAACTTTGCGATTACCGTGCGTTTGCTCCGATTTCCGATCATGTTACTGGCAGGTATGCTTGGACTATATGGCATCGTCATCGGTTTGGTCCTGATCTCGGTGCATCTGACACAGATGACTTCGTTTGGTGTGCCTTATCTGTCAGGTCTTAGCCCGTACAGTAAAACAGATACCAAGGATATTCTTATTCGTGTGCCGTGGTGGAAAATGATCAATCGTCCTTCTACGGTTCAGGATAACCAGAAACGGATGAAAGACAAGATCAATGGTTCGCCTGAAGCTGAGGAAGGATGGTGAACACATGTTTCTTATTCGTAAATTCCGCGCTGCATTGATGTTACTGCTGTGTACCCTTTTCATAGCAGGATGTTGGGATCGTAAGGAAATTAATGATATTGCCTTTGTGATTGGCGTAGCTGTTGATAAGGAGGACGACAATTACAGATCCAGTCTCCAGATTGCACTTCCCGGTCAATCCGGTACTACCGGCAGTTCGGGAGGTGGCGGTGGTACAAGCGGGGACAAATCATGGTTCATGTTGTCCAACACCGCGAAGACACTGAGGGGGACTACACTTGAAGGCCAAAAAGCACTCTCACGAACGATTTATTATGCGCATCGTCGTACCCTGCTTATTGGAGAGGACCTTGCCCGGGATGGCGTGGCTCCGATGCTCGATTTGTTTACGCGGTACCCACTCAACCGATTCTCTGCATTACCTGTTGTTACGAAAGGTGCGGCATATGAAGTCATGGATACGGATGCACCTATAGAGAAGTTTCCATCCGAGATGGTGAGAGAGTTGTGCTTTCTAAATATGCGTAATCCACGTTCTCTTAAAACGTTCACCGATTCCATTCTTAGTGAAGGGGTAGATCCATTCCTGCCGGTTGCTTCGAAAGTGGACAATGTTCCGAAAAGTTGGAAGGACACCAAAACCAACATCAAGTTGGATGGATTGGCCATTTTCAAGAAGGATAAACTGGTTGGCATGATTGACAAGGCTCCCGCTGATGCCCTGATTCTCGCCATGGGGGAAGCCAATGCACCAGAAGTTATGGTCAAGGCTCCGCGCGGAGATGGAGATATATTCATCAAATTGAACGAGAACAATTCTTCACTGCACCCCAGTGTCAAGAATGACAAGGTTACTGTGACCGTTCAATTGTATGCCAAAGGTGTGGTTGTAGATAACGAATCCAATTACGGTGATCTGCGTGAAAAAGAGATTTTAAAATTAAATGACGCGATCCACAAAAAAATAAAAGAGGATATCGTTGAAGGGGTTCGATTAATACAGCAAAAATATCATGCCGATATTCTCGGGATTGGTCGGTCGATCCATCAACAATTGCCTAAAGAATGGGACAAACTTAAGGATCGATGGGATGTTATCTATCCTGATGTTGAGGTGAATGTTGTCCCCCACGTCATTATTGAAAATGTAGGGGTAGTCAATAAACCGATCGGTGTCATGGAGGAGGATATCGTACATGATTAAACCACTGTTGTTCACCTATCTGGGGATGGTCATCATCGTGATTGTGATGGATTTCAGACATCTGAAGCAGGCGGCGGTCATTAATCGCTGGTTATCCTATGGCTTGATTGCATTAGGAACTGGCCTTTGGTTCTATGTAACCCATTTAAGTAAAACCTTTTTTGTAGCGGTATGGATCAGCCATGTCATCCAGCGATTCTTACCGCTTCCATAGATACGGACTAGAAATGGTGCGGAGTACAGATTGAATAAAAGAAAGGAGGTATAGTATGAATCAAAGTGTGACTTCTCGACAACTTGTACTACTCGTGCTGCTGCTCAGTATGACGGGCACGTTGATTCAACCCCATGCACAGGCCATTTATTATGCGGAACAGCATGCTTATCTCTCGTATGTGCCAGTTGTTCTCGTGATGATTATATCCATGTTGATGGTAAGCCGAATTCAGCGAAGATTTCCGAATCAGGATCTATTTGAGGCGCTTGTTGAGCGGTTCCCTTTTATGGGGAGACTCGCAGGCGTAATGTACATTTTGTTTTTTTTCTTCATATTCGCTAGAGATATCCGATTAATTGGTGATTATGTAAGTATAACTTTGCTAGAGACAACGCCGATATCCATTGTGGTATTGTCACTCATGATTATGGCGGTATTTATCGTCAGAGGTGGGCTGGGTTCGTTGATCGGAATGTCAGAACTATATGTTACCCTGTTCCTGTTGAACTCTATCATTGTGCCTTTCATGCTTATTCAACAGTTGAATATGGATAATCTGATGCCCTATTTTCATGTCGATGTGGCAGGTGTAGGCAAAGGAAGTTGGTACATATTTTCTTTTTATGGAGAGATGATCGCCTTGCCTTTTGTCGTCAAAGGCAGTGATTTTCGCTTCAAGCCTGTGTTATGGGGCATCATCATCTCGGGATTGCTGATGATGCTGATTCTTGTGGAAACCATCACGTCGATTGGTGTGCCTATTGCTTCCAGACTGGTATACCCTTCATATGAACTGGCAAGGCAGCTGCAAATTAGTGATTTTCTGGATCGGTTTGACCTGGCACTGGCAGCAGCGACCTTGCCTGCCATGATTACGAAGATTGCATTTGATCTGTACTTTGTCTGTTGGGGACTGAAGCGAATGATCCCGAACGTTTCGGGAAAGGTCATGACAGGTCCGGTGGCACTGTTAGGCTTTGTTTGTGCATTCTGGTTTTTCAGAAACGCCATTCAGCTTTATCGTTTTACCCGGGAATGGACATGGATCGCCATTGTTTTTGAAGTGCTGTTCCCTATGGTGCTGTTTCTTTTTCTTCGTCCTCGCAAAAAGGATAAAAAAGAATCTACCCAACAGAGATCGGGAGACCAGTCCAAGAAAGAGAAGCAAGAAGCCTCTGATTCGGAGAAGAATGGAGAGAAAAAAAGGCAGGATTCTCATGGTGGAGAACTCCAGCCTTCCTGATATATTCCATCAAAAATCGTTATAGATGAAATGGGCAAAAAGAGGGGAAGCACAGTTTCCCTTCACAGGAGTACCCTGTATACTGTAGTCAGACTGATGAACATTCGGCTGAACTAACGGGGGGAACATGAATGGCTCAACATTTGGCAGGTGTACGTGTAGCATTGACAGGACCGCGAAAATCGAAAGAAATGTCCATACTGGTTGAAAAAATGGGCGGTATTCCGCTTGTGCGACCGGCACAGGGAACGGTATTTCTGGATGATCGGAATATCAGGGACGGGCTGGTATCCTGGATCTCAGACCCGCCAGACTGGGCGGTGTTAACGACAGGTATGGGATTGGATGCATTGTTTGAAATGGCTGAGGATATGGATGTCGCAGGCCAATTGTTGGATGTATTATCGGAATCCTCAATTGCAGCGAGGGGATACAAGACGGTGAATGCACTCAAAAAGCGCAAGTTAACACCGCTGGTACGAGATGATGACGGTAGCACGGATGGGCTCATTCGAGAATTCGCCCCACATGATCTCGCAGGGAAAAAGGTTATATTGCAGCTTCATGGGGAGACAGCTCCCAAACTCGTTGCATGGTTGGAAGAACAAGGTGCAATCGTCAGACAAGTGCTTCCTTACCGCCATGTCCCGCCAGAAGAGGCAGAGCTGGAACAGTTATTGAATGAAATTCTAAAGTTCGAGGTAGATGCTGTTGCGTTCACGAGTGGACCGCAGGTCAGATTTCTGACCCAATATGCGGCCTCTCAGGACAAGCTTGAGCCGATGCTTGCAGCCTTCAGACAAGGTGTAATTCCTGCGTCTGTAGGTAAAGTTACAGCAAACTCCATGCGTGAAGAAGGCATTGAGGCGCTGGTCATTCCGGAGGAAGAAAAGATGGGCGCACTCATCGTTGAGCTTGGACGTTACTTTGCAGCAGGGCGTGCGGCCAAGATTAGAGATTAGTGGCCTGCTTTTAGATCAGTTCGACAAAAAGCTTTTGGCGTCGCTTCATGAATAAAGAGTGTGCATTAAGCTTAACCGCATCGCTATATGATGCGGTTTTGTTTATATTATAGAATCTATACGTTTTCAGCGGAGCTGAAGGATTCGATAATCGCAAGAAAAGGTGGAAATGACGATGAGCATTGCAAATCGTAACACCAGACCCCGACTGATCATTGCAGGCACCGGAAGTGGTGCAGGGAAAACGACAGTAACCCTGGGGCTGATGAGAGCACTTGCCCAGCGTGGTTTAAGTGTACAAGGGTTCAAATGCGGCCCGGACTATATTGATCCGACATACCATACCGCTGTCACAGGCAGACCGTCACGTAATCTGGATGCATGGATGACATCGCCTGAGTATGTGAGAGATACGTTCGAGAAGGCATCGGCGGGGCATGATATTTCCATTATAGAAGGCGTTATGGGCCTCTATGATGGCAAAGATCCACTCAGCAATACAGGCTCAACTGCAGAGATTGCTCTGGTCACGCAGTCCCCTGTCATCCTGGTTGTGGACGTACGCAGCATGGCTCGCAGTGCGGCCGCAATTGTACTGGGGTTTCAACAATTGGAGCCTGAATTAAATATTGCCGGAGTGATCGTTAACCGGTGTGGAAGTGCGGGTCATTATACCATTGTGAAAAAAGCCATTGAGCAGATGTGCGGCATTCCGGTGGTTGGCTGGCTGAAGCGGGACGAGGGCATGTTCATCCCTGAGAGACATCTGGGACTGGTACCTGCCATTGAGCGCGGTGAACTGGAACCATTATTTCAGCGGGCTGCCGATGTGTTAATGGAAGGCACCGATCTGGATCTTCTGCTGGAGCTGGCAGCAAGCGCCCCGCCTTTGAATGCAGAAAAAGTGAGTCCTGCGACTACTACCCACATAGATTCAGCTAATACTGAACCAGGTTCGAATTACGATCCACATTCCAATTCAGTGATCCACGTTAATAATCGACATGTATCATATGAGGTACAGCCTGTTATAGCCGTTGCGCGCGATGCGGCATTTAATTTCTATTATCCCGATAATCTGGAATTGCTCGAAGCAGCCGGGGCCCGATTACATTACTTCAGTCCGCTCGCTGGCGAAAGCATTCCAACAGATGTGGATGGCGTCTATTTGGGCGGTGGGTTTCCCGAGGAGTTTGCAGCGGAGATTGCCGGTAACCAAGGGTTCTTGAAAGGACTTCGACAGGCAGCACAATCCAACATGCCTTTATTCGCCGAGTGTGGTGGTTACATGGTGCTTGGAGAAACGTTGACCGACCGTGAGGGCGTCACCTTCGACATGGCGGGCATTATCCCCGCACAGGTGCAGATGCAGAAGAAGCGCGCTGCGCTTGGCTACCGTGAAGCAAGTAGCGTTCGGGATTCCTTTTTGCTGAAAAAGGGTGAAGTACTTAGGGGTCATGAATTTCATTATTCGACAATGACCTATCGTGATGAAGAAACGATCCCTTATGCGTATGAGACCAAGGGGTTACGTGGCTTGAACCAAGAAGGGTATGCCGCAGGCAACATCGTGGCGGGGTATACGCACGTTCATCTGGGCTCTTATCCGGCAGCCGCTCGAAGATGGGTGGAACATTGTTCAGCCTATCGGCAGGAGCGATATATACAGAGATAATAGCAGCTATTTATAGCTTGAATAGATAGCTTAATTCAATAAGCAAAATGGCTCTAATCTCACTTTTACCTCCTGAGTCTTTGGTCGTGAAGTTGGCGATCCCATTCTGAATTAAAGGTTTTCAGATGAATATGTGGAATGAATAAAAGACAGAATCATTTTGCGAGGGAGGGACATCATGATGAGAACCGTATGTGTAACGGGAGCTGCCCGGGGATTGGGATTGGCTTTGACGGCACAGATGCTGAAGAGAGGGTATCTTGTGTATGCGGCCGGTCTGGACGTGGAAGATTCCGAGGGAATTCGTATGCTTGCAGAAGGATATCCGGACCATCTGCGCGCCATCGAACTGGATATTGCAGACGACCTGTCGGTAGCTCTGTTCACGGAGACATTGAAGCTGGATACGAATCATTTGGATATGCTGATCAATAATGCGGCTATACTAGGAAGTATTACGGATCATATCCGCGGGCCGTTGAATATGGCGGAGATGGCTGAAGTATTTAATGTGAACACCTTAGGTACACTTCGTGTGACTCATTCCCTGTTACCCCTCCTTCTTCAAGGACAGGTCAAGCTAATTGTTGATATCTCTTCCGAGGCTGGAAGTATAGAACAATGCAGTCGGGATGGGTGGTATGCCTATTGTATGTCCAAAGCTGCTTTGAACATGCAGGCCCGTCTTGTGCACAATGGTCTGAAGGATGAAGGCGGACAAGTGATGCTTGTGCATCCCGGTTGGGTACAGAGTTATATGCGGGGTGAATTGGATGTTGCTGCGGATCTCACGCCCGAGCAATCTGCACAGCATATCGCAGTACTTATCGACCGCCATGAACAGTTTAAAGGAGATCAACCCGCATATGTGGACTACAAGGGCGAGAAGCTCCCCTGGTAGTTGATTGATACAGTGAGGTGAACAAGAAAGGAGATTGATTGAATGGATCATCGTAAAAAAGCATTACTACTTGGCGATTATACACATCCGGATTGGCACCCGCTTCAAGGTGTGGATGCGGAGATTAGCCGAATTTTCCATGATACTATGACTGTGCAGTGCAGTGAGAATCGGAATATGCTGCTGCAAGAAAATATAACCGGGTTTGATGTATGTATCTCATACATGGACGATTGGAAGGGGAAAGTCTCTCCACAGCAGACAGCAGGTTTGTTGTCCTATGTAAGTAATGGAGGTGGACTGGTCATTATACATAACGGCATTTCCCTTCAAAATCGTTATGAACTCAAACAGATGATCGGTGCCAAGTTCCTGCATCATCCGGCTTATGCACCACTTGAATTCACTGTAACGGAGGAAAGCCATCCCGTGACGGAGGGCATTTCGAATTTCACAATGGAAGAAGAGCCGTATCAGTTCGAATTTGGTTCTTTTGCCGAAACGAAAATATTGCTTGAATATCAATCCGAAGATGGACCAAAGCCTGCGGTATGGGCTCATCGATATGGTGTTGGACGTATTGTTTATTTGATGCCGGGTCACCATGTACCGTCTTTTGCACACGAAACATACCGCAAGTTACTCCTGCAAGCAGGCAAATGGGCTGCACGTTACGTCTGATCGGACTGACATTTTTGCATGCGGAGTGTAAGGGGTATAATATAGAGATCAACGAAGAGGAGGATGACAAAAATGAGCGATTTGTTCAAAAAGGCGATCTCGTTAGGGCTTGGTCTTACTGTCGTAAGCAAAGAAAAAATTGAGAAAACCGTGGATGATTTGGTCAAGCGTGGGGAACTTGCGCCCGGTGAATCCAAAGCTTTGGTTGAACGCCTGATGGAACGGGGCGATGAAGAACAAGGCCAGTTCAAGAGAGTGATTCAGGAACAGGTCAAGCGCGTGCTTCAGGAAGCTGGTGTGGCATCCGAAAGTGATGTAACCAGTCTGGAACAGCGTGTTGCCGTTCTGGAGAAAAAACTTGCTGAACTGGGCCACTCACCACAGCTTCAACCTGATGAATCCCCAGCTCCACTTGAAGTTCCTCCTCCTCTCAAAGGAAACGAGATCGAGTAGATGGCAGTGCGAATCAAACATGTCGGCAGATACCGTGAAATTGCCATGGCGCTCGTGCGTCATGGCTTCGGTTATATGGTCGAGGAGCTGGGATTGTTCCAGTTGCTGGCTCTGCCCAGACGGTGGATGTCGCGTGAAGCACATACCACCAAAACGCTGAGTGAACGCATCAGGCTTGTGCTGCAGGAGCTGGGGCCAGCTTTCGTCAAGCTGGGGCAACTCGCAAGCACAAGGGCAGATCTATTGCCTGAGTCTGTCATTCGTGAGTTGGTGAAGTTGCAGGATCAGGTCCCGCCGTTCTCTTCCGAGACGGCACGGGGTATTTTGGAACAGGAATTGGATACACCGCTGGAGGAGATCTTTTCCCGGTTCGAGGATACCCCTGTAGCTGCGGCCAGCATTGGACAGGTGCATCTGGGCAAACTTCGAAGCGGTGAATCGGTAGCCATCAAGATTCAGCGGCCGGGTATATCGCGTATTGTGCAGCGTGACCTGGATATTTTGCGTGAACTGACAGCCATGGCCGAGAAGCGCTGGGATTGGGTGAAGCAATATCAGATTCCGCAAATGGTAGAAGAATACGCCCAGGCATTGATGGCTGAGCTGGATTATACGGTCGAAGGCCGGAATACGGAAAAGATTGCACAGCAATACCAACAGGACAACAAGGTGAAAATCCCGACAATTTACTGGGATCAGACGTCGTCACGTGTGCTCACGATGGAGTATATCGAAGGTATCAAACTCAATGATCGTGAAGAACTGGTCAGACGCGGCCATGATCTGAATAATATTGCTGAGCGGCTGGTGGACTCATTATTGAATCAGATCTTTATTCATGGATTCTTTCACGCTGACCCACATCCGGGTAACCTGATGGTATTGAAGGATGGACGTCTTGCCTTTATAGACTTCGGTATGGTGGGCAGTCTGAGCGATGAGATGAAACAGCAGCTTGCTTCGCTTATTATTGGGTTAATGCGCAAAGATACAGACAGTATGATCCGGGCCATTGAGAAATTGGGCATGATGCCAGATGACATGGATCTGCGTGGGCTTCATGTGGATTTGGACAAGTTGCGTAGCAAATATTACGATATTCCCTTTTCCAAGATTAGTGTGGGTCAGGCGTTAAATGACTTGTTCGGCGTAGCCCAGAGGCACCGGGTTGTCATGCCTGCCGATATTCTGCTGCTCGGTAAATCGTTGCTGACGATGGAAGGTGTGATTGAACATCTTGATCCTTCCCTGAGCATTGTAGATATGGCTGAACCCTTTGGCCGTAAGCTGATCAAGGAACGTTTTAGCGCAGGAAGAATCAAGAATCGGTTGTTCCGCAGTGCGGCTGATATGGCCGAGAGTGTCATTGGTCTGCCAGGGCAGTTAAGGCAGTTATCATCCATTATTAGCAAAGGCAAGCTGAGGCTGGAGATTAGTGTCCCTGAACTGGATGCACTCATGCGTAGAATGGACCAGATTAGCAATCGGCTGTCCTTCAGTATCGTGTTACTCGCTTTTTGTATCATCATGGTGGGATTGATTATCGGTTCGTCCATCAGTCATCAATCCACGATGCTGTGGGATATTCCGGTCATTGAAATTGGTTTCCTGGTGGCGATTCTGATGGTGGCTTTCCTGCTCTATTCGATATTCAAATCCGGAAGATTCTAGCATAGCAATGCGATAATACCCGTTAAAGAGACTTTTATCAAAGGATCTTTACGGGTTATTTTTTTGTGAATAGAGCATGGGTGAGTAAATTATAGAAAGATTAAGATAATAGGAGATAAGGTTCTGTTTTTTCGCCTTAATTGTATTAGTACATATCCAGTCCTGTGACTATAATAATAGGTCAGTACATTAACGGACCCGGTTTTTCTGAGAGGGGAAAAACTATTGGCATCAGGATCAGCTCCTGATGTCGCATGAGTAAGTCAGCTGAGGCAGTAATGGAACACCAACGGTACACACTGGAACGGAAACGACGTAAGCGCTCAATAACCCGTCAAGGCTATACGGATGGCGAAGAATGATGCAATTCAGGCAGGAGCATAGGCGAATGATGCGGAGAGGATTCCGTTGTTTTGTGCTGTCCTGGGTAGTTGGTTAGTGTGAACGGCTTCCGTTACTCTTCAGTAGAATTGTCCATTATAAGGAATACACGTAGGAGGAACGGCAAGAACATATGAATACTTTAAAACAACAATGGTTTGGCAACATTCGCGGAGACGTGCTGGCAGGCATTACGGTAGCGCTGGCGTTAATTCCGGAAGCCATTGCGTTCTCCATCATTGCAGGTGTTGATCCGATGGTCGGATTGTACGCTTCAATTACAATTGCGATTGTGATCTCGATTGCTGGTGGAAGACCAGGCATGATCTCGGCGGCAACAGGTGCCATGGCGGTACTGATGGTTGGACTGGTCAAGGATTATGGCGTTGAATATCTTTTTGCAGCGACTATATTGACGGGCATTATCCAGTTTCTACTGGGCATATTTAAGGTTGGACGGTTTATTACGTTTGTGCCTCATTCGGTACTGACCGGATTCGTGAATGCACTGGCTATACTGATCTTTATGGCGCAGTTAACCCACTTCACGGGAGCAAACTGGATCATGTATGCGATGGTAGCGGGCACGCTGGCGATCGTTTATATTTTGCCACGGTTTTTCAAAGGCGTTCCAGCTCCACTCATTGCAATCATCGTGATGACGATTATTACCTTGGTGTTTCATCTCGACGTAAGAACAGTCGGTGACATGGGGAATATAACGAGTACTCTGCCGATGTTCCATTTGCCGAATATTGCATGGACTTGGGACACGCTGATGATTCTGCTGCCTTATTCATTCACCATGGCACTGGTTGGTTTGCTGGAATCCCTGCTGACCGCAACCATCGTGGATGAGATGACCGAGACCAAGAGCAGCAAGAACCGTGAAGTGCGTGGTCAGGGGATCGCAAATTTCGTGAACGGCTTGTTTGGCGGTATGGGCGGCTGTGCGATGATCGGGCAGTCGGTCATTAATGTGAAGTCTGGCGGACGTGGAAGATTATCGACATTTACTGCGGGTGCGTTTCTCGCGATCCTGTTGCTGCTGTTTAGCGGTGTGGTGAAACAGGTGCCGATGGGTGCGCTCGTCGGTGTGATGTTTATGGTGTGTATCGGAACATTCGACTGGAGCTCCATCAAAAATATTGCTCGCGTACCGGGGGCGGAAGCCTTTGTCATGATCGTGACGGTGGCGATTGTGGTCTATACTCACGATCTGTCGATCGGGGTCATGGTCGGCGTTGTGCTCAGTGTGCTACATTTTGGCTGGAAACAGACCAAGATCCGCGTACAGGCGAGCCAGGAGCAAGGGCAGAAGGTATACCGGATTCACGGACCATTCTTCTTCGGTTCTTCGTCCCGCTTTGTAGATGAGTTCGATGCAGAGGCTGATCCGAAGGAGATCACGATTGATTTCGGAAGGTCACATATCTGGGATAATACCGCGGTTGTGGCTATTGGCAAAGTGAAATTCAAATACGCGAAGCTTGGCAAAACCGTGCACCTGCGCGGGTTGAACGAAGAGAGCACTCGCATTCTTGAACGAAGTGGATATGCCACAGCCGGAGGACACGGCTCGTAACTTGGTTGGACGAAGGTGCAAGTCGTAATGTGGTTACGCAGACAAGATGAAAACTCAAACTGAGCAGATATTAGACATCCCTATGTAGTAGACAACATATAAAGATACTTTTTAATCAGCGGCGCACTTGTTCCCTAATCTAAAATGGGGAGAGGGCGTCGTTGTTTTATTAGAGGATGTGGTGTGTACAGCTTATTATGGCTATGAGATTGATATTGAAGCGGCCGTATAACCAACCTCAAACTCACTTGGTCGATACAAGTCACGCTGATCTTGGAATTTTGTGCTACAAGTTGGGGGTGTAACGCTGTATCCCCTTTTGTTTTGCTTGACTAACGTGTAAACTACAGGGTATGGAGAAGAAGAGCAACGAGTGGATTGCTTTTTAAAAAATTCATTTCATAATCATGATTGATATAAGGAAAACTAGTCTTGATGGCAGATACTGATACTAAGGTCATTATGAAATGGACTTATCTAAATGAATATACAGAGGTGTAACGATTGGCAAACTTTGAACAACTGGGCATTCGCCCGGAATGGTGCGAGATCCTGAAACATCAGGGCATCGCCGTGCCGACTCCGGTACAGGAGCGTTCGATTCCGGTACTGCTGGGTGGACGTGATATTATTGCTGAGGCACAGACAGGCACAGGTAAAACGCTGGCTTTTTTGCTGCCGATTATTCAGAAAATTAACGTATCCGACCGCTCCCCGCAAGCGCTGATTATCGCGCCTACGCGTGAGCTTGCGCTGCAAATTACGGAAGAAGCGAAGAAGCTCACGGCAAACGACGATAAACTGCATGTACTTGCCGTATACGGTGGGCAGGATGTGGACAAGCAGCTGCGTAAATTGCAGAACGGCACCCAGATCGTTATTGGTACACCAGGGCGTCTCCTGGATCACCTGCGTCGGGGCACGTTGAAGCTTGATAATGTGAAAAAACTGGTGCTGGATGAAGCCGACCAAATGCTGCACATGGGCTTCCTGGACGATGTGGAGACGATTCTTAGCGAGCTGCCACATAAACGTCAGACAATGCTGTTCTCGGCAACGATGCCGAAGGGTATTCGCAACCTGGCGAAGACCTACATGAAAGATCCGGAAGATGTAAAAGTATCTTCCCAATCTGTTATTCCGATCAAACAGATTCGCCAGCAAGTGCTGGAATGTTCGGATCGCGGTAAATTAGAAGCACTTCGCGGCATGATTGATACGTATCGCCCATACTTGGCGATCATTTTCTGCCGGACCAAGCGTCGTGCATCCAAGCTGAACCAAGATCTGCGTGAAGCAGGTTATGCAAGTGATGAACTTCATGGGGATCTGTCCCAATCCAAGCGTGAGAACGTAATGAAAGCGTTCCGCGATGCCAAACTGCAAGTGCTGGTTGCTACTGATGTAGCTGCACGTGGACTTGATGTAGAAGGCGTCACGCATGTATTTAACTACGATATGCCGCATGATGCGGAAAGTTATATTCACCGGATCGGTCGTACGGGCCGTGCAGGCGGTACAGGTCTTGCTGTGACGTTTGCAACAGAGCACGACAGACCGGAGCTTGCACGTATTGAACAAGGGATCGACCAGAAGCTGTCGCGTATCCAGTGGACTAGCGAAGGTCCAATTGCTTCAACTGGAGCGGCTAGACGTTCCATCAACAGTCAGGGTGATGACGAACGTTCAGGCGGACGCTCTTCCGGAACAGGCAGTGCCCGTCGCGGTGCAGGCCGTAACGATCGCAGAGATGGCGGACGTGGGGGTCGTGGTTCCCGCGGTGGCGAAGGCGGCCGCAGTGAAGGCGGACGCAGTGGTGGTCGTAGCGGTGGCCGCAGCAGCGACAGCAGTCGTGGTGCAGCCGGTCAAGGTGGCCGCGGTGCAGGTCGCAGTGGCGACGAGCGCAGCGCAGGCCGTGGTTCTGCACGCAGCAGCGACAGCAGTCGCGGTGCAGCGGGCCAAGGCGGCCGCGGTGCAGCTAGCAGCGGCTGGGCAGGCCGTAGCGCCGACAAGCGCAGCTCCGGGCGCAGCAGCGAAGGCTCTCGCCGTCCGGAATCCGCAGGACGCGGACCGGCGAAGGGTGACCGTCGCGATTCTCGTCGCGGACGGTAAAGCTTTTGGCGCAAGCGGCGATGTAGCCGCAATTGCGCAGGCACTGTGCCATGCCACAGAGATTGGCATGGCACATATGAGAGGGTTCGGGTACACATGTAACGAACCCTCAGATCAAGGGTCGCGACGGAACCACGTCGCGGCCCTTTTTCAATAGGACAGATGATCATTTCCGCTTATTGTTTTTGTCACCTGCGAGTGTCTGTTTGCGCGCCTGCTTGATCCATGGAAGATGCCATTTAGATATTCCCCATCTAGTTTTTCTTTCTGTCCGTGTACTTCGCATAGTACGTGGCAAACTGCCATAAACTTCAAAACACCTCATCCTAGACCTAAGGATGGGGTGTTTTTGGATCATTTCTTATATCATTAGAAGCATAACCTTCGATCTGTGGTGCTGACGCGCATGCAGGGGTGGGTGAAATTGCATTCGTCTATATACACGGAGTGAGTTTGCACTAAATTACGTTTTTCTATCTCGATATATCATCCCTACACATGAACATCTGCGTATTGATCCCGATATTTCTCGTTATACACCCGGCCTACCGACTCTGCCAGTCCCCCACGTGCCTTGCTCGGATAGCGTTCAATCGTGTGATAAAGTCTCATGAATCGATCCTTGGGCATAAAGCGGGCGTAGCGGGTAATAAGACTAGGGAATAACTCAATATATTTGCTCTTGCGTACGGCAGCAGCAGCAACGGCTGTAAGAATCTGAATTCCGTTGTGCAGCTGTAAAATGTTCACTTCATAGGTCGCGATATAACGAATCGCATCTTCACGGATCAAATCCGGCTTAAGCCGTGCAATCTCACCGATATATTCAGCGAGCAGCCGCTCGAAACTGTGTAGCAGTAAGGGCTTGAGCTGAAGGTCCATATCACTGCGCAGGACAAAGGATTGCAACAATGCAACCTGTTGCAGTCGAATCCGGTCATTGTAGACGAGTGAGCCGATCTCGCGGAGCATCTCATAGGCAAGTGCCTCATCCTGCTTTCGGGCTTCGGCGACCAGAGCCCAGTTGCGGTTGATGCCCTGGCGGATGAGTTCCTCATCCTGTTGCAACGTGCGCTTCAACTCGCGCTGCTGCTCTACCTCGAACGAACGTTTCTGCATGAAGATCAGTAAGGCCAGAAGCAGCAGGGAAACACTGGCTGCCGCCATGGTCTGATCTATGGTCTCGCCGAAATAGGTGGCCGCTGCACCGAACAAAATCGTAATGAACAGGTCGCGTGCAATCCGGCGTTTCACACGGGAAGTCGCTTTCTCCTGAACGGAATTCAAGGTACCTCGGCCACAGGCCGTGCACTCATCTTCCCACAGGCAGGTATACTGTCCACAACGGGAGCAGACTTGCAACTTTTCATAAGCATAGGTCGTTCGATGAAATGGTCGTATGGATACAACTAGTTTAGTACTCATGCTCAATCACGCTCACCATTCAGAATAGTGTAGAGGGTACGATCCGTGTCTTCGCGGGAGACCGGTTTCCGCCGATGAAGCTGGAGTGCAATTACCTTTATGATGACAAAAAGAAACAATATGGCGAGGCATCCGTATGTAACCATAATCCGTTCCCTTCTATAGCTTGGTAAACAAGCGCTGTTATATTGCAGTTTGCTGGCAATAACTATATCATATTTCCATAGTTGGTACTTTTGTTCCAGTTACAGACGTGAAATCGTCGATTTTTGTCAGTCATTACAAAACTGTAACTCAAGATAGGGGTGCTTTTCAGAATTTATTAGTAGACTGTTAAGATTTCCTTAAGGCTTGACGCCTATAATAAACTATTCCCATTTTAATCTCAAACGTGAAGGAGTACACCCAATGCTGCGGACACGCAAAATACGCTGGCTCAGTGGAACGATGGTTCTGCTGGCAATTCTAACGCTACTGCTGCCTCAAGCGTTGCTGCCACAAGCTGCAGCGGCTCAGGCACAGACGAGCGGAATCGATGCGGTACTTGTAGCCGATGTAAGTAACTCGATGAATACAAGTGACCGTGACAAGATCAGTAATGAAGCCATGAAATTGTTTATTGATATGCTGCCAGTCCAGGGGGACAAGGTAGGGATTGTCGCTTATACCGATCAGGTGGAGCGGGAAAAGGCTATGCTGGAGATTCAGTCCGATGCGGACAAGAGCAGCCTGAAGGATTTTATTGATCAGCTCGGCCGGGGGCCATATACCGATGTCTCAGTTGGTGTCGCCGAAGCCGTGAACATACTGAATCATGGTGCAGACCCATCCCACTCACCGATGATCGTGCTACTGGCGGATGGTAACAATGACTTTAACAAAACCAAAGGCCGTACACAGGCACAATCCGACGCTGATCTCGCAAAAGCCGTGAAGGAAGCACAGGATCAGGGTATTCCGGTATATACGATTGGACTGAACGCGGATGGCAAGCTGAATAAGGATGCACTTGCAGATCTGGCGCAGCAGACCGGAGGCAAGTCATTCATTACCGATACGCCGGATGATCTGCCACAGATTCTGAGTGAGATCTTCGCCGATCATGCCAAACTGAACGTGGTGAAGCTACCCTCTGTAACAGGAAACGGCAGTTATCAGGAAGTTACCGTGAACGTGCCGAATGACAGTGTACTGGAAGCGAACATCTCGATTATGTCCTCGAAGCCGGTGGAAGTACAACTGACAGACCCTTCCGGGCAAGCCGTGGATCTGAACTCGGATGCAGCCAAGCTCTCGACGTCGAAGAGTTATTCGCTCGTGAAGCTGTTGAAACCCCAAGAGGGAGACTGGAAACTTCGGGTAAAAGGGGCTCCGAAAGACAGCATCGATATCAACCTGTTGTTCAACTATGATCTTCAGCTCGTTGTGGACCCAATTAAGACCAAGTCCTATACGAAAGGGGACAAGGTTGATCTTGCAGCCAAACTGGAGAATGGCGGTCAGCCACTTCAGGATAATGATCTGTATACAGATATGAAGGCCACGCTGGTTGTGAAAGATGTAGATACAGGTAAAAGCGAGGAACAACCGCTGGAAAACACAGGTTCTGGTTTTGCCGGAACATTTGAAGTACCGGACAATCATAATTATGAGTTGATCATCCGTGCGGAAGAAGACAGCTTCTACCGTGAAAGTGCGCCAATCACGATTAATGCGAGCGGAGCAGCCGGAAGTGGATCTCAACCGACAACCTCAGGTGGTGAACAGGACAAGCCGTTTCCTTGGTTGCCTGTCATCTTGGGTGTTATAGCCCTGATTGTGGTAGGTGTTGCTGCCTGGTTCCTGATGGGCTGGTTGAAACGCAAAAACCGGGGATTTGTAGGTCAGATGATTGTGGAGATTCGAGATGAGAACACGGGAGACAAGTCATATCCACAATATAAAAAGCTGGTATCCTTCCGCGGCAGATTCCATCTGCATCAGTTATTGCAACTGGACCCTGAGCTGAAGGAAACCGAAAAATATGTATTTACGCCCAGCAATGGGGATCGAATTATAATCCGTAACACCGCAGGCGGTACGCTGGAGAAATCCGGTCGTGCAGTCGATGCAAGCTCAGGCGTTGAACTGAAGAACGGTGACCGACTGAGCATCCCGCTGCAACAGGCGGACAAAACGATTTTAATCGAGTATTTGGTGTAACTAAAGGGAGGACATGGAATGAAACCGATTGTTAGAGAACATATTCAGCAACTGGATGTATCACTTGGCGGAGGTATTGTCAGTGAGAAGATCAGAGTTGATACAATTGATAACCCCATTCTGATTATTGGTCTGGGAGGAACGGGAATTGATGCGTTGCTGCGTCTCAAATATCAGATCAACCGTCGTTTCAAGCTGCCACAGGATCCGGTATCCAAGAAAAAAATGGACAAGCCGGATAATGTGGAGTTTCTGGCTTTTGAGACGAACGAACAGGATCGTGCCAAAAAGTATAAAGGGATCGGACTTGATCCAATCAATGAATTCGTATTGCTGTCCAATGCCGAGATTGGCGGACTTCTTCAAAACCGCAGCGTGCTGGAGCCGTACATTACGGACTGGCTGTCTCCCGAACTGAGCATCACGGACGGCATGAACGGCGCCGCAGGGGTGCGTCAGGCTGGACGTCTGCTCCTGTTCACGAAGATTAATCAGGTCGTTCAGGCCATCGACAAAAAGATCAAAACCCTATCCGTAGGCACCAACAAAAAACTGATGGTGTTCCTGTTGACAGGTCTGTCCGGCGGTACTGGCAGTGGTTGCTTCCTCGATATTTCCTATATCGTGCGAGGCATTATCGAACGGGATCACGGCTCTGCCGGGATTGACCGCGTGAATACGCTGGGATATCTGTTCACGCCAGACGTGAACCTGTCCAACAAAAGCTTGAGCGAGCACACGCGTGAATACATTCGTAAGAACGGATATGCAGCGCTCAAAGAGCTGGATTACTGGATGAACGTGGATAGCCGCGGTGAGCGATTCACACAGAAGTACGGCAATATTTTAACGGTCAACTCACCACTGCCGCCATTTAACCTGTGTCACCTGATCTCTGCAACGAATACCGAAGGCAAATTGCTGGAGAACGCCTACGATTACTGCATGAACGTCACGGCCGAGAACATTACCAATTTCATGGCAAGTGAGGAGAAGCAGTCGGGTGAGGAGTTCGCGATCCATGACTATATCAGCAACATTCGCACTAACATTGCACAGATGAACAAGGTGTACCCGGCTAACTATGATTACAACATCATCGGTGCCTCTTCGGCTGTACTGCCGATTGAAGAGATGACCACGTATCTGGCTTACCGGATGTTCGACAAAATGAACACCATGTTCTCCAAAGCACCGAACCAGGAGGATACCGAGAAGTTTGCCCGCAAGCTGGGCATTGATCTCGAAAGTGTGGTCAAGTCCTTTGAAGCACGTGTGCCTGAGCCGCTCCCTGGTTATCAGAACAGCGAGCGTCTGTCCTATGGCAATGTGGTGAAATCACAGGTTGTGAATATGGATACCGAGCTGGAACAGAACTTCCTGGCTCGTGCCCGTGAAGAATACATCAAGGCGAAGAAACAGCTGCCGGGTGAGATTGCCGGCCAGTTCACCGAACAGATCCGGCGTATGTTTTTGCACCCCGAACAAGGTCCGTTCTATGTCTCCCGTCTGATTTATACGGAAAAAGGTTTCTGTGTACTGAAAATGATTCAGTCGTACATCGAAACGTTGCGTGAGAATGCCTTCCGCATTCCGCGTGATATTGAAGCAGCTCAGGAGCAGTCCGAAGAGAAGCTGGGCGATGCAAAGAGTGCTTTTGTCTCCAAAGAGAAGAAAAAGAATGCTTATATTGAAGCAAAAATTCATGAGTACTGGCTGCACGCCGACGTGGAACGCAACGATCAGATGATCGAGTTCTATGAAGATCTGTATGAGTTGCTGAACCAGGAAAACAGCCGCATTTATAACGTATTTACCGAAACGCTGAATGCCCTTAGCTCGATATTCGCCAAGAACGGTGATTTGCTGACACGTGGTGAAGAACAAGCCGATCACAAAGGCAACAAAACATATTACTGGAACGTCGTAAGTGTACCGGATATCGTCAGTGTGGTGGATGGACTACTGGACAAGCGCGATACGGATGATCTGATTCGTGACTTCTCTCGTGAATTGCTGGAAAACTCCAGCCAATGGGTGAAAGAAAACGAGATTGATATCGTCAGCTCCATCTCTGACTTCCTGAGTGAGAAATTCGGTGATCTGATTACCCGTTCCATGGAAGATTTCCTGGTGATCAAATACGGTCAGGATGAGTCGGTTGAGAAATTCGTGGAACGTTTCATTGCTGGTAAGTTGGATGATGAGGCTGTTCCGGTGTTCAATCTGAGCAACAGTACAGGCAGTCTGCATTTCCCTTCATGGGGATTTGTATCGGTACCTGCACAGGCGCCAGGCATTCTGAAAGGGATTCGCAATTATCAGAACAATGCGGTAGGCAAATCTCATTTTACCGTTAAGGAAAGTGAAGTGCGTAACCGGATATTCTGGCTGAACACCCGCAACGGGGTACCACTCTTTGTCTATACACCGCTTAAGGTATATGAGGAAAGTTATGAACGTACCATTTTGGACAAAGAAGGCATTGGTCGTCACTTGGTGCAAACGGAGAAAAACAACTGGACCTATCTGCCGTCTCCGATTCCAGAGAAATCATGGGGAGATGTGTACGAGAACGCCCGCGTGAAGCAGTATAATGCCCGTGTGCGTAACGAATTCGAGCAGGCGCTTGGATACAACATTGTGACAGCCAAATCCATTGATGAGAATACAAGCAACCGGTATGCGATTGTGACGACAGAAGCGTTTGATTTGTCTGCCAAACTGGGAGCCTACGACATGCGTCTGACGTCCACTACACCGAACCTCGGCGAAGTGAAGCGGGCCGTGATCGAGCTGAAGCGTCTGCAATCTGAAGGGTTGCCGCGTGTAGGCGTTAAGGATATTTTCGGCAGTATTAATGAAGATATGGCCAAAGAAAACCTGGTACGCTCCCCGCAGCTGATCGCGCGCGTACGTGAGGAACTGGCGAAGATGAATGCCATCTCGGCCAAAGTCGCCGAACTCGAAGGCATTCTTGCCCAGTACCAGGACGAGGAGCAATGGTATGACCGCTTCATCGAAGCGTTATATACCGACACCATCGTCAAAAAAGGTGCACTCTACGTCTACGACCGTGACCCGGAAGAAGACGCATGGGAGCCGTTCGCGAACCTGATGAAGAGCCGTAACTTTGCCGAGTATGAAGTGTTTGGCAACTTCCGCGGTCTGGCGGAGAAGGATCGCAGTACATTGCTGCGCAAAGCCTCCCGCCGCGATAACGATCTTACGGCTTCAGAGGATATCACGCCACTGCTGACAAAGCTGGATGATCTGGCTGCACTGTTCATGGAATCGCGTGATCGTCTCGAATACGAGCGGGTAGAACTGGCTAACGGAGAAGACATCTATCAGTTCTACAGAACGATGTCGTCCAAGCTGAACGACATTCGCAGAAGGCTGAAGTAAGATGGTGACCGGGATGGAGTTCAATTCGAACAATACCCTGAAGGGCGATCTGGAGAAGTATGCAGCACAGTATGCAATAGAGCAGGAGCGTCAAGGCAGCCTGGGTGATGGACGCAGCAGTATCCATTACCCGGCTTTGTTCCTTTTCGTAGGTGATCTGGTTGCACCTGCCGTGTCTGCCGTGCAGGAGATCAATCGGCTGAAATGGGATAACGGAGACGGTGTGGTCTACGTTCAGATTGGTACAGAAGATCAGAAAGAGCATCCGGGTGAAACGAGAAATGATGGCTCGTCCGATGATGGGCAGGTGACTCTTCACCACTTGCCTTTGTCCGCTGGGCAGACGGAGCGACCGTCCAAAACACGGCGAAAGGATGTGCACCGCAGTTTCCACGAATCCGATCAGGCGCTATTTGACCTGAATCGTACGCTTCGGCGGGTCAGTAACCGAATTGCCGAATATGGACGGTTGTACTCGTCATTTGATCGGATTTACGTTACGGTGGTAACCAGAGCGGATGATCCGTTGAATGTATTATTGCCAGAGCTCACCAAGCTGACGGAGACCATTTTGTCCCAAGCCTTCAAGTCAGTGCAGACAGATCTGCATGTATTGGTCAGCGAGATGGAACAGGTGGACTCCTTCGGATATGCCAGCGCAGCAGGCCTCGCTTTTCTGCGGGAACTGGATTATATGCAGTCGCTGGACTACACGTTCAGCGGTAAACTGCTGGTGACGGAGGATGGGATCTCCATTCCCGTCGCACATCCCGCTTCGCCGTTGTTTGATCTGGTATACCTGTTGTCTGACAAAAATGAGCGTGGAACCGGCGTTCCTGGTGGCTGGATCGAAAATGCCGAGATCATCTGCCGCATCTGCCTGCTGAAGAACCGGAAGCAGGATACGGATCACTCGGGTAGCGTTTCAAGCACGGGAGCGAACACGTACAACAATACATCTTTTAAAAACAATATTCGTACCACCTCTGATCAGCATGGTTATGCAAGCGCGGGTTTTGCCGAGATCAGGCGGCCAAACAAGCCAATTGCACTGGCGGTTTTATACCACCTGTATCGGTATCTGCTCGCACGCATGCGGCAGGAGCCGGACTGGAGCATCAAGGACAAGCTCGCTTTCTTCGGACTCGATGCGGCCTCGGTGGAGCGCAAAGTCGAAGGTCTGCTCCCCGATGAAGATCTGGTTAGTGGCATGAGTGGCATCATGACGCATAACGTTGGTTTCTCCGATCTCAAGCCGCTCTCGTTGCGTGAAGCGGAGAGAGCGTTGTTTGGACAAGGAGCCGAGGCGTACTTCCGCGATAACGTCGTTCGTCTTGTGGAGGAACGTGTGCGTGAGCGCAGCTCTAGCGGTTCCCTGCGCCGTCAGGCTGAACAGTCCCGAACGGAGCATTCAGAGGTTGGCTACTTCCAGTGGGCGGCCTGGAGTGACAGTGAACCTGGCAGTGTACGTGAAGCGCTGCTGGCACTGATTCGGGATAAATCGATGCAGCTTGAATCGGCACGTGCTCTGCTGGAGCAACGTCAGCAAGAGCGAGTGGAAGATCAGTCGTTCAAACGAGCGTTGTTCCGTGATAAACAGAATGTTCGCAATCTGATTGACTGTATGCTGGAGCGGGTGTATGTACCGAAAGTGGAATTATTGCGATTGGAAAATGAGTTACAGCTGCTCCGTATCTACGATACGGAGATGGAAGAGCTTCACCGTTTCAGTCGTCACGTTACAGCAGCACTTGAAGCGCTGGAACGCACACTGCGAGAAACGGCTGTCCAAAGTATCGCTGCTGCGGATGAATACATCGGGCAGAACGTGATGGAGTACTACGGCAAAGTGACGGAAGAGCTCATCACTGACTTGGAAACCAAGCGCGGACGGGATGTATGGTTTGAGGACCGTTACATGGGCGATATGAACCGGCTCGCAACGGAAGGCGATGACCGTCTGCTGAAACGTCTGATGGAGGTATGTCACTCGTTGCTGCTTACGGCCGAGCCATTGCGATTGCCATTTGAAGAAGAACTGTTGCAGCGGGCCAATGTAACGATTGCCTACGGAGACAAAGACGTTTTGACCCGGGATGATCTGTTCCGCAGGTTATACCACACGCTGGAGGATCAGGCGGTCGTTCGGGTACGGGTATTCGATTATACACAGGAACATCGGTATGAAGAGAAGTATTTCTTTGGTGACCATCATAGTGCTTTCATGGACTACGCGGCACATGCCGAAGAAACGTCACGCATCTACAAGCTGGGTGTGGTGTACGAAGAACGTAGCAGTGGTGTGGAGAAGCTCAATCTGATGGGAGGTTTCCATCTGGAGGATCTCATGGTGTATCGGAACGGCAAGGTATATTATGACTCGTACACGGAGAATGGCTATGAACTTCACCCCGCAGGTCTCGTGGAGAAGTTGTCACCCATTCGTTAAGACGTCTGGCGGTGTCCTACACCCAGCACCAATCTTGTATTAACTCAGCCTGTTTACGGCTGGTATGGAAAGGATGCATGTAGACATGCAGCGAAAAATCAATCTTCTCCTGGTCCTGTTCAGCCTGATTGGCGGGGCAGTGGGCTTTGCGGCAGGAGAAATCATGCTGCGACAATGGCTTGGGGAAATGCCGCGTCTGTTGCTGATGGGATTATACTTTGGCGTACTGGCGCTGAGCGTTGGATTGTTCTGTTTGATCGCAGAGATGATCTCACCCAAGCTGAATGGCGCTTCATGGAAGCTCCGGTATCTGGGACTGTCGTGGAAACTGCTTGTTCCGGCAACACTCGCTCTGTTGTTTGTTGTTGGACTCACCCTGCAATTGTTGTATCAGATCAATCCAGGCGGTGTGAAGCAAGTCAAGGACATCGTACTAATGATCGACAACTCGGGCAGCATGAGCGAGACAGATCCGGATAACGGACGCTTTGAAGCAGCCAAGACACTGATCAGTCAAATGGAGAGTGACAAACAGGTAGCTGTCATTACATTTGATGACCAACCGCAGTTGTTGCAGCCGTTTATTGCGCTGGATAGTGACGCGGCCAAGAATGAGGTTTATGGCAAAATCGATGGCATTGTCACGACTTCAGGCGGCACCAATTTTGATGCCGTGCTGCGGGAAGGCATGGAACAGATTCAGGGCAAACAGGACCCGAAACGCGGTACAGTTGTCATCTTGTTATCCGATGGCTTCAGTGAAGCGGATACGGCCGATATTTTGTCCCAATATACCAATGAACAGATATCGATCAATACGGTTGGCCTAAGCCTGGTGGACCCATCAGGTACGGATCTGCTGCGTAATATTGCTCAGCAAACGGGTGGCATGTACTATGATGTACCGGATTCCGATGGTCTGAATCTGGCATTCCAGCAGATCTACGATACGATTGATGAACGGACGCTGGTAACGGAGCGTACAGGCATGATGGAGCATAGCGTTTATCTGGCGATTTTCCGTGTAGCAGCCGTGTTACTGATTGGCGTGGCGCTGGGTGTATCACTCGGACTCGTGTTTGATAACCGTCATCTCGCCCTCAGCTTTGGTATTGGTGGTGCCGTATCGGGTCTACTGGCAGGGCTTCTGCTTGAGTGGGGACTCGACGGTTCGAACGTGGGTGATACATTCGTACGACTTGGTGCGATGCTCATTTTGTCTGGCGTACTGACCCTGTTCTCCTGGATTGTTCCGATTAAGGAGAACACGCCGCGGAAGAGCCGAGGTCGTCGTGAAGCTGGGGGCGGAACTTCTTCAGCTGAAGGGTTCGGTCAGAGACCAAGAGATACACGCAGCAAAGGATTCTAACGTCGGGAGGTCAATGGAAATGCGGTTTACGGATGCAGACCCTTCGACACCCTTGATTCGAAAACTGACACTTGCGGTGGACGAAGGACGTTGTACACTTCGCTGGCTCTGGCCAGAACGGGTAGAAGCTGTGTATGTGGAACGGCTGGAGCTGGATATGATGAGCGATGATCGTACCGGAGAACAGCCTGCACAGGGAAAGCTGAAGCTGTACACGAGAGAGGAATATAAGGCGAGCAATGGATACACGGATCGGATCACGGGTTTTGGTGCCATCAAGTACACAGTTTATGTGTGTCAGATGCAGGAAGATGGACCTGTGCTGATCCGTCAACGAGACGAGGACAACATGGTGATTGCAAGCGCAGGGAAGGCGGACATCCGCTTTTCCATTCGCTACAAGAGCGGTTTTTTTCAGAAACGGAAAAGTGTATTGATCACCGTCACAGCGGAAGTGCCTGTTCCGAAGGAAGCACTCTGTTATGTTCGCAAACAGGGCGGGGTTCCGCTGAATAAGGAAGATGGTACGGTGTATCCTTTTGTGAGTGATTTTGCTCCCGGAAGAAATGAGATGCCGCCCGTGGAAGTCGCTAAGGATGATTATGTGCGGTTATTCTTCACAGACGGACCGAAATATGGAGCCGCCTATCGGCTTATATCAGACTAGATAGTTGGACTAGCGATTGGAAGGTTACTCTGTCATCGTAGTGCAAGTGTAAATCACCTTAGTCTAACTGATCAGGGGAGGGGAGTGGCTATGAGCTTTTTTAGTCGGTTTTTGAAGAGACAACAGCCGGAGGAACGTCCGCTGTTTTACGATATTGTATGCCCTTATTGTTTCAGTAAGTTTTCACCGGAAGAGGTTGTGTTCCGCGCTGCCCATCATCGTGATGATGATGAGGACTATGCACTCGGGGAAGATGCGAAGCTGAATCGGTATCGTGAAAGGTTCGGACTCGACACGGTATTTGATATGGAGGCCGTATTGGCTCCGCATGATGTACCAGAGGAACATCGTATTTATTCTGATAACATCGTGATGGGTCTGAACGATCGATACGGTGTCGTTACACGCCGCCGGTTGTGTCCGCAATGTCATAACGAGCTGCCTGTTACGGCAGGTAAAGCACCGAGCAACATCATTTCCATTATTGGTGCGTCCCAGGTGGGTAAATCCGTCTACATGACTTCATTAATTCATACATTGCAGCATTATACAGCGGATCATTTTGACGCGGCTTGCATGCCACTGAATGCGGAGATTAGCCGACGGTTCCGTGCGGATTATGAAGAACCATTGTTTGAACGGGGCGATCTGCTGGATTCCACGCAGAAGGAGAAGTTGCAAGAACCGTTTATCTTCCAGTTTGTGTTCAAGGACGAAGATAAAGCGCCGTTGACCTTGGTGTTCTTTGACGTTGCGGGTGAAGGTATGGTGGAGCAGGATTATCTCGGACTTCACGGGCAGCACATCAAGAACTCGGCAGGTATCCTGTTCATGGTGGACCCGCTTCAGATTCGTTCGATTCGGGACAAAATCCGCATTAACCTCGGCAACGAGCCGGGAGAGTGGACACCACGATACGATGAGCCGCGAGATGTGGTGCTGACGATGTTTGGAGATTTTATCGCGTACCAGGACAAAGCCAAGACCAATATTCCAACAGCTGTTGTGCTCACGAAAAGCGACATGCTGCATTCCCTCAAGGATGAAGAGGGGGATTATATCAAATCGAATAGTAACGTGTTCCGCAACATGGTGCACCGCGATTGGTTTGACTTAACCGAGTTCGAGAATATCGACGGGGAGATCCGGCGTTTTATCGAGAAGGTGGACCGTCCGTTCAAGGGCACGATGGATGTGTACTTCAAGGATACAGCCTATTTCGCAGTATCTGCGCTGGGCAGCAATCCAGTGGATATGAAATTGCAGGGTGTGGTTAGCCCGATTCGCGTGGATGAACCCTTCCTATGGCTGTTGTACAAGCTGAAGTACATTGAGGGGAGAGTGGGATGATGCGTTCTTCCGTAACCCCGCCCATTGAACAACAGTTGTATACCCGAGAGCGGCGCGGGGTGTTTCGCACAACAGAGGGGTTCGATACGGTTGCGGCATCGCCGGGACTGGACCCTTCTTTTATCAAAAAAGTGCTTCACCCCTACTGTGTCTATGACGCTCCAGCGGAGCTAATAGGCCGTAGCGAGAAGGACGAGACGAAGTTTCCCGCTGCCATTCATCTGCTTCATCTGGAGAGTGGAGAGACGATCCTTGGGCAAAATGTGTACCAGTCGGCGGATTTTACCGGGCTGCGCAGTGCCTTTTTCGCTCATAATTACGTCTTGTCTCCCGAACGCTCGGAAGAGCAGATGAAGCAAGGCGGCTGGTTGGACGCCGTGTTCGCCACGTCCTATGACATCGAACAAGGTACAGTCCTGCCGGCGCTTGCTGAATTGCCCATCTCACCGGGAAGTGGTCCTGATTCATCACCAACCCAAGTGCTAAGCGCCTTGAAAATGAACGAAGTGCTTTTCAAGCGTTTGCTCTACGCCGTAATGCAGTCTGTAGCGACACGCAGAAAAGTATATATTGCGCTGGACCTTCCCGCAGAGGAAGTCACCGCAGGGGCCAAAGGATTGCTACGTTTGCTGTACACGGCTTTACCATACGCATTCCGGCGGCAGCTGGGATTCATGACGTTTGCCAAGGAGCCGCAGGCCAAGAAAGGCATTCACGTTCAGTTTGTAGAGCGGGGTACGTTGCGTCCGAAAGATCGGAATACGGAGAAGGATTTCACCTTTGATCTGGTATCCGGCAGAGTGACGCATGCGGATGCATCTGTGGCGAAGTTACCTTATGCGGAATTCGCTTGGGCCTTATTGCAGGAACCTGCTGCGGCGGATGCGTTCTATACGTTTGCCGATGAAATGCTATCTGGCATGGAGCCTGGAAGGGATCTTTCCATTGAAGCTTACGGCGAACTTGCGGTGTTCTATGGTCTTGAACAAGGCATGGAAGACCTGTATCTGGATAACAAAAGCCATGTCCTGAGTGGTTTGTTGACCTATCTGAAGCCGGAAGGTGGATCGCGGCAACGTTCACGTCTGAACGAATTGTTCCTGACCTTGCTCAGCCGAGAACTGGACAGTGTGAAACGCGAGAACGTACCCGAAGAAGACGTCGCTGCTCGTATTGGAGAATATTTCAGTGTTGCCGCGCCCGTGGTGCAATCCTGGATTGTTGACTATTTCATCTACGGTGTAAATAATGCTCGTGCTCAGAAGCGGATGCGTGCTGTACAGGAATTGTATGCTGTGCTGGATCGAGATCCGCAACTGAATCGAGCTTTCTTTGATAAAGTGCTGGCCAATGAATCGCTCACCAAGCTGTTGTTCGAGCCTTATCTGGACAATCAGCTGAAACGCACCGAATCGGCAGCTGGCGTCGTGGAAGTGATCCGAAGATGGGTTACGTCCCATCCATCTGCGATCCACTACAGCTTCTTGCAGGAGCGGACAGCCAATGAGCTGCGTGAACGGTTATGTTCTGCACCTAATCCGGTACAGTCTGCGAATGAAGCTCTCCAGCGGGTTAGTGTGCTCGATAGGGTGGTGTCTGTGGAAGATACTTATGATACAGGCATTACGGCACGAATTGGGCAATCTGAAGCTACAGTCCGCCCTAATCGAAAAGGGGGATCTCCGTCTGCCAGTCAAGATCCGGCATATCAGGAGGAGTTAACCCGCCTTGCAGACAAGCTCGCTTATGTCATTAACCTGTTTATGATTCAGGATCTGGATCTGGAACGGGTTAACCGTGAACAGCTGTTAAGCATTGATATTTTGCAGCATGGCAATGAAGTTCGGGATTGGGCAGCACGTCAGGGCTCTGATGTATCTGCTCGAACGAACATGATGCTGGCTGCGAGAGCATGGCTTAGTGGCGAGGGGAATGAAGAAGAGGCATTGGAAGCACTTTCCCTAGCAGAACGCAATGAACTTCAACGCTGGACGCGTCGCTGGCTTGCCGGAGAGCTGCAGGCTCATCCGGGGATCGCGGCATATGAAGCTTTGCCGATGGCCTTCTATCGGGGAGGAAGCGGCAGCAATCGGTTGGATTATCCTGGCCTGATTGAATTCATCCGCACCAATGCAAGTCGTGCGGAAGGGCTGTATCCATTCTTCGAATGGTCAGGAGATCATCGAATGTTTGTCCGGGGTTCCAATGCGCATAAAGGATATGCGGATGCGATCGTGGCGTACTTCAAAGCCCATGACCGTGAAGCTTTCAAGTCGAAGTCGGCTTTCAAACCGTATTATGCGAGAGCGAGCAAGACAATGAAGCCGGTCTATGACCGTGCCAAGACAGAATTGTCATCCCCACTGGTGCGGATGTTAACGGGTAAAAGGAAAAACCTGTTTGGTTTAATTCTCTTGATCCTGGTTCTTGGTATTGCTGGCGGTACATATGCATGGATGAATAATTCCGAGGAGCCGCCAGCGGCGTCCCCACCATCTACCGAGGAGCCTGGCATTCCGGCTGAACCTGAGGTACAGCTCGCGGAGCAGATTGCTTATATGATTCCTGCGACTGAACAGGAGGATACGGAATCCGCTGCTCAACTGGTGCTCCGTTTCAGGAATGAAACGGGAAGCACTGAGTTTGAGCAAGGCTCACTGCAATTGACGATGAAAGATGGTAGCACGCAGGAGTTGGATGCTACAGGTAAGTGGGAGAGCTTTAATCGGAATGAAGAGCTTGATCCCCAAGAACCCTCCGATGGTGGTTCAGGAATTACTTCCGAAGAAAGCACGGATGGTTCCTCAACGGGAAACGCGGGGAACACAGAGCAGACGGAGGATGGCGATCAGCAGGCAGATCCAGCCACATCGGGTGATGCCACTTCAGATCCTGCTACCGATGCAACAACGGATACAGGGACCAATGCATCATCCAATGCTGCGAGTGGAGACACGGATCAAGGGACTGATGCAGATCAAGCTACAGGTTCGACATCACCTGACACATCTGTATCCAATGAACAGGATGCGGATGCGACCACTCCTGCACAGATGTCTATTGGAGAGGTAGATCGCCTTTATCCGTATGGATTGCAGATCGATCTTCCAGCAGATATTGATGCCGAGAGCATTGCCAGTGTGCAGAGCACTCAGGGCGGGATGACGGTAATCGAATTGATGCCGCAGCCTAATTAAGCTGTAAATCATCATATTATTTGAGCGTGTTGCATAGATTCATTGAGTGTCTTTTGATCAAGTAATGAAAAATGCTGACTTCATACCTTATTTAACGAGCGTATGTGAGATGACCTTGAACTTGAATTTCAAGGTCATCTTTTTTTATTTGATATGGCGGATATAGCAAACGCATGAAAAAAACTCACACATTCACAATTCAGACACAAAATTTGCGATTTAAGAGTTTGAAAGACAGTCAGAAATGATGAAGTGCGCGGAATGAATGAGAAAAGATCTCATATGCACTTGGGAAAAGAGCGGGATTTCTGCTACAGAAAGACCAAATAAAGCACGAAAAGAGAAGAAAATTTGGTTTTTTATGTTGACAAATGATAATGATTATCAGTATCTTTAGTGTAGAAGATATTTGCGTCGGAAATACACAGAATTACAATTTCGTTTTTGTTGTCATAGCCGGATTACATAACCGGGATAAATGAGAGAGGGATGATCGCATGTTTCGTCTGGAGACGACCAAGCTGGATATCGCTTATGAGGAAAGACTAATTGTAGAGGATCTGAATATTCAGATTCCCCAAGGAAAAATTACAGCACTTGTTGGAGCCAATGGTTCAGGGAAGTCAACCATCCTGAAAACGATGGCACGTATTATGGCTCCAAAAGCAGGTAATGTATTGCTCGACGGGAAGTCCATCCATAAACAGTCCACGCGTGAAGTTGCCAAGCAGCTTGCGATTTTGCCACAGAATCCAACAGCCCCGGAAGGTCTTACCGTTACTGAACTGGTATCGTATGGTCGCTTTCCTTATCAAAAAGGATTTGGCTCCATGCGTGCGGAAGACAAACGTATGATTGAATGGGCTATCGAAGTGACAGCCATGACTGAATTCCATGATCGTCCGATTGATCAACTGTCCGGTGGACAGCGTCAACGTGCCTGGATTGCCATGGCACTTGCACAAGAGACGGATATCCTTTTCCTGGACGAGCCGACTACGTTCCTGGATATGGCTCACCAGCTCGAAGTATTGCAATTACTGGAGCAACTGAATGCTACAGCTAACCGTACCATTGTTATGGTTGTACATGACTTGAATCATGCTTCCCGCTACGCACATCACATGATTGGTATCAAAAAAGGTAAAGCCATTGCTCATGGTTCACCTGTAGAAGTTATGAATTCGGATGTACTTCGTGAAGTATTTAACATTGAAGCAGATATTGTGATTGATCCGCGTTCCGGTGTGCCGCTCTGCTTGCCTTACGCTCTTGCAGGCGAACGTCAGCAATCGAAGACGCCAGAGCAGATGGTCATGAACAGCGCGATGGTTCATGCGGGCGGACGGACAGAGCAACGTGCTCGTCAAGCGACAGGAAGTTAACCAAATGGGCCATACGTGGTCCTTACATTATAGAATGAAGCCGCTGTGCATAATGCACGCGGCTCATTCGCATTCATGGGAGGTTTGCAACCAATGGGAGCAATCAACTACACGTGGTTAGAGCAATATGGACGTATAACGACCGGTCCGGTTAACGAACCGGTTTTTGACATGCCTTTGACATTGTTAAGACATCCGGAGAACGCAAAGCTTATGCTCGAAGCCTATAATAAGCACCTGCGTGCAGATTCTCTTCGCTCTGCTGCTGTATATTTCATGCACTCTGTTCGCGGTCTGGTGCTCGGTATTCATTACTTGACGTCTATGTGTGATGCATCGCTGAATATTTCGCTGGAGAATATCCAATTGCAGTTGGAGGTTCAGGAAGGGCGTCCTGTACTCCATTTTCAACTTGCAGATGCAACCGGGCATGCCCATCCTGGATCAGTCATCAACGGTGTTGAAGATGCATCCCACTGGCAGAATGAGTTGCTTACAGCATATTACGCCGAACAACTGCGCCCATTAATTGAAGGAGTGGCCCTTGCCGGAGAAGCAAACACGGGACAGATGTGGGCACAGCTTGCATCCATCCTGAGATGGTTCAAGACGACGGTGGTAAAGATGGACATTACGGAATCGGAACGAGAAGCTGTAATTCAGGGGTATGAGCATGTCATCGCCTTGCCACCGGAGATTCTTGGGTTGCGTAAGAATTTGTTATCCTTCAAACCGGTCGAGATTGCTAATCCCCATCAACCGGGAGAGACCATGCTAATGAAGCCGACATGCTGCCTGCACTATCAGGTGTACGGTGGTCAGAACTACTGTTACAGCTGTCCCAAACTGACCAAGGCCGAGCGGCAAGAGCGGTACGATGCGATTGTGGCTGCCAAGTCAGGTTGAAGTGAGTCGGGAGCAAAGGGATATGGGTAGATCCGAAATTTGGTAATCGCATCCGATCAGGTTTATAATAATAAGACAGGCTGTAGGTTCATTGGTTATGCCAACGTGCTCGCAACAGTCCAAACCAACATATGTCATGGGAGGAATCAGTCATGTCCGTATATTCATATCAGGCGGTAACTACCGCGAACCAGGAAGTCTCACTGGATCTGTATCAAGGTAAGGTATTGGTCATTGCCAATACAGCCAGCAAGTGTGGACTGACCCCACAATACGGTGAATTGCAAAAGCTCTACGATCGTTATCGCGATCAAGGCTTGGTTGTACTGGGTTTCCCTTGTAACCAGTTTGGAGGGCAGGAGCCAGGTACAAGTGAGGAAGCCGAATCATTTTGCCAGATTAACTATGGTGTGAATTTCCCGGTGTTCGCCAAGGTAGATGTGAATGGTGAGGAAACACATCCTCTATTCCAATACCTGAAGGAGCAACAACCCGGCGTAGGCGAAACAAGCGACATCCAATGGAACTTTACCAAGTTCCTTGTGAACCGTGAAGGTGAAGTGGTAGGTCGTGTTGAACCGAAAGAATCCCCGGAGACCATGATTGCAGATATCGAGAAATTGCTCGGTTAATACATGAACGTTGAGAAGCCTATCCTTGCATAAACGAGGATAGGCTTTTTTTAATTGACTTCGTATACGACGTGGCTTTATCTATCAGTAGGTAGAGGTTGGTTCCAGGATCAAGGCAAGGGCTTGCTTAGCGTGTAATAGCCTTGATCAGAGGCCAGCTTAAGCAGGTTAAGAGCATAGCTTCCGGCCCAAGAGTAGCCGTGTCTGCGTTCCTCACTGATGTCCAGAATGTTCATATACTTCAGTCCATCCCGATCCGCGTAGAAAGGCACATCTTCTTCCACGTTATAGAAACGGTACCAGATCACACTCCCCGCATCCGGTTCAAAATACACGGGTCCTTGCCGGTTATACTTGGTGCCATTCTCTCGCACCGTATCGAACCAACGCAGAGCCCCTTTCGCAGCTCGTTCAATCTCGGGAGTCTGGGGCCTGGACATGAGAAAAGCAGTAATCGCCACCGACTCTGATCCCGACTTGGAGGCTAGTTCATACGCTCTGCCCGGCACAGGAGCGTAGGTCGCAGGATCATGCTGTGCACCCCAAACGGTGGGCGAACCATCATTGATAATTTGTGCTTTCAGTGTATAATCAATTCCTTTGTCCAGAGCTTTCTTGAGCTTGCTGCGGTCATTGGTGGTCAATATATCGTTGTTAAACCCACTTCTTCGCTCAACCATATCATCTAGCAAAACCATTGTTTGCACCATGGCATTGTCGTTGTAAGTCACTGCGTCGGAGTAATTACTGCGTTTGGGATAGACCTGAGGCCATCCGCCGGACGGATATTGGGAGACCAGGATAAAGTCTACGGCTTTACGAACACTGTTCTTAAAGGCCAGATTGCCTGTTTTCTCATACATGTCTGCCAGGAAGCGGATTTCGGAAGTTGTCGCATCATTATCAAACGTACCAAGTTCAATGCCATTTGGATCTTTCCAGCCTGATCGTGCTGTTACACCATCCCAAGGGGCTGCATATTGCTCTTCCATGTCTTTGTAAAATCCACCGTGCGGCATTTGCCACGAAACGATATTTAGGGCATAGGCCGTATCTTTGACCAGATCGCCAGTTGCAAAATGACTGACATCCCTGAACTTTTGAAGCAGTGAAGACACATCGGCACCTGCTGGGAGTTTGGAGGACAGAACCTCCGTTTTAATCGTAACGGGTGGAGAATCGACAGAAGCAGCAGTAGAGGGGATGGCTAATCCAGTTGTCATCATAGTGATGGCAAGCGTAACGGGAACCATGCGGAATACGACAGGCATTGAACGTTTCTTCAAATGAACGCCTCCTGAATGAAATGAGATTTGGTGTTTAATTTACATAAAATCCATTTAAAGGATTGATATTATTGTAAGCGCTTACGATTTTAAAAATCAACCCTGTAATTAAAATTGAAGCCATTTATTTTTTGTACAAGTAAAACATGAATGCAGGGCACGCTTCTAACTTTATGCGTCCATACAGGGAACGCGGAAGCCTTTGCATAGCATAAATTGACTCGAATCCGGGGAAAATGAAATCAATAAAATGAAGGGAAGAAAGGCTTGAATACATGGGAATCCCCTCTTTCAACAAACTTTTTTTGCTCAACCTATTGCAATGTGAAAAAGATCACATTATAATGAGTGTATAAAGTGAAATAAATCACATACACAGTATTGATTAAGAAGTGAAATATTTCACAAATAAAACAACCTTATATTCAAAACTCATTTATATATTTCGAGGAGGAACTTTTAATGAAAATCGCAGTTATCGGATGTACACACGCAGGGACCGCAGCCATCGTAAACACCGCCAAATTGTACCCGGATGCTACCATCACGGTGTATGAGCGCAATGACAATATCTCCTTCCTATCTTGTGGCATTGCGCTCTACGTAGGTGGAGTTGTGAAAGACCCTGACGGTTTGTTCTATTCTTCGCCTAATCAATTGGCAGATCTCGGCGTTGTAACCAAGATGCTTCATGAAGTTACAGCAGTTGATGCCAAGGGTCATACCCTTCGGGCTAAAAACCTGCAAACCGGGGAAGAATTTGAAGATACGTTTGACAAACTGATCGTGACAACGGGTTCATGGCCTGTCGTTCCGAAACTTGAAGGCATTGAGATGGACAACATTTTACTTTGCAAAAACTACAATCATTCCAACACGATTATTGAAAAAGCCAAAGATGCCAAACGCGTTACCGTTGTGGGTGCAGGATATATCGGCGTTGAACTGGTTGAGGCGTTCCAGATGAACGGCAAGGAAGTTACCCTGATCGACAGTGTGGACCGGATTTTGAACAAATACCTGGACCCTGAATTCACCGATGCAATCGAAGAAACGCTGACTGGACGCGGTATCAAGCTGGCTCTCGGTCAAACGGTACAGAAATTTACTGGAGAGAATGGCAAAGTGACCAAGGTAATCACGTCCAAAGGGGAGTTTGAAACCGATCTGGTTATTCTGTGCATTGGTTTCCGTCCAAATACAGAGCTGCTCAAAGGCCAAGTGGATATGCTGCCGAACGGTGCAATCGTCGTGGATAAATATATGCAAACGAGTCAAAAAGACGTCTTCGCTGCGGGTGATAGCTGTGCTATTCATTACAACCCGACAGGTAAAGCAGCGTACATTCCACTGGCGACTAACGCCGTGCGGATGGGTACACTCGTAGCCCGTAACCTGGTTCGTCCTACGACACCGTATATGGGTACACAAGGCACATCGGGTATCAAAATTTATGAGCAAAATATCGCGGGTACAGGCATGACGGAAATGTCTGCTGCTGAAGAAGGTCTGATTGTGGAAGCTGTCGTACTGGAAGACAGCTACCGTCCGGAATTCATGCCAACGGCTGAAAAACTGTTGCTTAAAGTGGTATATGAGCAGGCAACTCGTCGGATCGTCGGAGCACAGGTGATGTCTCAGGTGGATATGA
Source organism: Paenibacillus sp. FSL R7-0313 (assembly GCF_037969885.1). Taxonomy (NCBI): domain Bacteria; kingdom Bacillati; phylum Bacillota; class Bacilli; order Caryophanales; family Paenibacillaceae; genus Paenibacillus; species Paenibacillus sp. FSL R7-0313. Next base: position 1,717,412 of record NZ_CP150219.1, read on the forward strand.
CCCAATCGATTAATACGATCTCGGTCTGCATCCAAAACAACATGACCGTAGATGAGCTGGCCTTCATCGACTTCTTCTTCCAGCCACATTACAACAAACCGTGGAACTTCCTGAACACGGCGGGTCTGCAAGCACTGCCTCCAATAGAAGTAAAAGCACCAGCAATGGTGTAAGGAAGCAGAATAGATGCTTAAACAGAGAGTATAACCAAACAGTATAGGTGACTCAATAGCACGGCTAGGAATCAAAGTAGATAAGTATATAAACATCTGACTCATAAGATGCAAAAAGACTGGCGAACATATCGTCAGTCTTTTTGATATTTGTATGGAGGTACATAGTAACATGCGCATATCTCTTGCTGTCATAGTCATTGAATGACAAATTTAATAACGATTTTTATAAATGAGATTGTGATAATTTGCACAAAGTTTTACGTGGTACCGAGATACAATTGTGATAGGGTTTAAGCGCAAAGTTAAGTGTTTTAGGTTGTTTTCCCAAACGATGAACAATGAAGGAGAGGATGAATGATATGGCAGCAAAAACACCTCTTGAGGTTGCACAATATACGACGCAAACAGGTATGAAAAAGGCTCAATATCCGGTGTCTTCTGTACTGGTGCTCAGTTTTCTGGCAGGGGCTTTTATCGCGCTGGGTTTTCTACTGGATATTCGGGTGATTGCGTCTGCTCCGGCAGAGTGGGGGAGTCTGGTTAATCTGATTGGAGCAGCGGTGTTCCCAGTGGGATTGATCATGGTACTCATCGGTGGTGGCGAGTTGCTGACGGGAAATATGATGGCTGTTCCACTCGCGACGATTGCACGGAAATTATCCGCGGGCAGCATGTTGAAAAATCTAACCTTAGTGACGATTGGCAACTTTGTTGGAGCTTTATTTGTTGCGTACGCGTTTGGACATGTGCTTGGTCTGACCGGAGAGGGTGTATATCTGGCGAAAGTGGTGGATATGGCTGGGCATAAGCTGCATGACGGCTTCCTGCAAGCTTTCATCTCTGGCATCGGCTGTAACTGGCTGGTTGCGCTGGCGGTGTGGTTATCTTATGCATCAGATACGATGAGTGGCAAGGTACTGGGCATTTGGTTTCCAACGATGGCATTTGTGGCCATTGGATTCCAGCACGTTGTGGCCAATATGTTTCTCATCCCAGCAGCAATCTTCGAGGGGTATTATTCATGGGGACAATATGTCATGAATTTCATTCCAGTATGGCTCGGGAATCTGACTGGGGGAGCTCTGTTTGTAGCCGCTGCTTACTGGATGGTGTACCTGCGCCAAGCTGAGCCGAAAGTGAAACCAGAGGTAGCAACATCGATCGAACCTGTGGAGACGGAGGGTAGAGTGATGCTGAGCAAGCAGGCGTAGCGGAATATAGCACTACAATGCATTACTCGATACACGTATATCATATACACATAGAAGTGAATACGATTCTGATCTTGTTCGGTTCATGGCGAATATGCTGTGATGGAGCAGGGCGGGATCGTTTTTTGTATGAGGGACGTTATTGGAGTTTAACGCAAAATAAATTCGCCATGACAAGGTTCGGGGGAACGAAACCTGTTCATGGCGAATTTCGGGAGTGGTCCATGATATGGCATGAGGAGGAAGTGGGGAAACACTAGCCTAATGCCTTGTTTTTAATTTACCCCTGAATTCTGAAGTTGAATCAAACGATAAAACATTTTTTTGAAAATAATTTAAAGCTGCTATAGCGGTTAATATTAGGCGAAAATATACTGTTCTCTTTACGTGATAACCTCGAAGAAGATATGATATAGGGATAGTTTTTTTAAAGAGGGGGAGCCATACGATGATCGATCAGGAGAATGGGGTATTTGCAGCGGTATGCCCGCTCGATTGTCCGGACACTTGTGGTCTGTTGTTACATAAAGAGAACGGTAAAATTGTGAAGGTGGCAGGCAATCCGGATCATCCGATCACCAAGGGTGCCATTTGTAATAAAGTCAGAAATATGACCGAGCGGGTGTATCACCCTGAGCGTCTACAATATCCGATGAAACGTGTAGGAGCCAAAGGGCAAGGTAAGTTCGAACGAATCAGTTGGGATGAAGCAATTCGCGAGATTACGACCAAATTCACTGCATTGTCCGAGACTTACGGCCCGGAGAGCATCCTGCCCTACAGCTTTTACGGTAACATGGGCATTCTCGGCGTAGACGGCATGGACCGACGTTTCTTCAATGCGCTTGGTGCGAGTGTACTGGAGCAGACGATCTGTAATGCGGCCGGGAATACCGGCTGGAAATATACGATGGGCGCCAACCATGGAACGGTGCCGGAAGATACGGAGCATGCGGATCTCATCCTGGTATGGGGCGGGAATATCGTTAGTACGAATATGCACCAGGTTGTTTTGGCGGAGAAAGCCCGCAAGAAAGGCGCCAAGATCGTCGTAATCGACGTTCATCGTAATCGTACCGCCCAGTGGGGCGACTGGTTTATTCCTTTGTATCCGGGCACGGACAGCGCACTGGCGCTAGGATTGATGCATGTGCTGTTCGAACGGGGACTGACGGATGAAGCGTTTATGCAAAAATATACGGTGGGACATGAGGCACTGCGTGATCATGTCCGCAGTTACACCCCTGAACGTGTTGCACGCATTACTGGCGTGCCGGAGGAAACCATTGTCGAGCTGGCCGAACTATACGGCAACGCACAGGCAGCTCATATTCACATCGGCAATGGCCTCCAGCATCATGATAATGGGGGCATGAACGTGCGCAGCGTTGCATGCTTGCCTGCCATCACAGGGCAATGGCTGAAGCAAGGCGGCGGTGCCGTTCGTACCAACGGCTATGCGAGCACGAATAGCGACGCGCTGGAACGTCCGGAGCTGCGGCAGAATCCGGAGCCGCGAGTGGTGAATATGAACCGGATTGGTGAAGCATTGCTGGAAGCAGAGCAGCCGATCCGGGCCATGATGGTCTACTGCAGCAATCCACTGGTGGTGGCGCCGGATACCGAGCGGGTGGAGCGAGGTTTTGCACGGGAGGATCTGTTCACGGTTGTGCATGATCTGTTCATCACGGATACGGCGAAATATGCAGATATCGTATTGCCAGCCACATCTTCCTTTGAAGCGACGGACCTGTACACCTCTTATTGGCATCAGTACGTTCATCTGCAAGAGCCGGTAATTGCACCGATTGGGGAGAGCAAGAGCAATGTGGAACTGTTCTCACTGCTTGGGCAGGCTATGGGGTACGATCCTGCAATCTTCGGAGAAACGCCGGAACAGATGATTGAGTACGCTCTCCAGGACACAGGCAACCCCTACATGAATGGAGTCACGTTGGAGGGACTGAAGCAGCACCGATTCGTGAAGCTGGATATGACGCCACATGCTGCATTTCTGGATCAGCTGCCCACGCCTTCAGGCAAAATTGAATTGTACTCAGAGACAATGGAACAGAGAGGTCTTCCACCGCTCCCTACTTATAGTGCTTTGGTTGAAGGATATGATGGGGAGAATCCGGCTGGACCTGCCGATACGTATCCATTGATGTTCCTATCACCGCCAAACCATAATTTCCTGAACTCCACCTTTGGCAATTCAGCCAAACATCAACGTTTGGAAAAGATGCCTCTATTGCAGATACACCCCGAGGACGCCATCCGTAGAAACGTGGAGGATGGAGATGCAGTGGTCGTATGGAATGATCGTGGGCGCATCGAACTTACTGCCAAGGTAAGTGAAGCCATGTTGCCGGGAACCGTCATAAGCCAAGGCTTATGGTGGGACGGGGACGGCAAGAAGCAGCGAGCGAACTCGCTCACGTCCAACCGGTTGTCTGACATGGGCAACGGAGCCACCTTCTTCTCAGCCACTGTTGAAGTGAAGCGTCAATGAGTGTGCTTGCAGCGTGATTTTTTTGAGGTAAGATGAACAAAGAACAAAATGTAGCAGGATATAAAGAGCAATAAAAAGTAACACTTCCAAAGGCCTTCGCTCTGGCTGGTTATGCCGTCAGGGCTAAGGCTTTTTTTGTTTTGGTATGGTATCACGTTGTGTAGCGTATTAAGGAGAATGAACTAGAGATGATGAGATGGCTGGATAACTATCCAAAAGAAGTGAGAGTATTTCTACTGGCAAGTCTGGTTAACGCAACCGGCAGTGCCTTGATGTGGCCGCTGACCACCATGTATGTGTTTGATGAGCTAGGGCGGACGATGGCTAACGCGGGTTTTGTAATCCTCATTCAGTCCCTGGGTGGCATCTTTGGACAATTGCTTGGAGGTTCATTGTACCATCGGGTGGGCGTGAAGAAGCTGATCATTGGCTCACTGGCGCTTAATGCGTTAGGTTTGTTTGCGCTGCCGTGGATTAGTGCGTACTGGGTCGTATTTATATGTGCTATGGGCTGGATTGGTCTGTTCAGTTCATTGTCGCTGCCAGCGATTCAGGCCTTTATTGGCTTCAGGTTTGCGGAGCGACGCGGTGAATTATTCAATATTATCTATGTAGCGAACAATATCGGGGTGGCGATTGGTACGGCGCTGAGTGGTTTTCTGGCTGACTTTTCCTATCACCTCAGCTTTGTTCTGAACGGGGTGACCTCGGCCGGATTTGCGATTTTCTTCTGGTATTATCTATCGCGAGTCGAACCGGATCAGGGGGAAGTGCATCTGACCAAACGCAGAACCGTTCCCGATGGGCCGGGCGTCTGGGCATTGCTGGGTAATACCCGATTATATCTGTTTATGAGCTTGGGCGTGCTGTTCCTGTTATTCGGCAACTCCATCTGGAACACAGGTGTGTCCCCGTATATCATTTCTGAGGGTATGGAAAAAAGAATGTACGGTCTGCTCTGGACCCTGAACGGGGTGCTGATCTTTGTGGGCCAACCCTTTACCAGCTGGGTGAAACGGACCATGGCCCGTACCTCCACTGCCCAGATGACCGCGAGTGCGGTATTCTATGGCATGGCCTACATTGTCATGATTACCATGTACAGCTATCCAGGCATGGTGCTTGCAATGGTACTTGCCACGTTTGGGGAGATGTTGATCTCCCCTGCAACGCCTGCATTTATTTCTGAGCATGCGGGCAGGGCGGCACCTTTTTACATCGGGATATCGGGTGGGATCGGTGCGGTTGGACGGGTTATCGGGCCCTATGCGATGGGGGTCATGTATGACAAACAAGGACTTATTCCTGTAGCTTGGCTGGCAACAGGCACAGCGGCGATTGCGGTACTTGGTTTTGTACTGCACGCGGTGTTGAACCGCAATCGTGAAGTGAAGGAGTATGGGATGGATACGTAACATTGTAACGTTATTATAATCTTCCCGTACCCCAATGATATTGTAAAATGAAGCGAGGATAACCTTCACCCTTTAGCGGGTGAGGGTTGTATTGTCTTTGCAGGGACCCGCTCCAATAGCCAGCTAGTGAATGATTTTCCCGATGAGATGAGACTGGATTGTTCAGAAATCAGACTTGTTATGCTTCAATTCCATGTCATTCAACGTTCTTCCCTCTATTTGTGCATAATGCCCATATAATAGAATGGAACTGGTTAAAGGCAGGAGGGTGCATACGATGTACAAGGTGTTGTTGGTTGATGATGAATTTATGATCTCGGACGGGATCTCCAGCGTCGTGAACTGGTCCCGATTAGGAACAGAACTGATCGGCATTGCTCAAGATGGATTGGAAGCGCTTGCTTCGATCGAGCGGCAACGTCCGGATATCATTATCTCGGACATTCGCATGCCGGGCATGGATGGATTACAGCTGGTTGAAGCTGTGGCGGAGAAGTATCAGGATATCTCATTTATCATGCTCACGGGTTTTACGGAGTTTGAATATGCGAAGACGGCTATGCATTATGGGGTAAAGCACTATTTGCTCAAGCCCTGTAGTGAAGAGCATCTTGTACAGGCTATTAGTGAATTGGTCAGTGAGAAGCGGGAGTTGACCGATCAGGAGTGTTTTGTGCAGTCGATCCAATATAATCTGGAGCGTGTACTGCCGCATGCCAAGGAATATTTTCTGAAAGAGCTGGTCACCAACAGAACTTACGGCCTCAAGGAATGGAAATATTTCGAGGAATTGTTCGATGTACAATTTCAGGATCAACGTGTGCGATTGCTGTTGGTAGAGATTGAGGGGGATCATGAGTATTTGCACTTGTTCGCGGTGAAGAACATTGCCGAGGATATTTTTCATAATCCGATCTTAAGTACCACGGTTGGTGGGCATGTGTTATTGATGATGGAGGACAAGTTGTCTGAAACACAGTTGTTCCATAATATCGATGAGATTCGCGCCACATTTACCCGATATTATCATGATGATCTCACGATTGCGCTGAGCGAACCAGGGGATCTTCCACAGGCACGACAATTGTATATGCAGACGCTGGTGTATCTCAATTACCGCTTTTACCTCGGTGAGGGTAGTCTCATTATGGAGCGAGATGTGTACTCTCCCGGGGAGCGCACTCTTCCCGAATTCGCATATGATCCAGAGCGGATGGCTACTGCAATTAAGGCTGGACACTGGCAGGAAGTCGGAACAGAACTGAACCGGATGTTTCAGCAGCTCGCTGACTTACGATACGATATATCCCAAACGAAGTCCTATCTCATTCAGATGTTTATGGAAATCATTCGGCTCAGCGGCTCTACCGAGATGAAAAGGTATATGGACCAGTTGCCAGGCATGATTGAATCCAGCACCTTACATTCTTTTCAACAGTTTCTGCTTGCCGTCGCCAAGGAAATCACGCTGCGTCGCTACGAACAACATCGCTCCAGACAATCGCAGATGGTAGGCAGTGTGAAGCAGATCGTGGAGAAGCGTTACAGGGACGAAACACTGACACTCCAGTCCATCGCCGGGGAAATATACATGAATCCAGACTACATCGGCAAAATGTTCAAAAAAGAAACCGGTGAGAAATTTACGAACTATGTGTTAAGTTACCGCATCCGCAGAGCATTGGAGCTTCTGGAGCAGGACGGGAACTGCACCGTATCCTGGCTCGCTGAACAGACGGGGTTTGGTGCCAATTGGCCGTATTTCAGCAAAATGTTCAAGAAATACACCGGCTTCTCTCCTTCCGAGTACAAAAAAGTACCCTAAAACAGCGTTGCTGTCGCTTCTACATAGCTCACCTGTATAACCAGTCTACATCCGACCTACGATAGCACCCTGTTTGCCATTCATCGGCAGCAGGGTCTTTTTTTGTCGGACGGAACTCGGTTTTGAACATCCATTTAACGGAAATGAGCATGGGAAGAAAAGGCGCTCGATTCTATCATTAGAAGTGTCATGTTAAGTAATGAACATCGAGTGGAGGTTGAGTGGATGGAGCTGAATCGAAGCCGGGGGATCGAACCTGGGCGTTTGAAGCCAGCTGGCAAATGGAGTTCGGTGAAAAAGGAGCTTGTCCGCAACAGATACGTGTATCTGATGCTCGTTCCTGTTGTAGCCTATTATCTGATCTTCAGCTATGGGCCGATGTACGGGCTGCTGATGGCATTTCAGGAATCCTACAGCCCGGTCAAAGGAATTTTGGCAGGCGAATGGGTCGGGTTTGACAATTTCACCATGTTTTTTGAAAGTTATTATTTCTGGCGACTGATTAAAAACACACTAATTTTGAGTTTTTACAGTATTGTGTTTGGTTTCCCGGCTCCGATTATTCTGGCCCTGTTACTGAATGAAGTACGGAAAAAGTGGTTCAGAAGCACGGTGCAGACGATCAGTTACATGCCCCATTTCATCTCGGTTGTTGTCGTGGTCGGAATGTTGAAAACGTTCTCATCTTTGGACGGTGGGTTGTTTAACGTCATTCGTGACTTTTTCGATCTGCAGCCGATTATGTTCTTGGCGGAAAAGGATATGTTCCGTCCGATGTACATTCTGTCCAACATATGGCAGGGCGCAGGCTGGGCCTCCATTATCTTTTTGGCAGCGCTTAGTGGAATTGATCCACAGCTGTATGAGGCTTCCAAAATTGACGGCGCAGGCCGCTGGAGACAGCTATTACATATTACACTGCCGGGCATTATGCCAACGATTGTGATCATGTTAATTCTACGTATGGGGGCGGTCATGAACGCGGATTTTCAGAAAATATTGCTGATGCAAACGGCACCGACCTATGAGACATCCGATGTCATATCCACCTTTGTCTATCGATCCGGTATTTTGGAGGGGAACTATACGTATTCAACCGCCATCGGACTATTTAACGGCGTCATTAATTTCGCGCTGCTCATTATCGCGAACGCGATCAGCAGAAAGCTTAACTCAACCAGTCTCTGGTAATTGGAAGGTGAAGCGATGAAACAGTCTATAGGGGAACGAGTTTTTGATGTATTCAATACACTGCTACTCGTGGTGATCATGATTTTATGTTTTTACCCGATGCTGTACGTGTTCAATTCTTCAATCAGTGATCCGGATCAGATGCTGCGTTCCCGGTCACTCATGCTCATTCCTGAAGGCTTCCAGCTGGGAGCGTACAAGTCAGTATTTCAGGATACTCGCATCTACACGGGATATATGAACACCTTGTTCTATGTTGTGGTGGGTACCGCCATCAATCTGCTCATGACTTCGCTGGCTGCCTATGGGTTATCACGTAGTGATCTGATGGGCAGAAAAACGTTGATGAAATTAATTACGTTCACGATGTTTTTTGGCGGTGGCATGATCCCGACGTTTCTTCTAATTCAAAATCTGGGGATGGTGGATACCCGTTTCGCGCTTATTATTCCGGGTGCCATCAGTACATTCTATTTCCTCATTATGAAAACAAACTTTGAAGGCATTCCGATCAGTCTGATCGAATCGGCGAAGCTTGATGGTGCCAATGACTTTCTGATTCTTTTCCGGATTGTACTGCCTTTGTCGAAACCGATCCTGGCGGTCATGATGCTGTATTATGCGGTTGACCATTGGAATGATTATGTCGGACCGATGCTCTACCTGCGCAGTCAGGAGCTATATCCGATCCAGATTATTATGCGTGATATTCTGATCAGCAGCAGTACAGAGGCCATGGGCGCGGGCGCCGATACCGGCTTTGCCATTGGGGAGAACATCAAATATGCAACCATCATTATCTCCACGCTGCCGATTATGCTGGTATATCCGTTCATCCAACGTTATTTTGTTCAGGGCGCTCTAATCGGTGCTGTGAAACAATAAAAAATGTATCCTATGGAGGCGAATTGCGTGAAAAAAAGAATGGGGTCCATCCTGTTGTCATCGTTACTAACCATGTCTTTACTGGCAGGCTGTACGGGTGATAAGGAGCCAGGAAATGCAGAACCAGCAGAGGGGACAGAACCTGCGGTTCAGGCATTGACTGAGATACCGCTACCGATTACAAGTGAGCCATTTACCATTGATTACTGGCGCGCCAATGATGCCAAACTGACAGCTTCCTTGAACAATTTTGGCGATATGGCGGCTTATAAGGAAAAGGAGAAGCTGACAGGTATCAAAGTGAAGTTCACGCATCCTCCGCTTGGACAACAGCGGGACCAGTTCAATCTGCTGATCTCCACGAAGGAGCTGCCGGATGTCATTTATTATAACTGGGCGGATGCCGTTGGCGGACCGGAAAAAATGATCAAGGACGGCCGGATCATCCGGTTAAATGAATTGATCGACAGTTATGCACCGAACTTGAAGCGGATTATTGAATCCGATCCGGATGTGAAGAAGCAGATTGCACTCGATGATGGAACGATCTATATGTTCCCGCTGCTGAAGCTGGATGCACTGAAGCTGAATGCCACTTCCGGTTTAATTATGCGCCAGGATTGGCTAGATAAATTAAATCTCAAAGTCCCGACCAACATTGATGAGTGGTATACGGTGCTTAAGGCATTCAAGGAACAGGACCCGAACGGCAACGGCAAGGCTGATGAGCTTCCTTTCACCGGAAACTGGGGTCCGGGTAACCTGACCAAGCTTCATGATTTTGCAGCGGCTTTTGGCGTAATTGGTGGCTTCCAGATGAATGGGGACAAGGTGGAATTCGGACCGATTCAGCCGGGCTACCGTGATTTCTTGGAGACCATGGCCAAGTGGTACAAGGAAGGGCTGATTGATCCCGAGATCATGACGAATGACGGAAAAGCATTCGACTATAAGGTCACCAGCAATCTCGCAGGCGCATATCAGGGTGGCGTATTCAGTGGCATGGGGAAATACTTCAATCTGATGAGAGATACGGACCCGAACTTTAATGTAACCGGCGTACCATGGCCTGTATCTCAGGATGGAACTTCGTATGCGACATTTAATCTGGATGCCAAAGTGTTGACTTATGGTGAGGCCATTACGGCTTCTGCAGACGAAGACAAACTGAAATATATTGTTCAGTGGATGGACTACAACTATAGCGAAGAGGGTAGTGATCTGTTCAACTTTGGTATCGAAAATGACAGTTATGTTCGTGACGGGGAAGGTGTCAAATTCACAGATACCATCATTGATAATCCGAACGGTCTGACGTATGACCAGGCACTGGCTTCCTATGCTTTATCCATTATGGACGGTCCGATCAATCAGGATAGCCGTTATCTGGATGCATTATTATTTGACGATGGACAGCGTGCAGCGAATGCGGAATGGATGAAAGCAAGCTCGGCATTAACACTCCCGCCAATTCGTTTGTCAACAGATGAGGTAAGCACAAGTACATCCATTATGAGCCAGGTGAATACGTACTTGAATGAGACAATGACTGCGATCATTAGCGGACAGAAGCCAATCACCGAATTTGACACCATGGCCGAAACGATCAAGAGCATGGGCATTGACCGGGCGATTGAGGTTCATCAGGCAGCCTATGATCGATATCAGTCCAAATAATAAGTGAGAATCGAGCGCTAAAACTTTGGGAAAACCTTCCTGCATGTGATATACCTAGTAGTATCACGTGGTTCAAAGGAGCGCTTTGGTCATGACAGCCTACCGCAAACTGAGCATCAAAATGAAAATGTTTCTGATGATTATGTTCATGATGGCGTTTATTATCATCCTGGCGTTTGGTTCCTTGTATTATACGTACTCCGTTTATGACAAACAGCTGTTTGATAAGTCGTCCCGACTGCTGAACCTTTCCTCGTCTACAGTGGATGTTGAACTTCAGAAGTTGGAAGCGTTATCATTAAACATGATCTCCGATACTCAAATTCAAAGGGCCTTGAAGTCCTTGCTGGATGACGATAGCGCATATTCAAGCTTTATTGAACGGAAGAAGATCACAGACCGGCTATGGGAGCATATTAGTGGGGCTGCACGATATGTGCAGTCCGTTCATCTGATTGATTCGAGGGGAAGAGTGAATAAGTACGGCGAAACACTAACCGTATCCCCGGAAAAATATGATCGGATGATTGAGGCTGCGGAGCAGGCCAATGGTGCAGTGCGCTGGTTATACCCGGATGATGATGACCCGATGCTGGTTATGGTGCGTCAAGTGCGAGCCTACGAACCGATGACTCTGGAACCGGTAGGCATACTGTTTCTGCGTATTAATATCGAGCGACTCGTTGAGGAGTATGCGGGCATTGACAGCCAGGACAGTGACATTATTTTAAAAGCAGGCAGTGAAGTTGTCTATCCTTATCGTCAGCTTCCAGAAGCGGTGTCCACTGGACTGAATCCACTTCCAGGTAGTGGGGGATATGAGATCAAGAATCTGGATGGGAGGGAGATATTTCTTTCCCAGAAGAAATCCGCATACACCGGCTGGGTGTATTATAATATGGCCTCATATGATGAAATTTTTGAACGAATTATATGGCTAAAAAATAGTTTGATTGTCGTCTATCTTATCGCCATTCTGGTTGTTCTCGCGCTCGGCATGGTGTTCGCACGAAGTCTGACAAGGCCGATCAGGCAGCTCATCAGTCAGATGAAGGAAGTACAGTATGGGGATCTGGAGAATATGGATGCCAATCTGTCCATTCCAACACACCAGCACATGGATGAATTGGGGTTACTACAGCGTACGTATCGACTGATGATTACACATATTAATACATTGATCAAAGAAAATTATGCAAGCCAGCTGGTCATTAAAGAAACGGAGTTCAAGGCGCTGCAGGCGCAGATCAATCCGCACTTTCTGTATAATGCGCTGGACTCGATCCATTGGCTCGCCAAAAAGAACAGGCAGGAGCAAATCTCCAGTATGGTGCTGTCACTTGGCTATTTGCTGCGTTCCTCCATCAGCTTCAAGCAAAATATCATTACCATTGCCGAAGAACTGGAGATCGTCAATCATTACATCACCATTCAGACCTACCGTTTCCGGCAGCGGCTGGATTTTCGTATGGATGTGCCTGCTTCTTATCTGGGTTGTGCCATTCCCAAGTTGACCCTACAGCCGCTACTGGAGAATGCCATTCAATACGGTTTGGAACCACAGGTTGGATCATGTCTGATTCGAGTGTATGCCGAGATATCAGGTGGCAAGCTGGCCCTTATCGTGGAGGATCACGGTCCCGGCATGGAACCCGAATATGTGGAACAGGTACTGCGCGGTGAAGTGAAAACCAGAGGCACAGGTATTGGTCTGCTGAATATCAGGGAGCGGGTACGTCTGGCTTTTGGCGAAGAATATGATGTTCTGCTGGAGAGCAAGCCGGGGCATGGAACGAGAGTAACGGTGCTGCTGCCACCCCCATCACCAGGTAAGGAGGAGAAGCTATGGGAAGATGGATGCGAATGATAGGCATGCTCTGCCTTATGCTGACTCTTCCTGGCTGCGTGAACCAGTTGGATCAAAGGCCAGGCATGATTGTGGACGAAGAGCCGATAACACTGCGAATCGCTTGGTGGGGTGGGGAGTTCCGCAACAATGCAACGATAGCCGTTATCGACCTGTATGAGAAGTTGAATCCACATGTGAACATCGAATACGAATATAGCAGTTTCAATGAATACTGGAGAAAACTTGCCCCACATGCAGCAGGCAATGCGTTGCCCGACATTATTCAGATGGATATCTCTTATCTGTCCCAGTACAGTTCGCTGCAACTGTTGGAAGACATGACGCCGTACATGCAGAGCGGGCTGATTGACACGACAGATATTGAGAAGGAACAGCTGGAGAGTGGTAGCCTGAATGGAAAAACCTATGGTCTCAGTTTAGGGGTTAACGCCATGCTCAGCATCTATGATCCGGAAGTGTTAAAGGCCAATGATATTGAATTGCCAACGGATACGTGGACATGGGCGGATTTTGACCGTATGGGCGAGCAATTACTTGGGAAAGGCATCTATCTGGGAACCTATTTCACGCCCGAACAGTTTTTCGCGTATTACTTGAGACAGTACGGTTCCAAGCTGTACGCGGAGGATGGCAAGGGATTGGGTTATGAAGATGATGCGTTGTTTATTGAATACTTTGGCAGGATGCAGCAGCTCGCGGAGAAGAAGCTTATTTTTGCACCGGATATCTGGACATCAGATATTGGCCAGCCTGATAACGACCCGTTTTATCTGGGAGAGGCTTTGTTTAGCTGGGGGTATTCCAACCAATTTATCAGCACCGCTCAGCGTTATGGCAAACCCTTAACCATCTCCCCAATGCCTGGGCCAAACAGCCAAGATGGATTGTTCTTGAAGCCAGGCATGTTTTTCTCCATGGCGGGCAATTCCAGACATAAGGAGGAGGCGGCCAAGTTCATCAGCTTTTTCGTGAATGATTTGGATGCCAATCTGCTGCTCAAAGGGGAGCGGGGTGTGCCCGTCTCATCCAGTGTCAAAGAGCGGATGAAGCTGGTGGTTGAACCGGAGCTGGCGCAGGTGTTTGACTATATTGATTGGGTTGCGGATAACAGCACTCAGATGGACCCCCCTGATCCCGTAGGTGCACCCGAGGTCACTGCGGTATTGCGTGAGTTGTATGATCTGCTACTGTTTGGCAAAATTACGCCTGAGCAGGCGGCGAAGGATTTCCGTGAGCGGGCAAATGCCATCCTGGGTGGGCAGTTATAAGAATGGACTAGATCATATATGTATATAATGGGCTTGGGGCTGTTGTTGTTCACAAGCTCAACCTTCATTCTACTCGGGTGAGGGTTTTTGTTATGGAATGGTGTATATTTCCTCTAGTATAATAAAAATGGGTAGTCGTCTATCTGTAGATCAGATAGATTCTATCCATATATTATTGGATGAGGAGTGTCAGGACATGTCCATACATCAGATAGGTCACAAGGTGTCTTTTGCTGATATCAAAACGAAGTTGCCTCAGGAAAGTTGGATGTACACTCAGAATGAAGCGCACAACGGTGAATTTGAAGCCGAGGAAGTATGGTTACATTCTGGTGACCTTCATATCAGTGAACTGTTGTTGGATGAAGGGCCTTTTTTGATCTTGGTTGAAGGAAATCTGACAGTGGATCGTTATATTGGAAATACAAGTTCCGACGCGGCCAGTTCAAATCTGGTTGTACTTGGGAATCTCATAACACCCTATATGATCGTGGGTGGGCAGGAAATATATATTACAGGTAATCTCTATGTGGAGGATATGTTCTGGGGGGATTATAACCATGGAGAATTGACAGTGAGAGGGAATGTAGAAGGTGGATTGCTGGTAAGTACCGAGCAATATATGATTCAGGTTCAAGGACAGCGTAATGTGAAGCGTCAGCTTGAGGAATGGGAGGATCTCGGACCATGGCGGGGCTTTGACATGTTGGCGTTATTGGTTCCTGAATGTGTGATTGATGAAGATACAGAGCCGTTTCCTTGGCGAGAAGAAATGTTAAAGAGGCTGCAGCAAGGACGACCTGTAATCAACCGAAAGTACATTCATGCTGATGAATCAGATCCAGATGTGCCGGATTGGTTCGAAGATCATCGTATTACCGCTGAGAATATAGAGCGTCTTACTCATCCATCTTTGTTGCCTGTAAGAGAGGAGGATGAGTTACTCAACAGCTATGAATTTTGGTTGAACGAGCAATTTTGCCGAGTATCGGTCTATGGAGATGAGCATACGGAGGGGTATTTCCGCAGTCTTTATTTTCAGGATGACCATAACTGTGCATTGTTGCTTAAGATGGAGCCATCAGATCAAGGTTTCAACTCTCCTGATAAACATATCCTACAACCGGGTAAACCTGTCTGGATGATCTCAGGTGCATATCGTTATCTGCACAATGAGAATTCGGAATGGAACGTATTTTCGGAGAACTCACCTGCTGATATTCAGCAGTTAAGCGAGCAAGGATGGAGCACCTTGTTGCAGTCTGTATCGAATTATCAGTATGCCCGTTCCTTAATTTCGCATCAACTGATCCGTGATTTATTAGCTTTGCCGATCGTGGAGCCATATGACGATTATTATGATGACGACCGGCATGGGCTGTGGATTGGAGACTTGTATTATGCATTTCGACAAGCAGGTCAGCTGAGTGATGGTGTTCCCCAGCCAGCTATGCTACGTATTGGAAGAGAGTATAAGGATACTCAAGGGGAGACGCAGGTGGAGAAATACTATTATACCCTGCACCAACATGAGGACGGCACGGAAAGTGTGTTGATCGAATACTCGGCTCAGAAGGACGCGGATGAGGAAGAAGAACCGGTGTTGCTTGAACTTCATTATATAGGCGGCTCTCAATTACTACATGCCGTTCAATTGCTCGAACGTGGACGCCAAGTGCTCATTCAAGCAAATGAGGACTTACTGAATGGGGAGCCGCCGTACGCTGCTGAATCATTTGCGAAGCGATTCTGGAAATCAAAAGGATACCTGAAATGAATAAAACAACCTTCACCTCTAGTTTTGAGGGAAGGTTGTTTTGTCGTTGTATTTACCCAAACTGGGCTTGATGCAGTCGGCTGTACGAGCCTTTACGTGCGAGCAGTTCTTCATGGCTTCCTTGTTCAGCGACACTGCCGTTCTCCACCACCACGATACGATCGGCGTGTCTTATGGTTGCCAGTCGATGGGCAATTACTAATGTCGTACGTCCTTGAGCGAGTTCGGATAAGGCCAGCTGGATGGCTGCTTCCGTTTCGGTATCGAGTGCGGAGGTAGCTTCATCCAGAATAAGGATTGGCGGGTTTTTCAGGATCATTCTTGCGATGGACAAACGTTGCTTCTGTCCGCCAGATAATTTCACGCCACGTTCACCAATCATGGTATCGAGTCCATCCGGCTGGGATTGTACCAGCTCTTCCAATTGGGCCCGGCGAATGGCTTGCCAGATTTCTTCATCGGAAGCATTCAGTTTGCCGTATGCAATATTTTCACGAATCGTTCCGTCAAACAGGAAAATATCCTGCTGCACAATCCCGATATGGGAGCGCAGTGATTCCAGCGTCATGTCCTTCACCGGGATGCCATCGATGTAGATATGTCCCGCATCCACATCGTAGAAACGTGGGATCAGGCTGCATAACGTCGTTTTACCTCCGCCCGAAGGTCCAACCAGAGCAACCGTCTGGCCTGCCTGGATATCCAGATTGACCTGAGACAGCGTAGGTTTGTGTTCTCCATAAGAAAAGGTAACGTTATGGAAAGCAATATCTCCTTTGACATCCGGAATCGGTTTCGCCTGTGGTGTATCTTCTACATCCGGTACAGCTTCAAGAAGCTCCAGATAACGTCTGAATCCGGCGATGCCTTTGGGATACGTCTCGATGACGGAGTTAATCTTCTCAATTGGTCCGAGGAAGACATTGGACAGCATCACAAAAGCGATGAATTCCCCATAGGTCATACTTCCTTGAATAACAAACCAGGTTCCACACACCAGCACAAACAGCGATACAAATTTCATCAGAATGAAGCTGAGTGAAGAGTTCCAGGCCATGATGCGGTAGGTGATCAGTTTGGTGAGTCGGAAACGTTCGTTGTTCTCAACAAAACGTCCTACTTCATGCTTTTCATTGGCAAAAGCTTGTACCACACGGATGCCACTCACATTGTTCTCAACCCGTGCATTATAATCGGCGATATCTGCAAACATGCGCTTAAACGCCTTGGACATTTTGCGACTGAAATACAGTGACAGGTAAATCATCAGCGGCACGATGATGAACGTCATCACCGCGAGCTGCCAGTTGATCCCCAGCATAATCCCGAAAGCTCCGGCGAGTGTCATGAGGGCAATGAATAGATCCTCGGGTCCGTGATGCGCGATCTCACCAATATCCATCAGATCGTTGGTCATGCGGGAGACCAGATGTCCGGTCTTATTGTTATCGAAGAAGCGGAAAGACTGCTTCTGTACACGCTGAAACAGTTCACGCCGCATATCGGATTCGATGTTAATGCCGAGCTTGTGGCCCCAATAGGTGACTGCATAATGGAAAAAGGAACTGAGCAGGTAGATGCCGAGCAATCCGACACACGCTGCTAAGATCATGGACCAATTGCCAGCCGGAAGCAGTTGATCTACCACCCGGTTCACGGCGAGTGGAAAGGCCAGCTCCAGCAGCGCGGCGGCGATGGCACAGGAAAAGTCCAATATAAAGAGCCTTTTGTAAGGGCGATAATAAGACATAAAACGGCGAAGCATATGTAAGTCCTCCTCGATATGACATAAATGCCCGAGCAGGCTAATTAGCCTGTCCGGACACCTGTTTTCATGCTTATGTTATTTGCGGTTTTGCTCGGCACGTTCTACGATCATATCTGCGAATTCTTCAGCCTGACCTTGAATTGCAATCGGGTCGAAGTACCAGTAACGATCTTCAAGCAACTCATACACCTGATTGTTTTTCACAGCCGGCAGGGATTGCCAGATGGAATCACCTTGGTAATTTTTATTGTTCTCTCCAACGGTTAAGAAGATATGATCCCCTGCATAATTACCAACAACTTCACGTGAAATTTCTTTCCATTGGGTATCACCCATCAGTTCTTTTTTGGTGATTTCGAGTGGGGCAAGTTGCAAAGCACTGTAGACCGCTTGTCCTCCTCGACCAAAATTGTCTCCATATCCATAATAACTCTTGTCGGATACTTCAAGGATGGAGAAGGTTTCCTCCGGTTTAATGACTGTTTTCACCTTAGCGCGAGCGGCTTCAATTCGCTCATCGTACGTTTTCAGCCAAGCTTCGGCTGCTTCGGATTTGTTCATCAGCTCTCCGAATCCCCGGATTTCGTCATGTACATTGGTGAATGTACCATAAGGGATGACTACGGTAGGAGCTATTTTTTGATAACTCTCAATTTCGCTGGCCTGGTCGGAGTAAGTAATGATCAGATCCGGGTTCAAGGCAATAACCTTCTCCATGGATACAGCCGCCCGATCACCGATACCCTCTATGCCCGCCACCTGATCGGCATAGAACGGGTTTTCCAAATAATATTGAACAGCACCAACGGGTTTCACACCCAGTGCAAGCAGATCACTTACGTACATATCCGTAACGATCCGTTTCGGTTCAGCCGGAATCTCAACATCCCCGCTTAATGACTTGTAGATTCGTGTAGCATTTGAATTATCCGAACCGGCCGATGTGTCTGTGTTCGTCTCGGTAGAGCCGGTTGTCGCTTCGGTTCCCGTTGCCGATGTCTGTTCAGTGGCAGTCGAGCCTGTTCCGCTGCTGCAAGCAGCCAGAATCATAATAATGGCGAGCATAAGTAGCAAGCCGGAAAAGCGTTTTTTTGCAGCAAACATATTTTTGTTCCCCCTATGTATAATCAATAATGATTATTATTCTCATTAATAACATAGAGGAAGACGTGATATTTGTACATGGACAACTATGATCACTACTGCATGGACAATTATGATGTGAGGTGACGCATGATATGCTGCAACTGCTTCATAACGGACAAAGGATCAAATCCATAGAACATGTCGGCATCAATTTCATATACGCGTCCTTCACGAACGGTGGAGAGGGTGCCCCAAGATTCCTGATTCAGCAGGTTATCCAACATTTCTCGTTCGGCAGGTTCCTCAGGGTAGGCGACAAACATGTGATCTGCTGCATACAAGTGAATCTCAGACAACGGAACATGAACGTACCCCGTGAGTAATTGCCCATCCTGCTCCATGCGTGACGGCGGAGTGAAGCCCAGCGATTGATACAGCACATAAGAAGCTCTGCCCCAGCCATGACCATAGATATAAGCGCCGTCCTCTCCAATCATAAACATGCAAACGGCGGAACCACGTGTCCCTTCCATCCACTGATCTAATGTATGATTGGCCTCTTGCTCAAGTTGATGATATCGATTTAACAACGCCTGTGTATTGGACTCAAGCCCGGTAATTCGGCCGAGATGAAGAAGCTGCTCCTGCCAATCGAGTTCCTCAAAGGGCATCAGAATGGTCGGTGCGATCAGACGTAGTTCATCGGAAGCGGGATGCGGTGCATACCCGATAATGACATCGGGCTGAGCGTGTGCAATCAGATCCGTATGTTTAACCAGCTCATATTCGGAATGTTGCTCAAATGGTTCATGACCATCATGACCATGTTCCCCCAGTTTTTCTTCCATCCAGCTGGCAACGGCGCCCATGTGGGGAGTGTGGCCCAATGCCAGAAGTGAGGCCGTATAGTTGTAAGTCAAAGATACAATCTTCTTGGGCATTTTCCGGTAGTGTGTTGGTGCTGATCCAACCATCTGTTTGAATTTGCGGCTCAGATAGAAGGTGTCCCTGTAGCCTGTCAGTTGTGCAATCTCCTGTAGCGTAGGGTTCGCGAACAAAAGATGTTCTTGAGCCATTCTGATTCTGAGACGAGTTACATATTCAACAAACGTAAGACCTGTATGTTTCTTGAACTCCCGTGAAAAATGCTCAGGACTCACATTTGCATCCCGTGCCAATTGTTCGCGGGTTAACGGATGGGTATACATCTGATGGATATGTCTGAGCACGGCATCGAGCCAGGAGTGATCTTCATGAGCAGAATGAGCCGCATGATCCCGCAAAATATCCAGTAACTCATAGAAAAGCATATGTGGCCTGAATGGACTGGAACCATGCCCATTTGAACTTGCTTGAACCAGCTCTACTGCCCTATCGGTGAGAGTACGACTCACAATGGGAGCTGGTATCCCGAACGGCCAGAACAGCTGTTCATTTTCAGTGAAATCAAAAGCAATAGCAATGCCCTGTACTGGGGACAGGGAGCCGCGCTTGTTCTCGTGCTGAAGCAGGCTTCCAGCTTGTCGAACGACTGCACAGCCTGCATTTAGTGTCAGTTTACCCTCTGCACTGATCAGCCTGGCCTGGCCAGCAGTAATAACGTATAGTACATGAAGGGTACTCCACATCTCATCTGTACGGGAGAACGCCTCACGGTCGTGAAGTTGCACCAGATGGCGCAGCTTGAACAGGGCATCGGGGATGGACTGAATTTTCTGCAAGGAAACGGGGCGGGACAGCGACTTTTTATGATAAATGGTCTTGGATATATTCATTGGATAACTGTCTCCTTACATAAGTCAGCAGGGGCATTATTCGTCTCATGCCCTTTGTATACTGGCGTAATTCTCGGATCTCGACTATTATGCAGTATATACTATAATTGAAGTGACGTGGATGGACAGATTGAACAAATCAACTTTTTCTATGAAAAATAGATAAAGTGGTTGAAATCGCTATCAACACCGACTATAATGAAAATGTCGAAACGTTTCAATCTAGCGTTTACTGCCAGTTTCACTGTATTAGGCACGAACTGTTTATAGAGCGCCAGATTGAAAGACGTGTCATGACCATCACTTATGGTATGGATTGGAACGGGACGCATTCAACCGTGGCCCCATAAGGATGGGAACGAGGATTTTTTTTGAGAATACCTCGAAACGTTTCGATTGACATCCATCGCTAGGATATGTACAAAGATTAATAAACGATAATACAGGATTTAGTGGTTGTTCTAACCATGTATCGTATAAAATGTGGGTAACCTTGAATTTGTTCTTTATAGGTTCAACTAAACTTTTTACGCGAGAACGGAGAGGACAGAAATAACGTGAAGAAGCGAAGTGTTCGCCTAAAAGCTTTCTGCAAGAAAGCTACATCGGAAGCATGCGCTATCCCCGGATTTTCCCTTTGAAGAAGGGAATTAAAAAAAATCTGGGGATAACAGCGATCGGAAGGTTATTCTGTCATCGGAGTGGTAAGTGTAAATATTCTTTAGTTGAACTTATATATAGTTTAGAAGGAGCGAACGTGGAATGGCAACGATTAAGGATGTGGCAAAGCTGGCAGGTGTAGCACTCTCGACTGCTTCCTATGCGCTGAGCGGGGATAGCAAGGTTAGTGCCAAGACCAAGGCTAAAGTGCTTGAGGCAGCACGAGAACTGAATTACCGCAAGAACGGCTTTGCCATGGACCTGAAACGGAGCCGGACGAACACCATCGCTTTGATCCTTACAGATCTGTCGGGCCCGTATTACTCGGAGTTGATCCGTAGTGTACAGGATGTAGCCCTCGCGAACGGGTATGACCTGATTGCTTGCAGCTCCATGGGTGGACGGGATTCAACGGCAGTGCGATTTTTGCGTGAAAAAAGAGTAGATGGAGCCATCATCCTGGCGCATAACATTCATGATGATATTCTGGTGGAATCTGCCGGTCATCGTTTTCCGATCATTGTGATGGATCGTCAGCTGTCGAGTGACCATTTGGTCAACGTGCTGGTGGATGGAGAGCAGGGCGGTTACCTCGCTACCCGCCACCTGATTCAGGCAGGACATCAGAAGATTGCATATATTAGCGGTCCATCCAACTCGTACGACAATGCGCTGCGTTACCAAGGGTATCTGCGGGCGATGCGGGAAGCGGGACTTGAAGAAAAGTCCAAATGGCGTCTGAACGGTAACTTTGTGCGAGAGGGCGGATACAGTGCAACCAAGATGATGATCATGCAAGGTGATCTTCCCTCAGCTGTATTTTACGGTAACGATGAGATGGCGATTGGTGGCCTGAAAGCATTGGAAGAGCGTGGTGTATCGGTGCCAAATGATATTTCCGTGATCGGTTTTGATGATATTCAGTTGTCCGAATATGTGCATCCACCGCTGACAACGATACGCCAGCCGAAGCATGAAGCCGGGTCGCTCGCCGGACATCTGTTATTCCAGATGCTCAATGGCGAAGCGGTTGACCCTTCATATACGTTAACGATTAATATGATCGAGCGTAGCTCTGTACGTTCGGTTTAGGCTGAGTCTGACCAACCAAGAAATGCCTGCATGCTGAAGTGAAAGTTCAATGATGGGGTTATCGTCCGGACGGGCTGTTAAAAGCCGGTTTGAAGAGGCCCCTATTCTTTTTCAGATTAATCGAAACGTTTCGATTTTATACTAATTCAAGGAGTGAACCTTATGACAACGATGATTAATGCACCGATCCGGTTGAGCGCCGGGGAGTTATCTTTTACCTTTTTGAACAGTGGAGACCTGTATCAGGCCACATCCGGCACAACGATGTTGAACCAGTTGCTCAGCAACCAGATTGATGGATCTCTGAATAACCTGTACCTGCGTGTACACGAGGGAGAGAATATCAGCTCGTTCCCGTTGCTCGGTGTACGTTCGAACAGCAAGGTGATTACAAGCAAAGCACAGTCCAGCAACCAGTTGATCTGGAAGGGTACAGTCCAGCTGGAAGGCAAAGAACAAGGCATTGGCTACCAGGTTGTATTTACGGCTACACCGCAAGGTGTCTGGTTCTGGGATGTGAAGCTCACAGGACAACAAGATAACGTAGACGTGGTATACGGACAGGATGTAGGGCTTGCTGATCCAGGTGCGGTACGCAGTAATGAAGCTTATCTGTCACAATACATTGACCATACGGTGTTTGAAGATGAAGCGAAAGGTTATGTCGTTTGTTCCCGTCAAAACCAGCCTCAGGGCGGTGCATTTCCTTATATGCAACAAGGTTCCCTGACGAAAGCAGTCGGTTACTCCACAGATGGATTCCAATTCTTCGGTCTGTCGTACAAGGAAACGAATCAACCAGAGAGCTTGAAGCGCCCAACGCTGGCAAATGAGACGTATCAGTATGAATTTGCCTACACGGCGCTGCAATCTGAACTGCTGAATCTGAACGGAGAAGCACAGGTGGTCTTTTATGGACTAGCGAAGCCTAATCATGCGGAAGGAATCTCTGCACTGGAATTCGGAGATGAAGTTACAGCAGCATGGAATGAAGTACAGGCTCTGACTGTGGAAAATGGTGATACGTTGGAACAGGTGAAACTGTCCTCCTTCCTGGGTGAACCACTGGTTACGCTTGATCTGACACAAGATGAGATTCATGATCTGTTCCCTGATCGTCATCAGGAAGAGCACAGCGGTGAGGAACTGTTATCCTTCTTCACAGGCAGCTATGAACATATCGTTCTGAAAGCAAAAGAATTGCTTGTAGAGCGTCCGCACGGTCACATTCTGATGAGTGGTGGCAACGTGCAACTTGGAGCACAGGTTATTACGACGACATCGTATATGTACGGTATTTTCAACTCACAACTCGTTATTGGTAACACCAATTTTAATAAAATGATCAGTAATGCTCGGAATGCATTAAACGTGCCGAAAACGGCGGGACAACGCATCTATGTGGAAATGGACGGACAATATCGTCTGCTGACGATGCCTTCCCTGTTCGAGATTGGCTTCAACTATGTACGTTGGATCTACAAAACGGCATCCGATACGATCATCGTGACGAACTATACAGGGGCACACACCACTGAAGTGAGCATGAACGTACGCTCCACAAGTGGCACGGCATACCGTTACCTGGTAACAAACCAGATTACGATGAATGTGAATGAATACGAATATCCTCTGCATATGACGCAGGATGGCGATACTTTGATCTTCAAGGCTGATCCACAAGCGATTAGTGCAGGAACGTACCCAGATCTGCAATACCGCATGACGGTGGATGGCGCAGCTGTAAATGTAGGTGACGAAACGTTGTTGGCAAGTGGTATCCGCAGTGGTTCCGCATCACTGGTTACCCTTAGTCTGGAAGCAAGTGCTGAATGGACGCTGAAGGTACAAGGGGTATTGGAAGGCCAAGCGGACAGCGCAGTGGTAGCAGGTTCAAGCCTAACGTTTGAAGAGGAAGTGCAGGCATACCGCGAGTTCTTCGCAGGTGTGATGAACGGGTTCCGTTTGTCCCGTGGAGAAGGTCAAAGTGCTGAGGATCTGTTCAAAGTAAATGCGCTGGCTTGGTGGTACACCCACAATATGCTGGTTCACTACTCCGTGCCTCACGGTTTGGAGCAGTATGGCGGCGCGGCTTGGGGTACACGGGATGTGTGCCAAGGTCCGGTGGAGTACTTTATGGCAACGCAAAAATATGAGCAAGTTCGCGATATCATCAAAATGGTTTATACCCACCAATATGAAGATGATGGCAACTGGCCGCAATGGTTCATGTTTGATAAATACTTTGCGATCCAACAGGAAGAGAGCCATGGCGACATCATCGTATGGCCGCTGAAAGTTCTGGCGGATTACCTGACAGCGACTCGCGACTATGCAATCCTGGATGAGAAAGTACCTTATACGGTTAAACATAGCTTCGGGTTCACCGAAGAAACGGCAACGGTACTGGATCACGCGAAAAAAGAAATCGAATATATCCGTTCGCACTTCCTGCATGATACGTTCCTGTCTTCCTACGGCGATGGCGACTGGGATGATACGCTCCAACCAGCCAATGCACAGCTGAAGCAATACATGGTGAGCAGTTGGACGGTGGCATTGACGTATCAGTCCGTGAATGTGCTCTCACAAGCGCTGAAATTTAAGGATGCAGACTTTGCACAGGAGCTTGATGTGCTGGCTCAAGGCATTCGTGAGGACTTTAACCGTTACATGCTGGGCACAGATGTGATTCCAGGCTTTGTATACATGGAAGAAGCGGACCAAGCGAAGCTGATGCTTCATCCAACGGATACAGAGACAGGCATTCAATATCGCCTGTTGCCAATGACGCGCAGCATGATTGGTGAGTTGCTGAATGCGGAGCAAGCAGAGTCTCATTACGCATTGATTCGTGAACAGTTCCTGTGCCCGGATGGCGTGCGTCTGATGAATCGTCCGGCTCAATATGCTGGCGGAGTAAGCACACACTTCAAACGTGCAGAGCAAGCATCCAACTTCGGACGTGAGATTGGTTTGCAATATGTGCACGCACATATCCGTTACGTGGAAGCGATGGCGAAGCTGGGTAAGACAGATCAGGTGTGGAATGGTCTCGCGATGATCAACCCGGTTGGTATCGGCGAGGTTGTACCTAACGCGGAGATTCGCCAAGCGAACTCATACTTCAGTAGTTCGGACGGTAAGTTTAATACACGTTACGAGGCACAGGAGCATTTTGACCAGCTTCGTAAAGGGACTGTACAAGTGAAAGGCGGATGGAGAATCTACTCCAGCGGCCCTGGAATCTATATGAACCAGCTGATCTCCAATGCACTTGGCATTCGTCAAGAGGGCGGCGATCTGGTCATTGACCCGGTATTGCCAGCTGAGCTGAACGGCATGCAATTCGAATTCGAGTATGCAGGTGAGCCGGTGACGTTTATCTATCACTTGAACGAAGGTGCTGTGAGCCGTGTAGCGGTGAACGGCAAAGACATTCGCACGGAGCGTACAGCGAACCGTTACCGTCAGGGCGGAGTAAGCATCTCGCTTGATGAGTTCAGACAAGCACGCAGTGCAACTGAGCGTACGGTTGTTGATATTTACATGTAATCTCATACCATGATGTACACCAAGGTCATCCTCCTTTATTCAAGGCGGGATGGCCTTTTTGCCATACGCTCTTACGATTGCTTACCGCAGTGGAACTGCCAGCAACGTATGTAACAGCTCATTATGCCGCACATGTTTTGTTACGTAGCCCTGTTGCTCCAGCCAGCCGCATAGCTCACTGAGTAGAGGGAAGTGACGTTCGCGCAAGGCGCGCAGCTGTTCCTCGTGTCCTGTGGTTTCTGCCTGTCGAATATAGGAATCACGGTGAATCGCATCAACAAACATCAGATCGGTTAGGCCGATACGTCCGCGCGAGGTTAATACCCGCTTCATCTCCTGTAATGCCAATGTTTGCTGATCTGGACTCAGATGATGGAAAGCAAAGCTGGACACAACAAAGTCGAAGGAATAATCGGCAAAAGGCAGCGCCAGAAAATTCCCAAGTTTCACATGCATCTCGGGATATTTGATACGACATCTGCGCAGCATCTCCCGGGATTGGTCGATTGCAGTCATGTCTGCGCCGTGCTGTAGCA
Organism: Paenibacillus sp. FSL R7-0313; assembly: GCF_037969885.1. Lineage (NCBI taxonomy): Bacteria > Bacillati > Bacillota > Bacilli > Caryophanales > Paenibacillaceae > Paenibacillus > Paenibacillus sp. FSL R7-0313. The sequence goes on from NZ_CP150219.1 coordinate 1,743,691, forward strand.
GTTTCCCAGCCAGATTACCTGTGCCTGTACCAATATCGAGTCCTTTCTCACCAAGGGCGGGAGAGATCCATTGAGCCGTCTGTTCGAGCGCTTCCTCATAGTTGTGATACAGATAAAAGGAAGACTGTACCGTATCATTGGAATCGCCTGGCGCGGAATGATCTGCATCCTGGTGTGGATGTGAAACTTCATTCTCATCGCTTAAAGGCGAGGGGGTGGCTGAATGATGCCTGCCCTCTATGCTGGGGTGTTCAGTACTGACTCTGCCTTCTGCCTGCACTCGTTGATCATGGATGGCTGCCTGCGTGTCATAATTCCACCGATCATGCCAGTTCTGCCGGGCTTCGCGCAGGCGACGCGCACTGTCCGCGAGATCGTGTAGATGGCTGACATCCAGCGGACCGTCCTGACGATTCAGGTCAATCATGCGCTGGGTTGTATCCATCATACGTTTCAACTCAATCCACTGGGCATACATGACGGCCTGTTGCAGCTCCAGATATTCTTCCAGCCGCTGCTGATTCCCTTGATCAATCTCTCCGAGCGCGTGTGTTATATCCTGTAGGGACATGCCAATCTCACGCAGCGCAGCAATGGTCTGAAGCCGCCAGATATCATTCTCGGTATAGGTACGATACCCGTTACTGGACTGTTTGGCGGGGAGAATTAATCCTTTTTCTTCATAAAAACGAATGGCTCTTGCCGATATACCAAGCCTGCTTGCTGCCTCTTTGATATTCATCATGCATCCCCTCCTTATCGAATCAGTATAAACCATGACGTTACGGCAAGGTTAAGTGTTTATTTCATTTATCGAAAAGGTTCAATACTGAGTGGAATTTTAGTCAAAGCTGAGGCTATGCTACAATATATAGAACAAAAAAACTTAAATAGTGAAGTAAAGAACAATGTCTTCCTATTCCTAAGTTTCTCAACGTTCTTAACTCTCTTAACTTTCCCGACGTTGTAGCGCACAGCGTTGTCGACTATAGCACGAAAGGTTGAATCATTATGCTTACCAGCCATACATTTACGATTCGTCCATCCGAAATTAAGGATGCAACACAGCTAATGGAGTTGGACACCCTGGTATGGGACCAATACACCTCTCCTGCACCGATGCATTGGCGCTCCAGACAGCAATACCTGCAGCATTGTCCGCCAGGCAGTCAATTGATTGCGGTGCAGGGAGAGCGGGTATGTGGTTATGTGGGCTTCCAGCCAGCCACAGGTATGCCTGTTAACCGTCATGTCTACGAGATCCATATTGCAGTTCATCCTCATGATCGGCGTTGTGGCATTGCCACAGCTTTGATGGATGCTATCAAGCAGCATGCGCTTGAACAAGGCGTTCGCAAGCTCAGGCTGCGCGTTCTCTCCAGCAATCCGGGAGCCATCACGTTTTATACACAGTGTGGATTTGTGACGGAAGGCAGGCTGGTGTCCGAGTTTTATATCGGAGGCAAGTATGTGGACGATATTCTTATGGGTTATTTTATCTAGACCAAATAGAAACTAGTTGAGGAGGAACAACGATGGATATGGGGCTTCAGGGTAAAAAAGCACTGGTGCTGGCTTCCAGTCGCGGGCTGGGCAAAGCGGTAGCCGCTCAATTGGCAGCAGAAGGTGCTGACGTCATGCTTGCCAGCCGGAGTGAAGAAAAGCTCGCAGCAGTGAAGCAGGAGCTTCTGGCGCTTGGTGGTGGTGGACGTGTGGAATATTGTGCAACCGATGTGACACGCAAGGAAGATATTGAGGCTCTGATTCACAAGACAGCGGAGCTGTTTGGGCAGATTGATATTCTGGTGAACAATTCGGGTGGCCCGCCATCGGGTTCATTTGAGTCACTGACGGATGAAGATTGGGAGCGTGCATTTGAATTAAATGTACTCAGTTATGTAAGGCTGATTCGCGGCGCTCTTCCCTATATGAAAGAAAGCGGAGGACACATTGTGAATATCGCTTCAACTTCGGTGAAACAGCCGATTCCGGGTCTGGTGCTGTCCAACACGTTCCGTACCGGCGTGTTTGGATTGGCGAAGACGTTATCCCAGGAGCTGGCTCCATACGGAATTTTGATCAACACGGTGGCTCCGGGTCGTATTGCAACAGACCGCATCCGTGAGCTGGATGCCGCACGGGCAGAGCAGAACGGAGTCAGTGAGGACGAAGTCTCTGAACAGTTCCGCAAGGAGATTCCACTCGGCCGTTATGGTCAACCAGAGGAGTTTGCCAAAGCGGTGGTGTTCCTGTTATCCGGGGCCAATACGTACATTACCGGAACTTCATTGATCGTGGATGGTGGCATGGTCCGAGCCCTATAAGGGAGGAGTTTGATCAACAGATTCAAAGTTATAAGGAAACGGATTACGATATTATTAAAATTAAGCCCCTCCTTAATGTCCACTTGTTGTGGAGAAGGAGGGGCTTAATTTTGATTCATGCATTGTGTGGAAAAACGAGCTCCCTAACAACGTTAACAACAATTATACCGGGTGTATAGATAAACCGAGCTTGCCCAACGTTTTGGGCCTATTGCTTTGTTAAGATAAGTCTTTGCCGCTGTCATTAGTTGACGTGTCGACTTTGCTGGAATCCGGTTTCGGCATTGGCTTAGCCTCGCCGTCACGTTTTGCTCCATGACCATGGACGTGACCTTCTGGACCTTCTGGCAGTTTACCATTGACGAGGTCGGTAACTCGTTGAGTGATGTCTGCCTCACGCTCATCGAATTGGCTTTGTGTGATTTTGCCATCGGTCAACTCCTGTTGTAGTTCTGTTTTCTGGGCAGTAACGATTGTATCAATAACTGTCTGCACTTCCACGTTCTTGGTGGCTGCAATCTCGGCAATTGTACTGCCTGCTTCACGCGCTTCCTTTAGTTCATCTGTTGTAACCCCGAGGATGGCAGCCAGTTCCTTGGCATACCGTTCTGCTCCTGGTCCACCGAATCCACCCGGACCACGTCCACCTGCCCCAACTTCCTTCATATTACCGTTTACCAGGTCAGTCACACGTTGTGTAAGTGTAGCTGTAAGCTCATCGTACTGGGTTTGCGTGATTTTGCCATCGGTCAACTGCTGTTGTAGTTCTGTTTTCTCCGCTGTGACCAGTTTATCAATGACGGTCTGCACGTCCACATTTTGGGTAGCTGCAATCTCGGCAATGGTGCTGCCTGCTTTGCGCGCTTCTTTCAGCTCATCGGCAGACACGCCAAGTACGGAGGTCAGTTCGTCCGAATGGCGCTGCAGCCCGGGTCCCCAACCTCTAACTCCGTCTTCTGGTTTTATTTTATGTGAATTTAATGTAGAAGAGCTGTCCGATTTGGTCTGGCCTGAAGGAGTAGCTGCCGGATCTGCATTAGCCACTGAATGTGCAAATATACCTCCGCCGAGTGCAATCGTCAAAGCCATTGCGCTGGTAACCACTACTGTTCTTGATGTTTTGGTTTTCTTCATCCTGGATCATCCTTCTTTCTTCTGTAGGTTGGTATGGGTGTACACCCACAACGTTATATTAGAGAGCAAGAATGAAGGTAGGCTGAGTGGAACCTTAATTGGCAGTAAAAAATGGTGCTCTTACCAACAATGCCCCTCACCTATGTTTGAAATTCTCACAGGAAAGGGGCATATGGACGGTTTCAGTTAGATGTAACTCAATTATGTAAGCGAATTAGCGCAAAAGTTCCCATTCATGCTGAAGCATGCCGTATACTGCATGGTTCACGTAACCTTTAGGCAGCTTTTCTGCCTGGCGAATGACACCTTCGAGAACAAACCCGAGTCTTTCAGGGATGGCGCGACTCCGTTTGTTGTTTGTTGCCGAGCGAATCTCGACGCGATTCAGATCCAGGGTCACCAGTGCATAGTCTACCAGAACGCGACAAGCGCTTGTCATCAAGCCTTGACCCTCAAAACCTTTGCCAAGCCAGTATCCGATGCTTACGGAGCGGTTGGTCCAGTTAATCTCGTGGAATCCGATGACGCCAGCGAGATCCCCTTTTGACCATACTCCGGCGGTGAATCCGCCATTCTCGGCACCTTGTTTTAACGCGTTAGTAATGAAGTTTGAGGTGTGCTCCACTTCTGTGACATGATCCACCCACGGCAACCAATGTCGCAGTTGATCCCGCGAACGATCCGTCAGTTCGAACAGCGGTTTGGTATGTTCCATGGCCAGTGGCCGGAGTTCGGTATATTCATCCAATGAATAGGTAAACATGAATGCAACCTTCTTTCTTTGTATAGTATGGGTTTAGTTTTGGTGGATTAACGGGAAGTCTTGGGTAACTTTTGCTCCAGTGCAAACAGGTCTTCTTCCATTGAGGCCATGCGTTGATTGACTGTTGTGCGTGCGTCACGGAGTGCCTGATTATATATGTAGGGAGCGAGCTGTGTCATGAACAGGTCGAGGACACCCCAAGCGGCCAGATCGCCGAGTTCTTCGCCACGTTCCTCTTCGAAATACGACTGTATGGTGCGAATGGCTTCATCCTGCTGTTCTTTGGTCAGTTTAAGCGAGTTCGATGGAATGGGAAACCCTCCCTTTAATTTGTTTTTACTATCATGCTACATGATTCGAGCGAACCCGTCAAAATGGTTTTGGGCCTATTTATGCACGGCTGATCCTGACTTTGGTGCCGTTCTTTATTGAACTCCTCCCCCGTTAAAGGTATATTTAAATGAAACGCGTACGAAACTTTCCAAGAAAATAGATTTTTTCAGGAAATGACTTCGTTATTAAGGAATTATAGCCGGAATTGCTGCAATTCCCGAAGGCTCCAATCCATTCATGAAAGGTTTGATACCTGTGGACAATCGTACAACCCCACCTAACTTTATCAAAAATATTATTACCGAAGATCTCCGGTCTGGGAAAGTCCAGGAAGTTATTACCCGTTTTCCTCCGGAACCGAACGGTTATCTGCATATCGGCCATGCCAAGGCGATCTGGATTAACTTTACGCTGGGCGGCGAATTTGGCGGCAAAACGAATCTGCGCTTTGATGACACGAACCCGGTCAAGGAAGATGTAGAGTACGTTCAATCGATTCAGGAAGACGTGAAATGGCTCGGATACGAGTGGAACGAGAAACGTTTTGCCTCGGATTATTTTGACGAGATGTACAACCGTGCTGTCTTGTTGATTAAAAAGGGTAAAGCCTACATCGACGACCAAAGCGCCGACGAAATCCGTGCAATGCGCGGAACGCTGACGGAGCCGGGCAAGAACAGCCCGTACCGTGATCGTTCGGTGGAAGAGAATCTCGACCTGTTCACACGTATGCGTGCAGGTGAATTCAAGAACGGAGAGAAAGTGCTGCGTGCCAAGATCGATATGTCTGCACCGAATATCAATCTGCGCGATCCGGTGATTTACCGGATTTCACATGCACACCATCATAACACGGGCGACAAATGGTGTATCTATCCGATGTACGCCTTTGCTCACCCGCTCGAAGATGCAATTGAAGGTGTAACGCATTCCCTCTGTTCCCTGGAATTCGAGGATCAACGCCCGTTCTACGATTGGGTTATTGCCGAATGTGAGATGGAGAGCCAACCACGTCAATACGAATTTGGTCGCCTGAACTTGTCCCAGATGGTGACAAGCAAGCGGAAGTTGAAACTGCTCGTGGACGAAGGCCATGTGGATGGATGGGATGATCCACGTATGCCAACGATTTCGGGTCTGCGTCGCCGGGGATATACACCGGAAGCCATTCGTGATTTTGTATTCGAAACAGGCATTTCCAAGAGTCAAGGGGTTATCGACCTGCAAACGCTGGAGCACTTTGTACGTGAAGACTTGAAACTGAAAGCTCCGCGCACGATGGCTGTCCTGCACCCACTCAAAGTGGTTATTACCAACTATCCTGAAGGACAAGTGGAATGGCTTGAAGCAGAGAACAATGTGGAGAACCCAGAGATGGGTAATCGCCAAATTCCGTTTTCCCGTGAGATATATATTGAACAAGACGATTTCATGGAAAATCCGCCGAACAAATATTTCCGTTTGTTCCCTGGCAACGAAGTTCGTCTGAAACATGCATACTTCATCAAATGTAACGATGTGATTAAGGACGCAGAAGGCAATGTAACTGAGATTCATTGTACCTATGATGTAGAGACGAAGAGCGGCAGTGGATTCACTGGCCGTAAAGTCAAAGGAACAATCCACTGGGTAGAAGCGACTCAAGCGGTACCTGCTGAATTCCGTCTGTATGAGCCTTTGATCCTGGATGAAGCACCGGAAGCAGAGGTGGAAGTGGCAGTAGCTGGAGCTGAAACTGAGGTTGTGGAAGAGCAACCGGAGAAAACGTTCCTGGATCAACTGAACCCGAACTCCCTTGAGATTGTCCACGGGTATGTGGAGCAAGAGATGAAGGAAGCGAATGCTCAGGATAAATTCCAATTCTTCCGTCACGGTTACTTCAGTGTAGATCCAAAACATTCCGAGCCAGGACGTCCGGTATTTAACCGGGTCGTATCCCTGAAAAGCTCATTCCAACTGCCGAAGGCATAAGTATAGATTATATATTGTAAAAGGGCGTCCCCTGCGCAGCACTAGCTGTGAAGGGGACGCCCTTTTATTGTATTGCAAGATTTAAGTCAGTTAAATTTAAGGTAAATCTACTATTGCAGAGGTTAGGAGTAAGACAATGCAAGCTTTACTGTCTTGGATTTTGACTTTCCTATAGGAATCTCTTCGCCATTGTTCATTACTACATAGTTGGATCTAATTTTTAGTGCATGATTTATATTAATAATAAATGAACGATGAATGAGATAAAAGGGGTGTTGAAGTTCGGCTATACACTTCAGTAATGTACCTGTGAATAAAATAGTGCCTGACTTCGTTGTGATTTCAATATTGTTTGAGGAATTTTGGCATTTAATTGTTCTGATATAAATGATATCTGCGCACCTAACAAAAAGATAATCGCCATCAACTTTTACTGGAAAGAAAATAGACTTCAAGGAGCTTATATGCTTGCAAATGAGAAGCATTTTTTGTTCGAAAAAGGAGTAGTTTATTGGTTTTAGCCAGTATTGAAACGCTTGTACATCAAAGCTTCGCATTATGTATTCAATATAATTAGTATGGAAAACAATCAGAACTTCTTGATCATAGCATTTGCGAATCTTGGAAGCGATATCAATTCCATTACAGGCAGATAGCTTGATGTTCATTATAATGACTTGTGGTTTAATTTTGTCAGGATTCTTATAATGAGTAATCAGATCATCCTCTGAGGAAAAATTAATTAATTTAAAGCTGTAAGGCCCCTTATTCTCTAATCTTATAAAAAATTCATGTAGTTTTTTTAGATCTGTTTTATTTTCCTCATAAATACCTATCTGGAACAATTTAACTCAATCCCTTTCTTTTGAATTATAATAAGCCAATCTACTTTCCCTATATAGTACCATTAACATCAATAATTAAACAATAAACTCACTAATATCACAAAATTTTCCGTTTGACGCCATTTTTCCTCCATTCAACATGAATTTAAATTCAAATAAACGATAATATGTTACTCTACGGTTGTAGTTAATCAAACGAAAAGGTGGTGAGTCAACATGGCATGTCCAGGTGGAACAAGTTCTGTTGGTGTAGCTTACGGAACTGATTTCTGTACGCCAAATGGTTATTGTACTTGGGTACCTTGGGATAATAAATCTTCCCGAGTTCAGCATGTGTACGATGTCTGCAGAGACAGTTCAGGAAACACATCGCAATATTATACTCGTACTGATGACTTAGGATGTTGCTAGGCGGCAGTTCAAATGTGAATGGGACGGGTTCTTTCCGTCCCTTTTCTATTGTATCTCAGCATAAAGGAGAGAAGAGAAAATGAACATGGAGCACCGCAAGTTTTTCAAACATAATCATCGAACTTCATTAAGCATTGGGTCATACATAGACGATAACTTCATGTTAACCGAGACTTCAAGGGAGATGACATCTTTACCTAATGTGCTGTTTGTTGTGAGTTCAACTTGTTCATCGTGCAATATGGGTGCAATCGAAGAATTTATTCAAGATCAACAAGACCAATTCAAATTTACGCTGGTTACGGATAATTTGGAATCAACGTATATAAAAGAGCAGGAAAACATTCATATTTTAAAAAGAAATATTTTCGATTTTATTGACTCTATAGGCATACCTGGTGTTCCCTTTGTTGTTGGAATTAATAGAGTAAATCAAATTATAAGTGCAGGTCCTTCATCCACAATATCTGCCATTTACGATGTATTATCACCTTTTTTTGAGGTGGAGGAGAAATGAGGAGAATGCTGAACAGTAACTTAGAGTTGTTAAAAGTTGCTGATATAGTAAGAAAACACAATTGGAAAATTATAGTCATACACTTGGTGATGATGATTTTTCTTTCATTACAGGCCAACTTTAATGTGTATTTATCAGGGAAACTTCTGGATTTCTTAAACGAATCTGTTTTTAGTCAGGCCATTTTTATAATTATTTTAATTACGGTTTTTAATTTTCTTAAACAGTTTTTAAGCGAAGCGACGTCACTAATGGATGAAGAAGCGATGAATGAAATTATGATCAAACATGAGATGAAGATCTTGGACAAGATGCGATCATGCAATCTTATAGATCAAGAAAAGTCTGAATTCAAGAGCTCAATTAACATGGCCACCATGGGGATGGGAAAAATCTTCCCGCTGTTTTCCAATTCCTTTGGGGTACTTCAAAACGGTATAACCGCTATGATCGCGTTCTGGTATTTGGGTGTATCCTCCCTGTGGCTAGTCCTTTTTGTTGTTATTATTACGTGCAGCAAAACGTTTTTAATCTTTTATTTTACTCAGAAGAGAATTAGTACTAACCGGATTATTCAATCGAAATTAAGAGTGCCTCAGTATTTTTATAATGTATTAATAGATACCCAGACTCAAAAGGAATTGAAGGTATATGGTTCTTCGGATATACTTGTTAAAAAATGGAAAGATAGTTCGGAAGAAATCCAGAAAATCAGAAATTCTTTAAAAAAATACAGTATTAATTTTAATTTATTTAACTTTTCACTTTCCAATCTTGGTTTGGCTTTAGTTACCATACTTATTATCAATTATATGTCAAAAGGCCAACTATCTATTGGAGAGTATTTTGGATTGACTCTCTCACTTAATCTTGCAGACAACAGTATTTCCACATTATTAAGAAATATTTTTATGATCAAAGAAGACAAGAACTATGTTAAAAGTTACTTTTCATTCGTAGATGATAATCCAGATAGACAGGAAGCTGATCTAGGAGAGAATGAGAAAGTGGAATTTGTATTTGAGAATCAATTAACCATTAATAATTTGAGTTTTCGTTATACAAATTCGGAACGTTATGCGCTCCGAAATATCAATTTGTCTATTAACAAGGGGGATAAAGTTGTTATCTTCGGGGAAAACGGTTCGGGAAAAACGACATTTTTGAAACTTTTGTTGAAACTGTATGATTCTCCGGAGAAGACGATCGCTTTTGATAATATACCTTTGGAACAGATTCGCACGTCCTCACTTCATCAGGCTATGGTTGTTGTGTTTCAGGATTTCGTGAAATATATGATGACTATTCGTGAGAATGTGATCGTTTCCAATTCTAACAGAAGTGAAATAACGGATGCTCAGATCATTAAAGCATTAGGGGAATCGAGATTCCCAAAATTGGATAGATTCAGTAATCATATGGACACCAATCTTGGATATTTGACAGAACAATCTGTTTTTTTATCAGGTGGAGAGTGGCAGAAGCTTGCTCTTTCAAGGGTATATATTCGGGATGCAGAGCTACTTGTTTTTGATGAGCCGACCTCTGCACTTGATCCCAAGAGTGAGATTGAATTTTTTTCTTCCATTCTGACAGAGAAGGAAAAAACGGTTATTGTCGTTACTCATGATATAAACATTGCTGAACTGGCCGATACAATTGTTGTATTTAAAGATGGTGAAATTGCGGAAGTGGGTAATGCACAAGAACTTTACAAACGTGAAAATAGTGAATACAGAAACATCATTAATAAAAGAAATGAAATATTTAGTATGGAAAGGAAGTATGTATATGGATAATATTCCGGTAACAAAGGAGTACTTGAACTGGAATGGGGATCATGTTAGCTTTGAACCACAAGGGTCTAGGCTGTGTCTAATCTTCCTATCGCTTTATTGTCTTCGTTGCGTTGATCTGTTACCGCATATTGGAGATATTGTAACCAAGCAATCCATGGATACCCGTTTTGTATTACTTGTTGACGGCGACTATGAAACGAATAAGGAAATGGTGGAATACTTTAATTGGAAAATGCCAGTAGTTCAAGTAGAATCTCAAGAGATGGGTACCCAGTTTGCAGTTTATGAAACACCTACTGTGCAAATTTATAGTGCAGATGGAATTCGGATTTCTTCGGGCATTGCAGATGAAGCCAAGGATGTACACTTTTATTTAGAAAGAGCCAGACTGGAGGGTGGAGTACTGTGATTACATCTCTAATCGTATGTGACACCATCCGGTTTAATCCAACAGAGCGATGCCATCACTTAGGCAAGTTAATCAATGAAACAGAAGTTCCAACGTTTCCGGCTATTTTGGAGTTACATATACTTGCGAGATTGTCCAAATCTGAAGTTAATCAACCGTACGAGCTTGAATTACAGTTTCTCGATGATAAAGGGCATATAAGGGGACTTACTGAAAAAAAGGTAGTCTATAATCACAGATCAGCCGAAAGGGTTCCAGGGGCAGACATCAATTTTATTATGAAAGGATTGGTTGTCAGAGGAGGGAATTACCAGGTTCGGCTATATATTAACGGCCATGCCAGTTACGATTATCCTATCCATGTGGCAATTACGGATATGAAAAGGAGTGGTTAACCATTTATTTCTATTTTAATATTGTAAAAAAATCAATTCAGAAAAACACAATGTTAACGGGGATACTTATTCTTAATCTGGCTATATCTTTGGCACTAGTTACTGTGATTTTCTCTTTTCTAAATACGGGTTATCAAAATATATCAGCAGGAGTAGAGCAATCCAAAAATCGGATTGTCGTGGATCTCAGAACACCGGTTTCTGTAAAGTCTCTTCCTGACTTGGAGAAAAAATGGAACGAAGTTCCTTCCCTTCAATGGACCTATCTCCTATCGAATGAAGATTATGTACAGACCAATGGGGCATCCGGACTGTATCACGTTTTTGGCGTTAACAAGGATTTTAAGTTACAAAAAGAACTTCCCGTGGATCAAATAGGACAAGATGAAGTGGTGATCTCTCGCAATGCTGCTGACAAGATGTTTTTAGGATTACAGGCAGAGGACATTATCGGACAAACGATTCAAATTGCTGATAAGCAATTGATGATTACTGCTATTGATCAATCCAGTTTGGTGGAGAACGTATATATTTCTATTGAAAACTTTTTTGAATTATATGGTAATAAAACGAATGTGGTTATGGGTGTTTTTATTTTTGGTCAAACGAGTGTAGAGACAGTTCAAGCAAAAGTTCTACCCACTCTTACTTCGTATAAGCCTAGTATTTCTAAACAGTCGCCAGAGGCAGAGAGACTTGGACAATTCTATAGCTTACTAATTTTGGCTATTGTTATCACAGCAGGTCTCATGCTTTATGTCGTGTTGAACTTTATTTATATTTTTTCCTTCAAAATAAGCAAAGACAAAAATAAGTGGGATATTTTGATGAAGTTAGGAGCTTCAAGAAAAGTATTGAAACGTGCAATATACGCTGAATCTGGGTTTGTAGTAATAGTGGCTTCATTACTGTCTGCTGTATTCACCTTTCTGGTATCCAAATATGTCGATATCGAAGGATTTCAACTAAAATTGAATTTACCCGTATTTATCATTCTAATTTTCACGGTCATATGCATCATTGTAATTACCGTTGAACAAACCTTGAAAAAAATATGGAACAATTTGTTTAAAGGAGCTGGAACCTGACGATGAGATACTTATTTGGTACAGCTTGGCGGATGGCAAGGAGAAGTTTAAAAACGACCCTGCTGATTAATATTCAATTTGTTTTCATATTTCTGTTCTTAATGATACTGATTGGCATGATTAGGGAACAGCAAAATGATTTGGATCAACTGGATCATGTCGTTGGTAAAAATACTTGGCTTATCCAGCCTACTGTTAGTAATGAGAAGGAAATTCCAAGTTGGAACATGGTGCAGGTGAGATGGCTTGAGGAACAATTTCCAGGGAAGATTGGTTTCTTAAATGCAGATTATTCAGAGATGGATAACGGAAGGATGACATATACAACGAATCAGTTATTATGGAATCTCATCAGCGATAATGAAGATTCGACTGAACTGCACCTAAATGCCGGAATTGCCGAGGAGATGGTGAAAATTATCAATCCTCCAAGTTGGCAAAATGCAAATGATGTTGTTTTCTTGAAGAGTACGGAACCAGTAGAGTCGACTCAATTGTCCGTATATTTATTCGATGTGAGTGATGAAGAAATTAGTGCTCATTCATTATCAACAAGGCTTTCCGAAATGGCTGACGGACAACACTTCAGAGTGGCACGTTTAATTGGAACAGAGAGACAAAATGTTGTCATAGAATCCATCTATACAAGTATCATTTTAGTGTTTGTTTCGTTATCTTCCATTCTTATTTTGACTTCTATGATGTCTTTTATCCTGGTCCGTTTCCTGAGCCAGTCAAGGAGTCTGACTATTTTTTATCTGTACGGTGCCACCCGGTGGGATTTGGCCATTATGGTGCTATTCTCTAATCTAATACTTATAGGACCTGCATTTTTAGTGGCTCTGTCAGTCCTATTATTGAGCTACTCCATTATACCAATAGCAGTAACTTCATCCTTAATTAGTGGCCTCCTATTATTTATATTTATCCTATTTTTCCTAACAGCTCCAGTTGTTCGGACAAATAGTAATTCGTTGAAAATAAATGAGATTTGAGGTGTTGATATGAAAGCTCTTATTGAAATGCAGAATGTCAGTAAAAGTTTTGTTGACCGGAATATAGATTCCCCTGTGTTCGAGAATGTAAATTTGACCCTTAATCATCGTGATTTTGTCTCTATATATGGAAGGTCCGGTTCTGGAAAAAGTACCCTCTTACATTTGGCAGGCTTGGTTGAGCATCCAACAAGTGGGATTATCAAATTAAATGGTCGCCAGATTAATGAGCTCAAGGAAAGTGAGTATGCACGAATACGCAATGAGAACATCGGGTTTGTATATCAGGATTTTAAATTGATAAACGATATGACGGTGCTGGAGAATGTTGAAATTCCACTTGCGTTATCTAAAGCAAAGCTTACTAAATCTCAGCGTAGAGAGCGCTGTCTTAGTATAATCAAGGAAGTTGAACTTTTGGGAAAAGAAAACGCCTACCCCTCTCAGTTGTCAGGTGGCCAAAAACAAAGAACGGCAATAGCCCGGGCTTTGGTGAATAATCCGACTCTGCTCTTGGCTGATGAGCCTACTGGTAATCTGGATTTTCAATCTGCCGAGAATATAATGAAACTTCTAAGTAAAATGTATGAAAAAGGGAATATGACTATTGTTATAGCAACACATGATGATTATGTGCAGCAATATACCACAAAGACAATTCGAATGGAAAATCTCGTTAGGGAGGGTGGTCCTTTTGAAGAATCTGTACTTTGACTATTGTTCTTCGACACCACTGTTTCCGTCAGTCCAAGAGGTTATACTTGATACGTATCAAAGAGTATATGCCAATTCTTCCTCAATGCATCTCCCTGGTAAAGAAGCTAATACATTAGTGAATGAATGCAGAGAGAGAATCGCGAAAATTTTAGGTGTAAAACAAAGAGAAGTGATTTTTACATCCGGAGCCACAGAGAGTAATAATCTTGCTTTGTTTGGTGTTGCCAATGTTGCTAAGAATAAGTTGTCCCATCCCATACACATCATTACGTCTTCTGTCGAACATTCCTCCATATTTGAAAGTGCTGTTCATCTCAGTTCGGAAGGGGTGGAGGTGACTTTTCTACCAGTGAATAAATCAGGGATCGTGGAAGTGACAGACGTTCAGAGGGCGATTAAGAAAAATACTGTATTAGTTAGTATCATTCATGTAAACAACGAAACGGGTGCTATCCAGCCTGTCGAGGAAATCGGTTCTATGTTGAAATCAGAAGCACCTGGTGTATATTTTCATGTAGACGGGGTCCAGGCATTTGGAAAGTTAGATGTAAATCTAGAGAATATGGATTTGTATACTTTGTCTGGTCATAAAATAGGGGGACCAAAAGGAATAGGCATTCTCATGGTTAAAGACCATGTGGATATAGCTCCTATTCAGTATGGTGGAAAGCAGGAGTCAGGATTACGACCCGGAACAGTTAATGTGCCGGGTGTTACCGCAATTACAGAAGCAATGATCGTTACGATTTCCAAGCAAGCAAGCAGTATCGAAAAGTTAAAAAAGTTTCAAAATGAACTTCGTCATCATTTGAGTGATAACAGTGACATTATTATAAACAGTCCAGCAGGAGCGTTGTGCGCTCCCCATATTTTGAATTTGTCGTATCCAAAGTCTACTTCTGCCTTAATGTTGAATTTTTTAGGCAAAAACGGAATTCATCTTTCATCTCAATCCGCCTGTTCTTCAAAAGGAAATAAAATAAGTAGGGTGATCATGGAAATGTGTCAAGATCAACAAATTTCTTCCAGTAGCATAAGAATTAGCCTAAGTGCAGATCATTCGGAAGAGGACATTCAATATTTGCTTCAGTGTATTCTCGGAATGGTAAAAAGCATGTCAGAAAATAAAAAGTTCCCTACGATTCCTGTATAATTTAACTATATTTCATAAGACATCTCTACGCTGAGTCATCCTCTAGCAAAACAGCTTTTTAATGCGCAGTTCCCCAATCATCTGGATGATCTAGATTAAAATGAAGAGCGTATCCAAGGAATGACCGATTACGTGTAGCCAGTAACTGTGGCCTGTACATAAATCGGTCATTTGTCTAATGGATGACAAGTAGGGTGTGTCACAGTCTTACTCCGTTATTCCTCATCCATATTACCCATCTCCGTCAACACAACCGGCTGATAGCCGTTACGTCGATTCGACAACCACATGATGCCAAATCCAACAGCGCCGATGAGCGAGAAGAATACGCCGATGCTATACATGATTTCCGCACCGAAGCTCTGGAACAACCAGCCGCCGAACAGACCGGCAATAACGCCCGAGAGACCGCCCCAGGCCATCGTATAGACCGCTTGACCGGAGGAACGGTAAGGTCTTGGAATAAACAGCATAGTCAGCTGTGTACCCACATAGAAGTACCCACCAAACGTAATGGAGTGCATCAACTGAATGAATACAATCTCCATCGGGTTGATGGCCAGTGCCATGAGCTGCCAGCGCAGTGCAAACAGCAGACTGATCAAAATGAGAGATGCCAAGAGCATGCTCATCTTGCGTTTGAGTAGGCGGTCGAGCAGCAGGAATACGCCGACTTCGAGAATGGATGAGGTGAAGATGGCCCAGCCGACCATCTGTTTGTCGCCACCCATTTCTACAATATATAGTGACATAAAAGTACTGTTCATCGCATTAGGCACCGATACGAGTACACCCAGGCCGATAAATGCCATAAAATACGGATTGAACATGACTTTGCCAAACCGCCGAAAAGTAACCACGGGTGTATCCGAAGCAATCGGCTGTCTGGGTAAAAATACGGATAATACAAAGGCGGTGGCAATCATACACGCAAATATAATGGATACACTGCCGATGCCAAAACGGTCAATGAGCGGTCCGGCTGCGACGGCAGTCAGTGCCCAACCGAGTGAACCCCAGAGCCGGAATGACCCAAATTTCTGGGTTGTACCATCGATATATCCGAGAATCAGGCTGTTCGTTTGTGCGAATAATGGACTTTGAAAAAAATAAAAGAAAATCATGGCTACATAGATCCATGTATACGTGGGCGCATAGAATACACCTTGGGCGAGCACAAATGTGCCTCCCATCATAATCATCAGAATGATGCGAATGTTGCGAGATTTATCGCTCCAGAAACCCCAGAACGGGTTGGCAAACAAGGATACAAAGGGTCCAATCGCCATGAGACTGCCAATCTCCAGTTTGGTCATGCCAATCTCTTGCAGGTAAAGCTGCAGGAATCCCGCAAAGATGGAGATGGCTCCATATATGAAAAAGTTATATAGTTTCAGAGAAACTAATGAGGTATTGCCTCTTGAAGGTACAGGTCTGTCCAATTAAGCCATTCCTTTCAAATGCATATTGTTCAATGTATCATTTGTTGAAAGGGGATTCAATCTATAGAAAATGTTGATCGATTGATATAACAAGCCCACATCGTTACCAGGAGGGAGCAAGACATCATGAACACAAGGGAATGGACAGGCATCATATTGGCAGGAGGTTTATCCAGCCGCATGGGGACCAACAAGGCCATGCTGGAACTGAACGGTTCCCTCGTACTACAACATGTCACGAAGGCCATGAGACCCGCCGTATCCCGTATCATCGTGGCTGCCGGACCCAATGTGACAACCTATGGTGCAATGGGCTACAACTGCGTTCAGGATCTCTATCCGGGGAAGGGGCCACTCACCGGTCTTCACGCGGCACTGGAAGCTTCCGATACAGACTGGAATCTGGTATGCGCCTGCGATATGCCGCTCCTGCAAACGTCTTTTTTTGATGGAATAAAAAAGCTGGCCGAATCGTATAACTCTTATTCTGCTATCGTTCCACGCGTGGATGGACATATCCACCCTCTTGCAGGGGCTTACCACAAACGAGTGCTCCCTGATCTTGAGCAGCGTCTGATTCAGGATCATCTTCGAGTTATGAGATGGCTTGAAGAGATTGGTTGCTGTTATGTCGAAGCGGAAGAGCTTGAGAGAGCTGGCGTTCATCAAGTAGCGATGCAAATGAGTAATATGAACACGCCGGAAGAGTACGAACGTATCCGTAATCAAGCTTCTGGACTCGATTCCGATCTGTAGGATACAGGATCACCTGATGCATCTGCATGATGATTGCGATATTGAAGCGGGCTTTGGCCTGTCCAACGTTTGAATTGTCTGCTGAAATGGGACAGATGGGTGTAACCGAGCTTCCACGCAATTTCCCCGAGCGACAGCTCTGGCTGTTCGATCAGTACTTTGGCCTCCTGCAACTTCAAGCTGGACAGGTAAGCCCTGGGCGACCGCCCGTACACCTTGCGAAAGACCTGTAGACCATATCCCGGGCTGATGCCAAACGAGGATATAATCTGCTCTACTTTGACCGTGGATACACTGCTTTCCTTGGTTCGAAGCTGGGCATGGAATGCCTGCTTGATTGCCTCCGCTATAGCTCCCGCATAATGCATGGCTGTTGGAGCTGGTGCATGTGAAGCAGCAACGGAAGTGGTGGTCTCCGGTTCATTGTCAGCGGCTTGGGACAACAGGGCGAACAGTTCAAACATGCGGGCCTGCATGATCATTTTGTCAGTGGACGTGTAGGCTTCAGATACGTTAATCATCCCCATCCAACTCTCCAGCACAACGCGCAACTTCCTATTATCAGCTGTATCTGCTGCGTAGATTTGGCTATGCTGTGACATCAGCTTCAGGGTGAAGACGGGATCATCCACATTAAAATGAGCGCTAAAATAAGTCATGCCTTCCGTGGATACACATTGATTCGTATGTTTGAACCCGGGAGGAATGAGAAGAATGGAACCTGCCTCCACGGTATAGGTATAACCATGAATCACACTCTCCTGCGTACCTTCGATGATCAACATAATCTCAAAGCCCGGATGTGATTCTTCCGGCATCGCCCATCCATAGGGTACTTGTTGGCTGTGCGCACCATAGAATTTGATGTTACAGTCGATAATAGGTAGCCAGTGGGCCAGCGTATGGTGAGGCATTTCTCGGAGCTGTGATCGGATATCCATCATATTCACCTCGGAAAAGGGTAAAAACAACTTGCCTTATACAATCGGCACTCGTAGTATACTTCATTATAATCAGTTTAACGCGGGCATGGATATTCCATGGAACACATCAGCGTTTGAAGTGGTTGCTGAACAATCGAAGTTCTTCAACCGATAATAATGTAAACGCTACCATTGTGGATTGGAATATGTCAACTCTTTCACACGTCAAGATCATTAAATTTTCCACCTAAAAAGGAGATTAAATCATGGACAAATTATTATATGGTGTAGCCTACTATGATGAATATATGCCTTACGAAAGATTGGACAAGGACATTCAGATGATGAAGGATGCAGGGATCAATGTGGTCCGCATTGCAGAATCAACCTGGAGTACCCATGAACCGCAGAATGGCGTATTTGACTTCTCTTCCGTAGACCGTGTGCTGGATGCCATGCATGAGGCGGGGATTCAGGTCATCGTTGGCACACCAACGTATGCTGTTCCAACGTGGATGGTAAAGGAACACCCGGACGTTCTGGCTACAACCTCACAGGGACCTGGTAAATACGGCGCAAGACAGATCATGGATATTACCCATCCAACCTATCTATTCTATGCCGAGCGGATCATCCGCAAGCTGATCTCTCGGGTAAGCACACATCCAGCGGTAATTGGATATCAGACAGATAACGAGACGAAGCATTACAATACGGCCGGAGATAATGTACAACTGCAATTCGTCAAATATATGCGGAACAAGTTCAGTTCTCTGGATGAACTCAACAAGGAATTTGGCCTCGACTACTGGAGCAATCGAATCAATAGCTGGGAAGACTTCCCGTCTGTTGTAGGAACGATCAACGGTAGTCTGGGCGCTGAATTTGCAAAGTTCCAGCGACAGCTGGTAACCAACTTTTTGGCTTGGCAAGTGGGGATCGTGAATGAATACAAACAGGAAGGACAGTTTGTTACCCAGAACTTTGACTTCGATTGGCGTGGATATTCCTACGGTATTCAAGGGGATGTGGATCATTTTGCAGCATCGAAACCTTTTGACATCACTAGTGTGGACATCTACCATCCTTCCCAGGATGATCTGACGGGCATCGAGATTTCATTCGGCGGCGATGTGGCGCGTTCAACCAAACAATCGAACTATCTGGTACTGGAGACCGAAGCGCAGGCGTTCTGGCATTGGGTTCCGTATCCGGGACAGCTGCGTTTGCAGGCATTCAGTCATCTGGCATCAGGAGCGAACATGGTCGCTTACTGGCACTGGCATTCGTTGCACAATTCGTTTGAGACGTATTGGAAAGGATTGCTCAGTCATGACTTTGAACCGAATCCGGTGTACAACGAAGCAAAGACCATTGGCAGGGATTTTGCCCGTCTCAGTCCAAAGCTCGTTAATCTGAAGAAAAAGAATCGGGTAGCTGTGCTGTTCAGCAATGAGGCCCTGACATCCATCAAGTGGTTTGGTTTTAACTTCACCAGTGACAAGAATTACAATGACGTGGTGCGCTGGATGTACGATGAATTGTATAAAATGAACATTGGCTGTGACCTCATCGACCCGTCTGTTGAGAGTTATGCGGAATATGATGTGCTCGTTGTACCTGCTCTGTATGCAGCTTCGGATGCATTGCTGGAAAAATTAAATCAATTCGTACAGGATGGTGGACATATCGTCTACTCGTTCAAAAGCGGATTCACAAATGAGCATATCAAGGTACGCTCTACCCGCCAGCCTGGCCTGATCAGTGAGGCATGTGGAATTAGCTACAACCTTTTTGTAGAACCAAAACATGTGTCACTGCGGGAGGATCCATTTGGAGTTGGTGAAGAGCAGAACCAGATTCATACCTGGATGGAACTGATTACACCAACAACGGCTGAAGTACTTGCTTGGTATGATCATCCACATTGGGGTGAATATGCGGCAATTACCCAGAATGCCTATGGAAAAGGCAAAGCAACCTATGTCGGCTGTTATACCAGTTCTGCGGTGATCCGTAAGGTATTGGAACGTGTCATGAAGGAAGCGGGCGTGTGGGGAGCTGATCAGGAGCTGGCTTTTCCTGTCATTGTGAAGACAGGTGTGAACGATCAAGGGAACACAATTCGCTACTATTTCAATTATGCGGATGAGGCAACATCCTTTGTGAATGCTTATGGAGAAGGAACTGAACTTCTGGCAGGAACCCCGATAGCTGCGGGAGAGAAGATCGAACTTGAGCCATGGGGCATACGGATCATTGAACAATAATAGGAAATAATAAATATAGGTAGATAAGTTGAATTTAACATGTGCACGTTAACGGAGAGGCAGAAATAACCTGAGGAAGCGGAGCTAAAAGCTTTCTGAAAGAAAGCTGCATCGGAAGCATACACCTCGCCTTTATCACCGGATTTTTCCCTTAGAAAAAGGGAATCAAAAAAATCCGGTGATAACAGCGATCAGAAGGTTGTTCTGACCACGTAGTGATCTCGTGTAACCATTCAATCTATTGTATAACGTGATATTTTAACATTTCCAAACGAATATAAAGACCAAAGCGCCCTCGGCTTCCATGCTGGGGCGTTTGTCTATTTTAGCTCAGGAGTGGATGCGCTGTGTTTACCGAATGTTATCGGAAGCTGACAGATCCTTTTAAACGCAGCATTCGCAATAAATTGATTCTTACCATGACGCTGCTGGCTGTTCTGCCCGTCATTGCCATGACTGCTATGGCAGCCGAGAATACCCGCTCTTCCATGGAAGAGGAGATTATGGAGACCAACCGGGCCAATATGAATTGGGCCTCCATCTATCTGGGTGAACAGTTCGCCCGCATGAACAATATTATCTATTCGATTCAGATCAGTGACGAATTGCATCAATATCTGGCGTTGAACCAGGAAGCACCGGCAGCCAGCCGATTCGATGAACAGAAGGCCATGTTCAATATGCTGAACAGTGTATACTATTCTGCTGGCAATTATGTATTTGGCGTTGAATTGTATCTGAAGGAATTGGACACCTTGTTCACCTTCAACTCCATGGATTCTCGCATCAAGGCGGTATCGGAAATACCGGAAGGGTATCATGAGCTTTTTGCACAACATAAAGATTTTACGATTATCAATGATCCGGACGATCCGCAGAAGTTTCACATGACCCGCAGTATGAACCGCTTTGAGGATCAGGCACAGATCGGCGCCATCAGTTTGGAGGTCAAGTGGGCTGAGTTCAACCAGACCCTGGAGCTGCTGGATAGCCGGGGAGACTATGCGGTATACATTGCTGATAGCGCGGGTAGTCCGGTCTATCAGCCAAATCAAGAGATTCAGCCTTCTGCAGAAGCACTGGAGAAATTGGCAGGTACAAAAGAAAGTTCGGGGTTTATCCGTACAGCCAAGGAATACGTATTCTTTCATTCCATTGAGCCGTCAGGACTGCGTGTGATCAAGATTGTACCTGCCCATGTCATTAATGAAAGTGCCTTGGAAACGATGAAATACGGATTGGTTGTGGGTGGCCTGGCAACCGTCATTTCTGTGGGTCTGGCTGTATTCGTGGCCTGGCGCACATCAAAGCCCATTGTCAGACTGGCGAATTCCATGAAGGGTATCCAGCTGATCAAGGACAGGGAAGTGGTACGAAGCGGTCGGGTAGATGAGATTGGTCTGCTGGAGAAAAATCTGCATGGCATGGCTAATCGTATTCGGGAACATATTCGTGACAACTACCTGATGAATCTGGAGAAGCAGACGGCCGAGCTCAAAGCACTGCAATCTCAGATCCATCCGCATTTCCTGCAAAATACGTTGCAGATGATTGGCGGCATGGTCTACTCGCAAAAACCGGCTGACAGTTACAAAGTCATTCGAGCCTTAAGCGAGATGTTTCGTTATATTGTGCGAGCGCCGGATGGACTTGTCCCTCTACAGTCTGAACTCGATCAGTTGGAGCATTATATGCTGATTCAGAAGCAACGTTTTGCCGGCAGGCTTGAATATACCCTGGAGATTACCGGGGAACTTCGGGCATGTTATATTCCCAAGTTGTCTTTGCAACCCATTGTGGAGAACGCATTTTTACATGGATTGGAGAAGAAACAGGGCGAGTGGAAGCTGGGTATTGAAGTCGTCTGTGAACCTACAGATGTAACCATTCGAATTCGTGATAACGGTGTGGGGATGGATACTGAGAGACTAACGGAGATGCAGTCCAGACTGGAGCGGCTTACCCGGCAGGCAGATCGGGTGTGGAGTTCAGGTACAAGTATTGGACTGGTCAATGCTGCCTCACGAATTATAATGCATTTTGGACCTGAATATGGGATGAGCATGGAAAGTGAATACGGACAGGGGACGAGCGTTACGGTACGAATCCCCTGCAATACAGGAGGCGAAGCCTTGTGAACAAAGAACTGTACAGAGTGCTGCTAGTGGACGATGAACCGTGGAACCGGGATATTTTGCGCAACCTGGGAGATTGGAATGAACTCGGCATGACCGTTGCAGGTGAGGCAGAGGATGGTGAGCAGGCCATACAACTGGTCAAGCAGCATCAGCCTCACATTATCATTACGGATATGCGCATGCCCGGTACAGACGGTGTGGAGCTGCTACAGACGCTGAGCGGACAGTACCCACAGATCAAGGTGATCGTGGTGAGCGGATATGACGACTTCAATTATGCAAAACATGCGATCCGCCATCGGGCTGCAGATTATCTGCTCAAACCGGTGAATCCGGATGAACTGAATGGTGTACTTGCCAAATGTGCAAAAGAGTTGGAAAAGGTTGAATCAGCGCCTGAATCATGGGAATCGTATCCTTCTACGTTCGCAGGTGAGTTCTCCCTGTTTCAGCAGCAGGCTCGCTTGCGGTTTAATGACCTGAACGTTCAGAGTCTGCGTGAGTGGTTCCAACAATTGCAGCAGAAGCTGGAACGATGCGAGATTAACAGACCTCGGCAGCTTGGAAGGGTGGCTCATGAACTACAGGCTTTGTTGGATGAACTGTGCGTCTCAAATGGCTTGTACGAGCGGCCCGAAGCAACGGCGTTACCTCCTTCAACAGCGCTGGCTTCCATCGGATCCACGATTGCATGGATTTCGACTCCGTACTATCAGGCTTTGGAGCAGCTGATTGCGCAGCGTAAATTCAAGAACAAGCTGAACCTGGACGAGGTGAAGCAATACATTGAGCAGCACTGTATGGAGATGATTACGCTGGAACAGCTCGCCCAGATCTTTTTTGTCAGCAAGGAATATCTCAGCAAGGTATTCAAGAAGGAGTATGAGGTGAACGTGACCGACTATGTTATCCAATTACGTATGACGAGAGCGAAAGAATGGGTGATGGATGAACAGATTCCGTTCAAGCATGTTGCCGAGATGGCGGGTTATGAAGATGTGTCCTACTTCTATCGGGTTTTCAAAAAGCATTTCGGAGTATCTCCAGGGGAGATGCGGAAGGGACAAGCTCGTATGTCAGGCAATTCAGGCAGTAGCACGGAATGAGTCGTTTGAGAGAGCATTTGTGGCAGGATTAAGGTTTAAAATAATCCAATACACAAGTCTAATTTTGTCCAATGAAGCGCTTTCATTTTCTGATATATAATGAGCCTATGAAAGACAAACCAGTTACACACCGGGAGGTCATAAGAGATGAAAGTATGGAAAAGCGTAGCAAGTGCGGTACTGGTCAGTGTTCTGCTCGCAGGTTGCGGTTCCAATGCAGGAACGGACAATGGGCAGGAGGAGTCGGCGTCAGGCAGCACGGTATCACTCAAAGTATTCGTTGCACAACCTCGGCTGAAAGAACATTACGATAAATATATAGAACAGTTCAAAGCCAAGGAGAAGGCAGAGAAAAACATTGAGGTGAACGTGCAACTGGAGATGCCGCCAGCGGACAATGCCCCTCAGATTCTGAAGACTCGCCTCGCCTCCAATGATGCACCGGATGTGTTCGCCCTGCATGCAGTCAATGAGATTCCACCATTCAGCAAAGCTGGTTATCTGGAAGACCTGTCGGGCCAACCTTTTGTCGATAAGCTGCTGGATTCGGTTAAACCTTCCATAACGGATGCGGAGGGCAAAATCGTAGCTGTTCCATTGGAAACAGTATCATGGGGCTATCTGTACAATAAAGATATTTTCAAAGAGCAAGGGCTGGAAGTGCCAACGACGTTAACGGAAATGAAAGAGGTCGTGGAGAAACTCAAAGCAGCCAACATTACACCGTTTGAACTGTCCTACAAAGAAGCCTGGATTCCGCAATTATTCCTGCCACTTACCGTGGGTGCATTAACTCAGTCTGAGCACAAAGACTTCGTGGAGAAGATGAATCAGGATCAGGGCTCCTTCTCCGATATGAAAGCATTGTTCGATATCTTCGATCTCGTCAATGCCAATGGAACGGACAAAGCGCTGGAAGTGGGCGGAGATGATGGTTCAGCAGCCTTCGCATCAGGAAGCGCCGCGATGTGGATTCAGGGACCATGGTTTGCCGAAACCATTCTGAAGTCCAACCCGGACTTTAACTTTGGTGTAGCACCAATGCCGATCAATGACAATCCGGATGATACCAAAATCAATCTGAGCACCTCCACTTCACTGGCAGTATCGTCATCTAGCAAAAACAAAGAAGTGGCACTCGATTTCGTGAACTACATTCTCGATGACAAGGATTCAAGCGCATTCTACGAAGCACTCAAGTTTAATCCGATTGCCAAGATCCATGACTTCAAGAGCTTCCCTTGGGTAGACGATGCCCAGAAATATGTGAGTGAAGGTAAAGCTTATGAGGACCCATCCCTTCCTCAAGCGGTGAAAGACGAGTCAGGCAAAGCGTTGCAAGGCTACTACTCTGGGCAATTAAATCAACAGCAGGTTATCGATGCGCTCGACAAGGCGTGGAAATCCTACAATAAAGTCAACAAGTAAGGAGTTGCGAGAAATTTAGTACCTGCTTTTGTTGGCAAAATCTCAACGGTTTTGGGAGTTTTGTCAACAAATTAGCGGTACTTTATTTCGTCGCAGTCTCCAAGCAGATGATATGGCAGGCAGAACGTTCTTCGTTCCCTCGTTTACAATCATCCGCTTCGAGTGAAAAGGGGGAGAACCTATGGCTACGAATGTGTTCAAGAAGTATCTGTCACTGCTCGCGTTCACTGCGCCTGCCTTTGTCATCTATGCGATTTTCCTGCTGTATCCCACGTTTAGTGGCATGTTCTATAGTCTGACGGATTGGAACGGACTCAATCGGGATTACAGCTTTATCGGTCTGGGCAACTTTGTGGAATTGTTCAAAGAAGATCCCGACTTTCTGAACTCCCTGTGGTTCACGATGAAATATGTAATATTTATGCTGATTCTGCAAAATGGAATTGCCTTGTTACTCGCCGTGTTGATTGAGTCACGGACGCGCAGCAAAGGGCTTTTCCGGACGCTGTTCTTCATGCCTAACATGATCAGTACAATCATCAGTGCTTTCATGTGGACATTCATCTTCTCTCAGGTGTTGCCACAAATCGCAGAGAAACTGGCCCTTTCGTTCCTCGACCAGCAATGGCTGGGTGATCCGAAGTTTTCATTTTACTCCATTCTGATCGTATCGCTCTGGAACGGTGTAGGGTATATGATGATCATCTATCTGGCCGCTCTCCAGGGTGTGCCAAAAAGTCTCAAGGAAGCGGCTGTTATTGATGGGGCTAACGCTTTCCAGGTACTGCGCAATGTGGTGTTGCCGATGATTACTCATGCTGTGACCATCTGTTTCTTCCTGACGCTCAACGGAGCATTCAAAGTGTTCGAAGTGGTGTATGGACTGACTGGTGGTGGACCGGGCCGGGCCACGCAGGTTATCACGATGAATATCTATGAAGAAGCGTTCTCCAACAACTTCAGATACGGCTATGCGAGTGCCAAATCGGTTGTATTGTTCATCATCGTGCTCATCTTTACACTCATCCAGATCACCGTCATGAAGAAGAAAGAGGTGGAAGCATGAGGATGCAACGACTGAACAGTTATCTGATTCGACTGCTGCTGATTCTGGGTTCTCTTGTGGCCATGCTGCCGATCTATATGGCGGTGGTGAACTCTTTCAAAACACAGGGTGAGATGTTCGAATCCTTTATCGCGCTGCCTACGACGTTGCACTGGGAGAATTATTCGGACGCGTTTAACAAAATCAATCTGTTAGGCAGTTCGATGAACTCGGCGATTGTATCTTTTCTGGGGATTGGGGGAATCGTCTTCTGTGCCTCACTTGCAGGATACAAGTTGTCACGTACCTCAGGCCGCGCGAGCAACCTGATCTTCTTCCTGTTTGTTGCATCCATGCTGGTGCCGTTTCATTCGATCATGATTCCGCTGACACGGGTAGCCAAAGGCATGGGTGTACAGGGAAGCACATACGGATTGGCCCTGATCTATATCGGACTTGGTGTGAACATGGCGATCTTCCTCTATCACGGGTTTGTGAAGTCCATTCCGCGTGAATTGGAGGAGTCGGCTCAGATTGACGGATGTAATGAGTTCCAGACGTTCTTCCAGATTATCTTCCCGCTGCTGCTTCCGATCACAGTCACCATCGCGATTCTGGACTTTCTGTGGATCTGGAATGACTTCTTGTTACCACTGCTTATGTTGACCGATGTGAATCGTTATACGCTGATACTGTCCACAAACATGCTGTTTGGGGAATATAACAAGGAATGGCCGTTGATTCTGTCCTCCCTGGTACTGACTGCGATTCCGGTTATTCTGATCTACGCGTTCTTCCAAAAGTTCATCATGGAGGGTATTGCAGAGGGTGCTGTAAAGGGGTAAAACATTCGAAGGAATTCTTAATTTCGCCGGTAGCTACGCGCTTCTGGTATTCGAACACACTTAGGAAACTTAAGCAAATAGCCTTGATCTGAAGGACATGGTCCTTTCAGGTCAAGGCTATTTGCGTTGTGAACTCAAGAGCCGAAAGTCAGGAGCTTACGGGCAGCTTCTGCGAGGCATTGTATTCCACGTTCCATCTCATCAGGTGAAGCATACGCATATGAGAGCCGAATGTGACTCGCGTCCAGCCGGTCATACAGATAGCCCGGGTGGATTAGTACATTCTGCTCCAGACAGGTATGGAACAATTGGCGGATGGAGAGAGGGGATACAGTGAATTGCAGCCAGATGTAAAATCCACCAGCGGGTATGTTCCACTCCGCCATGCCGTGAAAGTGACGTTGCAACAGATCCAGCATGAAGTCTCTGCGTCTGCGTAACTCAGGGCGAAGGCGTTCCATATGTCCTGCATGATGACCTTCGGCGAACCATAGGGCAGCAGCTTCTTGCGCAAGTGAGCTGGTACCATAATCGGTCTGCATCTTGATATCTGCGAGTCGGCGTATAACCGGTTCTGGCCCGACCAGCCATCCGAGGCGCAGACCGGGGCTGACCGCCTTTGACAGGGTGCCCATATGCAGCACCCGTCCTTCCTGGTCACGCGCCTTCAGCGATGACGGAGGAGGAGTATCTAGCCACAGATCACTGTAGGCAGCATCCTCCAGTATGGAGATGCCTAATGTCCGAGCGGTTGTCATCAGTTCTTCCCGGCGGTGATCACTCATCACAGAGCCGGTGGGATTATGAAAGCTCGGGATCGTGTAGAGAAGCGAGATGTGATCTTGATCTTTGACATGCTGCGCAGCATCCTCCAGACGTGCAATGTGTAGGCCTTCGTCATCCATCGGGATACCACTCATTTTCAACCCTGCCGATTGAAAGGCGTGAATGGAATAGAGGTACGACGGTTTTTCCAGCAGAACCGCTGATCCGCGAGGGAGCAGTCCGACCGAAATCAAGTGCAGCGCCTGAAGAGAGCCGGATACGATCAGTATGGAATCTGGAGAGGCCTGAATGCCAGTCGTCTGCAAATGGGCGGATAAAGCCTCACGAAGCTCCAGGCTTCCCTGAGGTTCCAGGTAGTTCAGTGTACGAGAACGATGGGACAGTTCGTACAGAATGTCGTTAAAAGCATCCTGAGGCATCAGCTCCGGGGCAAGCTCCCCTGTACCAAGCCGTATGATGCCAGGTCGGAATTCAGCCTGATTAATCTGCTGGATCTCTGGCAGGTTGGGGTAATACCAACCCTCCTCGATGGCTTCATTCCAGTTGGGCATCGCTCCGTGAGCCATACTATGCCAACCGGAGCCGGAAATATAAGTTCCCCCGCCATGTCTGCCTTCAATTAGACCAGCGGCGGCCAGATTATCAAGGGCTGTGACCAATGTACTGCGGTTTACCCCCATGGACTCTGCCCATATTCGCTGTGAGGGGAGATGGTATCCTGCTGACCATTCGCCCGTTGTGATTTTCTGGCGGATATAGGCTTCAATCTGGCGATACAAGGGCAAGTCGAGAGAAGGGTTCGGCTTCCACCCCATGCTTAGCCGGGAATCGGAACATTCCATAACCGGCAGAATCACCTCCGTTTTTCTTTGTAACAAACACTATATCATTTGGTTGGGTCTGATGCCATCCAAGTGGTTGGTTACGTCAGCCATCATCTGCCCTACTATGGAGTACAGAGATAAGGGGGAAGAACGATGGAGGTTGTTATTCATGCAGTGGTTCTGGCGTTTGGCCTGATCTTGCCACTGGGTGTGCAGAATGTATTTATTTTTAACCAGGGCATGAGCCAGAGGCGTTATATACATGCCCTGCCTGCTGTAATAACGGCAGGGGTCAGTGATACGTTGTTGATCGGGGCAGCCGTCGGAGGAGTATCACTCATTTTGCTGCATTGGCCATTGCTGGCGAATGTGTTGTATGGCGCAGGAAGCTTGTTTTTGCTGTATATGGCTTGGAGTATCTGGAGGTCATCCGAATCTGTGGAAGGTTCGGGGACGGTAATGTCAGCAGGGCGACAGATTGCGTTTGCCGCATCGGTATCTTTACTCAATCCCCATGCTCTGCTGGACACGGTTGCCGTGATTGGCACCAGTTCACTTCAGTATGAAGGGGTGGAGCGCATCTATTTTGCCCTGACAGCCGCGGCTGTATCGTGGATATGGTTCTTGGGACTTGCAGGCGCAGGCAGGGTGATTGGCAGAACGGATCGAACTGGACGCATCAGTCTGGTGTTTAATCGGTTGTCCGCTGTGGTCATGGTTGGACTGGCGGTTATGATGCTGTGGAAGCTCATCTATTCCTAGAAGGACCGTGATGTGGCTCGTCTTGTTTAAAATAAAAAAACTCCCCGTGACGTTAATCGCGCAGGGAGTTCAATATGAGTGCTGAATTTGGTGATCAGCATAACCTGCTGATCTAGTTATTGAGTTGGAACATGTAGTGCTCGATAACGCTTTGGTGTAGCGTCTCTTATATATGATTAGTCATTTGAGTTAAGGTCATCGTAATCGGATCTATTCTGCCTTCAGCAGCATGGATTCAATAAACACTTTCAGATCATGGCTTACGCTGTTCAACTGATCAATGACCTCGCTGAACTCGGTTACCATCACAGCCTGTTGGCTGCTAGACTGCGAGATGGATGTGATCTCTTGCTCCATCTGCTGAATGGAATACTGAACATCCTTCAAGGAACGTTCGATATTCACCGTAGCTTCTTTGGTACCCGTTGAAAGTTTACGCACTTCAGATGCAACAACGCTGAATCCGGCGCCTGCTTCGCCTGCTCGGGCTGCTTCGATAGCCGCATTCAGGCCCAGTAGATTGGTTTGTTCTGAGATTTCACGGATGAATGCGGCGACCTTGTTCACTTCACCTGAGTTCTGCACAGCCATGCGGGTATTATCCAAAATTTGCGTGGAAGAGGCCGTCAATTGCTCGGATTGGGCAGCTACCGTCTGCACCATATCTGTTAATTTTCCGCTGATCCCCCCGATCAATTCAGTGAAGTACTCCAGTTTTTCCTCATTCTGAAGAGAGAAACCAATGGCAAGTGTACCCACGATATTTCCTTGCTCATCCCGAAGTGGGGTAGCCGCCGAGTTGATTGATGTGCCATAGAATTTTGCATCAATTCGGTTCGCTGAAGTTTCCCCATGTATAAGTGCCCGGCGGAGTGTAGGGTCATCGAGGGAAACGGGGTCTCCTGCCTTGATGCCCAGATCAAGCTCGTTGCTGGGAACATAATACCAGAACTTCTCGGTATCGGTTACCGCAATCATGATATCGTGTTCTTTGAGCATAATTTTAAAATATGGACTCGCTGCAACGAGTGCTTCAACAATGTTCAATAAGGTTCAGCTCCTATAGTGTATGTGTGCATATCATCTAGATGTATGTATATACATCGTCAGAATTATCGGAATCTTGAAGACCCAACAAGGGCAATAAGGTATATTAATTAAATTTTTAACAAATGAAACAGGAGAATTGATGATTTTCAGGAATTTATGAAAACATAACGAAAAAGCAGGCGAGAACAATCAAGTTCTCGTCTGCTTTGCTATCCACTTATTCTATGGAATGCTCCATGTCTCGTGATCCATGTTGATTTACGTAAGGGTTCACCGCGCCAGCGTTATCTCATCCGTTGTGTGAAGAGGTCATCCTGACGGTACAAATATGTAACCGTACGAAGGAATGCGCGGTTGTGTTATATGCGTACTGTTGCTATCCGCCAATCTGGGACATGCGCCGTACCGTCGGCGTGTGAGATTGCATTTTTTGTTCCAAAGCCAGAGCCATCTCATGGTTCTTTGGTTTCGTACCCAGCGCTTTGAGGAAAAGCGCCGCCATGGCATCCGGATCATCCACGAAGCGGCGAACATTATACTCATCCGACCAGTACAGGCAGGCTTTGATATGTCCGTCAGCGGTCAGCCGAAGTCGGTTGCAATTGTCACAGAAGTGATCACTCACGGGATGAATCAATCCAAATGTGCCTTCGGAGCCCGCAATTTTCATATTGCGTGATGGGCCATTGCCCGCAGGGCCTGTTGTATTTTCTACCGTCCAGCCTGCTTCAGCACATACATCTGTCACGGCTTCCAGCGGCAAATAAGATTTGCGCCATGAATCCGAAGCCTGTCCAATCGGCATATATTCAATAAAACGTACATGGAGAGGTTGATCAATCGTCATTGCAATAAAATCCTTGATCTCATCATCGTTGATACCCTTCATCAGCACAACATTCAGCTTGATCGGAGCAAGGCCAGCGGCTGTTGCAGCTTCAATGCCTTTCAGTACCTTGTTCACATCTCCGCCCCGGGTAATCATGGAGAAGCGATCAGCGCGCAGGGAGTCCAGACTGATGTTAATCCGGTTTAATCCAGCATCTTTCAACGCCTGAGCTTGTTTATCCAGTAGAAGAGCGTTGGTAGTCAGTGCAATATCGTCAATCCCCTCAATCGCCGAGATCATGCCAACGAGCTTGTGAAGATCCTTGCGTACCAGCGGTTCGCCCCCAGTGAGCCGAACTTTACGCATGCCCATCGGAGCAAGCACCTTCAGCACCTGTGCGATCTCTTCGTAGCTCATAATCTCATCATGTGGAGCAAACTCCATGCCCTCCGCGGGCATGCAATACACACAGCGTAAATTACAGCGGTCCGTAACAGAAATACGGATGTAGTCATGTATCCGGCCAAATGAATCCTGAAGCAGTTCCATGCAGACCACCCTTTCATCGGTTCAGATTGGAAATCTTCTATTATAAATGATACGACAATTTCAAAAGGAACAGTTGCATCAAATTTTAGCTATTTCTCCAATCCGCGTCAACGATAACGTCAGATGACAGCATTTTTGGCGGGGTGGTTCAGGTGGAATTGTCCCACGAGTTGTTGCAGAAAGACCGTGATGGCTTCCACGTTATGCGAAGAATGCTGAACCTGTAACATATCACGGATCAGCTCCATCATCTCTGCTTCTACCTCAGCAGAAGTCGCCCGATTTTGATGGCTGATTGCAGCAATATTCTCCATTAGCATGACCACTTGATCCACAACTTGTGTGCGCTCAGGCTCTTCAGCGGTAGCGTTTTTCAGAAGTTGCGAAGCGGCCTGAACCAGTGTCGTTCCCTCAGCAAGTACCTGGTCACCCTCAGTAATCAATTGGGATGCAGCTCCTGCTGCCGTTGAGATTCGGTCCAGAATCTGATGAATATTTTCCGTAGAAGAGCGGGATAAATCGGCCAGCTTACGGATTTCCCCCGCCACAACCGAGAAGCCTTGGCCATGTTCGCCCACGCGTGCAGCCTCAATGGTAGCATTGAGAGCCAGCAGGTTGGTCTGAGCTGAAATTTCATCAATGACAGCCAGTGCACGGTAAATCTCTTTCATCGTATCCATGAAGGACAGGATGGTACGGTTGGTATCGGATACCGCTCCTGAGATTTGGGTCATTTTGTCGCCGATTCGTTCCACTTCCTGCTGGGCCACGCCGATCTGTTCGGTTGCAGAGGTCTCGAGTTGTTGCAGCGTTATGCGCATGTGATCAGCAGCGATCCTGGCCTGGTCGAGATCTTCCAGTTGGGTGCGAATAGCCTGAATCATCGATCCAAGCTTGTGGTTCACACGCTCAGTCGTACCCTGGGTTGTCTCTGTTGAAGTTCGCATCTGATACTGGTTGTCCATAACGTCTACCGTGGCAAGTTGTACCTTCAGCATAATGCCTTCCAGAGAGTCAATCATGTTGTTGATCCACTTCGCCAGTTCACCCGATTCGTCTTGGGCAAAAGCAGACGTGTCCAGGCGCTGGGTCAGATCCCCCCTGCCTTCGGCGTTAATTCGAATAAATCGGCTGATGCGACGTAAGTCTTCATGCACCCGTCGATATTGGCTACGATGCAGCTGTAATGCAGTGAAGAATCCGAATAACACATTAAAAGCGCCCATTGCTGCCGCACCCCAACCACTACCAGTGAGGGCATAGACAAGAGCGGCTCCTGCAACGCCTGACAAAAGCGTGAAGAGACTGTGCTGCTTGAACTGGCGCCAGCCGATGCTTCGTATCCGATACACTTCCTCCAGATCCCCTTCACACATCATGCCCCAGCGATCAGGACAGTGTGGCAGCTGGAAGGTGATGCCTTTGCCGATCACAGAAATATGGCGGTAATCCGAGTAGCCGGGAAAAGCTACGAACAGATTGGAACCATTCTGAATGGTGTTTGCTACCCCGGGGTGTAGTTCTCCGGTCGACGGATCAGTGAACATGAGTTCCAGCTCGGTATGTTCCTTAACGGATACGATACCCCATTCGGTGGTGACACCATCTTTGAGGTTTTCCCCATGCGTAAAGGTGCGGTCTTCGAATCGACTTCGGGATAAGGCGGTGCCGGGTTGCAGATGGGGCCGTAAAATCGACTCAGCCATAAAGAGATAATTGTCACCAGAATCGGGATAGATATGACCTGATTCTCGTTGGATCAGGTCACCGAGTACATCCCCGGGTACACGGCTGCATAATGAACCGACATATCGACCTTCCTGCAGGATTGGGGAGATAAACAGCAAGGTGACATCATCGTGAAAATTGGACGAGCGTGGACCAATGTCCAACGTCAGTGGATCAGAATATGGACCATACAAGCATTTTTTGCCATGACGATCTGCTCTGGAGTATTTCAATCCTGGTCCAATTAAAGCTTCGTAATCTTTATAAATCTGTCCAATATGTTTCTTATATGTAGAGAATACCACCTGATTCTGTTCGTTCAGCATGAATAGCTCCGTACTGTCTACGGCTCGAATATAACTGGATTGAAACCATGCATCTAGTTTGCTTAGTTGCTGTGAACCTTGTAATACATCCTGTAATTGGACCGACTGTATCTGTTGAAGCAAACGATCCAGGTGATTCCATTGTTCATCTGCCCAGTCCATCATAAGCTGCCGTCTCGTTTCGGCAATTCCCTCAAAAATCTGTTCCACATCTTCTTTCATATGTGCGTTCAACCGATACGATCGCCACAGCGGCAATCCTTTTTTCCATCCCAGCCAATCAAACATCATGACCACCCCGATTTCTGGATTTGAAAGCTTCGTTCTACTGATCTTTGGATAGACCTATATATGTGATTTTCAAAGTGATATGTGACAGAGGAATCCAACCTGCGTGGTGATTGATCCAGAACAGTGATACCGCCTTCATCATTCAGGATCGTTGACTCACGTTGAGGTGGAAGCCCTTGTACGTCTATTCAATCTTTATACAAGAAAACGAACAAGAATACGAGGGGATATGTCATATTTTCCGAATATTTAATCAATAAATACAAATGATTGTGCGCTTGTTGTTAGGTGAATTGAATGTTAGCTATCTACGAAGAAAACTCACATGGATGTATCTGAGAATCCATCTCATTTTACATTGTGTAACATGAACAGGCCCATACTCAAAACACACTGTATAATGTAATCCCCGCCCAAAGCGATATAGTATTATCTAACAAGCAAAACCTGTTACGTTCGTGTATATAAACCTCCCATTCAGCCTTGGTGTGCAATGAAAACAACTTCCCACAAAGGAGAATGCCCATGTCCTCCATATCCTCAGCTACAGTCCCCGAAGCCTGCCATATTGATGTAGATCATGTGTCCGTTGTTTTTGGCACAGGTACACAACAGGTCACTGCCTTGTCGGATGTTACATTCCAGATCCAGTCCAATGAGTTTGTCTCTCTGCTGGGCCCTTCCGGCTGCGGCAAGTCGACCTTGCTCCGGCTGGTGGGTGATCTACTTCAACCTACCTCAGGCAACGTACGCATTGCAGGTCAGGAGCCTGAGCGGGCCCGGCTACTGCGACAGTTCGGCATTGTCTTCCAGACACCAGCCTTGTTCGATTGGCGCACCGTTCGTCACAATGTGGAATTGCCCTTGGAACTGCTGGGTACCCGCCGTAAGGAGTGCCGCCGCATTAGTAGTGAACTGCTTGAAATGGTAGGACTAACTCGCTTCGCCGACCATTATCCATGGCAACTCAGTGGAGGGATGCAGCAACGTGTATCCATTGCACGAGCCCTTGCGCTTGATCCACCATTGCTGCTCATGGATGAACCCTTTTCCGCCCTGGACGAATTCACCAAAGAAAAACTTCAATTGGAGCTGCTTGAGATCAAGCGCTCAACAGGCAAGACCTTCCTCTTTGTCACACACAGCATCCCCGAAGCCGTATTTCTGTCCGACCGGATCATCGTACTCTCGGCGCATCCGGGGCAAGTGCACTCCATTCATTCTGTTAATCTGCCTTCTGACCGCCATAGTGAACTGAGAGAAACGGAAGCTTTCTACCACATGATCACAACCATTCGCAATTGCTTCTACGAGGAGCGTGATGAATCTCATGTCCCTGAGGTTCTTTAAACCAGGATATCGATCTTGGATCGTCATCTGGATTATGGCCGTATTGGTGCTGTGGGAAGGAATCGCCTGGACGCTCCAACTGTTCCTGTCACCCCAGCAGGCGGCGTCTCGCCTTCCTTATCTGCATGATGTCCTTGCAGCCTTGTTTCGTTACTCGGGTACGCTGGCAGAGCAGGGGGCTGTCACCTTTGGCAATGCCGCGATTGGTTTTACAGGGGGAACGCTGCTTGGCCTGGGTCTAGCTCTGCTCATGAGCGCAGCTGTCTGGCTGGAGCGCACGTTATCGCCATATGTAGTCTCCTCACAGATGGTTCCGGTTATTGGTCTCGCACCAATCGTGTACGGCATCATCCACAACGCGGAGTGGGCCCGAATTGTTATGGCGGCGTATGTCACCTTCTTCCCGATCATTATCCATGCGTTAAAAGGATTGAAAAGTGCAGCACCAGAGCATCTGGAACTTATGCGTTCCTGTGGAGCTTCACTGACCGCACGATATATCAAATGTCTGCTGCCCTCAGCACTACCGGGACTATTTTCTGGTATGAAAATAGCTGCTCCGCTCGCGGTGACTTCCTCCATCGTTGTGGAATTGATGGGCGCTCCCGACGGACTCGGCGTCCTGATGGTCAGTTCGTTATATTACGGCCATGCCCAAGTTGGCATGTTCTGGGCCACCATCATGCTTAGCATTGGCATTGGCCTGATCTCGTATCTGGTCATCAGTCTGGCTGAACGTTGGCTAACCCCCTGGCAGCCTGAGTTCAGGGCCAAAGGAGGTGATGCCACATGAGTGAAGGTAGAGTTTTGCAACGGAAGCGTGATGAAGGTGTGGCAATTGCTGCTGTAACTGGAGCAGCTACGCCCCTCACGGGTTCACAGGTGACATCTGCCCCTGGATCGGAAATTCATGGACAACAGGGACAAGCCGAAAAGGCCAGATCGGGAACCAGCGTTCGCGGGCGCTCAATTGTACTGAGCATGCTTCCTTGGGGGGCAGGTGTGATGTTTCTCGCTCTCTGGCAGCTCAGGCTGTTTCATTGGATATTCTCGCTGGAAAGCTACCAACTGCCTGTGCCTTCCGCGATTGCGGCATCGATACAGGAAAATGCCAATATGCTCTTTCGTTATGCGGTGTACAGCGGAGCCGAAATGCTGGGAGGTTTCTTGCTCGGCTCACTGCTCGGTGCTCTGGCAGCGGCAGGTGCATCGTTCTTCCCAACAAGCGGCAGGGCGGCGGTTACGGTTCTGTCTGCACTGAACGCTGTTCCGATCGTGGCTCTTGCCCCAATTATGAACAATTGGTTTGGAGACGGGATCTGGTCGCGTATTGCTGTTGTCACGGTGATTACGATGGCCGCCATGGCCGTTAGCCTATTCAAAGGGCTGACTTCCATTGAGCCGCAGTACAGTGATCTGCTGAGCGGCCTTGCTGCAAGCAGGATGCAGTTTTTTTGGAAGCTAAGACTGCCTCACGCGCTGCCTTCCCTCTTTGCAGGACTGAAGATCAACATGTCCACCAGTATTATCGGGGCCATTGTGGGTGAATTTTTCATTGCCTCCCAAGGGCTGGGGTACTTGCTCTCGGATCAGATTAGACTGGCGAACATGCCCTTGGCCTGGTCCTGCATTGTCATCGCTGCCGCGCTCGGTATTGTGTTGTATGAAGCGGTTGTCCTGGCAGAAAAACGACTCATTCCGTGGAACCGTGCACGCACAGATCAATAACGTACATCAGGGTACCAACCATAGATTGATAGAGCTGGTGAAGTAGAGCCTCACACTATCAGATTGAAAAATCGTATATACACAGGGGGTTGTTCTGTACATGTACAAAACGTTGAAGCCGGGTTTGCTGGTATTGGTCCTGTTGGTTGTTACGATGCTGAGCGCATGTTCTACGAAGTCCGAGCCAGCGGCTGAGCCTGTAGCTGCGAGTTCAGGAGGGGCGGGAGAAGCAGATCAACCGTTAACCAAAGTGAAAATTCAGCTGAAATGGGTGCCGCAGGCGCAATTTGCCGGGATCTACGCAGCGAAGGAAAAAGGTTTTTTTGCAGATGAAGGCATTGATGCCGAGATTATTCCAGGTGGGCCGGATATCGTGATTGAGCAGCAGGTAGTCAATGGTGCGGCCGATGTGGGGATCACGGGTGTAGACAGTCTGCTGGTCAGCCGGGATAACGGTTTGCCGCTTGTCTCGCTTGCCCAGATCTCACAGAAGAGCAGTTATCGCTTGATTGCCAAGAAGTCTCTAGGTATTACCGATCCCGCTCAGATGAAAGGCAAAAAGGTCAGTACCTGGTTTGGCAGTCAGCAGTTTCAGGTGCTTGCATTTATGGAGAAGAACGGCCTGGATCCGAAGAAAGACATTGAACTGGTGAAGCAGGGGTTCACAATGGATCAGTTTTTCAATGATCAGGTAGATGTGGCGACGGCAACGATCTATAACGAATATCACGTGGTGCTGGAAAGTGGAACAAAAGAATCCGATCTGGATGTCTTCAACATTGAAGATGCCGGTGTTGGCATGTTGGAGGATACGCTGATTGCCAAGAAGGAGTGGGTAGACAACAACCGTGAGCTTGCGGTTAAAGTGACCCGTGCCATTCTGAAAGGCTGGAATTACGCCATCGACAATCAGGATGAGACGGTGGATATCGTGATGAGTAATGTGACGGAGGGTAGCACCACTCGTGAACACCAGGTCACGATGCTCGAAGAGATTGCCAAGCTGATTCGCCCGGAAGGATTTACGGAGCAGCAGGTCGGTAGCTTTGTGGATGAGTCATTTACCCGGACTGCGGATATTGCACTGAATTATGGTTTGATCAAAAAAGCGGCCAACCTGGATGAAGCGCTGGAGAAAAGCATCTATGAAGAAGCGGTGAAATAAGCGTGGACCAACATTACACGAGAACGAAGAGTGCAGAACCAATCTGAGGAAGCGAAGCGTGCGCCTTTATCCCCGGATTTTTCCTTAAGGAAAAATGAATCTAGAAAATCTGGGGATAACAGCGATCGGAAGATGGTACTGCAATCGGAGTGGGCATGTGTAAAGCATATTGGATCAGCTTATAGAAGGAGGATGACGAATGAGTTCTGTGGATCAGCAGCCTCAGCCGTTTGGCGGTACGAAGGAAGAATGGCTGGAGAAGGATCGCAAATACGTGTGGCATCACATCTCGCCTCATAACGATCATCCGATGATTGCGGTAAGTGGGGAGGGCAGCTGGATTACTGATCAGGATGGTACACGTTATCTGGATGCGATGTCTGGACTGTGGTGTGTGAATGTGGGGCATGGCCGTGAGGAGATTGCGAGAAGTGCCTACGAACAAATGAAAGCACTCGCTTATGTCCCGATGACGCAGAGTCACGAACCGGCGATTTTGCTGGCGGAGAAGCTGAATGACTGGCTGGAGGGGGAATATCGAATATTCTTCTCCAACTCGGGTTCAGATGCAAATGAGGTGGCTTTCAAAATAGCCCGTCAGTATCATCATCAGAATGGTGAGCCTACTCGGCACAAATTCATCTCCCGTCACCGTGCCTATCACGGCAACTCCATGGGCGCGCTGGGCGCGACCGGGCAAGCCGCCCGTAAGATCAAGTACGAGCCGCTCGGCGTAGGTTTCTCTCATGTTCCTCCACCGTATTGTTATCGCTGTCCGTTTGGACGGAACAAAGATGGATGCGGACTCGAATGTGCAACCATCTATGAAGAGGTGATTCGTTGGGAAGGTCCTGAGACGGTTGCCGCAGTAATTATGGAGCCGGTGATCACAGGAGGCGGCATGATTGTGCCCCCGCCGGATTATATGCGCACCGTGCAAGAGATCTGTCAGCGCTATGGAGTGCTGCTCATTGTAGATGAGGTCATCTGTGGTTTTGGCCGCTCTGGGCAGAAGTTTGGTCATCAGAACTATGGTGTACAGCCAGATATTGTGACGATGGCAAAAGGCATGACCAGCGCCTATTCGCCATTATCAGCAACGGCCGTGCGAGCCGATCTGTATGACACGTTCCGCGAACCCGGACCGGATGCCCATTTTCGCCATGTGAATACATTTGGCGGGAATCCGGTGTCCTGCCGGGTGGCACTGGCGAATCTGGAGATTCTGGAACGAGAGAATCTGGTCAGCCGCGCGGAGGAACTGGGATACCTGCTTCGTGAGAAGTTGGAACCTTTGCTAGAGCTGTCCATTGTGGGGGATATCCGTTCATTCGGATTCGCCTGTGGAGTGGAATTGATTGAATCAGATGGTTCTCCTGCGGAAGCAGATAAAGTAATGAAGGTACTCGCCAGTTGTAAAAGGGACGGCATTCTGATTGGCAAGAACGGTGATACCGTGCCGGGGTTTGCAAACATTTTGACAATCTCACCACCGTTTGTCACCACCGAGGAAGAGCTGGATCTGATCGCTGGAAGTTTGCTCGTTGTACTCCGTAGTCTGGACGCGGGTTAGTTGCCATACACAGGTACGACAGACGTTTACGGTTTAGCAAGCGAGCTGGAGATTTTCATATCATTACTCGATAAATATGCGCAAGGAGGCGAGGGAGGATGCAGACCACAACAGGCACACTCATTAATCATCTTCGGTTGAATGAACGAATTGAGCAGTTATCACGCATTGGCCGAATCGCAGAGACGGGTGTCTGCCGACTTGCCCTGACCCCGGAAGATATGGATGGCATCATTCAGGTTCGTCTCTGGATGGAAAGTGCTGGTCTGACGACGCGACTTGACCCCTTTGGCAATCTGATTGGTCGTCTGGAAGGCGCGGATCAGGCTCTGCCGATCCTCATGATTGGTTCCCATATCGACTCTCAGCCCTATGGCGGTCGATATGATGGAGCGATTGGTGTGCTCGGCGCACTCGAAGCGGTGCAATGCTTGATCGAAAATGGCATTCAGCCACGTATGCC
Organism: Paenibacillus sp. FSL R7-0313; assembly: GCF_037969885.1. Classification (NCBI taxonomy): domain Bacteria; kingdom Bacillati; phylum Bacillota; class Bacilli; order Caryophanales; family Paenibacillaceae; genus Paenibacillus; species Paenibacillus sp. FSL R7-0313. The sequence goes on from NZ_CP150219.1 coordinate 1,783,922, forward strand.
GATGGAGGTAGTTGCCTTTTGTGATGAAGAGGGTTCCCGTTTTAACAAAGGCTTGTTCGGCTCGCGTGGCATAACCGGTCAGTTGGAAGAAGGCGAACTGGAGCGTCAGGATAAAAACGGAGTGACCCGTCGGGAGGCGCTGGAAGCCTTCGGCTGTTCTCCTTCGGATTTTGAAGAAGCGATCTATCCGCCAGGTTCCATAGGTAGTTATCTGGAGCTGCACATTGAGCAGGGGCCGGTGCTGGAAGCACTGAATGCTCCTGTGGGTCTGGTGACGGGCATCTCGGGCCCATTATGGCTTACGGTGACGATGAAAGGCATGGCGGGTCATGCTGGCTCCGTTCCGATGGGGATGCGGCATGATGCTTTAGTAGGCAGCGCCAAAGTCATTGCGGCTTTTGACGATATGGTGAGAGAAGACCCCGAAGCCCCAACCGTAGGTACGGTGGGTAGTCTGAGGGTGTTTCCAGACTCCCGGAATATCATTCCGGAGGAAGTCAGCTTCACCGTTGATTTGCGAGACATGGAGATGGAGCGCAGGAACCGGCTTGAAGCCCGATTGATGAACATTTTGGATGACGTGAGTTTCCGATATGGTCTAACTTATTCGCTGACAGAGGATACGAACAGTGAGCCGAGGTATTGTGCAGAGCCAATCATGTCGGTAATACGTTCATCCGCGGAAGAGATTGGGGTTCCTTTGCCAGAACTGATGAGTGGTCCGTTCCATGATGCGTTGGCCCTTTCGCTTGTGTGTGATTATGGCATGATCTTTGTCCGCAGCAAAGACGGCATCAGTCATCATCCCAGCGAATATTCTTCGCCGGAGGATATTGGACTGGGTACGGAAGTGTTGTATCGCGCCATTCGGAGGATGTGCAGTGGAGAGAATGAACCAACCATTTTACCTGAGGAGGCGTTGTGACGTTATGGGCAAAATCAGCATCGGATTAATCCAGGCTTCTCATGAGATTGAAGGTTCGGCTCCCGTTGAAGTTCACAAAGAGGCTGCGGTTCAGAAGCACATTGCGCTGGTCCGTGAAGCTGCTGCAAGAGGCGCCAAGATCATCGGGTTGCAGGAAGTTTTCTATGGGCCGTACTTTTGTACAGAGCAAAGTCCCAAATGGTATGCATCCGCCGAACCGGTGCCGGAAGGGCCAACGACCAGACGTTTTCAAGAGCTGGCGAAGGAGCTTGCGGTGGTGATTATTTTACCTGTGTACGAGGTGGAGGGCATTGCTTCGTATTACAATACGGCAGCTGTCATTGATGCAGATGGTTCATATCTGGGCAAATATCGCAAACATCATATCCCGCATGTGGAAGCAGGTGAGGGTACGAATGGGTTCTGGGAAAAGTATTATTTCAAACCAGGTAACCTTGGGTTCCCGGTATTTGATACGGCCTACGCCAGAGTCGGCGTGTACATCTGTTATGATCGTCATTTTCCGGAAGGGGCACGATTGCTCGGATTGGCGGGGGCAGAGATTGTGTTTAATCCGTCTGCTACGGTTGCGGGTACATCGGAATATCTGTGGAAACTGGAACAGCCTGCTCACGCGGTAGCTAACGGCTATTATGTTGCAGCGATCAATCGGGTTGGCGTGGAAGCACCGTGGAATATGGGTGAATTTTATGGACAGTCGTACCTGGTCGATCCGCGAGGGAGAATGGTTGCAATCGGCAGCAGGGATCAGGATGAGGTCGTCATTGGCGAGATGGATACCGAGATGATTCGTGAGGTGCGTAATGTATGGCAGTTCTACCGTGATCGCAGACCGGAAACGTACGAACATCTGGTTAGTCTGTAAAAGTGGCTGGAAGCTAGCGCGAATCAAACTTCAGGAGGTGCATGACATTGATGAACAGCTCAGGAACAACGTTATCCGATTATGGGTGGGAGAGTCGGTTTGCCGAGATGAAACCCGCCATGACAGGTAAGGAAGCGATGGAAGAGTCAAACCGCTGTCTGTACTGTTACGATGCACCTTGTATCAAGGCCTGTCCAACCGACATTAATATCCCTTCTTTTATTAGCAAAATATCAACAGGGCACCTGAAAGGTTCGGCCCGCACCATCATGGATGCGAATCCGGTTGGAGCCAGCTGCGCACGTGTCTGTCCCACAGAGGAATTGTGTGAAGGCGCATGTGTGCTAAACGAATCGTCGAAGCCGATTCGGATTGGTGACTTGCAGCGATATGCCACCGACTGGGCACGGGCGAAGAATGAGCCGTTATTCCAGGCAGCACCCACCAATGGGAGAACCGTTGCTGTTGTGGGAGCGGGTCCTGCGGGATTATCGGCGGCACGTGAACTGGGGCGTGCAGGGTATGAGGTGACGATCTATGAAGCCAAACCCAAAGGCGGTGGGCTGAATACGTACGGCATCGTATCTTTCCGTTTGCCCGAATCGGTTGCGCTATGGGAAGTGGAGCAGGTGGAGACGCTTGGTGTGCAGATCCGTTATGGGGTGCGCATCGGTGTGGATATCCCTGCTTCGCAGTTGCTGGAGCAGCATGAAGCAGTCATTCTGGCCTGTGGCATGGGTTCAGTACCTATGCTGGGCATTGAAGGAGAGACACTGGAAGGTGTCTATGATGCGATTGAACTGGTGGAGTCTACCAAGCAGGGTGTTCCACCCGCGCTGAATGGTCTAAAGGTCGCCGTTATTGGCGCGGGCAATACGGCGGTAGATGCAGCGACCTGTTCGGTACGTCTTGGTGCCGAGAGGGTGCAGATGTTATATCGGCGCGGGGAAAGCCAGATGACGGCGTATTCGTTTGAATATACGTTTGCCAAGCAGGAGGGTGTGGAGTTCCGCTGGTTTACGATGCCACAGCGTATCATTGGAGACGAGAACGGTCGGGTTCAGGCTGTAGAATGCGTGAGAATGGAACTGATTACCCCGCCTGGCGGTGGGCGTGCATTGCCTGTGCCTGTCGAGGGATCGGAGTTCATGATTGAATGTGATACGGTCATCCGGGCGATTGGACAGCATCGTTTATTACCATTAATTGAAGCGTTTGGGCTGCGTCACCAATGGGGCGTCGTTGAGATTGAGCCGCATACGTTTCGTACCTCGCACCCTCAGATCTATGCGGCAGGAGACGTTATTTTTGGTCAGGGCCAGGGTGAGGCGATGGTTGTCTCGGCCGCACAGCAGGGTAAGCTGGCTGCTGCCGCTGTCATGAAGGCATTGCCTGGACAGGTGGAAGAGACGGCGTGAGTTGTGAGGGAGACAAAGGGAAGTGGAGAGTACACGTAAAGCGTGGAATGAGAGCATCCAAGGAGAGTACGGGTGGGAGGGCGCAAGGGACTACTAGAGTGTTGAAGGTGTAGATCAGATCTGAGCAAGAAGTGTGGGTACATCAAATCCTCTTGTCTCTGACGCGCTAACGAACCCTACACACCTTATAGTGGCGATTATGGTTGATTGATAAATCTAACGAATCTCACACGTCTTATGTTGATGAAGAACCGTTGAAATGAAGCCGAAATGAGCTACTACAGCCAAATAAGACTTTTACGATTCGTTAGATTTTGAAAGTGCCGCTAATGAGCCCAATAAGAGCTGTATAGTTCGTTAGAATTTAGGTGCGTACTATCTAGAAACACCCGTTCTACGCAGAGATCCTGAGCACGACCAAATATCCAATACAACGATATACATTGAACTAAACATTTAAAATGAACTAAACATTTACACGAAACGGAGAGGACAGAAAGAACCTGAAGAAGCGGAGAGTTAAAAGCTTTCTGAAAGAAAGCTGCATCGGAAGCATAAGCTCGCCTTTATCCCCGGATTTTCCCTTTCGGAAAAGGGAATCAAAAAAATCTGGGGATAACAGCGATTGGAAGGTTATTCTGTCATCGTAGTGTCAGTGTAAATAATCTTCAGTTCAACTTATATAGTAAGTTCAAACAACACCAAGGAGGGATCGTTATGGCTGACTTATCTATTAATCTGGCAGGTATTCGATCACCCAATCCATTCTGGCTGGCTTCAGCACCACCGACCAATACGGGGTATCAGGTCCAGCGTGCGTTCGAGGCGGGTTGGGGTGGCGCGGTGTGGAAGACGCTGGGTGAGCCAATTATCAATACATCCTCCCGTTTCGCTGCGGTCCATTTTGGTGGGCAACGGGTGGCGGGGTTTAACAATATAGAATTGATATCCGATCGTCCGCTGGAAGTGAACCTGCGGGAGATTGCCGAGACCAAGAAGCGATTCCCGGATCGTGCGGTTGTCGCTTCACTGATGGTGGAACCTACGCGAGAGAAGTGGCATGAGATTGTGAAAAAGGTGGAGGCCGTCGGCGTCGATGGCCTGGAGCTGAACTTTGGCTGCCCGCATGGCATGGCCGAACGAGGTATGGGAGCCGCCTCTGGTCAGCAACCTGACCTCGTAGAACTCCAGACGATGTGGGTGAAGGAAGTGGCGACCACACCGGTGATCGTGAAGCTCACGCCGAATATCACGGATATTACGGCGACAGCCCGGGCAGCTGTACGAGGCGGCGCGGATGCGATCTCTCTGATCAATACCATTAACTCTCTCGCAGGTGTGGATCTGGATTCGTGGAATACCGTGCCCCATGTGGGCGGCAAAGGAGCGCATGGCGGCTATTGTGGCCCAGCCGTGAAGCCAATTGCACTGAACATGGTTGCTGAGTGCGCGCGTAATCCGGAGGTGGGTGTGCCGATCTCGGGTATTGGTGGAATCTCGGACTGGCGGGATACGGCAGAGTTTCTGCTCATGGGTGCTACAGGGGTTCAGGTATGTACCGCAGCGATGCATCATGGATTCCGCATTGTGGAGGACATGATTGATGGGCTGAACGATTATCTGGATGAAAAGGGTCTGAGCAGCGTAGCAGAACTGGTAGGTCAGACGGTTCCGCGTTACTCGGATTGGGGCAATCTCGATCTGAATTATAAAGTCGTCGCTCGCATCAACCGCGATGTCTGCATCAATTGCAACAAATGCCATATTGCTTGTGAGGACACCTCGCATCAGTGTATTGATATGTTAACCGACCCGTCCGGTTCCTATCTGGAAGTAGTGGAAGAAGATTGTGTTGGATGTAATCTGTGTTCGATCGTTTGCCCGGTGGATGGGGCGATTGAGATGGTTGAGCTTGTACCTGAGCAGGAACCTGTAACCTGGAATGAACGTCAGTCTGCGATTGCCATGCTGCAATCGGTTAGAGATCAATCAACCAAGGAGGCGATATCATGAGTACCCGCAAATTGATTCGTAATGGTGTGTTGGTGACAGCGTCAGATACCTTTGAAGCAGATATTTTGATCGAAAAGGGTAAAATCACACAGATTGGCATCGGGCTGGTGCCTGACGAACGAACGGAGGTTGTGGATGCAGCGGGCTGTTACGTCATTCCGGGCGGTATCGACCCGCATACACATCTGGATATGCCATTTGGTGGAACGGTAACGGCGGATGATTTTGCGACGGGAACAACAGCGGCAGCCTTTGGTGGTACAACGACGATCATTGATTTCTGTCTGACACAAAAAGGCCGTCCATTAATTGAATCGCTCCAGGAGTGGCATGCCAAAGCCGAGGGTAAAGCTGCCATCGACTACGGTTTTCATCTCATGATCGGCGAGATGAATGATCAGGTGCTGGAAGAGTTGCCGCAGATCATTGACGAAGAGGGTGTGTCATCCTTCAAGGTGTTCATGGCGTATAAAAACCAGTTTCAGGCCGATGACGGGATTCTCTTCCAGACGTTGCAAAAGGCAAAAGAGTACGGCGCACTCGTCATGGTTCATGCCGAGAACGGGGATGTTATTGACCTGCTGGTTCGACAGGCGCTCGCCGAAGGGCGCACGGAGCCCATTCATCATGCGTTGACTCGTCCATCCATGCTGGAGGGAGAAGCGACAGGCCGGGCAGCCCGTTTGGCTGCACTTGCGGATTCACAGCTGTATGTGGTGCATGTGACCTGCGCGGAGGCTGTAGAGCAGATCGCACGTATGCGTGAAATGGGCTATCGGATCTGGGGTGAGACTTGCCCTCAGTATTTGACGCTGGATCAGTCGATTATGGATCAGCCAAACTTCGAGGGTGCAAAGTATGTCTGGTCACCACCACTGCGGGAATCATCCCATCAGGAAGTACTATGGAATGCATTGAAAAGTGGTCAGTTGCAGACAATTGGTTCTGATCATTGCTCATTTAATTTCAAAGGGCAGAAGGACCTGGGCAAGGATGATTTTAGCAAAATTCCGAACGGGGGACCTGTCATTGAAGATCGCCTCAGCATTCTGTATTCGGAAGGTGTAGTCAAGGGGCGGATTACGCTCAATCAGTGGGTCGATCTGTGTTCGACAAGAGCGAGCAAGTTATTTGGATTATTTCCGCAGAAAGGAACTCTGGCTGTAGGGACAGATGCGGATATCGTTATTTTTGACCCATCTGTAAACAGGGTGATCTCGGCAGATACGCATCATATGAATGTGGATTACAGTGCATTTGAAGGTATGCAGGTACAGGGTTGTCCGGTGACGGTGTTGTGCCGCGGGGAGTATGTCATTCGAGATCGGCAGTATGCCGGAACGGCAGGGGCAGGCCAATATGTGAAGCGCAACAAGTATGATGCAGGCGCACCTATACCGATGAAACAGCCTGTGACGGCAGTGAATGGAGGGAGAAGCTGATGTCGGATCATGATATGTTTGAGGCCGAGAGAATCGCCATAGAGCGAATGGTTGCGCAGGGTTATCGGATCTATGCGGTACGGGAACATCTGGAGGGTGCTCACGTCATGTGGGGGCACCCGGATCTTCCCGAAGAGAAACAAGAGCAATACGTGGGCACGGCGTCTGGACGGAAGTGGTTCAGTCACATCCTGATTCGCCAGCTTCAGGAGCAGCGGGGAGCGTAGACGATGCTGAAGCTTTTCATGCGATCGGGCCGTGTACGTACTCATAGGCGTAGATGGCAAGTTCGATCGCTACCCGCTTCTCTGGGAGAATGTAGTCTTCTCCCAAAAGGGCTTCGATTTTGTCCAAACGGTGATACAGTGTCTGTCTGACGATGTATAGCGCGGTGGCCGTCTCTTGCTTGGAGCAGCACAGGACCAAATATTGCTTGAGCGTGCGCAGCAGCTGACCTCCTTTCTCTACATCGTAACGGATGAGCGGCCCCAGATATTCTTCGATGAAATCATCCAGATTGCCACTCTGCTTCATACTGGCGATGATGCGGTAACAATGAAGATTACTGTAAAAGGGCTGTTGCATCACACCGATGTCCTTCTGGATTCGCAGTGTCTCCTTCGCGGATTCCAGGCTGTCCTTGAGACGGGAGAGGTCCGTGCAGCTATGACCGATACCGAACAGGCCTGAGAAGAGGCAGTGGGTCTGTTCCTGCTCGTGCTGCTGCAGTTGTTCGATGCAGCGCCAGAGACTGCTTTTGCGCTGAGATCCAGGTAATGGGTCGAGAATGATAAGAATGATCTGGTGATTCAGAACGGTGCTGTAGAGGGTGAAGTTCTCCCGAGCAAACACGGAACGGGCGACGATGTTACGTTGGATCAATAATTTCTGAAGTCTGAGGCTGTCTGTGTATGCAGGGTTACTGTCGAATAAGATAATCGTGGCTTTGCTCGTTGCGAGAAGGGGATTAACGGTGGATACATATTCATGGATTTCCTTCGTGGAGTGATGTCCGTTAAGCCAGTCAATGACCCACATATCTTCTTTGTAGCGACGTTTCTCTTCCATGTATTTGGTTCGCATCCAGTCCTGGGCAATCGCGGCCGCGCAACGTTCCAGTGCCTGAATGATGAATTCATCTGAGGGTTTGATCGGTATGCTTGAATCGTGATCCGGCAGCTTCTGATGCATTAGCACAAGGTCGGCAAAGGTGTAGTCTAACGCCCGAACAGGCATGCTGAACGCATGTAATGTGTTATCTGACAGCTGCATTACATTTGGAATGTCCTCTCCTGCCAAATGTCCCCGCTGCAAAAACCAATCCTGCCGACGAGTCTCCAGCTGCTCTGGAGGGCAGTAGGGAACGGCACTTGCTTCCCCTTCAAGTGGATATAATGCCACGGCACATCCGGTAGTTCGTGACAATAATCGAAGCAGAGGTTGTACGCCATCTCCATTCAGAAGAAGCTGGTTAAATGAGGTGGTGAGACTATCGAGTTCGGCGATCATCCGCTGATGACTGCGAATCAGGGTGAAATGCAGATCTTGCGTAATATCAATATAACGGACTTGTTCGTGGAACCAGATCAGCGGGAAATCCGCTGCGACTGCAATTTCCTTCATGGCATCGAGCTGCGACTTGGTATGATCCCCCAGTTCCATGCAGAGTCCGGCAGCTCCAAGTGCAATTAACTGACGCAGAAAAGACAGACCTTGCTGCTCACCTTCCTGCCAGCCAATGCCTGTCGTCAGCACCAATTCCCCGCCATTAAGCAAGTCCCCTACTTCAGGGACTTCCATGATATGAACCCAGCGAACATACCGCTCCAGTGCACGATCACTGGCCAAAACTTCCGCCTTGCGAAACACGGGACGTTTTAACATGTCTCTGACTTGAATATGAAGCGTTGTCTCCCCCACACAACCACCATCCTTCCCCAATCACATGTGATCTATCTGGAGTCTGGAATCCGTCAACTTGCATAATTAATCCATATTATAAGTCGATTTACAGACGATGAGCTGAAATCTGACGTTCATTTGTTTCAAATGACAATCGAGACTATTCTTTTTGTGATTTTGATTAAAATGAATTGTTTCTATGTCAGTCTATGTGACGTAATTTCGACTCAAATAAAAAAGCCCCTTAGCATCACATCGGAATTCAATCATTCCAATATGGGCTAAGGGGCGAGAGGTTAGAGCGTACAGCCTGTAGTTAAGTTGTACTCAAATCTTTACATGAGCACGATCAACGACTTCTTAATCTTCGATTTTTTTCTTTTTAAATTTCATCAGGAACTCATACACAATTGGTACGATAACCAGCGTGAGCAGCGTGGAGCTGATCAGACCGCCGATTACGGTAATTCCCAATCCTTTGGATATGATACCCGCACTTTCTTCGAGACCCGTTACCAGTGGCAACAGGGCACCGATGGTTGCGAGAGCGGTCATCAGAATTGGACGCAGACGAGTTGCACCGGCTTCCAGCAAGGCTTCGCGGGTAGGCATACCCTCTTTTTCCTTGTGAATAACACGGTCGATCAACACGATGGCGTTGGTTACCACGATACCGATGAGCATCAGTCCACCCATCATGGCGGAGACGTCAAGCGTACCACCAGCGATGAACAGACCTACCATAATACCAATAACCGTAAATGGCAGGGAGAATAGGATTGCGAATGGTGCCAATCCGCCGCCGAATGTAACAACGAGCACGAAGTATACAATGGCGATGGCTGCCAGCATGGCGAGACCCAGTTGAGTGAATGTATCATTAATCTGTTCGGTTGTACCACCGAACTTCACTTCAACGCCATCAGGCAGATCCAACTTGTCGATCTCAGCCTGTAAGTTACTCGAGGCTTTCGTTACATCCGAAGCCAAGATGTTGGCTGTAACTTGCACAACAACCTTACCATCAATTTGCATGATGGAGTTCGGGGACGTACCTTCTTCCACTTTGGCAACATCTTTGATCGGAACTTGGATGCCAAGCGGTGAAGTGACGGTTTCATCCTCAATCTCATCAATACTGCTGAATGTTTTATCGTCTGTCTCTACATATACTTTATACGTTTTATTATCGATATCAACTTCCGTGAGCACAGGACGTTCCCGTGCCGGGCTCAGTGCCATAGCCAGTTGGCCTGCAGTCAGACCCAGGGAGCTTAATTTCTCTTGATCTGCCACGAGCGTGTACTGCCCGTAGGTGTCAGCAAGTGTTGTATCTGCTTTTTCAAAATTATCCTTATCCGCTTCAACCAGTTTCAGAATTTCATCCGATACAGGTTTGAGTTGCTCTACATTATCGCCATAGATGGACAGGCTCAAGCCACTGCCACCCAGACCCCCGGACATATCAAGCTCACTCCAGGTTCCTACGCTAACTTCCTTCTTCAGACCTTCTACAAGCTGTTCCTTCACTTGAGTAAAGTCTTTCGTATCTTCGTTATATTCAATATAGAATAGAGCCGAGTTGGAACCACCGCCACCCATACTGCTCAGTGGATTACTTCCGCCGATGGAATATTGCATTTTCTCAAGTCCTGGTTGTTCCAGCAACCACTTCTCGGCAACAAGTGCTTCTTTTTCTACATCTTCACGCAAAGCTCCTGTTTGTGGGCTGTACGTAATGGTCACATATTTATCTTGTTGTTCCGGCAAGAAGCTTGCACCGATGAACGGGTACAGGAACAAACTGCCGACCAGCAGGATCACTGCAATACTGACCGTGATGAGTTTGTGAGACAGTGTCCAGTTCAGCAGGCGTTTGTAACCTTCCGCCATTTTGCCTGGTTTTTCTTCATGATTCTGCTTATTCTTCAACCCTTTACGGAACAGGGTATGCGCAAGCATCGGCACAATGGTAATGGCAACGATCAGGGATGCCAGCAAAGCAAATACCATGGTCAGTGCAAATGGCGTGAATAACTCACCAACCATACCGCTTACCAATGCCAGTGGCAGGAATACCGCAATTGTTACGATGGTGGAAGAAAGAATTGGAATGAACATCTCGCGAGTTGCTTCGCGGACCAGTTCACGGCCTTTCAATCTCTCGCCTTTGAGTGTTAATCTGCGGTAGATGTTCTCGATAACAACGATGGAGTCATCGACAACCCGTCCGATGGCAACCGTCATGGCACCCAGCGTCATCATGTTCAAGGTGATATCCATCATATTGAGCGCAGTCAATGCCATGAGCAAGGAGAGCGGGATCGAGATAATGGAGATAATGGTTGAACGAATATTACGCAGGAAGAGCAGGATGATCAGGATGGCAAACAAGGCGCCAAAAACGGCTTTGCCCAGCATCGTGTTCACCGAGTCCTGAATCGGCTTACCTTGGTCGAGCAGTACAGTCAAATCAGCATTTTTGAACTGCGATTGCAACTCTTCCGCTTTATCTTTGACTGCGTTAACGACATCAACCGTGTTGGCATCGTTGGATTTTACAACGGAAATACCGATCGATTCTTTGCCATCTGTCCGGGAAATGGATTCCGCTTGACCGATGACTTCGATCTTGGCAATTTCACTTAATTTCACTGTAGGGATACCAGCTGCGTTGGCAGCGCCCGAAGGACTACCCACGCCGGCATTACCGCCAGCAGCCTGGCCTGCAGTCTGGTCCGTTCCTTGTGAAGCACTTGGAGCGGTACCTTGACCAGCTTCACCAGTTGGTGCTCCAGAGCCTTGTGGGGCTGCGCTTGCACCATTACCTGCAGAAGCGCCAGCACCGCCGGGTACGACTGGAATGGCAAGGTTTTTCAGATCATCGATGTCGACGATGTTTCCATCTACAACAACGGCCTTCTGGGATTTATCCAGTTCAAACAGTCCAAGGGGCACACGAATGGATGAACCTTGAACGATGCCGTTTACCGTATCTTCGGTCAGGCCCAGCTCGGCCATTTTGGCTTGATCAAACTTCAATTGAACTTCTTTCACATATTGACCGGACACCTGAACCTGAGCTACACCGTCAATATCTTCGAGTGCAGGCTGAATATCCGATTCAACCAGTCGTGTCAATTGTTCCAGGTCACCGCCGTCCTTGTCGGACAAGCTCAGAGATACAACCGGGAAAGAGTTAATGCTGAACTTGGAAATGGTCGGCTTCTGCACACTGTCAGGCAGTTGTACTTCATTCAGTGCCTCACGAACGGTTGCAGTTGCGTTGGTCAGATCTGTTCCATAATCAAATTCAAGTGTGATCGATGCTGCATTTTCCATGGAAGTGGAGGTGACTGTCTTCACGCCATCTACATTACGTAGTTTTACTTCGAGAGGCTTCGTGACATCCTCAACAATCCCCTCCGGTGCAGCCCCCGGATCAATGGCAGTGACATTCAGAAACGGTACGTTGATGTTCGGGATTGTCTCTTGTTTCATCGTCAATCCGCTGTACAAACCTGCAAAAGAGATGATAATCGTCAGAATCCAGATCGCAAACTTGTTGTTCAGTGAAAAATTAATAATACCTTTCATACGATGGTTTCTTCTCCTCTCTGTTTCTCCTGTTTATATGTGTGACGAGTCAGCCTGGATAAACCGGCTATACTTGGCATCCAGACTGTGCTTAAGCTCAGAGTGCAAAGGTTTGATGGCAGATACGCTCTCCAAATTGTGCATCATGCCGATAATGATGGCACGCCGAGGCGTGAATTCCATCATCTCCTGTCTGAGAATGGCGATAGTTTCGAGCACATCATTCTTTGTTTGCCCTGCGGGCAATTCGGAACCAGCGATATCCTGCATTTGCTTGATGATGTGAATGGGATGACGCATCACAGTGGAGTCTGTGTTTGGATCACTATTCCATGCGGGCCAGTCTTCCAACAAAATCAAAGGCGCAGGGCGCTGATCGAGCAATCCGTAAGCTGCATAATCAATCATTTGCAGCATATTGGTTGCCATTTTGGAGACGGTAAGGGAAGGCATTTCGGTAAACCAGATCTTAACGTAGGAGAGGAACATACCCTGTATGAGCAAAATAAGATCTATCGTATAGGGTTCAATCTCCGGTCCGTACATATCTTCCAGTTTGTCCTTGAAACCGTGTAGGGTAAGGATCTCCAGATCTTTATGCTGCGGGCTGCATTTTTCCTTGCGATGTGGCTCATCATTCATCATCATGCTTTGCATCTGTACACGCAAAAATTCCTTTAGCTCGGACACATGGCCCAGCAGTGTCTCAATCTGTTTGTGTGAACGTTCTCTCGGAGTAAGGTCAGCTTCATGTTCGATCTGGGATAGTTCGTCTATGAGTGTAAATAAGCAGTACTCCATCGTGCTGTCTTCCAATTCCTCTTTGGATTTGAATATAAGGTAAAGGCTTCCCTTAGACATCCCGCATATCTCTGCAATCTCCTGCATGGAGGTTGCGGCACTGCCTTTTTCCGAGAATAGCTTGAGTGCTGTAGTAATGATGAGTTTTTTCTTCTCATTCATCTCATGTATAGGGTTCATTAACGATACTTTCACCTCATCAGGGAACTTATGAGTTCTTGAATTGACTCTAGGGTCAAACTTAGTATAAACGATCTGGTTGAAGGAATTCAAATGGGAGTAAATTGGAAAATTAGAGCGGAGAAAAGAGGTTGATCAAATGGAAGTAGAGACGGCAAGTAACAAGGTGTAGCTTGTATGTACGTTATGGATAAGGTATCAAGAATGGATAAGTTAGTTTACCCGGCAAAGGCGTACAAGGCGAGTATAATAATGGCGACCAGAGCGATGAGATAGAAGATGGCCATGCCGATCAGAAGGGTATACCCTGTATAAGAGCCCATGCGTGCCAATAATTTTTTCATAATTACGACTTCCTTTCTTACGTAGAAAAGTATAGAGAGGTTTCCTATTTCTATTATAACCCCAAAAAGACGACTTCTTGATCGAAGTCGTCTAACTTTATTGCTAAAATTTACTAGATATCATAATGGAAGCTCAGAATTACACGATAACGGAGATTGCAGAACCAACGGAGATATAGAGTGTAATTCAGTTGTTCCGTTATGTGATCAGTTTCAGACCAACGGCTGCCACCAAAATCATTGCGATAAACAGGATACGTTTCGCTTCTTTCCGTTCACCGAACAGGAACATGCCTGTTAACGTACTGCCGACAGTCCCGATCCCTGTCCACACGGCATACGCTGTGCCCACGGGAATGGACGTCATGGCGTAGGACAACAGCGAGAAGCTGAACACAAACGACACCAGCATAAGTACGATGTATGGCCATCCTTTCTTGGTGGAAGCACCATTAATACCGATTACGCCGAAAATTTCACATATCCCTGCACCTACAATTGCCATCCAAGCCATTATACTGCACCTCCTTTGGCTTCTTGCTGATCCGTAACCAGCTTCAGTCCGATTACGCCGCAGAGCAGCAGCCCGATGAGTAATACTTTGGCCAAGCGGAATGGCTCACCAAACAGTACCATTTCCGTAAGGACGGTACCCGCCGTACCAATTCCCGTAAAGACGGCATACACCGTACCTACAGGCAACCTTTTGGAAGCGGCAATGATCAGTCCAAAGCTGATCACGATGGCAATCCCCGTTAAAGTCCACTCCCAGGCATTCGAGGCATGTTTCAGCCCGCTTACCCAGACAATCTCAATAATTCCACCGATAAATACATATAACCAGTTGCGGTTCATGTTGTTAAATCTCCTTCCGGCACAACGTGTTGTGCCTCTTCGTTCAAATGATGAATGCCATGCCAAAAGACAGGCCAGGATGCTTCCAACCGTCTCTTGTACCGACGTGAGCTTCCATAGATAATTTCCACGGTAATGCCGTCGAGGAACGTCATAAATGCAATGGCAGCCTGTTCCGCCGGAAGGGGCGGTATATCTCCATTACGCATTGCCCGTTGCAGCAGACGATTCAGAGCACGTTCCATGCCATCGATAAACGGATACACCTGATCCATCACTTCGCTATACAGAGAAAGTGGTGGGTAAAAACAATTGCGCAACATCAAACGAGCCGAAGCATGGGCATTGTATTCTTGTTCGAACCAGATCAACAAGCCTTTCAGCCTCTGCTCCAATGGCAGATCCGCATGATCACGGAAATATTCCAGTGTGTGCCGTTTTACCTCGTGAAAAGCAAAGGCCAGTGTGTGTAAAAACAAGTCATCCTTGCAGCTAAAATGTGCATATATGGACGGTTTTTTAATCCCGACTTCATCAGCAATAGCTCTCAGAGAAGCCCCCTCATAGCCATCTCTCGCAAAATGGAACAGGGCTGCATCCCGAATGGATTGAGCAGTCATTCAATCACCTTCCTAACGGTCGTTAGGTAATTATATTTTCACACTTCACATCGCCTGTCAAGATGAAAATATCCGCCTGCACAGTAGAGTACAGGCGGATATAACAGGTATGGATGTGGTTTCTGATCAAAAGGTCGTAAGACCCAGAATCAGTTGCAGCTTATATAGGATACCTTTCAAAAACGTAGTCTTCTCCTGAAACTCATCCAGGTCTAACGTAAACTCCGCATCATCATTATTCCAAATACGCTCGAAATAATTCGCGATATCAAGCGTGAACTTATTGTCTGGAGGTGCAGCAACCCATAGATCATTCTCCAGATTGTAGTCATTCATGTTTCGGGGGGTGAAATTGGTTGAACCCCCGAGGACAATATGATCTCCGGTTGCTTTGGCAATATAGATCATCTTGGTATGGTATTGCTCCTTGGTGGTGTTATACCAGCGTATCTGAATTTTACCGTCGGATTTATCATGCAATTCAGCAGCGACAGGACGGTTCGGAATGCCGATCTTTTCCTGACCAAAGGCATTTTCATTTGGATCCAGTACAAGCCGGATCTCGGTTCCTCGTTTTGCGGATTCCAGCAGGGCTTCCAATACTTTCGGAGAGGCCACATAGAACATGCCCATCCATAAGGTGTCACCTTTGCCAGCCTGATTGATCTCATGGAGTACAGCGTCATTCACTTTGCCTTCAGTTAAATAGCGGACTCGCAAATCTCCCGTTTTCGAATCCGTGGGAGGAGCTGTGTAGGCAGGAACCTGGCCTCCGCCTGAGATGTCGAGAACAGCTTGCTCTGACTGAAGAATATCGCCAATGATTGGACCTGTTACTTCAAATGCAATATTTGAGTGGTAGGCACTCGCATCATGAATATTGCCAGAAGAGACAATCGCCTTCTTTTCACTAACAACAACTTTGCGATGATTGGCTTTCACATTGAGCAGCTTGAGATAGGAACGTACAGTTACATCTGGACCATCCGTCGCCATCAGGTTTTTGATCCAGCCATCTCCGGATTGGCCGAACCATTGGAAGAAGGTCCGCCAGACCGCAGAGTATACTGGAGTTGAATCACGCAAAGGGTCCACATCCGTGATGACCACATGAATGCCTGCTTGTTTCATTTGTTCCAGTAACGGATTGGGTGCTGAGTTATAGTTGGTATTTACTTCATCTGTAATGAACCAGATATCCATATCAGGATGCTGATTTTTTTTGGCGACCAGAGCCTCGGTGAATTCAGTACTCACGGGAGGAAAGTTCTGTCCCTTGTGCTGATAATTATTGAACAGGAACATATCCACCAGGACAAACTGCTCTGCTTCCTCCACAATTTGCATCATGCGCTGGAAAATCTGCTGTTCGTGCTCCATCTGTCCGTCGGAGGAAGGATAAGTGAGGTCATGCAGGAACTCGACTTGATCCACACGATACTCCGGACTTTCGTAGGAAATGCCCGCTGGTAATGGTTTGTAGGTTTGATAGAGCATGACGGCGATGAGCCATAGGACCAATAGGACGATTCCTGTTCGTATGTATGGAAATTTGCCGCGTGAAGATTTGCGGTCTGATGAATGACGGCGTAATGAGACCAACGGTGGACTCCCCCTTCTGTACTTGCTGACTTCTATTACCACACGGATGATAACGTTGACGCAGGAGAACCCGCTAGCATAACGAATGTAGCGGTAAAATGCATATGGCAAAATTGGCAGGATGCAATCGACAGGTGTCTGAGCGTTGTGTATAATGAGTGTATTATTTTTGTAGAATGTTAGGGTTTTCATATGCCTGACAAGGACGGGGAACCAATGATATAACCTTTGAAATCTGGACATTTAGGAAAGAAAGTGGGTAATAAGGTGTATTCCATCAAACAAGTCGCTGCCATGCTCGGTATCCCGACGGTAACTCTCCGGGCTTGGGAGAATCGGTATAGTGCGGTCACCCCTGAGCGGACGGAATCGGGTTATCGAATGTATACCGAAGAGAATGTTGCGGATCTGCGCTGGTTGAAAGAACAAGTTGAGCTGCATCAGACCAATATTTCGGAAGCGGTACGGATGTTGAAAGTAAACAAATTAAATCCGCCCGAGGCTGTGCCCACGCCGATCATGGCTCCGGTGCCTACGATGGAAGAAGCCTACGCACGCATGGCAGATCAGATCTATGACTCGCTCTACAACTTTCAGGGTGAACGTGCCAATGGTTTGATTGATTTTGGTTTCACCATGTATGGGTATGACTCGATGTTCTATCATGTGTTGGTGCCCATTCTGGTTCGGGTTGGAGATGCATGGGAGCAAGGCAGGGCTTCGGTGGCTCAGGAACACTTCATGACACAGCTGATATCACAGCGGTTTTATCAGTTTTTCCATCTGTTCCCGATCTATCCGCATCTGCCCAAAGTTCTGGCGTTGTGTCCGGAAGGGGAGCATCATCAGGTCGGGTTGCTGCTGTTCTCTCTCTTTATGCGTAAAAATGGAGCGGAAGTACTATATCTCGGTGCCAACACGCCAGAGGAAGGCATCTTCCCGATTATCCGGGAGCAAAAGATCAAGTTGGTCTGCCTGTCGATCACAAGTCCAGGACTTCTTGAAAAATGTGATCAGCTCGTCGAGCGGATCATGAACGAGTTCCCGCATATTCGCTTTGTACTGGGAGGTAAAGGCTATGAGCGTGCAGAGCATGCGCGTTATCCGCAATGGATTATGCCGGAGAGTTCTGCGGACTGGCAATCGTGGATGGAGCGTGAGTATCTCTCCGAGCGATCACCCGGTACAAGGTTCGGACAGGCCAATAATTAAACATAATCTCAAATGATATGAATAGGTTAGTGAATACAGGACATCCTTTGACGAAGTGATCAAGGGATGTTTTTTTGCGTTGATAAATGGAGTATCCACGTATTTTGACCAGTGAGTCATTTTTTGGTTTACAAGGCCGTATAATATTTGTATTATATTTGTATAATGTTTTTGCTAGTTACCGCTTAAAGTGTTCTTGGGCGGTTTAATAATAGGTTAGGGGCTAGAGAACTATAGGAATTCCCTACATAGAAAGGTGAGTGGCATGATACCGAATCAACAACGCAAACGTGCAGCTGTCATTGGCGCAGGTCCAGGTGGACTTGCAGCAGCGATGTTATTGTCCGGTCAGGGGTACGAGGTAGATGTGTATGAGAAACAGCCAGTCATCGGGGGGCGTTCTGCCAGATTGGAACTGGGTGAATATCGATTCGACCGGGGTGCTACATTTTTGATGATGCCTCAGCTGATTGAAGAGATGTTCGACGTGGTGGGACGCAAGTTATCAGATTATGTGCATATGAAAGAGCTAACCCCACTGTACGCACTGAACTTTGGTGATAAGGTGTTCACGCCTTCACGTAATCGGGAAGATACAGCTGCACAGATTAAGGAATTGTTTCCGGGCAATGAGGACAATTACCTTCGGTTCATGCAAGAAGAAGAAGTGAAATTTGGCAAAGTCATGCCTTTGCTCCGCCGTCCTTTTGGCAAGCTGACTGACTATTTGCGCAAAGATGCGGTAACAGCTCTACCCAAGCTTGATGTCCATAATACGGTCTACGGAATCTTGTCCCGCTATTTTACAGATGAGCGTCTACGCTGGGCATTTACATTCCAATCCAAGTACCTTGGCATGTCTGCCTGGGATTGTCCGGGAACCTTTACCATACTATCGTTCATTGAGCACCACTACGGATTGTTCCACCCCATTGGCGGTGTGAATCGGATCTTCCAAGCCATGGCCGATGTCGTGGAAGAATACGGAGGACGAATACATACTTCCACCCCGGTGAAACAGGTCATCGTTCGCAATGGTCGTGCAGAAGGTGTGTTGCTTGAGAACGGTGAACGCATCGAAGCGGACCATGTGGTGGTGAACGCCGACTTTGCACATGCGGTGAATCATCTCTTCGAACCGGGTGTTCTTAAGAAATATACCCCGGAGAAAATGAAACGCAAAAAGTATTCCTGCTCTACAGCAATGCTGTATCTGGGCGTGGATGGTGATGTGGACCTGCCGCATCACTCGATCTATTTTCCAGAGGACTACCGGTTGAACGTTGATGAGATTACAAAGCACAAAATGTTGTCAGCCGATCCATCTCTATATATTCATAACCCTTCCAGACTCGATTCGACGCTGGCACCAGAAGGGAAATCCGCTTTATATGTTCTCATGCCTACGCCTAACCTTACCGCAGACATCGATTGGGAAGCAGAACGTGAGAATGTGCAGGAGGCCATGATGAAACGCATGGAGGGCATTCCTGAGCTGGCAGACATTCGCAGCCGCATTGAAGAATGTATGCTGTTCACTCCACTCGATTGGGAAAATGAACTGGATGTGTATCGCGGAGCAACGTTTAATATGGCTCATAATTTGGGTCAGATGATGTATCTGCGTCCCCATAACCAGTTTGAAGAGTTGAAAAGTGTATGGCTGGTAGGCGGCGGAACACATCCGGGCAGCGGGTTGCCAACGATCTTTGAGTCGGCACGAATCAGTGTCAGACTGATTCAGGAAGAGGACGCGCGCAGAAGCTCCAAACCATCCTCGTACGTGAAGACGGCAGAAGCCGGAGGGCATTCATGAAGCGGGCCGCTATTGTAGGGGCAGGGATTGGTGGACTTACTTCTGCATTGTTATTGAACCGTCAGGGATGGGATGTCACCGTGTATGAACGGGGTTCCCGCGTTGGCGGACGCATTGGATATGAGCAGGAAGGGGAGTACCGGATCGATCAGGGGCCAACCATCGTGCTGCTGCCAGAGATGTTACTTGGCATACTTGAGGAAGCAGGCGTAGATCGTTCGAAGATTGAGTTACTTCGCTGTGATCCGTTATACAGAGTGCATTACCACAGTGGTCGTGTCATGACCAAGATGACGTCACGTGAAGAGCAGACGGCGGAGATTGAGCGTTTGTTCCCGGGAGAGAGCCGGGGATTCACACGATTCATGAAAGATATGGACACGTTGTTTCCGGCAGGCCGGGCAGCGTTCCTGGAAAGGGCTTTTCCGCGCAAAAGGGATTTCTTCACACCATCTCTCATGTCACTCATGGGCAGATTGCGCGCACACAAAAGTGTCCGGAAAGCGGTAGGCGATTATTTTCAGCACGAGGAATTGCTCGATGCATACTCACTGCAAAGTCTGTATATCGGTGGATCACCGTTCGGGACCCCTGGCATCTATTCCCTTTTGCCTTACGCAGAGCATGAATATGGTATCTGGATGGTCAAAGGTGGATATGCAGCATTGCCGGCTATTCTGGAACAGGAACTGATATCACGTGGTGGGCGTGTCGTGCTGAATGCGGAAGTTACCGGGCTCACGATTAAAAATGGTGTGTGTGAAGGTATAGAAACGGCAGCAGGCGCAGAAAATGTGGATGCAGTTATCTACAATGGTGATTTCCCCCATCTATCAGGTTTGCTTGGACAATCACCAGAGGTAGCACGTAAAAGAAAACCGTATCGTCCCTCTTCCGGATGTGTATTGCTCTATGTGGGCGTGGACAAAACCTGGGAAGATGCAACAACACACCAGTTCTTCCTGCCACCGAGTCTTGAAGGCAGTTTACAGGAAGTGTTCAATCAGCGACGCATTCCGGCAAAGTCCTCATTTTACGTATTTAATCCGGTCGCATTGGATGAAACTGCAGCGCCTCAAGGACAGAGTGTATTATATTTCCTCATTCCCGTACCAGATGCTGAAGGTGTCGACTGGGATCAGGAGAGTGAAGCATTGGCAGAACGGGTACTGGACGAAGCGGAGCAACGGGGATTCCCTGGACTTCGTGCAGCGATCAAGTGGAAAAAGGTACGTACACCCGCTGACGCAGAGCGAGACGGGCTCTATGGGGGCGGTAGCTTTGGTATAGCACCTGTATTGTTCCAGTCCGGTGTATACCGACCGCAGCCCAAACCATTCCCTAATATAAAGGGATTATATGCCGCAGGAGCATCTGTACATCCAGGTGGCGGAGTGCCGATTGTAATGCAGAGTGCACGGATGGCCGTCAATCAACTCATGAAGGAGATGGGAACATGAATGAAGCGATTTTGAGCAGGTGTGAAGAGTTGATGCAAAAGGGTTCTTCCTCTTTTTATCAGGCTTTTAGAGGGCTGCCTAGTCCACGTCGGGAAGCGGTATATGTCATTTATGCCTTCTGCCGCATGATTGATGACAGTGTAGACGAGCCGGAACATTCGCCTTATACGATTCACGAGATCCATGACTTGTTTGATCGGCTAGACGACGCGGAAGGACACTTTATCTGGCCAGCACTGAGATGGTTGTTCAGCAGTTTTCCTCATCTCGATAAGGGGCCATTTTTCCGTCAGATGGAAGGGCAGCTCACAGATCTTAAAGTAACGCATTATGCAACGATGCAGGAACTGGAGCATTATTGTTATCTGGTAGCCGGAACCGTAGGCGAGATGTTGTTGCCTGTATTGCGGGATGATAACGGCGCGGAAGTAGCCATGAACGGGATTGCTTTGGGTAAAGGGATGCAGATCGTTAATATTATTCGGGATGTTGGTGAAGATCGGGCCAGAGTACGCCGGTATGTTCCGCTGGAGATCATGGAGAAGCATGGTTACACCGAGCAGGACTTTGAAGAGGGGGTCGTGGACGAACGCTTTATTGCCATTGTTCATGAATTAAAAGCTGCAGCATTGAACTGGTTCCGTATTGGCATGGATCGTCTGGATACGTACCCAACGGAAAGTGCGTTTTCCATCGAGCTGGCAGCAGCCTTTTACTCCACCATTCTACACGCGGTTGAACGCAACGACTATGACGTATATACCAAACGGGCATATGTTAGCGATGAATTGAAACTGGAGATGCTGGGTGCGATTGTGAAACGTTACCCGATGCTGGCCTATCAAGCCTCCCGAACGGCGGTATCCTGATGATCCAGTGGCTTTACTGGGCGTGGTATGTCATTGGAGCAACCTTGATGCTAACGATCGGTGTGCCTGACGTATTGTCTTTTTCAAATGGTTTATTTCTAATCTTCTATGCATTGTATGTGCTGGATCTGATCTACCAAGGGCGTAATCGGACAGGTCTGTCCGACCAGTCAGTCATCTGGCTGAAACCCGGACTCTGGATATCCTCTGTGATCATCTGGCTTGGAGGTATGGGCGTAGAGTGGATAGGAGTGCATACGCACTGGCCTTTTGGTGAGTATGCTTACTCAGACTTCTTTGGGATTCATATGTTCAGTGTGCCAGTTACGCTGGGTTTTGCCTGGATCGCAGTGGTTGGTAACTCGGCGCTGTTAAGTGGTGGTGGTTCAACATGGACTGGCAAACTGCTTCGAGCAGTGAAGACCGGGTTCTGGGCGATTGTTCTTGATCTTGTACTCGACCCTGTTGCGCATGCAAGAGGATTCTGGGAGTGGCAAGCCCCAGGTGGATTCTACGGTGTTCCGTGGACCAATTACATAAGCTGGTTTATCATGGGTGCATTCCTATCCCTCTTCCTTCCGGCTATGCCTAATGACCGTAGCTCATTGCTGCGTGCAAAATGGCTGTATCAGCTGTTTATTCTTCTGTTCGGCCTGCTTGCTCTAAAGGAAGGGATTACAGGCAGCTTTATCATCGCCATTGCTGGTGTGCTTCTTGCCGAAGGGAGCTGGCTCTATGATTCGCGCCGTAAAATCAAAACCGTTTAATTATATTTTTGCCTTATACAATCACTATTATCTGCTACGTCGGCGCTTCCGCTCCTTCACGCTCACAGGGTCACTGGACCCGCAGGTGGACATCAGGGACAACTCCCCGATTGAACCGACTCGTCCGGTGATCTATTTCATGAACCACAGTTCCTGGTGGGATGGTCTGCTGCTCTATCATGCGGCCAGACAGACATCGCGGGGAGATCATTATGTGATGATGGAGGAGCAACAGCTTCAGCAATATGCTTTTTTTCGTAAATTGGGTGCGTATTCGATCAATAAGGAGAGTGCGTCCGGTATTCGGACCTCTCTACAGTACACCAGTGAGCTGTTGAATTCGGGCAAAAGGGTCTGGATTTTTCCACAAGGAGAAATTCTGCATCAGGAGGCCAGACCGATTCGGTTCCGTCCAGGCATCGGATTGCTGCTTCGTCGCTCCCCGAATGCCATCGCCGTACCGGTAACCTTGTGCCATGGAATGGTCCAGCATGATTTACCGGAAATATCGATGCAGGCAGGCCCGCCTGTGTTAGAAGACTGGAAGGCGTTGAAGAGTGAAGAGATTGCCGCCAGACTCGGCCATGTGTTGGAACAGCAGTTAGACGATCATAGATCAGCACTTGTACGGATGGGGCAGGGAAGTTTGCCAGATGCGCTTCCGTTGATTCGTCATGTACGTTCGACAAGTGAAAAATACGATGCGGCACGAAAGCGGGTGAACCGTTAGCATGAATGCATCTGAAATCTTCTGGATTGTGCTTACATGTATATTGGGCATACAGTTGCTGTTCGCTCTATGGAACGTCTCCTGTCTGCCCAAAGTACGTTCATTCCGGGCAGATAAGATACAACCACCAGACCTGCTGGTCTCGGTACTGATTCCGGCCAGAAATGAAAGACTACATATCGAAGGATGTCTTGAAAGTGTACTAGCGAGCGAGACATCGGGATTCCGGATGGAAGTGCTGGTGCTGGATGATCGCTCCGAAGATGAGACAGCGGCCATGGTACAGGCGATTGCGGATCGCGATACACGTGTGCGTTTGCTGCCTGGTGTCGATCTTCCCGAGGGCTGGATGGGTAAATCCCATGCGTGTCACAGGCTGGTTCAGGAGGCCAAGGGAGAATGGTATATGTTCGTGGATGCGGATGTGCGTCTGGAGCCAAGTGCCATTCGGCAGACTCTTGCAGCAGGGTGTGAGCAGAGCGGGGGGCTGGTAACCGGTTTTCCTTATCAGGTAACGAAGACGTGGATGGAAAAGCTTGTTGTGCCCATGATGGTCTTCACCATCATCAGTCATCTGCCCATTTTCATGATACGCAGATCATCCAGTCCGATGTTTGTGGCCGCTACGGGGGCTTTTTTGCTGATTCATCGCTCCAGTTACGAGGCTTCCGGTGGTCATGCTGCCATTCAGGCGCATCTGGTGGATGACATGAGTCTCGCCAAAGCAGTCAAGCGTGCGGGCCATCCGGTGATGTTGACCGATGTGCATGACGTAACAAATACCCGCATGTATCAGAACGGGGCAGAAGTATGGAACGGATATAAGAAAAATATGTACGAAGGTATGGGACGCAAAGACGTACTGCTGCTTGGAACGATGTTGATGTATACACTGATGTATATTGTGCCTGCGCTCGGCTTGATTATTGGACTCATGACGGGCAGTTCGATGTTCATTCTGTATGGATTGATAGGAACTTTATTAGGTATGGCTGTGAAAAGAGTAGCGGATCATGCTGGCGGACAACCCTGGTGGCTCGCCCTTCTGCAACCGGTCAGCATGGCCTGTGTCATTGCCATCGGACTCGCTTCCTGGCAGGCAGGCCGCTCCGGCAAGGGGTATGTATGGAAAGGTAGGCGGTACAGTTGAGAGGTAACGTCATTATAATCGGTGCAGGGTTCGGAGGTCTGTCGTGTGCGATACGACTGGCTTCACAAGGTGTGCAGGTGACCATTCTGGAACGACAGCAACATGTAGGTGGCAAGCTGCAGCAGATTGAGCGGGACGGGTATCATTTTGACCGAGGACCGAGCACGATCACGATGCCATCCACCTTTCGTTCAGTGTTTGATTACGCGGGTGTAGCAATGGAAGATTACGTACAGTTATATGAGTTAGAGCCGCGCACACGTAATATATTCGCAGATGGCGCAGTGGTAGATTTGTCAGGTGATCGTGGATGGATGAAGGAGCAGATCGCGGCGTACAGTCCGGAGGATGCGGCTCGTTATGATGCATTTATGGATGAGTCTGCTGCACTGTATGCGGAAGCCAATCGTCATTTTCTCGGTAAGTTGCTGCTGTCTCCTTCTGACAAATACAATCTCCAGATGCTGCGCAGCCTGCTCCGCGTGCGGCCAATGGTGAAGCTGGATAAGTTGCTGCGCTCATATTTCAAGCATCCGCATACGCTGGCTATGTTCGGACGGTACGCGACCTATGTGGGATCATCGCCGTATCAATCGCCTTCTATCTTTGCCATGATGGGTCATGTGGAAGCAGAGGTGGGCATCTATGGAGTCAAAGGCGGAACCTATCAACTGATCGAAGGAATGACTCGTCTGGCACAGGAAAAAGGCGTACAAATTATTACCGGCACAGAGGTCCGGCAGATTGTTGTTCGGAATGGCAAAGTGGCTGGCGTGGATACAGATCAAGGTTTCCGGGAAGCCGACCAGGTGGTTGCCAATGGCGATGTGCTTAGCGTGAATCGACTGCTGCTCGCACCGGAACATCGGAAAGAGATGAGCGATGCCCGCATACGGAAGTATGAGCCCTCCATTTCGGGATTTGTGACGCTGGCAGGTGTGCGAAGACAATATGATGCATTGCTGCACCATACGGTGTTCTTCCCGGAACGGTATGAACCGGAGTTCGACCATATTTTCCGTGAACGTAAAATGCCTGCTGATCCCACAATCTACATCTGTTATTCCGGTTATTCGGAAGCAGGCATGGCCCCGGCGGGAGCCAGTAACCTATTCATTCTAGTCAATGCCCCCTACTTGTCGGATTCGTGGAATTGGGAGCAGCAGACGGAACGTTACGGTGCGTTTGTACTGGAACAATTGGCGGCGCGGGGAATTACAGGGCTGAATCAATCCGAAGTGCTGATCCGGTATACGCCGCGAGATATCGAACGGGATACTTTGGCGCATCAAGGTTCAATCTACGGCATCTCGTCCAACTCCGTGAAGCAGACCTTTATGCGTCCGGGCAATCGAAGTAAAGATGTACAAGGACTCTGGTACGTCGGCGGTACAACACATCCAGGCGGCGGAACCCCGATTGTGACGTTATCCGGGCAGCTTGTTGGTGAGCAGTTAGCATCTGAAATTTTGAGATAAGTTCGTTGTTCGGATGATGGAGTGGAAGTGCATTCTGTTGATCCACACCTATGTGCGTCGTCCGCGCTAACCAGAGCTTTAAAGATGCGACAGATGATCCGTGCTTTTGCGTAGGTATAAAATAGTGGTGCTCCGAGATTTAAGTGAGACATTTGGTGTCGGGGCATCCTTTCAATAGATGGTTTGGAACGTTATACTGGATAGAGTTAAACTGCTTGAGCTGCAATGCTTATAGGATTAATGTTTTTGTCTTTTACAAAAGACGTATATACATAGAAGCAAGGAACGGGCAGGTTATCCTGTCGATCCGCACGATTCTCACATAGGAGGTCTCATCATGAATGAACAAGAGCGAGCCGGCGAACGGCTGCTTCCCGAAGTGGCTACGGGAGAACGAAAGCTGGAACACGTGCGCCTCTGTCTTGAGGAGAATGTGGCAGGAGAAGGGGTAACCAGCGGTATGGAGCGGTTTGCGTTTCGCCATCACCCACTGCCGGAACTGGATTTTGAAGAGGTGCATCTGGAGACTTCGTTTATTGGCAAAAAAGTACGTACACCCTTGCTCATCAGTTCGATGACGGGTGGAAGCAAAACAACAGGCGCCATCAATGAGCGCCTCGCTCGAGTAGCAAACGCCAGAGGCTGGGCGCTTGGCGTAGGTTCGATCCGGGCTGCCGTGGAACAGCCGGAACTCGCAAGTACCTTCGATGTGCGGCGCTGGGCACCGGACATCCCGGTCATTGCCAACCTGGGCGCGGTGCAGCTGAACTATGGCTTTACCACGGCTGATTTCCAGCGCGCCGTAGATATTGCGGGTGCGGACATGCTCGTGCTTCATCTGAACACGTTGCAGGAAGTTTTCCAGCCGGAAGGTAACACCAATTTCAGCGGATTATTTCAGCGGATTGAAAACTTGTGTCGTGAGCTGGAAGTGCCTGTTGGCGTAAAAGAAGTAGGCTTTGGCATCGATGGCGTGACGGCTCAACGCCTATATGAAGCGGGTGTGGCGTTTATCGATGTGGCCGGTGCAGGCGGTACAAGCTGGGTACAGGTGGAGAAGTACCGTAACAATAACCCGGTACGCCGGGCTGCTGCTGAAGCTTTTGCCGACTGGGGCATTCCGACAGCGGAGTGTATTCAGGAAGTGCGTGTGCTGAACCCAGCGGGTGCACTTATTGGTAGTGGTGGACTGTACACGGGCGTAGACGCGGCCAAAGCCCTCGCGCTCGGTGCGGATCTCGCTGGTTTTGGCCGATCTCTTCTTGAATCTGCAGTCGCTTCCGATGATGCGCTGAATGAGCGGTTGGAACAGGTTGAATTTGAACTGCGTACCGTGATGTTTGGCATTGGCGCAGGTCGGATCGAGGATTTGCAGCAGACGTCACGTCTGGTGGAACGGCGTTAGGCGTGGGGTCAAAATGAAGATGATATAAACTTCATTGGAGTTATTTAATTATATATTTTGAGTCTACTTATATTGCTTTCTATATAATCTGGAACAAAAACAGTGTAGAGGCTACTTCATTAAGAAATAGCCTCTACACTATTTATTATATTAAAATTGTCGGGCACTTATATTCATATCCATTTTATGACTTGTTGAACTATAGATATAAACTTTGACATTTGTTGTGCCTATGACACCTATTTTTGTTGTTTTTTGAGTCCCTTTTTTGATTGGAATATCAATTGGGGAAAGATTGCCCACAGTAAGTTTGGCATAAATAGTATCCCTACTATTGTTCTGAATCCAAACATCGGCATCTTCTCCATTGTCAGGATCCAATGTGAAGGATTTTTCGTATGCATTGTAACTGCTGTAATTGAATGGTCTGATAAGCTGTATATCCATTGGAGTAACAATCGGATCCACAGTGATTGGAGGGGGAGTAAAAGCATCTTTCACTCTATCCTCTAATTCAACAGTACTAGCTGGATGTGCAGAAAGTAATATAGACAAAGCTACACCTGTACCTAAAATTATATTGAATAACAATGTAATTCCCTCCTTATTCAGTATTATGTAATAATGTTTCAATTACTTACATAATACTGTTGCCAAATTATTACATACATTCCTCTTTCACGGTGACATTCTCATTGGTTACAGTAACGTAGGAATTGCCTGACAAGTATTCCGTATAACCGCAAACCATTTTGTTATAGGTTTTGCCGCGGCTGTCCGTAAACGTCAAGGAGATGGCGCCCTCGCCTGAAAGTTTCAGCCGTGGGGCGAATTTCACGTTTGTTCCGCTGGGAATATCCTTATCAAATACGTAGGTGGAGCCACTCTCGTTGTTGTTAGATGAGTTGTCGCCTTGGACTAGGCTAGCCTGAATATTGGTGAGATCATAGTCGGACTGGTTGTGGATCGTGATCCTTAAATGGCGAAAGGGATCGACTGCATTCAGCAAGCTCTTAAAGGCGATGATGCCTATGACGAGTACGATGGCGGACAAGATAATAATTTTCTTTTTTGAGAATCGGCGACGTGTGTACAAAATGATCCACTCCTTTCCTTCATGAGGTATAAACGATGGGAAGAGATCAAAAGTTATAATTAAAATGGATAAATATGAAAACTGAAATCCGAATCGTCAGAATTCTTCATGCGCTAAGCGGAAGAACAGGATACAATAAGATACTAGTAGTGCAAAAAGGACTGCACAGAACTCATACATAATCAAGATCACTCGAAATAAGGAGGGGAAAAAGTTGAAACTTTCTCCAATGAATCAGGAAGATTATGCGAGTTTTCGCATTCGATCGATTAAGGATTTTGCACAGGAAAAAGTAGAAGCGGGCACCTGGGCTGAGGAAGAGGCACAGCAACTGGCGGAGGAATCTTATGAACGTTATCTGCCAGAAGGCTTGAACACACCTGGAGCGTATCTCTACAATCTGGTGCACCCTGTGGACGGCAACGTGGGGTATATCTGGTTTAATATCACGGATAATCGCCGTGGAAAAGATGCTTTTTTGCTGGATATTGTGGTTGAAGAAGCACACCGTGGTAAGGGATACGGAACAGAGACGATGCAGGCGCTTGAACAGACGGCCTTGAGTCTTGGCGTGGATCGCATTGGTTTGCATGTCTTTGGACATAATGTGCGGGCGAGCAGCCTGTATCGCAAGATGGGATATGAGGTAACGGATCTGACGATGTATAAGGAAATCAAAGGGTAAACCTAATAGCGGATATTCTAGGCAAAACTTAAGATCTGCGCAAAACGAATTAACTGCATTAACTGGGGATTTCGGGAAGCGGATGGGACTCTGGTCGAATTGGCGAAGTTCCTTGATGCCTTGAGGTTTGTCATATATAATGTATAGGATTATCCATACCGAACAAGTAATCAATGAGGAGTTGTCATATACATGGCTTTGAAAGCAGGAATTGTAGGGCTTCCGAACGTCGGAAAATCTACGTTGTTTAACGCAATTACACAAGCAGGTGCCGAATCGGCAAACTATCCGTTCTGTACGATTGACCCTAACGTGGGGATCGTTGAAGTACCCGATGAGCGTTTGGACAAACTGACAGAACTCGTTGTACCTAAGAAAACAGTACCAACGGCGTTTGAGTTTGTAGATATCGCTGGTCTTGTTCGTGGTGCGAGCAAAGGCGAAGGTCTTGGTAACAAGTTCCTTGCCCACATCCGTGAAGTAGACGCGATTGTACACGTGGTACGTTGCTTTGTAGATGAGAACATTACACACGTCGATGGTAAAATTGACCCGGTAAGCGACATCCAGACGATCAATCTGGAGCTGATCCTGGCCGATATCGAGAGTGTTGAGAAGAAAATCGATCGCTCCAAGAAAAACATGAAGGGCGGCAACAAGACTGCCTCTCAAGAAGTAGAAGTATTGGAGAGAGTGAAGGCTGTTCTGTACGATGACAAGCCGGCACGCAGCATGGAACTTACCGATGATGAGCTTCTGATCATACGTGATCTGCACTTGCTTACCCTGAAGCCAGTTCTGTACGCAGCCAATGTAGCTGAGGACGAAATCGGTGATGTGGCAAACAATGCTTATGTGCAAAAAGTAAGGGAATTCGCAGCTGCTGAAAATGCAGAAGTGGTGCCAATCAGTGCGAAGGTTGAGGAAGAGATTTCTGAGCTGGAAGGCGAAGATAAACAAATGTTCCTGGAAGAACTCGGTATCGAGGATTCCGGTCTGAACCTGTTGATCAAAGCGGCTTACAAATTGCTCGGTCTGTACACATACTTTACAGCAGGTGTGCAGGAAGTTCGTGCGTGGACAATCCGTAAAGGAACGAAAGCACCAGGCGCAGCGGGTGTCATTCACACCGACTTCGAACGCGGATTCATCCGTGCAGAAGTTGTTTCCTACGACGATCTGGTTGCAGCGGGTTCCATGAACGGTGCCAAAGAGCGCGGACAACTTCGTCTTGAAGGTAAAGAGTATGTTGTAAATGACGGCGACGTTATGCACTTCCGTTTCAACGTATAGGTTGTTACTCGTTTATATGTAGATTTAATAACAAGACCCTGCGACCTTCTCGTGAAGTTCGTGGGGTCTTTGACTTAGAGTTTTGCAGTGGGGTTAACAGCCTTATGCAGTGCGTGGAAAGTAGCGCAGAACAAGAAAAACCACCGGGATTAGGTTGGTCGCCCACCGGCCTTTGTTAGAGAAGTCACGATGTTAGCGCATCGAGGCTTTTGTTTATTTTACACTTGCTATACTTATACCACAGTAGGAACATTTCGGAACAACATCGAACAACAATTTCATTTTGTATTTTGCAACACAAAAATTAGTTCATCCGCATGCGGAACAGTTACTATTCAGAACCATAAGAATATGCTATAATTAAGAGTCGTATACCACGTTGAATTTCGCGCTCGAACGGATGAGCTGAAGCGGGCTTCACACAGGGTACACGATTTCTTGATATCACTTTAAAAGTAAAGGATTTGATGACGTTGTAGCGATGTTATACGTCGATCATACATGAATGTGAATACATGCTGCGGTCAGGGGATTCGGTGAGAATCCTGTGCGTTGTGGAATATAGATTATAGATGTAATTAATGTTGAATTGAAATAAGTATTGAAAATGTGATGTGCTTGGACAAAATAATGCGTGAGGTGACTATACATGTTGGATAAATTACAGGCGTTAGCCGACCGTTATGACAAGTTGAGCGAGCTTTTGTGTGACCCGGATGTAGCAAGCGACAACAAAAAGTTGCGGGAATATTCCAAAGAACAATCCGATCTGCAACCAACTTATGAAGCGTACAATGAGTACAAACAGGTAAGTCAGGATCTCGAAGCTGCGAAGGAAATGCAGGGGGAGAAACTGGATGATGAGATGCGCGAAATGGTCAAAATGGAAATTGACGAACTGAGCACTCGCCAGAAGGAACTGGACGAATTGATTCGTGTGCTTATGTTGCCAAAAGATCCGAATGACGACAAAAACGTTATTGTTGAGATTCGCGGAGCAGCTGGTGGAGATGAAGCGGCGTTGTTTGCAGCAGATCTGTATCGGATGTACACACGTTATGCAGATGCACAAGGCTGGCGTGTAGAGCTGATGGACGTTAACACAAATGATCTCGGTGGATTCAAAGAGGTTGTTTTCCTGATCAACGGACGCGGCGCATACAGCAAAATGAAATACGAAAGCGGCGCACACCGTGTGCAGCGTATTCCAACAACCGAGTCTGGCGGACGTATTCATACGTCAACTTCAACGGTTGCGGTTATGCCTGAAGCCGAAGATTTTGATATTGAAATTCATGACAAAGACATCCGTGTTGATACCTTCTGTTCCAGTGGTGCCGGTGGACAATCGGTTAATACCACGAAATCCGCAGTACGGGTAACACACGTTCCAACGGGAATCGTGGCGACATGTCAGGATGGAAAATCACAGAACTCCAACAAGGAAAAAGCGTTGCAGGTTCTGCGTACACGTATCTTCGATATGAAACGTATGGAAGAGGAAGCGAAGATCTCCGTTGAGCGGAAAAGTAAAGTGGGAACGGGCGACCGCAGTGAGCGGATTCGTACGTACAATTTCCCGCAAAGCCGTGTGACGGATCACCGTATCGGTCTGACGATGCACAAGCTGGATCAGATCATGAACGGGGAGATTGAAGATATCTTGTCTGCACTGACGATTGCTCAGCAGACCGAGTTGATGGATAGAGGAGAATAATCTGTGACCCGCGCGCAGTTTGTCATGACGCCGGAACAGAGCTGTCGGGAAGCCTTCGTGGAGGCTTCCTCTTTTTTGGAGAAGTGCGGCGTGTACGAGCCGCAAAACAATGCCCGGCTGCTGCTGGAACATGTACTCGGCGTCTATGGCGCCGCGTATTACATGATGCAGCCGGAGCCTTTTCCCAGCGAGCATCGCAGCCGCTGGGAGGACGCCGTCACGCGCAAGGCTGCGGGTGAGCCGGCACAATACATTATCGGCAGCCAGGAATTTTATGGGCTGCCGTTCGAGGTCACGCCGGCCGTGCTGATTCCGCGGCCGGAGACCGAGCTGTTGGTCGAGGCTGTGCTACGCGAAGCCGACCGTGTGTTTCCTGACGGCGCTCCGCTCGCCGTCGATATTGGCACGGGCAGTGGTGCCATCGCGGTGACGATGGCTTCACTGCGCCCGCGCTGGCAGGTCGGCGCCGGGGATCTCTCGGCGGCTGCCCTGCAAGTGGCCGCGCGGAACGCGGCCGCGAACGGGGTACAGATCGACTTCCGTGAAGGCGATCTGCTGGCCCCGTTCGCCGGGGCTCGGGTGGACATCCTGGTGTCCAACCCGCCATATATCCCAGCGGCAGACATCGCCGGGTTACAGAAAGAAGTGCGCGATCATGAGCCGCGTATGGCACTGGACGGCGGTCCGGACGGGCTTGCACCGTACCGTATCATGCTGGAGCAACTGGCGCTGCTGTCTGCG
The DNA here is from genome assembly GCF_037969885.1 of Paenibacillus sp. FSL R7-0313. Taxonomy (NCBI): domain Bacteria; kingdom Bacillati; phylum Bacillota; class Bacilli; order Caryophanales; family Paenibacillaceae; genus Paenibacillus; species Paenibacillus sp. FSL R7-0313. The sequence continues at coordinate 1,816,926 of NZ_CP150219.1, forward strand.
CCGCCACAGATCATTGGTTTTGAGCTGGGCCAGGGGCAAGCTCGCGACATCGCAGCTTTGCTTGAATCGGCGGGACATTGGCCGGAAATAATCATTGTACCGGACCTTGCCGGAATCGAGCGGCATGTCCTGGGTGTTCGTACTTCGGAACAGGTGACGAAAATGTAAGGTTCCGCGGGTTTTCTTTTTGCCGTGAAATCCTCTACAATGAGATATACCGAAGATTTCTGAATGCTTGGGGGAACATAATTACATGCTGCACAAATTTAAAAAGATAGACTATTCTATTGTGTTTATACTGGTTATTCTAATGGTTATCAGTATTTTGTCGATTTACAGTACAACGTTTGGTCGTCCAAAGCTGGAGGGACTCCCGAAAAGTGCAGTGATCTTTTATATTTTGGGATTCGTAGTCTTTTTTGGGATGTCGATGATCAACTATAAATTCATAATCAAAAATTATTTATATATCTATGGCGTGGGTATGCTGCTGCTCATTTTCGTAATGTTCTTTGGTAAAGAGTACTACGGGGCAAAAGGCTGGCTGTCCATCTTCGGGGTCAGTTTGCAGCCTGCTGAGTTGTTCAAGTTATGCCTGATTGTGTTTTTATCGGCCTTTTTGGCCCGAAAGAAGAATCGTCCGCTCTATTTTGGACGTGATGTTATTCCGATCTCACTCTGTGTTCTGCCGCCATTACTACTTGTATTGCTTCAAAATGACTTGGGAAATGCGTTGAGTTATGTTGTCATTCTTGTGGGCCTATTATGGATCGGCAACATTAAATTTACGCATGCCCTCATTGGCTTTATTATTGCTGTGGCTACCTTTATCGGCGGTACACAGGCATATATTCATTATCATGATGAGATTGTTAAATTCCTGAATGACATTGGACGTTCGCACTGGGCGGATCGTTTTGACCCTTGGCTTGTACCAGAGCTGACCTCAAGAGATGTGCTCTGGCAGACGTATAATGCAAAACTTGCGATTGGTTCTGGCGGGATTACAGGCAAAGGGTATATGGAAGGCACGACGATTCAGTCAAATCGGGTGCCGCTGGCCTATGCTGACTCCATTTTTGTACAGATCGGTGAAGAATTTGGCTTTATCGGTGCCTCGGTATTGCTTCTACTGTACTTTATCCTGATTCACAGGCTTGTGCTGATTGCACTGGAGTGTAAGGATCGCGCGGGGCCATATCTAATTGTAGGTATTATAGCGATGCTGCTCTACCAGATCTTTGTCAATATTGGTCCGTTCATTGGTCTGATGCCATTGACAGGGATTACCCTACCGTTTATTAGTTCAGGTGGTACCTCCATTATGATCAACATGATCAGCATGGGTCTTGTGATGAGTATTAAGGTCCACACGGAAGAGAACGAGGATATTCTTGGCTCTGCGGAACAACCAAGTATTACCGATTTGGTGATGAAATTGCTAAGACGCAAGCCATCCCAGCAGGAGCAATAACGTTCTCGAATCAAACCGTGAAACACGTTAGATTTATGTATATAAGCTAGATAACTATAGAACCCTGGAACAGATCAGCCCAAGTCACATTGGGGTGGATGTTTTGGGGTTTTTATTGTTTTTACGGTGTAATTCAGGCCATTGAATAGTTCACTTTTTTAACCTGAAGCGATCCAGATTTCCATTTTATTATCCAATTATATACAATGGTAATATTGAGTTCAATTGGAAATCATAGAATGCTAGATTCAGGGGGATGGACGGGGTCATGGTGAGAATGTTGAAAAAGATGGACGGTGTGATTCTCTTCGTAATGCTGTTGCTCATGATTATTAGTGTATTTGCGATCTATAGCGGAACGCAGACAGATGCCAAACTGGCGAATCATCATGTCAAAACGATTTATTTCTATGTGGCCGGGTTCATTGCGGTGCTTGTGATTGGGCTTGTGAATTACAAGTTATATGTGAAATATGCGTTTTATTTGTATGGCTTGGGAATTATACTACTGATCCTGGCCAATGTCCTGGGAAGTTCGATCAATAACGCCAACGGTTGGCTAAAGCTGGGCGATAACTTTTCTTTTCAACCGGCAGAGCTGTTCAAGATGATTCTGATTCTGTTCCTCGCCCATTTGATTGTGAAGAGACAACGAGGCACGCTGAAATTTTGGAGAGATATTGTGCCGATTGGCTGCTGGACGTTTATTCCGTTTGCCCTTGTTATGGCTCAGAATGATCTGGGAAATGCGCTGGGGTATGTGGTGATTCTGGCTGCGGTATTCTGGATCGGGAATATGAGGTTGAAGCACGCATTGATTGCGCTGGCGATTGTGGGCGTGGCGTTTTTTGGCTTTGTTAAAGCCTATACTTTCTACCATGATGAAGTATTCACTTTCCTCGAAAAGATAAAACGTGAGCATTGGGCGGAGCGAATTGATCCCTGGCTTGTACCGGAAAAGGCTACCTCCAAAGCTTCCTGGCATACGAAAAATGCAGGATTAGCCATTGGTTCAGGTGGTATCATCGGAAAAGGTTACTTGCAAGGAACATCCGTTCAGAGTGGACGAGTCCCCTATACGTATTCTGATTCCATTTTTGTCGTGATCGCAGAGGAGTTTGGCTTTGTTGGTGCATCTGTACTGATTCTGATGTACTTTATTCTGATTCAACGTATGGTGCTGATTGCTCTGACTTGCAGAGATCGCGCTGGACCCGTCATCATTGTAGGTATTATCGGAATGTTGTTGTATCAGGTGTTTGAGAACGTGGGGGCGTTCCTCGGACTGATGCCACTCACAGGCATTACGTTACCGTTCATCAGTTACGGTGGCACCTCCTTGCTCATTAATATGGCTTGTATTGGGGTGGTCATGAGCATTAAGTTGTATGGACAGGAAGAGGAGGATGAACTTCTGATGGGGGAGCAGCAACCCCGGTTGTCGGAACGTTTATGGAATATGCTTAAGAAAGAGAAAAGTGCTGTGTAACTGTTGAGTCGGTGCAGTGAAAAGTAAAGTGGTGGGACGTATAACGTAATCGTTCGTAGGAATGAAGAGGTTGATTTGCCCTGTAACCAGGTGCAGATCAGCCTTTTTAACATGATGGGTGAGAAAGTGTGAATGAGAGATGGTAGAAGAGAGAATCAATGCAGAGGGTGTCTTCAAGCTTGTCGTAAGTAGAAATGTACCTGAAAAGAATCGGGAACAGAGTGTTAAGCATGGTGTGGATTTCAGGTGCCAGCTGTTAGGAGTTAAGAGTTAAAAGTTAGGAGCTAACGAACCTCGCACATCTTATTCGGGGATTGGAAGTACCCGGAGAAAGCTAAGGAATCTGAGACACGTTATGTCAGCATAAACAGCCTTTTGTAGCTTGTTGGTCAGATGATTTTGGGAAATAACGTGTCTGGTGTTCCTTACAATTTCAAAAGAAGACCTGAAGGCCAAATAAGACTTCCTCGGTTCCTTAAAACATCGACTGTTCATTCGCGAGAGTCATTCGCCCAAGTTCGGCCAGCACAGACTTCGAGGCTTTTAGAACAAACTCTAGTAGATTTATTGCAAATGCTAGGTTTACTTCCGGTTCTCTGGGGCATACTGATAGACATGAGAGAGTTGCAGGCAACGTGATCAGAGAGCCGAGGGGGAGAACGGAATGAGCAGAAGAATTGTAAAGCAAATTGGACTTATTATTGTATGTCTTATGATGATTATCATGATGTGGGAAGGTCAGAAAACGGATGCAGCTGTGGCGGCCACAGCAATTCCGGAACAATCGATTCGCTTGCGTATTCTAGCAAACTCGGATGCACCGGGAGATCAATTGGTGAAACGCGAGATTCGGGATGCTGTCGTTGCTCAGATGGGTGAGTGGGTAGCCGAACTGGAGAATCCGCAAAGTCTGGATGAAGCGCGCAAGGTTATTCGTGAGCATTTGTCCGAGATTGAGAATAGAGTAGGAGAAGAGTTGGCCAGTCGCGGTTTAAATTATGAGTATCAGGTGGAGCTGGGTTCCGTTCCGTTTCCGACCAAGCTGTATGGGGGCACCGTCTATCCTGCCGGAGATTATGAAGCGGTTCGGATCACGCTGGGGGAAGGCAAAGGTCAGAACTGGTGGTGTGTGTTGTTCCCGCCGTTGTGCTTCATTGATGCAGGGACCGGGGATGCACTGGCGAAACCTTCAACGTTATCGGCCGCTGCAGCTGAACCTGGAGATGCAGAGGCATCTGTGCAGGGAGATACACCGGAAGCAAGATTCTTTCTGTGGGATATGGCTGTGAAACTGTGGAGTTGGATAACTGGATTGTTCGCATAACAACGAATTTATACTATGAATAAGGGCGACTTCGATTCAGGGAGCTGCCCTTTTGATATGAATTAGTGGCGAGGATATAGCGAGACTTATGCGTGGAGTGAAGTGTGAAGGGCATCCGAGGCGGTACAGGTATGTTATAATTACTTATATTGAATATGGATATGAACTAACCTACTTGAAATTTAGGAATGATGATATATGAGCAGAGAAAATGAACCATTGCAACGCACCTCTGAGATGAGGGATGGTAGAGAAGAACGTGATATGAAAGCTCGGGGAGAGCTGGTCACTGAGATGTGGGATGTACGCGTCTTGGTGAGCGCTGAAAATGATCACGGAATGGGTAATATTGAAATGTTGGATGTGAAAAAGGGGAGCGCCGATCAACAGGCGCTCGCCGACTTGCAGGCTGCCGCAGCCTGCATTCGTCAAGGTGAGACGGTGGCCTTCCCGACGGAGACGGTCTATGGCTTGGGTGCCGATGCGCGTAGCACAGCAGCCGTGGAGGCTGTATTTGTCGCCAAAGGCCGACCTTCCGACAATCCACTGATTGTGCATATCGCGCACCGTGACCAGTTGGATACGCTGGTCACGGAAGTGAACGAAACGGCGGAAGCGCTGATGGCGGCCTTCTGGCCGGGACCACTGACGCTTGTGCTGCCGGTTAGGCCGGGGGCGGTGTCCCCGCGTGTCACCGCTGGTCTGGACACGGTGGCTGTGCGCATGCCGGACCATCCGGTGGCCTTGCAGTTGATCGCGGCGGCGGCGTGCCCTGTGGCTGCACCAAGCGCCAACCGCTCCGGGCGGCCAAGCCCGACACTCGCGTCTCATGTACGCGAGGATCTGGATGGCCGCATCGGCGGCATCGTGGACGGCGGCCCCACCGGGGTGGGCGTCGAGTCCACGGTGGTGCAGGTCGGTGACGACGGTACCGTCACCATCCTGCGCCCTGGCGGCATTACGGCGGAACAGTTGTCCGCCGTTGCCGCCCGTGTCGCCACGGACCCCGCGCTACTCGCGGAGGGGGCCGATGGCGTGGGCAGCCCGGCGCCGCGCTCGCCGGGCATGAAGTACACGCACTACGCACCCGCAGGGGCGCTGTGCGTGGTGGAAGGGCCGCCCGCAGCGGTGGCGGCCTGGATCAGCGCCGCCCTCACAGAGGCGGCGCAGCGCGGAGAGCGCACCGCTGTGCTGGCGTTCGCCGAGCACGCGGAGCAGTACCGCGCCGATGCCGTGTTCTCGCTGGGCGACGCCAGCGAGCTGGAAGAGGCAGCGCGCAGGCTATACGCCGCGCTGCGCAGCTGCGATGAGCAAGGCGCCACATATATTGTGGCTGAAGCCTGCTCACGCGAAGGGCTGGGAGCAGCCGTCATGAATCGGCTGCTCAAGGCTGCGGGGAACCAACTCATACAAGTTGGCAACCAGCAACCCTCTTAACCTCTCCTGATCATATATCAGGAGAGCTACGTACTCTTTTTCAAAACAATCAATAAACCACCATATCCACTTTCACGCCAATCTAGCTTTATGCACCACGGATATCGAGTAGATCCGTCGCCGCCGTTTGCCTTTCATCGGTCATGTTTAGGTCCTTGTCCGCATATCGTGTACAAGAACCTTTACGTGACTTGGGGGTATGGGGATGTGGGATGTGTCTGCCCATGTAGGGCAGTTGGTAACCATTTTGATCATGGCTGTTGCGCTTGGCCTCGATGCCTTCTCACTCGGAATCGGAATTGGCATGAAGGGCATTCGGCTGAGGGATGTATTGCGAATCAGTATTGTAACGGCGCTATTTCATATCATCATGCCGCTCATCGGCATGTATATGGGCAAATACGTCAGCTCCCTGCTCGGTGACATTACAACATATGCGGCAGGTGGATTACTTGTTTTGCTGGGTGCTCATATGATTCTGAATGCATTCCGTGAAGGCGATACTAAGCTGGTGGACCACCGTTCCCTGCTCGGCGTTGTTTTGTTCTCCCTCAGTGTAAGTGTGGATTCGTTCTCCGTTGGCGTTTCCTTAGGGATGTTTAGCAGTGATCTGATCTTAACCGTACTTGCTTTCGGCTTTTGTGGCGGGGTGATGTCGGTTATGGGTCTGCTATTAGGCCGTCGGGTGAGTCAGAATCTCGGGGATTACGGCGAAGCTATTGGTGGCGCAATCTTGCTTGCGTTTGGACTTTTGTTTATATTTTAGAATAAAACTTGAGATATCATATCATTCGCATCATACTTAAAATGGGGAGGCTAACACAATGAAACATATTTTATTCGTATGTACAGGAAATACGTGCCGCAGCCCCATGGCAGAGGGGCTTTTGCGAAAACTGGCATCGGAGCGTGGCATTCAGGTAGAAGTTCGTTCCGCAGGTGTGGCAGCAACGTCGGGTATGCCGATCTCTCGTCATGCTGAAGCCGTTTTGAGAGATCATAACGTTGAAGGTCCACCTCATTCCACACAACTTAGCTCTAACCTGGTAGGTTGGGCCGATCTGGTTCTAACATTAACACGGAGTCACAAGCAGCATGTCATGCAGGTTTTTCCCGATTCAGTCCACAAAACCTATACATTGAAAGAATATGTGGAGGATGATGAACAGGTATTAAGTGATGTCCAGGAGTTGGACAGCCTGTTTGCAACGCTGGAGATGAAACGTGCCCTTGGGCAAGAGATCCTGGCATCGGAGCGGGAGCGAGCCATTGAGATTAGACAACGAATTCCAAGTTTCGACATCTCTGATCCGTTTGGGGGAAGTCGTGATGATTACAATATAGCTGCAGCTGAGATTCGGACGGCATTGGACCGGCTTTTGGATAAGCTGAGATAATTCTGATCCTGCGAGGCAGGTTATAGAAATAGGACACGTGATGTAAATTAACCGTTGATTTTAGCCGCGGGTTGTTTTATGATGAAGGGGAAAACAGGGATCCGGTGTAACTGGCGACGAAGTGGGCATAACCACGATGGAGCACCGGAACAAACGGCCGGTCGCCTGGGCAAAAGAGCAATTCTGCGTTACCCGCAGACTGCTCTTTTTTTCGTCTTTCATCTGATTATTCGCTATAATAGTACCTGAGATGCCGTGCAAGAATACGAAGGACAACCAAGAGACAGCGGGCATGATTTTATCGGGAGGCGATGATAGGATGACTATAGAGTTAGATTCGGAACAACCCGGATTGCAGGAACAGACCGCGTCTATTCTGCATGAACTGGCGCTTGCTGGACAGCTTGGGCCTGGACAGATCGTTGTGATCGGTACAAGCACAAGTGAAGTCGCAGGCGCTCGGATTGGTACGAGTGGTGCCATTGAAGTGGCACAGCAGCTTCTTGCGGGTATACGCGAGGTGCAGGAGGAATTCGGTTTTGACACGGTATTCCAATGTTGTGAGCATCTGAACCGTGCGCTGGTAATGGAGCGTTCTGTGCTTACTCGTCTTGGATTGACCGAGGTTGGTGCAGTACCCGTGCCCAAGGCCGGAGGTTCAATGGCATCCGCAGCATATCGTTCGCTGACCGATCCATGCCTGGCTGAACATGTGCAGGCCCATGCGGGACTGGACATTGGGGAGACGATGATTGGGATGCATCTCCGGCATGTAGCCGTACCCTATCGTACAGCGCTCCGCTATGTTGGAGATGCACGTGTGACCACAGCGTTGACTCGTCCGAAGTTGATTGGCGGCGAACGCGCGGTGTATCGTATGGAAGAACAACCAGATTCAACATTTTGTGACTAACATATAAAGCGAGACTAATTGGGTTACACTCCTGACTTTGATTGCATCACCATCTTCCGATCGCTGTTATCCCCAGATTTTTTATTCCCTATTTAAAGGGGAAATCCGGTGATAGCCTATGCTTCCGGAGTAGCTTTCTAAAGAAAGCTTTTTGACGACTACTTCGTTTCTTCAGATTGGTGTTGCACTCGCCGTTTTCGTGTAAACATTAGTTTCACTTTATAAATTCACTTATAAACTGGGAGGAATTTAATCATGGAACAATTGCGCAAGAATGACCCGGCAGTACTGGAAGCGATGAATCTTGAACTGAAACGTCAACAGAACAACATCGAACTGATTGCATCCGAGAACATCGTAAGTGAAGCAGTAATTGAAGCAATGGGATCTGTTCTGACCAACAAGTACGCTGAAGGATATCCAGGCAAACGTTACTATGGCGGTTGTGAGCATGTGGACATCGTTGAAGACATCGCGCGTGATCGTGCAAAAGAATTGTTCGGAGCAGAACACGTGAATGTTCAACCTCACTCCGGCGCACAAGCGAACATGGCAGTTTATCTTGCAGCATTGAAACCTGGTGATACTGTACTCGGTATGAACCTTGCCCATGGTGGACACCTCACACACGGTAGCCCGGTGAACGCATCCGGTTTGCTGTACAACTTCGTAGCATACGGCGTACAGGAAGATACATTCCTGATTGATTATGATGAAGTACGCAAAGCGGCTTTCAAACACCGTCCTCGTCTGATCGTTGCTGGTGCAAGTGCATATCCGCGTACCATTGATTTTGAAAAGCTGGCTTCCATCGCCAATGATGTAGGCGCTTTGTTCATGGTGGACATGGCTCACATCGCAGGACTGGTTGCTGCTGGTTTGCATCCAAACCCGGTTCCACATGCGCATTTCGTAACAACAACAACACACAAAACGCTGCGTGGACCTCGTGGTGGTATGATTCTGTGCCGTAAAGCGTGGGCAGCAGCGATTGATAAAGCCGTATTCCCTGGTTCCCAAGGTGGACCTCTGATGCACGTGATCGCATCCAAAGCGGTAGCATTCGGAGAAGCTTTGCAGCCTTCGTTCAAAACATATGCACAGAACGTTGTGAAAAACGCACAGGTTCTGGCTGAAACACTGATCGCTGAAGGATTGAACATTGTATCTGGTGGTACAGATAACCACTTGATGCTGATCGATACACGCAGTGTGAACATCACAGGTAAGGAAGCTGAGCATGTGCTTGATTCCATCGGTATTACCGTGAACAAAAATGCAATTCCATTCGACCCTACAAGCCCGTTTGTAACGAGTGGTATTCGAATTGGTACACCTGCTGCAACTTCCCGTGGCATGAACGAAGAAGCAATGGTTGCTATTGGTAAGATCATTGCCAAAACACTGAAAAATCCAAAAGATACAGCGAAGCTGGATGAAGCCCGTGCAGAAGTGACTGCACTGACAGACCAATTCCCGCTCTATACCGATCTTAAATACTAAAAAACTTTGCTAATGGTGTTTGTATTTGAGTGTTCTTAATGTACACACGCAGGCGGAGCAAACCGAAAGAACCTGAAGAAGCGTAGCGCTCGCCTTTATCCCCAGATTTCAACAATTATAATTGGATCAAAGAAATCTGGGGATAACAGCGATCGGAAGGTCATTCGGTTTGCGGAGCACCATTAGTGTTTACACGTTTTTGAACATACTCAACGACATAACAGCAAGAGCAAAACAGGACCGGATGGATCATTTTCCGGTCCTGTTTTTTATAGGATTCGGTAATCTGTAATGATTGGGTGCCCTTTGATGGTGTAATTCGTTGTTGGTGATGATATAATATACAGGATTTATCGAGCCCATGAATGGTGGCTAGGTATATTTGGAAATGCTTAACATGAAGAACTTACCGGAGGGACAAATTAGATGGGAAAATTAGTAATATGTGATCACCCTTTGATTCAACACAAACTGACGTTTATACGCGACATGCGTACGAATACGAAAGATTTTCGTGAATTGGTGGATGAAGTAGCAACGTTGATGGCTTATGAGATTACAAGAGATGTTGAACTGGAAACGATTGATGTACAGACACCTGTAGCTGCAACACAAGGTAAAGTCATCTCTGGACGTATGCTCGGACTGGTGCCGATTCTGCGTGCAGGACTCGGAATGCTGGATGGCGTTGTGAAATTGTTGCCAGCGGCAAAAGTTGGACATGTTGGTCTGTTCCGTGACCCGGAAACACTGCAACCGGTAGAATACTACACCAAACTGCCTACAGACGTAACAGAGCGTCAATTGATTGTAATTGATCCGATGCTGGCAACGGGTGGTTCGGCAATTGCAGCTATTGACGTGCTCAAAAAACGTGGCTGTACCCAAATCAAGATGATGAACCTGGTTGCAGCACCGGAAGGCGTAAAAGCTGTGCAAGATGCACATCCCGATGTGGACATCTATGTAGCAGCATTGGACGACCGTCTGGATGATCATGGTTATATCGTTCCAGGGCTTGGAGATGCAGGAGACCGTCTATACGGCACTAAATAAGCATATCGCATGCTTGTAATCGGAACTTATAGAAAAGGGGCTTTGCTCGAATGTCCAACAAAATTAAAGTCATGACGATCTTCGGGGTGCGTCCGGAAGCCATCAAGATGGCTCCGCTTATTTTGGAATTGCAAAAACACCCTGAGTCTATTGAATCTATTGTTTGCGTAACTGCGCAGCATCGCCAGATGTTGGATCAGGTACTTGAAGTTTTCGACATTCATCCCGATTATGATCTGGATGTGATGAAGGACCGTCAGACATTGAATGAAATCACAATTCGTGTGCTTGGTGGTCTGGAGCCGGTGTTAGCCGAAGCTAAGCCGGATATTGTACTGGTTCACGGGGATACATTAACTACCTTTGTAGCGAGCTATGCAGCATTCCTGCAACAGATTCAGGTAGGGCATGTGGAAGCGGGGCTGCGGACGTGGAACAAGTTGTCTCCATATCCGGAAGAGATGAATCGTCAGCTGACGGGAGTACTGGCTGATCTACACTTTGCGCCTACGGATTGGTCTTCTTCCAATCTTGCCAAAGAAAATAAATCGGAGTCTAGTACGTACGTCACAGGCAACACGGTAACAGATGTGTTTCAATATACAGTACGGGAGGACTACACACACCCGGTACTTGATTGGGCCCAAGGCAAACGCCTTGTGCTGATGACAGCTCATCGCCGTGAATCTCAAGGCGAGCCTCACCGCAACATTTTCCAGGCCGTCAAACGGATTGCCGACGAATTCGAAGATATTGCCATCGTGTACCCGGTGCATCCAAGTCCTGCTGTGAAGGAGCCGGCTCACGCGATTTTGGGGAATCATCCCCGTATTCAATTAATTGATCCACTAGACGTGGTGGATTTGCATAACTTTTACCCGCACACTCACTTGATTTTGACCGATTCAGGCGGTTTGCAGGAAGAAGCACCTTCGTTTGGTGTGCCTGTGCTCGTATTGCGCGATACAACAGAACGCCCGGAAGGTATTGAAGCCGGAACGCTGGAATTGGTAGGTACCGAAGAGGAACGTGTGTATGAACGGACCAAAGCTCTGCTTACAGACAAAACCCTGTATGCAAGCATGAGTCAGGCTGCCAATCCATACGGTGATGGACATGCTTCGGAAAGAATTGTCAATGCGATTTTGCACCATTTTGGTGTAAATAGTGAGCGTCCGGAATCATTTCACAGAAAATTCAAAAAATAATACATTTTTTCTGACGGATTTATAAAGGGCATAGCATACAGTTAAACTGTACGGTTTACGCGGGTTTATGGGCTTTGAGGGTCTGTATTCCCGTCGTTTTCCCCTTTAAAACGCTAAAATCATTCAATTGACAAAGGCTCTCATCATTCAGTAAAATTAACTGGGATTGCAAGGGTGGCGTGGAAAATGGCCGATTCGAACAAACCAAATTCATCCCGTAACCATGACGATAATGTATGGAAAGCGATGGGACTCGTGACAGCTTTTGGGATCGAGATTGCCATTCTCGCTGTTGCCGGATATTACGCTGGCTCCTGGTTGGACAAGACCATCGGAGGTAACGGAATATGGATCGCCGTAAGCGTTCTCTTTTTTCTTGCGGCAGGCGGTGTAAGCATCTACTTTATCGCGAAAAAATTCATGGGGGAAAGTGATGAGTGAACTAACCAGATACCGCAGATCGATGACTGTTTTCATCATGTACTTTCTTATGATTTGTTTTCTCGCAGCGGCCTTTATGCCACGTGTGGAGACAATTGCTTTGGGACTAGCCCTGGGTACAGGAATTAGCTGGATCAATGCATTTTACTTGGGCTACAAAGTAAGGAAAATGTCTGATGATGCGGCAGAAGGTAACTTGAAGCGTGTGAACCTGGGATTTTTGACAAGAGCGGCACTCGCTGTGCTCGGTATATTCATATCGATGCGCTTTCCGCAGTACTTCAATACATATGCGGTTGCAGGCGGTCTCGTCATTGCACAATTTTCCTTACTGATTATAGGGATTGTCCATTCCCGCAGAGCAGAATGATGTTAAGGGCTGCAGCTTTCAAGTCGAGAAAGGGGTGAGAAAAATATGCATGAAGCTCCAATTATTATGCTTGGCGGATTTCGACTGGATCTATCGGTTCTGTTGATGCTGGTAGTTACAGGTGCAATTGTTTTTATTTTTGCTGTACTGGCAACACGGAGATTATCCGTTGAAAATCCCGGCAAGCTGCAAAATTTTATGGAGTGGGCAGTAGAATTCGTCCGCAATCTGATTTCCAGCACAATGGATATGAAGAAAGGTAAACATTTTATCTCTCTCGCTCTTTCCATGATTATGTTCATTTTTGTAGGGAATATGCTAGGCCTTCCGCTCGTAGCTGTATCTGAGGTAACAGATGTTAGTCAGGCACAGGTATTCGGTAAGCCGATTGTTACAGCGGTGGAGGCGTTTGAAGAAGCGCATGCCAAGGACCCTGAAGCACACCCACACGTTGAACTGGCCTGGTGGAAATCACCAACAGCCGACTTGTCTGTAACGATGGGACTCGCTCTCGTAGCGTTCCTTGTATCTCATGGACTAGGATTGTTCCGCAACACAAAAGGGTATCTCCAGCATTACCTTAAGCCATTCGCCTTGTTCTTGCCAATCAACTTGATTGAGACGGCATCCAAGCTGTTGACACACGGTATGCGTCTATTCGCGAATATCTTCGCGGGTGAGGTACTGATCGCAACGATCCTGAAACTGACCACATTTAAAGTGTTTGGTGCTATTGCAGCGATTCCGCTACTAATGGTGTGGCAAGGCTTCAGTATCTTTATCGGCGCGATCCAGGCATTTGTGTTTGTTATCTTGATGATGGTGTACATTTCACAGAGCATCGAGACGCACGACGAGCATTAAGTTTCAAGCCCTACGAAGATTTCTTCACCAGGCTGAACAATAAAAAATTCGATTTATCATTTTAAGGAGGATATACAAATGGGAGCAATGGCATTAATCGCAGCAGCAATTGTTGCAGGACTGGGCGCGTTTGGCGCAGGTATTGGTAACGGTATGGTAATCAGCAAAACGGTGGAAGGTATTGCCCGTCAACCGGAAGCAAAATCCACTCTTCAAACAACAATGTTTATCGGTGTAGGTTTGATCGAGGTATTGCCGATCATCGGTGTGGTACTCGCGTTCATGTTCTACGGTATGGCTTAATTAAATTTTAAAGGTTTGGCGGGGAAGGCCATAGCCATCCGCGCCTTCTTTTTAGGTAATGTCCGTTCTAACGGATGACGTTTCAAGGATACCTCCAGGAAGGAGTGAACAGATTGAGTTTCATATGGGAAAATACGCTTCTTGCGATTGTTGCATTTGCAATTTTATATTGGCTGCTTAGCCGTTATGCCTTCGGGCCTTTGTTCTCCATTATGGAAAAACGTCGTGAACTCGTGATGACGCAGATGAATGAGGCTGCACAGACTCGGGAACAGGCCATTGCCTATGTGGAGGAACAAAAACAAGCTCTTGAGCAAGCTCGTCAAGATGCTTACGACATCATTGAACAATCCAAACAAACAGGTGGCAAACAAGCTGAATCGATTTTGGCTGATGCAAAAGCTGAAGCTAATCGTCTGAAAGACGATGCAGTACGCGAAATCGAGAGCGAGAAGAACAAAGCAGTCGCAGCACTTCGCAGCGAACTGGGTACAGCTTCCGTTCAGATTGCATCCAAGTTGATCAAAAAAGAAGTTGAGAACGGTCCTGCACAAGAAGAGCTTGTGAACCAATACCTCAATGAGGTAGGAGGCCGACAATGAGCCGCGATACGATAGTTGCCAAGCGTTATGCGAAAGCATTGTTCGAAGTTGCTCTTCAGCAACAGCAGGTGCTTGAGGTTGAACAGGAACTGGTTGCAGTAGTCAGTGCATTGACCGGAGATGCAGATATCGAGAAATTTATCGTATCCCCTAACATTTCTGATGAAGCCAAGCAGAACGTAATTCACTCAAGTCTTGATGGCAAGGTATCCGATTCAGTCCTTCGTACAGTCTTGTTGTTGATTGAGCGCGGACGCGTTGAATTGCTGGGAGACTTACTGAATGATTATCGGAAGATCCAAGGTGAGTCGCTGGGCATCGCTGATGCACGTGTCTATTCGACTTATGCGTTGAATGATGAAGAAAAAGAAGCGGTAGCCCGTGAATTCGGTGGCCGTGTGAATAAAAAGATTCGTATCGAGAACATTGTTGATCCGACTCTGCTGGGCGGATTGAAAGTCGCCATTGGCGATACGATCTATGACGGCAGCTTGGCTGGCAAGCTCGAACGTCTTGAGCAGTCTTTTAACAGACGAGTACAGTAGATTGGGGTGAGGACACTTGAGTATCAAACCAGAAGAAATCAGTACATTAATTAAGAGCCAAATCGAACAATACAAGACCGATATCGATGTAGTCGAAGTCGGAACGGTAATCGAGGTTGGTGATGGTATCGCTCGTGTTTACGGACTTGAGAACGTCATGTCCAACGAGTTGGTTGAATTCCCAAGCGGTGTTATGGGACTCGCCATGAACGTCGAAGAAAGCAATGTCGGTGTCGTTATCCTGGGACCTTACTACGATATTCGTGAAGGTGACCAAGTGAAACGTACTGGTCAAATCATGCAAGTGCCTGTAGGCGAAGCATTGATTGGACGCGTTGTGAACCCGCTCGGTATTCCTGTAGATGGCAAAGGGCCAATCGCTACAACGGAATTCCGTCCAGTTGAAGGTAAAGCACCAGGTGTAATGGATCGTAAATCGGTTCATGAGCCGATGCAAACAGGGATCAAAGCCATTGATGCAATGGTTCCAATCGGTCGCGGACAACGTGAGTTGATCATCGGTGACCGTCAAACAGGTAAAACATCAATCGCGATTGATGCGATCCTGAACCAAAAAGGTAGCGGCATGAAGTGTATCTATGTGGCTATTGGTCAGAAACAGTCTACGGTTGCTCAAGTTGTGGAAACTCTTCGTCGTAAAGGCGCAATGGAGTACACAATTGTTGTAACTGCAGCAGCTTCTGATCCATCACCACTCTTGTACATCGCACCGTATTCCGGTTGTTCGATGGGTGAGTACTTCATGTACAAAGGCGAGCACGTTCTGGTCATCTATGATGACTTGACCAAACAAGCCTCTGCATACCGTGAGCTTTCCTTGTTGCTTCGTCGTCCACCGGGCCGTGAGGCTTATCCGGGTGACGTCTTCTACCTGCACTCCCGTTTGCTGGAGCGTGCTGCGAAGCTGAATGATGAACTTGGTGGTGGTTCTTTAACCGCACTTCCGTTCATTGAAACACAAGCTTCCGACGTATCTGCATACATTCCAACGAACGTAATCTCCATCACGGACGGACAAATCTTCTTGGAAGCCGACCTGTTCAATGCTGGACAACGCCCGGCGATCAACGTAGGTATTTCCGTATCTCGTGTCGGTGGTTCTGCTCAGATCAAAGCGATGAAAAAGGTTGCAGGTTCCCTGCGTCTCGACCTCGCTCAATATCGTGAGCTTCAAGCGTTCTCCCAGTTCGGTTCCGATCTGGATAAAGCGACTCAGGCCCGCCTGAATCGTGGTGCGCGTATGATGGAAATCCTGAAGCAAGGTGTTAACCAGCCACTGCCTGTAGAACAACAGGTTGTCAGCTTGTACACTGCGGTTAAAGGATTCCTGGATGAGATTCCAACAGGTGATGTTACTCGTTTCGAGCGTGAGTTCCTCGCGTTCATGGAGAGCAGCCATCCGGAGATTCTTGCATCCATCCGTGATACTAAAGAATTGACTGCAGACAACGAAAATGCACTGAAAGGTGCAATTGAGAAGTTCAGAAAGAGCTTTGCTGTCTCTGTCTAAATAAATGATTGCAGGTGCGGAGTTGTCTAACCGATTCCGCATGTCTGCATGTAATACTTTGACTCTGTCAAAAAAAAGATGATGCTTACGAAGTAACTTTGACCCCGTCAAAGTAGGGTTGTGCTTACGATGTAGTTTTGACTTTGTCAAAACTTTAAGGTGGTGAAATCATGGCAAAAGGCATGCGCGAAATTAAGCGGCAAATTAAAAGCGTACAAAGCACCAAGCAGATCACCAAAGCAATGGAGATGGTAGCTGCTGCAAAACTGCGTAAAGCGCAGGAAAAAGCGGAAGCAGCCCGTCCTTATTCGGAGAAACTGAAAGAGGTTGTAGCTAGCATTGCATCAAGCACGCAAGGGATACAGCATCCGATGCTGGAGAGCCGTCCGGTCAAAAAGACAGCTTACCTGATCATTACATCGGACCGTGGTCTTGCAGGTGGATACAATGCGAACGTTTTGCGTCAGGTTAATCAGACGCTCAAAGAGCGCCACAACTCCCAGGATGACTACGAATTGTTCGTCATTGGACGTAAAGGACGCGATTACTTCAGACGTCGTGAGATGGCGATGGCATCCACAACAACGGATCTGTCGGATTCGCCTTCATTTGCAGACATCAAATCCATCGCACACGAAGCTGTTCATGGGTTTGAACTGGCTGAATTTGATGAATTGTACATTTGTTATAACCGCTTTGTGAATGCGTTGACCCAGATTCCTACGGTAGAAAAACTTCTTCCGATGGAAACACCTGAGGTAACTGCTGCGGAAGGACCAACGGCAAGCTACGAATACGAGCCGTCTGCTGAAGCTGTACTGGAGGTTTTGCTTCCGCGTTACGCGGAAACGCTGATCTATGGTGCACTTCTGAACGGTAAGGCAAGTGAGCTCGGCGCGAAAATGACGGCAATGGGTAATGCAACCAAAAATGCATCCAAACTCATTAATGACTTGTCATTGACTTACAACCGTGCCCGTCAAGCGGCGATTACGCAGGAGATTACGGAAATTGTGGCAGGTGCCAACGCAGCACAAGGCTAACCGTTTTTTTATTAATGAAGGCTTGCAGAGCAAAGATAAACGAACGGTACATTATTTTTGCAAAAGTAGCAGGCTTGTAGGAGGGGAACGTTAAGATGAACAAAGGACGCGTTGTGAGCATCATGGGTCCGGTTGTTGACGTCGAGTTTGATCGCGGCGGTCTGCCGGAAATCCTCAATGCCATTACGATCACTACAGTAAGTGAGAGCGGCGTTAGTGTAAACCTTACACTCGAAGCTTCGAAACATCTGGGTGACAACCGAGTACGTTGTATTGCGATGTCCTCCACGGATGGACTTGTTCGTGGTATGGAAGCTTTAGATACAGGAGCACCAATCTCTGTACCCGTCGGAGAAGCAACACTGGGTCGTGTATTTAACGTACTCGGCGAAGCAATTGACACTGGCGGTGCCGTAGCTGCTGAGCACAAGAACCCGATTCACCGTTCAGCACCTGCATTTGATGAACTGACTACCCAAGCAGAGATGCTGGAGACAGGAATCAAAGTTATCGACTTGCTCGCTCCTTACGCTAAAGGTGGTAAAATCGGTCTCTTCGGTGGTGCCGGTGTAGGTAAGACGGTAACCATTCAAGAATTGATCAACAACATCGCACAAGAGCACGGCGGTATCTCCGTATTTGCGGGTGTTGGTGAGCGTACACGTGAAGGTAATGACTTGTATCACGAGATGAGTGATTCCGGCGTTATCAACAAAACAGCAATGGTCTTCGGACAAATGAACGAGCCTCCAGGCGCACGTCTTCGTGTAGCCCTCACAGGTCTGACGATGGCGGAATACTTCCGTGATGAAGAAGGCCGTGACGTGTTGCTCTTTATCGATAATATCTTCCGTTTCACCCAAGCGGGTTCAGAAGTATCTGCCTTGCTTGGACGTATGCCTTCCGCGGTAGGTTACCAACCTACACTGGCAACAGAAATGGGTCAGCTGCAAGAACGTATCACATCAACGAAAAAAGGTTCTGTAACATCCATCCAGGCCATCTACGTGCCTGCGGATGACTACACTGACCCGGCTCCTGCAACGACGTTTGCTCACTTGGATGCAACGACGAACTTGGAGCGTAAAATTTCCGAGATGGGTATCTACCCTGCGGTAGATCCACTGGCTTCCAGCTCCCGGATCTTGTCCCCTGAAGTTGTAGGTGAAGAACACTACAGCGTAGCTCAAGGCGTTAAACGCATCTTGGCACGTTACAATGAATTGCAAGATATCATTGCAATCCTGGGTATGGACGAGTTGAGTGAAGAAGACAGAGCGCTTGTATACCGTGCTCGTAAAATCCAACGTTTCTTGTCCCAGCCTTTCCACGTTGCTGAAGCATTTAACGGTATTCCGGGTAAATACGTTCCAGTTAAAGAAACGGTGCGCAGCTTTAAAGAGATTCTCGAAGGTAAGTATGATGATCTTCCGGAAGCAGCTTTCCTCTTTGTTGGTACAATTGAAGAGGCAGTGGAGAAAGCCAAAACACTGGTTTAGTCTGAATCCAGGATTGTCCTTATGAAGCGGGCTATCCTTCGGATATTTCAGGAGGGATGGAATTGAGCACCTTTTTGTTGGAAATCGTAACACCTGAGCGTTTGGTCTATTCAGAACAGGTGAATAGCATTACGGCTCGTGGTATTGAAGGGGAACTGGGCATTCTGCCCGGTCATATTCCTATGGTTACACCTTTGCAGATTGCACCGATCTATATCCATAACGGAAAAGAAAATAAACGAGTTGCTATCGGTGGCGGGTTTATTGAAGTACGTAAAGATAAGGTTGTTGTACTCGCAGAGAGTGCTGAATTCCCGGAAAACATTGATGTGGATCGTGCGCGTGCGGCGAAAGAGCGGGCAGAACGTCGGCTTGCAAGCCAAAGCAATCAGGACCACTTTGATCACCGTCGTGCAGAGATTGCGCTGCAAAAAGCGGTTAACCGGATTAATGTGTTCGGCAAATAAACGATTCTTGGAAGCCCGGCGGCTTAGTCTGCCGGGCTTTTTTGAGTTTGTTTGATAGAATTGTTTTATCGAACATATCGAAAAGGCTGACACAAATTCCATCATATCCCTTCAGTAAACAGAAGTATTTTAAGCAAATTATTCACCGATGATGAGGATTTGAATAGAATGTAGGACTAAAGTAGTGGGCGCATTTACCACTAAGAGAACCATTTTTTTCATGAATAAATATAAATTATTTCCGAGGAAATGACAGAATCGATATCGAAATAGCGCTCTTTTATGTCGTTTTAGTCACAAAATCCCGGCATTTTAAAATTAAAATATTTTAGAAGTGGAAATCAATGTAATTGACAATGTATGATGAAAGAGCCTATATTCCATAGAGTCAGCAGAAGCAGGAAGCTGCGTAGTAGATTCCATAGTCATGCACAGCCGCATTGTTGCTGCTCGGTGATTGGGCATCAGGAGATTCCTGCCTGGCAGGAGTAAATCTGACAGTACGCTCAGTATGTTGTGCTTAAGACATTCCAGTATACTAACAAGTTATGGGTGCCGGGCATATGATATGCTGATCGCTGCAACAAATGTGGAGGTAAAGAATATATGGATACTGATCTGACGAATCAGGTGAACCAAGCGTTAAGCACCAATGGCTTGGTCTCAATCATCGTCTCCCTGTTATGTATAGCATTGTCTTGGTGGGCTTTGACAAATCTCAAACTGGAATTAATCATCAGGCAACCACGAGGTGCTCAGGGAAGACTGTTGCATTTGTTGCTCGCCATCATTTTGGGGCATGCCGTTGCTGGCTTTGTCATTGACTACTTGTCCTGGACTCAAATGTTGCGTAATTTGTTTTAATGTTGAGATGGTTGGTTAATCATCTGTTAGGTTCTTCAAGCTGCTCATTGTCGAATAACATCGATTAATTGTGTTAACAATTAGAGTATGAGTTGTCGGTAAAGAAATTAAGAAAAAAATGTGACGTAAAATTGGATGAATTTGAGATGTTTTATGTAAAAATGCTTGTATCGTACAATTCAACAATGTTATGATGGAAGTTAGGGAATTCACAATTGTTCACTTATTTTGTAGTTATAAACGGGATATCCGGTTCATGCCGGCTAATAACCATCCCACTCTGTCTGTTCTGATGCTCTGCTGGCTTGTAAGACACTAATTTTACATGCTGAATAGCAAGATGCACGGCACATGGTATCATTGATATGGATTATAAAAACCAATTCTTTTCTGAACAGACATCTGTGGCAATATGCCAGAATATGTCGAAATTCCACACACAGCAACAGTCCTTTCTAGCATAGTGGGGCTTACGTATTCCGGAATGAAGAAAAGGGAATAAAAGCGCGGAGGGAACCATGATGAGCAAATTTATCGTCCGCGGTGGCAAAAGGTTGACCGGAAGTGTCAAAGTTAGCGGCGCTAAAAATTCTGTTCTTCCGATCATCGCTGCCTCTCTCTTAGGGGAAGAAGGACAAAGCGTTATTATTGACGCGCCTCCTCTAGACGATGTGATGACGATTAACAAGGTGTTGGAATCGCTGGGAGCGGGAGTTACATACCGGGACGAAGTGATTACCGTAAATGCGGAGAAACTTACTTCCTGTGAAGCCCCGTATGAATGGGTAAGTAAAATGCGGGCGTCTTTCCTGGTCATGGGGCCTTTGTTGACTCGAATGGGTCATACAAGAATCTCACTTCCTGGTGGATGTGCCATCGGTACACGGCCTATTGATCAGCATTTGAAAGGTTTTGAAGCCATGGGCGCAGAGATCAGCTTGGGCCAAGGTTATATCGAAGCTCGTAGCCAAGGACGGTTGCGTGGCGCGAAAATTTATCTGGATGTGGCTTCCGTAGGTGCCACTCAAAATATTATGATGGCTGCAACATTAGCCGAAGGTGTAACTGTTCTGGAGAACGCGGCAAAAGAACCTGAGATTGTGGATCTTGCCAACTTCCTGAATGGAATGGGTGCCATCGTACGTGGTGCTGGTACTGGAGTGATCCGCATTGAAGGTGTGGAGAAACTTACAGGCGTTACACACACAGTTATTCCGGATCGGGTAGAAGCTGGTACGTATATGGCTGCTGCTGCAATCTCTGGTGGTGACGTGTACATTGAAGGTGCAATCTCGGATCATTTAGGCTCCGTTATCGCGAAGCTTGAAGAGATGGGTGTAACAATCCAACCGGATGAGAATGGCGTGCGTGTAATCGCAGATCGTCCTCTTAAGGCTGTGGATGTGAAAACATTACCATACCCAGGATTCCCGACAGATATGCAATCCCAGATGATGGCACTCTTGCTCGCATCTGAAGGAACAAGTGTCGTGACAGAGACTGTTTTTGAAAACCGATTCATGCATGTGGATGAATTCCAATTGATGAATGCGGAGATCAAAGTTGAAGGACGTTCGTCCATCATCACAGGTAATGCCAAACTGAAGGGTGCCAAAGTAACGGCTACCGATTTGCGTGCGGGTGCCGCACTCATTATTGCAGGTCTTGTTGCTGAAGGTACAACGGAAGTGGGCGGTGTTCATCACATCGACCGTGGCTATGTACATCTCGCTGAGAAGCTTAACGGACTTGGCGCTGACATCTATCGGATCTCTGTTGATGAGCCTAAGCTTGAAGCAACCAAAGCACCTAGTGAAAAAGTGGAGAAAGAAGTACCGATGTTTAAGGTGCAACCAACTTTGGCTTAACACTGGATTGAATAGAAAAAATATGGTCCCCCTATGATGAGTCACACAGTTGTGTGGATTATGAATGCGAAGGAACGTATATTGTAAAAAATGATAAAGCTAAGCCATCTGGCTTGGCTTTTTTTGTGTTTACTTTTAAGAAGACAACGAGATATTTGATACCTGATTCTATTAATAGCTGGTCCTAACTTGTATAGCATAACATCGTATTCTGTATCGATTCTGAACCAAATGAAAGAGCGAACTTTATATAGGGTGTCGGATCCAGCTAAACACCGGTATTCAGCGACAGATCAACGTTTCTAAGAGGTACATAGCAAAAGAAAACAGGAAATTAAACAGAACGAATAGGGCCTCGTTTCTCTTAAATTAGGTTCTATCAGATCAAGCCAGCTCATAACCTAAACTATGGATTTGAACAACACGACCGGCACATGACCGGCCATAGATAACGGAGGGTTATATTCGAATGAAAGAAGCTCGTGTACAGGTAAAGGTCCCCCTTGTCCCTCGTCCAGGTATGCAAGAGCCGGAGGGAAATACCGTTTCTAGAGTGGAAAAAGACAAGCCTGCCCCATCGAACCTGAGGACTGTTCCATCACAGCCTGCAAGATTATCCAATCCAGGACGGGTGTCGACAGATGAACTGAACCGAAAGACAACCGAGCATATTCATATACCTGTTATTGAGCTGGACCAGTTCCGCCGTGTGAAGCGTCGTCGAATGCGGACATTTGGACGAAAACCCCGATGGGGAAGAAATACGACGCGATGGCAACCTGCTGCCGCTGTATCTGCCTTATTGGCAATGGCGTTGCTGATTCCGGTAATTTTGGTATGGCCGCGGACAAGCGAATCACCAAAGCCGATCCCTGCTCCAACAGATTCAAGCAGTACAAGAACCCCAGCTCCTGCGCCAGCCGTTCCTGTTACCTACCCTGAACCTAAAGTGCGCGTATACCTGTCTGCAACGGGCACAACGATGAATCTGCCATTGGAAGACTATGTTACCGGGGTTGTGGCAGCTGAGATGCCGGCTGAATTCAGACTGGAGGCGTTAAAGGCGCAGGCGATAGCAGCTCGCACATTTATCGTGCGAAGACTTGCTGCTAGTGATACAAGCGGTGTTCCATCAGGTGCGGCGGATGTGACGGATACGGTCAGCCATCAGGTGTTTATTCCGCCAGATCAGGTGAAAGCGGATTGGACGCGTCTAGGGAAGGCAAAGGAATGGGAGAAGCTGCAACAGGCTGTACGCGAAAGTCGAGATACGGTGATGACCTACCAGGGCAAGGCAATCACTGCATCCTTTTTTTCCACAAGTAATGGGTATACCGAGAATGCCGAGGATGTATGGGGGAACGCTGTGCCGTATCTGCAAAGTGTAGACAGTCCGTGGGACAAAAATCTGGCACCAGGATTCAAGCAGACCGTTACCATGAAGCGTAATGAGATTCTGCAGAAGTTAAACCTGGATGCCATTCCGGTTACCGCTCAGAAGGGTGGATCGTGGATGGAAGTATTGTCTACAACCAAAGGGCATCGGATTAAAGAAATGCAGATCGCAGGTGAAACATTCAGCGGACCCGAGGTCCGTAAGTTGCTTGGATTAAGATCCAGCCAGTTCAGTTGGAAGACCACAGGTGATGAGGTCCAGATTACAACGTTCGGGTATGGGCATGGGGTTGGCATGAGCCAATGGGGAGCAAACGGCATGGCGCAGGAGGGACACACGGCCACCCAGATTCTCAAACACTACTATACCGGCATTTCATTCGGACAGGCATCCAAGATGCTTGCAGCGAAGTAGGAGAGATGAACACGGATGGATAAAGCGAAATAATTCGAATGGATACGAAAGTGTGTGAATGTATGCAAATGTATGGGGATGAGAGCAGTTTAGGTTTGGAAATCATCAGACTCCCCATATACCATTGGCGCGCTAACGAATCTGATAGATCTTATTAGGCGTTATCACAACGAATGAAAATTCTAACGAATCTCAGACACGTTATATCACGACATACCACCGAACTGATCCATTACTAGCGCCCAAAAGAGTAATTAGCGTGTCTACGGTTCGTTAAAATTCCTAAGCCACGATTTCCCCGCCAATAAGGCCGCCTGAGTTCGTTAGAATATTTTATTATCTAATCATTAGCAAAATTGAGGGTGCTGTCATTCACTACATGTTCATTCGCGATAAGCAAGCTGAACCAAAACCAAAATCAGAACGTTGAAATCAATTTTCCAAGCCCTAAGGTTAAAAAAATGATTTTTGTTCCCTGTATACCGGGTAACTTCTAACTATACTGTAACCATTCATGATTCAGCTTCTTTCAAATCTAGATGTTAAATGGAACAGTCAGTAGTGGGGCGCCTTGTCTATCTCTAATCTCACATCTCACTTTAAAGAACCTGGGCGGTTAAATCTGCATTATCCAGTCACAACCTATATCATTTTGCTCTCACCGATAATTGCACTTCATAGAAGGATTGGCCTCTACAACCAATCCGGACCAGTCTACCAACACCCATTCCGGAGCTTTCGAGATTAGGCTATATATGCCGAGAGTGCTAGCGTATGGAGAGCGCAGGGGACAGAAAAGACCTGTAGAAGCGAAGCGCCCGCCTTTATCACCGGATTTCTCCCTTGGGAGAATATAATCAGGAAATCCGGGGAGAACAGCCGGTCGAAAGGTTTTCTGGCCCCGAAGCGGCGCACGCACTAACCACTCACCCCTCACATATATAGCACTCTCTGAAACCTCCGTGAAAATAATTAGAGTCGCGCGTGTATAAAAGAGTTGCACCCGGTAACACTTGTTACTGAGGTGATTAAGATGAATGAACAAAACAAAAAATCAGTCCAAGAAGAAACTCCTAAAACAACTCAAGGAGTACCGGCTAGTCAGCCCTCTTCATGGAAAAGAGCAATGTCCAAACGCTGGGTCTTCCCGGCAGCCTACATCGCAGCAGCAGGCATTATACTAACCTTAGTGTGGGTCTATCAGGGCACAGGCGACAAAACGCTGAACTCGGACCCTGCTAGCGGGGTAGTAGAAACAGGCGCATCGGCGGGTACAGAAGGAACAGCAGTAGGCGAAGAAGAAAGTGTGGAAGTTGTTGCAAAGTCGGAGAATTTTGTATGGCCGGTAGCGGTACCGTCCGAAATTTCGGTAGTGAAACCTTTCTATGATAGCGAAGCTTCAACCGAGGAACATGAAGCGGCGATGGTGCAGTACAATGATACATTCATCCCAAACACGGGTGTGGATCTGGCACGTGGGGATAACAAAACATTTGAAGTAAAAGCAGCGCTAGCCGGTAAAGTTACCCGGGTGGAGCAAAATCCGCTCACAGGTCAGGTTGTGGAAATCACACACAGCGATAACCTGAAGACGGTATACCAAAGCTTGGCAGACGTCAAAGTGAAACAGGACGACGAAGTGAAACAGGGAGATGCGATTGCATCCGCTGGCGTCAATGAATTGGGTAAAACGCTTGGCAACCACCTTCACTTTGAAGTGTACGAAGACGGACGGCCGGTTAACCCGCAAGGATATCTTCCGGAAAAATAAATGAATTTTACCGCAGCAACATGATGGGCAGAGGGTTGAACCTCTGCTCTTTTTGTGCTTTTCAGAAAATAATGGGACCTTCGAAGCTTGTCACACCTCTAAACCGCGAATATATAGGCATGCTCCTCATATAATGTACCAAACTATCCACACAGTAGGGAGGCGGGAGCGTGCACGATTACATCAAGGAACGGACCATCAAAATTGGTCGCTGCATTGTTGAGACGAGGAATACGGTCCGTACCATAGCCAAAGAATTCGGCGTGTCAAAGAGTACTGTGCATAAGGATCTGACGGAGCGTCTGCCGGAAATCAACCCTGATCTTGCTGACCAGGTGAAACACATTTTGGAGTATCACAAGTCCATCCGCCATTTGCGGGGCGGTGAAGCGACCAAAATTAAATACAAAAAAACGAGTGGCAAGAAACGTGAGGTGTTGGCTTCCGCCAAATCGTAAGCATCTTCACAAAGACGTAGGCCAAAAAGCTCACACATGCATTGAATCCCTCCCCTGAAGTATGATATGTTAAAAGCTGGTACAGGATCGAATTATGACATCTTATCAGCCCGATTTTTACATATATATGTTGCACTTTGTCGAACGAGCGGTGACGTGATAAGGGACTCTTTTTCACAGGATACGCTGACCAAATAATATCACTTTGGGGGCTCTTTTATGTTTAGCAAGGATATCGGTATTGATCTTGGCACGGCGAACGTGCTTATTCACGTGAAAGGAAGTGGGGTTGTCCTCGATGAACCTTCCGTCGTGACCATTGAAAGAGATACGAAGCGTGTCCTTGCTGTTGGGGAAGAAGCGCGTCGTATGGTGGGGCGTACTCCAGGTAACATTGTTGCCATTAGACCGCTGCGTGACGGCGTTATTGCGGACTTCGAGATTACAGAAGCGATGCTCAGACATTTCATTAATCGTGTGGGTGCAAGAAGCTGGTACAGCCACCCTCGGATTCTGATCTGTGCACCAACGAACATTACTTCCGTGGAGCAGAAGGCCATCCGTGAGGCGGCAGAACGCAGCGGTGCCAAAGAAGTGTTTCTGGAAGAAGAGCCGAAAGCGGCAGCGATCGGTGCGGGAATGGATATTTTTCAGCCGAGCGGCAATATGGTCGTGGATATCGGCGGCGGTACGACTGACGTTGCAGTCCTTTCTATGGGCGACGTGGTCACCGCCTCTTCTATTAAAGTCGCAGGGGACAAGTTCGACGAAGCCATTATCAAGTTTATCAAAGCCAAGTACAAGCTCATGATCGGTGAACGGACCGCTGAAGATATCAAAATTGCGATTGGTACCGTACATCCGGGTGGACATCAAACGGAGATGGACATTCGCGGACGCGATATGGTATCCGGTCTGCCGGTTACCGTAACGGTATCGGGAAATGAAGTACAGGAAGCACTCTGGGATTCCGTACAATCCATCATCGTGGCAGCGAAGTCGGTATTGGAACGTACACCGCCTGAATTGTCCGCGGACATTATCGACCGTGGTGTTGTATTGACTGGTGGAGGTGCATTGCTGAACGGACTGGACGAGCTTTTGTCCAATGAATTGCATGTACCGGTATGGGTGGCGGAAGATCCAATGCACTGTGTCGTGAAGGGGACAGGCATAATGCTTAATAATTTGGATCAGGTAGTTAAGAAAAAGTTCTAATCTGCCGATATAAATAGCAAAGGTTCGCCATGCTCGGAAAGCAGAACGGACAAGCAGCCAACCTGTGATGCAGGTCAAGCGCTTGAGGAGAGGGGTTAATTCATGTTAAGAGGTCTGTACACCGCTACTGCGGGAATGATTACGCAACAACGCCGCCATGACACAGCAACACAGAATATCGTAAATATGAACACCACGGGATACAAACAGGTGAACAGCGTAAGCCGTTCCTTCCCGGAAATGCTCATTACTTTGGTAGGCGGAGATGCAAATCTTCCAACAAAGCGGCTGGGCAAGCTGAACACGGGGGTGTTCGCGGAAGAGAGTTTGTCCATGAATTTGCAGGGGACCATTATGGAGACTGGGCAGAAAAATGATTTTTCGATTTCATCCAATATGTCGGTCAATGATCCGCAGACTGGACAACCTGTCCCGTTTGACGCATCAGGCAAATTTGTACGGGCCGATGGCACGGTAACTTACCAGCCTCAGGCGTATTTTACAGTTCAGGATGCAGAAGGTAACACCAGATATACTCGCGATGGTCACTTCGAGATTACAGGAACGGGACAATTGCTGAGCTCAACAGGTTCACAAGTGTTGGATAATAATGGACAACCTGTTGTGTTGACAGGTTCCGTAGAGCAATTTAAAGTGGATGAGCAAGGCCGTTTGGTGGATGCAGCAACGGGTGAACCAACAGGGGTTACTCTTGGCATCAGTGTCATTGACCAGCCGAATCAACTGGTTCGTCAAGGTGATGGCAATTTCAGTCTGAGTGATCAAAATGGGGCAACAGCCCGGATGATGGCTGCCGGTGATAATGTGCAGATCCGTCAAGGTTACCTGGAAGGCTCCAATGTTGATGCTTCACAGGCAACGGTTGACATGAACGCCGCATTCCGTGCGTATGAAGCAAACCAGAAGATCGTACAATTCTACGACCGCAGTCTGGATAAAGCCGTCAATGAAGTCGGGCGTGTATAACGCCGACGTTTAAATATAACCGCGCAGCGGAGAGCCAAACGTCCTTTGTGCAGCAAAGCAGAGAGGCTCACGTGAAGCGCAAACTAAGCGCAGCCGAGCTTATGCGAGGATTGCGTGGCAGTACCTGAGCGAAGCGACGGTCTCGACAGCCCTTTGCGGAGCAAAGCAAGGAGAGACCCCGCGGAGCGCAAGACCCTAGACGCATCCGAGCCTATGCGAGGAATGCGTAGCAGTACCTGAGCGAAGCGACGGTCTCGACAGTCCTTTGCGAAGCAAAGCAAGGAGAGACCCCGCGGAGCGCAAGAGCCTAGACGCAGCCGAGCTTATGCGAGGAATGCGCAGCATTACCTGAGCGCAGCGACGGTCTCGACAGTCCTTTGCGAAGCAAAGCAAGGAGAGACCACGCGGAGCTAAAAGCCGCATAAAGAGCGTGCCGGGTTATGATTCAGCCATGTGAAACTATGGCGTTAATCATAGCGCGGCAGTCGCGGCGCACACACACCACCGCCACTTAGCAAGATCGTACCCCACTTACCTAATCCGCCTGTTTCGGGAGTCCAGAGGGCAGCGCCATCTGGGGCCCTCCCTACTAGGGAGGGTTTGGGAGGGTGGACAGGACACAAGGGAGGGTATACCACCAATGAATAATTCCATGATTAGTGCCAAGGTTTCCATGACTGCCATACAGCAGCGTCTGGATGTCATTTCCGATAATATTGCCAACGTGAATACGGCAGGCTATAAGAGCAAGCAGGCGGCATTCGAGGATGTGCTGACCCGGGTTCAACAACAACCGGACAAGTACAAACTGGATGGACGTTCCACACCGATGGGATATAACCTCGGTTTTGGTGCTCGTTTGGCAGATGTAACGAAGGATATGTCTCAAGGCCCCATGAACGAGACTGGCCTTCCGACCGATCTGGCGATTGAAGGAAATGCGATGTTTGCAGTTGAAGCGAATGGGGAGAAAATGTGGACACGTCAGGGTGCATTTCATTTTGTACCTGATACAAGACCTAAGCCTACTCCGAATTCACCTGATATGATGGTGATGGTCAATGGCGAAGGCCACTTTGCCCTGGATCGTCAAGGCAATCGTATTACGGCACCGAATAATAGCAAAGTTGCTTTTGATGAAAATGGCAACCTGTTAATCCGACGCGGTAATGCGGCAAATGCAACCATTGGAGCACAGCTGCAAGTGGTAGACATTGAACGCCCTGAGGGGCTCGTACAGTATGCGGATAACCTGTTTGGACTGGATGCGGGATTAACCGAGGATGATGTGTTTGGCGCTAATGCAGCTACACGTCAAGCGGCTGCCTTGATCCGTCCAGGATTTCTGGAGCAATCCAATGTGGATCTGACACAGGAGATGTCTTTGCTTATGCAAGGACAGCGGACATATCAGCTGGCGGCAAAGGCGCTAACATCAAGTGATTCCATGTTGGGTCTTGCCAACAATATGAGAGCGTAAAAGGTGAATGTGATGACAGAAACACAGCAGCAGAACGGTAAGCCGGAGAAAAAGGAAGTCAAGAAGAAGAAGAGTGGATGGCGCATCGCAAGATGGTTCCTGGTTCCGGTCCTGCTTGTTCTTGCCCTCGCTGGCGGAATGGTAGCTGGATATGTGGTACTGGGCAAACAGGATATCGGTTCCGTATGGCAATGGAGTACATGGGAACATGTATATAATCTGGTGTTCGCTCCATAATGTAACGAGTTAAGCGAAAACTCCTGCTCAGGCAGGAGTTTTCTTTTTGACGTTGAAAACAGTATAATGATGGATGACGTTTGACGTCACAAAAGAGGCCTCCCCTGCGAAAGACATTCGTCATCGCGAAGAGAGACCCCTTATCTTAACCTTCACTACTGCAGTCATGAAGGATATAACTAGTGTTAACCGAAAATATGCTTTCCATACAAAATTTAAAATTAAAAACCTTTTATATGAGCTTCGACTTTGTCATGTGGGGGTTGACCTTGCAGCACCGAAGTAAGTGGAGGGAACGGAATCGTTCAGAAGAAGCAAAGCGCTCGCCTTTGTCACCGAATTTTGACCTCTCTGAGGTTGATCAAAAAAATTCGGAGACAACAGCGATCAGAGGGACGATCCGTAACCGTAACGACCACCGTAGCGCTAAGAGTCAATCCATGATGAAGAACGCTCATATAAACATCCCGAGAGGAGATTACACTGTGCTCGATATCAAACAGATTCAAGAAATCATCCCGCACCGCCCCCCGTTTCTGCTGGTGGACAAGATTCTAGAGATTGAGGATGGCAAACGTGCCGTTGGTTTGAAAAACGTAACCATTAACGAACCTTTCTTCATTGGTCATTTCCCAGAGTATCCGGTAATGCCGGGTGTACTGATTACAGAAGCGCTGGCACAAGTTGGTGCAGTAGCTATTCTGAATTTGGAAGGAAACAAAGGCAAAATCGGCTTTTTGGCGGGACTGGACAATTTCCGATTCCGTGGACAAGTTGTGCCCGGAGATACGTTGATTCTGGAAGTGGAGATTACACGTCTGAAGGGTTCTATCGGTAAAGGTAAAGCAACTGCCCGAGTGAACGACAAAGTGGTCGCTGAAGGCGAGATTATGTTTGCACTGTCTGACCCAAGCTGATTACATACGTGAGCACTTACATCATGCAGGAACGTAGACGGACCGAATGATGCAAGATGCTGAAGTAACTCAGCACACCTGAATTTATATAGACGGAAGGGGTTTATCGGAATGGAACAGTTAAGCACAGCAGCAGCAGAGACGTTGCAGCAATGGTTGGAGGATGCTTCGATTGATGAAGCAACGAAACAAGAGCTTCGTGACTTGCAGGATCAGCCGAAAGAGCTGGAGGAGCGTTTTTATAGAAACCTGGAGTTTGGTACAGGGGGATTGCGCGGAGTCATTGGTGCCGGAAGCAACCGGATGAACCGTTACACCGTAGGTCGGGCGACGCAAGGATTTGCGCGTTATTTGCTTGAGCAGCATGGTGACCAAGAAGGCAAACCTTCTGTTGTCATAGCTCATGATTCCCGTCATTTCTCACCTGAATTCACACTGGATGCTGCGCTTGTACTGGCTGGAAACGGCATTGTAGCCAAGCTGTTCCCATCCCTGCGTTCAACTCCTGAGTTGTCATTTGCGGTGCGTCATCAGAAGGCAACTGGCGGAATCGTTGTAACAGCGAGTCATAACCCACCGGAATATAACGGATACAAAGTGTACAATCATGAGGGCGGTCAATTGGTACCGGATGAAGCGGAAAAAGTCATTCAGTACATCCAGGAAGTGCCTTCCCTTGCTGACGTGAAGAAACTGACGCAAGAAGAAGCAGAAGCTCAAGGGCTCCTGATCTGGTTGGGTGAAGACCAAGACCAAGCGTTTGTGGATACCGTAGCAAGCCGCAGTCTGAGCCGCGAACTGATTCAATCCGGCATAGGCCGTGATTTCAAAATCGTTTACACACCGCTGCACGGAACAGGCAACATCCCTGTACGTCGCGTGCTGGAGCAGATCGGATTCGAGCAAGTGCACATTGTGGCTGAACAAGAACAGCCGGATGCTGAGTTCTCTACCGTGAAATCCCCTAACCCGGAAGAACGCGAAGCGTTTACGCTTGCGATGAAGCTGGGAGAATCCGTGGGCGCTGACATTCTGATCGGTACAGATCCGGATGCAGACCGTATGGGTGCTGTCGTGAAAGACAACGATGGCAAATATTTCGTCTTGTCCGGTAACCAGTCTGGTGCCATTATGGTACATTACCTGCTCAGTCGCCTTCAAGAGACGGGTACATTGCCAAGCAACGGTGCGGTTGTCAAAACAATCGTAACAAGTGAGATGGGTGCTGTCATTGCTGAACATTACGGTGCAGAAGTGATGAACACACTGACAGGCTTCAAATATATCGGTGAAAAAATGAACCAGTTCGAAGCAACAGGCAGTCATACATTCTTGTTCGGATATGAAGAGAGTTATGGCTACCTTTCCGGCAACTATGCCCGTGACAAGGATGCTGTCCTTGCCTCGATGCTAATTGCTGAAGCAGCTGCGTATTATAAGAGCCAAGGCAAGACGCTGTATGATGTCTTGCAAGAGCTGTACAACCAATTCGGATACTTCTTGGAGAAGCTGGAGTCCCGTACGCTGAAAGGTAAAGACGGCGTGGCTCAGATTCAAGCCAAAATGACGGACTGGCGTTCCAATCCGCCACAAGAAGTAGCGGGAATTGCGGTACAAGATGTGCTGGACTATTCCCTTGGTCTGGACGGTCTTCCGAAGGAGAACGTACTGAAGTTCATTTTGGAAGACGGTTCATGGTTCTGCTTGCGCCCTTCGGGAACAGAGCCGAAGATCAAAGTATACTTCGCCGTGCGTGGAGAAAACTTGGAAGATGCGGAAAGCCGGATCGAACGTCTGGTGACTACAGTGATGTCGCGTGTAGACGCACAATAATACGAATGCAACAATGAGCAAGAACATGAGAAGGCCTCTCCGCACCGTAAGGTTGGTTGGCGGAGGGGTTTTTCTTTGAAATAATATTACAGCTGGATCTAGCATATAAGAAGGCTTGTTGACACAAGCTGTTTGTAACCTATTGTATGAATGTTAAATGAACGAATTACTTGAGCTGAACGTGCATTTGGTTCCAACACTTGAGGAGGTACATGTAGTGCGTCAAAAATGGCTTTATTGGAATAACGCTTCTCGGAAGTGGTTGTGGCTCGTCGTTATTATCGGTCTGGTTGCGTCCATCCCTGTCATCAGTGATCGGGTGCAGACAGAATCTTCTGCCAAAAAGGTGGAGCTTGTCTTCAACTATAGAGGTCTGCTGGATATCTCTGCGTATCAGGCACATCCGCAAGATTTCATGAATGAACAATTGACTCGTCTAAAAGACGCAGGCGTAACAACGATGGCAGTGTTCGAAAGTACATTGGACGAGCTAAGAAAGACACGCCGACTGATGGTGTACAATGGCCAAGATCTCGCGAACTTGACCAAAAATGTGATTCCTTCTAATGAAAATTACACGTATGTGTTATTTACATCGGAGGAAAACGCACAGACGTATACCCCTATTATTGAACAAACGTTCGCTGATCGGCAGATTCCGGTAGTACCATGGGAATATGAAGGTCGTAGCGGCTTAATATTGCAGACTCCTCCGGAGAATGCCAACATGCAGCCTTTGCAGCCCGATCCGGTTGCCGTGAAGATGCTGCGTGATAAAGGGTTCTACATTTTGCCGCGGATCTCGGACAGTGTGCCATACAGCCAGGAATCGATGGAGCGCTTGCTTACCTTCTTCGAAGAGAATGGCGTAAAGCGCATCTTGTTTGATGGTGATGCTGTGAAAGGGTACAATGATAATGCAGAGATGAAAAGTCTCGACCAATTTGCACAGTTGCTGAACAAGCACAATATTGGTCTTGCAGCCATCGAGAACTTGAAGAAACCGCAGTCTGGATTC
The DNA here is from genome assembly GCF_037969885.1 of Paenibacillus sp. FSL R7-0313. Lineage (NCBI taxonomy): Bacteria > Bacillati > Bacillota > Bacilli > Caryophanales > Paenibacillaceae > Paenibacillus > Paenibacillus sp. FSL R7-0313. The sequence goes on from NZ_CP150219.1 coordinate 1,850,853, forward strand.
CAGACCCTCGCTTATAAAACAGATTACAACGTTACGCGTCTGTACTCGCTTAGTGATGGAGATGCCAACCTGGATGTAGACACGATTGCTGACCGTTTTGTTCTCGCAACCAAGGATCGCAACATTCGTATGCTCTATATGAATGCATCGCCAAGCCGGAATACAGCAAAGGCTATGATTACAGATCCAATTGAGAATCTGATCAACAGCCTGGGTGAGCCAGGTCATGCGGTAGAACGCATGGCGAAGCATGGATTCGAGCTAGGACAAGCTGAAGCATTCACAGTTAAGGATTCTTCGATTCAGCGTTATGCCAAGCTGGTTGCTCTTGTTGGTGCAATTGCCATGATTGCACTTATGGTTTCTTATTTTATCCCACTACTGACCTTGATCGCATTTGTAGTTGCACTGGTGGGCAGTGCCGGATTGTTCCTTTTGAAACCAACGCTGCTGGAGCAAGGAATTGCCTTGCTTGTGGCCATAGCGGCGCCGACCATAGCGATGGTGCTGGCCGTTCGTACAGTGAACTATCAGCAGCAGCGTCAACCCGACGCATCTGCGGGTCGTCGTTTGAAACAGACATTAGTTTTATATGTAAGAACGTCAATTCTGTCGTTCCTGGCGGTACCTTTTGTCATCGCATTGCTTAACAGTATTACGTACAGTCTGGTGATTAACCAGTTCCGCGGCGTGAGTCTGTTGCACTTTGCACCTATGGCACTGGTAGCGATCTATATTGTGTTTTACCGGGGTGCGGGTTCGTTCTCCATTAAACAAATTAAAAATATCCTTCGTACACCGATTACCGTTGTGATGGTTGTGCTGGGACTTGTTGCTGCCGTTGTTGGATATTACTATTTGAGCCGTACAGGCAACTCGGGTTCGGTAACACCATTTGAGATGTTCCTTCGTGTTGTGTTGGAAGATACGTTCGGTGTACGTCCGAGATTCAAAGAATTTATGCTGGGACACCCGCTATTTATCGTTGGCGTGTTCGCCGCTTTAAAATATCGTAAAGTCATCTTTGTGCTCATTATTGCAGCGATTGGACAATTGTCCATGGTGGATACGTTCGCGCATATCCATACGCCGGCTGTATTGTCACTCATTCGTGGAGTGATGGGATTGGGACTTGGCTTAATCTTCGGTATCATTGCTGTGGGTGTGTGGCAAGTAGCGGAAGGATGTTGGAAAAAATGGTCACCACTTCTCAAAAGTTAGTCATCTCGGGGTATTACGGATTCCGCAATAGCGGAGACGAAGCGGTGCTAAAGTCGATTTTGACAGCGCTGGAAGAGGAAAGCCAAAGGTCGAACATAACGATTGAACCTATTGTTCTCTCAGGTGATCCCGAGTCGACAACCGCCATGTACGGTGTCCGCTCCGTGCATCGTATGAAATTGAAGGAAGTCCGTGAAGCACTCAAGGAGAGCGACGGGTTAATCAGTGGCGGAGGAAGTCTATTGCAGGATGCAACTGGACTGAAATCCATTCCTTATTATCTGGGTGTAATCAAGCTGGCCCAGTGGCTGAAAAAACCAACGTTTATCTATGCACAGGGGATTGGCCCTGTGAATCGTAAAATTTTTAATCCGATGATCAAATCAGTCTTTAAGGCCTGCACCTATGTATCCGTTCGGGATGAACAATCGGCGGATTACCTGCGTGGGCTTGGATTACAGTGGAATCAGATCCATGTTGTACCCGACCCAGTAATGGGCTTGCCATTACCTGAAACAAAGTCGAAAGCTGTAGCAGGCTCTACTTCAGCAGATGCTGTTAACCAGGCTAATCGAGTGGAACCTTCAACTGAAGGACGTACCAAGCTTCCTGTGATCGGCGTTTCGGTACGTTTTTGGGAGTCAGACCGGAAGGAACTTACGGCTATTGCCGCAGGATTGAAAAAGCTGTGCTCCAAAAGAGCTGTGCACTTGCGTTTTCTGCCATTTCACTTGCCAGTTGATGAACAGGCTTCACGATTCCTTATGGAAATGCTCGGTGATGTGACCAGTAAAGGCAGTGAGATTAGCATCACACAGGACCTGACCGATCCTCAGCTTATGCTGGAGGAAGTCAGCAAGTGTGATCTCGTCATCGGTATGCGTCTGCACAGTCTGATCTATGCGGCTTCGCAATATGTGCCTCCGGTGGGCATCTCGTATGATCCGAAAATTGATCAATTCCTGCTTCGTCTGGACAGTGAACCAGCAGGAAATACGGATACACTCGATGGCGACAAACTCGCGAAGACTGTTGTTGGATTGCTGGATCAACGTTCACAGTGGTTGAAGGAACATGAAGAAGGCATCACCGAACTGAAGCAGGAAGCCAGAGTGCCTGCACAGCAGATTATTAACTATTTAGGCCGCAAAGGATGAGATAAAGATGAGTCAGACCGGATCAATACCTACCGTTTCGATCTACGGCATTCCTTTTTCCAAACTGACGATGAAAGAAACGGTGAAGGTTCTTCAGGATGCTGTGCTGTCCAAGCAACCACACCAAGTCATTACAGCTAACCCGATTATGGTTATGGCTGCACTGGAAAATCCCGCAATCATGGAAGTCATGCAAGCTGCGGATTTGATTGTTCCTGATGGAACAGGTGTCGTATGGGCTGCAAACTATTGTGGAGATCCTGTAGCTGAGCGTGTGCCGGGTTTTGAGCTTTTACATGAATTGCTGCGTGTTGGAGAAAACTATCGATGGGGCGTATATCTGCTGGGTTCCACCCCTGAGGTGATTCAAGAAACGGCAGTTCGGTTACAACAGCAATATCCGGCGATTCGAATTGTGGGTTATCGTGACGGTTATTTTGGTCCGGCTGAGGATGAACAGGTCATTGCTTCCATTCGGGAAGCGGCACCTGATCTGTTGTTTGTAGCACGTGGGGCCGACACCCAAGAACCGTGGATTCACAAATACAAAGATGCACTGCAAGTTCCCGTAACCATGGGCGTTGGCGGCAGCTTTGATGTGATTTCGGGTAAAACCAAACGTGCACCTATCCTGTTCCAAAAGTTAAGACTGGAGTGGTTCTATCGCTTGTTGCGTGAACCAAGCCGGGCTGGCCGGATGCTTGCGCTTCCGAAATTCGCTGTTAAGGTGATGCGGGACAAAGAAAACGTGACGAAAGTCCGTTAAAAACAGGTAATTGCGAGATAAATGCGTGTTTTTGCTAGAAATTGAGGATGGCTTTTCGGGTGGGATCGGCGTATAATTCATTCCGGATTACATGTGTGCCACTCAAATGAAACTTTAAGTTGCACGTTGCCACTTCGATGTCAGAATAACCTTTTGATCGCTGTTATCTCTGGATTTCTTTTATCCACCTTTACAAGGTTGAAATCCCGCGATAAAGGCGAACGCTTCGCTTCTACAGGTTATTTCTGCCCTCTCCGTTCTGGTGCAAATGGCATTTCATCAAAAGTGACTAACAATAATTTTTTATATATAAAAAGAGATCAGGGGATTTATAATTTCGTACAGGTATTATAATTGGGGGTCGAATGTTCAAATGGTAGCGATCTTTATCATTGGATTTATCGTGTCAATGGGACTGGCTCTTGCCCTGACACCACTTGTCAAAAAGTTCGCAGTCCGCATTGGCGCAATGGATACGCCGAATGCACGTAAAGTACACACACGGATCATGCCACGTCTTGGTGGTCTGGGGATATTCCTGGCCTTTATTATTACAGTTGCCGCATTGCTTCCTTTTGTATCGGCATGGTTCACAACTCGGGACATGAGTTTTGTCAGCGCATTTCTGATTGGTGGAACAATTATCGTGCTGATCGGAGCACTCGATGATCGGTTTGAACTGTCGGCCAAAGTGAAGTTGCTTGGTCAGATCGTTGCTGCTTCTGTCGTTGTATTCGGATTTAATATCCGGGTAGATTTCGTTAACATTCCTTTTCAGGATTCCTATTCTTCACTCGAAGCTTGGGTATCCATTCCGCTGACGATCTTATGGATCGTTGGTGTAACCAATGCGATTAACCTGATTGATGGTCTCGATGGTCTGGCAGCCGGTGTATCTGGTATTGCAATTGGTACCATTGCCGTGATGTCCTTCCTAATGGGTAACATGATGATTGCCTTGATGTGTCTTGTATTGCTGGGTAGTATTATCGGATTCCTGTTTTTCAACTTCCACCCAGCCAAGATCTTTATGGGAGATACCGGATCGCTATTCCTTGGTTTCTCTCTGGCGATGCTCTCTATGCTCGGATTCAAACAAATTGCTATCGTGTCCTTTATTACCCCGCTGATCATTATCGGTGTGCCGCTCTCGGATACCTTCTTCGCGATTATCCGTCGTGCAGTACAGCGGAAACCGATTTTCGCACCGGATAAAGGTCACCTGCATCACTGCTTGCGTGAACTTGGATTCAGTCACCGTCAGACGGTACTGATCATTTATGGAATTGCCGCATTCTTCGGAGTTCTGGCGATTATCCAATCGTCCGCTGCCATGTTTGAAGCGAACTGGGTAACATTCGTGGTCATCTGTATCATGATGTTCTTCCTCCAGGTGGGAGCAGAAGTCATCGGACTTGTTAGCAAAACGAGAAGACCGGTTATTAACTTCCTGATGCGCATGCGCGTCAAGCTAAATCCGGAGACCCGTTCGAAATCATAAATAGATAAATGTAATGGTTACAGCTATTCTTGAATATTATTCCAGACCCAACCTTATCCCTTGTGGATAAGGTTTTTTGTTTATTTTGAGGTTTTTACTAAATAATTGGAACCTTTTGCCGATATATAAAGGTAACTGACTTAAAAAGAGGAGAGATGATTGAATGCAACGTACGAAAAAGCCGTTAATCTGGCTGATGATGGTGGCACTGGTTGTATCTCTTATACCAGCTGGCCTTGCACCAGTCGCATCGGCGGCGGGACAGACGAGTTATTTTACTCCTGATAATACAGCCAACGTTCCATTGAAAAGTACAGTAGGACTCAAAATGACTGGAACAGGCTCTGATGTTCTTTCTCGTTCGACTGCTTTTGTGGTAACTAGCGCGGAGCAAGCTGTAACAGGTACGTTTACGAATGTTACTGGCTCAACGTTGGGTGCCAACGTACAGCTATTGAATTTAAAAGATGGAACATGGGTTCCAGATAGTTCAAGATTAGCACCAGCTGTTGTCACAGTTGATCCTAATCGACCGGATAATCGCTTTAACGCAACACTTACCTTGTTCCCCGGAATGAACAAAGTGACGTTTACCGGCTCCCAAGGCCCAAGTGAGCGTTCCGAAAGCTTTTATATTTTGTATGACTCTGTACCCTACATTGAGAAACTGCAAGTTTTGGGTGGAGCGGATAACCTCGATCTGAATGAAGGATCGCAGGTTGTTGTGGATACGGGTGATGTGACGATTCAAGGTGTAGCTCACAACTCCTCCAAAGTAACAGTAACACTGAATAATGGTGAGGCTTTACCAACATCTTTATCTACACAAGATGGTACATTCTTCTCACCAATGCTTCGATTAAAATCAGGTAAGAATGATCTGGTTGTAACGATTGAAAGCGGAGTAGACAAAAATAAATTCACGTATTCTCTGCTCTACTATGATGAAGAAAATCCGTTCTCTCAGCTCGATCTGAAAGAGGGCGCGGATGGGCTGTCTCAGAGCATGTTAACTGATCGGCCTACGTATGGGGGGGATCCTGCACAAGCCAGTGTGATGGTTGAATTGCTTTTGCCGGATGATAAAACCACTGCTATTCCTGAAATTTCTGTGGATGGTACGTTGACTAGCATTGTTCCCAAGATTGAACCTATTCCTAGTGTGGGGATCAACACACCTTCATATTCTCTGTTTTCATTCGAAATTCCATCTTTGAAGTTTACAGAATCAACAATTGGCACACCTCCAGTCACCTCGATTGATTCTTTACAGAATCATTCGTTGACTGTCAAATATGGAAAAAACACTGCGAGTGCAAACATGAATTTTCAATATCTTGAGAACGAAACGGTAATTACGGATTTAAGATACCTTAAAGACTACAGCGGTTCTGGCGTTGCACCAGAAGGGGTACCACTTTCAGGTTCTAGTGTCACTTCTGCAGATTTCTATATCCTCGTAGAGACTAGCAGAAATCCTAATGGAAGCTTGTTGACAGCGGAATATCTTCCAAGGAGCACAAGCCCAATTGAACTTTCACCAACGCCTATACAGGTATCTCCAACGAAATATATTTATCAAATTAAAGGTTTCAAAAACGGAAATCAAACCGTTCAGTTTAAATTTACTGGATCAAAATCAAGCAAAAACGCAACGATCTCATTTGCGTCCAAAAACTATATTTTTGTGAGCAACCTGACGGATGGCCAAACATATGATATGAATTCCAAAAAAACAGATAAATTGTTGCTTGAAGGTAAGTACGTTGATTTTGCTACATTAGATAGCAACTACTTTGTAGCAGAGATTTTTGCGAACGGGGTTAAAGTGTATTCAACACATCCTGTAGCGAACACTAAGCAAAAACAATTGACTTTGGGTGCTGATGGAAGTTTCAAGGATGTTGAGATTGATATCGATGGAGACACAGGACCATTATTCTTTGGGGAAAACCGTATTGTATTAACGGGAACAGGGACTGGAGATAAAGGCCAACTGAATGAAGTAACTAAAGAATTGCGTATTTACATCAATGATAACAATGTATCTACAATCAACAATTTTCAGCCTGCACCAAGTAAAAATCGCTCGACATTCCTTGATCCATATAATCCGGATGACCAATGGGTGAAGAACCTGTTTAACCTGTCCACGGATTTCACATTTGCGGACAAGAAATATACGACCAGCCTGAAAAACTTTGACTTGGCTATCCGTGGTGCAGGTGCGACTCGAATGAGCTTGAGTATGGGTACTCAAACGATTTTTGACTTGAACATACCAGATGGATCGGCAACTAATACAACTTGGCAAGATCCAATAATCTCTCCTGAGTATGCACTGAACAATGGTAATGTTATTGTGGATCGTTCCGGAAGTCAGAAGGACTTTGTGGTGCGGTTGAGAGACTTAAAAGCTGAGACACCAGGAACATACATCTACACACTGGATTTGTATAATAAAACAGGTGCAAAAACGAGCCAAAAAGTAGAAGTGGTCAGAGAAGCAGCGGGTTATCGCATCTTGGCCCCACGTCCTACTTCAGGCAGTCAAATTGTTGTAAGCAAAAACTTTGTTCATTTTGATATTGAGGCTGAAGGAGCTACTTCCGTTGTTATTGATAAAGAAACGGCTAAAAAGCTTCAAGGCACAGAAACAGATCGTTTTGCTTTGGATTATGTTGGGCTTAAGGCTGACAAAGTGAATAAAATCAAATTGACGATTGATCGCAATGGTGTCAAAACAAATGATACAGTGGAAGTGTACTATACAAGCAACACAGGTGTTGACTCTCAGTATATGGCGCCTAAGGTAGCCAACAAATATTCAGCATTCAATAAACAGCTGGAACTGAGTTTCCCGAAAGGCACGGTAATGCAGAGCACAGACCTCAGCGGGATTGCTAAATTCTATCCGAACAACAAGCTGTTGTTTGGTATTGCTGATCCGAACACAGGAATTGTGGAGCGGAAGAACGACTATGGCAGCATCGTTGGTTTCAGAACAGAAGCAGAGGATCCGAATCCATTAAGCGTTCCCGATGACTATTATAGAAGGTTCTCCGCAATTGTAGGGGACTCGGTCAACTTTAGCCCAATTTCCGAAATTTACTGGGTAAGCGGCGGCCTTGGGGAGTCGGGTACAAGAGGAGATAATAATTACAAAGAGCCAACGAATGGAATTGGCCCCTATACTGTAGATTCGTTATACGGTAATCCTTTGACGCCTGCAGAGCGAAAAATCAAACCGTCACAACGGGGTACATTAACTCTTGCTTATGATCCGAATGTAGTAGATGATGCTGGTTCAACAATCTCTGTATTTTATTATTCTCCAAGCAGAGAGTGGAGACGGATTGGCGGCGAAGTGGATTCGAAGAAGCATACAGTGACCGTTCCTTTTGATGAGTTTGGTTATTATAAAGTAATGAAGCTGAGAAGAAGTTATAACGATATTACGAACCATGGGTGGGCAAGAAACATTCTAAATGCACTCTATGCTAAAGGATTCATGGCTCCATTGCGCTTTGAACAATTCGGTACAGATGACCGTACATCACGTGGAGAGTTTGCAACTCTTCTTGTGAAAGGTCTGAATTTACCAATTACGTCCGATAGTAGAAGAACATTTACGGATGTTGCACCAGGTACAAGTTCATTCACATGGGATTATGACAGTATCGAGACCGCAGCAAGAGCGGGTATCATTACTGGCTTGACAGATGGTGTATTCGGACCGGATCGTCCGCTGACACGCGAACAGGCTGCAGTGATGATTGCACGGGCACTAGAACTGAAAATGGCTGCTAATGATAGCAAACTTCAAAGTGCCCTTGCGAAGGCATTCATCGATTCCGGCAGCATGGAGAGTTATGCTGGACCAGCGGTACAAGCTGTGACCAAAGCCAAGATCATGGAGGGTTCTCCGGTTACAGTGGCTGGACAGAAGAAGCCACAATATGCATTTAACCCGAAAGGTAATCTCACGCGTGCAGAAGCAGGTAAAATTGCTGTTGAATTACTGAAAAAGAGCACAAAAGTATTCCCTAAAAACTTAAGCTAGTTTTGAGATGAATTGATGAATTTTAGGAAGGACCTGTCCCTCATACTAAAGGGGCGGGTTCTTTTTATGACTGTGTAGCAACTGATATAGAACTCTTTTATAATAGAAGAAATCTGTTTTTTACCAATAACTATTTTTGTAATTTGCTAGAGATTAAGATACAATAACGGTAAATACACAATGATCTAGAGGGTGAAGTTAGCTAATGAAACCGATTTATTCGAGAGCCCAATTGGGTTACATGAAGGCAAAGACACAGTTCGAGAAGCAGGCAGTCATTCTGGAGAAAAAGTTGGAAGATACACGTAAGACAGAGGAGATCTCTCAGGAAGTAATGGAAGGACTTGTACAGTCAACTGGTTTCCATGATGCGTATAACAGTCTGGTTCTGGCCGAGAATGAATTGATTGAATGGTCTCACACCACGATGAAGCATGAGAAGACATACCGGGAGAACAGACAACCAATTGACGATATGTATCTGAGATTGAATAGTGATCCGAATATGCGTGCTCAGATTATTGAGCTAGCGATGAAGATCCGCTAAGTTATAGTCACTTATCCAAGAAGAGGGCCCTTAAGGGCCCTCTTCTTTTATTTTTAATTTTGTAGAATTTGTCGCTTCATCGTGGAAAATAACGGGTATAAATAAACGTCTAAATCATTTCTTACACATGGTGATTTCGAACAAAGCGTCATAAATACATCTGCATTAATGGTTTTGAACCCGTTATAGACCCGCACTGCATCAATACATAAATAAATTCAAAACTTTTTTTGAGGAATCCGCAACTTTTTGAAATCTGCTGCGTTTAAGATGTAGAGTCGAAAACATTGGGCAACTTACCAAGAATGACCTCGTGAAGAATCTTGTCTATTTATTAGAAAAAATTGCTTTACGGCACGAGAGACCCATTGTATAATACGTAAGGTAGGATTAGGAAACTACTCTATTTACGTATGATTCTATCTTTTATTCTTGTTTACAAGTTTCTGTGATATGCTCACAGACATCATTTATATTAACTTGCTCATAACTCTGGAAAGGGGGTGCGACAATAGAATGAGGAATACGAGCGACCCTATTAAAGAAAATTCCAATGTTATGAACGCCCAAGGAGGAGACAAAAAGGTTATGAAGAAAATTTTATCCGTAGCACTGTCTACAGCAATGGCATTCTCAATGTTTGCATCTGTAGCATTCGGTGACACAGCAGTAACACCACAACAACAGTTTGATGCATTGAAAGCAAAAGGTATCTTCAATGGTTACCCAGATGGCACAGCTGGTCTGGACAAAGAGATGACTCGCGCTGAGTTCGCAAAAGTTATCACTAAATTGTTGGGTCTGAAAGAGATCACTGGAACTCTTTCTTACAACGACAAAAACTACACAGCTAAAAACTGGGCTGTACCTTACATCGAAGCAGTAACTGCTGCAGGTATCATGGAAGGTAAAAACGTAGAGAAAAAAATCTTCGACTTCAATGGTAAAGTGACAGTAGCTGAAATGGCTACAATCTTGACTCGTGCACTTGATCTTGAAATCCCAACTGAAACTAACAACAACGCAGCAGCATGGGCTAAAGGTTATGTTCAAGCAGCGATCAACGCAGGTCTGATCGACGCTAACGCTAACTTCTCTGGTAATGCTTCCCGTGAATTGTTGGTAGGTGCAGCTTACTCCATCGATCAAGCTCAAAGCATTAAAGTTGAATCTTACACAGTATCCGAAGCTGGTAAAGTAGTTGAGTTCAAAATCAGCGACGGCGAAACTGTAAAAGTAACTTTGGATAAAGCTCTTGAAGCTAACAAAGAAACTGAAGTGAAATTTACTTACAAAGATAAAACTTTCACTGAAAAAGTTACTTATGTTGTAACTGCAGCTCAAAAAGTTGTTAGTGCAACTGCTAACAACCTTAAACAAGTTGTTGTAACATTTGATGGTGATGTTGATGCTGATAGCGCTGAACTTGAGTCTAACTACACAGTAGACGGATTCAAATTCAAATCTGCTACATTGTCTTCTGACAAGAAAACAGTAACTTTGTTGCTGCCAGCAGAGCAAACATTCACTTCCCAAAAAGCTTACAAGTTGAATGTAAGCAATGTTAAAAACTCTGACAAATCAAAAGTGTTCAAAGAGACAGTAACAGTGACTCCAGTTGACACTACTTTGCCAGAAGTTTCAGAAGTAAAAGGCCTCGGAACTAAAGCTTTCAAAGTTGTATTCTCTGAGCCGGTTAAAGCTTCTTCTGTAAACACAACTTCTAACTTCCGCATCGACGGTAAAGCAATTTCTGGATATGTTAACTTCACTTATCCAAGTGTTGCAGTTATCACAACTGACCTGAGCGTTGGTAAACACACATTGACAGTAAATGGTGTTGAAGACTATGCAGGTTACAAACTTCTGCAAAAAGAAGTTGAGTTCGAAGTAGTTGAAGACACTACAGCTCCAGAAGTAGTTAGTGCTAAAGCTACAAACCTGAATAAAGTTGAAATCGAGTTTAACGAGTCTGTTAAATCCGTGAGCAAAGCTTACCACACGTCTTCTGGTAAAACAGGAACTGTTACTGTTGAAGATAACAAAGTAACTGTTGACTTCGAAAACGACAACAAGCTTAGCTTGGGTGAAAACACAATTACTTTGGAAGGCGTAACAGACTATAGCAACAACTCTGCTACACGTACTTCTAAAGTGACTCCAGTGATTGACACTACTCGTCCAGAAGTTGCTTCTGTAACTGCTGAAGTTTACAACAACAACCACGTATTCACTATTGAATTCAGCAAAGCTGTTGAATCTACTGATGTTCTGAAAACAGCTAACGCTAATTTCACTTTGAAAAATGAAAAAGGCGAACTGGTTACTACTAGAGGCTTCACAGCAGCTGGTCACCCAGTTAATGCTCCTAAATTCGTAGATGGTACTGGTAACAAGCGTGTTCAAATCACTACAATCGGTGAGTTGCCACAAGGTAAATACACTTTGGAAATCGCTGGTATCCGTGATATCGCTGCAATTGCAAACACAATGTTGCCGTACTCCACAACTGTGGATGTAAGTGACATTGCTAAACCAAAAGTTAACGATGCTTGGTTCGTTCAAGAGAACACTGGCAATGGTTCTCTGAGAGATCTTGACATCTATGTTACATTCAGTAAAGAAATGGCTGCAACTGGTAACGGTAGCGTTATCGATGCAAACAAATATAACTACCAAATTAACAATGGACCTTTGTTGCCACTTCCAAACAATACTGAGGTAACTCAAGTAAATGCACAGCAAGTACGCATTTCCTTGCCTGCTAAAGAAAATGGATACTTGGGCGCAAATGATACTTTGAAACTGCGTATCGCTAATGTTGCAGATACTAAAGATAACTACATCGCTGGTAACGTAGTTAGTGATTTAACTGTAGTGGCTAAAGCTGAAAGAACAATCGGTGTTGAGTCTGTTAAAGCTGTATCTGACAAAAAGATTGATGTTCAATTTGACGGATACCTGTCTTCTGTAAGTGCAAGTGACTTCGCTATTAGTGCGACTGGAGCAACTTATGGTTTGAAATTGAACAGTGTTGACACTAAGGACGGTAACACATTGGCTCACTTCGAAATCTCTACTGGTGAATCTTTGGCTGCTGTTCCTGCAAATGCAAACTTCACTTCCATTACTGCTGCAAACATTCAATCCGTAAGCCCTAACGGTATTAAAGTTGCAGGAAGTCTGAGCAAAGCTTTGACTGATGGTATCGCGCCTAAATTGGCAGCAAACAACAACTTCAGTGTTGTTGAAGGTGCTGTTCAAAACGGTAAGAAACAATACACTGCTACATTGACATTCAACGAAGACCTAAATGTTGCTAACAACACTACTGGCTTCTTGGCTCGTCTTGGCGGATCCGAAGCTACCGTTATTGCAGTTGCTGCTGGTGCTAATAATCAAGTAGTAGTTACATTTGAAGCTGCTTCTACTACACAATTGGCTGGTTCTTATGTAGAACTGTACCTCAATTCTACAAATGCAACTAACAAATTCGTAACTGACAAATCCGGTAACGCTGCTGATGCTTCCAACGTTTCCGTACAAAGACAGTACTAATTTATAAGTTTTTCAGAGAAGACCCTTAGAGGAATCTAAGGGTCTTTTTTTATTGTGGCTTATTCAATAAAACACAACAACATCGTAACTTTCTAACCTTTCCAAACGTTTATACTATAAGAGCAACAAGCAACTTATGGGAGGTTTGGAAGTGAATCAAAAGAAAATGTTTGTAAGCTTGCTCGCGAGTGTCTTGTTGATCAGTTCAACGGCTGGCATTGCCATGGCGGCGAGCACAACCAATAAAACGTCTGCGACCAGTTCAAATAGCAGTACATCGAAGAAAACGACAACAACCACGAAACAGGTTGTACATACACTCGGTAACCTATCGGCTGTTAAAGTGACAGCACGAAGTTCCGTAAGATTAACAGATGTCAATATTTTGGCCCAGGACGATGGCAATGTGGTTACGTATACATTGTCTTATAAGAACAATGACAGCACCCCAATGATGATGCTCGATTACTGGAGCAAGGTAAAGACAAAGGGTGGAACATCGTTCTCGCCTAAACTGATCGCCAAAGATCAGGAAAAGAAAACAGTCGCGCCTGGATCAACAGTTGACTTGACCTATGTTATGAAAGTGGGTCGCGAGGTGAAACTCAGTGATCTGAACTTCCTCATCGTGAAGTGGGATTTCAGTCAAGCCAACTATGAACGTACGCTGGGTAAATTTAACGTGCCCGCATCCTATAGCATTACCACACCCGTAGGTAAGCCGAAGACGGTTCGTCTAAGCGACTCTGCCGTGAAGGTGAAAGTGTCAGGCATTAAAGTGTTCCCAGGTGAAGATAAGAAACAGTATGTGAAAATTGGCGTGAATTTAAACAATATCAGTTATAAATTGCTTGAAAATCCGAATATCAAATGGATTTTGCGCACGCCAAGTGGTACAAACTATCCGCTAACCCCGGATAAAGACAGCACGAGTGTCAGCATCCAGGCTCAAGCTAATAAGGCTCTCAGTCTGATGGCATCTCTTCCTACGTCAGTGAAACTGCAAAAGTCTGAGTTGTTGCTGGTAGAAGAACAGGGTGAAGAGAAGAGTGTTCTGCCTGTTGCTGCTCTGCAATTGCCAGAGGCTAGCAAGACGAATGTAGAGGTTGCTGCCAATCAGCCGAATATCATTTCTGTTGAAGGACAACGACTGTCCACATTGCTTGAATCTGCCAAAGTTCGAATCGATGATGGTGAATATAGTCTTAACCTACAAATGAAACTCAAGAATGAAGGCAAGAAAGCCATTAAGGTGCCGACGTATACCTTTGAAATAAGAAATAACGACGGAACAGTCTATCCGATCGAAACCAAAGCTCTGGATACATTGAAGTTGAACCCAGGCGATATCAAGACGATTAAGCTCAGTGCAACTCTTCAGGGTGATGGTGATACAAAAAAGATCAAGCTCTATGTCATGAGTCCGGTGGACAAAAATGAAAGTACAGAGTCAGCAACAGCTTCTTCTCCAACCAATGGATTTGTTTTTTCCTATCCTGTAGGCGTCTACGCAATCCCTGAATCGGTATCCAGCGGAGATGGATTGACGACCGAAACGGTCATTAAGAATAACAAAGGTACATTTGGTGTGTCTTTTGGATCGCTACAGCGGTTGCCGTGGCTTGACAGTGATATTATTGCGGCAAAAGTGACCATTCGTAACGCAGGTAACAAAACAGTCCAACTTCCTGAACTTGAAGCAATGTTTATGATTGATTCTGCTGAGATTGAGGGAGACAAGAAGCTAATCTATACACAAAGTGGCAAGCTACTTGGAGCAGGCATGACAACCGAGGCGTACCTGTTGACCAAGATTCCTTCTGAATTACGTATCTCTCGTCTGGAACTTAGTCTGAACGAGAAAGTTAGTGAAGAAGAAACGAATGAGTGGATCACGCTCAATACGTCTGGACTGATTTCACCTGTATCTTATGTTGGAAGCGGCAAGACATACACATCGGGTACAGCGGATAAAGAGACCGAAATGGGTGTGCGGAGAACGATTCGTTATCCAGGAACGTCATCGGACATTGTATATACCGAATTCGAAATGACGAACAAATCATTGCGTCAAAGTGGGCTTGGCAAACTTGTAGGTTACTTCAAAACATCGGATGGCCAGTATTACAGAGCAACTGCGAAGCAAGCAGAGCGTCTGCCTGGGCCGGGCCAGAAGTCGATTGTTACATTCTGGGCTAAGATTCCGAAGTCGGTGACCTTCTCAGACTTGCGTCTGATTGTGGGTGAAGGTATTGCAGATAGCAAGTTTGTAACGGGCGAAGGGGAAGCAACTGCTTATGTGAATGCTCTGGCATTCGAAGTGCCGCCAACCTCCATTAGTGTTCAAGGCTCGTTAACCAATATTGATCTCTATCCTTACTCTTGGACTGCCAACAGTGTGAGAGCATACCTGGCAGGCAGCTCGTCTGTACAGATCGAGATGAATTACAGCTTATCACGTAATGAAGAGATTGAGATGGGCGAGAACGAGCATAAGTTAATCCTTACAATGACGGATCAAGCAGGTAAATCATATGAGAAAGAGCTGACTTTGGGAACCGATCTGAAAGTGGGGACCAACCAAACACTGAGCTGGAGCGTAGAAGACAGCTTCTTCGAGAAGTTGCGTGGTGGTTCGTATCGCTTAAGCGTAGATGATCAGTTCCAAGGGCAACGTCTTCGTCTTGCGGAGCAAAGCTATGGATATGACCTGACCAAACTTCCGAAGGAAGAACCCGTCGATATAAGATAGATGCATAGATTCGAATAATCGTTAGATTTGTCCACAAAACCTCGTTTCCACACCAACGGAAACGAGGTTTTGCTTGTGGCATCCCTATTTTTTCTCTATAGTTAAAGTTAATAGATTACCAGAGGAGGAAAATGATTCACATGAAACCTTATATGAAAGTATCCCTTGCTGCGCTCGCGATTGGTGTTGGCGTGTGGGTTGGGTCGGTATATAGCAATACGGCCATCGGTGCAGGTACAAGCCAGCCAGGAACAGCAGACGATCCGGTTGTAACGAAGAGTTATGTAGATCAGCAGATTCAAAAAGCATTGGGTGGCGGTGCTAGCACAGGTTCTGGTAACTCATCCGGTAATAATTCCGGCTCTACGGGAACAGGGAACTCCGGTAGCACAGGAGGAGACACTTCACTTCCTCCACTGGTCTCAGGCGCTTCTGATGCCGTTGAGATCGTAACCGTGAAGCCGGGGCAACAGCTGATCGGCAAGTCTGGCGCGGAGTTCATTGTACGTAGCGGCAAAGCTGTGATCGTCAGTGAAGGTACGAATGGTGTAGCGGATCTGACGGACGGGATTGACCTGACGAATGGACAGGCAGCGCCGACCAATCACTTGCTCTCTTTTCCAAGGGATGGACGGGGAATAACTGTATTGGAAGGAAACAAATATAGCCTAACCGTAATGGTTCGTGGTGGATATACTTTGAAATAGGATTTGTAGCTGCTAAATGAATTATTCATTAGTCATACTTTTCATTTGCTCAGATTACCCAGTTCTAACAAACATTAATACGGCTAGCCAACCTTGTTCCTGCTCACTCTATAACTGTTGACAATCAATTAATGGAGGTGCAGGAACCATGGCTAGAAGCAATCGTAAAGTGGTACCCGAAAGTCGTCAAATGCTGGATCAGATGAAGTATGAGATTGCTGCAGAGTTTGGTCTCAATGTGGGTTATGGTGGCAGAGGTTTAGCTGGTGCGGATACAGAATTTGGATCTGAACTGGGTGAAGTAAGTGATCACTCTTATGGGCAATACAAAGGGTGGGGACATCTGACTTCCCGCGAGAATGGATCGGTTGGTGGAGAGATCACCAAAAGGCTAATTCGTCAGGCAGAGCAGCACTTATAGGGCATTTTCCTTACCCCATTTCGTTTGACACGTCTTGACAAATACGTTAAGATGGCACTTGAGGTATGCAACCTTTTCCACTAGGGAAAGGTTGATTTTCGTTTGAGGCAATTACCTGAAAAATCCTTATCTTCGGTACTGCGGACTCCGCGTCCTTATTCCTTTTTGGAAAGCTTCGAGGGTACAGTGAACGAATCGCTGTCATGTTTTGTTCGGGCAATCGCCATACTACTAGTTATGGGAGGTTGAAACTTCATGTCTGTTAAAGGCCGGCATCTATTTACATCGGAGTCTGTAACCGAAGGACATCCGGATAAAATCTGCGATCAGATCTCAGACGCCGTGTTGGACGCGTTCCTGGCGAACGATCCTAATGCTCGCGTAGCTTGCGAAGTTTCCGTAGCCACAGGCTTAGTGCTTGTCATCGGTGAAATCAGTTCAGCTTCTGAATACGTGGACATTCCGTCCATCGTTCGTAATACAATTAAGGATATTGGCTACACACGTGCCAAATTCGGATTTGATTATAACACTTGTGCAGTTCTGACTTCTCTGAATGAGCAGTCCGCTGATATTGCCCAAGGCGTGAACGCAGCGCTTGAGAATCGTGACCCGGAACAAGTCGCTCGTGAAACAGAAAACATTGGTGCAGGTGACCAAGGTCTGATGTTCGGTTTTGCAACGAACGAGACACCAGAACTCATGCCTTTGCCAATCGCTCTGTCCCACCGTATCGCACGCCGTCTGGCGGAAGTGCGTAAGAACGGTACATTGGAATATCTTCGTCCGGATGGTAAAACGCAAGTAACGATTGAATACGACGGTGACAAGCCGGTACGTGTAGATACAATCGTTGTGTCTACTCAGCACGCTGAAGAGACTACACTTGCGCAGATCCAAAAAGATATCAAAGAACATGTAATCTTGCCTGTCGTTCCAGCTGAATTGCTGGATGAACAGACTAAATATTTCATCAACCCAACAGGACGTTTCGTTATTGGCGGACCTCAGGGAGATGCAGGCCTCACTGGACGTAAAATCATCGTAGATACCTATGGCGGTTATGCACGTCACGGCGGTGGTGCGTTCTCTGGTAAAGATCCAACAAAAGTAGACCGCTCCGCAGCATATGCGGCTCGTTACGTAGCGAAAAACCTTGTAGCTGCAGGACTTGCAGACAAAGTGGAAATCCAGCTCGCTTACGCGATTGGTGTAGCCAACCCGGTATCGATCAACGTGGATACATACGGAACTGGCAAAGTCAGCGACGAGAAATTGGTTGAGCTTGTACGCAACAACTTCGATCTTCGTCCGGCTGGCATCATTCGTATGCTGGATCTGCGTCGCCCAATCTACAAACAAACCGCTGCATACGGTCACTTCGGCCGTACAGACCTGGATGTACCTTGGGAGCAAGTGGACAAAGTAGACCTTTTGAAAACTCAAGCAGGTCTGTAAGACCCTGTCCAAGACATGTAGAAGCCCATGATTCCTTTAAGGAATCGTGGGCTTCTTTTTACATTAGCGTCATGGAATATCTCTGCATTACGAAAAGGGGAAATAGATTTACATATTATAACTAATTGCTAATCAAATATTTCCTTTTTGCCGAAATACTTAAAGAGGTCTATACATGGAATAAAGAGTTGAATCTGGATGGGGAGGAACGAAAGGTGAGTATAAAAGGATTGATCCGCAAGGGGATCATCGGATTGTTAATTGTATTATTGACTACGCAAGGTTGGTATAGTGGTTTGGGGTTGAAAGAGAGTACTGCATATGCAGATGACGATTTAACTGGCTTGGGGATTGAGTCATCTATGCCAGCATTAGGTGCTCGAAACGTTGATAGTACATTACCGTTTAGTCTTGTCTTCAAGAAGCCAGTAAGAAAAGTTACAGGTACGCTAGAGAACATATCCATATACAGATTACCGGAGAACAAGCTGGTTGCAGAAGTTCCTGTAAATTCTGAAGTAAACGTTATAGCTGATTCCGCTGATATCCCGGGTGTAGGGAAAATTATAAATTTTCAGTTGAACGAAGCATTAAAAGGTGGGCACTACGCCATTCGAATCGGAGCGAAATCCTTTGAATACGGAGATAATGATCCTTTTAATGGCTTAAATGAAGAAGCTTGGTCATTCTTCACCTTGGGACTTGGGGCTACGACTATAAATTCCCTAATTCCAATTAATGGTGCAGTGTCTGTTACACGTGATTCCAATTTACAAGCAAATTTTAGCAATCCAATTGATGCTGGTGTTGGAGAAATTGTGATTTACGAAAACGGTGCAGAATTTGAGAAGTATGACATGGCGCTACCGCAGTCTCGTGTCGTGATTAGCGGCAATACGCTTACAATTGATCCCGCGAAAAGTTTTTCCAATAATGCTACATACTCAGTTGACATAGATCAAGGAGCTTTAAGAGACAAGGCAGGGCATGATGTCGCGGGAACAGGAATTAACGGGTGGCAATTTACAGTTTTTCAATCTGACCCAACTTCCTTAGTGGTATCTTCTCTATCACCATCTAACGGAGTGAGTGGAGTCGCGCTGACAGGAGAGCTAACAGTTACATTTAACAAAGAGCTTGATCCTCGCTATCCCGGATCAGTAACGCTAAGAAATGCGAGCGGAGCAGTAATAACAACATCTACGTCTGTCAATAGCTCGAATCATCGCCAGCTGCGAATTATCCCATCGAGTAGTCTAACTAGCAATACAAGCTATACCGTGGATATTCCAGGGGGAGTGTTGCGAGACAAATCAGGTAATCTGTATACAGGACTTAACGGAGCCACATCGTGGACATTCCGTACACTAACGTTAGATCGAACTGCTCCTGTTCTCAAAACTTCCAAAATGTACAGTAATACCATCATTCGTCTGACCTATGACAAATTGCTCTCAAGTCTTGATCCTCTGCCATCCAGTTTCTCCGTTACTGTTAATGGGGAGTCACGTAATGTATCTACGTCTTATGTGTCTGGAGATAGTGTTTACGTTGTTCTAGATACAGGTGTAGCAGTAGGACAAGTGGTTCGCATTGGATACTCACCTGGATCATCAACGCGCAAAATTCAGGATTTATCTATGAATTCGGCAGCAGCCTTCGGAGCCCGAGACGTGGAAAATAGTTTGGAATCAATCATGTCCAAACCTAGAGAAGGCAGCGTCTATAGCAGTACGCTTAATCTCTATTATCCTGAGACCGTATATATTAATTCTAGTGAAGCATATAAACAATTCAGCGTGACAGCGGATGGAACGTCTGTGGGTGTAAGTAGCATGTCTACCAATAACAGTTCACTTGTCACCCTGAACCTTAGTCGTTCGATTACGAATGGTGAAGTCGTCCGTGTATCCTATCAGCCGGGTGAATGGGCTGTAAAGGATAGTCGCGGTCAAGCGCTTGCCGGATTTAGCGAATTTTACGTTCGTAATAGTATTGACACGAAGAACCCTGAGTTCCAAAGCGCTGAGGTCAGCGGCAATAAACTATGGATTCGCTACAACGAACCGCTAAGTAGATCAAATAAACCTTTGAAAAG
The DNA here is from genome assembly GCF_037969885.1 of Paenibacillus sp. FSL R7-0313. Lineage (NCBI taxonomy): Bacteria > Bacillati > Bacillota > Bacilli > Caryophanales > Paenibacillaceae > Paenibacillus > Paenibacillus sp. FSL R7-0313. The sequence continues at coordinate 1,871,102 of NZ_CP150219.1, forward strand.
TCAGTATTCGGTACTGGTAGACGGGAAAGCTGTGTTTGTTAATGATTCGGAAATTGAAGATGATGTCGTTACACTGACATTGGCCTCGCCAGTTACAAGTACACAGACTGTGACGCTATCTTACGTTCCTGGAACGAGCCGTCTAACGGACCTAAACGGAAACCCGGCGGGATACTTGAATTTAACCCCCGTTACGTACACATATGGAAATGGAACGATCCTGTCTGGTGTGTTACAAGGAGACACGATACTCATTAACTTCCGTAATGCTTTAAAGGCAGATTCTGCATTAAGTCCAGCTCAGTTCAGAGTACAGATTGGTAGCAATAACGTAGCTGTTAGCTCCGCATCGGCATCCGGCTCAGTTGTTACTTTAAAGTTGCCCACTTCTGCATCTGCAGGACAAACAGGTATCGTTAGTTATACACCGGGGGCAGTTTCGCTTCGGGATGCTCTTAATACTGAAGTAGAGGCGTTTGGTCCACTTTCATTACAAGTAAAAGAGGTAAATACAGCTACACCCACTACTCCATTGGAGGGGCGTCCTTCATGGATTAGTGAAGTAGGTGCAGCTGAATCCGGTTTTGGACAATCAATGTACATTATGAAAAGTGATACAGCTGCTGTCGAAACCATAACTTCACGGAACAATCGTCCAACACGGCAGTTTACCATTGATGAGACCAAGCTTGCCCAAGCATTTGAATATGCGTATTCTAGCGGGAAACTAAACCAACCCGTCATGTTCGAAGTTCCAGAGAGTGAAGCAACAGCATCTGTAGGAATCCCGTTCCATACGCTCTCTCGGATAGCTGCAACTTACCGCACTGGTTCATTTGGCATTAAATATAGTGATAGTGTCTGGCTTGTGTCCTTGTCACAACTGGAAGTTGTGGCTATGGGACAAAGTGCAGGGATAACAACAGCCCCAGGTACTGCCATATTATATGTGCAGTTAGAGGCTCTTCCTATATTCTCCTTAGGAACGTTAGAGTATATGTTAACAAGTTCTAACGCTCAGCGACTGGCTAACGTGACAGAAGTTCATATTGAGCTCTATAACGGAAATACCGGGCAAACTGTAGAACAGAATATCAAAAGTCATTTTTGGATGCAACTTCCTGGGAACACGTCAACAGTCTTATCCGGATTAACTGCTGTTGATTCAAACACACAGACGTTATCCTATGTACCAACAACTTTCAGAACTATAACATCTGGATTGGTTGCTAGAGGTAAATTAAACGGTAATCAGATCGTAGCCCCCGTGACTCATTTGGTAAGCTTCCCGAATGCAAAACCATGGGCACGAGATGCTATTACAGAGTTGGCCTCCAAGTGGATCATAAGTGCTGATAACCTTACTGCATTTAAGCCAGATATGAAAATCACTAGAGCAGAGTTTGCTGAGTTGATTGCCAAAGGATTAGGGCTAAAAGGCAATCGTGCAGCTGCACAACAGTTCCGAGATTTGAATGCAAACAGTTCAACTTATGCATATATAGGCGCTGCGGTGGAGGCGAAAATTATTGAGGGTGTTGGCGATAATAAATTCCAACCCAATAGATTCATCACCCGGGAACAAATGGCCATTATGTTGATGAGAGCAATGAATTACGCTGGGCAAACAGCAACCCTTCAACTGTCAGTTGAGGATACCTTATCTAAATTCAAGGATAAGAAATCTATTAAATCCAAGGACATTGTTGCCAAAGCAGTACAGACAGAAATTATTAATGGTGTGTCGGATACTGAATTTAAGCCGCTGGCACATGCAACAAAAGCACAAGCGGCAGTCATGCTAAAACGTATGCTAAATAGAATTGGTTATCTGTAACCGCTAATCTTAAAGAGATAATCATTGTTATGTATCTAAAAAGCACATCAGCCGAACTACTCACGCTGATGTGTTTCTTTTTATATAGACCTACATATGAATGGAATATTACATCCGAGATATGAAAGTGTGCTATTTTCATAATCTATGCATGCTAATATAGGGGACAAACGTAACTTTTTCCACAAAAAGCAGTCTATTAATAGAAGAGTATACTAGAGATCTCGCTATCTGCTGCCTACTTGGCAGTGTTCGTGATGTCTAAGATTGATATACAAGATGGGAGAGACGTTTCAGACATGCTGGGGAAACATGGGAAACAGCTGGAAGACGTTAAGGGCAGTAAGGTGAAGAAATGGGCGATTGTGACGCTGGCGGGTGTGATCTGGATTGCACCGGTGATGAGTGCAGGCGGGCAGATGTGGTCAGGCACTTCGTGGCAATCGGTGGCCGCAGCGGCATCTACGAATACAAGCAAGTTGAGTGAAGAAATTCTGACTTCGGGTGCGAAGCTCATGAAATACAGATATACAACAACACGTTCCGGTTCCAAGGTCAACGTACTGGCGGATGTCATCCAGGTGGATCTGCAGAATCCGTATGTGAAGCTGGATGTGATGACAGGCAAGGGCGGTAATCTGAACAGTAAACAGAGCACAGGTGCCATGGCTAAAGAAAATGGCGCAGTTGCTGCTGTGAATGGCGATTACTTTAATGTATCCGGCGAGCTCGCGCCCATTGGTGGACAGGTCTCCGATGGCGTGCTGGTCTCCACACCTTCTGAACTGTCGGGCATGTATGCCCTCACGGTGACCAAGGATGGCAAGCCAATGATCGACGAGTATTCTTTTGACGGAACCGTGAAGGCACAGGATGGTTCAACCTTTGCTTTGCGTGGGATAAATAAAGAGGATTATACAGTAGAGTCGGGCGCGGTGAAATATAGTCATGCCAACTCGATGTATATTTATACACCGGCATGGACATCCACCAAACGTCCAAATGACCCTTCCACAACGCCAACAGAGGTTCTCGTGCAGAACGAGGTAATTACCCAAATCTCGGATAAAAAAGCGTTAAACATGACGGTGCCGCAGGATGGGTACATTTTGCGTGCGCATGGAACAGCGGCGACATGGATCATGAGCCATCTATCCGTTGGGCAAACCCTGGATGCGGATTACAAACTGAAAGCCAAAACAACCGGGCAATCGGTCGATCCAAGCAATCTGGAGATGATGATTGGTGGTCACACCATTCTTGTGAATGGTGGTAAGGCAGCTTCCTTTTCCCGTGATATCGCATCTTCTGGCATTGGTGGTATTCGTGCAAGAACGGCAGTAGGATACTCTCAGGATGGTCGGTACGTCTACATCATTGCAGCGGAGAAAAACAGTAACAGCAGCGGGATGTCGCTGACGGAACTACAATCCTTTATGACCAGTGTGGGTGTCTGGAAAGGCATGAACCTGGACGGAGGCGGCTCCACAACAATGGTAACCCGTCCGTTAGGTGAGCAAACCGCCGGTCTGACGTTCAACACAGAGTATGGCACCGAGCAACGTCAGGTTGTAAACACGCTGGGTGTGTTCTCTACGGCTCCTGTAGGTAAACTGAAGGGCTTTGCCGTGAGTGGCAGCCAAACGCTGCTGGTGGGACAAGAGGGCAAGTACACAGCCAAAGGATATGACACCTACTACAACCCGATCGCAACAGGCGATATCAGCATGTCTTGGAAGTCCAGCAACAACGGCATCGTGAGTGTCAGCAACGGCACAATCAAAGGCGTGAAGCCAGGCACAGCAACGCTGACAGCAACGAGCAATGGAGCTTCATCCTCCATCAAAGTATCGGTATTGGGTGGAAGTGAACTGGCTTCCCTGACAGCAGGATCAGGTCTCGGTTCGCTCAAAGCAGGCACAACGATGTCCATTCCTGTAACGGCAACAACGAAGAGCGGACAAAGTGTTACGGTTCCGGCAGACTCGCTGACATGGGAATTTATCGGATTCAAAGGTAAAGTTACTGCTGACCAATTAACCGTATCTTCCGTCAATTCTGGTGCACAAGTGGGATATGCGATTGGTCGTTACGATGGTTACAGCACAGTCGTAGTCCTCTCGGCTTCTGCCAGCGAAACGATCTGGGAGAATTTCGACAACGTGAATTATCCTATCAACTTCACGACAAACGCAGCGGGTGTGACTGGTTCGGCAACTGTTACTGCAGGAACTGGTGAAAAAGCTGGCTCCAATGTGCTGCAACTCGATTATGATATGACTGCTGGAACAGGCAAAATGTATGCTTATGCACAACTGAACGGTTCCACAGGTAAAGAGGTATCTGCAGCAGCTACATCAATGTCCATGGATGTTTTGGGAGATAAGAGCCTGAACTGGCTGCGTGCCGAATTCACGGATGCCAATGGCAAAACGGTATATGCCGATCTCGCCAAGGCGATTGACTGGAACGGGTGGAAGAAGCTGAGTGTGGACCTGAACGGACTGAACATCGCCTATCCGGCGAAGCTGAAGCGGGTGTATGTGGTGAACGTAGAGGAAGGGCAGGATGAGCGTGCGAAATCAGGTATGGTTGCTTTTGACAACATCGCATTCACGATGCCTTCCAAGTCCAGTGAAGTCGGATTGCCTACGGGAACAGCTTCGCTTGTGCTTGGACAGAAATCGATGACGGTGAATGGAACGAAAAAAGCGATTGATGCAGCACCAGTCCTGAAAAATGGTACGACGTATGTGCCAATCAAACATGTTTTGGACGCTTTTGGTGGTCAGGCAAGCTGGGATAGCAAAAATCAGCGAATCACGGTATTACGTGGTGGCAAGCTGATTGATCTGGTTGTAGGGCAGAAAGAATTCATTCTGAATGGTAAAAGACAGAGCGCAACTGTTGCACCATACGTAACAGGTGGTAGGACTTTAGTCCCACTTAGACTCGTTTCCGAGCAACTTGGTCTGACTGTAAAATGGGAACAGAAAACGAAGACCGTTACCATCTCATCGTGATATGGTATGATATATACCGGAAACGATAGAAATGGAGTCGAACAAACGTGGATTTACAAGCCGATGCCATAGACCGCGTCATTAAAAACGCCATACAAGTCATGGAAAACAGCAAATATCAAATGTTCGAGATTATGGACGCAACTCGTGATGAGCTGAAAACACTCAACGAGGAGTTAAAGTCGGTACTGAAGGAGACGGCGGAAACGATCGAGAAAGTAGATCAATTGGAGCTGAACTACCGCCGTTCCCGGATCCGGCTGACTGAGGTTAGCCGCGACTTTGTCCGTTATTCCGAGCATGATATCAAGCAGGCGTATGAGAAAGCAACACAGCTGCAGCTGGATCTGATGATTTATCGTGAGAAGGAAATGTATCTGAAGGCTCGTCGGGATGATCTGCAGAAGCGTGCCAAAAATGTGGAAGCTTCTGTGGAGCGTGCCGAGACCATCGGTTCGCAGATGGGTGTTGTACTCGAGTACCTGTCAGGTGAACTGGGTCAAGTGACCCGGATCATCGAATCAGCCAAAAATCGACAAATGATTGGTTTGAAAATAATTTTGGCCCAGGAAGAAGAGCGGAAACGTATTGCTCGTGAGATTCATGACGGGCCTGCGCAGATGCTCGCCAATCTAGTGCTTAGGACGGAAATTGTAGAAAGAATGCTCATTAAGCAGGATTTTAAGATGGTCCAGGCCGAAATAGTAGATTTGAAAGGCCAGGTTCGTTCCAGTCTTGAAGAAATGAGAAAAGTTATTTTCAATCTGCGTCCTATGGCACTGGATGATCTGGGACTGATTCCAACGCTTCGGAAGTACGTGCAGGATTTTGAGGTAAAAACGAAAATCCGGTCGCTTTTTGAAACAAGAGGTAAAGAACACCGTTTATCTTCCGCGATGGAGGCAGCGATCTACCGCCTCGTGCAGGAAGGTCTGTCGAATGCTGCAAAGCATGCTTATCCCACTTATGTTGTAGTGGAAATTACATACCAGGCTCAGCTCGTCAAAATTGTCGTTCAGGACAATGGGCTTGGGTTCAAACCGGAGCTTCTTGCGAAGAAAAGCAAGGATCATACCCACTTCGGTCTGATTGGGATGAGAGAACGGGTTGAACTGTTAGAAGGAAGAATAGAGATTGAATCCGGAGAAAATCAAGGAACCAAAATAGTGATTCATATCCCGACAAACGTGGATAAGGGAAAGGAGTAGCAGGATGATGGAAAACCGTGATACTGGTAAAGCATCGATTAAAGTTCTTTTGGCTGATGATCATCAGCTGTTCCGTGAGGGACTGAAACGCATTTTAAATATGGAGGACGACATTGAGGTCATCGGCGAATGCGGCGATGGTATTCAAGTGCTCGAATTCTGCAATCAGGATAAACCTGATATCGTATTGATGGATATCAACATGCCAATCGAAAACGGGGTTGAGGCAACGGAGAAATTGCGTGAGCTGTTCCCTGATGTCAAAGTAATTATCTTGTCCATTCATGATGATGAAAGTTATGTGTTTGAGACGCTTCGTAAAGGGGCTAACGGATACTTGCTGAAGGATATGGAGGCTGAGTCTCTGATCAATGCGATTCGTTCCGTGCATGAAGGACATGCGTTCATTCATCCGAAAGTAACAGGCAAACTGATCATGCAGCTGCGTCGTATGACGTATCTTAATGAAACAGGGGCAATGAGTGAAGGAGCTTCGAAGGAAGCAGGCGTTAAATTTGTCGCTGGCGACAATAACCCGCTCACACGTCGTGAGGCTGAAGTACTTCGCTTGATGGCAGAAGGTAAGAGCAATAAAATGATTGGTGAATTCCTGTTCATCAGTGAAAAAACAGTAAAAAACCATGTCAGCAGTATTCTGCAGAAGATGGAAGTGGATGACCGTACACAAGCCGTTATCAATTCGATCAAATATGGTTGGGTTACGCTCTAATACCTTATGTTTTTCGTAAAGCAGTATTCTTACGGTAAGTCAGTCCATTGGTTGATTCAACCTTGACGAAGTATAGATTGGTGTTCACTCGCGCCCTTTCCAGAATGTTGGATTGGTCTGCGGGTTAATGGACTTTATCACTGCAAATGAGCAAAGCGTAAGGTTATGCGGAACATATGTTCAAGCTTAGGCGTGAATGAATGACCTGGCCTGTCTTTCTTCGTCCGGTGTCGATCAGCGTGGAATATGAGTGATAGGAAATGCAAGTGTAACCCTTCAGGAAGTACAGCATATACTTGTTGTATACAGGGATGTTCGCCATGGGTGAGCATGACCTTCCGAGGAGGTGCAGTTGCCATGGTTGCTCATCTGACTATGATTCTGCTCATATACTTCCTGGCGGCAATGGCCGTTCATGCCATGCACCAGCGCCATCTTTCCCGTCCGGAATCTGAAGGATTCGAGCAGATCCTGCTCATCCCTTCCAATCAGGCAGGGCGGATCGAAGGCATTGTAAGAGAACTTTGCCGGGAATTATTATACCGTGGAAAAAGCTTCAGATTAACCGTTGTTGCTGATCGTACAGAAGCGGAAACAATTACGATTATTGAAAAGCTTATGCAAAGGCAAGGAATGGAGACATCTTATCTGCCTGCTGTCCCTGCTGATATTGAACGGGTAGCACAGACCGATCACACTTTTCGACTGATTGATTTGCGTGAGTCAGAGCAATAAATCATCATGTGAACGGGAAATGGGATTAACATTTCGCAGATCTACAGTGAAAAGATTACAGCAGAAGCTGTAGTCTTTTTTTGTAATTGTAGCCAAGTCTGCTTTTAAATTAAAAATGGGTTTTTATGCAATCTATGGTTATTGCCTGGGTATGAGGAGTTCTTGATCACAGAAATAAGATTTTCGAAGTCAGAACTCTTAATTTAAAAGTATAGACGATTCAGATTGGAAAAAGTTTCGCAATTTTAAAGAAAGATTCTGGTTATTAGCAGAATTGTATGATGGAATCATGTAATGTGACTAACCTTGTGATGTAAAGATTCAATTGGTATAGTGATATGTAGATTAATCATAAGAAGATGGAATATGGACATGAAGCACATGCTCCGGCGAACAGCCGGGTTGGCATGTGCTTTTTTTTGCGTTCAGGAGAAAGTGCGATGGGGGAGGAGATTAAATGAAGGTCGCTTTGTATGTGTACCGTGTAGGGGAAGGGTGGAGCATGATCTTGTCCCTCGATATTCGAGTGGATGTGGCCTGGTGGCTCGAGGGAGGAAGTGGGCGACATGTGCTGCGTTGGTTGCTGTTAGATAAGATGGTGCCGTTAAGCCAGGCATCCTGGTTGGTTGAACATTTTGAGATGGAGCGAGGTATGGATCGGTGGGGGCAGTACGAATGGCAGAGCTATCTTGCACGGAAACTGGATGTGTATGAACTGGCCTCGGGGGAAACAGAGGCGAGAAAAGTTATAGCGGGCAAAGCGGGGAGTGTTGCTGTGCGTGGCAATCAGGTAGGCGGGATGCCAGAGCCGTATCCCGCCGGGCAGTGGGCTCAGCTGGAGCGGGACGCGGCCCTGCTGGCTGAGCGGATCAACGGCCGCCAATTACTGGCGGCCGAGGCGGAGGCGTTGCTGGCGGATACCGCCCAGCCGCCAAGGGAATGGCGCGCGGCTGCGCAGCTCGCGCGCTTGCACGGGCGGCTGAGTATCACAGCCGCCCTCGAAGGGCCTGCCACGCGCCGTCGGCACGCGTGGCTTGGACGCGCGCGGAGCGCGTCCCGCTGCCACCGTTGTGGCAGCGAAGCCAGGCAGCGCGTGCCCTGCGCTGCCTGCGGCCTGGCGGCTTGCGCCTACTGCGAGGCTTGCCTCGCGCTGGGGCGCAGCCGTGCTTGTGCGCTGCTGCTACGCAGTGCAGCGCAAGGGGCCGTGCAACGACGCGGCGAAGCACCGCGTGGCACGGCCTTGGCCCCCACCGGCGGCGGGCTCGCCCGGTGGGGGCTTAGCGCAGCGCAGAGCGCGGCAGCTGCCGCGGCGCTTGCGTTTTTGGCCCGGCCACCCGCAGGGGAAGGGCCGGGGCGGTTCTTGCTGTGGGCCGTGACCGGGGCCGGCAAGACCGAGATGATTTTCCCTCTACTCCAACATACATTGGATCGTGGCGGACGAGCTTTGGTCGCTACGCCGCGCAGGGATGTGGTGCTGGAACTAGCTCCGCGTCTGGCGAAAGCTTTTCCGGACACCTCGCTCGCTACTCTCTACGGAGGTAGTGATGAACGTTGGAAAGACGCTCAGCTCACGCTTGCGACCACACATCAACTGATGCGTTTTTATCAGGGGTTTGATCTTGTTATCATCGACGAACTGGATGCGTTCCCTTATCACAATGATCCCATGCTCGCTCACGCGGCGGCATCCTCTTGTAAACCGGCCGGGAATTTTGTCTATCTATCTGCCACACCGCCTGCTCGGCTTCAGAGGGAAGCAGCACGGGGGAAACTCAATCATGCCAAAGTCCCGGTACGTTTTCACCGTCATCCTTTGCCTGTCCCGCGCTTGATCAAAATGGTTACCGTTGCTGAATGTATTAAGAAACGAAATCTTCCTTCTGCCTTGAGGACTAACATCCAAATTTCATTGGAGCGTGACGCCCAGGTATTTGTTTTTGTGACACGTATTGCCCAGATTGAGGCGTTTGTGAATCTGATGCGTCGTACTTTTCCTGGAATCCATATCGAAGGAACCTCATCCCAAGACCCCGATCGCGCTAGCAAAGTTACAGCCTTTCGTGATCGCGACATTCGTCTGCTCGTAACCACCACAATTCTGGAGCGTGGCGTGACCATTCCGCGCAGTGATGTTTTTATATTGGATGCAGACAATGGTCTCTTTGATGAAGCTTCACTGGTCCAGATGGCGGGTAGAGCAGGGCGTTCCATGGATGACCCGGCGGGTAGAGTGGTTTTTGCATCGTCTCGTCGGACGCGCTCACAGGTGAAGGCCGTTGCCCAGATTCGGAAAATGAACACCATCGCTCGTCGCAAAGGCTACCTGCATCCACCATCCCAGACATAATTGTCATCTGCCCAGTTCGTATCCACATATCACAATACATTCCCGAGACTGGAGGTATGCCCCCTATGTTCAACTGGCTCAGCAACATAACCGATCACGCGCAGTACCTGACCCAGCGTCTTCATCATCTGCTCGCCCCGCCGGGAGCGACTTGTCTGACATGTGGGACTCGAGCAATTCTGTCTTCTACCTATCCAGGCATATGCCCACGTTGTGTGAAGCAGATTCCATGGATCCGTTCCATCCGTTGCCTGCGTTGTGGTCGGGGTGTCGGATGCCCGGACTGTGCTCGTCCACATATGCAAAACCGTTCTTTTATCGCCAACCGCAGCGCCGTACAATACAACACTCTTATGAGAGAATGGATTGGAATGTACAAATTTCGAGGCCATGAAAGATACGCGCCGCTCTTAACCGCGCTGTTGATTCAAGCCTTTCAAGCGATGAGAGAGGAGCAGAATTCTGCTTTGGCAAAAGAACCCCCAGCCCCCGTGGCTCATTCCGCCACACATGCTCAACAAACGAAGCCACAATGGCGGCCTGACGCGGTCACCTATGTCCCGGTGAGCAGCGAGCGGCTGGCCGAACGTGGCTTCAATCAGGCGGAGCGGCTGGCTGCTGGGCTCGCCACCGCCTGCCGCCTGCCCATCCTTGATCTGTTGCAGCGCCAGATCAACACCACCAAACAAAGCTTCAAATCACGCGGTGAGCGTATTGAAACGATGAAGAACGCTTTTTCCATCAACCCGGATGGCATGAAGTTAATTGAAGAGCTATACAGGGGATCTCATCTACCAACACATATGGGCATGACACATGCCAAACCCATACAGTTACTGCTGATTGATGACATTTACACAACAGGTAGCACCTTGGACGCTTGTGGGCGGGTTATTCTAAATGCTGGCTTTTACATGGAGATTCCAGTCGAGATTTACACGCTGACACTGGCGAGATCCTAATCGGCAAATCAGTATATTGAGCTATGTTTAATATTCTTCAAGTCTCCCTGCATACACAACCTACGCTTTACATTCTAATAGATAGGAAAATGTGTTCCTGTATTAATAATTTCACATTTGCGAATTCCTGTTTTCGTATTTATACCATATGGAATTTAGTTGTTTGATGAAATTATAAATGAAAGCGCAATAAGAAATTTTTTACATGTAAAAAAGAGGAATTGGTTTTCTCGCGCAGAATAGATAGTTTTGTCGTTCACCACAGGGTGACAGCATAGGGAGTGGCACAACATATCTGTTGAAGGGGAGAACAAAAGTGGTCGCAGGAAAAAGAAAAAATGGATTTTACTTATGGACTGTCCGTCTACTAGTATTCATGCTGGTATTCGGACAGTTTGGCGTGTACGGGGGGAACCGTGCAGATGCTGCAACGAGTAATAGAATTATCGCATCCAGTAATGATTATCGTTTTGTATTATCAGAACAGAATGGAAATCTGATGGTGAATCAGAAACCGGTTGATTTGGGTTGGGTAAGATCATACAGCTTTTCAGCAACAGGATATTCCTTCTCAAGAAGTCAGTCTATTAGAGGAACTGTTGAAGATATGACGAATGTCACCTTTGGTAAGTATACTTCTACCTATACTGGGCAAGTGACTAATGCATTTATCGTTGACTTTTCCGAGGTTTGGGAATATTACAGTACCATGGAATATAGACAATCAGGTATGAATGTAGGTGTTTGGGACATTTCCAGAGTCGATGAATTTGGGATGGAAACACCCAGATATGTACAAAGTTATGAAGCCTCTCAACTTAGTTTGGTGATTAGTGCGGATACAGGTGCTGTGGTAGATTTTGTATCCAACCTTAATCCATATTACACACGCAAGGCAGAATCATTCAGCTTTGTTAAGGAGTCGGGAACAAAGGAGCCAATTACGACGGTTCCTGCTATTCCAACTGGCCTGGTAGCCACTGCGAATGATGCGACGATCAACCTTAATTGGTCAGCTGCACAACAAGCAGTTCAGTATGAGATTGAAGAAAATGGTGTAACTAAAGGTCCATTTTATGGTCTGAACTATACAAGTAGTCCTTATAGAAATAATACAAACTATACTTACAGATTACGTGGTAGTAATCAAAGAGGTATAGGTGAGTGGAGTGATCCAGTCTCTCTGAGAACTTTACTTGAAAAACCGATCTTAACCGTAAAAGGCGAAGAGGGAAAGAATACATTGAATTGGAAATCCGTTGAATTTGCAGATCGATATCAATTGCGAATTGACGGAGGAGAACCTATTGAATTGGGCAATGTGAACTCATATGAGCATGACGATTTGGAGGCCAATTCAACACATACCTATGTGCTGAAAGCTTTCTCAACTGACAATGAGAGTTCATGGAGTAAACCACTAAGTCAATTGACAGTACCTAACCGTGCAGATGGTTTGAAAATCACAGATGCTACATTGAATAAATTGTCGTTATCTTGGACTGCTGTTAAGGGAGCCACTGGATATGATCTGGAGATCAATGGGGCGGTTGTTGCGGTAACAGGAACAACATACAACAAGACTGGACTAGCAGCCAATACAGAATATACCTTCAGAATCAGATCCAAAAATTCAGGTGGGGTAGGAAGTTGGAGTGATCCAGTAATGGGCACCACTCAATTGAGCACACCTGTAGTTCAGTCTAATGCCACGGCGGAGGAAGTTGTGCTTGTGTGGGCTCCAATTGAAGGTGCGTCTTCGTATGAAATTGAAGCAGATGGAGTTGTTTCTTCAGGTTTAGAAGATCCAATCTTTAACCACACCAATCTGACACCAGGCACAGCGCATAAATATCGTGTGCGGGCAATCAATGAGACGAATACGAGTGCTTGGACAGCAGTAGTGACGCAAAATACCTTGCCCGGCTCTGTCAGTGGGTTGAATGTGAGTGCAGTCTCCAATGCAGCCATTACGGTAAAATGGAATGCGGTTACCGGCGCTACAGGCTACGATCTGGAAATTGACGGCACCCCGATTTCTTTGACAGCTACAAGTTATACGAAGAGTGGACTCGCTGGAAACACGGAGCACACTTTCCGTATTCGTTCGAAGAACGTTGCAGGTGCAGGAGCCTGGAGCGAAATAGTAACAGGTCGTACGCAATTTGATTTGCCTGTATTGAAGGCATCCTCTGAGGAAACAGCAATCACATTGACGTGGACATCCATACCAGATGTTACTGCATATGAAGTTGAAGCAGATGGTGTAATTGTTGCGAATGTAAGTGAATCAAACTACACACACGAAAATATATTACCAGGTACTTCTCATAAATATCGTGTTCGTGTAGCTACTGACAATAACACAAGTGCTTGGACAGCTGTCCTGACACAGAGTACATTGCCTGCAATAGTATCAGGTCTCAATATAGCATCCACAACGAATGCTGCAATTTCCTTGAAATGGAGTGCAGTGACCGGTAGCTCTGGATATGACTTGGAGATTGATGGAGTGGTAGTTCCAGTTACTGGTTTAACATATACGAAGAGTGGACTTGCAGCTAATACGGACCATACGTTCCGTATCCGTTCCAAAAATACGGCAGGTGTGGGTGTGTGGAGTGACGTGGTAAGTGGCACGACTCAACTCAATACGCCTGTTCTGAAAGCATCTTCCCAAGAAGATGCAATTACAGTAACTTGGGCAGATGTTACTGATGCAACCAAATATGAAGTGGAGGCAGATGGTATTGTTGTAGCTACGGTTACGACACCAGTATATACGCACGCAAGTTTGACTCCAGGAACAACGCATAAGTATCGTGTAAGAGCCCTGACGGAGATGAACGTTAGCCCTTGGACTGCACTTCTCACTCAGAATACTTTACCGGGTTCAGTCACAGGGTTGAGTGTAACCTCTGCAACCAATGTCGCTATCGCGCTTAAGTGGAATGCTGTAACCGGAGCAACCGGTTACGACTTGGAGATTGATGGCACGGTAGTAGCTGTAAGTGGATTAACATACAACAAGACAGGTCTTGCAGCCAATACGAATCATACGTTCCGCGTGCGCTCCAAAAATACGGCAGGTGCCGGAGCATGGAGTGATCTCATTGATGGTACGACATTGTTGAATACCCCTGTTTTAAAAGCTTCCTCGGAAGAGACTGCGATTACATTGACATGGGCAGATGTATCAGATGCGATCAAGTATGAGATTGAAGCAGATGGCTCAATTGTGGCAACAGTTAATGAGCCGAAATATGTGCATTCAAGTCTTCAGCCAGGAACAGCGCATAAGTATCGTGTACGAGCACTGACAGATACAAACAACGGGGCTTGGACTGCTGTCTTAAATCAAAATACACTACCAGGTTCAGTTACTGGATTGGGCATTACCTCTGTAACGAACACAACAATGGCTTTGAAATGGAATGCTGTAACTGGAGCAACAGGTTATGAGCTTGAAATTGATGGCACGGTAGTAGCTGCTACTGGATTAACCTACAACAAGACCGGACTTGCGGCTAATACGGATCATACGTTCCGCGTTCGCTCCAAAAATGCGGCAGGGACCGGAGCATGGAGTGATGAGGTAAGTGGTACAACGTTATTAAATACCCCTGTTCTAAAAGCTTCCTCGGAAGAGACTGCGATTACACTGACATGGGCAGATGTAGCAGATGCAACCAAGTATGAGATTGAAGCAGATGGAGTCGTTACTGGTACAATTAGCGAACCGAAATATGTGCACACTAGTTTGCTTCCAGGAACGGCGCATAAATATCGTGTACGTGCACTGACGGACTCTAATACAGGTGCCTGGACTGCAGTGCTGACGCAAAATACGATACCTGCTTCGGTTACTGGTTTAAGTATTAGCTCTGTTTCCAATGTAGCCATTGCCTTAAAATGGACGGCAGTAACGGGAGCAACAGGATATGATCTTGAGATCGATGGTACAGTTGTACCAGTAACGGGAGTAGCTTATACAAAGAGTGGGCTTGTGACAAATACGGATCACACGTTCCGTATTCGTTCTAAAAATACAGCAGGTGCAGGCATATGGAGTGAGATTGTAGATGGCACAACTTTACTGAACACACCTGTGTTGAAGGCTTCTTCTGAGGAACAAGCGGTCACCTTGACATGGCCTGAAGTTAAAGATGCAACCAAATATGAGATTGAAGCGGACGGAGGCTTAGTGGGGACTGTTAAGGTGCCTACTTATACTCACAATAATCTTATAGCTGGAACAGCACATAAATACCGCGTACGCGCTCTGACCGAAAACAATGTTGGAGCTTGGACTGCGGTCTTGACACAAAATACGTTGCCTGGTTCTGTGACCGGACTAACGGTAACAAGCGTAACGAACACAGCTGTTGCTCTGAAGTGGGACGCAGTCTCAGGAGCGACAGGATATGACCTTGAAATTGATGGCACGGTGGTACCTGTTAGTGGAGTGGTTTACACCAAAACGGGACTTATCGCCAACACGGATCATACATTCCGTATTCGTTCCAAGAATGCTGCTGGTGCTGGGGCTTGGGGCGATATAACAGGTGTTACCACCCAGTTAACCACACCTGCTCTGAAAGCAACATCAGAGGAAACAGCTATTACTTTGAATTGGCTTGATATTAAAGATGCAACCAAATATGAAATTGAGGCAGATGGAACAATTGTTTCTACAGTAACCGATCCCTCATATGTTCATAGTAATTTGCTTGCAGGAACATCGCACACGTATCGTGTGCGTGCATTAACGGATAAGAACAGTAGCGCTTGGTCTACGGTCTTGACTCAAAACACTTTCCCGGGCATTGTGACCGGATTGAGCATGAATTCTGCAACAACAGTAGCCATTGCTATGAAATGGAATGCAGTTACGGGAGCAATAGGATATGATCTGGAAATTGACGGTAAAATAGTCGCTGTAACGGCTCTGGCTTATACCAAAACAGCACTTCTAGCCAATACAGATCACACCTTCCGTATTCGTGCGAAAAATGCTGCTGGCATGGGTAGCTGGAGTGAGTTTGTAACCGCTTCGACCCAATTAAATGTACTAACAACGCTGAAAGCTGTACCTGAAGAAACGGCAGTTACGCTAACATGGAATGAAGTTGTTGGTGCAACAAAATATGAGATTGAGGCAGATGGCATATTGGTTGCTACGGTGAGTGATCCCTTGTATGTCCATAATGGATTACTTGGTGGGACGGCGCATAAATACCGTATTCGTGCCCTGACCGACACTAATGTGAGTGCATGGACAGCAATATTGTCCCAAACTACGTTACCTGCCAGTGTCTCAGGTTTAAGTATTAACTCTGCAACTACAGCGGCTATCGCGCTGAGATGGACTGCTGTAACTGGAGCTACAGGGTATGATCTGGAGATTGATGGTACGGTGGTTGCCGTGAGTGGAGTTGCTTATACGAAGAGCGGACTTGCACCAAATACGGAACATACCTTCCGAATTCGTGCTAAAAATGCTTCTGGTGCAGGAGCTTGGAGTGAGAGTATAAGTGGAATGACTCAATTAACTACACCTGTGCTGAAGGGAACTTCGGACAGAACAAACGTTATTCTGACTTGGGACGCGGTTGGGAGTGCTTCGTCTTACGAAATTGAAGCAGATGGGCAAATTGTGGCGACTGTCAGTGATGCAACGTTTATTCATTCTGACCTGTTACCGTCCAGTTCGCATAAATATCGCATTCGGGCATTCAACGATCAGAACACAAGCATATGGTCTTCTGTACTAAGTATTAGAACATTGAATTAGTAATGTATAAGGAGGAGCGGGGTTGCATATATGTGCATCCTGTTCCCCTTTTTTGTTTTGTAAATAGACTATGGCTTCATCAGAGAAAATAAGGTAATGTATAGTTATTATCTATTCGGAAATGGAAGTTTGAGAGGGGCGTTTTAGCGATGAATCTAGGTAATTGTCCTCGCTGTGGTAAATTATATGCGTTGAATTTTCGAGATGTATGTTCAAACTGTATTAAGGAAATAGAGAAGGAATATCAGATCTGTGTAGATTATTTGCGCGAAAACAAGGGCACCAACATACAGGAGCTATCCGATGCAACAGAAGTTTCAATTAAAAACATTACCAAGTTCATCCGTGAGGGACGAATTTCCATCGAGAATGCCCCAAATATGATGTATCCTTGTGAAGTATGCGGAACATTGATTCGTGAAGGTCATATGTGCGACTCTTGCCGTAATCGTTTAACGAAAGACTTGGCAGGAGCAGCTCGTGAAGTAGGTCAGAAGGATAACGGCAATATAGGCGGACGAACCTACAATGCTGTCGACAAACTACGCGATTAATAGGAGCGAGGGCTCAAATACATGTTTTGCTATAACAAATGTTTTGAAACGTACCGATAAACTTATTAAAGATTATCGGTTTTTTTTATTATCCTAATCATTTTGACAACATAAAGATTAAAGTAAGAAAAACGTATATCAACATAAACTCCTAATCATGGAAGGAAGTGTATTTTGAATGAAAATCAATGAACCGAGTAGAATTGGCGCCATCAATTCATATCAAAGGAACGTTGAATCCAATCAGCAGGCTGATGCCAAGAAGAGCCGCCGTAAGGACGAAGTATCCATTTCTCCGGAGGCGATGAAGATGCTTGAGGAACAAAGTCGTACACAGGATGCAGGACGCATACAACGGATACAGGAACTCAAAGAACAGGTGAGTTCGGGAACGTATCAGGTAGATAGTAGCAAGCTTGCTGACAAGCTGCTACCGTATTTTAAGTCTTTTGATAAGGAATAGGTGATCACGTAATGGCAGCACTGGACAGATTGATTGCAATTTTGCAGCAAATGGAACAAAGTCACCGCGATATGCTGGCACTCAGTGAGGTCAAGAGACAGGTCATTGTCAAAAATGATGTAGATGAACTCATTGCCCTCCTCAACAAAGAATCTCGTTTCATGAAACAACAGGAGCCATTGGAGATCGAACGGCAGAGTGCAGTACACGAACTGCTACAGGAGCGTGGAATCAAATCTATGCTGAACCTGAATATTACTGAGATCTCGAAGCTGATTTTTGATCCGGCTGACAAACTGCGATTGCTTGAAGTCCAGAAAAAGCTGGCGGGAACACTGCATGAATTAAAAGAGATTAATCAACTGAATCAAATGCTGATCGAGCAATCCTTGATGTTTATTGATCTCTCAATGGACATCTTCGCTTCTCGACCAGAACAGGATGCCACATATCAGCATCCTGCTGATAAGAACGGTAATCCAGGGCGAATCGGTCTGTTTGACACGCGTGCCTGATTAATTAGGGGGAAACCAGGTGACATCTACATTTCATTCAATCGAAACGGCTAAACGCAGTTTGTTCACACAGACGACAGCTCTTAGCACAACAGGCCATAACATAGCTAATGCCAACACGGAAGGCTACTCACGACAAAAGGTAAACATGCAGGCATCTATTCCAATGGAGCCGTTCGCATTTCTGCATAGCACAACACCAGGACAGCTTGGTACAGGGGTAGAATTCGACTCTATTACACGTGTGCGTGAGAAATTTCTGGATGACCAGTATCGCAATGAAAATACCAACTTTGGGAGTTGGTCCATTCAACGAGATACACTTGAGAAACTTGAAGCTATTGTAAACGAACCATCGGACACCGGGTTTCGAACCGTTATGGATAATTTCTACAAATCATGGTCAGACCTGAGTAAAAATCCTGAGGATGTTACAGCACGGCGGATCGTAAAAGAAACGACGTTGGCTCTGACCGATGCGATGAACCAGATTAGCCGCCAGCTGGATGCACTCAGTCAGGATTTGGACAGTAATATTGCTGTGAAAAGCAATGAAATTCAAGGCTACCTTGGTAATATTGCGAACCTTAATAGTGCCATTGTAAAAGTTGAATCTCTTGGCGACAATGCCAACGATTTACGTGACCAACGTGATCTGATGACAGACAAGCTGTCCAAAATCATGAACGTTACCGTTACGGATTCTCCGCAAGGATACCAGGTTCAGATGAATGGACAGGCACTCGTCACTGGCGGGGCGGTACAAGTAGCGGTAGATCCTGCTTTTCTGAATGCTGCGTATACAGCTGGCACGCTCACCAACGGTGAGGTCCACGGCATGATTAAGTCTAGAGACACTTTGGTCACTGATTATCAGAAACAAATGGATGACTTAGCTAATACCCTTGCCAATGGGGATATTGAGATCACTCTTCCTGCGGGCTCTGTCTTGCCGGACAATACTGTCCTGGATGGTGTTACATACACAGGTGCAGCACGGACACTGGCAACTGATCTGAAGGTTACAGTCAAAGGCCTAAACGGATTGCATCAGCTTGGATACAGTATGGACGGAACGAATTCGCCAGGATTACCTTTCTTTACAGCAGCAGGTGGTGGAACAGCCATCACAGCTGGCAATATTTCATTGAATGCCGAAATCTTGGCTGATCCGAATAAGATCGCAACCTCCCTCCGAACTACTACGGATTCTTCAGGAGCAGAAAGTGTGATTAAAGGTAACAATACACTAGCTAATCTACTGGCTAATTTGAAGGATACTCCAATGAAATCTGTTGATGGATTGCGGAATGCAACGATTGGTGCTCAGTTTAGTGCAATCGTTGGACAGTTGGGTGTTCAATCTCAGGAAGCTGCTCGTCAGACATCAAACTCGGAATTTTTGGTAGAGCAAGTAGACACTAGACGTCAGTCCGTTAGCGGTGTATCGCTGGATGAAGAGATGGCCAATATGATCAAATTCCAGCATGCTTATAGTGCCTCTGCACGTTTTATGACCACATATGATCAATTGCTTGATAAACTGATTAATTCTACCGGTATGGTTGGCAGATAATTAAGGAAGGAGTGACATAACAGACGATGAGAATTACGAATAATATGTTGAGCTCGCAATTGATTCTTAACCTGAACCGGAATGCACAACAGATGAACAATACACAAACTCAATTGGCAACGGGACGGAAGATCAACAAACCGTCTGACGATCCGGTAGGGATTACGTACTCCCTTCGTTATCGTGCAGAGCTATCTTCCAATGAGCAGTATCAAAAAAATGTGGATAGCGCGGTATCATGGTTGGATTTTAATGATACCGTTATGGATCAAGCAGGCAGCGTAGTTCAGCGGTTGAGAGAACTGACGGTGCAGGCAGCTACGGGGACTAACCCGCAATCTGCACTAGATAGTATCAATGAAGAAGTGAAGCAATTAAAAGCACAACTTGTTGATATTTCAAACAGCACGTTGAATGGGAAGTATGTATTCAATGGTGAAACCTACGATGTTAAACCTTATGACTTTCCTACCAATGCTGACGGTTCGTTTGATACAACGAATGCTGCTTCCGTTGTTACTGATTCCGGTAAAATTAATTTTATCGTGGGTGAGAGTATCCAATTACCAATTAACGTGACCGGTAATGAAGTATTTGGTGATACTGCGGAAGCTGATAATCTATTCGTAATCTTTAATACGATTAGTCAGGCACTTGCCAGCGGGAATCAAAAGGAATTGTCTAATCAGCTTGCAAACATTGATACTCGAACAAACAAGATACTCGCTATCCGTGCAGAAATTGGGGCGAAAACCAATCGCGTAGAACTTATGCAAGGTCGTTTAAGTGATCTTGAAGTGAACTTAACGGATTTGCAAGCAAAGGTTGAGGATGCAGATTACGCTGAGTTATCAATCAAGTCTAAAATCCAGGAAAACATATATAATGCTTCACTTTCTGCTGGTGCTAAAATTATATCTCAGTCATTAGTTGATTTTCTTAGATAACAAAGGAGAGATCATCTGATGAATACTCTTCCAGTGGTACAAATACACACAACGCCCACGCTATTACATATCGATGCGGACATTGGTCAGTATTCGATTCGTCAGCCGAAGGCGGAGGTCCAACTCCATACCAAGCCTAGTAAATTAACGGTGCAAAGCCATGCAATAGAGCTGAATGTGGATCAGTCCAAGGCTTTTTCTGCCTATCATGGTGGGAATATGATTGATATGAATGCCCGAATATATTCGGGTATTCAGCAATTATTCATGCAGAATATGGCTGAACGTGTGCAACAAGGGAATGATATGGCAGCCATCCACAAACCAGGCAATACAATTGCCAATATTGTAGGAACCAATTGGCAAGCTAAGCCGTTCCCGGAGACACGCACGGCAGCTTCCTCTGATAATGTGGATGTACGTGTGTTTACGCAAGCACCGGACATTCGCTTTGAAGCAGCGGAATCCGAGATGAATGTAATTGTGAACAAGCCAGAGATTGAATATCAACGTGGTAAGTTGGATATTTATGTGCAGCAATATGCTTCCATACAATACACTCCGCCTACGATTGATATGGGATTATAATATATAATGTAGAGCTATAGACGGTTATAATACCCCGCTATAGCTTTTTTCTATAAAATCATCGCCAAGGAGGCGTTTATTATTTTTATTGAGACAAGTACGTGGGGTAAAATTGAAGTCGATGAAAACAGCACATATCAATTTCCAAGAGGTTTACCTGGTTTTGAAAACGAAACTAGTTTTGCACTAATCCCTTGGGAAGACACGCCATTTAGTTACTTACAATCATTAACGGA
Source organism: Paenibacillus sp. FSL R7-0313 (assembly GCF_037969885.1). Lineage (NCBI taxonomy): Bacteria > Bacillati > Bacillota > Bacilli > Caryophanales > Paenibacillaceae > Paenibacillus > Paenibacillus sp. FSL R7-0313. The sequence goes on from NZ_CP150219.1 coordinate 1,892,617, forward strand.
GAAAGAGTTGTCTTTCTTGGTAGTCAATCCTTTTGAGTTTAAGCATGATTATAGTTTTGAACTAAGTGAAGAAGATAAAGAAGAACTTAAAATTGAAGAAGACGTAGCTGTTTACTCCATAGTCACTATACATTCAGATGTGACAAAATCAACGATGAATCTCTTGGCCCCAGTTATAATTAATCCTGCACATCGGGTAGGCAAGCAAGTAGTTCTCCAGCAAACAGGTTATGTGACTAAACATCTCATATGGACAGAAGAAGCGACTTCGGCGAAGGAGGGGGTCTGAAATGTTAGTATTGTCACGTAAAAAGGGAGAATCTATTATCATTCAAGATAACATTGAGGTAACTGTATTGGCCGTGGAAGGTGATACAGTACGGATTGGTATTTCCGCCCCCAAGCACATTGATATCTTTCGGAAAGAGGTATATGCATCTATTCAGGAGGCTAATCGAGAGTCTGCAAAACCCGATGCTCCTAGTGTCGCTGCTTTTATGGAATTGCTTCAAGGCATTGAAAACAAAAAAAAATAAAAATATTCCAATTTACTATTAACAGTTCTTCTCTTCCTGTCGATATATAGTTTAGACGCTGCTTCGGCAGGGCGGCCGACCTTAATGTCGCGGCGTTTACCACAAGGATGTGGAACTAACTTATTTTCAGGGAGGAAATTTCTAATGATTATCAACCACAATATTGCTGCAATGAACACTCACCGTCAACTGGGTGCAAACACAACTAACACAAACAAGGCTATCGAAAAATTGTCTTCCGGTCTGCGTATCAACCGCGCTGGTGACGATGCTGCAGGTTTGGCAATTTCCGAAAAAATGCGCGGTCAAATCCGCGGTTTGGATATGGCTACTAAAAACGGTCAAGACAGCATTTCCTTGATCCAAACAGCTGAGGGTGCTTTGAACGAAACTCACTCCATCCTGCAACGTATGCGTGAATTGGCAGTTCAATCTTCCAATGACACGAACACAGATAAAGACCGTGAAGCTCTTCAAAACGAAGTTGATGAGTTGGCTAAAGAGATCACTCGTATCTCCAACACAACTGAGTTCAATACGAAGAAATTGTTGGATGGATCTGCAAGTACTTCTTCAGGCGTTACAAGTGCAGCGGACTTGACATTCCATATTGGTGCAAATGCAGGACAAAATATCTCCCTCACAATTAAAGCTATGGATGCTGATACATTGGGCGTAACTGGAGCTAACGGCTCTAATGCAGCTGCTTCAGCTGGCAATGCAGCTGTTGCAAATGATGGTATCAGTATTTCTAGTCAAGCTTCTGCAGATGCAGCGATTACAACTATCAATGATGCAATCGAAACAGTATCCGCTGAGCGTGCGAAGTTGGGTGCTTATCAAAACCGTTTGGAGCATACAATCAACAACTTGGGAACAACTTCCGAGAACTTGTCTGCAGCTGAATCACGTATTCGTGACGTAGACATGGCTAAAGAAATGATGAATCAAACGAAAAACAACATCTTGGCTCAAGCGTCCCAAGCAATGTTGGCACAAGCAAACCAACAGCCACAAGCTGTTCTGCAATTGCTTCGTTAATCTTCGTAAATATCAAAACAAAAAAACTGCCAGGTTTTCTTGGCAGTTTTTTTGTTTTACTCAATGTAACTTCAAATAATTTGAATCTTATTGATCTAACAAAAGGTAAACTATTCTCCGACATATAGTATAAGACTATTAGAGATGAGAGGACAACCATGAGTAAAACTATATCTTTATGTATGATTGTCAAAAATGAAGAAAAAGTACTGAGTAAATGTCTTGAAAGTGTCCAAGGTATCGTTGATGAAATTATTATAGTAGATACGGGGTCAACTGATAAAACTCTTGACGTTGCAAAAAAGTATACTGATAAAATATATTATTTCGACTGGATTAGTGATTTTTCTGCAGCGAGAAATGAGTCATTGAAATATGCAAATTCTGACTATATATTAATTTTGGATGCAGATGAATATTTAGAAGAAGGAGTGAATTTACAGGAAGATATAAAAAAAAACTATGATTATTATTTATTCGGAATAAAGAATGAAATCTCTTTGAATCGAAATTTCATTTTTAGAGCGATCAGGATGTTTAAAAATCATATATCGTTAAGATATGAGAATAGATTACATGAACATTTGAACATACACAGTGGGATAGAATATAGCAAGGGGGAGTCAAATTTTTTAATTAACCATATTGGGTATACCGATGATAAGATGCTCGAAAAAGATAAGCATAAACGGAATTTGCCTATTATGGAACTTGAAGTAGCAGAAAATCCAACAGCTTATAATCTTTACAATATGGGTAAGACCTATTTTGCTATAAAAGAGTATACTAAAGCAATAGATTATTTTAAACAAGCTTATCCCATAAGCAAAAATAGAATGTTCCTTCCAGAGCTGCTCACTAAACTCGCTTATTCGTTAGCAGAAACTAACCTTATGGAACCAGCTCTGTCTATACTAAATGATGCTATCGTAATGTTTCCGAAAGAAACTGAAATGAGATATATTTTAGGGATGCTGTACCAGAAAGCTGAGTATCATCTGGATGCTGAGGATTGTTTCCGTAAGTGTATAGAACTGGGAGATCAGGGTTCTCTTATTACGGAAGGTAGTGGTGGTTACATGGCTCATATGAGGTTATCAGAACTATATGAGGATACCGGACGCTTAGAAGATAGTTATAGAGAGTTAAATATAGTATTGAATTCAAAGGTGAATTTTATCCCAGCTATCCAGCGCTACTTAAACCTTACACTTAAATTGAATATGAGTTCAGAAATAATAAAAAATGAAATTCAACAATTTTATACGATAAAAAGTGTAGGGGATCTACAACAGCTGTTAGATACTATGTATGGTGTGCGAAGTCCACTGTTAGACTATTATCTTTCAACATATAATATAACGGTGCAACCTAATGTTCTCGCCGCTTCAAAAATCTACAGTAAGCACTACACAGAGGCTAACTTGTTATGTTCTGATATAGAAATAATAGAAGAGGAGAATGGGCGAGATTTGTTATTGTTAGCATTTTTGCTTAAAGATGCGAGTAAGTTGTCTAATATCCAAAAAATCCTGAATTTCAGTGATAAAGAAAGGGTGTACCTGGAAAAAGTAATCTGCAATCAAGGTAGCAAATTCATGTTAACTCCGAGGGTTGAGGAATTATTACTAGAAACTTGTCGTCAAATGATTATCTTACAAGAATTCGAACAGTTTCAGGTGCTTGCTGAAACAATGATTGAAAATAAGGCTGTATTAAGACTTAAAATAGGTAAGTTATTAAGCGATTATAGATTTGACGAGTTGGCAATTGATATATTGGTTTCAATGTTCAAGATAAACTCAAATAATGTAGTACTTGTTCGATTACTGGGGGATATTTGCTATAGAAATAACTATTTTGAAGATGCCCAACTGTTCTATACAAAACTTTTAAAACTAGAGCCACAGTATAGTTCATATGAGAGAAATTATATGCTGCATAAAGCAATGGGAAATTATGAAAGTTCGGCAACACTTAAACTTGAACTAATGAATAAGTTTCCTATGGTTAACTGGATGAAAGAGAGAAACTGATTGAGTTTTCCTTGAATGAAACCTAATTCGTTTAAAATGAGCCACATAAAAATTTCTAATGTGTGTCTTATAGCAAGTAATGCTTTTTGGTTAAATTAGATACGTATCTAGTATTAAGTCTTCCTCTCATTATGAAATTTGAGTAGAGGTCAAATGATGTCTTTAAATTTTCTTGTTTACTTACTCTTTACTAAATTGAATTATTTAGCTTGAAGGGTTGAATTTTGAAATGTATCTGGACACTAGAGTATAAGTGATAATTCCACTTTAACTCACTCATTTTAAACTTTGTCTATAAATTTTAAAACTTGTTTAGCCGATATATATATTAAATAATTCCATCGGAGGATGAACGATGAATCTACAATTTTCACTTTCAACGAATATGGTGAATGGTACGTCAGGTTCAGTAAGTCAGCCAAGCGATATAACAATAAATTCAAGTAGTAAACTTTTGCAAGCAGTCAAGAATGGAGTGGATTTATCTAAGCTTGAGCAACAAGGGGTTAGCATTCCTTTTGGAGACGAACATCTCATTAAAGCAATTGATCGGGCTGTGAAAGCTCTACAGGGACCTACAACTACTCTGGAGATGAGTGTTCATGAGAAGACTCATCAAATTTTGGTGAAGGTGCTTAACAAGGAAACTGGTGAACTGATTCGTGAGATTCCTCCAGAAAAAACATTGGATCTAGTTGCAAAGATGATGGAAATAGCCGGAATTATAATAGATGAAAAGGTATAGGGGGTTGAGTAGATGAATATGCGTATTAATGGTTTTTCAGGAATGGATATCGATAGTATGGTTAAATCAATGATGACAGTGAAGAGAGTTCCGCTGGATAAATTGAATCAACAAAAACAAATTCTCGATTGGACAAGAAACAGCTACAGGGAGTTAAACAGCAAAATCGTTCAGTTTACTCAAAAACTTGCAGATATGAATATGTCTAAAGCAACAAATACTCAAAAATCAACGGTCAGTGGTAATACAACAGCAGTTAGAGCAGAAGCAAACGCGGATGCTAGCACTGTAGGTTTGACTGTTGAAGTGGAGTCACTCGCCAAAAAATCTGGTATACAGAGCAATTCGGGCTTGCTTACAACGGGTGGCGATAATGCGAAGTCAAGCACTACGTTGGGGGAGTTATCAGGTAATGCAGGACAAAATGAGTTTGACCTTAATATAAATGGGAAAACAGTTCAATTTTTAAAAGGGGATTCAATATCCACTGTGGTTGCACGTATTAACTCTTCAATTCCTACAGTAACCGCAGCTTTTGATGAGGTAAGCGGTAAATTCACAATTACTAGTAAAGAGTTTGGCAAAACGATCACGGATTTGGGCGAAAAAAAGGTTGCCGATCCAGATACAGGTGAAGAAACGGTTGTTAACGAGTCTACATCCAGTTCTCTTTTCTCAGTACTCAATTTCTCTGATACTACTGCAGATCCATTAGGTAACGGGAAAAAGTTTGGTGAAGGGGGTACTCTTAATTTTACAAAAGGTAAGGTTTATGTTACTAGTGCTTTAGATCCCACTCGTAAGCTTTTCGACACTGATAGCGATACACTAACAGTAAATGGCGTTAAATTGACCTTTCTGGAAGAGACGTCTGGAACTCCTTCCAAAATTACTACACAGTCTGACCCATCTAAAGCTATAGAAACAATCAAATCATTTGTTGACACATACAACGAATTATTGGGGTTAATGAACTCTAAATTATCAGAACAAAAGTATAGAGATTATGCTCCGCTGACATCAGAACAAAAGAAAGATATGACAGAAGATGACATTAAGAACTGGGAAGAGAGAGCTAAAAGTGGACTTTTAAAAAATGACACTATTTTAAGCTCGGCAGTAGCTTCAATGAGAACTTTAATTACTAGTAACTTAAAGGGTTTGAGTGAAGCGGGAATAACAACAGGGCAATATTATGAAAAAGGTAAGTTGCAAATAGATGAAGCCAAACTTAATGATGCACTGTCAAGCAATCCAGATAAAGTTTTGAGTATTTTCCGTGGCTCCATTTCGGATATCGATGGAAAAGGGATCTTTAGTGGATTGAGAACTGAGTTAAATTCAACATTAGACCTTTTTGTGAAAAAGGTAGGTACTTCCAATAGAGATGCTGACGCCAGCATGACATTGAAGACTGAAAGTATCATGGGTGAGCAATTAAAGAATTACAACAAAAGAATTACTGATCTGGAAAGAAAAATGACAGCTTGGGAAACTCGGTATTATAAGCAGTTTGCTGCCATGGAAAAAGCGATGAACCAGTTCCAATCACAGTCGTCGAGTTTATCAAGTTACTTTCAATAATTAAAGGAGGAATAATTCCATATGATTACATCTCCTTATGAGAAATATAAACAATCCTCGGTACAAACCTCTACGCCTGGACAGTTGGTTATTATGCTATATGATGGAGCCATCCGGTTTACAAAAATCGGTTTGGAGGGAATTGAAACTAGAGATTACTTCAAAGCCAATGTCAACCTGAGTAAAGCTCAAACTATTATTAGTGAGTTGATGTCTACCTTAAATCGAACCTATCCTGTAGCTGAAAATTTATTTTCACTGTATGAATATATGAATTATTTACTGATTCAAACGAATATCAAAAAAGATGTTAGGCACGGGGAAGAGGTTTTGGGATACTTGCAGGAACTGCGGGAAACTTGGGCTGTTGCTAGTAAACAAGCCCAAGGAACTCTGCTAAATGAATAATAATAAGGATGAGATGGATGTTGTTCTCAGCCAACTTGTTGAATTGACCCAGAAGTTTAGCTATGAAATAGGAAGTAAGACTCCTGAGAATGTAGAAACCTTTATCAATGAGCGTCAATTATTAGTACAACAGTTACAGGGGATTTTTGCTGTTCAAGGGATGACTAATAGCCAAAAAGAAGAAATTAGAAGTATTTTGACATATGATGCGAAAATAGAGGAATGTATTTCTTCGCTCAAAAACGAAGCGCAAGAATGGTTGCTCCTGAGAAATACGGCGAAGACACAACGGAGTGTATATGAAACTAAGTATGGATCAGAGAGCTATCTAATGGATAAACGGAAGTAGTAAAAATAGACTATAGATTACGATAAAGACCCTCGCTGTTCATTAGCAGTGTAAGGGTCTTTGTCGTTGATAAACTGTAAAGCTTGCTTTCAACACTGCAAGGTTAACAGATGTTCGTCTGTTTCTAGCTCGAAATATGCACTTTTTAGACTACTAAATAAGGACTTGATTGATATTTAAATGGGTATATTTTCAATTTTCTTTATTAGTGAAATTGCTAACAAAAATTGAGGATTACACCGAAATATATAATAAGAGCTAAAGCGACGAGTTTGGTTAGAGCAAAACAATTTTATAGTTAACAATAAAAGTTCTACCTCATAATTAGTGGTTGACAGTCTTTGGGCACAAGTTGTGTCAAGTGCTGACTTGGATAATTCTCGTATTAATCATGATTGATGAAGGTTTTGAGCCACAAATAACGGAGTTTATTATATGGATTTTTAATTCAAAAAGGTGAGCATTTTTTACGAAGACAATTTGAAAACAGATTCAACAAGTTGAAATTATTTATCCTCTTGGTTTAACTACCCGTACCTTGTAAAGTTTATAATGAACATTGCCGATATAACTTATTAGACCTGTTAAGAGGTATTGGTATGAGAAGATACCAGACCTATGGAAATTTTGCTAACCTATATTAACTTACTTACGATTGAGCGGAGCTGAAATAATGAATCCTGAAAATGCTGTGGTACAAATGAAAGGATATATAGAGGCTGGAAATTTAGAGTTTGCTCTTGAAATTATGAGATCTCTTGATGAAATTATGTTTTCTGATCCAGAATTTATTAGTGCTAAAGCTATACTTCTCTTAAGTATGGGACAGCTCAAAGATGCAGAAGATACTTTGATAGATGGTCTATCCAGATATCCGGAGTGTAGTGATCTATATTACAATTTAGGTTATATTTACTTCGAAAATGAACTTTTTGTGGGAAGCGCCATTTGCTTCGCTGCTTACTGTCGTTATGCAGATAATTCTTCAGAAGATATTAAAAGTATAATAGCTGATATTGAAAATAAGATGAAGCAAATTTCGAAGATTTATATTGTTTTCAATAGCTTCAGAACTGCGACGGACCAAGACTTTGTCCTTATAACTGAGAAACCTTTTGGGGAAGACATAGTATTTATGTTGCTAACTTTTATCTTAAGGATGTGGGACAACCGAATTTTTTATCTTTCTGATCCTATTGAAGTTGAACTTCACGATTCTCTTCAACCTGAGTTGAGCGATTTCATGAAAATTATCTTCGAAAATATAGAGAACAAAGATGGTGTTCATCTCATCCGGCCACTGATGTTTCAATCGAAAAATAATATTTTCGATACTACACCTTATATTATTAAGAAAATTACTGATGAACGTAGTATCCATCAGCACTGTAGTATCATTTGCAATTCAATATTACTTGATAGGATTGAGGACGTTGATACTGTTGATGGCATAGGTAATCGTTTCGAGATTGTATTTGCTCCTGCAGATCGTGAAGTGAAAGATGTATTATCCTATAGTTTTTTTGGTGATTACTATAATACTTTAAATAAGCTCTACAATGTTAGTGTTTCTAAAGATTGGAGTGCACCCTCTTTACTAATAAGCATTGTGATTCCAACCCGTAACAATGCGCAAACATTGGAACATACACTCAAAACATGCCTCTACGATCAAGGGAATGATTTTGAAGTTGTTATTAGTGATAACAGTTCTCTTGATAACGATGACACTCTACACCTTATTCAGCGCTTAGATGATCCACGTATTAAATACTACCGTCCTGATCGAGAACTGCTACTAAAAGAGAGCTTTGAGTTTGCTTATTGTCAAACGAAGGGTGAGTTCATTTTCTCTATAGGATCCGACGATGGGGTGCTACATCATGGTGTGGAGAGGCTGAGGAACATACTCAAGTATTTCCCAAATGAAGATGTAATCCTTTGGGATAGATTGTTATATTTTTGGCCTGGTGTAGGTAATGGACAGGATGATCAATTTGTTATTCCAACATGTTCTTATCAACCGGAGCACTTAGAGGCTGGATATATTAACTGCAATGACTCTCTTCAGGCTATTCTGAATTTAGAAGTTTCCATGTATTCTCTTCCAATGGGTTACATAAATTCAGGGTTTCGACGAAGCTATATACACAAAATAATTGAGAAAACAGGAAAATTTCTTGACGGTGATTCACAAGATATCTACATGGGTTTGATAAACTATGCATTGAACGAACGTGTACTTTATATAAAACATCCGATAACAATTGCAGGTATGTCTTCACATAGTGCTGGTATTCAAACCTCAAAAATGCTCAAGTCCAGTGATGCAATAAGGGAGTATAAGGAAAAAAACAATCAATTTGCTACTAATAGAATTTATAATACTAAAATACTTCCCCTGCGAGGGTTCTCTGATAAATGGTTGTTGTTCAATCAGTTTGCTAAAATATGTCAGAAGAGGATCGATCCAAAATTTAATTTAGATCGACTAAACTGGAAGCTAGCGTATTCATCGTGTGTTGAAGCTCTTTCGGCGACAGATCCCAGTCTTCAAGAAAGAATTAATGAATATGAAGTTTCCTCAAAAGCCCTTGGAGACGAAAGTTTCAGGCAGTGGTTCAAAGAAACCTATTCGGGCAACCCCGACTTTAAAGGTTTGAGTTATGTTGAGTCTATTGAAAAACGATACAGTCGAGGGATTCAACAGGATAGCTCACTTGTGTTAGATGCATCTCTTTTTGAAGTCGAAAATATATATGAAGCTTGTGGATTGTTCCATAAATTATTTCGTATCTAAAACAATATAGTTAGGGTGATACCATGCTTAATGATAAAGTAGTACTGATAACTGGAGGAACGGGAACCTTCGGTCAATATTTCACTGAGTATCTATTAAATAATTACAAACCGAAAAAAATTATAATTTTCTCCCGGGACGAGTATAAACAGTTCTTAATGAAGAGTAAGTTTAAGGAATATACAGATGTCCTAAGATTTTTCATCGGTGATGTTAGGGACTCTGATCGTCTTATGCGAGCATTTGACGGAGTAGACTATGTTGTTCATGCAGCTGCTATGAAGCAGGTTCCGGCATGTGAGTACAACCCGATTGAAGCAATTAAAACGAATATTAATGGCGCAACGAATGTCATTGATGCGGCTTTGGATCGCAATGTGAAGAAGGTTGTTGCACTCTCAACGGATAAAGCAGTAAACCCTATAAACTTGTATGGTGGTACAAAACTGGTTTCTGACAAACTTTTCATTTCTGCGAATGCTTACACAGGAGGGACCAAAAGTTCTTTCTCGGTTGTACGTTATGGAAACGTTGCAGGAAGTCGAGGATCCGTCATTCCATATTTCAAAGAATTATTGAGTAAAGGAGTCTCGAATCTCCCGATTACTGATTTTCAGATGACGCGTTTTTGGATTAGTTTAGACCAAGGCGTTGAGCTTGTAATGAATGCTTTGGCGAATTCCCGTGGTGGAGAAACTTACATTTCAAAGATCCCTTCTTTTAGAATCACAGATTTAGCGAAAGCTATGGCTCCATCTCTTGAATTACAACAGGTGGGAATTCGCGAGGGAGAAAAAATGCACGAAGTTATGATCACGTCAGAAGATTCAGCTTTTACCTATGAGTATGAAGATTTCTTCGTCATATATCCGAATATGGATTGGTGGATTTATGACGAAAGCAACTATATTCCTGGGGGTAAAAAAGTTCCGGCAGGTTTCGAATACAACTCTGGCACAAATAAAGAATGGCTCACAGTTGACCAATTAACCGATCTGGTAGCACGGATGGAATAAGGAGATTTTTCATGATAAAAGTATCTGATTATGTCATTCAATTTATCGAAAACGTTGGGGTGAAGGATGTTTTTCTTATTTCTGGTGGTGGAATGATGCATTTGCTGGATTCGGCTGAGCGTTCACCATCCCTGAATATTATTTGTAATTTAAATGAACAAGCTACGTCTATATGTGCAGATAGTTATGCTCAATATACGAATAAATTAGGGGTATGTCTCTTAACAACTGGACCGGGAGGAACAAATGCTGTCACAGGTGTAACTGCATCTTATTTGGATTCTAATCCAGTTATGGTTATTTCTGGACAGGCCAAATCGACAGACCTTGTAATGGACACCGGGGTAAGACAGGTGGGGGCCCAAGAGGTAGATGTGGTGGCTATTTCCAAACCGATTACTAAATATTCAGTCATTGTACTAGACAAGGAAAGCATTCGTTACCACTTGGAGAAAGCACTTTATTTGGCGACTAGTGGGCGTAGGGGCCCTGTTTGGATAGATATTCCTCTTGATATCCAGGGAGCAATAGTAGACGAGACTAAACTTTATGGGTTTAGTCCTGAAGAAGAAGGTTTTACGAATAAAACTAGTATTATCGACAAAATGAAAATCACAAAAGTATATGATTTGTTGAATAAAGCTAAACGACCAGCCTTTTTAATTGGACATGGTTTGATTGCCTCAGATGCTATAGAAGACTTCCGACTACTTGTACGCGAGTTGGGCATTCCTGTTCTTGCTTCGTGGAGAGCCAAAGGGGTTTTCTCGGATTCCGACCCGCTTTATTTTGGCCATCCAGGCTCGCCAGGAGCACGATTCTCCAACTATATCTTACAGAACACTGACCTTTTAATTGTTATTGGAGCACGTTTAAATGCACCAATGACAGCTTATAATCTTGGAAACTTTGCCCCAAATGCAAAAAAAGTAGTTGTTGATATCGATGAAAACGAAATCAAACGACTCTCAGTTCCACTTGCAGAAAGTATAGTGAATGACTCTTCTTCATTTATCCTAGCTATGCAAAAACAAATTGAACAATTTGACAAACCAGTTTTGACCGATTGGCTTGCTTATTGTCAGGAAATGCGAGAAAAATATCAACTTTCAAAAGAAAAACAACCATTTGAAGACAATGGTTCTGTAGATGGATATAGGCTTGGCTACGAGATTAGTCGTAGGAGTTCACAAGATGATATTTTGGTTGGCTCATCATCCGGACGTACTTGCGGTATCTCACATATGGCTTTTAACGTTCAACAAGATCAAAAATTTATTACTTCAATGGGATTGGGGTCTATGGGCTTTACGTTACCTTCTGCTATAGCATCTTCTATTGCTGGCGGCAAACAGAGAACTATAGCTTTGGAGGGAGATGGAAGCTTGCAACATAATCTACAAGAGCTTCAACTTATATCGACATACGATCTCCCCATTAAGCTGTTTGTATTGAATAATGGTGGTTACGCTTCTATTTATGTAATGCAGCGTAATCATTTTAAATCAAATTATTCGGCGTGTAACTCAGATACTTCACTCGAATTCCCTGCTGCTGAGAAGTTGGCAGATTTATACGGATTAGACTACTATCGAATCGACCATAATGATAAGTTGGATGAAATACTTGACCAAGTGATGAAAGACAACCGCCCAGTTTTATGTGAAGTTATAGGAAGTATAGAATTTGATGAAATTCCTAAGGCGATGACAAGGGTTAATGACGATGGAACTTTAGTCTCTTCTTCACTAGAAGATTTATATCCTTATCTTTCCGCTGAAGAGGTGCGCGAGAATATGAAGGTTTCATTGGACACAGAATGAAGCGGCTATGGATTACAGGGGCTGGGCCAAACGGGTTCATTGGACGGAATTTGAAAGAACATTTAGAGAAAACCCATCAAGTATTTGTAACATCAAGTACGGAATTAGATCTCTGTAACCTGGATCAAGTTATGCGCTTTATTGATAAAAATCGAATTAATTGTGTAATTCATGCTGCGACGTATACTAAGCGGAATCTAAATCCAGGAGCAGAATTGGACGCTAACTTAAAAATGTTCTATAACCTTGAATTCTGTCACAACCAACTGGAAAAGATTATTTATTTGGGTTCTGGGGCGGAGTTTGATAAGGGCCAAGGAATTGATTTGGTATCAGAAGATGAGATAGGTCGAAGTATTCCTGATAATGCTTATGGTTTTGGTAAATATGTGATGAATCACGCTACTCGAAATTCCGAAAATATATATAATCTCAGACTCTTCGGTGTTTATGGTAAATATGAAAACTGGAGAACAACCTTCATTTCAAATTTATGTTGTAAAGCCATCTTTGATTTACCGCTTTCCATCCGACAGGATTGTTCTTTTGATTTTCTTTATATTGATGATATTTTTCCTGTTGTAGACTGGTTTTTAGAAAATTCACCTGCGTTTCATGATTATAACGTTTGCACTTCTGCACCGTACGATCTTACTGAAATAGCACGGATAGTTCTGGATGTTGCACGAAAAGATTTGCCAATAGTTCTACTTAATAATGGCCGCAATATGAACTACACTGGTGCGAACAATAGGTTGCGAGACGAAATGCCAGGTTTTTCTCCCATGAATTTACGGAGTGGCATTGAATTGTTGTATAACTGGTATAATCAAAATCGTGAATTAATTGATTATAACGTGCTGATTCAGACTAAATAACGTTTTTCTACGATTATATTTAACGACAGCAAATTGGAATTGTGAATAGAGAAGGGGTGTCGAATGAAAGTTGTATTGTTGGCAGGTGGACTAGGTACAAGGATCAGCGAGGAATCACATCTGAAGCCAAAACCAATGATTGAAATCGGCGGTAAACCCATACTTTGGCATATAATGAAGATTTACTCTAGTTTTGGTTTCAATGATTTTATTATTTGCCTTGGATATAAAGGTTACGTTATAAAAGAATTCTTTTCCGATTATTATCTTCATATGTCCGATATCACTTTTGACTTCTCTAATAATAATAGTATGACCATTCATAACAATAGTGTAGAGCCTTGGCGAGTTACATTGGTAGACACGGGACTCGAAACACAAACCGCCGGTAGAATTAAAAAAATTGAAAAGTACGTACGAAATGAAAGGTTTTTTCTCACCTATGGTGATGGAGTGAGTGATATTAATATAGATGTTTTGCTAAAAGAACATATCAAATCAGGCAAAATAGCAACCCTGACAACAGTTAAACCAGATGGTCGATTTGGATTGCTTGAAATTAATGAGGATAATACTGTAGAGAATTTTCAAGAGAAAGCAGTAGATAATAGCTCATGGATTAATGGAGGCTTTATGGTTTTGGAGCCTCGAGTGTTTGAATATATAAGTGAAGACGATAAGGAATTTTTTGAAAAAGAACCCCTTAAAAACTTGGCTCATGATGGACAACTTTATGCTTACAAGCATCATGGGTTCTGGAAATGCATGGATACACAAAGAGATAAGTTTGCTTTAGAGGACTTGTGGAAAGAGGAGCATCCTCCATGGAAACTATGGAAATAAGACTAGATATGCTTGAATTTTATCGAGGAAAAAAAGTGTTCGTTACAGGACACACTGGTTTTAAAGGAAGTTGGTTGTGTCGTCTATTACTGAATGCGGGAGCCAAAGTTTCCGGGTATTCCATGGAACCGGATAAAGAGAGTTTATTTAACACACTAAATTTGGATAAAGAAATCGAGAGCTATGCAGGTGATATCAAAAATATCGATTTTCTTTGTGATGTAGTGTCCAAAGTACGCCCTGACATTGTATTTCATTTAGCTGCGCAGCCTCTTGTTCTCCAGTCATATGCTGATCCTGTAGGGACTTTTAGTACAAATATTATGGGTACTGTTCACATTCTTGAAGCGGTTCGACGGTGTAATTCTGTTCGGTCTACAGTTAATGTTACAACTGATAAAGTCTACGAAAACAAGGAATTCTTATGGGCTTATCGTGAAAACGAAAACCTATGCGGGATTGACCCGTACTCAAATAGTAAATCTTGTAGTGAATTGGTTACGTTTAGTTATCGTAACTCCTTCTTCCATTCGATTGAGAGTCAAGCGATATCTACGGCACGCTCTGGAAATGTAATTGGAGGTGGCGATTTCTCAGCTAACCGTATCATTCCTGATTGTTTTCGTGCAGCAAGCAAAGGCAAAGCTATAATGGTGCGTTCTCCTCAGTCGGTTAGACCGTATCAACATGTTTTGGATTGTCTAGATGGTTACTTACTGCTGGCAAAAAAGCAGTATGAAGAGAAAGAACGGTATGAAGGAAGTTACAATTTTGGTCCCTCTGATGAAAATTGTTTGACAACAGGGGAATTAGTCGATCAGTTTTGTCATTACTGGGGGGATCAGCTTTCTTGGTTCACTCAGGGCGACAGTGTACACCATGAAGCTACGTATCTAAAAATAGACAGTATGAAGGCAAGAACCATTCTTAAGTGGAAGCAGAAGTGGACAATCACAGAGGCGGTCGAGAAAACTACAGATTGGTACAAGAATTTCCTCAATGAAGGTGGAAATGTTGCAACTTATACGGATACTCAAATTTCGGATTACTACGGGAGTGTAACTAAAAATGTCAGCGGACTTGAGAACTCAAATTCTAGCTTTGGTTAATGATTATTACAATGAGCATCACAAACCCAAAAACTCTTTTATTCCTGGAAATCGTATTCCTTATGGTGGACGGGTTTTCGATCAAGAGGATATGATTAACCTCGTAGATTCTTCACTTGATTTTTGGCTGACTGCGGGTAGATATGCCGAGGAGTTCGAGGAGAGCCTTGCACGATATGTGGGCGTGCGATTTTGTTCACTTGTCAATTCGGGTTCTTCTGCTAATCTAATAGCATTCATGGCTCTTACTTCTCCTAGGTTAGGAGACCGAGCTATTCGGCGTGGAGATGAAGTCATTACGGTTGCAGCCGGTTTTCCTACAACCGTGTCTCCAATTGTTCAATTTGGAGCAATACCTGTTTTTGTGGATGTTAATATTCCACAGTACAATATTGATTGCAGTCAATTAAAGGATGCTTTATCAGATAAGACGAAAGCTGTCATGATTGCGCATACACTCGGGAATTCGTTTAATATTGCACAAATCCGTAATTTCTGTGATGAACATAATCTTTGGTTAATTGAAGACAACTGTGATGCTCTCGGGGCTGAATATGAAATGGATGGACAATGGAGGAAGACTGGATCTTTTGGCGATATTGCTACGTCAAGTTTCTATCCAGCTCATCATATTACGATGGGGGAAGGCGGCGCAGTATTCACAAAAAATGGTTTGCTTCACAAGATTATTCGTTCATTTCGGGATTGGGGGCGTGATTGTTGGTGTGATTCTGGAATCGATAATACTTGTGGGCGTCGTTTTGATGGACAATACGGAGAACTTCCGTGTGGATACGACCATAAATACGTGTATTCTCATTTCGGGTACAATCTGAAAGTAACTGACATGCAGGCGGCTGTGGGTTGTTCCCAATTGAAAAAATTGCCATATTTTGTTGAGGCAAGAAGGAATAATTGGGAGTACTTATATTCATCACTTGTGGATTTTCAAGATAAGATCATTTTACCGGAACCTATGGCAGATTCTAAACCAAGCTGGTTTGGATTTTTAATTACGGTGAAGGAAGGAATAAATAGAAATAAACTGGTGCGATATTTAGAGGAACAAGGTATCCAAACTCGGATGTTATTTGCAGGTAATTTATTGAAACACCCATGTTTTGATGAAATGCGTAAAGAAGGTAAGGGTTATCGTGTGGTAGGAAACTTAGAACAAACCGATCAGATTATGGATAACACATTTTGGATTGGGGTTTATCCTGGTATGACGGTTGAAATGTTAGACTATATGTCAGAGAAGATTAAGTTCTTTTTAAATGAACAACCTAGAGGAAGTATATAAAGTATGAGAGTTGTAATAAGGGCAGATGCCTCCCTTCTAATTGGTACCGGACACATTATGAGATGTCTAACGTTGGCTGAAAAACTCATAGCAAATCAACATGAAGTAGTATTTATATGTAGAGAACATGCTGGTAATATGATCGATTTTATTAGAAGCAAAGGTTATAAAGTGTACGTGCTTTTTGGGGTTGATCATAAGGAAAATAGCTTGAATTGGTTGGGTGTCAACTGGGATACTGATGCACAACAAACAGTCGATTGTTTAAAACAAGAAAGTGTTGTTGATTGGGTAGTGGTCGATCATTATGCAATAGATTGGCGTTGGGAAAAGCAAATTTTATTGTACAGAGAAGCGATTCGAATATTTGTTATTGATGACCTGGCTGACAGGAGGCATATTTGTGATGTTTTTCTAGATCAGAATTTGAATCAAAATTCGCTCACAAGATATAAAAATAAATTGCCAGATACAGCCACAACATATTTTGGTCCCTCCTATGCATTATTAAGGAATGAATTTATTATTGCTCATAAATTAGTGGAGCCTCGTAACGGTAACATTAAGAGTATTACTGTATTTTACGGTGGAAATGATTCAACCGGAGAAACACTTAAGGCAATAAGGGCATTAAAGCAACTATCATTAGAACAAATTAAGATCAAGATCATTGTTGGTCAGAACAACCCTAAACGATTGGAAATTATGCAAAGTTGTCTTAATTTGCGCAATTTTATCACTGAGGATCATGTTTCTAATATGGCAGAGTTGATGAATCAAACCGATTTATTTATTGGCGCAGGCGGATCGACGACTTGGGAGCGGTGCATACTTGGGGTTCCGTCCATTACTACTGTGTTAGCAGACAATCAAAAAGAGATTACTAAGGCTGTAGAACATTATGGGGCCACATGGAATCTGGGTGAACATTGGACTGTTACAGAAACAACAATTATCCAAGCTATCCGCTATGCTGTTAATCATCCGTTAGAAGTACACAAAATGTCTAAGCGATGTTTGGCTGTGATAGGCAATTATCAAGGTTCTTCTGTTATTATTAATAAAATGATGTCACTAACGGAATATAAAAAAAGTAAATAACTTCAGCATTTTGAAAGTGGGTAGATTGTCATAAATGTTCTTTTCTTAGGTCCAACTAACTCTGATATAAATGATTATTTGATATCCCAGGATTGCCAAATAAGTCAAACGGAAGAGCCGATTCTTCTAAAGGGACTCTTAAAGAAAGACATTGATTTTATTATTAGTTATAGGTACAGACACTTGATACAAAAAGATATTGTCGATTACTTTCAAGGGAAGATTATTAATCTTCACATCTCATATTTGCCGTGGAATCGAGGTGCTGATCCAAATTTGTGGAGCTATTTGGAGAATACCCCCAAGGGCGTCACTATTCATCTTGTTGACAGTGGCCTTGATACGGGCGAAATTCTCGTACAGCAGCTTATTGAAGAAAATATCGAGGACACGTTACACACAAGTTATCAAAGACTCTCAAATACGATTGAAAATTTATTGATTGTATCATGGCATTCTCTTGTGAATAGAGAAATAAAACCCGTACCTCAAAGTTTATTCGAAGGAACGACTCACCGATCAAGAGATAAGCAAGAATATATATCGTTATTAACAAAGGGGTGGCATACACCTGTTGCACATCTTATGGGTAAAGCGTTAAAAAAAGGAGAGGATAATAACATATGAGAGTTCAACCACCTGATATTAAAGTAAATGATTATATAATTAGTGCGCACAATGCGCCCTTCATTATAGCTGAAATGTCGGGTAATCATAATCAATCTTTGGAACGAGCCCTTCAGATCGTAGACGAGGCAGCAGCAGCAGGCGCTCACGCTCTTAAGCTTCAAACTTATACGGCGGATACAATGACTTTGGATATAAATACAGGTGATTTTTTTATCAATGACCCAAACAGTCTTTGGAAAGGGAATTCGTTATATTCTCTATACCAGCAAGCCTTTACTCCATGGGAGTGGCATAAGCCTATTTTCGATAGATGTAGGGAATTAGGAATGATAGGCTTTAGTACACCTTTCGATGAAAGTGCAGTAGATTTTCTTGAAGAGATGGGTGTACCAATCTACAAAATTGCATCATTTGAGAATACGGATCTCCCATTAATACGTAAAGTGGCTTCAACAGGAAAGCCAATGATTATTTCAACTGGAATGGCAACGGTTGCTGAACTAGATGATACGGTTCAAGCTGCTAGAGAAGCCGGTTGTAAAGATATTGTGTTGTTGAAGTGCACTAGTACTTATCCTGCAACTCCTGAAAATACAAATTTGTCTACCATTCCTCATATGAAAGAGTTATTTCAATGTCATGTTGGTTTATCTGATCACACTATGGGAGTTGGCGCAGCAGTTGCTAGTGTAGCTATGGGTGCTACAGTGATTGAGAAGCACTTTACCTTACAGAGAGCAGACGGAGGAGTGGATTCCGAATTTTCGTTGGAGCCAGAGGAATTACAAAGTTTGGTTATTGAAACGAAGCGAGCGTGGCAGGCCATTGGAAATGTAAATTATGGCACTCTGGACGGAGAAAAGGCCTCGCTTAAGTTTCGCCGTTCACTTTATGTTGTCGAAGACCTGAAAGAAGGACAAATTCTGAGTGAGCAGAATGTGCGAACCATACGCCCCGGATTTGGATTATCTCCTAAGTATTACAATCAGATACTAGGCAGAACAGTGAAAAGTGATATTCCTAAGGGGACTCCTGTTACATGGGATATATTGGGGTGATTTTTTTAAACAAGACTTACCTTGAGTTGCTATAATAGCATTTACCTTTTGAAATGGAGGTTTTCTAATGAGTCGTTTGGCTGTTCATGGTGGAACTCCGGTAAGGGATTCTTGGTTGCCGTATGGGCAACAGTGGATTGAAGAGGAAGATATAGCTCAGGTGGTAAAGGTACTTCAAAGTAATTTTCTTACTCAAGGTCCTGCCATCCAAGAATTCGAAAATCAAGTTGCCTCCTATGTCGGTGCAAAATATGCCGTTGCATTCTGTAATGGAACTGCTGCCCTTCACGCTGCTTGTAATGCAGCAGGTATAGGGGTAGACGATGAAGTTATTACAACACCATTAACGTTTGTAGCGAGTAGTAATTGTGTGCTTTACCAAGGAGGAAGACCAGTCTTTGCTGATATTGATCCAGAAACATACAATATCGATCCAAAAGATATTGTAGCAAAAATTACTTCCAAAACGAAGGCGTTAATTCCGGTAGATTTCACAGGTCAGCCTGCTAATATGGAGGAAATTAATGACATCGCTCGCGAGTTTGGATTGGTTGTCATTGAGGACGCTGCACATTCCCTTGGTGGCCGTTATAAAGGGAATAAGGTAGGTACAATGGCTGAAATGACTATGTTTAGCTTTCATCCAGTGAAGCATATAACTACTGGTGAAGGCGGGGTTATTGTCACAGATAATGAGGAGTATTATCAGCGTATGCTTTTATTTCGAAGTCATGGGATAACTAGAGAACCTGAGAGATTGATGTCTGATCTCCAGGAGCCATGGTATTATGAAATGCAGTCCCTTGGCTACAATTACAGAATGACAGATTTGCAAGCAAGTCTGGGTTCCTCTCAGTTGAATAAATTGGAGTCTTTTTTGAATCGTCGAAGAGAGATTATTCAGTTATACAATCAAGCTTTTGAAGAAATGGAGGGTGTCGCAACTCCATTTCAAGATCCTGATTCTGATTCCGCTTGGCATCTATATGTACTGAAACTTGATCCGGAGCAACTTCGAGCGTCGAGAAAGCAAGTATTTGAAGCTCTTAGAGCGGAAAATATAGGGGTTAATGTTCATTATATTCCTGTTTATCTTCAGCCATATTATCAAGAACTTGGATATAAAAATGGAAGTTGTCCTGTTGCCGAAGCAGTTTATGAACAACTAATTACATTGCCTTTATACCCAAAAATGACTAATTCTGATGTTAATGATGTCATCATTGCAGTAAATCGAATATTGGAATATTACCGCATTCAGTAATTTATTTTATGTGTTTATCTAAATTAGATTTTTTGAGTAAAGATGACGCTTTGTATGCAAGCTTTAGCGAGCAGCTCCAATATGTTTATTGTAATGAATATGCTAATTATATTATAAAATATAGTGTGAAACCTATTGAGAATGAAAAATGTCTAATAGCCTTATTTAGGCTAGAATATTATATTGAAATCGGGGGGATATTATGAAATGCCGTGTGTGTGGAGAGGCGTTAACACTATTAGAAATAGTAAATGACTGTAGATATGAGCACAACTTTTTAAATACAACAGCCTTTAGTACGTTTACTAAAGATATTGAATTATATCAATGTACAGTATGCTCACACCTTCAAACCGAATATTTATTACCAGATGACTATTATGATAAGTACACTGGTTTTGGAGGAGCATCACAGTATTATGGTTCATTAAATTTAGCAGAGAACAAAATTCAAAAAATTCAAAATTATTCATTAACTAATGAAAAAATTTTTGAAATAGGATGCGGAACTGGAACAGGGCTGAAAAAAGCTGGAGGATATTTCGTAGAGTGTTTAGGCATTGAACCTTCCGGGTTACATTCGGACATAGCAAAAAGAGATGGCCATAATGTAATTAATGCATATTTTGATAATTCTCTTGATATCGGAACGGGATATTCGGCTTTTATGAGTTTTCAGGTTTTCGAACATCTTCATGATTTTTATAATGTTTTGGATTATGCCTATGAGATACTGGAACCTGGTGGGGTAGGACTTATTAATGTACCCAATGGTCAAAATATAGTTGAAAAATCTTTATATCATCAGATTATCTGTGAGCATGTTAATTATTTTACTCCATTTAGTCTGGCGACTATGGTTAAAAAGTCGAAATTTGACATTCTTGAAATAGATAGTATCGATGAAACAATAGAGTTAGACATTTATATTAGAAAGCCTAAAAAATACACTGGTTTTAACAATACAAAAGAGCAGCAAAAAGAAAAATTACAAGGAATACTATCTAACTATAGCAACATTACGATCTGGGGCGCTGGAGCAAAAAGTGAAGTATACTCAAAGCTCATAGATAACTCACATGCTTTTAAACATCTTGTGGATTCATCTGAAGATAAAATTGGCCTTTATATAAATGGTATTGATTTACAAATTGAGAAAGTACAACAAAGTATAATAGATGAAAGTGATGCAATTATCATTTTTGCTTCATCATATAACAAAGAAATAATGGATAACTTACGAAACACTTATGGATATGCGAAAGTCATAGTTTATTTTGAGGGTGAAGAGGTTTTGGTACAGAATTAGATTCTTGAACAATTGAAAGTAAGCTTAAGCAGCTGAGATTGTTAATTCCCTCTGTGATAATTCGGTTGATCATTCCTATATGATTTTTAAAAGTAGAAGATTTCTTGGAGCTAGACTTATGTAATACTCAAGATTTCTTTCCCTATTCTCTCTGTATTACCTGATATATTCAAGTTATCCCACCTTTCAACACAATCCCCAATTAATCTACAAAAAATTCCAAGAAAACATTTACTTTTCCAATTGACAATGGATAACTTTGGATGGTATTATCTGAATTGTGGGCAGAGGTTAAGGCCGAAAGCTTCACTTCATTTGATGACGAAGGGAATGTT
The DNA here is from genome assembly GCF_037969885.1 of Paenibacillus sp. FSL R7-0313. Taxonomy (NCBI): domain Bacteria; kingdom Bacillati; phylum Bacillota; class Bacilli; order Caryophanales; family Paenibacillaceae; genus Paenibacillus; species Paenibacillus sp. FSL R7-0313. The sequence goes on from NZ_CP150219.1 coordinate 1,914,785, forward strand.
AGTGCATGCAAGGTAAAGTAAAATGGTTCAACGCAGAAAAAGGTTACGGTTTCATTGAGACTGAAGATGGCGGCGACGTATTCGTACATTTCTCCGCAATTCAATCCGAAGGATTCAAAACTTTGGAAGAAGGTCAATCCGTAGAATTCGACATCGTCGAAGGCGCGCGTGGACCGCAAGCAGCTAACGTAATCAAATTATAATCATCCGGACAATCCGACCTACATATATGGTTAGATGGTTACCAAATTGAATTATCGCTAGCATCAGACTCCGGTACTTTCCGGGGTCTTTTTTTGTTTCAATAGATTCGAGATTTGAGGAGCATCCGAGGTACATTATTCCTATGAATCTGTTGATTAAAGAGATAGATTGAAGTTCATTTTACATATTAGATTGAGCTGGCCCAAAAACGGTTAAATACATCATCAAGCGCCTAATAACTCATACCAAGTAAATATTCGATTATGGCTGAATATGATGAAATATCGCGAAATATGGCGTTATGCCTATGTTGGCAGATGTGGCTTGAACAGATGTCATTATTCGGTCACAGGGAGTTTTTACATGGCGCTTACATTCGTGTTATAATGAAGTGGCAAAGGAAAAAGGAGGAGTGCCCTATGAATTTAAGTATTCGAGGTCAACAAATCGAGGTTACTGATGCTTTGAAGGATTATGTCGACAAAAAGTTGAGTAGACTCGAGAAGTATTTCGATGCACCCCTTAACTCTGACGGTGCTGTTACATTGAGCACGACGAGAGGTTTGCATACGGTAGAGGTGACGATCCCATTGAAAGGCATTGTGCTCCGCGCTGAGGATGAGAGCGATGATATGTATGCATCCATTGACTCCGTGGTGGACAAGCTGGAACGTCAGATCCGCAAACACAAAACAAAAATTAACCGTAAGTTCCGCCAGGAAGGTAGCCTGAAAACACTCTTCGTTGAAGATCCAACAGGTACTGTAGCTACAGCTGAACTGGATGCGGACACGGATGACGATGATCTGGAAGTTGTACGGACGAAACGCTTTATGTTGAAACCAATGGACGTGGAAGAGGCCATCCTCCAAATGAACATGGTTGGTCACAATTTCTTCGTATTCTCCAACATTGACAGTGAAGAAGTTAGCGTAGTTTACAAACGGAACGATGGTAAGTACGGATTGATCGAACAAGGTTAATCTTAACGTACAGGATCATCGGAACGGACATGCGTATGAATATCTAATAATAATGAAGACAGGGACTGTAGTTTCCTGGATTAGACTTAACAAGAGCTTCCATCCCTTAGGGGATGGGGCTCTTTTGTGCTTAGAGAAGCTGGGAAATGACCTTTGGAAATAAAATGGTGAAACTATTCCCTATGCTGCTGCGTCTAATAGATAATAAGAATAATCATAATTGGTACAAGTTTATCACCAGATTCCGATGGTTACGAAAATATTCGTACACCTACATTCGAGAACTGGATATTGAGATTATCATCCAAATTTACCATCAAAATTCGTTGACAGGGCTGTCTACCTTGCAAAATGAAACATGACAATTGAACGCTTCTGCTAACGACTATGATTTTTTGCACTTAAACTCCATTTGATATGTCTCAGAAGTTCAAAGAAGTGTGCCGTGGCGTGTTGCGGCGGCCCTTACAAACTGTTACAATTTATGCAAAGAGAATCATTGTCCTGATGAGGAATTGTCAACGAATGATCGCTAATCATAATCAATGACAGGCACAGCACCATGAACATGATTCGCAAGGCTCGGGCTTCGGCTAGTTTTTAATAACCGAATCCGTTTGAATACCGAATCAGCTTCATGAGGAACCCTTGGCAAGCCTGGAGTTGATTCATCCATATTACTTTTTATATTGTTTGTCACCCCCGGGCAAGTGGATGCATTACATCCATCCGATGGTGTCGCGTGGCGGCAACAGGGGGTCTATTCTGTTTTGCACGAAAGGGGTATACCATGCTAGGACTTGTCAAAAAGATCTTCGGCGACATGAATGAACGTGATGTTAAACGTCTGATGAAGACGGTCGATGTGATCAATAAACTGGAACCACAATTTCAGGCGTTGTCTGATGAACAACTGAAAGGTAAAACGGACGAATACCGTGCTCGTATTGAAAAGGGAGAAACAACAGATGAGCTTCTTCCAGAGGCATTTGCAACCGTACGTGAGGCATCACGCCGTGTACTGGGCAAACGTCACTACGATGTACAGATGCTGGGCGGTATCGCTCTGCATGAAGGCCGTATTTCCGAGATGAAAACGGGTGAAGGTAAAACGCTGGTAGGAACACTTCCGGTATATCTGAACGCATTGATGTCCAAAGGTGTACACGTGGTCACGGTCAATGACTATTTGGCACAGCGGGATAGCCAGGAAATGGGACAAATCTATGAATTCATGGGCATGACGGTAGGGGTTAACCTGAGCGGTATGGACCATGCTTTGAAACAACATGCGTATGCATGTGATATTACGTACGGAACGAACAACGAGTTTGGTTTTGACTATCTGCGTGACAACATGGTTCTTTACAAAGAGCAAATGGTACAACGTCCATTGTTCTTCTGTATCATTGATGAAGTAGACTCCATCCTGGTCGATGAGGCGCGTACGCCACTCATTATCTCTGGACAAGCTCAGAAGTCGACGGATATGTACTATGCAGCAGATCGTTTTGTGAAACGTTTGGTGCCGGAAGAAGACTTTACGGTAGACATTAAGGTGAAATCCGTAGCGTTGACTGAGGCCGGCGTGGCCAAAGCGGAGAAAGCATTTGGTATCGAGAACTTGTATGATCATGCCAACGTTACTCTCAACCATCACATTGTACAGGGCTTGAAAGCCAATGTAATCATGCGTCGTGACGTGGATTATGTGGTCAGTGATGAAGAGGTTATGATCGTTGATGAATTCACAGGTCGTCTGATGTCTGGACGTCGTTATAGTGATGGATTGCACCAGGCGATTGAAGCCAAAGAAGGCATTGAAGTACAAAACGAGAGCATGACCCTTGCTACGATTACCTTCCAGAACTATTTCCGGATGTACCGTAAACTTGCGGGTATGACGGGTACGGCGAAAACCGAGGAAGAAGAGTTCAAAAAAATCTACGGTCTCGAAGTACTGCAGATTCCAACTAACCGTCCGAACAAACGGGATGACATGGCAGATGTCGTGTATAAGAGCATTGATGGCAAGTTCAAAGCGGTTGTGGAAGAGATTGTGGAACGCCACAGCAAGAATCAACCGGTTCTGGTAGGTACAGTATCCATCGAGAACTCTGAACGCCTGTCTGACATGCTTAAGCGTCGTGGTGTAAAACACCAGGTACTGAACGCCAAGTACCATGCGGAAGAAGCAGAGATCATCTCAGGAGCTGGTCAAGCGGGTGCAGTAACGATTGCAACCAACATGGCTGGACGGGGTACGGATATTATCTTGGGTGAAGGTGTAGCTGAAGTAGGCGGCCTTCATATTATCGGTACAGAGCGTCACGAATCACGCCGGATTGATAATCAGCTGCGTGGTCGTGCAGGACGTCAAGGTGACCCGGGTTCAACACAATTCTACCTGTCACTGGGTGATGAATTGATGAGACGTTTCGGTGCAGACAATGTATTGAACATGATGGAGCGCCTTGGTTTTGAAGAAGACCAACCGATCGAGAGTCGGATGATTACCCGTGCAGTAGAATCGGCGCAGAAGCGTGTTGAAGGTAACAACTTTGACGTGCGTAAAGTCGTTCTCCAATATGATGATGTTATGAACCAACAACGTGAAATTATATATAAACAGCGCCGCGAGGTACTGGAGTCCGAAAATATTAAACAAATCGTTATGGATATGATCAAACCTTCCATTGAACGTATCGTTGAAGCACACTGTGGTGACGATATTCCGGAAAACTGGGAGTTGCAGGAAGTTGCCGATTACATGAACAGCAAATTGCTGGATGATGGTTCGGTAACAAAAGATGATCTGTGGGGCAAGGAAGCAGAAGAGATTATCGAGTACCTGTTTACGAAAGTTCAGAACAAGTACAATGCACGTGAAGAGCGAATTGGCGAAGATATGGTTCGTGAGTTCGAGAAAGTGGTTGTGCTTCGTGCAGTAGACAGCAAGTGGATGGATCATATTGATGCAATGGATCAATTGCGTCAAGGTATCCACCTTCGCGCATACGGCGGTACAGATCCACTGCGTGAGTACCAGTTCGAAGGCTTCGAGATGTTCCATCAGATGATTGCTTCGATCCAGGAAGAAGTAGCGACTTATGTGATGAGAGCACAGATCGAGAGCAATCAGGAGCGTCAAGCGGTTGTTGAGGAAAGTCAGATCTCGACAAGCGGTGAACCTGCTGAGAAACGTCCAGTGAAGGTTTCTGACCAAATCGGACGTAACGATCCATGCCCATGCGGTAGTGGCAAGAAGTTCAAACACTGCCACGGTCAAGAGTAGTTGAAGGTTTTTTCTATACACGAATGACATGAACGGCTCCTTGCAGCCGGGTATTCCATAGGATGAAGTGAAGGATGCAAAACCGGTTAATGGTGCATAGTTATAATAATATGACCATGATCATGGAGAAGAGATATACTGATACAACAGTTGTCTCAACACCAGGGTGACGCATCGCATACTTGATCTGGAGGAATACCCTGGATGCGGGGAGCTTATCTTAATGAAAAGAGGAATTGCACATGATCGATCCAAACGTGAAGCATGACCTGCGTGAAATAGGTAAGAAACTAACAAACCTTAGGGGGTCTCTTTGACTTAGATCTGAAGCAAGAGATGATCGGCAACTTCGAAGTGAAGATGTCTGCCCCGGATTTCTGGGATGATAGTGACAAGGCGCAATCCGTAATCGCTGAGCTAAATGCGGTGAAGGGATCTGTGGATCAATACACCAAACTCCAACAGGACTATGATGATGCAGTGATGATGATCGAACTGGCGGACGAAGAAGGCGACGAAGACCTCGCTACCGAGATTGGTAACAGTATTACAGCGATCGTGAACAAAGTCGCAGAGTTCGAACTTCAGCTTCTGCTGAATCAACCATATGACAAGATGAATGCGATTCTGGAGCTTCACCCGGGTGCGGGTGGCACCGAGTCCCAAGATTGGGGACAGATGCTACTCCGGATGTACACACGTTGGTCCGAGAAGCGTGGCTTCAAGGTTGAGGTACTGGATTATCTGCCAGGTGATGAGGCTGGGATCAAGAGTGTTACGTTGTCGATCAAGGGACATAACGCTTATGGTTATCTGAAAGCCGAGAAGGGTGTACACCGACTGGTGCGGATCTCTCCTTTTGACTCATCGGGCCGTAGACATACGTCATTCGTATCCTGTGATGTGGTACCGGAGATTGATGATACGATTGAACTGGACATCCGTACAGAGGACCTCAAGATCGATACGTACCGGGCGAGTGGCGCGGGTGGACAGCACATCAATACCACCGACTCTGCCGTACGGATTACTCACCTACCAACAGGTGTAGTTGTAACGTGTCAGAATGAACGTTCACAGATCAAGAACCGTGAGCGAGCGATGACGATGCTCCGTTCGAAATTGTATGAGCGTAAAATTGAAGAGCAAAAACAACAGCTGGATGAAATCCGAGGGGATCAGTCGGATATTTCATGGGGTAGCCAGATTCGCTCCTATGTGTTCCATCCCTATAGTATGGTAAAGGATCACCGTACAAGCGTAGAGACTGGGAATACAGGTGCAGTAATGGACGGCGACCTCGATGCATTCATCGATGGTTATTTGCGTAGCCAGATTAAAGTAGAAACCGATTAATATAAGTTCCTGTATGGACCCATACGTGTAGGCGTATGCTGGTGTATATGGGAGCTTTTTTTTGAATAATTTTATAGGATATAGAAAAAATGAGCGAACAATTGATCAGTCACAACAAAGGAGAGCACGAGAACATGCAACAACGATCACAATTTCATAATAACCGCAAAAAGAGGTTAACCAGCCTTATTCCCCTTAATGGTCCATGGAGGAACGTGGTGGATACGGTGTCTATCATTCTAGGCTCGTTTTTAATTGCAGTGGCCTTTAATTTATTCCTATTACCGAATCAGATCGCTTCAGGCGGGGTGTCCGGGTTATCGATCCTCGGCAAGGAATGGCTCAATTGGGAGCCGGCTTATACTCAGTGGGCAATTAATATACCACTCCTGATTGCAGGTTTTCTGCTTATTGGTAAGCAGTATGGTATTCGTTCAGTCCTGGGCAGTATAGTCCTGCCGCTCTTAGTCTATCTCACAAAGGATTGGGCTATCCCAACAACGAATCCGCTACTTGGTTCACTGTATGGTGGGATTGGCGTTGGTTTAGGGATTGGAATTGTATACCGCGGTAGAGGATCGACAGGTGGCATGAGTATTCTTGCCAGAATCGTACAGAAATACAGTGGGCTGAGTTACTCTCTCTGTGTTGTGATTATGGATGCCACCGTTATTATTATGGCTGCATTTGTATTATCGTTGGAGCAGTCTCTCTACGCGCTGATTGGGTTGTATGTTACCGGTAAAGTGATCGATGCGGTTGAGATGGGACTGGGCTTCTCCAAGGTGGCGTATATTATCTCCAACCAAACAGAAGCAATTAGCAAAGTGATTCTGGATGATCTGGATCGCGGATTAACAAAGCTCGAGGCCAAAGGCGGTTACACTGACGATCAACGAACAGTACTGATGGTCGTGGTTGGGCAAAATGAGGTACCAAGACTCAAAGCGTTAATCCGGTCTGTGGACCCGGGAGCTTTTGTCATTATCAGTAACGCGCACGAAGTGCTCGGCGAAGGTTTTAAGCGGGGAGAACATGTGTGAACGGTGTGAAAAATAGCGAATGAGCCGTGTAGGCTCATAAGTTTGAAAGTTCAAGACAAGAAAAAAACAGGCACATCCTTCTCCGAAATGACGGGAGAGAATGTGCCTGTTTTTTTACTATTAATATAATTTCAACTAAACATCCAATAACGGAGAGGACAGAAATAGCCTGAAGAAGCAAAGCGTTCGCCTAAAAGCTTTCTGAAAGAAAGCTACTTCGGAAGCATATGTTATCCTCGGATTTTTCCCTTTTCAAAAAGAAATCAAAAAAAGCAGGCATATCCTTCACCGAAATAGAGGTAGAGGATGTGCCTGCTTTCTACTATAAATATTGATGCTACAGAATCGGAGATAACAGACGGGAAATGGCTTCTTTGAAGCGGATAATCAGACTGCGTTTTTGGTATTCATCGAGTGTCATCTCACGGGATACGTGCAAGTCGTGCTCAAAGGTTTGTACAAGTGCTGTCGCAATCGTCTCATCGTACATAAAGGCATTAACCTCAAAGTTCAAGCGGAAACTGCGGTAGTCAATATTGGCGGTTCCCACGGATGCAACCAAACTGTCAATGATAAGTGTTTTGGCATGTATGAAGCCATTATCATATATAAATACTTTGGCGCCAACTTTTAACAACTCACCAATATAAGATAACGTAGCCCAATATACAAAGGCATGGTCGGGTTTATTTGGAATCATGATGCGAACATCTATGCCGGACAGACACGCGAGACGAATAGCTTCGAATACACTGGCATCCGGGATAAAATAAGGTGTTTGAATCAGAATCGAATGTTTGGCACCATTAATCATCTTGAGATAACTGTTCTTGATATGCTCGGTCTCTGCATCCGGTCCACTAGAGACAATCTGCATGGCAATCTTTCCTGTACCCTCGATATGAGGGAAATGCGCCGGAACGTAAGGTGTGTCGTGTTGCTTGGACGCTTCGTTCCAATCCAGGAGGAAACGGGTCTGCAGCGCATGAACGGCATTCCCCTGAATACGCAGATGTGTGTCACGCCAGTAACCGAATTTCGAGTTCAAGCCGAGATACTCATCTCCCACATTAAACCCACCCGTGTATCCCAGGTTACCATCGATGATGACAATCTTCCGGTGGTTCCGGTAGTTCATACGCAAGTTGATCAGACTGAATTTGGAGGGGAAAAAGACTTCAACCAAACCGCCTGCCTCGCGCAATTCTTTGAAAAAGCGTTTTGATACCCGCCGCGATCCGAGCGCGTCATACAGTAAACGGACTTTGATACCTTCCCGCGCTTTGCGGATAAGTGCATCCCGAATTCTTTTGCCCAGACGGTCGCCTCTATAAATGTAGTATTGTACGTGCACGTGATCCTTGGCCGCTTCGATGTCATCCAAGAGCCGTTGGAACTTGTCTGTTCCGTCCGTAATGATCTCAACCGCATTATCCTCTGTCAACAGAGCGCCGTTCTGCTTCAGGTTCATATAGATCATGTCCTGGCTACTCTCGGTTGCTTGGTTGCGGAAAGGGGTGCGGTTATCGTGCAACTGCGTGAGCTGGGCTTCAATACGTTCCTCTAGCCCGAGCTTCTTACGTTCTTTCCACTGGAAAAGCCGGTATCGGGTCAGATTCTGACCGGTTAAAAGATAAAGTACAAACCCAAACACCGGAATAAAGTTCAAGACGAGCAGCCAAGCCCAGGAAGCGCTGGCATCCTTCCGTTCGAAGAAAACAACTGCTGCGGCAAAAATAATATTCAGGCCAAGGAGTACAATAAGTAAAATGGATTCAATATGCACTATAGTCCCCCACGTCTCATAATGACCATCATGAATCTATTCATATGTCCTTGATTAGCAGGTTAGTTATGAATGAGACCCTGATTGTAATGTTTCCTACTAATACGTATTTTAACAGAAGTATACCTATTCGTCCCGGATGTTAAAAAAAGATATGTTCGGATTGGATGGAAATCCATGTGAAATTGCTGATAGAGTGTTGTATTTATATAACCAGAGTCGTATAATAATACACAAATATGCATATAAGCGACGGAATTGCTGTGTTCGGGCCACATTCATGCAAGGGCATAGCACAAGTAGCGCATACATCGAGATTGGGGGAGCGAGAGTGAATAACAAATTAAAAGTAGCAATCGTCGGTTCCACCGGCTACGGCGGGGTGGAACTGATTCGTTTTTTCCAGAACCATCCGCAGGTTGAAATCACATCGGTGATCTCATCATCGAGCAGTGGTGAGTCCATCGCAGATGGATTTCCGCATTTGACGGACGTGATTCACAGGCCACTCGACGGTGTAGATCCGGCTGAGATTGCGAGTCGTGCGGATCTGGTATTCACAGCGACCCCGTCCGGCGTAAGTGCAAAGCTCGTACCAAGCCTGCTGGCAGCAGGCCTTAAGGTGATTGACCTGTCTGGCGATTTCAGACTCAAGGATGGAACGGTGTACGAAGAGTGGTACAAACATCCGGCGCCTTCAGCTGATTTGCTGGAACAAGCGGTATACGGCATGGCTGAGGTGTATGGCGAAGAAGTGAAGGGACAGAATTTTATATCCAACCCAGGCTGTTATCCAACAGCTACACTTCTTGGACTGATCCCTGCAGTAGAGGCAGGCTGGATTGATCCTTCTACAATTATAATTGATGCTAAATCAGGCGTATCCGGTGCAGGACGCGGAACAAGTCTGACCAACCATTATGCAGAGATGAATGAAAATTTCAAAGCCTATAAACTGAACAAACACCAACATATTCCCGAGATTGAACAAGTGCTTGGTGATATAACAGGAACGCCTGTTACGGTTACCTTTACAACACAACTGGTGCCAATGACACGTGGAATCATGAGTACGATGTATGCAAAACTCGTTGGGGAACACAGCGACCGGGAGATCGTAGATTTGTACCGTAAATATTATGAGAACAGACCTTTTGTACGTGTACGTGAACCGGGCATCTGGCCATCTACCAAAGAAGTGTACGGATCCAACTATTGTGATATCGGATTTGCGGTGGATCCTCGCACAGGGCGTTTGACGATTATTTCGGTCATCGACAACCTGGTGAAGGGTGCATCCGGGCAAGCGATTCAAAATATGAACCTGATGATGGGATGGGAGGAGAACCTCGGGCTGAACATGACACCAGTATACCCATAAGGGATTGGAATTCAAGAGGAGCACTGGAACATTCGGTGTAAAAGTGCTCTCTCAGAGTCTTCTAGGGAGAACGGATCAGGTTAAGCAGGCGGATCATCGGCATATAGCTGAACGCATACGGGGGATATGATATGGGAACGAATGTGGAGCAACAGACTTTTACCGTGGTTGAGAACGGAACAATTGTAACCCCTGGGGGATTCACTGCTGGTGGACTTCACTGCGGATTGAAAAAGACATCTCGTAATGACATCGGAGCGATCCGATGTGATGTACCTGCTACAGCTGCTGCTGTATACACAACGAACGTATTTCAGGCCGCACCACTCAAAGTAACGCGCGAAAGCTTGAGCAACGGACGCCTTCAAGCTGTTATCGTTAACAGTGGTAATGCCAATGCATGTACAGGGCAACAAGGTGAAGAAGATGCTTATGCGATGCGTTCGGCCGCTGCGCGGGAGCTGGGTGTGGCAGAAGAGGATGTGGCTGTGGCATCCACAGGTGTCATTGGGGAATTGCTCAAGATGGATGCTGTACATTCAGGCATCACTGGACTTCCAGCGCATATGGGCAAGGAGTCGAATGAGGCGGAACAATTTTCACAAGCGATTCTGACAACGGATTTGGTGAAAAAGGAAGCTTGCGTCTCCGTTCTGGTTAACGGTAAGACGGTTACGATTGCGGGAGCCGCCAAAGGCTCGGGTATGATTCATCCGAATATGGCGACGATGCTCGCTTTCATGACTTCTGACGCGGTCATTGGTGCAGAAGCGTTGCAGCGCCTGCTGCGCCAGGCAACCAATCATACATTTAACATGATTACCGTAGATGGAGATACGAGTACAAACGACATGCTGGTAGCTATGTCCAGCGGATATGCAGGCAATGAAGAGCTGACCACAGAGCACCCGGATTGGGACGCTTTTGCAGCAGGCTTCACCTATGTATGCCAAGTGCTGGCCAAAGCCATTGCTCGCGATGGTGAAGGAGCAACCAAACTGGTTGAGGTAGAAGTTACAGGTGCAGTAAGTGATGAATCCGCACAGGCAATTGCCAAAACTGTCATCGGGTCCAGTCTGGTGAAATCCGCTATGTTTGGCGCTGATGCCAACTGGGGACGGATTATTGCAGCCGTAGGGCGTGCAGGACAACCGGTGAACCCGGATACCGTAGATATCCGTTTGGGAGATATCTCGGTACTTGCGCAGTCCCGCCCAGTCGTGTTTGACGAAGAATTGGCATTGGCTTATTTGCAGACCGATACAGTTCGCATTGTGGTAGATCTGCACCACGGCGAAGGAACGGCTACAGCCTGGGGCTGTGACCTGACGTATGACTACGTCCGAATTAACGCAGCATACCGCACTTAATAAGAATTAGCATTTATTCTATTGAAGCTAACAGCTTCCCTATGAGAAGCTGTTTCGTAAATATATAGAAAATCTATAAGGATTGAACTTTATTTGGTTTTTGAGATAACTGGCGAAGGCAGTGGAGAAGACGGAATCGATTCTGAAGAAGCGAAGCGTTCGCCTTTGTCTCCGGGTTTCCCTTTAAAAAGGGAATCAAAAAAACCTGGAGACAACAGCGATCAAAAGAACGATCCGGATTCGGAACGGTCAGCTACCGAATATCGCATCAATTAAGTGTTAAGCCTTTTAGAATATTTGAACGAGAGGAGCTTGTCTCATGAATTCAACAATGCCAAACAAGAGTACCGCAACGGAAGCGAGCACAGAGAAACAGATGTTTGTCATGAAATGTGGAGGCAGCACACTGGCGGCATTGCCTGAGTCTTTCTTTGCGGATCTGCGTGATTTGCAGTCTCAGGGCACACAGCCAGTCATCGTACATGGTGGAGGTCCTGCAATCTCAGATAACCTGGCGAAGCTTGGCATCGAAACCGAATTCGTTAATGGTCTACGCAAAACGACTGAACCTGTGCTGGACGTAGTGGAGATGGTGCTCGCTGGAAGTATCAACAAACAGATCGTGCGTTTGATTCAACGTGTTGGTGGTCGTGCACTAGGCTTGTCTGGCGTGGACGGGGGTCTGATCCAGGCTAAAATTGTTACAAACCACGCAGAGATCGGTTGGGTAGGCGATGTCACTGGTGTGAATGCAGAGATTATCCAAGGTATAGTGAACATGGGTTACATGCCAGTTATCGCACCAGTTGGTGTAGATGCAACTGGACAACGCTACAACATTAACGCAGATACAGCTGCAGGTGCAGTGGCGTCTCATCTCGGCGTAAGCCGGATGATTGTCGTGACCGACGTTCCAGGCATCATGAAGAACGTAGGCGGCGAGAAAAAAGTACTGCCATCTGTATCTGTACAAGAGATTGAGGACATGATCCAGACCGGAGAAATCTATGGCGGCATGATTCCCAAAGTACGTGCAGCTATCGCTTGTATCCATGGCCAAGTACGTGAGGTCGTCATCGTAGACGGCAGCGAACCCCAAATCCTGAGCCGCGTGCTCGGCGGAGAAATCATCGGAACAAAAATCATCCGTATGCAATAAGTTTCTCAGTGCGCTAGGGTTTTAATAGTCTTATATTAAATAAAAAAATATGTGCACGGCTTTTTTTTATATAAGAAATCTAATTTTACACACATAATAACGTAGGGTGCAGAACCAATCTGAAGAATAAAAATGCATAACGGAGAGGACAGAAATAACCTGAAGAAGCGGAGCGTGCGCCTTTATCACAGGATTTTCCCCATTGAAGGGGAATAAAAAAAATCCAGGGATAACAGCGATCAGAAGGTTGTTCTGTCATCGAAGTGGAGTATGCAAACGTTCAAAAAATGGTTCTGCAATCGGAGTGGTCTAGTGTAAATCAGGACTCTTATATGATTGCCGTTGCACCAACCAATAGGAGTGATATGGTCATGGCAAAAGGCAACGAACAGCCAGGTTCTGGCACAGCGGTAGCAGGCGCAACAGCAACAGGTGCAGCAGCACAGACGGAAAGCTCGCTTTTCCAAACGTATGCGCGTTATCCAATCAGTCTGGTCAAAGGTAAAGGTAGCTGGTTGTGGGATGATCAGGGCAACCGTTATCTTGATTTCATGTGCGGCCTCGCTGTAACTAGCCTGGGCCATGCACCGGAGAAAGTTGGAGCCAAGCTGAAAGCTCAGATTGATGAGCTGTGGCATGTATCCAATCTGTTCCAGATTCCAGGCCAGGAGAAGGCAGCAGCATTGCTGACAGCCAATACATGCGCTGACGCAGTGTTCTTCTGTAACAGTGGTGCCGAAGCGAACGAAGCGGCTATTAAAGTAGCCCGTCGTTATCACCAGAAGGTGAAGGGTACAGATCGGTATGAAGTGATCACCTTTGCCCAGTCCTTCCATGGACGGACACTCGCTACACTGACAGCCACCGGACAGGATAAGGTAAAAGAAGGATTTTTGCCATTGCCAGCCGGATTTGTAACTGTACCTTTGCATGATATCCCTGCCCTTGAAGGGGCAATTGGACCCAACACAGCAGCTATTATGCTGGAAATGGTTCAAGCTGAGGGTGGTGTATATCCGGTCGAACCGGAATTCGTCAAACATGTACGGAAATTGTGTGACGAGCATGGGTTGCTTCTGATTGTTGATGAAGTACAAACAGGAATGGGACGTACGGGTAAACTGTTCGCGCACGAACATTATGGCATTGAGCCAGACGTGTTCACCGTTGCCAAAGGTATCGGTAGTGGTTTCCCTGTAGGTGCGATGTTGGGTAAAGGTTTCCTGCGGGATGCGTTCACACCAGGTAGCCATGCGACAACATTTGGTGGAACACCACTTGCTTCATCCGTTGTGATTGCAACAATCGAAACGATGCTGGAAGATCGTTTGCCAGAGCGCGCAGCGGAGATGGGTGAATACCTGATGAGCTCCCTGCGGAAACGTTTGGCGGGCAATTCCTTTGTGAAGGAAGTTCGTGGCTTGGGATTGTTGGTCGGTATCGAATGTGCTGAGCCGGTAGGTGATATTGTGCTTGCTGGGCAAAAACGCGGTATCTTGTTCGTCTCTGCAGGACCGAATGTGATTCGTTTGCTTCCGAACCTGTATGTGAGCAAAGATGAGATCGACGAGGCCGTATCGCTGGTAGGCACATTGATCGAAGAGCATGTAGCGGCGAAAGCCTAATATAAAAATGAGAACCTTTCTGTCTCGGGGCCATTACAGGCCTCGAAGCAGAATGAGATGATGAATCCCTGTAGCCGCGTGGTGAAATTGCAGAAGGCGGGAATGGATAAACTCGAGAAGCATCCAGACAAAGTGTTAACGTTGCTATCACTTCTGCCCATGCGGGTGCAGGGAACCGGAAATAAGGAGGACATTATACATGACAGCACAACAAACGGAAAAGATTCAGAAGATTGATCTGAGAGGCCGGGATTTTATCGAGTTCACGGACTACACGGCCGAGGAGATTCGTTATCTGCTTGATCTCGCGATTGAGATTAAAGGGAAGCAAAAAAGCGGTGTACCTTTTCAACCGTTGAAAGGTAAAACGATCGGACTTATTTTTGAAAAATCATCCACACGTACGCGTGTATCCTTTGAAGTGGGTATGTTCCAATTGGGCGGACACGCACTCTTCCTGAGCAAAAATGATATCCAGCTGGGTCGCGGGGAAACAACACATGATACAGCCAAAGTATTGTCCCGCTACCTGGACGGCATCATGATTCGTACCTTTGGACACCATAATGTAACTGAACTGGCAGAGCATGCGGATGTTCCAGTCATTAATGGCCTGAGCGATGCGGCGCATCCTTGTCAGGTACTGGCAGACTTCCAAACGGTGCTGGAGCACAAAGGCAAGCTGGCAGGTCTGAAAATGGCCTACATCGGAGATGGCAACAACATGGCGCACTCCCTGATGCTCGGTGCAGCGAAGATGGGAATGCATGTTGCTGTAGCAACGCCAGAAGGCTATGAGCCGGATAGTGCAGTTGTGGAGCAGGCACGCATTATCGCACAGGAGAGCGGTTCTGAAGTGACTGTAACCTACAGTGCACAGGAAGCTGCGAAAGATGCAGATATCGTGTACACGGATGTATGGGCTAGCATGGGCTTTGAAGAAGAGCAGAAGATTCGTGAGCAGGCATTTGCGGCATATCAAGTGGACGAGGAACTGATGAAAGGCGCGAAGCCGGACTACATGTTCTTGCATTGTCTGCCAGCACACCGCGGCGAAGAAGTGAGTGCCGGTGTAATTGACGGACCGAACTCCCTGATCTTTGATCAGGCGGAGAATCGCTTGCATGCACAGAAAGCCTTAATGGCTGCATTAATGAGCGAATAGCTGCTATTTCATTGAATGGGTTGATTTTAGGCGCAGATTTCGCGATGATATATTCATCTATAATGTACTTTAAAAAGTTAATTAAACAAGAAGCATACACAAACACGGAGAGACAGAAAAAGTCTGAAGAAGCGAAGCGTGCACCTGAAAGCTTTCTGAAAGAAAGCTGCATCGGAAGCATAGGCTATCCCCGGATTTTACCCTTTATCATAAAGGATGAAAAAATCTGGGGATAACAGTGATCGGAAGGGTTTTCTGGCTCTTAGGATTCAGTGTATGAAGGCTCTGTTTAACTTAACTGATCTTGGGGAGGACCATCGAACATGGCTAAGGAAAAAATTGTACTCGCGTATTCAGGCGGGTTGGACACATCTGTAATTTTGAAATGGTTGAAAGAAACGTATGATGCAGAGATTATCGCGTTCACAGCGGATATTGGACAAAAGGATGAACTGGATGGCTTGGAGGAAAAAGCACTGGCAACAGGCGCTTCCAAAGTATACATTGACGATCTGCGCGATGAGTTCGCGAAAGATTTCATCTATCCGATGTTCCAGGCGGGTGCCCTTTATGAAGGACAATACCTGCTCGGTACAAGTATCGCTCGTCCACTGATCGCTAAACGCATGGTCGATATCGCTCGTGCAGAAGGTGCTACAGCCATCGCTCACGGCGCTACAGGTAAAGGAAATGACCAAGTTCGTTTTGAGCTGAACGCGGCTGCGCTGACACCAGACATTAACGTAATTGCACCTTGGCGTCTGGAAGAATTCCGTAACCAATTCCCGGGACGTGCCGAGATGATTGCTTACGCTGAAAAACATGGTATTCCGGTAACCGCATCTGCGGCTAAACCATACTCCACAGACCGTAACTTGCTGCATATCAGCTATGAGAGCGGTGTGCTCGAAGATCCATGGTTCGATCCAAGTGCGGACGAAAACAAAGACATGTTCCTGCTGAGCAGTGCACCTGAAGATGCACCAGATCAAGCGGAATATGTTGAACTGGAATTCGAACAAGGTGACTGTGTTGCACTGAACGGTGAGCGCTTGAGCCCGCTGCAAGTGATGGAGCAACTGAACGAGCTGGGTGGTAAACATGGGATTGGCCGTGTAGATATGGTTGAGAACCGTTTTGTTGGTATGAAGAGCCGTGGCGTGTACGAGACACCAGGTGGAACAATCTTGTTCACCGCACATCGCAAAATGGAATCCATCACGATGGATCGTGAAGTGATGAACCTGCGTGATAGCCTGATCACACGTTACAGCACACTCGTTTACAACGGTTTCTGGTTCGCACCGGAACGTCTGGCGCTGCAAGCGCTGGTGACTGAAAGCCAGAAGAACGTTACAGGTACGGTTCGTGTAAAACTTTACAAAGGAAATATCATCGGCGCTGGTGTGAAAAGTCCTGTCAGCCTCTACAATCCGGACATCGCAACGATGGAAGCTGATCCAACGCAAGCCTACGATCAAGGCGATGCAACAGGCTTTATCCGCCTGAATGCACTGCGTCTGAAAGTAAACTCCGGCGTGGAGCAAAACAAAAACTAATTTCAACCTGCACAATAAAGCTACACCAATATAAATGACAAGGCAGGCCGTTCTTGCACATCTGGCAGGAGCGGCTTTGTCCATGAGCGAAAGGGGAGTACTCACTGTGAGCAAGCTGTGGGGAGGACGTTTTACAAAACAAACCAATCATTTGGTTGAGGAATATACGGCATCGATCAATTTTGACAAAGCTTTGGCTGAGGAAGATATCCAGGGCAGTCTGGCCCATGTGACGATGCTGGGCAAATGCGGTATTCTTCCGGCGGAAGATGTAGAGACGATCAAAGAAGGTCTGATCACCGTTTTGCACAAAATCCGTGCAGGTGAAGTGGAATTCTCCGTATCGGACGAAGACATCCACATGAATATTGAGAAAAACCTGATCGAAACGATTGGCCCTGTAGGCGGTAAACTACATACAGGCCGTAGCCGGAACGACCAGGTTGCAACGGATATGCACTTGTACCTGCGTGAGCGCGTCGTTGGATTTGTTGGCATGCTGCACTCCTTGCAGGAAGCACTGATTGGACAAGCAAAAGATAACCTCGATACTATCGTACCAGGTTATACGCATCTTCAACGGGCACAGCCGATTCTGTTCGCCCATCACCTGATGGCGTATGTATCCATGTTCCAACGGGATGCGGAGCGTCTGATGGACAGCTACAAACGCATTAACATCCTGCCACTGGGCGCAGGTGCGCTCGCGGGTACAACATTCCCGATTGATCGCCATTTTGTGGCGGAACAACTGGGCTTCGACGGAGTGTACGAGAACAGTCTGGACGCAGTAAGCGACCGTGACTTCATCGTTGAGTTCCTGGCGGCAGCTTCGCTCATCATGACTCACTTGTCCCGTCTGAGTGAAGAGTTGGTACTGTGGAGCAGCACAGAGTTTGGGTTCGTTGAACTGGACGATGCGTTCTGCACAGGCAGCAGCATTATGCCTCAGAAGAAAAACCCGGACGTTCCTGAACTCGTGCGTGGTAAAACAGGACGTGTGTACGGCAACCTGATTGGTTTGCTGACAGTATTAAAATCTCTTCCACTGGCATACAACAAAGACATGCAGGAAGACAAAGAAGGCATGTTTGATACTGTAGCGACGCTGGAAGGTGCATTGCAACTGTTCGCTCCAATGATCGCAACAATGACAGTGAACAAGGATCGGATGCGTCAAGCGGTCAACCAGGATTTCTCCAACGCTACGGATATTGCCGACTTCCTCGTGGGTGAAGGCTTACCTTTCCGTCAGGCGCATGAAGTGATTGGTAAAACAGTGCTGTACTGCATCCAGAACAGCAAGTATTTGCTGGATCTGACGATTGATGAATTCCGTCAGTTCTCACCACTGTTCGATGACCGGATCTATGATGTGCTTCAACCGGAAGCGGTAGTGAACGCTCGTAATGTTTACGGCGGAACAGCTTCGGGTCAAGTGGCTGAAGCCATTGGACGTAGTGAGAAGGTACTGGAGATTACCGAGCAATGGATTACGAACCGCGGTTAATGTCACGGTTACAATAGGTTGCCATACAGATACGACAGTACAATAAAAAAAGCAGGCCAGAGAACTTTGTTCTCAGCGGCCTGCTTTTTGTGTTTTACAGCGATATATTTTAAATATATTCAACTCAACCGCGAACAGAAGGAAGGTTGTTCTGTCATCGGAGTACCAGCCTTTTTTATCCTCAGTAGCTCCCAATGATCCACTAATCGCGCTTGGGCAAAGGCAACCATTTCAATACATCCTGGATCTTGGCATCCCAGTAGCCCCACTCATGTTCACCAGGCCCTTCCTCGTACGTCAGTTCGAAGTTCGTCTGTTCACAGGCTTGACGGAAGGTTTGATTATCCTCATACAGGAAATCTTCCGTTCCGCAACATTGGTAGAGCAAAGGTCGAGGACTTTCGCTAGATTGATTTTCTTTTAACAGATGGATCAGATCGTTCTCTGTACCTGCCACCTCGGGTCCGAAAATTCGCTGTAACTCCGTCTGTTGCAATGCTGAGGATGCGTTTCTATCCATATGTGCAGACATATCGAGTGCTCCGGACAAACTGGCAGCTGCAGCGTATTGATCCGGTTTGCGAAGGGCCAGCTTGAATGCACCATAACCACCCATGGATAAACCTGCAACGAAGTTATCCTCACGTTTTGGTGACAATGGGAAGAAAGAGCGAGCGAGTGCTGGCAGTTCCTCACTGATAAAGCTCCAATAACGTCCCCCTTCTACCATATCTGTATAGAAGCTACGATGTACCTGTGGCATAACAACAGCGATCCCGAGGTTAGCTACATATCGTTCAATGGAAGTCCGGCGCAGCCAGATGGAATCATCATCAGACAGACCGTGCAACAGGTACAGGGTTGGGTGTAACCCTTTGCCAGTCACATTCTCCATACCGATCTGATTGTGGGTTTGTTGCGGCAGAATGACATGCATGCTGGTGCTAAGCCCGAGTGTATCCGAGTAAAAATCACATTTAATAAGTGCCATGAGTATAAGAAACCCCTTTCATAAGTTCGTTAACCACGTGTTCTGACATGAGACGATGGGATGGAAATCGGATGCCTAGGCCTCCAAAGTGTTTATATGTAACAGGTTATACGCATTACCCCTCCATTGCAATAACAAGATCTACAGTAGAAAACAAAGAATTTCACACCAGTGGTTAAAATGGAAGTCTGTAATCGGATCATCGATTTTTCAATGTGGTTTACAACGTAACAATGTTATGTTACACTCATTTCAATAAAAAGGGGGACCATATATGACGGATGATTTGATCTCCAAGAAAGAATTGTTGGACCTGACAGGAATCTCATACGGCCAGTTATACCGTTGGAAGCGGAAAAATCTCATTCCGGAAGAATGGTTCATTCGGAAGTCGTCCTACACCGGACAAGAGACCTTTTTTCCCAAACAACAGATTTTACTGCGCATTGACAAGATTCTCAATATGAAAGACGGATTATCGCTGGATGAGCTGGCAGACGTCTTCTCACCTACGTTGGGTGAAGTGGAGATGTCTGCACAACAACTGTTAGAGCGAAACATTGTTTCACAAATCTCGCTGGATCTGTTGAAAGAAGCAGGTCGGGAACAACCGCTGTATGCTTTGGAACAGATTATGATGCTCTACGTCCTTGATAAGCTGTTAATGAGCGGAGATATTACTCGGCAAGAGGGTGCGTTGCTGATCGAAGTGATGTCCGAACATTATTATCGTTTTACAGGCAAACCCAGCGAACTCGTGCTTATTCGTAAGATGGGTGTTCCTTCATTCATGCTGGTAACAGCAGGAACGGAGTTTTATTTTGACAATGGTGTGAAAGTGGTTCTTAGGCAGCCGATGGGAACATTTATGGAAGAATTAAAACTCAAATTGGGATAAGGAGAGGATCATCTATGGAAGAGCGGAATAAGCGGAATGATCTGAATGTGGCGGGCATAAGTCAAACGGCAGGCGGGAATTTTCACCGTGTATCTATTGATGGCATGGCTAAGGTGAACGGCAACCTGGACTGCACCTCTATGGAAGTGAATGGAACATTGAAGATGCACGGCGCTTTGACCTCCGAGAGTGCAGCGATTAACGGCATGTGCACGTTGAATGGACCTCTGACCAGTTCTCGTGTTCGGGTGGATGGCATGACGACGATTAACGGAGATCTCCATAGCCCTGAACTTGAAGTGAACGGAAAGTGTACCGTACGTGGAAGAGTGGATGGGGAACGAATTGATATTGGCGGTGTGATCGATATTGAAGGGGATGTCCAATGTGAGTCCCTGAATGTACGGGGCAATATTAAGATCAGCGGTTTACTGAATGCGGGAACAGTGGAGATCAGGCTCTATACATCTTCTTCGGCTAAAGAGATTGGCGGAGAGCGTATCGATATTCGTCGCAAGGAACAACAGAATGGATTTTGGAAAAGTATTGGTCTGGGCGGGACCCCTTCATTTAAGACATCCTTAATTGAGGGTGATGAGATTGTGCTGGAAGATACCGAAGCTGACATTGTTCGGGGGAGTAACATTTTTATCGGTCGCGGCTGTAACATCAGACTGGTTGAGTATTCAGGTGAACTTGAGGTAGATCAGGATGCCAAGGTGGGCAGCAGTCAGCGAATTTAAAGTTTGGATATGGAGAGAAAGGGATGGGATCGACATGAATAACAATCCTGGGCGTTCATTGGACAAAAAAATGGATATCAGCATCGTTGGTGATGGCAGTTCTTCTGGTGGCGTGTACGGCAAGATCAAGGTCGTAGGGGACGCGTCCTTTAACGACAATCTATCTTGTGATCGATTCAAATGTACGGGTACATCGGTCATATACGGATCGCTTGAATCCACAGATATTAAAATTACCGGCACCCTTACACTGAAAGAGCGAGAGGCCAGCAACGATGTTGAGGATGGAATCCAGGCATCTGACCTGCATGCCAAAGCTGAGCATATAAAAGTGGTCGGTGAACTTCATTTGTCAGGGGATTGTCAGGCAGAAAATATCAAGCTGAACGGGCGTTTGACGATAGCGGGGATGCTCAGCGCTGAACAAATGACACTCAAAATCATGGGTCCATCCGAGGTCAAGGAAATGGGTGGTTCCATCATCTCGGTGAAGAGTGGCCGGTTGAATGACTTGTTTACGGGGAATAAATCAATTCTCAAGGCACTGATTATTGAAGGTGATGACATTGAATTAGAGAATACGGAGGCCGAGATTGTCCGTGGCGATAAAATAAAAATCGGTCCTGGCTGCCGGATTGGTACAGTGGAATACCGTTCATCTCTGCAAATTCATCCGCAATCGGAAGTTTTGCTGCAAAGCAATCGGTCCTTGGACTGATTAACGAAAACTTCTTTTCGGATATACTAATGCAGTCATATGAATAGAGCGTGAATGGAGAGATTGAGTACAATGGTTGCACGTAAAAACAGTATTGGATTGGTGCTGGCAGGGTTACTGCTCAGCATACTAATGGCTTCGATGGATAATACCATCGTGGCAACAGCTATGGGGGACATTGTCGGGAAGCTGGGTGGGCTCGACAAGTTCGTCTGGGTTACCTCCGCGTACATGGTGGCTGAGATGGCAGGGATGCCGATATTCGGTAAGCTATCCGATATGTATGGACGGAAGAAGTTTTTTGTATTTGGTATTATTGTGTTTATGCTTGGCTCAGCGCTGTGCGGAACGGCAACGTCTATTGTGGAATTGACGATGTACAGAGCGATTCAAGGTATTGGTGCGGGGGCCCTGGTGCCGATTGCCTTTACGATCATGTTTGATGTCGTTGCACCAGAATCTCGTGGTAAATTGGGTGGATTGTTTGGAGCGGTCTTTGGCCTGTCCAGCGTATTTGGACCTCTGCTCGGTGCTTACATTACCCAGTATGCGACATGGGAATGGGTATTCTATATCAACCTGCCGCTAGGCTTGATTGCATTTGTGTTTATTGCGTTCTTCTACAAGGAGTCTCATCAGCATCAATCCCAACAGATCGACTGGCTGGGTGCTGTAACGCTGATTGGTGCTGTTGTGTGCCTGATCTTTGGTCTGGAACTGGGCGGCAAAACATTTGCCTGGGGTTCCTGGCAGATTCTTGGCTTGTTTGCTGGATTTGTAGCACTAGCGCTGCTCTTCCTTTTTGCAGAAACAAAAGCCAAAGAACCAATTATCTCCTTCAGCATGTTCCGCAACCGGGTCTACTGGTCCAGTAACGTTATTGGTATGTTCAGTGGTGCGGCGTTCATTACAGCATCCGTGTACATTCCGATCTTTATACAGGGGGTACTTGGTGGTAAAGCGACCAACTCCGGTCTTGTGCTGCTGCCCATGATGCTTGGGTCCGTTGTGACGGCGTCCCTGGGAGGGGTATTGATGACCAAAATCAAGTATCGCAATATCATGATCCCTACGTTAGCCTTGCTTGTCATTGGACTTGGATTGCTGACTACGCTGGATGAGAATTCATCCCTTTGGACGATACGTATCTACATGGTGATGGTTGGTCTGGGTGTCGGTGCGTCGTTCTCCGTACTTAGCAATGCAGCCATGAATGCGTTTGAACCGCAAAGACGAGGAGCAGCAAGCTCCACACTTAACTTTTTGCGGTCCCTCGGCATGACGATGGGCATTACGATTTTTGGTATCGTACAGAGCCAGGTATTTACGCGTAAAATGAACGATGCTCTCGCTGGTTCAGCTGCGGAAGCAGGCGGTGCTTCAGCGGGTGGCGTGCCTCAGGGAGTGGATCTGACCGATCCACATGCGTTGCTCTCACCAGAACTCAGACAGGCGATTCCGCCTCAGGTGCTGGATACCATTACACATGCCCTGTCTTCTTCCATCGTGCAGTTATTTGCCTGGGCTGTAATTCCGGCTGCACTCGCGTTGGTCGCTTCCTTCTTCATGGGAAAAGAGAAGATGGTTGTAGGCGAAGAGCAAGGCGAATACACCGGCGGTCACTAAACCGTTATGCAGTAAACCATAAGTTACGGTAGTAAAGCTAATCTTAGCTTCGTAAAACTCGAATAACTTATCTTGAAAATGTAGAGACACACTTCTCGCTTATCCTCAAAAGGGACGTGAAGTGTGTCTTTTTGTTTTCGTGTGATCAGTTTATGCTTATCCATGAATTACGGCAGGACCTTGTTTGTACCCTTTCGTGATCTGTAAGTTGTCGGTTGCTTTGAAAAAAATTAAGGTTGCTTCGTATCGCTAATCCCGTCCTCGACCACAGAAGGCCCTTGCGGGTCAGGCAGGCTGCTATGACCGGAGCGGGCAATCAGGCGATTCTGAGCTTTGTACGTGTCTCGTGTAATCGTTTTGGATTCGACCACTTTGCCGTCCAGCCTTTTGGTTCTTACCGTCTCGACAATATATCCAGGCTGTCCGTCTTGCAGCACCTGCTGTGCACCATCAGGCAGTACCGCACTCGACACATACTTTACTGGAACACTTAATGTTTCAATGGTACGAGATTCAAGTGCATAGCTGACATTCTCCGGGAATGTGCCGAAAAATTTCACCATCAATTGATGGTTCTTCACCTCTGCATGAATGAGCAAGGATTTTCCGGTATTATTCTTGAAGCGAAAGTTGATGGCTCCAGAGGCAAAGGTGGCATCCAGTCCTTTTGGCAAATATTTGACCGGCAGGGAGTGGTTGCGACGCTCGATAATATCAAGACCCGTCAGTAACGCTGCGTTATACACCGTACTGGATACCTGGCAGATTCCCCCGCCAATTCCAGGCGTTAGTCTTCCATTAACAATGACCGGAGCCTCACGAAACCCATAATCCTTCTCGGCTTTACGGATGATCTTCTCATAATCGAATATGGCATCCGGTGGCAAAATCATGCCGTTAATCGCTTCCGCCGCTGCGCTGACATTATGTATCCGGCCTTCACTACTATTGCCCAGACCCGTGGAGAACTGGATGATCTTTCGGTCAATGCCTTCCTGGCGTAGCGAATCAAGGGTTACTTCAGGCTTGAGCGTATACAGTGGTACCTGGATCAGCAATGGGGCAGGTTTCTCATCCGGGCCCAGTACACTGAAATCCTTGTGTAGCTTCGTCTGAATGAGATTTGCGAGTGTATCCCAATCAATCCGGCGGACGCCCTTTTCCGGGATATACTGGACTTTGTCACTTGGGGTAATGCGGCGAACAGCGTCCGCGGGTGTACCGAAGGTTTCTTTTTCCCAGGCAGGGCTGAGATGTTCTTGAAGTGGCTCTAAGTCGTAGCTCATATCTAGAGAGAACTCTTTCGGAAAATGATAACGTGCATACGCGCGTTCCCACAAGTTACCTTCCTCCAGCTGCTGTATTGCGGATTCCAAGCTGTTAACGTTGTAACTCACCCCCACCTGAGCTGCGGTATACGTCATCGTCTGGGGGGCGGGTTCAGCCACTTCAAAGGTAACAGGCCAGTCCTCCAGCTTTTGGATCTGTTCATGCAGTTCATGCAATACGTTCTTGCGATTCTTCCCCTCCACCAGCATACCGCCAACATGAACATCTTTGGGCAGGGCAGGTTGATTCACGTACATATACAGCAATCCATAAGACGCGGAGCCGATCAAGAGGATGGAGAATAGAACAATGACCGTCACATGTATTTTTTTCATAACCGTACGCTCCTTTATACTTCTGTTGTTCCGCACTTTGTAACACTTTCTATATATATGATCCAATGCAGGAAAACTTTCGGGTACTCAATAGGTAACAAATTTGTTACAATAAACTTCATATGAATCCATGCTTCACCAACGAAATAGGGACGAAGTGGATTTTTCCTGATGAAATTCAGGTCTTTTTAAAGGAAATGCCGGGATTGTGTCGAAATGATAATGGCTAACTATGCGAGCAGGAAGTGATGATGTGATAGAAATGCAGGACGTGTGGAAGACCTATGCCAATGGTACCCACGCATTACAAGGGGTGTCGGTGAAGATCGACCGCAATGAATTTGTTTATATCGTCGGTCCGTCCGGCGCAGGTAAATCGACATTTATGAAATTGATGTACAGAGAAGAAGTTCCGACCAAAGGACAAATATCCATTAACGGATTTAATATTGGTAAGTTGAAGCCAAGAAAGATTCCTTATGTGCGTCGTAACATCGGCGTTGTGTTCCAGGATTTTCGTCTGCTGCCACGGATGACAGCATTTGAGAATGTGGCCTTTGCCATGGAAGTTATTGAAGCACCGAAGCGTCATATCAAGAAACGAGTGATGGAAGTGCTCGACTTGGTGGGACTGCGCAGCAAGGCGAATCGTGAACCTTCGCAGCTCTCGGGTGGAGAACAGCAGCGTATTGCCATTGCACGGGCTATCGTCAATAACCCATCGGTTATTATCGCGGATGAGCCTACAGGTAACCTCGATCCGGAGACGTCATGGGGCATTATGCAGCTGCTGGATGAGATTAATTTCCGGGGAACAACCATTGTTATGGCGACCCACAACAAAGATATTGTGAATACGATGCGTAAACGGGTAATCGCCATTGAACGTGGACAGATTGTACGGGATCAGATGAGAGGGGAATACGGTTATGAATTTTAGTACTCTCTTGCGCCATCTGCGGGAGGGATTCAAAAACGTATTCCGCAACGGCTGGATGTCCGTGGCCTCCATCATGTCCATCATTGTGTCGCTGTTGATTCTTGGTGTGTTCATGCTGTTGGTGCTCAATGTGAACTCCATGGCGAATCAGGTTGATAGCCAAGTGGAGATCAGCACGTTCCTCGAACTGAATGTGGACGAGAACCTGCGTAACACACTGGAGCAAGAAATCAGCGCGATGCCTGAAGTAAGTGAGATTCGTTTTGTTTCCAAGGAAGAAGGACTCAA
Source organism: Paenibacillus sp. FSL R7-0313 (assembly GCF_037969885.1). Lineage (NCBI taxonomy): Bacteria > Bacillati > Bacillota > Bacilli > Caryophanales > Paenibacillaceae > Paenibacillus > Paenibacillus sp. FSL R7-0313. Next base: position 1,941,089 of record NZ_CP150219.1, read on the forward strand.
GGAGTTCCGTGAGCGTCTTGGAGAGAGTGCAGATAACGTGCTTAGCGGTTTCGATGTGGACAACAACCCACTGCCGGAGACCATTGAAGTTGAGGTCATTGAACCGGAAACCGTCACTTTTGTGGCGCAAAAAATCGAAGCTTTGAACGAAAAACACCCGGAGAAGCCAATCATGAAAGTGAACTACGGCAAGGAAACGGTGGAAGTGTTGTTCAAATTTACGAAGCTTGTTCGTAACATCGGATTTATTTTTGTCGGGGGACTGGGTCTCATGTCCATGTTCCTGATCTCGAATACGATTCGCGTAACGATTCTGGCACGTCGCCGGGAGATCGGAATTATGAAGTTGGTTGGCGCAACCAACACCTTTATTCGCTGGCCTTTCTTTATTGAAGGTGCACTCATTGGATTTATTGGCTCGGTCATTACGGTTGGGGTGCTGTTTGTTGGATACAGCCAGTTGATGAAGACGATTGGTCAGGATGTCTTCATGCAGATGCTTAACTTGATTCCGCTGGGCGAAATCTGGTTGTTGTTTGGAACATTGTTGATCGGACTCGGTGTGCTGGTAGGTATTTTGGGAAGTACACTGTCCATTCGGAAATCACTCAACGTTTAATTTTGTTTTCAACGATCGAATTGCAGAATATGTCGAAAAGAATGGTAAAGCAGGTTCATTAATGGACGCTGTTTGACGATATGTAGGAAAGACGGAGTCTTTTAAGATTGAAGAAAGCAAAGAACATGCTGTTCACCACCTGTGCAGGTTGCTTTCTTGTGAAATCATAGGATGGGGGATCATCATTTTGAAAAAAACCGCTTCGCTGCTGGCCTTTACGTTATTGGCCAGTTTGACGCTTCAACCTTCTGACGGATATGCCAAGAGTAGCATCAGCGATATTGACCAACAGATTCAGCAACTGGAGAGCAAGGCAGCTTCTGCCAAGCAGGAGCAAAAAAAAGCGGCTTCCAACAAAAAGGAAGCACAGCATTACAAGAACAAAACCAACGCTTATCTGAAGGTTGTCATGGAACAGATCAATGTCGTTAGTGATGAACTGGCGAGTGTATCCTTGCAGATCGAGAACACGGAGGAAGATCTCCGTACAACGAAAAAAGATTTGCAAGCGGCAGAAGAACGCATTGTTGCAAGGGAAAAATTGTTGGAGTCACGCGTGCGCCTGATGTATACGGACGGTGCTGTATCCTATCTGGATGTATTGTTGTCCTCTACTAGCTTCACTGACTTCCTGACCCGTGCGGATTCACTCAAAACGATTGTGGATCAGGATCAGCATCTGCTGGATGAGCACAAAGCGGACAAGCAACTGGTTGTGGACAAAAAAGCAGAATTGGATGTGCAATATGCGGAAGCCAAGAGCCTGTATGCACAGAAGAAACAGCGCAAGTCCCAATTGAATGAGAAAGAAGCGGAAAAGCAAGTGCTTCTCGCTTCATATGATGCTAAAATTGAAGAGTCAGAAGAGCTGACACAAGAGCAGGAAGATGTATTAATGCAGATTGCCAGCAAACGTTCGGCACTTCTTCAAGAGAAAAATAAATTGCGTGAACAGCAGGCTGCAGCTGCAGCCAAAGCAAAAGCCGCAGCAGCGGCTCGGGCGAAAGCTGCAGCCAAGGCGCCTACCAGAGTGAGTTCGGATAGTAGCAGTGAGGTCACGTATTCATCCGGTAATGGTATCTTCTCAAGACCGGTATCTGGAGGACGTATTTCTTCTGGATTCGGCCCCCGTACCCATCCAATTACGGGCGTAGTGGGTAAAATGCATGCCGGTGTCGATTTTGCTGTTCCACAGGGAACCTCAGTTCACGCTGCCTCTGGCGGAATCGTGATCATGGCTGAATGGTATAGCGGTTATGGTTATACGGTTATTGTGGACCACGGCGGTGGACTATGGACGTTATATGGTCACTTGCGCGAAGGTGGATTCAAAGTCAGCAAGGGAGACACAGTAAGCAAAGGGGATACCATTGCTGAGTCAGGAAATACAGGGAACTCTACTGGACCTCACTTGCACTTTGAAGTGAGAGACAACGGTACCGCTGTAAATCCGATGAACTATTTGTAATTATTGCTCCATCGTTCGAATGGAAAAAACATATTCCGTACAAGCTAGACATATAATAAGCTGGCATGTTCAGGGAATGGATTCTGGCAACAATGGAATCGGACACGCTTCAAAACTAAAGGCGGTGACAAACGGATGATGAAGAAAAGATCGGCGCTACTGCTTGTCATTGTGGGTCTCCTTGGCGGTAGTTTGCTAACCCTGGTATTAATGACGTATCCGGGAATAGCGAGCCAGGCCACACCGGGCGAAGGTTTGCTGGCTAGTGTAACCGGCAATACACAGCAGAAGAACGACTTGAAAAAGATTGAAACTGCGATGGATTTGATCTCAAGCAACTATTATAAAGACGTGGATCAGACCAAATTGATTGACGGTGCGATCAACGGCATGATGGAATCGCTTGGTGATCCGTACTCCAACTATATGGGGCAGGAAACGGCTGCTCAGTTTGAAGAGTCGATCGAAGGTTCATTTACCGGTATTGGCGCAGAGGTATCCTCACAGGATGGAAACGTTGTTGTTGTTTCCCCAATCAAAGGATCCCCTGCCGAGAAAGCGGGTATTCGTGCAAAAGACATGATTATGTCGGTCAACGGCGAATCCTTGCAAGGTTTGGAACTGAACAAGGCTGTTAACAAAATCAGAGGTCCCAAGGGCAGTGAAGCGAAGGTACAGGTCAAACGTGCCGGATCTTCCGAGCTGATTGAATTTGTCATTGTACGGGATGACATTGATCTGGAGACCGTATATGCTCACATGGAGGATGGCGGAATTGGCGTTATTGCCATTACTCAATTCTCTTTGAATACAGGTGATCGCTTTAAGGAAGAGTTGGCGAAGCTTGAGAAGCAGAACATGAAAGGTCTGGTCATCGACGTACGGAATGACCCAGGCGGTGTATTGCAAGTCGTTATTGATATTGCTGAACAGTTTGTTCCTAAAGGCAAGGTTATTGTGCAAGTTGAAGACAAGAACGGCAAAAAGGAACAAAGCAAGTCCAATGGATCAGCCAAAGCTTACCCAGTCACAGTCCTGATGAACAAAGGCAGTGCGAGTGCGTCGGAGATTTTGGCCGGTGCATTACAACAGTCAGCAGGTGCTAAGTTGATTGGTGAAAACTCTTTTGGTAAAGGAACCGTACAGACGAGTTATGACAAGCAGATGGGTGACGGCAGCTTGCTGAAGATCACCATTGCCAAGTGGCTCACTCCGAACGGAGACTGGATTCATGAAAAAGGAATTAAACCGGATATTGCGGTAGACCAGCCGGATTATTTCTCGGTGGCACCGATAAACAAAGAGAAGTTACCACTGAAATATGACAGCAATAGCACGGATGTGAAAAGTGCGCAGACGATGCTGAGAGGACTCGATTTCAAACCGGATCGTGTGGACGGATACTACGACCAGAAGACGGAAGAAGCGGTCAAGGCATTCCAGAAGCAAAAAGGCATTCAGGCTACAGGCCAGATTGACGAGAAAACCGCTGAATCACTGGAAGCGGCTCTGATTGAACGTATTGCCAATCCTCAATATGATGCACAGCTGAAACGCGCGATCGAAAATGTCTCAAAGGATATTTCGTCCGCTGTGTCGAAGCCATAAAGAAGGCTGATTTTCAGCCTTCTTTTTTTCTGAACCGGCTGAAAGAGAGGGGTGACCGACCACAATGGAATGGGTATGGCCGTGGTTAACTACATTAGGGGAAGCTTTGTTGCAGTTGTTTATTCAGCCGTTTTATTATATTGCGGTGATCCTGATTGCGCTGATCTATCATCGTCAGTTACTGCAGGAGCGTAAATTGTTCCATGTTCGTTTGCAAAGCTCGATAACACAGACGATACGAGCGGTGCTCGGAGGCATACTCATTGGTACCATCGTCTCGATTGTGTCCCTATTCCTCGGTGCACATCTTACACTGGGAAGCCTGATATGCATATGGGCTGCAACATTAATTCTATCCTTGTTCCGTATCCGGTATCTGTGCTTTGCTTATGCGGCAGGGTTACTGGGTGTGCTGCAATTTGGTTTGAATCTGGCTTCAGGCTGGCAACCATCGGGTTGGATGGGTAGTGTAACGGAAACGCTACGTACACTGGATATGCCTGCACTGCTTGTCCTGGCGGCGCTTCTACATATGGGTGAAGCCCTGTTGGTACGCATGCAAGGGGTATCGATGGCATCACCGCTTCTCTTCGAGGGAAAACGCGGGAAACTGGTTGGTGGATATCAACTGCAACAGTTCTGGGCCATTCCTCTACTGATTCTTGTCCCTGTCACAGGCAGTGGCGCGGAACTGGCTTGGAATCCACTGATGAGTGCAGGACATAGTTATATGCTGGTTGCATTGCCGATTATGCTCGGATTTGGTGAGATAACGCAGAGTATGCTTCCGGGACAAAAGGTACAGATCTCATCCAAGCGGTTGATGATATATGGGGCAACTTTGCTTGTGTTCAGTTTGCTTGCTGCATGGTGGTCTCCACTCATGGTGGTTGCTGCGCTGATTGCATTTATTGGACATGAATTTCTGGTATGGTACAGCGCGTTTGAAGAGCAAAACCGCAGTCCGGTATTTGTCCATCCGCAACATGGGTTGAAGGTATTGGCTGTTATTCCGGAGAGTCCTGCTGCAGATTTGGGGATTGAAGCAGGAGAGACCTTGTACAAGGTGAATGGTAAGTTGGTTCATTCGCCGGAAGAGTTACATCGTGCTCTGCGGATGAACCCGGCTTTTTGCAAGCTCGAGGTACGAAATCACCAGGGAGAAAGCAAGTTCATGCAACGAGCGATCTATGAAGGGGAGCATCATCAGCTGGGGGTCATTATGGCACCGGACAATCACGAGGTCTGGGCAATTCGGTTACGTCCACTGACACTGTTCCATATCATCAACCTCAAATTGTTTGCCCGTCTGAAAAAACCACAAAGGGACGAAGCTCCCTTGGCGTTACCGCCAGCCCCTGTGGCCAGTGATAAAGGTTCCATAGAGATGTAACCACTAAGCATACGTGATGAAGTATGTTGCATAAATCAAGCAATGAAAAAGGTATTTCCTAAAGCCGTCGCAGGCAAGGGAAATACCTTTTTTGTTATTGTTTTAACATAAAGATGGCGATTTGGGTTCGATCACGCAAGCTCAACTTGCCGAGAATATCCGTGACGTAGTTTTTGACCGTGCCTTCACTGAGGAACAGTTTGGCGGCAATTTCCTTATTGGACAACCCCTCCGATATGGCCTCGGCAACCGCCAGCTCCATACGTGTCAGTCCATAGGCTTCGATTGGGTTCTGTGTCAGGGGAATCGCAGCAGGACGAAGAAAGCCTGCCAATTTGCGGGCAATATCCGGATGGATTAACATATCGCCGTTATGTACGGTCTTGATGCCTTGAATGATCCGCTCGGGTGGAACATTTTTGAGCAAATAACCGCTTGCGCCATTCTGTAATGCCTGAATAATATACTCATCGTCATCAAACGTCGTCAGCATGAGCACCTGGACTTCGGGAAAACGTGCCTTTATGCGCTGTGTACCTTCAACTCCGTCACATTCCGGCATCCGAATATCCATCAAGACCACGTCCGCAGGCGTCCCTGTCTCAAGCAATGCCAACGCTTCCTGCCCGTTGGAGGCCGTGCCTGTAACAGTAATGCCGGAGCCCAGTCCGAGCAACACTTTAAGGCTTTCGCGAATGAAGTAGTCATCGTCGGCGAGAATCAGCCGAATAAGTGGGGGCTGAGCTGAATCATTCTTGTTGTTCATATCATTCTGTTCGGACATGAGAACATTCACTTCCTTTTTCAAAGTGTATCCATCGGGTTCGTTATTGGAATGCGTGTAATCACTGTATACGGAAAAGCCGATTGGATCTCCAACGTTCCTCCCACCATTTGTGTACGTAGACGCATGCTTTCCTGTCCTATGCCACTTCCCTTAGACGAATGAGGATGGATGATGCCATCATTACTTACGCTCATACAGACTTCCTGATCTCTGAATACCAACCCCACTGTGATCGAAGAAGCATTTCCGTGTCGCAGTGCGTTGGTCAGGGCTTCTTTGGCATTTTTGAATAAAACGATTTGTATGCTGGGATACAGCGCATGAGATAGGCCATGAACTTCATAATTTGTCTTTACGCCCGTGTCTCTACCGAATTCCTCTAGGAGACGATCCAGCGAGTAGGCTTCGGATGCATAGGATTTAGGTTGCAGTTTGTGCAGTGTGCTGCGCATATCATCCATACTGGTGGCCAATTGATCGCGAATCTGTCTCACCATTTCCGTTCCTTGTTCCATATTCAGGGGGAGGGTCAGCAAAGCGGCCTCCGACATCATTTTGGTGCGAATCATTCGGTGTCCGATATCATCATGAAGCTGTCTGGAGATACGAGTGCGTTCCTCTGCCTGAGCTACTCCTTCAAGTTGCTTTGTAAATAACAGCAGCTGTTCGCGCGCTTCTTGTAGCTCGTAATGTTTACTGCGGAGCTCGTCATAGACTTGTTCCAGTTGTCCGCGGCTACTCGCCGTTCTTGATCCCTGCCAGGACAGAGCCGCTGTGATGAGCAGAAGCAGGTTGCCAAGAACCATCGCAATTGTCTCTGTGGAGAGTAATGCAGTGGCGGTTGTATTTAGTGTGGTTAACCCAGGCTGCGATGCCTGTGGGACAGAATAATGCCAATGCAAAGCGACATTGTTAGCAATGAGCTGAATCGCAAACATCAACCATCTCCTACTTCCCTCCAGTCTGTATATATATACGTAGAGCACGGATAGAGAGAGGAATAGCAGAAATGTTCCATACGAAGCAATCAGCCAACAGCTCCAGAGTATTTCGGCTAGAAGTAACAGCCACTGCTGTGTACTCGAACGGTTAAAATCTTTCCACACGGAGAGTCCAAGTGCGATGATGATATACAGGGTGTAGATGGCTTCGTTTTCCAAGGGCAGCATCAACATGTACAGTACTGCTGGAACGATAATTAATCCGTATTGCAGAAACCGCATCGGCATATGTAAATGACATCCTTTATATAAAAAGTGGAGTAGAAAATCTCTTGGTAATGCGCCCTTGATTATACCATAAGCAGCATTCGAATCAGGAGATGACTTAAGTCACCTTCGATTCATGACTTTTTGTACCTTCGCTACAGATTGCGAACCGTTACAATAAAATTATGAAATCCAGCGGCGAGGGCCGAAACGGAAAAGGGGCGTAAAAGGGATGGGTATTCTTGAAGTAGATCATGTAGTAAAACGATACGGCAGCAAGCTGTCCGTGGATCATTTGAACCTTAGTGTTGGCAAAGGCGAGATTTTTGGATTGCTCGGTCCCAATGGAGCAGGAAAAAGTACCACCATCAGCATGATTGCAGGGCTCCTGAATATGGATCAGGGTGAAATCAGATTAGATGGGATATCGGTCAAAGAGCGACCGCTTGAAGTAAAGCGCAAGATCGGACTCGTTCCGCAGGATCTGGCTTTATACGAAACCATGTCTGCTGCGGAGAATGTGACCTTTTTTGCCAGACTGTATGGACTGCGTGGAAAATTGCTCAAGGAAAGAGTGCAGGAGTCTCTTGAATTTGTAGGGTTGCAGGATAAAGCAAAAGATGCCCCCTCGACCTTCTCTGGTGGTATGAAACGCAGGTTAAACATCGCATGTGCGATTACACATCGCCCGGATCTCATTATTATGGATGAACCTACAGTTGGCATTGATCCGCAATCTCGGAATCATATTCTGGAATCGGTACGGACACTCAACAAGATGGGTTCAACGATCATATATACAAGTCATTACATGGAGGAAGTGGCGGCGATTAGTCACCGGGTTGCGATTATGGATCAGGGGCGAATTATTGCCTGTGGGACTGAAGCAGAGCTGAGAGAACGAGTAGCATCGGAGGAAAAAGTAGTGCTTTCCACTTCCGGTATTGGTCCCAACGTCGTGGAAGAACTGAAACTTCACCCCCGTGTGCGGATGGTAGACGTTTCAGAGAATACACTGACCATTACGCTGCCTTCGGCACAGCAGGATCTCCAGGATCTGCTCTTCATTTGCAGCAAACATGAAGTATCCATTCAGTCGCTCAAGGTCGAAGAGCCCGATCTGGAAACGTTGTTCCTCAATCTGACCGGGCGTACGCTTCGGGACTAGGGGGAACAAGAGATGAATATATGGCATATTTGCATCTTTGAATTAAGGCGTAATCTTAAGATTCGATCTGTAGTGTTAAACCTGTTTATTTTGCCGTTGTTACTGATTTTTATATTGGGCACGGCACTTTCCAGTACGATGGGGACGGCGGATGACGTTATTCCGGATACTGTACGTGTGGGAATCATCCATTTGAGCACTGAATCTGGTGGAGGATCAAGTACGCTTAATCAAGCGCTGGATACATTCGTTAAATCCCCGGAAGTGGCTGAGATGGTCAAGGTGCAGAACTTTACGACTGAAGAAGAGGCAGTCCATTCGCTGCGTACCGGCAAGCTAGACTTTGCTGTAATGATTCCTTCGGATTTTGAGCAAAACGTGATGACGGGAAAAGAGGCCAGGTTACAGTGGATACGAGGAAAGGACAACACACTTAATACCTTGGGTGAAACTTTGTTCACACGTTTTACGGATGAATGGAACCGACATATGGCGATTACCAAAGTGCTCGGTCCGGAAGTGACTGCTGCCATGGCCTCTGCTTCGGAGTCTGGTACGGCGAATTCCACCTCTATTGCTGTCACTAATCCCGGTAAGACAGGTACGGCGTATAGTGCCTCCCAATACTATGCAGCTTCCATGCTGGCGATGTTCATGTTGTACTCGGGTATGACAACAAGTACCAGCCTTTTTGGAGAGCGTGATAACAAAACGTTAATTCGTCTTCAGGCTGCGCCTATAGGCAATGGAGTTATTTTCGCTGGCAAAATTGCAGGTAATAGTCTGCTCGCTTTCTTACAAGCAACAACGATCATACTTATGACGTATTGGTTCTATGGTGTAGATTGGGGAACGCATCCTTGGTATATTGTGCTCACTTGTGTATGTATCACATTGGCATCCATGACCCTTGGCGTGATCGTGGCATTGGTATGCAAAAGCACGGCATCGGCCAGTGCAACCTTACAAGGTATCATCGTTGCCATGACATTCATTAGCGGTGGGTTCATGCCCATTCCGATTGATTTTGTACAACGGCTTAGCCAATTTACGGTTAACCACTGGGCACTCCAGAGTTTTCTGAGAATGATGCTGGATGCACCTGTACGAGAGATTGTATATAACATTCTAATGTTAGGCGTGGTATGCGCTGTATTACTGTTCATCTCAGGAATGATCTATAGAAAGGCAGGATACCGATATGAATAGTCTACACATCGCCTGGTTGATGATTAGACGTACACTTGGCCGTAAAATGGGCTTCATTACGTTTCTGCTTCTGCCTTGCCTGGTGGTTACAGGAGCGGTTGCTCTATTTGGAAGCGAGCAGAGTACACGTACTGTTATTCCCTATGTCAACGAGGATGGAGGGGTGGCAGGGACATGGATGATTCATGAACTTGCTGGCAAAGAGGAGTATCTGCTCAAGCCGATGACAAACGAAGCAGAAGTGAAGGAAGCCATCGCTCAGCAAAAAGGAAGTTCTGGTATCATCATTCCGGCACATTATACGGAGGATCTGTTACAAGGAAAGCCAACCGAAATTAAACTTGTGGAACTGCGTATAAGTGAAGATTCCTATACACTACGAGCGGCGGTTGAAGGTTTGACGAGCGGATTGCAACAATCTGCTTCAGCTGTTACGTTGGCCGCGGGTCGTGTCTCAAGTGAGAATGACATAGCGGTGAAGATACAGAAGCCGTTTGAACAGCTATTACAGGAAACAGGAAAGCATCAGATTGCTGGTGAAGTCACGGATCTGCAGATCTATCCTAAGCGGGGCCTGAACAATGTGACTGGATTTACGATTATGTTTATGATGGGGCTGCTGACCAGTGCAGTGGCTGTGATTATGGAAGATCGCAGGAAACGTACGATGGCCAGAGTATATACGGCACCCGTCCGTGCATATGAGATTGCGCTTGGTAATTTCCTCGGTAGCTTTGTCATTGGCATGATTCAGATTGTGATGGTTCTAGGAGTCAGCAGGTGGCTGTTGCATTATGATGCCGGCATTCCTTTTGGCATTCATTTCATGATATTGGCGGCATTCATGCTGGTCTCCATGGGGATCGCAAGTACGGTGGCAGGATTAATCCGTAATCCGAAAAATGCCAACATGCTGAATTCACTTGTCATTATGCCAACCTGCATGATAGGTGGTTGTTTCTGGCCGATCTCGTTGATGCCGGATTATATGCAAAAGCTCGCCAACTTCGTTCCACAGAAATGGGCGATTCAGGCGGTGGAAACGATCTCTGCTGGCGGTACATTGTCGGATATCACACTGCCACTATTGATTTTGTTTGGCATGGCTGCCATTTTACTGACCGTAGGCTCCGCGATTTTACGCCCTAGCCAACCAGGTGTAGAGGCATAAAGGTAATACGACATAAAAAAAGCACGCTCTGCTGAATTGAATTCAGTTAGAACATGCTTTTTTTGCTTATAAGAAATGATGCATTATGTGAGATATAGATGATTAAGGTTGGAGTTGACGCAGGACCGTTATTTCGACCCGACGGTTCTTTTGTCTTCCGGCCGCTGTAGTGTTGTCACCCGTTGGGCGAGTATCCGCATATCCAGCATACTGGAATCCGTCCGGGTTAAGTTTCTCTGTATCCAGAAAAAATCGTAATACAGACAGTGCGCGTTCTCCGGAAAGTTCCCAGTTGTCTTTGTACGTGGAGTTGGCCCCGACCGGAATATTGTCCGTATGTCCTTCGATGCTGACAACGGTATTCAGATCCCGAAACAGGCTGGCAAGTTTACTGAGCGTTGGTGCTGCACCGTCCTTTAGAGCGGCCTGGCCCTGATCAAACAGGAAGCGGTCACTAAGTGTAATGGATAGGCCCTGTGGCTTGTCCGCAACAAAAATCTGATTTTCCAGTTTATTATCCTCGATATATTGGGTAATCACATTGAACAGATTTTGCAATTCCTGCTCCTGTGATCTGAATTGTTCTTCCCGTTCTGTGAGGGGCTTGTCATCATCATCTGGCGTTGCAGTTCCGGCATCGGAAGGGGTTCCTTCACCTTTTGAAGGATCTTCACCCTGCACCTCGGATGGTGGAGTCTCTGTAATCGTTTGACCAGGTTTCTCACCAAGTCCCTCACCAAGCTCAAGGATAGAGTCGGACGCATTGAATGTATTTTGTAACGATTGAGTAACGACGTCATATTTACCGGAATCCAGATTGCTCATGGCATACATGATGACAAAAAAGATCAAAAGCAGGGTTATGAGATCGGCATAAGTAATCATCCAGCGATCCCGATGATCGATAGTTTCACGTTTTCCGCGCCGTTTACTGCGCCGACTCATCCAATCCCTCCTTTGCTAGGGGGCGTATATGCTGACGATGCGTGAGGGTGAAGGACTCCAGTCTTTTGCGTACAAGCTGGGGATTCTCACCGTTCTGAATGGCAAGTACACCTTCGAGAAGCATTTCCATGGTCTGCACTTCGTCGGCACCTCTTGATTTGATCTTGGAGGCAATGGGCAAAAAGATAAGGTTGGCACTGGCGACCCCATACAGGGTTGCGGTAAAGGCAACAGCAATGGCAGGTCCGAGTCCGGTTGGATCGGTTAAACTGCCAAGTACCTGAATAAGTCCCATCACGGTTCCGATGATCCCCATGGTTGGGGCGTAACCACCAGCGGATTCGAATATTTTGGCATAACCCTCATGTTTTTGTTCAATGGAGTCAATCTCCATCTCCAGGATCTGGCGAACCACATCCTGATCCGTACCATCAACAACCATCTGAATACCGTCTTGCAAAAATGGATGCGGATGATCCATAACCTTGCGTTCCAATGCAAGTACACCTGAGCGGCGTGCGATTGAAGACATCTCCACCAGTTCTTCGACCCATAAGCCTGATTCATTGTTGTTACGTCCAAAAGCCATACGCAGGGCAGCTGGAATCGTACGAAGGCGATGCGCCGGGAAACTGGCAACCACAGCAGCAATCGTTCCACCGAATACAATTAAAGCAGCCGTTTTTTGCAGGAGACCAGACAATTGGCCGCCTTCCCACAAAAAACCGCTAATGACTGCGGCAATTCCGGCAATAATACCGATAAGTGTCGCAATATCCATAAATTAACCCACTCCTATCTTCATTTCACGTTTGCATCACTAAAACGAACGAGGTATAATTAAACGGGAACAAATATTCCTATTACTATAAGTTTTCCCATATGAAAATTCGGGGAACTTCGACAATATATAGTGACTATTATTTTAGACGATAGGGTGAGATACGGCAATGAGCGATATTATAATGAGCGACAAAACGTTCGAAATCGAGTCAGAGTTTTCTCCCCAAGGTGATCAGCCGGCAGCCATTAAAGAATTGGTGAAGGGTGTTCAGGAGGGGAAGAGGTACCAGACACTGCTGGGTGCAACGGGTACGGGTAAGACGTTTACGATAGCCCAGACGATAGCCCAACTGCAACGTCCAACGCTGATTATTGCACACAACAAAACGTTGGCAGCGCAGCTTGCAAGTGAGTTCAAAGATTTTTTCCCTAATAACATGGTTGAGTATTTCGTCAGTTATTATGATTACTTTCAGCCAGAAGCATATATCCCGTCCTCCGATACGTATATCGAGAAGGATTCAAGTATTAATGAAGAGATCGACAAACTGCGGCACGCAGCGACAAGTTCGTTGTTTGAACGCAGGGACGTCATCATTGTAGCGAGTGTATCCTGCATTTATGGTTTGGGTTCACCGCACTCGTATTCAAGCATGTTGCTGTCCCTTCGGGTAGGCATGGAGAAACCGCGCAATCAGATTTTGTCCCGTCTGGTAGAGATCCAGTATCAGCGGAACGATATTAACTTTGTGCGGGGGACGTTCCGTGTTCGTGGGGATGTTGTTGAGATTTTCCCTGCCTCCAAGGGTGAACATGCAATTCGGGTTGAATTGTTCGGTGATGAGATCGAGAAAATTACGGAGATTGATGTGTTAACCGGAGAACTGATTGGCGAACGTGAACATATTGCCATCTTCCCGGCGTCTCACTTCGTAACGCAAGAAGAGACGATGAAGGTTGCGCTGGTGAACATTGAGCGTGAACTGGAGGAGCGTCTGGAAGTGTTGCGTGAACAGGGGAAACTGCTGGAGGCTCAGCGACTGGAGCAGCGCACACGGTACGATATCGAGATGATGAAGGAAGTTGGATTCTGTTCGGGGATTGAGAACTATTCCGGTCCACTGACTTTCCGCGAACGCGGCGATACCCCATACACACTGATGGATTACTTCCCGGATGACATGTTGATCGTGGTCGATGAGTCTCACGTGACTTTGCCACAGATCCGTGCAATGTACAATGGTGACCAAGCGCGGAAGACGGTATTGGTTGAACATGGTTTCCGCCTGCCGTCAGCGCTGGATAATCGTCCACTCAAATTCGAAGAGTTCGAAGGCAAGATGGATCAGATCATCTATGTATCGGCCACACCGGGCCCGTATGAAATTGAGCATACCGATACGATGGTGCAACAGATTATCCGTCCAACCGGACTGCTTGATCCAATCATTGAACTGCGTCCAACGAAGGGACAGATCGATGACTTGATCGGTGAGATTAACGACCGGATTGCCAAAGACGAGCGTGTGTTGATTACAACATTAACGAAGAAGATGTCCGAGGATCTTACGGATTATCTGAAGGAAGTTGGAATCAAGGTTCGTTATCTGCACTCCGAGATCAAGACGTTGGAACGGATGGCGATTTTACGTGATTTAAGATTAGGCGTTTTCCATGTCCTAATTGGAATTAACTTGCTCCGGGAAGGTCTCGATCTACCCGAAGTATCCTTGGTAGCCATATTGGATGCCGATAAGGAAGGATTCCTGCGTTCCGAACGCTCACTGATCCAAACGATTGGTCGTGCAGCACGGAACAGCGAGGGTCGCGTTATTCTATACGGTGACAAAGTGACGGATTCGATGGATAAGGCGATAAAGGAAACAGAACGTCGTCGTGCGATTCAGATCGAGTACAACGAGAAGCACGGAATTACACCACAGACGATTCGCAAAAAAGTGCGTGATGTGATTGAGGCAACCAAAGTTGCCGAATCCAAGAAAGACTATCTCACAGGCGCAGCCGAGAAGATGTCGAAGAAAGATCGCCAGGCGCTTATTCAGCGCCTAGAGGTAGAGATGAAAGATGCAGCCAAAAACCTGCAGTTTGAGCGTGCTGCTGAGCTTCGCGATGCGTTGCTGGAACTTCGCGCTGAATAAGATACTGCTCATTTATATGCTCCAGTAAAGGATTTGTAACAAGGGAACGGCCAATTGGCCGTTCTCTTGTTGAGTAAGGAAATCGTTGATATCTACCGATAATAAGAGATGTTGAAATCTTGAATTCGGGTCTATACTGATAGAAATGTTGAAATTGGTTAAAAGGTTTATAGGAAATCAATTGGGAGTCGAGAGTGCCCCAGTGTTGACCTCGGAGCCGAGCCAAAGGCAATGGCGACCTGACGCGATCAAGGCGAAGCTGAGCGCGTCCCGGTGTTGAGCTTGGAGCCGAGCCGAAGGCAATGGCGACCTGTCGCGAGCGTGGCGAAGCCGAGAGCGTCCCGGTGTTGACCTTGGAGCCGAGCCGAAGGCAATGGCGACTTGCCGCGAACATGGCGAAGCCGAGAGCGTCCCGCTTTTGACCTTGGAGCCGAGCCAAAGGCAATAGCGACCCTGTCGCGACCAAGGCGAAGCCGAGAGCGTCCCGCTCTTGACCTTGGAGCCGAGCCAAAGGCAATGGCGACCTGCCGCGATCAAGGCGAAGCCGAGAGCGTCACTCTCGCAGTAGAGCGGCCGTATAAGGTTCCGGCAATGAGCCAGAACCTTATACGGAGCCGCGGGCACACGACAACCCTTCACATAGCAAGACCCGACCCCTCACCGTTGCACCGCTTGTTTCGGGTGTCCAGAGGGCTGCGCCCTCTGGGGCCCTCCCTTGGAAGGGAGGGTTTGGGAGGGATCGAAAAGCCTTTTAAAAGGTTTGGATTAGTAAATTTGAGAGGATGAATACTATTGGCGAGCGATAACATTGTCATTAAAGGCGCACGAGCGCATAACCTGAAAAATATCGACATTACCATCCCACGTGACCGCTTTGTGGTATTGACCGGCCTGAGTGGCTCAGGCAAGTCCTCGCTGGCTTTTGACACCATATATGCCGAAGGACAGCGACGTTATGTCGAATCATTGTCAGCTTACGCAAGGCAGTTTCTGGGACAGATGGAGAAACCGGATGTGGATTCCATTGAAGGATTATCTCCTGCCATTTCAATAGATCAGAAAACAACAAGTCGTAACCCGCGTTCCACAGTAGGAACCGTGACCGAAATTTATGATTATCTGCGTCTGTTATTTGCACGTGTGGGCCATCCACATTGTCCGGACCATGGCGTGGAGATCAGTTCCCAGACCGTAGAGCAAATGGTTGACCGTATTATGCAATACCCAGAGCGTACCCGGTTGCAGATTTTGGCACCCATTATCTCGGGCCGTAAGGGCGAGCATAAAAGTGTATTTGCTGATGTGTCCAAGCAGGGCTTTGTCCGTGTGCGGGTGAACGGGGAACTGCGTGACCTGTCAGAAGATATTCAATTGGAGAAAAATAAAAAGCATACGATTGAAGTCGTTGTTGACCGAATTGTCGTTAAAGATGATGTGCAGGCACGTCTGGCCGACTCTATTGAAACAGCACTTAATTTGTCCGGTGGACAACTCCTGGTGGATATTATGGGTGAAGAAGAGCTGCGATTCAGTTCCAACTTTGCCTGCCCGGTGTGTGGATTCAGTATTGAAGAGCTGGCACCACGGATGTTCTCATTTAACAGTCCTTTCGGGGCTTGCCCGGATTGTGATGGGTTAGGTGTCAAAATGATCGTTGACCCTGATCTGCTCGTACCGGATCGCAGCAAGACGATCGAAGAGGGAGCTTTTGATGCCTGGACAGGTGGCACATCCACCTATTATCCGCAGTTCCTGAAGTCAGTATGTGAACACTTCAACATTCCGCAGAATGTACCTGTCGAAGATCTGCCCGCTGAGCAGATGAACAAGTTGTTGCAGGGTACAGGTACGGAGAAAATCCGTTTCCGTTATGAGAATGATTTTGGACAACGGAAGGAAGCGCTGGTTACCTTTGAAGGTATCGTGAATAACCTGGAGCGTCGTTACCGTGATACAGCATCTGAAGGTATCCGTGAATTTATTGAAGGTTACATGAGTGCGAAGCCTTGTGGTACGTGTAAAGGTCAACGTCTGAAACGCGAGAGTCTTGCTGTTACGATTAATGATCACAACATGGCCTATGTGACTAGTTTGTCCATTGGTGAAGCTGGCCGATTCTTTGATACATTGGAATTGACGGAGAAAGAGCAGACAATTGCCAAACTGATTTTGAAAGAAATCAACAGCCGTCTCGGCTTCCTGGTGAATGTTGGTCTGGATTACCTTACACTGAGTCGTGCTGCCGGAACATTGTCCGGTGGGGAAGCTCAGCGGATCCGACTGGCTACACAGATCGGTTCCAGCCTGATGGGTGTACTGTATATTCTGGATGAGCCAAGTATCGGTCTGCATCAACGGGATAATGACCGTCTGATCTCAACGCTTGCGCATATGCGCGACATTGGTAACACGTTGATCGTGGTTGAACATGATGAGGATACGATGATGGCTGCCGACTATATTATTGATATTGGCCCAGGTGCAGGTATCCACGGGGGTACCATCATGTCACAGGGTACACCGGAGGAGATCATGAATGATGAGAACTCCTTAACCGGTCAATATCTGAGTGGACGCAAATTCATTCCGATTCGTACGGAACGTAGAAGTGTAGGAGACCGTTGGTTGGAAGTACGTGGAGCCAAAGAAAATAACCTGAAGAATCTGAATGTGAAGATTCCTGTAGGTGTATTCACCGCGGTAACGGGTGTGTCAGGTTCTGGTAAATCCACATTAATCAATGAGATCCTGTACAAAACGCTGGCACGTGATCTGAACCGTGCTCGGGTACGTCCGGGTCAACATAAAGAAATTCGTGGTTTGGAGCATATCGATAAAGTTATCGATATTGACCAATCACCAATCGGGCGGACACCACGTTCCAACCCGGCTACGTATACCGGTGTCTTTGATGATATCCGGGATCTGTTTGCTCAGACGAATGAAGCCAAAGTACGTGGATACAAGAAAGGCCGGTTCAGCTTTAATATCAAAGGTGGACGTTGTGAAGCCTGCCGTGGAGACGGTATTATCAAAATCGAGATGCACTTCTTGCCGGACGTTTATGTTCCTTGTGAAGTCTGCAAAGGCAAACGATACAACCGGGAAACGCTTGAAGTGAAATATAAAAACAGAAATATCTCCGATGTGCTGGAAATGACGGTTGAAGATGCAACCCAATTCTTCGAGAACATTCCGAAGATCCATCGTAAAATGCAGACACTGATGGATGTGGGCTTGGGTTATATCAACCTTGGACAACCTGCAACCACATTGTCTGGTGGTGAAGCCCAGCGGGTGAAGCTTGCTTCCGAGCTGTATCGCCGCAGTACAGGGAAAACCATCTACATCCTCGATGAACCGACTACCGGTTTGCATGTCGATGATATCGACCGTTTGCTGAACGTATTGCACCGTCTGGTTGATTCCGGGGAATCGGTGTTGGTGATTGAGCATAACTTGGATGTGATCAAAACAGCAGACTATGTTGTTGATCTGGGGCCGGAAGGCGGTAGTGGTGGAGGAACCATTGTTGCAACCGGAACCCCTGAGGATATCATCAAAGTGGAAGCTTCCTACACAGGCAAGTACTTGAAGCCGGTTCTGGAGCGGGATACCGAGCGCAGCAAGGCACTGCAATTGGTGGACTAAGGTCAGCTAACCATTAGTTATATCCTATGAAGTGGCATTATTGGCCCTTCTTTTCGAAAAGGTTGAGACGTTGGATTACGATCTGATGTGCTCTGCTTCCGAGAAGAAGGGCTTTTTAATTTTGAATTATGCACCGTTTTTCTTCGGATTAAAGTTATTTCGTGAAAGTGTTTACATATGCATGATGACGAGCAATACAGGAATATTCGGCCAAATTGGCTTTTTTTCATTTTTATGGATGATAGGGCTTGCATTACAAGCAGGGTACAGATAACATAGAGGAAGATATTAGGGTATGCGTTAGCTGTTCAACTATGGTAAGGAGGTCTGTCTATCCATGCTGTTTGCAGAAGCTGCCACGGCGAGTACATCGAATTTTAATGCATTTGATATTTTTGTCATCTTATTTACGATTCTGATTTTCATCGGAGTTGTTCGGCTTCTTCGGGCACCGAAGAAAAATCTGTTTGCGATCGGATTTGCAGTAGTCAGCCTACTGGTATTTCTGATGACAGACTATGCGATGATAACGGGTTGGTTTGCTCAGTAGGAATGCCGTTAAATGTAATCTAAGCCAAAAGAGGTACAGACGAACACTTTCCAGAGAGACATGGAGGGTGTTTTTTTCGTTTATATCGAGCGATAGAACAAGATTCTACCTTCTCTACTAAAATAGGACTTAAAACAATTGTATATCCAGATTCTGTATGATACATTGAGGGATACCGGAATTGCAGATGAGAGAAAGAGAGAATAGATTCAGCAATGAATCCGATGTCGAGTCGCGCAAGAAGGATGTATAGAGAGGGTCAGGTGAGAATATGAGCGTGTTGGGTAAAAAGGGAATAGCCATACTGATGGCTGCTGTACTCTCGATTAGTGTGGCGGCAACGGCCGGTGCAGCTGAATCCAAAACGGCAATGCAAGCGAAGGTGGTAGACGGTCAAGTCTATGTGAACACCAAGGATCTGCTCAAGGCAGTTGGTGGAAGTGGACAATATGATGCCAAATCCGGAACGTACACGTACAAGGGAAGTGAAGCCATTCCCAAAGTGATCGAAAAGGTATCTCCTTCGGTCGTAGGCATTATTGGGAAATCTACCGAAGTGCAGGACGGTGCAACATCAGACGATCGATATAATCTTGCACATGGTACAGGTGTCATTATCCGGTCCAATGGATGGATTGTAACAAATGCTCACGTGGTAGATGGATTAATAAACCCTGTGGTCGTTACAACGGATGGCAATACATACAAAATTACGAAAACATACAGTGATGCACTCAGTGATCTGGCGCTAATCAAAATCAATGCCAAATCACTCAAACCGGCGAGCTTCGCCAAAGCTTCACAAACCACTGTTGGAGAAACGGTGATTGCCTTGGGTACGCCGATTTCCTTTTCTTTGCGCAACTCGGCAACGGTAGGGGTAATTAGCGGCTTGAATCGTGGTGTTGAGGCGACCTACCGGTTGATTCAGACCGACACGGCCATTAACCCAGGAAATAGCGGAGGACCGCTGGTCAACCTGAAGGGTGAAGTGGTTGGTATCAACTCGATGAAATTCTCTGCGGTAGGCGTAGAGAGTTTGGGATTTTCGATTCCAGTGGATACCGTTCAATATATCATCGATCAGTTTTTTAAATATGGCAAAATAAAACGTGCAAGTCTGGGGTTACAGCTGGAAGAAAGCTGGTCTGCGATTGTGGGCCTGCCTACAGATGATCCCTTAACGATTACGGGCGTACTGTCTCCTGAAGCCAAGAAAGCCAAAATCAAAGAGGGCGATGTCCTTTACAGTGTCGCGGGCACACGTGTCTCTTCAGTAGTGGATATCAATGAGTTGCTCAAAAAGTATCTGCCTGGACAAAAGGTAAAGCTGTTGATGCAATCGGATGGCGATATCGTCACCCGCACGTTGGTGCTTGCTGATCGCGCAGACATCGTAGACGAGGAAGATGAAGCGTTCCTTGCAGATGAAGAACAATAAAGCCCGGCGATCAGCCCGGATGTAGAGAGGACGAAAGAACGGAATGAAAAAGTCATGGATACGTGTGCTAAGCACAGGTGTATTAACCGGGATGCTGACCATTGGCGCGGCATTGCCTGTATGGGCATCTGATCTGACGACAAGTGAACTACGTGTCAAAGCGGGTAGCACGAGCGCCTACATTAACGGCGATAAGCAGGCCATAGCCAAACCTTACAAGTTCAAGGGTGTAACGATGGTGCCTGTTGGAGTGTTCAAGAAAGCATTTGGCAGCGAGATCCGGCTGGAGAAAAATGATGTTGTCAAAATCAAGGAAGGTTCACACACGGTTACCCTAACGATTGGCAGTTCGATTGCTTGGGTGGATGGTGTAAAACATGAAATGGGTGCCGCCCCCAAGATGGTGAATGGCGTACTTATGGTTCCACTTCGTGCGGTTGCTGCCGGTATCGGAGCGACGCTAGCTCCAACCAGTTCCGGAGAAATGGTCATTCGTCTGTTGCAAACCGATGATTCGGTGGATGATGAGGATGGTATTCATCCGGATGAAGGCAAAACCAGAATTGGCAACAGTTTTTACGGTTGGTCCATTAACTACCCGGCAGACCTTATGGTTTTCCAGACCGGTGAGCAGGAGCGCATGATGACTTTTGGCGCTGCGGACAACAGTTATTATCTTGAAGTGTATGTCAGCGATCAGGATGTGGCTCTGGATGCGGATGATTTGTTGCAGCAACTTGTCCAGGAGGCCAAACAATCGGGAGATACGGTGCTGGATCGTGAAGCGGTGTCGAAAGGCAAAACGCCTTATGCACGGATTATCGTGAAAGATGTAGACGGCATGTTATGGGAGATGCGTCAGTATTTGAGCGAAGGTCGTCAATATGATGTGTACCTCGCGGATTACGAAGCTCTGAATTATAAAGATCTGGGCAAACGTGCAGCGCTGCTCAATTCATTCCAGCCAACCTATGCGGAATCGGATCGAACGATTAAGGATCTGTCCACCGTAGATAATGGCATGCGCTCTGCGTGGAACGATGACTATGGTATTGAATTGAAGATTCCTGCCGGCTGGTCGATGGATAACAATCAGATGATCTATGAAGCCAAGGATGGTGCATTTCTGCAATGGCGTGTCACATCGGCGAAGGCAGGTACAACAGTAAAAGACTGGAGCGGCCAACTGGATAAGTGGATGCGCGAGACATTTACACCAGAGAGTTACGAGCCAATTGGCTCATATACGATGGATATCTCGGGAGAGACTGCCGAGGTGAATGAATTCCGTTATAACTTTGGCGGAGGCTGGCAGACCGAGTTTGATGTTCTTTTGCAGAAGAATGGGTATCGATATTATGCAGAGTATACGTTCCCTGAGGAGCAGGTTGCAGATCGGGCATGGTTTGAACGGATTATGAAGAGTGTGGAGATTGATTTTGATACGGTTGCCGATAATTTCGGTCAGCTGGATGAAGATCCTTATTTGACAGACAAAACGAAGACACTTACACGTACGTCCAAACGTTATAAATACAGTGTAGATATTCCGCGTTACTGGACGCCGTATAGTGATCGATTCGAATATTCACCTGTGGTGTACACCTTTACCGGCGGAGAATTCTCCATTGCGGCGAGCGAAGACAAGTCAATCGAGATGACGGTCAGCCAATTGAGAGAAGCTTATGCCGAAGCCACCAAAACGCGGAAAAACTTCCAGCTGCTACGCAGTGAGGAGCTGACGTTTGCGGGTGTGCCTGCATTTTCCTTTACGTATCATGAGCTGGACAAAGGCGTGCCATATGCGGGTCGGCAGATCGTGTTTGAAAAGGATGGAACAACCTATACGATCACAAGTGGGCTGAATGATGCCAACAAGACAGAAGTTCAGGCGGCAGCCTTGGAAAAAGCAGTGAACTCATTTACTTTTATTAAATAATTGTAGTGGAGCCGGAGGGTCAAAAGACCTTTCGGCTTATTTGTTTCCTGTATAAGATAAATTAAATATTTACACTGGGACGAAGAGTGCAGAACCGATCTGAAGAAGCGAAGCGTGCGCGTTTATCACCAGATTTTCCCCTTTAGAAAAGGAAATAAAAAAATCTAGAGGGTAACAGAGATCGGAAGATGGTACTGCAATCGGAGTGTCTAGTGTAAATCTTAATGAAAATGAAAATGGTAAACGGTTTTTTCAGGAAAACGTAGAAGAGTCGGTGCAGAAGTGGTACACTATACTAGTTCAGGAGTTATGACTGCTGATCTGATGAATATGAATGACTGTAAGCTTGGAGTTCAGGCAATACAGACATAATAGATAGATATTGTAATACCGTGACAATGCAGGTGTACCCGATAAGGTGCAGTCTTAGGCTTAGTATGTTCAGGCGTTTGAGGATATAGGGACGAAATCCGGCGGATAGCCGGTTATGGGGAGGATCTACATGAAAACAGCAACAATACGAAGAGAAGACGTTGAACTTCTGGCACCTGCTGGTGACTGGGATTGTATGCGTTCGGCGGTAGCTAATGGCGCAGATGCAATTTTCTTCGGAGTCGAAAAGTTTAATGCACGGGCACGGGCGAACAATTTCCGCATGGACGAGCTGCCGGAGATTATGGCGTTTTTGCACAGTTATGGCGTAAAAGGTTTTTTGACCTTTAATATATTGATTTTTGAAAATGAATTGACGGATGCAAAAGAACTGATTGACGCTTGTGTCGATGCAGGTGTGGACGCTGTAATTGTTCAGGATTTGGGTTTGGTGAAGATGATCCGCGAGATCTCACCGGATTTCCCGATTCACGGTTCAACACAGATGACAATTACGTCACCGGAAGCGGTCGAGTTTACGAAGCCGTTTGATATGGAACGTGTCGTTCTGGGACGGGAGAACAACCTGAAGCAGATCCAAAAGATCGGTGAACAGGCGAAGCTTCCAATGGAAGTATTCGTTCATGGTGCGCTGTGTGTATCCTACTCGGGGCAATGTCTGACTTCCGAAATGTGGGGAGGGCGTTCCGCGAACCGTGGAGAGTGTGCACAAGCTTGTCGTCTTCCATACGATCTGATGGTGGATGGGGTGCACAAACCGATGGGTGATGTAGCTTATCTGTTGTCTCCGAAGGATCTGGCAGCGATTGATCTGATGCCGGAACTGATCGAAGCAGGAGTAACTTCTTTCAAAATTGAAGGACGTCTCAAAACGCCAGAATACGTAGCAAACGTAGTAAGCAAATATCGTAAAGCGATTGACCGTTATTTTGATGGAGATAACACACCGCCAAGCAAGGAAGAAGTTCGCGAATTGCAGCAAAGCTTCTCCCGTGGATTCACACATGG
Organism: Paenibacillus sp. FSL R7-0313; assembly: GCF_037969885.1. NCBI lineage: Bacteria > Bacillati > Bacillota > Bacilli > Caryophanales > Paenibacillaceae > Paenibacillus > Paenibacillus sp. FSL R7-0313. Next base: position 1,964,589 of record NZ_CP150219.1, read on the forward strand.
TTTCCTCAGCGGTACAAACAACAAAGAACTGGTGGATGGAACGTTCCCGAAAAGCCGTGGTGTCTACCTTGGTCGTGTAGATCAAGTGTTGCGTGATGGTGTGGTCCTGAAGCTGGATGCACCTGTGAAACGTGGAGACGGGATTGTATTTGACGCTGGAGACCCGACTCAGAAGGAAGAAGGCGGACGGGTATACGATGTACGTCGCAAAGGCGTAAAACTCGAAGGCGAAGCCGAAGAGGGCTGGATTGTTGACGTTGTGCCAGGCCGTAGTGACGTAGATCTGCGTCGTGTGAAAGTTGGCGACAAAGTGTGGAAAACGAATGACCCTGCGCTCGACAAACGTCTGCGTCAAAGCTTCGAGACCGAGAAGCCTTACCGTGTATTCCCGGTGAAAGTAAAAGTTATCGGCAGCCCGGGGCAACCGCTCAGCACGTGGTGGACAGACGTGCAGAAAGGCACGACCGTCCGTATTGATTCCGAGATGGAACTGGACATCGCCCAGAAGCGTCCAATGACACATGAATTGCTCGAAGAGCAGTTCGGACGTCTGGGAGGCACAGTGTTCCAGTTGGAAGGAATGGACGTCAATCTGCACGGTGACGTCATCATCCCGATGCGCGAGTTGAATAACATTCGCCGTCAGGCGGTAGAACAACTCGCGGGTGAACGTCCTAAACCACCCGTCTACGTGAAACGGGCGGTAGATGTATACGGCGATTCGGTTAAACCGGCATCACCAGTCGCTCGCGGTCAAGCAGAGCTGACTGCGCTCTGTCGCAGCCTGCCACAAGTGGAGGCAGCGATTGAAGCAGGAATCGGCATGATCTATGCCGACTTCGAGTTTATCAAGCAGTTCCCGGCAGCCGTGGAAGCTGTGCATGCCGCTGGTCGCAAGATCGCGTTGGCAACACCGCGTATTCATATGCCAGGGGAGAACGGATATCATAACAACATCCTGCGTCTGAAGCCGGATGCAGTATTGGTACGTAATACAGGAGCACTGTACTTCTACCTTCGTCACCGGATGGAAAACCCGGATGCGAAGCACCCGGAACTGATCGGTGACTTCTCATTGAACATCGCCAATCACAAAGCAGTAGAATTGTTCCTGGAAGCCGGATGTGACTGGATTACCCCATCCTATGACTTGAACATTCAACAAATGGTTGATTTGCTGGGCCACTCCCGTACAAGTCAGACCGAAGTGGTTATCCATCAGCATCTGCCGATGTTCCACACCGAGCACTGTGTATATTGTACGTTCATGAGTGAAGGAACGGACTATACTAACTGTGGCCGTCCTTGTGAGGAACAGCGTGCATCACTGCAAGACCGGATCGGCATGTCCCACCCGGTGCGTGTGGATGAAGGTTGCCGTAATACGGTATACAACGCAGTGGAGCAGTCAGGTGCCGAGTATCTGACCAACTTTATGGATCTGGGTGTATCCCGTTACCGTGTGGAATTCCTGGAAGAGACACCGGATCAGGTACGCGAGGTTATTGATCTGTACAACCGTGCACTACGCGGCGAGATCAGTGGTACACAAGTTTGGAAAACACTTAAAGCAACAAACCAACTGGGCGTTACACGTGGTCAATTGGTGAAATAAACAGATTGTATTTTACATCAACATTTACAATCAAGCATGAAGCAACCCCAATCTCTGCTTTAAGGAGCTCTTGGGGTTTTTTTACATCATGACACAGGAGGCGAAGAAGCGTGGCGCCATTCACAATTATGGATATCAAATTGCTGTGCGGGGTCACGGCATTCAAGCGCGGAGAAGATTATAACCAATCTGGCAGGGTGACCAATCTGGTGGTCAGTAAGGATCAGCTTCATTATGAAGCACAGGTACGTGGATCGGAGCGCTATCAGGTGACGGTGGATATAGATGGATCAGGTGAGGTTGTGGCAGGCTGCAGTTGTCCGGGTGACGGCAGGCATTACGACTATTGCAAACATGTCGCTGCTGTCCTGTTGGCTATTCACGAATGGGGTGAGCAGCAGGAGCGTAATGCCACGATTGTTTCTGGGAAGCCTCCTCAACCTGCTACAGGACAAGGAACTGGTTTCAGCTCAGGTTCCAAGTCCAGGGTCGGGACACTGGTCGAAGAGAGCATGTGGGAGCGCCCCCAGTCTGCTTCACAACGAGAGCAACTGAATGATGCTCCAAAGCGTCCTCCGGTTCATTTTGCCCAGGCAGGTCGTCCAAGCTCAGCTTCGGGGTGGGGGCGCTCGGCAGATAAACCTTCTTACCGTACGGCGGATCAGATTCTGTCCATGTTTGCCAAGGATCGGAGAACGCTGCATGGAAATGACCGTAAATACACCGCTCCTGTCAGCCGATCCTCCTTGCGGGAAGAGTTGCAGATTCAGTTTATACTCAAGCTGATACAAGTTCATAAGGGTGGGGGGAAACTTGCTCTTGAACTGAAAGTTGGTAATAAACGTCTGTATGTGGTGCAAAAAGTGAAGCAATTCCTGAACTGCATCGAAAAAGGCGAGCCCATGTCATTTACCAAACTGTTCCACTATGATCCATTAATGCATGTGTTCACTCCGCAGGATCAGGCGATTCTCTCGATGCTCATTCGAATGAGGCAGAGTGAAGAGGCATACCGCGAATCCATTTCCGGTTATTTGGGGGCGTCAGATGGACGGGATATATTGATTGCTCCACTCGTATGGAAGCCACTGCTGGAATTGCTGCTGCAGGCTGATAGTCGGATGGAGGGTACAGGATTTGCCAATGGACCACTCACGCTCGGTGAGGGAGTATTGCCTTTGTTTTACCGGATTGCCCAGGGAGCAAATGAAGGATATCAGCTTGAAATTTCGGGTCTGCGTGAGCTGATTCTTCTTCCTGCTTATGATGCCGCTGTGGTGGAAGGGCAGTTGCATATGTTGGAGCCGATGCAGATGCGAAGTCTGGAGGACTTGAGTGGGGCGCTCACGTCATATGGAATCAAGGAAAGCATTGATATTTCGACCCAGCAGGTGGATGAGTTTGTACAGCATGTCGTGCCAGAACTGCGTACGCTTGGACATCTGTCCATTGATTCGCAGGTGCGTGAACAGATCGCGGAACCGGAACTTTCACCGAAGCTGTACATCGACTTCTATCGTGAACGTATTACAGCGCGTCTGGAATTCGACTATGAGGTCATGGTTATTAATCCGCTTGCAGAGTATTTAATAGATGAAGAAGAGAAAAAGGTTATTTTGGTGCGTGACCGATACAAAGAGCGGAATCTGATTGAACGGCTTGATCGATCCTTTCTCGAAAGGGATGGTAGTGTTTGGGCGAGCGAACGGGAAGATGCCATCTATGATGTCATGTATCATCTGTTGCCTGAACTTGAGAAACAGGTAGAAATCTACATGCCAAACGCCGTGAAGGCGATGGTGCAATCCTATCCAACACCGCCGAAAGTACGAGCAGATTTGGGAAGAGGATTGGACTGGCTGGAGATTTCATTCGAGATGGAAGGTGTGGACGAGCAGGAACTTCAGGAACTCATGCGTCGCATTGTGGAAAAGAAACCGTATTTCCGTCTCAAGAGCGGTGTCTTTCTGTCGCTTGAAAATGAAGGTGCAGATAGCTTCGCTCACATGGCCGATTCACTTGGGCTGGGGGCAGATGACATCAAGAGCAGCCATATCCGGCTGCCAGCTGTTCGGGCGTTACAATTGCCAGGCAGGGACGAAGTTTCCGGTCATGTGAAGTGGGGAGGCTCCCTGAAACGTTTCCTCGATGATCTCAGAGATCCCGAACGGATGGATTTTGCATTGCCGGGATCACTGACCCCCATACTGCGGGATTATCAGAATAGCGGATACCAGTGGTTGCGTACTCTCGCTTATTATCGTTTTGGCGGCATTCTGGCGGATGATATGGGACTTGGTAAAACGTTGCAAAGCATCGCCTATATCACAGCAGTGCTTCAGGAGAAGCCCGAGTACAATATGGACCATACGGGCGATGATAAATATCGGGAGAGCGGATCATTATGGGATGGTGAAACGTTGGCGACTTCCGACATCGATCCTGAAACTGGACTCCCATTGGATAAGATGGCTTCAGAGAATACGGATGGTTTATGGTCCACGATACAGCAGGATGGATTGACGATCCGAACGAGGGTTACTCATCCTCCCGTACTTGTCGTGGCTCCTGCCTCGCTGACCTACAACTGGGCTAATGAGTTTGCACGGTTCGCCCCGCATCTGAACGTCTTGATCGCAGCCGGTCAGAAAGAAGAGCGAGCCAGCATGCTTTCAGGCATGGATGAGGCAGATGTGATTGTGACGTCTTATCCTCTGTTGCGACGGGATTTGGATACCTACCTGGGCCGAACCTTCCATACGCTCATTTTGGATGAAGCTCAGGCAATCAAAAATGCTTCTTCTCAGACCGCGCAGGCAGTGAAACAGATTCAGGCACCGCGCCGTTTTGCACTCACAGGTACACCTGTGGAGAACTCGCTGGATGAATTGTGGTCCATTTTTGAAGCCGTATTCCCAGGGTTATTTCCAAGTTACAGAAGATTCCGCGACCTTCCTCCGGAACGGATCTCGCGGATGGTGCGTCCGTTTATTCTGCGTCGCCTGAAGAAGGATGTGTTGGAAGAATTGCCTGATCGAATTGAAACGGTACAGCGGTCAGAGCTTACGGTTGAACAGAAGAAACTTTACGCCGCATACCTTTCCCAGCTTCAGGATGAAGCATCGAAGGACATGGAGGATAACGGATTCCAGAAGAATCGCATCAAAATTCTGGCAGGTATCACACGCTTGCGTCAGTTGTGTTGTCATCCGGCCCTCTTTGTCGAAGGATATCAAGGCGATTCCGGGAAAATGGAACAGTTGCTTGAAACGGTCGAGGATTGTTTGGCTTCAGGCAAACGAATTCTCATCTTCTCCCAATTTGCGAGCATGTTGAACCTGATTCGTCAGACACTTGCGGCACAAGGAAGGAATCTTTTCTACCTCGATGGTCAGACCCCTGCCCAGAGCCGGGTTGAGATGTGCCACAGATTTAACGAGGGCGAAGCTGAACTGTTCTTAATCTCCCTGAAAGCTGGCGGTACCGGACTAAACTTAACAGGGGCAGATACCGTTATATTATATGATCTATGGTGGAATCCCGCCGTGGAAGAACAGGCAATTGGCCGTGCCCATCGTATGGGACAGAAACAAGTGGTGCAAGTCATTCGTTTAGTTACCGAAGGTACGATCGAAGAGAAGATTTTGGAACTCCAGCAGCGGAAGAAGGACTTGATTGCCGAAGTAATCGAACCGGGAGACGGAGGATCAACGACCTTATCCGAACAGGATATCCGCGAATTGTTGATGGTATAATGGAGTCCAAGCATCCTAGAACTCAGAATCATTAAATATATTAAAATATGTATCTAGCAAAAGGAGTAGGTTCGTATGCAAATTCGTAAAGCAATTATTCCAGCCGCAGGGCTGGGTACCCGTTTTTTGCCTGCCACCAAGGCGATGCCGAAAGAAATGTTACCCATCGTGGACAAGCCAACGATCCAGTACATTATTGAAGAAGCCGTAGCTTCTGGCATTGAAGATATCATTATTGTGACGGGTAAAGGGAAACGGGCCATTGAAGATCACTTCGACTATTCTTTTGAGCTGGAGCAGAATTTGGCGGGCAAACAGAAATGGGACCTACTCAACGAAGTACGCAAACCTTCCGAGATGGCAGACATTCATTATATCCGTCAAAAGGAACCGAAGGGACTTGGTCACGCCATCTGGTGTGCACGCAAGTTTATCGGCAACGAACCTTTTGCCGTCCTGTTAGGGGACGACATTGTGGAGGCGGGCCATCCCTGCCTGAAGCAGATGATCGAGGTCTATGATGAACTGCAGTCTCCAATCGTTGGTGTACAGCCTGTCGATTGGAATGAGGTATCCCGCTACGGGATTGTAGACGGAGAGTTGCTGACCCCTACCGATGAACGGGTTTTTCGTGCGCGCCGCTTAATTGAGAAACCAAAGACTGAGGATTCCCCGTCTAACCTTGCTATTATGGGACGATACATTCTTACACCGGATATCTTCGAGATACTAGGTCAACAATCTGCTGGCGTGGGGGGCGAAATCCAACTCACGGATGCCTTGTCCCGATTGAATGAGCAGCGGCAGATTCTTGCATATCATTTTGATGGTCTGCGTCATGATGTTGGTGAGAAGTTAGGTTTTATTGAGACATCGATTCATTATGCGTTGCAGCACCCGGATTTGCGGGAGGATTTGTTGGCGTACCTGAAGAAGATAGTGGCGTCGAACTAATATATTTCTAATGAATAAGATCACAAAAAAAGGTTTGCCCTTTGAAGAGGGAAAACCTTTTTTTGTATGGAGTTATAGAGGACAAGTAGTGCATTTTATTAGAAATTCAGTTCTGCTATCTGTTTAATCTCGTCTGCTTCATTAGGTGCGACAGCGATAAGGTTATCATATATAGCTTGATCTTGTTGTCCATCCTTAGTTAGAGCGGCAAGGTACCAACGAGCAATTTCACGGTTGGTAGCATCGGTCAGATCCTCTGCGATTCCACCCTTAAGGATAGTAGCAGCACCGACGGAATCGTTTAACATATATTTTATTTTCCCTGCGTTCAGAATCATTGTTGGAGTGAGCTGGAAAGGCTGTCCTTGAAGCTGTCCTTCAGGAAGAGTCTTTAGATGTTCTACTCCATCAACAACGTGCTGGTAAGCATCCAGACCTGAATTGAAATAAGATCCTTTCTTAGAAGCATCACCTTGTCCAAGTGCTTGGTACCCAAGATCGAACGAACGGCTGATCAGTGTCTCATACCAAGCCATATCCCAGGCGTAATTGGAGGCATATTCTTTTTGGAGCGCATAAGCCTGGTCAAACTCACCCTTCAATTCGTCTAAACTTATGAGTTGCTTAACCATAGCTTTATTAAAGGGCTCTGCTTCAAGACCACGCTGGAGCAACTGTGCTGAGGCTGTATAGAACTGATCATCTTTTGTTTGCTCATAGCCTTGTTGATACAGGGAAGCCAGCATCAGCAAGGAGTCTGAATGTGTGCTGCGAATCGAAAGATCTTTTTCCAGTGGAGCTTTGATCATCTGGAAGTCTTGTCTCGTTTGAGCTACCTCTTTAGCCTCGTAGGCATATTGATTCGCTTGCAGGAAACGAATAGACATAATGAGCAGAACGATTACAGCTATTCCCGAAATCGAACTGTAGATTCCGCGTGCGGTGGAGTCACTCATCTTCAATCGACGCATCGGCTTGAGGTCCATGGCAGCAGCCATACCGCCGAGTCCAAGGAATACCAAGATCCCAATAAAGACATAACTCATATTGAAATCGAGAAGGCTCAATACCAGAATGGACATCGATAGAATGAAGTACACAAAATGCGATTCGCGTTCTTCCTCACTCCGTTTTAAATAAGCACGCACATATTGATAGAATACAAAGAGAATAAATGCCATAAAAACAACAAAGCCTATGATCCCGACCTCAACCAGATATTGCATGAAGAAGTTGTGAGCCTGGGCGCTAATATAAGGATTGTTCTGGTACTTCTCATACAAGGCGGTCCAAGCGCCACCGCCCGCACCAATGACTGGGTAGTCTGCAAATAACTTTGTAGCATCTTTATAAAATGTAATCCGCTCCAGCACACTGTGCTGTTGAAAATTGATATTTTCAAGCCGTGTGCTGATGCTATCCGGCAAAATATTTCGCACACTCGTTCCGAGTAGAAGCACGGCAACAATGACGGTAAGAACAACAGAACCTAATGGAATCCACAAACTTGATCCTTTTCGAGCGGACCAGGACTGAAGTTTGCCTTCAAGGCGAGGCGCAACCCAGCGCTGGATAACCCAACATAACAGTGCGACAACGATAGATGCTGCAACCAGAACCATCCAACCCTTGGCTGCAAGAGAGCCTGAAAATTGCTTTTGCAATTCAAGCCCAGCTGTATTTATGGGGTTCAGAACAATCAGTGTACCTATCGCTGCAACTCCACTATAGATGAACCATAGAATTTGCTTGGCGGGTTTCAATAGCAATAACAGGATGACAAATACAATGGGCAGCATGACAAGTCCCGTCCGGGAGAGCGTCAGCAACAGTGACAGGATGATCGGCACAAGCATAAATCCATGCAGTAGCTGTGTGTATACTCTTTTGGAACGGATCATACTGAAAATGGAAATAAAAAAAAATGTCATCAGGAAAGCGGCGTATGTATTGGGATACTGAAACACCGATGCAAGCCGTGGACCGTTGGAATCATTCCATATCGCTTGGTTATAGACTCCATTCACGACACCGGCCGAAAACCACCCAACAAGCTTACCGGCGAGACTGAATGTCCCGAGCCAATTCAAAAAACCAAATCCAACAATAACATATGCAATTCCTATCAAGGAGGAATGTATGATATGATTGATTTTGTTGTTTTGTAGCAGGTACATAGCCATTACAAAGATCATGGCGTAAATGCATTGGATGAGGATCATGTTGATTGCCAAATATTCAGATGCTGTACTGATGAGTGACAGGACATAGGTAAGTGGCAGCAATATCACCGCGATCTTAAGCCAATCTTGCTGAGTTTCTAACTTAATCTGTTTGAAGTAGACAGCAACCCACATCACGAACAGGAGGGTTGTTAGGGCTACCGCCCAATAAATGGGTCCTTCAAATTGAAGCAATTGTCCATTGAATAGCGCAACTTGGAAAGAGGACCAGAGTAGAAATAAGATGAGTCCTATGGTCAGGGTCCATAGTAGCGGAGAAGTTGAGCTAGTACTGTCTTTGCTCGACGCCTTCTTTTGTTTCCCGTATACTGGATTCGACAAGATATGAGTCTCCTTTTCTTGAAAGTACGTCAATAGTTTATCACAATCGTAATTCATATGGCTATTATATCGGTTTTATCTAAATGGTAATGGAGTGAATGAGTTGGATTTATTAATGGATTTATTCAGAAATAGGAGAATGCTTTTTTCCCTTTCCTTAAATGATTTTAAGACAAAGTATACAGGGTCATTTTTTGGTGTATTTTGGGCTATTGTTCAACCGCTAGCAACGATTTTTGTTTTTTGGTTTGTTTTTCAAGTCGGACTGAGAACAACACCTACGGATAACAATGTGCCGTTTAGTTTATGGCTAATTTGCGGTCTTGTGCCGTGGTTCTTTTTTTCTGATGCCCTATCCAATGCAACCAACAGTTTTTATGATTATAACTTTCTTGTGAAAAAGATCGTGTTTAAAGTAAGTATGTTACCTTTGATTAAGGTTATTTCTTCCTTTTTTATTCATATGGTATTTCTCGTATTTCTCTTGGTAGTGTATTTGGCTTATGGCTATTCTATCAGTTTGATTTCAATTTTTTCGATACTCTATTTTTCGTTAAGCACGTTTATACTTGTGACCAGTATCAGCCTGCTTACCTCGTCGGTAGTGCTTTTTTTTAAGGATCTTGGGCAAATTATTAGTATTGTTCTTCAATTTGGAATGTGGCTGACTCCAATTATGTGGTCCACTGAGCTTATTCCAGAGCACCTGCAGTGGATTTTTAAGATTAATCCGTTGTATTACATTGTCCAAGGCTATAGAAGCTCCCTCTTATACAATAAATGGAGTGCAGAGGTTCTAGCAATGACTCCATGGTTTTGGGTCGGGGTGGCAGCTACCTTTATCGTAGGGTTACTGTGCTTTAAGAAATTGAAGCCCCACTTTGCTGATGTACTATAAGGGAAAGAGGTCGGTTATGGATAATGTATCAATAAAGGTGAAGAATGTAAGCAAGCAGTATAAGCTTTATGAGAAGCCTATAGATCGGCTCAAGGAATCACTGCATCCTCTTAAAAAGAAATATCATAGAAGTTTTGACGCATTGAGAAATGTAAACCTAGAGCTGAACAAGGGTGAGACGATCGGTATTATCGGTAAAAATGGTTCCGGGAAGTCAACCTTGCTCAAGATCATAACAGGTGTGCTATCTCCAACCTCTGGAGAAGTGATCGCACATGGTAAAGTCTCTGCTCTACTGGAATTAGGGACGGGCTTCAATCCAGAGTTTACCGGGATGCAGAACATTTACCTTAACGGCAGCATTATGGGGTACACTAAAGAGGAAATGGAATTGAGGGTTCCGAATATCATGGAGTTTGCTGGCATTGGCGACTTTATTCATCAGCCAGTAAAATCCTATTCCAGCGGTATGTTTGCCAGATTGGCCTTTGCAGTTGCAATTAATGTAGAGCCGGAAATACTCATTATAGATGAAGCACTAAGTGTAGGGGATTTTGTATTTCAGAATAAATGTTATTTGAAAATACAGGAGCTTCAGAAAAAGGGTATTACTATTTTGTTAGTCACACACAGCAATCAGCAAATTATCAAGTATTGTGACCGAGCCATCCTTTTAAATGAAGGAAATGTATTAGAAGATTCTTATGATGTTGAGCGTGTTGTATTCCACTACGAAGAGTTGATGAGAAATGTAACTCACAGTAGCAATGAGGATCCAGAGCAACCGTATCATGCCGAAGTGAATCCTGTTCAAGCTAATGAAGAAGTGAACGAGCACCGGTTCGGAACACATACAGCATTTATTAATGATCTGTTTATTACCAGCAAAGAAGGAGTATGGGAGGACGATCAGATCCTGAAATCAGGCTCTCTTGTACGTTTGAAAATAGCAATTGTCGCCGAACGCACCTTTGAATCTGTTGTCATCGGAGCATCATTCAAAGATGTTAATGGTGTTGTGTTGTGGGGCGATAACTCATTAGAGGCTGGTCAAGCTATCTCTTTGAAAAAAGGCTGGAATTACTTCACTTTTGAGTTCAACATGAATTTTTCCCCTGGGGAGTATCTATTGTATTTGGGGTTGGCTGATATCAGTACGGAGCCTAGAGTGGAGCTTGATCAAAGGTGGCCCGTCAAAAAAATCAATGTAATTAGTACTCGAAATATGGCTGAGGGCTACATATATGCTCCTGCCAAATTGTTCATTGATTAATTGTTCAATACTATCTAATATCATAACAGTTTCGGAGGGATTTATTTGAAAATCGTAGCTTTTTTACCTGCAAAAGGGGAAAGTGAGCGGATCGAGTCTAAGAACTTGAAGTTGCTAAACGGAAAACCTCTTTTTTTATATACGCTTGAGAAACTAATGGATTGTGATTTCTTGGATGAAGTTTATTTGGATACGGACAGTGAAGAAATTATTCAGCTTGCCAGCGAGACAGGCTGTAAAATCATGCGTAGAGATTCTCGATTTGCCACGAACAAAACGGATGGACATGAGTTGTTCATGAATGAGGTTAATCATACTGAGGCGGACATCTACGTGCAAATACTATGCACAAGTCCATTTATTGAGAAAGAGACTATTAAGCGTGGTATCGATGCTTTGAAGAATGATAGCAACTATGATTCGGTAGTGATGATTAAGAAAGATAAGCAATACACTTGGGATCAGAACGGCCCTTTATATAATAAAGATCATATTCCTAATAGCAAGGATCTGCCTGATACCATTATTGAGACTATGGGGCTATACATTGTTAGAAGAGAAGCTGCTAAACGTTATCAGAAAAGATATGGAGAAAGAGCATTTTTAATTGAAGCTTCACCTCTTGAGGCTGTGGACGTGAATTATCCAGATGAGTTTGAGTTTGCAAATATCATAACTGCGGGCATTCATCAAAAGGAAGTCCAGCATTTGCGTAATATCAAAAATCATTTGTCCAGTTCGTTACTGTCTGACATTTTGGATGATTTGTCTTTGAATGGTGTGATCAGTGATCTAAATCTTAACCTGGAAGGAAAAAAAATTATAGGCAGAGCAAAAACATTAAAGCTTCGTACCCTTCAGCCGGGAGAAGATTACAGAGGTATCTATGACGCTTTGGATTCTTATAAGACAATTGTTGATAATGATATTATTGTTGTTGAAAACGAGTCCTCGGAGAATGCCTATTTCGGTGAATTGAACGCCAATCTTGCCATTCGCTCTGGGGCGGCTGGAGCAATTATAGGTGGAGTTACTCGCGATAGCAGGGAAGTTAAGGGGCTAGATTTCCCTGTGTTTGCAAAGGGATATAACTGTCAGGATGTTCGTAAAAGAGCTACAGTTGAAAGTATGAATAAGACTATACAAGTTAGCGGCATTGTAGTTCGACCTGGGGATCTGATCTTCGGCGATAGCGATGGAGTTGTGGTTATTCCTAGAGCGCATGAAGCTGAAGTTCTAAAACGGGCCGCAGATTCTGTTAAGAAGGAGAAAGATGTTCTTACTTCCATATTTGAGAAGACAGAAGCGCTGGACATATATACAAAAGTGGGGGAATTTTAGTGAGGAACTGAGAGATGAAAATGGACTACATTGTAGAAGCAAAGCGTATTTTCCAGAAAGAAATTGATGGGTTAACGCATATGCAAGAACATCTGGGGCAGGAGTTCTCAGAACTTGTGGAGCTGGTATTAAACTGTGATGGCAGAGTGATTCTAACCGGCGTCGGAAAGTCAGGATTAATCTGCAGGAAAATCTCGGCTACAATGTCAAGTCTCGGCACTTCTGCTTACTATCTGCATCCCACAGAAGCTGTACATGGGGATTTGGGCTTCGTGCAATCCAATGATTTGGTTATTGCTGTTAGCAATAGTGGTGAAACCGATGAGTTGCTGCTAATTATCCCATCTGTTCAGATGATTGGAGCAACCATTGTGGCAGTTACGGGTAAGGCTAACACAACACTTGCTAAATTCGCGAGTCTGAATATCGTACTTGCTTTTACGGAGGAAGCTTGCTATCACAATCTCGCTCCAACAACGAGTACTACAGGCACTTTAGTTTTTGGTGACGCACTGGCCCTTGTTGTATCTAAAGCTAAAGGTTTTGATAAAGAGGACTTTGCTCTCTATCACCCTAAAGGGAATTTGGGTAAGAAGTTATTGCTTAAAACAAGTGATCTGATGTATAAGGATGAAAAACTTCCCAAGGTTCTGCTTAATACAGACTTTAGGGAGGTTGTTTTTGAAATGAACTCTAAAAGTCTGAAAATGGTCAACGTAGTCAACCCCTCTGGGAAACTGCTGGGCATTATTACAGATGGGGACGTTCGTCGTAGTCTGTATGAGCATGAGCTTATCTCGCAGATCAAGGTGAAAGATATTTATCAACCGAACCCAGTTACCATTTTGGAAGATACTCTTGCCATAGATGCGATGAGGGCAATGATCAAAGAGGAATTTACTTACTCGTTCTTACCAGTTATTGATGAGCATGCTTATTTAAAAGGCGTAGTTACGTTTATCGATATTGCCAAGAGCGGGATTAGTGTCTGAGGGGGATATGAAGATGATTGATGTTAGACAAGTAATGATTAGTGAGGACGTTAGTATTGGGGGGACAAGATCTCTTGCCTTTATTGGTGGTCCGTGCGTCATCGAAAGCGAGCAACTTGTCATGGAGACGGCTGAGAAAATCCAAGTTATAACTGAGAAGCTTGGTTTGAGCTTTATTTTCAAATCTTCATTTGATAAGGCTAATCGTAGTTCCATTGCTTCCTTTCGTGGACTTGGAATGGAAGAGAGCATGAAGATTCTTGGTAAAGTAAAAAAAACATTCGATGTACCGGTTATTACTGATGTGCATGAGACTTGGCAATGTGACATTGCTGCCGAGGTTGCGGATATTTTGCAAATACCGGCCTTCTTATGCAGACAAACGGATTTATTGATAGCAGCTGCCAAGACTGGAAAAACAGTTAATGTAAAAAAAGGGCAGTTCCTATCACCAGGCGAGATGAAGAACATAATTACGAAGCTTGAAGAAGTAGGACATGAGAAAATACTACTAACCGAGCGTGGAACTACTTTTGGGTATAATAATCTAGTAGTAGATATGCGGGGATTGGTTGAGATGCGCAAACTGGGCTATCCGATCGTTTTTGATGCTACGCATTCTGTTCAGCGTCCGGGTGGTATGGGAACAGCCACTGGCGGTGACCGTGAATTTGTACCATACCTGATGAATGCAGCAGCAGCAGTTGGAATTGATGCTATATTTGCGGAAACTCATCCAGATCCGGATAATGCTCTTTCAGATGGCCCTAATATGATTCCATTAGATCAACTTGAAGGTGTTCTGGAGCAGGCGCTGCGAATTCATGAAGTAGCAAAAAAAAAAGTTTGAGTGGAGTGTATAAGCCTTCATTAAGGGCCTCTGAAGATACATTGAAAGAGAAATTAACGCAATGCAAATGGTTGATTACCGACATAGATGGTGTTCTGACGGACGGAAAAATGAACTTGACGGAGAATGGCGACGAGTTTAAGCAGTTCCATGTGAGAGATGGTATTGCAGCAGCTCTGTTGAAAGAAAAAGGTTTCAAATTAGGAGTGCTGAGCGCGGGGTTTGCTAAGAATGCTATTAACAAGAGGTTCAACGCTCAAGGATTCGATTATATTAGTGTGGATGGAACATCCAAACTGGATAGGTTTCAGCAATTCTTGCTAGATAATCATACTTCATCTGATGAGGTCATTTATATCGGGGATGATATCAATGATGTTGAGGTCATGAAACGCTGTGGTTTAGCTATTTGCCCTAACGATGCTCACTTCTCGGTATTTGATCATTGCGATTGGAGACTGAAGACTAAAGGTGGGAATGGGTGTCTACGTGAAATTGCAGATTATATATACTTCTGATATCTGATATAGAACGCCAGGGAGGGGGAGCTAGAAGTGAATATACTTTTTTATGTGGAGCCACTAATTGAATTGGAGAAACCGTATTTTAAAAAAGGGTGGTTGACGGGGGTTTGTGATACAATCCTGACATCATTATCCAACCCTGCTCATAACATTACTCTTGTGTTAAATGAGGCTTTGTCGTTTGGTTTTGAGAATCGCGCTAATGTAGAGGCTATAACCTTATTCCAAAGAGAACTACTGAATCAGGGTGCTTATAACCAATTGGACCTATTAATCTCGTGGTATTGGGCTAGTTATGGTGAAGAGCAGCTGGAATATTATAAGGATCTTTTCTCCGAGAAGCTTTCTAAGCTGTCTAGTGCTCCTGATGTGATTCTGACTTTTAGCCCTGTTCCATTTTTAAAGGCGTTATTTCCAGAGACTCTTATACTGCATATTGAATATAGCTTGTTCTCTAGAAAACCATTCATTGAGACTTGGTATTTTGATCCTATTGGAATGAATGGAGGGGCTTACCTAAATAAGTACTGGAATAGCCTACAGGCGCAGTTTCAGGTTGAGGACACTGAATATGACAAAGTCAAAGAATTCAAAGCTAAAGTTCAGAATTTACTTACTATTAAAAGCCCGTTTAAGGAACAACTAGCCCCATATAAGGAAAAGTTCGATAAACTTATACTGTTACCATTACAGTTCAGCAGATATTATCTCTTTGACGGATTAACCCATTATAGAAGTCAGTTTGATTATCTGCTTGATGTGCTAGAGAAAGTGCCTGCACATACAGGTGTTATCGTGACGACACATCCTGAGTTCAGTATTTTATCCAAAGATATGATTGAATTTTTGCAAAAGAATTACTCTAATTTTATATATGATCAGACTTTTGAAGAGTACTATGCTTCCTCTCAGTATTTACTTGCTGAAGTGGACGCTGTGGTTACAGTATCTTCAAGTGTAGGCCTTCAGACTATCCTCTGGGATAAAGAACTTATAACACTGGGCAAGGACTTCCTGGATTTTATTGCACAGGGTAAGAATATAGAAAGATTAGACGACTTATCTAAACGGACAGATACTGATAAGCTACTATATTGGATTATGACGCATTATGCAGTGCCGAAGTTTAGAATACAGGATTCTGAATGGTTTGAAAACTTTTTATCACGTTCTATTCATATGTATAGGCAAGGAGAGTCTCTTGGAAAATTCTATTACCCAATTGATGATGACAAGACTGGTATAGTGCAAGAATATATAGATACCTTGGATCAATCCATTCCAGAAAGAACTACTGCTCTCTCTTACGATACTCTTTTGAAAATTTCACAAAATAATACAAATACCATGCCTTTTTTGGAGTGTTATCTCGACAAAGGAACGGGATTCACAGAGGAAGATTGTATACGTATTAAAATTCAGGGAAATGTCATGCATTTTGAAATTCCGATTGATAATAAAGGGATTTCAGCTATAAGGCTTGACCCAGTAAACAGTAAAGGGATTGCTACAATATCAAAGATTAGCATTGTAACTGAGGATGGATTGGATGAGCTAGATATATTGGAAGCAAATGCTGAGTACATTCGGGATCGGACATTTTATTTTTTGAACAATGATCCCCAATTGTTGTTGGAGTGGAACTATGAAGATAAATATATTCAGAAATTAATGCTGGATATTGAATATCGAGCTATTGGAGCTATAGACCCCGAAGTGTTTTTAGACATCATTAAGGAATTTTCCCAACAGCGAAATGACATTAGTCAGCAGTATCAGCATTACCAACAACAGACACAAGAGGAAATAGATGCGTTAAATCATCAATTATCCGAACACCAAGAAGAGAACGGGCATCACGTACAGAAGATTAACGAGCTAATGAAACAAATTTCGGATTATCAAATTAAATTATACTCTTCAAATGAAGCCTATAGAAAATTGCGTGAGGATACAGAAATAGAAGGGTTACGAAAAGATTCAGAAATTCAAGCACTTCAAAACGAATTGCGTTTAACTACTTCTCGACTTGAAGAGTTATTCAATTCCTATTCTTGGAAAATAACAAAACCAATTAGGTTTGTCAAAAATAAAATTAGTCCCAAAAATAAATCGTAGGAGTCGGATATGAGAAAGCTAAGAAACAATCTTAAGGTGTTACTAAGGAATTCCTATCATAAAATGCCTGTATCAGAGCAGACCAAAAAAAAGGCTAAAAATCTATTCTTTCGAACCTTTAAGGGTGTATTGAAGGATACTGGAACCTTTAAAATTTGGGAGCAAAGCGTAGCTCAAGTACCTCAAACGGAGGTAGCTGCAGTACACAGCCAAGCTCAGACAAATGATCCTATCGAAATTCAATATATTCAGGGACTGTTTAGAGCAGCTGACAGCAAATCTCCCCATTATGTCAAGTATAAAGAAGCATCCTTACCTCCACAGGACTTTGACGTGAGACTGATTGCCTTCTATTTACCACAGTTTCACCCTTTTTCTGAGAATGATGAGTGGTGGGGAAAAGGGTTTACAGAATGGACCAATGTAACTAAGGCTGTTCCGCAATTTGTTGGTCATTATCAACCGCATTTACCTGATGAGTTAGGCTTCTACGATTTGAGATTAGTTGATATTATGAAGCGTCAGGCTGAATTGGCCAAACAGTATGGAGTACATGGGTTTTGCTTTTATCATTATTGGTTTACAGGCCATAGACTGATGGAACGGCCCGTTGATCAACTTCTAGAGCATCCAGAGATTGATCTTCCGTTTTGTTTATGCTGGGCGAATGAAAATTGGTCCAGAAGATGGGACGGGCAGGAAAATGATATCTTAATAGAGCAGAAATACTCTTCTGAGGATGACCTTGCATTTATTAAGGACTTATCCAGATATATTAAAGATTCCAGATATATTAAGGTTAATGATAAAGCAGTAGTTCTAGTTTACAGACCTGCATTATTTCCTAACTTCAAAGAAACTGCCCAGATCTGGAGAGAGTATTGCCGTGAAGCAGGTATTGGTGAAATTCATCTTTTAGGTGTATCTTGGGGAATCAAGCATCCGGATGAATTTGGATTGGACGGATTAGTTGAATTCCCACCACATTCAATCCATGAATATGGAAGCGAATTGATTAATCATGAATTTAATATCGTAAATCCTAATTTTAATGGTTTGATTTTTGATTACGAGAAGTATGTAAATGAAGAAAAGTATATATTCGAAACAGACTACAGAATGTACAAAGGTGTGTCTCCAAGCTGGGATAACACAGCTAGGAAACCTAATAATGGGACTATTTATCACAAATCCTCACCTGAGTTGTATAAGAAGTGGCTTAAAAATGCTATAAATCATACAAAATCAACTTTTGATGATGATAAAGTGGTTTTTATAAATGCATGGAATGAATGGGCAGAGGGAGCACACTTGGAGCCTGACCGGAAATACGGTTATGCCTTTTTGGAAGCTACAAGAGAATCGCTAGTGGAAACGAATCAAGAGTTTGAGAGAAATATCGTTTTTGTATCCCATGATGCACACTTTAATGGAGCGCAACTCCTATCATTACACATTATTAAAGCTTTAAAGCAAAATTTTAACTACAATATTGAAATGATCTGTCAAGAAGGTGGAATTCTACTTACTGAGTTCAAAAAGTATGCTAACGTTCATGTACTGCATCCAACAGATAATAAACAGGAAACGGAAAAGCTAATCAAACGCTTGTCTCTGAAAAATTATAAAGTTGCTATTTCTAACACTGTGATATCTGGCGGTTTTGTGGAAGTATTCCACTATAATGGGATAAAGACAATATCGCTGATTCATGAACTTCCAGGTGTTATAAAGCGGTATAAGGCAGAGAAAAGAGCAGAACAAATTGCGACTTTCTCAGAGAAGGTAATCTTTCCTTCCGACTATGTCAGTCAGAAATTTAGCGAGGAAGTCTATCGGCTAGACCAAGAAAAAACGATTATTTTGCCGCAGGGACTTTATAAGAACAACAAGTATAAGAACGACAATCGGACTGCTCGTGAGATGCTAAGAAGGACTCTGAATCTCCCAGATCAGGCTAGTGTAGTACTTGGAGTAGGCTATGCTGACTTAAGAAAAGGGATTGATCTGTTCTGCGAAGTTGCTACATCGGTTAATGATAGCAACTCCGATATCATATTCGTATGGGTAGGAAATTGTGATCCTGATGTAATGAGCTCAATCCCTGACAGACTTAAGGAAAATGTGGTTTTCGTCCCCGCTACACTTGAGGTGGACCAATATTATGCCGGAGCCGATTTGTATTTACTGACCTCTAGAGAGGATCCATTCCCTTCTGTAGTCATGGAAGCCATGAATGTGGGTGTACCGGTAATCGGATTTAGGGATGCGGGAGGGTTTGCCGATATTGTTAATGAGAACACGGGGAAATTAGTTGATTTTCTAGACACATCGGGCATGTCATCAGAGGTTATTGATCTGATTAACAATCGTGAACAGCTAGCTAAAAAGGGACAATTCGGTCGTGAGTTAGTGGAGAAACAGCACTATTTTATGGATTATGTCTATGAGCTTCTTCATTTGCTAGGGCATGAATTTAAGAAGGTCAGTGTAGTATTACCTAACTACAACTATGAGCGCTATCTGCCGGAACGTCTGGATACAATTGAGAAGCAGACCTATCCTCTGTATGAGCTGTTAATACTGGATGACTGCTCTAAGGACAAAAGTGCTCAACTAATAGAAGAATTCTCTTCAAACAGAGAAATCAGAGTAGTCAAACTACTAAACTCACAGAATTCTGGATCTGTATTCAAGCAATGGTCTAAAGGGATAGGCGAGGCATCTGGAGACTATATATGGATGGCTGAAGCGGATGACCTAGCATCACCTGAGTTTCTTGAAAAGGTTACAGTAGGCTTTCATAAAGATTCATCTGTAGTCATGGGATACACTCAATCCAAACAAATGGATAGTTATGGTCATATACTGGTCGATCATTATCTGGATTATACTCATGATTTGGATCCGTTGAAGTGGAAAAGTAGTTACTTGAATGATGGGAAGAAAGAAATCAGTGAAAGTCTGGTCATTAAAAATGCTATTCCAAATGTCTCGGGCACTGTGTTTAAGAAGTTTGATATTCAAGAGATACTGGGAGAACTACTGGAATATAAGATTGCGGGTGACTGGCTCTTCTATACCTGGTTGTTGGAGAAGGGGAATATCTACTTTAATGAACAATCACTTAACTATCACAGAAGACATGTAAATAGCGTCACTACTAGTGAGAATAACCGATTGCATTACAATGAGGTTGTGAAGATGCAGGACTACATCATGGCTCGTTATGAGGTTGCACCGACAATCCAGAACAAGGTGAATGAATATCGAGTGTTTCTTCAAGAATATTTAAAGCTAAATTAATTACCTGTAGAGTGAAGCTCTCTATATTGGATTGAGTTGCTCGTGGGATGCAAAGAGGTGTTATACTTGGGTTTAGCTAACATTGACAACAAGAGGCTCAATAGACTAGATGAAATTGAAGTATTGCGGGGGATTGCAGCTTCTGCAATCGTCCTTTACCACATGTGGGCCTTAGGTGGCTTCCAAGGTGTAATACCTCTGGTCGACCAAATATCTAATTATCTTGGGATAGGAGTACCACTATTTTTTGCAATTAGTGCATTTTCGTTATTATATGGGTACTCTACCAAGATTTTTGATGAACAAAGTTTAAAAAAATTCTATGTTAGGCGATATTTCCGCCTTGCGCCGCTATTCTATGTAATGTTAGTGGTTTATCTGATAGAGGCATTTTATGTATGGGGAGCAAAATATAGCTTATCTAATATTATCTTAAATATGACTTTTATGTTCCAACTGGTACCTTCACAGCATCAGAGTATTGTTTGGGCAGGATGGTCTTTAGGAATTGAGTGGGTCTTCTATCTATGCTTTCCTTTGGTAGTATTAACTACAAGGTCGAAAAAGTTACTCATTACAGTGTTTGTTGCCTTTTTGATGATTTCTGTAGGTTATTCTTCTTTAACTGCAGCGGTTGTTCAGGCAGATTCAAGTCTGGACTATATGAGTATAATGAAGCACTTTGTTTATTTTCTTTTGGGTGCTTTGGTTTTTATATGCCGACCTTATCTAGAAAACATTAAAGATAAATACGCTTGGCTGAAGCACCTCGACATTATTATTCTTGTTGCTTCTGTTACACTGTTTGTTATATTGGAAAGACATATACCTAAAGACATTGTGAGCTGCTTGCTATTTTTCACTCTTATGAGCTCTGCCTACATCGGGTTTTCTAAACTATTAAATAACCCTTTTACAAGACTATTAGGACGTACAAGCTACGGATTATATTTATTAAACCCTATTGCCATTGTGCTGCTTCAGCGTATGGGTTTGTATGAATTCATAGGCTCATTAATGCCTAATTCAGCCATTTGGTTCCTGGTAAGCAGTGTGATTTCATTTCTAGTCATTGTGGTTGGTTCTGTTCTGGCGTATTACCTCATTGAACAGCCTGGTATTCGTTTAGGGCAACGTTTGCTGGATAAGAAGAAAACGACAAGAGAAGGGTGAAGTGGATTATTTGAAAGGAATAATTTTAGCTGGTGGAAGTGGAACGCGTTTATATCCTTTAACTAGATCAATTTCTAAGCAATTGATTCCGATCTATGACAAGCCAATGATATACTATCCTTTATCTATATTGATGTTGGCTGGTATTCGGGAAATACTTATTATATCTACACCAGAGGACACACCACGATTCCAACAATTATTGGGAGATGGATCAGAGCTAGGGATTCAATTAACCTATGAAATCCAAAGCTCACCTAATGGAATTGCTGAAGCATTCATTATAGGAGAGTCGTTTATTGGCGATGACAGTGTTGCTCTCATACTAGGGGATAACATCTTCTACGGACATGGTTTAACGAAATTGGTGAAGGAAGCCTCGGAGCGTTCTCATGGAGCAACTGTATTTGGCTATAATGTTAAAGATCCAGAACGATTCGGAGTTGTAGAATTCAATAAGGAAGGAAAAGCAATATCCATTGAGGAAAAGCCGGAAAAACCCAAGTCATCATATGCAGTAACTGGTCTATATTTCTACGACAATAGAGTTGTTGAATTTGCTAAAAAGATCGAACCTTCTCCGCGCGGCGAGCTGGAAATTACTGATATCAATAATGCCTATTTACAGGCCAATGAACTTAATGTGACCTTATTGGGTAGAGGGTTTGCCTGGTTGGATACGGGAACACATGAATCTTTGCTTGAGGCCTCACAGTTTATTGAGACCATTGAGAGACGTCAGAATCAAAAAGTAGCTTGTCTCGAAGAGATTGCATTCAGAAATGGATACATATCAACGGGACAATTACGTAAGCTTGCTGAACCGCTCAAAAAGAATGCTTACGGACAATATCTATTGGATATTGTAAACCGAGCTATAGAGGAATAAAGCGATTTAGGAAAGGTTGGAGAGAAGAGGAATCTGAAAGGATATTATTAAATAATGAATTACATCAAACTTCTTAGAATATACCTTACTACAATTGTATGCTTAACAGGGGTCATACTGGCTTCACCAGTTGACTCCTCAGCAAATTATATAGGTGCACTGGACAGCCCAAATGCGGAATCAGGTGTGTTTACGGATGAAATGTCCGTTTCTGGCTGGGCTCTTGATACAACCGGTGCAGAAATTTCACAAGTGAATATCTACATAGATGGACAAAAGCAGCCTGACGTTCAATATGGCTTGAGTCGGGGAGATCTTTTAGTTGCTTTCCCTGATCATAAGTATGCAGGGACCAGTGGCTTCTCGGGAAGCTATTCCGTAAGCGACTTAACTATGGGTGAACATACATTAGAAGTAAGAGTATTGAATTCTCTTGGAGAAGAGACTTCAGTTACTCAAGTACAGTTCTCTAACCAGTTGAACTTTCAAAGTGGAGTATTGCCGACTATTGTGAATAAAAACGGGGAAAAGAATCTTAATCTCTCTGGCTGGGTGTTCACAAGCAGGGATATCCATGAAGTTAAAGTATTTCTTGATGATAGCTTGATGGGGAATGCAAAATCGGGAATTCAACGTCGAGATGTTCAACAGGTTTTCCCTGATCAAAGCTATGCTGAATATAGTGGGTTTGATTACACGCTAAACATAGAAAATTTGGAGACTGGCTATCATACTCTAAAATTCATGTTTGTAACGGATCGAGGAGAAGAAATCTTATTCTATGAACATAATTTTGAGCAAAAGGCTAGTTTTTTAAAATATTATATAGGATCTATTTTAGGGCTATTTCTGATAGCTTGGATAGTTATATTCATTAAATTCAGACAAAGAATTAAGGATAATGTTAAAGTTCAGTTAGGGATTGTTCTTAGCTTAAATATTTGGTTTGTTGCTAGTGTAGTTATGAAATCCTTGATGTTCTCACAAGCTATTGGTCACCAAACTTATATAATCAATATATTGAGTACGGCAGCTGTGTTAGGGTTGATTCTTTTAATTGCTTCCTGGATAAAGAATCGGTACCTGCGTTACTCAATCATTATATTTATAAATGTTTTGATGTCTTTTGTTATTTTCACAGATATTGTATACTTGCGCTATTTCAATGATGTAACATCTATTGTTATGTTAGATTACGTTCAACAAACGACCAGTTTGGGCGATAGCATAAGAGAATTGCTCAAGCTTGAAGACATTTTGTTTTTTATGGATCCTCTACTTGTAATAGGTGTGTTGTTCTTCATAAGTCATCCACCTACAAAGGCAATTACAATAAATACAAAACTGTTCAAATGGGTATGTGGTATTCTTGCTATCCTATTCCTTACCACTCATTTGACTAAAATTATACATGATGATACAAATATTTACAAACAAACCTTCTCCAATCAAGAGGTCGCTAGTCGGCTTGGAATTTTTAATTATCACCTTTATGATCTATATCAGTATGCTAACCTTCTTAGGAATAAACCATCATTATCTACCTCTCAGAAATCAGAGATAAAGGATTGGTTTAAAGAACACAAAACGTACTATCCAGAGCAAACTTATTTTGGGACAGCCAAGGGAAAAAATGTAATCCTGCTACAGGAGGAATCTTTACAAACTTTTGTAGTTGGACTAAAAGTTAATGGCCAAGAGATCACTCCGAACCTGAATAAGCTACTGCAAGAAGGTTATTACTTTGATGAGTTTTATGATCAGACATATGGAGGCCGAACTTCAGACGGTGAATTAACGGCCTTAACATCACTTTATCCGCTTAGAGAAGGAACTATAAATTTCAGATATCCGCATACTCAAGTCGACACTTTACCGAAAATCATGTTGGAGAACGGGTACAGCACATTTTCAGCTCATGCTTATAAAGGCTCATTCTGGAACAGAAAAGCAGTCCATGAGAATTACGGCTTTGAAGTAACCAATTTCGAGGATGATTTTGAATTGAATGACTATGTGGGCTGGGGACTTTCAGATAAAGAGTTCTTCAGACAGTCAGTCCATAAAATAACGGATATCCAATCGCCATTCTTCGCATTTCTGATATCGCTAAGCAATCATCATCCGTATGATGTGGTTCCAGAAAGCGAGAAAGTACTGGAGCTAGGAGAATTGGAAGGGACCCTGATGGGGAATTATTTACACTCTGTTCACTATGCTGACAGCGCAATAGGTATACTGGTTGAAGAACTAAAGGACGCACAGCTTTATGACAATACGATGATTGCTATATATGGTGATCATGACGCAGGAATTCCAGGGGAAGAAATTCTGGATTTGGTGGAGTCGCCGGTACAGATTAATAAACTTGCTGATAAGATACCACTTATTCTACATGTACCTTCTAGTGATGTGATTGGAAAAAGTGAATTGAATTCAGGTCATTTGGATATTACACCGACTCTTCTGCATTTACTGGGTGTTGATCCAAAGGAGTATCTGCTTATGGGTTCCAATCTTTTCGGAGAAGAGCTTGAAGATCGTGTTGTTCCTTCGAGAGATGGAAGCTTTGTAACGGATGGTGTAGTATATAGTACGAATGTGTGTGCTAACCTAGCGGCTGGGCAAGCTACGGACTCGAATGTATGTGCACCTTATCTCGACGAGATCAGTAAACTGTTTGAGATTTCAGATACTTTAATCAAAACAGACATTAAAATTAAATTGGAATAATTGTAGTTAATCTGTGCAGGGTTTAATCATTTGTGTAGGGATATAGACTAAGGAGGAATTCAAGTGAAGGTTACCGCTCTGAAACTTGAAGGTGCAAAAATTCTTGAGCCCAAGGTTCATGGAGATCATCGTGGTTTTTTCATGGAGAGCTACAATGATCAGATTATGAAGGATAACGGCGTAAATTATTCATTTATACAAGACAATCAATCTTTATCTGTGGAGACTGGTGTAATTAGAGGCTTGCATTACCAACTCAATCCCAAAGCTCAAACCAAGCTTATTCGTGTACTATCAGGTGTAATCTACGATGTCATTGTAGATGTGCGCAAAAGCTCTCCAACGTTCGGTCAATGGGTAGGGGTAATCTTAAGTGAGCATAATCAACGGCAGCTACTTGTTCCTAAGGGATTTGCGCATGGCTTCTGTACACTTGTCCCTAACACACAGGTGTTATATAAGGTGGATGAATACTATTCCCCAGAGAACGATCGAGGAATTCTGTGGAATGATCCGTCACTTGGAATTGATTGGCCGACTTCAAACCCAATCCTTTCCGATAAGGATCAAAGACATCCGTTATTGGCGGATGCTGAGCTGAATTTTGATTAGACATAATGGCTCTTTGTAGGCATTAAATCGATAAAAAATCCGCTTATGTGTGCGCCTTATTCGCATACGAGACATACTATAAGTGTGTATATCAAAGAGTTATTTTAGGAGGGCTTTATGAAACTTCTCGTAACCGGCGGCGCCGGCTTTATCGGCAGTAATTTTGTTATGTATATGCTTAAGCAGCATCCAGATTATAAGATTATCAATATAGATGCGCTTACCTACGCGGGAAATCTGGAGAATTTGAAATCCATCGAGCAAAATTCCAATCATACTTTCGTAAAGGCTGATATTACGGATGTCCAGGCCATCGATCAACTGATGCAGCAAGGGATTGATGTAGTTGTCAACTTTGCCGCTGAATCACATGTAGACCGGAGTATTTTGGAGCCTGAGGTATTTGTGAAGACCAATGTACTGGGAACTCAGGTGCTCCTAGATGCGGCTAAGAAGTATGGTGTAACCAAATTTGTGCAGGTATCCACCGATGAAGTATACGGCTCACTGGGAGAGACAGGACTCTTCACTGAAGAGACACCTTTGCAGCCAAACAGTCCTTACTCCGCATCGAAGGCGGGCGGGGACTTGCTCGTGCGTGCTTATCATGAGACCTTTGGCTTACCTGTGAACATCACACGCTGCTCCAACAATTATGGTCCTTATCAATTCCCGGAGAAACTGATCCCACTTATGATTTCACGTGCGTTGAATGATGAGGCTCTGCCAGTCTACGGTGACGGATTGAACATTCGGGATTGGCTATATGTAGAGGACCACTGCAGCGCAATTGATCTGGTTATCCATAAGGGGCGTAATGGTGAGGTATACAACATTGGTGGCAATAACGAGCGAACTAACGTGCACATTGTGAAAACCATTCTGGAGCAACTCGGTAAGCCAGAATCCCTTATCAAATACGTACAGGATCGGCTTGGACATGACCGCAGATACGGCATCGACCCGACAAAAACGATGTCCGAACTCGGCTGGAAGCCAAAGTATACATTTGAAACTGGTATCAAAGAAACTATTCAATGGTATCTGGATAACAAGGAATGGTGGACCCGTATTCAGTCCGGGGTGTATCAACAGTACTATACCAAGCAATACGGATCTCGATTGGGAGACGATAAGTAATGAAGGTATTGGTTACGGGATCAAACGGACAATTGGGACGTGATGTCGTTCTTCTTTTGGAGAATGAGGGACATTCTGTTCTTGCTTGTGATCGGGATCAAATGAATATTACCAATCAGGCACAGTGTAATGAAGTAGTCTCGTCATTTCATCCTGAAGTGGTCATTCATTGTGCAGCATATACGGCCGTAGATGCAGCAGAGACCGATATCGATGGTGCGTATAAGGTGAATGCTGTGGGAACGCGCAATGTTGCTGTAGCGGCAGAAAAAACTGGAGCCAAGCTTATCTATATTAGTACCGACTATGTATTTGATGGTAAATCGGTAGATCCTTATCAAGAATATGATAATACGAATCCGCAAAGCGTGTATGGCAAATCCAAACGAGCAGGAGAATGGTTGGTGCAGTCGTTGTCATCCAGATGGTTCGTTGTACGAACGTCTTGGGTGTACGGACTTTACGGAAATAATTTTGTTAAAACGATGTTGAAGCTGGGTCAGGAAAAACCAAAATTGCAGGTTGTCCATGATCAAAAAGGATCGCCTACGTATACTGTAGATTTGGCAGGATTCCTTATGGAACTCATGGCTACAGAAATGTATGGAATATACCATGCCTCCAATAGTGGTACCTGTACATGGTATGAATTTACTCAGGCTATATTTGAGGAGGCTCAAACCACTGGAGGGGTATCCATTCAAGCAAAATTGGAACCTTGCACAACCGAACAGTTTCCCAGACCAGCTCCTAGGCCCGTCAATTCAGTGATGGACCACATGTCCATTCGGACAAATGACTTGACAGATCTCCGTCCATGGCGGGACGGACTAAAAGATTTTATTTTTTCCTTGTCAGAAACTAAACAATTATAACATCCTTTTAGGTAACTCTCGCTCTGGTATTTCTGGGCGGGAGTTTTCGTATATAATGAAGAAAAGTTAATTTTTGAGGTGAAACGTGAACCAGCCTATAGTATGTGTCATGCTTTCTACATATAACGGAGCAAAGTATATTGATGAACAACTCGAAAGCCTTCTTGTACAGAGTCAGGTAGATCTCCACATTCATATCAGGGATGATGGTTCTTCCGATGAAACTGTCCAGAAGGTTCGTGGGTATGCCAAGGCATATCCGGATCAGATTCGTATGATTGAAGGTGAAAATGTAGGCGTAATCGGAAGTTTTTTTGAATTAATGCGTCAAACGCAGCCTGTATACGACTTCTATGCATTTTGTGATCAAGATGATGTATGGAAGCCGTACAAACTAAGTAGAGCCGTCTCGAAATTGCAGTCTGGGCCATTAGACGTACCGCTGATGTATTGTTCTTCTACACAAATGGTAGATCAGGATTTGAACCATCTGAACGTATGGCCGCATCTGCCTCCAAAGCCGCTCAGTATGTATAATGCTCTGGTAGAAAACTGTTGTGTTGGTTGTACCATGGTCTTGAACCCAGTCACATTCGAGCAGATCAGGACGAATGCCCCGTCTGATCTAACCCACATCATCATGCATGATTGGTGGATATATCTTTTTGTTAGCTCTTTTGGTGAAGTGATCTTTGATGAAGAACCAACCATTTTGTATCGGCAACATCAAGGGAATGTTCTTGGTGGGAGCAATGATAAATG
This sequence comes from Paenibacillus sp. FSL R7-0313, assembly GCF_037969885.1. Taxonomy (NCBI): domain Bacteria; kingdom Bacillati; phylum Bacillota; class Bacilli; order Caryophanales; family Paenibacillaceae; genus Paenibacillus; species Paenibacillus sp. FSL R7-0313. The sequence continues at coordinate 1,992,963 of NZ_CP150219.1, forward strand.
GTTCATAAAATGGAAGAACAGGTGGAACCGTTTCTTGAATGGAAAGAATCATTCAATTTTGAGTAAACAAGCGAGATTATTCTTGGAACTCTATAGGGATAAGTTATCTACTCAGCAGCAGAAGAACTTGCAACATTTTTTAAACCAACTGGATTGCAATGGGGTTAAAAGGATTGGTTATGCGGTTAAAATGCCTTTTTACCGTCAGGCATTTTTAGATGACGTTGTTCTTAAGCTTATATACGTGTTGAGGAAAATATAAATCGAGATATTGCCTTTGATCCCCACTCTTCCACCTATGATATGCTATACTTTCAGTAGTTAACATAGAGAAAAAGTCAGGAGTTTTTAAAATGCTTCAAACAACAGATACTCCTTTGCTGGAGGCATCGAAAATGAATAATACGTACCTTCTTGACGTCAGCATCATCATCGTCAACTATAAAACACGCCAGCTAACATTGGACTGTCTGGCATCAGTGTATGCATCCCAAACCTCTTACCATTACGAAGTCATTGTCATAGACAATGCGTCTCATGATAGCTCGGTGGAAGCGATTCGTGAGCTGTACCCGGACGTCCAACTCATCGCTAATCAGAACAACACAGGTTTCGCCGTAGCCAATAATCAAGGATTGGAAGTAGCCAAAGGACGCTATATCCTCCTCCTCAATTCTGACACGGTTGTCCAGCCTGATACACTCCACACCATGATCTATTTCATGGATCGCCATCCTGAGATGGGCGCATCTGGCTGTAAGGTGATTCTTCCTGATGGCTCCTTGGACAAAGCATGCAAGCGTGGATTTCCTACGCCATCGGCATCATTCTATTATGCATTCGGTATTTCTCGTCTTTTCCCTGATCGGCCGAAGTTTAATCAATATCAACTGGGGCATCTTAGCCCGGATGATGAATATCCAGTTGACTGTCTTGTCGGTGCGTTCATGCTAGTGCGGCGAGAGACGATTGAACAGGTTGGCGGATTGGATGAAACATTCTTTATGTATGGAGAAGATATTGACTGGTGTTATCGCATCAAAGAGGCGGGATGGGGCATTTTTTATTATCCGCGTACATATATTGTGCACTATAAGGGCGGCAGTGCTCGTCGTAAACCTTTGAAAATTACGTATGAGTTTCATAGAGCGATGTGGGTGTTCCACCGCAAACACTACGCGAAGAAGTACAATCTACTCACGAATACAGCTGTGTGGGTGGGCATCTCGCTCAAATTTACTTTGTCCCTGCTGCGCAGCAAATTGTCCCTTCCTTCTCGACAAGGGCAGACTGCAACCCGCATGAGAGCGGAGAATGAAGCATCTTCCGAGGTGAACCCATGATTCGGCGTAATCAACGATTTCTAACCCAATTGTATATTGCGGCTGATTTTGGCGTAATCCAGCTTTCATTTTTGTTGGCCTGGTGGCTGAAATTTGAGAGTGACCTGTTAACGAACCAAAATCCACTACCTATAGAGAAATATATGATGTGGAGCTTGGTTTACGCAGTTCTTGCCATCATCACAGGACTGATGTCCTCTCTGTATATAGCCAAGCGAAAAAAACGATTTGTAGACGAACTTTGGAAAATCGTTCAGTCTCATGGCATAGCCTTCTTCATGTTGCTGAGCCTGATGTTCTTTTTCAAGGAAGTAAACATCTCACGTGCATATCTCGCCATGTATATGATTGGCAATGTATCATTCACACTGTTTTATCGCTATATAGTGAAAGTGCAGCTGAAACGCTTGCGTAAAAAAGGCTTCAACCGTCAGTTTGTGCTCATCCTTGGTGCTGGATCACTAGGTAAACGTTTCTATGACAACCTTAAAAATTATCCTGAACTTGGATATGAAGTGACTGGATTCCTGGATGATTATCGTCACTGGGATCAGAGTGAACAGAAAAGGTACAAACCTATCCTTGGACGAATTGATGAACTGGAAGAATTCTTGTCTACGCATCTTGTTGATGAAGTCATTCTGGCATTACCTCTGGATGCTCATGATAAGTATTCGCATATTATCAATGTGTGTGAGAAAGCTGGTGTCCGGACACTAATCATTCCTGATTTCTTTGATTACTTGCCAGCACGGCCTCATTTCGACAACTTTGCGGGTATGCCCATGATTAATGTCCGTGATATTCCGCTGGATATTGCGGTGAACCGATTGATGAAGCGAACCTTTGACATAGTGTTCTCGCTAGTGGCGATTCTGTTAACTTCTCCGGTAATGCTCGTTGTCGCGGTAGGAGTACGGTTGACTTCTGCAGGACCAGTCATCTTCAAACAAGAGCGAGTTGGACTTAACCGACGCAACTTCATGATGTTCAAATTCCGCTCGATGAAAGTCATTCCTGAGAGCACAATGGACACAGGGTGGTCCACCAAGAATGATCCGCGACGTACGCCATTTGGTACATTTATTAGACGCACCAGCCTAGATGAATTACCGCAATTTTTTAATGTGCTGCTGGGTCATATGAGTGTTGTTGGTCCTCGGCCAGAACGTCCATACTACGTGAATCAATTCCGGGATGAAATCCCGAAATATATGATCAAACACCACGTCCGCCCGGGAATAACAGGATTAGCACAGAGCAAAGGATTACGAGGAGATACCTCGATTGAGGATCGAATTGAACAAGATATCTTTTACATTGAAAACTGGTCTTTATTATTCGATATCAAAATCATATGGGAGACTATTCGCAAAGGCCTCAAAAATGCTTATTAATAATGGAACACGATATAGGTATAGAATTTCATCCCACCATTTAACAGCCGCCTCGGGCGGCTATTTTGTTTTGTACCCCCTCAATTCGGGTAGTTAGCTAACAAAAAGGTACTGAGGATGTGAATGAGATATGAAACGCATTGCCGCCGTGTTAATACTACTGATCGTTACCGTGGGCACACTCTTTTTCGCCTATGAAAGCGAGAGTGAGGAACAACGGGACGGATTTACCGCTTATAGATTAATCGCCCACGCCATGGGCAGTATTCGTGATCAACCATATACCAACGCCTATGAAGCGATGATTGCCAATTACGAGAAAGGCACACGTGTTTTTGAGATCGACTTTATGCTGACCTCGGATCGCAAAGCCGTAGCCAGACATGAGTGGACCGCTAATATGAGTAAAATGCTAGGACAGGACCAAGAGCTTCCCGAGGAAAAACAGGCCGGGGCGTTGACACATGATGAATTCATGGATACGCCAATCTTGGGCATGTACCAACCCATGGATGCCGATGGCATTATAGATGTACTGGCTCAGTACCCGGATATGTATATCGTAACCGACACCAAGGAACAGAAGGATGAGGATATACAGCAGGTGTTAAGATCCCTCGTGGATGCAGCCAAAGAACATGATCCCTCCGTGCTGGATCGGGTGGTTGTACAGATCTATAACGAACCGATGCTTGAAACGGTGAAAGAAGTCTATGCATTCCCTTCCATTATCTATACGTTATATGCCACACAGGATACAGAAGCTCAGGTTGTTGATTTTGTACAAAAAAATGATATTGATGCCGTGACTATGCCGGAATATAAAGTAAACCAGAATTTTGTCGCTAAGCTGAATAGTGCAGGCTCAGTCACCTACGTGCATACTATCAATGACACTGAACAGGTGGCTAACTATGAGAAATGGGGCGTGTACGGGGTGTACTCGGACGTGCTGACGGAGCAGGAACTGGATGATATGAATACACGTTTTGCCTGGAAACCGTAAAAATTCATATTTTTCTGTTCCCCTTTTTATACGAACATTGACACTCACTGTCTGCTGACTTAGACTTAGTTTACAAGCTTTCTAGGATGCAGAAGAACCTCTGGAGGAATGTTCGTTGATAGACATGATTAAGCAGTGGAGACATGTATTTAAGCTTGACCCGGACAGGGAGATTACGGACGAAGAACTCGATCTGGTCTGCATGTCGGGGACCGATGCAATTATCGTCGGTGGCTCTTCGGGAATTACTTATGATAATACGGTAGATTTGATGTCCCGTGTGCGTCGTTATGAGTTGCCATGTGTGCTTGAAGTATCCGATCTGGAGGCGGTTGTCCCCGGGTTTGACGGATATCTGATCCCAATGGTCCTGAATGCAACGGACAGCAAATGGATGATTGGGCACCACCAGCAAGCTATAGAGCGTTACGGTTATCTTATCCCTTGGGATCTGCTGATTGCCGAGGGTTATATTGTGCTTAATGCAAACTCCACGGTAGCGCGGTTGACTGGTGCAGATACGTATCTGACGACAGGAGCTGCGGTGGCATATGCCCAGGCTGCGGAGCGTCTGCTCAATCTTCCAATCGTATACATGGAGTACAGTGGAACGTTCGGAGATATGGAGCTTGTTGGTGAGACACACAGACAAATGGAGCGGGCACACCTTATCTACGGCGGCGGAATTGATGATCCGGAGAAAGCCACGCAAGCTGCCCAGGTGGCAGATACCATCGTGGTAGGCAACATTGTGTACAGCGATTTGAATAAGGCACTTGAGACGGTGTTGGCTGTAAAAGGTACCATTTAATCGGTTTAGTTTACCATTCCCCCATTTTCCCCTTATGATCTGTTAAAATAGAACTTTGCCCTTACTAATTTTAAGAAGTTATATGAGCGTAATGTCGTTTACACGAGAACGTAGAGGACAGAAATAAGCTGGAGAAGCGAAGCATTCGCCTTTATTTCCGGTTTTTAACCTCTTACCAATAATTCGTATACAGGATTATGTTTACACGGAAACGGAGAGTGCAGAAGCAATCTGAAGAAACGAAGTGTTCGTATTTATCACCGGATTTTCCCTTTAATAAAGGGAATTGAAAAATCTGGGGATAACGACGATCGGAAGATGCTGCTGCAGTCGAAGTCCAAGTGTAACCGATAGCTCACTTATACCGACCGACCAACCAACCAACGAAAGGAGCATGCATGCATGCAACCTGTAAATATACATGATGCCGTTGCACGGCTTAACACCCCCCAACGGCAAGCCGTCGAGGCGACGGATGGCCCACTGCTGATTATGGCGGGAGCGGGCTCCGGCAAAACCCGGGTGCTGACACACCGGATTGCCTACCTCATTGCAACACGGAAAGCGCCCCCGTGGGGCATTTTAGCGATTACATTTACGAACAAAGCCGCCCGTGAGATGCAAGACCGCGTATCCCAACTGGTTGGTGGCTCCCAGGGCCGCGACATTTGGGTATCCACATTCCACTCCATGTGTGTGCGAATTTTGCGCCGGGATATTGAACGTATTGGCTTTACCTCCAACTTCAGTATTTTGGACTCATCGGACCAATTATCTGTAATTCGTAGCTGTATGAAAGACCAAAATATCGATACCAAGAAATTCGAGCCAAAAGCAGTTCAATCGATGATGAGCACGGCCAAGAATGAACTGATTAGTCCGGAGCAATATGAGAAGCAGGCAGGAGATTATTTCGAGGGTATTGTAGCGAAGATATATAAGATGTATCAGAAACGGTTAAGAGCCAACAACTCACTTGATTTCGATGATCTCATTATGCAGACCATTCAACTGTTCAAGGAAGTACCGGAAGTCCTCGACTTTTACCAAAAGAAATTCCAGTACATTCACGTGGACGAGTATCAGGATACGAACCGTGCACAGTACATGCTGTGCCGCATGCTCGCTGACAGCCACCACCGCATCTGCGTTGTAGGGGATAGTGACCAATCGATCTATCGCTGGCGCGGGGCGGATATCAGCAATATCCTGAACTTTGAGAAAGATTACCCTGAAGCAAACACGATTTTGCTGGAGCAGAACTATCGTTCAACTTCCAATATCCTGAATGCAGCGAATGAAGTGATCGGCCTTAATACAGGGCGTAAACCGAAGAAACTGTGGACGGACAAAGAGGGTGGTTCGAAGATCAAGGTATACCGTGCGGATTCCGAACATGATGAGGGGTATTTTGTTACCTCCGAGATTAGTAAAAATGTGAAGAACGGCAAATCCTATCAGAACCATGCGATTTTGTATCGTACCAACGCCCAGTCCCGGGTTATAGAGGAAATTCTGATCAAGTCTGATATTCCGTATCAGATTGTCGGCGGCATCAAGTTCTACGATCGTAAAGAGATCAAGGACATTCTGGCGTATCTGCGCCTGTTATCCAACCCCGACGATGATATCAGTCTCACCCGGATCATTAATGTACCGAAGCGTAGCATTGGTGATACAACGGTAGCGAAGCTTGCGGCTGCGGCAGGAGAGCGTGGAATTTCCATTTTCCGAGTACTGCAGGTCGTGGATGATCTTGGTTTTGCTGGACGTACGCGTAATGCGCTCGTGGAGTTCTATGACATGATCGCTGCGCTGCATCAGATGGTAGAGTATCTGTCTGTCACTGAACTGACCGAGAAGATCCTTGAGATGAGCCAATATCGTCTTGAGATGCAAAATGAAAATACACTCGAATCTCGTGCACGGCTGGAGAACATTGAAGAGTTCCTGTCGGTAACGATGGAATTTGAGAAAAATAATGAAGACAAAACGCTTGTTTCGTTCCTCACCGATCTTGCATTGATTGCTGACATAGACAGCATGAACGATGATGAAGAGGATCAGAGCGACGCGGTTACCCTGATGACCATGCACAGCGCCAAAGGTCTGGAGTTCCCGGTTGTCTTTATCGTGGGTATGGAGGAAGGGGTCTTCCCGCATAGCCGGGCCTTTATGGACAATGAAGAGCTGGAGGAGGAACGCCGACTTGCTTATGTGGGGATTACTCGTGCAGAAGAGCAACTCTTCTTGTCGTGTGCCCAGATGCGTACCTTGTTTGGACGTACCACAGCGAATCCCCCTTCCCGCTTCCTGGATGAGATTCCGGATGAGTTGAAGGAAGACACCTCCATGGCTCGTGATCGTTACCGTCGTGGCAGTAGCGGAGGCGGCTCATATGGTGGACGTGGGTTAGGTTCCAGTGGAGGAAGTAACTTTGGTGGTGGCACCAAGCTCTTTGATCACCAAAGCAAGAGCGGTTCATCTGCTACCTCATCCACGCCAACTTCGCGTGTGACTACAAGTGTCTCCCGACCAACGTATTCTACGCCATCATCTGCTTCCAAGCCGGCAGCTTCTAATGGTGAAGCAGGGTTCAAGGCAGGAGATAAAGTACAGCATGGTAAATGGGGGACAGGCACGATTGTTGCGGTCAAAGGTACAGGTAATGATACTGAGTTGCAGATTGCATTCCCGGCTCCGGTTGGTGTGAAACGTTTGCTTGCCGGTTTTGCCCCAATTACAAAAGTAGAATAAGAACGCAACTTCCTTTTGCACGATAACGGAGAGAGCAGAAATAACTTGAAGAAGCATAGCGTTCGCCTTTATCCCCGGATTCCACCTTTTAAAATGGATTAAAAGAAATCCGGGGATAACAGCGATCGGAAAGTTATTCTGTTATCGGAGTGTCAGTGTGGATATTCATTCATTGAAATTATGTAGTGATATCAACGATGGAACGTTTTTCTGTTATCGCAGTTCAGTGCAATAGGAGTGTTCGTTCTACATAGATCAAATTAACGGAGGGATGGCCCTGTATGGACCCGATGCACCGGATGGAGCAACTCGTTACCGAGCTGAACCAGCATAATTATCAGTACTACACGATGGATCAGCCACAGATCAGCGATAAGGAGTATGATCTTCTGTACGATGAACTGGTTACGCTGGAACAGGAAAGCGGCATGGTTCTGCCTGATTCTCCAACACAGCGTGTGGGTGGCGAACTGCTCAAGGGGTTTACCCCGCATCGCCACTTATCCTCCTTATGGAGTCTGGACAAAGCACAGAATATTGAGCAGCTGCGTAGCTGGAATACCCGTGTACTGAAACTGATTAATGACTATAACAGCAAAAATCCCGATACGCCTTTACCGGAACCAGGTTATGTCATTGAGTTGAAGTTTGACGGATTGACGCTGAACCTGACATACACCAACGGTGAGTTGGTGCAAGCCTCTACGCGAGGGAACGGTACCGTAGGCGAAGGCATTTTGGCTCAGGTGAGAACGATCAGATCGGTCCCGCTCAAAATTCCTTACACAAGCGGCACGATTGAAGTACAGGGTGAAGGTATCATGAACTTGTCTGTCCTGGATCGATATAATGAGACCGCGGCAGAACCGCTCAAGAATGCACGGAATGCAGCAGCGGGAGCACTGCGTAACCTGAATCCAAAGGCGACGGCTGAGCGTCGGCTGAACGCTTATTTTTATAACGTAGGTTATTCGGATGACATTCAGTTTACCAATCATCAGCAGATGATGGACTTCCTGCGTGAGAATCGCTTCAAAGTTAACCCATCGATTACTTATTTCCATGAGTTTGATGATGTGATGGAACAATTGGCTGCGATTCAGGAGAACCGGGGTCAACTGGACTATCTGATCGATGGAGCTGTTATCAAAATTACGGACATGCGCACCCGCGAGGTGTTGGGTTATACCGATAAATTCCCTCGCTGGGCTGTGGCCTATAAATTCGAGGCAGAAGAGACCACGACGGTTCTTAATGCTGTAGTATGGAATGTGGGCCGTACTGGCAAAGTAACTCCGCTGGCTCGCGTAGAACCGGTTGAACTTGCCGGAGTAACGGTACAGAACTGTACGCTGAACAATGTCGGCGATATTGAGCGCAAAAATCTGAAGTTCGCTCTGGGCACACGGGTCTTTATTCGTCGCTCCAACGACGTCATTCCTGAAATTCTGGGCAAAGTGACGGAGGAGAGTGATGGTGAGGAGATCGTCTTCCCTGAGCAGTGTCCTGCATGTGGATTCCCACTGGAGCAACGCGGAGCGCATCTGTTCTGTAACAATAGACTTGCGTGTAAACCGCAAACGGTGGCACGTATTTCCCATTTTGCTTCCCGTGATGCAATGGACATCGAGACGTTCAGTGAGAAAACAGCGATTCAGCTGTATGATGAATTGAACGTACGTGAGCCTGCTGACCTGTATACGTTACAGTTTGATGATCTGGTGAAGCTGGAGCGGTTTGGGGAAAAGAAAGCGAACAACCTTCTCGCTGCGCTTGAGCTTAGTAAAGATAGAGACTTGGCTTCCTTCTTATACTCACTGGGTATTCCGAACACAGGTAAATCGACAACGCGCATGCTGGCTGATCATTACCGAGATCTGCACGCCATTATGAATGCAACCGTAGAAGAATTGGTTGAACTACCTGACGTCGGCGGTATTGTGGCAGAGAGTATCGTAACTTTCTTTGCAGATCCGTTTACACAGGCGGCAATTGAGAAAATGCTCAACTTGGGTGTGAAAGCTCAGGCACCTGAGGCGCCAGCCGTTGCTGTTGTGGAAGATTCCTTTTTCAGTGGTAAAACGGTCGTCTTGACCGGAACGCTGCACCAATTGACGCGGGAAGAGGCGACGCAAAGACTGGAAGCGCTCGGAGCGAAGGTGACTGGCAGTGTGTCGAAAAAGACAGATCTGGTTATTGCCGGAGAGAAGGCAGGTAGTAAACTAACCAAAGCCCATGATCTCGGTATTCCAACGATTGAGGATGAGGACGAACTTGTACGTCTTTTGAATCCCTAGGGTTAAAGGATGAATTAACAGAAGAGCTCATATAATAAAGCCCCCGAAGACACGAATATGTGATCGGGGGCTTTTGCTATTTATCTAAATTATTTTTACAAAGAATGAACGCTCACCGATCTTATCTGATCATGATCCACTTAAATTGTTAGGAATGCGCTGAGATGCGCCTGTAAGCCATGCATCCTTATCATATCCTCGCTCTTCCCAGTAACCAATATGTTCGCTGTCGATGAGTTCAATGCGATTTAACCATTTTACCGATTTATAGGCATACATCTGAGGAATGACGAGTCGTACCGGACCGCCAAGATCAGCCGGGATAGGTTTGCCATCATGCATGACAGCGACCATAATATCTTCCATTTGTGCTTGATCCATCGTAATCGCATCTGTATACACACCATCACCGGAATAAAACTTCACACTGTGAGCTTCCGGTTTGACCCCGGCTTGTTTCAAAAGCTGTGCAAGAGAAATGCCTTCCCAGGTATTCTTATATACAGACCAGCCCGTTACACAGTGGAAATCACTAACCTGTACGGTACGAGCGAGCTTCACGAATTGTTCCCAGTTCCATACCTGTGCCCGTTCAACCAACCCATCAATTCGAAAAGACCAGTTAGCATTGGAGAAGGACGGTATGGGCGTAACCGTATATACGCGGAAATGACCTTCAGCTCCGCCTCCAATGGGAGGTGAAGAGGCAGACAGCGGTTGTGGCAGAGGAACCATACGGTTAGGATCGTTCTCCAGCATGCTATCAATACTATTATCGATCTTGAGATTTCGTCCTACCCAGGATATAAAAGTAGGTCCAAGAGTCACGGCGAGACCAACCCCCACAGCAGAACGGATGAAAGCTCGTCGTGTATACAACGGTTGAGGTCGCTCCTCAGATTTGAGGGGATCTCTCTCGGAACTGCGATCAAACTGTGAGGAAGATATAGCAGCCGGAGTTTCTTTTTCATCCGATATTGAATCAGATGGATCAGCTGTATTTTGAGTTTTTGTTGAAGTTGTAGTAGTTTTAACCGCACGACGTGCAGGGTCCTTTAACCATTTGGTCCGAGTGATGGAGTGATAGATAATATAAGGTAAGCCCACCCAAGTCAGCAGGTCATGGATCAGAAGTGCAGCATTCGACCATCGAGGTCCAGCCAGCTTGAACTGCCATAATACAATACCCGAGAGTAGCCAGCCTACTAGCAGCGCAAGAACAAAGATGGTGTTCACCCTTTGCCAAGGTCTATTACGAAGCTGCTTCCAGTGCTTTCCGGCTAAAATCAAGTAATATACCACGGGTGCCAGCATAGCTAGCCCAACGATGATATGTAGCCACTTTAACCATACACGCCCAATTCCGAGTATCTCTCGCCAAAAGCCGCCTACCAGCATAAGACCTGATATAGCAAGGATCACAACAATCCAGGCATTCCAAGCATGGATGGAAACCAACTTTTTGCCGTAACCTTTGCGCATGTTCTTCAACCATTGTTTCAATTGCGATCACCCCATATAGGTTAGTAATGAGTTTATTCAGAACTTTGATATGTAATAGCTAGCTGTGAATGGAGTACGTGATCTGTGTAAAGGTGCTATGCGAGATAGTTATACGATTGTGCATAGGCTACTTATGAAAGTAGTATACTTGACTGCTTAACCTTATCCCTATATCTATATACCTTATTATAGAGTTTTTGGATCACTTTCTTCAAACCAACAGAAGGGCAAGGATCGTTATCCCGATCGGTGCTCTAACTAAAACTCATCTAGACATTATTACTTGTGGTTATAGAAGGCAGTATTATAGAAATGATTTATTTCTTTTATATGTAATGCACTTTAAGGGTAGCCTTTCACTTGTTCAGATCATGTGCTAATCTGTCGAATACAGGTTGGAGACAAGACTCCGAAGATGAAGATATCATGATATCAAAAGGTTGATTAAAAATGCTTGCTAAATAAATCGCTACATGATATATTATTTCTTGTCGCTTCAAACGAATGATTGTCATAATCATTTGAAAGGTGACGAAAACAAAGTGTTGACAGTAAGTTAGTTAACATGATATGATAAGATTCCTGTCCGGTTGACAAACATCAACATAAACGGACATACAAGTTCCTTGAAAACTGAACAAATGGATAGTAACTTTTGATTCACAATGAATCGTCAGATTCAAAATGAGCTTATCGCTCTTTTCAATACTTTATTGGAGAGTTTGATCCTGGCTCAGGACGAACGCTGGCGGCATGCCTAATACATGCAAGTCGAGCGGACTTGAAGAGAAGCTTGCTTCTCTGATGGTTAGCGGCGGACGGGTGAGTAACACGTAGGCAACCTGCCCTCAAGTTTGGGACAACTACCGGAAACGGTAGCTAATACCGAATAATTGTTTTCTTCGCCTGAAGGAAACTGGAAAGACGGAGTAATCTGTCACTTGGGGATGGGCCTGCGGCGCATTAGCTAGTTGGTGGGGTAACGGCTCACCAAGGCGACGATGCGTAGCCGACCTGAGAGGGTGATCGGCCACACTGGGACTGAGACACGGCCCAGACTCCTACGGGAGGCAGCAGTAGGGAATCTTCCGCAATGGGCGAAAGCCTGACGGAGCAATGCCGCGTGAGTGATGAAGGTTTTCGGATCGTAAAGCTCTGTTGCCAGGGAAGAACGCTTGGGAGAGTAACTGCTCTCAAGGTGACGGTACCTGAGAAGAAAGCCCCGGCTAACTACGTGCCAGCAGCCGCGGTAATACGTAGGGGGCAAGCGTTGTCCGGAATTATTGGGCGTAAAGCGCGCGCAGGCGGTCATTTAAGTCTGGTGTTTAATCCCGGGGCTCAACCCCGGATCGCACTGGAAACTGGGTGACTTGAGTGCAGAAGAGGAGAGTGGAATTCCACGTGTAGCGGTGAAATGCGTAGATATGTGGAGGAACACCAGTGGCGAAGGCGACTCTCTGGGCTGTAACTGACGCTGAGGCGCGAAAGCGTGGGGAGCAAACAGGATTAGATACCCTGGTAGTCCACGCCGTAAACGATGAGTGCTAGGTGTTAGGGGTTTCGATACCCTTGGTGCCGAAGTTAACACATTAAGCACTCCGCCTGGGGAGTACGGTCGCAAGACTGAAACTCAAAGGAATTGACGGGGACCCGCACAAGCAGTGGAGTATGTGGTTTAATTCGAAGCAACGCGAAGAACCTTACCAGGTCTTGACATCCCTCTGATCGGTACAGAGATGTATCTTTCCTTCGGGACAGAGGAGACAGGTGGTGCATGGTTGTCGTCAGCTCGTGTCGTGAGATGTTGGGTTAAGTCCCGCAACGAGCGCAACCCTTATATTTAGTTGCCAGCACTTCGGGTGGGCACTCTAGATAGACTGCCGGTGACAAACCGGAGGAAGGTGGGGATGACGTCAAATCATCATGCCCCTTATGACCTGGGCTACACACGTACTACAATGGCCGGTACAACGGGCTGCGAAATCGCGAGATGGAGCCAATCCCAACAAAGCCGGTCTCAGTTCGGATTGCAGGCTGCAACTCGCCTGCATGAAGTCGGAATTGCTAGTAATCGCGGATCAGCATGCCGCGGTGAATACGTTCCCGGGTCTTGTACACACCGCCCGTCACACCACGAGAGTTTATAACACCCGAAGTCGGTGGGGTAACCGCAAGGAGCCAGCCGCCGAAGGTGGGATAGATGATTGGGGTGAAGTCGTAACAAGGTAGCCGTATCGGAAGGTGCGGCTGGATCACCTCCTTTCTATGGAGAATCGTTTCCTGCAACGGAAACATTCAAATAAGCAGGTTCTTAGAACCTGCAACAGCAACACAGTTACTTATCCATTTGTTCAGTTTTGATGGAATTTGAGGGGCCATAGCTCAGCTGGGAGAGCGCCTGCCTTGCAAGCAGGAGGTCAGCGGTTCGATCCCGCTTGGCTCCACCAAACAATTTCATCTATTTGGCTTGTTCTTTGAAAACTAGATATCGAAACGAAACAAACGCGAATTAGAACAATCCTTTAAGCTGAACTTGTGTAAACAAGTGAAGTGTATAAAGGTAGTTAAATTGCTTTTGTGATGGTATTGGATGGGAGCGACTTTTGGCTTTGCGCTAGCAAAACAAGGGGAGCGAGCAGTCAAAACCGGAACAAAATGGTTAAGCTACTAAGAGCACACGGAGGATGCCTAGGCGCTAGGAGCCGATGAAGGACGTGGCGAACAACGAAACTGCCTCGGGGAGCTGTAAGCAAGCTTTGATCCGGGGGTGTCCGAATGGGGAAACCCAGCTGGGGTAATTTCCAGTTACACCTAACTGAATACATAGGTTAGTGTGAGGCATACCAGGGGAACTGAAACATCTAAGTACCCTGAGGAAGAGAAAACAATAGTGATTCCGTCAGTAGCGGCGAGCGAACGCGGAGAAGCCCAAACCAGAGAGCTTGCTCTTTGGGGTTGTGGGACGTCTCACATGGAGTTACAAAGGAACCGGTTAAGCGAAGAGGTCTGGAAAGGCCCGCCAAAGAAGGTAAAAGCCCTGTAGTTGAAAGTCTGTTCCCTCCGAGACGGATCCCGAGTAGTGCGGGGCACGTGAAACCCCGTATGAATCCGGCAGGACCATCTGCCAAGGCTAAATACTTCCTAGCGACCGATAGTGAAGCAGTACCGTGAGGGAAAGGTGAAAAGCACCCCGGAAGGGGAGTGAAATAGAACCTGAAACCGTGTGCTTACAAAAAGTCAGAGCCCGTTTTAGGGGTGATGGCGTGCCTTTTGTAGAATGAACCGGCGAGTTACGTTCCCGTGCAAGGTTAAGGTGAAGAGCCGGAGCCGCAGCGAAAGCGAGTCTGAATAGGGCGACTGAGTACGTGGACGTAGACCCGAAACCGGGTGATCTACCCCTGTCCAGGGTGAAGGTGCGGTAACACGCACTGGAGGCCCGAACCCACGCATGTTGAAAAATGCGGGGATGAGGTGGGGGTAGCGGAGAAATTCCAATCGAACTCGGAGATAGCTGGTTCTCCCCGAAATAGCTTTAGGGCTAGCCTCGGAAAACAGAGTCGTGGAGGTAGAGCACTGATTGGGTGCGGGGCCCGCAAGGGTTACCAAGCTCAGTCAAACTCCGAATGCCATAGACTTACTTCCGGGAGTCAGACAGTGAGTGCTAAGATCCATTGTCAAAAGGGAAACAGCCCAGACCATCAGCTAAGGTCCCCAAGTGTGTGTTAAGTGGGAAAGGATGTGGAGTTGCACAGACAACCAGGATGTTGGCTTAGAAGCAGCCACCATTGAAAGAGTGCGTAATAGCTCACTGGTCGAGTGACTCTGCGCCGAAAATGTAACGGGGCTAAACACACCACCGAAGCTATGGCTTGATGCTTTGCATCAGGGGTAGGGGAGCGTTGTATAAGGGTTGAAGGTGTACCGTAAGGAGCGCTGGACATTATACAAGTGAGAATGCCGGTATGAGTAACGAAAAGATCAGTGAGAATCTGATCCGCCGAAAGCCTAAGGGTTCCTGAGGAAGGCTCGTCCGCTCAGGGTAAGTCGGGACCTAAGGCGAGGCCGAAAGGCGTAGTCGAAGGACAACAGGTCGAAATTCCTGTACCACCGTAAGCCGTTATGAGCAATGGGGGGACGCAGTAGGGTAGTGACGCGGACTGATGGATGTCCGTCTAAGCAGTGAGGCTGATGTGTAGGCAAATCCGCACATTGTAAGGCTGAGCTGTGATGGGGAGCGAAAATTATAGTAGCGAAGGTCATGATCTCACACTGCCAAGAAAAGCCTCTAGCCAGGTGAAGGTGCCCGTACCGCAAACCGACACAGGTAGGCGAGAAGAGTATTCTAAGGCGCGCGGAAGAACTCTCGTTAAGGAACTCGGCAAAATGACCCCGTAACTTCGGGAGAAGGGGTGCCCCGGTAGTGTGAATAGCACGAGGGGGCCGCAGTGAAAAGGCCCAAGCGACTGTTTAGCAAAAACACAGGTCTGTGCGAAGCCGTAAGGCGAAGTATACGGGCTGACGCCTGCCCGGTGCTGGAAGGTTAAGGGGAGTGGTTAGGGAGTAATCCCGAAGCTGTGAACCGAAGCCCCAGTAAACGGCGGCCGTAACTATAACGGTCCTAAGGTAGCGAAATTCCTTGTCAGGTAAATTCTGACCCGCACGAATGGCGTAACGACTTGGGCGCTGTCTCAACGAGAGATCCGGTGAAATTTTAATACCTGTGAAGATGCAGGTTACCCGCGACAAGACGGAAAGACCCCATGGAGCTTTACTGCAGCTTGATATTGAATTTGGGTACGATCTGTACAGGATAGGTGGGAGCCTTTGAAACGTGAGCGCCAGCTTGCGTGGAGGCAACGTTGGGATACCACCCTGATCGTATCTAGGTTCTAACCTGGTACCGTAATCCGGTGCGGGGACAGTGTCAGGTGGGCAGTTTGACTGGGGCGGTCGCCTCCTAAAGAGTAACGGAGGCGCCCAAAGGTTCCCTCAGAATGGTTGGAAATCATTCGAAGAGTGCAAAGGCATAAGGGAGCTTGACTGCGAGACCTACAAGTCGAGCAGGGACGAAAGTCGGGCTTAGTGATCCGGTGGTACCGCATGGAAGGGCCATCGCTCAACGGATAAAAGCTACCCTGGGGATAACAGGCTTATCTCCCCCAAGAGTCCACATCGACGGGGAGGTTTGGCACCTCGATGTCGGCTCATCGCATCCTGGGGCTGAAGTAGGTCCCAAGGGTTGGGCTGTTCGCCCATTAAAGCGGTACGCGAGCTGGGTTCAGAACGTCGTGAGACAGTTCGGTCCCTATCTGTCGTGGGCGTAGGAAATTTGAGAGGAGCTGTCCTTAGTACGAGAGGACCGGGATGGACGTACCGCTGGTGTACCAGTTGTTCCGCCAGGAGCACCGCTGGGTAGCTATGTACGGACGGGATAAACGCTGAAAGCATCTAAGCGTGAAGCCCCCCTCAAGATGAGATTTCCCAGTATGTAAGACCCCTTGAAGACGACGAGGTAGATAGGCTGGGGGTGGAAGTGCAGCAATGCATGGAGCTGACCAGTACTAATCGGTCGAGGGCTTATCCAATAGCAAGTGATAATTCGCGTGTTTCGTTTCGAATCTAGTTTTCAGAGAACAACACTCTGAAATGTAAGCTACGCGTTTGGTGGCGATGGCGGAGGGGTTCCACACGTACCCATCCCGAACACGACCGTTAAGCCCTCTAGCGCCGATGGTACTTGGACCGCAGGGTCCTGGGAGAGTAGGACGCCGCCAAGCGAAGAACCACTGCCGATGTTATTCGGTGGTGGTTTTTATTTGTTTATTTAAGGGGATGCGAAAGCATCTCTTATTTGACTTTGTAAGAATCCTCTGACACACTCTAAGGGGTACATATATCACATATCAGGCCATGATTTGGATTGATAATAACTCTAGCGAATGGGGTGTAGGACGACATGGAAATTCAGAAATTGACGGTAGATGATTTTGAACCGGCTATGGCACTTTCCGAATATGCTTTTCAAGTAGTAATGAGTGAGGAACAAAAAGAAAAACGGCGGAGTCAATTTTCGTCACAGGATATATGGGGTGTATATGAGGACGGGCAGCTAGGAGCCAAACTTCACATCATTCCTTTTCAAACCTATATTCATGGCAGATCGTTCGAAATGGGCGGTATTGCGGGTGTAGCCACCTGGCCAGAGTATAGACGTAAAGGCTGGGTAGCGGGTCTGCTGAAGCATGCGTTGGAAGAAATGAATCGTAACAAACAGAGTATATCGTTCTTGCATCCATTCTCTTTTGGTTTCTATCGGAAGTATGGATGGGAGACTTATGTTGAATTTAAACGTTATAAAGTACCTACAGCTCATTTGCCTATGAAAAAAGCGACACCTGGAACAATTCGGCGTGGGGATCCGGGCCTCAGCATATTAAAGGAAGTATACAGTACTTATGCTGAGCGTTATAACGGAACTCTGGTTCGGGATGATGCAAGGTGGGAGAATTCAGTTTTTGTTAATGGGACCAGCCAGAAGGCTGTATATTACGATGAAGCTGATGCAGCACAAGGTTATCTTTTATATGAAGTTAAGGAAAATAAATTTACCATTAAAGAGATCATCTATCTGAATGAAGAGGCTAGGCAAGGGCTGTGGACCTTCATTGCTAATCATGATTCCATGATCCAGGAAGTTACTTTACAGGCGCCTGCCAGTGATACGCTTGCCTTCCAATTGGATAACCCACGGATTCAGCAGGAGATCGTACCTTATTTTATGGCACGCATCGTTAGTGTGGAGCAGTTTATATCCCAGTATCCATTTGCAAGCCAGGACTCACCGGTGCAGATTGTTCTACAGGTAGAGGATACCCACGCTCCGTGGAATGAAGGGGTATGGCAATTAAACGTAGCAATGAATGGAACAGCGTCCATATGGAAAACTTCGGAACCAATTACTGATGATCAGAGTATTAAGTTAGACATTCAGTCCCTTACCGCAGTGCTGATGGGGTATCGCAGACCAACGGAAATGGCACGGATCGGAAGAATTCACGGACCAGAAGCAGCAATCAAGGCTTTGGAACAAGCGATTCCTGAACGGGAAACCTATTTACTCGATTTCTTCTGATGACTATTATTATTCCCAATGCTTCATTTAACTTGATTGGCTTATATAGAAATACGGCGTGATCGAAAGACAAATGGACTTCTCCAGCAATTTTGGAGAGGTTTTTTTGTGTCTGGGGAATATTTCGTGTAAAATCGTAAAAAATGAATAGTGACCCCACTTGGCAAAACCACAAAATATGCTATAATGGTTATAAAGTCAAAGAAAGTCAAAGTCAACTAAAGGTTTAATACTTAAGTAACTTTCTTTCTACAATCTGATGGATGAGCGCTAATATACGGGATTCATTTCATCGGAGGATCAAGGGAATATTAAAGGACCTTCGTGCTTCCTTCGCTCTCCTGTTGATACCTGTGGAAGCAAGATTCGCTGTTTTCCTGATTGGTTAAATGGGTAGAGAAGGTGTACTCTGTGGGGGCGTGTGGGTCCTTATTGACTTAACGTTTCAGACAGTGGAGGATGATTGGATGCGTAATATCTCTGATATTATCGAACGATATCTGAAGAGTATTTTGCATGAAAGTCCCGAAGGAATGGTTGAAATTCAGCGTAATGATCTGGCAGATCAATTCTCATGTGTACCTTCCCAGATCAATTATGTCATCAGCACACGTTTTACACTCGAGAAGGGATACCTGGTAGAGAGTAAACGCGGCGGTGGTGGTTATGTTCGCATACAGCGCATTGAATTACCGGCCCAATCAGCTCTGCATAATCATTTGCACCATAGTATTGGTGAAGAGATCGGGCAGACAGCTGCCGAAGGTTTGATCTATCAATTGGAAGAAGCACGCTTCTTGAGCAAGCGGGAAGCCGGGTTGATGCGAGCTGCTGTATCTAGAGAGGTTATATTAGTCAAACTTCCTTACCGGGATCAAATTCGTGCCAGAATGTTGAAGGCGATGTTAATATCTTTGCTCGGTAAATGAAAACTATCGGGGTCAAAGGAGGTACATCAATATGCTGTGCCAAGAATGCAATAAACGTCCGGCGACACTTCATTTTACGAAAATCGTAAATGGAGAGAAGACGGAATTCCATATTTGTGAGTCATGTGCCCGTGAAAAAGGGGAAATGATCCCTGGAACAGCAGGCGGGTTTTCCATTCACAACTTGTTGTCCGGATTGCTTGATTTTGATCCAGCCAGCAAAAGTGGATCGGCAGGAACACCACCTGCAAAAGCACTTCAGTGTGAAGAGTGTGGTATGACGTACTCACAATTCAGCAAGATAGGCCGATTTGGCTGCAGTTCATGTTATAAATATTTTGACAGCCGTCTGGACCCTTTGTTCAAGCGGGTTCATGGTAGTACGTCCCATGTAGGCAAAGTGCCTGCACGAGCTGGTGGTCGCATCAAGGTGAAACGGCAAATCGCTGATCTGAAGCGTGAGCTCCAGGAGAGCATCGCCCAAGAGGAATTTGAAGAGGCGGCTCAGATCCGTGACCAGATCAGAGGACTTGAAAAAGGAATAGCTCAGGAGTAAAGTTTGTCATGAGTAGGAGGGATGCGTAATGCCTAATCTGCGCTTTACAGAGAAGGCGCTCAGCGACTGGATGCGCAGTGATGCGGCTGATTCCGAAATCGTCATTAGCAGCCGTGTCCGGATTGCGCGCAACCTTCAGCATGTTCCGTTTCCGATGCTGGCTTCCAATGAGCAATCGGAAGAGGTGCTGAATAAGCTGAGCGAAGTACTTCAATACGATGACGTTCATGCCTTTGGGGATTTTCATACGTTGGATCTGATCGATATTGACGAACTCGACAAACGGGTGCTGGTGGAGAAACATCTCATCAGTCCAAGTCTTGCGAATGAATCCAGAAATGGTGCGGTTATTCTCAGTGAGGATGAGTCTGTCAGTATTATGATTAATGAAGAGGATCATCTTCGTATCCAGTGCCTCTATCCGGGGTTCCAGGTGAAAGAAGCCTGGGAGAAAGCTTCTGCAATAGATGATGCTTTTGAAGCGCACGTGGATTATGCTTTTGATGATCGCAGAGGATACTTAACCAGCTGTCCTACTAATGTAGGTACAGGTGTCAGAGCATCGGTTATGATGCACCTGCCTGCCCTGGTGATGACGCAGCAGATTGGCCGTATTTTAACCGCAGTTTCCCAAGTGGGATTGACTGTAAGGGGGATATACGGTGAAGGCAGTGAGGCGATGGGTAACCTGTTCCAGATCTCGAACCAGATTACACTGGGACAGACCGAACAGGAAGTCATCGAGAACCTGCATGGTGTTGTATTACAGATGATTGGTCATGAACGTACTGCCAGAGAACGGTTAATTACCGACTCCAGACTTCGAATTACGGATCGGGTCATGCGTTCTTACGGCATATTGTCTCATGCAGCTATTGTTGATTCAAAGGAAGCTGCACAGCGCTTATCGGATGTACGCCTTGGCGTGGATCTCGGCTTGTTGGATGGACTGTCCATCACGGTAATGAATGAGTTGAACGTGATGACACAGCCGGGATTTTTGCAGAAAACATTCGGGGAAGATATGCGCACAGATGAGCGTGACATCTATCGTGCTCAGTTGATTCGTGATACGATCAATGCAGCGAAGCAGTCCTAGCTTAGCCTGATATTGTATTGAATTATGGTTTCATGCCGCATTGCGGCTTTTATATAATAAGGCATGCACAAATGCCGAATGACTTTATTCGCAGCACGGCTGCAAACAAAAATGATATGAAGAATACGACGGGAATTATTTGATTCCCCTCGTTTTATCCAAAACCATGGAGGTGCAGGAGATATGATGTTTGGAAGATTTACGGAACGGGCCCAAAAGGTGCTCGCACTCGCGCAGGAAGAAGCTGTCCGTCTCGGTCATAATAACATCGGTACTGAGCATATTTTGCTCGGCCTCATTCGTGAAGGCGAAGGCATCGCAGCCAAAGCACTGATCGGCCTGGGACTCGGATTGGAAAAAATTCAGGATGAAGTAGAAACGCTGATTGGCCGTGGCCAAGAGCAACCTACCAACATTGCATATACGCCACGTGCGAAAAAAGTAATTGAGCTGTCTATGGATGAAGCTCGTAAATTGGGCCATACCTATGTAGGCACAGAGCATATCCTGCTCGGATTGATTCGTGAAGGCGAGGGTGTTGCAGCGCGTGTACTCAATAACCTGGGAATTAGCCTGAACAAAGCACGTCAACAAGTGTTACAGTTGCTTGGCAGCAGTGAAGCTGTATCCAGCCATAATGGAACACCTGCCAATGTCAGCACACCAACACTGGACAGTCTGGCACGTGACCTCACGGCTTACGCCAGAGAGAATAACCTGGACCCAGTCATTGGACGTAGCAAAGAAATTGAGCGTGTCATCCAAGTGCTCAGCCGTCGTACCAAGAACAACCCGGTATTGATCGGTGAGCCAGGTGTAGGTAAAACAGCGATTGCTGAAGGCCTTGCACAAAAAATCATTGCAAATGAGATTCCGGAAACATTGCGCGACAAACGTGTAATGACTCTGGATATGGGTTCAGTAGTCGCTGGAACCAAATATCGTGGTGAGTTTGAAGATCGTCTGAAAAAAATCATGGATGAGATTCGCCAAGCAGGTAACATTGTCCTGTTTATCGACGAATTGCATACTTTGATTGGCGCAGGCGGAGCTGAAGGTGCCATCGATGCTTCTAACATTTTGAAACCGGCTCTGGCCCGTGGAGAATTGCAATGTATCGGTGCGACAACACTGGATGAATATCGTAAATACATCGAGAAGGATGCAGCGCTTGAGCGTCGTTTCCAACCGATTACTGTAGATCAGCCTTCTCCGGAAGAAGCGATTCAAATCTTGCATGGCTTGCGTGACCGTTATGAGGCGCATCACCGCGTGAAAATTACGGACGAAGCGATTGTACAGGCGGTTAAACTGTCTGACCGTTACATTACAGACCGTTTCCTGCCAGACAAAGCGATCGATCTGATTGACGAGGCGGGTTCCAAAGTAAGATTGAACTCTTACACGATCCCACCAAACCTGAAACAACTGGAAAGCCGTCTGGAAGATATCCGCAAGGAAAAAGACGCTGCAGTTCAAAGCCAGGAGTTCGAAAAAGCAGCCGCTCTGCGTGATACGGAACAAAAAATCCGTGAAGAGCTGGATGTAACGAAGAACCAATGGAAAGAAAAACAAGGTCGCACGGATTCCGAAGTAACACCTGAAGATATCGCACAAGTGGTAGCCAACTGGACAGGAATTCCGGTGAACAAGCTGAAAGAAGAAGAGACACAACGTCTGATGAATCTGGAATCGATTCTGCATGAACGTGTCATCGGCCAGGATGAGGCTGTGAAGTCCGTCAGCCGTGCGGTTCGTCGTGCTCGTGCGGGACTTAAAGATCCAAAACGTCCGATGGGTTCATTCATCTTCCTCGGTCCTACTGGGGTAGGTAAAACAGAACTTGCTCGTGCTCTGGCTGAAGCAATGTTCGGTGATGAAAATGCAGTAATCCGTATTGATATGTCCGAGTATGGCGAGAAGCACTCGACTTCCCGACTCGTCGGAGCGCCTCCGGGATATGTTGGATACGAAGAAGGTGGTCAGCTGACAGAGAAAGTTCGTCGCAAGCCATACTCCGTAGTCCTGCTTGATGAGATCGAGAAAGCACATCCAGAGGTATTCAATATCTTGCTGCAAGTGCTTGAGGATGGTCGTCTGACGGATTCCAAAGGTCGCGTTGTTGACTTCCGGAATACGCTGATTATCCTGACATCCAACGTGGGTGCTGAAGCGATCAAACGTAACTCTACACTTGGCTTCACAGCAGTTGTGGATGCAGGTGCAGATTACGATAACATGAAGGGTAAAGTCATGGATGAGCTGAAGAAAAGCTTCCGTCCAGAGTTCCTTAACCGGATTGATGAAATTATCGTATTCCACTCTCTGGAACAGAAACACATTGCAGAGATTGTTACCCTCATGAGTGAGGAACTTCGCAAACGGCTGCGTGAATACGAAGTTGACTTCGAACTCACCGACAATGCGAAGGACTTCCTTGCCAAAGCCGGCTTTGATCCAGCTTACGGTGCACGTCCGCTTCGTCGGGCAATCCAGAAGCATATCGAGGACAAATTGTCTGAAGAGTTGCTCACAGGTAACGTAACCAAAGGGGATTCATTGCTCATCGACGAAGAGAACGGTGCATTGTCTGTTACGAAAAAAGACGTGGTTGTTCCTTCGAATGAGGAAATCGAAACCAAATAATATACAGCAAGCACTGGAGTTAAACTTCAGCTTGTATTAATCCTTAATCCTTCTCGGCTTCGGCCGGGGAGGATTTTTTGCACTTTGGACAGAAGACGGACATGATTATGTCAGGAACATGTGTAAAGTTTGCGATAATCCTTTACGAAAAATCTCAAACAATGGTAAACTTTTAGTAACCCTGCACGTCAGGGAGTTTGGGTGAAATTCGTCGAATAATGCAAAATGCTGTTATAAAACTAAATTATAGGAGTGCTGAAGTGGCCAAAGTTAAAACCAAGTTTCAATGTACGGAATGCGGCTATGAAGCCCCCAAGTGGTACGGTAAGTGTCCGGGTTGTCAGTCATGGAATTCAATGGTGGAAGAAACAGAGACGGTGGTCAAAACACAAGGGAGAAATTCTCCTCTGTTTGACAGTAAAGATAAACCGCTTCCTATCATAGATATAGATAGCGGTCAGGAACCGCGTGTACAGACTGGAATCGGAGAGTTGAACCGGGTATTGGGTGGCGGAATCGTTCCAGGTTCACTCGTTCTGGTGGGCGGAGATCCGGGTATCGGTAAATCAACGTTGATGTTGCAGACGTCTCATGCTTTAACGCACTCGGGTTTGCGTGTGTTATATGTTTCCGGTGAGGAATCAGTCAAGCAAACCAAATTGCGGGCAGACCGTCTCGGGGCACTCTCTGCCGAGTTGTATGTGCTGTGTGAAACCAATATGGAACGTGTAGAGGAAGCGGTGGATCAGATCCAGCCGCATTTTCTTGTCATCGACTCCATTCAGACGGTGTATCTTCCCGAAGTTACCAGTGCGCCGGGTAGTGTAGCACAGGTAAGGGAATGTACGTCAAGGTTCATGCGAATTGCCAAAGGCAGAGGCATTGCAACGGTTCTTGTGGGGCATGTTACCAAAGAAGGTGCCATTGCCGGTCCGCGTATGTTAGAACATATGGTGGATTGCGTGCTTTATTTTGAAGGAGAACGGCATCATACGTATCGCCTGCTGCGTGCGGTGAAGAACCGTTTTGGTTCAACCAATGAGATTGGCATTTTTGAAATGGGAGAGGATGGACTTCGTGAGGTGGGCAATCCGTCCGAACTCTTTTTGTCAGAACGTCCACTGGGTGTAGCAGGTTCAACGGTAGTTGCCAGTATGGAGGGTACACGCCCTCTGCTCGTGGAATTACAGGCGTTGATCTCGACTACTCATTTCCCTTCTCCCCGCCGTATGGCAACAGGGGTAGATCTGCATCGATTAAATCTGATCATTGCAGTGCTGGAGAAACGGATGGGCATGTTTTTACAGACCCAGGATGCATATCTGAACGTGGCTGGTGGAGTACGGTTGGATGAGCCCGCTGTAGATTTGGCGGTTGCTGTCAGCATTGCATCCAGTTTGAGAGATGTACCGACCAAGCCGGATGACGTCATCTTTGGCGAGATTGGTCTGACAGGTGAGGTTCGAGCCGTATCACGGGCCGAACAACGAGTGAAGGAAGCCGCGAAGCTGGGCTTCAAACGAGTCATTTTACCGGAAAAAAGCTTAAAGGGCTGGAAACATCCTCGCGGGATACAACTGATCGGTGTGAATACCGTGGCAGATGCACTAGCGGTTGCTTTAGATTAGGGGGCATAACAAGATGAAAGATATGAGCCAACTGGATAATATGAATGAATTGTTAAGGCTGATCGCACCAGGTACACCTTTCCGCGAAGGTCTGGAAAATGTGCTGCGCGCCAAGACAGGCGCACTGCTTGTTGTAGGATACAGCCCTGAAGTCATGGAAGTAGTGGATGGGGGATTCTCGATTAACTGTGATTTCTCCCCGAACTATCTGTATGAACTCGCCAAGATGGATGGAGCCATTATTCTTAGCGAGGATTTGAAGCGTATTCTTTACGCCAATACCCAGTTAATCCCGGACTCTTCGATCTCTTCATCAGAGACGGGGATTCGTCACCGGACGGCAGAGCGTGTAGCAAAGCAAACGGGTAAACTGGTCGTATCCATATCACAGCGCCGGAATATCATTACTTTGTATCAGGGAACACTTCGTTATTCCCTCAAGGAAATCGGGGTTATTTTGACCAAAGCGAATCAAGCGATTCAAACCCTGGAGAAATACAAAGCGGTATTAACACAGTCCCTTACGAATCTGAGTGCCTCTGAATTTGAGGAACTGGTGACGATTCCTGAAGTGGTTAATGTGATTCAGCGTACCGAAATGGTGATGCGGATCAAAACGGAAATCAAACGATATATTCATGAACTCGGGAATGAGGGAAGACTCATTTCCATGCAAATGGAAGAACTCGTGGGTACAACGGAAGAAGAAGCCTGGTTGTTGTATAAGGACTATGCCCGTGACGACAGTGATGACAAAATCCGTGAAATTATCGTGGGACTGAAAAGATTGTCGGACGATGAGTTGCTGGATGCACATCATATTGTCCGTCTGCTCGGCTATCCATCATCAGCGGCTACTTCTGAGGATTCGGTTGCACCTCGTGGATTCCGGGTATTAAATAAGATCCCCCGCCTGCCCAATGTCATTATCCATAATCTGGTGGATCAATTCGAACAATTGCCTCATGTTATTATGGCTACAATTGAAGAACTGGACGAAGTGGATGGTATTGGTGAAGTTCGTGCCCGGACCATTAAGGAAGGCCTCAAACGTTTGCAGGAGCAAATGTTTATCGACAGACAGATGTAAGGGTTTGCCTATATAAAGGCTTGAAATGGATGAGGTGAAACAACGATGCTAACCAGATTCATTCCGAATCTCTTTACCCTGGGTAATCTGTTTCTTGGAATGATGGCAATTTTGCTTGCGATTGATGGAAATTACAGTTTGGCTGCCATTATGGTCATTGTAGCGATGCTGCTGGATGGTCTGGATGGCCGAGTGGCACGTGCGCTCAATGCTCAAAGTGAATTCGGCAAGGAACTTGATTCCTTGTCTGACATGGTTTCCTTTGGTGCAGCACCAGCCCTGATCATATTTATGGTGTCGTTTCAAGATTCGATGCCGATCCTCGCCTGGATCGCAACAGCGGCTTTTCCGATCTGTGGAGCCATTCGTCTTGCGCGGTTTAATGTTCGGCCGGGCATCCCCGGGTACTTCACAGGTCTGCCAATTCCGGCAGCCGGCGGGGTACTGGCCACACTGTCCTTGTTCAATAAGGATATTGGCCCGGTTAGCATGATGATTGCTACGTTGCTATTATCGTATCTGATGGTGAGTTCGCTTAAATATCCCAATTTCAAAAAGGTCGGTTTGCCACGCAAGGCAATCTGGATTGCACCATGGGTTGTGTTATTTGCCATAGCCGTAGCCGTTATTTTCCCGGAGCAGTTATCCAAATTGATCTTTATTCCGCTGGTGTTATACGCCTTGTATGGAATGAAGCATAATGTGCGAACAGCGGCCTCGCGTAGTCGGGCGAAAAAGCGCAAGGATGAGAAATCTTCCCGTCCTTCCGATCGTTAAGTCGCCTTGGGTACAGACAGTATACAAAGAAAGCACGTACTCTCCTGAACTGGAGAATGCGTGCTTTTTGTTTATTCAGATCTATTTACGGTAAAAGAAACCCTTGCGGACGACATACATATCTTCTTACGACAGATTAAACATCCCTAACGTTGAACACTTCTGTGATTCGTGATTTACGACCTCTTCCATGTTAATGTCCAGCAGATTGCAGAGAGCCGACATGTAGAACAGGTTACGCCCTAGCTCAGAGCTGATGACCTCTCTGCAGTTCTCACACAACTCACCTTCCACATGCGTTTCCAGCAGGCCCTTGGTTTGAG
Organism: Paenibacillus sp. FSL R7-0313; assembly: GCF_037969885.1. Taxonomy (NCBI): domain Bacteria; kingdom Bacillati; phylum Bacillota; class Bacilli; order Caryophanales; family Paenibacillaceae; genus Paenibacillus; species Paenibacillus sp. FSL R7-0313. The sequence continues at coordinate 2,020,257 of NZ_CP150219.1, forward strand.
CGATATCGCTCTCCGGGGCATATTTTTGCTTGGTGGCGTGCAGCTCGATGCAGCCGCATTCGGTAATGGCTTTGGACACGGCACGGTTAACAGACGCTCCGGCTTGTCCCGTTTTGGACAGTACATCAATCAGGCTGCGATGACGCAGCAACAGTTCAGAAACTTGATCCTGGAAAGCCTGTAAACTTAGCGTACTCATTTTGCCACTCACCTCGGGATATGAATTGAATTCATTATATGCCAATAATTTACCTACTTTCAACTGACGATTGCAACATTTCCAAAAAGTTCTTCCGGATGGGATTAGCATTTCTGGAATTGGATCATACTGGATATAAAGATCAAGATACATTGAAGGAGGTGCAGGGACTAATGTGGAAAAAAGGCATTTTAACTTTTACAGGATTGTGCGGTGCATGGTTCGGCTACACGGCATATCATCTGGCAGGAAAATCGGTCCCATGGATGGCTGAGTGGATTCAGTCAGCAGGATTACTGGGAGCTGGTATATCGACACTGCTGGGAGCTGTAATGTTTATGGCTGTATGTAATATTGGTGGAACATTGATGGCAGACAGGCTGCATAGTGGAATCAATTCATTGGCAAAAGTACCTATGAACGAACTGGCGGCAGGTGCCGCAGGTACCGTTGCAGGATTGCTGGTGGCCTTGTTGCTCTACCCTGTTGTGGGATGGATGGGGACGGCAGGAGAAGTGCTGCAAGTGGCGCTGACGGTGATTAGTGCTTATTCCGGCTACACCCTTGCCATGGCAAAGAAAGACGATCTGGGGGCCTTCTGGATGTCTGGGCGATGGGGTCATCCCGAGGTGGACGAGGATAGACGGATGGAAGAACATAAAATTCTGGATACCAGTGTTATTATCGATGGACGTATCGCTGATATATGCAAAACCGGATTTATTGAAGGCACGATCGTAATCCCGGAATTTGTTCTGGAGGAGCTGCAGCATATTGCCGATTCATCGGATCTGCTCAAGCGGAACAGAGGACGGCGTGGACTGGACATTTTGAACAAAATCCAGAAGGAACTCGATGTAAAAGTCCTCATCTATGAAGGGGATTTCGAGGAAATCTCCGAGGTGGACAGCAAACTGGTTAAACTGGCTAAAGTGCTTCAGGGCAAAGTGGTCACCAATGACTTTAACCTGAACAAAGTGTGCGAACTCCAGGGTGTATCTGTATTGAACATTAATGATCTCGCCAATGCGGTTAAGCCGGTTGTTCTGCCAGGTGAGGAGATCATGGTGCAGATCATCAAGGATGGTAAGGAACATGGTCAAGGTGTAGCTTATCTGGATGATGGCACAATGATCGTTGTGGAGGGTGGACGCGAGTATATCGGCATGATGATGGAAGTGCTGGTGACCAGTGTGCTGCAGACTTCAGCGGGGCGAATGATTTTTGCCAAGCCGAAACTGTTGGAAAAAGCCCAATAAAGCGGTATGATGGGTAGTGTATCGTTGAATGATATTGTATATCTTTGGACGATAAACTGACAGACAAGGCAGGGATTGCGGCATGGATAAAGGGTGGGGCGTTGTCATTGTGGCAGCAGGTCGCGGAACCCGGATGGGGACGACCGAGAGTAAACAGTTTCTGTTGCTGCAGGACAAGCCCGTTTTCATACATACGCTTGAGGTATTTGCTGCGCTGGACGAGATCCGCGAGATGGTGCTGGTCACAGGAGCCGCAGATGTTGAACGCTGCCAGGATTGGGTAAAAGAATACCAACTGGATTCACGTGTCCGTGTTATCCCCGGAGGGAAAGAGAGACAACATTCTGTCCATAAAGGCCTTGAGGCACTTGGGACGGATTGGGTTCTCGTTCACGACGGGGTACGTCCTTTTGTGAACCATGAGCAGATCAAGGGATGCATGGCGGCTGCCATATCCGGTGGTGGAGCAGCTGTACTGGCGGTTCCCGTGAAGGATACGATCAAACAAGTGAATGCGGAAGGAGTCGTTACGGCGACGCCAGACCGCAGCAGTCTGTGGAGCATTCAAACCCCGCAGGCTTTTCGTCTTTCATCCCTGCTCTCCGCCTACGAATCAGCGGAGCAGGACGGATTTCTGGGAACAGATGATGCCATGCTGGCTGAACGTCAGGGAATGTCGGTCAAGGTTGTGGAAGGCAATTATACCAATATCAAATTAACAACGCCGGAAGATTTGCAATACGCTGCGTTTTTGCTGGGGGGAGAGAAGAAGCGATGATACGTGTAGGACAGGGATTTGATGTACATCAGCTGGTAGAGGGACGCCCGTGTATTATTGGCGGAGTAACGATTCCTTATGAAAAAGGACTGCTGGGTCACTCGGACGCAGACGTGCTGTTACACGCGATTAGTGATGCCATTTTGGGTGCGCTGGCACTTGGAGATATTGGCAAGCACTTCCCGGATACCGATCCGGAATTCAAAGATGCCGACAGCCTGAAATTGCTGGAGCATGTATGGCAGCTTGTGAAGGATCGCGGGTATAAGCTAGGGAATATCGACTCAACGATTATTGCCCAAAAGCCGAAGATGGCTCCTTACATTCCACAGATGGCTGAGGTTATTGCCAAGGCGCTAGAAGCGGATGTAACACAGGTGAACGTGAAAGCAACAACGACAGAGCAACTGGGATTCCCGGGACGGGGAGAGGGCATTGCCGCTCAATCCGTTGTTTGCCTTGTACGTGTGTGATATCATCAATCAATTAGTGACGGAGGGGATCATATGAGCACGGAAATTCGTGTGCGTTACGCGCCGAGCCCAACGGGACACCTGCATATCGGGAATGCCCGTACGGCGTTGTTTAACTATTTATATGCCAAACATAATAACGGTAAATTCATTATTCGTATTGAAGATACAGACGTGAAACGGAATATTGCTGGTGGTGAAGAAAGCCAACTGAAATACCTGAAATGGCTCGGAATTGAGTGGGACGAAAGTATTGACGTGGGCGGAGAATACGGACCATACCGTCAAACGGAACGTCTGGACCTCTATCGTAAATATACGCAGGAATTGCTGGATAAAGGTCTGGCTTACCGTTGCTTCTGCACGGAAGAAGAATTGGAGCAAGAGCGCGAGGAACAGTCAGCACGTGGAGAAACACCGCGTTATTCTGGCAAACACCGTGACCTGACTCCAGAGCAAATTAGTGCGTTTGAAGCGGAAGGCCGCGTAGCGAGTATTCGTTTCCGTGTGCCGGAAGAGCGCACATATACGTTTGATGACATGGTTAAAGGTACAATCTCGTTCAACAGCAAGGAATCCGGTGACTTCGTCATTGTGAAAAAAGACGGCATTCCCACATACAACTATGCCGTTGCTGTGGATGATCACTTGATGAAGATCTCCCACGTCCTGCGTGGGGAAGATCACATCTCAAACACGCCGCGTCAACTGATGATCTATGAAGCGCTTGGCTGGGAGCCACCGCAATTCGGTCATATGACGCTGATCGTGAATGAAAATCACAAGAAGCTGAGTAAACGGGATGAATCCGTCATTCAGTTTATTGAGCAGTATGATCAGCTCGGCTATTTGCCTGAAGCGATGTTTAACTTCATTTCCCTGCTTGGCTGGTCGCCGGAAGGGGAGGAAGAAATCTTCTCGCAAGAGCAGCTGATCTCCATTTTTGATACGAAACGTCTGTCCAAGAGCCCGGCGGTATTTGATACCCACAAGCTGGCTCACTTGAACAACCACTATATCAAACACGCTGATCCGGAACGTATTGCCGAAATGGCCATTCCGCATCTGCAAAAGGCTGGACGTATTTCTTCCGAGCTGTCTGCTGAACAAAAAGAATGGGCTTATACTCTGGTACACCTGTACCAGGAGCAAATGAATTCTGCCTCCGATATTGTCGAATTGTCGGAAGTATTCTTCCGTTCCAATCTGGAGCTTGAAAGTGAAGGAGAAGCAGTGCTTGCGGAGGAGCAGGTGCCAACTGTACTGAAGGCATTTGCGGATAAAGTACAGGCGAGCGAAGAGTTTACTCCAAGCAAAATGGCTGCATTGATCAAGGAAGTACAGAAAGAAACCGGCTTTAAGGGCAAACAGCTCTTTATGCCAATTCGTGTAGCCTTGACTGGACAGACGCATGGACGGGATCTGAACCAAACGATCGTACTTCTGGGTCGTGATACGGTGATCGAGCGATTGCTTGCACAAGTAAAATAAGCTTATTCGAGGACATTCCGTTTATTTGGAATCTGAACACAGTCCTATGATGTATGGATTACGTAGGAGGCTGTTGTCAGTCTGAGGCCTTTTCGCTATAATAACAACACAACGAATAATTGATATGATTTATCTAATAGAACAGCAAAGATCGGGAGGAGTAGACTGACCCGGACAGATTCAGAGAGGATGGTCCCGCACCAAAGAGATTTCTTTGGTTGCGGTGGCTGTGAACCGTCCACTGTCCATCAGTCGAAATGCGCCCGTGAGCTGCACAGCCGAATCCAGCCCCGCCTTTGTCGATCATGACAAAGGAAAACGTTAGGATAGGTTGTGACGATTGGTTTCCGTTACCAAACCGCTTGAGGGCTTATTCTATTTAAGAATGAACCGAGCAGAGTGGGACCGCGATAAACGCCTCTGCAGCTAAATGCTGCAGGGGCGTTTTTTTGTTTAGGCGAGTGTGCAGTACACTACCAAGGAACGCGCCGTCCGGTAAGCCGGAGGACGGGAACCTGAACAAGAGGGGAACGAGCATGTTCAAGAAGATCAGATCAGATATCCAGGCGGTGTTTGAAAACGATCCGGCGGCCCGAGGTTGGTTTGAGGTGGTATTCACCTACTCAGGGCTGCATGCGATATGGGCACACCGGATCGCTCATTTTTTATACAAGCGAAGATGGTTCTCGGTTGCCAGGTTCATTTCGCAGGTTAGCCGTTTTATGACAGGGATCGAGATACATCCTGGAGCTACGATCGGAAATCGGTTGTTTATTGACCACGGAATGGGCGTCGTTATTGGAGAAACATGTGAGATTGGCGATGATGTTGTTATCTACCAGGGGGTTACTCTTGGCGGAACAGGGAAAGAAAAAGGAAAGAGACATCCGACCATTGGTAATAATGTGGTTATCTCATCCGGAGCAAAGGTGCTGGGTTCATTTAGCGTGGGGGATCAATGCAACATTGGTGCGAACTCCGTTGTGCTTAAGGAGGTCCCTTCCAATAGTACCGTGGTAGGTATACCGGGCAGAATTGTAAAACAGGATGGCCGACGGGTAGATCGCCTCAGTCAGCAATTGCCCGATCCGGTCGTTGACTCCTTGCGCAGTATGCAAAAAGAACTCGAACGATTGCAGGAAGAAGTACGTACACTGCAGAATGCCCGTGAAAATGAGACTGTGCGTGATACGTGATACAATAAATAAAGGCAGTATAGGATGAAAGGATAAGTGACCATGACGCTTCAGATTTATAATACGATGAGTCGTACCAAAGAGGAATTTGTTCCCCAAGAGCTAGGGAAAGTAAAAATGTATGTCTGCGGACCAACGGTATATGACTACATTCATATCGGGAATGCACGTCCGGTTATCTTTTTCGACACGGTTCGTGGATACCTGGAACAGACAGGACATGATGTGAACTATGTGGTGAACTTCACGGATGTGGACGATAAGCTGATTCGCAAAGCAGAACAACTTGGAACAGACGTTCCTCACGTGGCTGAGAAATTTATTGCTGCCTATTATGAAGACCTTGAGGGATTGGGTATTCCCAAGGCGAGCAGTAATCCGAGAGTAACGGAAAACATGCCGCTGATCATTGATTTTATCCGTGAGCTCGTTGAAAAAGGATTTGCGTATGAAAATGGCGGTGACGTCTATTATCGTACAGGCAAATTCAGCGAATATGGCAAACTTTCGAAACAGAACCTGCAGGAGCTGCAGTTCGGAATCCGTGTGGGTGTAGACGAGCGCAAAGAGCATCCCGAAGATTTTGTGCTCTGGAAGGCTGCCAAACCAGGTGAGATCTATTGGTCCAGTCCTTGGGGCGATGGTCGACCAGGCTGGCATATTGAATGCTCCGCCATGGCTCGGGAGTACCTTGGGGATACACTGGACATTCACGGGGGTGGACAGGATTTGCAGTTCCCGCACCATGAGTGCGAATGCGCCCAATCCGAGGTATTAACAGGTAAACCACTTGCGAACTACTGGATGCATAATGGATTCATCCGGATTGATAACGAGAAGATGTCAAAATCACTCGGTAATGGTGTTCTTGTTAAAGACTTGCGGAATCAATATAAACGCGAAGCGATTCGTTATTTCATGTTGTCTACCCACTATCGCAACCCATTGAACTTCACGGATGATACGATGGAGCAGGCACAGAACAGTGTGGACCGGATTGCGAATGCGGTAGGTAACCTGAACCATCGTCTGAATGCAGTAACTGTTGATCAGGATATCACAGCAGAGTTTGCGGCAAGACTCGACCAAATTCGTCAACAATATCACGAGAAGATGCAGGATGATTTCAATACTCCTGATGCAATTACTGCGATGTTTGAGTGGGCAGGGGAAGCCAACCAACTGTTGCAGCAAGAAGTAGTTAATGCGGCAGACATTCGCGCGCTCCTCGAATTGTTCAGTGAATTGAATGCTGTACTGCGCATTTATACTGACGCAGAGCCAGAACTTCTGGATGAGGAAGTAGAACGTCTGATTGAAGAGCGTGTAGAAGCACGCAAGTCCAAAAACTGGGCAAGAGCGGATGAAATTCGCGATGAATTGTCTGCACGTGGCATTCTGCTTGAAGATACGGCGCAGGGCATGAGATGGCGGCGCAAATGAGCGAAGGACATCCAAATACACCAAAACAACAGGAGCAGGTCACAGAGGGAGGATGGTTCCCATATCCTCCTTCCAGACCTGCGAGGTTGATTCCACCTATTGCACTGGCCTATATTGGTGATGCGGTTTATGAGGTAGCTGTTCGTCAATATCTGTTGTCGAAAGCCAACATGCGTCCCAATCATTTGCACCGTAGTGCAACAGGGCTGGTATCAGCGAAGGCACAGAGCCGCATACTTACAACGATTGAGGCTGAACTGACAGAGGAAGAACGGGATATCGTCCGGCAAGGGCGGAATGCCAAGTCGGGTAGTGTACCCAAAAATGCAGATGTGTTGCAGTACAGACATGCCACGGCTTTTGAATGTCTCATTGGTTACCTCTACAGTAGTGGTCATCATGATCGCATGATTGAACTGATCGGGCTTGGCATTGAGCACGCGGAACAACAATCGCCATCGCCGACAAAAAAATAGAAATTTCAACAAAACAACGCATTACAGAGAGGATCGAACAACGATGGAAGAAGAATGGATCGCCGGTAAACACTCCGTGACGGAGGCGCTGCGTTCAGGCCGGACCATTAATAAAATATGGATTGCCGATACAGCACAGAAACATCTGACTCAACCTATTATCTCGGAAGCTAAAAAACTAGGTATTGTCATTCAACATGTGGACAAGCGCAAGCTGGATCAAACGGTACCAGGCATTCAGCATCAGGGGGTAGTTGCACAAGCAGCACCTTACGCTTATGTGGAGGTAGAAGACATTCTTGCCGCAGCAAAAGCGAAGAATGAGCATCCTTTCCTGATTCTGTTGGATGAGATTGAAGATCCTCATAACCTGGGGTCCATTTTGCGGACAGCAGATTGCACGGGTGCGCATGGCGTCATTGTACCCAAACGTCGCTCGGCAGCGGTAACCGTGACCGTATCCAAAACATCAGCAGGCGCTGTGGAGTACGTGCCAGTGGCTCGTGTAAGTAATCTTGGCCAGACCATCGATCGCCTCAAAGAGGAAGGTGTATGGGTTGTAGGGACAGATGTCACGGCTCATGAAGGTGTCTTTGGTAATGGCGTCTTTACTGGCCCTGTGGCATTGGTAATCGGAAATGAGAACAAGGGAATGGGACGACTTATTCGTGAGAAATGCGATGTGCTGATCAAACTACCAATGCAAGGTCAGATTAATTCCCTGAATGCTTCCGTGGCAGCCGGGGTTGTCATGTACGAAGTGCTCCGCTCGCGTCAAGCGCAGGAATAGAAGGTATGGCTGATTCCCGTGATGTACTTCTTGTAGACGGGTACAACATGATTGGCGACTGGCCGGAATTAACCAAACTGGCGGAAAGTGGGCTCGAAGAGGCGCGTAACAGGCTTCTCTTTCGTCTTGCAGACTACCAGGCTTTCTCCGGCCGTCGAGTCATTGTTGTGTTTGACGCCTACCTCGTGCCTGGACTCGGTAAATCCTTTACTCAGAGCAAAGTGCAGATCTATTTTACAAAGGAAAAAGAGACGGCAGACGAATGCATTGAGAGACTCGTTCGGGAACTAAGCATGCGAAGACGTCAAATCTATGTGGCTACGAGCGATATGGTAGAGCAACATGTCATTTTTGGACAGGGAGCGCTACGTGTATCTGCAAGGGAATTGCTGATTGAAGTTGAGCAGAACGAAAAAGAATTAAAAAAACGACTGGAAGAAGATCAGGCAAAGACCACGCGTAACACACTCGGGGGCAAGTTGAGTCCGGATGTATTGAAAGAGTTTGAGCGATGGCGCCGGGAATAACAGCACGTTTTTACAAAATTTAGAATATTGAAACTCTTGACATTTATGTTATTGATGTTCTTTTTTAGGCAGAGCGTGGTTGACGGTGTGAGGTACCATCATATATACTGATCCTATATTTCATAGAGTAGAGTAACGGGGTACCTTGCGTTGCAGCCGGAGGGATTGTCTGTGAGTGTCGACCTCAAAGATATCATGTTATCCAAGTATGATTACCAAAGTGACGAAGACATTGTCGAAGCTTTCCGTGAAGGCGAAAGCGAAGCGTTAGAGTTTCTAATTAACAAATATCGTAACTTTGTACGCGCCAAGGCAAGATCTTATTTTCTGATTGGGGCAGACCGGGAAGATATTATTCAAGAAGGAATGATTGGCCTCTACAAATCCATTCGAGATTTCAAAGGGGACAAGCTGGCTTCGTTCAAGGCTTTTGCCGAACTGTGTATTACAAGACAGATCATCACGGCGATTAAGACAGCAACACGTCAGAAGCATATTCCGCTTAATTCTTATGTATCTCTGGACAAGCCTATTTATGACGAAGAGTCTGATCGTACGTTACTCGATGTGATTTGTGGAACCCAGGTCAGTGATCCGGAAGAACTTATCATCAATCAGGAAGAGTTTGTGGGCCTGGAAGATAAAATGTCCGAGATTCTGAGTGATCTGGAACGTAAAGTATTGATGTTGTATCTGGACGGGAGATCTTATCAAGAGATTGCAGTAGATTTGGACAGACATGTGAAGTCCATTGATAATGCACTTCAGCGCGTCAAGCGCAAACTTGAAAAGTACCTGGAAGTTCGAGATAATTAAACACATGTTGTCGTTGACGGAAAAGGCTCGGTGTTTGAGTCTTTTTTTAGTGTCTCAAGTTTATAAAATCTAAGAATGTTTATACTAGTAATCGCTCGGTCCATGCAGGAGAAGAGAAAAACAGAGATGAGAAACGAATGTACGTTGTACGGAAGTAATACCCAATGAATGAAAGGCTATTCTTTCATTGACATGGTTATACCCTTGTGATAAAGTGTTTTAGGTAGGCCTAAATTTATGGCTTTTTTTCAGGATCAATTTAGAGACTCTGCTTGAATGTGGAAGTCTTCGGGAGGTGTACATCATGCGGGTAATTATTACTTTGGCTTGTACTAACTGCAAACAAAGAAATTACACTACGACAAAAAACAAGCGTAATCACCCCGACCGCATGGAGATGAAGAAATTTTGCAAGTTTTGTAACGAGCAGACTTCTCATCGCGAAACCAGATAGTTTTTGGAGGTGTCGGCGTGAAACGAAGTTTCAAATCTCTGATTTCCTTTTTCTCAGAAAGCTGGGCTGAACTTAAAAAAGTTCGCTGGCCTAATCGTAAAGAGCTGACCAACTACACATTGATCGTACTTGGTACTGTTGTGGTTATGACGCTGTTTTTTTGGGTCATTGACATTGGCATCTCCTTTGTGATCGAAGCGATTATTTAAGAAGGGTTCCGGTGGCTTGATATGGAAAAAAGATGGTACGTCGTTCATACCTATTCAGGGTATGAGAACAAGGTCAAGGCCAATTTGGAAAAACGCGTCGAGTCTATGGGCATGGAAGACAAGATATTCCGCGTTCTTGTTCCTATGGAAGAAGAAGTGGTAAACAAGGACGGTAAGAAAAAAACCGTTATGCGTAAAGTTTACCCCGGTTATGTCTTGGTGGAAATGGTACAGACGGATGACTCTTGGTACGTTGTACGCAACACACCAGGTGTTACAGGATTTGTCGGTTCGACAGGTTCTGGGTCCAAACCAACTGCTTTGTTGCCTGAAGAAGTGGAACAAATTCTGAAGCACATGGGTATGGTTGAACCTAAGCCGAAAATTGAGTTCGATATTAAGGAATCCGTACGTATTAAAGTCGGTCCTTTTGCGAATTTCGTAGGCTCCGTGGAAGAAATTTTGGTAGACAAAAGCAAGTTGAAAGTGCACGTGAACATGTTTGGACGGGAAACACCGCTTGAGTTGGAATACACACAAGTGGAGAAGATATAGTCTCTTCAAGTTTCTTGTGGGAGGGTTGAAAAACCCGTTAACCACTATTTTGCAAGGAGGTGTCAATCATGGCGAAAAAAGTTATTAAAATGGTAAAACTGCAGATTCCAGCAGGTAAAGCAAACCCAGCACCACCAGTAGGTCCAGCTTTGGGTCAAGCAGGTGTCAACATCATGGCATTCTGTAAAGAATTCAATGCTCGTACAGCTGATCAAGCGGGATTGATTATTCCAGTTGAAATTTCTGTATTCGAGGACCGTTCCTTTACTTTCATCACTAAAACTCCACCAGCAGCAGTTCTGTTGAAAGTGGCAGCTAAAGTTGAAAAAGGATCCGGCGAACCGAACAAGAAAAAAGTTGCTACTGTTAAACGTGATGCGGTACGTCAAATCGCAGAAACAAAAATGCCTGACCTGAATGCAGCAGACGTTGAGTCCGCTATGCGTATGGTCGAAGGTACTGCCCGCAGCATGGGTATCACCATCGAAGACTAATTTTCATAAGAAACATGGCTTCGTAAAACCGGTCGATTCGCGACCGGTTGATGTGGGAGGTATATCCGCTAACACCACAAAGGAGGAATAAAACATGGCTAAACACGGTAAAAAATACCTGGAAGCTGCTAAGCTGATTGACAGCGAAGCAACTTACGAGCCTTCAGAAGCTGTAGAGCTTGTGAAAAAGGCAGCTACTGCAAAATTCGATGAAACAATCGAAGCAGCAGTTCGTTTGGGCGTAGACCCTCGTAAGCAAGACCAGGCTGTACGTGGTGTTGTTGTCTTGCCACACGGCACAGGTAAAACACAACGCGTATTGGTATTTGCAAAAGGTGACAAAGCGAAAGAAGCGGAAGCGGCTGGCGCGGACTATGTTGGTGATGCAGACATGATCAACAAAATCCAACAAGGCTGGTTCGAATTCGACGTCTGCGTAGCGACACCAGATATGATGAGTGAAGTAGGTAAATTGGGCCGACTGCTCGGCGGTAAAGGTCTGATGCCTAACCCTAAAGCCGGAACGGTAACTTTCGATGTAACTAAGGCTGTTCAAGAAATTAAAGCCGGTAAAATCGAATATCGTCTGGATCGTGCAGGTCAAATTCATGCACCGATTGGTAAAGCTTCTTTCTCTTCTGAGCAACTTAATGAGAACTTCAAAGCTCTCATGGAAGCTCTGAATCGTGCTAAACCAGCGGCAGCAAAAGGTGTTTATCTGAAGAATGTTAGTCTTTCTTCCACGATGGGCCCTGGCGCACGCGTGAACGCAGCAGCTTTTAGATAATATCTCTTGACAGGCTTGTCCTGTTTTTGATAAGATATAAAAGTTGTGAGTCCGAGTGACTGACCGTTGACATTTGAATATGCTTGCCGTAGACAGTAGGTGCCATTTGGCTTAATTTCCTGCCGAGGTGTGATTATAGAACTTAGAACGATGCAAATCGATGATGAGTATATATCAAGCCTTCGTGATTCTACGGAGGCTTTTCTTAATGGGATAAATTTGATCAGGAGGTGTACAGATTGGCAAACGCAAAAGTGATTCAAGCAAAACAAGAGTCCGTTGATGCAGTAACAGCAAAATTGCGCGAGAGCGTTACAACTGTTGTTGTTGACTATCGCGGATTGAACGTTGCCCAAGTAACTGAGTTGCGTAAGCAACTTCGTGAAGCGGGTATCGAATTCCAAGTGCTGAAAAACTCGTTGCTTCGCCGTGCAGCTGCAGCAGCAGAACTGACAGAACTCGATAGTGTTCTTACAGGTCCTACTGCAATTGCATTCAGCGTAGATGACGTTGTGGCTCCAGCTAAAATTCTGAACGACTTCGCGAAAAAGAACGATGCACTGGAATTGAAAGGTGCAGTAGTAGAAGGTCGCGTAATCGGAGTAGAAGAAGTTAAGGCATTGGCAGAACTGCCATCCCGCGATGGACTTCTCTCCATGCTCCTCAGCGTGCTTCAAGCGCCAGTGCGCAACTTCGCGCTTGCGGTTAAAGCAGTTGCGGAAAAAGAAGAACAAGGCGCGTAAGCAACTTGATCTGAATGCTGCTTAGGCGGCAAATGAATTCAAAAAAAAATAATATTATATATGGAGGTTCACTCATGAGTAAAGAGCAAATCTTGGAAGCAATCAAAGGCATGACTGTACTGGAATTGAATGATCTTGTTAAAGCAATCGAAGAAGAATTCGGCGTAACTGCTGCAGCTCCAGTAGCTGCTGCAGGTGCAGTAGCTTCTGCTGAAGCTGAGCAATCCGAGTTTGACGTAATCTTGACTAACGCTGGTGCTTCCAAAATCAACGTTATCAAAGCAGTTCGCGAAATCACAGGTCTTGGCCTGAAAGAAGCAAAAGAACTGGTTGACAACGCTCCAAAAGCATTGAAAGAAAAAGTTGCTAAAGAAGAAGCAGAAGCGGTTAAAGCTAAGCTTGAAGAAGCTGGCGCTACAATCGAAGTTAAATAATTTAGCTTTTATAAGCTAGATGAACAAAACAACAAACCCCTTGACTTATATCAAGGGGTTTGTTGCTGTAATTGTAAATGGAAAGTGAGTGAGGGCATGTCCAATCATTATTATTCGGACAAACCGCAAGTAGCGCATGATCGCAGAGCAACTGAAGCGGTTCTTCGCGGATTCAGTCTGCGATTCGTGACGGATGCCGGTGTGTTTTCCAAAAACGGAATCGATTATGGCAGCAGAGTATTGATTGATGCGATAGAGTTGCCATCAGGGGCTCATGTTCTCGATGTGGGTTGTGGATACGGGCCAATGGGTCTTACAGCAGCCAAACTTGTACCGGATGGGCATGTCACCATGATCGATATCAACGAGAGAGCCGTTGAACTTTCCAGGGAAAATGCAATAGCGAACGGAATTAACAATGTTACGGTATTACAAAGTAATCTACTGGCTGAAGTAAAAAAGCAAGATTTTGACGTTATCCTAACCAATCCGCCTATACGGGCTGGGAAAGAGACGGTTCATACTATTTTCGAACAGGCACATCGCCATCTGAAGGTAGGCGGTTCGTTGTGGATTGTCATTCAGAAGAAACAAGGGGCTCCGTCAGCGCAAGCAAAATTGGAATCTTTGTTTGGAAGAGTGGAAGAAGTGACGAAGGATAAAGGCTATCGGATTTTCAAAGCGGTGAAATCGGAAGAGGTATCTACTAAAAGCTGAATCCAAGTTTGTAAAGTAAGCAGGGGATCATTTTTTTGCAATAGGACTATTGACTTGAAATTCAGGTCGTGGTATAGTTGTAAAATGTCAGTATTAAGATGCCCTACTTGGCTTTAGCTAACTAAAAATGTCAACCTTTTTTTACGCCGAACGGGCTTATTATGCCTACGTTTGGCGTATAATATGTACATTTTGGGCAAACTGGGGATAAGAATGATTTGGAAAGACATCCGCCGATCAAAGTTGCTCTTTTTTCGAACGACATTTCGAGTAAGGGCTTTTCTTTATTTGTGGATGCATTGCTTTGCTCTGTATGTGTACCATTATAAGGTTACAAACAGAGGTTCGCAACGAAATTTTTAAAGTGAGTAGACATTGAGGGGTGAGTTTAAGTTGGCAGGACATCTTGTTCAATATGGTCGACGCACTCGGCGCAGTTATGCACGAATTAACGAGATACTCGAAGTTCCTAACCTGATTGAAATCCAACAAAAATCCTATGATTGGTTTTTGGAGGAAGGGTTGCGCGAAATGTTCCAGGATATCTCGCCGATCCAGGATTTTACAGGTAACTTGATTTTGGAATTTATCGATTACAGTCTCGGTGAACCGAAGTATACAGTAGACGACGCGAAAGAGCGTGACGTTACGTATGCAGCACCGCTTCGGGTCAAAGTCCGGCTCATTAATAAGGAAACCGGCGAAGTCAAAGAGCAGGAAGTATTCATGGGAGATTTCCCGCTGATGACCAACACGGGCACATTTATTATTAATGGTGCGGAACGGGTTATTGTCAGCCAGTTGGTTCGCTCTCCTAGCGTTTACTTCAGTACCAAAGTAGATAAAAACGCCAAAAAAACGTATACCGCTACAGTTATTCCTAACCGCGGCGCTTGGTTGGAACTGGAGATGGACGCGAAGGATGTTGTTTACGTCCGGATCGACCGTACACGTAAAATACCGGTTACGGTTCTCCTGCGTTCACTTGGTTTTGGCACAGATGCTGAGATTCTGGATCTGCTCGGTAATGACGAATATATCCGCAACACACTGGACAAAGACAACACGGATTCCACGGAGAAAGCACTCATTGAGATCTATGAGCGTCTTCGTCCGGGCGAGCCGCCAACGCTGGATAATGCGAAAAGCTTGCTCGTAGCACGTTTCTTTGATCCAAAACGTTATGACCTGGCTAATGTAGGTCGTTACAAAATGAATAAAAAACTTCACATCAAAAACCGTTTGTTTAACCAACGCTTGGCTGAGTCACTTGTTGACGCTGAGACAGGTGAAATCATTGCTGAAGCAGGTCAAATGGTTGATCGTCGTTTGTTGGATGAAATCATGCCGTATCTGGAGAAGAGCGTTGGATTCCGCACGTATCACGTGGGTAACGGCGTTTTGGATGCCAATGATATCCCTATGCAAACGATTGATGTGTTCTCACCAACTGAAGATGGTAAAGTGGTCAAACTGATTGCCAATGCAAACATTGACAAGTCCGTTAAAAACGTGACACCGGCGGATATTATTTCGTCCATCAGTTATTTCCTTAACCTTCTGCAGGGAATTGGTAGCACGGATGATATCGATCATCTGGGTAACCGTCGTTTGCGTTCGGTGGGTGAACTCCTGCAGAACCAGTTCCGTATCGGTTTGTCCCGTATGGAGCGTGTGGTTCGTGAGAGAATGTCCATTCAAGATGCTAACGTAATTACACCACAGGCTTTGATCAACATACGTCCTGTTATTGCATCGATTAAAGAGTTCTTTGGTAGCTCTCAGTTGTCACAGTTTATGGATCAAACGAACCCACTGGGTGAGTTGACACATAAACGTCGTTTGTCCGCACTCGGACCCGGTGGTTTGACGCGTGAGCGCGCAGGTATGGAAGTGCGTGACGTCCATCCATCACACTATGGCCGTATGTGTCCAATCGAGACGCCAGAGGGACCAAACATCGGTTTGATCAACTCCTTGTCTACGTTCGCCCGTGTGAATGAATATGGCTTCATTGAAGCTCCATATCGTTGGGTTGATCCGAAGACAGGTATTGTAACCGAGCAAATTGATTACCTGACAGCGGACGAAGAGGACAACTATGTTATCGCGCAAGCGAATGCGAAGTTGAACGAAGACGGTACATTTGAAGAAGAAGCGATCATTGTACGTTACAACAAACAGTCGGATAACATCCTTACGATGCCGAGTGAGCGAGTTGACTACATGGACGTATCTCCTAAACAGGTTGTATCCGTCGCTACAGCGCTGATCCCGTTCCTTGAGAACGATGACTCCAACCGTGCACTCATGGGATCTAACATGCAGCGGCAGGCGGTTCCACTCTTGATTCCTAAAGCACCACTTGTAGGAACAGGCATGGAGCACAAAGCTGCAAAAGATTCTGGTGTATGTATTGTCTCCGATTATGACGGAATTATTGAACGTTCTTCTGCGAACGAAATTTGGCTCCGTCGTGTTGAAGAAGTGGACGGTCAGGAAGTTAAAGGCGATATCGTTAAATATAAATTACACAAATTTATGCGTTCGAACCAAGGAACATGCATTAACCAACGTCCGATTGTCAAAAGAGGTGCTGCTGTCAAAGCTGGCGATATCCTCGCTGATGGTCCTTCAACGGAAATGGGTGAATTGGCTCTGGGACGTAACGTTGTTGTTGCCTTCATGACTTGGGAAGGTTACAACTACGAGGATGCGATCTTGCTCAGTGAAAAACTCGTTAAGGAAGATGTATACACATCCATCCATATCGAGGAGTATGAGTCAGAAGCACGTGATACCAAGCTTGGACCTGAAGAGATCACACGTGATATCCCTAACGTTGGGGAAGAAGCGTTGCGTAACTTGGATGAGCGCGGTATTATCCGCATCGGTGCTGAGATTAGCGCTGGCGACATTCTGGTTGGTAAAGTAACACCTAAGGGTGTAACAGAGCTGACAGCAGAAGAACGTCTCTTGCATGCAATCTTTGGTGAGAAAGCACGTGAAGTACGTGATACTTCCTTGCGTGTACCACATGGTACTGACGGTATCGTAGTAGACGTGAAAGTATTTACCCGTGAAAACGGTGATGAACTGCCTCCAGGTGTTAACCAACTCGTTCGTGTATATATCGCTCAAAAACGGAAAATTTCCGAGGGTGATAAAATGGCCGGACGTCACGGTAACAAAGGGGTCGTGGCCCGCATCTTGCCGGAAGAAGATATGCCTTTCCTGCCAGACGGTACACCGGTTCAGATCGTTCTTAACCCACTGGGCGTACCTTCCCGGATGAATATCGGTCAAGTGCTCGAGGTTCACTTGGGTATGGCCGCGATGCAACTGGGTATTCACGTAGCAACTCCTGTATTCGACGGAGCGAAGGAGTATGACGTCTTCGATACGATGGAAGAAGCAGGTATGCAACGTAATGGTAAAACTGTCCTGTATGATGGTCGTACAGGTGAAGAGTTTGAACGTGAAGTTACCGTAGGTGTCATGCACATGATCAAATTGGCACACATGGTTGATGATAAAATCCATGCCCGTTCCACGGGTCCTTACTCACTTGTTACGCAACAGCCATTGGGTGGTAAAGCCCAATTTGGTGGACAGCGTTTCGGGGAGATGGAAGTATGGGCGCTTGAGGCATACGGTGCTGCTTATACACTGCAAGAAATCTTGACTGTTAAATCCGATGACGTTGTTGGTCGGGTTAAAACGTATGAATCCATTGTCAAAGGTGAGAATGTTCCGGAACCAGGTGTTCCTGAATCATTCAAAGTATTGATCAAAGAGCTGCAAAGCTTGGGTATGGACGTTAAGATTTTGAGCGAAGATGAGCAAGAGATTGAAATGAGAGAAATGGACGATGAAGATGACGCTGCGAGCGATAAGCTCAGCCTCAACCTTGAGGGTACAGAGGTCGGAGCGGAATAAACCGCTTCGAGCGCATGATGACCGGCGTTTTTCATCAGGCTCGCGTCTTGCTCCGGCTTCGGCCGGAGTGGGCGTAACCTAGAATACAGGAATTGGTTAAGGAGGGTTGCTCCTTGTTGGACGTCAACAATTTCGAATACATGAAGATCGGGCTTGCTTCCCCAGAGAAAATTCGTTCTTGGTCCCGCGGAGAAGTGAAAAAACCGGAAACGATCAACTATCGTACGTTGAAACCGGAAAAAGAAGGGCTGTTCTGCGAAAAGATTTTTGGCCCTACAAAAGACTGGGAATGTCATTGCGGTAAATACAAACGCGTCCGTTATAAAGGCGTTGTCTGTGATCGTTGTGGCGTTGAAGTAACACGTGCGAAAGTACGCCGCGAACGGATGGGCCATATTGAGCTCGCTGCTCCGGTATCGCATATCTGGTACTTCAAAGGTATTCCGAGCCGTATGGGTCTTGCTCTGGATATGTCTCCAAGATCTCTTGAAGAGATTATTTATTTTGCATCATATGTTGTAACTGATCCAGGAGAAACTCCACTGGAGAAAAAACAGCTGTTGTCCGAGAAAGAATACCGCAGCTACCGTGAAAAATACGGCTATGGTTTCCAGGCTGGCATGGGCGCAGAAGCGGTTAAAAAACTGCTTCAAGACCTTGATATAGACAAAGAGCTCGAGTTCCTGAAAGAAGAGCTCCGGACTGCGCAAGGACAACGTCGTAATCGTGCAATCAAACGTCTGGAAGTTATCGAAGCATTCCGCAACTCCGGCAACAAGCCAGAGTGGATGATCATGGATGTACTTCCTGTTATCCCGCCGGAACTTCGTCCAATGGTACAGTTGGATGGTGGACGTTTTGCAACGTCTGACCTGAATGACTTGTATCGCCGTGTAATCAACCGGAACAACCGTCTGAAACGTCTGCTTGATCTGGGCGCGCCAGATATTATCGTGCAAAATGAAAAACGGATGTTGCAGGAAGCTGTTGACGCATTGATCGATAATGGTCGTCGTGGACGCCCGGTAACGGGTCCTGGTAACCGTCCATTGAAATCTCTCAGCCACATGCTGAAAGGTAAACAAGGACGTTTCCGTCAGAACTTGCTCGGTAAACGGGTTGACTATTCTGGTCGTTCCGTTATCGTTGTCGGACCTTACCTGAAAATGTATCAGTGTGGTCTGCCAAAAGATATGGCACTTGAATTGTTCAAGCCTTTCGTTATGAAAGAGCTTGTTAATAAAGGGCTTGCCCACAACATCAAGAGCGCGAAACGTAAAGTTGAGCGTGTAAGTCCTGAAGTATGGGATGTTCTTGAAGAAGTAATCAAGGAGCATCCGGTTCTGTTGAACCGTGCCCCTACGCTTCACAGACTCGGTATTCAAGCATTTGAACCGATTCTCGTTGAAGGTAAAGCAATTCGTCTTCACCCACTCGTATGTACGGCATACAATGCCGACTTTGACGGTGACCAAATGGCCGTGCACGTTCCGTTGTCCGCTGAAGCTCAAGCGGAAGCACGTATCCTGATGCTTGCATCTGGTAACATTTTGAACCCGAAAGACGGTAAACCGGTTGTTACTCCTTCCCAGGATATGGTGCTTGGTTCTTATTACCTCACTATGGACAACAAGGAAGAAAAGGGCACAGGTATGATCTTGCGTACAGTTAACGAAGCTGTATCGGCATACCAACGTGGTACTGCTGGTCTGCATGCGCGTGTAGCTATTCCGGTTAAGGCGCTTGGTAAAACAAGCTTCACGGAAGAACAGCAAGAAGGAATGTTGCTGACAACTATCGGTAAAATTATCTTTAACGAAATTTTCCCGGCAAGCTTCCCGTATATCAATGATGCGACTCGTGCTAACCTATACCAAGGTACTGCAGATCACTCATTTGTATATGAAAAAGGTGCTGATCTCAGAGAAGCTATTATGAATGCTCCTCTGGCTGGCGGTGTCGGTAAAGAATACCTCGGCTCCATCATTGCACGTTGTTTTGAAATTTATCACACAACGGAAACAGCCGTTATTTTGGATAAAATCAAACAACTTGGATTCACATACTCTACACGTGCCGGTATTACGGTTGCGGTATCTGATGTTATCGTTCCGCCTGAGAAGTTTGAAATTCTTAGACAGTCTGAGGAAAAAGCACAAATCGTTACGAATCAGTACCGTCGTGGTCTGATTACGAATGAAGAGCGCTATGACCGCATCATTGATATCTGGTCAAAATCCAAAGATGACATCACTGAGATTCTGATGAAGTCCATGGATCGTTACAACTCGATCATGATGATGGTAGACTCCAAAGCACGGGGTAACAAATCGCAAATCACCCAATTGGGCGGTATGCGTGGTCTGATGGCCAACCCATCCGGTCGTATTATCGAACTCCCAATCAAATCGAACTTCCGTGAAGGTCTGACAGTACTCGAGTACTTTATCTCCACTCACGGAGCGCGTAAAGGTTTGGCGGATACAGCCCTGCGTACAGCCGATTCAGGTTACCTGACTCGTCGTCTCGTAGACGTAGCCCAAGACGTAATCGTGCGTGATGATGATTGTGGTACAGATAAAGGCTTTACGGTAAGTCGTATCCAGGATGGTAAAGAGGTTATTGAAGATCTCTACGACCGTATTGAAGGCAGATACTGCTTCGAGACAGTTCGTCATCCGGAAACAAAAGAAATCATTGCAGGTCGCAATGAGTTAATTGACTCCGATAAAGCAGAAGCGATCATCAAAGCGGGAATCACCAAATTGCAAATCCGCTCCGTACTCAGCTGCCGTGCAAGTCATGGTGTCTGCAAGAAGTGTTATGGTCGTAACCTTGCGACAGGTAAACACGTGGAGATTGGTGAAGCAGTTGGTATCATTGCAGCACAATCCATTGGTGAGCCAGGAACACAGCTTACAATGCGTACGTTCCACACCGGCGGTGTAGCCGGAGACGATATTACGCAAGGTTTGCCGCGTATCCAAGAGTTGTTTGAAGCTCGTAATCCTAAGGGTCAAGCAACGATCAGTGAGATTGATGGTGTGGTTAAAGAGATTCGCGAAGCGAAAGATCGTCGTGAAATCGAAATTCAAGGTGAAGCGGAGTCCAAAGTATACTCTGTTACCTACGGTTCCCGTGTGCGCGTAAGCGAAGGCATGGAAATTGAAGCGGGTGACGAGTTGACAGACGGTTCCATCGATCCTAAAGAAATGCTGCGCATTAAAGGCGTACGTGGCGTACAAAACTACATTTTGCAGGAAGTACAGCGCGTATACCGTAACCAAGGCGTAGAAATCAATGACAAGCACGTTGAAGTTATGATCCGTCAAATGCTGCGTAAAATCCGCATCGTAGATGCAGGTGATACAACACTGTTGCCAGGATCGTTCGTAGATACGCATGAGTACGAAAGAGCTAACAAAATTGCGATTCTTAGTGATAAAGAGCCAGCGGTTGCTAAACCAATCCTGCTCGGTATTACGAAAGCATCCCTGGAAACAGACTCCTTCCTCTCGGCGGCTTCGTTCCAAGAAACTACACGTGTACTGACAGATGCAGCGATCAAAGGTAAAGTCGATCAGTTGCTAGGTCTGAAGGAAAATGTAATTATCGGTAAATTGATTCCTGCAGGTACAGGTATGCACCGTTACCGCAGCATCAAATTTGCTGAGCCAGAAGATGGTCAATCTTCAGTAGAAGAACTTGAGCCAGTTTCGGTTGATTAAATAGATTCCTCCTCATTTAGAGGAGAATGAAAGTTTTGTACGTCAGGAGGCGGACGCTTGTATAATGCAGGCGGACGAATCCTGATGTGCGTAAACTTTTAAAAAATGTTTTAGGATTAGCATTGACAATGCTTGCGCTAGATGCTAATATATCAAAGGTGCGTGGGCAGCTGATTGTACATGGTTCTATTCGGAGGAATGCACAATGTCTAATGAAAAAGCCTTGCAAGATGCTCATGTCAAAATAGGTACCAAACAGACCATGCGGATGGTGCAGACAGGTATGGCTTCTGAAGTCTATGTCGCAGAAGATAGTGATCCGCAGCTCACTTCCAAAATCATTGCTTTGTGTGAACAACACAATGTGAAGTACACGAAAGTGGATACAATGAAAAATCTCGGCAAAGCTTGCGGGATTGGAGTGGGAGCAGCTATGGCTGCTGTCGTAAAATGATAGTGTAAGGAACGTTTTTGTCCGAGAACTTTTAGGGATTCTCCAAGGCAAAAACTTTTCATTTGTCTTTTTATGAACCGCCTGGGTCTGTGGACTTAGCTAAAAGAGGTTTATAAAGAAACATGAATATTTGAGGAAGGGGGTGGCAATCACATGCCAACTATTAATCAACTGGTTCGTAAAGGACGTCAAGCAAAAGTTGAGAAGTCAAAATCTCCAGCTTTGCAAAAAGGATTCAACGCTTTGAAACGTGAATCTACTAACATCAGTGCCCCACAAAAACGTGGTGTCTGCACTCGTGTAGGTACAATGACTCCACGTAAACCAAACTCTGCACTTCGTAAGTATGCTCGTGTTCGTTTGACGAACCGTCTCGAGGTAACTGCTTATATCCCGGGAATCGGACATAACCTTCAAGAGCACAGTGTGGTATTGATCCGCGGAGGTAAAGTTAAAGACCTTGCAGGAGTTCGTTATCACATCGTTCGTGGAGCTCTCGATACTGCAGGCGTAAACAACCGTATGCAAGCTCGTTCGAAATACGGTGCAAAACGTCCAAAAGCTAAAAAAGCCTAAACCATTATAAGCAGAGAACCTGAAAGCCTTCTGGCTTAGGTCTGGAAGGTACAGGGTCTGCTGAACAAGAAAGAAAGGGGGATATCCATGCCACGCAAAGGTCCAGTTACGAAAAGAGACGTGTTGCCAGATCCGGTATACAACAGCAAGTTGGTTACTCGTTTGATCAATCGCATCATGCTCGACGGAAAACGCGGTGTTGCTCAAAGCATTCTGTATAATGCGTTCAAGTTGATTCAAGAACGTACGGGTAATGACCCGATGGAAGTATTTGAAGCAGCAATCAAGAATATCATGCCAGTCCTGGAAGTTAAAGCTCGCCGTGTCGGCGGTGCCAACTACCAAGTACCAATCGAGGTAAAACCAGAGAGACGTACTGCTCTGGGACTACGTTGGCTCGTGAACTACTCCCGCAACCGCGGTGAGAAAACAATGGAAGAGCGTTTGGCGGCTGAGATCATCGACGCTTCCAACAACACAGGCGCTTCCGTTAAAAAACGTGAAGATACGCACAAAATGGCTGAAGCGAACAAAGCGTTTGCTCACTACCGTTGGTAGGATTCAGTTCACAATAAAAAACTTCAATTTTGAAGGGAGACCCATTTCATGGCTAGAGAGTTCTCCTTGAAAAATACACGTAATATCGGGATCATGGCTCATATTGATGCGGGTAAAACCACGACAACTGAGCGGATCTTGTTCTACACAGGACGTACGCACAAAATCGGTGAAGTACACGAAGGCGCTGCGACAATGGACTGGATGGAACAGGAACAGGAGCGCGGAATTACGATTACTTCCGCTGCAACTACCGCTGCTTGGAAAGGCCACCGCGTTAATATTATTGATACCCCGGGACACGTTGACTTCACTGTTGAAGTTGAACGTTCCCTTCGTGTATTGGACGGAGCAGTTGGTGTATTCAGTGCGAAAGAAGGCGTTGAGCCTCAGTCCGAAACCGTATGGAGACAGGCTGACAAGTACGGCGTACCTCGTATCGCATATGTAAACAAAATGGATATCATCGGTGCTGACTTCCTGAACGTTGTATCTGACATGCGTGATCGCCTTCAAGCGAACGCTGTTGCGATTCAACTTCCAATCGGCGCTGAAAATGATTTCAAAGGTATCATCGATATCGTTGCACAAAGAGCTCATATGTACAAAGATGATCTTGGACAAGATATCGAAGAAACCGACATTCCTGCAGAATTTGCAGATCAAGTTGAAGAACTTCGCAACGAGTTGATTGAACGCGTTGCTGAATTGGACGAAGATTTGACAATGAAATACCTGGAAGGCGAAGAAATCACAATTGATGAGATCAAAGCCGTACTCCGTAAAGGTGTTGTAGATGTTAAGATCTTCCCAGTTATCTGTGGATCCTCATACCGTAACAAAGGTGTTCAACTGATGTTGGATGCTGTTATCGACTACTTGCCAGCTCCAACAGATGTACCATCAATCACTGGTCATCTTGAAGATGGAACTGAAGCAGTTCGTAAGTCCTCTGATGAAGAGCCATTCTCCGCATTGGCATTCAAAATCATGACTGACCCTTACGTTGGTAAATTGACATTCTTCCGCGTATACTCCGGTGTTCTTCAATCCGGATCATATGTATTGAATGCCACTAAAAACAAACGTGAGCGTATCGGTCGTATCCTTCAAATGCACGCGAACAGCCGTCAAGAGATCACTGAAGTTTACTCCGGTGATATTGCAGCTGCCGTAGGTTTGAAAGATACGGGTACAGGTGATACACTATGTGATGAGAAAAATCCGGTTATCCTGGAGTCAATGAACTTCCCTGATCCGGTTATCGAAATCGCCGTTGAACCTAAAACCAAAGCTGACCAAGATAAAATGGGTGTTGCTCTCGGTAAGTTGACTGAAGAGGATCCAACTCTTCGTGCTCATACTGACGAAGAAACAGGTCAAACAATCTTGGCAGGTATGGGTGAGCTTCACCTTGATATCATCATCGACCGTATGCGTCGTGAGTTCAAGGTTGAAACTACTGTGGGTAAACCACAAGTAGCTTACCGTGAAACATTCCGTGCTCCAGCGCGCGTTGAAGGTAAATTCGTACGTCAATCCGGTGGTCGTGGTCAATACGGTCACGTATGGGTTGAATTCGAACCTCTCGAGCCGGGTACAGGCAGCCAGTTCGAAAGTAAGGTTGTCGGTGGTTCCGTTCCAAGAGAATACATTCAACCTGCACTGTCAGGGATTGAAGAGCAAATGAAAAACGGCGTTATTGCAGGCTTCCCGCTTGTTGACGTTAAGGCTACAATCGTAGACGGATCTTACCATGATGTCGATTCCAACGAGATGGCATTTAAAATTGCCGGATCTATGGCGCTTAAAGCGGCTAAAGACAAGTGTAAACCAGTTCTGCTTGAGCCTATCATGAAAGTAGAAGTAACTGTTCCAGAAGAGTACATGGGTGACGTAATGGGTATGTTGAACTCCCGTCGTGGCCGCATCGAAGGTATGGATTCCCGTAGTGGAGCTCAAATCATCCGTGCTAAGGTACCTCTGTCTGAAATGTTTGGTTACTCTACAACTCTTCGTTCCGGTACTCAAGGACGCGGCGTATTCTCCATGGAACTCTCTCACTATGAAGAAGTTCCTAAGAGCATCGCTGAAGAAATCGTTGCCAAAACAAAAGGCACCGAGTAGTTTTCTCACACTGGATGCAAGTGCATAAGAATTTAATTCGGAGCACTTCATTCAGTGAAAACATAAAATTATAATTTTAAGGAGGCCACGTTCAAATGGCAAAGGCTAAATACGAACGTAATAAACCCCACGTTAACATCGGTACTATCGGTCACGTCGATCATGGTAAAACAACACTGACTGCTGCAATCACAACTGTATTGTCCAAAACTTACGGTGGTGCTGCTGTAGCATTCGACCAAATCGACAAAGCGCCAGAAGAGCGCGAGCGCGGTATCACTATCTCCACAGCACACGTTGAGTACGAAACTGACACTCGTCACTACGCTCACGTAGACTGCCCAGGTCACGCCGACTATGTTAAAAACATGATCACTGGCGCGGCACAAATGGACGGAGCTATCTTGGTAGTATCCGCAGCTGACGGCCCAATGCCACAAACTCGTGAGCACATCTTGCTCTCCCGTCAAGTAGGCGTACCTTACATTGTTGTATTCTTGAACAAATGTGACATGGTTGAAGACGAAGAGTTGTTGGAATTGGTTGAGATGGAAGTTCGCGACCTTCTTAACGAATATGAGTTCCCAGGTGACGATACTCCAATCACTCGTGGATCCGCTCGTGAAGCACTGGCAAACCCAGATGGCGAATGGGCTCAAAAAATCGTTGAGATGTTCAAAGAGATCGACACTTACATCCCACTGCCTGAGCGTCAAACTGACAAACCTTTCTTGATGCCTGTCGAGGACGTATTCTCCATCACTGGTCGTGGTACTGTTGCTACTGGCCGTGTAGAGCGTGGTACTGTTAAAGTCGGCGAAGAGATCGAAATCGTTGGTATCACTGAAGAAACTAAAAAATCTGTTGTAACAGGCGTTGAGATGTTCCGCAAATTGCTGGATTCCGCTCAAGCTGGTGACAACATCGGAGCACTTCTTCGTGGTGTTGACCGTAACAACATCGAGCGTGGCCAAGTTTTGGCTAAACCGGGTTCTGTTAAGCCTCACACAGAATTCACAGCTCAAATCTACGTTCTGACTAAAGAAGAGGGCGGACGTCACAAACCATTCTTCACTGGTTACCGTCCACAGTTCTACTTCCGTACAACTGACGTAACAGGCATCATCAACTTGCCTGAAGGTACTGAAATGGTAATGCCTGGTGATAACATCACTGTTACTGTTTCCCTGATCTCCCCAATCGCGATTGAAGAAGGAACTAAATTCTCCATTCGTGAAGGCGGACGTACAGTAGGTGCCGGTTCCGTAGCATCTATCCAAAAATAATTCGGCTTAACGCTGAATAAAGCATATGTAACAGTGTACTGGAACGAGTAACATTGTATTGTAACGAAGCTTCGGAAGAGTTCTTTATCCGACATCGGATAGAGAACTCTTTTATTATGTTTAAAGCTCGGAACCTGCGTCACATGAAATGAACATCATTTACGAGTTTAGAAGGATTGGCAAGGCAGCCTGGATATTGAAGATAAACACTGCAATAAACGAAGTCATTTCATCAGAAAAGATAAGTTTAAATGTTTTTCTTAAATATGCTTGCAATACGCCTATCTTTTCTATATAATAATGAATGTTGTTCTGTGACGTTGCGATGATGTGAGAGGTTACTGGCACACCCGGCCCCTTTGCCATGGGAGAGTGGCTAGAAAATTTTCACGGAGTATGTCCGATAAAAAATTGGGCGATAGAAGGAGGGACTAAAATGGCAAAGCAAAAAATTCGTATTCGTTTGAAAGCTTACGACCACAGAATTCTTGATCAATCCGCGGAGAAAATTGTTGAAACAGCAAAACGTTCGGGTGCTGGTGTATCCGGTCCGATTCCGCTTCCTACTGAAAAACAAATCATTACTATTCTTCGTGCGGTGCACAAGTACAAGGATTCTCGGGAACAATTCGAACAACGTACTCATAAACGTTTGATCGACATCGTTAACCCGACTCCACAAACTGTGGATGCCTTGATGCGCTTGGATCTGCCGTCCGGTGTAGATATCGAAATTAAATTGTAATATAGCTACAACAAAGACCATGTATAGAGGAAAAGAGGTGTCAACATGAAAGCAATCTTAGGAAAAAAACTCGGAATGACTCAAGTATTTACTCCTGAAGGTAACGTCGTTCCAGTAACGGTTATCGAAGCAGGCCCTTGTGTTGTTTTGCAAAAGAAAGACATTGAGAACGATGGCTACGAAGCAATTCAAATCGGTTACTCCGATAAGAAAGAGAAAAATGCTAACAAGCCAGAAGCAGGTCACGCTAAAAAAGCGAACACTGCCCCTAAGCGCTACGTTCGTGAAGTTCGCGGTATCAACATCGCAGAATATGAAGTTGGCCAAGAGCTGAAAGCTGACATTTTCGCTGAAGGCGAATTCGTTGACGTAACGGGTATTTCTAAAGGTAAAGGTTTTGCCGGCGTTATCAAACGTTGGGGACAAAGCACTGGACCTATGTCACACGGTTCGCGTTACCACCGTGGCCCTGGTTCAATGGGTTCGATCCAAGCTAACCGCGTTCCTAAAGGCAAACGCCTGCCAGGACACATGGGACATGATACTGTTACAATCCAACGTCTTGAAGTAGTTAAAGTAGACGCTGAGCGTAACGTGTTGCTCGTGAAAGGTTCCATTCCTGGACCGAAAAACAGTCTCATTAAAGTTAAAGAAACGGTGAAAAAATAACCACTGAAGAAAGGAGGAACACAAAATGCCAAAAGTATCAGTTTACAATGTAGATGGTAGCCAAGTAGGCGAAGTTGAATTGAACGATGCGGTTTTCGGAATTGAGCCGAACCAACACGTTCTGTACGATGCAGTTCTTATGCAACGCGCTTCCCTTCGTCAAGGTACCCACAAAGTAAAAGGACGTTCTGAAGTACGTGGCGGTGGACGTAAGCCTTGGAAACAAAAAGGTACAGGTCGCGCTCGTCAAGGTTCAATTCGTTCACCACAATGGAAAGGCGGCGGTATCGTATTTGGTCCAACACCACGGAGCTATGCGTATAAACTGCCTAAGAAAGTTCGCCGCTTGGCGATCAAATCAGCCCTTTCATCCAAAGTGCTTGACAATGACATTATCGTTTTGGACGCTCTCACATTGAGCACGCCTAAAACTAAAGAATTCGCAGCCATCTTGAGTAACCTCAAAGTGGGACGTAAAGCTTTGATCGTAGCTCCTAGCTATGATGATAATGTAGCTCTTTCCGCACGGAATATTCCAGGCGTGAAATTCGTAGCTGCTGACGGCATTAATGTTCTTGACGTGCTTTCGCACGACAAATTGATCATTACGAAAGAAGCAGTTCAGAAGGTAGAGGAGGTGCTCGCGTAATGAAGGATCCTCGTGATATTGTAAAACGTCCGATTATTACGGAACGTACTGCTGACATGATGAACGACTTGAAATATGTATTTGAAGTCGATATCCGTGCAAACAAAACCGAGATCAAAAAGGCAGTAGAAGCTATTTTCAATGTAAAAGTGAAAAACGTGAACACGCTTCGTGTTCCAGCTAAGCCGAAACGGTACGGACGTTATTCCGGATATACTAGCGAATGGAAAAAAGCGTTTGTAACGCTGACAAAAGACAGCAAAACGCTTGAGTTCTTTGAAACAGTATAATTGAATTTTTGAAGTAAGGAGGGAAACCCAGTGCCAATCAAAAAGTATAAACCAACATCCCCGGCAAGACGGAACATGTCCGTTTCTACATTTGAGGAAATCACCACAAATCAGCCGGAGAAATCGTTGTTGGCCCCGTTGAGCAAACAAGCAGGCCGCAACAACCAAGGTAAAATTACAGTTCGTCACCATGGTGGTGGACACAAACGTAAATACCGTATCATTGACTTCAAACGTACTAAAGATGGAATACCGGGCCGCGTTGCTACGATTGAGTATGACCCGAACCGTACATCCAACATCGCTCTGATTCACTATGCTGATGGTGAGAAACGTTATATCATCGCTCCTAAAGGTTTGAAAGTTGGAGATCAAGTATTCTCCGGACCTGAATCAGACATCAAAATCGGTAACGCACTGCCACTCGAAAACATTCCAGTAGGTACTGTTATCCACAACATCGAGTTGAAACCAGGTAAAGGCGGACAATTGGTTCGTGCTGCTGGTACAGAAGCTCAATTGCTTGGTAAAGAAGAAAAATACGTTTCCGTTCGTCTCTCTTCCGGAGAAGTTCGTCGTATTTTGAAAGTTTGCCGCGCGACAATCGGATCTGTTGGTAACCAAGACCACGAGCTCATCAAAATCGGTAAAGCCGGTCGTAGCCGTTGGTTGGGTAAACGTCCTGAGGTTCGTGGTGTAGTAATGAACCCTAACGATCACCCACACGGTGGTGGTGAAGGTCGTGCTCCAATCGGACGTAAATCGCCAATGTCACCATGGGGTAAACCTACTCTTGGTTACAAAACGCGTAAGAAAAATAAAGCTTCTGATAAATACATCATTCGCCGCCGCACGAAGTAATACACATTGTGCATAACTTCGTGAGGCATCTGCGGATGCATAATAGCTACGTTTGAAGGGAGGATCTCCACATGGGTCGCAGTTTGAAAAAAGGGCCATTCATTGATGGCTACATGCTCAAAAAGGTAGAAGAGATGGAAGCTTCAGGTAAGAAGAACGTAATCAAAACCTGGTCCCGTCGTTCTACAATTTTCCCACAATTCATCGGACACACATTTGGCGTTTACGATGGTCGTAAACACGTGCCAGTGTATGTAACTGAGGACATGGTCGGACACAAACTGGGTGAGTTCGCTCCAACCCGTACGTACAAAGGCCATACTGATGATGATAAGAAAACAAGAAGATAAATGAACATCTTTAATGTTTGAGAGGAGGTTACACAATGGAAGCAAAAGCACATGCTAAGTTTATCCGGATTGCTCCTCGTAAAGTTCAACTCGTTGTTGACTTAATTCGCGGCAAGCAAGTAGGTGAGGCGGTTGCCATTCTCCGTCACACTCCGAAATCCGCTTCTCCAATCGTTGAGAAGTTGCTTAACTCCGCTATTGCGAATGCGGAACATAACTATTCTTTGGATGTTAACAACTTGGTTATCTCGCAAGCTTACGTGAACCAAGGACCGACAATGAAACGTTTCCGCCCTCGTGCAATGGGACGTGCAAGTCGTATTAACAAACGTACTAGCCACATTACTTTGGTGGTATCTGAGAAGTAGAAGGAGGGGAAATGTGTGGGCCAAAAGGTAAATCCAGTCGGACTCCGTGTCGGAATTATCCGTGACTGGGAATCTAAGTGGTATGCAGGCAAAGACTTCGGTGATCTTTTGATGGAAGACGTGAGAATTCGTGAATTCCTGAAAAATAAATTGAAAGACTCCGCTTTATCTCGTGTAGAAATTGAGAGAGCGGCTAACCGCGTAAACGTAACGATTCACACTGCTAAACCAGGTATGGTTATTGGTAAGGGTGGTTCGGAAGTTGAAAATCTTCGTAACCAAATTACGAAAATTGCTGGCGGTAAAAAAGTACACATCAACATTTCTGAAATTAAGAACCAAGACTTGGACGCTGTTCTTGTAGCAGAAAGCATTGCACAACAATTGGAACGTCGTGTTTCTTTCCGTCGTGCTCTGAAACAAGCAATTCAAAGAACTATGCGCTCCGGTGCTAAAGGTATCAAAACTCAAGTAGGCGGACGTCTTGGCGGTGCTGAGATCGCACGTTCTGAAGGCTACAGCGAAGGAACTGTTCCACTGCACACACTGCGTGCTGACATTGACTATGGTACAGCAGAGGCTCATACTACTTACGGACGTATCGGCGTAAAAGTATGGATCTATCGTGGAGAGGTTCTTCCTACGGCTAAGAAACAAGCTGCTAAGGAAGGAGGCAACTAATCATGTTGGTACCAAAACGCGTAAAACACCGTAAGCAACAACGTGGACATATGAAAGGCCAAGCTAAAGGCGGAACGACTCTGAACTTTGGCGAATACGGTCTGCAAGCTACGGAACCGGCTTGGATTACGAACCGTCAGATCGAAGCGGCTCGTATTGCGATGACTCGTTACATCAAACGTGGTGGTAAAGTTTGGATCAAAATTTTCCCAGACAAACCAATCACTCAAAAGCCTCTCGAGGTTCGGATGGGTAGCGGTAAAGGTAACGTAGAAAAATGGGTTGCAGTAGTGAAACCAGGTAAGATCATGTTTGAACTTGCTGGTGTACCGGAGGAAATTGCACGCGAAGCAATGCGTCTTGCCGCTCACAAACTGCCAATCAAAACGAAGTTCGTGAAACGTGAAGAATTGGGTGGTGAAGCAAATGAAAGCTAGTGAATTTCGCAACCTAACCTCTGCTGAAATCGAGCAAAAGATTGCCGGATTTAAAGAAGAACTCTTTAACCTCCGCTTTCAATTAGCTACCGGTCAGCTGGATAACCCGACTCGCATCCGTGATGTGCGGAAAGAAATAGCTCGTGCTAAAACCATTATCCGTGAGAGAGAATTGGGAATCGGTTAATTAGGGATAGGATGGACAATCCGTCCGTAATCAGGAAGGAGGCCAACAATGAGCGAAGAACGTAACGCACGTAAAGTGCAAACTGGTAAAGTGGTCAGCGATAAAATGGACAAAACAATTGTTGTTGCTGTAGAAACTTACAAAAAACACAACTTGTACCATAAACGCATTAAGGTTACTAAAAAATTCAAAGCACATGACGAAGAAAACACTGCGAAAATCGGTGACACGGTGAAAATCATGGAGACTCGTCCGCTTTCGAAAGATAAACGCTGGAGACTTACTGAAATCGTAGAAAAAGCGGTTATCATCTAATGCTCAGCAGCACTGCTGAAAGGAGGAATACTAAATGATTCAACCATTTACACGTTTGACTGTGGCTGACAACTCCGGTGCGAAGGAACTGATGTGTATCCGCGTACTCGGCGGTACGGGACGTCGTACAGCTCAAATCGGTGATCTGATCGTTTGTTCTGTTAAACAAGCAACACCAGGCGGCGTTGTCAAAAAAGGTGATGTAGTTAGAGCGGTTGTCGTTCGTACGAAACGTTCTGTACGTCGTAAAGACGGTTCCTACATCGGTTTTGATGAAAATGCAGCGGTTGTTGTAAAAGACGACAGAAGCCCACGTGGAACACGTATTTTCGGACCAGTTGCTCGCGAACTTCGCGATAAAGACTTCATGAAAATCGTTTCCTTGGCTCCAGAAGTTATCTAAAGCTTAATCTCGTGATGTTAGAAACAGGAGGTGTACGAAATGCCAAGAGTGAAAAAAGTTCTGGAATCCCATAACAACAAACTTCACGTTAAGAAGGAAGATACGGTTATGGTGATCAGCGGTAAAGACAAAGGTAAAAAAGGCCGTGTCATCGCTGCTTATCCTCGTGAGAACCGCGTCCTTGTGGAAGGTGTTAACATGGTGAAAAAACACCAGAAGCCTAACCAGCAAAATCCGCAAGGCGGCATTATCGAGAAGGAAGCTCCGATTCACGTTTCCAACGTAATGCACATCGATCCGAAGAGCGGAAAAGTAACCCGTGTAGGTTACAAAGTTTTGGATAACGGAAAGAAAGTGCGCGTTGCTAAACGTTCCGGAGAAATTATCGACTAATTGAACCGAATGAGAAAGGAGGGCTATGATTCATGGCATCAAGAATGAAAGAACGTTACCTGCAAGAAATCGCTCCTGCTTTGATGCAGAAGTTTAACTATACAACGGTAATGCAAGTGCCGAAAATCGAGAAAATCGTTATCAACATGGGTGTGGGCGAGGCTGTTCAAAACTCCAAAGTGTTGGATTCCGCAGTAAACGATTTGCAACTGATCGCAGGTCAAAAACCTGTAATCACTCGTGCAAAAAAATCTATCGCAGGATTCAAACTGCGTGAGAATATGCCTATCGGTGTTAAAGTAACATTGCGCGGCGAGCGTATGTACTTCTTCCTCGATAAACTGTTCAACGTTACGCTTCCTCGTGTCCGCGACTTCCGCGGTGTATCGAGCAAAGCTTTCGACGGACGTGGTAACTACACGCTGGGTCTGAAAGAACAACTGATCTTCCCAGAGATCGAGTATGATAAAGTTGATAAAGTCCGCGGTATGGATATTGTCATCGTAACAACGGCGAAAACAGACGAAGAGTCCCGCGAATTGCTCACGCAAATGGGAATGCCTTTCGTTAAGTAATGTTGGCATAACGTTTCCGGGTGTCTGGAAAGACTCCCTTTTCTCCGAAATTATTTAGGAGGTGTCAGGCTAAGTGGCAAAAACTTCGATGAAAGTTAAACAACAACGTACACCTAAGTTTAAAGTACGTGCATATACACGCTGTGAGCGTTGCGGACGTCCACATTCGGTCCTGCAAAAGTTCAAAATTTGCAGAATTTGTTTCCGTGAATTAGCTTATAAAGGCCAGATCCCTGGCGTGAAAAAAGCAAGCTGGTAAAAAGTCCTGAACGGGAAGGAGGTTAACTCACAATGACTATGTCTGATCCAATTGCAGATATGCTTACTCGTATTCGTAACGCGAACACTGTTCGTCACGAAACGGTAGAAATGCCTGCTTCGACAATGAAAAAACAAATCGCCGATATCCTGAAGCGTGAAGGTTTCATCCGTGACGCTGAAGTTATCGATGATAACAAACAAGGGATTATCCGTGTTTTCCTGAAATACGGTCAAAATAACGAGCGCGTTATCACTGGTCTGAAAAGAATCAGTAAACCTGGTCTTCGTGTTTACACGAAAAGCAACGAAGTACCTCGTGTACTTGGTGGCCTGGGAATCGCGATCATCTCGACATCTAAAGGTATCATGACGGACAAAGAAGCTCGTCAATCGAAATCCGGCGGAGAAGTCGTTTGCTACGTTTGGTAATATAACGTCACAAGATAGGAGGTGCAACATATGTCTCGTATTGGTCGCAAACCAATCACAGTACCAAGTGGTGTAGACATCACCCTGGACAACACCGTTATTACGGTAAAAGGACCAAAAGGAACTTTGACTCGTGAGCTTCATAAAGACATGAAGGTTACAGTTGAAAATAACGAAATCACAGTTGTGCGTCCTTCCGATAACAAAACTCACCGTTCTTTGCACGGCACAACGCGTAGCGTTGTAAACAATATGGTGAGCGGCGTTACTGAAGGATTCGCGAAATCTCTGGAATTGGTTGGGGTCGGGTATCGTGCAAGCAAATCCGGAGATAAAATCGTTCTAAACGTTGGTTACTCTCACCCGGTTGAAATTACACCGGAAGCGGGAATTGAATTCGAAGTACCTTCGAATACAAAAATCATCGTTCGCGGAATTGACAAAGAGCGTGTAGGTGCTTACGCTGCTAAAATCCGTTCCGTACGTGAACCTGAGCCGTACAAAGGTAAAGGTATTAAATATGAAGGCGAGCGTATCATCCGTAAGGAAGGTAAAGCCGGTAAGAAGAAATAAGATTTCTCTTACCGCCTTTGCGCGGCTTTCGGCTTGCTTGCTTCGTGTGTTTCTAATATACCCCGTGGCTTCTGCTTTGAAGCCAGCGAGGTAACCTGAAAGGAGTGAATCTTTGAGATGATTACGAAACCAGATAAAAATAAGGCTCGTCTGAAAAGACACCTTCGTGTTCGTAAGAAAATCCAAGGAACGGCAGCACGTCCTCGTTTGAACGTATTCCGTTCTGGTAAACATATGTATGCTCAAATCATCGATGATGTTGCTGGTGTAACAATCGCTTCTGCGTCTACTGTAGACAAAGAATTGAGCACTGACATCAAAAATGGTGCATCTGTTGAATCAGCTCGTAAAGTTGGCGAACTCGTTGCTAAACGTGCTAAAGATAAAGGTGTTTCCAACATCGTATTTGACCGTAGCGGTTATCTGTACCATGGTCGTATCGCAGCATTGGCTGAAGCGGCTCGTGAAGCAGGACTTGAGTTTTAAGATATTTTTCAAAAGGAGGTTAACGACTTGCGTGTAGATCCGAATACTTTGGAACTGACTGAAAGAGTTGTAAATATTAATCGCGTAGCTAAAGTAGTAAAAGGCGGACGCCGTTTCAGCTTTAGCGCACTGGTTGTAGTCGGCGACGGCAACGGCTGGGTTGGAGCTGGTATCGGTAAAGCGGGCGAAGTACCTGATGCAATTCGCAAAGGTATTGAAGACGCTAAGAAAAACCTTGTACACGTTCCACTCGTAGGAACATCGATTCCTCACTTGGTAACAGGTAAGTTCGGCGCAGGACGCGTGCTGTTGAAACCAGCATCTGAAGGTACTGGTGTTATCGCTGGTGGTCCTGTACGTGCGGTTCTCGAACTTGCTGGTGTAGGTGACATTTTGACAAAATCTCTGGGTTCTTCGAATTCCATGAACATGGTCAATGCGACTTTGGAAGGTTTGTCCCGTTTGAAGCGTGCTGAAGACGTGGCTAAACTGCGCGGAAAATCCGTCGAAGAGCTTCTGGGTTAAGGAGGGAATTCTCATGGCTAAATTAGAAATTACCCTCGTCCGCAGTTTGATCGGACGTCCGGAGACGCAAAGAACAACTGTGAAAACATTGGGTTTGCGCAAAATCAATAGCAAAGTGGTACAAAACGATAATCCTGCCATCCGTGGTATGATTAACAAAGTAAGCCACTTGGTTGCTGTTAAAGAAGTAGAAGCTTAAAAACGGGTTAATCCCACAAATCTTTAAGGAGGTGCAACGAACGATGAAGTTACATGAGCTTTCACCATCTCCTGGATCCCGCAAAGAACGTAAACGTCTTGGTCGCGGTCCAAGTAGTGGTACAGGTAAAACATCAGGTCGCGGTCACAAAGGACAAAACGCTCGTTCTGGCGGTGGAGTACGTCCAGGCTTCGAAGGTGGACAAAATCCATTGTATCGTCGCTTGCCAAAACGTGGTTTTGTAAACCCAACTCGCAAAGAATATGCAGTTGTGAATACTGAAGACCTGAACAGTTTTGCTGCGGGTACTGAAGTAACTCCAGAATTCTTGATGACGAATGGCGTAGTTAAAAACGCTAAATCCGGAATCAAAATCCTGGGTAACGGTGATGTCACTGTGAAGCTGACTGTTAAAGCTAACAAGTTTTCTCAATCTGCTATTGAGAAAATTGAAGCTGCCGGCGGTACAACTGAGGTGATTTAATGTTCAAGACCCTAAAGAATATCTGGCGGGTTGAAGATCTGCGCAAAAGGGTATTATTTACCCTTTTTGTACTGATCATTTACCGCATCGGCTCCTTTGTTCCCGTACCGGGAGTTAACAAAGATGTGTTCGAAGCGACAAATTCTGCGGGTAAAGAAGTTTTTGGACTTCTCAATACGTTCTCGGGTGGAGCGCTCTTCCAGTTCTCGATATTTGCGCTCGGGATCGTGCCTTACATCACTGCGTCTATCATAGTACAGTTGCTTTCCATGGACGTTATTCCTAAATTAGCGGAGTGGGCAAAGCAAGGTGAACAAGGTAAGAAGAAATCTGCACAGTTGACCCGTTATTTAACCATCGGGCTGGCATTGATTCAAGCGTTTGGTACGTCGATCGGATTCAACCGCTTGTACAATACAGAGATGGTGCCTAACGCTACATTTGCAGATTATATCTTGATCGCGATTGTACTTACGGCCGGTACTTCATTCCTGATGTGGCTTGGTGAGCAGATCACCGAGAAGGGCATAGGAAACGGGATTTCGATCTTGATCTTTGCGGGTATCCTATCTACGGTGCCTAACATTATCAAACAAACGATCGAATCTGACTTCATTCAACCTGACCAACTGTTTATGAATATTCTTAAAGGTGTTATCATCGCAATTGTTATTGTGTTGATCATCATAGGGGTCATTTACATTCAGCAGGCGATTCGGAAGATTCCGGTACAGTACGCTAAACGTGTCGTAGGTAACAAAATGTACGGTGGACAGAATACACATATCCCGCTGAAAATTAATGCAGCAGGTGTTATCCCTGTCATCTTTGCTTCATCGCTGTTGATGTTCCCAACGATCATCGCCAACTTCTGGGCAGATCGCCTCTGGGCACAGTGGATCGGACAAAACCTGACTACACACAAACCTCTTGGTATGTTGCTGTATGTCGTGATGATCTTCGGTTTCACATTCTTCTATACTTTTGTACAGATGAATCCACAGCAGATGGCTGACAATATGAAAAAGAACGGCGGTTACATCCCAGGCATTCGCCCGGGTAAAGCAACCGAGAAATATCTGACCCGTGTCATGACTCGTTTGACAATGGCCGGAGCCATCTTCTTGGCAGTCATTTCCGTTCTGCCTGTATTCTTAGGGGCACTTTCTGGTTTGCCTCAATCTGCGCAAATTGGAGGAACATCCCTCCTGATCGTTATCGGTGTTGCGCTGGATACGATGAAGCAAATCGAAAGCCAATTGATCAAACGCCACTACAAAGGTTTTATCAATAAATAGGCAATAGGTACCGGTCGAGTGAAGATTTACTTGCCGGCACCTATTGTGCTGTTTGTTGATGTAGGGTAGTCTTGGAGGGAGTGACATAACGTGAACATCCTATTCATGGGCCCTCCGGGGGCAGGAAAAGGAACGCAAGCAGACGTCATCGTGAAAGAGTTCGGTATTCCCCATATTTCAACAGGCGATGCATTTCGTCTCGCGATCAAACAGGGAACTCCCATTGGCATGAAAGCCAAGGAATATATGGATCAAGGATTGCTTGTACCAGATGATGTAACCATTGGCATCGTTGAAGAACGTTTGCAGCAGCCTGACTGCAGAGAAGGTTTCCTCTTGGACGGATTTCCAAGAACTCTTTCGCAAGCAGAAGCGCTCGATGGCATTCTGGATCGATTGAACTCAGGTCTCGATCATGTAATCAACCTGAAAGTGGATCGCAACAAATTGCTCGCTCGTTTGACGGGTCGTCGAATTTGTAAAAACTGTGGTTCCACTTATCATGTGGTATTCAATCCGCCTAAGCAGGAAGGTATTTGTGATAAATGCGCTGGTGAGTTGTATCAACGCTCTGATGATAATGAAGAGAGTGTAGGTACACGACTGGACGAGTATATCAACAAAACAGCACCACTCCTCACGTTCTATGAGACTAAAGGTCTTCTTCGTCAAATGAACGGAGAACAGGATATCGATCAAGTTTCTCAAGAAATCGTGTCCTTACTGAGAGGTTAATTGATGATCATTGGTAAGTCCGAAACGGAACTGGGCTTGATGAGGGAAGCAGGGAGAATTGTTGCGGAAACGCATCGTCTCTTGGCAGAGCATATCGCTCCCGGTATTACGACTGGAGAACTTGACCATATGGCAGATCAATATATCCGCAGTCAAGGAGCTGTGCCGTCTTTCAAAGGTTATAACGGTTTCCCTGCCAGTGTGTGCGCTTCAGTCAATGAAGAGTTGGTACATGGATTTCCCGGCAAACGCAAGTTGAACGAGGGCGATATCGTTACGTTTGACATTGGCGCGCAGTACCAGGGGTATCATGGAGATTCCGCCTGGACTTATCCGGTCGGCCGTATTTCCGAAGAAGCCCGTCGTCTTCTGGACGTTACCGAGGCTTCGTTATACGCAGGTCTGGCGCTGGTGAAACCGGACGTTCGCTTGTTTACAATATCTCATGCGATTCAGAAATATATTGAAGATGAAGGGTTCTCCGTAGTTCGTGAATATGTCGGTCACGGCATAGGCGCAGATCTGCACGAAGAACCACAGATTCCGAACTATGGTCTTCCCGATCGGGGACCACGGCTTAAAGCGGGCATGGTGCTGGCCATAGAGCCGATGGTTAACGTAGGTAGACGGTATGTGAAAACGTTGGAAGATAACTGGACTGTCGTCACGGTTGATGGTAAGTTATGTGCCCACTTTGAACACACCGTAGCAGTTACACCAGATGGTATGGAAATTTTCACGAAACTGAATGCGTAGGTGATGAGGCATGAACAGTCAGTCTAATCCGCAGCTCGGTCAACTTGTGAAGATCCGTAAAGGCCGCAATGCGGACCAAGCCGCAGTAATTGTTGCTATAGCGGACAGTAAGTTCGTATATATTGCGGATGGAGACAAACGTAAGTTTGATCAACCTAAGAAGAAGAATCTTCTTCATCTTGAACTCCAGCCCATGATTAGCAGCGAGGTTGTGAACAGTTTAAACGAGAGTGGTCGGGTGACAAATGGAAAGCTCCGTTACGCGGTTCATTCATTTCTGGAATCCACCAACATTCAAGCTGAAGAGAAAGGAGACTGACTAATGGCCAAGGAAGATGTCATTGAAGTGGAAGGTACGGTTCTCGAACCGCTACCGAATGCAACATTCAAGGTTGAGCTTGAGAACGGTCATCAAATTCTCGCTCACGTTTCCGGAAAACTGCGGATGCACTTTATCCGTATCCTGACTGGAGACAAAGTAGTTGTTCAGTTGTCGCCTTATGATTTAACAAAAGGTCGCATAACTTACCGTAAATAGTAGTAGACAGTTGCAATGAACTGTGAAGCTTATGTAGCGGGTTTTGCCCGGCAAAACTTGCGAAAGCTTCGAAGCCGGTTTTACAATAGTAGAACAAGGTCAATGCTTACGAAGAGGGTTTTGCTTAGCAAAACTTTGAGGAGGTAATTCACATGAAGGTAAGACCTTCGGTCAAGCCGATTTGCGAAAAATGCAAAGTCATTCGCCGCAAAGGGAATGTTATGGTTATCTGTGAAAATCCGAAACACAAACAAAAACAAGGTTAAAGAAGGGGGTGTAGCGTAAAATGGCACGTATAGCTGGTGTGGATTTGCCACGTGATAAGCGCGTTGAGATCGCCTTGACTTATATTTTCGGAATCGGTAAAACGACTTCCCAGAAAATTCTGAGCACAACAGGCATCAATCCGGACACTCGTGTTCGTGATTTGACGGAAGATGAAGTCAGCAAATTGCGTGAAAGTATCGATAAAGAGGTCAAAGTAGAAGGTGACCTGCGTCGAGAAATCTCTTTGAATATTAAACGTTTGACGGAGATCGGTTGTTACCGTGGAGTTCGTCATCGTCGTGGTCTGCCTGTTCGTGGACAACGTACGAAAACGAATGCTCGTACTCGTAAAGGTCCTCGTCGTACAGTAGCGAACAAGAAGAAATAATAAGGGGGGATAAGAGAAAATGGCTAAACCGAAAAAAGTCGTACGTACTAAACGTCGTGACCGTAAAAATATTGAATCTGGCGTGGCGCATATCCGTTCCACTTTCAATAACACTATCGTTACTATTACGGATCCTCACGGAAATGCAATTTCGTGGGCAAGCTCCGGCGGCCTCGGATTCAGAGGTTCCCGTAAATCGACTCCGTTTGCTGCACAAATGGCTGCTGAGACTGCTGCCAAAGCTGCAATGGAACATGGGATGAAAGCCGTTGAGGTTATGGTTAAAGGACCAGGCGCAGGCCGTGAAGCAGCGATCCGCTCTTTGCAAGCTGCTGGTCTTGAAGTTAACCTGATCAAAGACGTAACTCCAGTCCCGCATAACGGATGCCGTCCTCCAAAACGTCGTCGTGTCTAATGAGATTTGCCCCTGCGTGTGGTATATTTCCGGCACAATCTGCTAATAATGGTTGTTTAGGCATACTACTACATGTTTTCGCAAGAGAAGGTAAATGTGTCATAGAGGACCGACGTTTTGAAGGAGGGGTATTGCAGTGATTGAAATCGAAAAGCCGAAAATTGAGACGGTAGACGTCAACGATGATGGCACCTATGGGAAATTCGTAGTAGAACCGCTTGAGCGCGGATACGGTACGACGCTTGGAAACTCGCTTCGCCGAATCTTGCTCTCGTCACTGCCGGGTGCGGCAGTGTCTTCGGTTCAAATCGATGGCGTTCTGCATGAATTTGCTACAGTTCCTGGCGTAATGGAAGATGTAACGGAGGTTATTCTTAACCTGAAAGCTTTGTCGCTTAAGATTCATTCTGATGAGGAGAAAGTGCTCGAGATTGATGCTGAAGGCGAAGGAGCAATTACGGCTGGAGATATCCGTGCTGACTCCGATGTGGAAATCCTTAATCCGGATTTGCACATTGCTACGCTCGGACCAGGTTCGAGACTTCACATGCGTATTTTTGCCAATCGCGGTCGCGGCTACGTCCAGGCAGATCGGAATAAACGCGATGACCAGCCGATCGGCGTCATCCCAGTCGATTCCATCTTCACCCCGATCAGTCGCGTTAACTACGCTGTGGAAAATACGCGTGTCGGTCAAGTGACCAACTATGACAAGCTCACGTTGGAAGTTTGGACTGATGGAAGTATTCGTCCTGAAGAGGCTGTAAGCCTCGGCGCTAAAATTTTGACTGAGCATCTGATGCTCTTCGTGGGTCTTACAGACGAAGCGAAAGATGCAGAGATCATGGTCGAAAAAGAAGAAGACAAAAAAGAAAAAGTACTCGAAATGACGATCGAAGAGCTGGATCTCTCTGTTCGTTCCTACAACTGCCTCAAACGTGCCGGTATTAATACCGTGCAAGAGCTGACTACGAAAACGGAAGAAGACATGATGAAAGTCCGTAACCTCGGACGCAAGTCTTTGGAAGAAGTTCAAGAGAAGCTTGAGGAACTTGGTTTGGGACTCCGTACAGAAGAATAGACAGCCGAGTGCTTGAAGTGAAGGAGGGAAAACAATGGCATACCAAAAGTTGGGCCGTAATTCCAGCGCACGTAAAGCTTTGTTCCGTGACCTGGTAACCGACCTGTTCTTATACGAACGCATTCAGACAACTGAAGCGAAAGCAAAAGAGGTTCGCTCTATTGCTGAAAAATTGATCACTAAAGCGAAAAAGGGAGATCTTCATGCCCGTCGCCAAGTGGCAGCTTATGTTCGCCGCGAAACTATCGATGGTGAGCAAGATGCAATCCAAAAACTGTTTAGCGAATTGTCCGGTCGTTACGCTGAGCGTCCAGGTGGATACACTCGTATCCTGAAACTGGGACCTCGTCGTGGTGACGCAGCGCCAATGGTTTACTTGGAACTGGTAGACCGCGCGTAAAACAGATGAGATGAG
Organism: Paenibacillus sp. FSL R7-0313; assembly: GCF_037969885.1. Classification (NCBI taxonomy): domain Bacteria; kingdom Bacillati; phylum Bacillota; class Bacilli; order Caryophanales; family Paenibacillaceae; genus Paenibacillus; species Paenibacillus sp. FSL R7-0313. The sequence continues at coordinate 2,062,539 of NZ_CP150219.1, forward strand.
GAAAGGGGACAGAATCAACGATTCTGGATTAACCCTTTTTTTCTCTTCATTTCGGAATTCGTGCTGTAATAGAAGCTCCGTAAGGGGCTTCTTTTGCTGTTCGGGATAGGGATATGTATAGTATGGAACAAAGGTGTGGTAATAATGCGGAACTTATGTATGACGTTAACTTATGATGGCACTGCCTATTACGGCTTCCAAGTACAGCCGGGCGGGAATACCATTCAGGATCATCTTGAAGATGCGATTCGTGCTTTAACCGGTGAGAAGGTTAAAATTACTGGTTCAGGCCGAACAGATGCAGGTGTTCACGCCCGCAGACAAATCTTCAATTTTCCTACGGAGTCCCAGATCCCGATTGAACGTTGGTGTATTGCACTCAACTCCAGATTACCTTCCGATATTGTCGTTATTGATGCGATTGAAGTTTCGGCTGATTTTCATTCTCGCTATGCAGCGAAAAAGAAAACGTATCGTTATACAGTCAATGCGAATCAATTCCCGGATGTATTCAACAGAAGACTGCAATATCATCATCATGCGAAGCTTGATATTATGGCAATGCAGGAGGGCTTACGACATTTCATAGGGACGTATGATTTCACCTCTTTTGCTTCACGCAAGTCTCAGAAAGAGAATCATGTCCGTTCGGTATACGAAGCATGGATGGAAGTGGACCGATCAATGTGCAGAGACCATCCACGCGATCAGGGTGTCATTCACATTTATGTGAGTGGTAACGGCTTTTTGCAGCATATGGTTCGTATTATTGTTGGGACACTGCTGGAGATCGGAGAGGGCAAACGGAAAGCCTCTGATGTACCAAATATGATTGCTGCATGTAATCGATCTGCTGCAGGACCTACTGCAGTTAGCTGCGGTTTAATGCTCTGGGATCTTGAATACAAAAAAGATTAAATTTGGTGAGTGAAAAGCTTAATTAACACTTGCGATTTAATCGCCTATCATGTAATATAAAAGTTGTGTTTTCTTAATGGCTTTCCCACAGCCCCAATTAAGAGGTTCACATCAAATTTACAATCCATCAACACCTAAAGTTATAACTTAACGAACGAAGATAAATGAAAATGATGATTTTGAACATTTTAAGGAGGAACTTTTCATGCGTACTACGTACATGGCGAAGCCTAACGAAGTTGAGCGCCAATGGCACATCATTGATGCTGAAGGCAAAACCCTCGGACGTTTGGCGAGCGAAGCAGCTGCTTTGATTCGCGGCAAACATAAGCCACAATTCACTCCACATGTGGACACTGGCGATTTCGTTGTTATCATCAATGCTGAGAAAATCGTATTGACTGGTAAGAAAATGCAAGGTAAAAAATACTACCGTCACTCTATGCACCCAGGTGGTTTGAAAGTAACTACTGCTGAAGAGATGGTTAAAAACAAACCTGAGCGTATGTTGGAATTGGCTGTTCGCGGTATGCTTCCTAAAACTCGCATGGGCGAGAAAATGAAGTTGAGACTTAAAGCGTACAGAGGCACTGAGCATCCACATGCAGCACAAAAACCAGAAGTTTACGAACTTCGCGGTTAATTAAAAGGAGGACAGTTTCATGGCACAAGTACAATACTATGGGACAGGTCGTCGTAAACATTCGGTAGCACGTGTTCGCCTTGTACCGGGTGAAGGACGCATTGTCATCAATAAACGTGATATTAATGAATACTTCGGTTTGGAAACACTCAAACTGATCGTAAAACAACCACTGAACTTGACAGAAACGCTTAACAACTATGACGTTCTTGTTATTGCTCATGGTGGCGGAATCTCCGGTCAAGCCGGCGCAATCCGTCATGGTATCTCCCGCGCTCTGTTGAAAGCAGATCCGGAATACCGTGCATCCCTGAAAAAAGCAGGATTCCTGACTCGTGATCCACGTATGAAAGAGCGTAAAAAATACGGTCTTAAAGCGGCTCGTCGCGCACCTCAGTTCTCCAAACGTTAATATTAAAAGCCTTTGGCCTCGGTCAAAGGCTTTTTTATATATTCATGACCATTCAACCTTATACTATATATGTTTTGCAATAACTCTCATAACTCTGATGTCTCTCCACATGCTTGTGCATTTTTCCTTCATTGCCTTTTCAATCTTCTTTTAATGTCCCTCAATACAGCCCTATAATATGTACGTTAATACATCTACATCTTATTGAACCTCTCTAATTGTTTTAGATCATTCATTTTGCGCTTACCCATCGGTCACCACGATCAACACCTTCTTATAAAATCATCAATTGGCGCTTACGCTGGATTTCTTAAAGCGTTTGGTTTACTGGTTTTGCACTTAATTCTTTACTGCAAGTCTCATCAGTATTTCTTATGGAAACGATAAAAGTCCCTTACATATCAATTGATATATGTTGTCACTCAGCTCCCTTTGAAACTTTATCTTCTTTTTCTTATTTTCAATCGACCAGTGATTTTTGAATGCTGCTTTTGCCTGCAAGAACTGTCCAAACCTAGTAGCAGCAAAACTTTCCAAGCTGAAGAGATATTTATCATCTGACCAATGACTTGGACCAACATCATTGTTTTTGTCTCATGAACTGAGAAATGGATAAATTGAACCAAAATATTGTGTTAGAGCGACAATCAAAAATGGGCAAAAACTGATTTATTTTACCATATGGCAGGCATTGACATCCGCATTGAAAGATTTATACTAAACATAATTCATATTAGATTAGTCGGCTTTAAGATGTATTGAAATGCAGAATGGGGGAAATTCACAGATGAACTTGTTGGAGAAAGAAGAATTGGCACGGACGAAGGCAGAGGAACTGGAACATGCTAGTCCAGAGGATATTATTCGTTATGCTATTGAAACATTTCCTAATATCACTTTTGCATGTAGCTTTGGTGCGGAAGATGTTGTACTTGTAGATATGTTGCAGAAGATCAGCCCATCCACAGATATTTTTTATCTGGATACTGATTTCCACTTCAAAGAAACATATGAAACACGTGATAAGATGCAAGAGAACTACAACCTTGAATTTGTACGCGTGTCACCTAAGATTACTCCGGAAGAGCAGGCAGCTCAACACGGTGAAGAGTTGTGGAAGTCTGATCCCAATGCGTGCTGTAACATTCGCAAAGTCGAACCGTTAACACGAATTCTTTCTCAGTATGATGCATGGATTACAGGTATTCGCAGAGATCAAGCACCAACTCGTGCAAACTCCAAGAAGGTTGAGTATGATTCAAAATTTGGCCTGATGAAGTTTAATCCGATTGCACATTGGACGACGGAGGATGTATGGCAATATATTCGTGACAATAACGTTGTATATAATCCTCTACATGATCAGAACTACCCGAGTATTGGCTGTGAGCATTGCACACGTCAGGTTATGCCTGGCGAGGACCCTCGTGCTGGACGCTGGTCTGGTAATGATAAAACGGAATGTGGCCTTCATAAATAATAGATACACAAGGAACTGACAAGATGACATCGATTCTGCCACATGGAGGTACGCTGGTTCAGCGTATCGTACAAGGAAAAGAACGGGAGCAATTGTTGCAAGACAGTAAAAACTTATCCTCTTTGCTTATTAATACCTGGACGATATCAGATTTGGATCTGATTGGTGTGGGTGCCTTCTCACCACTTTAAGGTTTCTTGAATGAGGAAGATTACCTTTCGGTGGTGTCTCGCATGCGTCTCGCTGATGGAACGGTCTTGAGTATACCGATTACACTTGCTGTTGACGATAAACAAGCTGCATCCCTCCAGATTGGTGAACTTGTGAAACTTGTTGGTGATCAAGATGGAGTAACTTATGGACTGCTCGAAGTCCAAAGTTTATACCAGGTGGATCAGGGTGACGAAGTCCGGCGTGTACTCAAAACAGATGATCCCGAGCACCCTGGTGTTAAAAAACTGTTGGAGCGCCCTGAAACATACGTAGGAGGTCCAATCAAGTATTGAACCGTCCAAAACCTCCGAAATTTGAAGAGTTCTATTATGATCCTGCAGATACCCGGAAGATTTTTAAGGAGAAGGGTTGGAAGACGGTAGTCGGTTTTCAGACACGTAATCCGGTCCACCAACCAGGCTCATGAGTACATCCAGAAGAGCGCTATGGAGATTGTAGATGCCCCCTTCCTGAATCCGCTTGTGGGAGAGACGAAGTCCGACGATGTTCCCGCAGATGTTCGGATGAAGAGTTATCTGGTATTACTGGAGAACTATTACCCGGCTGATGGTGCGTTTCTTGGTGTGTTCCCTGCAGCCATGCGGTATGCCGGTCCACGGGAAGCTATTTCCATGCGATGGTTCACAAAAATTACGGGTGTACCCATTTTATTTTTGGTCGTGACCATGCGGGTGTGGGTGATTATTATGGAACATATGAAGCACAAGAGATATTTACTAACTTTACAGCAGAGGAACTGGGGATCACTCCGTTGTTCTTCGAACATAGTTTCTTCTGTACCAAATGTGAAAACATGGCATCTAGCAAAACTTACCCACATGATAAAGAACACCATATGGCGCTTTCCGGCACCAAAGTACGCGGGTTGCTCCGTGACGGTCAGTGCCCTCCACCTGAATTTACACGTCCTGAGGTAGCTGAGGTGCTGATTGAGGGAATGGCGGAGCAAGTCCGGTCCTAGCGGTATATTTGTCCATCTTGTCCCATATAGATGATTAGAGTCATTTATAGGGACGAGGTGGTTTTTTTTATGCGTAAAAATATGGGGAAACACTTTGTAGTTTGGATTAGGTTAAAAACACTCAAAAGGGTCATGCTGAGCCTCTGTCTGCTGGCCATGTTAGTGGCCGTAATGTCCTATGAGCTGCCTTCCGCCAAGACGTCAGGTTATTGGAGTTTGCCGATGGCGGGTAAAGTCATTGCCATTGATGCAGGACACGGAGGTCCAGATGGGGGAGCTGTGAGTAAACAGGGGGTTATTGAAAAAGATATCAACCTGTCTATCGCCCTGTATGTGAGAGATTATTTGCAACAGGCAGGGGCCTTAGTGATTATGACACGAGAAATAGATACCGATCTGGCGGAAGCGGACACTAAAGGGTACTCCAAACGCAAGACGGAAGATCTGAAACAAAGAGTACGGCGGATAGAGGATAAGCAAGCAGATCTCTTTATTAGCATTCACATGAACAGCGTCCCGTCCAACCGATGGAGTGGAGCGCAGGTTTTCTATACAACTAACCATCCGGATAACGAAGGTTTGGCCAATTTGCTTCAACAAGAGATGGTTCGTAATCTGGAGAATACAGATCGAATCGCCAAAACGGTGAATACGGTTTATCTGTTACAGGCTCTGAAGATCCCTTCAGCGCTGGTAGAAGTGGGTTTCCTTTCTCATCCGGAAGAGGCACGTATGCTTGCCGACGAAGCTTATCAACGCAAGGTAGCTGCTTCGATCTATAATGGGATTCTCAGATATTCCTCAGGAGAACGGCCTAAAAGTTAGTCAGAACAAGAAAGGTAATGATATAATTGGATCAGCATACCTAATTACATGCCAATAGATAAAGCTGAGGTGCTGTCTGATGTTATCAAAAGAACAGATACTTGAACTATTACAGCCATTACAAGAACCGCAATTGGGAGTAAGTCTGACCGAACTGGAATGGGTTCGAGATATTATGGTGAAAGAAAATCATGTGGCTCTGACCATAGTGACACTGGAAAATCGACCTGAGGATACAACAGCCTTAAGTGATGCAGCGCGTAACTTGTTGTCCCAGCACGGACTGAAGGATGTACATATTCGTGTGCGTGCAGCTTCTGAGCATGATCGTGAGAGCCTGAATATGGGACAACCCGATAATGAGCCAGATCGGGACGAAGTGCTCGTAAAAGGTCATGCAGCGGGTCTAGATGGACATGAGTTGTTGAGTCCTGAATCAGGTGTTCGTTTTATTGCCGTGGCCAGTGGTAAAGGTGGCGTTGGTAAATCAACGGTAACCGTTAATCTCGCTGCAGCCTTGGCACGTCAAGGCAAGAAAGTGGGCTTAATTGATGCGGATATCTATGGCTTCAGTGTACCCGACATGATGGGGATTGAAGAATATCCGGTCGTTGAAGATGGCGTTATTCAACCGGTTGAACGTTTTGGCGTCAAAGTCATGTCGATGGGCTTCTTTATTCGGGAGAATAACCCGGTAATCTGGCGTGGACCCATGCTAGGTCGGATGCTGCGTCAATTCTTTACGGATGTCCAGTGGGGCGAATTAGATTATGTATTACTGGATTTGCCACCAGGTACGGGAGATGTTGCTTTGGATGTGCATCAGATGTTGCCACAGAGCAAGGAAATCATCGTTACCACGCCGCATGCAACGGCAGCTTTTGTCGCAGCACGTGCGGGTGCGATGGCCATTCAGACCGATCATGAGTTACTTGGTGTGGTTGAGAATATGGCTTACTATGAGTGTGGCAGTTGCGGAGAGAAGGATTATGTCTTTGGTCGTGGAGGTGGGGGAAGACTTGCGGAAAGTCTGCATACGAGCCTGCTTGCCCAGATTCCATTAGGCACGCCGGATAATCATCCTTCCGAGCCTGATTTCTCACCTTCTGTTTACAAAGCAGATTCCCGTATAGGGGCTATCTACGATGAAGTTGCCCGGTCCATTGAATCCAAATTCTAATGGTATGAGTGTTATAAATACAAATAAAGCCTGCGTCCATTTGGATGCAGGCTTTTCAGTATCTGTGGTGCGTATTAACACCTACTGTTTATGATCCGCCGCCCGAATCTCCACTGCTACCACCATCTCCGCCATCACTACCACCTTGGCCTTGACCGTCTTGCTGTCCGCCTTGCTCTTGCCCTTGTTGTCCGCCACTTTCTACTTTGGGTTGCAATTCCTCCTGCACTACCTTCTTGAGCAAAGTTAGTACTTCCATGCGGAACAACGGGTTTTGCATCACTTCCTGCATGACAGTCATCGTCTGTTTACGATAATCCGGAGTCTTCGTCATATCCATGAACATCTTGGATACCTCAGGTGACTTCATGATGTCTTCAACAGACTTTTGATATGTGGGATCTTTAATCAATTGCATATGAAGTTGTTTACTTTGTGCGTTGATCACTTTGGCAAATTCACCCGCAAACTGCGGATCGGTCATGATCTTTTCGAATTCCTTCTTATATTCGGGAGCTGTGATGGTATCTTTTACTGCAATACGTATTTGTTCCGAAGATTGCACAGGCATTAACATCTTCATACCAATGGATCCCGAAGCACCACCCGAACCGCCGCCTTCTTCAGAACCGCTGCTACCGCTGGATGAGCTTTGACCTGTAAGAGCTTCCTCCACCGCTTTCTTGCCTTCATCACTTTTCAAAATATCTACAACCATTGTTTTCATCTCTTTATAACTGCCCTGAGGAGGCGAAGAACTCTGATCTGAACCGCAGCCGGCAAGCATGACGGATAGCCCCAGTACGACACAGCATAGCTGCCACAAAGGCCGTTTCATGTGTACAATCCCTCCTTGATTAGATACTGGATGTAGTATGTGATGGGAAAGGGGGAAATATGTTGAGCGATGATGGTTTTTTGCTGAGAAGGTTGGTAAAATAAACACTCGGGGGTGGAAAACTTTTGAATTTACGTAGATGGTTTTTCCTGTTTTGGACAGCCTTGCTTATCGGGGCCGCGGGAGCATTGGGTACAGGATTGATTATGATGCTGGTGAACGGGGAGAAAACAAATGGATTAAATGATTTTCTTCTGTATCTTTTGATCCTATTTGGATCAGGGGTTATGATCAGCGTGTATTCACAAATGGGTTTCTTTGCATATCTGATATTGAATTATATGGGTAAAGGTGTATTTCCTAAGCGCGGTTGGCAGATCGTGCAAGTAGTATTAACCGTGTTAGCCCTGTTTGACGTGATGTTTTTACGTCTGTTTGTTGGGGGAGACCGGGAGCGCATATCGGATATTGTGTTAGGTCTCATTATTTTGGCAGCTGCAATTGTTACCGCTTACGTTAAAGTAAAGCTCACTCATCTCTCCGCGCTTGTACCTACACTCTTTTTCATGATTGCCGTCACCATAGTGGAGACGATCGGCGTATTACGTATTGATGTAAATGCTGCAACCATATTTATTGTGGTTCCCTTGCTCCTATGTAATGCATACCAAATGCTGATATTGCACAGGCTGGTGGATGTATCTACGAACCGGAGTGTAAGTGGAAAGGCAGAACAGTTGAAAGAAAGCCGAGCATAGAATTCAATTTGCATAAAAAACATACCAAAAAGAGCTAACCTGGTTAGCTCTTTTCAACTTTTACACTCGTATTCGAGCTGTAGCTCTAGCAATCAACCACTTATTGACTACTGGCTTGGTCACGAACTTCTTTGCCCTCGACACTGGAATGGTTCAGTAATTCCGAGACAGTAACGAATTCATAACCCTGATTTTTCAATTTGTCGATAATGACAGGGAGTGCTTCATGCGTTTGTTTGGAGGAATCGCTTGCATGCAGTAACACGATGTCACCCGGATGTGCTTTACTAACCACGCGATCAACAATGGTCTGTACACCAGGGTTTTTCCAATCCAAGGAGTCGGTATCCCACTGCACAACCTGATAATTCAGACTATTGGCTACCTGAAGCACTCGCTTGTCAAAGTCCCCGTTGGGCAGACGTAGTAATTTCGGTTCTTTTCCCGTTAAATCGGTTAAAATGCTATGAGCTGTCGAAATTTCTTTGCGAATTTCTTCCTCAGTCAGGCTGCTGTAGTTCTCATGTCTGTGACCATGGCTGCCAATTTCATATCCTGCCTCTTTGATGGCAGTAACAATTTCGGGGTGTGTCTTGCTCCAGGGGGAGGAAAGGAAAAAGGTTGCCTTTTGCACTTTATTCTCCTGAAGAACTTTCAAAATCGGCTCTGTCCGTTTATCCCCCCAGCTAATGTCAAAGGTAAGTGCGATTACCTTCTTCTCGGTTGGAACGCTGTAAACGGCTGATGGTGCTTCCTCCGAGAATACGGAGACATTGCCTCTCTCCAGATAGATAATACCGATCGCAAAGATGGCAGCAACGAGGACAATCAGGTACCGTTTAATCTTTTTGCCGCTAAATACATAGAACGAGTTCATTTCAATAAGCGCCCCTCTCCCATAAGAAATGCTTGTTTACTCTCCAATGTATGCTCGTACTGCCCAGTTATTCGTCACTGATCCTTGTTTGTCCATCATTTTAGATTCTACAGGAGGTTATTATGTTAAAATTCAGTACATTTCTTAAAGATCTTGGTTCCATCCGCAGTGCATTAATCTGGTCCGTAGTTTTGTTTGCTGTTGGTATAGGGGCAGGATGGGTGAGTACAGGGCCACTGGAAGAACTGTTATTGAACCAAATCGGAGGATTACGTGAAGTCAGTGAACGGCTGGAGCAGGGGGGAAATGTGCAATGGAACTTCTTTCTGTTTATCTTTTTCAATAATGCCATCAAAAGTGTACTTGTCATCTATGCCGGTATATTCTTCGGAATTCTGCCTGTCATCTTCCTGCTGATCAATGGGATGGTCCTTGGATTTGTGGTGCACACCACGATGAATTATGGAGCAAGCTTCTATGATATTGTGGTTAAAGGTTTACTTCCGCATGGCATTATTGAAATTCCGGTCATTATTATTGCTTGCGCCTTCGGACTGAAGTTTGGTGGTCTGGTTATCAAAAGCCTTGCACAACTTGGAAGTGACAAGCGAAATACGATGGGTAGCCGGTGGAGAACATTCATGTATAGGACGTTAACGGCATCCTTCTGGGTTGTCATCTTGCTTCTTGTTGCAGCAATCATCGAAAGCACACTTACGTATACTCTGGTGAGAGGATAAAATTTTGTGATGGTTGGCATTCATAAATTTTCAGAAAGTTGACCATAACAATAAAACGGGTTCCAGCAGCACCTACAAAAAGCGAATGCACGAGGTGCTGCATGGAACTTCTGTAAGTGTGATAAAGAGGCTATGCACAAAAAGGAGAACTCTAATGCTGGGTATGTTGTTTAACGAGAAGGAATGCAAGGAACTAGACTATGTGCTGCGTAAAGAATTAGATGAGATGCTTTTCGATCTAAGTGATAATCGTCTTGACCAAGAGATCAAATATGCTATCGCGAGCCGATATAAGACTGTGTTCCGCATGTATGCACGCTTTGCCCCACCAAAAGAGTTGTCCAAGTATGCAAGAGGTGGGAAGCTGAAAAAGTCGAAGCCGTAATGCTGAAGCTGATCATATATTCGCTTTACAGTAATGGAAGTGAGGTGCGGCTCTTGTTAGCGGGTGCTGTACCTCTGAACCATGAGAATGTGAGATTGTTAAGGGGGTTCATACTTTTTGTCGAAAAAGGGTTGACCTTTCTAATTTCATATGGTAAATTAATTTTCGTTCCTTTTTTAGGAGCAGTTCACTAAAACAAGCATGAAAATAAAGCGATTGAAAATAATCGAAAAAATAATGCTTGCAAAGAGAACTTCAACATGATATATTATAAAAGTCGCCGCTGAAACGACGACAACATGAAAAACCGCACTAAATTGAATGTTTGATCTTTGAAAACTGAACAACGAGTGAGTAAACATTCTGCTTGCAGAATGAACGCGAAAGTTTGAAACAAGCCTTGGCTTGAATCGGCTGGAGCACAAATGAGATTTTTAATCTCGTCAGATTCAAAATGAGCTTATCGCTCTTTTCAATACTTTATTGGAGAGTTTGATCCTGGCTCAGGACGAACGCTGGCGGCATGCCTAATACATGCAAGTCGAGCGGACTTGAAGAGAAGCTTGCTTCTCTGATGGTTAGCGGCGGACGGGTGAGTAACACGTAGGCAACCTGCCCTCAAGTTTGGGACAACTACCGGAAACGGTAGCTAATACCGAATAATTGTTTTCTTCGCCTGAAGGAAACTGGAAAGACGGAGCAATCTGTCACTTGGGGATGGGCCTGCGGCGCATTAGCTAGTTGGTGGGGTAACGGCTCACCAAGGCGACGATGCGTAGCCGACCTGAGAGGGTGATCGGCCACACTGGGACTGAGACACGGCCCAGACTCCTACGGGAGGCAGCAGTAGGGAATCTTCCGCAATGGGCGAAAGCCTGACGGAGCAATGCCGCGTGAGTGATGAAGGTTTTCGGATCGTAAAGCTCTGTTGCCAGGGAAGAACGCTTGGGAGAGTAACTGCTCTCAAGGTGACGGTACCTGAGAAGAAAGCCCCGGCTAACTACGTGCCAGCAGCCGCGGTAATACGTAGGGGGCAAGCGTTGTCCGGAATTATTGGGCGTAAAGCGCGCGCAGGCGGTCATTTAAGTCTGGTGTTTAATCCCGGGGCTCAACCCCGGATCGCACTGGAAACTGGGTGACTTGAGTGCAGAAGAGGAGAGTGGAATTCCACGTGTAGCGGTGAAATGCGTAGATATGTGGAGGAACACCAGTGGCGAAGGCGACTCTCTGGGCTGTAACTGACGCTGAGGCGCGAAAGCGTGGGGAGCAAACAGGATTAGATACCCTGGTAGTCCACGCCGTAAACGATGAGTGCTAGGTGTTAGGGGTTTCGATACCCTTGGTGCCGAAGTTAACACATTAAGCACTCCGCCTGGGGAGTACGGTCGCAAGACTGAAACTCAAAGGAATTGACGGGGACCCGCACAAGCAGTGGAGTATGTGGTTTAATTCGAAGCAACGCGAAGAACCTTACCAGGTCTTGACATCTGAATGACCGGTGCAGAGATGTACCTTTTCTTCGGAACATTCAAGACAGGTGGTGCATGGTTGTCGTCAGCTCGTGTCGTGAGATGTTGGGTTAAGTCCCGCAACGAGCGCAACCCTTATATTTAGTTGCCAGCATTTCGGATGGGCACTCTAGATAGACTGCCGGTGACAAACCGGAGGAAGGTGGGGATGACGTCAAATCATCATGCCCCTTATGACCTGGGCTACACACGTACTACAATGGCCGGTACAACGGGCTGCGAAATCGCGAGATGGAGCCAATCCCAACAAAGCCGGTCTCAGTTCGGATTGCAGGCTGCAACTCGCCTGCATGAAGTCGGAATTGCTAGTAATCGCGGATCAGCATGCCGCGGTGAATACGTTCCCGGGTCTTGTACACACCGCCCGTCACACCACGAGAGTTTATAACACCCGAAGTCGGTGGGGTAACCGCAAGGAGCCAGCCGCCGAAGGTGGGATAGATGATTGGGGTGAAGTCGTAACAAGGTAGCCGTATCGGAAGGTGCGGCTGGATCACCTCCTTTCTATGGAGAATCGTTTCCTGCAACGGAAACATTCAAATATGCAGGTTCTCAGAACCTGCAACAGCGATTCATTTCGGTCCGTCACTTCGGTGTGGATGAAATGAAGAGCACAAGCAACTCACTCGTTGCTCAGTTTTGAGAGCTCAAACTCTCAAACGTTTGGTGGCGATAGCGAAGGGGTTCCACACGTTCCCATCCCGAACACGACCGTTAAGCCCTTCAGCGTCAATGGTACTTGGACCGCAGGGTCCTGGGAGAGTAGAACGCCGCCAAGCGTAACCCATTTTGGGTTCAAATAGTATATGTAATGTGGGCCCTTAGCTCAGTTGGTTAGAGCGCACCTCTGATAAGGGTGAGGCCGGTGGTTCGAGTCCACCAGGGCCCACCATCTATACCTTTAAACTTTATATGGGGCCATAGCTCAGCTGGGAGAGCGCCTGCCTTGCAAGCAGGAGGTCAGCGGTTCGATCCCGCTTGGCTCCACCAAAAATGATTTACAAGTTTGTTCTTTGAAAACTAGATATCGAAACGAAACAAACGCGAATTAGAACATTCCTTTTTAGCTGAACTTGTGTTAAACAAGTTTCAATAAAAACGGTAGTCAAATTGCTTTTGTGATGGTATCGGGTGAGAGTGACTTTTGGATTTGGACGCAGTCCAAACCAAGGGAAGCGAGCGACCGAAACCGGAACAAAATGGTTAAGCTACTAAGAGCACACGGAGGATGCCTAGGCGCTAGGAGCCGATGAAGGACGTGGCGAACAACGAAACTGCCTCGGGGAGCTGTAAGCAAGCTTTGATCCGGGGGTGTCCGAATGGGGAAACCCAGCTGGGGTAATTTCCAGTTACACCTAACTGAATACATAGGTTAGTGTGAGGCATACCAGGGGAACTGAAACATCTAAGTACCCTGAGGAAGAGAAAACAATAGTGATTCCGTCAGTAGCGGCGAGCGAACGCGGAGAAGCCCAAACCAGAGAGCTTGCTCTTTGGGGTTGTGGGACGTCTCACATGGAGTTACAAAGGAACCGGTTAAGCGAAGAGGTCTGGAAAGGCCCGCCAAAGAAGGTAAAAGCCCTGTAGTTGAAAGTCTGTTCCCTCCGAGACGGATCCCGAGTAGTGCGGGGCACGTGAAACCCCGTATGAATCCGGCAGGACCATCTGCCAAGGCTAAATACTTCCTAGCGACCGATAGTGAAGCAGTACCGTGAGGGAAAGGTGAAAAGCACCCCGGAAGGGGAGTGAAATAGAACCTGAAACCGTGTGCTTACAAAAAGTCAGAGCCCGTTTTAGGGGTGATGGCGTGCCTTTTGTAGAATGAACCGGCGAGTTACGTTCCCGTGCAAGGTTAAGGTGAAGAGCCGGAGCCGCAGCGAAAGCGAGTCTGAATAGGGCGACTGAGTACGTGGACGTAGACCCGAAACCGGGTGATCTACCCCTGTCCAGGGTGAAGGTGCGGTAACACGCACTGGAGGCCCGAACCCACGCATGTTGAAAAATGCGGGGATGAGGTGGGGGTAGCGGAGAAATTCCAATCGAACTCGGAGATAGCTGGTTCTCCCCGAAATAGCTTTAGGGCTAGCCTCGGAAAACAGAGTCGTGGAGGTAGAGCACTGATTGGGTGCGGGGCCCGCAAGGGTTACCAAGCTCAGTCAAACTCCGAATGCCATAGACTTACTTCCGGGAGTCAGACAGTGAGTGCTAAGATCCATTGTCAAAAGGGAAACAGCCCAGACCATCAGCTAAGGTCCCCAAGTGTGTGTTAAGTGGGAAAGGATGTGGAGTTGCACAGACAACCAGGATGTTGGCTTAGAAGCAGCCACCATTGAAAGAGTGCGTAATAGCTCACTGGTCGAGTGACTCTGCGCCGAAAATGTAACGGGGCTAAACACACCACCGAAGCTATGGCTTGATGCTTTGCATCAGGGGTAGGGGAGCGTTGTATAAGGGTTGAAGGTGTACCGTAAGGAGCGCTGGACATTATACAAGTGAGAATGCCGGTATGAGTAACGAAAAGATCAGTGAGAATCTGATCCGCCGAAAGCCTAAGGGTTCCTGAGGAAGGCTCGTCCGCTCAGGGTAAGTCGGGACCTAAGGCGAGGCCGAAAGGCGTAGTCGAAGGACAACAGGTCGAAATTCCTGTACCACCGTAAGCCGTTATGAGCAATGGGGGGACGCAGTAGGGTAGTGACGCGGACTGATGGATGTCCGTCTAAGCAGTGAGGCTGATGTGTAGGCAAATCCGCACATTGTAAGGCTGAGCTGTGATGGGGAGCGAAAATTGTAGTAGCGAAGGTCATGATCTCACACTGCCAAGAAAAGCCTCTAGCCAGGTGATGGTGCCCGTACCGCAAACCGACACAGGTAGGCGAGAAGAGTATTCTAAGGCGCGCGGAAGAACTCTCGTTAAGGAACTCGGCAAAATGACCCCGTAACTTCGGGAGAAGGGGTGCCCCGGTAGTGTGAATAGCACGAGGGGGCCGCAGTGAAAAGGCCCAAGCGACTGTTTAGCAAAAACACAGGTCTGTGCGAAGCCGTAAGGCGAAGTATACGGGCTGACGCCTGCCCGGTGCTGGAAGGTTAAGGGGAGTGGTTAGGGAGTAATCCCGAAGCTGTGAACCGAAGCCCCAGTAAACGGCGGCCGTAACTATAACGGTCCTAAGGTAGCGAAATTCCTTGTCAGGTAAATTCTGACCCGCACGAATGGCGTAACGACTTGGGCGCTGTCTCAACGAGAGATCCGGTGAAATTTTAATACCTGTGAAGATGCAGGTTACCCGCGACAAGACGGAAAGACCCCATGGAGCTTTACTGCAGCTTGATATTGAATTTGGGTACGATCTGTACAGGATAGGTGGGAGCCTTTGAAACGTGAGCGCCAGCTTGCGTGGAGGCAACGTTGGGATACCACCCTGATCGTATCTAGGTTCTAACCTGGTACCGTAATCCGGTGCGGGGACAGTGTCAGGTGGGCAGTTTGACTGGGGCGGTCGCCTCCTAAAGAGTAACGGAGGCGCCCAAAGGTTCCCTCAGAATGGTTGGAAATCATTCGAAGAGTGCAAAGGCATAAGGGAGCTTGACTGCGAGACCTACAAGTCGAGCAGGGACGAAAGTCGGGCTTAGTGATCCGGTGGTACCGCATGGAAGGGCCATCGCTCAACGGATAAAAGCTACCCTGGGGATAACAGGCTTATCTCCCCCAAGAGTCCACATCGACGGGGAGGTTTGGCACCTCGATGTCGGCTCATCGCATCCTGGGGCTGAAGTAGGTCCCAAGGGTTGGGCTGTTCGCCCATTAAAGCGGTACGCGAGCTGGGTTCAGAACGTCGTGAGACAGTTCGGTCCCTATCTGTCGTGGGCGTAGGAAATTTGAGAGGAGCTGTCCTTAGTACGAGAGGACCGGGATGGACGTACCGCTGGTGTACCAGTTGTTCCGCCAGGAGCACCGCTGGGTAGCTATGTACGGACGGGATAAACGCTGAAAGCATCTAAGCGTGAAGCCCCCCTCAAGATGAGATTTCCCAGTATGTAAGACCCCTTGAAGACGACGAGGTAGATAGGCTGGGGGTGGAAGTGCAGCAATGCATGGAGCTGACCAGTACTAATCGGTCGAGGGCTTATCCAATAGCAAGTGATAATTCGCGTGTTTCGTTTCGAATCTAGTTTTCAGAGAACAACACTCTGAAATGTAAGCTACGCGTTTGGTGGCGATGGCGGAGGGGTTCCACACGTACCCATCCCGAACACGACCGTTAAGCCCTCTAGCGCCGATGGTACTTGGACCGCAGGGTCCTGGGAGAGTAGGACGCCGCCAAGCGAACTCTTTCATCATACATAGAAAACAGGCTCTGCATGTGGACGTTGTACGATGAATTGCATTTGCCCTGCAAATGCATATTATTCCCTGATAGCTCAGTTGGTAGAGCACTCGACTGTTAATCGAGTTGTCACAGGTTCGAGCCCTGTTCGGGGAGCCATTTGCTCTCATAGCTCAGTAGGTAGAGTGCATCCATGGTAAGGATGAGGTCACCGGTTCGATCCCGGTTGAGAGCTTTGGAAATGGGGCCCGTTGGTCAAGGGGTTAAGACACCTCCCTTTCACGGAGGTAACAGGGGTTCGAATCCCCTACGGGTCATATAGTTGGAGGCTTAGCTCAGCTGGGAGAGCATCTGCCTTACAAGCAGAGGGTCGGGGGTTCGATCCCCTCAGCCTCCACCATATTATTTTATTGGGGATTAGCCAAGCGGTAAGGCAACGGACTTTGACTCCGTCATGCATAGGTTCAAATCCTATATCCCCAGCCATTTTAGTATGAGTCATTAGCTCAGTTGGTAGAGCACCTGACTTTTAATCAGGGTGTCGAAGGTTCGAGCCCTTCATGACTCACCATCATATGCGCGTGTGGCGGAATTGGCAGACGCACTAGACTTAGGATCTAGCGTCTTTGACGTGGGGGTTCAAGTCCCTCCACGCGCATCCTTTATTTGCGGAAGTGGCTCAGCGGTAGAGCATCGCCTTGCCAAGGCGAGGGTCGCGGGTTCGATTCCCGTCTTCCGCTCCAATATTTTGCGCCCTTAGCTCAGCTGGATAGAGCGTTTGACTACGAATCAAAAGGCCGGGAGTTCGAATCTCTCAGGGCGCGCCATTATTTTTTTAGTATCGGGATGTAGCTCAGCTTGGTAGAGCACCTGGTTTGGGACCAGGGGGTCGCATGTTCAAATCGTGTCATCCCGATTTTTATTTATGCGGGTGTAGTTCAATGGTAGAACTTTAGCCTTCCAAGCTAATAGCGTGGGTTCGATTCCCATCACCCGCTTACAGGACATAATGAAAGAGCCTTTGCATCTGCAGAGGCTTTTTTATTTATATTAAAGCAAGAATCAGCAGTTATTTTATGTGATATTTTATGTAAAGTACAGTATAGGTTACTTAAAAAAGAGCCAAGACCTCCCTATCTCAATAGCAAAGGGGTCTTGGCTCTTCTGTGTATCTCTGTGGATGAGTTGCTTCTAAGACGTAGCAGCTATTGTAACGTGACGTGAGTACAAGTTAACGTTCGTTGTGATCCGTCACTCTTCTACGCATGCCAGCTAATCCAAGCAGTCCCAGCAAACCGAGCCAGCCCCAATCCATGCCGTTGTCACGGTCGGTTGTTGTGGCGTTTGCACGAACACTATTGGTACGATAGTCACCATTGTTGCGGTAGTTTCCATCCATATTCAGATTGGTGTTTGTGCGATCCATGTAGTTGGTGTCCTGATAAGACCGGACACGTGAGCCGGTTGTATCCATTCCTTTGGACATATGACCATCTGCAGCAGCAGGGCCAGCCATCGCGGCCACCAGAAGCACGGAAGCAATAATTGTTGTACCTTTCTTCATCATTTGAATTCCTCCTTTTTGGTTAGAGCTATAAATTAATCTGCCCAAGAAGACAAGGACAATATGTAAAAATGGTCTGTTAAGATATCCCTTTGACTACAGAGAATTAACAAAGTACATAAGAAGCTCCCCTAATAAGCAGACTGAAGTGGGAAGAAAATTATAATTACATCTTTAATTTATTGCGTCACTGTGGTAAAGTATACAAAAGCTTGCTTTGCCGGTCATGTTTCTTTGTATATCATCTGTTCTCAAACAATGGAATTATGCGGTTAAACCTTACGATCAGGTACATGGGATCATATCTAAAAGAACTGTATATTTATGAATTTTTTAGAATAGGTATGAGACATTTGAGTTATTTAAAGTACGTGAAAAAGGTATCATGCGACAGCATATGACCATTAATTGAAGCAGAACAAGAAAATGAATAAAAAAGCGTGTTTTTGTGCTGTAAATCGGGGATAATCCCCATTTTTTCTAGTAGAAAAATAAAGATTTTCGTACCATTTTATTGTATGATGTTATGAAGGTGTCAAATTTACGTGTACGAATGGAACGATCAGATGGGAGGATAAGCATGACTGAAACTATGGTAACCGCCAGCAAAAGCCAATCCAACAACCTGCTTCGGCGAGACGTGCGGTTCCTGGGCAATATACTCGGAGAAGTTCTTGTCCATCAAGGCGGCACGGAGCTTCTAGATATCGTTGAGAAGATTCGGGAAACGAGCAAATCGTTGCGTGCAGAATTTCTGCCAGAACTCTATGCAGAGTTCAAAACGATGATCCAGGAATTAGACTCGGACAATCGTCATCAGGTTATTCGGGCTTTCGCTATTTATTTTCAATTAGTTAATATTGCTGAACAAAACCATCGGATCCGGCGTAAACGGGATTATGAACGTTCTGCAGGGGACGCTGTGCAGCCAGGATCGATTGAGAAAGCAGTACAGGATCTTAAGGAACGTGGACTGTCTCATACAGAGGTGGAAGAGATTCTCGACGATTTGTCGTTGGAACTCGTTATGACAGCTCACCCAACCGAAGCCATGCGCCGGGTTATACTGGACATCCACAAGCGGATATCCGAAGACGTCATGTCACTTGATAATCCTACGCTGACGTTGCGTGAACGTGAACAGTTGCGGGAGAAACTGCTGAATGAAGTTATTACACTCTGGCAGACAGATGAACTTCGCGACCGCAAACCGACTGTACTCGATGAAGTGCGGAACGGGATGTATTACTTTCATGAAACGTTGTTCCACGTACTTCCGGATGTATATCAGGAGCTGGAACGCTGCCTGAACAAATTTTATCCTGACCATGACTGGCATGTGCCGACGTATTTGCGGTTCGGTTCCTGGATCGGTGGAGACCGGGATGGAAATCCTTCGGTAACTTCAGATGTAACATGGCAGACGCTGTTGATGCAACGCAAGCTTGCTTTGCGTGAATACCAACGGATTATGATTGAACTTATGGGCCATCTCAGCTTCAGCACAAACATCATTCATGTATCGGATGAGCTGGTGCAGTCGATTGAGCAGGACCGTAAATCTGTTACATTGAAAAAAGTGGATATCTGGCGGAATGAAAAAGAGCCATACCGCATCAAATTGGCCTATATGATTGCCAAGCTGAACAATGTACTGGATGAGAACAAATTAGGTCAGCCTGACCGTTATCATAGCGCACAGGATTTGATTGATGAACTGATGATTATTGATCGAAGTCTGCGCCATCATTTTGCAGATTACGTAGCAGATACGACCATTCGCAAAATGATTCGTCAAGTCGAATTGTTTGGTTTCCATACCGCAGCTTTGGATGTGCGTCAGCACAGTAAGGAACATGAAAATGCGATGTCGGAAATTTTAGCTAAAATGAACATTGTAGAGGATTATGCGCGTCTGACTGAAGACGGTAAAATTGATCTGCTTGCTCGTTTGCTGGATGATCCACGTCCGCTTACTTCTCCTTATCACCAATACACGGAGGGAACCAAAGAGTGTCTGGATGTCTTCCGTACCATTAAGCGTGCCCAGAATGAATTTGGGAACGGCTGTATCACAAGTTACCTGATCAGTATGACGCAGGGCGCAAGTGATTTGCTGGAGGTTATGGTATTTGCCAAGGAAGTGGGCTTATTCACCAAAGGTCACAACGGTGATGTTGTATCTACACTTCAAGCGGTACCGCTGTTTGAAACGATTGATGATCTACATGCGGCTTCGGACATTATGGAGAAGCTGTTCAACCTTCCTGTATACCGCGCAAGCGTAAAAGGGCGGAATGAACTGCATGAAATCATGCTTGGTTATTCAGATAGTAACAAGGATGGCGGCGTGGTTACAGCCAACTGGGAACTGCGCGTAGCAATGAATGCCATCACGGCTGTAGGTAATGAACACGGCGTTAAGCTGAAGTTCTTCCATGGACGTGGCGGGGCTCTTGGACGTGGCGGCATGCCACTCAACCGCAGTATTCTTGCTCAACCACCACATACGATTGGTGGAGGCATCAAGATTACGGAGCAGGGAGAGGTTATTTCTTCCCGTTATTCCCTTCAGGGGATTGCATACCGCAGTCTGGAGCAGGCAACTTCGGCTCTAATCACAGCAGCACTTAATGGGCTTGAGCCGCAAGAGTCAGCATCCGAACGTCATTGGGACAGCATCATCAAAGAGATTTCGGAAGTATCTCTGACGAAATATCAGGATCTGATTTTCCGTGATCCAGACTTCTTTACCTTCTTCAAAGAATCAACGCCGCTTCCGGAGGTTGGTGAGCTGAATATTGGTTCCCGTCCATCCAAGCGTAAAAATAGCGATAAGTTTGAAGATCTGAGAGCGATCCCTTGGGTATTCGCCTGGACTCAAAGTCGTTATCTGCTTCCGGCATGGTATGCGGCAGGAACAGGATTGCAAAGTTACTATCAGGATAAAGAGGAAAATCTGGCTGTCCTGAAAGAAATGTATGCAAGCTTCCCATTCTTCCGTACATTAATTGATACGGTACAGATGGCCGTAGCCAAGGCAGATCTGGTGATTGCCAAAGAATATTCAGCCATGACTTCGAACGAGGAAGCCCGTGATCGCATATACGGTCAGATCGAAGCCGAATTCAAGCTCACAAAAGATCTGATTCTGAAAATTACCGGAGAAGCTGAAATTCTGGATGATGTACCGGTTATTCAAGAGTCCATTCGCCTTCGTAACCCTTATGTAGATCCGTTGTCCTACATGCAAGTTCAACTTCTGAGCGAGCTCAGAGATATGCGTGAACGTGGTGAGGATGATACGGAACTGCTCAGAGAAGTGTTGCTGACCATCAATGGCATCGCTGCAGGACTGCGTAACACAGGTTGATGATTGAACTGCTGCATTGAATAATTATATGTAACAAAGTACCCATTACTTTGTTGAATAAAAGCTCCATTCTCTGCTCTACGGAGTGAGAGATGAAACGGGACTCCTGCGGGAGTTCCCGTTTTTACTGTTTTTGGCGGATATTTGTCATACAGTCTTGATTTTTGACCAAAGTTGATTTACGATTTGATTGGTGAATTACAAGTGTGGACGGGTATCAGAAGACGGAAGACCCATCAGCATGTCTGGGGGAATAAGGGTGGACAATTTGGAGAACAGGCTTGTGAAACTGGTGCTCAAGGGCGACCAGAGAGCCTTCGCAGAAATCGTTGAACTATATAAGGACAAGCTATTTCATTTGGCATACCGGATGCTGAACAATCGTCATGAAGCTGAAGACGTTGTGCAGGAGACGTTTTTGCGTGTGTTTCGTAATATGGAGAAGTACGATCCGAACCAGAAGTTCTCAACCTGGATCTACCGGATCGCGACGAATCTGTGTATTGACCGACTGCGCAGAAAGAAACCTTCATACTCTTTGGATGCTGAACTGAATGATCAGGAAGGATCTGATGGTTATGCGATGCTCCCGAGTGATGATCGTACACCGGAGAGTGAAGCACTCCTGTCAGAAACGCAGACACTCATTCGTGAGGCCATTGACAGTTTGCCAGCCAAGTATAAGTCCGTTATGATTCTGAGATATTTACAGGACTTGTCGCTACAGGAAATCAGTGATGTGACAGGTATGCCCGTAACAACGATCAAGACACGCGTTCATCGGGGCCGTGATTTTCTACGTAAAAAATTGGAGTATAAGTTATAAATGTTAAGAGCCTTTAAATTATGGGCGAAATTATTTGAAACATATCCGAAACGGATGCGTATGTAATGTATGCAAGTCTTATGCGTGCTTTTTAATGGCACATGGACTAAGTGATTTAAGAAAGGATTGGCTCTCATATGGATTGCAACTCGGCCGTCTCTTTAATGCATGAATGTTTGGATGAGTCGTTGTCCCCGGCCCAGAAGGTTGAACTGAAAAGTCACCTTGTGATCTGTCCGGATTGTCGCATGCGCTTTAAAGAGTTGGAACAGACGGAAATGCTACTCTTTGCCATGAAACACTATTCACCGTCTGCCTCTGATGAGCTGACCAATCGAATTATGAATGCTCTGCCCCAGCCCAAGAGACAGCAAGCATGGCTCAAATGGGTCAAAGGACATCCCGCGCTGACGGCGGCAGCCTTCTTTTTGGTCGTGATGCTCTTTAGCGCCTTGAATTTCTGGAATCAGAATAACGAAATGGTTGTTAAGGGAAATAATCTGGACCAGATCGTGATTCAGGGTAACACGGTTATTGTTCCTGAAGGTAAGTCTATTGCTGGCGATCTTACGATAGAAAATGGAACCGCACAAGTATATGGTGATGTGAACGGCAATCTGACGGTTATCGACGGACAACTGTTTCAGGCTTCAACGGCGCATATTTCTGGTCAGGTGAAAAGTATTGATCAGGCGCTGGACTGGTTCTGGTACAAAATAACCAATATGGTAAATGAAGTGGCTTATCGCTAGAACAGGGTAAAATCTTCAATGGTATATACCAAGCAGGGTACCTCCAGATTGCATGGGGTACTCTTTTTTTATACGAAACTTTGTAATTAATGGTAAATGTGATGTTTATGTGCAGTTTGAGACTGCCGTAACTTGCAACCTGAACGTTAACGTTATAACCTAGATACTAAAGAGAACATACTACTACATATAGATACGCATTTTGCACAAATCGAATGATGCAGAAATGCGGAGACAAAGGATTATATAAAATCCTAATGGGTTAATATGAGATCAGGGTTTACTCATCAATGGGGATAGCGGGGGCTGGCTTATGAATTATTTTGCTGACTTAACGTGGACAGAGTCCATTAAGGACGTTATCGATATATTGATCGTTACCTATATTATGTACAAACTGATTTTACTTGTGCGGGGGACACGTGCAGTTCAGCTCCTGAAAGGGATTCTGTTCCTTGTGCTGATCTGGGCATTAAGTACGTGGCTAAACCTGTATACGCTCAAATGGTTAATGAACCAGATGTTTACGTTTGGTGTCGTTGCGGTGTTCATTATCTTTCAGCCGGAACTGCGTCGTGGTCTGGAGCAATTGGGACGCGGTAAGCTGTTTGGACGTTCAGCGGCAGCGAGTGATGAAGAATTAACGGTGTTAATTGGTGAGATTATTAAGTCTGTTAATTATTTGTCACGGCGTAAAATTGGCGCATTGGTCGTATTTGAACGTGAGACGGGTCTGAACGATTACACGGAATCGGGCATTAAGATGCACTCACTGGTCAGCTCGGAGCTGATGATTAACATCTTTATTCCAAATACACCGCTCCATGATGGAGCCGTCATTATACAAGGGAAACAGATATCGGCGGCAGCCTGTTATTTGCCATTATCAGAGAATCCGTTTATCAGTAAGGAATTGGGAACGCGTCACCGTGCAGCAATCGGGATTACCGAAGTTGCAGATGCGATCTGTTTGGTTGTCTCCGAGGAGACAGGACAAGTGTCACTTGCAATGAATGGACAGGTCGTTCGTGATATTAAGGAAGAATCGCTGATTGCCAAACTGTATGAGGAGTTGCGCCCTACATCCAATCTGAAAAAGAATGGCTGGACAACCTTCTGGAAACGGAAGGGAGGACGTAACAATGGATAAATGGTTTAACAATAATAACTTTGCCAAAATACTTGCGCTTGCGGTGAGCCTGCTGCTCTGGTTCATGATTCATCTGGATGAAGTACCAACCACCCCTACAATTACAACAGGGACAACCAACAAGGTTGTGGAACGTACGGTTCCTGTTCAACCTTATGGATTAGACAGCAACAGCTATGTGCTTACTTCATTAAGTACGGATGAGGTCCGGCTGGAGATCAAAGGACAGCGCTCGATGCTAACATCGATTTTTACGAATGACGATTACAAGGTACTGGTCGATCTGAGTCAGGTGAAAGATGGGTCCAATACACTGCCACTCGTACCTGATTTGCCTTCCGGGGTAGAAGTGGTCAGCATGGAACCTTCCATGGTTACGGTGAATGTAGAAAAATTGGGCACCAAATCCTTCAATGTGAATATTGTATCCGAAGGGGAACCATCCGCCGGATACAGCGCTGGAACGCCCGTAATTGAACCTTCGACGCCGGTTAAGGTAACTCTGCCTGAAGGGCAACTCGAGGCTGTAGCGAAGGTCCAGGGCAGTGTGAACGTGAAAGATGCCAAGGAAGATGTCATACAGAAAAAAGTGAAACTTCAAGCATACGATGCTGAAGGCAAGGTCCTTGAAAATGCGATTATAACGCCTCAAACGGTTGAAGTCCGAGTTCCGGTCAATCAGCCCTATACATCTGTACCCTTAAGAATCAAATATTCGGGACAGCTTCCGGAAGGCCTGGTACTCTCCACGGTAGAGCCAAGCGTGAAAGAAGTCTCGGTTTATGGATCAGAGGATGCGCTTGCGGGTATACAGTCCTACGACCAAGTAACCCTTGATCTAACACAGTTTGATCAGTCGGGTACATCGACAGTTAACGTGGACTTGACGCCGCCTTCCGGTTTTGAGAAAATCGAGCCTAGTTCGATTCAGATCAAGGTAACCATATCACCATTTGACGAGGCAGAGGAGACAACCAAAGTCTTTCCGAACGTGCCCATCACACTTACTGGTGCGGGGAATGGACTGGAAGGGACGCTGGTTACGCCTCGAAGCGGCGGTCTGAACCTTACACTTACAGGCTCAGCAAGTATGCTTGAGGGTCTGAGTAGTGATGATCTCACGTTGACCGGGGATCTTGCTGGACTTGCGGTCGGAACGCACGAGATCAAGCTTGAAGCCGACCTGCCCCGTTATGCCAAACTGGATGAATCATCCAATGCTCTGAGTGCAACGGTCAAAATTAGCGAAAAGACTGAAGACACCGCAACTACTCCTAGCGAAGATCCGACTGACGAGGGAACCGTATCACCTGACCCTTCACCAGCCGAGGTCGAAAACGGGGAAACGGAGCCTGTTCCTGATGAAGAAGAAACGGAATCGAATACGGATACTCAGGATCAGGGCCAACAGGGGAGCACAAGCAGTCGAGGTAATTTAAATAATAATAACAGCGGTACTGGCAGTAAAAGTGGCGCGAATCCGTAAACGTTCTAATTTTAAAATTCTCAAAAAATAATAATAGTGCTCGTATATGATGCGAATAGAAGGAGTTAAATCATGGGTAAATATTTTGGTACAGACGGTGTAAGAGGGGTTGCCAATAAAGAGTTAACGGCAGAGCTGGCTTACAGCATTGGACGTTGTGGTGGTTACGTGCTTGCAGGTGGTGTGGAAAGACCAAAAGTGGTTATCGGCATGGATACTCGTATCTCGGGATTGATGTTGGAATCCGCACTTGTTGCAGGTCTGTTGTCCATTGGCGCTGATGTGATTCGTCTGGGCGTTGTATCCACTCCGGGAGTGGCGTATATCTCACGTTTGTTGAAAGCTGACGCGGGCGTGATGATCTCGGCTTCCCACAATCCGGTTGAGGATAACGGAATTAAGTTCTTTGGTGGAGATGGCTTCAAGCTGTCTGATGAAACAGAGAACCGGATTGAAGAGCTGATGGATGCGGAGACAGATCAATTGCCACGGCCAGTTGGTGGCGGTCTGGGTACCGTGACGACGGATGAAGAATCCCGTTATCGTTACCTCGATTTCCTGAAAACAACAGTAAATGAGTCGTTCTCTGGTCTTAAAATTGTTTTGGACTGTGCAAACGGAGCAGCTTATGAGCTGGCACCGAAATTGTTCAGTGAACTTGGTGCAGAAGTCATTGCCATTGGCGCTGAACCTAACGGCCTGAATATCAATGAGCAATGTGGATCAACTCATCCAGAGAACCTGAAACAAGAAGTGCTCAAACATAAAGCAGATCTGGGTCTTGCTTTTGACGGGGATGCGGATCGTCTGATTGCTATTGATGAGACAGGCGCTGAGGTGGATGGAGACTTCATTTTGTGTATCTGCGGTGATGCGATGAATCGTGCAGGCAAGTTGAAGGACAGTACTGTTGTATCGACCGTTATGAGTAACATCGGATTCTATAAAGCAACGGAGAAACTTGCACTGAAAACAGCTAAAACGGCAGTGGGTGACCGTTATGTGATGGAGGAAATGCGTCGCGGCGGTTATAACTTGGGTGGAGAGCAATCTGGCCATGTTATTTTCCTGGATTACAATACAACCGGAGACGGTATGTTGACTGCGATTCAACTCGTGGACACACTCAAGGCTTCCGGTAAAAAACTGAGTGAGCTCAAAGCGTTGATGACCCAGTACCCACAAGTACTGGTGAATGTGCGTGTTGAAGATAAGAGCAAATACGAGGGTAATGCTGCAATCGAGCAAGCCATTACTACAGTAGAACAACAACTCGGCGATAATGGACGTGTACTCGTTCGTGCTTCAGGTACTGAATCTCTGATCCGTGTTATGGCGGAAGGACCAGATAAAGACGAACTTGAACAATTTGTGTCTCAAATCGCAGATGTAGTGCAAAAAGAACTGGTATAAGACTGGAAGCAATCCCTTGTGCATACGGTTTTCTTAAGAGAATTGTTGTGTATAAAGGGTATGATATAACAGGATTTAGGACATATAGTGCGTGTTCAAAAAGTCTGGTTTTCAGTACCGAGAAGATGGAATGAAGATAGAAATGGAGTAGCGGAGCGTAGGGAAACTACGTGAACAACGGACATTTCGGCTGAATTTCATATTCGATGCTGATTATGCCAATAGGCATGATTCGTAATCAAAAGCGGACTTTTTGAATTTCCTCTTAATATTCCTGCGTCCCGGCCTGATGAGACCATAGGTCCGTTTATCCGGTCGGGATTGTGGGTAAATATGCTGAAATTGTCACAGGTACTTTGCTCCATTGCAAAATGGACCTGACGTGCATATAATGAGTGGAGTCGTCATTCAGACACAGAAAGTGAGGAACGTAAGGTTACAGTTACACAAGCGCCAGAGCTTGAAGTTGCGCGGGATGATGTTGATCAGGATTTCTTCTAGGTTGAAGAACGACTGATTAAGATCAACGGCAATCAAGCTGACGAGGTGGAGGTGTTCGGATTGTTCGGCGGGGACCTCCCGGTGAAGCACCAGAGCCGTAAACCGGATTGCGGAAAATGGATGGGTGACTGTCCACACAACGCGCCGGTGCAGGTGCAAGAGTTAAACTAAAATTAAAATGAATGTGCGTGAAGAGCGTAAACAGTACGCGGACGGGAAAATGATGTACATTCATGATTGCATTCATAACAGCTTATGATGACTGCGGGGCGACACGAGGTCGCTCTGATCATTGATAATTGAATAAGTACCAAGTATTCATGAAACGCTAGGCAATCACTCATTTTTCCGATGTGCCGCCTCTGCCTGTTTCTCTTCGTGACACAGTATTCATATACAAACGGAGGAAATAAATTATGTGCGGTATTGTTGGATATATTGGTAATAAGAACACTCAATCGGTATTGGTTGAAGGGTTGAAGAAACTTGAGTATCGTGGTTATGATTCTGCAGGTATTGCGGTATTCACACCCGAAGGTCTGCAAATCACGAAAGCTCTTGGTCGCCTTGCGAACCTTGAAGCCAAGCTGGATGGTGCACCACTGGTAGGTAATGCCGGAATCGGACACACACGTTGGGCAACTCATGGTAAACCATCGGATGAGAACTCTCATCCACACACGGATGGAAGCCAGAAGTTCTCTGTTGTGCATAACGGTATTATAGAGAACTACCTGGATCTGAAGGACGAATTGATGGCTCAAGGTCACACGTTCACTTCCGAGACAGATACTGAGGTTATCTCTCACCTGATCGCACGTGAATACAATGGTGATATCGTCAAAACAGTACAAAAAGTGATCACGTTGTTGCGTGGCGCATTTGCATTGGGTGTATTGACAGAGCATGAGCCTGAGAAACTCGTAGCTGTGCGTCAAGCAAGTCCATTGATTATTGGTATTGGTGAAGGCGAGAACTTCATTGGTTCCGACATCCCGGCAATTCTGGAACATACACGTAACGTGTACATTCTGAATGATGGTGAAATGGCTGTATTGACACATGATGCTGTCGAATTGATGACGATTGAAGGCAACTTTATTTCTCGGGAAATGATTCGTGTCGATTGGGATGCTGTAACCGCAGAAAAAGGCGGATTTGAGCACTTCATGCTGAAAGAAATTCATGAGCAACCAAAAGCATATCGTGATACAATGCTGGGTCGCATCGATAATGAAGGTAAAAAAGTTCAACTTCCTGAGTTGAAGATGACTGAAGAACAAATTAAAAATATCCGTAACGTTCAAATCATTGCATGTGGTACAGCGTACCATGCAGGTCTGGTTGGACGTACAGTGATTGAGCAATTGGTACGTATTCCGGTTGAAACAGATGTGGCTTCCGAGTACCGTTACCGTTCCCCAATCGTGCACAAAGATACACTCGTAATCGTAGTGAGCCAATCCGGTGAAACTGCCGATACGCTTGCTGCATTGCGTGAAGCACAATCCAATGGTGCACATGTACTGGCAATCACTAACGTAGTGGGTAGCTCCATTGCACGTGATGCAGATGATGTTATCGCAACTTTGGCAGGTCCTGAAATTGCAGTAGCTTCTACCAAAGCGTATACTTCACAGTTGATCGCGTTTAACTTGCTTGGTCTGTACCTTGCACAAGTTCGTGGTACACAATCTGCTGAAGAGATTGCACACACGCTGGCAGCGATGCAAGCATTGCCTGAGCAAGTGGAATCCATGTTGGAGCAAGCCGAAGCAATCAAAGGATATGCAGAGCAAATCTCCAAACATGAACATCTCTTCTTCATTGGCCGTGGTCTTGACTATGCAGTAGCTCAAGAAGGATCTTTGAAGCTGAAAGAGATCTCTTATATTCACTCCGAGGCGTATGCTGCGGGTGAGTTGAAACACGGTACGCTTGCATTGATCGAAGACGGTATCCCTGTTATTGCCCTGGCAACGCAGGAGAATGTACTTGAGAAAACAGTGAGCAACATTAAGGAAGTAAAAGCACGTGGCGCAGATGTATTGGCAATTACGTACGAAGAGCACGTAGCACCATTGCTGAAATCCGTAGACCAAGCGTTTGCGATTCCTAAGACGTTGCCACTGCTTAGCCCTGCTTTGTCTGTTGTTGCGCTGCAATTGCTGGCATACTATGCTTCCCTGGCACTGGGTCATGATGTGGATAAACCACGTAACCTGGCGAAAAGTGTAACGGTTGAATAAGGTATTCTGTATAAATTAGTTTATTGTCTAGTGATAAATAAGTGTAGAACCATTAACAAAAGTATGGAATTACACTAACTGTTGTCCAATGACATGGATAATGGGTTAATCAATAGATTTAGTAAACTAATAAAGTATGAACAAAATAATGGTCCTGATGACTCTAAGTCATCAGGACTTTTTTGATGTTTCAGGAGGGTGGTTCAAAATATTAGAACCACCTTATTTGTGTTTGTGCATTGCAAATTGCGGTCATTCATTGAACGAAAACTCACCCATATTATAGAGTACCTTAGGAAGAGTATCTTTTTGTAATTCTCACATTTGAAATACTCTTCGTGCACGAATGTAATCAACTTCTTAAATAAAGTCATTAAAATTAGCAACTCGAAAGTGTCAATATATCCCCAAGAAGGATGCGGGTCGGGCATAAAAGATCATTTGAACAATAAAGGAAGATGACTAAACGTGACTGGTACATCCTTCAGCTACGCACAAAATGGTATGCCAAGAAGCGTCAACGTGCTCGATGGAGGAGCATATTACACGAAATGAAATCATTGTCCGTTCAATTCGGACTCAGAACGCGATTGTAATCTGCATGTAAATAATGAAGGACATCGGAAAGCAAATGAGGGAAAACCTTACGTACAGTTTGATGAAGAGGAGCAGAAAATATTTGCCCTTTACTCTAACAGAGGTGCAGAGAAGAAGGCGTGATACAAAACTATGCCGGCTGCCATCCGTGCGGACGCTGCGGCCAGTTTCCAGCCAGGCTTTCAGAAATTGGTCAGGTAATCATGTTAAGTTATTACAAAGTGCAAGGAATCGGAACACCGACAAAGAATACTTACAGGGAATATATACCAATTTATCCTATTCCATGGCTGAATGTCAACACCTCGATTGATGCCAAACCATTCCCACGTTTCTTCTCCATTCACTCTTTTTAGCGAAGATTGTTAACACATTATGTTTTATGAACCAAATTTAACAATATAATGACTATATTTAACAAAAAAATCACTATACATTCTTGTAAATTTTGTTATAATTCAACCTAGGTCTTATTCCCTATTATTCTAATAAATGGAATTGTAGGGTTTTTTATACCCATCCAAGCTGTGTGCGAAAGACCAGTATACTGGCTAACCAACAAGCCGGCATGCGGGGACCAACAATTGTGGAAAATGACAGCCTAGAATATGTTGCTCCATGACGTCAGAAGGTTCAGAAAGGAAGGTTCAGAAAGATGGAGCCAACCTTATCCCAATTCCGATGGAGGATGAAGTGAGTGAGCATTTTTGAAAAGCTGGAATCCAACGTAAGATCTTACTGCAGAAGCTTTCCGGTGGTATTCGACCGGGCCAAGGGAGACCTTTTATATTCTGAGGACGGAAGAGCATATATTGATTTCTTTGCAGGTGCCGGGGCACTCAATTACGGCCATAACAACGATTATATTAAAGACCGGGTTCTCGATTACTTGACCTCCGACCGGATTATGCACGGTCTGGATATGTATACAATGGCCAAGCGTGAATTCATCCAGAGCTTCTCGGAGCGGATCCTGGAGCCGAAGAAGCTGAATTACAAGCTTCAATTCTGCGGTCCAACAGGGACGAATGCGGTGGAAGCGGCCCTGAAGCTCGCACGCAAGGCGAAGAAGAGAAGTGGAATATTTGCATTCATGGGTGGCTTCCACGGCATGTCGCTCGGCAGTCTGTCGGCGACAAGCTCCAAGTCCATGAGAGAAGGGGCGGGGCTTCCTCTGGACGGAGTTACGTTCATGCCGCACCCGAGCGGGGCTTTCGCAGAAATGGATACGCTCGGTTATATCGAGAATATCCTGACTGATTCGCACTCCGGAATCGACAAGCCGGCCGCGATCCTGCTTGAAACGGTACAAGCCGAAGGCGGAATTCACGTTGTCGACGCGCAGTGGCTACGCGAGCTGCAGAAGCTTTGCCGCAGACACGATATTCTGCTCATTACAGACGAGATTCAAGTAGGATGCGGCCGGACAGGCGAATTCTTCTCCTTCGAACGTGCGGGGATCGAGCCGGATCTCATTACCCTGTCGAAGTCGATCAGCGGATACGGCCTGCCAATGTCCCTGCTGCTGCTGAAGCCCGAACTGGATATCTGGACGCCGGGCGAGCACAACGGCACCTTCCGCGGCAACCAGCTGGCTTTTGTGGCCGCGAAGGCTGCTCTCGAGTTCCGGGACAGAACCGAACTGGAAGCTCAGGTGAAACAGAAGGAAGAGTTTGTGCGCTCGTTCCTTGATCAAGAAATCAAGCCTCTGCATCCGTCCATCGCCATCCGCGGACTCGGCCTGATCTGGGGCATTGACGTCTCGGGGTTCATGGATGAAGCCGGGGCGAAGCGGGTGACGGATATCAGCTTCGACAACGGGCTCATCATTGAAAGAGCTGGCAGAGGAGACTGTGTGCTGAAGATCATGCCTCCGCTGACCGTCTCGATGGAGCATCTGGCTGCCGGCTGCGACATTATCAAGTCCAGTATGCAGCAGGTGATCTCTCAGGAGACCAAGGATTTGCTAGTTACGACCTAAGCTTGGCCAAGCCGATGGCCGCCCCCGGCAAGAGGCACGAAAGTGCCTTCCGGAGGGCGTGCGGACTTGATGTTAAGGTAGCGCTTTCACCTCAGTGGAAGACTTTCTCCTCATGCTACCTGCGGTAACGTCAATCAACATGGACTTCTCCGCCAAGGGCAGTCCCGTTTGTGCCATACGGAGCGTTCCTTGAGTCTCATGCAGTACCCTCGTTAAATTTAATCGTCAGGAAAAGCTCACTACCCCGCAGCCGAATCTTTACTTATCCACACCAGGGCTGTGGGGGAATAAGCAAATCGTACATAGAGTGTATCAATACCCCTTAAACATAGGCTTCGTCAAAGGCAGCTCGGGTGCCAAATCAGGAATTACGGTCGACTTCCTGCTGGACGGCCGGAACCCTGCGGCAAGCCTTACATCGACAGGAGGTACATTCCTTGTCGTTTATCCCCAAATCCAATTCCAAACCCTATGTTAAACCAAATCCCGTCTTCGGGTGGCTCGTCTGCAGCAAGCATATTGAAGCAGAGAAGTCCGAGCATCTCTTGCGTAGAACAATGCTTGTTGTTGTCCTTTACGCATGGGAGCCGAGCGGGACAGCTGCTAGGCAGAGGATTGCCGCATGCGATCAACTGGGCAATCCAAGCGGTGACATGGCGCAAGCCATTAATATTGTTGTCAGATGTTTGAAAAGGAGATGAGCGAGGCTGGAGTGTTGCTTTGGCATATGCTCCGCCGGATTGCTTTTACCGATGAAGAGAGGGGAACGATCCAGATGGCTTTTGAAAAAGAAACGTTGTTTTGGAACGAAAAATTCGGTAGTGACGATTATACCTTGACGCGGTTGCCTTACAGCAAAGCTCCAAACTCCCTGGTGCCCAATGTGAAAACCGTTGGCGGTTCGCTTTCGGAGGAAGCGGCGCAGCGCGTCCTTCAAATGAGCAAGGGTACTCCGCTGGCCGCTTTTATGATTTTGCTCGCCGGTGTTCAGGCACTCTTGCATAAATATACAGGCGCTTCAGACATTCTGGTCGGCATGCCGGTTGTGCCGAAAAAGGGGGAGACGCGTCGATCCGTTAATCATACGGTCATTTTGAAAAACTCGCTTTCGGTGGGGGCAACTTTTAAAACGCTTCTGAGCGAACTGAGGACTTCCTTGCCGGAAGCCATTCAGCATCAACATATTCCGTTCTTGAAAATGACGGAGAAGCTGGATCTGCAATATGCAGAAGGGATACCCTTCGTCCATACGCTAGTATCCCTTAATGAGCTGCATCTGGACGAAATTGGGCAAAACGTGGTCACGGACTGTTCCTTTGAATTCAGTTTAACCGACGGGACGATACAGCTAGCGCTGTCATATAACGAGCACTTATATGACTCCGAGTTCATGAATCGGGTCGTCGGCCATCTGAATCGCCTGCTGTCCGTGGGGCTTCATGAGCTGGAGCTGGACATCGTGCGAGCGGACATGCTGTCGGAGGACGAAAAATTTCAATTACTGCAAAGCTTTAACGATACCGAGAAGGACTATCCTCGTGATCGGACGATTCATCAGCTTGTGGAGGAGCAAGCGAAGCGTGTGCCCGAGGCGACGGCGGTTGTTTTTGAGGGGCAGCGGCTTTCATATGCAGAGTTGAACAAACGGGCAAACCAACTGGCGCGTACGCTACGATCGGTCGGTGTGCTGCCCAATCAGTTGGTAGGCTTGATGGTCAGGAGATCGCTGGAGACGGTCATTGGCATTCTGGCGGTTCTGAAAGCTGGCGGTGCCTACGTGCCGATCGACCCGGAGTACCCGGAAGAACGTATCCGCTACATTCTGGAGAACTCGAACGCGCAGCTGCTATTGACTCAAAGAGAGCTGTTACAGCAAGTCCCGTTCGAAGGGACCGTATTGGCGCTAGATGACAAACAAGCCTATAGCGACGATGGCTCCAACCTGGAGGCGGCCAGTGGTCCAAACGATCTTGCTTATGTCATTTATACGTCAGGTACAACGGGCAAACCCAAAGGGGTTATGCTGGAGCATCGTGGTTTGGTCAGTTTGAAGCTGATGTTCGCAGACAGGCTGGGCATCACGGAGCATGACCGGATCGTTCAATTTGCCAGCTTGTCCTTCGACGCATCCTGCTGGGAAGTGTTCAAAGCACTCTATTTTGGCGCGGCTTTGTACATCCCGACGGCCGAAACAATTCTCGACACTCGTCTGTTCGAGAGTTATATGAACGAGCATGCGATTACGGCGGCGATTTTGCCTCCAACATACAGCGCTCATTTGAACCCGGACCGTCTTCCCAGCTTAACAAAGCTTGTAACCGGAGGTTCGGCGGTATCGGCCGAATTCGTGCAGCAGTGGAAAGCAAAGGTTCACTATTTCAATGCTTACGGTCCTACCGAAGCTTCGATTGTTACGACGCTTTGGGATGCGGATGAGCAGCAGCCGGAGCGCAGAGTTATTCCGATTGGGCGCCCGCTGGCTAATCATCAGATTTTTATTTTGGATGCCCACCTGCAACTTGTGCCTCCGGGAGTGGACGGCGAGCTGTGCGTGGCAGGCGTGGGACTTGCGAGAGGTTACCTGAACCAACCGGAGCTGACGGCAGAGAAGTTCGTGGAACATCCGTTTGCGCCGGGAGAACGCCTTTACCGGACAGGAGATCTCGCCCGCTGGCTGCCGGACGGTAATATGGAGTACTTGGGCCGGATCGACCATCAGGTGAAAATCCGTGGATTCCGAATCGAGGTCGGTGAGATTGAAGAGCAGCTTCTGCAGATCAACTCGGTGCAGGAGACGATTGTGATCGCGCGGGAAGGCAAAAGCGGGCAAGAACTGTGCGCTTACCTGGTCGCGAGTCTCCCTCTTACGCTCGGCGAGCTGAGAAGCGCGCTGGCGCAAAAATTGCCGAATTACATGATTCCGGCACATTTTGTTCAGCTTCCGCGGATGCCACTCACGCCGAACGACAAAATCGATCGTAAAGCTTTACCTGCCCCGGAAGGAAACGCACTGACCGGCGGCGCGTACGTAGCTCCTCGCAATGAAGCTGAGCGAACGCTTGCTGCTGTGTGGCAGGCGGTATTGAACGCCGATCGTGTTGGGGTAACGGATCATTTCTTTGAGCTCGGCGGAGACTCGATCAAGTCCATTCAAGTATCTTCGCGGCTTCATCAAGCCGGGTACAAGCTGGAAATCCGGGATTTATTCAAATATCCGACGATTTCACAGCTCAGCCTGCATGTGAAACCGATCAGACGTACCATCGATCAAGGCGAAATAACGGGTGAAACGGCTTTGACACCGATTCAGCATTGGTTTTTCGAGAGTTCCTTTGCGGACCCGCATCATTTCAACCAGTCGGTGATGTTTTATCGGAAGGTACGCTTCAACGAAGAGACAGTGTATCAGGTGCTGCAAAAGCTGGCCGAGCATCATGATGCCTTGCGCATGGTGTTCTGCAAGACGGAACAAGGGTTTAGTGCGTTAAACCGAGCGATTCAGGATGGTGGGCTGTTCACGCTGGACGTGTTCGACTTTAAGGATGCGGAGAATCCCACGCAGGTTGTGGAAGCGAAGGCAACGGACATTCAAGCAGGCATCGATCTGGAGAACGGGCCCCTCATGAAGGCGGGACTGTTCCAGTGCGAGGACGGAGATCATATGCTGCTCGCGGTTCATCATGCTGTGGTAGACGGCGTGTCTTGGCGCATTTTGATGGAGGATTTCGCTCTAGGTTACGAGCAGACTGGAAAAAGCGAGGAAATTCGTTTCCCGGCGAAAACAGATGCGTACCGCACTTGGTCCGAGCAGCTGGCTGCTTACGCGCAAAGTCCGGAGATGACAAAGGAACGGGCCTATTGGCAGGCCGTGGAACAAATGGAGGTTCTGGCCGTGCCGAAGGATATGGAGGCGGACGTTACGACGCAGCAGGACAGCGAATCGCTGTTTGTCCGTTTGACTCCTGAAGAAACGGAGCTGCTACTGAAGCGGGTTCACCGTGCCTACAACACTGAAATGAATGATATTTTGGTAACGGCGCTCGGAATAGCCTTACACAAATGGACGGGGTACGAACGGGTGCGGATCAATCTCGAAGGACACGGACGTGAATCAATCGGAACGGATATCGACATCACGCGTACAGTGGGCTGGTTTACGACCAAGTTTCCGGTCGTACTGGAGCCGGAAACCGACCGAGATTTGGCCTATCAGATTAAACAGGTCAAGGAAAACTTGCGCCGCATTCCGAACAAGGGGCTTGGGTACGGGGTATGCCGCTATCTCTCCAAATCGGAGGATGGCTTGGTTTGGGGCGCAGAGCCGGAAATTAACTTTAACTACCTCGGTCAGTTCGACGATGATGTCAACCAGGACGAGATCGGCATATCTTCTTATTCCAGCGGCAGCCCGGCTAGCGACCGGCAGGCCCGTAGCTTTGTGCTGGATATCAACGGCATGGTGCTGGACGGCGCTTTATCGCTCGATCTCAGCTACAGCCGGAAGCAGTATCGCAAGGAAACGATGGAAGCCTTCGCTCAGGGGCTTGAGCAAAGTCTCCGAGACATCATTATCCACTGTGCAGGTAAAGAAAACACTGAATTGACGCCGAGCGACGTGCAATTTAAAGGATTGACCATTGCCCAATTGGAGCAAATCCCCCAGCGCTCCGGCCATCTTGGGGAAATCGAAAATATTTACTCGCTTACGCCGATGCAGAAGGGCATGTGGTTCCACAGCGCGCTTGACCGGCAAACGGCAGCTTACTTTGAGCAGACGCGGTTTACGATGCGGGGAGCGCTCGACGTCCAGCTTTTTGAGAGGAGTTGGATGGAACTTGCGAAACGTCATCTGGTGCTGCGGGCGAATTTTGTGAAAGGACCGGCGGGCGAGCCGTTGCAAATCATATACCGCGACAAGCCGGTCGGTTTTGAATATGAAGAGCTGCTTCATTTGCAGGTGGACGAGAAACAAGCTTACTTGGATAAAAAGGCCGAGGAGGACAAGCTTCGCGGCTTCGACATGGAACATGACGCGCTCGTTCGGTTCACGATCCTGCGCACCGAAGAGCAAAGCTATCATGTACTGTGGAGTTTCCAACATATTTTGATGGACGGCTGGTGCCTGGCTCAGCTGATGCAGGAGCTGTTTGAGGCATACTCGGCCTTGGCATCCGGCGAGCAGTCAGCGGGAGATAAGGGATCGGATTATGGCGCCTATATCGAATGGTTGGAGAAACAGGACGATCAGGCGGCATTAGCCTATTGGATGGGATTCCTGGCAGGTTATGAAGGGCAAACCGTACTCCCGGGACAAAAGGAACTGGCGCCCAACGGCAGATTTACGGCTGATCACGTCACCGCCGAGCTGGGCAAGGACTTGAGCGAGCGGATGGACCGTGTGGCGAAACAGCGCCTGGTTACGGTCAATACACTGTTGCAAGCTATTTGGGGCGTGATGCTGCAAAAATATAACGGAACAAACGATGCCGTATTCGGCAGCGTCGTGGCCGGAAGACCGGCGGAAATCCCGGGCATTGAGTCCATGATCGGGCTGTTCATCAATACGGTGCCAGTCCGGGTTACGAGCGAAGCGGACACCGTGTTCGCCGACCTGATGGCGAAGCTTCAAGAGCGGGCGCTGGAGTCCGGGCGTTATGATTACTATCCGCTGTATGAAATTCAGGCCCGCAGCGTGCAAAAGCAGAACCTGATCAACCACATCATCGCTTTTGAGAACTATCCGGTGGACGAGCAGATGGAGCAGGCGGGGGACCAGCAGCACGGCGACCTGACGATCGCTGATGTTCAGATGGAGGAGCAGACAAACTATAACTTCAACGTCACCGTGGTGCCGGGAGACGAGATTGAAATTCGGTTCGACTTTAACGCCGAAGTGTTTGATAAAGATAGTATTGAGCGGCTTAAGGGGCATCTCGTTCATTTGCTGGAACAGGTGGCGGATAACCCGGAAATTACCGTGGGCGAGCTGGAACTTGTGACGGAGGCGGAAAAGGCTGACCTTCTCGGAAGTTTTAATGACACCACCACGGAATTTCCGCGCGGGAAAACGCTCATTCAATTGTTCGAAGAGCAGGCGGAGCGCATCCCGGATGCAGCTGCCATCTCCTTGAATGGGCAAGAGCTGACCTACCGCGAGCTGAACGAACGCGTTAACCGCCTTGCTCGTACCTTGCGTAGCCACGGGATATCCAAAGGTCGTTTGGTCGCCATTATGGCTGAGCGTTCCATCGAAATGGTGGTGGGTATGCTGGCGGCACACAAAGCCGGTTCGGCTTACGTACCGATTGACCCGGAATATCCCGAGGAGCGTATCCGTTTCTTGATCGAGGATTCGGGTGCGCAGGTTATGCTGACGCAAAGCCGATTGCGCGAGCGCCTGGCGGGTTCGGACTCCGTGATTTTACTGGATGACGAGTCCTTCTATCACGAGGACCGCACAAATCTAAATCCGGGTAACGAAGCGACAGATCTGGCTTGCATCATCTATACGTCAGGCACGACGGGCAAGCCAAAAGGCAACCTTGTTTCACACCGCAATATCGTGCGGATCGTGCGCAATACGAATTATATCGACATCACTGAGCGGGACCATGTCCTCCAGCTTTCGAGCTATTCGTTCGACGGAGCGATTTTTGATATTTTCGGCGCTTTGACCAACGGGGCACGGCTGGTGCTGGTTCCCCACGAGACTTTGCTGGAAATCGGCCAGCTGGCGGATCTCATCCAGCGTGAGCGAATCTCGGTCATGCTGATTACGACGGCTTTCTTCAACGTCCTTGTGGATGTGAACGTCGACTGCCTGCGGGATGTCCGGGCGATTTTGTTCGGAGGAGAGCGCGTATCGGTCGGCCATGTGCGTAAAGCACTCGCTCATATCGGACCGGGCAGGCTCAACCACCTGTACGGCCCATCGGAAAGCACGGTTTATACCACGTATCTTCCAGTCGACTTTGTCGATGAGTCCGCGGTTACCGTACCCATCGGACGGCCGATCAGCAATACGACGGTGTATATCGTCGACAGCCAGAATAAACTTCTGCCGATCGGCGTGGCCGGGGAGCTTTGCGTCGGCGGAGAAGGCTTGGTAGGGGGCTACAATAACCGGCCGGAGCTGACGGCGGAGAAATTTGTGGACCATCCGTTTGTGCAGGGAGAGCGCATGTACCGGACAGGGGATTTGGCGAAATGGCTACCGGACGGCACGATTGAATACGTGGGGCGGACAGATGACCAAGTGAAAGTCCGCGGCTTCCGTATTGAGCTGGGCGAGATCGAAGCTCAGCTTCAGAAAGTGGAGGGAATTCGGAAAACGACGGTATTCGCGCGGGAAAACACCTCCGGAGAGAAGCAGCTTTGCGCCTATTATGAGGCGGACCGTGATCTTCCGGCGGCTGAGCTGAAGAGCGTGCTTTCCCAGGAACTGCCGGCCTATATGATCCCGGCTTACATGATCCAGTTGGAGCGGCTCCCGCTGACAACGAACGGCAAGGTCGACCGCCGCTCCCTCCCGGCACCTGAGGAGAGCCTGCAGCCGGGCGAAGGACGTACTCCGCCTCGGACTCCGTTGGAAGCCAGCTTGGCTGAAATATGGAAAAGCGTGCTTGGATTGGAGCACATCGGAGTTCATGACAACTTCTTTGACTTGGGCGGCCATTCCCTGCGGGCAACGACACTGGTGAGCAAGGTGCATCAGGAGTTGAACGTCGAGTTGCCTCTCCGCGACGTATTCCGCTACTCAACGATCGAAGAGATGGCTCTCGCCCTCTCCCGGATTGAAGAGCAGTTGTTCTCGTCGATTCCGCTGGCAGATGAAAGAGCGTATTACCCACTTTCCTCAGCTCAGAAGCGGCTGTTTATCCTGAATCAGCTGGAAGGAGCCGATCAGAGCTACAACATGCCGGGTGTGCTGCTGCTCGAAGGATCGATTGACCATAGCCTGCTGGAGAAAGCTTTCCGCGGACTGATCAAACGTCATGAAACGCTGCGAACCGGATTTGAGATCGTACAAGGCGAAGCGGTACAGCGTATTTACGAGAGCGTTAATTTTGCCGTCGAGTGCCGTCATGCGAACGAGGAAGAAGCGTCTGCAGTCGTGCAGGCTTTTATCCGACCTTTCGACTTGGCGAAGCCACCGTTGCTGCGTGCCGAGCTCGTAGAGCTGGCAGCCGATCGTTATTTACTGATGTTTGACATGCACCATATCATCTCCGACGGGGTTTCGATGGACGTGTTTGTTGAGGAACTCGTTCGTCTGTATGGGGGTGAGTCATTAGAGCCTTTGCACATTCAGTACAAGGACTATGCGGTATGGCAGCAATCGGACGAGCAAAAAGTGCAATTGAAACGCGAGGAAGCTTACTGGCTGGACCGTTACCGGGGCGAGCTGCCGGTTCTGGAAATGCCAACGGACTATCCGCGTCCTGCTGTACAGAGCTATGAGGGACATACGCTGACGTCCTTCGTGGATGAGGCAACGAACGAAGGCTTGAAGCAGCTGGCCGCTCAAAGAGGAACGACGCTATATATGGTGTTGCTTGCCGCATATACCGTGCTTTTGCATAAATACACAGGTCAGGATGATTTGATCGTTGGCACGTCAATTGCGGGCAGAACGCACGGCGACATGCAGCCTTTGATTGGAATGTTCGTCAACACGCTGGCGATCCGCAATTATCCAGCTTCGGAGAAGACCTTCCTGTCGTATTTGGAAGAAGTGAAAGAAACGACCTTAGGCGCTTATGAGCATCAGAATTATCCGTTCGAAGAACTCGTCGATAAAGTGCAGGTTAGCCGGGATTTGAGCCGCAACCCGCTGTTTGACACGATGTTCTCCCTGCAAAACCTGGAGGAGTCAGAGTTTGAGCTGGAAGGGCTGAAATTGTCCCCGTACCCTAGCGAATATGGTATGGCCAAGTTCGATCTGAGTGTGGATGTTACGGAAGAAAATGGCGGGCTGGAGTGCAACTTTGAATTCGCAACGGCTCTTTATAAAGAAAGCACGATCCGGCAGCTGTCGATTCATTTTGGACATTTGCTTGCGGCGATCGTAAGCTGTCCGAATGCAAAGATCGCTGAGCTGAACTTGTTGACGGCAGATGAAAAAGAGAAAATTCTCGGCGAGTTCCACCCGGCGCAATCGGAAGTGGCTCCTGTGGCCGCGTTCCACCGGCTGTTTGAGAAACAGGCAGAACGCACGCCGGAAGCGGAGGCCGTAGTGTATGAAAATAACCGCCTAACGTACGCGGAGCTGAACGAGCGGGCGAATCGCTTGGCGGCTACGCTGCGCGGAAGCGGCATTGGCCGGGAGGAGATTGTTGGCATTCTCGCCGAGCGTTCGGTGGACCTGCTGGTGGCCATGATGGCCGTCTGGAAAGCAGGCGGGGCATATGTGCCGCTTGATCCGGATTATCCAGTGGACCGTGTGCGGTTCATGCTTGAAGACAGCGGAGCGAAGGTGCTACTGACGCAAACACCGCTGCGAGAGCGTGCTGAAGCCTGGCTCAGCGAAGAGGAACTGGCACTGGCGACGGTGCTGTATCTCGACGAAGAAACGTCGTACAGCGAAGACCGGGAGAATGCAACGCTTAGCTCCAGCATGGTTTCCGATCCAGTCGCCGGCAAGCTAACGGGGGCTGTGAACGGTAGAGATGAGAGCCATTCGAAGGTTGTGGGCATGGACAGCTTCCATGAAGCTCGTCCAGAGGATTTGGCCTATGTGATCTACACGTCGGGGACGACAGGCAAGCCGAAGGGTGTAATGATCGAGCACCGCAGCTTGGTGAACACGGCGGCGGGCTACCGGCGGGAATACCGGTTGGATCAGTTCCCTTTGCGGCTGCTGCAACTCGCGAGCTTCTCATTTGACGTGTTCGTGGGCGATATCGCTCGCACGTTGTATAACGGAGGCACCATGGTCATTGTACCGAAGGACGATCGGATTGATCCGTCTCGTCTGCACTACTGGATAGAGCGGGAGCAAGTGTCGATCTTTGAATCAACACCAGCACTGATCGTACCGTTCATGGAGTACGTGCATGAGCAGGGGTTGGAATTAAGGGGTATGGAGCTGTTGATCACAAGCTCGGACAGTTGCAGTGTGGCGGATTACCGTACCTTACAGGAACGGTTCGGCTCGTCGTTCCGCGTTATTAACGCCTACGGTGTGACGGAAGCTGCGATCGACTCCAGCTTTTATGACGAGGAGTTGGCGAAACTGCCGCAGACAGGTCATGTGCCAATCGGCAAAGCGTGGCTGAATACGAAGTTTTACATCTTGGATGCGTACCTGAACCCGGTGCCTGTCGGGGTGCTGGGCGAGCTGGTCATCGGCGGCGTTGGGGTAGCACGTGGGTACTTGAACCGTCCAGAGCTGACGGAAGAGAAGTTTGTAGACAGTCCTTTCACCGAGGGTGAGCGGTTGTATCGCACGGGAGACTTGGCACGGTGGATGGAAGACGGCAACGTGGACTTCATCGGGCGGATTGACAACCAGGCAAAAATCCGGGGCTACCGGATCGAGACGGGTGAGATCGAGTCGCAGCTGCTGCGGGTGGAAGGTGTACGCGAAGCGGTGGTGCTGGTTCAAAGTGATGCGAACGGGCAGAAGGCGCTATGTGCTTATTACACGCCGGAGACCGGTGCGGAGCTGTTGGTGAACGATCTGCGCAATGCGCTGGCACAGGAGTTGCCGGGTTACATGATCCCGTCGTACTTCGTGGAGCTGGAGCGTCTGCCGCTGACACCGAACGGCAAAATAGACCGGAAGGCGCTGCCAGCGCCGGAAGGAGAAGCGGGAAGTGGAACGCAGTACGTCGCACCACGCAATGAGCTGGAAATGAAGCTGGCGGTGATTTGGCAGGAAGTGCTGGGGCTTACGAAGGAGATTGGTGTTCACGACAACTTCTTCGACATCGGTGGCCACTCCCTGCGCGCGACAACGTTGGTCAGCAAGATTCATAAGGAGTTGAACGTGGATCTGCCGCTGCGCGACGTGTTCCGCCATTCCACGATCGAGAGCATGGCGTCCGTCATTTACCAGCTGGATGAGCAGACATTCGTTGCCATTCCGGTGGCGGATGACCGAGAGGTGTACCCGCAATCTTTTGCTCAAAAACGTCTCTTTATCCTGAACCAGCTGGAAGGTGCGGAGCTTAGTTACAACATGCCGGAAGCGATGCTGCTGGAGGGTGCTTTGGACCGGGCAAGGTTCGAAGAAACGTTCCGCAAGCTCGTGGCGCGGCATGAAATGTTGCGCACAGGGTTCGAAATGATGGATGGCGAAGCATCACAGCGAGTTTACCAGGATGTGAATTTTGCGGTGGAGTTCTATCAAGCGGATGAGCAAGAGGTCGAAGCGGTGGTTCACGGTTTCGTCCGTCCGTTTGACTTGGCTAAGCCACCGCTGCTGAGGGTAGGCCTTGTTGAGCTGGCTCCGGAACGCCATATTTTGATGTACGACATGCATCATATTATTTCTGACGGCGTTTCAATGGAAATCTTTGTTGAAGAATTCGTGCGCTTGTATGGTGGAGAGCAATTGGAGCCGCTGCGCATTCAGTACAAAGACTACACCGTTTGGCAGCATTCGCAGGAGCAGCAGGAACGGCTTCAGCATCAGGGGGCGTATTGGCTGGACATGTTCCAGGGCGAGCTTCCAGTGCTGGAAATGCCGACCGACTATCCACGTCCGGCTGTACAGAGCTATGAGGGCCAAACGATGGAGTTTTTCTTCGACGCTTCAAAAACCGACGGCCTGAAACGGCTGGCTTCGGAAACGGGCACGACGCTGTTTATGGTGCTGCTTGCGGCGTATAACGTGCTTTTGCACAAATATTCAGGTCAGGAAGACGTGATCGTTGGTACGCCAATTGCCGGAAGGAATCATGGAGATGTGCAGCCGTTGATCGGGATTTTCCTAAACACGCTGGCGATTCGCAGTTATCCGTCTTCGGAAAAAACATTCCTGTCATATCTGAACGAAGTCAAAGAAACAACTCTGCATGCCTTTGAGCATCAGAACTATCCGTTTGAACAATTGGTGGACAAGGTGCAAGTCACCCGTGATTTAAGCCGTAATCCGCTCTTTGATACGATGTTTACGATGCAAAATACGGAGAACGAACAATTTGAGCTGGAAGGGCTTCGCCTGATTCCTTATCCGAGCGTACTGGATACTGCGAAGTTTGATATCAGCTTGGATGTGGGCGAGGAGAACGGCGGGTTGGATTACAGCTTTGAATATGCGACGGCTCTTTACAAAAGGGAGACGATTGAACGGCTGGCAAAACATTATGAGCAGCTGCTCGTGACAATTGTAAACCGTCCCGATGCGAAGATTGCCGAGCTGAACTTGCTGACTGCAGAGGAAAAAGAACAAGTTCTCGGTGCGTTTAATCCAGCGCAGCTAGAACCGGCTCCTGTGGCGGCGTTCCACCAGCTGTTCGAGGAACAGGCGGAACGCACACCGGAAGCGGAAGCCGTCGTGTACGAGAACGATCGCTTAACGTATACGGAGCTGAACGAGCGGGCGAACCGCTTGGCGGCTGCGCTGCGCACAAGCGGTATCGGCCGGGAGTCAATCGTCGGCATTCTCGCCGAGCGTTCGGTGGACTTGCTGGTGGCCGTACTGGCCGTCTGGAAAGCGGGAGGGGCCTATGTACCGCTCGACCCGGATTATCCGGCGGACCGGGTGCGGTTTATGCTCGAAGACAGCGGAGCGAAGGTACTGCTGACACAAACGCCGCTGCGAGAGCGTGCCGAATCCTGGCTCGGCGAAGAGGAACTAGCACTGGAGACGGT
The DNA here is from genome assembly GCF_037969885.1 of Paenibacillus sp. FSL R7-0313. Classification (NCBI taxonomy): domain Bacteria; kingdom Bacillati; phylum Bacillota; class Bacilli; order Caryophanales; family Paenibacillaceae; genus Paenibacillus; species Paenibacillus sp. FSL R7-0313. Next base: position 2,107,352 of record NZ_CP150219.1, read on the forward strand.
ACTGTATCTCGATGACGAAACGTCATACAGCGAAGACCGAGCGAATGCACCAATGGACTTCGGACAAGGCTCCTCCGGCGAGCTGACGGGTGCTGTGAACAGCGATGATCCGAGTCATCTGAAGGTTGCTGGCTTGGACAGCTTCCATGAAGCTCGTCCAGAGGATTTGGCCTACGTGATCTACACGTCAGGTACGACGGGTAAGCCGAAGGGTGTAATGATCGAGCATCGTAGTCTGGTGAACACGGCAGCGGGTTACCGACGGGAATATCGATTGGATCAGTTCCCGGTAAGGCTGTTGCAGCTCGCCAGCTTCTCGTTTGACGTATTCGTGGGTGATATCGCGCGGACGCTGTATAACGGAGGCACGATGGTGATTGTGCCTAAGGAGGACCGGATTGATCCGTCTCGTCTGCACCACTGGATGGAGCGGGAGCGGATCACCATCTTTGAATCGACGCCGGCACTGATCGTACCGTTTATGGAATATGTGCACGAACAGGGGCTGGATATAAGCGGGATGGAGCTGTTGATCACAAGCTCGGACAGTTGCAGTGTGGCGGATTACCGTACCTTACAGGAACGGTTCGGCTCGTCGTTCCGCGTTATTAACGCCTACGGTGTGACGGAAGCTGCGATCGACTCCAGCTTTTATGACGAGCAGTTGGCGAAACTGCCGCAGACAGGCCATGTGCCGATTGGCAAAGCGTGGCTGAATGCGAAATTCTACATCGTGGATGCACATCTGAACCCGGTGCCAGTCGGCGTGCTGGGTGAACTGGTTATCGGCGGAGTCGGCGTGGCGCGCGGGTACTTGAACCGTCCAGAGCTGACGGAAGAGAAGTTTGTAGACAGCCCTTTCACCACGGGTGAGCGGTTGTATCGCACGGGAGACTTGGCGCGGTGGATGGAAGACGGCAACATGGACTTCATCGGGCGGATCGATAACCAGGCAAAAATCCGGGGTTACCGGATCGAGACGGGTGAGATCGAGTCGCAGCTGCTGCGGGTGGAAGGTGTGCGCGAAGCGGTGGTGCTGGTTCGAAGTGATGCGAACGGTCAGAAGGCGCTGTGTGCATATTACACGCTGGAGACCGGTGCGGAGCTGTTGGTGAACGATCTGCGCAATGCGCTGGCACAGGAGTTACCGGGTTACATGATCCCGTCGTACTTCGTGGAGCTGGAGCGTCTGCCGCTGACACCGAACAGCAAAATAGACCGGAAGGCGCTGCCAGCGCCGGAAGGAGAAGCGGGAAGCGGAACGCAGTACGTCGCACCACGCAATGAGCTGGAAACGAAGCTGGCGGTGATTTGGCAGGAGGTGCTGGGGCTTGCGAAGGAGATTGGCGTGTACGACAACTTCTTCGACATCGGCGGTCACTCCCTGCGAGCGACAACGCTGGCAGGCAAGGTATTTAAGGAATTAAACGTCAACCTCCCGCTGCGTGACGTATTCCGTCACTCGACGATTTCGGCGATGGCCGAGGCGATCGCCCGGATGGAACGGCGGGAGCATGAGGCCATCCCTCAAGCGGAAGAGAGAGAGTACTACCCTCTGTCCTCCGCGCAGAAACGGCTGTTTATTCAGCACACGCTGGATGGAGCGGATCAACTTTACAACATGCCGGAACTGGTACAGGTGGAAGGCAAGTTTGATTTAGACCGGTTGGAAGCCGCATTGCGGAAACTGATAACACGGCATGAATCGCTGCGCACCGGTTTTGAAATGGTGAAAGGCGAAGCGGTTCAGCGGATTTACCCGCAGGTCGATTTTGCTATTGAGCATCATCAAGCGGATACAGAGGATGCAGCTCAAGTTGAGCAGATCGTCCGCAACTTCGTTCGTCCGTTTGATCTCGGCAAGCCGCCGCTGCTGCGCGCCGGAGTCATCGAACTGGAGCCGAACCGATATATTCTCCTTTTCGATATGCATCATATTGTGTCGGACGGCGTATCGATGGCGATTGTGATGGATGAATTCTCGCGTTTCTATGCCGGGGAAGAACTGCCGCCACTACGCATTCAATATAAGGATTATGCCGTTTGGCAGCAGTCGGAGGTTCACCGAGAGCGGATCGGGCAGCAGGAAGTGTACTGGCTGCAAACCTTTGAAGGCGAGCTGCCAACGGGGGATCTGCCGATGGACTACGAACGTTCTACAGTTCGCAACTACGAAGGCGCGCATCTGGAGTTCGATGTCGATGCTTCTCTCTCTGCGCGGCTGCGTGAATTGGCGGCCGAGCGTGGAAGCACGCTGTACATGGTACTGCTTGCGGCATATACCGTGATGCTGTCCAAGTACAGCGGGCAGGAAGACTTAATCGTGGGCACCCCGGTGGCGGGAAGAACTAACGCCGATTTGGAGCCGGTCATCGGCATGTTTGTTAATACACTGGCGCTCCGAAATCGTCCGTCAGGCGAAAAAACGTTCTTGTCCTACCTTGATGAAGTCAAGGAAACGGCTTTGGGAGCTTTTGAGAATCAGGATTATCCATTCGAGGAGCTCGTGGAGCGTTTGAATGTGAAGCGGGAGCCTGGCCGCTTCCCACTGTTTGATGCCGTTTTCGACTTGCAAAATATCGAAGAACGAGACGCCGAACTGGAAGGGGTCAGCCTGAAGAATTACGAGCTTGACCAACTGGAAGAAGCGAAGTTTGATCTGACGCTGTTTATGTATGAAAACGAAGGGGCGCTGAGCGGGGGCTTTTTCTACGCCACCAAACTGTTCAAAGAAACGATGATCCGCACCTTAACCGAGGATTACCTGCGGGTACTTTCTCAAATTGCGGAAAATCCACAACTTGAGCTAAGCCGGATTGAATGTCATAAACCGGCGGCAGGCGCAAAGAGTGCCGTCGATACGATCGAATTCGCGTTTTAATATTACAAGCGCGCTCCGCCGTCAAGCGAAAGTGGTGCGCATCCCAGGAAGACGTCGAACAACTTGCAAGTCCGTAAATCAAGCCCGTAAACGCGCAGGCCGAAAGCAAGTTTTATCGGACCTGCGCCGGGGCATGCGGTCACTTCATTTTTAGGGGAGGTACGAATGAAATCTTTATTTGAAAAGGAAGAACGGTACTGGAGCAGCAAGTTTGACGACGAAGACAGCCTGAGCTTCCTTCCCTATAGTCAATCCTCCAAATTATCTGCGGGCGGCGAAGCTGCGGCAGAGCCGGCTTTGCTTCACCGTACCCTGCCGAGTGAGCTCTCGGAGAGAATTATTCGCCTCGCCAATGGTTCGGATCTGGCTTTGTACATGATTGTTTTGGCAGGAGTAAAAAGCCTGCTGTTCAAATATACCGGGCAGGATCAAGTACTGGTCGGCATGCCTTCTTATAGCGCGGACCCGGACGTGACTCAGCCTCCGCATGACATCCTGGTGATCAAAACGTCCGTAAGCAGCCAGACCACGCTGAAAACGCTGCTCGGGGGCATCAAAGCTTCTATCGGCGAGGCGCTGGAGCATCAGCATCTGCCTTTTCGGAAAATGGTGGAGCCGCTCCATCTGGACTATACAGGGGAAGGTCTTCCGGTCGTCAACACCGTTGCATCCTTCGCCCCGATTCATCCTGAACCGCTGGTTAACCGGGTGGCAGCCGATACGGTTTTTCGATTCGACCGCCAAAACGACTCTATCGAGCTGGAAATAAGCTTTGACGGGAATCGATACGAGCAGGCATTTGTGGAACAGGCGGCCGACCACCTTGTTCGGCTTCTGTCCGTGCTTGTATTTCAGCCGGATCTGGAGCTTGGACAAGCCGATGTACTTTCCCCGGACGAGAGGGAGACGTTGCTGAATCGATTTAATGATACCGAAACCGGGTTCGAGCGGGGGAAAACGATTCACGGTTTGTTTGAAGAACAGGCGGAGCTTTACCCGGACAACGTGGCCGTTGTCATGCACGAACGGCAGTTGACCTACCGCGAGCTGAACGAGCGATCCAACCGTCTTGCGCGCCAGCTGAGGGAGACGGGAGTCGAAGCGGACCAGCTGGTAGCGATTCTGGCCGAACGCTCACTCGATATGGTTGTCGGCATACTGGGGATTCTCAAAGCGGGCGGAGCCTACGTGCCTGTAGATCCCGACTACCCGGAGGAGCGCATCCGCTTTATGATCGAAGATTCGGGTGCACCGTTATTGCTGATTCAAAAGCATTTGCATGAGAAGACCGACTTCGCAGGAACGCGCCTTGAAATAGATGATTTCGTTTGGGGAGACAGTGGGGCGAACTCGGAAGGTGCGCTGGACGCTTCGAATCTGGAGCCAATTTCCGGGTCAGGCAACCTGGCATATGTCATCTACACGTCGGGAACGACTGGCAGACCAAAAGGCACGTTGATCGTGCATAAAAACGTTGTGCGCCTTTTGTTCAACGACAAGAACCTGTTCGACTTTGGGCCGTCCGACACGTGGACGTTATTCCATTCGTTTTGCTTCGATTTTTCCGTCTGGGAGATGTACGGAGCGCTTCTAAATGGAGGAAAGCTGGTTATCGTACCGCCGCTTACGGCGAAAAATCCGGCCGAGTTTCTGGCGCTGCTGGGCCGCGAACAGGTCACGATTTTGAACCAAACGCCAACGTACTTCTACCAGCTGCTGCGTAAGGTCTTGGCGGATCATCCATACGATCTGCGGATTCGCAACGTCATTTTCGGAGGCGAAGCGCTCAGTCCGCTTTTGCTCAAGGGCTTCAAGACGAAGTACCCGGAGACAAAGCTGATCAATATGTACGGAATTACCGAAACGACGGTTCACGTGACGTATAAGGAAATTACGTGGGTCGAAATGGAGGCGGCGAAGAGCAATATCGGCAAGCCAATCCCAACACTGAGGGTTTATGTCCTGGATGAAAACCGCCGCCCTGTGCCGATTGGCGTAGCGGGCGAAATGTACGTGGCCGGGGAAGGGCTTGCGAGAGGATACCTGAACCGTCCGGATTTGACGGCGGAGAAGTTCGTTGATTCCCCGTTTGCGGATGGGGAAAAACTGTATCGCTCAGGCGACTTGGCGACTTGGCTGCCGGATGGCAACATCGAATACCTGGGCCGGATCGACCACCAGGTCAAAGTTCGCGGGTACCGGATCGAGCTGGACGAAATCGAGACGCAGCTTCTGAACGCACAGGGCGTGGAAGAAGCGGTGGTACTCGCCCGGGACGACGCAAACGGCCATAAGCAACTTGTTGCTTATTACGTTGCGGAAACAAAGCTGGCGGCGAATGAACTCAAGGAGCAGCTCGCCCAGCAGCTTCCGGGATATATGATTCCTGCGCATCTTGTGCAGCTTTCGCAGATGCCGCTGACCGCGAACGGAAAAATCGACCGCAAAGCGCTGCCGCTACCGGAGGAAGCTGCGGCTGTAGGAGTGGAATATGTTGCGCCGAGAACACTGCTCGAGATGAAGATCGCCCGTGTCTGGCAGGATACACTTGGCATTCCACAGGTCGGCGTAAAGGATAACTTTTTTGAGCTGGGCGGCAATTCCTTAAGTCTGATGAGGCTCGTTCAAGCCGTTTACGATGAAACGGGCATCGAGATACCGCTGAATCGCCAATTCCATAGTGTAACCGTTGAAGCCATGGCTTTTGGAGAGGAGGATCTGGGCCTGGATAAGGGGGGAGATTCCTTCATTAAGCTGAATAAAACAGGGGATCTGAACGTGTTCTGCTTCCCTCCAGGCAGCGGCTTCGGCATCGGTTACCGAGAGCTTGCAAGCAGGCTAGACGGCCGAGTCGTGCTTTACGGCATTGATTTTATAGACGATGTCATCGATTACGAGGCCATGCTGAACCGTTATGTGGATGAGATTGTTCGCATCCAGCCGGAAGGACCTTACGTGCTGCTCGGTTACTGCTTCGGAGGCAACCTGACGTTCGAGGTAGCCAAAATGATGGAAAGAAGAGGGTATTCCGTAACGGACGTGCTCATGGTGGACTCGTGGATTAAGGACACACTCACACCTTATGAAACGTCTGAGAAAGAGCTTGAAGAAATGCTTGCGGATTTCGACGAAGAAGAGAAGGAATTAATGAGCAATCCGCTCGTGCGGGAGCGTGTTCATCGGAAGATCAAAGCCACCTTGACATACGAAGCGCAGCTTATTAATTCAGGCACGATAACTGCCCGGATTTACGAACTGATTGCGAAGGACAGTGAAGCGTTCCGCTTGGAGCACCAATTGCCGTCTTGGCAGAGGGCAACGACGCAAGCTTACGCCGATTACCGGCTGGAAGGGGCACACGAGGAATTACTGGAACTCGCGCGCGTGGACGAAACGGCTGTTGTCATCCGTGACATCTTAGTGCAAATCAAGCGGCAAATCGAAGCGGAGGCCGGTGTCCTGCATGGGAGCTGATCGGCAGACGTCTGTTCAAGAACAAGGCACAGCGGCGCCTTCCAAGCGCCGAACCGCTTATGCCACCTGGAAAGCATTCCGCTGGCTGATGTCCTATGTGAGCCATCACAAAGGCTGGATGGTCGTCGGTATCCTGTCCGCAATTGCCGCCGCGGTTATTGAGATATGGACGGGGCGTTTGGTCGAGCAGCTGACCACACAAGCCGAGAATGGGGCGGGGCCAATCGTTCTGCAGATCGTGTACACGGTCTTTGTGGTCATCTTGATCGGTGTGCCGGCGAAGTTTTTCATGAGCTTTGGTGTGGAGCGAAGCAGTGCCTCTGCGGTGCAGGATATCCGCAACCATGTCATGCGTCATATCGGCAAACTCCCGGTCCCCTATTTGGAAAAGCAGCACTCCGGCGACGTGTTGTCGCGGATCAACAACGATCTGCAGCTCATCCAGCAATTTATGATTCGGGACCTCGCCCAGTGGTTTTATCATCCGCTATTATTTATCGGCTGTTTCTCTTATTTGATGTATCTCCAATGGGAGCTGATGCTGTACAGCCTGTTGTTATTTCCCGTAGCACTGCTGGTTTCCCAATGGATCGGCAAGCAGTTGGAACAGTTGACGGAGGAAGCCCAGGCAAACATGGGCCGAATGAACATCAACCTCCAGGATACGCTTGGGGGGATGCCTATTGTAAAAAGCTATCTGCTATCCGGTATGTTATCTCGCTCCTACCAAGTGTTGCTGCAACTGACGGCTCAAAAAAAGCTGGCCGTGAAAAAGCGGGAAGCCTGGGTTAACCCGCTGCTTTCTACGCTGATGATCAGCCCGATCATTTTCGCCGTCAGTTACGGTAGCTATTTGATCTACAACGGGCAGCTAGGCGCGGGAGAACTAATCGCCTTCCTGTACTTGCTTAATCTGTGTCTGGAGCCGCTGGAGCATATTCCCGAGCTCATCACGCGCACGTTCGAAATGACCGGTGCCCTGAGAAGGGTCTCCGAAATCGTCGAGCAGCCGACCGAAACGGAGAATGGCCGTTTGCTTCCAAAAGCGAGCGCCGCTCCCATCCATTTTCAGAACGTAACCTTCGGGTATGAAGAGAGTTCTCCGATTCTGCGGAATGTTAGTTTCTCGGTGCCGGAAGGCAAGACGATTGCACTTGTCGGAGCGAGCGGCGGAGGGAAGAGCACGGTGTTTAAGCTGGTATGCGGCTTTTATCCACTTCCGGAGGATCAGGGCGAGATCCGCGTGTTCGGAAGCCTGATCCACGGCTCTAATCCAGAGCAGCTTCGGTCGCATTTTTCCGTGGTAACCCAAGATTCATATTTGTTTAGCGGTACGATCGCCGAAAATATCGGCTACGGGCGGGAAGAAGCGTCGATGGACGAGATTATTGAAGCCGCCAAAGCCGCTCAGGCTCATTCTTTCATTATGCAGCTTGAGGCTGGCTACCAGACGTATGTCGGAGAGCGCGGCGGCTTTTTGTCCGGTGGGCAACGACAGCGCATTGCAATGGCCCGGGCTTTTCTGAAGGATGCTCCCGTACTGCTGCTGGACGAGCCCACATCGGCTCTTGATCCGGAGTCGGAAAGCGCGGTTCAGGAAGCGCTGGGCGTATTGATGAAGCAGAGAACGACCATGGTTATTGCCCACCGGCTTTCTACGGTACAAAACGCCGATGAAATCTGGGTTATGGAACAAGGAAATATTATCGAAAAGGGCACTCATGAACAATTGCTCGAGAGGAAGGGAATGTACGCCCAGTCGTACTACCAGGAATTTACCGAGTCTGCCGAACGCAGGGAGGTGTCGTACACATGAAAAAGGGCGGAAGGCTCTCGCAAGTGAAAGAACTCGGTTACTTGCTGACGTTTATGAACCGCAAGCGCAGAACCCAGTACGCGATTGGCCTTGCTGTAACGGCGCTCACCCAGACATTGTTTCTGATCGCCTTCAGCTTGGTCGTACATAACTTGGTTGATTTCGCCGTGTCCCGAGATACGTCCCTGATGGTGGAAGCTTTTATTATTTTGGGCGCGGCCCTGTTTCTGGAAAATATAATTTCTCCCTGGTTCATTTACTTATACCAGCGCAGTGTCGAGCTGACTGTGCTGAATATCCGCAAACGTCTTTATGACAAGCTGTGCCGGGTGCGGCCGAGATTCCTGGAGCAGACGCACCATGGTGACTTGCTGTCGCGGGTGAACAACGACGTAACGACCGTTGAGTTTACATTCTCGCAGGTTTACTTCGTTTTGTTGCTTCAAGTTGTCTTTTGCATCGGCTCCATTGTCTCCATGGTGGTGATCGATTGGCGGTTTGCCGGCGTATCCTTCGTCGTTCTGCTGCTGTCCTCTCTGGTCAGCCTGAAATTTGCACGGGATATCCGCGCTTTGTCCGAACAAGGCTTGCAAACGCTCGGTAAAATGACTGAAAAATTCAAAGATTTTATGGGCGGCATTCAAATTGTGAAGCTGTTCCGCATCCGCACGATTTACGGCCAGTACGAGGCGTTGAACGAACAAATGACGCAAACGCTTCGGCAAACGGCGAAGAAGAACGGTATGCAGGCTGCGGTGAACCATTTTATCAGCTACGTCACGTTCTGCGGCATCATCGTCATCGGAAGTCTTCTTTATGCCTACGGATTGATGGGAATGGGAAGCGTCGCCGCTCTGGCAGTTTTGCAAGTGAATCTGACGCACGCCTTGTTGAACTTGGGGACGGTTCTGTCGATGACCCAAAATTCGCTCGCGGGCGCTCACCGGATTCAAGAGGTACTAAGCGAGGAAGAGGAACCGGAGCGTCTGGGATCTTCTCGTAGCGAGCTTGTATCGGAGGCTGCGGTGGAGTTTCGCGATGTGGAATTTTCCTATCAGGCAAATAAAAAGGTACTTGTCGACATGTCCATGCAGGTGTTTCCTGGTCAGGTCGCTGCGATCGTGGGAGCCAGCGGCAGCGGCAAAAGTACACTGATCAAGTTGCTGCTCGGCTTTTATCCTGTGGATAGCGGTGATATCCTGCTCCAGGGCAAACCGTTCGGCCATTACACGCTGGACGAAATCCGCAGGCAGATTGCATACGTTCCGCAGGAGCCATTTTTGTTTACCGGCACGATTGAGGAAAACATCCGTTATGGCAACCCGGATGCAACGGATGAAGAAGTGGTTGAAGCGGCCAAAGCGGCGTACGCGCACCATTTCATTGAGGAACTTCCTGAACAGTATAAAACGCCGGTGGGAGAGAGAGGAGCGTCGTTGTCAGGCGGACAAAGGCAACGAATTGCGATCGCCCGGGCGATTCTCAAAAACGCCCCGATTCTGCTGCTGGACGAAGCGACTTCTGCATTGGATAACGAATCCCAGCATTGGGTACAGCAAGCTCTGAACGTATTGATGAAGGGGCGCACCACCATTCTGATTGCGCATCGTCTCAGCACGGTGGAACATGCAGATTTGATTACGGTCATGAACCAAGGAACGGTCGTCGAACGGGGCCGCCATCAGGACCTGCTGGCGCTCGGAGGTTATTACGCTCGGCTGTACGGATAGACCCGCTTTACGGCGGGGCGGCTTCCTGCTGATATCCAGGTATAAAGCCTATCTACAAACAATCTCTAATACGGGAGTGTGTCGATGTGAGAGAGAATACGAACAAGCAATATGGATTAACGCAAGCCCAGCGCCGGATATGGTTCATGGAAATTATGAATCCGGGCACATCCATCACGATGCTTTCCGCGACCTATCAGATTACAGGCGAGATCGACACCAAGCTGCTTGAGCAAGCGGCGGCAGAGATTGTCAAAACCTATGACGCTTTCCGAATCCGCATTAGCGGGGATATGCAAAATCCAACGCAGTGGTTCGAAGAGCTGGAGAATGTCCAAGCCAGGATAAGCCACCTCGAAATAGGCACAACCGAACAATTCTATGCTTGGGTGAAAGAAGTAACCGAAAAACCGGCCAGTGTGTTCGACGAACACCTCTATCAATTTACGATGATCCATATTGCAAACGGCCAAGTATGGCTTAATTTGACTGTAAATCATATCATTGCTGATGGTTTGTCCGTCACTGCTTTGCTGCATGCGGTGATGGAAAAATACCTGGAACTGCGCAAAGGCATCTCCAGCAGTTACCAGGCCCCTTCCTATCTGGATTATATTTCAACTGAACATGAATATGCGCAATCGCAGCGTTATCAAAAAGGCAAGGAATACTGGCTGACCAAGTACAACACTTTGCCTGAAACGAGCGGCATTAAATCGGTTCCGCCATTCTCGATTGGCAGCGAATCGAATAAACGTTCCATCACTTTGGATGGTTCCCGGTATGACCGCATTCTGGCTTTTAGCGAACAATATCAGGTCAGTTTATATACGTTATTTTTGTCCGCCATGTACGTCTTATTGTATAAGCTGACCGACAGCACCGATGTTCCGGTCGGCACGGTTTTTGCCAATCGCACCAGCAAGAAGGAAAAAGAAACGATCGGTATGTTCGTCAGCACCGTGGCTACGCGGATTAGTCTGAATCCAGATGGGTCCGTGCTTTCCTTGATCCAAACGGTTTCCAAGGAAAATACGGCGGATCTGCGACATCAGAAGTATCCTTATAACCAATTGATCCAGGATTTACGTGAACAACACGGCCGCAACGATCTTTCGGAGCTGTTCCGCACGTCTCTGGAATATCTGCCTTTGAAAATCGTGGAGTACGAAGAAATCAAGGTACGTCTGGAGGCTCACTTTGCTAGACACGAGATGGACGATCTACTGCTGCGCTTCGACCATATGCTGAATGAAGGCCATGTCATTCTCCATGCTTCCTATCGTACCGGCCTGTTCGAGACGACCGAGATTGATCGGATTATGGAGCAGTATGTAACCGTTCTGGACCAGTTTCTTGAGACTCCCGAACTGCGGGTGCATGAGATTTCTCTGTTAAGCGATGAGGAGAGACACCGTATTCTGGACGTGTTTAACCCGCCGGTGGCAGCACTGAGCGAGGGAATAGCGTTTCATCGGTATGTCGAAAAGTTTGCCCGAGACATTCCGGATCACCCGGCAGTTGTTTACATGGACAAACAGCTGACTTACGGCGAATTGAACGAACGCGCCGAGCGACTGGCTGCGCTCCTTCGTGAACAGGGCGTGGGAAGGGAGACGATTACGGGGATCTGGGCGGAGCGCTCGGTGGAACTGCTGGTTGGTGTGCTCGCCGTATGGAAAGCCGGCGGAGCTTATGTGCCGCTGGACCCCGATTATCCGGCGGAGCGGATTGAGTACATGCTCAGCGATAGCGAAGCATCGGTGCTGCTTACGCAGCGTCATCTGTTGGAGTGGGCCGGAGGTTGGTTGGCCGATGACCGACTGAAGCTTCAAGCTGTGTATGCGATGGACGATGAACAGATGTATAACGGGGATACCTCAGCCGTGGAATTTGAATCTGCTGATAGTGCCCCGCAAGACTTGGCTTATGTGATTTACACCTCGGGTACGACGGGACGCCCAAAAGGCGTCATGATTGAGCATGGTAGTCTCATGAATACGGCGGATGCGTACCGCCGTGAGTACCGGTTGGATCAGTTCCCGGTGCGGCTGCTGCAACTGGCAAGCTTTTCGTTTGACGTGTTCGTTGGAGACATCGCGCGGACGCTGTATAACGGAGGCACGATGGTAATTGTGCCAAAGGATGACCGGATTGATCCGAACCGCTTATACGGCTGGATTCGGGAGCAAAACATTACGGTATTTGAATCGACACCTGCGCTTATCCTGCCGTTCATGCAGCATATTTATGAAGAAGGGCTGGACGTCAGCTCCATGCAGTTGCTGATTACCAGCTCGGATGCTTGCAGTGTCACCGATTACCGATTGCTGCAGGAAAGATTCGGCGGACAATTCCGCATCATCAACAGTTACGGCGTAACCGAAGCGGCCATTGACAGCAGCTTTTACGATGAGCCGCTGGACAAGCTGCCATCGTTGGGTCATGTGCCGATCGGCAAAGCCTGGCTGAATGCCCGGTTTTACATTGTAGATGCCGGGTTAAAACCGGTTCCTGTAGGGGTTCCGGGTGAGCTTGTCATCGGCGGCTCCGGGGTAGCGCGCGGGTATTGGAACCGTTCGGACCTAACCACCGAGAAGTTTGCAGACAGCCCGTTTGTGCCTGGCGAACGTCTATATCGGACAGGAGATTTGGCCCGCTGGCTGGAAGACGGCAACGTTGACTTCATCGGTCGAATCGACTATCAGGTGAAAATTCGCGGGTTCCGGATCGAACTCGGCGAAATTGAAACGGCCCTGCTCAGTTTCCCGGGGGTCAAGCAGGCTGTGGTGACTGACCGTACGGATGAACAGGGGCAAAAGTATTTGTGCGGTTACGTGGCGGGGGATGTTTCCTTGCAGCTGAGCGATCTGCAGTCCCAATTGAAGCAAGAGCTGCCGGCCCATATGGTCCCGGCCCGACTGGTGTCTCTTGATCAGCTTCCGCTCACACCAAATGGCAAGATTGACCGTAAAGCGCTGCCTGAACCGACAGGAGAGATAGAAGCCGGCCGTGAGTATGTGGCTCCTCGCACAACGCTGGAAACAAGACTTGCTCTTATTTGGCAGCAGGTGCTGGGTATTGCGCGAGTTGGAGTCCAAGACGATTTCTTTGACCTGGGTGGTCATTCCTTGCGTGCCTCCGCGCTTGTTTCCAAGATTCGAAAAGAGCTGCAAGTCGAGGTTCCGCTGCGGGACGTTTTCCGCTACACCACGATCGAACAGCTTGCCCAAAGAATTAGCGGTTTAAAGCAGCAAGAAACGTATGAGATTACAAAGGCGGCAGAGGCCGAGTACTATCCGGTTTCATCCGAGCAAAAGCGTCTGTACGTCCTGCGCCAGCTTGACGCGGCCGAGCGTAGCTACAATATGTCGGCGGCGCTTCTTCTCGAAGGCAAGCTGGACCGCACGCGCGTAGAGTACGCGTTCCGGGCGTTGATTCAGCGCCATGAGACGCTGCGTACCGGGATCGAGCAGGTTCAAGGTGAGCTTGTGCAGCGCATCTATGACGAGGTGGAGTTTGCTGTAGACTATTTCCAGGCGAGCGAGGGAGAAGTGGACCATGTGGTGGAAGCATACTATCACCCGTTTGATCTGACCAAGCCGCCACTTCTTCGCATCGGCCTGATCGAAGTCGCCGAGGATCGCCACATTCTGCTGTTTGATATGCACCATATCGTCTCGGATGGCATCTCGACAGCGCTGCTTTTCGACGAGTTCAGCCGCCTGTATCGGGGTGAGGAGCTGGCTCCGTTGCGTATTCAATACAAAGATTATGCTGTTTGGCAGCATTCCGAAGCCTACGGGCAGTTGATCCAGCCGCAGAAGGAGTACTGGCTGGAACAGCTGTCGGGCGAGCTGCCTGTATTGGAACTTCCGACGGACTTCCCGCGGCCTGCGGTGCAAAGTTTTGACGGCCGGACCGTGAAGTTTGATATTGGGAAAGAACGGACGGAGAAGCTGAAAGAACTGGCCGCACGGACGGGCACGACCCTGTACATGGTGCTATTGTCTGCTTACTCGATCCTTATGCATAAATATTCGGGTCAGGAAGATCTGATCGTGGGAACGCCGATTGCCGGAAGAACGCAGGAAGAAGTGCAGCCAATCGTAGGTATGTTTATCAACACGCTTGCCATTCGCAGCCAGCCGGAGCGTTCCAAGCCGTACCTTAAGTATTTGGAAGAAATGAAGGAAATCACACTCGGGGCTTTTGAACACCAAAATTATTTGTTCGAAGATTTGGTGGAAAGTCTTCACATTCCGCGCGCGACCGGCCGGAATCCGCTCTTTGATACGTTCTTCTCCCTGCAAAATACGGAGAATGAGCAAATTGTAATCGAGGGGCTGGAGCAATCGTTTTATCCGTTGGAAAACCGAACGTCCAAGTTCGAGCTGCTTCTGGATATTTCGGAGCTGGATGGTCAGCTCGAATGCCGGTTGGAGTACGCTACGGCTTTGTATAAACAGGAGACTGCGGAGCGGTTCGCCCGACATTATGACAAGCTACTCGAAACTATCGCAACAGCGCCGGAAGGGGATATTGCTTCACTGGAAATGCTAACGGAGCAGGAAATCCGTGAACTGGTGCGCGGTTTTAATGATTCGGAGGCAGACTACCCGCGTCAGCAGACGATTCATGGCTTGTTCGAAGAGCAGGCGAAGCTTTACCCGGATAACGTGGCCGCCGTCATGAATGAGCGGCAGTTGACCTACCACGAACTGAACGAGCGATCCAACCGCCTTGCACGTAAGCTGCGGGAGACAGGAGTCGAAGCGGATCAGTTGGTAGCGATTCTGGCCGAACGTTCGCTTGATATGGTTGTCGGCATTATGGCGATTCTCAAAGCGGGCGGAGCCTACGTGCCTGTCGATCCCGACTACCCGGAGGAACGCATCCGCTTCATGATTGAGGATTCGGGCGCACCGTTATTGCTGATTCAAAAGCATTTGCATGAGAAGACCGACTTCGCAGGAACGCGCCTTGAATTGGACGATATCGTTTGGGGCGACAAAGGGGCGGATTCCGCTGGTGAGCTGGACGCTTCGAATCTAGAGCCGATTTCCGGGCCGGGTAACTTGGCTTATGTCATCTACACATCGGGAACGACTGGCAAACCCAAAGGCACGTTGATCGAGCATAAAAACGTTGTGCGCCTTTTGTTCAACGACAAGAACCTGTTCGACTTTGGCCCGTCCGACACGTGGACGTTATTTCACTCGTTCTGCTTCGATTTCTCCGTCTGGGAGATGTACGGAGCGCTTCTGAATGGAGGCAAGCTGGTCATTGTACCACCGATTACGGCGAAAAATCCGGCCGAGTTCCTGGCACTGCTGAGCCACGAACGGGTCACGATCTTGAACCAGACGCCAACATATTTCTACCAACTGCTGCGTGAGGTTCTAGCGGACCATGCGTACGATCTGAGGATTCGCAACGTCATCTTCGGTGGCGAAGCGCTCAGTCCGCTGTTGCTCAAGGGTTTTAAGACGAAGTATCCGGAGACAAAACTAATCAATATGTACGGTATTACCGAAACGACGGTTCACGTGACGTATAAGGAAATCACATGGATCGAGATGGAGGCGGCGAAGAGTAATATCGGCAAGCCGATCCCGACGCTGAGCGTGTACGTTCTGGATGGAAACCGTCGTCCTGTTCCGATCGGCGCAGCAGGCGAAATGTACGTGGCCGGGGAAGGCCTGGCGAGAGGATACCTGAATCGCCCGGATCTGACGGCGGAAAAGTTCGTTGATTCTCCGTTTGCGGAGGGGGAGAAACTGTACCGTTCGGGTGACTTGGCGGCCTGGCTGCCGGACGGCAACATTGAATACCTCGGCCGAATCGACCATCAAGTCAAAATCCGCGGGTACCGAATCGAGTTGGACGAAATTGAGACCCAACTGCTGAACGTGAAGGGCGTGGAAGAAGCGGTGGTGCTCGCCCGTCAGGACAACGGGGGCGAAAAGGCGCTTGTTGCCTACTTTGTGGCGGACCGGACGCTGACGGTTAGCGAAATGAGAACCTCGCTGGCCCAGGGAATGCCGGGATATATGATCCCGTCGTACTTCGTGCAGCTGGAACGCATGCCGCTGACGTCCAACGGCAAAGTGGACCGCAAAGCACTGCCGGAGCCGCAAGGTAGCCTGCAAACGGGCGTTGAATACTTAGCTCCTCGTAACCTTACGGAGTCCCAGCTTGTGAAGATATGGGAGGAAGTTCTGGGCAACTCCGGCATTGGGGTCCTGGACAATTTCTTCGAGCTCGGAGGGCATTCCTTGCGGGCGACAAACCTTGTCAGCAAGATTCGGAAGGAAATGAACGTGGAATTTCCGCTTCGCGATGTGTTCCGTTATATGACGGTAGAATCGATGGCAGGGGCTATTGCCAGTTTGGAAGAATCGCAGCACAGCTCGATTCCAAAAGCAGAAGAGAAAGCGTACTATCCGGTTTCCTCTGCACAAAAAAGGCTGTACGTCCTGCACCAGCTGGATAGCTTGGAGCTGAATTATAACCTTCCAAGCGCCTTACAATTGGAAGGGGCTTTGAACGAGGCCAAAGTAGAAGATGTGCTGACTACTTTGATGGCCCGGCACGATATGCTTCGCACCGGTTTTAAAATCATGAATGGGGAGCCGATTCAGCGTATTCATCCGCTCGTCGCTTTCAAGGTCGAGAAGCTTCAAGCAAGCGAAGATCAGGTTGCAGCCATTCTAGAAGGCTTCATTCAGCCTTTTGACTTGACCCAGCCGCCTTTGCTGCGCGCCCTGTTGATTGAATTGGAGAAAGAAAAATTCCTGCTCGCGCTGGATATGCATCACATTGCTTCCGACGGCCTTTCCATGGATGTGCTGCTACGCGAATTCGTGCGGCTGTACAATGGGGAAGAATTGCCGGAGCTGCGGATTCAATACAAGGATTACGCCGTTTGGCAGCAATCCGAGGAACAGCGTCAACGCATCAAACGACAGGAGGAATACTGGCGCGGGGTATTCAGCTCCGAGCTTCCGGTTCTTGAGCTGCCTCTTGACTTCTCCCGTCCAGCCGTTCAGCAGTTTGACGGTCAAACGCTCACGTTTAGGCTAGATGCGGAGAAAGGCGAAGCTCTCAAACAGCTTGCCAGCGATTCGGGGGCAACGTTGTACATGCTTCTGCTGGCTGCGTACTCCGTATTGCTGCATAAATACGCGGGACAGGAAGATATCGTAGTCGGCACTCCGATTGCCGCTCGTTCTCACGCCGACGTGCAGCCGATAATCGGCATGTTTGTCAATACGCTGGCTCTTCGCTTGGGTCCGACGGCAGAGCGGACGTTTATGGATTACTTGCAGGAAGTGAAGGAAACGACACTTGGAGCCTACGAGCACCAGGACTATCCGTTTGAGGAGCTGGTAGAAGCTCTTCAGGTGAGCCGGGATTTAAGCCGAAATCCGCTGTTTGACACCATGTTTTCTTTGCAAAAGCACGAAAGCCTGGATTTAACTCTTGAAGGCTTGCAATGGTCACTGTATGACATCGAGGAAAAGACGGCAAAGTTTGATCTTAGCTTGGACATCGTGGAAGAGGGTAACGAGTTGGTTTGCAAGATCGAGTACGCTACCTCGTTGTTTAGACAGGACACGATGGTACGGCTGGCGGGTCATTACGAGCAGATTTTGGGGTCGATCCTGGCTCAGCCGGGTGCGCGGATTTCGGATTTGGATATATTGACGGACAGCGAAAAGGATAATTTATTGGTCGGGTTTGACGTGTCGTCTTCGGCTCTTGTAAAGCAATCCGCCACAGAGGGTGCAGGTCTGGAAGCGGATGAGTCGTGGAGAGGGAGAACGTTCCACGAGCGATTCGAGGAGCAGGTGGAGCGCACTCCGGGAGCGCTGGCGGTTGTCTACGAAGACAGCAAGCTGACGTATACGGAGCTGAACGCCAAAGCGAATCGTTTGGCGTATGTACTGCGGGCACGCGGGGTGAAGCCGGAACAGGTGGTCGGCATTCTGGCCGGCCGTTCAGCGGAGCTGTTGATCGGGATACTCGCCGTATGGAAAGCTGGCGGTGCTTATGTACCGCTTGACCCCGACTATCCAGCGGAGCGGATCGAATATATGCTCGCGGACAGCGGGGCATCGGTCCTGCTTACGCAGACCTGCCTGCTGGAGCAGGCGGAAACTTGGCGCAGCGACGGAGCTCTAACGCTGCAAACAGTGCTTGCACTTGATGACGCCACGACGTACAGCCTCGGCGCGGCGGAAACAGCTGTAGGCGTACAAGCTTTGGGCGAAGCGGGCGCAGAGGCGGAGGCTTTGGCGCAAGTGGCAACGGCTACTGTCGAAACTTCTGCCACGGCAGAAGCTGAGCAGAACGTACAAGTGGCGGATCTCGCATCAAATCCGGCAAATGTTAACAAGCCAGGTGATCTGGCTTACGTCATCTACACCTCCGGTACGACGGGCCGTCCGAAGGGCGTGGCAGTGGAACACGGCAGCTTGGTGAACACGGCGGCGGGCTACCGGCGGGACTACCGTCTGGATCAGTTCCCGATCCGACTGCTGCAACTTGCCAGTTTCTCGTTTGACGTGTTCGTTGGTGACATTGCACGGACGCTGTACAACGGTGGAACTATGGTCATCGTGCCGAAGGAAGACCGAATTGATCCAACCCGTCTCTATGGCTGGATTCGCGACTACGCCGTGACAGTGTTCGAATCAACTCCTGCGCTGGTTGTGCCGTTCATG
Source organism: Paenibacillus sp. FSL R7-0313 (assembly GCF_037969885.1). Lineage (NCBI taxonomy): Bacteria > Bacillati > Bacillota > Bacilli > Caryophanales > Paenibacillaceae > Paenibacillus > Paenibacillus sp. FSL R7-0313. The sequence goes on from NZ_CP150219.1 coordinate 2,125,982, forward strand.
GAGCATGTGTATACCGAGGGTCTGGACCTCAGCTCGATGCAGTTGCTGATCACAAGCTCGGATGCGTGCAGTGTAGCAGATTACCGCACCTTGCAGGAGCGCTTTGGCTCGCAGTTCCGTATTATTAACAGCTACGGCGTAACGGAAGCAGCGATTGACTCTAGCTTCTATGACGAGCCGCTGGAGAAGTTGCCGAACACGGGCAGCGTGCCGATCGGGAAAGCGTGGCTGAACGCCAAGTTCTACATCGTGGATGCAAATCTGAAGCCGGTGCCGATCGGGGTGCTCGGCGAGCTGGTTATCGGTGGAGCGGGTGTGGCCCGCGGTTACTTGAACCGCCCGGATTTGACGGCGGAGAAATTCGTAGATAGCCCATTCACCACTGGGGAGCGGTTGTACCGGACGGGTGATCTGGCACGCTGGATGCCTGACGGCAACGTAGATTTCATCGGCCGAATCGACAATCAGGTGAAAATTCGCGGTTACCGGATCGAGCTTGGTGAGATCGAAGCGGCCATGAAAAATGTTGCCGAGGTGCGTCAAGCGCTTGTCATCGACCGGACGGACGAGCGGGGGCAGAAATATTTGTGCGGGTATGTCGTTGTGGATGCCAGCTTTGATCTGGAAGGGCTTGTGGCCCATCTGGACGCCGTACTGCCTTCTCATATGGTACCTTCGCGCATCATGCGTCTGGAGCAACTACCGCTTACACCGAACGGCAAGATCGACCGTAAAGCGTTGCCTGTGCCGGAAGGAAGCATTCGTGCCGAGGCTGCATACACGGCGCCGCGTACTCCTGCCGAGAAAGCACTCGCGTTGGTCTGGCAGTCAGTGTTAGGCGTGGATCAGGTTGGCACCATGGATAATTTCTTTGCGCTTGGTGGGGATTCAATTAAAGCTTTACAGGTATCTTCTCGTCTTTTGCAAACGGGGTACAAGCTGGTCATGAAAGATTTGTTCCATTACCCGACAATTTCCGCCCTTAGTTTGCGGTTGCAAACAGCGGAGAGAACGGCAAGCCAATCCGAAGTGACGGGAGAGGTGATCCTGACCCCGATTCAGCGCTGGTTCTTTGAACAAAATCCGGCCGACGTTCATCACAGCAACCAGGCGATCATGCAGTTCTCCAAGCAAGGGTTTGATGAAAAAGCTTTACGCCAAGTGGTGCGTCAGCTTATCGTGCATCACGATGCTCTTCGTACGGTTTATCGTCAAACCGAGAATGGTTATACCGCCTGGAACCGAGGCGCCGGGGAGAACGAAGTGCTGTTCGATCTGGAGGTTGTCGATTTCAAGGGAGCCCTCGACGTGAAAGAAGCGGTAGAGGCTAAGGCAAATGACATTCAAGCAAGCATTGATCTGGAAAACGGTCCGCTGGTGAAGCTGGGTTTGTTCCGCTGTGACGACGGCGACCACCTGCTCATCGCAATCCATCACTTGGTTGTAGACGGCGTATCCTGGCGGATTCTGCTTGAGGATTTTGCTGCCGCCTATGAGCAGGCGCTGCAAGGGCAGCCGATCCGTCTGCCGCTCAAAACGGATTCATTCCAAACGTGGGCGAAACAGCTCGCTGATTATGCGAACGGTTCGGCGATGGAAAGCGAGAGAGCGTATTGGCAGCATATCGAGCAATTGACCTATGAGCCGCTTCCGAAAGATTTTGAACAAGGCACATCCAAGCTGAAGGACAGCGGGCTCGTGACCGTCCGCTGGACGGCGGAGGAAACCGAACAGCTGCTGAAGCAGGCACACCGTGCTTACCATACGGAAATGAACGATTTGCTGCTTGCCGCGCTTGGCCTCGCGGTACAAGCTTGGAGCGGTCGGGAACGCGTGCTGGTGAATCTCGAAGGCCACGGTCGGGAAGAACTTTTGCCGGATGTGGACATTACGCGTACGGTAGGCTGGTTTACAAGCCAATTCCCTGTTGTTCTGGAGCCGGGTCACGCTCAGGCACTCGGTCATCAGGTGAAACAGGTGAAAGAAAACTTGCGGCGCATTCCGAACAAGGGAATCGGCTACGGCATCCTGCGTTATTTGTCGGCGCCGCATGACGGCGAGCGCTTTGCTTTGGAGCCGGAGATCAGTTTTAACTATTTGGGTCAATTCGACCAGGATTACGAAAGTAGTGGCTCGCAGCCGTCTCCGTTCAGCCCGGGGTCCGATTCAAGCCCAAATGCTGTGATGGATTATGTCCTCGATATCAACGGTATGGTGTCGGAAGGTGTGTTGGAACTTACGATCCGTTATGGGGAAACCCAGTATCAACGGGAGACGGTTGAACGCCTGGGCACCTTGCTTGAATCGAGTTTGCGTGAAGTCATCAGCCATTGCGTATCAAAAGAGCGGCCGGAGCTTACGCCTAGTGATGTACTGCTTCAAGATGTGACGGTGGAGGAACTGGAGCGGCTGTCCGAACATACGGCGGCACTCGGCGAACTGGAGAATGTATACACCCTGACTCCATTGCAAAAAGGGATGTTGTTCCACAGTTTGCTGGATGCCGATTCGGAAGCTTACTTCGAACAGGTGACCTTCGATCTGTACGGAAGCCTGAATGTGGAAGCCTTCACCCGAGGATTGGATACGCTGGTACAGCGAAATGAGGCGCTCCGGACCAATTTTATTACCGGCTGGAGAGACGAGCCGATTCAAGTGGTATTCCGCGAGCGGAAGTGTGAAGTGTATTTTGAAGATATTCGCTCGGCAAGAGATGAACATCCGGAGAAGACAATAGCCGATTTTGTCAGCGCGGATAAAGCGAACAAGTTTGATTTGGCCCAAGACTCTCTTATGCGTGTGACCGTTTTGCGCACAGGCGATGAGTCCTACCATGTGATCTGGAGTCATCATCACATTTTGATGGATGGCTGGTGTATGTCCTTCATGATCAAGGAAGTGTTCGACACTTACTTTGCGTTCCAAGAGCAGCGGACGCTGGAGCTTCCTCCGGTTACCTCGTACTCCCGATATATCGAATGGCTGGAAGCTCAAAATTTAGCGAAAGCTTCGGGTTACTGGTCTGAGTATTTGGCGGGTTACGATCAGCAGACCAAGCTGCCGCAGGAGAGAACGCAGCTGAAACAGCATACTTTTGAAATGGCTGAAATTGATGTGGAACTCAGCAAAGGACTGACTGGACAAATTGAGCGTGTGGCGCGCCAGCAACAGGTGACACTCAACACGTTTATGCAGACTGTATGGGGACTGGTCCTACAGATATACAACAACAGCGAGGATGTCGTGTTCGGCTCCGTTGTATCCGGGCGTCCGGCGGAAATTCCAGGCATCGAAAGTATGATTGGCCTGTTTATTAATACGATCCCCGTCCGTATTCAAGGCAAAGCCGAGGAGACTGTAGCCGATATTTTGAGAAAAACCCAGGATCACGCGCTGACATCGGGAGCTTACGAAACGTTCCCGCTGTTCGAAATTCAGTCGCTGAGTGAGCAAAAGCGCGACTTGATCAACCATATTATGGTCTTTGAAAATTATCCGATGGAAGAACAGATTGAGCAGGTTGTCGGCGGAGGCCAAGAAGCGCTGAAAATCGCTAATATCCAATCGCCGGAACAAACGAACTACGACCTGGACATTACCGTCATTCCGGAAGAGCATATTTTGCTGCGGTTTACGTACAATGCACTGACATTCAGAGAGCAAGACATCAGGCAGATCCACGGTCATTTTGCCCGTGCATTGGAGCAGGTTGCGGCTAATCCGAATGTTCGTGTACATGAGTTAGAGCTTTTGACGGCGGCGGAAAAAGAAGAAATTGTCTGCGTGTTTAATCCGGTGCAGCCGGAAGTGGCTCCTGTGGCAGCGTTCCATCGACTGTTCGAGGAACAGGCGGAACGCACACCGGAAGAGGAAGCCGTCGTGTACGAGAACGATCGGTTGACGTATGCGGAGTTGAACGAGCGGGCGAACCGCCTGTCGGCAACGTTGCGTGCAAGCGGCATCGGTCGTGAGGAGATTGTTGGCATTCTCGCCGAGCGTTCGGTCGATTTGCTGGTGGCCGTGATGGCCGTCTGGAAAGCGGGAGGGGCGTATGTACCGCTTGATCCGGATTATCCGGCAGACCGGTTGCGGTTCATGCTGGAAGACAGCGGTGCGAAGGTACTGCTGACACAAACGCTGCTGCGAGAGCGTGCCGAATCCTGGCTCGGCGAAGAGGAACTAGCACTGGCGACGGTGCTGTATCTCGATGACGAAACGTCATACAGCGAAGATCGAGCGAATACACCGCTTGGCTCCAGCATGGTTTCAGGTCTGGTCTCTGGCGAGCTGACGGGTGCTGTGAACGACCGTAATGAGAGTCACCCAAATGATGTTGATGTTGTCGGTATGGACAACTTCCATGAAGCCCGTCCAGAGGATCTGGCGTACGTCATCTACACGTCGGGAACAACGGGTAAACCAAAGGGTGTAATGATCGAGCACCGTAGCCTGGTGAACACGGCAGCGGGTTACCGACGGGAATATCGGTTGGATCAGTTCCCGGTGCGCCTGCTGCAACTCGCCAGCTTCTCGTTTGATGTTTTCGTGGGCGATATCGCGCGGACGTTGTACAACGGCGGCAGCATGGTCATTGTACGGAAGGACGACCGGATCGATCCGTCTCGTCTGCACCACTGGATAGAACGGGAGCAGGTCACCATCTTTGAATCAACACCAGCGCTGATCGTGCCGTTCATGGAGTACGTGCATGAGCAGGGGTTGGAATTAAGCGATATGGAGCTGTTGATCACAAGCTCGGACAGCTGCAGTGTAGCAGATTACCGTACCTTGCAGGAACGGTTCGGCCCGTCATTCCGCATCATTAACGCCTATGGCGTGACGGAAGCGGCAATCGACTCCAGTTTCTATGATGAGGAACTGGCGAAACTGCCGCAGACAGGCCATGTGCCGATTGGCAAAGCGTGGTTGAATGCGAAGTTCTACATCGTGGATGCACATCTGAATCCGGTGCCAGTCGGCGTGCTGGGCGAATTGGTTATCGGCGGAGTCGGTGTGGCTCGCGGGTACTTGAACCGTCCGGGGCTGACGGAAGAGAAGTTTGTAGACAGCCCTTTCACCGCTGGTGAGCGGTTGTATCGCACGGGAGACTTGGCGCGGTGGATGGAAGACGGCAACGTGGACTTCATCGGCCGGATCGATAACCAGGCAAAAATCCGGGGTTACCGGATCGAGACGGGCGAAGTCGAAGCGAAACTGCTGAGTGTAGGTGGCGTGAAGGAAGCAGTCGTTGTTGTCAGGGAAGATCAAGAGGGGCAGAAAGCGTTGTGCGCTTATTATACAGTGGAAAAAGACTTGACGGCGGCAGATTTGAAACGGGCGATCTCCAGCGAGCTACCGGGATACATGATTCCATCGTATTTCGTCGAACTGGAGCAATTGCCTCTAACGCCGAATGGGAAAATTGACCGGAAGGCGCTGCCAGCGCCGGAAGGGGGAGCAGGCGGAGGCCGCGAATACGTGGCGCCGCGCACCGAACTGGAGGCAAAGCTGGCCGCCATTTGGCAGGAAGTGCTTGTTCGGGAGAAGGCGGTAGGCGTAACGGACAACTTCTTCGACCTCGGAGGACACTCCCTGCGGGCAACAACACTTGTCAGCAAAATGCATAAGGAGCTGGGCGCCCAATTCCCGCTTCGCGACGTATTCCGCTACTCGACAGTTGAGGAAATGGCTGTGGCTATGGAGCGTTTGGAGATCGGCTCGTTTACGGCTATTCCGGTTGCGGAACCTAGCGAGTATTATCCGCTCTCTTCTGCTCAGAAACGTCTCTACATCTTGAACCAGCTGGAAGGAGGCGAGCTGAGCTACAACATACCGGGAGCTATGTTACTCGAAGGGCAGCTCGACCGGCAGCGGTTTGAAGAAGCGTTCCGCGGGCTTGTAGCTCGTCATGAAACGCTGCGTACGGGCTTTGAGATGGTTGAAGGCGAAGCGGTTCAGCGAATTTACGAAGATGTCACCTTCCAGGTGGAATATGTGCAGATCAGCGAGGAGCAGACGGAAGAAACGGTGCGCCAATTCGTTCGTGCGTTTGATCTAGCGAAGCCGCCACTTCTGCGGGTGGGCATTGCCGAACTCGCGCCGGACCGGCACATCCTGATGTTCGATACACATCATATCGTATCGGACGGCGTTTCAATGGACGTACTGATCGAAGAGTTCGTGCACTTGTACAGCGGGGAGCCGCTCAAGCCACTCCGCATTCAGTACAAAGATTATGCAGTATGGCAGCAATCGGACGAGCAGAAAACGGAGCTTGCCAAGCAGGAAGCCTACTGGATTGACATGTTCCGCGGAGAACTGCCAGTTCTGGAAATGCCGACGGACTATCCGCGCCCGGCTATGCAGAGCTACGAGGGCCGCACGCTGCAATTGTTTATGAATATTGAGAAAAGCGAAGGTCTGAAACGGTTTGCAGCTGAGAACGGCGCAACGCTTTACATGGTTCTGCTTGCGGCGTATAAAGTACTTCTGCATAAATATTCAGGTCAGGAAGACGTGGTGGTTGGGACGCCGATTGCGGGCAGAAATCATAGCGACGTTCAGCCGCTGATCGGGATGTTCGTTAATACCTTGGCCATCCGCAGTTACCCGGCTGCCAGTAAGACGTTCCTTGACTACTTGAAGGAAATCAGGGAGACAACGCTGAGTGCTTTTGAACATCAGAATTATCCGTTTGAGGAACTGGTGGATAAGGTAAACGTGGCTCGTGATTTACGCCGTCATCCACTGTTTGATACGATGTTTGCTTTGCAGAATACAGAAAATGTGGAAATCCAGCTTCCGGGACTGCATCTGTCGACGTATGCTAGCGAAGAAAATGTTTCCAAATTCGATCTCAGCTTGGACGTTACGGAGATTGAGGACGGCTTGGAATATCTGTTTGAATACGCCACGGCTCTATACAAAACCGAAACGGTGGAGAAGTTGGCTGCCCACTACTTGCAGTTGCTTGAATCCATTCTCCGCAACCCGTCGGCGACGATTGCCGAGCTGAACTTGTTAACGGCAGAGGAAAAAGAGCAGATTGTCGGCGCGTTTAACCCTGCGCAACCGGAAGAGGCTCCTATGGCAGCGTTCCATCGACTGTTCGAGGAACAGGCGGAACACACGCCGGAAGCGGAAGCCGTCGTATACGAGAACGATCGGCTAACGTACGCGGAGCTGAACGAGCGGGCGAATCGCTTGGCGGCTACGCTGCGCGGAAGCGGCATTGGCCGTGAGGAGATTGTTGGCATTCTCGCCGAGCGCTCGGTGGACCTGCTGGTGGCCGTGATGGCCGTCTGGAAAGCGGGAGGGGCGTATGTACCGCTTGATCCGGATTATCCGGCGGACCGAGTGCGGTTTATGCTCGAAGACAGCGGAGCGAAGGTGCTGCTTACGCAAACGCCGCTGCGAGAGCGTGCCGAATCCTGGCTGGGTGAAGAGGAACTGGCACTGGAGACGGTGCTGTATCTCGACGATGAAGCGTCGTACAACGAGGAACGAAGCAATGCGCCAATGGACTTTGCCCAAGGCTCCAGCAGTGCTCCCGATCCAGTCAACGGCAAGCTAACGGGGGCTGTGAACGGTGGTGGCGAAAGTCATCCAAATGATGTTGATGTTGTCGGTATGGACAGCTTCCATGAAGCCCGTCCGGAGGATCTGGCGTACGTCATCTATACGTCCGGGACGACAGGCAAGCCGAAGGGCGTGATGATTGAGCACCGTAGCCTGGTGAACACGGCAGCGGGTTACCGACGGGAATACCGGTTAGATCAGTTCCCAGTTCGGCTACTGCAACTCGCCAGCTTCTCGTTTGACGTGTTTGTGGGCGATATTGCTCGCACGTTGTACAATGGCGGCACCATGGTCATTGTACCGAAGGACGATCGGATTGATCCGTCTCGTCTGCACTACTGGATAGAGCGGGAGCGAGTGTCGATCTTTGAATCAACACCAGCACTGATCGTACCGTTTATGGAATACGTGCATGAGCAGGGGCTGGAGTTGAGCGCGATGGAACTGTTGATCACAAGCTCGGACAGCTGCAGCGTGGCAGATTATGGTACCTTGCAGGAACGGTTCGGCCCGTCGTTCCGCATCATTAACGCCTACGGTGTGACGGAAGCGGCAATTGACTCCAGTTTCTATGACGAGGAGTTGGCGAAACTGCCGCAGACAGGCCATGTGCCAATTGGCAAAGCGTGGTTGAATGCGAAGTTTTACATCGTGGATGCACATCTGAATCCCGTACCCGTCGGTGTGTTGGGCGAGCTGGTCATCGGCGGCGTTGGCGTAGCACGTGGATACTTGAACCGTCCAGAGCTGACGGAAGAGAAGTTTGTAGACAGCCCTTTCACCGCGGGTGAGCGGTTGTATCGCACGGGAGATTTGGCGCGGTGGATGGAGGACGGCAACGTGGATTTCATCGGCCGGATTGATAACCAAGCGAAAATCCGGGGCTACCGGATCGAAACGGGTGAGATTGAGTCGCAGTTGCTGCGGGTGGTAGGTATACGCGAAGCGGTGGTGCTGGTTCGAAGTGATGCGAACGGGCAAAAGGCGCTGTGCGCGTACTACACAACGGATATCGAACTGACGGCGGCCGACCTGAAACGAGCGATCTCCAGCGAGCTGCCGGGTTACATGATCCCGTCGTATTTCGTCGAACTGGAGCATTTACCTCTGACACCAAACGGGAAAATCGACCGGAAAGCGTTGCCGGCGCCGGAAGAGGGAGCAAGTGCAGGGCGCGAATACGTGGCGCCGCGCACCGATCTGGAGACGAAACTGGTCTCCATCTGGCAGGACGTGCTTGGGTCAGTTACGATTGGTGTGACGGACAACTTCTTCGACCTCGGCGGTCACTCGCTGCGGGCGACGACGCTGGTCAGCAAGGTGCACAAGGAGCTACACGTGGACCTGCCACTGCGCGATGTATTCCGGTACTCGACTATTGAAGCGATGGCTGAAGTGATTAGCGGATTGGAGCAGCAGGAATTCCTTTCCATTCCGGTTCTGGATAAAAGGGAGTATTATCCGCTTTCCTCTGTGCAAAAACGGCTTTACATCCAGCAGCAGATGGAAGGTGCCGAACTTAGCTACAACATGTCCGGCATGACGGTTCTCGTCGGGCGCTTGGAGCGGAATCAATTCGAGGCGACGCTCAAAGGATTAATCGCTCGTCACGAAGTTTTGCGAACTGGCTTCGAAATGGTCGACGGTGAACCGGTACAACGGGTTTATTCGGACTTGGAGTTTGCCGTCGAGTATACAAAAGCGACGGAAAGTGAAACGAAAAGCATTGCGGATGCCTTCGTACGTGTCTTTGATTTGGAGCGGCCGCCGCTGCTGCGTGTGGGCTTAGTTGAATGGGAAGCGGAACGTCATCTGCTTATGCTGGACATTCATCATATCGTCACGGATGGCATGTCGATGGGTATCTTCATCGAAGAGCTGCTACGCCTGTATAACGGTGAGACACTGGAACCACTTCGGATTCAATACAAGGAATTCGCCGCTTGGCAGCAGTCCGAGCCTGTAAAAGAACGGCTGAAACGCCAGGAAGCCTACTGGCTGGACATGTTGGAAGGTGAACTGCCAACGCTTGAGTTGCCTACGGACTTTGTCAGACCTGCCGCTCGCAGCTTTGAGGGAGATGTGCTGCCTTTCAGTATCGACAAGAAGATGACCGACAGCTTGCAGCGCATTGCCGATGAGAACGGTGCTACCCTATATATGGTGTTATCGGCGGCCTATTCAATCCTGCTCAGCAAGTACTCGGGACAAGAAGACTTCATTGTAGGCACACCGGTTTCGGGCCGCACACATGCTGACCTGGAGCCGCTCATCGGAATGTTTGTCAACACTTTGGCGATTCGACATTATCCATCCGGGGAGAAGACGTTCCTTGTTTACTTGAACGAAGTCAAAGAAACGATGCTGGGGGCCTACGACCATCAGGATTATCCGTTTGAAGAACTCGTGAAAAAGCTGCAGGTGCCGCGCGATCAAAGCCGCAATCCTGTATTCGATGTCATGTTTGCGCTGGAAACGAAGGAAGATAACGTTCAAAGCTTCGGGGATATCCAGATCGAATCTTATCCGGAATTGCATGCGGTTTCCCAATTTGACCTTACCTTGGTCATTTCGTTGCTGGATGAGGGAATGAACGGGCAGTTTGAATATGCAACCAAGTTGTTTACGCGCAATCTGATCGACAATTTTGCTCAGGACCTGCTCGTGATCATCAACCAAATTGGCGAACAGCCTTCGGTGCTGTTAAAGGATATTTCCCTGAACGGGCAATCCGAACAGGAGCAAGATGAGCTAGAGGCTATTGATATTATTTTCTAATCCTTTATCCGGCTTGGGTGAAGATGGATCATTTAAGCACGTTATATGCGACATTCGGTATATTGAGGAAGTGGTAATGAAAATTTGTGGTGGTTTCACGACTTTTTTATCACCTGACAAAAGTATTTAAGTTATGTAACAAAGGGTCCTGATGACAGTTGTCATCAGGACCCTTTGTTTATGAACGTATAATTAATGTTCCTATGTCCAAATCAGTATGAGGCTATTATAATGAAAGCCTTTAACTGATATAGGATGAGTACTCTGGTATTATGGGATGCACAGTGATTTTCATCTATTTTTCAGACTTAGTATTTACTATAGCATCATCCATAGTCATTTTAGTCTTGAGAGTAGATGTTGGTTACGCCCAAGTTGTAATCGTTTCAACCGGGAGACGATAGGAAGGATACCCTTCTTTGGCTGCTTTACCTATGGAGATCAACATCACGGGCTGGAACCGTTCTTTATCTAGGCCGAACGCTTCGGCGATCTGACCTTTGTCATAGCCGGCCATAGGGTTCGTATCATAGCCATGAGCACGGGCAACGAGCATGAGTTGCATGGATATGAGGCCTGAGTCAATGAGGTTCATGTCACGCAGTTCGGATGCGTTTATGTTCGCATAATAAGGTTGTACCTGCTGCATCTGCATATCCATGATGTCTTGGGGCATGTACCCAAGTTCCACTGATTTGCTGAAAATCTCTTCCATGTATTCAACGTTGTTGGCATCGTAAAATACGGCAATGACAGCGGAAGACGTTAGTGTCTGTGTCTGGTTAAAAGAGGCCAGTGGTGCAAGTTTCTCTTTGCCTTCAGCACTGTCGATAACAAGAAAACGCCAAGGTTGCATGTTAATGGCCGAAGGGGCACGTGAAGCTTTCGCCAGTATTTCGGTCATCTCCTCGCGGCTGATCTTCACTTCAGGGTCGTAGGCTTTAACGGAATGGCGCTCCAAGACGATGGTATCAAAATCATTTGTTTTGTTGAATTGACCGGTAATTGTGTTCATATTGAAATCTCTCCTCATATCTATATTGGTGAGAGTAGGGTATAAATTATATCTTCATCTGTCTCACTATGAGGATTGTAAACTATGAAGTATACTTTATAGCAAGAAGAAGAAACGGGGGAAATCCATATGAAGATTAGTGAAGTAGCGAACCATGTAAACCTTCCGATATCCACGATTCGTTACTACGAGAAAATAGGTATTATCCCGGATGAACATATGCTGAGAGATCATAATAACTATCGAATATATGCGCAGAGCATTATTCAGCATCTGGAAGTGGTCAAACAATGTGTAGCTGTTGGTTTTACGATCCATGAGATCCAATCTATGGTCTCTAAACATGGGTTTTCAAGTAATGATCAAGCAAGCATTATCCAAGCGAAAATATCAGAAATTGAAGAAACACAACATAAATTAGAGAATTCCAAACAAAATCTGTACGAAATTCTTAAATCGGATATCACGTGTGAGGATGGTTTTGGTAAGTATTAAGCCGGAAGTCCCTCTTGAGGTTTTCATTCAGTACGTTCTTACATCATATCGATTCAATCGAGTACATATCGTCCTGTATACGCAGATTACCGGGCTGCCCAGTTTCCACCTTCACGTCTGTAGCAAATACACCAGGCATACGCCCGTCTGGGAACCAGGGCATCTGTTTATCAATGACAATAAACATGCCTTCTGCATCACCCGTGGGGGAGAATTGTTTTCCGTCTCCGGCAAATGGTTCAAGTTGATAATGCTCATTCAATGTGTTCATTGTCTCAGAAACATCATCGACAGGCAGACCGATTTCACTAATACATAACAGATGCTTCGCTTCGAAAGCTTCATCAACTGCATTATCGAGTGAATGTTGAGCGATAAATTCCATCAAGTTGCCGTTTGGATCATAAAAATAGAAGGCTGTTGCATCCCAGTAGGGGAAGTAAAATTCATCTTGTCCATCTTTGGAGAGCAATGAAATGTTTCGGTCTTGAGCCCACCTTTTTGCATCAGCAAGTTTATTCGTTGGAATCGTAAATGCTACATGATAGTAGGGCTTCTCTTGTTCTGGCGCCTTCTTGAAAGATAGTACCGAGTTCCCCGCACGGAATGAAACGCATGCTGCATTATCCTCCACAAGATCCAGTTCCAGTAGTGTACCGTAAAACTCTTTTATGGCCTCGACCTCATGTGTTAATAAACCAACTTCTCTTATTATCATTTTAATACCCTCCTTTTAATCTCACCTTTGATTGAAATACTCAATTGTTTTCTCAATAAATGCCTTGGCCGATTGCGTCAGGTAACGGTCGGACCGATGGATGATCTCAAAGTGCCGGTAGGGCGGATCATCTGTAATTCGGATGCAACGTAGCGTGGGCTCATTCATGGCTTTGATCAGAGGATAAGGCAGCAGTGTTCCTCCGACGTTGGCTTTGACCAGGCTAATGATGGAGGTTGCCGAACTGGTCTCCATGATGGTATTTAGGGTGAAGCCGTATTTGCGGCAATAGCCGTCGACCAATTCTCTGCCCGTGAATCCTTCGGGGAACATCACCGTTTGGATATCACGTAACTCCTGAATTTCAATTGTGCTTCGTTCAGCCCAATCATGATTCTCGGATACGACCAGTACATATTCTTCACTGCACAAAGGAATGCGTACAAGCCGCCTATCAGGGGCAGACGTGATCTCGATGCCGATGTCGACTTCATTTTCCAACACTTGATTTACGACATAGATCGACGAGATCACCTTCAATTGCACCTTGGGGAATCGGGCATGAAAATCAACGAGCAGCGGAGTGATACGGTAATCCAAATCGGATGGAAGAACACCAATAACCAATCGTCCCCGCTGATCATTCCGGAATTCAGCTAGCGCATCCTGGGTATTCTGTAAATGCCGGATCATCTTTACACAGTGCTCCAGAAACAGAGTGCCTGCCTGGGTCATCACAATTTTTTTGCCAACACGGTCAAACAAAGGAACACCAAGTTCATCCTCCAACCCACGTATCTGTTGACTCAACGTAGGTTGAGATATGCCAAGTTTCTCAGCTGCCCGTGTAAAATGAAGCTCCTCACACACTGTAATAAAGTTTTCCATCTGACGAATCTCCATAAATTCACCTCTAATCATTGGTTTTAGTAATCATTTTAATAGAAACAATAGTATTGTTCAATCATTCTAATGATCCTATACTTAATCGTGAACCACCCGAAGATCTTGTCATTAACAATTGGGATCTTTGGTGAAGGCAACGATACTACTACCATGAGGTGATCCATAATGAAACTTTTTTATATTGTATTGGCGCTTATTCTGGCTTCACTGAACTTAAGACCACCGATTACTTCCATTTCTCCTTTGATGAGTACCATACAGAATGATCTGGGTTTGAGTGGCATGACCGCCAGTCTGTTAACTACACTACCGGTATTATGTATGGGCATATTCGCTCCATTCTCTGTAAGACTAAGTAGAAGGTGGGGGAACGAAGGTGCCATTGTGCTGGCTTTAATCCTTATTGGGATAGGTACGGGATTACGATTGTTCGTAGGCGCAACTCCGTTGATGATGTTCACTTCTTTTCTGTCAGGTGTAGGGATTGCATTGGCAGGGCCGCTGTTGTCAAGCTTCATTAAGCAGTATTTTCCTAACCGAGTGGCAGCCATGGTCGGCATATACTCTACAGCTATGGTGATGGGGGCCAGCATTAGTGTGGGATTATCGGTTCCGCTTCAGCAGACGTTGGGTGGATCTTGGAGAGGTTCTTTGGCTACATGGGCATTACTCGCAGCCATTGCATTGCCGATCTGGTTGAAATTAGCTTGGTCTGCGCGTACAGAGCGGCAATCCGGACAAACTTCGGCTGTAGTCCATGCACCACTTCCGGTGAAGAACAGGCGTGCATGGGTGCTGACACTGTTCTTTGGATTGATGGCCGCGATCTTCTATTCATTAACCGCCTGGCTTGCGCCAGCCATTCAAAGCCATGGGTATAGCCAAGAGACTGCTGGCAACATCCAAACGTTATTTACATTGATATCACTGCCCTCAACGTTATTCATTCCCATGCTTGTACATCGGTACCAAAGACGTGTCTTCTGGCTTGTTGGATGTGCGTTGTTGGAGTTAATTGGTGTCCTGATGCTGAATGTCTCTGTCAGTCCGTGGCTCGCGGCGATCCCGCTCGGTATCGGTGCAGGTGGACTGTTCCCGATTGCACTCATGTTGCCGATTGATGAGACAAACAATGCTCAGGAAGCCAGTAGCTGGTCGGCTATGACTCAATCTGGTGGCTACATTCTTGGAGCACTTGGGCCGCTGGCGATTGGTTGGCTCCGCGATCTAACAGGCAGCTTTGTGCAAGCATTTTATGGTTTGGCTATCATCATCGTGTTGCAGATTATCGTTCAATTGGCTATTGGTAATAAAAAAAGCTCAAAAGTTATTGATCATGAGCAGGAGCTAAAAGGCATTTAAAAGTGAAATGGATATAGAAATAGGACTTTTATACATGATCCAACAAGTCCAGATAGTACTGCCTTAATGCTTTCTGTAAGATGACGGGCTCAATAATCTTAATCGATTTACCATAGCCTGCAAGATATCTCACTATGAAATCAAGCTCGTGAGGTTCATATGAACCAACAAGATACATGTGTCCCATCTGCTCGATGATCTGCATAGATGGGAAATGTTCTTGCTGGAATAGCTCCATCCCGGCTTCATCAATCAGGCATTTGAATGGAATTGCTTGTTCCGATGGTTTCCATAGAGATTGGGCATCCTGTGAATAGAGTTCCTTTACATGAGTTAAAGGTTCAATCTCCGTTGTTTCGGCTGAAATGATGCGGTCGCAGCGGAATACACGATACGCTTGTTTATGCAGATCATAGGCTTGGCAATACCAATAGCCTTTCCTGGCATAGAGTGTGATGGGTTGAATGGTGCGGATATTGGTGTTTGCAGAAGATGGCTTTTGATCAGGGGATCTACGCTGATTAGTGTACGTAATCTGAATCACTATATTCTGCACAGCAGCCATCAACAGAAATTCCAAATGTGCACTGTCGCGGATCTGCTCCGTATGTCGGAAGGAAACCCGGTGTTGGATGTTCTCAATATCCTGTCGTTGCTTGTCGGATAACGCGCTCATAAATTTCTCATGAATGGTACGGAAAGAGACTTGAAAGGGTAAGCTAGAGAAACTGCGGAGAGCCTGCATCGCAACATAAAGGGCATGAAGCTCACCCGTATTAAACGAAATGGGAGGCAGCTGCATCTGTTGCAGCAGTCGATATCCGCCGTAGCGTCCATATTCGACATAGATGGGCGCACCCAACTCTTCCAATGAAGCGATGTCTCTTAACGCAGTTCGTTTGGAGATCTGGAACTCCTGCATGAGATCTTGCAGGGTGAACTGTTGTTTTTGATTAATGAAGCGTAACATCTGGTTCATACGTTCTGATTTTTTCATATCAAACCCTCTTAATGGTGCCATGGATTGGCACCTTTCGTTGTTATAGTGATAAGTGTAATCCAATAGGAACAAGGAGGCAATATAATGAATTTTGAAGTGATACCATTTTTGTCGATGAACGGGGATGCCGCGGCAGCCATTGCTTTTTATGAGGAGTTTCTGGGCGCCAAGGTGATATTCAAGAAAAGTTATAGAGAGATGAAGGAAATGAACCCAGGTTTCGAGTACCCTGCCGGTCAAGATGAGTATATTACACATTCGGTGCTGGAGATTGGGGTTAACAAAGTCATGATTGCGGAAGAAGCAATGGACACGGAGAGAGCATGGCAGCTGGGGAACAGCACGTCACTATGTATTCAATCCAAGGATAAAGATACAATCGATCAACTGTATCATTCTCTGGTGCAACATGAAGGTGTGAAGGTACTGGTAGCGTATGAACAAAATGAATTCAGCCCAGGTTATGGCATTGTGCGGGACCCATTTGGCATTGCAATTCAGCTGTGTGTCACTGTGCACGATTTTTAAAATGAGTTCAGGCCCCCGGTTAAGCACTCGGTATGTAAACTTGGAACTAACTTAAAAACATAAAAAAAAGAAGAGCCATGGATAACATGCGCTCTTCTTTCTTCGGTTTCTATACAAGGTTTTTCGAGCAACCGATGGTTATAGCGGACCTCTTTTCGTGTAAATCATATAGGTACGGATGTCGCTGTGTACAAGCAAGTTCAATGGATAAAGGAAAGAAGGGATAATATGATTACGAGAGGAATCGACCATATTGGAATAACTGTACCGGATATGGATCAGGCGACACTATTTCTACAACAGGCGTTTGGAGCTCAACTTGCCTATGATCATATAACGCCGGATGATCCCCCACAGGAAGGACCTGAGGCAGAGCGTAAATTAGGACTGCGTTCAGGAGCAAAAGTTATTCATATTCGGATGTTATCGCTCGGGGAGAGTGCCAGTATAGAGTTATTTCAGTACGCGAATACAGCGCAATCAGAGCCAGTTAGGGCATCGGATTACGGATTGCAGCATATGGCATTGTATGTGGACGATATGCAAGAAGCTGCACGACACTTCAAAGAAGCGGGCGGGGTGTTGCTAACAGAGCCTGGGGCTTTGACCGGTCATATTGAAGGCGGGGAAGGCAATCAGTTTGTGTACGGAAGGGCACCTTGGGGGATGCTGATCGAGCTGATCTCCTATCCTGCGGGCATTCGGTATCCGAATCACAGTGAAGCGAAGCGCTGGACACCACGAAAAAAATAATAAAGATGAGACTGGATAAGAAACAGGACGATGGACGACAAATCGTCCTGTTTTTCTTGTATATAGGGGCTAAATGTTTAATAAAAAACAGAAATTATGTTACAAATACGTTACAAATACAGAAGTGTATACTTCTTTGCCTTATGTTACGATACGAACAAGTAGATACAGAGATATTTTACGGATAAGATAAGCTATAGCGTCTCTTTTCTGGACGATGAACATGCTCCGAAAGTATGTTGACGGATGCCTTTTATCCAGGATATTGAAGAAGCATTGAAACGAAGGAACAACTATATATTTTGATTGGACAGGGTTGCGATAAAGTGCAGGGATACTACTACAGCAAGCCATTGTCAGCGGATGAGGTGGAGCAGATTTTCTTTTAAAAAATAAATGACAACAGGTGATCCAAAGTTCTGCAAATCGGGTATCAATAGTAGAGTCATCTAGAACCTGATGGATACATATGTTGTTATGATCGTTTTCTGCTAGTTAAAGGCTGTCTATTATGGAATGAACTGTGGGGGTTATCAAGTGTCTATATTAGATATGGAAAAGAAAGATGTTGTCACCGATGCAATGGTCATCAAGGCGATGGAGAAAAGTCTTGCTATCATTCGATTCGATCTGGATCGCCGGGTAACCTACGTGAATGAAGTCTTTGCCCAGACGATGGGATACACGGTAGATGAGATGTACGGCATGAAGCATCAGCAACTGTGCTTCGGTCAATTTGCAAATACTCCGGAATATGATGCTTTTTGGAATAGCATATTTAATGGTGTCAGCTTCCAGGACAAGGTTGAACGCAAGGATGCAAAGGGGAATTCCGTATGGCTTGAGGCGACATATATGCCGGTGTACGATGAGACGAATCAGAAGATACTGGGTGTCTCCAAAATCGCCACCAACATTACCAACCGTCAGAACAACATTTCGGTCGTAGTGAATGAGCTGAAAACGATGTCTCATGAACTGAATGGGCAGGCAGATGTAGGTATTGAACGGAGCCAGGAATTAATGTCCACCATCTCCTATATCTCAGAGGTGTCGGCTACTAACCGTGCAACACTGACTCATCTGCAGGAACAAGCGGGATCGATTCAGGGCGTGGTACGAACCATACGCGAGATTTCATCACAGACACAATTGCTTGCATTAAATGCCGCCATTGAAGCTGCGCATGCAGGGGAATACGGACGAGGATTCGATATCGTGGCCAAGGAAGTTAAGAAACTATCCGCAATGGTGGAGAGTTCGATCAATGAGATTCGTGATAGCGTGACTGGAATAACCAAGGAAATTGGTAATATCACAGGCGGCACCAAAAAAGTAGAGGAATACGTTGAGCGGAGCCAGAAGCAGATTGAGATCGCTTTGAATGATTTTACAGCAATTGCTGCTTCGGCTCACTTGCTGGATGCCAAAGCGGAGCATGTGACCAGAATCGTATAAAAATATATAGTAATAACGGTTCCGTGCACAGGAACCGTTTTTTTTGTCGTTCAGTACACAAAAAAACGGGAATTTTTGTGATCAAACGGGGACACAATACTTGGGAATACCTGCAGCTTCACATGCAGAGAAATGGTGGGGTGGGAACATGTGGTCAACAATTCTATCCTACGTGCCAGATTCGTCCATATGGATTCAGGCATTCTTGGTCTTGATTATTCCGATTGGGATTACCATGACCATGCGCTGGATCAATGCCGCCATTAAGCGTGGAAGCTTCTCGCGTTCGAAGCAACCTGCTGTATCCTCGGAGGATATCTCGCCAGCAGCCAAAGGACAGGGTCAAGGAACCGAAACGGGCCATTATGCCAATATTAAATTAACCGAGAAGTACAATACCAATCTGATTAGCGTAAAAGAAAGCTTTGGACAAAATGCAGATGTGCATATTCGGGAATTTACCATTAGGGGAACGAATACACGGGCTGCGGTCATCTATACCGAAGGCTTGGTAGATCAAGATTTGATTGATGATCACTTGATTACACCGTTGATGTTAGAAGGGGTTCCCATGCTTAAACAGGAAGGATTCCTCCATCCGGACAACGCCCACTTATTGTCGGCATATCTGCAAGATCAATTACTTCCTGTCAGTCTGGTTGAGGAGACGAAGTCCCTTCAAGAGCTTGCAGTAGGTGTACTTTTTGGGAAAAATGCGCTTTTGGTCGATGGACTGCCGGGTGCTTTATTAATTGGAGCCCATAAGATCAAAACAAGAGGTATGAATGAACCCCTGTCTGAGGGATTGCTTCGTGGGCCACGTATTGGTTTTACAGAGCAATTAAGCGATAATACAGGCATTTTGCGTCGTTATGGAAGTGATCAGAGCCTGTTTATTAAGAAGTATGAAGTGGGTTCACGGATCAAAAAAGATTTGGCGATAGCCTATATTCAGGATATTGCCGATCCTAATCTCGTGGCAGAAGTATGCAAGCGAATTGAAGAGATGGATATGGATTCGATGCTGGAATCTGGTTATGTGGAACAACTCATTGAAGATAATACACTGAGTCCCTTTCAGCAGGTTCTGAATACGGAAAGACCTGACCGGGTAATCGGTGCTTTGCTTGAAGGTCGAGTGGCTATTTTATTGGATGGAACGCCATTTGTCCTCGTGGTACCCGTGACCTTCAGCATGTTGCTCCAATCTCCTGAGGATTACTATGAACGCTGGATTCCCGGTACATTTCTCCGGGTCCTGAGGTTTATGTCCGCCATGCTGGCCCTTCTTGCTCCAGCGCTCTATGTCTCTTTTATATCGTTTCATCCGGGGTTGATTCCGACCAAGCTGGTACTGACGATTATAGAAACCCGGACTGGAGTACCGTTTCCTTCTATTATAGAAGTGCTGATCATGGAGCTCTCCATTGAGATCCTGAGAGAGGCGGGAATACGTTTACCCAAGCCGATTGGACCTGCGATGGGTATCGTTGGCGGTTTGATTATTGGTCAAGCTGCCGTACAGGCGGGAATCATCAGTCAGTTTCTTGTTATCGTTGTAGCTGTTACAGCCATATCCTCTTTCACGATTCCTGTCTATAGTGCGGGATTAACGCTACGGATTCTCCGGTTTGCTGCCATGTTTAGTGCTGCAATACTAGGTCTGTTTGGTGTCGTTATGTTCTTCTTGCTGGTTTGTACACATCTTGCACGACTCTCCAGCTTTGGAGTGCCTTATGTCGCACCAGCTGTTCCATATCACTTGAGTGATTGGAAAGATTTTGTCATTCGTGCTCCACTCAACATGATGAGAAGACGTCCCGAGATGACGAATCCGGTAGATGCAGATCGCAAGAAGTAGACAATCCACAGAAGGTCTGGAGGTACAACAAAGTGAATGACTCGCGAGTGAAAATTAACACCACACAGGCCGTTGTTATTATCGTTAACTACATGCTTGGAGCGGGTATTTTGACGTTACCTCGAACAACTAGCAGAGCCGTTGGAACGCCGGACGTCTGGATTTCCATCCTGCTGTCAGGGCTCATTGTCACAGGTATTGGTCTGATTTTGGTTACCCTGTGCCGCAGATTTCCTGAGAAAACCGTGTTCCAGTTTACCCGGGAGATCACCGGGCGCTGGATTGCTTACATACTGGGTTGTGTGACAATTTTGTATTTTATGATCATTTCAGCATTCGAAATTAGAGTCATGGCCGATGTCACGGGGATGTATCTGCTTGAGCGCACGCCTACATGGGCTATTGTAATGGTATTTATGTGGATAGGCATCTATATGATCTCCGGTGGGCTTGGTGTCATTATTCGCGTGTTTGAGATCATCCTGCCGATCACCTTGATTATATTTGTCATGGAGATATTGCTCAGTAATCAGCTCTTCGAAATTAGTAACCTCAGACCCGTATTGGGTGAGGGCATCATGCCTGTACTCA
Source organism: Paenibacillus sp. FSL R7-0313 (assembly GCF_037969885.1). NCBI lineage: Bacteria > Bacillati > Bacillota > Bacilli > Caryophanales > Paenibacillaceae > Paenibacillus > Paenibacillus sp. FSL R7-0313. The sequence continues at coordinate 2,147,025 of NZ_CP150219.1, forward strand.
AAGGGCTGAAACCATCGCTACTGTCGTATACCGGTTACGAAGTTATGCTGGTCATCACTGCATATATGCAAGATCCGAAGAAAAGCAACAAGGCGATGACATGGGGGTTAACTATCTCTACAATGGTATATCTGATCACTGTTGTAATGGTCGTAGGCAGTTTGTCCTTGGATGGAATTAAGACCAGAACATGGCCAACATTGGATCTGGTACGAAGTTTTGAGATACAGGGACTGATATTTGAACGTTTCGAATCGTTATTGCTGGTGATCTGGATTATGCAGATTTTCTCGACATTTGCCATTACCCATTACTGTGCTTCCGTAGGAATCCGGGACTTGTTTCGGGCAAAGAAGATACGCTGGATTATGTATGCCCTGCTTCCATTCATTTATCTGACGGCAATGATGCCTAAAACAGTGTTTGAAACTTTTGCACTGGGCGATATGTTAGGTAACGTATCTGTAGTTTTGTTCGCTATATTACCTCTGGTATTGTTGCTTATCAGCATAATTCGCAAAAAAGGAGGCAAACACGCATGATTTCATTCCGCCTGTGCTTAAGAGTAACTTGTGCTGTGTTCATCCTGTGTATAATATCAGGTTGCTGGAGCAGCCGCGAGATAGAAGATCTAAGCTTGTATGTAGGTCTCGGGATTGACGTTGGAAAAGAGACCGATTTCGAGAAGAAGATTTCAGCGCAGGGTGGGCATTATCCCAAACAAAACAATGTCACAGCAACCGTTCAGATTGCCCCTGGGAATTCTAGCAGTCAAAAAAGTCAGCAATCTGGTTCACCCTCTTCTGGCAAAGAGTCTTATTCCAATGAGCAGCTTACGGGAGATTCCATGCTGCAAATTTTTCGTCAGTTTGCTTTGCGGCGAGATCGTCCACTCATTGGACATCATCTGAAGGTTATTGTGATCTCCAAGGATATTGCCAAAAAGTATGGACTGATTCAATTGCTCGATTTTGTACTCCGGGATAACGATATTCGACCGAACTGTCTTGTACTGATTAGTCACCAGCGGGCGGTTGATGTGCTTACCTCAGATGATCCTTCCCGTATTCCTGCATTTTACCTTACAGGCATTACGAACAATGCATACATTTCCAACAAGATTCTGGAACCCGTTTCGCTGGCAAAACTGGATGCACAGATGCAGTCCGGGTCCAGTTTTCTGCTTCAAAATGTGCTGAATGCCAATGGAGAGGACAAGTTCTCCGGGGGCAGCATATTTGCTGCAAATACAACCAAATTTCTGGGGGAACTCAGCCAAACTGATTTGGAAGCTCTGTCCTGGCTTATGCCTAAAGAACAAGGTGGTGTCATAAAAACATATAGTAAGGAGGGTTTCACGGTACTCTATGAAATCAAGAAGAAGAAAATCAAAATCATTCCGAAGGTTAATGGCGATGATATCTCGTTCCATGTGAAGGCAGAGTCTGAAGGATGGCTAATGGAGGATTGGCGGGCACCGGAAGAAGAGGAAAAGGGTGCATATCTGAAAGAAATGGAAAACGATTTTGCTGAACTGGTCGAGCAACAGATCAAACAGTTACTATACAAGCTCCAACATACCTACAAAGTCGATGTTGCTGGTTTCCGCGATAGCATTCGTATTAAATATCCAAAAACGTGGAAGAAGGTTAAAGGGAACTGGGATGAAATCTTTGCTACTATACCCATTACGTATGAGGTAAAGACCTCCATCATCAATCCGGGGTCTTCTACGGAATAGCGAGGTGTGCCATTTATTATTTAAATGTTGACACATTCATGATCAATCGCTATATTTATAAAAAATCATTTTCTTATCCAGAGAGGTGGAGGGACTGGCCCTTAGAAACCTCAGCAACAGATCTGAAGGATACTGTGCTAATTCCAGCGGGTGAAAGCCTGATAGATAGGAGCGTTTGTTTTTATTTGTCAGTAACGGCGCACTCTTTAGGAAGAGTGGGTCTTTTTTGTTTTTTCTGGATGAAGAAGTAGGGGAGCAGTAGGTATGGAGAACAACAACGACAAAGGGCATTTTCAGCGAAAAATGCAGGCACGGCATGTGGTCATGCTCTCTCTCGGAGGAGTCATTGGAACGGGATTATTCCTCAGCTCAGGTTACACCATTCAGCAGGCGGGACCACTGGGAACCATTCTGTCCTATCTGATCGGAGCCATCGTTGTATATCTGGTGATGCTCTGTCTTGGTGAACTGTCTGTTCATATGCCAGAGACGGGAGCATTTCATAGTTATGCAGCCAAATATATCGGACCGGCAACAGGTTACACGGTGGCTTGGTTATACTGGTTAACCTGGACTGTTGCGCTTGGCTCCGAATTCACAGCCGCCGGATTGCTGATGCAGCGCTGGTTCCCATCGGTGAACGTATGGATATGGAGCGCGCTCTTTGCACTGATGATCTTTCTGTTTAATGCATTAACGGTGAAATTATTTGCGGAATCCGAGTTCTGGTTCTCATCTGTAAAAGTAGTTACTATTGTAATCTTCATTATTATCGGTGGCGCAGCCATGTTTGGTATCATTCCCATGGCGGATTCTGAACCGGCTCCATTTCTATCAAATATTACCGCATCCGGGTGGTTCCCTCATGGGGCTACAGCGATATTGATGACCATGCTTGCTGTAAACTTTGCCTTCTCAGGCACCGAGTTAATCGGCATTGCCGCCGGTGAGACGGAGAATCCGGAAAAGACGATACCAAAGGCTATTCATACAACGCTGTGGCGTTTGGTTATTTTCTTCATCGGAACGATTGTTATCTTGTCGGCCTTGCTGCCCATGTCGGATGCCAGTGTACTGGAAAGTCCGTTTGTAGCGGTAATGGAGCGGGTGGGAGTACCCTATGCAGCAGACATTATGAACTTTGTTATTCTGACGGCGATTCTCTCTGCTGCCAATTCAGGCCTATATGCATCTTCACGGATGCTCTGGTCTTTGGCTGACAAAAGAACGATCTCTCCGTGGTTTGCCAAATTGACCAAAAGCGGGGTACCGCTGAATGCACTTCTGATCAGTATGGTGGGTGGTGCACTAGCTTTGCTGTCCAGCATCATTGCACCAGGTACCGTGTATATTACTCTGGTCTCCATCTCAGGTCTGGCTGTCGTTGCGGTATGGATGAGCATCAGTGCCTCCCAATACATGTTCCGCAGACAATATATCCGGGAAGGACATGCGGTCAAAGATCTGGTCTACCGCACACCACTGTATCCGGTGGTACCAATTGTTTCATTTATATTATGCCTAGCTTCATGCATAGGTATTGCCTTTGACCCGACACAGCGAATTGCGCTGTATTGTGGGGTTCCGTTTATCGCAGTATGTTACGCTGCTTATTATCTGACAGAACGTGTGAATAAGAAAAGAGGACAAGTACATGACGCAAGCACAACAGACTAACCCCATAGAACAGATCCTGCGTGAACATCCGGTCATGATTCTGGATGGAGCGCTGGCAACGGAACTTGAACAGCATGGATGTGATCTCGATGATCCACTATGGTCTGCTCGTGTGTTGCTTGAGAATCCGGATGTTATCGTTCAGGTCCATGCAGATTATTTTCGAGCAGGAGCCGACTGTGCGATTACATCCAGTTATCAGGCGACGGTGGATGGTTTCCGCAAGAGAGGGATCGATGAACAGGCAGCACTGGACCTGATTCGCAAGACGGTGCAGCTGGCTGCACAGGCGAGAGATGACGTATGGGCAGAAGTGCAGAGTGGTTTAGTAGGGAGAGAAAGCTCGACAGGTCAGCTTGTAGAAGTTCCTTCGATACGTTCCGAGACCGTGGAGAATGAGGAGCATATAGTAGATCTTACAGTGGATCGCGAAGAAGACAGTCTCCGTCCACGTCCAATTATTGCTGCATCGGTTGGGCCTTACGGCGCTTATCTAGCTGATGGATCGGAGTATGTCGGTCACTACGGTGTGACAGATGAGACGTTGGCTGCATTCCATCGTCCGCGGATGGCCGCGCTGCTTGAAGCGGGTGCTGATATTCTGGCTTTTGAGACGATTCCATCCTTGCAGGAAGCACAGGTGCTGGTTGATTTGCTGAAGGAGTTTCCTCATGCATATGCCTGGTTATCTTTTTCTTTAAAAGACGGGACAAGCATCAGCGAGGGCACACCGCTTGAGGTATGTGCACAGACGTTTGGCTCCGAGCCGCAGATTGCGGCGATTGGCCTGAACTGTGCTCCGATGGAAGTGGTGACAGAAGCCGTAAGTATTCTCAGCCGTGCCAGCGACAAACCTGTTATTGTGTATCCGAACTCGGGAGAAGTATACAATGCAGCAACGAAGACGTGGAGTGGACAGGGTACATGTGGCAGTATGAGTGATGCTTCGGAGGCATGGGTTGCTGTGGGTGCAAAAATCATTGGCGGCTGTTGCCGTACTACGCCACATCAGATTGGCGAACTTGCGAAGAAGTGGCGGAATTAAAAGACTTGATGTAGAGTTGTACCCCGAAAAGCTAGAGATACAACCAAATATGAAGAAGCCCTCACGACCCATTACTGGATTGGTGAGGGCTTCTTCAGTGTGATTTAGCGTTAACATCAACATGAGGACATTCCTCTTCTGATGCTTCTGATTGTGCTATTTAATTAACTGAGTGCTAACTAAGGTACGACCTTCGTCACTCAGGAAGTACAGACCGGTTGTGTTATTGAGAAATAGACGTTCCTTTTCAAGATCAAATTCGCCTTTCTTGTAGGTGAACAAAACCTTAAGATTGCTTGTGTCCATAATAACAAGTTCGTCATTTCCATTCTTTTTAGCTGTAAACATAAAACTTGTACCATCAACTGCCATATGAAGAGGCATCCAATAGCTGTTATAGGTGGTTGGTATCGGCAGATATGCCTTCTCAGCGATTAACTTACCCGCAGATGAATATAATTTTATTCGTTTATTTTTAGCATCCACAAACAAAAAACGATCCTTCAATGCAACAATTTCTGTTGAATAATCAATATAAGGAAGTTCTTTTGTCCATCTGATTTTCCCCGTACTATTGTATGCTTTTAGCGTCATAGTTTTTTTGTGAATACTATAATGCAACAATGTATCATCAGATATACTCATAATCTGGTTATACCCTTTTCCGCCAGCAATCGTTTTTATTTTTTTTCCTGTGGTCAGGCTGCTCATGTAGAAATCGGGATGATCACTAAATTTTTTGCCGATGATCACATTTCCTGTAATCTGTTCAATTAAATATGGAACTTTGAACTTTTGGATTAAAGTTCCTTTTGTATCGTAATAGTAGAGTGTACTACTTTTTGAATCGTCAGCGTGCATAACCACATATAAACTTCCATTTTCTTCTGGATAGGCTAACTCAGCCCCGTTTCTCAAAAAATCTTCTTGCGTGCCGGGCAAAGGTGCAGTCCAACGGATTTCACCTGTGGCTATATGCTTGGCACTCACTTGATTATCGTGAAAAATAAACATATATCCATCATCGGAAAGTTTGTACTCGTTGTTCGTTGGAATGGACCAGAGGAGTTTCCCCGTTTTGGCATCTACACTGTCGATATAATAATCATTATTCTTGTCTGCTTTAGTTACGAGCAGACTTTCATTCCCCATGGTATCTGTAACACTCTTCATTGAATATGAGCTTGTTGCACTCTGTCCGCCGTTGGTAATATCATACCCCCATTGGAATTGCAGCAGATCTTTAGCCAGAGCTGGCTCGGATGGGATCGCAAGGAAGATGCATAGGCTGGCTATAAGCCAATAGTTGATTCGTTTTAAACTCATGATTGGTAGACTCCTTATGTAATGTTCTCTGGATTATGGAAGTAACTGATACTTTCTTATCGTTTGCCCGTCGGAAGGTATGAAAAATAGTTCATTTTGCTTGTTGAGGAACAGTTCATCTCGATTAAACCTTACATCTTTCCAATCGTTCTGCGACACCCGATAGAGTTCTCTCAGATTATTTGAATCTCTAATCACGAGTTCTATTCCCTGTTCCGTGTATTGGATGTACATAAAACTCTGTAAATCGATGGCCATTTTCAGAGAGCTATTTGGCTCACCTTGCATGTAGAAGGGATTTTCATTGACCCCTGTAATGAATTTTCCATCGGAATTCATAAGCATGATATTGCCTGCGGTTTGTTCCAGATACAGCACACGATCATGGATGATAAATATCTCGGGAGGCCCCTTTTTAAAAGAAAAATCATACTTCCATTTCAAATTTCCTGTAGGCGAGTATGCCCTCAACTCAAGTTCACGGTTATTGATAAACTTCCGGGTTATTAGGGTTCCATCGTCCGTAACCCTATTCCCGTAGGGCAAGGTTGTTTCATTGGTCAGCACCGTTAGCTTCTTACCTGTAGAAAGATTAAAAACATGAGTATACGGACTTTTGTTGCCCGGTTGACCTAAAATAAAATTGCCTTCTATTGTGTAATATTGCATATAGGGGAGAACAAGCTTTTTGCTTCGATGTCCCTGTTCATCATAATAATAAAGAGTTACATATTTGTTTTTGTGATAAGTGAAAGAATAAACTGTTCCGTTTTTGGCGAAATCTGAGGACTGACCTTCACGAAAGTAAGGGTTTATTGAAGACCATATCGGTTTACCAGTTGTCAGATCCGAGACCGTAATAATATCATCTAATCTATTTTCATAGTCATCAGTTTCAGCAGGTTTGAAAGTATACATGTAACCATCACTTGTTGAACCATAATCAGATTCTGGCTTGGACCATCGGATGTCCCCGGTTTCACCACTTATGTTCTCCACATATATGAGGTCCTCATTCACAACCTTTCTCACCAGAATGTTTAGGTTGCCGGACGAATCCAGTCTGAAGTAATGCGGAGTGAATCCATCCCCCCATTGGCCAGAATCGACCTGCTTGACCCATTCAAGTTGTGGCACGGTCTTGGCTTTAGCCGACGCTGAAGGTTTGTCTACTGACAACAATCCTAGACTCAGGATGCTGATCAACAAACAAAATCGAATACATAACCATTTCAAAATAAACAACTCCTTAACAAAAATCGAGGTCAAACTTAATCTGGACCTACCGTTTCATTTTTAATATCCTGCACCAACCGTATGATCTCCGCAACACCTAGTAACAATAGTCCTGCTACAATGCCGTTCATCATAACTGGAAGAGTCAAAGACCATTGAAAGCCACTGAACTCATTTTGCCCAACGAGGATGCCGGCAATAATGGATAGAATGATGCTAATCCAAGCTATCCACTTCAACAATTTACTCGTTTTATTTTTGTTGTACAAAGAAATTAACTCCTTTACCATAGTATGCCATTAAGTCTATCATATCTATCATTGCTAGGTATATAGGACTATTTCTGTGTCGGATTTAGAGTTTTGTTGAAATATATTGTCATGTGTTTTAATGTCTGTCTGCTGCTGCATGTTATTCAATAACAAGAATGCGCGGGGGTGCCTGACGAATCACCTTGGATGATCTCCAGGAGCCAAAAGCTGCTGCAAGGATACTCAGAGAAGAGAAAAGTATAATTCCCCACCAATTCAGAACCAATGGGATTTGAACAATACCGTATCCCGAGAGTACTTTTTCAAGCAACAACGGAAGAAGGTACACGCCAGCAATAACGCCAAACATCGAACCGATTAGGGATAACAATACGACTCCCAGTGTAATAGAAGACCGAATACTGCTAGATGTCATTCCAATCGACTTATAAATGCCATACGTCTTGCTCTCTTTGCGAATACTGATCCGGCAGGTGCTGAAGATAATGATAAATGTAACCAAAATGAACAGCAGACCAATGAGAGCCATGGGGTACACAAGAATGCTTGCAGCTTCTGCATAAACAGAATCCAGCAGCGTTTTTTGCGTGACGATGGAAGCAGAGTCTTTGAACCGCTCATTCAATTGGTTAGCAATGGCTCCTGCCTGTGAAGGATCGTTGACATTGATAAACGCGACATTTACATCTCCGTAATTCGGATTCACGCTTCGAACCGCTTGAGCTGTGATTCTTCCGGATACCGACAAGTCGGAGATGGCCTGATAGATGCCCGAAATCATGAACGTGCGCTTCTCTCCTTCAATGTAGAGATCAATGAGATCTCCCATATCCTTGTTTAACATCTTGGCAACACTAACCCCGATTGAAATTTCATTTTCGAGTTCCGGATTGTTTCCTCTCAACGTCTCAAAACCAAGATCTTGATAGCTTCCATCCAGTACTCTTAGATAAAGACTGGTAGACTGGCTGACCACGTCGGTTGAATCATCTGGAAGGATAACTCCGGTGATGTTTCCTTGCCAGCCCACATTTTTGATGCGAGGGTCTTCTTCCAATACGTTCTGCAGCTCTGCTCTCGGAAACGTAGTTTTGTTTACAACGACTGCGGCAATGTTAGCATTGTCATACCCCCATTTGGCCGCCGTCTGATAGATTCCGGTAATGCTGGTCAGTACAACATACCCGAGGACAAGTACGGAAGCAGCCATCGTTGTTAGCAATAACATCAGAACCGAGCTTTTGCTGTTTTTGATCAGATTGCGTATGCCGATTACAAAAGAGACGGGCAATCGTCCAAACAAGGCCCGGTTTGCGAGCGGTGAATTCATTCGTCGCGCCATGCGTACATTGTCGCTCTCCGACATACCGTACCGAATGGCCTGAACAGGCTCAATCGTGCGAGCTTTTCTGGCGTATAACACGACAAATGCAATAACCAAGACGAGTAACAGCAGCCCCACAACAATAGCAGCTCCAATGCCCTCAATTGGAAGATCACCCTGGCCAGTTCGCAGGGACGATACGGAGATGTTGATGATGAATTTGGAGACGAATACGCTCAGTACTAGCCCGGGAAGAACGGCGATGATGGACAGCAGGGTATATTGAATGACGTAGGTACCAATGGTGCCCCGGGAAGTGAGTCCCAGCGATTTAAGGATACCTATCGTTTTGTAGTTGGCCAGAATGGCATCGGATATGGTGAAGCCAATCGTAATGAGGGCAATAATCATCATGACGGCCCCTAAGAATATCATAATGAACCCTACGATCTGATTGATGATCAGATAAAAGGATGAGATACTTTCAAATTCCATTTTGGTTTCCAAGAATGGGGCACCCGTCTCGCTTGTATAACGATCCCAGTAGCTGGAGTTCGTACTGTAATCATCAAAATGGATGCCCATCATGTGAATATCTTTTCCTGCAAGCGTACTAAGATCATTTTGGTAATCCGTACTGTTCATCCAAATTCTTGCCGTATTGGTGAACGGTGCTCCATAAGGAACATCCACAACAATAGCTGAGACTGCGAGGTCAAGTGTGGTAGATCCAGTTTTGAATTGAATGGTATCACCGACAGCGATGTTATAGCTATTCGCCATGGAAGTTGGGATCCATACGCTTCCTTGTTCAGGAGCCGAATGCTGTGTACCACTTGCAAATACAAGTTCATCTACACTCCACGGAGGAGGCGGGGTACTCATCATGTACAGATAAAGGTTAGGGATGTCAGTGCCGCCAAAAGTGATGCCCGACAAGATGCGGTAAGTAAGCAAAGGTGAGACTTGAACACCGTTCTGGGCAGCCCACCAGTCATGCACAGTTTGGGGATCATTCAGTCCTTTGTCGAACGTCAAGATCTGATGGGACCCGTTGGTCCGACTATGCATTTCCTTGAACTGGTTACCCGTATTGGCCAGAATGATGACAGATGTGGACACCAGTAGGGTTGACAGCAAAATAAGCAGCGCAATCAACGCATTTTGTATTTTGTTCCTACTCAGATACGACAAGCTAAGTTTAAACATGACCGCCATCGTTATTCCTTCCCAGTAACCAAAGCGAAGATGATCGCTTCACGATCTTGAATTTGATGTTCGTCATAGGTGTCAAACTCAAGGATTCCGCCAATCTTGCCGTCCAAAATGTAGATCAGGCGATCTGCCCGACAGGCGGCCTTGATATCATGCGTCACCATGACAACAGACTGTCCTTTCCGATGGATAGCCGTAAGGATATCAAGAACAGCTGTGCCGTGCTCCATATTCAGGCTTCCGGTCGGTTCATCCGCAAAAATGATATCCGGCGAATTGATCAAAGCCCGTGCAATGGCAGCTCGCTGCTGCTGTCCTCCGGAAGTTTGGGAGGGAAGACGGTTACGCTGTCCATCAATATCCATCGCACTCATCAGCTCAGCAGCACGGTATTGGATGTCCTTCTTTTTGTTTCCTGCAATGTATCCCGGTAAAGCAATGTTTTCTTTAATGGAAAGGTCTGGGACCAGATTGATGCTCTGATAGATATAACCGATTCGGCGGGTGCGGAAGCTGGACATTTCCCGTTCACTATAAGCGTCAATCCGCTGATCACGAAAATAGACCTCACCTGCTGTAATCTGATCCAGTCCGCTTAGCAGATATAAGAGGGTTGATTTGCCAGAGCCAGAGTTACCCATGATGACCGTGAATTCCCCTTCATAGATATCGAGATCAACATTACGGATGGCATGATGTTGCTCACTTCCGCTGTTGTACGTTTTGCACAGATTCTGTGCACGGATAATCCCCTTTTTAGACAAGTCAAATCACTCCCAAGTGCAGTATAGGATTCATTCTAGAGGAGGGATGTTGAGGAAGCCTTATCAAATTATGAATAAAGTATTACAGCTGTGGAGTGTGGGCTCAGCAGATCGGCAGATAGAATCGGAAGGTCGTACCTTCTCCTTCTTTACTAGTAAAAGAAATACGGCCTCCGTGTGCTTCAATAATGCTTTGGCAGATGGAAAGACCCAGCCCTGTACCTTCCTGAACATGTTGGTCTGCCTGACTCGCTTGGCCTCTGAAGTAACGTTGGAATACAAACGGCATGTCCTGTACACGTATTCCCTGACCCGAATCGGCAATCGTCACTTTCAAGTGTCCGGATTCCAGTTCCATACCTATACGTATCGTGTCTCCTGGAGCTGTATGCTTGAGGGCGTTGACGACAAGATTGGAAATCACTTGTTCAATTCGAGTGGGATCGATAGCGATTAACACATTGGGGATGTAGTTGGGTCCTTTATAGATAAGCCCCTTTGTTAGGACAACATGTTCAATAGGTTTCAACATCGTCTCCAGTATAGGCCCACTGTACATCTCACGGGTTTCCACCGAAATTTGCCCCAATTCCTGAAGTGCATGAACCAGCAGATCCTCCACAAGGCGGGCCGTTTTATCCGTATGGGTCCGCATGACTCCCATATATTCCATCAGCGTCTCCTGATCGTTGCATAGTCCTTCCTCAATAGCTTCTATGTAAGCTTTTATCGTGGTAATTGGTGTTTTAATGTCATGAGATATATTGGTGATGAGTTCCTTTTGTGCTTGTTCCTGCTGAATACGCTGCTCGCTCATATGTTTAATCTCCGTACGCATTAGATCAAACATGGCATATACTTCGAGCAATTCATCGTTGCGGTTGTACTGGATTTTTTCTTCATAATTGCCTTTAAGCATGGATTCCGCATGTTGCTTCAATTGATGGATGGGAGAGAGCAGGTGTTTGTCCAGTTTTCGTTTCATCCAGAATAGAAATAAGCTCAGAATCAGTGACAGGAGAATGAGTGCGCTAATCAATATAACCGGAAAAGTCATCGACTGCTGAACCGTAACCATGGCTTGGGGGATGGAAAAGATGGCATTGCCGATCTGACTTCCCACCGGTCCGTCCATCACGGGAAACGCAATATCAAGCGTATCGTTACCGTCCGCGGCCTGCGTGGCATGATGCAGATCATAATGGAGAGCTGAACGCAGATTAACTTGCGTCCATTCAGAGTTGGGGTCGGAGGACAGCATGACTTTTCCATCCAAGTTTAGATAGGTAAGCAGAACTCCGGTCTCTCTGGCGGTGGAACGTATGACTTCACGAATATTTTGTTCATTAAGATGCTGATGATTTTGCTCCAAAGCGAGTAAGATCGGATTGACCTTGAGTCGAACCTGATTCAGGGACAGATTGGATTCGCCTGAATTTCGATCTTGTAACAGCATCATCGACAGTGCAAGGATACTTGAAACGATAATAATGAGAAGCCCAAGTGTTGTTAACAACCAGCGTTTGGACCAGCTGTTCAATGACATGTGGGAGCCTCCAATCTCACTTATGCGTAATTGAATTTGTAACCGACACCCCATACGGTCTTCAGAACGGTCGGATGCGAGGCATCTGCCTCGATTTTTTCACGCAGTCTGCGAATGTATACGGTTACGGTATTTTCATCGCCGTAGGTTGCATATCCCCAGATGGCGTCGAGCAACTGGGCTTTGGAGAATACCTGATTCTTATGGCTTGCCAGATAATGAAGTAATTCGAATTCCTTGGCAGACAGAGAAACTTCCGATCCGTTCAAAGTAACTTTATAGGCTTTTTTATCAATCACCAGGTTTCCAAGATGCAGTAGATCTGTTCTGTCCCGATCTGATGTCATGCTGTCATAACGCCTGAAGTGGGCATTAATCCGTGCTAACAATTCGCTGAGCGAAAAGGGCTTCGTCATATAATCGTCTGCTCCAAAACCAAGACCAAGTACCTTATCGGTATCACTGCCTCTGGCACTTAGAATGAGGATGGGGATATTGTTACGCCTTCTGATCTCTCGACAGACCTCGATCCCGTCCATGTCCGGAAGCATAATATCCAGAATGATGTAGTCTGGTTGAATAAGCTCCATAATCTGAAGTCCATCTTGTCCAGTGGCTGCCACGGCGGCTTCATATTGATTTTTGGTTAAATAATCTCGCAGAATGCGCGAAATATCTGATTCATCCTCGATGATGAGGACTTTGCGCTGGTGGTTTAGCATATGTATCGCTCCAGTATGATAGATGTTAATCGAATATATATGTATGAATTTGTAAAATGACTGTCTCTATAATTGTACAGTCTTGTTCTGTGGGAGTCACATAAAAAAATATTGAATTGAACTTCATTCTTATAAAAATGGTCTGACTTCTATTCGCACTAAAAGCTGATTACAGTTTACCGTATCAAAAATAACCCATGAACCTCTTTAAGGTCATGGGTTTCTGATCTGATACTGCTCGTCACACATGCTCCAGATCATCGATAGGCTCATGCTGTCTGGATTTGAGATACTCCGCCGGAGACACACCAAAGTGTGCCCGGAATACCCGGTGGAAATAGGAGTAACTTGCAAAACCGCAGGATTCCGCAATATGCTCCAGTGTCATTTCACTGTATTTCATTCGTTCCAGCGCCGCATTCAGACGGATCTCAATCGCATATTGAATCATGGTCTGATTGTAGTGCTCCTTAAATAAACGGACTGCACGTGACAAGCTGAGCCCTGCATAACGTGCCGCTTCCTCAAGCTTGAACGTAACCGTGGCATGCTCCTCAATAAAACGTTTTAACTTCAGCGCAGAGGAAACTGCCCGATCGGTCTGAATATTCTCTTTAATTGCCCGGTCGATATACAGACATAACCCGCGCAGTAACGCATCCTTTAGCTCCGCATTTTCTTCTAGAGGCCCGCGACGTTTCTCAAGTAACATATTTCTCCACAGGCTGATGAGTTTATCATCAAGTCCAATCCGGCTCACGGTAGATCGATGCTGCCGTTTCCACCAGTTCTCGATCCAGCTGCCCTCGCAGAACAGATAATAATCTCCGCTGGACAAACGTCCTTCTTTATGTGGTTCATCTACAACGAGATGATAGTCGTCGCCAGGCTTGAGTAGCAACAAATCCCCGCTAGTCATCCTGAATTCTTTATCCTGTACATACACTTTGCACGAGCCTTCGGTCTGCAGACGGAACAGATAGGTTTGCAACTCGCCCTTCATATTATGTGTGAACGCTTTATAGTGGTATGAGTAGTCACAGATCAGTACAGATGTCTCTAACGTATCCAAAGATAAAATCCCCCAATATGTACATCCTGCATGCATTCAAATGGGCTACATTCAATTGATGCAAAATGATGGAAATAAAATTTGATCAGATAGTTCATGTTCTGACTATATTGTATATGTTCATTCTAGCCTGTTTTGCGTTAGGATGATACCAGATAGAGCAATGAAAGCAAATTTGAGAACAGAGGTGTATCCTACATGAAAAAACTTAATATTGGTTTGCAATTGTTTACACTCCGTGATGAAACTGCAGCAGATTTTCGTGGTACGTTGCGTAAGGTAGCGGCCCTTGGATATGAAGGTGTGGAGTTTGCCGGATATGGCGATATTCCAGCTGAGGAAATGAAAGCGCTACTAGATGAACTTGGACTGAAAGGATTCAGCAGCCACGTTTCATTACATGCGATGCGCGAAGACTTGCAAAAACAAATCGATTACCTGAAAACAATTGGTGCACAATATATCATTTGCCCTTACCTGATGCCAGAAGATCGTCCTGAGAATGCAGAAGGATGGACCAAGCTATTCGCTGAGTTACAACAATATGGAGCTGAAGCAGCGAAACAAGGTTTGATCTTCGGATACCATAACCATGACTTTGAATTCCATGGCCAGGTTGGCGATGCTAATGCCTTTGATGCCATGTTCGCTCAAACATCACCGGAAGCGGTAAAAGTGGAAATGGACGTATGTTGGGTACAATTTGCGGGACAAAATCCGATCGAGTATATTAAACAATATGCGGGTCGCTTGCCGCTGCTTCATCTGAAGGACTTCAGCAAAGACGAACAGGGCCAGATGAAAACACTGGAATTGGGACAAGGTTCGGTTGACCTGCCAGCTGTTATTGAAGGCGCTACAAATGCAGGCGTGGAATGGCTGATCGTGGAACAAGACGTATGTCAGAATCCTCCGCTTGAGAGCGTATCCAACAGCTACAACTGGCTGAAACAGAACTATTTGAACCAATTCTAACGGACCATCGAACCATAAAAAATGCTAATCTATTTGTCAAAGGAGACTTATGTACATGAGTAAAATTAAAGTTGCTGTATTCGGCTGTGGAGCCATTGCCGAGCGCAGACATATTCCAGAGTACGCTGCCAATGAGAACGTAGAACTTGTCGCTTTTGCCGATCCGATTGTGGAGCGTGCGGAGAAGATGGCCGAGACTTACGGCGGTAAAGCGTATTCCAGTTACGAAGAATTGCTTGCAAACGAAACAGTGGATGCCGTTAGTGTGTGTACACCTAACTATCTGCATGCGCCAATGGCGATTGCAGCTGCAAATGCAGGCAAGCATGTATTGGTTGAGAAACCAATGGCAGTATCCACTGAAGAAGGCGAGCAAATGATCGAAGCTGCCAAGAAAAATGGTGTGTATCTGATGGTTGGACACAACCAGCGCTTGATGCCTCCTCACGTAAAAGCAAAAGAAATTCTCGACTCCGGCAGACTCGGAAAAGTCCTGAATTTCCGTACTTCCTTCGGTCACCCGGGTCCGGAAGGATGGAGTGTGGACGGAGCTGAAAGCTGGTTCTTCCGTAAAGAAGAAGCGATCATGGGCGCGATGGGCGACCTAGGCGTACACAAATCAGACTTCATCCGTTATTTGCTGAATGATGAAGTATCTGAAGTGGCTGGTTTCATCAGCACACTGCACAAGGAAGGCACTAAAGTTGACGATAACGCAACTTGTTTACTGCGTATGAAGAGCGGAGCGATCGGAACGCTCGTAGCAAGCTGGACACAATACAGAGCTGGAGACAACAGTACAGTGCTGTGGTGCGAAAATGGTGTTATGAAGATCGGAACAGTGGAAGGCGATGAAGTTATCGTTGAGCTGACCAATGGCACAGTTGAGACGTACAAAGTTGGTGCCATGGCTACCAACGAGAAACAAGTGCCGAGTGGTGTCATTGACGCATTTGTAGAGTCAATTGTAACTCAAACCCCTCCAGCGATTTCCGGGGAAGAGGGCTTGCGTTCCCTGCAAGTGATCTTGGCAGCATTCGAATCCGAGAAAACAGGTCAGATCGTTAAACTGTAATCCATACGAATGACAGTGCAATTTCTAACATTCTATATGGCTTAATCTATGATATAAGGGACTTATCTTCAGAGAAGTGTTCTGGGGTAAGTCCTTCTTTATTTGTTCCCAGGCAAGTGGGTAAAAGTAAACAGCGATATGGTAATTGTGCAATAGGGTTTACAATAGTGGATCGTTTTTACACAACAGAAAAGGCTGATATTCTGCGATAGCGCGTAATATCAGCCCCTTAGAGTCATTAAAATTAATGATCGAATGATTAACTTTCTTTAGATGCCAGCCGGCACATTACTTCCCAGATCCAACCATGCGATTTCAGCAGGAGTAAGCGTGATGCGGGAACCTTCGTCACAGGACAGTAGCTCCGCCTGATTCTGGGCACCGATCAGGGCACAGGTTGGGAAAGTCTGATTCAATACATAGGCGAGTGCAATTTGAATGGGTGATGTTTTCTTTGAATTAGCCAATTGTTCAGCCCGGCGCAACCGTTCCCAGTTGCCATCACTGTAGAATACACGCACCAGATCTTCGTTATCCCGAACTTCAGGTGTGAATCTTCCAGTGAAGAAACCACGCGCTTGAGAGGACCAGGATAGCAATGGCAGCTTGGTTTGGTCATGCCATGCCAGCGTCTCTGCATCTGCTGACACACAACCTTCCCAGAAAGGTTCGTTTGCTTTGGCGAGACTGAGATTTGGACTGCTGAATGTGAAGCCCTTCAGGCCATTTGCCGCAGCATATGCATTAGCTTCCTCGAGCCGCTGCCAGGTCCAGTTGGAGGCGCCAATTGCGCCGATTTTGCCGGATTCAATATGTTCGTTTAATGCTTCAAGAATAACACTCACAGGAGTATTTGGATCATCCCGGTGCAAGGCATACATCTCTACGTGATCTGTCTGAAGACGCTCCAGACTTTCCATCAAGTCACTGCGGATGGCATCAGCGTTCACACGTGGTCCATTCTGGTCATGATGCGCGCCTTTGGTGAGAATGACGATCTGGTCGCGGTTACCACGTTCTTTCATGTAACGACCAAGGACTTCTTCACTCTGTCCACCACAATAGATATGTGCTGTATCTACAGTGTTACCGCCAATCGACAGAAAAGCATCCATGTTCGTAGCTGCTTTATCGTAGGCATCATGCACGAAATAATCGGTTCCTTTAATCAATCTGGAGACACGTTTACCTGCACCAGCAATTTCGATATATTCCATAAGTCAGTTCATCCTCTCAATTATAGTGTAATTCGTGTACGTTCTTCCGCTGAACGAAGACAAGCTTCCAGCACTTTCATATTAGCTACCGCATCGGAAGGGGAGAAGCGCAGATCCTTACCTTGAAGTACAGCACGTGCCATATCATCTCCCTGTAGAGAGTAGTGGTTCACTTGTGGGACTTCAATCTCTCTGCGTTCACCACCAGCCGTTACATAGAAGTTGGAACTGCGGTCCTGTCCGCTGACAAATGCCGAAGGGACTTCGATAATCCCGTCGGATCCCAATACCTCCAGCGTGTTGCGGAAGGCTGCCCACATGCTGCTGTCAAACGTCACGCCAACGTGATTATCGAATTCCAGCAGTCCGGAAGCCATCATATCGACCTGATCATGCTGTGGGGAGAACATGCCAATAACGGTAACTGCACTTGGTTCTTGACCAAGCAGCAGACGTGCTACGCTGATGGAATAACACCCGATGTCATACAGTGCACCTCCGCCCCAATCCCGCCGAAAGCGGACATTGCCGGATGCATTGGAGTTATTAAATGAAAATGTGCTGTGCATACCACGAATCTCACCAATCTCACCGCTGGCAATGATATCTCGGATCTGCTCATATCGTGGATGATGGCGGTACATGAATGCTTCAGCCAGATGTACACCTGCATCTGCACAAGCTTGAACCATCTCCTGAGCTTCCTGTTCTGTCAGAGCCAGTGGTTTTTCACACAAAATATGTTTGCCTGCTTCAGCAGCACGGATCGTCCATTCCCGATGCAGATGATTCGGCAGTGGGATATATACGGCATCAATGGAATCATCAGCGAGCAAAGCTTCATAACTGCCATAAGCCTTGTTGACCCCAAGTTGTTCGGCCGTCTGTTTGGCTTTATCTTCGTCTCGACTGGCAATCGCGGTTACTTCATTCAACTCGGATTGCTGCAGGCCTGGAATGACGGATTCCACAGCAATGCTAGCGCTACCAAGAATGCCCCAACGCAATTTTTGAACTGAATTCATGTGTTGTATCCTCCTGTGTATAAATGTATATTGTGATTATAAAGAATAGACCAATGAATTAAAATGATAATATATTGAAGTTAGTTAACACAATATTGTTGATCAAGGAGAACCGGCTATGATGAGACAAACCGTATTGCTTACCCTGCAGGATATTCCATATTTTTGTTATCCCGAGTCCGTTGGACATTATATGGACCACGTCCAGCATTCCGTGTTGCGGGAGGCAGGAGCACTGAACAACTTTAATATTCACTATGTCGCTGCGGGCAAAGGGTACGTGGAAGTGGACGGGGTGATGCATGAGCTTCGCGCAGGTCAGGCGGTTCTCTATTTCCCGCAGCAGCGGCAGCATTATTATAGTAGTGAAGATGACCCGTGGGATGTGAGATGGGTTCATTTTTACGGTGAACGTCTGCATGATTATATGATCGAGCGGGGGTTGCATCGCAATCTGCTGTGGACGCTACGGCAGCGTAGCTCATGGGAAGAGGCTCATCTGGCTTTGCTGACTGAAGCGGAACAGAACACGATGCTGCGTCCTGCTCAGCTATCCACACTGACCTATGCCGTACTCGCCGAGTTCGTGCAGCATGCAGTACCTTTAAAGAG
Source organism: Paenibacillus sp. FSL R7-0313 (assembly GCF_037969885.1). Taxonomy (NCBI): domain Bacteria; kingdom Bacillati; phylum Bacillota; class Bacilli; order Caryophanales; family Paenibacillaceae; genus Paenibacillus; species Paenibacillus sp. FSL R7-0313. Next base: position 2,165,869 of record NZ_CP150219.1, read on the forward strand.
CACTCGTACCACAAGCAAGGCGGAGAGTCGGGTACTTGCACTTCTTCCACAGATGCAGCAAGAGGCCTGTCAACCTTTCCTGTTACAGGACTGGGCGGATCTCGCAGGTGTAAGTTCGTATTACTTTTGCAAAATGTTCAAGAGTGCTGTGGAGATGACGCCTATGGAGTTTATCACTCGTTCACGGCTACAGATGGCGAAGCAGTGGTTACTCGAACGGCCTACGGCCAACATTGGACAAATCGCGGAGGAAGCGGGGTATCCCAATGCCAGTTATTTTAACCGCCAGTTCATGGCCCACGAGGGGATGACACCTACGGATTACCGCGGATTGTATCACAATTAACCCGTATCTTTTCGAAGTTGCCAGCGCATAAAGAGTAATAGTTTGACAGAGAGCTTAATCAAGTCTATTATGGATAAATTAAATCCGTGTATAATGAGGTGCCCTCATGAAATATTCAAAAGCGACAAATTATGCTTTGCATACGATGCTTCATCTTGTAAGCACTGCCCCCGAACAGCTGGTTAGTGTACACCAATTTGCAGAATTGCAGAAGGTATCACCAACCTATCTGTCCAAGATATTGACCAAATTGGTTAAGGCGGGCATGATCGAATCAACTTCTGGTGCCAATGGTGGCTACCGGCTTAGTCGTAAAAATCCCGATCCTTCCTTCCTGGAGATCATTCATGCGATCGAAGGTCAGGCCTCTCTGTTCGAATGTTCCCAGAATCATAACGCAGGTTGTTTGATCCAGCAGGTGATGGTGCAGGCGGAAGAAGAGATGGAAAGTTTCTTGAACAATAAAAAAATGTCAGAACTGGCTTCAAAGATGAAGGGTGCACACTCCCTGTAACTTGCACTACAAGTGAAGCTTCGACGGACGCGGTTAACTCGTATGGCACATAGGTATATCCAGATCTTTCCCCAACCTCGCGAGAGGTAAGGAAAGATTTTTTTGTATCGTTGTACCTAATAGAAGCCGAATGGTACAATAAGGAAGGTATAGTATGCATACATACATGATCCAAATCTTACATCACATTTTACATCTCTGGAGGGACAACACATGAGCCAATCAACGATCACAGGACTGGAACAATTGCTCGCGCTGGAAAACATTCGGAACACCAAGGCGCGTTATTGCCGCTATATTGATACGAAACAATGGGATACCTTGGGTGATGTGTTTGCTCCGGATGCAGTGGCCGATTTCAGCACAGAAGGCAATCCGATTCCGGTATTAACAGGCCGTGATACGATCGTACAAGTATTCCGTGATCTGGTGGATGTTGCCGTAACCGTACATCATGTTCATAGCGCCGAAGTTGAATTTGTATCTGAGAACGAAGCAAAGGTCATCTCCCCAATGGAAGATTGGGTCACGTTCCCGGAGGGCAATGAAAACAAATCCTTCCACGGATTTGGGCACTACCACGAAACGTTTGTCAAAATCGACGGCCAGTGGTACATCAAACATACAAGTCTGAAACGTCTTCGTCTGGACCTGTTTGAATAGTATAATCCGTGTACAGAATAGAGAATTTGATCAACCATGAAAATAATAGCCCCGAGTAGCGCAATGAATGCGTCCTTGGGGCTATTTGGTGTTAGTGGAGCAGAACAGCTGACACCTACACAGAAAAATGGGATAACAAAAAAGCCAGGTTCAGAACCCGAGGGTCCCTTCCTGACTTCTTTTGTTTAAATATGATGTTAGATCCGGCTACTTGTTTCCGTGACTTTCCGAGACTGCATTCTTAGATACACCTGAGAGAAAATAACGGATGCCAGTGCGACCACGGTCATACCCCAGAAAATATTGGTGTACGCCGAGGAGAGTGGCAAGTTCTGCATCGCCGTTAATGCTACGCCAGTAACAGCAACGCTGAAAGCACCGCTGAAGAACTGACTGAGTTGGAACAGTCCCATACCTGCGCCCACCTGATCCATGGTCAGATTACCAGACAATTCATTGGACACGCTAGTGGTCAGGGATGAGAAGCCAACGCTGAGCAGCACATAGACCGCCATAATGGCGTAGATGTTATTGCCTGCAAATAAGGCAAACAACCCGGCAGCAGCCAGTAGCAACCATGGTGCAAACTTCAGTAGCAACGTATTGCCGTGTCGGTCAATCATACGGCCGATCCGGTTGGACAGCAGCATGGACACGACTGCACCCGGGAAGATGACTAGCCCGGATTGAGCAGGGGTCAGTCCATATAGATGTGCCAAAATTTGCGGCAGCAGGAACAACGTTGAGAAGTTATTGATGTACGATACAATCCCCAGCGAGCTGAGCATCATATATTTTTTGTCTTTGAACAAAGCAGGTTGAACAAATGGATCTGCCGCGCGCCGAATTCGGAGCCAGAACAGAAGCAGTGCTGCAGCACCGATAACAAGTGTGTACCACTGACGGGAAGTCAGGAATAACAGTACACCCGTAGTACCGATGGCAAGAAGCACGGCACCCAGCAGGTCAAATGAACCTTTTTGCGGTGTTTCCCGCGGAAGCAGTTTGAAGAATACAGGAATCAAGAATAACGTTAACCCCGTAACGATAAACAGATCATGCCATCCCAGGAACTGGGTAATACTTCCGCCGATGACGGGACCAAGTCCAAGACCCAGTGAACTGGCGGACATGATGACAGCCATCGATTTACCCCGGCGATCATGTGGAATGTACCGGGTAATCAGCACAATGGCGAGCCCCGGAACTGATGCAGCACCCGCAGCCTGGATCAGACGTGCAATGAGCAAAATGATGAAATGATTACTGAAGAACCCGAGAACGGATGCCGCACCAAGTAACGTAAGCCCGGTCGTGAATAATGTACGAATAGGTATGAAATCCGATAGACGTGAGAACGTAATCGAGGAAATGGCAAATACAATGGAATACCCTGTAACAATCCATGAGGAAGCGACGGATGTAAGCATAAATTCGGCTGCAATTTTGGGAAGAGCCAGATTAAACATCATTGTATTCATAACAACGAGTACAACGGTGAAACCAAGCAAGCTTACAATTAAACCTTCCTGTATTCCGGTCCGTTCCCCTGATGATGCGGTTGCAGTGTTGTTCATAAAAACCTCCTAAAGTGATATGTATTTCGCAACATTTCAGAAACGGTGTGTAACATTTGCAAAATGTAGTATGATGTCAATCCCGTGCCTATCAGCAGGGGTTACATAACGAAATCATTAAAGTTCGATTGGTGTCGAACATTAGAAATATATCATGGATCTGTGTTAAAATACAATGGATAGTCTGAGAAAAGGGGACTACAGTATGAAAATTTTACATCATCCACAGGTGTCAGATATTGAACTTTCCTCCGTCTTGTATGCGTTAAGCGACCCAACCCGTCTTGGGATTGTTGCGGAAGCAGCCAGAAGCGGGGAGCAACCGTGCAGTCATTTTCATGCACCTGTTGTGAAGTCAACGATGTCGCACCACATTCGCACTCTGCGGGAAGCCGGAGTTATTCGGGTCAGAGTGCAGGGCACACAGCATTTTCTCACCCTGCGATCCGAAGATTTGGAAACGCGCTTTCCAGGTCTCTTACAACCGTTATTGCAGGCCGCAGCTCAGTCAAGCACAGATCCTTCCTAAATTTTGTCCTTTCTTCAGGTCGAAGAGGGGACATTTTTATTTTCTGATACTGCATGTTCAAAAAGTTAACGATTCAGCACCGAGAAGGTGAACGCAAGATTCGATGTCGAGTTCGCTTCGTGGGCTACTTCGTGATCAATTGGGGACTTTTTGAACAACCTTTAAAACTGATGCGACATTCTGTGTCGTACGATGCCATATATAATAACGGTGAACACACAAACCATATCGAAAAGAGGTTCACAACCATTGGCAAAAACTAAAAGAGGACGCATCTTGTGGAGTCTTCCTTCCAGGGGCCGGGGAACATGCCCGGTGTGCAGCAGTACCCGAATTAAATTGTTGTATACGCAAACAAAAACAGACGGTACAAGTCTGAAAGTATGCAAGAAATGCTTCAAAGCCGTGCAATCCAGAGTGGATAAGGCACATGTATAACATAACTGGCCTGTTCTTCGGAACGGGCCATGTCTTTTGATATAATCGAATATATTAGGAATGGAATGAGATGGGGGCGGGAAGATGAGTAACATGCATCGGATTCACTGGTTTGACGAACAGATTCGGGGTGGACGTTTTCCGAATAGCAGCTGGCTTGCCCGTGAATTTGAAATCTCCCGTCGTCAGGCTCAGCGTGATATTGAATATATGGCAAGTTCCTTGCGAGCCCCTTTGGTGTATATGGCTAAATATCGGGGCTATTGTTATGAGGATCAGACTTTTCGATTGCCCCATTTGTATATGACCGAAGAAGAGCAACGTGTGCTGAAATATCTGGCGCATCGATATCGACATTACGATTATGATCAATCGGACGCGGTGAAACGTGTAGCGCATTTGCTGGAGCGTTTTACGTTGGAGGAACAACAGATGGGAAGTAGTGAGCTTCCGGTATTTTCGGCGCAACCGAAGCAACTGCAATTCTTTGAATTATTGTCCCATGCCATAACCGACTTGCGCAGAGTACATATTCATTACAGGGATCACGATGGAGAACGGCAGTTTTCCTTGTGTCCATTAAAGATGATATCCCAGTTTAACGCCGATTACGTGGTGGGTTATGAAGCAGACCCTGTACAGCAAGTGGCCATTCGCTTGGAGGGTATTGTTCATGTATCGATCTTGGATGAGAGATTTGAGTACAGATCAGATACCCTCCTAGGTGGATGGGAAGAACCACTGCCTGTGCGTAAACCGTTTGTAGCTGAGATTCGCTTGAAGGAATTCCAGCAAATGGACCTATGGCAAGGGTATCGTATCCAGGCTAGGCAAGATCAGATTTATTCAATTGAATTTTATGACACGGACGCTTTCTTGCAGCATTTGTTTATTAGCGAATGGGAGGAACTTTTGTCTCCTGGGTGGCTTAGACGTAAGCTTCAGCAAAGCGCAGAAGGATTAATTGACAGGCTCGCGATACAACGTGAGCAAAACGTGGAATAAAGCAGCATAGAGAGGAGAAGATCCGTCCTTGGCTGAGAATATTTTAGATAACCTCATTATGAAGCGGGAGTCCAAATCGTACGTGGATAGTCTGCATGCGATACTCACCCATACAGGACAGTTTCAAGGTTCCAAGGTTGTACTTGCCGGATATACGGGCATGGCTTTCAAGCTGTCGATACATCGCAGACTACTTCCCATGTCGGTTACAGCGTATGGGCAATGGGGGGAAGCACATCGTCCTGGAGTCGATAACCTGGGGATATTCACGATCTGGGATGGGGGACGTACACGTCATTCCACGTTTGGTTATTATCAGCAGGATGCAGTGAATTGGGTGAGACGGAGTATTGATGAAGGCACTGGTGTGATTTACTGGATTCCTGAGTTCGGTGTTATTCATGGATATGATGACCGTGATCGCATCTTTTATGTGCAAGACGGATGGAGCAAGGAACCGAAGATTTTGTTGTATGACAATTTCGGCTTGAACTTTACCGGATTTTGGTATTGTCAGGTATTTGGTGATCAGGTCCGCATCCCTGAAGAACAGATGCTGCTGGAATCCCTGCGACTGGCGATTGAGGATTGGGATATTCCCTATCGTCTGTTACCTGATCGGAATATTGCTTCAGGTAGAAAGGCATATGATGTGTGGGTGGAGGCCCTGCGGAGTGGGGATTTTGATGAATCAGGTGCGGCTTATATTTTGGAATCCTTCTGCCATGCTCGAACCGAAATAAGGATGTATTTGCAGGGTGTCCGAGGGATATGGAACGAACTGGACCAGGCTTGTGCATGTTATGAACAGCTTGGGACGTTCATTGACCAAATGAAAGGATATCTAGTTCAGCAGGAAAATAGACGTGTCTTGCGATCAGATACGACAGAAGATCTAGCACAGGTACTCGTGAAGGCGAAAGAATTGGAAGAGCAGGCTATTGATTATTTTCGAGTGATATCCAGGAAGTATCCTGACCGTAAAAGGTCCACTATACCACGGTGGGGAGCACATTCCGCACGATAGGATGAGAGGGGAAGGGAGTGAAGGATGATGGCGACAAAAGTAGTATTGCAGGACTGGATTCAATCCCCGCAAGCTGTTAATTTTGCTGATGAATATAGATCATGGAGCGGTGTGAGCGCGTATACAGATGCGTTGTATCGCATTTTATTACATAAACAGTGGACGGTTTTCCCACACCACATGATTGCAGGTATGACAGCAAGTGCATTCCGATTAGTGGTGGATCGGCGTCTGACGTCAGAGTCAATCTCCGCATACAATTGGATGGCAGAGAACTTTGTCGCAGCAGACTTCATTGGTGTGACAACGGGACAACATGGTGGATTTTCATTTGAACCGACTTTTCCGCTCTATCAGAAGCAGGCTCTGCTGGATATCAAAGCTTCCATTGACCGGGGCGTAGGTGCGATTCTATGGCACGATCAATTTGTCATTGTTACTGGATATGATGATGTGGAACGGGTGTTATTCATCTGTGAAAGTAAAGGCAATGAAGTCATTCGTCTGCCTTATGATTCGTTTGGAAGGAACAGTACACCCTACTGGTACTATCAGGTGCTGGAAGCTTGTGCACCCATAGATCGATGGGAAGTCTGCAAGGAATCGTTAATCCAGGCCGTTTACAAATGGGAAACCCATGACTATATGCTGCCGCCCCAAGATTATGCCTGTGGGGCGGCTGCGTATGCCGCTATTGCTGCTGCTTTGCAGTCAGGAAGATATGACGCTGAACAAGCGGCAACTGTACTTTGCTATTATGCCAAATCAAGATTGGATATTGCCTCTTATGTTGCAGGACTTAAGCATCTGTCCATTCAAATGGACCAGGTCATAAACGAGTATGAGCTACTCGCAAGCCTGTATACAATGATCTTTGAGAAAATCGACAACTTCATCTCTTGGAATACGAAGGAACCAGATTGTGTGCAAAGCGTGATTGAGCTTATCCGGAAGGCAGGGGCTACGGAACAACGTGCCATTGATGCCATTAAACGTGCCTTTCCAGAGACGATAGGCAATCGTTTTAAGGATGTTGGATTAAGATAAATATAATAAGTAGTTCTCTGATGTGATACCGCAGGCCGAAGTTCCATTTGATGCTAGAAGCGCAGTTTAAATATTTCTCACTTAACGTGGCGGGGTAACTATACTGACTACATTCTCAAATTCCGTCTGCCAGTCGCTCTTGATGATGTTGCCGATGTAACCATCGGGTCGAATAAGTATCAGCGTGTCGCTGTTAATGCCGTAGATGTCAGTCAGTTTTTGGGTGGTGTCGTTGATAACATTCTGTTCGGCTTCATTACCAGTACTGACGATGTATCTGTGCAATTCGGCACCACTATCCGGCCAGATCAGGTCAGGGAGGATATGAGCGGCAATGGCTCCAAAAGCAAGTAATGTGAATTGTGGTCCACGGAGAATTTCAAAAAGTCGTCTTACTCCGCCTGGGCCGATGCATGGAGCATCGGGTGCTCGATCTCCGACCTGAAGTGACTTGGTCGCTGATGCATGCTCAGAGCTAAGTGGACCACCATGATACGATAATTTGAGCTGTCGTTCCTCGTCACCGCGTTTGAGACTGGCGAGACGTTTATTATCGAGATTGGCGTACAACTCGCTGGATTTTCCAAGAACACGTGCGGCAATTGGTTGACGTTCGGCTTCGTAACTGTCAAGCAGGCGATCAGGTGCACCAGCAATGACCTGACTTATTTTCCAGCCTAGGTTATAAGCATCTTGTACACCGGTATTGAGTCCTTGCGCACCAGCTGGGGTATGGACGTGGGCAGCATCGCCTGCAAGGAAGACCCGGCCCGACCGATAATGCTCAGCAAGTCGCACGTTGGGACGGAATACGGAACTCCAGGTAATGTCGTAGAGTCGTAAACCAGTGAGCTTGTAAAACTGAGCGGCAAGTACAGCCTCGTCCAGATCTGGGTTCTCGTCTGCTCCCAACCTGATCATGACCTGAAACTGGTCGGAGTGTGGCAATGGGCATGCTCCTACAAATTCACCTTTTGTGCGGGGCCACATATGCCAACGATTGCGAGACAAGCCATCGATTGTGCCATCAATGATGAGCATACGATCTGATTCGTTGGTCTCTCCAACAAATCGAATACCTGTACCTTTACGAACGGTGCTGGAACCCCCGTCTGCCCCCACCAGATATCTGCTGCGAATCTTTTCCCCTGAAGAGAGCGTCACCGTCACCCCAGCGGCATCCTGTTCAAAAGTATCTACCGCGTTGTTAAATTCAATATTCAGCCCCTGACGTTCGAGTAGGCGGTGCAGGATGGCATCCGTGCGGTGTTGAGCCAGCAGAAGAATATTCGGATAGGGCAGATCTGGTGTAGGTTTATTTCGCTGCTGCATGCGCCACGGCACAGTGATCGGACCTAGATGGATACCTGCGAGCGGGTAAGAACTTCCCTCTGTGTGAGCATCACTCAGCACGCCTAGATCTTCAAAAACCTCCTGGGTTCGCGGCTGTACGCCCTTGGCACGAGAACCCTTAAAGGCATGGGGAGCCTTGTCGACCAGCCGGACACGAAGGCCGCGGCGCAACAGATCTGCTGCTAATGTAGATCCGGTCGGGCCAGCACCTGCAACCAATACGTCGATATCGTAATCTTCCCTCGATGGACTCACATCCGGTTGTTGCTTCTCTTGCAATGGCTTGAATCGTATAGCTGTCATTTGTAATGTTCCTCTCTAAATTGGATCTGAAATAAAGTTCTGTTTCTAATAACTAACGGACTATGAAAATTACAACTTATTGTTTCTTAGAAACAATAAGTTTCCGTGCAACAATAGTAATTTGAATTCTATTCTTTTGTCAATATTGTTTCCTGGAAACTTTAATTGTGAACCTGTCCTTGATATACTGGGATGAAGTTCATTAGTGTTGGAGGAAAAAGGATGATCAAGCCATCAAACTATCACAATAAAGAGCACCTGATTGATGAAGTGCTGGGAGCTGTGAAAGACATACAGATTAAATTCCAAGCGGAAGATGACGAAGAGAAGGAATGGCTGCTTAAGCACAGCCCTGATCCGGAAGTTCAAGAGTTAATCGAAGAAATGACGGTTACGATGTTACATGTGCTGGATGCTATCGGAACACTTGAACCTGTAAATGGGATAACCATTTCAAAACAATTCGGTTTTTCCAAAGGCACAGTTTCCAAAATCACCAAAAGGCTGGTACAGAAAAATATCATTTTGCCTGAATATCTGCCGGATAATAAAAAAGAAGTATTGTTTCGCATGACAGAACGGGGTCAAGACATCTATCGTTTACATCAAGCCATGCATCAACAAATTGATCTTGGCGCAAATCGTTTTTTGCAGCGATATACCGAAGATGAATTGCAGTTCTTAGCGCATGCTCTCCGTGATACGGCACAGGCGTCCTGGTTCATTTCGGAAAAAGATGGGCCATCCATCGTTTCTGGTGATGGGGGGGCTTATCCTGAAGATGACTCAGAACTTAATGAGACCACAGGGGAGTCAACCGTTAACGAGGAAATGAATGAAATTATGGGGATGCTTCATACGCTGAATACCCGTGATCTGAAGAAGGCCAAGGCCGTTCTTGAGGATGTTTTCTTTACGAAATATGAGGATTAGCGTAAGTAAGCTGTTGAGCCTGCTCATATTCATCTCGGCATACGAAGTTGTTCTGCAAAAAAATAAACGCTATAAAACCGGACAGGCTGCAGCCGATCCGGTTTATTTGCATTCAACATATATGCACATCAGGTTATGTGATCCACGCTAATAATAAATTTTACAAGAAAAAATAACCAAAATTTTAATTTTGGGGTAATCCAAATCCCCTATTGTTCCGAATATTATATTAGATGGTCTTTTTTGGATGATGATATTCAAGGACAACAGGGGGCGGGAGTATGGTACATAATCCGGAAACCATTCAGGAATGTATCGAACATGCACGGCAAAGGCTCTACCAGATTGCAGCTCAATATGCGGAACTGTGGCATCCGGAGGTTATTCGCCAATCCATGGTGCTGGATGAGTTAATTAATGAATATAACAACGCAACTCGCGGAAGAACGAATTCGAATCAACTGAAATAATGAACGTATAGAATGCACTTATAAAATGAACAAAGAATTCCAAGAAGGGATTCCGTGTGTTTGCCTTACTCTTTTACCGCCCCGAGCACAATCCCCTTCACGAAGAAACGCTGCAAGAACGGATACACGAGCAGGATCGGCAGAGCGCCAATAAAGATCTGAGCCGCGTTAACCGTACGCTGAGACATGTTCTGAAGCTGCGTTGCATCCACGTTCATGTTGGAGAAATCCTGCTGAACGATAATGGTCTGCATTAACGTGGCTAGTGGATATTTGGAAGCATCATTCATATAGATCAACCCGTCGAACCAGGAATTCCACTGACCTACCATCGTGAATAAAGAGATCGTCGCAATGGCGGGCATGGATACAGGCAGATAGATTTTGAATAACGTCGTAATATGGTTGGCTCCATCGATAAATGCGGCTTCTTCCAGCTCTTTCGGCACGTTACGGAAGAAGTTCATCATCAGAATCAGGTTCCAGACAGCCACCGCTCCTGGCAAAATCAGAGCCCACATCGTATTAATCAGTCCAAGCTTCTGGATCAAGATATAAGATGGAATTAATCCCCCGCTGAACAGCATTGTGAAGATGAAAAACCACGCGTATAACGAGCGCCCCTTGAAGTGCAGACTCTCCTTGGATAGCGGATAAGCCGTCAGGAAGACAAGTGTCATACTGAGCAGTGTACCCAGAACCGTACGTTGGACTGAAATCCAGAGTGCACTTAGAAAGTTACTGTTACCAAATGTTTTGGTGTAGGCGTCCACCGTAAAATCAATCGGCCAAAGTGTCACCAGATTGGCGGATGCTGCCGCTTTACCACTGAAGGAAACCGCCAGAATATGGACCAGCGGCAGGATACACAGGATCGAGACGGCCGCGATGAATATCAGGTTGAAGCCATTAAATATACGGTACCCGGTTGTTTTGTGATACACCTTAATTCCTCCTTTGCATTTTGCATAATTCGATTTGAATCGCTCGCGTGTACAAGATATAGACGAACTAAACCATTTCGATCTATATCTCGCTGATTGAAAGTCGCTGTCTGGATGTATGCAAAATGCCCCTTAAAAAATACGGTAATTGGCGATTTTGTACGCCATCCGGTACGCAGAGATGACCAGGAACATCGCGACAAATGATTTGAATAGTCCAACGGCGGTCGCAAAGCTCATTTTGCCGTTCAGAATCCCCATCCGGTAGACAAAGGTATCGATAATATCACCTTTTTCATATACCAGCGGATTGTACAGGTTAAAGATCTGGTCAAAGCCTGCATTCAGGATATTGCCCAGCGATAACGTACCTACCACGATTATCATCGGCACGAGTGCAGGCAGGGTAATATGTATTGTCTGTCTAAGTCGTGTTGCCCCATCCACCTCGGAAGCCTCATACAATGCGGGATTAATACCCGCAAGTGCTGCCAGAAATACAATCGTTCCGAATCCAAACTCCTTCCACACATCACTGACAACTACCGTTACACGGAACCAGTCGCCGTCCCCCAGAAAGAAGATCGGTTCAACGCCAGCCGCCGCCAACACCTGGTTTACCAGCCCGCCTTCCGGTGATAACATGTCGAGCAATATACCACCAAGGACAACCCAAGACAGGAAATGGGGCAGATACACCAAGGTCTGTGAGAAACGTTTGAACGTGGAGTTCCGAACCTCATTCAGCAAAATGGCGAACACTACGGGGGCCACAAGTCCGGCTACGATTTTCATCGAAGCGATCAGTACCGTGTTCCAGATGACCTGAACGCTGTCGGGATATTCGAACATGAACCGGAAGTTGTCCCAGCCCACCCATTTGGAGCCAGTGAATCCCAGCCACGGTTTGAAGTCTTGAAAAGCAATAATAATGCCGCCCATGGGCACATAGGCGAACAGCAAAGTGAGCAGTACAGCAGGCAGCAGCATCAGATGCAGCGGCCATGTGCGTTTGAAATTCCAGCGGGTACGTTTGCGTGGATGAGGCGTCATTTTTCGCACCGGCGTATTGGTTGTTAACGGTTGTTCGATAGCCATCAGGGTCCCTCCTTTATCTCGTCCAACCCGGGCAACATGAGGCGAGCAAGCCTCTGCACAGAGTGGAGCAACTGAATTATAGCAATGGAAAAGGGCGGACTATAGAACAACATTTCAATGCGGATGTTGAAATATTAACTTGTTGATGGAAACGACAAAAAGGAGCATCCGACTGTAAAGTCCAATGCCCTGTCTTCAGGTTGTGCTCCGGCCATATGTTATTTGCTTCCGATATGCCCTTCATGCTGAACGCACCTATATCATTTCACAATGGAGCCATCATACTGCGCATCAACGGTACGAACCGCTGACTGTACCTCGGCCACCAGACGTTCCCGTTCTTCATAGAGGGGGGCTTCCTCTTCCTCAAAACCAAACTGAATTGCCCGAACGCTGCCTTGTGTCAACGTTAAGCCCTGAAGCTGCAATTCAAACAGGAAGGAAGCTTCAAAACCCATGCCATCCTGATCCCGGTAACAATACAAGCTGGAGATATCGTCTTCTTCAATGTGCAAAATGCCTTGTTCTGTCAGTTGCATCACAGAGCCCCCTCACGAAATGTTGATTCATTCCCAGTATAAGAGGATTTCCAGTCACAGGAAAGCGGGAGAACAAAAAATCATATAGAATTGTAAGGGCTTTCAATATAAAATAGGACTTCGGTATAGAAAGACTTCAAAAATTCAGGGACAGGGTGAAACGATGAAATTCACAGTATTTGCGAAGACGGTCATTCTCTTAATCTGCCTGCTGGTACCCATTCTGCTGCTGTATACATACGCGAACCAGGCAAATGTGGACATGGTCGTTGAAGAGAAACAACAGTCGAGTCTGAACCAGTTCAATTATTTCAGTTCCCAGGTGGATAAAAATATCGAGCAGCTTTCGCTGTATGGCCTGACATTGCTGCGAGATCCCAGTATCCTGCACTATCGTTACATGACGGACTCCACCAGCCAATATGAGAAAAACAGTATCTATCTGGATATCCTCGACAAATTATCATTGTACCAGTCCACCAGCCGCTGGAAGAATGATATTACCATTGTGCTGCCACAAGCGGAACTTGTGTTGTCCACCATGTCCAGCCGGACGGTCTACGATGAGAAGATGTTGACGTTTCCGCAACCGGGCCAATGGCAGCTGGAGCAGGGGAGTTTCACTTACTTTTTCACGGATAACTATGAGTGGAATGAAAAACCGGTGAACACAGGCGTGCGAACGGTGATGGAGATTAATTTTGACCCGATGAACGTGGTTGCCATGTTGGATGATTTCAAAGAAACGCAGGGAGGAGATCCTTTCTTGCTCGTACCAGGTAAAGATCCGTTGCTGAACCGTACGGCGGACCCCGAACTGGTCGAAGCGATTATGCGAGATATCCCCTTTGACGGACCGGAGCGGGAAGGTAATCATCAGCTGGAGGTAGGTGACAAACAGTATCTGGTCAGTTACGTACACTCGAAACAACTGCAAGCGGTATACGTGAACCCGGTGGTATTGGATGATTTACTAACCCCAATGGACAAGAGCCGGAATATGTTCATTACCTCCATTCTGTTACTGCTCGTGCTGAGTATCGGGGCTGCACTACTTTTGTATCGAAAAGTCCAGGTGCCGATCCATCGTTTGATGAGAGGGCTGCAACAGATTCGCAAAGGGCAGTTGTCCACTCGGATTCCAGTTGATCACTCCCGTGATGAATTCGCGTACCTGACCCAGAGCTTCAACCATATGGCGGAACAGATTCAGGAATTGATCGAGAAGGTATACGAGGAACGTATCCGCTCACGGGAAGCCACACTGAAACATCTGCAATCACAGATCAATCCGCATTTTCTGTACAACTGCCTGTTTTATATCAAAAATATGACCCAGCTTGGCAACCGTGAAGCGGTTATTGCCATGTCGCTAAGTCTGGGAGACTACTATCGCTACATTACGCGGGGCGAGAATGACATGACCACAGTGGAAGAAGAGATTCGGCTGCTGGACCATTATCTGTCCATTCAACAGATGCGGACCAACCGACTGACCTATGAGATCGCCGTACCGCAGCAACTGATGCAGCTCCACATTCCACGGCTTCTCATTCAGCCCATCGTAGAGAATGCGGTGATCCACGGCATCGAGCCGATGGAAGGCAGTGGGCATGTCGTCGTAACGGGAATGGCGGTACCCGAACATATTGAGGGACGAAAATATACAAGATACAGCCTGTTTGTAGACAATGACGGTGTCACACTGACAACGGAAGAGATTGCGGAATTGGAACGGGAGATCCATGAGCCGATGGGTGAGGAGATTGGAACAGGGACGTGGAATGTGCACCAGCGTCTCGTTACGCGATATGGGCTGTCGTCTGGTCTTCATTTTGGAGCGATTCCCTATGGGGGACTTAGTGTAGAAATTCGATGGTTTGAGGAGGAACAAACGCATGATGAATCTGATGGTTGTGGATGATGAACATTCCGCAGTAGAGTCGATCGCTGTCTCCATACCATGGAGAGAACACGGGATTGGTCAGGTGTTCAAAGCCTATTCAGTCAAAGAAGCCTTGGAACATATGGCAACACAACAGGTCCATATTATTATCACGGATATTCGCATGCCGGGTCTGTCCGGTCTGGATCTGGTCAGTCACATCAGGCAAAAGTGGGAACAGACGAAATGTATTATTTTGTCGGGGCATGCTTCCTTCGATTATGCGAAGCAGGCGCTTAAACATGGGACGGTCAGTTATCTGCTCAAACCGGTCCGGGATGAGGAATTGATCGAATCCGTGCAGCAGGCTGCCGTGCAGATTCGCCTGGAGGGTGAGAAACAAATGCTGCATCAGCGGGCGATGTATTCGGTAAGGGAACATCTGCCCGAGAAGCGGGCAGAGCTGATGAAGGATGTACTGTTAGGACATAAATTTGCGGATGCTGAACTCGAAGGCAAGCTGGAGCAACTGGAGATCGGGTTCCGTCCACAGGATAAAATGCAACTGCTGCTCATCCGGTATGATGACCATCAACCGACACATAAAGCGTTTCGATTGATGAAGTACGCCATCTCGAATGTAGTGGAGGAGATCTACGGCAGTACCTATCATCTCTGTCATACGGATGATGCTTACGATGACCTGGTCTTCATGGCCAGTCCCAAACAAACTCAGGCTGAACCTGAAATGCTAATGGGTCGGCTTGGAGAGCGTTTGATCCACAGTGTGAGGCAGTATCTGAACGCGACCATTTCCCTGTCCGTTAGTCGTATGGGGCGTTTCCCAGATCAGGTGCCGCAGCTATATCATCAAGCTGTGAGTGCACTTCGCAAGCAGGCCGAGGCGGGCAAAGGATTACATCTGAATGCGGCTGCGGGAACCAATGGGGCCACGTTGAAGTCACTTGCAGCACTGTATGAACCGCCGGGTCTAACGGCGTTGCTGGAAGCCGGGCGCATGGAGGATGCACACCGTAAGATTGATCAGATCTTTGCCGAACTGTCGAACAGTGTGTTCCCGGAGCATGTGTATGTGGCTTTTCATTATTTGGCGGCAGCATTCTCCTATATGGCTCATCGGGAAGGAAGACAGTTAGCCGAAGTGCTTGGCGAGCAGTACCAGCAGCTGCTCAAGGATGGTTATGGCATCTCGCTGCGTAGTCTGGAAACGTGGACCAGAAGTGTGATGCAGCAGTGGGAAGAGAGCACGAGCGATGCGGGACAGGATGCCGGATCATCGCTGATTCGGCAGGTGCAGCAATGGATTGACCATCATCTAGGCGAGGATCTATCGTTGCAGGTCATTGCCGGAGAGGTGCATTTGCACCCCGTATATCTGTCGAAAATGTACAAACAATCCACAGGTGAAGGCATTAGTGATTATATTATCCGTTCCAGAATGGAACGTGCGGTTCATTTGCTGAAGCATACGGCAATGAAGATTTATGAAGTTGGTCAGGAAGTGGGGTACAATAACACGCCTTATTTCATTCAGGTTTTCCGCAAACATTATGGACTGACCCCGCAGGATTTTCGGAACGGTTAACAAATCAATATGAACATTGAAATTGTGATATATGTTTGCCTCCCCGGCTGCACTATCCTTTTCATGTAAGGTGCATAATGCCACATGCAGAGGTGCATTTGGCACATAAGGGTATCCAAGTTACCTGAGGAGGGGTTAGTTCATGTATAGAAAAATGATGACGGCATTACTCGCAATAACGATGGTTGCTGTAACGGCATGCAGTTCGGGGGCCAAGGAAGAACCGGCCAAGGAAGCCGCTGCACCACTTGCTCTGCAAGACGGGAAGTATGAACCGGCGGTACAGATGAGTTATTTGCGGGCCTGGAATGATGATACCAAATTCAAGAATGGGGAAACGGCACAGAACAATGTGCATACCAAATGGGCCAAGGAACGACTTGGCATCGATCTGACCACGCCATGGGCTGTATCGGTGACCAATGATGCATTTTACACGAAATTACGCTTGTCGCTGTCCGCTAACGAAGAATTGCCGGATATCGTATCCATTCGGGGAGACTACAATCTGGTCCGGGAATTAATTGAGTCCGGCAAGTTTGCGAATGCAGGCGAGCTGTTTGACAAGTATGCTTCGGACACATGGAAACAGGCATCTGAATCCGCGCCGGAGGAATGGTATCCGTACATGTATGAGGGCGAGCGTTATGGCATTCCAATCTTCGATTATGCCTACAACGGCGATTCGGTCATGTTTATCCGGGAAGACTGGCTGAAGAAGCTGGGACTGGAAGAACCAAAAACCATGGATGAGCTGGTTACGGTCATGGATGCTTTTACGAATCAGGACCCGGATGGGAACGGTAAAAAAGATACGTATGGTCTGACCGTCGGCATGAAAAATGCGCTCAATACCTGGATGACGGAATCTGGCTGGATCTTCGGCATGTACAACACGATGCCTGGACAATGGAATGATGCTGGAGACGGCACACTGCAATATGGTTCCATTCAGCCAGGTGTGAAGGAAGGTCTTGCAACGATGAAAGATTGGTTGTCCAAAGGTTACCTGCCCAAAGAAGCGGGTGTCTATGACGAAATCAAGGCAGCAGAATTGTTCACCGCAGGTAAAGCAGGCATTATCGTGGGGCCACACTGGATGCCAAACTGGCCGATTGATGATGTGAAGAAAAATGTGGACGGTGCCACGTATAAGGCCATTGCCTTACCTACAGGACCATCAGGCGAGAGCCACCAACATGGTTCAGGGGCAAGCAACGGGGTGGTGCTGATTAACAAGGACATGGCGAACCCGGAGATTTTCTTCACGTATCAAAATTATCTGTTCGACAACTTTGCCAACCCGGAAGTGGGCAGCGAGTTCGAACATGGCTTTGCACAAGGATATGACTATGACATCGTGGATGGCAAAGTTGTTGGTGAAGCCGAAGTGAAGGACGGCGTATCACCACTCAAATATACAATTACGTATGATGGTGCCCGAATTCCGAATCTGATGATGGATACGCTGGCGGAACTTGCAAAAGGCAAGGAACCGGAAACTCCTTTTGAGAAAAATACGAAAATTGCCAACAAACCGGAAGTGTTTGTAGCCGCTGAAGTCGTCGTTGCGAATAAAGATAACGCGATCAAGAACAAGTTCACCGGGGCACCAACCGAGACGATGAAAATGAAGAAGGACGCAATCGACAAGTTGGAGAAAGATACGTTCAGCAAGATCATCTATGGTCAGGTAGGCATTGAGGAATTTGATGCGTTTGTGACAAAGTGGAAATCCATGGGCGGGGATGATATTACCGCCGAAGTGAACGAGTGGTATAAGACAGTCAATTAATAAACAAAAGCAGGGTAGAACGATGAATTCATCGGATCTACCCTGCTTTTTTGTCTCGAATAACATTTATGGAAAAATAGAGTCTTAGGAGTTATAGCTACCAATCTATATCGGACAGATCGGCTATGACTCACAGCGGACAAAAGTAACGTTTTTTCCTAAAACCACATTATCCACCTTCCATCCGGCATTTAACCAGGATAATGCTTGTGTATGATTCATGGAATTATTCACCCACCATTGTTCGCGATTATACGCTGTAGGGGGTAACGTAAATCCGAGAATTTCCTCAAGCTCTGCATATGTAAGGGTGATTGAAACCTGATTCAAATAGTTTTCCAAGGGGAAGTATTTGCTGTAGCTCATTTATTCGAACCTCCTGAAAAGGAATACAATAATTATACAACGTAGGGATGATGATAGCGAGGGCAAGCCGAGAGTGTACATAGATATGAAAAAAAGGAATCCTAATCCGTAGATCTCTTTGACTAGGGCATGTCTTAAATACCACTTATGGGCATCTTTCACCACCTTTTCTCCCCCTGCTGCCTTATTGTTCCGGGTGTGCTGGAGAGAGTAAAATAATAGGTAGTATACGAACATCAATACGTATTTATAACATAGATGCCCCGGATTGATCCGGGATTCATAGAGGTTCAAGTGTGGTTGATGAACATCATAAGATGCATGGGAAGGCAGGAGATTAGATGAGTACACTTTATGATCAGGCGATGGAAGAGATGATAACGACGATTCATGAATGGTTTGATGAACAGGAAAAGCGGGATGACTTGGAAAGTGTTGTGAAGCGAACCACGCTGCAAATGGGTATTGTTAATGATATTGTGCTGGATTACAAACCTGGACGGACCACGGTAGACAGCCTGGATCTGGGTTTGGATGATGATGTGAAATCAAAGCAGGCAGTAGCCTTTACCGAGGAGCAGGTACGGAATGAGATCGGGCCTAAGCTTGTAGAGGTTGTCCAAGCTAGATTGGACAAGCTGGCAGATACTCCGTTGATTGACTACCGCTTCACCTTGCGTGGGAAATTCCCAACAACCGAAGGCAAGCTGCAACTGAATTTATTGGAATGGATAAACGAAGAGAAAAGAAAGCTGCTCCTTGAGCGTATTCATACCTATGTAGACAAGAATCTGGAGAACAGTACATATCCAACAAAGCCATTGGAATCCTTCTTTTTGACGAGTCATCTGCTCGATCCAAAGCTGTTCTCGGAGTTGGATGTAGCATGGACCATCAGGCAGTATGACCGGATTCTAGAGTTGAATCAGGGTCGTCCGGAGGCACTTGCGGAACATCGGGGTGAGATTACTCGTGCGGTGACGGCATGGGCGGAGAATCAGTTTTTGCCACAGTATTATGATGTACAGTCTTCGGCTTATCGTACCAATGAATATTCGCTTAAGCCAGGAGCAACGTTGGAATGGGACGTTGAATCACAGACAGGCCAACCGTCGGATGAGCAGGGGAAGGCGCAAACACCCGGGACTCAACCAATAGATTTGCTGTTATACACGGCGGTCATGATTCTGCGTTTTGAGCCGAGTTATAGCAAACCCAAAGGTGTGACTTTATTGGAACTCGCGAAGCAACTCGGTAGCAAACGTGCGGCACGTATGATGACAGAAGGCAGCGGTACGTATGCGAAGGACGATATTCATGTGAAAACGGAAGAAGTAGAATGCAAAGCAAATGATGTATTTGCTCTGATGAACATTCACATTCGTAAGGAGGAGGCGGGTGCCTATCAACAGGCACTTAACTTTATCATTTATTTATTGAAACAGGGATTTCCAAAAGGTTATAAGATCAAGCTGAAATCTGCCGTAAAGCAGTATTTGCCGATCAAGGGACTCGCGAAGTCGGATACCCACCGATTCTTTGCGAATGCACTGGAATACCCGGAGCTGCATCCACTCCTGGAAGAGTATGCGCGTGAGGCTATCCAGGAGTTTGAGTTCTACGAGGATACCGAGGGAGAGAAAAGCTGTATGCCAGGCAGTTATGCAACCTTTGGACTGGGGCTCGTGGATGAGCGGTATTTCCCGCTGGTTGAATATTACATGGGTGAAGTGGATGATGAGCATCAGTTAATTCAGGACAAGTTTATTGCGGCATTTGTAGAAAAACAGGGTGTAACGGTTCAAGCCATACCTGCGTTAGTCGCCAGTTTGCGTCGTTCGACTGATAGTCTGAAGCTTAAGATTCAGACTGAGCTTGAGAATGAGGAAATACTCGAACAGTTGGTTAGGCAGGTTCAAGAACTTGAGGGTTATGAAGCGGAACGTGTACTCTATCCGATCTTTGGCAAGGTGGAGAAGCTCACAATGCTCACTCGTAAAGCGGAGGGAAGACGGAAGGAATTATTGCTGGAACTGTTGCAAGCCGCAGGGAAATGAAGATGTACACAAGACAAATAAGATTGTGATGTGCGAGTCAGTAGAGCATTTTAGAGAAGTGAAAGTGTATAAGGAAAGGTGGGGAGAGTCATGGAGGCATTGAGACGAGACATGTGGCAGGGGTTGAATGCTCAGGACAAAGAGGCTTGGATGCGTAAGCTCGTTCGTCAGTTACCAGACGGTATGGTATATGAGGGTCTCGAGACATTTGAACGATTCGGTCAGCGGATGGAGACGGGTGTATTTACTGAGGATGGGCTGAGATTTGTGTTTGTCCCTGGGGATCAAGTAACACTAGGCTGGGATCGTTGGCAGCATGGTATGAACGAAGAGACATTAGCCGACCTGCATGAAACGGTCAGTGAGTATGGTGTGGAGGACGTAGATTCGTTTCTGGCGAGTCAAATGTCACCTGTGAGAGAAGTTACTATTGCGCCGATGCTTGTGGAATGCGAACTGATCTCGCTTGGCTGGATTGAAGTGTCCGAGGAGGAAGCATTTGCACAGGAAGATCCTGATTTCCCGTCAGCCCTGGAGCAGTTTAAGCAATCGGAAATACGTGAATATGAATTGCATCAACAATTCCGTCTAATTCGCCAAAGTGAGGATGAAGTCCGAATCCTGTGGTTCAATGAAGGAATAGAACTGGAGGACGTCGTGAGGGAGGAAGCTGCGGCGGGTTTTGGTTTGCTGACCGAAGACGAATGGGAGTATATCTATGGCGGCGGTTGTCGCACGTTATTTCCCTGGGGTGACAGCTTCGACTATACGATGAGATTGAAGCACTTTGGCAGTCTGGAAGGCGTGGATGAGATTGTGGATGGATCGGCAGAGACGGCCTCTTCACGGGTTGAAGAAAAGGATGATCGTCCTTATGATCTGGAACTGCCGAATTTCTTTGGAGTGCAATTTGCCGGTGATCCCTACAAGTATGAGCTTACCCTCGATTCAGCTGGGGACGTAATGCCCAAAGGCGGAGACGGCGGAAGTCTGATTTGCGGTGGTACAGGGCCGCTGGTTGGTTTCTTGCCTGCTGCTGCGGTATATTATCGAGACATTAATGCCAGTGAACTCGACTGGGAGGATTTGATGGATGCGATGGTCTATCGCAGGGTTGTTCGTTTGGCTGATCTAAAGGTTTGATGGATTAATCAAAGCAGCTAGTGAGCGGTAGCATCCCATACGTAGAAAGAGATTTAGTGGATTCTAAAGGGCAGTTGACAGATAAATGAATACATCCGTCTCTGTCCTTTGGAGTGTTCCATTATGACCAGAAGGTGGAAGAAAAAGTAATGAATATTTAGATCAAAAGTTCTATACTTAACGAGTCTCAATCAAATCCATTACACAGAGAAGGAGTTAAGTATGTCCAGAGTATCCAAATGGCTCATCGTTAGTTTAGTTTCAATTTTTATACTTAGCATGTCGGAATTCACAGTCTCAGCGTCCACTTCAATAGTTCAAACCGCACAGAATGCAGAGCGATCCATTTCATCCAAAGATCGGGTGCAACACAACATTCGTTTTGCAGTCAGAGGCACGGAGGTGGCCGTGACTACGCTTCGAACAAGTTTTGATACTGGGGAAATCAAAGAAAATGAGTACCATTTTACTGATCCAGCAATCCTTCCTAGGATACATACCGGTCTGACGACAACTTCCCATCAGTATGATCCTATCGTTAGTGACACACCAGCAGGATTAAAAGGATACATAACTTATTATGCCACGGATGATAATGAGTATTATTACGTTTTGTATGAGTATGACTATAGCTCGAACACTCTTCGCAAAGTCCATGAGGACGAAAACCGTATCTACTTGGAACCTCAAATCGGAATGTATTATACGATTTACGAGAAAAACGTACATAAATCCAACTACTATTCCATGGTCACAGGAAAAAAAATATACACTCGCGGAAATATTTTGCTAGAAAGGGATTTGACAGATACCAAATATGTGGTATCACCAATTCCACAAACCCGTAATTTTGGGGTGTATTGCACAGATACTTTAGATTGCCACTATCTTGAATATGGCGGTATAAAGGGGAAAAAGGCTAAAGTAAGCGACTTGTGGATGAAGCCTGACCAGAAGACAGGGTTGTCTACTAAAGCTTTTCAGGTAAGTGCAGATGTTCATTTAAATGTTTCTCAAGGTAACACGAGGGATCGGAAATCAGACTGGACCGTGGTTGTAACCAAGAATGGTAAAAAAACCACACTGATTAAAGAGCGAGTGGGCTATGTGCATTCATTTATCTCTCCCGAAAGAAAAACATTGGTTTTGGTCACGGAGAATGGCTTGGATAGTAAGATGGAGTCGTCCAAGGTACAAGTCTATGATTTGAAGACCCTTAAGCGGATTCGTTCCTATGATTCTCCTTATCGTGCTCGTACCGAAAGTATCCAGTGGATTACTGAGGATGAGTATATTATTGAACAGTATTTTTCCAATCCAGGCTCTTACCCGCCATCCTTATATGTTATTTCAGAAAATAAACATCTTAAATTGAATTATGGTACGTACAGTGACTGGAAAAAATACTGGAATTCTTTTCAGTTCTCTAATGTCTTTTTTCCGATGGAACCTGTAGCTATTAAGTCTGATCAGGGTGTATTGGAGTATAAAGGGCAGCCCACCTTCTATATGGAAGGGCAGCATTATGTTCCTTTAGAAGAATTCACTAAAGCATTTCATATTCAATATAATCTGGGCAAGGATCGGATCACCTTCACTCGTGGACAGCGTTCTTCCAGTGTGAATCAACCTTCAAAACAATTGTTGACGCTATACAATCAGAGCTTTATTCCTTTAGGTCAGTGGAGCAAGGACTTGGGGCTCAAAGTATCGGAGACAAAAGGAAGCAGGTACAACAAACAATTAAGCATAAGCGATGAAGAAAAGGGTACTGATCTGGCCATGGAGCCCAAAATTCTCCCTTTTCAGGCAAGTGCACGATGGATGGATCGGGTAGGGGACAGTTACCAATTAGATCCGGTAAATACTAGGCCGATGGAATCAGCTGTGCCAGACCGAATTGATGGTGTAGTGCTGAATTTTGATCGAACATTGACCATTTCTTCCTCTAAAGATTCAATTACAGAGTTGCTTTTCACCAATCCAGACTACACTTCGGTGATCGGGAAAGTATCTTTAATGGACATACCTGAGAGGAAATGGGGATTTAGCACAGCCAAGATTCCAGAAAACATGTTACAAGATGGTGTGCTTAATATGATTTTTCCCGTGAAAGAAGGAAAATCAACGATGGTGTACTCCTTAAAGCTTCCAGAACCATTTGATAAAAATAAATTCTAAAGATTCAAAAAAACACACATCAAATCAGCCCCAGCTCATAGAGTGGGACCAAAATGATGTGTGTTTATTTTTGTTTATTTCACTTTTTGTACAGATACCGCCATTTGCTCGAGTTGAGTGTGAGTCAATTGGTTATTCGGTGAGGTGATGGTTACATAACGATCATCCAGCTTGAACGTGAGCATATCCGTTTGGTCTGGTGTGTACCATTTGGCTGATACGCCATTAGGCAGTTTTACCGTTTTGCCATCATAGCTGAACGAGTAGTCTTTAGGGGATACCGTGACATTCATATGATTGAAAACAAAGTTTACACCATCACCGCCTGCACCTACGCTTTTGAACGTATCTCCAGCAACCATATGTTGTGGGGCATAGGCTGTTGTGAACCCGTCAAACTTCGCAAATGCTTTGCGAATGTTATCCAATTGTTGCTTGCTATAGTTCACATCTGCAAATGCAGTGATCCCTTGATCGTTGTTGCCAGTTGCCTTCTGAACAGATACAGCGACTTGTTGCAGCTGAGCTTGACTCAGCTTATGATCCGGCGAGCTAAGGGTAACGTAACGATCATCCAGTTGGAATGTGAGCATGCCCGTTTGGTCGGGTGTGTACCATTTGGCGATAACCCCATTGGATAGTTTCACGTCTTTGCTCGTATAGCCGTCCGAATAATCTCTTGGAGATACATCCACTTTCATATGGCTAAAAATAAAGCTTACGCCGTCGCCACCCGCACCTACACTTTTGAACGTGTCACCTGCGATCATCTGCTGAGGGACATAAGCGGTCTCGAACCCATCGAATTGTGCAAAAGCTTTTTGAATCGCCGCTTTTTGTGCTGCGCTATACGTTACATTTGTCAGAGCTGATGGATTGCTCGTAGCTTGGCCGATAATAACCTGCCCTTTTTTGCCGTCATAGGATACGGGTACATGCAACGCATCGGCCAGCGCACGTACAGGCAGATAAGTGGAGTTGTTATAGGTAATTGGAGCAAGTTTGTTGCCATTGCTATCCGATGGTGAGTAAGCCGCCCCATCAACATTAAAGCTGATTCCATGATTAAGGTATGCAGAGATTTTCTCCAGCTGCGTTCCGGCGAATACGCCCGTTGCTCCTGTTAATGTCATGCCCAGTACCATCATCGTTGCTACGGATTTCTTCATGTTTTTTTTCATCATATATCTCTCCTTCAAGTTGGGGTTTAGTTTTGTTTAATGGGCTCGCTGTCCCTTATGGCTTTATATTAAACCCCGAACATATCCAGAATAATTCTGAATTATCTCCAACTTGTAAACATGTGTGTATATGCTGAGAATGTAGAATGAAAACTGAAGCTGCTTGGCATGTTTGAACGTATTCTTTGCCGAATCGAAACATTTTAGTTAAAAAGATAGAGGATTAGTCCGCCAAAACCAAGTACAATCGCACCAACGTATACATAGGAAAGTTTGCTTAGGTTTTGCTTTGTGCGACGGTCATATTCGGGGTTGCTGGTCTGATTGGCTTTGGAATTTCCGATGATCATGGTAGCAATACCTCCAAATAAGGCGATACCCACAATTAAAACATAAGGCAACCAGGTCATGAATGGACCTCCTTCGCAAATAATATGATATGTCTTTATTGTACTTCAAGTTAACCTTTGATGTAAGATTCATTTGAGAAAATAAGGGAAATGAAGTATCTGTCTTACAGTATGTATGTAGTCTTGGATCGGAAGGATCACTACAATTTTATTATTTTTTAATATTAAAAAACCTTGATACAACAGGCACTCGCAGCTTTCTTCACTGAAGGTTGCGAATTTTTTTTGTCCACAGAGTGATCCAGAATAGAGAACCCTGCGTTACACCCTATGAAGACGACGACGAGGAAAGAAATTATACACAAAACATAATCGAGGAGTGAACACGTAATGAAAATGAAAATGAAGAAGTTTATCGCACCTGTACTTAGCTTGACACTGTTGATGCCGGGGATCGCTGGAGCAGCTTCTGCACCACAGACACCAATGACAATGATGAAAGCATCCGTGAACACACCTGCGGCTGACCTGAGAGCGAACCTGGACCACCTGCTGTCCGAGCACTTTGCACTCGCAGTAACAGCAATGGCCAAAGCATATGACGGAGCAAAAGATGCAGATGCAGCCTATAAAGCACTCGACCAGAATGCACTGGATATGCAACCAGCCATCGCTTCCCTATACGGTGAGGCAGGTGCCAAAGAATTCGAACGCATCTTCCGTGCTCATAACAAATACACAGATGATCTGGTGAAAGCAACCAAAATGGGCAACCAGGCTGGAATCAAACAAGCACAAGCAAACATCAACGGTTTCGTGGATGAGTTCTCCACATTCCTGAGCACAGCTACCGAAGGCAAGCTGCCAAAAGCAGCAGCCAAACAGGCGCTGAAAGTACATGAAGATCTCGTGCAAAAAGTATTCGATGAGTATGTAGCTGGAGATTACGCTGATGCATACAAGGCTTACCGTGAAGGTTTCAAAGAAATGTTCGACGTAAGTAAGGCACTCTCCACAGCCATTACTACACAAATGCCTGAGAAATTCGAAAATACCAAAGCGGATACAAAAGCAGCCGATCTGAGATCTGCACTCAACCACTTGGCTTCCGAACACTTTGCGCTTTCGGCTCTGCAAATGCAAGAGGAATTTGATGGACGTACAGCAGCTTCCAACGCACTGATTACAGCTGAAGCTGGAAACACAGCTGACTTCAAAGCAGCGATTGCTTCCGTTTACGGTAACGATGGTGCCAATGCTTTCGAGAAAATTTGGGTAACGAACCACGTTAATGCACAAAGCGACTATGTAAAAGCTGTTAAAAACAACGATGCTGCGGCTCGTGCGGCAGTAGAGAAACGTATTGATGGATTTACAACAGAGTTCGCTACATTTCTGGATTCAGCAACAGCTGGCAATCTGCCAAAAGCAGCAGGACAACAAGCGCTGACAACGCATGAAAATCAAGTACAAAACGTATTGAATCAATATGCAGCAGGTAACTATGATGCTTCTTACACAACAAATCGTGAAGGCTTCAAAGTGATGTTTGGTGTAGGTCAAGCCCTTGGTAATGCCATCGTGACTCAATTCAATGACAAATTCCAAGAGCCAGCAACACCTGCACCAGCGCCAGAAATGACAACGGTGTGGATGCAACTGAACAGCAAAATGCTGAAAATTAACGACAAAACAACCAACATGGACACCACACCAGTGCTTTGGAAAAACACAACATACATTCCACTGCGTTTCTTGAGTGAAGGTATTGGTGCAACGGTGAAATGGGACAAAAAGGCACAACAAGTAACGGTAATGGCTGGCGATGATACGCTTGAATTCTGGGTGAACAACAACGTTATGGAAGTGAACGGCGTGAAGAAAAACGTGGGTGCAACGGTATTTGTAAACAAAGATGGACGTACGCAAGTACCTCTGCGCTTCATTGCTGAACTTCTGAACTGGGACGTGAAATGGGCACAAAAAGATGGTTCCATTACGCTGACGAAATCGATGTAATAGTAGAGTGAAACAAGATTAAAACAAAAAGAGCTGCCCCATACGGCAGCTTTTTTGTATTCACCCAAAAGTTCCAAATATTTGGTATAATCATCGAGTAATGACCTACATAACAGCTTGAATAGCCGATGGAGTCCAGAATGAGGTATGATAATTTGGTATAAGCAAAATGAAGAGGGGGACAGAGGAATGAGTACATCATCAAAATCGGAGCGTCCAGCGAGAAATGTGGATACCCGGTTATTTGTTGCTTGGGCCGTTTCCGTTATTGCAACAGGCGGGAGTCTCTATTTCAGTGAGATCAAGGGATATCTTCCATGTGATCTATGCTGGTACCAGCGTATATTCATGTATCCACTAACCATCTTGTTGGGCATTGCCTACTTTAAGGATGACGTGGGCATCACCAAATACGTACTCCCACTTAGTTTCGTCGGTGGCGGCATTTCGTTATATCATGTAACAATCCAGCGTATTTTTTCGGCTACAGGTAATGCCGTGGCGTGCGGTAAGGTTCCATGTTATACCGACTATTTGAACTGGTTTGGTTTCATCACGATTCCATTACTGGCACTGATCGCCTTTATTATCATCATCGTGATGCTGTGGGGTATCGGCAAAACACCAAAATCTTCTTAATAAGAAAGGATAGATGGTGATGAGCGGACAAGCTCGTTGGTTCATGCCCTTCATTATTCTGCTCCTCCTGACGGTGGGATGCTCTTATGAAGAACAGTCACAATCAGGCGAGATGCCAGAGATGATTAAAGTGAAACTTGACGTTCCAGAGAAGGCTTCTCTTCATAAACCAACAAGGTTGCAGGTGAAGCTTACACAGGGAGATGCACCGTTAAGTCAGGCTGATCATGTGCAATTCCAGATCTGGAATGAGCTTGATGATCCGCCTTCTGTATCTCCGGAACAAGGTATGATGACAGCGGACGAACTGGAGAATCAGGGGGCTATTACTGCCACTGAGTCAGAGGAAGGGCTGTATGAAATCCAGCATACCTTTGAAGAACCAGGTACGTATGTGGTACAGGTCCATGTTACGCACGGAGCTATGCATAGCATGCCGAGAGCGAGAATTGTAGCGGAATGAAGCAATGGGCGGGTACCAAGGGTTTGGTTCAGGGTTAGCAATGGGTTTATAATGTTAAAGGTATGAAGAATGTTGTAGGAAAAGAGGGTGTTATGGCAACTATTCATGATGTTGCACTCAGGGCAGGAGTTTCTGTAACTACCGTCTCGCGTGTATTAAACAACCGGGGATATATCAGTCAGAAGACTCGGGACAAAGTGTATCAAACCATGGACGAACTTAATTATCGACCCAATGAAATTGCCCGTTCTCTTCTGCGTAAGCAATCCAATGTTATAGGCTTGATTATTCCTGATGTATCCCATCCGTTTTTTGGAGAACTGGCTAGCTATGTTGAGTATCATGCTTACCAGAATGGATTTAAAATTATGTTATGCAATTCCCACATGGACCCTTCCAAAGAGCGTGAATATGTGGAAATGCTTAAGGGTAATCGCGTGGATGGCATTATTATGGGAAGTCATACACTGGAAGTTGATGAGTATATGAATCTGCATTCCCCAATCGTGACCTTTGATCGTAAGATCGGTGAAGACATCCCGTTTATCTCATCTGATAACTATCAGGGAGGGGTTATGGCTGCTGAATTGCTGCTCTCGAAGAACAGACGGAATCTGGCACATATCTGCGGTAATTTGGAATTGCAAATGCTGTCCAATCGCCGGACGACAGGTTTCGTTGATACATTGCAGGCTCATGGAGTCAAACCGGTCATGATTCATGAAACCGATCTGAATGTGTTTGATCAGCATCAGTATACGGAATTGGTGGATAAGCTGCTTGCACAACACCCCGAGGTGGATGGGCTCTTTGTAACGAGTGATCTGATGGCGGTGCATGCGCTGAAGCAGATCGTGTTAGGTGGGCGCAAGGTACCCGACGATATCGCTATTATAGGTTATGATGACAGTCGTGCGGCAGCGTATACGGTGCCTGGCATAACAACGATCAGGCAGCCGGTGGAGGCTATGGCTAAGCTGGCGATTGATCTGATTCGGCGCCAGCTCGCGGAAGAGAAGATCGGAATGGAGCATATTTTGCCGGTTACCATCGTGGAGAGAGAGACGACCTGATACAGGTCGTTTTTTCATATTCGTCCTTTTGCAATGTAAAAATCAAGGCGCGATATTTTTTTAAAATGGTATGTCAAACGATTGACATGTCAAACCTTTGACATTATAATTCGATTTGTAAGCGTTTCCTTTTAAACTATTGATCGGGGGACATAACAAGATGAAAAGAGAACAGAGATGGATGAAATTATTGGTATTGTCATTGATTATGATGCTTGTATTGTCGGCATGTGGAAGTAAAGCAGCGACGGAGTCCAACTCCTCCTCGGAGGGGAGCAGCAGTGAGAGTGTCAAAATCACGATGCTCAATTCCAAGTCGGAAATTAACAATCAGCTGGAGCAAGCGGCTAAAGACTTCCATGCCGAAAATCCAAATATCACACTCGAAATTGTACCTGTAGGCAGTGGACAGTCTCCGTTTGAAAAAGCGTCTGCTTTGTATGCCTCCGGCAGCCCTACAACGATGATGATGCTGGACACAGGGGATGTCGAGAAATTCAAGGATCGTGTTCTGGATCTCACATCCGAGTCTTGGATGAAGGATGCTGTGGAGAACAGCACAGCGGCTACAACGTTTGATGGCAAAAATTATGCCTTCCCGTTCTCTATTGAAGGATATGGATTCATCTATAACCAGAATGTATTGGATCAGGCAGTAGGTGGGACATTCGATCCCAAGTCTGTACAGACCACTGCACAGCTTGAGGAGCTGTTCCAAAAGATTGCTGCTACTGGAAAATCACCTTTGATTGTATCTCCGATGGATTGGTCGCTTGGTGCGCATTATCTGGGGCTTGCATATGGTGGGCAGTCGGCGGACCGTGCGAAGGTGGATCAATTCATTACTGATCTGAAGGCTGGTCAAGTGGACCTTGCTTCCAACGCCGTGTTTAATGGCTTGTTAGATACATTTGATCTGATGAAAACCTACAATATTGACAAGGCTTCTCCATTGTCCGGAACTTATGAGCGTGGACCTGAGGTGCTTGGCAAGGGTGATGTTGGCATCTGGTTCCAGGGCAACTGGGCATGGCCACAAATTTCAAGCTTTGATACAGCAGATGGAAATTATGGCTTCCTCCCGGTACCTGTGAGCAATAATCCGGATGATTTCGGTAATACGCAAATCTCTGCTGCTGTATCCAAACGAATATTGCTGGATAAGGAAAAGAGCACACCAGCGCAGCAGGAAGCAGCGAAGAAATTTTTGGATTGGATTGTTTATAACGAAAAAGGTCAGGATTTCCTGGTGAATCAAGCCAGTATTATTCCGGCATTCAGCAACATTACACTGGAGCCAACCGATCCGCTTGGCAAATCCATTAGTGAATACATCAAGGCAGGCAAAATCGAGGAATCAATGAGTACACTTCCTGCGGATCACTGGTCCAAACTGGGTGCATCCATGCAGAAATATTTGGCTGATGTCATTGACCGTGCCGGGCTTGCCAGCGAAATTCAGGCATACTGGAGCAACGTGAAATAAAGGAATTAATCATAGCCCTGTGCAGCACATAGAGAGAGACTTGCGGTAGCCGGAGATGATGAATGTACAGCTTCCACATGAGGTCCGTTCAACTTGTTTCCGGTATAACCGCCAGGCTAATCATTTGGATAGAGTGGAGGATGACAATGCTGACCGAAAAAGGATTATGGACACGTCTGCGCACTCGCCTGATCTTTACTGGCCCGACATTATTTGCGTTTGCTACGGTGATGATTATTCCATTTTTGTATGGTATTTATTTGACGTTTACGAACTGGGATGGTATTGCAGTCGATCAAAACTTTGTTGGCTGGGATAATTACATCGGTGTGTTCAAGGACACGGTGTTCTGGAAATCATTCGGGATGACGCTGGAGTACGTATTTATTACCGTTGTGCTGACCAATGCGGTTGCTTTCCTGCTCGCTTACGCTGTAACTCGGGGAATGAAGGCACAGGGCTGGTTTCGGGCCGGATTTTTCCTGCCGAATCTGGTGGGCGGAATCGTGCTTGGTTTCATCTGGCAGTTTATTTTTAATCAGGTACTCGTTTTTGCAGGACAAAAAATGAACCTTACTCTGTTTTCCACCTCCTGGCTGGCTGACCCGGATAAAGCGTTCTGGGCACTCATTGTGGTGACCGTTTGGCAGTATGCCGGCTATATGATGGTTATCTACATTGCAGGACTAATGAATGTGCCGAAGGATGTTATGGAAGCAGCCAGCATTGATGGGGCAAGTAATCGCAAAATGTTGGCGCGCATTGTATTGCCACTGATGGTTCCTTCGTTTATTGTATGCATCTTTTTGTCACTGCAACGGGGATTCATGGTGTATGATCTGAACGTCTCCCTGACCAGTGGCGGGCCCTTCAAGAGCACAGAGATGGTATCCATGCATGTTTATGAGCAGGCATTTCTTGCTCGTGACTACGGATTGGGTCAGGCAGAAGCCTTTGTTCTGTTTATCCTTGTAGCCGCCATTACATTGCTCCAGGTCTATTTCAGCAAAAAACTGGAGGTCGAGGCATGATGGCTGGACAATCACGCATTCTCAACTGGATGAAGTTTATTGCATTAATCGTTGTGATGATTTTGTTTGTATTTCCTTTTGTACTTCTGATCGTCAATTCGTTCAAGGCTAACCAGGCAATTACCTCCGATCCGCTGGGCTTGCCAAGCTCCTTTCAATTTGATAATTACGTCAATGCGTTTGACAAAATGGGATATGTATCCGCCTTCAGCAATTCGTTGCTCATTACAGTTGCAGGTGTATTACTGATTGCTCTTTTTGCGGCGATGACAGCACATTACTTTGTTCGTCACAAAAGCAAAATGAATCAGTATCTCTTTTTCCTGATGGTAGCTGCGATGATTATTCCGTTTCAGGCCATTATGATTCCGCTGGTTAAAATATACGGCTCGCTCAGCCTGCTGGATAACAAGTGGTCGCTGATCTACATGTATATTGGCTTTGGCAGTCCGCTTGCCGTATTTATCTACCATGGTTTTATCAAAAGTATTCCCCTGGAGCTTGAAGAAGCGGCTCTAATGGATGGCTGCGGCAGAGTGCAGACCTTTTTTCGCATCGTACTGCCGGTGTTACTGCCAACAACCGTAACGATTAGCGTACTGAATGTATTGTGGATATGGAATGATTTTTTGCTGCCTTCCTTGGTGCTGACTTCATCCGAGCAGCGAACGCTGCCGCTGTCCACGTTTTATTTTTATGGGACATACACAGTTGATTACGGCCCATTGATGGCTGGTCTGGTGTTGACCCTGCTGCCTGTACTGATCGTTTATCTGTTTGCGCAGAAGTACATTATTCAGGGGGTTATGCAAGGGGCTATCAAATAAGTTCAGTTGGGTGATATAGAGAGAGACAGGAGTGAAGGACATATGAACCAGGAACGATACGAGCAGAAGGAAATAGACACAAGGCAAGAGACAGACCTTGGACTGACGAGTTCTTCGGCTCAAACGAAGGAGAGTTATACACTCGCCCGGGCCAATGCATATATCAAGGAGCATCGACATCAAGTTGATCCAACCTATCGAATGGCCTATCATTTGATGCCGGAGGTAGGCTGGATGAATGACCCCAACGGCTTCATATACTTTGGTGGGATGTATCATATGTTTTATCAGCATTATCCCTATGAACCGGTATGGGGGCCGATGCACTGGGGCCATGCGGTGAGCCGTGATTTGGTTACGTGGTCTTACCTGCCTGTTGCACTGGCGCCCGATCAGAGCTACGACAGTGGAGGTTGTTTCTCCGGAAGTGCAATCGTGCAGGATGGCAAATTGGTGCTGATGTACACGGGGCATGTTGTGACTGGACCCGACAAGGATAACGATTACTTGCAGACACAGAATATCGCTGTCTCGGACAATGGAATTGATTTTGTCAAAAGCGCGATGAATCCGGTTATACGGCTGGATCAAATCCCAGCGTATACCAGTCCCAAGGACTTCCGTGATCCAAAAGTGTTTGAACGAAACGGTGTGTACTATTGCGTCCTTGGCTCAAATGATGCTGCGGGCAAAGGTGTCATTCTGTTATACCGTTCAACGGACTTGCTGGATTGGAGTTATGTTAACATCATGGCCCAGAGTGACGGGACGCTTGGTGACAATTGGGAATGTCCAGATCTGTTCACACTGGATGGCCGAGATGTGCTGATCATGTCTCCACAGCGCATGCCTGCTCAGGGAGATAACTATCGCAACTTGCATTCGACCGTTTATATGATGGGAACGTTGGATGAAGACCAAGGTGTGCTGAAGTACGAGCAGTACGTTCCGCTGGATTGTGGCTTCGACTTTTACGCGCCCCAGACGATGGAGGATGCACAGGGACGACGAATCATGGTGGCCTGGATGGATACGTGGGAAACGGAAATCCCGACACAACAGTCTCATGCCTGGGCTGGAGCGATGACGTTGCCGAGACAACTCATTCGCAGGGGAGAACAATTGATATTCCAGCCGCTTCCCGAACTTATACAGTACAGGTCGGAAGGCACCGAGCAGTATGGTATACATTTAAGTGGTGACGGACATGATCTTGATCTTGGAATCAGTGGAGACTGTTACGAACTGTATGCTGTATTCGAAGCGGAACAGGCACGACACTTCGGATTGAAGCTGCGTACGGGTGAGGATGAAGAAACCGTGATTTCCTATGATGTAGAGCAGCGTCGTTTATGCTTAAATCGCGAGCATGCCGGACAAGGGCCGGGCGGAGAACGAGCTGTGACAGTGGAACTGCTTGCCGGGAAACTGGAACTTCATATTTTTATGGATGTCAGCTCCGTTGAGGTGTTCATTCAGCAGGGAGAGCAGGTCATGACAGGGCGAATATATCCTGGGCCGAACTCGACAGGTATCAAGGCTTTCTCGTCTGGAACGTGTACGTTGACCGAGCTTCACAAATGGGATTTACGAATTCCCCGATAAAATTCTATCTAAAATTCAGCCTTGACCTTGAAGTATACTTCAAGGTTTATTCTTTTTTTATCAAGAAATATTGGAGGCTGAATAATGAGAATTTTAGAATGGATTTTGGTATTGGTAACCGTAGCTGCTACGGTATTTATGCTGGTGTTTCCGAAGCGCCGGGCAATGATAATGGAGACACTCACAGCTCTGATTCTGGCAGTGCTTCTGCATGGCTTGATCAATTCATTTCGCGTGCAGATGATACCAACCTATCTTGTTAGTCTAGTATTATTCATTACGTTAATCATTCAACTCATGAAATCATACCGTAGTGGCCGTTATGTTCAGAGCGCGCGAAGACCCAACCGTCTTTCAAAAATCAAGATGACACTGGTATCGATTCTGGTTCTGGCCTTCAGTGCAGGTTCAATCATACTTACCTGGCTGTTACCTGCCTTTACGATGCCTGAACCAACCGGCACCTATGCCATTGGCACGTTCTCTGAGCACCTGGTGGATGGATCTCGTGAAGAGACCCAAACACCCGACGCGGGGGACAAGCGTGAACTTATGATTAATGTATGGTACCCGGTGGATCAGGAGGCCGCCCAAGGGCTGCCGCTGGCGCATTACCCTAGTGAACTGGGAGAAGCGATCAGTCTGGTGTTTGGCATTCCGTCTCAGGTGTTCAGTTATCTGGATACCATTCCAACACATGTGGTGCAAGGAGCTGAGATGTCCACCGTCCAAAGCAAGTATCCGGTTCTGCTATTCTCGCCGGGTGTCCGCTCAGCCCGTTTTCAAAGCATGACGATGATTGAGGAACTGGTTAGCCATGGTTACATTGTCGTGGGGATAGATCACCCGTATACGTCAGCACAAGTGACATTTCCCGAGGGACGTGAAGTTTCCTATCAGGCTGACCCTGAATTTGCAACGTCAGCGGAATTATATCAATATAATGTAGAAGGTATAGGCATACGTGCAGATGATGCAAGCTTTGTTCTCGATATGCTTACCCAGTGGAATTCACATGATCCGAATCAACTGCTCCAAGGCAAACTTGATCTGGATCACGTCGGCATCATGGGACATTCGTATGGTGGGGCAACAACAGCGGAAGCACTGGCGCAGGATGAAAGATTCCAGGCAGGACTTAGCCTGGAGGGAGGATTCTGGGGAAAAGTATCCACGACAGCCCTGAAACAGCCGTTTATGTATATCATGTCGGGTGGAACCGCCAAAAGTCTGGAACCGGATGCCACCGAAACGGAAAAAGTAGCCTATCCAGAGTTTAAGCCTGATCTGGATCGAGTGATGACAAGTAGTCTGAATGATACCTATTATCTGACGGTGGATAATTTCTTCCATCAAAGCTTTACGGATATATCGTTGATTTCACCGAAACTATTCGCAAGAGGCATGACGCCAGAACATAATGTGGATATAACCAGATCCTATGCGCTGGCATTCTTTGACCGTTATCTGAAAGGGGAAGAGCAGTCATTGCTGCAAGGAGCTTCAGCACAATTTCCCGAGGTCACCTATGATGCCACGTATACCAAGATACGCAACAAACAAACGCAATAAGTCCGCAGAAAGGTGGAGGAGTAGACATGGAAACCATGACAAGAGGAATGTTGGCCAAGCGTACCGGCGTGAGTATGGCAACCCTCCGTTATTACGAAGATAGTGGAATTCTGCCTGCTCCCCGTCGTTCCTCCAACGGATATCGGGTGTATACCGAGGATTATTTGGTCAAAGTTAAGTTCATTAAGGATGCCCAGTTGCTGGGTTACTCCTTAAAGGAGATACAAGAGACCCTGCAACTACTCAGCCAGGAAGACATGGAAAAGGATACGTTAAAAACCCTTGTACGCGAACGCATCGCTGGCATTCAGAAACATATTGACCATCTGGAACAGATGCAGATTCATCTGGCACGACTGTTACATACACCGGAGGACGATATCGACAGTTATATTCAATCGTTCAGGGTGCAAAAGAAAGAGCCGTAATCGCGGCTCTTTTCCTGTTTAGGAGAAAACAGGCGTGGACTACTGAGCAGGGAATCGGATATTTAAAACGAATACATAGTGTAGTTTGCCAATACATAATGGTGGTTAACGTGATTTCAATAATTCAATAATGAAACTCACACCACAAAAGGAGTAACATTTTCTATGAGGGATTTACAAGGTTTTGTATCCGATTACATTAAGGGCAAGAAACATCTGCATCTTGAGATTGGCGTTATTACAAAGGGAGATATCGAATATCATTCATTGGGCAATCCCAAAAAGAAGAGCGTGGCTTCTCCTGAACACAGGTTGTTCGAAATCGGCTCTGTAACCAAACTTTTTACATCGATCCTTCTGTTAGAATTGGAGCGTCAACAGCAGCTTTCCACGGATGACACGGTTGGCAAGTACATACACAATGGCAAAAACGATTATTTGAATAAGGTTACCTTAAAAAGTCTTGCGACGCATACCTCTGGCTTACCCGGAGTTGCCACAAACCTGTCCTCGAAGAAAAACCGATACAATCCGTATTCAAATTATACGGAGGATGATTTACTTGCTTTTTTATCCGATGCTGACTTTACGGATCAGATGGGTTCATTTGAGTATTCCAATACCGGCGTGGGTTTACTTGGCTATATCCTATGTAAAGTATCAGGAAGTACATATGACGATCTGCTGAAAAAATATATCACAGGTCCATTAAACATGACAGAGACAGCTGTTATGCTGAATGCAGAACAGAATGGCAGATTTGTGGATGGACATACGTCAACGGGGAAAAAGATGCCTCATTGGGATACTGGTGTACATGAAGGGGCAGGGGCGATCAAGTCATCTCTTCACGATATGTGTTTATTTGTACAGGCCAATCTGAATGAAGATCATCCGCCAGCCTCTGCAATACAACAAAGTCACATGCCTGTGATGATTGGAGATTCAACCCATCATTACGCCTGGTTTAGTGATAACATCTCAGATCAGAATATTCTCTGGCATAACGGTGGCACATTTGGTTTTAGCAGTTATTTGGCTATTCATAAGGAACAGAGTATGGGTGTTGTATTATTGTCCAATTATTGTTTTGGATCAGTCTCCATTGTGGATGAGTATCTGGATGCTATATTCAAGTTTATAACTAAAAAAGACCTTTATCCACTCATGCCGCTGGACCCCGTGGGCAATAAAATATTAGAATCTATGATGCAAAGGTAAATGCACGAACAGAGAGCACCTGAGGATGTACTTCGGGCGCTCTCTGTTCGAGGTTTCTTGTAGTTCTATCTTAATGATCTTGGTCATGACATACCTGCTTCACGCAGAAAATGGTGTACAATCTCCGTCTGATACTTGATACGGGTCGAGCGTTTCAGACTCCAGCAGGTCTCCACCGTGACGGAACGGGCTTGTAATAGTCTTGAAGCCGCTGTACGGGCAGATCCAGGCAATTCATGCTGCTTGAGGTTAAAATGACGATCACGAATGGCAATCGACCGATTCATCCGTTCGATAACTCTTCTGCAAGCTGGAATCGTCCGACTGCCGGGATTGGTGATCAACGTCTGTCCAAGTACTCGTGAACTCAGTTGAGACAGGCCGTTGGCTTCATGCAGATCGAGCCACCAGTCGGCCCGATGTTCACGCGCCAGCTGAAAAACTGCCGCAGCGAGCGGATGTTTGGCCTTGCCTGACATACGGCGTGGAAACGTACGATTCAGATCTGGCTTGCCTCTGATTTTCTTTGCGTAGGCTTGCTGGTTCACGCGTGGCACGATAATTAACAGCCCTCGCTGAATGGCGTGACGATCTGTCGCAATATCATCTGCGAGTTTTTGCGCAGCGGCCATACTCGCCGTTTCATTCCCGTGAACCCCGGATGTAATGAACATCACCGGGCCCGGCATCATGCCACGTACGATGAAGTAGGGAGTAGCGTGTACGCTGGATGCTAGAAGGACATGTTTGGTCACAAGCATGACGCTTCACCTCCGTTATTACAGTACGCCATGTCCCTCTTTCATGTAACGGCGTAAGAACAGGTCTTCATCCTATTTACTCACAAAATGGGCCGACTAATACACCCGATGAATGATATCTTCGAAATCGGGTTCTTTCATCTCTACATCTTCAATCTCACCCCAGTGCTCTAACTGTTTCAGAATGTCCATTGTGCTCCATTCCTTCCGGTTCACTTCCACGGTGACAA
Organism: Paenibacillus sp. FSL R7-0313; assembly: GCF_037969885.1. Lineage (NCBI taxonomy): Bacteria > Bacillati > Bacillota > Bacilli > Caryophanales > Paenibacillaceae > Paenibacillus > Paenibacillus sp. FSL R7-0313. The sequence goes on from NZ_CP150219.1 coordinate 2,204,574, forward strand.
TCTGCCCTTCCACTCCTGTAATGTGTATCGCGGACGACACAACATCCGGGATGTGAAAAGCTCCTCGGAACGTTACCCGTATCAACGTAGGCAGTCCGATGGTTTCGCGAAGTGATGAGATCGTGCCGTCATATGTCAGTTGACCATGGTTAATCACCATGACCCGGCTGCATAACTGCTCAATGTCGTCCATGTCATGTGTGGTCAGCAAAATTGTTTTGCCAAACACTTCATTTAATGTACGTAAAAATTGACGAATGTTCCGCTTTGCGTTCACATCCAGTCCGATCGTTGGTTCATCGAGAAAAAGCAGTTCGGGATCATGCAGCATGGAAGCTGCGAGATCCGCACGCATGCGTTGTCCAAGCGAGAGCTTGCGGACAGGCGTGGCCCAGAACGATTCAAGGTCCAGCAGCTCGGCGAACTGGGACAGCCGTTTCTTTTTATCCTCGGTACGGACGCCGTACATCTCGGCCAGAATATCATATGAATCTTTCACGGGCAGATCCCACCAGAGCTGGCTGCGCTGTCCAAACACAACGCCCAGTCGACCAACGGTTCTGCGCCTGTCCTGATGCGGGTTCATACCGTCAAGCCTTACCTCACCCGAGGTTGGGTGCAGGATACCTGTCAGCATTTTGATCGTGGTAGACTTGCCAGCTCCGTTTGGACCGATGTAACCCACAAACTCACCTGGGCCGATATCAAAACTGATATCGCGTACCGCTTCCTTGGACACATACTCACGTGAAAATAACGTACGTAACCCGGAGAAACGTCCTTCGCGAATAACAGGGGTCTTGAATTCCTTTTGCAGATGCCGTGCTGTGATCATATTCATGATTCGTTTCCGCCTCCTTAGCTACCTGTACTTTGATATTTGGTCATGCCGAATTGCCAGAAACGCAGACTTGCAGCCAAGCTCAGTACGGCAACCGCAGCAACAGCAACAAGAATCCACGCTCCTCCTTCACCACGTAGCAGGTAGAGTGACGGAATGTAGTTGACGAATCCCACGGGAATCACCGTTAGCAGAATGCCAGACATCCATTTGGGATATAACGTTAGCGGATATTGGGCAGCCGTTCGTGCGGCATCTTCAGTGATCGTCTGTAATTCCTCGATACGTGTGGTCCAGAATCCGAGTGTGGCAGTAGCAAGTCCGATGGAAAAGAGAATGACTGCGCCCGTCAGGATAATGAGCAGGGAGAAGGGAATGGCAGTCCAGTCAATCTGTCCGCTGTGCATCATGCCTGCCAATGACCAGCAGAGAATGAACCCGCCTTGCAGGACTTCCCCAGCCATGATGCGGAAGTTTTGCGGCAGCAGTGCCAGCAATACGGGCATGGGACGTGTTAACAGTTGATCAAGCTCACCATTAACCAGATATTTTTCCAGATGATGAACTTCGTTTCCGAATGTTCGATACAGTGTTTTGGATAACGTCATGATGGCAAAGAGATAACCGATCTCATGGAGGGACCAGCCTTTAATGGCTCCGAATTTGTGCAGCACCAGAGCAACCATCAGAAACTCGGAGATCTGAATTAAAGCGGCCAGTACGGACGCCATGATGAAATTGAACTTGTATTGCATCCGGCTGCGGATGCTTGTTCGAATCAGCATTTTATATAAATTGAACCAGGAAGTTCGCTTCATCCGCCTTGTACCTCCACTTTACGACGTAACACTTGGGTAATCGCAAGACAGATCAACGTCATAAAGACACACCAAAGCAAGGTTCCCCATAACAAGGAGCCATCTTCGAAATCAAGATAGATTCGGGTAGGTACATAGAGCAGGAAAGGGTAGGGTGATATCCAGGCAAGTTGTTCAAGCCAGTCCGGTAGCCATTCCAGCGGAATGAAAAAACCAGCCAGCAGATTCATCATCGCGTGATTGCCCCAGTGAAGCCAGGAGGACTCTGTGGTCCACATCGACGTGGCACCAATGATGTAGTTCATACAGATGGACAAGTATGCGGCGCCGGCAAGACCAAGTGCGACATAGAATAGTGTTGAAACGTCTGAGGGCCAATGTAGGGAAAAGACAATGGAGAAGAGCAGGTAGATCGGGATACTTTTGTACACAAACTGGTAGGCAATCTGCCCCCATTCGCGTGCCATCAGGTGGGTGAACAGATGAACTGGCCTCATCAGGTCCAATGCGATCTGCCCTGTCCTGACGGATAAGGGAATACCCAATCCGTTCGTGAGAAAACCCGAGATCCAGAGAGAGGATTGCGTGAACGCAATGTAACTGATCATCCCCTGTGTCCCGTATTCCCCGAGCGTATGGTCGGCCCCGATGCCGATCCAGAGGCAGGCATACATGTAACCAAACATGGCGCTTGCCAAGTTATGTACCATGTGTGCCCCGCGGTATTGCAGATTCCGGGAGTAGGCTTTGGAAGCCAGAGTGAAATAAAGCATGTGACACCTCCGATAAGTGGATTGAACGGCGTTTCCGTTCACTTCAGTCAAGGCGAAAAAGAGAGAAGGACAACAGCATACCAATTTATTCCTTCACAGGCAAGACATTTTTTTAGCTAATAATGGTATTAACAGGGGTGTTCATGATTGCGCCACAAGACAACGGTCTGTCCGTTCATTTATAATTGAGAGGTAGTATCGCAAACGTTTACAATGTGGAATATTCAAATTTTAAATAAACCGCCGGGCTTGTGCTTGACGATTGAGGATACAGAACGAACAATCCGGCAAGAGAGAAGGATGTCATGAAGAAAATTGCATGGGTCACCGATAGTACCAGTACACTGGATCCCGTTTTTGCGGAGCAAAATCATATCTACATCGTACCGCTGCGCATCTTATTTGGAGAGGAATGTTACCGGGAAACCGATGACATTACATCTGAAATGTTCTATGAGAAACTTGCGGAGGCTTCACGTGCGAGCAGTTCGCAGCCACCCATTGGCGAGTTCATTGAACTGTATGAGTCGCTCAAAGACAAGTACGATGAGATTATTACGATTCATTGCTCTACAGAGCTTAGCGGAACGCTGCATACGTCCATGCAGGCTGCAGAGATTGCAGGAGTGACGGTGACCGCAATTGATTCAAAGGCAGGTGCCTATCCTCACCGTGAGATGATTATGCAAGGACTGGAATGGCAGAAGCAGGGATGTTCAGCTGCCGAGATCAAAGTAAACATTGAACAGATGATTGATAACATGTCCTTTTACCTCATACCGGCCAGTCTTCAGCATCTTCATCGCAGTGGACGGGTGTCGGGCACACAGCTAATCATCAGTCAACTGCTCAAGATCCATCTGCTGCTCCGATTTGAAGAGGGCAAAGTGGTTGTGAATGAGAAGATTCGCACGTTCAAGCGGACGAAAGATCGCATGCTGGATATGCTCAAGCTTGATATGGAGAAAGTAAAGCATGTGTGCATTATGCATGCGAACAATCAGGAAGAAGCCGTCACGATCAAGAAGCAGATTGCCAATCTGCTCCCTAAATTAAAGACCGAGATCATGCCATTCATTCCTGTAGTAAGTATCCATGCAGGTGCAGGAACCATTGGACTGTGCTGGATACACAGCGAGAACGGATACAGAGACTAGACGTATAAGCACTCATCTATTAACGCTCATAGACCTGGCAGGAAACACACTTTATACCAAAGTGGTGCTCCTGTCAGGTTTTTTCGTATGTCATTGCCAATTCAAACAAACTGTGAGGTAATAAAGAAAAATGTTCATGTTGGAGGGGAACTTGTGTCAAGTCAACGCTTATTGCTTGTTGAAGATGATCGTTCAATTAGTGAGATGGTCGGACCTTATCTGGAAAAAGAGGGATACGACGTCACGTATGCATATGACGGATTAGAGGCAGAACGTCAATTCAGTCAGTCACAACCGGGATATGATCTGGTTATTCTGGACCTGATGCTGCCTCGTAAGAGTGGGATGGATGTGCTGCAGACCATTCGGGCAGTAAGTTTGGTACCTGTGCTCATTCTGTCTGCGAAGGATGGAGAAGTGGACAAAGCGCTGGGGCTGGGCTTCGGTGCTGACGATTATTTGAGCAAACCCTTCTCATTAATCGAGCTGACTGCCCGCATCAAAGCTGCGATTCGCCGCGCCAATTATACTGCTCTGCCTGTGACTGAAGTGGCTAAAGATCAACGTATTCAGATTGGAGGACTCGTAGTTGACATGGAGACGTACGAGGTGGAGCGTGAAGGTACACCCGTCAAGCTGACATCCAAGGAATTTGGCATCCTGAAGTTATTGGTTACTCATCCCGGCAAAGTGTTCACCAAGGCTCAGATCTACGCTTCCGTCTGGAACGATCAGTATTATGGAGACGAAAATATCATTAACGTACATATGCGTCGTCTGCGTGAGAAACTGGAGGCAGATCCTTCGGCTCCCCAGTATATCAAGACACTCTGGGGCATCGGGTATAAGCTGGAGGCGGAGCAGGGATGACACTAATTTTTGCCATCACAACGGGTATTCTGGCCATTGCCTTCATTGTATTGTGGGTGAAATTCCGGAAAAGAAACCAACACCTGACCTATATTCATCAGAAAATATCCGATATTTTGGATCAAGGCACCTTTGAGCGCTTGCTTGTATTCAATAGTGATGACCAAGTCAGTCAGCTTTTGAAAGACATGAACCAGCTGCTGGATCATGCGCACCGTGCGACGGCCGGTTATGCGAACCAGGAGAAGGAGATGCGCAATATGCTCTCCAACATCTCGCATGATCTGAAAACGCCGCTTACGGTTGTGCTGGGTTATAGTGAGACCTTGCTGCACAGTCCATCATTGACCGATCAGGAACGAAAGATTATGACGGAGAAAATACAAGATAAGGCGCAGGAAGTGCTACGTCTGATTCATTCCTTTTTCGATCTGGCGAAGCTGGAATCTGGAGACACTGAGCTGGTGCTTAGTCGAGTTAATATAAGCGAATTATGCCGGTTGAAGATGATCTCCTTTTATGAAATGTTGACCAATCTCGGGTTGCATGTGCAGTTGGAGATACCTGACGGGGATATCTTCGTGCAAGCGAATGAAGAAGCAATGGACCGTGTGCTGGATAATCTCATTACCAATGGGATGAAGTATGGAGCAGAGGGTAAGATGCTGGGGCTAACGCTCGAACATTCGAAAGGTGGACCTGTGACGCTACAAATCTGGGACCAAGGGAAGGGAATTCCTGAAAGTGAGCATAGTCGTGTGTTCGAACGTATGTATACGCTGGAGGATTCCCGCAATCGACTCTATCAGGGCAGTGGCCTTGGTCTGACGATCACGAAGCGGCTAGTTGAGCGGATGGGTGGAAGCATTCATTTACATAGTGTGCCACATCAACGGACTGTATTTTCGGTTACCTTAAAGGCCAGGTAGAGCCTGTTTTGGCATTTTCGGTCAAGCTTAAGGTTTTTGTAAGATTTGATTAATAAAAAAGCAGACTTTTCTCTTTACAATACAGATATAGGAACCCGGACAGGGGACGTAAAGGAGAACAAGACGATGACTTATATCGCACGAACGATAGATGTGACCAAAGTATATGAAGGGGTAGAGGTTGTATCTAACGTCAATATGAGTATTAAGCAAGGTGAGATCTATGGATTTCTCGGTCCGAATGGTGCAGGCAAAACAACCATCATGAAGATGCTGACCAATCTGGTTAAACCAACAACAGGAGAAATTGAACTGTTTGGGGAGAAGCTTACACCTACATCCTATGAAGTGTTGAAACGAATGGGCAGCATTATTGAATATCCTTTTTTCTATGATAGGCTGTCTGCTCGCGAGAATCTGGAGCTTCACTGTGAATACATGGGGTTTCACAACAAAAAGATCATCGACAACACGATGGAAACGGTAGGGCTGAAGGATACGGGCAAGAAACCGGTCAAGGACTTCTCTCTGGGTATGAAACAGAGGCTGGGATTGGCTCGTGCACTCATAACCACACCCGAACTGCTCATTTTGGATGAACCGATCAACGGATTGGACCCTGTAGGGATCCGGGAGATGCGAGATTTGTTCAAGCGCCTTAGCAATGAGTATCGCATTACCCTGTTGGTCTCTAGTCACATTCTTGGCGAGATAGAGCAAATTGCTGACACGGTTGGTGTCATTCGCGGCGGTCGCTTGGTGGAGGAAGTATCGATGGAGAGCATTCGTGGAAGTCAAAATGAGTACATCGAGTTACAGGCGGTAGATATCCGCAAAGCGACTTATGTCATTGAACACCAGCTTGGTTTGAGTAATTATAAACTGGTCGATGACCAAACGTTACGCATCTATGATCCGGGAATCATTCCATCGGAACTGAACACCAAGCTGATCCAACACGGCATTGAGATCGAATCGATATCCAAACGGGCTCATTCCCTGGAAGAACACTTCATGAAGTTGGTAAAAGGGGATGAAGACGTTGCTTAAACTAATCAGACTTGAGATGCGGAAGCACCGCTTTGCACGTAATTTTGCAGGTGCAGGTATTGCCAACATAGCCATTCTTCTTTTCCTGATTATGATTGGATTCATGGATGTGGGAGCAGAAGATTATGCCTATGCCGATTACCAGACCGCCTTTATAATTATCGATACATTTGTGAGAGCGACCTTCATCATATTTGCAGGAGCTTTATTATCCAAGCTGGTGATCAGTGAGTATCGAAATAAAACCATGAACGTCATGTTCACCTATCCCATCCAGCGTCATAAAATCATCGCGGCCAAATTGATTATCGTGTTTGGTTTTACATTTGTGATGATTATGGTTACCGATCTGTTGATGGGTTCACTGCTGTTGATTGTTAATCAATTCTACTCCTTCATTCCTGAATCACTGAGCAATCGGGATATGTTGGGACTTCTGGTGAAGTACAGTATCAGTTCTTTATCGGCTGCGTGTATGGCACTCATTCCCCTATTCTTCGGTATGCGTAAGCATTCTGTTACAGCGACAATGGTCTCGTCCATTTTGCTAGTTTCGATTGTCTGCTCCGGATTCAACGGGTCGGAAGTTTCCATTCATTCGCTTATTATTATCCCTCTGACCCTTGGAGCAATAGGGATATGGATTGCTTCGATGTCCATGGTTCGTCTGGAGACAAAAGATGTGAACTGAATCATTCGGAAAACCATGCTCTGTATGGCTTCAGATGCCATTGACATCCGCTCGTACAAGGGATAGGATAATGTCAACTGAGACACGAAGGAGAATGCAACTACCATGACGATTCCAAAAACATTAACAATAGCTGGTTCGGACACGAGCGGCGGTGCAGGTATTCAAGCTGATTTGAAAACTTTTCAGGAGCTGGGTGTGTATGGCATGACCGTACTGACTACGGTTGTGGCAATGGAACCCGAAACATGGGATCACCAGGTCTTTCCTGTTGAATTAAATGTAGTTGAAGCGCAGCTTCGCACTGTTCTGGACGGTATCGGTTTTGATGCCATGAAGACAGGTATGCTCGGTTCTGTAGATATTATTGAACTGGTAGCAAAACATATTCGCCGCAGCGGTCTGCCACAGATCGTTATCGATCCGGTAATGGTCTGCAAAGGTACAGACGAAGTACTGCAACCGGAAAATACGGAAGCGATGATCGAATTCCTGTTGCCAGGTGCTGATCTGGTTACACCTAATCTGTTCGAAGCATCCCAACTGGCGAAGAGTGGACCGATTCGCTCCAAGGAACAGATGGAAGCAGCGGCAGCAGCAATTCATGCCCATGGCTCGAAACATGTTCTGATCAAAGACAGAGGTGTCATTAGCCCGGGGAAAGCAATGGATCTACTCTATGATGGAACCAACTACGAATGGTTTGAAGCCGATGTTGTCGGCTCCGGATATACGCATGGTGCGGGCTGCACAACGTCTGCGGCGATTACCGCAGGATTGGCTCGTGGTCTTTCAGTGAAAGAGGCTGTTCGTGAAGGTAAAGCCTTCGTGACCAAAGCGATTGCCGGCGGATTCCCGCTGAACCGTTTTGTTGGCCCGACACTGCATGTGGCACACCGTCTGGAGCAACAACGTTAAGTGTTGCCAGGGAGCGCGCAGTAGCGCATCAATTCTGGATAACACACTTCGATTTCATTCAAGTAGCTGTCAATGAGCTGGAGCTTGCTCGTTGACGGCTTCTTTTTTGTGCGAATTTTTATAAAAATTAGTAACTTTTGGCTTATATTAATCGTATATATCATGGGAGTATTCCAAAACATGTATGGACACATGGACGACACATGGAATAGGTATGTTATCATCAGAAATCTAAAAAGGAGAGTCGGCCATGATCAGAACAGTGCTTCTGGTGGAAGATGAAAGCCGCATTCGTGAGATTGTGGCCGATTATTTCATAAAAGAACAATGGAACGTCATAGAAGCAGAACATGGAGTACAGGCACTGGAACTGTTGGCTCTGCATGAGGTGGATCTGGTTATTCTGGATGTTTTGATGCCTGAAATGGATGGATGGACGTTATGTGGGCATATTCGATCCCAATCCACCGTACCTATTATCATGCTGACTGCACGGTCCGAGGATGACGATAAAATTCATGGATTTCAGCTGGGCGTAGACGATTACGTTACCAAGCCGTTTAGCCCACGTGTGCTGGTTGCACGTGCAGAGACATTAATGAAGCGTGTTGAAGGTGCATTTGGACGAGAGCAGGGTGTGATTCGCTTCGGACAGGTAACCCTTGATCCATGGGCCAGACGCCTGGAGAAGGACGGAATTGAAGTGGAACTTGCACCAAAGGAATATGATCTGTTGCTTTATTTGGTACGCAATGCAGGCATTGTGTTGTCCCGGGATGCCATTTTGAATCGGATCTGGGGATTTGATTTTGAAGGGGACTCACGTGTTGTAGATACCCACATCAAGAAGCTGCGCAGCAAATTGGGTGATGAAGCCAAGTGTATCCGGACGGTGATTGGCACTGGATATCGTTTCGAGGCAGAAACATGAGAAGAAATGGCGTAACGATGAAGCTTTTCCTGGTCATGGCAGGATGTCTGGTTCTTCTATATGGGACGACGGTTTTTGCCCAGTTGGTCTGGTTCCCCGACTTCTATCAGCATCAAAAGGTCAGCAGTATGAAGAAAAAGCTGTCCAAGTTCGAACAGCAATACTCCAATGGGCATTGGAGTGATTTACAGCTAGCCAAGGAGACAGGGAAGTTCATGCGTCAGAATCAATCACATCTGGTCATTTTGACGAATACCGGAAGATTGGTTAATGACCCGTTCCACATTACGTTGCTTCAAGAGGATGGGAGTCACGTGAAGGTGTCCTTGTCCTTGTTTATCAATAGTGAGAATGCTGGCTGGATTACATCCCATCTGAAATATGGGCAAGAACTGACGGTGCGAGGTCCGGCCAGCGGGAACATGGTCTATCCATTCAAAATCCAGGATGCCACTTCTGCCGCATGGGGAACTGAAAGCTTTCAGGAATCAATTGAACCGGTAAAGGAATGGTCAGGTGTATTGACCGAGGTCGTTCTTCCCAATCTGGCAACGTGGAGTCAGAGGCAGGGACTGCTGGTGCAAGCACTGGATAGCCGGTTCCCGTTGTCCACCGAAGACCAACTGGCCTTGGCAAATGGCAAAATGCTCAATGAAGAATGGATGGATAGCTGGAGCGGTGTTCGCAATGTCATCACCATTGCTCCAGTGCATCGTTCCGGCCCCGAGCAGCAACTGATCTTCTCGCTTACCTCTCTACAGGAGATGAGGGAAGCGAATGAGGCAACACGTTTGTTCTATGCGTATTTTGGCATAGGGGCATTTATATTGATTCTGTTGCTGGCGTTACTCCTGTCCCGAATTGTAACGAAGCCGCTCTTGGCCTTGAACCATGTCGCGAAGAAAATGTCTACGCTGGATTTCACGGTGAAATCACCCATCCGGCGTAATGATGAAATCGGCAGTCTGTCTAACAGCCTCAATGCCTTATCAGGAACCTTGGGTCAGACACTGGAAGAGCTGAGGCAGGCCAACACGCAGATGCGTACAGATATGGAAATGAAGCAGGAGATTGAACAGCGTCAGCGCAAGTTTTTTGCCGATGCATCACATGAACTTAAGACTCCAATCAGCATTATTAAGGGATATTCTGAAGGGCTGAAGGATGGCGTGAGTGAGACCAAACGGGAGCGTTACATTGAGATCATTGCCGATGAGGCGATCAAAATGGAAACGATGGTTGAAGAGATGCTGGATCTGGTGCGACTGGAATCCTCAGCGGTTCAATTGAATACGGATGCGGTTGCACTGGCTGACATGATTGAAGATATCGCCGGCCGTCTGGGTCCGCAACTGAAGGACAAAGGATTGGATGTGGTGCTTGTATCCACAACAGAACAGACGGTTGAGGGTGACCGAAGCAAGCTGGAGCAAGTTATTTTCAATATCATGATGAATGCTATACGTCATGCGATACCACATACCGATATAACTATTGAGATCAGCAGACGTGAAGGTTTTGTCCATATTTCCATTGAAAACAAGGGCGAGCAGATTGCTGAAGCTGAGAGGCAGTATATATGGGAGAGGTTCTATCGGGTAGAGCGCTCACGTAATCGCAAAATGGGGGGGACCGGGCTCGGTCTGGCCATTGCGAAGCAGATTCTTGATCTGCATGGGTGCAGTTATGGAGTAGTGAATACACCGGATGGAGTCCGTTTTTATATTATTTTTCCTAAAGCCTAGTACGAAAGGGAGTCAACTCTTATGAAGTCTTTACCATCGATTTTAACCTTGGGGAATCTGAGTTCAGGCATGCTGGCAGTCATTATGGCTATTCATGGTGAATTTGCCCTGGCTGTGATGATGATATGGGTAGCGATGTTCTTTGATCTGTTTGACGGATTTGCGGCTCGGAAATTGCATTGTGAGGGTGAGTTCGGCAAGTCCCTGGACTCGCTTGCGGATGTAGTTTCATTCGGAACAGCACCCGTGCTGATTCTGTACCTGAATTCCATGCTTGAAGTGAGTGTGCTGGGGATGGCACTGACTGCATTGTTTCCGATTTGCGGTGCATTGCGTCTGGCCCGTTATAACTGTCAGAAGACAGCAAGCAGTGGTTTTGTCGGGATGCCGATTACATTTGCCGGCGGTCTGATGTCCTTTTTCGCGCTCTGGAGTCCTTATTTCACACATGGTGTAGCCTATCTTGTCATTATTGTATTATCCGGTCTCATGGTGAGCCAAATCCGATTCCCGTCTCTAAAACAAGTGCTAGCCTCACATGAGAAGGATATTGTGGAACCGAAATAAGGAGCGAGTCAGTATGGAATTTGCAAAAGAATTTATTGGTCAATATGGTTATTTCGCAATATACGGACTACTGGCTCTTGGCGTTATTGGCATGCCGATTCCGGATGAGGTGATGATGACCTTTGTCGGTTATCTCGCCTCCATCTCGGTATTGAATTACTCCGTCTCCATCGCCGTCAGTTTCGGTGGCGCATTTACCGGAGGGCTGCTTAGCTACATGATTGGCAAGAAAGCGGGCAGGCCGCTGGTTGAAAAATACGGCAAGTGGGTCGGCGTAAATGCCAAACGATTCAGCAGGGTGGAGTCGTGGTTCCTCAAATATGGGTATTGGTCCATCATCCTGGGTTACTTCATTCCAGGTATTCGTCATCTCATGTGCTGTTTCTCCGGGATTAGCCGCATGGCGATTGGCAGGTACGTAATTGTATCCAGCATCGGTGCATTCGTCTGGTGTGTTGTCTTTATCTCGATTGGTTTTTATGTTGGTGTGTTAACTTAAAATGGGACAGCCTGTTGTAACAACAGGCAAGGATGGAAGACCTCTTGAGTGTAAGGTGGTCTTTTTTTGTTTTTCTATATAGCGAAATCGAATGAGTAACGAATGAGGATTACATTATAAAAATACAAAAAGCCGCTCTGACCATCTCCAACCTTCATGTCGAAGGGGAAGAATAGATCAAAGCGGCGTGTGCTTCACGACCGATATATTGCATTTCTAAATCAAGTATAGCTTTAAATACGGAATGATTTCAATACTTTACCCGTTCAAATGTGATTCCTCAATGCCTCTTTCAACCCGCTGTTCACCTTTTTTGCGTGCAAAGGTGATTTTGAGAAGTGGCGGAGTAACAAGTGTAGTCACAATAACCATGATTACAACGCTGGTAAAGTACTCCGAATCAAGCAATCCGGAAGCAAGTCCCGTTGAAGCGATAATCAGGGCAACCTCTCCTCTTGAGATCATGCCTGCCCCAATAGCCAGGGAAGAGGAACGGTCGAACCCGGTCAGCCGGGCACCAGCTCCACCACCGATAAGTTTGGTAACAATAGCGATGATACTGATAACAACAATAAACCAAATTTGTGAACCCACACCATCAAAGGTGACATTTAAGCCGATACTAACAAAGAATACCGGGACAAAAATTCCGTAAGCAATCGGCTCAATTTTGGTTTCAACCTCATGTTTGAAGGTGGTTTGAGAGATGGCAATCCCTGCTGCAAAAGCACCGATAATGCCAGCAACACCCATCCACTCAGCAAAGTACGAGAATCCAAAACAGATAATGAGTCCGGTTGTAATCACAGTTTCGGTGACCCGAAGCGGGGCCATCCATTTCATGATTCGCGGTACAAGCCACCAGCTTGCTGCAAAGATGATGACGAAGAATAGAAGTTTCTTGCTAATCAACCATCCAATAGAGACATCCCCCGCACCAGTGCCGAGCAAGCTCATCATAACGGCGAGCAGAACTACCACGAGTACATCATCGACAACGGCTGCACCCAGGATTGTAGTGCCCTCACGTGAACTCAGCTGATTCATGTCCTTCAATGTCTGAACTGAGATACTGACTGACGTTGCACAGAACAACAACCCGAAGAAAAGCGCGTGTGTCTGCGACATACCAAATGCTATGGCCGAACCGTATCCCCCGACAAAAGGTAAAATAACACCACCGACGGCCACAGCAAAGGCCGCCTTCCAGTTTTTCTTCAACTGCTCCAGATCCGTTTCCAATCCGGCGATGAACATTAACAGCAATACCCCGATCTCAGCCATATAATGTACGAAATCACTTTGCTGAACCCAACCGAGAATTGCAGGCCCGAGGATGACACCCACAATCAGCTTCCCCAGAACCGATGGTTGACCCAATCTTACGGAAAGATCACCAGCAAGTTTGGTAAAGATTAAAATAAGTGCAAGAACCAAAATAAATTCCATAGGTGTTCTTCCCTCCAGTAATAGCGTCTATAGGTTAACCAACCCAAGGGCGATCCATCCTCTGCTTCAATCAGACAAAAAGGCACAGAACGGCATTTAGAAAAGTGCCGTTCTGTGCCTGAAAAAGACAAAGAGGGGCCCTTGGTGACAGGCTCCTCCAGTTTCAACGCGTATGTGATTAATTGCATTAATTATACCACAAATGTGGACTCGGGTAAATGGGAGCCGGTTTGGATTTGATTGAAAATGGCCGTAAAGGGGCATTTTATAGGGGAGTGCAGCGGTTTTGTTCAGAGTGTTGTCACTTAACAGCCCGGAATTAGCGAGATATAATGATATAGAACATAGAAGTTAGGATATGAGGAGGATTTTGCATTGGGCAAAAATAACAAAGGGGAGCCGAACATCCAGTCCCCGACGAGTAATAAAAATTTCGCAGGCATCATTATCACGATTTCCATTCTCGCTAATGTCATTATTTTATTATTGTTCTTCGCACCGTCCATTGGTTACAAAGGTGATGTAACCTTTGATATTACGGTGTTGCCGCGGTTTAATGCCGTGTTTAACAGCTTTACCTTCATCTTCCTGCTCGCAGCGCTTATTGCTATTATCAAGCGGAATGTGAAGCTGCACAAACGATTTATTCTTGCTGCATTCTCAACAACACTGTTATTCCTCGTGACTTATCTGACGTTTCATTACCTCTCACCAGAGACGTCCAAATACGGCGGCGAGGGCATCATTCGTTCGATCTATTTCTTCATTCTGATTACCCATAGTATACTGGCAGCTCTGATTGTTCCATTGGCGCTGTTCACACTTGTATGGGGTTGGACGAATCAATTGAAGAAACACCGCAAAATTGCACGTTGGACGATGCCAATCTGGTTATATGTCAGCTCTACAGGTGTTGTAGTATATCTCATGATGGCACCATATTATTAATGTGATGAACGTTTCATTGTGCTAATTAGTTTGAGTTGCGGGTAATGTTTCCATGGAAGGAGGGTTCGCATTTATGTACAGAGTTGTTTTGATTCGCCATGGACAGAGTATGTGGAATGTAGAGAACCGTTTTACCGGATGGACAGATGTGGATCTGACGACGGATGGTTACGCAGAAGCTCGTAAAGCAGGGAAGATCATGAAGGAACAGGGATTTGATTTTGATTACGCCTATGCATCCGTGCTGAAACGTTCTATCCGGACACTCGATATTGCGCTGGATGAAATGGACCTCATGTGGATTCCCATTACGAAGACTTGGAAGCTGAATGAACGCCATTATGGTGCGCTTCAAGGACTGAATAAACAGCAGACTGCTCTGAAGTATGGGGAAGACCAAGTAAAGGAATGGAGACGATCCGTTAACGTATCTCCCCCGGCACTGGACCAAACCGATGACCGATATGTGCAGGATCTGGACAAGTACAAGCGGCTCGGATGCACCATCCCTTTTACGGAGAACCTGATGGATACCTCGAAGCGTGTACTGGAGTACTGGAATGCGGAGATTAAACCGATGGTGTCTGCTGGCAAAAGAGTGCTGATCTCTGCGCATGGGAACACGCTTCGTTCACTCGTCATGCATCTGGACCAATTGTCCGAAGCAGACGTGATGGCCCTCAATATCCCGACAGGCATTCCGCTTGTCTACGAATTGGATGAAGATCTGCATCCCATCGGACACTTTTATCTGACCGCGGATGGTTCGACCTACAAACATGAAGAAATGACCCATGTGGCAACACCGTCCGATTAAGCGGACGTGAACGTATGTCTTGATTGTATGAAAGCTTGTTTGATTTATCTCGTTCGGTTGATGTTTCAACAGGACGATTGCAAGATGACTGCTGAATTTTAATTCGGAGGTCATCTTTTTTTCTGCGATCAAGCCTGCACTTCGTTTCGTTTTGCTTCCACAGGGTAATTGTCAAACAAGACACGATGTACATTTATCCTGAAGGAGGAGAAGCACATGTCTAAAAGAAGAGGAATACTCATGACGGCTATCGGCGCAGGTGTGACTTATCTGATGAGGAACAAACAAGCAAGAGATAAACTGTTTAGCACTGTCTCGGGTATGATGAAAAGCTCCAATTCGTCCAATGGAACAAGCAAAACCAGACCACGCGTGGAAGTGAAATAAATTTCGATAGTTCACCTAACGATTGAATTAAATGATGATTATGAGAAACCTGGAGATGAAGTCGTTCCAGGTTTTTTTGTGCAATCAAAAGCAATCCCTTGCTTTTGTGTGTAATGCGATTTTTGCCAGCAAGAATGATACAATGGATACTTGCAGAACGTATGGAGGGAGATGCACATATGAAGAAAAATCGTCTGGGTACATCCGAACTGATGGTGTCTGAGATTGGGCTGGGATGTATGTCACTTGGAACTGAAATGGAGCACGCTTTGGGCCTGGTTCATGAGGCTCTGGATCATGGTGTCAATCTGTTGGATACAGCCGATCTGTATGACGAAGGGCGTAATGAAGAGATTGTAGGACAAGCTATTAAAGGGCGTCGGGACCAAGTCATTGTGGCGACCAAAGTAGGTAATCGTCGTCTGCCTGGCAAAGAGGGCTGGTCATGGGACCCGTCCAAAGCCTACATTAAGCAGGCTGTACATGAAAGCCTGAAGCGTCTGCAGACCGATTACATCGATCTGTATCAGCTGCATGGCGGGACCTTGGACGACCCCATCGAAGAGACGATTGAAGCGTTTGAGGAACTGAAGAAGGAAGGACTTATCCGATATTACGGAATTTCCTCCATTCGTCCCAATGTGATTCGGGAGTATGTAAAGAGGGCATCCATCGTCAGTGTGATGAACCAGTACAGCATTGCTGACCGCAGAGCGGAAGAAGAGGTGCTACCTTTATTGGAACAAAAGGGGATCAGCGTAATTGCCCGTGGGCCCGTAGCTAGCGGTGTGCTTGCCGATTCCGGATCTGCCAAGGCAGACAAAGGTTACCTGGACTATACGCCAGAGCAACTATATACCATTCGGCAAGGGCTAAGTCGTCTTGTTACGGACCAACGCAGTATGGCTCAGACAGCTATTCGCTACGCGTTATCCCATCCTGCCGTAGCAGCTGTTGTCCCTGGTGCCAGTTCAAGAGAACAGTTACTGCACAATATTGCTGCTTCGAATTCGCCTGAACTCACCGCTGCGGAAATTCAGGAAATACGAGAGCTCAGTCCCGCTAATCTGTACAAGCAGCATCGTTAACTCCATTAAGCCTATTTTCAATTGTAACTATACAAGGTACAATGAAGATCAGCCAAAAAAGGAACATATAAGGGAGAGAAGACATATGGAAAGAATTCAAAGTGAACAACAGTATTTGGATACAATTAACTCTGATGGTTTTACCGTCATTAAATTTGATACAACCTGGTGTCCGGATTGCAAAAACCTGGATCGTTTTATCGGGGATGTTATCGACCAACATACGGACAAAACCTTCTATGCCCTGGATGCAGAAAAGTTCCAGCCGTTTGCCGAAGAGAATGGAGTACGCGGCATTCCAAGCCTGCTCGTGTTCCAGAACGGCAAGAAAATCGCACATCTGCATAGCAAATGGGCTAAAACACCTGCTCAAATCTCCGAGTACCTGGAGACGCTTGAATCCAAAGTTTAAGCGTACGAAGGCTCAGCAGTTTGCTTAATTAACTTAGCTAAGGAGGCCTCTTCTTGTCTTGCGACAGGAAGGGGTTTTTCTGCTTCATTCCATCACGCATGATGTGCATTCATATATGCATTCGAATAACTGAGTTGAGAAACAACGCTTGTTTAGAATTTGTTCAGTGCTCCCATGTATACTGTGAGAACAAACTGAATATTTGGAGTGAACAAGATCCGTATGAAGAATGAAATTTTTGAAGAAATGCACCAATTAAGTCACAATGATGACCGAAGATACCGATTGTTGATGATCGGGGTGAAGCAATTGCTGCAGGAACAAAAGGAGAATAGATATAATCTGCGTGAGAGATTAAAATATCGTAAGAAACACCGGAGTATTCAAGTGAAAGAGTGGTAATAAGCCAGACCGCTTTCTAGAAGTGAACATGAATATGGTTGTCCATGATACATAGTAAACCTAGTCGGCATCACCAATGATCCAACCCACTAAAGAAGGAAGTAATGAAGAATCAGACTTCTTCTAATTACGGATTTTCCTGTCTCTGGAGCAGAAAAAGAATCATAAACCAACAGAATCATGAAGTAACGGAAGTATAGCAAAAAATATAAAATATGGCGGCCTCACTTCCCAAGGGAACGTGAGGCCGCCATTGATTTTGCCTGTCTAATTACTTGAATTGTAATGATTACATCAAAATAATAAAGAACACGGCTGCCAAGACAAAGCGATATACAGCAAAGACGGTCAGGCTCAATTTTTTCAAAATGGACAGGAACGTCTTGATCGCCAGCATGGCGACGATGAACGCAGCGATGAATCCAATCGCAAAGATTGGGAAATCACTGCCGTTCAGGTGATCGATACTTTTGTACAGGTCATATCCCGTAGCACCAATCATAATCGGCACAGACACGAGGAATGTGAACTCCGCAGCGGCTACACGGCTCACCCCTGCAAAGAGACCGCCTGAGATCGTTGACCCGGAACGAGAGAAGCCTGGCCACAATGCCAAGATCTGAAATATACCCACTGCGAATGCCTGTTTGTAGGAAATATCATCGACATCATGGGTAGTAATCCGCCCACTCTTCCGACTCCAGCGTTCGGCTACGATCATCAATATACCACCTATAACGAGGCTGTACAGCACTGTTTCCGGACCAAACAAATGTGCTTTGATCCAGTCACGGAATACAAGTCCGATGACTACGGCAGGAACCATCGCCAGGAAGATATGTCCCAGATTGAGGCGGCGGGAGTAAGGTCTGCTCCCTCCGGTGAAGCGGAACATATCAATGAATTTGTTCCAGTACAGTACAACAACAGCAAGTACAGCTCCGAGTTGAACAACCACCTCAAACGTTTTGACTGACTCGTTGTCCTCCGATAACCCCAGCAAGTGGGCAGTCAGAATCATGTGTCCAGTGGAGGACACGGGCAAAAACTCAGTCAAACCCTCGATGATGCCCATAATAATGGATGATATAATGTCCAATTCTCTTCCTCCTTGAAATGCAGGTGACAGCACAGGCTGTCCTGCTTGACCATGCCTGTTCATTTGAACAAGGCTATCACCTATTATGATCACAAATGCACTCAACTTCAACTTATGCTTGTAACCATTTGTTTAAAACTATATTGACAAAAACCTAGTTATCCCATAGGATATAACTTAACTGACTGACTGATCAATCGGGAGGGTTACATGAATGACCAAAATTAACGGTTTGGAACCCGGTGAAGAACGCCGGGACCAAATAATACGCATAGCGATGGAGCGTTTTGCAACCCAGGGTTACCATCAGACGAAAATTTCCGATATCGTCCGCGAGGCTGGTGTGGCGCAAGGGACATTCTACTGGCACTTCAAGAGTAAAGAAGCTATTGCTTCAGAGATAGTCTTAACGGGCAAGGAGAAGTTGCTTGAGTCGATCGGACAAGGGTACCGCAAGGATGCCGGATCGATAGAAGATATGGTGAAAGCATCGGAAAGGCTGTTCACTGACTTGTTCTCATTTGCTGCGCAGAATCGTTATTTTATGGAACTGTTGCTCAAAGGCATCGTGACGGAAGAATCCGTACAACGCCTGGTTGAGGAGACACGTAATGCTGTCGAGACAGCGTTCCGTCACAATATGGAACGTGCCATCGAACTCGGCATGTTGCCTGAGAGCATGGATGTACCGCTTCGAGCAGCGCTGTTGGTAAGCATGATTGAAGGCATGATATCGCGCTGGTTGTTCGGCTCCGATGAGTTGCACAGCAAGTTCTCAGCCATGACAGCTTCTTCGCTGGCAGCTGAGGCAGCAAGCTTTGAGTTTTACGGACTATTGGGCACATAAGCAATGTGCAGAGTTCGCAGCTTTATTTTTCAAAGGAGAGACCAGAGATTCACATGATTAAACAAGTAGCAGGGAATAATGGGTACAATTGCGATTTAGTCACACAATAAAGGAACCAAATGTACATCCAGAACAATACATGACTGAGAGGAAGTTAACGTAATGAACAAAACATATGGATCGAAAACTCGTAAAGGCTGGTCTCTGACAGCGATTCTGCTGATGACCGTGCTGGTACTTAGTGCTTGTGGAAGTAAAGCAACAGACAATGGAAGCACGAATGGTGCACAGGCGAGTAATGAACTGGAGCAGATCAAGTCTGCTGGCGTGATCAAAGTAGGCATGATGGGCACATATGCACCATACAACTTCCTGAACGATAAGAAAGAAATGGACGGCTACGATGCAGATATCGCACTTGAGGTTGCAAAGCGTCTTGGGGTTAAAGTTGAATTTGTATCCCAGGAGTTCTCCGGTCTGACACCGAGTCTGCAAGCCAAAAAGCTGGACGCAATCATCAGCCAGATGACGATCACCGATGATCGTAAGAAAGTACTCGATTTCAGTGATCCGTATATTACGAACCAAGTTAAAATCATTGTAAAAGAAGACAATAACGATATTACCAAGTTGGAAGATTTCAAAGGGAAAACGATTGGCGTAGGTCTGGGTACAAATGATGAATCATATCTGCGTAATGAAGTGTTGCCTAAAGTGGGAGACTTCACGATCAAAACCTATGACGATGTCATCTCTTCACTGAAAGACCTGAATGCTGGACGGATTGACGCCACAATCAACAACATGTACGCATTGAAACCGATTGTTGATGCCAATGGATTAAAGATCAAAGCTGTAGGCGAAGCAATTAAGAGTGACCAAGCAGGAATCGCTGTACGCAAAGACAATCCGGAACTCGTAGCAGCACTGAATGATGCTCTCAAAGGCATGAAAGATGATGGCACGTACAATACCATTTTCAAAAAATGGTTTGGTGAAGAGCCTGCGCAATAATGAACCTGCAAGGCGAAGGGAAGATTTGACCCATGGAACTGGTATTTGAGAATATCCCCTTCTTTCTGAAGGGGGCTTACTATACGCTGTATGTAACTGTGATCTCCATGTTTTTTGCGTTCATCATCGGGGTGCTTGTTGCGATTGCTCGTCTAAAGGGACCGATGTGGCTTAGGTTGATCGCAAGGTTTTATGTATCCATCATGCGGGGAACCCCGCTGCTGGTGCAATTATTCGTTATTTATTACGGATTGGTCGATTATGGAGTGACCTTGGGATCACTCACCGCAGCATGTCTGGGACTCAGTCTGAATGCAGGTGCATTTCTGTCGGAGACGTTCCGTGGAGCCATTCAGGCTGTACCAAAAGGGCAGACAGAAGCTGCATATGCAACGGGAATGACCCCGGCTCAGGCGATGAGACGCATTATCTTCCCGCAGGCTGTGCGGATTGCCATCCCGCCGATGGGGAACACCTTTATTGGCATGTTGAAGGAAACATCACTTGTGGCGGCCATCGGTGTTACCGAGTTGTTGCGTTCAGCACAGCTGCTGGTATCACAATATGCATTGAATATGCCATTTTATCTGGCAATTGGTGTGATCTACTGGATTATGAGTATCGGCTTCTCGGCCATTCTGGAACAAGTGGAGCGCCGGTTGGCCCGGGCTTACTGATAGGAGGAGAGAACCGATGATTACAACAACTGGACTTACCAAACGTTTTCAGAAAAATGAAGTACTTACGAACATCGATCTGCATGTCGATGCCAAAGATATTGTTGTGTTGCTTGGCCCAAGTGGTTCCGGCAAGAGTACCTTGCTACGCTGCCTGAATGGACTGGAAGAGTTGTCTGGAGGACAGATTGAAGTGAACGGTGTTGTGGTTAACAGCGCAGATCCGTTGCGAGTCCAGCGTGCCCGGGTACTGGAGATTCGTCGCCAGACCGGCATGGTATTCCAGCAGTTCAATCTGTATCCGCACAAGACAGTGCTGGGCAATGTGATGGAAGGTCTCGTGACGGTGAAAAAAATCAAGCGTGACGAAGCGGCTGAACGCGGCCGGATTCTTCTGGATCGGGTCGGCTTGTCGGACAAGCAGGATGCGTATCCATCCCGATTATCCGGTGGACAACAGCAGCGGGTCGCCATTGCACGTGCACTTGCAATGGAGCCGGAAGTGATGCTGTTTGATGAGCCGACTTCTGCTCTTGATCCTGAATTGGTCGGAGAGGTGCTTTCCGTCATGAAGGAGCTGGCAGAGGAAGGCATGACCATGCTGGTCGTGACGCATGAATTGAAGTTTGCCCGTAATGTGGCGAACAAAATTGTCTTTATGGCAGATGGGTCGATTGTGGAAGAAGCGAGCCCACAGGCCTTCTTTGAACATCCAAAGCAAGAGCGCACCCGCCGTTTCTTGCAACAGATTACTGAATTTTGATAAAGATAACAGCAATCGGAAGAACGAACGTACCCGGAGCGGGTATTTAAGGTCGTGACGATATCAGTTCAACTAAACTTTTTGCACAAGAACGGAGAGGACAGAAGAAACCTGAAGAAGCGGAGCGTGCGCCTTTATCCCCTGATTTTCCCCTTGAAGAAGGGAATCAAAAAAATCTGGGGATTACAGCGATCGGAAGGTTATTCTGTCATCGGAGTGGCAAGTGCAAATCTTTTTCGCTTGAACTTAAACTATTGTAAGAAAGAAGGATAACATCATGAATGTAACAACCGTATGGAAAGGCAAACGTGCGTTTACTTCCGAAGGACCCTCTGGCTACGCGGTTGGCATGGATGCCACTGCTGCTTATGGTGGCGACAGCAAGGGTGCGACCCCGATGGAATTGTTACTGGCGGGTCTCGGCGGCTGTATGGGAATCGATATTACGATGATTCTGGACGCTTTCCTGGACAAAATTGAGTCGATTGAGATTGAAGCACAAGGCACACGCAGTGAAGAGATGCCTAAAGGGTTCACATCCATTGATCTGATCTTCAAAGTTGATGGCGATATCCCGGATTATCGCATCTGGAAAGCCATCCAAATGGCTGAAGAGAAATATTGTGCAGTCTCCGCTTCGCTGAGTGCCGATATTCATCCTAAACTGATCCTCAATGGGGTAAGTACACCTCGTCCTTAATAGCACACATACAGATTCTATTCTGAGAAGGCACTTCCAATCGTGGGAGTGCCTTTTTTTGGCTTTTCTAACCTATCAAAAGTTCGTAGGTTTAAGTCAGGCTGGATGTTGAACAAGGTTCCAGATGCCCATGAATTCCGTGATAGCCTGATCGATCGTTGCATGAGGAACACCGTCCCGGGCTTGTGTAGATATGCCTTGCATAAAGGTATCAAATACGGTGGTCAGCATGTGTACATTCGTGGAAGCGGGGATTTCACCGACATCCACAGCGCGCTGGATGCAATCCTGCAGGCGTTTGCGAGTCAGCTTTCTTTTCTCAGCGGCAATGTCACGGATATGATTGTTTTTGGAAGAACATGTGCTGGCTGACAGCACAATTAAACAGCCAGATGGATGTGTGCTGTCTGTTTGCATTTTTGCAGTACTTCTTAATGTGGTTTCGATCGCTTCTCTTGGTGACAGCGTGAGATCCGAGAAACTTTCCGTCACACGTCCAAACGTATCCATATATCGTTCTACTGTTTCTTTATACAGCGCTTCTTTGGATTCAAAGGCTGCATAAAAGCTGGCTGCTGAAATATCCCCCATGGCTGCTCGAAGCTGAAGTAATGAAGTGGCCTCGAAACCTTGCTCCCAAAAGAGCATCATCGCTTGTAATAGGGCTTCATCCCGATCGAAAATTCGCGGACGTCCCGTTCTTGCCATAAGAGTTCCCCCCTCTTTTTTCTTAATTATATACTAATCGATCCAAAAGTCATTGACAAGGTGAGACAGTCTGAATAATATAAGGAATGATCGATCCATAATTCGATTCTTGTTTTACACTATCTTAAAAGGAGCTGCACAGATGTCGGATATATCTTCTCATCGTTTTCCGTGGTTGGGGTTGCTGGCCCTGGCTATGGCGGGTTTCATAGCCATTATGACCGAAACACTTCCTGCGGGGTTGCTGCCGCAAATAAAAGAAGGGCTGCAGATCTCTGAGGCAGGGGCGGGGCAGCTTGTCACCTTTTATGCTGTTGGGTCGCTGGTTGCTGCCATACCTGTGGCAGTGCTGACAAAGGGTTGGCGGCGGCGTCCGCTTTTACTTCTGTCTATTATCGGTTTTCTTGTCTTCAACACCATTACTGCCCTCTCATCAAACTATGTACTGACACTGTTCGCTCGTTTCTTGGCCGGTGTTGCAGCAGGTGTCTCCTGGGGCCTAATTGGTGGTTATGCATTACGCATGGTACCTGATCATCTCAAGGGAAGAGGCATGGCTGTGGCTATGATTGGAACGCCGATTGCCTTATCATTTGGTGTTCCGGCAGGTACGCTGCTTGGTTCATTTATGGGCTGGCGCTCAGTGTTCTGGCTGATGTCGTTGCTGGCGTTTGTACTGATTTTCTGGGTGCTCTGGAAAGTACCCGACTATCCGGGGCAGTCAGCGGATAAGCGTATCTCTGTCAAGCAAGTACTGTTCACCCCCGGTGTAATACCCATTTTAACTGTCGTTTTGGCCTGGATGTTGGCTCATAATATTTTATACACGTATATTGCTCCTTTTCTCGCCGATGTTGGTTTGGAATCCAAGGTTGGACTCATTTTACTTTTATTTGGCCTGATGGCATTGGTGGGCATCTGGATTACAGGTATTTTCATTGATCGGTGGTTGCGTATGCTGGTTCTCATGAGCCTTGCGGGCTTTGCCTTGATTTCCCTGGTATTAGGTCTTTGGAGTGAGCACATTGTTGTCGTCTTTGGTTCTGTTGCGCTGTGGGGTCTGACATTTGGCGGTGCGGCTACCCTGTTACAGACTGCACTTGCTCAAGCTACTGGGGAACAAGGTGTGGATCTCGTCATGCCGATTAATACAACCGTTTGGAATCTGGCTATTGCCCTTGGGGGAATGGCGGGAGGTGTTCTTCTGAATCAATGGGGAGCTTCGTCATTTAACTGGGCCATCTTGGCTTTAACATTGGTGGCATTGATTGTTGCATGGCGTGCCAAAGGATATGGATTTCGCCCATCTAGGAGTCACTAAACTTCCGTCAGTAGAAAATAATTCGGTAAGCCCGGTCGCCATGTTAATGGCGGCCTCTTCTACTAGAGATAGGCTGGCTTGTTGCCTGGCAATATATTACCCATTGGAATGACAATCCGAATTCTGGCGGTTATGTGGTATGATTAATTCTGAGGACAGTACATCCTGATCCTGCTGTTTATATGTAAGCGCTTATACAGATGACGGAAGGTGCAGACATGTTTAAAAGGCTGATACGAACCACTAATAATCTCAAATTAAAGCATAAATTGCTCATTTCCTATGTACTGGTTGTCATGATTCCGGTCCTGATTGTTGGTCTTGCTGTGACCAGTTATTTTCGCCAGCAAGCCCTGGACAATGCGATAGGACAGACGATCATCAATGTGGACAAAATCAAGAGCCAGACGGCAACCATGCTGCGTGTACCAACCGATATATCCAATCTTTTAATGTTTAATGCGGATCTCAAGGAGATCGTGAATAAGCGGTACAAGAGCGTTGTGGAGTTAACCTCAGCGTATCTTGCATACAAAGACTTTCAGGAGTACAGGCGTTTGTACCGTGAGATAGCGGGCATTCGTTTTTACTCAACTAACCCAACATTGATCAACAACCTCGAATTCATCCCGGTAGACAAGCAGACGGAAGAGAGCTACTGGTACCAACAGGCACTGAAAACAACCAGCATCGGGTGGTTCTACATTCCGGACAAGGAAGATAATCCTGTACACAAGCTCAGTTTGGTGCGCAAAGTACCTTTTGCCGAATATCGGACCGAGGGCGTGTTGATGATTGTGATCAATCAGGATGAGCTGAATGGATTGTTGCGTCAGGAACAATTCGAGACGATGATTACGGACGAGCAAGGCTATGTGGTTGCAGCCAAGAATACCGAACTGGTAGGGAAAACGCTGGACGAGCTTGATTTTGGCGTTGATCTGCAGAATCAGGCAAAAGGCACCATTGAAGCTGATTTTCGGGGGGAGCCATCCAACATTGTTATTGATGAGTTGGGCCCTGGATCGAGCATGAATAGCCTGAAGGTGATTTCGGTTTTTGCCACCAAAAATATCGTCAAAGACGCCAACACCGTCAGCATGATTGGCATGATTTTCATTATCCTTGTGCTGGTTATCGCCCTATTATTCGTATATATCATCTCGTTCCTCACTTCGAACCGATTGCTCCGGCTGAGTAAACACCTCAACAAGCTTGCATTAGGAGACCTGAACGTGACTTCGCGGATTGATGGAAACGATGAGATTGGGCAACTGTCACGACAGTTCAACTATATGGTGAAAAGTATCAATGAACTCATGACGCAGGTGGTAGAAGCGACCGAACAGAACAATCAATTGGAAATCGCCCAAAAAGAGATTAAACTGAAAATGATGGCGAGCCAGATCAATCCACATTTCTTGTTTAATGCATTGGAGTCCATTCGGATGAAAGCGCATATTAAGGGAGAAGCAGAGATTGCTAACATCGTCAGGCTGTTGGGCAAGCTGATGCGCAAGAGTCTGGAGATTGGCAGTGGAAAAACAACCTTCCGGGCTGAACTTGAAATGGTACGTTCCTATTTGGAAATTCAGAAATTTCGTTACGGCGACCGCCTTGCATTCCAGATCCATATCGATCCCGAGGTGGAGAAGATGTACATTCCGCCTTTGATTATTCAGCCTTTGGTTGAGAATGCGATTGTCCATGGTCTGGAGAACAAAGAGGGTACAGTCCGTGTTCATATAAGTATTCGTTTAGTAGAGAACATTGTGCAGATCCGTGTGGATGACAATGGTGCAGGCATAACGCCAGAACGACTGGCTGAGGTAATGCAGTTCATCTGTGGACCAGAGGAACAGGAGAAGAGCCGGATCGGCATGCGTAATGTACATCAACGCTTAACCTTGACGTACGGGGAGCCATATGGATTGCAGATTAAGAGTGTATATGGGGAAGGAACAGAGGTTTCTTTCACTTTGCCAGCAGGAGGGGACCAACATGTATAAAGTGTTTTTGGTGGATGACGAACCGAGCATACGTGAGGGACTGACAACCATTATCGAGTGGGAAAAATACGGATTCCAGGTCATTGCTACAGCTGCCAGCGGGCGTGAGGCCATCTCCCGGTTTGAGGAATTGGAGCCTGATCTGACGATTATTGATATTCGCATGCCCGGTATGACCGGGCTGGATGTGATTGAAGAAGTGCGCCGGAATCATCCGGATTCGCACTTTTTGATATTAAGTGGTTACGCGGATTTTGACTATGCCAAGAAAGCCATCAGTTTTGGTGTGGATGGTTATCTGCTCAAACCGGTTGATGAAGAAGAGATTATTGGTGAACTGGAGCGTATTGCTACAATCCTGACCCGTGAACGGGAGACAATGGCACGTTATGCTGGTGAAGATACCGTCTATCGGGAGCATCAGATCGAGGCTTTGCTCTTTGACAGTCTGGAGGGTGCGGGTAGCATGGAAGAAGATAGCCTGGGGCTGCACTGGCCTCACTATCAAATTGTGCTGCTTGAGATGCATGTAGCCCCCGACCTGCAGCGGGGAAGTGTAATGAAACGCAAACTGATTGAAGCATTTGACCAGAAAGACCGAGGCATTGTATTCTCGTTCCATTCAGGTCTGGGGCTATTAAGTAAGGAAACAATCACATCCGAGTCATCTGCAAGAAATCTGTATGATGAGCTGGAAGGACTGCTGGGAGAATGGGAGGTTCACATGTATGGTGCTGCAGGAGAACCCGTACATTCCACTTCTGAAATTGTGCGGTCATACACGCAGGCGAATCGTATACTCGGTGAACGCTTTTTGTTCACGGAGAAACGTATCATGCTGTGGACTGAAGGCAGCGAAGGCGAAAGCGTTGTTAAGCCAGAAGTTCAAGCTGTGGACGGAGCACATGAGCCAGTTGAGGACGAACTCGCGGACAAGCTGTATTATGCGTTAGACATCCGCAGTAGTGAGTCCGTTATGCGGGTACTGGGTGAGATGGAAGAGCGCCTCGTTCCATATCACCGAACAGAGCAAGCGATCAAGACGGCGTTCTCACAGGTATTTTCCCTGGCGTTCAACAAGCTTGCAGCGACGAATCAACAGATGCACTCCATTATGCAGGAACATTCGGTTCTAATTAATGAAGTCTATCATCAATTTACGATGTCTGATCTCAAAGTCATGGCATCGGAACATTTGAATCGACTTATTCAACGTATGGGTGGGGGAAGCAAGGATACTGTATTGAAACAGATGATTGAATTTATCCAGCGTAACCCTGGCGAAAATCTCAAGCTCGAAGTACTTGCTGAAGTGTTTAACTATAACAGCAGTTACTTGGGCAAGTTGTTCAAGAATCATACTGGAGAGTATTTCAATGCATTTCTGGACAAGGTTCGCATGGAAAAAGCCAAGGAATTGCTGGATGAAGGACTGAAGGTCCATCAGGTCGCGGCTAGAGTGGGGTATGCAAATGTGGACTACTTCCACGGTAAGTTCAAGAAATATGTAGGGGAATCCCCTTCCGCTTACAAACAGGCCAGAACCCAATCAACGTTGAAAGGAACGGCTACGGATACAAACGAGGAATAAGTACGGAGCGCTGGGCATTGCCCTTGCCTATTGTATAAAACGTTTTCGGTATTTCTGAGGAATTCCAGATTCATCATATTGTCCATGCACTTCCCATGATAAGCAATGGTCACGGAATGCTTCACATCTTAGACTGGATTTACAAGAATCCAGATGAAGGGATGGTTGTACGATATGAATTTGTCTGATACAAGTGCTGTACGTCATACATTGAACTTAAATGGAACATGGCAGTTTCGTTTGAATCGGGAGTCCGATGAACTCGTTGAACAAGAGATATTACCGCCATCACAGTGTGAAAATACATCATGGGAGACCATTCAGATTCCCGGTTCATGGGAAGAGCAAGGATACGGAGATGAGCCTGAATATGAAAGGCTCGATACCTGGACCAAGGTTCGCGAGTATGAAGGCTCAGCCTGGTATGCTCAGGATGTGCATGTTCCATCAGACGATCCTGGATGTCAATATGTATTCAGATTGGAAGGTGTCCGATGGACAACAAATCTCTGGATCAATGGACAGTATGCCGGGCAGCAGGATAGTCTGGTGAATCAACAGAAGTGGGATGTTACCTCTCTGGTGAAGCAGGGAGAATTGAATCGTGTGGAGATCTGCGTGGATAATACGATGAAACTTCCGCTGGCGGGTAGCCATATTCATTCATTGCATACGGCCACAGCCTGGGGTGGAATCACGGGTGGTGTTTATCTGGACAGTCTGCCCCCATGCCGATTACAGACGTTACGTATTCAACCAGATGCTGAGAACGGAACCATTCTGGTTGATTGTACTGTAAGCGCTCCCGCAAATGATTCCGCTAGATCGATGCAATTACATGTGGATATTCAGCATCCGGACGGCACATGGCTTGATCGATATAGTTGTAATGTGAATCTGAGTGATCCATCACATGTGGATATAAGCTCAGCAGAGTTAATTGAAAGTAACGCTTTAATAGAACAGTGGCGATTGGAACTTGGAACAGAGAAGTCTATCGCAAGATGGTCGGACGAATCCCCTGAATTATACAAGGCAGTGATCCGTCTGCATGACGGTGAACAGGAACTGGATCGGCTGGAGCAATCATTTGGTGTACGATCCTTTGCAACAAATGGGAAGCAGCTTGAATTGAATGGGACACCAGTATATCTGCGTGGGTACGTCGATTGCTGTATCTTTCCACTGACAGGTTATCCCGTCTGGGACAAGGAGCATTATCTTCAGCAATTTAGGGTCGCCAGATCGTATGGCTTCAATCATGTCCGACTGCATGGGTGGAGCGCGCCGGAGCCTTTCTGGGAGGCGGCTGATGAAGCGGGCATGCTGGTACAGGCAGAACTTCCCCATTGGTCTCGTTTCTTTGAGCAATCGGATCAGTCTGCGCCAGCTGAAGTATTGTCCTATCTGACACAAGAACTGGACGGGTTGCTTCAGTCGCTGCATAGACATCCTTCATTCGTCATGTTCTCCATGGGGAATGAGCTTATTGGTCCGAATGGCCATCCTGAACTCAATGCATGGGTATCGAGGGCAAGGGAATCAGACCCGACTCGCTTATATACGGACAATACAGGTTTTGGACAGCTTCCGGCGCAAGGGCGGGAAGGTGATTATTATATTCAGTCGTTGAACTGGCATCCCCCGTTGGAATCCGCATATTCTGCTGTGCCGGATACCACGCTGGACTATCATGCAGTCACCCGGCTTGCGGAGCATCCCGTCATTGGGCACGAACATGCACAGTACACCATGTATGTGCGGCCCCAAGAGCGTGCCAAGTATACTGGCGTATTGCGTCCTAGCTGGTTAGGGCCGATTGAAGAATCGTTAACAAACAAAGGCATGATCGAGGACCTGGAGCATTTTCAACAGGTCAGTGGTACCCATCTGGTACGTTCCTTAAAAGAAGCCATGGAGCGGATTCGGCGAACACCGGACGCTGCGGGCGTACAACTTCTGGACATTCGCGATTTTCCAGGCCAGGGACATGCTATGACGGGCATTCTGGATGTATTTTGGGACGACAAAGGCATTACAACACCTGAAGAATTCATGCGGTTCAATGCGGATCTGGTGCTGTTGCTAAGCTGCAAGGAGCGTACATTTTTCGCCGGAGAACCTATTCATGTCGATGTGCGCATCTCTCACTATGGTAAAGATCCGCTTGAGGACGCAACTATTCATTGGAGGTTAATAAGCGATGATGTGATACTTACTGAAGGGGAATGGAAGACCGGAGATATCCAATGTGGGTCTGTCATGTCACTGGGAAGCATCGTCGCTACCGCTCCTCATGAAGGGGCAGCAGCTTTTCGGATCGAAGCGGAGCTGATATCAGGCGATTTGGAAAGAGCTGTAGCGAATGTATGGCAGGGCTGGTCGTTTCCTTTTTATCAGTCTCATCCGGGTTCGAATCGGTTCTGGAATACCGTGGCAGAGTTGAAGCCATTCCTGGGTGAAGCGCATGATGATTGTGTAGATCGCATCGATGGATTTCAGTTGTTGAAAAATCGGGAGATTGACTTGGTTATCGTTCAGTCGTTAACACCCAATGTCGTTGATTATGTGGTCAACGGGGGAAGTGTTTGGCTACAGTCAACCGCAGAAGGGTTGTATGATTCAGTGGAGACCAAGTATCTGCCTGTATTTTGGAATTACCTGATGTTTGCTACACAGCCTGGTGCAACGATGGGCATGTATCTGAGAGATCGGCCAGCACTACTAGGCTCCTTCCCGCATGATGGGGCTTCGGACTGGCATTGGTATCACTTGGTGAACGGTACACCAGCGATATGTTTGGATACGTTGCCCGGGGTGGAGCCGCTGATCGAAGTGGTGGACCATTTCCATCGGGCCAAACGACTCGCTTATGCCTTTGAGGCAAAAGTAGGGAAGGGCAAGATTTTGATATCCTCACTTCCGTTTGCCAATCTGGCTGTAATGAAGCGTCCGGAAGCCGCCTACTTATTTCAGGAGATGCTTGCGTATCTGAATGGAGATCAATTCCGTCCAGCAACCTCCATATCCGTAGCGCAATTACTCGGCATCGTTAAACTGCAAACCATTCAATTTACATTGTAATCAGAGGGACCCGAAAGGGTCCTTTTTGTATGCCATGTAATTGAAGTAAACGATTACTATAAAACGTTTTCGATATTTACCACTTTGAACATTATTTTTCCTTAAAATTACTTTTATATCATTTAAAAGTAGAATTTATCACTGATTTTAACGAATTAATGTCTGATTATATATGTCTATATCTAATTTTTATATGATTTTCTCTAAAATCCAGATGGTATTTTGAAAACGCTCTATCGAGTATGATTATTTTATAAAACAGAGGAGGGGGAACGGAGATGGAAACGCTAACAAAAAAATCCGCTTCCGCGAACAGAAGCAGTGACCCCAAACCGCCTTTAAAGAATCGGCGGAACGGAATTTGGGACAGAATGAAACAGCAGAAATATCTCTATCTCATGTCATTGCCATTCGTAGCTTGGGTTTTCGTATTTAACTATCTGCCACTATGGGGATGGACGATGGCTTTCCAAAATTATAAACCTGCCAGATCGTTTGGTGATCAAGAGTGGGTTGGCTTTAAACACTTTGTAGAACTGTTCAGTGATGATCGTTTCTATCTGGTACTTCGAAATACGCTTGCAATGAGCTTGATGGGACTAGTTGTTGGTTTTATCGTGCCGATATTCTTCGCTATTCTCCTGAATGAAATGAGAGGCATGTTCTTCAAGCGTGCCGTGCAAACGGTATCATATCTGCCTCACTTTGTATCCTGGGTTGTTGTAGCCGGGATCATTACGAAGATGCTCTCCACCGATGGAGGGATTATCAATGATCTTTTGGTAGGCCTGAACATTATTGATCAGCCGATCCAATTCATGGCCAAGGGGAACTTGTTCTGGTACATTGTAACCGCTTCAGATATGTGGAAGGAAACCGGTTGGAATGCCATCATCTATCTGGCGGCGATTACAGGTATCGACAATGAGTTGTATGAAGCTTCCCGTGTAGATGGAGCCAACCGCTGGAGACAGATGTGGCATATTACGCTGCCTGGCATACGGACCACGATTTCTGTACTTTTCATCATGTCAATTGGGCATCTGATCAGTATCGGTTTCGAGAAGCAGTTCTTGCTTGGCAACAGTCTGGTCACGGACTACTCGGAAGTACTTGATCTATATGCGCTCAATTATGGTTTGAATATGGGACGATTCTCATATGGTACAGCCATAGGTATATTCAACTCCGTTGTCAGTATCATCCTTCTGTTTACTGCGAACGGCTTGTTCAAAAAATTCACTAAAGAAAGCATCATGTAGGGAGGGGACGACATTATGGCGAACAAAGCATTCAATGCTACTCGGGGCGATAAACTGTTCGATATATTCAACATCCTCGCGATGACCATGGTGCTGGTTGTAACACTTTATCCATTCCTTAACGTACTAGCTATCTCACTCAATAACTCGACAGATACAGTACGTGGCGGAATTTACTTGTGGCCTCGCGAATTCACATTACAGAACTACAAAACGATTTTCCAATATGATGGATTGTTACAAGGTTTACAGATCTCCATTTTGCGTACACTTGTAGGTACCGTGCTCGGATTGATCAGTTCATCCATGATCGCCTTTACACTGAGCAGACCTGATTTTGGACTTAGAAAATTTGTTTCCACAACACTCGCGCTCACGATGTATTTCTCCGGTGGTCTGATTCCGGTGTACATTCTGATGCGTGACTTGAACCTGATCGGTACATTCTGGGTATATGTATTGCCTGGCATGATCAGTGCATTTAACGTGTTCATCATCCGTTCATTCATTGATGGCCTGCCATACTCATTGCAGGAATCCGCGAAGCTGGACGGAGCGAATGACTTTACGATCTATTACAGAATCATCTTGCCACTGTGTAAACCAGTGCTTGCTACCATCGCATTGTTCCTGGCTGTAGGTCAATGGAATGCGTGGTTTGATACGTACCTGTATAATGGTTCAAAGGCACATTTGACCACGCTCCAATATGAGCTGATGAAAGTATTGCAAAGTACACAGCAAGGCTCAGGTGCTGGACGAAATGCCAATGATATGGCGCAGCAAATGACACAGATTTCACCGGAATCGATCAAAATGGCGATTACGATCGTTGTAACGGTTCCAATCCTCATTGTATATCCGTTCCTTCAGAAGTACTTTGTTGGCGGTATGACACTGGGTGCAGTAAAAGGTTAAACAAGTGGGTACAGGCTGCCACATAGAGCGGCCGTACATCTACAAATGAAGCATCAGGATACCCGAAGCGCAGCCATTTGGTCTGCGCTTCACCGTATAGGGCTGCGGTGTGGTATTCATGAAGCTATAGACAGGGACAAAAAAGTCCCGGATAAGACAGACATATGAAACAGGGAGGATTACCATTATGGCAAGTTCCAAAATGAAGATTGCACTGGCACCAGTGCTTGCAATGTCTTTACTCGCAGGTTGCGGTGGAGGAAGCGGCGGTGATACGTCGTTCAAGGATACAAGCGCAGAGACAACTCCACTTACTTTTGACTTCTTTAGCGTTGACCCCAGTCCGAACTGGAATGGCATGAAGGATGAAGTAGGTAAAGTCCTTACGGAAAAAACAGGGATAACCCTTAACGGTGAGTTTGCCGTTAGTGGTGGTCAAGATAAGATATCCTTAATGGCGGCGAGCGGAGACTATCCGGATATCGTCTCCCCCAAAGGAGAACTCAGCAAACTGGTGGATGCCGGAGCAATGCTCGATCTGACAGATCTGATCGACCAATATGCTCCCAATCTGAAGAAGCTGTATGGTAATTACATGGACCGGTTGAAATACAGTAATGAGGATCAGGCTATTTATGTGCTGCCGACGTATTATGCGGTAGACCAGAAGTACTTTGATGCAGGTGGTGGATTCGGCATTCAGCATCGTGTACTGAAAGAACTCGGATACCCGGAAGTGCGTACACTTGAGGATTACGGGAATGTATTGAAGGCTTACAAAGAGAAACACCCAACAATTGATGGTCAGCCAACGATCCCGTTAACACTGGACGCGGATGATTGGAGAATCATGATTACCGTAACGAACCCTGCCTTCCAGGCAACAGGAGCTCCGGATGACGGTGAATACTACATCGATCCAGAGACATATGAAGCAAGTCTGCATTACAAACGTCCAGAGGAAAAAGAGTACTTCCGCTGGTTGAACCATATGTACAATGAGGGATTGCTTGATCAGGACAGCTTCATCCAGAAAACAGACCAATACAAATCCAAAATTGCAAGTGGACGTGTTCTGGGTGTCATTGACCAGGATTGGGGTTATTCCGATGCAGAAAATGCACTGAAATCTGCGGGCAAGGATGAAGCAACGTATTCACACTTCCCGGTAACCCTTTCCGAGGATATCAAGGATCATGCCTACCAAGACCCTGGTTTTGTATCCGGTTGGGGTGTAGGGATTACAACATCGAATCCTGACCCGGTTCGTACGATTAAATTCTTCGATTACCTGGCTTCTGAAGAAGGGCAAGTGCTGATGAACTGGGGAATTGAGGGCAAACAGTACGAAGTGAAGGACGGCAAACGTGTCATTCCTGCCGACATTCTGGATCAGAAAACCAATAATGCAGCCGTATTCCAGAAAGAAACGGGTATTGGACTGTATACCAATATGTCTGGTCACTATGGAGACGGTGTGAAGGATTCAACGGATAACTACTACACTACGAATTTCCCTGAACAGATCGTGGCAGCATATTCCGATGTAGAGAAAGAAACACTCAAAGCTTACGGTGCTACGACGTGGAAAGATCTGTTCCCGAGTGAAGACGAGTTCCCAATCAAACCATGGGGAGCAGCATACAATCTGCCAACACCAGGTGACTCCAACTACAACGTCATCTTCAAGAAAACACAGGATATCATCCGGAAGCGTATACCGGAAGCCATTCTGAGTACTCCTGAACAGTTCGATGCGATCTATGACGGCATGATTACAGAAGTGAACCAAGCAGGCGCAGAGGATATGGAGAAACAATATACAGAACTCGTTCAAAACCGTGTTCAATTGTGGAGCGGTGAAGAGGCTAAATAAACGATTCGCAATTCAGAGCTAAAACGAAAAAGAACCCAAAACATTTGGGTTCTTTTTTTATCTAAAACGTTTTCTAAAAAACGTTTTCAATTTTATAAATTCACTATTGACAAGGGATATAGGAGCGATTATTATTCAATTATGAAAGCACTTACATTTGCTTGTACACCATGTGGCATACACCTGAATCTCAAAGTTAACACTTACAGGAATGAAGAGGAAAAGGGTAAGAAAAGAACATTTTTTTATTTTTAAGAAAACGCTTCTAATGTTATAAAACAAGAAAATTACATTGGTTTCATCTGGTCACGGTATGTGCAGGTCAGCCTGTTATACAAATATACAGCTTCATTAATATCCATAAGGGGGATTACACATGAAGGGCAAAACACCAAAAACATTCGCAATGCTTCTGTTAGCCAGTGCTCTTGCAATTACAGCAGGATGCAGCGGCAGTGGAGGAGGAACTAACGCTTCAGAGAAACCGGTTGATTCCGGAGATACAACCAGTCCAGTGACCTTTACATTCTTTGGTGCAGACGCGAGTCCGAACTGGAATAACATGAAGGATGCTGTCGGTCAAGAGATTACGAAGGCAACGGGAGTTACAATTGAAGCTGAGTATGATGTGAATAATGGTGGTGACCAAAAGATTCCTTTGATGGCTGCCAGTGGTGATTACCCTGATATTATCTATCCTAAAGGCAACTTGTCTAAGCTTGTGGATGCAGGCGCGATGCTGGACCTGACCGATCTAATTGAGGAGCATGCTCCCAATTTGAAAAAAATCTATGGTGATCAGATGAACCGTCTAAAATACAGTTTGGAAGATCAAGCCATTTACACGATCCCGACGAATATGGGTGTAGATAACGTTGCGTTTGACGCTACGGGCGGATTCGAAATTCAACAAAGAGTATTGAAAGAGCTCGGCTACCCTGAAGTAAAAACGCTTGAGGACTATGAGAACGTACTGAGAACGTATTATGAAAAACATCCAACGATTGATGGTCAACCGACGATTCCGCTAACATTGAATGCAGATGACTGGAAAATTATGATTACGGTAACAAACCCTGCATTCCAAGCTACGGGTGGACCGGATGACGGTGAGTATTATATCAACCCTGAGACGTATGAAGCCGTTCTACACTACAAACGTCCTGAAGAAAAAGAATATTTCCGTTGGTTGAACAAAATGTACAATGAGGGTCTGCTTGATAAAGATACATTTGTTCAAAAGGATGACCAATACAAATCCAAAATTGCCAGTGGCCGTGTACTCGGTCTAATCGACCAGGAGTGGAACTATGGTGAGGCGGAGAATGCTTTGAAATCGTCTAATGGTGGAGATAAAACATATGCCCACTTCTCCGTGTCCTTGAACAAGGATATTGTGGATCATACGTTCCAACCGACGGGATTCGACGGTTATGGTATCGGAATCACGACTTCGGCCAAAGATCCGGTACGTATTATCAAATTCATGGATTGGCTTGCTTCCGATGAAGGTCAGGTCCTGCGAAACTGGGGCGTTGAAGGCCAACATTACCAAGTCGAGAATGGGAAACGCATCATTCCGGCTGACGTACAAGATCGCAAAACCAATGATAACTCTGCTTTTACCAAAGAATCAGGCGTAGGCATGTATAACGTATTTAGCGCCAGATACGGTGATGGTGTGAAAGATGCCACAGATAACTATTACACAACGAATTTCCCTGAACAGATTCAAGCAGGTTACACTGCAGCTGAGAAGGAAACGTTGAAAGCCTATGGTATTACAACATGGAAAGATTTCTATCCTTCCGAAGATGATCTGAAGCTGAAAGATTGGGGCGCAGCATACAACATGCCTGTACCATCTGACACGGATTACAACGTAACGTTCCAGAAAACACAGGATATCGTACGTAAACGTATTCCAGAGGCTATCCTTGCCAAACCTGAGAACTTCGACAGCGTATACGATGGTCTTCTGGCTGAACTCGATAAAGCGGGTGCAGTGGAGATGGAGAAACAATACACGGTTTGGATCAAGGAACGTGTAGCTCTCTGGACTGGAAAAGATGTGAAATAAGCTTGAAAACCAAGCATTAAAGTTAAGGATTTTCATAGCGGAAAAAGCCCTTGAGAAAGGGCTTTTTTTATTGTTGACGTGAGGTGATGGATAGCCTATAATCTATCATGTAAGCACTTTCAGTAAGCGATTTATTCCATTTACGAAAACGTTTTACGTATGTTAGAAGAAGAATCTTTCTTTTTGCAGAATCGAAACATCAGCTTTAGTAAACACGTTAGAATGAACGATACCGAAAGCGCATTCAAAAAAGTGGTATCCTCAGGCATAAAGCCTGTTATACAGATAAAACCTTCATAAATAATAGGGGGAACTAGACAATGAGAGGCAAAATGAAAGGCAATACACCCAAGACGTTTGCAATGTTGATGCTCGCAAGTGCAATGTTGGTCACAGCTGGCTGTGGGAATTCGGGAACCAAAGAGACTTCGGAGTCCAGCGGAACCGAACCGATCACGGTTACATTCTTCGGGGCGGATGCTAGCCCAACCTGGAACAAGATGCAAGATGCTGTTGGTAAAAAGATTACGGAGCAAACAGGCGTTACAATTGAAGCTGAATATGATGTAAACGATGGTGGTAACCAGAAGATTGCCCTTATGGCTGCCAGTGGTGACTTTCCTGATATGATCTACCCTAAAGGTAACTTATCTAAGCTTGTGGATGCAGGCGCGATGCTGGATCTCACGGATCTGATTGAGGAGCATGCTCCCAATCTGAAAAAAATCTATGGAGAACAGATGAACCGTTTGAAATACAGTTTGGAAGATCAAGCGATATATACTATTCCAACCAATATGGGTGTTGATAATGTTACGTTTGACGCTACAGGTGGATTTGAAATTCAGCAAAGAGTATTGAAAGAGCTCGGATATCCTGAAGTGAAGACACTTGAGGATTACGAGAATGTACTCAGAGCCTATTATGAAAAACATCCAACCATTGATGGTCAGCCAACCATTCCATTAACATTGAATGCAGATGACTGGAAGATCATGATCACGGTAACGAATCCGGCCTTCCAGGCAACAGGCGCACCGGATGATGGTGAATATTACATTGATCCTGAAACGTATGAAGCAACATTGCACTACAAACGTCCAGAGGAAAGAGAATATTTCCGCTGGTTGAATAAAATGTACAATGAAGGCCTACTGGACAAAGATGCCTTTGTTCAAAAGGATGATCAATACAAGTCCAAAATTGCGAGTGGCCGTGTCCTCGGTCTGATTGACCAAGAGTGGAACTATCAAGAAGCGGAGAACGCGCTCAAATCATCGGGTAAGGATGATGCCACATACGCTCACTTCTCTGTGTCACTTAACGATGAAATTGTGGATCACACGTTCCAACCAGCCGGCTTTGACGGTTATGGCATTGGGATTACAACTTCGGCCAAAGATCCAGTGCGTATCATCAAATTCATGGATTGGCTTGCTTCCGATGAAGGACAAGTTCTGAGAAACTGGGGTATCGAAGGTGAACATTACAACGTAGAAGATGGTAAACGCGTGATTCCAGATGACGTTCAGGACCGCAAAACGAATGACAACTCCAATTTCAGTAAGGAAACAGGAATTGGGATGTATAACGTATTTAGTGCAAGATACGGTGATGGTGTAAAAGATTCTACGGATAACTACTACACAACAAACTTCCCTGAGCAGATTGTAGCTGGTTACACAGCTGCAGAGAAAGAAACGCTGAAAGCTTACGGTATCACGACTTGGAAAGAGTTCTATCCGGCTGAAGAAGATCTGCCAGTTAAGGATTGGGGCGCAGCGTATAACATGTCCGTACCTTCCGGTACAGACTATGAGGTAACGTTCCAGAAAACGCAGGATATCATTCGTAAACGGATTCCGGAAGCTGTTCTGACTACACCAGCCAACTTTGATGCAACCTATGATGCTTTACTGGCTGATTTGGACAAAGCGGGTGCAGTTGAAATGGAGAAACAATTTACGGTTTGGGTTAAAGAACGTGTCTCTCTGTGGACAGGAAAAGACGTAAAATAATATGGATTGTCTGTGATCCATGGTTACGCAAGGAAAGGGCCCTATATAG
This sequence comes from Paenibacillus sp. FSL R7-0313, assembly GCF_037969885.1. Classification (NCBI taxonomy): domain Bacteria; kingdom Bacillati; phylum Bacillota; class Bacilli; order Caryophanales; family Paenibacillaceae; genus Paenibacillus; species Paenibacillus sp. FSL R7-0313. The sequence goes on from NZ_CP150219.1 coordinate 2,243,882, forward strand.
GGCCCTTTTTTTTGTGGAATGATGTGATGATTTGCATTGACGCAAATTTTGAAATCACATATAATTTTATTATTGTAAGCACTTACCGAAAACGTTTTATGTCATAAGAAATATACAGTTGATTTAGGAACAGGAGCTAATCATGTCCCAACACAATAAACAAATTAAAATCAATCGTCTATGGTATCGAAACCCGGCAAAGCGCTGGGAAGAAGCATTGCCCATCGGAAACGGCCGTCTTGGAGGCATGGTGTACGGTGGCGCAGCAGATGAAAGAATTCAGCTCAATGAAGATACATTATGGTCAGGGTTTCCACGGGATACGATTCAATACAGCAGTCAGCGGTATTTGAAACAGACGCGAGAGTTGATCATGTCTGGGCAGTATGGTGAAGCTGAGGATTTGTTGAACCGTGAAATGCTTGGTCGTGATGTAGAGGCCTACCAGCCGATGGGTCATTTTCTATTGCACCATGAGGGTCTGGATGATCTTTCATATGATGCATTTGAACGGGAGCTTGATCTGGAATCGGGTATTGCAACCACAACCTACTCATTGGAAGGAACTCAATACGTACGTGAAGTGTATTCCAGTGCTTCGGATGATCTAATGGTCTGCACATTGACTGCTGATCAGAAGGGCGCTGTGAGTGTAAGTGTTACGCTAGATAGTCCCCATCCTTATCGCATTGAGACTTCGGGAGATGCTCTAACTATGTTCAGTCGGTGCCCAAGTCATGTGGAGTCCAATTACTTCAGGGATCACCCGGAATCCGTCCTCTATGAAGAGGATCGGGGGACGGCTTATGCTGTCCGTGTAGCGTTTACGGCATCTGGCGATCAGGTGAAGGTCTCCAATCTGGAAGGCAAGTTACATATTGAGGGTGCTGATCAGGTTGTGTTTTATCTGGCAGCAGCTACGTCCTTTGAAAGTTTTGATGTTTTGCCTGTGAAGGATCATCTTGTATTGGAAGAGGAATGCAAGGAGATGATCTCCAAAGCGACCACACATGGCGCGGAAGTCCTTCGTGACCGACATATTCAGGATCATAGCGCGTTGTTTAACAGAGTCTCTATTGATTTAGGGGGATCGGCTAACGCCGAATTACCTACAGATGAGCGGCTGCAGGCTTATCAGGCAGGGCAACAAGACCCTGGACTGGAGGCACTTTATTTTCAATATGGAAGATATCTGTTAATGGCTAGTTCGCGTCCGGGCAGCCAGCCTGCCAATCTGCAGGGAATCTGGAACCATCAGGTAGAACCGCCATGGCATAGTGACTACACCATCAACATCAACACGGAGATGAATTATTGGCCGGCTGAAGTATGCAATCTCAGTGAATGTCATGAGCCGCTGTTTGATATGCTGACCGATCTCAGTGATACAGGACGCAGAACGGCGCGGATTCTGTATGGTGCCCGTGGATGGACTGCCCATCATAACGTGGACATCTGGAGAACCTCTACACCGACAAGTGGAGATGCCAGCTGGGCTTTCTGGCCGATGGGCGGCGTATGGTTGACCTCGCATCTATGGGAGCATTATCAATTTACCGGGGATCAGCGTTTTCTTGAGGAACGTGCGTATCCCATCATGAAAGAGGCGGGGCTATTCTGTCTCGACTGGCTGGTGGAAGGGCCTGATGGTTATCTGGTTACGATTCCATCCACTTCACCAGAGAACAAGTTTCTCACAGATGCTGGGGAGGCACGCAGTATATCCATGGCTTCAACGATGGATATGACGTTAATTCGTGAACTGTTCAGCCGCTGTATTGAAGCCGCGAAGCAATTGAATCTAGATCAGTCATTGGTGAGCGAGTGGGGTGAGGCTCTGGACAAACTCTATCCATTCCGAATTGGAAGCGAAGGACAATTGCTGGAGTGGTTTAAAGATTTTGCTGAATCTGAACCAGGACATCGTCACGTCTCCCATCTGTATGGGTTGTATCCGGGGGAGCAGATCAATCGAGTACACACACCGGAATTGGTAGAAGCAGCACGGGTATCACTTGAACGTCGTATCTCACAAGGTGGCGGGCATACAGGATGGAGCTGTGCATGGTTGATTAATCTGTATGCACGACTGCTGGATAGCAGCCAGGCACATCAGTTTGTGCGCACGTTGCTGGCCCGGTCCACACATCCGAATCTGTTTGATGACCATCCACCATTCCAAATTGATGGTAATTTTGGAGGCACGGCTGGAATCGCGGAGATGTTATTGCAGAGCCACTTGAACGAGTTACATTTACTGCCTGCACTGCCTGAACTCTGGACTCAAGGTCGTGTTGAAGGGCTTCGTGCAAGAGGTGGTTATACGGTAGCAATAACGTGGACGGACAACAAGCTTGCGTCAGCGGTTATTAAGGCAGATCGAAATGAGTCGCTGACCCTTCGCAGTGTTTATCCGCTGCGTGTGGAAGGAAACGAACAAGCCAAGGCAGAGCTTACGCCTCAGGGCGATTATGTAATTATTTTAACCATGACCGCAGGACAGACGATCCGCGTGTCATCATGAGACGGAGGAGCCAACCATGACCATTTTTAAATTTCCGCAAGATTTTCGCTGGGGTACAGCAACAGCTTCCTATCAAATAGAAGGAGCGGCACAGGAAGGTGGACGCGGGGTATCCATCTGGGATACGTTTGCGCGCACACCTGGCAAAGTATATAACGGAGATAATGGAGATGTCGCGTGTGATAGTTACCATCGGTATGAGGAAGACATCGAACTGATGAAGAAACTCGGGATTAATACATACCGGTTCTCCATTGCCTGGCCGCGTATTATTCCTGACGGAGATGGTGAGATCAATCGGGAAGGTCTGGACTTCTACCACCGCTTCGTGGATGCATTGATCGAGGCTGGAATTGAACCGTTCCTCACACTGTATCACTGGGATCTTCCGCAAACGCTGGAGGATGACGGAGGCTGGGGCAACCGCAGAACTGTAGACGCTTTTGTGAAATATGCCGAAGTGATCTTCAAAGAATTCTCTGGCAAAATCAACTTCTGGCTGACATTCAACGAACCATGGTGCATCGCGTTCCTGTCGAACCTTCTCGGGATTCATGCGCCAGGAAACAAAGACCTGCAGACGTCAATCAATGTTGCTCATGGATTGTTGGTCGCTCACGGTAAAGCCGTTCAATCCTTCCGTCGTTTGGGTACAACCGGACAGATCGGTATTGCTCCGAACGTATGCTGGGCTGAGCCGTACAGCAAATCTCCTGAGGACCAAGCTGCGTGTGACCGATCGATTGCGCTTAATACCGATTGGTTCCTTGATCCAATCTACAAAGGTTCATATCCGCAGTTTATGGTGGATTGGTTCGCAGAAGCGGGAGCTACGGTGCCAATCCAAGAAGGCGATATGGAGATCATCTCGCAACCGATCGACCTACTAGGTATTAACTATTACACCATGGGGATCAATCGTTTCAATCCAGAGGCAGGCGCGCTGCAATCGGAAGAAGTTGATATGGGTCTCACCAAAACCGATATTGGCTGGCCAGTGGAATCACGCGGCTTGTATGAATTCATGCATTATTTGCAAAAGTACGGCAATGTGGATGTGTATATCACGGAGAACGGTGCCTGCATCAATGATGATCTGGAGAATGGCAAAATTAATGATGATCGCCGGATTGCATATTATGAACAGCACTTGGCTCAGATTCACCGCATCATTAACGACGGCATTAACCTGAAAGGATACATGGCGTGGTCACTGATGGATAATTTCGAGTGGGCAGAAGGCTACCGCATGCGTTTTGGTCTTGTTCATGTGGACTATCGTTCACTCGTGAGAACGCCGAAGGAGAGTTATTACTGGTATCAGAACGTCATCAAGAATAATTGGTTGGAGACACGGAACGAACATAATCCCCAATAGTTTAGGTGGCAGGTTTAAGGGAAAAGCAGGTCCTCATTATATATGGTTCCCTTATTGAAGTTGAAAAAGACGGTAACATTGGAGTATTCCAATATGCCGTCTTTTTTGTATTTTTACCGTTGGAAATGAGTAGTTCATAAAGGTTTCATAAGGTCAAGTGCAGTTCCTGTTATGAAGAGACGTTTTTTGGGTTATAAGAAGTATGATGAATTGAAAAATGTTTTGTCAACGGTCGAAATCAAAATAAAGTGTCCAAATTGCGAATAAAATTTGAACATTTGTTGACTAAAAATCATACTGATGTGGTATATTGGTATAAGGAAAGCACTTACAAAAAGGGAAAAGGAAGTGTTTACTATGGCATCGAAGACAGCAATGGTTAGCCAATTGGAGCGCAAAGACAAAAATATGCGGCGCGCCGTCTTGACGATGACAGTTCTGGCATGGGTCGCACTCATTACGGGAGTGGTCATGTGTCTGATCAATCTGAACGACTTTAATGATCGTAATCTTGGCTTGATGGTTGGTATTGGATTCCTTGTAGGTAGTGTGTTTATTTACGTTATTGCCAAAGCGATTGGCCTTGTTCATACACGCCGGGAAGACGAAGGCGCCGATTGATTATAATCCTGCGTTAATTCGTTCATAATAAGACTGGATAAGTTCCCGGAATCCAGTCAATAAAGCCCTTTGCGGATTCGTTGACACTGTTCAACGGGACTGCAAAGGGTTTTATTTTGTGACTTGAAGTGTAAAGATTACGAAGTACAAATATCAAGCATGCAAGCGATTTGTGAGAAAAAATTCACACATTTAAGGTGTAAAATCGACAAATTTGTTAACAAGAACAAAAAAGTTGTTCATTTCTGATATCTTTAGTAGGAAGAGAGTAGTATACTGATTTTTCAGTATGAGCGAATTTAAGGAGAGGGGATCAAAATGAACAAGAAACCTAGGTCGCTAATCCGGATTATCATTCCGGTTGTCCTGACGTTGGTTACAATTGCATTGATTGTCTGGCCAATGCTGGCAGGCGGGCAGTACGTTGTTCTGGATCCGAAGGGGCCAATTGGCGCTTCGCAGAGAGATTTGATTGTCATCTCGACAATTTTGTGTGCTGTCATCATTGTGCCAGTACTCATTTTGTCTGCCGTAATCGTATGGCGTTACCGCGACAAGCCGGATAACAAAGCTGCTTATGAGCCTAACTGGTCTCATAGTACGAAGGCGGAGGCAATCTGGTGGACGGTTCCAATTATTATTATTGGAATACTTGCAATTGTAACGATTCGTTACACGTATGATCTGGAGCCTTCGAAGCCGTTGGCTCATGAGAAAGAACCAATTACCATCCAAGTGTCTTCACTGGACTGGAAATGGCTGTTTATGTATCCTGAGCAAGGGATTGCAACGGTCAACACGCTGAATATTCCGGCAGACCGGCCCGTGAAATTTGAACTCACTGCGGATTCACCAATGAACTCATTCTGGATTCCGCAACTTGGAGGACAGATTTATACGATGTCGGGTATGGCGATGACCTTGTATCTGCAGGCAGATCATGAAGGCAAGTACTGGGGTTCAGGCGCTAACTTCACAGGTGAGCATTTTGGAGAAATGCGTTTTGATGTGAATGCTACATCGGACGAAGATTTTGACAATTGGGTAGCTGAAGTGAAACAGAGTTCTCAGGCGTTGACTACAGAAGGTTACAAAGCACTGGCTGAACCAGGAACAAGCAATGTTGCTTATTATTCTGCCTTCCCAGAAGGATTGTTCCAAAATATTGTGACCAAGTATGTTGTAGATGGTCAAAGTGCTCACAGTAAGCATGGAAGTTCAAGTGAAGCTTCTGGAGCCATTCAAAGTGCAACTGACAAGTCCAATCAAGACGAGGACAAGAGTGCTAACTAAAGATTCGAAAGGAGGCCCCCAATGTTAGAGAGACTTAAAGAGTTTGCATCGGAGTTTTTCGTAACTGGCGACCCGCTGATCTATGGAGCAGACGTGGCCATCGGTATTACGATGATTACTATCGTAACGGTGCTGACTTATTTCAAAAAATGGGGCTGGCTCTGGCGTAACTGGTTAACTACCGTCGATCATAAAAAGATCGGTATTATGTATATCATTGCTTCCATTATCATGTTGTTCCGTGGTGGTGTGGATGCATTGATGATGCGTCTGCAGCTGGCTATGCCTAACATGGATTTCTTACATCCTGAACATTATAATCAGGTCTTTACAACTCACGGCACGATCATGATCTTGTTCATGGCGATGCCATTTATGTTTGGTTTATTTAACGTTATCGTGCCATTACAGATCGGAGCAAGGGACGTTGCCTTCCCGTTTCTGAATGCATTGAGCTTCTGGTTATTCTTCCTGGGAGCAATGCTGTTTAACCTGTCCTTCGTTATCGGTGGTTCACCGGATGCGGGATGGCTGAGTTATCCACCTCTATCGGAGCTGTCACACAGTCCGGGGGTCGGACAGAACTTCTATATATGGGGTATACAGATATCGGGTATCGGTTCCCTGGCTACCGGTATCAACTTCCTGGTTACCATCATTAAAATGCGTGCGCCAGGCATGAGATGGATGAAAATGCCGATGTTCACATGGTCGGTATTCTCCACTTGTATCATTATCTTGTTTGCTTTCCCGATCTTGACCGTGACACTTGCATTGTTATTCCTCGACAGGTTTGCCGGGGCGCATTTCTTCACACTTGATCTGGGCGGTAACCCAATGATGTATATCAACTTGATCTGGATGTGGGGTCACCCTGAGGTATACATTGTCGTCTTGCCGGCATTCGGTGTGTTCTCCGAGATTGTAAGTACCTTCTCTCGGAAAAAACTGTTTGGTTACAAGTCAATGGTATTTGCAATGTTAATTATCAGCTTCCTGTCCTTCTTCACATGGGCGCATCACTTCTTCACGATGGGTTCAGGAGCGGACGTGAATGCATTCTTCGCCGTAACTACGATGTTGATTGCTATTCCAACAGGGGTCAAAATATTTAACTGGCTGTTTACCATGTATCGAGGAAGGATTCGCATGGCGACTCCGATGATGTGGACACTTGCCTTTATCCCGTGCTTTATTGTCGGGGGTATGACAGGCGTTCTGTTATCCGTTGCTCCTGCTGACTTCCAGTTCCACAACAGTTACTTCCTGATTGCCCACTTCCACCAAGTATTGATCGGTGGCGTTGTCTTCGGATACTTCGCTGGTCTGTATTACTGGTGGCCTAAAATGTTCGGTTTCCAACTCGAAGAGAAACTGGGCAAATGGGCATTCTGGACTTGGAATATTGGTTTCTATGTCTGCTTCATGCCGCAGTACGCTGTCGGTCTGATGGGTATGACACGTCGTCTGAGCACATACGGCTGGGATACTGGCTGGTGGGAACTGAACTTCGTATCCACAATCGGGGCGTTCCTGATGGGTGTCGGATTCTTGTTCCAAGTTGCACAAATTGCAGACGGTATTCGCAAATACAAAACACTTAAAGCTTCCGGCGATCCATGGGATGGTCGTACGCTCGAGTGGTCGATTCCTTCACCAGCTCCTGAATATAACTTCGCTGTTACACCGCGCGGAGATGATATCGATGAGTGGTGGGAAGAGAAAGAACGTCGTGCCAAAGGCATCTATCCGCCTGAGCAACCGCTTGAGCCGATTCACATGCCGAAGAATTCCTCGATTCCGTTCATCATGTCTGTCTTCTGGTTCGTTGCTGGTTTCGGCTTCGTATTCGGTTGGCTGTGGATGGCGATTCTCGGACTTGCTGGCGTAGGCATCTGTATGATCGCCCGTTCATTCTCTTACGATACGGATTATTACATTCCGGTCGACGAAATTAAGCGTACCGAAGCGTCGTTAAGGGGGTCGGTATAGATGGCTCAAGCAGCCGCTAAGCACGGTGAGAATCATGCGCATGGTCATGACCATGGCCACCATGATCCACAGGAAATGAAAATTCTCGGATTCTGGTTCTTCCTGATTTCCGACGTTATCTTGTTCTCCGTATTGTTCGCAACCTTCATTGTGTTGCGTGACAATTCGGCGGGCGGACCGATTTTGTCCGAACTGATCAAAATGCCTGGCGTTATCGCCGAGACATTTATCTTGCTCACGAGTTCATTTACAAGCGGACTTGCCGTTCTGGCAATGAACCAGGGTAAAGTGAAACAATTGATTAACTGGCTGATTGTTACAGCTGTTCTGGGTGCAAGCTTTATCGCCCTGGAGGTTTACGAGTTTGTTGAGATGGTTCACGAAGGTTTTAGTTACACAACGAGTGCAGCTTCTGGTGCATTCTTCACCCTCGTGGGTACTCACGGACTTCACGTATCGCTTGGTCTGATCTGGATGATCGGACTCATGTTCCAACTGAAAAAACGTGGGATTACCGACGTTACTCGCGGTAAGATCAACGTCATCAGCTTGTACTGGCACTTCTTGGACGTCGTATGGATCTTCCTCCTGTCGATCGTCTATCTCATGGGGGTGATGTAGATGGCAGAGCACAACTCACATGATTCCCACGGCCATGAACAACATGGCTCACTGAAGTCTTATGTCATCGGCTTCATTCTGTCCGTCGTACTGACAATCATTCCACTTGTGGTGGTTTTGAACGACATGATGGGCAAAACAGGTACACTCATTGTGATTCTTGGTACAGCAGCACTTCAGTTTGTGGTTCAACTCTTCTTCTTCATGCATATCCGTGAAACAGAGAAACCACGCTGGAATGTCATGGCCCTTATTTTCGGATTACTGATTATGATGACCATCGTAATTGGTTCAATCTGGATCATGCTTAACAATGCTGTTGCACATTAATATGTGAAGCAAAGAAGATCTCCCGGTCTGTTTTACAGACTACGGAGATCTTTTTTTTGCTTTTATTTAAGAAATAAACATCGTTAGTGATTAATGATATGAATTATTTTAAAAATAAAGGTACACAAAAGATACATAATGAACTAAAATGAACTTATATGAACATTATCAAACTCAATCCCAACTAATTCAAATGACGAAAGGAATGGATTAATAATGGAAAATCGTTATGCTGCACATCCCAATGAAGTGAAAACGTATGATACATCTCGCCTGCGTGAGGAATTTTTGATGGAGCAACTGTTTGCAACCGATGAATTGGTAACGGTGTATTCTCATGTAGATCGTTATATTGTGGGAACGGCTGTACCTGAGAGCAAGGACATTACCCTTGAAGTGAACCTGAAAGATATCGGAACGAACTTTTTCCTGGAGCGTCGTGAAATCGGTATCATTAATGTCGGTGGTCACGGAACAGTGACAGCGGACGGACAAGGTTATGAGATTGGAGCGAAGGAATGTCTCTACATCGGTAGAGGTGTGAAGGAAGTTGTGTTCACGAGCAGTGACAAGGCTCAACCTGCCCAATTCTATTTTGTATCCACACCGGCTCATCACACCTATCCAACAGTAAAAGCAACGCAAGAACAAGCTCAGCCGAATCATCTGGGCAGCATCGAAACTTCCAATGAGCGTACGATCTATCGTTACATTCACCAAGGAGAAGGTGGAATTCAGAGTTGTCAGTTGGTGATGGGCATTACCGAACTCGACAAGGGGAACATGTGGAACACGATGCCTGCACATACCCATAACCGCCGTTCCGAAGTATACTTGTACTGGAACTTGCCTGAAGACGGTGTTGTATTCCATATGATGGGTGAGCCAAACGAGACGCGTCATCTGGTTGTACGTGATCGCCAGGCGATCATTTCCCCAAGCTGGTCCATTCACAGTGGTGTGGGTACAAGCAATTACACCTTCTGTTGGGCGATGGCTGGTGAGAACCAGACGTTCGAAGATATGGACGGCGTAGCGATGAAAGACCTGAAATAATAAATTACAGATGTCTGAGTTAAATTGACAGGGTAGACACTAGAACACTCATTCATTTTGACTCAGGTAGTATAGGAAGTTGATTATGATGAATCCATTGAAAAGACATGAAAAAATTATGGAGGCTCTGCTGGAGCGTCAGGAAGTAACCGTCAGTGATCTGAGTGAGTTGCTGCAGGTGACTGGGAAAACAGTGCGAGAGGATCTCGACAAGTTGGAGAGTATGGGACTGCTCGTACGTGTCCACGGTGGTGCTATGCTGGCTCAGAATGATCAGTATGGCATCTTGAATAGCCGCGGAGTTACCGAGAAGCATCATCCGGAGAAGACGGAGATTGCTGAACGTGCCCTTACTTACATTCGACCTGGAGATATCGTTGCCCTCGATGGTGGCAGCACCACGCTGGAGATGGCCAAACGTCTCGATAATCAACCACTGACGGTGGTGACCAATGACCTGTTCATTATTGCGGAGTTGACCAAAAAGGAGCAAGTGCGACTGGTTGTGCCTGGCGGGGCGCGTGTACGGAATATGTTGGTTGGGGATGATACGGCTGCGTTTATATCCAGTCTTAACATTCATAAAGCCTTTATATCCACGACAGCCCTTCATCCCGAATTTGGATTATCCATATACACGGGAGATCTGGTTCCTTTGAAAAAAGCAATGATATCTGCCTCGCAGCAAGTATACGGCGTTGTGGATCATTATAAATTTGGACAATTTGCACTTCGGACTTTTGCCCAGTGTTCGGAACTGGACTACATTATCAGCGATAGTCGTTTGGATGAAGAGACGGCTGCCTTATACGAGCAGAGCGGTGTCACAGTGGATTATCAAAGTTAACCTCATTCATTATTCATGGGATTAAAGAACGGACGGCTCTAAGGATTGCATATCAAAACCATGCGGAGGAATCATTCATGAACCCATTTGATTTAAGCGGACAAGTTGCACTGGTGACAGGTACCTCGGGAGGACTTGGACAAGGGATGGCCATTGGTTTGGCAGAAGCAGGTGCTGATGTGGTGCTGGTCTCTTATTCCAAACCTGCGGAAACGGCAAGTGCCATTGAAGCACTCGGACGCAAGGCTTATGTGATTGAAGCGGATTTAAGTAGAGAAGATGAGTTGTCGGCTGTGTTCGAACAGGCGCTTGCGTTCCAGGGCAGAATTGACATTCTCGTCAACAATGCCGGAATCATCCGTCGCACACCTGCGGCTGATCATGCAGGGCAGGACTGGCATGATGTAATTGGTCTGAACCTGAACACTGTATTTTTCCTAAGCCAATTGGCAGGCAGACATATGATTGAACGCGGAAGTGGCAAAATCATTAATATTGCTTCCATGTTGTCCTATCAAGGTGGGATCAACGTGCCAGGATATACAGCCAGTAAACATGGCGTTGCCGGTTTAACCAAAGCACTCGCCAATGAATGGGCAGGTAAAGGAATCCAGATTAACGGTATCGCACCTGGTTATATGGAAACCGATAATACTACCCAGATCCGTGCGGACGAGAATCGTTACCGGGATATTACAGCCCGTATTCCTGCGGGGCGTTGGGGAACACCAGAAGATCTGAAAGGCCCGGTTGTCTTTCTGGCATCTGCCGCTTCGGATTATCTGAATGGTCATGTGCTGAATGTCGATGGAGGCTGGATGGCACGTTAATCGTTTGATAATCGGATTAGCATAAGGAGGCAGTGAGATGAAACTTGGTATTCTGGCACATACATTTGGCAAACAGCCTACAGCACAGCTTGCACAGACGATTGCGGATAACGGATTTAATTCCGTACAGCTGGCGCTGGCCAAAGCATTATCAGATGTGGACTCATCAAATGGCAAGCTGAGCCCCGGACTGGCAAATGAGATCGGAGATCAATTTGCACAGCGCGGGGTGAAGATTGCAGTACTGGGCTGTTATATTAATCCGATTGACCCTGATCCAGTAAGACGACGTGCGGACATTGATCGATTCAAGGAGCATCTGCGTTATGCCCGGGATTTTGGTTGCAGCATGGTAGCAACGGAGACCGGGGTCTTGGACACCTATCAGGATACACATCCGGATGGATATGAAGAGAAGGCGTGGAGTGTGCTGAAAGAAACGGTTGAGGAGTTGGCTGAGGAAGCGGAGAAATGGGGCGTGCATGCGGCGATTGAGCCTGTGTCCACACATACCCTTCATACGCATGAACATATGACACGTTTGTTTGAAGAGATTCCTTCATCGAATCTAGGGATGCTGTTCGACCCGTGTAATTTGATCAAACAGCCACATGCAGCAGACCAAGGGGCTTTCTTGCGTGAGGTGATGGAATCGCTGTATCAGCGCATGATTGTGATCCATGCGAAGGATGTAGCCTTTGATGCACAGGGAGAGAAGTTCAACCCAGTACCTGGGGCAGGAATACTGGATTACCCGTTATTTTTTGAATTGCTAAAAACGTATAAGCCACATATCGATATTTCACTTGAAGGCGTAACTGCGGAGGAAGCTGTACCTGCAGCCAAACATTTGCGTGAAGTATGGAGTGCAGTTCGGGTCTAACCAAACCCTGGCTTCGGTATTGCATACCTAAGCCAAAGTAGCTGAAAAACCTTTGCGAGGGCAAAGGTTTTTTTAGTACAGAAATAAATAGTGTACATATTTAATTTTTCTTATCGGAACAATCGGAAATAAGTCTTTTCAAATACGACATCTTGTGAGAGAATATGGAAAACATATGCCACCATGTGAAGACATCAGGAAATTCAAGAACGTATATATCGAGGGAGGATTCAGATTTATGTCAAACGAACGTGAGCTTTCATTTGAAACATTGGCAATTCATGCAGGCCAGGAGATTGATCCAACCACCAACGCACGAGCTGTACCCTTGTATCAGACAACATCCTATGGATTCAAGGACACCGAGCATGCAGCTAACCTGTTTGGTTTGAAAGAGTTTGGCAACATCTATACCCGTTTGATGAATCCAACAACCGACGTGTTTGAGCAACGGATTGCAGCGTTGGAAGGCGGAGCTGGCGCGCTGGCTACAGCTTCTGGTCAAGCAGCCATTACGTTTTCACTTCTGAATATTGCTGGTGCAGGTGATGAGATCGTTTCTTCGGCGAGTTTGTATGGAGGTACATACAATCTGTTCTCGACAACTTTGCCGAAACTGGGTTTGGACGTGAAATTTGTGGATTCCAGTGATCCTGAGAATTTCCGGGCAGCGATTACGGAGAAAACGAAAGCATTGTATGCCGAAACGATCGGTAATCCAAAGGGGAATGTACTGGATATTGAAGCGGTAGCAGCTATCGCACATGAACATGGAATTCCTTTGATCGTGGATAATACGTTCCCAAGTCCGTACCTGCTTCGTCCCATCGAACATGGCGCAGATATTGTCGTTCACTCTGCAACGAAATTTATTGGGGGTCATGGTACATCCATTGGTGGCGTTATCGTGGATAGCGGAAAATTTGACTGGAAAGCAAGTGGCAAGTTCCCTGGATTGACGGAGCCGGACTCCAGTTATAACGGTGTTGTATATACGGAAGCGGTTGGACCGATTGCTTATATTATCAAAGCTCGTGTACAGCTATTGCGTGACCTGGGTGCAACGATCTCTCCATTCAACTCCTGGTTGTTGCTGCAAGGACTGGAGACGTTACATTTGCGCGTAGAGCGTCATAGTAGCAATGCCCTTGCAGTTGCGGAATTCCTTGAGAAACATGAGGATGTGTCATGGGTAAGTTACGCAGGTCTGCCGAGCCACGGTTCTTACGAGCTTGCACAGAAGTATCTGCCAAGAGGGCAGGGTGCCATTCTGACCTTTGGAATCAAAGGTGGTGCGGACGCGGGGCGCAAATTGATTGAAAGTGTCAAACTGTTCTCTCACCTTGCAAACGTGGGCGACTCCAAGTCACTGATTATTCACCCGGCAAGTACAACTCACGCACAGTTGACTGAAGATGAACAAACTGCAGCAGGGGTTAATCCGGAATTGATTCGTCTGTCTGTGGGTACGGAGAACATTCAAGACATTATCTATGATCTGGAGCAAGCCATCAAAGCAAGTCAGGGAGCAAGTGTAGGCGCGTAAATGGCATTGGGTGGATGTGCGAACAATCACTTAAGTGATATGCCATAAACAGGTCAAATGAATGTAAATAGATGGTTAAAACCGTTGTCCTCTGGGACAGCGGCTTTTTGTCTTTTTGAACACGCATGTATGACTATCCATCGAAAAAAGCCCATTTACAAATGTGGATCACAGGCATATACTGATTAAAAGTTGTATTGAGTAAAAATAATTGCATAAGTACAAAAATGATTATCATTCTCATTCGAGATTATTGTAAAATCATTCACAAAACCATGCTGCTGCGGGATTCCCGCAGCAGCATGTGTCATTTTTAGGGCATTAACAATGGCTCTCATTCTCAATACAACTTCATTTCTGGAAGCGGAACTTGAGCACATTCACTATCCGCAAACCTACCATTTGAAAGGAACGTGATTTATATGCAAGTGATACATCAACCTCTACACAGACAGCAACAAGCAGAACAACGCTCATCCCAAACACCCGGCCCCAATCGGGGCAAGAAGCCTGATTTTCGAGCCATGATGCAGAATAAAGAGATGCAATCTGCATTGGGCAGCGGGCTGTTGATGCTGATTGCCTGGGGAACTGCACCGTTTTTTGGTACCTTATCCATCATGCTCTACATTGTGGCGTATGCCGTGGGCGGTTGGACCAAAGCGAAGGAAGGTATCGAGACACTGGTTAAGGACCATGATCTGGATGTAAATCTGCTGATGATTGCCGCATCCCTTGGGGCAGCAGCCATCGGTTACTGGAATGAAGGGGCGATGCTTATCTTTATTTTTGCACTCAGTGGTGCGTTGGAAAGTTATGCGACAGAGCGCAGTCATAAGGATATCTCATCGTTGCTCGCACTTAAGCCGGAGACTGCACTGCGTATTGAAGATGGACAGATGAATCTCGTGGCTATTGATGATCTGCAGCCGGGTGATCTGCTGTTGGTCAAACCGGGAGAACTGATTCCTGCGGATGGCGTGGTGTACCGAGGGAGTTCTTTTATCAATCAGTCGTCCATTACTGGAGAATCCCTGCCTGTGGACAAAGTTGCGGGGGATGAAGTCTATGCAGGTACGGTAAATGGCGAGGGCGCATTATACGTAGAGGTCACAAAATCGGCGGAAGGTTCAGTGTTCGGCAAAATCATTAAAATGGTGGAAGAAGCGCAGGCGGAACTACCGGATTCTCAGCGTTTCATGGAGCGGTTTGAAGGGATTTACGCACGTATTGTTGTGGGGGTGACCTTACTTGTCATTGCAGGAACTCCGCTGCTGCTTGGCTGGACATGGAATGAGGCATTTTACAAAGCGATGGTATTTCTGGTGGTTGCTTCTCCTTGTGCATTGGTGTCTTCCATCATGCCTGTTATGCTGTCCGCGATGTCCAGCAGCGCCCGCCGGGGCATTCTTTTCAAGGGAGGTGCCCATATGGAGAATATGGCTCGCACGCGGGTCGTGGCTTTTGACAAAACAGGTACATTGACCATGGGCACCCCGCAAGTCACCGATATTATTACGGCTGAACATGTAGATCGTACCCAGCTGTTAGCTGCGGTGGCAGCGATTGAGAACATCTCCATGCATCCTTTGGCTCGTGCCATCGTAGATCAGGCGAATAAGGAGAATATCACACTTCAGGAAGCGGAGCACGTACAGGCTCTAACGGGCTGGGGCATCGAAGGAACGGTGAACGATGTGGTCTGGAGTATTGGCAAAACAGATGTAATGGAATCGATGCAGTCAGAGGAGATGAAAGACAGCAACGTTGATGATCCAGATAAACAGGGTGTTACCCCTGTGAAGGTGTCTTCTGAGTGGGACGATGTACGCTCTCGTCTTGAGGGGGAGGGAAAAACCGTATCCGTTGTTATGGCTGATGGTGAATTAGTCGGGCTGATCGCGATGCGGGACACGGTACGGCCACAGGCAGCAGCTGCAGTGAAAAAGCTTGAAGTGATGGGTATAAAAGTTGTCATGTTAACAGGAGACCGAGCCAGATCAGCTTCTGTAATTGCCCGTGAAACAGGAGTAAGTATGGTCTATGCAGATTTGCTGCCTGAAGATAAAGTGAAGCAGGTCCAAGCGCTCCGCAAAAAGTATGGTCCTGTGTTAATGGTAGGGGATGGTGTCAATGATGCACCAGCACTTGCAGCAGCTACTGTGGGTATGGGGATGGGATTGTCCGGCAGCGGGACTGCATTGGAGGTCGCTGATGCGGTATTGATGAACGATAACATTGAAGAGATCGCTTGGGTGATTGGGCAGGCTCGTCGAGCACAGCGCACGGTGAAGCAGAATATGTTTTTTGCCATCACCGTTATTCTGGCCTTAATTGCTGGTAACTTCCTCCAGGATGTCGCACTGCCTCTAGGTGTGGTAGGACATGAAGGAAGTACAATTCTGGTTATTCTGAATGGGCTCAGGCTGCTACGGTAATCAGATTTGGAGAGGAAAATGGTTAATTGGTTTCGCTGGTAGCATGCGGCTGGTTGAACGGCTCACGTTTGAACCTTGGGTCAGCGGGTAATGATTCGAAGAGACGATTCGATAATAAGGGAGCTGTGAAATATGGGACGTTATGTACAAGTGGAACCAAATGTAAAAGTATATGTTGAAGATATTGGCGAAGGCACCCCGGTTGTCTTTTTGCACGGCTGGCCTGTTAATTATAAAATGTTTGAATACCAATTGAACGTACTTCCGAACCATGGCATTCGTGCCATCGCGATAGATTTTAGAGGATATGGCTTATCGGATAAGCCTTCCACAGGATATGATTATGATCGCATGGCAGACGATGTTCGTGCCGTTATCGATGAGCTGGAGCTGAAAGACGCGGTACTTGCAGGGTTCTCCATGGGTGGAGCGATCGCAGTTCATTACATGGCTCGCCATAAGGGACATGGTGTCTCCAAGCTGGCCTTGTTATCTGCGGCAGCCCCTGTGTTCACACAGCGTGAGGGATATCCATATGGATTGACCCCAGAGCAGCTGAACGAGCAGATCATTGAGCCGATCTTTGCAGATCGTCCGAAGTTACTGGAGACGTTTGGCGGCATGTTCTTTGCTAAGAAACACAGCCAGCCATTCATGGATTGGTTCCATGCGCTTGGCATGGAGGCTTCATCCTATGGTACTATTCGCAGTGCAATTGCGTTGCGCGATGAGGACTTGCGAGGTGAACTGAGTTCCATTCAGGTGCCAACAGCCATTTTGCACGGGAAAAAGGATGAGATCTGTCCGTTTGACTTCGCCGAGCAGATGCACAAGGGCATCGCTTCGTCTCAACTGATTGCTTTTGAAGAGAGCGGTCATGGTGCATTCTATGATGAATTGGAGAAATTCAATTCGGAACTGATACGTTTCATCCAATCCTGATCAGGAGAGGACATAATGCCTCTGACAGGCGATCCCAGTAATTTCATGGAATCTTCATTTGTGGCTAAACAAAGAACCCGGTCGACAGTCTTGGACTGATCGCCGGGTTCTTTAGTCTTCAATTAAAACAATTCGGTAAGACCAATCATCGTGATGAGTCCGAGCAAAAAGGACATCGTCGCCACACGTGCATTGCCATCGCCGTGACTCTCGGGAATAAGTTCCTTGTAAACAATAAACATCATCGCACCGGCTGCAAAGGCCAGACCATAAGGCACAAGACCAGCTACGAGACTGCTCAAGGTGTAACCAATCATAGCTGTTATAATCTCTACCGCTCCGGTCAGGGTGGCAATACCCAGTGCTTTGAAGCGGCCAATGTTCTGGTTCACAAGAAAGAGGGCTACCAGGAATCCTTCCGGCGCATTCTGCAATCCGATGGAAAAGGCAATGAGATTGCCCAGGTTCTCATCCGAGCTTGCATAGCTGACGCCAACGGATAACCCTTCCGGCAGGTTGTGCATGGTGATGGCTGCAATAATCATGAAGGCTTTGGTTTCAATTTTAAAAGGCATTTTCTCGGGATTCTCCAGATCGACGTGTGGAATCTTCATCTCCAGCACCAGTAGAACCAGGCTACCCAGCATAATACCAAATGCAAGTACAAAGAGATTTGATTGGCCAAGCGCTTCCGGAATGAGATTATACACCGAGGCCGAGGTCATAATACCAGCGGCGTATGCCAGCAAGATATCACGCAGACGGTGCGATATTTTGCGCATAAATAGAATCGGTACGGCCCCTAGGCCGGTAGACATGGCTGATATAAAACTGCCAATGAGTGCATCGTTCATGCTTCCATTTTCCCTCCTGATGAAGACTTCTTCATAATCGCTGCCGAGCATTGACACCGTACATAAAAGAGATCATAATGAACAACAGATTAGAATGATTATAAATTAGAATTCCGTTTCTGCATAGGGCCATTGTCATATCACAGGCAGGTCTTGTGGACATGATGTGGGCTTTTCGTTCTAGTGTATGCAAAAGCCTAAGCTTTTGATGCCGGAGGGTCTAACCTTTTTGCAGAACCCGGGGGAGGAACTATACATGTATAAATCAATTATTATTGGAACAGGCCCTGCAGGGCTGACAGCAGCAATCTATCTGGCACGTGCCAACTTGAACCCACTCGTTATTGAAGGACCACAACCTGGTGGCCAACTGACAACAACGACTGAAGTGGAGAACTTCCCAGGTTTCCCTGATGGTATTATGGGTCCTGAACTAATGGATAACATGCGTAAACAAGCTGAGCGCTTCGGTGCTGAATTCCGCACAGGCTGGGTGAACAACATCGATATGAGCGAGCGTCCATTTAAGATTCAAGTTGAAGGTATGGGTGAACTCGTATCGGAAACATTGATCCTGTCTACAGGCGCATCTGCTAAATACCTCGGTATTCCTGGAGAAGAAACGAATGTGGGCCGTGGTGTCAGCACATGTGCAACATGTGATGGATTCTTCTTCCGTAACAAAGAAATCATCGTCATCGGCGGTGGTGACTCTGCTCTTGAGGAAGCAAGCTTCCTGTCCCGTTTTGGTTCCAAAGTAACACTGGTACACCGTCGTGAAGAACTGCGTGGCTCCAAAATCATGCAGGATCGTGCACGTAGCAACGAAAAAGTAGAAATGGCTTTGAACCGTACACCACTCGAAGTACTTGCTGGCGACAACGGCGTAACCGGATTGAAAGTGTTGAACAACGAAACAGGTGAAGAAGAAGTGATTCCGGCAAGCGGCGTATTCGTAGCGATCGGTCACACACCAAACACTGGTTTCCTTGGCGGACAGATCACTACGGACGAACATGGATATATCCTGACTACACCAGGTACATCCGAGACAAACATCCCAGGCGTATTTGCATGTGGTGACGTACAGGATACACGTTACAAACAAGCGATTACAGCTGCAGGTAGCGGATGTATGGCTGCCATGGACACAGAGAAATACATTGAGAGCTTGGAGCACAGCGCAGTTGTTCTGTAATAGAATGAGCTGATTTCAACCAAACTATAGATTAATATAAAACCATATGAGGTGAATTAAACATGGAAAACGTAATTGTATATACATCAACGAACTGCCCGAACTGCAAATCCGTAAAAACGTTCCTGGCTGACAAAGGTATCTCTTATGAGGAGCGCAACATCGAAACTAGCGATGAATTTGCACAACAAGTATGGGATATGGGTGTACGTGCCGTGCCATTGACTGTAATTGGTGAACACCGCATTCTGGGTATGAACAAAACTCAATTTGCCAAAGCATTGGACGCTTAAATCAGGCTTATTATCTGAATTATCATGTGTTGAAAGAAATTTTCGATTCATATGCAATTCCGGTTTTCGCGAGCCGTTAGGATATAGAAAGAACCGTACCCGGAAGGGTACGGTTTTTTGTGCATTTACTCTGAGTGTAATGAACGGATATTTAACTGATCGCAAGCAACGTGAAGTTCTAAGATGATGGCGCAATGAATTATCATTCGGAATTGTCCGATGTACAGAAGTGCGATATCATTTTCTTAAGTCGCAGAGCATAATTGAGGTGAACAAGCAGCATGATTATAGATCAGGAGGAGCATTTTCGCTTCTGGGAACAGGCAATTATACGAGATATCCATGTTGAACGTGCTATTCTTGCAAAGGGTGAAAGAACATTATTCACGATGCAGTCCAGCAGTTTTTTCTGTATAAAGAGAGGGAACTTACTGGTATTGCTTAATCAGAAGACCTATTCCATCCATCCTTTTGAGATTATTCATGCTCCTTCCAAAAGTCTGTTTGAAGTTAACGCAGGTTCAGACGGAGCAGAGTATATACTAATTTCGTATAAAGCAGAACGGCAGTCAACGTCCGGCGATGAGCCGCTGTTTGTAGATGAACACAAAGATCCAACTCACATTACATATCGTGTGACACTAGCGCAGCCAATGATGTTATATGAAATTGCAGATCGTATGTTAGAGACCCGGCAGCAGGAGGGGCCTTCGGTTCCGCTTCAACTTAAGGCATCTTTCTATCAATGGGTTTATCATATGGTGGAACAATACTATTTACAGTCTCCGGTCGTCAAAACGGCCAGTCCAGTCGAGTTGGTCATACAGACTTTGGAGTACCTGTTGCAGAACTATGCAAAACCGCATACGTTGGATTCTTTGGCTGGGGTGATGGGGCGGAGTCCGGGTCATCTCTCGAATTGTTTCAAACAAGTGCTTAATCGTGGACCGATTGACTGTCTAATCCGTCTACGTATGCAAAAAGCATATAAACTATTGGCCGAGACGAAGCTTCCGTTACGAGTAATTGCATCATCTATCGGGTATCAGGATGCGTATTATTTCAGCAATGCCTTTAAAAAGTACAGCGGAATTTCTCCACAGATGTATCGGAAGCAAATCAAGGAGGAAGATGTTATATCCTTAGCAGGAAGAAATCATATTGTTGGCTCTCCAGGCCCGTGTTATATTCCATCTTATGATAATGATAATTATTATCAATATTTGGATGGAGGGTCTGATGAAATGGTGAAAAATATAAAGAGAGTCCCAATGGCTTTACTGATGGCTTTTGGGTTGCTGTTAAGTGCATGTAGTGGCGGTTCTTCAGGGAATACAGGGGCTGCAACAGGAGATGGAAGTACAGCTCAATCGAAAGCACCAGCTTCCCAAGTAAACAGTTCAAGCGATATTAATACAAATGAAAATGTCCAAGCGACAACACGTATAGTGAACACATCCATGGGTGAGGTCGAAGTGCCAGCTAATCCGCAGCGTGTCGTAACGGATTTCTTTTTGGGTCATATTCTGGCCTTGAATGTAAAACCCGTAGGAAGTAACGGCGTATTCATGCAAAACCCTTATCTGGAGGGCAAGGTTTCCGGTATCGAGGATATTTCGGACAATCTTGAAGCAATAACTGGACTGAACCCTGACCTAATCGTTACAGGTAATGCCAAAAGTTACGATGCTTATTCCAAAATCGCCCCAACCGTCTTTCTGGACAACTCGGCCCCCGTTCGTGATCAGGTTAAAGAGCTTGGCGTTATATTGGGGAAAGAGGCTGAAGCATCGGCATGGCTTACCGATTTTGAACAAAAGGTGACTTCGGCCAAGGAGAGTTTAAGCAGTATAATCAAAGAGGGAGAAACCGTTACTGTGTTTGACGGAGGCTTGAGCAAAGACATCACTCTTTATGGTAATGCGCATACGGGCAGAACGATCCATGGTGAATTGGACTTGCCTATGAACGAGAACGTGAGACGCAGCGTTGATCCAAAAGTGGGCTGGGCTACGATCTCCAATGAACTCGCCGGATTATATGCTGGTGATTACATATTTATGGCCGTGGATGCCAAAGCGGAATCGTTTGACTATGCAAGTGATCCGGTGTGGGGAACGCTAGACGCAGTCAAAGACAATGAGTTATACGAAATTGATGGCTACAAATTCTATTTCTCCGATCCGATCTCCGTGATGGGCCAGATTCAGGATATTGTCGACATGATGGAAGAACGCGCTCTAGAGAATTCCAAAAAGTAAGCACGGTTACGCTAAAATAGGTAAGTAGAAAAATCCCCTTGCGTCCGTAATTCAGAGTACATGATAACGTGTACCCATGAATAACTGCGAAAGGGGATTTTGCATGAAAACAAATAATTACATCTAGAAAAAAATACTCATGAAAGTCTGAAATACAACATACACCAGCAATCCTGACAGCATGTACATGAAACCAGCCTTCTTTTTGCTCTGGAACAATCGGAGTATGCCAAGGCTGAACAGGGGCGCAAGCACAATCAGGAACAGGAGGACGGTGACAAACATTTGCGCCGAGATATCTGAAGTATCCACGTAGGTCACGCTTTTTTTCACTCCGTTTCGTTATCGGAATTAACACAGCTTGATTCACACAGCCATGACAAAAATCACATAACCCCATTATACATCTGGATTTCTTTAACAAAAAGGGAGGAAATGGGGCGAAATGATGTCAATTTTCATCTGTTATTAGACAGACACTCTGATTTTTCCTAAAAACTGGGATATCGCAGAGTAAGCGGCACCAACGCGGGTGGAACGGCTGCCCAGAGCTGCCCATTCAATCTGCAAACTGCGGCGGTGATAAGGTAATGTACGTTCCTCGACAACCTGTTTTAACGACGTTTCAATCCAGGGACCTGCTTCAGAAAGCGGACCACCAATGATAATACGTTCCGGGTTGAAACTGTTAACGATGTTGGTTATGCCAATCCCCAGTTTGCGTCCAATCGTGTTGTATAATTCCTGAACAGTATCGTGGCCTTGCTCCGCATGATGAATAAGCTCTCGTGTGGTATGAGCAGGTAATTTTAGCTGATGGTCCGGGTGCTCGTAGGCTTTTTCCGATGCGTATAACTCCCAGCAACCACGATTACCACAGGAGCAGGGCAGACCTTCCGCTTCAATGGACATATGGCCTGTTTCCCCTGCGTAGCCCCACGCGCCTTTGTATAATTCACCATCTACCATGATGCCTGAACCAATCCCCATGCCTGCACTGATGTAGATCATGTGACGGACACCGATACCTGCCCCAAAATTCAACTCTCCATGAGCACCAGCATTGGCTTCATTATCGATCGTTACAGGCAGTTCAAATTCTTCTTCAAGCATCGAGCGCAGAGCTACCTTCTCCCACCCCAGGTTGGGTGCAAACAGGACCGTTCCTGCCTCATCCACCATGCCGGGCACTCCGATACCGATGCCAATGACACCGTGAGGGGAAGCAGGAGCAGCTTCAATGAGCTGTTTTGCTGCCAATTTCAATTGCTCCAGTACAGAGGAGACGTCATGATGTTCCAAGGTCACTGCGTACTCTGTAATGATGTGTCCTTCCAGATCTGTAAGCACGCCTTTCAAATGGGTCACACTGAGTTCCAGACCGACTGCATAGCCTGATGTCCCTCGGAACAGCAGCATGAGTGGTTTACGTCCGCCGCTGGATTCACCAGGGCCAATCTCCTGCACCAGGTCATCACTGATCAGATCAGCAACCAGGTTGGATACCGTTGCTTTGTTCAGCCCCGTAACCTCGGACACTCGTGCGCGAGAAAGAGGGGCATGGCGCCGGATCGTATCGAGAACGATCGACTTGTTTATTTTTTTGACCAGCATCTGGTCTCCGGTAATTTTCATATGGTTAAGGCACTCCTATTCTTCTGATAAAAGGGTTCTGACCCACATCCGAAACAAGTTATTCGACTATTATAGCGTAAACAAACATGTAAAAAACAATTTTATTTTACTTTGTTTAACCAATAGACAAAGTATATTCGATGTGATAGGATAACGGTGTAAACGATTTCTTAAAACTATTGAGGAGGCATTTTACACATGGCCTATTTTGAATCCGTTAATAAAATTGCATTTGAAGGTAAAGATTCCAAGAATCCTTTTGCTTTTAAACATTATAATCCGGAAGAAGTGGTAGCCGGCAAATCGATGGAAGAACATTTCCGTTTCGGCATGGCTTACTGGCATACATTAACTGCAGGCGGCAGTGACCCGTTTGGTGCGGAGACAGCTGTTCGTTCGTGGGATAAATACTCAGGTCTGGACCTCGCGAAAGTACGCGTGGAAGCGGCATTTGAATTTTTGGAAAAAATGAATCTGCCGTTCTTCTGTTTCCACGATGTGGACATTGCACCAGAAGGCAACAACCTGCGCGAGTTCTACAGCAACATTGATACAATCGTTGATCTGATTGAAGATCATATGAAATCCAGCGGCAAAAAACTGCTCTGGAACACGGCGAACATGTTCTCGAACCCACGCTTCATGTTTGGTGCAGCTTCCACTTGTAATGCAGACGTGTATGCTCACGCTGCGGCACAGATCAAGAAAGGTCTGGAAGTGGGTAAACGTCTGGGCGCTGAAAACTATGTATTCTGGGGCGGTCGTGAAGGTTACGACACATTGCTGAACACAGACATGCAACTGGAGCAAGACAACATTGCTCGCATGTTCCACATGGCTGTAGACTACGCGAAGGAAATTGGTTTTGACGCACAATTCTTGATTGAGCCTAAACCAAAAGAGCCAACGAAACACCAATATGATTATGATGCAGCAACTTCCATTGCTTTCTTGCAAAAATACGGTTTGGACAAACACTTCAAACTCAACCTGGAAGCCAACCACGCTACACTGGCTGGTCATACATTCGATCACGAAATCCGCGTAGCTCGTACAAACGGTATGCTCGGTTCCCTCGATGCAAACCAAGGCGATATGTTGATCGGTTGGGATACAGATGAGTTCCCGGTTGATATGTACGATGCTACATTGACGATGTATGAAGTATTGAAAAACGGCGGTATCGGCCGTGGTGGTGTGAACTTTGACGCGAAAGTACGTCGTGGTTCCTTCGAAGCAGACGATCTGTTCCTGGCACACATCGCAGGTATGGACACGTATGCAAAAGGTCTGAAAGTAGCAGCAAAACTGATCGAAGATCGCGTATTCGATGACTTCATCGAAAAACGTTACAGCAGCTTCAGCGAAGGTATCGGTGCAGATGTGGTTGCAGGTAAAGCAACACTTGCTTCCCTTGCTGAGTATGCACTCAACAACGAAAGCCCACGCAAAAACCAATCCGGACGTCAGGAATTGCTGAGAGCGCAACTCAACCAGTACATCCTGGCTGACTAATATCGGATAGGCAGGGTGGGTGCATGTCGACCACCGATGGTTAATCATATGTGGTTGGACATTAGTGTCCAAACTAGCCTATGCACAAGATTAGCTTGTACCATGGAACGCCTGAACAAGCATGACATTCGGACCGTCCCCGACTTTCCCTTGGGAAGACGGGGGCGGTTTTTTGATTAAACAAATAACGCGTTTTTTAAATTTTTGATATAAATGTTTGTCTAAGATGGTACATGCAGAACGAAGTGAGCAGAAAGGACCCGAGGAAGCAAAGCGTTCGCTAAGAGCTTTCTGAAAGAAAGCTGGCTTCGGAAGCATAGGCTTATCCCCGGATTTCACCCTTGCTAAAGGGTATAAAGGAAATCCGGGGGTAACGGCGATCTGAGGGTTTTCTGATCACGGAGTGACCACATGAGCATCAAGGTTTCATTTATAACCAATGACGAATCAAGGTCATTGGATCAATCTTTCTGTTATAAGAACGAGTACGTTTTACTCGTTTCATATCCATGTGTGTCCAGGATCATGCATGCAAAACGGAGTGAGCAGAAAGGACCCGAGGAAGCGAAGCGTTCGCTAAGAGCTTTCTGAAAGAAAGCTGGCTTCGGAAGCATAGGCATATCCCCGGATTTCTCCCTTTTCAAAGGGATTAAAGGAAATCTGGGGGTAACGGCGATCCAAGGGTTTTCTGATCACGGAGTGACTTTCATGTGTACTTGGATCTTTCGTGGATATAACCTGTGATAAACGAGAGGAGTTAACCTATGAGTTACGTAATTGGCGTCGATCTTGGAACTAGCGCGGTCAAAACCGTGTTGGTCAATCGTGAAGGAAAAGTGGCATTTGAAGCATCTGAGGCATATCCGTTGTACCAGCCCAAGGCTGGATACAGTGAACAAAATCCCGAAGATTGGGTAGAGCAAACCATTGTTTCCTTGCGTAAATTGCTCGAAGTGTCTGGCGTGCAGCCTTCGGAAATCGAGGGATTGAGCTTCTCCGGTCAAATGCATGGACTGGTTTTGGTGGATGCTGAAGGTAAACCGCTGCGTAACGCAATCCTGTGGAACGATACACGCACAACGGCTCAGTGCCGCCGTATCGAAAAAGTACTGGATGGCAAGCTGTTAAGTATTGCCCGGAACCGTGCACTGGAAGGATTCACCTTGCCGAAAATTCTGTGGGTTCAGGAGAACGAGCCTGAATTGTTACAGCAAGCATCTTTGTTCTTGTTGCCAAAAGACTATGTGCGTTATCGCCTGACCGGGGATTACGCTATGGATTATTCGGATGCAGCGGGTACCTTGCTGCTGGACGTTGCAGGCAAACAGTGGAGTAAAGAGATTGCAGAAGCATTCGAGCTGCCAATCTCCCTTTGTCCACGTCTTGTGGAATCGTTTGAGGAAGTGGGCTCCTTGCTGCCTGAGATTGCGGATCAAACGGGTCTGGCGGCTGCGACGAAAGTATATGCAGGTGGTGCGGATAATGCTTGTGGTGCCATTGGCGCAGGCATTCTGAGTGAAGGACAGACGATGTGCAGCATCGGAACGTCCGGGGTTGTGCTTTCCTACGAAGAGCGTAAAGATCTTGACTTCGAAGGCAAAGTACACTTTTTTAACCATGGAGAGAAAGATGCCTTCTATATTATGGGTGTAACGCTTGCCGCAGGATACAGCCTGTCCTGGTTTAAGGATACGTTTGCAGCGGACAAATCGTTTGATGTGCTCTTGCAGGGCATTGATCAGGTTCCGGCGGGCAGCAACGGATTGTTGTTCACACCATATATCGTTGGGGAGCGTACACCTCATCCGGATGCGAATATCCGTGGCAGCTTCATCGGTATGGATGCAGGACACAAGCTGGAGCACTTTGGACGTGCGGTGATGGAGGGCATTACCTTCTCGCTGCGCGAGTCCATTGATATTCTGCGTGGTGCAGGCAAAACCGTCAATGAAGTCATCTCCATTGGTGGCGGTGCCAAGAACGAAGCCTGGTTGCAAATGCAGGCGGATGTCTTTAACGCTACGATTGTGAAGCTGGAGAGCGAACAGGGTCCTGCGATGGGTGCAGCAATGCTGGCTGCCTATGGCTGTGGCTGGTTCTCGTCCTTGCAGGAATGCGCAACAGCGTTTATTCACCCAGCGAAGTCCTATGAGCCAAACCCGGAAACGGTTGCCGTCTATGATGGACTGTTCGCACTGTATCAGAAAGTTTATGGACAGACACGTAGTCTCAATGATCGTTTGGCTGAATACCGTTAATTCATTTATTTCACTACATTAATCTTATGATTACATTTAAAAGCATCCGCGAAGGCGGGTGCTTTTTTGTCGTTCATCAAGATTAACCCCATGAAAGGTTTCCTTGTCCTGCATATCTGCATTCCGGCTCTGCATAGATTGAGAATAGAGGATTGTGATCCGTCCAGGCATCGTGTGTCGGACATTTTAATAGGTAGAAGCTTGAGCATGGGGGTGAAGCTTTGGATGGACATGAGGAACATGGAAGACCACATATTACCTTGTCGATGATCGTTCGTAATGAAGAGAATCGTTATCTCAGGCAGGCACTGGAGAGACATCGTTCCTGGATCGATCGCGCAGTAATTATTGATGACGGAAGCACGGATGGAACGGTCGCGCTGTGCAGGGAACTTCTGGACGGTATTCCACTCGTATTAGTGGAGAACGCTGCTTCACGTTTTGCAGACGAGGTAAGCCTGAGAAAACAACAATGGGAAGAGACGGTGGCGACCAATCCGGAGTGGATTTTGAATCTGGATGCGGATGAGATTCTAACCAGTGACTTTGGGGTGGTACGGGATCTGCTGCTCAGTGGCAACGAGGATGCGATCTATTTCAGATTGTTTGATATGTGGAGTGAGACGCATTACCGAGAAGATGAGTTTTGGCAGGCGCATGCCTATTATCGGCCATTTCTGATTCGTTATCACCCGGGGATGAGCTATGAATGGAAGGAAACACCCCAGCATTGCGGTCGTTTTCCGTTAACGATCCAACATTGGTCCTATGGATGTCATGCTCCCCGGGTGAAGCACTATGGGTGGGCGCGGGAAGAAGACCGCATCCGCAAATATGAACGCTATCAAGCACTAGACCCTGAAGCAAGATACGGTTGGAAGGAACAGTATGAATCGATATTGGATCAAGAGCCACGACTGTTGGCATGGTTCGAATAAGGAGAGGGGGAGTGAGCACGTTGAAGAAAGACCCGTTACGTAAATCGCAAGAAGAATTCAAACCTCAAGCAGAGCCGAATTCCCAAGAGAAAGAGAATCAGAATGAGAAGCAACATGAGAGCGCAAATGAGAATCAGAAAGAGAACCAGATTAATCATCGACCGTCCAGTCGTTCTGATAAATCGCTGGAAACCCGCCAATCGGAAAAGCTTGAAGAACTTTGCCAGGAAAGAATACTGATCGCCAGCCCGGTTCGCCAGACAACTCCGGTGCTCCGTGAATTTCTGGATTCTCTGCATGCACTGGAACGAACAACAGTGAAGACGGATTATCTGTTTGTTGACGATAACGTGGAAGAAGCCGCATCGAATATATTGCATGAATTTTTGCTTCAGCATGAAGGGACGGTTATTCAAGCAGATGAACACGGCAGCGGTAGTTCTGACAACAAAGGGGTGTACACCAAGGATGAGGGAGGACACTATTGGCAGGATGAGCAGATTTGGCGTGTAGCCGGTTTGAAAAATCGCATATTGCAATATGCACGCGACAATCACTACGATGCGGTTTTCCTGATTGATTCTGACTTGGTGCTGCATCCGCGGACTCTGGAGCAACTTGTATCGAGTGGCAAAGACATTGTATCCAATATCTTTTGGACCCGCTGGCAGCCGGATGCCAGGGAAATGCCGCAGGTATGGCTGCAGGATGAGTATGCTCTGTATCGCCGCGGTGGCAAAACAGTAGACGGAACCGAGGCGGAAGACGAGGGCACGCAAACGACTGCTTTTCTAAATCAGCTGCGGATCCCGGGTTGTTATGAAGTTGGAGGGCTAGGGGCATGTACCCTTATTCGCAAAAATGTTCTGGCAGCAGGAGTTTCGTATGACCAGATTCCCAATGTATCCTTCTGGGGCGAAGATCGTCATTTCTGCATCCGTGCTCAGGCACTGGGTTTTCGTTTGTTCGTCGATACTCATTTCCCTGCGTACCACATCTATCGATTGTCCGAACTGCCGGGGGTATCTGCCTTTAATCGTAGGGCGAGACGAGGTGAGGAGACGATCAGTATTACCCTGTGTATGATTGTGAAAAATGAAGAAGCTTCCCTCGCCAGATGTCTGGACTCAGTCAATGGTATTGCCGATGAGATTGTAATCGTGGATACCGGATCAACGGATCGTACCCGTCAGATTGCTTCCAGATATACGGATCGTATCGTTGATTTTGAATGGGTGGATGACTTTGCAGCAGCACGCAACTTTGCCTTCGATCAGGCGAAGAGTGAATATATTCTGTGGCTTGATGCTGACGATGTGTTCGAACCGGAAGATCGTGCGAAACTGATCGCCTTGAAACGTTCGCTGGACCCGGATGTGGATAGTGTCACGATGGATTACAATCTGTCATTCACAGCAGATGGCAAGGTAGCCTACAGCCTGCGCCGGAATCGTCTGGTGCGTCGGGATCGGCAATTTCGCTGGATTGGCGCGGTTCATGAATATCTGGCTGTAGCGGGCAATCTGCTGCATAGTGATATAGCGGTTACCCACAAGAAAGATAAGGAGTATACCGATCGGAATCTGCGTATCTATCGCAAAAGGGAACAGGCCGGAGAAGAATTCGGGCCGCGTGACTTGTACTATTTCGGTAATGAACTGAAGGACCATGGACAGCATGAGGATGCGGTGAAGTACTATGAAAAGTTTCTGGATACCGGGCTCGGCTGGGTGGAAGATCAGATCGCTGCTTGCCAGAAAATTGCGGATTGTGAAGCTGCACTTGAACATCCGGAACAGGAAGTCACCGCGTTGTTCCGATCATTTGCCTATGATTTGCCAAGAGCCGAGATTTGCTGTCGATTGGGTGGTTATTTTGCCGACCGTGAAGATTATCGCAAGGCCCTGTTCTGGTACGAACAGGCGACTCGTGCTGTACGTCCTGATGACCCTATGGTGGTGCTGAATGAAGCAGCCTGGACCTGGATGCCGCATCTGCAACTATGTGTGTGTTATGACCGGATGGGTAACCGTGCCAAGGCCCGGGAACATAATGATATCGCACTCGCCTATCATCCAACACATCCAAGCATGTTATATAACGATCGATACTTTAAAGATTTGGAGAAGGATAACGTATTGGAAAAAGCTTAGTATTTTTCGGTTGAAATGCTGCCTCTTTTGTGGAGTTTAATGGGTGAATTAATCCCGTTTTCCATGAAGAGGTTTTTTTGCGTTATGATAAAAATACTTCATAGTGTCCGTGGAACACTCATTCACTTCAGAAATGGATTAATGTATTTCATCCAGGGGAGGATATGCTTTACAATAATGAATAACGGAAAAGCGGTGACCATGATTGCCTGTCTTCGGCTGCCGAATTGATAAAGCAAGGGGAACTGGATATGAATCTGACGGAAGTACTATTGGAGTCAAGACTGGTAGCGATTGTGCGCGGTATAAGCCGCGAAGCGGCAGTAACAGCTGGACAAGGTATGACAGGTGGTGGAATCCGACTGATGGAAGTCACACTGAACACACCTGGAGCACATGATATTATTGCAGACTGGCGTGAGCGGCATGAAGGAAAGGCTTTTGTTGGAGCGGGTACGGTACTGAATGTGCAGATGGCGAAGGAAGCGGTCGCAGCAGGAGCACAATTTCTGGTGTCTCCCAATGTCGATCTGTCTGTCATTGAATATGCTGTAGAACATGGTGTCGAGATCTGGCCTGGAGCCATGACACCTACGGAGATTGTCGCTGCTCATGAAGCGGGAGCACGAGTTGTGAAGCTATTTCCGATGGCAAGTCTGGGCATTCCGTATCTGCGGGAGATCAAAGCCCCACTGAATCATATTCCACTGCTGGCAACAGGTGGTGCTACACTGGAGAATATTGCCGATTATTACGCAGCAGGCGCTGCTGCAGTGGGTCTGGGAAGTGCACTTTTACCACGAGAAGCTCTTGTAGCAGGAGATCATGAGCAGATTGCAGCTTGTGCACGGAGATTTGTGGAAGCAGCCGAAGCCTAGGCTCCAGTGTCAGATGAGGGATATGTATATTTGGGTATATATATGAAGGCACCTTTAATTAATTGTTGGATCAATCTTTATCATAAAAACCGATGTCCTTTAACGTGCCGTTCATTCTATTGTTTTATGATGGATGTATGCCAGAATTCGGAGAGGAGAGATGCCATGTGAAAGCTAAAACAATGATAGGCGGCATGCTCGCCGTGGCCGCAGTAACGGCAGGTGGATTATGGAAGGCAGCGGTAAAGAGCCAGACACCCAAGAAGATTCCAATCACACTGACACCCCCAATGCCATTTGAGGATGTGACCTTTGACAGTGGGGGAGGTCGGGTGCATGGCTGGTTCATCCCGGCCAGAGCCGACATTCCAAAACCATGGCCGCTCGTTATTATTGCACATGGCTGGGGCTCCAATCGCTCCCGTGTTCTTCGTTACGCACGTCCGATCTGGGAAGCAGGATATGCCTTATTTATGTATGATGTGCGTAGTCATGGGGCCAGTGATCCGGTTCGTGCTGCATCTGCCT
Organism: Paenibacillus sp. FSL R7-0313; assembly: GCF_037969885.1. NCBI lineage: Bacteria > Bacillati > Bacillota > Bacilli > Caryophanales > Paenibacillaceae > Paenibacillus > Paenibacillus sp. FSL R7-0313. The sequence continues at coordinate 2,275,694 of NZ_CP150219.1, forward strand.
ACCTGTTCCGGGATGATCTGCTCGCGGCGTTGCAGTATACGACTGCACGACCAGAGATTGATGCGGATGCCATCGGAGTGCTTGGTCATTCTTTGGGGGGATTGGGTACGATTCTTGCAGTGACGGAGGGAATTCCTGTATCAGCAGTGATTACGGACTCGATGCCTTCGCAATTTGAGGTGATCGTCAGTTCAGAGCTGAGACGCCGGCGTCTGCCCTTGTTTCCACTGGCCCAGTTAATTCCGAGAATCTGGTTCTGGCGACTGGGTGAATCTCTGAAATCCTATCGTCAGCGTGATCCGGTGATGATGCTGAATGAACGGCGCAGGGGGATGCAACTGCCGATGCTTATGGTGCACTCCAAGGGAGATAATTTCATTCCCCCGAGTGAGCTTGAATATTTTATGTCCAAAGCCGATCCGCCTGTTGAACATCTATGGGTCAACAGCGGAGGACACAGTTGTTCCGAGGAAGATCCCGCCTTCTGGGACACCGTTATTCCCTTTTTGAAAACCCATGTCCAAGGTCAGGCGAAGTCGAATGATTCGTCTATAGCGAGTAGTTGATAAGGTAGAATCAGCCTACATAAGAGTGCAGGCTAACAGAGAAAACGCCAACGTGGTTGGCGTTTTTTTGCTGTTATTAGCAATATGCAGAAATTCACATTTGTAAAATTGCCCGGAAAACGACGATTAAAAAGGAAGCTTATGGTATCATAGAATAGACTGGCAATATTCATGCGAGGTTATTTGTTATGCTTCTTTGTATGAAATTGAAGGGAGAGGTCGAGATTTGAGTTTGAATTGGAAGTTTAATTTACGTATGAAAATGTTCGCAACCAAAGCAACAACCGCAGCGATGGCAACACTGCTGCTTGCTTCGCAAACACCAGGTTTTGCAGGCAGTGCATCAGCCGCGCAAGCAGAGCAGTTGACCGAAGCGACAACGGGGGAAAATGAACAACTAGACGCAACGAGCAATGACGTGCCTGAGGGAGCGAAAATCTCATCCAGGCAAGCCAGTGAAAATATACTGAAATTATTTCCATTGTTAAAAAAAGCAACAATCTCATCTGCACGATTCGATTCACCTAATTCCTATCCACCGCCAGACTACAAGGCATGGGAGATCGGGTTTCAGATTACACAAGGAAATCATACGTCGGGATTCAGTGGAACTGTACATGCAGGCACAGGGGAAGTGTTAAGTGTACATTTGCCGTCAGATATCCTGGATAAACATGTCTCAGAATCGGATGTGAAACTAACCAAAGCTGATGCTGAAGAAAAGGCCGTGGCATTATTGTACCAAGCGATTCCAGGTCTTAAGGACAATGAATATGCTCCGCTTGGAGATCTGTATTCTTCCATTGAACAACAGTCATTGTTTGGCAGAACAGAGTATCGATACGGGTACCAGTTAAAACATGACGGATTGTTATCTGACGCAGAGACAGTCTACATTAATGTGGACGAAAGTGGTTTGGTGACAGGTTACTCAAGAGGTACTACCGAAGCCAAGTATCCCTCATCGAAACCGGCATCTTCAGAAGAGAAGGCCAGACAGCTGTTTGAAGAACAGTTCGATGTGGAACTGGCTTATATCGCCAAAGATCGTCTGTCTTCCAAGCAGGGTCAGCAGTATTACCTTGCATATACACCAAAAAATATCAGTATCGTTCCGATTGAAGCCAATACGTTGGAACGGATTAATACATTAACAGGTAAAGCTGTAGATGAAGATTCTTTACAGCAGGATACGAAGTTAAAAGGTGATGTGACTCCTTTTGTCCCGGCCAATGGTACGAGATTAAATGTTCAGCAGGCCGCCAATCGTGTCGCAACAAACTTTGATATTCCCAAGGGTTATAAGCTGGAACATAGCCAGTTGAGCAAGGGACATTACTCAAGTCCGAACAATCAGGTATGGAGTCTGAGCTGGAGCGATCGAAGTGCCAATATGTCCTATATGTTCATGCGGGATATCTCAGCACAGGTAGATGCAGTAACCGGGCAGATATACAGCTATACGATGATGCAACGAATGGGACCGGAGATGGAACAGGAGAAGCCTGCTGAAGAGAAGACAGGCCAATTGGTAACGCGGAAGCAGGCTGAGAAACTGGCGATGAACACGGTCATTGCGCTAGTTCCAGATGCAACGGAGCAATTCCGGCTTGCTAACGTGATTGAGGTGGACGATGCTCGCACATTTTTGTTCCAGCGTTATCTGAACGGAATTCCGGTTAAGGATGATACGGCACAAGTACAGGTGTTGAACAACGGTACGATTAACGAGTTCTATACGCGTATTGCGGCTACGTCTGAACAACTGCCGGCAGATCTTAAGCCAGCCATCAGTTACGAAGAGGCCAAGGCAATCTATCTGAAGGAGTTCAAGTTGGTTCTGGCGTATTCTCGTTACGGTGGATGGGGTACGAACAGCGGTGAAGTCATCCCGGTGGGAGTTAACCTAGCTTATATGCCTACACGAGATGATCATTCGATCTACGGCAATTATGAAGTGCTGGATGCGAGCACAGGAGAGTGGAAGCTTTTATACAGGGACACAAGCTCTGCAACCAAGGCTGAACCTACGGATATCTTGGGGCATGTGGCCGAAGCAGCTCTTCGCAATATGACACAGCATGGCGTATTGCTTGCTGATGAGCAGGGACGTGTATTCCCGGATCGTGTGATCACCCGAGGAGATTGGTTTAACTATCTGGCAAGAGCGATTAATCCAAATATGGATCTGTACTACAGTGGGGACGGAGAAGACAAGTTATACGCTGATGTGACGCCTGATAGCCCGTATTATAAGGCAGTTCGGGCATTAATCGATCAACGCTGGCTTGCCGGATCGGACCCTGAACAGAATTTGAATCCGCAGGAAGAGATGACACGTGAAGAATTGGCAGTGTTGCTCGTACGTATATTGCGCTATGAGAAGCTGGCCGGATTCTACACGTTGCCATCGGATCTTCCGAACATCGCGGATGCCAGTGCCATTTCAAGTAAAGGGGCTGTTTCCCTGAGTTTGAAGCTGGGATTACTTCCTTCGATTGAAGGACGATTCATGCCTGCACGCAAAGTGACAGTAGCTGAAGCTTCACAAGTATTGGAACGGCTGGCGAAGCTTCAAGGTAAGACAGATACGTTTATGAGTGGTAATCGCCTGTATTAGACGAGGAATCAATCATATCGTGACCAAACGAATCATAGGATGAAGATAACGGGTAATCGTGATTCATTGAACTGAAGATCAAAGGGACCTTCCATAGAAGGTCTCTTTTGATTTAATTTTTACAAAAATTAAATCATTTCAACTAACATTTACACGATAACGGAGAGGTCAGAAATAACTTGAGGAAGCGAAGCGTGCGCCTAAAAGCTTTCTGAAAGAAAGCTACGTCGGAAGCATACGCTATCACCGGATTTTTCCTTTTGAATAAAGGATCAAAAAAATCTGGGGATAACAGCGATCGGAAAGTTGTTCTGACATCGGAGTGTTCTTGTAAATATTCTTTAGTTGAAATGATATAGAAGAATGACGATAGAGCCTTTTGTGATACAATAGGGCGTGAGAACTTTGCAAAGAAGGGTGGGTTCCTTTCATGGGTAAGAACGGGAAACGAATTATCACCATACTGCTGGCAGGCTGTCTGATTGCTGTAGCATTACCACGTACGGTTGATCTGGATCAGCTGTATGCTGCATCAGGGACATCAGATATATCCACGGCAACAGATTTGCGCCAGACCTTGCTTACCGCAATGTCACAGCGAACGGAGGAACTTGTTTTTACATACAAAGGCAATGTGAAAGGCCTCAAAAAACAATTACAAACCTCCATCGATGAGGCAATGAAGAGTGACCCCTATATCCAATATACCGTTAAAAGTTATGCATTTAATTATAAAGGCTCCAATGTGTCGGCCGAAGTACATGTGACTCTCTCCTACCGGGAGACCAAGGAACAGACCGATTATGTGAATCGTAAAGTCACAAATGTGTTGAAAGAAATCATCAAACCAGGCATGACGGATCATGAGAAGGTCAAGGTCATCCATGATTGGATTGTACTTAACCTTTCCTACGATACTTCGTTGAAGAAATATACGGCTTATGACGGGCTTGTAACAGGCAGTACGGTCTGTCAGGGATATTCATTGTTGGCATATCGGATGCTGGAGCGAGTAGGTATCGATAACCGGATTGTGGAAGGTACAGCGGGTGGGCAGCTTCATGCCTGGAATATCGTGAACCTGGACGGCAAGTGGTACCACATGGACACCACCTGGGATGATCCTACCCCTGACCGCAAAGGTAAGGTGAGCCACAGCTATTATTTGCTGAGCGATGATGAGATGGCACGTGACCATATCTGGACAGGCAAAAGCAAGTACCCCGCTGCGCCAGCCCCATATCGAGAAGCTTTATTAAAGCTGGTGAAGGCCGGAGATAGCAAAAAAGCTGCTTATCAGAAGCTGTACCATGCTCTGGACTATTCCCTGTATGATGAACAGGATGCCGTCAAAGGCCATGCTGCGCTGAAGACCAAGGTTCAAAGTACACTGAAGGAAGGCGGAACCTCGCTCACGTTCAGGTACAAGGGTACGGAGGCTGGACTGATTGAAGATTTGCAAGATTTGTACCAGCTTGGCATGAAATCGATATCTTATTATGTGTCCAAGATGGAAGGTACTACAGATCTGCGCGTCAAAATTAACTGGACACTATAACAATTGTTTGAACAGGATGCTCCGCTTGAGGGGTATCCTTTTTTGCGTTTAATTTTGTGTTCAAAAACGAGGATTTTAGTGTTGTCTATTTTTTGTATATGTCGCTTTGCTATTCTAATCTTCGGCGTATGCCAACACTACGTACGAGGAGGATATGCAAAAAATGAGGAAAAAAGTGAGCATAGTGATCATTGCTCTGTTACTGGTCACGCAAATGATGCAGGGTTGGATATTTACACCAACCATGCACGCTCAGGATGAATTAACTAATTTGCCAGCCAGTGCAATCAGCGATACAGCGTCAGAAGAAGGTTTGGCAGTTTCGGAAGAGGTGAACAACGTTGACGTTGCAGCCACTCCGGAAGAAGAGGGGAAGGGAAACCTCAACCAGAGCAGTTTAGCAATGGCAGCTGCAGGTCCGGTAATTACAGATCAATTGATTACCAGTGTGCAGATGTACAATCAGGTACCAGAAGACAACGGGAATGGCACTATTGAAGTCAAAGGAGATAAAATCGAGGATATTCGACCACGCATTCAGGATGAGGTGGCTGTAGTCTTTACATGGGGACTTGCAGATGACAACCACAACTACAGCGATGGCTCTACGTTCACCTTTAACTTGCCCGATAAATTCATCATCGGATCGCAGCTTAAGGGTAATCTGGATGGCGGTGTTGGGGAGTATGTGGTGAATCCAGATGGCACAATCATTTTTACCTTTAATGAACTGATCGAGCATGCGCAGCTGGAAGGTAACTTCTACGTGTGGATTAAGTTCGATGAGAGCAAGATGGAAGATGGCTTGAAACAACAGATAGACTTTAGTTCCGTAGGGCAGGGCATCATTGATGTGCATTTTGCCAACACAGCTGTAGATAAGTTGAAGAAATCGGGAAGCGCAAACAAAAACAACTTCAACTCCGACGAAATTGAATGGACCGTAGATTTTAACCAAGGCGAGAAGGCTTTGAAAAATGCGGTTCTTACAGATACGTTGCCAACAAACCTTGAACTCAAGGGCAATATCGAAATTCGCGAATTGGAAGTGCAATTGAATGGATCTGTAAAAGCAGGTCCAGTAGTTCAAACGGAACCACAGTTTCCAATCCAATTGGGGGATACAGATAAGGCCTATCGTGTGACCTACACGACAAGTGTTAAAGCACCAACCACTGCTCCGTTCACCAACGTGGAGTATCAAAACCAGGTTGCGCTTACAACGGATCAGAGTGAGCACAACGAAACAGATATTGGCCGAGTTCGTGTGAGTTTTAATGAGCCTTTGAACAAGTCAGGGCAAGATAGTGCGTATGATCCGGTGACACAGACGATCACATGGAAAGTGCAATATAACTACAATCAGCAAGAAATCATGCAAACGAATGCATGGATTGAAGACCGCTTTGATACGGCAAAACAGCAACTGATCAACAATTCCGTCAAAGTGTATCAAGTGGACATTAATGCAAGCGGAGCGGCTTCGAACAGAATACTGATCAATCCGAATGAATACACACTCGAAGCGATGGGTACAGGGTTCGATGATGGCTTCAGATTACATTTTAAGAACGATATTACCAAGGCCTATGAGATCGAATATGATACACAATCCATTCATCGTGTTTATACAAACGACACCATTACGAACACAGTGAACATGTATGATGGTACTTCCAAAACAGGCCGAAGAGACATTCAGGAAGTCATTTTTGCAAAGAGTGTAAAAAGTGAAAACTTCAACACAAAAGAAATCGAATGGCAGATTATTTTGAACCGTGATTTGCAGGACATGACGGATATCATCATCACGGATAATTACGAAGGCAGACACATGAAGCTGATTCCGGGTAGTCTTCAAGTGAGTGGGGTTAACAAAGAAGACTTCGAACTGACTCCAGACCCGGCTGATCCAACGTATGAAAATGGATTCTCCGTTCGCCTGAAGGACGGCGTTACAATTAACACGGAACATGTCATTACCTATACAACAAGCTTTGACCCGACGGCAGGTATGCCAACGGATAATGAATATCGCAACTCTGCCAAGATCGATTGGGAAGAATCCAATGTAGCACAGACTGCGATTACCAAATCTGCTGTTGTCAAACCTCAAGAGTACACCATTCAAAATGGTAACAAAAAGGGCGAATACAGCGCCAAAGACAAAAAGATCACATGGACAATTGATGTAAACTACAACTTGTTTGATATTCACGAAGCCATCCTCAAGGATGCCTACACGGGTAACCAATCTTTTGTAGACGGTTCATTAAAAGTTCATGAGTTAGAGTTACAGGGAGCCAATAACGTTACTGCTGTAGGTAGCGAGGTTCCGCTCATACCTGGTCAATTCCAGCTGAACCCGGACGGTAAAGGTTTTACATTGGATCTGGGTAACATCGGCAAAACAGCTTATCGCATTCAGTATCAAACGAGCCTGGATGGACCTTATTCCGTCGAAGGCACGTATGCTAACCAGGCTGTTCTAACCGACGGTGAGGATGGTGAGGTACGCTTTAATCGATCAGCGAGCGTCACGCCAGTTCACGGTGGTGTGTATGTACAAAAAACAGGTCAACAGATCGGTACAACGGATAAAGCATCATGGACGGTAAATATCAATCCAAGTCAATCTTATATTCCAGCGGGTTCTCAATTAACAGATACCTTGTCGGAGAACCAAATTTTATTGGCTGATTCATTGAAATTATATGCAACGAACCTGCCTGCCAACAATTCAGGCAATGTATCCAACAAAGCTGGACTGGTTGATCCTGCTGATTATGAATTGATTGTGGAGGGCAATACATTTACCTTCACCTTCAAGAAAGATATCCATACTGCATTCATTTTGGAATATCAGTCCTATATTAATGCCGATCATGGCGCCCGAATTGAGAATAAGGTTGAATTTGCAGGCCAATCTTCTTCGGTGGTAGGGGAAGGCAATCAGGCGGGGATTAAAGTTTCATTAGCTGGAGCAGGTGGAGGAGCCTCCACTGGTTTAGGCAAAATCAGAATTCACAAAGTCAGTGATACCGGAGTTCCGCTGGAAGGAGCGATCTTCGCAATCTATAATGCGTCTGGAACTACGCTTCTGGAAACATTGAAACCAACGGACGAGAATGGAGTAGTTGAAAGCTCCAGAAACTATCGATTAAACAATCTGACCAATGGTGTACCTTATAAGTTAAAAGAATTATCTGCACCTGCAGGATACTTGGTTGATCCTGAATATGGCTCTGCCTCAGGTAAAACAATTGAGTTCAAAGATGCGGATATTGCTTTTGAAATTGAAAATAAAAAGATTCGTCAAGGCTTCGAATTAACTAAGGTGGATGCTGCTGACAGCACGAAAACGCTAAAAGGTGCAACATTCGAACTGTACCTGAAAAATGGTCAAACCAGCCAGTTGATCGATACGATAACTTCGGGTGAGGATGGAAAGATCGGAGCAACAGATCTGGAGCCAGGGGATTATGAGTTGATTGAGGTCGAGGCACCTGAATTCTATCAATTGGATTCAACACCCATACCTCTTACCATTGTAACCAATCAAACTCAGATTGTTACGCTCACACATACCAATACGCAGGGCACAAATGCCAAACTGGTGGTGACCAAAGTAAACGCCAAGGATCAATCCGTGTTAGCTGGAATCGAATTCGAACTGCGTAATAGTACTAATGCGGTGGTTGACACACAGGTTACAAATAACAATGGGATCATTGAATTTGATAACTTGCCGTATGGTCCATATACATTGGTAGAGACCAAGGCAGAAGGCTATGTTATTGAACAGCCAGAGACGCTTGTATCTATTATCAAACCGGAAACTCAATTGACGATTGAAAATAAAGAAAATGATCGTTCCGTGAAATTGATTAAAACCAATGCGGGTCGAACTCAGCACCTTCAGGGAGCAGTATTTGAATTACGGGCTCAAACTGCATTGATGGATGCCAATGGGAATTGGGAGTTCCACAAGGTAACAGGTCTGGATGAAGCTACACTGACAACCAATCAACAAGGTGAAATTGTACTTAAAGACCTGGATATCAATAAATATCAGTTGGTTGAAATAAAAGCGCCTAACGGATATATCTTGGACACAACACCAGTACCATTTGAAATTACGAACATACAAACGGAAGCTGTAGTTGTGGAAAAAACGAATCAGGCTATCCCGGTATCGGATGGTGGATCGAGTGGACCTTATAATCCGGGAACCCCTACTACGGGGGGAACACCAGATCCGGAGAAACCAGTAAACCCGGAACCAGGAACACCAAATCCATCGGTTCCAGGCACGGTTGTTACTGAACCTACAGAGTCTGGGGGAGGAACCGAAAGCCCGACAGATGAAGATGGCGGGGTAGCGCCACCGACACCAGGCGTATCCAACGGTGAAGACACTGCACCTCCTGTTGGGGATACAGATGCACCGGATGGGGATGGTGCACTGGCACCTCCTGCTGGAACGGATACAGATGGATCACAGGGCAATGGAAATTCTGCATCACAGCCAAACGGAAGTCCTGGATCTCAGGGAATGCTGCCACAAACAGGTGAAGAGAGCACAATGGCTTACACTGCTGTGGGCATGATGCTGATGGCGCTAGGTAGCGCGGGATTCATGTACTTCCGCCGCAGACAATTGCTTCAGCGCTAGATCGCAGCACGTAATGCAGGAACAGATCATATTTGGATAAAAAAACACCCTCTAACTTTCACAAGTGACTCAGCGTCATCATGTGAATTACTAGAGGGTGTTTTATTTTATTTCAGCTGCACCTTAGGGAAGATCAATATCCGGCAACCTCCGGATTCACTTCAATAGCTCTTACAATTAGGCGATGTGTTGGATTGACGAGTGGATCACAGGTAATTAAGGTAAGGACCTGTCCAAGCCCGGGATCCTCCAGCACAGATAAGTCAGTTGGCTCCACAACGGATATCTGATCTACCTTGTATTGGATAATCGTTCGATCTGCCAGGGTGACTTCCATTGAATCACCAATCTGGAGTTCTCCCAGACGATTGAACAGCCGGCCTTTTTTATGGGCGCGATGAGCTGCTATGGCAGCATTACCTTTGTTCCCGATCCTAGTGGTTTCGACAAGATGGGTTGCAGCTACCTTCATATTGTCCTCCGTTGCACCCTCCAGAATCGGTAAGCGGACATCAATCTTGTCAATCGATAGTACCCCCAACGTATCTGAGGAGGCCTCTTGTACTGTACCTATATTGTCAGTAGTCGGCTCTGCAGAAGCTGCATCCTGTATGCCTTGTTCGAAGGAGTGATTAAGCTTAGACAAGCCGTTTTGCAATTGCTCCAGATCGTTCATGACACGGGTTTGCTGCCAGTCATAATACGTTTCCCGTAGGAAAGGAAAGCTGATGATCAGGATGCCCAGTAGAACGAGCAGAATAGAGAATTTTTTCATTATACATCAACTCCCGTTGTCTAAGAAAAATAGTATACCTTTCTCTATTCTACTTAAGGATCTATACAAAATATGGACAGGGACGAAAGGACGTACAGAAATGTTCGAAGGGGGAAGCCGCCCCAAAACAAAATATCCCCGTTTCGCCACAGTAGGAAAACTGCAACGCCACGGGGAGGTTTTTTAATATGTTAAATCGTATCCGCTGTATAAGTTGATAACAGCGATCGGAAGGTTATTCTGTCATCGAAGTGGCAAGTGTAAATATTGCTTCGTTAGTGCTTGTCACTTGGTGAATCGGTAGGTGTGAAATCACATTCCTTCAGCGGCACCACTTTGGTCTTTTTGATCCATTTGTAACCGAGCCACAACACCAGGAACAGGGGTACGCTCAGGTAGGCAACGATGGCTCCACTCCAGTCGATCTCGTCACCCGTAAATGCCTGGTAGTTCTGTCCGATGATCACGATGATACACAGGACAAAAGCAAAGATCGGCCCAAAAGGGAACCAGCGTGCACGGTAAGGCAGATCGCTCAGATCCCTGCCTTGTGCAACGTATGCACGACGGAAGCGATAATGACTGATAGCGATACCCAGCCAAGTGATAAAACCACACATACCGGATGCATTCAACAACCAGGTGTACACAATCCCATCGCCGAACAGGGAGGCAAGGAATGCCAACATACCAACAGCTGTTGTAAGCAAAAGTGCATTCATTGGAATGCCTTTTTTATTCAGCTTACCCAGGAAACGAGGGGCTTTACCGTCTCTGGCAAGGGCATAGAGAACCCGGCTTGAAGCATACATGCCTGAGTTACCGGCAGAGAGTACAGAGGTTAAAATAACGGCATTCATCACGGAAGCTGCAATGGCGAGGCCAGCTTTCTCAAACACCAGTGTGAACGGACTGACACCGATATTTTCCAGATCACCTTTGAGCAGATTCGGATGCGTATACGGGATGATCAGACTGATCACGGTAATCGCCAAGATGTAAAAAATCAGAATGCGCCAAAATACCTGACGAATTGCACGAGGTACATTTTCGCGCGGGTTTTCACTTTCACCGGCGGCTACCCCGATAAGTTCGGTACCTTGGAATGAGAATCCAGCAGCCATGAACACACCAAGCACAGCGAAGAATCCGCCATGGATGGGCGCATCACCGATGGTGAAGTTGCTGAAACCAACCGCTTCTCCACCCATAATACCAAAGATCATGAGCACACCAACGGCCAGGAAGATGATCACAGTAGCGACTTTGATAATGGCGAACCAGTACTCGGACTCTCCATAACCTTTAACGGACAACACGTTCAAGGCAAAGATCAGCACGAGGAACAATAAGCTCCATAACATGGACGAACTCTCGGGGAACCAGTATTTAATGAGTACTGTAGCGGCAGCAAGCTCTGCTGCAATGGTTACCGCCCAGTTGTACCAGAAGTTCCAGCCCATAGCGAATCCGAGAGCAGGATCGACAAAACGTGCGGCATACGTATTAAATGAACCGGAGTCCGGCATAAAGGTCGCAAGCTCTCCAAGGCTGGTCATTAGGAAATAAACCATGATGCCAACGGCCGCATAGGCAATTAATGCTCCACCAGGGCCTGCGGTTGAGATGGCGGTACCACTTGCGAGAAACAGCCCGGTACCAATCGAGCCACCGAGGGCGATCATCGTCATATGGCGTGCGCGTAATCCTTTTTTCAGGGAAGGTCCAGTTGTTGTTGGGTTACTGCGGTCTTGCATGGAAACACTCCTTCATTCGATATACTGATGTTTGCGATACTTGAATTCATAAACAAAAAGACCACAGGCATCAGCCTGCGGTCTTTAATATTTCAATGTCCGCACCATGTCCCAGATGATTAAGATAGCTCAACACAGAAGAATTCATACCTTTATATAAAGGAAATGTACCTTCCGTGACAGTTCTGCGCCTTTCGACAGCAGCCCCAGCTCACCGGACCGTATAAGGAACGTCCAACGAGCTTCGGCGGGTACACCTTTCGGCTGATCTCATAAGCGGCTCCTTAGCGCCTCCATCAGCGTACTGATCGCACCCGCGACCTCTACCTCACCATCAATGGATGAGGTGTATCTATTGTCTATGAAATTATGAACAACACAACTTAACACCGTGTGTCCTGTTTAGTAAACAGACAATCAGTATAACGCGCATGGTTTTCCAGTGCAATAACAATTGTTGGATGTGAGGTCTGAGAGACGACTATTCCTCTTTTTTGTTACGACCAGCCATCTGCTGCCATACCGTTCCAGCAGCTTGTTCGCCGGATTCGATCCGCTCCAGAGCCATCTTGGCCTGTAGGCTGACTTCAAATTCAGGATCATCGGCTGCAACTCGCAAGGCATGCTCTGCTTCTTCCGTTCCGACCTCATAGAGAAAACGTGCTGCACGCCAGCGTACAAGTTTACTTTTATCGGATAACGTGGCTGTCATGGCTGGAGTAGCGGCAGGGTCACCGATATCAGACAAGGTGTCACCGGCAGTCCGTCGTACCGCAGGAGAACTGTCCTGAAGCGCTTCATACAGCAATTCCATCGCTTCCGGTGTACGAATGTCACCCAGGTATACCACGGCTAAGCGGCGAATCTGCATTTTGTTGTCATGCAAGGCATGGGCTACGAGAGGCAGTCTTTCTGCCGTAGGCTCCATGCCGTCAAATGCCGCATAGCGAACATTCCAGTCCTCGTTTCGCAGAGCCTCTTCCAGTTCGGCTCCATCCAATTCACGGCGGCGCTCGACGAACTCTTCGGATTTGGTGCCATGTTCAATGGCCTGTTTGATGACTTGCTCCAGCCGTTCCGGGGGGTAAGCGGCTTCCAATTCCTGCTCGACTTCACGTGCAATATCAGGCAATTCACCATATCGAACACCGTAATCACTCAGTTTTCGTTCTTTAATCATCGTTGCACTGGCGACTTCTGTCACGGCTTTGACAAAACGATCTGACAACGAGATTCGTTCTTCCTTGATCCCGGCCTTGACCCTAATCTGCATCGGTACGCCACGGAAGAATTGTACAAATACCTGTGCTTCTCCGAAGTGCTCGCCTGAACCATCTTCGGATTCAATCCAGTCCAGATCAATGCCTTGCTGTCCAAGGCGATTTTGGACTTCGCCCAAGATAACGGACCAGTCGGCATTCCCTTTTCGATCAAGTGCGACAAAGTCTGTTGTGTGGAACACACTCTTTACACCGGGAATATGAAGCATCTGGCGAATGAACGCCGGAGCAGATCGTTCGTTGTCCAGTGTATATGTTTTGCGAATTCCGTCCTCCAGACGTTCATCGAGATGTAGCATCATCGTATTTGGGCTCGGTGTTGGTTCAATGGAAACAATATTCATCAATGTAACCTCCTATAGTACCAGATTCATCTTTCACTTCCCGTAAATTAAATCACACGGGTATTTCTCTATTTTACATCAATGTGTGGAATCTGCGAAATCATCCAGAAGCGAAGTGGACGTGTCTAACACTTAATGTGAAGAAGTACGAAATTTGTTAACACTTCTTTCATGTTCACGCACAAACATTTTTAAACGAAAATTGGCACAATAAAGATAAGAATCAACTGGAGGTTATACCTATGGAACCCATTACCGTGCTCTCGGATGGAAAACGTCGTATTGCATATGAGAATATTATTCAATTGTTCAGGAACTGGATTGAGGACTCAACATCTGGTTCTGCCATAGAAACACATCGGGGAAGTTGGGAAAATGCCCGTTATTGTATTGTTGATTATCAGGTTGCCGAAGAAGCGGTGTCAGCAGCAAATGCCATTCGGGCTTTTATGCCACAACTTCCGTTACTGGTCATTACGGATTTCAAATCCCTTATTCGGAAGCGTCACCTGCAACAGATTACAGGTACAGGTGAGATGAAGATGATTCTCTGGAACGAGCATGACCCTGATCAGCTCATCAAGGATATGGAAAGCTGGTTGCATTCGTCGTCTATCCATAAATCAGAAATAGCCATACCGCCCATCTTATCCATGAGATAAAAGAGAGATATGGCCGAAAGTGTTTAACTTCAATCGTTACGATCGTATTAGATCACATATTTATAGCCTGTTCCCCAAACCGTCTTAATATAACGTGGGTTTTTGGGGTCAGGCTCAATTTTTTTTCGCAGACTTGAGATATGAACATCAATAGTACGATCCAGATAGGCGCGTTCGGAGCCCTTGATCCGATCCATCAGTTCATTGCGGGTGAACACTTTACCCGGATTTCGGTACAATTCCTTCATAATCTCAAACTCAATATGAGTGACCTCGATTTCAACGCCATCCACAAACAGAGTTCTTCTGTATTCATTCACATTCACATGTCCCGTAACCTCTGCCTGCTTGTCTTCTTTTACCGGTTTATCCTTATAGGAAATGATGGATCTTCGCAGCAGTGCTTTAATCCGGGCATCCAACTCTTTCAAACTAAACGGTTTGCACAGAAAGTCATCCGCACCATTATGCAATGCGCGAAGTCGATCGTTCAGCATGGTACTTGCCGAGATCATCAGAATGGGCACAGTGGAGTGCTGGCGAAAGGCTTCTACGAGATCATTTCCATCCATTTCAGGAAGCATGAGATCCGTTACAACAATATCCGGCTGGAATTGTGGAAACAGTTGAAGTGCCTCGCGGGCATGATGAACCCGTTCAGTGATATATCCTTCCTCCTCAAGAAAGAAAGCAATCATGTCGGCCAGATTTTTCTCATCTTCTATAAGAAGTACTTTGATAGTCATAGGGTCACACTCCTGGTGAAAATAATATGTTAAGAAAATGCTAAAAAAACAAGGTGAATTGCGAATAAATGCTGCAAATTTTTTAATGTTTCTATCCCAAAATATAGGATGTATATGTAGAGAAAGAATAAGCTTTTTTGATGAACTTCAATATTCTAGCATGAATGTAGTTTGGTTGCCGATCAATCAGAATTTCCCAAAGCTACACCAAGTACTAATTACAGTATAATGGATCAGAACGAGTTAAGGGGAAAAAAGTAAGATTGTATCCGCTTAAGTTTATAGGGGGAACCAACGTTGTTGTTGAAAACAGAAGAAACAATGATCCATGAGGGCAATTGCTTATGGATCGTATAAAGGCAAGACAAATGCTGGATTGGGTCGTGTTGAAGCTGAGAATACCCTGGATTGGGACCAGTCTTCTAATCATTCTGGGCTCACTAAGTACTATTTTTCCGTTTACTTTATTCTATGGTGTACAGTTTATGATTGGTAGCGCGGCAGCACTCGTTGCTCTTCGTTTGCATGGGGCCATCTATGGATTTGTCACCCTTACAGTCATCCATCTGCTAAATACCGTCTTTGTCGGCTTTGTGCCGCACAATTTAACTGTCATGCTTGCCCACTTCTTGGAATTAATCTGGATGCTCGTTTGGCAGATCCGTTGGAAGAATGGCAGCCTAATCAAGGCTAATGCAGTCTTTTGGGTAGTCATGTTACTTCCAGTTATCTATGCCGGGCATTTTATGTTGGGTTTAAATATAGACGATTTGAAGTATGAGTATATGTATATTGCTGTCATTGGTATGGTGAATGCGCTGATCGCGGGAATTGTAGTCGATTTCTGGATCACCACGGGTGAACACAAATCAAAGCGGACGGGAACCATTCCACTAACAAGAATTGCGTTTAAATACGTAGTCGCCTTTGTGGTATTTGTTTCTCTCGTACTGTTATCCGCAGATAGCCGTAGACAATTGGGTCAAATGAATGATGCCATATTACGTGATATGAAATATGCAGCGACTGCGGTTGTTCAGGATATTGATGAAGAGTATGTTACCTCCGAGAACATGGATCAGAATATGGCGCGTTATCATCATCTACTGGGTGTGAATGTGATTCTGCTGAATCGGGATGATACAGTCGTTGCTTCTGGATTGAACACACTTCAGGCCGGCGATTACCTGGACATGGACAGATTCCGTCTTCTGAAATCAAGGGATAACCTTTTTCTGTTAAGTTCCGCAAATATCCATTACAGCGATGTATTGAATCACTGGAAACAAGCCTCTTTTATCTATGAAGCAGAAATGACAAATATAACACCTTATCGGGTATTCATTGTGACCGACTCGTCCAATTATTACCCCCGAATCGAATCCATCTATCTGACCACGCTGCAATCCCTGTTCATCATCATCGTGGCTTCCATGATCGTAGCGGCTCCCCTCAGCAGTAAAGTTGTTAGCCCATTGTTAAGACTGACCAGAATGACAGGCTCTCTTCCGAGACTGCTGTTTCGAAATGGGAAGATGGAGTGGCCAACCAGCCATGTAACCGAAGTACAGATTCTGATTGGTAATTTGCGCAAAATGGCCGATGTGCTGCTGGAACAATTTGAACAGATTCGTCACGACAAGTTAACGCTGGAGGACAGGGTAATTGAGCGTACCAAGGAACTCAAGAATAGTGAAGAGGTCAAACGTGCCATTATTGAATCCTCTATTGATGCGATTATCGCTGTGGACTCCAGTGGGCTGATCGTTGAGTTTAATCCGGAGGCTGAAAGAATGTTTGGATTGCGTCGGGAAGAAGTGATTCTGCACAAGGAAGCGCCGACTCTTTTTCAAGGGGCCAGCTGCAAGGAGATCAAAAATTTGCTGGAGCGATTTGAATATGTTGAAGGTAAAAGATACACCATCGTTGAAGAAATTTCAGGTATCCGACGGGATGGTTCCGTATTTCCGATTGAGTACAAAATTGTTGAGATCCAGTTGGGCAAAAATGAGACATTATATAACCTATTTATTAAGGATATTACGGAGCGGACCAGAGCAGAAGAAGATCGTGTACGTCATGCCCTTGCGCTGGAGAAGCTGAACTCGGAGTTGTTCAATGAGAAGATTGCCATTCAGGAACAGCGAGATATCAGTGAGCAATTTATTGAATCCGTAAGAGAAGGGCTCGTGATGTCTGATCGATCAGGGACCATAACCATCGTCAACCGAAGGATAGAAGAGATGTTTGGTTTGGGTGATTTTATGGGCAGATCCATTGAAGATTTGGCGCAGGCGATTGATACGATGGTATTAACGGACAACTTCAATCTGATGGAACAGACTAGAGCATTCCTGAATGGAGAAACGGCGTTTATCGAGACCGAATTTATATTTAATAATGTGGATAAAAGTGTGTTTTCCTTATACATGAAGCAGATGGATGTCCCGGGTAAAAACCATGGGTTTCTGCTGGTGTTCCGTGACCGGACAGGAGAAGAACGGCTGGATCGGATGAAAAATGAGCTGATCAGTGTGGTATCTCATGAGCTTCGAACGCCTGTAGCCACCATTATGGGATATGTGGAATTAATGATGATGTATGATCTTCCGGCAGCTCAGCAGCGGGAATTCATGCAGACCATCTCTTCGGAGGGCAAGCGGCTGAGCAGTTTGCTCGATGATGTACTCGATATTCAGCGCCTCGACAACGAAGGTATGACTTACCACATGACGTATGTGCCGCTGGTTGAGTTGGTAGAAGGGGTTGCGGAACAGTGGAATATGAAGTCTGCCCAACGTATCTACGTGCATACGTTTAATGGAGACTTTTTTGCTTATGCTGACCAGAACAGGATGGTTCAGGTTCTGCATAATCTGGTGGGCAATGCAGTCAAGTATTCGCCGGGAGCCGATCGTATCGATGTTACGTTATGGGAAGAAGAGGAATGGTTATGTCTTGATGTGCGTGACTACGGAATAGGTATTGCGGAGCAAGAGAAGGACATGCTGTTCAACAAATTCTATCGAGTCGATAATTCGGATCATCGGCAGATTGGTGGAACAGGAATCGGGTTGTACATTTCCCGTAAAATTGTAGAGGATCACAAGGGTACGTTGACCTTTATATCTGCACCGGGCAAAGGAAGTACGTTCAAGGTTCGACTGCCCAAGCAGGACGTATTGGTGTAGATTTAAGGATGGATGAAGAAATGTGTTTCACTTTTATATGAATAATAATTATGTATGAGACCTACGGATAGAGCCTTTGCCCTTCAGCGCGTGAGCGTGATGAGGGGAAAGGCTTTTTTTGTTTTTCAATTTCCCCGGATAAAAAAACAACTTCTTTTGCAAACTGTCTATAGAGCCATAATTTGCATCCCATGCAAAAGGAGGACGGCAGGTATATGTTCCGTAAACAAGAGAAAACACTCATCATCGTCTGTCTGGTTGCAGCTGTGGTTGTGCTGTATGCCGTTGTGAAGAGCATCATCCGAATCATGAGTTATTGAGATACACGTTCAAGCAGAGTAACTGCTGTGGTACATAACGATTATGTGAAAGAGGAGTGTAACCATGTCATCCCTGGACCCTGTTTTGCTCAGCCGGATACTAACCGGCCTTACCTTGTTTGTGCACATTATTTTTGCCTCTATTGGTGTAGGTGTTCCACTTATGATTGCCTTGGCCGAGTGGCGAGGACTCCGAACCAATGATATGCATTACACCTTGCTGGCACGCCGGTGGGCGCGAGGTTTTGTCATCACCGTTGCCGTTGGCGTCGTTACAGGCACCTCGATCGGATTACAGCTCAGTCTGCTGTGGCCGATGTTTATGCGGGTAGCGGGCCAGGCAATCGCCCTGCCGCTGTTCATGGAGACGTTTGCCTTTTTTATAGAGGCGATCTTTCTTGGGATTTACCTCTATACGTGGGATCGTTTCAAAAAGAAATATACGCATATGCTGCTGTTGATTCCGGTAGCTCTCGGCTCATCTGCATCTGCGATTTTCATTACGACGGTCAACTCCTTCATGAACCAGCCTCAGGGATTCACCCTGATTAATGGCATCATGAAGGACATTCATCCGATTGCTGCCATGTTGAATCCGGCAACGCCAACCAAAGTGTCCCATGTACTCGCCTCATCCTACACCTTGAGTGCAGGTATTCTGGCAGGGATCGCAGCCTTCAGTTTGCTTCGGGGACGGGATCATGTGTATTACAAAAAAGCACTGAAACTCACGACGGTATCTGCGCTTGTATTTGCCATCAGTACCGTCATGATCGGCGATTCCTCTGGTAAATTTCTGGCGAAATATCAGCCGGAAAAGCTGGCTGCCGCAGAATGGCATTTCAAGACGATGAAAGAGGCACCGCTCGTCTATGGGGGTATTTTGGATGAGAACAATGAGGTGAAATACGCCATTGAGATTCCCTATGCTCTTAGCATTTTGGCGGGTAATCGTCCAGATACGGAAGTAAAAGGGCTCGAAGAGTTTCCTGCGGATCTGAGGCCACCGCTGTCCATTCATTATATGTTCGACCTGAAGGTCACAACGGGAGTAATCATCCTGATGATTCCTGTGTTATATGTTCTGCGGCGCTGGTTGCCCGGGCGCAAACCATATCCCAAATGGCTGTTGCTCGGCATTGTTTTGCTGGGGCCTCTGGCCATGATTGCGATCGAGCTGGGGTGGATGTTCGCTGAAGTTGGCAGGCAGCCTTGGATCTTACGCGGGTATATGAAGGTGGCGGAAGCAGCCACGACGTCAACTTCAGTAGGCTGGATGTTAGTGTTGTTCATCTTGCTGTATCTGATCCTGTGTTTCTCGTGCATTCGGGTACTCAGCAAACTGTTCCGCAACAAGGAAGCTGAGAAGGAACTGGAGTCTCTGGGGCTTGAAGGAGGGATCGTGCATTGAGTTTCGAAATTGCAGGCATCGCAATATTGTGGACGTTTTTGTTCGGTTACCTGATCGTTGCTTCGATTGATTTTGGCGCCGGATTCTTCAGCTTTTACAGCATCTTGACCGGTCACGAGAACAAAATTCATAACATCATTCAGCGCTACCTGTCTCCCGTGTGGGAAGTGACGAATGTGTTTCTGATCTTTTTTGTGGTTGGATTGGTTGGGTTTTATCCGGACAGTGCTTTCTATTACGGGACTGCCTTGCTGGTGCCAGGTTCCCTGGCCATTGTACTGCTTGCGATCCGGGGCGTGTATTACGCCTACAATACCTATGGCAACCATGGGCAGAACAGCCGGATCTACATGGCATTGTATGGAGCGACGGGGTTGCTGATTCCGGCCGTATTTTCAACCATTTTGGCGATATCCGAAGGTGGGATTATTGAGCAGGTGGGCGATCAGGTGTTTTTTCGCTGGCGTGAATTTTTGACGAATCCCTATACCTGGTCGGTTGTTTTGCTTGCGCTGGTTAGTGTGCTCTACATCTCGGCGATGTTTCTATCCTATTATGCAAAACGGGCAGGGGATGAGCCGGCATATGAGGTGCTTCGAGAGTACGCGCTGCTCTGGAGTTTACCTACCATTTTTGCGAGCTTTCTGGCTTTTCTGCAGATTAACAAACAGAATCCCGAACACTTTGAGCAGATGGTGAATATTTCGTGGATGTTCATCGCTTCGTTTATTTGTTTTGTCATTGCCGTGTCGCTGGTGTGGAAAAGTAAATATCTAGGTTGGTGCTTTGTCGCTGTCATGCTTCAGTTTGCCTTTGCCTGGTATGGTTACGGGCGATCCCACCTTCCGTACATTCTGTATCCTTACATTAATATTTACGACAGCTTTACAAATCGGACGATGGGGATTGCGCTCATTACAGCGTTTAGCCTGGGGCTACTCGTGCTCATTCCTTCGCTTGTGCTGATTATGAAGCTGTTCCTGTTTGATGCCAATTATGTGCGCGGTAATTCTGGTAAAAAGAAAGGATGAGTCTGTTCATGCACCCAAACATGTTCTTACTCATGACTCCCTTGCTGAATCCAATATCTACCGAGGGAGTCACGGGGATACCCGGTATAACCGGATTAAGCTTTTTTGAGACATTCACCATTATGTACGCCCCTCCACTGATCATTGCGGCTGCTATCGTCTTTCTGTTTGTATATCTGGCCGTATGTAAGAACCCAAAGGATTGATTGGTTGGTGCGTCCATTCCCGTTTGGGGTAATCTCTTGTTAAGAAATGAGGAAGGGAGGAGGGCCCTTTCATGCCGAAAATCCGTTATAACAATATCGATAATGTAAGTACGGACAAAACGCTGAAGGAATTCAAACAATGGAGGGAGCAGCGGCGCAATAAAGTGAAGGACTACTCCTACACCGTGCCCAAACACCCGCCTGAACTGGATTATCTGCATGCCAACCGGGATGACACAAGTATTACCTGGATTGGTCACTCCACGTTTTTCATTCAATATTATGGACTGAACATCGTGACTGACCCGGTGTGGGCCGAAAAAATGGGATTTCAACGAAGGCTCGGTGCCCCCGGCATTCCGATTCAGGACATTCCACCGTTGGATGTCATTCTGATATCCCATTCCCACTATGATCATCTGCATCTGGCTTCCTTGCGCAAGCTGATTACAGCCAAGACGTTGCTGATCGTACCCGATGGTCTGAAGCGCAAGATGATTCGCAAAGGGTTCCATCGATGCCAGGAGATGAAATGGTGGGATCATATGACACTTGGCGGAGTCAAAATAACTTTTGTCCCTGCACAGCACTGGACGCGCCGAACGTTGTTTGATACCAACACGTCCCACTGGGGCGGTTATGTGTTGGAGCAGAACCATGTGGCGACGCCTTCAGCAGCGGAGAGTGCTGCAACAACGAGCAATCAGGATGAGTCATCCACGGAATTAGGGAAGAACGAAACATCCAAAACATCAGGCGGTCCGCCTGTGTTGTATTTTGTGGGTGATACAGGTTACTTCCAGGGATTCAAAACGATTGGAGAACGCTTTGACATTGGTGTTACCCTGATGCCTATCGGTGCCTACGATCCGGAGTGGTTCATGACTTCTCAGCATGTGACACCTGAAGAAGCACTGCAGGGGTTCGTTGAATCCGGCTCCCAGCTCATGGTGCCAATGCATTACGGCACATTCAAGCTGGCGGATGATACGCCCAAGGAAGCACTGGATCGGCTGGAAGTTGAACGTGAACGATTAGGCATTGGTAAAGAGCGGATTAGGGTGCTTGGTCATGGCGAGACGCTCCGCATTCACCACGAGAAAAGCAAACAGGACTAACAAAAGCGAGCCAAATATGTTAATGTAGGGATATGCCTGCATGAACAGTACATTTACCAAATCTTTAATAAGTAAAAAGCGGCCAATTTTCGAATTTGCCGCTTTTTTGTGTTATAATATGGTGCCAGAATAGGCATCGGGATATTGAATCCATGATTTACGCAACTTGCTATTCATGCAGTATGCAGATTAACCAATAAAGGATGGTATGCTTAATGATCAGTACAAGCGGCATCACGCTCCGCTACGGAAAACGTGCACTTTTTGAAGATGTAAATATCAAATTCACACCAGGAAACTGTTACGGCCTCATCGGCGCCAATGGAGCCGGTAAATCAACATTCTTGAAAATTTTGTCCGGTGAAATTGAATCAAACTCGGGAGAGGTGCACATCACCCCGGGCGAACGTATGGCCGTTTTGAAGCAAAACCACTTTGAATATGATGAGTATCCGGTTCTCGAAACGGTAATTATGGGTCATAGTCGTCTCTATGCCATTATGAAAGAAAAAGATACGCTGTATGCCAAAGCGGACTTCACTGAAGAAGACGGCCTGCGTGCAGGTGAGCTTGAAGGTGAATTTGCGGAGCTTAATGGCTGGGATGCTGAGCCGGATGCAGCGGCACTCCTGATCGGTCTGGGTATCGACCGTGACATGCACGATAAGAAAATGAATGAACTAAGTGGTAACGAAAAAGTTCGTGTCCTGCTTGCACAAGCATTGTTTGGTCGTCCAAACAACCTGTTGCTCGATGAGCCTACCAACCACTTGGATCTCGAATCCATTCAATGGCTTGAGAACTTCTTGATGGACTATGAAGGTACTGTTATTGTGGTATCCCATGACCGTCACTTCCTGAACAAAGTATGTACGCACATTGCGGATATCGACTTTGGTAAAATCCAGTTGTACGTAGGTAACTATGACTTCTGGTACGAGTCCAGCCAATTGGCACTTGCGTTACAACGTGATGCCAACAAGAAAAAAGAAGAGAAGATTAAAGAGCTTCAAGCCTTTATTCAACGTTTCTCGGCGAATGCCTCGAAATCGAAACAGGCGACTTCCCGGAAGAAACAACTCGACAAAATCACGCTGGATGACCTTCGTCCATCGAACCGTAAATATCCGTTTATCAACTTCAAACCTGAGCGTGAAGCCGGTAAACAATTGTTGACCGTAGATCGCATCAGCAAATCCATTGATGGTGTGAAAATGCTGAATGATATCAGCTTTGTCGTGAACAAAGGGGATAAAATCGCATTTGTTGGCCCGAACGGGAACGCCAAGTCACTCTTGTTTGATATTCTTATGGGTGAAACGGAATTGGATAGCGGCGAATACACTTGGGGTGTAACTACAACTCAAGCTTATTTCCCGAAAGACAACTCCAAATATTTTGACGGTGTAGACATGACTCTTGTGGATTGGCTCCGTCAATATTCCAAAGATCAGGATGAAACGTATCTGCGTGGATTCTTGGGACGTATGTTGTTCTCAGGCGAGGAATCCTTGAAAAAGGCAAGTGTACTCTCCGGGGGCGAGAAAGTTCGCTGTATGCTGGCGAAAATGATGCAGACTGGTGCTAACGCATTGATTCTGGATGAGCCTACGAACCACTTGGATCTCGAATCCATTACAGCGCTGAACAATGGTATGATTGATTTTGACGGCACCATGCTGTTCACATCCCATGACCATCAGTTCATTCAAACCATTGCTAACCGGATTATCGAAATTACGCCGAATGGCATCATTGATCGCCAAATGAGCTATGACGAATATCTGGAAAGTGATGAAATCAAAGAACTGCGCAATAAAATGTATCCGGTAGAAGCTTAAACCAAGCATCATCTACTGCACATTATTATAGGAACACCAAAGAACCGCAAGCCTCTGTGAAGAGGGCTTGCGGTTCTTTTTGTAATTCAATGGGTTTCTCTGCGGCTTTAAGACCTAAGATCCACCAGTACGGCGACGTTGGTTGTTAGGCTTCTTGTTGTTTTGACTCTTCATCGCTTTAGGTCCGCCTTCAAAGTAGGCGCTGGATTGGTTACCGGAATTTGCTTGTTCTTTCTTTTGCGCCAGCTTTTGGCGTATAGCATCCTGCAAACTGACCTTTTTCGGTTCGTTATTTTCGCTCATCGTTATTTCCCTCCCGGTCTTACAGTGAGCCGTCCAGATTGGACGGGATGTACCTATTTTATACGTTTTATAAAAGCCCCACAAGGGCAACCTGATAAAATGCTCAAAACCTTTGGTTTTACCCAGGCCAACATTTTTTCTCATTAACTACAGCCCTGCCGTCTGGCAACTTTGTTTCGGCTTGCCTACAGCAATGCAGCCTGGCAACACTGTTTCTGTAGACCCACACGCTCCGCATTTGGTAACATGGAAAAACCGTAATACGAAACGTTAAAGGGGTGTCGCCCGGTTTGAACGCTTATGAAGAAATTCGAAAAGGGGAGCGAGGGGCTTGGGTTAGTATCGTAGCCTATCTCGTCTTATCCGCCTTTAAGCTGATCTGTGGATATTTATTTGCTTCCAGTGCCTTGCTGGCTGATGGTTTCAATAACCTTACGGATATTGTGGCATCCGTTGCTGTATTGATTGGGCTTCGAATCTCCCAGAAACCACCTGATTCGGATCATGCCTATGGTCATTTTAGAGCGGAGACGGTTGCTGCCTTGGTGGCTTCATTTATTATGGCTATGGTTGGGCTGCAAGTATTGGTTGAAGCCGTTCGCTCCTGGTATGAAGGAGCCTTTGTGGCTCCCAACCTGTGGGCGGCAGCGGTGGCTGTAGTCTGTGCTGTGGTGATGTTAGGCGTATATCGTTACAATCACCGTCTGGCTAAACAAATTAATAGTCAGGCTCTGATGGCAGCGGCGAAAGATAATCGTTCGGATGCCTGGGTCAGCATAGGCGCTGCAGTTGGAATTATAGGCGCGCAGTTTGGACTTCCATGGCTGGATAAAGTAGCTGCCATTGCTGTAGGTCTGTTGATCTGCAAAACGGCTTGGGAGATTTTTCGGGATTCTACACATCGTCTTACCGATGGATTTGACCAGAAGGAACTGACGGATCTCAGATCCTCAGTAGCACGCGTTCCAGGTGTTGAGATGATCAAGGATGTGAAGGCACGTGTGCATGGCAGTCATGTACTTGTGGATGTGGTCATTGAAGTGGACGGAAGTTTAAGCTTGATTGAAGGCCATCAGATCTGTGACCGAGTGGAAGAGCGTTTGAAGCGATCGCATAATATAATGCATGTACATGTACATGTGGAACCGAAGACAGAAGAAGTCATAGGGAACACTTGAACAGGGCGTGAACATCTTGGAAAATCAAAAGAGGACAGCCGCGATTGTGCGTGCTGTCCTCTTTACTTATCGTTAGAACGATTATACGATGTTACTGAATGGCAACGTGGATCCACGCTTTGCCTTTCCAAGTGTACACTTGCACCCACTCGCCACCGTCGAATCCGTCAACCACTTCACCTGTTGTATCGATGACTTGGGAGCCTAATGCACCGATTGGTTTACCGTTAGGTGCATCATAGAACCAAGTGCGCTCCAGAAGGTTCAGCAACATTGTAGGTGCCAGTACTTCATCGCCTGGTTTTACAACTGGTTCGTCGAATAACTTATCTGTTGTAGGAGAAGGGTTATTACCATTAGTGCTGTAGGTAGCACCGGTTACTGTCTCAGTAGTACCTTCTACTGTTTCTACAGCAGGTTTGTTCACTTCAACAGCAGGAGTTGTTGTTGTCGTTGTTGTAGCCTCTGTTCCTTTTTCCGGAGTTACCGTTCCAGTAACTGCTTCCTCAGCACCTGCAGCGGCAGCCATCGAACCCATCAACGTTAAAGCAGCGGCGAAACTTACGATTTTTTTCATTTTTTTTCCTCCTCGGTTTGTTATGTAATTTGTTGTCCTGTGTTAAAAGTAACCAAGCAAGCTACCTTATGAATCACAAATTATAACAATATTTTCTTGCATTCTCCAGTGTCAACTGGATCATATGTGGGTATATAGCAAGCCTGTAAATATCATACTTCGGTGGGATAAAACCGGGTTGGCTATCTCAAAAAGGTCCTGTTTTTTTTAAATTCATGGGAGAGCAGCTTGGAATAAAGCAGGAAGGAGTGCAATACATAATATAGAAAAGTTGACCTATGCCTAAACGCACAAAAGCCAATCGGCTGGGTAGCACGATCGGCTTTTGTATGTATTCGTTAATATTGCTCAGTCATATCAGAGCCTGAGGTTATCGCATTCGGCTGCGTCCCGTAATCAGGGAGATTACGAACAGTACAACAAAGATGAAGAAGAGTACTTTCGCGATTGAAGCAGCTGCTTCAACAATACCGAAGAATCCAAAAATACCTGCTACCAGTGCAATAATTAGAAATAATACAGACCATTTCAACATAAGTATTCATCCTTTCGTTTACTTGATTGTGGAGTGAGTTGTGTTCACCTCACCGCCTTGTGTAGTCTAACTTTAACCGAGTGCTAACCGCTTGAAACATTGGTTTTTTTTCCAAGCGAAGGCATATATGAAGGGATATATAATTTTGTTTCGTCCGGGAAATCGCCGGGTAACTATAGCAATAACAAACTGATGCACATATGGAAAGTGAGGTTCTTCTATGATCTATCAAATTAGCGTGGCCCTGATTGCAGTGGCATTTGCAGTACTGGTTTTCTTTTTAATTCGTACCTTGAAATCCGCTCAGGGTTCTTTGGACAATGTCTCACAGACATTGCAGGAGGTACAGAAAACCATTGATGAACTTAGTTATGAAGTGAAGCAGACGGTAAGGCATGCCAATGATATTACGGTGGATGTACAGCACAAAATGAAAAAAATTGATCCTGTTATGGAATCTGTTGAGAATCTGGGAGAAGTGTTGAATGAAGTGACGGCAGCAGCCAAACAAGTCTCCACAACGCTGATGGCGAAATTTCAGACCAAACGTAACAACGCTGAACAGACGAAGCATGCTGAAGCGGTTCATGTAACTGCACCGCCTGCTACATCAACGGATCGTACACTACAATCCTATGAAGCTACATATAATGGTGAAGCTAAGGGCGGGAAAAACTGGATGAAGTATGTTGATGTTGCAGCGAATGTATGGCAACGGATGCGCAAGTAACATGACCGCTTTGTAACCCATGAAGAAGCCTTCAGAGCGGTGATGAACCTGATGAAAGGGTGAGAATCATGATGAAACTACTGCTTGTGATGTTTAGCGTAATTTCTCCCTTTTCCGTTCAACCGGCAGCGGTACCCGCTGCTCACGATATGCAATGGACGGCAATGGAAGAGAAGGCGTCAGAGGTAACTCTGGCTGTTGATCGATCCGAGACTTTCCAGCATTTTCGGACTCTGAATGGCATTTCTCTGGATGACACCATGGATAATATGTTGGCCAAGAAGGGCCAGCCGGGGCATAAACAGGAAGATCCTTATCTGGGGTGTCCTGAATATCACTTTCATGATGTGAAGGTTGGCTTGTGTGAAGATACGGATGTCATTCAATATGTGCATATCGATGCATCTGAGAATCACATCATGTTAAACGGAAAGAGAATTGAGATGAATATTGAAGCGATCCATCATGCTCTAGGGAAACCGTATTATGTGGCAGAGGACGGAGAAGTGTTTCTCCGTGGAGACCAGGCTCTAAAGGTATATATGAAGTCAGGTTCTCATCAGATTGAAGGCATTGATCTTTTTGATGACACAGTTTCCTAGGATTGGTTATTACCGAATCGTTTCAACCCCATATAGTATGGTTATATATTAAGTAGCTCGATACAGAAGATTAAATCAGAGGAGAGTGGAAACGATGAATTCAACCAATGAGCAAGCTTATGCAAAAGTGGTAGAAAACGGAGTCCAGGCGGTAGAAGCGGTGAAAGAATTGCAGATTACCGGATACCTTGCTGATCAAATCTTTGTTCTCGCCCATGAGAAGGATCGTACAGATCGCATTGCTGATACAGCAGATGCCAAAGAAATTGGCATAAAGGAAGAAGGCGTATTTGATTCCTTGGCGAATCTGTTCCGCTCACGTGGTGATGAACTCCGGGCCAAAATTGTTTCGATGGGCTTTACCGAAGCCGAAGCTGACTTCTACGAGAGTGAGTTAGACAAAGGTAAAGTACTCGTAATTGCCAAAAAGAAAGATTGATCCATATAACAGTGCAAATGGAAGTTTGCTGAACAAGACAAGCTTCTGTATCACTTAAGTAAAATGCTTAATCAAAAACATAGATAAGGAATGGGGCTTTCCCCATTCCTTATCTATGTTTTTGCAAGTTTGGAAGCGGGATCAGAACGCTGCAAAAACAGGGTAACAAGCGGGCTATTTCCCCTGCGATGGTGCCATTTACTGATAGAGTTTTTTTGTTTTTACGATTATAGTTATACTAGGAATTATTATGTCTACTGCCGTTTTGTATGCAAAATTTGTATAATCAACGTTCGTTTTACCTTAATAAGAATCGACAAACCCGGACGCCACAGATAAGGAGATATCAATGAGAATACTTATTGTTGACGACAATCCGACGAATGTCATTATCATTCGAGAAATTCTGAAAAAAGAGAACTATCGTGACATTGTAACGGCGAGTTCCGCCATGGAAATGTTTGAAGTGTTGGGAATTGGAGAGGAAAGCAACGAACTTCGTCCAAAACCGTCGGATATTGACCTGATTTTGCTAGATATGATGATGCCCGAGATGGACGGTATCGAAGCCTGCAGTATTGTGCAGAAATTTGAGAACCTGAAGGATATACCGATTATTATGGTGACTGCCATCGGAGATTCTAAGAAACTTGCCGAAGCATTGGATGCTGGTGCATCTGACTATGTGACCAAACCGATTAATAAAGTCGAACTGATGGCCAGAATTCGACTCGCACTTCGTTTGAAACAGGAGAAGGATTGGCATAAAGAGCGTGATCAACGTATTCAGGATGAGCTCAAGTTGGCAGCAATGGTCCAAAATGCTGTTTTAAGTCCGGCAATTAGGGACCCGTTGTTCCAAGTGCATGCCATCTATAAACCATCCTTTGAGCTTGCGGGTGATCTGTATTCTTGGTACCCCCTTGGGGAAGGCCGTTACGGAGTACTGCTGCTCGACATGATGGGACATGGGATATCTTCATCCCTGTTTACGATGTTTATCGCTTCCGTGTTGAAAGATACGGTTACCACTTATGTGGATCCAGAGAAGGTCATTCAGGAGTTGAACCGTCGTTTTAACCAGCTCCATCTGGAGAAACAATTGGTGCAGTATTATTTTACGGCAATTTATCTGGTCGTTGATACACGGATGAAGCGCATTGATTATGTTAACGCAGGGCATCCACCTGCTTTATTTTTCCGAAACGACGGCAGTGTGACCACATTTGACAGCGTCTGCTGTCCTGTCGGTTTATTTGACAAGATGGATATTGAACCACAAACGATCCATTATGAGGGTGACGGGCATATTGCACTCTATACGGATGGATTATTGGAAGCTGTTCAGGGCGGGCAGGAGGAACAACATGAATTCCTGATCGAAAAACTGACCGGCTCGCATCAGTGGAATGAAGCTGCCATGCAGGCCATGTTTTTTGACGACGAAATTCCCCAGGAGCGGGATGATGATAAATGTCTGGTCTGGATTACTCTGGATAAAGGGGCGGGGGATGAATGAAGATCAGGAATAAACTACTGATTGGTTTTACCGCTCTGATGGCTATTTTGATCGTGCTCACATTTGTGAGTTATGAACGGCTAAACAGCAGTAATCAACAGATTGATCAGATGTATCAGGAACGTTATCTCAAAGTAAGGTTCACTTCTGCTGCACGTGGAGAAGTTAACGATATTGCCAAAGTGCTGGCTAACTTGTTATTAAATCCGAACAATTCGATCAGTGCTGCTGAAGGTGACCTGAAGGAGATGAAGGATCGGGGGGATGGCTACCTCGCAGAAGTGAGAAACCGAGCAGACAGTGCACCTGAACATCAATTGGTGGATCGTGTGAATACGGCGTGGACCGCTTATACTTCTTATGCAACGAGACAGATCAACCTGATGTCCCAAAGCAGGGTAGAAGATGCGAATAACTACCGCAATTCAACAGGACTCGCGGTGCAAAAAGAAGCTGTGGATAGTTTGAATGCTCTCTCCCGTTATCAGGACCAAGAGATTGATGCTGAGATCAAGAACGCTAACGCAGCGTATACGAGAGCCGTACAGATCACGATAAGTATCATGATTGCGGGGTTGTTGCTTGCATTGGGTGTCATTATGTGGGTGCTGCCGAGTATTACACGGGGTCTGAACACTGTATCTATGATGATTACCAGCTTTGGTAAAGGGCGTTACCGAACCATTCGGCGCATACAGGTCAAATCAACCGATGAGATTGGTCAGATTGCCAGTGTGTTCAAAGATGTATCCAGTGATCTGGAAGAAAAACTGGAGATCGAGAGGGCTTATGTACAGGCTCAGCAGGATCAAAACTGGATGAGTTCGAATATTGCAAGAGTCCCGGAGCTGCTTCGGGGGATTGGCTCCATTCGCCAAATATCACAGATGTTTATCAGTGAATTCACACCTGTGCTTGGCGCTCAGTTGGGTGTCGTCTATCTGATTGATGAGGAGAAACATCCCGACGAACTGAGACGCTACGGTGCATACGCATTTGAAGAGAACGAAGATGTTGGTAAAGAAATGTATCGCATCGGTGAAGGCCTGATTGGTCAAGCCGCGCTGGATATGACACCGATTATTCTGGAAAATACGCCTGAAGATTACGTGCATATTGGTTCAGCTTCAGGCTCAACACGTGCTGCGGGTATCATGATCTATCCTGTCGTGTTTGAAGATGAACTGATTGGTGTAGTTGAAGTGGCTTCCTTTGAAGGGTTCAACGAACTTCACAAGCAGTTGTTCACACAACTGATTATGAACCTGGGCGTAATTTTGAACAACGTTCGACGTCGTCTGCGTGTGGAGGAGCTGCTGCGTGAATCTCAGGCACTGACTGAGGAACTGCAGGTTCAATCGGAAGAATTGCAGACACAGCAAGAAGAACTCCGTCGTTCCAATGAGAATCTGGAGGAGCAGACAGAAGCGCTTAAACGTTCCGAGGAATTGCTGCAGCGTCAGCAGGAAGAACTGGAGCATTTCAATACGGAGCTCATGGCCAAGACGCGTGCGCTTGAAGAGCAGGTGCGTGAAGTCGAAGAGAAGAATGACGAAATTGAGAAAACAAAGACACAGTTGGAACAGCAAGCTACACAGCTGTCGATGACAAGCAAGTACAAGTCCGAATTTTTAGCGAATATGTCACATGAACTCCGTACACCATTGAACAGTTTGCTCATTTTGTCCCAGTTATTGTCGGAGAACAAAGGTGGAAATCTGACTGACAAACAGCAGGAATATGCGCAAACCATCTACATGTCGGGCGCGGATCTGCTGAAGATGATTGATGAGATTCTGGATCTGTCCAAGGTGGACGCAGGTAAGATGGATATCAATTATGAGACAGTTCGAATGGAAGAGCTGACCAGCTTTGTTCAGCAGAACTTTGGACCGATGGCGAATAAAAAGGAACTTAGCTTGAATATCGATTTCGACAGCAATCTGCCGGAATGGGTATACACCGACAGTCATCGCGTCAAACAGATTTTACGGAATTTGTTGTCGAACGCCTTTAAGTTTACCAATCGGGGTTCGGTTAGTCTGATTGGACGACGGATGAAACCGGAAGAACTTCCGGGTTATATGAACACCAATCAGGAATATCTCGGATTTAGTGTAAAAGACACGGGCATTGGTATTCCATCGGATAAAACAGATCTGATCTTTGAAGCGTTCCAGCAAGTAGATGGCACAACAAGTCGGAAATACGGCGGAACTGGCCTGGGATTGTCCATTAGCAGGGAGCTGGCACGTTTGCTTGGTGGCGCAATACAGGTGGAATCATCCGAAGGGGAAGGTAGCTGCTTTACCTTGTACCTGCCGGATAATCATGAAGAGGAAGCGCTGGCGGAGGAAGGTGCTTCAAGAGAAGCGGCTGTATCCTCAGAGGATCTTTATGAACAGTCCATCGAAACACGGACCATGCTTTCAAGTCATCAGTCCATTCTCTCTCCTGATCCGGAGCGTAGCGTGGGTAAAGATCTGTCTCCTTCCCATACTCCAGATGTCACGCAGATCGAAGATGATCGGGAGAATATCATGGAAGGCGACAAAATTCTCCTCATCATTGAGGATGATGTGAACTTTGCACATATTTTGATGGATATGGCGAGAGGAAGAGGATTCAAAGCACTTGTTGCCCTTCAAGGTGATAAAGGACTTGAAATGGCACGTGAATATCTGCCGGATGCCATTATCCTGGATATTCAACTGCCGGTGATGGATGGTTGGACCATTCTGGGCGAGCTGAAGAGCAGTTCGGCAACACGTCACATTCCGGTACATGTGATTTCAGTCATTGATGATATGAAGCAAGGGCTGATGATGGGTGCCATTGCGTATCTGAAAAAACCTTCGAGCAAGGATTCACTGGATAAAGCATTCTCGCATATCAAATCATATACCGAGAATCAATTGAAACGACTGTTGATCGTCGAAGATGATGAGATTCAGCGTAAAGCCATTATTGAATTGATTGGTCATGATGATGTTGCAATCACCGCTGTATCGACAGGTAGTGAGGCTTTGAATGAATTACACAGCCAACGTTATGACTGTATGGTACTGGATCTGATGTTAACGGATATGACCGGGTTTGAGTTGCTCGACCAGATTCGCGATGATGAATATCTGAACGATCTGCCGATTATAATTTATACAGGCAAAGAACTGGATTCCAAAGAAGAAATGAAGCTGCGCAAATATGCGGAATCCATCATTATCAAGGATGTGAAGTCACCGGAACGTCTGCTGGATGAGACCACTTTGTTCCTGCATCGGGTAGAAGCCAATTTGCCGGAAGACAAGCGTCGAATCTTACAGAAACTACACAACAAAGAAACGTTGTTTGAAGGCAAGAAAATATTGCTTGTAGATGACGATATTCGTAACGTATTTGCCCTTTCAAGTGTCCTTGAAGGCTATCGGATGGATGTGACGTTTGCTGAAAACGGCCGAGAGGCTTTGGAAATTTTGGACAAAAATCCTGAATTTGATCTGGTACTGATGGATATGATGATGCCAGAAATGGACGGTTATGAAGCAATGACACGAATCAGACAGATCCCGCAGTTTGAAAAGTTGCCGATTATTGCGCTCACGGCCAAAGCGATGAAAGAGGATCGCGGTAAATGTATTGAGGCCGGAGCATCTGATTATGTGAAAAAACCGATCCAGACCGATCAATTGTTATCCCTAATGCGCGTATGGCTGTATTCGTAAGTTCATTATTCGTATGCTCATTGTTTGGGTAATGAAAGACAATACGACGAATACGCAAGTAACAAATGAAGAAGTGGAGAGAACTTATGACACCGTGGGAACCTACCGAGACGGGGGCAGATTTGGTCCGTATGCCGCAAGATGAAGAACGCGAGCTGATCGAGATTGAGTTGCTGTTGGAAGGCATGCACCGTTTATATGGATATGATTTTAGAAACTATGCACTGCCATCCCTGAAACGAAGAATCTGGCATCATGCACATGCTGAAGGTGTTAAAAGCATATCCGGCTTGCAGGAACGTGTTCTTCATGACCGTTCCGCGTTTGACCGTTTTGTACAGAACTTATCCATCCCTGTAACGGAAATGTTTCGAGATCCTTCGCTTTTCCGAATGTTTCGGGAACAGATTATTCCTATCCTGAGAACCTACCCGTATATCCGAATATGGCATGCGGGATGCTCTACGGGAGAGGAAGTTTATTCCATGGCAATCATGTTGCATGAGGAAGGACTGTATGACAAGGCAAGAATCTACGCAACGGATATGAATGATCGTTCTTTGCAACAGGCCAAAGAAGGCGTATACGGTATTGAGAAAATGAAACTATTTACTACAAATTATTTGGAGGCAGGGGGTACCAGAGCCTTCTCCGAGTACTATACAGCGAAATACAATTCGGTGATATTTCATCCTTTCCTAAGGAAGAACATCATTTTCGCCGAGCACAACCTGGCAACAGACCGGTCATTTAACGAGTTTAATGTTATCTTTTGCCGTAATGTCATGATTTATTTTAATGATGAACTGCGGAACCATGTGCATGGGCTGTTTCATGAGAGCTTGAGCCACTTTGGTATTCTGGTTCTGGGGTCGAAAGAATCGATACATTTTACAGAGTTCAGTGATACCTATGAGCCGTTAGACCGGACCGAAAAAATATACCGGAAGATCAAATAGGGGGTTAGGGTTAGCCATGGGGCTCAATGAACCAATCCACATATTATTGGTAGATGACCGCCCTGAGAACTTGCTTGCTCTTGAAGCGGTTCTGGAATCGGAACAATATAAACTCGTTAAGGCAACTTCCGGAGAAGAGGCACTCCGCTGTCTGCTAAAAGACGAATTTGCGGTTATCGTTCTCGATGTGCAGATGCCTGGAATGGACGGAATTGAGACAGCAAAGTTAATTAAGGCACGGGACAAGTCCAAGGATGTGCCGATTATATTCATCTCTGCGAACAGCAGAGAAGCGGAGCACTTGTTTGCCGGATATTCAGCCGGGGCCATTGATTACATGGTTAAGCCATTTATTCCTCAGATTTTGAAATCCAAAATCGAGGGCTTTGTGGAGATGTTTATCACCAATAAACGTTTGAAGACACAGACCATGCTTCTTCACCAGAAGACACAGGAACTGGAGAAGATGAACCAACAACTCATTCAGGCTAAAGAAGAAGCAGAAATTGCAGCCAATGCAAAGACCGAGTTTCTGGCAATGATGAGCCATGAGATTCGTACACCGATGAACGGAGTTATCGGCATGGTTGATCTGCTGATGGAGACTGAACTGAGGGAAGATCAGAAGGAATATGCAGACATTGTTCGTCGCAGTGCAGATGCACTCGTTACGGTCATCAATGACATTCTTGATTTTACCAAGATGGAATCCGGAAAAATGGAACTTGAAGAGCATCCTTTTGAACTTGTCTCCTGTATTCGGGAAGTGTTGGGATTGTTTGCTGCAGAAGCAGGCAAAAAGAATCTGGAACTGGATTATTTTCTGGAAGATTCTGTCCCTGAATTAATCTATGGAGATATGGCAAGGCTACGTCAGGTTCTCTTGAATCTTATTGCCAATGCAATCAAATTTACTGACCAGGGTGGAGTATATCTGATCGTGTCAGTGAATGAAGAAAAAGACGGACAAATAGCATTGGAGTTTGCTGTTAAAGATACCGGGATAGGTATCGCTTCAGACAAGGTTGATCGCCTGTTCCAGCCGTTTTCCCAGCTGGATACATCCATGACACGTAAATACGGTGGAACTGGCTTAGGACTGGCAATATGCAAGACTCTGGTTGAAATGATGGGTGGACAGATCTATCTGGATACAACAGAGCAACGGGGAGCGACGTTTGTATTTACAATTCAGGCGAAACGTTATGTAGAAACTGAACTGGTCCAGAGGAACGGGGAAGAGAAGCCAACGGATGTGAAAAATGAGAATAAATATCCTACGGTATTAATAGTGGATGATCATCCTATTAACCAGAAGTTGATGGCGATTATGCTCGGTAAGCTTGGGTTGCTCTCTGACATTGCTGAAGATGGGCAGAGCGCACTTGATATGGTAAACGGCAGCCGTTATCCCTATGACTATGTGTTTATGGATCTGCAGATGCCTGTTATGGACGGTTTGGAATGTACACGGCGGATTCGAGAGAGTCTGTCCCAGTCTGATCAGCCAATCATTATAGCCATGACTGCTAACGTGATGGAAGGTATTCAGCAGCGCTGTATTGCTGCCGGTATGGATGATTATATTAGTAAACCGGTGAAAATGGGCAATGTAAAACAGAAAATAGCCCAGTTTCAGAAACAACGACAAATGCTAGACCCAGGCCCTTCAGCCATGAATCAGGCCAATTGAAACATTTGCCAAACTTCTTTTTGTTTCACTCGTGCTGAAGTTGGGTTATTAGGTAAGGAAACCATTGATCAGGAGAGAGATGTCTAATGAATACAAATAAAAATGAAAAATTCAATGCAAGAACTGAAACTCAGGACGGCGTATGCACGGTGTATCTGACTGGCGAACTGGATTTGTCGGTTGCTCCTGACTTCCGCTTGGTGATGGAGCCGCTCGTGGATAACAAGGAACAGGATCTTGTAATCAACATGAAAGAATTGAAGTACATCGATAGTACAGGGATTGGTATCCTGTTATCTGTTCTGAAGGCAAGACATGGAATGGAAGCTCGCTTTGAAGTACAGGAAGTTCCTGCGCAAATCCAGAAACTTTTTGACATGACGGGCATCGCCAAATTCTTTGTCACACAGAAGAATTCCCAATAGGAAAGGATCGAAAAAGGAATGAATGCAGAAGTTCAAAGAGTCACCCTTAATTTACCGGCGACAGCTGATTACGTTGATATTGTAAGACTTAATCTCTATGGAGTTGCATCCAAAATGGGATTTTCTTATGAAGACATTGAGGATATGAAAGTTGCTGTATCCGAGGCCTGTAACAACTCTGTACTGTATGCCTACTCACACGAAGGCGGCATGGTTGAAGTTGTATTCGAAGTGGATGGCGAAACATTGTCCATTACTGTCAAGGACGAAGGTGCCAGCTTCGAGAACATGAACCCTGCTGTGTCACGCGCTGGTCTTCACGACAAAGAATTGACAGAAGCACAGATTGGCGGACTTGGTTTCTACCTGATGCAAGCCTTGATGGACGATGTCAGTGTGGAAAGTGAGACGGGCAAAGGTACGAAAGTAGTACTCGTAAAACGTCTTGCAAGAAGTGAGGAGAAAGTATGAATGAAAAAGTGACTCCCCCAGAGTCCATGTCTGAAGCTATAGGTTTGATCTGGGAATACCAGCAGACCCAAGATAATGAAATTGCAACAGTTCTCATCCGTAAATATGAACCGATGGTCAAGATGGCAGCAGGTAAAATCGCTCGGAATCGCCCCGATCTATACGAAGATTTGTATCAGACCGGGCAGATGGCCTTGATTCGTTTGCTTAAGCAATACGATATCAACTTGGGTATTCCGTTTGAACCTTATGCCATGAAGAGCATGATTGGTCATATGAAGAACTACTTGCGAGACAAATCCTGGTATATTCAGGTGCCCCGGAGGATTAAGGAAAAGGGAGCACTTGTGCAACATGCCATTGATGAGTTAACCGTGAAATTGGAGCGCTCACCCGGTGTGAATGAAATCGCTGAATACCTTGATTTGACTGCAGAAGAAACGATTGAAGTTCTGGCTGGTCGGGAATGTTATCACTATGTATCACTGGATTCTCCTTTATCTCAGGATGACAGTGCAGCTACATTGGGTGAACTGATCAGTGCAGATGTTAACGACTATGATTCGGTCGAAAAACGGATGGACTTGCAACAGGCATTGGGACAATTGAAGGAACAAGAACAACAGGTACTTATTCTAGCATTCCAGGATGGCCAATCTCAGCGGGCAATTGCCCAGAAGCTTGGTGTTTCACAGATGAGTGTATCTCGGATTCAGAAACGTGCTACAGAGAAATTGAAACAGATCATGTCGAATGCTTCAATGTTATGAAAAATGGAACCCTAATGTTGTTGAGTACGGCATAAAGAAGGACACGTCATTGCACTGAAATGCATACGTGTCCTTTTTGGGATCAAAAAAAAGATGGGTATGCAATGAACGAACATAAGTGCAGGAGTGGATAAAGTGATTGTGAACCATATCAAGTTGGAAGCTCGCCGTGACAAGTTAAATTGCTCGGACCATTGGCAATGGTGGGATTGGGTTGCACCTGACACCGATAGCATGAAGGATGCTGTGAAGGAGCTGACAGAGGCATTTCCGGATATGCAGTATTGGCTTCATAAAATTCCGGAAGTTGAATCGAATTATCTGTCCGTGCGTTTTGTGAATGGTACAGAACCAGTTATATTTGGTTCATTGTTGTATGCGATCAAGAATGAGAGAGATGACCAACGCCAAGATAATCAGATGTTTTTTTATGTCGATCGCAATAACCTGGTTACTTTAAATATGGATGACAATACCCGAGGA
The DNA here is from genome assembly GCF_037969885.1 of Paenibacillus sp. FSL R7-0313. Classification (NCBI taxonomy): domain Bacteria; kingdom Bacillati; phylum Bacillota; class Bacilli; order Caryophanales; family Paenibacillaceae; genus Paenibacillus; species Paenibacillus sp. FSL R7-0313. Next base: position 2,314,201 of record NZ_CP150219.1, read on the forward strand.
ATTATGAAGACGGATGAACGAGCGTATATGTTACAGCAATGTAGTGAGGCCAGGGACGGGATGTTTGTACTTTTTCGAGCTATACTGCATTACTACCATGTGGGAATGGATCATTTTGAGATGAACCTGCGTGATCTGGAACGGAAGATGGAATCCCGCAATGCTCGCACCTTGATGGACCAGATTCTCGCTGCTCGATTTGAATTATTGTATTGGAGTAACCTGTTCATCCCTTATTCGGAACTGATGGCCGCTTCACATGAGGCTTACCTTGATGAAATAAATGAGAATCGATACTTCCAACAGCTCCAACATCGAGTAGAGCGAATGGAACGATTGTTTAGTCATTACGAGAAAGAGATCGATACATTAATCTCCATTGATAATGCAATCTCCGGTGTACGTGGCAATGAGATCATGAAAACACTGACCATTGTTACCGCTGTGTTCATACCCGCTACAGCAGCTGGCGCGATATGGGGGATGAATTTTGAGAACCTGCCCTTTATCGATAAATCATGGGGAGTTGTACTGGTCCTTGTTGTTATTATCTTAAGCATGATCAGCATGTATGTATGGCTGATGATGAAAGGCTGGACAGGAGATCTGCTCAAAGTGAAATCCTCACAGCCTTCAGCTGAAGAGACAGAGAAAAAAGGAGCAGCGGAAAAACGTAAGGGTAAGCCTACTGTTGGTTAGTCCTCTTAGTTTCTTTGTTTCTTAGTTTTTGTAATCTTCAATATAACCAAGCAAGTCAGCGATATATTGGCCCACAATCGGCATATTCACGAATTGGCTGAGAATGAATGCCAGCAAACCGAGAACAACAAAGGTACCCACAGTCAGACCGAGTCCTCGTGCCATGCCCGCTGTGAAATTGGTAATAATCCGCTTTTTAGGACTGCTGTAATTCTCAATAATATCCTTAATCTGTGCTCTCTCCAGACTGTCTGCAATCTGGTCCAGACGGGTGTTCAATCGCTTTACCTCATGACGCAATTCAAATGGATGCTCGCTTGTATCATACTGCTGTGCCGGTGTTCCTCCCGTAATTGGAGTATTACCGTTGATTGTAACTTTACTCATGTTATTCGTCCTCCTCAACTCGCATTGGATAAAAAATAGCCAGCTGGAGTGCAGCTGGCTATTGGTCACTCGATCTGTATCGCCTTACAGGCTAGTCGAGTTAAGTTCTTTGCGTGCATCTTCCTTCGCTTCAACGGAAGCGGCAGCCACTTCATCAGATGCACGGGATGCTTCGTTAGCCACATCAGCGGACGCTTTTCTCACAGAGTCCATTACATCATTGCGGCCTTGATTTACCGTTTTTGCAATGTCTGAAGTTTTGGAAGAGACCGTTTTAGCCAGTTCAGAGGCTTTGTCACCTACAACAGTTGCCACTTCTTTGGTGCGGTCAGTAACGATGCCCACTTTCTCCGAAAGGTCACCACGCAATTCACGTCCCGGTTTAGGCGCAAAGAGTAGTGCTGCTGCAGCTCCCAGCAAACCCCCGATGAAAATACCTTTTGCGAAAGTCGAACCCGTCTGTACAGGATATTGCTCTTCTGCTTTATTCATGTCTAATCACTCCTTCTTCAAATTAAGAAACAAATACGAAACAACGAACACCTTGTTGCCCGAATCAGGCAGCCTGTCTTAGCAGTCTGGACACAAGCCCCAGCAAGAAAACAAAGAGCGCTGTACCAATGATAGCAGGGATAATGGCAAAGTTACCGATAACTGGTCCCCAGTTACCAAGCAAAAGTGCTCCCAGCCAGGCTCCGGCAAATCCGGCAATCATTGCACCGATTATGCCTCCAGGCATGTTGTGACCGGCAAGTGCATCTCCGATCAAACCGATGATGACAGCCATCACAATGCTGATAATGATGCCCCACATAACAACCGCCTCCTTTAAACTTGATGTAGGATGTTGTCTGTTCGCGTTTGCTTACTTCGTATATAAACCCCGTGCAACCCTGTGAAACAATAAAGATGAGGATGAATGAACTGGAAATCAGAGGAATTCATTCTTTAGCGGCTTTGTTTAATGCCCTTAACCATGCAGAAGATCCATGCCAATCCAGCAGTAAACCCAGTAAATACATCCGTAGGATAATGAACGCCTAACATGATCCGGCTGAGGCCAATCAAGAAAATAAAACTAATGCCACATAGAACAGGAAGCCACACACTGGAAGTGTTATGTCGCTGCCGTTCAATGGCCCAGATTACAAAGAGCATGCCGTAGAAGCCCATGGAGATCATGGCATGTCCGCTGGGAAAGCTGTACCCGTGAACAACCAGCAGATGATCCAGTTCAGGTCTGCTTCGTCTGAAAAATTCCTTCAATAACGTGTTCAGAATCCACATCATGGCAAAACTTCCCGTGAGCGCATATCCATATATAACAAACCTTGGACTGCGTTGAATGAAGAAAAGAAGAGCAAAACCTCCTGCAGCCACAGCAGAGATTTTGAATGAGCCCAGTGCGGTTATGAATGCAGTGTAAGGGAATAGATGAAGACGTGAATCTGAATTCAGATAAAATAATTGTTGAATTTCATCATCCAGACGAATAATAACTTCAGCACCCAACCAGGCACCCAGACCTGCCAAGATGAATACGACCGATGCGCTAAGGGCCAGACCAGCCAAACCCCAGTTGAGGAGTGGACGTAACAACGTGCCGGGAGTTGAACTGAATGAGGCTGATGAATACGTTTTGCGCTGCATAATGAGTTTCTCCTTCAGTTATTGTAGTAGATGAACATAGATGATAAAGCTATACCCGAAATGCCTGTCGAAAAAACTGTAAAAACCTCGCTTTTGTACTATACTATTTAAGATATCCCATGCGGCGTCGTGACGCAAAGCAGAGATGAAATCGGGAGCACAAAGGAGAGAACTCGCATGGAGAGTGCCTTGTTAATTAAAGAATACCGTGCAGGCGTCATGGAATGCGCCCATTACGGACACATAAGTATTACGGATGAGTATGGCCGAATCGTATACTCGGCTGGTGACCCTCATTTTAGAGCGTTCACTCGTTCATCTGCCAAACCTTTTCAAGCCATTCCAGGTATTCGGGCAGGAATTGCCAGTTACTATGGCCTATCATCACAGGAGATCGCCATTATGTCCTCTTCGCATCGTTCGGAACCGGAACACATTCGGGTGCTGGAGCAGTTATCCGGTAAGATCGGATTGGGAGAAGAATGCCTGATCTGTGCACCAAGCTATCCGCTTAATGAAGAAAGCCGTAATCAATGGATACGTGGACAAGGGGAGAAACGCCGCATCTTGCATAACTGCTCCGGAAAACATCTGGGAATTCTGGGGTACAGTCAGATGAAGCAGGTGGATCTGGGCAGTTACGCTGAACCGGATCATCCGGTACAACGTGAAATTCTTGAAACCTTTGCCGACCTGGCAGGTATTGAGGAAAAAGAGATTGAGCTTGGGACGGATGGCTGCGGCTTTCCGGTATTTTCTTTGCCGTTGTCGGCATTGTCGAACGCTTATCTGAAGCTCGCCTGTCCGGATCTTATCGCTGATCCTTCCACAAGAACAGCTGTAGAGACCATAACATCAGCTATGAATGAACATCCGTTGATGGTAGGTGGCACGGAGCGTGTAGATTCAGTGCTGCTGGAAGATGATAACATTGTAGCGAAAGGTGGATTCAAAGGGGTATTCGGTTTTGGTCTGAAAAAAGAACGATTGGGAATCACCTTCAAGGTCCTTGATGGTTCTGAGGAAGAGTGGGCCTTTATTACCCAATCCATCCTGAAACAGATTGGTTACTCCAATGAGAGAACCATTGCGCGATTGGCTGAAGTATTCCCTTCGGACATCCGAAATGATGCGGGTACCCTTGTAGGTCATGCAGATAGTGAGTTCATTCTTCACTCACTTGAAGATAGCGTATAACCTTAAGAAGGGGCGTGATTAGAGTTGCCGGACCCCGGGTAAAGATGACATACCAACTGGTATTCATCTATACAATTCATATACACGCACGGACTGCCGCGGTAATGTGGCAGCTCTAAACCCTTGGAGGTGGATGAACATGATTAAAGTGGTGACATCGGAAGAAAGGCACACGTCGGATCGAGGTTGGATACACAGTGAATTCAGCTTTTCCTTTGCGGATTATGATGATCCAAGCAATGCCCATTTTGGCTGTCTGTTGGCTCATAATGAAAACACGCTGATGCCGCAAGAAGGCTTTAAGAAACATCCACATCATGATCTTGAACTTGTCAGTTATGTCATATCAGGTACACTCAAACATACGGATAGTATGGGAACAGAGCAATTGCTTGAACCGGGTACGGTCCAAGTGATGAGTGCGGGTACGGGAGTGGAACATTCTGAGACCAATCCGTCAGCGGATGAACCGGTACGTTTCCTCCAGATGTGGTTTTTGCCATCGGAGCGTATGCTGAAACCATCCTATACGAATCGGAGAATAGAGCCGCAGGAGCATTTAAATCGTCTATATCCGATTGTATCCGGGCAAGGGGGAGAGGGAACCGAAGGCGCATTGCCTATTTCCCAGGATGTAACCTGTTACCTGTCCCATTTGGAGTCCGGGAAGAAGTTGATGTACCCACAACACGAAGATCGACGGACACATCTTTTCCTGATCAGTGGGCATATGGAGATTCATTGTTCGGATGGTAACTTCAACCTGAAGCCGGGAGATGCTGCACGAATTCGCAAAAGTTTTGATCTGCAAATCACGAGCACAGCCAGTGAACCTGCCGAATTTGTTTTGGTTGACCTGCCTTAAGGATGGGATGTATTCCTTAAAAGATAGTCTGGAAATATAAACATGTGAAAAAGGACCTGTTCCCACGGTGATGTGGAAACAGGTCCTTTTTTGGCTTAAGATTTACGAAGATTACCCAGTTCCGAAGCGACAGCTTCCACTTCAGAGATACTGAGATGTTCCTTGCTCAAAATCATTTCATACAGGTCAAACAGATCTTCATATTTCTCAAGTGGGAATGAAGAAGCTTGCATGGCGGCACCGCTTGCCATACGAAGTTTGGTTTTGATCGCTTCAATCATATATTCCATATTGGCTGCTGTTGCTTGTGTTAAATCCATCGTTAAGTTCATCCCTTCCGTATCGGAAACTCTTGTTATTGTATCATGATTGGAAGCGCTCAGGCTAATGCTTTTGCGGGGAAACCAAGCATCGGTTACAATGATGGATACAACAACAGGATTTAACGGAAACCTGAGTGTACTGGAGGGAATACAGCTTGGCAGCGTATAAGCGAGAAATGGTTCGCCATCAAGGAAGGGAAGTCCGCAAAGGTGTGCCTGCAGAGAATCTGGTCTTATTTTTCAAAAACATCGTTCAACTTCATTCTCCAGCTGAAATCACGTTTGTCTGCATCGGTACTGATCGTTCCACCGGGGATGCTCTGGGTCCACTGACAGGAAGTTTACTGCAAGAGAGTGGAATGGAGAACATGATTGGCACGCTGTCTTCCCCTTGTGATGCAGATACGCTGGAAAAGAAATTGGCACTTATTCCTGCACACCATGCCATCATAGCGATTGATGCATGTCTGGGTCCAAAAAATGCGGTAGGTACATACTATCTCTCGAATAACCCACTCATTCCGGCCCAATCGGTCGGAGGCAAGCTACCCCCTGTTGGACAATACAGTGTAGCAGCTGTGGTTAATGCGAATGGACCAAGGCCCTATTCCATTTTGCAGATGACCTCGCTCCACTTGGTCATGGGGATGTCCCGGACGATTGCAGACGCCGCAATTGAAGCATGGAAATGGAGACAAACGTTTCATTCATGATATGTAGGCTTAATAATATACAACCTGAATTATTTAATTCGCGCAGAGAGAGGGATTCATATGGAAAAAGTGATGTGTGATGGAACGACGATTTGTTATGCCGAACAAGGTAAGGGAGAAGCACTCATTTTGCTCCACGGATACTGTGGCAGTTCATCGTATTGGGATGAGGTCGTACCTGAACTGGCACGCAGCTATCGCTGTATCGTACCTGATCTGCGTGGACACGGAAAAACAGATGCACCTGTAGGAAGTTATACCATCGAACAGATGGGCAACGATGTATTGCAGTTGATGGATGAGTTGAAAGTGGAAAAAGCAGTCCTTCTGGGACACTCGATGGGGGGATATATTGCGCTCTCGATTGCACAACGTCACCCGGAACGATTGAATGCATTTGGTCTGATTCATTCGACAGCCTATCCGGACAGTGAAGAAGCTAAGGAGAAACGCCTTCGCGCTGTATCCACCATTCAAACTGAAGGTATCGTAAATTTTGTAGATGGACTGGTTCCCGGACTGTTTGCACCGGAACATGTGGAATCGCTATCTAAGCATGTCACACGTGTGAAGGAAATTGGTTACCAGACTGCTCCTCAAGGTGCGGTTGGTGCTGCACTTGCTATGCGAGAACGCCCGGATCGCCGCGATGTGTTATCGGCTACACCTTTACCTGTATTGCTGGTTGCGGGAGAGAAGGATGCTATTATCCCGCCAGAACGTACATTTACAAGTGACAAGCCACATATCGTGCAGGCCGTTATCGCGGGTGCGGGTCATATGAGCATGTATGAAGCTCCTGAAGAATTAATTCAGGTCATTAAACAATTTATGGCTGGATTATCGAAGTAATTGATGAAGTAATTTATGTTGATTTTATTAGAAATTAGAATATAGTTTGGTTTCTGGATGATTCAACCTCTTGTGGAGGAGGAGTAACCAGTTCCATTCCAACCGAGCCCCTGCAATGTCCCTATGGGATAGGCGGGGGCTTGGTGTGTTCATGGCCAGAGCAAAGACTTGTGCGTCTTGTTTTTGGCTTTTTGTCATGGCATGAATTAAAATAAATATAAAGGAACGATATTAGGGCGTTTGGGATATACAGGGTCGAATGATGAGGGGGCATACAGCATGTTCAGAAAAGATTATCTGCTCCGCATGATGGAGGAAATGACTGAAGCAATTGGCAAAGTGTTCACGCTCAAACAGCAGCGTAAGCACACCGAGGCATTGTCTGAACTGGATGAGTTGATGCGCAGGCAGTTTGGGTTGAACTTATCTCTACTGAACTCATTGCCAGCAGAGGATGTTATTGAAATGTTCCGTTTTCGCGGAATGATTGAGGTAGACAATCTGCAGCAAGCCGCCAGGCTAATTGAAGAAGAGGCATATATTTATCAAGAGAAGGCCAAAGTGGAAGGCATCGACGATCAGGAGAGAATGGACGCAGAAGATGAGGCTGTCATTCGATTGATGAGATCACTTCATTTTTACCTATATGCATTGAATCATGGTGCTAATCCCCAGTTATTGAATGCACCGGAACGGGTGGAGGGTGTATTGGGGCTTACGAAAGAATATGAACTTCCTGCTCGAACTGAAAGACAGCTTGCCCTCTATCGTGAACAACAAGGACGTTACGACCAGGCAGAGAACAGTTGGTACAGACTGCTCCAGCTTGGTGATGAGTTCCCGGTGAGCTACCGAGATGATGTACAGTCGTTCTACGAAAGGTTGAGCCAACTCACGGATGAACAACTGGTGCAAGGCGGTTTGCCACGCAACGAAGTTGAAGAGGGGTTAGCTGAACTAAGTCGTCAAGAGATGAGCTCCTAAATATGGATAGGATTAAGTCCTGTTACATGCCCTTACTTGGAGAGGGAACGTAATTGTGGTATGGTAACGGTTGACCAAACCAAACCGAAAGTGAGATGTACCCCGTGGATTCATTGCGAAAGCTTATACAAGACATCTTTGAACAGAATTCGCTGATTACAGCGACCTGGAGCCAGCTGCGCAGACGGGACAATGTCTCGTATACCAAAGTGCAAGTCAAGCCGGTGACACTGAAGAATCAGCTGCATTATCAATTTGCATTTCACTATAACAACAAAGTGCTGCACGAGAATTTGACTCCGGCTGAAGCGGCAGAGCGTATGACTTTGTTATGCGAAGAGACGTTTCGTCAAGGCCTGCTCTGTACGACTGAGGCAGACTATCAAATTTTGATCAGCAAAAAATATAAAGTATCCATTCTGACCAAATCTGCTTCCAAAACTGCAGTGGATCTGTCGCATAATCGCAAGAAGCAATATGTATTGGAGGAGGGAGTACCCGTCTCGTTCCTCGTTGAACTTGGTATTATGAACGAAGAAGGTCGTGTGCTGGCCCGCAAGTATGACAAGTTCAGACAGATCAACCGTTTCCTCGAAATGGTGCAGGATGTCATTCCGCATCTGCCAGAGGGACGTCCACTGACCATCGTTGATTTTGGTTGCGGGAAGTCTTATCTGACATTTGCGTTATATCATTATCTGTCTGTACAACAACGGCGTTCACTCAAAATTATTGGGTTGGACTTGAAGGCAGATGTAATTGAACACTGTAATGATCTGGCTAATCGATTGCATTATGGCGATCTGAAGTTTCTGGTTGGAGACATCGCGGACTACGATGAATTGAATGAAGTGGATATGGTTGTCACGCTTCATGCCTGTGACACAGCTACCGATGCTGCTTTGGAGAAGGCAGTTCGTTGGGGGGCTTCTGTTATTCTGTCTGTTCCTTGCTGTCAGCATGAACTGTTTGATCAAGTAGAGGCTTCCGTGATGAATCCGTTGTTGTCCCATGGCATCCTCAAGGAACGTTTTTCCGCACTGGCTACGGATGGGATTCGTGCGAAGTTGCTTGATCTGATGGGATACAAGACACAATTGCTTGAATTCATCGATATGGAGAATACGCCTAAAAACATATTGATTCGTGCTGTTCGCGGTCAGGCGGGCGAAGTGACGGAGATGTGGAATGAATATACGGCTTTCCGTGATTTCATTCATGCCGATCCATATTTAGAGCGGGCTTGTGCCGATTTGCTTCCTGGCGATGGCAAGCAGGCCAACGGGAAATCAAATTCGAGCAAAGAAACCGTTCAAGATTCCGCAAATTGCGACCTTTGCTGAGTGTGCCAATGACAATACAGGGACATACTGCAATTAGGGTCTCTGAATGTAAAATGATATTCAATGCACATACTTCGTAGCAATCAACATTATAACTGTCAGATGTATATCAGGCAGAAGGACCCGTTATGGGGATCTTCTGTCTTTTTGTTATGCATAGGAAGCGGTGGAAGTAAGGAGGGTGGATAAGGATGAAGAATAGGACAATGCATAAGGGAGTTGTAAGGTATAGACGAGGGTATGCGGCGAATGAGGAAATGGTGGAACAGGTGTTTGAAGGGTCTCACCATGCAAATGGTACAGAATGTATAGATAACAGGGACTTATGTAATGGGGGCAAGAGGGACGGTAGAGACAGTAAAGGCAGTAGAGACAGTGCATATCATAGGGAAAATACATACAACAAAGATGATATGTATGAAAAAGATGATACATATCAATCAAATGGAGTTATCCAAATTGATGGGTCAAGTCGTTTTCCTTGGATCTTGAGAAGTGAACATTATTCAGGGTCGGGAGGGACTGTTGGGCTGGGCATACTCTCAATTATCTTGCTACTTGCAGGGTGTCTGAGTCGGGGACTATATTATTCGGCGGATCTGTATCCTGTCATTCTGATCGCAGCAGGAAGCATATTGATCCTATTATTTCTTTTCCTTGTAGGGACTCGTCCACAGAAGGCGAGTGAACGAATACCCATGTCATTGGTACAGGATCAGGGGAACATCGAACGAATCGTTGAGAACATATTTCGATTTCCGGGAATGTGGCGGGTATTGTGGCCGCTGGGGATGATGACATGTTTTGGGGTACATGCGTTGGCAGGCTCGGTGAGTAAAGAGGGCAGCATGGATGAGATGCTGCGGTGGAGCCTGCTTGGGATGTTTACTCTGCTCACCGAATTACTGGCTGCGCGCACGAATGGTGCGCGTTGGTTAGCCTGCGGTTGGCAGATGGCAGGCGGCTTGCTTGTGCTAAGCGGCATCCTTGCCGTGTGCGGGATATTGCCGCTGCCCTTCGGGGTGATGCGGACTGCTGACCCCGAGATCAGCTCCGCCGGAGCAAGGCTCGGCGGATTATTGCAGTACCCGAATGCGTACGGTGCTATTGTTGGCATGTACGCATTGGAGCGGCTAACAGCCGCCGCGCGAGTCATAGCCCGGCCTGTGCCGGTCGGGCGACTCATCGCGGCAGTGCTGCCGCTCATGCCCGCGCAAGCCGCGCTCCTGCTGAGCGAGTCGCGCGGCGCTTGGCTGGCGACCGGCTGCGCCGCGGTCGCCGCCTTTGCTTTGCAGCGGCGCGGTGCCCGCCTGCCGCTGCTGCTGGCCATGGCCGCGCCACTGGCGTGCGCGGCCTGGCTGTACCGCCAGCTGGCTGCTGCCCAGCTGGCGCCTGCACCCGTGCCCGGCCTGCTGGCCCTGGCCGGGGCATGGGCAGCTGCGCTGCTCGGCACGCTGCTGCTGTGCCGTCTATGGCACAGCGGCGCCGCCAAGGCTCCGCGCGCCGCTGCCCTGACGGCCATCGTGCTGGCGGGAGCCGCCGCCGCACTCATGGCCGTGGCCTCCACCGCCGATCGCCTCGCGGCGGGTGTCGGCACGGGGGTGTCCCGCCTACAGATGTGGCGGGACGCCCTCCAGCTGTGGACCGAGGCCGCATGGCTCGGCCACGGTGGGGATACATGGCGCAACATGTTTCGCGCCATTCAATCCTCGCCTTATGTTGGAGGCGAGGTCCACAACGGCTTGCTCGATCTCGCCCTGGACACGGGCATGATTGGCATCCTGCTTGTCGCAGGGTGGTTTCTCATCACCCTGCGGAGCATCTTTCGTTTTGCACCACAGCTCATGCCATCCGTGCTTGTTTTTGGTCTGCATGGGGCGATGGACTTTGACTGGAGCTTCACCTTATTCTGGATGTTCTTCATCTGGCTCGGTGCTTGGGCATCAGCATTGAAGACGGAAACAGAGGGAGTCCAACGATCCGGCGGAACTGTGGAATACACTCCTATCAGATCCAAATCGGGATCTAAATTGAGATCCAAAATGAGATCTAAATCCAGATCTCTTTTCTTGCGATATTTACCAACCCAATCCCACCCATCAGCTGTCCCGATGCGCTCCTTCTTTCATATTTTTCAGCGAGTAACTGCTCGGCTAATAAGGGTATCCACAGTGATGATCATCTTTTTCTGGCTTGGTGGAACAGTCTGGCTGACCTCCCGATATGCCGTAGCAGAAGTGCAGTACCGTCAGGCGATGTCTGAACCTTATGGCACTCCAGCACAGAAGGTGCATCTTATGGCTGCCCTTCGGTCTAACCCGAATCGATCGGATATCGTGATATCTCTTGCGCGAACGCTCCCAGGACGAGAAGCAGAATCACTCCTTTTAAACAACCTGTCCCATTCCCCGATGCACCCTCAGATTTACATCGAACTGGGACGATTGGCAGCACAATTCGGCGAAGGACAGCAGGCTGGAGTATATTTTAAACAAGCGATTGCATTGAATCGGTATGATAGCATTGGCCAATCCGCGGCTTTGTATTGGATGGAGCAGGCAGCGCGGCGGGAATGGGAGGCAGGATATAGAGAGCGAGCCCGACAGACTGCTGCCGCTGGTGTCCAGATGTATGAACGGTATCAACTGTTGGCTGAGGAAGTGGAAGCAGGAAACGTTCGCAATGATCGCCGTTTTGTATTGGAGGAACATGCTCCAGGCTATGGAGAGAACCTGCGCAGGCTTGCTTCGGCTTCTTCTCCATCGTTTACTCCAGAGTTGACCAAGCGGAGCCCATGAATCACTACTGGATCTTGTCGTTTACCCAAGCGATATGATGATGGATGTCAGCGTGTAAAAAGTCTGGAAGTCCAAGCTGGCTGCTCTTTGCGGAGGGTATGCGATTCTCTAAGGAACACAGGACGTCTTATATCGCCTCCAGCTTCTCTTTGTAAATTGTAAGGAACATCAGACACGTTATTTTCCGAAATCCCCTAACAAAAACTCTATAAAAAGCCAAAAATTCCGATATAACGTGTCTCAGATTCCTTAGATTTCTAAGAGTGCTTCAAATCCTTGAATAAGACGTCTCAGATTTGTTACCGCTCATGGGCTTGGGCTTGAGCATGAGCATGAAAATATAATTCCAGCTTATGTTCATACTCACAGTTTATATTCATGCCCACCTGGAGGTCGGCTCCATGCTCTGCTCCAACCGCAAGCCAGAGGTCGCCCCCGAATTTCACCTGGAGTGAAGCTTTACATCGGAAAGAGAAAATCGCATTTTTGTTGTCTCTATCGCTTACTCGTACGTGAAGGACACATTAACATCACACGTTAAGGACACAGTGCCCGCGCCTGTTCCTAACATGTTCAGATTCGCTTCAGCTTTGCTGCGTCATTCAGTAGGTTTGAAAACACAGCTACCTGCCTCATTCCTCCATATCTACAGACGATAACCGCCAAATGCGTGCTGAAACGCATCTTTTAATGGTTCAACCTCTACTTCCCACATTGCGGCGATCTCTGCACTGACATCCGTGTTCCACCACTCACATAATTTTTTACGGTTGTCGCGATTCTCCCCAATCCAGAGCAGATTAGCAATCACCTTACCGTAATAATATTCTTCTGCCTGCTTCATCCGTTCGGGAGAGACATATACTTTTAGCCTTTTGGCTGTCCGGTACAGTTCCTTGCTGCATGCCCGGCGAATTCCTCTAGCAGAAGGAAGGTTTTGACCAGATTGCGTATGTTTGACCGGCGGAGAACCGGGTATTGACTTGTGTGACATCTTCTCACGCTCCTCTCCCCATACCATATGCGGACTGCTGCGAACGGGACACTATCCCAACCTCGTGAAGTAGCAACGTCCACAGCCCTGTGATAAAATAGGGACGAACATCCATGGTGCGGAGGGGCACCGCCAATCAGGATGGAGAAAGAGGGTTGAGATGGACTTTATTCATAACCTTGTTGGCCAATTGTTCGATTGGATTCAAAGTCTTGGGTACTTTGGAATCATGCTTGGATTAATGGTGGAAGTTATCCCAAGCGAAATTGTGCTGGCGTATGGAGGTTTTCTCGTTTCACAAGGTAATATCAACTTCTTCGGTGCTATGATTTTTGGTACGGTGGGCGGTGTGATTGCCCAGTTATTTATTTACTGGATTGGCCGTTATGGCGGCAGACCTGTACTTGAACGCTACGGTAAATACATACTCATCCAGAAAAAACACATCGACCATTCCGAGGAGTGGTTCCGCAAGTATGGTACAGGTGTCATTTTCACGGCGCGTTTTGTTCCGGTGGTAAGACATGCAATCTCCATCCCGGCTGGCATCACGAAAATGCACACAGGCAAATTCATCTTGCTTACTACACTCGCTGTTATACCTTGGACTGCATTGTTTATATATTTAGGGATGATTCTTGGAGATCAATGGAAGCATATTGATGAGAAAGCGGCGCCGTATGTAATGCCTATTTTGCTTGTCGCTCTCGCCCTTATGATCGTTTATGTACTTATTAAATGGATGAATGCTCGTAAAAAGAAAGGAAGTGTCTAGTCATGGGTAAACCCAACTTGTCTCACAAATTTGGTAAAGGTCTGCCACCGAAGGATTTTATCGAGAGTATGACCAAGAACCAAAGTGAATTCCAGGCCAACTATGATAGCTTTACTTGGTCGAACGAAGAGGATCGTGAGTTCTTTGAGAGCCTGAACCATCGCGACGATCTGCGTGTGTTAATTTTGGCTGCTGACTGGTGCGGGGATGTTGTACGTAATATTCCCGTTGTATTCCAGGCGCTTGAAATCTCAGGAATCCCAACGGAAGTTCTGATTATGGAGAACCATCCCGAAGTGATGGATGAGTTTCTGACGATGGGTGGCCGTTCCGTGCCAGTTGTTATTTTCGCTGATACAGGTGGTCATGTCCTCGGTCAGTGGGGACCTCGTCCGCAGCATGTACAGGAAGTCATGATTGAATTCAAACGCCTTAATCCGGATCGTGAAGCAGCAGATTATCAAGAAAATTTGGCTGTAGCACGTCAAGAGATTGGTAAACGTTATGGGGAAGGAACGGAGTCACATGCAGCCATTATCCGTGAGTTGCGTGAACTGATTTCGGGTTACTAAGCCGATATGCTTAACATTCGCACGTTTACACTAGGCCCGCTTCAGACCAATGCGTATCTCTTACAAGGAGATGATCCAGGTAAAGCCGTCATTATCGATCCGGGCATGAATCCAGGGCCGCTGCTTAAAGCGATCCAAGACTTGGAGATTGAAGCCATACTCCTGACTCATGCTCACTTTGATCATATGGGCGGGGTAGATGAGATCCGCAAATTGAAGGGATGTCCCGTTTATCTTCATGATTTGGAGAGTGACTGGCTTACCACCCCGAAATTAAATGGATCTTTGAATTGGCCGCAGGCGACACCACCGCTTTCGACAGATCCTGCTGAATATGCCATGGACGAAGGGCAGAAGCTGAATCTGATTGGTCATACGTTTAAAGTGTTCCATACACCCGGACATTCACCGGGCAGTGTAAGTTTGCTTTGTGATAACGACCTGTTTGCCGGTGATGTGCTGTTCCGCATGGGTGTGGGCAGAACGGACCTGACAGGAGGGCGTGAACGGGATCTGATTGATTCAATCCAGAACAAGCTCTACACCTTTGCTGATGAGGTTAAAGTATATCCAGGTCATGGTCCCAAAACGACCATTGGTTATGAGAAACAGAACAATCCTTACGTGTCCGCAAGATAATCCGACATGATATGTGAAGAAAGTCTGGACAAGTGACAACTTTTTCATTAGAATAGCAATTAGTTGTTACAAGCGTTAAGGCATCATCTAACTGAAGCATTACCAAGAAACACCCAACCTCGCGAAGCACGCAGACTGTGGTCTATACCCGGTTTGCGTTCTTTTTTTGTTTTCAGCCCCTTTTTATCGCAGAATTAGCCTTTTTTACGCTACATAGAGATGTAAGATGCGCTTCATCAGAAGACAGCTTGGGACCAATAACAAGTTAGCAACAAGAACAGATTGTTTAGAAATGATGAGATTAAGAAAATAGTATATAAGTTGAACTAATCATTTACACGATAACGGAGAGGACAGAAAGAACCTGAAAAAGCGAAGCTAAAAGCTTTCTGCAAGAAAGCTACTTCGAAAGCATAAACTTCGCCTAAAAGCTTTCTGAAAGAAAGCTGCATCGGAAGCATAAGCTATCCCCGGATTTTCCCCTTCGGAAAAGGGAATCAAAAAATCAGGGGATAACAGCGATTGGAAGGTTATTCTGTCATCGTAGTGTCAGTGTAAATAATCTTTAGTTCAACTTATATAGATCATGAGAGTGGGGAATATCAAAGTGGAGAAACCAAGAGTTATTCCGTTGGGACAGCGTGTCGAGTATCCGAGCGTTGAAGAAAACCGTCGTATATTGGAAAGTGGGAAAAGAGAAACAGGTACTGAGCAAGCTTTAATACATAACCCTAGCGTGACCAATGAGGTGGTGAAGTCTCAGCAGAATATATGGACAAGCCGTGTTTTAAGAAACGGGGCCCGTAACCAACCGTGGTTCGACAAGCTGCAGGATTACCGGAATCAAGTCTGATTGCCCGGGAAATTGTCGGGTTTTAATTTTTTTTTTGATCCCATTGAACGTTTCTGCAGAGCCTGTCGTATTAACTCCAGATTGAACGGGAAGCAGGTGATTTCATGATAAAGGCAGCTGAACTCGAAGAAGTACGGAGAGCAGTATCGGGAGACGATAGCGCGCTCGCAGCGTTGTTGCAACGTCACTACACGTTTGTATATAAGTATCTTGTCAAAGTTACGATGGACGCTAACCTCGCAGAAGAGACGGTGCAGGATACGATGATTCGTTGTATGGAAAATATCCATCGATATGACGGCACATCTGCCTTTTCATCTTGGATGATCACCATTGCGACCCGCATCTATATCGATAAGACAAGACGTAAGAAGAGAGAACAGAACTGGCTTGCTCTCATCCGGGATCAGGCCGTACGTCGATTCCGCTGGCAGCTTGAGACTCGAAATGAAGAATGGACAGATGTCATGGATTCGATGACAAGACTGACACCCGAACATCGTGTTGCAGTGTTACTGAAGCATTATTATGGGTACGGGTATGACGAGATCGGGGAAATGCTGGGTATTCCTGCGGGAACGGCGAAGTCACGCACAGCTTATGGTCTCCGTCAGTTAAGAAAGGAGCTGGAATAAGGATGAGCAGATCAGATGATGCACAAGAACAAGAAGTTGTAGAACGATTGCAGCAACACATGAAAGTGCTGGATGATGCATTTGAGCCGCCAAGTATTCCTTCTTTGGGTGCACTTGAAGCCCAAGTCAGGGAACGGAGACAGATTAGACGGCGAGCCAATATGATCGAGATGATATGTTTTTGGTTGGTTGGATTGTTTGCCATTACCTTCGGGGCATTATTTTTTGTATCTGCTCCAGCTCTATATCTGGGAATCCAGGCTCTTGGTACAGCTGTCGCGGTGATTTTGGCTGTGATTTGGGCCGGACGGCGCCGGAAGGAGGTTCGTCATGAATAAAATGCATTATTCATTGGATGAAATTTCTCCACTGTGGCTTACATTGCTTGGCATTTTTCTTCTGGTTCAGGGCACATGGATTTTTCGGGACGCACGCAGACGTGGACATTTCCCTTGGTTATGGGGATTATGGGGCATCACAGGATTTCCCACGCCACTCATCATATATTGGTTTGTCGTAATTCGATCACAGCGCAAGCCAGGTGCACGAAATCAGAAATAACATCATTTTGAAAATGGAAAAAAAGATTTTGCACAAATATGTTGTTTAATTCTAGTATTCCTAGACATCGTTATTCTTTTCTAGTAGACTATACAAATAAATATTAATGATAGACTACCAGGAGGTTAGACGATGCTGCGATTAGGAGAGAAGGTTGTCATCGTCGCGGATGCGTTTGAGCAGAATCTTCCTGTGGGGGAATATGGTTTCATCATCGCTTATGACCGGAATCCGGACAATGCGTTCGATTACGTGCTTCGAGTGCCGCAGGTGAATCGGAACTTTTTTGTTCCATCCGGCGACGTCGATCTGGAAGAGGTTCTGCTGAAGCAGGAAGCTGAGCGGGTCGAGCGAGAAGCGTTGATAGATTACGCCCTTGCGACACACAATGAGAAGCTGTTTCATCATTTGATGAACGGAGATTTTCAAGCTGTGGAAGAGGAAGAGGAAACCGCGAACGATGTTATGTCTCAGGCGGATTTTATAAAGCAGGTTAATCTGCGTGCATGGATTTAGAATTTTAAGAGTCGGCTGATGCCGGCTCTTTTTTATTTTGTAAGTTCGTTTTTGGCTTCCCGGAAGACTGTCAGGTCATTTGCATTGAATTGTCGAACTATCTCACCTATAATGAAAAAAGTTATCTTGAGACTTTAGCCCGTTAAACGAGCGATTCGTTTCAGGTCGTTTCGGGAATCAGAACGAATGAAGGAGGCATCCGCTAATGAGTATTTCGAATAATGACGTTCAGCATGTGGCCAAGCTGGCCCGGCTCAACTTGACTGCTGAAGAAGAACAGACCCTGACAGGTCAGCTGAACGCGATTTTAAAATATGCAGAAAAGCTAAATGAGCTGGATACGGACGACATCGAACCTACCACTCACGTTCTGCACGTAAGCAATGTCATGCGTGAAGATGAGACCAAAGAAAGCCTGTCGATTGAACAGGTGATGCGTAATGCACCGGAAGAAGAAGACGGGCAGTTTAAAGTGCCTGCTGTAATGGAATAACGGATAACCGGAAGGAGGACAAAAACTGTGAGTTTATTTGAACAATCGTTGCCTGAGTTACATAACAAGCTGAATGCCAAAGAGCTGTCGGTCAGCGATCTGGTGGATCAGGCGTATCAGAATATTGGCGCGCATGATGATAAGGTTAAGGCGTATTTGGCACTGGATGAAGAACAAGCACGCGCTCGTGCACGTCAACTGGATGACCGTCTGGTTAGCGGTGAGGAGAAAGGTTTGCTTTTTGGCCTGCCTGTAGGTATTAAGGATAACATCGTTACGAACGGACTGCGCACGACGTGTGGCAGTCAATTTCTTCGTAATTTCGACCCGGTGTACGATGCGACAGTTGTCGAGAAATTGAAAGCTGCGGACACCGTAACTATTGGTAAACTCAACATGGACGAATTTGCCATGGGTGGCTCCAATGAGAACTCAAGTTTCTCCCCTGTACGTAATCCATGGGCACTTGATCGTGTTCCAGGAGGCTCCAGCGGTGGTTCTGCAGCAGCTGTGGCTGCGGGAGAAGCATACTTCACGCTCGGATCAGACACAGGTGGCTCTATCAGACAGCCTGCTTCGTATTGCGGTGTTGTTGGATTGAAGCCGACGTACGGACTTGTTTCCCGTTTTGGTTTGGTAGCATTTGCCTCATCTTTGGATCAGATTGGACCTTTGACGAAAAATGTTGAAGATTCTGCTTATGTATTGCAAGCCATTGCCGGTTATGACGCCAAGGATTCGACATCTGCAAAAGTAGAGATTCCCGATTATTTGAGCGGACTGACAGGTGATGTCAAAGGACTTCGTATTGCTGTTCCGAAGGAATACATCGGTGAAGGCGTCGACCCACAAGTGAAAGAGACGGTTCTGTCTGCATTGAAAGTTCTCGAAGGACTTGGGGCAACATGGGAAGAAGTATCGCTTCCGCATACCGAATATGCGGTGGCTACGTATTATCTGCTTGCTTCTTCAGAGGCTTCTTCGAACCTGGCTCGATTTGATGGCGTACGTTATGGCGTGCGTGCAGACAACCCGGACAACTTGCTCGATCTGTATCATCAGTCTCGGAGCCAAGGCTTTGGTCCCGAAGTGAAACGACGTATCATGCTTGGAACGTATGCACTCAGTTCGGGTTACTATGATGCCTACTATCTGAAAGCACAGAAAGTACGTACATTGATCAAACAAGATTTCGACAATGTATTTGCCAAATATGATGTAATTATTGGACCAACGGCGCCAACTACGGCATTCAAACTCGGTTCACAGGTGGATGATCCACTTACGATGTATCTGAACGATATTTTGACGATCCCGGTCAACCTGGCTGGTGTACCCGCCGTTAGCATTCCATGCGGATTCTCGGATGGATTGCCTGTTGGCCTGCAGATTATCGGTAAAGCCTTTGATGAAACAACCGTATTGCGTGTAGCGCATGCGTTTGAACAAAATACAGAATTCCACAAGCAGCGTCCGCAGCTGTAGACTGTCCGGAACGGAGGAATATAGAAATGTCCGCATCTAAATATGAAACGGTCGTTGGACTTGAAGTCCACGTGGAGTTGCATACAAACTCCAAAATTTTCTGTGGCTGCTCCACAGCTTTTGGAGCTCCGCCGAACACGCATACCTGCCCGGTCTGTCTCGGACATCCGGGCGTACTGCCTGTCCTGAATCGTCAGGCGGTAGACTACGCCATGAAAGCAGCGATGGCCCTCAATTGCACGATTGCTGATGTCAGCAAGTTTGACCGTAAAAACTACTTTTACCCCGATTCACCAAAAGCCTATCAAATCTCGCAATTTGATCAACCGATTGGTGAGAACGGCTGGATCGATATCGAAGTGAATGGTGAAACGAAACGAATCGGCATCACACGTCTTCACTTGGAGGAAGATGCAGGGAAGCTTACACATATCGATGGCGGATACGCGTCTTTGGTGGACTTTAACCGTGTTGGTACGCCACTCGTGGAGATTGTATCCGAACCTGAGATTTCTTCTCCGGAAGAAGCACGTGCGTATCTTGAAAAATTGCGTGCAATCATGCAGTACTGTGATGTATCGGACGTGAAGATGGAAGAAGGTTCACTGCGTTGTGACGCCAACATCAGTTTGCGTC
This sequence comes from Paenibacillus sp. FSL R7-0313, assembly GCF_037969885.1. Classification (NCBI taxonomy): domain Bacteria; kingdom Bacillati; phylum Bacillota; class Bacilli; order Caryophanales; family Paenibacillaceae; genus Paenibacillus; species Paenibacillus sp. FSL R7-0313. The sequence continues at coordinate 2,334,171 of NZ_CP150219.1, forward strand.
CACATGGACAGGAGAAGCTGGGAACAAGAGCCGAGCTGAAAAACATGAACTCCTTCCGTGGTGTTCAGCGTGGTCTGGAATATGAACAATATCGTCAGGCTGAAATTCTGGATGATGGCGGTGAAGTGGTTCAGGAGACGCGTCGTTGGGACGAAGCTCAAGGAAAAACACTGTCGATGCGTGGTAAGGAACAGGCGCATGACTACCGTTATTTCCCGGACCCGGACCTCGTGAAGCTGCATATTGATGCAGCCTGGAAAGAGCGCATCAAAGCTACCATACCTGAGCTTCCAGACGAACGCAAAGCTCGTTATACGGCTGATTACGGATTGCCTAGCTATGATGCAGAGGTTATTACATCATCCAAGGCTATAGCTGATCTTTTCGAAGATAGCTTGAAATTCACTCAAGATGCCAAATCCGTATCCAACTGGATCATGGGCGACTTGCTGGGTTACCTGAATACGAGCAATCTTGAGGTGACTCAGGTTCCGCTGACAGGTCAAGGTTTGGGTGAGATGATCGGACTGCTGGAGAAGGGCACCATTAACAGCAAAATCGCCAAAACGGTATTCAAGGAAATGCTGGAGAGCGGCAAGCTTCCGCAGCAGATCGTTGAAGAGAAGGGTCTTGTGCAGATTAGTGATGAAGGCGCCATTCTTGCCATCGTTGAGCAGGTTGTAGCGAATAACCCTCAATCCGTGGAAGACTATAAAGCTGGTAAACAAAAAGCCATTGGCTTCCTTGTTGGTCAGGTTATGAAAGAAAGTAAAGGCAAGGCGAATCCCGCTCTAGCCAACCAACTGCTTGCAGATGTACTGAACCGCTAATCCTTCCGGTGAGGCCGGACAGAAAGAGGCTCGTCCCTGTGACAGCCTCTTTTTGGTATTGAAAGATACAAATGTATTTCGGACGGGGGAACGGATATGAACATTCAACCATTGTCACTGAGTGATCTGGAGATGTTGGGACAGTTATGGAGACTACAACATGTAGCTTATCGATTGGAAGCCGAAATCATCGGATTTCAGGAGATTCCTCCTTTGATGGATACGATGGAGACACTGCGGGATTGTGGAGAGAGCTTTTATGGTTGTATCCATGATGACGGAGAGCTTATCGGGGCTGTTGCTGTAGCAGAGGAAGAGGAGAATACACTGACCATTACACGAATGATGGTGCACCCGGATCACTTTCGCAAGGGAATTGCGGCATCTTTGATGACGTATGTGTTGGAACAGCATGCGGATCTTCCACGTTATATCGTCTCCACAGGAACGCTGAATCAACCTGCAGTGAATCTGTACACCAAATTTGGTTTTACGCCCGTGGAGGTCACACAGATTGCACCTGGAGTGGAATTAACGACTTTTCACAAGAATAAACTTTAATAATATTAACAACTTGAGGAGGAATACCGACTTTGGGCGATCCCTGGTTCATTGATGAGTGGCACATTTTATTACGATTATTGCTGGCTATGCTGCTTGGAGGGCTCGTAGGCCTGGAGCGGGAACGGTCCAATCATGCTGCTGGTTTGCGCACCCATATCCTGGTATGTCTTGGCTCTGCACTGATTATGATGTTGTCTGTTTATGGCTTTAAAGATTTTGCTAATGAATTAAATGTAAGGATCGATCCAGCACGTCTGGCTACTGCTGTAATTACTGGTGTCGGATTCCTGGGAGCAGGGACAATTCTCTTCACGGGAAAATCCATTACCGGACTGACTACAGCTGCTTCAATCTGGGTTGTTGCAGCCATTGGGCTCGCAGCAGGTGCGGGATTCTTTTTTGCCTCTATCGTTTCAACCGTTCTGGTATTGCTTAATCTCTGGGTCTTTAACAAATTAGAGCTAAGGTATTTACGAGGGAACAAACTGCATGTTGTTACACTTCATACCTTGTCAGAACCTGGTTTCCTGGAACAGCTGTCTTCATGTATGGAGCAGGAAAAGATCAAAATTCGTAAAATTACCGTGAATGAACAAGACCTTGCTTATGCAGAGATGGTGTCGGTTGAACGTAAAATTGAGATTGTGTTACATGTTCAGGTACCGCATGATTTCCAAACGGTTGGCTTGGTATCCAAGTTAAGACAATGGGAACACGTTACCAAGGTGTCGATCGAATAAATGAATTACAACCCTCCCGAGGCCAGTAGTGCCGGAGGGTTTTTGGTCATATCCATATTTCTTCCAGTTACTCTCCTTGCTCTTTAGGGTACTATCTAACCAAATGCATGAAGAGCGGAAGGTCAGATCAGAAGAGAGGAGTATGTTATGAAACGGAGACGTCAATTGAACCAAAAGACCCGTACAGTTCAGACCAAACCGGTCAGAAATCGGACTCACAAGTTTATTGCGGGATTACTGAGTGCCATTATTCCTGGCCTGGGTCATATTTATCTGAGATTGTACATGAGAGGTTTGACCTTTATGCTGCTTGTTTTGCTTGATCTGTCAGCAGTATTGTACTTCTCATCCATTGGAATACAGATCAATGTGCCATTGCTCATCTTACTGGCTTTGTGTATTCCGGTTATTTACTTTTACAATGTATATGATGTGTTGCAATCTGCAGATTGGGTCATGATGCGCAGACGTAGAGCCGTAACCCAGGCAACTTCGGACAAGCCGATATCCAATGAACGTTCTACGAGAGATGCAATGATGGTTTGGGAGAGAGGCATATCGTTTGGATTACTTCTGATTGTGGGAGGGTCTTTGATGGTGCTGTTTTTTCGCAAACCACGTTGGTTTCAAGAGATTCTCGCCATGTACGGCGGATATTCATTTGCGGTTCTCATGATCGTAGGCGGTTTGCTTCTGTTTGGTCGTGAGTTCTGGGTTATGTTGAACAAGAAAAAATTGTAGTGGAAACGACACAAGGAGGGAACGTGATGAACCGTAAAGTCCGGGTTGGCCGCTATACGGCTGCCGCCTTAATCATAGCGGTCGGTGTGCTGTTGATTTTGGATAAACGGTGGGGAACTGACTATGTATATGAGATGGTGGACTGGTGGCCATTTTTGCTCGTTGTTTTAGGTGTTGAATATATTGTGCTGTTCCTATGGACACGCAGAAGAAACAAGGTGCAATCGGATAACCCGAGCAATCCTGATGAGCAAATCAAAGTACGTTTCAGACCCGATGCCAAAGGCATTCTAACCTCATTGATTTTGGCGGCTTCCGTATTTATCGTCACCGAGCAGGATCACTACATGCATTTATGGAATAGAGTGAGTCTAAATCTCGGAGCGGCATCCATGGACTATAGTCAAGCGGCAGGATATATGGAGGATAAGGGCACGATTCGTGTACCTGTTCGCATGGATACGTCAGATTTGGTGGTCGAAGGTGTTAACGGAGATATCTCGGTACAACGCGGAGATACGGATGAGATTGAAGTACGGACGGTGATCTGGGTAGATCAGACGACGGAAGTACAGGCAAAGGCCGTTGCAGCAGCCTCTTTTGTAGAGGCCGATGGTACAAAAGTAATTTATATCAAAGCTACAGGCAAGACGTATGGAGACAATGAAAAAACGCAGCCGCGTATGAATCTTACCATTACGATCCCGGATGATCGTCGTTTTAATCTGGATATTCGAACTTCCAATGGAGCCATATTATTAAACCGTCCGGAAGCCATTAGTACCATACTGGCTGAAACGGGTAACGGACGTATCCGGATTACCAATGCTGTTGGAGATATCTCTGGGAAAACGTTGAACGGAGATGTCATTGTAGCCAACGCCATCGGTAATGTGGATCTGGACAGTAACCGTGGCGACATGAAGGCTCGCGGTATTTCCGGCGATGTAGATCTTGCTACACAAGTGGGAAGTATCAGTATTGCGGACTCCGTTGGTGAATTCACCGCAGAGACACGCAACGGCAATATTACGCTGGATGGAGCCAATCTGGGAATCAAAGCCCAATCGCTTAATGGCAGCATTAACATCGTATCTACCAAAGTCGGAGGGGACTGGGATGTGTACAGTGCGGTGGGAGCCATTAACGTATTACTTCCTGATCGTGGAGACTACAGTCTTGCGGGTTCCAGCAGTTATGGAGATCTAAGTACGGATCTGCCATTCAAAGTACAGAATAAAACCATAGAAGGCCAGCTCGGTGAGGGCGAGTACAGGGTGAAAATTGAAGGCAACAGTGATCTCACCATTCAGAGTAACCCGGCTGTATCTACGCCTGAAACAGTTACACCTGATTCTGAAGATACGGCTGAGAATCTGGAACAGACTACCGAGGACGGACCAAATTCCCAGGAGGATTCTACAGAGGTTCCTTGACCGCCGCGTTGACAATAAACTTGTAATCGCCGTACAATAAATGTACACTGGCAAGATTACACGGCATGAAAGATGGATTGTCGTTCTTAATGGCCGGGAATCAACTCTGAGCGAGGAGACAGTAACTTACTCTTCACCAGAGAATGAAAGGTAAGGCGGTGGGTTTTATGGCAACACGTGTCCAACATGCGTTGGAGCATCTGAAAACGACCGGTGTCCGTATTACACCCCAGCGTCATGCCATATTGAACTATCTGATGGAATCCATGGGGCATCCGACAGCCGATGAAATTTACCGAGCCCTTGAACCCCAATTTCCCAGTATGAGCGTGGCAACGGTATATAATAATTTGAAGATGTTTCTGGAAGCTGGCATGGTCCGGGAATTGACATACGGAGATAATTCAAGTCGCTTCGATGCCAATGTGACGGATCATTATCATGTTATCTGTGATCAATGCGGCAAGATTGAAGACTTCAGCTATCCTTCACTCAAAAGTGTAGAGCTTCAGGCGGAGTCTAGTACAGGATTCGAAGTACACGGTCACCGATTGGAAGTATATGGAGTTTGCAAAAGTTGCAGGGATTAAGAGAGTTGAATTACAATATTAACGTGCAGAATTCAGTATGGATTCTTCACGTTTTTTTTTTAGCATTTATGAAAAATGCTCATTTTATAACAACTTATGCGCACATCCTTATGATCAGCATAATTAACGGAGGTAGACGTTTGGGTAGAAAAAGCAGATATACACGTCAGAAGCGACGTTCATTTTGGCCCGGTTTTCTCGGGGCTTGTCTGATCGCCGGGGGGGCTTACTGGCTTATAACAAATGTATGGTTGAACCAGACCCATGAAGACCCCGACTGGGTAGGAAGAAGCCAGCCTATTTTTGTAGACGGGCAACTGATGGATGGAGACGCTCTGGGTACAGGAGATCAACTCAAGTTGCCTGTAGATGTGCTGCAAGAAGCGATTGATGAAGGCATACGTTATGAATCAGAATCGGGAGATATCATTATTGCCTCTCCTCAGCGAGTCCTTCATATGAAAGATGGGAGCACACAAGCAGAACTTAATCACAAAGATTATCCTATGACAGTTAAGCCTGAGGTTAAAGACGGAGAAGCCTATATTCCACTCAAACCTTTGAAAGAAGTATATGGCATAACCGTACAGGAAGATTCAGTAACAGGTGCTGTGCTGCTGATGCGTGGAGGAGACATGATACAGTATGCAGAGATTGATACATTATCATCCAAAGCGGACAAGACCGTGCCATTATATAAACGTGGGGGAGAATCCTCACCAATCATTGCCGATATGGAAAAGGATGCAAGGGTACGTGTATGGCAGACGGGTGATAAACAGAGTTTTGTTCAACTCGATAATGGATATGCCGGATATGTAGATAATGATTATATTGTCCTCACTGAGAAAAAGAAGGTGGACTTGCCCAAGTATACGCTGACTGCAGCAGAGAAGAAGTGGCAGAATAAACCGGTAAATCTGGTTTGGGAAGCCGTGTACAATCGTCAGCCTGATGTGGGCTCTATCGGTAAAATGCCCGGTGTGAATGTGGTCAGCCCCACATGGTTTCATATTACGGATGGACAGGGTACTGTGAAAAGCAAGGGAAACCAAGCTTATGTGAACTGGGCTCACCGTTCGGGTATGGAAGTATGGGGACTCATGGATAACAGCTTTGATCCGGACGTTACCAAAGAAGCAGTAGCTTCTTACGAGACACGCACGCATATTATTGAGCAGATGTTAGAGTATGCACAGACGTATCAACTGGATGGTATCAACATCGACTTTGAGAACGTGTATACCGATGACGGGCCGAATATTACGCAGTTTGTGCGCGAGATCAAGGCGATGGCTCGTATACATGGATTGATGTTATCAATCGATGTAACACCAAAATCAAACAGTGAGATGTGGTCTGCCTTTCTGGATCGCCGTGCATTAGGTTCTTTTGCAGACTATGTTATTGTGATGGCTTATGATGAACATTGGGCGGCCAGTCCTAAGGCAGGTTCGGTTGCATCTCTGCCTTGGACCGAGGCTTCCATGAGACGTATACTTGAGGAGGATGAAGTCCCTTCTAACAAGTTGATCATGGCGGTTCCGCTCTATACACGGATATGGACGGAAGAGACGAATGATCAGGGTGAGGTTAAAGTGTCTTCCAAAGCGGTGGGCATGAATACCATCGTGGAGCTGATCAAAGAGAAGAAACTCAAACCTGAATTGGATCAGGCAAGTGGACAGAACTATGTGGAATATAAGGAAGACGGAGCTACCAAGAAAATATGGATCGAAGATGCCGTGTCCCTTCAGGCGCGGGTGGATTTGATTGCTTCGTTGAAGCTGGGCGGAGTAGCAGCATGGAATCGGAGTTTTGCTAATGCTTCTGCATGGGAGGTATTGAAGCAGGCCGGTTACCAGAAATAATTTACTCGAACTCAGAGTGTCTGCTTGGTTCAATTTGTTTTCGCTAAGCTCAAAGTTTCTCCTTGGATACCATCATACGTGCAGTCTAGCGTTTTATTGATCGTAGAACTTATAACATAATTTCATATCTTGGCTATTGATAACAGCAACAAGGGCTTACTTATAAGCCAAGTCCAAAAAGGTCCGGTAAACATACCGGGCCTTTTTTTGTTCTTCAATGAAATTAAGGTAAAACATTTAACGTTGGAGATCATTTTGTGCTAACCATCGGTGGGGGGAGCTTGTGTAGAAGGCGCTTTCAGTTGTTGACTGGTCATATTGGCCTTATTAGGGTCTAGGGTGAGGATGGTATGACAGAACATACAACGATCTGTTTTGCCAAGCATTTTGGTTAACTTCCCGCATTCCGGACAGTCGACTTGTACTGCGCTGGTGGAGAGCATACCCGCCCAGAAATAAATGGCTAGACTGGCCATCATGGCAATCAGTCCGATGACAAGTCCTACAGCTGCGAATACCTTGCCTGCATGTCCCCAAAAAACAATCCCGGCTGTTCCCAGTATCATTAGGCCCATACCTAGCATGGTCAGTAGTAATCCCCAAGTGCGAAAAGCATTAATTTTTGCTGATTTAAAAATCATGAAAAATGCTCCTATCGTATGAGTAGTATTGGACCTGGAAAAGAAGGAAACTTCAGTCTGGATGTAGAATTACATTATAACTGACTTGGCGCTTATCTGCCATGAAATGTATGGAGGGAATCGTGGAATTAAAGAACCTTGCTTTTTTGTCCGAACAGTCGGAAGAGACAGGGGCAGTTGGGGCTATCGCTTATTCCCACCCGGGAGAGCGATTCCACGGCTCCCTAATTCAAGATTTCGAATTATTAGTACTTGTTGTTCATAATGATGATCAATTGAAGTCGGCGGTGGGACATTACAGATATGGTGATCTTCGTTATCAGATGATCTATGCGAGCCGTCATGAATTAAAGAGTAGTGTAGTAACCGGGAATCATAATAATCTCACCCAGTGTCTGATTGAAGGTGAGATTATCTGGGAAGCGGATAGCGCCTTAAGTGATTTGCGAGAAGAACTGTCTACCTTTGGGGCAGAATTGCGTGAGCAGAAGCTGCTTCATGAATTCACCAGTTTCTTGAGAATGTATGTGGAGGCCAAACGTCATATTCAGGAAGGTCATGTTGTAGACGCCTACTACAATGTATTAGAGGCTCTGGGGAACTGGGCAAGAATTGTATTGATTGAACAGGGGATATACCCGGATCATGCCGTCTGGACACATGTGCAGAATCTGGATCGCGCTTTATGGAAACTATATCAAGAGCTTACCGTAAGCTCGGAGACGCTAGAGCAGCGAGTAGAGCTTGTCCTGCTTGCCTGTGAGTTTTCCGTAATGTCCAAAATGAGTGAATGCTCAGAACTGCTGCTGCGTGTGTTAAGAAGTCGCAAGGAGCCGTGGAGCATGAATGAACTTGTTCATCATCCGCAGTTAAGATTTGTTCGAGAAGATCTGCCTTTGGTTATACGTAAGCTGGTCTTTCGTTCTATTGTAAAAGAATCGGCAGGATGGCCATCGATCGAAGGAGAGGGTAGGGAAATTCGGTATTGGATTGAGGCATAACCTTCTCCAGAGGCCTGACATTATATTGATCACATAAGGGAGGGGAAACCTTCCTTTTTTGTTTGTTTAATAATTTATAAAAAGAGGTTGACTCTGATTCACGATATATGATACATTATATTTCGTTCCTCAAACGAGATTATCGTCAACAAACGATAAATTCTTCAGAGGAAAAGTGAAGAACTTAAGCTTCGAAAAAAGAAATCAAAAATAGTTCTTGACGAAAACAAACGAAATGTGTTACATTATTTAAGTCGCCGCCGAAACTTGGTTGAGACGAAAAAGAAGTGAAACAAATCGTGTTTGATCTTTGAAAACTGAACAACGAGTGAGTAAACATTCTGCTTGCAGAATGAACGCGAAAGGTCGATCCAAGCCTTGGCTTGGATCGACTGGAGCACAAATGAGATTTTAAATCTCGTCAGATTCAAAATGAGCTTATCGCTCTTTTCAATACTTTATTGGAGAGTTTGATCCTGGCTCAGGACGAACGCTGGCGGCATGCCTAATACATGCAAGTCGAGCGGACTTGATGAGAAGCTTGCTTCTCTGATGGTTAGCGGCGGACGGGTGAGTAACACGTAGGCAACCTGCCCTCAAGTTTGGGACAACTACCGGAAACGGTAGCTAATACCGAATAGTTGTTTCCTTCGCCTGAAGGAAACTGGAAAGACGGAGCAATCTGTCACTTGGGGATGGGCCTGCGGCGCATTAGCTAGTTGGTGGGGTAACGGCTCACCAAGGCGACGATGCGTAGCCGACCTGAGAGGGTGATCGGCCACACTGGGACTGAGACACGGCCCAGACTCCTACGGGAGGCAGCAGTAGGGAATCTTCCGCAATGGGCGAAAGCCTGACGGAGCAATGCCGCGTGAGTGATGAAGGTTTTCGGATCGTAAAGCTCTGTTGCCAGGGAAGAACGCTTGGGAGAGTAACTGCTCTCAAGGTGACGGTACCTGAGAAGAAAGCCCCGGCTAACTACGTGCCAGCAGCCGCGGTAATACGTAGGGGGCAAGCGTTGTCCGGAATTATTGGGCGTAAAGCGCGCGCAGGCGGTCATTTAAGTCTGGTGTTTAATCCCGGGGCTCAACCCCGGATCGCACTGGAAACTGGGTGACTTGAGTGCAGAAGAGGAGAGTGGAATTCCACGTGTAGCGGTGAAATGCGTAGATATGTGGAGGAACACCAGTGGCGAAGGCGACTCTCTGGGCTGTAACTGACGCTGAGGCGCGAAAGCGTGGGGAGCAAACAGGATTAGATACCCTGGTAGTCCACGCCGTAAACGATGAGTGCTAGGTGTTAGGGGTTTCGATACCCTTGGTGCCGAAGTTAACACATTAAGCACTCCGCCTGGGGAGTACGGTCGCAAGACTGAAACTCAAAGGAATTGACGGGGACCCGCACAAGCAGTGGAGTATGTGGTTTAATTCGAAGCAACGCGAAGAACCTTACCAGGTCTTGACATCCCTCTGATCGGTACAGAGATGTATCTTTCCTTCGGGACAGAGGAGACAGGTGGTGCATGGTTGTCGTCAGCTCGTGTCGTGAGATGTTGGGTTAAGTCCCGCAACGAGCGCAACCCTTATATTTAGTTGCCAGCACTTCGGGTGGGCACTCTAGATAGACTGCCGGTGACAAACCGGAGGAAGGTGGGGATGACGTCAAATCATCATGCCCCTTATGACCTGGGCTACACACGTACTACAATGGCCGGTACAACGGGCTGCGAAATCGCGAGATGGAGCCAATCCCAACAAAGCCGGTCTCAGTTCGGATTGCAGGCTGCAACTCGCCTGCATGAAGTCGGAATTGCTAGTAATCGCGGATCAGCATGCCGCGGTGAATACGTTCCCGGGTCTTGTACACACCGCCCGTCACACCACGAGAGTTTATAACACCCGAAGTCGGTGGGGTAACCGCAAGGAGCCAGCCGCCGAAGGTGGGATAGATGATTGGGGTGAAGTCGTAACAAGGTAGCCGTATCGGAAGGTGCGGCTGGATCACCTCCTTTCTATGGAGAATCGTTTCCTGCAACGGAAACATTCAAATATGCAGCTTAGCTGCAAAACACTCACTCGTTGCTCAGTTTTGAGAGCTCAAACTCTCAAACAGCTTGCTTTTGCATGGAGCTTGTTCTTTGAAAACTAGATATCGAAACGAAACAAACGCGAATTAGAACATTCCTTTTTAGCTGAACTTGTGTTAAACAAGTTTCAATAAAAACGGTAGTCAAATTGCTTTTGTGATGGTATTGGATGGGAGCGACTTTTGGCTTTGCGCAAGCAAAACAAGGGAAGCGAGCAGTCAAAACCGGAACAAAATGGTTAAGCTACTAAGAGCACACGGAGGATGCCTAGGCGCTAGGAGCCGATGAAGGACGTGGCGAACAACGAAACTGCCTCGGGGAGCTGTAAGCAAGCTTTGATCCGGGGGTGTCCGAATGGGGAAACCCAGCTGGGGTAATTTCCAGTTACACCTAACTGAATACATAGGTTAGTGTGAGGCATACCAGGGGAACTGAAACATCTAAGTACCCTGAGGAAGAGAAAACAATAGTGATTCCGTCAGTAGCGGCGAGCGAACGCGGAGAAGCCCAAACCAGAGAGCTTGCTCTTTGGGGTTGTGGGACGTCTCACATGGAGTTACAAAGGAACCGGTTAAGCGAAGAGGTCTGGAAAGGCCCGCCAAAGAAGGTAAAAGCCCTGTAGTTGAAAGTCTGTTCCCTCCGAGACGGATCCCGAGTAGTGCGGGGCACGTGAAACCCCGTATGAATCCGGCAGGACCATCTGCCAAGGCTAAATACTTCCTAGCGACCGATAGTGAAGCAGTACCGTGAGGGAAAGGTGAAAAGCACCCCGGAAGGGGAGTGAAATAGAACCTGAAACCGTGTGCTTACAAAAAGTCAGAGCCCGTTTTAGGGGTGATGGCGTGCCTTTTGTAGAATGAACCGGCGAGTTACGTTCCCGTGCAAGGTTAAGGTGAAGAGCCGGAGCCGCAGCGAAAGCGAGTCTGAATAGGGCGACATAGTACGTGGACGTAGACCCGAAACCGGGTGATCTACCCCTGTCCAGGGTGAAGGTGCGGTAACACGCACTGGAGGCCCGAACCCACGCATGTTGAAAAATGCGGGGATGAGGTGGGGGTAGCGGAGAAATTCCAATCGAACTCGGAGATAGCTGGTTCTCCCCGAAATAGCTTTAGGGCTAGCCTCGGAAAACAGAGTCGTGGAGGTAGAGCACTGATTGGGTGCGGGGCCCGCAAGGGTTACCAAGCTCAGTCAAACTCCGAATGCCATAGACTTACTTCCGGGAGTCAGACAGTGAGTGCTAAGATCCATTGTCAAAAGGGAAACAGCCCAGACCATCAGCTAAGGTCCCCAAGTGTGTGTTAAGTGGGAAAGGATGTGGAGTTGCACAGACAACCAGGATGTTGGCTTAGAAGCAGCCACCATTGAAAGAGTGCGTAATAGCTCACTGGTCGAGTGACTCTGCGCCGAAAATGTAACGGGGCTAAACACACCACCGAAGCTATGGCTTGATGCTTTGCATCAGGGGTAGGGGAGCGTTGTATAAGGGTTGAAGGTGTACCGTAAGGAGCGCTGGACATTATACAAGTGAGAATGCCGGTATGAGTAACGAAAAGATCAGTGAGAATCTGATCCGCCGAAAGCCTAAGGGTTCCTGAGGAAGGCTCGTCCGCTCAGGGTAAGTCGGGACCTAAGGCGAGGCCGAAAGGCGTAGTCGAAGGACAACAGGTCGAAATTCCTGTACCACCGTAAGCCGTTATGAGCAATGGGGGGACGCAGTAGGGTAGTGACGCGGACTGATGGATGTCCGTCTAAGCAGTGAGGCTGATGTGTAGGCAAATCCGCACATTGTAAGGCTGAGCTGTGATGGGGAGCGAAAATTGTAGTAGCGAAGGTCATGATCTCACACTGCCAAGAAAAGCCTCTAGCCAGGTGAAGGTGCCCGTACCGCAAACCGACACAGGTAGGCGAGAAGAGTATTCTAAGGCGCGCGGAAGAACTCTCGTTAAGGAACTCGGCAAAATGACCCCGTAACTTCGGGAGAAGGGGTGCCCCGGTAGTGTGAATAGCACGAGGGGGCCGCAGTGAAAAGGCCCAAGCGACTGTTTAGCAAAAACACAGGTCTGTGCGAAGCCGTAAGGCGAAGTATACGGGCTGACGCCTGCCCGGTGCTGGAAGGTTAAGGGGAGTGGTTAGGAGCAATCCGAAGCTGTGAACCGAAGCCCCAGTAAACGGCGGCCGTAACTATAACGGTCCTAAGGTAGCGAAATTCCTTGTCAGGTAAATTCTGACCCGCACGAATGGCGTAACGACTTGGGCGCTGTCTCAACGAGAGATCCGGTGAAATTTTAATACCTGTGAAGATGCAGGTTACCCGCGACAAGACGGAAAGACCCCATGGAGCTTTACTGCAGCTTGATATTGAATTTGGGTACGATCTGTACAGGATAGGTGGGAGCCTTTGAAACGTGAGCGCCAGCTTGCGTGGAGGCAACGTTGGGATACCACCCTGATCGTATCTAGGTTCTAACCTGGTACCGTAATCCGGTGCGGGGACAGTGTCAGGTGGGCAGTTTGACTGGGGCGGTCGCCTCCTAAAGAGTAACGGAGGCGCCCAAAGGTTCCCTCAGAATGGTTGGAAATCATTCGAAGAGTGCAAAGGCATAAGGGAGCTTGACTGCGAGACCTACAAGTCGAGCAGGGACGAAAGTCGGGCTTAGTGATCCGGTGGTACCGCATGGAAGGGCCATCGCTCAACGGATAAAAGCTACCCTGGGGATAACAGGCTTATCTCCCCCAAGAGTCCACATCGACGGGGAGGTTTGGCACCTCGATGTCGGCTCATCGCATCCTGGGGCTGAAGTAGGTCCCAAGGGTTGGGCTGTTCGCCCATTAAAGCGGTACGCGAGCTGGGTTCAGAACGTCGTGAGACAGTTCGGTCCCTATCTGTCGTGGGCGTAGGAAATTTGAGAGGAGCTGTCCTTAGTACGAGAGGACCGGGATGGACGTACCGCTGGTGTACCAGTTGTTCCGCCAGGAGCACCGCTGGGTAGCTATGTACGGACGGGATAAACGCTGAAAGCATCTAAGCGTGAAGCCCCCCTCAAGATGAGATTTCCCAGTATGTAAGACCCCTTGAAGACGACGAGGTAGATAGGCTGGGGGTGGAAGTGCAGCAATGCATGGAGCTGACCAGTACTAATCGGTCGAGGGCTTATCCAATTAGCAAGTGATAATTCGCATGTTTCGTTTCGAATCTAGTTTTCAGAGAACGATCTCTGAAGCATATTCCCTGATAGCTCAGTTGGTAGAGCACTCGACTGTTAATCGAGTTGTCACAGGTTCGAGCCCTGTTCGGGGAGCCATATGGAGAGGTGTCCGAGCTGGCCGAAGGAGCACGATTGGAAATCGTGTAGGCGTCACAAGCGTCTCGAGGGTTCGAATCCCTCTCTCTCCGCCATAATATTAAGGCCCGTTGGTCAAGGGGTTAAGACACCTCCCTTTCACGGAGGTAACAGGGGTTCGAATCCCCTACGGGTCATAATAACTTCAAAAAAAGAAGTTGATTTTTACAACAAGATTATGGTATGATCATAAATGTGTTGTTCGGAGGCTTAGCTCAGCTGGGAGAGCATCTGCCTTACAAGCAGAGGGTCGGGGGTTCGATCCCCTCAGCCTCCACCATATAACTTTTATAACGACGCGGGGTGGAGCAGCCCGGTAGCTCGTCGGGCTCATAACCCGAAGGCCGCAGGTTCAAATCCTGCCCCCGCAATTATACTTTCCTTTGAGAAAGTGATCTGGAACCGTGGTGTAGTTGGCCTAACATGCCTGCCTGTCACGCAGGAGATCGCGGGTTCGAATCCCGTCGGTTCCGCCATTTAATCTTTACATGAGGCAAACTGTTCACTACATCTGCTGTATGGCACTGATGCCCTATATAAAGTGTAAGGAATTAAGATTAGACTTTATTATGGCTCGGTAGCTCAGTCGGTAGAGCAGAGGACTGAAAATCCTCGTGTCGGCGGTTCGATTCCGTCCCGAGCCACCATTTTTAAAATAATTTAATATGCCGGTGTAGCTCAACTGGTAGAGCAACTGACTTGTAATCAGTAGGTTGGGGGTTCAAGTCCTCTCGCCGGCACCATGTAATCCTGGAGGATTAGCGAAGTGGCCAAACGCATCAGACTGTAAATCTGCTCCCGTACGGGTTCGGTGGTTCGAATCCATCATCCTCCACCAGTTTTTAGGGGCATAGTTTAAAGGTAGAACAACGGTCTCCAAAACCGTTGGTGTGGGTTCAATTCCTGCTGCCCCTGCCAATTAAATTTTTAGAAAATAACCTTTTGTGGCGATCGTGGCGAAGTGGTTAACGCACCGGTTTGTGGATCCGGCATTCGGGGGTTCAATTCCCCTCGATCGCCCCTTTGTTTTTTCATTTTTTATTGGGGATTAGCCAAGCGGTAAGGCAACGGACTTTGACTCCGTCATGCATAGGTTCAAATCCTATATCCCCAGCCATTATGCGGACGTGGCTCAGCGGTAGAGCATCGCCTTGCCAAGGCGAGGGTCGCGGGTTCGATTCCCGTCGTCCGCTCCAAAATATGGCGCCATAGCCAAGTGGTAAGGCACAGCTCTGCAAAAGCTTTATCCCCAGTTCGAATCTGGGTGGCGCCTCCAGCATATGCCGGCGTGGCGGAATGGCAGACGCGCTCGACTCAAAATCGAGTGGGAAACCGTGGAGGTTCGAGTCCTCTCGCCGGTATATTGAATAGCCCTACATGTTGCTTATGCAATGTGTAGGGTTATTTTTATTTTATATGAAACGATTTATGTGCAGTAAGAAAATCTAGAGTTAAAGATTGACGTATGATTATATAAAGTATATTGTAGATAAGTAAAGTCTTTAATGTAGAGGAGTGAAGTAGAGTGACTGATGGAAAAAATGTATCGGATACCGATCTGTTATTTGATCTTTCTGTATGGGAAGAGGCATGGAAGAATTGTCCGAGAAGTTCAAATTATAAGAAGAAAAGCGTCCCCTCTAATACAGAAGAAGCATTTGGGCGGTGGGCCAGGGATTATCATGCACAGTCGTTCACTGAAGAAGGAAAGCAGCGTTCTGAGCGCATTATGGGCTGGATTGAGAATCAGGGTGTAGAATTTGCAGGGTTATCCATTTTGGACATTGGAGCAGCCTCAGGCATATTTACGATTCCTTTTGCGGAAAAGGGGGCAAGTGTGACCGCAGTTGAGCCTTCGGAGTTGCTTGTCTCCCTTATGAAAGAGACGATACCTTCATCTTTGGAATCCAATATCGAAATCGTAAACGAACGATATGAGGAAATCTCCATTAAGGATAAGGGTTGGGAGAAAAAATATGACTTTGCATTTGCATCCATGTGTCCAGCAATGTCGGATTGGGAAACGATTGAGCAGGCGATTAATTGCGCCCGGAAGTATGTGTATATAAGTACTATGGCGGGACAGAAGGAACACACACTAATGGATGAACTTAAGGATGTACTGGGTGTAACTTCTTCACACAAGGTCGGCGATATGGGGTATATCCAACAATTGTTGTATCTGAAGGGGTATTCATACACCATGATCATTACGAAAGAAGTTAACTCATTTGAAATACCGGTGGAAGAGGTTGTAGAGAAGCTGCCAGAATGGCTTAATACGTATGAGTTACCATCGGATGAAGATTCTCTCAGACTGGCTGAGAAGTATATTCGGGATACGTACAAGGATAGTACGGTGACCTTCTCACGCGGAGCAAGGTTTGGTAAAATTCTAATCCAACTGGAACAGCCCAATATGAAAACAGTTCGTACTAAGGATAAGCGATAAATCGGATAAGCTCGGCACGTGTACTAATAAACGGGAATTGAGGCGGACAATGTAGTCTAACGTCTAAGATGACGCTAGCAAGCATCACAATGCTGTGCCAAAAGATGAACGGTTGAAACATATGAAGTTAAGATTGCAGAAGTGAAGTTGTAAGTGAAGGGAGCAGGTTATGTGCTCCCTCTTTTTTGAAGCACTTATATCGACCGCTTTGAACCAGACCCTCGTTTATTTAGAGATGTTCGAGACAACGAAAAACAAAACACATACCTCGTTTTCAGAGAGTGATCTCTTAAGCATATTCCCTGTTATTTCAGTTGGTAGAGCACTCGACGGTTAATCGAGTTGTCACAGGTCCGAGCCCTGTTAGGGGAGCCATATGGAGAGGTATCCAAGCTGGCCGAAGGAGTACGACTTACAATCGTGCTCCTTTTCTAATTTCTGTTCGACACTTCTACTTTCTGCTTACGCTCCCGGTACTGGCCGGGTGTGATTCCTTCCCACTTACGAAATGATCGGATAAAGTTTTGCGGATTATTGTACCGAAGTCGTGCTGCGATATCTTTAACGGTTAGATCACTTTCGTCAAGCCATTTTTTAGCGATATTAAATCGGTACTTGGTCAGATATTCACTAAATGCACAGCCTGTCTCTTTGCGGAAAACACTACTTAAGTAGTTGGCATTGTAGTGAAGCTTAACAGCACATTCCTCAAGCGTCAGATCCTTATCATAATCTTGATGAATCATGGCAATCATTTTCTCAGATATATGCTGATACTGGGCATACTGTCTCGCTTTAAAAACCTGAATAACGGGCAAGATGACTTGATGGTTAAACCAATCCTCAACTTCAGCAGCGTACTGCAAACCATGAAGTTCATGAAACATCGAGCCACGACCTTGGGAGATCTGTCCGAGTCGTATGCCGGATTCCTGAGTCATTTGCAAAATATGCGTGAGTAGCCTCGTAAGAGCCACCTCATACTCCTCGGGTGTAACCTCCATACCAAAGATCACTTCAAGCAGTTGTTGCAAAAAAGCAGAGGCCTGGACTTCGTCCGCATTTTGAATAGCTTGGATCAACGAATATTCCAATGATTCCGGGTAGGTCATGGACCAAGTGGGAGCGTAATAATCTATGTTCTCATATTGAAAAATAATGCCTGTTCCCAGCTTCATCCGATGCCTTAGTGCTTCCATGGCTTCTGTGTAAGCTTGAGGGATGTGATATATAGAGCTGTGCGGCTGGCTGAATCCTATACTGACTTGAAGAGCCAGAATCTTGTCCATCTGTTGCTGTAACTGGTCTGTTAATACATATAGCTGCTGTGAAAAAATAAACTGATCCTGTTCAACGGTCCCAATCACCGTGACTACCGTATGTTCCAGCACAATGGGAAGCAATTGTTGGTTATGCACAACCGTTTCCGCCAATATATTTTGAATAGCGAATAATAAGAGGTCACGATCACAAGCTCTATATTTTGTATGATTAACAAGATCTGCCTGTAATGTAATAACAGCAATTTGTTGCCATTCCCGAACCTGATGCGTGTAGCCATATTCATTCAAGGTGTCATGAAGAGTATGCACAGGGCTCCTGCCCTGGAACAGATTCATCATAAAATGAGTGCGAATCTGCAACAGATGCATATTAAGTGTGTTCTCTAATTGGGAGCGAGAGGCAGATAATTGTGAGACTCCTGCTCTAATCTGTTCGAACTCATCAGAAAATGGTGGTGATTGCTGAGCTAATGTGTTTCCTTCTTTGGACAGGTGGTTGTCACCAAGTTGGGTTAAAAGTTTACGAATCGGGACATGCATTCGCTTGGATCCGAGCCAGGCGAGTAATAATGAAAGTAAAAGTAAGAAGATACTGATATACAAGGTGTGCAATCCGATATCGATATATTCTTGTGTCAGAATATTGGTAGGTGAGATTAGAACATAAGTCCATCCTTTTAAGGTAGAAGGGCTATACGTCAGAGTATAATGTGTATCGGCGATCTTAACTTCCCGTTTTTCAAAGCCTGTTGAAAATGTGATGGGTGATAGTTTGGTTATGTTGGCTTCCGTATCCACATCGTGTAATCCAATGGCAGACAACGGTTGTCCAATGTATACAGGATCGGGGTGGACCAAGATACGTTGCTCCCGATTCAAAATGATCAGTCCTGAGGCAGCATTGCCTAAGGAGGCTTCTCCTAGTGTATTTTGCAAAGAGCATGCAGGAATTCCCGCAATCAGAGCAGCATCGGAAGACGTATTTAGATTCGGAATAGATCTCGCAAGGGCAATATGATAAATACAGCCTGTACCGGGTGAACGCTCATCATTACTGAACACCGATGAAGGGGAGAGCTGCCATCCAGAGGTAATCGTATCCGATATCAATTCCTTCATTGGAAGAGCCAGCGGAAAATCCGTATTACGATATAATCCGGCATGATCAATGAGCCAATTCTGAGATTGATTCACCAGGGTAATATCCAGCAAAGGTTCCCATGACCTCATATTCTTAAATTCACTCTGTAGTTTGTCGGCAAGCAAAGGCCCTTTCACTTCCAGTGAAGAAGAAGCAGACAGGGAACGGAGAGTTACTGGGGAGCGAACGGCCTGATCAAGCATATAACTGACTGTAGCGAGTTTGTGCTCTACGTTGGATTGCATTTGTTCCAGCAACTGTCTGTTGGCCTGCGTACGATGCAGCTCAGTTTGGTTTGATGAATAGATAAATGCGGCAATTCCCGTTAACAAAATGGGCAGGGTGCTTAACAGGATTCCAAAGATGATCATTTTATGGAGATAGCTGATTGGTCGCACAGTCTCAGTTCCACCCCTGACATTAGAAATAGTAACACTTTCTATTTTAGTAAACGCTTACATATAGAACAATCTAAATTTTGTTTATTTGGATAAATAAGTAATTTTACGAGAGGGTATAGAAGTAGAGATAAGGGATTGCTGATAGATGATCTTGCAGAAACGGCTAGAGAAACGGCTTGGACTGACTATCCAACACGGAATCATGAGAAACGAAATTGCAGTGTGAACGTAAATAGAGACATGGACATCATTCTCTCTACAGGTCGATATCGGCTAAAGGGTAGCCTGAATACGGGTAATGGAAGGTATCTGGAGTGTTATTCAGCTTAGGTGGAACGTTGGTCTTATACAGGGACAGTCAAAGGTCCAACTAGATCCCCGACCTGAGTCTAGGATGAAAAACCGTCCACGGTCTGTTTTGAAAAGTCGCGGAATCCCCTAGAATAAGGACATAAGGTTAAACAAGAAACACGGAAACAAAAAAACAAGAAACAAACGAACAAATGACTCAACACATTAAAACGAACGAATGGAAAGGGCGGTGAACAACAATTATGAGATTGAATAAGGGAAATGGCTGGGCGATTGTATTGATTGCGCTGGGTGCACTACTCCTCTTCGGAAAGTTAACTCCACTTCTTGGACACTTAATGGGTTATCTGATTCCAGTCCTGATGATTGCACTGGGATACTACGGAGTTAAACGAGGGAATGTGATGCTTGGCTGGATTGTTCTCATCATCGGTATCATCTCACTGATGGGTAAACTGGCATGGTTGATCGGACCGATCATCGCGATCGGGTTAATCATCTTTGGTATCTCAATGCTAAGCAATAACCGCAGTCGTCGTGGTCGGTACTAAGTTTTCACGATTATGAAAAGGAGGGACAGAACATAATGAGTGTATTTCGTCGAATGCGGGATATTACCGTAGCCAATCTGAACGAACATTTGGAGCAAAGTCAGGATCCAGTCAAACTGATTGATCAGTTCCTGGTCTCGACCCGCCAAGACATCGGTGAAGCCGAGAAACTTCGTCATCAATATGCAAGCCATACCAGACAAATGAAACAACAAGCCGATCAGGCAGCAGGTATGGTGAACAAACGGGAAGAACAGGCTTCCATGGCTCTGAAAGCAGGGGAAGAACATCTCGCTAAGCTGGCCTTGCAGGAGAAAATCCTCCACGAGGAAAAAATGGAACAGTACAATGAATTGTATGCACAAAGTTATGCGGCATTACAGGAGCTGGATGAACAGATCGATCAGCTGAAGGTTGAATATCAGAACGTATACAGCAAACGCCAATATTACTACGCTCGTATGCAGACGATTCAGTTACAGCAACGTATGAACCAGAGAGGCAATCACAACGGTCAGAATGTACCCCGTATGTTTAACCGACTGGATGATCAAGTCTCTGATCTCGAATATGAAGCACAAAGTCTCCGCGATATCCGGCGGATGAATCAAGATGGTTCAGGAGTGACTGGCAGCATGTCATCCTCTACGCTGGATAAGGAACTGGAACGCTTAAGACAAAAATTGAACAATGACAGAAAGGAGTAGTCACAATGAGTAAATTATACCGCTCGGCGCGTAATCGAATGCTAACAGGTTTGATCGGTGGCATTTCTGAAAATCTTGGATTGAGTACCACGCTGCTACGTATCATCTTCTTCATCAGTATTTTCGCTACGGGAGGTACATCATTGTTGATCTACTTCATCGCTGCATTGGTGGTACCAAAGGAATCCAATCACGTTGATCCATATGCTTATGATTCCAACGTAAGAGGATACAAGTAAACGAAAGGAGCAAGCACATGAGCAAATTATACCGCTCAACGCGTGACCGGATGTTAACCGGCTTGTGCGGCGGAATTTCCGAAACCATCGGAATGGATTCCACCCTGCTGCGTATCATCTTTGTTATCAGTATCTTCGTAACTGGCGGCACGTCGTTGTTAATTTACTTTATCGCAGCACTGGTGGTACCAAAAGAACCGTATCCGCCTTATGATCCATATGGCTACGGTCCGGGCCCAGGCCCTGGCAGAGGATACAACAACTATGATCATCAGCCACCAAGAGGTCCTTTTCAAAATAATCACAACCAGCAAGGTCCTGGTAACTTCGATCCCGGCCCTGGATTCAACGGCAGACCTCAATCTGGTCCCCGTTCTTATGACAACAACGCCTACGGAGCAGGAGCACCGCAAGAAAGTGAACTTGATTCCATGATGAAAGATATCGAGAAAAAAGCACTGAAAAAAGAAGTTGAAGAGCTTCGCCAAAAATTATCTCGTTACGAGAAGGGAGAAAAGTAAAATGGGAGTATTTAAACGGATTAAGGATATGACGAAAGCATCGGTAAATGATATGTTGGATAAAGTAGAGGATCCGATTGTAATGTTGAACCAGTACTTGCGTGATATGGAGGCTGAGATTCATGAGGCAGAGGTAACTGTTGCCAAACAAATGGCAAATGAGCGTCGCATGAAACAACGTTTGGATGAAGCGGAGCGTACTTCGGTACAACGTGAGTCCCAAGCAGAAGCTGCTCTGTCTAACGGTCAGGAAGAAGTGGCACGCAAATTGTTGGAAGAGAAAATCTACTTTGATCAAAAAATTACAGAGTACAGCGAACTGCACGCACAGTCCGAAGCACAAGCTAAAGATCTGTTGCAACAGTTGCATGATATGAAAGATGAGTTCTACAAAATGCGTAACAAACGTAATGAACTTGTATCCCGTGCACAAATGGCAAAAGCTAAAAAACAAATGTCTTCCATCAACAGCTTGCATTCGATCGAAAGTGGCGGCGCATCACTTGGATTCCACCGCATGGAAGAGAAAATCATGCAGCTGGAAGCTGAAGCTGACGTAGCTCGTGCACCTTATCGCAACACATCATCCACGTACACGAATCCTGTAGATGTGGAAAAACAGTTCAAAGTGGATCAGCAATTACAAGCCCTCAAAAATAAAATGGGCAATGGTTCCAAGAATGAAGCGAACGGAACTTCAAAAGAATAACTGTTCGCTTAGTGGACAATATGATATTCTATAAATCGTGTATAATGTACGGTTGGTAGAACAAAAGTTAAGCCATACAGGACTTCATTGCCTGGTATGGCTTTTCCGTTGAATAAAGAGAGATTAACTTACAGAGGAGGTGCGGCGGGGATGAATCAAAAGAATAAATGGCTTGCAGTTGTCATTATGATTATTGGCACAATGATGTTATTGAATGACAATATTAACTTGCTGACCGCTGCCGCACTCATTCTGTTAACGGTTGGAATGCTTCAAGTCCGCAATGGGGATACCCGCAAAGGTCATCGGTATCTTGGCATTGGTGCGGCACTGTTATTGCTGGATAATTTAATGATTGTATTTTTGATTGTACTTGCGTCTTTAGCTTACTTTTATTCAAAAAACAAAAAGATTCATCTGGACGAAGGCGTTATGAAGAAACAGAATTTCATGGCTCGTTACTACTGGGATCAATCATCCTGGACGTTACGTAGTATGAGTCTGTGGCATGCCATAGGTGAGGTTAACGCCGATCTATCTCTTTCGATTCCGGAGGAGAAACAAACGATTGTGCTGCTGCAAGGAGTTATGGGTAATGTTCGCCTTACGCTACCAGAAGATTATGGTGTGGAGATTGAAGCATCGGTTCTTTTCGGCCGGATTAATCTTCTTGGAGAACAAGATAGCGGCATGATGAACAAATTAGTATGGAGAACACCTGGATATGAATCCAGTGAACATAAAGCAAAATTTGTCATTTCTTATATTGTTGGCGACCTAAACATCAGTAATCCGTAGTAAAATAGATGAAGAGAAGGAGGAGACCCCGATGAAGACAAAACGACATACCGACATGGTAACCCGAAGTATGGGTGAAGGGATCCTCCTGGTTTTCATTGTGCTCGCTGTTATTTTGTATGTATTGTATACATATGGTTATCTTGCTCCGTTTACGGGTTGGCGTCATCTGATTCAATCGGGTCTGGCCTTATTGCTGCTTCTGATTGGAATCGGTGCGGTCTTTGGGTTCTATCAGAGTTACCGGGTTAAACGCCGGCTCGAACTGCTGCGGGAAACACTTCTACTGTGGGAGAAGGGCTCTCTATCACGCACTGTACCTGATCTGGGCGATGATGATGTGGGCCGTTTAAGTGAGCAACTCGGACGAATCGGCAAAAAGTGGGAAGATCAGATATCTTCGCTCCAGCGATTGTCTACTCATAATGCACAGCTTGCTGAACAAGCCAGAATTACGGCTATTGTGGAAGAGCGGCAACGTTTGGCAAGGGAACTGCATGATGCGGTATCACAGCAATTGTTCGCGATATCCATGACAGCAACAGCCGTTGGACGGAAGATGGAGAAGGATTTTGAACGTGCTCAGCGGCAGGTGGCTTTGATTGAGGAGATGGCTTCGGTAGCCCAGTCCGAGATGCGTGCGTTACTGTTACATCTGCGGCCAGTCTATCTGGAGGGTAAACATCTCGAACAAGGTCTGCGTGATCTGGTGATGGAACTGAAAACAAAAGTACCCATGGACATTGTGCTCGAAATGGACGAAGACATTGATCTGATCAAAGGCATCGAGAATCATCTGTTCCGGATTGTTCAGGAGGCTATGTCCAATACGTTACGACATGCAAAAGCGGAAAAAATGGAGATACGGATCCAGCGCCGTACTGATGCGATCCGGGTATTGATTCGTGATGATGGGCAAGGCTTCGATCTGGATGAGAATAAACAAGCTTCCTACGGTCTGGCTAACATGCGTGAACGTGTTACGGAGATTGGCGGGGCCATACAATTTGTAACAGCGCCTGGTAAGGGAACGCGGATTGAGATTACGATACCTTTGATGAACGATGAAAGCGAGGAAGAACATGTCAATGGAACCGGAAGTCGAAACGGAGACGGAAACGTCGATCAAAGTATTGCTCGTGGATGATCATGAGATGGTACGTATTGGTCTTGCAGCGGTACTGGATACCGAAGATGGAATTGAAGTTGTTGGTGAAGCAGGTAGTGGAGAGGAAGGTATTCGGCTCGCACAGGAATATAAGCCTGATGTTGTTCTGATGGACCTGGTTATGGAAGGCATGGATGGCATTGAGGCTACTCGTCAGGTACTTAAAATGTATCCGGAGTGCAAAGTCATCGTATTGACCAGTTACCTGGATGATGAAAAAATGTATCCTGTCATTGAAGCAGGCGCATTCAGTTATCTGTTGAAAACATCAAGAGCCAATGAAGTGGCAGATGCGATTCGCGCAGCCGCTCGCGGGCAATCCGTTCTGGAGTCACAGGTCGCTTCGAAAATGATGAATCGATTTCGGCAGCCACAGGCAGCAGCTCCTTTGCATGATGAATTGACAGACCGTGAAATGGATGTGCTCCGGTTGCTGGCTAAAGGCAAATCGAATCAGGACATCGCTGATGATCTGATCATTGGTATCAAGACGGTCAAATTCCATGTTACAAACCTACTGGCAAAATTGGGCGTAGACGACCGTACACAGGCCGCGATCTATGCTTATAAAAACGGACTTGCAGAGTAAGCAGGATCATATGCAATATCATAATCAAGCCAAAGAACCGTGCATTAATGTGCGGAAGTTATAGATAAGAGATGATTTATATATAAGTGCGTGTTCAAAAAGGTCGGTTTTCAGTACGAAGAAGATGGAATAAAGCTAGAAATGGAGTAGCGGAGCGTAGATCAAGCTACGTGAGCAACCGCAATGTTTCCAAAGGAAACATTCTTCGTAAGCCTCTACTTATTTCGGCTGAATTCCATATTCGATGTTGATGCCGCCGCTAGGCACCCTTCGTAATCAAAAGCGGACTTTTTGAACAACCTCTATAAGTATGAATGGAAAGCTCTGATCTGCCATGCATGTGGCGGGTGGGGCTTTTTTGCTGTGTGCAGAAGAAGTATAGCAAATATGCGAAAGGGGCATGCTGTTGATAGATTCATAGAATGCAAGAATGAACGGGGGATTCAAATGGTAAATCGTTGGATGACAGCAGGTATTTTGGCAATAGCAATCATTATTCTTATCGGTGTGACACAGGTATATGCAGAGAAGAACGAACCCAAAGCAGCCCAACTGGAACAGCTAATCTATACAGCTGACAGCGTGATTGATAATGTTGATCGTCTGGTGATTAAATGGCAAGGAGAAGGCCGGGGAGATGCTGAGGCACAAGCAGCATTACTGGCCAGTCACTTGGGTCTGGAACAACCAGTACGGGTACGCCAGACGGGCCATGATGTGTACCGCAGTGAGATGGCTGTTAATGAGGCTACTGGAGAAGCAGGTCTTTTGGTCAATGTCGTCGAGACAGGAGATAACGGCTACTACGCCATCGTACAAATTTCAGGGGATGCACACACGGATCGGAAGACTTTAATGACAGTTCATGAACAGGTGGATCAACTGCTTGTAGACTCAGGGATGAAGGCAAGCTGGAATATGTCTGTGCAAGGTACAGCAGTAACTGCTACTGAACATGATGCGAGTCAGCAACTGGAACTGATCGAAGAACAGCTGTCCACAAAGGTGGATAACACCTCCGTTGAACGTTATACAGACGCAGGCACTGCAAGTATCTCTTATGAAGCTGCTGAGCTGCCCCTGTCGATCAAGAGTGGCTCGCATATGTTGAATATGCAACTCGCAGTTCACCAGGTTGGTGAACAAGGGAACAATCGAATCACCGTAGGTTTCCCGGTGATTACGATTGAATATTAAGGATGAATTTTTTATGAACTTGGAGCGGCTAGTGAGAATCTTTATCAGAAAAAAGAGTTTGAAATAGTGCATCCATTCAGTTGATATGCTAAAATGGCATCACATCCAAGAAGGAACTTGCTGGTAATTGATAGTTGTATGTCGTGCATATATAACACCATTACATAGCTCGGGGAGAGCGTGAAGGTTATCTTCCCGGAAGAAAGAGGAGCCCATGGTCGAAAAACAATCGCAAGATGAAGTACAGACACCAGGCGCAGTATTTTTCATTTTTGGAGCAACGGGTGATTTGGCCCGCCGGAAGCTGTTTCCGGCCATCTACAGTCTTTACCGTGAAGGCAAGCTTGCCGAAGACTTTGCGGTTATTGGCGTAGCACGTCGTCCGAGGTCCCCAGAAGAATTCCGGGAAGACATCTATGAATCCATTAAAGAGTTCTGCCGTTATCCAGCGGGGGAACCTGATGAGTGGAACGCTTTTGTCGATCATTTTGAATACAAAGCACTGGATATCAATAATGTGGAAGGATTCAAAGAGCTGCGTGCGCAGACGGAGCATCTAGAATCGAAGTTTAACACGCCGGGTAATCGGCTGTTCTATCTGGCATTGGCACCTGAGCTGTTTGGCAGTGTCTCGTACAGTTTGCGGGACGGCGGTATGTTGGAAAGTCAGGGGTGGAACCGTTTGGTGATCGAAAAACCATTTGGTTATGATCTGCAATCGGCCGAACATCTGAATGAGCAGATTCGTGAGGTATTCCGTGAAGAGGAAATCTATCGGATTGATCATTATCTGGGCAAGGAAATGGTGCAAAATATCGAAGTGATCCGCTTCGGAAATGCTTTTTTTGAACCGCTGTGGAATAACAAACATATTGCCAACGTTCAGATTACGCTGGGCGAGACGGTAGGTGTGGAAGAACGTGGCGGTTATTATGATCACTCTGGCGCACTGCGTGATATGGGGCAAAACCATATGCTTCAGATGCTGACGATGATTGCGATGGAACCGCCGAGTCGCCTGTTCCCGGAGGACATTCGGGATGAGAAGGTGAAGGTATTGCGCTCATTGCGAGCCTTTACTTCGGATGAGGAAGTGAGCAACAACGTTGTGCGGGGACAGTATTCCGAAGGGGAGTACCGTGGCAAGCAGCTTCCGGGGTATCGCCAGGAAGACAAGGTTGATCCGCAGTCGAATACGGAAACTTATTTTGCAGCACGTGTATTCGTGGATAATTTCCGCTGGGCGGGTGTTCCATTCTACATTCGGACAGGCAAGCGTCTTCCGGTGAAAACGACTGAGATCGTAGTTGAGTTCAAGTCGATGCCAAACAACGTGTACCTTGGGAAAAAATATAAGCTCGAACCGAACTTGCTGGTCATTCGGGTGAATCCGATGGAAGGCATATATATCAAAATTAATGCCAAGAAACCAGGCTCGGATTCCGAGATTCAGCCGCTCGCGATGGATTTCTGTCAGAGCTGCATGATTGGAATCAACTCGCCTGAAGCGTATGAACGCCTGCTGCACGATGCAGCAGAAGGGGATTCTACGTACTTTACCCGTTGGGATGAAGTGGCAACAGCCTGGTCCTTTGTGGATCGGATCGCAGCAGCCTGGGGGCAGAATCAAGGAGAGCTTCATACGTACCCTGCTGGAACTTGGGGACCAGAAGCGACAGATAAGCTGCTGGAGCAGGACGGATTCCACTGGTGGCCGGTGAATGGTCAGGACGAGGACAGCGTGATCTGGCAAGTGAACGGTTAGGTTAAGGGAATTAACAACATAAACAACATGACTGAGCCTGGAGACTTCGCAATTTTGCGGTGTCCCCAGGCTTTTTAGCGGGTAAAAGGGAGGTATCCATCATAAGGAAATAAGTAATTTAAATTAAGTTGTTGACAAAAAGTAAGTATGTAACTTATACTCAACACATGAGTTAAAGAGTTACGCAAATGACAAACTTCATCCGGGCAAACGTTGCGGATAAGTTATCATTCATGAGATAAAATGTAAACCAGTTGAAGGGGTTTGCGTCACAGAGAATCATGAAGAAAAAATGTGCATAATATCTTTAATCTAAGAATACTATTTTGTATATATTGAATGGAGGAAAAAGAAAATGATGTTGGATGTAGGGTTGTTGTTGATTCGTTTGGTGATTGGATTGTCGTTCATGGCGCACGGGGCTCAAAAGCTGTTTGGTTGGTTCGGAGGTTACGGAATCAAGGGTACAGGCGGCTGGTTTGAGTCGATGGGCATGAAACCCGGTGCATTGGTAGCGTTACTGGCTGGACTCGCGGAATTTGGTGGCGGATTGCTGCTGGCTCTGGGTCTGCTCACACCGGTAGGTGGCATTCTGATTGCATTGACGATGGTCATTGCGATTGTGAAAGTCCATGGAGCGAACGGATACTGGTCCACACAGAACGGATTTGAATATAATCTCGCGATTCTGGTGGTTGGTGTAGCGCTGGCCCTGACCGGTGGCGGACAATACGCGCTGGATGCATTGATTTTCTAAACCCGATAACTAAAAATGAATGAGGAGTGCCTGGATGCCATGAAAATGGCTGAAGGGTGCTTTTTTTTTGCAAATGAAAGAGAAGAATCTGCGGTAGTAATCGGTTATTTTCGGTACAGATTATGGTACAATAGGAGAGTTGGGTTAAGAAGCAGTTCACGGTATGGATGAAAGCACAGATTTGAGGAGGATGAACTCCATTGTAAATGTGTAAAATTAATCTAGTGTATGAATACCTCGTATGCAAAATGACCAGTGTACAATCAACCGGCTTTGCCGGATTGCATAAAGATTGAATGATGGACCGGCGATGCCGGATTAACGTGAATGAACGGACGAAAGGGATTAAACCTATGAGCAAAGCTGCAAATGATATTCTTCAACAGGAAGTGGACAAACGCCGGACGTTTGCCATTATCTCTCACCCGGATGCGGGTAAAACCACATTAACCGAGAAACTGTTGCTGTTCGGGGGCGCGATTCGCCTTGCGGGAACGGTAAAAGCTCGGAAAGCCAGCAAACACGCAACAAGTGACTGGATGGAAATTGAGAAACAACGGGGGATCTCGGTTACCTCTTCCGTAATGCAATTTGATTACCTGAACCATCGCGTTAACATTCTGGATACACCGGGTCACCAGGATTTCAGTGAAGATACGTATCGTACACTGACGGCTGCCGACAGCGCGGTGATGTTGATTGACGTGGCAAAAGGTGTCGAGGCACAAACGATCAAGTTGTTCCAGGTATGTGCGAAGCGTGGGATTCCAATCTTTACGTTTATCAACAAACTCGACCGTGAGGGTAAAAGCCCATTTGATCTAATGGAAGAACTTGAAAATGTACTGGGTATTCGTTCAGTTCCGATGAACTGGCCTATTGGTACAGGTCGCGAGCTATGCGGTGTATATGATCGGATGAAAAATCAGGTGGAGTTGTTCCAAGGGGACGATCACTCGACAATTAAAGTTCAGAAAGTAAACGGTTATACAGATCCAATTATCCGTGAGATGGCAGGAGAATATCTGCATGATCAGTTAATTCAGGATCTGGAGCTTTTGGACGTTGCGGGAGATCCGTTTGATATGGAGAAGGTTCAACGCGGCGAATTGACCCCTATTTTCTTCGGTAGTGCGATTAACAATTTCGGCGTGCAGACCTTCTTGGAGAATTTCCTGGAACTGGCACCGAAGCCTGAACCACGCCGCAGTACGGCAGGAGAGATTCAGCCAACGAATGAGAAATTCAGCGGTTATGTATTCAAGATTCAAGCGAACATGAACCCGGCACACCGGGATCGTATTGCGTTCCTGCGTATTGTATCAGGCAAGTTCCAACGTGGAATGAGTGTGAAGCATACTCGTGTGGGTAAAGAGATCAAGTTGTCACAGCCACAGCAATTCCTGGCACAAGATCGGGATATTGTGGAAGAGGCGTATGCCGGCGATATTATCGGTTTGTTCGATCCGGGTATCTTCCGGATTGGCGATTCACTGAGCCAAGGCAGCGAGGTTATCTTTGAGGAGTTGCCAACGTTCTCGCCAGAGATTTTCGCCAAAGTTACCGTGAAAAATGCGTTGAAACATAAACAGTACCAAAAAGGAATTGATCAGTTGACGGAGGAAGGAACCATTCAGGTGTTCCAGACGGCAAGTTTCGACGAGACAATCCTCGGCGTAATTGGTCAACTACAGTTTGAGGTATTTGAATACCGGATGAAAGGCGAGTATGGGGTAGACGTGCAATTGCAGCGCATGCCTTATCAGTTCGCTCGCTGGATCGTGGACGAGAATCTGGACCCAAGCAAATTCCGTATTAACTCTGCGCTTGTAAAAGATAAAAAAGGGAATTATGTGGTGCTCTTCGAAAATGAGTACGCAATGAGAACGTCTATGGATAAAAATCCTACAGCCAAGTTCCTGGAGACTGCGCCTTAAGTAAGGCTGACGTATTCCGTGGGAATCATTGAAGGGTTAGTTGGACTTCACAAGCTAATGCGATGAGACAGTGCATTGTTAAAAAAATAAGATCCCTCCGCCAATTGGCGGAGGGATCTATTGCTATACACCTTACTTAGAGGCGGGGTATGATCCAGCCGAATAAGGGAAAGCTTTCTTTTGCAGACAGAACAAACGGTTTGATGGTTACCTTACCCTTCAATGCTTCGATTAGCGAAGCGGTTGAACGGGAATGGTGTGCAGATGCTCCTGCGCGATTTGAATGAGTTCTTCCTGCTTGGCAGGTTCTGTGTTCTTCCAGATCATCTCGAAAATGGCGCCAAGTCCAGGTAATGCAGCTTCCGGTCCATCTACTGAACCTTCAATCATCTCCCGGAGCTGATCATCACTCTTGTCATGAACTTTATGAACAATCGCTTCACGCAGGCTTAATGTAATGGGCATCGCAATTCCCTCCTCGTATATTCGGCTGCTCTAATACTGTTCCCTGGGAAGCGCGAGCGCATTCAAGTTTATCGGGCTTTGTGGTATACTACGAAGGATTATTTACGTTAGCATGGGTATCCGTAATGATGCGTCATGCTGAAGTGCAGCGGGAGGTTAAGACCCTAATGGCCAAGAAACAGTATGCCGTAATTGGCATGGGACGGTTCGGATCAAGTGTTGCCAATGCACTGAGTGGCATGGGATTCGACGTGCTGGCAATTGATGCAGACGAGCAGCGGACTCAGGAAATGTCCAATGTGGTGACCCATGCGGTATCGGCAGATTCAACAGATGAAGAAGCGCTGCGAGCGCTGGGCATACGGAATTTCGACGTTGTCGTTGTGGCAATTGGTGAAGATATACAGGCGAGCATTCTGACAACCTTGATATTGAAAGATATGGGTGTACCAGTGCTGATCGTAAAAGCTCAAAATGAGCTTCATGGTAAGGTGCTGCAGAAGATTGGGGCAGACAAGGTGATCTATCCTGAGCGGGATATGGGACTACGTGTAGCCCATCATCTGACCTCGCCGAATATACTCGATTATATTGAGTTGTCTGAGGATTACAGCATTCTGGAGATGAGAGCTTCCGAGCAAATGATCGGCAAAAATCTGATGGAATTAAACATCCGGGCACGTTTCGGGTGTAACGTGATGGCGATTCGCAGTGGGAATTCGATGAACATCTCGCCGTACGCGGAGGACCGGATCGAAGCTGGAGATGTGCTGATCATTGTGGGTCACAAGGATCATTTGACGAAAATGGAGCTTGCGTATCCGAAGTGATGGATGCAGATGGGAAGGATGGAAAGATGGATATTGTATCACCGCAAAATACACGGGTAAAAGAATGGGCACAGTTGCTGGAGAAAAAGCATCGTACCCGTCAACATAAATATATCATTGAGGGCATTCATCTGGTACAGGAAGCGTTGCGCGCAGGAGCAGATCTGGAGTGCATTGTGTACGATGGAGAGCAAGGCGTACCTAGCGAACTCGCCGGGCTTGAGAACCCGCTACAGCGTGTGGAGTGGGTCAGTGTATCTCCTGCGGTTATCGCCAAATGTACGGATACGATGACACCACAGCCTGTATTCGCAATTGTGCGTAAAGGCAGTGAGCCACTGGAAAGCCTAATGACCGGAGCTCGTGGGCTTGTTGTGGTGCTGGACGGAGTGCAAGACCCGGGTAATGTGGGGACGATCATCCGTAGTGCGGACGCAGCTGGAGCAGCGGGGGTTGTACTTGGCGCTGGCTGTGCTGATGTATATAACCCGAAGACGATTCGCTCGACGATGGGGTCATTGTTTCATCTGCCCATTGTGGAGGGCCAGTTGGAATCCTTGCTTCCCGAAGCGAAGGCCGCGGGCGTGAAGCTGGTAAGTACTTCTTTGCAGGCAGAGCATTCATGTTATAGTTATGATTTTACGCAGTCGGTATGGCTTGTTATTGGTAACGAAGGCAAAGGCATCTCGGATGCTACGGCACGTTTGGTGGATGATGCGATTACGATCCCGATGCAAGGACAGGTAGAGTCGCTTAACGCCGCAATGGCGGCAACGATTCTGTTATTTGAGGCGATGAGACAGCGGATATTTAACTAACTAATAATTCCTGTCCAATTTAAAATTAACTGTCCCTAACTAAAATTAACTTTCCCCCAACCACCAAAGGCTGGAACCTGGTTGCCGCTTTTCTCGGGCCATGTTTCCAGTCTTTTTGTCTTTCTCTTTGAAGCACCACAGCAGGGATTTTCCATTCAAATCCCGAATAGGTGATATAGTTTCTATCTCTTAAGCTGATGGGCAGGTGTATAAATTGGAAATGAATAATGGAAAAGGAAACACTCTCTTTAGGGAATTTATGACTTGGGCTGAGGAAAAGGGCTGGGACATAATGAGTAAATCCGGTTCGCAGCTACATTTAAACAGCGGCATTACTTCAAGATATAAAGGACTTCCAGATGAATATTTAGAATTTCTAAATGTAGTTGAAAAATGCGTTGCACCGGATGAGCAAACCTGGTTTATTTGTGAGGCTGAGTTCAACAATAGCACGGAGACCGCATTCCAATGGAATGAATTTGAAATGCTTAGTTTGGAGGCAGCAGAGGGTGATTCTATTTGGCAGTCAGAGATAACGGCCTGGTGGGATTATCACTTACCGATCGTAATGTCTGTGGAGGATGGATATTCCTTCTATGCCATTGACTTAACAACCGACAGTGGAGCTATTGTCCGTGGATGTGAGCCTGAATTTGAAGAGGTTGAAAAGGTATCCGATTCGTTTGGAGAATTTCTGGCATGGATGATGTCGAATTCAGATTAGCATAGCTAGGAAAGGTTGATGGTTATACTTGTGGCCAGCGGCCTGACATTAGATTATTCAATGAAAGAACTTATGAAACGATATAGGAATTCTCAATTTATGATATAAAAATGGTTTATATAGCGTGTTTTTATTCTCATTTAAGTATGTTCCAAGCATATTTTTTATATATAAAATAATTCTTTACTGTTCGTTCTAGAAATGATATGCTAACAGCAAGTTAGATCTAACTGTTTTTTTTACACATTAAAGAATGATCGTTCTAAAAACCGGAATTACACTAATCTAAAGAATATGAGGGAGAGAATATAATGAAATACACAGTGATTACAGGAGCAAGTTCAGGAATTGGATATGAAACAGCATTGGCATTTGCAGCACGGGGTAAAAACTTGATCTTGGTAGCTAGAAGATTGGATAAGTTGGAAGACCTTAAATCGACTATTCAGGGTATCGACCCTAAAGTAAATGTTGTCGTTCACACAAGCGACCTGTCTGTTACCGCAGAGGCGTACACGCTATATAACGATTTGAAGGAACATGAAATTGAGACTTGGATCAATAATGCAGGGCTTGGAGAAGGCTCGTTCATTGCTGAACAGAATTTGGATAAAGTGGAGACCATGTTGCGTGTTAACATCGAATCTTTGACCATTCTATCTACACTGTATGTGCGAGATTATGCGAATGTGGAAGGCACTCAATTGATTAACGTCTCATCCGCACTAGGATATGCCATTGCTGTAGGCAGTGTAGCTTATTCTGCATCGAAATACTACGTTAGTGCCTTCACAGAAGGTCTTGCCAAAGAACTGGAACTGAAAGGTGCAAAACTAAAAGCGAAGATCCTGGCACCAGCGATCACGGAAACAGAATTTGTACAAAAATCAATAGATGCTGAAGGATTTGATTACAAAGCGAATATGCCCAAATACCATACAGCTAAAGAAATGGCAGGCTTCATGATCGATCTGTATGATCACAATGAAGTGGTCGTAGGAATTGTAGACCAGAACTATGAGTTCCAACTGACAGGTGCAATCTACCTGGTGATTTCAGAATTGAATTAATACAGCAGAATCCATAGGATACATTTACAAAATCCCAAATAAGAAGAGGAGTACAATCCATTGGAAAAGATATGGAGTAAAACAAAGATTGGCAACATGGAATTGCCTCATCGACTAGCGATGGCACCTATGACACGCAGTCGAGCACAAGAAGATGGTACACCTGGAGAGTTGGCGGCACTTTATTATGCTCAGCGTGCAACGATGGGACTTCTGATTACGGAAGGAACACAACCATCTGATGATGGACAGGGATACTTGTGGTCACCTGGCATCTACACCGATAAGCATATTGAAGGATGGAAAAAGGTAACGGATGCGGTGCATGAAGCTGGCGGATATGTATATATCCAATTAATGCATGCGGGTCGCATGTCACATCCAGATAATACCCCGCATCATCGTCAACCGGTTACTCCATCTGCAATCGCACCGGGTGTAGAAATGTTTACGGCTACAGGGATGCAGAATATCCCCGTTCCCCGGGAATTGAGTCAGGAAAATATTCAAACGACCATTGCCGATTTCCGAAAAGCAGCTGCCGCAGCGATCGAAGCAGGGGCGGATGGCGTCGAAATTCATGGAGCCAATGGATACTTGATCAATCAATTTTTGGGTGAAAATTCGAATACACGCACAGATGAGTATGGCGGATCTATAGAAAATCGTGCTCGCTTTGCGATTGAAGTAACCAAAGCCATCGTGGAGGAAATAGGGGCAGAACGAACAGGCTTCCGTATCTCACCAGGGACACCGCTGGGTGGAATTCAAGATGGCGAACAAGGTCCTGATCTGTATCGCTACCTTGTAAAAGAATTAGCTCAATTGGATTTGGCTTACCTTCATGTTATGCATCTTAGAGATGAGAACCTACTCCAAGACATTCGTTCGATCTGGCAAAATCCATTGCTGGTCAATCGGGCTGGAAGAACGTTGGATGATCTCAGTGTCGATTTAGATCGTGGTCTCGCTGATGTGGTACCTGTAGGTGTATGGTCCTTAGCTAATCCAGATTTGGTGGAACGACTTCAACAAAGTACGCCACTGAATGAAGCAGATCCGACAACATTCTTTGGATTGGGAAGTAAGGGCTACACGGATTATCCTACGTTGGAAGAATTAAAGTCACAACAGGGGCTACACTAGCACAAAGTATGGAACATGGCGTACAACTGAACACTGCGCGCCATGTTCCTAACATAAGTTGAACTAATCATTTTACACGATAACAGCGATTGGAAGGTTGTTCTGTCATCGTAGTGTCAGTGAAAATAATCTTGAGTTCAACTTTTATAGTCTACAAGCAAAGGAAGAGGATAAATGATGAGAGCAGCTCAAATACAGAAATACTCCAAAAAAATCCAAGTGGAAATCAATAATATTGAGACACCTCAGATTCAGAGCCATGAGGTCCTTGTCAGAGTAAAAGCTGCGGGTGTAAATCCGCTGGATATTTTGAATATGAATGGTAGTGTTCGGATGATTGCCGACTATAAGTTACCTCTAACCTTAGGGAATGAATTATCTGGTGTCATCGAAGCCGTTGGTGATGATGTTTTGAAATTTAAAGTGGGTGATAAGGTTTATACCAGGTTGCCACTGAATAAAATTGGTGCTTTTGCTGAATACGCCGCTGTGCATGAGGATGCCTTATCCATAATGCCTGAAAATCTGTCTTTTATCGAAGCTGCTGCGGTACCCCTTACTGCCTTGACCGCGTATCAAGCATTGCATGATGTACTCCGAGCTGAACCGAATAAAAAGTTATTTATTCCTGGCGGAACCGGTGGATTCGGTGCGATGGCCATCCCGATTGCCAAGTCCATGGGGCTAACGGTGATTACAAGTGGCAGTGAAAGGGGCAGAGCGCGTACTCTATCGATTGGAGCAGATCAATTCATTAATTATAAGACGGAGCATTATGCTGACATCCTGTCCGATATCGATTATGTCATTGACACTTTGGGTGCGGACGAGATCAAAGCTGAACTGAGCATTTTGAAACCACAGGGCAAATTAGTTTCTTTGAAGGCGGGACCCAATTATCGCTTTGCAGTGGACAGTCAATTCCCGTTGTGGAAAAAAGCATTGTTTGGTCTCGTAGGTGCACGCCTGGATTCTTTAGCGCGTAAGAATCAAAATGAATATCGTTTTTTATTTGTGCATTCCAGTGGGATTCAATTGCAAGAAATCACAGCTCTTGTAGAAAAAGAAGACATTAAACCTTCGATCGATTCTACGTATACGTTTGATGACATTGAAAAGGCATTGATTAAAGTATCCACGGGTCACTCCCAGGGCAAAGTCATTGTTACCTTTTAAAGGCTCGTTAAGATGATGCTCATGCTATTCAATGTTCGTTTTTTGAACAGGAGGGAAGCCAATGGCGAGAAGCAAAGAGTTCGAAGAGTCTGTTGTACTGGATAAAGCGATGAGACTTTTTTGGGAACAAGGCTATGAGAAGACGTCTATGACGGATCTGGTTAATCATATGGGAATTCATCGTAAAAGTTTGTATGACACATTTGGTGACAAACACACCTTATTTCTAAAGTCAGTAGATCTGTATGATCACAAAATCAGCTCCGCTCTTGCAGCAGGCGTAAAACGTTCTAAAACGGCAACTGAAGCACTTCAGTTTATATTTCTTTCTTTAATTCATGGAGAGGGACCTCCAGCATCAGGCTGCTTTATTGTTAATTCGACGGTAGAATTGGCGGCACGCGATGACGACATGAACCACCGGTCGACGGAGATGTTTGCAAATACGGAGAAACTAATCAAGGACATTATTGTGTGGGGACAGCAAGAAGGTGAATTCACAACGGAGTACAACGCCGAGGTATTGGCGGAATATCTGCATAACGTTAGCATTGGGTTAAGGGGGATGTCCAAGACCTCGATGACCAAGGAAAAACTGCTTCGTATAGCGATGCTATCCATGGATCTCATACGAAGGTAGTCTATTTTTTCACATTAAAAGAATGTTCGTTCTAATATGGGTGTTCCAGATGAAATATATTTATAGAAAAGAGAGGCAGGTAACGATATGAGAAAGACAGTTCTAATCACAGGGGTATCGGGTGGGATCGGTAAAGAGTTAGCGGATCGGTTTGCCAAAGGTGGACATCATATTGTGCTGGTAGCACGAAGTGAGGGTAAAATACAGGATCTAGCTCAGGAGTATCAGAAAAAGTATGGCATTCAGGCGACGGTTATTGCCAAAGATGTAGCAGCACCTGGGGTACCACAGGAGATTTATAATGAGCTGAAGGAAAAGGGGATTGTTGTTGACTATCTTGTAAACAATGCAGGCTTCGGTCTGTTCGGGACGTTTATGGAAACGGATATGGAGCAAGAAGTTAATATGATTGACGTGAATATCAAAGCTTTAACCATCATGACAAAGCTATTCTTGCCGGATATGATCCAACGTGGACACGGCGGTGTGATGAATGTGGCTTCGTTGGTAGGTTTTTTCCCAGGACCGATGATGTCGGTATATTATGCAACAAAGGCATATGTGCTATCATTCACCGAGGCTTTGGAGAATGAAGTAAGTGGAACTGGCGTTACGGTAACGGCACTGTGTCCAGGCCTGACATCCACCGGGTTTGTGGATCGTTCGGGTATGGGTGTCTCGAAGATGTTGCAGGGCCCGATCATGGAAGCCGGACAGGTGGCCGAAGAAGGGTATCGAGGTTTCTTACGTGGCAAGACGTTAATTATGCCTGGTGCTCGAAACCGATTCATCGCGTTTATGCCGCGGTTGTTGCCGCGTAAGATGATGACTCGCATGATTAGATCCTCACAGGACAAGACAGGACATTAAACATATAAAGAGGATAAATCAAGTCTTCCTCAAGTCGATCGCTTCTCGTTGTTCTTCATTCTTTTCTTTTACGACAAACATACACAAAAACAGGAGGAAAGCTGAAAGGCACAAATTGAATTTTCTCCATCTCAAATAACTCAGCTAATTGTTTCTTCATATGAAGTGAGTACTGGTACAAAACTAAGGTGCCTCCAGGTCGGAGCGCTGTATGAATCTGTGACAGGATGTTTTGTCTCATTTCTCTGGAAAAATTAAAAAATGGCAGTCCGCAAATGATGCTATCCAACTGATGGATATGTTCTTGATTGATCCTTTTCAACAGATAGGATGCATTTGAATGGAACATGAATTCAGGATATGTTTTCTTCAGATTACTTCTCATTTTGGGGTCTCTTTCAAATAAAAACACGGTTGCAGATTTTGGTAAATGTGCTCTCATGAGACGTGTGACGGCACCTGTTCCTGGCCCCAGCTCAGCCATGGTTCTAACCTCATCCCATCGTACAGAATGGACGATTTTACGGGCTAGAAATTTGGAACTGGGCAGGAGACTGCCTACTCGTTTGGGGTTCCTCAGAAATCCTTGCAGGAAAAGAAGTGGTTCGGATGTTTTCATCGCGGTATCCTCCATGGTTGAATTCATTGATGGTTCACTTGATGTTGGAAGGCAAGTTTAACTCGAATGTAAATACGTTATGTGTATGTTGAAGCGTCAAGGTGCCTTGATGTAGCTCTGCAATGTTTTTAGCTATCGAAAGACCCAAACCTGACCCCGCTTGAATGCCTTCACTGCTTCTTGAATAATCCACCTTATAAAAACGATCAAACAGTTTGTCTTTTTGCTCCATTGTGAGCGGCGCACTTTTATTTTCGACTTGAATGGTAATGTGCTCATGGTGCATACTCATTCGAATGTGAATCACACCAGGTTTAAAGGAATACTTCAGGGCGTTCATGAGAAGATTATCGATAGCCCGAGCAATCTTGTCACTATCCACGCAGGCCATAATTGGGGCATTACCGATCTCTTTCTCGATATGAATACCATTCTCCTGAGCTAAAGGTTCAAATTCAAACAACAACTGGTCTAACAGCTGATATAGGTCAACCTTTTTCAAATCCAATTGGGTATCTACTGAGGTTAGACGTGTGTATTCAAATAAATCATCAAGTAACTTCTTCAAATGCGTTGCTTTGTTATAGGTGTTTTGAATGAAGCGGTCATACTCTACTTTGTCTTGAAATGATTCTGTTCTAAGAAGCTCAATATACCCGATGATGCTGGTAAGCGGTGTGCGCAGGTCATGAGAGATCCCCGTAATCATGTCCATCTTGGATTTCTCCAGCTCGCGCTCTTTGATGATCTGCAGCTGCAACTGTTCAGTCATGTGATTGATGTTGGAAGCAACGCGTCCAAGTTCATCTTGTCGATTGACAGGCACCCGATAGTCCAGATTGCCTTCTGAGATGAATTGAAGCCCTTGCTCTAAAGTAATGAGATCTCTCACAATTTTTCGTGTAGAAAACAAAAAAATTAACGTGAAAATTACGATAAAAATTGGTGTTAGGACATAAGGAAAGATGTAGAGAAGTGAAGGCCAATTAAATTTTTCACTAATTTTTGCGGCACCTATGATCAACATATTATTTACACCCACAGAACCAACAAACGAAATCAATAAACTGATCAACATTCGATATAGGATGTTAATCTGTATCTTTTTTTTAAACTGTGGTAATCGTTTAATCAATTTTATAACCCACTCCCCATACCGTTTTAATATACTGAGGTTCCCGTGGATTCACTTCCAGCTTTTCTCGCAGGTTACGAATATGAACCATCACCGTATTATCGGAATACCCGTAAGGTTCTTTCCATACGGTTTCGTAAATCTTCTCCGAGCTAAATACTTGTCCAGGATGGCTGGCAAGCAACACCAGAATGGAAAACTCTAGTGGTGTAAGCGAAATGTCATTCTCTTTGAGCTTCACGGAATGTTTACTTGTATCGATGACAAGGTCCTTGATCAAAATAAGTGAATTGGATTCTGGTTTTCCAATCAGTGTTTGACGTCGTAACTGAGCTTTAACGCGAGCCAGCAATTCTAGCGGATTAAACGGTTTGACCATGTAATCGTCAGCCCCGGTAGTCAGGCCAGTGATTTTATCAATGTCTTCTTCCTTGGCGGATAGCATTATAATCGGAGTGGATGATACTTCTCTTATTTTGAAGCAGGCTTTGATTCCGTCCATGATGGGCATCATGACATCCAGTATTACGAGTTGGACCGATGTTGTTTTGATAATATTTAGCGCTTCCTCACCATTGGCTGCTTCAATGACCTGATATCCTTCGTTACGTAAATAGACATGAATGACATCACGGATATCGGGTTCATCATCAACCACGAGAACGGTATTCACAATTCAACACTCCTTTTATGACCTGTTTTAAATTAATTTATATTTCTTATAAAGAGGATAATATCAGTGTAAACGATAGCCTAAGATGTTTAAATTGTTTCCTTTTTGCGACAGACATAAACGAACGCAGGTGGGATATTCAAAGTCACTAATTCTATTTTTTCGATGATAAAGTGCTCCGATAATGTTTTTTTCATTTGAAGTGAATATTGAAAGGCGATGAATAACCCTCCAGGTTTGAGTGCCTTATAGATCTGGTCTACCAACGTATTTCTTAATTCAGGCTCAAAGTTGAAGAAAGGCAATCCGCTAAAAATGTAATCCAGTTGCTGAACGCCCTCTTGATTCATGGATTCCACTAATCGAGCGGCGTCTGGATAACAGGAGAACTCCGGGTATGCCGTCTTAAGAGTATTCCTCATCGTTTCGTTCATCTCAAACAACAACACCTTCGTTGAACCCTGCACCTCTTGTTGAATATAACGAGTGACAGCACCTGTACCCGATCCGAGCTCGGCGACTGCTTTTGCCTCCAGCCAAGAGGCTTGCTTCACCATTTTGTTGGCGAGAAACCGGGAACTGGGTATGATGCTACCGACATGTTTAGGGCTTTGAAGAAAGCTTTTCAGAAATAAAATGGGTTCATTGGAATTCATGTTTGTGGTTCCTCCGTATATGTGATGGTCTGTTATCAAAACCAGTTAGAGATGTAATAATTGCAGCGTAGAAAGAATGGGACCACCGAAGTAAATTCCCGCTGTAAAATACGTTATGGTCCATAACAAAGCACTGGAATAGGAGATGAGAGCAAATTTTCTATACTGCACGCCGCTCAGCCCAATGACCAAAGGGAGAACATATCGCACGATTGGAATGAACAAACCGATGCACATCGCCCAATTGCCACTCTTATTCAGAATCAGTTCAGCCTTAACGAAGTGTTTATGATGTTGAAATCTGTGTTTTATCTTGGGGCCAAATAACTTCCCTGCAAAATAAGCAAAGGTAATGGCCGTTAATAGTCCTGATAAAATACAGAAGTATGTGATCCATGAATTGATAACTCCTGTGTGACTCAGAATGGCACCGCTGATAATCGTGATTTCATTTGGAATTGGAATCCCGAAAGGCCCCAATGAGAAGGCAAAATAAAAAATCAGATATCCATACTGATGAAGTAGCTCTAAGATCGTATTACTGATCATTGTTTTGCCTCCTCTCTTGTTGATATAGCAATCTTAATGAAAAAAACTAAGGAATTAATGAGCATAAATCTGAAGAAAATCTAAAGAATACATAAGCAAAGCCACACAACTACCTTAAAGAGAAAAAAGCCTTGCCAACGTACTGGCAAGACTTGAATAGGTGGACATACTCAGGAGCGGTGATCAAGTGATATGAATTTCTGAATATCAAATAAAGCTTGTCTCGAAAAGGAACTTATAAGTGAGCTCGAGTTGATTATCTATATCTTTATCTGCAAGGAAGAGGATGAGCATCAAAGAAGAGCCGAGACGTCATAATGACGACTCAGCTCTTTTTTATGTCCGATAAGCAAGGATTTTTTGAAATCAGATTATTGTAGGAAATAGAACCAGTTGAATTTTATACCAGCAACAAAAAACAAAACAATCCATCCCCATAGAAACAGTAAACGTAAAGGTCGTGGAATCAGGAGATATTCCGAGTACAATTTGCTGAAAAGTTTCATTACAGTAGTGACCACCCCTGCT
The DNA here is from genome assembly GCF_037969885.1 of Paenibacillus sp. FSL R7-0313. Lineage (NCBI taxonomy): Bacteria > Bacillati > Bacillota > Bacilli > Caryophanales > Paenibacillaceae > Paenibacillus > Paenibacillus sp. FSL R7-0313. The sequence continues at coordinate 2,376,441 of NZ_CP150219.1, forward strand.
AAGTTACTCCCTTATATCCGCTTTCGAAAGAAAAAGAGACAACCAAGATCCCAATAAGTCTGTATACCGTGGCGTAGGCCTCGAGGTTGCTTCTGGCGATTACCGATCCGATGATCGAAATAAGATAATAGCAAAAGACCAAAGGTGATCTTATAACTCAGATGCAGAACCTCCAATTATATCAAAATTAGGTATATTATATCATGATAAACACAAGAGGACCTTTTTGTATCAGATTCAGCCATACCTACTCATTCAATAAATAAATCGAACGAAATAATGCTGTCATGCCAATATATAGTGTAAGGAGGAGGGGGATGGATAATGAGTGAGCATGATGAGTACATAGAACTTGTAACGTTAATACGGGCTGGGCGTGAAGAAGCATATGGAGAATTATATGAGAAAACAGTGACGGGGGTATATCAAACTGTGCGATTTCTCATCAAGGACAAGTCTGACGCGGAGGATGTAGTACAGGAGATTTACATTCAGGCGTATCGATCATTAGCGCGATATGATGCGGAGCGTGCTTTTCGTCCCTGGTTAATGGGTGTGACGATGCGGCAGGTCCAGAGTTATCGACGCAAAAGATTGATGCAGTTTCGGTTTGGCAAGCGGATCGAAAAATCTGACGTGGGACTAGAATATGATTTTTCCACTGATCTGGTCAACAAACTGGCGAATCGGCCTCTGCTGGAACTGGTCCGCCGTTTGCCGTACAAGCTGCAGCAGGTGGTCACCCTTCATTATTTAAATGAATACACGCAAGAGGAGATTGCTGACATATTAGAGATTCCGCTTGGAACCGTAAAATCGCGTATACATGCGGCGCTGGCGAAGTTGAGATTGAAAGAGAAGATGAATCCGAGATTGCGGGGAAAGGTGGAGGATCTGCATGAAACTCGATGAACAGTTGCGAACAGCCTACCAGGAAGAAACCAAAGACTGGTCCATCTCTGCGAGTATTAAACACAAAATGATGGATAGTATTCGAAATGATTCACACATCAGGAGAAATCGAAAAAAATGGCTGGTCACTGGGCTATTGGCTGTTGTACTAATTGTTCCCACCGGAGCCTACGCAGGGTACACCTATCTCGCAGACGGAATATATGGTTCACAGGAAAATGTTGCTGCTATGGGGGGAACAGCTGAGGATTATATGAGGTTGGAAGCGAAGCTGCAGACGGCCAAGGCCTATTTCAGCGAAGAAGAATTTGTTCAATATATGGACCTGTTGAAGCAAATGGGACAAATGGCCATGAAGCATGCCGATTCTCAAGGCAATATGCATCCAGAGCAGTGGAGTACAGTGGAGCAGGAACGATATAACCTTCTTGCAGCTGAGCTGGAACCGTTTTTCGAGAAGCTGGAAGCTGTGAGTGTAGGGTCCTCCAAAAAACGGATGGACGAGGAGCAATTTTGGACGGAACAGTTGGAACAGGCAGAGAAGACATTTACCAAGGAACAATATCGTGAGTTCAAGTCTGTCTATGAACAAATGAAGAAATACAAAGTTATGGTGATGGACAAGGATGGAAGTATTCATGAGGAACGTTTGTCGGCGGAGCAGAAGGATGATTTAAACCAGCTAGAGAGACGCCTAATCCCCTATTTGAAACGGTTAGAGCTCAATTTGCGTTAATTCGGGTGAACTGTGAAAGTGGAGAAGAAGCGGAGAAGTGAATTTTTTCGCTTCTTTTTTATGTTGTGATCCAATTATCTACTCCCCTGCACCTTCAGCCGATATTGATGTGGTGTCGAGCCTGTGGTAGTACGGAATACTTTGCAAAAGTAGGAGGGGCTGGTCATACCGACACGGTGACCGATTTCGGGAACGGTGAGCGAGGACCGAGTGAGCAACACACAGGCATGACGAATGCGGGTGGCTTGAGCATAAGCAACAATTGTGGTGCCTGTCGCTTTTTTGAATACATGAGATAGATGGTAGGGGGATAGATGAAGTGTATCTGCGATATGCTCCAAACGAAAAGGCTCTTGGTAATGCTGCTCAATCCATTGCATGATGGCTTCGGCATGAGGGTGAAGAACGTTAGCACTGGACGAGAGTACATCTTGGGAGTGGTGCTGCTGCCCGTCCTGCCACAGATAGCGAAGTTGTGCGAGCAGATCCAATACAAAGAGGTGTGTATCCTCCTGTACTTCGTGGGGAAGCAGACCTGGATACGTATCTGCATATTGTTCCATTCGTTGAACGAGTGGGGATGTGGCAGCAAGTCGGATGGGCTGAATGGGGGATTGCTTTTCCAGCAGATCCTGTATGAAGTCGTGAGTAACAATAAATTGGGGCCAATGTGCCTTCAGTAGATCAAGTTCAACCATGAGTACATTTCGAATGAAAGGCTGCTGTCTGGATACCTGAATCTGGATGTGGTGCAATTGAAAAGGTCGAAAAATCATGAGCATACCGGGTTCAAGGGAGAAAACCTGACCTTCGGTTATCAACTGCCCATATCCTTCGTGAATATAGGTTATCTCCAGCTGCGAATGAGCATGGAACACTTCGCGAAACGTAGTGTTGGATGTACGACGACAGACCAGATTAAATTGTTCTCCCAGAAAGATGGACTTCATGAATGCCTCCCTTATCATGCGCAAGATAGTTTTATTTTAGCACAAGATGAACGCATAAAAGCGCTTTATTATTGTGTATTGTGAAGGGAATAAGGGAGGTATGCAACGATGTTAAAAGTGGCGATTATCGGAGCAGGTGCAATTAGTGGAGCACATATCTCAGCATATTTGGCGTTCCCTGAGCGATGTCAGATTGTTGCTGTGGTCGATATCTACGTGGAAAAAGCACAGAAGCGAATTAATGAATATGGTCTGAAAGGTGCACAAGCTATCACGGATTACACAGAGTTACTTGCCCAAAACATTGATCTGGTATCAGTCTGTACACCGCCGTATACACATGCTTCAATTGCATGTGATTTCATGCATGCAGGTGCGCATGTGTTAGTCGAAAAACCGATGGCCTCTTCCCTGGAGGAAGCGGATCTGATGTTGAGAGCAGCGCAAGAAAGTGGCAAGTTACTATCTGTAGTAGCACAGAACCGGTTTACAACACCAATGATGAAACTACAAGGTGTGCTGGACAGTAAACGGATGGGCCCCATCGTACATGTGCAGGTTGATTCGTTCTGGTGGCGGGGCCACAATTATTATGATCTGTGGTGGCGCGGGACATGGGAAAAAGAAGGCGGAGGTTGTACCCTTAATCATGCGGTTCATCATATTGATGCCATGCTCTGGATGATGGGACCTCCAGTGGAATTACAGGCCATGATGGCGAATACCGCACATGATAATGCAGAAGTTGAGGATATATCCATGGCGATGCTTCGCTTCCAGGAAGGGGCGCTTGGCATGATTACCAGTTCCGTTGTACATCACGGAGAGGAGCAGCAGTTAATTTTTCAGGGGAAAAAAGCCCGGGTATCTGCACCTTGGAAAGTGGTTGCTTCTACCGCGCGAAATAACGGATTTCCGGAACCGAATCGAGAGTTGGAACACCAGATTCAGAAGTTCGCTGACGAATTACCGGATGTTACTTATGTCGGTCACGCTGGGCAAGTTGAGAATGTGTTAAACGCTATTGAGACAGGATCACCCCTTCTGGTGGACGGAGAAAGTGGTCGAAATACGCTTGAACTGATTGTGGGTATCTATAAGTCGGCAAGCACAGGAGAAAAGGTTATTTTTCCAATAGGGGCGGAAGACGCGTTTTACACAAGAGAAGGAATTATGCAACATGCCGTACACTTTTATGAAAAGAAAACGACGGTGGAGAACTTCGAGGATTCGAGTATTACACTCGGGAGGAAGTTGGATTCGTAGTATTTTACATGAAAAAGATGCCCCTCATATGAGTGAGAATGGGCATCTTTTTGTACTAGGTCGATTACACCTACATCACCATAAAAATTTATACACTCGATTTTTCCATCCATTTAACTGAAAATCACTTCAAGATAATAATCTGCTTAGTCATGGATTGGATCAACAAAAAGAAGGAGCAGATGAAGCGCTATCACAGTTAACGGATTCACGTCATTTGAGACACTCGGAGAAGATGATGCGCTGGATTGAAGAGCATTTCGAATATGAGATGAGATTGGACCAGATGGCGGCAGATGTTCACCTGTCCACCTGTCCAAATCGTATGCTTCCTGTGTTTTTCATCAAGAGATAGATAGCAACATTACAAACTACATCACAATCCAGAGGTTGAAGCAGGACTACTTACTCCTTGAGACAACATCACTTTGGGTGGAAGAGGAGGGGCAGACGCGCCGGTTTCCAAATGGACCATATTTCATCCAGTTATTTCGCAAAACTGCTGGGACGATCCCAATTCAGTATCGACAACAATTTGAACGGTGCAGTAAGCATTATTTTGAATTATAAAAAATAGCGTTATTACGTCTCTATATACAATTAGTATTCACCGTTTGAAGTGAAAAAATCCCGAATGTGGAGTGCACTAGCCAGTTGCTAAATGCGATACTCCACCTCCGGGATTGCAACAGCGGTAACCTTCAAGCTAAATAAACCTTAAGGATTCCTCAAGTTGTTACAGCCACTTATCAGCCCAACGTTCCACGGCGCTTAGCGCCCTCCCCAGTTCCGTTCCTTTTCGTGACAACATATATTCAGTTCGAACTGGACGTTCCGTGACCACATGGCGAACCACAAGTCCTTCTTCCTCCAATTCCTTCATTCGCTCATTTAACACACGTTTGCTCAAGTCAGGGATATAAGCGTGAATCTCACTGAAGCGTTTGGGTTCCTCCATCAACGCATGGATAATGAGGGCTACCCATTTTCGGCCAATGATCTGATAAGATTGTTCCACTTTTGTACATATCTGCTTGGCATTCTCATCATCGCTCATGATTGTACTCCTTTGATTTAGTATTGCTTGTAATATCATTAGTATACTTATTGTAACCTACTTGTCCACAGGCCATATGTGTAAAATGTCACATACCAATTGTTCTTAATGTTACCACATAAAGCGTTATCATCAAATAAAAACCCTATAAACACTGGAGTTCACAGGTTCGACACGATTGTTGACGAATTGTGACGACAGGTGTAATATGGGTAACGTTAATTCAAATGGTTACAATTTATAACCTATAAACAGGTTGTGGAGAGAAGGAATGTTCCATGGTTGAATTCAGGTGTGTTATATAAACGGAGGCAAGGCGGGGAACACACCCACTTATTCCGTCTTTTGTCATGCTTGGATTTGAACATTTTGCAACATCATATACTATACTGCACAGATCACAGGAGGCACTCCAATGGATGCAATGACATTTGTCCTGTTCGGGGCAACAGGCGATTTAGCCAAACGCAAGATTTACCCTGCATTATATAATTTGTACATGGATCAGAAAATGCCGAAATCTTTCTCCGTTATCGGATTGGGACGACGTGAATTGTCGGATATGGACTTCCAGGCCAATGTTGAAAAGTCACTGCACGAATTCTCACGTCAGACGCCAGAAGAAGCATCTCAGGTTCGTGATTTCATTGGAGCTTTCCGTTATTGTTCTTTAAATAATACGAAGCTTGAAGATTACACCAAACTGTTGGAGTTGGTTCAACAGCGTGAACAAGAGCTTAACATTCCCGAAAACCGCATGTTCTACATGTCGGTGGCACCGGAATTCTTTGAGCCAATCGCATTAAACATTCAAGAAAGTGGCCTGGGTAACACCAAAGGCTGGAAGAAACTGATTATCGAAAAACCATTCGGACACGATCTGCAATCGGCTCGTGATCTGAACGAAAAACTGAGCAATACCTTTGCGGAAGAAGAGATCTATCGCATTGACCATTTCCTCGGTAAACCGATGGTTCAAAATATTGAGACGCTCACCTATGCAAATCCGGTAATTCAGGCGTTGTGGTCTAACCGTTATATTGCCAATGTACAAATCACGGCAAGTGAGACGGTGGGTGTTGAAGAACGTGCCGCGTATTACGACCAAAGCGGTGCCCTTCGTGACATGTTCCAGAACCATATGCTTCAGTTGCTGATGATGATTGGTTTACATTTGCCAAAACGTTGCACACCGGAAGAAATTCAATTCAAAAAACAAAAAATTGCTGAAGCACTTCGTCCGTTGACGAAAGAAAATATCAATTCTGAAGTTGTTCGTGCGCAATATGCAGAAGGTGAACTGCAAGGATCTTCAGTTGTTGGATATCTGGACGAGCCTGGCATCCCAGCCGGATCTCAGAACGAGACCTATGTTGCCGCAAGACTTTGGATCGATGATCCGTTCTGGAGCGAGGTTCCATTTTATATCCGTACAGGTAAACGCCTGGCTGAGAAATCCACCAGAATCGTTGTTGAATTCAAGTCTCCACTCAAAACGGGGCATGAATCCGAGAATACAACGGAACCTAACCTGCTTACGATTGAAATTGGTCCGGGAGAAAGTATTTCCCTTCAATTAAATGCGAAGAATCCATTGAACCATGGTGAAGTGGAACCAATGCATATGACCTTCAACTCCGGTAAACGTAATATCCCTGAAGCATACGAGAATCTGATCTTTGATGCGATGCGTGGAGATTCCACCTTCTTTGCTCACTGGAACGAAGTGGAGCTGGCATGGCAATGGGTGCAACCGATTCAGGAAGCATTCGAAGCTGGCAGCGTGCCACTGGATACGTACAGTGCAGGTTCGCATGGACCAGAGTCAGCAGATCGCCTGACAGCAGCAGACGGTTACCGTTGGTGGTAAGTGAAACGAAAAAGCGAGCATAAGAGAACACAATAGTAAAAACAACAGTACAATCCGTTCTGCTCACCCATGAACATTTTGCACAATCCAAATGCTTCTTCCAAGTCAACAGGATATAGAACGAGATGTTTTATTACCTTAGAGCTTGAACTCAGAAGCGAGTTGGATCGAAGGTAAATTGTTGATATAACACAGTATCTATCACGAATATACCGTTCCAATTTTGCATAAGCCCTTCCGGTTATGTGGCCGGAAGGCCGTGAAAATTTTTGAATATAGATTAGCGGACGCACTGAATTTTTTGCCTAAGTAGCGACGTAGTGTAGGGGACGGAGTCGATTCTGTAGAAGCAAAGCGTTCGCCTTTGTATCCAAATTTCATCAATTTAAAGGTTGATGAAAAGAAATTTGGATACAACAGCGATCGAAAGAACGAGCCGTAACCGGAACGGTTGCTGCGAAACGGGAATGTAGTCTGGCGCTCTGCAACAAAAGTGAAATTTAAACATTGTTCATAACAGGAGGATTTTGAAATGAAACTTGGACTTGTCGGATTAGGAAAAATGGGATTGAACCTGGGTAGAAACCTGATTGATCACAAACACGAAGTGGTTGCTTTTGACCTGAACGCTGAAGCAGTAAATGAAATGAAAGAATACGGCGCTGAAGGCGTATCTTCTTACGCAGAGATGGTGGCTTCGCTCGAATCCCCACGTGTATTGTGGATCATGGTTCCCCACAACGTGGTAGACGCTGTGCTGGCTGAAGTTAGCCCATTGTTGTCCAAAGGCGACATCATTATTGAAGCGGGTAACTCCCACTACAAAGAATCCATCCGTCGCTACGAAGAGATGAAACCTAAAGGCATTCACTACATGGATGCAGGTACATCTGGCGGTATGGAAGGCGCACGTAATGGAGCATGTTATATGATCGGTGGAGACCCGGAAGCTTGGGCCATCGTTGAACCGGCATTCAAAGATACTTCCGTGGAGAATGGCTACCTGTATGCTGGTAAAGCGGGCAGCGGTCACTTCCTCAAAATGGTTCACAATGGTATCGAGTACGGTATGATGGCATCCATCGGTGAAGGTTTTGACGTATTGGAGAAAAGTGGATTTGATTTCGACTTCGAACAAGTGGCTCGCGTATGGAACAACGGTTCCGTTATCCGCTCTTGGTTGATGGAGCTGACAGAACGTGCCTTCTCCAAAGATGCAAACCTCGATGAGATTAAAGGCGTAATGCACTCTTCCGGTGAAGGACGTTGGACGGTAGAAACGGCATTTGACCTTCAAACCGCTACACCGGTTATCGCGTTGTCCTTGCTGATGCGTTATCGTTCCCTGGAAACAGATACATTCACAGGTAAAGTGGTAGCAGCATTGCGTAATGAATTTGGCGGTCACGCTGTAGAGAAAAATTAATTTTATATATAACTGTTAACATATGATGAGAATCGGGTAATGACTTATATCGTGTTTACGAATTCATCAAGTGGAGGTAACATATCATGAAATTTTTCTTGGATACAGGGAATGTGGAAGAAATCAAACGGATCGAACGTCTGGGTCTGGTGGATGGAGTCACGACTAACCCGTCTTTGATTGCCAAAGAAGGTCGCGTATTTAAAGAAGTCATTCAGGAGATCTGTGGCGTTGTTAAAGGCCCGGTCAGTGCTGAAGTCATCGGTCTCAAAGCCGAGGATATGTTGAAGGAAGCTTATGAAATTGCAGAATGGGCACCGAATGTAGTCATTAAATTGCCGATGACCGAAGATGGGCTATATGCTTGTCATGAGTTGACGCAAAAAGGGATTAAAACAAATGTAACGCTGATTTTCTCCGCAGCACAGGGCCTGATGGCGGCGAAAGCCGGTGCAACCTACATCAGTCCATTCGTTGGTCGCTTGGACGATATTGCGGTGGATGGTATGAAATTGATTCGTGATCTGCGTCTTATTCTGGACATGTATGATCTGCCTTCCGAGATTATCGCAGCAAGCATTCGCAATATCAAACATGTAGAGGATGCAGCCCTTTCCGGTGCGCATATTGCCACCATCCCAGGTTCGCTTCTGCCAACACTTTGGAAACACCCACTGACGGACAGCGGGATTGAACGTTTCCTGAAAGACTGGGAATCTGTTCCGAAATAAAAGGAAAGACATTACCTGAATCTTTGGGTGGTCTGAACATAAAGCCTTTCGCCTTGCAGAGTAATCTGCGGGCGAAAGGCTTTTTTATCTCGATTTTATGTAGTTTCCGATTTCCGTTTAGGTTAGCCAAAGAGGAGTACTTGTCCCTTTCATGTTGTTGTTACTTTCTGTTCAGTGTCCACGTACTGTCCTTCTTTTTCGGGACAACGGTGCATAAGGTTAACATATAGCCTATAGCTCATCCCGCAGGGGAGGGACACTTCGATGATGAGAAGAAAATGGCGAAGCCGGAGACGCCGTAAGCCGCCAAGCGGCAAGCGCAAAATGTGGTTGATCATTTTATTGGTCACCGCGTTTTGTTTGATGCAGGGCTTTGCTTATGTGGATAAAAAGATGAAGCCCCCCATCATGCATTTGGCCAAGATCAGAGTGAAGCAGATTGCAACTGAGGCGATCAACAAGGCGATTACAGCACAGGTTGCAGAGGGCAAAACCAACGAAGGGCTGATTGACTGGAAGACGGATACCGCAGGGAAAGTGTCCGGTTTCATGCTGAACTACAATGAGCATATGCGAATTACAGCAAGTACGATGAATATTGTGCAATCCACGCTGCAGAATGTACACATGTTAAAAGAAAAAATCCCACTGGGGCAGGCGCTGGGCAGTCCGGTGTTGGCTTCATTTGGCCCGAGTATACCGGTTCGTATTGAGCCCCAGGGCGCTGTCAAAGTGGATCTGAACACCCGTCAACAGAATGCGGGTATTAACATGATTTTGGTGGAAGTGTACATTCACATCATTGCTGAGGTCGCAGTCGTGGTGCCCTTCGATATGGAACCCGAAACGGTTGATACGGAGATCCCGATTTCCTATCTTCTGGTTGTCGGGGATGTGCCAATGTATTATTACGATAATCAGGGCAAGCCAGTGGGCAGTAACGGCAGTAATGCCCCAGCTATTGCGCTGCCATCAGGTCATACGGGTGTATCAAGCGATAATGGAGTAACTACGAATCCCCCTAGCCAGAACCAGCAACAGACGCCGTCAAACCCTTTGCAAGGGAATGAACTTGAAATTGAGCCGGATGATCTGCCTGATATGAATGGGGGGTTGCAACCTAATAAGGATACCCAGCCATGATACACACAAATTTGAATTGCAAAGCAAAGAAAGGGGCCTCTATTAAAGAGGTCCCTTTTTCGCTTTGCTGATCGTGCATATCCTCGTCTCACTTACTTTTCTTGCTCTTTTGTTTGCGTTCATCCTGTTCCCAATGTTTCAGCAGTGGATAAGGATCGAATGACCATTCGTGCAGTCCGCTGTCCCGGTAGATCCCATAGTGCAGATGCGGAGGGAATTTGCCCTGTGTCCCAGGTTTCCCGTAACCTGAACTGCCAACCCAACCTACAACCTGACCAGGGATCACAACTTCACCAATGCGTGCGCTCTTGTCAAAACCCGAGAGGTGGGCGTAATAGTGATAATGGTTGTTCAAATCCCGAATTCCGATGCGCCAGCCGCCAAACGGGTTCCAGCCTTTGATTTCCACGACCCCGTAACAGGTACTGCGCACAGGCAGGCCATGCGGAGCGAAGATATCCGTTCCCTCATGAATGCGATAACCGCCCCAGCTTCGTTTCGTCCCCCAGGTACTGCGATAGGAGTAGTTGGTTCCGAGCGGGACCGGAAAGGCATGTCCGAATAGATCCAGATTGTCAAAATGCTCATATAACTTCGCGAATTGCTGTATCCGTTGCACAGCACGGGAGTTGTGATAATATTCCCACAAGGCAATGTTGAAGTCCTCTTGTTTGTTTCCGTAACCTTGAATAACCGAAGCCATGCTGTACAGCACATCCTGATCATTGTTGGCATTCGCTATACCGTCTCCTGAACCATCACGTCCATATCCTTTGAAAAAAAGAATGGATTCCGGATGTTGATCCGTCTCATCGGGATTTAGCCATCCTCTCCAGGCCGGAGGGGTCATGAAGATACCCGTAAGCCGCTCCGGATGCTTGCGATCCTTCGGGTGTGCACGGGTAATCGTTCGTTCATACTGATCAATGGCGGCAAGCCTGTACCAGGGAGTCTGGGTCATCTGACCGATGGTTTCATATAAATGGCGACGTGCAGCGAAAATGTCTGCGGGTTTTAACTCGGTAGCCTGTGGTTTGGGAGCGGCCTGGGCGGGTTCACTGTAAACTTCAACAGGCAAGAATGGGAGAAGCAGAGTACCTGCAAGTAATGTTTTGATCCAAAAGCGGTACGTTTGCCTGAAGGTCAAGCGTTGTTGCACTGGGAAGCAGCCCCTTTCCATTAGAATGATACAAGGTACCCGATGAACCAAGCTAAAGGTTAGCGTTCTTCAAAAGTTCTCATTTTATCCATGTAAGCTCTTGGGGGGAATCGAATTATACAAATTGTCCATATCGGGCAGGAATGCACAAGATGTGACAAATGGGGGTTTTTCCAGCGCTTTCATGGTATAATATGTTCCGAGCAACAGCCTAACTTCAGTAGAAAGAAGGTTTATGCATTGGCTAAACGTGTTAAAGAACCGAAGCCGGATTGGATTCGGATCAAATTGACAACCGGCGATAACTATCAGGAAATGAAAACGATGATGCGTTCCAAAACGCTGCATACGGTATGTGAGGAAGCACGGTGTCCGAATATTTATGAATGCTGGGCCAATCGAACGGCCACTTTTATGATTTTGGGCGACATTTGCACAAGGGCATGCCGTTTTTGCGCGGTGAATACAGGCTTGCCAACGGAGCTTGATTTGCAGGAACCAGAACGTGTGGCGGAAGCAGCAGAGCAGATGAATCTGCAACACTGCGTAATTACTAGTGTAGCCCGTGATGACCTGAAGGATGGGGGAGCTACGATTTTTGCAGAGACGGTAAAGGCCGTACGGCGGCGGTTGCCATTGTGCAGCGTTGAAGTACTCATTCCAGACTTTCTGGGCGATCGGGAATCTTTGCAGATTGTAATGGATGCCAAACCGGACATTCTGAATCACAATATTGAAACGGTTGAGCGGTTGTCAGACAAAGTGCGTGCCAAGGCGAAATATAAACGTTCACTGGAATTGCTTGCTCGTGCCAAAGAAATGCAACCTAACATCCCTACGAAATCAAGCATTATGCTTGGTGTAGGTGAGGAATATAATGAAATTTTATCAACAATGGATGATCTTCGTGCGGTGAACTGTGATATTATGACGATTGGTCAATATTTGCAGCCATCGGAGAAACATCTGTATGTTGAAAAGTATTATCCGCCAGAGGAGTTCGCTGCATTGAAACAGGAAGGATTAAAACGTGGGTTCAGCCACGTCGAGTCCGGCCCAATGGTTCGCAGCTCCTACCATGCGCATGAACAGGTGAAATCGGCTACCAAACATGCTAAACAGGCGGCAACACACGCGTGATGGAGGATACCGGATTGGAAGAAGAAAAAATCACAGAACAGATTCAGGAACAACTTCAGGAGCAGATCCAGAAGCCGGTTCAGGAATCGGTTGTTGAATCAGTTGAGGAAAAGCCCAAAGAACCGGTCATTGTACAGATCGGCGGCAAAAATTATGAAATCGTCCAGAACCACAAAGAGGGCTGGAATCCAGAGGTCTTCCGCGATCGTTACAGTGAAGTGCTGGAGCGTTATGATTATATTATCGGGGACTGGGGTTATAGCCAGTTGAGGTTAAAAGGTTTTTACCGTGATAACCATCCAAAAGCGACGAAGGATTCCACAATCGCCAGTATGGTGGATTATATCAATGAATATTGTAATTTTGGCTGTGCGTACTTTGTGCTTCAGAAGAGCAAGGATCAGCCTCAAGCCAAAGCAAAAAGCGGTTCCTGAGAAGGACCGCTTTTTTGGTGTGTTTATTTTAGTCAAGAAATGCCGTGCGAACCCGGTTCCAGAATGGATAAGGGCGGAAACGTGCGAAACTGACCTTGTGACTGGATACCTGACAACGGACGGAGATCAGATCCTCCACCATCACGTTCACATGATCAATCGTCATCAATAACCGCTGATCCTTGCGGGAGAAAATATCACAATGATGATGCTTGGGCAAAATAACCGGTGAACCAAGTGTCCGATAGACCCGATTATTAATCGATGCAATCTCCGCAATCTGAATCGCCTCGATGGTTGGATGAACCATGGCACCGCCAAGGGCTTTGTTGTATGCCGTGCTGCCTGATGGCGTGGATACACAGATGCCATCTCCACGGAACATTTCAAATGTCACATCGTTAATATCGACCTGCGCCACAACGGTACCGTCTACACCTTTTAACGTAAATTCATTAAGGGCGATGTAAGAGGAATTCCCCGACTTTTTGCGAATCTCAAGCTCCAATAGCGGATATTGTACAATGCGTGGTTTGAGACGCTCCGGATCTCCTTTGCCACTCATCAGCCTGACTAATTCACGTAATTCTTCCTTCTTCCAATCGGCGTAAAAGCCGAGATGGCCTGTATGAACCCCAACAAAAGCAATATCCGGAATGCGGTCGATGAAATTGTGAAATGCCTGTAGCATCGTACCATCGCCCCCGATGGAGATAACAATCTCCGGCGATTCTGCATCCAGCTTGAACCCTTCTTCCTTCGCCAGCGCATGAAACTGCTGACTGAGATCAATCGATAACTGGTCTCCGCGGTCTTGAACATAGTATCTCAAGATGAAAGCTCCTTTGTGGTCATTATACTACCGATGATAATCAATTCCGCGGAAGAACACAACGTTTGGGCGCATATTCAGTTAAATATAGATGAATCGTTCACTTATTTTTGGCATGTCGTCTAGGCTTGAGAATGGAACTTAATATCGCAAGGAATAACAACAATACGATGAGGCTTACAAAAACAATCATTCCAGATAAGAAAATAAGTCCCCAGTCCGGTGTATATGCAGATAACGATGGGATGAAACTGGGCTCCATGAGAACGGGGGAAGAGGAACGCCCCATCATGGGTGTCCACAACATCAGGACCAGCACAGGTGCGATTAGCGCATGAATTGCTCTGGCAAATAGAAATGGACCGTATCTCATGGGTGTGTTGCTCAAAATACTCATAATCTGTGCATGGACGGATAATCCGCCCCAGGAGAGAACAAAGGCTGCTGCTGCGACTTTATAGACGAGAGGGATGGATGCACCGGCACTTCCTGCCTCTTTGTTCCCCAGCGTTACTTCAAATAACCCCCCGACCAAGCTAGGAGATAAGGATGGAGGAAGCCCGCTATGTCGAAGCAATTGCTCGGTTATCCCGTATAATCCACCAAGCCAACCGGTCTGTACAAGCAACTCCATCATGACCGAGAAGAATACAACCAGCCCTCCTACGATAATAATAAGGCGAAGGGATGAGGAGACTGCCTGGCGCAGCAGTTCACCGAATGCCCGTCCGTCAGCCTTTCTTGCCTCATGCATTGCATAGATGGCACGGACCAGTCTGTTTCTATGTATTTCCCTCGGTGGAGATGCAGAAGACATGTCTGGCTGTGAGCCTTTTGCTGTACCCCCGTGAAAACGCATGAGCATACCCACCAGAAAAGCTGCAGCGTAATGGCTCGCAACCAATACTGGAGCGATGGCGACATTATGGAAGAAGCCAACCGATACCGCTCCAATCATGAAGATCGGATCGGATGATGTCGTGAAGGCAACGAGCCGTTCTCCTTCTTCCCGGGTAACCAGCTTTTGTTCCCATAACTGAGCGGTCAGTTTCGCCCCTGTTGGATAACCGGATGCACAGCTCACGGCAAATACAAAACCACCGCTTCCGGGAACACGAAACAATGGACGCATCAGTGGATTAAGCAAGGTACCTAGAAAATGAACAATGCCAAAGCCGAGCAGCAGCTCGGACAGCACCAAAAAAGGAAAAAGGGAGGGAAACAATACGTCCCACCAGATGGACAGTCCGCGTGCACCTGCATGCCAGGTTTCCGCTGGATACAAAACCATTAACAAACAAAGAATCAGGAGAGCGAGTGTGACCAGGACATGGGTGAGTCGTTGTGAAGCAGCCATGAATTCTTCTCCTTTATTTTTGGAATGGTCGGTGTGCGGAAGTCTGTGATGCCTATTGCCATCAATATATGAAAAAAAGTGGACAAACAGTACAAAATTATACGTAGAAAGCGCTTGCAAAAGTGGCTGTGTTTTTGAGTGATGTATGCTAAAATGAGAAAAACGCCTGAACGTCACCTAATTGTCTCCAAGGTGGAATTCAATTCGGATGGAGTGATGATCATGAGTCTTGTCACCGGAATCCTGGTCTGTGCTTTTGTATATGTGATACGTGCCTCGCTGGTACGCTCTGAGGAAGAGGACTGGCGGAGTTATTAATGGAATATCTAGTGCGCCAACCTATGCGGTTGGCGCTTTTTTTTTATTATTTTTTGAAGAAGGTCCTATATACAGATGACCTGGTTACATGTCCTGATGATTTCATGTTATATAGGACTTTTTGGTTTTTTTTGATAGAATGGAGATAAAGGCTTTTGGGGCCTTGATATTGTTACTGTTTTCACAATGTTCACGGAACGTGTAATATATGGCAAAATTCGACATCAGAAAGGGGAATCAGACGCATGAATCCCAGTTTGAGTATTTATGACAATCTTGGCGGTGAGAAAGGTGTTCGCGCACTGGTCGAGGCTTTCTATCCAATCGTTCAGCAGAATGAGCAACTGGCTCCGCTTTTCCCGGAAGATATTCAGCCGGTCATCGACAAGCAGTATATGTTTTTGTCTCAATTTTTTGGAGGACCAGGGCTGTTTTCCGAGGCATTTGGACATCCGATGATGCGTGCCCGTCATATGCATTTTGAAGTGACGGTTGAACGGGCCGAGGCTTGGCTTGCATGTATGGATCAAGCCTTAACACAGATTGGTGTGGAGGAGCCCTTGCATTCGTTTATCCTGCAGCGTTTATCCGGGCCAGCACATCATTTTGTGAATACACCGTAGTTCCGAATATGATTATAAGCGTACGGGAGAGGGATGGAAGAGATTGGAATTAGAGCCGCTATATAAGGTGAAGGTGACCTGTCATTATTGCGAAACCGAGTATGAAACCTCACGGGTAAGACCGAGTTTGAAAAGGCCCTACCGGACGGATTCGGATTTTTGTGCGTACTACAAGCTGGAGAATCCAGATTTTTATGTGGTTCGCATCTGTCCGCAGTGCGGGTTTGCCTCGACGGAGAACGCAACGGAGCATTTGAATGATGCTCAGCGCAAGGCTTTTAAGGAACAGGTCGGTAATCGCTGGGTAAAACGTGATTATAGCGGAGCACGAACACTGGAACAGGCGCTGGCTACGTACAAGCTTGCCTTGCTGTGCGCACAGGTTATTCAGGAGAAAGATCGTGTCGTCGCTGGTCTGTTGCATCATATAGCTTGGTTGTATCGTTATATGGAGGACCATGCACAGGAACATCGTTTTCTTGAATTTAGCCTTGAAGCCTATGTGAAGGTGTTCGAACGTGAAGGAACGGGTGGCAATGAAGCCAAACTGTTGTATTTGCTCGGGGAATTGAACCGCAGGGTAGGACGGTTTAATGAAGCAGTGCAATGGTTCAGCAAGGTCATTCATGACAAGCGGATCACAGATGCGGCCATGATTCGTGCTTCAAGGGAACAGTGGGCTGTGCTGCGTGAGCAGATGATTTCAAGTAAGTTGGAACTCCCTGAAGAGATGCTGGAAACAGACAAAGAGGCTGCGAAGCGCAGCCCCCTCTAGGTTGATCTTACATTAGTTACGGACAGGACGGCTGGATAACAAATAGTCACTGTCGTTGTCGATCACGGTCATGCTTGTATTACAGCAGGGAAAGACCAGTAATTTCTTTTTGCCTTCGCGAATGAGCACAAGCTCTTTGGGTTTGAGGGGGAGCAGCACGTTGCTTGCATGACAGTAGGGACATTGCTGTACATAGATGTCTCCCATCACAATATCGTAAGGCCAGCTGTTCTCAAACGGAATCATTCTTGTTCGCCTTCTGGTGCGGAAGGTTTGGAGGCTTCTTGTTTGGCGAGTTCCGCAATCTTCTGCATCAGAATATGTTGGGGCATGTGCATCAGGTGCTCCAAAGGTACGCCCAGGGATTCTGCTAATTTGACGGCTGTATCAGCCGATACTTGTAAAGGTTTCATACGTTTACCTCCTGAAGGTTGCTATAAGTATTTCTCTAGTATAGAGATATGGCACGCATAAAACCAGTTTTTAATTCAATCCTAACCATCCAATTTATAGAGAGAGGTGCCTTATTAAATGAAAACGCCATTACACCCCGTATGGGATCTGGAGTCCATTTTTAGTGGAGGTTCTTCCTCCGAGACATTCGCTGCGTATCTGATTGAACTGGAAGAGGATGTACGTAAACTGCAACATCTGTTGAACGAAACAGCTGCACCGACTTCATTAGAAGAGACGGCTGCGTTTGATCCCATTTTGGAACTGCTGCAAAGCTGTTATATGCGCGTATCGGAAGGTTCTGCGTTTGTATCCTGCCTTTCATCGCAAAACCAGAAGGACAAAAAGGCAACGCAGCTTCAGGGCGCCATCAGTTCCCTTGGTGCGATGCTGAACGGCAGTAAATCGAAGTTCGATAATACACTCAGTCAGACATCAGATTCGGTGTGGGACGCTTGGATTGCTCGGGAAGATATTCAGCCGCTGGCATTTGTACTGAACGAGAGTCGCACGCTGGCTCGTGAGAAGCTGTCGCCTGAACTGGAAGGTCTTGCTCTGGATCTGGGTGTAGATGGTTACCATGGCTGGGGCAAATTCTACAACACGATTGTCAGCAAGGTGAACATTCCATTTGAGCAAGATGGGGAAACGGTGATGCTCTCCGCTGGACAGGCTGCCAACAAGCTGAGCGATAGTGATCGGAATGTACGCGAGACGGTATTCGCAAACTGGGAGCAAGCTTGGACCGATGTCGAAGATTTCTGTGCTGACACGCTGAACCACCTCGCGGGATTCCGTCTGAAGTTATATGAGAAACGTGGCTGGAATGATATCCTTAAAGAACCTCTGGCCATCAACCGGATGTCACGTCAGACACTGGATACGATGTGGGATGTGATTAATGGTGCCAAACCTGCACTTGTTCAATATCTGGAGCGCAAGGCAGAACTGCTGGGGGTAGACAAGCTCAGCTGGAGCGACGTAGATGCACCTGTAGGTAAATCGAGTGGCAAAATCACTTACGATGAGGCAGCCATCAATATTGTTGAACAGTTTGCCAAGTTCAGTCCTAAACTTTCCTCGTTTGCAGAGATGGCTTTTGAGAAACGCTGGATCGAAGCAGAAGACCGTCCTGGCAAGCGTCCAGGCGGATTCTGTACGTCTTTGCCACTTAGCAAAGCAACCCGAATTTTCATGACCTTCTCCGGGACACCATCTAATGTGTCGACTCTTGCGCATGAACTTGGTCATGGATATCATCAACACATTATGGAAGAGTTGCCTGCATTGAATCAACGTTATGCGATGAATGTGGCTGAGACAGCATCCACGTTTGCTGAACTGATTGTAGCAGATGCCCTTGTGCAGGCAGCAACAGATGAGCAAGAGAAGCTGGCTTTGCTGGAAGACAAGATACAGCGAAGTGTGGCTTTCTTTATGAACATCCATGCCCGGTTCCTGTTTGAGAATCGCTTCTATGAACAACGCAAAAAAGGGCTGGTCAACGCGGATGAATTATCCAGATTAATGGTGGAGGCGCAGCAGGAAGCATTCTGTGGCGTACTTGCATCAGATCATCCTCATTTCTGGGCATCCAAACTGCATTTCTATCTGACTGGTGTGCCATTCTATAATTTCCCATACACGTTCGGTTATATGTTCAGTGCGGGAATCTATGCGAGAGCACAGCAAGAAGGAACGGCATTTGCAGATAAATACGATGATTTGTTGCGGGATACAGGGCGTATGACGGTCGAAGAACTTGCTCAGAAACATCTGGGTACGGACCTGACACAACCGGAATTCTGGCAAAATGCTGCGGACTTGGTTATTGCCGATATTGAGCAGTTTCTGCAGATGACAGCAACCGAAAAATAGGTTGAATAGAATAGGTTGATAATATGAAAGAGGCTGCAATCCCCTGTTAACAGACACGGGATTGCAGCCTCTTTTTGTACAGAATCCTCATTTTTGATTCTCGAAGATTTTGTCGTAATTAAGTGAAAAAGCTCAGTTTAAGGGAGTGGAATGGCAATTAATTGTGCAAATAATAGTTAGAAATACCCAACTTTGACGTTGTTTGTTGAATGAGCACATATGATGTCATATAATGAGTCGTAAGTCCTTAATGTATAGGACTATAAGCATATAAGGAGAGTGTTAATATGAAAATTGATGAGCTTTCATTAGCGAGACAGTTGGATCTGGTATTCAAAGAACTTGATAATGAGTTATCAGGGTTAGATTCAGGGGTAGTTTTTGTGCAAATACGAAACAACGTAATTGGGAAATTCGGTATTCGACATAATCCGATAGCTGGACGAGATGGGCAGATGGATGTGGAGGAAGGGGGGCTAAACGAAACCCAGAGAACTTCTTTCCGTGCGATGGCACTGGAGACTTTGAAATTTAAACGCAATTGGACACATGGCGAAATATCGTACGACTTCACAGTAAGACAAGGTATGATTTTGGTAGATGCAACGATGGAGTCTAATTACAATATGGCAAGCTTGATGATACGTTACCCTAGAACCAATACATACAAGGATTCAGATATGGAGTCGACCTCATAATTAGTTAAACAAGAGAAAGCGGCACTTCCGAAGAAGGCCGCTTTTGCTTTTGGATTCTGCTTAGGCTCAAGCAATAATTACGAGCTTACGAACGACCCGATAATTGCTGCTCAGCGATTTGTACCAGACGTTTAGTGATGTATCCACCCAGAGAACCTGTCTCACGGGAAGTATAGTTACCGTAGTAACCATCTTGTGGAATAGTTACACCCAGCTCTTGAGCAGCTTCAATTTTCAATTGTTGCAATGCTGCTGTTGCTTGGGGAACGACCAGGTTGTTGGAGCGGCTACCGCTACCTTGGTTTTGACTTCCGTACATATGTGTCACCTCCTTATGGGTTGGTGATGTTAGTATGGTTAGAGAATACGGAAATATACATGATATGGTGTAAGGGAAAATATGGATAACTATCAGTGCACAGGACACATAAAAAAGCCGACCCAATGCGGGTCGGCAAGTTGTATTTGGATATCAAAATAAAGGTTGATATGCGTAAAAGCAAAATAGAGCATGATCAGCTCGCTTAATCTGTAGGAGGTATAACCTCAATACGTGTGAATAACTCAACAGGCTGTTCCGGTTCCAAGCGAATCAACCCGGTTTGTTCATCCGATAAAGCCAAATTAGGTGCATCCGGGAGCCAAGTGTACGGTTCAATGCACAAGAACTGATCGGATTCACCTTTGGTAAAGAGAACCCAATGTTTGAAAAATGCTTCATCTGCTGAATATTTCAATGTATATCCATCTTGCCTGCGTAAGTAAGCCGTAGCCGGTTCACCTTCGGTAGCTTTTAATAGGGTATCCCAGTTACGTCCCTGCAAATTGATGCCTTCGTTCAGAGCAGACCATTCACCCAGGGACTCCAGTTCACCTGTCGGTAGTTGTTCTTCATTCTGTCCGTATATTCCGGAAACAGGCAATTGCAGTGTCCAGTCGGCAGGTTTGCCGTCTAACAAAAACCATGTATGATATCCCATCCCAAAAGGAGCAGGTGTTGAGCTCAGATTGGTGACTCGCAGACGCTGGCTAAATACAGCGTTTTGCAGACTGAACGTCATCTCAAGTTTCAGGGGAATCGGGAATTGAGCCATCCAATGCTCTTCATTTTCGGTTAGTAATTCGGTCGTTATTGCACAGCCGTCTTCATCTTCCTCAATGTCACTGACACACCAGGATTGGGTACGATGGAGGCCGTGAATATGGTTGTCATTCGCCGTGTTCTGATCGAACTGGTAACCGACACCTTCATATTCGAATTGTCCCCGATGAATGCGCCCTGGTGGAATCAGGAGAGGAACGCCAAAATGGTACGGCTTCTGCAGATAAAAGGCAAGATCGTCTTCATCCGGACGGCGGACGACATCTCTGTCCTGCACTAAATCGCGAATAGAAATAATATTATTCCCAAGACGCGGCAGCAGGGTGATTTCCAATTCACGGCTATGTAGGATATACGTGTCGTAACCATTCCATTGGCCTTTGGTCACTTGTTTCATATCGATGCTCCTTTTCCCACTTGAAATCTGTCTGCAAGCAGTTGTGATGACTGTACTGCTGCAGGCGTGTCATTGTGTACATGCCAGCTATTTCCTGCGCTGCTTCGTGTGAACCAGTCATCAGGATAAGCAATTCCATCATAACAGATTTCAGTGTCTCGGGTAAAAAAGTTCAACTCATTTTGACATTCACGCCTGTGCGCATTAAGATGGAACTCTGAAAGCATTTATTAGAATTGAATGACATGAAATCGATGACAGGGATAAGTAGGCCAAGAGAATCCTCTTCAGAAAGCCGGTGGTTGATGTGAACCGGTGTGAGCTCTTTACCGAATGGACCCTTGAGTGTAGGTTTGAACAGGTTAAGCCAGAAATGGGCTTGCCCCACTAGAGTCTGCCGTATAATCCACGTTACGGAACAATGAAGGCATTTCTTCGGCTTGACTTGATTCAGGGTCAGGAGCAATGGAAGAAAAGCGAATAAGGGTGGCACCACGGTCTCACGTCCCTTGCGGATGTGGGGCCTTTTTGCGTTCGCAGAGAATGGCAGGAGTTACTTTATATACAATCAGGGAGGCGTTATGTGCAATGAAAACAGTACTTTCAGGTATTCAGCCAAGCGGTAAGCTCACATTGGGCAACTATATTGGTGCAATCAAAAATTTTGTAAAACTCCAGCATGACTATCAATGTCATTTCATGGTGGTTGATCTTCATGCCATCACCGTGGCTCAGGAGCCAGCAGCATTGCGTGAACAGTCGGAAGCGGTAGCTGCACTGTTTATTGCAGCAGGTATTGATCCGTCGAAATCTAACGTATTTCTGCAATCCCATGTACCGCAGCACGCGGAATTGGGCTGGTTGATGACAACGCTGACCTCCATGGGTGAGCTTGAACGCATGACTCAGTTTAAGGATAAATCATCTGGTAAAGATTCCGTTGGTGCCGGACTGTTCGTTTATCCATCATTAATGGCGGCTGATATTTTGTTATACAATGCTGACCTTGTGCCAGTAGGCGAGGATCAGAAGCAGCATCTGGAACTGACACGTGATCTGGCAGGACGTTTTAACCACCGTTATGGGGAGTACTTCACTATTCCAGATCCGTACATCCCTCAGGTAGGTGCACGGGTAATGTCACTTGATGATGCCTCTTCGAAAATGAGCAAAAGTAACCCTAACGCTGGTAGCTATATTGCCCTGCTGGATCCGCCGGATGTGATTCGCAAAAAAATCAGCCGTGCCACTACAGATTCGGGACGTGAAGTCGTATATGATCCGGCAAACAAACCGGAAGTTAGCAACCTGATGAGTATCTACGCTGAATGTGCGGGTATGACGCTTAAAGAAGTAGCTGAGCGTTATGAAGGCAAGATGTACGGTCCGTTCAAAAAGGAACTGGCTGAAGTGGTTGTGTCTGTAATTGAACCGCTGCAACAACGATATAATGAGATTCGGGAGTCTGGCGAATTGGCCGATGTTCTGGATACGTCAGCTCGTCGTGCAGAAGAGGTCGCTGCTCAAACGTTGAGTGCAGTGAAAGAACGCATGGGATTTGTTCCGAGACGTAAACAGTAGTCCTGAACAAAGATCTTCATTTCATGCAATGAATAGTTAACATAAATAAAGAGGAGTCCTATTGAAGGACTCCTCTTTATTTATGCGTTCATTATTGAACTGTCAAATGACCTGCTCAAGAAGTGGGCTCTGAAGCAGCCGAGCGAACTTCCTGACGTTCTTTTTTTGCGCGAATCACAAATCCCCAGCCAATGTTGGCAATGGACAGGACAAACAGTAGTGCAGCAAACCAACCGGAGTAGGAGATCATAATTGCTGAAACCGTTAACAAGATAATCGAAGAGAATGCGAACCATAAGGATAAGCCTTTACTCATTGGGAAAAACCTCCATCTACAAATTTAGTAAAACTCCGTATAACCTGTAGCCTACGAGCCATAATAATCTTGCAAGCTTGCAATTACATTACAGACACAGATTGAAGGGAGATTATAAATATGGCTCAAGGATCTCGTTCTAACAACTTGGTGGTACCTCAGGCAAATTCAGCACTGCAACAATTGAAAATCGAGGCTGCACAGGAACTGGGTGTAACTATCCCACAAGACGGTTACTATGGTAACTACACTTCCCGTGAAACAGGATCTTTGGGTGGATATATCACCAAACGTCTGGTACAAATCGCTGAGCAGTCTCTGGCTGGGTCTGGCAAATAATTTATTTT
Source organism: Paenibacillus sp. FSL R7-0313 (assembly GCF_037969885.1). Taxonomy (NCBI): domain Bacteria; kingdom Bacillati; phylum Bacillota; class Bacilli; order Caryophanales; family Paenibacillaceae; genus Paenibacillus; species Paenibacillus sp. FSL R7-0313. The sequence goes on from NZ_CP150219.1 coordinate 2,399,942, forward strand.
AACCAACAGCAACAAAACAGGATAAACGGAAAGCCCGGAGCGGAAACGCTCCGGGCTTTCTCGCGTATCAGTTCCTATGTCTGATTGTGCCTTGCCATGCTCACTTCGTCAAGGGCGTGCAGATAAAAGTTTTTTATCCATTTTCTCATCGCTTAACCAGCCTACATACGTATCAATCGTTTCAAAATTCCGATCCATCACAATCACAGCGACAAATGGATATTGTTTCCGGTGTCGATAACGTACATCTGCCCAACGGACCTTGTAACCGGCAGGCAGTTCTTCAACCTCTGCCACCGCATAGGAGGTGAAATAGAGGAAGGCGCTGACTTCCGGCGATTTGCGTGAAGCAGCAACGGCCGCATGAGTAGAAGACGAAGCGTGCAGACTCCATACCAGATTAGAACCATCCATTTTACCGATCACATAACTGCCGTCCTCAACTCGTTTAACCACATGCCAGCGGTTCCAGGATATCGTTGGAATGACGATGTATCTTGCCTGCTCTGGGCTGTTGTCGAGACGTCTGACTTTTCTGACCGCTTGTGCACGAGCAATCGTTCGCCATATATAATATAAACCGGTCAAACTATACAACGTAACGAAGAGTGGTGCAGGGGCGATCAGATCAAAGGCCCATAACAGGATAGCTATGACATGTGTAGTGAATAGAAACGGATCAAAAATATGAATGATGTTCCAGGCAATCCAGCGTTCCGTAAAAGGCCGGGCGGCTTGGGTTCCATAGGTGTTGAACAGATCGGTGAATACGTGAAAGCCTACGGCCACAGCGGTCCAGGTGGCAACGTGTCCAATAGGCACACCAGGGAATATCAGTGCAATGACGCCGGTGATGAGCAAAACCCATAACAGGAGAAATGGCAGAGAGTGTGACAAGCCCCGATGATTCCGAATGTAAAGCGAATTGCTTTTGAGACGTAACGCAGTATCAATGTCCGGGGCCTGGGAACCGGCGATCGTGCCAACCATTACCGCAGCTGCAAGCATGGGACTCGCCGCGACGACAGGATCGACATAAGCCAGACCGGCTAGACCAATCCCCATGACAAAATGTGTAGAGGTATCCATAAACGTCTCCTTTGTGTGGTGTATCGTTCTAAGGCATATTACTTCTCTATCTAGGTGATACCCATATATAGTGTATAATATCCGTCTGTCAGGATGCAAAACATCCCTAATTTCAAAGTTATGACAATTTCCTGTGCCATACCCAATAAATGTACGTAGTTTGTCAAACTATTTTGGCATTTCCTATGATAAACTTTATATCGGAGACAGTGAGAAAATCGCCAGAGAACGTACGATACTATTCGAATGATATACAATGCTAAAATAATTTATGGGCAATGTTCCTTTAAACCGTTACAATAATATAGAATCTCATAAAAAGTAGGTTTCTTTGAATACATATGTCACAGTAGATGGATAAAGCGAAACGAACGTGATTTTGGATTCACATATGTATGCGTATTCATAAGGAAAGATACAGAAGGGACGAGGAAGATGCTGAAAAAGTACAAATGGACATGGATGCTGCTCGGGCTCGCACTGATAATGGCTGTGTATCTGATGTGGGGCACTGTATTTGCCAGTAAGGAAAAATTACCCGAGATTCGTGAAATCCAATCCTTTTCTATGGAAAATGTAGATGGCAGTACAGTATCGCTGGAGGATACGCAAGGGAAAGTCCGCTTGTTCTACTTTTATTTCACCAGTTGTCCGGATGTCTGCCCTATTACGACCTTTACGTTATCCCAGGTGCAGGATCTGTTGAAAGAGGACGACACCTTTGGTAAAGATGTCTCATTTGTATCTATTTCATTCGACCCGAAAGTCGATACAAGAGAGAAGATTAAGACGTTTGCGGACCGCTTCCACGCGGATTATTCCGGATGGTACTTCTTGCGAGGGGATATGGACAAAACCAAACAGTTTGCCAGGGAATCATTCCAGATCCTGATCGATGGGGAGAGTAAGGATGATTTTGCCCATATGAATATGATTGGTCTGGTGGATGAGAACAACCAGCTGCGCAAGGTATATAACGCATTTAATACAGAGGCCGTTGTGCCTGCTGTCATTGCCGAGGATATTCGCAATCTGATTAAGGAATAATCATCTGATCATCATACTGTAAAGGCTGCCTTCTGGTTGGACATCAACCGAAAGGCAGCCTTTTTGGTATTTCATTTTAATAGGAAGGATGTTCAGGGTATTGGATGTATGTCTCTAACCCCGCTTTCTCCAGCTGGGCAATGATATACTCATCAGGTGTTCCTTCCACCCCCGCATATCCTCGTCGTGTATACATCTGTACTGCATCCGGGAAAGCATCCCGAAGTACACCTCTAATTTTTTTGCCGGAACTGTCATTATCCATAAATAAAAAGACTTCATCATAACCGACTTGCTTGCGCAAGGTCTCCAACTTGAGGGAATTAAGTGTTCCAAACGTACATAGAATGTTGATTTCGGGTCCAACCAAACGTTTCAGTTTGCTTCGGTCATTCTTACCTTCCACAATGACATGAATAGGCATGATATTCACCTCTTGTTCGAGAGCTTATGTCGACATTCCCCGGGAAATGTTGCAGCGAAAATCGACTGATTATATAAAATGGACTCCTTTCTTTACACGTTTGCTAACTGGAGAGAACAACCCATCAAGACAATTCTCTGAAATCTTATCTCATGTGCATCATTAGGTCAGTAATAGCTGGCAGTGGCCGTTCCGGTTACGGATCGTTCCTTCGATCGCTGTTGTCTCCAAATTTCTGATTGATTTTATTTTTTATAGGTTGAAATATGGAGACAAAGGCGAACGCTACCGCTTCTTCAAAATCGATTCCGTCCCCTCCACTACTTTTGGCTAATTGTTCAACCTTAATGATCTTCAATAAGATAAAACCTTCGGTGATTGTAAAAGATAGATTTCCCAGTTAGCTTTTATCAACGTGTAAAACGTTAGTCCATTTTATATAGTTTAGCTGTAAATGGGGGAATGATGCAAAGCTAATGAAAATACTGGCCTAATTGATGCCATAACGGTAAGAAGACAGAGTCTGATCGGAATTTAATTCAATATACTTTTGGGATCGGTGAGGGTAGCTTCGCGTCTGGATGTATAGTATGGAAGCAGCAGCATACCAATCATTAATAAAACAAAGGCGATGAAATAGGGTGATAACCCGACACGAAGTTGTCCGGCTGTGATGGGGCCGATGAAAGAGCCTATGGAGGTGGCAATGGATTGCAGCGAGAAAATGCGGCCCAACTTGCTTCCTCCGCTCAGACGGATAAATAGGGTAGCCATAGCTGGAAAGATGATGCCTTTTGACATCCCAAGTACAAATAACACGGTGGACAACGGAACTTGCGGAATGGCGGCCATTACAAAAAAACACAAGGACATCAACAGCACACCCGCAACCAGACGCAGCTTGGGGGAATACCGGTTGAGAAATAACATGCTGAGTGTGAAGAGTGCCCCAATACTTATAATAGAGAACAGCAGTCCGGTAGACATGATGGACGATTGTCCTCCGCCCCGCAGGGGTAATTCGAAGAAGAGAATCCCTTGGGCACAGGCAATCACCAGAGGCAAGGCAAAGTATCGCCAGGACACCGGCAGGAATGCACTTGTGGCATCTGCTGGTGAAACGTCAAGTGTGGCAGGTACCGTTACTTTCTCATGCTGTTTGACGATACCACGAGGCATGGTCATGAAAGCAATGACACCTGTGAGAATAAGCAGATAGCCCAATCCTGAGAATGTAGCAGAGAATCCCATGGAACCCACAATGATCGCACCGGCTGCTGGCGATACCACAGATGCGAGGGTATGTACTACCCCGTGACCCGACATATACTTCCCCTGTTTCACCGGATCGCTGGATAACTGTGCAAGCAGGGCGAGACATGCAGGAGACAGGAAGGCCAGTACAAAACCGCTGATGGAACGCAGCGCCAGCAGTTGCCATGGTGTCTGGACATAGGCTTGCAGGAGCAGGATGAATCCTGCACCGAGTAGACTAAATACAATGTAGCGGCGACTGCCATGTTTATCGATTTGTGTTCCAGCAATCAGATTGCCAGGAAGATGTGTTAAGGAATAGATGCCCATCATCCAGCCAATGAAAGTAGGGGCGGCTCCCAGCGAGATGGCAAAAGGGGTCAGAATGGGATACTGGGCGTGCAAATCAAATACGGCAAGGAACAAAAACAGGTATAGCCAGATGGCCGTTTTCACATAAGCCCCTCCTTGTTAAGCGATGCATGTTCCAATTACAGGTCTTGAACGTGTTCCCCGTTCGCCCGGCAGAACCTTATGGTACTACTTGTACGCCTGGCGGGACGAACTTAGACCGTTTATTTTTAAGGGAGAGGGCTTAGCTGACAGCAGCTTCGGAAATCATGTATAATATTCGGGAGTGTTACGAATGAATTCTAATACGGAAGGTGTAGTCATGAACATAGAAGTAATCAAAGAGTTTGTGATGCAGAACTGGCTGGTGATCGTGGTTGCATTGATCATATTGTTCTTTGTTCTGAATGTGGTCAAAACCGTATTGAAATGGGCGATTGCCATCATCATTATTGCGGCTCTACTGATATACAGCGGCATCTCCATTGATCAGATCAAACAGACAGTGACAGACGTACAATCCAGTACGATGGACACATTGAAGAAGGAAGCAACCAGCATGATGCTGAAGGAGGCTTCCAAAGCAAAATACGTCAAAGGACAGGATGGAGCGTTCACCATCACAAGTCCCAATGTGGAGATTAAGGGCAGAACTCAATCGGATAAAGTTGATGTTACTTTCCGCGGAATTTCACTTGGCGAATGGAAACTCGACAATGAAACCATACGTACGTTTGTCGAACAGGCACAGGAGAACAAAACAGCACCAGCATCGTAGTAAAGGGGGAATCGGTACGTGCTGCAGAATTGGCTGGACAGCCTAAAGGAATTGAATGGCATCACGATTATGCTGCTGCTGATTGTGGCTGCTTCATTATTGCAGGGTTGGTCCAGAGGGGCTTCGCGTTCAGCAGGCAGACTCTTCGGGTTCCTGATGGATGGCATTATGGCGGTCATTGGTATTCTGTTGTCGATCGGTTTAACGTTGTGGCTTGCACCATATGTACAGCAGTGGCTGTCTGAGTATGCTTCAGCCATGCCTAACCGTGAGTTGAACCGGTGGGAACAGATGTATTATACGTTGGTTACGGCGATTGCAGATTTTCCGCTGATGCGGTTCGCTGTATTATTTGTATTAAGCTATGGACTCATCCGATTGATTCTCGGGTTTCTCTCTTCATTTATTTTCAGCAGCAGGCAGGGGTCAGCCGAGGAAAGTGCGCCTAAAGGTATGTTCAGTCGGTTAACCGGTGCATTAATTGGCACGATCATAGGCTCCGTCCGCGGAATGATTGTCATTGCGGTCTTGTTCATGATTGTCAGTCTTTACCCTGGGAGCATGTTCAGCCGATATGTGGAAGCATCTCCGATCTATATGCAAGGGGCCAAATCGGTTATCGAACCGTTGTCTGGAACGTTTATCAAGGACAAGCTTCCCGTATTTACGCAGGCTGTGCAGAAGGAACTGGGCGGCATCCTGCAACGCAAATATGAAGTTATCGACCACAATATTCCGACGGATATTGAATCTGCAGCGAGTGAGATTGTCAAAGGCCAATCGACAGATGAAGCCAAAGCAAGAGCACTATACGACTGGGTAGGTTCACGTATTCAGTATGACTATGGTAAAGTGGATGACTATGAGCAAAAGGGCATATGGCATGAACAGAATCCACAGAATACATTTGATACACGCAAAGGCGTATGTATTGATTATGCCCGTCTCTACGCTGTGATGGCCCGTTCACAAGGACTTGAAGTCAAAGTTGTTACGGGACTGGGTTATAACGGCCAGGGAGGGTACGGTCCGCATGCGTGGAATGAGGTGTATTTGAGTGATTCCGAGAGCTGGGTTCCGCTTGACCCGACATGGGCGATCAGTGGAGACTGGTTTAATCCTCCGAATTTTGCCGACACCCATCTAAAGGATCAGTCAGCTTAACATTACAACGGACATGGGTCCGGAATATGACGACGTTGCCAAGTTATCATGCCGCGAAGAATCTGTTTGAAGTGGTATGCATCAAGTCATGAAAGAGGTAGGATGGATGAAAAAGCATTCCAATGAGAAGGATGAACTTACAGACAAACGGCGCTTCAGTTACCGAATGAACGTATTTTTCTTCGCTTCCTTTGTTATTTTTAGCGTTATTATTGTACGCTTGGCCTTTTTGCAATTCGTGGAGGGCCCTGAGCTTAGTCAGGAAGAAGCAAGTAACATTACCAAGGATGTACCACTTCCTCCTGTGCGAGGCACGATCTATGATTCCACAGGTGAGGTGAAGTTGGCTTACTCCAAGCCCATTCAATCTCTCTACCTGACGCTTTATAAAAACTATGGGGATGTTGATGGGAAACCGAGTCCTAACATAGGGGAAGTACAGGATATTGCAACCCGGTTGCATGATGTATTTGAACAGTACAAGCTGAAGGATTCAGAGTCACTTACAGTGGAGAAAATTATTGAAGAGATGGACTTGAACTCCCGCAAAGCGAACGGTTTTATGCCGCGTCTGATCAAGAGTGATCTGTCCGAGGAAGAAGTCGCTTATTTCCTGCAACATAAGGACGAGTTCAAAGGTATTCAGATCGTCGAAGAGAGTGTACGTTTCTACGATCCGGATACGGTAGCGGTTCAGACAATCGGTTATCTGAAGAAGTTTAGAAGTTCGAAGTCCTTGGACAAATACAAAGAGGTGGACGAGGCCAATAAAACGCAAACGGACCCGGGTCTGGTGTATACGGAAAATGAATTTGTAGGCTTTGATGGACTGGAACTGCAATATCAGGATGCTCTCCGCGGCAAAAGCGGATATACATCCGTTGATGTTGATTTGCGTAATTTGCCTGAAGGTGTAGCAGGTTCTACCCCGCCGCAGAAAGGTTACGACCTGATTTCCAGCATTAACAAGAACGTCCAGGTGAAAACAGAACAGGCCATTCTGGATCAGTTGAGTTGGCTTCATCGGAATCAGGTTTCCGGTCGATTGCATCCCAATGCCAAGACCGGATTTGCAGTTGCGATGGAAGTGGATACCGGGAAAATCGTATCTGCTGCCAGTATGCCAGATTATGATACCAACATCTGGAGAACAGGCAGTATCACCAATGATCAGTATGATGATATCAAATATGTGTATCAAAATGGTACGATTCGTTCATTCCCTCCGGATGACTCTAAGAAGCGAGCTGAATCGATCGTGCTACTCGGTTCCACCATCAAACCGCTTAGTGTCTTGATCGGTTTGAAAGAAGGTTTCTTCACTACCAATACGGTTTATTCGGATAGAGGTTCAACGACCTTTGGTGGGGACAATCGCAGAGTGCAGAACTCATCAGGGCATGTGTATGGTGCAATGTATCCTCGTGATGCGATTCGTCATTCCTCGAACGTATTCATGATTGATGAGATTGGGAAGAAGATGTACTCAAAATACGGTGCGACCGGAATTGACAAATGGGATGAATACATGAAGCAGTTCGGCCTTGGGGTATCTACAGGGGTTGATCTGCCGAATGAATTCCTGGGCATACGGGATTACATGAACGACACGGAAAGCTCGCTGACTCGTCTCGTGTATGGTTCCTTTGGACAGCAGGGGAAATACACAACCATGCAGTTAGCACAGTACACGACAATGCTGGCGAACAAAGGAAAGCGGATGGAGCCACAATTGGTTAGAGAATTCCGGGATTCGGAAGGCAACGTGGTCGAGAAAGTAAAACCGAAGGTACTCAGCACGGTGGAGTTTAACGATGCCTACTGGAATGAAGTACAACGAGGCATGGCAACCGAGGTATCTGCATTTAGCGGATTCCCTTATGACTTTGCTAGAAAAACAGGAACATCGACACAGGTAGTAGGCGGTAAACTGGTGGATAACGGTGTATTTATCGCCTATGCACCACGTAATAATCCAAAGCTTGCTGTCGCTGTGGTTATCCCCGAAGGGGGCTTTGGATCGAGCAGTGCGGCTCCGGTTGCACGTGCGATCTTCGATGCCTATGACGAGGAATTCGGTCTCGACGGTGTACCGAAAAAGGACAAAAATAAAGATTCAGATTCGGAATCAGGCACACAGTGATGTGAGGCATTGGTTACAGAGGGGACCCTTCGTGGGTCCTCTTTTTTGTTTTACATGGAGAATGGATCATAAGAGTGAACTAATTAGTTGCATTAATATGTAACCATATAAGCTGTACCACGTTTATATAAGGGAAGGGGAAACGCGATCCGAAAAACGGGATAACGTTGATATGTCAGTGTTTACATTGGAATCGGTAGATTGGGTAGTGTAACGGTTTTGTTTACGAAAATGTAACCAAATATTGAAAGACTTGACAGCTAACCTTTGGTAGACTTGGTTGAGAAAGGATTAAATTTTGGATTGAACGCGTTCACAAGACGGATTAAATATTTTATTTTTATATAGGAACGGGAGAGGCTTAAAACATGTTTAACCGATTGAGGAAGAAACCCATGACTGAGGAAGATACAGCCGTCAACAAGCCTTCCACCGCAAGGCTGAATCTGTTTTTTTTCGCGGCATTTGTCATATTCAGTATCCTTATTTTCAGATTAGCCTTTGTGCAGTTTGTGGAGGGTCCTGAGCTGACGTATATGGAAACGAGTCGCAATACCAAGGATATTCCACTCGCACCTGTTCGTGGTCCCATCTATGATGCGACAGGGGAAGTAGCGCTCGCTTATTCCGAACCTGTGCAGTCCCTCTATGTGTTGTTGTATGAGGATTATCGGAATGATGAACGCAGGCAGGAAGCAGAGGAACTGGCTCATGATCTGGCGGCTGTGTTTAAGCAGTTTAATCCAGGGGATAAAGAGCAGCCGGACGCGGAAGAGATCATCAAACGATTGGATCTCAAATCTCAGAAGGCACATGGGTATACCCCTCGCCTAGTGAAGTCGGATCTAAACACGAAAGAAATTGCTTATTTTATGGAGAAGAAGGCGGAGTATCCAGGTGCCATGGTACTGGAAGAAAACATTCGAAAATATGATTCGGATAGAGTTGCCGTCCAGGTGATTGGATATACAAGAGAGTTCAAAGGTCAACAGGAAAACTTGAAAAAATATATAGAAATAAGCAAGGCGGAGGCAACAGAACGTGATCCTGGACTGCGCTATACCCAACAAGAAAAGGTTGGAGTTGATGGTCTGGAATTTCAATATCAGGAAGAGCTCCGTGGACGTAGCGGTTACCAATCCATAGATATTAATTCACGTAATTTGCCAGAGGGGACGATGAAACAAACTCCACCGGAAAAAGGCTACAGTCTGGTCTCCACCATTAACAAGGAAATTCAGTTGGCCGCACAAGAGGCGATAACAGACGAATTGCGCAGACTTCCCAAGGCAATTACTGGATACGCAGTAGCCATGGAAGTGGATACGGGAAATGTTGTCGCTATGGCAAGTATGCCGGATTATGATCCGAACGATTGGGATTATGACAAAATCAAATTTGTGTTCCGGAATGGAACCACCGAGTCGTTCCCGCCGAATGATGCCAAGCCTAGACGGGCGGAATCCGTTGTTCTTCTTGGATCGGTCATCAAACCGCTAAGTGTGCTTATTGGATTGAAAGAGGGATTATTTACAGCAGGACAGACCTATCATGATCCGGGATATGCCATTCTGGGGAAAGACGGACGACAAGTGAGGAACTCGCATTCTGCGTATAATGGTTCCATTACCGCCAGAAAAGCGATCGAGAAATCGTCCAATGCGTTTATGATCGATATGGTGGGTAAACGTTTGCTGAGTAAATATGGCTCGATTGAGGGTGTTAAAGTGTGGGACGAACACATGAAAGAATTCGGATTGGGTGTGTCTACGGGTATCGATTTACCCAATGAATACCTAGGTACTTTGGAATATAATAATGATGAATATGAATCAGCTCTAACACGTTTGGCGTTTGCCTCGTTTGGGCAGCAAGCCAAGTACACCACGATGCAACTCGCACAATATACCACCATGCTTGCCAATAAGGGCAAACGGATGGAACCACATCTGGTGAAGGAAATCCGTGACGCGGACGGCAATGTGGTGAAAGAGATCAAACCTAAAGTGCTTAATGAAGTTGATTTTGCCGATGCGCACTGGAATGAAGTGCACAAAGGTATGGTTACCAAAGTAAGTTCATTTGACGGTTTCCCATACGATTATGCACGGAAAACAGGAACATCAGAGCAGGGGACCGGACCGAACAAAAAAGAGAATGGTGTATTTATTGCCTTTGCACCTCGAGATAATCCGAAGCTTGCTGTAGCTGTTGTTGTACCGGAAGGTGGGTTCGGGTCAGTCAGTGCCTCGCCGATTGCACGGAAAATCTTCGATGCATACGATGAAGTGTATGGTCTCGATGGAACGCCAAAAGGTAAGAAAGACGAAGGAAAAGACAACGAGTAATGTAAAAGAAATGCGGCAGATGTAGCGCTTTTACATCACCTCCAACAGGTTAATGAAGTGAACAACATATGAATTTGGACAGGCAGGGGAAATAATCCCTTGCCTTTTTTTTTGGCTTCGGATAAAATTTGCACAAGGGAAACATTATTAGTCTTGATTAAAACTTAATACCTTGTACAACAAAATTAGATGCAGACAAGTATTTTAGGAGAGGGAAAGGGGACGGTTGATTTGTTAATGGTGAAAATGAGGAGTATTCAGAGGGGGTTCATTACGCTAGCGGCTCTGGTTCTGGTTGTAGTACTTACGGCATGTTCCAGTGATGCAGAGACGAGCAGTGGTGGCAAGCTACAAGTAACCGCTACAACGGGAATGATCGCTGACGTAGCACGTGAGGTAGGCGGGGCATATGTTGATGTTACCGGGTTAATGGGCCCGGGAGTTGATCCCCACTTGTACAAGGCATCCCAAGGTGATATTCGCAAGCTGGAACAAGCCAAAGTCATTTTCTATAATGGACTGCATCTCGAAGGCAAAATGACAGATATTTTGGAGAAAATGTCCTCAAACAAGCTGGTTACTGCCGTTACAGAGACTATTCCAGTCGGGGAGTTACATTCAGGCAAAGATACAGGTGGCACCGAATATGATCCACACGTCTGGTTTAACGTCAGCCACTGGATGCATGCGGCAGAAGCCGTACGCGATACGCTCGTGGAGGCGGATCCGGACCATGCGGAAGAGTACAAGGCTCAGGCAGAGGCGTATCTGGCGAAGCTCGAAGCACTGGATGCCGAGGTGCGCGAGAAGATTCTGGAGATTCCAGAAGCAAGCAGGGTATTGGTTACGGCGCATGATGCATTTGGATATTTCGGTCAGGCTTATGGCATGAAAGTGATGGGGCTTCAGGGCATAAGTACAGCAGCTGAATACGGTGCAAAAGATGTTAGCGAACTGCGGGATTATCTCGTAGATAACCATATCAAAGCAGTATTTGTTGAATCGAGTGTGCCTGCAAAAGCGATGGAGGCCATCATTGCCGGAGCAGCTCAAAAAGGACATACGGTCAGTATTGGTGGAGAACTGTTCTCGGATGCCATGGGGGCTGAGGGAACGGAAGAAGGCACATACATCGGTATGATTCGCCACAATGTTGAGACGATTGTAGAAGCACTGAAATAATGAATCACATGAAGAGAGGAGTTACAGGATTATGGAAGATACAACTTTATTGAAACAAACTCCTACGAAACCGAACAATAGTCACTTGCAGGGAACGCAGCCAACATCGGCTCCTCTCAGTGTGAGGGATCTGGCTGTTGCGTATCACAAAAAGCCGGTGCTTAGCAGCGTATCCTTCGATATTCCGGAAGGACAGCTCATCGGAATTCTCGGACCAAATGGTGCAGGGAAATCAACACTGATCAAAGCTGTACTAGGACTGGTACCGAAGATGCATGGTGAGGTACGGATCTTCGGACAATCGTACAGGGAGCAACGTCGCCGCATTGGTTATGTGCCCCAACGGGAATCGGTGGACTGGGATTTCCCTACGCATGCACTTGATGTGGTGATGATGGGACGGTATGGTCATCTGGGCTGGTTCCGTCGTCCGGGGAAAAAGGAGCGGGACCTGGCTGCACATTGCCTGGAGCAAGTCGGCATGGGTGATTACATGTACCGCCAGATCAGTCAGCTGTCCGGTGGACAGCAGCAGCGTGTCTTTCTGGCGCGGGCACTCGTACAAGACGCAGATCTGTATTTCATGGATGAGCCATTTGCAGGTGTCGATGCCACCACAGAGAAAGCGATCATTTCGCTTTTGGAACAGTTGAAGAAACAAGGCAAGACGGTACTGGTTGTTCACCATGATCTGGCGACAGTCGAGGAATACTTCGACCATGTGCTGCTGCTCAATGGACGACTGGTGGCAGGTGGACCGACAAGTGAAGTATTTGTACCGGATACACTGCAAGAGACGTACGGAGGCCGGATTGCGATGATCGGAAGCCGGACGGAGAAAGGCCAGGTGTAGTGCATGTGGAACTGGATCGTTGCCATCTTGTCCGACCCAAATACACGTTGGATATTGCTTGGCTGTCTGTTGCTTGGATTCAGTAGCGGGATTATTGGCTCCTTCACCTTTCTTCGTAAGCAAAGTCTGATGGGGGACACCCTTGCTCATGCTGCTCTGCCTGGGATCTGTATCGCATTTATGTTGACGGAAACGAAGTCGGTCGGATTATTCCTGTTCGGTGCTCTGGTGGCCGGCATTGTCGCTACCTTCGGAATCTCGTGGATTACGCGCTACTCCCGAATCAAGCAGGATGCGGCGATGGGAATTGTGCTGACCGTCTTTTTCGGGATTGGTGTAGTGATGCTGACGCGCATCCAGCATGGGGCGAGTGGAAGCCAAAGCGGACTCGATAAATATTTGTTTGGGCAGGCGGCATCCATGGTCATGACGGATGTGTATGTCATGGGTGGTGTATGTCTCGTATTACTGATTGCCTGTCTTGCCTGGTTCAAGGAATTCAAACTGGTGAGTTTTGACCCGGGATTTGCACGTGGTATGGGTCTGCCAGTTGCGATGTTGGAGCAGCTCATCCTGCTCTTGACGGTGATCGCGGTGGTTGCCGGAATTCAGGCCGTTGGTGTGGTACTTGTTGCAGCCTTGCTGGTAACTCCGGCAGCAGCGGCACGTTGCTGGACCGACTCACTCGCACTGATGGTGGTGTTGGCAGGCATATTTGGTGCATTGAGCGGTGCAACAGGGACCATCTTCAGCACGCTTGTACCTAATCTGCCGACGGGACCTGTAACCGTTCTTGCGGCTACGGTGTTGTTTGCCGGATCTGCCTTGCTGGCTCCGCGTCGTGGATTATTAGCTCGACGGTTGCGCAGTATTCAGGCAAAATCCGCATATATGCGTGAAGAGCGGGCAACACTTCAGACTCTTGCCACACAGCGAAATCAGCAGGAACGGGGGGAGATGTAATGGCAACGTTTTGGATTATTTTGACGGCCGTATTGGTATCTTCTGCCTGCGCTATTCTCGGTTGTTTTCTCATTCTGCGACGAATGGCTCTGGTCGGTGACGCGATCAGCCATGCGGTTCTCCCCGGTATTGCAATTGCTTTCCTGTGGAGCGGTTCCAGAGATTCATTGTGGATGCTGCTCGGCGCAACGGTGTTTGGACTACTTACGGTGTTTTTCATACAGAGTTTGCAGGCGGGTGGGCTCTCGTCTGATGCCTCGATCGGAATTGTGTTCACAGCACTCTTCGCCGTAGGGGTCATTCTGATTAGTCTGAACGCCCAGCATATTGATCTGGATCTGGACTGTGTGTTGTTCGGTGAGATCGCTTATGTACAGTGGGATACGCTAACCCTAGGAGGTACGGATGTCGGTCCGAGGGCTGTCTGGATGCTGGGTATCACTTTGCTGGTGATCCTCGTCGTCATTGGGCTGTTCTACAAACAGTTTAAGTTATGTGCCTTCGATCCGGCGCTGGCTGCGGCCTGCGGCATTCCAGTAGTGCTGTTCCATTATCTGCTCATGGGACTTGTTTCGATGACGTCCGTAGCTTCATTTGAAAGTGTTGGTTCGATTCTCGTTGTGGGTATGCTGATTGTACCTGCGGCGACGGCTTACCTGCTTACAGATCGTCTGGGCAAAATGATTCTGTATGCCGTCCTGATCGGAGCAGCATCCTCGGTTGGAGGTTACATCATGGCATACGCCCTGGATGCTTCCATTGCGGGCTGTATGGTAGCTGTTGCTGGGATTTTGTTTGTTCTCGCACTGCTGCTGTCACCGAAACATGGCATCGTATTCCGTTACGCTCGTCGCAAATTCGCGGCAAGGTAATGGAATTTTAAGTAGATAACAGGTGAATAAACAAAATTCTAAGAAGCCGTCTGCAATGCAGGCGGTTTTTTGCGTGTCTGGTCGTATTACTTTGACAAGGGCAACCGGATATAACATATGCAATATAAATTGATAATGGAGCGTCATCCTGCTGATTACGGGTTATTTTGTTGCATACAGATGATCTGTGGTAAAATGTCGTTAGCTGTGACGTCCGGAGCGTCCGTTGTTACGGGTGCCGGGCGATCTTGTTGTGAGAGAATGTTTAAAATAGATAAAGAGAACCTTTAAGTTGAACTGGAGAACCATTGTGGAACGGAGAGGGCCCGCGTAGTGCCTGAATGGATATCCATGAGTTCAACTTGGAGAGAGACAACCTAGGAGGAACTACTGTATGAGTGAACTGAAATACAAATTGCTTGCATTGGATATGGATGGAACATTACTTAACGATAATCATGAAATTACACAGGAGACCGCCAAGTGGATTCAAATTGCCATTCGTCGGGGTGTACATGTGTGCCTTTCTACGGGAAGAGCGGTATTCCACGCGATGCCTTATGCGGTCCAACTTGGACTGGAGACACCGATGGTTACCGTTAACGGCAGTGAGGTCTGGAAAGCCCCGCATGATCTGCATATGCGTCATCTGATGGACCCGGCATTGATTCGCCAGATGCAGGAGATTGGTGAGAAATATAACAGCTGGTACTGGGCATACTCCGTGGAAGAACTATTCAATCGTGACCGCTGGACGGACAATATTGAAGGTCTGGAATGGTTGAAATTCGGCTTCAATACGGAAGTGGATGAAGTTCGTCACCAGATCATGATGGAACTGCAACAAATGGGTGGTCTGCAAATGACCAACTCCTCACCCGTTAATATTGAGATCAACCCTGCAGGTGTATCCAAAGCCAGTGGTGTAGCGGAAGTCTGCAAGCTGCTGGGCATCGAGATGTCCGAAGTTGTTGCTGTTGGAGACAGTTTGAATGATCTGGCTGTCATTGAGGCCGTGGGTCTGGGTGTGGCTATGGGTAATGCGCAAGAGCAGGTGAAGGAAGCGGCTGATCTGATCGTAGCGAGTAACAATGAAGACGGCATCGTCGAAGTGATCCGTGAACATATTTTGAAGGGGGAGTAACCTTTGCTCGCAACCGTTGCCTGGATTTTGATTGTGCTGCTGTTTGCAGTGGGGATGGCTGGAACGGTATATCCCATACTGCCTGGTGCTGTAGCGATTTTCTTCGCGTTTCTGGTCTACGGCTGGTTCTTCAGCTTTGATCCGTTTGGTGTGTGGTTCTGGATCATCCAGATTCTGATTGTTGTTGTGTTGTTTGTGGCTGATTATGTCGTCAGCGCATGGGGTGTGAAGAAGTTCGGTGGCTCCAAGTTATCAACAACGCTGAGTACCATTGGTGTTATCATTGGCCCATTTGTCATTCCGGCATTCGGACTGGTATTGGGACCATTTATCGGTGCTTTTATCGGGGAACTGATCGGAGGGTCTTCACCTTCCAAAGCGTCGAAAGTTGGATTTGGTTCCGTCGTGGGGCTATTTACGAGTACTGTGATGAAAATTATTTTGCAAATCGTCATGATTGTTCTCTTTATTATCTGGGTGGTAAGATTCGCCTAAACGTTCAGGATTAGCTTCAACGGGATGCACGTCCGGTGTGGAGGAAAGAAGGGGAATTCGTTTGTCTAAGAAAGAAACATTCATTAGGGGTACGCTCATTCTGGCGGCCGCTGCACTGATCGCAAGAGTACTCGGATTGGTTCAACGGGTGCCGCTGGAGCATATTCTCGGAGATGTTGGTAACGCATCGTTTACGATCTCCAATACGGTATATTTAATGCTGTTAACTGTAGCAACGGCGGGCATACCGAGCACACTTAGTAAAATGGTATCGGAACGTTATGCGCTCGGACGCGCGAGTGAAGCTCAACAGATCTACCGTGCAGCCCTGATCTTTGCGGCTGTCGCCGGGGTAGTCATGTCTGCTTTGTTGTGGTTCGCAGCACCTTATTATGCCACGTATGTCTCTAAAGTACCGGCATCGGTCAGCGCCATTCGCGCCTTGGCTCCAGCCTTGCTGCTGTTCCCGGCCATTGCGATGATGCGTGGATATTTCCAGGGACGCGGCAACATGACAGCAGGCGGTATTTCACAAATCGTGGAACAGTTCGCTCGTGTAGGTACAGCCATTATCGTGGCTTATGTCATGCTGCAATGGAATTATGATGACCAGACGATTGCTGCGGGTGCCTCATTTGGTGGGGTATTAGGAAGTGTTGGTGCCTTCGGTGTCATGCTGTACTTCACCTTGAAGCTGCGTCGTAGCGACCGTGCGGCCCAATTGAATTACGAGCGTGCAGAGCAGTTACCGATGCGAGGTATCTACAGTGATATCTTCAAGCTGTCTATTCCAATTGTGCTGTCTTCACTTGCGGTTCCAGCCATTAACTTCATCGATTCATCCCTTGTGGTACCACTGCTTAGTGGCCAGATCGGACTTGAAGAAGCGACAGGTGTACTTGCGATCCTGGGTGCGAAAGCCCAAAGTATTGCGGGTATTCCTCCGATTCTGGCTATCGCTTTGAGTCAATCGTTGGTGCCTGTCATATCGGCAGCATTTGCCCGCAAGGATGAAGCGCATCTGAAGAGTCAGGTTACACTTGCGTTGCGCATTTCGATTCTGACAGGTATGCCGATTGTCATTGCACTTTGTGCGGCAGCATATTCGGTTAACGGATTGCTGTTTACCAATCTGGATGGAACGCCGATCATTGCCTTGTTAACATTCGGTACCATTTTCCAGATTACGATGATGACCACCAACTCCATTTTGCTTGGGGTAGGTAAACCGCGGATTACGATGGTCAGTGTGGCAGCAGGTGTTGTGATCAAACTGATCGCAAGTCTGATTCTGGCGCCGATCTTTGGCATTTACGGTATCATTATTGCAACGGCCCTTTGTTTCCTGGTTATCACATACCTGAATCTGCGGGTCCTTCGCAAAATCGTTGATTTCTCCATCATGGGAGATCGTTGGAAAGGGTTTATCATTACGGTCTTGCTTGCAGCAGGTGTAGGATTTGCAACGAACTGGATTGGGAATACGATCTTTGGACTGTTCCTGCCAGCGCGTGTATCTTTCTTGTTTACCTGCCTTGTGGTTGGTGTGCTTGTTGTGGTGGTGTATCTGGTTCTCATGGTTGTGCTGCGTGTACTGCGCAAGGACGAGCTGGGCAGTTACCCCCGTATTCTGCAAAAAATTCTTCGTCCACTTATGCGTCTTCAACGTGGAGCTGGGCAAAGAGGTTAAAAATGCAAGGAGCATCATTCAAGCATTAATATTTTGTGAAAATAGGATACAAGCTCTGTCTGCTGTTAAGCGGACAGGGCTTTTTGTTTAGCTAAGGCGAGCTGAGCGACTGAACTCGACATTAGCCCAGCAAGCGAGGATTAGCGATACATCGGGGTATCATATCATCCGTCTTTGTCTGCTCTATATGGTCTTCAGCATTAGTGTGTGATGGCTTTAGCATCATGAGCCAGTGCTGTTTTCAGCATGCCATACCGGTGTTCGTGACTCATCTCAAACAGCCATGGCCGACGCGGTGCCGTCAGATAACTGAGACAATCCCGAGTCTGAAGCCAGTCATGTCTGGTGATCGGTTCATAAGGCGTGTCCCCCCATACGGAGAGCAGTTCCGGACTATATAATCGTTGCCCTTCTGGAAGCCATTCCTCATCAAGCAGCGCCTGAGCGTATAATGTGTGATCACCCGCCTCATCTTCAAGATTGGTAAACAGACCAGGCCAATATTCAGCACGCGAGCCACGATGGGGAACCAAACGTGCGAACTCCAACACTTGTGTGTGTACTTGCTCCACGCCAAACAACAGGGCATATAGCCCTTTGCCAAACATGATTCGCTCATCCAGCTTGCCAAAATGTTCAATGACGCGTCCTGCGAGTCCTGCTCCCCGTCCAAGAGGGAAGACGATATGATTCAGACCTGCCAGATTATGCAGATGGAATGCGGGTTTGGAGAGGACTTCTTTTTGAAAATAAGGATGCTGCACCACCCGGCTCTCGATATAGTTCTGCTCATTAATAATTAATGCCACACTAAGCAGTGAACTGCACCGTTCCAGCCAAAAGCGTTCCCAAAATGGCGTCATAAACGCCGAGACGTGAAAGTGCGACAAGAGATGGAAACAGCTTCGTCCGATCCGGCGACTGTTCATATACAGCAGAAGCTGGGGATAGGCATCCTGGAAAATGAGTGCATTGCACCGCTCCAGCAGTCGGTACATATGCTCGCGATCGCTTTGATTCTGTAGATTATGCATTAAGTCACTCTGAAGATCTGTCATGTGATATCCGCCGTTGCGAGAGACCATATGGGCCAGCAGTGCCCAATGCAGTTCGGGATATTGCTCATAACATTCCAAGTAGGCTGCCGTGCGGGTGATATTACTCCGATTGTGCTCCTGAGTCAGTGTCTTAATCTCTTCCAGAATGATGCAATCTTCTTCGCAGACGAGTGCGCTTTGAACCTGGTCCGTGCGTGCAAAAGACTTGCCGCTGGCAGGTAACAAACGCTCAACCTCAGACTGTAAGGCAGCTGCCGTATCTGTATCCCACTCGATGTCACGCAATGGGTGACGAAGCTGTGCAGAAGCTTGCCATGCAGCCTGTTTGCCACGCCAGATTTCCCGGGCAGCACCTGGAATGGAACGGACCATCTGCAGGAGGGACCCGTGATGTTGTTCGCTGGAAGAATCGGTTCTGGTGGAAGTCATGATGTGACATCCTTTCATGATGTTCTGAGTTTAAATTCACAGAGCATGTGTTTTATTCTAAGTATGCGCTGATTATTTGACTTCCACTCGCCAATTTGCTTCACTTAGGGTAAGACAAGGTACAGAAAGGGAGATGAACCGAATGGAACAGATTACTTCCAAACCGGCTTTTGATGTAGCCATCCAATCCCCACGTTTGACGATTGCCGTATTCAAGGCAGACTGGTGTGGAGACTGCAAATACATCGATCCGTTTATGCCTGAGGTTGAAGAGAAATATGCACGTGAACTGACTTTGATTGAGGTCGACGTGGATCAGGTTGGAACGGTTAGTGAAGAGCAGAATATTCTTGGCATTCCGAGCTTTGTGGCGTATACAGATGGCCGCGAACTCGTACGGTATGTGAACAAGCTGCGCAAGTCGAGAGAAGAGATTGAGCAGTTCCTGGATCGCGCAGTCGAAGTGTACAACACGATCCATAAATAATGTTATATAAGTTCAACTAATGAATATTTACACAGACACACAGACACTGTCTCCGTTATTGTGTAATGTTTCATTGAACTTATATAAAAGTATGACAGGTTCATGTTGTAAAAGGGTATACTAAAAGAACGCCATTTCTCTTGAAATAGGGAAATGGCGTTTGTATGTTCGGCATGTTCTATGCAAGAGACGTTTCTGTACATAACTCCAATGACCTGTGGGTCATTATTTCAGCAGACGTTAACATTTTGTCACAAAGCGCGACGTCAATGAACATTTTATCCGGTATAATGAATTTAGTTGTGAAATAAGTGTCAAAGTACCGAAACAAGCGGAGAATATTCTTCGCCATCTTAAACCAACAGCGGGTGAGAAAAAATTGAAACACTTAACTTTGTTTAAATGGTTAACCGTATTAACCTGTCTTGTCATGTTTCTGGCCACTTTTGGTGGAGGCATCGTAACCAAAACAGAATCTGGCCTTGGCTGCGGAACGGAATGGCCTTTATGTAACGGAAAACTCGTTCCGGCGCATACTGTGGCTTCACTTATTGAATATTCCCATCGCGCTGTAAGTGCACTGGCTGGACTGTTGTCCATTGCCTCGTTTGTTGCTTTTCTGCGGTTTGGCAAGTCACGCCGTGACCTGCAATTGTTTTCTTTCTTAACTCTGGTATTTGTTATCGTCCAGGGAATCATGGGGGCTTTTGCCGTTGTCTTCTCCCAATCTTCAGCAGTCATGGCACTGCATTTTGGCTTTGCACTGATTGCTTTTGCCAGTTCTCTAATGATGGCGCTGGGCATCAGGCAAGAGGCAAAAGATGGCGGATTGGAGCGACTGAATAAATACCCTCGGGTTAGTAAAAAATTCAGGAATCTGGTCTGGTTCTCCACCATTTACACATATCTCGTGGTATACACGGGTGCATTTGTGAGTCACACGGATTCTGCCGGCGGATGTTCCGGATTTCCGCTCTGTAACGGGCAGATTATTCCTGAGCTTTCGGGTGGGGTAGCGGTTGCTTTTGCTCACCGTGCAGCAGCTGCGTCGCTCGTGATTGTTATTGCAATCCTGGGTCACTTCGCTTACCGTAATCATCCGGACAATAAGGAAATGCGTACTCTGGGTGTGGTATCCGTTGTTCTTATTCTGATGCAAGTAGTCATTGGTATTTTCATGATGGTGACAATGAACCGTCCGGAAGTATACATGTTCGTAGCTCTTGCTCATATGCTGGATATCGCCATATTGTTCGGAGTCTTAACGTATATGAGTTTCCTGGTGTACAAGCTGTATCGCCCGGTTAATCGTTTCTAAGATATAGATTCACTTTTTCAAAGGTACTTGGGCTAAATATGAAAGTCCACCATCCAGTGATGTACATCATTGGACAGGTGGACTTTGTTTGATGTCAGGGGGATCAGGGCAACCTATGGCAAGCAGCAATTACACGGAATGGATGATGTGTTACGTTACGGTGATGAATTCTTGTTGATTTGGAAAAGAGGAGGTTAGATATGCTGCGAACGTTGTTGGGGGAAAAGCCACGTATAAACGAAGGTAAATTGAAGGCAGCGATGGACGCAATGGCGCATACGCTTGAGCTATTTCAACGACAAATGCATGTGGACCATGATCCCACGCATGACTATCGGAAGCTGTATGTGTGGACTCAGGGACTCATCTCCTCACTGGATGAACTGGAGCAAAGCTGTTTCGCTGCTGCTCATTTTCGCAAAAAGGTCGTTGCAGGCTCAACGGATGATATGACGCCGACTGAAAAAGCCGAGTATGCTCGGTATGTGTATTTCTACAAAGATGGCTTTATCCGCTGCTTTGCCATTCTGGATAAAGTCGGCACCGTCTTAAATGAAATATTCCAACTGAATACGTCAAATACCAAAGCGCATTTTTCCTATTTTACTGTGTTGAGGCAGTTCGATTATGCGAGGGAGCATCATGATCTTGCGTTGCGATTGATTCAGATCAAGGACTCTTATCGTGAGCCGATGAGCAAGCTGCGCAAACGTCGTAATATGGAAATTCACTACATGAACTCCGAAATGCACGATGACCTGTGGCAGTTACACCAGACCTTGCAAGGTAAAGTGAAGTTGGAGGATCTGAATCAGCATGTGCAGGAAATGCGTCAAGGCGTCGATATGGTCTGTGAAACGTTAACAGCCTCTTATAGTTATATCAATAATATATGGAAAAGAAATAATTCCCTTTGACAAATCGGAATACTTGGAATATACTGAGTTTCAATCGAATGTTACACGGATAGAACTGATATTTCGGAAGTTACGTTCACATTATAAAGCATAAACTACATGAACTTATAAAATCCTACAATAACATATTTCTTATCGAGAGCGGCGGAGGGACAGGCCCGATGAAGCCCGGCAACCGATTTGTAACGACATGATACATGTGTCATTCGTTATAGATGTTAGGTGCTAATTCCTACAAAATGGTGCAAGACACGATTTTGGCAGATGAGAAGGTATATTCTTTCACGTGAAGAGCCCTCTTTGTATCTGCAAAGGGCTCTTTTTTTGTACTTTAAGGGGAGTTTTCCTTTAGATCGGGTAAAGATACATGTAGGTGGTTGGAAAGGGGCAAGTGCGATTGATTGAATTAAAAGGTTTAACGAAAACGTACGGCAAAGGGAAAAAATCTACAACAGCGTTATCCGAGCTGAATTTGAGCATCCAAAAGGGTGAAATCTACGGCGTGATTGGCCATTCCGGAGCGGGCAAAAGTACATTGATTCGCTGTATTAATTTGTTGGAACACCCTACGGAGGGGGAAGTATGGGTTGATGGGATCAACCTGACTGAACTGAGCAAAACCGAATTGCAGCAACAGAGACGCAAGATCGGGATGATTTTCCAACACTTTAATCTGTTATCCTCGGCAACGGTATATGACAATGTAGCTTTTCCACTAAAACTTGTGAATACACCCAAGGAAGCCATTGATTGCAAAGTGAAGGAAATGCTCAATCTGGTTGGTCTGGAGCACCATAGCAACAAATATCCAGCTCAATTATCAGGTGGACAGAAACAACGTGTAGGGATTGCGAGAGCACTTGCGAGTGATCCGAATGTACTTCTCTGTGATGAGGCTACTTCAGCACTTGATCCGCAGACGACAAATTCAATCCTGAAGTTACTGCTCGACATTAACGAAAAGTACAACCTCACGATTGTGCTGATTACACATGAGATGCATGTCATTCAGAACATCTGTGACAAAGTGGCTGTCATTCATCAAGGAGGGATTGTGGAGCAAGGACCTGTAACAGAAGTGTTCCTGAAGCCACAACATGCCATTACGCGGGACTTCATGATGCGTGACCATGAAGCTGGACTTGCTCTGGAAGAGACCGCTCTGGCGAATGCAGGCGTTGATTTGCAGGCAGGTGCTGCTTCCAAACTTGTGAAGATATCCTTTCTGGGTAACAAAACGTATGAAGCGATTTTGTCCAGGACGGTACGTAAGACAGGTGTGGATTTTGCTATCCTGCAAGGAACAATCTCTACGATCAAAAAGGTTCCTTATGGACAGCTGACCGTTCGGTTCGAGGGTGATTCCATTGCGATTGATCGGACGATATCAGAATTAACCGCTGAGGGACTTGATGTGGAGGTGCTTCGTTAGATGGATTTTTCAACAGTTCGCTGGGAAGAGGTTGGTAAAGCTTCCATTGAGACACTGCAAATATTGGGTGCATCAGGCTTGTTTACCGTAATCTTTGGTTTACCGCTCGGGGTGCTGCTGTTCATGACAGCCCGATCTGCTTCAACCAAATCACGGGTGGTGTACATTATACTGTCCCTGATTGTTAATATTTTGCGATCGATCCCATTTATCATATTGATTGTTGCTATTATTCCATTCACTCGTTCGCTCGTCGGTACAGCTACAGGGGTGCTTGGTGTTATACCACCTTTGGTTATTTCGGCAGCTCCTTACTTCGCTCGACTGGTAGAGACAACAATGCGTGAAGTCGATCGGGGTGTCATTGAAGCGGCACAGTCGATGGGGGCATCGACCGGACAGATTGTAAGACGAGTGTTACTGCCTGAGGCACTGCCTGGACTGCTTGCTGGTATAACGATCACCATTGTTACGCTTGTATCGTATACGGCGATGGCAGGCATGGTTGGTGGTGGAGGACTAGGAACGCTGGCAATCAACTATGGGTATTATCGTTATCAGAATGAAATTATGATCATTTCCGTTGTATTTATGGTCATCTTAGTGCAAATTCTCCAGATGGCTGGAGATCGCTTGGTTACATTTTTCACCAGGAAATAACACATAGATAACATGATGGACATGCATTCGTGCGGACGCCACATGAAAAAATGATGAGAGAAGGGGTTTTACACATGAAAAAATGGTCTTTCGCTCTACTTAGTCTTATGCTGATTGCAGTTCTTTCAGCTTGCGGAAACAACAAGGATGCGGATAGCGGCGCAGACAATTCAGCAGGTGCACCACGTACAGTTGAATTGAAAGTTGGAGCTTCACCTACACCACACGCAGAGATTCTGGAAAGCATCAAGCCTGAACTGGAAGCACAAGGTATTCGTTTGCAAGTTGTTACGTTTAATGACTATGTACAACCCAACCAGCAACTTGCTGATAAAAAATTGGATGCAAACTTCTTCCAGCACCAGCCTTATCTGGACACAGAGAATAAAGAACGTGGATTTAACCTCGTAGCTGTAACTCCTGTTCATGTTGAACCTTTTGGCGGATACTCCAAAAAGATTAAGTCTTTGGATGAATTGGCTGACGGCGCAAAAGTAGCCATTCCAAATGACCCATCCAATGGTGGACGTGCTCTGTTGTTGCTCGCGAAGGAAGGTATTATTACCCTGAAAGACAACACAAATATCTCATCTACGATTCAAGACATCACAGCCAATCCGAAGAACCTGGATATCATTGAGCTGGATGCAGCCATGATGCCTCGTCAACTGGATGAAGCGGATCTGGTATTCATCAACGCCAACTATGCGCTCGAAGCGAACCTGAATCCGGCTAATGATGCTTTGCTGATCGAAGATCTGCAAGGTAACCCATACGCAAACATCCTCGTTTCCCGTGAGGACAACAAGGATGCAGATGCAATTCAGAAACTGGCCGCTGCTCTGCACTCCGAAGAAGTAAAAACATTCATCAAAGAACGTTATAAAGGTGCAGTTGAACCTGCAACTGAATAATTCACGATATGTATGACATGATGTGAAGCTATATAAAATAAGCCGTATATCTCTTCTGAAGAGATATACGGCTTATTTTATGTTTCCTGAGTCTGTGCTGAGGTGGGGATCAACATAAGTCAGAGTTTTTCCGTTTTATCAGCGCTATAGTGATGTCCAGATTGACGGTAGTAGGACAATTCATTTTGATCAGCATACTGCTGTTCATCTGCTTCTTGCAGATACATGCTCTCGGAAGGAGAGAGTTGTTCTTCTTCTCCATTTAAGCTTTTGATTTTGTATCTGATCCAACCGATTAGCCCGAGAACGACAACCAGGATCAAGGCCCATCCTTTTTTGAGCAAAAGAAGAGCACTGAATTTCTGGGAACCCGTGTACCCGATCCCGCCCACCAGAAGACTGTTGAGCCCTATCTATGGTGGATGTTTTGTCAGTCGAAGCATTGTACTCCTTGTAGGTGTATCCTGCATTGATGCTAAGTTGATTAAGGACAGTGCACTCAAATTTTGATCGTCATCATGGATATGACCTGTCTTCACGTACTCAAACACAACATACCACGAGCCGAATTCACTATTGCTGGTTAGGCTTCCGATTTCAATCAAAATATATTTGGAATTAAAGGTGGATAATCCCTTGTGGATAAGCGAGTTGTAGGAGGACGATAAATCTTTTATACTGGATAGTGACTGCTCTTTGAAGAGGGGGATGAACGTGAAGGGAAAGATTGCCCTCATAACGGGAAGTGCCAAAGGTCTTGGTAAAATGACGGCCCTCAGTCTGGCAGATCAAGGGTGTCATATTGCCCTCAACTATGTACACAGCAGAACAGAAGCTGAGGCTTTAAAGGCTCAGATTATAGCCAAGGGTGTGCGGTGTATTGCCATCCAGGCTGATATATCCAAGGTGGAAGATATCTCTTCATTGGTTGAGCAGGTGGAAGGTAACCTGGGCAGCATTGATATTTTGGTGAATAACGCAGGTCCATTTGTCCGTGAACGACGATTATTTGCGGATTATTCTGAAGCTGAGGTCCAGATGCTTGTGCAGGGAAATCTGTTGGGACCGATGTTGCTGGATCAGCGTGTATTGCCAGAGATGAGACGCAAGCAATGGGGGCGCATTATCCATTTTGGCTTCAGTCATGCTGGAGAAGCGAGATCTTGGCCTCATCGCGCCGTATATGCGGCTGCCAAGGTAGGCCTCGTATCTTTTACAAAGACACTCGCCGTTGAGGAAGCTCCTTATGGAATTACGGTCAACATGGTATGCCCGGGAGATATTCGCGGTGCCAACAAAGAGAAAACGATTGATGAAATGGCAGGCATCATCGATGAGGAAACGCCAAGAGGGCGTCCTGGCAGCGGTGAAGATATCGCACGAGTGATTACGTATCTGTGCCTTGATCATTCCGATTTTATAACAGGCAACATTATGGATGTATCTGGAGGGCTTGATCCGATTCGTCCGACCATACAGCGCGAGGATACTTAAGGTGAGTTTGTAGGATTGGACGTGGAACCCCGTTGAAACTGGGGACAGATGAAATGGACACTCTGAATATGCGCACAAAAAAAGAGCCCTCCGCTTCATGCGAAGCGAAGGCTCTTGAGGTTTATTTCGTGAAGGATTGATTAGAATACTTGTACGACTTCTTGTACACCCTCAACTTCTTCGAGAAGGGCGCGTTCAATCCCGGCTTTTAAGGTAATGGTGGAGCTTGGGCAACTGCCGCAGGCACCGACCAGTTTCAGCTTAATGATGCCGTCCTCCACGTCGACCAGTTCCACGTCACCGCCATCGCGTTGCAGGAACGGACGAAGTTTATCAAGCACATCAGATACCTCATCATACATGGTGCTTTGTGCGTTTTCGCTCATATTGTTCAACTCCTTTCCTTCCTATATTATATTACAAATGGCCACAAATTAAAATGGTCAAACAAAGCAGGTGAACTTAAATGAGACCGATTATTGAATTTTGTGCCAATAATATGCATTTTGGCACAGATGAAGTCATGGATCAACTGGAAGAAAATCCAGACTATGATGTGATTGAATACGGCTGCCTCACCAACTGCGGCCAATGTTCTATGACTCCATTTGCATTGGTGAATGGAGAAGTTGTCATCACGGACAAAGTGGAAGATCTATATAACGCCATTCTGGCCAAAATTGCCGAAGCCGATGTCTGGGACGAGCTCGATCTCGACTAACCGAGATGGCGCTTAGACATCCAGAGCACACCACTTTTTAGAATACGAGGTACACGTCCCATCATGGACGTTTTGCCCATCAGCCCAAACCCAGACTTCTTGCCGAGTGCACCCAGTGTGCCACGAAGCTTGAGTGGATGTGGATTGGGCTTTTCGCCTTTCCAGAGGGCATGCTGAATATGGGCGATCTGCTCACCCTGTACTTCCGCAGCTTGACCACTAGGTGCATAAGGTACACTTGCGCAGTCACCAACGACATACACATCGGTATATTCCGGGATTTGGTAGTATTCATTCAGGACGACACGTCCTTGAGGGTCTTTGGTCACGTCCAGATCCTGTACCACTTTTACGGGCTGAATGCCTGCAGTCCACACGACAGCATCCGTTAGAATCTGTTCATCCCGGTTATAGATGGCGTTCGGTTCAACGCGTGAAATGGCGATATGTCCGCGTGTCTCTACCTGATGTTCGTTGAACCATTCATGGACATACACGGACAGACGTTGCGGGAAAGCGGATAATACACGTTCACCGCGATCCAGAATGCTGATGTTTAGATCGGGTCTGCTCTCACGAAGTTCGGCTGCCATCTCGACACCACTTAATCCGCCGCCTACGATGTGCACATTGCCATAGGCTTTGACTTCATTAAGGCGCAGGTAAGTCTCGCGTGTTTTGCTAAAGCTTTGAATGGTGCAGCTGTAGTCTTCGGCACCTGGCGTATTGTGGAAACGGTCTGTACAACCAAGTCCAATGACAAGTTTGTCGTACACGAGCGGGTCTTGGCCTTCAAATTCAATCTGACGCTGTTCTAGGTCGATCGAAGTAACTTCTCCATAACGGTAAGTGACTTTATCGCTCACGGGAAATTGGATACGCAGGTCATAATCGGATACGGTTCCTGCTGCGAGTGCGTAATATTCTGTCTTTAATCCCTGAAAGGGGCTACGGTCCACCAAAATAATTTGTGTATCGGATGGAATTTTACCTTCCAGAAGTTCCTTGATGATGGTGAGGCCGCCATAGCCGCCTCCAAGAATGACGAAATTTTTCATGACTCGGCTTCCTTTCTGCATCAGTCCCACTGAAATGGGGCTGTAAACTGTGGAGCAGCTATGCAATAACATAGCTGCTCCTTTTGTTATGATTTGAATAATTGAAAAGTAGATATTGAAAATTGAAGATATTATTCAGCAGTTTGCACCACTCGAATTCAAACGTCTCCCTATAATGAAAGCTGCGTTCTGGAGTGGTGCTGGTGCAATATTGATTGTGGATGGAGTTATATCCTATTCGTACACTTGAATTTCATTGTAGAACGTATCACGTTCTACCGGAATACGTCCTGCACCTTTAATGAGCCAAATGAGCTCTTTACGTGTAAGGCCTTCAGGTGTGAGTGCACCTGCCGCATGACTAATCCGTTCGCGAACTATTGTGCCGTGTGCATCTGAAGCACCAAATCCAAGAGCAACTTGAGCCAGCTGTGGACCGATGTTAATGAAGTATGCTTTGATATGATCGATGTTATCCAGCATCAGACGGCTGATCGCAATTGTTTTGAGATCCTCATAAGCCGAGTTACGACGCATAATACTCGCGTTTTTACTTTTTGGCTGCATGGAAAGCGGGATAAAGACCATGAATCCGTTGGTCTCATCTTGCAATTCACGGATCTGCACCATATGGTTGACGCGGTCCTCATAGGACTCGATCGATCCATACAACATCGTTGTATGTGTACGCATACCGAGATCATGAGCTGTACGGTGCACCTCAAGATAACGATCCACGTTGGCTTTGTCTACACGCATTTTTTTGCGATATTCATCCGAGAGAATCTCAGCGCCGCCACCAGTCAATGTTTTCAGACCTGCTTTTTGCAGCTCCTGCAGAACTTCTCTGATACTGAGTCCGCTGATGCGAGTGAAGAAATCAATCTCGGCTGCCGTGTAAGCTTTCAGTGTAACATCCGGATATTTCTCGTTTAAAGCACGCAGGGAATCGACATAATACTGAAAAGGAACATGGTTATTATGTCCGCCTACAATATGGAACTCACGTACGCCCGGATGAATATGCTGTTCCACATAATCGATCATTTCCTGACCGGATAATGTATAAGAGCCTTCTTCACCCTGGTCTTTACGGAAATTACAAAAAGCGCAGCGGGCTTCGCATACGTTTGTAAAATAAAGACTCATGTTTTCGATGAAATATACTTTCTTGCCATTCTTCCGCAAGTTGGCCTCATTGGCCAGCTGGCCCAAAGTCAGCAGATCATCTGTTTCATACAGATATACGCCGTCTTCTACGCTCAGCCTTACGCCGTTCTGCACTTTCTCAACGATTTCAGCCATTCTTTTGTCTGTGAACGGTGTTACCAATGTAGACATACTGTTTCCTCCTGTTCTTAACCGGATTTGAGTTGTGTGTAGGATCTGCATACAGAACTACATAGCAAAGATGCGGTCAACTGCCGCCTTCTTATAAGGACTAACTCTTATTTACCCGGTGCAGCGTGTGCTGCATATGAAAGCTAAATTTTTTCAAAAAATGGAGTCGGTTGACTCATATATGCATTGGGGACTGCGTTGCAGTCTCGAAATGTGAAAAAAATTACAACTCCAATTATGACCATCGTCTGAATAAGTCATGACAAAATATCGACATTTCAGTGCGACCACCTATTCATTATAAACCTCGTATCGCGGGGGTTCAATACACTGGGAAGAAAAAGGAGTAGAGGGGGAACGCGGAAAGAGGCAAACATGACTTGAGACCCTTGACGGGGTGGAGTATAATTTAAAGAAGAGTTAATGAAAGGTAGTTCAAAAAGTCCACTTTTGATTACGAAGGATGCCTAGCGGCATCTCAGCGTCGAATATGGGATTCAGCCGAAATAAGCGGGAGGCTTACGATGTATGTTTCCTTTGGAAACATTGTAGTTGCTCACGTAGTTTTGCATACGCTCCGCTACTCCGTTTCTATCTTCATCCCATCTTCTTGGTACTGAAAAGCGCCCTTTTTGAACATGATTTTATATGAAAAAGGAGAGTGACCTGGCATGATTAACATCAGCGAAACGGCTGCTGACAGATTGAAAGAGATGCTTGCACAGCAAGAGACACCTGGTATGTTCCTGCGTCTTGGCGTAGCACCGGGCGGTTGCACCGGATTTTCGTACGCCATGGGCTTTGACGATAAAGAGTCCGATGAGGACCTGTATATGGATATTCAGAACATGAAGGTTGTAGTCGAGAAGGAAAACCTGAAATATCTGAATGGACTTGAAATTGATTTTGAAGAGTCTGGTATGACGGGTGGGTTCACCATCCATAATCCGAACGCAGTAGCCACTTGTGGTTGTGGATCTTCTTTCCGTACGAAGGAAGATGCGGGTGTGCCTGATAAGGATTGTTAAGAAACTGAGTTGTACAGCGGTTTCTCAATTCTGTTTTGAAATAAGCAGTTTCCAATCCCTTTAATAGATAGCCTCTGAATTGTATCCGTTTTGCACGGGCATGATATCAGGGGCTTTTTTGCGTGTACTGATTGTGCATGGTTGACAAACTTAGTTGTAACAACTATAGTTACAATATAAAGTTCAAACATAAACAATATCGATAATTTAAAGGAGAGATCATGATGAACATTGCAATCATTGGTGCAACAGGCAAAGCAGGAAGTGTAATTTTGAAAGAAGCAGCAGACAGAGGGCATAAAGTAACGGCAATCGTTCGTAATGCATCCAAATTGGAAGATAAAAGCCTGAATACGCTGGAGAAAGATGTATTTGATCTTACAGCTGAAGATCTTAAAGCATTCGATGTGGTTGTAAATGCATTTGGTGCTCCAGCTGGTAAAGAAAACCTGCATGTGGAAGTAGGACAAGCGTTGATCAACATCCTGAAGGATGCACCAAACACTCGTCTGATCGTGGTGGGTGGAGCAGGAAGCCTGTTTACAGACGATTCCAAAACATTGCGTGTCTTTGAATCCCCAGGATTCCCTGATGCTTACAAAGCAACTGCAACGAACCAAGGCCAAAACTTGCAGGATCTGCAAGCATCCTCAGGTATTCAATGGACATTCTTGAGCCCGGCTGGATTCTTTAATCCAGAAGGCGTACGCACTGGAAAATATCAAGCAGGCAACGACGTTATTCTCGTGAACAGTGAAGGTAACAGCTATATCAGCTATGCAGACTATGCGATTGCTTTGGTTGATGAGATCGAAAATCCACAACACAAAAATGAGCGCTTTACCGTTGTTGGCGAAGTGAAGTAACACTTTCAAATAATAATATGTAATATACAAACGGACGCTGATCTCCACAGATCGGCGTTCGTTTTTTATATTTTCGAAGAGAGAAGTTCTGCAATAACGTTAGACAGATTAGATGATTATCGTTCAACTTCGGACTAACCCCATGATTCTATGTTATATTATTCTAAATATGGAATTCGACTACGATTATATGGAAGGTCAACTTCTTTTAATCGGATTTTCTGCGAGTTCAAAAGTATAAGGGAGTGAACAGTTGTGAAGATGTATTCTAATGGAGTTATACTATTGATCTTTGTGGTTTTTATGATGAATGAATCGAGTGGTTCAGGGTTATCCCAATATCCAAACGTTAAAAATGCGCTGAATCAAATTCACATCACTTCTCTTTATCCGAAAAATAAGAATGGACAGACATATGGTTCTGCCGCATATGCGACTTCTCCAGAAACGGAACCTGATTTAATCTTGGCTACTGGTGCGGATGGTACAGACGGATATCTGCTGAAAAAAGACATGGATGGCCAGCAACCAAAAACACCTGAAGAAGCTATTGCGATACAGAACAGCAGATCACCAGACGGATGGGATATTCCACTGTATGACAAGGATGGTGAAACCGTAATTGGTGTGTTTCATGTTGGAGGAAAGTGAAAGTAACTCAAATGGAATCTAATGTGACGCTACCATACATAAACGATTCTTTTCTGAATGGCTTCCTACTACAGGATATGAACAGGTCGACGGAATGGAATTTGAAATTACTGGAGTTAAAGATGGACTGAATTTTGTTGAGCTATGGTTTGCTGTAAGAAAAATATCTTAGTTTTATTTCTTTTAGATTATTCTTGAATGGTAACTTAATAAAGACAAATGGAGCAACCAACTGTGTCCGATTGGTTGCTTCGTTGTTCATTCTCCTAACGGCAAGGGGAAATGCAACATTTTTCCTGTTAAAGAGGTCAATAAAGTGTACGAAATAACATTATGAGAAGAAGGTGGAAAAACTGAAGCTTCGTATAATCACGTTAATTTTTTTTATATCTAGCGTGTTCTTTATCTCAAATGCACAAGATGTTAACGCTTTGTCATGTGTAGAATCGGGAAGCCCCCAAGAACAGTTAGAAATATATGATGGAGCTGTTTATGGTGAAGTAAAGCAAATAAAGGTCGACTTAAAGCAAGAGGGGTTTACGGGGACCAAAGAGAAAATTAGATATATTTTAGTGGAGGCTGAAAGGAGTTGGAATACTGAAGTTGTCTCTCAACTCATTATTGCAACTAACTACACTTGGGGGTTTGATTTTAAGGAAGGCAACAAATACTTAATATACTTTAGCGAAGTGGATGGCGAGTTAAGCAGTAGTCCGTGCAGTGTGACTATCGAAATGAATAATCTTAATCAAGCAACTGAACTATTCGGGGAAGGATATCCACCAAAACAACAAGTAAACCTAGAACACAAAATGTGGTTTATGTTTGAGCAAGATATTGATTTATATATCATAGGTGTAGTCGTATTTGCGGTGATTTTTATCCTTTTTATGAGAGTAAGAAAGAAAAAGGGAAAAGTATAAATCTCGCTGCACTAACGTGAAGCTTTTGCCCAAAGATAAATTAGTTGAACGAGAGCATGGCTTCCAGCATGACCTATGACCCCTTTACTTAAACAAGGATCGAGGCGTATAATCCGTTGAGACATTAGAGTAAGTAAGAGGGGAAAAAGTTATGAATAATGGATTAATCAACGCGATCATTGCGTATATCATGTGGGGGGTTCTCCCGCTGTATTGGAAGTTGTTCGAAAATGTACCGGCAGGCGAGATTTTATCGCACCGGGTTGTCTGGTCATTTGTCTTTATGGGGATTTTCGTTGCCGTCCAACGTCGTTGGAGTGACATGAAGCGCATTCTGACCAGTCGTTCGACCCTGCTGTCCCTTACCGCGAGTGGGCTGTTAATTGCTATTAATTGGCTTATCTTTATCTGGGCAGTTAACAATGGTCATGTTGTTGAGACAAGTCTGGGCTATTATTTGAACCCGTTGCTGAATGTGTTGCTGGCGGTTGTCTTCCTTCATGAAAAACCAAACCGGGGACAATGGCTCGCGATTGCCATTGCTGGTGTAGCGGTGCTTATCATCGCTATCGACTACGGACGTTTCCCATGGGTTGCGATCTCGCTGGCCGTGTCATTTGGCTTGTACGGTCTTGCGAAGAAGAAGATCAAGCAAGATGCCTCTGTGGGCTTATTTTCAGAGACAGCTGTAGTTCTGCCCGTCGCACTTGGCTACTGGATCTATCTGGCTGTTGTAGGAAAAGCAACGGCATGGACGCTGCCTGCGCCCATGTTCTTCGAACTGTTACTTTCCGGTGCGGTGACGGCGTTGCCGCTGTTGTTCTTTGCACGGGCGGCTGCTCGAATGTCATTGTCCACACTAGGATTTGTACAGTATATTGGGCCGACAATCATGCTGATCCTGAGTGTGTTTGTGTTCAAGGAAACGGTCTCGCCAGTTCTGCTCGTTGGTTTCGCGCTGATCTGGACAGCGCTTATCGTATACGCTGCCGCATCAATGCGTGCTACGAGACTTGCTAAGGTAAGCTGAACAGATGTATCTGAATCGTTATAAATGCCCTGCCCGCCTATGAGGTGGACAGGGCATTTATACGTTTATGAAGAAAAGATAAGATAGCCCAGCAAAACTAAAAAGGCAGCTGATCAACGTTGTGGTAAAATACAGGAGTACTAATCAAAAATAGTAATAAGAAAATGAGGAGGCAACAGATATATGATGGTCAATGACCTGTACCGTAAACGTGGTTGGTTCTTTTTAAAGAATGATGTAGTTCAGACACTATTTCAGTTTTCTATTTCAGCGATAATTGGTGTTATATACGGGGTTATGCTCGTCAACGAGACGATAGGTGGGCTTATTAATAAATTGCTCCCG
Organism: Paenibacillus sp. FSL R7-0313; assembly: GCF_037969885.1. Taxonomy (NCBI): domain Bacteria; kingdom Bacillati; phylum Bacillota; class Bacilli; order Caryophanales; family Paenibacillaceae; genus Paenibacillus; species Paenibacillus sp. FSL R7-0313. The sequence continues at coordinate 2,434,411 of NZ_CP150219.1, forward strand.
AGCACGGATGGTCCGGATCTTCATTTATATCTGCCCGTTGTGATAACGGTGTTCATCTACTCGTGTTTTATTCAGAAGAGACAACGGATTTTACTTGAAAAAATCTCATTTAGTTGTCTCCATATTTTTGTTGCCCTACTAGGCTGTGTTTCTTCAGTTATTGTGTTATTGGTGTTCTAATCCAAATTCCTACGTATCCACACCTTCAGCCCCATCAACTGCATCAATCACACCGACAGCCAGTGTTGTTACCGCAGCAGCAGCTAAAAGATTCTTGGCACCAAGCTTGACTCTGTCCTTATCTTCCTCTTGCATGCCCACAACAACATCTTTACCGCTGTTATATACATACTTGGCTGATATCGCTACACCTTTTGCGGTATTGGTTACAGCACCTCCAATATCGGCAAGTCCCGCGTCTATGGCGGTATCATCTTTTCGAATTGCACCACTGGCAAGATCATATGTGCCACTAGCCAGTTGTCCAACGGTTTTGCCTGTATTAATCGTTGCTTTCTCTACGCCGTTTCCGATTTCTTTGATAAAGGGGCTTCCTGCGATCTCACCAACAACCCTCACGCTGCCGCCGATTACTTTCCCGGTAACTTCCCCAGCTAACTGACCTAGCCCTTTTAAAAAACTCATCCTTATGCCTCCTCTCCTATAAAAAATTGATCCTGTGTCATCTCAATAAACTTATTATATTCATATGTAAGCCAAAAGAACATCAGTCTACAGCCCGAGTGGTGCACCCCTCCTCGATTGATCGCGACACGCTTTAGAAGTTCCACAAGGAGCAGCAACGTAGTGAAGGGGGCGGAATCGATTCTGAAGAAGCGGAGCGTTCGCCTGAAAGCTTTCTGCAAGAAAGCTACATCGGAAGCATAGGGTATCCCCGGATTTCCCCCTATAAGGGGAATTCATAAAATCTGGGGATAACAGCGATCATAAGAACGATCCGCCCCCGGAACGCCCACCATGCTACGCCCTTAACGCACCTCATCGCCAAAAGGCGCTACTCCCACCGGGAACAGCGCCTCAAGCCCTTCTGTTACCTTACTACTAATCATTTGACTACACACGGTTTTAGAAGTGTCTCAAGGAGCAGCAACGTAGTGGAGGGGGCGGAATCGATTCTGAAGAAGCGGAGCGTTCGCCTTTATCCCCGGATTTCCCCCTATAAGGGGAATTCATCAAAATCTGGGGATAACAGCGATCATAAGAACGATCCGACACCGGAACGCCACCACGCGGCCCCCTCAAGGCACTTCATCGCCAAAAGGCGCTCATCCCACCGGGAACAGCGCCTCAAGCTCTTGTTTACCTTACTACTTAATCCATTTGCCTACACACGGTTTTAGAAGTGTCTCAAGGAGCAGCAACGTAGTGGAGGGGGCGGAATCGATTCTGAAGAAGCGAAGCGTTCGCCTTTGTATCCTAATTTCAACTTATGAAAGTTGTTCAAGAAATTAGGATACAACAGCGATCATAAGAACGATCCGACCCCGGAACGCCCACCACGCTGCCCCCCAAGGCCCGCACTTCTACCCACCGTACCTAGTCAATAAATCCTTCCATGACAGCCGTTGGCATCATATTGGACTGCCATGCGCCTTTGCCGTAGCCGCCGTTGTATCCTGGTGTAGCCTGAGGCTCCCAGTAGAATACACCTTTACCTTTGCCATTTGGCAGATTGCGGATTTGGTTTTTCATCGCCGCAACAAAACTTTTTCCAGCTGCAGCCTGATTATTGTCCATGCCAATTTCGGAGATGATGATCTCTTTGCCATAACGGTTGATCATATCCTTAGCATTGTTTACCGTATTTGTAACAGCGGTGTTCCAGCCGGAAGCTGAAGGATAGAGGGACATGGCAATCATGTCAAAGTTAGCTCCGTTGTTGATCAGACCCCCAATATTCCATACATAGAGGGCGTTATCATCCCCACCTGCCAGATGCACAATGGTTTTGGTGCCGCTGCTCAGGGATTTCACGGCATTATGGCCTGTGTTCACCAGCCACGCATAGTTTTTCATGTTAGTGGATGCTTTGCCATCTTCCCATAACATACCGTTGCTTGTTTCATTACCGATCTGTACCCAGTCAGGGGTAACGCCTTTGCTTTGCATTGCCGTCATCACATCACGAGTGTGGTTCCATACCGCATCCATGAGCTGTTGGAACGTATAGTTTTTCCAGGCAGCAGGTTTGGTTTGTTGACCAGGGTCTGCCCAGGAATCGCTGTAGTGCAGGGTAAGCATTACACTCATGCCGGCATTCTTGGCACGTTGGGCGAGTGTAGCCGCACGATCCTTATTCATGTAACCGTTCCCATAATCATTCGAAGGATTAACAAAGACCCGAATGCGAACGGAGTTGATTTGATAGTCGTTTTTCAAAATATCAATGATGTCGCGCTGTACCCCGTTTTTATCTTTCCATTTGTAACCTTGAGCTTCCATTCCGGGAACCCAACTGATGTCGGCTCCTTTGGCGAAACTTGGTGCTGCGCTGGCATGCTGACCTGCGGGCAGCAGGATGGAGGTGAATAACAAAACAAAAGCCAACATGATGGATGTCTTGAAACCCCTTACATTTTTGAACATTACAAGATGCCTCCTCGGATTTAGGTTGAGTTGCATCCTAATTATAGCCATCCTGGTTTGCTCTACTAAAGGGTCCATTTCCAATATTTTGGGTGTTTTCTCAACCTCTCTACTGAAAAAGAGAAAACAAAAAGCCGTCCGAAGACGGCTTTTCTACCCGTGGCGCTTTTTGAAACATTGATCCGTATCCCGCGCCTCCACCAGACTCTTTTAATTTGAGCTAGTGGATCGGGTAAGGGACACGTTCAACATGACATTAGAAATGTTGACGCACCTCCTTTCCTTGTGGCAAGAGTATACAACACCTTGTTTCGGAAAGCTAGTCTTTTTTACGTATTTATGCAAAATTATTTTTCAGTCTGGAACATCGTAATATCTCGTGCATAATGACTCTTTGTTCCGTCATTGTTTCGGATGCGCACGCTGTCTTCACTGATCCGCTCCACAATGCCGCAACCCACTTCACAGTAGACGCCAGCCGGGTCTTCCTGCCATGCGCTTACCATACATTGGGATAGTGCAGCCGTGAAAAATTCTATATTTTTTTGTAACGTTCTAGGTTTGTTGGATTTCATTATATACTCCTTTGATCAAATATATTTGGAATGAGAACAAGCAACCGGACCAAATCACACTGTACTTCACTTTACTCTGTCTATTGACCTTTGTAAAGGGATGGAAAAAGTTGCGCCCATGAGGTATCATTTACATAAATTTTACGTAGCGTTTACACTGCGCTGACGCTTGATGTTGATTACGAATAGTACAATTATATGAGAACTTCTAACCAAGAATAGATATGCAACACATTCGGAGGCCATACATGCATAGAGACGTCAAAACAGGCAACTACGTTAATCGTGATTTGAGTTGGGTTGAATTTAATCGGCGCGTACTTCAGGAGGCCCAGGATCCAACAACGCCTCTGCTGGAACGCATGAGATTTCTCGGCATTGTCGCTAGTAATCTGGACGAGTTCGTCAGTGTAAGGGTGGCGGAGACAAAAGAGAAGATCAAGGCCGGATTCACGCAAAAAGATTTTACAGGATACACGCCTTCGGGATTGTACCGCAGATTGATCAAACGAACCGGGACCATGGTCGCCGAACAGTATAAAACGTATCGTGAACTCATTCGTCTACTCGCCAAAAAAGGCGTGAACATTCAGGAATATACCGATCTCAATGTGACACAGCAGCGTGCAATGGACCAATACTTTCATGAGATTATTTTTCCGGTACTCACACCAATGGCGATTGACCAGAGTCGTCCGTTCCCGCTGGTACACAACAAGTCTGTCTACCTGTCCGTGATGCTTCAGAAGGAAGGGGAGCAAGAGGGCGAGCCATTTATGGCTATTGTTCAGGTACCTTCCAATCTGCCGCGGGTAGTTCAGGCTCCCATTCGGGCGAATAGCAAAAAGAAAACATTCATACTGATTGAAGATCTTATCAAACATCATATTCATACGCTCTTCAGTGGATATATCTCGCTTGCTGCACAGGAATTCCGAGTGACCCGCAATGCGGATCTGTTCATTAATGAAGAAGAAGCGGAAGATCTGCTTGAGGCTATTGAAAAAGAATTGCGACGCAGACGCCGCGGGGCTCCTGTGCGACTGGAAGTTTGTAAGGATTTTCGTCCGGATGCCTTATTGGAATTGCAGGATGAATTTGATATCCAGGACCCGGTATATGAAATTGATGGACCACTTGATCTGAGTTTTCTGGCTGGATTCGTGGACAGTCTGGAAAGTTTTTCACATCTGAAATACAGTCCGGTGAAGCCAGTCTACCCACTTGAGTTTCTGCCAAGAGAAAGTCATTTTGAGCTGCTGCGTAAACGCGATGTACTGGTGCATCATCCATACGAATCGTTTGAACCAGTCACTGATTTTATATTGGAGGCTTCGGAAGATCCAAGAGTTCTGGCGATCAAGATGACTTTATATCGGGTCAATGGCGATTCACGCCTTATTCCGGCACTTGCTCTTGCCGCTGAGAGTGGTAAGCAGGTCACGGTGGTGGTGGAACTGAAAGCACGTTTTGATGAAGAGCGCAACATTGCTTGGGCCCGTAAGCTGGAGAAGGCCGGTTGTCACGTGGTTTATGGACTGGTTGGACTGAAGACCCATGCCAAAATCATTCTTGTCGTACGCAGGGAACAGCAGGGGCTGAGACGTTATGTTCATGTAGGAACCGGTAACTATAATGAGAGTACAGCCAAAGTGTATACGGACGTGGGCCTGTTCACCTCTAATCCGATTATTGGGGAAGATGCATCCGAATTGTTTAATGAGATTACCGGATACTCCGGTCCGAAGGCATTGCAGGCGTTCCGCGTAGCTCCGGATGGTATGAAGGATGAGTTGTTTGCACTGATTCGTAGAGAAACAGAGCATGCGCTGAAAGGTAAACCTTCCAGAATCATTGCCAAGATCAACTCCTTATCCCATCAGGAAATGATTGATGAATTGTACGAGGCTTCTCAAGCCGGCGTGCAGATCGATCTGATTGTGCGTGGTGTATGTTGTCTGCGTCCGGGGGTAGAGGGGCTCAGTGAGAATATTCGGGTCATTAGCATTGTGGATCGTTTTCTGGAGCATTCAAGGTTGTTTTATTTTGAAAATAGCGGAAACCCGGATGTATTCATCTCCAGTGCAGACTGGATGACACGTAACCTGAATCGAAGAATTGAACTGATGTGTCCCGTATTCGATCCAGAGCTGAAGAAAATGCTGGTCGATATCCTTAATCTTTCCCTTATGGATAATGTCAAAGCGAGACAACTTATGCCTGGTGGCAATTATGTATTTGTAGAAAATGAAAAGCCCCCGCTGAGAAGTCAGACGGAGGCCATGGGTATTATCCCTTGGAAGCCTGCTGAATGGAGTGCGTTAACGTAACTCCCCAGGCTTCCTTCAGATCCTTGACGGCCTCTTCCAGGCCATCAAGTTCCAGTAACGGCTCAGCTGTACAGGTGAATTGCACCTGCAGCGAGTCGTTTTCTTTTGTTGCTTCGATCGCAGCGATGCTCTCGGATCGATTAATGGCTTCGGCTACGCGCAGCAGAGAGCCAATACGATGAGCATGCCGCTCATCCGAGTTTTTCAGAATGTCCCGGTGCTTATTCAGCAGCTGGGGCGTTCTTTTTTTTGGATGATAATCAGCTGCGCTGGCACTTAGAATGGTCTCCCGATGAGAAAGTCCATAGATGCTTGAATTCATGATCCAATAGGCCGAGTGCTGTGTATAACGGAAATAGTTAATCTGTTTACCTGCCATATGCAGCATGGAGGACGCATACAGGATTCGGGCATCTGCTTGATCAGGAGGGGTACCTTGTAATGCCGTATACAGGGTAACCGTATCCTGATGAATCCGTTGCAGACGTTTCTCTGGAATAGGCGGACCAAAATGGATAAAGTTGCGGATACTGTCCTTCAGCGCGTCCGGAACGACCGGCTGACCTCCAGCCATGTAATCACGCAACAACCCGTCTCGTAGACCCGCACCACTAACCACATAACGATCTCCCTGTATTAACTGGAAGACGGTTCGCAGGATCAGCACACCGGGCACAATGATGTCTGCGCGATCTTTGGCGAGCCCGGGTACCTTTTTGCGCTGTGCCGAGGTGAGATGAGGCAAGGAGCGAGCGATGTTCTCCATCGCTTCCTCACTGATCTCATAATGATGGGTGACAGGCAAAGAATACTGGGTACGCTTCTGTTCCACTTTGGCAAGTGTACGCATTGTGCCGCCAAGTCCGATGAGTGGCAGGCCGGGATGCTCACGAATCCAATCCTGTCCACGGAGAGCCTCAATGATTTCGTTGCACAATGCATTTGCATTCGCCTCGCTCCACTGATCTTCACCCCCATAACGGGCATGTGAATTCACTGCACCAATGGGGAGGGAGATACTATGTAACCTCTTCCGATCCCGAAAGACTGTGATCTCTGTGCTGCCGCCTCCAATATCAACGACGTAACCGTCTGCCAATTCAATGGATTGAGTGACACCAAGGAACCCATAATAGGCCTCCCGATCTCCGGATACACATTCAATGGTAAGCCCTGTCTCTGTCTCCAGCCATTCGATAATTTCCAGGACATTGCTTGCATTACGAATGGCTGCGGTAGCTGCTGCGCGAATCAGTTTGGTCTGATATGCCTCACAGGTCGCTTTGAATTGACGCAAGATGGTAATCGCTTTATCCAGAGAATGGCGAAGGATGGTTCCATCAGACTCAACAACGCTGCTCAGACGAGCGGCATATTTGTCTTCATGAATGATGCGATAGGCTGCGTCCTGATCCAGTTCATATATAACTAGACGAATGGAGTTCGAGCCGATATCAATAATTCCTAAGGTTTCATTAGTACGTGTCATAAGCATCTCCTTCTACAGAGGTTCAACTACCCGAAGTGAAGAAGGGCAGCCATGGCTTCCGGTGAACCCGGTGGTGTTGCAGAGAAGGGCGTAGTTAACATAACAACAATGATAAAGACGATGAAACAGGCAAATATAAGACAACTCACGGCAAAGCCGCGATTACGCTTTTGCATAAACAGTCGAATACCTGTGACAAAAAGAAGTACCGTAACAGCTACCAGAACGATCGACATTGCAAAATAGGCTACGCCATAAAGTGATTTGAAAAATGCTTCCATTTGTTCTGAACGCTCCTTAGATCCTCATATTTAAGCCCTTCCAAGCCATTCCTTAGTAGCATACGACAGATTGACTTGTTTGAAAAGCAAACCGGGCGCTTGTTCCCGTTTCCGCCATCACCCCTGGGACAGGTTACATGGAAAAGGGGCCCTTGCCGTGGACAGACATCCAAGAAAGCAAGGCTTCTGTTGAGTATGTATAAGGAAGGACTATTGTTTCAAGGAAGGAGATCAACCCATGTCGAGACAACTTGCAAGCAAATGGCGGAAGACAGCGGCTCTGATGAAATACCCGGTAGCGGCTGTCCATATCCCACAGACCAAGGCATTCAACTCGGGTAATCTGCTGCAAATGCTCAGTCGTTATGGAATGGTGTACGTCAAACCTATTGTAGGAGGCGGTGGTTACGGTGTCATTCGGGTATCGGCGAGCGGTGGGGCTTATCGATACACCCATATGAAAACGACCCGTTCTTTCGCCAGTTTCAGCCAGATGTATCGCTCTCTGGTGCGTGTAAAAGCTAGACGCAGGTACTTGATCCAGCAAGGCATTCATCTGGCAACGATTCAAGGGAGACCTGTTGATTACAGAGTCAAAGTTGTCAAAACCGAACGAGGCTGGGTATTCCGTTCTTTAGTAGGACGACTCGCTCGTCCCGGACTCTGTGTGACGAATCTGAGCAAGGGTGGCACCATGTTATCAGGAAGGCGAGCTCTTGGTTTATCCCTGCCTCATATATCCGGTCGCCACAAACGCCGGGAGATGCGTTCACTTACACTGACATGTACGTACATTATGGAACGTCAGTTCCCTGGTGTAGGTCAGCTTGGATTTGATTATGGACTGGATTATTCAGGCAAGATCTGGATTCTGGAAGTGAATACCAGACCTCAATAGAAAATGAATGGGAAAACTCAAGAAAATTCAAGAAAATCCGATAATATATAGAAGAAAACGGTATGAAAACCGTTTGAAATTTTACATTACTGGGTAATTTACTCGCAACAAGTCTTGAAACTATGAATTTATTCCAAAAAAAATACGCTGATAAACGTTCTGACAGTAGTACAAACTTCCTGTGCATAAATATTGTCCACACTATACACGTTGATTACTCTGTATTTTTTCCATTTATCAACAAACTATGCACAGGATTTCCACATAACGTTGTGGATAACAAGAACGCTTGTTCTCTATATGAATCTCTGATATGATAGTTTTGAGGAAAAAAAAGGAAAGGTTGTGGCGGGAAATGGCTATGTTATCCGATGAGATGTTGTTGGATTCCTACCATAAAGCGATTGAGTTGAATCTCGAACGAGATTTCATCGCACTGCTGTTGGCAGAAATCCATAAGCGCAAACTGGGTACCGACGTATCTGCCATTCTTCACTAGAGATCCTCATTGCAGGCAATGTTACAGGTTTCCGGACAAGTCCCATAGTGAGACAGGCCATGGCGTGCTCGTCTGACAATGGTGACAGTACATCACATGATTGCAAACGTTTTCGACTTCGTCTGCCGTGTCAGAGGAAGGTTGGAATACGTAGGGGCTGTATGGTCCGGTGTAATCATCCAATTTGCCGCATTCTAACAGTCCCTGAAGGCAGTGGGGGCAAGCCTGCTCCGGTACAACCAGACCGTTACACAGCGGGCATATATAAGACAAGGGTATCCCTCCTGATATGGATTCACTCAGGAGTAAGATACCCTTTTTTGTATCAATATATGTTATTTCAGCCAAACTAGCGTTTCATGTTACTACTGTGTCCTGGGGACAACTTGGCATCCGGATCGAAGTATACCTTCGCATTGTTAACGGCTGTTGGAGCTTCGCCGAATCCGACAGCGATCAGCTTCAGTTTACCTGGGTAGGTTGTGATATCTCCGGCAGCGAAGATTCCTGGAATAGATGTTTCCATGCGGGAATCAACAACGATGGAGTTGCTGTCAATTTCGATACCCCACTCGGCAATCGGTCCGAGAGAAGAGACAAATCCGAAGTTAACGATCACGTCATCTACTTCGATTTCCTGAGTTTCTTTGGTTTTCACATGGGAAAGGGTTACCTTGGTAATGGTATCATCCCCATGAAGTTCCGTGATTTCGGTCGGTGTAACAACGTTCACCTTGGAATTCATCAGGTTTTCAACACTGTGCTCATGTGCACGGAACTTGTCCCGGCGATGGATCAGCGTCACTTGCTCAGCGATAGGCTCCAGCATGAGTGCCCAGTCTACCGCGGAGTCACCGCCGCCACTGATCAGTACTTTTTTGCCAGCGAAGGCATTCAGATCACTGATGAAGTAGTGCAGGTTGCTCTTCTCGAACTTGGCAGCACCTTCAAGCTCCAGGCGACGTGGTTCGAATGCACCTACGCCAGCTGTAATAATGACGGCTTTGGCATGATATTCATTCTCATCCGTCTTCACGACGAAATGTTGTTCATCCTTTTTCTCCACCGATACAACCTTTTCTTCAAGGCGGATGTTCGGGTTAAAATGGCTCATTTGCTCAACCAGGTTATTCACCAGTTCCTGAGCTGTTACTTTCGGGAATCCGGCTACATCATAGATGTATTTCTCCGGGTAAAGAGCGGCAAGCTGTCCGCCAAGCTGTGGCATACTTTCAACCAGTGTAACGGATGCCTGACGCATCCCACCGTAAAACGCGGCGAACAGACCCGCAGGGCCTCCACCGATAATAAGTAAATCAGTCATATCATGACTGGAATTTTGTGCAGTCAAGAATCAACAACACCTTTCATATTTTAATAGGTAGTTAACAGAAAGAATGTGCAGGCTACGTATCGTAACCGGCATTGGTGCTGAACTGTCTTTCCTATTATAAACGGTGTATTCAGGGTTGCAAAGTTAGCGGCGTCACGAAACTGAGAATAATTGATGAAGATCAGATGAGAATAGGATGAAATTGGAAATGAAAGGTTATGAAAAATAACAAAAAAAACCTTGATCTTTACTAGAAATACAGATATCCTTGACCTGTACTATGTGTTTTTTTGTCTAATTTAGAGTCAATATGTAATATGAAGACAGATCCCGTGTTTTGTAGAATCTTGTGGTTAATTTCACAACATGAAACGATAACTTGCGTGCAAACGTATCAATTTCATAAACCCTTTAGTTGCTTCAATCAAGTCTAGATATAGATCAAAACAGTTCGATATGTCGATATCTAGTTTCATAAAATCCATTTTTAGTGAGTCATGAAATTGATGCAAACGTTTAAATAAATTCGCGAAGTTAACATTTGTCGTCATAATGGGCAAGACCTCATCAATATTTGTAAGTATGTGCATTTTGCATCTCACCCAAGATCGGGCTGATGCAAGTGAAACCGGAAGGGGTATAGACATGAGCAGTATTCCCAAAATCGTCATCCTCGGCGCGGGCTATGGCGGGATTCTGACAGCCCAGCGGCTGCAGAAGGAATTGAACTATAACGAGGCCGACGTCACACTGGTGAATCGGCATGATTATCATTATATTACTACACATCTACATATGCCGGCAGCCGGCACGGATACCATTGAGCATGCAAGAGTGCCCATTTCCAAGCTGATTGATGAGTTCAAGATTGATCTGGTCAAGTCTTCCGTGAAGGAGATTCGTCTGCAGGATCGGAAGATTATTCTGGAGGACGGCACGTTATCCTATGATTATCTGATTATTGGACTAGGCGGTGAGCCTGAGACCTTCGGTATTCCGGGTATGCTTGATCACGCCATGACAATCCGAAGCATTAACTCGGTCAGACTGATTCGAGAACACATCGAATATCAATTTGCGATGTACAAAAACGATAACAAACGAAATCGTATTCGGTTTGTCGTAGGTGGAGCGGGTTTCAGCGGTGTTGAATTTGTAGCTGAACTTGCAGATCGTATTCCACAGCTGTGCAAAGAGTTCGACGTGAACCCGAAACATGTGCACATCTATAATGTAGAGGCAGCGCCTTCGGCCTTGCCTGGATTTGACCCGGAATTGGTAGAACATGCGATGAATGTGCTCAAGAAGAAGGGCGTTACTTTCAAAATTGGTGTTCCAATCAAGCAATGTCTCCCGGACGGGGTTATTGTGGGTGAGGGTGAAAAGCTCGATGCGGCTACAGTCGTATGGACCGGCGGTATTCGCGGTAACTCACTGCTTGAACAGGCAGGTCTTGAAGTGATGCGAGGACGTGTGAAAGTAGATGACTACTTGCGTGCTCCGGGGCATGAGCATGTCTATGTCATTGGTGATAATTCACTTGTGTTCAATGCTGAAGGACGGCCTTATCCGCCAACAGCTCAGATTGCGATGCAGCAGGGTGTGAACTGCGCCAAGAACGTCGTGGCATCCATTCGCAAGAAACAGCCACAACCTTTTGTATTTACGAGCAAAGGCACGGTTGCATCACTGGGTAAAGGTGAAGCTATTGCCGTTGTGGGCGGCAAGAAATACAAGGGCTGGAAAGCGGCTCAGTTGAAGAAGCTGGTTGATCTGCGTTATCTGTTCATCATTGGTGGTATTCCGTTAGTCCTGAAGAAAGGGCGGTTTTTTGGATGAGACATTGCAGTGTTCAGGTCCGGGGACTATTAACACGTGAAGAGCTGGATCGATACAACGCCCTGATGCAGGTCGGTGGTTATCTGGAGGAACAGGATCAATATGATCTGGCCTACATTGTGCAGAAAGAAGTGGATATTCTCATTATGCCTGCGATTGAGCGGCTTAAAGAGAAGGGTCGTGACCGTGACCGGGCCACAGCCGAGTTCCTCGAATCGCTGAAAGCGGTAGATGAGGAGCAAGATTAGAGACGATATAAGTTGAACTAAAGATGTTTACACATACACTTCAATGACAGAATAACCTTCCAATCGCTGTTATCCCCAGATTTTTTTGATTCCCTTTTGTTAAAGGGAAAATCCGGTGATAGCGTATGCTTCCGATGCAGCTTTCTCCCAGAAAGCTTTTAGGCGAACGCTTCGCTTTTTCAGGTTTTTTCTGTCCTTTCCGTTTTTGTGTAAATAAATAGTTCAAACAATATAGATCTAAATCAAGCTTGAGGTAGTAGAATATTGATAGATAATAAAGCACCGCAGACAGTATCCTTTACAGGAGATGTCGCGGTGCTTTATTGTGCTTGGTGTTATTTTTACAGCTTAAGCATGTCTTCCAGTGTTCCTTCGTTCAACAGACTTCCCACGTAGAACGAACCGAATTCGCCATACCGTGCGCTAACTTCATCGAAACGCATCTCATAGACAAGTTTTTTGAACTGAAGTGCATCATCCGCAAACAGTGTAACGCCCCATTCCCAATCGTCGAAACCGACAGAGCCCGTAATGATCTGTTTTACTTTACCCGCATAGCTACGACCAATCATGCCGTGACTGCGCATCATGGTACGACGCTCGTCCATGGACAGCATGTACCAGTTGTCGTTCAGCTCACGTTTTTTGTTCATCGGATAGAAACAGATGTATTGTCGTTGTGGCAGAACAGGTTTCAGACGGGCGATAATCTCCGGATTCTGCATCGGGTCTTCGCCTTCTTTGCCAAGATAGTTGCTCAGTTCCACTACACTGACGTAGGAATACGACTTAGTTGTGTATTGAGCAAACATCGTTTTGTTAAACGCGTTCTCAACAGCCTTCAGATCTTCCAGCGTTTCACGCAGGTGCATCATGACGAGGTCTGCTTTTTGACCTACAACCGTATATACAACGGTACTTCCTTTGGATGAATCCTCGACTTCTTTCCATTCTTTCCAGAATTCCTGAAGCTCGTCCAGTGCTACAGCGCGTTCTTCATCATCTGCTGCTTTCCAGGCGGCCCAGTTAATCGAGCGAAAATCATGCAGGGCATACCAGCCCTCCAGTGTTGATGCGGCTTCGTTCATTGGTTTTGTTCCTCCTGCAAGGTATATTTCCAAATCCCTATAAGAGGTTGTTCAAAAAGTCTGCCTTTGATTACGAATCATGCCTGGTGGCATCATCAGCATCGAATATGGCATTCAGCCGAAATAAGTGGGAGGCTTCCGAAGTATGTTTCCTTAGGAAACATTGTAGCTGCTCACGTAGCTCTATCTACGCTCCGCTGCTCCATTTCTAACTTCATTCCATCTTCTCGGTACTGAAAACCAGTCTTTTTGAATACGCACTATAAGGGACGGGTGAGTGCTTTATCGTTTACATTGTATCCCAACATGAAGCAGAAGGGCAAATCAACAGAGTATAAATATAGGGAAATTTGTCCAGAAAGTTCGTTGCTTCGCCACATTTTTTGCGGTACACTAACTACTATCTAGAAGTGAAACCTGAATGTGTGAAAGAAGAGGTGAATGTCGCCCGATGCAATTTATACCTGTGTTGGTATTGATGGTATTATTTTTCGTTATGATGTTTGGTATCGGTTTCATTCTGAACATGCTGATGAAGACCACCTGGTTTCCTTCCTATCTGTTCATCATTGTGATTTTGCCTGTCGTCGTGTACTCTCTATGGGATCATTCGTCATCTCTGATGTCACATCTGGGTTCTTTCCAGCTTGTAGACTATATGACGGGCATCGCTGGACTGGCTGGTGCGATAATCAGTGGCTGGACGATCCAGAAGTTGCGTTTGGGTGGGTACAGAATGTTTTAGATTGTTGGAAGTAGTTACACATGCCACTGTAATCGCGTGAAAGTCTTGTCTTTGTCGTAAACGCTTACGAGTACAAAGGGAAGGCTTTTTTGCTGTTCATTTATATTAGAAGGATTATTGTACACTTGTACTTCATATACATCTGGAGAACATTCTCTTCAGATATTCCCTTGTATTCTGCGGCTACAGCTTTTATAGTATTCTAGCGGCTCTCGACATTTTTATTTTAGAAATTGCTGAATTCGGCGAAAACGTGAATGATGTCGACCTAGGACGAAACGGAGCGAGAACAGGCCATCTTTTTACCTGTTTTTGAGCATTTGAGGATCAGACATTTATGATAGAATAGATAAACATACTTTTGGGGAGAAGGAGATCAGGCTATGCGCATGAAGAATTTGCACCATTATACTGAACATCATCGCTACTGCGTATACAGGGAGTTTGGACTTAGCGCCCTGGATGACCGTATGCTTACAGGAGCATATCAGCCCATGGTAGGTGCTTTTGCGGTTGGCTTGTATCGGCTGTTGTTTCAGCATCTTCCCGGTGAACAGGTCGGTTATTCGCCGCTTGAACAGCAACGGAGGCTGTTCATGACGCTTGGCTTGGAGCCAAGTGAGAAGGGGCGCAAATATATGTTAGAGCAGACATCCAAGCTTGAGGCAGTGGGGCTACTTCAGACTTCACGGTTATATATACCGGAAAATGATGATTACATCTACGAATATGAGCTGCAACCGCCGCTCTCTCCGGCAGAGTTTTTCCGGACACAGCATTTGACACTGCTGCTTCGTGACAAGATTGGTAAATTCGCAGTCCTTTCCCTGCGTTCCGGTTTCTCGGCAGTGGAAAATGGGGACGCACCTTATCCGGCAGCCAATAAAGAGAATATTTCTGTTCCCTTTTACGATATATTTGAATTGAATACCCATGTAATTGATTACGAGTTGGAGCAGGCTTTGTCGGAAGTATCAACTACAGCCCAGCGGACAGGCACGAATGATGCAGCGGAAGAAAATAGTTTGAACTATGCCGACATTATTTTGCGTTTCCCGCGGGAGTCCGTCAATCGCCGTCATGTAGAACAGCTGCGGTTCGATCACGAACAACTGGGCATTGTAAATTATGTAGTAAACAAGTTTAACCTTAGTGTGCAGGATGTATGCCGTCTGCTGGATGAAGATGATATCTTCAGTCCACAGGGCCAGCTAATTCTGGATGATCTTCAGCATAAAGCAAGTATGCAGTTCAGACAGACGAAGAAGCGTCATGAGCAACAGACCGTACAGGCCGCGAAGGTCGTAGCACTGAGACAGCATATGGAGGAGCCAGAGCGGAAAGAGGACTCTGGTGAACCACCTGTTGAGCATGGGGTACAGATGGAATATTACGTCGAAGTACCTCCGCAATTTATGACGAAGTGTGATATTCATCAATATAATATGATGTTGCGTAATGAGCCGTATACGCGTCTGTTGCAGACATTTTTCCCGGGCGCAGTACCGGACAATCTCATCGATATATTTGAGAAAATTGATCTGAGCTACAAGTTGCCTGGTGAAGTCATCAATGTATTGATTCATTATTTGATGGCATTGCTTGTATCCGGTGGCGAGCAGCGGATTAACCGTAACTTTGTTGAGGCGATCGCCTCAAACATGTTGCTCAAGCAGGTAAACTCTTACGAGAAAGCCGTCCAATATATTCGTGATCAGGCCAAGGTCAAAGGCAAACAGGCTGCTGGTGCAGCTGGAACCCGTACCCGTACATACGGCAAAGGAACCAAAGCTAAGCCCGAAATTCCGATTGTACAAGACATAAGCACCGATGGGGATGCCGTATCTGAGGAAGAGTTTGAAGAGATGATGAGATTTGCCCAGCAGATGCAAGCGAGTAAACAAAAAGGAACTTCTTAACTTCCTCGACAAAGAAGAAGTGCAAGTCACCGAAAAAATAAGATCCATTCGCCTAATTACTTTGCGAATGGATCTTTATTTTTAGATCATGCTTTTTATATTGTGGCATTTCTACACTTCAAACAGAGAATATTTTTTCTATGGATTTATTCACGGGTTAGTGGATGCTCTAATTCTGCATGACCCATTAAACTGTCAGTGGCATTTCCGTCAACAAGCAAATCAATACTGGTTACTTCATCAAACTGAAAAAAAGTTCCTTTCAAAGCATCGATCGCTAAAAGCTCGCCGCCAGACCCTAATCTTGCTTCATCTGGAATATGCACATCCAGCGTTAATTTTCCTTGATCAAAAGTAGCAGAAAGTAGATCAATATTACTCCACAATGGAATAAGTTCGGTTTGATCGCTACTTTGAAGGGCCGCATATGTCTTACTATATTTTTCGGAGTCATCTTTGAATGTAATTTCTTTCTTACGTTGCTCTACTTGTAATAGTTGATCATCTGCATAAAAAACCTCAATTTCTTGAGATTCTTCATTTTCTTCGCTCGGGTTAGTTATTGGCGCTGGTGTTGTACTTGCCGGATCGGAACCCTGCACTGGACTAGAAGAAGTAGGTTTGGTAGCACAACCTACCGCTAGTATACTTATGGCACAAATCGTGATAGCCCAATAGATTCTTTTTTTCATAGAAGCACATCCTCTTAAATTATTCACTACCCTATAACTTCAAATACTCTTTTATCCCATCCACAATGGCTTGTGCCGCTTTATTTAGATTGGTTTCTGACATCATGGCCTCCTCCTCAATTTGGTTACTTAAGAATCCGATTTCTAGAAGAACTGCAGGCATCGTGGTTTCTCTAATGACCTGGTAGTTTCCGTTCTTAACGCCACGATCATTAAATCCCAGGGCATTGATTAGGTTTTTATGAATGAGGGTCGCCAGGGCTTTACTACTCTCGCGTTGGTAATAATACGTTTCAGTTCCCGATATCTGAGGAGCAGCGGTTACACTGTTACCGTGTATAGATACAAACACATCTGCATTAAGATCGTTGGCAAGTTTGACACGTTCCGGTCGTGTAGGGTAGATGTCCGTTTCCCGAGTCATAATTAATTCTATGTCAGGTTCCTTTTCTAAAAGAGCCTGCACTTTTAGGCCTAAAGCAAGGGCAAAATGCTTCTCAGGTTTTTTGGTAAAACTTATTGTACCTGGATCACTTCCTCCATGTCCCGGATCAATAACGACTATTTTTTTGCCGTTGTTAACAGGAGTTGTAGGTTCATTTGCCATACTTAGATCAAGGATAAATTTACCGGCGATTGTCTGTTGTTTGTAATTCACCGAACTTATATTGTTTAATTCGATTACGATTCGAACTTGAGGAGGATCATTTTTGAAAAGAGAATAACGTATCTCAGTAACACTTGGAAATTCGTTAACATCCAACCTTCCCATGGATCCTCCAGAGGGGACCTGTCCCATATTACCGAAGTTGGTGGATGGGAAATCTACGATAATCCTTTCGGGATTTTTTAGTGTAGATATGACTGGAGCAACTTCACGGTCTAATGAGACGACGAGTTGATTATTGGCATAAGTTATATCATGAACCAGGTTAGTGGCTGCATCATTCCCATTAGAAGGTGAAGTTGGTTGTGATACATTATTGCTGGTTAGTGTAACAATCTTGTCTTTGTTATTCCAGCCCACTCTTAGACCCATCTCTTCACTAACAAAACGCAGGGGAACAACAACGGTATTCTTAATCATTTGTGGAGCGATATTAAGTTTGACGTTGTTGTTTTGGACTGTAGCTTGATCCTTTCCAACGGTCAAAGAAATGGCATTGGAAGCTTGTTCGATATTTACATTTTGTGTCTTTTGATCCCATTTCACGTTGAATTTTAAATTCTCAGCGACTACTCGAATAGGAATCATAATATTGTTTCTTACATTGACGACTTCAACATCACTGGGTAAAACCAGCTCCTGGCCATCTAAAATAATTTTAGTTTGATTCGTAGCTGCATGGGTGTGCATGGGAATTAGCATGAGTAGCAGTGCGCTGAAAAGTAACAGGATTATAGATTTCTTCATTTTACACCTCGGTTTTAATTTGCGTAGTACCAACTTCTAACGGGGAAAAACCAATCACCTCCTTTTTCTTTTATGAAAACCCAAATTTACTAGAATATTCTGTTCACTAATATGAACGCTACAAACCACATGAAAGTCGTAAAGAAAATTTGTTTAATACAAAATATGGACGAGAGAACTGTTGTCAGTCAGTAGGTAGGGGATAAAGGAAGGAGAGTTGAATAATCATTTTATTTATCTAATTTTAACCACTGTTGAAATTCTTTCCGGCTAATTTTTTTAACAGGTTTAACTTGGCTGCTGGCTGTATTGTATCTAAAAAGAATCCATTGATCTGAAGGATACTCACTAATGTAATCTATATTTTTTCCGTTCTTATGCCATAAAATTAAACCGGTGCTAATATAGTTGGTTGCCCGAGGGAGATAAACAAAACGGTCTTTCTTAGTATCGTAGATTGCTAAAGTGCTTTTCTCCGTATTTCCATAGGAAAATGCAATGATGTCTTCTTTTGGTGACCAATTATATGATGAAATGGTTTCTACATTTTGTTTACCTGCTTTTTCAAGACGTTCGTTTAAAATTGTGTACTTTCCTGTTTTAAAGTTCACGAGAATGAGGTTGCTGCCGGCACTTTTTTCTACTTGGATAGCAATCCATTCATTTGATGGAGATCCAACAACACTAGTGATATTCAATAATTTAACTTCAAAATCTCCCGTTTGTAAGGTGTGCTTTTCTTTACCATGAGTAACTACAATGGTGTCAATAATGTTTTGCTCAAAATCTGCAGCAGCATCTAGCTTTAAGGTGTTCGCGGTTATCGTGATGTTGTCACCTTTCCAGACAATTTTATTTGAGCCTATCGTTTTTTCAAACCTAGGTATACTCTGGTATGTCGAGGAGTTCACAGAAGTTGATTTAGCAGCAATTGGAGCTACTGACTTATCAAGAGTATGGAACGAAGCTGATACAGTTGATAACGTGCCTAAGCTACCTAAGACAATGAGGCCTGATAATAAAACATTGGTGTATTTCATTATTATCTCTCCTTCATTTTGGGAAGGCGTTTACATGATGTGATTCCCTCCAGAACTACTCCAATCTTTGCTTATCATTGTTAATTTGTAAAGATATGAAATCATAGAGATGATTTGAAGACAGATTTCAAAAAGGGTGATTAGCCATTGGTCCTGTAAGTAACAAGCCTAAAAAGTTGAATACATATTTTATATTTATGTGGCCTTCTGACTCTCTCTGGTGTCTAATTCATTGTAAATCAAGAGGAGGTTCTTACCATGTCAGGAGCTCATGACACAAAACCTGTTTATCCGGATAAACAGGAAAGTATCACTGACTTTGAAAACACTTATGAGTTGTATCGTCAAAGAATTTGCAAGTACTTTTCCCTGAAATTGAATCCGATGGTTGCAGATGATTTGACTCAACAGGTGTTTTTAAAAGCAGTCGAGAATCTTCACCAATTTCAAGGCAAATCAATTTTATTCACGTGGATATTCAAGATTGCTCAGAATACAGTGAAAAACGAATATCGAAGGTTATCGCGAAAAAAAGAAACGCCGTTTGATTTTACAGGATATGAATCACAGTCGATCTCCCTTGAATTTACGAAGTATGTTGATTTTCGAATTGATATCGGAATTGCGCTGAAAAAGTTAAATGAAACCGACCAGGAAATCATTGCATTACGCTTTTTTGTGGACTGCACACTGCTTGAAATTTCTAAGATCGTAGGGATGCGTGAAAGTGCAGTAAAGAACAGACTCTACAGAGCTTTGGAAAAACTTAAAAAGGAACTGAAAGAATGGGGAGGCGTTACGATCATGTCTATTCAAGATTTGATTTCAATTGTTAATAAGGGTGAAAACGAGGGATTGAATAATCAGCCCAATAAAGTACACCATGATTTGTTCAATGAACTAAGTGATCATATTGAACGAATCTCGCTAAAGTACAATTATCATCCATCGCGAAAAGTAACGATTGAAGTATATCCTGATATGCCATCGTTTCACCAAGCGGTCGGAGAAGCAGATGCTCCGAATTGGTTCATGGGTACCTATGAAGGGAGTATTCTCAAAATTGTATCTCCATTAAATCCAGGACCGGAGCATACCTATCAATCGATTCTTAAAGGTACGGTTCACTTGTTCACCATGTGGCTAATAAGTGAAATTAATCCGAAGGCTCCGAAATGGATAAGGCAAGGAATTGGTGGATATGAAGCCAAGCTGATGACTCAGGACTTTATTGATGGTACAACAGAAGAGGCTATTCACAATTTAGAGATCCCAACGTTCGAACAATTAGATAATGATAATTGGGAATTCGAAACGATGAAGGGTTTTCAGTTTTCGTTCCTATTTGTGGAGTTTGTTGTTCAACAATATGGAATAGACCAGTTAAACACATTGATCCGTAACCCTCAGGATTTTAATGGTATCTTTCAATGTTCCGAGCAGGAATTGCATCAGAAGATGGTAGAGTTTATAAGTAAGTAACCCAGACAAAAGTGTATGTTGCCCGGGGGATAAACCGGGCTCTTTTTAACTTGGTTATAGCTATGGTAAATGTACTATCAATAAATTGGGTTATTTTGTATAATGCATATAAAAAGAGGTTGTCTATGAATCCTATCATGATTGATTTTCCGGGTGAATTTTTTACAGAGCGTCTAATGATTAGAATGCCTAAACCAGGTGATGGAAAGGTAGTATGTGAAGCTGTAAATGCTTCCATTGAAGAGTTGAAGCCTTGGATGAAATGGGCTCAGGAAAAACATAAGGAGTATAATTCAGAACTTAGGATAAGAGAAGCGCATATTAAATTCCTAAGTAGAGAAAACCTAAGGCTACTTGTATTTTTGAAGGATACCGGGCAATTAGTAGCCTCTTCTAGCTTACATAACATTGATTGGGAAGTTCGAAAGTTTGAAATTGGGTATTGGATTGATACTAGGTATAGTGGCAAAGGTTATATGACTGAAGCTGTACAAGGTATCACTGATTTTGCTTTTAATCATTTGAATGCAAATCGAATAGAAATACGTTGTGACACCAAAAACACAAAAAGCAAGATGATTCCCGAAAGGTTGAGGTTTGATCTGGAAGGTGTTATCAGGAATGAAGATCTGTCTGTTGATGGAAGCGAATTAAGAGACACGAACATATATGCATTAGTAAAGTAAGCATCTTTTACTGATGCGATTTGTTAAGCCAACGAGCGATGAATGTAAATAATACATATGGAGGTAATTAAGTTTGAAAACTCACTACTATTTCAGTTGGTTTAATCATTTTTTTCCTGAGAAGCTGGTCCATTGTTTGCAAGAGGATATACAAGACAGAAAATCGCTTGTTATGATTAGTGCTGACCCGTCTGGTTATACAGATGAGCAAATTAACATGGATGATATTTCTGAATGGACCTGGTTGAATCAGGCTAACATTATTTTTGATGAATATCATTTCATTGATTACCGTATGCAGAAAGAAGATGCTCAGCGATTCATTCGAAACGCTTCTGTCATTTTTTTATGTGGTGGATATCCTGTTCTGCAGAACGATTTTTTGTTGGATTATGAACTATCGAATGCGATTAAGAATAGCAATGCCGTTATAATGGGTGCCAGCGCCGGTGCGTTAAACATGGCTGCAAAATGGTTAAGCTTGAATAACACTGATGAACTGGAAACAAGTACTATTTATGATGGTATTGGCTTTGATCATTTTGCCTATGAATCTCATTCTCAACGCGACTACGCCACGTTTGTTCAAGGCTACCTGTTCCCCTTGTCTGAAGAGATTGATGTTTATGCGGCAGAACAGGAGAGCGCTATACGTGTAAAGGACGGCAACATAGAAACAATGGGTCCTGTATATTTAATTTCCCACTCAAAGATTCAGAAGTTGGTTGAGACGCTCTAATTAGGGTGAGTGGCTGTGACCTTACATAAGTAATCCCTTTGATGTATAAAATGTATAAAATCAAGGCTAACAGGCGAATCATCTCAGGTCTCCTTTCTATGATTGGAATACTGTTGGTAAACAGATGCAATCTAATATCCCTAGGACTTATAGTCGGCAGGGTATCGAAGTGATCAGTTACTTATTTCAACTAGCGGACTGACAATAGGGATCGTTGCAAAAATGCTAACGATCCTTAGTGGTATACCTTTACAGAAAGTAGAGAAGACGAAAATTATATTAGGATGATGAGTTCCTTATTAAGCTAACGGGCAGGATAGCGCAATAGATCAACCATTTTAGTTGACTGTAAAAAGTTGGATTAGTATGATTTATATGGATATAAAAATCTTGAAAGTGGGGCTTTCGCATGTCACCAGGCATTCATTTTATTAAATTTAGGCAACAGCGAGTTAGGCCATAATTTAATCTATATTACTAAGGAGAGCTAATGGACCCAAAAATAAAATTATTGTTCTTGGACGAACATGCTGCAGAAGGCGCCGCGCGTTATGGGGGCAGCCAAGAGGAACTCACTTTCATTGGAGGTTTTCAAAACTTTATATATTCCTATAATCGCGATGAATTGAAATATATTCTCCGTTTCACTCCGAGCACTCTTCGCACGGCGGAAGGACTTGTAGCAGAAATGGATTGGATTCATTATCTTTCAGAGAGTGGTATAGCAGTGTCAGAACCTATTTATTAAATTAATGGATAATATTGTTAACTAGTTCAAGGAAATAAAATGGATTTTTACGTAACCTGCTTTAAACATGCACCAGGTCGTAAAATCGGATATCCAGAATGTCTAGGCAATTCTATACTTTATGAAAAGTGTGGACGTATAACGGGCCGACTTCATGAATTAGCGAAGCTTTACAACCCTACGATTGCCAAAAGGCACACTTGGGAGTTTAATGAACACCTCTTACGAGCCGAGGATTTACTTGCCGTCAGAACTTCAACCAATCCTTATTGCCCTTGATGAACTTAAAGTACAATTGGCGAGTCTGCCTGTTAATGCAGATAATTTTGGTTTGATCCACGGAGATATTAATGTGGGAAACTTCACGATCAATGAAGCTGGGGGATTAACTCTCTTTGACTTCGACGAGTGTCAGTACAGTTGGTATGTCGAGGATATTGCTATCCAGCTGTATTACTTGCTATATGTATTCGGAGAAGATTCGAAATTCGAACGAAAGGACCAGTATGAACTTTTCATAAAGCACTTCGAGCTAGGCTATATAGAGGATGGTCGACGAATGCCAGACAACTGGAAGGATTTGTTGAAGCTATTCCTTAGACTTCGCGAAATCATTTTGGTTGTCGGTATGCATCGGAGCTGGGATTTAAGCAAACCAGATGACTGGACCCGCGATTTCTTGCAAGATAGTAGAATGAGGATTACTAAAGGTATCTCGTTGATCGATGAGTTTTGAACGACTAAATTGAGGATACTCATTGAGCTAACGAGAAACAATAGCTGAATATGATAAAACTGCAGCCGAGCAATGGATCGACTGCAGTTTCTTTAAGTTAACAGCAATATACTACTATTTTTAGTGAAACATACAAAACGGTAATAGACTTAGTTTGTGTGTGCAACAGCGCTAATTTCGATCAGCTGCTCAGGTGAAGCCAAATAGGTCACACCGATACAGCTGCCCGCGGGCCGGTGTTGTCCCATGTATTCCCTAAACAACTTGATACATGGCCCTATATGCTCTTGTGCGTTTGTCAAATAAATCTCCACATAAGCGAGGTTCGATTTTGTAATATCAAATTCCGCCAACACGCGATCGAGATTTTCCAGCGTTTGCAGGGTTTGTGCTTCAATATCGCCCTCACCAACGAAGGTGCCCTCCGAATTGTGGGAAAATTGTCCCGAAATGTAGATGGTTCCGTTGACGCTGTAGCCTTGAGATATGCCGTGATCCCATAGATTGTGATTATAAGTTTTGACAGTAGTCATTTTTTTTCTCTCCTTTATTTCAAAGTAAGGCTAGTATAAAATGAGTACTTATAAAA
This sequence comes from Paenibacillus sp. FSL R7-0313, assembly GCF_037969885.1. Taxonomy (NCBI): domain Bacteria; kingdom Bacillati; phylum Bacillota; class Bacilli; order Caryophanales; family Paenibacillaceae; genus Paenibacillus; species Paenibacillus sp. FSL R7-0313. The sequence continues at coordinate 2,458,388 of NZ_CP150219.1, forward strand.
AAATAGTACGCACTTTAATGATAGGTACTATCAGAAAGGATAGTGGAAATATGAGCATGGCTGAATATCAGGGGAAAGTTAAAAATATTCAGGATACACCTTTTGGGTATACATTGTCAGTTATTGGTGGGAAATGGAAAATGGTTATTATGTATCTTTTGGCAGAAAATCAACCGGTTCGCTTTAATGATCTAAAAAGACAGGTCGGAGCGATTACTTTCAAAACACTGAGTTCACAACTTAAAGAATTGGAAGCGGACGGTATGGTAATACGGAGAGAGTATCCTCAAGTTCCTCCTAAAGTCGAGTACAGTCTTACAGATAAAGCGGGAACACTATTACCGGTCTTAGAAGGGTTTTGCGAGTGGGGAGCAAAAAATCAACCCTAGAGATCTTGGCTTACAAAAAAACGGTTTGAAAATAGGATCGTTGCATAGAGAACGGTACGCTAACATAGAAACGATAACTCAATATAATCAAGAAACCAGCCGATCAACATTACAGTGCCCTTAAAGTTAAACCAATATTTCTTTGCACTTTGGTGGGCATGAGCTCGGTATTGTACCGGGCCCATGCCTTTTAATTTTGACTTCATAATGCCAAAGAATTTGTCGATTACTGCAGCTCGAAATCTAGCTTAGCTCCGAAGATTTGGCCCCAATTGAAGATGTCAGCCCTAAACATGTAGTCCATGGGACACGTTACATAAAAGAAGAAATGTCAAAGCTTAACGGATAATCAACACATAGGAGTTATATATAAGAATGTATAAGAGCTGGAGCAAGCCCCTGACTGAACTGGATTTACCCATTCCTAGTTAGGGTACGCGGTAGCTCTTTTTTTCGCACTTGAATCTTGAAAAAGGATAAACAACTCAGGCATTTTGAGCAATTATTTCCGGTTAGTTCAATTGTCTTGAAAATTATCTGATTTAAACAGACCATGTAATAGCATTGATAAAAACAGACAGAATATATGGCAAGGGAGGTGGATTTAATCAACACATGTACTATAATAATGGAAATTAAATAAGGGATGGTGTTTCTCAATTGAAAACTTTTTATTGTGATCTGGAAATAACCTTAGATGTCATTGGCGGAAAGTGGAGACCTCTTATACTGTATTACTTAATAAAAGGTCCTAAACGGACCGGTGAATTGAAAAGGCTCATACCATCAATTTCTCAGAAAATGTTAGTACAGTCATTGCGGGAGTTGGAGAGTAATAATTTGATTATAAGAAAAATGTATAATCAGGTACCACCAAAAGTGGAATATGCAATATCAGAAATGGGTATGTCACTTGAACCCACTTTGCGAGCTCTTTGTGATTGGGGTCAGGATTATGCAGAGAAGACATGGAACAAGGATGAATATCGGAGATTAAATGTAGAATAGAGTAATTTAAAAAATCAATTTATTCTGCATTTCATCACAATTATCACTTTTTGGTTACTATATAACCAAAAAGTACGTACTATTTTAAAAGTGATACATAGTACATAATGAGACTTGTGACCATGAAGAAATTAAAAAAATTAATAAGAGGAGTGTTCGAATGATGTCAACGAACAACAGTCAAATAATTCTCAATATACGTTTTAAAATTAAGCCTGGTAAGAAAGAAGCTTTCCGTGAAAGTCTATTTGCAATGATTAGCAACTTCAAGAGTGAACCTACCTTTGTCAATGCAATCGTCTCCGATGATCTTGATCATTCTGATGATCTTGTCATCTATGAGATCTGGCAGGGTACAAGAGAAAGTTGGATTCAACACGAACTTAATAAACCTTATCGTGCTGAGTATGAAGGTGCACTTACCAACCTAATTGATGATAGAATCGTAAGCTGGCTTGAACCAGTCGGTGAATGGGGAAGTACACTGACGAATGTAAGACGGTAAGTTTTTAAAGGTAAGGATTATCACTTGCAATCCATTCTGCAGCCTCCAAATTCGAATTTTACAAATAATCTCTGAATATTTCACCGTGAAACAACAGTCACTTGATCTACTGCCAAACTTAATCAAAGGAAGATGTTCTCGCTAGCTTCACGATAAAAGATGATGTGGATGATATGATAAAAAAGGCACAGGAAGTTAATAACCTTTTTTTTTGGTCATAATGTAACTGATATTGTTACATTATGACCAACTTACCTTCATTGGAGAATAAGATGAGAATGTTAAACAAATAAATTTTCATGGAGGTGCCTAATGAAATTTGGCTTTATTGGTGCTGGAATAGTTGCTCAAACGCTGGCGAAGCATCTCTTGCTTCACGGTCATGAAGTTGTTCTCAGTAATAGCCGTGGTCCCGAAACGCTCTCAGACCTGGTAAGCTCGCTCGGTACTGGCGCAAAAGCTGGAACACCTATAGAAGCAGCTGAGCAGGACTTTGTAATTTTGAGCGTAATGTGGCCGCAAATGCCTACTGCTTTGTCCATGGTTCCTGACTGGACAGGCCGTGTTCTTATTGATGCTACCAATCGCTTTGAAAATATGGAACCTTTAGTCGGTGAATTATCAGGAAAGAATTCGAGTGAAATCGTAGCCCAATATGCTCCGGGTGCTCGGGTAATCAAAGCTTTTAACAGTGTTCCGATGGAATGGATTAAGGATTACACGGAAGAGAAGCCGAAGACTGTCCTATTCATGTCCGGTGACGACATCCAAACCAAACAAGTCTTGCAAGAAATTTGGGAGAACATTGGTTTTGCCTGTATTGATCTTGGCTCCTTAAGCCAGGGCGGTCTGCTGCAGCAAATAGGAGGTCCTCTTGCTGGATTAAATTTAAATCTGTTGGAGAGATACAGTGTACGATAACGCTATTCTAGGCAGTAGGTGCCAGCAGCTGTGTGAACCAAATCTTATTGATTGAAATGTTTCGTAATTTGTGGACATTTACCGACTTCCATATTCATGCACCCTCTAACGTTAAGGGCTTTCAGTCAATCATATAGTCATAAAACTGGTCAACGATTCGAAGTCCTTATTGGTTTCTAGTATAAAATTTAAGCATTAATAAAAGTACAAAGGGGTTATTCATATGGGGAAAATACTTATTACTGGTGCAACAGGTAATCTCGGCAGCAGGACACTAGAGCTTCTTCTGAAAAAAGTTCCGTCAAATCAGATCGCTGTATTGGTACGTGATCCGGAATCCGAAAAAATAAAAAAGTTTGTTAAAGAAGGTATAGAAGCTCACAAGGGCGACTATTTTGATTATAACTCACTTCTGCGGGCTTTTAATGGTGTTGAAAAAGTAATGCTTATTTCCGCGCAAGCATTTACCGACCGCAATACGCAACATTTCAATGTCATCGCAGCTGCAAAACAGGCTGGTGTCAAACAAGTGATTTTTACGTCGATCATACGAAGAGAAAATTCAAATCTTATTGTGCCCGAAGTATCGATGTCAGACTTATTTGCTGAACAAACGCTTAAAGCATCCGGATTAGACTATACTATTTTGCGGAATCCACCGTATCTTGAAGTCATGCATTCGTATTTCGGAGATGCGCTTAAAGTCGGCGTGCGAGTACCCGCGGGTTCCGGTAAAGTAGCCGCTGCATCTCTGGACGATTTGGCGGCAGCCAACGTAGCCGTTCTCACTCAAAACGGGCACGAAAATAAGTCATATACTTTAAGTGGCAGCGAGGGAAGCTCTTTTGCAGACATCGCTGAAGCTCTCTCGGAGATTAATGAGATGAATATCCCTTATGAGGCAATTAGCGAAAAAGAATATATAGACACTATGGTAGCGAATGGTTTACCTGTTCTTATGACTGATTTCTTATTAGGTTGGGTGCGAGGAATCAACACTGGAGAATTCTCGGAGACGTCTGGAGATCTTGAACGTCTGATTGGCCGAAAACCAATAACGTATAAAGAATTCTTTAAAATCAAATCGCCGTTTTCTAAAATTGAAGATTGAAAGCTTCTATGATCCTCAAGAGGTTTTTGATGTGAAGTTCACGACTTTTGACTACAAGATCGCCAGAGGCGATATATTGGTCAGAGTTAAAAGGAGCGCCTTACCAGCTAATCGCCGCAAAGTACTCCGAACCTTCAATAAAGCCCTAAACGCGGTGGTCCGAACTATTGAATATAAGATACTTCGAAAATGATGTAGCTTTTGTGAACAGATAAATTTGTAGCCGCTAATTCATAAATATGTGGGTTAGCGGTTGTTTGCTATGACGGATTGTAGTGTGAAGTATAAATAAGGGCACATGGTCGGATTCGTGTAGAGTGAAGTCACCATAACACACCTTTCACACAAGGAGAATCCACCATGAGCTACACACATCTTAGCTTAGCCATCTTGGAGTAACTTACTGGGCTGGTGAGGTGAAAACAAGATCACAAAATGAAAAAGATTGTTTCATTTAGGTTGTTAATTGTTGAGAAACAACCGATTCAGAGAAATACGGATACATAATGTAAGACTTATGTTTGTTGATGCAAACTTAATTTAACACTAGAAAAAGAAACTTTATATCAGATATTAGGAGTATTCATTAATGAAGAGAAAATCACTTAAATCAATGGCCATGTTATTAACTCTTGGGTTATTAATAGGAGGACCATTAGCGGTAATGTTTCCTAAAACGTCCGCAGCAGCTGGTATGATCACCGTTAATCTAATTGAAACGCAAGAGGCTTTCAAGAATCCTTTTAAGGGGTTTAGACCTACACGGTTTATGAATGACACTAAATTTCCGAGTCATGAATACGGAACTGTTTTTAAGCACTATATCAAATACACGGACTTGGAAAATGCATCATCGGACTCTGTTCAGAAAATCATGGATTGGAGCAATGCAGCCTGGGAAGGCATTGAAAGTCAGAATAAAAAAGTTATTCCTCGTGTTCTCATCGTATATCCGAACGAAGGAGAGTTTTGGCCCCCTGGGGTTCCTAGTGGTGACTTGGCTACACGTTGGACAACAAATATATTGAAAGATCGTCTCGTTGCATTTATTCAAAAGCTTGGTCAAGCTTGGGATAACGATCCCCGTGTTGCTTATGTGGAGCTGGGATTGTGGGGTAATTGGGGAGAACATCATATTTACCCGGATCAACTTGCCGATGAGACCGATCGGATTCCGCTTAGCTTCCAGACAGCTTTAGCCGACGCTGCCGAGCAAGCTTTTCAAAACAAGAAAGTTCAAGTGCGTTATCCCGATACGTTCCAGAATTATGATTTCGGACTTCTGTGGGACTCATTCGCATTAATTGATGATCTGGAAGGTGGGGAAGGCATTGTTGCTAGAGATAACTGGAGAACGCAAGTCAACGGCGGCGAGGTTGCTTATGATTGGGGACAGAAACATATCCAGCCTGGCGATTCTCCGGATGATACTTTAAGCGATATAAAGCATCTGAATTATGTTATCGATTGGATCAAAAAGACGCATACGACCAGTCTAGGGTGGATTGACCTGTACGATGCCCAAAATCCCGCTGTCTCTCAGGGAGCTGCACTGATGCAGAAGGAACTCGGATATCGATTCGTCATCAATCAAGCGACATTTTCCGAGAACGTTCAGCCAGGTAAGAAAATGAAAGTATCTTTTCAAGTTGTAAACAAGGGTTCTTCCCCGTTCTATTATAACTGGCCCGTTGAAGTCAGCTTGCTGAGGAGCGATCGCACAGTTGCTTGGAAGGGCATTTTCAACAATGTGGATATTCGGAATTGGATGCCAGGTGACGATTGGAACAGCTCTACGCGTCAATATGATCAGATGCCTTCGGATCAGCAAGTTTCCGGGGAATTTGATATCCCTTCCAACCTGCCAGCGGGTACTTACACCTTGGCGCTGTCCATTCTTGATCCTTACGGCAATCGTCCGAGTGCAAGATTTGCCAATGCAAATTATTATACCGGCGGCAGGACACCGCTTGGAAAAGTGGGCATTGGCATGGATCCTGCTAACCAGAACATCGGGCCTTTCGACAGCTTGAAGTCTGAAAATACACTTTCGTATAGCTTAACTCAAACTCCATATGACGGCGGTTATAGTAGCGGAAGTAGCGGTTTAGTCCTAGATGAATTTAACGACTTAATGAGCTGGCCGGGAAGCAATGGTATTAACAAATGGACGGGAGCAAACGGGTTCGTAAACGATGCAGGTGTCATTGAATCCGGGGCGTTGAAGCTTCAGTATAACAATAACGGATGGTTTGGCTCTGATATTAAGCAAAACATAGGGGATTATTCAAAAATGGTAATTAGAATCAGAGGTGAACACGGCGGTGAACAACATCATATGCAGCTCTCGATCGGCGGAGCGTCCCAAACACTGGCAGCTTTCAGCGGGGATAAGATAACAACCAGTTTTAAAGAAGTTGCGATTGATTTGGCAGCAAAGGGGATAGATCGCAGCAGCCCAGGACAACTGACGATGACTTTCTGGCATGGTGGCAAAAGTACAATCTGGATAGATGAGATTCGATTCGAATGAATAGCTAATCATTAGTCTTATTACAACCATACCATGTTTTCCCCTTTGCCACTAGAATACTTGAGTTGGGAATTTTCTTTGATTGATCTCATTTCAAAAATGGGTATAACTTCATACAATTCATTTGAAATTCAAATGATTTCTAACACAATAGATATATACTCACTAAAAAAACACTGAATATTCGTTCTGATTTTTTTAAATATTCAAAAAAAGGAAAAGAAATGGATAGGTAATCAGCATACAGCTGAATTCCTATCCATTCTTCATTTCATGGTATTAAACGTGGTCCCAATGGCGGGACTTTATACCATAGTAAGCTAAGACCCTGCGTTTGTCCTTTCCGCCAACTTAGTAATCAACTCAATATCTTGTTCGGTTAATTGCTCAAAAAAATGTTTGCGAATTGCCTTGGAGAGGAAGGGACGGGCATCATCTAACATTGATTTTCCAGAAGAAGTGATACTGACTTGTACTCCGCGATCGTTGTCTAATGGTTTCCTCATCACTAGTCCTCGTTTTTCCATACGCTTCAAGTGATGAGATAACCTACTTTTATCCCAGGCCATAGAGTCGGCTAATTCCTGTTGGCGAAGGCTACCGTCGCCAAAAAGGACTAATCGGTCCAATACTCCAAAATCACCCTCTGACAGTCCTGAGTGATCGGACATATCTTTGACAACACGACCGAAGATGCTCTGAAAGGAACCTTTCCACATATGCCATATTCGCATTTCTTCTTCGTTAAGTTCGTTTTTATCCATAGGTGCATAATAACATGGTTGACGTGTCAACTTCAATGTGCTAAATTTGATCTATGGTTGACACGTCAACTTAAGTCGCATTGCCCACCAATCGCAAAAAAAGGAGATTATAACTATGCAAAATAAACCCGTCGCTCTGGTCACTGGGGCTAACAAAGGTATCGGCCTTCAAATTGCGAAGGACCTCACGGAACACGGATTCACCGTGCTCGTCGGATCTCGTAGCCTCGAGAATGGAGAAACTGCCTCAAATAGCATCGGTTCAAATGCACACGCTCTCCAGCTCGACGTTGCAGATGAGAGCTCTATCGCTGCAGCAGCAGAACGTATTCGGAACGAATTCGGACGTCTCGATGTACTTGTGAACAATGCGGGGATCTCGCACGCAGGCAGATCGGGTGATCCGTTTCCGAACGGGGGCGCGGCGAGTGGTCTTTTGACCGTTGCTTCACTTGATGATATTCGTACAGTTTATGAAACTAATGTTTTTGGTGTTATTGCTGTCACGCAGGCGATGTTGCCACTTTTGCGGGAGGCCCCGGCAGCACGTATCGTAAATATGGGCAGTACCGGCGGCTCCCTTAGCTGGAACTCTATTCCGGAAAACTCGCATCGTGCGATGTTTGGTGCCTATTCGGCATCCAAAGCGGCTGTTCATGCGGTGACACTTGCCTTTGCATTTGCGCTTGAATCCACTAACATCAAGGTCAATGCGGCATGTCCAGGCTTCACATCGACTGCGCTTAATAATTTTGCTGGTACTCGTAGTGTGGAACAAGGGGCGCGTGAGGCGGTTCGGCTTGCCATGATTGGAGCAGACGGTCCAACAGGAACATTTTCAGATGAGGATGGACCCATTGCGTGGTAATTATCGTTTATACAATTATAGATAGTAGCTTAAGGGGGATTTCTTAATGCGTGTTTTCGTAACAGGAGCAACAGGTTATATCGGTTCCGCTGTCATCCGCGAACTCATTGATGCCGGTCATCAGGTCACCGGTCTTGTGCGCTCAGACAATAGCGCTGCGAAACTAAAAGAGGCTGGGGCCGAAGTTCACCGTGGTGACATCGAGGATCTCGACAGCCTTCGTAGTGGCGTGGCTGCTGCGGAAGGCGTCATTCATCTGGCATTCAACCACGACTTCTCGAACTTCGCTGGAGCACTCACAACAGATCTGCATGCCGTAGAAGCGATGGGAGCAGCACTTGAAGGATCTGGTAAACCCTTCGTAATCACTACGCACGCAAATGGAGCTGCAGCAGAGAACGTAGTGTTATCGCTGGCAGAGCGCGGAGTGCGGACATCGATTGTAGAGCTTTGTCCGTCAGTACACGGAGCGGGTGATACAGGATTTGTACCAAGACTAATCAATATTGCCAAAACAAAGGGCTTTTCAGCTTATATAGAAGAGGGGAACAATCGGTGGCCAGCTGTGCACCGCCTTGATGCCGCACATTTATACCGACTTGCTTTAGAAGAGGCACCCGCCGGTGCAAGACTGGATGGTGTCGCAGATGAAGGTGTGCCATTCCGCGACATCGCGAGTGTTATAGGTAAGCAACTGAACGTACCTGTAGTCAGTATTTCACGTGAAGAGGCAGAGACCCACTTCGGCTTTCTCAGCACACTTGCAATGCTTGATATCCCGAGATCAAGCATTGCAACTCAGGAACTTCTGGGATGGCGCCCTGTACAACCCGCACTGATTCCCGACCTCGAACAATCGCACTACTTCAACAGCTAATTAAAATGCTCCCGTACATTTTAGCCACAGGTACGGGAGCATTTTTCATTTAATAGACAATAACCCACTTTAATGTACAGGAGGGAAAATGATCTCCGTAAAACTGAAAGAGGGACGGGCGGAGTTAGGTTGGGAGGGGGCCACGTTGAAATAGCGATGTCCTAATCACTTCGTTGGACAGACAGAGTTTTGTGTAAAAATGGCCACCGCCCGGGAACGGCTATTCTTCGTGTACATTTCCGAACCGACTTACTTGACCGGCCCCATCCAGGTTGAAATCGTCTTCTGCTGATGCGGCAACGGCGGTTTCAACTTCCCGTTATCGATCAAATGCTTCAAAATATAAGCGACAAGCCGGCCTCCGCCGGTGTTGCCTCTCACCATGTAAGCAAGCTGCGGCTCCAAATGCTTCGGCTGATTTTGCAGGAACAGGTTGAGCATTTTATCGTAGAGCTTGCCGACAGCAGGCGCATACAGAGCGGACAAATCCGGCATTGCCTTGTTCAACCGATCCAACGTTTGCGGAGAGTCGATCCAAACCGCATTGAACTTGTACCCCTCCTCCGTCTTGCGGATGTACCCCTTCTCCAGCAGGAACGAATATTGCTCGGCGTTCTCTTCGTTGTCGGGCAGCTCCCCTTGTTGGAACGCATGACAAATCTCGACATTCCGGTATTCCAGGAAACGCCAATCCATCTGGCGGTCGCTCCAGTACGTATTAAATTGCCACAAGTATAAGGGAGTGTCTTCGACGTAGCGGAGCGACGGACCGAAGGTGACGTAACTACTCAAATCAAAACCCGGATCGGAACTGTGGCTCTGGTTTAACGCCGCATAGGCAATATACTGACCTCCGTCCTTTCGCATTGGTGCGACCGCATCGAAGTTTTCGCCCGCCGGCATGCTCCGCCATGATTGCTCCTCGACGTTCTTGGGCAGCAAGGTCCAGAGCAGGAAGTTATAGTCGCCGTCCGGAACGTACACTCCGCTATCCTCGACTTGCTGGCGAACTTCCATTAACGCGTCGAAATGAACATCGGCCACTTCGGCGGCGCAATCTTGCCAAAATTGATGACCGGCTACAGCCAACTCGAAGAGGTCCCAGACGATGGTATTGCTTTGATATTTGCCGGGAGAGGTTTGGGTGAGAAAATTGTAATCGGCCAGGTGCCGGACTTCGCCTTCCAGTAAAGACGGCGGCATTCCTAGCTCCTCCGCGATTTGATGTACGGTACGCGCCTTGTGATAAGCCGCGTAAACGATATTTTGCGCCAAGGCGCGTCCAAGAAAATCGTTGGTTTCGCCTAGACTGCCGGCCGAACCGGAATGGCCCATTTCCCCCATGCTGACCGGATTGACACTTAAAGTTCCTGTTGCACGCATACGTTTCATCCCTTTCCGTAACTTCTTTTTAGCCTCGCTCAAATGCCACTTCACCGTGTTGACAGGAATGTTCAGAGCAATCGCGATATCGCCGATTTTAAGCTCGTCGTAGTAATGCATGACCACGATCCGGCGATGGATGTCGGATAGAAACGCGACTTCTCGGCGCAGTTCGCGGTAAGCTTCGGTTACCAGCAGCCGGTCAAGCGGCTCCCGGGAAGGGGCGGCAGACAGTTCGGACATGCCGTTGATTTCAATCGCTTGGGGAGCGTGCGCACGCTTTTTCAACCAATTCACCCAAGTGTATCGGGCAACCGTCCAGACGTAAGCGTCAAGGCTTCTAATGTCCCGCACCCCAGAGAAGGATTTCAACAACTGCAGCATAATCTCCTGAGCCAGATCCTCCGCCTCGGCCCGCTGCTTGACCCGGTTTAACGCAAAACCGAAAATCGGTTTGACATAGCTCCGAATCGCTTCCGCCGCTTCTTTTCCGTTTTTACCAATTGAGTCCATTTTTTGCCTCCATAGTTGCATCTGTAATTCCTGACAATTATATAGTGTGCCAGGCGAAATAAAGGTTGGGATTATTTTTAAAAAAATTGGACGTCCTACCGGATCGCTCATATATGTATAATTATTACAAACATCATGAGTAGATTATTTGAATGGTTAAAAAGACGTTATGAATTTTTTGTTAAGTATATTGGAAAAGAATTAAACAAGTTGAAGATTACTTTAGATGTAAAGGCCTCACTTTTAGTATATAAAGATACTTCTTTTCGGTTCAACTATGGGAGGATACAAACTAGGAGCACGAGCCAAAGTTCTTCTTCGGGGACTTGGGGTACTCCTTCGTTCCGTAGTTTACCAGGAGTGGTCTCGATTAATTATTCAAATGCATAATTGAGTTTCATTAAACTAACGGATGACAATAGGGGTCGTTGCAAAAATGCTAACAATCCTTATTGGTATACCTTTAGGGGGGGGGATGTACCTCCAGAAAATACGGGCAAAAAAAGCCCAAAAGGGCTACTTCCATAATGTCATAATAAACTTTTCCTAGTTCTCACTGGTAAAAGAAATTATTTCCTTTAACTTTCCCTTGTAGGAGTATGGGTAGCAACTCTCCATTTACCTTCCTCATAGGTTAATGTTATTTTTGCAGAGAGCGACCCCTCATTGGCAAGATACTTACTGACCTCTATGGCAATGTTATTATCTGATTGCTTCTCCTGCTTTTCAATTTTCAGTAAAATTCCTTTTAGCGTGTTTTCAGACTGTTCAGACAGTCCTTCTTCAATCAATTCTTCATAGGTTAGGCTATAAATTTTTACGTTATATTTGCTGTGAAGGTAATCCTCAATGCTTTTCTTATCAGAATCCTTTAATGGAATTCCTTTATCGAAATCTAATGAGATATACTCCATGTTTTCATTAAGAGCCGTATCTGTTGAAATTAACTCCTCCAACGCCATACGATATGGTTCACCTAGTTCATTCTGCTGACTAGAGCCAGTAACACCACCTGCGCAAGCTGATATTAAAAATAACGCTACAACACTGAGAATAAAATACATTGTCTTTACTTTTATGACAAACCCCTCCTTGGTACTCGTTACCTAAATAAACGTAATGATAAAAGAAATGTTGTATTTCAGTTTACAAAGCAGCCCAATTAGGGCTACCTAATTAAGTTAGCAAGTAGGGTAAATGGCAGGATCGTCTGTTGGCGGAACTGTAATATTAGAAGAATTTATGGTTTTAATAGGGGATAATGAATACTTATTATTCCAGATATATGCTACTCTCTTTTTATTCCATAGTTTTCTTAACGGAAAAAATGGAAATTTAAATATTGGGGGTAATTGCTTGCTTCTATCCGAACGATTGCCGATTGCAGCAAGTCTGTACCCTGAGGAACCTGCGTTAATGCGACATGGCCAAACGATGAGTTATGGGGAGCTTTACGGTTTAGTTGAAAGACTAGGTCATGCCCTGTATGTTGAAGGTCTCCGGGCGGGCGATCGATTTGCCCTTTTAGGTGATCCAGATCCCCAGCTCGTTGTTGCGTTTTATGCAGCAGTTGGGATCGGCGCTATACCACTCGTGCCTTCTCCTATGCTAACAGTGCCTGAACTCGCTGCGATATTTCAGGATGCAAAACCACATATGGTTATTCATGATGACCAACATGTTGACGCAGCTATTGCCGCGGTAAAGCTTCTTGGGTATTGTCCAAAACTGTTCACGACAGACGAAGAAGGGACGAATAGCAGTTCGCTCGCTGCTCTTTTACAGCAGGAACCCGCGTCCTATCCAAAAGATCATTTCAATCGAAGTGTAGACGATACGGCAGTCCTGATTTATACGGGTGGGACAACTGGTCGGCCAAAAGGGGTCATGCATTCGCATCGCGGAATGGCTGCTTGGAATCAACTTACGCCTTCTGCAGGCTTCGGTCATGATCTCAAGCGTCGTGTGTTAGTGCTCAACTTATCCCATCTGGTGGGTCAGTTCCAGTTGTGGGCGACCATGGCTGCTGGAGGCTGTCTTGTATTCCTAGACGAATACCCGGCGGATGTACACCGCATTATAGACGTCGTTGAACGTGATCAGATTACACAACTCAGCACAGTAGGCCAACTGCTACGTGATCTTACCCGCGAGGCATCCGTAGGAAGTAGAAACTTGAAGAGTCTATCGCTTATTGGCTGCGGAGGGTCCATCATTTCCCCGGATACACTACAGGAGGTCGTATCGCAATTTCCTGAAGTTATCATTGTGAACAACTACTCACAAGCGGAATGTGGAATGTCCATAAGCCGCCTTTTTCCTGCTCAGCATATGGGCGATCCTCATCGCCTTCGATCCGTAGGTCGTCCTGCTGATCTGGCTACCCAGGGTGAGCAGGCCTTCGAAGTTCGGATATTAGATACGGACGGAAGTGAGACAGTTACGGGCGAGGCTGGAGAAATCGTTGTTCGAGGTGCACAGACCATGCTGGGGTATTGGCGCCAGTCGGAGGCTTCTGCCGAGACCATGCCCGATGGCTGGATCCGAACTGGGGATGTCGGTTGCCTGGATGTCGAAGGTTACCTTTATGTGTTTGATCGCTTGAAGGATATGGTTATTGTGGGCGGCTCCAATGTGTTCTGTGCCGAAGTGGAGCATGTTATTGTGACTCATGAGGCGATAAGCGAGGCGGCCGTAATCGGACATCCTCTTCCTGAAGAAGGAGAGGAACTCGTCGCTTTCATAGTGTTACGGGACGGTGAAAGTTTAGATCTGACACAGGTGCGGGCGTTCTGTGAGCCACACCTTGCTCCGTACAAATGGCCGACTCAACTGTTCATTGTGGATACTTTGCCGAGAACAGCCGTGGATAAAATAGACAAAAAGCGGCTGCGCAAGCAGCTATCCTCAATTTCATCCGAAGAACTAGGCTAACGGAAAATGATGTTTAATAACTGTTTGGTAGAGTATTTATTGTTAGATCAACAAGACAGCCCTTCAACTTCCTTTTGGAAGTGAAGGGCTGTATGTTTTCATTACTGCTATGCTGGCGCACACAAAAATACTTTGTAATATTACCTCAAAATCGTAGTGGCCTGATTGCCTGCATAATCCTCAATGACCAGTTTCAAAGAGCTGTTGCTGGATGCTGGTGTGAAGGTCAGTTCACTCAGCTTTGTTCTTCCCCGAATGATATACGGGAATTTCTGCGAAACGTAAGTGACTCCGAACTCGCGTGGCACCCCATTTTCATATACATAGATCTTGTACCAGTCTTCCAGATCGGGCAGGGCAAGTGTATATTTTCCATCTTTTAACGTGACCTTTTCCTTGGCGTATGGTGTAATCTGAAGATCTGCGAGCTGTCCGGTATGGGTAACCGGATTCTGCCCGCCAATAGCGATGTTCAGCACGTAATGCTCACCGTTGATCGGAAGTCCGGTCAGGACGGCAGATTGTTTTCCTTTTTTGACCTGAAGCGACTTGGTGAAGGGTTCTTTTGTGTATTCTGTTTCTAGTGTGAGCTGAATAGACTCGTTGCCTTTTCCTTTGTCTTTATTTTTATCCTTGTCCTTATCCGTATTCTTATCTTTGCCTTTGCCCGAATCTTTCACTTTCTTCGGGTTTTTCCAGCTTACGATGGCATCGCCATTCTTTTTGAATTTCACATCAATATCCTGAACGGCTGCATTCAGATCGTAGGGCAGGACGGTTGCTTCACTTTCGGTACCATCTGCACCAACAGCACGTATGGACAGTTCACCAGAAGGCTGTTTTAGCGATTTGATATAAAAAGTAGAATCATACACGCCGCCAACATAGGCGCCATTTTCATATAAATTGTATTGTTTGACCTCTGAATAGTCCTTCATGTCCCATGCGACAACCAATTCATTGGTGTCGGTCAGTGCTTTGGCAATATGGAATCCGGTAGGTGCATCCGGTACAGCCGCTGAACCGTCGGAAATGCGGACCCCGCCAATATTCATCTGGTAATTCTCTATTGCCTCGCCATTCGGGTCAAAGGATAATCCCATAGCGGCAATGGTTTTTCCTTGATAGGCGCTCAAATCCAGCGAAGTTGTCTTCCAACCTGTAGTATGCTGGCCTGACTGAGGCACTTCCACATTGACCACGTTGGATGGATCATCCTCGAAGATCAGCCCAACATGCAGGGAAGAAGCATCGCTAGTTGACGGTTTGTTATACGTGAGCTCCAGTTTGGATTGTCCGTTGACGGACAGGTCGGTTTTGTACAGACGCAGGAAGTTCTCCGAGTTCAGTGTACCGTTCACCACGAGAGAGCTACCGCCATTGAACGCGCCAATGGAGTCATAGTTGTACCTTGCGCCTTTCTCATAAGATGGACCGTAGTCAAAATCAACACTGAGCTTGTCGCCTTCGCTATCCATCCACCATTGCCAAGTGACAGGGATATCCTGAATGTTGATATTTGACCATTCTTTATCGTTCGAGACAGCGCCGTCTTCATAATATTTCAGACCGTGGCCCGTATTGAAGCTGGTCGCAAAATTAGAGCCGTTGATGACGGAACGTTCGGTAAGATATGCAGCGATTCCATCCCAATTTGCACCGGAAGCATACACATCGGACAGATCGGCAGACGCATTACGACGTGCATCCGTAGGGTCCTGATTTGGACCAGACCACCACGCACGATCACGTACAAAGGTCATCCATTGGTACTCATCCTCAGCTCGATGATTGGTACTGCCATCGCCCATCTCTTCATCCAGGGCGTTGTGGGTGAAATCGGCACCCAATGTCGCGATACTATTCATGGGCTGACCGTTCTCATCCAGGTTATGGCGCAGGTCGTAGGACTGCTTCCAGCGGCCGAATTTGTCATGTCCACCTTCGACACCAGCAAATACGGTTTCCAGTGGATCCAGTCCCAAGCTAAGGGCATGATCACGGGAATCGCGGAGCATCTTGTGGTTCCATACATAGTTCAGGAAGATGGAATCCGAGACTCTGCCGAGAACGGAATCTTGTACAAAGGGGCTGTTAAGCCCATTGAATTGGTTCTGGTATTGAATTTTGCCTGTTGTATTGATGGTGGAATCATACCACTGAACGTACAGGCCTTTATCTCTTAGATATTTCATGAATTTCTTGTAGGAAGCGATATCTTCAGGGGCTACACCCCGGGCAACCTCTTCCTGATTGAAGAAATATCCATCGTAGTTGTAGTATTCTGCCATCTCGGCCAGTTTCTCGGCCACAGGGAAATTACCGTTTTCATCCTGGATCAGCATTTGTTTATAGGTTTGTGGCCCACGGTCATTGTCCGAGAAAAAGATGTTAGCAATGGACTTAACGCCATTCTTATGGGCTGCATTGGTGTAGGCCGGATTCGGAATGTTCAAGATACCAAACTCAAAGTATTTCTCCGTCCACTCTTTACTCGGGTCATACAGCTCCTCAGGTACTCCCGCAGAGGCCATGCCGTGCCAATAGCTGTAGTAGTCTGTATATTGCCAATAATTAAACAGATACTGGCTGAATTCATTGGTATAAGGTGTGCTATCGAAGAATGCATTGCCGTAATCACCACTCATTGTGAACAGTTGGGTGTCCGGGCTGAGCTCAGGATATGCCTGTGTGGCAGCGAACGCTTCATTACGGGGCTGCAAGGGAACATGGGCACGAAGCAGGTCACCATGGATATCACTTTCCGGTGTCCAGTTCAGAATCTGGGCCGAGGTGTACCCGTGTTGATAGGGCTGATTCACCCCTTTGGCACTTTCACCGGTGTAAGGGAGCGTGTCTCCGGCATAAACGGATGATGCAACAACTTGTCCAAGCAGAGCCGTAGTAAGGACCATGGCGGTTACCTTGGGAATGATGCCTTTTGCTTTGAGTTTGCGTGTCATGCTGTTCCTCCTTCAAGTGGAATGAATGTAAGGTATTCTTTTACACAAAGCTAAACTTATGGTTAACGATAGTGGATGAAAGCGTTTTTAAATAGGGTGAAATTAAAGAATCGCTAGTACAAACTAAAGAAAAGTTCCAGGTGACAAGTTAATGTCAGAAGCCTAATGATATAATTCTATATAAGTTAAACTAATCATTTACACGAAAACGGAGAGGGCAGAAAAAACTGGAAAAGCGAAGCGTTCGCCTAAAAGCTTTCTGAAAGAAAGCTGCATCGGAAGCATACGCTATCACCGGATTTTCCCTTGGGAGAAGAGAATCAAAGAAATCTGGGGATAACAGCGATTGGAAGGTTATTCTGTCATCGTAGTGTCAGTGTTAATAATCTTTAGTTCTACTTATATAGTCAGGAAAACAGCATCGGAGGGAACATGCGACTTGAAAATTGTTAGCGTTTACAATAATTTCTTCAAAAATAATATGTTTATGAAAATGCTACTGATCTTCTCGATGATATCCATTGTCACGATCATTACATTGTCTTATATCATCTTCCTGTCAGTGTCCGACTCCACAATTCGTCGGGAACTGGCGATCCAGAAAGCGGCGATGGAACATGTGGATCGGTACATTCATCAGCAGTATGAATCGGTACAGAATATGGTGAGGGACATGCATCAGAATGAGGCGCTCTCCGCCAACATTACGTATCTGATGAATCATTCGTACGCTGAATATGTTCAGCACATGACAAATGGATATTATGCTAATCAGGACGATTATTCGGCCGATGTGTTAAAACATTTTCAGAACATTATGGATCGTAATTCCCAGATTAACCAACTCATGTTGTATAGCGCTGAGCAGCAGGATCTGTCTACCTTTAATCAACATAAGCAGTTCCGCAAGCTGGACGCCAATGTGGCTCATTCCTATATTCCGGACGTGATGGCGATGGAAACGCCCAATATCAGTGCACCCAATTACTGGATTCGCAAAGAGATTAATCAATGGGACCCTGCGCTCTACTCCATCCGCGTACCAATTAACAATACACAGACTCTTCGGAATCTGGGCCAATTTCTTGTCTTCTTTGACTCGGAGGGAATCGGTAACGCGCTGGATAACTACGAGAGTAACCTCAAGGGAGAAATCGTGGTGTTATCGGCGAAAGGGACAGTGTTATTTGACTCCAACAATCATTATTACGGGAAGAAGTATCCCTACGTGAATGTGGCCGATTCCCTGTTTGATCAGACGGATATGGATTCGATGAAAAAAGAGCAGAACATGTATGTGAACAAGTTTGTCTCCGCCGATCAGGGTTATGTGGTCATTGGCACCGTTCCGGTAGAAGAGATGGCTGAAACCTATGCGGGCATTCGCAATACCATCATCTCGATCAGTATTGTGTGTATTCTGTTTGCTGTGCTGGTTCCGGCGTTTTTCATTATTAACTTTGCCAAACGAACCCGTCGAATTATTCGTTTCACCCAAAAAGTGAAATATGGCAACTTGACGGCTCGCATCGACGATTCGCGAGATGATGAACTGGGGCAGATCTCCCATAGCTTCAACGACATGCTGGATGAGCTGAATCTGTATATTGAACGAGTCTACAAAGCCGAGATCAAACAGAAGGAGACCGAGCTGGTCGCATTACAGGCGCGCATCAACCCTCATTTTCTCTACAATACGCTTGAAGTGATTCGGATGAGGGCGATATCCCAGGGGGCGAGAGATGTTGGCGAGATGATCTATAGTTTATCCGTATTGTTCAAGAGCCTGGTACAGCAGAAGAAAAATTATACGCTGAAGGATGAGATGGAAGCTTGTCGCTTGTATCTGGAGTTATTCCGAATCCGCTACAAGGATATTTTCATATATACGATCCAGATCGATGCTGCTTATTATCAACACCCTGTGGTGAAACTTTCGCTGCAACCCATCATTGAGAATTATGTCGTACATGGCATTCAGACAGAACGTTCGGATAACCGATTATCGATTGTTGTGGAAGAAACAGATGATGTGGTGCAAGTGGAAGTCAGAGATAATGGCAAAGGCATTGATCCAGCACGCCTGACGGAAATCCTTGAAGAACTGGAACGTCCTGAAGAGTCTGGTCAGATGTTCGGGCTGCGCAGTGTCCATAGTCGATTGCGCTTCCTGTATGGACCAGAGTTCGGTATCACCATAGAGAGCACCCTTGGAGAAGGAACACGGATCAGGGTGCGTTATCCACATACAGAAGGGACAGGTGTTTAACATGTACAAGGTGTTTATTGTGGACGATGAGCCATTCATCATTGAAGGTTTATACGATATTGTGGATTGGTCTTCATTTGATATGGAAATTGTGAGCCATGCAGGTAATGGGCAAGCAGCGTTACAGGCGCTCTCTTCTCAGCCTGTGGACATTCTGATTACGGATATATCCATGCCACTCATGAATGGTCTCGATCTGATTCGGGAAGCAAGGCGAGTGCAACCTGAGCTTAAGGTCATTATCCTCAGTGGTTTCAATGAGTTCGAATATCTGAAGGAAGGCATGCAATTGGGGATCGAAAACTATCTGCTCAAACCGATTAATGTAGAGGAACTGGAATCCACGCTGAGCAACACGGCGTCCAAGCTGGATCATACGGTATCACCTCAAGCCGATGATGCGTATGGCATTCAGATTCTGAAAGATAACATTCTTCATCGATGGCTTACAGGACAGATTGCAGCTACCGAATTTGAAGAACGTGCCCAGTTTATGAACCTTTCGTTGGATGCACCTGACGTTGCTGTAGCCATCCTGCGTGATAAAGGGCAAGTACCCGGCATGTTTGAACGTGTAGAAGAGATGCTGAGAGACAGACGCCATCTGAACGTATTTCATGATATCGATGGAGACATCGTCATTATTGCCAATATTCAGGGTACGAGTGACGAGGAACAGAAGTTGATGGATGGCCTTCAGGCATTATCTGATGAGATAACCGTAACCCATCCGGCGGCACGCATTGGAGCAGGCAGATTGATGAAAGGGTTATACCATGCGCCGACCAGTTATGCCGAGGCCAAAAAAGCACTCCAGTATGTGATGATTTATCCCGACCTTAAAGTCATCGACCATGGCATACTGGAAAGGTGCGGAAGTTCAACAGCGACCTTTTTCATTGATTGGAGGGAATACGCCAAACTCATTCTGTCCCGCAATACAGAACAACTTGCCGAACGGATTCGCATGGATTTTGAACAGCATCGCGATGGGCTTACACCTGGGGAGTTACAGAACACCGCATTGGAAGTTGTGATTCGCTTCAAAATGGAGCTGGAAAGCATCAAACATTCTGATGAGTCTGCCATATACCAACAAGGGCTTCAACTTGTACTGGACAGTGGTACTTTTGATGAACTCGTGCGGGCGCTTCAGCAGGTTGGGTCGCAGACGATCCAATCCCTATTGCAGGATCTGAAGAATCCGATTGTAAACCAAGTGCTTCAGCATATCGACAAACACTACGCAGAAGAACTTTCCCTGAAGCTGCTGGGTGCCCACTATCATCTGCATCCGGTGTATTTGGGACAATTGTTCCATAAGGAGACCGGGGAGACGTTTGCCGAATATATCAACAAATACCGGATTGAACGTGCGAAGGAGCAACTACGCAATTCCAATCTGAAGGTACATGAGATCGCCCGAAATGTGGGGTATTGGGAGACGGGGTATTTCTATAAACAGTTCCGCAAATATGTAGGAATTTCACCGACTGATTTCAAGGTGTTTGGTTAATTCGGTGACGGGTAGATCCAACTATGCGGACAGAGAGCCAAGAGACATATCGGGAACAGGAATGGCATGGATGAAAAACATGGCATACGTTACCCGGCATGTCTCTTTCATGTAAGCGATTTAATTAAACAGGTACAAAATAGTTGTCCAAGGATGATTTCTCTTTAATTTGTACCTCGAAAACTTAAGTTTATCTTCTTTTTGTAAATGCTTTCATTCGATAAGGTTAAAGCAGTTAGTAAGTAGAGCCTAAGGGAACACGAAAAGGGAGGATCAAAGAAATGAGTAAAAAAAGAAAACGCTTCTCACTCGTTCTTGCATTGTTAATGGCCGTTACACTTGTTCTTAGTGCCTGTGGAGGAAGCAAAGATGCTTCAGAATCCGGGGGAGCTGGAGATGACGCGGTAGAGTTGATCTGGTATACCATCGGTACCCCTCAGAAAGACGTCAACAAAGTGATGGAAGAAGTGAGCAAGTATACCAAAGAGAAAATTAATGCCACGGTAACGATGAAGATGGTTGACTGGGGTGACTACCCGCAGAAGATGCAGGTTAACGTAGCATCCGGTGAGCCAATGGACATTCTGTTCACTTCTTCTGGTGGATTCGATTATGTACAAAATGCCAGAAAAGGTGCATTCCTCGAACTGGATGACCTGCTTGCTGAATACGGTCAGGATCTTACCAAGACCATTGATCCTGCATTCCTCAGCGGTTCCAAGGTAGATGGACACAATTACGGAATTCCAGCCAACAAAGAGTTGCCACAACAAGAGGTATGGCGCTTTAACCAAATGCTGGTTGATAAATACAAGCTGGACATCTCTGGCGTTCGTACGTTAGACAGTCTGGAGCCTCTGCTCAAAACAATTAAGGAAAACGAGGCGAGTGTAACACCATTTGCCATGGATAAAAACTATGTTCCCTACGTGCCATATGATTATGTCATTCAGAATCTGCCAATGGCAATCAAGCTGGATACAACAGACTATAAGCTCGTGAACATACTGGAAACACCTGAAATGAAAGAAGCACTAACCACGATGCACAAGTACTACAAAGCCGGTTATGTATCGGCAGAAGCGGCAACAACAGGTTCCACGAACGACCTGACAACATCGGGCAACTGGTTCCTGGATCGTGCACAGACTCAACCGCTCGCGGACAATCAATGGTCTGCAAGTTACGGTTATCAAGTTGTTTCAACACCTGCAAGTGAAGCAATTATAACGAATACATCTGTACAAGGCTCCATTATGGCGATCTCTGCCAACTCGGAATATCCGGAGAAAGCGATGGAGTTCCTGAACCTGCTGAATACAGATCCTGTGCTGCGTAATATGGTGGATTCCGGTATCGAGGGCACACACTACAAAAAAGTGGATGACACGCATATGGAAAATCTGCCTGAATCGAAAAACTACGATATGCCTTCATACTCCCTTGGGAACAACATGCTGCTCTATCTGAACAGCAATGACCCGGATAACAAATGGGATGAGTTCAAGAAGTTCAACGCTGAAGGTGTCAATTCCCCGATCCTCAGCTTTAACTTTGATGCAAGCAATGTATCTGCCGAACTAACGGCGGTACAGAACGTGAAAGAGCAATATTGGGCAGCACTGATGACAGGTACACTGGACCCGGCAGCCAATCTGGATCAAGTGATTGAGAAGTTCAATCAAGCCGGACTGGAGAAAGTAATGGCTGAAGCCCAAAGCCAGTTGGATGCCTGGAGAGCGGAAAACAAGTAACAGTACATCGTAAGGATCGGGCGGCTGCTTATCGCGTCCGGTCCTTTTTCATTCAAGCCTGAAGGAGGATATCCACAATGACTACATTTTTGAAAAACCTGATTAGAAACCGAGTCATGCTGCTCATGGTGCTGCCAGGCGCCATCTGGTTCTTCTTCTTCTCCTACTTGCCACTTGTGGGCACAGTGGCTGCTTTCAAAGAATATCGATTCAGCCGTGAAGGGTTCTGGGCAAGTCTGATGAAGAGTGAATGGGTTGGCTTGGACAATTTCAAATTCCTGTTCAGCACAAGTGACGCATGGCTCATTACACGCAACACGCTCTTTTATAACATCGCCATTATCTTCCTGGGACTGGTATTTTCTGTGGCATTGGCAATCCTGCTCTCGGAACTAGTGAATAAACGACTCGCCAAACTGTATCAAACCGGTATGTTTCTGCCGTATTTTCTATCCTGGGTTATTGTTGGTTACTTCGCATTCAGCTTCTTGAGCATGGACCGCGGGATGTTGAATCAGATTATCGGTTGGTTTGGGATGGAACCAATTCAGTGGTACTCCGAGGCGAAATATTGGCCGTATATTCTGGTATTCGTAGCGTTATGGAAAACCATCGGTTATAGCAGCGTTGTCTATCTGGCTTCCATACTGGGGATTGATAAATCACTGTATGAAGCAGCCATGATTGATGGAGCAAGCAAATGGCAGCAGATTCGCAATATTACGATTCCGTTGTTGTCGCCCATCATCACGATTATGACCTTGCTGGCCGTAGGCCGCATTTTCTATGCCGACTTTGGACTGTTCTATCAGGTGCCAAGGGATTCGGGTACGCTTTATTCCGTGACAAATGTTATTGATACGTATGTATATCGTGGTTTGAAAACTAGTGGTGAGATTGGGATGAGTACAGCTGCCGGATTGTATCAATCCGTGGTGGGTTTTGTGCTTGTTATTATCTCCAACTATGTGGTCCGCAAAATCGATAAAGACAGCAGCCTATTCTAGGACAAGGAAAGGAGTGAACCACTATGGCTCAAGCAAGGCTCGTTAAAAAACGCGACTTCCACCACGTATCCAGCGGCTGGAACGTGATCATGAACATCATCGCCGGTCTATTCGCTCTGATCTGTGTATTTCCTTTTGTATTTGTAGTCATTATCTCGTTTACGGACGAGAAAGCACTGGCCCGTGATGGGTATCGTCTGATTCCGGCAGAATGGAGTCTCGCGGCATATCAGTTTGTCTGGCAGAGTGGGGACACGCTGCTGCGGGCTTATGGAGTGACCATTCTGGTGACGGTACTCGGTACTATCATCAGTCTGATTCTCATGTCGCTGTATGCGTATGCGATTTCCCGCAAGAGCTTCAGATACCGGAGATTTTTCTCCATCTTTGCGATTCTGACCATGTTATTCAACGGCGGGATGATTCCAACCTATATGGTCGTATCCCAGCTGCTTGGGTTGAAAGATACGTTATGGGCACTGATTCTCCCGCTGGCGATGAATGCCTTCTATATTATGATCCTGCGTACATTCTACTCCACTAGTGTGCCGGATGCAGTCATTGAATCGGCCAAAATTGATGGCGCCGGTGAGTTCTATACCTTTATGAAAATCGTGATTCCACTCTCCTTGCCGGGACTTGCAACCATCGGGTTGTTCAGTACACTCGGTTACTGGAATGATTGGTTCAATGCGCTATTATACATCGATAATCCGAATCTGGTACCGCTGCAATCCATGTTAATGCGGATTGAGTCGAGTATCCAGTTTATCCAGCAGAACTCTGCTAACAGTTCGATGAGTCTGGCAGCCATGCAGTCCATTCCGCAGGATACATCCCGAATGGCGATGGTTGTGCTTGCTACGTTGCCGATTATATTCGCTTATCCGTTCTTCCAGCGTTATTTCGTACAGGGTCTGACGGTGGGCGCGGTCAAAGAATAGCCGGATCACGTTATAGGATTGGAGAGATGCAGATTGATGACTTACAAGGACCACAGCAAATCCGTAGAGGAACGGGTACAACACCTGCTTAGCCTGATGACTACGGAAGAAAAGGTAGGCCAACTTACTCAGCCATTTGGCTGGCAGACCTATACGAATGATCAAGGGAACATCACGTTAAATGAATCCTTTAAGCGGCAAGTGGAAAATGGGGGCATCGGCTCCCTTTACGGTGCGCTTCGGGCAGATCCGTGGACTGGCGTTACGCTGGAAAATGGACTATCCGCCAGAGAAGGCGCTGAGGCGGTCAATCTGATTCAACGTTATGCAATAGAACATTCTAGACTGGGGATTCCCATCCTGATTGGGGAAGAGTGCTCGCATGGTCATATGGCCATTGACGGAACGGTCTATCCTGTCCCCCTTTTACTGGGGAGCACCTGGAATGTGGATCTATACCGGGAGATGTGCCAGGCAGTAGCACGGGAGACACGTGCCCAAGGTGGTGCGGTCACCTATTCTCCGGTACTGGATGTTGTGCGTGATCCGCGCTGGGGACGTACCGAGGAATGTTTCGGTGAAGATCCGTTTCTCATTGGAGAACTGGCAGTTGCTTCCGTGGAAGGGCTTCAGGGTGAAAGTCTGGACCGTGGAGATACAGTAGCGGCAACGCTGAAACATTTTGTTGGTTACGGCAGCTCCGAAGGTGGACGTAATGCAGGACCTGTACATATGGGCTGGCGCGAACTGTTGGAAGTGGATCTGTATCCTTTCCGCAAAGCGGTGGAAGCTGGCGCTGCGTCGATCATGCCAGCATATAACGAAATTGATGGCACGCCTTGCACCGTGAATACGGAATTGCTGGAAGATGTATTGCGTAAGGATTGGGGTTTTGACGGTCTGGTCATTACGGATTGTGGTGCGATCAACATGCTGGCAAGTGGGCATGATGTCGCGGCAGATGGAATGGAAGCTTCCGTACAGGCGATTGTGGCAGGCATCGATATGGAAATGTCCGGTGAGATGTTTGGGCAATATCTGGTGCAGGCGTTAACAGAAGGCAAGCTTGATGTGAAGATTCTGGATCAGGCTGCCTCTCGCGTGCTGGCGTTGAAGTTCAGACTGGGCTTATTCGAACAGCCTTACGTGGATGCCGATCAGGCAGCGGAAGTGATTGGCAGTGAAGCGCATGTTCAGCTGGCACGACAGTTGGCTGCGGAAGGCGTTGTACTTCTCAAAAATGAGGCTGACATGTTACCTCTATCGATAGCAAATGTGGGTCGGATTGCCGTCATTGGTCCCAATGCGGATCAGGCCTACAATCAACTGGGTGATTACACATCTCCGCAACCGAAGTCGAAAGTGGCGACGGTACTGGATGGGATTCGTAGTAAGCTGGCTAGTCATGTGGATGGGCGAACGGAGAAGAGTTCTGTTGGTCCTTTGACTGGTGGCAGCAGTACAGATCAGGTTCTATATGCACCAGGCTGCCGGATTAAAGGGGATTCAAAAGAAGGATTTGAGCGTGCAATCGAAATAGCCAGCCAAGCGGATACTGTGATTATGGTGGTTGGCGGTTCCAGTGCACGTGACTTTGGAGAAGGAACAATTGATCTGAAGACGGGTGCTTCCAATGTGTCCGATAACTCCTGGAATGATATGGAGTGTGGCGAAGGAATCGACAGGATGACGTTGGGTCTTGCCGGAGTACAGTTGGAACTCATTCAGGAGATTCACAAGCTCGGCAAGAAACTTGTCGTTGTTTACATTAACGGTCGTCCCATCACTGAACCTTGGGTGGATGAACATGCTGATGCAATTCTGGAGGCGTGGTATCCGGGTCAAGAGGGCGGGCATGCCATTGCAGATATTTTATTCGGTGATGTGAATCCGTCAGGCAAATTGACGATCTCCATTCCGAAGCATGTCGGCCAATTACCGATCTATTATAACGGCAAACGTTCCCGAGGCAAGCGTTACCTCGAAGAGGATCTGGAGCCACGTTATGCATTTGGATACGGACTTAGCTATACCACATTTGAGTACAGTGAACCGCAGCTGAGTGCTGAGTCCATGACAGCTGATGATTCAGTTACGGTATCGGTGAATGTGACCAACATCGGCCGTTATGCAGGTGCAGAAGTTGTACAGATGTACATTGCTGACGTGGTCAGCTCACTGACTCGTCCCGCCAAGGAACTGAAGGGGTTTGCAAAAGTGAACCTGGAGCCTGGAGAGACACAGACCGTGGAATTCCAAATCGGAGCCGAGCAGTTACAGTATATTGGTCGTGACTTGAAGCCTGTTGTCGAACCGGGAAAATTCCATATTCATATCGGCAGCAGCGTAAACGATACGCAAATGGCCGAACTGACCGTAAGGGAGGCGTAAGATTTTGGAACGTATCAGACGATTTATTCGCGAGTTGTCCGAACATCAGTGGCTGGAGCAATTACAGCTGCGCAGCTGGGATATTACCCGCGCTTATTATAATGTGCCAGGACAGTATGAGGATCAGGGTGAGTACCCGGAAGGCCAAGATTTTGAGCGTTTTCCGAGCAAACAGGGAACGACTTATTTTTTTAGAACACGTCTGGAGATCCCTGCTACAGGGCAGCAAACACCTTATGGGCTTGTATTTGAAACAGGCGGAGAAGGCTTGCTTCGGGTAAATGGGCACTCTTATCAGGGCCTTGACCGCAATCATACCTACGTCACGCTTGATCCATCCAAAGTCGGAAACGCTCCGGAACTTGAGATTGAGATGTTTGACCCGGTACCTGAACCTGTAGACCCGTTGAATCAACAGGCGGTTATTCAGCCGCCGATCACATCAATTACGAGCCTGCTGGTGAGACCCAATGAAGCGGTTCGTAGTCTGATGTATACCGTCATTATTGTGCGTGATTCGGCTGTGTTGCTACCGGAAAGTGACTTCAGGCGGGTTCGCTTGTTAGAACTGGTGTATCGTGCGATGGATCAATTTGTAGGTATGTCAGCAGAAGAGATTGAGCAGGGAGAGGGTATTCGTCAGATTGAGAATAATCTGAAGCATCATGTGCGTGAGATTGGCGGCAACGCAGAAGGTCTGGAGCATATGGTAGGACAATCCCATATTGATATTGCCTGGCTGTGGCCTGTACGTGAGACGGTTCGCAAAACGAGCCGTACCTTCTCCACCGTGGATGCACTTATGAATGAATATCCCGACTATGTTTATTCCCAGAGTCAGCCCTTATTATATGCGTTTCTGAAGGAGCATGATCCCGAGCTGTATGCGCGGGTGAAGCAGCGGATTGTAGAAGGCCGCTGGGAACTGGTTGGCGGCATGTGGGTTGAGCCGGATCTGAACATCCCGAGTGGGGAGTCCCTGATACGCCAGATGTTGTATGGTCAGCGGTTCTATATGGAGGAGTTTGGCAAGACGTCACAGATTGAGTGGTTGCCGGATACATTCGGGTATTGTGCCTCCCTGCCGCAGATTTTGAAGCATGGCAATGTGGAGTATTTCATGACAACAAAGCTCGGATGGAATGACACAAATGTATTTCCATATGATCTCTTCCACTGGGTGGGCATTGACGGAACACCAATTCTTTCTTACCTCAATCATGGTGTTAACGAGCACACGCTGCCGAAGGATATTCATGATCACTGGCAATCCTACCGTGAGAAAGCAGCGCATCCGGAGCATATGCTTCTATACGGACACGGAGATGGCGGCGGTGGGGTAACACGCGAGATGCTGGAGTATGTGGATCGCGCAGACCTGATGGTAGGTCAGCCTGCGAGTCGTTATAGCACAGCTGGAGCTTTCTTTGCCGGAATTGAAAAGGAGCAACCTGTACTTCCGAAGTGGCATGGCGATCTGTATCTGGAGTTACACCGGGGAACCTACACGACACATGCGCGCAATAAGCGCAACAACCGGAAAGCGGAGGTTCTATATCGAGAAGCTGAGCTGTGGAATACACTCGCTCTGCCAGATATGGAGGCGAATACCGAAGTTCAAGTGCGTTCAGCACTGCATGACGGCTGGAAATTAATTTTGCTGAATCAATTCCACGATATTATACCGGGATCGGCGATTACGGAATCCTACGTGACTTCGAATGAGGAATATGTACAGGTTTTTGAATTGGGCAGAACCGGACTGGATCAAGGCGTTTCAGCATTAACAACGGGTATCAACACAGAGGGGCCAGAAGGTTCAGTAGCCTATGTTGTATTCAACAGCTTGGGATGGAAACGAAGTGCAGTCGTTCAATTGGCTGTGCAGGATGGCTTGGATCGCTACGGCATCGATGAAAAAGGTCAGCGCCTGCGGATGGATCGGGAAGATGGCAGTATGTCTATTCTCGTGACAGACATTCCGGCGTTTGGATATAAAACGATTTGGCTGGTACCGGAAAATACAAGGGAAACGAATGTACGGGAAATGAAGAACCTTGCCACACAACCAACCTTTAATGATACATGGAATACCGCCTTATATCATGTGCAGTTCAATGAACGTGGGGAGATCACCCGTCTCTGGGATAAAACCGCGGAGCGTGAGTTGTTGAAGCCGGGTGAACGTGGCAATCAACTTCACTTCTTCCACGATCGTCCAACGCTCTGGGATGCATGGGATATCGACAGTCGTTATGAAGAACAGATTGCTGGCGAAGTGGAACTGTTGGAGAAAAAGCTGGTGCTGGCGGGTACAACGAAAGATGTCCTGCGTTTCCGCTGGAAGCTACACCAATCGGAAATCACACAAGATATCGTCTTTTATCATGACTCACGGCGAATTGACTTCCAAACACAGGTGAACTGGAACGAAAATCACAAACTTCTGAAAGTTGGTTTCCCGATTGATGTGGTGACCTCCAAGGCCACATTTGAAATTCCATTTGGCGCACTGGAACGTCCAACACATCGCAACACAAGCTGGGAGCAAGCCCAGTATGAAGTCTGTGGACATCGCTTCGCGGATGTATCCGAATATGGATACGGCGTGAGCCTGCTCAATGATTGCAAATATGGGTACGACGTGCAAGGAAGCACCATTCGTTTGTCCTTGCTGCGAGCACCAAAATGGCCTGATCGCACCGCCGATCTGGGAGAACATGAATTCACCTATTCCCTGTACCCACACGACGGAGACTGGCGAACTGCACACACCGTACGTCAGGCTGCCGAGCTAAATCATGAGGTGGTTGTGCAACAAGTAGAACAAGTACAACAGTCGCAGCAAGTGCAACAGATGGAACAGGTGCAACAGAGGGATCAATCACAACAAAGCGCAGGAGCTGGAGTTTATCCAACCGCAGATGTAACGGCAACTGCCGCACAATCTCGAC
Source organism: Paenibacillus sp. FSL R7-0313 (assembly GCF_037969885.1). Taxonomy (NCBI): domain Bacteria; kingdom Bacillati; phylum Bacillota; class Bacilli; order Caryophanales; family Paenibacillaceae; genus Paenibacillus; species Paenibacillus sp. FSL R7-0313. The sequence goes on from NZ_CP150219.1 coordinate 2,487,992, forward strand.
CAGCAACAGGCTCCTGGATTAACTTTAATAGTAATCACGTCATTCTCGATACGGTCAAAATGGCAGAGGATGGGCACGGAACAGTCCTTCGTTTCTATGAATCGTCAGGCAAACGCGAAAACATCACATTGCAATGGCCGCATGCCTTTGAGCAAGCCTATCACTCCAACGCACTGGAAGAACCGGTCCAACCACTGGCCCATACCCATGGCCAGATTACACTATCTTTTAAACCTTACCAAATACAAACCGTGCTACTGCGGTAAACCTTTTTGAAATATTTTTGAGCTACACATGTCCAGCTCGTTATTCACACGTTAACGGAGAGGACAGAAATAACCATAAGAAGCGAAGCGTTCGCCTTTATCCCCAGATTTTACCCTTTAAAAAGGGAAACAAAAAAAATCTGGGGATAACAGCGATCGGAAGGTTATTCTGTCATCGTAGTGGTCTAGTGTGAATGTTCTCAGCTTGATCCTGTATAGCTACACCATTCAATTTGTTTAAGGAGTTGCACTCATCCATGGAACAGTTCAGATTACCCAAAATACCAATGCCATCTGTTGCTTTGCCACAATCCATTCAAGCCGTGCTCGAAGAAGCAGAACAGAAACTGGCTCACAGACCAAAACTGCTTCAATTATTCAAAAACTGCTTCCCTAACACCATAGAAACAACAACCAAGTTGATGGAGGACGGTACGACTTTTGTTATCACGGGAGATATTCCGGCTTCCTGGCTGCGTGATTCCGTGGAGCAGGTAGTACATTACATTCCGTTTGCAAAAGAAGACGAGGACCTGCAACGCATTATTGGCGGGCTGATCAAACGTCATATCCAGTATGTTCACATCGATCCATATGCCAATGCCTTCAATGAGACGGCCAACGACTGGCACTGGAACACCACGGACGAGACCGAGATGTCACCTTGGGTGTGGGAACGCAAATTTGAGATTGACTCATTATGTTTTGTTGTACGTTTGGCCTATTTATATTGGAAGGAAACCGAACTGACCGATATTTTCGATTCAAGCTTCAAAGCAGCGATGCGTAAAATCGTGGATCTGTTCAAAGTCGAACAGCATCACATGGAACAATCTCCATATCGCTTCACACGCAATAACGGTATCCCAACAGATTCCCTGCGCAATCACGGAAAAGGTATGCCAGTCAACTACACGGGCATGATCTGGTCCGGTTTCCGTTCCAGTGACGATGCTTGTGATTTCCACTATAACATCCCTGGCAACATGTTCGCGGTTGTAGCTCTGCGCCAAATGCAGGAGTTTGCCGAGTGGGTGTTCCGGGATATGGAACTTTTGCAGGAATTGAAGGATCTGGAGCAGGACGTGGATCACGGCATTCAGCTGTACGGGATTTATCGTCATCCCGAATTTGGACCAATCTATGCGTACGAGACGGACGGTTATGGCAACCACTGTCTCATGGACGATGCGGGTACACCGGGACTCATGTCCATTCCATATCTGGGTTACGTCACAGCGGATGATCCGATCTACCAGAACACGCGCCGCTTCGCTCTGAGCAAAGAGAACCCGTTCTATTATGAAGGCAAGGTTGCCAAAGGGATCGGAAGTCCGCACACACCACCAGATTACATCTGGCATATGGGATTGTCCATGCAAGGACTGACTGCACAGTCTGCCGAGGAGAAACTGGAGATTATTCGCATGCTTGAAGCGACAGATGCGGATACAGGTTATATGCATGAAGGCTTCCACGCCGATGATCCAACGATTTTTACACGAAAATGGTTTGCATGGTCCAACAGCCTGTTCTCCCAGTTGGTCTATAAATCCATGAAGGATGGCCTGTTATGAGTATCCAACCTAATGATAAAAAGCTGATTATTTTCGCTGATCCTGCGTTTCCAATGGAAGGTGCTTCTCCAACTCAGGAGGCCCTGAATACATGGAAAGCAGTAGAAGAGATCACCGTTGTAAACGCCGAAGAACTCGCAGAGACTTTGAAGACTACAGCAGGTGAAGGATGTCTGGTCAATCTGCATGCACCCTATTTTCCCAAGTCCGCCTGGACGGAGATTGCAGCTTACCTGCACCAGGGCGGAAGCCTGATCAGTGTTGGTGGTGCGCCCTTCAAACGTCCGGTTCGATATGAGAATGGGGCATGGGTCGTAGAGTCCGAGCAGACCGCGTATCACCAGGAACTCTATATTCATGAGGCGTTGAACGTATCTGCTGCCAATGTGCAATCGTATACGTCATCTGAACAGATCCCGCTTTTTGCCGGCAAAGAAGGACTTTTTGAGATTTCAGATACATGGAATCTGGTTCCACATACAACCAAAACAAGTGATCTGCCCCACCAGATGGGTTCATCCGGCCCCATGAGTACGCAGATTTATCCGTTACTTCGTGGCATGAGCAAGGATGGACGCAGCATCGCCGCTCCGGTCGTTCTGTGGGAAAACTCCCGAGGGACGTTTGTTGGTTCACGCTGGATGTTTGTACATCTGCCGCTGACCAACGCATTCTGGACGCAGGATGGCGCTGACGAGATTGTGAAGTGGGCGCAATTCTGTGCGAACGGTGTAACTGAGTTATCCCTGAAAACGAATTACGCTTCGTATGAGCCAGATGAACGGGCTGTACTTACACTTCAAGGCCAGATTTTACAGCGTGCAGGCAGCAGGCGTACAATGTCTGAGCTGTGGACATTCGACATAACGGTCGAGCATGAGGATCGCACAAGTGGCACGACGGAAAAGGTATGGAGCCATCGACTGGAGATGGAACTTTCCGGTGAGCAGCGTTTCGAACGTATACTTCTCCCGGTTTCCATTGAAAGTGGGCTGTATCGGATCGTATGCCGCGCACAGGCACCTGACGGGGAAGTTCGGACCTTGCGTCAAGGCTTCTGGGGACAAGATGCAGCATTGCTGGCAGAAGGGGAAGTGATTACCCGCAGCAGGGACTATTTTGTAAAAGACGGACGTCCTCTCCCTGTTGTGGGCATGACCTACATGACCTCCGATGTGGCACGGAAATTTCTGTTTTTGCCGAACGCAGATGTTTGGGATCGAGACATGGCTCAGATGGAAAAAGCCGGTATCAACTGGATTCGGACGGGAATCTGGACCGCCTATCGCAACATGATGCAGGTGGACGGACATATGGCAGAGGATGTGCTTCGTGCCATTGATGCCTTTATTTTAACGGCAAAACGCCACGGCTTGCAGCTCACATTCACCTTTTTCTCCTTTACACCGGAGACATGGGAAGGCACGAATCCGTATTTGGACCCGCAGAGTGTCGAGGCACAGAAACGTTTCATCCGAAGCATTGTCAGTCGTCACACGCACACAACGCATGTGGACTGGGATCTGATTAACGAGCCATCGATGTTTGATCCGGTGCGCATCTTCTCAGCTGGTCCACGCTCGGCGAGGGATTCATATGAACAGCAAGCCTTTGTCAAGTGGCTTCAGCAGCGTCATCAGACGATTGAGGCGTTGCAGGAGGCATGGAACATGTCACAGAAGCAGCTTCCGAACTTTGCAGCCGCGGTGATTCCGGAGGCGGAAGAGATTAATTTTGATGTACAGGACATGCACAAGGCAAAAAAAGGAACACGCTGGCTTGATTATTGTCTTTTCTCCATGGAAATGCACAATGTTTGGGCAAAAGAGCTTGTAGGTACAATCAAGGATCTGGTACCTGATCATCTGGTCACTGTGGGGCAGGATGAAGCCCTTGGTGCACAGCGTCCTTCGCCTTTCTTCTATGAACGTGAAGTGGATTATACAACGGTGCATTCCTGGTGGTTGAACGATGATCTGATCTGGGACGGCATTTTCGCCAAAACGCCATATAAGCCGAATCTCATTCAGGAGACGGGCATCATGTATGTAGAAACCCCGGATGGACGAGCCAAGCGTACGGAAGAAGAGCTTCGTGGCATTCTCGAACGCAAGTACGCCTATGCTTTCTCGACAGGTGGCGCAGGGGCGGTGCAATGGATCTGGAACACCAACTTTTATATGGATAATGCCAATGAATCTCATATCGGAGCCCTGCGTGCAGATGGTACGGAGAAACCGGAGGCGGATGTGTCTTATGATTTTGGCCGATTCATGCATGGCATTCGTGATCTCTTTGAAGACCGCGAGCTGGAGAATATTGCAGTGGTGTTCCCGTATTCCAATGACTTTTCCAACCGTGCCCTAGCCTATGATGCCACAACAAAGCTTACTCGAGTGATGTCCTATGATTTAAAACTACCGTTCCGTGCGTTATCCGAATATCATCTGGAAGCACTGGAGCAGCAGCCACCCAAGCTGATTATCGTGCCGAGTCCGCACAATATGGACAGCGACGCACTTCAACAATTGCTCACGTTTGCGGAGAAGGAAGGTACTAGTCTGCTCATCACTGGACCACTGGGGCTGGATGCATACTGGAAGGCAACTGACCGGGCAGATCATATCGTAGGCAAACGCAGTCTGGGTAACGTGCAGCGAGAAGAACTGCTGAGTATTAATGGCGTGAATCACCGGGTGACCTATGGACGGCGTCGTATCGCCGAGGTGGCGAAGGAGACTTTGCTTCACAGGGATAAAGGTACACCAGATGAAGTACACGTTCTGCCTTTGGGCAAAGGGAAATTAATCTGGACCCCACTGCCGCTTGAGTTGAACGGACGGGATGAGCCACTTGCTGAATTATATCGTTATGCAACCGAAATTTCGGGCATCGAACAGGAGTTGGAATGGATATCTGGCGGAGATATCGCAGGGATCTACGGCCGGAAGCTGAGTTTTCCAAAAGGGAATCTGTATGTATTTGTATCGGAATTTTCCTTGAACCATGAAGTTCATGTGAGAGATCAACGTACAAGTGTATCGTACGCGTTCCAATTGGAGAAAAATTGTTCGGTGCTGTTTGCCACGGATGCTTCCGGAAAGCTGACTGCGGTGTATCGCCCTGATGTGGTTGAGATTGTACAACAAGATGAAAGAGGTGGGATCACACGATGACCAAGAAAAAGAGAGCACATATTATTTCGCATACCCACTGGGATCGGGAATGGTACTTGCCGTATGAGAAGCATCATATGCGTCTTATTCAGCTCGTCGATTCACTGTTGGATCAGCTTGATGAGGGATCAGACTATAAAAGCTTTTATTTGGATGGACAAACGATTATTATCGATGACTATCTTCAGGTTCGACCGGAGCAGAAGGAACGACTGGAGAAGCATATCCGCAATGGGCGGATTGTGATTGGACCATGGTACATTTTGCAGGATGCGTTTCTGACGAGCGGAGAAGCCAATGTGCGCAACATGCAGGTTGGACATAAGGACGCCAAACGTTACGGCACCCCTTCGAAAATTGGTTATTTTCCCGATACATTTGGATTGGTCGGACAGACTCCGCAGCTGATGCAGCAATCGGGCATAGATAATGTGTTTTTTGGACGTGGTGTGAAGCCTACGGGATTTAATAATACGGTATCGGATGCCGGATATGAATCAAGCTTCTCGGAGCTGATGTGGGAAGGACCAGACGGATCAAAAGTGCTCGGCGTATTGTTTGCCAACTGGTACTCCAACGGAAATGAAGTTCCAGTAGACGAGGAATCGGCCCGCAAGTTCTGGGAAACCAAGCTTGCAGACGCTGAGAAATATGCATCAACGAATGAGTTGTTGTACATGAACGGATGTGATCACCAACCGATTCAGCGAGATCTGCCAGAAGCGATTCGCATGGCTGAGCAATTATATCCCGATATTGAGTTTATTCACTCGAACTTTCCAGATTATCTGGAAGCTTTGAGAGCATCGTCTGAACATGAACTGTCCACGGTCAAAGGCGAACTGCGCAGTCAGCGTACCGATGGCTGGGGAACCCTGGTGAACACCGCCTCGGCTCGTGTGTATCTGAAACAGATGAACCAGCTGGGCCAGACTATGCTGGAAAAAGTGGCTGAACCCCTGGCATCCTACGCCTATCTGCTTGGACATGCCTATCCACATGATCAACTGACGTATGCCTGGAAAACGCTGATGCAAAATCATCCGCATGACAGCATCTGTGGATGCAGTGTGGATGAGGTGCATCGCGAGATGGTGACACGGTTTGATAAGAGCCGTCATGTAGCAGAGGCTTTAATTGAAGAGAGCACCAGCCAGATTACTACAGCTGTCGATACCTCCATATTTGAGCGTTACGGCGAGCAGGCTCGACCTGTTGTGGTATTTAATACAACGGGTTGGGAACGCAGCGGTGTAGTTCAGATGGAACTGGACGCGGCTCGGTTGTATTTCCGGGATGGATTTACATTGGAGGAAATGGCGGCACAGATGAAAGCCGTTGACCTGTCAGATCGCATACTGGTAGATGAAGATGGTAATCACATTCCATGTACGGTGGAGGATCTGGGTCTGCAATTTGGCTATGATCTGCCGGATGATCGCTTCCGCCAGCCGTATAGCTGTCGGCGCGTTCGTATTCGTTTTGAAGTAGAGCATGTAGCTGCGTTGGGCTTGAAAACCTATGCATTGATCAACTTTGCGGATGATGCTAAGCGTGGTACTCCGTCGAAAACGACTACGCTGTTGCGTGGTGAACGTGGCATGGAAAATCAACATATGATCGTCACGATTGCAGACAATGGTTCATTCACACTCACAGACAAACGAACAGGCCGGACTTACAAGGACCTTGGCGTGTACGAAAATGTGGGTGATATCGGCAATGAATACATGTTCAAACAACCAGAGAATGAAGTTGCATTGACAACACAAGCGCTTCTGGCCCAGATTCGGGTCCTTGAGGATACATCATACTCAGCCTCGTTCGAAGTGATTCATCATTGGGAAATACCGGAGTCGGCGGATGAGATGCTGGATCAGGAACAGCGAGAACTGATTTATTATCCACATCGCAAAGCCCAGCGTTCAACTAAAATGATTCCACTTCAGATCCGCACAGTTATATCGCTTAGTCGTAGTGGAAAAGGAGTGCAAATGGAGACAACCTTCAACAATCAGGCGAAGGATCATCGGGTGCGTGCCCTTTTCCCAACGGATCTTGTATCTGCTGTTCATCATGTGGACTCCATGTTCGAAATTGCAACGCGTGATAACACCCCTGCACCGGAGTGGCAGAATCCAAGCAATACACAGCATCAACAGAGTTTTGTGGATGTGAGTGAAAAAGATGCGGGATTGGTCGTGGCCAATTTGGGTCTGAATGAATATGAAGTTCTTCAGGATGGCCGCAATACCATCGCCGTAACGCTGCTTCGTGCTGTGGGCGAACTTGGAGACTGGGGCTTGTTCCCGACACCTGAAGCACAATGCCTTGGTGAACATACGTTTAAAATCGAGATCATTCCGCATGATGGAAATGGTGCAGCGTCAGGTGCATATATCGAGGCGTATCAGTTCCAGGTTCCTTGGACGCTGGCACAGACTGAAGTACACCCGGGTTATCTGACACCTAGTAACACACCGTTTACATGGCAAGGGGACGGCTTGGCGTTTTCCTCACTCAAGGTGAATGAAGATTCCGGCGATGTCATGCTTCGCTGGTTCAATATGACCACCGACTCTGCCACGTTGAATCTTGCTGCATCACAAGCGAATCCACAGCCATTCGAAACGGCATACAAGAGCAACATCCTGGAGGAAGAGGGCGAGATGCTTCATGCCCACAACATAGAAGAGGCGTCGACATTATCATTTGCCAGCAAGGAATGGAACATACAGACATGTTCATGCGAGATCGTTACTGTCGGCTTGCGCCGCTGATAAAAGTTGTTTAAAGAGTCGAAAAACAGACTTTTGAACACACGCTAAAAGGTACAGGACTGGAAGTGTACTATACACTAGACATTACGTACGGTGGCGGAAGGGTTACGCTATTTACCAGATGTATCTGTTGAGTTATTGGTTGTTTTTCTATAGAATGAACAGTAGAATTGCTAATGATCGAAAGTACCTATGCCATCAAGATGGTCGCAGGTACACTTCAATTGTTCATTCTATATTGAAACATTAAGGGGGCTTGAAGCCATGGAATCCTTGGGAGGACTGCTTCAGCAGCTGAACCCTGCCTTTCGTGAGCAATCGCGGCGGATTGCGGCGGATTTGATGGAAAACCCGTACGTACGCGAATTCCGCGCAGGTCATCCTGAACTGCAAGATGCACAGCTCATGACCGATCTGAGCAAGCTGTTTCAGTACGCCAAAGACTCTAAGAACTGTGCGAATTGTCCGGGACTCGACTACTGTCCTAACGATTTTCAGGGCCACTTTTGCAAACTGGAAGTAGAACATTTTAACGGTAAACCCGAAATCATAGATATAAAAGCGCCTTGTTCCAAACATATCGCCCGGCAAAATGAACATATCATTAAGCAACGTATTCGCAGTTTCTATGTGGACGAGCGTGCGCTCAGTGCCGGATACAACGACGTGGAGATCATGGGCAAGGATCGGATGCGTGCTCCGGCAGTGAATCAGGTGCTTCGTTATATTAGGGAGACCAAGGAGAACGGATTATCTCCGCAAGGACTGTTTCTGGAAGGGACATTCGGGACAGGCAAGACGTTTCTGATGTGTTATCTGCTGCATGAACTGGCGGTTGCAGGCCACACGGGTGTCATTATTTATATGCCTGACTTTGTGGAGGATCTGAAATCCATGATCAGTGAAGGGCAGAAGCTGAAGGAAATGACGGATATTTTGAAAAGTTGTGATCTGCTCATCTTTGATGATATCGGGGCAGAGAATCTGAACCCTTGGGTTCGAGATCATGTGATGGGGTCCATTCTGAACTATCGGATGAATCGCAAACCAACGTTCTATACGTCCAATTACAATCTGGATGGGCTTGAAAAACATCTGAGCTTCACCAATCGGGACGGAGAGGAATCGAATAAAGGCCAGCGTCTCATGGACCGGATTCGTCCATTCGTGGATGTCATCTCCGTTCGGGGTGAGAATCAGCGCGGCAAACGTTAAACCGATCTAATTGAACGAAATGGTTCTGGACAAGGTTAATCTTCAAATTATCGGTGGAGCTTTTGATTTAGAAGCTGAGCTGATTGCAAACAAACGATAAGTAGTCCCAAAAAAAGCCTGGCTTTCGCATTGTCGCGAAAACCGGGCTTTTCTGGTCCTGCGTGAGACCTGTGAGTATCCTATTCGGTGATGAATTTGAAGATAACCATACCGAAAAAGATGACTGTCATCAGACCGCCCATGCCGACAGCACCCACGATCAGATCAAACAGATCGTTGCGGGGTTCCTCGTTCACATGTTCACGCGGGTCGCTGATCCGCACATTTGCATCCATGTTATTGCCTCCTTATGGGGAATGCAGCTTGCCCGTATGGGGGCTGAAACCCGGAGTAATTTTAGTATACTTGGAAAAGAAAGCGTTTGTAAAGATTTTGCAGTTGGTATGTCACATCCTGTAATTGTGAAGATTTGATGTTGGGAAGATGAACATTGCAGCGTTCAATTCACAAGTTTGACGTACCTGTGTTATACTGGAAGTGTCGTTCACGACGTTACAGGTTAAAATAAACCGTAAGTATATATAAGGAGGACAATTTCATGGCTATTGTTAACGTATCCGATCAATCCTTCAACGCTGAAGTAGAAGGCGAAGGAACGGTTCTTGTTGATTTCTGGGCGCCTTGGTGTGGTCCTTGTAAAATGCTCGCTCCAATCCTGGAAGAGCTGTCCACAGAAGTTGGCGATGCAGTGAAAATTGCTAAAGTTAACGTGGATGAAAATCCGGAATCTGCTTCCCGCTTTGGCGTAATGAGCATTCCAACTTTGATCTTCTTCAAAGACGGTCAACCAGTAGATAAAGTGGTTGGTCTGAACTCGAAAGATGCGCTCAAAGGAATTATCGCAAAACACCAATAATTTACAGGCTTACACATACGCCTCCGGTTTACATGCCGGGGGCGTTTTGCGTCGAATACCTTTATATAGGACAATATAAAGTAAAAATATTTTTTACACTTGAATGTAGAGTACAGAACCGATCTGAAGAAGCGAAGTGCTCGCGTTTATCCCGGATTCATCTCTGATATATAGTTGGAACTAATTATTTACACAGTAACGGAGAGGACAGAAAAAACCTGAAAAAGCGAAGCGTTCCCCTTTATCAGCAGATTTTTCCCTTGAGAAAAGGGAATGAAAAAAAATCTGGGGATAACAGGGATTGGAAGGTTGTTCTGTCATCGTAGTGTCAGTGTGAATTATCTTTAGTTTCTTATTATAAAAAAAGGTGACTCAGAGACAACCGATAACGGATTGGAAGACGGTACTGTAATCAGAATGGCTTAGTGTAACCTTTTATTTATACTTTCTTCGGGAAGGAGGATTCACCGAATTATGGATCAATTCATAAATGATTTGCAGGATCAGGAGAAGGCATTGGAGCAGATTCGCCACAAGCTCGCTTTGCTTCCAGATATGTCCGGCTGTTACCTGATGAAGAACAGTGAAGGTACGATTATCTATGTAGGTAAGGCCAAAGTGTTGAAGAACCGCGTACGCTCTTATTTTATCGGCAGTCATAACGGAAAGACGCAGCGTCTGGTGTCCGAAATCCGTGATTTTGAATATATCGTGACGGGCAGTAACATGGAAGCACTCATTTTGGAGTGTAACCTGATCAAAAAACATATGCCGCGGTATAACGTGTTGCTCAAAGATGACAAGACATTCCCGTATCTTAAAATTACAAATGAAAAGCATCCCCGGTTGGAAGTAACCCGGCGTGTGCTGAAAGATAAAGCCAAATATTTCGGACCTTATCCGAACTCATATGCGGCACATCAAACGAAAAAACTGCTCGACCGCATGTATCCACTGCGCAAATGTGGTGTAATGCCCAAAGAAGTGTGCCTGTATTATCACATGGGACAGTGTCTTGCCCCTTGTGTAAAGGAAGTGGAGAAGGAGCAGTACGACCAGATTTCCCAAGAGATTGGTTCATTTCTGAGCGGTGGTCACGAAGAGATCAAGAAGGATTTGCAGCGTAAGATGCAGGAGGCCGCGGAGGATCTTTATTTTGAACGTGCCAAGGAACTGCGCGACCAGGTAATCGCCATCGATGCGATGATGGAAAAACAGAAAATTACGATGGCCGATGCCAGAGACCGTGATGTATTTGGTTTTGCCATTGATAAAGGCTGGATGTGTGTCCAGATTCTATATATGCGTCAGGGTAAAATGATTGAACGTCACGTATCTACTTTCCCGTTTTACGGTGAGGCGTACAGTGATTTCATGTCTTACGTAACACAGTACTACAGTGATAATCCGGCATTGCCACAAGAGATTTTGTTGCCGGAAATGCCCAAGGATCTTGCAACGGATAACGACAATTTGGATACGGGTTCTGATGCTGATGGATCGGTACCTGCCGCAGTTACGGTTGAGTTTGAGCAGACGGGACAAGTGGAGCATAGTAACGCTTCCCAGCCACTGGTTGCTGAGACTCGTGCAGCTTACGGAGGTTCCACTGAGGCAGAAGGTGAACAACCTGACAGTATGCAAGAGGATGCTCCAATAATGGATACAACTGATTCAACTGAAAAGCTTCCAGCTGGACTGGAAGACCCAACTCAGGTTGCTGCTGCTTTACAGGAGTGGTTGGAGATCAAAGTGCTCATCCCGCAACGTGGATTGAAACGCCAGATGATCACCATGGCTGTGGATAATGCACGTGTAGCACTGGAAGAGAAGTTCCGCCTGATTGAGCGAAATGAAGAACGGACATCCAAAGCTGCTGAAGGACTGGGACGTTTTATTGGACTGGATCAGCTTCACCGTATTGAAGCGTTTGATAACTCGAACATCCAGGGTACGAACCCGGTATCTGCCATGATTGTATTTACGGATGGTAAACCGGATAAGAAGGAATATCGGAAGTACAAGGTCCGTTCGGTTGAAGGACCCGATGATTATGAAACCATGCGAGAAGTCATCCGTCGCCGTTACGAGCGGGTATTAAAAGAAAACCTGACCCAGCCTGACCTGATTGTGGTCGATGGTGGTAAAGGACAGATCTCGGCTGCGGTCGATATTTTGGAAAATGAGCTGGGGCTGTTTATTCCGGTATGTGGTCTGGTGAAGGATGCGAAGCATAAGACTTCACAGTTGATGATCGGTAATCCACCGGAAGTCATCTCCCTGCCTCGGGATAGTCAGGAATTCTACCTGTTGCAGCGGATACAGGAAGAGGTCCACCGTTTTGCGATCTCGTTCCACCGGGAACAGCGTGGCAAATCAATGGTGACATCACGTTTGGATGCCATTCCGGGTATTGGAGAGAAGCGGCGTAAGCTGCTGTTGAAGCATTTTGGCTCTTTGCGCAAAATAAAAGAGGCCAGCGTCGAAGACTTCCGGCCTCTATCTATTGGTGACAAACTGGCAAATCAGATTATTGCAGCACTTCGTGATGAGGAGTCGTAACATACGGCTTCTCTTTTTGTTTTGGATTGAATTTGTAGACCACATATCCAACGATGGCCGGGAGTACAATCCAGAAGAGTCCGGCAGCCATATTCAGGGCATCACCCATAAAGACCAAGCTGAGTCCCATCAGCAAGCTGTCGAAGATCACATGTGCGAACACAACGGCAATGAAGCCATGACGCAGCATGATCAGACTGAACAGCAATCCAATCACCATCAGCTCAATGGGACGAGTGATTACTGGATAGATCGGATACAATGTGTGTCCAAGTGCCCAAATGATGGTTGGGATCAAACAGGCAATAAACGTGTTACGCACAATCTTCTGCATCATGCGAATGCCGAACAGTCGATAAACAGTTTCTTCACCAATACCGGCCATCCAGGCCATGATCGGGAAGAGCCAGGCATAGGTCATATTAAATGTAGATTGATCTGCTGACGTCGTTGACCATGTGCCAATGCTTCGCTCCAGAATGAAGAACAGGATGGATTGTACACCCAGTAGAATGAATGCCCACAGGTAACCAGCGTACATGCTGTGAAGTACATATTTTCCGTATCCCGGTTCTTTGGCACGAGGCCACGGGTTCAGACCTATTTTACGCCACATGCCGTCACCAGCAACGAGGGACAGATAGATGGTTGCACTCATAACCAGCGTAATACCCGCCTGCATTAACATCAGGAACGCTAACATGAAGCTGGAGAGCCCTTGTGCCTGAAAGAGTGGAATCATGTTCAGCGTACCAATTACCGAAGCTGCGAAATACACCAGCGATAGAATGATCCCGCGTTTGAAAGACGTGTGTGCTCGGGTCAGAATGCTATAGATGATTGCCAGCACACCCAGAACAAAGGTCAGGAATGCATAGCCGCCATAGGTCATCCAATTGGCTTGGCGCGTTTGATCTTTCACATAATCGGTATGGGATTCAGGGACCGAGAAGCCAGGATCGAACGATCGTACCGCACCCTCTTCAAACGTAAAGTTCAGTTCAAGCTTGGAGTTTCCGATGGCTTTTGCAGAATCTGTATACTTCAGTCCCGCTTCACCATCACGAGTATCCAGTTGAAGTGTTGGTACTTCATAACCGAATTCGGTGAGAACGCCAGCCGCCAGCCGTTCTTTCTCGTCGAGGGACATATTGCCTTCAGCAAGCACTTGCGAAGTGGTCGCTTTCCCGGTACTTTGCTCCGCCTCAATGGCAGTATAGAGGGAAGAAGGCAGTTCCCGTTTGAAGCCGACTACTTTTCCTGTTTTCATATGTACGTCAACATTAAGATATCCGCCTTTGTCCTGATCAGGCAAACGAACGCGGAATACATCGTAAGGATAGCTTGTTTCCCACTTCTGGTTATAGGTATCAAGTTGTTTGGTTTTGGCCATATACCCGTAGATATCCGAATGTGTCTGGTAGGTTACCAGGGTTTTTTCATCATCATTTGGCAGTGTATAGTCATCCACAGAAGCTGCGAATGATCGTGCGGATTGCGTCGCCTGCTCCTTGGTTATGAAGGACGTGGACGAAATTTCTGTCGTTTGTGATGAGGTAGCTGGAAAGATCTGAAATACAAAAAATAGAATCAGGCCAATCGCCGCAAGCAACCCCAGCCGCTTGAAGTTAGCCTTGAGTTGCAAAGGCTGCCCTAAGGGATTCATATAATGGTGTTCCTCCTTAATCTAATATGGATATTAAAGTTAACATAGCACAGGCCAAGCACCGAATGCCAATGATGTAACGAAAACAGGTGTAAATCCTTGAAAATGAATGAAAAGCACCGAAAGAATCTGATCTATCCGTCGCTATATCTGAGTTCTTCCCTTTTTGGCTGAATTCGATGCTATTTACACAAAAAACGTTTTGTCTACAAACGTCGCAGCGCTTATAATTTTGAAGCAAATGTGCAATGATTCGCATGTCTTTCGCCCAACAAGGGAACGAATAGAATATATTCCAACTTCATTATATATGTCGTTTTAATCTGAATCATACTTGTTTAACGTTTGGCAACAGCATTTCAAATGAAGAAGGCTCCACGGGTGTGGAGTTATTTTCATTTTAGAAGAGGTGGAAGATACTCAAGTGAAACTGAATGTTCAATGGATGCGATTATCGCCACCCCGTATTCTTGTGTTAGGGTTTGCTGGCATCATATTGGTTGGCACACTGCTGTTAATGCTTCCGGCATCCAGCCGTAACGGTGACAGTCTTGCATTTATTGATGCGCTCTTTACAGCAACTTCGGCTGTTTGTGTCACTGGTTTGGTTGTGGTCGATACAGGGACTCATTTCTCGGTGCTGGGTCAGGTTGTGATCGCGATTTTGATTCAGATTGGCGGACTGGGCTTCATGACGATGTCCACGTTGGTTGCCATTGCGTTCAAACGGCGGATCTCGCTCAGGGAAAGGTTGATTCTACAGGAAGCGATGAACCAAAGCACGATGGAGGGCATCGTCCGGCTGATTCGTAAAGTTGTGATCTACTCACTCATTATCGAAGGGATATGTGGCACGTTGTTTGCCATTCGCTTTTCGTTCGACATGCCAGTCGGACAGGCGATCTATTATGGATATTGGCACGCCATCTCCATGTTCAACAATGCCGGATTTGATATGTTTGGGGATTTCCGCAGTCTGACCGGTTATGTGTATGACCCGTTGGTTAATTTTACAGCGATGTTCCTGATTGTCTCTGGCGGTATCGGTTTTGTGGTGTTGTCAGACCTGGTGGATTACCGCAAAACGCGGAAGCTGTCTCTACACTCCAAAGTTGTACTGTTAATGACTGGATTGTTGATTGTGTTTGGTGCACTTGTCATTTTCGTATTTGAATTTAGCAATCCGCGGACACTGGGTGGCCTGAACTGGGGTGGCAAAATTCTCGGTTCATTCTTTCAGTCCGTTACGCCGCGAACAGCAGGAGCCAATACGGTAGATATTGCCGGACTCAGGCAGGCAACACAGTTCTTTATGATCATTCTGATGTTTATTGGTGCTTCGCCGGGTTCTACCGGAGGCGGGATCAAAACAACGACATTTATGATTATGGCTGGCGCGGTCATCGCGATGATGCGTGGACGTGAAGATATCGTGTTTTTCCGCTACCGGCTCGTACAGGAACGGATCTTCAAGGCGCTTACCATTACATTGCTGGCACTCTTGTTCATCATAGCTGTAACCATGGCACTGAGTACCACAGAAGACGCCAGTTTTATGATGATCTTATTTGAAACGACATCGGCCTTTGGTACCGTTGGATTATCGCTCGGACTAACGCTGAAGTTGACTACATTGGGCAAACTCCTGATCTGTTTTACGATGTTTGCAGGAAGGCTTGGACCGATCACATTAGCGTATGCACTTGGGCAGAAAAAGGGTAAAGAGTTATACAGGTATCCGGAAGGCAAAATGATTATTGGATAAATCTATTTTTAGTGAGTTTTGAAATTGATTTGGATAAGGGGTTCGTGAAGAACAATGAAAACACAGCAGTTTGCGGTGATTGGGCTTGGGCGGTTTGGCTCCAGTCTGGCACAGGAATTAATGGAACTCGGCTACGAGGTGCTCGGGATTGATAAAAATGAAGAAGTCGTCGAAGACATTAGTGAATTGGTCACCCATGCCGTTGTAGCCGATGCCACAGATGAGGAAGTGCTGCGCTCCCTGGGTATTCGTAATTTTGACTGCTGCATCGTTGCCATCGGGGATGATATCCAGACGAGCATTCTCACCGCGATTCTGTTAAAAGAGCTGGGCGTCAAGACGGTCGTGGCCAAGGCCATATCCGTCCTTCACGGACGAGCATTGGATAAACTGGGGATCGATCGTGTCGTTTATCCTGAGCGGGATATGGGCATTCGCGTTGCCCACCAGCTGGTTACCCCGAACTTGCTGGATTACATTGAATTATCCAATGATTACAGTATTGTCGAGATGAAGGTTCCCGCCTGTCTACACAACAAAACACTTTCAACCCTGAATGCACGTGTACGTTTTGGTTGCAGCATTGTGGCGTTACAGAAAGAAGCTGGGGTCATTATCGCTCCGACAGCACTGGATTCGCTTCAGATGGGGGATATCATGGTCATTATTGGTAATAATGCAGATATCGACCGATTTGAAGAAGAGGTTATCAGCCAGGAGAGCTGATAATTAGGATGAGTTAAATAAGGAAGCCAGGGGTTAGAGCCTGGCTGATTCAGATCAAAGCTAAGGCGTCGTAGTCCTCCTTGAGGGCAATGGCGCCTTTGCTGTAAAGAGTGCAGCCGTCTCCTTGACCCATTGTCTGGAGGTCTCGCTGAGGTCTTCCTTTTCCCCATAGATCATACAGGTTGTTCTGCGGGTCTGCTGTAATTGAGGCAAATGAACAGAAACAAGATCATTGTCCGCGAGTAATTGTGGACGAAGATATGACTTGGGCAATAGAGCAGCAGCTTTGGCAGAAGGCAGTAGTCGGATAATCGCTTCAAAGGAATCAATCTCCATGCGAATATCCGGCATCACGGCACAGCGCTGGAAGAGGTCGTCCGTTAATTTGCGGTACCAGGTGCCTTTGGAGAACGTGATCATCGGCAGATCCTGCAAATGTTCCATTCCGGCTTCCTTGCCAGACAAAGGGTGTGTGAGCGGCACAACCAGTTCCAGGTGATCGTCAAAGAGAGGCACACAGTTCAGCCCTACTTCGCTGATGGAGGAGGCGACAATGCCCACATCTGCTTTTTTGTCACGCACAAACGAGACAATCTCATGTGTTTTTCCCGTCAACAGTTTCAATTCTGCATTTGGATGTTTCTCCATAAAGGCATTCACGAGCGGTGGTAACGTGGTTTGAAGTGTCGTCAGACTGGCTCCAAGTGTAATGGTGCTCTGTTCTTCATCTTTATACTGGGCAAGCATGGTGAGGAATTTCTGTTGCTGCTGCTTCTGTTCGATCGCGAAGGTATAGGCGAACTGGCCCACACTGGTTAATTCCAGACGTTTACCACGACGATGAAAGAGGGCTACCCCAAGTTCGTCTTCTAACTTGGCAATTTTGCGTGAGAGTGCAGGTTGGGACAAGTTCAGTAACTTCGATGCGCGGTTCAAGCTGGACTGCTCCACGACCGCCGCAAATGCATCTAACTCCTCAAACATGAACAATAACCTCTTTTCCATGAATGTGATTCTTGCCCTTGCTTAATCGTTTTCCATGTTGTATAGCCTGTAAACCCAATGTTTCACTGCTTATACCTATAGGGTATAACATTTAATAATTATATTGCAATTCCCTTATAAGAAAAAAAGGAGTAACATGGTTCGTGACACAAGTTGTTCACACCTGGGGAAAACGGAACAATTTGTCGAACCTTTTCATGGAAAAGGATTCGTGTCATGATAAGTGAAATTATTTATGAAAACGTTGTATTTAGCGAAAGGGGATCGACATTTTATGAAAGGGTTTTACTCCAGAAAGCTGCACTCCTTGCTTGGCGTCATTCCGCTCAGTTTGTTTTTTGTTGAGCATTTGGTGACGAACTTCTCGGCAGTTGAAGGCGGCAAAGAGGCTTTTGACGGTGCTGTTGCATTCTTGAACAGTCTGCCACTGGTTATTGTTTTGGAAACGCTCCTCATCTGGTTACCGTTGTTCTATCACGGTGTATATGGTCTGTATATTGCTTATCAGGCCAAGCCTAACGTGGGTCGTTATGGCAATGAGCGCAACTGGCGTTACACGTTGCAGCGGGTCAGTGGTGTCATTACGTTTGTATTCGTAATCTGGCATGTATGGGAGACTCGGGTACAGGTTGCGTTGGGTACAGTCACCCACGAAGAACTTGGTGGTGTCATTCATGAGATCGTGATGAACCCGGTAACATTTATTCTATATCTGATCAGTGTGGTTGCGGCATCCTATCACTTTGCCAACGGTCTGTGGTCGTTTCTTGTTAGCTGGGGGATTACCGTGGGTCCGCGTGCGCAGCGTGTGTCCTCTTATGTGTGCATGAGTTTGTTTGGTATTATTTCCATTATGTTTATTGCTTCGTTGTTCGCTTTCCGGAGCATGGATTTCCAAGCAGTAACTTCGATGGTTGATGTAGTAAAAACAGTTCTAGTTTAAGCATTTAGCGTATAAATGCTGACTTATAAGGGAGTGAACAGCAATGGCATCAACGAATGTAATTATTGTGGGCGGCGGTCTCGCGGGATTGATGGCGGCGATCAAATCGGCTGAAGCCGGAGTCCATGTTCATTTATTTTCACTGGTTCCTGTTAAACGATCCCACTCTGTATGTGCACAAGGCGGCATCAACGGAGCGGTGAATACCAAGGGTGAGGGTGACTCCCCATGGGTACACTTTGACGATACGGTATACGGCGGTGACTTCCTCGCGAACCAACCTCCTGTTAAAGCGATGTGCGAAGCAGCACCTGGCATCATTCACCTGATGGACCGTATGGGCGTCATGTTCAACCGGACACCGGAAGGTTTGCTTGATTTCCGTCGTTTCGGGGGAACGAAGCATCACCGTACGGCGTTTGCCGGAGCGACAACAGGACAACAATTGCTCTATGCATTAGACGAGCAGGTACGTCGCTGGGAAGCAGCGGGCCTGGTTACGAAATATGAGAACTGGGAGTTCCTGCAGGCGGTTTTGGATGATGAGGGCGTATGTCGCGGGATCGTGGCTCAGGATCTGAAAACGATGAAGGTACAGACCTTCCCGGCAGAAGCGGTTATTCTGGCGAGTGGTGGTCCGGGTATTATCTTCGGTAAAACGACCAACTCTGTAATTAACACAGGTACAGCGGCAAGTGCGGTGTATCAGCAAGGTGTAAATTACGCCAACGGGGAGTTCATTCAGATTCACCCGACAGCCATTCCAGGGGATGACAAGCTGCGTCTCATGTCTGAATCCGCTCGTGGTGAAGGTGGACGGATCTGGACGTACAAAGACGGCAAACCTTGGTACTTCCTTGAAGAAAAATATCCATCCTACGGTAACCTGGTTCCACGTGATATCGCGACTCGTGAAATCTTCAGCGTCTGCGTAGATATGGGTCTGGGTGTGAACGGCGAGAACATGGTTTATCTCGACCTGTCGCACAAAGATCCGAAGGAACTGGATGTTAAACTCGGCGGAATCATTGAAATCTATGAGAAGTTCATGGGCGATGACCCGCGTAAAATCCCAATGAAAATCTTCCCGGCAGTCCATTATTCCATGGGCGGTATGTGGGTAGATTACAACCAAATGACTAACATTCCGGGGCTGTTCGCAGCTGGTGAATGTGAATATCAATACCATGGTGCAAACCGTCTGGGTGCAAACTCATTGGTATCTGCGATCTATGGTGGTATGGTGGCTGGACCAAAAGCGGCTGAATATATCAAAGGACTTAAAAAATCATCCGCTGATATCCCATCTTCCGTATTTGAGAAACACACCAAACAACAAAGCGATAAATACGAAGGCATCTTGAAAATGCAGGGCACGGAAAATGCCTATGTTATTCATAAAGAGCTTGGAGAGTGGATGACAGCCAACATGACGGTTGTACGTTACAACGACAAGCTTGAAGCCACGATTGGCAAGATCAAGGAATTGAAAGAGCGTTATGGCAAAATCAACATGTACGACAGCTCCGGTTGGAACAACCCTAGCGCAGCTTTCACTCGCCAACTGTGGAACATGATTGAATTGGCAGAAGCAATGACACTGGGCGCACTGCTGCGTAACGAAAGCCGCGGCGCGCATTACAAACCGGAATTCACGGAACGTAATGACGAAGAGTTCCTGAAAACGACTATCGCGAGCTGGTCGAAAGAAGGCCCGAAAATCTCGTACGAGCCAGTAGACGTATCCCTGATCCCACCACGTATCCGGGATTACTCCAAGGATTAAGAAGTACCATACTATTCAGGTAATGAATCGTTAAACACCTGAACGGAGAGGCAGGAGAACTTTGAAGAAGCAAAGCTTCTTCAAAGTTACTGCCATCAAAGTGAAGGAAAGGCCCATAAGAAGCAAAGCGCCTAGCAATGCTTCAGAACTGTAATACTGCCATCCACAATGAATTGGAGAGCAGTTTCCAGCAAAGTGACCCAGTGCACGACGTAGCGGAGGAAGCGGAAATGCCCAGAAGAAGCGAAGCGTTCGCCTTTATCACCGGATTTTAACCCTGGAAAGGGTTGATCAAAAAATCCGGGGATAACAGCGATCAGAGGGGCATTCCGCTGACGAAGCGTCTCCCGTGCACCAAACCATTTTGCGCATCAGCAACACCAATCATCGTCACTCAAAGGAGGGGACAACGATATGGCGGAACAAGCTACAGCCAACAAAACCGTCAAGTTTATCATCACCCGTCAGGATAGCCCGGAGTCATCTTCGTACAACGAAGAATTTGAGCTTCCGTACCGTCCCAACATGAACGTGATCAGCGCCCTGATGGAGATTCAGCGTAACCCGGTTAATACAGATGGCAAATCCATTGCTCCCGTGTGCTGGGATTCCAACTGTCTCGAAGAAGTCTGCGGTGCCTGCTCCATGGTTATCAACGGCAAGCCTCGTCAAGCGTGTGCAGCCCTGATCGACAAGCTGGAACAGCCTGTTCGTATCGAACCGATGAAGACATTCCCGGTGGTTCGTGACCTTGTCATCGACCGTAGCCGGATGTTTAGCGCCCTGAAACGCGTAAAAGCATGGATTCCGATCGATGGTACCTATGACCTCGGTCCAGGTCCACGGATGCCTGAGAAGAAGCGTCAGTGGGCATATGAGCTGTCCAAATGCATGACATGTGGTGTATGTCTGGAAGCATGTCCGAACGTCAATGAGAAAACAGACTTTATCGGTCCAGCAGCACTGTCCCAAGTGCGCCTGTTCAACGCTCACCCAACAGGTGAGATGAACGCTGACGATCGTCTGGAAGCGTTGATGGAAGACGGAGGCATTGAGGGCTGTGGTAACTCACAGAACTGCGTGCAATCCTGTCCAAAAGGCATTCCACTGACAACCTCCATTGCTGAAATGAACAAACAAACGACCAAGCATATGTTCAAACGCTGGTTGGGTGTATAATCTCGTCATAACATGTGCAGAAGTGTAATCTGCAACTTAGAAGAAGTCGTGATCCCGTGCAGCAATATGCCGGAGATCCCGGCTTCTTTTTGTAATGAAGCAGAGGAACCGGGCTACCCATGCAGAATATGATATACTAAGGGGATGGATTAAGAGCGTAGAAGGAGGGGGAGATATGGCAGAGACACCGCGTCAGGGTAGCAACAACTCGCCGTCCCAGCGCTCGCACAAATCACCAGGTGCAGAAGAGTCTGTGTTTCCTGGGGAAGAAAAGGATCATGATCCCTCTCGCCGAAGTTTCTTATTGCGCATGGTTTTGATGACGGCGGGTGCCAGTTTGCTTACAGGAGGTTATGCCTGGTTATGGGAACCGCGTCGTCTGGAGATCAAGCAAGTGGAGTTGAAACTTCCGAAGTTTCCAAAGGCATTTGACGGTTTGCGTGTAGTTCAGTTCAGCGATGCCCATCTTGGTTTTCATACCGGGGTGAAAGAGCTGAAGAAGTTGGCAGCAACGATTGAGGAGCAGCAACCGGACTTGATTTGTTTTACCGGAGACATCGTCGAGAGGGAAGCAGAGCCGATGCGTGAATGTATTCCGGTACTCGCCTCCATGCAAGCGAAGTATGGCAAGTTTGCTGTTTTGGGGAATCATGATTATCGGGGCGGACAGCAGAATCAAGTGACAACCATGTTCCGTGAAGCCGGATTCACTTTGTTACGGAACGAACATGTGGTGATTGAACAAGGGGGCGAACGTCTGGCCATAGCTGGTCTGGATGACGCACTTACAGGCAGGCCTGATCCTGCCCAAGCCATCAAGGGATTGGATCATGATGTGTGGAAGTTGTTACTTATGCATGAACCGGATTATGCCGATATTGCCACTCCCTATGGTTTCGGATTACAACTTTCCGGTCATAGCCATGGCGGACAGGTACGTTTTCCCTGGATCGGGGCACTGACAACTCCGCGAGGTTCACACAAGTATGTTCAAGGATTGTATTACACGGATGTCCAGGGGGTATATTACACCACCCAGACACAAATGCCTGTGTATGTGAATCGTGGTTTTGGCATGACTCAACTGCCCATTCGTTTTCTGTGCAGACCAGAATTAACGGTGTTTGAGCTTAAAGGATTAACCACATAAAAGGAATATGAGATCATATTAGTTCAACTAAACTTTTTACACGAGAACGGAGAGGACAGAAATAACGTGAAGAAGCGAAGCGTTCGCCTTTATCTCCGGATTTTCCCTTTGAAGAAGGGAATCAAAAAATCTGGGGATAACAGCGATCGGAAGGTTATTCTGTCATCGGAGTGGCAAGTGTAAACGTACAACAGTGAACGATTCAACATGAATGGAGGTTATCCAGATGGAACGAATTGCGATTGTATCCGACATTCATGGCAACATGACTGCCTGGGAAGCAGTGTTAAAAGATATCCGAAGTCGTGGCGTAGAGCGAATCTTTTGTCTTGGTGACCTCGTGGGCAAGGGACCAGAACCGGTACAGGTTGTGGATCAGGTGAGAGCAACGTGCGAACTTGTCATCCGTGGCAATTGGGATGAACTGGTTGCGGTTAACCAGGACAACGAGAACTTTACGTGGCAAGCAGAACGGCTGGGTGAAGAACGATTGGCGTACTTGGCGGGCCTACCCTTCAGTCATCAATTTCAACTGAGCGGTCGCACCATCCGTCTGGTCCATGCTTCACCTCAAAGTGTCTACTATCGTGTACAGCCGTGGGATGCAATAGAAAAGAGGTTGGCAATGTTTGATCCTCCCGCTGATGAGCCTGAGCAAAGTGTTGCAGATGTTGTAGGTTATGGGGATGTGCATAACGCATACTTGCAGTATATGAACGGCAAGTTACTGTTTAATGCAGGCAGTGTTGGTAATCCACTCGATCTTCCCCAGGCTTCTTACTGTATTCTGGAGGGTGAAGACAGCAACGATAACAATGCCCCGTTCAATGTTCAATTTGTGCGGGTACCTTATGATATTGAGCGAGAAGTACAGGTTGCACAGTCGACGAATGTTCCTGCATTGGATTTCTATATTCGTGAGATTCGTACGGGTATCTATCGCGGGCTGCAGGAGTAGTCAGCATCTGGGACTTTTAGCGTGAGGAATTGAATGATGCAATATATTAATACTAAAATGCGAATACTAAAGTTCGTGGATCAGTTCAAATGGTATTACGCCGGATCATCATCAGAGCATGCTTGTCTTACCGGACTAGAGCCCGTTTAGGCAAAAGGAGCGATTGTCATGCTTACCCGAAAAATGCTGGTTCAAGGTCTGCCGGCTTTGTGGACAGAGCGTCTTGTCCTGCGATCATTACGTCAAAGTGATTACAGCACATTATCGGAACTTTTTTCCGATCCTCAAGTCATAAGATATGTGAATAGGGGAAGCCAGCCCACGCCAACCAGGGCGAGACGGTTATTGAACCAGATACGGAGCAGCAGCGCCAAGCTGGATTCGTTACATTATGGGATCTGCTGGAGAGGTAAGGAACAGGTGATTGGAATCACCTCATTCCAGCACTGGAATGATCAGAATGGTACCGCACAGATTGGTTATATCCTTAACAGGTCCTGTTGGGGCATGGGGGTGGCTACCGAGGCGGTACAGCGGCTGTTGCAGTTTGGATTTGACGATCTTCATTTGTGGAGGGTGGAAGCACGTTGTTATGAGGCCAATGTATCTTCACAACGGGTGTTAAGCAAAATAGGGATGTCCTATGAGCGGAGTCTTCCCTCGTTCGGACTGCATGATGAAGATGACGAGGCATCAGAATCCCTGATGGATGTCAAAGTGTACAGCATGTACCGGGAACAATACGTACGCCCGCTTCAGGAAAAAAACCTGCAAACCCTGGTATCTGACAAGCCGCAATGACATAGAGTAAGAGTAGTCAAACGTGAATGAATCGAACTTCAATCATTTGTTACACAAATGAAATATAGCTGCAATTGAACTCTAACAGACAGGGGGTAAACTTATCTCATGACCCCCTTTTTGATAATAGATAATGCTGTTGGGACCCGCGCGAGCGGGTTCATTTTTTTTGCCCATATAAGTTAACTGTGGAGTATTTACACTGGCCACTCCGATGACAGAATAACCTTCTGATCGCTGTTATCCCCAGATTTTTTGATTCCCTTTTGAAAAGGGAAAATCCAGGGATAGCGTATTCTTCCGATGCAGCTTTCTTTCAGAAAGCTTTTAGGCGACCGCTTCGCTTCTTCAAGTTATTTCTGTCCTCTACGTTATCGTGTAAATATGTAGTTTAACTTTATATAATATTATTTTATTTAGAATTAAACCCAAAACCCCCACAGCGTGAACAAGCGCGCTGTGGGGGGTTCTATGTGGTTCTATATTTTTTACAGTGGTACAACCTGCATCTGTTTCTGCTTGAAGTATACCCAGTCGGTGAATCCGATCTCCTTGAGACGTGTACGAACGTCATCCAGCTCGTCTGCCACCCGCTGTGGTTTATGAGCGTCCGATCCAAATGTCACCTTCACTCCATAATGATGGGCGCGTTCCAGAATGGCATCCGAGGGATACCAGCCACCGCTGAGTTTGGTTTTGCCAGATGTGTTAATTTCGATCGCTACGTTGGATTCTGCAATAACCTGCAACGTTTCATCAATGGCCTGATCAGCGATAATTTCGGAGAAAGGTGGATAGTTTCCTTTCATCGCATCAATGTGTCCAAGAATCTGGAACATACCGCTGCGAGCCGATTCGCGGATTAATGAATAATAGCTCTCTTTCACTTCAACTTTGCGAGCATTGCTTAGGCCATTCCACCGGGTTTTGTTGAAGATACTCACATCCTCGGTATGATGAACTGAACCAATAATATAGTCAAAAGGATACTGTCCTAGCGTGGTACGATACAATTCCGCATGAGTAGGGAAGTAGTCGGATTCAATGCCAAGCAGCACATCGATTTTACCAGCGTATTCTTCTTTCAGAGCAAGGACTTCTTCCACATAATGCTGTAATTCCGACTTACCCATTGCGATCCGGGGAAATGCCTGCTCAAGCTCACTGCCAAAGTATGGCGTATGATCCGAGATACCAATGGCCTGAAGTCCTGCCTTAATACCTGCCTCTATATAATCGCGGATGTTGCCGTCTGCGTGACCACAACGAAAATGATGTGTGTGAAGATCAAATTTCATATGGAATCCTTCCTTTCTCATGGCTCATTGTCATTCTGAACTGATGAATTGGGTTTCCGGCATACCTTTGAGGTCACTTATGAATTGCTGCATCGCTGAGTTAAGGTACCGACTGGACTTATAGATAACACCAACAGGGTGACTGACCTCCAGCTCACTTAAGGGTATCATTCGCAATGTACCTTGACGCAACTCATGCGCAACAGATTGTTTGGAGATGACAGCTGCCCCGAGATCAATCTCGACCATCCGTTTCACTTCTTCGCTGCTCGACAACTCCATTACAATATTAGGTTCAATATTATGTTTCTTGAAGATCGTTTCCGTAAACCTTCGTCCTACGGTATCAGGGGACAGCAGAATCAATGGTGTACTCCGGAGCACATCCACTGCAGCATGTTTCTTCTTTGCCAGCGGATGGGAAGGAGATACGACGAGTTCAAATGTGTCATAGTACAGCACAGATGTATTCAGGTTGGGATTACGCTCCGTGAGATAACCGATACCAATATCAACCAGACCATTTTCGACCTGGGTATAGATCTGTGATGATGGAAGGGATTGGATACTGGTTTTGATCAGTGGGAATTGATCTTGGAAATAGGATAACACCCTTGGCAAGATCTGAATAGCAATGGAAGTTGTTGTGCCTAACACGATACGTCCCTGAGGCGTTTCATCGAGATCGGACAATTTTTGTTTCAACTCATCAACGATGTCGAGCATCCGTTCAGCGTGCTCCAGGAATACCTGTCCACGATCTGTCAGGGTAACAGGTTGGTTCCGATCCACAAGAACGGTGCTGAATTCGTCCTCAAGACTTTTGATCTGGGCCGAGACGGCAGGCTGGGTCAGGTTCAGAAGTTCTCCCGCTTTGCGGAAGCTCATCGTTTTGGAAATGGTAATTAGTGTCTCCAGTTGGCTTATGTTCATAGGTGACCTCCTTGCAGGCAAAGTATCTTGATTATGTAGTGTTTGGTGTGATGTAATCCCGTAACTGGTTATTGTTCCGTTATCTTAAATTATAGGTGATTCAGGACAGCAGAGCAATGAAGGTAATTATCAGGATCAAAAGTAGTTCAAGAGACTGTGAAAAAAACGCGAATACAAGAATTTGATTTTTTTTACAGTTGTGAGAAAGCAGTAATAAAGTCCTAAATGCCTTTTGCCACGCACCATGAACGAAAAGCTTTCTTCAAAAGAAGTGAAAAGCGCTGTTTATTCGCTAGAATCAGCTATAAACATTTGCCCCACGGATGACGATAAATTATAGTACACATGATTTAACGAATTCTTAATGAATTCTTGTACGTGATAAAGTATAATAAATTTAATGAATATGGGACTTTTGGTGTGTGACCAATAACCCAGTGTGAGGGGGACATAGACAGTGAAAGCGGAAGTGATTAATCCTTTCCTGGAATCGGCACGGAACGTATTCGAACAGCTCATCCAGGTTTCGCCTTCCACCGGGAGTCTTGGCGTGAAAAATGTAGAGTACATTGCAGACCATGTCTGGATCGTGATCGGAATGACCGGACAACTTAGCGGAAACATTGTATTTGGAATCAATGAACAAGTTGCATTGAAAATTGTATCTGCGATGATGGGCGGTTTTGTCATTACAGAAATGGATGAAATGAGCAAAAGTGCGATTTCGGAACTGGGTAATATGATCAGTGGTAATGCCAGCACCATCCTGTCAAACCAGGGTGTTGTGGTCGATATTACACCTCCACAAGTGATGAAGTCCGAACATCTGACTACATTTAGTGCAACGAAAGCACTGAGTATTCCTTTGCTGATGGACGGCATTGGTGAGATGGATATTCAGGTCATGATCTCGTAGAATAGAACCATACGCCTCAAAAGGCAATATGTGTTCAATACGGGAGGACATCACGGATGCTGAAAGATCAGGTAGTGTTTATCACAGGTGCATCGAGTGGTATCGGTGCGCTGTGTGCGCAGATGCTGATAAAAGAAGGAGCCATCCCAATTCTGGCTGCCCGTTCGCGGGACAAGCTGGAAGAGATTGGTGCCTCGCTGAAAGGGCCGCATGAATTACTCACGCTTGATGTTACGGATAGTGAGCAGGTTCAGGCAGCTGTGGATGTGATATTGCATAAATACGGACGAATTGACATTTTGCTGAACAACGCAGGTTACGGGAAATTCGCAGCGATGACAGAGATGTCTGTACAGGAATTCGATGAGATGATGGACGTTAATTACATGGGCATTGTCCGCTGTACCAAAGCAGTGCTTCCACAGATGCTGGAACGTGGCAAAGGTCAGATTGTGAACGTGGCCTCCATGGCTGGCAAAATCGGTACAGCCAAATCCGCTTCCTATACTGCTACGAAACATGCTGTACTCGGATTTAGTAATGCGCTGCGTCAAGAGCTTCGGAAGACTGGCGTCATGGTGACAACGATTAATCCAGGTCCGATTGATACACCATTTTTCCATCGGGCTGACCCTTCTGGCAATTATGTGAATAATGTACGCTGGATGATGTTGAAACCGGAAAACGTTGCGGGTCATATGATTCGGGCGATGAAAAAGCGCAAGGAAGAAGTGAATCTGCCAAGACTTGCTTCTGCTGGCATATGGCTGTACCAGCTATTTCCACGTCTTGCAGATCGATTGTCGCACGGTGTAATGAATCAGAAGTAAATGTGATACGAGGCATCATATACGGAATGAAAGAAAGGCTCCGCCGAGGGGCTTTTCTTTTTTTTGGCGTGTATACATACAATTCTGGAATAAGATTTGGTACACGGGCTTTTTTCGCATATAATGAAAGGTAATGTGATGACAGGCTTCGGTTTTATACAAGCAACTTATATGTTCAACTAAACTTTTACACAATAACGGAGGGGGCAGAAATAACCTGAAGAAGCGAAGCTAAAAGCTTTCTGAAAGAAAGCTGCATCGGAAGCATATGCTTCGCGTTTATCCCCGGATTTTTCCTTTTGAAAAATTCGATCAAAAAAATCTGGGGATAACAGTGATCGGAAGGTTGTTCTGTCCTCGAAGTGTCAGTGTAAATAATCATTAGTTGAACTTATATAACATCAAAATGAATAAAATTAAAAGGATGGACATACATGACGAATCAAACATTTGCTTCAATTGGCGTGGAACAGGATCTGGAGGCCGTTTTGGCGAAACATGGCATTAACGAACCTTCACCTGTACAGGCTCAGACGATCCCGGTTATTTTGGAAGGCCGAGATGTCGTATCCAAATCCCAGACGGGAACAGGAAAAACGCTGGCATATCTGCTGCCACTGTTACAATCCATCAAAATGGATATCAAAGGTACGCAGAAACTTATTATTGCACCTACACAAGAGCTGGCGATGCAAATTGTACGTGAAGCGCAGCGTTATGCGGAAGAACGTAAGATCGGCGTATTGGGTCTAATTGGTGGCGCTGCGGCTAAACGTCAGATCGAGAAGCTGCGTGAGCATCCCCAATTGGTTGTGGGTACACCGGGACGACTGAAGGAATTGATCACACTCAAAAAACTAAAAATGCACAACGTCTCTACGATTGTTATCGATGAAGCGGACCAGGTGTTCCAACTTGGCGGCGTAAGTGACGTGAACTTTGTACTTAAGAGCGCATTGCGGGACCGTCAGCTGATCTTCCTGTCAGCAACTATTGATGAGCATACGGCTGGACTCGCAAAGCGTGAGATGAAAGAGCCTGTTCAGATCGGAATTGAACCGGATCGAGCTACGGCTGCGGGCCTGGAGCATTATTATTTTGTAGAAGAAAACCGGAACAAAATCGACATGCTGCGTCGTCTGGTTAGACAGTACAATCCGGATCGGGCAATCGTATTTGTGAATGCAACCGAAGATATTGGTGAAGTTGAAGCAAAAATGAATCATCTGGGCTTGTCTGCTGCTGCGCTGTATGGGGATGCTGACAAAGTGACCCGCAGTAACGTATTGTCTGCCTTCCGTAATGGCAAACTTCAGTTGCTGATTGCCAGCGAAGTCGCTGCCAGAGGACTGGATATCGAAGGCTTGCCCATGGTCATTAACTATGACCCTGCCTTTGACTCGGAGCACTATGTTCACCGTGCAGGTCGTACAGGCCGGATGGGACGTTCGGGTATCGTTTTGTCCATTGTGGATGAAACACAGATCTTTATTATGCGTAAATTCGCACGCGAACTCGGAATCGAACTTTCAGAACGTGTACTCTTTGGCGGTAAAGTACTGGAGGCTGATCCGCGTCCGGACACGCGGCCTGAGGGACATTCGTTCTCCAGAAAACCAGGGCAATCCAGAGATCGCAAACCAGGTCAGGGCAATCGTAATGGGGGAACCAGAGCTACAATCTCCAATTCGCGTCCAGCAGGTAGCAAACCAACGGGGAATACAGGCCGTACGGAGCGCGACCAGGATCGTAAAAACAAAGGAGCACCCAAGTGGAGTAAAGACAAAACGCCACGCTCCGAAGAATAGAATCTGACGAAAGGGGTGCAGGGATAGATGGAAAACGTTCAATCACCTGTTCTGCAAATCAGCGGGTTAAGCGGAGGTTATAGTGCCAAAAGGCCAGTCCTTCACGGCATTGATCTGGAAGTTGGACGTGGAGAGATGGTCGGACTAATCGGCTTAAACGGTGCTGGCAAAAGTACAACCATGAAACATATCCTCGGCTTGATGACACCTCAACAGGGCGAAGTGCGAGTGATGGGCAAGAAGCGGGACGAGGATGCGCAGATCTACCAATCGGCCATGGCATTTGTACCGGAATCACCCGAACTGTATGATGAGATGACGGTGATGGAGCATCTGGAGTTTACGGCAAGAGCGTACAATGTGTCGGAGGCTGATTTCAAACAACGTACGGAGAAACTGCTGGAACTGTTCCGTATGAATGAAAAAAGTACAAGTCTGTCGACTCACCTGTCCAAGGGGATGCGGCAAAAGGTCATGATCATGTGTGCTTTTGTGGCCGGACCACCACTGTACATCATTGATGAGCCTTTCCTGGGGCTGGACCCGCTGGGTATTCGCTCCTTGCTTGATTTTATGCTTGAGATGAAAGCTTCGGGATCATCCATTCTGCTCAGTTCACACATTCTGTCCACGATTGAAAATTACTGTGACCGTTTTATCGTTCTGCACCGTGGGCAGGTTATTGCTCAAGGGACGCTGAATGAACTGCGCTCCCAATTCGGGGAATCGGATGCCACGCTGGAGCACATGTTCTATTCCCTCGTACAAGGCAGGGATTGAGCATGGATCTCAAGCTGCTATGGAAGCAAAGACGCACAGGATTCTGGAACGGAATTCTTCCTTATCTGGGTTATGTAATCCAGAGCGGTGTAGCTATGGTCTTTTTATTTCTCGTCATTGCGTTCTCCGCCTGGTATACATCGTTTGTTCAGAACATTCCCGCAGAATTGCCCATTCGCTGGATTGCATTGGTACTGTTGGCGCCACTGGTGCTGTTTAGCAGTTATCGTACATATCTGCTTCCGGCAGATATCGTGTTCCTGCGACCACAGGAATACCGGATGCAGGAATATTTGAAGAACAGCTTTGCCCGGGGCATTATCTATAAAAGTCTGGGCCTGTTACTTGTGTTTGTTACATTGTGGCCTCTCTATGTTAGAGCAGATCTGGATGCACGGCCATTTGGCTGGTTCATCGTATTCCTGTTGCTGTGGAAAGGGTTGTCCAGTTATGGAGCATGGCAAGAGCTAAGAATGGTTCAGGTTGGGGCAGCAAGAGGATATCGCCTCTTGCGATGGGCTCTGGCAGTGCTGGCGGTTGGCGCCTGGTTATGGCAACCACCGCAGCGGAGCGTATGGTTCCTGTTGTTGCTGGCTGTTGTCTACATCGTCGCCTTGCGTATACCAGTGAAACATCGGGTAGCGTGGGAAAGACTGATTCAGGTGGAGCAGGGTCAGGCTGGACGGGTTATGCGGACGCTTGGCTGGTTTGTGGATGTACCTTCATCCGGACAGAAAGTAAGTTCGCGTCGCTGGCTTAGCAAATTGGGGAACGCTCTTCCCTGGAACGCGGGGAAAGCTTACCGTTACTTGATAACCAAAACGTTTATTCGAACCGAAGTGTTCTCAATCGTGTTACGCCTAATTGTACTGGGCATGTTACTATCCTGGTGGACAGCAGGCAGCTACTTTGGTGTCGGTGTGTATTTGTTCTTCCTGTTGCTTGCAGGTGTACAGCTTGGTGCGCTGCGTCGCAGTCATAGTGAATCGTTTTGGATTATGATCTATCCAATTTCGGGTGAGAGTCGTCGTTCTCAGGTGTTGGGATTCATATTCCATCTACACGCACTGGCTGCGTTACTCATGTGGTTGCCTATGCTGGTTGCCGGAGCAAATGGACTGACTGTCACCGGAGTAGCACTTATTTTGGGTATACTGGTGATTGTGATCATGCGACGTTCGCAAGGCAACAAGTGGTTGAAGGAAGAAGAAGACGAGTAAACAAGAGACCGTACCTTCGTACCTCTCGCCAGCCAAGATGGTGGGTCGAGGTGGAGGGTGACTTCTACTTAAATTAACAAAGAAGGGTATTCCGGGCTGTATCCCGGTATACCCTTCTTTGTGCTGTAATGGAATCATGCAATCAGATCACTGGGTTCTCGCGCAAGTGTGTATTGGTACTAACAGAGGAACGATTTAGTGATAATCACGAGCAAGATGAACAGAACGAGAATGGCACCTGTGTTAGTAAATCCTCCGTAACCGCCGCATCCATAACCGCCTCTTGTATCTTCAACTCCAGACATGGTCATTCCCCTTTCAAGTGGTTGTTTGGCACGCCCTTGCGTACATCGTATATTATGTGCCTTGGGGGTAGGCTGATTGGGCCGATGCCCGGTAAAGCCAGAAATTGACGCTTTTGGGCTGATAAAACACAAAAGAACCCTTCGTATATCCAGAGACATGAAGCGTCGCCGTTATACAAAGGGTTCTTATATCATTCAGGGTTCAGGTCTGTGTTAACTAAGTCGTCCGCAGATCCTGAACTCCACGATAAATGGTTTCATACAGATCTTCCAACCCGGATTCTTCAATACAGGAGAAGGCGATTCGAAGATCCGATTCACCCAGCGCGATTGTACCCACACCATATTTGTGCAGCAAATGGCTTCGAAGTTCTTCAGCGCCAACTTCTTTCAGCTTCAGGCACATGAAGTAACCGGAGTTGAACGGATAATAGTCCCATGCATCTCCATACTTGCCGCTATCGAGAATGGCTTTTACCTTATTGGCGCGGCCTTTCATAATATCGAACTTCTCCTGTTTCTGTGCTTCAAACTCCGGTGCTTTGAGCGCATCCAGTACAAAAGTCTGGGAAGGATGCGGGCCACTGGAGATCGTTGCCCGGATAATACCGAGTGTTTTTTGTTCCAATGCATGCAGAACGGCTGCATCTTCATGGGCATACGTAATGAATCCAACGCGGAAGCCCCATACGAACTCCTCCTTGGTTGCACCATCCACTTTTACAGTCAACACACGTGGATGAATGTTGGCAAGTTTGCCAAACAGGGATTCATGAATGGAATCTTCGAAGAACAGTCCGAAGTAAGCATCATCTGTTACAGCAACCACGTTAACGCCGGCTTCAGCTGCCTTAAGAATCGTGTTCACAATTGCATCTGCTTCTTCCGCTCCAGGCGTATAACCTGTTGGGTTATTCGGGAAGTTGAGCAGAACGATCGCTTTACCTTTGTCCTTTTGATCAAGCAAAGCCTGAAGCAGACCCTCACTGTTGAAGTTCAACTGATCATCGAACAGGGGATAATGAACCAACTGGCCATGACGACGAATTCCGAAGGTCAGCTCGTAATTTTCCCAGTTTTTATCCGGATATATGACAGCGTCCCCTTCATCGGCGAACAGGTCGGCTACGATACTTAGTCCATGGGTTAATGCATTGGTTACAATTGGATTGCCAAACGTTTTGCCTTCCAGGGAAGGCGTTTCCTTCAGCATCTTGTCTCTCCAGACGGTCCGCAATTCAGGTTTGCCTGCAGGTGGAGCGTAAGGATACAGATCCTTTGGCTGGAATGCAGACAGCTTCTCCTGAATAACCTGAAGATGCATCGGCACACCACCCTCCAGGGCGATACCAATCGTGGCATTATGGGTCTTGGCCAAGCTTGCTGCTTCAGCAGATTGACTCAAAATCCCCTCTTTAGGAAAATAAATTTCTTTGCCAAGCTGTGACAGCATGGAGTAGACGTGACTGCTGCCTGTCTGAATACTTTCGTTCAACTGTTCAGCCAGTGGATTCATTCTTTTCATCCTTCCAAGTCTTTGTGATTCAACTGCCTAACATTATATCACCTTGACATGCCCCCGTCACGGAAATTACGCAATATGACAGTTATATCACTTTACCGCGTTGTTGCAGAGGGTTTTCAGGTGGGTTATCGTTGAAATCAACCTTGAAGTAATCCTCAAGAAATGAAACTTATTGCTGATGAAATGGACAGTATTTCCGCATCATTTCAGCAGTTTCGGCATCGCGGCCCTCATTGCGCTGTTCCAACTGACCACTAATATGATCGAATCGTTCACTCGAGAGGTTTTGTCCAAATTTAAACTTGGCACTGATCCGTTCTGGATTAATTCGGACTACGGCTACAGCTTTGAGGTTGCCTGTGTAACGCGAGTCAGTAGCGTCAATGGGTACATATCCGCCTTGCGGCTGGAGTTTCTCCATGAATCGTTGCAGTACCTTACCTTTGATGTCCAGATCTTTAACCGGTTCAGCCTCACCGAAGGCCATGACACTTTTGAAGAAAGAAGTCGCCGGACAAGCAAGCTCAGGATCACTGAAATAAGATGGAATCAGGGAGAACTCTTCAGCTACCGTGAAACTGACCGACGAATCCTGTTTGATCTGTTTCATCTTCTCGCCAGCCAGACTGCCATGAAAATAAAAGCAACCGTCCATATATACGAAATTCAGTGGTGTAACCCGTGGTTGTCCGTCCGGGCTGACCGTTCCCAGAAACCCGAAGGAGCACTGATCCAGAAATGCGGTAATCTCCTGTTCTTCATCTACTGTGAATTCTTTCCGTCTCATGTGTATTCCCCCATCATTGAATGTATAATAGAACGCCATATCTTATGAATAACAATAGTTCATACATTGACAATGAAATAGATCCAATTTACATTCACTTTAGTAGGCCAATTCGTCGGGGATCACAGATGAAGTCAAATGAAGAGAGGTGCATGATGGAATTGTGGCTGCCGATGGAAACCTATGAACTTCAGCATCGATACAAGTATGAGGCACTGTACCATGCGTTACGTGATGCCATTCATGCAGGCACATTGGTAGGAGGCACGCGGCTTCCTTCCACCCGTGAGTTGGCAAGGCAATATGAGATGTCACGTGGTTCGGTAGCTCAGGTATACGACATGCTGCTTGCGGATGGTTATGTCCATGCACATCGGGGAAGAGGTACATTTGTAACCGAAACATTATCCACTCAGGAAAATGAAAAACAGGAAGCCGTTCTCAAGTTGTCTGCCTGGGGCGAACGAGTACAGCGGTTGAATACGCAACATGAAGTCCTGCGGACTCAGATGTATTCAACGAAGCCGTCCGTCATTAATTTTCAAATGCAGCGCATGCCTGCAGAACATTTCCCGTTAGGGGAGTGGAAGAGTGCACTCGCTGCGGTTCATCGCAGTGGTTGGCGAG
The DNA here is from genome assembly GCF_037969885.1 of Paenibacillus sp. FSL R7-0313. Classification (NCBI taxonomy): domain Bacteria; kingdom Bacillati; phylum Bacillota; class Bacilli; order Caryophanales; family Paenibacillaceae; genus Paenibacillus; species Paenibacillus sp. FSL R7-0313. The sequence goes on from NZ_CP150219.1 coordinate 2,523,492, forward strand.
AATCGAGCGGTGTAGCCGGTGATCCGGAGCTGCGTGAGGCCATCGCCTCCCATCTCAGATGGACACGTGGTATCCAGGCTGAACCCTCTCAGATTGTATTGTTCAGTGGTTCAATGCAAGGCATCACCCTGTTATCTCAATTGCTGATAACGGAGAATACAGCAGTTGTATTAGAGAATCCGGGGTATCCGGGTATCGCCCATGCCGTCAAGTCCTGTGGTGGGCATATCATCCCGGCAGAGGTGGATGCTGCAGGCATTATTCCTCAGCCTTGGGAGGCACAGACGTTATTTGTCACCCCTACCCGGCAGTTTCCAACAGGGGCCGTGCTGGGGTTGGACAGAAGACGTGCATTGCTTGCGTGGGCCTCAAAGCGTAATGCGGTCATTATTGAAGATGATTATGACAGTGAATTCCGATGGGGCGGAAGACCAATTGAACCCCTCAAAGTGCTTGATCGTGAACAGCGCGTCATCTACGTTGGTTCATTCTCACAAACGATGGTTGTTTCGTTCCGACTTGGCTATGCCGTACTGCCACCTGGTCTGGTAGAACCTCTCCTTGCCGCCAAGGCGTTGTATGAGCCGGTACCTCCTGCGCTGTTAGAGCAGCGCGCACTGGCAAAATTTATGACCAGAGGAGGTTACCTGAGGCACTTACGGCGGTTAACCCGATTATACGGGGAACGGCATGATTTTTTTGTCCGAGAGATGGAACGACAGTTGCCGGAAGCATTCACAATGCAGCTTGGTGATGCAGGACTGCATATCTACGCTACCTGGAATGGTGATGTGGACAGTTATCAGCGGTTTAAAAAGCTCGCTCAGGAGGATGGCATACTGTTCCGTGATGCAGAGCGATATCGGCTGACTTCAGGTCATCCGGCGGCCTGCTTTGCTTTTGCACATCTGGAGAAAGAAGAGATAACAGAGGGAATCCGGCGAATGCGGCTAGCCTGGGAGAAGTGCACATTTTCGTTTCGGTGAATTCCGCTGTATAATGGGATAAGACATTTCGCTCCTGTAGGAGCAGAGATCATATATGAGCAAGTTGTATTTAATCATGCTATACAAGTTGAACTAATTATTTACACGAAAACGTAGAGGGCAGAAATAACCTGAAGAAGCGGAGCGTTCGCCTTTATCGTCAGATTTTCACCTTTGAAAAAGTGAATCAAAAAATCTGGGGATAACAGCGATCGGAAGGTTGTTCTGTCATCGGAGTGGCAAGTGTAAATGTTCTTTAGTTCAATTTCTATAGATACTGAAATACATATGGCCTGGATTGAAGAAGTGAGATTCAGATCAGAATGATGCCATATGCAGAGAGATTAACTATCAAGGGGGAGTGGCGACATGCTGCAGGCATCGCCGTCATCATTTGTTATTTTGCCCGCTGTCGCCAAAATTGTCTGTGAACCGGGCTGGAAGTGGCAGAAACGGGAAAAACCGATGCAAAACTATGATTTATTTTATGTATGGAGTGGTGAAGGAACGCTTGTACTGAATGACCAGTCGTATGAAGTTGGCAAGGGCAGTTGTTTCTTGTTCAGGCCAGGAGATCATCCTACTGCAACGCATAATAAGCAAAAACCGTTGGTACTTACGTATATTCATTTTGATGTGGACGTGCCTGTTGCTGACGTTCCCCAGTCCTATCGCGAGGTACAGGAAACGGTGGAGTTTGAGCACTTGCTGGCACGGTATGTAAGACTATTCTTATCGGATGTGTACGGACGTGATGAAGAGAGCCGATTGATTCTGAAGCAATTGATGATTCATTTGCTGCGCGCCGATACGGAAGAACCTGTGGAGAAAAAGGTAAGCAACCAGTTGTCCGATGTCATCCAGGAGGTCGCCAATTATGTGCGTCAGCATCCGGGGATTACGCATCGGGTGGAAGATCTGGCTGCCCGGGCCGGCTTATCGCCCCGATACTTCTCGATCAAGTTCAAGGAACTGGTGGGATCATCAGTGCAATCTTATATTATCCGCATGCGTATTGAACGGGCGGAACATCTGCTGGTGCATACCGGCATGAATGTGACCGAAGTGGCGGATGCTCTGGGCTACCGGGATATTTTCTTCTTCAGTCGTCAGTTCAAGCAGTATACAGGCAAGAGCCCGTCCGAGATTCGTTAAAATTCTGATGAGAAAAACATGACACCGTTTCAAGTCTGGAACGCAAGGGTAATTATCTAGCATTCCAGATGACCAAAAGGGGGAACTTGTGATGAACGGAAAACGTCGGGTCCGCAACCGGGGATGCTCTACGAAGGGATGCAATATTTTCCGGAACCGTCTGCGTCGCTTCAAACCGGCAGAGGACTTGCAAGATGTGTGGTTTTGAGGAGAACTCAGCAGACCAATAACGACGGAGCGAAGCTTCGTATTGCATGTATACATGGATGAATATGAAAGCATAAAGAGGATGGCGCAATACCTGGTTACAGGTGCTGCGCCATCCTCTTTATTTGCGTATGGACTCATTAGTTCTTCGGTTTCAAACGACCAAGCAATGCGCCCATTTTGACCGAATCGCCTGGCTGTAAGCCCGGGTTTGGTTCGAATGTGCCGCTCTGCGTCAGCAGAACAACGGTGGAACCGAATTCAAAATAGGCCAGATCATCGCCCTGTGCCCAGGTACTTGTGTCCGTATCAGCATACTGTATGCTACTCACGTTCATCGCACCTACTTTGACAACCGCCACTTCACCGTAATCGTGTGCGATATACGTAATGAGTCGTTCATTTCGACTAAGCACGGATCTCATATGGGTCAGGCCAAAGTCATTCACGGGATAAACTTTGCCCTTGATGTGTTCGCTCTCTATTTTGCGGCCGCTGACAGGTGCATGAATGCGGTGATAGTCGCGAGGGCTGAGATAGAGGACGAACCCGTACCCGTGCTTGTACTTCTCCAGATGGGGAGAATGGTTTAATAATTCAGCAAGTGTATAATTTTGTCCCTTAACATTCAGGAGTGTCCCTGCAGATATTGGACCGGCTGCCGTAATCTTGGCATCTACCGGGCTGATCAGTGCATGCTCTGAAAGTTCCAACGGGCGCATGCCCGGCTTTAATTTGCGGGTAAAGAAATCGTTCAGTGAACGGTATTCCTTCCAGTCTTTCTCGGCCTCCTGAACAGGGATGTCGTAGGTCCGGACAAAATAAGGGATAAATGCCTTACTTCCCCGGCTTTTGGAGAAGGCTCCCACAGTCCGGGAGATCCATTTGCGCGAAGAAAGCTCGGTCATTAATCGCAACAGCGTTTTTGCCATGAATATCCCCCTTAGGGTTAATGCGAACTTCAAGGCCGGCAAGACCGGCCGTTCTGCATAATATTGACACAGAATGCACACGAAATCAATATAGTCTCCTATCGTATGTCTGCGGTTGTCTCGGAATCCTCGAATTATGTTCCAGCAGCAGACGCCCATAAGCCATCGGTTTGCTGTACGTTGCCTTCCAGTGTTCCGACATTCCCGCCTTGCGAAAACCGTAACGCTGATCCCGTCCATTGCATTCAATAAAATAGATTTGGCCGCTGCGCGTTATCCCGAGATCAAGGCCCAGATCAGCCAGATGTGGCAGACTGGTCGCCAGGTTCTGGGCAATTTGAAGTGCAACGAGTCCGATTCTGTATTCCAGTCGAGCCAGGTCAAAGCCAGATTCTTCTAATCCAAGGGCCTCTGCGAGCTTCATGACTTTACCGCCCTGGGCGATGTTGGTGACAAACGTATGGGCAGGAGCGGCTTTGGCAAACATGCCTGTTATTCCCCAAAGACCATCGCTGCCACGTTGTACAGATACCCGCAGATCTACCGGCCTGCCCTCATAACGTACCAGTGGGATACGCTCTTCAATGAGGTAGGCATGGCGAAAGATCCGCCTTAGGGTGGCGGAAGGAAGCTGTCCTTTGCTCAATCGGAAGGTAGCCCACCCTTTGCGTGCAGCCTTCGTCTCACAGGTTAGTTTCCACTGTCCATCTCGCTCAAAGACTCGCATAATCCCATGACCGATGCTACCGCTGCATGGTTTGATGACGAGGTCATCATATTGTTCCATCATATAGGCCAGAGACTCTGGCGTAGCTTTAACTGCGTGGGGCAGGTGTTCTCGCAAGGCGAGGTCCTGATGAAGCATGTCATGAATGTGATCTTTACGGTACCGGTTGCGAACATTAAATACCTGGATACCCTGCAACATCAGCTTGGTAATCTGATGCTGTTCCGTCCGGCGAAGTTGGAGTGATCGGTTATGAATGACGGAGGGCAGTGGCATGCGCTCGCGAACATATCTGCCTTCTTTTTTTACATAGGCAAGACAAGTCTTTTGATCCGAATCAATATCTTCCAGCCTCAAAAAGCAGGGGGTTAATCCATAACTGGCCGCTGCCTGTTCATAATTCGCGAGTGATTCCTGACCGGTCCTTCCGGCCGGTATCCCCCGGTACATGCGTGAATCGAACATAATGCCGATCGTTTCTTGGAGCATGACCGTTCCTCCTTCGATGTTATCGCGACCATGGATCGTCCATTCATGGAATGCCGGCCTGTCACCGCATGGCTCAGACATCGCGATAACGCAGACCGGTGTGTAAGATGCATCGCCAAGCACTAGTGCTTGCTCAGGGCGTGTCTAAAACTCCGAAGGAAGCAGGTTTTGCCGAATTTCCGTTCCAAGCAAGAAAGTTTTCCGCATGCGTGCCGGGGCACGTCAAGGGAAAGTGACGTAGCAGAGGGCGAAAAGACGGTGAAAGATGCACTTCAGCGAGTTTTCAGACACGACCTAGATATAATATCCTATGACATGACTGGGACGGGGGCGTGGACAGCCGCCTTTCATCTGCAGCCCTGACACGCCTATTTCCACAAAGATCATTGAACCTTCCTGTCTTCACGCCTGTACATTCGTGCTCTGGAATCCGCAAAAGTCATAAATGAAGTGGCAGATGCCCATATGGAAGCATATGATGCCGGAGACGAACGTTAGAGGAAGGAGCAAGCTGCATGAGTAAAAATGGCAAAAAGAAGGTTCCGACGCCGAAACTGCGGCATGTGAGCCCGAAATTCAAGGAATTGGAACTGACTGATCGCCGGGCAGACAAGATGAACTCAGGTTTTACTGTGAATAGGGAAGAACGTTTGAATACGAATAAAAGGGATTCGAGGGCTGTTCAGGAGTCGGAAGAATTTCTATTTGAATCAACAGAGCTACCTGCTTCAACGAACGAGCTGGAAGAGCTAGAGATCGAAGCCAAAATCAAGCCGGAACCCGTAGAGTCTGATAGCAAGGAAGTTGAGACACAAGATAGTTCGGAAAAGCAGATTCAGGTTAGCAGCTTGGCTACGCTTGCTCTGGAAGAAGAGCAGGACATCAACAAGCAGGAGTTAGCAAGCAAGGACCGGCTGCAGATCCTGAACCAAAATCAGATGCCGGGTCATACCGGACACTACATCTACACGGACGACTTGAGTGAATTTGCTGTTACGGAGAGCAAGTTGGCTCCTTTCTCTGTGGATGCCTCCAAGCTGAAACCGGATGCGGTCGGTAGTGAAGCATTGCAGGATTATGCGGTGACCAGCATTCACATTGCAGATGGGGCCATTGTATCGGCGAAACTTGCGGAAGCGTCTGTATCTGAGGAACACCTGATAGACGGCTCTGTGTCTGGTCATAAAATACGAAATGCTTCGATTGCCGGTGAGAAAATCAGAGATGGCAGTATTACTTCTCAGAAGCTTGGCAACCAGGTCATCGATTCGACCAAAATTGCCGACGGTTCCATCGGCACAAGACACCTCAGCCGCATGCTGGTAACGGAAGAATTAATCAAGAATCATGCCGTAACTGGAGACAAGATTGCGATTAGCGGGGTGGATACAAGACATCTCACGGGGGGAGCTGTGAATACCTCCAAACTGGCTGACGATGCAGTGACTACATCCAAAATTCGGGAAGCTGCTGTCACAGGCAGCAAAATCGAAGAACTATCCATCGAGTCTCACCATATTCAGGCAGGTGCTGTTAAACAGACACATCTGGCAGAAGGGTCTGTCGGTCGTTCACAACTTTTAAATGGCAGTATTGGAAGTGACCAGATAGAGGATGGATCCATACAAACAAGACATTTAGCTGAGGGTTCACTAAGTGGAAGACATCTCTTGGATGGCTCAATCGGATCAAGTCAGATTCGCGCTCATTCCGTTGGCAAGGAGCAGATAGGCAATGGAGAAGTGGGCAGTGAGCATTTGACGGAAGGTGCAGTAACCAGCAGCAAACTGGCAGACCAGTCTGTGGGAACAGCAAAATTGCTGGAGCAGTCCATTACGTCATCCAAGATCTCTGATCAGAGCGTCATTTCTTCCAAAATTGCGGATGAAGCCGTACAAGGTAAACATCTTGCCAAAGGGTCCATTCGTGCGGAACATATCGCGAATCGGGGAATCACACCGGTACATGTGGACAATTCTGCAATTCACTCCATTCACATTGCAAGTGGAAGCATCGAGGCAACTCATCTATCTGCCGGAAGTGTGTCCGGAGACGCTCTTGCAGACGACGTGGTGTGTGAGCGGCATCTTGCAGAGGCGGCCGTGGGTAGTTATGAATTGCAGGATGCTGCCGTTACAGACGTTAAACTCGCGGATGGAAGTGTGACAACAGAAAAGCTTGGAACGGCATCGGTGAGTAGCAGAGCGCTTGCCCCGGGAAGTGTTATATCCTCACATCTTGCGAGTGGTGGAGTCACAGGTACACATCTGGCTCCAGGCAGCGTGGGTTCCGAGGCCCTGAGACCTTATGCAGTGAAATCGGAACACCTGACAGAACATGCCGTAGGTGTACCTCACCTTCAGCCGGGCAGTGTTGAAACGGATGCGATTGCACGGGCCGCGGTCACAACTGACAAATTGGCTATTGATAGTGTAACTTCAGCCCAGTTGGCTGGCGGGTCCATTTTTCCGCCTCATCTAACAGATCATGCGGTTACCTCCCCCAAGCTTTCACCAGAGAGTGTTGCCACAGATAAACTGGCGGATTTTGCTGTCACGTCAGCTAAACTGGCAGACGGCAGCGTGACTTCTTCCAAGATTATGGCAGAGAGCATTAACGCCAAACATATTCCAGCAGGAACCATTCGTGGGTATCACCTGAAGCAGCATGCCGTTTCACTGGAACATTTGTCGGAAGAAATACGCTCGCCGGAATTATTCGCTGATGGCAGTATTACGGGCAACAAACTTCGGCATGGTTCCGTAAGTGCAGACCATTTGACAGCAGACTCGGTATCCGGGACAGAGCTACAACAGGCTGCTGTAGGTAGCGAGCACTTGCAGCCATCCGTTGTACAATCGGTCCATCTGGCTGAAGGCAGCGTGAAATCGGAACATTTGGGAACTCAAGTAGTGAACTCACAACATCTGAAGCCGGACATCATTCATGAGGAGCATATTGCTGAACAGGTGGTCACGTCCCACCACTTGGCACCTGGATCTGTGGAAACAGACCATCTGGCACCTTTATCGATTACAGCGGCTCATCTTCAGCCAGGTTTGATCAGTGGTTTGCATCTTCAGGCAGAGTCGACAAGTGCTGTTCACCTGCAGCAAGGAGCTGTACATTCCCGTCATATTCAAGATGGTGAAATTCTTCCTCATCATATCCATGAACGCAGCATCGGAACGACGCATCTGGAAGAAGAAGCGGTAAGTACGATTATTTTGCAGGATGAATCTGTCACACGCTCCAAACTGGCGAGTGGTAGTGTAGATGGCAGCAAATTAGCTGCAGGGGCAGTATCGGCTGCCCACATTGCCAACGAAAGTGTGGAAACCCGTCATATCCAAGAAGGAGCGATCCTTGCTGAACATATTCAAGAGTGCAGTATTGGCTCCATTCATCTGGATGAGGACTCTGTAAGTGCGGTGCATTTGAAAAATGGATCTGTAACAAGTGCCAAACTGGCGGATGGCAGTATTAACGGTAGCAAATTGCTTGAAGGTACGGTATCGGGGATTCATATTGCATCCGAAAGCGTGCAATCCGAGCATATTCAGGCAGACGCCATTCATGCTGACCATATTCAGGAGCGGAGCATCGGCACAATCCATCTGGAGGATGAAGCAGTAAGTGCGATTCACCTGCAAAATGGGTCTGTCATCAGTGCCAAACTGGCCGACGGCAGTGTAACCGGCAGCAAGTTGATCGAAGATGCGGTGTCGGGAATCCATATCGCCTCTGAAAGTGTGCAATCCCGCCATATCCAGGCAGGAGTAATCCTTGCTGACCATATTCAGGAGCACAGTATTGGCATGCTTCACTTGGAACAGGAAGCAGTAAGTGCCATTCATCTGCAAAATGGATCTGTGACAAGTACCAAGTTGGCCGACGGCAGTGTAACCGGCAGCAAGTTGCTTGAAGGAGCAGTATCGGATATCCACATTGCAGACGATAGTGTGCAATCCCGTCATATTCAAGAGGGAACAATCCTTGCTGATCATATTCAAGAACGGAGTATCGGCACAGTACATTTGGAAGAGGAATCGGTAAGTGCCATTCATTTGCAAAATGGATCTGTAACGAGTGCCAAACTGGCGGATGGCAGTATAACCGGCAGCAAGTTACTCGAAGGTACCGTATCCGGGATTCATATCGCATCGGAAAGTGTGCAATCCGGGCATATTCAGGCAGGAGCTATTCAGGCTGGTCATATTCAGGAGCGAAGCATCGGCACAGCCCATCTGGAAGAGGAAGCAGTAAGTGCGGTTCATCTGCAAAATGGGTCCGTAACAAGTGCCAAATTGGCTGACGGTAGCATTAGCGGCAGCAAATTGCTCGAAGATACTATATTGGGGAGTCATATCGCATCGGAAAGTGTGCAAACTCGCCATATCCAGGCAGGAGCGATCCTTGCTGATCATATTCTGGAGCATAGCATCGGTACGTCCCATCTGGAGGAGGAAGTAATAAGTGCGATTCATCTGCAAGATGGGGCCGTAACGGGTGCCAAACTGGCGGATGGCAGTGTGAGCAGTAGCAAACTGCTTGAAGATGCGGTGTCGGATGTCCATATTGCCAATGGAAGTGTGCAAACCCGTCATATCCAAGAGAGAGCCATACATGCTGACCATATTCAAGAGCGAAGCATTGGGATCTCCCACCTCAAAGCGGAATCGGTAAGTGCGATTCACCTGCACAATGGTTCCATTACAAGTGCCAAGATGGCCGACGGCAGTGTAAACGGAAATAAATTGCTTGAAGGTGCGGTATCGGCTATCCACATAGCAGACAAAAGTGTGCAAACTCGTCATATTCAGGATGGAACCATTCTTGCTGATCACATTCAGGAACGCAGTATTCGCACAACCCATCTGGAAGAGGAAGCAGTAAGCGGGGTTCATCTGCAAAATGGGTCTGTCACCAGTGCCAAATTGGCCGATGGCAGCGTGAACGGCAGCAAACTGAGTGAGCAGAGTATTACCTCTAATCATTTGAATGCGGGGATTGTAGGTCCAGCGCATCTGAGCGAAGAGATATGGAATGCGATCCGTCAGTTCAGTGGAGAAACGCTGGAGCAACTGGCAGCTATCAAAAGACAAGAGGGATTGCTTCAACCAGAAAATGAAGGTGTACAGCAATCACAGCAGGTAATCGTCGAGGCATTACCGAGTACTGATCTGGAGCAACAGCAAGAGCTGATATCCGAAACAGATCAGCTTGGTGAACTACCGGCAGCTTTGTTCACGACGGAGCAGGCAGATGAGGCAGATCAGGCTCAGCAACCACAGCTTGAACAGTCACAGGAGATCGCTGGAACTACGGAGTTTATGTTGAGTGAACAATCGATTAAACAGGAACATCTCTGTGATGATGCCGTGGGCAGCAGCCAGTTGCAATCGGGGGCAGTTCAGGCCAAACATCTGGCCTTCCAACCCGTTCGCAGCGTAAGCAAACAACCGGTTGTACAACAATTCGGGATGGAAGCTTTTGTACTGCCAGAGAGTGAAGTAAGCACAGAGGTAACGGTTGTTTTTGAAGAGTCATTTGCTTCAGAACATTATGTGATTGTGGGCATGAGCAATGATCGGGGATTCCAGATTTCCCTGCTCTCACAGAGTGAGGACGAAGCGGTGCTTGAGGTGTCACGTACGGCAGATTGCAAGCATACGTACGGGTTGTTGTCATGGATTGCTGCGGGACCTTCGCAAGGATAGTTCCGATTGTTGTATCCGTAATACACAAATGACAAAAGCGGTGTCCAGAGTTGTCCGGGACACCGCTTTTGGTTGATATAAGCTTAATCCGTTCGGACGGTGAGGGGGTGTCTGAACGTTTCGTTACCATTATGATGAGTACATTATAAGTTCAACCACAATAAAATAAGATTTTACAGGCCTACAGCTTGATATGCTTTGGTAATAGCAGTAGCTTCAGCGGAAGTTGCTCCGTACAGATCTTTGGCTGCTTGAATGGTAGCTGTTTTGGCAGCGGCAAATTTGGACGTTGGTGTCAGGTAGTTCACCAGTGTGCTGTAGAAAATCTGGATCGCTTTATCCCGGCCGATTCCGGTAACAGTTACACCATTATGTGTTCCGCCCTGAGCAGCAAGGAAATAGGCTTTATTGATGATACCACTGTTGATATGGACACCGCCGTTGTCCTGTGTGCCTGTGTAGCGATCGCTGTATTTGTCAGGTTGACCATACAATGTAGGGTTGGAGAGGGAGCGCAGCGCATCTCCTGGAATGTTAGGTGTGTAGATATCATCACCGAGCAGCCAGTTTTTGCTTTGGATCGTATTACCGAAAATATCGGCAAAGGCTTCATTGAGTGCACCTGGTTCATTGCGATATTCCAGATTGGCTGTGTATTCAATAACACCATGCGTTAGTTCATGACCCACAACATCGAGGTCACCAGATAAGGATCGGAACGTCGTTCCGTCTCCGTCCCCAAAGACAATCTGTGCCCCGTTCCAGAAGGCATTATTGTAATTGGAGCCGTAGTGCACGGTTGATCTGATCAACAATCCGTTACCATTAATACCGTTACGGTTGAATTTGTTCTTGTAGAAATCATACGTAGCAGCTGCATGAGCGTGAGCATCTACACCTGCACGATCGGTCCATACATTATCCGAATCCGTGAGCAAGGTACCAGGCAGTGAGGAGCCATTGTTCGCTGTGTACGTTTGGATGCCATTGCCGCGAGTGGTGTCTTTCAGTTGGAAGGTGCTTCCGGATTGGGTGGTTGTCAGGGTTTTGGTATCTCCAAGCACACCTGTACCTGTTCCAGTGGCAAAGTTAATGAGGTCAAACTGGGATACGATACTGCCATCCACTGCGTTAATGAAATATTTGGTCCGTAGAGGGGCAGGTTCCAGTACGTTTACTTCCGTAATGTAAACCAGATACGTCTGACCATCTTCTTCATGATGATAGATGTTCAATTCAGCTTGAGGTGTGATTTCCGCGGCACCAAGTTCTCCAATCCGGGAAGTTGCTTCTTCGGTTGCAATACGGATCGCGTCTTCTCCGCTGATCTCGGCTACACCATCATTCGGAATGGCCTGCTCTTCAATCGGTGGAAGATCGCCAAGTGCGGAACTCACGGCTCCGGTTTTGTCCAGGTGCACCGTCTGTTCTGCACCATATACCGGGATACCTTTAATATACTGTTTCAGGCGGAAGTGTCTTACGCCAGATGTATCTGTGTTTCTTTTGACAATTTTGAGCTGGGATTTCACATCGGAATTCAGGAATTGTTCCTGCTGTCCAAGATAATTAAAGATGGTGTCATCTGTTCCACTGTTCAATGGAATACCCTCCTCAGAGGCATAAGGGGCCTGAAGTGGAATGGATTGATCAGACACTGGAGCTGCAGTAGCAGAGGATACGGAAGCGAGCAAAAGAGCTCCTCCAAGAATTGTTGGCATAACTTTGGCAAATTTCATAGTAAACTCTCCCATTCTTATACTTATTTTTTGGTTGGAAAATGTTCATGCCAGTCTCGGTTGGAATTCCGTCTGCAACTTGGGCAGCGCGGAGCGTGGGGCTGAACCTGAAGCGTGGAATGAGACAAGAAACGATTGGAACAAAATTGGCTTGGCCTTAGCTCGGGAAGTGTTAAGCACAACACCAAACGAAAAGGATAACCGTTTATTCAGTTCAACCCGAAGGTTTAATCGTCTATTGTGTTCCTCTTTCAGAAAGCCGGGGGTTGTCCAATTGCGCAGGTAGAAGATACGTTCACGGAAAACTGGGGTGTTCAATCCGGGTTTGCGTAAATGACAAAGGCAGTGTGTTCTGAACGGCATCACTCCTCTCAAGAGTAAAATGTATCTGCTTAACAGGTTCTGTGAATGAGGTCATAATCTAATCAACCTAAGGTCAATAAATGATTTAAAAAATGAATGGGAACTTATGTTCGCAACAAGGTTATTTTTGTAAATAAAACTGCTTGGAACGTATATTATCACAATGTAAAACTTTGGAAAAGATACAAATTTGGATTTTTGCTAAAATTGTGTCTGAAGTAGGGGAGAGGTAGCGTTTTTCACATATTTTGGCGTATTTTGTCTAAAAGCAAGGCCTGTACCCTCGTGTTTACAGGGAGAACCTGCTTAGTGCAAGGACAAACGCCGTTTCCACTGCTCCACGAATACATAGAATAACGTGTACTCCCTTGGCATGCCGATGATCGAATGCGGGAGGTGAAACTGTTGCGCAAAACCCGTACTACAGCACGTTATGCAACTCGATCGAATGTGCCACGAAGAAAAACAGTGCTGAAGAAACGAAGATTGAAGTCTGGACACAAAAAGGGTACAAAGGCCTATACGTTCGTTATTCCATCCAGACAGCTGATGTCACAGGCTAAGGATGGAGTAGAGAATGGAGCGGAAAATGGCATGAGTGATGCTCCTTCACACAGGGATGTTTCTCAGCGACCGATGCTCTCGATCATTATCCCTGCTATGAATGAGGAGAAAAGGATTGGTGCAGTTGTTCGTGAAGCGCGGCGGATATGCCGCGATGCTGAAGTGCTTGTCATTGTGAATGGTTCAACAGACGGTACGGCTAGCGCAGCCAAACGGGCTGGAGCACGCGTGCTCACGTATGCAGAAGCGCTAGGGCATGATGGAGGACGAAAAGTAGGCGCAGCGGAGGCGCGCGGTCAGGTGTTGTTATTTACTGATGCAGATATCGCAATTCCCGCAGAGCATCTTGCACCTTACGTGAAGGCTGTGCTGAAGGGAACGGATGTGGCACTTAACGACTACCATGGGCCGGTCACTCATCATCCTGTTCATCCGGTAGTGGAGGCCAAACACATGTTGAACAGCATACTCGCAAGATCCGATCTCCGGGGGGCATCCATGACAGCTATTCCACATGCAATAAGCCGAAAAGGACTTGAGGTCATGGGCATATCCTCACTGGAAGTTCCGCCACTCGCACAAGCGAAGGCAGTGATCGGCGGACTTCGAGTACGCGCTGTTCATCACGTACCTGTGGGTAGAATGAATGCAGTGCGAATCAAGAAGCGAAGCGGACCTGATCCGCTCAGTCAAGTGGTACTGAATGATCATATGGCAGCGATTAAGTGGATTACGGATACGCTCGGTCCCCGCGGAGGTTATACCGATCTGAAACGTGTTCGCAACCTGGCGAGGTAAGCATGTCGCATCGGATGATGCAGCATGCTGGAGGTGAGGAAATGAAGGGACGTTCAGGGGTTGTCCGCCGTAGGCGGACAACAAGTAGACAAATGACAGCAGGAAGAACAGTAATGAACAAGCGTCATAGGAACAAGAAGCATGTAGATATTCAAAAAAAAAGAAGAAGCCGAGCAAAGTCTGGCCAAGTAGATCTGCACTTGATGTGGAAAGCGGGGCAAGTTGCAGGAAGCGAGGCAAAGGCGAACAACACAGTATCAGAAGAACATGCACGTCTCGTATGGAATGCACACGCGGCGAACGTTGGGGAGCTAAGCAACTTCGAGCTAGCTCTGAAGGCAGGTAAGGCATTTATGCAGGGTTATGCTCAGGCCTCGGGACATTCATTCCAGATCGTGCCGCTACCCCTTCGTCATTCGGCTGCTGCCGTTGTCTGTGCCTGTAATGAGGAACATACACTGGGGCAGGTGTTATTGCAACTAAAGCGGTTGCCTCTGACGGATATTATTGTGGTACTGAATGGAACGACAGATGACAGTTTGAAGCAGGTACTAGGGCAGCCGGGACTTACAGTAATCTATGAACCGGATCGGGCAGGACATGATGTGGGCCGGGCACTTGGAGCCAAGATGACGGATGCGGAGACGGTACTTTTTGTGGATGGAGATATGGTCGTCTCGGCTGAACAGCTTGCACCCTTTCTGTTCGCGGTTGATCGGGGACAGGATGTGGCGTTGAATAATCTGACGTCTTTGCTTCCTGCGTTTGCAGGGCAGGATGAGGTAAGCCGGATCAAAGCATATCTGAACCGAACATTAGGCAGGGCAGATCTTGGTTCCAATTCCATGACAGCCGTGCCTCATGCATTATCTCGTCGTATGATTCAGACCGTGAAGTCAGCATCACTGGCCGTTCCACCTAAGGCACAAAGTTTAGCTATTCAGCATGGAATGAACGTCTCGGCACCAAGTCAGGTGGATGTTATTCGTTCCAATCGGTTGCGTCCTGGTAACACGGGAAGTGGGAATGATGTCGCAAAATTGATCATCGGAGATCATCTGGAGGCACTGGCTACATTGCTGGGTACAGGTTGGAATCCAGCCCAGGCACATACACTCTCCCGTGTAGAAGTGGCTTACAGGAGGAACGCCTAATGACACTGACGAGTATGATTATCCCAACTTACAATGGTCTGGATCTGATCAGGCCCTGCATCGATGCCATACGTCAATACTCGGGCGATCCTGCGTCATATGAAATTATCGTGGTAGATAACGGTTCGACGGATGGAACGGCTGAATATTGTGCGCTGGAGCGAATTCGATTTGTAAGGTTCCCGGACAATCGGGGGTTTCCGGCAGCGTGTAACGCTGGACTTCGTGCAGCTTGCGGGGATGAGCTGTTGCTGTTGAACAATGATGTTACGGTCACGCCCCGGTGGCTGGAGAACCTGCGAACGGCTCTGTACAGTGACGCAAGTATTGGGATCACGGGTCCTGTTACGAATTATGCAAGCGGCATCCAGCAGATTAAACTGCAGTTTCGGGACATGGAGCATTTTCAGGAGTTGGCCAATTCCAATAATGTTGCGGATTCTTCAAGGTGGAAGGAAGTACGCCGGATCGTCGGTCTGTGCATGCTGATGAAACGAGATGTCGTGGAATCGGTTGGACTGCTTGACGAGGCATATTCTCCGGGACACTATGAGGATGACGATTATTGTTATAGAGCAAGATTGCAGGGATATCGCCTGCTGGTATGTGGAGATGTTCTCGTGCATCATCAGGGAAGTGCCAGCTTCCAGAAGACAGATCCGGTAGCGTGGAAACAGCTGCTTGAGCGTAATCGTTCGATTTTTATTAACAAATGGCATGTCGATCCGCTTGAATATATGGACATATCCGATGAAGGAGGGAACGTGGAATGAAAGGTGTAATTCTTGCCGGCGGAACAGGAACTAGACTGTATCCGCTGACCCGGCTCATTAACAAACATCTGCTTCCAGTCGGTAAACATCCGATGATTATGTATGGCATCGACAGGCTCCGCCAGGCAGGCATTGATGAACTATTGATTGTGATCAACAAACATTCCGCCGGGTTATATACAGAGTATCTTGGTGGCGGAGCGGATCATGGGGTCAAGTTGACTTATCGCATTCAGGAAAAGGCAGGCGGGATTGCGGAAGCGTTGGATCTGGCAACTTCTTTTATTCTTCCTGGCGAAAAATTCGTTGTGCTTCTCGGAGATAATCTTTTCAGCGATGATCTGAAGCCTTATGTGGACCGTTACATGCAGCAACCTGCTGGTACAGCGCGAGTTCTGCTCAAAGAGGTGGATGATGCACGACGTTACGGGGTGCCTGTTTTTGATCCAAAGCATCCAGAGCGAATCTCGTACATTGAGGAGAAGCCAAGCCAGCCGAAAACCTCTTATTGTGTGACGGGCATATACATGTATGATGATCATGTATTTAACCTGATTCGCAACATTGCGCCGTCTGCGCGCGGAGAACTTGAAATTACGGATGTGAATAATCACTACGCATCTGCTGGCGGACTGGAATACGACATTTTGCAGAAATACTGGAGTGATGCAGGTACATTTGAATCCCTTCAGGAAGCAGCTGTCCGTATGAAAGGACAATTGCCCTAAAATATATGCGACTGATGCTGCCGCTGTGCGGTGCCCCATGGGAGCAGAACACTCTGCGCCGGAGCTGGAAGGATGCTCCGGCGCTTTGCGCAGCGACAATCCTCGTGCATGCCAAAGGAGGGAATGGCGTGAGAGTAGTGACACGCAACGGGGCTGCTAGGGCCACCGTGTCAGGTAAACCCCGGGGCATCCACCCGGCCGTATTTATGGGCAGTGGCACTCCGGCAGCAGCAGATACAGGGTCTGCTGGAGTCAGAGGTGTGAAGTCAGGGAAACGTAGTACTCTGACCAAAGCGGGTACATCTGCAGGCGCAGCGCATAAGGTCCGTGCAGGCAAAGCGAGCAGCACAGGCAGTGTTGTTGGCAGAGCAGGCAAAGCTGGCCGTGCGAGTGCGAGCAAAGCGGCAAGAGCCAGCCGCACCGGCAAAGGCAAAGCAGGCCTGCGCCGGGCCACTGCTGGGCGCAGGCCTGCACCAGCGCGGGGCCGGCGTGCCGCTGCCCGCGCCAAGCAGCGCACGGCGATGCGCCGTGCGCCCTTGCCAGCACCGCAAGCCAGCACGCCACAGGCGATGCCTGCCAGCGGTGCTGGCCCCGCCCCGCGCCAGGTGACACACCCGAAGGGTGTCGCCCCCGCGGGGCGGGGAGGCGCTGCCGGCGCGAAGGCGGGCAGCGCGAAGGGTTTGCCGCCTCCGCCCGCGGAGCACGCAGTGCAGGCGGAGGCCGTGCCCGGCGGCTACGCCGAGGGCTACCGCGACGGCGTATTCGCCGGCGGGGAGGCGCTGGTGGCGCAGCACATCCCGCCGGATCACATTCTGCCTGCCGTGGCGGCGGCAGATCTGATCGCGGCGGGATTCCGCCAATATGCGCCCAGCCTGGCCCGGCTGTCCAGCCCGCATGAGATGGCTGGACACATCACGGCGGCGCTGGATGCACAGCGCCCCCTGTCTGTCGTTCGCCTCGGAGATGGCGAACTGCTCACGCTGGCAGCCGATACGGTGCTGCCAGGCCAGGAAGTGCAGGAGCTGGCACCGTTTCTGCCCTATGCAGGGGTGCCAAGCTCAACCCCCGACATCCGCGCGATGCTTGCGGAAGCCATACAGGCCGCCGACTGGGTTGGCGTGCCGATCTCGCGGGCGCCGACATTCCAGGGGCTGTTATTCCCGGTATTGCGCTACTTCGGGATCGACTGGTCCCGGCTGAAATTGACCAGTTCCACGATCAATTACAGTCTGCATCAGTCCGGCCTGGTGTTGCCCTTGCTGCAAGGACGGCGGGTTCTGCTCATAGGTAGCCAGGCACCAGAGCTTGCGGCACTGCTGCATAACCGGGGGATTCATGTCACAGGCATCATTGGTTCTGTGGCAGGAGTTATGGATATACCGAGGGTGATGCAACAAACCGCAGAACATGCTTTTGATATCGCGTTGGTGGCGGCGGGAATTCCGGCGGTCATTCTGTGTCGGCGAATTGCAGGTGAACTCGGCAAGGTCGCTCTGGATTTTGGACATTTGGCTGACAAACTGGTAACAGGAGAGCTTCAACTCTAGTGGACCGTCCGGGGGCTGCTTATGTGCGTGTTGGCCTCACGGACAAGTGGAAATGGAGGGAGCAACATGAGCACACCCGATCAACAGCGCGGGGAAGAACGTCATAGCCGCAGCAACAAGGTTAAGGCTCGAAACGTCGTCCGTCGAAAGGGTCACAGTCATCTGAACATCATTCCAAATATCAGCACTCACAGTGACAACAGCCGCAGTGAAAACAACCGGAATGGCAGCATAAGCAATGAAAAAAAAGCGGCACGCCGTGCCACACAGCACGATGTCTCGCGATCTGATATGGCAGTCCTGCATGCAGCAGGTCGTCGCTCAATGCAGAAATCCAGACGTAAAGGCAAAAGCAGGCGCACAGCCAAAGGCGCCAGGATCTACAAACAGGGGTATCGTAGAGGATACGACGAAGGTGTCCGCCAGGGACAGAGTTCATTTGGTCTTGTTTTTGAAGGAGTCAGCATCATTATCCCCACGTACAATCAGCGGGAGTATGTGCTGCAATGTGTGTCCAGTATCGAGAAACATACCCCTGCCCCCTTCGAAATCATTGTCGTGGATAATGGCTCCAAGGATGGAACTGCCGAGGCCATGCTCCGCAAAGGCGGCATGGTGAGGGTGGCTGCCCTTAATCAGAACCGGGGGTTTGCCGGAGGTGTCAATCATGGGCTGATGATGGCGAGAGGACGACATATCATCGTGCTGAACAACGATACGCTCGTTACTCCAGGCTGGCTGGATAACATGATGACTTGTCTTGCCAGTGATCCGAAGATTGGTGTGGTGGGTCCGGTGACCAACTATATTGGTGGGGATCAGCAGATTCAGGTTCCGTACCGTGAGGTAGAAGAGATGTGGCCTTTTGCCGCGACACATAATCGTCCGGATGCAGACAAACATCGAATAACCAATCGCCTGGTCGGATTCTGCTGGTTGTTCTCACGGGAGCTGCTGGAACGAGTAGGTTATCTGGACGAAGGGTACGCGGTGGGCAATTTCGAAGATGATGACTGGATCATTCGGGTGAAGCTGGCAGGATACCAGCTTGCGGTAGCCGGGGATGCTTTTATCCACCACTTCGGAAGTGTCAGTATGAAAGCCTTGGGTGAGCAGGACTTTGCTGTAGTGAATAAGGATAACGAGCAGTTTTATAGCCAAAAGTGGGGAGATCCCCATGCGCTGGTTGCCGAAACCTCCCGGTTGGCTAGAGAACAAACCTCTGGTACCCCATCCGGTCAACAAGAGGATGGTGACACAAACCCAATGGATCCGCGTCAGCGAATCTCAACGCAGGGCAGCCAAGATCCAGCATTACAGTTCAGACACAGTTATGACTTCTACCCGGAAGGTTCGTTCCTGTCCGATGCCAAAGGAGATGTCTATACTTTAACCGGCGGTCGGCGGCGGAAGCTGAATATCCCTGTACCGCGTGGAATATCTCCTGTTCAGGTTGCCAAACCGGACCTGCTCGCCATTCCTGCCGGAGAAGCACTGATATCAGCGGGGAATGTGCAAGGATGGCCGAGGGAATCACAACAGGTGCATACGACAGCGGTTCATGGTTCTCACCATGGCTGGGCAGAAGGAAGTATTGTTGCCGCAGTGGATGCACCCGAGATTCGATATCAGATCAGCGGAGACAAGCGGAGACGATTTGTATCGGTCTATGCGGCAGAACGTTGGGGTGTACATTCTGGGCATATTATCAGCGTGTCTGCGGACCAACTGAATTCAATGGAAGAAGGCTGGCCCATTATCGCCCCACCTCAGCTCTTGAACCCGGATCTGTAATGTCAGGCGATCTGTTTATCCAGATTGGCAGTATGATGCGGAATGGAAAATGTAGCGGTACCCTGTGTAATCGCTCTGATTCATTCCGCATCCGAATATTACATATGAGTTGTTAGCTAGACTACTGAAGCAGAGCGATTCAATCTTGTAAAATAAGCCCTCTTTAAAATTTATAATTTAATCTTTCTATTTGGTTATAGGTTTATTCTATTAGCAGATCCATTGACGCATGAGGGGCGTAGGAGTACATTTAGAGCCATAATTCTTATTTAACAGATGGGAATTGAAGGTCTAGGGCGTTCATAGTTAATCACCCAGACCTTGATCTTAAAACCAATCAGGAGGTATGTCGATGTCATCATCAACCAAAAAAGTCGTGCTGTGGAGCAAAACAGGCTGTCATTTCTGCGGGGAAGTGAAAGCATTTCTGACAGAGCGAAACCAGCCTTTTGAGAACATTGAAGTGCAGGGAAATGACGTGCTGCGAGATGTGCTTGAAGCAAAATATGGCATTCGGCATGTACCTGTCATTGAAGTGGGAGGGGACGGCAAGTTTGAAGCCTTGCTGGAACCTGATCTGGAGAAGCTGGCGGAACTGCTGGCACGAACGGACGAAGCGGCAGCAGTCTAACGGGAGTTAATATATACCTTTGAAGCAAGCCGTTCCGGCTGTTGCATGATGCAAGATCGCATTTGTACAGCAGCTGGAACGTTCATAAGTTATGGCTCACTTGGGATGTAAATGGTCTTATTTACATCTTCAATGTTCATATAGAAAAAATCTATTAGTCACGCTGTTGACCCTTTTACGGGGCAGTGATAAGATTTGTGAAATTAAAACAAACCAAACTCATAGGAATAGTTAACTTTTAAGTTATTTTGCATACGTAATCAGTTCAGTTGGCCCTTGATCATTCTTTTGAAGATTCTAATCCAAGGAAGGCGGAGTGCATATGACAGCGAAACGCAGTTTGAAATTTGGAGCCATTATTCATGGGGTTGGAGGAAGCAACACCACATGGAGACACCCGGAGGTTCTGTCGGATGCCAGCGTTAACTTTGGATTCTACAAACGTCAGGCACTGAAAGCGGAGGAAGGCAAGTTCGATCTGGTCTTTATCGCAGACGGTCTGTATATTACTGAGAAATCCATTCCGCATTTCCTGAATCGCTTCGAACCAATCAGTATCCTCTCCGCTTTGGCTGCCGTTACTTCACGCATTGGACTGGTGGGTACCCTCTCAACATCCTATAGTGATCCGTTCACCGTAGCCAGACAGTTCGGTTCTCTCGATCAGATCAGTGATGGCCGTGCAGGCTGGAACGTCGTGACTTCTCCGCTGGAAGGGACGGCGAAGAATTATAGTAAGAGCAGTCACCCTTCGCATCCGGAACGTTATCGCATTGCCGCAGAATATTTACAGGTAACCAAAGGGTTGTGGGACTCTTGGGAAGATGATGCCTTTGTAAGAGACAAAGAGAGCGGCGTTTTCTTCGATCCATCCAAGCTGCACACGCTTAATCATGAAGGAGAGTTTTTCTCCGTACAAGGTCCGCTCAATATTGCCCGTTCACGGCAAGGACAGCCGGTGATTTTCCAGGCAGGTTCATCGGAAGATGGCAAAACGCTGGCGGCACAAGAAGCGGATGCAGTATTCACTGGGCACGACAGTATTGAAGATGCACAGGCATTCTATAAGGATGTCAAAACACGAGCGGCTTCCTATGGACGTTCTTCACAGGATATTGTCATTCTACCAGGCATCAATCCTATTGTTGGACGGACGGAAGAGGAGGCTGAACAGAAATATCAGGAAATCGCAAGCTTGGTCACCATTGATAAAGCGCTGGATTATCTGGGACGTTTCTACGAACATCATGATTTCTCCCAATATCCATTGGATGAGCCTTTCCCGGAGCTGAATGGCATTGGAAGCAACAGCTTCCGCAGTGGAACCGACAAGATCAAGAAGGACGCCAAAGAGCAAGGATTGACCTTGCGTGAAGTGGCTCTGCGGGCAGCAACACCGCGTAGCAAATTCCTTGGAACACCGGAGCAGGTCGCTGACAAGATTCAGGAATGGTTTGAGACGGAAGCAGCGGATGGTTTCATTATTGCTTCGGAGTTGCCAAGTGGGTTGTCTGATTTTGTGGAACTCGTTGTGCCGATTCTGCAAGAACGCGGTCTGTATCGTACGGACTATGAACACGATACTTTGCGGGGGAACCTTGGGGTACAGATTCCGGTTAACCGTTATACGGCTGCCAAGGAACAAGTCGTATCTGATTTGGCATGACGGATAGGGAGCGAACGAGCATCTGATGTTGTCTGCTGTTATCTCCAACCGGTAATAAAGTAATTACTACGTTTCGTACTATCTTAAAACCGACTTAACTCATAGGATATATCAAGTATCAAGTATAAACATCAATATAATGACACCTGTATACACAGAGGGGGAAGCGATATGAACAGGTCTATCTCATGGATGAAATATATGGCATTGGCAGCAGTATTGGTGATGGTATTATCCGGTTGCGGAGCGGCGGGAGGCAGCACGAACAGTACGGCACAGGCATCAGGTGGGGGGCAGGCCGGGCAAGCTGAAGGAGGCAACCTGACTTTTGCACTCGCGACTTCACCGGATACACTAGACCCTCATCGCAGTGGGCTTGCCGTAACGGTACGTGCGATCCGGACGATCTACGATAATCTGGTCGTGCAGTTGCCTGATGGTTCCATCAAACCTTGGCTCGCCACGGAATGGAGCGTATCCGAAGACGGCAAGAGTTATACGTTCAAGCTGCGTGAAGGTGTGAAGTTCCATGATGGTACACCTTTTAATGCGGAAGCCGTGAAATACAATCTGGACCGGGTGATTGACCCGGCCACCAAAGCTGCCAATTCTCTAGCCCTGATTAGACCCTATAGCTCCTCCGAGGTCATTGATGAATATACGATCAAGGTAAATCTGGAATCACCATCGCAAGCTTTTCTTGGCAATTTGAGTCAGGCGCTGCTGGGAATCGTATCCCCTACGGCTGCTCAAAAATATGGAGACCAATTAGGTAAAAATCCGGTGGGCACAGGTCCGTATACCTTTGTGAAATGGGATGAGAATGCGGATATCGTCGTTGCCAAGAACAAGGATTACAACTGGGGACCTGAGACGGTTGAAAATAAAGCCGCGCCCCATGTGGATACGATCACATTCAAAATTGTACCGGAAGAAGCGACACGCATCGGAAGTGTACAAAGTGGTCAGGTACTCGCTGCCGAGACCGTTCCACCGCAAAATATCGCTGCATTAAAAAACGATCCGAACCAGCAACTGTTGCAGGCTAACACGGTGGGATTGCCATATACACTCTTTTTCAATCTGCGCAAAGCGCCTTGGGATGATGTGAAAGTAAGGCAGGCAGTACAATCCGCTGTAGATGTTGAATCGATTGTCAAAACATTGTATCTGGGCAACTACGAACGTGCGTGGTCTGCACTGTCTCCTGGAATTCTGGGTTATGATGCATCGCTGGAAGGAAGTATCAACCCGGACATCAATAAAGCCAATCAGCTGCTCGATGAACAAGGCTGGGTGAAAGGCGCTGACGGTATTCGTGCCAAAGAGGGCCAGAAACTGACCCTGCGTTATGTCGATGGTTCGCCCAATCGGGAGAAACGTAATGACATTGCCGCCATTATTCAACAACAGTTGAAGCAGGTAGGCATCGCTGTTGAAGTGGAAATTACAAAAGACGTAGCAACGGTCATCTATCAAAACTGGGATTATGATCTATATGGCAATAGCCAGGTCAACTCCGATCCCAATGCCTTGTACGCTTTCTATCATACGAGTGCAGAGGGACAGCGTCCGACATTATCCGGTTTGTCTGATCCAAAGATCGATGAACTGCTGGAACAGGGGGCGGTTGAGAGTGACGCGGATAAACGTGTCGAGATCTACAATCAGATCCAACAATACCTGATTGAGCAAGCGGTAATTCTGCCGATCTATGTATTCCCTTATACTGTCGCAGCATCCAAAAAGGTCGAAGGCATCAAGTTTGATTCACTGGGGTATCCACTCTTTAACGACGTCCGCATTCAGCCCTAACATGAACGGCCAATCCAGATTCAGGAAGGAGATATCCCGGTATGGTTCAAACGATACTGTCACGACTCGCAACATCGCTTCTGGTTATTTTCGGAGCTTCGGTGCTGGTGTACTGCATCATGTATCTTCTGCCGGGTGATCCGGTTCTACTCATGCTGGACCCGTCCTCGGCTACCCCGGAGATGATCGAGAATCTGCGGGTGCAGCTTGGACTGGATCAGCCGTTTTATATCCAGTTTGCGAACTATTTCGGTGACATGCTGCGTGGAGATTTCGGTAAATCCATGATCAATTCGGATCCGGTTTTGCCAAAAATCCTGGAACATTTTCCAGCGACACTGGCTTTGACCGCACTCAGTTCAATCATTGCCATCACGATTGGAATTACACTTGGTGTACTGTCTGCGATTCATCGCAATGGCGTGATTGATTTCGTCGCTCGGCTCGTTGGACTGTTCGGTATCTCTATGCCAACCTTCTGGACGGGGATACTGCTCATCCTGTTATTTTCAGTACAGCTTGGCTGGTTCCCTGCGATGGGTTCCGACGGATTCAGCTCACTGGTTCTTCCGGCAGCTACGCTGGGTCTCGTTGGTGCAGGGTTTATCGTACGAATGGTGCGGAACAGCATGTTGGAAGTGATCAATGAACCATTTATCGTGGCTTTACGGGCCAAAGGACTTTCGGAGCGCGCCATCATGTATGGCCATGCGCTGCGTAATGCGCTGATCCCTGCCGTAACGGTAATTGGCATGCTGATCGGTGATCTGCTTGCGGGTACGGTTGTGGTGGAGACTGTCTTCTCCAGACAAGGAATCGGCCGGATTATTGCAGATGCGCTAATGGCCAAAGATCTGCCCGTGGTGCAAGGCGTTGTTTTCTTTACATCCATTATCTATGTGGTCTTGAATTTGCTGGTGGACATCTCGTATTCGTACATTGATCCCCGGGTTCGGCGTGCAGTCCGAACATGATGACAGCCGGAACAGTCAGAAGTGTCCTGACGCGGAGTATGGAAGGAGGAGTTGTTGCTCATGAGCATGAAACCTTTGGTTGGTGACAAAAAAGTATGGGCGGGCGTAGGACGTATACGTCTGTGGAATCGCCGCCCTTGGCGCTATCGCGTTTCACTCGCGGTATCCCGATTATTCTTTTATGCAGCATTGCTGGTGGTCGTGTTTACCGTGGCATGTGCGATTGTACCGGGCTGGATTGCACCCTATGATCCAACTCAGATGATGACGGATGCTATCCTGCAGGCTCCTTCTGCTGCGCACCTGTTCGGGACGGACTATTTTGGCAGGGATATCTTCAGTGTGGTTGTGCATGGAAGCAGAGATTCATTGCTCATTGGATTCGCCTCGGTACTTGTAGGCGGTATTGTTGGCAGTGCTCTTGGTATTATCTCCGGTTATGCCGGAGGTATTGTTGATACCATCACCATGCGGGCTGTTGATATTCTGATGGCTGTACCCGGCGTACTGCTTGCATTATCTGTTGCAGCTGCTCTCGGGCCAGGACTGATGAATATTGCACTGGCTGTTGCGGTTTCCTCCATTCCGGGCTACGCACGGGTGATGCGTGGGCAGGTCATATCAGTTAAAGGTCTGCCTTTCATTACAGCGACACGTTCACTGGGCGGTTCCAATACACGCATTTTCTGGAAACATGTACTGCCACATTCGTTGTCACCCTTGCTGGTCATGGCTACACTGGGCGTAGGGACATCAATTCTTACGGGTTCCGGACTCAGTTTTCTGGGACTTGGGGTGTTGAAGGAAATACCGGATTGGGGCGCATTGCTCTCGCAAGGTAGAGGGTATCTGACGGTTGCCTGGTGGATCTGTACGTTCCCGGGTCTGGCGATCACTTTGTTTGTACTGGCGGTTAATCTGATTGGAGACGATATTCGCGATCGGTTGGACCCCAAATTAAAAGGAGCGGCCTGACCGCTACCCTAAGGAGGAATACTTTATGTCACATGTTGTCATTATTGCCGGATCACCTTCCAAACGTTCGCGTTTGACAGGTCTGACGGATTACAGCAGCCAAAAATTAACGGAGGCAGGCATCACCGTTGAAGTCATTCATGTTGTGGATCTTCCCGCTGAGGATCTGGTGCAAGCCCGGTTTGACAGCTCGTTCATTCGTGATGCACTTGCTGTCGTGGAAGCGGCGGATGCAGTTATTGTGGCTACACCTGTGTATAAGGCATCGTACTCGGGAGTGCTCAAGCTGTTCCTGGATCTGATTCCGCAAGAAGGGCTACGGGGTAAGTTGACACTCCCACTCGTTATTGGTGGCTCCATTGCTCATCTGCTCGCCATTGATTATGCATTGAAGCCTGTACTGGCAGCCCTTGGTGGAAGACATATCTTGGGTGGCGTGTATGCTGTGGATCAGGGAATTGAACGATTGGATGATGGGAAATTTGTGCTCTCGGCGGATATTACTACACGTCTGGATCGCTCGCTGGATGAATTGATATTGACACTGGAAAAGGATGGGATTACGATATCATAAAACCAAGTAAATATATTGGATAAATCAATATAAGATCAAACGTCTGCGGACGTGGATACGGAGGCGCTCATGAATATCGAGAATATTGAAGCATTTGTATATATCAATCATTATGGAAGCTTCAATAAGGCTGCCGAAGTACTCTTCTTGTCCCAACCTTCGGTCACAGCTCGCATTCAGTCACTGGAAAGGGAGCTGGGCTGCAAGTTGTTTGATCGGCTTGGCAAGCAAATTGTGCTGACAGAAGAAGGTCGGAAATTCCTTCCATATGCGCAGCAAGTGCTGCAAGTGATTCAGAAGGGCAAGCAGAAGATTCAGCAACGGCGATCAACACCGGATGCGCTTCGGCTCGGTAGTACAGTATCGGTGTCCAATTATGTCATTCCTGATTTTCTACCCAAGATCAAGGAAGCTTACCCCGAAATTAACATCAAATTGACGACAGCAACGACGGATCAGCTGATTGCCAAACTGCTTGGTCAGGAGATCGATCTTGCCTTTGTACGCAAGGTCATGCATCCTGCGATCCGTACGGTTGCTTTTTATGAAGATCCGATCCAGCTCTATGTGTACAAAGGACATCCATTCATTGAGAGCGGGCATGTCAGCATGGAAGCCATCCGGAATGAGCAACTGGTCTTTTTTGAATGTGGTTCACTGGACTGGCTTCGCATTCACCGGGCTTTCGACTCGCTGGAACATCCGCCGAATATTACATATCATGTCGATAATTCGGAGACGGCGAAGAAACTGGTTATGCAAGGGGCAGGCATTGCCTTTCTCCCGGGACTTACGGTGAAGAAGGAAGTGCAGAATCAGGAGCTGTTCCCCATTCAGGTACATGAGGTAGCAGGTGTATCTTTGCAGATCAGCGTTGTCACGTTAAAGGAAGAATATTCGCCATTGGCAGAGCCCTTCGGGGAACTGCTGCGGCAACTATAAAGCGTCTAACGTTGAATCTGACTTTTACACCAAAACGGAGAGTGCAGAACTGTAACATCTCCAGTTCAACTTAATAGTGATTCAAGAACAGCGGTTCAGCACAATCAAGGAGGAGAAGGATATGAGTATTCGTGTTGGCATTTTGGATCAGACTCCCATCTATGAAGGGGAAACGGCGGTGGATGCTTTTCGGCATACAATTGAGCTGGCACAGCGGGCAGAGCAGCTTGGATTCCATCGATTCTGGGTGTCGGAGCACCATGATTCAGGGCATGTTGCAGGGTCCTCCCCAGAGGTACTCATCTCCCACTTGCTTGCGCATACCAAGCGGATTCGGTTGGGGTCTGGCGGAGTAATGCTCCAGCATTACAGTCCATACAAAGTCGCCGAGAATTTCAATATCCTCGCAGCGCTAGGGCCAGGAAGAGTTGACCTGGGAATCGGTCGTGCACCAGGCGGGTTACCTCGTTCGACGCAGGCGTTGCAGGAAGGTATTCAGGAAGCTGCCTCTCTTCAAGAGAAGATTGTTCAGGTGAAACGATACATCCACAATGAGCCGTTTGAAGATCAGTCGCATCCACTTGCAGGTCTCAGCGCCTCGCCTGTGTCCGACATTCCAGCGGAACTGTATGTGCTTGGAGCAAGTGTCGATAGTGCAGGCATGGCTGCGGAACTGGGACTCCCATATGTCTTTTCACTGTTCATTAACAGTAATATAGAGGTAGCGCTTCAAGCGATCCGTGTATATCGTGAACAATTTGATCGTTCCCAGGGACGGGAGCCTTACGCTGCATTAGCCATATCGTTAATTGTGGCCGAAAGTGAGGAAGAAGCGGAAGGTCTTGCGAGTGAGCATATGCTGGTGAAGATCCATCTGGAGAGTGGAAAGGTGCTGACGGTGGGTTCTGTGGAACAGGCGGAAGAATTCGGACGTCAATCAAACGAAACCTATCGGATCGAGATTCTGGAGCCAAGTGTGACCCGAGGTACGAAGGAAAGCGTAGGTCAGGCGCTGCTGAAGTTCCAGCAGGATTTTGCTGTGGAAGAGTTCATTGTGACTACAGCTACACGGGACTTTGCCAAGCGAATTCGTTCATTCGAATTGTTGCGTGAGATTCTGGCAGAGCAGGGACTAAGCGAATTTGCACTGGAATCCAAGGAACAGGAAGCTGCAATCGGATAGAATTAGGCAGTTAATATAGCAGTGAATATATACGAATGGGAGGCCATGTGATGAAAAGTGATCTGGAACAGCCCGAGCAGCAGACTGAGCAATTAGTACAGGGCGCCGAGCATGAGCTTCACGGTGAACGGGCAGAAGCATTCGCGGAACGTTTAATCACCATTCGGCGACACCTGCATCGTAACCCGGAGTTGTCCGGCGAGGAAAGGGAGACGACGGCAGCCATTCGAAGTTGGCTGGAAGAGGAGGGCGTCCGTATTGCAGACGAATATGTGCTGCGGACAGGGCTCGTCGCTGAAGTAGGCCAAGGGGACGGACCTGTGGTTGCCCTAAGAGCGGACATTGATGCGCTGCCCATTCAGGAAGAGACAAAGCTGGATTTTGCCTCCCAGGTAGATGGGAGGATGCACGCTTGCGGACATGACGCACACACGGCAATTCTGATTGGTGCTGCACGATTACTGAAACAGCGCGAGTCCAGTTTGCCGGGAAAAGTACGGTTGATATTCCAGCCATCGGAGGAAAAAGCAACGGGTGCACGGCAAGTGATCCAGAGCGGCGCATTGTCCGATGTTCGGGCCGTATTTGGGTTGCATAACAAGCCTGATCTCCAGGTGGGTACGGTGGGCATTCGGGAAGGTGCGTTGATGGCAGCAGCAGACGGTTTTGTTGTCAAAGTGGAAGGTGTAGGCACCCATGCAGCCGTGCCTGAAGCAGGCATTGATCCAATCGTGGTTGCCGCACATATTGTTACGGCATTACAGGCCATTGTGAGTCGTAATGTGGGAGCACAGGAGAGTGCTGTAATCAGCGTCACCAAGCTTCATAGCGGCACAGCCTGGAACGTTATTCCCGACGAAGCGATACTCGATGGCACGGTACGTACCTTTGATGAGAAAGTGCGTGCACGGATTCGCGAGCGTTTCAATCAGGTGGTAGCGGGTGTTGCGGCGGCCTATGGCACACGTGCTACGGTTCGCTGGATTCAGGGACCTCCTGCCGTGGTCAACGATGAGTCTCTGGCATCTTCGGCTGAGCAAGTTGCAAGTGAGATTGGATTAAACAGTGTTAGACCGTTACCTTCTCCAGCAGGTGAGGACTTCTCTTTTTATCAAAAAGAAGTTCCCGGCCTGTTCCTCTTCCTGGGCACCTCTGGCCCGCATGAGTGGCATCACCCTGGCTTTGATGTGGATGAACGGGCACTGCCGCTCGGAGCACATCTTCTGGCTGCACTGGCTGAGAAAGCACTGCACAATGTGCAAGCACATCAAGTGTGATGAGTATAGTGAATCACTGGATCATATCCAGATCGAAACGGTTCCGTTCGACGGCAACCGTTTTTCGAATTCCCTTTTTTAAGTGAGAGTGAGGTAGGAACGACGATTCGTTGAATCTTGTTATATGGTGTAGTTATGGCTAGGGCTGGCGCATAAGCGTCAGCTTTGTTTGGGTTTTCTTACAGGAGGGGCAGCTGAAGGTATTGTAAATTTTATTTTTTTTTAATGGAAATATTTGTTGACGCTCCCTAAAAGGTTGTGCTATATTTTTCTCGACCTTTAATCGTAATAATTACTATTAGTAAAAAATGAAGAACAGGAGTAGCTGCTGCGATGAAACAGGAGATCGATTTTATCAAGTTCAGTCCCACTCAAAACATGACGATTCTGGTTAAAACGGATCATGCAGCAGAGAAATACAATCATATTGCGACTCGTCTAATGTCGTATGATAACGTTTACGCTGAACAAGTGGGATTCATTAAACCAACGAGGAGACCGGAAGCTGTGGCCCGCCTGGAAATGGCCGGAGGAGAGTTCTGTGGTAATGCCTGCATGGCAATTGCAGCACACCTCGCATCTGAAGCAAGACTTGCACAACAGGAGTCTATGGATATCGCGCTGGAGGTTTCCGGAACCGATCAATTGATCATGTGCCATGTGAAGAAACAGCAGAACGAATACAACTGCCAGGTAACTATGCCGATTCCGAAGCAGATCGAACAACGAACAATCCGGTACGAAGGCATCGAACTGGATATGGTGATCATCCGGTACGCTGAGTTCATTCATATCGTGATTGAAGTGGATGACTTCGACGATACGATGAAAAAGAGGGCACAGACCCTTGCAAGGTTACTGGGACTAACCCTGGGAGATAAGCTGATCGGTATCTTGTTATATCAATCACACTTGGAAGAAATGGCCCCACTCATCTATGTTCCAGAGCTGGATAGTCTGATGTGGGAGAGAGGATGCGGTTCGGGTACGGCCTCCGTGGGAGCCTATCTTGCATGGAGCCAGCAGAGGGAGATTACACAGTATATCAAGCAGCCCGGTGGTGCAATCAAAGTGATAGCTGAGTGGAATGGCGCAGAACTTGGGAGCATTACGATTGAGGGATCGGTAGGCATCGTGGCACAGGGCAAAGCCTACATAGATGCTCCAGCAGAATGGAGCGTTATAAACGCATGAGGTACATGACATGATCGAGACAACGTATAGGGGGAGAAGAAATGATCACATTGGTTCATTTTCAGACATGTTTGAGTGAATTTGCAGAGAAATTCGATAAGCTCGCGAGCAAGTATGATCATACGATTCAGCATAGTTCGGAGCTGGAGGCTGTGATCAATGACTACTCCCGCTTTGTGACCAATCAGGAGAATAAGGCAGCCTGGGAACAGTTGGAGCATTCGGAGCTGGAAGAACTGGATTCGCTTATATGGCAGTTAAGAAATAAATCCGCCCAGTGTGTGGCGATCATGGAGAAATATCGTGCATTGAAGTTAGAGAACGGGGATGTGCAGATTGCCGATTATTTCAAAAACATAGAAGAGTGTATCGATAAAGAATTCGGCAGCTTCCATGTGACCTCCGATTCGAAAGTATTGTTGGTCGGCTCCGGTTCATTCCCCATGACTCCATTACTCATCGCCAAGCGAACAGGTGCAGAGGTCGTTGGGATCGATATTGATGAAGAATCCATTAGACTCGGGCAGAAAGTGGTGGAGACGCTGGGCGCGGGTTTGAAGATTCGTTTGGAGTCAACATTGCTGGAAAATCTGGAGTATACCCAGGAAGCAACCCATATCATTTTCAGCTCTACGGTGGCCCCTAAATATGAGCTGCTTGATCAACTGCATGCCCTGACGAATGCACAGGTGGTTGTAGCCATGAGATACGGTGATCAGTTGAAGTCCTTGTTCAATTATCCCATGAGAGAGACGGACAACAGCAAGTGGAGGCTAGTGGACAAGATTTTGCGTCCGGATGATGTATTCGATATTGCGTTGTACCAAAAAGCATAGCTGTCCAAGTTATTCTAAATGGAGTCCAGGTTGAACTTTGAAATAAAGGAGGCTTATATGAGCAATCTTCAGCGAATTTTGTTACTTGGAACCGGACCGGTATCCATTCAGTTGGCGGTAACGCTCAAAGATCATCTCAATTGCTGTATAGGCATTGCGGGGAGACCATCGGTTCGTTCAGCGTCCGTATTCTCAGCCCTCGAACAGAGCAATCAAAGTATTCAGGTCAGCATTCAAAATGAGAAACATCAATCGCTCGCAGGTGAGTGTTACGTTGATCATGTGTTCAAGGGATATGACACCATTGATGGTGAATGGGATACACTCATTTTGGCGGTTACCACCGATGCGTATATCGATGTACTGGAACAAATGAATGATGAATTCATCAAACAACTGAAATGTATCATTTTGATTTCTCCAACGTTTGGGTCGAATCGACTCGTGACCCATTATATGAGAGAGCGGAATGCAACGCCGGAAGTGATCAGTTTCTCTACCTACCTTGGAGATACCCGTTGGATGCACGAACATCCGTCCAATCATGTGATTACTACAGGGGTGAAGAAAAAGGTCTATATCGGTTCCACTCGTTCCCCGTCTGAACAGGTCAGTATGTTATGCCAAGTTTATGAGCGTTTGGGTATTGCGCTGGAAGTGATGCGATCTCCACTGGAGGCGGAAACGAGAAATATTTCGTTGTACGTGCATCCCCCTTTGTTCATGAACGATTTCTCATTAGAGGCCATCTTTAGAGCATCAAATATTCAGAAATACGTATACAAGATGTACCCCGAAGGTCCGATTACACAAGATTTGATTCGGGATATGCGAGCGCAGTGGCAGGAGATTATGAATATTACGGACCGACTTGATATTCAGGGAGTGAACCTGCTTCAATTCATGACGGATGACAACTATCCGGTTCGATTAGAGAGTATATCACGCCAGGATATCGAGAATTTCAATCAGCTGCAGGTCATTCATCAAGAGTATTTATTATACATACGGTACACCTCCTTATTGATTGATCCATTCTCGGAACCCGATTCGGAAGGGAAATATTTTGACTTTTCAGCAGTCCCATTCCGCAAAACGTTCATGAACCGCGAAGGGGAGCTAGATATTCCCCGTATGCCCAAGGAAGATTACTACCGCATTAAAATCATCCAGGGCATTGCCAGACATCTCGATGTGAGCTGTCCAATCATTGATCAATTCATCGCCATATATGAATCGAAGCTTCAGGAAATGACTGACGCACACCCGAATCAACGTTTGTCCGATGCCTTTGTCATCCAATCCTTTGACGAGGATATCCGCATGATTTGCACCGGACTTTGACTTTGAGTAATTGGGTTAATTACATCTCAAATTAATCAAGTTGAACCTGATGTTTACATCATAACGAAGAGTGCAGAACCAATCTGAAGAAGCGAAGCGGTCGCCTAAAAGCTTTCTGAAAGAAAGCTACTTCGGAAGCATATGCTATCCCCGGATTTTCTCTTTGGAAAAGAGATCAAAAAAATCTGGGGATAACAGTGATCGGAAGATGGTACTGCAATCGGAGTTGCCCGATGTAACCTACGAGGTCTGCTTGTAATTTCATCATCAGGAGGAAATGTTGTGAATAAAGGTAGTACTTTTAAATGGTTATTATTGCTGGTATCTGCCATTGCGCTGCTCGTCGGATGCGGACAGCAGAGCACAAAAGAAAAAGAGAGCGCCCAAACGGAGCCTGCCAATAGCCAGGTACAAACGGAACTTATCTATGCTTCTGCCAAAGATATTAATGATATGAACCCCCATCTGTACACAGGCTCCATGCCTGCACAAGGGATGGTATATGAATCTCTGGTGGAAAACACACCTGATGGGATCAAGCCATTACTGGCGGAATCATGGGATATCTCGGAGGATGGCAAGACCTACACCTTTCATCTGCGACAAGATGTGAAATTCCATGATGGAGAGCCGTTCAATGCAGAGGCGGTCAAACAAAATATCGATGCCGTTCAGGCCAATGCCGAAAAACACGCCTGGATCAAGCTGTCTACCAAAATCACAAGTGTAAAAGTTATCGATGAGCGCACGGTGGAGCTGTCGCTATCGGAAGCCTATTATCCGGCACTGGTGGAATTGTCCATGACAAGACCTTACGTCTTCATATCACCCAAGGATTTCAAAGATGGCGGAACCAAAGACGGAGTGAGTGGTTTCCACGGTACAGGACCTTACAAGCTTACTGCTCATAAAGTCGAAGAGAATGCCACGTTTGAAGCCAATGAAGACTATTGGGGTGGTGCACCTGCAATCAAGAAAATCACATCCAAGGTTCTTCCGGCTGGCGAAACGACATTCTTGGCATTACAAAAGGGAGAGATCAACTTTGTGTTTACCGATGACCGGGGAGCAGACAGTATCGATGTCGAAGCCATGGACCAATTGGCTGAATCTGGTGGTTATCAAGTGGTCCGAAGTGAAGCGATGAATACCAATATGATCGTAGCCAATAGCAGTCGCCAGAATAGTCCGGTTCAGGAAACGGCAGTTCGGGAAGCGCTTTGGGTTGCCATCGATCGGGAAACGATCAGTAAAGATATTTTCAACGGAACGCAGACTGTAGCGGACACGCTATTTTCAGCCAATGTCAATTACGCCAAGGTGGACCTGAAGAAACGGGAGTATGATCCGGAAATGGCTAAACAGCTTCTGGACCAAGCAGGCTGGACATTGGCAGATGGTAAAGAGGTGAGAACGAAGAACGGTAAGCTTTTAGCCATGAAACTATACTATGACAGCAACTCGTCTTCACAGAAAATACAGGCCGAATTGATCCAGTATTCGATGAAAGAATTGGGTGTTCAGCTTGAGATCGTGGGTGAAGAATCCACTTCTATCGCGAATCGGAGAGCCACCGGGGAATATGATCTGCTCTTTAATCAAACCTGGGGACTGGCCTATGATCCACAGAGTACCATTGCTGCATTTACATCAGATTCGGCATACAAGCATACAACAAGCGGAATTGCCCAAGCAGATGAATTGTATAAAAAAATTGATGCGGTTATGGTCTCCACGGATGAGGCTTCACGCCAATCTCTGTATGCCGACATTATGAAGATTGTCCATGATGAAGCAGTCTTCATCCCGATTACCAACGGACGTGTCACCGTAGTCGCTCCTGAAAATCTCGAAGGAATCTCATTCAAGCAGACTCAATATGAACTGCCATTTGAACAAATGAATTTTAAATAGAGCGGAGATGGATATGGGAAGTTATATCGTCAAAAGGATTCTGTTAACCATCCCTTTACTGATTATCATTTCATTTATAACGTTTGTTCTGATTAATTTATCTCCTTTGGACCCGGCGGTTGTTGTGTTACAGGCACAGGAAGTTCCGCAGATCACAGAGGAATTAATTGCCCAGACCAACAAGGCATTGGGGTTCGATCAGCCGTTCATGATCCAGTATGTGAACTGGATTATGGCTGTTGTGCAGTTGGACTTTGGCAATTCTTATGTATCTGGTGAACCCGTATGGTCATTGATGGGGCCGGCTTTTATGAACACATTGAAGTTAACGCTTGTCTCATCGGTATTCATTATTGCGCTGTCCATTCTGCTGGGTGTGATCTGTGCCATGAGAGAAGGCAAGCTGCTGGATCGATCGGTCAGAGGCGTATCATTTTTCCTTACCGCCATGCCATCCTACTGGCTTGCAGCCATGATGATCTGGTATTTTTCCGTCAAGCTGGATCTGCTGCCTACCAGCGGTATGGACTCGTATCGAAGTTACATTCTACCAGTGATTGTAATCACGGTGAGTTATACAGGCATTTATTTCCGAACGGTTCGAAGTTCCATGCTGAGCAATATGAATGAGGACTATGTGTTATATGCACGGGCAAGTGGTCTGAGCGAGAAGAAAGTTACCCTGCATATTCTAAGAAATTCATTACAGGTGGCCGTGTCCATCTTTTGCATGGCGATCCCGATTGTGCTGGGCAGTACGGTGGTCATCGAAAATGTATTTGCCTGGCCGGGGCTCGGGAGGCTCAGCGTGAAATCCATTTTAAGCAGGGATTTTCCGATTATTCAGGCGTATGTTCTGATGTTGGCTGTTACCTTTGTCTTGTTTAATACGTTATCCGACATCATTAATGCGGCGATGAATCCCCGGTTGAGAAAGGAATTCTGATGCGAATACTGAAAAATCTGTGCAAAGACAAGATTGCGATGACCTCTTTGGTGGTGATTATCGCCACGCTTATGGCGGGCGTACTGGCTCCGCTTATTGCGCCGCATGATCCTGGACAAGTGAACATGAAGCTTCGGTATGCCTCCTCATCCTGGGATTATCTATTAGGCAATGATCATCTGGGTAGATGTGTATTATCTCGGCTTATCTATGGCATCCGTCCAAGTGTGTTATGGGTTCTGGTTGCGCTGAGCCTTTCTGTTCTGATCGGGGCCATTGTTGGATTCATCGCAGGTTACTTCAAGGGGAAAGTGGATGCGTGGATCATGAGAGTCTGTGACATTATGCTTTCTTTCCCCGGATACGTAATGACACTGGCGGTGGTTGGCATTCTGGGTGCAGGACTGGAGAATATTTTGATTGCCTTTGTGTGGATGAAATGGGCCTGGTTTGCCCGCGTTATTCGAACATCTGTGATGCAATTCTCTGATATGGATTATGTAAAATTCGCTAAAGCCTCCGGCACGCCTAATCTGAGAATTATAACCAAACATATTGTTCCGGTTACATTTGCCGATATTGCTGTCATTGCCAGCGGTTCCATGTGTTCGATGATGTTGCAGATCTCCGGCCTTTCCTTTCTGGGGCTTGGAATCCAGGCTCCGCATGCGGAGTGGGGCATGATGCTCAATGAGGCGAGGGAAGTCATGTTCTCCAGACCTGAATTGATGTTGGCACCAGGCCTGGCCATTGTGGTGGTCGTGTCTGCTTTTAATTTTCTGTCGGATGCGCTTCAAGTGGCTTTGGACCCCAAATTGATGACCTCTCAAGGTAAGTCTGACAAGTCTTACGAAAGTGAGGTGAGAAAGACCGCTTATGAATATAGTCGAGGTTGAACATTTGAAAGTCTGGGACACCAATACAGGAAAAGTGATCATTCATGACAGTTCATTTGAAGTTAAGCAGGGAAGCTGTATGGCCATCGTGGGGGAAAGTGGTAGTGGGAAGTCCGTTACGTGCAGGGCTATCATGCGATTGAACAAGCCATGGATTCGCCAATCGGGCACAATGTTATTTCAGGGCGAAGACCTGAACCAGCTTTCGGAACCGGAGATGTGGGGTAAGCGGGGCAAGCATCTGTGTATGATTTTGCAGAATGGCATGAGTGCATTTGATCCTTCCTGTGTCATTGGTGTGCATATCCGGGAGACGCTTCAGCAGCATTTTGGCTGGAACACCCGCGTGATTGAACAGAAAATCATCCATGCCATGGAAAACGTCATGCTCAGAAACCCACGCGAGATTCTGAATCAATATCCACATCAACTGTCTGGTGGGATGCTGCAACGAATCATGATTGCACTGGCGTTGGTGCTTGAGCCCGATCTGATTATTGCGGATGAGCCAACAACGGCACTGGATACGATCTCTCAATATGAAGTGGTGGAGCAATTGATTCAATTACGTGAACGCATGGGCTGTTCCATGATGTTCATCTCCCATGATCTCGGCGTCGTCCAGAAGATTGCAGATGACGTGATGGTTATGAAAGACGGCAAGATCGTTGAGCGTGGCAGCATGCATTCTGTTTTGACAGAGCCGAAGCATGCCTATACGCAGTATCTGGTCTCTACCCGGCTGGAGCTAAGCAATCATTTTAAGGCGTTGATGCAGGGGGACTCCTAGATGCTAAAGGTGGAAGGTATCGAAAAATCATATAACCAAGGCGGACTGTTCTCCAAGCACAAACAACAAGTTTTGAAACAGGTTACCTTTGAATGCCAGCAGGGCGAGTGTCTCGGTATCATCGGTGAAAGCGGAAGCGGTAAATCTACGTTGGGCCGTCTGATTCTGGGCATTGAACGCCCGGATCGTGGAACGATCTCGCTCGATGGTAAAGACGTACAGGATCGACGTGTACGGATGGGTAACATCAGCGCCGTTTTTCAAAATTATACATCCTCCATCAATCCGTTTCTTACCGTGGAAGCTGCCATTATGGAACCGATGCAAGCACAGCAAAAGCTGCGAAAGGATCAGGGTAACTCAGAAAAGGTGGATCTGTTGCTGAACCAAGTTGGACTGGACCCTTCTTATAAATTCAAATATCCGCATGAACTATCCGGTGGGGAGGCTCAGAGAGTGTGCATCGCCAGGGCCATCTCCACCGCCCCCAAATGCATTGTGTTTGATGAAGCGATCAGTTCACTGGACGTGTCTGTTCAGATTCAGGTGTTGCAATTGTTGAAAGAGCTGAAAGAAATCTACAAGCTGAGCTATGTTTTTATCACGCATGATATACAGGCGGCAGCTTATATCTGTGACAGGGTAATCATTTTCAGAGAGGGACAGGTTGTAGAAATCGTTTCGACCAAGCAACTTAAGGACGTACAGTCCGATTATGCGAAGCGATTATTGAAGCATTTAATACCATTTTAGGAGGAGCCCCATTGTGAGTGGAGCGATGTCTTGGCCTTTTCTGCGTTTGTACATATTGGTCCTTCTTTATTTCAGTGCCAATGCCATTCTTAATGTATTGATCCCGTTGCAGGGAGAATATCTTGGCGCGAGTAGTACCACCATTGGTCTGATCATGGGTGCTTATATGTTCACAACGATGTTCTTCAGACCCTGGGCCGGTCGGATTATTCAAAAGCACGGACCAATCAAAATATTACGTCTGATTCTGATTATCAATGGATTTGCGCTGATTTTATATACCTTTACGGGACTTGGAGGTTATTTGCTTGCTCGTATTCTTCAGGGGGTATCCACGGCTTTCTTCTCCATGGCTTTGCAGATTGGCATTATTGATGCTCTTCCGGAGAAAGATCGGTCTCAGGGTATTTCCTATTATTCGCTATTC
Source organism: Paenibacillus sp. FSL R7-0313 (assembly GCF_037969885.1). Taxonomy (NCBI): domain Bacteria; kingdom Bacillati; phylum Bacillota; class Bacilli; order Caryophanales; family Paenibacillaceae; genus Paenibacillus; species Paenibacillus sp. FSL R7-0313. The sequence continues at coordinate 2,562,305 of NZ_CP150219.1, forward strand.
AGTTACATACCAGGGATCGTGGGGCCAGTGCTCGCATTAGGGATATGGCAGGCGGGAGGCATGGATTATTTTACAGTGGTTCTGATCGGTATTGCCATCTGTACGGGTATCTTCGGATATACCGCCAAAATGGAACCAAACAAGGAGAAACCTGCTGAGAATCCATCGGAGCAGAATGTGAGCATGTGGGAATCCTTTGGGCAGTTGGTGAAGAATCCGTATTTATTTCGCTGTAGTGTGTTAATGCTCGCTGCCTCGGTTGTATTTGGCGCGATTACAACCTTCATTCCGCTGTATGCGAGCCAAGTACCAAAAGGGAATGCCGGCGTATATCTGATGCTTCAGGCAGGAACGGTGGTACTGGCTCGAATTATGCTTAGGAAAAGGATTCCTTCCGATGGCAGTTGGCATTCTCCTTTCATGATGGGCACCATGTGTCTGCTCGCCGTAGCTGCGCAATGTGTCAGTTTTGCCGTGACAGGCGGGGTGGTCTTTTTCTATGTGGGTGCTGTATTCATGGGAATCGGTCAGGCGATCCTGTATCCGACACTCACGACCTATTTATCTTTTGTCTTGCCTAAGCTGAATCGGAACGTTCTGATCGGTTTATTTATCGCGATGGCTGATCTGGGTATTTCTCTGGGTGGTGTGATTATGGGACCCGTCGCTGACTTCTCTTCCTATTCATTTATGTACATGATCTGTGCTATCCTAGGAGCGGTAATGATCGTTTTTGCCTATGAGCGGCGTAGACCCGTGACAGGTACATCTATGAATTGACTGCCAGAAGAGAAAGTGGTGACGAACGTTTGAAGGCTTCAATGACGGCAACATCCAATGGGAAATTAAATCCGGTATCCTTTTCGTTTATCCGGTTTTATATGCTGGCCTTTTTATTTTTTGCGGCGAATTCTGCTTTGACGATTATTCTGCCTTTGCGAAGCGAGGCCGCCGGATTGAATCAGGCTGAGATTGGTCTGATGATGGGGGCATACATGTTCACCTGTATGCTCTTGAGACCTTTTGCAGCACAGCTGCTGGGCAAGCATGGGCCGCTTCGTGTGATGCAATGGCTATTACTTTTACATGCCGGGACGTTGCTGCTGTTTGTTGTTTTTGGTGTGGAGACGTATCTGTGGTTGCGAGCCCTGCAAGGGGTGGCTACGGCCTTTTTCTCCATGACGATGCAGGCAGGCATTGTGGAAAAGCTGGAGGACAAAGACCGGGCACAAGGGTTGTCCATGTACACCCTGTTTACGATGGTTCCTTCTCTGGTCATTCCGATCCTCGCCATACAAATCTGGGAAAATGCCAGTGATCTAGCGTTTACGCTGCTGATGATCGGACTGGCGGCGCTGCCACTTCTGATTGGATATAATGTGGATCTGCCGCGAAGTACCGTGCAGAACAAATCGTATACCTTGGGCGATATGTTTCGTTCATTCGGCGGCATCTGGCGCAGTACGCCACTGCTGATCAGTAGTGTGGTGATGCTGTTTGCGTCCTGCGTTTTTGGGGCAACAGCGACCTTCCTTCCCTTGTATATGGTATCCACCGGAACGGCGAGTGCTGGGGTATTTCTGACGATTCAGGGATTGGTTGTGATCCTGTGCAGGTTTATTTTGCGTAAAAAAATTCCGTCCGACGGTAGCTGGAATACCTGGCTGATGGCAGGATTAATGCTGTGTGCAGCACTGGGAACCCAGTTACTCAGCCTGATGGAGATCATCGGGCCATTGGTGTATCTCTCCGCGGTGTTCAGCGGTTTTGCCTTGGCACTGTTGTACCCGACATTAACCACATATCTGTCTTTTGTGCTACCTGCGGATTCCAGATATGTACTCATGGGGATTTTCATGTCCTCGTATGACCTTGGATTCTCTCTGGGAGGACTGGCGATGGGGCTCATTGTACAGGTGAGTTCGTATTCGACCATGTTTATGATCTGCACGTTGCTGTCTATTGCAGCGATGGTACTGGTGTTGGTGTTCAGGCAACGGATGGAAGCGGGCAATAAGGCCAGATCTGTGGTGACTATATAAATTGAACCAAAGAACATTTACACGGATCACTCCGATGACAGAACAACCTTCCGATCGCTGTTATCCCCAGATTTTTTTGATTCCTTTTTATAAGGTTAAATCCGGGGATAGCGTATGCTTCCGATTTAGCTTTCTTGCAGAAAGCTTGTAGGCGAAGTGTATGCTTTCGAAGTAGCTTTCCTGCAGAAAGCTTGTAGCTCCGCTTCTTCAGGTCCTTTCTGTCCTCTCCGTTTCGTGTAAATGTTCAGTTCAATCTATATAGTTTTGTTGAATATGTCCCGGTACAGGCGTACTTCTAATTTATATTGATAGTTCCGCTGTCTAGCCTATCCCGCATGTAGTGCGAATATTTACAGAGGAGGTTTATGACTCACTTCTTGCCAAAACGTATCATCAGGATGCGAAAGTGTAAGGGGCGGTCATCAACCTTTTTTTGCAGGTTGAATCAAAAATAGTTTGACAACGACCGTCCAACAGGATTATAGTCATTGTTGTTAATCGTAATAATTACTATTAAAGTCTGGATTACGCAGACTGCACATATAAGGAGTAGATTTCTATGACACAAAAGCAAGTTCCGGTAACCGTACTGAGTGGTTACCTCGGTTCAGGGAAAACGACGGTTTTGAATCATGTGTTGAACAACAGACAAGGGCTTAAGGTTGCCGTGATCGTTAACGACATGAGCGAGGTCAATATTGATGCTGCGCTGGTTAAGGGGGAGGCAACCTTGTCTCGAACGGAAGAGAAGTTAGTGGAGTTGTCCAACGGCTGTATCTGTTGCACCTTGCGGGATGATCTGATGCAAGAGATTGAGAAGCTGGTGAACGAAGGCAAGTATGACTATATTTTGATCGAATCCACCGGAATCAGTGAACCTGTTCCCGTTGCACAGACCTTTACATACGCCGATGAGGAGTCGGGTATTGATCTGACTCGTCTGGCCCGATTGGATTGTCTGGTAACGGTGGTGGATGTCAATCGATTCTGGCATGATTTTGGATCAGGGCAGAGTCTTTTGGATCGTAATCAAGCGACTGGAGATGAGGACACTCGTGACGTCGTAGACTTGTTGATTGATCAGATCGAAACCTGTGATGTGCTGCTGCTGAACAAATGTGATCTGGTCGATGACACCGAGCTGAACAAGCTCGAAGGTATCATCCGCAAGTTGCAGCCTAACGCCAAGATCATTCGGACCGAGAACGGACAGGTGAATCCGTCCGAGATTTTGAATACAGGCCGCTTTGATTTTGAGAAGGTGAGCATGTCCGCTGGGTGGATTCAGGAGCTGGAGAAGGAGTCGCATACACCGGAAACCGAGGAATATGGCATTGGTTCCTTTGTATATCGCCGCAGAAAGCCGTTCCATCCTTCCCGTCTGGCTGAATTCATGAGTTACTGGCCGGAAGAAGTGGTACGTGCCAAAGGTTTGGTATGGCTCGCAGCCGAAGGGGATGTTGCTGCAAGCCTGAGTCAGGCGGGATCATCCATTCAGTTGGGTCCTGCGGGACATTGGATCGCGGCGTTGCCGGAAGCGGACAAAGAAGAGATTTTGCGTAACGAGCCGGATGTTATGGAAAAATGGGATGCCCAGTGGGGAGATCGTCAGACGGAGCTTGTCATGATCGGGATCGACATGGAACGTGCCAGCATTGAAGATGAGCTGGATCAGTGTCTGCTCAGTGACGAAGAAATGCTGGCTGACTGGGGTCATTTTGATAATCCACTGCCATGGCCTGTGGAAGTCTTATAACTTGGAAGATGATGTTCTGCATTGGGAGTAGCGCTGTATAAACACATCTATATAAATTGAAATAAACATTTACACAAAACGGAGAGGGCAGAAAGGACCTGAAGAAGCGTAGCTACAAGCTTTCTGCAGAAAAGCTACTTCGAAAGCATACACTTCGCCTACAAGCTTTCTGCAAGAAAGCTACATCGGAAGCATACGCTATCCCCGGATTTACCCTTTGTAAAATGAATCAATATAATCTGGGGATAACAGCGATCGGAAGGTTGTTCTGTCATAAACATAAATTCGATGGATAAAGGAGCTATAATTCATGGCTAAAAAATCTAAAGTGGTACGTGAGAAGCAACGTCAGGCGATCGTGGCAAAATATGCGGACCTGCGCCGGGAATTGAAGGAAAAAGGGGATTACGAGGCATTGCAGAAATTGCCACGGAATGCATCTCCGACCAGACTAAAGAATCGTTGTGAAGTGACAGGTCGCCCGCGGGGTTATCTACGCAAGTTCAAGGTATCTCGAATCAAGTTCAGAGAACTTGCTCATCAAGGGCAGATTCCTGGCGTAACAAAATCCAGTTGGTAAAATGATCAAGGGATGTAGCTGACCACTTTTGCATGAGGAAGGGCACCACTTGTTGGAAGCTACATGCGGTGCGTAGAACAGGGCGTTTTTTTGCTGAAAGGGTGTGCATCTTCATGTTGGACTTGTTTACGTTACGAAGAATTCAGTCTGTAATGAACGGATATATTCACGAGAAGGTACCTGCGCCACTGCGTACGATGGTGAAGTTGACGTATGAGATGAATGACAATGAATTGATCCTGACCGAAGAAAGACCCGCCGAGGAGCGGTATCAATGGGATAAGATGTATATTGCCCGATTTTACTGGGAAGAAAATCAGTGGAAAGTGTATGCCAGAGATGAACAGAGCAGCTGGAATCCGGTAGATGTTATTACACCTTGTTCCGATTTTGAGAATGTGCTCGAGCAGGTGGAACGGGATGAGGCTGGACTGTTCTGGCGTACGTGAGCGAGATCGGTTAAGAGTATATTTCATTCGTGAAAATTAATGTTAATTCAGACAAATATGGCGTAGATGCAACCGAGTTCGAAGCTAGCGAAGCAGTGGCTAGCTTTGGGCTTTTTTTGTGTCCAAGAATCACTGAAGCAAAGAGGGGGGATCTTTTGGTCTTCCTTCCTTAGTGAGCAAAAGAATAAATAAAATCTGTTTTACAATAAAAATTTATTGTAAAACGATAAATATTATGATAAATTCATATCACTTAAAACAAGTGAGGTGCTTTTTGTGAAGCGAGGTACAACCATCTTTTTAAAATTGGCTGTGTTGCTTATTGGTGTTCCCATTCTTGCCTTATGTATATTCGGCATACCCTGGTTAGCGAATAATCCGGTGAATCCGAATTATGCAGGTGCACTATACCCCATAGTGATTATTATGTATGTGTCCGTTATTCCGTTTATCGTTGCACTGTACCAGGCATTCCGTCTGCTGAGCTACATCGACAAAAATGAAGCGTTCTCTCTAATATCAGTGAAATCCTTAAAAACTATAAAATATTGTGCTATTGTAATCAGTAGTCTCTATTTTGTGATGTTGCCTTTTGTGTATGTTGTAGCAGAGAAAGATGATGCCCCAGGCCTCATTCTTATGGGAATGGTTCCTGTTTTTGCTTCATTGGTCATCGCAGTGTTTTCTGCTGTGCTCCAAAGATTGTTACAGGAAGCGATTGATATCAAATCAGAAAATGACCTAGTGGTCTGAGGTGAATATATGGCCATTATAATCAATATTGATGTGATGTTGGCAAAGCGGAAAATGACGGTTACCGAGCTTGCAGAGAGAGTTGAGATCACGATCGCCAATATTTCCATATTAAAAACAGGAAAAGCAAAAGCGATCCGTTTATCCACTCTGGATGCCATCTGTAAAGCACTGGATTGTCAGCCTGGAGATATATTGGAATATAAGGCTGACGAGGACGAAGATACAAATGAAGATATATGAAAAATGACAAAAGAAGACTCTGCATGTTGTATGCAGAGTCTTCTTTTGCGTCGGCTTGATCAAGGAATACTGCCATGCCTATAACGAATGATTGTGCATCATACGGAATTGCATAGGCGTTACGTTTTCCTGGGTTTTAAAACAGCGGATGAAGTAACTTGACTGTGAAAATCCCGTTTCCAGCGTAATTTGTTTAATGGAAAGGTTGGTTGTGGCAAGCAGCTGTTTCGCATGTAATAACCTGGATTCCATCAGGAATTCCGGGAAGGAGATACCAAACGTCTGACTGAACTTGCGGCTAAAGTATGTTGTACTGTATCCGGCAATCCCGGCAGCGTGGTCAAGTGTAATGTGCTCGTTACTATGAGAACGAATATAATTCCCTGCTTCACGAATTCGCTCTGATGTGTGATTTAACGAAACATTAATTTGGCTCGCTGCGGATTGTAATTGGGTCAGAAGTTCATATAAAGTAGCTGCCATGCTGTGCTCGTCCTCCACCTGATAGCCTCTTCCGAGCTCCAGTAATCGATCCATGAGCGCGGTAACCACCGGGAAGTTGGAGCATTGAAACAGCCATGGCTCGTCAACGCCTTTTCCATTTAACAGCTCTTCGAGACGAATACCGTAGAAGTGAATCCAACGAATACTCCAAGGATCATCCAAATCTGAGTAGTAGGTTTGTCTGAGACCGGGGCCATAGAGGAATCCCTGCCCACGTGTTAGCTCATAACAAGCGGTTCCAGTGTCCAGGAACCCTTTACCTTCAAGTACAAGGTGCAGATTGTAGCAATGATCTAAGTTGATATCTTTGGTTCGATATTCCCGATTCACATGATGCTTGGGAAAGTCACTGTACCCTCCAATAAAATCGGGAAAACATACATGTCTGGGGAAAACCGGCTTGGGGAGAAAGATGTGTTCTTTCACGTGCATCCTCCATTTAAACGCAATATTTTTATGTAGTGAACTGAAATAGATTCAGCCCACTGTTATTTGAATATTCAGCAATGACAATATTTTATTATAAGTCGCATAATCTTGTCATTTATTATATGTGAAGGTTCCAATAGAATGGAGGCAATATGGCAGGTTAAGGGGGCAATTAAAGGTGGCAAAATCAATCCAATTGGATGAATTAAAAATGGGGGTCTGTTATTACCCTGAGCACTGGTCGGAAGCGTTGTGGGAGGACGATTTCCTTAGAATGAAAGAGATGAATATCACGGTTATTCGGATGGCTGAATTTGCATGGTCCATCTTTGAACCGGAAGAAGGTCAGTTCGATTTTAGTTTTTTCCAGAAGGCACTGGATCTGGCGCATCAATATGGTTTAAGTGTTATTTTGGGAACACCTACTGCAACTCCACCAGCATGGTTAACATCCAAATATCCTGAAGTATTAAACGCAAATAAGGACGGGGTATTGTATCAACACGGTATGCGACGCCATACCAACTACAGCAGCCCAATCTACAGACAGCAATGTGAGAAAATCGTGCGTAATATGGTGATTGCCTATAAAGATCATCCGGCTCTCATTGGATGGCAGATCGATAACGAATTCAATTGTCATATGGATGTTTTCTATGCTGAGGCTGACCATGTCGCCTTCCGTGAATGGCTTAAGAATCGTTATGAATCGTTGGAGAACCTGAACCAGGCTTGGGGAACCGTTTTCTGGAGTCAGACCTATACCGACTGGGAGCAAGTTCACCTTACCCGAAATATGGTCAGCCAATCGCCAAATCCTCACCTGGCATTAGATGAAAAGAGATTCATCTCAGCAAATACCATTTCATTTGCCAAACTTCAGGTGGAGATCATTCGGGAACTGGATCCGAAACATTGGATCACAACGAACGGTACGTTTGGACACTTGGATAATCATGAAATGACAGAAGACCTGTTGGATTTCTTCTCCTATGATTCGTATCCGCAGTTTGCCACGATCTTCCCAGGGACAGACGATAACTCATTACAAGATCGGACCTGGAGCATGAAACTGTCGAACGTGCGCAATATGTCACCGAACTTCTGCGTCATGGAACAACAGTCTGGGCCAGGAGGCTGGGTCGACAGTATAGGCATGGGTACGCCAAGACCGGGACAGATCCGATTATGGTCGTATCAATCTGTTCTTCATGGAACAGATCTGCTCGTCTACTTCCGCTGGCGGACGGCAACATTTGGCACCGAGATGTACTGGCATGGCATCAATGATTACCATAATCAGCCCAACAGAAGGGTACGCGAGGTTGCACAAGTAGGGGAAGAGTTTGCCAAGATCGGGCGTGTTATTGCGGGCACTACATATCAAGCCGATGTTGCAATCCTACAGGATTACGATAACATCTGGGACGGGGAGTTGGACGAGTGGCACGGCCCGCTTCAGCAACAGAGTGTACGCTCTTGGTATAAGCAGCTCCAGTATCGTCATATTCCGACGGACATGGTTACACTGCAACCAACGACAACACTGGAAGAGTTATCTGAATATAAGGTGATCATCTATGCTCACCCGGCCATCATGACAGACGAGACAGCAGAACTTCTCCAAGCCTATGTCAGTCAAGGGGGAATCCTGTTTTTCGGTGCCCGCACCGGCTATAAGGATCTCAAGGGACATTGTTATATGAGACCGTTCCCTGGGGCTGTCGCTGAGTTGTGTGGTGTAACCGTAGAGGACTTTACCTTAATCAAAGGAACCATTCCAGCAGCTGAGCTGCAATGGAGTGGGGCGAGTGAGCGACTTCAGGAGGGAACGTCAACGGCCGGATTTAACGAAGTTCTTCATGTGGAGCATTCTGACGTGCAGGTCATGGCTGAGTATACATCCGAATATTATGCAGGTAGTCCTGCATTGACCAAACGTGCGGTAGGTCAGGGGCAGGTATGGTATTATGGTGCGGCTTACAATGAATCGGTCGTAGATGCTCTTCTTGATGAAATCAGGCTAGTCTCGCCTGTGGATGACCTGGTAGAGGTACCGTCCGAAGTTGAGCTTGGTATCCGTTCCGGTAAGGATAAAGCTTATGTATTTTTACTCAACTACTCGGATCAACAAGTACCCATTAAGCTTAAGAAACAAGCAAAAGAGTTACTGTCAGGTACAACACTTCAGAATGAGATCAACATGCCCGCGTATGGTGTGTTCATTTTTGAGATCGATTTGCCGCAATAAGGAATCCATTCATCAATATCATGCGTTATATATACAAATAAACACCAAAAGCGCCTTGCAGCCATTGCAAGGCGTTTTGTATATGCATGATGTGATGTGTAACATCCATTAAGCATGAGTGTTGTTGGTTATATTCTGTATAACTACGCTTCGTACAAAATTTCACCTGTCCGGGATACATCATATCCCTCGAATGATTGCAGTTCCTGCCTGAACTCCGGCGATTGGAGAATTCGCAGTACAGATTCTGTCCAGGCTTCATTACCTTGCTTCCTGAGCATGACCAGATCATAGCGCTCCTGTGTGAGCGGGACAAAATCAACCTGGCCTACAAGTCGTGCAGCTTTCTCAATGCCAACTCCGACATCGGCTTCGCCAGAACTGACTTTGGCAGCCACACCCATGTGACTGGTTTCCTCGGTTTCATATCCAATCAGACCTGCGGTAGGAATTCCATGCAGCCGAAGTTGCTCATCCAGCAATACTCTCGCACCAGAACCTATCTCCCGATTAGCTAGTCTCAGTTCAGGCTTGCTCAGATCGGTCCAATTCTGCAAGTTCTGCGGATTGCCACGCTGTACATACAGTCCGGCAGGACGTGATAGCAGGTTCACCACAACATAGGACCTTCCAGTCAGAATTTTGCGAATATACGGCAGATTATACTCACCGGTATCTCCGTCGAGCAGATGAGTGCTGACCAGATCGGACTCACCGCGATACATCGAGATAAGCCCATCCAGACTACCCATGAACGAGCGTAGCGGACGAATGTCCCGAGTTTGTTTTTCCATATGGCGCATAAGAATATCCAGACTGACATCCTGACCTGTTATGACCAGATGCCGTGGTACAGCAGTCATTGCATGAGCAGAACTCGCTGGAGTATTCGCATGCGCAGACCCAATGGGTGTAGTCGATTGTAAGGAAGTTCCCTGAAAATCACCCTGACCTGGCTGAGTTCCTGATGCCGAGGTCTGATGAGGAGCCGGGATACGCTGACCTGAGGACTGAAGTTGTTTGGAACGACGTTTATATGCCTCCAGATCGGTTGCATCAATTCGCATTTGTTTACCCACACGGTATGCGACGAGCTCTCCTTTTTTGATCAGGTCATAAACTGTCAGTTTCGATATTTTGAGCAGCTTGGATATTTCTTCGGTTGTGTAGGATTGCTCCTCCGTCATAAGTGAAGATCCTCCTTCAAAGGTATAGAGCAATTATGGTTTTGTTATGAATGTTTCTTGTACTATATCATTAATTGAGGGATGCCATAAACCTGAGGACACGCAAGAAACGCATAGGACAGGTAACAAAAATCAAATGAGATCTTAATCACCTTCCCATTTTGTTTGTCTTGTGTATAATTAGATATAATCAATTATAACTAGTTATATCTAAAGATAACGTTGGGGGAGAAATGAATGAGAAAGAGAATCGGATATGTGTTGGGAAGTATGTCACTGGGACTGGCTCTTGTATTGGCTGGTTGTGGTGCAAGCAAGGGCACTACGGATACATCCATGGGTGCAGAACAAACGACCTCAACGCCAGCGGCATCAGGTGAAAGTTCATCAGCAGGAAATACCGATCCGCAGGAAACGGTAGATCTGACGATCTCTGCGGCGGCCAGTCTGACCGATGCGATGAAAGAGATTGAAACCAATTATGAGTTAGCTAATCCTTATATAGAACTTAATTTTAACTTTGGCGCCTCGGGTGCCTTGCAACAGCAGATTGAACAGGGTGCCCCGGCTGATGTCTTTGTATCGGCGGCAACAAAAAATATGAATGCGCTAGTAGATGAAAACCTGGTTGCATCGGGCGATCAGAAGAATCTGCTACAGAATTCACTGGTGGCCATAGTACCAGCAGATGGGACCCACACAGTAACCAGTGAAACGGATCTCACCAGCGACTCCATCAAGACGGTAGCCATTGGGATTCCGGAAAGTGTTCCGGCGGGAACCTATGCCAAGGAAGCTCTGACCAATGCCAAGCTGTGGGATGAACTGGAAAGCAAGCTTGTGCAGGGGAAAGACGTTAGACAGGTTCTTCAATATGTAGAGACAGGTAATGCAGATGCAGGATTTGTATATAAAACGGATGCTCTTACTTCGGATCAGGTGAAAATTGCGTTTGAAGTGGACAAAAACAGCTACACACCAGCCAATTATCCAATAGGCATTATTGAAGGAACCAAACACCGTACTGAGGCCGAACAATTCTATGCGTATTTACAAACCCCTGAAGTACTGGATATCTTCGAGAAATACGGATTCACAATTCCGGAATGAATGTGAACGCCATAGACTGGTCCGTATTCTGGTCACCGGTGCGCTTATCACTTCAGGTTGCGCTGTTATCCAGCGTGGTGGCCACTGTGCTCGGAATCGCGATAGCCTGGAAGATGTCACGTTCTTCATTTCGGGGAAAGATCCTGCTGGAAACGGCATTTATGCTGCCGTTAGTCCTTCCTCCGACGGTGGTTGGATTTCTGTTACTTGTCATACTGGGGCGTAAAAGTCTGTTTGGACAATGGATTGAAGCCATATTCTCCGCTCCGGTTATTTTCACCTGGTGGGCTGCGGTGATTGCTGCGGTGGTGGTTGCTTTTCCACTCGTGTATCAGACGATGAAATCGGGATTCAGTGGTGTGGATCGTGATCTGGAGGATGCGGGTCGTTCGATTGGGGCAAATGAGTGGCAGGTTTTTCGTTATATTTCCCTGCCGCTCGCAGGCAGAGCATTGATGACCGCTTTCATCCTGGGCTTTGCCCGTGCACTCGGGGAATTCGGTGCGACACTGATGATTGCAGGCAATATTCCGGGCAAAACACAAACGGTACCTACGGCAATCTATGTCGCTGTGGATTCGGGCAATCAGACCATGGCTTGGGCATGGACTATTTCCATTATCATCATCTCGTTTCTCATGTTACTGATGACCAGACAGCAGCGAGATGGAAAAAATGTCTGATTTCATATGTACCAATATCAATATCCTGCCAAATTGGTCTTAATGGAAATGTAAAGATGTTTTAACATAAAAAAATAAAAATTTTCCCAAAATTTAATCGTTCAGTACTCGCTTTCAGTGGGCTTGTTCCTGTAAGATAGAAGTAATGGATTCCAGCCAAGTACTGAAATAAGGAGAGACGACGATGAACACTAAATTTGATTGCGGCGTTTCGTTGCAAATCGATGACTATCTGGATCTTTTGCATTTTGCCATCCAAATTCAGGATCAGGAATGGCAACAATCCCTTATCCGCCAACTCAAAATATTTCAGACGGCGACGGAGCAGCAGCGCACACCTGAAGAGGAATTATGGACACGGTTTGATTACATCAACAGCAAACTGACAGGTCTGTGCCACCAGATTCATGCCGCTCATTCCATGGACGAACGCAAGAAGTTCGAGGAACGGATCGGTATCTTACAATTACAGCGAGTGGAAGTTGCACGTAAAATTAAATGGGCGAGTCGCAGATAGATGAGTAGTGTATACACCAAGTGATGCACCGCCAAAATGGTATAATTAGTGAGAGTCATACAAGAAGAAGCCATCCGCCAATCGATATTGGGGATGGTTTTTTCTTGTACTATAGAGAAGTCCTATAACCATATCAGGATGTCCTATTAGTTTAGTTATTGCCCTAAGATGACTTGTAATGATATTCTTTGTTCAACCTAATTCCGACTATACAAGTAAGAATGGTTTGTTAATAGGGTAGAGGAATGGGAGTACACATCATATTCGCTGTGATAACAGCCTGTGGAGGAGATTGGGAATGGTTAAAAAACGGGGGATTCAAAAATTCCGGACAGCACTGCTGTTCATTACAATGCTGGCGGTACTGGCTGGATGCAGCACAGGAACTGCAAGCAATGATTCAGAATCTGCTTCGGCAGCAGGCGACACCAAAGTGAAAAAGATCATTGTAGGAACAGGTACACAGTTCCCGAATGTCTGCTTCATTGATGAGAATGGCAAGTTAACAGGTTATGATGTGGAACTGATCCGGGAGATCGACAAACGTTTGCCTGAGTATGAATTCGAATTCAGCACCATGGATTTCAAAAACCTGCTGCTGAGTCTGGAAACGAAAAAAATTGACCTGATCGCTCACCAGATGGAAGTGAATGATGAGAGACAGGCCAAGTTCCTGTTTAATGATGAAGCCTATAATATTTTTCCAAATAAAATCGTCGTAAGTCAGAAAAATGAGGAAGTAAAATCGATTGAGGATCTCAAAGGGAAAAAACTGATTGTTGGTGCTACAAGTAATGCGGCTGTACTTGCTGAGAAATGGAATGCAGCGAACGGCAACGGGATTGATATCGTTTATTCCGGAGCGGGTGAGGATACCATTACCCAGATCAAAACAGGCCGGGTGGATGCCACCATCAGCACTCAGTTTGCCATTGATTATCAGAATAAGGCGGTTGATGCTCAGTTGAAAACGGTAGGAGATGCCCTCTCCAACTCCAAAGTGTACTTCATTCTGAACAAAGATGAGCAGGAGCTCAAAACCAAAGTGGACGAAGCGCTCAAAGCGATCAAAGAAGATGGAACATTAGGCAAACTGAGCACAGAGTGGCTTGGAGCTGACTATACGGTTGAAGAGTAGTCTGAGAAAGGTGTGCAGCGGTAATGGGAAAATCATTTGATCTGTCATTGGTTCTGGATTTCATCCCGGAACTGCTACGATATTTGCATATAACACTGATTGTGCTGGGTGGTTCCATCGTGCTCGGACTGGTGGGCGGCGTGCTTCTGGCCGTTCCCCGGCTGTATCGGATTCCGGTACTAAGCCAGTTGGCTACCCTGTACGTCTCATTCATGCGGGGCACACCGATCCTGATCAAATTGTTCCTGGTGTATTACGGACTTCCCGAGTTGCTCAAACCCATTGGCATCGACCTGTCGAGAACCGACCCGTTGTTATTTGTCATTGTGACCTATGCGCTTAGTGACGCGGCATCCTTTGCCGAGATCTTTCGCGGAGCGGTGCGCAGTGTGGATAAAGGTCAGACGGAAGCAGCCTATGCTGCGGGTATGACCACATTCCAGTCTTTTCGGCGGATTGTTGTTCCGCAGGCACTGATTGTTGCTTTTCCGAACATGGCTAACACGTTAATCGGTTCATTAAAGGATACGTCTTTGGCCTTCTCCATTGGTGTCATGGATATGGTGGGCAGAGGGCAGACGTTAATTTCGGCTACATCGCATGCACTTGAAGTGTATATCAGTCTGTCTGTGGTCTATTATGTCATTGTTATTGTGCTTGAAAAAGGATTTGCCTTTGCAGAACGCAGACTCCAGCGTCATGAACGCAAGAGGGTCGTGCACAAACCGGCAATTCGAGCCAAACGCCTGAAACGAATAGCGGGGTGAGCATATGTCGATTGATCTCCAGTTTATCTATACCTCTTTTTTTCAAATCCTGAAGGCATTGCCACTGACACTTGTCATTACGATTGTTCCGTTGATTGCAGGCTTCGGAATCGGTCTGGCTACGGCTCTGATCCGTATTTATCGCGTGCGGTGGATTCACCGCATTGCTGACTTCTACGTTTCGTTCCTGCGTGGAACACCGATGCTGATGCATCTATTCCTCATCTATTACGGCATTCCGATGATTATCGATAAGCTGTCGGAACGTTACGGTTGGGCTTTCCAATCCTCGTCGATTCCAATTCTCGTATTTGTACTGATTGCTTTCTCGCTCACTGCCGGCGCCTATATGTCCGAGATTATCCGTTCAGGCATTCTTGCTGTGGATATCGGCCAGATGGAGGCGGCTCACGCTGTAGGCATGAGCACATTCCAGGCTTTAAGGCGCATCATTATACCTCAAGCGATCGGGGCTGTATTGCCTAACCTGTGCAGTATGTTTGTTGGATTCCTGCATGGATCAACACTCGCTTTTACCGTGTCTCAGATGGACATACTCGGTAAAGCGGATGTGGTGGCATCCGTAAGTCTGAAGTTTCTGGAGGCCTTTATCGCCGCAGCGTTCATCTATTGGGGGCTGACCATCATTGCCGAGCGGATCACTGCTCTGCTTGAGCGTCGGGTTGCCGTGTACAGCAAAGGAGGCGTGTCATGATTACACTAACCAACATACACAAGACATTCGGCAAGCAGGAAGTATTGAAGGGCATTGATCTAACCGTGGAACAGGGCGATGTCGTAGCGATCCTTGGACCGAGCGGATCAGGTAAAACAACGCTGCTGCGCTGCGTCAATTTTCTGGAACGTGCCGATGAGGGCGAGGTTCAGATCAGTGGATTGACCGTCGATTGCAAGCATGCACGCAAACATGACATTGTGCAGTTGAGACGCAAAACAGCGATGGTGTTCCAGCATTATAATCTGTTCAAACACAAGACCGTGCTGGATAACGTCACCGAGGGATTAATTATTGCCCAGAAAATGTCCAAAGCCGATGCCCGCACGCGTGCCTTGCGTGTGCTTGAACAAGTCGGACTGTCTGCCAAAATCAATGAGTATCCAAGTATGTTGTCAGGTGGACAACAGCAACGGGTGGGCATCGCCAGAGCACTGGCACTGAATCCCGAAGTGATTTTGTTTGATGAACCGACCTCGGCGCTGGACCCTGAGCTTGTAGGTGAGGTATTGTCTGTCATCCGCTCCATTGCTCAAGAGGGGATTACCATGATTGTAGTCACCCATGAAATGGGGTTTGCCCGTGAGGTGGCAAATCGGGTTGTTTTCATGGATGGAGGTTCCGTTGTGGAGGAAGGAACCCCGGAAGAGGTGTTTGTGCGTCCCAAGCAGGAACGTACTCGCCAATTCCTCAGTCGATATTCTTCCGACTGGAGTTATGTCATCTGACGATATAGGCGCAAGCTGTAGTAACTGACGATCCCGGCCCGGCATATGCTGTAACAGGCAAATGCTGATAGGCCGGGTTTTTCTATGGGTGAAGCAGGCCGTGACGGTAAGGAGGAGGACCATGCAGAGCAAAATCGATGAAATCATCACACATATTGCACACTCTCACCAGCAGATCGCACGTGTGCTGGATGCCAAACGCCAAGTCGCTGTACGCATGTCTGAAATCATCAATCATTTGCCAGATATCGAACCGGAGTTGGATGGCGTTGACGGTCTGCTGGATAGCTCTGGGCAAATCAACAAAAGCATTATCTCTTACTTGGGGGGCCTTGCAGATCTGGAAGAGGCTGTAGCCGAGACGCTGACCCAAGTCATGCGGGAGATCGCGGTTCAAGAGGAAGAATAAGCCCGGAAGGCGGGTGAAGGAAAATGAGTAGAGAACAGAGCCTCATTCTGATGCTGGACGCAGCAGCCAAAATGCAGTGGAATATTGCCCTGATCCTGGAGGCAAAAGCGATTGAGGCCGAGAAGGTACGGAACTGGACGTTGAATCATTTGAATGGTGATACCTTTCTGACGCATGGGGATCAGGTAGGCGAGCCGCTCAAAATGCATGATCAGCTGGTGGAATTGCTGGAAGGATTAACCCGGATGGAGACCGGACTGTGCAACAATCTCAAAGCGGTGATGGTGCAGAACGATAGCGAAGATGGCGGCGGTATGGACGGTGGCATGTTTGGCGGCATGGATCTGGGAGACATGGGAAAATGAGTCTGATGCGGCGTGAGCAGGAAGCAAAACTGGCGCTCATTGAATCCATCGCACACAGTCAGCAGGCGCTGGCACGCATTCTGGACAGTGTAGCCAGTGTAACCGCTCATTCGGAAGTATCCGCCCGCAGTCTGGCCGAGAACATTCGTTTGCTGAGTCGCTATCAGGAAGAAATGTCTCGTATGGTTACGGGAATCAGGCTGGCCCGAATCCAGCATGGGGAGCCTAGCTTGCCGTGGCTCAAAGACCCCGGGTGTGCAATTCGTATCGTTCGGGACATACAGGAGGAATGTTGACATGTTAAAGAAGAAGAAAATACGACTGAGAACCAAAAGAGCTTTGTTAATCCGTGGAGCCCGTCTGCGCAAAATTCGCAAGCTGCGTGCGCTCAGAGCCAAACGTGTTCTTCACAAACGCCCACTTAAAGGACGCAGTGCGTGGCTCAAAAAAAAGAAACGTGCGGTACGGCGGCACCGGAGTCCAAAGCCCGTACAACCAGTCGCCCCGGCTACCCCTACCGATCCGAACCCGGACGGTGCGTACAGCCAGGGATACAACGAGGCGTACAACGAGGGATTCAACGCGGGTTTCGCCAAGGGATTCGAGGACGGACATCAGCTGGCGTACAAAGCACAGTAACCGAGTAGATAGGATTATTCCTGCATGGAATGATACCTGTATACAGTTAGCCCGGGGGACAGATCCCTCCGGGTTATTTGCATCGCCGCAAAAGCGGACATGCCCGTACAGGCGGATGTGGAGGGCAAGCGCCAATTTTGCGCCTTGCAGGACACCCGTCCATGATGCATCTGACCCCGAGGCATATCCTTTAGAGGGAAGACCAATCTCGTGGAGAGTCTGGAAGTGAGATCTCCTGAAGGAAGACAGGGTGAAGAATGTGGCAAAACGAAGGCACCGTCCGCTGACCGAAGCGGAAACGGCTTACCGCGGCGGATATGCAGAAGGCCGCAGATTTGGCGGCTGTCAAGCCATGATGGAGCGGGTGCAGATGTTTGAACCGACCCTGCGGGACATGAAAGTGTTATATATCCCGCAAGGATTCGATGCCATCGATGAAGGTGTCACCTTGGCTCTGCAGCAATCTGTACGTGAATGCGTTGTTGGATCGCCAGCAGCGATGTTGCAGGAAGCCAGTCAGCATCGGCCCGATGTTGTGCTCGTCATGAATGGTCTGCATGTATTTCCCGCAGATCATGTGGAGCAGGTGAATGGCATACGTGCACTCGGTATCCGAACTGCCGTGTGGTTTGTGGATGATCCGTATTTCACCGAAGATACAACGTCCCTTTGCCAGCACTATGATGTCGTGTTCACGCATGAAGAGGCCGCGGTGCCCTTCTATCTGGCACATGGAGCGAACCAGGTTATCTATATGCCACTCGCGGTGAATCCAGGCATGTTTCAACCGCGGCGCGCGGCACCGCAGCATCAACACGACATTTGTTTTATCGGTACCGGATTTTGGAACCGGATTGCTTTGTTCGACGAGCTGGCCCCTTTTCTGGCGGACAAAAAGGTATTCATTGCGGGTAGCCAGTGGAATCGGTTGGCACGCTTTGAGGTACTAGGCCGTTTCATCCACGAAGGATGGATTGCTCCTGGAGAGACAGTGGATTATTACAATGGTGCCAAGATTGTTATTAACATTCACCGGACTTGCGAGAATGGGGAAGACAATCGCAACACACATCATCTTGAAGGTCACTCGATTAATCCACGCACGTATGAGATCAGCGCCTGCGGCACAATGCAGATTACGGATGCACGTGCAGATTTACCCCGTTATTATAAGCCGGGATATGACATCGAGACGTTCACCAACGCAGCAGAACTTCAGCGCAAGATTCACTATTATCTGAAGCATGAAGAAGAACGACAGGCGATGGCGTGGCGGGGACTTCTCACCACGATGAACCAGCACACATTCACTCGTCGCATCGGTCAGTTACTGGAACATTTGTAATTCCCATCTGAAGTGCAGCACCAACGAGAACCTTATCCCAAAAAATAAAGGAGTGGCGGTATGTCTCTCAAACACCGTAAAACCAAAAAGGTTCATGCACCCGTACTGAGCCTGGCTGATCAAGCACGCAAAAATGGGCAACATGCCGGATATGACGCAGGTAAGGAAGAAGGATATCTGCGCGGGCGCGCCAACTATATTGTGAATTGTGCACAGGAACCGTTGCCTTTCCGACAGCTTCACGTGCTGTATGTATCCTCGGGTAAAGGCTTCCCTTACTCCCCGTTGGATGAGGCCATTATGGCTACGCTACAGGGTATGGTAGCTCAAGTAACCCTCTCTGATCCGCGTCAACCGGTTTCTGAGATTGCGCTGCAGACGCGTCCTGATCTTGTGCTTGTGCTGGATGGAATGGATATCCCCATTGAACATATCGATGCGATTCGCCAAGCGGGCATTCAGACGGCGATCTGGCTCACGGACGATCCGTACTATACAGATATGACGCTGGAAATTGTGACACATTTTGACCATGTCTTCACGTTGGAACTGAACTGTATCGATCTATATCGACAAATCGGCTGCGCGTCCGTTCACTACCTCCCTTTTGCCGCATTCACTAATCATTACTTTCCGATTACAACTCCTTCCCCGTTAAAACGGGATGTCAGCTTTATCGGTTCTGCCTACTGGAACCGGGTATACTTCTTCAATCCGATCATGCCTCAGTTGATGTCACACAATACGGTATTTAACGGAATCTGGTGGGATCGCCTGCCTGACTACACTGCCTATGGTGAGAAGATTGAGCTCGGTCGCTGGATGAGTCCGCCGGAGACCAATGATGTGTACAATGGCACCAAAATTGTCATCAACCTGCATCGATCCCACGAAGATGATTCCGTCAATAATAATCACCTCAAAATCCCGCCAGCCTCACCGAACCCGAGAACGTTTGAAATTGCCGCGTCCACGACGCTACAGCTGACCGACGCCCGGGATGACATTGCGCGTTTCTACAAACCTGGTGTGGAGATTGAGACATATTCCTCGCCGCAGGAGTTACTCGACAAAGTGGAATATTATCTTACTCATGAAAAAGAACGCCGTGAGATAGCACTTCGTGGACTAGAACGTACACTGAAAGACCACACGTATGGCAAAAGAATTAATGAAATGTTAACCATTATATTCCCTTAATTCTGGCCGGGAGGAGGTGTGCACAGTACCCTGTATCGGATAACCGTGTACAGGGTCCGTGCGGCCATGGCAACGAAACCAAAGATGATGTTATTTTCACATGTGTGCAATACTCGCAGCATTACAGGCGCCGAGAAGTTGCTGCTTCATTTTATGAGAGAGATCGGTACGATCTTTGAATGTGTGCTCGTAGCCCCTCAGGAGGGGAAGCTTGCGGGGCTTGCGCGAAGATTCGGCATTCAGGTCAAAATATGCACTCTGCCGATGCTTCACGGTGTGTACACACCTTACCAGGGCATTGCAGATGATGCGGAGCATCTTCGCCATACACCAGCGTATCAGGAAGCAGTCTCCCTAATACGGGAGACTGCTCCCGATATAGTGTTAACGAACACCTGCGTTAATGTGATGCCGGCTGTAGCGGCAAAGTCCCTTCAGATTCCGATTATCTGGAAGATTACCGAGATCATTCATGCGAATGAACATACAACCGAGGCGATCCAGATGATTGGCCGTTACGCGGATTGGATTATCGGCATATCCGAGACAGCGGTAGCCCCATTCCAAGAAGCTGGCATGGGTGACAAAGTGACCATCATATCCCCAACTTGGGAACCCGCGCTACCTGCACCGGACCGCTGGGTTCATCTGCGCGAACGCAAGCGTAAGGAGCTCGGTTTCAAATCATCGCAGACCTGTATCGGTTATATTTCTTCATTTATATATGATGCCAAAGGGTTGAAACCTTTTGTGGATATGGCCTTGAGGATCTGTGAAACGCATTCGCGCTGTCGCTTCTGGATCATCGGGGCAGCATCGGATAAAAAGTATTACGACGAGTGTGTATCACGGGTGAAAAAATCCGGGTATTCACGCCGGTTTACCTTCACCACATTTGAAGAGAACGTATCTCTGGCGTATACCGCGATGGATATCCTGGTCATCCCAAGCATGGTCAAAGAAGGATTTGGCATGACCGCACTGGAGGGTCTCTATTTTGCCAAACCGGTCATCGCTTTTGCTCAGGGTGGACTGAAGGAATTAATGGAATCCGTAGGCAGTGATGCATTTTTGGCCCCGCCGGGTGATGCCGAAGCACTTGTCACCTTGGCAACAACCTTGCTGAATGATGCAGAGCTGGCCTCCAATACGGGGTGGCGCAATCGGACAGAAGCGGAAAGGCTCTACGGCGTTGAAACCTACCGAACGAAACTGCATACGATGGTGACACAGTGGTTATTGCGTTTTCCCGGATGGTTTGCTTATATCCAACCTCCGAATGGACCTGTGTATACCCATGGGGAGGGAGGACTGCGCACTGTACTGGTTCTGGAGCCGACTACGGTTCGGGCACTGTTATTCCCACTGACCGTCATACAGGCGTTGCCACATTCCTCATTACCTCCAATCGCATTGGGTCACGATGCTCCTGTTGCCTCAGGTACTGGCACAGCTGCAAAGCCGATTCAACAGAGGGGCAAAACGCGGAAACGTCGTCGCAAACCACTTGCACCTCATTCTCGCCGAGACCGTGAGGGGCTGAAACGTGCTTCCGGAACTGGCAGACGTAAGGGGAGAAGCCGTACAACGAAGGGACCGCGTCCACATATGGGGAAATCGGCTAGTCGCAGACGCAAATCTGCCAAGGCGGGACGTAGCCGTGCAGGGCGCAAGGGTTCCAATACAAGATGAAGGCAGGGATTACGATGAAGATCATGACGGTGCTGGGTACGAGACCTGAGATCATACGGCTCAGCCTGATCATCTCCAAGCTGGACCAGTACGCGTCCAAACATATTCTGGTGCACACGGGACAGAACTTCACGGAAAGTCTCAGCGGTCTCTTTTTCAAGGAAATGGGCCTGCGCGCACCGGATTACGTTCTTCAGGATGAAGCGGCCACTCTGGGACGACAGCTGTCCTCGATGTTTACGCAGATGGAAGATCTGATATTGCAGGAGAAGCCCGATAAATTGCTGCTGCTTGGCGATACCAATAGCGCATTATGTGCAATATTGGCTGAGCGCATGGGTGTTCCTGTTATTCATATGGAAGCAGGCAATCGTTGCTTCGACCTGGATGTGCCTGAAGAGAAAAATCGTAAGGTTATTGATGCCATCTCTACCGTTAATATGCCTTACACGGAACAGAGCAAGAAACATTTGGTCAGCGAAGGGGTACCAAGCAGGCGCATCGTGCTAACGGGCAATCCCATCTATGAAGTCATGCAGCACTACGACGCGCAAGTAAGTTCCAGCAAAATACTGAAGAAGCTCAAGCTGAAGTCCGGGCAATACTTCCTGGTTACTGCCCATCGAGCCGAGAATGTGGATCATGCCCCTCATTTGCTGGAGATTATGAAAGGGCTGAACCAGGTCGCAGAGGAACACGGGTTACGTGTGATCTGCAGTATTCATCCGCGTACCGCGATCCGGATTGCGGAGCATCTGCATCTGGAGATGAACCCGCTGGTGGAGTTTCACGAGCCGTTTGGATTCTTCGACTTTGTAATGCTTGAACGTCATGCACGCTGTGCACTTACGGATAGCGGTACCGTACAGGAGGAGTGTTGCATTATGGGCGTGCCGACCGTAACGATGCGTCGAACTACCGAGCGGCCGGAAACGGTCGATTGCGGTAGCAATGTCGTCTCCGGTCTGGATGCCGCGCGCATCGCTGATTGCGTGAAAGTCATGACAAAGATGCCTGCCGATTGGGATTGCCCGCAAGGTTACAAAGCCACAGATGTATCCAGTAAAGTGGTTAAATTTCTGCTTGGAGGGAAAATGCATGTTTGAAAATAAGCGTATACTCGTGACTGGCGGTACGGGATCATGGGGTTATGAACTTGTGGCTCAACTACTGCCCCAGCAGCCCAAAGAAATTATTGTATATTCCCGGAACGAGTCTAGCCAAGTGGCTATGAGTCGTGAATTTGAAGACCCGCGTCTTCATTTCCGGATTGGAGATATTCGTGACAAGGATGCCCTGACGGCGGCTTGCCAGCATGTGGACTATGTATTTCATCTGGCTGCGCTCAAGCATGTTCCGGTGTGTGAAGACCAACCGTACGAAGCACTCAAAACCAATGTGATTGGTACACAGAACGTAATTGAGGCGGCTATTGAGAACAAGGTGGAAAAAGTAATCTATATCTCGACTGACAAGGCTGCCAATCCGTCCAACTTCTATGGCATGACAAAAGCGATCGGCGAGAAATTAATTGTATATGCAAACTTGTTACACAGTGATACCAAGTTTGTTACGGTACGGGGCGGGAATGTACTGGGAACAAACGGCAGTGTGGTACATCTGTTCAAGAATCAGATCCGCCAGAAAGGGCAGGTCTCCATCACGGATATGAGTATGACTCGATTCTTTCTTACGCTGAAGGATGCAATCACCTTGCTGTTCAAAGCTTCGGTGGAAAGTGTCGGCGGAGAGATCTTTGTCATGACGATGCCTACCTGCAAAATCGTTGATCTTGCGGAGGTGCTGATTGAGGATTCCGGTGTGGAGAATGTGAGCATTGTGGAACGTGGCATTCGTCCAGGGGAGAAAATCCATGAAATATTGATGAGTGAATTCGAGAGCATGACCACCGTTGTCTACGATGAGCAGTACCTGGTTATTCTTCCTACCCTGGGTATACCGGGTCTGCGTGAACATTATACCAATTGTCCCCCGGTCTCCTTTAACAGTTTCAGTTCTGAACACCAACTCATGACCAAAGAGGAGATTCGTGAAATTCTGAAACGCGGAGGATTCTTGTCATGAAACTGCTGATACTTGGTGGAAACGGAATGGCCGGCCATATTTTGGTCGACTATTTCCGCCGTCAAGGTGTACACAGCGTCTTCTACACATCTCGGGATGTAACGGACCCCAATGGTCTGCTCCTGGATGTGAACGACAGCTTCATGGTTGATCGATTGGTAGAAGCTGTGCACCCGGATGTGATTATTAATGCTGTAGGTGTGTTGAACAACTTCGCAGATGAGGACAAAATTACTGCATATCATATTAACGGTTTCCTGCCACATCGTCTGCGGCGGGTTGCAGATACGATTGGTGCACGCTTAATTCATATCAGCACGGACTGTGTGTTCAGCGGAGAACGGGGAGCATACCGGGAAGATGATGTTACGGATGGGACTTCAGCTTACGCCATCACCAAAGCACTTGGCGAAGTCCAGGATGAAGGTCATCTGACGATCCGTACGTCCATCATTGGACCCGAGATTCGGCAGGGCGGCATTGGTTTGATGCAATGGTTTATGTCCAGCACAGGTGAAGTCGGCGGGTATACCCGCGTATTCTGGAACGGTGTGACCACACTTGAGTTGGCCAAATGGGTAGACCATTACCTGGCCTCATCGGTTAGTGGTCTGATCCACCTAGCTCACCCGGCACCTGTCAGCAAGCATGACCTGCTTGTATTGTTCAAGCAGACCTGGGATAAGCAGGATGTGACGATTGTGCGTGATGACAGTGTAGTGCAAGACCGTACGCTGGTGTCCACCCGCGAGGATGTGAAGACAGACCTGCCGGATTATTCTACAATGCTGAAGGAGTTGGCATTATGGATGGAGCAGAGCTGAGAGGCAAGAACGTACTGATTACAGGCGCCTCCGGTTTTACCGGGCGACATGCCGTATCTTATTTTCGGGAAGCGGGTGCAGTGGTTGCGGCGGTAGTCCGGAGGCCGGATGTGTATTCATTTGGTAAAGGTACTCAGGTCCATGTCTGTGATCTGAACGATAAACAGCAAGTGCGTCATCTGATCGGCGAGGTGCAGCCCGACTATGTGCTGCATCTCGCTGGCAAAAATTCAGTGCCTGATTCGTGGTCTGATCCGCTACTGGTCCTGGAGACCAATGTGATGGCCGTGCTGTATCTGCTGGATGCGCTTCGCAGTTGTCCGACAGCACGAACCGTTATTGTAGGATCGAGGTTAAAATATACGCCGGAACCTGGCCGGATTCCTCAGCCCCCGCATCCATACAGCCTCAGTAAAGCTCTGGAAGAGATGGTGTCCTTGTCGTGGATGTCGCTCTTCGGACAACAGATCATGTTGGCAGAGCCAGGCAATCTGATTGGTGCGGGTCCTTCCACAGGCATCTGTTCACTGCTTGCACGCCATGTTGTTGCCTGTGAGCAGGAGGGCAAAACCGAGGCATTCCGTCTGTCCGGACGGGACAACACGCGTGACTTTCTGGATGTTCGGGATGCAGTCAGAGCGTATGCGACCCTCCTGGTACACGGGTCCAGCGGTACAGTATACCCTGTGGTGTCTGGAGTCGAGCGCAGTCTTGGTGAAATTGCAGATCTGCTGTTGTCCATGACAGAAGCGGAAGTCCCTGTTCGCTGGGATGGGGCATCTTCTGGTCCGGATGGTTCGGGAAAACAGGAGGAATTATCACTGCTGCGCAAGCTTGGCTGGCATCCGATGATTCCATTTGCCACATCGCTTCAGGATATCCTGAGTGATGTTCGTGTCCAGCAAGGGAGGACGACAAGTTGAATCCGAGAGTATCCATTGTCATTCCATTCTACAACTGTCCTTATGTGCCTCAGGCAATTCAGAGTGCGCTGAACCAGACGTATCCCGATGTGGAGATCGTTGTTGTGAATGACGGTTCAACCCGGCATGCAGAGTTGCTTCAACCCTATCTTCCTTATATTAATGTGCTTGGCAAAAGCAATGGCGGGACGGCTTCGGCACTTAATCATGGCATCCGCCATGCCTCTGGTGATTATGTAGCCTGGCTCAGTTCGGATGATTATCTGTACCCGGATAAAATTCGTTATCAGCTGGAGTTTATGCAGCGTGAGAATGTGCTCGTCTCACATACCAACTTTCACTATATCAACGAGCATTCGGCAGTTACCAGAATGCATGGTGGACCTGAACCGATGTCGGATATGGATTTACTACGACGGTTTGTTAACGGCAATCCGGTGAATGGCTGCACGGTCATGATCCGCAAGGATCTCTTTAGCGGAGTGGGGCTGTTCAATGAACTTCTTCCCTACACCCATGATCTGGATCTCTGGATGCGTATTTTACTGAACGGTCATCGGTTCCCATACCTGAATGAACCACTTACTGCCTATCGGTGGCATGGTGGAATGGGATCGGTACGTCATGCGGATGTCATCGGCAGAGAGGCATCCATGGTATGGTCCAGATATCGGGAACCGCTGTTGCAGCGAATAGCGACGCTTGGCGGGTAGCGTAGGGAGGGCAGTTAAGAAAGCCAAAAGATGGCTGATTAACGCCCTCTTTGCGCAGCATTTTACCTAAGACAGTAAGAGGAGGGGAAGGCCCGAATGGAGCCAAAAGTATCGATCGTCATTCCTTTTTACAATTGTGCTTATATCGAGCAGGCTGTTCACAGTGCCATTCACCAGACGTATCCGCATATCGAGGTCATCGTAGTGGATGATGGGTCAACCGAGCACGTGGAGCGGCTACAGCCATTCATGGATTCCATCCGCTATATTCACAAAGAAAACGGTGGAACCGCGACAGCATTGAATGAGGGCATCAAACATGCAACAGGGGATTACTTTGTCTGGCTCAGCTCAGATGATGTGATGCTGCTGGATCGGGTGGAGAAACAACTGAAGTTCATGCGAGAGGTCAAGGCTTCATTCTGCCATGGTGCCTACCATTATGTGAATGAGAAGAGTGAATGGTTGGATACGGTGCATCCGGAAGTGGGCAGTCGTCTGGAGATGTTGCAAGTACTGCTGGAAGGTTGTCCGATTAACGGCTGTACTGTCATGTTAGAGATGGAAGCATTTGAGCGGTTCGGACTGTTCGACACTGATTTTCGCTACACCCATGACTATGAAATGTGGATGAGGCTGTTTCCAATGTATGAGCTGTTCTACTACAATGAACCTCTGATGTGTTACCGATTGCATGAGTCGATGGGAACCAAACGTCATTTCAAGGCACTGGTTGCCGAGATGGAAAAAGTTCAAGAGAAGCATCGGCCTATTCTGTTTAACTTGCTTCAGGTTGGCGGTTACTGGAAATAGATGGATTTGGCAACGATGGCTGAATGGAATAGGTGTTAAATGGACAGGAGAGCACCCTTATGAAGCACTTTTTAAGTGTTATAAGTGGAAGCTCTTTTTTGCTTTATGGACAGATTTCGTGGACAGAAAGGGTGATCGATTGCTGAAGTCTCTGTATAATGAAATGATTCATACACGGAAGGGACTGGACTATGCGCAGATATCAATATCTTAAACCCAACTATTAATAAACTAATGGAGGTAAGAGTATTGATTACAGAGTTACACACAGAACGGTTATATTTGCGAAAAATGGACGTAGCGGATTCGGCCAGCTTGTTTAAAATTTGGTCTGATCCGGATGTAACTAGATTTATGAATATCACTCATTTTACGGATGAAAATCAAGCCATAGCCATGATTAATCTTCTGAATGATCTTGCTCAGGAAAACAAGGCCATTCGGTTCTCTATCCTTGCGCAAGAGTCCAACGAAATCATAGGTTCCTGTGGTTATAATTCACTGGATTTTGACAATCTTAAAGCAGAAATCGGGTATGACATTGCCAGATCACACTGGGGAAAAGGATATGCTAGGGAAGCGATTTCTTCTTTGTTAGCTCACGCCTTCTCGACTATGAAGCTGAATCGAATAGAAGCAAAGGTTGACCCCGATAATGTGAATTCTATCAAGCTATTACAGAAGCTCAATTTCACATACGAAGGGACCCTCAGAGCATATGAGAGGGCAGGCGAAACGTTCAGTGATCTGAATATGTATTCCAAGTTAGCGACAGATTAGAAAAATTTGGAGTTTCCCCAGCTCCAAGCGCTAACGAATCTGCCACGTCTTATTAGGGGAATTACCACGAAAAACAAATCCTAACGAATCTCAGTCACGTTATTTGCTCCGAAAATGGCTTCCGAACCTGAAAATCGACCACGATGGACGAAATAACGTCTCTGTGATTCGTTACATGTCAGACCTGTGCAAAAGGTAACAAATAGCGTGTGGTGGATTCGTTAGAACCCTTTACAGCGAGCAAGGGGTGTCCTCAGTCATTCATATGACAGATGGGACACCCCTTGTTTGATATTTCGGCATGTTATATAAAGACGGCATATCATTGGACGACTCAATCTTTTGAATTCATGATCGCCATGGATGCAGGATCGGGAAATACATATCCTTTAGGCAGCTTCTGTATCAATTCGTTCATTACAGCGTAATCCACATCGATGTGAGGTGTGGAAACTGGAGTCGAAAACCAGCGATTGTATAGATCACTCGGTACAAGTAACGTCATATCGGTTGTCCTCCTCTGTAAATGGCTTCTTGGTAGACTTGAAATGTACGAAATCCCATCACTTCCAGTGAACGGTGTTGTTCAGCCCAGGCTTTCGCCGATGCACCCACTGTTCTCCGGGTAACATTATCCTCAAGTAGTGCATCCAACAGTTCACGAAGCGAGTCGACATCCTGCGGAGGAACAACCCATCCCGTACGTCCAGGTTCAACCATCTCAGGCATGCCGGCTGTACCACTGACGATAACAGGTACACCCGCCAGTTGCGCTTCGGTAACGGAGAACGGCTGGGTGTCCTGCAGGCTGGGCTGGACATAGATGTCTGCATGGCGCAGGAAGGAAGGAATATTGTCCAGCTTGCCCCAGAACACAACATCGGCTCCAATACCCGTTGAAGCGGCCTGTGACCGCAATTCATCGGTTAGATTGCCTTCTCCTGCGATCCAGCAGACCCAATCGGAACGTTTACTTTTCAGACTGGCTAAGGCCTTGATTAACACATGAACGCCCTTGATGTATTCAAGTCGTCCGGTAAAGGCAATGACTTTCTTGCCCGCAGGTGGTCGCTGGCGGAACTTCACAGCTGCTGCGGCACGGTAGGCTGGGAGATCTACAGCATAGGGAATCTGTCTGAACTTTGATTCAGGAACGGCAAGTTCTGTAAGCGTACTCTTGATCCAGTGGCTTGACACGAGAATGAGCTCGGACTGTGCTGCACTTCGCTCTTCCAATGAGAGAAAATAACGTCCACGCTTGGATTGCAAATATGAAGGGAGAGTAAGCTGTGGGTTGGAATTTTGAGCATCGTAAAAGGCTTCGCGTGCAAGAGCGCCATGATAGCTTGTAACCAGTGGGATATTGCGGTTCAAGATGCGTTTTATGGCTACGGCAGCTACCGGATCTTGCGCATGAATAACATCATAGTGGTCCACCCCCAGATAAGCGGCCGCCATCTCGAAGGCATATCTATTCAGTTCATAATAAGCGAGAAGAGGATCGGCAGTGAATTGTGGCAAATCAGTCGGATTGAGTTTGGCTTGCAGCATGGGCCATACCTTATCCTTGGAGAAAGCACGGTTCAGATTACGAACATATACTTCGTTATTGGCACCATTTGTGCCCATGATATCAACCTCTACACCAAGTGCGATTAACCTGTCGGCCAATTGTTTAACATATGTCCATATGCCTCCCATATGTGTAAGCTCCCAATACGTAACGAGCAGAACTTTCATAGCGACCTCCTTGTCACGGCCTGCACCGGCCGAGCTTCTATCCTTTTATTCTATGAAAAAAGAGGACCGGAAGGTCGGGCATTTCCGTGTAATTGGTCGAAAATGGGTGAATGCAAATGGCAATGGACGAGAGGAAGCATATCCTATGTACAGGAAGGTTCATGTGCTCCGAAGGAGGGATCTACAGTGGCGGTATATTTACTTGAGATTCATGAGAATCTGTTACAGACAGTTGTTCCCGTCAAGTACATGGATGTGGAGTTGGCCTATGTGGGCGGCGAGGAAGGGACGGATGTATTTGTTGGTGGAGCCAGTATGCACGGAGAACTGTACCGACACCTTTTTCACCTAACGGCATATTCGGGGGGAACGGGCGGTAATCAGGTCATTCATAATCTGGATGTGTCACCCGAGCCTTATGAACTGAGGGTCATCAGCAACAGTTCTTCACCGAATCATCTGGTTATTCGAATATATTGCAGAAGTATTCACGGTCAGACATTGGGCATACTGTCAGAATATCAGATGATGAAGCTTGCAGATTGATATGGACATCATTGAATAGTCATGATTAACCAACGTATGGAGCAGGGAAGGTGCCTGTTCCATTTTTTTGTGGTGTATCCATAGTAGAAATGCCTAAAAAAATAGCTTGACAGCAAAGGTATTTTCATTAGAATTAGATCAGTATTAAACGAAAGTTTAAAACGACGATTTAAAACGATAGTTTGAAATTAGTCGTCAATATAGGCTGAGTGAGACGCATGGATAAGCCTGCGATCTCCTGGCTGGAAAAGAGTGTGGAGAACGTGAAAGAACAAACAGCAGTACCCCAGGAGCCGGCAGAGTTTTCGCTTAAAGCCATTATACTGCCACTCCTGGCAATTATCGTCGGAATGATTATGGTTATTCTGGACAGCACGGTGGTGAACGTGGCCATTCCAAATCTGGTTCAATATTTTGAGACGGATCTTAAAACGATCCAATGGACGGTTACGGGTTACACTCTGGCTTTGTCTGCAGTTATTCCACTGGCAGGCTGGTTAACGGACCGCTTTGGTGCCAAAAGAGTATTTCTGTTCACGATTGCCATGTTCACCTTGGGTTCTGTGTTATGCTCGATTGCCCAATCACCTGAGCAATTAATCATTTACCGTGTCATTCAGGGCCTTGGTGGAGGCATGGTTGCCCCTATTGGTATGGCAATGGTCTTTCGTCTGGCTCCTCCTGAGCGAAGAGGTTCCATCATGGGGATGCTGGGAATTCCGATGCTGCTTGCCCCTGCATTGGGTCCGGTGTTGTCCGGGTGGTTTATTGAATCACTGAGCTGGCACTGGATTTTCCTGATTAACTTGCCCATTGGTATTGCAGCTTTCATTCTATGTATCAAGTTTTTGCCTGATACAGATCGTGGACGCACACCTGCACTGGATCTGCTCGGCATGATTTTGGCGCCAATTGCGTTCTCGATGCTGGCTTACGGTGTGAGTGAGGGTGGAACGAGCTGGACGTCTGCAACAACTTTGACTGGTGTCATTGTGGGTGGTGTAGCGCTCATTTTGTTCATTATTGTGGAGCTTCGTCATCAAAATCCATTGCTTGAACTCCGGGTATTCAAATCATCTGATTTCTCACGGGGAATTATTCTCGCATGGGTCTCACAAGTGGCACTGTTCGGTGCGATGATCCTGATCCCGCTCTACTTGCAACAGATCAAAGGGTACACTGCACTGGAAACTGGATTGATTCTGCTGCCACAGGCATTGGCTTCTGGAGTGGGTATGCCGCTTGGTGGTCGATTGTTTGATAAAATAGGTGCTAGACCTTTGGCCTTTGTGGGTCTGGGTATTATCTCGGGAGCATTGTTTATTCTGTCCTCCATCACTGCGGAGACAGGTCTTGGCCTGATAATAACGGCTCTGGTCATGATGGGTCTGGGTATGGGCCTGTCCATGATGCCACTCAATACGCATGTATTAAATGCTGCACCGCGCAAGTTGGTTGGACGGGTGACACCGCTCACGGCCGCTGCACAGCAAGTGGTCGTGTCCTTTGCGGTTGCAGGGCTTACAGGCTTCCTTACTTCAAGAATCGCAGACAATACAACGAGTACGGAGCCGACCGCTATCGTTCATGGTTTGGTGGCTGGTTTCAATGATACGTTCTTCCTGGCCGCTTGTATTGCATTGTTCGGATGTTTGCTCAGTCTGATTCTGCGCAAACCTAAACCGATGCCGGAAGAAGAACTTCAAAATGGCGACAAGCCTGATCCCGCGATGATGATGGGACACTAAGATTTCTTAAAAACCATACTAAGGCAGTTCAGAGAAAATTTTGCTGAACTGCCTTTTTGCTATATTCAATGGAAAATTCGCAGTGCTGTCATCATTTCACGGAAAGAAATGGCATATCGATCGGGTGAAAAAGACAAGCTCATATGCTGTCTGCCCTGAATGCGAATATAGTCACGCAGTTTCTTGTTATCCATGAGCTCCCTTGCTTCGGCTACAGCTGCCTTTACATTTCCAATCGGATAAAACTTACCAGTCTTATTATGTGTGATAAATGAACGTACACCATCCGAATCCGTGCTGAGCACCGGGCAGCCACAACTGATGGCTTCAGCGACGGCATAGCCGAATCCTTCAAGCAATGAAGTGGATAACATGATCCCCCCTGATTCGGCAATCATGGAATAGTATGCAGGCATCTGAGAATGTGGAACATTGATGAAGATGCCAATCCGATCCTCAAGTCCGTATTCTACCAGCATGTGCCGGAACATGACCTCATCTTCTGGATTAGCCAAAGTTGGATCGTGGAATAACCATAGTCTGGCTTTTGGATTTTTTTTGACGATTTCACTTGAGATGATTAAATATTCACGCCAGTTTTTGTTGTGTTCAAGTCGTCCTACCCAAGCCAGCACCGGATAGGGTGGGGTATCCACCAAAATGGGTGCGAAGGTGTTCGTATCCAGCATATTCGGAATAACAAACCGATGAAGCCAAGGACAGATATGAATGAACATATCCAGCAGATGGTCTGTGGGAGGTATAACGGCAGCATCGCAATGGGCTTGAAGGTAAGGGACACCCATCTGTATCGTTTCCAGAGCTTGATCGCGTGTTCCGAGTCCCTGTGCTTCAAAAATAATTCGTCCGGTATAACCAAGTCCTCTCAAGCGGCCGGGCATAGCGATGTCTGAAGTGGCAATGATGGCATCATAATGATGAGTATGAATGATATGATGAATATCCTCGTCACTGGACGCGGTGAAAATGGGCGTATCACTGTTGTTCTGCAATCCCGAGCCTGTGTTGAGATATAATAGGTGCGCTTCAATGCCGTGGCGTTTCAGAACAGCGGTGCGCAGTCGATTTAACGTATCCACGCCACCGCTTGGAACATAAAACGTGAATAATACTTTCACACGATTCACCCTCTGACTTTTGGTCAGGAGCACATTCTCCTGTACTCTATGTTACGTTGGCTTTAAGCGCAGGGTGTGGGTGTTGGTCAGAATGTTCACATTTTGGACAAATATTTTTAAGCTGCCTTTTAAGTGTCATTAAGCTGAGGCTAGGATAGCTCACGTAAGATACAAGGAACTTCCCGTGTCTATCATCTAACCTGAACGATGGTGCACGGGTATTTTAACGGGAAAGGATGAATGATGTGCTCGAAGTGAAACAGGTCAGCAAAGTTTACGAAGGGCAACGCGGCGTACATCAACTGGATTTCACCATGGAACGTGGTGAGATTGTTGGCTTTCTCGGGCCAAATGGTGCCGGAAAAACAACAACGATGCGTATGATTACGGGCTATCTGCATCCAACCGCGGGTACCATTATGGTGGATGGGGTATCGGTGCATGAGCAGGGTCAGCGTGTTCGTTCCAAGATTGGGTATCTGCCTGAAACTCCGCCACTGTATCCGGATATGACGGTGCAGTCCTATCTTAAATTCGTAGCCAATTTGCGAGATGTCCCGGCACGTGAGGTTAAGCTGCGTGTCAGTGAGATGGTTAGTAGATTGGGACTTCAGGGTCGGGAAAGGCAAATGGTACGTGGGTTATCCAAAGGATACAAACAACGCCTTGGGCTGGCAGGAGCCATTATTCATAAACCGGATCTGCTGGTTCTGGATGAGCCAACATCGGGCCTTGATCCAAATCAGATTATCGAGATCAGAGATCTGATTCGGGAACTGGGAGAGAACCATACGGTGCTGCTCAGTACGCATATTTTGCCTGAAGTGAGCACGCTCTGTAATCGAATGTTGATCATCAATCAGGGACAGCTCGTGCTGGATGGTTCACCTCAGCATTTCGGATCAGCAATGGGGGATCAGTTCAAGGTGTCGATTGAAGTGAAGGCCACTGCGGAGCAATTACATAATGTGCTGACCCCATGGGAGAAGGTGCGGAGTGAAGTCATACAAGCATCGGATGCGAATCCCACCAAAGATAGTTCACTTAATTCAGATTCAGCGAATACGGTTAAAATGCTGCTTACTGGAGAAAACTCGGAAGATTTCCGGGAGGAGCTGTTCTACCTTTTGTCTGGTGCAGGATTACCGATACTGGAGATGAAGAAGGAGAACCTAAGCCTGGAGCAGATTTTCCTAAAGCTGACCACAACCGAGACAACAGATACAGATACGAATTCGCCAGATGTGGATAAGGTTGCTGGGGCAGAGATGGATCAGAACGTAACTGCGGACCTCGACTCCTCGAGTACATCAGAAACATCAGTGAGTACAGCAGCCGATACTTCGCCCCAAGCTCACAAAGGGGAGGATTCCAAATGAGACGAATGATGGCGGTATGCAATAAAGAGCTACAAGCTTATTTTCTGTCACCAACGTCCTATTTTGCTTTTGCCGTATATGTACTGATGACCAGTCTGCTGTTCTATTCAAGCTTTGTATATTACCAGCCGAGTATTGTCGATTATCGTCTCGTGTTGGGGGATACGTTGTCCATGCTGCTGTTTGTCGTGCCATTGTTAACGATGCGACTGGTTGCAGAGGAATTCAGACAGGGAACGGATGAGTTATTGCTGACTTCTCCGGCACGTGTAACAGAAATTATTTTTGGCAAATATCTTGCCTCTCTGGCCATTCTGGTCGTTCTCATCCTGTGTAGTCTGGTGTATCCATTCATCATGTCGTTCTATGGGACATTGGATATGACGACAGTATGGATGTCTGCGCTGGGGTTATTTTTCCTGGGCGGAAGCATGATGGCGATTGGATTGTTCGCTTCTACATTATCTCAGCATCAGATGGTGTCTGCGGTGGCGGGTTTTATTATTTTGCTCGTTTTGTGGATGCTTGATTCATTCGCAGGAAATACGGGATCTGCTTTGCAACAGTGGCTGGACCCATTTGCACTGACCAACCGGTTCGACAGCTTCATGAAAGGTGTACTTAGTGGACCGGATATATTGTACTATGTCACACTTTCAGGTGTGTTTCTGCTGTTAAGCATTCAAATTGTGGAACGGAAGCGGTGGAGGTGAGAAGATGAAAAAATGGTTAAGTCATACCAACAGTACCGTGCTGTCCGTAGCGGTGATTGGCATCTTTATTTTGCTAACACTGTTCCTGAATTCACTTGGCGGCTTCCAGCTGGATCTGACCTCGAACAAACAATACACGTTGTCTGACCAGTCTCTAACTGCGATCAAAGACGTGAAGGATGACGTCAACATTCTGGTGTTAACCGTCGAAAATGCCAACAACACCGTCCTGAACCGTGAGGTCACGGATATGGTCGAGGAATACACGAAACGTAATAGCAAGTTGAAGCTAAAACAGTATAATCTGACGCAGGAACCTGCGCTTGCATCCAAATACGGCATAACAGGCAGCTCCATTGTGCTGGAGCAGGGCGATCAACACAAAGTGATTGATATCGCCAGTTTGTTCACCGCGACAGGTGACGGCAGTGACGGATCATATCAATTCACAGGTGAAGAAAAGCTGACACAGGCGCTCATGAATATGTCATCCACCGAGATGCATAAAATGGTCTTTTTGACCGGACATGAAGAGCTGAGTCTCGCTCAGATGACTACGCTGAAATCCTCCTTGGAACAAAATAATGTGCAGACGGAAGAGTTGCAGTTGAATCAGGCCGGGAAGGTTCCGGAAGATGCAGATGTGCTTGCCATTATAGGTCCACAACGTGATCTCAGTGATGCAGAAATGAAGGCCATTCGCACCTATCTGAGTAATGGAGGCAAGCTGTTATTATCCCTCGGATTTGTAGAAGATATGAAATCCAGTTGGAAAAACATCGATGCCCTGATGGCTGACTATGGCGTCGTTGACGAGCATGCGGTCATGGTAGATAACCAGCAAGCCAGTACGATGGGGCCACTCTGGGTGGTGCCGGAGTATGGTACACATGCAATCACGGACAAACTTGCTGCAAGCCAATTGTATCCGATGTTGTCGCTGTCGATTGCGTTGACCAGCAAAGAACAGGATAAATATACCCTTTCACCGTTAATTCATTCTTCGAATGACAGTTATGGGGAGACAAATATCGGCGGCTTATTGCAGAATGAAACAACCAATGATGCCGAAGAGGACATTCAGGGACCCGTTGAATTAGGGTATGCAGCCGATACAACGGATGGTAAACCGAAGGCGGTTATTCTGGGGTCGTCCATTTTCATGCAGGATTCGGAAATTGCGAATGGCGGCAATCGGGACTTTATTTTGAATACGGTAAACTATTTGAGTGAGAAAGAAAATGGATTGACGATTCGCCCACGGGTACAAGCCGGGTATGAGACGGCATACCTGAATGGCGAGCAAGCTAGAACGATTTTCTTCGTGGCTATTGTAGCGTTCCCACTTATCTTTGTTATCATCGGTGTACTCTTATGGTGGAGGCGTAGACGGGTATGAGAAAATGGGTCCCAACGATTCTGGTAGTCATCGTACTGATTGTGGGCTGGGTGTACGCGGCCAGTCAAAATTATTTTCGAGAAGAAGAAGCGGTACAAGCCAAATTGCTCGGTATTCAATCCGGGGATATTCAATCTATCACAATACATGACACTACGGAGGAGACATCCGGTGCAGCAGGATCTTCGACTTTGTCGCTTGAAAATGGCGTATGGCAGATGGTTGAGCCAAAAGCCTATCCTCTGAACGGTTACAGTGTAAGCAGCTGGCTGGATGCTCTGAGTGGTGCAAATCAGGAACTGGTGGTGGAAGAATCGCCGACGGATCCGGATAAGTACGGATTAGGTACAGATGCTACACGTATGGATATCAAACTCAAAGATAATCGGGAGATCAAACTGGCTATTGGCGGACAGCTTCCAGCAGATGATGCACGGTATGTACGCGTAGATGAGGGTCCCGTAGTTGCCGTACAGACAGAGACGATTACCAATATAGCTTTGTCTCGTCGTGATTTATTGGACACGACACCTTTCAACATGGATGAGACGAATGTTGAGTCTCTGGAGTGGGAAGGTGAAGCAGCTACCTGGATGTTAACATCGACATCGGAGAACGATGCGGCAGAGCAGACTTGGACACTGAATGGAAAAACGATTGAAGCCACAGATGCCGTATCTCTTATCGGCAAAATCAAAAACCTGTCGACAGCAGATGATGTGCGCAAAGCGTCCGAGCTGAAAGGTACTGTTCCACGATTCACTCTGTCTGTTGAACAGACGGTTGATGGGCAACAAGTTAGAGACGTGTATCGGGGACTTACAGTGCCATCCGACCCGGATCAGATCTGGGTCATTACGCCAGATGGTCAATGGGCATATGGCATGGATGCGACAAGTCTAACGGAAGCCGAGAAATTCCCGGATACAATTAAAGCATCCACAACTTCGTCGGAAGAGTCATCGAGTTCTGCAAATGACGCAACGACATCCTCATCAACAGACGGGAAATGAGCGGGGCGGAAGATAAGTGATATTATTGAGTTAAGATGCAATATTATTTCGAGGCAGTGCTGCGAACAAGCAGCACTGTTTTTTTATTTTATATAGCGAAGAAACTCACTGTCCACAGATCAAACCTAAAGGCCAATAAGCAAAGACTCAAACCAGAAGACCCAAACCAGAAGACCTGAATCTACAGGGTAAGGTACCATATCCTTTCAGCATATCGGTACGTACAGAAGCGCATCCTATCTTTGTGACCAAAACCAACAGACATTGGAGGATGAGTACATGCCAGCAGTCAAAAAGGCAACAGCTATTACGTTATCATTATCTACTGCGATCTTTGTAATGGCCGGTTTGACAGGTTGTGGCACGAATCGGGATACCAACAATATGCATACACAAAGTGTTCGTCAGCAAGCCAACGGCATTAACCGTTATGGTGTGGAAACAAATGGCATGGATGGCATCCGTGCGAAAAGTTATCGCATGCATAATGTGACTGACCTGAAATCCAGTGAAGAGCTGGCAAAACGCATCACGGAGATGAAGGAAGTTAAATCCGCCCGTGTCATGTTAACGGATCGTAATGCTTATGTGGCGGTTCGTTTGGCAGATGGTCATGCAGGCAAGTTGGAGAGCAAGTCCAATGGTCGTACGAGCATGCTGAATGGAACAATGCGTAATCATGCCAGTGATACCATGCGTGGGGGCAACATGAATCACGATATGGGTGGTATGCGTGTGAATGGCGGTACGGGAACAATGTCTCCGTACAGCACTAGCGGAATTGCTCCAGGACTGAACACAAATTCAGCAACGGATCGCAGCCATATGGGTAATGACCGTGGCATTTATGGCACGATGGGCACAGGAACAATTGGTATGATGCGTGGTCTGACAAACAGCGGCAAAGCACGTGGGACGGACGATGGGCATTATGGTATGAAAAGTGAAGGACAACGTGTAGATAGCACGGATGATAACACATCAGCTGAGATTAAAGGCAAGATTTCAGCCAAAATCAAGCAGTTTGCACCAAACATCGAGAATGTATATGTATCAGCCAATCCGGATTTTGTGGAGCATGTCGAGAACTATGCCACAGATATTCGTAACGGTAAGCCCGTTAGTGGCATGATCGATACGTTCCAATCGATGGTGGAGCGCATTTTCCCAACGAACGGTACGGATACCAATCACCGTGATGGCATCCTTGACGATGGCCTGATGAACCGTAATCACAACGGTGGTGTCATGAACCGAATGGATCGGTAGTTTTTTAAGACATGAACAAGTGTGCCTTTGCGCAGATGGTAACATCCGCTGCAGGGGCATGTTTGTTTTACATGATCTCAACAGGATACACTTTGAATGTTTCTTCAATAAATTCAGAATATTTGTCTTCCATATAGACTAAATAGACTAACGAAATGAAGTACCATCTAATATTCTTGCGCTCCTAAAAGAATTATGTTCTGCTCTTACGTCTAAGTGCAGAGTTTTTAGTGAATAATAAAGGGGATTGAAATTAGGGTGTGGAATAGTTATGGATTAGAATGAACTTGGAAAGAAAATTCTGAACAGATCCAGATAAGGCAAGAAATGCACGCGCAAATGTGAATGGTGGTGAGTGTATGAACGAGAAAATTGTAGTTGCTGCAATGCGAGTATTTGAAGAACAGCATGGTTTTGCTCGAACAAAAGATTTCATAGAAGCGGGCGTATCCCCTTACTACATAAAAAAACTGGAGTCCGCTGGTGAAATTGAACGGGTAAAACAGGGGATTTACCGACAGTCTGGTCAATTTAATGAACCGCCCCATGAAATGGTTGAGGTATCCAAACTTGTTCCCAAAGGAGTTATATGTCTTCTCTCTGCGCTCTCCTTCTATGAACTGACAACTTACAATCCATGGGAATATCAGATTGCTATTCATCGTGGCGGTAAAAAGCCAAAGCTTCCAGACTATCCTCCTATTAAAGTAATCTATTTGGCAGATGCTCAATACAAAATTGGAATTGATGAAGTCTATATTGATGGCTCGGCAGTTAAAATTTATGATCGTGAGAAAACAATTTGTGATATGGTGAGGTATCGTGAGAAGATTGGAATTGACTTGATGAAGGAAGGGCTGAGGAATTACCTTCAATCCCCCCACAAGAATATAACAAGGCTTGTCTCCTATGCTGATAAGCTACGAATTCGAACGGTTTTGCAAAAGTATCTGGAGGTGCTGATCTAATGAGTGAAATTAAAAATATTCCCGCCTCTGTTTCTGAACGTTTGAAAAATATAGCTAAAAAATCAGGAAAAGCATTTGATACCTTGCTGTTGCTTTATTTTCAGGAGCGTTTCTTATATCGTTTATCCATTTCTGAGTACAGGGATAAATTCATTTTAAAGGGCGGGTTGTTTTTGTTCTCACAAACTCAATTCAAGGCACGTCCAACCAAAGACGTTGATTTTCTCGCCAGACAGATTGCTAATGAACTGGATTTATTAAGAGAGTCGTTTGTATCCATTTGCTCAATAGCGGTTCCTACGGATGGTATTGCATTTCAGTTGGATGAACTGACAACGGAGAGAATTAAAGAAGATGCTGATTATGAGGGAGTAAGAATTAAAGTAACTGCTCTTTTAGGGCGGATGAGAAAAAGTTTGCAGTTTGATATCGGATTTGGTGATGTGGTGGTCCCGAAGCCCCAGCTTATTGAATATCCTGTTCTACTGGATATGACAGCACCACAAGTTCAAGCCTACTCGAGGGAATCCGTCATTTCAGAAAAATTTGAAGCCATGATCACATTATCTGTGATGAATAGTCGGATGAAGGATTTTTATGATATTTATACGCTGTTAACAACGAACAACTTTGATGGTCGAATCCTTCACGAGGCAGTGTCCGAAACCTTTCAACAACGGGGCACAATATTTGAAAAAGAGCATCCTCTGTTTCATGAAGAATTTGCTGAAAATGAAGGTCGGACAAAACAGTGGCAGGCTTTTCTGCGTCGTTTAGGGGTTGAAGAACAACTTGCATTTCAGGATGTGATGGATGCTCTTGTTTCTTTTCTTGAACCTGTTTATCATTCAATAATTGATGAGAAAGAGTTTTTTAAGCGTTGGAGTTATACCGAAAGGGCTTGGAAGAACAATAACTGATTAATACATAATTTTTTGAACTATGCACCAACTATTTTAGAGCGATGTATGCAAATTACTGCCCATTTTTCTTATAAAACTGAACCAACGCCCTTGACCTGACATAAGATGAGTTGACTGTATCCCCTTAACCTTGTTACACCAACACAACCCGAGCAAGGAGGGGTGAACATTGAAGGGTATCGATCATAAAAGCAAATTTTTGTTGACCCACCGTGAACGCGAAGTATTCGAATTACTGGTTCAAGACAAAACAACGCGTGACATCGCAGGGCAGTTATTCATCAGCGAGAAAACGGTGCGTAACCATATTTCGAATGTGATGCAGAAACTCAATGTTAAGGGTCGTTCGCAGGCAGTTGTCGAGCTGATTAAGCTTGGAGAACTGAAGATTTAGTTGCGAATTACAGTTAGGATTAAGTAGCAGCATGAAAGCCTTTCTCTATTCTTTGTCATGAAGAATGGGGCAAGGCTTTTTTGCTACTGATTTATAGTTTATTACATCAGATGATCCGCTGTTCAGGGATTAAGTCACCCATCCATGGTGTATAAAAATAAGCCACGCAACGCAACCATCCAAAGGTTATCATTACATGGCTTATGTTGAAAATTGAACATCCATTAATTCAAAGTCGACTTTGCATGAGGTTCCTGAGAAAAATTCCTCTACAACCTCAACATCGCTTCTGCTCGTATGAAAGACATATAACTCGCGTGTCGGATGGAGCTTGTGCAGTTCTTTGTAACCGCTCCAGGCTTCTTGAGGATTATCATAGTTTTGAATAACAGCTATATCCTCTAGTTGACGGACACGGTTGCTGGAGCTTGCCTTGATTGCTTCCACAAGCACAAAACGATCTGGGTGTAATTCAATAATCTCTCCCCATTTCATCGGTGTCACCTCACTTGGTTAGTCGTATTTTTATTATAGCATAGTCGTTTAAGGGTGTAGGAAGTAAGCACGTTAATTGCGATTATGTGGTACCTTGTAGTTATCGAGAGACCTACATAGCAACAGGGCGGGGATATGAATATCTCGTTAACCGTTTCGGCCCGAATCAATGGTTTGAAAAACATTTGAATCTTAAACTGCATTGAAAATGAAAGGATGAGCTGTGTGGACCACTTTTTAAGTGAATTTGAAAATCAATTTCGAGCGGGGTTTCTTCCTGATCTGGAACAAACGCTGGCTAAGGTAGAGCACGAGAAAGTATATGCTTGTGCCTTTGGAACAGACAGTGATTGGGTAACGCTGTTCATGGCGGTAAATACAGAGGAATCCCTGGCTAGGCATATTACCAATATGAAGGAACAGGGGTTGTGCGACAGCGAGGAGGACGAAATCTATTACAGATGGGGCTGCTCCGAATATCAATATGGCGAGGATACGCACTTTAACCACATCAGTCGATTGTTGTATGCAACAGAAGATGTCCAGAAGTATAAGGATGAGATCATTCGAATCATCGTCAAAGTTGTGAATGAGACAGCAGATGACGTTTTCGCCCGATATGGACAAACCAAAGCAGACATTACGTTTTTCGTTTCTCTCACAGATGATGATCTGGCGGAGGAAATTGAAAATCAATCGGTCCATCAAATGACTGTACCCGGCTTAGCCAGCAAATTCTTAAAACGATATGATGACATTAATTAGAACGAATTGAATCTTAGTACCGCGAAAGTCTTTCCTATTCTTTAACTAAACTAAAGAAGGAAGAGGCTTTTTTGTTTTTGCGTGAAAAAATGAAACAAACGAATCCATACACTTATTGATTCCTATTCATTTGAAGGAAAATCCTCCATTTTTTCTTCGAAAATGGCTGATAAAAGAGCTGCTCCAATTCCTCAAATTGTGCTTCGTTCAGATGAAGATGGAGCGCTATTTTCGCAATTTTTGCGGCAGGT
Source organism: Paenibacillus sp. FSL R7-0313 (assembly GCF_037969885.1). NCBI lineage: Bacteria > Bacillati > Bacillota > Bacilli > Caryophanales > Paenibacillaceae > Paenibacillus > Paenibacillus sp. FSL R7-0313. The sequence continues at coordinate 2,604,708 of NZ_CP150219.1, forward strand.
TGGGAAGCGGATTTCCTTCCTCCGGCTTTTCGTTTGATCGGAATATGAAATTGTAGCAAGTCTTCGAGCTGATTCCAACCTTCCCAACTCAACCGACCTCCGCGTTTCCAGTCGATAGCATAGAGGGCATAATAGGCGTGTCCTTCTGTTTGTTTGGAAGCCATAATCCAGATGGAAGGAATGAGCTTTTCCCGTTGTCTTCGATTCATTAGAATTGCACCCCTCTCGATTCTCAATATAAAGGATATCCACTATTTGGAGCAAGGAGACGAGGGTCTACCCACACGTTCAGCATGAATGCAAAACTCATGTGAAATTCCTCTTGATTTGCAGGATCGTCTTGATTAAAATGAAGTTATAAAAATGATTTTCTTAATTTATTAGAAATAAATAAAAATAATTTTCATAAAGTGAGGACCTCATGGCAGCCATATTACGTGCGTTGCAGCAAGAACTGAATAACCTTCCGTCTCAGGAGCGACGTATTGCCGAAGTCATTATGCAATCTCCCTCGGATATTCCAGGTTGGACGATTAGTCATCTGGCAGAGCAGAGTGGCACAAGTGCGGCGACGGTGACCCGCTTTTGCAAGTCGTTTCATTTCAAAGGTTTTCCCGATTTCAAAATGAAACTTGCCGCAGAATTGTCCCACGCATCTGATGAAACGGCGTATCAGGATATTGTAGCGGGCAATTCCCTATCCAAAATTGTTGAAGCTATCGAAGCCAACCACCTCGCGTCGATTGCAGATACCACCCGCTTGCTGGATTTGGGCAGATTGGAGCAGGCAGTGCAATTATTGTGTCAGGCTCGCCGCATCGATCTGTACGGTGTAGCTACCTCATCGATTGTTACACAGGATTTCTATCAGAAACTGGTGCGGATTGGCAAGAGCTGTACAGCTTTTTCCGACTCACATATGCAGATTACATCCGCATCTTCGCTCGCCGAGGGAGATGTGGCGATGGCCGTATCCTATTCAGGCGAAACACCAGAGACCATCGATGCCCTGCATTGTGCCAAAGAGGCCGGAGCTTCTACGATCTCACTGACCTCCTACGGAAGTAACACACTCGCAACGGTATCGGATATCCCACTGTTCACCTCTTCCTTGGAAGAAGGCATGAGGCGCGGAGATATGGCTTCACGTATTGCACTGCTGCATGTGGTCGATATTTTGTTCACAGGCATGGTAAGTGCCGACTTCGACCGTTTTATCCCCAGACTGGAACAATCCTATCACAACGTGCAGTCTTATCGATTCCAACACAACGGAGGTGCCTGACAGATGAAGATGAATATACGAATTTTTGAAAATGAAGAAGATTTAAACGCCACGGGTGCTGGCCTCATTGCCAGCTTGTTGCAGACCAAACCACGGGCTGTATTGGGGCTTGCGACAGGAAGTTCTCCTGTGGGCATATATAAACAGCTTATCACGTTGTACCAGAAGGGGCTTGTCAGCTTCTCACAGGCTTCTTCTTTTAATCTCGATGAGTATGTTGGACTTCCAACAGAACATCACGAGAGTTACCGCAGTTTCATGAACGAACAATTATTCAAACATATCGATATAGATATTGCTAGAACGCAAGTGCCTGATGGTCAGGCTGCCGATCTGGAACAGGAATGTAATTCCTATGAACAACGGCTGGACGATCGTGGACCTGTAGATCTGCAACTGCTTGGCATTGGACATAATGGTCATATTGGCTTCAATGAACCGGGAACTGAACTTACAGGACGAACACATGTCGTGGATCTGAAAGACGAGACGCGAAAGGCAAACGCACGTTTCTTTGACAGCATTGATGAAGTTCCGGCTCAAGCGATTACGATGGGTGTCGGTACCATTTTGAAAGCCAAACAAATTCTGCTCATTGCCCGTGGCGAGGAAAAAGCCGAGATTATTCGCGAAGCGTTCATGGGCCCAATCACAACGGCCTGTCCTGCATCGCTTTTGCAATGTCATCCAAATGTGGTGGTATTGCTGGACCGTGCGGCAGGGAGGCTGGTGAGATGACCGGAGCGAATAGCCATGAACCTGGGAGACAGCGTGATGAAAATATTTCTCTTCTTCGGGGCAAGTTGCTCCTTGCAGATGAAATGTTGGAAGACGGTGTAATAGCCTGGAGGGATGGGGAAATCCTTTATGTTGGGATACCGGAAGGTCTTCCTGAACAGATTCGGCGAGAGGCTTTGCCGCTGTCTGTACCGGAACGCGGCCTCATTGTGCCTGGATTCATTGATATCCATGTGCATGGTGGGAATGGAGAAGACTTTATGGACGCAAGCCCTGAGGTGTTGGACAAGATCACTTCTTTCCATAGTACGCAGGGCACAACAGCGATGCTTGCGACTTCCATGACGGCTCCAAAAGAGCGACTGGATAGCGTACTTGCTGAAGTGGAACGCTACCGTTCGAGTGAAATGCCATATGCACAACTTGAGGGTGTGCACCTGGAAGGTCCGTTCTTCAGTCCGAAATGGCCTGGTGCGCAAAATCCGGAACATATCATGCTGCCTGATGTATCCTGGCTTGAAGCATGGGAGAAGCAATATCCCGGCCTTATCCGTCAAGTTACGTTGGCACCGGAACGTGAAGGCGCACTGGAAGTCATCACGTGGCTGCGAGAACAGCGGATTACAGCGGCACTCGGCCACACGGATGCGACCTATGAAGAGGTGGAGCGGGCAGTGGAAGCAGGACTTCATCATGCGGTACATACGTTTAATGCCATGACACCGCTACATCACCGGCTACCGGGAGCTGCCGGAGCCGTGCTGAGTGATCCACGTATCAGTGCTGAGGTGATTGCTGACGGCATTCATGTGCACCCTGCGGCGATATCAATCCTCGCTCAATTGAAGCAACATAACGATCAACTCGTGTTGATTACAGATGCCATGTCTGCTGCGGGACTGGATGATGGGGAATACAAGATCGGTGACCTGCCCGTAATCGTGAAGCATGGCGAAGCCAGACTGAAGGAAGGCGGCGCATTGGCGGGAAGTACACTGACGATGATTCGCGGTTTCTGTTATCTGGTTCAGGAAGTGGGTCTGAGTCTGAACGCTGCATCACGTGCAGCAAGTCTGACTCCGGCACGCCTGCTCGGCATTGAACACCGGACAGGTTCCTTGGCTCAAGGTAAGCAGGCAGATATTGTTTTGCTGAATGCGGAGCTGGATATTGAGGGTGTATGGGTGAAGGGCAGACGGATTGGCGAGTAAGTTGTAGCGTGGAGTATTTGTGGAGAGGCAACACCTTGCGCAATATGTTAAAATAGATCTCAAAAAGACGGGATCTGCGGATCACGCATAACGGAGGCGTGAAACATGGAACGTAACGCTATGCTCGAACATGATCCGTTCATCACAGTGTTGGCGGAGAAGTTGCACATACACGGATATTATGCCTTTTATGGCGAGCATTACAATGAGACCGATATGGAGCTGTACCGCAGGCATCTGTTTACATCATTCAGCAACATCGTATGGGTAGAGCTGGATGCACGCAAAAAGTATATGATTGTCGATCATCGTGGACGCAACACGGTCATGAAACTGATCGAAGGTATGCTGAACACACGCAGAACGCTGCGGGCAAACCAGGCAATGATAGGTACGGACACCTCTGGAGTCCAGCAGGAGATCGCACATTTATCCAAGCTTGTGCACATGCTGAAGTTCACAACATTCCGCACATAAGTGAAGTGTGATATGTAGGCTGTAATAAGCGGCGTGAGTAGGAAGAGTAGAGTATAATATGTGGCTCTCATAAGCGATGAGTAACAACGCAAAAATGAAGAGTAACACCATGAACAACCACAAGAGTATACGTGAGTAACATGGAAGAGTAATAAGTTAAGTTTCAAGGAAGAATAGACTAGGATTCGACAATAACATTTCACTACGATTCCATTCTCATAAGTAGTTTTCTCCGTAGGCCACGTAGCGCTAACGAATCTGTGAAGCCTTATTCCAATGATTTGGCAGTGATAGAAAATGTAACGAATCTCAGACACGCTATTTAATGCAATTTAGCGATATTTCGGTACTTAAACATGTCTGCAGCGTAAATAAGATGTCTACGATTCGTTAGATTTTCAAACCTGCGATATTTCAAGTAATAAGGCTTGTCAGGTTCTTTAGACGACAGTTGGCAATCTCGAGTAAGGTTATGTGTCGGGCTTAGATAGTAAACGAGTAAACGAAAGAGAGAGTCCTGTCATAGCTGACGGAACTCTCTCTATTTGCTTTATACAATTCAACAACACACATTCTCTATATAAGCAATTATCTAAACGAAGTCACAAAACTGCTGAACAGCGTCCGAACATCATACTGATACTTGTTGATCGGCTCAATTGGACGGTTCTCTCCAAGCAAGGTGTAGACGGCGATCCGTGCTGCCCGGACTGAATATTCTTCGGTGAATACCACGTCATCGGGAATCTCGCAGAATTGGCTGATAAAGGCCAGGTTGGTGGAGCCTTCAGGCACAACCTTTGGTCTGTCGCTGTTCAGTCTAGGCATGAATTGGGCTGTAATGTAAGGCATCATGCATGGAATGCAGTTGGCGGTCGCCATGATCTCCTCTTGATGTTCCTGGAAATGAAGATGTCCAATCAACTCCTGCATAATCTCTTCCCCGGTACAGTCGCACATTCTTTTCTTCACGTAATCGCCCACGTTATCCGGATATAATCCGTATCCCCAGAATACTTTTACATGCTCCGGCTGACCGCGGAAGTGCGGTTGAAAGGCTAGAACAACAGACATGAACCAGCTGGAATCCTTGAAAGTAACCAGAGCGCCGGTACCTGCCCGGTTGCGTGTGAATTTCTCCATCAGATCAAAGAAGACCGAATCCTGGAAGGTGACCGTAAACGATTCCCATTTGGACTCATCCACATGATCATTAAAAGAAGAAGGGTTGCCCAGCATCGGTTTCTTTGCGGCAATGTTCTCCCACAGCTTCCATGAGCTGCCCTTGCCGTTCAGTTTCGGTGCGGAGGTCATGGAGCCGATATCGGCCCCTTCGGTCATCGAACCGTTTGTGACAATGACCAGATCGCCTTCATTGATGTCGATAATCTCCTCGGCACCGTTGCGTCGCACATGCATCCGACTTACCGTAATGCCGTCGCCGTCTTTGAAATCCAGATCAGTAACCGTGCATTTCAGCGTGAAATCTACGCCAAACGGTTCCAAATATTTATGCAGTGGCAGGATGATCGAGTCATACTGGTTGAACGGTGTGCGGGTAACACCTTCCAGCGTCTGAATTCTCGGGAATTCGTGAAAAAAGCGAAGCATGTATCTTTTGAATTCCACGGCGCTATGCCAAGGTTGGAATGCAAAGGTGGTCGCCCACATATACCAGAAGTTTGTTTTGAAAAAATGAGGACCAAACCAGTCGTTGATGCGCAGTTTACCCAGCGTGTCTTCAGGAGTAATAATCAGTTTACCCATCGCCAGACGGTCCGCCATATCAAAGCCCATCGAGAGCACATCTTCAACCTTCCCGTCACGGTTGATGAGCCGTGCATTGGAATGTGTGGGATTGGCATCGTCAAATTCGGTAATTTCCTGTCGGACAGATATGCCCGGACGGTCGATGGAAGGGATGGAAGCCAGCAGCTCCCACAGATTCTCATAGGCCTCGTCATTGAGCATTCGCCCGCCGCGGATGATATAACCTTGATCGGGATTACCAGCACCGTCATTGCTGCCACCGAGAATTGGCATTTCTTCGATAATGTGAATGTGTTCTCCAGGAAAGCCACAATCTCTGACCAGATAAGCTGCACCCGCCAAAGATGCAATGCCGCCCCCTACAAAATAGACCTGTTTATTACCGTAATCTTTCTTCACGATCATTCGCCTCCAAAAGGTTCTGTAATCACATCCCTAATGTAAACTTTGCAGGTCCCGTAAGGTATGATCAAAAGAACGGGAGTGTCTAATTTTTGGTCACTTTTGGAAAAGTGTCTAAAACCTAGGCTTAGATCACATATGAAAAAAAGCCGCGCATCCTTAAGTGGATGGCAGCTTATTCTCATACCTGTGCAGTGCCCTCAGGACACTGCCTTCGATCAGCTCACTGAGCTTCTCGATAATATGTTTGGGAGGTTCTCGCATGTCGCCCCTCATCCATTGGATGATCAGCCCCGTGAAGGCCAAGGTATAGAAGTTGGCGACGAACTCTTTGTCCTCACTGCGGACCTTAATCCCGCAGGCGAGTTCATCAATAACACCCATGATCAGATCATGGGTTACTTCATAGAGGTATGTGTCCAAGTGGGTACGCCCGAGCGAGTCGAGTGTGTTGCAGCAGAACGTTTTGTTGTTCTCGATGTAACAAAAGATTTTATGGAATCCGTCCGTCCATGTACTGTAGCTTCGGTACTCCGTAAGGCCCTCCACCGCTTCAGTCTGATAGATCCACCCAAGCAGCGCGTAAATATCCTGAAAATGATAATAAAAGGTTTGCCGGTTCACGCCGCAATGGTCAACCAGATGTTTGACCGTAATCTTGTTCAGTGGAGTATGCTCCATCAGTGATTTAAGCGAGTGAGCCAACGCATGTTTGGTTAGGTGAGAAGCAGACACAACATTCACCTCATCATTTTGGATTAGCTTGCGGGGGCACAACAGCAGGTAAACACTCATGGCAAAAGCCCCGCGCCGAAGTCGCTTAACATAAGCAGATCAAAACGCAGGAATCCTGCAAGATCCTCCATCCACAAATACCTCTGTAGCCATCAACAATATCCGTTACCCGATCCACATCATACTCCATAAGGGTGCATCCTAAATATTGAATATCAATCGCTTCAAATAAACTCCTAAAGGCCACTTGTATTGTCTCTATCACAATCCCTTAAAAGTTAGCCGTCGTCTAAAACCAGTCACAATAAAGAGCAACCATGGTAAAAGCCTGAAACCTAGTGAGGAGACGTAATTAATCTAAAAAAACCGCCGATAAGGTCTCGTAAGTTATCTCCAATACACTAAACCATTAAAAGAGAGACCTCGTCTATAAAATCAGTCATAGGAACAACGATAACGAAGTTATTGAGAAAAAAACGAAAAAAACGAAAAAATCTAAAAAGTGTTCAGCAGCCCATCGTTAAGGTAATCTATCACACTAACCCATCAAAGTGAGACCCAATCCTTCGAAGCAGCCGCGCTAAAGCTACAACGTAACGATCAAGACAAAATCCAAAGAAACGGCCTAATAAGGTCACCATGTTTTTATCTCTAATACACTAATCCATTTAAAAGTAAGTCTGCATCGTCTCCATTCATAAAAAGCAGCCATGAAAAAAACTACAATTTCACCAAAGAACCAAAGAACCAAAAAACCAAAGAACCAAAAAACCAAAGAACCAAAGAAACAAAAAACAAAGAAAAAAGAAACAAAGAAATAAAATAAATAACAAAAAAGACGACCCGAAGGCCGTCCTTTTGTTCTCCCCATTATACTAACCATTCAATAGTTAGGCTCAATCCTAAAATCAGTCATGCGAGAAGCTGCAACGTAGTGAAGGGGACGAAATCGATTCAAACAAAAACGATGACCTGTAGGCCACCGTTTTTGTAATATCTATCTGCCCCTATTCTTTATGAAGTTGAATAAATAATTTACACGTTAACGGAGAGGGGAGAAAAAAGCTGAAGAAGCGGAGCGTTCGCCTTTATCACCCGAATTTCTCCCTTTAGAAAAGGGGATCAAAGAAATCGGGGGATAACAGCGATCGGAAGCTTATTCTCCCCGCGTAGTGACCTCCGTGTAAGAGTATTTTTTAACTATTACAAACTCTTCAAAAACTGAACAATCGTCAACAACCCTTTATCAAAGTTCTCCAGGTTGAAGTGCTCGTTCGGAGCATGCAAGTTCTCATCCGGCAAGCCAAAGCCCATCATAACAGCAGGGATTTCGAGTACACGTGAGAGTTTCTCAACAATCGGAATGGAGCCGCCATCTTTGGTAAAGAGGGCACGAACGCCATACACGTGCTCATACGCATCTGCCGCTTTTTGCAGAATTGGATTGGAAGGATCGGTGTTGAAAGCAAAAGCTTTTTCAATCTGTTTCACATGCAATGTTGCACCCGGTTGAACGTTAGCGCGCAGATGTGCTTCAATACGATCCAATACATGTTGTGGATCTTGATCCGCAACGAGGCGGCAGGTGATTTTGGCATGAGCTTCCTTCGGAATAACCGTTTTGCTGCCTTCGCCCTGGAAACCACCCCATACGCCGTTCAGTTCCAATGTTGGACGAGCGCCAACACGTTCCACGAACGAGTAACCTTCTTCGCCGTACAATTGCTCCAATCCGAGGTCTTGACGAAGTTGTTCTTCATTGAAGCCCTGTTTCACAAATTCTTCTCTCATCTCAGGAGATAGTGGCAGAACGCCGTCGTAGAAACCATCTACACTCACACGGCCTTGCTCATCATGCAACGAAGCGAGCAGGGATACGAGTGCGTGCAGTGCGTTAGGTACACCACCACCAAATGAACCGGAGTGCAAGTCGGTATTGGCTGTGTTCAGATCTACGTGAAGCGAGCAGAGGCCGCGCAGGCCAGTGGAGATCGCCGGTTTACCTTTTTCAAGCAGGGACGTATCCGAGATCAGTACCATGTCTGCACGCAGCTTGTCTGTATGTTCATTCAGATAGATGGGCAAGTTCGGGCTGGAGATTTCCTCTTCGCCTTCGATGCAGAACTTGATGTTAACCGGAAGTTCTTTGTTTTCGGCGAGAATGGCTTCTACTGCCTTGATATGTAGGAAAATCTGTCCTTTGTCATCCGTCGCACCACGGGCGAACAGCTTCCCATCACGAACGGTAGGTTCAAAAGGAGGTGTCTCCCACAGGTTAAGCGGATCAACTGGTTGTACATCATAGTGTCCATAGATCAGCGCTGTCGGTTTGCCGGGTGCATGCAGGTGATCTGCATAAACAATCGGATGTCCAGCCGTTTGAATGACCTCTACGTTTTCCATGCCTGCACGTGTGAGCGCATCTGCTGCCCATTGTGCTGCACGATTAACATCCTCTTTATGCTCGGAAATGGCGGAAATACTTGGAATGGACAACCATTCATTCAGTTCTGCCAGGTGTTTTTCTCTATTTTGTTCAAAATAAGTCTGTTCTTTCATTAAAAAGGCCTCCTTCATGTTTGCTTTATCTCATTGTAATCCATTTTGTCATGTTAATAAAACATTGGTTAAAAAAATGATCGGTTACAGATCGTTTCATTCACCTGAGGATTGTGCGTATAATACAAGAAAAGGATTTCATCCATATATTCTCAGGGGAGTTGAGGAAGTTTCCATGACAGTCAGACCCGATGCAAGCAGGCAGGTGAGCAGCGATGGAACCGACTAGGAGCGATCGAATATTTGGCAGATTCAAGCGATTATCCGATCTGAAGGCTGGAAGGCATAAAGGACGATTTTATCGAAACAGCCTGATGCTTATTTTACTCATTGCCAGCATTCCCGGACTAATCACAGGTATCGTCATGTATCAACAGGTTGTTGGCCGGATGGAAACCGAGTTCAATCAGATGCATCAGAACCAGATCGAGAACCGGGCACGCAATGTGGATGACCAGCTGGCTTATCTGGAGATGAACTTATCCCATTGGGCTTTTGAACCGAGGTTTGGCAATGCTTTGCGAACGCTGGATTTTGTATATTATTTCAATGAAACGCAGGAGATTGTGACTACCTTATACGTATTACAAGGTTCCCATCCACTGATCAAGTCAGCACAGCTGTATTTGCAGGAACCAAAGCCAATCTTGTTTAATCGGGATTATACCGAATTGAACGATGAAGCCAAAGTACAAGCCTATGATCGATACCTTTCCATGGGGAACCACGTGTACTGGACAGACTGGGTTTCCAGCATCAACAGTGATACCGCAACATCGACCAACGATAGTCCACTGCATACGGATGCAGGCAATGCACTTGTTCTAGTACATAAGATACCAGGCGAGAGCATTAATCCGTTTGGTGCACTGATCATCACGCTGGATAACGAGAAAGTTGCCAGTTTATTGAAAACGCTTACTCCTTATGACGAAGGTTTAACGTTCCTCATGGATCAGGAAGGTAACACACTGGTTACCGGAAATCCGGGAACGGCGGGAGAGACTTCTGCTTTTGAGCAGCAGCTAAAAGAAGAAGTAGCCCTGCATGCGGGCAGCCGCTCATTCCTGTTCCGATATGAGGATCAGACCTATTCTGTCTCATACGGTTCATTGAGTCGGATCGATTCAGACTGGACTTACGTCTCCGCAGCACCTTTGACATCAGTCACTTCGCCAGTTAAACTGGTGTCCAAAATCATCGTCATTGCCAGTATAGGCAGTCTCATCCTGGGATTATTGTTATCCTGGTTTGCTTCACGCCGCATCTATTCGCCTGTAGCGCGGATGCTGCATCTGCTTACGCCTGGCAGAAACGAAACAACACCAACGGATGCCAAGCTGGATGAGTTTGAGCTGCTGGAGCAACAGTGGAACGAACTGACCTCCCGCAGTGTTACGGCACATCGCCAGTTGCAGGAGCAGCTTCCCCATCTGCGCGACAGCTTTGTCCTACAACTTGTACAGGGGCATCTATATGCCTATAACGAGCAGGATCTCCAGCAGCGCATGCGTCATCTTGGATTTGAGCTGGAGGGCCAGCAGTATTTGCTGGTGCAGATGTATTTTACGGGGTACGAGCAACTGCAAGGCAGATTTGGGAGCCAGGACACGGGATTAGTCACCTTTGCAGCAGTGAATATCACTCAGGAAGTGGCGAAAAATTATTTCAGGCAGATCAGTGTCATGAACTTTCATGACTTGTCTTCCGCCATGCTTGTGATCGCTCCCCAGGACGAACCTGTGAAATCACAAGCGCTGTTATGGGGACAGGAACTGGTGGAGGTCATTGGACGTACGCTCAAAATGAAGGTGACCTTGATGGTCAGTCGCCCAGCAGCTTCACTACAGGAACTGCCCGGACGATTTGTCGAGATGGAACAGGCCGTGGCTTACCGCAGTGTGGAGGAAGGTAGTCAGATTCTCGATCTGGAGGATGAGGCGTGTTTCCGCAGAAATGAAGCAGCTTCCTATCCACTTGGGCTGGAACGGGAGTTGTTACAGGCGGTAAGGCTGGGCAAACAAGCCGAAGCAGAACGTGTGCTGGAACAATTCATGAGTGAGATTACGCGGACGGGCAGTACCGAATTTCAGGTGCAACAGATGATGCTTCAATTGCTCGGCAGTATTCAGCACATGATGCTGCAAACGGGTGTCACACCTTATAAGCTGTTTGGTGGTTACAACATGTATGAGCAACTATCCGGTATTCGTGAACCTGTACAGATGAGACAATGGATGATGAATGAGGTATTCATACCGTATATACAAGAGGTTGGGGTACGATCGCAGGAACCGCTGAAACTGGTGGTGGAACGAACGATGTTGTACATCGATACGCATTACCGCAGCGACATTTCGCTGGAAAACTGTGCTGACGAGGAGCAGATGACACCCTATGCACTGAGTAAGGCTTTCAAACAGGTTTCAGGCATTAATTTTATTGATTATCTGACACGTGTGAGAATGGATGCGGCGAAGCAATTGTTACGTGAGACAACGATGAAAATTAATGATGTTGCGGCGGCTGTGGGATATCAGCACAGTTATTTTAATCGGATCTTCAAGAAACAGGAGGGAGTTACCCCGAGTCAGTATCGCGATCAATGGTTTGGACAATAACCTTTTATATCTTTGTCATTTCAGACCGGCATTCAGCTTTAACGGATGTCGGTTTTTTCTTTTTTTTACCGTGATACAAAGAAGGATAAACCCGCAAAAATGTGCAATTCTACCTGCTACGTTATGTTCAATTTCTTCTGGGAATGGCGTTATAGCGGGCTTTTCGGCCAATGAGCCGGAGCAATGCAAAAAATGAAGGTTGCCGGAAAAAGATCGGCTGTATAGTCTGAGTCTTAGGTTATTTGATAACGCTTACATCGTTGAGAAAGGGGAGACATGATGAACGGGAAGACGGACTGGAATACCAACGGCACTGCAACCACCCAAGCGGATAGGGCCACAAGGCCCATGAGACGAGAGTCTAATTGGAAAAGGCAGATCAAACGAAACAAATGGTTATATGTGCTTGTGCTTCCCGGCTTTTTGTACTTTGTCATCTTTAAATACTTGCCCATGTGGGGGATCGTCATTGCCTTTCAGGACTACCAGCCTTTCCTGGGCATCCGGGAGAGTAACTGGGTGGGGTTAGAGAACTTTACGAACTTTTTCTCCAACCCGGACTTCTTCCGACTATTACGCAATACATTGGTCCTTGCCCTGTATGATCTTATCTTCTTTTTCCCGGCACCGATCATTATCGCATTGTTATTAAATGAAATTCGAGTCGCTTTCTTCAAAAGAACGATTCAAACGCTGGTTTATGTACCCCATTTTGTATCCATGGTGATTATCGCCAGTATCACGTATGTGTTCCTGACCCCCCAAGGCGGGGTGTTATACGACCTGATCGCCTGGATTACAGGCAAGCCCATTGATGTACTCTCCAGTCCAGGTTCGTTCCGTCCGCTCATTATTGTGCAGATGATGTGGAAGGAGATGGGATGGGGCACGATCATTTTCCTTGCTGCCCTTGCAGGTGTCGATACGGAACAATATGAAGCCTCCATTGTCGATGGTGCAGGACGGTTACGGCGGATGTGGCATATCACACTTCCAGCCATTCGTACGACCATAGTCATTTTGCTCATTCTCAGACTGGGGAACTTCCTCGATACCGGATTTGAGCAGATCTATCTGATGACCAACTCCCTCAACCGCGATGTGGCAGATGTATTTGATACGTATGTGTATACGGTGGGGATTACGCAAGGTGCGTTCAGTTACAGTACCGCTGTTGGACTATTCAAGTCTGTGGTGGGGATTATCCTGGTGCTTGGCAGTAATAAACTTGCGAAAAAATTCGGCCATCCCGGAATTTATTAAGGAGGAGAGCCCATGAACAGCCGTCTATACAACAGCCCTGCCGGCAAGGTATTTGATATCTTCAATTACGTCATGCTGGGGATTCTGGGCATATTAACCGTCCTTCCGTTCCTGTATATTATAGGGAATTCTTTCGCAACGGAAGCCGAGATCACCGAACGCAGTTTTTTCCTCATTCCGAAGGTGTTTTCCTTCAGCGCGTATGAGTATATCTTCTCCTCGTCCACGATCTTTCGCAGTATTGGTGTTTCCATTTTCATCACGGTGGCAGGTACACTGGTCAATCTGTTCTTCACATTAACGATGGCCTATCCACTATCCAGAAGTGACTTCTGGGGCCGTAACGTCATGATGAACATGGTGATTTTCTCGATGTTATTTGGTGGTGGCATGATTCCAACGTATCTCGTCATTCGTGGACTGGGACTGCTCGATTCTTACTGGGCTCTTATGCTTCCTGGCGCGATCAGCGCTTTTAACTTAATCGTTGTCAAAAACTTTTTTCAGCAAATGCCGCCCGGGCTGGAGGAAGCGGCCCGCATCGACGGCTGTTCGGATCTAGGCGTGCTGTGGCGAATTGTTCTGCCTTTATCCAAACCGGTCATTGCCACGTTTGCCTTGTTCTACGCCGTAGGACACTGGAACAACTTTTTCTCGGCACTTCTGTACATTTCCGACAGTGACAAATGGCCGCTACAAGTCATGCTGAGACAGATTGTGTTACTCTCGCAAGCCAGTGTCGGAGATATGGCTAACATGGACCCCAATTTTGTACAGCCACCAGAGCAGTCGATTAAAATGGCGGTGATCGTTGTAGGTACCATTCCGATTTTGCTGGTGTATCCGTTTTTGCAGAAGCATTTTGCCAAAGGTGTCATGTTAGGTTCAATCAAAGGTTAAAGCCAAGGGGGAGAACGTATGGGACAAAAAACGGGATTCAAAAAAGGTGCACTGTTACTCTCTGCGTCACTGGTATTGAGTACAGTTCTGGGAGCATGCTCCACGGACAAAGCAGGTTCAGGAACCGCTGCGGGTGGAACCGACGAAATTACCATTATGCTTCCGAACTTCGAAGCGGAGAATCCGCCGGAGAACAGCCCGGTCATCCAGAAGCTTGAGGAATTGACCAAGGTGGATGTGAACTTGCAGTGGGTGCCGAGCAGCTCGTACGAAGACAAATTCAACATCACACTGGCCTCGGGAAAGCTTCCTCAGATTATGGTGGTCTTAGGGAAGTCTCCAAGTTTTATCAATGCGGCCCGAACCGGGGCTTTCTGGGAGTTGGGTCCTTATCTGAAAGATTATCCGAATCTGAGTCAAATGAATGAAATCATCACCAACAATGCGTCAATCGATGGCAAAACCTATGGCATCTACCGGGCGCGCGCCCTGGGACGTAATGGGGTCACAATCCGCAAAGATTGGCTTGAGAATCTGGGGCTGGAAGAGCCAAAGACGATTGATGAATTTTACAATGTGTTGAAAGCGTTCACGAAGGATGATCCGGACGGTAACGGCAAGGATGATACGTACGGTCTGGTTGCCAGCAAATTCACGGGCCCGTGGGATAACATGCAGGTATGGTTTGGTGCGCCCAACAAATGGGGAGATGATGGCAGTGGAGGTCTGATCCCGGCGCATGAGACACCAGAATACATGGAAGCCCTGAAATTTTTCCGGCAAATCTATAGCGAGGGTCTGGTCAACAAGGATTTTGCGGTGATGGATGCAACGAAACTGCCTGATCCATTTGTGAATGGGCAAGCCGGTGTCATGGTGGATGTAGCAGATAATGCCCAGCGCATGGATCAGAAAATACTCGATAAAGACCCGAATGCGACAGGACGCGTAGATGTGTTGCAAGCGATGGAAGGTCCAAAGGGACTGCGTGATATGCCAACGTCTGGCTACTCCGGCTTGATTGCCATCTCCAAAAGCAGTGTCAAAACGGAAGAAGACCTGAAGAAGGTACTGAGCTTTCTGGATCAGCTGAATGAACCGGAATTGCAGGCATTGTTGTACAACGGACTGGAAGGCAAGCAATACGAGAAAAAAGAAGACTACATCATACCGAGCACTGACAAGCTGGCGCTGCGCGACCTGCAGGGTTTAAATCAGATTTTGATGTTTGTGCCAGAAGACAGAACGCTTCGTGTACAACAGACACCTGTCCGTGAAAAGGTTGCACAGGTGCAGAAAGCCAACGAAGAGATTGTCATCGCCAATCCTGGCGAACCGCTGATCTCTGATGTTTACGCTCAGAAAGGACCACAGCTGGACAATATCATCAACGATGCACGGATCAAATATATCGTAGGCCAGATTGATGAGAAAGGGTTCGAAGATGCTGTTGCTCTGTGGAAGAACAACGGCGGAGACGATTATGTCAAAGAAGTTAATGAACTGTACGCTGCATTGAAGTAGTCGTATAAGCCAGAGCCCGGCAGCCGTGCTTTCAGTGTAGCGGAAACAGCCGGGCTTTTTCTTATCGCTGTAATGACTAGATGCGCGAACCAAATTCCATCCAACTTTCTGGAAAATATGACTTCCTGAATATGGTTTTTGATGTATAATCAAAACAAAACAAACCTATTTGAACTGAAATGAACGTTATTGGTAAAGCTGGACGACCACTCTTGAACAGGCAGGGAGGAAGGCAATATGTGGAACGGGGATGCATTTGACAATCCTGAGGCGCAGTACCGGGTCCATCCCTTTTGGTTCTGGAACGGGGATATGGAAGAAGAACAGGTTAAGCGGCAAGTGGCTGAGATGGCGGCGCAAGGTGTAGGTGGATTCTTCATCTGTCCACGTCAGGGACTGCAAATTCCCTATCTGTCGGAAGCGTGGTTTGATAAGGTGCGGATTGCAGTGGAAGCGGCGGCTGCTCACGGCATGCAGGTATGGTTATATGACGAATATCCATATCCAAGCGGCATGGCTGGTGGGGAAGTGACCCTTGATTTCCCTGAAGCGAAGCAGCGTCAGCTGGTGCATCATCAGTTGGTGGTTCAGGGCGGAGAAGCTGTGGATCTGGAGTTGCCATGGGGACGAGTCTTGGTTGCCAAGGCGATTCCCAAAGATGACCAGGGCAAACGGTTGTGGCATGAATCCATTGACTTGCGCAGCAAAATCGGCAATATCCAGACCGATCAGGTGTATCAGGAGACCGGACTCACATCGTATAACCGCAAGCGGTTCTTCACCTACCGAACAGCGTTCCGCTTGTTGTGGGATGTTCCCCCGGGTGATTGGGAGTTGATTATATTTCAGGAAAAAGAGATCGATGATTTCAAATATTACGGCAACTTTGTTGATCCTTGCCACAAGGAAGCGATGAGTCGTTTTATTGAACTGACACATGAGCGTTATAAGTCAGCGGTTGGAGATCAATTTGAAAGCGTGATCAAAGGTATGTTCTCGGATGAGATTGCACCGCTGGGCCGTATCCCCTGGTCCCAACAGCTTCCCCGTTATTTCAGCGAGCGTTGTGGTTACAGTCTGATCGATTCGCTACCGGCCCTGATATATGGCGATGTTCCGGACGCGCATCGGATTCGGTATGACTATTACCAGTCACTGCATCTGCTTCTCCGGGAGTCCTATCACAAACAGGTGCATGACTGGTGTGAGGAAGCAGGAATCCAGTACGCAGCTGAGGTACCTGGTGTACGGATGACCACCCAGTTATTCAGCCATATGCCAGGTGGTGATTCGGCACATGAGAAAATCGGACGATCCTTATCGTGGATTCTGGAACGATACGGCCAAAAGATGCGTGACAATCCTAAGATGGTCAGTTCGCTTGCCCGGCAATTGGGCCGAAGCCGCAATCTGATTGAATGTTTTCACAGTGTAGGCTGGTCGATGACGCTACAGGATGCCAAGTGGATGATTGATCGCATGGCCGCCATGGGTACCAATTTTTATAACTTTCACGCCTTTTTCTATACGATTGGTGGGCTGGCAAAGCATGATGCACCGCCATCTCAATTTTTACAGAATCCCTACTGGAAGCATTTCCGGCAGTTGGGGGATTATACCGGACGTTTGAGCTATCTCATGAGCACCGGAGCAGCAGATATTCGTATTGCCGTGCTTGACCCAACGACGACATTCTGGAGTCTGATGGGGAATCCGCTGCATGGATTTGAGTATAGCGGCGAGGACGAATTAGAACGGGCGCAACTGGAGCGCCTGACGAAGGACTGGATGCGGATTACTACCCATCTGCTCGAAAACAGACGTGACTATGATCACCTTGATCCCGAATTGTTGGCTGAAGCTGACTTAACGGATGGCATCATTCGGATCGGCGTTGCCCGTTATGACGTACTGATTCTGCCACCGATGCTGAATCTGGAGGCCGCGGCCTGGGAACAGGTGAAGCGATTCGTTCGGCAGGGAGGAACTGTCATCTCTGTTGGGATGCCTCCACATATTGCGATTCAGCCGGGAAGTCCAGAGGGATATGAAGCTGCCGAGTTCTTTGGCGCAGGCGAGCAGCCGCAAGAGGTGTACTGGGGCCGTAACGTGACAACGGATCACGATAACCGTGAAACCATGTGGCATCAGGGTGAGGGGAATGCCTATTTTCTACCCGCAGGAACGGGCCAAGGAGATGACTTTTCACTGGAGCTGATCTCTCTCCTGCTCGATCAGGTATTGCCCGAACCCATCTGTTGGATCATGGAGGAGGAAAGTGCATCTCTGCTGATGCATACCCGTCAATTGTCGGCTGGAGAGCACATGGTTTTTTTGACCAATCAGGAGGGTCAGGACCTGAAGGGTCAATTGAAGCTGGTCGCCAGACAGCTGTGGGATGGAACGGAGCTGGCAGAGAACACTTGTCTCGTGGCAGAACGACTCGATCTGGAGACAGGACAGCTTCAGGCACTGCCGTATACGAGCAGTGGCGGGGAATGTTGTATTTCACTAACGCTGGCGCCTTATGAAGCGCATGCTGTACGCCTTACTTTACAACCTGTGAAGGAAGAGGAATTAACAACGAAGGTGGATGTTGCAGACAAAACAGGATCGACGTTCGGAGCGGATGTTTCGGTAGGAGCAAATCAAGCCTGTAAGATCAGAGTTCCTTCGGAAGGGCCATGGCGACTCGAAACGGTGCAATCTAACATTTTGCGAATGGGACAATTCCATCTTCAGGCTTCCAATGCTAATGGTGTGATTCTGGAGAGTCAGCATGTAACTGTGAAACCGTTTATTGATCAGGCGGCAGAATTATCGGAGCAGCAGCATCTGCCAGTCCAGTTTAATCAGGTATTTGGCACACCGAAAAAGGCATCCGTTGCTTACCCGATCGAGTGCCGATATACGACCACATTTGAGCTAAGAACGGCATTGCCTGCATGCCTGTTATTCATGGACAGAGCGGCGATTTCGGGCAATTGGTCGATGGAGATTAATGGGCATCTGCTTGAAAAGGAACAATTCGATCCAATCGAAATAACCGACCACAATAACATCGCTTGTGATATTACGGCGCTGCTGCACAGCGGTCTCAACGAAATGACGGCGATTGTGCAGGTAACGAAAGATGAGGATGGTATCGTTGATCCCTTGTATCTACAAGGTAGATTCGGCGTGGAGTTCCATCATGAAGGCATGGCTTCGCTTGTACGGGAGTCGGATACGGCCCTTCGCATCGGACCTGAACCGCAGCCGCTGTATCCCCATTTTGCCGGGGAAATGAGTTATAAACGCACGTTCTGGCTGGATGAGCCAGGGGAAGATATGACCACGTTTGAACTGGAATTTAGCGATTGGCGGGTGCAGGATGTGACGGAAGTGAGGGTGAACGGACATAGTCTTGGTGTGCGATGCTGGTCTCCGTATCGCTGGAAGGGAGAAGCCTCCTGGCTTCGTCCAGGGGATAACGACATTGAAGTGCGGATAACCAACACATTGATTGGCCTGCTGGAAGGTACGTATTTTGATTCGGAACATCATCGATTACAGGAGGCAGGTCATGTACCTGTTGAAGAATTGGGATAAAGGAGTGGAAGTAAGGGATGGGACATCGGATTCAGTTTGACCGCTATCCAGGCGGCCTGATGAAAGCGTTAACGCTCAGTTATGACGATGGAGTGGTGCATGATCGCAGACTGGTGGAGATCTGTAATCGGTATGGTCTGCGGGGAACCTTTAATCTGAACTCGGGTACCTTGGGTAATCCAGGCCGCATTGAGGCTGGGGAAGTCGCTGAACTGTATACGGGGCATGAAGTAGCCGTTCACACGGTTACTCACCCTACGCTGCCTTATGTTCCGAATGAACTATTGACCGAAGAGATTATCGAAGACCGAAAAGCATTGGAGCAGCTCGTCGGTTATCCGGTACGAGGCATGGCTTATCCCAACGGAGGGTACGACCGTGCGTTAAGTACAAAGCTGGAGTGGCTTGGCATCGATTATGCTCGTACCGTTGAATCACATGGCAGATACACGTTGCCAGACCGACCCCTTGAATGGCATCCGACCTGCCATCATAACCATGATTTGGCGGCGCATGCCGAACGTTTTATCCAACATTCCAAAACAGGTACGCCACTATTACTCTACGTCTGGGGTCACAGCTATGAGTTCAATGACAACGACAACTGGGAGATCATCGAACAGTTCGGTGAGCAGATTGGCGGCAGGAACGACATCTGGTACGCGACGAACATCGAAGTGATCGCCTATTGGAAAGCCGTACAACGACTGGAGTATTCGGCCGATCGATCCATCATCCATAATCCGTCTGCCATCCCGGTTTGGTTCACAGCGGATCAGCAGGTTGTTGAAGTGCAGGGCGGAGAGACATTGCGGCTAAGCGAACGAATCAAGGTATAAGGAAGGGAGCTGACGATCATTCGTTATTTTCATGAGAACGAGGCGATTGCAGGCAAGGTGTACGATTCAATTCCGGATATATTGACTACGGTGGCTCAGCGTTATATTGGTGATCATCCGAAACATTCATTTTTGTTCAGAGCCTATCATCAGGGAGGTTTCCGCAGGTTAGGGGACTATCGCTACGACCTGAATCTGCATGAGAAATGCGCAGAGGTGCGTGCAGGGCAGTACGTGTATGTATGGGGCAAGTTATGGAGCGAGCAGAATGCAACGTTAAATACGGGCCTGAACTGTTATAGTCCGGTGACGATCTATGTGAATGGTGAAGAGGTATTCAAGTCCGAGTTGTTGCAGGAGTTATTTCCCGAGCGAAGAACCCAGATTCCGATTTCCGTTAACTATGGCTGGAATGATGTATTGCTGTGTTTTGTAAAAACAGAAGTGGGATTCGGCGGTATCTACGGAACAGCTTCATTCAAAAATTTCCCGCTCCACTTCCTCACTCCTGGGGCAGATCGTCAGGGACAGGAGGGCTGGTTATATTCGGAACCCGTTGACGAACCTGTATTATCTCTTCCTCGTGACGGCATGACGGAAGAAGAGACGGGCCTTACCTGGTATCCACGCAAGGCGTGGACAGATGAGGAGCAGAGCGTGGGTTCTTTTGCCCGCATCTTCGGCACGGAACAACCGGCTGTTGCCTACGCATGGTCCAAACTGGATGTAACCTTGCCAGGATCAACGCCAATTATCTTAAAAGGCCGTCATGATGGAGCTTTGACCTTGTATGTGGATGGTACGGAAGTATACTCTGCTGGAAGCAGCGGTAACTTCCGCGTTGAACTTCCTCGCCGTTATGGTTCTTCATATCTGGTCGCGAAAGGGGAAATCCAGGCACTTGGTGGATCATGGGGATTCACGTTGGAAGATGCCGAGCGTTCGGGTTCCACAGGCTGGAGACTGAAATCACCTCATCCGGTTGCGGGGTGTTCTGACCCCTGGCTGTACACAGGTGTGTTTGCTCCCAATGCTGAACCATCCCACGCCGACATCGTGCGAACCGATACCGTTTTTGATGATGGCGCACAAGGTGTGTATTGGCGGGTAGATCTTCCTGATACGCATGTTCGTCCTTACCTGGAAAATACACATTACGGAAAGTGGAATTATCCGCTTGGCGTTACCCTGCTTGGACTTCTCCAGACGGGACAGGAATTGGGACGGGATGATTACATTCAGTATGTGCGGAAACATATTGAACTGAGCACTTCATTTGACCGCTATGGTCTGTGGGATCGGGAAGGGTACGGTGCGGCAGGGATCAATAATCAGCTGTCTGCCATAGATAGTCTGGATGATTGCGGTTCGTTTGGGTCTACGCTGCTTGCTGCGATGGAGTTTGGCGATATTCGTGGGGGAAGAGATACCGCGGATCGGATTGCGGGATACATTACGGATGAGCAGGAGCGTCTGGAGGAAGGTGCCTTTTACCGGGTTCGCGGCAGTGGAGAGATGCGTCAGGAGACGATGTGGTGTGATGACTTGTACATGAGTACACCTTTTCTGATGCGTTATGGTCAGTTGACAGGAGATAGGGCGTATTGGGATGATGCGGTCAATCAGTTCCTGATGTTCCGTAAGTATCTCTATCTTCCTGAACAACAGATCATGTCCCATGTGTATGATTTTGTACGAGGTCGGGCGACAGGTATTCCGTGGGGACGGGGTAACGGCTGGGTGCTCTTTTCATTAACCGAATTGTTATCCATCCTGCCACATGATCATGTGAAACGGTCGGAACTATTACAGTTCTATCGTGATTTAAGTGAAGGTTATTTAGCGTTGCAAGGGGAAAATGGGCTTTGGCATCAGGTGCTGAACCGCCCGGATTCGTATGAAGAGACCTCCTGTACATCGATGTTCATCTACGCCTATGCCCGTGGTATTCGGGAGGGCTGGCTGGAACAGCCTGAGCCTTATCTGGAGGCCGTACGTAAAGGATGGGAAGGTATGACGCGTTTGTCGATTGACTATAAAGGCAATATATACGGGGTATGCCGGGGTTCGGGGTACTCGTTTACCTCCTTGTATTATCGCGATGATCTGGGATGGAATCTAAACGATACCCATGGGATCGGCATTGTGCTCTTGGCTGGCATTGAGGCTCATAAAATGAACCAGAAGCTACGCAAGGTGTCTATCAATTCTTCGGTTACAGCCGCGCAGCGCTGATGTTTGACGCAACGGAACGGATGTATGTGGATAGCCTTCTATAGGTAGATTACCAGCTAAAGAAAGCGGCAATGCCCTCAGGCTTGCCGCTTTTAGTTTGTTTCCAATCCCGAATCTGATCTGCATAATAGCAATATATAAATACACTTACCTTCACCCAATAATATGAATAACTCCGTTTTTTGCACGCATTAAAATAGCTCTAGTTGCTCCGGTCCTTCTTCCTTCTCCGGTTCAGTACGGTCAGGAAAAGGCTTCACTGGCAGGTCCAGCAGGTCCATCATCATCTGGGCATTCGCCGCTGCATCGCCTCCGGAGTTGTTATTAAAAATAACATAGACATCCTTGCTCTGCTCCTGCAATTGCTCCAGATATCCTTTCCATTCCAACAATTCTTCCTTGTTGTAACGGTACAGGTAACGGGTCTCGCGCCAATTGGGCGCACCATTCTGATGCCAGCCGGAAACGTTGCGTCCATGCATGCGCACCAGCGTCATCTCCGAATCCGTGGCCTGTGGAACGATGGGAATGGAGCCTGGACCCGCCTGAGGTTCGTCACAGACGCTGTGAATCCACCCTTGCTCTTTCAGGAACGAAAGCGTCCGCTCGCGCATGTCACCTTCATACCAGCTACGATGACGGAATTCGAGGGCACACGGAATACCCTCCATTCGAAGTTTCACTTCACGAAGCTCTTTCACGTTGTCTTTATTGCACTCAAACCAAGGTGGATATTGAAACAAGGCTGCTTGCATCTTGCCGGCTTCAATGACCGGTTCCAGTGATTCCCGAAAAGCCTTATACATCTCTGACGTGCTGGTGAAGTAGGGCTTGCCCCGTAGATGTCCGGTCATTCCCTGATAGGCTTTGATGATAAAAGCAAAGGATTCGGGCGTCTCGGCAGCCCATCGTGCCATTCGATCCCGCGGCTGAACGGCGTAGAAGGAACTATCCACCTCCACGGTGGAGAAGTATTGTCCGTATAGACCGAGCTTGTCTTTGGCTTTGGTACGGTTTGGATAGAGATCTTCCTGATCCCCCCATCCGGTAAGTCCGATGCGAATCATAAGAACACCTCCTGTTGCTTTTTGAACAACTTCTTATAATTAACCGATTTACTGGCGTATGTCTAACATTATATCGTTTGCATTTTGGCTCTTCAATGTTGGAAACTTACTGGAATTTTTTGAGTTTGCAGAATAAAGACGTTACAATACATTAAAGCTAGGGGAAATGATCAGGCTTGTACAACAGTGACTATAGATAGAGCCAGTGACCAAGTGGAGGGCGAGAATGGATGACGGAATGGTATGAAAAGAGTTTTGGAGAAGATTATCTTCTCGTATACAAGCACCGGGATGTGCAGGGTGCCTATCAGGAAGTACATAAAATGATCAATTGGTTAAAGCTTGAGCCTAATGCTGAAGTATTGGATCTATGCTGCGGTATGGGACGGCACTCCATGGCACTTGCTGACGCAGGATTGCGAGTGACCGGAGTTGATCTGTCCGATGTGCTTTTACGTGAAGCACGCCTAATGGACACTGAACACCGAGTATCTTGGTGTCACGCAGACATGCGTGAACTCCCGCTGAAAGGTGGCTTCGACGCTGTAGTCAATCTGTTCACATCGTTTGGTTATTTTTTAGAGGACGGAGAACAACTAAAAGTATTACGTGCCGTTCATCGGATGCTTCGCCCGGGTGGCAGCTTTATAATTGATTTTATGAATACGGCTTATGTGACTCGTCATCTGGTACCGCACTCCGTCCGAGAGGATGAGGGGCAGCGAATTGAGGAGTATCGCAAGATTGAGGAAGGGTTTGTGCAAAAGGAAATTCGCATTACGGATACCACATCCGGACATGAACCGCGGGTATATCAGGAGCGTGTGAAGTTGTACACACAGGATCAACTGAGTCAGATGTTAAGTGCCGCCGGACTCCGGGTAGATCAGGTACATGGCGGCTATGACGAAGAGAAATATGACGAGCAGACTTCTCCACGCATGATTTTTGTGGGTCGTCGTCCTGTGGAGTGAACAGAGACAGTCTGGAAGGGGGATAACATGAAGCGCACAGAAGAGATGTCCATGACAGAGGGCATACACCGGGTCAAGATCAGCATGTCGTTTCCCTTGCGATGGGTGAACAGTTATGTGTTATCAGAACCGGATGGAACGATAACGATTATAGATCCGGGACCGCGTAATTCGGAAACAGAACAGGAGTGGGTTGAAGCGCTGGCAGATCTCGGCCTGACCTTTAGCGATATTCGTCAAATTGTACTGACCCACCATCACCCCGATCATCTTGGGTTGTCGGGTTGGATGCAACAGATGACGGGCGCACCCGTTCGAATGTCCACACGCTCCCGTCAAGAGGCTGATTATATGTGGGGATCTGATTCACGTATTAATACAATATTACCTGATTATTATGGTTGTCATGGTATGCCAGAAGACAAGACTGAGCAGATACATGAACATATGCAGGTATTTACTTCGCAGATTACGCCACTTCCGAATATCACACCTGTTGAAGATGGCGAGTGGCTCGATATGGGCGGGAAACGTTGGATTGCTGTGGAGACGGGTGGACATGCCCCAGGCCATTTATCCTTTTATGCGCCGGAGTCCATGGAGATTCTGTGCGGAGATGCAGTTTTGCCACAGATTTCACCGAATATCAGTCTGCAACCTGGCAGTGACCCTCAGCCATTATTGTCTTATATGGAAGGATTGCAACGTCTCGGTGCTTTGAATGTCAAGCAGGCGTATCCGGGACATCGGAATCCTTTTGCCCAGTTCAATGAACGGACAGTTCAATTGCTGGCTCATCACGAGGAACGTCTTCAGAAGATGACGGAGGGAATTCAGGAGTCACCGGCGAATGCTTATGACATCTGTGTGCACATGTTTGGCAATCGGCTGGGTACCCATCAACTGCGATTTGCCATGAGTGAGACGTTGGCCCATTTGCAGGAGTTACTTCGACGCGAAGTAGTGAAGCAAGAGCAGCAACCGGATGGCACGTTCTATTTTCAAATCTAAACGGAATGATGATATCGATATGAAATGATAATGTGATCTTGTATAGAGGCTCGGGACAGGAAATTCACCTGTTCTGGGCCTTTTTAGCCTCTCTTAACGGTTCATTCATCTATTTTTAAGCCAGCGCGCCTATCATACAACTATGAACTTCGCTAGGGAGCGTTTTGAGACACACCCTAAAGAAAGCAGGGAAGAGCGATGACCAGAAGAAAACGGAATCAATGGAGAAAATGGCAAGCTTCAGCGGCAGCAACGTTGACTGTGGCTGCACTCTTTCAATATGTAAGAACTTCGGATGCCTTTGATGTGGCCTATGCAGCAGCGAATGGCACAGATACAAGTGTTACTGCTTCAAGCCAGGTGGATACGCATGATGATGTGATGGATGAATGGATCAACAGTACAACGGACAGCAACAACTGGAACACGCAGGACAATGACAATAATGATAGTCAATATAATGGAACATCTGATAGCACACAAGCAGCTCGGCCAGATCAGAGCACAAGTAACAGGGGGGATTATTCAGATTCTCAGCGTATCGGACAAAATAACCAGGGTACAGACTCCGGATACAGCAGTGGCAACTATCAGTCACGCACAGGTGCATCATGAGCCGCACAGAGCAAGTTGCTCGTCCGCTCCGGTTTCAATTCCGTGCGATGAACACGGATGTTGAAGTGCAACTGTCCGCTGGGCGGGAAGAAGCTGAACATGCAGCAACTTTGGTGAAGAATTGGTTTGAGACGCAGGAGCAGCGCTTCAGCCGATTTGTGGCAGACAGTGAACTAAATCGTCTGAATGCTTCAACCGGATGGATGCCCATCTCCGCTGCGATGGATGAAGTTTTGAGTCTGGCCTATGGATATATTGGACTGACCGAAGGGATTTTTCAACCGGGTATCTCCCAGGCTCTTCAGGCTTCGGGATATGATCTAAGTTTCGATAAGGTGCAGCAACGACAACCGCAACGTCCATTGCTTGAACGCATATTGCGAACGAGAACACCTGAATCATCAGGCTGGATGGAAGATCGATATGACCACAGCCGTCCGAGTTGGATTCAGCGGGAAGGTAGCCGAATGGTTCATCTGGACCCCGGAGCTGAGTTGGACCTGGGAGGCATTGTTAAGGGCTGGGCAGTGGAGCGCATCGCAGACTGGTTACAGCGAACGTTGCATATTCCGGCGGGGTTGATTAACGCTGGTGGAGATATTCAAGTATGGGGTTCACCAGACCATTCCCAGTGGACCTTGGAAGTAGCAGATCCTTTGCAGAATCAGGGTGCTGTGTCGGGAGTGATCCGTTTACAGCGAGGAGCTGTTGCCACTTCGGGTATTTCCCGCAGACAATGGCAGAATACGGATGGAAGTCTTGCGCACCATCTTATTGACCCTCGGACGATGGAACCGGCGGATACGGATGTGTTACAGTGTACCGTTCTGGGACAGCATGCTTCGCAATGCGAGATCATTGCCAAGACGGTCTGCATTTTGGGAAGTGCTGAAGCGGTGGGCTGGTTAAACCGACATTACGATCGGCATGACGTCCTGTGGATGACACGGGATGGAATTACTTATTTTAGAGGGAATACGGATACGCTTGCTGAGCACTGGCCCGGGTTTGATCCGGATCATCGCTTCAGTCTAATATAAACGAGGACAAGTCTAACAGATATGGGGGAGCCGGTTATGGCACAATGGATTGTAGATTACCTGCCGACGTGGAATATCATTCGAATTAGTGGAATTGCTGCTTATGTGCTGCTCTTTGCCGGAGTGTTTCTGGGCATTGCGCAAGGGATGCCTATGGCCAAAGGCAAACCAAAAGCAGCCATGTTCAAATGGCATACTCGAACGACCTGGCTCGCCTTCGGACTTGGACTCGTGCACGCATTAACGTTATATATTGATCATTACAGCCCATTTACCTGGGGAGAACTTCTGATTCCTTTTACAGCTTCCGTGCATCCGATTGGCAGTGGTCTGGGAACGTTAGCCTTCTACGGTTTAGTGATTGTCCTGTTATCCAGTGATCTGCGGAACAAGCTGGGCCGTAAATGGTGGTTCATGTTTCACCTCTTGTCCTATCCGGTGTTCATTGGTTTGCTGGTTCACGGCATGGTTACCGGAACGGATTCTGGCAATATCATCATGCGGATGATGTATGTATTTACCGGACTCAGTATTCTCGGTATCACGGTGTTGCGTGGCATGTTGAGAGAACGCAAAGGCCCGGAAATTACGATTGGACCGAAACGGGCAACATCTGGTTCACCTTCCGAGCAGAATTGGGTTGAAGGTTTTGGTTTGGTGGCAACGGTACGACCTAAACATCTGAAATAATAACATGTGGATTATCCAATATGTACCGTTACACATGCAAAAGAAGCGGCCATCAGGCCGCTTTTTCCATGAACAGTTATTTTATTAAACAGTTATTTCACGAAGCATCCATACACATGTCCAATGTTCCACATGACTTCAGATATGAAACGAGTTACGCATTATACAGCGTCATCACTGACAGGTTTTTCTCCCAGTGCTTCTTCAAGCTCGGATTGTTTGCGATGGGCGATCCGACTGCTCGCTGCCGATGCAATCGCACCGACAATATCATCGAAGAACGTATGGACAGGCCCCAGGCTCTTGTCATTCAGTCGTTCAAGCACCCCTGGTTTCAGCTTGTCCACATAACCATAATTCGTAAATCCAATGCTGCCATATACATTGACGATGGAGAATGCCAAAATCTCATCCACGCCGTACAGTCCTTCATCGTTCTCAATCATCTCCTGTAAAGGAGATATGAGCTGCCCCTGTTCTGCCAGAATATCGAGCTGAATCCCGGTCAAAACAGCGTTCTGTACCTCACGTTTACGGAGAACCATCTCCACATTTTCGATACATTCTTCCATCGTAAGACCTGGATAATATTTTTTCTGCAATAACATAACCAGTTCTGCGATCTCAGGGATCGTGACGCCACGCTTATGCAGCCATTCCCTTGTTGCCTCCGCCACCTTGCGGCTATTCAGGCTGTAAGGGATTTTTTCTTGCTCAGGATGTTCCATGGGCGATTCCTCCTCTGAAGTTAGCAATGTCCCTACTCTTGCTTCCTAATACGTTATTAACCTGTTTTACGTTTCTTTAAGATCATATATAAGTTTTCAGCAAAGCGATTATCTTTTAGTTATTTTTTGGACAAAGGCTCGTATACATGGTAGTACAAACTGTAAAAATGATGAGGGGGAACGTGATCATGAGAAAGATCCAATCTTTGCGTACGGTATCGGCAGCTGCGCTGCTGAGTATTCCTATGGTGTTGTCAGGTTGTGGCATGTTTGGAGCACAGTCTTCCGAAGCTGTTGATCCACCACCGCCCATCCAGGAAGCAGCCATGATTCAGGCAGCCGAAGGAAATGGTGCACTCGCAACGCTCCCATTAACGACGGTATATTTGCAAGACCAGCAGGGGCTGCTCGCTCCGGTATCCCTGACACTTCCTTCTGGAACAGATGCCAGCAGTCCAAAGACAGCACTGGATACACTTGTCACAGGCGGGGCCTATGCGGGTATGCTGCCTGAAGGATTCCAGGGCGTTCTCCCGCAGGGAACAGTTGTGCAGAATGTAACGATTCACGCGGATGACAAGCTGGCGGTCGTGGAGTTCTCGGGTAATTTTGCCAAGTATGATGCGAAGGAAGAACGGAAAATGCTAGAAGCTGTCACGTGGACATTGACGGGAACGCCTGATGTGGAGAATGTACAGATCTGGGTGGATGGTAAAAAGTTAACACAAATGCCGGTGAACAGCACGCCGTTGCCTGAACCGCTGAATCGGGCTGTGGGAATCAATCTGGATCTGGGTGATGCGTTTGTGGCGAACAGCAGCCCGGTCACGGTCTATTTCTCAGCAGCTTCACCAGCAGGCATCCAATATTATGTTCCAGTTACACGTCTCGTTACACCTGGTGAAGATCGGGTGCAGGCAGCATTGAACGAACTGATCAAGGGACCTGACAAAGGCGGCGAACTGGAAGAGGTTATGACAGGCGGAACGGAGCTGCAATCGGTGAAAACGGCAGAGGATGGCACGGTCACGGTTGCCTTGAAAGATGATATGTTTGCCGAAGGGGATATCGTGCCAAGCGAGCTGTTACAGTCTGTCGTGTTAACCACTGCGGAGAATACAGTCAGCAAGGATGCCAAAGTGCAGATCGAATGGAACGGCCAAAAAACGGTCATGGGTGACGATAACCGGGATTACAGTGCGCCAGTTTCCAAGCCTGAATATATCAACGAAATTCCGATTTAATGAGCAAGGAATGCTTAAGGATGCTTTTAACCGAACTCTTTGGTAAAATATAAGGGATTAGTAAAAGTGTGAACAAGCTCAACATTACAGAATGCTTAAGTCGTAGGAGGCAGAAAATATGAGATCAAACGGACGAACCAGCGAACAGCTGCGCCCGCTGAATTTAACAGTGAACACGAATAAATACGCCGAGGGCTCTGTACTGATTGAAGTTGGAGATACAAAGGTGATCTGTACAGCTACAGTGGAGGAACGTGTTCCTCCCTTTATGAAAGGGCAGGGGAAAGGCTGGGTAACAGCTGAATATTCCATGTTGCCACGTGCAACACATACTCGGAACCAACGTGAAGCCAATCGCGGCAAATTAACTGGACGCACCATGGAAATTCAGCGTCTGATTGGTCGGGCACTGCGCTCGGTAGTTAATCTGCAGGCTCTTGGTGAGCGTACGATTACCTTGGACTGTGATGTTATTCAAGCCGACGGAGGCACACGCACAACGTCCATTACCGGTGCGTTTGTAGCGCTGGCGCTTGCTGTGAACAAGATTTCCCAACAGCACAAACTGCAAGTGTTCCCGATTACGGATTTCATTGCCGCAGTAAGTGTGGGTGTTGTGGGTGAACAGCCTGTACTGGATCTGAACTATGATGAAGATTCCAAAGCCAAGGTGGATATGAACCTGGTGATGACAGGTGGCGGTAAATACGTCGAGCTTCAGGGAACAGGTGAGGAAGCACCATTTGATCGCCGTGAGCTGAACGCCATGTTGGAACTGGGCGAACAGGGAATTCTGGAAATGATCGAGCGTCAAAAAGAAGTGCTTGGACCGATTGCGCTCAAGATCGGCGCGCGTGGATTAGGGGAAGCTTAAGATGAGTTTGGACAGCCCAATCCTCATTGTTGCAACCCGCAATGCGGGTAAAGTCCGTGAATTCGCTCATGCTTTCGCACCACTTGGCAAAGAGGTTAAGAGTATGTTTGACTATCCGGAGCTGCCGGATGTGGTGGAAGATGGCGTAACGTTTGCGGAGAATGCCTGGAAGAAAGCCAAGGCGGTTGGTGATGCGCTTGGTTTGCCCGTTCTGGCAGACGATTCAGGACTTTGCGTAGATCTGTTGGACGGGGAGCCAGGAGTATATTCAGCGAGATATGCGGGCGAAGGAGCAACGGATGCACAGAACAATGCGAAGTTGCTGGAGACGCTGGAATCGTTAAAATCCGGTGAGGACACCGAGCAACCGCTACTGAGTCCAGCTCGTTTCGTCTGTGCGCTGGTACTGTACGATCCGACAACAGGTGATAAGTATGAATCGGAGGGCACTGCGGAAGGCTGGATTACGGCTCAAGCTGCAGGTGCTGGCGGTTTTGGATATGATCCACTCTTCTATGTACCTGAATACGAGATGACGATGGCGGAGCTGACGCTCGAGCAAAAGCAGGCGATTAGCCATCGTGGTCATGCGCTGAGAGCACTCGTATCCAGACTTGAAGGCTGAGACTAAACGAAACATCTTGATTTAACTTCATGATATGTGAACATCAAAGCGTTAATGGAAGGACAGAAGCATTCCGATGGAATGGTTCACCCGCCATTAACGCTTTTTTCTATGAAATGAAGTGTTTGAGTGAGGTTTGGGGAGATCCATCCATATACCTAATTGAAGATAGCTATCTCTGCGACTATATATCAGAACGTATGTTCTTGTACCTACATGAGAAATGGTTTACATTGCACGATTGGGAATCTCATTGGGACTGGAGTTGGAAGAAGTTGCAAGCCTTGTGTGGTATGGGTTAACATTCAAACTAACGAATCACATATGAACCTTAAACGGAGGGATCTACTCATGCAAGAAGTGAAGCTTGTTGTGTCTTACGATGATTATGAGGACGGCATTCGTATGGAAAAATTAATAAAGGAACTGGCGGCTAAACCGGAGGCCAGCTCATTGGAAAGTCTGGTCATCGGAGATTGGGGACAAGCTTATGAAAATTCGCCTGATGAGTTCATGGGTACGTTGATTGAGCTGGCTCCAAGCTTCCCGGCATTAAAGAGACTATTTATAGGAGATATGGACTCTGAGGAATGCGAAGTATCATGGATTATTCAGACCAATCTTGCACCTCTGCTACAAGCCTTTCCCCAATTAAAAGCATTCGTGATCAAAGGTAGCAGTGGACTGGAATTGGAACCATTGCGACATGCGAACCTCGAAGAGTTGGTCATTATCTGTGGTGGTCTGCCTAAAAGTGTGTTAGCCTCTATAACTCGTGCAGAACTGCCGGAATTGCGGAAGCTTGAATTGTATCTGGGTGTGGATGATTATGGGTTCAACGGCTCGCTTGAGGATGTATTGCCCTTGTTGGAAAAAGGACTGTTTTCGAAACTGGAATACCTGGGGCTGAAAAACAGTGAAATTCAGGATGAGATTGCCAAAGCGGCAGCTGACGCGCCGATTTTGGATCAGCTGCAAGCACTGGATCTATCCGAAGGAACGTTGACTGACGAGGGAGCTGAGGCTCTTATGAAAAGTGACAAAATCCAAAAACTGAAACATCTCAATCTGAGTTACCATTACATGACTGACAAGATGATCACTCGATGGAAACAGTCAGGGATTTCGGTGGATGTCAGCGATCAGCAGCAGAGTGACGAAGACGACTGGCGTTTCCCGTTATTGACGGAATAAGGAATGCTGGACATTGAGGCAAGCACAACAACGATAAAGAGCCATATGAATCATGCATTTAATGAAAGTAATGAGCCAATGTTGTTAATCGGTAATCCGAATAATCGGCGAACTCAGGGGTTGCAAGAGGCCAGACATAGAGTGGGTCTGCAACCTGCGGTTGTACTACCTTATGAGGAATTACTCCACACCTGGAGACAGGGCGGGACGATTATAGATGTCATACATTCGGAGCTGCCTGCACCGCTTATACGGATTGATGCGCCCGGAGAGGTATGGGAAGTAGAGCGTGAGTTGCTGCATCTTGGGGCAATGAAAGACAAGTCACCTTTGTTGGATGGAATTGCTGAAGCTGAAGTGTTCACTGCAGAGCAGGCTCTAATGCTGGAACAGGAATGGGGGAGAATCTACGCTCCCGCCCAATGGTTCCGCGGCTGGAAATCCTGTCTGGAACGCATAGGCCGTGAAGCTCGTGAGACATGGCCTGGTGTGCGCTTCATGAATGATCCTGCCGATATTGAATTGATGTTCGACAAAAGGAAATGTCAGCAGCACCTTTCTCTGTATGGGGTTCAAGTTCCTCGAACATTACAATCTTCACAGCCGATCCTTAGTTACGATGTCTTGCGCACAACTATGGAGTCTGCAGGGATGCATCGTGTGTTTGTTAAGCTTGCCTGTGGCTCGGGTGCTTCGGGTGTTGTCGCTTATCAGATCAACCCGCGTAGAAGTGCTGAGATTGCGGTAACGACAGTAGGTATGGAACAGAGACAGGGCAAGACGATTTTCTTCAATGAAGGACGTCTACGCAAATATACCCGCAGTGAAGAGATTGCTACATTGATGAACTGGTTATGTGCAGAAGGTGCACAGATTGAACGATGGATGCCCAAAGCCACACTGGATCAGCGGGCCTACGATATTCGCCAATTGGTTGCGGGTGGACAGGCAGGCCACGCGATTATGCGACTTAGTCGTACCCCTATAACCAATCTGCATCTGCGCAATGAGCGTATGTTGCCTGCTGAAGCAGGTCTGGATGAACAGCGGATGTCACTGGTTCGGAAGACAGCGCAAGCAGCTATGTCTGCATTCCCTAACTCGTGGTCAGCCGGGATTGATGTGATGCTTACGAGTGGTCCGAGTCCGCGTGCTTATGTACTGGATGTGAATCCATTTGGAGATCTGTTATACAGGGTTGAGCATCATGGGCTCGGAACCTATGAGTGGGAAATGGAGCTTTTACGAAAGGAGCCTATTCAACATGCCTGATATGAACACCATCGTGGGCTCCCATGATCTGTTAATGATTACGCTGGATACGTTACGATATGACGTAGCCAAGCTGGAAGAGGCGAATTGTCCTAATCTGTGTGGTTCGGGTCCGTGGGAGAAACGTCATACCCCGGGAAGTTTTACATATGCGGCACACCACGCTTTTTTTGGTGGTTTTATGCCCACTCCTGCTAATACGGATAAGGCATCTCATGTACGGCTCTTTCACTCCCGGAATACTGGGCTCAAGACACATCCGCACACATGGTTGTTTGATACACCAGATATCGTATCCGGGTTCGCAGCTGAAGGTTACCGCACCATCTGTATTGGCGGCGTCATCTTTTTTACGAAAAAAAACCCGCTTGCAAAAGTATTGCCTGGTTATTTCCAACAGAGCTATTGGCGAATGAACTTTGGGGTAACCAACCCCAAATCGACAGAACATCAGGTACAGCATGCATTAAAGTTGCTTGAACAGACACCGCCGGATGAAAAGATATTTATGTTTTTGAACGTGTCTGCCGTTCATGGCCCCAATCGTTACTTTGTAGAAGGTGCCAAGGAGGACTCGGTGGAGACCCAGCGAGCTGCACTCCGATATGTAGATGAGGCTCTTGGGCCATTGTTCGAGGCGATGAGGCAACGCGCCCGGCCTGCCTTTTGTTTAGCTTTTTCCGATCATGGTACAGCTTACGGTGAAGACGGATATCAAGGGCACCGGCTTGCACATGATGTCGTCTGGACGGTGCCTTACCGTGAATTTATAGTATAGAATGGATTACTCTTATGATGACAACAACCGGAGACAGGAGGAAACCGATGGACAAACATTTACAACATACAACAGCAGGCCATTCCACACAGTCCGGATCCAATATAGCTACAGGTCTCGGTGAAGTATTGGCATTCCCTTATCGTTCTTACTTATACTCGTACCCGCACAAGACCGCATATCGGGAGCTTGACCCACCACTGCCGTTGGGGCCACTGTGGGAACGAGAAAACACCGATACGTATTTTTTATATATGCACATTCCCTTTTGCGCTGCTCGTTGCGGATTCTGTAATCTGTTCACCCTGCCGGATCGACGGGATGATACGCATGAACGCTATGTAGATGCACTGGAGCGTCAGGCGAAGCAGTGGGCACCCATTACATCTCGGAGACCGTATTCGCGGTTTGCGATTGGTGGAGGAACGCCTACATTATTGAATGAGGTTCAGTTGAATCGTCTGTTTGATATTGCCGAACATGTGATGGGGCTGGACCCTGCGCAAGCATCGATTTCGGTGGAAACGTCGCCGGATACCGTTACGGAAGCCAAGCTGGCCATTATGAAGGAACGAAGTGTGGATCGTATTAGCATGGGCATCCAGAGTTTTATTGAAGCTGAAGCATCTGCCATCTATCGTCCACAAAAACCGCAGGAAGTTGAACGAGCGCTTGAGAAGCTTACTCGGTATGATTTCCCATTGTTAAATCTGGATCTGATCTATGGTTTGCCGGGTCAAACGGTGGAATCGTGGATCTATTCATTGGAAAGAGTTCTGGCCTATGAACCGGGCGAAATCTTTATCTATCCCTTGTATACACGGGAAAATACAATCGTGAAGCCAGATGATATTCGCCGTCAGGGACCTGACATCCGGATGGAACTGTATAAAGCTGCACGTGAGACTTTAAAAAGTAAAGGTTATGTGCAATATTCGATGCGCAGATTTGCCAAAGAACAGTCGTCCTCCAAAGTGCTTCTGCCTTATAGCTGTCAGGAGGAGGGCATGGTTGGTCTGGGATGTGGTGCACGCTCTTATACGAGTGAAGTACATTATGCTTCCAAGTATGGCGTGAGTTACAAGGCCACACAAAGCATCATTGCCGATTATGTGGCAACTGAGCGCTACGATGTGGCGGATTATGGCATCGTGTTAAGCCGTGAGGAACAGAGACGTCGCTTTATTCTGAAAGCCTTGCTGCATCGGGAGGGATTGACGTTGTCTGACTA
Organism: Paenibacillus sp. FSL R7-0313; assembly: GCF_037969885.1. Taxonomy (NCBI): domain Bacteria; kingdom Bacillati; phylum Bacillota; class Bacilli; order Caryophanales; family Paenibacillaceae; genus Paenibacillus; species Paenibacillus sp. FSL R7-0313. Next base: position 2,640,201 of record NZ_CP150219.1, read on the forward strand.
CCAACAGCGCTTTGGTACCGATGTGATGTCCGACTATGTCTGGTTGGCTGAACTGTTGACAGAGGGCATGGCGGAGTTGGAGAACGATGAGGGCAAGCAGGTGCTGCGTCTGACAGAAGAAGGACTGGGTTACTCCGATGCGATTGGAGATTGGCTTATATCTGCCGAAATTCGTGAACAGATGGAAGGGTTTGTTTTCTCATGAGAGCGACTTTGTATTATCGGGGGAAGTTGTCTTCCTGTAATTACGACTGTCCATACTGCCCTTTTAGCAAAACGGTGGATTCCAAAGAGACGTTGGAAGTGGATGAACAACAATTGCGTCAATTTGTGAATTGGGTGAGGGAGCAGGAGAGTGCCGGGCATCAATTTTCGATTTTCTTCAATCCCTATGGTGAAGCTTTGGTGCGTCGTTGGTACCGGGAAGCGATGGTTGAGCTGTCACATATGCCACATGTGGATAAAGTTGCAATTCAAACCAACCTGTCCGTCAAGCTGGATTGGGCGAGGGAACTGGATGCGAACACAGCAGCCTTTTGGGCGACGTATCATCCTCGTGAGACAAAAGAGGCTTCTTTTGTAAAACAATGTCTGACCTTGCGTCAGATGGGACTTGCTTTTAGTGTCGGTACGGTCGGACTCCGTAGTGCTTTCCCCGCAATTGAGTCCATGAGACAGGCTTTGCCGGATGATGTGTATATGTGGGTAAATGCCTTCAAAGATCGACCCAAGTATTACGCGCCGGAAGAGATTCAGTTTTTACGTGGGCTTGATCCGCTTTTTGAAGGTAATCTGCAGGATTATGAGAGCTTGGGCAAACGATGTGCTGCCGGTTCGGAAGTATTTTATGTACAGGGGTCCGGGCATGTGAAGAGGTGTTACAAGGATCGTCGAATCATTGGACATCTGTATCGCGATGGTTTGCAGGCTTTGGCTGAGGATCGGCCTTGTCGCATGAAAAAATGTGGCTGTTACATCGGTTATATCCATATGGAGGATTCCCCGTTCAGGGAAACCTTTGGTAGCGGGCTGCTGGAACGTAATCCGGTATTGATCAATCGTTAACTTTGAATTGAAATGCGCTGAAATTGATAAAGACTTTACACCAGTAAGTACTGCTGGGTAAAGTCTTTTTTTTTATTTTGGTCTAACGATTCAAAATGTGTAATTTAGGATAAAAGAGATGTAGTATATTGTCGATTATGCGTGTATAAAAACCTAAATTATAGTATGGGTAGATACTATAGACCTAAATTTAATTGCGCAATATACTAACCTGTTTTAAGTAGTCTCATATTTATCCATTTTTATTTGAATTAAAAGGAGGGAGAATTTTAGCGTTCAGATTGACTACATAATTCATGATTGAAATACATTGAAACGTATGGGGGAAATGAAATGAAAAGAGTATCCATTAGTAGGAAATTGCTTTTAGGTTTTGGTTCTGTACTTCTTTTATTGATAGCCGTTGTAGTCATCTCATATACTCAGTTTATCTCGGTTGAGAAAACGTTTACGGATTTAATCCGGGAGCGTACCGCCAAACTGCTCACTATTAAAAACATGATCATCGATGTGAAATCCCAGCAGGTTGCTTTACGGAATTTTGTGACGGAAGAGAATGATCAAAGCGAGCAACAATTCAAGTCTTTTTATGAAGATTATCGTAAAACAAGCGAAGAATTAAGATCAGGGATTCAAACCCCAACGATGATTGATTTTCTGGATCGTTCAGACCGCAGTGCGGAGGAATATTATGCTTTTGGACAGAGTGTCATTGAATTGAAAAAACAAGGCAGCACTAGCGAGATCACAAGGATGCTGTTAGATACAGGTCCAACGATTATATCCGGATTTGAAGAAACGGTAACTGCCATGGAACAACATCAGCAAAATTCATTGGACACTGGCATTGTAAATGCTAATCAACTCATTCAAAAAGTACTTCGTTTAATCATGATCATTGGTATCATCTCGATCTTTTTAGGCGTGGTAATTGCATTGATCATGGGGAGAATCATATCCAAACCGGTTGCACATGTGGCAAGGGCTGCAAGCCGAATTGCTGATGGAGACCTGACGGGTGAGGCGATTGTTGTTCGTAATCGGGATGAGATCGGAGAACTGGCGGAATCCTTCAACAAGATGATGGAGAACTTGCGCCATTTAATCCATCAGGTGGGTCATAATGCAGATCGGGTAGCTGCCTCTTCTGAGGAGTTAACGGCAAGTACAGAGCAAACGGCGACAGCGACCGAACAGGTAGCTACAACGATGGAAGAGATTGCTACGGGTATGGATACGCAGGTGAGTATGGTTGGAGACGGGTTTCATACGATTAATGAATTGTCCACAGGCTTTCAGCAGATGACAGTGAATACGCAAAATATGTCGGATGAAGCAACGAATGCGTCAGCGAAAACCATATCTGGTAATGATACGGTTCAATCGGCTGTTGGGCAGATGAACTCGATTCATCAGACTGTACGTGTACTCGCTACGGTTATTGAAGAACTAGGTAATCATTCAGATGAGATTGGATCTATGGTTGAAAGTATCTCCGAAATATCGGCACAAACGAATCTGCTGTCTCTTAATGCGGCTATCGAAGCTGCAAGAGCAGGTGAGCATGGTCGTGGATTCGAGGTGGTTGCTACCGAGGTGCGCAAGCTGTCTGATCAATCTGCGAAATCAGCGGAACAGATCAGTGTACTCGTAGCTGCTATACGCAATGGGATGAATAATGCATCACAATCCATGGGAGAAGTAAACGCTGAGGTTCAGGAAGGCATAGAACTTGTCCGTAAAGCAGGAGGTACTTTTGAGGAGATTCGTGAAGCTGTCGGCAATGTCGCAGGTCAGACTCAGGAGGTATCTGCATCCATTGAACAAATGGCGGCGGGTGTGGAGCAGATCAATGTGTCCATGAAGACCATCATGGAAGTAACAGAGAATGCGGCTGCCGGAACAGAGGAAGTTAGTGCAACGTCCGAGGAACAACTGTCTGCCATGCAGGAGATCGCATCGGCGGCTAATGACCTTTCCTCTATGGCGGAAGAGTTACAGGAGTCCGTTAGTCGATTCAAAGTGTAATCATGGATATACTTCTGGGTGAAGTTCAATATTTATGAATAATCGTATCGTGTATGTAAAACAAGTGGGTGCCCAGGAGAACAACAGTTATGCTGTTCTCCTGGCACCCTTTTTTTGATGAAGTAGCGATCAGGGGGTCATTCTAACGAATAGCGACTTTATATGTTCGCAACCAGGTGTTGATCTGAGTCAGATAAGCAAATAGCTGAGGACCCGACATAAGCTGCCCGAACCAGGGGAGGTTGGAAGCTGCATCTGGTGAAGACGCGAGATTGCGGATTTGAGCTTTGTCGATCAAAGGCAAAATCGGCGAAGTGGGATCATCCAGGATATCAAGTACCTGTTGTTTGACTGCGGCCAGATATTGCGGATTATGTGTTTTCGGGTATGGACTCTTTTTGCGATATAACACATCGTCAGGCAGGACACCTTCGAGTGCTTTCCGCAGAATACCTTTTTCACGTCCACCCGTTATTTTCATTTCCCAAGGGATGTTAAACACATACTGGATCAGACGATGGTCACAGTAAGGTACCCGCACTTCCAGTCCTGCCCCCATGCTCATCCGGTCTTTGCGATCCAGAAGTGTAGGCATGAAACGTGTAATGTTCAGGTATGACATCACCCGCATTTGTGCAGCTTTACCTGTTTCCCCATCTAACAAAGGGACTTCAGCCACTGCATCTGAATAGCGGTCTGCCAAATAGTCGAGTGGCCGAATCCATTCCCGAATATCCGGGGATAATAGCGCTGCTCGCATATCAGGTGCTACAGACCACGGAAACGTACCGGAGTTCAGCATATCTTCGCGATGGAACCAGGGGTAACCGCCAAACACTTCATCCGCTGCTTCGCCTGAAATGGCAACTGTGGCTCCTTTTTTGATTTCTTTACAGAACAAATAGAGCGAAGAGTCTACATCTGCCATACCTGGCAGGTCCCTGACTAGCATGGCCTGTGTCAGTGCATGAACCAGTTCTCCGTTCTCAATCTCAATCCAGTGATGGTCGGTCTTGAGTTCATCCACCATTCGCTTAATCCAGGGACCATCTGCACCCGGCTGAAAGGAATGCGCCTGGAAATGCTTGGCGTTATCCACATAATCGACAGAATACGTGCTGACTTGGCCTTGCCCGGTGCGGTTGTAATAATCCACGGCTAATGCAGACAAGGCACTGGAGTCCAGTCCTCCTGATAAAAGAGAGCATACCGGAACATCCGAAGCCAACTGGCGCTCCAGTGTATCTTGCAGGAGAGATCGTACCTCGGCTGCCGTCTCTTCCAGGTTATGTTCGTGATTCTGGCTTTCCAGTTTCCAGTAGGCATAGGTTCGGATCCCGTTTCGGTTGTAGATCAGCGCGTGCGCAGGCTTGAGTTCGCTTAGTGAAGAGTATACGCCGTGTCCTGGTGTCCGTGCAGGCCCTACGATAAACACTTCGGCCAATCCTTCCGGGCCAACAGCGGCTTCCACATCTGGATGAATAAGCAGAGCTTTGGGCTCTGAGCCAAATACGAGTGTGTCTTTGGCATTACTGTAGAACAGAGGTTTCACGCCGAGGCGATCTCGTGCGATAAAAACCTGTTCGCGTCCCCCATCCCATATGGCAAAAGCAAAAATACCGTTAAACCGGTCAACACATGCCGGTCCCCACTCAATATAAGAGGCGAGCAACACTTCCGTATCACATTGCGTGCGGAACTGATGCCCCCGCTGGAGCAATTCCTTTTTCAACTCGGGTGCATTGTATAGTTCTCCGTTATACACGACGGTATAGGAGGTATCTCCCTGTAACGCATGCATGGGTTGTGCGCCGTTCTCGGGGTCCATTACACTAAGACGCCGATGTCCAAAGGCACAAGGATTGGAGATCCATGTACCTGAAGCGTCGGGCCCCCGGTTCGACAAGCTATCCGTCATACGGACCAGCAGCTCTGATTCCTGGGTCAAATCCCGATTCCACTGTATGAAGCCGGTAATACCGCACATGGTTTGTTCATCCTTTCTTGGTCGAGTCATTCATCCGTATGGCTGCTTAATTACTGGCAACCTGCAAATGTTGTCTTTTTCGTCAGAGGTCGTAACAAATATATGCCGAAAGCAGGCATAAAATGTCTGTCCTCTTCGGAAACTAGTTCTAGGGACAACGGCCTCAACATGCCTGTGAAGGAGAGAACATGCAATGGACAGTATGAAGTATTATGTGTCTGTCATGGGCCGCTCCGTTATTCCGGATCCGTCGGTAACATCGTATGAATGGATCATTCAGGCAACGCCGCAGGAAGCGGAGCAATTACTGGGACTGCTGAGCCTCATGCAGGAAAAGGAGGAAGAGGCCTTTCCTGGCATGGTATTCCCATGGCCAGATACACCGGAGGAGTCCGTAAACCGAGCGTATGAAACGGTATTACAACAGGTATATCGGGAGATTTACCGATTGGGCACACCAGAGACACGATACCAGATTGAACAAAGTACATGATAAGCACAAAGGAAAAGGAGCGCGATGACGAATGTATGCCATTCAAGATGCCAAAATACGCAGATTAACCGAGGTAGATGGATTGTCTTGTGCAGAGGTTGAAGTGCAGCCTGGAAATGCCGGAGATCCGTCGTTGCTTGTATACGTGGCCTCAACACAGCCCGGAAATTCGCTGGAAGTTGTTCGAATTGTACGCAATCACTCCGATTCGGCGATCGACTGGTATAACAATAATATGCATACCGCGTTTGAAGAGGCGACAGATACCGCATTTGAGAACAGCGAAGGCATTACTGCCGAAGAAGATAAGGCTCGGTTTCAAAGTGAGTTGTTTGCCTTTGGTTTGCTTGGTCCAACACTTCAGCGGTATCTGGTTGGGCAGGCTTAAGAGGGAATGCCACAGCAACAGATGTGGTGTTTGCGGGATAGAAGCTCAAGGTTGAGCTATACGTAGATAGTGACCTGTTGCTGTGGGTGGTTGCTGGGACTGCATCTGTAGCTGCATCTGTAATGAGAAACCCCGCCGTTGTTGAACGGCGGGGTTTGTTATGCGATGGTCAGATCAGGTGGAGATGTGATCAAGCATACTCGCGTAGGACTTGAATCCCTTTAACCACATTGTACACAAAGCTTAATCCGTAGATTACAAAGAATAGAATGACAAACCCGACAGCGGAACCCAGACTATGCGCAGTCACGAAGAAATAAAATAGCGGAATGGCAGCGAGAAACGGGAATACATGTGAGAATAAGGCGCGTTTCGCATGTCCCTCAATGTAATCATCCTTGGCAACAATCCATATAATGATCGGAAACAGGAACGGAGCAAAGAAAATACTAAAGTAGGATAGGGCTGATAAAAGTTGTCTCATGACGATTCTCTCCTTCAATGGATCATTGAAATGTATGTATGCAAAAGATTACCCATCAATTCTGACATTGAAAATGTCTGATGTTCATCTTACTCTAAAAGTCCCAATCTCCTCAATATAACCTGGTTCAAGCTATCATATTCTCAAAGGGATTGGAGTATGAGAAAAACACTGAAAAGTACATTTTTGAACCCGCATTCAAGTATAATTATTAATTTTTTTATAAAACTATTGAAAAATATAGAAATCAGAGTATAATAAGAACCGCGCCGAAAAATTTATTATACATATTTGTCTCAGTAGCTCAGCTGGATAGAGCAACGCCCTTCTAAGGCGTCGGTCGGGGGTTCGAATCCCTCCTGGGACGTAAAGAACAAGAAGCTTCCTTCGGGGAGCTTCTTTTTTTCGTTCAGGGGAAGAGAACCCCAATGGTTCGTCGGAGCATCTGCTTCGTCAGCGCTACATCGCAGTCTCGACTGTAAGGAGAGTATCCCTCCTGGGACGTAAAGAAAGAGAAGCTTCCCCTCGGGAAGCTTTTCTTGCGTTCATGGGAAGAGAACCCCAATGGTTCGTCGGAGCATCCGCTTCGTTAGCGCTACTTCGCAGTCTCGACTGTAAGGAGAGTATCCCTCCTGGGACGTAAAAAAAAAGAAGCTTCCTTCGGGGAGCTTTTTTGCGTTCAAGGTAAAATTGTTTTATTGGTAATACCTATTAACAATATAGAATTTATATATTTAAAGAATAAATAATTCTATGCCACAATGAGGATATCAATAACGAAAGCGACGGTGGTATTCATGAAATCATTAAATCAATGGCAAGCAGATGAGTATGACAACAAACTGGCTTTTGTGTCCGGATATGGAAAAAAACTGATCTCTTGGCTTCAACCCCAAAAAGGGGAATACATTCTTGATCTGGGTTGCGGGACGGGGGATTTGACGTATGAAATTTCTCTGACCGAAGCTGAAGTTATTGGCATGGATGCATCCACGGACATGATTCGCCGTGCGAGGGAGAAGTTCCCCGATATTGAATTCGTGGAAGGAGATGGTCATCAGTTTGAGACGAATAGACTGTATGATGCCGTTTTCTCCAATGCAGCCCTGCACTGGATGCGAAGCCCGCGATTAGTGGTGGATAGTATATGGAAATCTTTGAAGCCTGGAGGGCGTTTTGTAGCAGAATTTGGTGGTAAAGGGAACGTGCAGACCATTGTGAATGCATTAGAGGAGGTTATGGAGCGAAACACGGGCATTCGTGCATCGGAAAGCAATCCGTGGTACTTTCCTTCGATCGGAGAATATAGCCATATTTTAGAGCAAAGTGGATTTGTGGTGCGACAGGCCTATCACTACGACCGTCCTACCAGACTGGCAGATGGTGAGCAGGGTATAGTAGGCTGGTTGACTCATTTTGGAGGGGACTATTTTGAGGGTCTCAGTCATGTAGAGATACAACAAATATGCCATGAAACCAGTCAGATCGTGATGCCTCACCTTTGGAAAGATGATGCTCTGTATGCTGATTATAAGCGCCTGCGTATTGAAGCCGTGAAGCCAGAATAACTAGAATTTTGTGATATGTAGCAATTTTTATCGATGTTAAACGAATTATCGTGATTCTTTGTATACTAACCATGTTTCCCCTATACACCAGGAATCTCTTTCGGATTGGTCTTTTTTTGATGCAATATTTTAAAAATAAAATATTCAAACGACAAATAATTACAAATGGATATTTTTATCATACTCAAGACCCATATAAGTAATTTCTATATCATATTTGTAAGTATTTAGAAGGAAAATGTGGTATTTTGATAGAATAATTTACCAAGGGTCAATCTTCTTGCAGATAGGTGGTGAAATTGAGTGCGTATTGCAGTACGCACAAACAGCAGGAACCCATCATTTGGTGACGTATTCACATTTAAAAGGAGGGGCAAAGCCTTGAGTAAACGATTGATATCCACGTTATTAAGTGTTCTGATGGTCTTTTCCATTATTCTCCCCGCGGCTGGAGCCGCTCCCGCAGATTCAGGTATTCAGCTTGAGAATTTACCCAGTACAGCCGAAGCCAAACAATGGAGAGAGATTCTTGCAGGACGGGAAGCAAAACTTGCCGCAGATCCATTTTTGGATAAAAGCTTGGAAGGCCTGGGTGGAGAGAACACCCGAGTAATCGTTGAGCTTTCCAATAAACCTGTTGCAGTAGCGCAAGGTGAATCAACCCTCTCCGGAAAATCTTTTACCTCCTCTATGGAAACAAAGGCTGTGACTCAAGTTGAGCAACAACAACAGTCATTTGTACATAGCCTCACTCAGAAGAAAATCAAACATGAAGTATTGGAAGAATATGCATATGCCCTGAATGGTGTAGCGATTGAGCTTAAAGGAAACCAAGTGGGACAATTGCTTCAAATACCTGGCGTGGTCAGCGTATATCCTGACCTTGAAGTTACAATAGCGCCTGAGACAGATGAAGTGAACCCGTACATGAAAGACACAGCGCCTTTTATTGGTGCACCTGAAGTATGGGATCTGGGTTACAAAGGAAATGGCATCAAAGTGGGTGTCATCGATACAGGGATTGACTATGAACATCCTAATTTGCAGGAAGCTTACAAAGGCGGATGGGACTTTGTTGGAAACGACAATGATCCGTATGAAGCAACATATCAGGAATGGAAAGCTTCGGGTGAACCTGAGTTCAATGCTACTGGAAGCGCCTATTACACCTCCCACGGTACGCACGTAGCAGGTACCGTTGCTGCTCGCGAAGCAGGGGACTACGGTATTGTTGGTGTTGCTCCTGAAGCAGATATCTATGCTTACCGTGTACTTGGACCGTATGGTAGTGGTCAAACCTCATGGGTACTCGGCGGAATTGATCGTTCTGTTCAAGATGGCATGGATGTAATTAATCTCTCGTTGGGTAACGCCGCCAACGACCCGAGTTATATTACTTCAGTTGCCCTGAACAATGCGATGTTGTCTGGTGTGACAGCAGTTGTAGCAAGTGGTAACAGTGGACCCAACCGTTATACACTCGGTTCTCCGGGTGCGTCTGCAATGGCTATTACGGTAGGTAACTCTACAGGACCTAGCCAGCTGATTACAGCCGATACTCACTTCTGGATTGGTGAGGAAGGCGAAGAGACACAACCTGAACAACAACCGGTGCCAGAGGTTGAACAATCTCCTGAACTGGGGACGGCACCTGGAACAGAAGAGCCTGAAGGTTCAGAGCAAGGTGTACCCGCAACTGCTGATGAGGAAAGTGCAGCGGCTGTGGAGGACGCAGTTTCTAACGAAGCTGAAGTTCCGAATGTAGAAGAAGCTACAACGGAAGAAAATACTCCATCTGCATCACCTTCTGCACCGGTGGAAGCTTCTCCTGAAGCTGCTCCAGTGGAAGAAGAGTCTGTAATTGCTCCGACTGAAGCTCCACTGGCTATTACAGAGTCGGTTTACCGTCTGGATCTGATGGGATGGAGTCTGTCAGCAGATCCTGAAACTGTTTTGACAGGGAAATATGAGCTTGAATTTGCAGTACTGGGTAAGCCAACTGACTTTGAAGGTAAGGATTTTACAGGTAAAGTGGCATTAATACAGCGTGGTGAAATCGCATTTGTAGAGAAAATCGCCAATGCTAAAGCGGCCGGAGCCGTGGCTGTTATTGTATATAACAACATTCCGGGTCCAATCGGTGTAAGTCTGGGCGATAACTTTGAACTCATTCCAACACTGAGCATGTCCAAGGAAGATGGAGATGTGATCAAGGCTGAGCTGGACGCAGGCCAAACCGTTGAAGTGAGCTTTAGTGACTTTGAACGTTCCCAAACTCCGGGCGATGAAATGAATTCATCGAGTTCACGTGGACCTGCAAAAGTAACACTGGATATCAAACCGGATATTGTTGCACCAGGTACAAGCATTCTTTCTACGATTCCTGCCTACGGCAAGGATGAGCCAGATGCAGATTACGCACAAGCTTATGATCGTAAATCAGGTACAAGTATGGCTACACCTCATGTAGCAGGTCTGATTGCGCTGTTGATTGAGAAACATCCGGACTGGACGCCATTTGATATCAAAGTTGCGCTCATGAACAATAGTAAGGTGCTGGATACAACCAAGTTTGATGTATTTGATCAAGGTGCTGGCCGCATTCAGGCTGTAAACACCATCGATCCTGCTGCTTTTGTCAAAGTGCTTGATGTAACTCAATACACAGAAAGTGGCTCTGTTGTTGAAAAAGAAAATATTACTGGAAGCATCAACTACGGTAATTTCCTGAGCACAGATGAAAAGACGATTACCAAAACGATTAAAGTTGAAGCGCTGAATGGTAGTGGCGGGGATTACACCGTAAATGTGAATCCAACTCGTAATGTTGCTGGTGTATCTGTTGCGGTAGACAAGAGTTCCTTCACACTGAATGGTGAGGAAGAACTTGCAGTAACAATCACCGTACCACGAGGGGTTACTGCGACTACAGAAGCACAAGGATACATCGAGTTGTCGAACGGAACCAATACCTTTTCGGTGCCATATGTTGCTCATTTCAACGTTACGTTGACTGGAGTTAAATATATTGAAACCGTAAAAGGAACTGAAAAAAATCCTTTCCACTATCCATTGAAGGCTGATGGTACGTTGGATACGCTTAATGTAGCAATGGAATTCTATAATCCGATGACATTTGCCCTGATTGAGATTTATGATGGTCTTAATCCGGAAGGTGGATATTATCAAGATGGTTATATCGGCTCCATTTTCGGTAACTATTTTAACTTCAATGCCAATGCAAGATACAACCTTGCTTGGGACGGCTCATATGCAGATTACACAACCGATGAAGTGACTGAGATTCCGGATGGTTTATACACCGTTGATATCACTACCATTGGTACGGACGGCAAAACCTATAAGGAAGACACTTCGCCATTTTTGGTGAAAAAGACAGCTCCGGCTGTAACTGCACCAGCAACATTGGAGTTCAAAGAGGATGAGTCAGCTGTCCTTAATGGTAGCGTGGAAGACTTGTACTTCCGTGTTGCTCCTGCGCTTGCAAGCGGATGGGACATCACGTTTGATCCGGCAGGTTCCCTGGAAGCAACGTATGTTGTGAAAAAAGAGGATGGTTCGGTTTATAAAGAAGGAGTATTTGAAGTACAAGCTGATGGTACCTTCAGCCTTCCTTTGGAGGGAATTGAAGCAGGCGATTATGCTGTTGAACTTACAGTAAAAGACCAGCAGGGGCTTTCGGGCACAGCCAATACGGCACTGAAATTGGAAGCCGTGGAGACCGAACCTGAAACTCCGGCAATCAAGGCCCCAGGTACGCCTGTATTGTCTCATAATAACTGGGTAGGCAACGGCCTGCCAGAGGGCTCGTATATCGTTACAATGAACCTGTGGTGGGGCGAGAACGGAACTAGCTACAAGTTATATGAGGACGGGGTTTTGGTTGATACGCAGAAATTGACTTACAACGCGCCTTGGGCGCAGTTTGCTCAGACGAAGATCACGGGCAAAGCCAATGGCACATATACGTACGTGGCCGAGCTAACCAACGACAAGGGAACAACGCGGAGTCAGACGTTGACCGTTCGTATTACCAACGCAGCGCCAGGCAAAGCGGTTCTCTCTCAGGATAACTGGGATGGCGATGGAAATTATAAGGTAACCATGAATCTGTGGTGGGGAACCAACGCTACAGAGTATCGTCTCTATGAAAATGATACGTTGATCGACACGCAAGAACTCCGTGCGGTATCACCGCTTGCGCAAAGTGCTGTGACTAAAGTGTCAGGGAAAGCTTCGGGCACTTATACGTACCGGGCAGAATTAATTAACGCAGCTGGAGTTACCAGCACAGACACAATTAAGGTAAAAGTGAAGTAAATTCATCTTCATTTAAGCTGAATGAATTAATGAAGGAATTGTTCTATGCATAAACGGCCTCCATCCTGATTTGCAGGATGGAGGCCGTTTTGTTTGTATATAAATTAACTGTATGACTAACCGATCATTCGATTTTTACTGGCTTGAATACCTGCGATTAGTAAAGCAATGGCCAGAATGACCTGGATTAGCAACGGAAGGGTCCATCCTTTTGTCCAGTCATGAAGCATACCGAACAGTAGAGGTCCCACTGCCGCGAGCATATATCCAAAGGACTGGGCCATACCGGACAGGCTGGCAGCTTGTCTGGGATCTTTTGTACGAAGGACGAAGAACATCGTTACCAGTCCAAACGAAGCTCCAGCACCTATTCCTGCCAACGTGACGCCGATGGTAACGAGCGAAGCGATGCCACTTAACAATAAAGCATACCCGACAATTAAAGAAGAGCATGTTATCGCGGTTAGAACACGCTGATCTCGCGTTCGGCCGGCGAGGATCGGAACGATAAAGGTAGCTGGTACACTAACCATCTGCATCAGGGAGAGCATCCACCCTGCCGAGGTGGGGCTGAATCCTTGATCGGCCAGAATCTCGGGAAGCCAGGTAATCGTCGTATAGAATATTAGAGATTGCAGACCCATAAATAAAGTAATGAACCAAGCTAGTGCAGAGGTTCTTAGACGCACGGGTGCTCCTTCGCTCTGGGAGGTCACATATAACATTCGCTGACGTCCTGCGGCGATCTGGGGGAGCCACAAGAGAAGCGCCAGTATGGACAATAAGGCCCACATGCCTAACGAAGCACGCCAACCCATAGATGTGGCTCCTGCTACGGGCACACTCACACCTGAGGCGATGGCGCCAAATATGTTCATGGATACAGAGTATAATCCGGTGACGATACCTACCCGCAATGGAAAATCACGTTTGATCAAACTTGGCAAAAGCACGTTGCTTAATGCAATGCCGCACCCCAAAATTGCGGTTCCTGCATATAAGGAGAGAACGGAAGGCAACAAGCGTAAGGCCACCCCAATGGTTACGATCATAACAGCCAATAGCAGAGCAGATTCGAGTCCTAAACGTTTGGCAAGACGTGGTGCAAAGGGGGAGACTGCTGCAAAGGCGAGCAAAGGTAGTGAGGTCAGAAGCCCGACCATCGTATGGCCGATACCTGTATCTGAGCGGATCATCTCCACTACAGGTCCGGTTGCTGTAATCGGTGATCTCATGGTAGCGGCGATGACGATAATGCCTGCTAACAACAGGCCGAATCTTTTGGATGTCGAAGAATATTCTTCCTCGGTATGGATAGATGAGTGTTGCTGTATTGAAGATGACATTGATAAAATCTCCTGTTTCCTAAGAAGTTGATATGTATGGATTGTTACATAATCCACTCCGTAAGCATAACATTCTATGTCAATATTGAGCAATGAAATGAAAAAACACCCAATGGACCGTGGGTGCCTCGACTAGCCGGTGAATTCTAACGAATCCACGAGGTCTTATAATGGGTAAAATCGCTATTTTCAGATTCTAACGAACCTCAGCGACGTTAATCTGGCTATGAAGTGTAAATAAGTGAGTTAATCCCCCAGAATTGGTGAGATAAGCTCTCTAAGATTCGTTAGAATTCAGTGATGCTGAACTTGGAGCAAATAAAGTGTCCCGCGTTCGTTAGAACATCGATTCTTCAACGTGTTGCTTATAGAGTGAGCAAATGCGGACGCTCCAATGCAGCGACATAGAGCATGTAACGAAGTGGATGCTCCGACGAACCGTTGGGGTTCTCATCCCCAGAACGCAAAAAAACTTCCAAAGGAAGTTTCTTTTAATACGTCTTAGGAGGGATACTCTCCTTGCAGTCGAGACTGCGAAGTAGTGCTAACGACGTGAATGCTCCGACGAACCGATGGGGTTCTCATCCCCTGAACGCAAAAAAAGCTTCCCGAAGGAAGCTTCTTTTTAATACGTCCCAGGAGGGATTCGAACCCCCGACCGACGCCTTAGAAGGGCGTTGCTCTATCCAGCTGAGCTACTGAGACATGAATTTTTTCAAGCAAAATTGATTTTATCATATGCATACAGGAATATCAAGCATTTTATTTTAAACTGTTTTTCGTATATGATATTTGGCGGCAGTAACGTTTTTTTCATTATATTTAAGGTTATGTTAGAATATCAGGAGAACTCAAAAATAGATCAACAATCGTTTTAATATATACATCTATTTAGGTTGATTCCAACTGGAGATTCAGGATATAGAGGAGGTGCTCCCATTAAGGAATCCACGACCCCGGAAACCGAGCATAACAACAATATTGTGCTGTTTCCTAAGACGCTGGACTATTACCAGATTCAATTGACAGTTATGCTTGAAAATGAACGGTATGGTGAAGCGATGAAATTGCTTCACTTTTTGCTGCAATGTCAGGGACAGGAAGAGCGCCATTATGATGAATGGCGGGCTCTGCTCGAATGGCTTCAGGCTGCGTTTCCTCAATATGAAGAAACCTCGCCTGTCGTTCTTGAAGAACAAGAAGAAGAGATTAGTGAGGAAGACATGGCACGGCAGCATGCCCGAATGAAGCTTGAACAGGATGATGGCTATGCTGATAAGATGCTTCGCACAGTCATGGAAGAGCCGCTGTCTGAACAGACGATGCTGGCTTTGGAGCAGCTGGCCTATCTTGATCTGCCGAAGATTGACGAGGCACTTACCAGTTGGTTAAAACATAAGTCGCTTCACCCTCTGCTTCAATTTCGGGTGCTGCAAACCTTGCGTCGACGAGGTGTTCAAGGTATGATCCTGTTTACGAGAGGCGAAGAGCAGGTTGAAGTCGAGATCGACACCGTGCCTCTTAGACCAGAGGAATTCCCGCTCCAAATCGTTCAGATTCTGGAACGAGTGGCAGATCAGACGGAGGTTCATGAACCTACGCTCTTTTACTTTGCCCAGGAACTGTGGATACAATATGTCATGGCGGTGTATGGAACCCGTGATTATGTATCGATGCTGGAAGAAAATGATTCCATGACAGATATATGGGCAGCAGCTCTACATATGACCGTTGCAGACAGTCTGGGTGGTTCGCATGATGAGGAAAATACCCGCTCAATGTATGCTGTGACAGGCGCGATGCGCTTTCGACTGGAACAGGCTTATCGTTCCATGAAACAATTTGTATCTGCCGGTTTGGATGGTTAATCGAGGCCGGAAACGTTTTCCTTAAACTGTATCAAGGGATTCCCCTTGAAAAAGAATCTAATCTTGTTTATACTAAAATGGTTATTTTGTACGTGATTGTCTACGTGAACATGTGAATTTTGGAGGGGAAAGTATACAATGAAAGCAACTTGGGAAAAGATAGAGAAGAACCTTGGGGTTCTTGAGGTTGAAGTGGATGCAGATCGTGTAACTGCAGCACTCGACAAAGCTTTTAATAAAGTGGTTAAACAAGCAAACGTACCTGGATTCCGTAAAGGTAAAGTACCACGTTCCATCTTCGAAGCACGTTTTGGTGTAGAGAGCCTTTATCAAGAAGCAATCGACATTTTGCTTCCTGAAGCTTATACAGAAGCAATCGACCAAACGGATATTTTCCCGGTTGATCGTCCTGACGTAGATGTTGAACAATTCGCTAAAGGACAAACATTCAAGTTCAAAGCTAAAGTAACTGTGAAACCTGAAGTTACTCTGGGTGAGTACAAAGGAATCGAAGTTGCTGTAGCAAAAGGTGAAGTAACTGACGCAGAAGTGGCTGAAGAACTTGAGCGTCTTCAACAACGTCACGCTGAACTCGTTGTAATTGACGAAGGTTCCGCTGCTAACGGCGACGTTGCAGTAATCGACTTCGACGGTTCGGTTGATGGTGTACCTTTCGAAGGTGGACAAGCTGAGCGTTATTCCCTGGAACTGGGTTCCAATACATTCATCCCTGGATTTGAAGAGCAAGTTGTGGGTCTTTCCACAGGCGACTTCAAAGACGTAGAAGTGACTTTCCCAGAGAGCTACCATGCAGCAGAACTTGCTGGCAAACAAGCGGTATTCAAAGTGAAAATTCACGAAATCAAACGCAAACAACTTCCTGCATTGGATGATGAGTTTGCTAAAGATGTTAGCGAATTCGACACATTGGAAGAGTACAAAGCTGACCTGAAAACACAATTGGAATCCCGTAAAGCTGACGAAGCCAAAGCTGCACAAGAAAATGCAGTTGTAGAAAAAGTGGCTGAGAACGCTGAAGTGGACATTCCTGCTGCAATGGTTGAGAGCGAAGTACAAAACATGATGCGTGATTTCGACAACCGTCTGCGTAACCAAGGTATGAACCTTGAAATGTTCCTGAGCTTCTCTGGCCAGACTCAAGCTGACCTGAGAGGACAAATGCAAGAAGATGCTTCCAAACGTGTTCGCAACAACCTGGTGCTTGAAGCTGTAGGTAAAGCGGAAAACATTGAAGTATCTGACGAAGAAGTGAATCAAGAACTCGAGAAAATGGCTGAATCTTACAAGCGTCCTGCTGATGAGATCCGTGGCATCCTCGAAGGTAATGGTTCCCTGGACAGCCTTCGCGATGAAGTAAAACTGCGTAAAACGATTGACGTTCTTGTTGAGAACAGCACAGTTGTTGAACCAGTTGAAGCTCCAGCTGAAGAAGTTGTTGCAGAAGCTGACGAAAAATAAGACAAGCTGTTATCAACTTGTCAGTTGAATAAACGATAAGGCACGTGAATTATTGCGTGCCTTATTTTTAAATTATGACATCCATTTTATAGAAAATGAAGTAATTATATGGATGAATACTAATTTTATTGATCCGTGTACACTTTTTACATACCTATGTACTTCATGCAAATAAAAAACGGTAAGACGGCATAGGATGGCTTCAATTTGCACATACATAGAAAACATGGTTAAATATGATCAGGCTAAAAAAGTAAACAAACGGATGTCTGACCCCTCTTGTGAAAAATGACATTGTCACAGGAAAGTGTTAGAATGAATTTGGGTTTGCTTTACAGGTGGCCTTTGTCTAATTACATGTAGAAAAGAGGTTGGTCTCATGAGTCTGGTGCCAATGGTTATAGAACAAACCAATCGAGGCGAGCGGTCTTACGATATATATTCACGTTTGCTGAAAGATCGCATTATCTTTCTAACCAGTGCGATTGATGACGATGTAGCCAATCTTGTCATAGCACAGCTTTTGTTTTTGGCAGCCGACGATCCTGAGAAGGATATCAGCTTGTACATTAACTCACCTGGTGGTTCTGTCACCGCAGGGATGGGTATATACGATACGATGCAATTTATCAAGCCGGATGTATCTACCATTTGCGTAGGGATGGCAGCAAGCATGGGCTCGTTATTGCTGACAGCCGGTGCACCTGGCAAAAGATATGCGCTGACAAACAGCGAAGTAATGATTCATCAGCCGCTTGGCGGCATTCAAGGACAGGCTGCGGATATTAAGATACACGCAGAATGGATTATTAAAACACGTCAGAAACTGAATCAAATATACGTCGATCGTACGGGTCAGCCTCTTGAGAAAATTGAGCGGGATACAGACCGTGACTTCTTCATGAGCGCTGAAGAAGCTAAGACGTACGGCATTATTGACCAGGTGCTCAGTAGACCGATCAATTCCTAAAGGGGTGGTTTCATGTTTAAATTTAACGATGAGAAAGGGCAATTGAAATGCTCTTTTTGCGGTAAATCTCAGGAGCAGGTACGCAAGTTGGTCGCTGGACCAGGCGTGTACATTTGTGATGAATGTATCGAACTTTGCACCGAAATCGTTGAGGAAGAACTTGGTCATGATGAAGAAGTAGACCTGAAAGATATTCCGAAACCAAAAGAAATTCGTAATATTCTGGATCAATATGTTATTGGACAGGAACAAGCGAAAAAATCATTGTCTGTTGCCGTGTATAATCACTACAAACGGATCAACACACAAAGCAAAATTGAAGACGTTGAATTGTCAAAGAGTAACATTTTGCTGTTAGGACCAACAGGTTCTGGTAAAACGTTGCTTGCGCAAACGATGGCGAAAATTTTGAATGTTCCTTTTGCTATTGCGGATGCTACGTCATTAACAGAAGCGGGTTATGTAGGTGAGGATGTAGAGAACATCCTGCTCAAACTGATTCAAGCTGCTGATTATGATGTGGAAAAAGCAGAGCGTGGCATTATTTATATCGATGAGATTGATAAAGTAGCGCGTAAATCCGAAAACCCATCCATTACTCGTGATGTATCGGGCGAAGGTGTGCAACAGGCTCTCTTGAAAATTCTTGAAGGAACTGTGGCTTCTGTACCACCACAAGGTGGTCGTAAACACCCTCATCAAGAATTCATTCAGATCGATACAACAAACATCCTGTTCATTTGCGGCGGTGCCTTTGATGGTCTGGAGCAAATGATCAAACGCCGGATCGGTAAAAAAGTCATTGGCTTTAATACCGTTTCTGAGCAAAAAGATCTGAAACCAGGTGAATACCTGGGTATGGTATTGCCGGAAGATTTGCTGAAATTTGGTTTGATTCCGGAGTTTGTAGGCCGTCTACCAGTCATTTCCACTTTGGAGCCGTTGGATGAAGATACGCTGGTACGGATTCTTTCCGAACCAAAAAACGCGCTTACCAAACAGTACCAAAAACTGCTTGAGCTGGACAATGTGAATCTGGTCTTTGAACCAGCTGCATTGCTCGCGATTGCAAAAGAAGCAATTAAACGTAACACAGGTGCACGTGGATTACGTGCCATCATTGAAGGTATCATGCTGGAAATCATGTATGAAGTGCCTTCACGTGAAGATGTTACGAACTGTGTCATTACCGAAGAAGTTGTTGAGAAAAGAGTCGTGCCTGAACTAAGCCAATCAAAGGACGATAAGCAGGAAGAGAGCGCCTAATAAAAGGCCTGAATCCCGTTGAACTCTGAAATATAGACTTGTCAGTTCTCCACTTTGGCAGAAGGCGAATTCATGTCTCTGTCAGGGTGGAGCTTTGACGTTGTGGGGAGAGAAATCACTCATGTATTTAAGACAGGATACACGTCCCGTGAAAGTGGGAAACGTAACGATCGGTGGCAGTAACGAAGTCATTATCCAAAGTATGTGTACAACCAAAACGGCAGACGTTGAAGCAACGGTTGCAGAGATTCTGCGACTGGAAGAAGCGGGCTGTCAAGTGGTACGTGTAACGGTGAATAATGAGGAAGCTGCCGCAGCCATCAAGGAAATTAAAAAACGCATTCATATACCGCTCGTAGCGGACATTCATTTCAACTATAAGCTGGCTTTACTTGCGATTGAGAACGGCATCGATAAAGTTCGGATTAATCCAGGTAACATCGGTAAACGTGCAAAAGTGGAAGAAGTGGTTAAGGCTTGTAAAGACCGCGGCATTCCGATTCGGATTGGAGTAAATGCGGGGTCTCTGGAAAACCATCTCCTTGAGAAGTATGGATATCCTACGGCAGATGCTATGGTAGAAAGTGCATTGTATCACATTGGTATTTTGGAAGAGCTTGATTTCCATGATATCATCGTATCTCTCAAAGCATCGGATGTGCCGATGGCGATTGAGGCGTATACCAAAGCAGCTCAAATCATTCCGTATCCGTTGCATCTCGGAATTACCGAAGCGGGTACACTGTTCTCGGGTACGATCAAAAGCTCCGCAGGTATGGGAGCCTTGTTGTCGATGGGTATTGGTTCAACGATGCGGATCTCACTGAGTGCGGACCCGGTAGAAGAAATCAAGGTTGCTCGTGATCTGCTCAAAACATTTGGACTCATTACAAATGCAGCCACATTGATCTCCTGCCCAACGTGTGGACGTTTGGATATCGACCTGTTCTCCATTGCCAACGAAGTGGAAGAGTATATCTCCAAACTGAAGGTGCCGATTAAAGTATCGGTGTTGGGTTGTGCGGTTAATGGTCCAGGTGAGGCTAAAGAAGCGGATATCGGGATTGCCGGTGCTCGTGGAGAAGGTCTCTTGTTCCGTCACGGTAAGATGATCCGTAAAGTGCCTGAAGAAATCATGGTTGAGGAATTAAAAAAAGAGATCGACAAAATCGTCGAAGCCTACGAAGAGACAGGTGTTATTCCTGGTCGTTCGCACTGATTGATTCATATCTTGTTACAGCAAAAGCTCGCCAGCGATGGCGGGCTTTTTATTTTCTCGCATACAAATTCCGCATCGCCCGTTTACGTCGCGTTGAAAAGGCTATACTACCAAGTATTAGCATGATCTCATATGAGAATAGCGACAAAATAGGAGGATGTGAAGACATGGAATTTGGTATGGTCATCATGTTGATTCAGTTATTTTTTGGAGTGGTGATTGGTTTGTATTTCTGGAACCTGCTGCGTGGTCAGAAAACAAACCGCAGTGCCGTTGAGCGTGAATCTCGCAAGGAACTGGAGAAGCTGCGCAAGCTGCGTTCGATCTCACTCACCAAGCCGCTGTCGGAGAAGACGCGTCCAGCTACCATTAACGATATTGTTGGGCAAAAAGACGGGCTACGTGCCCTTAAAGCTGCATTATGCAGTGCGAATCCGCAACATGTTATCATTTATGGCCCTCCCGGAGTCGGGAAGACAGCTGCCGCAAGGGTCGTGTTGGAAGAGGCCAAGAAGAATCCATCTTCTCCATTCAAGCCAGACGCCAAATTCACGGAGCTGGATGCAACAACAGCCCGTTTTGATGAGCGCGGTATTGCGGACCCCTTAATTGGTTCGGTTCATGATCCGATATATCAGGGAGCAGGAGCTATGGGCGTTGCTGGTATTCCCCAACCAAAACCGGGCGCTGTGACGAAAGCGCATGGGGGAATGCTTTTTATAGATGAAATTGGTGAATTACATTCGATACAGATGAATAAGCTGTTGAAAGTGTTGGAGGATCGCAAGGTGTTTTTGGAGAGTGCGTACTATAACTCGGAAGACACGCATACTCCTGCTTATATCCACGATATTTTTCAAAATGGCCTGCCGGCCGATTTCCGCCTTGTTGGAGCAACGACACGTTCGCCGCATGAATTGCCACCTGCTTTGCGTTCCCGCTGCATGGAAGTTTATTTCCGTCCTTTGTTGCCTGAGGAGATTGGGCGAATTGCAGAGGATGCTGTTCAGAAAATAGGGTTTAGTCCATGTCCGGATGCCGTTGATGTGGTCAAGCGATATGCAACCAATGGACGTGAAGCGGTCAATATCATCCAGCTGGCTGCTGGACTTGCGCTGACAGAGAAGCGTGAGACGCTTCAGGCGTCTGATGTGGAGTGGGTGGCGGGTAGCAGTCAGATTCAGCCACGCCCTGATCGGAAGGTCCCTACACAGCCGCAGGTGGGGTTTGTTAACGGCTTGGCGGTATACGGACCGAATATGGGAACCATTTTGGAGATCGAAGTGTCTGCTGTTCCGGCTCTTAAAGATCAAGGCCGAATCAACATTACAGGCGTTGTGGATGAAGAAGAGATTGGAGGCGGTTCGCGTACACTCCGGCGAAAAAGTATGGCCAAAGGCTCGGTTGAAAATGTGTTAACCGTATTAAAAGCCATGGGTATTCGTCCGAATGATTACGATTTACACGTGAATTTCCCAGGTGGGACGCCTATTGATGGTCCATCCGCCGGGATTGCGATGGCGACTGCCATTACATCAGCCATTCAGGGACGCCCTGTGGATCATGAGACAGCGATGACTGGCGAGATCAGTATTCATGGTCGGGTTAAGCCTATTGGTGGCGTACTGGCCAAGGTGGAGGCTGCCTTTCAGGCAGGAGCGAAGACCGTTATTATTCCCGCGGAGAACTGGCAGTCCATTTTCGAGAATCTGGATGGCTTGCGTGTTATCCCGGTAGATACGGTACAGGACGTATTCCGTGAAGTGTTCGCCTGGGTTCCGGAATCACAACAGATGGAACAAACGAAGCTTGCAGAGGAGACAGTTGCACCTGCACCGGAGATTTTCCCACCGGCATCCGCTTCCTATTTGCGTGCGGACGTGCCTCGTCCAGGACAGGTTACAGATTCGGGAAGCTGCTAAGCGCTTCCCTTCATTGGTTTTTTATGTGAACATTTGATAGAATAATGAATGACTACAACCTGAGAGCCATTGGAGGTGCGAAAGCGATGGGACCGAGCAAAGCGAAAGGTCGTCGTTTTCCTTTACTGCCTTTAAGAGGACTTCTCGTCTACCCGAGTATGGTACTGCATCTCGATGTGGGCCGGGAGAAATCGGTCAAGGCTTTAGAAAAAGCGATGGTAGAAGAACATCTGATTCTCCTATGTTCCCAAGCCGAAGTAAATATTGAAGAACCAACACAAGAGGACATTTTCAGAATCGGAACCGTGGCCAAGGTCAGACAGATGCTGAAGCTTCCGAACGGTACGATTCGTGTACTCGTGGAAGGCTTGGAACGGGCTGAAATTATTGAATATACGGACAACGAGGAATATTATGAAGTACTGGCTAAAGAGCTGCCTGAAGAGGAGAACACCCATCCGGAGACGGATGCCTTGATGCGTACCGTTCTGAACCAGTTCGAGAATTATATTAATCTGTCCAAAAAAGTGACACCAGAGACACTCGCAGCGGTGTCTGACATCGAAGAACCAGGGCGTCTGGCCGATGTCATCACGAGTCACCTGTCCTTGAAGATCAAGGATAAACAGGAAATTCTGGAGACCATCGACGTTCGGGAACGTCTGGAGAAATTGCTGGATATCCTGAATAATGAGCGCGAAGTGCTGGAGCTTGAACGCAAGATCAGCCAACGTGTGAAGAAACAGATGGAGAAAACGCAGAAGGAATATTATTTGCGCGAGCAAATGAAAGCGATCCAGAAAGAACTGGGTGAAAAAGAAGGCCGTGCGGGTGAGGTCGAGGAACTTCGCACTCAGATGGAAGAACTCGGCTTGCCGGACAAGGTGAAAGAAAAGGTCGAGAAAGAAATTGATCGACTGGAGAAAATGCCTGCGAGTTCAGCCGAGGGCGGAGTCATTCGCAACTACGTGGATTGGCTGCTTGGCCTTCCTTGGAGTCAGATGACAGCGGATGATCTGGATATTCAAAAAGCCGAAGATGTGCTCAATGCAGATCATTACGGATTGGAAAAACCCAAAGAGCGTGTGCTTGAATATCTGGCTGTCCAGAAGCTCGTCAAGAAGCTCAAAGGGCCAATTCTCTGTCTGGTTGGACCTCCAGGGGTCGGTAAGACATCACTTGCCCGTTCGATCGCCAGATCACTGGGTCGGGAGTTTGTAAGAATATCTCTTGGCGGCGTACGTGATGAAGCTGAGATTCGTGGTCACCGACGCACTTATGTAGGCGCCATGCCTGGGCGTATCATCCAGGGGATGAAAACGGCAGGTTCACTGAATCCGGTATTCCTGCTGGACGAGATTGATAAGATGGCTTCAGACTTCCGCGGAGATCCTTCTGCAGCGTTACTTGAAGTCCTTGATCCGGAACAGAATAATACGTTTAGTGATCACTTTGTAGAATTGCCGTTTGACTTATCCAACGTTATGTTTATAACAACTGCCAACACGGTGCACAATATTCCGCGTCCATTGCTGGATCGGATGGAAATGCTCAACATCCCTGGTTACACGGAGCTGGAGAAGCTGCAAATTGCGAAAAACTATTTGTTGCCCAAACAGAAGCAGGACCATGGTCTGGAAGAAGAGCAATTGGAAATTCCGGATGACGCGTTGTTGCGTGTAATTCGTGAATATACACGGGAGTCCGGTGTGCGTAATCTGGAACAGCAGATGGCTTCGTTGTGCCGGAAAGCTGCCAAAAATATCGTATCTGGTGTGGAAGGTCAGATTAACATCTCATCAGATGAGATCAAAGACTACCTTGGACCTGGCAAGTTCCGTTATGGTATGGCCGAACTGGAAGATCAGATTGGTACTGTAACGGGTCTGGCGTGGACTGAAGTGGGTGGAGATACCCTTGTCATTGAAGTGACAGTTGTGCCTGGAACAGGTAAATTGACTCTCACAGGTAAACTGGGGGATGTCATGAAGGAATCGGCACAAGCCGCATTCAGTTACACCCGTTCCAAAGCTACACAGCTTGGGATATCGCCTGACTTCCATGAGAAGAACGATATTCATATCCACGTTCCGGAAGGAGCAATTCCGAAGGATGGTCCATCTGCCGGGATTACGATGGCAACAGCGTTAATCTCAGCCTTGACGAACAAACATGTGTCCAAGGATATCGCGATGACTGGTGAAATAACACTGCGTGGACGTGTGCTTCCGATTGGTGGTCTGAAAGAGAAATCACTGGCAGCCCATCGTGCCGGCTATAAAAAAATATTATTGCCTAAGGATAACGAACGGGACCTGCGTGACATTCCAGACAGCATCAAGGAAGATGTGGAGTTTGTCCCTGTAGCCCATATGGATCAGGTATTGCAGCATGCACTTGTTGAGCAGGCAGGAATTCACCTGTAATCCACGTATCCGAAAGGTTCGTATGAAGAGTAGACCGTTCTGCGGAGGCTTCGGCGTCCGCTGGAACGGTTTTTTTGGTATGATAGAACAATCCATGGCATAATACCTTCAACAGGTGATGCATAGCACAGGCGTTCAAGAGAGGAAAGATACAATATGAAAGTAAATCAATCTGAATTTATTATCAGTGCCGTTCGGCCTGAACAATACCCCGAGGACGGTCTGCCAGAGATTGCTTTGGCGGGACGCTCCAATGTGGGAAAATCTTCCCTGATCAACCGTTTGATCAATCGTAAAAATCTGGCTCGGACGAGCTCAACACCGGGTAAGACACAGCAACTTAACTATTATAAAATTAATCAGGATCTCTACTTCGTCGATTTCCCGGGATATGGCTACGCTAAAGTTTCCAAGGAGCAACGCTTTGCCTGGGGCAAAATGATGGAGAAATACTTGCTCGGACGCGAAGAGTTGAAACTGGTTATGCAGATGGTGGATATGAGACATGAGCCATCCAAGGATGACAAGATGATGAATGAATGGCTTCGTCATAACGGATTGCCTTTGGTTGTCGTTGCAACCAAGATGGACAAGATTCCAAAAACACGCAGAGCCAAACATATCAAAGTCATTAAAGAATCACTGGGTCTTCGTTCAGGGGATTTGTTTGTGCCGTTTTCATCCGAAGAGGGATTGGGGAAAGAAGAGTTATGGGACATCATTACCCGCCATGCCCGCATAGATAAGTATGCACCAGTGCTGGAAGCAGAGGGTGCTTCTGATGAGGAAGAAACCAACGAAATTAACGGATAACCGAGATAGTATACCGTTTTAGTGCAGGAAAGTGAGCATGCTAAGTGAATCTTTGATGAGATCCAGATTAATCCGGTTTTTTATGGGATTTCGTGAGAATTCATCATCTGGGTCTGGAGAAAAATAGCGTTAGGGTAGTGTATAATGAGCATAGGTGCATATTGCCAACAGTACCAAAAATACCGGCCTTGCCGGCCTGAAGAATTTTGAGATGACTGCTACATGTGCAGGAAGACAAAACAATCGGGAAAGAATTGAGGGATTTGTATGGCTCAGCGGTTAGCCACAGAGTATGTTAAGGCCACTATGAAATTGTCAGAACCCCAGATGCATCAGTTTTTGCGCATGACAGAAGACGGCAGGCTTCATCATCGGGTTAAGGTGTTGGACAATGGTTGTCAGGAGGTTGTGCTGGGGGATGTAAGTGGAGAAGAAGTGCATTTCCCTTTTGACCGCATAGAAGGGTTTTATATCTGTGAGTTATCTTGCCGCCTGGTGAATCTGCATTTGACCAACGTTGTGCGGAAGCTCTTTGTGACTTTCAAAGGTGACGGGGTCGTTCATCGGATCTATAAAGGGTTCACCATGACGTATGTTTATGCTCAAGGCACTGTCCGTAAAATTGTGGAGAAAACCGGGGAGAACACCCGAGTGATCTATGAATACAAAAATACGTTGCTTGAATTGCAACATCTATTCCAGGCCAGAGATGTAGAACGCGAAATCAACCGTGTGTATGCCGAGATCGATTCACTGCTGGACACTAGAAAAGATGCGACTGCTGATCAGCTCCATCAGATTGATGAGACCCTTGCTCGACATCAAAAACGGTTGTTTGAGCTTGAAGCCTATTAACTTAAAATTGTATGTTTATAAACGTATATGAATGTAATGAATTCCCTTGTATCTTCCGGGCAGTGGCACTCGCCAATGTGGAGGTTTCAGGGGATTTTTTAATGTGAGATGGAATATTCCGAATTGAAAATATTTATTTTACAATCTTCTGGAAAAGGGTTGATTTCACTCTGATTCAATGTTATTTTTAATCTCGTTGAAAACAATATAGGAACCAGGATTCACTCAGGACATTATATGTTGCGAGAGATTTTTCCCTCGGGAAGTGAATGACGTAGGTCCTAGCGGATGAAATTTTTCAAACATTTTATTCCTAGGAAGGGGGAACCGAAGGATGGAATATTCAACTTTCGGAAGACACGTTGCTGTTGATACATGGGGTGTCGACTTTAATCTACTGAACAATGCAGAGTATCTGGAATCCCAAATGGTTGAAGCAGCGGAGGCATGTGGCGCGACAGTGATGTCCGTGCAGTCCAAGCAGTTTGATCCACAGGGAGCGACCGTACTTGTACTATTGTCTGAGAGCCATCTCTCCATTCATACGTATCCTGAGAGAGGTTTTGCTGCGATTGATTGTTACACTTGTGGGGAGACTGTAGATCCACAGCTTGCTATTGACTACCTGGTATCCGTATTAAAGCCTGAAAAAACGTATGCAAAGAAGTTGGTACGTGGATTGGGCGAATTGCAAGTTGAAACACCAGACATGAACAACCAGACTGAACGGGTTTAAATAAAAGTATATTGCATATACAATGTTCACATATCGGGATGGACACATAACCTCCCAAACTCTAATAGTCATGGAATAATTCCATGGCTATTTGTTTTAATATGCGTATCGTTATGAAAATTCATAATCGACACTTTTTAACGCATAACGGTGAACTTTGGTGAGACACTACAATAAATGACAGTGCATATGATGATGAACATGGTGATTTCATAAACATTTCATAAAAATGACCCGGTCACGGCTATGATGTGTGATATAATTAACCATGTCAATCATAAATGGATAGACATATGCAGTAAGCACTTTGATTGGAAATTTATTAGGCAGGTGAACTTGCAATGCACATCGTTGTCGTTGGTTTGAATTATCGCACGGCGCCTGTAGAGGTTAGGGAACGATTCACATTTGCAGAAAAGGACTTGTCTGAAGCGCTGCAGCAGCTCAAGCTGACCAAGAGTGTATTGGAAGGTGTAATCGTAGCCACATGTAACCGTACCGAGTTGTATGTTGTGGTGGACCGTCTTCACATGTGTGGTTATTTTATTCGAACATTCATGGAACAATGGTTTAATGTACCACGGGAAGAATTTACGCAACACTTATATATATATGAAGATGATCAAGCCATGCGCCATTTGTTCCGCGTCATCTGCGGACTAGATTCCATGGTCATTGGTGAGACTCAGATTCTTGGACAGGTGAAACAGGCTTTTCTTAAAGCGCAGGAAGAGAAATCAACAGGTACATGGTTTAATAAGTTATTTAAGCAGGCAGTTACATTGGGCAAACGGGCACATTCGGAGACTTCCATTGGGGAAAGCGCCGTATCTGTCAGTTATGCTGCTGTTGAACTCGGTAAGAGGATTTTTGGCATGTTCACAGACAAGAAGGTGCTCATTTTGGGTGCCGGCAAGATGAGTGAACTTACCGTGAAACATCTCTACGCCAACGGGGCATCCGAGGTTATCGTGGCGAATCGTACGCTCGCAAGAGCTGAAGAATTGGCAGCCAAGTTCCGGGGCACACCTTGTACCATGGAACAGGCATTAGATCGACTTAATGAAGTTGATATTGTGATTAGTTCCACTGGAGCTGAACGTTATGTCATGGATGCAGCAGTGGTACGGGAGAGCATGAAGCGTCGTCAATCTCGTCCATTGTTCCTGATTGATATTGCGGTTCCACGGGATATTGATCCGGCGATTGGTGAATTATCCAACGTATTTCTCTATGACATTGATGATCTGGAAGGAATTGTGGAGAGCAACCTGGAGATGCGTAAGGTGGAAGCTGCCAAGATTGAGAGAATGATTGAGCTTGAGATGGAGGATTATTACCATTGGCTCAAAACGTTGGGTGTTCGTCCCGTTATTCGCGCTTTGCAGGAAAAAGGTGTCTCCATTCATGAAGAAACGATGGATAGCCTGTTTAATAAACTGCCTGAGCTCGATGAACATCAACGTAAAGTCATTCGTCGTTTGACCAAGAGTATTGTGAACCAAATGACGACAGATCCGATTAATCGGATTAAGGAAATGGCAGGCACGAAGCAAGGTGATGAAGCTCTGCGCATGTTTACTCAGATTTTCGCTCTGGAAGATGCAGTAGAGGTGGCCGCTGAAAAAGTGAGTCAGAGTGATGCCACAGCTCTGGCGAAACCAGCCGCTCACCTTAACGAAAACCGGCAAGACCCCGTGCCGGCTTATGCTCCGGCAGGCGTATAAGGCGGGTGGGCAGCTTGACCCTTGCTGAACAAGTCTATGAAGCTCTAATCTATATGTATGCCCTGAGCCTACTGTTCTATTTCTCGGACTGCATTCGACGCAATGCGGGGGCGAAGCGGACAGGCACAGGGTTTCTTGTCGTTGTTTGGGGATTGCAGGTAACACATGTCATATTGCGGATGTGGACTGAAGGCCATTTCCCCATCTATACCACCTTTGATTTTTTGTTTATATTTTCATTCAGTATTGTGCTGATGTCTCTTGTCATGACTCGCATCCAGCGTTCCGAATTTGTGATTTTGTTGCTGAATGTTGTAGGTTTTTCCGTTACGGTATTAAACCGACTGTGGTTTACGGCCGGAGAGATATCACTGCATAACTGGCAAACGGTACATGGATTACTCATTATGCATATTACCTTGGCGAATCTTGGTTTTGCGGCGTTAACCGTTGCTACGGTATTTGCCATGTTATATCTGTTCCTGCACCGTAAGTTGAAGAAAAAAAAGTGGAATGATACGATGCGACGGCTGCCAAGCCTGGAAGTGATCGGCAAATACATGGATGGTGCTAATTTCATAGGTACACCGCTCCTTGGCGTTTCTGTGATGCTTGCCGTATTATCCATTGTGGCGGAAAGACGCTGGATTCTACTCTTGGATCTCAAAGTTATTGCGACAGGTCTTGCTATAGCCATCTATGTGGGGTACTTCGTATCTAAGAGAAGGAAACAGTTCTCTACAATTATCATGGCAAGATGGACACTGATTGGGTACGGATTTGTCATTATAAGTTTTTTATCCAATGCGTATTCAGCGTTTCATCGTTGGACGGGAGAGTGAAGGGGATGGACCGTTACACGCCGATATTTGTGAATACTTCAGGCAAGAAGTGCTGCGTGGTTGGTGGTGGACGTGTTGCCGAACGTAAAATTAAGGGATTACTGCATGCCGAGGCACAGATTACGGTCATTAGTCCGGAGCTTACCCCCGTATTAAAACAACTGCATCATGAATTCCGAATTCAATGGATAGACCGGTCCTACCGCAATGGAGATTTGCGGGGGGCCTTTCTCGTATATGCAGCGACTGACCATTCAGAGGTCAATTCAACTGTGGTTCGGGATGCTGAGGCTGCGGGCATATTGGTGAATAACGCAATGTCTTCGGAGCACAGCAGCTTTATTACGCCAAGCGTGGTAAGGCGTGGGAGATTAAGCATAGCGATATCCACAGCAGGAGCGGGACCGGCAGCAGCTGCGGAGATACGTGCCACTCTCGAACGACAATTCGGTGATGAGTATGAGACGTACCTTGAGTTTTTGCACCAGATGAGGACCGAGGTGAAGTCACGCGTATCATCTTCAAGTCTCAGAAGTGCGTTGCTTCGGCAATTAACTGAAATGCACATATTAGAAGATATTCGTACAGGCCATTTTCGGTGGTGGACCGAAGAAGAAATCGGGGACTGGATATCCCGTAATCAGGAGGAAGTGTAGATATGCGTACAATTAAAGTTGGAAGTAGACAGAGCGCGCTTGCGCTAACCCAAACAGGCCATGTCATTCAGGATTTACGTGATATTTGTGAGCGGGAAGGATTAGCTTTTGACTTTGAAGTACATAAGATTGTTACCAAGGGAGATCTCATTCTGGATGTAACGTTGTCAAAAGTCGGAGGCAAAGGTTTGTTTGTCAAAGAGATTGAACAGGCGATGCTTGATCGTACGATTGATATGGCTGTGCATAGCATGAAAGATATGCCCTCCGAGTTACCCGAAGGATTAATCAATGGTGCTATTCCCCGTCGTGCAGATCCACGGGATGCGCTGATCTCCAATGGTGGACTTACTCTGGATCAACTGCCAGAAGGAGCTAGAGTCGGAACAAGCAGTCTGCGCCGGTCGAGTCAACTAAAGGCCTATCGTCCGGATTTGCAATTGGAATCGATTCGCGGCAATATTGATTCCCGTCTGCGGAAACTGGAGACCGAAGGATTCGATGCGATTATTCTGGCAGCTGCAGGATTGTACCGTATGGGCTGGGAAGACCGGATCACAGAGTACCTGACGGAAACAGCTTGCCTTCCGGCAGTGGGTCAAGGCGCGCTTGGTATCGAATGTCGTGAAGACGATGAGGAACTGTTGCACTTGCTGCAGCTGTATAACGATCCGGAGACAGCATTTCCTGTACAGGCGGAACGCCGTTTTCTCAGTGTATTGAATGGGGGCTGTCAGGTTCCAATTGGTGCTCATGCGGTATGGCTGCCTCAGGAAGATGCGGATTCCCTGAATGGTGAAAACACGTTACAATTAACAGGTATGGTCGGCACGCCGGATGGTGGACTGATTCTTAAGGAAGCTCTGATCGGCAAAGACCCGGTTCGTCTGGGTGAAGAAGTGGCTTGGAGATTGATTGAACGGGGAGCAGAGCAGATACTGGCAGAAGTTAGGGGATGAAGACATGGTGGGAAAGGTCTTTTTGGTAGGAGCAGGTCCTGGGGATGCAAAGCTGATTACGGTAAAAGGGTGGGAATCCATCGGTAAAGCCGATGCTGTAGTCTATGATCGTTTGGCAAGTCCGAGATTGTTGAAACAAATGAAATCCGGCGCAGTCAAGATTTACGTGGGCAAGCGCCCGGATCGGCATACGATGAAACAGGAAGAGATCAATCAACTGTTGGTTGATCTGGCTCTTGAAGGCAAGGTTGTGGTTCGGCTTAAGGGTGGCGATCCAACGATCTTTGGACGCGTGGGCGAAGAGGCAGGTTTGCTGTACAAAAACGGGATTCCGTTTGAGATTGTGCCTGGGGTAACCGCTGCGATAAGTGTACCTGCGTATGCCGGAATTCCTGTGACTCACCGTGACTATGCATCTTCCATCTCTATTATTACGGGGCACGAGAGTCCGGACAAGCTTGATCGCAGTATCCATTGGGATAAAGTGACGAATGCAACGGGTACACTGGTATTTATGATGGGGGTTGCCAAAATTGGATATATCAGCGAACAATTGATTCGTCATGGTCGTCCAGCGCAAACACCGGTAGCTCTGATTCGTTGGGGAACACGAGCGGAACAGGATACCCTTACAGGTACCCTTGAAGATATAGAAGCGAAAGTGATTGCGGCCAATTTCCAACCACCAGCTGTTATTGTGGTGGGGGATGTCGTAAATCAACGGGAACAATTGAAATGGGCAGAAGCGCTGCCACTGTTTGGCAAACGAATTCTGGTGACCCGTGCTCGCAGTCAGGCGAGTGAACTGGTGAATCGCATTGAGGAACTCGGCGGGGAACCGTATGAGTTTCCGGTCATTGAGACGGTCATGCCGTCTACTGAATCTGCGCAGCAAAGTGTCAAAGACGCCTTCAGTGCTTTAAATACCTATGACTGGGTGTTTTTCACAAGTGTGAACGGCGTGGAGTTTTTCTTCCGCCATCTGGAACAGGAAGGCAAGGATATTCGCTCGATTCATCAAGCGAGAATTGCTGCCGTAGGACCTTCCACAGCAGATGCTTTGCGCAAACATGGCATCGTTGCAGAGGTTGTCAAAGGTCCTTTCCAGGCCGAAGGCATGCTTGAGGCTTTTGAAAGTGAATTGAAGGAAGGTCAGAAAGTACTGCTTCCGCACGGGGATCTGGCACGTACATGGTTACGTGATCAGTTGAGAGAACGAGGACTTCAGGTCACCGAAGCCATCACCTACGATACGATCCTCGCTGGTGAGGATGATGATGAACTGCTTAAGCTACTCGAAGAAGGTGGAATTCATGCGGTGACCTTTACAAGTTCATCGACGGTTACCAACTTCATGAGTATGTTGAAACGTATGGGGTTGCAAGATCCTCTGCCTTTATTGAAAGATGTGGAGGTTGCGTGTATCGGACCTGTTACAGCAAAGACGGCAGAAGCCGCTGGACTAAAGGTTACACTGATGGCAGAGGAAGCAACGATGGATAGCTTGATCACCGTGCTATGCGACTGGAAACGGACAGGCACCAAAGAAGGCGCTCTTCGAAATTAATACACATGTAATCATGTCAATATATGAAGCGTGCTGAATTCGATAGGATACCAGCGCGCTTCCCTTTTTGCTCTATTTAACTTTCAAGGAGGTTTTACACGTATGAGTTTTCCAATTGTACGGCATCGCCGTTTACGCCAATCCACAGGTATTCGCAATATGGTTAGAGAAACCCATTTAACCGTGGACGACTTTATTCAACCGATCTATGTAACGTATGGAGAAAATGTAAAATCCGAAATCAAATCCATGCCTGGGGTATTCCGCTTCTCGCTGGATCGTCTTCAGGAAGAAGTAACAGAAATTGCTGAGCTGGGAATTCCAGCGGTGTTATTGTTTGGTATTCCGGAGACTAAGGATAGTGTTGGTTCATCTGGCTTTGCTGAAGATGGCATTGTGCAGGAAGCGACAAGATTGATCAAATCCTGGTACCCAGAACTGCTGGTTGTTGCAGATACTTGTCTATGCGAATTCACGGATCATGGTCACTGCGGTATGGTACACACCGTGGAGATTGACGGTCACATCTGCGGAGATGTGTTAAATGACGAATCCCTTGATCTGCTCGTGCAAACGGCAGTGTCCCAAGCCAAAGCAGGAGCGGACATTATTGCACCATCCAACATGATGGATGGATTTGTACAAGCGATCCGTGCCGGGCTGGACGAGAATGGATTCAGTCATATTCCGATCATGTCCTACTCTGTAAAATACGCGTCGGCATTCTATGGTCCATTCCGTGAAGCTGCGGATTCCACACCCCAATTCGGAGACCGCAAGTCGTATCAGATGGACCCGGCCAATGCACGTGAAGCTTTGCGGGAAGCCGAAACGGATGTGCTGGAAGGAGCGGACATGTTGATGGTAAAACCATCCCTTTCCTATCTGGATGTTATGCGCACCATCAAGGATCAATTTGATCTTCCGCTTGTTGCCTATAATGTAAGTGGCGAGTATGCCATGGTTAAAGCAGCGGCGATTCAAGGCTGGATCGATGAGAAAAAAGTCGCCATGGAAATCCTGCTCAGCATGAAACGCGCAGGTGCAGATATGATCATTACCTACTACGGAAAAGACGCTTCACGCTGGCTGGCTGAGAAATAAAATAAATTACATGAAGGAGGATATTCATGACTGCACAACAAGGTAATCGTCGCAATGATGAGCGCTCACGCAGCGCGTTTGAGGAAGCGAAGCAGTACATACCCGGGGGGGTGAACAGCCCTGTGCGCGCATTCAAATCGGTGGGACTTACTCCGATCTATGCTGAGCGCGGCGAAGGATCCAAAATCTACGATATTGATGGCAATGTTTTTATTGACTATGTGGGATCGTGGGGCCCACTCATCATGGGACATGCACACCCTGACGTTGTTGAGGCTTTGCGTGAGACAGCCCTTAAAGGAACAAGCTTTGGTGCACCTACCTTGCTGGAGACCGAGATGGCAAAACTGGTCTGTGAGCGTGTACCTTCTATCGATATCGTGCGGATGGTTAATTCCGGTACGGAAGCAACCATGAGTGCCATTCGACTGGCACGCGGGGTAACCGGACGCAGTAAAATTCTGAAGTTTGAAGGATCATATCATGGACATGCCGACAGCTTGCTGATCAAGGCGGGTTCAGGTGTTGCAACACTGGGTCTACCGGATAGTCCAGGTGTACCTGAAGGTGTAGCTGTGAATACAATTACGGTACCTTATAACGATCTGGAGTCCGTGAAGCTTGCTTTTGAACGTTATGGTGAAGAGCTGGCCGCTGTTATTGTGGAACCAGTGGCAGGTAACATGGGGGTTGTACCTCCGGCTTCCGGTTTCCTTGAAGGCCTGCGCAGTTTGACGACCCAATATGGCAGCCTGCTTATTTTTGACGAAGTCATGACCGGTTTCCGCGTAGGGTTGAACTGTGCTCAGGGACGGTATGGGGTTACACCTGACCTGACTTGTCTGGGTAAAGTGATCGGTGGCGGACTCCCGGTTGGTGCTTATGGCGGTCGTCGTGATCTGATGGAACAGATTGCTCCAACAGGACCGATCTATCAGGCGGGTACACTTAGCGGGAACCCGCTGGCTATGGCAGCAGGATATACGACGCTCAAATTGTTAACACCAGAGGTCTATGACCGTCTGGAGACATTGTCTGCACGTCTGCAAGCCGGATTCGAGAAAAATGCAGCTGAGACGGGTATTGCAATAACCATTAACCGTGTGGGTTCCATGGTTTGTCCATTCTTTAGTGCCGTTCCCGTAACCAATTATGATATTGCCAAAGAAAGCAATCTGGATCAATTCCGTCGTTATTTTGCGGCCATGATTGATCAAGGTGTGAGTGTTGCACCTTCGCAATACGAAGGCATGTTTGTCTCTGGTGTGCACACGGAGCAGGATATTGACGATACGATTGAGGCGAATCGTAAAGCTCTTCAATCGTTATGACCATCAAAAGTTGGAAACGCCGCGGGGAATGGCTTGAGCTGATGCCAGGGAAAGCCGTAACAAGCAGTTCGGACAAACCTATGGCTGCAGAGCAATGGCTATTGTCTGAACTTCAGTTTCCGGAGAAACTGCTCCGTCAGCTGAAAGCAAACCGAGGAATACAACTTGCAGGGGACCGGCTTCGGCTGGCCCTTTTTGCGTCCCAGCCAATCGATGTGGAGCCACGCTGGGCTGATGTGGATGTGTTGTATGAGGATGATTTCTGTCTGGTTATGCACAAACCGGCAGGCATGAAACTGCATCCGGATGGAAGCCGTGCTGATCAGGCCATCACGCTGGATCATGTGGTTGCCTCTTATTATGAAATGAACGGAATACAGGCGAGCGTACGCCATGTTCATCGACTGGATGAGGATACAACCGGACCTGTCCTGTATGCCAAAAATGCATTTGCCCTCGCCAAACTGGATGAAGCGATGCGTCGCAAAGAAATTGGCCGCCATTATGTAGCTATTGCAGGTGGACAAATCCCCCTTGAACTCCGCAAAATTGATGCTCCAATTGGCAAGGACAGACATCACAAACAGCGCAGGCGTGTCTCCGAAGGTGGACAGGAAGCTGTTACTCATGTGGAGATCGCCGAAGTATGGGAACGAGCAACCCTTGTACGATTAAAGCTGGATACAGGACGCACACACCAAATTCGTGTACACCTAAGTTACGCGGGACACCCGCTTATTGGTGATGCGTTGTATGGAGGTAGAGCGGATGCCATTGGGCGACAAGCACTTCATGGAGAGGTGCTGAAGTTTAGCCACCCGTTAACTGGAGCGATGATTGAAGTGAATGATCATTGGCCGTCCGATTTCACACAATTGGCAGAGCGTGAGAGTTAATTTATTAATACACTATATAAGTTTGACTGACTAGTTACACGAGAACGGAGAGGACAGAAATAACGTGAAGAAGCGGAGCGTTCGCCTAAAAGCTTTCTGAAAGAAAGCTGCTTCGGAAGCATAAGTTATCCCAAGATTTTCCCTTTGAAGAAGGGAATCAAAAAAATCTGGGGAAAACAGTGATCAGAGGGTTGTTCTGTCATTGGAGTGACAGTGTAAATATCCATGAGTTGAACATATATAACAAGGTTTTTCAAAAGGTGGCATGCTCATCTCATTCAAGGCATATAGATGGGTAACGAAGGATTTGGACCATGGATCAGTCCCATGAGAAGGATCATGGTGAACATATGCCGAAAGGAGGACGCCACCTTTGTTGAATCAACCTTATGGTTTGCGGTTCGATATTTATGAGCGCGTTCATTTGTCTGAGGGAGTCCCTGCGATTGAGGAATTGGAGGAGATTGAACTATACCCGCGCATTCAAGTCATAGGGCAGGATGATCATGCCACATTAAGAGGACATCTATTACTTACAGGTGCGTACAGAGGAGAAAATGAGGTTTCAGAGGAGCTCAAACATTTCATTCCTGTGGAGATCACGGTGCCGCTGAATCGGGTCAGATCGATTGAGGATATTTCCATCGAGATCGAAAATTTTGACGTGGATCTATTATCCAATCGCAGTCTGAACATTACAGGCGTGTTGTCGTTGCGAGGCATCGAGGGCTTTCCTGTTGAAGAGCCACAAGTGTGGTCAGCAGATGAGTTTACAGTTGTTCATTCACCTGATGC
Source organism: Paenibacillus sp. FSL R7-0313 (assembly GCF_037969885.1). Lineage (NCBI taxonomy): Bacteria > Bacillati > Bacillota > Bacilli > Caryophanales > Paenibacillaceae > Paenibacillus > Paenibacillus sp. FSL R7-0313. The sequence goes on from NZ_CP150219.1 coordinate 2,677,332, forward strand.
TCAGCAATCCAACCGTTCCGATGAAGTAGCACAGACAGGCAGCGACCCCAACACATTTGCACAAGAGTACCTGCTCCAGCGGAGTGAGGAAGAGAGACTTGCGAATGCAGCAGAACTTGCATATGGTGCCCCGGAATTCGCTGACCTGTCTACAAGGGAAGAGACATTAAGGAATAGCGAAGAATGGCAGCAAGAATATGCGGATTCGTCATCGGCCGAGCCACTTCAATCCGAGGAGCAAAGCGCGGAGTACGCTAACGAAAACAGACAACCTGATGCAAACGAAGATCCCGCATCTCTGACAGCGAATGGAGATGAATTGGCATCTCATGAGCAATACAGCGAACCTTCTCCGATCTCGTCATTTATGGCTGAGACCGCAGATCGATTAGCTTCTTACCCTGAGTCGGAACCATTGCTGCCTCTGGAAGATGAGTCTTCGGGTTGGTCCGAGCCTTCCGTGGATGCATTGCCTGCGAACCCGAGAGGTGGAGATCAAGCAGTCTCAGAGCCTGCAGCTCAATCATCTAATGAGTTGGCAGAACCGGATGTACCGGACGCACCAGAGGTATGGCACTTCGAATCAGCGAGATCTGTACCTCAGCAGGAGAATCAGGCAGTTGCCGATGTCACGGTCGAATCACAGGCGGAGAACTGGCAAGGTGTATTTGCTTCGTCCGAACCAGACAATGCTGAGGAAGACCGACCGTCTTTTGAAGCGACTGGGGTAGACGAGTTCGTGCAGAACGAAGCATTTGTTCCTGAACCTGTGGCTGAGACGGAAGACAAGCCGGAGCTGAAGGTTGCTTTTGGCAGCAAAAAGGAATCCGCACCACGGCAAGAAGAGGGCGTAGGTATCTCTTCCTTGTTATCCTCGGGCAGAGCGGCACGCGATGCTGAAGTGGAGCGAGGCGATGAAGTTCCTGCGGGTGTGGTACAGGAAGAAACGTATCCAGCTGATGATGTGGAATGGAAGAACCTGTTCCTGGGAACGATCGTGGACCAGACCCCATTCCGCAAGGTGAAACTGTGCATCGTTCAGCGAGAAGATACACTGGATGCCATTGCAGATCGATATCAATTGAGTACGAGGGAACTTCAGTTGTATAACCGATTATCTGAGCAGGTTGTGGAAGAAGGTCAGATATTGTACATCCCTTAATCCGTAGTTAAAGCCTTCGTTACGACCCGTGATCCCCTTGAGGATTGCGGGTTTTTGCATGATTCGTCCTAAACCTTCATTCCAGCGCTCTTTATCCGCTGTTGTCAGGTTGACTATCGCGCACGAGCAAGGTATGATGTGTGTAGGTTTTTTGAAGAACAACGTGGAACGGGAGTAGTAGACAGTATGACCTTTCAGAGAGTGGAATTGCAGCGCTGTGAGATTCCGCAGGAACCAACTGATCGAAGTCGCCCGGGAGTTGCCTGTTTGAATACAAGAGATGAATGAGATCTATCGTCATTTATTTCTGAGGTAGGATGGGCCGGTAGCAGCCGTTATCTGCTTGAAGTGTCACGTTATGTACAGAGGGTGAAGTCTATCTTGTTGTAGGCGTGAAACAAAGGTGGTACCGCGAAAGCTAACCTTTCGTCCTTTGATGGATGAAAGGTTTTTTTTGTTTTTTTTGGCGAAGATGATGAAGTAACGGAGGAATGACACATGTCTGAGGAAAAAAAATCAGCTGCAACAGAAATGCCGACCACTTACGATCCTAAGGCGGCAGAGGATAAATGGTACTCCACCTGGATGGAGCGTGGATATTTCAAAGCCGGTCAGCGTAAAGATGCCGAGCCGTATACAATTGTAATTCCACCCCCAAATGTGACCGGGATGCTGCACATTGGGCATGCGCTCGATTTTACACTGCAGGATATTCTGATCCGCACCAAACGGATGCAAGGTTATGACGCACTGTGGCTTCCGGGTTCCGACCATGCAGGTATTGCTACCCAAACCAAAGTGGAGCAGAAGCTGCGTGAAGAAGGTCTGACTCGTTATGATCTGGGACGTGAGAAATTTCTGGAGAAAGTATGGGACTGGAAAGATCAATATGCCACTACCATCCGTCAGCAATGGGGCAAAATGGGATTGTCGCTTGATTACTCACGTGAACGTTTTACGCTGGATGAAGGTCTGTCCCAAGCCGTTCGCAAAGTATTTGTTCAGCTGTATGAAAAAGGCCTTATTTACCGAGGCAAACGCATCATCAACTGGGATCCGGTGAACCGGACAGCTCTGTCCGACATTGAGGTTGAATATAAAGAGGTACAGGGTCACTTGTACCATCTGCGTTACCCGCTCAAAGACGGAAGTGGCTACGTTACAGTGGCAACAACGCGTCCTGAAACGATGCTGGGTGATACAGCGGTTGCTGTTCATCCTAAGGATGAGCGTTATGCAGATATGGTTGGTAAAGTACTTGTACTGCCTATCATTGGACGCGAAATTCCAATTATCGCTGATGATTATGTGGATAAAGAGTTCGGAAGTGGTGCTGTTAAAATCACGCCTGCGCATGATCCAAATGACTTTGAAGTAGGTCTTCGTCATGATCTGCCTCAAATTACGGTAATGGATGAGAGCGGCACAATGAATGCTGAGGCTGGCAAGTATCAGGGACTGGATCGCAGTGACTGCCGCAAGCAGATTGTTGCTGACTTGAAAGAGCAGGGCGTATTGATCAATATCGAGGATCACACGCATCAGGTTGGACACAGTGAGCGTACCGGAGCTGTTGTTGAGCCGTATCTGTCTACACAGTGGTTCGTTGAGATGAAGCCACTTGCAGAGAGAGCGATTAAGAAACAACAGAGCGGCGAAGGAGTTAATTTTGTTCCAGATCGTTTTGAGAAAACCTATCTGAACTGGATCGAAAACGTTCGTGACTGGTGTATTTCCCGTCAACTGTGGTGGGGACATCGTATTCCTGCCTGGTATGATGAAGAAACAGGTGAAATCATCGTATCTGCTGAAGATCCAACAACGCTGCCAGAGTATGCTGGACGCAAGCTCAGACAGGACGAAGACGTACTCGATACTTGGTTTAGCTCCGGCTTATGGCCATTCTCCACACTAGGCTGGCCGGAAGATACGGAAGACCTGAAACGTTATTATCCGACAAGTGTACTTGTGACAGGGTATGACATCATATATTTCTGGGTTGCACGTATGATTTTCACTGCACTGGAATTCACGGATGAGATTCCGTTCAAGGATGTGCTGATGCATGGTCTTGTTCGTGATGCAGATGGACGCAAAATGTCCAAATCACTGGGCAACGGTGTAGATCCGCTGGATGTGATTGAGAAATATGGCGCAGATGCAATGCGTTACATGATCTCAACCAGCAGCACGCCAGGTCAGGATCTCCGTTTCCGTTGGGAACGGGTAGAGCAGGCTCGTAATTTTGCCAACAAGATCTGGAATGCTTCGCGCTTTGCATTGATGAATCTGGAAGGATTCACCTATGAGGAACGTGACATCAGTGGAGAGCTTGGTACAGCGGATTATTGGATTTTGCACCGTCTGAACGAAACTTCCCGCGATATTACGCGTCTAATCGAAGCGTATGAATTTGGGGAAACGGGTCGTGTGTTGTATAACTTTATCTGGGATGACCTGTGTGACTGGTACATCGAGTTTGCTAAGCTGTCCTTCTATGGGGAAGATCCGGTTGCCAAGAAGAAAACACAATCCGTGCTTGCTTATGTGCTGGATCAGACCATGCGCCTGATTCATCCGTTTATGCCATACATCTCCGAAGAGATCTGGCAGCATCTGCCGCATGAAGGTGAGACCATTACGCTGGCATCATGGCCGGTATATGATCCTGCTCTTGAGAACCCAGAGGCTGTTGCCGAGATGAACCTGCTCATGGATACCATTCGAGCAGTTCGAAACATTCGTGCAGAAGTGAACGTGCCGATGAGCAAAAAGATTGAGTTGATGGTCAAAGCAAATAGTGCTGAGACGTCCAGCATCATTGAGCGTAACAGTCACTACATCAAACGTTTCTGTAATACGTCCGAGTTCGATAGTGGGCTGGATCTAAGCTCACCGGATAAGGCGATGACTGCGATCATTACGGGGGCAGAACTATACTTGCCGCTCGCAGGTCTTATTGATATCGAGCAGGAAGTGGCTCGTTTGGAGAAAGAGTTGCAGAACCTTGAGGGCGAAGTTCTCCGTGTAGAGAAAAAGCTGGCGAACGAAGGCTTTGTAGCCAAAGCTCCTGCCAAAGTTATTGAGGAAGAGCGCGCCAAGCAAGCAGATTATTCCGATAAACGGGATAAAGTGATTGCAAGAATCAAGGAACTTAAAGGTTAATATATTTGGGTCGGATGGAGAGCCATTATGCCATCCGGCCGCTTTTTTCACTCAAACTCGGGACCGAAGGTGAATCAGATGACGGAATTAGACGGGACAGATGCAGCAGCTCCTTTACTTACGTATAACGAGGCCGTGGACTGGATCAATGGCCTTATTCCTTTTGGCATCCGACCTGGATTGGAACGAATCGAGAGTCTGATGTCCATGTTAGGCAATCCACACCAACGTCTCAAATTTATTCATGTCGCGGGAACGAACGGCAAAGGTTCGACTTGCGCTTTTTTGACGTCAGTGCTTCTTCAGGCTGGATATGATGTGGGTACCTTTACGTCGCCGTATATCACCAAGTTTACAAACCGTTTTCAATACAACGGTGAGGATATTCCTGAAGAAATCCTGCTTAAGCTCTCGAACCGATTACATCCACTGGTCATGGAAATGGCCTCCACTCCGCTTGGATCACCCACGATGTTTGAGGTGTCCACGGCTCTGGCGCTTCTGTACTATGCAGAGGAGTGTTACCCTGACGTTGTGGTATGGGAGACGGGGCTAGGGGGAAGGATGGACGTAACGAATATTGTCGCACCTGTTGTGTCCGTCATCACCAACATTGGTATGGATCACACGGATGTGCTTGGAGATACGATTGAGCAGATTGCTGGGGAAAAAGCAGGTATAATCAAGCCGGGAGTACCCGTTGTGACTTGCGCGACTCAACCCGAAGCTGTGAAGGTGATTCAGGAGAAAGCACAGCAGCTTCAATCAAGCGTGTATTTGGCTGGAGATCAATTCTCTTATCATAGACTGGACAGCAATGAGAACGGACAATCTTTTCATTTTACAGGCCCGTTTCGTGATCTGGACGTTCGCATACGCATGCAGGGCTCACATCAATGTGACAATGCAGCGGCCGCACTTATGGTGCTTGAATTGCTTAGACAATACATGGCATTTATGCTGGATGACAACGATATTGCACTTGGACTGGAGAATGCTTTCTGGGCAGGAAGATTCGAAAAAGTCGTCGATGAACCCCGAATTGTGCTCGATGGAGCACATAATCCGGAAGGGGCAGAATCACTGGCCAAGAGCATTACGGATGTCTATCCTCACAACAAGTTAATTTTGATGATGGGTATGTTGGCAAATAAGCATCACGAAGCGTATTTGCAGCATATACTGCCACTAGTGGATACGCTGATCCTGACCGAGCCAGATTTCCGACGCAAAATGGATGCAGCCGAATTGCTGCAGATTGTCGAACGGGTACGTCCCGCCATTGCGAAGCAGGAACTGGAAATCATCGTCGAGCCCGAATGGGCAAAGGCACTTGATCTATTGAAGTCACGGACGGAAGCGGAAGATCTGGGGGTGGTCTCCGGCACACTGTACCTGATTGCGGATGTGCGGGCAGCCCTTTTGCATCAAACCGATTCTGAAAAAGGTTGGTGAAAGTTTTGTTAAATACATCGGAACACGTTCATTTTATAGGGATTGGCGGATATGGCATGAGTGCCATCGCAAGAGTTATGTTGGAAATGGGATACACCGTTACCGGATCGGATGTCGCTTCACAGGAGTTGACCGAGAAGTTGGCAGCCAAGGGAGCGAAAATATATATCGGACATACGGCAGAGCACGTCACTGGAGCAGACTTGGTTGTTTACTCTACGGCAGCGCCTGCTGATAATGTGGAACGGGTAGCAGCTGCAGAGCTGAACATTCCGATTCTGCATCGTTCCCAGATGCTTGCACGTTTGTTGAACGAACGTAAAGGTGTGGCTGTGGCTGGAGCTCACGGTAAAACAACCACCTCATCCATGATTGCACTTGTTATGGATAAATGTGATACGGACCCGACATATATCATTGGCGGAGAAATCATGAATGTGGGCACCAACGCCAAGGCAGGCCAGGGCGACTGGGTAGTCGCTGAGGCAGACGAGAGCGATGGCTCATTTTTGCAGTACCATCCATGGCTCGGTATTGTAACCAATATTGAGGCAGATCATCTGGAGAATTACAACAGTGATTTTGAGGAGCTCAAAAAGGCTTATGTGCAGTTCCTGAGCCAGATTCGTCCGGAAGGAACAGCGATTGTGTGTTCTGACGACGAGAATGTTCAAGCGATTTTGCCTGAACTCAAGTCACGTATTACAACCTATGGTATTGATCGTGCTGCGGATTATACGGCAACGGATATTGTACTGGGTGATCGCCGGATTTCCTTTACGATGAATCATCAGGGTGTTGCTATGGGCACGGTTGAGTTATCAGTGCCGGGTAAGCATAACGTTTATAATGCGATGGCTACGGTGATTACCTGTCTGGAAGCAGGCATTCCATTTGAGAAGATTGTGGCAGCTATTATCCAGTTCCACGGAGCCAAACGCAGATTCCAGGTATTGGGCGAGGCGCGTGATATGCTAATCATTGATGATTATGCTCATCACCCGACTGAGATTGAAGCTACGATTAGTGCAGCCAAAGCAACAGGCAAACGCATTATTGCGGTATTCCAGCCACAGCGTTATACGCGGACGTTCTTCCTGCTGGATGCGTTCAGTCGTGCTTTCGCGGAAGCGGATGAGGTGCTTATTACGGATATCTATTCTCCTGCGGGCGAAAAGCAGATCGAAGGGGTAACCTCAGCCAAACTGGTTGAACTGATCGTTCAAAACAGTAATGCTTCTGCACGTTACCTTCCTACAAAAGAAGAAGTTGTAGCTGACCTGCAGCATCGTCTGCAGCCAGGAGATCTTGTGATTACGATGGGTGCAGGTGATATTTGGAAAGTCGGCGATACACTTGCCAAAGGTTTGAAATAAATCAATTGAGAAATCGCCTGTCTTCGATACGAAGCAGGCGTTTTTTGCGTTATATGGAATGTATTCTCCAGTCTCTGCATATAGCTGATATAAATGGGACAAAGGAGAGGGTACGGGTGAGCAATGCTAGAATGACGTTTCGCTTCGGGGATCAAGAGTCGGACAAGCCTGAAAACAAGAGGATATCCGCGTCCAGTCCATTGGTGACGTTAAGTGAAGAATTACCGCATAATCAACCGCTAACGCCTAAGCAGATGGATACAACCCCATCATGGACGCCTGAGGATATCCCCGGAGACTGGGGAGAGACGGTGCTGACAAGCTCTACTGTACCTGAACCTGACGAGCGGGTGAGCCATGATTCGAACTTGAACTTGGATGAGGCCCATTATTTTGGGAACCGTTCCGGTTACGGTTATGTTAATCACACCGATAATCCGGAGGAAGAGCGTTGTGATCTGTCCAATACCCATGATGATCAAGGCCACGACTGGCTTGCAGATTCGGAGAACTATTCGTACAAACGCAATCGCCCTCCAAGGGGATGGAAAATGATTGGTTCTGTTACCGGGGCGCTTGTTACCGGAGCACTCTTTGGTATGGTTATTCTCTCATTTTTTAATAAAGAAGGAGCCGCCAAGCCAGGTGATCTTCTTCCCGTCAATCAGGCGGTTTCCACCGTGACGGGTCAGGAGGGGGCTGCTGGTACAGAGCAACAGCTTCAGACAGCTACGACTGGCAGCACGTATTATGCACTCCAATACGGTGTATTCAGTTCTCCTGAACGAGCTGAGCAGGCCAAGCTTGAGCTGGCTCAGGCAGGTATAGCCGCAGGTTCTGATCCTGAAGATGGCAATCGAGTATATGCAGGCATTTCGGCTGATCGTGAAGAGGCCAAGCTACTTAGCTCCAGGCTAAAAGCCCAAGGAGTTGAACTGTACGTCAAGGAGATCGTGAACCCTGAGATCAATCCGGCTATATTCGGTGGCAAGCAAGAGGATGTGCAGCTTTTCTTCACAAACAGTTCTGCACTGGTCGAACAATTATCTACCTTGTCCATTCAACAGCTGGGACAGTCTGCTCCGGCAGCAGTCTCTACAGAAACGATGACCGCGATTCAGAATAAGCATCAGTCATGGATGACGGGATTGAATAGTATTACACCTGGTCTGACCGCAGATGTACAACCTATTATTGGCGGAATGGAGAAATCAATGAACAGTGCAATTACGGCTATCTCGGAGTACAACAAAAACCCGGATGATGTGCACATGTGGTCCGTGCAGTCCGATCTGATGGAATATGTACTGCAGCAGAAAAAATGGCTCGAAGCGATAAAGCAGTAACATGCTCTTTCCCATAACAACGCTTGGAAATACCTATCCGGCAAGGAACTGGAAATAGTTCCCCTTGCCGGATTTGTGTTTGTATTGACGTACAAAACCCCGTATAATAATGTGGGTGTCAAAAAATGGCGAGGGAAGATTACCGATGAAAAAAAACTTCGGCATGTTATTGCTGTTTCTGCTGCTCGGCTGGATGGCCGGAGCGTGGATCGCCAAGGCACTGCAGCCTGTTAAGGCAGTAGCCTTTCTTACGAAAGCCACGACCATACGTTGGTCGCCGCAGGCTGATCTGGATATTATCAGTTATGATATTTCACTTCAATTTCAAATGAGCCTTCTGAGTCTGATCGGTATGATTGCCGCTGTGTGGCTGTATCGCAGACTGTAGGAGAATGACGAGTTATGACGAAAAAAAATTAAACCAGTGACATCTATTATCGTGATCCGGACAGGATGTTGCCGTGGCATAAGGAGCCGTTCATTTTGGATAACACTCAACAGCGCCCTATTATTCTGGCCTCCACATCGCCTCGGCGCAAAGAACTGATCGCATCACTCCACCTAGCGTTTGATGTAATACCAAGTCATGCCAATGAAGATACACCACCAGAGTGGACACCTGAACAGACGGTACAGGAGCTTGCTTTGCGCAAGGCGCTTGCCGTGTATCGCGGGCTTGAAGGCCGTGAGCAGGAAGCCATTATTGTTGGTAGTGACACTGTTGTTGTTCTGGATGGTGAGATTCTAGGCAAACCTTTAGACGAAGCGGATGCTGAACGTATGTTATCCCGGCTGCAGGGCCGCGTACATCGGGTGTTTACGGGTGTCGCTTGTATTGATGCGGGCAATGGACAGTCGTTAGTTCATTACCGCCAGACCGATGTAACGATGAAAGAGCTGACGGATGCGACCATCCGTGCCTATGTGCAGACGGGTGAGCCTTCAGATAAGGCAGGATCATATGCCATTCAGGGCATTGGTGCTTCACTGATCGACCGCATTGAAGGATGTTATTTTAATGTGGTTGGCTTGCCGCTATCCTTGCTAAGTGATATGTTGGACGGGTTCGGCGTACATGTGTTGCCACGAACATGAATGAAGCCAAATGTTGTGAAATGAAAAGAGGGAACATATGGAGTCGCCTCAATACATGATGCGCGACATCCCCCAGGAAGAACGCCCGAGAGAACGCATGATGGAATACGGGGCGGGCGCCTTAAGCCATGCTGAATTGCTGGCGATTTTACTTCGAACAGGCACAAGACAGGAATCCGCGGTGCATATGGCACAGCGGATTCTGGCCGAAGCGGGTGGCATTCGCTCGTTGATGGATTTGAGTCTGGAAGAACTGACCGCGATGAAAGGAATCGGCAATGCCAAGGCTGTGCAATTGAAAGCTGGCATTGAGCTGGGTCATCGGATTGCCAAAAGCAGACTCACGCAGTCGACTTCAATTCGTACACCCCGTGATGCAGCTGACATTCTGATCGAACAATTGCGTTACTTGCAAAAAGAACATTTTGTGTGTCTTTTTCTGAATAGCAAAAATCATATTATTGCCCAGGAAACACTCTCCATGGGCAGCCTTAACGCTTCGATTGTACATCCACGTGAAGTGTTCCGGGCTGCCATCAAATGCAGCAGCGCATCGATTGTGTGCGCACACAACCATCCGAGTGGTGATCCTACGCCCAGTCCGGAGGATATCCAAATAACCAAGAGACTGATTGAAGCAGGTGCTATTGTTGGCATTGACGTGCTTGATCATATTATTATCGGAGATGGAACGTACGTAAGTTTGAAGGAGAAGGGCTTAGTATAATATAATGGTTGGCGTTGATGTTTTCCTATGAATGTTAACGGCGTTGTCCGTAAAAGATAGGTTCACTTTACTAATGCAAAAAAACAAATGCGAATATTAGCTCCACGTGTTGCGTGGGAATGAAATTATTACGCTCTGGATCATAATGGAGCGGCTATATGAGGCAGAAAAGGAGATTATGTTATGTTTGGTGGTTTTACGAAAGATTTGGGTATTGACTTGGGGACAGCAAATACGTTGGTTTATGTACGAGGAAAAGGAATTGTGGTGCGAGAACCTTCGGTTGTCGCTATACGGACAGATACAAATAGCATCGAGGCAGTAGGTGAAGCCGCCAAAAAAATGATTGGACGTACACCTGGTAACATTCGTGCCATTCGTCCAATGAAAGATGGCGTTATTGCCGATTTCGATACAACGGCAACAATGATCAAATATTTCATCCGTGAGGCGCAGAAACAGCGCTCCATGTTCCAACGTCATCCAAACGTAATGGTATGTGTACCATCCGGGATCACAGCAGTAGAACAACGTGCGGTTGAAGATGCAACCAAACAGGCTGGAGCACGTGAAGCCTATACAATTGAAGAGCCTTTTGCAGCTGCAATCGGTGCAGATCTGCCTGTATGGGAACCAACAGGTAGTATGGTTGTCGATATTGGTGGCGGTACAACGGAAGTGGCTGTTATCTCTCTTGGTGGTATTGTTACGAGCCGTTCGGTTCGTGTAGCAGGTGACGAGATGGATGAATCCGTTATCCAGTACATCAAACGCCAATACAATCTCATGATCGGTGAACGTACATCGGAGCAATTGAAGATGGACATCGGATCAGCTATGCCATTGGAACAAGTAGAAACGATGGAAATTCGTGGACGTGACCTTGTAACAGGTCTGCCGAAGACAATTACGATTACTTCGGACGAGATCAGTGAAGCGCTGGCTGATACCGTGAATGCAATTGTTGAAGCGGTAAAAGTAACACTTGAAAAATGCCCGCCTGAACTTGCTGCCGATATCATGGATCGGGGTATCGTTCTTACAGGTGGTGGGGCGTTGCTTCGCAACCTGGACAAGCTTCTCGCTGGTGAGACAGGAATGCCTGTCATTGTGGCTGAGAACCCGCTGGATTGTGTAGCAATCGGAACAGGTAAAGCGCTAGAGAATATTCATTTGTTCAAAAGCAGAAGCAGTTCGGCCGTTCGTTCCAAACGTTAATTGGTATTTGCCTAACTTGGCATAGCGACCAAGTGGCAAGATATCTTTATAGAGGACCCGGTTAACCCCGGGGATGAGCTATTACCCGCTTAACAGGGGAGGATCGGCTGATATTCTCGCAGGGACTACAGGTCTGACAGTCTCCCCGCCGGGCATGGCTCGGAAGAGAATATGGATGTTAGAGGGTGTTCGAACTGTTTAAACTGCTAGGCAACAAAAGACTTTTTGTTTTGCTGGTGGGCCTTGTTACATTTATCGCGTTAATGGGCTTTACGCTCAGTCCGCGAACCACTCTATCCTGGCCGGAGAAATTCCTGAAGGATTCAGTTGGATTTGTACAATACGTATTTTACAAGCCCGCTTCCTATGTAGCGGGCTTTTTCAAAGATGTAGCGAACATGCGTACGGTATATGAAGAGAATGAAGAGCTTCGTATCGCGATGGGTCACTATACCCGGGATCGGCTGAAGTACAATGATATGGAGCAAGTGAATGAGCAGCTTCAGAAAGCGCTCAATTTCACAGAAGAACAGAAGAATCGCTATAATTACGGTTCACGAATTGCTCAGGTTATCAGTGCCAATTCGGATCCGAATAGCAGAACCATTAACATTGATATCGGTGAAAATGCGGGAATCAAGCCGGGGATGGCCGTTACCTCCCAGGAAGGGCTGGTCGGCGTGATCAGTCATGTCAGCTCATATACATCAACGGTTAATCTGCTAACGTCCATGGATGCCAATGATCCGACATCCAATGCCATTGCAGCAACGGCAGTAGGTAAAGAGAAAGTATTTGGTATGATTGAGAGCTACGATCCGAAGACGGGCATGCTCAAGATGACCAAAATTTCGGAGGATTCAAACATCAAAAAGGGTGATGAGATCATCTCTTCAGGGATTATCAATAACTTTCCCAAGTATATGCGGATTGGTGAAGTGGAAAAGGTTGAAGTTGGGGAGTACGGTTTAACGCGGACTGCGATTATCAAACCATACGCCAGTTTCCTTGATTGGAAAGAGCTGATTGTCATTATCCCGCCTGAGGTAAAAGAATAATGGTAACACGTAAGCAAGTTTTGTTCCTGTTACTATTCGTTTTGTTCATTGCGGAAGGCACAATTTTGCCGCTGCTCATCCCTTCTGGCTGGCAGATGCGTATTTCTGCCAATCTGGTCTATATCGTCATTTTGTTTATCGCTGTATATCATCATCGTCACACGGCACTAGTACTCGGTATATTTTTTGGACTATTGCATGATGTCGTATTCTATGGCGAGATGATTGGACCTTATGGATTCTCGATGGGTTTATCGGCATACATGATGGGACTCATTTTTCAAGCACCACGTGCACCACTGCCGGTTATGGTATCGGTTGTCATTTTGGGAAGTCTGCTTAATGACACCATGCTATTTTTCCTGTACAAGCTCTTCCAACTTAACCACGTGACCTTTGACTGGGCGTTGATTGAATACATGATTCCTAATTTGTTCATTCATTTTGTGTTTGCCTTGATCATATATGTCCCCCTTCGGAAACAACTGGAGCGGATCGGCAAGAGACGGAGCAAGACAGAGGAAGCTTCCTAAATACATTTATGGAGCGCAAAGCAGGAACTTGGGGCCCCGGGCACGAAATGTAATGAGATGGGAGGGACAGGCTTATGACGGTAAAATCGAATCACGTAACGATTAAAGGCATCCGAGACGGCCTGGTTTTCCTGTTGGACGATCAATGTGAATTCGAGGAATTGCTCTATGAGCTCCGCTATAAGCTGGAACACAGCCATCAAAATATTTTGACCGGACCGATTGTTCATGTGGATATCAAGTTGGGTGCCCGCGAAGTGACAGAGGACCAGAAAGAAGCAATCCTCGATATATTGAAGCAAAAAGGGAATCTGCTTATTCGATCCATCGACTCACCTGCACTCCAACCGGAGGTTAAAGGACCGCCGCCGATTGTAACCATGTGTGGTATGGTGCGTTCAGGTCAGGTGCTTCATCATGAAGGAAATCTCCTGTTTCTTGGGGATATCAATCCGGGGGGCACAGTGACGTGTACCGGAGATATATATGTGTTGGGTTCACTCAGAGGTATGGCTCATGCCGGAATTGGCGGGGACGAGGAAGCGATCATTGCCGCTTCGGTATTTGCACCGACGCAGCTACGGATTGCGGATATCATCAGTCGTCCTCCCGATGAATGGGAGAGCCGAGAGACCGGAATGGAATTTGCTTACTTACAGGACAATCAGATGCAGATAGACAAAATGAGCAATATCGTTCGGTTACGCCGAGATTTTAATGTGTTTAAAGGAGTGTAGCTCATGGGAGAGGCGATCGTGATCACTTCGGGTAAAGGCGGCGTGGGTAAAACAACCACCTCGGCAAACATCGGGACAGCGCTGGCGCTGCTCGGCAAAAAGGTTTGTCTGGTAGATACCGATATCGGCCTTCGTAATTTGGATGTCGTGATGGGACTCGAAAACCGTATTATTTACGATCTGTGCGACGTTGCGGACGGCCGCTGCCGTCTGAATCAGGCTTTGGTCAAAGACAAGCGTTTCGAAGAATTATACATGTTGCCTGCTGCGCAGACGAGAGACAAAAACTCAGTGTCGCCAGAACAGGTCAAGGATATTATCCTTGAATTGAAAAAAGATTTTGAGTACGTCATTATTGATTGCCCAGCCGGCATAGAGCAGGGTTTCAAAAATGCGGTAGCAGGAGCAGATCAGGCCATCGTGGTTACTACACCGGAAAATGCTGCAGTGCGTGATGCGGATCGTGTCATCGGCCTGCTGGAGAGTTCACACATTCAATCACCAAAGCTGGTGGTGAATCGAATTCGCAATAATATGGTTAAATCGGGTGACATGTTAGATATCGATGGTATTTTACAAGTACTTAATATTGACCTGATTGGCATCGTGCCTGATGATGAACTGGTCATCAAAGCTGCCAATTCAGGAGAACCTACGGTCATGAATCCGGATTCACTTGCGGCGATTGCCTATCGTAACATTGCAAGACGCATTTTGGGAGATACGGTTCCATTGATGCAGCTGGAGCAAAAAAAGGGAGCTTTCACTCGTTTCAAAAAGTTCTTCGGAATGGGTTAATTCATTTAAATGGACTTATTCATTATCTGATTACATGACAGCCGTGGCTTATAGCCCGGCTTTTTTTGTTACCTGCTGGCAGGCTTGTTCATATTATCAACCACCTCTTCATAGGATGTAGTAAACAAGCCTCGGCGGGAGGATATTCCATGAACACGAAACTCAGAATTAAGCAGAGACGAGAAGAACGCATTCGGCGACTGATGGATGGTGCCACTGTGGAGGTCTTACAGGAGCAAAAAGTAGGTTCACTGTTGGACAAGAATGAGATCATACACCCGAAACCATTTGCGCCTAGTGAGGGGATACAGGAAAGAGATCCGGAATGGTTATGGAAAAAAGAGAATGGTCATTTCGTTCCAGGGGGGCATTCGAGATTCAACCTGTTCAAGTCACTTCTCAAACGGACGGTTATTAGCGCTTTGATATTTGGCGGAGTGTGGGGGCTATTTCAGTTGGATACATCGTGGACGACATCACCCAAAACAGTAATTGCGGATGCACTCCATCGGGATATGGATTTTGCCTCAGCCGCGGCCTGGTATGAACGGCACTTTGGAGGAACACCTTCGTTTCTTCCGGTCCTCGGACATACGACGGATGCCGTGAACGGATTGAAAGTAAGGCAGTTACTGGGGAAACCGATCTCAGGCACAGTTGTTCAGCCATTCGCGCTGAGCATGAAGGGAATTGAGATCGTTCCGGATGCCGCAGGTGCAGAACTTATACAGGTCGCAAGTTCTGATGCTGGACGTGTCATGGAGGTTATCGGCGATGCAGCAAGTGGGTTCACAGTTGTCATCCAGCATACAGGCAATGTCACGGCAATATACGGTCGGCTGAACGAAAGTGAAGTGAACGTGAATGACTGGGTGGAAGCGGGGAATCCAGTGGGGAGTCTTAAGGCTACGGGTGGTGAACAACCGGCCACGCTCTATTTTGCAGTCAAAGAGGGTGAGGAGTACGTAGACCCGGCGGAAGTCGTTGCCCTTGATTAGGGTATGGGGAGTACGCATTACGTTTCATCCGTTTTTTGTAATTATCATGATGGCCTCCCTTCTGACTGGACATTTTATTGAGCTTATTACGTTGTTTGCCATCGTATTTATTCATGAATGTGGACATGCTGCGGCTGCTGCCCTTCTGGGCTATCGTGTCTTGTCGATCCAGATGCTTCCTTTTGGAGGAGTAGCGGTTATCGAAGATGGAGGTACGATCACGGCCTACCGGGAAATCATCATTGCTCTGGCAGGTCCATTACAAAACATGCTGATGGTTGGTGTGGTTTTGCTGTTGCAGTATGGCAATCTGGGCGAGCCGGTTTTTCTCAACTATATCATTCAGGGGAACCTGCTCATTGCCCTATTTAATCTGCTGCCTGTACTTCCTCTGGACGGAGGTAAAATTGTTCAGGCGCTTGTCAGTCTGTGGGCACCCTACTATACAACATTAATGTGGACTTACAGAATTAGCATTCTATGTAGCGTAGGGGTTATTTTATATGCTATCAGCCGATGGTTTACTGGGGACTACGGCTTACCGCTCAACATTCTGTTAATCGGCCTTTTTTTGTTCTATTCCAACGTAACGGATTACCGAAATGTGCCCTATCGCTTCATCCGTTTTCTCATGAATCGCGAGGGTGTGTTCGCTCGTCATGCGGCTACCGGCAGTTTGGCGCAGCCAATAATCTCATTTCCGGCGAAACCTTTGGACACTATTTTGCGTCTATTAAAGAGAGAAAGATACCATATGGTATACGTGATGAACAGACAGGGTCGAATTATGGCCGTCTTGCCTGAGCAACGGATTATCGGTTCCTATTTTCAACAAAATGGTGATAAATTGTAGAGTTCTGGTGGACCTGTTCTAAAATGGGTTAATACATGTACAATGAGAATTGAAAAGATATTGAAATGGATGTGGATGAATTGAATTGTCTTCTAGAGGTGAAGCCATGAAACAAATGATAGTACATAATGAACATAACCTCATGCAAATGGCGCTTCTGGAAGAAGGCAAAGCTGTGGAATTTACGGCAGAGCGTACACGCGAGCGTGGACTGCTGGGTTCCTTTTTCAAGGGACGGGTCGTGAATGTGTTACCAGGTATGCAGGCTGCTTTTGTGGATATCGGTCAGAAAAAAAATGCGTTTCTCTATGTGGACGATGTGTTGCATCCCCATCTGGAGAAGCAGCCCAAGGTGAAGCCTTCCATCTCGGAGTTGCTTCGTCCGGGTCAGGAAGTCATTGTTCAGGTTCTGAAAGAACCGGTAGGAGGCAAGGGAGCCCGGGTGACGACTCATTATTCACTCCCGGGCCGTTGGCTTGTCTACATGCCTGTTGCTGACTATGTAGCGGTATCCAAGAAAATTGCCCGTGAAGGGGATCGTTCCCGTCTTAAGGCACTTGGGGAGCAACTGAGGCGGGATGAAGAAGGACTTATTATTCGGACCGTATCTGGAGAAGAGCAGCATGAAGCCATTAAGTCGGACTTGGAAACATTACGCGCGCAGTGGTATCTGATTCGTGAAAAAGCGGACAGTTTGCCTTCACCAAGCCTCTTGCATCGGGATCATAGCATGGTACAGCGAATCATCAGAGATGTGTATACGCCAGGGAGTGACGAAGTCATCACTGATAGTGAAGGACAAGCCCGTGAGGTAAAAGCATTGCTTGAAGAGATTAGTCCTGGTCATCAACCCAAAGTACAGGTGTATCGGGGAACAGAATCCATCTTTGCTGCCTATGGTGTGCAGGAACAGTTGAATAAGGATTTTGCCCGAAAAGTGTGGTTGCCCGGAGGCGGATACATTGTCATTGATCATACCGAAGCTCTGACTGTAGTGGATGTGAACACAGGCAAATATACGGGAGCTGGCGGTGACAGTCTGGAAGATACCGTGACAGAGACCAACATACAGGCAGCAGTGGAGATTGCTCGTCTGATGCGTCTGCGAGATATCGGTGGCATGATTATTGTCGACTTCATTGATATGGAGGAAGCTTCGAATCGGCATGAAGTCGCGGCAACCTTGGAGGGTGAGCTCAAGAAGGATCGGACCAAAGCGTTTGTAATGGGTTGGACCAAGCTGGGTTTGCTCGAACTTACCCGTAAGAAAGTGCGGGAAGAAAGTACGTTGCCCTATGTGGAGCCGTGTTCTTCCTGCCATGGAACGGGAAAAAGATATATTTCACCTTTGCATTGATTTTTGATATATTGCGTGATATAATCTTCAAGTATGTGTTTAGCCTAATGGTCTTGCACATGCTGTAACCGCACTGGCCGGGTATAAGAACAGTTCCGCAAGGACACTGTCACCTGAGAACGGGCGAGTCTGAGACATGAGGAGGTGCAAGGCAAATGTACGCAATTATTGAAACAGGCGGCAAACAGTACAAAGTCCAAGAGGGCGATGTTCTGTTCATCGAGAAATTGACTGCGAACGATGGCGAAAGCGTAACGTTCGACCGTGTCCTGGCTGTATCTAACGATCAAGGTTTGACAGCAGGTACACCATTGATTTCCGGAGCTACTGTAACGGCTAAAGTGGAGAAACATGGCAAAGGACAAAAGGTTATCGTATACAAATACAAACCTAAAAAGAACTACCATGTGAAGCAAGGTCACCGTCAACCGTACACTAAAGTAACTATCGAAACAATCAAAGCGTAAAGAAGGTGCGATAAGTGATTATCGTTCAAATCTTTCGTGATGAGGACGGGAACATCGAACGTTTTTCCATTGAAGGGCATGCTAATTTTGCCAAGCGGGGAGAAGACATCGTATGTGCCGGGGTATCCGCTGTTACAGTGGGTACGGTGAACTCGATTGAAACATTGACCGGTGTCGAAATGGATGCCAAGATGAAGAATGGCTTTTTAAGCGGTTCTTTACCTTTGTTAGAGAGAGGGGAAACCTGGTCCCAGGTACAATTGTTACTCGAATCCATGGTGGTTATGCTCTCTAATATTGCAGAGTCATACGGGAAGTATATTAAAATACAGCAATTCAAATAAGCAAAGAAGGAGGACAACCAATCATGTTGAAATTAAATCTTCAGTTATTCGCATCGAAAAAAGGTGTAGGTTCCACGAAGAACGGACGTGACAGTAATGCTCAACGTCTGGGTGTTAAACGTGCTGATGGTCAAACTGTAACTGGTGGTAGCATTCTCGTTCGCCAACGCGGAACGAAAATTCACCCAGGAACTAACGTTGGCATCGGTAAAGATGACACTTTGTTCGCGAAAATCGACGGCGTTGTAAAATTCGAACGTTGGGGACGCGACCGCAAAAAAGTAAGCATCTATCCTGTTAATGTTGCTCCTGTAGCAGCAGCAGTAGAAGCGTAATATCGGCATTCCGCCTAAGGAGCCTTCGGCATTTTTGCCGAAGGTTTTTTGTATTCAACGGTTATTCGATAATGAACTGGCAGAAAAGACATGTTATACTTGGTTACGGTGGGTGTAGACCAACCGAGTTTTGTAGAACGGGGAGAAGCCATGAAATCTTGGAAAAGAGTGCCGTGGATTGCGGCATGTTCACTTCTGATTCCTTTGGTTTTCGTTATGTTGTATCCGGCGATGATCTCAAGCGTCGTGTGCGCATTGTGGTCCGTCGCAGTATTGCTCATTTCTGTGAATGCGATGAAGAAACAGGCGGAGGCGGAACGTAGAGCCATCATACAATCCATGGAAAAAACAGCAATTGCTTCATTAAATCATCATCGACACGACTGGATGAACGACCTTCAGGTGTTATATGGATATCTTCGGCTGGGCAAACTTGATAAATCCTTGCAATGTGTGGAAAGAATAAAAGAGCGGGTTACAGAAGAAAGCCGAATCTCCAGATTAGGTATTCCTTCCCTCGTATTTTATCTTCAGTCTTTTCGCGCCAGTGGAATTGCGCTGGACTTGCATGTGGAAATAGAAGATGAGTTGCAGCTTAGTGCTCTGGTCTCTCCCGAGGATGGCGAGTCACTTACCGGGGCGATTGCGGATGCAATCAGGGCCTATCAATATGGCGGCGGCCGGTCTTCTTGGGGAGAGGTTCGCAAACTGACCTTAAACTTCGGACAGGATCATGGAGATGTGGTTGTCCGACTGGATGGGGATCAAACACCCGATCCGGAAACACTGCGGCAGCTTACTGCCGTACTCAAAGGAAAAAAAGTCAGAACGGAGCAGTTTCCGTCTGAGGACACGTTTATACAATTCAGAATGCCGTGTGGAATATAGGAAGAAGGGGTTAACCAATGTTTGTAGATAAAGCGAAGATTTATGTAAAAGCCGGAGACGGAGGGGACGGAATTATTTCGTTCCGTCGTGAGAAGTATGTACCAAACGGCGGACCTGCAGGGGGCGATGGAGGCAGAGGAGCTGACATCATTTTCCGCGTGGATGAAGGTTTGCGTACGTTGATGGATTTCCGTTACCAGCGCCACTTCAAGGCCCCACGTGGTGAGAAGGGACGTAATAAAAGTCAGCATGGTGCAAATGCGGAGAACATGATTGTGCGCATTCCACCAGGAACTATCATCTTGGATGAAGACAGTGGAGAAGTACTGGCGGATATGACACGTCACGGTCAACAGGTTGTTATTGCTCGTGGTGGTCGGGGCGGACGGGGTAACATCCGATTTGCTACACCGAACAATCCTGCACCTGAACTTGCTGAGAACGGTGAAGAAGGACAAGAGCGTTACATCGTACTCGAACTGAAAGTTATGGCAGATGTTGGTCTGGTTGGTTTCCCGAGTGTCGGGAAATCCACATTGCTTTCTGTCGTTTCGTCAGCCAAGCCAAAGATCGGGGCATACCATTTCACAACCATTACACCGAATCTGGGTGTGGTCGGTGTAGGAGAAGGCCGAAGCTTTGTCATGGCCGATTTGCCTGGACTGATTGAAGGTGCGCATGAAGGAGTCGGACTGGGACATGAGTTCCTGCGTCATGTCGAGCGTACTCGCATTATTGTTCACGTTGTAGATATGTCGGGTTCGGAAGGACGCGATCCTTTTGAAGACTGGCAGAAAATCAATGACGAATTGAAGTTGTACAATCCGCTTCTCGCCGAGAGAACGCAAATTGTAGCAGCTAACAAGATGGATATGCCAGACTCTGAAGCGAACTTGGAGCAATTTTTACAGCAAGTTCGTGAGGTTCAACCTGATATTGAAGTGATGCCAATTTCATCCTTGACCCGGAAAGGGATTCAAGAACTTCTCTATCGTGCAGCTGATCTGCTGGATCAGGTTCCAGACGAGCGAGTGGTTGAAGAGGTAGCAGATGTATCTGAACGTAAAGTATACAGTCTGGACAAAAAAGAAGATGATGGTTTCAAAATTGTGCGTGAGAACGAAATGTTCGTTGTCGAAAGTGCCAAGATTGACCGCATGATGAAACGGATGCAATTGAACTCGCATGAAGCTATACTGAAACTCGCACGTACACTTCGTTATATGGGTGTGGACGCTGAGTTGCGTAAGCGCGGGGCTGTAGAAGGCACCATCGTGCGTATTGGAGACTTTGAATTCGAATTCGTGGAAGGCAGCAGTTACTATTAAGTAGCCGTCTTCCGTGGAGAGACAGATCGATATAGGAACGCAGAGAAGTGGGAAGTTGACCCGCAACTCTGCGTTTTTTTTGTTTTTTCCTGACATGAGAGAGGGATAAACTTGTATACTGTGAGGAACGTATTTCAAAAAATAGGCGTGTCATGTATTGCCCTTTTGCCATAGATCCTATATAATGTCCACTATATGAATACATGAGTCTTTGAGGAGAGGACGTTCTGTGAACGAACGCTATTACTTAGTACGGGAAGATATTTTACCAGAGGCTGTGGTGAAGACCATGCAGGTAAAAGAACTACTGGCTTCTGGTGATGTTAAAACAGTGCATGAGGCGGTTGAACAGGTCGGATTAAGCCGGAGTGCCTTTTACAAGTACAAAGATGGAATCCATCTGATCAACCAGCTTGAGCGCGAGAGAATTGTAACGATCTCCATTGATCTGGAGCATCAGTCGGGTATCTTGTCACGTGTACTTGGACATGTAGCTGGTTATGGAGCTAATGTACTCACGATTAATCAGAGTATCCCGCTTCAAGGAAGAGCCAATGTTGTCATTTCGGTGGAAACGACACATCTTCACGGTGAAATTGGTGAAATGCTGGATCGAATGCAAGATATGCCTGGCGTAAGACGTACACGTATTGTAGGCCAAGGGTAATTAGGCTTTAACATACAGGACTGATGGACAAGAATAGACATTAGGGGGTAGATCGTTAGTGAAACCAGTAAAAGTCGGATTGTTGGGCCTGGGAACTGTCGGAACGGGAGTCGTTCGCATTGTGGAAGGGAATCAGGAGGATCTGAGCAGTCAGGTTGGATCGCCGATTGTCATCGAGAAGATCGCAGTGAAAAATACAGAGAAAGAACGTGTTATTGCTGTAGATCGTGCCAAGCTTACGGAAGATCCTTGGGAAGTCATTCGTCATCCGGATATTGATGTCATCGTTGAAGTCATGGGCGGCATTGATCAGACGAAGGAGTATATTCTTGAAGCGTTGGAACGTGGGAAACATATCGTAACAGCAAACAAAGATCTCATGGCACTGCATGGTACAGAGATTTTGGCGAAGGCCCAGGAGAAGCAATGTGACGTATTCTATGAGGCGAGTGTTGCTGGAGGGATTCCGATCATTCGTACGCTGATTGAAGGGTTCTCTTCTGACCGGATTACCCGCATTATGGGGATTGTGAACGGAACAACGAACTTTATTCTGACCAAAATGAGTCAGGAAGGTGCATCCTATGAAGAAGTACTGGCTGAAGCACAGGCTCTGGGATACGCCGAATCGGATCCAACTTCCGATGTGGAGGGACTTGACGCAGCTCGCAAAATGGCGATCTTGAGTACACTCGGTTTCCGCACCAATGTGGAGTTGAAGGATGTAACCGTTAAAGGAATATCCTCCGTAACTCGTGAAGACATTATGTATGCCAAAAGATTGGGATATGAGATGAAGTTACTTGGTATTGCGGACCGTATTGGCGATGAGATCACGATCAGCGTTCAGCCGACAATGGTTAGACAGAATCACCCGATTGCTTCAGTCAACGGTGTGTTCAACGCAGTATATGTACACGGTGAAGCTGTAGGGGAGACGATGTTCTACGGTGCGGGTGCGGGAGAACTTCCAACGGCAACTTCGGTTGTAGCTGACATTGTGGCGGTTACCAAAAACCTTAAACTTGGCGTGAACGGTCTCAAAGCAATTGTGCCTTATAAAATTAAGCGACTACAAAGCGACGAGCAGATCGTGTCGAAAAACTTTATTTTACTACACGTAGACGACAAAGCCGGTGTATTGGCACAAATCACACAAATTTTCGCAGAATATGATGTCAGTCTGGCGTCGGTTGTTCAACAGCCGAATGAGCACAACCCGGATGCTGAGATCATTATCGTTACACATAATGCAAGTAAGGCAAGCATGGATAAAGTGTTAAAACATTTTGAATCACTCAGCGTCATTCGCCGCATTAAGAGTGTTTACCGGGTCGAAGGATAATTCTCCTTATCCCATACGGCATCTCAATTATTTCAGTTATAACGTTCAAGTTAATCATATCCGGTTCAACAGGTCATCATTTCAGATTATTAAAACATAAAGGAGTTTACCCACAATGAGATATCAAGGACTTTTGCAAACGTACAGAGAGCACCTTCCGGTTAATGAAAATACACCCCTGCTTACGCTTCAGGAAGGAAATACACCGTTGATTCATGCAGAGAATCTGTCTGAGGAACTTGGCTTGAATGTTTACTTCAAATACGAAGGTTTGAACCCTACGGGATCTTTCAAAGACCGCGGTATGGTTATGGCTGTTGCCAAAGCTATGGAAGAGGGCAGCCGTACGATCATGTGTGCATCCACAGGTAATACGTCAGCAGCTGCAGCAGCCTACGCCGCACGTGGTGGCCTCAATTGTATCGTGCTAATCCCGAATAACAACATTGCACTGGGTAAACTGGCCCAAGCCATGATCTATGGAGCTAAGGTGATCGCGATCAATGGTAACTTTGACCGTGCACTGGAGATTGTGCGTGAGATCACAGCCAAACATCCGATCACGCTTGTAAACTCTGTGAATCCGTTCCGGATTGAAGGACAGAAGACAGCAGCGTTTGAAGTAATTGAACAACTTGGCGAAGCGCCTGACGTTCTGGCTATTCCAGTCGGTAATGCGGGAAATATCTCGGCTTACTGGAAAGGTTTCAAGGAATATAAAGAGGCAGGTAAATCCAACACGCTTCCACGTATGGTTGGTTTCGAAGCAGAAGGTGCGATGGCCATTGTCAAAGGTGAGCCGATCCTTGAACCTGAAACGGTAGCAACAGCAATTCGAATCGGTAATCCGGCGAGCTGGAAAACGGCAGTAGCTGCAGCTGAGGAATCTGGTGGACAGATCAACTATGTAACGGATGAACAAATCCTGACAGCGTATCGCACACTTGCTTCTCGTGAAGGAATTTTTGCTGAACCTGCTTCTGCGGCTTCCCTTGCCGGTGTATACAAACTGAAGAGTGAAGGGTACTTTAAAGGCGGAGAGACTGTAGTTTGTGTACTGACAGGTAATGGCCTGAAAGATCCTAATATTGCGATCAAAACAGTAGCGACTGAGCCACTTGTTGTTGAAGATACGGAAGAAGCAGTAATGGCCGCTATTGCACAACTGGAGCAGCAATCTGTATGAGTTTGCGTGAAAAGGTAACCGTAAAAATACCTGCAAGCACAGCCAATCTCGGTCCGGGGTTTGACACCCTGGGCATGGCATTGTCTTTGTACGCCTGGTTGGAAATGAAACCTGCCGAGCAGACGACATTTCATCTTCACGGCAATCATTTGACAGGCCTGCCTACAGACAAATCGAATTTGATTTACGAAGTGGCCCAGATGGTATTCGATGAAGCTGGTGTGTCCGTACCTGAATTGGAGATTTCCATGTATTCCGATATTCCGCTTACGCGGGGGCTCGGGAGTAGTGCATCGGCCATCGTTGGTGCATTGGCAGCAGCGAATGCATTAATTGGTGCTCCTTTATCCGATGCGAAGCTTCTGGATATGGCCACATCCCTTGAGAAGCATCCTGATAATGTGGGAGCATCTCTGTATGGCGGTATTATTACGGCTGCATGGAATGGTCAACAGGTAGATCATATACGTATTGAACCACACCAGGATCTGCAGGCTTTGGTTATTGTACCTGAATTCCAGCTGTCTACTTCAAAAGCAAGGAATATCATTCCAGAGCAATTTGGCATGTCTGATGTGGTGCATAACATTAGCAGATCCTCACTGCTCGTTGCCGCTTTGGCGAGTGGACGACTGGATATGATTCAGAAGGCGATGTCAGATCGAATTCACCAACCATATCGGGCATCATTGGTGCCAGGCATGGCTGAGATATTGGAACATGCTGTCGATCATGGAGCGTTGGGAGCTGCCCTGAGCGGAGCTGGACCGACTGTATTGACTTTGGTAGATCGTCATGACACCCGGAAAGCGGGATTGGAACAATATTTGCTGGACACTATGGAGCGGGAGGGCATATCTGCTTCTGCACTGTGGCTCGATCCGGATTTGGACGGTGTAACCGTGCTGCCTGATCAAGACAAACGTCCTTTTCTGGACAGAATCAAAGGGGAAGTTAATGCATGAAACGAATTGCAGTATTACCTGAAGGCTCAGTCTCTCATGAGGCAATTGATTTCCTTTTCAACGGAGAACCATTAGATTTGCTTCATTCCAAGCTGATTTCGGACGTGTTTAGAGCAACGGATAGCGGGACTACACAATACAGTGTCATTCCGATTGAAAATACCATTGAGGGTTCCGTTAGTCTGCATATGGACTGGCTTGTGAATGAAGTCGACATTCCAATGCAAGCGGAGTGGGTATACCCATCCATCCAAAATGTCATTGGACATGGCTCGGAATTTAAGACGGAGAGCGGCGAGTATGATTTTAGTAAAATTACCAAGATCATGTCTCATCCTGTGGCTATTCCGCAGTGTCAGAATTTTATTCGGCTGCATTCGCCTGGGGCAAACCTTGAAGGTGTGAACAGTACAGCCGAAGCTGTAGAAATTGTGAAAAAAAATCCGGGTAAGGGCTGGGTAGCCATCGGTACCAAGCTTGCTGCTCAGAAGCATGGTCTGGACATTATGGCTGAACGGGTTACAGATCATGACAACAACTATACCCGTTTTGTGCTCATCGGCCATGAACCTGTGAACATTCCACGTGAACCGGATCATGTGAAAACCAGCTTGCTGGTGACGTTGCCAGAAGATGCACCGGGTGCGTTGCATCAGGTATTGTCGGCATTTGCCTGGCGGAAGCTGAATTTGACCCGACTTGAATCTCGTCCAACGAAGAAACAATTGGGCAGTTACTATTTCTACATTGACGTTGTGGAAACGGTGGATTCGGTATTGCTCACCGCAGCCATGGGGGAGATTGAGGCATTGAATTGTCAGGTGCGCGTTCTTGGTAGCTATCCTTGTTATACATATCCTTCGAGGTAATCGACCTTTATGCTGGTTGTGATTGTTAGAAGGTTGTCATAATTCTGGGTAGAGTGAACAAGTAAGGGCTTGTCATTTTGGTGTACAATGAACGGGTTAATAAACGTTTCGGAGTACAGTTAATGGATATTTTATGGAGGTGCAGTCATCGGTGGCAGAACAATGGATCTATTTGGATGGTCAGTATGTGACCAAAGAGAACGCAACCGTTTCGGTATATGATCATGGATTTTTGTATGGAGACGGGATTTTCGAAGGTATTCGGATCTATAACGGAAATATTTTCAGATGTAAGGCCCACTTGGATCGTTTGTATGATTCGGCGAAATCCATCAGTTTGAACATCCCGCTGTCCATTGATGAGATGCTGGAAGTCATGGCTGAAACGGTGCGCCGCAATGATATGCGTAATGGTTATATTCGTCTTATTGTATCGCGTGGCCCTGGTAACCTGGGGTTGGACCCGTTACGTTGCCCTAAGGCATCCGTAATTATTATCGTGGAGCAATTGGCGATCTATCCGGAGGAAGCGTATCTTACTGGATTGAAAGCCGTGTCCGTATCCCAACGCCGGAACATTCCGGACGCATTGAATCCAAAAATTAAATCGTTGAACTATCTGAATAACATCCTGGTTAAAATCCAGTCTAACTATTCAGGTGCTGGTGAAGCAATTATGCTGAACTCCCAAGGTTACGTAACTGAGGGTTCAAGTGATAACATCTTCATCATCAAAAATGGTGTAGTGTATACGCCGCCTTGTTATCTCGGAGCACTTGAAGGGATTACACGTCAAGCCATTATCGATCTATGTGGCGAACTGGAGCTTGAGTTGAAAGAAGTGCCATTCACCCTGCATGATGTGTATATCGCAGACGAAGTCTTTTTCACCGGGACAGCTGCGGAAGTTATCGCTGCATATGAAGTGGATGGAAGAACAATTGGCACGGGAGTAGCAGGTCCAGTAACGCTGAGACTGCTGGAAGCATTCCGTCAGATTGTTGACAAAGATGGATATAAAGTGTGGGAATCTTAAGTTAGAATTGCATAACATAGGGAACAGGAATCCTCCTTGTCCGATAAAATTCTGCATACCTGGTGTATGGGGATTTTAGAGACAGGAGGATTTTTTTTGTTTAGTTGATGTCATTAGCCCGGTTTCTGCATAGGATGTAGTAACGGTATGGGCGAATGTACTGCCCAAGTATGACGTCTAGGAGGTTAGTTCCCTGTGAAAATACACATGGTGAAAAAAGGCGACACATTATATCTGCTGTCCCAAAAATACAATGTAGCGCTGGACAAATTGATCGCGGCTAATCCGCAAATCACAAATCCCGACAAGTTGGATATCGGCATGAAGATCAAAATCCCTGCAGAACCAGTAACACCGAAGCCGGAGGGTGTGCTCCACAGTCACAAGGTGCAGCAAGGAGATTCGTTATGGAAGTTGGCACAAGCCTGGGGAGTTCCTTTAAAAGATATGATCAATGCCAATCCACAGTTGAAAAATCCGAACGCTCTGCTGGTGGGGGAGACAGTTTATATTCCATCTATGCACGCACAAGGAAACAGCACATCTAATTCGGGTGCCGGCAACATTGCTGCTCATGAAAAGTTGTCACCTGAAGGTAAGGAATACACGGGAGTCAAAGAACCGGAACCACCGGCGCCAGTTATGCCAACTCCTCCTGCTCCGGTAGCAGAGGTTCCTGTTCCAGTCCCTGTGCCTGCTCCACCACCAGCCAATACGGAGAAGCCGAATGTGAAGCCTGAACTGGAGGTACTGCCGCAGTTACCGGAGCTTCCTGAAGTGAAACCTGAAAAGGAAACGTACAAAAAAGAAGAGGTTAAACCCGAAGTTCATGTAAAACCGGTAGCAGAATCCAAGAAATACACAATGCCTAATCTTTCGCCTGAAATTATGCCTTTGCCTGTAATGCCTAATACAAAGTCTCCAACTGAGGTTGCACCAGCAACGAAAAAGCCTTGTGGTTGTGGTAATAAGTTGCATCATGCGCCAGCCGAGCACCCTTATGTTCAAATCCCGGTTCCTGTACAAGAGGTGTATGGTGCTCAGCAAGACATGTACACGGCAGGAGCGAGTAACAATGCGTCGTTTCCAGGGATTTCGGAAGTTAGTCCTTATAGTGGCACTGATCTGCCTAACAGTCCGTGGACTGGCGCAGAGCAGGGTTATAACCACAATAACGTTATGCCGAATCTGTCCGCAGACATGCAAAATAACTCATTTCCGATTGCGCCAGCTAGCGAAGTGAATAGTCCATTCCCGACGTATGTGGCGCCTAGTCATATGAATCATCAGCCGCCGTTCATATCTCCATACTCAATGCTTCCGTACCCTCCATGCGGATGTGGCTCACATACACATATGCCTCAGTATACTTATCCTTCTCATGGCTATCAGGATCCGGCTTGGAATATGTATGGTCCTTCGTACGGTATGCCGCCTGAAATGTCCACATCAACAATGCCAAACCAGCCAATAGAGTACGCTTATCAGAATCCGTACCCTACTCAGAACATGGTTCCGCCGTCCCCGCTTGGAGCATTTGGTGAAATGTATCCTCCTCAAGGGCAAGGCCAGGGTGGTAAAAAAGGGGGGCGTGAAGACGCTAACTTAAGCCAGGTAGCAATTGAAGAGGTAGGATCAGACTCGGAAGGGAAGTCCAAGCAAGCGGGGAATAAGCCGGCAGCTGGAAAACGCAGAACAAGCAAGGCTCCTCTGAAGAATAAATCCAAGGTATCCGTGTCCGGGAAAACATCCAGAGAGGGTGCGGCTACTTCCAACCAACGGAAATCCGATAAAAAGCGTCGTAATCCATGGATACAGAACTAACCTGAGGATTGCGATTGATGAATAAGTGAGGTACCTGTTATATAAGCGGGAAGCCAGCTCTGCAATAGAGAGCTGGCTTCCCGCTTACCTGAGTGAACATTGAGTTGCACACAACGGAGATATAGTTGCTCAGGAAATGATAGAAAGTATTTTATTAAGAAGTTATTGTAAACCCTTTCATAAATGTGTTAAAATATTTGTACCCTATGAGCATGACCTAATATGATAGGACAAGATAGGGAACGGATATGATAACTTTAGCTAATGTAAAACTACTAAAGAAAAGAAATGAAAAAAACTGTTGCATTACATTCAGCCGTATGATATATTATTTAAGTCGCCGCTGAAACACACGGCTGACACGGGAAACACAATAAATAACGAAACAAGTTTGATCTTTGAAAACTGAACAACGAGTGAGTAAACATTCTGCTTGCAGAATGAACGCGAAAGTTGAGACGAGCCTTGGCTTGAATCGACTGGAGCACAAATGAGATTTTTAATCTCGTCAGATTCAAAATGAGCTTATCGCTCTTTTCAATACTTTATTGGAGAGTTTGATCCTGGCTCAGGACGAACGCTGGCGGCATGCCTAATACATGCAAGTCGAGCGGACTTGATGAGAAGCTTGCTTCTCTGATGGTTAGCGGCGGACGGGTGAGTAACACGTAGGCAACCTGCCCTCAAGTTTGGGACAACTACCGGAAACGGTAGCTAATACCGAATAATTGTTTTCTTCGCCTGAAGGAAACTGGAAAGACGGAGCAATCTGTCACTTGGGGATGGGCCTGCGGCGCATTAGCTAGTTGGTGGGGTAACGGCTCACCAAGGCGACGATGCGTAGCCGACCTGAGAGGGTGATCGGCCACACTGGGACTGAGACACGGCCCAGACTCCTACGGGAGGCAGCAGTAGGGAATCTTCCGCAATGGGCGAAAGCCTGACGGAGCAATGCCGCGTGAGTGATGAAGGTTTTCGGATCGTAAAGCTCTGTTGCCAGGGAAGAACGCTTGGGAGAGTAACTGCTCTCAAGGTGACGGTACCTGAGAAGAAAGCCCCGGCTAACTACGTGCCAGCAGCCGCGGTAATACGTAGGGGGCAAGCGTTGTCCGGAATTATTGGGCGTAAAGCGCGCGCAGGCGGTCATTTAAGTCTGGTGTTTAATCCCGGGGCTCAACCCCGGATCGCACTGGAAACTGGGTGACTTGAGTGCAGAAGAGGAGAGTGGAATTCCACGTGTAGCGGTGAAATGCGTAGATATGTGGAGGAACACCAGTGGCGAAGGCGACTCTCTGGGCTGTAACTGACGCTGAGGCGCGAAAGCGTGGGGAGCAAACAGGATTAGATACCCTGGTAGTCCACGCCGTAAACGATGAGTGCTAGGTGTTAGGGGTTTCGATACCCTTGGTGCCGAAGTTAACACATTAAGCACTCCGCCTGGGGAGTACGGTCGCAAGACTGAAACTCAAAGGAATTGACGGGGACCCGCACAAGCAGTGGAGTATGTGGTTTAATTCGAAGCAACGCGAAGAACCTTACCAGGTCTTGACATCTGAATGACCGGTGCAGAGATGTACCTTTTCTTCGGAACATTCAAGACAGGTGGTGCATGGTTGTCGTCAGCTCGTGTCGTGAGATGTTGGGTTAAGTCCCGCAACGAGCGCAACCCTTATATTTAGTTGCCAGCATTTCGGATGGGCACTCTAGATAGACTGCCGGTGACAAACCGGAGGAAGGTGGGGATGACGTCAAATCATCATGCCCCTTATGACCTGGGCTACACACGTACTACAATGGCCGGTACAACGGGCTGCGAAATCGCGAGATGGAGCCAATCCCAACAAAGCCGGTCTCAGTTCGGATTGCAGGCTGCAACTCGCCTGCATGAAGTCGGAATTGCTAGTAATCGCGGATCAGCATGCCGCGGTGAATACGTTCCCGGGTCTTGTACACACCGCCCGTCACACCACGAGAGTTTATAACACCCGAAGTCGGTGGGGTAACCGCAAGGAGCCAGCCGCCGAAGGTGGGATAGATGATTGGGGTGAAGTCGTAACAAGGTAGCCGTATCGGAAGGTGCGGCTGGATCACCTCCTTTCTATGGAGAATCGTTTCCTGCAACGGAAACATTCAAATACAAAATCTAGCCAGGTCGGCTAGTTACTCACTCGTTGCTCAGTTTTGAGAGCTCAAACTCTCAAACAGCTTGCTTTTGCATGGAGCTTGTTCTTTGAAAACTAGATATCGAAACGAAACAAACGCGAATTAGAACATTCCTTTTTATTGAAACTTGTGTTAAACAAGTTTCAATAAAAACGGTAGTCAAATTGCTTTTGTGATGGTATCGGGTGAGAGTGACTTTTGGCTTTGCGCAAGCAAAACAAGGGAAGCGAGCGACCGAAACCGGAACAAAATGGTTAAGCTACTAAGAGCACACGGAGGATGCCTAGGCGCTAGGAGCCGATGAAGGACGTGGCGAACAACGAAACTGCCTCGGGGAGCTGTAAGCAAGCTTTGATCCGGGGGTGTCCGAATGGGGAAACCCAGCTGGGGTAATTTCCAGTTACTCACAACTGAATACATAGGTTGTGTAGAGGCATACCAGGGGAACTGAAACATCTAAGTACCCTGAGGAAGAGAAAACAATAGTGATTCCGTCAGTAGCGGCGAGCGAACGCGGAGAAGCCCAAACCAGAGAGCTTGCTCTTTGGGGTTGTGGGACGTCTCACATGGAGTTACAAAGGAACCGGTTAAGCGAAGAGGTCTGGAAAGGCCCGCCAAAGAAGGTAAAAGCCCTGTAGTTGAAAGTCTGTTCCCTCCGAGACGGATCCCGAGTAGTGCGGGGCACGTGAAACCCCGTATGAATCCGGCAGGACCATCTGCCAAGGCTAAATACTTCCTAGCGACCGATAGTGAAGCAGTACCGTGAGGGAAAGGTGAAAAGCACCCCGGAAGGGGAGTGAAATAGAACCTGAAACCGTGTGCTTACAAAAAGTCAGAGCCCGTTTTAGGGGTGATGGCGTGCCTTTTGTAGAATGAACCGGCGAGTTACGTTCCCGTGCAAGGTTAAGGTGAAGAGCCGGAGCCGCAGCGAAAGCGAGTCTGAATAGGGCGACATAGTACGTGGACGTAGACCCGAAACCGGGTGATCTACCCCTGTCCAGGGTGAAGGTGCGGTAACACGCACTGGAGGCCCGAACCCACGCATGTTGAAAAATGCGGGGATGAGGTGGGGGTAGCGGAGAAATTCCAATCGAACTCGGAGATAGCTGGTTCTCCCCGAAATAGCTTTAGGGCTAGCCTCGGAAAACAGAGTCGTGGAGGTAGAGCACTGATTGGGTGCGGGGCCCGCAAGGGTTACCAAGCTCAGTCAAACTCCGAATGCCATAGACTTACTTCCGGGAGTCAGACAGTGAGTGCTAAGATCCATTGTCAAAAGGGAAACAGCCCAGACCATCAGCTAAGGTCCCCAAGTGTGTGTTAAGTGGGAAAGGATGTGGAGTTGCACAGACAACCAGGATGTTGGCTTAGAAGCAGCCACCATTGAAAGAGTGCGTAATAGCTCACTGGTCGAGTGACTCTGCGCCGAAAATGTAACGGGGCTAAACACACCACCGAAGCTATGGCTTGATGCTTTGCATCAGGGGTAGGGGAGCGTTGTATAAGGGTTGAAGGTGTACCGTAAGGAGCGCTGGACATTATACAAGTGAGAATGCCGGTATGAGTAACGAAAAGATCAGTGAGAATCTGATCCGCCGAAAGCCTAAGGGTTCCTGAGGAAGGCTCGTCCGCTCAGGGTAAGTCGGGACCTAAGGCGAGGCCGAAAGGCGTAGTCGAAGGACAACAGGTCGAAATTCCTGTACCACCGTAAGCCGTTATGAGCAATGGGGGGACGCAGTAGGGTAGTGACGCGGACTGATGGATGTCCGTCTAAGCAGTAAGGCTGATGTGTAGGCAAATCCGCACATTGTAAGGCTGAGCTGTGATGGGGAGCGAAAATTATAGTAGCGAAGGTCATGATCTCACACTGCCAAGAAAAGCCTCTAGCCAGGTGATGGTGCCCGTACCGCAAACCGACACAGGTAGGCGAGAAGAGTATTCTAAGGCGCGCGGAAGAACTCTCGTTAAGGAACTCGGCAAAATGACCCCGTAACTTCGGGAGAAGGGGTGCCCCGGTAGTGTGAATAGCACGAGGGGGCCGCAGTGAAAAGGCCCAAGCGACTGTTTAGCAAAAACACAGGTCTGTGCGAAGCCGTAAGGCGAAGTATACGGGCTGACGCCTGCCCGGTGCTGGAAGGTTAAGGGGAGTGGTTAGGAGCAATCCGAAGCTGTGAACCGAAGCCCCAGTAAACGGCGGCCGTAACTATAACGGTCCTAAGGTAGCGAAATTCCTTGTCAGGTAAATTCTGACCCGCACGAATGGCGTAACGACTTGGGCGCTGTCTCAACGAGAGATCCGGTGAAATTTTAATACCTGTGAAGATGCAGGTTACCCGCGACAAGACGGAAAGACCCCATGGAGCTTTACTGCAGCTTGATATTGAATTTGGGTACGATCTGTACAGGATAGGTGGGAGCCTTTGAAGCGTGAGCGCCAGCTTGCGTGGAGGCAACGTTGGGATACCACCCTGATCGTATCTAGGTTCTAACCTGGTACCGTAATCCGGTGCGGGGACAGTGTCAGGTGGGCAGTTTGACTGGGGCGGTCGCCTCCTAAAGAGTAACGGAGGCGCCCAAAGGTTCCCTCAGAATGGTTGGAAATCATTCGAAGAGTGCAAAGGCATAAGGGAGCTTGACTGCGAGACCTACAAGTCGAGCAGGGACGAAAGTCGGGCTTAGTGATCCGGTGGTACCGCATGGAAGGGCCATCGCTCAACGGATAAAAGCTACCCTGGGGATAACAGGCTTATCTCCCCCAAGAGTCCACATCGACGGGGAGGTTTGGCACCTCGATGTCGGCTCATCGCATCCTGGGGCTGAAGTAGGTCCCAAGGGTTGGGCTGTTCGCCCATTAAAGCGGTACGCGAGCTGGGTTCAGAACGTCGTGAGACAGTTCGGTCCCTATCTGTCGTGGGCGTAGGAAATTTGAGAGGAGCTGTCCTTAGTACGAGAGGACCGGGATGGACGTACCGCTGGTGTACCAGTTGTTCCGCCAGGAGCACCGCTGGGTAGCTATGTACGGACGGGATAAACGCTGAAAGCATCTAAGCGTGAAGCCCCCCTCAAGATGAGATTTCCCAGTATGTAAGACCCCTTGAAGACGACGAGGTAGATAGGCTGGGGGTGGAAGTGCAGCAATGCATGGAGCTGACCAGTACTAATCGGTCGAGGGCTTATCCAATAGCAAGTTGTAATTCGCATGTTTCGTTTCGAATCTAGTTTTCAGAGAACGATCTCTGAAATGTAAGCTACGCGTTTGGTGGCGATGGCGGAGGGGTTCCACACGTACCCATCCCGAACACGACCGTTAAGCCCTCTAGCGCCGATGGTACTTGGACCGCAGGGTCCTGGGAGAGTAGGACGCCGCCAAGCGAACTCTTTCATCATACATAGAAAACAGGCTCTGCATGTTGATGTGGTACGATGAATTGCATTTGCCCTGCAAATGCATATTATTCCCTGATAGCTCAGTTGGTAGAGCACTCGACTGTTAATCGAGTTGTCACAGGTTCGAGCCCTGTTCGGGGAGCCAGTAAGGCCCGTTGGTCAAGGGGTTAAGACACCTCCCTTTCACGGAGGTAACAGGGGTTCGAATCCCCTACGGGTCATATAGATGGAGGCTTAGCTCAGCTGGGAGAGCATCTGCCTTACAAGCAGAGGGTCGGGGGTTCGATCCCCTCAGCCTCCACCATATAAACTTTATAACGACGCGGGGTGGAGCAGCCCGGTAGCTCGTCGGGCTCATAACCCGAAGGCCGCAGGTTCAAATCCTGCCCCCGCAATTATACTTTCCTTTGAGAAAGTGATCTGGAACCGTGGTGTAGTTGGCCTAACATGCCTGCCTGTCACGCAGGAGATCGCGGGTTCGAATCCCGTCGGTTCCGCCATTTTTATATTAATTTAATACCGTATGCGGAAGTGGCTCAGCGGTAGAGCATCGCCTTGCCAAGGCGAGGGTCGCGGGTTCGATTCCCGTCTTCCGCTCCATTATTTGCGCCCTTAGCTCAGCTGGATAGAGCGTTTGACTACGAATCAAAAGGCCGGGAGTTCGAATCTCTCAGGGCGCGCCATTATAACTTCAAATTTGCCGGCGTGGCGGAATGGCAGACGCGCTCGACTCAAAATCGAGTGGGAAACCGTGGAGGTTCGAGTCCTCTCGCCGGTATATATAACGGGATGTAGCTCAGCTTGGTAGAGCACCTGGTTTGGGACCAGGGGGTCGCATGTTCAAATCGTGTCATCCCGATCTCTAAAAACACTATCTATAATTAGATAGTGTTTTTTTTATATTTATCTATATAAGATTCTATAAATGCAGGTTCGATATTAACTATGACAAATTCTTTAAGCTAACACATGCGTGTTCTTTCTTCAGACAACAAGTTAGTTGTGCATAAAGCCTCAATCTTTAGGTCACAATAGGTTTAAAAAGTGATAGAAGGGGTTCATGTGAACACGTTTAACTTCAGAAAACAATTCAAGAGACGCTGGAGACGGTGGAAACGAACAGTATGGATGACGGCGGCTCTGCTTGCAGTTACGATATTGGCTTACAGCGGGTTGTCTATCTCATCGGCGATAGAGCGTTTGCTGACAACTAATTTTAGTGAGGCAACGAGTGTGATGGGCCCTGTTACGCAGGAAGCAAGATCTGAACAGGAGATTCAGGCGTTAGTAGAGCAACTTGATTCTGATCCGGATCATTTAACGAGTGTGGTTTTGGAGACACAGTACATCTGCGGAGTGGAGACAGAGCAGTTAGGCAAGATGGCTAGACCGCAGTTGAAGATGCTTCTGGCTCAACATCCGGAATGGGATGCTACCGTTGGAACATCAGATGAGTTGCATTTGAAGCAACGTGTAGATGACCTTTCACCGCTTTGTAAACAGCAGGCTTATATCAGCATAGATGCTGTAGGGAACCTTAATTTGTACGAAGGTAAGCCTACAGATGAGAAGGTTATTCGTACGTTCTTTCAGTTGGATGTTGGGACGTTGGAGAGTTCTTTGCCTGAAGGCGTACTGGAGCAATTGCAGCAGGGTATTCGGATTCAGGACAAGGATGAGTATGATAGCGTGATCTCTACGTTCAGTGACTATGCCGTGGATGAAGATCACCATTTAATCCGTAATGGCGGGTAATCCAAACGTCCTCACCTACAGTATTAAGATTGTTACGTACTGAAACGATGATGGCAATAGCAATAACAACGGTGGTTTAGGGAATCAAGCGATAGACCCAAAAATATGTGGAGTATGATGAAGGACATCGAAGAGATGTCCTTTTTGTCGTTTGAACTGAAATAGTTGGAAATACGAATAAACATGTAAAAAATTCGCGAATAAAGACGAGTAATCAGTTAGACAAAGTTTTTCCTGCCGCAGGGTCTATCTTTTGTTATAATGAAATGAACGATACATATGTTCGCTTTTGTGAGGGAGAGATGGTTTTGCGTTTTTTGGGAATTGACCCGGGGATTGCGATTGTTGGTTTTGGTTTTGTGGATAAAATCGGCAGTAAGGTAGTACCCGTACAATATGGATGTATTCAGACAGAAGCTCATACGCCTGAAGAGGAACGGTTGCTTCATGTATATGAAGGTATGGTGCAATTGATTGATAAATACAAACCGGACGCAGTAGCGCTGGAGAAACTTTTTTTCAATCGGAACGTTACAACAGCGATGTCAGTCAGTCAGGCTAGAGGAGTCATGGTACTCGCTGCGGCACAGAAGGGTTTGCCTATTGCAGAGTATACACCAATGCAGATCAAGCAGGCTGTCGTTGGGTACGGTAAAGCGGAGAAGAAGCAAGTACAGGAGATGGTCAAAATGTTCTTGCGTCTTCAGGTCGTTCCTAAACCGGATGACGTAGCGGATGCATTGGCTGTAGCCGTGTGCCACGCACACTCTTATACATTAAATTCCAAGTTGAATGAGGTATTGCGAAAATGATTGATTTTCTAAGAGGACAGTTCATTCATGTAGAGAATGATTATATTGTGCTGGATGTTCATGGTGTAGGGTATCGCGTATTCTGTCCGAATCCATTTGTGTTTGCCAAGCAAGAAGGCGAAATTACCGTGTACACTCACCATCATGTGCGTGAGGATGCGATGTTGCTGTTTGGATTTGTTACACGGGATGAGCAACGGTTGTTCCGTAAACTGATTGAAGTATCCGGTATCGGTCCAAAAGTGGCACTGGGCATACTCGCTGGAGGTACACCAGAACATGTGGTTACGGCGATTTATCAGGAGAATCTTACGTTCTTGACCAAATTGCCAGGCATCGGCAAGAAGACTGCACAACGCATGATTCTGGATCTCAAGGATAAGCTGGATAGTTTTGGCGCGGCAGCGTATGCAACGGGTTTGTTCGCTCCTCCATCGGAAGAGTCGGGAAGTGGTTCAGCCTGGGATGAGGCACGTGAAGGTCTCAAGGCACTTGGGTATACTGACAGTGAGCTTGATAAAGTATGGCTCAAAATGAAAAAGGATGTTACTACAGCGGATTCCGTTGATGTGTTAATGAAAAAGGCGCTGCAAATGCTGTTTACGGGATAATACAATTTGCATATTATAATATAGCTGTAGCCTGCAAAAAAAGGTAGGGATGAACATGGATGATCGGATTATTTCCGCGAACCTGATGATGGAGGACCAGAATGTTGAGTTGAGCCTTCGTCCCCGGTATCTGAATGAATATATCGGGCAGAATCAGGTGAAGGAAAATTTAAAGATATATATTGAAGCTGCCAAATTTCGTAATGAGGCATTGGATCACGTTTTGTTATATGGCCCACCTGGACTGGGTAAAACAACACTTGCCAACATTATTGCCAACGAATTGGGCGTTAACCTAAGAACTACGTCGGGCCCAGCCATTGAACGCCCGGGTGATCTTGCAGCATTGTTAACCAATCTGCAGGAAGGCGATGTCCTGTTTATTGATGAGATTCATCGTTTGCATCGTACGGTTGAAGAAGTCATGTACCCCGCTATGGAAGATTCGGCATTGGATATTATGATTGGTAAAGGTCCAAGTGCACGTTCTGTTCGGCTGGATCTGCCGCCATTCACTCTGATTGGGGCTACAACGCGTGCTGGCTTGCTGTCTGCTCCACTTCGAGACCGATTTGGTGTTATCAGTCGCTTGGAATTCTATACGGTTGATGAGCTGGCTTATATCGTCTCACGCTCTACCGAAATATTGGGTGTGGAGATTGTGGGAGATGCTGCGCAAGAGATTGCATTGCGCTCACGTGGGACACCGAGGATCGCGAACCGTTTGTTAAAACGAGTACGCGACTTTGCACAGGTGCGTGGTGATGGGATTATAACGCAGACACTCGCGGAAGAAGCGCTGCAACGTCTCCAGATTGATCCGCGTGGCCTCGATGAGATTGATCACAAGATGCTCAAATCGATGATTAATAGCTTCCGGGGAGGCCCGGTAGGGCTGGATACCATTGCTGCTACGATTGGTGAAGAAAGTCAGACGATAGAGGATGTCTATGAACCGTATCTGCTTCAGATTGGTATGATTCAGCGTACACCAAGGGGCAGGATCGTAACAGATCTCGCCTATCATCATTTGGGTCTACCTGTTCCACCAAGAGACGGGAAATAATCGAGCCTATTGAACATTCACCATAAACATTGAAATAATCACGTGTTAACCCGATATAAAAGTGAAGGAAATGCATGGAGAGGAGTCTGATTGTGGGAAAAGCAATACGAACGAAGAAGTGGAGTCGTCGATTGAAGGTACTGGCGGCAGCTCTTTTGACAGTGGGTTGTTTGCAAGTGCCTGCGTATGCAGCAGCAAATGATGGACAGACGATCCGGGTAGCCATGTTTGCAAATCTGGGTAGTACGTATAAATCAACTACACCACTCATTACGCTTGAATCGACGGGACAATGGAGCATCCAATCGGAGAGTGGCGCAAATGTAAGCCTTCCGGCAGGACAAGTCCGTTTCAGTGCAGATGGATTCCGAGTGAAGGTGTTGGAAACAGCGGACTTTAAGGCAGCATCTGCAGCAGCAAAATTGTTGCAGGCAACCGCAGATAAACCGTTGCTGTTCACAACGTCTGTGAATGGAAATGCCATTTACCAGCTCTACACAGGCAACTATGCAACGGAGGCACTGGCAGGACAAGCTGTTACACGAGTACAAAAGGTAGCGGCAGCTCAATTGGCTGGTCAAAAGCCAGCTGTAACAGGAAGTAAACGCCTGTCTGCTGGAACCTATGGTTCGATTCAGGAAGCAGAGGCAGCACAAGCCAACCTTTTATCAGCAGGAGTTAGTAGTGTCTATCCAGTTCTTCAACTGAGTGGAGGAAGCCAAGCATATGCGGTATGGGTGGGTGAAGCTTCAACGGATGCGGAATTAACTGCATTGAAGAACAGTGTGGAAGCCAAAGCTCCAGGGGTAAGCCTTTCACCTGTCAACAATAGTGCAGGACTCATCATCCGCCAGGATGCAGGATTAAGTACGGATGCACTCAAAACAGCTCCGCATTACACCATTGCAGGTACTGATTCCAAAGCATTGGTACAAGGAAATAGCAATGGTATCAAAGTAGTGGAACGTTCCCAGCGAACGTATCGTGGAGATATGGAAATCAGCATCGTGAGCGGTGATCTGGCGTTGGTCAATGTCGTTCCGCTGGAACAATACCTGTACTCTGTCGTAGGGGCAGAGGTGTATTCCTCCTGGCCTGCTGAGGCTCTGAAAGTTCAAGCTGTAGCTGCTCGTTCCTACGCGCTTCAACAGGGTGAACGTTTCAAAATTGCAAATGTTGTGGATACAACGCTCAGCCAAGCCTATAACGGGATTGGTTCGGAGAACGATAAAGTAACCAGCGCAGTGGATGCAACTGCTGGAGAAGTGGTCAAGAGCGGTGGGAAAATCATCGAAGCTGTATTCTCCTCCAATGCGGGCGGCCAGACGGCTCATCCTTCTGAGGTATGGAACGGTGGAGCAGGTGTGTTCACCAATGTAGTTAGCTCGGGGGATACATCAGCCCAGGCAGGATTACATACGTGGTATCATGTGCTGCTCAGCTCAGGCGTTAGTGGGTACATTCGTGAGGATAACATCAAAGAATTAACGACCAAGACCAATGCAGGACTGGCTAAAGTGACGGTAACAGCTCAGAATACCAATGTGCGTGCCATTCCGTTAATTCAATCCACCGTTGAACCTGTAGCTAAAATGAATCCAGGCAACGAAGCTGTTGTACTGGCAAAAGTAGCTCAATCCAATGATTATGCTTGGGTGAGAGGACCTTTCACGTCTGCACAGTTGGTTAAATCCCTTCAAGGTAAAACAACAGCGTCAGTTCCTGCTTCCATCTCAACCTTGGAAGTGACCAAGCGTGGACCTTCCGGAAGAGCACTTGAAGTCACTGCCAACGGACAGGCTATGACGGTGAAATATGCCGATACATACCGCTCTGCACTAGGTGGATTACCGAGCACTTTATTTGATATTGCAGGGACCGGAAGTTATACTGTATTAGGCGCTGACGGCAAAACAGCCAGTAAAACCGGCTCAAATGGTGCCTCTGTATTGTCTTCTTCTGGCACAGGAACGTCATCCGGTAATGCACTTGTAGTTATGAGTGGTGATGGTCAAGCCAGAGCGGTAACGCAAGGTCAGACCTACATGTTCATCGGTCAGGGCAATGGCCACGGATTGGGCTTGTCCCAATGGGGAGCCAAAGGCATGGCAGATGAAGGGTATGATTACCAGGCAATATTGAAACACTATTATCAAAATGCGACTATTGTTAAGGAATGAAACTAAAATGAATGTGAACTTATATGATTTTGAATTACCAGAGCAATTGATAGCACAGACGCCGTTGCTTGATCGCACGGCATCCCGTTTGCTCACCTTGAACAAAGATAGTGGTGAGATTAATCATCAAACGTTTCCCGATATTATCGATTTTCTGAATCCCGGCGATACATTGATTCTGAATGACACACGTGTTCTTCCAGCCCGTCTGTTCGGTACAAAGGAAGATACCGGAGCAAAAGCGGAAGTGTTATTGCTCAAAAATGTGGAAGGCGACAAGTGGGAAGCACTGGTTAAGCCGGGGAAAAAGCTGAAAGCCGGTTCGGTGATCGTATTTGGCGATGAACTGAAGGCAATCATTGAAGAAGAAGGCGAGATGGGGGCACGTACACTTACGTTTACGTATGATGGAATCTTCCAGGAGATTCTGGACCGTCTGGGTGAGATGCCGTTGCCACCTTATATCAAAGAGACATTGGATGACCGTGAACGTTATCAGACCGTGTATGCCAAGCATGAAGGATCGGCGGCTGCACCTACAGCGGGACTGCACTTTACGGATGAATTGTTGGATCAGATTCGTGCCAAAGGTGTTAATGTGGCCTTCATCACGCTTCATGTAGGACTGGGAACATTCAGACCGATGTCGGTTGACGTTGTTGAAGATCATGTCATGCATGAGGAGTATTACTCCTTGTCACAAGAAACGGCAGATCTGATTAACCAGACCAAAGAGAATGGACACCGTGTTTTTGCGGTTGGGACAACGAGCTGCCGGACTTTGGAAACGGTAGGCAGCAAATTTGAAAATGGAATACTGCAAGCGAGCAGCGGATGGACCAGCATTTTCATCTATCCAGGCTATTCCTTCAAAGTAATTGATGGGATGCTTACGAATTTTCATCTCCCGAAATCCACGTTGGTTATGTTGGTTAGTGCACTAGCAGGCAGGGAACATATTATGCAGGCATATGAGGAAGCCATCCAAGAGAAATACCGGTTCTTCAGCTTCGGCGATGCCATGTTGATATATTAGTATAACGATTAACTTTTAGAGGATGATTAAAACCAATGGCAGCAATCACGTATGAACATATCAAAACTTGCAAACAATCCGGTGCACGTCTGGGACGTGTACATACACCTCACGGTATTATTGAGACACCAACCTTTATGCCTGTAGGTACACAGGCGACTGTCAAAACAATGAGCCCTGAAGAGTTGAAAGAAATGGATGCTCAGATTATTTTGAGTAATACCTATCACCTGTTTCTGAGACCAGGACATGAAATCATCCGTGAAGCTGGCGGATTGCACAAATTCATGAACTGGGATCGTCCAATTCTGACGGACAGCGGAGGATTCCAAGTGTTTTCTCTTAGCGAGATGCGCAAAATTACGGAAGAAGGCGTTAACTTCCGCTCCCACTTGAATGGAGACAAGAAGTTCCTTTCACCTGAAGTGGCCATGGAAATCCAGAATGCACTTGGGTCCGATATTATGATGGCGTTTGATGAATGCCCACCGTATCCGGCTGAATATGAATATGTCAAAAAATCACTCGAAAGAACGAGCCGCTGGGCAGAACGTTGTCTCGAAAGTCACGCTCGTCCGCATGACCAAGGTCTGTTTGCCATCGTACAGGGAGGCATGCATGAAGATCTTCGCCGTCAGAGCGCCGCAGATTTGACTTCCATGGATTTCCCGGGGTATGCTATTGGTGGACTGAGTGTTGGAGAACCGAAACATTTGATGTATGGTGTATTGGATTATACGTTACCTTTGTTGCCATCCAATAAACCACGTTATTTGATGGGGGTAGGTTCGCCCGATGCGTTGATTGAGGGATCTATTCGTGGAGTGGACATGTTCGACTGTGTTCTGCCAACTCGGATTGCCCGTAACGGAACAACGATGACCAGCCAAGGACGTCTGGTAGTTCGCAATGCCAAGTTTGCAACTGATTTTGGGCCACTTGATCCTGAATGTGATTGCTACACTTGTCGCAACTATTCCAGAGCTTATCTGCGTCATTTGATCAAAGCAGATGAAACATTTGGCCTGCGTTTGACAACGATCCATAATCTTCATTTCTTGCAGAATTTGATGCGTAATGTACGTAAAGCCATTATGGAAGATCGTTTGCTTGATTTCCGGGATGAATTTTTCGATCAATATGGTCTTCATGACAATGACAAAGGTTTCTGATTGAGTTTTTGAGGAAACTGGCGTAACAAGCAATATCTGTATGTATAGTCGATAAGGGGGAGTTTGAATGTTTCAGGGAATGACTCTAGCAGGAGCACAAGCGGGTGGAGGCATTGTATCTTTGATTGTACCTTTGGTACTCATGGTTGCAATTTTCTACTTCTTGATGATTCGTCCACAGAACAAAAAACAAAAGCAACGGAATTCGATGCTGAGCCAATTGAAAAAGGGCGATAAAATTGTAACGATTGGTGGCCTTCACGGTACGATCGCTGAGATTACGGACGATGTGGTTGTATTGCGTGTAAACGATGTAACTAAGCTTACATTTGACCGTAATGCAATCAGCACGGCTGTAGCTCGTGATACGGCTGTTGAATAGTTACTGTAACATAGAATAACGAGGGTGCGTTTGTGGCGTATTCCCTAGTAGAGAACCGGATCTCCCTGGAGACCCGGTTCTCTTTTTTTGATTTATGAGGGGAGGTCGATGTTCCTTACCAGTCAGTCAGGAGCGATGCGTATTAACACCGAACATGCCACCGAGAGCTGAAATGAAGAACGCGCTAAGCAGTTGTAAACTATCCTTCCAATTAAACGAAGCATCCAGCGCGAGAAATCCGATCAACAGCACAAGGAGTCCATATACGATTCCGGTAATCCCTCCGTAGTACCATCCTTTTTCACCAGAACGTTTGCCTGCGACAAAACCACCAACCAATAATGACAAGCCATGAACAACATAGGTATACAACGAGAGGTCCTGTTCCCGCATTCCGCTCATCCAGAGAAACAAGGAGAGAATAAATGCCCCGATAAACATCCATACAAAAGCCTGACAGAGGCCTGACAGAATCGGATTGGACACTCGAAACGAAACCAAGCGGCGGATCAATTGCATGAAGCAACCCCCTTGTACAAGTTATAAGTTAATACAGTGTATGGTCAAGCCTTCGGACTTATGAACTGTTTTCCATTAAATGAACGGATTATTTCTGCATGAGCATGTAAGGTTCAGGTCAAAATAGGGATTGCACTACCCAGCTAACTGTTAAAAACTCAGCTTCGAAGGAGGACCCCTGTTGTGAACTTCCCAGATGTCGGATCACATATCTTTCGAACCATTCTCATGTACTTTCTGGTGTACTGTGCAATGAGGGTTATGGGTAAACGTGAGATAGGTAAGCTATCCATGTTTGATCTTGTTGTCTCCATTATGCTTGCTGAAATGGCTGCTT
The DNA here is from genome assembly GCF_037969885.1 of Paenibacillus sp. FSL R7-0313. NCBI lineage: Bacteria > Bacillati > Bacillota > Bacilli > Caryophanales > Paenibacillaceae > Paenibacillus > Paenibacillus sp. FSL R7-0313. The sequence continues at coordinate 2,721,881 of NZ_CP150219.1, forward strand.
TTGTGATTGAAGATATTGATAAACCGCTCTCTCACGGGATTGCCCCCATGCTTACCTTGATCATTGTACAGATCGGAATGGCCTTTATAGGTCTTAAAAGTCGGCGTCTTCGCCTGATAATTGATGGCAAACCTACTGTTTTGATCTCCAAAGGCGTTCTTCACCGTGATGAGATGCGGAAGCAACGATATAATCTGGATGATCTATTGCAACAACTCCGTGAACAGAATGTAGACAGTATCGGTGAGGTTGATTTCGCTATCTTGGAGACCACAGGCAAGCTGACCGTTTTTCCCAAGGATGAGAATGCTTCTAACGACAGCAGTTCTTCCGGCTCTGATTCAGAAGGGGCTTCTTCCGGTAAATCCAAAACGGGAAAAAACCAGATTGACGGATTTCCAAATATCAAATATGAAGGTCTGCCGCTGCCTCTGATTATGGACGGAAAGGTCCAGGATCAAAATCTGGAGATCATCCAGAAAACGAGATTTTGGCTGAAAAATCAAATTCAACAGAACGGAATTATGGATTTCAAAGATGTATTTATATGCTCCATTGACCACAATGGGAAGATATATGTCAGTCCAAAAGATGATAAAAAATGAAAATCATTTGCCTGACCGGCGCTTAAACCATGAACCGATCAAAGGGGCACGGGACAGATCATGAAAGTCAATCATTTTGGTCCAGCCCATAACCATGAAATACACAATAAGTCCGACAAAAGGAGCGAGAAGCATCCGGAACCAGAAGGGCAACATCATCGCAGTCTCTTCGTACACGAGTAGTGTCGCTGCTCCCATAATAAACATTCCTGCTCCCGTCTTGACCCAATCCATCATTTTGAAGCGGAACTGTAACAAACTGCGTACGCTTTGGGCATGTAACAGGGTAACTACCGTAGAATTCACACAGATGGCGATGACTGCACCGAAGATGCCATATTCAGGCCTGGAAGCGAGCGTTAAAATCAACGTGATTTTGATAACAGCACCGATAAATGTATTCAGTAGTGCTTTACCTGGACGGTCAAGAGCTTGTAATGCAGCTTGAAGAGGGGCTTGAATATAAATGAACAAAGCAAAAGGAGCCATTAGCTTCAGCATGCTTCCAATCGATGCATCATTATACAGAACAAGACACATCGGTTCGGCAAGCACATACATAAACACAGAAAACGGAGCACCTGTCACAAGTGCCAAGCGTAAGGCCTGATGCATTCTTTTGTGAATCAGTGCGCGATCCCCCTGAGCAGAAGCCTCGGACAGTGAAGGCACAAGTGATGTCGCGAGCGATGAGGTTAGTGCACCCGGCAGCAGCAGCAAAGGAATAATCATACCTTGTAATGCACCATATTGTGCTGTAGCAAGCCCTTTGGATATGCCTGCCAGAGCCAGACTTTGGGCAGTAACGATGGTTTCGGCCAAATAGGATAAGGAGCCAACCAAACGGCCTGCTGTAACAGGAATAGAGATTGCAAGCAAACGCCGGATTAATCCGGGCTGTGGAGTACCCGTCTCTTTCAGAACTGAAGGTATTGGGTTTAAAGGCTTGGCTGAAGGTTTGGTTGTGAGATTGGACATGTTCTGTTGCTTAGCTAGAGGTAACTCTTTCTTCTGCCTGTTATACTTCCACAAGAGTACAAGCATACCGCCGAATTCTCCAACGAGTGCGCCCAGCATGGCACCAGCAGCAGCTTGGGCAATACCGTGGGGGAGAAGAAGCCAGGCAAACCAAATGACACAGACGATACGAATGATGGTTTCAACAATGGATGAAATGGCAGTAGGCATCATGTTTTGCTTACCTTGGAAATACCCTCTGTAGACGGCTGATACGGCGATAATGGCAATCATGGGGCTCATACTAACAAACGTATGGTACACCCGCTCATCTGTGAGCACGTACTTGGTAACCCAGGGTGCAAATAGGATGCACAAAAACATGAATACAACACCCAGGGTCAACGTAAAGCTTAAGCTTACTTGCAGGATTCGCTGGGGGGAATAACGATTGGCACCGGTATCAGCTTCGGCTACGAGCTTGGCTACGGCGAGCGGAATACCACCCGTAATTAATGTCACCAGTACGATAAAAAAGGGATAGCTCAATTGGTAGATGCCAACACCTTCTGCACCAATGACTCGTGGCAGCGCAATGCGCGGAATGAAACCAAGTATTCGATTAATTATGCCTGCCGCGAGCAGGATCATGGCCCCCTGGATAAATGTCTGTTTCTTCAAGACTACCCCTCTTTCCCGGTTGAAAGTACAGGCTATCAACATAAACGGGACAAAGCCGTTGTTCTTCATCCTATGCCAGTCCTTTATCTTCTCATGACAACTTGGACACGATTAACAAAAAGAACCATAATCAGCAAGAAGGAATATGATCAAGCGAAGTCGAATCATGTAATATTGATGCCGCATAAAGGCTTGGATGTACGAAGGGAGGCTCCCCGTTGGAAGAAATGAATGATGTGGAGTTGGAACAGTCAATAGAGATGCTCTGCCGTAGCAAAGCGGAGGAATTAAGGCTTGTCGGTTACGAATATGTCACCAGCAAAGATGTCTGGAATTGCGTCAGTCATAAATATGAAAAACAGGGCATTCCACCGCTTCACCAGCTGGTGAACGACATTTTGTCACTGAAAGCAACAAGCTTTATGAACTTTATGACCGTGTCTGCATACCGGGGGTCCTCTTTCTAGACGAAAGGGATCTTTTTTGTTGAAAATTGACTGCTTTTTACGGCATCGCTATAATAGGAATATTGAGAACGAAAGGGGATCTAGGAACGGCATGAAAAGAATTATCAGTTTCATTCTGGTCGTGCTTGTCACCACAGGGGTAATGGTGGGAACAAGCCCGGAACTGCTCAAAAATATACGCTTGGGCCTTGATTTAAAGGGAGGCTACGAGATCTTATATGAAGCAGAGCCGCTCGAAGCAGGTCAACAAGTCACCAAAGCATCTCTGGTGCAAACGGCCAAAAGCCTTGAAAGCCGCGCCAATGCGCTCGGAACAAGCGAACCGGAGGTAACCACAGAAGGAAGCAACCGGATTCGTTTGAAGTTGGCAGGGGTTACGGATGAGGCTGAAGTTAGAGCCAAAATGAAAGAACCGGCTGTTTTGACCTTCCGTAGTAAAGCTGAGAACGACAAGGAAGGCGAGTACACCAAAATCGAACTTCGCGGAAATGAATTTGTTGAGAATGCAGCCAAAGTTGTGTTCACTCAATTGAATGAGCCTATGATTGACATTCAAGTGAAAGACAAAGCTAAATTTTCCGAGATTACCAAACGTTTGATCGGACAACCTCTCGCTATTTATTTGGACGATGAGCTGTTATCTGCTCCAACCGTTAGACAACAGTTGACAGATGGTTCCGCTCAGATTTCGGGTGCTTACACACGTGACGAAGCAAACCAGCTTCGTGACACCATTAACCTGGGTGCATTGCCACTGAAACTTACAGAGAAGTATTCACAAAGTGTTGGTGCAACACTTGGTAAACTTTCTCTGGATCAGACCATTAAAGCGGGATTGATTGGTTCCGTTATTATTCTAGTGTTCATGATTGGGCTTTATCGCATTCCTGGTATTATCGCGAGTTTTGCCTTGATCACACATACGTGGCTGGTACTTGCAATCTTCTATTTAGGAGAATTCGTACTTACCCTTCCAGGTATTGCGGCATTTATCCTGGGTATAGGGATGGCGGTGGATGCCAATATCATCACATACGAACGGATTAAAGAAGAGATGCGCAGTGGTAAGTCGATCTTGTCTTCGGTTAAAGCGGGTGGTAAACATTCCTTCCGTACGATCATCGACTCCAACATCACAACCATTATTGCTGCGGCTGTTATGTTCTTCTTGGGAACAGGTGCGGTTAAAGGTTTTGCACTCGTGCTGATTTTTGATATTGTCACCAGTATTATCACGAATATTTTCTTCTCCCGCTTCCTGTTGACCCTGCTTGTACGGGGTAACGTGTTGAAGAAGCCTAAGTACTTCGGAGTGAAGGAGAGTGAAATTCGTGCGCTTTAATTGGAATTTTGATTATGTTAAAGGTAGTAAGATTGCCTATATCTTCTCGATTATTCTGACGATTACGGGGATCATCAGCATTCTGGCTTTGGGTTTGAATTATGCAGTTGATTTCCGTGCTGGATCGAATGTGGATATCTCGGTATCCAAAGCAATCACAGCGGAGCAGATTAAACCTATCGTTAAGGACATCGGTGTTGATGAGGGTGACGTTACCATTACATCGGGGGCTGACCGTGTAAATGTTCGTTTCTCGAACGTATTGGATGAAAATCAAGAAAGTAAGTTCAAAGAAGAATTTGCCAAACTGGATGCATCAGCTTCGTATGAAGTAAATACCGTTGATCCAGAGATGGCCAAAGAATTGGAGCGCAACGCGATCTACGCGGTACTCATTGCAAGTATCGGGATCATGATCTATGTTGCGATCCGATTTGAGTGGCGCTTTGGTTTGGCTGCGGTTATCGCACTCTTCCATGATGCATTTGTTGTAATAAGTGTGTTCTCCATCTTCCGTTTGGAAGTCGATCTGACCTTTATTACCGCAGTATTGACCATTGTCGGGTTCTCGATCAACGATACGATCGTTATCTTTGACCGGATTCGTGAGAATCTGCGTTTTGCCAAAAAGACAACCAAAGCCGACCTACGCGAGGTAGTCAATCGCAGTTTGGCTCAAACGATGACACGTTCCCTGAATACAACATTCACCGTGTTTGCAGCTTCAATCTGTTTGTTCATATTTGGTGGAGAATCCATTCGCATGTTCTCTCTTGCGATGGTTATCGGAACACTGTTCGGCGCATATTCTTCAATCTATATCGCTGCCCCACTATGGCTGATGCTCAAAGGTAAACAAGTGGATAAGCCAAAAACAGTAGCTAAAGAATCCAACTAAACATCTTATTGTGAAGCCGCGTCTGCCAGGCGCGGTTTTGCAACTTTATGTACAGAATTAAGGGGGAATATTCATGACCAGAGAACATATCCCATCTGCTCAGGCTGCCACATGGAGCGGTATTGCTGGTAATATGGGACTTGCGGTGATCAAAGCGGGAGTCGGTTATATGGCAAACAGCAAATCATTGCTCGCTGACGGCTTGTATTCTGCTTCTGAAGCTGGTTCTGCCCTAGCTGGTCTCTTTCCCTCCAAGTCTGTACACGATAAGAGCAGGGCTCACAGGGAACGGTTTAAAGAACATTCACATGTTGCTAGACCCGGAATCTCAGTATTGTTATCTGTCCTGATCCTCATGGGTGGATTACAACTTGCTATCTCCGCATTGGGTAGTCTCTCCGGAAGTGAACCGGAAGCGCCAGGCAAGTCGGTACTTTTGGTGGCTGTTGCAGCTCTGGCTGTGAAAGAAGCAATTTTTCAATTTCAGTACAGATATTTCCGTAAACGAAACCAGTCTCAGGCGCTGGCCTATGCACAGCAACATCGTCGTTCGCTCTATTGCTCGCTCACCGTGTTAATCGGCATTATAGGATCGATGGCTGGTGAAGAGATGGGTTTGAGCATGTTGCTCTACCTGGACCCCACGGCAGCGTTGATTGCTTCCTGTTTTGTGCTTCATAAGGGTTACCGAATGATTGTGGACACAGTCTATGGTTCACTCGTTCAGGAACTGCAGCAGGAAGAAGCGTCAGATTTCAAAGAGACTGTACAGCGGGTGTATGGCATCATTACCATTGAACATTTGGTTGCACGTGAACAGGAACATGACGTTACGATTGAGCTGGTTATTAGTGTGAATCCAAGAATCTCAATACTGGAAGCACAGGAGATTGCGAATCGTGCCAAGACACTACTGCTAACCCGGTTCAGTCATGTGAAAGAAGTACAGATTCAAGCGATACCTTATGATCCAGGTTATCCTTATAAATCCAATCATGAACTGCCCGATCACGAAGCGACATTAATTCAGTAGTGAAGCGCGGGTCCAGTAGATCAGGAAAGGAGCGTTATCATTGCTTTATTCGCAATACCGGTGGAATACACCGAATATCGATTTGGAGGCGGCTGCGGGACTCTCGCAGGCGCTTTCCGTTTCACCCCTTGTTGGACGTTTGCTTGTGAGTCGAGGAGTGCACAATGAGAAGGAGGCCGAACGTTTTTTGCATCCTGACCTTAATCAGATGCATGATCCCTATCTGCTCCTCGGTATGAATGAAGCTGTGCCACGTATCAAGCTGGCATTGGAACGGGAAGAACATATTTTGATCTACGGGGATTATGACGCTGATGGCGTATCCAGCACATCACTCATGATCCATTTGATGCGTCATCTTGGGGCTTCGTACGATATATATATCCCTCATCGCTCGAATGAAGGGTATGGATTGCACAACCATGCGTTGGATTGGGCGCATCAACAAGGCGTTTCATTGATTATTACCGTAGATACCGGAATCAGTGCTGTTGAACAGATTGCCTATGCGGCAACGCTGGGCATCGAAGTCATTGTGACAGATCACCACGAGCCGCCTGAAATTTTGCCCGAAGCCTTTACACTTATTAATCCAAAACTTCCGGGATGCCCGTATCCTTTCAAAGGTTTGGCAGGAGCAGGAGTAGCCTTGAAGCTCGCTCAGGCATTAATCGGGGAAGTGCCCGGTGAATGGATGGAGATTGCCGCCATCGGCACCGTTGCCGATCTGATGCCTTTGGAAGGGGAGAACCGGGTTATCGTCAGTTATGGAATAGAATCGATGCGTGGTTCACGTCTTCCTGGTGTAAGTGCATTGCTGGAAATTAGTGGTGTGGATCAGAGTCAGGTGACTTCGATTAATATTGCCTTTGCCATGGCGCCTCGTATTAATGCCAGTGGACGTTTGGATCATGCCGGGAGAGCGGTATCGCTTCTCACCACCGAGAATCTGGATGAAGCTCATACGCTTGCGGGCCAGCTTGATCTTTTGAATCGGGAGCGGCAGCAAGTCGTAGAGGGCATATTACAAGAAGCAACGGCACAGTTGGAACAAAAGATACAGCTTCGTTCAGGAGCCGTTCCAGATGTAATCGTATTGGCTGGTGAGGGCTGGAACGTCGGAGTGGTTGGTATTGTGGCTTCCAAATTGCTGGAGCGTTATTACCGACCTACACTTATCTTTGGGATCGATCCAGAGAGCGGTGTCTGTAAGGGCTCTGCGCGCTCTATTGATGGCTTGGACATCTATGAGGCGCTCACAGTCAATAAACACACCATGGACCATTACGGGGGACATCCTGCTGCAGCAGGTATGACCTTGCATCGGGATCAGTTGGAAGAACTTGAGGCTGGTTTGAATGAGTTTGCCGCATCTGTATTGACTGAAGAGGACTTTGTACCTCAACGTCTTGCGGATGATGAATGCAGAATCAGTGATGTTCCGCTGAAAGTGATCCAGGAGATCGACAGATTGCAGCCTTTTGGGATGAGCAATCCTTCGCCACGGTTTGTATTGAGAAGTGTGACTGTGAAGGAAACCAGAACAATGGGACGAGAGAAACGCCATCTGAAACTGGTTCTGGAACAGGATGGTCAGCAACTGGAAACCGTTGCTTTTGGCAAGGGAGCGTTAGCAGAGTTTCTTCTCCCAGGTTCCGTTATTGATGTGATGGGAGAACTGTCCATCAATGAATGGAATGGGATGAGAAAACCTCAACTGATGCTTCAGGACATTCATGTTCCTCAGGTCCAAGTGTTTGATTTGCGCGGTAATGCCGAGCCATTAAATGCGATGAAGCATTTCTTGAGCTCACTTGAGGTGCATCTGCGATATAAATCTGGTTCTGTTGGTGCTATTGTCCGGAAAGAAACAGATGTTTCCGAGGGAAATTCATTGTATGAACCTTGCCTTTGGGTATATGATAGAAAGGTCGGGTTATTTCCGTGTAATGCTGCTGCACAGCATTATGGACAGGAACAAGTCCGGACGTTATTTGTGTTTGATACGCCGGAAACCCCGGAACAACTTAATGCCATGCTGGCTTTGTTCAGTGGAGCTGAGAATATCATCCTTCTGCACGGATCAGGCAACCGCCGAGATCGCCTTCAGATGCCTTCCAGAGAACTCTTTAAGCGTATTTATATGCAGGTGTTGAAATGGAAAGCTGAACCCGTGGAGGAACAAGAGATTACTCCTGTGCTCAGTCGTCAGTGTGGTTGTTCGCCGCGCATGATTACGATGATGTTGGATGTATTCGAAGAGTTATCCTTCATTACCCGTGATAACGGCAAAATTGCGTTTGTGGATAACCCGCCTAAGCGTGAACTAACCGCTTCACGTCACTATCAGGCGCTCGAAAATATGGCCGAGATAGAACAGGTGATGCTGGATGCAGCCACACCGCAACTGACACAATGGATGATATCCCGGATGAAGGGCGTATCTTAGATGGAAGTTTGTGTATTTATTTTAGGAGGAGATTATTTTGGATTTTAAAGATTATATTCGTGTCATTCCTGACTTTCCACAACCGGGAATCAGCTTTAAGGACATTACAACATTGTTGAAGGATGGAGAAATGTACCGCAATGCGATCAATGAACTGAAAGTGATGGTTTCTGATCTTAAAATTGACGTTATTGCTGGACCTGAAGCACGTGGATTCGTTGTGGGCGCCCCTCTGGCATACGCTCTTGGTGTCGGTTTTGCTCCGATTCGCAAAAGTGGAAAACTGCCTGGAGAGACGATTGAAGTTGGTTATGATCTCGAGTATGGCAAGGATACACTCGCGATGCACACAGATGCGATTGAAAAAGGTCAAAATGTCCTGATCGCAGATGATTTGCTCGCAACGGGTGGAACGATTGCAACTTCCATCAACTTGATTGAACAATTGGGTGGGAAAGTTGTCGGAGCTGCCTTCCTGATCGAGCTGTCTGATCTGAATGGTCGTGCCAAATTGCCAGAAATCGATGTATTCACATTGATGAATTATTAAGCTGAGATCTCCACATGTACCGCTGTGACGAAACATGAATTGTTTTTTCCGTTTCCCGGGAAATAATATACAGCATTAATGATTATCAAAAAGCCTGTTCTTCCAACCGTAAGGTTAGGGAGAACAGGCTTTTTGACGTGTATACGATGGAAATTAATGTGGCGTTTTTTCAGTGACAGGCTGTTTACGCGAATCGTCATTCAACCAACCTAGCACTTCAAACAGTTTGAACAACAAGCTCATCAGGATTCCGACGATGGTTGCCAATGCCATCCCTTTCAGATGAACGCCGTAGAAGGTAACTTCTGTACCACTCAGTCCGATGACCAGTACAAGTGTAGTAAGCAGTAGATTGGTCGGTTTGGCAAAATCGACTTTCTGTTCAACAAGAATACGCAGACCGGATGCTGCAATGACCCCGAAGAGAAGTAGTGATACTCCACCCATAACAGGCACAGGAATGTTGGCTACAAGCGCCGAGAATGTTCCTGAGAAGGAGAGCACGATTGCAATAACTGCTGCCCCACCAATGACATATGTGGAGTATACGCGGGTCAGGGCCATTACACCGATGTTCTCACCATAGGTTGTATTAGGAGTAGATCCTACAAACCCGGACAGAATGGTGGAGACCCCATTACCAAGCAGGGAACGATGAAGCCCAGGGTCTTTTGAAAGATCTTTGCCTACAATGCTGCTCGTTACAAGCAAATGTCCAATATGTTCAACGATAACCACAAGCGCTACAGGTAAAATGGTGAAAATAACGGACCAGTCAAATGTAGGCGTTGTTACGGTTGGTAGTGAGATGAAATCAGCGTTTCCAATAGCCTGTTTATCAACCAGACCCATAGAATAGCCAAGGATATAACCGACTACAATACCGATTAGAATATGAATGATTTTGGGGAATCCACGGAACGTTACGGCTCCAATAACAGTGATACCGAGTGTGGCCATGGATAAAATAATGGGTTTGGCCTGAGGCACCCAGTTGGGGTTAGCAACAGGATCAGAGTTAATCAATCCTGCCATACCAGCTGCAACAGGTACAAGCTCCAGACCGATCAGAGCAACGATGGCGCCCATAACCGCTGGTGGGAAGACTACGTTAATCCATCCGGTACCCGCAAATTTAATAATGAGGGCCACGAAACAGAAAACAAGTCCTGTTATGATAAAAGCTCCAAGTGCCATGGAGTAGCCATTCTCTGGATGTTGTTTTAATACCATTGTGACAGGTGCAATAAAGGCAAAGCTTGATCCGAGATATGCTGGAATCTTACCTTTACACATGAGTATGTACAACAGTGTTCCAATCCCGTTCATCAGCAGGATCATACTTGGATCAACACCGAACAGGTTTGGTACAAGCACCGTGCTACCAAACATGGCGAACAAATGCTGAAGGCTAAGCAGTGAACCTGAGCCAAGAGGCATCTTTTGATTAACCTGAATTTCGCGTTGCAATGAATTTCATCTCCTTTTCCGAAACACAAACTTTCAATAGATTACAGAGTTTCTCTTAATTAAGCAATAACATTTTTGACGTAGCAAAGCGATGGAATTTATATTTTCATGAATTTTCCTTCTATTTCAGCAAATAACGGCAATAATACATAAGAAATAAGAAATACATCCAATCCCCTGTGAGTCATAGGGAAATGGGATAGAAGTAATCCAGATCACCAATATAAAAATTGGATAAGCGCTGTTATTCGTCAGCAGTTGACGGGAAACGGGCGAAGCGTCATAATTATAGGAAATTACTTTTACGGGGAACCTGTGTTGCAGCACTGTCACGGGTTCCATTTGGTATAGAAAGGACACGGAACAGATCAGAATGGGCATAGAGCAATTACTCGAGAAGGCCGGGGCATATATCAAAGAACCCGATCTGGTGCGCATACGAGAAGCTTACGAATTTGCTGATCAGGCCCACCATGGACAGACGCGAAAATCGGGAGAACCGTATATTCTGCATCCGCTTGCGGTTGCCGACATTGTTGTGAACATGCAGATGGACACCATCTCCATAATAGCAGCGCTTCTTCATGATGTAGTAGAGGATACTACGGTCTCACTTGAAGAGATCCGCAATCATTTCGGCAATACGTGTGCCATGCTTGTTGACGGCTTGACGAAGCTGGAACGTATTCAGTTTCGCTCCAAGGAAGAACAGCAGAACGAGAACTACCGCAAAATGTTCATCGCCATGGCGCAGGACATCCGTGTCATCGTGATTAAATTGGCTGACCGTCTGCATAATATGCGGACACTCAAGTTTCAGTCGGAAGAAAGCCAGCGCCGGATTTCATATGAGACGCTGGAAATTTTCTGTCCGATTGCAAACCGTTTGGGTATCTCTGCAATCAAATGGGAAATGGAGGACATCGCCCTCCGTTATTTGAATCCGCAACAGTATTACCGAATTGCAAACCTCATGCACAAAAAACGTGCAGAACGTGAGCAATATATTGATACGGTTATGGATGGAATTACGAACAAGCTCGATGAGATGGGAATTCAGGCAGACCTTTCGGGCCGCCCGAAACATATCTACAGCGTGTTCAAGAAGATGACCACCAAAAACAAGCAGTTTAACGAAATTTACGATCTGCTTGCTATCCGTATTATTGTGGATAATATCAAGGATTGTTATGCTACCCTGGGAATTATACACACGTTATGGAAACCGATGCCTGGACGCTTCAAAGACTACATTGCGATGCCGAAGGCGAACATGTATCAATCGCTGCATACAACGGTAGTTGGTCCCAATGGCGAACCAACGGAAGTGCAGATCCGGACATGGGATATGCACCGGACTGCTGAATTTGGTATTGCAGCCCACTGGGCCTACAAAGAAGGCGCTGCGAACGGAAATCATTTTGAAGATAAGATTACGTTCTTCCGTGAAATTCTTGAACTTCAAAACGAAGCACAGGATGCATCAGAATTCGTAGAGTCACTCAAAATGGATTTCTTCTCGGATCTGGTATTTGTATTTACGCCAAAAGGAGAAGTCATCGAATTGCCGATCGGCTCTGTTCCTTTGGATTTTGCTTATCGAATCCATACGGAGGTTGGTAATCGGACCATTGGTGCCAAAGTGAACGGTCGGATTGTTCCGCTCGATTATCATCTGAAGACAGGCGATATCATCGAAATTTTGACGTCCAAACATTCTTACGGACCGAGCCAGGACTGGATAAAAATTGCGAAATCATCTCATGCACGAGCGAAGATCAAGCAATGGTTCAAGAAGGAACGCCGTGAAGAAAACGTTGAAAAAGGTCGGGATAGCTGTGAGCGTGAACTGAAACGCATGGGGCTTGATCCTTCTGCATGGATGACGGATGACAAGTTGATGGAAGCTGCCAAAAAATATGCGTTTAACGATATTGATGACATGCTTGCGGCTGTTGGATTCGGTGGGATTACTGCTGCACAGATTGTAACCAAAGCAACGGAAAAACTGCGTAAAGAGCAGGAAGAGTCCAGTTTGCTGGAATTAAATTCCGAGATGCGTGAGCTGAAACCTGCACCTGAGCGCAGAAATCGACCAACCAACGGTATTCGTGTCAAAGGCATTGATAATCTGCTTGTCCGATTCGCACGATGCTGTAATCCTGTACCTGGGGATGACATTATCGGATACGTTACACGCGGACGCGGCGTTTCCGTACACCGTAGTGACTGTCCGAATATCCCGACAAGTGCAGACGGAGAAGAAGCAGCACGTGTGATTGAGGTCGAGTGGGAAGAGAATATTGAAGCAAGTTACAGTGTGGATATTGAGATTACAGGCCATGATCGGAATGGCTTGCTCAACGAGGTACTTCAGGCTGTATCTGAAAGTAAAACCAATATATCTGCCGTTACAGGACGGACAGATAAAAATAAATTAGCATTGGTGCACGTCACAATTCTGATTCGTAATACGGATCATCTGCAATCCGTTGTAGAACGGATCAAACGTGTGAAAGATGTCTATTCGGTGCATCGGATTATGCAGTAAGGAGCCTGTAAGATGAGGGTGCTTGTACAACGCTGTAAAGAGGCTCAGGTGACCGTGGGAGACGAGCTGACAGGGAAGATCGAATCCGGATTAATGCTGCTCGTAGGCATTACCCATGAGGACACCACGAAGGATGCCCAGTATCTGGCTGACAAAGTTAGTGGGTTACGGATATTTGAGGATGATCAGGAGAAGATGAATCTCAGCCTGCTTGATGTAGGCGGTGCTGTATTGTCTGTTTCCCAGTTCACCCTGTATGGGGATTGTCGCAAAGGAAAGCGTCCGAGCTTTGCGGCTGCGGCCCGACCTGAAGCGGCAGAACTGTTATATGAAACGTTTAATCAACTACTACAGGATAAAGGTATTCAGGTTGAAACCGGGCGTTTCGGAGCGATGATGGATGTAACATTTACCAATTGGGGACCCGTGACTTTGATGCTTGAAAGTCCGGTTCGTCAGGAACCACGTGCATAATTTCATGGGGTTTAGGCCATAATGAGGGATAATTCGTTGATGACTATTTCATGATCAAAGGAGTATCCATCCAATTATGCGCCAATCTGCGAAAGAAACACGTACCCGTACAGAACCTTTGTTACTCCCTGGCAACCTGTATGAATCATTGCAGCTTGCCCGTTCGGCTGCTGAGTATGTTGCAACGATCTGGGCACTTCAGGATACTGACAAAGGGAAGCAAAGTCATCTTCCGCGATCTTGAATGTTTACAAAGGTATATAAACATCCGATATTTGGATTATACAGATTCTGAAAAAGTCCTGATTCCTTCCCGAATCAGGACTTTTTGTCGTGAGTAGAACTTTTTAAGTGTTCGTTTGACGACTTCGTTACAAAATGAAATTACATCAAATTGTTATAAATTGCTCTGGTGAGGGTAATAACAAAACGAGGCACAACGAAGTGCCAATGTACTGCAAGACCCGATTTTATAAAGAAAGTTCGAACACGGAAAGGAGAACATACGTTATGAGTAAAGTTGCTTTTTTATTGGCGAATGACTTTGAGGATTCGGAGATGCAGGTCCCGTATGACGAAGTAAAAAAAGCTGGACATGAAGTGGAGATTATCGGATTAAAAGCCGGTGAGACCCTTAAAGGTAAAGGAGGAAAGGCCTCCTATACCACAGATAAGGCGATTGGTGATGCATCCGCTTCAGATTATGATGCAGTCGTGATTCCTGGTGGATCATCCCCTGAGAATTTGCGGACTGATGCGCACATCTTGAAGTTTGTCACCGAGATCAACAGTGCGAAGAAACCAATTGCTGCGATCTGTCATGGTCCGCAAATTTTGGCTAGTGCCGGTCTGTTGAAAGGCCGCACCATTACATCCTATCCACCACTTAAGGATGACATGGTAAACGCAGGAGCAGAGTTCAAGGATCATGAGGCCGTTGTGGATGGAAACTATATTACATCCCGAACACCTGAAGATGAGCCAGCGTTTGTACGTGAACTGCTAAAAGTTATATAACTTCAGCCAGTGCCACTGACATACATTGATGTATCTTAACTACGTTACATCGTGACGTTTACAAACTTCACGTTGCATTTCATTCCGAAAAAGGAGGGTTTGACATGACAAAACATATTCAGGCGTATTTTCGAACCGAGGACGAGGCAGAGGGAGCAAGAACTTCACTTCAGACGTTCCGTACAGAGCATTTGGAAGTAGGTCAACTCGATAGTGCGATAGGTAGAGACACGCGTGTTATGGTGCCACTGGTGCCTTATAATACAGCAGGTGGGGTAGGCACCAACGGAGCAATGGGTGTAGGTGCAGCCCCTGGTGTTCCAGCTAGCGAAAATGTGATCCCTGTAGTAGCCAATGTGGACCGTGATGCAGAACGGGATACTCGTGACAGAGTGAATGAGGATGGAGACCTGCTGAATGCTGCAGATGTGTCTTCGGCCGATTATGATGATCTGCATTATGTTCTGTCTGCCAAAGTAAGGGATGAGGATTATGAGGAGATTGTTCATAAGCTTCGTTCCAACCATGCCTATGTGGAAGATTTGAATTAACGTGTAGATACTTCTTGGCCCTTGCACTGCTCGACCACACAGTCGAGTGATGTGCAAGGGCTTTTTAATCAGGAGGATATTAAAAAACTAATTTATAAAGCGCTATCATTTTTGTAATATTACTGTAATATTAGATACATAAGCCTTTAACATAGTGGGCTTATAATAACACACATGACCCCCTTTTTTTATATATCCTTTGAGCCTGCACACCGTGTGCAGGCTATTTTTTTTGAGCTGAGAATGTGTATGTTTTGGGTAGAGCTTACCCCTTTATTCAATTTTTGCTAGAATAGAGAGATGGGTTTATATATTCTACAGCGAATTGTTTTCATAGTTGGGCTACATTGGACGGTAAATCTAGCTCCAGCGATTGGGTTCAGGCGAATCCAATCCTATGACAGAGAGTATGAGGAACTCATCGCCAGAGTGATCGGTCATATTCCAGATGAACATATACTCGCTGAAACGGCCCCGCCTTTTTTTATATAAGTACGGCAGCCGTTTCTGCTTAATCGATGGAATTTGAAAGTTATATAGAATGCCTCGTTTGAGAAATGACACCTACAATGCTAAAGCAACAGATTTCTCATGCGAATGGCTAGAGACAGATTTAAGGGGGAATTAGTTTTGAGTAAGGTTGGAAGAAATGATCTATGCCCATGCGGTAGTGGGAAAAAATATAAGAAATGTTGTCTGAACAAGGAGTCCTCTGCAGTAGAATCCATACTGGGGATAATATCAACGGAGCAATCGGTTCGGGAAGCCTCCATTCAGCCTGAGAGCAAACTGACCTTGACCAAGCTGAAAAAGATGGTGGCAAGCGATTTGAAATGGGAGCATCCGGCTCACGAACAGCTGGCACTGCAGACTATTGAGAACATGAGGAAACAATACGAGCCAGAGGTAATTTTGGAAGCTCTGGTGTTATGGAACGGCTACTCCCGTCAGACCCGCCCTACTGTGAAGAAGACAGGCTCGTTCTCTGCTGCAATTGAGTATTTGCTGTCCGAGGAATACGGCTTCAATGTCTCAAAGGCTGAGCTGGCTGATAAATATGAGGTAACGACAGGCACGATCTCCCGGAAGGTTAAGGAGATGAATAGTTACATCGAAGAATACGGCATGGGCGGTGAAACGGACGAGCTATTGATGCTGAACGGTCCAGGCACATCGAAAGACAAAGCACAGGCTCTGCTGTCTAAGGCGATGGAAGCGAGCTCTTCCAAACGGAGAGTACGTCTGGCGGAAACAGCGCTGGAGATGTATCCTGACAGTTCTGATGCGTATCTCATTTTGGCTGAGGAATCGGACAATGAGAATGATGCACGATCTTACCTCAAGGAAGGAATTACTGCTGGCAAACGTGAACTGGGTGAACTGTTCTTTGAGGAGAACAAAGGGGACTTCTGGGGGCTTCATGAGACTCGTCCCTATATCCGGATATGCAAAAGCTATGCCGAATCCTGCTGGTTTGGCGGAGATACGAAAGAAGCATCACAGATCCTGGAGCATATTCTAGAGCTTAATACGGAAGACAATACCGGAGCACGTTACCTGCTCGCTGCTGTGTATTTGTATAGTAACCAATTGGATCAGGCAGAGCAATTGCTGGAGGAGTATGGAAGAGGCGACGCCGCAGCGGCCTTTGCCTATGACAAGATTATTCTGGAGTATAAGAAAAACGGAATCACCTCCCAGCTTAAAATGCTATACCGTGTGGCCCGAGGTGTGAACAAACATGTGCCTGATTACCTGTTGGGTTTGAAACGGCTGCCGCATAACCTCCCTGACTTTGTCGGAATGGGCGACTCAGACGAAGCGATTGCATATGTCATTATGCATTCCCGTTTATGGGCAAGCGCGCCGGATCTGTTGAAATGGATGCTGAAACAATAGAGGAATAAGAAGCGAATAGAAGTTGGAATTCATAGATGAATCCAGCTTCTATTATCCGTGATTTCTGTGACTCCCCCATCCGGTGCAGCGTGTGAGCAAATTTTTTAGAGCTATCTTTTTGTGTTAACCCTTGACTTTAGCACTGCGGTTCATTACAATCAGAAAATAATACGTTGACTATAGTCAATACAAGTCGATTTTTGAACTATATTACTGATTTGATGACGGGACCAAGTACTCCGTGCCCACATGACCAGAGAGGAATCCCAAGGCTGTAAGGATTCTCTTGATGAGCGGACGAATGACTTCCCCGAGAACAGACGGCGAACATAGCAGAGATGATCTGTTGACCAGTAGCCGGCCTGCGCAGGACGTGCGTTACACGTAGAGCGGAATATCTGCTTGATCAGAATGCCTTGGGCAAACCTGAATCATCAGAGATCACCTGAACGGCTAAAGTGTCAGGTTTCCGGAATGTGGGTGGTACCACGGGTGAATGTATATTACACAATCTCTCGTCCCTTGTTTGCTGTATACACAGCGACAGGGCGAGGGATTTTTTTGTTATATAAGTTGATTCTAACATTTATACCATAACGGAGATTGTAGAACCAATCTGTAGAAGCGAAGCGTTCGTCTAAAAGCTTTCTGAAAGAAAGCTGCATCGGAAGCATATGCTATCCCCGGATTTTCACATTGGAAAATTAATTCAAAAAATCTGGGGATAACAGCGATCGAAAGATGGTACTACAGTCGGAGAGACCAGGTGTAACATTTCTGGATTAACTTTTAGAGAAAAAAATCAATGCTGGAGGGATCAAGATGGCTTTTCAAAAACCGACTGGAACGCAGGACTTAC
This sequence comes from Paenibacillus sp. FSL R7-0313, assembly GCF_037969885.1. NCBI lineage: Bacteria > Bacillati > Bacillota > Bacilli > Caryophanales > Paenibacillaceae > Paenibacillus > Paenibacillus sp. FSL R7-0313. The sequence continues at coordinate 2,739,684 of NZ_CP150219.1, forward strand.
TGCCTGGAGTTGTCGAGAAATGGCAGTACGTAGAAGAAAAAGCACGAGATCTGTGTCGACGGTTTAATTACCGTGAGATTCGTACACCGATCTTCGAACAGACTTCTTTATTTGTACGCGGTGTAGGAGAGACTACCGATATCGTTGAGAAAGAAATGTATACCTTTGATGACAAAGGTAATCGCAGCATGACTCTTCGTCCGGAGGGAACAGCGGGTGTTGTCCGTGCGTATGTAGAGAATAAAATCTACGGCGAACCGGATGTGAGCAAGCTATATTACATCGGTCCAATGTTCCGGTACGAGCGTCCGCAGGCAGGCCGTCAGCGTCAGTTTCACCAGTTTGGTGTAGAAGCCATCGGTGCGCTGGACCCGGCAATTGATGCGGAAGTAATCGCACTTGGATACCAGTTGTGTGTAGAACTCGGCTTAAAGGATGTCAAAGTGGAGATCAACTCCGTTGGTAACTCAACCAGCCGTGCAGAATACCGCGAGACGTTACTTGGGTTCCTCAGACCGATGAAAGACAGCCTGTGTAAGGACTGTCAGTCACGCATGGAGCGTAATCCCCTGCGTGTGCTCGACTGCAAAGTCGATCAGGACAAATTCGTAGGGGCACCTTCCATACTGGATAGCCTGGATGAAGAGTCTTTGAATCACTTTGCCAAGCTGCAGGCATACCTGGATGATTTCGGAGTGGATTATGCTGTGAACAATCGTCTGGTACGAGGTTTGGATTATTACACCCTGACTGCGTTTGAATTAAAAGCCCAAGGTATTGGAGCGATTGATACGGTTGGCGGCGGTGGTCGTTACAATGGTCTGGTTGGAGATATCGGCGGACCTGATCAGCCGGGTATTGGCTTCGGTATTGGTCTGGAGCGTATTCAACTGATTCTGGAGCACCAAAAAATTGAGGTTACTACACTGGCTCCACTGGATGTATACTTTGTTGCTCTGGGAGAAGCAGCTGATCGTGAAGTGAACCGTCTGTTGTTCAAACTTCGTCAGTCTGGACTGTCTGGGGAACGTGATTATCTGGGCCGCAAGATGAAAGCACAGATGAAATCAGCTGATCGTTTCAAATCCCGCTACACTGCCATCCTTGGTGATGACGAGCTGGAGCGTGGTGAGATCGCCCTCAAATCGATGGATACGGGTGAGCAACAAACCGTGAAGCTTGATGATCTGGTAGCGGCAATTCGCGAAGGTAAATAAGCACGAAGTGTTACATTAAATCTTAAACATTCAAGTAAAACAATTGATCCGGCAAAATTACTGAGGTTCACTAACATTTTCGACTAATCGGAAGTTGACGAGCCAGAGAGAATATGCCTTTTCGAATACATGGTCTACACGTAACCGGACTGTTGAAGAGCAGGTACTAACTGCCCATACAGAACGGAAATTCACATAATGAGGAGTTTGGTTATGAAAAGAAGTCATCATTGCGGCGCATTAACACCCGCACACATCGGTGAAACAGTAACATTGAACGGTTGGGTTCAGACCCGCCGTGACTTGGGAGGCGTACTCTTCATCGACCTGCGTGATCGCAGCGGGATTGTACAAGTTGTCTTTAACCCGGCTTATTCCGGTGAAGCTCTGCAAATCGCAGATCGCGTACGTAGCGAGTATGTTATCGCTGTAACGGGTAAAGTTGTTAAACGTGATGCAGAAACAGTTAACAAAAACCTGCCTACAGGCGAAATTGAAGTTCAAATCACAGAAATCGAAGTGCTGAACGCAGCCAAAACACCTCCATTCTTCATTGAAGATGGTGTCGAAGTTGATGAATCCCTTCGTTTGAAATATCGTTACCTAGACCTGCGTCGTCCGGAAATGTTCGAAACACTGAAACTGCGTTCCAAAGCATCCAAAGTGTTCCGTGACTACCTGGATGGAGAAGAGTTCGTTGAAGTGGAAACACCGATCCTGACCAAGAGCTCCCCGGAAGGTGCGCGTGATTATCTCGTACCGAGCCGTGTGCATGAAGGTGAATTCTTCGCCCTGCCACAATCTCCACAAATCTACAAACAATTGCTGATGGTGGGTGGCGTTGAACGTTATTACCAGATCGCTCGCTGTTTCCGGGATGAGGATCTGCGTGCAGACCGTCAACCTGAATTCACTCAAGTCGACATCGAGACTTCCTTCCTGCAACAGGATGACCTGCTGCCAATGATGGAAGAACTGATGGCCAAATTGCTGCGTGAAACCAAAGGTGTTGAGCTGGAACTGCCTTTCCAACGCATTACGTATGCAGATGCAATGGGTAAATACGGTTCAGACAAACCAGATCTGCGCTTTGGTATGGAACTGGTTGAAATGAACGATATCGTAGCAAACAGTGGTGTGAAAGTATTTGCTTCTGTCATCGAAAAAGGTGGAGAAGTGAAAGTACTGAACGCTAAAGGCTGTGGCACATGGAGCCGTAAAGAGATCGATGATCTTGGACCATTTGCTGCACGTTACGGTGCGAAAGGTCTGGCTTGGATTCAAGTGAAAGACGGCGAGTTCAAAGGGCCAATCGTGAAGTTCTTCACGCCTGAAGAAATCGAAGCGGTCAAAGAACGTACTGGTGCTGAGGATGGCGACTTGTTGCTCTTCTCCGCAGACACGAAAAAAGTGGTTGCTGACGTTCTTGGCGCATTGCGTCTGAAAATCGGCCGTCAACTTGGATTGATCGATGACAGCAAATTCAAATTTGCTTGGGTTGTGGACTTCCCACTCCTCGGATATGATGAAGATGCGAAACGTTATGTGGCAGAACACCATCCGTTCACACGTCCAAAAGATGAAGATGTACATCTCTTCGACACTGATCCGGGTGCAATCCGCGCTCAAGCCTATGACCTTGTTCTCAATGGTTATGAAGTAGGTGGCGGTTCGATGCGTATCTACAAACGTGATGTTCAGGAGAAAATGTTTGCTGCCCTTGGACTCTCACCAGAAGTAGCGAATGAGAAATTCGGCTATCTGTTGGAAGCATTCGAATATGGAACTCCACCGCATGGTGGTATTGCCTTTGGTCTGGACCGCCTCGTGATGTTGCTGGCGGGCCGCACGAATCTGCGTGAAACGATTGCCTTCCCGAAAACGGCAAGTGCAACGGATCTGCTGATGAATGCACCTTCCGAAGTGGATGACTCGCAATTGGAACAACTTCATATCCGCGTAGCCCGTAAACCGGTAGCGGAAAAGAAATAAAGGAGGCATCGATTCTCAATGCTCCATCAATTTTCAAGAACAGAACTTGCGATCGGACCAGAAGGTCTGGACACGTTGAAGAATAGTACAGTCGCTGTGCTCGGTATTGGCGGCGTAGGTGGAATTGCTGTAGAAGCTCTTGCCCGTAGCGGTGTTGGGCGCATCATTCTGATTGATAAAGACGTCGTGGACATCACCAATATTAACCGCCAGATTCATGCGCTGACCACGACAGTGGGACAGAAAAAAGCGGACCTGATGGTGGAACGTGTGAAATTGATCAATCCGGAATGTGATGCAATTGCATTAAATATGTTTTACACGGAAGAAACGTATGAGGAATTGTTCAAATATGAACTGGATTATGTGCTGGATGCATCCGACACGATTATCTACAAAATCCATCTCATTAAAGAGTGCCTGAAACGTAAAATTCCGATGATTTCCAGCATGGGTGCGGCGAATAAAATGGACCCGACGAAATTCCAGGTTGCGGATATTTCGAAAACGACCATGGACCCGATTGCCCGTGTTGTGCGTACCACACTTCGTAAAGACGGCATCAAAAAAGGTGTGAAAGTGGTCTTCTCGACTGAAAAGCCGATGAAACCGCGTGAGGACGTAACACAAAAAATCGTTCCCGAGAATGCTCCGGAAATTCGCAAGGCTAAACAGCCACCTGCGAGTAACTCATTTGTGCCTCCGGTAGCCGGACTGATTATGGTCAGTGTTGCGATTAAGGATTTGTTAGAAATTGCAGAGAACAAGCAGCAGTAACTTGCTGCCAACTGAAGAAGCGTGGATGCCGATAAGGCATCTGCGCTTTTTTGTGTGATCATACTTCGCAAGAGAGGAGCGGATGGGACGTCAATCGTCTATGATAGCCGAACTGTATTCCTAGATAAATGTCAGAGTTACGTCATGTACTTCAAAGTCAAAACCGTGTATGATATTCACTGCTGCGCGAAATGATGATACATACATAAAGATTTGCGGCCATATAAGCTGAATAAGATTTACACAAGAACGAAGAGGACAGAAGAAACCTGAAGAAGCAGAGCGCTCGCCTTTATCACCGGATTTGTACATTTAAAAAATTTAATCAAAAAATCTGGGGATAACAGCGATCGGAAGGTTGTTCTGTCCGCGTAGTGGTAGAGTGTAAATACTCAGTTATTCAGCCTATATAGAGAGAGGGGAATAGAACGAAATGAAACACGGATGGATGACCAGACGTCTTGGCATGGAGCCAGGAGACCAGTGGAAGAAGGAAATTGTGGCGGGAGCCATTTCTTATTTTGCCGTGGTCTATATCGTTATGGTCAATGCTACAATTCTTTCCGATGCCGGGATGCCCTTACAGGCAGCCATGGTTGGAACCCTGCTGACGTCTATTGCAGGCTGTTTACTCATGGCATTTGGCGGAAAATCACCGATTATCGTGGTACCCGGAATGGGGATTAATGCATTTTTCACGTATACACTTGTACATTCCATGAAATTAAGCTGGCAAGAAGCGCTGGCCGTTGTAACCGTTACAGGTATACTGTTTGCCATTGTTGCGTTTACGTCATTATACAAAATGATCAGCGAAGCAATCCCGAAAAATCTGCAGCATGGCATTACGGTCGGGATTGGTTTGTTTCTGACATTTATCGGTTTGCAAAAAAGTGGAATTGTTATCGCGCATCAGACCACGTTTGTTGCGATTGGGCATTTCAATGATCCGAATGTCATTACAGCCTGCGTTACGCTGGTGCTTGCCTTGATTTTATTTATACGGAACGTACAGGGTGGACTTCTGATCAGTATTTTGGTCGGGACAGGCCTTGCCTATGTACTTGGTGCTGTGAACCCGGGTGAATCCGTATCAGCGATGGATGCGCTGCGTCAATACGGTGGGTTATTTGGGGAATTGTCTTTGATGAAGCTGGCTGATGTCGCATTCTGGATCGCGGTATTTTTGCTACTGTTGATTGTGGTGTTCGAAAATATCGGATTAATTACTGCTCAGACACAGATGATTGGTCGTCCAGAGCGGTTCAAAGGAAGTCTGCGCGCACTATCCATTAGTACCGTATTGGCAGGCGTATTCGGAAGTAGTCCTCCTGTTGCTGCAGCCGAGACGACAGCCGGAATTGCCGCAGGCGGTCGCACAGGTTTGACTCCACTCGTTACAGCTGTATTATTCGGGGCTACTTTCTTCTTCATCCCACTGCTTGGATACATTCCGGACAGTGCAATTGCACCTATTTTGATCATTATTGGTGGCCTGATGGTGCAAGGTGTGAAAGATATGGATTTTGGTGACTTCACAGAGGCATTCCCAGCATTTCTGATCATGGTCATGATTCCATTTACATATAGCATCGTGGACGGTATGGCGTTTGGATTTATTGCCTATCCATTAGCGAAGCTGGCAGCAGGTCAAGGTAAACAGGTGCCTGTGGTCATGTATGGCATTTCCATCCTCTTTTTAGCCAATTTTGTGTTGCATGGAGTCTTGTAATAAGAAAAGGCAACGTCATGTAAATTCATACGTATGATCTCTGGTGAGCAGATGGAGAACGGGAGGAACGGGAATGGAAGAGCAGCAACAAGCAGGGCAGAATGACCAGAAGGTAGGAAAAAAGGGATTTAAGGATTTCGTCAAGCTTATCGCTTCCACGAACCCGCCAAAACTGATCTTGATTCTGGCCCTCATCTTAACTCTGATTCAAACTACAGCCGGACTGATTGTGCCATTGATGACCAAAGGTCTGATTGATGGCCTAACCACTTCGGCACTGAACAAATCTGTTATTTTGTTATTGCTTGGGGCATTTGTGATTCAGGCGATTGCCTCGGGCATTAGCATTTATATGTTAAATTACGCCGGACAACGCGTGGTCGCAACGCTTCGCACCAAGCTGTGGAACAAGGTCTTGTCGCTGCGAATGCCGTATTTTGATCGTAATCGGACAGGCGATACGATGAGCCGGATTACGAATGATACAAGCCAGATCATGACGTTGATCGCGGATTATCTGGTTTCCTTTGTGTCGAACATCGTTGCTGTTGTGGGTGGCGTGGCATTACTATTTTACTTGGATTGGGTGATGTCGCTCATTATCCTGAGTCTGGTGCCACTTACGCTGTTGATCCTGTTGCCGGTGGGTAAAAAAATGTACAAGATTTCCAAGAAACAGCAGGATGAGATGGCAGGTCTTACGTCCGTACTTAGCCAGGTTATTGGTGAGATCCGCTTAGTCAAAGCCTACGGCACGGAGAAACAGGAATCAGAAGCAGGGGATTCCCGGATTCGTAAAATGTTTGCTTTTGGCTTGCAGGAAGCACGTATTCTTGCTCTGATCGGTCCCTTGTTTACATTTGTCATGACTGCCGTATTGGTCGTTATTCTGGGTGTGGGGGGAATGCGTGTAGCGTCTGGACTGTTGTCGCCTGGTGAACTGGTTGCGTTCATTTTGCTGTTGTTCCAGGTCATTATGCCAATGGGACAATTCACGACGTTATACTCCCGTTTGCAAAAAGTTGTAGGTGCAACAGAGCGTATACAAGCTATTCTTGCTGATGAAGAAGAGCCACATGACAGCACCAAGGTAGCGCCAAAAGGAAATGAGACGATTGCATTCCATGATGTACACTTTTCCTATGTCACAGGTGAGGAAGTGTTGCACGGGATCAATCTGACGGTTCCCACACGCAAGGTGACGGCGATTGTCGGCCCAAGCGGTAGCGGCAAATCAACACTGTTTTCTTTGATGGAGCAGTTCTATATGCCCGATTCAGGCCATATTTCATATGGGGGACAAGCGATAACGGAATATTCGTTAGCCTCCTGGCGCAGCAAGATCGGGTATGTATCTCAGGAAAGTCCACTTATGGCGGGTACGATCAAAGACAATATCACATACGGATTGGGCCGTGAGGTCACGATGGATGAGATAAGGCGAGCTGCTGAGATGGCCTATTCTGCCGACTTCATAGACAAGCTGCCACAGGGTTATGACACGGAAGTGGGCGAGAGAGGAATCAAGTTATCCGGGGGGCAACGTCAGCGAATTGCTATTGCTCGAGCCTTACTGCGCAGTCCGGATATTCTTATGTTGGATGAAGCAACATCCAGTTTGGATAGCACCTCGGAGTATGAAGTACAACAGGCTTTGTCCAACCTGATGGAAGGCAGAACCACAATTGTTATTGCCCATCGGTTATCTACCGTTGTCGAGTCCGATCAAATTGTTGTATTGGAGCATGGACATGTTACCGGAACCGGAACTCATGCTGAATTGATCAGCAATCATCCGGTATATCGTGAGTTGGCACAGAAGCAGTTTGTGGCACAGGAAGGCAACGCAGCAATAGTACAAATAGAAGAGTAATCTCCATTATTGGAGGGTTTCCGTTATACCCATGAGGTATTTCAACGGAGATCCTTTTTTCTTTTTGTTTAAATTCCTCATATTGACATTAAGACCAACATAATCTATATTTTGGATACCGACCGTTGGTATGAATGAGGAGGAACTTATGGCCAGAAATAAATACCCTGAGCAGACACTGGACCTGATTCTGGCAGTCTCAACTCAAATGTTTACCGAAAAGGGATATGAAAAAACCAGTATTCAAGACATTATAGAAAAATTAGGTATGTCCAAAGGTGCCATATATCATCATTTCAAGTCCAAGGAGGATATCCTTAGTGCAGTGATGGAGAAGGAGCTTGGGCGGGCAGAAGACATGTTTATGGAACTCATCCAGAACACGCATGCTCCAAATGCCAGACAGAAGCTCATCAGTATTTTGGAAAATGTTATCGTTGATCCTGGAATTCAGTCTAACTCAATTGATCAGGTTCTTAGCACTCAGATCAAGAATCCGCAGTTTGTTCTTGGCGGCATAAGAAAAGGTATTCTGAAGGATGCCCAAATTATTGCCGACATTATGGAGCAAGGCAAGGAAGATGGGTCCATTTCAGTCGAATATCCGCTGGAGTGTGCTGAAATCTTCATGCTGCTCGTCAACATCTGGATCAACCCTCTTCTATTTGGAAGAGATCAGGAGCAGACAATGGAAAGGCTTAAGTTTTTGCAACACATGATGAAGCTCTTGGGAGCAGATATCGTTAGCGAACAGCTCATTCAGCGAATTACGAATCGCCATGCCAGCACAGGAGGCTATGCGGAGGCGGAATAAACATATACCTGATTGTTTGAAATGGAGAGGGAGAAGATATTGAAAAGTAGTGAGCCTGCCATATGCAAGAGCATAGACATTGATCAACCCATTCATGATATACAGTTAAATTGGTTGTCAGGAGATATCAGAGTTCTTCCGAGTGTGGATGAACAGATTCACGTTATGCAATATGCGGATGCATGGTTTTCCAAGCGAAGGCTGATGCAAGTTAACATACGAGGGGATACCTTAAGCATTGTGGACGGGAGAAAAAGGGGAGGACTCATCGGGTTAAATGTAGGTAGAACAGCATTGAAGATTCATGTACCAGCTCGGGTTTTTAACAGTATTTCGCTGATCTCCACAGGAGGACACCTCCGGTTGAATTCGCTTCTGGCCACTCGCTGTCAATGTAAGATCACCTCAGGTCGTGTAGATCTATCAGGGAGGATGGATGAGCTTGAACTGTGCGCATTGGCATCCGTAGTGAAAGGGCAGCACCTTAGTGCAGATAAATTCAATCTTCAATCCCATTCAGCCAAGATCGACATTTCGGGGGAGTTTCGTCACTTGCAAATTACCACATTAGGCAGAAAATTAAATATGGACTGTCTCAAGATGCCAGAGAAATTACATTCCGTATCCACAGGGGCAAAGGCAGTGGTTTCCATCCCAGATAACGAAGGTTTCCAAATTATACTTAAAGAAAGATCAGGAGCATTAAATAGTGAATTTGATCTGACTCCCCTTCATGGGGACAGCAATAATCTAATACACAAAAGTGGAAAAAGTGAATTCCAAGTGGATATTCGAGGAGGAGCTTTTCATCTGAAATCCAGGAAATGAGACACCGATTGTGTACTGAAAACCAAGGGGGCAGATATCATGGCTGGTTGGATCGTAGGAATTAGCTTTTCCTCCATCGTACTGCTAATTGGGATTTACGGCGCATTGAACGGCAGGCGCAGGCAGGCCAGAAACAAGTGGGCCTGGTGGTTTATTTTGTTTGGTTGTTGTGCGCTTGTCAGTGCCATCATTAATTATCAATTCAGATGAGCTCATGTCTTACAAAAGTAAGCCAGCAAAACGGATGTGGCTTTCAATTGCCCTATGTGATATAGTAAGTATCCTTTTGTATTTCCAGATCTAGGTGATGCAGAGCAAAACATATTCTTAGGAGGTAACTGAAACATGTCAGACAGCTTTCAAAGTGCCTATCAAGAAGAAGAGTACAGGTTAGAGCGAACGATGGAGGAAGTGGACAGTCAGCTGGAACGACTGCAGAACATTCCGGTGTATACCGGCCACGACTTCACAGAACAAGTGCTGGAAGCTGGACGCGAAGAGCGCCGCACCGCCTTGTCCAAGAGCGCGCAGCAACCCTATTTCGGACGCTTGGATTTCGAAGAACAGGGCAGTGGTGCACGGAAACCGCTGTATATTGGCAAAATCGGCGTAGACCGCGAAGAGGTGGGAGAGCATCCGCTCGTCATCGATTGGCGTGCTCCTGTCGCCAGCCTGTTTTACTCATTTACCGGAGGCGAAGCCTCCGCTACGTATGAAGCCCCGGAAGGGCTTATTGAAGGTCTGGTATACCTGAAACGAAACGTTGTCATTCGGCAGCGGATATTGGAACGTGTGGCGGATACATATAACCGTGACAGCGACCAGCCAGCGGTATCAGATGAATTCCTCGTTTATCGTCTGGGAGAGAACAAGGATAACAAACTCCGTGACATCGTATCTACGATTCAGGCGGAGCAGGATCTGATCATTCGTGCGGCAAGAAACACCGCATTGATCATTCAGGGTGTAGCTGGATCCGGGAAAACAACGGTTGCCCTGCATCGGCTTGCCTTTTTGCTGTATCAGTACAAGGAGCAGGTATCTGCGGAGAAAATGGTTATTTTTGCACCCAACCACATGTTCCTGGATTACATCTCGGATGTGCTTCCGGAACTCGGAGTAGGGGATATTCAGCAGCGGACATTCCCGGATTGGGCGATGAACCTGCTGGGGCTGGAGATGCCTTTGGCAAATACGTCGGATACTTTGAACACCTGGTTCGAAACACCTGATGCACGGCCTGAATTGAATGATGATGTACCTGGACGTTACAAAGGATCAATCCGTTTCATGGAGCTTATTCGAGAGTGGCTCTCGGGGATGGAAGCGGATTCCGTACCGGATATGGACTTCAGTCCATGGGATGGTAAGGTGCTTAGCAAGACGGAGATTGAGAACTGGTTCGGTGAGGAATACAAACATTATCCGCTGGCCAAACGCAAAGAACGGGTCATGGCGCGGGTTCACCGCTGGATTGAGATGGAACTTAAGAAACCGATGCCAGAAGCTGTGCGCAAAGAACGCAAGAAAAAAGCGTCTACTCGTGAGAAAGCTTATGCCAAAAAATGGCCTCAATACGAGCCGCTTACGTTATATAAACAGCTGTTCAAAGCTGCAAAGGGTGGCTCTGTGCCAGCCTCGCTCAGCGAGCTTATTCCAAAACTAGTCATGAAACAAACCGGAGCAGATCTGAAGCAGGATATCGTCCGTGAAGAGGATCTGCCTGCATTGGTATACATTCATACATTGGTCCATGATATTGAGGGTTCGGAGCGGTTTGATCATGTCGTAATTGATGAAGCGCAGGACTTTTCCCCTTTCCATGTGGCGTTATTGGATCAGTTCGTCAAAGGGCATTCCTTCACCATACTGGGTGACTTGTCCCAAGGCATTCATGAGTACCGTGGTGTTCATGCGTGGGAAGAGATGAGTTCTCTGTTTCCTGAGGAACAGAATGCATACTTTGCATTGACCCGAAGTTATCGTTCGACGATGGAAATTATCGATTATGCCAATACAATTCTGGAACGTGGCGTCAAGAGCGGGATTACGGCGATTCCTGTTTTCCGGAGTGGTGATCCGGTTCGGACGTTGGCTTATGGAGGAGAAGGGCGGACGGCGAGTCTGGAGCAGGCTTTGAAGGTGTTAACGGTCAAAGACTACCGAACCGTCTCCATCCTGACCCGTACACTGCATGAAGCAGAGGAACTTCATCGTGAACTTCAGGACGCAGGCTGGGATCTAAACCTGATCGATGGTGGCAAAAAGCAGTACACGGGTGGACACTCCGTTTTACCGGTCTACTTGTCCAAAGGGTTGGAATTTGATGCCGTTATTGTGGCAGACGTAGATCAGAAGCATTATCTGCCAAATGCGGGTGATGCAAAGCTGTTGTACGTTGGTTGTACACGGGCTTTGCACGAATTGTGGTTGTTCCATGACGGTGAACTGCCGATCTATGCGGCTGCAACACATAATCCCGATGGCGAACCCGTAACCATTCAGGGTTGGCCAGAGATTGGGTGAATAAAGTTTGTTTATGCAATAAAAGGCATGACGTTCATTGGAATTTCCCATAAACGCTTGCCTTTTTTTGCTTTTGTGCGAAAAAGTTTAATGGTTTTGAAAAATAACATGTATGTAAGAGGGATGGATGAATACGAAAAATCAGTTAATTATGTAATTCACAGTTAATATTGAAAAATCACATGGAATAATTATAGTCTAGATGGTAAAATTTTGTTATGAAAAATTTCTTGGGAGTTGTAGATAATATGGAAGAAACAGATAAAACAAAAAAAATAATGCTAGATGATGGAATACTTGAAATTAAACAAGTTTGTGATGAAATGCTACACTTAAAGAAAAAATCTCCTTACTTTTTTCTTGTAGGAGCAGGGATCTCTTCTCCTAGTGCACCTTTAGCAAGAGACATTATAACTCATTGTAAAGAACATGCATTGAAATATAATAGAGAACTTACACCAGACAGTTCTTCTGTTCAAGATGCATATTCTGATTGGTTTGAATTAGCCTATCCTAATCGATTTCAGAGACAAAACTATATAAAAAATATTCTTCATAATCGTCCTATTAATCTCGCGAATATAAAATTAGCACATTTATTGTCTCAAAAAGTAGTAAGTAATTTAGTTATTACTACTAACTTTGATGATTTTTTATCAAGGTCTTTAAGTATGTTTGGAATACAACACATTGTTTCGGATCATCCGCACACTGTAGAAAAAATAGATCCTGAAAACAATGAAATTCAAATCGTACATATTCATGGGACTTATTGGTTTTATGATTGTTGCAATCTAAGTGGAGAAATCATTGAAAGAGCAGAACGCCAATTAAATACTAACCGAACTATGGCATTTTTCATTGATTCATTGCTCTATAGACGTGTTCCAATAGTTATTGGGTACAGCGGATGGGAAAATGATGTCTTTATGCAAGCATTGAAGAGAAGACTTGAAAGTCCGTTACCTTTTAACTTGTATTGGTTTTGTTATACTGAAAATGACATATACTCTTTACCAAAATGGCTTCGGTTTAATAGTGATGTAAAGTTTGTTGTACCTGATTCAAATATTGAACAACTTCCACAAGAAAATCTCGATCAAATTTTACTTGGAGTAAAAGATTCTGTTGAAAATAATGGTTTTCTTGATGCTAAAGAAGTATTTGAACAATTCATCAATAAATTTAACATTGAATCTCCAGAAATCACACGTGATCCTATAGGGTTTTATGTGAAGTCCTTAAATAGTTCGGTTGACAGCGATAATTTGAGTGAGAATGAGGACGGTAAGTATTTTTTCAAAGAAGTTATTGAGAGACTAGAAAGAGCTAAGGCAAGTAAGGAATATACCACAAATTTATTTTTAGAAGAACTTAAAGAGTTACTTAAGAAATCACAATACGAAGAATTAATTAATAAAGTACAAATGAATTATAGTTACTCAATGTTTGATTTTCAAGAGCATGTGGAATTGCTGAATGTTATCTTATCTGCTTCTGATAAATTATATGAAAATTACGAAGGGTACGATTTAATAAAAAAAATATCAATGGAAGTTATTACAAGAAGTAAGAAAGATAATGATTTGAGCGTTATAAAAAAAATCATTTGCAAAGCATTATTAGGTAAAGGAGATATTTTGCAAAAAAAATTATCTTATGATGAAGCTTTAGTGGTATATGATGAATTAATCTTAAATTTCATTGAGGAACAATTTGTCTATTACGTGGTTCGAGCAATATTTCGTAAAGGTCTTATCTATGAAGGCATGGAAAAATTTCAAGATGAAATCAAAGCTTATAATTTAATTATTGAAGAATATTCAGATATTAAGACACAAAATGTTAGGAATATAGTAGCAACATCCTATCTAAAGAAAGCTACAACTATGTTTAAAGAAAATACCGACATAATTGAATCTTTAGAAGTTCTAGATACATTTAAACTTGAATTTTGTAATGATAGTCATCCGAAAATTCAACACTTTATATGTCTATCTCTATATATAAAATCAATAATCCTAAATTCTAAAAATCTATTAGATAGAGAATTAGAAGTTTATAATGAAATGCTAATTTTATTTGGTGAAAGTGAAGAACTCAATATAAAAGAGACAGTGGCTAAATCCTTAAAGAATAAAGGAGAAACTTTGACCAAACTTCAGCGACATAATGAGGCATTAGATACGTTTGATGAAATTACGAAAAGATACACTGATGATGATGAGTCGTCTTTGAAAGAACTTGCGGCAAATGCAATGATGAATAAAGGACGATATTTACATAATATTGGTAATCATAGTGAAGCGATTAAAATGTATGAAAAAATTCACAAATATTATAGCCAGTCAGATCAAATATCAGATACTGTACAGCTTAAGAAAGCTGATACATATGTTGCAATGGGAAATTTTAATGAAGCTGTGACTGTATACGATGAGATTATTTCTACGGTTGAAAAACTTAATAATTCGAATGTAGATTTGTTCGCACAGTCTTATTTAGGTAAAGTATTTGCGTTAGCGAAGGCAGAGAAGTATGAATCCTCTAATACGGTTATTGACACTTTTATCGAAAAAGTCCAAAAAATTAAAGAAATAAAGGTTAAGAGATATGTTGCATTTGCATTATCTAATAAAGCTCTAAATTTTACAAATTTGGAGGATGATTCGAATGCGCTTAATATTTATAAAGAAATCATTATGAAATTCAAAAACTTTGGTAAAGATAAAATATTAAATGAAATAATTCAAAGCAGTTTTTACAAAAAAGCATTGACTGTGGGGAGACTAGGAGATGAATCAAAATCAGTTAAAGAATTAAATTCTCTTTATATCAAATTAAAGGACGAAACAGAGTACGATTTGAGAATTATAGCAAAAAAATCTTTATTATCTAGAGCAATAGGATTATGCAATTTAGAGAGATATGAAGAGTCTCTCATGACACATGATTTAATAGAGAGTACTTATTACAGTGATACAGAATTACATGAGGAATCATTTGAATATTCATTTAAAATTAATAAAAGTGATTGCCTGAGAGGTTTGGGGAAATTAAAAGAAGCACTTGAATTATTTTTGGATATTAAGCAATTAATTGGAACTATGAGTCAAGATTACTTCGCGAGTATTCTTGGTGAGATCAACTCTATAGGTTTCGAAGCCTATACTACTAAACAGTATGAATTAAGTAAAAATGCCTTTATGTTAGCTTTTAATTGTGGATCGGAAATTTCAGGATCAAACCTATCTTTTATGGTTAGAAGAGGGGAAGTAACTGGAAATAACGTACCGAGTCACGAGGTTTTACTAGCTCCAGCTTTGAAAAATAATGAACCTTTCGCTATTATCAATAAGCTTTTATTAAATATCATGGAAACGAATAGTGAAGAGTGTAAGAATTTAATTGAGAAAATTGATGATTTTACTGGAATACTCCATTGGTGGAGTCAGTTGGCGATTAATGATGATCCAGAGGGGCATCTAGTTATTGGTTTGTTGACTAGAGCTAACTTGGTCTCTGATCCAAATGGTATGTCATTTAAAGAAAGATTTGACATTGTAGATATTTCGGGTATGGGGATACCATCGTGGCTAAATGAATAATTGCAATTTCTTATGCCAACTCTGCCTCTTGCACAAGTAAAGAAAAACGTGCCTCACCAAACATAGGTGAGGCATTATCGATTTAATCTCCCAAGGAAGAAAGACAGGGAGAGTTTAGTTAGGGTACCCTATTTCTCAATCTGGATGAGCGACGGTTCACCAGGAATATGCCAACACCAATAAATAAACCACCTGCCAATGCAAACCACTGAACGTGCTCTCCCAGCAAAATCCAACTCGATAGTACACCAAAGAACGGTGCCAGAAACAGATACGAACTGGTTTGGGCTGGGTCACTATTCTGCAGCAGGTAAAACCAGAGTGAAAACTGAATGATGGAGCAAACAAGCGTTAACCAGAGCAGCGCCATAACCGAGGTGGTATTCATTATAAAGTGAGGCTGTTCAGTCCATACGCTCAGCAGAAGCAACGCAGCACCTCCAGCAAGCATCTGATAGGCTGTTAAGACAAAAGTATCATAGCCATTACCCCAGCGTTTGATGAGCAATGTGGACACGGCAAAGGAAATCGCTCCACCAAATCCAATCCAGGTTCCGGGGCTAAAGCTCATCTGCCACCCAAAAGTTAACATTATCCCGATGAAACCGAGTATAACACCGATCCACTGACTGAAACGGTAGATCACTCTATATAAGAGAGCACTGAGGATAATGACCAGTAGCGGATTGGTAAACGTAATAATGGCGGATTCACCGGATGTAATCCAGTTCATGCTGTAGTAGGCACAGCCCATCACTCCTGCGGATTGGAACAAGCCAATGAGGGTTATTTTCAACCATGACTGCCATCCATTAGGTAAAGGACGTTTACGAAGGAACAAGGCCATCAAGCCACCTGCCAGTATATAACGTATGCCCATGAGCAGGAAAGGTGGGGCATATAACATGCCGATCTTGCCAACTGGAAAAGAAGTACCCATGATTAGCGTTGTCAAAATGATCAATAGTGTATATTTCAGTGGTTTGATGACCCGGGTATCTTTATCATGACTGGAGCTCATAACGTCTGTCCGCTATCTACAGTAATTAGCTGCCCGGTCATGGATTGCTGTTCCAGCGCAGCACAGATCATGTGTGCGATATCTTCAGGTGAGGCAATATGTTGTAATAACACTTCTCCGCCGAGACGATACATTCGCTCCTCGTTTCCAGCCCACCACCTTGTAGCAACTGCGCCCGGAACGATAGCATTCACCCGAATGTGTGGTGAGAGTGCGTGCGCAAGTGACAAGGTCAGCCCATGAACTGCCGCTTTGGAGACGGCGTAAGGGAGGGAGGAGCCCGAGCCCGTACTGCCTGCGATGCTGCCCAGATTTACGATAGAACCACCGCCAGCCTGTCTCATGCCTTCCGTCACTGCACGAGCGCAATGAAACATGCCTTTCACATTCACATCAAGCAGCTCATTCCAGACGTCATCTTTAACAGACTCCAGATCGTGCATGGGGATATGGTGCGTGATTCCGGCGTTATTTACAAGTGCAGTGATTGGGCCGTAGGTTTCAGTTATTGTAGTGACCATCCGCCGGATATCAAGATCATTGGCTACATTGGCTTGAACGGCGAATGCATTGCCTCCTGAATCCAAAATGTGTTGGACTGTATCGTTTGCTGCATCTCGTGAGCGGGAGTAGTTGATGGCAACCGACGCTCCACGCTCGGCTAGTATCAGACTTACAGCACGGCCTATGCCTGTTCCACCACCTGTGATCAGAGCAACTCTATTTTTCCAGTATGTCATGTTGAACACTCCTTATCATCACCCAGTCAGCTGACTGGTTTGGGATCTACATGAATTGTAGTCCGGTTTACACATGAAGTATAATGATTGGTAATGAAGCGGATATCATTTTGAATGATGTCAGAGTGGAGGGACCATGGAGAGCGGGGATCTTAGAATATTTCAGTGTGTTGCACAGGAAGGGAATCTGACCAAAGCTGCTTCTAAACTGGGGTATGTGCAATCCAACGTAACGGCACGAATCCGGCATCTGGAAGCAGAAGTAGGTACAACGTTGTTCATTCGTCATAACCGAGGCATGACGTTATCTCCAGCCGGAGAAATGTTGCTGACCTATGCAGATAAAATTATTGGTTTGCTGAATGATGCTTCCAAGGCACTTCGGGCGACGAGCACACCATCGGGTCCAATGCGAATAGGGTCTACACAAACCGCGGCGGCCGTGCGACTACCTGAACTTTTCGTCAGATATTATAAACAGTATCCAGGTGTCTCCTTGTCACTGGTTACTGGTAATTCGCAGGTGCTTATGGATCAGGTTATTGGGTATGAATTGGAGGGAGCATTTATAGGCTGTCCCTGTGATCATCCTGATATCGTTTCTATTCCCATATTTGATGAGGAACTATTTGTTGTCTATTCTGGTATGGGTCCTACGGATGAAGATCTTAAGAGTAAACCCATTCTTGTCTACAGCATGGGGTGTTCCTATCGTCAGGTTTTGGAGGAATGGTTAGAGGTGGGTGGTGTTACCCGCCCAGTAATTATGGAATTCGGAACCCTTGAAGCGATTATTAGTGGGGTTACTTCAGGTATGGGAATTTCCTTATTACCAGAGATTGTGATTAGGCATCAGATCGAAAATGGATTACTGCGCACGCATACACTCCCCGTCGGTATGAATCGTATGATGACTCATTTTATTACTCGCAAGGATGCCTTTGTCAGCAGTGCACTTCATGCATTTATGGCTATGTTACCGCGAGAGTATGATATGATAGAGAGTGGAGAACCATCAGAAGTGTAATTGTATTCAAGGCAAGGCAATCCGTTAAGGAAGTGATGAGCAATGGATTTATTTTCGTTTCAGCAAGACTCAAAACCACAAGCTAGATTGCTCGCAGACCGCATGCGGCCAGAGCATCTGGATGAATATATTGGACAGGAACATATTATTGGACCGGGGAAATTGCTCCGGCGCGCCATTGAGGCTGATCAGATATCATCCATCTTGTTATACGGCCCTCCGGGATGCGGTAAGACAACCCTTGCACATATTATTTCTCAGCAAACGCAAGGACAGTTCGTTCGACTGAATGCAGTGGAAGCTTCCGTCAAGGATGTGCGTGAAGTCATCGAACAGGCGCAAACGAACAAACAGCTGTATGGAACCAAAACCATTCTATTCCTCGACGAGGTACATCGGTTTAACAGTTCACGTCAGGATGCGCTATTGCCAGCGGTAGAAAAGGGCACGATTATTTTTATCGGTGCAACAACAGAGAATCCCTTTCATTATGTCAATGGAGCCTTGATGAGCCGTTCTACTCTGTTCCAGCTAGAATCGCTAAATAAGGATCATTCCCTAATTGCAATGCGCAGAGCATTGAGTGATGCGGACAAAGGTCTGGGGTTCATGGAACTGCAGGCGGACGATGAGGCGCTTGAGCATATTGCAACGATGGCCAACGGAGATATTCGGCGTGCGCTTAACGCGCTTGAACTGGCTGCGTTGACCACGCCACCGGAGAAGGATGGGTCCATTCATATTACGCTTGGTGTAGCAGAAGAGTCTATTCGACGCCCCATTGTGAAGGCAGATGAATCCACCCAGTATGATGTGCTGTCTGCATTTCACAAGAGCATTCGGGGTTCCAGTGATGCGGCGCTGTTCTGGTTTTTATACGCGGTGGAGAAGCTCGGCATGGACCCGATGACCTTCATTCGGCGTCTGATTGCAGCGAGCAGTGAAGATATTGGACTTGCGAACCCGCAAGCCATGACTCAGGCGATTGGAGCGCTTGATGCGTACCGAAATAACGGCTGGCCCGAAGCCAAGCTGAACATTGCACAAGCGATTCTGTTTGCGGTCGAAAGTCCAAAATCCAATGCGGTGTATACCGCCATTTCCAAAGCCATGAACGCCATTGATGAGGTAAAATCGGCAGAAGTTCCGCTTCACTTGCGAGATACGCATTACTCTGGTGCCGTGAAGCTTGGACATGAGGGTTATCAATATCCACACAACTATCCGGGGCATTACGTGAAACAAGAATATTTGCCGAAGCAGCTCTCACGGAGAGTATTCTATGAGGCCACGGAGCAGGGGAACGAATCGAAGATTAGGTTAAACCAACAGCGG
Source organism: Paenibacillus sp. FSL R7-0313 (assembly GCF_037969885.1). Taxonomy (NCBI): domain Bacteria; kingdom Bacillati; phylum Bacillota; class Bacilli; order Caryophanales; family Paenibacillaceae; genus Paenibacillus; species Paenibacillus sp. FSL R7-0313. The sequence goes on from NZ_CP150219.1 coordinate 2,759,174, forward strand.
CGTAGGGATTTGTAAGATCAGTCAGATCACTCGGGAGATGCACATAACATGAAAGAGCTTTTGTATATAGGGGCAGGTGGATTTCTCGGAACAGTGACCCGATATGCCATACAGTTGGCGATACCAACTGTCAATGGGGGGTTCCCTTGGGCAGTGCTGTTAATCAATGCGATGGGCAGTCTTTTTTTAGGGTGGTTCTTTACCATAGCTGTTCCAGGCAAAATAACACCACAACTTCGACTGGCGATTGGCACAGGTTTTACTGGCGCATTTACAACATTCTCCACGTTTACACTGGATATTGTTCGTTTATCCGAAGGGGGCGAATGGATCAGTGCCGCTATTTATATGATCGTAAGTCTGTTGGCAGGGTTGTTGCTCTGTGCGCTGGGAATGAGCCTTGGACATCGTATGTTGGGAGCACAAAGACAAGAGGGTGATGCCTCATGATCCTGTGGATTGGTTTTGCAGGTGTGCTGGGTGCGGTACTGCGTTTCAGTCTGGGAAAATGGGTCTCTGGCTTGCTGGGAACGGCTTTTCCATGGGGAACATGGATCATCAACATCAGTGGTTCACTGCTGCTTGGGCTGTTATACGGGTGGCATCAATCTGCAATGATCTCAGATGGAATCTGGGTGATCTGGGGAACCGGGTTCTGCGGTGCGTACACCACGTTCTCCACCTTTGGCTATGAAACGCTAGGACTTATGGGTCGACAACGATACGTAAGCGCGGCGCTCTACGTCGTCAGTTCGGTTGTAGTTGGGGTGTTGGCCTCCTTGGCAGGAGTCTGGTTGACTGCATAACGAACTAATTTTATTTTTTTTGCAAAGAAAAGCAGGAAAAAAGCCATCCTTCATGGTATACATGAAAGACGGCTTTTTTAATAGGGATACACGGTATTGTGTATAATCCGCATTTTAATGGACAAGCTCTATTATTGCATTGCGGGTACAGGTACCTTTTGCACCTGATCGATCGTACCCCCACCCAGGCAGACCTCTCCGTCGTAGAAAACAACGGCTTGTCCTGGCGTAATGGCTTTTTGCTGCTGATCAAATTGTACATCCACACTTCCATCTTCCTGCCAGGTCAATGTAACACCTTGATCCGGCTGACGATAGCGGAATTTGGCAGTACAACGGAATGGCACATTAGGCATGTGCTCTGCACCGGCAATCCAGTTCACACCCGTAGCGGTTAGACCCGTGGAGTACAGGCTTGCATGGGCATCGCCCTGAACAACAAGCAATTGATTTTTCTCCAGATTCTTGTCTGCAACGAACCAGGGTTCACCATTGCCGGAACCACCAATGCCAAGACCTTGGCGTTGTCCAAGTGTGTAGTACATCAGACCGTCATGACGACCTTTGACTTCACCGGTTGCGATATCAACCATGTCTCCACCTTTGGCAGGCAGATAGTTACTCAGGAACTCTTTGAAATTACGCTCACCGATGAAGCAGACACCTGTGCTGTCTTTTTTCTTGGCAGTATACAAACCAGCAGCTTCTGCGATTTTGCGTACTTCCGGTTTGGGCAGATGACCAATCGGGAACATGGCTTTGGACAGCTGGTTCTGATTGAGTGCGTTAAGGAAATACGTTTGATCCTTATTGTTGTCCACACCACGAAGCAACTTGAGTGTGCCATCTTCTTTAATCAGGCGAGCATAGTGTCCTGTAGCTACATAATCTGCGCCGAGATCCAGAGCTTTGTTCAGGAATTCACCAAATTTGATCTCACGATTACACATGACATCCGGATTTGGCGTGCGACCCGACTTATATTCATCAAGGAAATAGGTAAATACTTTATCAAAATACTCTTTCTCGAAGTTGACAGTGTAGTAAGGAATGCCGATCTGTTCACATACGCGGCGTACATCCTCTGAATCTTCTTCAGCGGTACAGTGGCCGAACTCGTCGGTGTCATCCCAGTTTTTCATGAAAATGCCGATGACATCGTACCCCTGCTCTTTCAGCAGCAGTGCGGTAACGGAAGAATCGACACCTCCGGACATGCCAACGACGACCCGTGTATTTTCAATTGTTTTGGACATCGTTATCACCATTTCTATATATAAATGTGTTTCGTTTCTTATTCTAGCATAACCGGACTCAAGATACGATACACCCGGCCAATTTTGGATAGTGTCCACCAGAGGCGCACATTTTGGAATATCGTCAATCTTTCTTTTCCATAAAGCATGCAGATATGTTAACATTAGCTGAGGGTTATGATCGGAATACGGAGGATTAGAAGGTTTATGCTAATCTCAATGCATCTCCGCTGTGGACAGATCGTGAAACATACGGTCATGGACCATAGGATTAAATATAAAGTTTCCAATCGTTTCTGAAAATTGAAAGAGGTGACTCCTTTGAAAATATCGACAAAAGGCCGTTACGGCCTCACAATCATGATGGAGCTTGCTGCCAGAACAGGCGAAGGCCCTACATCACTTAAAAGCATTGCCGAGCGCAACCAGCTTTCGGAGCATTACCTGGAGCAACTGATTGCTCCACTACGTAATGCAGGACTGGTGAAAAGTATTAGAGGTGCTTACGGCGGTTATATCCTTGCGGGTGATCCTGCAACCGTGACTGCAGGCGATGTAATCCGTGTACTGGAAGGGCCAATCTCTCCAGTAGATTTCACAGAGGAAGATGATCCGGCGAAACGTGATCTCTGGTTGCGTATTCGTGACGGCATTGCGGAAGTGTTGGATTCCACAACACTGAAAGACCTGATTACCTTCCAGGATCAGGACAAAAAAGACAGCTACATGTTCTATATTTAAGATCATTAATTCGCATCACAGAAGACACAATAAAGCCCCCAACTTGGGGGCTTTAGACATGCCAATGGGTACTTTGTTCTTCAATTTCTACAGATCATCTTAATTGAGCAGGGCTATGTATTCAGCCGCGTGATTTACAAGATGGTCAAGTGTGAATTTAACTGGATCACTTGTAAATCAGCGACTTTTTAAAGTTTCTATATCAGCTTCCATGCGTAACTGACGGCGATTCAAAATATCAATGCTGTGCTGATGGGTATTCAATTCGGTAGTTACTTTGCGTTCAGAGGCGGATTGGGAAGCGTCAAGACGTTTCGTAACTGTCAATGTTTCCAGAACAGCTTGTTGAAGAAGCGGAATGTTTTTAGTTTGTTCCTCAATGGTGTCCAATCTGCTTTCCATGGTATTCAGTCTGTCATCGACAGTGTCTAGTCTGCTCTCTACGGCACCGAGCCTCTCTTCCATAGCATCAAGCCGGCGGTCTATTTTTCCAAGATGTCCATCAATACTGTCGAATCGTTTGTCCATTTGTTGAAGCTGATTCAGAATCTGCCCGAGAATGGGGTCACTCATGTCTCTCTCTCCTTTTTGAAATGGATATATAACATTATACACGAAGATGTGACAATAGAGCATCCGTTTCAGTTTCCAATTTTGACAGTTTGCCATCAGATAGAAATTTAACATATAACGGGGTGAAGATAAATGAAACGAATTTATTTGGATCACGCCGCATCGACACCTATGCATCCACAAGTCGCAGAAGCGATGATGAACGTCATGACAGGACAATTTGGCAATGCATCAAGTATCCATGCCTTTGGGCGTGAGGCCAAACGGACTGTCAGCGGAGCAAGGGATGTCATTGCGGCGTCTTTGGGCTGTTTCCCGGACGAATTGGTATTCACCGGAGGCGGCACGGAGAGCGACAATCTGGCAATCTTTGGAGTAGTCTCATCCAGGCAGGATAAGGGGAAACACGTCATTACGACTGCAATTGAGCACCATGCTGTCTTGCATACGTGTCAGGAATTGGAGCGGCAAGGTTATGAAGTAACCTATCTATCTGTGGATCGTTATGGACGAATAAATTTGGATGAGTTGCAAGAGGCCATTCGACCGGATACGGTGTTAATCACCATGATGTATGCCAACAATGAAGTAGGCACGATTCAGCCGATCCGCGAGGTAGGTGAGCTTGCCCGTCAGCATAATATCCTTTTCCATACCGATGCAGTTCAGGCTCTGGGCAGCCAGAATATTTCCTGTAAGGAACTGCCTGTGGACCTGATCAGCTTCTCAGCGCATAAAATCAACGGGCCTCAGGGTGTGGGTGCACTCTATGTACGGCGAGGAATTGTGCTGGAAGCAAGAGCTCACGGTGGATTGCAAGAGCGTCAGCGGCGCGCTGGTACGGAAAATATCGCAGGTATTACCGGATTTGCAGAGGCTCTCAAGATTGTATCAGCTCAAACGGATGTGCATCGTCAGCATGATTTGGAATTGCGTAAACTTTTGTTGGAACAGCTTGAACTTCATGTGGGTACGGAGCACTTTCATGTGAATGGACACCCGGAGCATACGCTGCCAAACATCCTGAATATCAGCTTTCCAGAAGTGTCCACAGAGACGATGTTAATGAATCTGGATATGGAAGGGATTGCTGTTGCAAGCGGTTCGGCCTGCACTTCCGGGTCACTTGAAGTCTCTCATGTGCTGAAAGCGATGAAATTACCTGAAACATTTTTACACTCTGCGATTCGATTTAGCTGGGGATTGGGTAATACTACGGAAGAAATCATGATAACCGCCGAAAAAATTGGAACCATTCTTGGACGTCTGCGTAATAGACCCTAAGGGGAACTTTACACATGGAACAGAAGGAGGGAAGAAGTTCCATTTCATCGGTTGGATAGAAGCGGTTTTGATGATCGGCGTCTGATTGCCACTCATCAACTTTGGGCATACCTAGCAATAGCGCCGCGCCTATTTAATGATAAGAAGATGAGGGGGACCCAGCGATGAAGCTTCAGGAAATGATCGGACTTGCCGTTTTTGATGTTGAGGACGGGAAGCAGGTCGGTAAAATCCAGGATTTCATTGTGAATGATGATTGGGAGATCGAAGGCATTGAGCTTGAGAACAAAGGTCTGTTTACCAATCATGTCAAAATCGTGCAGTGGCAAGATATCGTTGCCTACGGCGAAGATGCCGTCATGATCCGTAATCAACAGGCTGTCCGCAAGACGGGAGCCGACGACATAAAATACACGTACCTCCTCGGTCGGTCTAAGTTGAAGGAGATGTCCGTGCTCACCGAAGAAGGTTTGCTGCTCGGGCGTGTCTCCGATGTTTATTTTGACCAAGAGTTGGGAAATACAATAATAGGGATTGAAATTACGGACGGTTTTGTGTCCGATCTGATCGAGGGCCGCAAATGGCTGCCATGTACAAGCGATATGTCCATCGGGGAAAGTGCCATTATGGTGCCGTCTCTGAGTGAACAACGCTTGGAAAATGCCATTCATTCTGTTAATGGATAGGTGAATGAATATGAAATGTCCAAACTGTAGTTCCAAAGATATCGGGAAAATTGGTTCCCACCAGTTTTATTGCTGGGGATGCTTTATTGAATTAACGGTGAACGGTGAGAAAATGTCTGTATATCAGGTGGAAGAAGACGGTACGCTGAGTTCCCTGGATGATTTGTTTTTCGGGGACGAGCTGCCACAAGACTTCCCTCATCTTCACGCTTCTTCTTAATAAGCAGAATAACTTCCTCTATATGCGGTTTCATGACAATGTCTGTCATGAGAGGCTGTCGTTAATTGTTGGCAGATGTATATAGATGCGGTTACATAGGGCTGGTGTATGTATGATTATATGCTAACCTATACTGCAAAATGCGCTTCCTTCTCTGATGAAGGAGGCGTTTTTTGGTTTGAGGAAAAAATGTTCGGATTGCTCCTTTCCACTTCTGCGCTGTGTTAATAAATATTACCTTTCCTACATATACTGACTCTCAGAGCCAGTCCAAAAGGAGAGATGCAAGTGGAGCAATTAACCAAAAACAAGCTGTTCCGTTACGCGATCTGGCTGCTGCTCGGATTGATCATTTTATATTTTATATGGCTGCTGCGGCCTTTACTGCTTCATATATATGCTTTCCTGAAAACAGTGCTGGCACCCTTTATCGTAGCCCTTATCATATCCTATGTACTTAATCCGATTGTCAGCATGCTGGGAGGGCGCAAGGTGCCTCGTACGATTGCGGTACTCCTCATATATGCCTTTTTCCTGACCTGTCTCGGTGTCATTCTGATGAATGTCATTCCGGTATTGATTGAACAGCTGGGGGAACTCAACGAGCATATGCCTGAGCTATCCATGCGTGCCCAGAGCCTGATGAACAATATGGATCACAAATTAATGCCGCCAAGTGTGCGAACAGGCATGAACAGTTGGTTTTTTCAGATGGAGGATCGACTAACTCAGGGAATTACCGTGCTCATGGACAATATCGGGGCGACCATTAATGTGTTATTTAATGTGTTTATCGTGCCATTTCTGATCTTTTACATGTTAAAAGACTTTGAGGTATTCGAGCGCACCATTGTAGCGTATCTTCCGCGTTCACGTCGTAAAGCGATTGTCTCGGTGATGAAAGAGATCGATACTGCACTGGGGAACTACATTCGGGGACAGTTTATTGTCTGTGTCATTGTTGGTATCTTTGCCTACATTGGTTATATCATCATTGATATGCCGTATGCCCTGCTGCTTGCAAGCATTGTAGCTGTGTTTAACATCGTGCCCTATCTGGGGCCGTTCCTTGGAGCTGCTCCTGCTGTGGTCATGGCATCAACCGTATCGTTTAAAATGGTGCTACTTGTTGTCATTGTGAACACACTGTGCCAGGTGTTGGAGAGTAACGTTATTTCTCCTCAGGTGGTGGGACGTACGTTGCATCTGCATCCACTGTCGATTATATTTGCACTGCTCGTCGGAGGTGAACTGGCAGGCATTGTAGGATTAATTCTGGCAGTACCTGTTTTTGCCGTGCTGAAGGTGATTGTGCAACACTTTTTCGCCTATTACATCAAACGAAGGACCGACTAAATAGCAGGGTTAAAACATCAACGAGGCCGCGTTGACACCCGCTTGTGCTACCGATATAATGAGTGTGTATGTTGAGAACATGAAATCGATGATGAAATAAAGTACGCCGAGGGTTCCTTTCCTCAGAGAATAGACTTCATCGGATCAGGGTGAGCCTGAACTGATGGCTGGAAGAGTCTTGAAAGATGAAGCGGCGGAAAGCTAATTTCGGAGTGCAGGACAACCCTGCCGGGAGCGACCGTTATTTCGCATGAACGAGGAGATTGTTTGTTTGTCCGGGCAGCAAGGGATGAACAGCAATAACCAGGGTGGTACCGCGATAACATCGTCCCTGATTATTCAGGGGCGTTTTTTGTGTTTATTTTTACAAAAACAATGTTGACCAACCGGAGCGAATACGCAACGGACTATTATAATTTAATGGGGGCATCCAGTATGAAAGCCAGTGAAATCCGGTCCAAATGGATAGAGTTTTTTGCAAGTAAAGGTCACAAAATCGAGCCGAGCGCATCGCTCGTGCCTCACAACGATCCTTCCCTTCTGTGGATCAATGCAGGTATGGCACCGCTCAAACCATATTTTGACGGACGTGAGAAGCCAGAGAACCCGCGTCTAGCGAACTCCCAAAAATGTATCCGTACCAATGATATCGAGAATGTTGGTAAAACGCGTCGTCACCATACGTTCTTCGAAATGCTTGGCAACTTCTCCATTGGAGATTACTTCAAGGAGGAGACCGTAACATGGGCTTGGGAATTTTTGACCAGCAAAGAGTGGATCGGATTCGATCCGGAACGCCTGTCCGTAACGGTATATCCGGAAGATGAAGAAGCTTTCAAACTGTGGAACGAAAAAGTAGGACTGCCTGCTGAACGTATCATTAAATTGGATGAAAACTTCTGGGATATCGGCGAAGGCCCATGTGGACCTTGTACAGAAATCTTCTATGACCGCGGCGAAGCTTACGGAAACGACATGAGTGATCCTGAAATGTATCCAGGTGGGGAAAACGAACGTTACCTGGAAGTATGGAACCTGGTATTCTCCCAGTTCAACCATAACAAAGATGGTAGCTACACACCGCTTCCTAACAAAAACATTGATACAGGTGCAGGTTTGGAGCGTTTTGCTTCCATTCTGCAAAATGTGGATTCCAACTTCGACACAGACCTGTTCCAACCGATGATTCAAAGAACAGCCGCTCTTGCGGGTGTGAAATATAACGACAGCGTAGAGATTGATGTTGCATTGAAAGTCATTGCCGATCATATCCGTACGGTTGCTTTTGCAGTAGGTGATGGCGTTCTGCCAAGTAATGAAGGACGTGGATATGTCATCCGTCGCTTGCTTCGCCGTGCAGTTCGTTATGGAAAAGTGCTTGGACTTGACCGTCCATTCCTGTATGAACTGACTACAACCGTTGGTGAAGTGATGGGCATGTACTACCCTGAGGTAGTAGACAAACAGGAGTTCATCGCCAAAGTAATCAAAACCGAGGAAGAGCGTTTCCACGAAACACTCACAGATGGTCTGGCTATTCTGGCTGATATCAGCGGCACTGCCAAATCCGAAGGACGCACGGTTATTAGCGGACCTGAAGCTTTCAAACTGTATGATACGTACGGTTTCCCGTTTGACCTGACAGAAGATTATGCCGCAGAGCATGGTCTGACTGTGGACCGTGAAGGTTTTGATGCTTCCATGCAGAAACAACGTGAGCTTGGACGTGCTGGACGTCAAGAGAACGAGAGCATGAAAGTCCAAGGCGGACCACTTGCTGATCTGGAGGTTAAAAGCGAGTTTGTTGGTTATACTGACCTGTTGACGGAAGCAAAAGTGGTAGCCATCGTAGCGGGTGACGCCCTTGTTGAATCTGTAGGCGAAGGACAGACGTGTCAGGTTGTTCTGGACAAGACTCCGTTCTACGCGGAAAGTGGCGGTCAAGTGAGTGATCAGGGCTTGCTGCGAGGTGCTGGTGTATCAGCGAAAGTACAAGGTTTGTTCAAAGCTCCACTTGGACAACATGTACATCTGGTGACTGTGGAGTCTGGTGAACTGCGTGTAGGCGATGTGATTAATGCCGAAGTAGACTCAGCGAAACGTGGCGACATTATCAAAAACCATACGGCTACCCACTTGCTGCACAAGGCACTCAAAGATGTGCTCGGAACACACGTAAACCAGGCAGGATCGCTCGTAGAGCCACAACGTCTGCGGTTTGACTTCTCTCACTTCGGTAGTATTACGCCGGAAGAGTTGACAGAGATTGAACGTCAGGTGAACGAACAGATCTGGAATCGTCTGAACGTGAACATCGAGCTGAAAGCTATTGATGAAGCTAAAGAAATGGGTGCAATGGCCCTGTTTGGCGAAAAATATGGAGATATTGTACGTGTCGTTCAAGTTGGAGACTACAGTTTGGAACTTTGTGGCGGCTGTCACGTAAATAATACTTCAGAGATCGGAATCTTCAAACTGGTGAGCGAGAGCGGAATTGGCTCCGGCGTACGCCGGATCGAAGCTGTAACTGGTCGCGGCGCATATCTGTATGTGGAAAGCCAGTTGGAACTGCTCAAACAATCAGCAGCACTGCTCAAAGCAAATGTGGCTGATGTGCCTAAACGGATTGAAGGTCTGAACCAACAACTGAAAGAAGCAGCCAGAGAGACTGAATCCCTGCAAAGCAAGCTGAGTGCTATGGAAGCTGGTCAATTGACGGATCAAGTGGTACAAGCAGGAAATACACAATTGCTGGCAGCACGCGTAGATGCTCCGAACATGGATGCGCTGCGTACAGTGGCAGATGAGTTGAAAGTAAAATTGCCTAACGCGGTACTCGTATTGGGTGCTCCAGCGGACGGCAAAGTGAATTTTGTTGTAGCTGTACCTGCTGAACAAGTAAAACAAGGATTACACGCAGGCAAAATCGTCAAAGAAGTCGCAGCAGTATGCGGCGGCGGTGGCGGTGGACGTCCAGATATGGCGCAAGCCGGAGGTAAGGATGCGACCAAGCTGGATGAAGCGCTGAAACTGGCGGTTTCGCTGGTTAGCGGGCATACTGCATAAATCGAACGAGGGCTTTCAATCGTCAAAAAATAAATCGAAATGGTTCTGTTCGTTTATTTTTTTGTACCCGAGAGCGTGTGGAATCGAATGATGCAATATGCTGAAGCCAGTAAAGGACAAGCAAAAAACACAATTGCCTTATCCTTTGTTTACTTGTGGCAGTCAGAATATGTTATTATATAAACAGAAATCAATTCGGCAGGACATGGTCCCCATGTTCATGCAGGAGCGAGGTGTCATCAATGGACTCCATGGATAAGACGGTTAAATTTAATGTGAAAGGTGACGAACAGGAAGCATCATCCAAAGAGATTCTTCTCACGGTATATGATGCATTGGTCGATAAGGAGTATAATCCGATCAACCAGATTGTTGGGTATCTGATTTCCGGAGACCCGGCATACATTCCTCGTCACAACAACGCACGTAGTCTGGTCCGTAAAAAGGAGCGCGATGAGCTGATTGAAGAGCTTGTACGTTCCTATCTGGCCAATCACCGGTAATGTACGCCGCTTCCGCTGTGTTGCAGCTATGCAGGCAGCGGGAAATGAACCGACAGAAGACAGCCTGAAGCTTGAGAAGGCGATGTTGAATCGACCTGAGCAGGCCCCAGGATGGGAGAGCATGGATGAAAATATTAGGTTTGGACTATGGGGACCGAAGAATCGGAGTTGCCGCGAGTGACGCCTTCGGTTGGACTGCCCAGGGATTGGAAGTGCTAGAACGCCGCCGTGATGAAGGCGAGTTCGCTCGGATTGCCGAACTTGTGCGTGAGCATGAGATTAGTGAGATCGTAGTCGGACTTCCCAAAAACATGAACGGCACCGTAGGACCGCGCGGTGAGATATGCATTGCTTTTGCCGAACGCCTGCGGGATGAACTGAATTTACCTGTTCACCTTTGGGATGAACGGCTGACAACCATGGCAGCAGAACGTACGCTGATCGAAGCGGATGTCAGTCGGAAAAAACGCAAGCAGGTTGTGGACAAAATGGCCGCAAGCTTGATTTTGCAAAATTATTTGGATGCCAATAGTAGAAGGTGAGGGGGATCAACAATGGCTGAAGATCAACTGGGTATGGAAGAAGAAGCGGAAATCATTTACATTGCGGATGACGAGGGTAATGAAGAGGAATTCGAAGTCATCATGAAGTTTGAAGTAGATGGTTCGGAGGCCAAGTACATGATGGTTGCTCCGGTTGAACCTGAAGATGGCGAAACGGATGTATATGCATTCCGTTATGAAGAAGAGGGCGACGATATCAAACTTTTCGTTATCCAAGATGATGCCGAATGGGATATCGTCGAGGAGACGTTTAATACATTTCTTGCTGAAGATGAAGAGGAAGCGAACTAAATGACGGAATATAGCCGCAAAGACCTGAAATGGACAGATTCACTGCGTCTGGCATTCGGTGCTCATGTTGAGCTCGAGGAAGAGAACGGTAAATCACAACCGTATGACTTGTTGGCTGAGTTCGAAGTGAACGGTCAGCAGTACGCGGTGCTCCGCAGTTCGTTGCGACCTTATGACGAGGTTGAACTTCTGCGGGTATCACCTGGAAGTGAAGACCAGATCATGCCAGAGTTAGTTACGATCGACGATGATGATGAGTGGGAGAACATCTCGGAGCTGTATGATGAGTGTACACTCCCCATTGACGAAGATTAATCAGCTTCAAATTGAAGAAACCGGGAGGGCGGAGAAGTCCGCTCTTTTTGGTTGTGTAAAGGAGTTGTTTCTTTTTTGAAAGGGAAAGTAATTTTAGTCATACTGCTTATCATTGTAGTTCTTGCCGGTGGTGCAGGCGGTTACGTATGGAGTATGATGCGTCCCGTGGAAGCTTCTACAGAACCGGTCGTATTCGAGATTAAGAGCGGATCGGGAACTTCGAAAATCGCGGATCAGCTTCAAGAAGAAGGCCTCATTCGAAGCGGGTTAACCTTTAAAGGGTATTTAAAGTGGAAGAAACTAGGGTCTAATTTCATGGCGGGTACATATTCTATGAATCCTGGCGTGACATATGATGAGATTGTTAGCAAGCTGAGTAGTGGTGAAGTTGTACCTGAGGAAATGGTGAAATTTACGATTCCGGAGGGTTATAACGTTTTGCAAATGGCGGGTAAGCTTTCTTATGAGCATGTTGTAGATCGGGATGAATTCATCAAGCTGGCTAATGATCCTTCGGCCTTCGATGTAGATATTATCAAAGATATTCCAGTGGATGAAGAACTTCGCTACGTATTGGAAGGGTATCTGTTCCCGGAGACGTATGAACTGAAAAAGGGAAGTTCCACGCATGATGTGATGCAACGGATGCTGGAAGAATTCCAGACCAAGATCAATTCCATACCTGATTTGGAAGCCAAGCTTCAGGAAAAGAACCTTTCCCTGCATGAACTGCTGACGATTGCTTCACTTGTGGAGAAAGAAGTAGTGGTGGACGAGGAACGTGCTCTGGTTGCAGGTGTAATCTACAATCGGATCAATCAGGATATGAAGCTGGAGATTGATGCTACCGTGCAATATCTGCTCGATAGGCCAAAGGAACGATTGTTTTACAAAGATCTTAAGGTGAAAAGTCCGTATAATACGTATCTGAATAAAGGCTTGCCACCAGGTCCAATTGCGAGTCCAAGTCTTCCGTCCATTGAAGCAGCGCTAAATCCGGAAGCTTCGGAGTATCTGTTCTATGTGACGAAAAAGGACGGGTCATCCGGACATCTATTTGCCAAAACGTATAAGGAACACCAGCAAAATATAGCCAAAAGTAAGGCTGCGCAATAAGCGGAGGGGATTATATGAGTAAGAAACATGAACTGCTCGTTACAGCAGCGAATGTGAAAGAGGCAGAAGTGCTGCTCCAGGCTGGAGCAGATGCTCTGGTCATCGGAGATGATCGATTCGGCATGCGTCTTCCAGGCAGTTTTAGCGTGGAAGAGACAGCAGAGGTGGTTGCCATTGCAGCCAAACATCAGGCGCGTGTGTATGTATCCATGACTAATCTGATGTCCAACGAACTGTTAAAAGAATTGCCTGAATATGTTCAAGCACTTGGCAGAATCGGTATTGATGGTGTGGAGTTTAATGATCCATCCGTGCTGGCTACCATGAAGGAATACGCACCACATGTGAAGCTGCACTGGAATGCGGAGATGACTTCAACGAACTATGCGACGGCCAACTATTGGGGAACCAAGGGAGCGAGTCGCGTTGTACTTGCCCGAGAGCTGAATATGGACGAGTTGACGGAAATGGTTCCTTTTCTGAAGGTGGAAGCTCAGGTTCAGGTGCATGGCATGACGAATATTTATCATTCCAAGCGCAGTCTGGTGCAAAGTTATATGGCTCATCAAGGGCGGCCGGTTGAGGGACATCTGGGCAAAGAGCGGGGATTGTTCTTGATCGAGGCTGAACGTCGGGATGAGAAATTCCCGATCTACGAGGATATTAACGGTACACACATTATGAGCTCAGAGGATATATGTATCCTCGAAGATCTTCATCTGTTGATGGAGGCGGGTGTGCACAGTTTCAAAATTGAAGGTATGTTAAAATCGCTTACCTACAATGAAGCTGTTGTACGTGCATATCGGACAGCGATTGACAGTTATGTAGCCGATGCTGATGCATATGCGTTCTCTGAAGAGTGGCTAGATGAGGTGCGGAAGTTACAGGACCCTGAACGTGAATTATCATTTGGATTTTTCTATAAAGAACAAGTGTATTAATAGATGAGGTGAACAGAATGGAAACAGTGGCGGTACAGCGGAAGTTCTCGGGTAAACGTAACCGTCTGGACAAACCGGAGCTGTTAGCTCCGGCGGGTAATCTGGAAAAACTGAAATTTGCAATCCATTACGGTGCAGATGCCGTATATATCGGTGGACAGGCCTATGGACTGCGTTCCAACGCGGATAACTTCAGCTTTGAAGAGATGCGTGAAGGTGTGGAGTTTGCCAAAAAGTATGGAGCCAAAGTGTTCGTAGCGACGAACATCTATGCACATAATGAGGATGTTGAGGGTATCGAAACATACCTGCAAAACCTCTATAATGCGGGAATCTCTGCGATCATCGTAGCTGATCCGGCTATTATTGAAGTTGCCCTTCGTGCTGTGCCGGGCCTTGAGGTACATCTGAGTACTCAACAATCCACACTCAACTGGCAAGCCGTGAAGTTCTGGAAAGATGAAGGACTTCCACGTGTTGTTCTCGGACGTGAGACTAGCTTTGAAGAGATTGAAGAGATCAAGGCCAATGTGGATATCGAAATTGAAGCCTTTATTCACGGGGCGATGTGTTCCTCGTATTCCGGACGTTGTGTGCTCTCTAACCATTTTACGGATCGGGACTCCAACCGGGGTGGCTGTTGCCAGTCTTGTCGTTGGAAGTATGATCTGTTCGAGGATGCGAGAGAAGATACGGCTTGGGTTAGCGAAGAGGACGTGCAGATGAAGGCACCTGCGCCATTCAAACTGGGTGAGAACCAGCTTCCTCTGTTCCAGGAACAGGACAATTCATTCTCCATGGGATCTAAGGATCTGTGCATGATTGGCCATATTCCCGAGTTGATTGATGTGGGTGTGGACAGTTTCAAGATCGAAGGACGTATGAAATCGATCCACTACGTGGCAACTGTGGTTAACGTATACCGTCAAGCAATTGATGCCTATATGGCAGACCCGGAAAATTATGTTCTGAAACCTGAATGGGTTGAAGAAATGAACAAAGCGGCGAATCGCCCGCTGAATACCGGATTTTTCTATGATACACCAGACCATGAAGATCATATCTATGAACCGGAAGAAAAGGCTGTACCTTTTGACTTCGCTGGATTGGTCATGGGGTATGATGCTGAAACAGGAATGGCAACCATTCAACAGCGCAATCACTTCAAACCAGGACAGGAAATTGAATTTTTCGGTCCGGGAGGTCACTTTTTCAAACAGGTCGTCGGTGAAATACAGGATGAAGAAGGCAATGTTCTAGATGCTGCTCGTCACCCGTTGCAACTGATTAAAATGAAGGTAGATCAACCTGTTTCTTACTTCGATATGATGAGAAAAAAGAAGTAGGCTCAAATACCTATAATGTGTCAATATTGTATTATGATTTAACAAAATAGTGTTATGAAATTTACTTGGGGACCTCCGTTTATCGGCAGATGGGGGTCTTTTTTTTATAGAAAAATAGGAATAAAGTTGTAAAATATTTCTGGAAAGTGAAAGGGGAACGAAGAAAGCTGTCGAATACTACATATTTATAGGGGAGAGAAAGAAAAATCCAACAAGTAAATTACTGGCAGGTGAATGGGATTGGTTCAAAAGAAGCAGAACGACAGTGGGGAGCAAGTGACAAAAGCCGAGCAGGTTAATCCTGAGAAGGTTCAGAAAGTGAAGAAAGAAAAAGTAGTCAAAAGCAAAACAACAGGCAGTGGCAAAAAAATGTTTAAGATTGACCGCAGCAAGCTCAAGCTGGGCTGGATCAAGACTGATTGGGTGAAGAAACAATTAAAAAACCGGGATTGGAAAAACCTTGGAGGGTCTTCTTTCCAACAGATTAAGAAGGCAAATCCAGTTAAATCCGTAGGGGTTAAACTGTTCTTGATCTTTTTTGCGGGAATTATGATTTTTGTAGTGAGTTTGGGTCTATTATCCTATTCAAAAGCCAAGGGTACGATAGAGAAGAATGCATCTCGGGCCAATCAGGAGACAATTGATCAGACCAAACAAAAAATGGACATCATTTTGGAGCGGTTTGTGGATACATCCACACAGATTTTCTTTGATCCGGAAATGCAGTCCTTGCTTCAAAAAATGTCAGATACGAATTTGACTGCGTATGATACATTCATAAACTCAAGTTCAATCAACAAGCAACTGTCCAATGTTGCATTTACAAATAAATCTATGGAAGCGATTTATTTGGTACCTACGGACGATACAAAGTCCATTATGGGTACAGGTAGCAACAGTTCATCCATGGGCAATATTCGCCAGGAAGCATGGTACAGTGAGTTGATTGAGGCGGGCGGTTATCGCTGGCTTCCAACAGAGGTCAAGGAAGATGGCTCAACGCCAACGTTCAAAATTGCACGTTCAATGAAAAACCTGCAGGGAACGACCCAGTCGTATGTTCTGGTTATTGAACTGAAACTGGAAGTTCTGGAGGAACAATTGAAATCGCTTGATCTGGGTTCAGGAGCTGTTCTTCAACTGATTGCTCCCGATAATAAAGTGGTTGCATCCTCCATCTCGGATCGTACGGGACAAGATACAGAGCTTGCATTTGTCAAAGAGTTGACCGAACCAGCAGGTAGCACGAATACGGAGTATACGGTAGATGGCAAATCTACGGAAATGTTGGCTGTATACAGTACGATGGACACATCCAATTGGAAACTGGTTGGTATGATACCTACCTCTGTTTTGGTTCAGGATGCAAAAGGCATTCTGACCCTGACCCTGTGGATGGCGCTGATTGATGCGGGGATTGCAGTATTGATCGGGATCTGGATGGTGCGTATGATCGCTCGTCCACTCGGCAAATTAAAAGACCTGATGCAGGAAGGTGCGAAAGGTAATCTTAAAGTTCGTACACCATATAGCTCCCAGGATGAAATCGGTCAGCTCTCATCCGCCTTCAATCTGATGATGGAGCAGATCACAAAACTGGTTGAACAAACCAATCGTTCTGCGCAGGAAGTATTGGATACGGCCTCTGAGCTGAGCAGTGCATCCAAGAAAACGGCTGTATCTGCTTCGGAGATTGCCGTAGCTACAGAAGAGATCGCAGGCGGTGCAGGCAGTTTGGCAACCGAAGCGGAACGTGGCAATGAATTAACTGACAATATCTCTCGTCAGATGCAGAGTGTAATCGCTACGAATGAACAGATGGGTGATTCTGCGCGTCATGTAGAGAAGTCCAGTCAGACAGGAACGCAACATCTGAATCAGTTGATGACCAAAACGCAGAAGACAGAAGAAATGATTGGTGCACTGGTGAATAAGGTTGATTCGCTGAAAGAGAGTACGTCTTCTGTTCTGAAAGTGCTTGAAGTGCTGCAAAACATTACGAAACAGACAAATATCCTTTCCCTGAATGCAACCATTGAAGCAGCACGTGCCGGTGCAGCCGGTCGCGGATTCATGGTGGTGGCTGATGAGGTTCGTCAGCTCGCGGCTCAATCCAGACAATCTATTGAGATGGTTGGAGAGATTACAGACAAAATCATGACTGAAATGAATGAAACCGTGGATGCTTTGTCGGCAGCTTATCCGTTATTCAAGGAACAGATGGATGCGGTTAAAGACACCAACGTCATCTTTGCTTCCGTACAGGAACAGATGGGTGCATTTGTGGAACGTCTGGGCATGGTGACAGGTTCTATTGGAGATTTAAACAAATCTCAAGGTACGTTGTCTGAAGCCATGAGCAATGTCAGCGCTGTAGCTGAAGAATCTTCTGCAACGTCCCAAGAAGTAGCTTCCTTGAGCAGTGAACAGCAAAATATCAGTAACCAGCTGGTAAATCTGTCTGGCAAACTGGAGAATGTGTCTACTGAACTGAAAGAAACCTTGTCACGCTTTACGGTGTAACAAGCCAAGGTTGAAATGAGGAGAACCTGTCCCGCACATGGGACAGGTTTTCTTTTTGTTTACCGGATAATTCCAAGCCATATCAGCAATAATATGTCAAAACGACAAAAGGTGAGATTGGGATGCATCTCCTTGCGAAACGGCGAATCTATATTACTTGTATTCTTCTAACTCTTGTCTTTGGATTGCTTATATTGCGATTGGGATGGATCCAGATCGTTCAGGTGAATCAGACGATGCCTGGATTTCATCGAACGGTACGGGAAATGTCTGTATTGCAGCGTGAACGCGGGGTGATGCTTGACTCAGGGCGGGGACAATTTACGGATTACAAGGGTGAGGCGTTGACCGGTAAACTGCAATGGGGACTGGTTCTTTTTCCACAGGCAAGTCCATTAGAGAAATTACGCAAGCAAGGGGCATTAGAAGGCTCCGAGATAATACAGTTGGCAGCTATATTACATACAGATTTGGATCAATTGAAGAAGGAATGGAATCAGGAAAGCGCACCTCATTTCTGGACAGCAGGTACAGATCAGCCTGTTCATTTGAACGCTGCTCAGGTGGAGCGCCTACGTAGTTTGCACCTGCAAGGAGCTGGCATCTATCCGATGATGACAAGGTATCTTCTGGGGCATACAGGGATGCAGTGGATGGGTTATCTGGCTGAACAGCCTGAGTCCTCCAAAGTTCTAATTGGGCATCAGGATGAAGTAAAACAGCCATTTGCCATGAAATCAGGGGCAGCGGGACTGGAGAGGACACTTGAACCCCTGTTGAGGGGAATTGGCCCTACGCTTGTATCACGTATGGTCTCGGGTGGTGGAGAGACTATTCCTGATATTCAGCCGCACGTCATTGCACCGGCCAATAGTCATTATCCTTTACGTGTAGAAACCACAGTCGATGCTGAGTTACAGCGTGGGTTGGAGCAGTTGACGCAAGAATCTGGATTACAAGAAGGGGCCGTGGTTGTGTTAGATGCCGCTAACGCAGATGTTCGCGCCATGATTTCCCGCCCTTTCTATCAGCCACAGCATGTAGACCCCAAGCAATCGGCATGGGGGAATCGTGCAGTACAGGGAGCCGTACCGGGTTCCATTTTCAAAATTGTCACTGCCGCTGCCGCTTTAGAGTATCATGCGGTTTCTAACGGAGAAGAATTCCATTGCGGTGGTGAGTACGGAAGATACGGGCTGTCCTGCTGGAAGGAGCATGGGCATGGAGACCTGAACCTGGAGCAAGGGTTCGCTGAGTCTTGCAACATCGTATTCGCGGAAACGGCGCGCAGGCTTAGTATGGAACAACTGGAGAACACGGCTGATCGTCTTGGACTCGCGCGTCCGATTGGCTGGGAGGGGAAGCAAATGGCAGGAATACCCGTGTTACGACACTTTGATCATGAGGATCACGGGCGTGTGAGAACAGAGGCTGTTTCTTCTGCTGATGAAGGTGCAAAAATACAGACAGCAATCGGTCAGCGAGATGTCTTGGTCACACCGCTGCAAGCTGCCAATCTGATCGTTACACTGTTACATGATGGAAAGGTTACTGCCCCGCGTCTCGTTAAGCGCATCCGATATGCGGATGGTGGCACCATGCTGGAGATGCCCTTGCATGATTCACCTTCAGCATCAGGACAGATTGCTCCCGCAACAGCGCATAAACTGTTATCCTGGATGAATAAGGTCGTCCGTGAGGGAACAGGAAAATCCCTGCAGCGTGCACGGTGGCATGTTGCAGGGAAATCAGGTACAGCTCAGGTACAGAAACATGGGGAGAAGCGAAACAATCAATGGTTCATTGGTTATGGACCTGTAGAACAACCCCAATATGCTGTAGCCGTTCTTGTTCAAAATGTCTCTCCTGACAGCCAACATAAGGCGACGGCTCTCTTCAGGAAGGTGATGGACTATTTGGCTGAGTCCTCATGATCCTTCGCAGAAACGGGACGTTGTACAGTAGACTCGGCAGAATTCGCTGAGGCCTTGTTAACGGGGGGGTCCATCACTAATGGAGAGGATTCAAATTCATCTTTTGGCAGGTGAATCCACTTCTGCAGGTACCCTTGTTGTAACAGTTCTTTCAGTAGGATGAGAAGCACTGGAGATAACACTACACCAGCCAGGCCAAAGATCGAAAGGGAGATCAGCATAAACGAAAGCATCAAGTACGCCGAAGATACACCAATCGAGTTACCCGATATTTTCGGTTCCAGCAATTGTCGTGTCAGCATCGTTACTGCCAGAATCACAATCAGGCCAATCGCCAAGCTACTATTGCCAATAATGAATAAGTAGACGATCCATGGAATAAATACAACAGGAACGCCAAGCAATGGTACCAGATCAAAAACCGCACAGACTGCTGCAATGGTAAAGGCGTTAGAGGTTCCCAAAATCAACAAACCTGCATAAATCAATACAAACGTAATGAGCATCATGATCATCTGTGCCTTCAGATACGAGCGGATGGTCTTGAACACGTGATTACGCATGAATTCAATAGCTAACTTTAATGTTTTGGGCGTTTTCGCACGGGCGAACTTGCGCCAGGATTCAATCTCGATACTGAGGAAAAATGCCAGAATAATCGCAATTCCGAAGTTCGTAATAAACGAAGAGAATGAACTGAGGAAACCTACAACGAATTGTGCTCCGCTAGTTACCCATTTGGACAGGAACCCGGTCAGTGTTGCAAAATAATCATTCGCTTTTTCCATAACTCCATCAGGAAGAGCGTCTGACTTGTCCTGAATGAATAACACCAGATTGGTGAATTCACGCTGTATCATTTCAATGTATACAGGGAAATTATCTTGAAGATTGGAAATTTGTGAAATGATAATTAAACCTACACCAAAAAAGGCAGCGACAATTAATGCAAGAAACAACAAGACGGAGATGGCGGCTCCAAGTGTCTTGGGCAATCCTTTGCGATGTAAAAATTTGGCCAGCGGTTCAATCATCCAATACACAATGAATGATAGAAAGACCGGTGCAGCCACTTGGTATAATTGACTAAAACCGTACATGATCACATACACGGTTAATACGAGCAGCGCGATATCAAAGACAGTGCGCCCGTATTTTTTGTAAAGCGGTAGCATGGACATGGCTCCTTTAATGGAAATAATTAGATTGTATTTATTGTACACGATAGCTATCTTTTTGGGAAAACAGGATTTAAGAAAAGTATGAACTATGATAAAATTAAAGGCGGTTTATTTTAGATAGTGCCATTGTGCACCGTAATTCAGCATGAGAAGTGGGGAGCTTGCATCATGACAACGATACTTCATAGTATTTTACTGTGGTTATTGTATCTTTCATCTTTTTACGCCTTTATTCCAAGTTTGATTAGCAGGCTTTTTGGTTTTCGTGTATTTCGACGGGGAAGAAGTGATACACAATTTGCATTAACGTTTGACGATGGGCCAGATCCACATTATACGCCGAGACTGCTCGATCTGCTTCGTCAGCATCAAGCAAAAGCAACATTTTTTGTCGTTGGAGAACATGCCGCGAGTCATCCTGAACTCATTCAGCGCATACATGACGAAGGTCATCTTATTGGTATTCATAATTATATTCACAAGACGAACTGGCTCATGCGGCCGCGTACCGTTCGTGATCAGATTCAGCGAACAGGTCAGATTATCCATGAAGTAACCGGCGTGAAGACTTGTTATTATCGTCCACCGTGGGGGATTATGAATCTGTTTGATTTTTTCAGCAAGAAAGAACGTAAAATCGTACTGTGGTCTTCCATGTTTGAAGACTGGAGAAGCCGAATAGGTGCCGAGAGATTGACCGAACGGATGCTGAAGGAACTGAGAGGTGGAGAGGTCATGCTGCTGCATGATCGAGGAACGACCCTTGGTGCAGATGCACACGCGCCGGAGCAGATGCTTCAGGCGCTGGAAGTCGTCTTGCAGGAAGCTGAACGGCTAGGCCTGCAAAGTGTACGTGTCGATACGTTGATGGGAGGTATCACAGTGAGCGAATCTCAGAACAAAACGCAATTACAGACACCATTGAAGCTATGGAAACGAATCGTTGTTGCCTTATGGCTGGACTGGGAGAAGTTGTTCCACTGGGTATATCATCTGCGGACGGCTTCGCCAGAGGACCCGATGCTGCACTTCAGATCACGTGTATATCACGGAGCACGGGTGGAGATGAATGATGGCCATGTCATTCAAAATGGAGATCCGGTGATAGAACTGCATTTTGACAATCAGAAGTTGTTCGAACTTGGGGTGACTTCGCGTTCCAGTATGCATTTGGCTATTCGCATGATTCGGACGATGGAACAGCAATTGCCGGATTTGGCACGCATGGTGGCACTCGAACCGGAGTTACGCTCCGCCAAGGCGATATACGGTGTGAGCATGATTAACAGAGGACCAGAAAAATTTGGATTTACCATACAAGAATTGCCTCCTGGACCGTTCAGTGCTGCATCCAAAGTATACCTGAAACTGCTCTTAAGTGTGATCCATCCAGCAGGAACCAAACGTTTGAAACAGCGTACAGAACAATTGGTACCCAAGATGATTGCCATGCCGCTGGATGTACTGCTGGAACGTTATGGTCAACATACGACGCAGGTGGCAGCAACGGTAGAAGAGTCGAGAGATGGATCGCTGTTAATTGAACAAGAGATACTGCCAGAACGGAACTGAACGGACTGATCACACCAACCAGCAAAAGAAAAGGGTTGCCCTTCGCCAGATTTGGCAGAAGAGCAACCCTTTTTTATTAGTGAATTAGATACTCAGCACGCCACCGTTGCTTGCATTGGTAACCAGTTTGGAATAACGAGCCAGGTAACCGGTTTTTACTTTCGGTTCAAAGCCTTTCCAACCTGCGCGACGACGTTCAAACTCCTCGTCACTGATGTGCAATTCGATGATACGGTTGTTCAGATCCAGCTCGATGATGTCCCCTTCTTCAACAAAGGCGATTGGACCACCTTCAGCTGCTTCCGGAGAGATATGTCCGATACTGATTCCGCGGGATGCACCAGAGAAGCGTCCATCGGTGATCAGACCAACTTTGGCACCAAGACCCATACCTACGATCTGGGAAGTAGGAGCCAGCATCTCAGGCATACCTGGTCCACCTTTTGGTCCTTCATAACGGATAACAACAACATGTCCTTCTTTTACTTTGCCGTTAGCAATACCTTCGAGCGCTTGCTCTTGGGAGTCAAAGCAGATGGCAGGACCTTTGTGGTATCCACCAACCGAAGCATCAACAGCACCAACTTTGATGATAGCTCCTTGTGGTGCAAGGTTACCAAACAATACAGCCAGGCCGCCTTTTTCGGAATGCGGGTTATCCAGATGGTGGATGACATTGGTATCCTGGATTTCTTTTCCTTCAACGTTCTCACGGATTGTTTTACCTGTTACTGTAATACAGTCACCATGAATCGCGCCTGGTTTCTTGAGCAATTCGTTCAGCACTGCGCTTACGCCGCCTGCATTGTGAACGTCTTCGATGTGAAGATCGGAAGCAGGTGCAAGTTTCGCCAGATGCGGAACGCGGTTAGCTACTTCATTGATCCGTTCGATTGGATACTCTATACCTGCTTCATGAGCCAGTGCCAGCGTGTGCAGTACTGTATTCGTAGATCCACCCATAGCCATATCCAGTGCAAACGCGTTATCGATCGCTTCTACAGTAACGATATCACGTGGTTTCAGATCCATTTTAATAAGTTCCATCAGTTGTTTAGCGGATTGTTTAACAAACTCACGACGCTCAGGAGCAACAGCCAGGATGGTTCCGTTACCTGGCATAGCCAGTCCCATCGCTTCAGCCAGACAGTTCATGGAGTTCGCTGTGAACATACCGGAGCATGATCCACATGTTGGACAACCGAACTGTTCAAGTTCAAGCAAGCTCTTGTCATCGATTTTACCCGCTTGATAAGCGCCTACGCCTTCAAATACAGAGGTCAAGGACAGAGCTTTACCATTGCTGTCACGACCGGCTTTCATCGGTCCACCGCTGACAAACACGGTAGGGATATTACAACGGAGTGCACCCATCATCATGCCGGGTGTAATTTTATCGCAGTTCGGGATACATACCATGCCGTCGAACCAGTGTGCAGATACAACGGTTTCCACGGAATCCGCGATAATGTCACGGCTTGGCAGCGAGTAACGCATACCAATGTGTCCCATGGCAATACCATCATCTACTCCGATGGTGTTGAATTCGAATGGAACGCCACCGGCTTCACGAATAGCATCCTTTACAATTTTACCGAATTCCTGAAGGTGGACGTGGCCGGGCACGATATCGATGTAAGAGTTACATACGGCAATAAATGGCTTGCCGAAATCCTCTTCTTTAACGCCCGCTGCGCGGAGCAAACTCCGGTGCGGTGCACGGTCAAAACCTTTTTTGATCATATCGGAACGCATCTTCTTGGCTGACATGGTGTGTTTCCCCCCAAATATATAATATTGAGCAACATGAATGGAAAAGTAAATGGCAGTGCATCTGTCGTTTAATTTCATCCGTACTCTAAAAAAAAGATCGGGCTTGCCGGTGTCGAGCTCCCCGTAGTTTGTGAAATTCTTTGCTGCTTTAAACCCGTGAACACCCGGTTTTTCTATTGAGTCTATCACAACCGTCGTCATATTTCTACAATCAATAGAAAGAAGCCTCAAACCATTTTCATGGAATTAGACTTCTTGATTTGCGGGAAAGCTATGATCATGTTTCGATGTGGCGAGCGGAATTCATCAGTTGCTTCCGCCTTTGCGTCCAATCTCACGATAGAATTCCTTGTTATGGGTTTCGGAGGTTGCTTCGCCGCCCTTGCGACCAATCTGCTTGTAAAAGTCAGTATCATGGGCATCTGAAGTCGCTTCTCCACCTTTTTTTCCAATCATCTGGTAGAAGCTTCGATCATGGTTCTTGGAAGTGGCTTTACCACCTAATCTACCGGCTTCCTCACGGCTCATCTTGCGTTCTGACGTCGGTTGACGTGCCATTACAAATCACTCCTTACAACAATAAGTTGTTTTTTGTAGCGCGTTATCCCTAATTTACCACATCATTTCCAGCCTGAAACAACACACCAGGATGGAATCGATGGTCAAGAGATCCGTCAGAGCGTTAGGCCGACCGTTTGAACACCCCATGCCGATTGAAAGAAAAGCGGGATATATCCGGTTCAATTAAGGGTTTGAACATGTGACGTACAGCCGGTAGAGCCAGTGTGACTGCAAAGAGTACCGCGATGACAAGTATGACTGGAATATAAGCTGAGCTTCCCATATAACTGTAGACTCCAGACCAGATCGCGAGACGAACGAGAAAACCATGCAGCAGGAATACATAGAGTGTGCGTCGTCCAAGGTCCGTCAGTCTGGAAGTCAGGGAAGGTACCCAGGCCAAGAAAAGTGTTGCCGATGCGATTTCCAATAGGTAGACACCAAGTCGGAAGATGCCGGCATACCATTCGTGATGGCCCAGTTCGGCGTATGTCATGCTGCCAAGTAACCATCCCGATGAAATATTCAAACCGCCATACGCGATCCATACCAACAGTGCAGCGGAGAGGATGGCTGCAGTTCTTCGCCCCCAACCGGATAATAAACGAGAACGAATGGATGCTCCATAGTCATAACCGATAACAAAGAAAGGCAAGAACACAAACGTACGGCTGAAGCTGAGCCAGAATCCGTCGATAGGCAAATACCCGGCAATTACACCGAGCGCAATCGATCCAATCAGCCGATATATCGGTTTCCATGAAATCGTCAGACGAAGCAACAGTCGCCAACAGAAATGACTCGCGAGAAACCATAACAGCAAGTAAGGTGCAAAGAAGGATAGCCGCATATGGGGTGTGTGGAAGACGGTAAAGTCCATTAATGCGTATAAGGACTGAAACAGTACATATTGTAAGGCAATCTGCTTCAGGACATTTCGCCCAGAGGCACCTTGAAGTGAGTGTGTCGCAAAATACCCGGTTACCCATACAAAGAGTGGCATGTGAAACGTATATATCCACAGGAACAGAGCTTCTGCTCCTGCAAAGCGTGTGATGAGTGGTTCCAGTGCATTACCAGCAAGGACACAGACGATAAGCATAAAGCGCAGATTGTAAAAGAAAGATTCCTGATCATCCCGGATCAGTGTCTGTTTTTTCATGGTGTAGCCCCCTTATAGACCCTAGTTGCAAGGTCATTTGCATCTGTAATAAGGGTAATACGGATGTACATTATCTATTGTGATTTAATTCACATTGGTAAGCGTTATCTTTTCTCAAAGCTGTGACAACAAAATGAACGCAACGGGATTGACAACGGTTGCATAGAGGATGACAATAGTAAAAGAAGATGAGGGAATGTAAATATAAGGAGGGAAGAAATCATGTCAACGAGTCCCTATCCAAGCCCGGAAATTATTACGTTTGGGGAGAGTATGGGTTTGCTGACCGCCAAGGATACAAGAGGGCTGGAATATGCAGCCACACTGGACAAGTCTTTCGGGGGTGCTGAGAGCAATCTGGCTATTGGCGTATCCCGCCTGGGGCATACCAGTGGTTGGTTTGGACGCTTGGGCAATGATCCGATCGGCAGTATGATTCTGAAAGCCATTCGCGGTGAAGGTGTAGATGTATCCCGGGTAAGGTTAAGTGATGACGAGCCTACTGGTTTGATGATTCGTGAGAACGCTTCCGGGAAAGCCTCGGTGCATTATTATAGGAAGCTATCTGCTGCAAGTGCGATTACACCTGATGATCTGGATCCCGACTATATTGCCGGGGCGAAGATATTACATGTTACAGGTATAACGGCGGCGATAAGCCCGTCCGGACTTGCAACGGTAGAGGCTGCCATACATATTGCCAAACAGGCAGGGGTGAAAGTAAGCTTTGATCCAAATCTGCGTCTCAAACTATGGTCTGCGGATGAGGCTCGTCCGGTTATACTGCGTTTAGCTGAACTGGCGGACTACTTTTTACCGGGTCTGGACGAGATGAAACTTCTATATAACGAAGAAAATGATCAAAAAGTGCTTGAGCGTTTATCTGCCATGAATGCTGTGTGCATCGTGAAGGGTGGCCCTGATTTGACCTACGTATTGGCGAATGGTACCCTAACGGAAGTTCCGTACTTTAAGGCGGATTATGTTCTGGATACGGTAGGAGCAGGAGATGGATTCTGCGCGGGATTTTTATCGGGGTTGTTAAAAGGATACTCCCCGCAGGAAGCAACCCGTCTCGGCAATTTGACCGGTTCCATGGTTATACAGGCTGTTGGCGATTGGGAGGCGCTCCCCACGTGGGGGCAGGTCGAGGCCAAGCTGAACAACGTTGCCCATGTTGAGCGCTAGTCGCTGCTGAAATCATATATGGCTCATCTTCGTTCTTAAATGTAAGGCTTGTATACACAACCACCACATTGACAAGGGAGAGAATGAAATGAAGAAGCTTCAGCTGTTGCAAAAGATTACGGACAATGGGGTTGTGGCAGTTCTGCGTGCAGATTCTGCTGATCAAGTCATTGCCATGGCCGAGCAAGCGATTGCGGGTGGCATTAAAGTTATCGAGATTACGATGACAGTGCCCAGTGCGCTCAAAGCCATTGAAAAATTAAGCCGTGTATACCATTGGAACACACAAGATCCAGAGAAGTTCGCGATTATTGGTGCGGGAACGGTATTAGAACCGCAAACGGCAAGAGCGGCCATCATGTCGGGTGCCGAGTTTGTAGTCGGACCTTCCCTGAATCCGGATACCGTTCAGATCTGCAACCTGTATCGAATTCCGATTCTGCCTGGTGTGATGACGATTGCTGATGTTCAACGCGCATTGGAACTCGGTGTGGACATCGTGAAGTTGTTCCCGGGTAATCTGTATGATCCTTCGATTATCAAAACGATGAAAGGGCCTATGCCACAGGCGAATTTTATGCCAACTGGCGGGGTATCCTTGTCTAATCTGGGGGATTGGATCAAGGGTGGAGCAGTGGCTGTTGGTATCGGCTCCGACTTGACATCGGAAGCTGTGAAGACGGGTGACCTGAGTCATGTCCGTCGCAAAGCGGAACAATATATGGATGCTTATCGCAAGGCCAAGGCTGAATAATATTTGTTCAATTCGGAGAAAGGGAGCCTGAATTAACGAAGGCTCCCAATTCTGTGAGCCGCGGCACCTGCGGAAGTGAAGAAAGGTGATTAACGTTGAGAAATCGGTATAATACAGGGCGCAAGAAGAGGGGCATCGGGAAATTCCTGCTCGTACTTCTGGCGCTCATTGTCATTGGATGTGGATTTGTTGCGTGGAAATTATTCACACCATACGGTCCACAGGAAACAGCTCAAACGGCCATGGAAACAGCCAATAAGGTGACCGTGAGCGAACAAGAGAACTGGATTGATTTTGTGCCAGATAAACCGACTGGGAAAAGTGTACTTTTCTACCCTGGTGGACTGGTAAAACCTGAAAGTTACGCACCACTTGCGCATGAGTTGGCCGCTGCGGGTCATCACACGATTATTGCCAAGATGCCAGTTAACCTGGCAGTGCTCAAGCCAAACTTGGCAGATGAGATTCTGGCCGCATATCCGGACGAACAATTTGTTATGGGTGGACACTCTCTCGGCGGGGCGATGGCTGCACGTTATGTAGCATCGCATCCTGATGCACTTCACGGCATCTTCTTTCTGGCATCCTACCCGGATGAAAAAGGAAGCGTAATGACACTGGGAATACCTGCATTATCCATTCTGGGTACTAAAGATGAGGTTGTGAATATGACTAAGTATCAGAGTGGACGTATGTATTTGCCTGTAGAGACGGTATATTACACCATTGAAGGTGGTAACCACGCCCAGTTCGGTGATTATGGTCATCAAAAAGGAGATGGCGAGCCGGAAGTGAGTGGAGAAGAACAGCTGAATCAGACCGTCAAGACAGTTCTGGCTTGGTTAAGTACCATCAAGTAGGTTTTGGTTATTCTGCACTAAGGGCTGTATGCATTTATAGCATACTTGATGGAGGTGATACGGATGACCATGCTTCAAGTGAATGGAGCGCAGATCCCATGTAAAGGTATCCTGTTTGATAAAGATGGAACACTACTGGAATTTCTCCAGCTATGGGGACCGTGGGCAGAGACATTACTGGATCAGTTGCAATCACGTATGAATGAACTTGGAGCTTCATTTACGGTTGAACGGGAGCACGTTCTGGGCACCATCCATAATCCCCAAGGTCATATTGTTGGATATGATCCGCAAGGCCCGCTGGCCATTGCGACTGTGGATGAGTGCACGGGATTGCTTGCCGGGCAGCTATATGCAGCAGGCATGCCATGGAATGAAGCGATCACAACGATACGCAAATTTTCAAGTGTAGCCATGAGATCGGTAAGAGAGCGCAAATCCGCTGAACCCATGTCAGGATTGCTGGATTTCTTGCAGAAATGCAGGGCAGCGGACATACCACTGGCGGTCGTCACTTCAGACAGTACAGCGGCAGCAGAAACACATCTGGATTGGATGGGGATACGTTCCTTTTTCACATCCATTGTGGGCTGTGATCGGGTGACCCAGGGCAAACCGGATAGAGAAGCAGCACTCTTGGCTTGCCGTGAATTACATATCGATCCTGCGGAGGCCGTTGTAATTGGAGACAGCAATGGGGATATGCAGATGGGGCGGCACGCAGAGGTATCCTATACGCTTGGTTACTGTCCACAGTTAGATCAAGGATCCCACCTGGTTGATGCCCATGCCATTATTCGTCATTATAATGAGATAAGCGTGATTATATAAGTCACTCTGGTTTGGTTGAACGATATAAATTGAACTCAACATTTATACAAAACGGAGCGGCCAGTGTAAATATTCTTTAGTTCAATTTATATAGTAAACAAAAGGAGGAGAGAGGATGAACGCAATAGAACAACTGGCTGCCTGGATTCAGGAAAGCTCCCGTATTGTTTTTTTCGGAGGGGCCGGGACTTCAACGGAAAGCGGGATTCCCGACTTCCGCTCGGCTGCGGGTCTGTATCAGACAGAGCAGCATTCGCCTTATCCACCAGAAGAATTGTTAAGCCGGCATTTTTTTGATCAACATGCCGATATTTTTTATGATTTTTATCGTGGCAAAATGCTTCATCCAGATGCGGAACCGAATGGGTGTCATCGACTATTGGCCCGTCTGGAGCAGGAAGGAAAACTTCAGGCAGTGATCACGCAAAATATCGACGGACTACATCAGAAGGCAGGCAACAGCACTGTCTTGGAGCTTCATGGCTCAGTTCATCGTAATGCCTGCATGGATTGCAAACAGTTTTATACGCTGAATGATATTATACAATCCCAACATACCGTACCTCGCTGTACCGCATGTGGTGGTGTAATCAAGCCGGATGTAGTGCTGTACGAGGAAGAGCTGGACCAGACGACATTGTATCGCTCTATTGATGCATTGTCTTCTGCCGATCTGTTACTCGTGGGCGGCACGTCACTGACGGTATATCCAGCCGCCCAGTTAATTACGTATTTTCAAGGAAAACATACCGTTCTTCTTAACGCCACACCTACCGCTTACGACCGCAGGGCTGATTTGCTGATTACAGAGCCGATTGGTGAGGTAATGAATATTGTGGACCAGCTTCTTGGTTGAACGTATGGACTGAATAACCGCATTCTCCGGCGTAGACCGGATACAAGAGGCGGAACCTGGGGAAAGAAGGGATTCATAATGGTCTACGTAGCAAGCGATACTCGCTATGAAACGATGAAATATAACCGCGTTGGACGTTCTGGTTTGAAACTGCCAGCGATTTCACTGGGGCTGTGGCATAATTTTGGCGGTATCAATAACGCTGAGAATGGCCGTAATATGATTACCCGATCATTTGATCTGGGTATTACACATTTTGATCTTGCCAACAATTATGGCCCACCGGCAGGTTCGGCAGAGCAGTTATTTGGACAGGTACTGGCCCAGGATCTGAAACCTTATCGTGATGAACTGGTGATCTCCACCAAAGCGGGTTATTATATGTGGCCCGGGCCGTATGGCGAGTGGGGTTCACGCAAAAATCTGGTATCCAGTCTGAATCAAAGCTTGAAGCGTATGGGCCTGGATTATGTAGATATTTTCTATTCACATCGTTATGATCCCGAAACGCCTTTGGAAGAAACGATGATGGCACTGGATCATATTGTTCGCTCGGGTAAAGCCCTCTATGTAGGGATCTCCAACTATCCCGCAGAGCAAACAAGACAGGCTGCCGAAATTTTGAAAAGTCTGGGTACGCCCCTGTTAATCCATCAACCGAAATACTCGCTGCTGGACCGCTGGATTGAAGATGGTTTGCAGGACGTGCTGGATGAGTATGGAACAGGCAGTATTGCATTCTGTCCATTGGCACAAGGTGTGCTCACGAACAAATACTTGAATGGTATCCCGGAAGACTCACGTGCCAAAGGACCGTCGGTATTCCTGAATGAAAACAACATCTCTCCAGAGACGCTCCGCAAAGTGCGTGCGCTGAACCAGATTGCAGCAGCCCGCGGTCAGAGTTTGGCCCAATTTTCACTCTCATGGGTGCTGCGTAATGGCAGGGTAACTTCCGCGCTGATTGGCGCAAGTCGTCCTTCCCAGATTGAAGAGAATGTGGCTGCGCTCAGTCAACTGGATTTCTCTACAGAGGAATTGGAACGGATTGAATCCATCCTGTCTCCGGAGCCTGATGACAAATAAATAAAGTGCAAAAGGTGCATCTTAGCCATAATGGCGGAATGCACCTTTTTTTGTCTTACGTGGTTCCGTCCGTTAAGTTGCTTACCGTTTGTTTTGTTGAGCATTCTTCTGTATCCCCTGATGTAGTGGGCGGGACAGTATTTTCTCTCGATACAAGCTAGGCGCTTCACCGTGAAATCGTTTGAACTGTTTGGAGAAATACAGCGCGTCTGGCAGTCCCACTGAGGCAGATACCTGTTCGATGGACAGATCCGGGCGTTCTCTCAAGAGTTGGCGCGACTTGTCGATCCGCAGTTTTAGCAGATAAGTGACTGGCGAAAGTCCGGTTTCCTGTTTGAAAATACGGGATAGATACGCACGATTGTACCCGAGACTTGCAGACATTTGTTCAATGGAGACAGGATAGGCATATTGGGTGGACATATATTGAATCATCTGTTTCACCGTACGTCGGATGGATGATTCACCTGGAATTAAGGTTTGGCCCTGCGAAAGGTGATTCTGTGCTTCGGCTAGAATCATATATAACGTACCCAGTGATGTGAAATGGGAGCTTTCTTTGCGCTCGGCAAAAGCATCTTGCATCACGGATAACCAATCGGAAATTCCACACGAGGATCCGGCATGAAAAACGGACTTCTCAGGGCGGAATCCCGCCTCCTCGGCATGCTGGGCAGCCTGGCTGCCCGTGAAGGCGATCCAGCGGTATTGCCATGGATTGCGGGCATGAGACTGGTAGCTTACCAGCTGCCCGGGGTGAATGAGGAAACAGTCACCTGCGGATAACTCGTAGGTGTGCAGTTCGGTACGGAACGTACCCGCTCCTTTTTCTACATAATGCAGCAGATAATAATCAAACAGTTTGGGTCCGACGGCGTGACCCGGAAGGGTCTGGCTTGCTCCGGCAAACAGGACATGCAGTGCGCCTTGCTCATAATAGACGGGATTGGAGGCAACCGAATAACTGAGTGCTCCACTTTTACCGGAAGGTGATTCCTGTATTTTTTCGATAGTAGATGCAAGAGGGTCTTTCTTGCCGTTGGATTGATCTGCCATGGTTGTTTCCTTCTTTCTGGGATGCTCCGATCATTATACGCCTTAAGGTCACATTTATCCATATGAAACACACATGGTTGCATTACAAGAGGCACCGCTTTCTTATATAATAACATTAAGAAAACCACAACAACGAGGCGAGGTGCACCAGCAGTGAACGTAACTGAATTGAAACAAAAGTTTATTGAGAAGTACGGAGAGAGTGGAGCGGACATCCGTGTATTTCATGCCCCTGGGCGTGTGAATCTGATCGGTGAGCACATTGACTATAACGGTGGATACGTGCTCCCGGCAGCACTTGAATTCGGAACTACATTGATCATTCGTGAGCGTCAGGACAACAAGTTGCAACTGGCTTCCACGAACATGTCTTACGAAGGGGTACTAGACACTTCCTCCATCGGTAAGGAAAAAACCGGAGAATGGACCGACTATCCTGTTGGTGTCATGGTTGAATTGCAAGGCAAAGGCGTAAATGTAACAAAAGGCTACGACTTCCTGTACCACGGGGAGATTCCGAACGGGGCAGGACTTTCATCATCTGCATCTCTGGAGGTACTCACCGGATTTGCGATTCAGTCTCTGGAGGGTGTATCGGATATTGATACGGTTCAACTGGCGCTTCTGTCCCAGAAAGCGGAAAATGAGTTCGTAGGCGTCAACTGTGGAATCATGGATCAGTTCGCTGTTGCAAACGGTGCTCAGGATCACGCGATCCTGCTGATGTGTGACACACTGGAGTACGAAAAGGTTCCTTTCCGTACAGGCTCCTACAAATTGGTCATCGGTAACACAAACAAACGCCGCGGTCTGGTAGATTCGGCATACAATGAACGTCGCTCCCAATGCGAGCAGGCACTTGCCATCTTGAAGGAACAGCTGCCTGCACTGAATTACCTGGCTCAATTGACGCCAGAGCAGTTCGTAACACTACAGGATCAGATCAAGGATGAGAAAGTAAGACAGCGTGCACAACATGTTGTGGAAGAGAACGCTCGCGTGCTCGCATCGGTCGAAGCATTGCAGGGTAACGATCTGGAAACCTTTGGCAAGCTGATGAACGCTTCTCATGAATCGCTTCGCGATTTGTACGAAGTAAGCTGTGATGAGCTGGATGTTATGGTTGAAGAGGCTCAGCGGATTCCAGGCACGCTTGGTGCTCGGATGACTGGCGCAGGATTTGGCGGTTGTACCGTATCACTTGTGCATGAAGATGATGTCGAGCGTTTTGTAAGTGAAGTGGGCGCTGCATATGAAGCGCGTACCAGTCTCAAAGGTGATTTCTATGTATGCGGTGTAGGCGACGGTGTTAAAGAATTGAAGGAGGCGAAGTAAAATGGCAATTTTGGTGACAGGTGGAGCAGGGTATATTGGTTCTCATACGGTAGCAGCATTGTTGGAACGTGGGGAAGAGGTTGTCGTACTGGATAACTTGCAGACAGGGCATCGTGAGGCGTTGCTCGGCGGTAAATTGTATGAAGGGGATTTGCGTGACAAAGAAATTCTGGCGAAGCTGTTCGCTGAGAATTCAATCGATGCAGTCATTCACTTTGCGGCCAACTCACTCGTAGGCGAGAGTATGAAAGACCCGGTTAAATATTATGACAACAATGTGTTTGGTACACTCTGTCTCTTGGAAGCGATGAATGCAGCGAACGTACGCCGCATCGTCTTCTCCTCTACGGCAGCTACCTACGGTGAGCCTGAGAAAGTGCCAATCGAAGAAAGTGATCGTACAGAGCCAACCAACGTATACGGCGAAACAAAGCTGATGATGGAGCGCATGATGTCATGGTTCGATAAAGTTCAGGATATCAAATACGTTTCCCTGCGTTACTTCAATGCAGCCGGTGCTCATGACAGCGGTAAAATTGGTGAAGATCACCAACCAGAGAGTCACTTGATTCCACTTGTACTGCAAACAGCATTGAAACAACGCCCGCACATCGCCGTGTTTGGTGACGACTATGCAACAGAAGATGGCACATGTATCCGTGACTATATCCACGTAAGCGACTTGGCTGATGCACATCTGCGTGCAGTAGATTATCTTCGCAAAGGTGAGAACAGTAATGTGTTCAACCTGGGTAACGGCACAGGATTCTCGGTAAAACAAGTGATCGAAACAGCTAAAAAAGTGACTGGCCTCGATATTCCGGTTGTACAGGAACCACGTCGTGCAGGTGACCCGGCTGTGCTGGTAGCTTCATCTGCCAAAGCGAGATCTGTCCTGGGTTGGAATCCGAAATGGACCAATCTGGAAGATGTCATTCAAAGCGCTTGGAGCTGGCACCAATCACGTCCTGACGGCTACGGAAAAAACTAGGAGGCGAACACCTTATGTCACAGACTCATATTGCAGCAGGTGCCACAGAGCGGACACCGGAGCAGCAGGAAGCACTGCATGCCATTGAACGTCTGGTTGCATTTGCCTTGCAGAAACAATTAATCGAGGAAGCGGATTGGGATTATAGCCGCAACCTCTTGCTGGAACAATTCGGATTCTCAGAGCCTTATGCCGGCGAGTTGGACACGACTGTGCCTGATGGTCCACAGGCTATGCTGGATACGTTGATTGATTATGGATTTTCCATTGGACTCATTCCTGAAAATAGCGATACATTCCGTGATTTGCTGGATGCCAAAATCATGGGCCATCTGATGGCACGCCCATCCGAAGTGGTACGCGCATTCCGCCACACGGAGCAGACGGAAGGTATTGAGGCAGCTACATCTCAATTCTATGACTTGTCAATTAACTCCAACTATATTCGGATGGATCGGATCTCGAAGAACGTCTACTGGACACAGGACACGGCCTATGGAGACATGGAGATTACTATCAACCTGTCAAAACCGGAGAAAAGTCCAAAGGAAATTGCCATGGCGAAATTGCTTCCGCCACCGGTATATCCAAAATGCCAACTGTGTCGTGAAAATGTAGGTTACGCTGGTCGGGTGAATCACCCGGCCCGCCAGAATCTGAGAGTCATTCCGTTGGAACTTAACAACGAGCCTTGGTTGTTCCAATACTCGCCGTATGTGTACTACAACGAGCACTGCATCATTTTCCATCATGATCATGTGCCGATGAAACTGACCAAAGATACACTGCGCAGACTGCTTGCCTTTGTCGGGGAGTACCCGCATTACTTTATCGGATCTAATGCGGATTTGCCGATCGTAGGTGGATCGATTCTGACACATGACCATTTCC
Organism: Paenibacillus sp. FSL R7-0313; assembly: GCF_037969885.1. NCBI lineage: Bacteria > Bacillati > Bacillota > Bacilli > Caryophanales > Paenibacillaceae > Paenibacillus > Paenibacillus sp. FSL R7-0313. Next base: position 2,794,794 of record NZ_CP150219.1, read on the forward strand.
AAGGTGGTCGTCATACGTTCGCCATTCAAAATGCACAGCCTGAAGCGGTCTTCCGCCATGCGGATGCACCTGGACTTACTTTGAGTCTTGTGAAATGGCCAATGTCTGTAATGCGTCTGGCTTCTCACGACCCTGCAGAGCTGCTAGAAGCGGGTAACGCCGTATATGAAGCGTGGAAGGTCTACAGTGATTCTGCTGTGGATATCGAAGCATTCAGTGAAGTGGACGGGGAACAAGTACCACACAATACGGTAACACCAATCGTTCGTCGTAGTGCAGATGGTGGTTATGAGATGGATCTTGTATTGCGTAACAACCGTACGAATGATGTGCATCCTGAAGGGATTTTCCATCCGCACCGTGAAATGCACCATCTGAAGAAAGAAAACATTGGTCTGATCGAAGTGATGGGGCTTGCCATCCTGCCAGGTCGTTTGAAAGAAGAACTGGACAGTATCGCGGATATCCTCGCTGGAGATGTCAAACTTGCTGAAGCCTCCAAAGCTTCTGATCATGTGTTGAACAAACATCTGGGCTGGGCGGAAGAATTGATTGAACGCTTTGGTCCTAACCTGGACAAAGAACAAGCCGTTGCCATTGTACAACAGGAAGTCGGCTTGAAATTTGCCGAGATTCTGGAACATGCAGGTGTCTACAAATATGATGAAGCAGGACGTCAGGCTTTCCGTCGTTTTGTAAGCAGCATGGGATACACTGAATAGTAGTCAACAAACCAAAACACCCGCCCAATCATGAGCGGGTGTTGTTCTTGTTCTAGACATTTGTGTGCATTGGAAAGAAATTCCGGGCAAGTTATAATGGACTGAAGTCCTAGAGTACCACAATGAATTGAGGAAATGGGGTTAATAACTTGGAAAAGAAGTCATTGAATATTCCGTTGATTACAGATGCTGAGGAACTGCAAGGCATGGTGGGTGAACCGCATGAACATGTGCGTAACAAGGCAATTTCATTTGTGGATTCACATGTTCAGAACTTTCTATCCATGTCACCGTTATTTTTCCTCTCCACCTCCGATCGTGATGGAAAAAGTGATGTGTCACCTCGGGGTGATGGAGCGGGATTTGTAAAAGTGTATGATACATACCGGCTTGTCTATCCCGAACGCCCAGGCAATCGGCGGATAGACTCGTTGTTGAACATGTTGTCGAACCCAGGTATTGGTATGCTTTTCTTGATTCCGGGTCTGAATGAAGTGCTGCGCATTAATGGTACAGCATCCATCACCAAGGATGAGGAATTCATCGCCAGTATGGGCTGGAGTGGTAAAACCATAGGTGCGGCTGTCATTGTGGATGTGGAAGAGTGTTTTATCCATTGTCCGCGGGCATTCAAACAGGCTGGATTATGGTCACCTGAAACATGGGTAGCACCTGAAGATTTGCCTTCTACTAGCGAGATGTTTCGAGCCCATTTGGAGATTAACGGGTTGTTATAAAGTGAGTGACTATCGATTTGTTTTTCTATAAACGGGGTACTATAATTGGAGTTGCACTAAAAATTCTAAACTCCATTGGAGGCGACAATAGATATGAGATCTTTCCAATTCTATAATCCAACCCGGCTGATTTTCGGCAAAGGACAACTGGAAGCATTAAAGACAGAAGTGCCGAAATACGGTAAACGGGTTCTGCTTGTATATGGTGGCGGCAGTATCAAACGAAGTGGTCTATACGATCAAGTGATCGGATTGCTTAAGGAAGCTGGAGCAGAAGTGACTGAACTGGCAGGTGTGGAACCTAACCCGCGTCTTTCTACGGTGCATAAAGGGGTAGACCTCTGCAAAACAAATAACATCGACCTGATCCTCGCTGTAGGTGGCGGTAGTGTATTGGACTGCTCCAAAGCTATTGCTGTAGGTGCCAAATATGATGGCGATATGTGGGATTTTGCACAGCGCAAAGCTGTTGCACAGGATGCTCTTCCACTCGGTACCGTATTGACGATGGCAGCAACCGGTTCGGAGATGAACTCCGGTTCGGTTATTACGAATCAGGATACACAAGAAAAATTGGGCTGGGGTAGCGCTTATTCATTCCCTGCTTTCTCCATCCTGGATCCGGTGAATACATACACTGTTCCACTGGACCAAACGGTATACGGCATGGTGGATATGATGTCCCACGTATTGGAGCATTACTTCCATCTGGATGCCAACACACCGGTTCAACTCGGCTTCTGTGAGACAATTCTGCGTACCGTTATGGAAGCAGCACCTCGTCTGGTTGAAGATCTGGAGAACTATGAACTTCGCGAAACGATTCTATATTGCGGAACAATGGCACTGAATGGCGTGCTGAATATGGGTCTCGCAGGAGACTGGGCAACACATAATATCGAACACGCGGTATCCGCAGTGTATGATATCCCACACGGCGGTGGACTTGCAATCTTGTTCCCACACTGGATGAAACATAACCTGGATGTCAATGTGGACCGATTCAAACGTCTGGCAATTAATGTATTCGAAGTGAATCCTGAAGGGAAGTCGGACAGACAGATTGCCGAAGAAGGTATTGATGCGCTCAGCAAATTCTGGACATCCATTGGTGCACCTAACCGTCTGGCAGATTACGATATCGATGATAGCCAGATCGACGTAATGGCTGATAAAGCGATGCTATTTGGTCCATTCGGTAACTTCAAGAAACTGCAACGGGAAGATGTTGTATCCATCTACAAGGCTTCTCTGTAATTTTATAATCACTGACAAGTGAACGGACACATCCTGTTGTCGAATAACCGCAAGTCTCCTTCATGGAGGCTTGCGGTTTTTTCATGTATTCGGGCTGTACACGTGAATGATGGAGGAACATGAAGCAAGAAGAACCGAATGTCGTGATAATACCCATTATCGGGTTCAGAATACATTTGAGGAAAGATTTTGAAACATTTTGATGTTAGCTACGTATTTATTTACATGTGGAATGCCCAGTTAGGATGAATTTGCGGCAGAGGAGAGGAGGAACAGGGGATGGAGACAATTTATTGGGGGTGTCTGATTGGAGGAGCAATATTTGCGGTTGTCAGTCTTGTGCTGGGTGACTTGATTGACGGCTTGCTGGACGGAGCCTTCGAAATGCCAGGTCTTGATTTTTTCAAACCCGTTGTGCTAGCTGGTTCCATTACAACCTTCGGTGGGGCAGGCATTATGCTGACACGTTATAGTTCATTAAGTGCGATGTCGGGTCTAATATTATCCCTGCTTATAGGTATTGCTGCAGCCATGCTGGTATTCTTTGCATATATCAAACCGATGCGTAACAGCGATGTCTCGATTGCATTTTCAATGAAAGAGTTATCTGGGAAAATTGGGGAAATTACCATTCCGGTGCCGGAAAAAGGTTTTGGCGAAGTGATGATCCGCTTTGCATCCGGTAGTACGATTCAAACGGCATCCAGTTTTGAGCACCTCCCCATTGCGGCGGGAGCGCGTGTTGTCGTGGTGGATGTTGTAGATGGTGTACTACGTGTGTCGGAATGGGATGAAAATGTACTTAAAGATTTATAAAGTACTCTTATCACCTAATTAGTTTAAGCACTCATCATGAATGAATAAGGGGAGAGATGTGGAATGGATTTAAATTGGGATGTGTTGTTGATTCCTGCAGTTGTTGTTGGTGTGATTCTGATTTTGGGATTGGCTTTCTGGGCGAGATACAAAACGGTTGGACCGGATGAAGCGATGATCGTTACGGGATCATTCCTGGGTAGTAAAAATATCTCCGATGATGATTCTGGCCGAAAAATTAAGATTGTTCGTGGTGGCGGTGCATTTATCTTGCCGGTATTCCAGCAATCCGAGTTTATCTCCTTATTGTCCCACAAGCTGGATGTCTCCACACCTGAAGTGTACACGGAGCAAGGGGTTCCGGTTATTGCTGACGGCGTAGCGATTATCAAGGTTGGAGGCGCTGTAGAGGATGTTGCTACGGCAGCTGAGCAATTCATCGGTAAACCTGTAGAAGCGCTGAGAAGCGAAGCACAGGAAGTACTGGAGGGGCATTTGCGGGCCATCCTCGGTACAATGACGGTGGAAGAAGTATATCGGAACCGGGATCGGTTTGCGCAAGAGGTTCAAGGCGTAGCAGCTAGAGATCTGAAGAAAATGGGACTGCAAATTGTTTCATTTACCATCAAGGATGTTCGTGACAAACAGGGCTACCTGGATGCGCTCGGTAAACCGAGAATTGCTGCTGTGAAGCGTGATGCCGAGATTGCTGAAGCGGAAGCCATGCGTGATGCACGTATTCAGAAGGCAAATGCGGAAGAGCAGGGTCAAAAGGCAGAGTTGCTGCGTGATACCAATATCGCCGAGGCAGCGAAAGAGAAAGAACTGAAAGTAGCCACGTTTAAACGGGATCAGGATACAGCCAAAGCGGAAGCTGATCAGGCGTACCATATCCATGAAGCTCGTGCGAGACAGACCGTGGTAGAAGAAGAAATGAAGGTTGAACTCGTTCGTAAAGAACGTGAGATCGATCTCCAAGAAAAAGAAATCGTCGTACGTGAGAAACAATATGATGCTGAAGTGAAGAAAAAGGCAGAAGCGGATCGTTATGCGGTAGAGCAGGCTGCCGAAGCAGATAAAGCCAAAAGAATGCGTGAAGCCGATGCTGTACAGTATTCCATCGAAACACATGCCAAAGCAACAGCTGAACAGAAGCGACTTGAAGGTCAGGCCATGGCGGATGCAGAACTTGCCAAAGGTACAGCAGATGCAGAAGTTATTCGTTTGCGTGGTCTTGCAGAAGCAGAAGCGAAGGAAAAACTGGCCGAAGCGTTCCAGAAGTTTGGCGAAGCAGCTGTACTCGATATCATTGTCAAAATGCTGCCTGAACTGGCTGGTAAAATTGCAGAGCCAATTGCATCTATTGATAAACTGACGGTGGTAGATACAGGTAAAGGTGAAGGTGCAGCACGAGTGAGTAACTATGTTACTGAACTTATGGCGACCGCTCCAGAGATGCTCAAAAGTGTATCCGGCATTGATGTAGAGCAGCTGATTAAAGGCCTTACGAAGTCTAAAACACCTGCGCCAGTTGCCATTCAACAGAGCGAGGCTGTTACAACTCCTTCTATAATCGACAAGATTGTGGAAAGAGCTGGAGTTGACGAGTAAGAAGCACTTCGAATCTTGCATGGTTGCTCTATTGACCTTAAGGCGAATTTTTGTTACTTTTTAAGCGAGACGTCCGGCGCGGTTTGCCCGCTCCGGGTGTCTTTTCGTTCGTAACAGGGTGTGACTTAATCACACCTAAGATGGTGTGAAAAAGAGGTGCAAACAATGAGCAGCTTGCATGTAGATAAAGCGCTAAATAATAATGTAATCATTGCACAGCATCCAGAACACGGGGAAGTCGTTGTTATTGGTAAAGGCATTGGCTTTAACCGAAAACCGAGTGATCACATTCCATTGATGGCTGTGGAGAAAATGTTCATTTTGAAAAACCAGCAGGAGCAAGAGCAGTACAAACAGCTTCTTCCACAGGTGGATGAAGCACTGATCGAGATTATTAACGAAGTTATTACGTATATTGCAGAGCGTACGGACGTTCCTCTGAATGAACATATCCATATTGCATTAACCGATCACATTTCTTTCGCGCTAAAACGCAAGGAGCAGGGCATTATCATACAAAATCCATTTTTATATGAAACCCGCGAGATTTATCCTGAAGAATATCGAATGGGAGAATACGCTGTTCGTCTGATCAAAGAGAAAATGGGTGTAGATCTGGGGATGGACGAGATTGGTTTTGTTGCCCTCCATATCTATAGTGCAATGACCAATCAAAATATATCCCAGGTACGTGAACATTCACAATTGATCACTGATTTGGTGAACCTGGTGTCTGATCAACTTGATTATTCGTTTGAAACGGAATCGCTTGATTACTCTCGTTTGCTGACTCATCTTCGTTTCGCCCTTGAGCGTGTTCGCCGTGGAGACAAAGTGGAAGAGCTTCATAAGTTAGATTCCCTGCTTAAGTTGGAGTATCCCGAAATGTACTCGCTTGCATGGAAACTGACCAAAGTAATGGAGAAAAGACTGAAACTGCCGGTTTATCCTGCGGAGGTAGGTTATCTTACCATTCATCTGCAAAGGCTGAATCAGCGGAAGGAAGAAGAGAATAAGTGAGATCATTCCAGTGATGGAATGCGGAATTTATTTTTTTGGTGTAAAGGCTTGCAATAGATTAGAACTGGTGCTACAATGGTTTCCGTAATCAAGCAACTGAATAAACATAAGCGACGTGTTACTGACTCGATCAGGCATGAGTTAATTAAAGTGTGATTGTTCTTTCCTTGTACAGGGTATGCTATACCCCAAGGTTGGCACAGTTTACTTTATTAATTCATGCCTTTTTTTGTGTTCCCTTGCTTGCATCACAACATATAAATTAGACGAAAGGGAGAAACGACGCGATGTTTAAAAAGCTTTTTGGTGTATTGCAAAGAGTAGGTAAAGCTCTCATGCTGCCTGTAGCCATTCTACCTGCGGCAGGTTTGCTGCTCGGAATTGGTAACATGCTGGTTAATCCAGATTTCTTGCAATATGTAACGGCGCTCGACACCCCTTGGGTGAACTCGATCGCAACAATTATGATGAACGCAGGTCAGATCGTATTCGATAATCTGGCATTGCTGTTCGCCGTCGGTGTAGCCGTCGGATTGGCCGGTGGCGAAGGGGTTGCAGGTCTCGCAGCGATCATCGGTTATCTGGTCATGAACGTCACACTGGGTAGCGCAGTAGGGGTTACTCCGGCCATGATCGGTGAAGTACCGGGTTATGCCAGCATCTTGGGTATCCCAACATTAAGTACAGGCGTGTTCGGAGGTATAATCATAGGTATTGCCGCCGCGCTATGTTACAATCGGTTTTTCAAAATCGAACTGCCGTCTTACCTCGGTTTCTTTGCAGGTAAACGATTTGTACCGATTATCACATCGGTAGTATCCCTTGTAATCGGGTTGCTTCTTGTGATTATCTGGCCTCCGATTCAAAATGGACTGAATTCCATATCTCACTTCATGGTAGATACAAGTCCGACCTTGTCGGCGTTCATCTTTGGAGTTGTGGAACGTTCATTAATTCCGTTCGGTTTGCATCACATTTTCTACTCCCCATTCTGGTTTGAGTTTGGTGAGTATGTGAATAAAGCCGGAGATGTTATTCGTGGGGATCAGAAGATTTTCTTCAGCCAGTTACGTGATGGCGTTGCTCTCACAGCAGGAACATTCCAAGTTGGTAAATTCCCGTTCATGATGTTTGGTTTGCCAGCGGCCGCACTTGCGATGTACCATGAAGCAAGACCGGAACACAAAAAATATGTTGCAGGTATCATGGGTTCAGCTGCGCTGACCTCGTTCCTGACAGGTATAACAGAACCACTTGAATTCTCGTTCCTGTTTGTAGCACCAATCCTGTTTGCAGTACACTGTATCTTTGCAGGTTTGTCTTTCATGACCATGCAAATTCTGGGTGTCAAGATCGGTATGACCTTCTCCGGTGGGTTCATTGACTTCCTGATCTTCGGGATTATTCCGAACCGTACACCTTGGTGGGACGTGATTATTGTCGGATTGATTCTTGCGGTGATCTATTACTTCGGTTTCCGGCTTATCATTCGCAAATTCAATCTCAAAACACCTGGACGAGAGGATGCAACGCCTGAAACCGAATCTGGCGGAGGCTCTGGTTCAACGGATGACCTGCCCCATAACATTCTCGAAGCCTTTGGTGGCAAAGAGAATATCAAACATCTGGACGCTTGTATTACTCGTTTGCGGATTGAAGTTAATGAGAAATCCAATGTGAAAAAAGATCGTTTGAAACAATTGGGTGCATCTGGTGTACTTGAAGTGGGTAATAATGTTCAAGCCATCTTCGGAACACGTTCCGACACGATCAAATCTCAGATGCAGGATATTATTGCAGGACGAACACCAGCACCAACGCCAGCAGCTGCCAAACCAACTCCAGAAGAGGAGAAGGCACAAGGTGAGCAAGGCGAGCGCATCGTTGCTGAGGATATCGTTATGCCAGTCAATGGTGAATTGCTGGACATTACAAACGTACCTGATCCGGTCTTTGCTGAGAAAATGACAGGTGATGGGTTCGCAATTTTGCCACATGATGGTACGATAACTTCTCCTGTGTATGGTAAAGTGTTTAATGTATTTCCAAGCAAACATGCCGTGGGCATCATGTCCGATGGTGGCAAGGAAGTGCTTGTTCATATAGGTGTTAATACGGTGAAGCTGAAAGGTCAAGGCTTTAACGTACTGGTACAGGAAGGTGATCTGGTATCGGCAGGTCAGCCGATTATGGAAGTGGATCTGGAGTATGTCAAAGCAAACGCTCCTTCGATCATTTCACCAGTTATTTTCACTAACCTGCCAGAGGGCTCCACAGTAACTCTGAAGAAGAGTGGAGTGCTGAAAGTTGGCGAACAGCCAATCATTGAGATAAAATAAGAAGTGTTACGACGATGGCAAGCAAGTGTAAATATATGCAATGCCTAAACCAAACTACTGAAAGTGAGATGATTGTAATGCAACAAACATTCAGAATTACAGACGAAGATGGTATCCACGCACGTCCGGCGACAGCCCTGGTTAATACAGCAAACAAATTCAAAGGTGCAGAATCCTTTGCAGAAGCTAACGGTAAAAAAGTAACTTTGAAATCCATTCTGGGTGTTCTTTCCCTCGGATTGGAACAAGGCGACACCATCAGCATCATCGTTGAAGGCGAAGGCGAAGCTGAAGCTCTTCAAGCTTTGACTGACGTTATGGTTAACGAAGGGTTGGGCGAAATTAATGCTTAATGTCTCCGGGATCGCGGCTTCGGCGGGTATTGCTATCGCCAAGGCGTTTATCTTGGAGCATCCTGATTACTCTGTAGAAAAACGCCAAATTAACGACGTTGACGCAGAGATCGCAAAACTCGACTCAGCTCTGGGTAAATCCCAGGCTGAGCTTGAGGCGATCAAAGAGCGTACTTTACAAGAGCTTGGCGAGAAAAAAGCAGAGATTTTTGCTTCGCATTTGCTCATTTTGAATGACCCGGAACTGATTGATCCGGTTAAAGCTAGAATTGCAGATGACATGATCAATGCAGAATTTGCTTTGAACGAAACGGCATCACAATTTATCTCCATGTTTGAGAACATGAAGAGTGCTTACCTGCAGGAACGTGCTGCAGATATGCGTGACGTTACCAAACGTGTGCTAAATCACTTGCTTGGTATCGACTTCATGAGTCCAGCTGAGATCAATGAAGAAGTGATTGTGCTTGCGGAGGATCTAACACCTTCCGACACGGCTCAATTGAACCGCCAATTTGTTAAAGGTTTTGCAACTAACATTGGTGGACGTACTTCTCACTCGGCGATCATGGCGCGCTCTCTTGAAATTCCAGCTGTTGTTGGAACCAAGGACATCTTGGCTCAAGCGAAACAAGGCGATATGATTATTGTTGACGGTTTGGATGGTCACGTACTGGTTAACCCTACTGATGAAGTTATTGCTGAATACCGTGCCAAACAGGAACAGTATGATGCACAACGTGCAGAGTGGAGAAAACTTCGTGACGAGCCAACGGTAACGGTGGACAACGTTCATGTTGAACTTGCAGCCAACATTGGTACACCAAATGATGTAACGGGTGTTCTGGAGAATGGCGGCGAGGCTGTAGGCCTGTACCGTACCGAGTTCCTGTACATGGGCAGAGACAAGCTTCCTTCTGAAGACATTCAGTATAATGCTTACAAAGCGGTACTGGAAAAAATGGAAGGCAAACCTGTCGTTGTTCGTACACTCGACATCGGTGGAGACAAAGAGCTTCCATACCTGGATCTGCCAAAAGAAATGAATCCATTCCTCGGCTTCCGCGCAGTTCGTCTGTGTCTGGACCGTCTGGATATCTTCCGTACACAATTGCGTGCATTGCTGCGTGCAAGCGTACATGGAAACCTGCGTGTCATGTTCCCAATGATCGCAACACTTGGTGAATTCCGTGAAGCAAAAGCTGTCTTGCTCGAAGAGAAAGAGAAGCTGGTTGCTGAAGGTATTGCTGTTTCTGACAGCATTCAACTTGGAATCATGGTCGAAATTCCTTCGACTGCAGTTCTGGCGGATCAGTTTGCCAAAGAAGTGGATTTCTTCAGTATCGGAACGAACGATCTGATTCAATACACAATGGCTGCTGACCGTATGAACGAACGAGTGGCTTATCTGTACCAGCCTTACAACCCAGCCATTTTGCGTTTGGTTAAAATGGTTATCGATGCAGCGCATCGTGAAGGCAAATGGGTTGGCATGTGTGGTGAGATGGCAGGAGACGAAACAGCAATTCCATTGTTGCTTGGTCTTGGATTGGATGAGTTCAGCATGAGCGCAACATCCATTCTGCCAGCTCGTAGTCAGATCACCAAACTTTCCCGTGCTGATATGCAGGAACTGGCTGCTAAAGCTCTGGATATGCAAACGGCTGAACAAGTCGTTGAATTGGTTCAAAGCATTAAAGCGTAATTTTGCCGGGGTTTCCTCCGGATTTGAGGTTTTTCTTTTTCCGATAATGAGCTGCATTGATGCAGCGATTTTGCCGGTATCCGCGATTCATTGTGGATATCGGCTTTTTTTGTTATAAACAGGACATGTGATTCGGACACTGGTATACATCGGAGCATAACTTGCCTGCGTTTGAGACACGCTCTAGCAGGAGGATGGTGAGCTGTAAGAGTGGCATAAGTAGACCGGGAAGGCAACATAAAAAGCTCTTGCTGATTGGAACCTCAGCAAGAGCTTTCGTATTAACAATGATTTAATTAACTGCAAGCGCAGTTCAGTACAGGTTTGCGGGCTGCGGTAGTCTCATCAAGACGAGTGACCGGTGTACCATAAGGTGCGTTCAGTACCAACTCAGGTGTCTCTTCCGCTTCTTTGGCAATCCGTATCATCGTATCGATGAACCCATCCAGCGTTTCTTTGCTTTCGGTTTCTGTCGGTTCGATCATGATGCATTCCTCCACGTTGAGCGGGAAGTACACTGTAGGCGGGTGATATCCAAAATCAAGCAATCGTTTGGCAACATCCAGTGTACGCACACCATATTGTTTCAATCCCCGACCAGACATAACGAATTCATGTTTGCATACACCTGGATATGGAATCTCGTAGTAAGGTGCGAGACGGGCCATCATATAGTTGGCATTCAGTACCGCACATTCAGAGACACGGCGCAAACCTTCCGGTCCATAGGTACGAATGTAGGCATACGCGCGTACCAGAATACCGAAGTTGCCGTAGTATGCTTTCACCCGGCCAATGGATTGATCGCCTTCACGGTCCAGTGAATATACACCATCATCATTCTTGATCACCATCGGTTTAGGCAGGAACGGGATCAAACGGCTCTTCACACCGACTGGTCCGGCGCCAGGTCCACCACCGCCATGAGGCGTGCTCATCGTTTTGTGCAAGTTCAGATGCACCACGTCAAAGCCCATATCACCTGGCCGGGTAATGCCCATAATGGCATTGGAGTTCGCTCCATCGTAATAAAGCAAGCCACCAGCCTGATGTACGATGGATGCAATCTCCTGAATATCTTTCTCGAACAAACCAAGTGTATTCGGGTTTGTCAGCATCAAGGCTGCCGTATCGGAACCGACGGCTGCACGGAGTGCGTCCAGATCGACCAGTCCGTCTGCGCGGGATGGAATCGTCACAGTTTCAAATCCTGCAACGGTTGCGCTTGCCGGGTTGGTCCCGTGAGATGAATCGGGCACGATGACTTTGGTACGTTGTTCGCCACGACCTTCGTGGTAGGCACGAATCATCATGAGTCCAGTCCATTCTCCATGGGCACCAGCGGCTGGTTGCAAGGTCACAGCGTCCATGCCTGTCAGACCTGCAAGGTCGTTTTGCAACGTATATAACAATTCAAGTGCACCTTGAATGCTGGATTCATGCTGGTACGGATGGATTTTGGCAAAACCGTTATAACGTGCAACATCCTCATTAATCTTTGGATTGTATTTCATCGTACAAGAGCCCAGTGGATAGAATCCGTTATCTACGCCGAAGTTCCGGCGGGACAACGCAGTATAGTGTCGAATAACATCTACCTCGAACACTTCCGGCAGTGCTGCTGCTTCCGAACGGAGCATTTCCCGGGGAATCAACGTATCGGCAGCCTGACGAGGAACATCACATTCTGGCAAGGAATAAGCGACACGTCCAGGGCTGCTGAGTTCAAAAATCAATGATTGTTCCGGAGCAGGAGATAAGGTCTGTGCACTGAATGTTGTATCTGTCTCAGATTGAGGCAAAGTGGAGAAAGAGGTACCTGTTACCGATTGTCCTTGTACCGATGTTGTCGTTGTCGTCGTCGTTTCCTGAGTCACAGTGATCCCTCCAATGCTCGTGCGAATTCGTCAATCTCTTCCTTAGTGCGCCGTTCCGTAACAGCAATCAGCATATGTCCGGCAAGCTCCGGATAATCACGTCCGAGTTCGTAGCCACCAATAAAGCCTGCATCCAGCAGTTTCAACTGAAGAGCATCCACGTCTGTTCCTTCAGGAAGTTTAATCACAAACTCATTAAATGTTGGTGCATTAAAAGTAAGGCCAACTCCAGGAATTGCAGTTAATGTATTCAGGGTGTAATGACTCTTTTGCAAATTCAGATCCGCGACATCGATCATGCCCTGTTTACCCATGATGGACATGTACACAGATGCGCTGAGTGCAAGCAAAGCTTGGTTGGAACAGATGTTGGAGGTCGCCTTTTCGCGGCGGATATGCTGCTCACGTGCTTGCAGTGTGAGTACAAATCCACGTTTGCCATTGCGATCGGTTGTCTGGCCTACAATTCGGCCAGGAATTCGGCGCATATGAGGCTGGGATACGGCGAAATATCCGCATGTCGGGCCGCCGAGTGAAGCGGCGATACCGAGGGGCTGCGCATCGCCAACAACGATGTCGGCACCCAGCTTGCCTGGGGCTTCCAGCAGACCCAGCGATAGCGGGTTAGCACTTACAACGAGCAGGCCTTTGTGCGCATGCACGAGGTCAGCCGCTTGTTTTACATTTTCCACAGCACCAAAGAAGTTTGGACTCTGGATCATGACAGCAGCGGTATCGTCCGATATGGCAGCTTGCAGGGCATCCCAATCAGTGACGCCATCCTTATAACCAATCTCGACAATTTCGAGGCTCAATCCATGCGCATACGCCTGCAATACCTGACGGGCTTCCGGATGAACGGTACGGGATACGATAAGCTGTTTGCGACGCGTTGCTGCTGCGGCCAGATTACCTGCTTCTGCAAAGGCAGTTGCGCCGTCATACATGCTGGCATTGGCTACAGCCATACCTGTTAATTCACAGATGTAGGATTGAAATTCGAAAATGGCCTGTAGTTCACCTTGGCTGATCTCAGGCTGATAAGGTGTGTAGGCAGTGTAGAACTCGGAACGGGAAATGACATGATTGATGACGGAAGGAACATGATGATCATATATGCCTGCGCCGAGGAAGCTAGAGTGTGTTTCGAAATTGGCGTTGGCACCAGCTTGTTTGGACATGTGACGTGTCAGCGCATATTCATCGAGTTTGGAGGATACGGGCAGCTCTCCCTGATAACGAATCTCTTTTGGAATGTCCTGAAACAGATCCTCCAGCGTATCCACACCGATGGTTGCGAGCATGGCGCTCTGATCTTGCTCAGTCATGGGAATGTAACGGTGCTTGCTCATGCTTGATCAGCTCCTTGAGTAGGTGTCTTTGACGTACGTGTCCGTTTATGAAAAGGGGTCTTCACGACCTCGGCTTTTAGTTTCTTGCCGCGGATCTCAATCTCAAGCGGGGTTCCCAGCGCAGCGTATTTACTGTCGATGAGAGCAAGCCCCAGATTACGCTTCAATGTAGGTGATTGTGTGCCTGTAGTAACTTCGCCAATCTGTACGCCTTCGGCGTAAATCGGATAATGAGGGCGGGGAATACCGCGCTCCAGCACTTCGATGCCGACCAATTTGCGGGCAGGCCCGTCATTTTTTTGCTGTAACAAGGCTTCGTGTCCGATAAAAGGTCCCGCATTCAGCTTCACAAACATGCCTACGCCAGCTTCGAGCGGAGAGATGGTTGCCGACAATTCCTGTCCATACAGGGGGAGCCTTGCTTCAAAGCGCAGTGTATCCCGGGCACCAAGTCCGGTTGGTACGAGTCCGTGACCTTCACCGGCTTGCATTAATCCATTCCACACCGCAGCGGCTTGGTCCGCAGGTACATATAGTTCAAAGCCGTCCTCACCGGTATAACCGGTACGGGACAACAGTAATTTAACGCCGCATACCTCTGCCTGCTGTACAAAACGGAAAGGCTCAATCGAGGATACATCCGTATCTGTAACTTTCCCGATAATGTCTACAGCCAGTGGTCCTTGCAAGGCGAGCAGCGCCGTCTGCTCCGAATCGTTGGTCATGCTCACGCCAGGGATCAAGTGCTCTTGCAGCCATGCCCAATCCTTGTCGATATTGGAGGCGTTAACGACGAGCATATAATGCTGATCTTCCAGCTTATACACGAGCAGATCATCCACCACACCGCCATCTGGGTAACACATCAGGGTGTACTGGGCTTGACCCGGAACGAGCGTGGTCACATCATTGGTCATCATTTGTTGCAAAAAAACTTCAGCCTGCTCACCCTGTACTGTGAATTCGCCCATATGGGATACATCAAACAGTCCAGCACGCTCACGCACCGCTTCATGTTCTTTCTGGATTCCGCTAAATTGTACCGGAAGCTCCCAGCCTCCAAAATCAATGCACCGTACGCCTTCGTATTGCTGATACAGTGGGAAGAGTGGTGTTCTAAGCAAATCGGACATCAAATCACCTCGTCATGGGCCGTCAACCGGCCGGATATACAATCGTGGATCAATGAACCAGGGTATTTTTACATTTTTCCGCTAGATATTTTCATCACATAAGTATGGTAAGGCAGCTATGGCAGCGCCGATCTGAATCCTGTTTTTCGTTTTTTGGGAAAAAGGAAAAGGACAGGCCAAAGAATCGGCATGCCAAGTAGCACGCTGTATTCTAAGGCTCTGTCCCTTGTACCTGAGAGTTACCCCGCTGCCTTGTGCAGCAGGTTTCCCCTTGGGTGATCATAACGCCCGCTCAGGGCGAATAGATGCTCTCCAGAGTTGCGTCCCGTAAAAGTCCTTTTGCCTGAGAGATTCACCCCCGCTTATCGGTGGTTTACTCCTTCGGCGTTACCTCATGTACATCCCGAATCGGGTGTCACGGGTAATCTCTCCCTTTACATTCATCCGCGGGTATAACATAGTCCAATAAACACATTTACTCCTCTCATTAAAACGTGAATCCACTGCCGATGTCAAGAACGATGTCATAGATCATAACTAAAAACCGAATATTTAATTTATCTTAAATGTTATTGTTCGTGTATTTAAAAAGACTGCGCTTACTATTCTAATATTCACCAGTATATGAAGAAAGAGTGTAATCGGGTTACAGGATTTAGAGGTGATCAATAAATAAATTGTGAGGTATCTTGACATTTGAATCAAAAATATCATACGCTATGTTCTGGGAAAAAGGTTAAGGTCAAAGAACGCATGCACTCATTTAATGAAAAGCGAGGCGGATATCGATGAGCGAATTGAAAAGTGATTTCCTGTACAGTGAAGAGCACGAATGGGTGCAAACCGTAGGGGAGGATACTGTACGTATTGGCATTACCGAGTTCGCGCAGCATCAGCTGGGTGACATTGTGTTTGTGGAATTGCCTGACCTTGAAACCAATGTAAAAGCAGAGGACAGCATTGGAACGATCGAATCGGTCAAAACGGTTTCGGACTTGTTTTCTCCCGTCACTGGTTCAATTATTGCAGTGAATGATTCGTTGCAGGACTCCCCTGAACTTGTCAACAGCTCTCCATACGAGGAAGGCTGGATGATTGAAATCCGTGTTGAGGGAGATCTGACAGCAGCATTGTCTACATTGATGAATGCAGACGCGTATCGTAAACATACGGAAGAATAGTATCAACGAACTTGTACTTATTAACATACATTTTATAAACAAAATGAGATGTGCTTCATATTGTTTCGACCTGTGTGAGCCTGAGGCTTGCACAGGTTTTTTGTGCTTTCCGAGAATGGTTTCCAATGCGGATTGAAGCAGATTGTGGATGTGAATCGCCTGATTAGACCAAGCTATAGGTTAGAAATTGATTTTGGAAATGATAAAAGTCATAGGCAAGAAAAGCCTTGTGTACCAATGGGTTCAGCCATTATGCATCAATTAAAACGATTACATAACCTAATGTTGTCATCATTGTTCATGACGAAAGTACGCTTTCATTTCATTGAACAGGAGAGCATTCTCGCTTAGGATTACAGCAGGGGAGAAATGATACCCCTTTCATAAATCATAATGACTTGATCCAAGGAGGATAATACAATGAGTAATTTGGACCAATCGTCCAATTCCAAAGGTGGGCTACGGGTAGGTGTTCAGCGTTTTGGCCGATTCCTGAGTGGTATGGTCATGCCGAATATGGGAGCGTTTATTGCCTGGGGATTAATTACGGCTCTGTTCATTCCAACAGGCTGGTTCCCTAACGAGACGCTTGCGCAGCTAGTCGATCCGATGATCAAATATTTGCTGCCACTGTTAATTGGTTACACCGGGGGTACGATGGTGCATGGTCAGCGTGGTGGTGTCGTGGGTGCCATTATGACCATCGGGGTCATCGTGGGTAGTGATATCCCGATGTTCCTAGGTGCCATGATTGCCGGACCACTGGCAGCATGGATCATCAAAAAGTTTGATAAATCGATCGAAGGTAAAGTTAGAGCTGGATTTGAAATGCTGGTTAACAACTTTTCAGCCGGTATTATTGGCGGGATCTTGGGGATTTTTGCGCTACTGGGCATCGGGCCTGCTGTAGAAGCAATTAGCAAAGTATTATCTGCCGGGGTACAAGGCTTAATGAATCTTGGTTTGCTGCCGCTGGTCAACCTAATCATTGAACCAGGTAAAGTATTGTTCCTGAACAATGCAATCAACCACGGGATTCTGACACCAATTGCAACAGATCAAGCGAGAGAGTTAGGGCAATCCGTATTATACATGCTTGAATCGAACCCGGGTCCGGGACTTGGTATCTTGCTTGCTTACTGTTTCTTCGGACGCGGAATGGCCAAATCTTCTGCACCAGGTGCCGTTATCATTCATTTCTTCGGGGGAATTCATGAGATCTACTTCCCTTACATTTTGATGAGACCGATTCTGATTCTTGCCGCAATTGCGGGTGGCGTCGCAGGTACATTAACATTTATGCTCACCGGAGCAGGACTTGTTTCAGCACCATCACCGGGTAGTATTATCGCGTATTTCCTCTTAACACCGAAAGGTGGATACCTGCCAATGCTTGCAGGGGTGCTTGTAGCAGCCGTCGTTTCCTTCCTGGTAGCAGCAGTGTTGCTGAAAACGGGTAAACAAAAGGACGAAGATCTGGAGTCCGCATCCAGTCGGATGAAAGACATGAAGAGTCAAGGAACCGTGCCAAACGCTGGCATTACGGCTAATCATCGTGAAGCAGACAGAGCCGCAGATATGGCTTCTTCTACAGTCAAAACAGACGTGAAGAAAATTGTCTTCTCCTGTGATGCAGGCATGGGGTCGAGTGCCATGGGTGCTTCCATTCTGCGCAAGAAGATGAAGGCAGAGGGGATTGACGTTACGGTGACCAATACGGCTATCAGTGATATCCCGCCGGATGCAGATGTGGTCATCACACAACAAATATTAACCGATCGTGCCCGCTCCGTTGCGCCGAACGCAGAACATATATCCATCGACAACTTCCTAAAAAGCCCGGAATACGATGCGCTCGTTGAACGTCTAAAGTAATTGCACGCATTCGTTTTCCCTGAGCCGGAGGCTGAGATATGAGTATTACCAAAAGACAACGTGAAATCGTGGAGTTTCTGCTGGAGCATCCACATGAAGTCACTGCCGGCGAAATCGCCGTTGAAGTTAAGGTCAGTACCCGAACAGTTCACCGGGAGCTGCAAATGATTGAACAATGGCTTGAACCTTTGGGCATGAAGCTGGAAAAAAAATCAGGAACCGGTATCCGAATTGATGCCGGTTCCGATGATCTGGCTGTATTGCGCCATCAACTAGAGGGTAAAGAATATGTAGAGTTTACGCCGGAAGAGCGTAAGCTCTTCATGCTTTGCATCCTGCTGGATGAACCGGAGCCTGTAAAGTTACTCGCCTTGGCTTCGGATCTGAAAGTGACCGTATCCACCGTAACCACTGATCTGGACGATCTGGAGTCACGAATTCGTCAGGCGGGACTGAAGCTGGTTCGCAGACGTGGATATGGCGTCAAGATTAACGGAAGTGAGACGATTCATCGCACAGCCATAGCTGCACTTGCTCTCGAATTTCTGGATGAGTCCGACCTATTCGGAAGACAGCCAGAACAGGGAGGCTCCATCGTAAACCAAAAACTGTTGGATATGATTGGGCACGGTGATGTGCTTACGGTCGAGAATGCGTTATGGCAACCAGATATCGAATGGCTGGAGAACATCCCGGAACGCCAATACATGAAGTTGCTGATTCAATTATCCGTAGCGGTTGTACGGATTCGTAAAGGCTTTGGCATTGGCCGTATACCTCCCCTGGTGAACAAGGTAGATGAAGTCGCAGAGCAGGATGAAATGAAGGTTCCACCTTATATGGCTTCCCGCTTGTGTGGTGTGTTATCCACCCAGCTGGGGCTGACATTCTCCCAAGATGAGCAAGCTTATTTTCATAGACTATTAATTGAGACAGAGCAGCGGATTCACTCTTCGCGGCTGTTGCCAATAGACGACTTGATTTTACTGGACAGGGTACATTCACTGATTGATCAGATGCAGGCGAGAACGCATTACGCCTTTCATGAGGATCGTTTGCTTCGTGAAGGTTTGCTTGGTCACATGCAACCTGTAATGGAGCGAATTGAAGGACAACAGATGATTCGTAATCCGCTTTTGCAGCAGATTCGCAAGGATTATGATTCACTTTTTGAAGATGTCAAAAAATCTGTGGGGCAAGCTTGGCCAGGCACAGACGTTCCCGATGAGGAGATTGGTTTCTTGGTTATGCACTTTGGAGCTTCCATCGAGAGGTTACGTGCATTGAAACGGGAGATCAGGGCGATCATCGTGTGTACAAGCGGAATTGGATCATCACGCATGCTTTCCAGCCGATTATCCAAGGAGATTCCCGAGATTCGGATCATGGATAGCGTGTCCTGGTACGAGGCTGCCCGGATACCTACAGATCAATATGATCTGGTCTTATCCACTGTTGATCTACCGATGGATGAGCATCAGTATTACAAAGTGAGTCCACTGCTTACCGCGGAAGAGAGCGAACGTCTGCGTCATTTTATCCGAACAACAACATTACAACGACAGCATAATAAGCCCCGTGAAGCAGAGGTTCAGACGACAAGTCATTACTCTGACCCGGATGGAATGGAAGCTATTTTAGTTGAAATCGTCCGAATTATTGGTAAGTTTCAGGTTTATCCGCTGGATAACCAGGATATCGGATTCTATAAAACGGTGTATGCGATGTGCAACGTACTCCATGGAACTGGTGTGTTGAAGGAACCGGGGGAGATCGCGAAACGGTTGGAGGCACGTGAGGCAGTGGGGAGTCAGAAGATTCCCGGCACAAGACTTGCGCTGTTTCATACACGCAGTGAGGGAATTTATAGGCCGTCCATTAGCTTGTTTCAGCTCACTGAGCCACTCCTTCGTACACCGGATGATCCGGCTGGAGTTACCCATGTCCTCTTGATGCTTGGTCCCAGAGAATTATCCAAGGAAAGCCTGGAGGTTCTCAGTGAGATCAGCGCCCTGTTATTGCAGGAAGAAATGATTACATTGCTGGAAAAAGGAATCAGGGATGAACTCATTCATTACCTGTCCCAGGAACTTGTTGGATTTTATCGCAGTAAAACCGAAATTGGAGGTCAACCATTATGAGTATGTTAACAACAGATAAAGTCATCATGAACGCGACGGCTCAGGACAAATACGAAGCGATTCGTATGGCAGGACAGATTTTGAAGGATGCGGGACATATTACCGCTGATTACATTGAAAAGATGATTGAGCGTGAAGAGATTGTCTCGACCTATGTAGGGAACGGCCTGGCTATTCCACACGGTACGAAGGAATCAAAAGCTTTTATTTTATCCACAGGTATCTCTGTCATTCAGTATCCTCAAGGTGTTGATTTTGGCGAAGAAAAGGCTTATATGGTCATTGGTATCGCGGCTCAAGGCGGGGAACATATGGAGATCCTGACTAGCATCGCGGTGATCTGTGCTGAGGATGAGAACATGGAGGCCCTGCGTCTAGCCAAAACAGCCCAAGAAGTTATCGCAATTCTGGAAAGTGAAATGGAGCTATGAAAGCCCTACACTTTGGCGCAGGTAACATTGGACGCGGGTTTATCGGATTGATCCTCTCCCGTGCGGGCTATGAGGTGGTTTTCTCCGACGTGAATCAGACCTTGGTAACCGCTCTTCAGCAACGGGGGCAATATACGGTGGAACTGGCTAACGAGAGCAAGGATCAGGAGACCGTCACAGGTGTAAATGCAATCGATGGAACCCAACTGGAGACGGTTGCCCAAACCGTTGTGGAAGCGGATCTGATTACAACTGCAGTGGGCGTGGGTGTGCTGAAACATATTGCACCAGGTATTGCGAAAGGACTTGAGAAAAGATTAAATTCCGGTCCTGCTCAAAACCCGCTTCACATTATCGCTTGCGAGAACGCCATTGGAGCCAGTACACAGTTGAAAGAGCATGTATATGCTCTGCTTGATGAAAAGGTACGTTCCCTTGCGGATCAATACGTTTATTTTCCAGATTCAGCCGTAGACCGGATAGTGCCTATTCAGCATCATGAAGACCCGTTGCATGTACAGGTGGAGCCTTTTTACGAGTGGGTGGTGGATCGTTCCCAGATGGCTCCTGCATTCAAACCGGTTGAGGGCATTCTATATGTCGATGATCTGGAGCCGTATATCGAACGGAAGTTGTTCACTGTTAATACAGGACACTGCGTTGCAGCTTATATAGGTAATGTGCACGGGTATGACACGATTCAGAAGGCTATTGCCGACGAGAAGGTGAAATCGATTGTATACGGTGCTTTGCAGGAAACCGGAAAAGTTCTGGTGAAACGGTTTGCATTCAACCCGGAAGAACATGAGCAGTATATTGTCAAAATATTGGGACGGTTTGTCAACCCGTATCTTACCGATGAGGTTACTCGAGTAGGTCGTTCCCCGCTGCGCAAGTTGTCTCAAAATGATCGTCTGGTTCGCCCGGCCCTTCAGGCATATGCGGATGGAACTGATACGACTTATCTGGCTATGGGTATGGCAGCAGCCTGCAAGTTCGATGTCTCCGATGATCCGGAAGCAGTTGAACTGCAGAACATGATCCGCCAGAAGGGGATTACAGCTGCACTGCATCATTATACGTCCATGGATGAGCATCATCCGGTGCTTGAACAGGCTGTTGCCCAGTATAACCAAATGTAAGAACAGTAGCAGCCAGCTAACAGTATAGATGAGGCATAATGAAGAAGAGCCATACAGTTGTTAACTGTGTGGCTCTTCTTTTTGTTGGCTTTTATCGGCATATTCGTCCAAACAGCGTTGACATATGCACGATTTTCGGCGCTGCTCTGGCGGAATGCGGTCAAACACACCCTCGGGGAAAGTAGCCCGGTTACACCAGCATTCCGAATGAGGATGTCCTGCGGCATAGGAACAGCGATTAGCTTCCCCGCATAATGGGCAGACAAGAACATCGATATGGATGTGCTCTTGATCGTCTTGTTCTGCAGACATTCAGTTCTTCCCTCCCTGTGCAATAGCTACGAGCTGAAGTTAAACATACTGGTCCCCAGTATAACAGAAATGTGCCGGTGATTATGGATTTCGCTCTGTATATATGACTTCCAGTTCACCACATCTGTTTCTCCCATCGGCTATTCTTCAGGCGGTAATTCGATCTGTAGGCCTTCCACATGTTTGCGTCCCATCAACTTACGCTTCTTTCGATTTTCCTTTGTTTCTAGCACAATGTCCAAGTCATAATCGTCACCCGGATAAAGCTCATCGGCTGATATATGCAGGGTCAGGCGTTTCTTATGGATTTTGACTTTGCGTCCTCGCAGCATGACCCTGATATTTCCACGGCTATCCTCCACATCACAGACGATGCCCGACTGATTAAGATAGGCCGCATACACCCGATCCCCTTTGCGAAAAGTTTTGGCAGGAGCAGGAGAATCCGACTCTCTAGTTGTTGTCTTTTTGTGGGGACCGATTGAATCCTTTGACTGTTTCGACTGGTTCCGCTTGGATAACTCTGCTGGGCCGTCTGCTTCTGCAACGGAACGATCAGGCGTCAGGGCCGGATTTTCCAAAGGAGGTGATGTGAACACGAATGTACGATCTCTTGAAATACTTTGATTGGACAGGGACTTGGATCGCTCGATAATTCGCTGTGGCATGCCCAGCTTTAATGCGATGGAATAAGCATAGCTCTCACCAGCTTCTCCGATACGTAATCGATACAGCGGCTGGAGAGAAACGGTGTCAAATTCCATACGGGCATTTTCGAATCCTGGCGTGGCAGCTGCAAAATGTTTAATTTCACCAAAATGTGTTGTCGCTACAACGGTTGCTCCGCGGCTGTGAAGTTCCTCCAGCATGGCGATGGATAGTCCAACACCTTCACCGGGATCTGTGCCGGAAGCCATCTCATCAATGAGCACCAGAGTTGACGCATTGGCCTGTTCCAGTATGCCAATCATATTGCGAATGTGTGCAGAGAATGTACTGAGTGCTTGTTCCAAACTCTGCCCGTCACCAATATCAACTGCTACCTCGTTATAAACAGCCATCTCGCCACCTTCCTCCACCGGAATAAGCAAACCCGATTGCATCATCAGGGTTAACAAACCAAGTGTTTTGAGTGCGACCGTTTTACCCCCTGTATTCGGGCCCGTTATAATGAGCGACGAGTACGTTTTGCCGATTGCAAAATCAAGGGGGACCATGGAAGAACCCATGAACGGATGACGTGCACGTTGAAGGCTAATGTGGCCCTGAGTATTGACTCGAACGGTACGTCCGTCCATGGTGGCCGCATATTTGGCTTTGGCAAACAGGAAGTCCAATACACCTACCGTTTCGGTGTTCAGGGCGATTTCACGGTTATACGATTCGGCCAGGGAGGTTAAATCACCGAGAATTCTCATCTCCTCTCGGGACTCCTCCGCTTGTAGAGCGGCCAATTCCATCTGTAAACTTACTAATTCAACAGGTTCGATATATACGGTTTGCCCGCTCCCGGATTCATCCAGTACACTGCCTTTCACCTGTTTACGGAACTCTTTCTTAATGGGCAGAACCGTTCTTCCTCCCCGTTGGCTGATGACATGTTCCTGCATAATGGAGCGATGTTTACTCACCAGAGAATCAAGTTTTCGTTTCATGCGTTCCGCATTGACCGTTATTTTTTTACGAATACGAATGAGTTCCTTGCTCGCCTGATCCTGAATGCGTCCACTATGGATGCAGCGCTCAATCTCACTCAGCAAAGGTTCGATCAGAATCATGGATGCTGCATAACGACTGACGGTGGGAGCGGCCCCAGATTTGCCCTCCATGTACTTCATGAGTTGTGCACAGCTCCGCAGGAACTGAGCGAGATGACTGAAGTCGCGTTCACTGAATAGATAACCGGTGCCAAGCAGATCCATAATGGTTTCCATTCCGTCGAGTGAAGGGAGGGGAATACTGGCCCCGAAGCGAATCAACGCAGCCGCTTCTGCAGTTTCTTCCAGGCGAATCTGAATAAGGTGAGCATCTACCATCGGTTTTAGTTCTCTCGCATAACGTTTGCCCAGGTAAGACAGGGCGCAGTTTGCAACGTTTTTTTGAATTTGTGGATAACCCAGACTGTTTAATGTGTTTTCATTCATGCGTAATCTCTCCTTGAATTTGAATTGTAATTTCAGTTGATGCGCTGAAACATATTCCTGGAAAACGCAAAAAGGGCGGAGAATGAACAAACGTCATTCTCCGCCCTAAACATATGGGAAAGCAAAGTCCACTACAGGTCTATATTAAAAAATCCGCGCTGAACTCAGCGCGGAAATAGACCCGGACAATGACAATCCCGGAGGCGATTTATGATATCCGCTGTTCTTAACTAAGTACAGGGATCTGGCGCATCATGAAATACACGTATGCCATATGGGCACAAGCGCAATGAAAGGCCAAACTCCTGAATATGAAACTTGGTTAGTTAAGAACATTCACCGACATTAAAAATCTCTCCTTTGATTGAGGAATATGCAACCAATATAAACTGGAAATTGGTTTGAAGTCAACCTTTAGAATAAATGAGTGGACTTGAATAAGAATGGGTTTTAAAATAACAATAGTAAAATAATCCAATGAAAGCGATTTATTTTAATAAACACACGTATAAAGGAGGATGCTCTTCTTGCCTAAGTATTTACTGCGTTTGCTCTGTTTTACCCTGATCCTCGGAGCCCTTCCGGTCATTGTTATTGGTTCGGTCTCGTATACGATTGCATCACGTGACATTGAACAGAAAGTACGTGAAAGCAATCTTCAGATATTGCATCAAACCCAAATGCGGGTAGAACAAGTTCTGCGCAGCCTGCAATTATCATCCATCCAGTATGTTAATTCGCCCTTGGTACTACAGGCGATGAAGAAACCACTAGACAGCAGCGAGTTTCAGGAGATTCGTGATCTGACATCTGGTTTTAACAACTTGCAAGCGGTTACGAACATTGACCAAGCCTATCTGGTTAATCTGGATGAAGATTGGGTTGTTTCGACGCGTTCTTTTGGCAAATTGGATGATTTCAGTATTCGAGACCGAATTGGCTCCTACCTAAGTTATACCAACAGCCTGTTCTGGGTCACTCAGAATGCCAGTTCAGCCAAAGAAAGTGTACCTGTGTCAGCAGGTATGGGTGAACTAACACCCGAACAGGCACCTACCCTTATATCATCGGATAATGTGGTCAGTATGGTATTCAAAATCCCGATGATACCAACCAATGTGAAACCAAAGGGATTTCTTGTGATTGATATCGCCGATACGGAACTGAGTACCTACTTGAGCCGAAATACGAATTCTGGAGATATGTACGTTCTGGATCGGGAGCAGAAGTATTTTCTGAACGATATGCAGCAAGGCGGGAAATATGACGCACTGAATAAGGAAATTCAGGAAATGGTACAAACGACGGCCCAGTCAGAGGGTTTCTTCAGTGCGGAGGTGGAAGGTAATCAAGTGGCGGTTAGTTATAGGCAATCTCCGCTCAATGGCTGGTTATACGTGTCGGTTGTATCTCTTGGACAGATTACGGCCCAGTCACAGAAAATTGCACTGGTCACCGGTATCGCTACACTGGTCATGTTATGTGTAACGGGATTGTTCGCCATATACGGCAGTCGGCGGATGTACTCACCGATCTCCAGACTGCTGCAATTTACGAAGGGGTTGGATTCCCCAGTTGCTCCGTCAGGACGCCGTCAGGATGAATTTATCTATATTGAGGAGCAATTGTCAACCTTGTTCAGCTCGGAGAAAACGATGCGTGAGCAGATGAAGGGGCAGCATGTGCACCTCCAAGAGTTTTTTATGACCAAACTGCTCACAGGCAAAATCTCGGAAGAGGATTTCAGATATCAGGGAGAATTGTACGATTTCCCGACAGGGTGGGCAAATCTTGGCGTACTCATGCTCCAGATCGATACCTTGGAAGGGACCCGATATGAGGAACAGGATCGCGATCTGTTGCTGTTTGCTGTCAACAATATGGTAGGTGAGCTCCTTCCTTCAGCAGTTCGGTTCACTCCGGTCATGCTGGATGATGCTCAGGTCACCGTTCTTGCCTCCGAACTGACGGATGAGGTGAAGCTGAAGGAATGGATGCATACCCAGGCAGACTGGATTCGCGAACGTGTCGTGACCTATCTGAATCTGCCCGTAAGTATCGGCATCAGTCGTTCTTATACTTGTATCGGAGATACGCCAAGAGCGGTTCAGGAGAGCCGAGAGGCACTGCAAGGCCGGGTTAGTCTGGGCAGCCGTATTATTTTACATTACGAGGATATACAGCCACGTGGTCAGATGGAAGCTGCGTTGTATACCCAGTTACGCATGATTGAGGATCAGCTTGCTTCTGCGCTTAAGCAAGGAGATGAAGAGAAGACAGACGCCTACTTTAAGCAATATTTGGGACTTCTTGCAGACAAGAAGCTTCATTTCAGTGAATATCCCGTCATTATGGTTCAGTTATTGTCTCGTGTATATCAGCTTGTGCAGGAGCAAGGCGGAGATGTAGCCGAAGTGCTGGGTGAAAAAGCATCCATGGCACATTTGCTCAAGTTGTCCACATTGGACGAGATGACCAATTGGTTCCGCAAACGGCTGTTCCTGCCCGTCATCCGTTTCTGGCGAGAGCAGGAAGAATCCCAATACATGAATATTGCGAGACGTATGATTCGTTTGATCGAGGAACGTTATGATCGTGAATTGTCGCTGGAAGCCTGTGCCGCAGAGCTTAATTTCCATCCTGTCTACTTAAGTCGGGTTTTCAAGAAGGAAGCGGGAGTTAATTTTACGGAATATCTGGCAGAGTATCGTATGGAAAAAGCAAAGACATGGCTGCAAACGACAAATCTTAAAATATCGGAGATTGCCGAGAAATTAAACTATACCAATCCAACCGCATTTATCCGTACGTTTCGCAAAATTACAGGAACAACCCCCGGCAAGTACCGGGAGCAGCAGCGATAAGACAAACCTGCTCTGCCTGCCATGGCAGGCAGGCTTTTTCATGTCCAGATGAAGAAAGAAGACCGCTTTTCTCCATGAAGTTAAGACAGGAATATGGAGGTTGAAAGCAGTTCATTTCACCTTTAGATTCTGTGAGGGAAATGGGCTAAAGTCTTGCTACATAAGGAAAAACAAAAGGCTAAAACGAGACGATAGCCAGTCATTCGTTTATCCTCCACAATGAAGACATGAATTCAGGAAGTGATATTTTGTAATCGTTTCCAATGTGGGGAGGAAGACAATATGAAAGCCGAAACGGCGGCACGAACACGGCCCGCTACCCGCAGTGACAAAAACCTGCTGTGGAGGGACATTATCAAAAACCGGTGGCTGTATATCATGTTAATACCGGGTGTGCTTTACTTTGTTATTTTCAAATACATACCCATGTATGGCATCACGATGGCTTTTCAGGATTACACGCCTTACAAGGGCATCTTGGGGAGTGACTGGGTAGGGTTCAAACATTTCCAGCGTTTCTTCGGAGAACCGCAGTTCTGGACATTGTTTCGAAATACGTTTTTGCTTGCCATTTACAACATTGTGTTCTTTTTCCCACTGCCGATTGTACTGGCACTCATGATGAATGAGGTCCGCCGTGAACGCTTCAAACGATTTGTACAAACGCTCGTCTATGTTCCACACTTTGTTTCCTGGGTTGTTGTTGTCGGTGTGTTCTACATGCTGTTCACAACCGAGGGTGGTGCGATTAATGAATTGCTCTATAACCTGACTGGACAAAAAGTGGCGTTCCTGCTTGAACCAGGTTGGTTCCGAACCATGATTGTTGGACAATCCATCTGGAAAGAAGTTGGTTGGGGCACAATTATCTTCCTGGCGGCGCTTTCCGGTGTTGATACACAGCTCTATGAAGCTGCACGGATTGATGGTGCCAATCGTTGGCGCCAAACCTGGCATATTACGTTGCCGGCCATTCGCAGTACGATCGTGATTTTGCTCATTCTGCGTCTGGGCAACTTCCTGGATACAGGCTTTGAACAGATCTTCCTGATGCTGACTCCGACAAACCGGGATGTGGGCGAGGTATTTGATACCTACGTGTACACGAAGGGGCTCACACAGGCACAGTACAGTTATAGTGCTGCTGTCGGATTGTTCAAATCGGTTGTCGGGCTGGCACTTGTCCTTGGTGCCAATACGCTGGCCAAAAAATTCGGGGAGGAAGGCGTCTACTAACTCTCGGGAGCAGACGTTCTTCACCAGACAGGAGTGAACATTAAGATGCAACAGGATAAAACGTGGGGCAACCGGATCTTTGATTTTGTGAATCACGGCTTGCTGCTGTTGATTGGTATCGTAACGGTCATCCCGTTCATTTATATTTTGGCTGTCTCATTTACCAGTCCGCATGAAGTGGCTAAGGGAGGATTCATTCTTTTTCCAAAAGAGTTCTCTCTGGCCGCATACCGTTACATTTTCTCTACAGATACCTTGATTCGCAGTCTGGGTGTATCGGTCTATATTACGGTGATTGGTACCTTCATCAACCTGCTGTTTACATCACTTATGGCATATCCGCTCTCCAGAAGATATTTGCGTGGACGCCAGCCAATTTTGCTGGGTGTATTGTTCACGATGCTCTTCAGTGGCGGGATGATTCCAACATACTTTGTCGTGAAATCTTTGCACCTGACGGATACGTTATGGTCGCTGATGCTGCCTACCGCTATTAGTGCATTTAACTTGATCGTACTCAAAAACTTCTTCCAGGCCATTCCCGACGAACTGGAGGATGCAGCCAAAATTGATGGATGTAACGATGTCGGCGTATTGTTCCGGATTGTTCTGCCTTTGTCCATGCCAGCGATGGCGACATTTTCACTCTTTTACGCGGTGGCCCACTGGAACAGTTTCTTCAGCGCTGTTATCTATATCAACGATAGTGAGAAGTGGCCTGTTCAAGTCTGGCTGCGTGAGATAGTCATTCTGGCACAGAGTCGAATCGGAGACACGAGTATTGAAGAGACCGAGATCCAGCCGCTTACCATTCGCATGGCGGTTATCGTATTCTCCACAATCCCGATTATGCTGGTGTATCCATTCCTGCAAAAGCACTTTGCAAAAGGAGTGATGCTGGGTTCGGTGAAAGGTTGAGTCGGCACATGGTTCAAAGTCAGTTCAATATGACTGCATAAAAAAGGGAGGTTTTCATGTTATGAAAGCAACAAAAAAGAAAGCCGTAGCTGTCTTGAGCACACTGGCACTGGTGACAGGTTTGCTGGCAGGATGCGGATCAGATGAGGGTCAGGCTGCCGAGGGCGGCGTACAAAATGTGTCCATAGCCATTGCACAGGTGGGTGATGTGCCAAGCAAAGGCAATGAAGTTCAGCAAAAGATTGAAGCGTATACCAATACCAAACTGGATATCCAGTGGATTCCGGCTTCGGCCTATAATGACAAAATTAACGTAATGATCGCTTCAAGCGATATGCCAAAAATTGTGAAAGTGCAATATAACCCAACGGTGACCAGCGCGATGCGTAATGACGTGTTCTGGGAAGTGGGGCCTTTGCTGAAAGACTACAAAAATCTGTCGGCACAGAACGAGCGTTTTTTTGACAACATCAAGGTAGAGGGCAAAATCTACGGGGTTCCGGTATTCTCCGATATTGCGCGGGCTACAGTGATCTATCGCAAGGACTGGTTCGAGAAGTTGAATCTTAAGGTGCCAACAACACCGGATGAATGGTATGAAACGATCAAAACACTGGCCACCTCCGATCCGGATGGAGACGGTCAGGATAATACGTTTGGACTGATGCTTTTCAAAAAATATAATGAGGACCAATACTCCTTCACAACGCGCCTTGGCGTAAGTTTTGGTGCTCCTAACAAGTGGAAGGTCGAGGATGATGGCAGCTTCACGCCGGAATTCATGACACCGGAATATATGCAGGTGCTGGATCTACTGAAACGTTTGTACGATGAGAAATTGCTAAATCAAGACTTTGCCGTATTCGACTCTACGGAAGCGGAGAAAAAGTATGATTCCGGTGTTGTCGGTATCCGTGTTGGTGTTGCTCAGAACGGAAAAAGTCAGCAAGAGCGTTTGTCCAAAAACAATCCGGATGGTGTGGTAGACATCGCTGGTTTGCTTGGAGCGAACGGAGATCGTGTTGCAGGACAGACGGGTAACTCGGGAATTCTGGCATTCCCTAAATCAACGGTGAAATCGGAAGAAGAACTCAAGAACCTGCTCTCCTTCCTGGATAAACTGATGGACCCTGAGATGGCGACCCTGTTGATGCGTGGTATGGAAGACAAACATTACACCAAAGTGGGCGAAGATCAGGTGGAGATGAGTGACTTCGATGCATTCCAGCGTGAAGTGAAGCCTTACCGTGACAACCTGCCTTATGTCGAAGGATATAACGTACCGAAGTTGAAGGATACCGAACTGGGTGAAAAAGGTACGGCACTTGCCAAGGAACTGGCGGAGCATGCTGTGCCAAACCCTGCGCTGACGTTATATTCTCCAACGTATGGTGACCGCGGGGCGGATCTGGATCAGGTGATTGCCGATGCACAAACCAAATACATTATGGGCAAGATCGATCAAAGTGGCTGGGAAAAGGAAATCGAGAATTGGGGCAATGCTGGTGGAAACAAGATTCGTGAGGAATATGCCGAAGATTACAAAAAACAGGCTCAATAAAGAGCCGGAAGCGGAGGCTTGATCATGAAAGAAACACTGCAATTCACATCGGTGCGCATGGCACAGCAGTTCATGGAAAGTTATCGCAACCATGAGCTGTACTCCACTTGGCATTATGAGAATGGCTGCCTGCTGAAAGCACTGGAGGAGCTGTACACACACACGGGGGAGCAAAAGTATTTTGACTACATCCGTGAGCTGATGGATCATTTTGTTCAGGACGATGGCTCCATTCGATCCTATACGATCGAGGAATATAATTTGGATCAGATCAATCAGGGTAAATCGTTGTTCCTGCTGCATGAGAAAACGGGAGAAGAAAAGTATCGCAAAGCTGCGGAGTTGCTTATGACTCAGCTCAAGGGACAGCCACACACAAGTGAAGGCGGATTCTGGCATAAAAAGATTTACCCTTTCCAGATGTGGCTGGATGGATTGTACATGGCCACTCCATATCTGACCCAGTATGGCGCAGTGACAGGCGAAGAGAAGTGGTTTGACAAGGCGGCTCTGCAGCTCTTGCTGGTGGAGCAACGTACACGTGATCCGCGTAGCGGTCTCTTGTACCATGCCTGGGATGAGAGCAAAGAGCAACGCTGGAGTTCTGGAGAGACCGGATGTTCTCCACATGTCTGGAGTCGGGCGATGGGCTGGTATGTGATGGCGGTTGTGGATACATTGGATCACCTCCCCGTAGATCATCCGCAGCGCGGGCAGATTGTGGGTATCTTCGAACGGGTAGCAAACGCACTAGTGCATGTGCAGGATCAGCAGACCGGACTATGGCCACATTTGTTGGATCAACCGGGACGTGAGCGGAACTATTTGGAGGCTTCTGGGACCTCGATGTTTGTCTATGCATTGGGCAAAGGTGTACGTAAAGGATATCTGAGTGGCAAGTTCAAAGCGGTTGCGGAAAAAGGATATCAGGGTCTGCTACAGCATCTGCTGCAAACGGACCGTGAAGGCGTGCTGTCCTTGACGCAGTGTAATGGCGGAGCCGGTCTCGGAGGAAGCCCGTATCGTGACGGGTCCTACGAGTATTATGTGACCGAGTCCATTCGGATCAATGATCCGAAGTCGGTCGCTCCGTTCATTTTGGCGGGAGTGGAGATTGAACTTTACAAGTCCAACTAACATGTACATGAGAACGTAGAGGACAGAAATAACTTGAGGAAGCGAAGCGTTCGCCTAAAAGCTTTCTGAAAGAAAGCTGCATCGGAAGCATAGGCTTATCCCCGGATTTTCCCCTTTGTTTAGAAGGGAATCAAAAAATCTGGGGATAACAGCGATCTGAAGGTTGTTCTGTCATCGGAGTGGTCTGTGTACATAACCTTATCCAAAAGGAGAGATGGTTCATGAGTCCAAAAGGTCCAATGTCCCGTTTAGGCGGAATCGTTGTAATTGGTGCAATGTCCGCTGGATTGCTTGCAGGTTGCGGGGGAGAAAAAGCGCCTGCTGCAGGGGAAGGTAAACTTCCCATTTCCATCTCTTTAATGCAGGTAGGTGATATACCGGCCAAGGAGAACGGGATTGAGCAGAAGATTGAGGAATATACGAATACGGATGTCAATGTACAGTGGATTCCGCAGTCTGCTTTTGATGATAAAGTGAACGTTATGGTTGCTTCAGGCGAGATGCCTACCATTATGCGTGTGAATTATGTACCGACAACGTTTAATGCCGCCAAAACGGGATTGTTCTGGGAACTGGGGCCATACTTGAAGGATTATAAAAACCTGTCTGCCCAATCCGAAGCTTATTTTAACAATATCAAAATTGAAGGCAAGGTTTACGGTATTCCAAACTTCCGGGATATTGGACGGACTGCGATCGTGTATCGCAAAGACTGGTTCGATACATTGAAGCTGGACATACCCAAAACGCTGGATGACTGGTATGAAGTGATGCGCTCTATTCGTAAAGATGACCCTGACGGGAATGGTAAGGAAGATACGTATGGTGCACTGCTCTTCAAAAAGTATAATGAGGGTGTCTCTTCCCCGCTGACGCGGATCGCTGTAAGTATTGGCGGCGTTAACAAATGGGGTGTGGACGATGCTGGGAGATTGACTCCGGAGTTCCTGACCACCGAATATGTGGATACGATGAAGCTCTTCAAGCGACTGTTTAGCGAGGGATTAATTAATAGTGACTTCCCTGCGCTGGATCCTTCTGATGCGGACAAAAAAATGGATTCGGGCCTGGTTGGCATGAAGCTGAATGGTGTGGCCCAGAACGGAAAGTCCTCTCAGCAACGGCTTACGCCTAATGCTCCGGACGGAGAGATTGATGTGGCTCCGTTCCAAGGAACCGATGGTATTCGTATCGCCGGAGAGCCAGGAAACTATGGAATGCTGGTCATCCCGAAGGCATCCGTTACGGATGAGGAGCAATTGAAACAAGTTCTCACGTTCCTGGACCAGTTGATGGATGAGGAATTAAGCACGTTGCAGCTCCGTGGATTGCTCGATGTGCACTACACCAAGACTGCGGATGGGAAAACCGAACTCAAAGATTTTGACGCTTATCAGCGTGAAGTGAAGCCATATCGTGATAATTTGTTAAGCATTGAGGGTTATAATGTGCCTGAACTGGTTGATGTTCCCATTGGTATGAAAGGTACAAAGATGGCGCGTGAGAATGAGCAGTACGCCATTGCCAATCCGGCACTTACATTATCTTCGGCGATCTATACCGAGCGTGGTCAGGAGCTGGACCAGATGATCTGGGATGCGCAGACCAAGTACATTATGGGTAAAATCGATGACGCAGGTTGGGAGCAGGAAATCGCAAGCTGGAGAAAAGCCGGTGGTGATCAATTGATCACGGAACTCGAAGCGTCCTATAAGGAATTGAACGGAAAATAAAGCTGGCTGAAATAAAAAAAGGTTGATCAAATGGAATGATATGGTTTATTCTATGAGTGAGTTCATTTTTCCAATATCATAAGAAAGACCACACCCTTAAAGCATAAGGCTATGAATCTGCGGATTCATGGCCTTTTTTTGTGTTTTAGGCGAATGAAGTGGGTCTATGGAAGGAGCGTTGCACGCCTTGAAGTGATGGGGATGGTCGAAAAATAATACCAATAGCCTAGTACAACATGGTAGAATATTGATTATTATGACAAATTTAGGTTTTGGTTATGAAGAGAAGTGACTAGCTTGACCAAGTAAAGCATCCCCATACTAAGGTACATAGGAGCGTGAGTAGATTGAAGAAACGAATTGAAGGTCATGAGAAGAAGAAAAAACGGAATGTTTGGATCGTCGGATTGGTAACGACAGCTGTATTGGCAGCAACACTATTACCGATTGGCCCCGTACATTTGACGTCAACAGCGAATGCTGCATCGGGAATAAGTGACACGGCCCTTAGCAAGTTCAAAGATATCAAGGGTCACTGGGCTCAAGCGACAATTGCCAAAGCTTATGAAAAAAATCTGATCTCTGGTTACCAGGACGGAACGTTTCGTCCCAATGGCAAAATCACGCGTGGGGAATATGCGACAATACTCGCCCGCGCGACTGGACTAGAGAAGGTAGAGGGGCAGAATCCCTTTGCTGATCTCAAGGGACATTGGTCTGAAGCGGCGGTTAACCAGCTTGTAGGACAAGGGTTCATTAACGCTGGCGATTACGCCAAAGGATTCAATCCAAATGCGGAGCTAACGCGTTACGAGATGATGAAATGGATTGCCGATGGACTGATTAAGTCCGGAACCAGCTTCCAGGATGCTTTTAACGATTCAAAAAATACGCTGCTTCCTACACCGGAAGTGAATCGTGGCACGATTCGTGCCGAGCAGGTTCCGTATCTTGCCCTTGTTCGTGGGACAGGTATTGTCGGTGGATTCCAGGATGGCACATTAAAACCAGCGGATTCCACCACTCGTGCAGAAGTATCAGCCATTTTGCTGCGTTATATGGATGTGGAGGGCACGGACGCCGGGAAGTACAGTGACCTGAATGAGATGAGAGAGGTCGGTACGACGGGTACGAATTTAACGACAATTAGTGATTATTTTTATACTAAGAACTCTGTCAAAGTAAGTGATATATCAAAAGAAGAAATTAATTTATCCAATAAATCTGGTGTAGTTACACTCCATAGATATATCGTCATAGATGTTACCCAAGGTAAAGCAAAAGGTATCTATGCACCATTATTTATTGGTTCAGAGACACATCTTTTCAAAGGTAATTATATGGCTTTTGCAGATATATCTTTTACATCAAAAATTGAGAAATCCAATCTAATCACATTTAATGGAGGCTTATACAATGGTTTTTTACAGTTTAATCGATTGGACCTTAAGCAAGCATCCAAGAATGGCCTAGTTACTATTCCAGAAAGTTCAAGGGATTTGATAAAAAAAGATGTGAAGAAGAGATTTTGGATTACATCCGTTTTAGATGGTGAAAATGGAGCATATTCCTTTAATCAAAAAAGTGAAAATATACTAAAAATTCAGAATATGTAAATCAAACTTAATGGTGGTGGAGATATTTTTGTGTGCCCATGTTGAGAAGAAATCCTTAATTTTTATCTCAATTTTTCTTATTTATATGCTTTTTTTTCATTTCACATCCTCAATTGAAGCTTCAAGTTCAGATTCGTATGGACCTAAAAAGCAAAAAATATCTAATACTGTACAATCTGAAAAAAGAATAGCGAATCCAGGTGTTTACTGGTATCAACTTGATAATGGTAATTTCAGGGCAGACCATACTTCTGGACCAACTCTCTCGGAGAACCTTAATGCTAATTCATGTTCTAAACCATACCCAGCTGAGAGGGATATACCTAACGAAGTTGATTTTTCCAGATGGCCAGCTGAACAATGGCCAGAGTTCCAATCCCAAAGAATTTCACAGCGAATGGTAGAAAATATTCGGATTAAGAGTGTAGATTATCAAACAAGCAATAAGCAGTTATTCTATACTGGGGTTGGTACTACGGTTATTAGAGAAGGTAGTACCATAGTAAAAATCATTACCAAAACAGGAGGTTCACACCAAGTAACGGAGTGGAATGATTATGAGAACGGTGGTAGAACAAATCAAGGTTGTCTCAAGCAAGTGGTAGCCTACCATACGCCCATGGATATCATCTGGGAAGGTGATCTGGTTGAAGAGAAAGAGATCGATGTAACACCGGATTCGGTTATGACTATTGGACAAACAAAGCAGATGAAAGCCGAAGTTAGCACAAGACATTATGGCGAAACAGATTTTAATGGGGGCATCGACGTATCGCGAAGAGAGGCAGAGATCAAATGGTTTTCTTCTGACGAGACGATTGCGAGTATAGAGCTCAAAACAGGGATGTTAACAGCCGAAAGTCCGGGCACGGTCACTGTGCGTGCGATCTGGAACAATGGTACATATCTGATCTCGGATACTGCCACCATAACAGTCACGTCTGAGCCAGGACTTGTTGTGAATCTGCCGAATGCTTGTAAGGCCAATACGACACCTTTACAGGCAGAAGCAGTTTTAACAAAACCGGATCGCTCTGTTCATAAACTGACGGCTCATCCCAAATTGACGTGGCAGAGCTCGAATCCGACTATAGCCACGATTGGTGCTGATGGCAAAATCACAACAAAAGGGATCGTGGGTAGCACTACCATCAAAGCCCATTTTCTTGATTCAGCTCAGCAACTGGATGAACAAGGAACTCAGGTGCTTGAGGTGAAGGACTGCACGGATAATGGAGAAGGTGGTAATGATGGCGATCCGGGGGGCGACCCTGCGAACGCTTGCCCTGTGACTATCAGCCCACCGAGTAGAGGCACGGTTATTGAAGCATCGGTTATGGACCCGTCTGTTCGAGGTGTGTTGAAGGCAGACGATCGGGGATCTGAGAAGTTCGATGTTACCCGTGGTATTCCGACTTCGGAAGATCTCTATGCCAATGTCTTGGCCAAGGAATATCTGTTTCAGCACCGTTGGGTTAATATGACAGGGACGGTGACTTACACCGTTAAAGTGAAAAGGGTTTATCATAAAACCTGGACGATCCCGGGAAGAGCATCTAGTGGTGAGGGGGATCCAGGAACACCTCCTCAGCCGAGAGAACGTGATGTGCCTGGGGATAAAACGATGCAAGTAACAAGGACATATAGCTATTGGCAGATCGATAACCTGGAGGTATACAAGTTAAATGAGGCTAAGGTCTCTAACTATGCATTAGGCGGTTATGGTGACACCGTGACCCTTATGCCCATTGCATATACACCACCGACTTTGCAATCGGCTATGGATACTATGGTTACCAGTCATGTGAAACCTGCACCATGTCGAGAAATTGATCTTGGCATCAAAGGGGTCCCAGGTGGTTCTACTGAACCCTCTACGCCAGATGAAACGTCATTGTTTCAATCTGAAGCTGAAGCGGAGGTTAGAGAGAACACCGTTAATAACGACAAGGTAACCTTTAATGGAGCAACGATTGTTGATCCTGCTCCTGTGGAGAAAACAGCTCCAAGACCTGGGACGATCCCGCAGCCTGGCATGATCGGAGACGATGTTCTGTACCTGAACCGTCTGACGATCAAAAACACATTGTTGAACGTAGCTAACCAGCCGACCACGGGTGAGATTACGTATGGACTTCTCCCTGGCAATGTTAACGGAGGGCAGGATCAGAAATTCCCTATTCTGGGCATCAACTCGGTGACGGTACATACTCCAGTTGTGAACTATGCTTGGGTGTCAGATGATCAGCCTCATAATCAGAAGACTACGCCAGATCCGACCAGAGCTGCACTTATTTTAGAGCGTCCGTTTATTGTACGCATCCCAACTTCAGGGCAGCATCTGGATGTAGCGAGTTACCCTGGGTATGGAAACCATGATTATGCGAAATATTTCCGGATCAAACAGGTTCGTTTCCCATTCGATGTTTATAACGGTGCCAGAAGTCAGTTTATTCCGGCCATGACATGGGTGGATATTCCGGTAAATCAGTTGGACACCCCTTTTTATCTTCCTGTATGGGTAGATGAAGGGAATTACCAGATTGAGTTTCGTAATATCGCCGAAAATGCACCGGCAAACTTCACAGAACAACAGGATGCCAATACGAATCTGACTCATCATGTCGCAGCAGATACCGTTGCGATAGAGGTTATCGGACGATTGTATGATTTTCACATCACCGATATTTCAGACTACAACTGGGAGAATGTGTTCCGCAAGCGGATAGGCAGCTCCGAACCAACGGGTGTGAGCTACTGGGCCGGAGGAAACAGTATAGACGGAGATCCCCGAGGTAATTTGGCTCCCTTTGTACTTCCCATTCGTCCCGGCAGTCATCCGGTACAGGGTTTCCGAAATGCTGCAGTGAAGACAGGTTACCATTTCAAGTTTGATCTGAAAACCAAGGGCAATATGTTTGGGAAACAGGATGGTATCCGAATCACGCCGACGTTCTCTTTTGTGAGTAAAGATGGCACCAACCGGCAAGAAGTGGATTTATACTACCATCGAGGACAGGATCGACTCATTCGTATCGGATCGGCACAAGATTTAGAAAAACGTTTTGTTGTCCTGAACTCACGGTTGCGGAATGTCCCCGGTACGGAGTTGGGTGATACAGCGCGTTATCAGTATACCTATGAACTGTCGGCGGAGGAACGTAATCAGGGTACAATGGCGGAACATATGGTTCGTTTCGTGGATCAGACCTCTCATCATAAAACGTGGGTAGGTCGTTATGACTGGATGATTCTTCCTTCACAGATCCGCACACTCATTGGCCCAAAAGCAGATATTCCCTCCAGTGTTAATGTGGATCGGGCGAATGCAGCGATTCAGCGCTGGTATGGGGAATATAGCTTGCCAGCAGATGTATATGCAGTGCCCAAAGGAACCGATCTCGAGTCGCTTGCCAGACAAAACCGGTTGGATGAGAAGGCAACGGTATTTCTGAGGGGCGGTTACATTGTGGTTAACTTCAATATCGAAACATTGCGCAGCGGCAATACGAATGCACCCCATCTGCAATATATTCATGCACCGTTGATGAATCAATGGCAAATGGAAGGTTTTGATAACAGCCCGGTAGATGGTCAGGGGAGAAGTTGGCCGATGCAAGATGGGGACGTGGTTTTGTACCACGCGGATCAATCCAGCCGAAATGATTTCCAATCCCAGGTACCACATTAGAGAGGTATCGTTTTACCCATAAAGAAGGCAGGCGTCATGTGAATCTACATGACGTTTGTCTTCTTTTTTGTGTAATTTGGATTATGGTCGGGCAGCAGAACGGGTATAAAGGGTAAAGAGCACTCGTACCATCCATATTCATCAATTTTCTCAACGAGAGGGGAACAACACACATGATTGAAGAGGATAAGCAGGAACTATTGATTTCAGAAGATACATACAAAGGAAGAGATTTAGGCGTCACATTAGAAGCACAAACCTGTCACTTCAAAGTCTGGTCACCGTTAGCTGTTCAGATGGAACTACTTCTGTACCCACCTTTGACAGGGGGGAGCCCGGAGGAAGAGCCCAATCAACGGAAACAGCAGGCGTTACCTATGCAAAAGAAAGAACAAGGCGTCTGGGTTCTGGAACTGGAGGGCGATTTAAGTAACTACCGTTACATGTACAAGCCTACTTTCGAAAATGGACATTCAACCCATGCTGTAGATCCCTACGCACGAGCAGTGACCATGAATGGAGAAATGGCTGTAATTGTGAGACTGGAGCAGACACATCCGAATGGATGGAGTGAGGATATTCGCCCGGAATTGACCAGTCCTGTAGATGCAGTCCTGTACGAACTGCATGTACGTGATTTTTCCATTCACTCATCATCGGGTATAACGAATAAAGGTAAATACATGGCTTTCACCGAGACGGGTCTGCGTGATTCGGAGGGCAACACACTGGGGATCGATCATTTGGTTGAACTCGGAATTACCCATGTTCATCTGCTCCCCGTATTTGATTTTGCGACGGTGGATGAATCCAGGGTGGATGGTGATACGTCTGATGCCTCCAACTATAACTGGGGATATGATCCACTTCATTACAATGTCCCGGAAGGGTCCTATGCATCACGTGCAGATGATCCGGAGACACGGATTCGTGAGTTCAAATCAATGGTGCTTGCCCTTCATAACAAGGGAATAGGTGTCATTATGGATGTGGTATATAATCATACGTTTGATACGGCAGGCAGCTCTTTTGAAAAACTTGTACCAGGGTACTACTATCGTCAAAACGCTGATGGTACCTATAGCAATGGCTCAGGTACGGGCAATGAGGTAGCTACTGAACGCACCATGGTTCGTAAGTTTATCATCGACTCGGTCCGTTATTGGGCAGAGGAGTACCATGTTGATGGTTTTCGATTTGATCTCATGGGCCTGATCGACACAACTACGATGAAACAGCTTGCAGCGGAATTGCACACAGATGTGTCACCTTCCATATTGTTATATGGTGAACCATGGGGCGCGCTGGATTCGCCGCTTGGGGATGATATGACTCTAAAAGGAACGCAGAGCAGAGCAGGTTTTGCTGTGTTTAACGATAATTTCCGCGGAGTGATCAAGGGAGACAGTGATGGCATGGGGACGGGATTTGCGACGGGTGCGGACGGAAAAGAAGACGAATTGTGGACTGGCGTCCGGGGAGCCATTCAAGATTTTACGGATGGTCCATCCGAGACGATTAACTATGTAACAGTGCATGATAATCTCAACCTGTGGGACAAAGTCGCACGTACACAAGGACTCCACGATACCTTGAATTTCCTCACCTATGACGAGGATGGAAGTATTCGTGGATGCCAGAGTGTGGAGGAGGCCGTAGAGAAGGCTAAGCCTTACCTGCAGATTGATCCGGAACACATTCTGGAGAATGAGACCGTTAGGCGTAGTCTGCTTGCCAGTGGTATCGTTCTAACCTCCCAGGGTGTTCCCCTGATCGCGGCTGGAGATGAGCTGCTTCGCAGCAAATATGGGGACGCCAACAGCCACCAGAGTGGAGACGCAGTCAATGCCATACATTGGGAACAGAAGAAGCTGTTCAAGCCGGTATTTGATTATTATCGTGGGCTGATCCGTCTTCGGCGAGAACATCCAGCCTTTCGGCTTCGTACCCGGGAAGAGATCGAGAAGCATGTTCGTCTAATCGAAAAAGGTAATGGGCTGCTAGCCTATGAACTGAACGGTACAGCAACCAGCGATTCATGGGAACGTATTGTTATCATATACAACGCGGCAAAAGAAAACCTTGACATCGCTGTTCCCACAGGGACATGGAATGTGATTGTAGAAAAAGGACAAGCAGGCGTTAATACGATACGTACCGTACAGGGCGAACAGGTAAATGTGAATGCGCTATCCATAACGGTGATGTATTCCAATTCCTAATGAACGCAATGCTAGCCAAGAATTGAAGAGCCCAACAAACCATTAGTAAAATGGCTAACAAGGCCAAGTTCAAGATTCCAATCAAATCTAATCAAATAAATTGAGATAAAACAAATCCTCCTTTCTCGAAAGAAAGGAGGATTTGTTGATGCATCAGAGCCATTGGCTTGGTCTTAGAACTATACATCGTCATATATCGACCTTCTTTATGTTGTGCATCAGTTGGGCATTTTTAATCTCAACCAAATGACACCCTGCATTATATTCTTGTATACTCCAAACTTTTTTTGTCAGGACAGGTACAAATGCTGTCAATCTATGGCGCTTGTTTTCATATCTATATTTTGAAAGCGATTGCTAATTGAATACGCAAATTGGACCGATATGATGAGTACAGACAACCCCGGG
The DNA here is from genome assembly GCF_037969885.1 of Paenibacillus sp. FSL R7-0313. NCBI lineage: Bacteria > Bacillati > Bacillota > Bacilli > Caryophanales > Paenibacillaceae > Paenibacillus > Paenibacillus sp. FSL R7-0313. Next base: position 2,836,328 of record NZ_CP150219.1, read on the forward strand.
TTGACAAATCACGTCCCGCTCCGTAACATCGGGACAACACGAAAACAATGGATATAAAGGCGGTGGGAACGATGCCGGAATGGACTTCTTTTCGTTACGAAGGCAACGATCTTGGCTTAACATATACTCGTGCTGCAAGTACTTTTAAATTGTGGGCACCTACGGCACAACAGGTTTATATATTGATTTTTGACGATGAAGGGCATTACAACGATACTGGTAAAGTACAAGATCATGAAAATGGGCAGGAACATACTCTGACGCGCGATGCGGACGGAATATGGAGTCTGAAGCTCAGCGGCGATTGGGCAGGACATTATTATATGTACCGCATTATCCATGATGAGCAGCGGATTGAAGTGGTTGTTGATCCTTATGCCAGAGCGGTAACGGCTAATGGGCAACGAACGGCTATTATAGATCCGGAGACCACCAATCCGGTTGATTGGGACCTGGATGTCAAACCTGCTTTTCTGCGTCCTGTCGATGCTGTGTTATATGAGTTGCATGTCCGTGATTTCTCCTCGGATCCACATGCAGATATTCCGTATAAGGGAAAATATCTGGCATTCACGGCATCTGGACTGACGGATAGAGCTGGCAATAGCATTGGGGTAGACCATCTTGCCGAACTGGGAGTCACTCATGTACATCTTCTGCCTGTGGCAGATTATCAGACGGTGAATGAACTCGCTACAGCAGATGTGGGTTCAAATGTCAGAGCACCATACAACTGGGGGTATGATCCCCAGCATTATAACGTTCCCGAAGGTTCGTATGCGACAGATCCACGTGATCCGGCAGTTCGCATCCGGGAGTTCAAATCCCTGGTTCAATCGCTGCACAGACAAGGCATTCGCGTTGTTCTTGATGTTGTCTATAATCACACGTATAGCGTGGAAGAGGGACCTTTTGAACGGATTGTACCAGGCTATTATTACCGTTATCGGGAGGATGGCACCCTCAGTAATGGTTCTGGTGTAGGCAATGAATTGGCGACAGAACGTCCAATGGTGCGAAAATATATTTTGGATTCTCTCCGATATTGGGCAGAAGAATATCATGTGGACGGATTTCGATTTGACCTCATGGCCCTGATTGATACGGAAACGATGAATGAATTGACACGCGAATTGAAGGAACAGATCGATCCGGCGTTTCTGATCTATGGGGAACCCTGGATGGGTGGAGATTCACCTTTGGACCGCAAAACATTAAAAGGAACCCAGCGAGGTCAGGGGTTTGCAGTATTTAATGATCACTTTCGCAGTGCAATCAAGGGCGATAGTGATGGCAGCGGCAGAGGGTTTGTCACGGGTGCCGGAGGACAGGAATATGAGATTCTCAGAGGATTAGCCGGAGCACTGGATGATTTCACATCTTCACCTGTGGAAGTTGTCAATTATGTAACTGCCCATGACAATCTTAATCTGTGGGATAAAATTGCAACAACAATGAACCTTAGACATGAATTAGGATTTCCCGTATGGAAGGACGGACAGCCCGTGGGTGGCGGGAGTGCTGAGTCCGCTGTAAAAGCAGCAGATCCTTATCGGTATGTGGATGCAGATGATGTTTTGGATCATGAGATGGTTCGTCGCTCGTTACTGTCTTCCGGCATTCTGCTTACTTCTCAGGGAATTCCGTTTCTGCATGCAGGGGATGAGATGCTCAGATCCAAAGCCGGTGATCATAACAGTTATCGGAGCGGGGATGCGGTGAACGCTATCACATGGGCCAACAAATCACGGTTTAGACCGGTGTTCGACTACTATCGTGGTCTCATTCATTTGCGGCGAACACATCCTGCTTTTCGTATGATTGATGCAGAACAGGTACGAAATCACCTTCGTGTCATTCGTGGGGATGGCAATGTAGTTGCCTTCATACTTCATGATGGTGCGAATCAGGACACTTGGAATCAGATTATGGTCATCTATAACGGAACGGAGCACCAACAGCATGTCGACCTGGGGGAAGGGGACTGGCATGTTGTAGTCAATGATCATCAGGCAGGCACAGAATTGATCGAGACTGTTCGTGGTACTGTTCAGGTAGAACGATGGTCCTTAATGGTATTGTATGACACAGAGCATGCTGGAGGCGCTGAACCATCAACAGTGGAGATTAGTTTTCCTCGCCAGGTATATAGTCCACAGGAGACCACTCAACTGCGAGCGATCGTACGGGACAGCATTGGTAATGTGGTAGAAAAAGCTCCAGTTACCTGGACTTCTTCTGATCCGGCTATTATTCAGATCCAGCCTGATGGAACAATCCATGCACTGGAACGGGGGGAAACTTCGATTACAGTCCACTGTGGGGACATAACGGCAAGCTGTATGTTACAAGTGGATTATCGTCATGCTGAACGAATCGAAATTGTGGGCGAACCAGTCATGTACATGACTCGAATCAGTCGCTTCCGTGCTTTGGTTCTGGATCAATTTGGTCAGCCGCTTCAGGATTCAAATATACGCTGGAGCTCTTCTCATCCAGAACTTGCAGCGGTGAGTGCAGCAGGGATCGTACGTGCGATGACACCTGGAGTAACCCATATTATTGCTGAAGCTGGAGGAATCCGGGCAACGCTTGCCGTGACGATTCATAAACAGATTTCGCGAACCGTCACGCTTCGATACGAACGGGAAGACCAACATTATGAAGGTTGGGATGTCTGGGTATGGGGCACAGGTATGGAGGACGGAGCAGTACGGCTGGAACAAGTCGGAAATGCCGCCGAAGCCCGCTTCCGCGTTGCTCCGGGTCTGCATCACCTGGGATTGATCATTCGATTGAACGAATGGGAAGCTAAAGATACGTGCGGAGACCGTTACGTGGACATTGTACCTGAAGATGGGGATGTGCACATTATTGTCCGTAGCGGATCAGACGAGATGCAGATCATTCGTGAAAGTGAAAAAACAGAGGATCGTGATAGCGCATAGTTTCTTAATTTATAACGTCGAACGTAGTTCGTCAAAACCTTGTTAAATCAGCAGTTGGAAGAGATTCCAACTGCTTTTTTGGTCTGATTATAAGCCGCATAACTTGCCAAAAAATAAAGAATTGTCCTGTTTCGTGTTTGAGATCCTCTAACATTGGGGTAAATATAGATATGGCCCACGATTCGGCCAAAGGAAAAAAGACCATTATGGTCTATAAGCGACGCTTTAGCGCTTTCCAACAAATATAATGTAGTGATCCCTTGAAGGAGGATGTTCAATCATGAAATCCAACGGAAAAATGGCTCAACTTACAGCAACGCCAAGAACGGAAAAGAAAGGTGCAGCACTGCGCCTGTTAAGACAAGGCGGACGAGTTCCCGCAGTCGTTTACGGCCCGGGACTTGAAGGTGCTTCAATACATGTAGATGAAAAAGAAATGCTGAAAGTGGCACGCACAGGCCGCTCCGAAATGTTCAACCTGAATGTTGAGGGCGGTAAAACGGTTCCGGTGCTGATCAAGGATCAGCAAGAGCGTAACGGACGTTTGCTGCATGTAGACTTCCTGCAAATTTCCAAGAACAAGCCGATCAGCGTAAGTGTATCGATCGACTTCCAGGGTACAGCGGCTGGCTCAAAAGCTGGCGGTGTATTCCAGACACAAGAAACACAATTGGAAGTAGAAGGATTGCCTGCGGATCTGCCAACGTCCATTGAGGTGGATGTGAGCGGATTGGATATTGGCGATCGCTTGACTGCTGCGGATATCAAGCTGGATAAAGGTTTGACACTCATAACATCACCTGAGTCCATCATCGCGTCCGTCATGCCGCCACAAGCGGCTGAGGAAGAGCCAACAGCTTCTGCTGAGGAAGCTGAACCGGCAGCTGAAGAAAAAGCTACAGAAGAATAAGCGAAGCTCAGGGATCTCATCAGATCCCATGCTTAGCCGAAGCCCAGTCCTAGTGACTGGGCTTTTTATATTTCCAGGACAAACATATGGAAGTGAAATACATGTGAAAAATATTGTAACACCCCAGCCACCAATCCACGAATTAACTGATTGGAAGCGTAATGTCAATTAGCGTTCCCCAGCCGGGCTTGCTCTTGATGCGAAGCTCACTTTTATGACCGTAAGCAAGCTGAATTCTTCTCTGTGTATTAATAAGGCCGATGTGGTTTGCATCCGTCGAATCACTAAACAACCTCGTGTGAAGCTCGACCATTCGCTCCTCCGATATACCGTTGCCGTTGTCAATGATGGCCAAGCGGAGGGAATTGCCACAACGCTGAATCTTGATCTTGACTGCCAGCTTCTGATCCGAACGACTCAAGCCATGCTGTAGGCTGTTCTCGATCAGTGGCTGGAAGATCAGCTTGGGCACATGGTACTTCTCTAGCTCCGCGTCATACTCCCACCAAATGTAAAATCTCTCCCCATATCTTGTTTTCTGTATCGCTGTGTAGCTCTTCGTATTGGCGATCTCCACGTTAAGCGGCACAAGTCCATTTTGCCCGTCCAGGGAGTACCGCAGAATATCGGACAAATGCTCCACGATGCTCGTTAGCTCATTTGGCCCTTCGGTATAACCTGCTGCCTTCCAATGTATCGTCTCCAGCGTATTATAGAGAAAATGAGGGTTGAGCTGCGATTGTAGGGCGGCGAACTGGGCGGCTTGCGTTTTATACTGGCTCTCTGAAAGTTGAACGCGCATATAGTTGTGCTCGATAAAATTTTGAAGCAAGCTGCGGATGATATGGCTGTGAACGCTGTTACCCTTTGTGCGGTGTAGAGGGAGCGGTTTGCCTTGTTCTGCTGCGCCGAGAATGGACATGATGATCTTAAGGTCCAAATAATTCTTCTTCGTCAAATGAAAGGCTAGCAGAAGCGCTGCGAGCAACGCCATGATCATCAGCACAGCCCCGATGCGAAGCAGGCGATTAAGCGCGGTGTACAGGGTTTGCTTTGGAGTGACGGAGATGAATACCCAGTCATAGGTCTTGGAGTAAATCATATTGATCAAGGCCTCGTCATTCGGAGTTTGTGTCGTAATAAAGTTGCTTTTACTTGAAATGACCTGTTCCAATTCCTCGGGACTTAGCTCGTACCGGGCGTTATTGCGGAATATAACAGAGCCCTGTTGATCTACAACGGCGAGCAGCTGCCCTTTTGCTGTTGAGAGATCGTTCAATCTGCGTTCAATATACTCCCGTTTGATATTAAGGACGATAACACCGCGAGTGTCATCTGACACCTTGAAATTGCGGTACATGGTAATGACATCTGCATATTCAATCTCTTCGTTCAGATTATAGCGCGGAACCGCCCGGCTTTCCGTCCAGATTGCTTCGTGATGCTCATGCTTTAGATAGCTGTCGTACCATAAGTGGTCTGGATCCTCTCCAAGCTCGATGAAGCCTCCGGTAACGGATGAAATGTAGCGCTGGTTGTCGTTATTTAGAAAAATATAGATGGAATCAATATAGGGGCTGGCAATGGAGGGTGAATCGATAAAATTTTTTAAGACCGCCAGTTGTTGGTAATCCTCTGCCGATGGCAGGGGCTTGTTCAGCATACCCTTGAGGTTCATGAACTGGGTCGTGCTGGCGATGATATGCAGGTTCAGGGAGTTCTGTTCATTGAACAGAAGTTCAATGTTCTCCTTGGTCTGCTTAAGCATGTTCATGTTGTTGTTGTTAATTCCGTGAACGACGTACTGCTGAATCAGGAAGGCGGACAGAGCACCGAGAACGAGGAGAGGGATCAGCATGGGCAAAAGGAAGGTCAACAGGTTCTTGATGAAAAAGCGGACGGTGGTCGTGATCATAAGTTATTCCTCGTTCCGATATTCTCTGGGAGTCATGCCGAAAAAGCTCCGGAACATTCGCGTGAAATTCTTTGCGTTACTGTACCCGACGATTTCGCTGATCTCGTACGTCTTGCAGTAGGTAGTCTTCAGAAGTACGGCCGCATGTTGCATGCGAAGCTTCGTCACATAATCCGAGAAGTTCTCACCGGTCTTGGTCTTGAAGTATTTGCTTAAATAGAAGGGGTTAAGAAAAACATGCTTTGCGGCGTTCTCCAGGGTGGCGGCGGACAAGTTATCCTGCAAGTAAATCTTAACCTTCTCGATGGTCTGGTCCGCCAGGCCGCTCTCTGCGGTTGATGCAGAGAGGGGAGGGGCAGGCATTTTTGCATTGTCCATTTCGCTTCGGAGATGTCCGAACACTTCGGCGATTTCCGTGTATTTAGTAGGTTTTGTCAAATATCTCTTGACTCCATACTGTACGGCCAACTGCGCGTATTCGAATTCCTTGAAGCCACTTAGAAGAACAACCTTGACCTCCGAGCCTTGTCGGTATAGCCGTTCTGCTACATCAATGCCCGACAAGGAGGGCATGCGGATGTCACAGAGAAGCACATCCACAGGCTGCTCCTGGATAAAGGCGAGTGCAGCCTCACCGTCGCACGCTTGCCCGACAACTTGATAACCGAATTCATGCCATGGGAAATAGTTACTTAGACCGTTGCGAATTTCGCTCTCGTCATCGGTGATTAGAAGATTGTACACGGCCCACACTCCCTTCTTTTTTATTAATTCTTAAAATTTGATACCTTTCTGGTCTTACGGAGGCATGGATGCCAAGAAATGATTCCAAAAGCTAATGTAAAGTGTCTTTAATTAATCGTCATATTGACGTTAAATAAAGTTACAAGAAGAGAGACATGATTGAAATGTTAGGGGGCGTTCGCAAGAAAATGAATCTTATATTTGAAATATAGCATAAGTGGCCTATGAAAAATATGTAGTTTTCCCCAAGAAAAAAGAGAAAAAAGTGTGGGATTTCACAGGTGCCTTCATAATAGGGTTTTAGGATGTTCTTTTAAATGTTAACAAACATAACATAAAACTGCTTATCGGCATACCAAATATTGAGGCAAAGGAGGGGCTGCGCATGCTACTAGAGCTTAAGGACGTAAGGACCGTTTTCAAAACGGAAAAAGGGGAAGTCACTTCGGTGGACCGGGTCAGCCTTAAGCTGGAGAAGGGGGAAACCATCGGTATCGTCGGCGAATCGGGCTGCGGTAAGAGTGTCACTTCTCTCTCGATCATGAGGCTGCTCGGCAAGAACGGCAGCATCAGGGAGGGGGAAATACGGTTCATGGACAAGGATCTCGCGAAGCTGCCTGAGGCCGAGTTGCGCCTGATTCGCGGCGGAGATATTGCGATGATCTTTCAGGAACCGATGACCTCACTCAATCCGGTGTTCACTATTGGAAATCAATTGACGGAAGCCATCCGGCTACATACCGAATTGAGAGGCAAGGCTGCTGAAAGATACGCAGTCGAAATGCTTGAAAAGGTCGGCATTCCCCGTCCTGAAGCGATTATGAAGAGCTACCCACACTCTCTATCCGGGGGAATGAGACAGCGGGTGATGATCGCAATGGCACTTTCCTGTAAGCCGAAGCTACTCATCGCCGATGAGCCTACGACCGCACTGGACGTGACGATTCAGGCACAGATTCTGAATCTGATGAAGGAGCTCCGCGAAGAGATGGGTGCCTCGATCATGCTCATCACCCATGATCTCGGCGTTGTTGCGGAGATGGCGGACAAGGTTGTGGTCATGTACGCCGGTCAGGTGGTCGAGGAAACGGACGTGTTTACCCTGTTTGAGAAGCCGCTTCATCCTTACACGCAAGGATTGATGAGATCCATTCCCCACATTGAAACTGATGCCGATGAGATGCTGACCTCCATCCCGGGCGCGGTGCCTCCACTTACCAACATGCCGAAGGGCTGCCGATTCCATACTCGCTGCGAGTTTGCCGCAGGGAAATGTCTTTCCGAAGCGCCGAAGCTGCTTCCGGTTCAGGAGGGACATCAAGTGCGCTGCTGGATGTCACAGGATCCCGGTGCCTGGAAGATGCGAGAGGAGGGGGTCATATGACGCTTGCGGAACGCAGAGTGGCCCAAGAACCTCTGCTTAAAATCGAAGGCTTAAAGACGTACTACCCCATCAAACGAGGATTGTTATCCCGCACAGTCGGGAATGTCAAAGCAGTGGACGACATTTCGCTGGAGCTGTACCAAGGAGAGACGCTAGGACTTGTTGGTGAGTCGGGCTGTGGCAAGTCGACCATCGGCCGGAGCATCATTCGACTCGAGAATCCAACGGCCGGCCGAATCTGGTTCGAAGGGCAAGAAATTACGACAAGCAAAATGTCGGACCTCCGCGAGGAACGAACGAAAATGCAGATGATTTTTCAGGACCCCTACTCCTCTCTTAATCCCCGGATGCGGGTGCAGGAGCTGCTGGCCGAGCCAATGCGGGTGCATGGCTTGGCCAGTGGAGCAGAGCTAGAGGCAAGAATAGATACCCTTCTGGATACGGTTGGCATTCCCCGCAGCTACAAGCAGAGATTCCCTCATGAATTCTCAGGCGGCCAGCGGCAACGCATCGGCATCGCCCGCGCACTCTCCATGAACCCGAAACTCATTGTGTGCGATGAGCCAGTATCCGCGCTCGACGTCTCCATTCAGGCACAGATCTTGAACCTGTTGAAGGAGCTGCAGCGGGAGCTCGGACTCACCTATTTGTTCATCGCTCATGGTCTAGGGGCGGTTAAGTACATCAGTACCCGCATCGCTGTTATGTACCTTGGTAAGGTGGTTGAGATCGGAACGAAGGAACGGATCTTTGCGAGTCCGCGCCATCCGTATACCCAAGCTTTGCTCAATGCTTATCCGGTACCGGATCCCCGCAAGCGTGGACAGGAGCGAATCGTTCTTCAGGGAGATGTGCCAAGTCCCGCTAGTCCGCCGTCAGGCTGCCGGTTTCATACCCGTTGTCCGTTCGTTCAAGCAAAGTGCAAGGAGGAGGAGCCTCTTCTGCAAGGAGGAGAACACGCAGCGGCTTGTCATTATCCATTGACTACAGGATAAATCGCAAGAGAGGAGAGAGAGCATGTTTACTTACGTCATTCGCCGCATTTTGATTGCGATTCCCGTCTTGTTTGGCATTACGATTATCAACTTTGTCATCATCAACCTTGCGCCGGGTAACCCGATCGACATGTACATGACACCGGACACACCTCCGGAGCTGCTTGAGTTGCGTAAGGAGCAGCTTGGATTGAACGATCCGATCATCATTCAATATTTCAAATGGCTAGGGCAACTGCTGTCCGGCAATCTCGGATACTCTTTCAGCACAAGCGAATCCGTTATTTCGCTCATCGGTGAGCGTCTGGGGCAGACGGTGCTGCTCGGCATCTGTGCTCTGTTTATTGGCCTTTTGATCGCGCTGCCGATCGGTATTATGAGCGCTGTCCGGCAAAACTCGAAATTTGACTACCTCATGACTGGACTATCGTTTGTCGGAACCTCGATTCCCCAGTTTTTCCTTGGTCTCGTGTGCATTTATATTTTCGCTGTTCAACTGGGCTGGCTTCCCGTCGGCGGAACGGAGGATCTTGGTGGAGGAGGAGGGTTAGGCGACCGAATCAGTCATTTAGTGCTTCCTTCCATAGCACTGGCCGTCGGTATTGCGGGACGCAAAGTGCGTTATATTCGGGCCAGCATGCTGGATGTACTGAAGCAGGATTACCTGCGAACAGCGCGAGCCAAGGGGCTCAAAGAGTTTTATGTTACCAACAAGCATGCGCTACGCAACGCTCTGATTCCGATCATTACCGTCGTCGGAATGGAAATCCCGATGCTCTTCGGGGGAGCCGTCATTGTTGAGCAGTTGTTTCAATGGCCGGGCATCGGTCAGTTGACCATCCAATCGATCATGTCCCGCGACTATTCCACCATCATGGGCCTTAATCTGGTCGCTGCCATCATTGTGCTGGCCGCCAATCTGCTCACGGATATTTTCTACTCGGTAGCCGATCCTCGCATCCAATATCATTAAATTAAGGCTTATTACTGTGAAACGAACACGAATGAGAGGAGGCGGACTCGATGTCTGCTGTACATACCCCAGTCGCCGGAGGAGTCATTCTTCCCATTCAACAAGAAGAGCCCGAGGGTGTCTTCCGGCAAATGGCCCGGCGTTTCCTGAAACATCGGCTGGCCGTCGCCGGTCTTGTCGTTACCTTGCTGCTTATCCTCATCGCCATCTTTGCCCCGTGGCTCTCCCCGCATAGCCCTTATGCGGTAACCGCCGAATTTTCTGCCGCGCCTTCATCTTCCCATTGGCTTGGAACTGACCAGGTGGGAAGGGACGTGCTGTCTCGTCTGCTATACGCGACGAGAGTCGCTGTCACGGTTGGGTTCGGAACGGTCGCTCTGTATGTGGCGTTCGGAACGATCATCGGTCTTTGGTCTGCTTATGTTGGTGGCTGGGTCGACATGATGGTCATGAGAATTACCGATATGTTTATGGCATTCCCCTACATGATGGTTATTCTCGTTGTCGTCAGTGTGCTTGGACCAACGCTTTGGACGCTCGTACTTGTTCTTGCTCTGTTTTCCTGGCCGTCCATCGCCCGACTTGTCCGGGGGAGTGTATTGACGCTCAAGCAAATGGATTACATTAAAGCCGGAGTCGCTCTGGGGCTCAGCACGCCGCGCATTGTCTTCCGTCACATCCTGCCGAACGCGCTGGCACCGATCATCGTAAATGCGACCTTTGGTGTTGCGGCGGCAATCATGGCGGAGTCAGGGCTGAGTTTCCTAGGCATGGGCGTACAGCCGCCGACCGCCAGTTGGGGCAATATGCTGACGGACGCTCAATCCATTAGCGTCATGACCGACCAGCCCTGGCTTTGGCTGCCTCCCGGAATCATGATTCTGGTGACGGTGCTCGCCATCAACTTCGTAGGTGACGGGCTGCGCGACGCACTCGACCCTAAACAATAAACCACAATGCAGCTCTCAAATATGGCATTCAAAAAGATAATCAGGTGGAGGAGATCAGATGAAAAGGGTGCGTAAAGTTTGGATTTGCGGAGTACTGACATTATTAATGGTATTGGTCGCGGCCTGCGGTTCGAATTCTGGCAGCAATAAAACAACGTCTCCGGGATCGGATGGCGAGAGCGCTTCTGCTTCCGGAGGCTCCGGTCAGCCTCTTTATATCGGTCTTGTGAATCCGGTGACAACATTCGATGTCTTCAATCTGGACAATGCAGGTGTTTTCGTTAACTCGTTGATGAGCGATACGCTTGTTGCGATGAACAGCGAATATGGATTCGATCCGAAACTTGCTGAATCAATCGAAACGACGGACAACCGGAACTTCACCATCAAGCTGAACAAGAATGCTAAGTGGAGTGACGGGGAATCGTTCACGGCGGACGACGTTGAGTTCACATTCCGGATGTTCACGGACGTTAACGTGAAGACACTCCTCAACATGACGTTTGTCACTGGACTGAACGAAGCCGGTAAGAGAGAGGAGGGGCAGACGGAGCTGGGATTTTATGAGAAGGTTGATGATTACACTTTTGTTATCAAAACGAAAAACCCGATGGAGACGAATCAATTCAAGAGTCAATTCGGCACGTACTTCCGCTTTTTGCCAGAGCATATGTTGAAAGATGTAGCCCCGGTGGACCTGAACAAGAATGAATTTATGATGAATCCTACGGTCACCAACGGGGCCTACAAGTTCGTCAAATTCGCCAAGGACCAGTACGTTCAGCTGACCGCGAACGAGCAATATTACGAAGGTGCGCCAAATATCAAGAATATTTACATCAAGATGATGCCGGCGACAAATCTGGCAGCGCAGCTCCAGACAGGGGACATACAGTTGACTTCTCCGGGTGTAGGTCTTATTCCGGTGCAGGATTTTTACAAGGTAGCCAATATGGCGAATGTGACTACGGGCTACGGCGATGCGAACAATCCGAACATTATGTTCATCAATTCGAAGAAGTTCCCGGATTCAAAAGTGCGGCAAGCAATTGCTTATGCCATGAACCGCCAGCTTATTGTAGATCAATTGCTCAAAGGACAAGGGGAACTCGTGGATGGCATGCTCGGCCAAAACCACCCTTACTACAATAAGGAAATACCACTGTATGGCTACGATCCGGAGAAAGCGAAAGCACTGTTGGAGGAAGCGGGCTGGGACTTCAATCAGACGATTGAATTCGTCGTTCCGACAGGTAACAAGATCCGTGAACAAGCTTCTGACATCATTGCGGAGAATCTAAAAGCAGTCGGTCTGAAGGTACAAGTGACAAAGCTTGATTTTCCGACAACCTATCAAAGAGCACTTAAGCACGATTACGACTTGACGATAATTAATCTCGGATTCATTCTCGATCCGAACTCCGTGCTAGGGCTGTTCAAGACAGGAGTCAGCTTCAATATCGCAGACTATTCGAGCACCGAAGTCGACGAGCTGCTGGTCCAAGGAGCGGAGGAGCTGGAGCCATCCAAGCGTTTCGAGATTTATAAGCAGGTTCAGCAAATCCTGCACGACGATGTTCCGGTTATCGCTCTGTTCGCTGACAAGCAAATGTATGCTGCGGCCAAAAATCTAGACCTTGGCAAAGGCCTTGAGACCAGTACAGTCGGCCTGACAAACAATGTCGCCAAGTGGACGTTCAACCCATGATCGAATAACGACTAGCTTCGGTTCAGGGAGGAGCTGTAGATGCCAGGTTTGAAAAAGGAGAGACCACCTTTGCTGAGCGTTGAAAGTCTCAAGACGTATTATCCGATCCGGCAGGGCATTTTCTCTCAGGTCACAGAATACATCAAGGCGGTCGATGGTGTCAGCTTCTCGATTCGCGAAGGAGAAACGCTCGGTCTTGTCGGAGAATCGGGCTGTGGTAAGTCGAGTGTCGGTCGCACGCTGCTTCAACTAGAGACTCCTTATGAAGGAAGGGTTCTCTATGCGGGCCGGGAATTGGCAGAACTCGGCAAGAGGGAACTTCGCCGAACCCGGGCGAGCATAGGGGTGATTTTCCAAGACCCATACTCCTCGCTTAACCCCCGGATGAGGATCAGTGATATTCTGGCAGAGCCTCTGCTAGCGCACCGACTCGAGAGCCGTTCGTCTGTTCGGGATCGGGTGGATATGCTGCTTGAAACAGTCGGAATTTCGAAAGAAGACAAAAGTCGTTATCCTTATGAATTTTCAGGAGGACAGCGACAGCGTATTGGCATTGCGAGAGCTTTGTCCCTAAACCCCAGGCTGATCGTGTGTGACGAGCCTGTTTCCGCTCTTGACGTCTCTATCCAGGCACAGATTCTGAATCTCCTGAAAAAGCTCCAGAAGGAGGAGGGGCTCGCTTATCTATTCATCGGACACGGTCTAGGCGCCGTCCGCTATATCAGTGATCGAATAGCGGTCATGTATCTGGGAAAGATCGTGGAGATTGCGAGCCGGGAGAAGCTGTTCAGGGTGCCGAAGCATCCCTATACGAACGCCTTGCTTAGTGCAAATCCGGTAACAGATCCCAGGCTTCGTTCGCAGAAGCGGTTTATCATCCAAGGGGATGTGCCTAATCCGGTTCGCCCGCCAGGTGGCTGTCGTTTCCATACGCGCTGTCCGATCGCCAAAGCAATCTGTCGCGAATTTGAGCCGGAGCTCAAGGGTCACGATCATGCCGTTGCCTGCTTCGCATTTGATTGACCGATAGCCGGTACTCAAAGTATTTGCTGCATCTGTTGCATCCTTTGCCTGTGAATAATGAAGATTAGCCAAAATGAAGGAGAGAGGTGTTTAGGATGAATGAGAAGATCATTGAAGAGGTTACTGCGTATATCGAAGGGAAGAGAGATGTATTTATTGATGTAAGTGACTCGATCTGGGGCTTCGCTGAGACGCGATTCGAAGAGTTTGAGTCAGCAGATTTGCTCTGCAAGGAACTGGAACGTGAAGGGTTTTCCGTTGAGAGAGGTGTTGCCGGACTCGCCACTGGCTTTATAGGCAGCTTCGGGAACGGTTCCCCGATCATTGCAATTCTTGGTGAGTTTGACGCCTTGGCCAGTCTTAGCCAGCAAGCGGGGGCAGCGGTATTCAATCCTGTTGTGCCAGGGACAAATGGACATGGATGCGGGCATAATTTGCTCGGAGCAGGATCTCTTGCGGCTGCCTTTGCGGTCAAGAATTATTTGCAGGAGCATCAAATCTCCGGCACGGTTCGCTACTATGGCTGTCCGGCTGAAGAGAGTGGATCCGGTAAAGCCTACATGGCCAGATCAGGCTTGTTTCAGGATGTCGACGTCGCTTTTTGCTGGCATCCTACCACGATGAATGTTGTCATGCATATGTCCTCTCTTGCCAATCTACATGTGCACTTCAAATTCGCAGGCCGCAGTGCCCACGCTGCAGCCGCGCCCCATCTCGGACGAAGCGCGCTGGACGCGGTCGAGCTGATGAACGTGGGAGTGAACTACTTGCGTGAGCATATGATTTCGGATGCCCGAATCCACTATGCCGTGACGAATACAGGCGGCTTCGCACCCAATGTTGTTCAGGCGGAAGCAGAAGTGAATTATTTGGTTAGGGCGCCGAAGTCCTCCCAGGTGGCTGACCTGTTCGAACGGGTTCTCGATGTTGCTCGTGGAGCGGCTCTGATGACGGGAACCAAGATGTCATATCACTATGAAGGTGGAGCGTCCAATCTCATTCCGAATGCGACCCTGGAAGGCAAAATGCACGAGTTCCTTAGTGGGCTGGAGCTTCCCATTTATACGGAGGATGAATTGGCCTTTGCCCAAGAGATCTTTGCTGTGATCCCGGATGAGGATAAGACGAGTGCATCGCGGCAAAATGGCAAGGGGGTTCATGACATGCTTTCGGCTCGCCCTCTTGCGAGCTTCGTTGCTCCACTTATGGAGACAATGCGCGTTATGCCGGCGTCGACGGACGTTGGAGACGTCAGTTGGAATGTGCCAACTGCGCAATGCGGCACGGCGACCTGGGCTTACGCGACGCCAATCCATGCCTGGCAGACCGTTGCGCAGGGCAAAAGCGGCTATGCCCACAAAGGCATGCTGCTCGCGGGGAAAGCGATGGCGTGTACTGCCATTGCAGCGCTGCTCGATCCTGTGCTCATCGAGATGGCAAAGGCTGAACTGACGGAAAGGCTGGATGGAGAGTCATACGTTAGTCCGTTCCCCGATGAGGTGATGCCTCCGAATCTTTCATTTTCTCAAAGTACTGGCGGAGCAGCAACTGAACAAACAACGATGAATGTGTAATTCCCATCCAAATGAATATAGAGAATGACAATGGCAGAGAAAGACCATCGAAGCAAAATAAAGCTTCGGGCACCGCAGGAGCAAGTCAGCGGCTGGCCAGCCGCTGGTTACACCGAAGCTAAACGTACTGCCATCCGACGCAACTCTGGAGAGAGCGAATAATCCACCAGAGGGGTAACAACGGTCGGAGCTACTGGACGCTGCGGAAAAAGTGCATGGAAAGTGAGAATATACTACAATAAACCTGAACATAGGCTTGATCAAGTGATGAGAACCAGTGCAGATGAAGTCAAAGGAAAAGAAAGTGGGTTTATTTCAATGTTTGACCCAACGGTGTATGACAATCTGAAAGTCGGGTTTGAGAATTATCTCTATGATATGGATAACCTGGACGAACGTATTCAGATTACAGGGCGTAAAGATCGGCTGGAGATGGCAGTGATGTCCAGAGAGTTCACAATAAAATTCTGTCTTAGGGATCGCCCGGAAGTAACAGGGGAAGTCGTATTAAGCAGTTCCCTTGAGGAGCTTGCAGCGGAGATCCTGGAGACGCCTGGTGCAAATCCGGGTTGCCGCTTGGAACTACGGTTTAGTACGGTTGTGAAGGACCCTGAGAAGCAGTGCCCGGTTATTCGTCCGATCTTACAGAAGAGCTGGCCTGAGCAGAGGATGTGCCAGAACATCCGATATATCTTTGATGAACAGCCAATCATGTATAACGTCACGGCTCATGTTTATTTTGACCGCAGTGTGAATGAAGACCAGATGGGGGACATTGCTGAACTCTGTGAGCATATGGCGAATGTGATGAATCAATTATTACAGTTGCATAACTAGTAATTCCGAGAAAAGTCTTGTCTCTTTGTAGAGATCAGGGCTTTTTTTGTATTATTTTTAGAAAATTGTATAGGCTTTCAGGCTTAGGTTTAAGGCCTTTTAGGTTAATGTTTTACGCAAGCAAGTAAGAGAATGTATATTAAAGGGGGGTAAGAGTGCAATTGGACTATACAAAAATGGTGAAATTGCGAAAATAATATTGGGACTAAAGATTTAGTTCTGTACTAAAGGAACTAGTTTTCCTTGCCGATAAAATATCGAAGGGGAGAAACTACATGACAGAGAAATTAATTCGTCTGCTGCGTATACTTCAGGCTATACAAGCAAATCCTGGAATTTCGGCCAAGGAATTGGCGCTGAAATGCGGTACGACTGTACGCACGATTTATCGTGATCTCCGGATTTTGGATAGGGTCGCCCCGATTATGAATGAAGGATACGGCAAAGGTTACCGATTTATTGGTGAGTTTGCAATGTATCCATTAGATTTTACTGAACAGGAAGCAATGGTTTTCTCCTTGCTCCCGTCCGTAGTTGATACCTCCAAGTTACCTGCTGAGTTTGATTCAGCTTTTGACAAGGTTATGTCGGCTCATACCAAATTAAAATCAAGAAACAGTGACATTGTAGAGAATATTGCGGGAATTATTCGGATGGGCACGCCAGCTTATCGTGAGGAAGGAAAAGACCCTAATCTGCTGATTCCCATCATCGAAGCTATTCTAAGCCAGCAAACCATTCGTACTCAATATCATACGCTGACAAGAAATGAGATCACAGTTCGCGATATCGATCCCTATTATCTCATTCCACGTGATCAACGTTTTTATTTGATTGGATACTGTCATTTGCTGCAAAAAGTTCGATTGTTTCGAATTAGCCGTTTTTTGGATGTGACACGAACAAATGCCGGTTTCGACATGGGTGATTTTAACATAACACAGTACATGAAGAACACCTGGTCTATTGACCGTGGCGACGAACATATCCATTTCAAGGTAAGATTCTCTGAGAAAGTGGCCCCCTACATAAAAGAAGAAGAAATGTTTGTTCGCCCGCGAATGACGAATATGTCGGATGGGGGATTGTTATTTGAAGTGACACTGAATAGCAGCAGAGAATTTTTGAAATGGTTGTATCAATTTGGGCCCGAGGCAGAGGTACTTGAACCTCGTGAGTTTCGTAGAGAGATACGCAGGCAACTTGTGGAGTGGTTGGAACATTATGAAACCGATGTACCATTGCTAAAATAAATTTTAATTATGGAGAAATACAGGAAAAGGAGCAGGTCATATGAGCACCAAATTATTCGCAGCTATGTATGGGATGGACCACTACCATGGAGTACAGGCTTTACATGTGGGGGATACCGTGTATCTCGTCAAAGATCCAGATAATCGTTTGGATCATCAAGCGATTAAGGTTGTTATTCCCCCGATTGGAGCTGTAGGTTATATCGTGAATGATCCGCTTGTCGTACCTCATGGATGTTGGACCGGGACGGCATTCTACGATGTATTTCATCAACTAACGTGTGCCAAAGTACGATTCATGATGAGAGATATGGTTATTATGGAGTTAATTGAGATGAGTCACATTCCTGTTCCGCAGATGGATTCTTTGATTAAGGGATGGCAATTTCGTGAAAAAGCTTGATCATCGTAACAGAAGAAAGGCTCATTTACGGATGAGCCTGGTATAGGTCGCTTCCAGATGCATGGCTGTTCTTGCCCAACTGAAATGTGCCCTTGCGCTGTCTCGGCCAGACTTCCCTAACATCTCGGCAAAAGTGGGATTGCTTGCAAGTTTGTAAAGGTAAGAGGTGAAACGTTGGGGACGCTTATAAGCGGTGACAAGGTATCCATTGATACCTGATTCAATAATCTCACGAATACCTCCGTTATCCGAAGCAATGACGGGTAATCCTGAAGCCATCGCCTCAACATTTACCAGGCCAAAAGCTTCATGTTCTTGAGACGGACAGACCAGACAATCGACTGCCCGGTACAACTGATCGATATGTTCATGGTTTATCTGACCACGGAAGGAAACATGGACTTTTTGTTTTTGGGCAAGTTCGCGAAGTTTACGCATGTAATACGGAGGTCCTTTGCCTGCAACAACCAGTTGAACAGGCATCTGTTGCTGAAGGAGGGCAGTTGCACGAATTAATACATCTACACCTTTTCCAGGAATAAGCCTGCCGACATACAGAATGGAGAATGGTTTAGTTACTCCAAATTTTGTACGCAGATGAATCTGTTCTTCGCTGGATTCAACAGGCCTGAAGCGGCTTAGATCTGCACCCAATGGGACAACACTCATCCGATGTTTTACCAACGGAAATCTGCGGCCTAACCTTTGTCTCAGGGATTGACTATTGACGGCAATCCAATCGGCTTTTTTCATTAATGTGAGTTTGGAAGGTCCGGGCTGGGCAAACGTTAACGAGTGAAGATAGAGTACAACAGGTGTGCGTGGAAAAGCTCGTTTGATGGTCGCCATACTGCGTGGCCTGTTATCCACTTGAATTACATCAAAGGGTTGTTTGGATAACAAACGTATGACTGCTTTGGTGTACATGACAGGACTCGACGCAGGGACACGTTGAATGGTGATCCCGTCGATCTGTTCCGTGGCGGCGAGGCCTTCCATTTGACGACTTATAATGGTCACCTGATGGCGATGGGCTAGTTCACGAGCGATGCCCAGGATACAGATTTCCACAGAACCATTACCAGGCAAAGGCAATTTCTCGGGTGCAACCATAGCTATTTTCATGATCAGGCTCCTCCTTGTCCGACATCTGTAACAATCTTCGTCATATATCTTATGAGAAGCTAAAGCATTTGGCTCCTGCGAAATGGTAGATGAACCACCCATATAAGCATGCAGGAATAATCTGTTGCATGGAATGAAGCGGAGATAGACAACTTTTGTGATATACTGTACGGGAACAATTGAATTCGTTACATGTATAAAAGCAGGAGGAAAATAATGTTACATTCTACGCTGGGGCGTTTCCGGCTGATGTTGTGGTTGCAGGGCATTTCGTACGTGTTGCTACTGTTTGTTGCTTTTCCGTTGAGAGATGCAGGGATTATGCCGCAGGCTGTCACATGGTTTGGAAATCTGTACGGTTTTTTGTTTTTAATGTATTTGTTATTCATGGTGAGTATGTACACCTCACAGAAGTGGCGTCTGCGCCGTCCAATTGCTCTGTTCTTTGTTTCTTTCATTCCACTGGGGAATATGATCTACGATGTTGTCGTATTCCGTAAGCTGTATCGTCAACTAAATAAAGCTTGACTTTATTTAACGTTATGAAATATGATGAGTACAGGTTAAACAACCCGTTCCAACTAAAACTACATATTCCTGTTAAAGGGGAGTAGCTTTTACAGTAAAGTCGTCAATTCGGGATCGTATCCCCGGCTTTATTGGCAGCAATTTTGTTGTTAGCGAGACCTTTACCAAGTTTTCATGCTCGGTAAAGGTCTCTTTTTGTGGATATAAAAGGACCTTACCAGTGATGGTAAAGGTCCTTTTTTTTGTACATCATAAGAATATTAAGGAGGAGTCAATTTTGGATGTTTCATTATTATTAGAATATGGGTGGGTGCTTGCTGTCTTAGTTGTCCTTGAAGGATTACTCGCAGCAGATAATGCATTGGTACTCGCAATCATGGTTAAACACTTGCCTGAAGATAAGCGCAAAAAAGCGTTGTTCTATGGTTTGATGGGTGCATTTGTTTTCCGTTTAGGTTCGTTGTTCCTGATCTCTTTCCTCGTCGATGTATGGCAAGTACAAGCGATCGGTGCCCTGTACCTCCTGTATATTTCGATTAACCATATCGTTAAAAAGATACTGGGTAGTCGCAATAAGACAGATGAAGCAGCTGATTCAACGCCTAAGAAACCGAAAAAACAATCCGGTTTCTGGATGACCGTTTTCAAGGTCGAAGTAGCGGATATCGCATTTGCAGTTGATTCCATTCTGGCTGCTGTTGCTTTGGCCGTGGCGTTGCCACCAAGTGGATTGCCTCCAATTGGCGGACTCGACGGTGGACAGTTTATCGTTATCTTCCTCGGTGGATTCATCGGGCTTGTGATCATGCGTTTTGCAGCCTCATACTTTGTGAAATTGCTTCATTCCCGTCCAGGACTGGAAGTTGCGGCATTTGTAATCGTAGGTTGGGTAGGGGTTAAGCTGGCAGTTATTACACTCGCACACCCTTCATTGGGTGTTCTGGATGAGCATTTCCCGGAAAATAAAATTTGGAAATTCGGATTCTATATTGTACTGATCACCATTGCGGTATGTGGTTGGTTCCTGTCTTCCAAAGTTCCTGAAAAAGAAGACGAAAATCCGGTTGAAGAGTTGGAAAAACAAGCAGGACTGTAATAATCATGTTACGCTAACAACATCATTATTATTTGGAAAACAGGAGATTGTCCTAGGACAATCTCCTGTTTTTGTTTACATATGCAATCTACACCATGGACCAATTTCCAAGAAAAGGGTTGACACATGAATTCTAGTCCCCTTAATATAAGACTAACATTAACGAAGGGAGGCCGAGAGACATGATGCTTGGTTATGATTTGATTCAAACAGGGCGCAACGTAGACACAATAGCATATCCGGCTCATCGTTTCATTGGCCTCATACGGTCGACATAGGGGATAGGCATATCGTTTAGCGGTTTTTATAATCGATATGCGTTCTTCGCTTATATTATAGCGATGGATGACAGACACACAGCATGTATGCTGTTCTGTTCTCCGTTATTGTCATTCAGTAGAAGTCATGGGCGATTAGCCTATGGCTTTTTTTAGTTTTATTTTACAGATGAATCAGCAAACCGAATTTGCTGAACGTACAGAAAGGAATAATACACTTTTATGAATACAGAATTTAATTTATTTACCAATCCAAATGAAATCGCAGGTGGTTACCGGCATGAAGTGAAATTGCCTGCAGGCGACCTAACCGTATATGCGGCGCAACAGCTCTTCTCCTCGCTCGATTACAAGGTGTTCGAGATGGCAAACAATAATCTGCAGATTCCTGGACTCTCTTATATGAGTTACACGCCAGACGTACACGTCGGTGTAGGTACGTGCATTGGAACGACAGCCGTGTGGGATGCCCACAGCGGATACGTTTCTCCCTCCATCGTGGGTAGTGACATCGGCTGTGGCATGCGAGTGCATATGACGAATTTGCACAAGGACGAATTGAAAGACATCAAGCTTCGCCGTAAACTCGTCAAGGCCATTGAGAAAGTATTGCCGATGGAGGCGAACCAGCGAGGTCATTACTCAGACATCAGACTGGAGCATATTGTTCGTAAAGGACTGCATGGTTTACCCAAAAAGTATATTCCCGACAGCTATACACCGAAAAAATCAACCTCGATGACACATGTGGAAAGCAGCAAGTTCAGTTATGATGAGGATGTGTTAAACCATGTTCCTGATATGACGTGGCATCGTTCGCATCGTCAGCTCGGAACACTGGGTGGGGGGAATCATTTTGCCGAGATCCAGGCGATTGAGATCGCTGAAGAGAATCGTGAAATCGCCGAAGCTTGGGGATTGTATGATGGACAAGTCGTGGTCATGATTCATTCCGGCTCTCGTGCATGGGGTGGTTATGTAAGTCAGACGAGTTCGTCAGCGATTGCCAAAGTCATGCAGCGGCTTAACCTGGGTACATCCGATCCCAGACTGGTCTTTGCTCCACTGGAGCATGCGGAAGGTCGTCATTATGTGAACATGATGTATTCTGCATTGAATTACGCTGTTGTCAATCGGCACCTGATTGCGTATGCTATTCGCGAAGCATTCCGGGATGTGTTTGGCTCCAAATGTGAATTCCGTACGTTATACGATCTGATGCACAACTATGCCTGGGAGGAATCTCACGTAGACAAAGGTTCTGTTTTTGTGCATCGCAAAGGGGCGACACGTGCGTTGCCGGCAGGTCACCCGGATAATCCGAAACCTTATCTGGCAACTGGACATCCGGCGCTTATTCCCGGTTCCATGGGAACTGCTTCATATATCATGGTAGGTCAGCCGCAGGGTGCTGATAATTATTATTCAATATGTCACGGTGCGGGTCGCATCCGTTCACGGACGGCAACGAAACGATTGATTAGCGTGGAAGATTTTGCCACGGCACTAGGTGTGGGTACACTTGATGAGATCGTGGTAAATCAACGCTCACTTGAATCCATTATTGATGAATCACCTCAGGCTTATAAAAATGTAGATGAAATTATAGACAGTGTTACCGGCGCAGGCCTGGCTCAAGTTGTAGCCAAATGCAAACCGCTTGTAGCGGTAAAGGGAGCGAAATAATGACAATAAACGAACAACAAACAGATCCAACTCAAGCGATCTATACCTATGACGAACAACATGATACTCGAATTCGAGTGGAAGGTTACGCTATCTATTCAAGGCTGATTCGTGGAATCAGTGAGGCGCTCCATCAGCGCTATGGAGTTGAGTACAAGCTTTATGCCAGTTCTGACCCGAACAATGAATATTGGGAGTTACTCCGGGAAGACCTGCAAAATGGCAGTGACGAAGTAGAATTGGTAGCCCGCATATTCGAGGATCTGGAGCTTCAGACGTTACATTACGACGATGATGGAGATGTACCCACTTATGGTGTGCATTACTCCATTCGCAATAACGTATTTGCCTATCCGAAATGGGGCGTTGCACTTGTCCGGGTTCCGTTTTTCCGAGAGAACGGGATCTACAGTGAAGACTTTGTCTTTGCCGTCGGTGATGAGGAGATGAAGCAATTTCTGGGAAGTGTCCGGGAACGGGAACGTCAGCAAAATATGAAAAAAGTAACGGTCTACACCGATGCCCGGAATGGCAGCGATCGCCATGTGGAATCCATCACTCGCTCCGTGGGACGAGAGGATGTTGTTCTCTCGGCACAGATCAAGCAGGATATTTTCCGCTCGCTGGATCAGTTCTTCGAAGCAGATCGTTCCTTTTACAGAGATTATGATATCCCGTACAAACGGGGCATTCTATTGTATGGACATCCGGGGAATGGTAAGACCACGTTGGTGAAATCCATTGCGGGAAGTATCCCGGGCCCGGCTGCGTATTGGCAGATTACGGAGTATACCAACAGTGAATCGGTGCGTGAAGTGTTCGAGGCTGCCAAGCGGTTGGCACCAATGGTACTGATCATTGAGGACATCGATTCGATGCCGGATGAAGTCCGTTCCTTTTTCCTGAATACATTGGATGGAGCTACGTCGAAGGAAGGCATTTTCTTGATCGGGACAACGAATTATCCGGAGAAAATAGATCCTGGCCTCATGAACCGTGCTGGACGGTTTGACCGGGCTTATGAAATTCCGTTGCCAGATGAAGCGCTGCGCTTGCAATACTTGCGCCAACGAGGCTTCACCATTTTTGCGGGTGAAGAAGGCACAGTAGAAGCAGCTCGTCTGACCGACACGTTTTCTCTTGCACAGCTAGGTGAGTTGTATGTGAGCGCTGCACTCGAATGGCATCAGAATGGACAGACAGACATTGTAAAAGTCATTCAGTCGATGCGTGGCGAGCTGGATAAGAGCCACAAACATACTTGGCTGGCGCAGCCAGGTAAGGGCCGTGCAGGCTTTTATTGATCAGATCTAATCCATCCATCCTATAATATGACGCAATTTTATAAATAATCCTACCTCAATTGGTGATACTAACCTTGTCTGCTCTAACATACAATGACTTTCGGGAGGTACATAACGCAGCCCTGAGCTGGTGAGATGCCGGAAAGTAACGCGATCTGTTCCATACCTGACTAAGGCTTGTTTTGCAGAGAGAGATGCATGGGGACAAAAGGTAATATGCAAAAATTTTTATGCCAATTGTTTAAATGCTTCTGTAGCGGTTAATAGTAGACAGACAACAACAAAAACTTTAATTAGAGGTGAATGATATGGGTTGGTTATGGTCATTAATTATCGGTGGTATCATTGGATGGTTGGCAGGTTTGATCGTTGGTCGTGACATTCCAGGTGGTGTTATTGGTAACATCATTGCTGGTTTCATCGGTGGATGGTTAGGTGGAGTAATCTTGGGCGATATGGGTCCTGAGATGGGCGGATTCCACATTGTACCTGCATTGATTGGTGCGATCGTTCTTGTAGCCATCGTAAGCTTGATCTTCCGTTCGATGGGACGTAGTCGCGGGTAACTTCATCAAGATAATTTCTTGAATTAGTTGTCAGCTAAATGCATTACCAATGAAGAGGTTGATTGAGAGCCATAACCATGGCTTTCAATCAACCTCTTGTTGTTTTAGAATATAAGGATACATGCGTAACTTAGCATCAGTATTGTATAGGTAGTTTAGATAAGAGGGGATGAACGGAATGGAAAAAGCTACATTCGCTGGCGGATGTTTCTGGTGTATGGTTACACCGTTTGAAGAACAACCGGGCATTCATGGCATTATATCGGGTTATGCTGGCGGTCACGTCGAGAATCCAACATATGAGCAGGTCAAAACCGGGGAGACCGGTCATGTCGAAGTGGTTGAGATTACATTTGATCCAGATGTATTCCCTTATGAACGACTGCTGGAGCTGTACTGGCCACAGATTGATCCGACGGATGACGGAGGCCAGTTCCAGGATCGGGGAACACAGTATCGTACGGCAATCTTTGTGCATAATGAACGTCAACGTGAGCTTGCTGAACAGTCCAAGCAGGAACTGGCAGCCAGCGGACGATTCAGTCAACCGATTGTTACGGAAATTCGCGATGCAGCTATATTCTATCCGGCTGAAGATTATCATCAGGATTACCACAAGAAAAACGAGAAACATTATAAGGAAGACCGTGCGTTATCCGGACGGGACGAATTTATAGACGAGAATTGGAAATAATGCATCAGATCACATGAAAAGCCGGGAAAGTTCCAGTTGGAACTCGCCCGGCTTTTTGGCTGTATGGCGGCTGAAATCTGCCATAACGGTTATCTAATTGTTCGTTCCCACCAGTATTTCTACGTCAATGGTAATCTTCGACAAGGAAGCTTGAATGCCCATCCGGGATATTCCCGACAGATGCCAGGAAAGTGGTGTCATATGAACGAGTGAATAGAGCATGTTTGCGGTGACGGGCAGCGTGTAGGTCAGCGGAATGCTGGCGATGAGATGATGATGTTTGCGGAATCGGTCCAGCGTAAGTTCCCGGCCGTCTGCTCGATCAGGTCGATTCAGGAACAGCATTTCTCTCAGTTCAATTAAATATCGTTCACGGGGGATGACTTTGATGATCCATCCCCCATCTTTCAGAATTCGTCCAAACTCTTCATAGTTGGAAGGAGAAAGTATATTCAGGATGATGTCCAGCTGACCTTCTGCAAACGGACTGCATGCCAGATCGCCGACAAACCAAATTTGCTGGTTGTAGGCAGAGGAAGCCATGGCAATGCCTTCTTTGGCAATGTCGATGCCCCAGCCAACGGCTGGAGTATTCTGCGTAATCTGCTGCAGAAATGTTCCCTCTCCTGTGCCTGCATCCAGAATATGCACGGGACAGCTGATGTCAACGGAATAACGTGCAATCCACCTGCGTAGTACTTCGGTCAAAGGAGCATAAATACCGGTTTCCGATAAGATATTCCTTTTGGCTGTAAATAAACGTTTGTCATAGTTGCCCTTGAAAAAACGTGTCATGAAATTGATATAGCCTTGTCTTGCAAGATCAAAGCTATGCCTGGACACACATTGAATGCTCCCTGAGTTAATGGTTGCCATAGGGCTATGACAAATGGGACAGTTCAACATATGGATGTATGGATTAATAAGCGCAGCGCTACGTTCTCTGCGATGGACTGACATGGAAAAACACCCCATTCATTCAGATTTGGATAACTGAAGAAAAGGGCATAACAAATAAACCTCTGCACAAAATTCAAAAAAGAGGTTTATGGCTATGCCCCAAGTTATCTGTATCGAATGAACTGAATAATCATAGGAAGGTTAAGCTCCTTTGGCCTATCAAGATCAGGGTGAAGCAAGAGAACGTTACCAGTATAACAGGATGAGAAGAAATGACAAGTAAGGGGAGCCAGGCGGATTTGAAATAAAAGAGCGCCCTGTCAACCGTTTAGGCGGTCATACAGAAGCGCTCTGTTCATTATTTTGCAGCAACCTTTAATGCATATTTGGACAATGTCTCATTGTTCATGGAATAGATGACATCATCCACATAAGTAGAGACACCTTCTAATGAAGGAACCGAGGCACTGGTCGTGTAGATATGCACGTCTTCCAGCGTCTGTGAATCAAGAATGTATCCTGTTTTGGCAAAATCAAGCTGATACTGACCATCCTGTGTCTGGTCGACATGCATCAACGCAGGCTGTGCGTCCTTGAACGTACGCTCAGTCACTTTGCCTTTCATCGTGTACAATTCCAGCTTCTGCCCTGTAAAGACTGTATAACCGTTGCCAGCCGTCTGAATGTAGGCATCACCAGCAATGGCACGTCCCCAAGCAAGCTTGCCATCGATGCCAAAGCCCATCAGTCGGTTACCGGTGTTCTCAAAATTGGCGCGCATAATGATGGAACCATCGTCCAGAATGGCCAGCGATTCACCGCCGCCATCTCCTAATGTATTTGCATTGGCTGGGAATTGGAAGAAGGACAGACGATTCAACGTACGATCATAGATCTCTACTTTGGGATTCGCAGCTTGCTGCCAGAAGTTTCCTACCTTGGTTTGTTTGCTGGCATCCACTATAATTCGACCATTATCAGCCTTAAGCACGTTACCGTTAATGGTCTTTTCGGTAATCAGCTTGCCCTTTTTGTCATATAACGAGATGGCGGAGCGAACCGAACCATTCGATTGCACGCCCTGACTTGAAGCAACCATCAACGTATCGTTATCCAATAGGGATATGCTTGCAGGTGAATTCACCGTTTTGACCCAGTTGGTTTTACCGGATGTATTGAATGAGTACAATTTTTTGGTTTTGTCTGAATATTCCATATACACATAAGCCGTACCGTTGCTGGCATATACCGAATCAGAGTAGGTGGTATAAGGACCACTTTTCTCATGGAATATCGTATTCCACTTCAATTGTCCAGTTGTCGCATCGAATGCTTGGAGAGAGTCCAGTTGCCAGTCGAGTGTTGTTTTGCTGCTTGTTTTGGTCACGGGCTGGGAGGCATGTACATATACAAGATTTTTGGATGGCACGGCATGGATTCCCTTAATCAGGACATCTTTCTCTGTATTAGCCTCAGATAACATCAGGGAAGATGACGTCCACGCCGGTTTGGGCATGGATTCGGTTGAAGCAGCGGCGTAACCTGTTGTATTCATGGTGAAGAGGAGCATGCCGCTGAGAATGAGGGCAGCCCATGTTTTGGACTTGTGTTTGGTCAATGTATGCAAGTGATAAACCACCTTTCTTCTTCGGTTCAAAATAGAACCGATTGTTGAATTTTACCATTAAAGTCAAGCTGAATTCAACCGAACACACTGTAACCTTTTATCATTGGTTTATCGAAATAACCATGTTTGGTGAAGTCTAGCGGTTACAGGGAATTCATCTTCTTTCGATGAAGGTGGAAGTCTGATATATTTAGTGCGGTGACAAGCCATATCTGCGTAAGACGTTGGATAGAACATAGGAAATGAACAAGGAGAACAGCTATGAACTGGAGTGAAAATGTGACCCTATGGGTCATTGGATGTATCATCATATTGTTGTTGCTGGCCTGGATTATTCGGCGGGTTATCGGGCGCGGGCAGCGGATCCGAAGTGAAGCCAATCCTCGTAAGATCACAATAAAGGACATCGACAAGATGGAGGATGGTTCGGAATTTGAATTATATCTCTATCATTTATTCGAAGAGCTCGGGTACGAGGAGGTGCATAAGACAACGAGCAGCCGGGATTTTGGGGCAGATCTGGTGTTTGTTGATAGACTCGGCAGACGAAGTGTGATACAAGCGAAGCGATATGGTGCGAATCATCCTGTAGGATTGAGTGCAGTGCAGGAGATATATACATCCATGCGTTATTATGAAGCCGACCGGTCAATTGTATTAACGTCCGCTCGTTACACCGAAGCCTGTCGGACGCTTGCAGCAGTCAATGGAGTGAAGTTGCTGGACCGAGAAGACCTGATGGAATTAATCCTGTTATTCAAAGCGAGAAGAGTGGAAGAAGCATTGGAACTGATCGAAGAAGATGATCATGAACCAATCGAGACGTGGCAGTCCCGGCGAAAGCGGCAATCTCGCTAGTTTCATTGTATTAATGTGCCACAACGTAGATTTTTTTAAATATAATCAAAAAGTAATAATGTAGTCAGGATTAACGTTTAAACCGTTGAGGCTCCCTCAAAAAAAATGGATGAATACGACAGATGCAGATTTTAAAACGATTATAACCAATCGCTAGTTAGATACAGGCGACTGGTTATTTTTCTGGATGGATATTTCGAGCTCCGTTTGTTCATCTGTTAGTTTTAGCATTTCGAATATTTGATTCACCCCTCTCTGGTATCGACAATGTTTACCTCAAGGCCGTGACATTTAAAATTGTGGTTAGGATTTTTCCTAACCTCATCTTTTTGAAGTTCATACATAGCTAATTTATAATTTATTTCTTCCATATGTTTCAAACTTTCTTCAATTTTCTTTTGTAATTCAATTTTATGTTTCTTTAACATTTCCTCTCTTTCTAAATAGGTGGAGTTCCCCATCTCATAGGATTCCTTGTAGTCTTTAATTTTAGAAAGCGGCATTCCTGTTTCTTTGAGACAAAGAATAAAAGAAATCCAATCGATTTGTTGTTCGGTATAAACTCTATTCCCTTTTTCGTCGCGTGAAATATTCGGTAATATCCCTTGCTCTTCATAAAATCGAAGTGTCTTTGCAGTTATATTATAATTCTCCACTACATACTTCATTGAAAAAAACATCTGATCGCCTCCATAGTTACAGTTACTGTAACTGTTATTTTATCACATAGAATAGTAGTTAAAATAAAATCGTTTAAAATTACGTATCAATTCCTACTTTACTTCCCCTTAGGTTAACCTGATATTCTTGTGTAGAACTTGTGATTGGGATGGATGAGATAAGGTTATCTTCATCTGTTCCATGAATAAGCACTTAGAAATCAAAATATAAAGGAGAACGTAGAATGAGTAAATTTAATAAATTGTTTGAACCCTTTACATTCAATAAAGGGATTACCTTAAAGAATAGAGTGGTTATGTCTCCGATGACGACATGGTCAAGTAATGATGATTACACGATTTCCGATGAGGAAGTTGCATATTATAAAAAAAGAGTGAATGGTGTAGGTTTAGTTATCACTGGCTGTACTCATGTCCTACCCAATGGTATTGGATTTACACATGAATTCGCCGCATATAATGATTCATTTATCCCTAGTCTAAAAAAATTGGCAGATGCTGCTAAGAGTGGAGGAGCTCCAGCAATTCTTCAATTGTTCCATGCTGGAGATAAAGCGATTGCTGAATTAGTTCCTAATGGTGACGTGGTAAGTCCGAGCGGTGTTGCTCTGACTGAAGCAGTATCCCCTAGAGAGCTTACTCATGAAGAAATTCTGGGAATTATTCATGCGTTCGGTGAAACTACAAGACGTGCAATTGAAGCTGGTTTTGATGGTGTTGAACTCCATGGAGCCCACGGTTTTTTACTTCAAAGCTTTTTATCTCCATTCTTCAACAAACGTCAAGACCAATGGGGGGGATCACTGGAAAAACGTCTGAGTTTTCCAATAGCTGTTATTCGAGAGGTGAAAAAAGCTATTGAGAGATATTCGACAAAACCATTTATTTTAGGTTACCGCATTTCCCCAGAGGAACATCAACAAGATGCCCTTAGAATGAATGATACGTACGCACTGATTGATAAACTGATTGAAGAAAATGTTGATTATGTTCATGGTTCCTTGGTACAAGCCCTTACGTCAAAACCAAAATATAACCAAGATAACAAAAAAACGTATCTTGAGCTGATTGTTGAACATGCTAACAATCGGATTTTTGTAATTGCAGCGGGTGCCTTGGAAAGCCCAGAGGATGTCTCTGAAAGCATGGAGAGAGGACTCTCTTTGGCGGTAATTGGACGTGTATTAATCTCCGATCCAGAGTGGGTTGAAAAAGTTCAACAAGGAAGAGAATTGGAAATTCAAAACGTGATTAAATCATCTAACGTTAGAGATCTTGTGTTGCCAGCGAAACTATGGGGTGTCATACAAAATGCAGGTCCATGGTTTAAAGTTGAACAATAAAGAAGATGAAAGATCAAAAAGGCCGCTAATAATAGCGGCTTTTTTTGATTTCAAGAACAGTTGTACTAATTTATCCGCTTCAACAAAAAAAGCTTCACCTTCACTTGCATAGCTGCACATGATATATTGAGTGTATATCAACCAAAGGAGTGTGTGATCCATTATGGCACGTACACAAACACAAAAAGCATTACGCAAAGCAGAGCGGTCAGGTCAATGGTGCTTGGAACAGAGCCGAAGAGTTAACGGAGATTATGGTGCGTTATCCCAGCATGTGCGGCTCATGCCTACGAAGCAAGAAAAATTGCAAAAGGTCAAACACAAGAAGCAGATCATCCAGGATGGTGGTGCTTCTTTTTATTTTGTCCATAAGGACCGGATTGCTGGATAAGTAAGACATTGAATTCTTTCTTTGGTTGGAAAGTAATGATGTGGACTGTTAAAATCAATCTTAATGAACTGAACTATGAATCCTTGTATATCTAATGAAGGGAAGAACCTATACATATGACAACAGCGCTGCACATGAATAAAAAAATCGTTCGGCGTTTTTTGCTGCAAACGCAAGCTTTACTTGGACGTTGGCCCGCAGTTTCCTTACCTTCGGGACCCGACCAAGTTTTGAGTTTGATTCGCTCCCTTGGTTGCGTGCAGATCGATCCTGTGGCTGCTGTAACTGGAAACCAGCATTTGGTGCTGGGGGCTCGTGACTCGGGTTATACTGCTGACAGCTTAAATACGCTGCTGAGTGATCACAAGGTGTTTGAATATTTTGCAAATGCTGCCTGTGTCATTCCAATAGAAGACTATGCGCTCTTTGAACCTGTGCGTGCTCGATTAAGGGAGCGTCTGGCTCCGTCCTTGCAAGGTCTGGAGAAAACAGTGCAGCATGTGTTACAGCGTTTGAAGGAAGAAGGACCTTTACCTTCAAGAGCTTTTCGTGCTGTAGAAAGGGTAAGTGGTTATTGGGACAGTGCAGATGTGCCAAAGACAAAGGATACCACACTTGCTCTGAATTTACTGTTAGACTCCGCTGTGATTCGTGTGGTGGCGAGGCAGGGGAATGAACGTTATTTTCATATTACCGAATCCGGATTGCAACAACAGGGACTTACGATAAAAGAAGACATGGATGTGTTGGCCCAAAGACAGGCTCTGCTGGATAAATACATTCATGCGTATCGTGTCGTAGATGCCCGTGATCCCCGTCTGGGTTGGCTAAAATCTACAGCGGCTGAACGACGCACCGATATTGCTGACCGTGTGTCAGATGGGCGAATGATCCCGCTTAAGGTGGAGGACGTGGCCACGCCTTATTATATACGTGCTGAAGATGAGGATTTGCTGCTGCACATGGAGAGGGAAGAGCCACACTATGATCCATCAGGCCCGGTCCGTTTCCTGCCGCCACTGGACAACCTGTTATGGAGAAGAGAACGTATTGTCGATTTATTCGATTTTCATTATAAGTGGGAGATTTATACGCCAGAGGTGAAAAGAACCTACGGTTATTATGCCATGCCTATTCTTCACGGTGATCGGTTGATT
Organism: Paenibacillus sp. FSL R7-0313; assembly: GCF_037969885.1. Lineage (NCBI taxonomy): Bacteria > Bacillati > Bacillota > Bacilli > Caryophanales > Paenibacillaceae > Paenibacillus > Paenibacillus sp. FSL R7-0313. The sequence continues at coordinate 2,868,178 of NZ_CP150219.1, forward strand.
GGACGTATGGACCCACGACTTGATCGCAAAACGGGAGTACTTACCGTTCGTTTGTTATCAATGGAAGAGACTGCTCCACCTGTGGCGAAATGGCTTACGGATTTTCGGGAGGGGCTTCAATTCTTTGCGTCCATGCATGGAGCGCGTTCGATCACTATCGAGAAGACGGTACCAAAAGAGCTGAAAAAGCAACTTAAATCGATTTGATTAGGGATATACGAAGGAGTGTATGGATAAGGGAATTGGAATCGTTAAGGGGAAAAGGATCTAAAAAGGATGAAGAAGGGGGAGCCCAAGGGCCCCTCCTTCTTCATTGATTTTAAAATTAGTTTTAACATGATATCCGCAGTTAGCTCTAACAAAAACCTAAGCTCACGTCCACGCAAAAACTTCTTTAGTTCACCAGATGAGGCATTTCAACGTTGGGATCAACATCTGCTTCATAATCCACACCATCGGTTTCAAAACCAAACAGCTGGAAGAATTCGCGACGGTAACCTTCCAGATCGGACAGATCGTAGATGTTTTCTGTGGTCAACTCATTCCAGAGCTTCGCCACTTCTTCCTGAACGTCAGCTCTCATCTCCCAATCGTCAATACGAATGCGACCTTCTGCATCGGTTGGAACTTCTCCTCCCGCATACAGGCGATCAGCGAACAGACGTTGCAATTGCTCGATGCAGCCTTCGTGCAAGCCTTTTTCTTTCATGACTTTGTACAATGCTGAGATGTACAGCGGCACTACTGGAATCGCGGAGCTGGATTGAGTCACCAACGCTTTGGCTACAGTTACGTACGCACGTCCACCTTTGGCACTCAGACGATCATTCAGCTTGTGTGCTGTCGCTTCCAGATGATTCTTGGCCTGACCGATGGAACCATCACGATAAATGGCATGAGTAAGTTCAGGACCGATGTAAGAGAAAGCGATGGTTGTTGCATCGTCAGCAAGAACGCCGCCTTGTTGCAGGGCATCCATCCATAGTTCCCAATCGTCTCCACCCATTACGGTTACCGTCTGACGAATTTCTTCTTCGTTTGCCGGCTCAAGGGTAACGGAGCTGATTTCGCCTGTGTGGAAGTTTACCGTTTTGTTCGTGTAGGATTGTCCGATAGGCTTCAGCACAGAGTTGAACACTTCACCCGTGTTCGGATCGGTACGGCGTGCCGAGGCTACGCTGTATACGACCAGATCTACTTGACCGAGTTCACTGCGAATCAGTTCAACGGTTTTGTCTCGTGTTTCGTTTGCGAATGCATCACCTGTGATGCTGTACGATTTGAGGCCTGCTTCTTCAGCGGCTTTTTCGAATGCAGCGGAGTTGTACCAACCTGCTGACGCTGTACGTTTCTCTGTGGAACTGCTTGGACGATAAATGCCGACCGTATTCGCTCCCGCCCCAAAAGCAGAGACAACACGTGACGCCAGTCCGTATCCAGTGGAAGCACCGATGACGAGCACATTACGGGGTCCTTTCAGCTCAGGCTGGGATTTCACATAATCAATCTGTTCCTGCACTTGCGCAGCGCAACCTACAGGATGGGAAGTGGTACAAATAAAACCACGTGTTCTTGGTTTAATAATCATTTATTTGCATCCTTTCATATTCAGCTCATGTTTCAGCATTTCGATAAAATGCTCTTACACATACTTTCTTATTGTAAAACAATTACCTCGGAAACGGAAACCGTTTCGTTTGATTTCGCCGGAAGGGTGGCGTTATATCTCTAATTTTGCGATGATGTGAATAGAATGTACTCGTTTGTTAGGATAGAAAGGACAGGGATACCATGCTGAAGGAACGCATTGAACTACTAAGCAAAAGAAAACAAATCTCACGTAAAGACCTTGTGGAAGGTCTGGTCACGCAGGCCCACTTTGCCAATATCCTGGCTGATCGTTATCCTCTACCTGAGGACTTGGCAGAAGCCATCGCGGGGCGTCTTGGGGTATCCCCTTCCTATATTCTAAAGGCTGCGGCTCAGGACGAGGAAACACTCGAACGGGCAGAGGTTATTTTCGAACAAATGTCTGTTCCAGCGTCGGCGATATCCGAAGATACGGTGCATGCTCTGGCAGATCGGGATGACACGCTGACCGTAGAGTTGACAACGGCCTTGATGAAGGCGGTCTATTATCAGCAATTAAACGATGCAACGGCTCATGAGTATATACATACGTCCTACCTCAATTTTTACCTAGAGAAGTACGGTCGTCCAGATGATATTGATCTGCCGCGTCCGTTAGTCAAAGCACTTTTGTTCTATAAAATACAATATTATCGCTCCAAAATGGCCTTTGTGGATGTATTAACTCATGCAACCAGGCTCAGTGAGCTGGCGCTTCCTGGCAGTGAATTCTGGCTGTCTGTGCAAAATATCAAGATGGAAGCCTACATTCAGGTCAAACAGTATGAAGAGGCAAAACAGGTATTTGAGCTTACGATGCGTCATGTCTATGATCAGCGGATGTTCCATCGGTTGTCCGGGTTATATGTGGCATATAGTGGCTATTGCTTCGCAATGGGGCTGGTTCAGGAGGCACTCTCGGCATTAACCATGGCGGAGGCAAACCTTGTATATGCCGGCAACCAGGGAGATCTGGTGACGGCGATTGCGAACAATCGGATTGTCATGTTAACGATGACAGGTGAACTGGATCAGGCACAGACGGAGATTGAACGATTCGAGTCGCTATTGCAGCAGGAAACGGAAGAAACACAGCTCGCGATGCGACCGCTCGTCAGTGTATATCGATGCGAAGTGGCTCTGGCGCGGAAGAACTGGGGCGTGCTGGCGCAGAGTGTAGATCAACTCTTGAAATGTGCAACAACACAGGACCAGCAGATGAGCGCAACCTTCTACCAGAGCCATCTGGCTCTTGCGCATGGAGATCGCGAAGTTTTCATGGAGCGGGCGCTTGCCTGTCTGCCTTATTTTGAATCCGCGCAGCATGTCATGCGGCTTGAACCGTTATATGAAGGGTTGGCTGTAGTATCCGAGGATCAGCGGAAATACAAGGAAGCAGCCATGTATTATCGGAAGCTGGTATATCTGATACGCAAAAAATAGACTGGATTAAAAGTAATTCTAGTAATAAAGGGTGTTAATCAGAAGGATAAAAGAAAAAATAGAATTGAGAATGCCCTTCTGATAAGAGTCAATCATGAGTTGGTTGTTTCTTTGAAGCATTAAGGAATAACCCCCAAAAAAATGTTGAATAACGCTACTGACATACCGTTGTCAGTAGCGTTATTTTATCATCAATGAAGTAAACATAAAGGGATGGAAGGCCGATTCTGGCCCAAAAAATGATAGGGTACTTTATCATTAACAGGAAGGATGTTATTTTATGTTTTTTGCTTCTGTACGCATTATTACCGACGACGTGGATCGTCTTGTCGAGTTTTATGAGAAAGTCATGGGTGTTTCGGCGGTACGCCCCGCGCCTGTCTTTGCCGAACTTGTTTTGCCATCGTGCACCCTGGCGATTGGCCACTCCCAGACGGTGCCACTGTTTGGCGTTGGTTCTGCAGTGGCGGCCGACAATCACACTGTCATCCTCGAGTTCCGCGTTCACGATGTCGATGCCGAATACGAGCGTTTGCAGCCGTTTGTGGACGAGTGGGTAAAGGAACCGACCACGATGCCGTGGGGGAATCGTGCTGTGCTGTTCCGTGATCCTGATGGCAATCTCATTAACCTCTTCCAGCCAGTGACCGAGGAAGCGATCAAACGTTTCAGCGGTAGGGGCTGATTCTAGGGGAACAGCTCACTCAGTGAAAAGGTTGAAAAAGTGTGTGTTTTGGAAAACTTATGGGTTAAATCCCGCTGTTTTGGCATGATTTTGTGCATTGCCAAAGCACTTGGCACAAAATATGGCCGTCAATCGTGAAATGAAGATCGGATTAGCAGATCTTTTTTTGCGGAATTAGCATACTTCCTTACCAAAGAAACGATTATCCGGTAATTCAATTGCCGGATTTATCGTTTTTTTTGTATGCCGCCAGAAGGGTATTCAAGGACAAGTCACGGTGTTTATAATTTAACTATAATATAAAAACAAATAAAACAAATGAGGTGCTTGATATGGGATGGTTCGGTAAAAAGAACAAACAGGAAGATGCAATTGCTAAAGCGGATAAAATGATGAATAAAGGACTCACTGGCATGATGATGAAAGGTTTTGTATCAAAGGAACATCGGGAGGCCATCAACCAAAGTCTGGATTCGGCGAAGCAGGCACAGTTGGCAGCGAGTGGTTCTCTGCCTTTAACAGCTACGGCTACGGTGGTGACAATCACCGATACAGGCAAACTGATCAATTTTGATCCGATTGTTGTGCTTGTATTGGATGTTACAGAGACAAACGGCAACCAGTATCAGCGAACATTGGAGACATTGGTGTCCAAAATGCAGATTCCACGAGTTGGAGATCGGGTGGGATTGGGCCAGAATCCAGCGAATCCGTCCGAACTGATCTACATGGGGTTAATATCCATCTAGAAGATATGTGGTTATAGACAGCGATACTCTATTTAAATAATGCGTATAACAACGATTAATAGATATATTATTAAAGCTTTTGATAGAGATATTAAGAGAAAGATTAAGAGAGGGTGGGTCATATGGTAGGTTTCCTGAGATTGATTGGCGTATTAACGGTGTTTGGAGTGGGGTTCTCCCCATTTCTGGCACAGCAGCTGTGGAACGATCCGTTTATGATTATGCAGGCATGGTGGTATACTCCGGCAATCTTTGCCGGGTTTGCACTGATCTTTGTTCCTGCGATTTTGAGCAATATTTTTGGCGTAGGTCGAGTGAAGACAGGTTTACCAGCAGTTGGGGTCATTAAAACTATACAACAGACAGGTACGTATATTAATGAACAGCCTGAGGTTCGATTGGGTCTGACGGTGTCGCGTAAGGGGCGTGAGAAATACGATACGGAGATGAAAACAGTCATTCCATTGACCTCCCTGGCACAGTTCCAACCGGGCAGTTTCATTCCGTTAGTCGTTTCTGTAAAGGATGAGCGCAAGGTAGGACTTGATCTGAAAGGGCGGTTGTCGCAAGAAGATATGCAGCAATTACTGGATGAGAAGATGGTACAGCAGGGGGGATCACCTGAAATGATGGATATTGCGAGAACAGGTGAAAAAGCGATGGCCAAGATTCTCGATGTCACTCCACTTGGGAGTGGAGGCAGTAATAAGATTAAGCTTCAGCTCAAACTCAGCATAACAAAGACGAACGGTGAAACCTTCAATGTGACAACGCAAAAAGAAATTTTGTCATCTGCGCTGCCGCAGGTGCAGCAAGGTCATATCATTAACGTCATTTATTCAAGACAAGACCCGACCAAATTGGTGTTGGCATTGAATGTACAGGAGCGACAATTAAGTGACCTATTCTCTTCCTGAGGATGTAGACAAAAGGAGGTCCTACAGATCATGTTTATGACGTGTAGGACCTCCTTTTTCATTTTGGTATGTACAACAGATGCAAGCAACGTACTACTTTCAGACAATACCAAGGCGCATGCGATAAGAAAAGAGTACTTTTCTGGATTCTCCGTCAAATACACGATTAGCCAGCGCTCTAAAGTCGTCGGCAGCTATTAATAGATCATCCGCTCCGAGCTTCAACGCCGTTTGCAAGCCGCCTTGACTCAAGGCCAGATTGACGTAACGATCGGCTGTGAATGTCTCGTGGTGATGAAACACAATTTCCCGAACATATCGGAATAGCCCGGACTGCTGAATCTGCTGCAGATGTCCATCTTTGCTCCATTTGTGTGCTTGGCTATCCTGGGGAGCCAGACTGGCTGCACGTTGATCTGCTTCCTGATTCAGCTTCAGATAGGCTTGTTCTAACTGCCAGTCTACCATTGGCGGCCAGTCGCAGTCGTAGGCAGCAAATATGCCCCCTGTACGAAGTACACGTGCAAACTCGCGTAGTGTGGGTTGCGGCTCCATCCAGTGAAATGATTGGGAGCAGGTCAGCACATCGACACTGCCATCTGGTAGTCCTAGGTCGTGAGACAAGCCGGACACAAACCGCAGGTTATCCGGCTTCCCGGCAGATTCCCACTTGGATTCCGCTACAGACCTCATGTCATCGCTGGGTTCAAAGCCAATGATGCGTTCTGCCTCATTAAGCCAGATCCACGATGATAAACCGGTGCCACAGCCAACATCTGCGACCATACGCGGTGTACTGCCAAGATATGTCGTTAGAATATCCACCACTTCAGTGGGAGCAGCTGGGCGATTCTCATCGTATAACGTACCGAAACCTTTGAAACGTTCCACATTGTTGCGTCTAATGTCTTGCATGGATAAACCTCCTTCGGTCAGATGGACGACAGAGAGTCAGCTGTGCTCAAAAGTTGTATAGGCCTATATTATATCATTCATTGTCGGGTTGTTTGTTCATGACGTTCTGTAAATGTTCAACAGCTTTGATATGACGCCTGAGCAATTCCTGTCCAACATGAGCAGGCTCGATGACGGTCAGCTCGGAACCAAACGACATCAGGAAGGAGTAGAGCCATTCCCCAACATTCAGTTCGAGAGAGACACGGAGCCTGCCATTAGGCTCTTTTTTAATGAGGGACGGTTCGAAAAAATCATGTACTCGGTATGCAATGGTGCTGGAAAACGAGAGTGTCAGAGGGGTCAGGGCAGGAGCTATTTCTGATTCAGGATAGGTTGACCCCGCATTAACAGGGTGATCGTGTTTTCTCGCCAGAAAAGTCAACTGGGTAATCCGTTTCATCTTGAATGTCTCGAATTCTCTCCGGTCAGGATCATCATGGATATATCCTTTGAAGTACCATGTACTGTTTTTGAATATAAGTTTCTGTGGCTCCACGGTAGGAATGCTCTTCTCACCATCCGAATTAATGTAGTGAAACGTAATTAGTTGATTCGTTAATATAGCCTGTTTCACCTGATTGAACAGTTCTCTCTCTTGCAGGGGGATGCTGCCCCATGGTGAGAAATTGAATTCGATCCAATCCAGCTTGTGATCAAACAGAGCGGTCAGCCGTTGCAGCATATGAGCACTATTAAGGTGTGGGATCGCACTGATGCTGTATAGTCCCATCAAAATTTCGTTCTGGTCTTCTTCCGACAACAGGGACTTGTCCATGACATAGTTGTCCATCAGATGGATACCGCCATGCTTGCCGGTCGTGGTATAGACGGGGATGCCCGCGGCGCTCAGCCGGTCGATATCGCGATACACCGTACGTACAGAAATCTCGAACATACGGGCGAGTTCTGGTGCGGTGGCTTTCTTTTTCTCCAATAACAAAAGCAACATTCGAAATAGTCGGTTATTTTCCATGCTCTGATTATACCATGACAATAGGTGTCAGGGTATGGATGGTACACTGGTGTAAAAGTATTACCAAGACATTTTGACTCTGTCTTATAATTTGTTCTTTATTTATTGCGAAGTAGTGAAGGGGACGATATCGATTCTGACGAAACGAAGTGTTCGCCTTTATCATCGGATTTTTCCATTTAGAAATAGGAATTAAAGAAATCCGAGGATAACAGCGATCAGAAGAACGATTCGTGACCGGAACGGCTACTTGCATACTATCAAGCACTTTATATCGAAATGAGTTAATTATGAAGGAGGAACTGGTCATGACAATGAAAGAAGGATTCTACTGGGGTGGCGCAACGGCTGCCAATCAATTCGAGGGTGGATGGAACCAGGGTGGCAAGGGGCCAAGCACGTCTGACATGATGACAGGAGGAACCCACACGATTCCGCGCCGGATTACGCCTGTGTTGGAAGAGGGCACGTATTATCCGAGCCATGAAGCGGTTGATTTTTACGGACATTACAAAGAAGATATTGCCATGATGGCAGAGATGGGCTTCAAAATGTTCCGCATGTCCATCAACTGGTCCCGAATCTATCCGAACGGTTACGATCTGGAGCCAAACGAAGAGGGATTACAGTTCTACGATAATGTTTTTGCCGAGTTGAAAAAGTACAATATTGAGCCGCTCGTAACGATCTCCCATTACGAAACGCCATTTGGTCTGACACAGAAGTATAACGGCTGGGCTTCCCGTGAAGTCATTGACTGTTATATCCGTTATTGTACAACTCTCTTCAACCGCTACAAAGATCAAGTGAAATACTGGCTGACATTTAACGAGATCAACTGTCTGACGATGCCGATGGGTGCTTATATGGCTGCAGGTATTCTGTTTGAAGGCAAAGAGACGCTGGTTGACGGAGTGGATGATCCACAGACTCGTTTCCAGGCATTACATCACCAATTCGTCGCGAGTGCCAAAGCGGTGAAGCTGGGACATGAGATTAACCCTGATTTCCAGATCGGCTGTATGGTTGCTTTCATGACAACCTATCCAAACACATGTAACCCGGACGACATGTTACTTGCACAGAAGAAAGACCAAATCTCCAATATGATCTGCGGTGATGTTCAGGTTCGTGGAGCATATCCTGGATTCGCCAAACGTTTCTTCGCCGAAGAAGGTATCCAGATCGAGATGCAACCGGGAGACGAGCAGACTTTGCGTGAAGGCTGCGTAGACTTCTATTCCTTCAGTTATTACATGTCTTTGGTTGAGAGTGCGGACGAGTCCCTCGAGAGAGCAGAAGGTAATCTGCTGGGCGGCATCAAAAATCCATATCTCGAAGCTTCCGACTGGGGTTGGCAGATCGATCCAAAAGGACTGCGTTACACACTGAATCATCTGTATGATCGTTATCAGATTCCACTGATGGTGGTTGAGAACGGTTTGGGTGCTGTCGATGTGGTAGAGGAAGATGGCTCCATTCAAGATGACTATCGCATTGATTATCTGAAAGGTCACATTGAACAAATGAAAGAAGCGGTAGCTGACGGCGTAGATCTGATTGCCTACACCATGTGGGGATGTATCGACCTGGTTAGTGCATCCACTGGAGAGATGAAGAAGCGTTATGGCTTCATTCATGTCAACAAGGACAACGATGGTAAAGGTGACTTAAGCAGAACACCGAAGAAGAGCTTCCACTGGTACAAAAAAGTTATCGAATCCAATGGTGAAGAGTTATAAGTTGGTGTGAAAAAACCAGATCGGTCTGTTCCCTTAAATGGGACAAGCGGTCCATGTAGTCCTGAACGAGTTCAGGACTACTATATATGAATATAAAAAATACCCGGTTATCCTTCAGTTAAGGAAAGCCGGGTATTTCTTTGTGTAGTTCAATAGCGGACCGCCTAGGCGAGCCTTCTGCTTTGCAGTTGGGACATGCGCTCTAAATGCCGCCGGTAAAACCATATGCATGTGGAGAGCCAGCAACCACTCAAGAAGTATCCTCCGACGATATCACTTGGATAATGCACACCCAAGTAGATACGACTTATACCAATGGTCAGTATAAATACGGCGCTGGCAATAATCATCAGCACACGGCCCGTAACAGTGGGTACATGTTTCCAGATCAGAAAGGCCAATCCACCATACAGGCTAAATGCGGCCATGGAATGCCCACTGGGGAAGCTGTAGCCGCTCACTTCGATGATCCGGTTAATGGTAGGTCTAGCACGCTGGAATATCATTTTGAGCAATGCATTTAACAGGGTTGAACCTGCGAGCACACAAGCCAGGAAGAGCAGTTCGCGTTTGTGTCGCAGATAGACGTATAACACAATCATGGCGATGATGGTAATGAAGACCACAGGCATTTCACTGCCGATCCAGGTAAAAAGGTGCATGAATTGCGTCATGCCGGGGGACTCCAACCCCTGAATCCAGCCGATCAGCGTATCATCAAATCGATGAATCTGGTTGTCACTGAGGGACAGGGCGATGCTTACAAAGGCGATCATGCATAACGCTGCAACGAGCAGCGGGAATGAGATATTCTTTTTCCAGTTGTGCATCAAATGTTGAGTTCCTCCGTGATCGTTGATTTCGTATGTTGTGTCCTTGCGTATCTCGGACATAACGATATTTGTATTGTGCTATAATTTTACAATAAATATAGCAGCAATAAAAATATGTAACCTTAACAACGCTTATTCAAGCAGAGAATGTAGGAGGGGGAGCGGTCGGAATGAAACGACGTTTGGTGATGTGCATGTTGATCTTACTGTTGGTTACGTCTGGGTTAGCTCTATTTCCCGGAGAAAAAGTGTATGCTTGCAGTTGTGTCGAGAGTGATGTTCAAGAGAGATTGAAGACAAACACAACTGTATTTACAGGAGAAGTGGTGAAGAAGGGACGTTCTCAACAGTCGAAGCATGATGGCTTATTAAGAGAGTATACCTTTGATGTAGATACGGCATGGAAGGGGGTTAATGCCAAAAAGATGAAAATCCTTGCGAGTGACGGAGGGTCTGAATCCTGTGGCATTCAATTTGAAAAGAATGAGTCATACCTGATCTATGCTTTTCAATATGAAGTGGATCATAAGCTACATACGAATCTGTGCAGTCGCAATGTTCCTGTCGAACAAGCCGGAGACGATTTGAAATTGTTGGGTTCGGGCAAGGTTGTGAGTAAAGAAGATTTTGGAGAAACCAATGATGGTGGTGGGCAAAGTGGGCCTTTCTATCTTATCTTATACAGTGCAGTCATTTTATTGGCAGCATTGGCAGTTGTGTGGGTCTGGAGACGCAAGAAAAGAATCTGATTGCCCAACGAAAAAAGAAACTAATCCCCGTACAGAGTGTTAAGGTACATTAACGTTCTATACGGGGATTTTTAGGAGTGGCGGCAAAATTGTATCCATTTGGAGTCGGTTCTATCGATCCGATGGAAATATATAAATTAAACTAAACATTTACACAAAACGGAGAGGACAGAAAGAACTTGAAGAAGCGGAGCGTTCGCCTTTATCACCGGATTTTCCCTTTATAAAAGCGATCAAAAAAATCTGGGGATAACAGCGATCAGAAGGTTATTCTGTCATCGGAGTGGCCAGTGTAAATATCTTTTAGTTCAATTTGTATAGTTTAGCTGCAACATGTATTCATAAGCTGTGACCCCAAATACCCGTTTGAAATGCCTATTCAGATGGGTCAGATCAACGAATCCACAATCGGCAACAGCAGCATAGACGTCCTTCTGCTTTTCGATGGATTGACGGGCACGTTCCACCTTGCAGTTTAAGAAAAACTGGTAGGGGGATATGCCGGCTTGTGCCTTGAACTCACGGATAAATTGAAACTTGGACATGCCAAATTCGGAGCTCAGATTGTCCAGCTTGAGCACATCTTCGGTGCTGCAAAACATGATTTCCTTTGCTTTGCGAACCAGACTGTCCTGAGGCAACCAGAGCTTGGTATCCATCTCCTTCTGAGCCAGCAGGTGAACCAGATCGAAGACCCGTTCGCTGCACTCGGCTTCGTCCTGTCTGAGTTGAACGGAGTCGTTCAGCATCAGAATGCTGCGTGCAAGCTCGGGATCATAGACGATGGGACTTCCAAAACGCAATTCCTTTTTGCCTATAATTTCCTCTACCAATTCAGGCTTCAAATACAGCATCACATAGTCAATGCCAGCCTTATCATAGGAGCTTCCATCATGGGACTGTTCACGGTTGAATAACATGACACCATTTTGGTGAGAAGCCTGATATTGTCCGTCCAGGTTGTATTGTTGAATGCCGCGCAGGGTTACGCCAACCGCATACTCTTCGTGGCAATGTTTTTTGTATGCAAAATCAGTAAAGCTGGCGGATAGTGCCAGCACGTCTTGCGACTTTTTATAGTTAAACCGTTCCATGCAGCACACCTCCCAAGCTTTAGATCAATCCGGATACTATAATGGCTGAGTATAACAAAAAAAGAGCCATGAGAATACTCAGTAATTTTTGGTGGCGATTCAACAACGTTTTGAAAACCGTGCCAAAAACAACCCAACTGGAATAGGCCAGAAAACCAATGAACGTTATGAGCAACACAAACAGAAACGATGAGAAGGAACTTTGATAAAAGGGAAATACATAGCTTGGAATGACCGTGAAAGTAAACAAGACCACCTTTGGATTCACAAATTGCATGATGAAACCGTTCCAGAATCCGGTAACTTGTTTCGGTGCATCTTCGGTGGTACCCATCTTGTAGATCTGGTACGCCAGATACACCATGTACAGACCGCCGACGATCTGCATCACCTTCAGAATTCCGGGCAACACGCCGGCAAGAAGTTGATTAAGAAACGCTGATGCGGTAAGCAACAGACCAAATGCCAGTGTAGCTCCCCAGACATAACGCATTGTTTTTCGTGCGCCAACGATCTGTGTAGAAGAAAGAATTACGATATTGCTGGGGCCGGGTGTGAATGTAACAACGATGCAGTAGATTAAAAAAGATGCAAGATTCATGATGATGCTCTCCTCTGGTTGTAGTCTAGTTCCATGATCATACGTCCAGAGGGAGAAACCATATAGTACATTATTGCAGCAGATACACGGTTGGCAACAGGAGCTTGCTTATAAAAGATAAGGAGTAGTTTTCTTTTTGAATGATTGCGTTTACAATTTAGACGATGTACAAGGTGATCAGACCACTTGAGGAAGTGAACGGAATGAAAAAAATGCTACTGGTATACATTTTACTAATCTCAGCCTTTGCATTGTATGTGTTGAGATTCGAATACACCAGTCAGGTAAACAGTTCTTGGGAGGACCGGGGGCTGCGCGGCGATATCGGAGAGACGTATATCATGATTACATTCCAGTCCGGGCTGGAGTATTGGAAGAGCCCGCTCAAAGGTTTCGAGGATGCCGCGGATGCGCTTGGTGTGACCGTAGAATATCGCGGAGCTACCCGGTATGACGCGAAGGAGCAAACGATGGTGATTGAGCAGGCCATCGCTCGTAAACCGGCGGGTATTGCCATATCTGCAATCGATCCGCAATCGCTAGTTCCAGCGATTAACAAGGCAATCGACGCAGATATTCCTGTTGTATTATTTGACGCTGATGCACCTGATAGCCAGGCCTATTCTTTTCTTGGGACAGATAATTACAAGTCGGGTGTAATGGCTGCAGATAAAATGGCTGAACTACTGGGTCGTGAGGGAGAGGTCGCGGTATTAACCTTACCTGGGCAACAAAATCATGAAGAGAGGACGAAGGGTTTCCGCGATACGATCAAGGAGAGATACCCTTCCATGCAGATTGTAGAAGTTGCAGACGGACATGGTGATGCGATGGTATCCAGAGACGAAACACTGAGAATGATGAAGGAACACCCGGAGCTGGCGGGTATTTTTGTGACTGAAGCCACCGGAGGAGCAGGAGCGGGTGAAGCCGTTCAGACTGCGGGGGACAGACATCCATTGCAGATTATTTCGTTTGATACAAATAAGGATACATTGGACATGATCAAGAACGGTACGATCTCAGCTACCATTGCACAAGGAACCTGGAATATGGGATATTGGTCACTCCAATATTTGTTCCATCTGCATCACCAGTTAACGGTTCCGGCCCCATCCTCATCCGGTGAAAATGCACCGCTTCCCGTGATGGTGGACACAGGGATCTCTGTGGTGACACGCTCAGATGTGGATGATTACTATGCCAAATAACAAGGGAGATTCCAAGAGTCCAAGGCCTTGGAGCAGGAGAGCAATTCTCTCCACTTTCAGGAACGGGATTCGGCGTTTACGCTTGCGTAATATGCCCCTTCGCTACCAGCTGATGCTGCTTTTTCTGTTATTCGCCATTGTACCTTCCGTAGGACTTGGGTTGCTTGTGAACTGGACGGTGGAGCGGGTAGTTGAGCGACAGGTTGAAGGTCATACCATGCAGCTGATTGGCAAAGTGAATGAAGCTCTGAACAGCAAAATGGAAAATTTGCAAAACATGACCTACCTGATTGCCTTTGACCCGGATATTGATGCTTTTATGAACGACAAAATGCCACCGAATGATGATGCAGGCATCGAACCGATGAACATGGACACCAATGCCGCAACGGAGCAAAATCGGTTATATGGCATCAAGCAAACCTTGCAGGGGTTCACAACGTTGTATCCTGAAATCGCCGGGATTGTTCTTGTTAATGAACGTGGTGACTATATTAGCAACGAGATGTATCCCCGGGCGGAACAGAGCCTGATCCAGGAAAAATGGTATCAAAAAGCTTCGGCCAATCCGGGCATTTTCATGGTATTGGGTCAGCCAAAAGAGCGTAATCTCACGACACATGTACGGTACAAGGACGATGAGATTGTATCGGTTGCACGTTCCATAACGGATGAGGCGTCAGGACGTGTGCGGGGCGTTATTATGATTGATCTTAAACTAAGGTCCGTCTCTCAGGCTGCCCGTAATGTAACCTTGGGGAAATCCGGTTATGTGATGGTGACGGATGCAGAGGGTCAAAGTGTATACAAGCCTGAGCATCCGCTAATAGAACACATTCCCACAGACTGGTTCCCCTCCAGTGAGAGTGGAACGTTTACCGCCGATACAGAAGGTGGAACGTTATTATTCATGTACCAGTCGTCTACCTTTACGGGTTGGAGAACGGTAGGGGTATTTCCCACAAGAGACTCGATCTCGGAAGTGCGCCAGATCCAGTTTTATGTGGTTAGCTTTGTATTTGTGGTGTGTTTGTTTGGCCTGAGCGCCTCTTTATGGTTCTCCCGTTCTATTGCTCAGCCCATTTTCCGGCTCATGTCCTATATGCGCAGGGCGGAGACCGGCAATCTCAGACCAGGCCGCTGGAGCGATCGCGCTGACGAGATTGGCATGCTTGGCAACAGTTATAACCGAATGCTGGCACAGATTAGACAACTGATATCACTAAATGAATTGAGGGAGCGGCAGAAGCGCGACGCTGAAATGCGAAGTTTGCAGGAGCATATCAAACCACACTTTTTATACAATACCTTGGATACGATTCATTGGATGGCACGCAAAGAAGGTGCAGAAGATGTGTCCGGCATGGTTGGCGCGTTATCTCGATTATTTCGCATAGGGCTCAGTAAAGGACAGGATTACATTCCACTGCACTCCGAGCTTGAGCATATGACCAGCTATCTGCAAATTCAGCAGACACGATACCGCGATCGTCTTCAGTATACATTGAATATTCCAGAGGAACTGCGGGACCTTTTTGTGTTAAAGCTACTGCTTCAGCCCCTGATAGAGAATGCAATCTATCATGGAATCAAGGGCAGGCGTGGGCCAGGACACATTCGGGTGGAGGCCAGATTGGAACATAACAGACTGCTGCTGACCGTTCAGGATAATGGAGCAGGCATGTCCAACGAACGACTGGCCGAGATGCAGCAGCTGCTCGAAGCTCCTCTAGCAAGTTTGGAAGCGTCTTCGCCTGGGATGACAGGCAAAAGTTATGGAATGTTGAATGTGCAGGCCCGTCTCCGGCTGTCCTTTGGCGATGAGTACGGTATTGAACTGGAGAGCCAGGAAGGTGAAGGAACGAGTGTGACCATCATTCATCCGTTGATGCGAGAGCTCCCACCAATCCAGCAAATCAATAATGAAGAGAGGCAGGAGAATGAATGGGAAAATTCATAAAATCGACCGTGACAACTTCCACTGGGATAGATGAGACATCCGAATCAACCAAGGTAATGGAGATTACGCCGGATAGCCACATGGCAAAGAAATACCGCGTGCTCATCGCTGATGATGAACCGATCATTCGTGAGGGGATTCGGGATGCCATTGACTGGACAACTCTCGGGATGGAGGTTGTTGGTGAAGCGGAAGATGGCGAGGAAGCGCTGGAACGGGCGGCTGACATGGGTGTGGATATTGTTCTCGTTGATATGAATATGCCATTCCTGAACGGAATCGAACTAATCCGTGCCCTTCAGCAGAAGTGCTCGGGCTGTCGTTACCTGATCATCTCGGGACATGATGAATTTGCATATGCGCAGGAGGCGGTTCGTCTTGGCGTAGAGGATTACATCTTAAAACCTGTGCAAGCAGAACAATTATATGCTGCACTTGAGCGATTGCATCAGCGACTTACTGAAGAACACCAGAGGACGGCATATGTACAACAGGCAGCTCATCAGATTGAACGTAATATCCCGCTGCTTCGCCAGCGATTTATGCTGGAGTGGTTGGAGGGGCAGGCTGAAGGGAGGGATCTGACGGAGCAGCTTGTGTTTTTGCGGTTACCCGCCGTCCCACCTGTGCAGATTGGGGTCGTACGCTGGCCTGCCGCTGAAGCTCGTCAGACGATACTGAGAGAAAATGATCGTCAGTTGTTTCTGTATGCAGTGGAAAATATAATTAGTGAACTACTGGGGGACGTGCCACATGTCCTGTTTCGGGACGTAAGCGGGTTGATCGGCATATGTCTGTGGCAGGAAGCCCCTGAAGAAATAGAGTCCCTTCTGGAACAGCAGATCAGTTCTTGCCTGAATATTGCCATTCATGCTCATGTGGAGACACATGCAGGGACACTGGAAGAAACGCCGGATACGTACCGTCATTGCCGGGAACGGGTATACGGGGAAGTGCAGTTGTCGCCTCTGGTTCGCCGGGCAAGACAACTTATTCACGAAGAATATGCCGAGCGGGAACTGACCCTGGAATCGCTCGCTTCCCGTCTACAAGTATCTGCCGTATATCTTAGTCGTGTGTTGAAGAAAGAGCTGAATGATTCCTTTGTCACGCTTGTCACCCATGCTCGCATTCGCAAGGCTATACAGCTGTTGGACTCAACAACACTTCCGATCCACACCATAGCTGAGCGTGTAGGTTATGACACCCAGCATTATTTCAGCACCGCGTTTAAGAAAACAATGGGCATTTCGCCAGTGCAGTATAGAAAGAACGGGGGAACGGCTTATCATCCTTCTGCGAATTAAATATAATATGTAGCATATGAGGCCAATCAAAAGACTTACCTCAACAGAAATAACCGCAATACTTGATCATTAAGACGTATGATGAAAGAGCTGGATGTGTTCTACTTCGTGTGAAGCGAAGTGGAGCATGTCTTTTTTTTGACTCTGTTATGGTATCTCATGGGTCACACTTGAACTTTAAGCGTTTCCATCAAAAGTTAAATTTTTATAAAAAAGGTTCAAAACGTGCAAAGACCTTACGGCTTCTCCAATGCTACCATTGGTCTCAGACAGGAACACAAAGCAACAGAATGTACCACATGCATTGTAAGCGTTATCTTAGAACTCATTCAGAACCGTATGACGTGAGGAAAGGGGAACTTCATATGAAAAAAGGAGCAATGCTCATCTGGCTTCTGGTGATGACCTTGATGCTCTCGGCCTGCAATCTGGCAGAGAGTGGGCCAGGCAGCAAAGAAAAGGGATATGTCGGTATATCGATGCCAACCAAATCATCAGAGCGATGGGTGGGAGACGGGGAGAACATGGTCCGTCTGTTTCAGGAGCAGGGGTACAAAACCGATCTTCAGTATGCTGAGGACGTGGTTGAAAATCAGATTTCACAGATTGAAAACATGATCACCAAAGGTGTGGATGTGATGGTCATCGCGTCCGTGGATGGCAACACATTAACGGATGTAATCAAGAAAGCGCATGACGAAGGGATACAAGTGATCTCGTATGATCGGCTCATTCGCAATACGCCTTACTTAACCTATTACGCCACGTTCGACAATTTTAAGGTGGGTGTGCTTCAAGCCTCCTACATCGAACAAAAACTTGGGCTCAAGGATGGAAAAGGACCGTATAACATTGAGCTGTTTGGTGGCTCTCCTGATGATAATAACGCCTATTTCTTCTTCGACGGTGCGATGTCTGTGCTGAAGCCGTACATCGATTCCGGCAAGCTGGTCGTGCGCAGCAAGCAGATGACGATGGCCCAGATTGCGACCTTGCGCTGGGACGGTGCATTGGCCCAGTCACGGATGGATAACCTGCTGAGTGCGTATTACTCGGGTGATCATCTGGATGCAGTATTATCTCCTTATGATGGAATCAGTATTGGTATCATCTCATCCTTGAAAGGGATTGGATACGGTACTTCGAACAAGCCGCTGCCCGTTATTACAGGACAGGATGCCGAACTTGCCTCGATCAAGTCGATTGTGGCCGGGGAACAGACGCAGACCGTGTTCAAGGATACGCGGAAGTTAGCCGAGAAGACGGTAGAGATGGCCAATAGCATTTTGCAAGGAAAACAGGCGGAAGTTAATGATACAAAATCATATAACAACGGAATTGAGGTTGTTCCGGCATATCTCTTGGATCCCATCTCCGTGGATCGTACAAATGTGGAGCAGGATATCGTTGGTACCCAGTATTACACGAAGGAAGAAATCGGACTGAAATAATACATGAAAGGAGCACATCCCATGGCCGGAATCATTCTGGAAATGAAAAACATCACCAAAACCTTTCCTGGCGTCAAAGCACTGGAAAATGTCAATCTGAAAGTCCGTGAAGGCGAAATTCATTCCATATGTGGTGAAAATGGCGCAGGTAAATCTACGTTGATGAAGGTACTGAGTGGTGTATATCCACATGGCACGTATGAAGGCGACATTTTATTTCAGGGCAAAAATTGTGAGTTCAAGGATATCAAGCAGAGCGAGGATCTGGGAATCGTTATTATCCATCAGGAGTTGGCCCTGATTCCCTACCTTTCGATCGCGGAAAATATATATCTGGGCAATGAGCGTGCCAGCAGAGGAATTGTCAACTGGAAGGAAACTTTTGTGGGTACAAGGGAGCTACTCTCGAAGGTGGGACTGAGCGAAAATCCAAACACGCTGGTATCCAGCATCGGGGTAGGCAAGCAGCAACTGGTCGAAATTGCTAAAGCGCTCTCCAAAAAAGTTCGGCTGCTTATTCTGGATGAGCCAACCGCTGCGCTGAACGAGGATGACAGTGAAAATCTGCTGCAATTGATGCTGGAATTCAAGAAACAGGGCATCGCCTGTATCCTGATCTCGCACAAGCTGAATGAGGTATCCAAGGTATCCGATTCCGTGACTATTTTACGGGATGGCAAGACGATTGAGACGTTGGATATGAAGAAGGAAAAAGTGACAGAGGACCGGATTATTAGCGGCATGGTAGGACGTGATCTCACCAGTCGTTATCCGGAGCGTCATGCCACCATTGGTGAAGTTATCCTTGAGGTAAAGGACTGGACGGTATATCACGAACATCATGCCGAGCGGAAAGTACTGGATCAGATCCATATGAATATCAGACGTGGGGAGATTGTAGGCATTGCTGGGCTGATGGGCGCTGGACGTACCGAGCTTGCGATGAGTATATTTGGCAAATCCTATGGCCGAAATATTTCGGGGCAACTCATCAAGAATGGTAAACCGATCCACAACAATACTGTCACGGAGGCCATTCAGAACGGATTTGCTTATGTGACAGAAGACCGCAAGGAATACGGACTCATTCTGATGGATGACATCAAGCGCAATATTTCCTTAACGGGTCTCAGCAAGCTGACGCGAAACGCGGTAGTGAACGAGCGTGAAGAAGTGCTGGTGGCGGAAGAGATGAAGAAAAGCATGAACATCAAAGCACCTAGTATTTTGCAGAAGACCGGTAATCTGAGTGGTGGCAACCAGCAAAAAGTGGTGCTCAGCAAATGGATTTTTGCCGGACCGGATATTCTTATCCTGGATGAACCTACCCGCGGCATTGATGTGGGAGCGAAATTCGAAATCTATACGATCATTCATCGGCTTGCTGCGGAAGGCAAGGGCGTGCTGGTAATCTCATCCGAGCTTCCGGAGGTTCTTGGCCTGTGTGACCGGATCTATGTGATGAATGCCGGGCGAATCACCGGTGAAGTCAACCGGGAGCAAGCATCGCAGGAAACGTTGATGAGATATATGACCAAGTCTGGAGGCGGCAAGCATGGAAATGATAACAAAGCTGTTCAAAAATAATATCCGTCAATACGGCATGATTATTGCCTTGGTAGTGATTATGCTTTTGTTCGAGGTACTTACAGGCGGGCTGTTGCTCAAGCCGATTAATATTACAAATTTGATTTTGCAGAACAGCTACATTTTGGTGCTGGCGATCGGAATGGTGCTGGTCATCATTACCGGGCATATTGACCTGTCTGTTGGTTCCATTGCAGCCTTTGTGGGTGCCGTTGCCGCGATTATGATGGTTGATTGGCAGCTTCCGGCTTGGCTTGCAGTCATTGCTTCCTTGCTAGTTGGTGCTTTGATCGGTGCATGGCAAGGCTTCTGGATCGCGTATGTGCGGATTCCGGCATTTATCGTAACGTTGGCAGGGATGTTGCTGTTCCGCGGCTTAACGATGATTGTCCTGGAGGGGCAATCGATCTCTCCTTTCCCGGGTGGATTCCAGAAAATAAGTTCGGGCTTCCTGGCAGACATTCAATTCTCAGGCTTTGGTCTGGTATCGATCATTGTTGGTCTTGTGCTCACCGTCTGGTACATTGTCAATGAGCTGCGTGAACGCCGTTCCCAGCGAAAATATGGATTCGAGGTCGTGTCACAGGGACTGTTCTTGCTCAAGTTGATTGTGGTGGCTGTTGTGACGAATCTATTTACGTTTGTACTCGCAAGTTATGCAGGTATTCCGAATATTCTGGTCCTGCTCTTTGTCCTGATCGTTGTGTATTCCTTCGTTATGAATCGTACTGTCATGGGACGACATGTGTATGCGCTTGGAGGTAATGAGAAGGCCGCAGGTCTGTCCGGTGTCAAAACAAAAAAGGTAACCTTCTGGGTTTTCGTGAACATGGGTACGCTTGCCGCGGTATCCGGGTTAATCTTCGCCGCACGTCTGAATGCGGCTACGCCAAGAGCGGGCACCAACTTTGAGCTGGATGCCATTGCGGCCTGTTTCATCGGTGGTGCTTCCGCTTCAGGGGGCATAGGTACGGTATTTGGTGCCATCATCGGTGGTTTGGTTATGGGTGTGCTGAATAACGGGATGTCCCTGATTGGTCTCGGTATTGACTGGCAACAGGGGATTAAGGGATTGGTACTACTGCTCGCTGTAGCGTTTGATATCTATAATAAAAATAAAAGATCAGCGTAACACTGGATAAAATGAAAAAACAGACCTTGATCTCAGGATCAGGTCTGTTTTGCTGTATGCCCAACTTAGTTACATCAAGGCATCGAGGAAACGTGTGGCGATTCCAAAATAGATAAACAGGGACAAGATATCATTTAATGTGGTGATTAACGGGCCAGAGGCAACAGCCGGGTCGACTTTGAAACGACTAAGCAGAAGCGGGATGCAGGTACCGGTCAGTGTACCAATGACAAGAGTGAGGAACAGAGACACCCCAATAATGGCGCCTAGCAGCCAGTCCCCTTGCCAGAAATAAGCGATGACAGTAATCAGCAACCCACAGACCAAGCCAATCATTATGCCTACCTTGATCTCCCGACCAATCAGTGCGAGTACA
Organism: Paenibacillus sp. FSL R7-0313; assembly: GCF_037969885.1. Classification (NCBI taxonomy): domain Bacteria; kingdom Bacillati; phylum Bacillota; class Bacilli; order Caryophanales; family Paenibacillaceae; genus Paenibacillus; species Paenibacillus sp. FSL R7-0313. The sequence continues at coordinate 2,889,574 of NZ_CP150219.1, forward strand.
GTGGCTTTGTCGAGTTTGCGTCCGATCAGTCCGCGTACCACAACAGCCAGAGACTGCGTTCCTGTGTTACCGGTCATACCTGCGATCATCGGCATGAAAAATGCCAATGCCACAACCTGATTGAGTGTATCCTCAAAGAAATCCACAATACTTCCTGAGATTAGACCAATCAGCAGCAATAGAATGAGCCAGGGAAGTCTGCGTCTGACGGCAACAAGTGGTTTGGTATCAAAGTCGATATCCTTGCTGCCACCCCCCATCTTGGCCAAATCTTCACTGGCTTCGTCCATAATAATATCGATGACATCATCCATCTGAATGATACCGCATAATCTGTGATTTTCATCTACCACCGGAAGTGCAATGAACTCATAACGCTGTAGAAGCTGTGCTGCTTCTTCCTGGTCCATATCAACCGTTGCATGGATCACCCGCCGGGTCATCAGTTCTTCAACCTGGGTCTTATCGTCAGCCAAGGCAAGGGATCGATAACTCACGACACCGACCAGTTTGCCTTCATTATCGGTTACATAGAGATAACTAGAGGCTGAAATATGCATGGTACCTTGCGATTGTCGTAAGGCTTCCTTGGCTGTCTCATGAGCGAGCAGGGTCCGATATTGATCTGTCATGATGCGTCCTGCCGTTTCCGGCGGATAATTAAGCACGGATCGGATAATGGCAGAGTGGTCCAGATTCATGTTGGACAGCAATTCTTCTCTGCGTTTGGCAGGCAAATCGTGCATGAACCGGATCAGGTCACTTTTGTCCATCTGCTGCATGACTTCAAGTGTTCGTTCCGGCCCAAGTCGTTCAAACAGTTGAATCTGTTCGTGCAGCTTCAAGGTCTCGGCGAGATCCGCCAGAGCATCAGGTTTGAACAGGAGCAGAAACCGATTGGTTTCTTCTTCAGGGAACTTTTTATATACAAGTGAGAGGTCGTAGGGATGCAGTTCTTTCACCAATTTATAGAAGTGGGGAAGGTTCCGGGATTGTACATGTTGTACGAGTTGTTCGGTGATCTCCTCCACGGAGAAATCTTTCTTGGTATGAGGTTCGTTCATATCGACACTCCTTTCTATTCGGTCAGCTTCATATTTTTAAACGAAATAGGTTGGCGGTTAAACAAATGGAGAAAAAAAGAGAATATCCAAAATGATATTGTAATCTTGCTCAAACATTCGATATGGGCTTACAAACAGCCGCTGCAAGGATATACTTGTTGTATAGCAACAGACGAGGAGGACATGCGCTAGTGGAAGCAGATATCAGAACACAATTGCTCAGCATGGTTGAGCCGGAGTATCAGAAATTCTCGGCTGCGCTTATTCCCAACATCACGAATGTACTAGGTGTAAGGTTGCCGGCCTTACGAAAAATTGCCAAGCAACTTGCCGCCGGGGACTGGCGCACGTATCTGGAAACGGCAGAGGATGAATATTTTGAAGAAGTGATGTTGCAAGCAATGGTCATTGGACATGTCCAGGCTGATCTGGACGAACTGTTAAAGGCTATTGAAACATTTGTACCGAAGATTGACAACTGGTCGGTGTGTGACAGCTTCTGTGCGGGACTGAAATATACGAAGGTCCATTCGGAGCCGATGTGGGTGTTCTTGCAGCCCTATCTGAGATCAGATCAAGAATATGAAATCCGGTTTGGCGTGGTAATGCTGTTGAATTTTTATCTGAATGAGAGATATATTGATCAGGTTCTGACCGTATTGGATCAGATTAGTCACGAGGCGTATTATGTGAGAATGGCAGTTGCTTGGGCCATCTCAATGGCCTATGTGAAACAACCTGAGGTGACTATGCGGTATCTAAAGGATAATACCTTGGACGATTTTACGTATAATAAGGCACTTCAGAAAATCACGGAATCTTATCGCGTTGATCCAGAGAGCAAGCAGATAATCCGCAGTATGAAACGTAAGGTGAAGAAGCAGATTACCTCCTAGTTCTAGCATTAAGCATTCCACCGGGGAGAGGGCGATAAACGGATGAGAAAAAAGTTGATGTACACTACGATGCAGTTGGACGGTCGTCCATGGGTGCTGCTCGCTACGGAACAAGGATTGTGCCGAGTGGTCATGCCCAACGAAACACTGGAGGACTGGAATGGCTGGATACAGAAAGTTGCACCTGGCGTGGAACTGGAAGAGAACGAGGATGCTCTGAAACAAACAGGTATGATGGACTGGTTACAGTCCTATTTTGCAGGGGAACCGATGGCTTATACAGATGCGATCCCACTGGACTTGATCGGAACGAACTTCCAGCAGGAGGTATGGAGAGAGCTAGGGCGTGTGCCTTATGGTGAAATTCGGACCTATGGTGATATAGCTGCTGCGATTGGAAGACCTTCGGCTGTGCGAGCGGTTGGGGCTGCAAATGGAGCCAATCCAATTCCAGTATTGTTACCCTGCCACCGTATTATTGGGGCTAATCGCAAGCTGACAGGGTTCCGCGGAGGTTTGGAGATGAAGCGCAGACTGCTGGATATCGAACAGATTGAAGGTGTGACCGATGGAGGGCATGCGCGGTTTCATTTTTAATGGAAGAGGGAACATAGAAGATTAAGGTGATATGGACAGGGCAGGCACTTCAGTGTGTCTGTTTTTTGCATGTATTAATGTAGCGTAATACAAACGTTCCGCATATGGAACACCAACGTTTTACGTATTTTTGCCCTGTGAAACCGTATGGTACCATGGATCATAGATCAATCGGTATCCGGGGTACGTAATGCCGGGTAAGAAAAGAGGGATGACATGATGAAGCAGGCTTATTGGTTAACAAACGTGAATGTGGAGCGGGGTTATGTTTGGGAGGGGGAACAGGTGACGGGGACACGGACAAGCCCTGCTCATCTGCGGATTGAAGAGGGAGTGATCGCGGAGATTGTGGAAGGAAACAACCCGCTGTCTAGCGATCTACCACAAGTAGATGGCAAGGGACTTCTGCTGTTGCCTTCGTTCGAGGAGGCACATATTCATCTGGATAAAACGTACTACGATGGGCCGTGGACAGCGGTTAAACGTATCTCCAGTATTTTCGAACGTATTGAAGAAGAGAAGGTTCTGTTGCCCAAGCTGCTACCAGATGCGAAACGTCAAGCGGAGAGTATTCTGACCTTGATTCAGGGGCACGGCTCCACTCATGTGCGTAGTCATTGCAATATTGAACCCGTCAGTGGCTTGAAAAGACTGGAAGCGACGCGGCAGGCTCTGGAATCATTTTCGGGCAAAATCTCTTCGGAGATCGTGGCTTTCCCGCAGCATGGACTGCTTCGTTCCCATTCAGTGGAGCTTATGGGCCAAGCGATGAAGGAAGGTGCAACACATGTAGGCGGACTTGATCCTCATACGGTGGATGAACAGATCGAGAAATCATTGAACGCCATGGTTGAACTGGCTGTTCAGCACCAGGCGGGCATCGATATTCATCTGCATGATGGAGGGCAGGCCGGCAAACAAACACTGCAGGAGCTCGCGAATCTGACCGAAGCAGCAGGGCTTCAGGGTAAAGTTACGGTAAGTCATGCATTCTGGTTCGCCCGCGCAGGGCAGCAGGAAGCGGAAGAACTGGCGCAGCGAATGGCTTCGCTTGGGATGAGCATTGCTTCCACGGTGCCCATTGGCAGAACGATGATGCCTCTTCCCATGCTCCACCGTATGGGTGTGAACGTGAAGCTGGCCACAGACAGCCTGACGGATCACTGGTCTCCTTTTGGCAATGGGGATCTGCTTGAGAAAGCGGGACGATTCGCAGAACTGTACGGTTATAGTGACGAATTGTCCTTGTCTCAATCTTTGGCATGGGTAACAGGCGGTATTACACCGCTGGATTCACAAGGGGAACAGGTATGGCCGAAGGTAGGCAACACCGCGAGTTTTGTATTGGTGCATGCGAGTTGTTCGGCGGAAGCCGTTGCGCGGCGATCTGCGCGGCAGGCCGTATGGTACAAGGGGCAATTGGTCAGCGGATCAACAGCGGATTGAGGAAAATAGAGCGGGTGAAGCCACGGGAAACCGTGGTTTTTTGGCATGGGAGAAAAAGAGGAAAGAACTGTTCGCATATACCACATTTTGGGTTATGATGGACGTAGTTAATGAAGGGAGTAATTCAAATGAAGATTGAGTATGCAACGGAAGCTGACTATGACTATATCATTGAAAGAGATCGGCATATCCATCAGCCACTTGTGAAAACGAAGATTCGTGAGAAAGAAATATTCATCCTATGGGACGAGGACGAGGGATCCAGAGTTGGATGGATGAGGTACGGATACTTTTGGGACAACCTTCCCTTCATGAATATGATCTGGATTGATGAACCCTATCGAAACGGCGGATTTGGCAAAAAAGTGGTGCATCACTGGGAAAGTCTAATGAAGCAACAAGGCTTCGATACCGTGATGACTTCAACGCAATCAGACGAACATGCCCAACATTTCTATCGAAAGCTGGGGTATGTTGATGCAGGGGCTCTGTTGCTGGATACACAACCCTTGGAGATTATATTGATCAAGAAAATCTAGTGAATAAGCCTGCAAGGAGAGAGGATTGTGGGTATGGAACAAGTGACGTTACGACCTATAACCAAAGAAAATGAATTCGAATGCATCAACCTTAAACCGCGGGAAGATCAGCTCGATTTGGTCGCAAGCAATGCGGATTCATTGATCCATGCGACGAAGGAGATTACGTCCAAACCATATGGCATTTTTGCAGAGAATCAGATGGTCGGTTTTATTTTATATGATAACGAGATTTACAATGACGGGTATTACTGGATTCTGCGCTTCATGATGGATGAGAAGTACCAAGGGAAGGGTTACGGCAAACTTGCTATTCAAGAAGTGATTCGTATGTTGCAAGAGAGAAGTGACTGCCAGCAAATCAGGGTATCCCATGTTCCGCATAACATTGCGGCAAATGCGCTGTATAAGCGTATCGGGTTTCAAGAAACGGGTGAGTTGGAAGACAACGGTGATATCATTTTAAGTTATCAAGTGAAATAACAGGGAGGGGAAGCTTGATGATAAGAGAGGCAGAAGCTAGGGATGCAGCGGTTATCGAAAGACTATATAAAGAATTATTGCCGAACAACTTAAACACGAAGGTACTGGCAGAACGTATTGAAGAGGTTCGGAATAACCCAAACAGTTTCTTGTTGGTGTATGAACTGGGTGATCAGGTGATCGGCACGGCTCATTTACATATTTGTCTGGATGCTTTGGTGGAAAATAGACCATTCGGCGTAGTTGAGCGGGTTATCATTACGGAACATGTGCAGAGCAAGGGATATGGATCTGAATTGATGAAACATATAGAGCATGTATGTGAGCAGAAAAATTGTGTGAAGGTGTTTCTTACGAGCGGATCATCCAGAAACGAAGCACATCACTTTTATACGAAATTGGGGTACAACGGAGAATCCAGCAAGGCATTTAAAAAGTATTTATAACGTATAACATTCATCAAGGAAAAGGAAGTAGAAGCAAAGAAATGAAAGATAACAAACATCCGGTTCAAGATCTCCGACTCATCGTTACCTTGCTCGTGGCTACTATATGTTGTCTAGGTGTTGTGATGTATTTACGTGCCCAAACAGATACGAATATGTATCGATTTTTAAGTTGGGATATGTTCCTGGCATGGGTACCATTCATCATCTCATCCTGCATTAGATACATATCAAATAAAAAAGTAACGAAAATGAGCGCGATATGTATAGGGTTGATGTGTGGAGTATGGCTCTTTTTTCTGCCCAATGCGACCTACCTTTTTACGGAGATTCTGCATTCATTCAGATATTTTGATGCTCAAGGGGAGGTTAGATTTTGGGTTAATATTGATTTTTGGCATAGTCTCACCCTGACGTTTGCCGTAGCAATTATCGGATTGCTGCTCTCGACTTGTTCGATCATTCAAATCCATGGCATGTTAAACAAATTAATCAATAAGTACATTAGTATGATGGTTGTCGGTTTTATTTTGCTCTTAAGCAGTATAGGGGTCTACATTGGTAGATTTAATCGGTGGAATTCGTGGGATGTATTATCCCGGCCTGGGAAGATCTTCGTGGATCTTGTAAATGATTTCAATGCAGCGAACAGCATGATGGTTGAGTTTGTCGCCATTGTATTTACGGTTCAACTTTTTGGCTACGTTATCGTATCTTTGCTAACCGCAAGGTCTAGCAATTAATTACTTCATTTGAAAGGGTAAAGGAGGCAATATCACACGATGGGTAATCTTAATTTTATCGATAAACTTCCTCACATTAGTGAATGCAAACAGATTCTAAAGGCAGCAGCTATGCTGGATGCCATTTTGATGCCGGAATGGGAGTACAGGTATTACTCGTATAATTCCCAGTGGGACACGAGTGAGCAAATGGCATCCATGAGAGATGGGCAAGGAGATCATTATTTTGCAATATTCAGTCCGAATGGGCTGATTATTAAAGGCTTTGATAAAGAGCATGCACTTCAGCATAAGGTTGACAGGAGTGATGTGGTAAAGAGTGTTCCAGAAGCATTTAATACATTTTTGGCAGAGCCGGCATTTGTAATGGATCAGACGACGTTCTGTATCTGGAGTGTGGCGGATCAGGAAGGGTGGTCTGCGGGCACGGTGCTTGGGGATCATGAATACGAACTGTTAGAGATTTTGGTAGGCGGCGCGAAATATTACCATGCTTGGGCACAGGATTACTACGAGATAGCGTTGGATATCAAACTGGTTGAACAGGTATTTGATATGAAGCCGATCGATGAGGCCTTACTACAGCAATTAAATGATGAACTGAGATTAAGTGATATCGAAGGTGAAATTGCAGAAATTGGATACCCGGATAAGGATCTGAACGTATGAAGGCGATAACCCAGGAAATCACGGAAGAATTATTGGTTGTGATGGATATGTACCAAAGAATCGCGCGGCAATTGATTGACCAATTGATACTGGAAACCGATCAGCCTGATCGCATGGAGATCCTGGCAGGTGCGTACGATATGCTGACCAATGCGGATGTAATCCATGGAGGAGAAGAATTAACGGGAAACTGGTTTTTTGATGTTCATGGTGAGCACTGTATGTTCCAGAATACAGAAACAGGGCAGATATTGGAGGTTTCCCTTGGTAGTCCAGAAGATGTGGGTAACATGGACCCCTACTTTTTTTATAATTTTATTAAAACAACGCCAGAGCTTGCATACCTGACTTCGTATTTCGAGAATCCATTTAAGGACATGTTGGATTTCTTCGAACGTATGGAAGCACAGCATGTGTTAATTCATGTTCATGGGGTGGAATATAGAAAGCTTCTTAAATTACTGTACATTTAATTAGAACTGAGGAGGAATGACGTATGGGTTTAACGGAGTGGTCTACAGATAATCTCCAATATGATCTGTCGGATGAATATTCAATTCGCAAAGCTGATTTTGCCGAATGGGGATTATATTGCACGGTTTATTATGATATGCGTTATGTCGGATTTTTCAGAGAAGAAGAGTTCAGTTCTTCCAAGATCAGTGCGTACTGGATTTACAAAGGGGAAAGCAAAATAGGCGGCGTGAGAATGGAGCCTAACCGGATGTATCATTTGTTTTTTATCCCGCCATTCCAGCAGTGCTTTGAGGTATTGAAGCTTCTGAAGCATAAATTATTACAGTGGTCCGATCGCACCAAACGCATTCTGACCTTTGAGATCCTTCCAGACCAAGTGGATCTATACGCAAGAGCTGGATTCTGGCCAGTGGAGTTCAGATGTCGCTGGATGCAACGACCTACAGATCATTTTGAGATCGAGTGGGACAACAGGGTAACCGTGAAGAGTCCAGAGATTATTGAAAGTGAAACCGGAAATAGAAAATATGTGAATGAAGATGAAATTGCTCAATGTGACCTGAATAGTTTTGCAGGAAGTCTTGAAGCTACACGCAGAAAACATACCACGCTTGCAGATTTTATTCCAAGCGATGACCCTAATTATACGAATGAAATTCTGACTCAAGCCTCCACGCTTGTATACGATAAGGAAACGGGGCAGCTTATTGCCAACTGTCGTCTTTGTCTGCAGGATAATCAGGCTGCTGTATATAGTATTGGGGTTCGCCCGGAATATAGAGGAAGAGGGCTTGCTACACAGATGTTACAGAGAGCATTAAATGAACTTAAGGGTAAGTATCCTGTTCTACGATTGTATGTGATGCAAGGAAATGATGCGGAGTCCGTGTATCTGAATCTGGGCTTTATTCCGGGTGTGCAGGAGATTCAGACGATGTATATTCCTGAGGAGGAATCACAATGAAGGTTGCCATCTTAACCGATATTCATGGGAATTTTCCTGCTCTTCAAGCGGTATTAAGTGATATCGATTCCAGAGGAGATGTTGAGCATACATTTTGTTTGGGGGATATGATCGGTATTGGCCCTTACTCCAATGAAGTGATCGAGATGTTGTACAGCCGTAAAAATATGATAGCGATTTCGGGGAATCACGAAGAAGCCGTATTGAGTTTGCTCCAGAATAAGGGGCCATTAGATGGGCATAAAGGCATAGCTGAGCACCACGAATGGATTGGTCAACATCTAAGTGCAGAATCGATCAAGAGTATACAAGCTCTACCGAAATTCGTTGAAAAAGAGGTAGAAGGACGTCGGTTCCTTCTGACTCACTATCATATGAGCAACGACAAGTTGGATGTCATCGATAAAGAACCATCTGGAACCAAATTAGACGCGAAGTATCAGGGGACGGCCCATGATTTGGTTTGTTTTGGTCATCATCATATTCTTCATTATTATAGGACAGATCAAAGAGTATATCTGAATCCGGGCGCTTTAGGTTGTAACGATCTTGCCATTGCCAGATATGGCATCGTGGATCTCCAAGAGGGCAAAGTGGACGTGAAATTTATTGGCGTTCCATATGACAACAGGGAGTATCTACAATCGTATGAACGGTTGAACGTTCCGGATCGGGCTTTTCTTTTGAAGGCATTCCATGGGAATCAGTTGGAGAGAGAGTACGGGGGGAGTAAACGTTCGTAGCAACGTTTCTTGGTAAAGGAGAGATGTACATGGGAATGATCATTATGTTGGTGGTATATCTGTTTCTCGGTATTTATGTTGTAAAAGTTGGAATAGATAACTCAAAAAGTAGCCAGCAAACCAAAGAGATATTATCAGAGTTAAGGGAAATTAAGGACCTATTGAAAGAACGAGGGTAAAGATTGATTAGGCTTGTGCTTCAAAATTAGCTAAGGATCAGCATTTTCCAATGCCTCCCTCTCCTGTAGGTCAGGTAAGGGAGGATTCTTGTGCAGCTAGCCACTTTAACCCAATACACGAATAACAATATCCTGATCATGGTTACCAAAACCGGCACCATAGATTGTTAATCCACCTACGTTGGGGCTTTCTTCGTCAACTGTGAAACGAAGCGTCCAGAACGGTTCGTCTAGTTTGACATCTTTGAGAGTAACGTCTGACATCCGCTCACCATCCATATACGTACCGGAGGCATCAATACGAATGGTCTTCAATAATCCATACTGATTCACATTGCGATGCCACCATTCCGGTGTATATTTGCCGCGTGCTGCTCTGCCAAAGTCGGCAGGGCTTGTCCACGTTCCAAGAGAAACACCATTGAAGGTGAAGCGAATATCCGAAGGCCAATGATCCCGTAAACCAGGAGCCTCAGAGGCTAATTCCATCGAAATTTCGATAGCATCGGTAGTCTGATCGGATATTACAAAGTTAGGTGTTTTATATTCAACATAACCCTTCCCAAACCACAGGATAGCGGCGTGTACCCGCTCGGGATCAAGGAAGTAACGCGGATCATCCCATACACCGATTTCTTTCTCGAGTGTGCCTAGCCCACAGGTAGGATGGATATCAAAAGCAGTATAGTGTCCGACGGATATCGTCTGTTCTCTGGTTCGTGAAGTTTGGCTTGCGGATGGCAGCTCGATCTCAATCTGATTTTGCTTGAGGTAACATAATTTGTGTGTTCCTCCGTTAATCCGAACTCTTCTACTCCCAATTAGACCCGCATCCTCCAGTTTGCGAATATGCATCGTGACAATGGAGGGGCTAAGCTCTAATACTGCCGCAATATCCTTCACATTCATTTCGCGATCTGCAATCATATCCATGATTCTCCATCTGACTTCGCTTGCCAGCGCCTCATATAAAGGAAGGAACTGTGGCTCCCCGTTTGCTTTGATCATCTGTACAACTCCCTAACCTCAATCTTCTAAAATCACATATATATTAATTTAATAAAATTAACTCCAAGATGCAATCCAAATTCATTGCAAGTTTACACCCAATGGTGTTTAATTTTTTTAGTTGTTACGAAGTTGAATTCTTATATTTGTGAATTTTATAATAAGAGGTGGAGTGGCGTAATGAAATATAATAACCCTGTTGTAAAAGGTTTCTATCCAGACCCTAGTGTGATTAAGGTGTACGATACATACTATATGGTTTGCAGTTCTTTTCAATATTTTCCGGGCGTACCGCTCTTTGAAAGCAAGGATCTGCTGAATTGGAAGCAGATTGGTCACTGCCTGACTCGCAAAAGCCAGATTCAGCTCGAGACGGTGAACAGCTCCGGGGGTGTATTTGCCCCAACCATTAGGCATAATGACGGGCGTTTTTATATGGTCACAACCAACGATACAACACATCAGAATTTCTATGTCTGGACGGACGATATTTACGGAGAATGGTCTGAGCCTATTTATGTGGATCAAGGCGGAATTGATCCCGATTTGTATTTTGAAGATGAAAGAACCTTGTTTATGAGTAACGGGGTGGATGATGAAGGCGTTGGCGGAATTGTCCAGTGTGAGCTTGAGATTGAAACGGGCCGCAAACTGACCCCAAGTCGGTCGATATGGAACGGGACAGGTGGACGATATCTGGAAAGCCCGCATCTGTATAAAATGAACGGTTATTATTACCTGCTTGCAGCTGAAGGCGGCACCGAATATGGTCATATGGTTACGTATGCCCGGGGAACTTCATCTTCAGGTCCGTTCGAAGCCTATGTACACAATCCAGTTCTGACTAACCGCAATCTGGGCGGTTATGAGCTCCAGGGTGTGGGGCATGGTGATCTGGTTCAGGATGATCTGGGGAACTGCTGGCTCTTTCACCTGGGATTCCGACAGATCGGCAGATGGGCTACGTACCATCATCTGGGCCGAGAAGTATTTCTGACTCCGATCACGTTTGATGAAGACGGATGGTTTACAGCCGGGCATGAAGGCACAACGCTGACGAGTTTTGAGACTAATCGTATTCCCGACACGGTGATCCAGCAGGAAAAGAAGAATTATACGTTTGCAAATACAGACTGGAACCTCGACTGGTGTTACCTTCGTCATCCAAATACAGAACACTATCAGCTTGAATCAGACAAGCTTACGCTAACAGGAACTGATGTAACGCTGGACGTTCCAGCATCCCCAACGTTCATTGGGTTACGTCAAAAAGACTTTAATGCCACAATTTCAGTCGATGTCAGTGTGACGAGTGGAGAAGCTGGGATCACGATCTACATGGATGAGAATCATCATTATGAAGTGGCTATTCGTGGGCAGCAGGACGGTTATAAGGTGATCGAGCGTCTAAATATCGGTGATGTCAAATCAATAGAACATGAAGTGAATCTGGGAAATCAACAGCATGCAACGCTGGTCATTTGCTCAAGCCAGGAACGCTACAGCTTCCTGTTTCAAGTAGATGGTGAAGAGATTCTGCTGGGCACGGCACAGACGAGATACCTATCCTCGGAGGTGGCAGGAGGTTTTACAGGCGTACTTATTGGGTTATACGCGAGCGGGCAAGATGCTTCAGCTGAGTTTACAAATTTCAAGTGTGATTATCATTAAGAAGTTAAGGGGAGGGCCTAAGGGTCCTTCTCTTTTTTAATTTGTGTCAAATAATCTACATGTAACAAAAGGTTAAGAGAACGTGTTATTTAATTATATAGCTTGATTGGATAACCAAGGAGGACTTGTATGGAGGATCAATGGAGAATCGCAAAGTATGATCCGGCATGGCCTAGTTTGTTTCTCGAAACGGGTTGGAAATTAAGAGAAGCGTTAGGGGAAAAAGCTGTGCGGATTGATCATGTTGGGTCCACTTCCATTGTCGGAATAGACGCCAAACCTATTATCGATATACAAATATCTGTTTCTAATTATGAAAATCTGTTGGACTACAAACGTCAGATCGAAACAGTTGGTTTTGTATTCAGAGCAGAAAATCCAGATAAGACTAAACGTTACTTTCGTGAAGAACCCGGAAACAGAAGGATACATATACACGTTAGACAGGCAGGCAGTTTCTCCGAGCAGATGACCTTGTTGTTCAGAGACTATTTAAGGGAGCATCCAGAAGATTGTTTGAACTATGCGGAAGAAAAGCACAGACTCATGTCATTGTATAAAGATGAGCGTCTCAAATATGTTGAAGGAAAAGGACCGATGGTGTGGAGCATATTACAGAGAGCACATCGTTGGTCTCAAGAAATCGGATGGCAACCGACAAAATCTGACGCATGAGCACATCCAATGAATAGAGATAACTTACTTGGAGTGATGAGATGAACATGGGAAGAAAGCTGATAACAACCGTTCTAACCATCATTTGTTTTACTTTGGTTGCAAGTATCATATCGATGAATGAATCCTACAGTTTTGATTTTTACATTCTTATTTATCTGGTATACGCGACCCCCCTGATCCTTTTGATTGGGCTACCTTTATCAATATTGCTGGACTATCTTCTCAGCCGAATACAATTCGTCAATCATGTTTTGTATCTAAGTACGAGGATATTGAGTTATGCATGTGCTGGAGTTTTGGGCATGTTTATTTATTATGTGGTCATGGGCGCAGGAGAAGCAATCTTGGATTTCAAAGAGACGTTAGTTCTGACCTTATTCGGCGTTCTTGCTGCTATTCTATTTGTACTGATTGATATGGGATTGGAAGTTTTGTTAAAAAAGCAAAGAAGAAAGAGTTGAATTATATTAATTCGTCAGGAGGAAAGCAAAGTGACAACGCATTGTGCACTTCTAATCATTGATGTACAGGTAGCGATGTTTGATGAAGCAGATCCCGTATATCAAGGGGAACGATTGCTTCAGAAGATTCAGGTGTTAATTGCCAGGGCCCGTGAAGCAGGCCATTCCATCATATATATCCAGCACAGTGAAGGGGTAGGCAGTCCACTGGAACGAGGAACTCCGGGATGGGCCATTCATCCGTCCATTGCACCTATAGCTGGTGACCTCGTTATCGAAAAAGAGACACCGGATTCATTTCACAAAACCGATCTGCATCTGAAATTGCAAGAAAATGGCGTGACGGAGTTGATTCTCGCGGGTATGCAGACCGAGGTATGTGTAGACACCACTTGCCGCAGAGCGTACAGTCTGGGATACACGGTCAATCTGGTTCAAGATGCGCACAGCACATGGAATTCAAAGACACTTCAAGCGGAGCGGATTATTGAACATCACAATACGGTACTGAGACTGTTTGCCAACGTGGTGGATACGGAGAATGCGCTGTAATGCTAGGAAAACGTAGGCGATTCTGGTTTTTCATAGGTGCGGCAATCATGTTTCTGTATTTTCTATTCACGAGTAACCCTGATCCAAATAAGCCGATTTCGAGAAATCAAGTGATAAGCACAGAGATGAGCATAGTTGTGTACACCAGGACAGGCGACGGTGGAGCACACACTAGTATTGACAATGTTACGTTAAGTAAAGAAGACATTAGCCGTATAGTCGGCTGGCTGAATGCAGCCCCGGAATCGGCCAAAATACCAGTAGATGATGTCACAGGAAGCATTAGTGCAGGAATTGCTTTGAGATTAAAGCATAACGCTGAAATTACGATTCAATACAATCGGAAACAGATTATTGTATCCACAAAAAGCAGATTTAATAGAGATTCGAAATATATACTTGATCAAAAGGACTTAAGAGACTTTATGGATCAAAAGTTGAAAGAGACGTATTTTGGTAAAGATCCCGTTAAGGATGAATGAGGAGGAGAGGTATTGACGATTAACAAAAGAATAATGAATCTATCAGCCTGGCTTGCTGTATTAGCCATCCTATGTATTCCTGGAACTTTACATACTGAAGATGGACCGCTCCGAACAGAGTATGGTTTCCCGATCCGATTCTTTACGGATTATCATTATGCTAATTCAGAGGGAACAATCTGGTTTATATCTGGCATCTATTTAAATGTACTTCTATATTTGTTCAATGTGCTGTTTATTTATGCAGGGATTCATGTAATCTTGTATATTAAAAAGAAATTAACTAGAACGTAAAGATGGAGTGATGACGATGAAACAACTTCCAGAAGAATGGAAGTCAGACCGGCTTATTGTCTCGAATGTGAAAGAATCCGATATTCCTGAACTTGAGTCCATATATGAGACCAGTCGGTACTTGCATCAATGGGATGGACAAGAGCATGATCGGAATTATGTGAAAGAATGTTTTGAAGAAGGCCACCTTCCGCCGGGAGGCAGGCTGGAGAATTATCGAATTCAATCCATTCGCACGAATGAGGATGACCGCTATATTGGTTTGTTAAGTGTGTACCATGGGTATCCCTCCGAGGATTCGATCTATCTCGAATTTCTATATATCCAGAGCGAGATCCAGAAGCAGGGATATGGAAAAGAATTAATTCAGGCACTAACTCTGCACTGTTCCGAGCTTGGTTACAAGGAAATTCGAATTAACGTGGCACTCAAAAATTGGCCTGCATTACGCTTCTGGATCAAATCCGGATTCAATCAGATTAATGGAATTTATGGTGATCTTGAATATTCGGAGGATACCTTTGCCAATACAGAATTGATCAAATCTCTCTGAAAAACTAGCTAGTAAAGGGGAATATACTAATGGAAACATTCTTTCGTTATAACTGGATGGTGCGTGAGCAATGGTATGTGTGGTGTGAAGATGTGCCGCTTGAAGAGTTGCTTCGGCCTCGTACAGGCGGAGTAGGCAACATATTACAAACATTGTTTCATATCATTGATGTAGAGTGGAGCTGGCTTCAGTTGCTTCAGGGCAAACCGGATGATGCGGAAGATTTTGCAAACTACCAGAATCTTGAGGCGGTAAGGCAATTGGATCGCAAGTTACGTCCTGATGTGGAGGCATTTGTTACAGCATGGGATTCGAGTATGGAAAAAAGAGCTTATATCGATCATCGCTCAGCGGGCAAGGCCAGTACAGATTCATGGGGAGAAGTTATGCGACATGTGATCGCCCATGAGATTCACCATATGGGACAGCTGTCGGTATGGGCCAGAGAATTGGGCAAACAGCCAGTATCCGCCAATGTGATTGGCAAAGGCCTGATTATACCTGACTAACAGGGAGAGGCGGTCATAACATGGGAGGAGGAGAACGATGACGATTCAACTTAGCCAGATTAATTGGATAGAACTGGATGCGCGTATCCAGGAGGTGATGGAACAGGAGTATCAGATCATTCCTTTGCCACCTGGACTGGAAGCGAGTGTGATGAGAATCGAAATGGGTGATCAGCGGTACGCATTGAAAGTCTGGGACAAGGATTCCAAACCGGATATCGCCAAACAATATCGATTAATGTCCAAGCTTTATCAAAGTGGGATTCGTGTTTCTGAATCCTACGGTTGGGGGTTAAACGAGCAAGGGAATCAAGTGCTGTTAACGAGCTATGATGGAAAGCCGGTTACCCAATTAACACAAACCAAACTGACACATTTGGCTGGGCGATTAATGGAAGTCCATCGTTATCCGGTGAATGAAGTGGGTACTGGAGCAGATGAAGAATACATATTCAGGTACGATTTTGTTCAATACTTTTTTCCTCAAATTGAGTTACATGACGATATATATGATCTTCTGGCAAACTTGATCCAGCAGGTCCAGATCAGACAGGACTGTTTGATTCATGGTGATTATAATCTGGGAAACATTCTTGAAATGGAAGGCGATTACACCATTATCGATTGGACTAACGGCCAATACGGTGATCCAAGGTATGATATTGCATGGTCGGTGTTTCTCATCACGATCTATAATGGTGAGAGTTACGGTGAGATGTATCGCTCTCAATTTGCACATTCTGCAAGTAATACATACACGCTGGAAGAGGAGCAGGTTTTTGAAGCGATAGCTTGTCTGCGCTGGATTCTGTTAAGACGCGTTGGGGATGTACCCATGGGGCCAGATGTAATGGAAAGGGTTCACAGCATGGCTGTCCATAATCCATATTTGAATGAACATCTGCTGTAATCGTAATACGGGGATACACAATGACGACAGTATACGATTAAGTAATAAAAAGACCGCATTTTTCAATTAAAATAAACAGCCAGTCCTAAACTAGCGATCCTCGCATACCTATGATAGTAGAGGAGCGTGATCGATATGGAGCAGAAAGTGCAAACGTACTTTGAACTGAAGCAGCAGCAAAAAGATATTGAGCAGCAGTTGTCTGTACTACGAGATGAGATTGTCGCGTATTGTGCAGAACAAGGGGTCTATGAGACGCAGGTTGGTGGTTACACCGTGAAAACAGTGCTGCAGAACCGGAAGGAATACGATGATCAGAAGCTGTATGCTTCTCTTCCAGACCCGGACATCTGGCGATTGTTGTCCAAGGTAGACAGCCATAAGCTGAAAAGCCTGATCAAGCTGAACATTCTGTCCGAGGAGCAAATTAACCCGGCATGCACCGTGAAACAGGTGACCTTGTTACAGGTAGACAAGCTGTAACGCTTCATACCCTCTTTGTACATGAGTTGAATTTAACTGAACATCACGATCACAAAGCACCTTCGAAGAAATGTTCTGTTGCGATGAGCATTGGAACATACGTGGAGGTGTTTTTGTTTTGCGCGCACAGGGCCCGGGATCATAAATAGTTAAATATGAGGGGGAAGAAGTATAATTTGTTCGTTGTAAGCGTATTCAACAAACGATATGATGGATAAAAACTGGCAGGGAGGAATTGTAAATGCCAACAAAAATTCCATCACTACATGCTGCATACGCCAATACGTTTAAAATAGGTGCTGCTGTACATACCAGAATGTTGCAGTCCGAAGGGGAATTTATTGCCAAACACTTCAATAGCATCACGGCTGAAAATCAGATGAAATTCGAAGAAATTCACCCGGAAGAGGATCGTTATACATTTGAGGCGGCGGATCAAATTGTTGATTTTGCCGTTGCCCAAGGAATTGCGGTTCGCGGACATACTTTGGTCTGGCATAATCAAACATCGAAATGGGTTTTCGAGGATACAACAGGTGCTCCTGCTTCCAGAGAACTGTTATTATCCCGTTTGAAGCAACATATCGATACGGTAGTAGGTCGGTATAAGGGGCAAATATACGCGTGGGATGTTGTTAATGAAGCTGTTGAAGACAAGACAGACCTGTTCATGCGGGACACGAAGTGGTTAGAGCTAGTGGGAGAAGACTACTTGCAGCAAGCATTCAGCATGGCTCATGAAGCTGATCCCAATGCCCTTCTTTTCTATAATGACTACAATGAGACGGATCCGGTCAAACGGGAGAAAATATACAATCTGGTGCGTTCTTTGTTGGATAAGGGAGCACCTGTACATGGAATCGGCATGCAGGGACACTGGAATATCCATGGTCCTTCCATTGAAGAAATCCGAATGGCTATTGAGCGTTATGCTTCACTGGATGTACAGTTGCATGTTACCGAGCTGGATATGTCCGTGTTTCGTCATGAGGATCGTCGAACGGACCTCACCGCGCCAACTTCGGAGATGGCTGAGCTACAGGAGCGTCGATATGAGGAGATCTTTAATTTGTTCCGTGAGTATAAATCATCCATTACCTCTGTGACGTTCTGGGGAGTAGCGGACAATTACACCTGGCTGGACCATTTCCCGGTTCGTGGGCGCAAAAATTGGCCCTTTGTTTTTGATCAGCAGTTGCAGCCTAAGGAATCATTCTGGCGTATCATTAACCCTATGTCCTGAACATCAGGGAAGTGGAGAGAATCGGTCACAATGTGGCCGATTTTTTGCTGTAGTCAATATAGATTATACAGTACGTCTATCTCGTGCATGATTGAGGCGTTGATTGGTGTGGATGATAAAAATATGGTATTAAATGGAATTTTGTGATAGGCTTGAAGAAATGGCGAACCAAATTCTTTCCTGAAAAGAGATGAGAAGATGGATTACATCCGAAACTATTTAATTACTTTTGCCGGAAATTTTGCATTTAGTTATTATATCTTTGAAGAAGGTACTTTTGCCAAACCGCTGATGTTTGCTACATTCATGTTGTTGCTGATCATGACAATCGATTACATGAAAAGTAGAAACAAATATACATTGGATTAGGGTATGTCCATGTTTTTAAACGATTCTGGAGTACACGTTCGTTTTTTTATTGTATATAGAACAGCTTCCATTTACATCAAGACCATTGTTCATTACACTTGATGAGTAGCACTTCATTAACTCAGTTTTAGTTAACTCAATTCAGATCATCAGGAGGATATCATTATGCATCAATCCGCACATATTCAGGAAGCAAGAGATTACATATTAAACCGAATCCATACCAAACCTGCCGTAGGCATGATTCTGGGTTCGGGACTGGGAGCGCTCGCGGACGAGATTGAAAATGCGACCGTTATCCCGTATACAGATATTCCGTATTTCGCGCAATCGGAGGCTATCGGTCATGCCAATGAATTGGTTATTGGTGAACTGATGGGCAAAACGGTTGTAGCAATGAAAGGACGTCTTCATTATTATGAAGGTTTTACACTGGACGAAGTGACATTCCCGGTTCGCATCATGAAGGCGCTGGGTGTCGAGCAGTTGCTTATCACCAATGCCTGCGGAGCAATCAATACAAGCTTTGAGCCAGGTCAACTGATGCTCATTACAGATCATATTAACCTGGTAGGCAATAACCCATTGATGGGACCAAATAATGCTGAACTGGGTGTGCGCTTCCCAGACGTATCACAGGTATACAATCGCGAACTGCGCAGTATTGCCCTTAAGGTTGCAGAAGAACAAAATGTTGGGCTGCAGCAAGGTGTCTATGCATGGTGGAGTGGTCCGGCATATGAGACACCAGCGGAGATTCGCATGATTCGTACGATGGGTGCGGATGCAGTGGGCATGTCCACAGTACCTGAGGCCATTGTTGCCATTCATGGCGGTATGAAGGTACTGGGCATCTCCTGTCTGACCAACATGGCCTGTGGCATTCTGGATCAGCCGTTAAGTCATGATGAAGTTATTGAAGTGGCTGCGCAAGTGAAAACAACCTTTATTGGTTTGGTAAAAGGCATCTTGAAAGAGATCTAATCGCGAGATGATTTCTATCTAGGCAGCGATGGATAGGATAGAGTTTTCATCCAACCAAATCGAAAACACAAAAAAACGTATGCTTCACGAGCTGTTACTCGTGAGACATACGTTTTTTTATTTTGCAGAACTATGAACCATCTGAGAATGATCGGCCATGATTGCTGGCGTGGACTCCCTGATGATGGGTTTGGTCACAATGTGCGAGACCTGATAAGGTTGTGAGGGGCTATTAATCCGGGATAACAGCATCTCCGCAGCCTTAATGCCCATCTCATTGCTGTAAATATGAACCGTTGTTAATGCTGGCTCAATAATTCGAGATTGGGGTGCATTATCGAATCCGCATATCACAATATCCTGTGGTACAGCGACATTTCTATCTTTTAACGCCCTGATCAGATCAACTGCAATGAAGTCATTAGCGCATACGTAAGCGGAAGGGAGGGATGCCAGCTCTGCCACTCGCTGGTTCAACCATCCTGGCTTGGAGAAACACAGGCGATCATTATCTACGATGCAATGGGAGAGGTCGACCTGCAACCCCGCCTCCAGCATAGCGCGCTGATATCCAACCCATCGTTCATTAAAGCTCTTGCAGTGATTGTAATCCCCGACGAATCCGATACTTGTGTAGCCGCTCTCAATTAATTTTTTGGTTAACTGGTAGATGCTATGTTCATTCTCCATGAGTAGCAAATCTGCTTGGAATTCGGGATAACATATGTTGGAAGCGCAATCGATAAAGATGGTGGGGATGCCCAGATCGGTAATGAGCTGTGTATATTCCAGATCAAATAATTCGATGCAAATGATGCCGTCTACTTTGGCTATATCAAAATTGTTAGGAAGTGTAAGTGTATCTTGATCGTCTTCACGCACGATATGAATCGAGAGATTGTATCCCTCCGCACTGATTCTTTTCTCCAAACCACTGATTAACAACGAACCAAAGTGAGATGTATTAGGCAGGTTTTCAGTTAACAGGGCGATATTGCCTGGAGCCTTGGTTAGAACATGTTCATTGTCCATATAGGCAAACTGTTTATATTTGAGTTCAATTGCTTTTTTAATTACACGATTTCGGGTCTCATCCGGGATGTTTCCGCTATCATTTAATGCTTTGGAAGCCGTATTCCTGGAAATCCCCAAAGCATCAGCAATGTCTTGTATCGTGACTTTTTCCTTTGCCATCTAATGCTTCACCTCTAATCATCAATAGTCATCCATATTCTTCTCTAAGTCAAATGTATAATAGAACGGGACAAATAGCAATCTCTGTTTTACAAATGCACAATTGTATTTACATTTAGATAGGCGAATTCTATTTTCATAATTGTTCCAGAAGTTTCTTTAACTATGTAACAATGATGATCTATTACAGTAATGCTATAGAAATAGCTATGCTGGTATTAACGATTCAGTGCTATATATATGCAAATTTAATCCTCTTTAGTTACATTGATGCAAAGATAAAATGATCAAATGCACAAATATTTTTTTACAAAACGTATTGACTAAATCCGTTTAAACCTGATAAATTGTAAATTATTAAATAGGCAATTGTAAATATTGAAAGCCCTTACTGAAAACAATTGTCAACTTCTAGAATGGAACGGGGGTATTGTGTTGGATAACATAGCCGACAGCAAAAAGGGCGAGGGAAGGGTACTGAAAGTGAGGACGACAAGCGGTCATAGGTTGCAGCAGCTCAAAAAAAATTACTTTTTATATATGTTGCTTGCACCAGCCTTAATTTTGACTCTTATCTTCAAGTACATTCCGATGTACGGAGCCATCATTGCGTTTAAGGATTTCAGTCCGATCAAAGGCATCATGGGCAGTGATTGGGTAGGACTGAAGCATTTTGAGAAATTTATAGCTTCACCCAATTTCGATATCATTTTAATGAATACGCTTAAACTCAGCTTTTTGGGATTGATATTCAGTTTCCCGGTGCCCATTTTACTGGCACTCATGCTGAATCAGGTACGCAAAGCTGGCATCAAGAAAAATATTCAATTGTTTCTGTACGCACCCAATTTCATCTCGGTTGTTGTGGTTGTGGGTATGCTGTTCATCTTCCTCTCACCGACAGGGCCAATTAATCAATTAGCCACATGGATTACAGGTCAGCCAATCATGTTCATGTCTGAACCGGAATATTTCCGCTGGATCTACATTTTGTCCGATATCTGGACCGGAGCCGGCTGGGCTTCCATCATATACGTTGCGGCTTTGGCCAATGTTGATCCGGAGCTTCACAATGCGGCTAATCTGGATGGAGCCAATCTCCTTCAGCGTATTCGCCACATTGACCTTCCAACAATTCGTCCGATTATGGCCATCGTTTTTATCCTTGCAGCTGGCGGGATTATGTCCATTGGATTTGAGAAGGCCTATCTGATGCAGACGTCCATGAACCTGCCGTCCTCCGAGATTATTGCCACGTATGTCTACAAGGTGGGTCTACAGTCTGGAGATTACGCTTATTCTGCGGCAGTTGGATTGTTCAACTCGGTTATCAATGTGATTTTGCTGGTGACGGTGAATCTGATTGTGAAGAAATTGAATGAAGGCGAAGGCCTCTATTAGGAAAGGAGTATTATCCATGGTTGTTAAACACACGGGAATGGATCGATTGATCCTCACACTCAATGCCATCTTTCTCACCTGTGCTGTACTGGTTGTGGTTGTTCCCCTGATTTATATTGTTATCGCCTCATTCATGGACCCCACGGTGTTACTGAATCGTGGACTGTCCTTTAATGTATCGGACTGGAGTTTGGACGGATATCAGATGATTTTGTCCAATCCAGCCATGATCCGGGGGTTTGCAAATGCGGTATTGTACTCGGTTTCCTTTGCACTGATCACCGTGACCGTATCCATATTTGCAGGTTATGCATTGTCGGATGACAGGCTCGCGGGACGTGGATTTTTCATGATTATCTTTATCATTACCATGTTCTTCGGCGGGGGATTAATCCCTACCTATCTACTCATACGTAATCTCGGCATGCTTGATACGGTGTGGGCGATCATCATCCCTGGAGCCGTTAACGTCTGGAACATCATTCTCTCCAGAACCTTTTTCAAAGGAGTCCCTCGAGAACTGAAAGAAGCTGCAAACGTGGATGGCGCCTCTGAGATGAAGATTTTCTTCCAGATCGTCATTCCGTTGTCGAAACCGATCATTTTTGTACTTGCCCTCTATGCGTTCGTTGGGCAATGGAATTCCTATTTTGATGCAATGATCTATCTGGATAATCCGAAACTGCATCCGTTACAGCTCGTTCTGCGTTCCATTTTGATTCAGAATCAGGCAGCACCTGGCATGATCAGTGATCAGCTTGCGATGGCAGAACTGAAACGGCTCTCCGAGATGATTAAATACTCAGCGATTGTCATTTCGAGTCTGCCACTCATCATCATGTACCCGTTCTTCCAGAAGTATTTCGAAAAAGGTGTCATGGTCGGTTCCCTCAAATAGTGAACAGCCTGCGATACAGTAAGTTGATCCAATCCAACTCATGGAGGTCATTATTATGAAAAAAGTGAACAAATCCAGAAAAGCCGTTACAACGGCATCCATTTCCATGTTATCTGCAATGCTCTTTCTAACCGCCTGTGGCGGGGGTGGAGGCGGCGCGGCAAGTGAGGCGCAATCCCCTGATGGCAAGGTGACATTGAATTTTATAACACAGAGCTCTCCGCTGGCTCCCGCTGATCCGAACGACAAGCTGATTAACAAGCGACTCGAAGAGAAAACCAATGTGCATATCAACTGGAAGAACTATACGAGTGATGTGTTTGCAGAAAAAAGAAATCTGGCGGTCGCCAGCGGTGATTTGCCGGATGCTATTTTTGATGCAGGTTACGGGGATTATGATCTCCTGAAACTGGCGAAGGACGGGGCGATCATTCCACTTGAGGACATGATTGAACAACACATGCCCAATCTGAAAAAGGTGCTGGAGGAAGCTCCCGAATACAAGAGCATGATCACGGCTCCAGACGGACATATCTATTCATTCCCATGGATTGAAGAACTCGGAAGTGGCAAACAACGGATTCAGGCAGTGGATAACTTGCCCTGGATTAATGTGGAATGGCTGAACAAGCTTGGACTGAAGATGCCAACGACAACCGAAGAACTGAAAGAAGTATTGATCGCGTTCAAAACCCAAGATCCTAACGGCAACGGTAAGGCAGACGAAATTCCGTTATCTTTCATTAACAAACCGGGCGGAGAAGATCTAACATTCCTCTTTGCGGCATTTGGACTCGGAGAGAACTGGGATCATACCGTGGTAACCAATGATGGGAAAGTGGTCTTCACGGCAGCTGATGAAGGCTACAAGGAAGCGGTTAAATACATTCATGAGCTGGTTCAGGAAGGTCTCGTCGATGTTGAGTCGTATCAGCAGGATTGGAACACGTATCTTGCGAAAGGCAAGGACAACAAGTACGGCATGTACTTCACTTGGGATAAGGCTAACATTACAGGCATGAATGATACGTATGATGTTCTGCCTCCGGTTGCTGGACCTAACGGCGAAGTTAATGTCACAAGAACAAACGGGATTGGGCTTGATCGTGGTCGCATGGTCATCACCAGCAGCAATAAAAACCTGGAGTCCACAGCGAAGTGGGTAGACCAATTGTACGATCCGCTCCAATCCGTACAGAACAACTGGGGTACCTATGGAGATGAGAGTCAGCAAAATATTTTTGAATTCGATGAAGCCAAAGGGATGCTGAAGCATCTTCCGCTGGAAGGCTCTGCACCAGTTGAACTTAGACAAAAAACCAGTATCGCAGGACCATTGGCCATTCTCGACAGTTATTATGACAAATACACAACCAAACCGGAAGATGCGGCTTGGCGGATGGAACTTCTCGACAAGGTTATGGTTCCGCATATGAAAGCGGAGAACGTATATCCAAGTGTGTTCTTCTCCATTGATGAACTGGATCGATTGTCCACGATCGAGACCGATCTCTTCGCCTACGTGTTACGTTTGCGTACAGAATGGTATCAGAACGGGAAAATAGATCAGGAATGGGATGCTTACTTGAAAGAGCTGGATCGCCTTGGATTGCAAGAATGGCTACAGATTAAACAAGCGGGATATGACCGTAATAACAAATAAAGAAAAGTACGGAGGAGAGAAACCATAATGTCGACAATTCTTAAACAAGATTACAGAAATGAATACCATTTTTCACCGAAAGAGAAGTGGATGAACGACCCAAACGGCATGGTGTTTTTCAATGGGGAGTATCACTTGTTCTATCAGTATCATCCGTTTGGTACTACATGGGGACCGATGCATTGGGGTCACGCGGTAACCCGAGATCTCGTCACTTGGGAGGAACTTCCTGTAGCTCTGGCACCGGATGAACATGGCATGATCTTCTCCGGCAGTGCGGTGGTGGACTGGAACAATACTTCCGGATTTTTCGAAGATGAGCCGGGGTTGGTAGCCATTTTTACACATCATCTGGAAGTACCAAATGATCATCCTGTTCAGCGTCAGAGTCTGGCGTATAGCAAAGACAACGGCAGAACCTGGACTAAATACGAGGGTAATCCGGTATTAAAGCATGAGTCCTTTGTTGATTTCCGTGATCCCAAAGTGTTCTGGCATGAGCAGACCAAGGAATGGATTATGATTATCGCTTGTGGTCAAACGGTATGTCTGTACCGATCTCCCAATCTGAAGGATTGGACGCTAGGAAGTGAATTTGGCGAAGGGATCGGTTCACACGATGGCGTGTGGGAATGCCCGGACCTGTTCCCGCTTGCAGTGGATGGAGATTCAGAGCAGGTGAAATGGGTGATGCTCGTTAGCATCGGTGCAGATCCTGCTTTTAAAGAAGGATCCAGAACACAATATTTTACCGGAGATTTTGATGGAAGAACATTTGTTCCAGATGAGGCATCCCATACGATTCGCTGGATTGATCATGGCCGGGATAACTACGCGGGAGTTAGTTGGTCAGACATTCCGGCTGAAGACGGCAGACGCCTGTTTATGGGGTGGATGAGCAACTGGATGTATGCCAACCAGACGCCGACCAATGATTATCGTGGAGCAATGACCATTGCACGGGAGCTGTCACTCGAGACAAGAGTCGGAGAAGTAATATTGATTCAACGTCCTGCACGTGAACTTAAGCAAGCCCGTACGCCATTATTGTCCCTACAGGATGCTTCGATTCAGCAAGTGAGTGAGCAGTTGAACGCTCTGCAACTAGTGAACTATGAGATCCATGCAGAGTGGACTCCAGATCAGTCGTTCCATTTTGCCTTAAGAAGTGGAGCCGACAACGAAACGCTCATTGGCGTAGATGCCAACCGAGGGGAAGTATATATCGATCGTAGTGGATCGGGTATCGGCGATTTTCATGAACATTTCCTGAGCCGCCATGCAGCTGAGTTAAAAGATGTAAATGGGAATCAAAGTTTGCGTATCTATGTAGATCATTCATCTGTGGAGGTATTTGCAAATGATGGTCAGGCGGTTATTACGGATCTGATCTATCCGGATGTGGATTCCAAGGGCATCTCTGCTCATGCTGAAAATACTGATCTGGTCTTCTCCTCACTTCATATCTATGAGATATCACCAACCAAGGCTAAAGGTTAATTGTAATGAAGGAAAGGAGCCCAGAACGATGCGTATTGGAGCCATAGAAGCGGGCGGAACGAAGTTTGTATGTGGTGTAGGTAATGAGCATGGACAGATTGAAGATCGGATCAGCTTTCCAACAGAACATCCGGAGACCACTCTTGCCAAGGTGATCGACTATTTCAGGGATAAAAATGTGGAAGCAATGGGTATCGGCTCCTTTGGTCCGATTGATCTGCAACCGGATAGTCCCACCTATGGTTATATTACGACCACACCTAAGCCTGGGTGGGGAAACTGTAATGTGATTGGAACCTTGAAGCATGAATTTCCGGTTCCTTTTGGATGGGATACGGATGTGAATGCTGCCGCGCTCGGTGAAGTGACGTGGGGAGCGGCGCAAGGGCTGGATAACTGTGTATATTACACGATTGGCACAGGAGTTGGTGTCGGACTTGTGGCAGGGGGCAAACGAGTACACGGATTGTTACATCCCGAGGGTGGACATATTCGCACAAGACGCCATCCAGACGATCACTTTGCCGGATTATGCCCGTATCATGGCGATTGCCTGGAGGGGATGGCAGCAGGACCAGCCATTGAAGCTCGCTGGCAGATTCCTGGCAGTGAACTGCCGGCAGATCATCCGGCGTGGGAGATCGAATCCTTTTACATTGCGGAGTCGATTACAACGGCCATCCTGCTTCATTCGCCGCAGAAAATCATCTTGGGCGGTGGTGTGATGCAGCAAGATCATCTGTTTTCTATGATCCGGGAGCAGGTAGTGCGGAATCTGAATGGTTATGTAAATGCTGCACCAATCACGCAACATATCGACCAATATATTGTCCAGCCCGGATTGGGCCAGCATGCAGGTCTGTGTGGTGCGCTCGCATTGGGTCTGGAAGCATTGCAGCATGCAGCACAAGCGTCACATGCTTCGTAGTTTTCTTAAATAATCTTCATCCCAGAAGGGACGGTTGCGGATTCGCTTATTTGTATAAGCAAGACTGCACCGTCCTTTTTGGGCTTTTTTATTTTTTGCGGAGATAAATAGTTTGAAAAAAATATTGCGTTCTAAAATCCGATGTTGCTCATGTGAGCTGCCAAAGGTATGATTTTTAGTGTCTATCCCTATAGTGCGATAAGACATTCAAAATTTAGCGTGTCTCGAATGGAAAGGAATCCAACCAATGAACCATATAACAATGCGTCAAGCTGTACAGGCAGACCAAGAGAAACTCGCTGATTTGCGAGCGTTGGTACTCTACGATGATCTAACCAGGCTGGGAAGGTACGATGATGTGAAAGTGCGTGAACGTTTCCGCAATACATTCGACCCTGTTCATACGCGGATTATTGAAGTGGAGGGTTCAATGGTAGGTTGTGTAGCCTTGAAGCCCAAGGCTGAGGAATATCTATTGGAACATTTCTACATACATCCCGATTATCAGGGCCAGAGAATAGGAACTCAGGTATTGAACATGCTGCTGGAACAGGATGAAGTTCAGGGGAAACGGGTTATTTTAAATGTTTTGCAGGGAAGTCCTGCTCGGCGATTGTATGAACGATTTGGATTTATATTGGACAGTGAAGATGAGGTCGATGTGTTTATGTCGGTTCAATTGCCGGAATAGTATGATTACCATACGTATTGAAAGTTAACTTCATATTTACGTTCTGACTGCGTAGTGGTCAGTGTAACGGTTACGTAACAGACCCATTCATTTAATTCTTGAATGGGTCTATTGAACTTTTCTATTATACTTTCCGATGACGTTACCCTAATATGGATAATAACCTACTTTTTATATAGGAATTATATAGTATGGAGAATGCCAAGATGCCACAATGGAAGCGAAATCTGTATATTCTGTGGTTCGGCCTGTTTTTTAATCATATGGCGTATTCATTATCCGTTCCGTTCTTTCCTATCTTCCTGCAAAATGATCTCGGTATCCAGAGCGGCCTGGAAGCTTGGTCGGGTATCTCCATTTCGATCAGCTTTCTGATCAGTGGATTATGCGCACCCTTCTGGGGATCACTGGCTGATAAATATGGCAGTAAACTGATGCTCGTCCGTTCAGGAGTTGGGCTAGGCATTGCACATCTGGCTAATTTCTTTGTTTACGATCCATATACGTTTATCGCAGTGAGGATCTTTCAGGGACTCATGGCTGGTTTTCATCCCGCCTCAATTACACTGATCGGCACCAATACTCCGGAGAAACATGTGGGTTACGCACTTGGTGTGATCTCCACGGCCAGTGCTGCGGGCGGGATTCTTGGTCCTCTTGCCGGTGGTGTGTTGAGTCACTGGATCGGACTGCGGGGATGTTTCATTGCATCGGCTGTGATTACATTATTTGCGGCTCTGATGGTCCTCGGTGTTAAGGAGTCACGACAAGCTCGAACGATCGTTCCAACGAAGATCATAGGGGATTTGAAAAGAGCAGCTTCCACGCCGGGTTTGATGCGAATCTACGGTTTGATTCTGCTAGTCTCGACCTCCGTTCTCATCATAGAACCGGTGCTGACGCTCTATGTGGTCCAGATTGGCGGAGATGTTGGCAGTGCAACACTTAGTGCAGGGATTGTCTTCTCGGCGATTGGTGTGGCAACCGTCATTATGGGGCCGCGTTGGGGGAAGATTGGTGGAAGGATCGGGTACGAGAAAACCCTGTTTATCGGTCTGATTGGTGGTGGAATTGGAAGCCTGCTGCAAATGACAGCAACGAATCTGATTTATTTTGGCAGCCTGCGATTTGTTTATGGTCTGTTCTTTGCCGCGGTTTATCCGGCGCTTAATGCGCTAATCATCAAGTATGCTGATCACGATTTTCGTGGGAGGGCTGTTAGTCTGAGTCAGACGGCGAGTCAGTTCGGTATCGTGCTTGGGCCGTTGATCGGCGGTTTTCTCGGTGGATGGATCGGCATTCCGTTTATTTTTCTATTCACAGGGATTGTATTGCTGGGAGCGGCTTGGGCAGTCAGGGTTAGTGCTGTGAAACAGGCGGATAAACGGGGATTAGGCATGGCAGCAGCAGAAGCTGGCGGAAACAGCATAAAGAAATGACGAAACGACTCTCAGAGATAAAAGGATACTCGAACTGAATGGTCATCACTACAATCTAGGGAGGAATATATATGTCGCAACGACAATTGAAATTGGGAGCTAATCTGAATGGAGTAGGTAACAGCATATCCTTTTGGCGTCACCCGGATATTCCCATCAACGCGAGTGTTAGTCTGGAGTTCTACAAGAAGCAGGTGCGTATCGCGGAAAAAGGGAAGTTTGATCTGCTCTTTATTGCAGATGGCCTCTTCATCAACGAGAAGTCCAATCCTCATTTTCTCAATCGCTTCGAACCTCTGACGCTTCTGTCCGCACTCGCTGGGGCAACTTCCCACATTGGATTGGTTGCTACATTATCTACTTCCTATAGTGAACCCTTCACGGTTGCGAGGCAATTTGCCTCTTTGGATCAATTAAGCGGTGGGAGAGCCGGATGGAATGTGGTTACTTCACCTCTGGAAGGTTCGGCACTGAACTTTGGCAAAGGCGAACATCCGAACCATGCGCTCCGCTACGAGATTGCGGAAGAACATCTGAATGTGGTCAAAGGACTTTGGGATTCCTGGGAGGACGATGCCTTTGTCGGAGACAAGGAACAGGGCGTATTTTTCGATCCTGCCAAGCTGCATACGCTGAATCACAAAGGAGCGCACTTCTCAGTACAGGGTCCGCTTAATGTAGGGCGTTCGAAGCAGGGGCATCCGGTGATTTTTCAGGCGGGCTCATCTGAATCTGGTAAAGATCTGGCCGCCCGATCCGCAGATGCCGTCTACACAGGACATGAGACGCTGGAGGAAGCAAGGGAGTTCTACCGGGATGTGAAGGCAAGAGCGGTGGCTTATGGACGCAAGGCAGAAGATATCCTGATCTTCCCTGGCATCGGCCCGATTGTGGGCAGAACGGAGGAAGAGGCGGAGCATAAGTATCAGGAAATTGCCGAACTAGTGAGTATTGATCAGGCGCTGAACTATCTGGGGCGATACTTCGATCATTACGACTTCTCCCAATTCCCGCTGGACGAACCTTTTCCCGAGATTGGGGAGATCGGCAGCAACAGCTTCCGCAGTACAACAGATAAGATTAAGCAGCAGGCACGGGAACAGGGGCTGACCCTGCGCCAAGTCGCGTTGCTGGCATCCACTCCGCGTACATCGTTCATTGGTACACCAGATCAGATCGCAGATCAGATTCAGAAATGGTTTGAAGGCGAAGCGGCAGACGGATTCAATGTTCGTACCGTAGTGCCCAATGGATTGGAAGATTTCGTGGAGCTAGTTGTCCCAGTTCTGCAAGAACGAGGGCTGTTCCGCACGGAGTATGAACATGAGACGCTACGGGAGAATCTGGGTCTTAAGATCCCGCGTAATCGATATACATTAGAGCGTGTGAGATAGAGAAGCTAGAGCGGTAATGACGTTAATGTAACGTTGTTGCGGCTCTTTTTTGATGGTTTCTTTTTCGGAGAGTACTGCTATTATAAAATGATAAAGAAAATGATATACAAGCTGCAATTCCAGACGAGTCACAGGAGGAGATTGGGATGATTAGAGGGTTAACGAATGCGGGACTGGGCAACATCGAGTCTGATGAACAATATATCACAGATGCGGCCAAGCACGGATTCGGATCTGTAGATTTGAATCCGCTCTCATTGATTGAAACGTATGGCAAGGAACAGGCGCAACATCTGCTGGAAAGCAATCAGGTGATTATCGGTTCATCGGGGCTGACGGTGGAGTGGCGGACGACAGATGAGCAATTCCGTGAGGGATTGCAATCGTTGGTCGCTATGGCAGAAGCTTCTGCTTCGCTGGACTGTTACAGCTGCTGCACGTATATTTTACCCTCAACGGATCAACCGGCAGCGCAATTTATGGCAGCGGCTACGAAACGTTTGAGACTCTGCGCAGATATCTTGGATGCTTACGGGATTAAGTTAGGGCTGGAGTTTGTTGGCTGCCATCACTTGCGGACGCAATGGAAGAACCCGTTTATCTGGCGTGTTGAAGATACGCTGGACTGGATCGAGACGATCCATGCGCCAAATGTTGGCCTGCTCGTAGATTCCTATCACTGGCATACGAATGGTCTACCGATGGAAGATCTGTTGAAGCTGAAGAAAGAGCAGATTGTTCATGTGCATATCAACGATGCCTATGATCTGCCGATCGAGGAATTGAAGGATGGCGAACGCTTGTATCCTGGGGAAGGTGTAATTGATCTGAATGGTTTTTTGAAAAATCTGAAGGCCATTGGCTACAACGGTGTGGTGGCTCAGGAAGTACTGGCACCGGCATCGAATCTTAGTACGAACGAACTATTCGCCAAGTCAAAGGCTGGTTTCGATCAGGTGTTTGTCACAGTATAATGTGTGAGAAAATATATAATGAGAGCAAGGGCCCATACATTCTGTATGGGTCATTTTGTTGTTTTAACAATATGAATGTGCTGATATGAAAACATTGACAATTCGTTAACAATTCCAAGATTTTCCGTTTACAATTCGCTCCTATAATTACAAACGTGATAGGTCATTTTTACTATGAACGTGGAAGTTTGGGGGGATGAGGCGGACAAGCTCTCATATTGATGATACATGCAACATACCAGACAACAGGGCACGGCATACAAGGCAAATTATATGGAGAAAAGAAGGGTGACCAAAGCCAATGTCAATGAAAAAGGTGTTAGTAGTGTCCATGGTAGCCACAGTGTTAACAACTTCTGTGGTTAGTGCAGTATCAGCTGCTCCTGCAGTGAAACCTGCGGCTAGTACAGCTCAGGTGCAAAATTCCACGCTTACAATAAACGGAAACAGCGTTATCGTTCGTTCCATCGTGAAGAATGGCGAGACACTTGTGTCGCTCCGCGATGTGGTCAAGGCTATTGGCGCACAAGCGGAAGTGCAACGTGGAACGACCGTAATCAAGCTAAATGGTCACACGGTGACACTCCAGAATAATGCGAAACAACTTCTGGTGGATGGTAACAAAGTGAATTTGAATCAACCGGTTACGATCCTTGGAGGTACAAGCTACGTTGCGCTTCGTCCATTGGTATCCAGCGTTGGCGGTACAATCGTCAAGAGAAGTGGACTGCTTGAAGTTAGCACGGTAGCATTGCTCGAAGGCGCAGAGAATCCCCGTTTTGCCGGAGCGGACAAGCTGATCGTTTCCAAGAGCGATGACAATGGCCGAACCGATTATCTCGTGAATACCACGAGTGGTAAATACGATCTGTTGTTAACGACAGATGGCGGATCGGATCTGGTTGTTTCCCCGAGTGGAGATCAAGCGGCGTATACGAATGCGGATGGAGCCGTCTACGTTATCGATCTGAAGACAAAGGCTTCGAAATTAATCACGAGTGACACAAGTATCAAACCGGAGTTGGTATGGTCTGCGGATGGAAGCGCAATGTATTTCCTGCAAGGAGATAAGGGGTCGGTGATTGCAAGTCTGAATCTGGCTGATGGCGCTATTAAGAAACTGGTTGAAGACAAAGTGGATTACAAAGAAAACCTGAATGTGTCTGCGGACGGCAAAAGATTCATCTACACAGTGACAACACTGGGCAAGGTAACCTCCGATGCAACCAATGTAGATGAAGACAACGTGTCTATCGACTTTTCAGCCAATCAACAGCAAATATTTTCGTATAACAACGGATTGTCAAAACCTGAAGCGGCGCAATTAACGACTTCAACCGATGACAAAGTGTTTGTATGGTCCGTTGACGGGCAGAAAGCCTACTACGTAAGTGTACCGTCCGAGGACAGCAATGCTTCGCTGCAATCTGTGGATTCATCCCAGGAGGCAACAACGGTGTATGGCGTTCACGATGTAGAGCAAGCGATTCTGTCGGGTAGCGTCTTGTACGTACTGGCTGCGCAAGATGACAGCAACAGCGTCATTATTTCCATCGACACGGTAACAGGAAAACAAACCAAACTGTATACCGTATCTTCCGATGTTTCCTCCATTACCGTTGCCGGATCACAATTGGCTGTCATTGAGAACGGCCGAGTTCTGGTACAAGCGGGTGGGAGCTGGAGAGCCGTAACGAAGTGATTTTTTTGATCCAAGAGTGATAAGCACATAATTGCAATTAACTATTTTATAATTCGAGAGGAGTTTATGAAAATGAAAAAATGGATCAAACCCTTCACGGCAATGCTTATGGCTGTATCGCTAATTGGTGGACTTGGAGGAGCAACGACGGCATCCGCTGCCAAGAGCACAGAGAAAGGTAAAATCGTCATCAACGGTTCCTCGGCATTGCTTCCACTGACTCTTCAGGCTGCAAGTGAATTCAAGAAAGATAATCCAAAAGTCAAAATCTCGGCTTCCGCCGCAGGTTCAATCACAGGTCCTCAATCCGTACGTAAAGGGATTGCTGATATCGGTGCTGTGGACTGGGACGCATCCAAGGATGTACCTGGTTTCAAGAAATTCGATGGAATGGTTGCTAATCCAGTAGCAGTGACAGTATTCACGGCTGTCGTTAACACAAATGTGGGCGTAAGCAGTCTGACCACAAAACAATTGCAGGACATATTCTCCGGCAAAGTGACCAACTGGAAAGACGTCGGCGGTGCGAATGCCAACATCGTTGTTGTTAACCGTAAGTTCGGTTCCGGTACACGGGTCAACTTCCAGCAAAAAGCGCTTGACGGCAAGGATTTCATGAGCAAAGGTGACAACTACAAAGAAGTTGGCTCTAGCGGTGATATGAAAACAACCATCGAAACGACACCGAATGCGATCGGTTATATTGACCTTCCTTATGTAACTAGCAAAATGAAGGCTGTATCCATCAATGGCGTGGCACCAACAGAGAAAAACGTTCTGAACAAGACCTACAAAGTATGGGGTATCGGATATTACATGACCAAAGGTCAACCTACCGGTGCAACCAAAGCGTTCATTGATTACATCCAAAGCAGCAAGTTCCAGAACGGTTCCCTGAAAAAGCTGAAATTCATTCCGCTTGCGGCTGTAAAATAACGGCGCTTCACACGTTCGACATTCTCACATTTCATAAGAAAAGGGATAGCCAGCTTCTGCGCACGGTCGCAAGCTGGCTTCTCTATGTGAAAGGAAGAGCACTTCATGATCGATTTGAATCCATCCCCGAACAGCCCCGCCCCGAGTGAACTTGGCACGAGCCTTGGTAAGGCCGCTGATTCGGGCACGCGGTTTAACCGTAAAGCGCGTTTAAGGTGGTCCAATAACCTGTTTCGTATGGTTTGCATCGGCAGTACGATCTTTGTATGTTTGGTTCTCTTATGTATCTTAATTCTCATGCTTCGTACGGGCGTTCTTACTTTTGCAGATGTGTCGCTGCGTGAATTCTTTTTCTCCACCAACTGGGACCCGGAAAATGAACACTATGGTGCACTGACCTTTATCCTCGGAACGCTGGCTCTTACGGGTCTCACCATGTTGTTCGCTATTCCACTCTCTGTCATCATTGCCGTATTTCTGGCCGAAATGACACCCAAATGGCTTCGCCATATTCTACGACCTGTGTTGGATCTGCTGGTAGGTATTCCTTCTGTGGTGTACGGTTTCTTGGGACTGACGATCCTCATCCCCTGGCTAAGGGATATTAGCGGACGTGATCTGGCTGACGGATTACTCGCTGCGTCCATCGTACTGACTATTATGGTACTTCCCACGATTAGCCGGATCAGTGATGATGCCATATCTGCTGTGCCGAACAAATACCGTGATGCTGCCTATGCACTCGGCACGAACCGATTCCAGACTGTGACTCGTGTCGTCTTACCTGCTGCAAAAGGCGGGATCATGTACGCGGTCATTCTTGGAATGACTCGTGCGATCGGTGAGACGATGGCGGTGGTGATGGTCATTGGTAATACAGCGCAGCTCGCCAACAGTCTGTTCACGCCAACAGCCGTGCTGACTAGTAATATCGTCATGCAAATCTCTAGCGTCGAATTCGACTCCACCTGGAATCATGGTCTGTACATGATGGGCTTTATCCTGCTCGCCATTTCGATCCTGATGATCGTTATCGTAAGATTGCTTCAGAAGAGAGGGGACCGAAACGTATGAGTGTGAAGAAGCAGGCGAACGCTGTCGTCCCGTCTTATTCTTTTGGCAAACGGAGAAGTTCATCGATGGTGATAGATCGGCTTTTTACAGGCATGGTATGGGGCGTTGGTATTGTCGTCATTTTGTTTATTGTTGGACTGTTATTTCTGCTGCTGAACAAAGGATTGCCACTGCTCAGCTGGGATTTCCTATACGGTGTTCCGAGTGAGATTGAAGAAGGCGGAGGGATCGGCCCGGCACTGTTCAACTCGTTCTATGTGTTAATTCTGTCCCTGCTCATCTCCATCCCGATTGGTATGGCGGCAGGCATATATCTGGCAGAGTTTGCACCAAATAATAAGCTGATCGAGACCGTTCGTATTTGCGTGGAGGGATTGTCCTCTGTGCCATCGATCATTTTTGGCTTGTTCGGTATTGCCCTGTTTGTGGAGTTTTTCGAAATTGGTCTTACCATTCTGGGCGCAGCCGTCAGCCTTGCTTTCCTGAACCTGCCTGTGCTTACCAGAGTAACGGAGGAATCCGTCAGGGCGGTTCCGGTAGAACTTCGGAATGGATCGTTTGCGCTGGGCTCAACGCATCTTCAGACGATTCGTCAAGTGTTGTTGCCGGTGGCTATCAACGGGATCATGACGGGTATTTGCCTGACGGCAGGTCGGGCATTTGGTGAGAGTGCCGTCATTATTCTAACCGCTGGAGTGTCTACCTCCGGGGAGATGTGGGACTTTAATTTGTTATCGCCGGGAGGAACCCTTGCCGTTCATCTCTGGTACATTCAATCGGAAGCCATTGTGCCGGATGCCGAGGAAATTGCGCAGAAAACCACAGCGGTGCTGATCTTTGTGGCGTTGCTCATTAATGTTCTGTTCCGTGTACCCTTGTGGCTGAATGCACGCAAAAATCAAGCCTGATGAAAGAGGATACCGCTAATCGGTATCACCTGGAACAACGATAACTGTGTAAGTTGAATCTGCATATCATTCCATTTCAACCCGGGAGGGCGCCTTGTGCAACCTATTATTGAGATCAACAAATTGAATTTGTATTACGGTCAATTTCAAGCGCTGAAGGATGTGTCCATTGAAATTCCTGAGCGGGCAATCACTGCGTTTATCGGACCGTCGGGTTGTGGCAAATCAACCCTGCTGCGTACGCTCAATCGCATGAATGACCGGATACCCGGCACACGGATTGAAGGCAAAGTGGCCGTAGGGGGGACCGACATCTACAATGGTGAAGTTCATGTGGAGACCCTTCGCAAGAAGATCGGTATGGTCTTCCAACAACCGAACCCTTTTCCAAAATCCATCTACGACAATGTGGCTTTCGGTCCCAAACAGCACGGTATCCATGGCAAGAAGAAGTTGGATGAAATTGTGGAGCAGAGCCTGCGTTCCGCAGTCCTGTGGGATGAGGTAAAAGACAACCTGAAGCGCTCCGCGCTAAGTCTGTCCGGAGGTCAGCAGCAACGCCTCTGCATCGCACGTGCGCTGGCAGTGGAGCCAGATATTCTGCTGATGGATGAGGCGACCGCTTCGCTTGATCCCGTATCCACCTTCAAGATTGAGGAACTGACGCATGAATTGAAGGAGCGTTATACCATCGTGATGGTGACACATAACATGCAGCAAGCCGCTCGTGTATCCCAGCAGACGGTGTTCTTCCTGAACGGCGAAGTTGTGGAGTATTCCCCTACCCAGAGCATGTTCGCTGAGCCAGTTGATATGCGTACGCAGGATTATATTAGTGGTAGATTTGGTTGATTGTTTATTAGTTGAGGAATGTGGAAGTCTTTCAGATCTGATCTGAAAGGCTTTTTGCTGTTTTTAATTACTTTAGCAGCCCCCGTTGTTCCATCAATTGTGTCGTAACCACCCACAGTCTGTTTTGCATCGCCGCATCTTCGCCAGGATGTATAGGAGTTATAGATGCTCCATTTCCCACATTGAAATATCCTCCCGAAACCTCGCCATACTTCTGTTCCACAGCCAACCGAGTTATGATATCCGCACCCCGTCGTGGGTCGCCGATGTGCAAAAAGGTTAAAATGCGTTCAAGCACACTTGCAAACCATAGCTCTCGTCCAAGACCCGTAACATTAAAGCCAGGATTCAAGGCATTTACGCGAATCCCAGTTCCTCGCCATTGTCTGGCGAGTTCACCAGTAAACATAATATTGAGCAGTTTGGTTTTGCCATAGATTGGAGAGGAACCGAGTGCAGTAAATGGAGTGATATCCGTTAAGTCATCTGGCAGCACCAGTGTGCCATGATTCCGCGAAGCTTCAGATGCAACATTCACGACTCGGGCATGGCCGGACTGAATCAGGGAAGATTGCAATGTGTGCGTTAACAGCCAAGGTGCCAAATAGTTCACGGCAATCATCTCGGCATATCCTTCGGACGTGACTCTCTGTTCAAATGCATGAAGTCCGGCATTATTCAAAAGTACGTCTATACGCGGATAAGCGGCTGCAATCTCAAGCCCAACACGTTTTACATCACTCAGTAAGGACAAGTCTCCATAGAAAAATTCAATTTTGGCAGACGGCATGATTTCCTTGATTTTGTACCTGGTAGCCTCGGCACGTTCCTTGCTTCGGGCTGTGAGTATAAGATGTGCCCCGCGTTTGGCGAGTTCCATGGCTGCAAGCTGCCCTAAACCGCTTGTTGCTCCGGTAATGACAATAATGGGATGTTTAGTTTTCATGAGAAGATCTCCTTTTGACACGAATAGATTCGGAATTATATAATGGACATAAATCAACTATAAATATTAATTGATATTTGTCAACTATATTTCGAGAAGTCTACTTTCATGTATCTGGGAGAGGGAGTTAACAATAATGAGTAAAAATCCAGTCAAAACCAAAGATAGAACAGCCCTGGAGCTAGCGCTGGGTGAGCAGATTCATGCACTGATCAGTGCATCGCATGCGCTTAACGTTCGGTCTGCCGAGCGTTTTGATGCGAACCTGCAACCTGCCGCTTTTCAACTGGTACGATGGCTCTACTCCTATGGCCCAACAAGCGCCGCGGCTTTGGCAGAAGCGAATGCAATGGACCGCAGCTCGGTCAGCCGATTAATCAAACAACTCGAAAAGTCAGGATATGTAAGCAAAGAGCCAGACCCCGAAGATCGGCGCGGGGTATTACTGTCTCTAACGGAACTTGGTCAACAATCGACGGTTGGTACACTCAAGGAGAAGGAATCAGCTTTTTATGACCGTATATCCAGATGGGATGATAAGGAACTGGAGCGTTTCACCACCATGCTACGGCAGTTTAACGGTTTGGAAGAAAAGTGAGAGATTCGATGGTGGAATGTTTTCAATACAAGGAATATAGGTTATGTCACCATTGAATGAGAGAGACTACAGAATCATAGTAAAAGCGGACATCTAGTGATGTCCGCTCGCGATGTAACCAAATAATTTTATAGTTTCCAGGGAAGCTGCGGGATTTTATATCGGAAACCCTGATGGTTTCCTTTTCTCACATATATCCAAGGTGGTGGTACAGGCGTGCCTAGTGCTTTATACAAGACCGTCCCTTCATCGCTCACGGAATATACTTCGATACTATTTTGCATATCCTCCCAATGAATCTTACCTTGGTAAGACAGTGTCTGCCCTTGAATGATAACATGAGGTGCACCTGAAATAACTCTCTGCGTTGTGTTGAGAATTCCAACCTTCCCTGAGTACAACATCACGAACTCGCTCACGAAAAGTATGATAATCAAAATGACTATGCTCACAATCCATCGCTTTTTGCTCATTTTGTGACCTCCACTACCTAGGGATCATTCCCTCATAGTTAATGTCTTTTAATGACATAATCTCGTCAGAGATGGTATTGATTTTGACTGAATAGGGCTTAATAGCTTGCAGGAATTCATTAATGGTCTTCTTACGATCTTTATGAAATACGGCAGAAGTTATGTAATTCTCCTTTAATACATTATCGTTCATTATGACTTGTTTAGAATAACTAACTGAATTACTATAATCGATTAGATGTGTAACCCCCGTGAATTTGCCATTAGTTAATGTACCTTTGGAGAATTGGGATGGTTTAATCCCAATATATTTTTCAGAAGAACCATGTTTCTTTTTATAATTGATAATCGTGTCAAAAAAGTCCTTATCCCCGGTTAACTTTTCGTTGAAATAATCATTTTGGAGAGCAATCGTAGTTGTATGATCAGTATATCCTAGTGAGACAGTATCTGAAGAGTGGATTGCGTAATATCCCTGAGACATCTTGCCCTGATTGAATGTTCCATCGTTAATGGTGTTGTTGTAACGGTCATGTACAGGGTAAAC
The DNA here is from genome assembly GCF_037969885.1 of Paenibacillus sp. FSL R7-0313. Lineage (NCBI taxonomy): Bacteria > Bacillati > Bacillota > Bacilli > Caryophanales > Paenibacillaceae > Paenibacillus > Paenibacillus sp. FSL R7-0313. The sequence continues at coordinate 2,929,135 of NZ_CP150219.1, forward strand.
CTTACCATCAGAAGTAAGATACTGTACTTCTAACCATTGCGTAATTTCTTTTCCTTTACCATGATATGTATCATTAATCCATGATCCGGTGTAGGTTTTTGTAGTGAATTCACCTGTTCCATGGCCCATATTAGATTCATTGTAATCCTCAAAGGGGACACCTCCACCTTCAACTAATGTATATGTATATTTGCCTTTTCCTTGCCGCTTACCACTCACCCAATCTCCAGAGTAAACTTCGGTTTCTCCCCATCTTGCGGTTCCTTTACCATGAGGTTTCCCGTTTAAAACTTCACCATAGTACGTCGCTCCATCTGACAATTTTAAGTTTACTTTCTTCGATGCTGCTTCAGTTGTAGAAGAGCTTGATAATAGTACAATGATAACGATGATTGTTAATCCAAAACTTTGATAGAATCTTTTCAAAATTGTGCAACTCCTTCAATAAATAATGATCTTTGCGTTATTAGCCATCTTCAACATTATCGGTTTATGTATCGTATTTTTCCAGTTTAAATATAAAGTGGAGATAGGTCGGATTTCACAAACAACTCGTCCCCAGTTTACAAAAGTAAAGATGTAAAGGCTGAAACAAAATCCCGCTCAACTCAAAGTACCTGCGGCTTCTGGGCATATCATGCCTATGATTCGTGGGTGCTTTTTTCTATACTCAGCGTATACGTAACCCTGATCTTTTTACAAAACCTACTATGTTCTCGGTTTCATCATTTCTCCTACACGAGGTCTCCTCCTAATGATCCACAGCAGTGGTGGAACTTTCCTGAATCGTGAACAATCTCTGAATTTTGTATCACCTCCTATATGCTGCGTTTTTCCTAGATTCACTCCCTCAATATGGAGCAGTATAGAATATAACTTCGTTAGGATAAGTTAGAAAAAACTTTAACGGAATATGAAAGAATGCATGTATATGTAAAATTTTAAATACATACTTCCAGACCGTTGACCCTGCCCCAAAAGTCTCTTATATTTACTCCCGACACAACAACTCAGAACGGGTGGTGGGATGATTTTGTTCAATAATAAAGGCAAGAAAATGCTCGCTATGCTTACACTTATACCTTTGGCTACAGGGATGGTCATGGGAGCTTTCCCTGCTGCGATAACGTATGCAGATGCAGGAGATAACACGCCGGTCAACAGCTCGGTAACAGGTTCTTGGCAAACCGGAGATTTGCATGTACATACGTTTGAGTCCGATGATGCACAGGTTTCACTGGAGAACGTGCTCGACGCGGGTTTAACCAAATATGGGCTGGATTGGATCGCGCTTACGGATCATTTGCGGTTATCCAAGCGAGATCACAACGGGAACGACATTTCGGGTGGACCAATACCCATGTCCCAAGGGATGAATGAATATCAGGTACCACAGATCAAGGCACTTCAGGATGCAGGCAAATATGCAGGTAAAACGATCTTCTCCGGTTTCGAATGGGACATGCCAACACATGAACACGTTGGGGTGGGGATTCTTACAGATGAGCCGAACTCAACCGAAGCGCTGAACGCTGCCAAGGAATTCGAATACCGTTTCACGAATCGTGCAGCGAACCTGTTTAATGCGGCTGACGTAGCCAAATGGGATCAGAACGGAGGGCGTGCCTACACGACCCATCAGGATGCCTTAACCGCCATCAATTGGCTCGCTACGAACTATCCAATGACAAGTTATGCGATGATCAACCATCCTTCACGCGGCAAAAACAAATATACCATCGCGGACTTCCGTGAGTTCAACGATCTGGCTCCACAAGTGGTATTTGGTATCGAGGGCATGCTGGGTAACCAGATGGAACCGGATCGTGGAGGGTACAACACAAGCTACAATGTAGCTAATCCGACCGCTGATGATGGATACAAATACCGTACATACGGCGGTGTAGACTATATGGTTGCCAAGGTTGGCGGACTATGGGATGCATTGCTTGGAGAAGGACGTCACTTCTGGAACTATGGCAATTCGGATTATCACTTCAAGACGATTGGCACGAATTCCAGTGGTTATTTTCCGGGCGAATATGCCAAGACCTATTCATGGGTTGAGGGTACAGGCATGCAGGCTGTTCTGGATGGACTGCGTTCGGGAAAATCATTTTCCGTATTTGGTGACCTGATCAACGCACTGGACTTTACAGCTTCCGGAGCGGGTGCTCAGGTTGAGATGGGCGGAGACCTTAATGTGACTCAAGGCGATGAAGTAGAGCTGAAGATCCGCTTCAAGAGTCCAACGACAAGCAACAACTATGAAAATCCAATCAACAGCGGCACGTCTGCTGGACAAGTACCCGTGGTGGATCACGTCGATCTCATCGCTGGGGATGTGACAGCCAAGGCACAGAAGGGCACAGACGCATATACCAAAGACACCAACGACTCTACCAAAGTACTGGCTACCTTCACATCCAACGATTGGACGACAGATGCCGAAGGCTATAATATCATCACGTACAAAATCAAAGCCACAGATCAGGACAAGTATTTCCGCCTGCGCGGTACGAATCTGGGCATGAACGTGACAGGTGAGACTGTAAATGGTGAACCACAGCTTGATCCGAAAAATACGACAGCTGATGCAACGACACGCTTTAATCAAATTAACGATAGCAACTATCGCGATCTGTGGTTCTACTCCAACCCAATCTTCGTGAGTGCCACACCGTACAGTGACGCACAGGCGGTAACCGATACGCTTGAAGCAATCGATCTGGGGGATCTGAACGCGGTCCATTCCGATCTTACCCTTCCTGTTGAAGGGAAGCATGGTGCAACCATTAGTTGGTCCAGCTCCAAGCCGGAACTAATGAATAACGAGGGCAAGCTGCTAACGCAACCGGACAATAATGAGCGACTTGAACTGACGGCAACTGTGCAACGTGGCACGGAGTCACAACCCAAAACGTTCACTGTCATTGTGGAAGGCAAGAATAATCAGGCGCTGGTGTTAAAAAGCAACATGACAACTGCTGACGGCCAGCCGTATCACACGGATACATGGACGAACCAGTCCGTAACGGTTAGTGTAACCAGCGCAGTATACGCACCTGCTACTTCCGCGATCATCGAGTTGTCCCGTGATGGAGGGCAGACGTACGAACCATATACAGAGAATACACCTTTGGAGGTAACGGAGCCGGGAGAGCACAACCTTTTATTCCGAGCAACCGATGATCTGGAACAAACGTATACTTTACCTCTGGTCATTAAAATAGACCGTGAGATTCCCGTCATCACCCTGCAAGGTAGCAGCCAGATGACGCTGAATGTGGGAGATACGTACAACGAGCCTGGAGCACAGGCTTTTGATAATGTCGGCATCCGTGGTTCCGTGCAGGTGGATGGCACGGTGAACACACAAGCAGCAGGGATCTACACCCTTCGGTATAACGTGAAGGATATCGCTGGTAATGCGGCACAGGAAGTCATCCGTACCGTCACTGTACAAGCCCGCACAGGCAATGGTAGCGGGGGTTCAGGTGGAGGTAATGGAGGCAACTCCGGTGGGAATTCTGGAGGAAGTACACCAAGTGTGCCAACAACGCCTACTGTTCCAACCACACCAACCAACCCGGAAACGGGGTCAGATTCATCCACTGAAGTGAAGGTAGAGGTGGATGCGAATCAGCCGGTCCAAACGGGTTTGAAAGACATCGTGCAATTCAATGTTCCATCGGGAGCCATTGGTTCCAAGGATACGTTGCAAGTGTCTGTGGTTGCCAAGGACAAGTTGCAGAATACAGCTTCCCTGAATGTACTTGGACAAGCTGTACAGATCAGCCGCAGTGGCGGAAGAACGTTGAATGATCAGGCGGCATTGAGCCTGAATGTGGATTCGGCAGCTCTGCCGAATGGCACCCAACCTGCAATCTACTATTATAATGAAGCTCGTCAGAGTTGGGTATTTATCGGTGGCAAGACGAATGCAGCAGGAAGCATAACGGCTAATGTTAATCATCTGGGTACATTTGTTGTGTCCAGTTACACACCGGTGAATCTGTCTGACCTGAGTGGACACTGGGCTTCTGACTACGCAGATCGTTTGTTGGGCATGAACGTGATTCAAGGTTACACAGATGGAACATTCCAACCATCGAAGAAGATCACACGGGCAGAGTTTGTTACGTTGCTCAGTAAGGCGCTGGCATTGAAGTCCGTGGAGTCGGATCTGACATTTGCAGATCAAGGTAGTCTGCCAGACTGGGCGAAAGGTGATATTGCCGCAGCCGTGCAAGCCGGAATCGTGAACGGCTACGGTGATAATACATTTAAGCCCCATCGGACGATTACGCGTGCCGAGATGGCAGTCATGATGGCGAATGCGCTGAAAGTAAGTTCAGATGCACAAGCCGGAATGTCTGGCAATACATCCGTTAAACCAAGTTTCACCGATGCATCGCAGACGCCATCTTGGGCACAAGAAGCACTGGATACAGCCGTGCAGGCCAAGATTGTGAGCGGATATACGGACCATACGGTTCGTGCAGGAAGTGTAACGACCCGAGCGGAAGCTGCGACGATGATCTATAATTTGTTGCTCGCCATGTACGTGTAATCTCAATAGAAAGAAGCAAGGACCGTCCTAAGAGGGATGGTCTCTGTTTATTTCAACGTTTAGTACAGTCCATTAACTAAAAAAGTTGAATACTGGTTTCTAATTACAGAATAAAAACTCCTTAGTTAGTGAAAGACGAAGAGGATAGAAAGGCTTGGGACGGTCGTTTCCTCTTGCTCCCCGTCTTTACTAAATTAAGAATGAGGGATAAGAGAATGGCTACTAACTATACTTATTTTGAAAGCAGTGGATATCGTGTAATCAAGACTCATGTTAGTAATATTGTCTCAGAAGTTATTAAGAAACCGGTTTGTTCTACAAACAATTATGGTATTAATGGGGGTTTTTTTGCATCAAATCTATATACTGCGCCTCCAACAGGTGGTCTCTCAATCAGTTATGATGGTGCAACCCAAGATCCTGGAAGCAATGCAGGGGGGACACGGAATCGTGGTACGTTTTTTACTTACCTAGATAATGGTGTTACTAAAGCAGGAATTACCCGCTGCACAACTATTCCAAATTTAAAGCAACAAGTTGGTAACTTACAGTTCAAAACAATTATTGGTGGGGGGAGCCTTCATCTAACTGGGACAGAAGACCAGTTTAAGACCGTACACGAAGATGAAATGTGGAACGTACACGCTGGTATTCCTGGAACAAGACGGGCTGGACTAGGTTTTAAAAATGAAAGCAATGGTGTGTATGCATACTTAGTGACATCAACTATATGGAAAACCCTGTACAATTTAAGAGACTTTTTTAAAGAAAATCTTGGTTGTAATAACGCTGTTTTCTTGGATGGTGATGGTTCCGTTCAGATGCAAGTGTATGCTAATGGTGAACTGATCAAAGCAGATGGTACAGATCCGACCCCGGGAAGATATGTATGGAACATGGTTAAATTGATAAATAAAAATTAATGTGGTAAACAAAGAACAAGCCTTATCCAAGGCTTGTTCTTTGTTTATTTGATAGTTAACTCATATATTTCAAATAAATGATTATTTATTTGTCTCGTCCAACTTTCAATTTTATCACCTACTTTAACTTCATCGAAATCAGCCTCGATTCGCATTTTACTGAATTTTGCGTCTGCTTGATAAAAATCACTCGAAGTAACATAAAACCTCGAATTTTTCGTTACATTCAGATATTCTCCATTATCCAGTACGATCGAGTAAAGTACCTTGTCTCCGTCTACTTTACTGTTTTGCTCTTTTATTTCAACGATGGTGCCAGTGTAATATTGCTGTTCCTTTGCTGGTGAAGACCATCCTTTCATATAATCTGAAAAGAAAACGAAATAGACGATTACCAGAATTATCACGACAAAGCTGCTTAATACCACGAAGGGCCATTTTTTTTTTGCTTTCAAATTTTTCATCCTTCCTCAATGTACTTATAGTATGTAGACGTCCAATCATTCAAAAAGTTACAAAAAAAGAAGCTATGGCTAAAAATATCCATAGTATTGCTTTCTTTAATTTTATTGTGTAGGAAAAAGCTTAATAAACTCCATTAGTTCGAGCCGTAAACTTTGTATGGTATCTTCTTTTGGCATTCTAATGGTTTCTGCTAATTTCTCCATTTCTGGGTAATAAAGTTCTAATATTTTAAGTGTTGCCTGTTCTTCTCCAGCTCTAGCTTGGAAGAGTAGTCGGGTGAGATCTTCTTTCGTAGATTCTCTAGTGTTTTTCTTTTCCATTTATTCACCCCCTGAACACTAATATTCATTTCAACTGAGACTTCCTTAGCACTTTTGTCCTCCACGTAAAGTGAATATATTACCTTCCTTCCACTTTCCTTATCGATCAGACTTAATATATCTTTGATGTTTAACTCGTCAATAATTTCATCTTCGAAGGATTCTTGTCTTGTGAAATCAAAAGTGAAGGGATGTTGCTTCGCTGCTTTCCTACCGTGATACTGGAGTCTCCATGCCATCCGCTGGAGTTCGACATCAATTATTTCTTTAATTTGTGCATCTTTCATTGGATTTTACCCCTTTCATGTGTAGTGTAATGATACATAATATCTAGGAACTATATCTAAAGAATTTGAAACCAATTCCGCTTAAAATAAGAACATTAGTTCCTATATATGAATATATTACCTTCTTTTAAGTCCGAGTGAAAGTGTTTTTGTATATAAAATCGATAAATTAGTTAGTTTCTATTCTAGTTTTTGTTAATCTACTATTCTTTACAGATAGAAAAATGTATCTATATGTTACAATGGTCCAAAACCAGTTTAAGATTGGCACACACGGCTGTCAGTAGTCTGCTAGACTAGGTAAAAAGGAATGGCCGATGCATCGCAGACGCCATCTTGGGCACAAGAAGCACTGGATACAGCCGTGCAGGCTAAGATTGTGAGCGGATATACGGACCATACGGTTCGTGCAGGAAGTGAAACGACCCGAGCGGAAGCTGCGACGATGATCTATAAGTTGTTGTTGGCCATGTATGTGTAAGAAGTAACAAAGAGAATTAACCGTATTGACAGCAGATATAATGTAGATAAAAAACTGATATCCTTTTGGGGTATCAGTTTTTTTGAGATTAAGAGTTGCTCATCTCTTCGGGGGTGGCATGTAAGAAGGTCCATTGCTGTAATTCACGAGACGAAAGGGCAAGTTACTGTGATAGAATGAGTTAGGTTTGGATGATGAAACGGTGGGGGCTAGAAAATGAACAAAACGGAGCGGCAGCTTGCGATTACGCTTGAATTGCAGCGAAGAAAGATGCTACGAGCAGAAGATTTAGCTGCTCAATTGGAGACAAGTGTACGTACGATATATCGAGATATTCAGGCATTAAGTGAAGCTGGTGTTCCAATTATGGGTGCCCCGGGTCATGGGTATTCCCTTATGGAAGGATATTTTCTGCCCCCGGTAAGCTTCACCGCAGAAGAAGCGGTATCCCTGCTCATGGGAGCTGATTTTATCGAACAGAGATTGGATACAGAATACGCGATGGAGGCTAAGTCGGCTCAACGGAAAATTGAAGCGATTTTACCAGAAGCCGTTCGTAACGAATCCACGCGTGTTCGGGAAACGATGCGACTGCTTCATACGGTTGAACCTTTAACCCGAGCGCGGGTGAAAACATACCTTAACCAGATACGTAATGCCATCTTGGAACAACGTAAAATTAGCTTTATGTACCTGAAAAAAATGCCAGGAACGGATGGCAATCGGTATAACATGCGTGAGGTATCACCCTATGGACTCTCACTGGTTCAGGAGAATTGGGTGTTAATTGCACGTTGTGATATGCGACAAGACATTCGTCATTTTCGTTTGTCACGCATGACTGAACTTTCCGTGCTGGAGGATCAATTCCTTTTGCCACCGGATTTTGATCTAAACAGTTATCGACCTCCTGATGACCGTAACGAACACATATTAATCAGGGCAAAACCCGAAATTGCTGACAAAATTATGGAGGCACTTCATTTTTATATGGATGCATTTGAGGAGCAAGAGGAAGATGTGATTTTTCATTTTCGTGTCCGCTACCCGGAGGAAATATTGCATTATTTACTTGGCTGGGGTGGAGATATCGAGGTCTTGGAACCGGAGTCTTTACGCTTCCGAATGCAGGAAGTAGCCAAAAACATCTTAAAACACTACTGACATACACCTGTCAGTAGTGTTTTTTTATACTTTGATATATCACAGATCAAGAGGAGTGGGTTGAAGGATGAGAAGTACAACGGAAGTATTGAAATCATTTGAAACGGCTGTGGAACGATATTTGGCAGAACTGAACAAATTGGATATGGGGAGCTTACATAAAAAACAGAGTGAAGAGGAATGGTCCATTGGACAGATGTATGTACATTTGATTCAATCAGCGCTTTTCTTGCATCTGCATAATATTGAGCAGTGTTTGAGCATTGAGGATTCGACGTTAAACTCGGGGGAGGAAAAAACAGAACTGGGTAGGCAAGTATTTGAATTAGGACAATTCCCTCCCGTGCCTGTTAAAGTCCCTGCTTCCCCGCAGTACACCCCGCAACCACCCGAGAGCATGGAGTCCTTGAGCGATGGGCTTCACATGGTCGTGGAACGGATGAGAAGCACGGCATCTGTTCTACACCAAGCATCCGTAAATAACAAAATACGTCATCCAAGGCTTGGCGCTCTAAATGCTCAGGAGTGGTTTTTGTTGATAGAGATGCATTACAGACATCATTTTTTACAATTAGATCGATTGAAATCGAATCTGGAAATGTAAACGAGAGAAGGGAATGGGATGTATCCATGAAACCAAATCAGGACAGCAGATATTGGATTGGTGTTGTATCTGCTTCTCATGTGAATGTAGCCGTAGAGGGAGGGTTTGCGCAGTTGTGCCATGGCAAGTCCGCACTGTTGCGACAGATGTCCGCGGGTGATTGGCTGATATACTATTCTCCACGCACAGACATATCAACAGGGCAGCCACTTCAGGCTTTTACCGCTATTGGTCAAATTACGGACGACAGGATATACCAATATCAGATGTCGGAATCCTTTATACCCTTTCGCCGAGATCTCCGTTATCTTCCATGTCGAGAAGTAAAGATCGCAACGTTGTTAGACCAACTTAGTTTTACACGCGGGAATCGCAATTGGGGGTTTCCATTTCGTAAAGGTCACTTTGAAATTGGGGCTGAAGACTTTATGATGATAGCTTCCTCCATGTTGGAAGATGAGACACAGTCACTACTAAATATTAGCTTAAGCCAGAAATGTTAACCAAACCAAAAGGTCCATAGATTGTCTATGGACCTTTTTGCTTTATGGATAATCATATCCTCCACCGTTGATATTACATTTGCGAAGACGCTGGATGCCCAAGGAAAGACCTTTAATCGCCCCGTATTTCTCAATAGCTTGAATCATATACACAGAACAGCTTGGTTCAAAACGACATTTGTTCCTCACCTTAATAGGGGCAAAACGTTGATAAATTCTAATACTCCATATCAGGATCGCTCTAACACGTCGTAGAACGATGAAGAACATACTTGCTATGAAAACAATCTGGGCACTCAGCAAAGCATATACTGGAATGAATGGATTCAAGAGATAGAAACAGATCATAGAGATGATTAGCCCTATGAATAATGCAAGTGTAACGTTAAGCAAAGACTTCAACCAATCAATTTCTGGAATAACATGAGTTCTTATATAGAAACTGCTTCGAGGGTCGTTTTCTTCATGATGTGTATGTAAGAGTCTAATAAGTTCTTCTTCGGATGGCATGTTATTATATATCAGTTCCTCAGATTCTGAGTTTCTCATGATTGTTGTACTATTATTAAATCTCTCTGTAGAAAATCAGCATATAATGATGCGTTGTAACAGGTTGCTGGAGACAACCGGGTTTCTCAGTGACGGATAGCGACTCCATGGATTGATAGGTCCATCCAGATTGTGCTTTGTGATTGATGATATCCGCAAATAAATTAACAGCAGCCTGAGTATCACCTCGGTTTACTTGAACATTTTTCGGACCTGGAACAACTGTGTACTCTCTCATTTAAATCATCCTTTCGTATGTTGGAATTATGGCAATAGACATTCCATTATTTTACTATGGGTATGGTAAACTGTCGATTGAAACTTATTAGATGAGATTGGATTAAAATATAGGCCATCTAACAGGATGGTCTTTGTTGCTATTAAGGTTTAAATTCATTTGGAAAAGTCAATAAAAGCTCTGTAAGCAACGCTGTACAATCCACTGAAAACCAGTACAATTGAACCTATAAGAACATGAGATAAAGAGAGGAATTTCTCCATGACCGATACAAGTGGGAATCGCAAAGTTGACGGCTATCTAAAGAAACTCAAAACGTGGAAGGAAGAGTCCACAAAGCTGAGAGAGATTATTCGGGATTTTGAACTGACAGAGGATATGAAATGGATGCATCCTTGTTACATGCTGGATGGGAAAAACATCGTTTTAATCCATGGATTCAAAGAATACGTGGCTATTTTGTTCTTCAAAGGTGCTCTGCTGAAGGACTCGCACGGCATTTTGGTCCAGCAAACGGAGAATGTACAGGCAGAACGCCAGCTTCGCTTCACCAGCCTGGAGCAGATTGTGGAGCAGGAGGCTATGATCAAAGCCTATATCCAGCAAGCGATTGAAGTGGAACAAGCTGGACTGCAAGTGGAAATGAAAAAAACTGCCGAATATAGCGTTCCTGAGGAACTTCAGCAGCAGTTCGATGAGAATCCTGCTTTCCGAGATGCATTTGAAGCACTGACACCCGGACGTCAGCGGGCATATCTCTATTATTTCTCACAACCGAAGCAATCCAAAACGAAATTGTCACGAATAGAGAAGTACATGCAGCCGATCTTGGAGGGTAAAGGATTGAATGATTAATCTTAACAGGAGAGTGTCCCATATGATTCGAACTTACCAATACTACGCAATTTTTAATTTTGCTGAGGATGGAATTAATGTTACATTTCCTGATCTGCCCGGATGTATCACCTGTGGCGAATCAATTGATGAAGCATTAGTGATGGCAAAAGAAGCACTAGAATTATTTTTGGATGGAGAACCTGTTGAAGATATTCCACCTCCTCAAAGCATAATGCCTGGATTATTGAACCCTAAAGATAAAGCGTATTTAATTGAAGCAAGTATTACGTATTATTGATGAACTCTATGTTTACATATCTTAATTCACCAAACTGAGTTTAGAACATCGTCGACTTCTTTGATTCTTGTGACAGATGGTGTTTGAATTAGATTTCCTTTGACCATGACCATAGAGATGTCTGACAAGGCTTCGATATGTTCGAGCGGATTTTGCTCCATGATAATCAGATCGGCCTGTTTCCCGATATCCACCGTTCCTGTTACATCGTCAACACCGAGGATCTTCGCATTGGTTCGAGTCACCATGTCGATGACCTGTTTGTTGTTCAGGTTGGCCTGTCTCATGTAATGGTCCATCTCTCTCCACATATCATAGTGAGTCACGTAAGGCATGGCGGCATCGGTGCCGATACCAATGGTGATGCCGTTTTCGATCGCTTGTTTTACACCTTTGAGCATGGAATCGTAGACGAGTCTGGAATTCTCTTTTACCGTTGCACTTACCTTTGTTACGCTGGTATCCAGTGAAGCGGATGGATAAGCGGCTTGCAGGGTGGGGATGAGTGCGGTGTAGCCATTGAGGGCATTGGGATTATTTTTGTACAAACGAATGATTTCGTCATCCATCTCCGAACCGTGCTCAATGGTATCGATTCCACCTCGTAACGCAACCCTTACGCCTTCCGTGCTCTCCACATGAGCTGCCACCCGCAAACCGATCTTGTGGGCTTCATCACAGATCGCCGCAACTTCCTCCACCGTCATCTGTAAACGGCCAGCTTCGCCGACCATTTTCGCATCCGTCACGCCACCCGTCACACAGATTTTGATCAGATCCACGCCGTGTTTCACATTGATGCGCACATTTTTTCTGGCTTCCCATGGGGAGTCACCAACCAGAGCCAGAAATGGAGCGCCATGTCCGCCCGTGACACTTAGGAAAAACCCGGAGACAAGCAGATTAGGACCGACAAAGTCACCATGATTAATCTCATCCCGCAACTGTACGTCCGTGTAAAAGAATTCCCCCACGCTGCGCATCGTTGTCACACCCGCATGGAGTGCGGTCAGCGCGTTGCGTTTCATGCGTTTTTTCAATACGTTTCTGCCAAACTTCGTGTTCAATATCCGATCATAGGCAAACTGCAACAAACCTTCACTGGCAGAGAGACTGAACGGTTTACCATCTGCAAAGAGGTGGACGTGGGCATTAATTAATCCAGGCATCACGTATTTCCCTGAGAGGTCGATGGCTGTGTAGTGACTTGGGATATGTAACTCATGATCTCTGCCGATATCCTGAATAAGACCTTGTTCATTGACGAGAATCGTCATGTTTTTTTGCAGATTGCGGCTTGAGTCGCCGTGGATCAGATTGATGTTTTTTAATGCATAAGCGGTGTTCATGTTGTGTTCCTCCTTGGAATGTGGGTGAGATGAGTGGTTAGTACGATGATGCTTTTTCAATAATGAATAATAAATTCATTATTAAGTCAAAAAAATAGGTTGATTTATGATGAAGTTTTTTTGCGTGCAAACCAAGTGAGGTTGATCTGATCTGCACGCTTTGTCTATCCGGCATAAATGATGAGATGGAGCGTTATTCGTTGAGACTCTTCATACCGTACAGTCTGTATACATACAACGCTTCGAATATTTGTTTCCGGCTGTCCTCACTCATATCCCGCTTCAATAGATTCAGGTTCATGTCAATCACATTGTGTGCGAGAATGTTCAGCAAGATCAAGTTCTCCTCGGCACCAATCACATACCGTTTATATTGGTTCTTCAGATAAGCCTTCTTGGTTTCGATCATCAACTCAACAAGCTCGTTCTTGGCGTTGGTGTAGATGGTGCCTTTATTCTTTTCGAAGATAATCACAATCTGATTCCGATATTTCCGTAATACGCCCACCTGTTCCTGCAACAGCGCTGACTTTCGCTCGCTATCTGTTTCCTCGAACAAGGTCTGGTTATCAAAGTGAATGGTCTCCACCAGCACATTTTTAAGATAATCCACCAGATCCGGTGGCACGACGGCGTAGAATAGTTCTTTCTTGTTCTTAAAATAAGTATAGATATTGCCGACGGAAATATTGATCTCATCCGCGATATCGCTCATCTTGGCATCCACATAGCCTTTTTCAAAAAAGACCTTGAGCGCCGCGTATTCAATCTCTTTCCTGACTTCGTCTTTCTTGGCTTGCACCATGGGGAACGACTCCTTAATAGTGAATGGATTATTCGTTATTAGGTTAGGTTTTTTTTTGGAGTTTGTCAATATTAAGAGCTTAAAGATTATAAATTAATCCTTCTTTAATTAGTGTAAATGAAAGCCCGCTTCAAGGTTTGAGCGGGCAAGAGATAATTATATATCATTCAACTGATAGCGGGGCTTCATTGGAGCAATGATATTAGAAAATAACCATAGAGATTTTTAAATTAATCAATCAGTCCAAGATTCTAATTTGCCATTGTAGAAGTATAGGTATGTTCTTCCGTACACCCATTGTTCAATTCTTAAGTTATTCCTGTTATAAGAGTTTATCCTTTCTGGTGATCCCCAAGATAATCGAGCCTGTTGTGCGTTCATTCCAATGGATATTTTCTGTTGTATTATCGTATTCCAGATGTTAGATGACCAACCGGGGTAAGTAGTTTTAGGATTAACGGTATAGAATCCATTTTGTATTATTGATGTATAGTCATCATAGAAAGACAGTTTAAAGGTCTGATTGGCTCCACTAGAACGCTTAGCTTTAATAATCAGGTTTTTTCCTTTTAATTTTACTGAAGTGAAGTATACTTTCTCTAAATGTCCTAGAGGGTTTGAAGATGGTAAATAATTTTTGTCTGCCCAATAATACTTTCCAGTATAGTTATAACCTATTGTTTCATAATGCCAATAATCTATAAAAGAATCTGGAGTACCATTGAGTATAAGTTCTTCATATATGGTACCGTTATTTAATTGAATAACAGCTTTGACGATAGTACTGCTAGATGAATAGTTAGATAGTTCCTTTACCCAGCCGATTTTTTCACCTTCGTAAATATAGACCTTTTTCCCCATAAAGGATTTTAAATCATAAGTGACTTTGTCTAATTGTTCCATTAAACGTTTTGATTCTTTTTCTCCTTCAGATCCACTCCAGAGAAAAAGAGATAGTGATTCATAATCCCTCTTTGCTTCATATCCAGTTAATTTCTGGAAATTTTCTAGACTTAAATATGTACTATTATTGTAGAGAACAGAGTTTGTTGAGTCGATCTTAAAGGTACCATGATCCGAGCTAACAGTGATGGGAGCATTATAATTAATTTTGACGTCTTTCAGTTTACTTAATAACTTAAGTGGCACATACAGATCAGGCTCTTTAATCTTGTCAATAGTATAACTTTTCTCATGCAATACGATCAGCTTTCCATCTACAAAAATAGAGTAATCGAACCCTATATAAGCATTTTCAGGAATGACATAAGGCTTTGCTGCTGCTTGTACTGGATTACAAAAAAGGATAAATAAAATACTTAAGCTGACGAAGCTTACTAATTTTTTGATATTCAAGTTGTTCACTCCTAATTTAGTGTTACTGAGATACATTGATCCCTAATTTTAATATCCTCCTTCCCTGAATGTTACTTTATCAAAAAACATGAAAATAACAAGAGTACGTTTCCATTTAAAATCCTCGTATCATAGTCGCTCATTAATCTCATTAATCACTTAATGGCTAACTATTAACTAAGACAAATACCTAATTAGATGTTAGCATTCATACGCTATAAGTATTTCATACCTTAAGGCTCAAAAAGACGTGTAATATAGATATATTAGATGTAATCCAGAAAAGATAAGAGTCTTATGTCCTATATTTAACAAATCGTATATAATAAGTGAGGTAATGAAGGTATATGGTTATTGATGGAGGCGATTAAGTGTTAGATAGTAGGAATGTACTTCGGTATTTTGTTGAATATGAAAAGAAAACAGCGCTGATGGGAAACTCATTGAGCCAAGTAGAAGGAGAACTATTCAGCAGTGAGATTCTCAGTGATTCTGACCGAATGGAGCAAATTGTTCAGGATAAACGTAAGGGAGATATATTTAAAAAAATATCATCTTACCCTGATATTAAAGATCATTTGAATAAAGGAACATATACAGAAGATGAGCTGAACAGTGAGATTGAACTTGCTGTTTCTGGTACGAAGTCCGTAGAGGAGTTTCTGTCAGGCGTCCCTTTTAAATATAAGGATAACAGGACAAATACGGAAAATTTTATTTCTAACTTGTTAGATAGCTCTATAACGATTTGTTATCCACTTTTGAAAAAGGCGACATACAAAGAGACTTCAACCAAACCCTTAATCACGTTTATTGGACGTATAGAAGAACAGAAATTAAAGGTAGATCAATTTTATATTAATCGTGAAAGCTTGGGGATTATTGTTGCAAAATTGACAAACAGTTCTGCATTTGAGGTAGAGGAAATCGAGAAAGAAAATTTAATGGAGTTAATGGACGCAAATACGTACAATCAACAACAAGACATACATGAAATTATTAAGATTTTAAATGATGAGCTATACGCAAGATATTATAAAAACCTAAGAGGCTTTAAAAGTTATGAAGGTTGGCAGATGCTCAATCAAGCCTTTATTACATTTGAGATGTTGGAGGAAATGATCAGACCGATCTTCCAAAAAGAAATAGAACGTATTCTTGAACTTACAACAAACGAATCTCCACTGCCTGAACTTCTTAATACATATTTAACTGGTGGACAGAGCACCACAGCATACCTTAAAGAAAAAACAGGTCGATATTTCCATCGCGGTAGTTACACGAAGACCTATTCAATTAACGAGAAACAGTGGCATATTATTGAGGCTGCTAATAACCACACTTTGTTATCAGTGAACGGACCACCGGGAACTGGGAAAAGTACATTACTTAAAGAAATATTTGCAAATAATATGGTGATGAAGGCAAAAACGCTGACAGATCTGTGGGAAAAGCCATGGGAGAAGTTCAAAGAGAGAAGTAAAGAGCTATATCGGATTCCATTTGAGATAGATGATAGAACATTCTCTATGGTGCTCACAAGTACCAATAATAAAGCTGTAGATAATATTGGACTAGAGTTGCTTAAGGAAGTGTCCTACTTTGAAGAGTTTGTTAAAAAGAAAACGGATGACGAAGAAACAAAAGGCTTCTTTTGTGCAAGGTTAGGCAACACCACGAATAAGACGGCATTCATGAAAGAATTTATTCCCGATTTCGTTGAAGGGTTAGAAGCGGCTGAAGCTCGGACAATGGATGTGACTGCAAAAGAGCATTTTATCGCAGCGTATCAAGAATTGGAACACCTACATAAACATATTGAGAAGTGGGGCGCGGCTAAAGAGGAATTAAATCGTTATTTTGCAGATCAGGGCAGAGTATTAAATGACCCAGAGAGTGAACTGTCTGTATATATCATGGACATAGAAACTACAAATGGAAAATTAAACGATCTTGTCAATACTATGGATAATTTAAGAAAGACGATTCATGAACGAAGCCATACAATTAGAGACTTGAACGTTCAGATTGAAGCTACAGAATCGGACCTAACTGAACATGTTACATGGATTAAAGAAGGATATCAGACGTTGGAAAAGTTTCGATCATGGAACAAGAATGCTTGGCTAGGATGGTTTTTACCTAAACGTAGAGCGTTTCTCAAAGAGCATGTTTCCGAGAGTTATATTGAGGACCAATTAATTAAGAAGAATGAGAAAGAAGAAGAGGAGCTAAGAACAACATTACGTCTCAAACAATCGGAGCAAGATTACCAGACAGCAGAGACCTTAGTCCTGAAGGGGGAATTACAAGAACTGGAGCAACAACGACTAATATGTAAACAAAAGATCCAGCTTCTTGGTGAGTTCATAGGAAAACTGGATGAATTTTTGTCGTTGGAGCGAGAGTTTGCTATTCAATGGGGATTTCAGGATGTTTCAAAATATAGCATGTTTGATTTTGCATCGGATCGAGTTGTTCTGGAGAAAAGACACGAACTCTTTCAGTACTCGTTGAAAGTAACTGAGCAGTACGTGAAGTTACATACGGAAGAAGTTTTGCACAATCTTAAAATGGTCTGTCCAACGACGTGGTTTCAACCATTTTATAATGAAGGAAATAAGAGGGACAGGGAATTCAGCAAAGGGATCAAGGCACTATGGAATACGGTGTTTTTGTGTTTTCCGGTGGTAACGTCAACTCTACATTCATTTGGTGAAAGAACGTTTCAATTGTTACCTGGATTAATAGATACACTACTGGTGGATGAGGCAGGTCAAATTATGCCGCATTATTTAAGCAGTCCTCTATATCGATCTCAAAGAGCTGTGATTGTAGGCGATATTGAACAATTAGAACCAGTGAGGATTCTGAAAACCAACGTAATTGAAGAAATACCAGCAGTTCCAGAGAAATATCATGAGGAAGTATGTGTACAGCGTAATAGTGCACAGAGTTACATTGATCGAAATTCAGATATTTATGAGTGGGATCATCGTGGCACGAGAAAAGGATTAATCCTTACGGAACATCGCAGATGCGAAAAAGGCATTATGCAATTTTCTAATCAACATGTATATGGGGGAATTCTGACTATTGTTAATCAGGATAACCACGAAAAACTGTTTGGCAAAAATTTGGTTGCGGTAGATGTAAGGGGCTTAAAGAACAACAGGACACATATTAATATGTCGGAAGTTAATGTCTGTCAGAGGTTGGTTGAGACCTATGTACAGCAATATGGCTTAGACATCAAGAAGGATATAGGCATTATTACACCTTTTTCGAAACAAAAAGATAAGTTACAGAGGGAGATTCCTGATGTAGATATAGGAACAGTTCATGCGTTTCAGGGACAGGAAAAAAAGATTATTATTTTTAGCTCGGTTATTGATCATTCGAAGCAAGCGGGAATTGCTTCATTTGTCGGTGGGAGAACTAATTTGCTTAATGTTGCACTGTCTCGGGCCAAAGAACAATTTGTGTTAGTAGGT
The DNA here is from genome assembly GCF_037969885.1 of Paenibacillus sp. FSL R7-0313. Taxonomy (NCBI): domain Bacteria; kingdom Bacillati; phylum Bacillota; class Bacilli; order Caryophanales; family Paenibacillaceae; genus Paenibacillus; species Paenibacillus sp. FSL R7-0313. Next base: position 2,947,381 of record NZ_CP150219.1, read on the forward strand.
AATCTTGAAGTGATCTCTGAGCTCAAACAGAACCACCTCAAGCATGTATTAGAGATTATTAAAGAAAACGGAGTGTGCATAAGTCCGCTTGAAGAGAAATATCATACGGTTGCTGAGAATATGGATGCGATGGCATTCAGCCTATATATCGATTCTTCAGAAGATTCTAAAGAGGTACTTGATCCTCCGTTTACGGTGTACATTCGTGAGCATTTACCCGAGCGTCTCATTCTCAATCCGAGGGATCATTATTTGTTGCTACTGGAAGCTTTACGTCATGCAACTAAGTCGATCGTTATTTTCTCGCCGTGGATTATGTCATATATAGTCAACGAAGAATTTGTGAGTTTGGTTCAAGCTGCGATGAACAGACAAGTGGAAGTAAGAATTGGTTTTGGATTTCAAGGTGGAAAAGGAATTGACCTTAACAATATCCCTGGAATTGTGAAACGAGATAACTCATATGGGAATAATGATGAAAATATCAAATCCGTTTCCGCTCTTAAAGACGTGATGGGAGAATCCCTTAATTATATCCCTCCAATTCATTCCAAGATTTTATTGGTTGATGATTGTTATCTCTTCCTCGGATCACATAACTGGCTTTCTAAGCTTGGCAAGCATAAACGGGACGAAATCAGTTGTCTAGTGACAGAAGAGCGAATGATTAAGTATTTAAATGAAAGATATATTCAGGTGAAGTTGAAATAATCATCTTAGTTTATTTAAATTATCGCGTGGAGGGCAACAGGAATGAATAATTTTGTTGACAAAGGCATACCAACCATAGTTGGTATAGTTCCACTTATCACATCTATTTATTATATTGTAAAATGGTTTATTAAATCAGAGAGCAGAACCTTGATAGATGAGTTGTTAGATTTAAGAGTAATTAACCTGTGGGATCGTTTTCAAAGTACAATCTTTCTTTCTTCTATTATGATGATGGCAATTATGTTAATTATATTTCTATTTGATATACACATTATCTCAAATATATTTTTTATTTTGTTTTGGTTGGGTTTGTCCATTTTCTGCTTTCTGACATTGTTATATTTCTGGTTAAAATCAATATTCAGAGGTGTAGGGAACCGATATTTAACTAATATCATACTTACGTCCTATTTGGTTATGTTAGTAATTCCATATGTTTATTTAGATTCAGTTAAACAAATAATACCTAATTATATCAATCAGAACTACTTGATGACTGTCGCAATTTTAATGTCTCTTATTTTTTATAATTTTATCGTTCTGAAAATGTGGCTTTCTATTCTTCGTTATTTTAAGAAACCTATTAAACAACAATATAAGATCGAAAAGATTACTAATGATAGAATCATTGAAGAATTAGAGAGGCTTTATTTTATGTTCATGTACGATAATGAAAGACATATACTAGCTAAAGAAAACGATGTGAAGAAAATTGAGAAGGAATTTTTTGTTTACCATGCAAAAGAAAATGTAATGATAAGATATTTTAAATATCAAGAATCTCAATAATCTCCCTAATATCATCAATATCTAACGCTTCTGCAATCCGTTCAATATGAGCAAAGTTGATATTCTCTCTTTTCCCAGACTGTAGCTCACTCAACGCAGCGTGACGGATATCAGATAATCGTGCCAGTTCGCGCAGCGAGATATTATGTTTTTCCGTGAGTTTATGAATATTGACGACGACTTTCTTAGCCATAAGTATCACTCCTAAATTTTCCATATGGTCTTGACGTTACGCATGAGCGTACCATATACTTTTTGTATATCTGGTACTCTTATGCGTACCAATTTTAGGAGTGGTGACATGACAAGTACCAACAGCGAAGACCTGTCTTCGCAGTACGCACAACTCATTGAACGCGAAGACGATTACGTCGACCAACTGGTCACATGTAACAAACTCATCCTGGACGCCATGGACATCATCGCCAAGCGAGCAGGGGTGCTGCATATGGACACGGTGAAACAAGCAGCATATCACCTTCATTCCATGGAACTGGACTTAAACCGCAAGTTATTTAAAGTTCGATTGGAGAAGAGCATCTTGGCAAATCAAATGAGTCAGTCTACATAAAGCCACCTTAACTAAAGGGACAGCGCAGGATCACACAAGATGATCTTGAACTGTCCTTTTGCCTTCCCGTCCAAACGTTTTTCGCACTGAATTAAGCATTGACTTTCCCCACTAATCCCCCTAAACTTCAATTATTAAAACACTTTTAAAAACATTCATCGAATGGTACGAAATGAATGAAAGGAGGCATATAACTAAGACATGTTACCCACATCACACAACACCCAACAGGTGAAGCGGATCAACGTTGAATTAGTGAAGAACACGCTCCGATCCATGGGCGTAGGCACGAAGGCTTCCATTGCGAACCTGACCAAACTCAGCGTGGCGACATGCGGCACGATCCTGAACGAATTACTCCAAACGGGTGAGATTATCGATCTGGGCCCAGATGAATCGAGTGGGGGAAGACCTGCGAGTCGGTATCAATTCAATGCGGACTACGCGAGTGTACTATGCCTGATTATTCGAACAGAGGGCGGTATTCACTCGATCACACATACATATGCCAATCTGAATGGGGAAATGGCGGACGAAAAGACGCTCATTTTGGAAGAGATTAATGTCCGGGTGGTAGAGGATCTAATTGCAAACCTGATCGAACAACACCACAATGTGCAGGCGATTGGTATCGGGATACCCGGGGTGGCACACAACGGCGTGATTGGAATTTGCGACGTACCGGATCTGATGTATCAGCCACTCGGGCCAAGGCTTAAGGAGCAATATGAAGATGTGGAAGTGGTCATTGGCAACGACATGAACCTGACGGTCTACGGACTTTACAACCAGCAGCAATTTGAAGAAGAGAAGAACTTCGCGGTGGTGACGTTTCCGGAGAACCATTTTCCGGGTGCAGGCTTTATCATTGATGGTCGTCCGCTGACCGGGAACACGCAATTTGGGGGCGAGGTATCTTTTCTACCGTTTGGCGTGTCACGGGAAGAGCAATTGCGAATGTTGAAAACGGTGGAAGGGTTGCAGGAATTGGTCGTACAGACGCTGATTTCCATCATCGCGATCATTAACCCGGCTACGATTGTGGTTACAGGGGATACAATGGACCCGGCTATGCGGGATAACCTGTTACAAGGCTGTCTGGATCACCTGATCCCACAGGAGCATATGCCTGAGTTGATCATTCAAAGAGACACTCGGCGCGAATATGTGACGGGGCTGGTCGCTGTTACGTTGGAGAGCCTGACCTACCGCATTCAGGTGGTTGAGAAGCAGTGGTAAAGGAACTGAACGTCGATCAGAAGGATGATCTCTCATCAGATCAATTGAGTTGTAATAACGCTTTTATATAAGTGAACAATTTCATTATAACAAGTAACGGAGAGGGCAGAAAAAACCTGAAAAAGCGAAGCGGTCGCCTTTATCCCCGGATTTTCCCTTTGGGAAGGAAATTTAAAAAAATCTGGGGATAACAGTGATTGGAAGGTTATTCTGTCATCGGAGTGTCCAAGTTAATGACCCTTGTTTCAACTTATATAGACGCAATGGAGGAACTTATTTTGAATCAGCAAGCAGGTACGCAAGGCAACAAACGAAAGTTTAACAAGCTGTACGCGATGCAGCTGGCAACGATCTTTCTTGGATTTATCGTATTCGGCATATCGGAAAATATTAAGGGGCCGGCCATTCCGCGCATTCAATTCGACTTCAATCTAGATGAGAAACAGCTAGGGACGTTATTGTCCCTGAACGCACTGGGTTATCTGATCGCCTGCTCCTTCACCGCTATTCTGGTTCGCAAATGGGGCATCAAGGCGGTTAGCATCATATCGTTTGCATCGATGATCCTATCGGGTGTGTTCATTTATGTGTCTCATACCTATCCACTCTTTGCTTCATCGTACTTCTTCATGTACATCGGTAACGGCATGCTGGAGATTGCTTTGGCGATTCTGGGTGCGCGTATCTTTGTGAAGAACACAGGAACGATGATGAACCTGTCCCATTTCTTCTATGGGCTGAGTTCAACGGTAGCACCTTTGCTGGCGACGGGTGTCATGTCCTTGAAGGTGTTTGGACACGAACTGGACTGGCGCGGCATGTATCTGGTGATGTTGTCACTCTGCCTGCTGCCGATTATTGCGGCGCTGCGCAGCAAATTCCCGGGGGATGATCTTCCTCATGAAGATCGGACTTCACTCAAGACGTTAACACGTGATCCTGCCCTTTGGCTGATGGTACTCATTCTTTCTTTTGGCGTGGTATCGGAGCTGGCGGTTGGGGGTTGGCTGGTTAATTTCTTGGAAAAAGCCTACACGTGGGACACGGTCAAAGCCTCCGGGTTATTATCTGCGTTCTTCCTCACGTTCTCGCTAGGACGCCTGCTGCTTGGACCATTGACGGACCGGATCGGATTTGTATTGTCACTGATTCTATTCTCGGCTTTCTCGGGAGTCTGTACGTTCGTGGCGCTTGCAGGGGGAGAGCGTCTTGCGATTTTCTTTGCGATATCTGGTGCGGGAATAGCGATGATCTATCCAACAGTGATGGCGTTTATCGCACGTAGATATCCGAATGGCAGTGACACCGCGATTACGTTCACGGTTACCTTGATGGGGGTTGGTAGTGTCATTGGTAACTATGTGATTGGCTGGGTAATTGAGGGCGTGAAGAATTTGTACGGTTCAACGACTCAGTTGGGGTTGCTGCGCGGACTTCAGGCGGGATATGGATTCATTGGTTTATGTGCGGTGATCTGTGCGGTATCTGGCGTAGTGTTGTATGTGTATTTGAAAAGAAGGCAGGAATTGATTTAGTTAGATGATCATTCCTATGTAGTGTGCATTTGTATGTTCGATTAAATAAAATAAGCAGTGTGAAAGATGCCTATAAAAAGTATCTCTCACACTGCTGTAAAATCTGTATGTACTGTATTTATATCCTTAATTTCGTTTTCTTAATATTTTTTTTAAATTTTCTTCTAACACTTCATCGCCTCTTACATAAATCTCCTTAATTTTCTTATCTCTTTCTTCATCTGTCATAGCTAATATGTTATCAACCTCATACTCGGATAACCAGAAAATTGAATCTAGTTGATCAAGATATTGTCTTCTAACATCTAATAATTCTTTTGTGACATTTAATTCTTCGGCGCGTTTGTAATCAGTAACATCAATGGAGATAATTCCAGTAAATAGACTACTCATTATCCATTCGAAATCAGGCTTACCCCCTAAAGGAGGGCTTAAATCATAATCACTTGCTAGGTTTAATTTGGAAAATTTGATTAATTTAATCTTCTTGAATAACAATTCATCTGCTGTTTTTGGTTTTTTCTCAGATATGGATTGATATGCTAAGTCATAATCTTCTAGCTCCACTGCTGCTTTAGCATTTTTTATTGCTTCGGCATAAGCTTGTTCATTCCTGTAAAAAACTATTGATGAAACTAAACCTAGTAATACGATAACACTTGAAATCCATTTCCACTTATGTGCTCTTAAGTTCAATTTCGTACCTCCAAAATCTATTTTATAGGAATATAGTACCACTAAAATTATTGCTTTTCTACTTCTTGAGCAGTGTGTTAATAATACTTCAGCAACAGCAGAAAATTAAATAGAATTTAAACTGGGAACAACGAATTAAACTGCTTGTAAGGCCGGGACGAAGCTTAGGGATTAATTCTCTCTGACGTTTCAACGGAAAGGTGGCGTTGTATATAGGACAGGCGAATCTCCCTTGAAACAAAAGCCCCACCGATATTCACAATCGGCGGGGCTTTACATCTATTTGTTTCCTTACTTAAACAAGACTATGACTTGTTCAAAGCCGTTCTTCTTTTCCAACGTTTCAAAAGCACGTACAAACCAAAAGCACCTAAGAAAACCACCGCTGCCGGAACGATATAAGGTTTAACAATCTCGTCCACATGCTCCCATTGAGAGCCTAATTTGAAGCCTAAGTAGATGTACAATGAGGTGATCGGAAGCATGGCCAAGAATGTAAAGATACTGAACTTAAACACATTCATCTTCGCCATACCACAAGGGATGGAGATCACGGTCCGAATGCCGGGTACAAAACGTCCATAGAAAGCTACTCCACTGCCATATTTCTCGAAGAACGTATCGGAAGCGTCCAGATGGTGGGGGCGAATCAAGAAATACTTGCCGTATTTTTCGACCATCGGTCTGCCGCCGTATCGTCCCAGGGCATACAATGTCAGAGGTCCGAACGTTCCACCTACGGTACCAGCGAGTATTGCCAGCCAAAGCTTCATATCCCCAAGATACACCCAATACCCCGCCATGGGCAGTACAAGTTCAGCGGGTACGAATTCAAACGACAAGGCAATGACCAGACCTGCGTATGACAAATCTTTAAAAAAGAGTATAAATTGCGTGATCCATTCTGTCATGCTTTCCCTCCATGAATCTATCTTTTTTATATATAAAAGAAACGCTCCTGTACAAAGAGTAACAATAGCGAATAGAGCTTGTCAAAGTTCACATGTATGTCCATTTCAGGGCACACTGCGGCAATATGTTTACCCGTACATAAGACAGGGAACCATTGACACTCAATACAGAAGTGGATACCAGGCACTGATATAATCTTCTGAGAGCGTTTCCAATTATAGCGTGATAAAACTATCACTAGCTTCTTCACCATCCTGTACATAAAGAGAAGGAGATCAAGACATGACCGAAACTTCGATTATCGACCAGATCCATATTATGGTTGAATACAATGTATCCTTTTATTGTTTCATGTATATCATATAGATATACAACTGTAGGGAGGTGAGGTATAATTGGAGCATCAATCAAACGAAAGGCGTGGGATTGCCATGACTACAGCCACACTTAGCAAATGGGGAAATAGCAGTGCAATTCGCATTCCTAACCAATTGCTTAAGCGTCTTAATCTGGAAGAAGGCTCGGAAATCGAGATTTTGGTGACAGAAGATAATGAATTGTTGTTGCGTCCAAAAACCAAGCCTGTAGAGTCCAATGAGGAACTACGTAACCATCTAAAGACTTTGCTCTCTAAAGTGAAACAGGATACAAGACATGAAGAAATAGACTTTGGCACTGAAGGGAACGAGTTACTTTGATTATTCCCAAACGAGGCGATCTGATATGGCTTGACTTTGATCCTCAAGCGGGTCACGAGCAAGCCGGGAGACGACCGGCTATTGTTCTATCGGAACTTGAATTCAATGAAATAACAGGTTTTGCCGTTGTATGTCCCATAACGAGCCAAGCCAAGGATTATCCTTTTGAAGTTACACTACCAGAAGAGCTGCCATTTTCAGGTGTTGTTTTGACGGACCAGTTGAAGAGTCTTGATGTGCGGCAACGACGTATCCAAATTGCGGGGCATGCTGAACCAACCTCTGAATTTATGAAATCAGTTCTACGCAATGTCCGTTCTATATTGGCATAATTGAAAATTAGTAGCTGATCATATTCCTAAATCCACGTCTAACTAAAAGACGTGGATTTTTTCTTTCATGCCTAAATAGATTCGTCCATCCTTGACGCTTCTAACAAGAGCTTCCGAAAGGCACATATAAGTTGGAAAGAAAGATTTTTAATTCTCTGAAAATGCTTCCAATTATAGTATGATAAGACTATCACTAGCTTCTTCACCATCCTGTACATAAAGAGAAGGAGATCAGAACATGACCGTAACTTCGATTATTGATCAAATCCATATTATTGAATACGACCCCTCTTACGCTGCCGCACTTGCGGATATGTGGAACCGTAGTAACGAAAGCTGGGGAGGTGGCACCAACCTTAGAACAGAGGAAACAGTTCGCCGGGAGATGGAGAGTTCGTCCAATCTTTATGCATTTCTAGCTGTTCATGAGAAAGAGGTTGTTGGCTTCTGCAGTTTTGCTCATTACCGCTATGACGAGAGAGCCCTATATGTACCGCTGCTTAATGTACGTCCTGACTATCACGGTTACAAGGTTGGACGCAACCTGATCCTGAATGCTGTGCGCAAGACCGTGGAGGCCGGATGGCCTCGCCTGGATCTGTTCACGTGGGCAGGGAATACGAAGGCTGTACCGATGTACAAGAAATGTGGATTCTTCTGGGAGAAAAAAGATGATAATGTGCATCTGATGAATTTCATCCCTACCATCTTGCAGACCGAAGCACTCGCTCCTTATTTCGAGGATTTAGATTGGTATGCAGACAGCACGCGTGAACTCGTGATCGAGCCGGATGGCCGACGAGAGCGTGGTTTTGATTTCTTTGACTACACGTGGAAAAAGGGAGATGTCTCCCTGCGGGCTGAATTTGAAAAGTCGGGTCGCGGACTGACTGCCATCGAAACACCGGATTACGAAATCTCAACAGAAGTCGATGATCATGATCTGGTATTCGGTTCCAGCTATAAGGTTCGCTATCGCATTAAGAACACTTCAGCTTCCGAACTTGCGATTGAGATCAAGGGTGAGGATAACAAAAACATACGATTTGCGCTGGACGTTGCACGAGCAGTGGCTCCGGGAGAAACCATCATCGTGGAAGGTGAGTTTCACCTTGATCCAATTACAGAGGAACAGAATAACAATAAGACCCATCCCGTGGTTGCCAGCACATGGTTGATCGGAGGGAAGAAAGCGGAGTTTCGATTGGGCATTGCCCCGAAATTCCCGGCCAAGATCAAGACCATCTTGCCTGTGAAGGAGCTCTATCCAGGCATCCCGGCGGAGTTGGTTCTGAACGTGGAAAATAATGTGGATGCCGAAACGGAGTTCAGCTTTGACCTGCCAGAGGATGAATTCCTTGAATGGGAGGAGCGAGCGGTGCGCTTTACGGTGCCTGCCAAAGGCAAAATGTCTGTGCCGGTGCCCTTCACCTTGCATTCATATGGTCTCTATTCCCAAGAAGTAGAAGTGACGGCTGTCCCAGTGGGGAGCCATGCAATCTCTTTTACAAGTAAACTTTCTGTACTGATGAAGGGAATCGAGGGCAAATATGGCGGGCAGATTGAGGATCAATGGGTGGCTGTGAATGGTGCATTCTCTATTCATATGAGCAAACAAGATAATAACATGTGGATTGAATACCCCGGTTCCCGTCATTCGTTCTGGTGGACTTATCCGAAGCTGGGTAAGCCGTTTGCCGAAGAGTTATCCAAGAAACAAGCCAAAGAAGTGAATATCTATCCCGAAGGGGAACGTCAGGTTCTTGAAGCACTATATGATTCGGAGGATTTCCCTGGCTTGCAGATTAAGTCTGTGGTCAAGCTGTCTGCGAATGGAATCGCCGAATTCCACCACGAGGTTGAAAATACACGAGACACCGCCTGGGAAGAGGACCTGTACCTAATGAATAACTTCGGTTTCTACGGAAACCGGTTAATCCTCCCGTACCAAGATCGTTTTGTGGATATGGGGGATTCTTACGCTGGCGATCCGAGTCATTGGGACAGTTCACAGATTACGGAAAACTGGCTGTTTTGCAAGGAAGAGTACGGCGCGTGCGGCATCTATTGGGACCCTTCTCTGAAGCTGCTTCGTCCGGAATACACGCTGGGGTTGCAGCATGAGCTTGGACGTTTGGAAGCTGGGGCCGTTGTGCGGACCAAGGCAACTGTATATGCTTTGAACACGTTTGCCAAGTGGCAGGATTTCCGTGCGTTTGCCCGGAAGCAGCGTAACCCGGTCATTGAGTTGCTGGACAATCATCTGGATCTGACACTGAGTGAGGGGAATCCATTTGCCCCAGACGTGCTGCAAGCAACGTTGACTGAACATAAACTGGTTTCGCTTGCGGGCAAGCTGGAGCTGTATGTACAGCAGGGTGGCAAACCGGAGGTTATGGCCAATGTGAAGGAATTCAATCCGGAGCACAATCTAAACTCCGCCGAGCTGACATTTTCACCAGACGAAGCGGACCGAGACCAGCACGTGAGTGGTTGGAAAGTTCGTGGGCTATATCGGGGCGAAGATCGGATTCAAGAGCGAACGGCCCTTTGGTTCCCGCAGAGCAAAACAGAGATTAAGCAGATAATTGAAGAAGGTTCATCTGGACCAGTGTACACCGTAGACAATGGAGTATTGTCGATCTCCGTTGCCCCTGACTTCGGAAGTGTAGTACACTCTCTGAAAGTTGCAGGAGAAGAATGGCTTGACAGCTCGTACCCTGAACCGGCTCCACGCTCGTGGTGGAATCCGTGGTACGGCGGGCTGGGTGTTGGGGTTCCAGGCATGAATGGCTTCAGCCGTCAGTTGGAACAGAGAGCCGCTTCCTGGACAGAGCAGAAGGATCAATACGGCAACGTCTGGAAAGGCATAAAGCTGACCACCCGAATTGAGAAGCATGAAGCGAATCGTGGGATCACGATCCACCAACATTATCTGATGCTGCCGGGTGTTCCTGTGCTCTGCACCCTGCTTGAAGTGACAAACGAAAGCGGCCTGACGCTGACGAATTACTCGCTTGCGGAGGAACGTTTCCTCCAGCCATCCTCTGTCTTTGCGGAAGGTTGGATTGAGCAACCGGGTAAAGATCGGTTCCCGCTAGGCAAGGTGGATGTGGGCCTGCCACTTGAAGACCTTTTGCGAGTCGGATCGGTTTCGCGTGAAAACATGCTGCATGCGGTCCATCGTTACCCGAATCAGAGTGCATGGGCTTTTGCCAATAATCAGGTGACGGGTCTGCACGTGAATCATCATCTGACAATCAAGCACGGGGAAACAGTCTGGACGGAGCCGAGTTATCTTGTCCTGGGACAGATTCCACTGAGTTCACCGGATGTACGTGACCTTCTCAAACTGAATTTTGCAACTTCTACCGATGAAAAGGAGGCTCCACATGCCGATCATTGATATTCATATTCACCTGTCGGACATAGACAGCTTTCACCAAACAGCGATTGATCTGTCCAAAGTGGATTACTCTGCCGCTGGTCTTAAAGCGGAGTTTGATAAAAACGACGTCATTCTGGGCATCGGAATGGGGGTTACGGAGCAGACAAAGGGATCGTTCCCGGATTCCAGTTCCCCTAACCCGATGGGACTGGACCTGGAAGAGAAGGTTCCGTCATTCCTCATGGAATGTGTGGGGATCAATCCCAATGCGCTGGACGGTAAAAACGCTCAGGACGAGCTTGACCGGATTGAAGCAAGACTGCAATCCCCTGAAGTAGCCGGAATCAAACTCTATGCCGGATACTATCATCACTATGTGTATGACAAAATCTATGCCCCGGTCTATGAACTCGCAGCCAAGTACAACTTGCCTGTGGTGATTCATACAGGAGACACGTACTCCATGAACGGGTTGCTCAAGTATTCGCATCCGTTGACGGTGGATGAATTAGCCTTGCAGCAGCGCGGTGTGAACTTTATGATCTGTCATCTGGGTGACCCCTGGGTGATGGATGCAGCAGAAGTAGTGGCGAAGAATCCGAACGTGTATGCGGATTTGTCTGGTCTTGTGGTGGGGGATCGGCCTCATTTTGAACGGTTCATGAACGAACCTTTGTTCATGGATCATTTCCGCCGGGCTTTGGTCTATTCGGATCATTATGAGAAAATGCTGTTTGGCACCGACTGGCCGCTTGCGCCCATCGATCTGTATGCCGAATTTGTCCGTCGACTTGTACCGGAACAGCATCATGATAAAGTCTTCTATGAGAATGCCTTTGGGCTGTTTCCGCGTATTGGACAGCGGATTGCCGATCTGGGTTAGAACCTAAGTACTGAATTATTAATATCTGAGGGATGTAAGCCATGCACTTCAGTCATGGAAGATGATGTGAGGTTCATGCTGAATCCCTGTGATGTAGCTCCTGCCATTTTGCTGGCAGGAGCTTTTTTGTCCAGGAAAACATTGAATTCGTCTTACATCTGATGTGTCATGAGGGATCAGGAAAACAAAGGTTGAGTCACCATGTTCATATACTTTTTTAAGTCGTCTTTTGCATGTGGGTACTGTTCCCAAACCCCAAGGTTCCAACTCATATAACGGATACCTAGATATCGGGATGCAAGGGAGAAGTACTTTTCGAATTGATGTTGGGGAATATCGTATCCGTGAGAACTTAGCGCCTCTCGATAGATCTCAACTTGTTTCAGATGTGTACAGCGCAGAGGAATATCAAAGAACAGGGAGCCATACCTTGCTTCCTCCCAATCAATAAAATATACATTTTCATTGTTGTATACCAATACATTGCCAGGATTCAGATCATTATGAATTAACGTATGTGTGTGTTTGTCCTGGATAAGTATTTCAAGATCATCTACGATGTTACTTGCTACAGCTTCAATTTCCAAAATGAGCGGTGATCCAAATTCTTCAATGAATGATGGACTTTCTATGGCGTTTTTCCACGAAGGTCTCCAACGGTTTTCCATCATTTCGATGATATGAGATCGATCCACATTAGATATCCAAGGCAGTTCTTTTTTCAATCCCATGTTCGTTCCGTGTATGTAAGCCAGTGCTCGTAATTCTTTATGCTGAAGCAGATCCATATCCAGATGACTATAATCGGTTTGGTAGTCCACATCCTGAACGCAGATCAAGCTTCGATCTTGAGTATGAGGTTCAGTTGATAAACTAAAGGGTACATTGGCTCCCTGTAAAAATAATCTGGACAAGGCAGAGCGTTCAATGAACGTGGCTTTCTTTGTTACGAAAGAAATATCTTTTTTTACTCCATTTATAAGGAATTCAATATGATGGCGAAGCAATTCAACGGCTTGAGATCCCGCACCGATAGGGTTACTTTTGATACTTCTAATGTGAATATCCGAGGATACATATTGATTAATGGTTTGTTTTATTAATTGTTGTAATGTGATAGACTCCATACTTATCTTTGAGCTCCTTCTTGTATGTATTTGTTTTTACGAATAAAGAGAACTATAATGGTGGATGCACAAAATTTCAGACTTCTTTGGAGGAACATACGTTATGAGATCTTTTCAGTTTTACAATCCGACCCGGCTGATTTTTGGCAAAGGGCAACTTCAAGCACTACAAACCGAAGTTCCAAAATACGGAAAACGTATTTTGCTTGTATATGGTGGTGGAAGCATCAAACGTAGCGGGCTGTACGATCAGGTAATCAGCCAGTTGAACGAAATCGGAGCAGAGGTTACGGAACTCGCTGGAGTAGAACCGAACCCCCGTCTTTCTACGGTTCATAAGGGCGTAGAGCTATGCAGAACACATAACATTGATCTGGTTCTTGCGGTTGGCGGCGGCAGTGTACTAGACTGCGCTAAAGCCATCGCAGTAGGAGCCAAATACGATGGAGACATGTGGGATTTTGTTGTGCGCGAAGCAACCCCGGAAGGTGGACTTCCGCTGGGTACAATTCTGACCATGGCAGCGACAGGCTCCGAGATGAACAACGGTTCAGTAATAACCAATCAGGATACGCAGGAAAAATGGGCATGGTTCAGCGAGTATTCTTTCCCAGCGTTCTCCATTCTTGATCCGGAGTACACATACACCGTACCACTGGATCAGACGGTATACGGCATGGTGGACATGATGTCTCATGTGTTTGAACATTATTTCCATCTGGATACCAATACACCGGTTCAGCTTGGATTCTGTGAGACGATTCTTCGTACCGTTATTGATACGGCCCCTCGTCTGATTAAAGATCCAGAAAACTATGAACTGCGCGAAACCATTCTCTACTGTGGAACAATGGCGCTTAACGATGTCCTGAATATGGGTCTTGCCGGAGATTGGGCTTCTCACAATATTGAACATGCTGTGTCGGCTGTGTATGACATTCCCCATGGGGGAGGCCTTGCGATCCTTTTCCCACACTGGATGAAACATAATCTGGATGTGGATGTAGATCGATTCAAACGTATGGCTGTTAATGTATTTGATATCAACCCTGCTGGAAAGTCGGACAAACAAGTTGCTGAAGAAGGCATTCAAGCGCTTCGTACATTCTGGACTTCAATTGGTGCCCCTAGCCGTCTGGCGGACTATGACATCGACGACAGCCAGATTGATGTGATGGCTGATAAAGCGATGCGATTCGGTCCGTTCGGATTCTTCAAAAACTTGCAGCGTGAAGATGTAGTACAAATTTATCAAGCTGCACTGTAATTGTAAATCTCACCTTCACTTTGTATATTAATTCACATTAAACAAGGACCTTCCTGTATTACTTAGGAACGTCCTTGTTTTTTTATTATGACATCATATCGTGTACTCTCCACCGTTTTTTCTGGACTTCAATGTCATGTGATTCCCTTTTCGAATTAATCCCTCGGTTCAACTACGGCTTCATTGACAGGGGTATCCTTTCGTTTCAGATACAACTTGCTTGGACGATGCAAGAGCACGATAAGCAGGGCGAAGAGATGAATCAGGTTAAACAGGTTACTCTCATTCGGAATGGCAACGAATAACGCCAGACTCAGAAACGTCACGGTGAGCTTGAACTTTCTTTTGGTGATGAATATAACAGCAAGCAGGCTGGGACCGATGATAAACAACATTCTGGCTAAGATTACGCCAGAGGCGTAAGCCAGATCATCTCCTTTGCGTAAGAAACCCAGATAGGCCTCCATATTCTGGTTGAAGTCAATGAGGAACACGATAAAGGACACAATCACGTAGATCAGTTTCACACTTAATAAAATGCGCACGACATTTAATAGCGTAGGTAATGCTGTTTTTACCATATCACTTCTCCTATTCTCTTCGAATCTATAACCGCAGATTCTTCTGGTTGTATTCTTCCCGAGAGTTTTCCTGCTTCAGATACACCTTGCTGGGCTTGTGGAGCAGCAGCGTAAGCAACATAAAGATGTGCAGCAAGACGAGAAAATTCTGAAAGAAAACAACGCCAAAAAATAAGGCCAGGCTCATAAATGTAATTGTTAGCTTATAACTTCGTTTGGAGATAAATACGATAGTCAGAATTGGGGGAACCAGAACCAAGAGTACACGGAGCCCGATACTTGTAAAATAGGCGATCTGATCAGATAGCGGAAACGCGGAGTAATCCGCACTATTACGGAATAGATCTGCAATAAGGAATGTCATGGAAATCCCAATGAAAATGGATTGTACCCCTAACAGGGCACGGATAACATTTAATAAAGTAGGCATTTTCGGATTCAATGCGTTTTCCCTCTTCCTGCGCGATATGTATTTCATATATTATACGATGTTGATGTCATATTTTGTATTAACCCAAAGTCTTCATTTTCCAATCGTTTGCAGTGGCCTTTGACCTAGAATAACTGGGGAAACAGCTTACAGATTATTTGATATCGACCGATATAAAGTAGATACATAGAATATGGATTTCATAATAACGAAAATGAAAATGGATGGTGAATGTAATCATGGTATTTAGCAAGGCAAGAGAACGCATGCGCAACATGTCGTTCAGAGTCAAATTACCACTTATGATCAGTCTGCTGGTGTGTATCGTACTGGCGGTAACTGCGGTAGTGTGTTACAGCGTAGCGGCAGTTATTACACTCGACAAAAGCAAAGATGAAATTAAGGCAACCTCGGACCGGGTGGGGGCAGGTTTGTATGCTTCACTAAGTTTGGAAGAACAGTCCACCTTTCTGATTACAACACATCGGACCTTCCGGGATCTGCTAGAGATTCGGAATACGGATGGGCAGGAAGGTGAGAACTTTTTCTCGGAAAACAATGAACTGCTGGATAAGGCAAGTGGTATTCTCGCGGACAGTCTGGCAGGTATGGAAGGTAACAACAGTCTGATTTTGTTGGATCGGAATGGCATTATTATTGCAGCGAATGATCCGGCAGTTATCAAGGCGGAACGCGGAGATCGGGCATATTTTCAAGAAGCAATTCAGGGTAAAAACGTGATTAGTGAAGGGATTGTAGCCAAGTCCTCAGGACAACTCGGTACGGCTTTTGCCATGCCAATCTACAATGAGAATCAAGAAGTACAGGGAGTGCTCGTATCTGCGGCGTCCACCTCGTTCTTCGTTAATCAGCTACAAAATATCAATATTAATGATGAGGGAAAAGTGATCATTCTGGACCGAATAGGTACGGTCATCTACGATTCAGCGGATGAGAAGATGGCAGGCCAGAAGATGGAGTCGGGCGAATACCAATCATTGATAGAGCTTGCTCCTGGCGCTGAACTGCAGCAAGGGGAGGTTAGTACAGACGAGAAAGTGGCGTATTACTCCAAAATCCCAAGATCCGACTGGACTGTCGTTGTAGAAGATAAAATGAGCGATGTGCAGAAGCCTTTACGTGCGATGGCAAAACAGATGTATATTGTTTTGTTTAGTGCTATTGCGGTTTCCGTCGTAGCGGGTATCCTGATCTCTTTGCTGGTAACCAGACCAATTACAAGACTAACTGTGTTGTTCAGACAGCTTGCGGGCGGCGATCTGACGGTACAGGCTCAAGGTAAATATAGCGGAGAATTCAAACAATTGGTGGACAGCTTCAATACCATGGCAGCAGGAAATAAACAGCTGATCTCCAGCATGAACCATTCCATCGGCATCCTGAAAACAAGTACATCCGAGCTGGAACAGTCCACTCAGCAAACTTCAACCACGATTGCTGAAACAACGACAACAGCATTTGAGATTTCACGAGCCATGGAATCCCAGGCGAACGATACGGAAGCCATTGTGGACAAATTCATGAATGTTGGTAACAAGATTGCAAACGTGAATGGAATGTCGCAGGCAGTGAAGTTCAAGGCAGATGAAATTACGGATGCATTCAAAAATAATCATGAAGTTATTGATGCGCTTATTGCGGTGAACGGGCAGAACGAGATTGAAGTTGGCAACATCTCCAAAATTACAGTCCAACTCGCTGAAAGCTCCTCTGGCATTCACCAGATCACGGGCACGATTGCCGAAATTGCAAATCAGACGAAATTACTTGCGTTGAATGCTTCGATTGAGGCCGCAAGAGCAGGTGAGCAAGGGCGCGGCTTTGCCGTGGTTGCTTCCGAGATTCGCAAGCTGGCAGAGCAGACAACAGCTCAATCGGAGGATATCAACCGAATTGTGATGCAGACCATTGATCATGTGGAGCAGAATAACCGAAGTGTTCAGGCTATTGAAGCAATTGCGGAACAGCATAAGAGCAGCGTTAGCCAGACGAAGGAGACATTCAATTTTGTCACCGAGAATATGAATGAGATGATGAGCCAGGTTCAGGCTATTGCTACTGAGATCGAATCCATTGAACGTGATAAGGATGACGTCATTGGGGCTGCACAGAACTTGTCTGCTTCCGGTGAAGAGGTGTCGGCTTCTGTTGAGGAAGTCACAGCAACAATGCAGGAACAGTCCGGC
Source organism: Paenibacillus sp. FSL R7-0313 (assembly GCF_037969885.1). Lineage (NCBI taxonomy): Bacteria > Bacillati > Bacillota > Bacilli > Caryophanales > Paenibacillaceae > Paenibacillus > Paenibacillus sp. FSL R7-0313. The sequence goes on from NZ_CP150219.1 coordinate 2,964,750, forward strand.
ATGACAGAACATTTGACAAATATGGTGCAGAGAATCGATGGACTGACCAAACAACTTGCCGAGGAATCATCTCGCTTCAAAACAAAATAGGAATACGAAAAGAAACCCGTTTCTCAAAAGAGGACCGGGTTTCTAGACAAAAAGAGCACTTGTACCTATCTATAGCTACAGGTGCTCTTTGGTGATGTGCTACTCTCCTCGGACGGAAGGTGCATACGCCAGCACTTCCATTTCAATTAAATAAGGGCCTAACCCGCTGAATACGGTAATACGGGCGGGGTAGGGTTGTTTAATCATTCGCGCATACACTTCGTTGTATTCGGGCTGATCCTCTTCTCGGGCCAGATGGGTGGTTGCCTTCACAATATGATCAAGTGTAAGTCCGGCTTCTTGCAGGATCACCTCAATATTACGAATGCACTGCTCCGTCTGCTCCTTAATACCTCCGATAGGCTCAAGCGTCTGTGGATCAACGCCTACCTGACCGGCGACGTAGACCAAATCTCCTGCGCGGACAGCATGGGAAAAAGGAAGCGGGAACTTGGGTGCTGCACTTGCATGTATGATGGTAGACATCGTAGCTGTCATTCCTTTCCTAATGAGTGTGTATATTTGGTGTTAACTGATGCCAGTTCGTAGCCTGCTGATAATGATGAGTGATGGACAACAGGCGGTCTTCTCTCATGAGTGGACCAGCAAGCTGCATGCCGATAGGTAATGGCTTCCCTGAGGTGGTATCGAACCCGATGGGTACGGTGATGGATGGTAGACCCGTATTGGTGAACGGTCCGTTGAAAATTGGGCTGCCTGTCTTGTAGCCATGTGGAGCTACATATGGTGTTGATGGAGTCAATAACACATCTACTTCATTGAAAAGCATCATCATCTCGCTCCGGAATATCGTTCGGATGCGTTGTGCCTGCAAATAATCAACGGCACTCGTCTGGTAACCGAGTTCAAGCTGCTCCCGCATCGTGTGACCGTAACGATCAGAGGCTTCCGCGAAGCGTTCCTGATGGAAGGCGGCAGCTTCTGCCCGCATTACCGTACGATGAGCAGCAATGGTTTCTTCCATATAAGAAGGCAGGTCAACTTTCTTCCATTGCATGCCCAGCTTCTCAAGCACAGCGATTGCCGACTCTACCGCTAACAAGATCGCCGGTTCATCAGTCTGGAAGAAGCTGCTCGGTAGCCCGACCATCATTCCTGATATAGGATGCTCAAGAGCATTTGTTAAGTCTGGCTTGCCATAAGGAAGCGTGAAGGAGTCCAGCTCATCTTGCCCGGCCATCGCTTCCAGAACGATTGCGTTATCTTGTGCAGATCGAGTGAAGGCGCCAATATGATCCAGGCTCCAGCTGGCTGTGATGACACCATTACGGCTAACCCTGCCGTAAGTGGGTTTCATACAGGTTAATCCGTTGTAAGCTGCGGGTCTAAGCAGAGATCCAAAGGTCTGTGTTCCGAGTGTGAAGGAAGCCATGCCAGCCGCTACTGCAGCGGCGGAGCCGGAGCTGGAACCGCCTGGTGTATGTTCTAGATTCCACGGGTTGCGTGTTGGCGGTTCTCCTCCCTGAAAGGCGTACTCCGTCGTTGTTGTCTTGCCGAGCAGGATAGCGCCTGCAGCTTGCAACTTATTAATCACAGTTGCATTCGTTCCGGGTACGAAGTCAGGAAAGGTATTTGATCCGGCCGAGGTGCGTATGCCAGCGGTATGGATAATGTCTTTGGCTCCATAGGGAATGCCATGCAGAGCACCGAGATATTCGCCATTCATCAGTTTTTGTTCAGACTCTCTTGCGGCCTGCAAAGCCTGTTCGGCGGTGACCGTAACGAAGGCTTGCACAGCAGGCTCTACTTTCTCAATGCGATTCAAATAGGATTTTGTAAGCTCGACAGGAGATATCAACTTATTTTTAATCAGTGTCGCGGCTTCACCAATCGTCAGCTCGTTAAGTGGTTTGGTAATCATCGAAGAGGCACGCTCCTATGCGGGGGATTGGGCCCTACTTCTTCTGGCAACTTGAAGTTTCGAATCAGTTTCAAGTCGGCTGTAAATAGGGCAAGCTCCTCGCTAGTAATAACTCCATTCGCATATTTCGCACTTTCCGTGAGGCGGTGTGTGAGATAGTCGTCCTGGTTCAGAGTAATCAACCTTTCTCTCTCTATTTGGTGAAGCTTGAATCGATAATATCCTCGTAAGCGAGATCTTCCTTCAGATTACCGATGAAGCGCTGCATATCGATTGCGGTGTTAAAAGCTGATTCATTGATAAGTCCCTCCGCAGGGTATACCTTGCTGTCGATCATGCGTTGTACCGCTTGCTCCACGACGTTTTTGTCCAGATTCGGGAATTCCTTCACGGCAACTGCTTTTGCGCCTTCAGGATTCGATTGAATGTAATCCAGGGCTTGCTCAATAGAGGTGACAAAGCGCTGGGTGAGATCAGGATTCTTTTCAATGAAGCTTGCGGTTGTATTCATCGTTGCAAAGGCAAAGTCAGGATAATCCTTCGTGAAATCATGGACAATATGAAGTCCTTCTGCAATGCCTTGATCCAGCTGCGGCTCGTAAACGATAGCAATGTCGGCTTTGCCGGCTAATACAGCACCAAGCTCGGAGCCATTCTGAACCTCAGTAATCGTCACATCCTTGTCAATATCGATGTTGTTGTCAGCGAATAGTTTCCGCAGTAAGCTGTTCGAGCTTGTAGGTGCCAAGCCCACAACGATGGTTTTACCTTTGAAATCCGCTGTCGAGTTCACGGTTACTCCTTCTCGCGCAACTGCCCATACTGGAGCACTGCCGGATAGAAGGACCAGTGAGCGAGCATCTCCGCCCTTTGCATTAGCAAATGCGACATGCTCAGGACCGTGGAAGGAGAACGCAGACTCGCCTGAGATCACCGAAGACAATGCTGTTGGTCCACTTCCGGCAGCACGGATGGAAGATAGCTCAATGCGATTCTCCTCTAGGAATCCTTGGTTATTCGCTACATACAGAGGAAGGTAGAGCAGGTTGTGATACACCTCGGACACCATAATTTTGTCCACCTGTGTATTTGCTTGCCCCTCGCTATTAGATGCACCTGCGCCGTTAGCAGGTGTTGTGGCATTGCTTCCGCATGCACTGAGCAGTGTAGTCAATAGAAGTGTCATCGCTGCTAGAATAGCTATCTTTTTGAATGTACGCATTAGTCATCAGTCCCCTTTAATCGTTGTAGGTCAGCTATACAGATGTGGATTTGCTGCTGGTCTTGTTGTCATTCCATGGAAGGAGACGGGATTCGATATAACCGACACAGGTGTAGAGGAGCATGGCGACCAGCATAAGCATGAACACGCCAACCCATACGGCCGGAAGGTTGAACAGGTTACCTTCGACGAATACCATGTGTCCAAGTCCTTTGTCAGAAGAGATGAATTCTCCACCTACAACAGACACCAATGCCAAACCGATATTGATCCGGAAGGCCGAGATGATCCATGGCAGAGAGGAAGGAACGATAATTTTGCGGAAAATTTGTGATTTCTTCGCACCGAAGGATTTCATCAGGTTAATCTGGGATTCGTCGATTTGATGAGTCGCTTGGTAGGCGGATAATAGCGCTACGATAAATGTTGCTACGGAGGCCAAAGCAATCTTGGAGAAGATGCCTGAACCAAACCAGATGATAATCATGGGAGCGAGTGCGATCTTTGGAATACCGTTCATCGCTACAATGAATGGATCGAGCACACGGGCAACGGACTTGGAATACCACATGAGCAGTCCTGCCAATGAGCCGATTAAGCTTCCTGCTACGAAGCCGATAACGGTGGCATTCACCGTTGCAAACGCGTCTGTAAGCAGTTGCCCTGAGCTGGCCATCGTGATGGCGGCATCAAGAATGGCACTTGGTGACCCCATGAGGAATCCGTTAACGAGATTCAGACGAACGGCGGATTCCCAGATCACCAGGATGACCGCTACAATAATGAACCGCCACAGCATCGTCATCAGCCATTCTTTGGAGAAGGTGGACTGTCTGCGTTTGCTCTTCGCAACTCCAGCAGACTTTCCGGCAAGGGTAATTTCAGGTGATGTGCTCTTCATTAGCTGATCCTCCCCATTTGGATATCAAGCTCTGACCAGATCGATTCAAAATACTGCTTGAACTTCTGGTCGGAGCGGGCTTTCAGTGCTGAGCCATATTGTGAGGCGAGACCAATGTCATACACCTGCTTCACGGTCGTTGGTCTTTTACTCATAACGGCAATGCGGTCGGAGATGGCGATGGCTTCCTCAATGTCATGCGTGATCAGGACGCCTGTTTTGCCCTCGGATTTGAGAATGGATAAGATTTCATCTTCCAGAATGAGTCTGGTCTGATAATCAAGTGCGGAGAAGGGTTCGTCCAGTAATATAATATCGGGCTGGGTAACGAGGGTACGTATGAGGGCTACACGTTGGCGCATACCGCCTGATAGTGTGGAAGGATAGGCTCCTGCGAATGAAGCCAGGCCATAACGATCCAGATAATCCATGGCAATATCGCTGCGATCCTTTTTGGACATCCCCTTCACTTCCAAGCCTAGCGTGACATTGTCCAGGATGCTTCTCCAAGGAAGTAACAGGTCCTTCTGCATCATATAACCGACATGCCCGGTGGTCTGATCGATCTCTTCGCCACAGACGATAACCTTGCCATTTGTTGGCTTAAGCAGACCCGCGATAATATTAAAAATCGTACTTTTGCCGCAGCCGCTCGGTCCCACGATACTGAAGAACTCCTGTTTCTTGATTTGCATCGAAACCTCAGCCAGGACCTGGATATCTTCTCCGGTTGCACTGACAAATGATTTGGATACGCCTTGTATCTGTATAGCCATGATAGGTAGCCCCTTTCCTACAGCCTGATGGTAGTTCGTTTCTTGATGTGAATTGATGTTAATTAACATGACATTAATGAATATATTCCTAATCATATAGACTGTTTGCATCATTGTCATTAGTTACTCTGAACATAAAAATAGAATTAAATCAGTTAAAATGCACAAATGAAGATTGAACATGAATCGAATATGAAAAGAAAACAAAAGAACGTGTCATTATACATGACACATTCTCGGTTTAAGACGTATGATTAGCTTCACTAGGAGCTGGATTAACATTCAGAAGGGACTCAAGTGCGAAGGCAAGTCGGAAGCGCAGGCTCTCCATCGGGTCCTTAATGTTCCTGCCGGTTAGTTTCTCGCATTTCTCAAGCCTGTAGATGACGGTATTGCGATGTACGAACAGCTCTTTCGCCGTATCCACGATCTGGCAATGATTCTCATAGAAGGAGGACAAGGTTTTCATGAGCTCGTTACGCTCATTTGGATCTCGGTCAGCGAAGGCCTTAAAGGTTTCGTGATGGAACTGCAGCATCTCATCGTGGGGAATCATGCGCAGCAGACGGCTTATATCCATGGTTTGATAGGAATGAGCGAAGCGTGTCTTTCGCATCTGATAGCCGGACTGGAGCGCCTTGACTGCTTCCTTATAGGAGAGTCCAATATCCAATACATTGGTGTAGGGATTACCTATTCCGAAGGATAGGCTGAGCTGCGACTCTGTATACAGATTGCTCGCGATCCGCTCAAGCTGCTGAACAACGGTGTGTTCGTCCCAAGACGATTCGGCCAAAAAGACGAGTATGCCGAACTGGTCGTTCTTTGTGAACATGACAAAGGAGAGATCCAATCTGGCGAATTCCTGTTTAATCAACTCGTAATTAGCGTCTCGTTCCGAGATGAACCGCTCTTCCCCGGAGGAAGTAGAGTTCTGCTTAGGTATGCCCGCTAAGGATTCATCCTTTTTGGCAACGATGAGAACAGAACTTCCTTTGGCTTGCAGCCCATATTTTTTGCCGCGGTGCAGCGCTTCTTGTTCCGAACGAATGAAGCCTTGAATGAGATCGGAGAAATATTCATTTTTGTAACGGCGGGAGCGTTCCTTGACGGCTTGCTTCTTGGTTAACTCCAGGCCGATCACATTGACGGCTTGCTCCAGTGCCAGAGTGGACAGCTTGGAGGTTGCGGAACTGTCGTATAGTGCGATCAAATAACCCTCGTGCCGATCTGTGAAGATGGGATGAAGCTCGGTGTGTCGATATTTCTCGGTAGTAAGCAGGCAGATCGAGATTGCGGTATGGAAGGAAGGATGCTCATCTATAAATGTCAGTATGGGCGCGGCGAGAGACTGGTCATCCATCTGTTGTGCATAATAGGAGCTTGCTGTAATCTGCTTCTTCGAACCAAGCAGCAGCACAGGTGAGGATAGCAGTTGAGACAACGTATCTACGATGGATGGTATGCCTTTTCCCTGCATCACCATCGTGGAAAATTGCTTGTGAATAGACAAGGCGTAGTGGAGCTCATGGGTTTTATTCTGAAGGATGGCACTAATCGAATGTTGAAATATCTCACCGAGTGTATTGTCAATCTCAGACAGTTCGATGATTGGGAAGCCCAGCCTGTCGGCTGTATCAAGCAGTTGCGGAGATAACTCAAGAGAGAAACGCTGTGTCTTGACAGCAAGCGCCGCACAGCCAATAGTATGCATGTCTGTAATGAATGCAAGATGAGCATTGGGGCGGTCTTTGAGGATATAACCGTTTGTCAGCAGCATATCTCCCGGCTTCAGGAATTGGACAATATCTGGCGCATCCATAATATTAATCGATTGCACCAAGCGATCAAGGCCACGATGCCCGGCAATAACCTTTGCTTTGGAGAGAATGGGGATAGTCAATAACTGTTGCAGATCCATCTTCAACCCACTCGCTTTCATAATGATATGTTATAAAATCTAACATTAAGTGAGGTGGGCGTAAAGAAGAGTTTGGATAAAGAGGCTGAAAGATGGATGTAAACAAATTTCTCATAAATATAAAAACTTTCCAATAATTCAATGCGTTATACTAAGTAGGTCTATATAAAATTTGATCATTATTACTAACTCGAACACTAAAAAGGAGTTCTCGATCCATGAAAGGAAAAAGAATAGTATCGCTTTTACTTGCTGGTGTTGTTGCTGGTTCTATTTTAGTGGCATCGACTACAACTGCGGAAAGAGTCGTAGCCCAAACTCCGATGGAAGCAGCAACGGAGTATTTTCAGGCTTACATTGCTAAAGATGTAGAGGGAATGATGTTTTATTCTAAAGATACCAATTATTTGGATGAGAAAAGTCGTGAAGAAGGATATGTAAAGGATCTTAAAACTAATCCAACTACAGGGTATGAAATTTTGGAAACCAAACAAATCAACACGGATGAAGTTCAATTTTATGTAGTTCAACAGTATGCAGGACAAGGCTACGAACAGTCACCACCACTCCCGTATAAAATTTTCAAAAGCGAAAATGGATGGAAGGTTTTAGTAGAGCCACTAGAAATCAATACATTGACAGGTGAAGTCACTAAAGGTACACCGATTCACGCTTGGCAGTATACAGATCATTAGTTCTTTAGCTGCTTTCTACTAAAACACAGTTCTAGTTGAACTAGAGGGCAATGGATTTATGAATGCAACTATAGAAACGACTGAGGAGTGACCTCCAATGAAAAAATTCTTTATCAGTACGGCATTAATAATGACTGTTTCGGCAGTGACTGCTTTAAGCATTTATGCGAGTAATTATTATGATGATGCTAAAGCGGATAACCCAAACTATCCGGATTTTGGTCCTGCAGTACAATTATCAGAAGAGGAAATTAATAGAGCTCTAGAAAATGTCAGTAGTATAACGACTTCTTTTGGAACATTTAATAGGGTACCCGAGAAAGACGCCTTCATTTCCGAAAATGAAACGGTGGATAACTTAGATCATTTAACTGCTGATACCAAACAGATTTTTTCTCACGGTAATTACTTTGTGAAAAGCGATTCCAAGGAATAAATTTATCAGAAATTAAGATCGACATTTCATTGATTGGGAATGGTTCTTTTTAGGTCGTGGGAACGATAGAAGTCACTGGTTAAATTCAGTGTTTGATGAAAGCGTTGAGTTTATTATTTTGGATCTGTTACAGATGGGGAAAGAGAAGCCAATCGTAGTAGATACTTTTATGGAACCTGCTTATCTAAGGGAGATTGTTAACCCCAATCGAGTTGTTTATATGTTTGCAGAAGATGACCTAATTCGAGCGGAGTATCTGGATCGGGATCATCTGAGAGGCATGGAGGATTTGTTCCCTAGTTTATCAGATCCACAACGTGCACGGGACGAAACATTAAACACGGTGGTTAGAGCATCGAATCATTATCTGCAACAAGCAGAGCAGTATCAATTAAAATGGTTCATGAGAACATCTCAGTCCAATAAAGATCAGATGTTATTGGAAGTTGAAAAGCATTTCGGTTTTTGATGATACTGGAGTAGCGAATTTTATCAGTCGTCATTTGTTACAGTAGAATTATACGGTGGCTCAATAAAACCCAGAAAGTAGCCGATCAACCTGATCGGCTGCTTTTGTTCAGCTAATAGCAAGGTTAATTCAATGCCCTTGCGTATTACAGATGTAACTTTTATAGATTGATAGTGTTGTTAATAATGAGGAGCTTCTTATAGGTTTTAAGAATAACTAATAAAAGAATACGAGGAATGAAGTCATGAAGAAAAAGAGACTATTTGCTACTGTTATATCAATAGCTTTAACAACAGCGACTGTAACTGCCTGTGATTCAACAAGTCAAACTCAAGAGAATATGTTTAATCCAAAAACTGGTGTATTATCAAGCAAGTCCGAAAGTACAACCCTTTCTAAGTCTTTAAGCGAACAAGAGAGCAAACCCTCCCACTTTATTGCTTCTGGAGGCGCAACGGTACAGCAACCCCTTTCCGTAAATCCGGAATTTGTACATATAAAACTGCTTATGAAAAACAATAGTAGCCATGAAGTCAATGTTAGTTTGACGCACTTAGATACTAGTAAAGTGTATTTCGCTAGAACGATTGCTCCTGGGGAATCTTTAGATTGGATAAATAGTAAAGAAGGTTTCACACAGGGGATGAGTACTGGAGGCTACTTGCTTCAATGGAGTGGTGGCGGTTATCAGGTTGAGGGGGAATTATGGGGATCAGCTGGTTCAGACCCGGACGATATTGTTGATCTAACTTATTGAACTAACGGGCAGGTTAGTGTAAGGACAATGGAATAACATACTATCTCATATAGAATACTTTATCTTTAAAAGGGAGGGAGACACATTGCATAATATGATGAATAAGAGACAATTTATTGAGATGATAGTTAAAGAACAACATTCTGTAGTATTTAAAGTTAATAATCGAGATGAATTTTTCCGTGGTGTTGCTAAAGGATTAAAGGAAGGCTACCTAGTTGTTGAAACAGAAGAAGGTGAAAACTGTAAATTTAATATGGATGACATCATTGAGATTTATGCTATCAAGTCTTCATCTCCAAAGCATAGTGCTATCCAATCCCACAGTTTGATGAAAGATAGCAAGGATGACCTTGAAAACCTTGTACTCCAGTTTGAAAGTTTAAATGACGATGTAAAGAAACAAATTACCTCTTCTTTATCAAAAGTGCTTAGTAAGCAAGTGATCATTTCGAAAATGGATATAACTTCATACAATGTATCTGAAATTGAAATGATTACTAACACGATAAATGGATATCTACTCACTATTAAAACACGGGATATTCATTCCGAATTTTTCGAATCATACAACCAAAAGACTTGTTTTGGGAAAGGGCTAGATAGCAATCGAGAATAGCCTAAGGAGGGAAAAATTATAAACGCTAAAATAGCAGGTCGGGAACTGTCAAAAATCCCTGGGAGGTGAGTATGTGAAAGAAGGAATTAAAAATGTTCTGGTAGGTACTGTAGTTTTTGTTGTTGGCTTTTCCATTATTCTGCTTCTTACAAGCTCCGATATTGAAGCTGAACTTACATATTATGCTGCCATAGCATATGCTCTTTTATACTTAGCCAGTGTTATATCTGTTTGCACCGCGGTACTCCTTAAAAAGATGACTCAATTAAAAAAGTGAAATTACTCTTAAGCTAGCCGGAAAAGTTAGCTCAATAAAACAAAGAAAGCAGCCGATCATTTTGATTGGCTGCTTTTATTCAACTAACGGGCAGGTTAGTTCAATAAGCAATTTATCCTAATGTCTGTATTACAATAAGCACTTTATGTCTCTGTTTAAAGCAGTATTCCAAGGTCTTGATTCAATCAATTCAATTCCATTTATCTTACAGGTATCTGCTATCCATTCTCCATACGAAATACTTACTTCAGCTCTATCATGTTGTAATTCGCCACCTTCTCTTGCTAAATAATTCTGCACTATTTGATTTTTATTTGGTTCATGTACAAATATTGATTTCACCTGTGGGTTATCGAAAGATAATGTTAATTCGGGATAGACAAAATCGCCTTCAATAATGATTGGTAATTTATCTTCAATATGCCGGTTTGCAAGCTCTTTTAATACTGGAACCATTTCTTTGCTGACATCAATCAGCCAGTTTACCGTGCCGTCAACTCCAAAGTATTTCCCATCTATATCAGAATCCCGATAATGAATTACAGGAAATTGCTCCTTTGTTGTAACTGTTTTTACGGATAGGTGAACATCATCTACTTCCAAGACATTCACACCATAATATCGAGCAATCTCATAAGCAATACTTGATTTACCTATTCCTGATGCTCCACCAATAAATAAAACTGTCCAGTTTCTATCATTATTCATTTTGCCAACCTCATTTATATGTTCATCTATTATTTTAATGATTATGGAGTTGTTCAATATTATTCTACTTATTCCCTTCTTCTCTCACATCAAATTTCAAAATGGCACACAGAGAGATCATGAATCAAAGGTGAATACTTTATTATACGAAAGTTAGTAATTGCGCAAAATTATATACTTGACTCTAAAGTACTAAGGTGGGTATCATTTCCATATATTGATGATTAGGAGAATGGTCGATGTTAATTTTAGAGTTAAAACAATCTCATCATCATGAAAAGCGTTAATTCATTCCTAAAAAAATTGGGATGGGTTAACGCTATTCGCGCTTCCCGTCCTGTGATATATGAACGCGCAGGACTTAGGTCTAGCGCGTTTTTTTATTTTGGTTACAAAAGAAATGGAGGAGTAAAAATGGCAATAATGACCGATTCAAGAGGTAACATTTTTTTGGAATTTATTCGTATCGAGTACGATAAGGTCATTACAAGCACACTGGATGCTCCACTAACACATGCTCTAATTGTGGTGAAGTGCCAAGGAAAGTATCTATTCATGCATAATAAGTGGAGAAACAACTGGGAACTTCCAGGTGGTATTATTGAAGCTGGAGAGAATGCGGAGCAATGTGTAATTAGAGAATTGTTTGAGGAAACCAATCAAAATATGGATTCGGCTGAATTCAAAGGGCTAATGAAGTTTAGACTCCAGCCAAGTTTTCATGGACCTGAACGGACAGAGTATGGAGCTCTGTTCATGGGTGAACTGTGCCAACTTGATGATTTTGTTGAAAACGATGAAGCTTCTTCCATTATCCTTTGGGATGGTACATCGGAGATTGGTGATATCGCGGAAATAGATAGGAAGTTAATTGAATTCGTGTAATACATGATTGAACTAACAGTAAACGATATTTAAGGGGAATTAAGGAACAATTTGAGCAACCCTTTCTATACATCATTCGTTAGAGTATGAGAGAGGTGAGATGAAATTATTAAAATGAGTAATAACATCTTAATGTTGGTATTAGTGATATCCACAATATTTGCGGGGTGTTCACCAAAAGAAAAAAATGAAGATACAATTACTGAACGTGTAGTAGCAACTGATTTTGTTCTTGAAGTAACCACACCAACTGTTATAAGTACGGGTGAGGCACTGAAAGTAAAAGGAACTTTAAAATATACAGGTATTAAACCAGTTGAAGTATCTCATGGAGAACCAATCATTCGTTTTTTCTTCTCCGGTAGTAACGAGGAGCGTAATTATGCGGATGTGGGATATGTAACTGAGTTTAAATCAGGTCAAGTGGTTGAGGTTGAAGATGAGTTCATAGTAACCAAGAAAGGGAAACAAAATCTCATTGTGGATATGACCGCGGATATCTCTATGACCATGAAACCAATTGAAATTCTTGTGAAGTAATCTTATAACATTAAACTGACAGAAAAACGTTAGCTCAAATGAAATATTTACAAAAATAATGCCTAATAAACTCATTGAAATTGATAAAAAAACCTCCCGTCCCGCATGACATGTGGGCTTGGGAGGTTTTGATTATAGTGCAAATTAAACGTTTATCGTACAAACCATCCAGTGGGCTGTGGGGCTAAGTCTGCGGTATCTCGTAAATCATGGACTTTGACATTACTGCCATAGATCATGGAATCACTACTCAATCGGAATGAAGGGAAACTGTGCTCGGATTGCAGACGCAGAGAGGGTTCAAAGTAAATCTGCTGCTGTTTGTTGATTACAAAGGGAAGCGACCCCGCTTCTACGGTAACATCATCGCTATCTGGTTCGTTCAAGATCAGAAGTACCGCAATTCCGTCACAACCGCATCCATCGGTATCATAAAACAATTTGAAATAGCCTGGTCGATCTCCCAGCTTTTCAGTAAGTCTTGCTTCTGCCAGCGGACTGACTTGAATGATCATGACGTTGTTCACACTCCTCTAATCTCCAATGAATTCGCTTACAATTTAATATATGGACCATAAACGCAGATTAGAAGGTGAAATAAAGAAAAGCAAACATGTCCTGTAAAAATATTGACGCTAATGCGTAATGCAACGAACAATTTACGTATGAATGTTATACCCGGAATTTCAATGGGGTCAGTGTGAAATCATTCGCCCGTCAATGAAACCCATTTCATCGCTATTCCTTATCTGGTATGATAAGCAGGGAAAATAGGGAAAATTAGAGAAAAAGGAAGGTTCCGCTATGACACCGATCACGATATACGACATCGCCAAAGAAGCAAATGTATCTGTAGCGACGGTCTCCCGGGTACTGAATGATACGGCACCTGTGCGTGCAAGCACCCGAGAGAAGATTATGTCCATCATTGAAAAACACCAGTTTCAGCCCAATGCGCAGGCGCGCAGTCTAATCAAGAAAGAGACGGGTACCATCGCCATCATCCTGCCTGACATTACGAATCCTTTCTTCCCGGAAGTGTTCTGGGGGGCGGAGAATGAGGCTCGCGGATTGGGGTATACCTTCTTTCTGTGTAATACCGCAGGCGACTACAACAGGGAATCTGAATATTTGTCCATCCTGCGAGAGAAGCGGGTAGACGGGATTATTTTCCTCGGCGGGCGAATCAACATGCAGGTCTGTCCGGATGACATGGCTCAGGAATTGATTGATATGGGCAAGCGTATGCCAATTGTGCTAGTCAATGGCAATATTGCCAAAGGCGGGTTTCACCGGGTATACACGGATGAGGGGGCAGGGGCAGCCCTTGCAGCTGAGCATTTGCTTGAACTGGGGCATCGCGATATCGCCTTTGTCGGCGGTCTGAAAGAGTTGTCCACCACCATGGTCAAGGTCAGAGCTGTGCAGAAGAAACTTCGGGAGCATGGGCTCGAAATACCGAAAGAACGGCAATTGCTCGGCAGCTTCTCCATCGACGACGGCAAACGGGAGATGTCCAAACTACTGGATCGTGACAATCCGCCAACCGCAGTCATCTGTGTTAATGACAACACAGCGATTGGTGCCATTAAGTCAACGATTGAGCATGGGCTCTCGATTCCGAAGGATATATCGATTGTGGGTTATGATGATACACCGCTCGCCAGTGCCGTTATACCGGAACTGACAACCGTATCCCAGAATACGTATCAGCTTGGCAAACAGGCTGTGGATGTGCTACATGAGCTGATTAACCAAGGCAAACCGAAGAAGCAGATCATTCTGCAACCGGAGTTGATTGTGCGTCAAAGTACAGGACCTGCTGCAAGATAAAGGGCCTGTAATTGGAAAAGAAAGCGTTGACATTTCCTCGAAGGGTGAAATATAATGAGTGCGTGAATGAAACCCCTTTCATAAAGTGGAACGGGTTTTATGTTTCAGCTTAATGAAACCCATTTCATGAAACGGGTTTCAGTGTAGTCATCCATTCATTATATCAAGGGGGCGTAACGTATGAGAAGAAGTCTAAAGGTCATTTCGTTATTGATGCTGGTCATGGTAATGGGTCTGACAGCCTGTAGCAGCGGGAGTAAAAACGGTTCTTCCGGCGAGTCCGGTGGCAAGGTTGATTTGAGCATGACGATCTGGGGCTCGGAGGATGAGAAGAAGATTTATCAGGAACGACTCGACATTGTGAAACAGACGTATCCCGATATTAACGTGAAGCTGAACGTGGTTGCAGGGGATTATGACCAGAAGGTACAGACCATGATCGCCGGAGGAACGGCGCCGGACATCATGATGATTGCCGAGAACTATCAGGCTTACGCCTCCAAGAATCAGATTATACCGCTGGATGACATGATTCAGGCGAACAATGTGAACATGTCCGAGCGTTATTCCGATGATATTGCCAACCTGATGAAGTATGATGGCAAACAATTTGGTTTGCCGGATCGGGCAGGTGCGATGGTCCTCTTTTATAACAAAGATCTGTTCGACAAGGCTGGGGTGGAATACCCAACCAAAGATTGGACGCAGGATGATCTGATGGCGGCAGCTCAGAAGCTGACGGTGAAGGAGAATGGCAAAACGGTTCAATGGGGTTACTACCCAGGTAGCTGGTGGCCGCAATGGATGCAGCTGATCTACCAGAACGGTGGCTCATTGTTCGATGAGAGTGGTAAACCAACCTTCAATACAGAGCCTGTGCGGAAAGCATTACAATTCATGAATGACCTGACCTTCACACACGGTGCGGGACCAACACCAACCGAGATTGCCGACATGGGGAATATCGGAGCCGATCCGTTGTTCGCTCAGGGCAAGATCGCCATGGAAACAACAGGGTTCTGGAACATCGGTTCACTTGCCAAGGTGGAAGGCATTAACTGGGATATCTCTCCGGTATGGGGCGAAACAAACGCATTCTTTAACGGGTTAACGATCACCAACGCTTCCAAACACAAGGAAGAAGCTTTCAAAGTCATCGAAGCACTGACCACACCGGAAGCACAGATGCCGATGGTCAAAGCCGGTCAGGATGCTCCTGCAACCAAAGCAGGTTTGTCCAGTGATGAATTCCTCAATGCTGAATACGGCGGCAAAAAAATCAACATGGCTGCGTTCAGTGAATCGACGATCTATGCGGAACCGTTCAACCCGCAATGGAACGAAATGATGAAGCTCATTAACGATAAGCTGGGTGTGTATTTCAACAACAAAGCCTCGCTTGATGATACCGTAACCGAAATTCAGAGTGGACTGGAAAGACTCTACAAATAGAGGATTTTTCTGAACATGCACAAATAGCAGCGACAGCAGGACAGGTGGAATCGGCGTGAATGCGGGTTTCATCTGCTCTCTGCGTCATGGGAGGGCTTAACGTGAGAAAAAAGGACGGGAAATGGTTCTACATCTTCATCTCGCCTTGGCTGATCGGATTTCTGGGGCTGACTCTGGGTCCGATCCTGTTTTCCATCTATATGAGCTTCACGAATTGGGATCTGTTCCAGTCCCCTGAATTCATCGGTATCGACAATTACAAAACGTTACTGACCGATGATCCGATCTTCTGGAAATCCGTCGGCAATACATTCTTCTATGCACTGATATCCATTCCACTGGGCATGTCGATCTCGCTCTGGATTGCATATTACCTCAACAAGAAAATCAAAGGTATCACTTTCTTCCGTATTCTGTTCTATCTGCCGTCGGTTGTTCCGGTGGTTGCGAGTTCATTGCTCTTCATCCACTTGCTTGCGCCGACGGAAGGGTTGATCAACCAGGCACTTGCGATCTTCGGTATTCAGGGTCCTGCCTGGCTTCTTGATCCCAACTGGGTTAAGCCTGCATTGATTCTCATGTCCTTATGGGGTGTGGGTGGTGGCGTGGTATTGCTGCTTGCAGGGATGAAAGGCATTCCACAGGAACTGTACGAGGCCGCTGCCATCGATGGGGCGAAGAGTACACAATCGTTCTTCCATATTACATTCCCGATGTTGACTCCCGTCATCTTCTTCAATCTCGTGACCGGGATGATTGGAGCGCTCCAGACCTTCGCGCAGGTATTCATCGTCACTGCCGGCGGACCTGACAATTCAAGTCAGATGGTTGTTCCCTACTTATTCCAGAATGCGTTCCAATTCTACAAAATGGGATATGCATCGGCGATTGCCTGGGTACTATTCATCATCATCATGGCGTTGACACTCGTTGTATTCCGTTCATCGGCGCTATGGGTGCACTACGAGGAGGGAAAAGCCAATGAGTAATCCATCGACTGTGGAGAAGACGATATCCTATATTTTTCTGATTCTGGTCGGGGTGCTGCTTGCTTCGCCTTTCCTGTACATGATCTCCATTGCACTGGCAAGTGACGCAACAACCGTCAAATCAGCTTTTACCTTCGTACCAATGGAGTTCCAATGGTCGAACTTTTATACCATCTTCACGAATAACAATCTTGGCACGTATCTCAAAAACTCGGTCATCATTACCGTCTTTACGATTGTCGGATCGGTATTATCAGCTTCGATCGTATCCTACGGCTTTGCCCGAATCAAGGCAAAAGGCAGCCGTTTCCTGTTTATTGTGTTGCTCAGTACGATGATGATTCCGGGTGAGGTTACGATGGTACCGCAGTTCATCATCTTCCGTCATCTGGACTGGATTAATACATTTTACCCGCTGATCGTACCAAGCTTCTTCGCCGGAGCGTTCAACGTATTCCTGATTCGGCAGTTTGTCATGAGTATTCCAAAATCACTGGATGAAGCCGCCATGATCGATGGTATGGGACACCCGGGAATCTACTGGAAGATCATCATGCCACTGACTTATCCGATACTTGCGGCCATTGCGATCTTCTCATTCTCCTATAACTGGGGCAACTTCATGGGGCCGCTCATCTATATCAATGATCCGGAGAAAATGCCGCTGGCACTTGGAGTGCAGCTGTTGACTACGGTAGGGGGTGGGCAGATGCCACCATGGAACCTTGTGATGATCGCTTCCCTGTTCCTCACCATTCCGATGGTGTTGGTGTATCTGTTCGGACAACGTTATGTCTATGAAGCCAACATTAGCGGCGGAAGCAGCGGAATCAAGTAACAGAAGGTATCTGTAGTTTGTGTATGTACTGAACCTGACGTTGAAGGTCAACGAAGTAATTACCGTACATGGAGAAGGGATTGTATAGCCCATGGCGCATAAAGAACAACGCAGCAGGAGCAAACGGAACTATATCCTCATGGGTGTAGCCCTGATTGCCCTGCTGGCAGGAGGGGGAATTGTTATCAATCATTTTGCCAATGAATCATCCAAAACGCTTGTTTTTCAAGAGGAACCGGTACGTCTGAAGCTGGATCAGTCCTATGATCATTTTGAAGGCTGGGGCACGTCACTTGCCTGGTGGGCCAACGACCTTGGCGGATGGAAGGATCAGGCGAAGGTGAGTGAAGTGATGGATCTGGTCTTTGATCCGGAGAAAGGATTAGGTCTGAACATCGTTCGTTACAATATTGGCGGCGAGGAGAATCCGGAGATGAAAGCCCTCCGTCCCGGCGGGGATGTACCTGGCTTCCAGCCTGAACCTGGAGAGTGGGACTGGGAGGCTGATGCAGGTCAGCGGGCTGTATTACAGGGCTCGATGGAGCGAGGTGTGAACATTGCTGAAGCATTCTCCAATTCACCACCTTACTGGATGACGATCAGTGGATCGGTGACCGGAGCCGTGGATGGCAGCAATAATCTGCGTGATGATCAGTATGATGCATTTGCCGACTATCTGACCGAAGTTGTGAAGCATTATCGGGACGAGTGGGGGATCACTTTCCGCACACTGAATCCGCTCAATGAACCTTCCTCCGATTGGTGGAAGAAGGGCAATATGCAGGAAGGTAGTCATTTTACGAATGAGAAACAGGCCGAGATTATCAAGAAAGTTGCTGCATCGTTGAAGAGCAAAGGACTGGACGGAACCGTCATTAGTGCCGCAGACGATAATAGCATTGATGAGACGGTGTTTAATTTCAACCTCTATGATCAGGACACGCTGGACGTAATCCAGCAGATCAATACCCACTCCTATAATGGTAGCAAAATGGAAGAGCTGCGCACGCTGGCAGAACGCCATGGCAAGAAGCTGTGGATGTCCGAGTACGGAACAGGCGGCAGCGAGCCGCACAGTCATGAGGATATGACCTCGGTGCAAGAGTTGGCAGAGCGAATCATGTTTGATCTGAAAATCATGCAGCCATCCGCCTGGGTATACTGGCAGGCCGTTGAAGATGAAGGTGCCAATAATAACTGGGGCTTCATTCATGCCAACTTTAACGGAGAAGAGCAGTATGAAATGACTAAACAGTATTATGGCATGGCCCAGTTCACAAAGTTCATTCGTCCCGGCGCGACGATTATTCCAACGGATGATGGACGCACACTGGCGGCTTATGACGCGGAACGTCAGAGACTGGTGCTGGTGATTCGTAATGAATTGTCAGAGGGAACAACGGCGTTTGAACTGGAAGGGTATACGTATGGAAAATCAGCTACTGCGCAGGTGTATCAGACTTCACCGGATCGGAATATGGAACAGCTTGAAGACATTCCGGTGTATGCCAACGGACTGGAAGTACCTACGGCTGACAATTCCATCACAACCGTTGTACTGGAAGGCGTGACGTTGCAGGCGCACTGATAGCAGCACTCGGAAGGATTTTGTCATCGTACTGCTGGTGTAAATATGAACAATATCATTTTGAACTAATCATTTACACAGAAACGAAGAGGACAGAAATAACTTGAAGAAGCGGAGCGTGCGCCTTTATCCCTGGATTTTCCCATTGAAAAGGAATTCATAAAATCTGGGGATAACAGCGATCGGAAAGTTGTTCTGTAATCGTAGTACCCGTGCAAATCGCTTTTAGTTTAACGGATATGGTTCCCTTAAATGAATTACAGGACATATGAACCTATATAAATTGAACTAAACATTTACACCGAACGGAGAGGACAGAAAGGACCTGAAGAAGCGGAGCGTGCGCCTACAAGCTTTCTGCAAGAAAGCTACATCGAAAGCATACGCTATCCCCGGATTTTCCCCTTTGAGAAAAGGAAATCAAAAAATCTGGGGATAACAGCGATCGGAAGGTTGTTCTGTCATCGAAGTGTGCAGTGTAAATAATCTTTAGTTCAATTTATATAAATAAAGAGAAGGAGGGGATAACTTTGACAGAGAAAGCATCCCTTTTGCTGCAGGAACAGGAGAAGAACATCGCCAGGGCTGAGAACGGTGTTCTATCTGAATTAACATATGATGCACGCAGCTTTTTCCTAAACGGAGAGCGTGTATTTCTGAACAGTGCAACGATCCATTATTTCCGTATGCCAAAGGAGGAATGGCGTGAGGTTCTGCTGAAAGCGAAGCTGGCAGGCATGAACTGCATCGACACCTACTTTGCGTGGAACGTGCATGAACCGGAAGAAGGACAGTGGTCCTTCGAAGGGGATAACGATTGCGGAGCATTTCTGGATTTGTGCACAGAACTAGGCATGTGGGTCATCGCACGTCCAGGTCCGTTTATCTGTGCGGAATGGGATTTTGGCGGTTTTCCATACTGGCTCGGTACGAAGGACGGCGTGAAATTCCGGGAAAATAATGAGACATATCTGCACTATGTGAATCTGTATTTTGACCAGCTTGTGCCCATCATTCGGGAACGCCAGCTATCTGCTGGGGGGACTGTCATTCTGGTTCAGGTTGAGAATGAATATGGGTATCTGATGGATGACGCCGCTGCAAGTGAGCATATGAACACATTGAGAGATGGATTGTTGCATCGTGGCATTGACTCTACGCTAATCACTTGCGTTGGCGGGGCAGAAGGCACGATTGAAGGGGCTAATTTCTGGTCAGGTGCTGACGGGCATTATGAGAAACTTCGAGCCAAACAACCGGACACCCCGAAGATGGTCACGGAATTCTGGACCGGATGGTTCGAGAATTGGGGAGGGCCTTCGGCCATTCAGAAGACGGCGCCTTTGCTGGAGAGACGTATTATGGAGATTTTGCGTGCCGGGTATACCGGAATCAGTCACTACATGTTCTATGGTGGCACGAACTTTGGTGGATATGGCGGCAGAACGATGGGTAGCAGTGACATCTTCATGATTACGTCCTATGACTATGATGCACCGCTGAACGAATATGGACGGGTGACACCGAAATATGCAGTAACCAAGAATTTGTCCTATTTCGTCCATGCTTTCGGGGCCCTTCTGATGGAAACAGAGGAAATTCCAGAAGAACAGATCGTTGTACGTCATCCTGAAGGCATATCTGTACGAGGCAGACAGACTGACAACCAGAAGATTTGGTTTCTGGAGAGTCACAAGGATGAACGCGAAACGATGCACATTACACTGGAAGAGGGCCGTACTCTTCCCGTATCGCTGAATCCAGGACAGATTGTTCCGTTGCTGGATCGAGTACAGATTGCTGAACACGTATACCTGACTGCGGGTACGATGATTACGGGCAATGAAATGATAAACGGAGAATTGAACCTGTTCATCGTGGCCGCTGCCGGGCAGCGTTCTGTTGTTGAACTGGAAGCAGGGGCATTGAATGTCACGGGCAGCACAGTGCAAGTGCTGGTCGAACATGATTCAGCCAGGAACGTATACCGCTTCGATTTATTCCATTTCCAAGAGCCGGGAACGATCCAGCTGGAAGCAAACGGCATACCGATCCGATTCATCATTCTGGATCAAGAAACGATGAATCGAACATGGCGATTGGAAGCAACAGATCAGAAGGGACTACGGTATGTGATCGGTTTCGATGACGTGGACGTATTGCCAACTGGTCAGGTCAAGGGTATGATTACTGACCCAGATCGCACAATTACGCTGCTTGGTGACTGGACCGATGGAGAACGGACGTTAACAGGTCACGAGTTCTATACCAGCGAGAAGCCTATTGCAGGCAAACAGCAGCAGCTTCCGTGGACATTACCGAGTGCGCCGACATTGTCTGATTCTCCTGAGCTGTCACGTGTTACGTTAACTGCGAAGCAGCGTCCGGCGAGTGGACAACCGGAAGACTTTTCCCGGTATGGACAAGATTTTGGTTATTTATTGTACGAATGTGATTTCGAGAGTCCAACCGAAGGGGTCACTAACCTCATTTTGCCGGATATCCAGGATACTGCCAGAATCATCGTTAACGGTGTTCAGCAGGCATTAGTGCGTCAGGTAGGTGCCGCAGGAGTACAGTTACAAGTAGCCCAAGGGCAGAACACACTTCAGATTCTGGTGCAGCATATGGGCAGATTGAACTTCTCCCCGTATCTGGGTGAGAGCAAAGGTTTGGCTGGTGCTGTGTATCTGAATGGCCAAGTTCAGGATATTCGTCGGGATTGGCATATGGAGAGTGGACTTGTGCATCTCGATGAGGTTAACGCTATACATGGGGCGCCACGTATCAGCAGGAGCTTTAAGCTGGATGGCATGGATCGCGCGATTCTTGTGGGTGCCTTGAGCAAAGGTCTTTGTATCAATGGCATCGAAGTTCCAATGGAGGGATATCAGGATTGGTTTGCCTTCCAGACGTTAGACATATCTCTGTATATCAAGCCCGGAGAGACGAATACACTGGAAATGCCGTATAGCCGTTCATTACTGAATCGACTGGAACTGATCACGTATCCAAGTCAGGGCGAACTGAAGGATTGGCGTATGGCAGGGACGGATGCATTGCTTCCCCAACAATGGGAGAGATACGAGGTAGAACAGGAAGCGTTCCATCCTGGACAGGGATCAATCCAGCGTGCAGGACAGCCTGGTATCGCCTCAGGTGGCAATTGTACTGCCAATCTGGTGACCGTTACCTCGGACGATGGGATCTCAAGTGTTATGGTGAGCGAGAAGTCTCACTCTACATCTGGTACCCTCCGAGCACAAGACTCGTACGGTCAGCCCGTTTGGTACCGCTGGCGTTTCACCAAGCCTACCCTTTCCGAGCACCATAAGGTGAACTTGATGCTTCGCCTGACTGGGATGAGCAAAGGAACCATCCACTTGAACGGACATCATCTGGGTCGTTACTGGCAGATTGGTCCGCAAGAGGATTACAAGATCCCGGTAGCCTGGCTGCAGGAAGAGAATGAATTACTTTTGTTCGATGAAGAAGGTAAAACACCAGAACGTGTACGTTTTCTTTTAGATGGGCCATCCCGTTATCCATGGGTTGTGGTGAAGTAGCTCATTTATTGATCTTTAGCTGTCTTATTGATTTAGAGATGCAAGGGAGCGATGACTGGAACGAGATCGTTCGAGTTTGAAGCAGCCATTTATTGTAATGGACCAGGACTAGAAAATAGCAACACATAACGCAAAAGTTTATTTTTACCGCAGTTTTACCCCCTCATTTTCTTAGCCAGATTGACCTGGGTTTGTGAATCTTGGGATTCGGTCTTGGGAGTGAGTTCGGCTAAGAGGATGGGGAACTGTGGTAATCAGGTCTGTACAATAAGCATAGGGAACATTTGTAGCATTATTATTTGTAACCGTTTACATATATAAAGAGTGTTCATCCATGATCTGTGAAGGGAGTGATGCTTCATGTAATTGGAATTTGAACAGGTAGTCGTAAGGTGTGCTGTGCTTATAGAGGGTTAACTCCAAGATAACGTGTATTCTGCCATAGGGTATGTTAAGTCTAATTAATTATTCCATTTAATCATGGATAAGGAGATGACCCAATGTTGACGAAGAAGGAAGAGGGGATAGGAATAGGAGTAGAAAAGTCCAGCGGTTTCAAGGCCGGAATGATCCTGCTGCTCGGAACATTGCTTCTATTAACGATGTTATTCCCCAATACAGCCAGAGCAGCGACAAGTGTTTATACGATATCCGCCTTTACGAACACAAGTGAGTCCAATATGTATATCTATGAATCGTATAATGCGACCCACTATGGTTTGCTGAAAGGGCCAGCCTATACACCTCCGGCCAATCTGATTCGCGATCCCAGCATCATGAAGCACACAGATGGTCTATATTACGTCGTCTATACCACGAACTGGTCGGGTAACACCATCGGCATCGCCTCCAGCCCGGATAAGGTAAACTGGACATTTGTCCGTAATATTACTTTATCCACACCTACCACAATTGCACACACCTGGGCACCAGAATGGTTCAAAGACAGCAACGGCAGTCTGAACATTATCGTGTCCCTCTCACCAGGCAACTATGAGAATTTCAAACCTTATGTACTCACAGCTTCAGGTAGCAATCTAACATCTACCTCATGGTCTGCCCCTACTGAACTGGCGGGCATTGCTCCCAATTATATCGATACGTTTATCGTGAAGACAGGCTCAACCTATCATGCTTTTACCAAAAACGAGACCACCAAATACATTGAATATGCGACATCCACCTCGCTAACGGGTCCTTATACCTTTAAAGGCACAGGGGATTGGGCAGGTTGGGGATCTTGGGTGGAAGGTCCGGCGCTTGTTCAGCTGGATAATGGTTCATGGCGAATCTACTTTGACGGCTATGCGACACAAAAATATTATTACAGCGACTCTGCTGACAACTTCCAGACTTGGGGTGCCAAGCAAGAGATTGCAGGTCTTACCGGACTGGTCCGGCATATGACCGTATTGAAAGAGTCCGGACAGCCGGGTGATATCCGCAAGCTGGAGTCCTTCAATGTGCCTGGCAGCTTCATTCGTCACTACAACTATCAGGCCCGGATTGATGCGGGTGTCAGTCCGGCGGAGGATGCACAATTCCGTATCGTTCCCGGGCTGTCAAATGCAACAGGCATTTCGTTTGAGTCCATGAATTATCCGGGTTATTTCCTGCGCAATAATAATGGCAACATTACACTCGTGAAAAATGACGGCAGCGCTACATTCCGAAATGACGCCACGTTCAAACGTGTAAATGGACTTGCTAATGCCAGCTGGACATCGTATGCGTCGTTTAGTAACCCGAACCTGTATCTGAGACATTACAATAAAGTGCTGAAATTGGAAGCTGTCGTTACCGCACTAGATAAGTCAGACGCGACCTTCAGAGAGGTTGCACAACAATAGGTGTTTATTTTCTAAATTAAACTATACATTTACACGATAACGGAGAGGTCAGAAATAACTTGAAGAAGCGAAGCGTGCGCGTTTATCCCCGGATTTTCCCCTTTTTAAGAATAATTAAAAATCTGGGGATAACAGCGATCGGAAAGTTGTTCTGACATCGGAGTGCAAGTGTAAATTCATAAGGAGTGAAGCGGATGAAGTGGTTAAAACGAATGAGCTCGCTGCTGCTGGCAGGAAGTCTGCTAACAGGCAGTTTGGGTCTGGGGACAGAGGTATCTGCTGCAGGAGCAACCACGGCTATTGCCGATCCATCAAAGCAATATCAGACGATGGAAGGATGGGGAACATCCCTCGCGTGGTGGGGCAAAGTGGTTGGAGAATATTCCAATCGGGATGAGTATGTGGAGAAAATGTTCAATGCAAATACCGGACTCGGGCTGAACATCCTGCGGTACAACATTGGAGGCGGGGATAATCCATCATCCAATATCCTCGAATATCGCAAAGCCGTTCCTGGTTACCAGCCTTCTCCCGGCGTGTATGACTGGAATGCAGATGCAAACCAACGATATATGCTGCAAGCTGCCAAAGCACAAGGTGTGAATGTCATCGAAGCTTTTGCGAATTCCGCACCTTACTGGATGACGATCAGTGGTAATGTGTCCGGTTCGGCCAATGGTGGGAACAACCTCAAGCCTGATTACTACGATGATTTTGCTGATTACTTAACCGAGGTTGTGAAGCATTTTCGGGATAACTGGGGGATCACATTTGATAGTGTAACTCCGCTGAATGAACCGATCTCGACGTGGTGGAAGCAGGGCAATGACCAGGAGGGCATGCACTTTGACCTGGCGGATCAGAACACCATTCTGAGTCAGGTACAAGCTTCATTGAATGCGAAGGGCCTGTCCACGAAGCTGAGCGCACCGGAAGAATACAGTATCGATGATACCAATGTGTCGTTCAACAGCTACAGCAATGCAGTTAAATCAGCGATCACTCAGATCAACACCCATACGTATGGCGGAAGTAATCGTACTGCTTTACGCAACACAGCGACGTCTGCGGGCAAACATCTGTGGACCTCGGAATATGGAGATGGGGATGCAAGTGGACTTACGATGTCACGGACCATCCTCAAGGATATTCGTAATATGGGCGCAAGTGGATGGGTGTATTGGCAAGCCGTGGATAGTGCAGAAGGATGGGGATTCTTCAAGAACGTGTTGAACAATACGCAAACGACCAGTTACACCGTGAACCAAAAATATTATGTCATGGGCAACTACAGCAAATTTATTCGTCCTGGGTACAAGATTATCGGCATGAGTGATGCCAATACCCTTGCAGCCTATGATGCAGCTTCCGGCAAAGTAGTGCTGGTTACAACCAATTCGGAATCGACGGATACAACGGTAACCTATGATCTCAGTCGTTTTACTAACACAGGCACGTCTGCTCAAGTATATCGGACCTCTTCAACAGAGAAGTTGCAGCAACTGACCAATATTTCGGTGCAAAATAAAACCTTTACCGCTACGGCCAAGGCTAACTCGGTCACAACTTACGTCATTTCCGGTGCAACTTACAATGGTGGTACAGGATATGAATCCGGGGCAATCTACAAATTAATCAACCGCAATAGTGGACTTGCACTTGATGTTAACGGTGCTTCTTCTACGGGTGGGGCAACGATCATTCAGTGGAATGATAATGGAGCAGCCAACCAGCAGTGGAAGCTGGAGTCGGCAGGTAACGGATATTACAACATCCGCAATGTGGGCAGTGGGCTTTTGCTGGATGTGAATTCGGGTTCTACACAAGGCGGAGCCGCTCTGATTCAGTGGCAGGATAACGGGGGCAACAACCAGCAATGGCTGCCAATTGATGTGGGAGGATATGTGGTACTTGCGAATCGAAACAGTGGCCTGACGGTTGACATCAATCAAGGGTCTCTAACCGCAGGTGCCTCCACGATTCAGTGGGCCGACAATGGCGGGGCCAATCAGCAATGGAGCCTAGTCAAAGTTAATTAGTGTGAGTACGCATGAATTAAACGTTGTTACGTGTCCTTCTTTCTTGGAGGTGCAGTGCTCTAAGCGACACTGCACCCTCAAGGAAAGTAGCTATTTTAGACATACATATATTCATCCACCCAGCTGGTACTTAACGAAAACGGGATAGGGTGAACCTGCTAATATCCTGATCCGTGTGCCCCGTTTGCACCAAGTCGGATAGAATCTGCCCAATGGCACTTGCAAACTTGAAGCCGTGACCGGAGAAACCGCCTGCCAGCCACACACGTTCATGGGCAGGGTGTCGGTCGATAATAAAATCTTCATCCGAAGTGAATTCATACTTGCACACACTACCACGTTTCAATTCCCCAGCTGCCTGAGGCATATGAAGTTCGAGCAGCCTGCGCAGATCCCCCTCGTCCGTTTCTTCCGTACCAAAAGGAGCCATTGTACTTCCTGGTGTCCACATTTGGCCCGTATCATGACGACCCATCTTCAGACCTGATCCGCCAATGCTTGGAAATCCATAATATGTACCTTCTTTTCCTGCCAGTGTAAAACCGGGGAAGTGTGCCTCGCCATACAAGGCTCCTGGTGCATCAAACCATCCAACCGTTTTACGCACTGCCTGAATGGGGAGATCCACAAAAGGTTTTAATGTCTGAAACCAGGCGCCAGCGCTCAGGATGATTTGATTTGCATGGTATGTCTCACCACCTGAAGTCTGAACTGCAACGGAATGTGGTCCGTATTCGATATGCTCCACAAGCGTGTGCGTTAACAAGGTGGCACCGTGAGTCTCGGCTGCTTTGCGGAAGGCACGAATACAGGGTTCACTATACAGATAACCCGCATCAGGCTCATACATGCCCTCGTAATGTTCAGGTATTGTAATACCTGGCCAGCGTTTCATCACCTCGGCTGCGTGCAACGTTTCATACCGAATACCTGCATCATCTGCATGGCTCAATCGGTTGTGGAAGGAATGAATCTCTGGATCAACCACATTTATTACACCGGAAGGAACAAACAGTTGGTCTCCGGTCGTTTCCTCCAGCTCGTGCCATAACTTCTGTGCAAGTAATGCCATGGCAATATAGTCAGGCCCACCACTGTACACATGGCGCATCAGTCTGGTATCTCCATGATGGCTTCCTTCCGTATGCGGAGGATCAAAGGCATCAATTAATAAAGTTTTGCATCCACTGCGCGATAGATAATACCCAGCACTCATACCCATGGAGCCGGCTCCAACGATAATAACGTCATATGATTGTGTGATAATAGCACGTCCTCTCCTTATCAATCCTTTTCTACAGTAATGCCTTAATAGAACATATTAATAGTAAAAGCTTGATGAAGGCAAGTGTAGTAAAATGGACTTCTACAATAAATGTTGCAAAGGAGACCAAGCATGAGTGAGCAATTTAGGTTTGATCTATTTCCATTAATTCAGACAGAACGATTCATCCTCCGGTCGGCAGAGGCTGAGGACAGCCATGATCTGGTGGCGTTATATTCGGATGAAGCTGTGGTTCAATATATGCCATTCACTCCCTTTGAATCCGTGGAGGATGCACAGGGTGAGATGAACTGGTATACGAAGATTTTCAAGGAACACACGGGTTTACGCTGGATGATTGAAGACCGTGAAACTCGTAAAGTGATCGGAACCTGTGGGTTCCTGAACTATGAAGATGTACATAACCGTGCAGAGATTGGATACGACTTGCGTTCCTCTTTCTGGGGCCGCGGTGTGATGACGGAAGTGGCACATGCTGTGTTACATTTTGGATTCACAAATATGCAGCTCAACAAGATTGAAGCGAAGGTTGAACCGGAGAACGAGGCGTCAATTCGCCTGTTACACAAACTTGGTTTTCAACAGGAAGGTGTACTGCGGCAACATGAGTTTGAGAAAGGCAGATATATTGACCTTGCGGTGTTCTCCAAGTTACGAAGTGAAATATAGTCAAGCTAGCCCCATAAGGATTGCACTAAGGCAAAAGGCCGCACTTCCCTGCGGCCGAATGAAGACCGGATACTGCTCCGGTCTTTTTCATTTTACCCCTCGTGGAGGGGTGTATTGTCCATATCTGATTTGGCAGATTGTCCTAGCTGATAACTTGCTCTGAGCGAACTTCATCTCATTTCCATGTCGTGAACCTTGTCCTCCTGAATTCGCCCGTGCTATATTGGAGAGATGTGAGGAGATGAGGATATGAAGCTGGTGTCCTGGAATGTGAATGGCTTAAGGGCATGTGTGACCAAAGGATTTATGGATTATTATCAGGAGAGTCAGGCGGACATTTTCTGCCTTCAGGAGACCAAATTGCAAGCCGGACAGATTGAGATGGACCTGGGGGAAGATGTTTATCAATATTGGAATTATGCGATCAAAAAAGGATATTCCGGTACGGCTGTATTTAGCCGCATCAAGCCTATATCCGTTCGTTACGGGATGGAGGAAGACAGTGAACCGGAAGGCCGGATGATTACACTGGAGTATGATGATTTTTATCTGGTGAACGTTTATACACCTAACGCGAAGCGGGATCTGACCCGACTGCCTTACCGTCTGGAATGGGAGGACCGATTCCGGGGATATATCCTGCAGCTGGAGCAGGTCAAGCCGGTTATCGTCTGTGGTGATCTGAATGTGGCTCATCAGGAGATTGATCTGAAGAATCCAAAGCCCAATCTGGGCAACTCGGGATTTACGCTGGAAGAGCGTAGCAAGATGACCGATTTGCTTGCTTCTGGTTATGTGGACAGCTTCCGCCATCTGTACCCGGATCGTACGGATGTGTACAGCTGGTGGTCTTATATGCCAAAAGTCAGAGAACGGAATGTGGGCTGGCGCATTGATTATTTTCTCGTATCCAATCAATTGGCACCGAAGGTGGCAGATGCACATATCGACTGCCATGTGATGGGCAGTGATCATTGCCCGGTGGGTCTTACATTGCAACTATAGGTAAGGATCATCGTGAGATAGATTGAGGTATGAATTTTAGAATCCAAGTTTAAATGAACTGCAAGTTTCCTTAATGGGAAATTTGCAGTTTCTTTGTGTCATAGGTAGGGGAATGAGACTGGACTTTGGTTGGGGAAAGGACTGGACTCGGGATTGTTTCAATCCTGCTATTTCTTGGGTACGATTGAAGCATACATATATAGATGAACCTTTGGGGTAAGGGGTAGAGAAGATGAAGAAGGGGTTACGGAGAGGGTTAAAGGTGTTGGGAGGCATCATGCTTGCCACAGGACTTTTGCTGCTGGCAGGTACAGCGTACGAAGCGTATCAATCCACGCAGGATATGAAGTCTTATCCTCCGCCAGGCAAGTATTATGAGGTGAGTGGTCGCAACATGCACCTCTACACCGCTGGCAAAGGAGAGGTCACGGTGGTATTTGCCTCAGGCTGGGGTACACCCAATCCGTATGTGGATTTCAGTCCGCTATATGACAAGTTGAAATCACAGGTGAAAATTGCGGTATATGATCGGTTCGGGTATGGATACAGCGATTATACGGATGAACCTCGTGATGTCGACACCATCTCGGAAGAGATCCACCAATTACTGCGGACATCCGGTCAACGTCCACCTTACATCATGGTCGGTCACTCCCTGGGTGCGCTGGAGACACTACGGTTCGCGCAAAGGTATCCTGATGAGGTAGCTGGCATGGTCATGATTGATGGCGGAAGCCCGGAGTATTACAGTCGTACAGACCTGAATACACCAGAATGGATGATGGATTGGTCCCGTTTTCTGGTGAAAACAGGCATTGCACGAACATTGCTGCAGTCGGATCACATGATGGCATCTCTGGTCATAGACCCAAAACTGGTAACGGAACCGATGAAAAAAGCCGTCACGATATCCACGCTGAGACATGCGTACAATGATAATGTCATGGAAGAGGTTCGGAATTCCAGAACAAATGCTGCGTGTGTGCTTGAGAACAAAACGCAGTTTGGCTTTCCCTTGACGATCCTCACAGCCGGTTCGGAGGAGTCGGATGAGGACAGTCAGGCATGGCAGGCCGATCAAGCGGGTTTTGCTTCATGGTCAACACACGGAACACAGCTGACGGTTCCACACGCGAAACACAGTATCCACAGAAGTCAGCCGGATATTGTTGCCGCCGAAATTATGAAATTAGTGACAACGTCCAGTGACTTATGAGTAAGATGATCCCACAAACACATGATGAACAGGATGAGGAGGAGGGATGGATGAAAGAGTTTAGAGTGATTACCCGGTTCCTCTCCATTCTCGTAGCCAGTTGTCTATTGTCTTTAAGTGTATTATCTGTATCTGTGATATGGGTCAAGAATAATGTTCATGCGGTGCCTGTAATCCAGTCGGTTGAGCGAGATTAGCACTTAAAACGAAGAAGAAGGAGTGATAACGGATGGTGAAGAGAAGGAATTATGTATTAGTCTGTGCGGCACTGGCGATGATGGTGGCCTTGAGTGCTTGCAGCAGTGCAGCAGACGAACCGACAGGTGAAACGGAGAAGGTGGATACCAAAGTTTCCTCCGGAACTGGTGAACAAGCGACTAATGAAGGTGCAAGCGAAGCAACATCAAGTGGAGTGACCGAGACGGAAGGTACGACTGCTGGAAGTAACGAGTTGCCGGAGAACTTGCCAACTGATTTCCCATTGCCGGAAGATGCAACGATTCGTTTAGCCAATTCGGGTGAGAACGAAGGCAAGCAATCAGCCATAGTGATTTTCTCCACTGAACAAGATATGAAAACCGTATCCCAGCTGTATAAAGATTACTTCAACGCCAAAAAGTTGACGGATGCGGGTCAGACGATCGATGACAAAAATATTATTATTCAGGGAACTGACCCGGATACGCAGGATGTCTGGTCCCTGATTGGAGGAACATTGGCAGGGCAGGAAGGCGTCATTGAACTGACGTTGACCTGGACAGAATCATAAATACAAGATAAGGGTTATTGTTCGTTCCTGCTTTCTTTCTTCCTAAAATAACGAATGAACACCATACTACCTTGCATGCGGAGCCGCATTATTGCTGCACCGCTGCAAGGTATTTTTATTTCGAACTGGAAACCTGACAGGTTACATGGTATGTTATATCATTATAATAGATTAATAGACAACTATAGAAGAAGACAGGAGAGGATTGAACATGATTAGAGTGGGTATTGTTGGTTACGGTAACTTGGGTAAAGGTGTAGAGAAAGCCATTTCCCAGAACGAGGATCTGGAACTGATTGCTGTGTTTACACGTCGTAATCCAGAACAGATGGTTGCTGAAAGCACAGAAGTACGTTTTGAGCATATCTCTGCAGCGGAGCAATACATAGGCAAGATCGATGTTATGATCCTCTGTGGTGGTTCTGCAACGGACCTTCCAGAGCAGACACCAGCTATTGCCAAGTTGTTCAATACGGTAGATAGCTTCGATACACATGCGAAGATTCCTGAATTCTACAAAGAAGTGAATGCTGCGGCAGAGCAAGGCGGTCACGTAAGTGTCATTTCCACAGGTTGGGACCCAGGCTTGTTCTCGATGAACCGTCTACTTGCACAGTCCATCCTACCAGAAGGAAAAGAGTACACGTTCTGGGGCAAAGGTGTGAGTCAGGGCCACTCTGATGCCATTCGTCGTGTTCCAGGCGTTAAGGCGGGTGTACAGTATACTGTACCTGTTGAAGAGGTAATCAACCGCATTCGTGCAGGGGAGACACCAGAGCTGTCTACACGCGAGAAACATCTGCGTCAATGTTATGTAGTAGCAGAAGATGGTGCTAATCAGGATGAGATCCGTGAAACGATTGTGTCGATGCCTAACTACTTTGCAGATTACGATACAACGGTAACATTCATTACCGAAGAAGAATTGAAATCCGAGCATGAAGGCATGCCGCATGGTGGATTTGTAATTCGCAGTGGAGTTACAGGTGCCGGTCAAAAGCAAATTATTGAATTCGGTCTGAAACTCGACAGCAATCCTGAATTTACAGCGAGTGTACTTGTTGCGTATGCAAGAGCCGCACAACGCTTGAGCATGGAAGGACATAAGGGAGCGAAAACGGTATTTGATATTCCGCTTGGTCACTTGTCTCCGAAATCGGCTGAAGATCTTCGCCGCGACTTGTTATAATTCTGATTCCTATAGTTTCAATAACAAACAGCTCGTCCTTGGATATAAAGGACGAGCTGTTTTTTTACTATTGCGGTATCCGATTCATACATTCATATGAATTAGCAGGTACATTCCTGCCTGTATTTTTGCTCGTGCTCTTGCGGAAATGGCACCCTACACCCAGTGTGAGGGAATGTTGAGATGATTCGGCAACTTGGTATTCACATTACCTTTCGCTGCATTAATCTGCGATTGCGTGAGGAAGATGCCACCTCGCAGGTCTGCACCGCCCAGATCCGTATCCCGCAAGTCCGCGCCAATCCAATCGGCATTTCGTATATCTGCATGTTGAAGGTTGGCTGCGATCATTAAAGCCCCTCGGAAGCTTGCGCCCCGCAGGTCAGCCCCTTTTAAGTTGGCACCAAAAAAGTCACTTCCGGTACGTTTTTTGCTCTTCTTCGACTTCCCTTGTCCTTGAGAGGTAGATGGCACATGCGCGCGTACCATCTCACTTGCCTGAACCAAGAGTTGATTCACCGTGGACCGATAATCGGCGATGTCCAGACGTAGGAGGGCCGCAGGCTCCAGATTACTCAAGCGCTCAATCTCCTCATATAACTCACTGAATGCGGAGTGAAGGGATGACGTTTCCGGTCTCATCATCATTTCCTTCATATAACTGAGCAACTCATGGAGTTGTCGCAAGGCAGGCAGACAATCAAACATCTCGCTTGCAGACTCCGGATGATCTCGCCAATCCTTACCCGCGTATGTTACTTGAGACAGCTTTTGTCCAGCTCCGAAACAGTCATACACCGTACAGCCTTTGAACCCTTTCTGCCGAAGCTGTGTATGGATACCGCAGCGATTGTCCGTGCGCAGATTGGGACAGGGGGTACCGCTAGCCTTTTCAAAAGCAAAGTCAGATGACTTGCCGTAGGGCAAGGCAACACAGCACAGCCCAAAACATTGCTCACAGTCTGCGCTCAGATGCGGACTCGCAGTGCTGGCATATGGTTGGTTAGACAATGTAAACACTTCCTTATAATAGTACAAATAGATGGAATTACGTCAGTAACACTTTACCATTGCCCTGCGATTAGAGCAATTGAAAACAAGGAAAAAAGGGCGTTCCTCAAGTGAATAGGAACGCCCTTCGATTGTGGAGAAACCTACCGTTATTCAGGTATCTCTCCATGTTATTCTGTATTTAACTTAAACTACACCTTGAGCGATCATGGAATCCGCTACCTTGAGGAAACCGGCGATATTCGCTCCGGCTACGAGGTTGCCTTCACAGCCATACTCTTCAGCAGCTTCTACACAACTGGTGTAGATGTTCTTCATGATGTCATGCAGCTTGGCGTCTACTTCTTCAAATGACCAGGACAACCGCATGCTGTTCTGTGACATTTCAAGAGCAGACACGGCTACACCGCCGGCATTAGCCGCTTTGGCTGGACCGAACAGCACACCTGCGCCGTGGAAGACGTCAATGGCAGCCAGGGTGGAAGGCATATTTGCGCCTTCGCCAATGGCCTTCACGCCACCTTTAACCAGCAGGGCAGCAGCTTCTTCATCGATCTCGTTTTGCGTTGCACATGGAAGAGCAATATCACAAGGAATAGACCAGATGCCTTCACAGCCTTCGGTATATGTAGCATGCGGATGTTCTTTGATGTATTCGCTGATGCGAAGACGATCAACCTCTTTCAGACGTTTCACGGTATCCAGGTTGATGCCTTGTGGATCGTGTATGTAGCCACCTGAGTCACTACACGCCACGACTGTAGCTCCAAGCTCCTGTGCCTTCTGAATGGCATAGATGGACACATTACCAGAGCCAGAGACAACGACTGTGCTGTCTTGGAAGCTAAGCCCCTTGGATTGTAACATCTCCTTAACGAAGTACACACAGCCGAAGCCAGTCGCTTCCTTACGTGCCAAGCTTCCTCCGTACAGCAGTCCTTTACCTGTCAATACGCCTGCTTCATGCCCGCCATGGATACGTTTGTATTGACCGAACATGTAACCGATTTCCCTTGCGCCTACACCAATGTCACCTGCCGGTACATCCGTATCGGAACCGATATATTTGTACAGCTCTGTCATGAAGCTTTGCGTGAAACGCATAACTTCCAGATCCGATTTTCCTTTGGGATCGAAGTCAGAACCGCCTTTACCACCGCCAATGGGCAGACCGGTCAACGCATTTTTGAAGATCTGTTCAAAACCAAGGAACTTGATGATGCCCGAGTATACAGAAGGGTGGAAGCGAAGTCCGCCTTTGTAAGGACCAATGGCACTGTTGAATTGCACCCGGAATCCACGGTTAACCTGAACTTTGCCCTGATCATCTACCCATGGGACACGGAATGTGATTACACGTTCGGGCTCAACAAGCTGTTCCAGCAGACTATGGTTCCTGTATTTGGGATGTGCTTCAATCACAGGAATAAGGGAATCCAGAATTTCTTTGACAGCTTGATGGAACTCGTCTTCATGCGGATTTCTGGCGACAACCGACTCATAAACGGCATGAACATATTCTGCGGCAGTAACTTGAACGGACTCTGTAGTTTCTTTTGTTATCGTGGACACTTTTTCAATGCACTCCTTTATTGTGTTAAAGTCTTCAGATGCTTATTTGCATAAATTGAATAAAAGTTTGTAGTTAAATATACAGTAAAGCAAATAAAAATACGAGATAAAAAACCATAAAATGTTTTTTATGCAGTAATTAAAATGTTCTATGGATCTACCACATGATGTGAAGAATTCAGTTATTAAATGGAAGATATGACCACATATGATAATAAAACAGCAAGTTAGACGAATATACTGGATTAAAATATTAGTTTTGGTAAGAT
Organism: Paenibacillus sp. FSL R7-0313; assembly: GCF_037969885.1. Lineage (NCBI taxonomy): Bacteria > Bacillati > Bacillota > Bacilli > Caryophanales > Paenibacillaceae > Paenibacillus > Paenibacillus sp. FSL R7-0313. The sequence goes on from NZ_CP150219.1 coordinate 3,000,068, forward strand.
GGTAAGAAGGTCTCGTATCCCGGGGTCTTTTAACAATCAGAAGGAGGACAACAAGATGATGAAGAGAAACATGCCAATCAACATGGAGAACAAGGCTTGTATAGGGGGTGAAATCTATTATGAACCATAGGACTTCCCGCCATAATTGCAGAGAGAAGCTGGTGAGCCAGCTATTTACATTCGGTGAAGAGAAAAGAACATTTCTCGACGCCTATTTCGACGTGCGTGATCCAGAGCGGATACAATTGGAAAAACAACTGTCGGCATATACGGAGTTTGTGGAAAAACTGCTTCTGGGCCCTGATGAAGATCTGGACTCGGCTGTATTGATCGGCAGTCATATTGATTTTGAATATCTCGATTTTCATACGTCAGATTCGTTCATGATTGTCATGCCAGAAGATACGGACCCAGATGAGGGTCGGATTTCTTTTCTCTCTCCCGTAGGGAGTCAATTACTGCTTGGCAGTAAAGGGGAAGTTAGGTCTGTTCATACACCATCAGGTTCCATGAGGATACGCATTACGGGGATTGAGCTGAGAAGCGAAACCTTGAACGGGTCGGCCTTAGGGGGTGCAGATCATGCACTTTAAAGAGACAGACTTACCAGGGATCGGACGTAAATACTGGCTGCATACCCGTAGTGGTGAGCACTTGGTCATTGTGATTCATAACGACGAGCGTCGTGACCTGTTCCATATGGAGGCAGGGGATACGCCTGAAGAGGTGGGGGATATGGTATCTCTTGTCACCTTGGACGATGATGAAGCCCGGGCGGTAGCCGCCATCGTTGGTGGTATGACCTATAAACCGAAGTTCCAGGATGAGCGTGAAGTGATGCTTGAAGGATTGTTAATCGAATGGTTACGAATTGAACCCCACGCAGCAAGCGTAGGCATGACGATTGGTGAACTGGACATCCGTCAGGCTACGGGCGCTGTTATTCTTGCTGTTGTGACCAAGGATAAGGAGAAGCATTTTAATCCAGGCCCGGATTATGCTTTTACCGCTGGAGCTACCATTGTAGTTGCTGGTGAACGGAATCAGATCAAACAGCTCAAACAATTGTTGACTGATGGACGGACTTAGCCTATGGATATGCTCATATTTGAAGTGGGAATTGCCGTTGCGCTGATTACACTTACTGGGCTGATATCTTCACGATTACGATTTTCGGTCATTCCTTTCTATATTTTGATTGGTATGGCTGTTGGACCACATGCACCACAGATCGGCATAGTGGATTTACGTTTTATCGAAAGTTCGACCTTTATTGAATTTATGGGCAGGCTTGGCATTTTGTTTTTGCTATTTTACCTGGGGCTGGAGTTCTCGGTTTCCCGTCTATTAAAGTCTGGTAAAGCCATTCTGACCGGAGGCATGTTCTACGTAGGGCTTAATTTTGTCTCTGGATTACTGTTGGGGTGGTTCATGGATCTGCCCCTTCAGGAGACTCTCGTTGTCTGTGGGATCATGACCAGCTCTTCTACAGCCATTGTAGCTAAAGTGCTCGTTGATCTGAAACGCACAGCAAACCCTGAAACAGAGATTATTATGGGCATGATCATGTTTGATGATTTATTCATCGCGATTCATATCTCCATCCTGACCGGGCTTGTGCTCAGCGGGGCAACTTCCTTCTTAAGTGTTCTGCTGGTATCGCTGTCTGCCCTGCTGTTTATTGTGCTGTTCCTGATTATTGGCAGGAAAAGCATCAAATATATTGATAAAGCACTGAATATCAAGTCATCAGAGTTGTTCCTGCTTACCGTCATGACACTGCTCTTCCTGGTGGCTGGTTTCTCGGAGACACTGCATGTAGCAGAAGCCATTGGAGCATTGATGATGGGTCTTGTGCTGGGCGAATCAAGACATGTCAGTCGGATTGAACATCAGATCATGCCTTTCAAAGATTTTTTTGGTGCAATTTTCTTCTTCAGTTTTGGCCTAACCATCGAGCCGTCTTCACTTGGCGGAGCTGTTGGCATGACGATTATTGCTGTTATTCTGACGATCGCCAGTAACTATGGTGCAGGTATGATCGCTGGCAGACTGGCTGGAATGAGCCCTAAGGCCTCGTTGAATGTGGGCTTTACCCTGGTCTCGCGGGGCGAATTCTCCATTATCATGGCGAACATCGGCAAGGCGGGAGGGCTCATGGCATCCATCCAATCGTTTGCCGTGTTGTATGTGTTAATTCTGGCTGTGCTGGGGCCTATCCTGACAAAAGAATCTCCGCGGATCTATGCTCAGTATGCGCGGCTAAGGAAGCGGATGAAACGAAGGGAAACGGGTTGAGTCAAATGCTGACTGTCCTTGGACAGACCGGGTATTCTGACCGTAGTGTTTAATAGGCGTCACACCATTCGGAGAGCGAAATTACTCCGGGGTGTGACGTTTTTTTATTACTGGGAACCCATCCAATACAGGCTTGTTATTATATCAATTTCACCAAATTATGGTATGTATCCATATCTTGTGCGTGGTCGTGAATGTTCAAGTCCACGGGCAGGACTATAGTTGTGATTTGGTAGAGAGGGATTGAAAATAAACAGTTATTATGTAAAATAATGTTATATTCAAATCTAGCAGTTGAATGGATATTTTACACGAGAACGGACGAGGAGGAATAGCTCATGAACAAGAAAAGTAGATTTCAACGGTTAAAATGGGCCGGTACAGGGATGTTGCTCAGTCTCGTATTATTTGCTCTACCAGCATCTGCTGCATGGAACGATACATATCAGGGTTACGCGACGTATACAGGCTCAGGCTACTCGGGAGGTGCGGCGTTGCTTGATCCCATCCCGGCGGACATGAAAATTACTGCACTTAATCCGTTCCAACTCAATTATAACGGTGTCAAAGCCGCTTTAGCGGGAGCCTATCTCGAGGTGCAGGGTCCTAAAGGCAAAACAACCGTCTATGTAACAGACCTCTATCCAGAGGGCGCCAGCGGAGCGCTGGATCTCTCACCGAATGCCTTTAATCTGATTGGTGACCCAAAGGCAGGCAAAATCAATATCAGTTGGAAAGTGGTCAAAGCCCCAATTCAAGGCAACGTCTCCTATCGGATCAAGGAAGGCAGCAGTCAGTGGTGGGCAGCCATTCAGGTTCGTAATCACAAATATCCGGTGCTGAAGTTCGAAGTGAAACAGAAGGATGGTACGTGGCTCAATCTTGAAAAGCAAGACTATAATCATTTCCTCGGAACTGGACTGGGCAAAGAAAAACTAAACGTTCGTATTACCGATATTCGCGGTCAGATATTAAATGACACGATCCCGGCTCTGCCTAATGATGGGTCAGGCGGTGCATATATCGTACCGGGCAATGTACAGTTTCCCGATTGACAGATATACGGAAGGTGTTATAAAAAGAAGTATGGTCATAGACGTATTCTTAACGAAAAGTCGTACACTGTACGGCTTTTTTTTGTATACGAAAAGAGGAGAATGTACCGTATGAAAAAAAGTTTGCCTTCATATCAGACAACACATCCCTATTGGAAACAGTATCAGGGCTTTTTCCCGGAAGAAGTGAGGTTAGGAGAGCATACAGCTCCTGAGGAAGAATGGTGGGAGTCAAATGGGGTTCATCTGCATATCGATCGCTTGCCTGCACCGGAGTCTTCAATCAAGATTCTGTTCATTCATGGTGCGGGGGGTAATGGCAGGTTGCTCGCTCCGTATGCCCGCATGTTGCAGCGACATGGATACGAGGTGGTATCGCCAGATCTTCCGCCGTATGGGTTAAGTTACGCAATGTTTGGTACACGTATTAACTACGAACTTTGGATAGAGCTGCTTGTGTCACTCATCGAACGGGAACACAAAAAAGATGGCAAGCCAATCGTTGTATTGGGAAGTAGCATCGGAGGTATGCTTGCCTATCACACCAGTGCACGCAGCAAGCGTGTTAAGGGTTTGATCGCAACTACATTTGTAGACACGAGTAATCCGGAAATGCGTGACCAGCTTGCACCGAATCGTCTGGTAAGCCGGGCGGGAAAACGGATGATGGATTTGTTCCCAGGTCTGCTGGATCATGTACGTATTTCGGTCAAGCAGGTATCCCGAATGCAACTGATTACCAATAACAAGGACTTAACCCGGCTTATCATGAATGATCCACAAGCGGCAGATACACGTATTCCGTTGGAATTATTAAGAACATTCCTTAATAAAAAACCGGAGGTAAGTCCGGAACAGTTCAGCCAGTGTCCGGTTCTGTTGGTTCACCCTGAACTGGACCCCATGACACCGATCAGGTTCAGCCAATCTTTTTTTGATCGTCTGGTGGTCGATAAGGAATGCATCATTTTGGAGGGTGCGGGCCATTTTCCTATAGAGCAGCCAGGACTGAACCAGTTGGAGGTAGCGGTACTACGATTTTTACAACAAATTTAATGATGACCACAGGCCAGGCTACTACACTGCTTCGCATAAGATAGTTTACATATCCTAAGTACGGAAAACACCTCCCATTAAGGGAGGTGAATTTGAATGTTTTTGATATGAATTGCACTACCGCCAACCTGAATCTGTGTAATTTCATTGGAACTGTCCAAAGTTAATCTGGCTCGGATCTCGGAGGGACGGTTCATGGTGTACCCTTGTCTGATCGTATACGTGTGATGATGAGGATCTGTAAGCTGGTTGTAATGATATAAATAACAGAGCATGGCACCATTGGATGTGCCCGTCGCGCTCTCTTCCGGTATATCATAAAGCGGTGCAAAATTACGGCATTCTGCCAGGACGTCCTCAGCATCTGATTCGAGTGTAAACACGTGATAACCTATGGCATGATGAGTCTTGCTTATTTCAGCGATACGCTGGAAGTCAGGATCGATTTTGGTTAGAACATCAACATTTTTAACAGCTATCATGATATCGGGTAACCCGGTAGACACAATCTGTACAGGTAGTTCGGAATGTAAATCCTCCATAGAAATGCGTAATGAGTCGGCAATCTGCTGACGGTCCACGATCTCCCCAAACTCCGGCAATGTCTGTGACAGATAGACTTCTCCATTGACTTCGATAACGACTTTAAGAATTCCCGCCAGTGTCTCCAATGTGTATGTACCAACATCAACGAGCTGCTGTGTCTTCATTAGATAAAATAAAGCAATCGTGGCATGCCCACAGAGATCGACCTCATCACTTGGAGTGAAGAAACGCACTTTGAAATCAGCCTGATCCGATGGCATTACAAATGCAGTCTCTGAAAACCCGACTTGTCGGGCAACCTCCTGCATCTGGGATTCAGACAAATGCGTAGCTTGTAAAACAACACCTGCGGGGTTTCCGCCAAGAGCCTTGTCCGAAAATGCATGTAATGTACTTACTTCAACTTCCATATCGTTACCTCGCTTGTTCAAGTATTGGATTCAGTATTGGATTAAGATTTAACATAATCGATAATCGACATTATATCACGATTGTTGAACTGGATCGTGAATCCCAGATTGCTATGATTTTTGGAATGAATAGGTCAAGTGACCGCGGGAAAAGGGTAATGAAAGGAGAGAGAGCATAACGTTAATCCAATGGAAAGGCTGGGATCTCTAATGAAAGCAATTGTGATTGAGGAATTTGGTGGAGCGGAACAATTGAAGGAACAAGAAGTAGCCAAGCCAGCGTGTGGAGTCAATCAGGTGCTGATCCGAACACATGCCACGTCGGTTAATCCGGTGGATTTCAAAATCAGACAAGGTTATATGAAAGAAGCAGCGGAGAATTTTCCCTTGATTCTGGGCGGCGATGTTGCGGGTACTGTGGCTGAAGCAGGCTCGAATGTCACGCGGTTCAGAGAAGGAGATCGGGTATTTGCACGTCCGCGTCAATTCGGAACCTATGCAGAATATGTTGCCGTCGATGCAGACATTATTGCCCGTATACCGGAGAAATTAAGCTTTGAGGAAGCAGCAGCTATCCCGCTGGCTGCGATGACGGCTTGGCAGGCCCTAGTGGATCATGGACGTTTAGCCAAAGGGCAGAAGGTACTCATCCATGCTGGTGCAGGTGGTGTGGGAACGTATGCCATTCAGATCGCCAAGTCCCTCGGCGCTGAAGTGGCTTCCACGGCAAGTGAATCAAACGAAGCGTTGCTTCGTTCGTTGGGTGTGGATCATTTTATCAACTATAAAAAAGAAGATTTCTCGGAGATTCTCTCCGGTTATGATGTTGTACTGGACACCATGGGCGGTGATATTCAGCGCGACAGCTTCAAGGTGTTGAAGTCCGGCGGGCATCTGGTATCCTTGGTGGTACAACCGGATGAGAAACTTGCCAAGGAAGCTGGAGTAACGGCCAATGTCTTCATGATGGAGCCCAAAGGGGATCAACTGGATCAGTTGGCTGAACTGGCTGCGGAAGGCAAGCTCAAATCGGTTATTGATGGAACGCACCCGCTAACTCAACAGGGAGTAAGGGAAGCACATGAGAAGAGTGAAACCCATCATACCCGCGGGAAACTGGTTATTCAGGTGCAATAGAATTCATTAACTCGTAGAAGTATTTGGACTCATGAGTCTGATATAGATTGTACCAGGCCTGTAAGGTTTCTGGTGCAAAGACATTCAACAGCTTCAACACATGCATCGTAAATTCTAACGGAGCTATTCCAGATGCAGTAACTAGATTTCCATCGGTTACTGCAGGCTCCGTTACATAATAGGTTTCTCCAGTATAATCTGGGCATATCATCTTCAAGTAATCTAAATCATTGCTTGTGTGCTGTATGGAGTCCAGTAACCCCCTCTTTGCTAGTCCAACCGTGGCACCACAAATTGCCGCAATAACCGTACCTTTTTCTATAGCATCAGTCACTTTTTTTAATAAAGGATCATGGATGGTGTCCATCCAGGTATTTCCTCCAGGAAGAATGATGACATCGTTACCTTTCAATGTACATTCATCAATAGAAATATGGGGGAGGATGTTCAATCCGCCCATGGTAGTTACCGGATGTTTATCCACGCCTACGGTTACGACCTGTAAAGGCTTGATCTCTTTCCTGAAATACCTTCCCGAGTTCAATTCAGCAGTTAGATATCCTACCTCCCAGTCTGACATCGTATCAAATACATATAGATATACGTTCTTCGTTTGCATCATGCATGCTCCTTTTGTTTTCATGATTGAATGGATTACTCTTGTATTATAAATAAACTTCACTGACAACTACGGTCAGTGAAGTTTTAAAATTTGAAATTTATAGCCCTAAGAACCAATATAGGGACTGCTCCCCAATTGCAGTGGAATAAGATATAATAGGAGAAATTTATTCCATTTTGTGCATGAGGTGATAAGGATGTCCAACGAACTCATTCAAGCCATTCAATTGTTAAAAGAAAAGAAATGGGTAGATCTGACCCATACGTTTGGACCGGGCTCTCCGCATTTTTCAGCTTTTGAGGCAGCACAGTTCGATACCCTGTTTGATCACGATCAAGGTTTCTTTGCTCAGAGCTTCAAGTTCCCGGGTCAATACGGGACACATCTGGATGCCCCGATTCACTTCGTTCGGGATACCCGGTATCTGGATGAACTAGGTTTGAAGGAGCTGGTATTGCCACTTGTGGTCATTGACCAGTCCGCCGAAGTAGAGAACAATCCGGATTTCACACTGGATGTGGAGCATATTCTTGCATTTGAAAGAGAGCATGGCGTGATTGAAGCTGGAAGCTTCGTAGCCTTACGTACCGATTGGAGCAAACGCTGGCCTAACCATGAAGCATTTGATAACAAGGATGCGGAGGGCAACAGTCATGCGCCTGGATGGTCCGTTAGTGCACTTATGTTTTTATTTGAGGAGAGAAAAGTACAAGCCATTGGGCATGAAACCTTTGACACGGATTCAGCCATAGATTATCAGAAGAATGGAGCACTTCTGGCAGAATATTATGTACTTGCCCAGAATACATACCAGGTCGAGCTGTTAACAAACCTGGATCAGGTGCCGGCTAAAGGCGCTGTTATTTTCAACATTGTACCCAAAGCGGAGAAAGCTTCTGGTTTTCCAGTCCGGTCTTTTGCCATTCTGCCGTAAAACGTCGTAGATCAAAAGCTGAAATAGATAAATAAGGCACAGAACTCAGAATGATACTCAAGTAGACAGCCGGCTAAATAGTCGGCTGTTTTTCAGCTAATGGGCAGGTTAGCGCAATAGATCAACCATTTTAGTTGACTGTAAAAAGTTGGATTAGTATGATTGCTATGGAATAGAAAAATCTTGAAAGTAGGGCTTTCGTATGTCACCAGGCATTCATTTTATTAAATTTAGGCAACAGCGAGTTAGGCCATAATTTAATCTTTATTACTAAGGAGAACTAATGGACCCAAAAATAAAATTATTGTTCTTGGACGAACATGCTGCAGAAGGCGCCGCGCGTTATGGGGTCAGCCAAGAGGAACTCACTTTCATTGGAGGTTTTCAAAACTTTATATATTCCTATAATCGCAATGAATTGAAATATATTCTCCGTTTCACTCCGAGCACTCTTCGCACGGCGGAAGGACTTGTAGCAGAAATGGATTGGATTCATTATCTTTCAGAGAGTGGTATAGCAGTGTCAGAACCGATTTCTTCAATTAATGGAGAGTATTGTGAACTAGTTCGAGGAAATAAAATGGATTTTTACGTAACCTCCTTTAAACATGCACCAGGCCGTAAAATCGGATATCCAGAATGTCTAGGCAATTCTATACTTTATGAAAAGTGTGGACGTATAACGGGCAAACTTCATGAATTAGCGAAGCTTTACAACCCTACGATTTCCAAAAGGCACACTTGGGAGTTTAATGAATACCTCTTACGAGCCGAGGATTATTTGCCGTCAGAACTTCAACCAATCCTTGTTGCTCTTGAGGAACTTAAAGTACAATTGGCGAGTCTGCCTGTTAATGCAGATAATTTTGGTTTGATCCACGGAGATATTAATGTGGGAAACTTCACGATCAATGAAGCTGGGGGATTAACACTCTTTGACTTCGACGAGTGCCAGTACAGTTGGTATGTCGAGGATATTGCTATCCAGCTGTATTACTTGCTATATGTATTCGGAGAAGATTCGAATTTCGAACGAAAGAACCAGTATGAACTTTTCATAAAGTACTTCGAGCTAGGCTATATAGAGGATGGTCGACAAATGCCAGACAACTGGAAGGATTTGTTGAAGCTATTCCTTAGACTTCGCGAAATCATCGTGGTTGTCGGTATGCATCGGAGCTGGGATTTAAGCAAACCAGATGATTGGACCCGCGATTTCTTGCAAGATAGTATAATGAGGATTACTAAAGGTATCTCGTTGATCGATGAGTTTTGAACGACTAAATGGAGGATACTCATTGGGCTAACGGGGAACGTTAACTCAATGAAACAAAGAAAGCAGCCGATCATTGTGATTGGATGCTTAGTTTAACAAGGTACTTAAATTGGTCGAACTGGGCGGTTATGTACAAGTGTGAAGAAGTGATCAGCTAGTGGAGTTGGCAATGAGCTCAAGCTCGGTTATAACTTCATCCAGCGGCTTCCTGGTATCAATCTCAACAGTAGCTCCAGCACGTAAGAGAGGCTCAACACTAGCGACGTTTTGTTTAATTTCTTCACGTTGATCGACAGTTTTTCCATAATCGTTCGTCTTACGGGAAGCTATACGTTCAAGGATTACTTCGAGGGAGGCACTTAACAACACTACTGCATCAAACATTGGGTAAAACTTCCCCTGATTTGATACACAACCCGAAATGAATAAAGTACCTTCGCTATGTTCAGTGAGCAGCTCATCAATTCGATTCTCGTTCCATAACCACCCAGAACCATCCACATTCTCACTCCAACCATCATAATCGGTGTCGATAACTCTATGCCCTCTATGAGCAAGTTCGCCCAGAACCGTTGATTTACCTGTACCTGACATTCCTGTCACCAGAATTATCGCCTTCTTTTTTGATATTGAGCCCGAAGTATTTGTCATATTTTCACCCCTTTATAAGAAAGTCAGGTAAGTTAGCTTATCAGGGACCAAGTCCAGCTAGTATGTGACCTATTGGAAGCATAATGTCTATTATGGCAAACTTATGGATTAACTCACAACTAACTAATCTAAATAATTTACTTATGTAAATAGCAAGGGAGGCGTATTCCGCCTCCTTTTTATGTTGTTACTTTTGATCCGAGTGAGGATCTTGATTAAATCTTTGAGAGATTTTTTTCTCTGTTTTCTTACGCCGTATCCAGCGCTTGAGTAAGCCTTCTTCTTTGCGTTCTTGCAGTGTTTCCTTCAAACCTTGAATCATAAATTCCGATCTTCGTCTGTCATCCCGACTAATCTCGCGTAATTCCTTAATAAATTTGTCGTCCATATCTGCCTCTCGCTTATTCAGGATAATTTCATTATACCGAACGTACGTTCTTTTATCAAGTTTTTCCATTACGAATGATTTTCGAGATCAATATAGTGAAAAGAAGCACAGGAACAATACGTGGCATGTGTGAGAATGGTATTAGAGGGTTTAAGCATAATCCTCCATATATGAAGTTGAGAAACGAGGGAACGGAAGGAGCAATTCATGATGAAGCAGCGTATAGGCAGATCGTGGTTACTCATTTTGATGCATGGAATGCTGGGGATTGGGGCGATTGTTGGAGGCGTCATTTTAATCATGGATCCATCCGGAAGTATGGTGAATTTGCCCGCATCTTTGTTGGGGAATTCCCCGTTTTCCAGTTTTTTGTTCCCGGGGATCATCCTATTGCTAGTTCTTGGCGTTATGCCTACAATGATTGCTATTTCGCTCATTCGCTACGTTCATTGGGGGATGGGTGAGAGACTGAATCTCTATCCTGACCGCTACTGGGCTTGGACTTTTTCCTTGTACACGGGGTTTGCTCTCATCATCTGGATTATGGCGCAGGTGTACTGGATTCAGGATGTCTCTATTATTCACTTGGTCTATTTTGCATGGGGAGTGGGTATTCAAGTTGTGACCTTATTGCCTGCTGTACAGCGAACCTATTCAAAATAAACTGCTTGTATATTGAACAAACGGCTGCCGACAGAATCGTTGAATGATTCTGTCGGCAGCTATTTTTATGGGCATCGAGATGATATGTGTTGTTGTAGTAATATTATCCACTTGTTTCTTGGACTGAAAAGGAATCGGATAATCATATTGACAAAGAACTATTATCCTCGCATACTTAAGATATAAACTTTATAAAGTATATTTATTAACTAGAGGAATAGTCACATGTGGTAAGTATCGCAAAATCGTAATCCGCATGGAACAGGGAGGTAAGTATAGATGGTATACGTTATTATGGCAGTTGTAATTTGGGCAGGTACCTATGCCAGTATGGTCTTGTCAAAGCAACCAATTGAAGTGAAACCTGTGAAGTCAATGGATGATTTGTTTGAGTGAACAAAGAAGCTCTGCCGATTTCAATCCATTGCCAGCACGATGGAACTCATGTGTTCGAGTAAGGCATTATGTTATGATATGGGGTGAAATGACATCCATACCATTGCTTTGGCTCAATTGAACCAGAGTAGAAACGAGAGGGTTATGAAAAAAGCCAACGCTACAATGATGAAATACATCAATTTGAATAATGTGCGTGAAGTCATGCAGCAGATTGAGACGGCGACCAAACCGCAATTAGCTTCACTAACCAATCTTAGTGTTGTTACCATTAATGCGCTGATTCAGGAATTATGTGATGGCGGAGAGTTGTTCCAAGATAAAGTGGTTCCCTCTAACGGCGGTCGTCCTGCTCAGGCATATCGATATAATTATAACTTTAAGCTTGCTTTGGTTCTTTACATCAAAGAGATGAAAGGCCAGGAATTGATTTCGGCAACGGTCATGAATCTGGAGAATAAGGTTGTGCTGAAGGAAGAGAGCATCTTGCCTGCTTTTGATAAACAGCATATGCTGCAACTTATTGCGCGTTTCATTACGGAGTATCCTTCCATTGATATGATCGGCATTGGTATTCCGGGGCAAGCCGTAGATGGGGACATCACGGTGAGCAGCCATGAAGAGCTTATTCACTCACATCTGATACGGGAGATCGAGAGCGAGTTCCAACTGAACGTTCTCGTGGAGAATGATGTTAATGCAGCGATTAGCGGATACTGTACACAGCATGCGGATATGAAGGAACAGAGTGTAGCGGGAATTTATTTTCCGAACCGATACCCGCCGGGTATGGGCATGATGTTGAATGGACAGATGATCCGGGGGAAAAACGGGATGTTTGGTGAGATCAAGTATCTTCCATATTCACCTGATTGGAAACGCGACATGAGCAAAGATGATTTTGTAGTGCAGGTATGTCATATTCTGCAAACGATTAATGCCGTCGTTGCCCCGCACCAGATTGTCATTTATCAGGAGCGTGTGGAGAGAGGAGAACTGGATTTGGCGTGGAAACAGTACGGGAAGCATCATCCCATGCCATCATTGCCGGAGATTGTACATCAGGACTCGTTTCAACATGATTTTGATGCTGGGTTACGAGGAATGGTGCTTCAGGCGTTGAAGTCAGGCATTCTATCAGAAGCCCTATAACTCCACAGGCCATGTCTGTGGCTTTTATTTGATAAGCTAACTCTTGTAGAGGAGGATTCATGATGCGTGAAGAAGAGAGAATCATGCAGGGCATGTTGTTTAGTCCAAGTGATCCGGAATTAAAGAGCATCAAAAAACAGGCCCATAATCTCAGTCAGCGTTACAGTCAGACCTTTGAAGAACAGACTGAGGAAAGGAATCAGATATTGCAAGAGCTACTGGGGCAGATCGGTGAAGGTGGATTTATGCAAGGCCCCATCTTCTTTCATTATGGTGTGCATACCCGGATAGGCGATCACTTCTTCGGTAATTACAATCTGACGATACAAGACGATGCACAAGTGACAATCGGGGATTATACCAGTTTTGGACCCAACGTTACGATTGTTACCCCCATTCACCCCATGATTGCCAGCGAGCGGAGACAGATGGTGGACCAGAACGGTGATGTGAAATCACTATGTTATGCCAAACCTGTCACGATTGGTAACGATGTATGGATCTCGGCAAACGTCACAGTGTGCGGGGGCGTAACCATTGGAGACGGATGTGTCATTGGAGCAGGGAGTGTCGTGACTCGTGATATTCCACCACATTCATTTGCAGCAGGCGTACCGTGCAAAGTTATTCGCAAAATTACTGATGCGGACAGCATGCGAAATTATCCCGATGTTCTGGCAGATTGCCGTGTGCTGGAAGAATAACAAAAGGCTGTCACCAGGATCGGTAGATGATCCAGTGACAGCCTTTTTGGTATTCGTTTACTTGGAGGCGTTGTAGTTACTCAAGAATTCTTTTACTTTTGCAGGATCAGCTTTTAATTCATTCCCGGTCTGAACGAGCGGGCTTACTGTAGAGTATGCTTTGAGTTTGTTGTTCTTGTAGAAACTCAAAATTTCATCCTGATTAATGGAGTAAAGCACTGCTTTTCTCAAGTCGCTGCTCTTGGCAACATCACGATTGGCTGTGTTAAACAAGAGATAAGAAACGGCGTTACTTGGAATGCTTTGCAGTTTCAGCTTGCTGTCATTTTCGATGATGTCATACTTGGTTTCAGGTACACCGTAGTATAAGTGGATTTCACTGCTGCGAAGAGCAGAGAGGGCGCTGTCTGCATCCGCGATGAACCGGACATTGACCTGAGCAATTTTTGGTGCATATTCAGTGCCTTTGCGGTATCCCGGATTTTGCAAGAATACAGCTTCATAGTCATTTTTATAAGACAAAATATAAGGTCCGCTAGTATAAAGGGTGTTATTGTATGCTGCGCCTTCAGTCACCGTGTTCTGATCACCGTAAGGAATATCTTTGTTGACGTCAAAGGAAGCTACATCATATGTGTTGATGCTCTCCACCTGTTTTTTGGACACGATACCCGCAGATTGGTGAGCCAGGTAGTTCAGTACTTGCGGGAAAGGTTCAGTTGTTGTCAGTTTAACGACCTGATATTTACCTGCACTATTATCTGCTTTGGTTTTGTCAGTCACAAGTTCGGTAATTTTGCTGCCCAGTCCTTGTTCCAATGCTTCGAGGATTGTGCCGTTGCCACTGGATTGTTTAACGTTTTGCAATGCACTCAGATCCGTTACAACCTCAGCTTCTTTGATGTGTTCATGCAGACTGTATGTCCGGTGATCCGGAACGGAATCTTTGTTTTTAGCACGATCCAGGGAGAAGATCACATCATCTGCACCGACACGTTCTCCTGTATCTACAGCTTTTTTGTTATCAATCTTCGCAAAGTTGATATCGTCTCTGAGAATGAAGTAGTAGTCCGAATTACCTTCAGCAATACTGAAATTATGGGACAGTGATCCTTCTGCTGTCAGCTGATCGTCATCTGTCAGGTTAACGAGACGTACATACATATTGGTGTTCAACTGGTTGATGGAACCGTCGTTTCCTTTGATCGGATCAAGGGAAGTCAGTACGGATGCACTTTGCGTCAGAATCAACGGATCTTTGGCATTTTTGGAGCTGTCCTTGAACTCAATCGGTTCCCAAGCCATGGCGCGGGATTTGGAGAGACGAACGGTGTCGACATTCAGAATGTCTTTGTTCACAGCCTGACTTTTCAGGGAAATGTACAGAGGAGCGATATACGCCTGATCCGTTACCAAGCGATCTTCCAATTGTTTGTACGTGTCTTTGTACTCATCTGGAGTTTGAGTAGCTGCCTGATCGATGAGTTTATCAAGTTCCGCATCTGCAAGGATACTGTAATCTCCACCTGTTTTGAAAAGGGAACGTACCGCATAATCGGGATTTCCCGTTACCGTTGTCCAGCTGGACAAGGCAATGTCATAATTCCCTGCATCCTGCTGAGATTTGAAGCTGCCGTAATCCGGCTGCAGGTTCAGCTTCACATTGAAGCCGTTTTTGGTCAGTTGGTCGCGGACAATGTTTACATCATTTTCGGAAGAACTCATGGCGAGCAGTTCAATGTCAGCCGGTTTTTGTGCAGTTTCTGTTGTATCCGCTGGTGCGGTCTCCGCCTGGGATTCGGTTTTTGTTTTTACACTGCAGCCGGAAATCACAATGACGAGAATTAATAGCAATGAGATCAGTGTACGTTTTTTCATGGGATTACCCTCCATATCTTGAATGTGTGATGTGTGAATTCTTTTTTTCTATATCATTCATTTCAACAAATCATTTAGGCCTTTTCCAGCTTGGGATCAAGCGCATCACGCAGACCGTCACCGAGGAAGTTAAACGAAAGGACCAGCAGAATAATAGCCAAGCCTGGATAAATCGCCAGATAAGAGTGGGTCTCCAGGTATGTACTGCCGAGCTTCAGAATGTTACCCCATTCCGGAATATGCGGCTCCACGCCGAGTCCCAGATAACTCAAGCTGCTGGTAGCGATAACAGCTCCACCAATCGTGAGTGTGGACTTGATAATCATGGGCGCAAGGGAGTTGGGAATAATGTGTTTGAAAATAATTGTACGATTGTTGTACCCCAGTGCACGTGCAGCTTCCACAAATTCAAAAGTGGATACATAGAGCACACTGGCTCTCATCGTACGGGCGTAAGTTGGAATTGAACCCAGACTCAGCGCCAGAATGAGATTGACCGTATTGGCTCCAAACGCCGCAATAATGGCAATGGCGAGCAGAATTCCCGGAATGGCATAGAGAATATCCAGCAGCCGCATGATGATGTTATCCGTATGCCTTCCGTAGAAGCCGGAGAATGCTCCGAGGACTCCGCCGATCAATACAGGAATGATCGTCGACATGCAACCTACGATCAAGGAGATCCGGGCACCAAATACAATCCGGGAAAATAAACATCGTCCGAAGTCGTCCGTTCCCAAGGGATACGCAAGGGAAGGCGGTTGAAGCAGAGCCGAGTAGTTATTTTCCACAGCCATGCTGTAGTCAAAGGTGAAGAAACTGCAGATCGATATCGAGAACAGAAAAATGATAAAAAACAAACCGGACATGGCAGTCATATTCGGAGCAAGGCGCTCCCACAGATCGTTCCAGAAGTTTGATTTTTGTTTCCCCTGTCTGCGAATGCGTCCAATGATGGAAATGCCGAGCAATAGTGCAAATACATTACCAGTGATCGAGGTCAGAATCAGTATTACACTGACACCGATCATCCAGCGAGGGAGGATAGAGGTCGCGTTATATCGGGATACGATAATCAGTACGACCAGGTCGATGATCAGAATAAATATGAGCACCGCCATGGCTGGCAGAAAGTGATCAGCCACATAGGGTTTGAAAACATTTAACGCGGATACACCGATGACGAACAGCTGAGTTAACAGCATATACACCGCAAAGGTATACTCCACATTCCTCGCTTTTCGAATCAGATGAAAGGCTGCCGTTACGATAAATATATTGCCTGAAATGATGGCAAGTAGCTGAACCCAAGCTAACCTGCGAGTTAGAACAGAGACCGTACCTGTACGGATCAAGTCTTTTCGAATCCGAAGGGTGATGACACTTTGGACCAGTGTGAAGAATACATAGATCCCAAGTATCGTTAGCAGAAATGGTTTGAACGTCTGTCCGCTCCAGTCATAACTGTTGAACAGCAACAAGGCAGTCAAGAGAAGGGACGTGATCCAGGCGAAGCTTGCCTGACTGTATTCTCGAGAAGACTTAAGCCGGAAACGCATTTCTTGTGTTAAGGACGAGTTTGTCATAATACACCTGCTTTAAGAGGTAGTTCAACACACTTTAATATTGTTTCATCTTGGAGCGCACTCTTGGATCAATAAAAGCGTAGAGCAGATCAACCGCTACATTGATAATGGAGATCGTAATGGCTGTGTAGATTACTCCGCCCATGATACTCGGAATATCGGGGATAAATTGTTTATCCACAATGTAGCTGCCGAGACCGCTGATATTAAACACTTTCTCCGTTACCGCTGCCCCACCTAACATGGCTCCGAATTGAAGTCCAACCACCGTTACAATTGGAATCAATGCATTACGTACAGCATGTTTCAGCATGACCTGACGTTCGCTTAACCCCTTGGCGCGGGCAGTCATCACATAATCCTCATGAATGACTTCCAGTGTTGAAGACCGGGTCATCCGGGCCACCGCAGCCGTAAGTCCCGTCCCCAGCACAATGGTTGGCATAATGATCGACAGCCAGTTCTGCGGGTTGAAGGTGGCGGGAAGCCACTGCAGTTTGATCGAAAAGTTCAGAATGAAAATAAGTCCTTGCCAGAAATTCGGGATCGATAATCCAATCAGAGCGATAAACATAAATGTATAATCGAACCATGAATTAGGCTTAATCGCTGAGATAATACCGATGGGTAATGCAATGACAAGTGCTAACAGCAGGGAGATGACCGCAAGGGTCAATGTAATCGGAAACTTCCTTGCAATCGTTGCTGTTACGTCTTCATTTCCTGCAAAAGACTTGCCAAGGTCGAAGAGAGCAACTCCCTTAATATTGTTCCAGAGCTGTGTAAGATAAGGCTGATCCAAGCCATACACCTGATTGAATGCTGCAATCTGTTCCTGCGTTGCTGTCTCTCCGAGAATGTTGGCTGCCGGGTTGAACGGAGACAGATACAAAATCGTAAATACGAGTGTTGCTACGCCCAGAATGACAAATACCGTCATCAGTATTCTTTCAAATATGTACTTTAGATAAGGATTTCCATACAAAAACAGGATGCCATACATCAGACAGCCGGGAATAATCGATATCGCGAAAAACCATGGTTTGTTAATCAGTGAGTGGAACGTATCAGCCATTGTAAGACGTTGATTTCCTTGTTCCTGAAGTATGCGGGATGTCCGCTCCTTCAACTCTGCCTGAACACTTTCTTCCAACCATTCCTCGGTCTGACGCTTGAATTCTCCCTCATTGACCTGCTGCTGGAAAAAACGATGTTTGCGACGCAGTTGTTCTTCCACTTCCAACTTCAGCTTGTTCCGGTAGGAAGAAGCGAGCAGTTCTTGCTCAGCTGCCTGCCTGGCAGCTACCCAGCCATCATTTTTTCGATTCGAACGCCATATTAGAAACACGACCAGATTGATCGGTAATCCAAGAATGAACAGAACATATCGGTAGGAAGGATGAAGCAGCATTTTGCCATAAATAAAACTTAAATTGTGCACCAACCGCGAGAGTCTGCTGCCTTCTGCAAGATTCAAACCAAGCGTGCCTCCTTTCATTCAGGTTTAAATTGCATTATTCCGATTGATATAGTATATATTATTTATGGTCTAAACAATTGTCAAGGAATTAAATGGTATACATATGAGATGAGTGAATGTGAAAAACGGATGAGAGCTGGTGATAACATGGAACCTTTATTGAAAGTTAATGATCTATCTGTCTCTTTTCATTCTGGAGAGAGTGAGTTTCAGGCAGTGCGAGAAGTAAGTTTTGAAGTGCGTAAAGGCGAGACGCTGGGCATTGTAGGAGAATCGGGAAGTGGAAAAAGTGTAACTGCACGTTCCATTATGAGGCTGCTTGCATCGCCGCCTTCACAGATGAAAAAGGGAGAGATTCTATTTAAAGGTGTCGACCTGGCCAATAAAACGAAGAAAGAGATGGAGAGCATCCGTGGGCGTGATATTGGCATGATCTTTCAAGACCCGATGAGTTCTCTTAATCCGACCATTAAAGTGGGGAAACAGATCTCCGAGAGTCTCATCAAACACCAGAAGGTGTCCAAAAAGGAAGCCAAGAAACAGGCGATTGCCATGATGGAGCGGGTGGGGATAACTAGCAGCGAAATACGCTACAACCAGTATCCGCACGAATTCTCCGGAGGCATGCGCCAGCGGGTCATGATTGGTATTGCACTTGCTTGTCGTCCTGAATTGCTCATTGCCGATGAGCCGACAACCGCACTGGATGTTACAATTCAAGCTCAGATTCTGAATTTGATGAAAGATATGCAGGACCAACTGGGTACATCGATTATTCTGATCACGCATGATCTGGGCGTAGTGGCAGGCATGTGTGATCGGGTTGTTGTTATGAAAGAAGGACAGATTGTGGAAACCGGGACTACGACAGAGATTTTTGCTAATCCCAAACATCCGTATACGATTAGACTTCTGAATGCATTACCACGTCTGGATCAGAAGAAAAAGCCGAAACCGGCATCATTGGTTCCGAGAGATCTTGAGGATGATCAGCCGTTGCTTGAGGTGAAATCACTCAGACAACATTTTAATCTGGGGAAAGGCAATACCTTAAAGGCTGTGAATGATATCAGTTTCCATATTCGTCAAGGAGAGACACTCGGCGTTGTAGGGGAATCCGGCAGCGGAAAATCAACCACGGGGCGTGCGATTCTGCGGTTGCATGAGCCAACAGGTGGAGATGTACTGTTTAAAGGAGTCCCGCTCAATCGTCTGTCAGCTTCAGAGATGAAAACGATGCGCAGACATATGCAGATTATTTTCCAAGACCCCTATGCATCTCTGAATCCCAAAATGAGGATTATGGATATCATTGGAGAAGCGCTTGATATTCATCAACTTGCAGGTACAGCATCTCAGCGGGAGAAGCGGGTGGAGGAACTACTGGAGATGGTGGGTCTTGATCCTACCCATGCGCAGCGTTATCCACATGAATTCTCGGGTGGACAGAGACAGCGGATCGGTATTGCACGAGCTCTGGCTGTGGAACCTGAATTCATCGTATGTGATGAGCCGTTGTCTGCACTGGATGTGTCGATACAGGCTCAGATCGTACAATTGCTTGAAGAGTTACAGCAGCGACTCGGATTGACGTATCTCTTCATCGCGCATGACTTGTCCATGGTTAAACATATCAGTGATCGAGTGGCTGTCATGTATAATGGGAAAATTGTGGAGCTGGCTGAGAGTGAAGAACTCTACTCCAACCCGCAACATGCTTACACCAAGGCATTGCTGTCTGCTATTCCTGTGCCTGACCCAGCGGTAGAAGCGAAGAAAAAGAGACATGTTGTCAAAGAAACAACAAGAGAAAATGTTGAAGTAGAGGACCGTTATAATCTGGAACATTCCAAGTGGGTAGAAGTCACGGATGGACATTGGGTCGCAATATCTAGTTAGTTAGTGCAAGATATAGTCTTTTTCAAATACAAAAGAACCCCGACGATGATCTCCACAGATCGTTATCGGGGTTGAGTTATATCTTCGTATAATGGCAGTAATCAAAAGCGATTATTTGAATTGAACCGATTTTTTGATGGTATCAATCTCGGCTTTGGTCTTATCATCCATGTAAGTGAAGATGAAGTTGAAAGCATATCCTTCAATAATTGTACTATAGTAATCTTGAGTAACGGTTGAACCGTCACCTGGATCCATCGTGATTTGCATCAGATCCATCTCTTTACCACCGATGGTTTCCGTTGTCATTTCTTTATAATCGTAAGGGAACTGGCTATCCACCATGAATTTTTTGGTTGCTTCCAGATAGTCTTTACCTGTACGAATGCCTTGCAACAAGCTTACTTTCTCAGCAATGGCCATAGCGGATGGGCCAACTTGACCTCCGTCCAATGGGTACTTTGAAGCCATAAGCAGATTCAATGTTTTGGTCTGGGACAGCTCAATTTGTTTTTTCTTCGTTTCATCATCACCAGCAATCGCTTCGGATGAAGCACTTGTCAGCTCATTCATGCCTGCAGCATCCTGGAACTCCCATGCTTCCGGGAATTTCAGAGATACGCCGAAATAGTCATTGGTGTAAGAACCTTTTTCCGTAGTCCCCAGCTCAACGTCTTGGGAATTATCAGTTTCCTTGGACTCTTCGCTTGCTGGTTCTGTGTTCTCTGTTTCTTCTGTATTCGCTGGTTCAGAATCAGTACCCGTCGTTGTTTCTGTCGGGGTAGGCTCTTCTGTTGCGGCTGTGTTATCTGCTTTGTCGCCGCAAGCGGCGGCAACCAGCATAATCATAATGAGCATGGCGAATAAAGAAACTTTTTTTGGAATTGTCATATTACCCTCCTGAAATGTGTGTGTGTTTGTTTTTCTCTCTCTACATGTTACCTGTTTCCTAAATTGTAGCACAAACGTTCTCATTTACTACCTATAGGAATCTATAGGGGTCCATTATAAATAAGACAATCGACTGGCAATTGAAACAGCTTCTGTGCTGGATTGCACTCCTAATTTGTTGAAGATCACTTTTTTGTGGTGATTCACGGTGCATTCCTTGATTTTCAATTGCAATGCAATGGCTTTCACGGTGAGGCCTTCCGCTATCATTTCCAGAATGGTTAACTGACGCTTGGTGAACTCCACCGCTGGTTTCTCACAAGGTTCAGCAGCCTTTTGACTCTGGTAACTGTTCTGCATATATGCAGGAATCAACTTGGCAATAGCAATCAGTTCGCCCTGCATATCCGCGTTAATGGTGGACACATCCAGATAACCGAAAGGCTGCGATCCCATGGACAGAGGGGAGGCGTAGCAATGCCAGCTTTGAAAATAGGGACTTTCATGCTGCTCGGGCAGCAGAAGTACAGGCTTGTTGCTGTCCATCGTTACAGATATGGCGTTTACACCACAGCTCTGTGCAGTGAAGAACATGCCCGGACGAATGGGGGAATGTTCTACTGCATCTTTAAGATCTGAACTGTAATTCATAGAGAGGAGCACACCGTTGGTATCTGTGAGTAGAAAAAGATAAGTGCCCGTTAAATTCTCTTGGATAACCGAGATGCTGTTCTGGAATGCATGAATCAGGAAATGATTGATTTTACGAAGCCTATCCAGACTGGATTTCGGTAAATAATCGAACGGAGCCGTTCCTGCTGAATGTGAGCAAGTCGGGGACTCTTCGTGCCGTGTGGCAAATGTAATGGCAGGCATGTTGTTTCCTCCTTACTGCTGCACAGTTGTTGAATAAAAAAGTAGTTCTTATATCAGATCTGATGATGTTCTCATCCAATCGTTTGAATGACGTGTCCTTCCTGATCCTTGATTTCTGTTTTAACAATCTGAACGAGAAGATGATCCAATGAAGTTATCTCGAATGTTCCTTCAACCGGGCGAAGGTTTTCTGCCAGTTCTTCAACTATTTGTTTGTTTACCGTCAGGGTAACTTGTCTGTCCGACTCCACTACTGCTGGATGTTCTCCCGCTTCGAACAAAATATTAGTATCAGGTCCGATCAAGGATAGAGAGGCACCTTTCGAAATTCGGCTACGAAGGATGGTGCCAACTAATACGGCTTGTTTGGCTCCAAGCTGGAGTTTGGCCGGAACCGCTTTTTGCAGCAATTTTTTGCGAGTAGACTCCCAGCCCAGTTGTTGTATGAATAAAAACGCTGTGCTGGACCCGTCCTGTTCAATTCCATGCTCGACCGCTTGTATAACCGAAGGAATATCTGCGTACGAATTTCTCATCAGATCCGTCACATATTTGGGCATGAACATGGAGGAGGCAGACAGAAAGCCACGAGCATTCCAGCTTTGAATCATTTCCAGTTCCCGACCTGTGATGCCAACCATCTGAATAAATTGCACTGAACCATTAGGCGTAGAGATCTCGGGTAGATCCGGGTCTTCTATAAACGAGAGCGCAGTCAGCAAAGTATCGGACTCCAGGCAGATGGGGCCATTGGCGTCCATGTAATCTCCTGGCTGAAAGATATTTCCGCTATTGAACACGTATCGTCCTACATTCTGTAACAGATTCAGCGCCCAGGCTGGAGGTTCAGTTTCTTCTTCAGTGCGTGTAAGACGAAATGTGAGTTCGAATCCATACCCGCTTTTGGATGCATCCTGCATCTCTTTTTCATATAATTCAGAGAAACCATAGGTGACAAAATGCCAGTGAGGCATAGGTGTGTTCACCGCATACACGCTAATGCCATCGAGTGGATCGGGACCTCCAAGCATATAAGGAATGGATGTTCCATAATGCTTCGGATCCTGTTCTCCATACAGTTCTCCGACGACTTTGTCAATCGCATCCCAACCAGATGTGTTTTCTTCCTGAGTCATTATTGAATCCTCCTTGACTTTTCTTTCCCCCGAAAAACATTTAAAATTAAGTCTACCTGTTACAGAAGTGGTTTCAAGCGGCTTAAGGATGAATTGTGTTAAATAGGACCACAGGGTTACAAATGGCGATATGGGGAGTGAAATTACATGAGTATGAAAGGTATTTATTCAAGCGAGTTTGATCAGGTAAGCTGGGACTCATTTTCCGAACTGTTTGAAGAACTTGGACAAAAGTTGGACCCCGCGTGGGTAGAACGTGCGCGATTACAAGGAATTCCAGCAGATATAAGTCGGGTGCTTTTGTGTGAAATGGGGGAGTACGCTTTTGAATGGATGGCGAAAGATATCCCGGCTTTAGGGGACAAAAGTCCCGCTGCTTACCTGAAGACGGAGGAAGGAGCGCAGGCATTAAGGGCAGCCATTATGCGTATGCCGCGTTAATTTTTCGATGGTGAGAATGTGCGAACGATCATATGATCTAGTGAAGTTGATTTTGCAAAATAGATATGTTACGCTTACATCACAAGAGCAAACACAACAGAATATGCAATAACATCTTTTGATGGATTGTAACTGTGAAGACAGGCAAAACCTAAACTGATGGTGAAATGAAGGCCCCTTTTTTTGGTGCTATTTTACCTTGAGTTTAGGTTTTTCTTGTTTTCTGCTCTGAATTACAGTTTTTTACCTGGAAAAACCAAAATAAATTTCGAAAAGAGGTTGTTGTTCATGACCACGGCAAAAAAAGGATTCCCCGAAAACTTCCTATGGGGCGGCGCTACAGCTGCCAATCAATTGGAGGGTGCATTCGATAAGGACGGCAAAGGCCTCTCCACAGCGGACATGATCGCTCATGTTCCGAAAGAGAAGCGTACAGGCGGACATGCCATGGAAATTTCCTCTTCCCGAATCGAAGAGATCCTCTCCGGCAAAATCGAAGAACGGTTCCCGAAACGTTTTGGTATCGATTTCTATCATCACTTTAGAGAAGATATTGCATTGTTCGCTGAAATGGGCTTCAAAGTATTCCGTTTGTCCATTCACTGGGCACGTATTTTCCCGAACGGTTATGATCAAGAGCCAAATGAAGCTGGCTTGAAATTCTACGATGAAGTATTTGACGAATTGTTGAAATATGGCATCGAGCCGCTCGTTACACTGTCTCACTATGAGACACCGCTTGGCTTGACGCAAAAATATAATGGCTGGGCTGGCCGTGAAGTAATCCAGCACTATGTTCGATATGCAGAAACGGTATTCAACCGTTATAAAAATAAAGTGAAATACTGGCTGACGTTTAATGAAATTAACGTCATGCTGTTCAGCCCGTACACTGGCGGCGGCATTCTGATCGATAAAGTGGACAACAAACTGCAAACAACTTATCAAGCGCTGCATCATCAATTTGTAGCAAGTGCATTGGTTACGAAGCTTGCTC
The DNA here is from genome assembly GCF_037969885.1 of Paenibacillus sp. FSL R7-0313. Classification (NCBI taxonomy): domain Bacteria; kingdom Bacillati; phylum Bacillota; class Bacilli; order Caryophanales; family Paenibacillaceae; genus Paenibacillus; species Paenibacillus sp. FSL R7-0313. Next base: position 3,024,540 of record NZ_CP150219.1, read on the forward strand.
ACGAGATTATCCCTGGTTCCCAAGTGGGTTGTATGCTTGCTCGTATGGAAACCTATGCAGCAACATGTAATCCGGTAGATGTTCGTCTGGCTCAACACGAGAATCAGATCAACCTCTTCTTCACGGACATGCATGCTCGTGGTAAATACCCGAACTACATGGCTCGTTATTTTGAAGAAAACGACATCGTGATCCAAAAAGAAGCAGGCGATGATGAGATCTTGCTGAACAATACCGTTGATTTCATCTCCTTCAGTTACTACATGTCCGTAACCAAATCTGCATCCGCAGACAAGGAAGAAACATCGGGTAACCTGACTGGCGGCGTGAAAAACCCTTATCTGGAAGCATCCGACTGGGGCTGGGAGATCGATCCGATCGGTCTGCGTGTAACCCTGAACAACTTCTGGGATCGTTACCAGAAACCATTGTTCATCGTAGAAAATGGTCTGGGTGCATATGACCGTGTTGAAGAAGACGGTTCTATCCATGACTCCTATCGAGTGGATTACCTGAAAAAACACATCGAACAAATGAAAGAAGCCATCAAAGATGGTGTGGATCTGATTGGATTTACAGCATGGGGCCCGATTGACCTTGTGAGTATGTCCACTTCCGAAATGTCCAAACGTTATGGTTTCATCTACGTGGATCTGGATGACGAAGGTAACGGAACACTCAAACGTTCCAAAAAGGATTCATTCGACTGGTACAAAAATGTAATCTCCAGCAATGGTGAGCAACTGTAGAATTCTCGTTTCCAGGATTGTTACCGCATAAAAAAGCGGGCAAAACCTAACGTGAAAGTTGGCATGGAAGGAATCTAATATTCCTGATGGCCCTTTTAGTTGGAGATTGTCCGCTTTTTCCTGTCGGCAAAGGATAGAGTAGTGCATTTAGACAAAGAATGAAAATATCGTTGATTAGAGAGGAATGATTGATATGACTACACCATTTCCGAAAGACTTCCTATGGGGCGGCGCTGTAGCAGCCAACCAACTTGAAGGAGCTTATAATACAGATGGCAAAGGTCTGTCTGTTCAAGATGTAATGCCACACGGGATTACAACGCCTAGAACGGAAGCACCTACAGAAGATAACCTGAAACTGATCGGTATCGATTTCTACAACCGTTACAAAGAGGATGTTAAATTGTTTGCTGAAATGGGCTTCAAAGTATTCCGTACATCCATCGCTTGGTCCCGTATCTTCCCTAAAGGCGATGAATTGGAGCCAAACGAGAAAGGTCTGCAATTCTATGATGACCTGTTCGATGAGTGCCACAAATACGGCATTGAACCACTCGTAACGATCTCTCACTATGAGACACCGCTGCATTTGTCCAAAACGTATGATGGCTGGGTTAACCGCAAAATGATCGATTTCTACGAGCGTTATGTAACAGTGCTGTTTAACCGTTTCAAAGGCAAAGTAAAATACTGGCTGACATTCAATGAGATTAACTCCATCCTGGAGGAGCCATTCATGAGCGGCGGCATCTATACGCCAAAAGTAGAACTGTCCAAACAGGATCTGTACCAAGCGATCCATCATGAATTGGTAGCCAGTGCGTTAGCTGTGAAACTGGGTCATGAAATTATGCCTGAAGCCAAAATCGGCTGTATGGTACTGAGCATGCCTACGTATCCGTTGACTCCGAACCCGGATGATGTGGTTGCAGCGATGCATGCGGAACAGCGCAATGATATCTTTGCTGATATCCATGCACGTGGTTATTATCCGAAATACATTAATCGTTATTTCAAAGCGAATAATATCAATATCAAGTTTGAAGACGGCGATGCTGAAATTCTTAAGCATACCGTAGACTTTATCTCGTTCAGTTATTATGTAAGTATCTGTGAGACAGGTGATCCCGAGAAACGTATCGAAGGAAAAGGAAACTTGTTCGCGGGTGTGCAAAACCCTTATCTGAAAGCGAGTGATTGGGGCTGGCAGATTGATCCGCAAGGACTGCGCGTAACCCTGAACAAATACTGGGACCGTTATCAAAAACCATTGTTTATTGTCGAAAATGGTCTGGGTGCAGTCGATGAGCTGATTACCGACGAAAATGGCAATAAAACGGTGAACGATGATTACCGTATTCAATACTTGAATGACCATCTGGTACAGGTGGGCGAAGCTCTTGAGGATGGCGTAGAAGTGATGGGTTATACGTCATGGGGCTGTATTGACCTGGTAAGTGCTTCAACAGCAGAGATGAAGAAACGTTATGGTTTCATCTATGTAGACCGCAACAATGACGGTTCAGGAACATTGGATCGTTACAAGAAAAAATCATTCCATTGGTACAAGGAAGTTATTAGTACAAATGGCGCAAGTCTTAAGAACAACAACGAGTAAATACTAGTTCTGCAAGCATAGTTGTACAAGTACCTTCTTATGTCACATTAACGCACATTAACCGCTTTCACAAAAACATTGTCATATGGATAATTATATGGTAAGATGGGCCTAAGGCTAATGAATACTGGATTGTTACTGTTCAATCAGGCAAAACCAGAAGCGGGGCATATTTCGTGACCTGCTTTGGTTTTGCCTTTTACTACTTTGACGGTGCAAGGTGATGTGAAGAAATGAAAATTGAGAAGGTGCTGAACAACAACGTAGTTACCGTAATTGATCCGGGAGGAAACGAACTGGTCGTTATGGGACGTGGAATTGCCTTCAAAAAGCATACTGGTGAATCGATTGACGAGAGTCTCGTCGAAAAAATATTCTCGCTTGAAAGTAAGGAAGTATCACAGAAACTTAAAACACTTCTGTCTGATATCCCGGTTGAATATGTCGAGTGCTCGGATGAGATTATCCGTTATGCCGAGACGGTGCTAGGTGAGAAGCTGCATGAAAGCATCTACATTTCACTGACGGATCATATTCATTTTGCCATTGATCGACATCGTCAAGGATTGCAGATCCGTAACGCATTGTTCTGGGAGATCAAGCGCATGTACCGGAAGGAATATGCCATTGGACTCAAGGCGCTACAGATTATTGAGGAAACGTTAGGGGTCCTGCTACCCGAAGACGAATGCGCATTCATTGCAATGCATCTGGTTAATGCCCAGATGAACGGTGAGATGAGGGAAACGATCAGTATTACGAACATTGTTAAGGACATACTTAACATCGTAAGACGTAGCTTTGTGATTGAACTTGATGAAGATTCATTGAGTTATTATCGATTTTTAACTCATCTGAAGTTCTTTGCCCAACGTGTGTTGCAAGGAACGGCGATTGAAGATAAAGAAGAAGATAATCCGCTTCATGACTTGGTGAGCAAGCAGTATCCGGAAGCACATGCATGTGCAGTAAGGATCAGTGACTATACGCGTAAGATTTATAATCGGGTGTTGTCCAAGGAAGAAATACTGTATCTGACCATTCATATTGAACGAGTTGTCAGAAATGAACAAACAATTGAATAAAGTTGGGATTGTTACTGCTAAAAAGGCAAAACCTAAACGTTGAATAATGATAAGCTTTTCTGCTTTGTCATTATTCAGTGTTTAGGTTTTTTTTTAACCTTCATTACACATAAAAGGAGCAAAACACAATGGATAAACAACAATTGTCCAAGGATATTTTGAAGCTTGTTGGTGGCGAAGAGAATATCGATCAAGTCACACACTGTATGACAAGACTCAGATTTAACCTGAATGACAACCAAAAAGCGGACAAAGCGACGCTGAAAAATACACCAGGCGTTATGGGCGTGATGGAGAACGGTGGACAGTTCCAGGTTATCATTGGTAACGATGTGCCTATCGTGTATAACGCACTCGTTGGCAACATGTCCAAATCACCAACCGCAGATAATGCCTCATCCGGTGCTTCAACTGGAGAAAAGAAAAAGAGAAATCCAATAAGTGCGCTGTTCGACTTCATCTCAGGTATGTTTACACCAATTCTGCCTGCGATTACGGGTGCAGGTATGATCAAAGGGATCGTGGCCATCCTTGTCGCAGTTGGATGGTTGTCCGATACCAGTTCGACCTACATCATTTTGTCTGCAATCGGTGACGGTGCATTCTACTTCCTGCCAATCATTCTGGCGATTAGTGCTGCACGTAAGCTGGGTAGTAATATGTATATTGCTGCGGCGCTTGCTGCGGGTATTATGCACCCGACCATTACAGCATTGCTGGCCGATGGTCACAACTCATCCTTTATGGGGATTACAGTCATAGCGGCAACGTATTCTTCTACAGTTATTCCGATTGTTCTGGCAGTTTGGATTGCTTCATATGTAGAAAAAGCCGTTGATCGTGTAGTACATGCTTCACTTAAGTTACTCATTGTTCCAACAGTTACCCTGTTAATTATGGTTCCACTGACGTTGATGACTGTTGGACCATTGGGTACGGTTCTTGGTAATGGTTTGTCTGGTGGTATTTCATGGTTGTTCGACAACATGTCCATCTTTGCAAGTATTCTGATTGGTGGTACGATGTCACTGCTTATCATTACTGGTATGCACTATGCGTTGCTGCCAATCGTTGTAGGTTCAATGACAACACTGGGTTACGACTTTATTATTCCACTGATGTTTGCAGCTAACTTGGCACAAGGTGGTGCAGCATTTGGTGTAGGTCTCAGATCGAGAAATAGCAAAACCAAATCCCTTGCCTACTCCACAGGTCTTACGGCTATTATGGGGATTACGGAACCAGCGATGTATGGTATCAACATGAAGTTCAAAAAACCATTTATTGCAGCGCTTATCGGTGGAGCTATCGCAGGTGCATTTATGGGGATCTTCAATGTTAAATCGTATGTTATTACAGGACTTGCGGGTCTGCCGAGTATTGCGGCATTTGTCAGTCCAGCAATTAGCACATTGATTTATGCTTTGGTTGGTGGTTTGATTGCCATCGTAGCGGCAGCAATCATTACGTATATCTTGGGCTTCCAAGAAGAAAATGCATCGGAGCCAGTAGCTGCACCAGCAGCAGAGCCGGCAACACCAGCAGCAACAACTTCTGCTGCTGTAACTGAAGAAGCAAAAGCACAAGATGAGCAAGTATTCAGCCCGATCACAGGTGAAGTTAAACCGCTGAGCGAAGTGCCAGACCCTGCGTTCTCTGAAGAGATTATGGGTAAAGGATTCGCGATTCAACCATCTGAAGGTCGCGTCGTATCTCCGATCAACGGAACCGTGTTCTCGTTATCGAAGAGTGGACATGCCATTGGTCTGGTAAGTGATACAGGCGCAGAGATGTTGATTCATATCGGGATTGATACCGTGAAACTGAAAGGTCAATTCTTCTCTCCTAAAGTTCAAGCAGGTGCGAAGGTTGCCGTAGGTGATGTACTGATGGAGTTTGACCGGGAACAGATCGAAAAAGCCGGTTATACAACGATTACACCAGTCATTATTACAAACATGCACCAGTATGAGTCCATTGAGTCTGCTGGTCGCACGACGATCAAAGAAAAAGACTTGTTGTTTACAGCTAAAGCTTAACCATAAAAATGAAACAGCAGCTTTACCGGAATGGATGTAATCCGGTAAAGCTGCTGTTTTTTGCTTATAGCCTTTTACACCACGGGAAGCATACCCTGGACCAATTGCACAAAGTGTTGTGCAGGCTTGGACAGATAGCGGTTCTGCAGCCAGACCAGTGCCGAACCAACCGTGGAATGCTGATCCTGAATGCGATATACGTGAAATGGGTGCTCGTGATATAGCTGTAGTACCGTGTGAGGCACGATAGAACTGGCGAAGCCGAGTCGGACCAGCTCCAGCAACATATTAATGTCTGAGCACTCACCCATGATGGAGGGGGTAACCTGATGCTCCCGGAACTTGTCCAGAATCAACTCGAACATACCAAGTCCTTCTGTACTTGGAAGCAGTAGAGGGATACCTGTAAGCTGCTTGAAATAGGTCCGCATCTCCGCTCCAGGGGTCATCTCCGTTGGGCTATCCAGCGGTGTTGAAGAAATGTAGAAGAGCGGCTCCTGTGGCAGGTGCAGCACTTCATAACGTTCGGTCTGGACAGGCATGCGTACACAAGCGAGCTCGACTTTGCCATCATCCAGAAGGCGGCATAATTGTGCGGACTCATTTTGCTGAATTTTATAAGTAACCTGTGGATGTGTGGTGCGGAACTGCTGAAGTGCTTGGGGGATCAGACGATCAGATATGGTATTAATGCCAATGGAGAGTTTGCCCCGTATGCCGTGACGGAAACTTTGCATCTCCATTAGAGCTTCCTCCATATATTTGGTCAAGGTGACCGCATAATCATAGAAGCTGCGACCCGCCTGCGTTAGCTCCATCATGCGCCCTTTGCGTTCAAATAGAATCACACCAAGCTCTTCTTCCATTAACTTAAGCTGCTGGCTTAAGGGCGGCTGAGCCATGTGAAGTCTCCGGGCTGCTGCTGTAATCTGTTTCTCCTCAGCAATGGCAATGAAATAGCGACATTGTTTGATATCCAAGTGGTTGTTCTCCTTCGCCTGCGATGTATATGTAATTCGTATGGAAAGCCAACAAAACATGTATTTTTAATATACTACGATCTTATGTTACCATACATTAGATTTGCATACCTGACTAACGGGACTTGGTTTCCATATAAATATTGCTGCACGAGAAAGACCTTGAATTGGAGGATGAAACAACGTGGTTAGAACAATACATGATGCCGCTCTAGCGGGCCATACTGATGAGGTCATTCGATTTATCACACAACAGGGCAGCCGGTTGAATGAACGGGATGCATTGGGGCGAACACCTCTGATGGCAGCGGTGCACGGTAACAAGATAGACACGGCAAGGATGCTAGTGGACGCCGGAGCCGACATTAATCTTCGGGATGCACGATTGGACAACCTGCTGTTATACGCGAGTGCTGAGGGTATGTATGACATGGTCGAACTGGCCGTTGAAGCAGGCGCAGATACAAGGTTAACGAATCGTTTTGGCGGTACAGCCCTTATTCCAGCAGCGGATCGGGGCCATGTGGACATTGTGGAGCTTCTGCTGACACGCAGCGATGTGGATGTGAATCATATCAACAACCTGGGTTGGACAGCCTTGCTGGAAGCAGTCATTTTGGGAGATGGTGGACCGCGTCATCAGCAGATTGTTGCCTTGCTTTTGCAATATGGTGCAGATCCAAAGATTGCGGATCGGGACGGGATTATACCGCTTGCACATGCGAGCCGGCATCAATATGCCGAGATGGAACGACTATTAACCCAAGTCTGAAGAGACTTATACATTTATGATACAGAACAGTGAAAGGATATTCCGAACGAATGAACAGACATCAAGAGCATTTTTTACAAAAGAATATGAAGGACGTATCTTCCCTGATTTTGGCAGGTATACAATGGTTTTTCTTCCTGTTTACCAATACCGTTGTTGTTCCGCTATCCATTGGACATAATTTTCATCTGTCCCCGGATGCGATCGCTGCCTCGATGCAGCACGCATTCATACTTACCGGAGCAGTGTGTATCCTTCAAGCCGTATTCGGCCATCGATATGCGGTCATGGATGGTCCATCAGGATTATGGTGGGGATTAACGCTAAGTTTGACGGTATCTGCTTCATCGGCCGGTATGAGTCTGGAGCGTATCGGCGGTGGGCTGGCTGCAGGTTTTCTGTTAGCGGGACTAACCATGATGATTCTGGGTTGGCTGGGGGCAGCGCAAGTGCTGCAGAAGCTGTTCACACCTATGGTGAAGAGTGCCATGTTGTTTCTAATGACGATTCAATTAACCATGAATTTTTTCAAAGGTATGATTGGATATACGGAGTTTGGTCGTTTCGATCTGCCTGTTGCCGCATTGTCCGTTGTCATTGCATTTTTGGTGGCATGGATTCAATTAAAGGGTAGGGGGAAACTGGGGAACTACGCGATCCTGATTGGGATTGTGGCAGGCTGGATCGCTTATAGTTTATTGTTTCCTGGACAACATAGCGGACAGCCTAATCAGGCCCCGGCAGGCCTCGAACTGTTTCCGTGGGGAGCACCCAGATGGGAACCGGGTATTGTCATTACTGCATTTTTCGTAGGGCTGGTGAATATGACGAATTCGATCACCACCTTAAGCACAGTCGAGAAGCTATATCAGGCAGAGACAACAAGCCGTCAATATCAGCGATCCTATGCACTAACGGGTCTGTTTACGATGTTGTCATCCTGTGTGGGTGTGCTGCCCTTTGGTTTATTTGCATCTTCAATCGGGTTCCTGGAGAGTACTCGCATTCTGCGTCGTGCTGCCTTTATTATTGGAGCGGGGTTGTTATGTATGATGGGTCTTACACCTTCTGTGACAGCATTTTTTGCACAAATACCACCAAGCGTTGGCAGTGCTGTTCTGTTTGTGGCTTATCTTCAGATGTTCGGCACGGCACTAAGAACGCTTGAAGGTACAACGTTTAATTCTAAAACGATCTATCGTGTAGCGTTGCCGGTCCTCACGGGAGTTGCTGTCATGAATATTCCTGCTGAAGCCTTTCAAACCTTGCCCATGTATCTTATTCCGATCATAAGCAATGGTCTCGTCATTGGGGTATTGGTCTCACTGGTTCTTGAAAAAACCGTGAACTGGTCCAAAATGGAACAACCAGCGACAGTTAGTAAAGCGGCATAAAGAGTTTCATCTTGGGACAGTCCAATTTGATTGGGCTGTTTTTTTTGTTATCAGGCTATTTAACTATTTCACGATAATTTTGCCTTGTCCTGCAAGCATTCGCATCTCTCTAGAGAGACGGTCCTGGTTCCCATCCTGCATTTCGAGTTGAACACCATAATGCCATGAGGTATTTTTTTCTTGACCCCAGCGGAGAGTGCCTTCCATATATAGAGGGTCTTCAAAGAGCAGCATATTCATTCCAATCCGAATATCGTTGTTCTCTACAGGAAGGGATAGCGGAAATGACAGCTGACAGCCGGATCGACTGATATCGCAGAGTTCGGCCTGAATGGGTTTGGCTGGTGCGTTAACCCCGTTGATGCTGAGAATATAGATCTCAAAGTGGATCGGTTCCTTCAATGTGTATCGAAAGGGTTCTTTTCTATTGTTAATTGACATGGCTTGGCTTCCTCCATCAGGTTCAAAAAAAGTCAGTTATGCTTATATCGACCATTTGGAGCGAGAAATGAAGAGTTACGCAAGCAGAGATGGTCCATGGGTTCCTTTTACACGTGTATCAGGCTTGATATAATGATGGAATATATTTCTGAGTTCAGACCTGGATCAGACAGAAGGGATGGGTGAATATGAGAGGAACATTTCAAATGGTTACAGATACGGCAACATTGTGCCTGTATGATCTGGCAGCGTTAAAACATCGTGCCGAGGATACTTCGGACTGGTGGTCCATTCCAGTGGATGAGCTGGCTGAGGTGAATGCAGGTCATTGTCTGTTCCTGAATCTGGGTGCGGATGGAGTGTATGAGGTGGAATGGAGCCTGGAGGATGTAGAGGAGGATTCAGATCCAGATCACGGAGCGGAACGGGAAAAGGTGTATCATCTGCAAGTTCCGTCTGGGCACGTCTATCTGGGAGCGGCGGATGATGTCACTGGGGGTGAATTGGAGCCGGATGAGACGTGTGAAGGGGTTCTGTTTCAGTTAAAGCCGGGAAATTATGCGTGTAACGTCTCCAGAGAAGCCAGTCGGATCACCATTGTCATGACACCAAGTATTCAGGGAAATAACACGCTGGATGAATTAATCCGGATATAGTGTACAGATACAAACAGGAGGGATTCATATGCAGGATTGGAACGAGATAACAATGATGAATGCAGATGCCCTGCGTAAACGGATGAGAATACTCGCTGCTTTGGATATCATCTTTTCGGAGGAAGAATGGCTACGCGTTCATCAATATGAAGATAAACTTCAGCCAGGTGTGGCATGGGGAAACATCAATAACGGCGCAGGGGATCATCTGCATGTCTTGTTTACGAACTCAGGCACGTTGATCAAGGGATTTGATCATGAGTCACCTTTAAGTCCGCATGCTCGTGAGGATGGTGAGATCTACCCGGGCATGTACGATGAAGTACCAGAGGCCTTGATGACTGTTCTGCGAGATCATGAGGAAACATTGGATATGGAGGATGTGACCTTTTGCCTATGGAAGGAAGGGAACGACTTGTCATGGAAGGTTGGTAACTGGATTCAGCTGGCGATGACCGAGGAAGACGAAGCGGATGCCAGAGGTGGTGCGGAATTTTTACTGGGATATTTGGAGAAGAACACGGAAGATTACGTTGACTGGGCCAAAGGGTACTATGACTTTCCGGATCTGCCTTTGGAAGCCGTAACTGATGTATATGCAGAAAAACCGGTGACCGCCAGCCTGATTAAGCAGTTGTGTCCTGAGCGAGATGTGGCAGCAGCACTGGATGAGTTGCAGCAACGCGGGTATGCCGTGGAACAAACGTAATAGAGTAGCTAAGGGAGATGGGGAAGCCATGTACAAGATGCAATTGGAACGTATGCGTGAAAAGTTGATCACTCTTCGAAGCCTGGACCCAGATCTGGACCTGTTTGGCGCAGAAAACCATGAATATGAAATGGAGCCTGTGTGGACGCAGGAGGATATCACGCAATTTGAACAGAAATGGCGAATTGAGTTGCCGGAGGAGTATAAGGCATGGCTTCTTCATATGGGAACGGGTGGTGCAGGACCTTATTATGGTCTGGAAAACCCGGATGACGGCGTATACGCTGTGCTTGGTTATGATGATGAGCTGAATGCAATCTCGGACCCTTTTCAATTCACAGAATCATGGAACTGGAACTATGACTGGTTCGAAGACAGCAAGGAAGAAGAGGAATGGGAAGCGTTGGAACATGAATATCTTGATCCAAAGTGGTCGGCAGGCATGCTGCGCATCAGTGATTTTGGTTGTGGCATATCCATGAATCTAATTGTTAAGGGAGCCTCCTACGGAGAGATCTGGGTTGATGACCGGGCTAACCGCAATGGAATTTATCCTGATCAGTATTGGGGCAATACGAATCGACTGCATTTTCTGGACTGGTATGAGTTGTGGTTGAATCGTTCCATCCATCAAATACATGGACAAAAGCAACAATCTGGAGCGAACGAAGTCTGAAGGAGGTTGTACATATGGGCTGGGAATATGGAATCAGAGCAACAGAGCCTGTGATTTTACCTGAAGTTGTGAAGCGTTTGGCAAGTTCATTAAAACTTACCGAAGTGTATAGTTTGGAACACCAAGCCAACGGCTTTGTATTGAAACGTGAAGATCCTTCCTGGCCTATAGCTCTTGAAGTGTGCATAGAAGAGGCCTCTGGGTTAGAAGAAATTGTGGATGGGGAATCGTATATCTACTGTTTGTTCCATATCTGGGGTGAAGAAGGTCGGAGTTGGATGCATCAGATGGAGCGAGAAACTAGGCAGGTTGATGGTGGTTTAATCTGGTTTGAACTCTGATCGGTAAGAGATTTGCCTGAAACAGGAGGAGCATATATGGCTAAAAAATCAAAGAGAACAATTCCTGCGCTCATGTATCAGTATCAAGGTCCACAGCGGAATGTGGGTTTTGTTTTATCCCCTTTATACATAGAAGAATCGGTTGAAGTAGAGATGGAAGACATGCTATTCATATATAATGAAGACTTTGACTATATTCGTCCTGCATTGGATCGCGCATTTCCATTAACTGACCCGCGAACTGGAGAAGAGATGAAGGCACTTGATCCCTGCTGGGACAATCCCATTACGAAGGATGGATGGGTAGAGATTTTATCAGAGTTGGATCAACAGGTGGTTGCAGAGCCTGAATTACGGAATTTTTTGAATCAGTTCACAGCTTGGGTGAGAAACCATCTGCAATTGGCCGACGGAATCGAAGTCACCGGCAACCTGTAAGTCAGTTGATCTTGGAGTGTTCATGCGTGTACGTAATTCTGTATACCGACGGCCGAAGTGCTATGTAATCAAGCTCCCTCATGATGATGGCGGAGCTTTTTTTGATGAACAAATATTAAAAACCGTTTGCTTCACTCCCCCGTCTTATACTACAGAAAGAGAGAGAAGGAGGGATGCGGGGTGGAAACAAAAGCAGAGATGAACCAGAGGATCTATGTACAGACCGAAGATGAGACGGAATTTGTGCAATCCATTATGGAACATCAAGATACGCTCATGTCCATTGCCTATAGCTACCTGCGTAACCAGCAAGATGCGCTGGAAGCGGTACAGGAGATGACGTGCCGGGCTTGGATCAAGCGTCGGACGCTGAACAATGAGAAGGCGTTCAAGTCGTGGATCATTCGGATTCTGATCTATATCTGCATCGATGAACAGAGGCGCCGCAAGCGGGCGACACCTCTGGCGAAGGAAGATCTGGAGGACAGCATTCCGGCATCTTGGATGATTAGCGTTGATGATAATCGAATCGCTATGGAATCTCTTTTGCAAAAGGTGAAACCGAAATATCGCCATGTATTATTGCTGAAATATTATAACGACATGACACTGACGGATATTGCCTCGATCCTCGGCAAACCAGAAGGGACGATCAAGACCTGGCAGCACAAGGGACTCCAGCAGTTGCGCAAGTTGATGAAGAACAGGAGGGATTGGCATGACCACTAACCCGGAGGAAAAAGCACTTCTTGCAGATGCATATCAGGTGAAAAGAGAGAAACAGCAATGGAATCCGGCGGACACGACTGCTGCAATTCAACGTGGTCTCGCAAAGGGCAGAACAAAACGATCAGGTAGGACCTTTCGTGTCAAATGGATCACGGCAGTGCTGGTCACGGTTCTGGCTGCAGGTTGGTTTCTTATAGGCCCGCTTGGAAACTATGGGCAACAACCGGCAACATATACTGAGCCTGTAACCCATTGGGGAGTACTAGAGCCCTTTCGTGGCCTGCTAACTTCGGATATGGATAGTGCCACGATTACTTCAACGCTCAATAATGGTTATGTGCAACTTGTAGACCAGACGGTTACATCGGGGATATATCAGTTTACCGTGAACGCGGTTATGGCGGATGAGAACAGGATAACTGTATTGTATACCGCCAGAACGGATGCATCGCAAAAGATTTATTCGATAGTCAATACCAAGATGACGGATGCAAGAACGGGTTATGTCCTTGATAACGGAAATATAGGAGGTATACATTTTTCGAAGGATAAGCATACCATTTATGGCCGGAATACAATTGAGCGTAATCAAAATAAACCGCTGCCTGAGCAAGTGAATCTTCAGTTCCAGCTTTCTTCCGTTGTTCCAGATGTGGTGGAATATTCAGAAAACGGGGAAAAGGAACGGAAGTATCAATATTCCAAAAAAATGAATCTTTCTTTTGCGCTGGATCCTAAATTCTCTATCCCCAAAACGGAAATCCTCAACGTTAATCGTACGTTTACCGTTGGGGGTTATGAAGTTATGTTGTCAGAAGTGGAATTATCACCGCTTGTTACTCGGGTTAGATTTGTTTTTGAGCCGGAGCAAGAGATCGATTACAAAATGAAGTTGTTGATCAGTGAGGTCGTTCAGCCTCTCGAGATTGTAACTACCACTAAAAACGGGAAGAAGACCAAGTTATCCGGGGTAGGCGGGAGCGGAACGGAAGACGGAATGATGTATTCTTTCAGTAGCAATCTGTTGGACCATCCGGAGTCCATGGTATTAAAACTTCGTGGTAAACCATATAAGGTCTATGATGATTTACAAGAAGCCAAGAATGATGAACTGGAAATCAAAATCAAATAAGATGAACTAACTGGCAATACTCTTATTCAGATTAGGTGGATGTTAGTGAAAGCAGAGAAGGGATGTCCCTCAAGGTCGTAAGCCTTGTGAGACATCCCTTCTTAAATACGAAAAGCTGCTGATCTTATACACTTATAATATCTACTCCCAGAGCTGGAAGAGTCAACTTCTGATCCAATCTCTCGCTAGTCAACAAGCTGCGATAAGGAACGTCCAGCGTAATCTCTGTTTGCTCATTCGTCAAATTGATCAGGAAGAGGAACTTTTGCTCCCCCTTCGTTCGAATCGACAGCTCGACACCTTTCGGCAACTGGATTTTGGGCGCCAATTCCTTTTCCTTCAATATGTCTTCAAACAGCTGATAGAAATACGATGGCTCCGGCCAAGTGCCGACATAATACACTTCACCTTCACCAAACTTATTGACAGTAACCGCCGGTACACCCTCATAAAAGTCGTTGTCATACCAGGCGATCGGCTCTGCACCTCGCAGTTCCAGTAGATCACACCATTGCTTTGCAGCGAATGTCTTGCCCTCCGCGTTCCGTATCCGATGCTCACTGTTGCCGATGGCATCATATTCACTTACAACAACACCCGCCGCTTCCGCCAGTAGCCCCGGCAGAGGCAGCATCTCACATACATTCCTCATGTTTTTCACGCCAGTCCGATTGGTGAGGACAACCGTACCACCCTTGGCTGCGAATCGCTCCAGTCGCTGTGCTACTTCTTCAACTAACAGGAAGAGGGAAGGGACAATGACCAGTTTGTACCCGTCGAGCTCCTCAGTCCAGTTGATAACGTCTGTACCAACGCCCATTTTCAGAAATGCATTATGCATAGAGGACAGGTTGTCTATATAGTGCATTCCCCCTTCCGCCTGCGGCTGAAGGGAAAGCGCTGTGTGCTGATCATGCGAATGCAGAATGGCAACCTGGGTAACAATGGTCGAGTCGGCCAGCAGTTCTCCTAACTGGTTCACCTCGCGAGTAAGCTCGGCAAACTCCCTGAACCTGCGTCCAGGAACATTGCTGTGGTCGATCAGTCCATGCCAAAACTGCTCTGCTCCCACGGTAGCACTCCGCCAGCGGAAATGGACGACCATATCCGCACCGCGGGCGATTGTCTGCCAAGAGCGAGCTCGGATCAGTCCAGGATACGGGGTGCGCTGAATCGGCATCCAGGCACCCTGTGCTCCGCTGAGCTGTTCCATTACCCAGAAATTGCGGCGTTTGATGCCGCGAACCAAGTCCAGCGTAAGCGCTCCGTTCCTCGGAAACCGATCGCCATAATCGCGATACAGCTCATTCGGATAATAATCAACAGAGACGAAGTCCAATTCGTTGTGCATATCATAATAGTCCAGACTATTCGGATACTGCCACATGTTATGCGTCACAAATTGGCCTGGACAGTTACGGCGTAAAATCTCAAGCTGCCATCCCAGCAGATAGCCTACGCTGTCAGAACAAAATCGTTTGTACTCCAGAAGATAGGAAGGATTCATTGGTTTGCTGGGTCCGAGAGGTGTTGTTACCTCAGCCCAGCTGCTGTACTCACCACTCCAGACGACCGTACCCCACTCCCGGTTCAATTCCTCCAGATTGGAATAACGCTTTTGCAGCCAAGCGACAAATGCACGATTACATGTATCACAATGGCACTCCTGGTAGTGCATCTCGTTATCGATTTGCCAGCCAATGACGGCGGGATGCTTACCATAGCGCTGTGATATCGCTTCCACAAATTTGGAGCCCAGCATTCTCAAGGAAGGGCTGTTGTTGCAACGATGTCCACGCACACCTGGCCGAATGATGTGGCGTTGTTCATCCATGGGCAGCACATCCGGATAACGTGTTGTCATCCAGTTTGGCGGGGTATTGGTTGGGGTGCACAACACAATTTCCATGCCGCGCGAAGCGAATACTTCTATAGCCGCATCCAGCCATTCAAACTGATAATTACCCTCAGTCGGTTCCATTCGGCTCCAGGCGAACTCCGCCATTCGCACAACAGCAACCCCCGTCTCTCGCATAAGTACAGCATCTTTCTCCCATAACTCCGGGGTCCATTGCTCTGGATAATAATCAATTCCGATCTTAATTGCCATCCTGTGATCTCCTTTATTTATCAATATATTGCGATTATATGCTATATTAATTCGAGTGAATATCTTAAATAATTAATGTGATATAACAATATTAAGATCAGGAGAGTTAGTCTTATGCCGCATCCCAATCGTAATTTTCCGGTATTATCTGCCCGAGACAAGCTGCTCCCTTTTTATTTGCTTGGCATTGGCCTGCATCATGAACAGGAGCATATCCGCCGGGACCAAGGCATTCAGGATTATCAGTGGATACAATGCCGCAGCGGTGTGGGTAAGCTCAAGCTAAGTGAAACGGAACATATCGTCAAGCCAGGTATGGGCATGCTGTTATTCCCTGGACAGAAGCACGAATACTATGCGCTATCCGAGAGTTGGGAAGTTGACTGGATCATTTTCGATGGCAACGGGTCAGCAAACTTGTTTGAAACCGTGGGCATTGTCGACACATGCGTATACACGCTTGCACAACCTGAATACCTTCTATCCCGGATGCGGGAGTTGCTGCAAGCTGCCTTGACACCACAAGAGCAGACATTAAGCAATTACGCCTGCTCCGCCATTCTCTATACCTTATTGACAGAGATTATTCAACGCGTATCTGTGGAGGGCAGCGATACCGTCGGGCAGCAGTATGAGCGATTAAAGCCGGTTCTGGACTATATTGAACAGCATTATGCTGAAGAGATTACTTTGCCAACGCTGGCTGGATTGATCTGTGTCACACCAGAATATTTCTGTCATTTGTTCAAGAAGACGACAGGTATTCGTCCCATCAGCTATGTTAATCAGGTAAGGGTCAACAAGAGCAAGGAACTGCTGCTCGACAATGTGCAGCGCGGGATGGAGGATATTGCTCGTCAAGTCGGCTTCGAATCGACCAGCTACTACGGATCCATCTTCAAGAAGCTGGAACGACTTACACCCGGTGCCTTCCGCCGCAGCTATCAGAAGTCGTAACATATTATTATCCGCAAGCACTGGTTTTCGTTAGAGGCTTTAAAAACTGATCCGAGGGCAGATCAGTTCCAAGTTGAATCACATAGTACTCCTTAATAGAGCCGCTAATTAGCGGCTCTATCTTGTGTGAACGAATGGCTGGGTTTACGTTTTTTCACTATATCTGATCTGCTGTTGCGAAAAAGATAATATTGTTGTCTTTTTGCAATTATTGTATTGTCACAACCAAAGTTACACGATATAATCGAGTTGTATTTGAGGATAATTTTATAAAGGATGGTGAAATTTTGAATAAATTTTCGATGCTTTTACTCGCTGTAACTCTATTGTTGCTAACTGTCTCGACAGCCCCGTCTACATATGGTGCGGCTAGTTATCCGAACACAGGTACGAATGGGTTGACTGGTTTTGCAGGCAGTGCCAAGAATGAAAGTGGTGTATCCAAGGCAGCTACGACAGGTGGCAAGAACGGTCAGGTAGTTTATGTTAGTAATCTCAATGACCTGAGAACACATATGGCGGGCTCTACAGCCAAAATTGTCGTCGTTGAACAGAATATTTCTTCCTCCACGCTGCAAAAGGTTGAATTCGGAGCGAACAAGACACTTGTAGGTTCCTTTGGCAAACATACATTAACGAATATTCATTTCAGATCCACAAGCAGTTCAAGCAATGTGATTTTTCAGAATCTGACTTTTGAACACGCTTCCAATATTAATGCCAATGATGATATCCAGATGTATATCACTTCAGGCTCCAATTACTGGATTGATCATGTGACGTTTGCTGGTCACAGCTACAGCTCTGGCGGTAGTGATCTGGACAAACTTCTGTATATTGGTGATCGCGCCGACTATATTACGATTAGCAATTCCAAATTTGCGAACCATAAGTATGGCGTCATCCTTGGTCATCCGAATGATGGTAACAGCAGTTACAATGGAGTGCCTCATGTGACGATGTCCAATAATTACTTCGAAAATTTATATGTACGTGGTCCTGGACTTTTAAGATATGGTTACTTCCATCTCAAAAACAACTATGCAAACAACTTTAACCAGGCCATCACAATTGGTGAAAAAGCACGGATTTATTCCGAAAACAACTACTTCGGTGCTGGCGCTGAAAAGGGTGGCATCCTGGATGACAAAGGAAAAGGTGAGTTCACGGATAGCGGCAGTACACCAGCGCTTAATAGTCCGACTTCTCCTAAAACGAACTGGAGACCAAGCTCCAATTATAGTTATCAGGTAGAGAGTGCCAGCTACGCGCGTGAGTTCGTCACCAAGTATGCAGGTTCCTCCAATACGACACTTGTATTCGGAAAATAAGACCTTGTATTCATGTTTATTAGCGTAACCAAGAAGCCTTTCTTGTACGTAACAGCGTATAAGAGGGGCTTTTTATGTTTTTTTGATATGGGAGCACATTAATTGAAAAGTTAATATTTAAATTTATATCCAGAATACCGATATACATAATGTAGCGCTGCTTTCATGTTTGTGAAGTAACATTGTACTATGGCGGTGGCCTGAGCGTTGCGTCGAAATATGCACGGTAGAAAACCATAAAGAGGCCGGTGTGAGTGCGAGTATGCCCTACAATCGTAAGTTATTTTATCTAAAGGACGGGGTATGCATGAATCGTATTGACGAAATTATATGGAAGCGGAACAAGATCATCAGCATCATTATATGGTTTGTATTAATTGTAGGATTTTCTGTGGCTTTAGTTCAGCCCAAGTTATTTATTTCCAATGGTGTTGTGGTCTTGTATGGAATCTGGCTCGCTTATGCAAACGCCAAAAAGAAGCACATCCATCTAATTCCTTGGGTGAACACCGTGCTGATCTCGTTGTGTGGGGTATTCGCCGGATGGGGAAGTGTTGAACCGCTGCTGGCCATTCTCATCGCTTCGATCCTGCTTATTTATCCAAATAAAAAATTATTTATCATCGGATTTTCGGTTATGCTTGCGAACAACATTCTCCAACTTGTGATTATTCCTACAACGACTCAGGATCAGTTTGTGACTAATGCAATCAATGTAGGAATGTTCGCCGTTACGGGCGGAATCTTGTTCATGGTGTCCTATCTGAACCAAAAGCTCTTTCATGAAAGTGAAAAAAGATGGAGCGAGGTCGAAGCGTCGCGGACCCGCGTGGAAACGATGCTGGAACGGGTCAAGGAGTCTGTTGGCGGACTATCTCGTTATACGGATCAATTGAAGCAAAAGGTGGATTCAACAGGTTCCATTACCCATGAAGTGACCCTGGGATTCAGTGAAGTTGCCAAAGGCGTGGAGTTCCAGGCAACCAGTGTCGCCGACATTTCGGAATCCTTAGCTGTATCGGATCAGCATATTAAGGACGTTGCGTTGTATTCCCAACAGATGAAAGAGTTGTCTGCAAGTATGGCAACGAGCACGCAAACAGGAAGCGAACATATGGACCAACTGAATATTCAGATGCAAGATCTATATGAAACGATCAATACAACTGCAAATGATATGCGAAAGTTCAATGAGGAAAGTGAATCCATGACGCTTATGCTGAACAGCATAGCGGATATTGCAACTCAGACCAACCTGCTCGCACTTAATGCAGCCATTGAAGCGGCTCGTGCAGGCGAGCATGGACGCGGGTTTGCCGTTGTATCGGAGGAAGTACGCAAGCTGGCCGAGAGCTCGGGTAAGTCTGCGAATGATATTTCAACCATTCTGTCTCGATTAAAAGGACAAACGCAGGCACTGACAGATCGATTCGAACGTATTCGTCTATCGTTACAGCACGGAAGAGACAGTGTGCAAACGGCAGATGAAGTGTTCCGTACGATCAACAGCAACTCTCAGCATGTGTTGAATCAAGCGACAGATATTGAGATTAGTTCGGCTACAATGAAGGAATCTTCCACCAGAGTAGTGAATGAGGTTTCCGAGATTTCAAGTGTAACGGAGCAATCCAGTGCAGCGACAGAAGAGATTCTGGCGAGCATGGAAGAACAACGCAACCTGACACAGAAGATGGTGGAGAGTTTTGGAGAACTGGAGCAACTGATTGTGAACCTGAATGAGTTAGTCTCGGATCATCAGGCTTCTTCCGTTGAGAATAAACTTTAATATTAATTGTTGAGGGCCTGTCGGTGCGAATTTAGCGTACTGGACGGGCTTTTTTTTTATCTGCAAGACAGCTTGATGCCGACATTTTTTTCCTATACAGTGTGTTGTGTAGAGTATGAAGAGAGTAGAACTAAAAATGTAAATAGTAGTCAAAAGAAGACGTTACCTCATGGGGGAGTAAAAGCTTGAAGAATAAAAGAATGGAAGATAGCTCGGCCTACGATGACCTTACATATGAGCATAGGAATGATAATAGCGTTGCACGCGTGCATCTGTATGATCAGAATTCGTTTAAAGACATGGACTGGCCCAATACGGAGGATGGCAGATATGCCAGAGCTTATATGGAACCTATGATGCTGGACGGGACTCAAAGCTTTATGTCCAACGTGGAAACGACATTGTTGCTCGCCCGGATTGATGATCTTGTTGTTCCACTGACGGTGAATGATACAGAGTATGATAATGCTTACGTTTGTTCGCCATATACGCATTATGTGAGTTACGCCAAGCAAGAATTGACCATGTTGCAGAAGCCTGTGTTGGAAAAGGGTCTTTCTGTGCTGCTCAGTCTAATAGGTTGGGGAATGAAGCAATCACAGATCAACAAAGTTGTGCATGTGAACAACTGGTTGTTGTCTACGAATCTGTATCCAGCCATGTCCGGTGAACAGGCAGAACGCTTGCTTGAAACGGTACAAGAGCGATAC
The DNA here is from genome assembly GCF_037969885.1 of Paenibacillus sp. FSL R7-0313. Classification (NCBI taxonomy): domain Bacteria; kingdom Bacillati; phylum Bacillota; class Bacilli; order Caryophanales; family Paenibacillaceae; genus Paenibacillus; species Paenibacillus sp. FSL R7-0313. The sequence goes on from NZ_CP150219.1 coordinate 3,045,193, forward strand.
CCTGAGCATGTCATTGTGTTTCGCTCCTTGTGTCCGGGACTTCATCCCGATCTGACAGCGAGGCTAGCGGAAGCGGGGTGTAGACTAATTCCGAGCCGACAAATCTATTTGTATCATGCGCATGATCCGAATTTTGGGAACTCGAAATCGCGCTGGCTGTTGAAGCGGGATTACGAATTATTGGCAAAGCACGACTACGAATTCGTTTCCGAGTCAGATATGACGGATGCAGATATTCCGCGAATCGTTGAGCTGTACAAGCTGTTGTACCTTGAAAAATACTCCTATCACAATCCGCAATTTACCGAGCTGTTCATTGCTGCTGCGATGGCATCAGGAACACTCAGACTCTATGGACTGCGAAAGGAAGGGCGCCTGGACGCGGTGATGGGTTATTTCTGCCGAAATGGAATCATAACAACGCCACTGTTCGGTTACGACACAGCGGTGCCCCAATCCGTCGGACTATACCGCATGTTATCCGCTTGTCTGATCGGCCAAGCCCGCGAGAACGGCCATCTGTTACATGAGAGTGCCGGGGCTGCGCAGTTCAAGCGCAATCGCGGTGCTGTTGCGGATTTTGAGTATTCCGCTGTGTATGAGCGTCATCTTCCGTGGGGCAGACGCTGGTGCTGGCTGCTGCTTGATCGGTTGTTGAATCGCGCAGGTGTGCCGCTGATGCGCCGCATGAAGCTGTAAACAGACATAAAAACGTGCTTACGCTGCCCGATGCAGATGTGAGCTTGCATCTGGTTTGACTGCACACTTGCACACCCAACCGGTCATCGTGATACGCACATTTGTGCGCAGTCGCCTAATTAGAAATGCTCTGCGAGTTGCACCTCGAAGCCATCTGGATCTGTAATGTAAATAAACCGCAGATGCGGATTGGGCTGGATGGGGCCGCGCACAATCGGAATATTCAGCTCAGCCAGTCGTTCCATGGCTTCATCCAGCGAGTTCACCTCATAACCGATCGACACGCCGGCCTCTGGTTTAAGAATGGATTCACTGCCCTCAATCAATTCCAGCTTGGCTTCATTCTCCATGCCGAGCATGGCAATCTGCCGTCCACGGCTTTCGAATCTGCGCTGAATTGGAAGTTCGAGCATGTCGTGGTAGAACCCGAGTGAAGCTTCCAAATTACTGACCCTCAGCGTGATCCAGTTTAATTTGATCAACATGGGTGAATCTCTCCTTTTTCTTGCATGATATGTATTTTTGTTACGTTCATTATACGCTAGGCGTTAGCAGTAACCTACCCCTTATCAGTAAACAATAAAATAGCTGCCGAAATATTCGGCAGCCAAATGGTGTAATCTCTTGTAGTTCCAGTAGTTCTAACGAATTACTGAATCAGATCAACGGCCGTTTGTGGTACAAATGCCTCTACACCGTTATAAACAATGACACCCTCCAGAGTTGTCTTTTTGCCGTTCACCAGTGCAATATTTTTGTAGATTTGCAGTTCCAGCTTGGTGTTGCCTTTTGTTACGAGGATCTTCGGATTTTTAGCGTCAGTCAGGTCCAGTTTGTACGTCGCACCTTTGGTTGTAAATGCCTGTTTGGCAGGTACAAACAATTGTTTGCTCACGCTGTCGAGATCCAGATCCAGTACTCGTGCCATATATTTGGCGACATCCGTGTTATCAATCACACCGAATGGACGGTCATTGTTCGGAGCATACGTGTACAGCACGACATCTCCACCTGTATGACCACCGGTTGTCCAGCCGATCCCTGCGCGTTTGCTGATCATTGGACCGATTGCATAGTTAAGACTGCCCGGCTCGGCAGCTTTAATTGTGGCAATCTCTTCGGAAGTCAGATCGGTAATACCATAATATTGTTTCATCACTGCTTTGATGTTTGTGCGCTTCGCATTCAGCTTCGCTTCAACGCCCTCGCCTGTCAGTTTGGCCTTTTTCAAAGGTCCGATAAATGTGGACAACGGCTCTTTGTCATAAGTGCCGGAAGTTGCGTTGTTACCAATGGTGAGTCCACCATTACCGTGGTCCGTAACAGCCACAACGGCAGTCTCTCCATCTGCTTTGGCAAAATCCATGGCTACTTTTACGGCATCATCAAAAGCCAGCACGTCACTGATAATACCAATCGGATCATTGGCGTGAGCTGCCCAATCCACTTTACTGCCTTCAACCATCAGGAAGAAGCCATCTTTGTCTTTGGACAGAACTTCAATGGCTTTGGATGTCATCTCGGCAAGGCTTGGCTGCTTCGCAGGATCACGGTCCATATTATAAGCCATGCCTGCGGGTGCAAACATACCCCACAGTTTGTTCGAATCGGATGCTTTCATTGCAGCTGGTGTAGTGACGTAATCGTAACCCAGTGCCTTGATGGACGAAACCAGATTTTCGCCGTCTTTACGTCCGGCTGGCTCAAGGTATTTGCTACCTCCACCCAACACAACATCCATGCCGTTGTAGACTTGTTGTTTGCTGAGTGCATCATAGTTTTTACGGTCCGGATAGTGAGAGGAGAAATCCGCTGGTGTGGCGTGCATAATCTCGGATGTAGCGACAATGCCAGTTGCTTTACCCGCCAGTTTGGATGCTTCCAGCACGGAAGCAACAGGTTTTCTTTCGTCTCCAGGAGCAATCGCCTTTTGCCCTGGCATCGTAGCCTTGTCCGGCAGTACACCGACAAATCCGGTATGAGATTTATAACCTGTTGCAAAAGCGGTTCCGGCAGGAGCTGAGTCGGCAATCGGCGCATCGGCGGAGTGAGTCCGAACCATGCCGCTTGCCATGGAGTCTAGTGTCAGGGACGAGCCCTTATACCAACGAGCCAGAGCGGTAGCATCGTTAGCCATACCGTCAGGAATCAGAATAATCACATTTTTAATCGGTGATGCAGATGTCGTTGAGGTGGTGTTCTCCACAGCCCACGCTGCACTGCTTCCTCCGAGTGTAGCCGTAACAATTGTTGTCACCGCGAGCATCATTTTGGCTGCACGGACATTAAACCGGTTTAACATGAATGCATCCTCCTAGAATATATGTATAGTTGGTATCCCAAACCAAGTGTATACAACAATTGCTAAAATAACGTATGAAATGGATTAACTATATGTAAAATTTACGATTAGTGAAGGGTGCTGGAATTCCGGTGAACTGGACAAAATGAGGAGTTGACGAATTAAGAGACAGTATTATAGATCATCATGATGTAAGTTGAGTTTAAACCCGCATGAGAATGCAGTTTTTTATGTTGCCCTGTCAGAAGTCCTATGAAGACGATTAGAAAAAGATATTGCGAACGCTTACATTATGTGCTAACATCACCATAACAACAGGATTGTAACCGTGTTTAGGGCAATACCTGTGTCAGTTCATTCGTTGGTTCTTTGTTCATCAAACGATTGATTGCGTTTACATTTTCATATGGAATGAACCTCATTCCTCAGGGTTGTTACTGATTGCAGGCAAAACCTGAATTGAGGGCAGTAGACCACGCTAAAGCGATGTCTGTTTGCCTTTGGTTCAGGTTTTTTTATATAAAAAAATGCCTGATGGCATGACCGCAAGCGCCGTAGCAGATATTTCGAGCAGAAAGGAGCGCAACAGATATAATTTTTCATAAATAGAGATATAGACTCATCCAGACATTGGAATACTGATTCTTAGATACGCATCTCAAATGGACATTCCAATGAACTTATCCCATCACACACTATTCGACAGCGAGGAGATTTATGACATGAAAACCATTAAACGTTCGATTGCCGTAGCAACAATTCTGGGGTTATGTGTATCCGCTCTACCAGCTTATGCAGCAGGCAATACAGCATCCTCTTCTTCAGCAGCGATGGACAAGCTGATCCAATCCGAGCTTATTCGCGGCAGCGGTCAAGGTGTTAATGCAGCTTATCTGAACAAAAAGGCTACACGCATTCAGGCCGCAGTACTTTACTTACGTTTGTCCGGATTGGAGAAAGAAGCACTCGCTTATCAGGGATCGGAAACGTATGACGATGCGGCTCAGGCAGGCAAAGTATTGCAACCGGTCGTTGGTTACTTGAAGCAGCATCCGTATGTGGCTGAGATCGTAACAGGAACGGAGAAGTTTGAACCTAATGCACCACTTACAGCGGAAGGTTATGCCGAAATGCTGCTGAAGGTGCTTGGATATGAAGCAGGTACGGATTACGAGCAGGGAGCGGCTTCCACCTATGCGGCTGGTAAAGGAATCAAGGTGCTTCAAGGGAAGGGAGCGAGTCAACTTACCAATCGCCTGATGGCAGAGGCAACCGCACAGGCTTTGCAGATACAGCTCAAGAATGGCAGTGGAACTTTGGAGCAGAACTGGTTAAAACATAAAGAAGCTGGGGCGTTCAAACCTCAAACGGTGCAACAGACCAAGTATGGCACAATTGATGGCAAAACCTATGAGCAATATGGCACGCTGGGTTGGCTCGGTGTTCCATACGCGGCACCTCCAGTAGGGGAACTGCGCTGGAAAGCCCCGCAAGAACCGGAATCATGGACAGGAACGAGATCGGCTAAGGAATTTGCAGCGAACAGCTTGCAGATCTCCGGTAAAAATACAGTAGGTAGCGAGGATTCTTTGTATCTCAATATCTGGCGTCCCGACACAACCAGCTCGAAACTTCCGGTTATGGTGTTCCTGCACGGCGGTGGGAATATGACCGGATCAGGCAAAGATTTTCAGGGTGAACAGCTTGCACGGAGCACCAACAGCATCATTATCTCGGTGAACTACCGTTTGGGAGCTCTCGGATTCTTCGAGAAAGCAGCGCTGAAAACAGGCAATGCCCTGGATGACTCAGGTAACTATGGATTGCTTGACGCATTCCGTGCATTGGAGTGGGTGCAGGATAATATCGAAGGTTTTGGCGGAGATACAGGCAATGTTACATTAGCCGGACAATCTGCTGGTGCACGTGATGTGCTGGCAACCCTGATCTCTCCACTTAGCAAAGGGTTGTATCAAAAAGCAGTTGCTTTCAGCGGAGGATTGACGACAGCATCACCGGAAGAAGGCGAGCAAAAATCCGAGGATGTACTTGTGAAGCTACTCGTGCAAGAGGGGAAAGCGGCTAATGCAGAAGAAGCCAAAACATGGATTGGCAAGCAATCTCAGGCACAGCTGGAGAGTTACCTGCGTGCACTGCCTGCGGACAAGTTGGTCACAGCATTTGGTGCAACCGCAATCCGTATGGAACCATTCCCGCATCTGTTCCGGGATGGTACAGTGATTCCAAAAGAAGGATTTGACGCCATCCAAAGCGGTAATTACACAAAAGTTCCTGTATTGCTCGGCAGCCTGGAAACGGAGTTCTCTGGTTTTGCCTTCGGTGATCCAAACTTCTCTCCATCGATTACGGATGGAACCCTATTTACTGATAAAACCAAGGCGGAACAATATGCTGCTGCGTTGAAATACGGTAGCGAAGCTTATGCAGGCTTTAATGCAGAGCGTGTAGCAGAACAATTGACAAGTGAAGCAGGTCAGCCACCGGTATATGCGTATCGTTTTGCATGGGGCACACAACCTGGGGTTATCTCTGAGCGTTTGCTCACGTTACTGGGTGCACCACATGGTGCGGATATGGACTTCTATACAGGACACGCAGACGGAATTGCTGCTTATTTCCCTGATGGGTACTTTAGCGATACAAACAAACCAGGACGTGATCAGTTGTCCGCCGCGATGGCAGCATATCTGAAGCAGTTCCTGTACACAGGCAATCCAGGTACGGGTGGATCACCTGATCTGGCGGCATGGACACCTTGGACGAAAGATGCTCAAGCCCCAATCATGCGTCTGGATGCTAGCAATACAACGGCAGAGATTGGCATGTCCACACAATATAATCAAGGCAAAGACGCCGTTATGGCAAAGATGAAAAAAGAATTGCCTGAAGAAACGTATAAACTGTTGACGGAAAAAGTATTCGCAGGTCGTTTCTTCTGGGAATAAGGATCACCGGATAGGAAGGCATATATAGATAAATTGAAAGCCAAGGGAGCATGCTCTCTTGGCTTTTTATACTGTTCGTTATACATAAATATGGTATTGTTGTAAATATAAATTAATAAGATATGGGAAAGGGGAAAACGTACATTATGGATGGAGTTAGTAATTTTGGTATTGCAGGTATTATAACGCTATTAATTTTCTTTATTATGATTGGTCTTGTATTATATCTGGTTTTCTATCTTGGGATGAAGAGGTCTGGCGTCAAAGAGGAAGTATCCGCATTAAGGATGGAAGTACGAGTGTTACAAGAGGAAGTAGAGCGGAACAGGCGGGAAGTGGAAAATATGAAGCGACGATAACCTTTGCAGCATTGTATGTGGGTACGTGGAATAGTGCGTACAATAGTAGGAGAGGACAGGGGCTTCTTCGCCCCCTCCTACTCAATACTACGTGACACCGTTCAGTTCAGCCTTTGCTTACCAAGGGCGCTCGATCTATTTCTTGGCAAAAAAACTAAGTGTTCCCGTGCTTTCATCTGCACTTACAAACAGGCTACGTCCATTTACCCGATGGATTCCCTCTGGCGACTCTCCGGCTGTAGGGATCAGACCCAGATAGTCCGGATTGACCGGATCAGCAAGATCGAAGAACAAAATGGCATCTGCCCGTTCGGAAGCTACCGCGGCATATGTTGTGCCGTCTACAGTAGCAACGGTCAGATTCTCCACTTCGCTACCTTTGTTGGGGCTACGATCATCGGGGTACAAGCCAACCATGGCGGTTGCCTCGTCAATGAGGTTTTGGCTATCGTACATCCGTTGGCCTTGCAGATTCCAGACAGCAATATTACGTCCGCCTGCTTTTACACCATCCTCAAATTCATTCTTGCCCAAGTCTCCTTCATTAGCTGTCAGCAGGTATTTACCATCTGCGGAGAAAGCAATCCCATCCGGTTCGTAACGAGCGGTCAATGTCTCTTTAAACTGAACGATACCGTCATCTTTCAGATCGGCTTGATGTGAAGTGGTACCAAGCGCGAAGATGGAGCTGATCTTTTTGGTCTCCAGATCTACGATGGCCACGACATTGTTCTCCTGTAACGTGATGGCTGCTGTCTTGCTATCCGGACTCATGGCAACATACTCCGGTTGTGGATCATGCGGATAGATGGCGCCTTCTACATTGTCCAGCGATACCGGCAAGTTGGTGATTTCACCCTCCAATACGTTCCCGCCAGCAAAAGATACAACCATAATGCTACCCGGACGTTTGGTGTTGGCATAGTCAATTTCATCGGTAGTTTTATTCAGCTCTTCATCCTCTATCGCGATCACCGCATGCAGACCGTCAGGTGACAGTGCAATCGAGTCAGGACCAATACCGAGTTCATATGTTTTGACGGTTTTGTAGGTTGTCAGATCCACAATGGCAAGCAACCCTTTGTTTGCTTCACTGTCCGTATCCCCTGTACGAATAACAGCAAGACCGTATTTACCATCTTTGGACACGGTTACGCTTGTGACTTCAGCTTTGACGGAGAGGTCATGGAAGCTGACCGTCTTTAATACGTTGATGTTTTTCAGGTCAGCGATATCCAATACGGAGATGCTGCCATTGTCTGCTTCGGTTACGAGCAGGCGCTGTCCATCTGGCGTAGAGGCTGATATTTCTGCTTTGCCACCGGGCATCTGAAACGATGCGGTTCGTTCAAAACCGGTTTTATTTTGTTTCAGGATCAGTTGATCCGTAATTAATTTTAGCGTTTGGGGAGATACATACGTTGTACCTTTGGTGATATAGCTTTTACTGTCCAAAGAAGTTTTCACACCGTTGATAGTGGCTGAAGACGTTCCTACAGGAAGTTGTACTTTAGTATCTGCGATCTGGATATCAACACTGCGACTGTTTCCGTTCCATGTGACCGTACCCTGCATATTTTGGATGGCTGTACGCAGTAAGACATGATCATTGGCGGATTTAGTTGCGTCAGCGGCATGGACCATTGATGTGTAGCTGGTTGCTCCTGCGCTAAGAATGGCTGTCATCGACAGAACGGCAAGCCATTGATTTCTCTTTTTCAATGTTCCAGATCCCCTTTATCGTTTCGTGTGTAATGAGTTGTGCAATTGTTTTAGTATAGGGAGCTTATGTTAAGGAGAGGTAAGAGCAGTCTGCGATTTGTGTAAAAGGTTAGATAAGAGATATTTTTCCAAATTGGATATGTAAGTTAGCGTATAAAATGATGTTGCCACATGAAGAAAAAAGCAGACGTGAACCTTCATATATATAGGACTGGTCGAACGGGAGAAAATACGCTAGAATCATAATTGAGAATCATTATCAATTAATTCGGACTTTCTTTACTGACGAGTCTGATCAAGATATAGGCGAGGTGAATACCCATGCGCACGGATGATGCATTAGGCGTAGTATATCAGCATTACCTGACCCAAGAGCCTTACAGTCAGCAAGATGAACACACGTATCTGCTCTCTCCCAAGGCGGGTAGCGGTAAGGTCAAAAGAGTGACAACATACAGTGGCATTGAGATTTTATATTCCCAGGTTGAATATCATCAGCCGTATCCAACGTATTTTGCATCCGAAACGCCCATTGTGGAATTGCAATTTGCCTTGTCAGGAGAGCGACATGTGGATATATCCGGTCAGGATTATTCGTTATCGATAGGGCAAGGGGCCCTTATTTTTATGCATGATTTCGAAGCGTGGTTTCATCCTCCGGCAAGGGAGTTGTATACGTCCTTTTCGCTGGGGATTCCTGTTTCTCTGTTCAATTATGCGGCGGCGCAACTGGGCGGTTTCAAGTCGATTGCGTTTAATCAGGTGTTAGGGCGAAAAGTGTTCAAGCCGATTGTATTTCAATTGGATAACCGGATACGAACGATGATTGACAGTCTGATTGTAGAATTAAACAACAGTTATCGATCCTCCTTAATGATGGAAGCGACAGCCTTGGAAATCTTGAATCAATTTATGTTCCAACTGTTTGATCTGGCGCCAATCCCCGCGGGATTCTCCAGAGAGGACATCCGGAAGTTACATAGGGCACGGGAGATTATGGAGGCCTGTATGGTAGATCCTCCATCCTTGCTAGCATTGTCCAGACAAGTGGGTCTTAACGATTTTAAATTAAAAAAAGGATTCAAGGCGCTATTCGGAAGCACGGTCTTTGAATATTTGCGTCAGGTTCGTCTCGACAACGCCATGAAGTTGCTGCGCAATCAGAATAACAACGTCACCGAGGCCGCGATTGCGGTCGGTTACAGCAATGTCAGTGCCTTTTCACAGCAATTTTATCGCAAATTCGGCGTGAAGCCTTCTGAGATGAAAAAAATTTATTAAATAAGATGAACTGAAAGATTATACGAGAACGAAGAGTGCAGAACCAGTCTGGAGAAGCGGAGCGTTCGCCTTTATCAACGGATTTCTCCCTTTATATAGAAGGGAATCACGGAAATCCGGTGATAACATCGATCGGAAGATGGTACTGTAATCGTAGTGGTCTTGTGTAAAGTTTTAAGGGTTCATCTTTTTAAAAATAAGATTAATAAATCCGGCTTGCCGTGAATTGTTCCGTATAGAGGCAGTGGGGATTCTCTCAGCCTTGTATACTCCAGGTACAGTGGATACTGTACTGAAATATAGAGGAGTGTATGAGCATGAACCGAATCAGAGGAAGTATTTTTTTTAGCGTATTGGCAGCCATGCTGGGTCTGATGCTGATTGCACCCATCATGCCACCGCTTATTCGCGAGTTGGGCATGAAAGAAAGCCATTCCGGTCTTATTATCTCGCTTGGGTCCATTATGATGGCTGTTATGGCTCCGGTATGGGGCAGATGGAGTGATAGAGGAAGAAAACCAATCATATTGATTGGATTCATAGGCATGTCTGTGAGCTGTGCATTATTTGCACTGGCATTGTACGGGGGATTAAATGCATGGATCGGAGGGGGGCTCTTGTTAACCCTTCTGATTGTGACGCGCAGTCTGATCGGTATGTTTATTCCGGCTGTACTTTCTTCTGCCCAAGCCTATATGGGTGATGTGACAGAAGGGGAAGAGCGGGGAAGTGGAATGGCGATTATCAGTGCTGCGAATGGACTTGGCCTTGTATTTGGACCTGCGATTGCAGGAGCTTTTACCCTTATCGGTCTGCTCTGGCCGCTTTATTTTGGCATTTTTATAGCGATCGCTGCGTTTATTATTGCCTTGTTGTTAATCCCGGCAGCCAAACCGGTCATTCAGGCAAAACCGCCTAAAGTCAACCCGTTCCAACGTGGTTTACGAATGTACCTTGCTGCAGGCTTGGTTACGATGATGGGCATCATGACATTGCAGGTTGTCGGAGGATTTTATTTTCAGGATCAACTGGCTCTATCCCCAGCGGCGACGGCCCGAATGGTTTCGTTTGGACTCATGTTCTCTGGAGCAGCGATGTTGATCATGCAGGTCATTCAGATGAAATGGTTGAAATGGCAGCCACGCCCGATGATTTTGCTCGGGTCCCTTTTCCTGATCGCAAGCATGATCCTCTTTTTGGTCTTCAATGTGTTATCCATGTATTATTTCTCGTTTTTCCTGTTTGGTATGGGTTCGGGTCTGATGATGCCGGGGTTCATGGCAGGTGCTTCGCTTGCAGTTAGCAAAGAACAGCAGGGCGGTGCAGCGGGATTGGTAGCAGCGATTCAGGGGATATCCGCCGTCATTACGCCTTTACTTACAACGACACTCTATCAGGTAGACAAACATGTTCCGTTTATGCTCGTAGCTGTTCTGGTTGTCATGCTGGCAATCATGATGCTGGGAATGAGGAAAAAACAATCCAATACTGTAACGGACCCCATTCATTCGTTATAGTCAGACAAAGTCAGAAAGTCAAAAAAGGTCAAAATAAAAGAAAAAAGGATCTATTTTATAATAGTGAACTATGATGAAAGAAAATCGTTTTTTTTCGTCTTTTACGGACTTTGAGCCTTATTTGCACGGGTATTATAATAATCAATGTAAGCAACACCAATTAACCAACCACACAAAAGGAGCTGATTTTCATGTTTGATCTGATTCCGTTTCGTAAACGAAATGAAGACCCGTTCGGACACATGTTGAAATCCTTCAATGACATGGTTGAGAACTCATTCCTCTCCCCTTTTGGAACTGGCTCCCAGCCATTCCGGACCGACATTCGTGAGGAAGAAGACAAATATTCGGTAGAAGCCGAGCTTCCGGGCATTGCCAAAGAGGACATAGACATTCAGGTTGAAGGTAAAGAATTGATCATTCGTGCCAAACGCCATGACATGGTTGAACAGAAGGACGACTCCAATCGGATCATTCGGCAGGAGCGTCGTTCAGGTGAATTTATCCGGCGTTTCTATGTGGATCATATTGATGAGGAGAATATTAAGGCCAGATTGGAAGATGGTGTGCTGAAGCTTGAAATTCCGAAACGTCCTGGGGATGATCAATCTCGCAGACGCATTCAGATTAACTAATATACAGAGAAAAGATTTGTTCCCTAAGCTGACAAAAAGCATGCAGGAGACATCCATAAGGATGTTTTCTGCATGCTTTATTTTTCATATGAATTGGACGATACATAACGGACTATCCATTGTGCTGGTTCCGAGTTATTTCTCAGCTGCTGCTTGCATCAGGGCATAAATCTTACGTGTGGTATTCACATTTCTAACCGTCATATAGGCATATACTTTGGATCCCACAAGCTTGTTCATGCCACTTTTGGATGCATCCTCTCTGCTGACTGAATACAAAATGGCTCCGGGAACATAGATCAGTGTGCCGATTTCCGATTTGATGGGCAGTTGATCCAGCACGGAGGGTTCATTGATTTCATCCCAGAGGAACATCACATCACTTTTGGCTGTATCATCATTAACCCATTCTTCCGGGAGTGCTTCAATAACGCGTTGGATTTCATCCATATTCCGCACCATTACCCTAATCTGTAAGCCAAAATCGGCGGCGATGGCCTGTTCTAACACATGGGATATCTCCACATTTGCATTGGCACGTTCCTGATGATCGGCAAAAATAATATTGCCAGAGTTGATATAGGTAACAACATCCAGCATACCTGCTTGTTCAAACGTTTCTTTCAGCTGTTTCATATTGATTTTATTGTTCCCGCCTACATTAATGCCTCGTAGCAAAGCCACATAGATCATATGGGTGCCCCTCCAATTCCTTCAATTCACCGTTTTAACAAAAGGACAGATACTCGAAAAGATGAGCGGTATACTCTTCTCCCAACAGATCATTCATTAGCGGTTCCACATGCTCCAGATACTCGGGCTTGGTCTCATAGGTTTCTTCATCTTTCACTTCCCCGGCATAGCTCCGTGCCGCTTCGATCAGGATGGCTAGTGCACTGAAAAAATCAGACAGCGAATCAGCAACACAGTTTGGTTCTCCACCTGTAAAAGCGGCGTATACAGGAGAGTTTGGTGCTTCCACATCTACAATTAACGGGTCATCGTTAAAGTTTGCGATGACGACGTGATTTTTTGGCCAATTGGAGGACTCCTCATAAGGTTCATTCATGCCAATCCAGCGGTAACCTAGTTGCTGACGGTGCAGATGTTCAGGTGCAACAAAGGAGATCAACGCTGCATCACCGATTTCGACGGCGGCATTTTTCATTTTGAGTGTACCTTCAGCACTGGCATCTATCATTTCATAGTGAGTGTACAGATACTGAAGTTCTGGAGAAAGAGGTATTCGTGTATCCACTTCCGGCTGGTGATGTTGTTCGCGAGGACGCAGATCATGATGTTTGAAAAGTCCATAAGCTTCATTATATAAATCCTGCTGTTCCACAAAACGGGTCAAGGCCGCATCCAGTTGTTGCATGGTGTCTGATTCCTCCTAATAACATTGATATAATAACAGGCCGATTCGTTTGATTCTTGGCTATAAGCATTATACTATATCAAAGATAAATTCAAAAAAACATTTGAATACGTTTACATTCATGAGTGGACATGGTATACTTTCACTCAAATAAGGATTGTTACTGCTTCGGGCAGGCAAAACCTGAACATCACTATGCGTGGACTTTGTTCCATTCATAATGTAGTTCGGGTTTTTTTGCATTCTACGGTCCATATTAAGGATAGAAAAACAGAGGACGTACTTATTCCAACCCAACTAACATCACGCTGTACAGAAGAAAGGGGAGCATTATGAACAAGAGAAAATGGTTAAACGGTTTTGCCGCAGGTTGTCTAAGTATCATCCTGGTGATCAGTGGATGCGCATCCAAAGCGCCACAAACCGCGAGTGATACACCGAATCAGGCGACAGAGCAGACAGAGAATGAAACCCAGGAACCTGCAAACAACCAAGCTGCCAAAGGCAGAACAGTGATTACAACCGACGGTGAAGTGGATGATATGAACTCCGTCATTCGTTTCCTCTTGTATTCGAATGAGATGGATCTCGCCGGAATTGTACTGACCAGTTCGGTGTATCATTATGCTGGAGACGAGGAAGCAGGGATCCAACCATTCCGCTGGACAGGCACACAGTGGGTATACGACATGATCGATGCCTATGGCGAGATCTACCCGAACTTGTCCAAACATGCGGATGGGTACCCGGAGCCGGAACAGCTTCGAGCGATGACGAAGATCGGTAATATTTCCGATAAAGGGGAGATGGAGAAGGAAACCGAAGGTTCCGAGTTCCTCGAAACTCTTTTCCTCGACGATGACTCCCGAGACCTGATTGTTCAGACATGGGGTGGCACCAATACCACAGCCAGAGCGCTGAAATCGATTGAGGAACAGTACAAGGACACAGCTGAGTGGGATACGATCCGCAAAAAAGTCAGCGACAAACTGGTCCTCTACATCATCCTCGATCAGGATGACAGTTACAACGAATACATTGCGAAGAATTGGCCGGATATCCGCATTCTTAACGACCAATCGAACTTCTGGCATTTTGCCTATGCATGGAAGATGCATGCCGAAGAAGTGAACAGCAAGCTTCATGGCGACTGGATGGTCAAGAATATTCTGAACGGACATGGCAAGCTGATGGACATGTATGCATCGATGGGTGACGGCAAAATGATCGAGGGCGAACTAGCCGAAGAACAACGGGGAAGTGCTGAATATCTGAAGAACAATCCGCAATATGACAAGTACGATTTTATATCTGAGGGTGACTCTCCTTCCTTCTTTTATCTGATCGATAATGGGCTGCGCAGTATGGAAGACCCTTCCTATGGCGGTTGGGGTGGTCGCTTTGGCGTCGTGAACGACAAGCTGTTTAGAAACAATGTGCTTGATTACGATCCCTACACCAAACGCTATGAAGCCGAATACTCTCTGATGAGATGGTTTGACGATGTGCAGGATGATTTTGCAGCACGTGCAGACTGGGCAGTTGCAGACACTTACGAAGGTGCCAACCATAATCCGTCATTAACGATTAAGGAAGGGCTGGATCTAAGTGTTAGTCCCGGGGAGGAAGTTACTCTTCACGCGGAAGGCACAGACCCGGATGGAGATCAACTGACGTATACGTGGTGGAGATATTTCGAAGCGGACACGTATGAGGATTCCAAAGTAACACCGAACAAAGTTCAGCCTGAAATGGCGGGTGATCTGCAGCTTGGATTGCATCGCGAACTTGCCAAGGATGAGCAGGTGGATACGATAAAATTGCAGGGCAGTGATACCGAAGCGGTGACATTTACCGTTCCTGACGATGCCAAATCGGGTGATACCCTTCATATCGTTGCCGAAGTACAGGATGATGGAGAGCATCAGTTGAAGCATTATCAACGTGTGATCCTAACCGTGAAATAAAGAAATAGAGGGGAAGTCCCAAAAGTCATCAACATGGCTGGTGGGACGCCCCTCTTATTTGTGTAGTCTGATCGTAATTGATCCTTTAACGCTGGATGCCTGACCAGAAGACATTCCAGGTAATCGCCAAAGCTTGTTCATAGGATTGCCGTGTCTCATACACGAGCTGTACATCCAATCCATCCATCACGGTGACAAAAGCTACGGTGGCTTCTTCCGGACTCAGGCGTGTATCGGAATGTCTGGTAAATACGGCTGCCAACTCTTCCTTTAGTGTTCCGAGGTACGTTCGATATTGGGCCAGCACAAAATCATGCACTTCCAGCGGTGTGATAAAGGACAGGATATACATAAAAGCGACGTTTGGATTTGTCAGGAAACGATTTTTGTGTTCATGTAAAAAGGCATATAGTTGCTGATCCAGAGTTTGGCTAACAGACGCGCTGAAAAATTGGCGTACAAACTGCTGTTCCTCCTGCACAACTTCCTCATATAACTCCAGCAATAACGCTTTTTTGGATGAATAGTGATAAGCCAGGGATTGTTTGCGAATGCCTGCCTCTTCGGCAATCTGCGCCATCTTGGTCCCCTCGTAACCCAGACGATTAAAATGTTGAATGGCAATTTCCTTGATTCGTTTTTTACTCAATGTCTACCTCCAGTTGGCGAGCTGTATACCTTTGCTGTTTTTGGGAGTATACCAAATATAACAAGATATATACCACAAAAATGCCTATAGAGATAGCATACACCACCGTATAGGAAAATGCAGAAGCCACTACGCCCAGGATTAACGAGCCACCGCCAATCCCGAGGTCAAAGAAATTAAAGAAGGAAGCCATCGCATTTTCATGCTCATGTTCCTCTACAAGATTCACACACCAGGTCTGAATAGCCGGGAATATGGCACCAAAGCCAAAGCCGTATAATGCGCCGGCGATCAGGAATTGCACATCACTTTGGGCGATAATCAGAACCAGTAGCCCCGCGATTGCAAACACGGCAGAAGGTAACAATACGGAACCTGGTCCCCATCGATCAAACATTTTCCCTGAGAACAGTCGAACGGCGAAGCTGGCGATGGCGACGACAAAGAAAAACCAGGCTATATTCTCGAACCCTCTTTCGGTGGCGAATAAAGCCACAAAGGACATGATTGAACCCGCTGCAATACCAACGAGCATAATGAGAAGGGAAGGGAAGAGTACCTTCTTTTCAATCAGTTTCACCGAAGGGACATGGGTTTGCATGGGCTCGCTACGAACTTCTGTTTTCGGCTTTCTGGATACAAACACTGTCATCAGGAGAGCTAACAGCAAAATACACATACCTCCCATAAACAGGCTCTGGTAGTCGTACCTAAACAACAGGCTTGTTCCAATCAATGGACCGATGGATATGGCGACCGTTTCCCCTACGCCGAAATATCCCATGCCTTCTCCCCGGCGATCTCTTGGTATGTTTTCAGTGGCAATCGTTGCAAAATATGTCGTTGCCAAACCAAATCCGAATCCGTGGATTACTCGAAATACAAGAATCATCCAAATACCTGACGATAGGTAGTATGCGCCTGTCATTAATGCACAGATAGTGATGCCGATAATCAATAGATATTTTTTATCTATTCGAGCTGCCAAAACAGAAGTGAAGGGTCGAATCAAGATGGCGGAAAACATAAATACGCCGGTAACAAGCCCAATTTGGGAGGCTTCGCCACCCAGGCTTGAGACAAACAAGGGCAAGGTGGGAAGCAACATTTCAAATGCCATAAACAATAATGCGTTGGCTAACATGATAAATAGGAATGATCTTCCCCAGAGTTGCTGAGGTGTAGAGCTATGTGTTGAAGTACTCATGGTTTTCCTCCGTAATGTTAATCTCTGTCGCGCGACATGTTGAACTGATTTTACCTGACGGTAGTCAGATTGTAAAGCGCGCATTTAGAGCATGGAGGCATGAATTTTTGTGGATGAGAGAAGTAATTAAACATTTTTAATCCATATCCCAACATTTTCCGATATAATAATCAGATAAAATGATTCAAGTGAATACTACCTCAGAGAGGTGATATGCAATGACGGTTGATGTACTTGTAAGAAATAATGTTAAGGTACTTGGCTCGGGTAGCCAAACGATTGTATTTGCTCATGGTTTTGGATGTGATCAGGATATGTGGCGTTACATTGTTCCAGGTTTTATGGAGAACTACCGTGTGGTGTTGTTTGATTATGTTGGATCTGGCGAATCTCAAATTAACTATTATGATGCTGTCAAATATAACAATCTTCAAGGATACGCTCAGGATGTGCTGGAAATTATGGAAGCGCTTGAGCTAAAGGACACCATATTTGTCGGGCATTCCGTCAGCAGTATGATTGGTATGCTGGCATCGATTCAGAACCCCAAATATTTCAAACAAATCGTTATGTTGGGACCCTCTCCACGTTACGTGAATGATCTGCCGAATTATTATGGAGGTTTTGATCGGAATGATATCGATGAATTGCTTGAGATGATGCAGATGAATTTTATTGGGTGGGCAAGTTATCTGGCACCCATTGTGATGAACAATCCGGAACGGAAAGAGCTGACGGAGGAGTTGGAGAAAAGCTTCTGCTCCAGAGATCCGCATATTGCGAGACAATTTGCTGAAGTGACGTTTTTATCGGACTGTCGTATTGATTTGGAGCAGGCAACTGTGCCAACATTGATTCTTCAGTGCTCGGATGACAGCATTGCCCCGGTAGAGGTAGGGGATTATCTACACGCTCATCTGAAGAATAGCAGGTTGCAACAGATGACGGCCAAGGGACACTATCCGCATCTAAGTCAACCGGAAGAAACCATCCGAATGATTAAGGATTATTTAACGAGCGCATAAAACGCGGAAGAAAGGCAGTTATTCCATGGATATACAATTAGATCTGGCTCCCTGTGGATACTTCTCTATCTCTGATTCGGGCGTCGTACAGTCGATTAATCAAACTTTTCTTACGATGCTTGGCTATGAACGTGATGAGCTGATAGGGCAACATATTGAATCGACCATGTCGGTGAGCAACAAGGTGTTTTTCCATACGTATTTCTATCCCTATATCCAGTTATATGGACATGTGGACGAGATGTACTTCACGTTCCGTACCCGTGATCAGCAGGCTGTTCCCGTGCTGCTTAACGGTGTTCGTCAGACCCGTAACGGGGAAAGTGTTGTGGATTGTGTCGTTGTTGTCATGCGTAAGCGAATCGAACATGAGAAGGATATTTTGCATACCAAAACGAAGCTACAGGAGCTGTATCAAGCGACGCAAGAAGCGAACAAGGAGCTTGAACGACTGCATGAGGAATATAAAATTAAAGAGCAGGCGTTAATTAAAGTGAATGATCAGTTGGAGACACTGGCCTCCACCGACTTGTTGACAGGATTGAAGAACCGCAGGTTTTTCCAGGAAAAAATGCTTGAAAGCTTGATGATGTTCCGTGAAAAACAACGTTATTTCTCCCTTCTGGTTGTGGACATTGATCATTTCAAAAGCATTAATGATACCTACGGACATCCGATCGGAGATCTGGTACTCGGCAATCTGGCAGGGCTGCTGCAATCGTTGTCGCGAAGTACGGATGTGGTTGCACGTTATGGCGGGGAAGAATTTGTGATCATTCTTCCAAATTGTGAAGAGGAGCAAGCGATCGGTATTGCAGAACGATATCGTTCACAGGTTGCTTTAGCCGACTGGGGCGAATATAACATTACTGTGAGTATCGGTGCGGCTACTGTGGTAGAGGAAGATACGGAAGAGTCCTTGTTCCAAAGAGCGGACAACGCCCTATATGCCTCCAAAACCGGAGGACGAAACCGGGTGACACATGCAGCTCAGATGGTAAGAAGTTAAAGATTGGATTGCATCAAAAAAAAGCAAAAAGGAGCCTGTGCAGTATGAGGGAAATGATCCCACATAGCACAGGCTCCTTTGATTTGCGTGAAAATAGGCAGGGCTAATTCCACTTGAGTAACATCAGATTAACTTTATCGCGGAGCAAGGTAACCATACGCCTTAGCCGGAGAGTTGGCCTGAGGACGAAAATCTTCGCTCAGTTCATCCATAAATGCCGGGTTCACATATATGGAGTGTGCATCATTGCCAGATCCCTTGATGTAGGCGGCGATGCCGGAGTAGGCTTTATTTTTCCAAACCCACAGGGCATCTCCCTGCTCACCTGGTGAGTAATAGACATTATGGTCAAACACATTGCCGGTATTGCTAGTATATTCGTTGTATATCAGTACTTCCGAGCTGCCCGATACGAGAATGTTACGCATGAACGTATTGTTCTTCGTCCGTGACTGTGTGAATAGCTGTCCATTGCCTGCATTCAGGGTATCATTTCCCACAAGTGTATTGTACATAATCTTGCTATCCTCGGTAGCTCCTCGTTCCTCGTCATAACCTCCCATGGCAATACCCGTCAATCTGTTGGAATAAATCAGGTTATCACGCACAGTAATGTTGCTGGTTGAACGTCCGGCATGCTCTGAGGCAATCTCAATTCCGATGTCGCTCCGGTATACCCGGTTCTGGTCGATGATATGATCTTTCCCACCATCTACATAGATGCCACCGGCCGAGTTGGTATCATTGGGCAGGTCTGTACCGTAGGAGGGATTATTATTGGACGTAATATCGTATACTTCGTTGCCTCGTACAATGCCGTTCCGAGCCTGATCGTATGTATCATCCTCAGATGTACCCTCGTACCCGATCAGATCAATACCAATATTGTCGGAATCATGGATGATATTGTCCTGGATGGCAAAGGTATCAACATTACCGTTGACTGCGAGTGACTCGCTTGAACCAAGTGTAAGATCATATAATTCATTATCCTTGATGATGATATCGCGTAATGCTTGAGGGTGCTCTGTGCCATAGATGGCAATACCGTGGGCATCCCTGCCCCGCAAATCGGGACCTTCAGGAGTTGCGTAACTAGCGATCGCGTGTATGGTGTTGCCTAACAGCTGAATATGCTCACCTGCTCCGTGGACATAGATCCCGGCTGGAACTTGGCCCCCAAGTGTGGTCGTGAAGTTACGAATTTCGAGATTCTGAATCGTGATATAACTGGCATTTTCAATTTCAATCAACCCTTCAATGCCCCGGACAGATAAACCTTTACCATCAATGATAACCTGCTCCTGAGGATAACTTGAAAATAGGGTTGGATTAGCGGAAGAATTACCGCTCCTGGTGATTTTGACTTTCTGATGATACACACCTTCCCGCACATAAATCGTGCTTCCTGGCGAAGCGTGGTCAGCTGCGTGCTGTAACGTTTTCCATGGAGATTGAATGGTTCCTTTATTCGAGTCGTTTCCTTGGGGTGATATGTAATGGATGACCTGGGGATCAGACTTTTGAACAGACACGGGTTCCTTCATGGAAGATGTATGATTCTGACAACCGGATATAAGCACCATCAGAATCGGAATCATAAGTATAACTACGCGAATCAAATCGTTTCCCCCTTGAATTTAGCTTTGAAGATAGATTATAGCAGATTTGAACGGGTTAATAAGCCATGATATGCTCTAATAAAATCAGCGAGGAGACTGCTCATGAATAAATTAACGATAGCTGAATTAGTAGATCGGGAGAATCACGCATGGGAAGAACTCAAGGAACTCCTGGACAGCGGGCAAAATACATATGTGTATGTTCCAGCAAAGCAGGAGGCTGGAGAGGATACCCTCTATCGTCTGCAAATAAGCACCAAATCCTATCTGGGGGCTGTTGCTTATGAGACAGAGGGCATTGTACTGGACCATGGCTGGATCACGCTGCTTGGTGCGGGTGGTGACAGTACATCGGGAAGTCTAACCAGTTGGAATGGTGTGAGTGAGCAACCTTGGGTAGATGTACTGGAAGGTATGATGGTCGTCGCATATGATGCGGCAGGCGGTTTCTTCGGAATGGATACAGGCAAGTATGGCCGCACGGGACAGGTCTATTATTTTGCCCCGGATACACTCGAGTGGGAATCGACAGAACTGACATATTCAGGTTTCATGAATTGGCTCGCAAATGGGGATCTGGAGCAGTTCTATCAGACCTTTCGCTGGAAAGGCTGGCAGGAAGATATGTCTCAGCTACAGACGGGACAAGTATTCGCGTATTATCCACCACTTTGGACGCAGGAAGGTGACGGCGAGAGCAGCAGTAAAGCCCCAATTAGCATCATGGAGGCCTGGAAGTTCGCACTGGACGGGAAATAGTTGGCATGCTGCTGTAGGAGGAAATAAGAAAAGTAACCTGTAAGTTCAAGTTCATTGAGTGATCCACTTTTAAAAAAAAGGCATTTCTGTTCCAAACTAAAAAAGGCTCGCGCTTGGCGCGGGCCTTTTTGGTTCTGAACTTTAAACATCAATTATCAATTGTCCAATGGAACAGGTTTAAAGCTTGAGCGTGAAGCTCTGCTATGCCAGATGGCTAGCCCCAGTGAAACGACACAGACGAACAACAGACATGCATACACCACATGGTAAGCTTTCTCTACCGAGACTCCCGGAATGCTATGCAGTAACAGCCCACACACAGCTACAGACACCGAACCACCGAAGAATTGAATCAGTTGTAACATGCCCATACCGGAACCGATTTGCGCTTTGGGCAGCACTCGTGACGCTTCATTATTCAGTGAAGCCATGGAGGCTGACAGTGCCGGTGAGAAAAAGAGATAACCACTGGTAATGACCAGGGCGGATTGATCCAGTCCGAGCATGAATAGGGCAAGTACCGCTGCAAGCAGGATGTGTCCGATGATCATAAATCGCATATTGCCATAACGGTCGATCCAGCGTCCGACGAAGCGGGTGCAAAATGCTGCAACAATAGCTCCGGGAGCAATCAGCAAACCAATGGCGAGCGAAGAGCGTCCATATAGATCAGCAAGCACAAGTGGCATCAAAAACAGATTGCCCAGATTTACCACCAGCACGCAGAATCCGATAAGGATTAACCGGGTGTATCCTGGCGTTCGGAATACTTGTGGATTCACAAACGGAAGACTTGCTTTCCGAATATACAAGAGGTGTGCAACAAGTGAAATAACGCCAATGGCAAACCATAACCAGGACTGCTGGGTGATCGCGACCAGAAGTGTAGTGGCATTAATGACGGTTAATATGGCACCAATAACATCGAACGGCTGATCTGTTTTGACGGATTCACGGGGGAGAAAATAGAGCAATACAGGCAGGGCGAGCAGGACAAGCACCGTTATGGCAAAAAGTCCGTTCCAGCCCCAGTACTCGCTAATGAGTCCGCCGACAATGGGGCCAAGTCCAAAAGCCATGGCGCTACCTGATGAGATGAGAGCGATGGCAGCTCCGCGCCGTTCCACCGGGATGTAACGACTTGCAATGACGAGACCCAGCCCGGCCATAACTCCTGCACCCGCAGATTGCAGTATGCGTGTCAGCAACAGGATCGCGAAGTTATGCGCGAACAATCCGAGCAACGAAGATAACCCCAGAATAAGAAGCCCGACCGTTAGCAGTTTGCGTACCGGAATACGGTCTGACAATCGGCTGTAAATTACCGTCGACAGGGCGTAACCAATGGAATAACTTGAGATGACCCAAGACCCCAGGTCCGAGGTAATCTGCAGATCATGAATAATGACTGGCAAAGAAACATTGAACATGGTGGTGTTCATCACAACGATGAATAAACAGCATGTCCAGAGTGGCATGACAATTTTATCTTTCACGGTACCATTCCTGTCTTATCTATGAATGTGAATTCGGATGGAGCTTTGATGAAAATGTGATGAAAAGCAATATATCATTTTACGCTCTATTTTATTATATGGCAATAATGTCATACTGTATATTGCGCAGTATAAGTAAAATTAAGTGATGTAGAGTCGGAATTTATAGACTAGTTCCCTGAAATTGGGTAAGATGATGGTTGGATTACATAATCATGTTTTGAAGAGATTTTGAAGGAGACTACAGTATGACTCACTTATTATTAATGTCCCACAGCGTATTTCCGACTCTGGATATGAAGCGAACCGCGCAGTTTTATGAAGAAAAGATGGGCTTTCGGGTGGTCGAATATCTTGATGCCGCGGAACCTCATATCTGCCTGTATCGTGATCTTACCGAGATTATTTTAACCCAAAGCAATGGTCAGAAAGTCATTCCCAACAGAAAATTATATGGGTATGGATATGATGCATATTTTATTACCAAGAACCAGGAAGAGCTTCAACAGGAATTGATCAACGCCGATGTGAACATCGTACGTACCCTCAATCATACAGACTATAATAACAAGGAGTTTGTGATCGAGGATATTGATGGACGATGGATCGCTTTTGGCATCAAACAGGGATAATTAGATACAGAAACAGGCGCTCCGATAAGAGCGCCTGTTTGTGCATGCGATATCTGCAGAACTTATGCCGCAGTAACTTGTTTGCCGCGATTGCGAACCCACTTGATGACATCCATCAGAATGACGGCTGCAAGAGCGAGTCCGCCTGCAATGAAGAACTCATTCCAGCCGAATGTATCCGGGATTGCGAAGACGCCGCGAACACCTGGAATCAGTGTGATTGCATAGAGACAGAGACATACCAGAATGGAGCCAAGCACGAATTTATTGGTCATGAAGCCCACCTGGAAGATGGTCTGTGTGTTGGAACGTGCTGCAAAAGTTTGCAGACTGCGTGCCAGAATCAAGGTTGTGAAGGCCATAGCCACACTGATTTCCTCCGAGATGCCAAGTCCGATATATTGGGATACAATAACAGCCGCACCAATCAGGACACCACGTGTAATCACAGCTTGCAGGGTTCCGCCTGCGAAGATCCCCTCGTTAATATCACGCGGTTTGCGTCGCATGACATCCGGCTCGGGTTTCTCTGTACCCAAAGCAATGGCAGGCAGGGAGTCGTTCACCAGATTGATGAACAGCAGTTGAAGGGCTGTAAACGGATTAACCCAACCGACCACTAGGGCAAACAAAATGGCGATAATCGCGCCGAGGTTACCGGCGAACAGGTAGGCGATGGCTTTTTTGATGTTATCAAACACCATCCGCCCAACACTAACTGCATTCACGATGGAGACAAAGTTATCATCCGTCAGAATCATGGCAGCCGCATCCTTGGCGACATCTGTTCCGCTACCCATCGCTACACCGATGTCGGCTTGTTTCAGCGCAGGCGCGTCGTTAACCCCATCTCCGGTCATGGCTGCAACTTTGCCTTTACGCTGCCATGCACGCACAATCCGGATTTTATTCTCAGGTGATACTCTGGCGTATACCGAGATGTGTTCAAGTTGTTGATCCAGTTCTTCATCGGACATTTTGTCCAGTTCGGCTCCGGTAATGGCGAGGTCATCCGGTTCGGCAAGGCCGATATCCACACCGATGGCCTGAGCCGTCGTTTTGTGATCTCCAGTGATCATGATGGTGCGAATGCCCGCTTTTTTGGACTCTTCAATAGAGCCGTATACCGCTTCACGCGGTGGGTCAATCATCGCTGTCAGGCCAACCAGTGTCAGATCATGCTCGTCATCAATGGTGACCTGGTTTTTGTCATCGAATTTTTTGTACGCATAGGCCAGCACACGGAAGGCGCGTTTGGAGAATGCCTCATTTTTCTCTTCAAACTGTGTGCGAATCTCGGGTGTGAGTGGCTGAACTTCTCCGTTGATAAACACATGGCTACAGCGACTGAACAGCACATCCGGTCCACCTTTGGTCAGCAAAGCCGTCTGTCCCTCGAAGGTATGCACCGTACTCATGAGCTTTCGATCCGAGTCAAAAGGAAGCTCAGCTTCACGCGGGAACTGGTCACGGATTTCATTGTAATCCTTGTTCACCCGGTTGCTGAAGGCAATGAGGGCCACTTCGGTTGGATCACCCAGTTCCTTGCCTTCCTGGTTAATATTCGAATCATTGCAGAGCACCGCAATATGTAACAAACGTCGTTCCTCTTCCGACCACTGATCGGGATCATCGGGGAATTCGTCTTTGGTGCCATGGGGAATGTAATAATCGACGACAGTCATCTTATTCTGAGTTAGTGTTCCTGTTTTATCTGTACAGATGATACTGGCAGAACCGAGCGCCTCCACGGCAGGCAGTCTGCGAATGATCGCATGTTGTTTGGCCATCTTATTTGTTCCAAGTGACAATACGATAGTCACAATGGAGGATAACGCCTCAGGAATGGCAGCAACCGCAACAGCTACGGCAAACATCAGTGCATTTACGATGGATGGCCCGATATTCTCCGTACCTTCGGTCAACCATACACGACCGGCTTCAATGCCAAAGATGAGAATCGACAAGCCGAGGATGAAAAAGCCCAGTTTTTTGCTGAAAGATTCCAACTTGCGCTGTAATGGCGTGTTTTTGGCTTCGGCATTTTCAATCAGTTCGGCAATTTTACCGATTTCGGTTTTGAGAGCCGTACCTGTAATGACAAGCATGCCCCGTCCATATACGACGAGTGAGCCACTGAAGGCCATATTGCGACGATCTCCAATAGGAGCTTCATCCGGGATGGTATCGGCGTGTTTCTCCGCAGCTTCCGATTCTCCGGTCAGCATGCCTTCGTTGATTTTCAAACTTCCTGATTCCAGGATACGCCCGTCTGCCGGGACATAATCACCTGCATCCAGCATAACAATATCACCGGGAACGAGTTCTCTTGCTGGAATGGTCTTTTTCTGCCCGTCACGAATGACCTTGGCTTCAGGAGCAGACATTTGTTTCAGCGCGTCGAGCGAGCTCTCGGCTTTTTTGGTCTGAACTACGCTGATTACCGCATTGAGCAAAATAACCAGGAATATGATCAACGATTCAATCAGGTGTCCAAGTACAACCTGTACAGCGGCTGCAATCAGCAGCACGATGACCATCGGATCTTTGAAATTTTCGAGGAACAATTTCCAGACTGGTGTTGCATCTTTACCTTTTAACTCGTTATATCCTTCCGTTTCAAGTCTCTTGGCAGCTTCGGATGTTGTGAGTCCCTTGGAGGAACTCTGCACATCCTGAAGGGTTTCCTCCGCACTGTGTCTGTAATGTTGCAATTGACCAGCTCCTTGAATATTAGATTTCTCTGTGTATTACCCTTACGGGCAAAATCTAGAATCGTTTCATTTCCGTATTTTTTAAAATTATGGATTTATACGTTTTTAGCTGTACACAGTATTTTTCATAATGATCCGAGATATGCCTTTTTTTGAATGTTATTATTTCCAGTTTGGATGATGGTCTAGAGAACTATATTTAGATGTTGGTCAGAAAGTGTGTGCACCATCACACTAGCTCATATCAGGGTCTGTTACGCTATTACATAACGAACTGCGTTTAATCTAAGTTTGGAGGGGAATCCATATGTTTTGTTATCAATGCGAACAGACGCCGAGTGGCGGGTGTACTGTGGTAGGGGTATGCGGCAAAAACGAAACAATCGCAAGTTTGCAGGATACGATGATTTTTGCGTTAAAAGGCATCGCTGCTTATGCGACACATGCACGCCAGTTGGGATATTCTGATCCTGAGGTGGATCGGATTACACATGAGGCATTATATATGACATTAACGAACTCGAATTTTAATGTACAGGAACATCTGGAGATGGCGATGAAGGTAGGTAATGCAGCAATCCGCATTATGGATGTGTTGGATCATGCGCACACGGACCGCTTTGGTGTACCGCAACCGATTACGGTTAGCCAGAACCAGATTGAAGGACAGTGCATTGTGGTGACGGGACATAATCTGTATGCATTGGAGGAGTTGCTGCGTCAAACTGAAGGGAAAGGAATCAACATCTATACCCACTCGGAAATGTTGCCTGCGCACGGTTATCCTGCGCTGAAGAAATACGCCCATCTCAAGGGTAATATCGGCAAAGCCTGGTACGATCAGCGCAGACTGTTCGAACAATTTCCGGGTGCTATTCTTGCAACAACCAACTGTGTCATGCCGATCAAAGGCACATATGCAGACCGCTTTTTCTCCTACGAAGTGGCGGGTCTGGAGGGTGTTGCCAAAATTACAGAGGATGACTTCTCACCTCTAATTGAACGCGCATTGTCACTGCCTGCGGCTAATGTACAGTCCGAGCAAGTCTTAACGACAGGATACCATCATGAGACCGTGATTGGACTTGCGCCCGAGATTATTCAGGCGGTAAAAGACGGTCATATCCGCCGATTCTTCGTTATTGCAGGTTGTGATGCACCAGGCAAAGGTGGCAATTACTATCGTGAACTCGCTACATCGTTGCCAAATGACACCGTTATTCTGACGACATCCTGTGGTAAGTTCCGCTTCAACGATGTGGATTATGGTACGGTTGGAGACACGGGTATACCGCGTTATATCGACCTGGGTCAATGCAATAATTCTGGTTCTACGGTGAAAATTGCCATGGCTTTGGCGGATGCTTTTGGCTGTACCGTGAACGAGTTGCCTGTCAGCATTGTCCTGTCCTGGTTTGAGCAAAAAGCAGTTGCGATCCTGCTCGGCCTGTTCAGCCTTGGCATTCAGGACATTCGAATTGGACCAAAACCGCCTGAGTTCATATCGGAAGGTGTCTTGGATGTACTCGTGGATATGTTTGGTCTGAAGTTAATTACAACAGCAGAAGAAGATATGAACGCGATGTTGGCACTGTCATAGGATGTATATTTACGTGCAACGCCATCTGATGACTGTGAATGTCGGTTGTGAGTATGAAGAGTATGACTCATAAGTAAAGATGGATAAGAGCCTACATAAGAGTAGGCTTTTTTTGCTTTTTCGACCTTCATAGGTCAATATACCTTGTATAAATGAACATGCAATGTCAGGGAAATTAGTTTTTTTATCCTATTGAAGTTTTTTCATGGAAATGTGTATATAGATAGAGGCATATTAGATCATAACACATCACAAAACACGGGTTTACCGTAATATGAGGAGATTGTACATAATGCATGACACACAGATTGAAGATTGGTTGAAACTCGCAGGTGGCAAGGAGAACATCAAGCTTGTAGAACATGATAAGGGCACAACGACGCTGGTAATAAAGGACAGTACTCAATTGAACATGTCTATTCTTGCTTCCTCAGATGTCGTGGCAGATATTCGGATAACGGGTGAGCAGTGCCATCTGGCAATAAGAGATGAATCTTCACTTATCTACAATACGTTACTGGGTATGGACGCTTGGGAATCGACAACGACAGCGTTGCAGGAAGAAGGACACACGAAGAAGAACAGATTCTCGATCTTACATTTTGTATCCGATGTGTTCAGGCCCTTGATGCCTGCAATTCTCGGAGCCGCTGTTATTAAAATTATAATCGCCATTATTGCGTTAATGGATACGTACAGTTCTGCGGATTCTTCTGTATTGATGGACAGCCAGACCTTTACGATCTTCAGGATCATTGGAGACGGTGTATTTTATGTACTGCCTATATTGGTAGCAATCAGCACAGCGTATCGGTTGAAGAGCAACATCTATGTTGCTGCATCGATTGGCGGACTCATGTTTTATCCGGAGATGACGATGCTGATGTCAGGGGAAAAAGAGGTGCATTTCCTGGGTTTGCCACTGGTGTCCCAGCCTGCTTTTTACTCTACGCCCATCTGGGTCATTCTAACGATCTGTGTAGCCGCCTTCTTGGAAAGAGTTGTTGAACGATGTAGTCCAAAATTTTCCAAAGGGATGGTTGCTCCATTCCTGACGTTACTGATTCTTGTTCCGCTAGTATTGATGATTCTTGGTCCAGTCGGCACCTGGATTGATGAACATCTGCCGGAGGCATTGGATACACTAGTAACTAATGCTCCAGTGGTGTCGGTGATGTTACTGGGAGCGGTCTTCTCACTGATGTTAATTACGGGATTACACTACTGGATAATTGCCATCATCATTAATGAAATGGTTATGAATGGTGGTTCTATGGTGATTGCTGCCATGTTAGTGGCGATTGTAGGACAAGCAGGGGCTGCGCTTGCAAACGCTTTGCATTCGAAAGAGCCAGCATCCAGAAGACTTGCTTTCTGGGCAACGGGAACAGCCCTCCTTGGAGTTGTAGAGCCTGCATTGTATGCGGTCAACATGAGAAAAAGATCCTCTTTCTACGCTGCATTGCTGGGTGGAGCTGCGGGTGGACTGTATTTAGGACTGTTATCTGTCAAGGCATTTTCTATGGTGGGGAATCCGAGCTTGGTCAGCCTCCCTCTCTTCATCGAAGAGGGTAGCCTGAATCTGTTACACACATGCATTGGTGTGGTTATTGCTTTCGGTGTCTCAGGTGGACTGACGTATTGGATGGCAAGAAAAGGACAGAAACGGGGACAGGGGTCACCGAAGGCCAGCATTGAGTAATACGTAAAACGTACTTTTGAAAAAGTAGTGTTAAAGTTGTAAGAAAGAGCCTATACCTGATGGTACGGGCTCTTTTGAGTTTTATCTGAATAATACAAGTATGAAATGCTCAGTAGCTGTCCACCATTTTATTCAAGCCATAGCTTGTTGGTTATGGAGTTGTCATGTATTTTGATATAGTGAAACCTATAAATCTGGATTACTAATCCCTTTGAAAGGATAACCTATGTCTGACAACATGGAATGGATTGCGCAATGGAAGTCAACGAATGCACTAAGCAACGCATGGATAACAAAAGGCGAGCTGCATCACTTTCCCAGTCACACCTTGATATTTATCATTGATGGAAAAGCGATCTGGAATATAAATGGACACCGAGTTCACGTCTCCTATGGTGAATTAATTGCGCTTGAAGAGAACTCTGTAATGGAGGTCATTGAAGGTGGCAACCTGGATCTGGCAGGCTGGCATGTTCAGTTCGATACATATTCGGTGCTGCATGATCGACGGGAAGCTGAGAAGTTTGAATGGCGGTTACCGTCAGGAGAGGCGTATCAGAAAGTGCAACTGTCCGGTGGAGGTCTGGCAAGTATCATTCAGCATTGGAGTGAAGTACATACACAGGATCAGAGTGCAGAAAGGGTTGGCCATCAGCATTTGTTATATGAGTTGTTAAGTAATCTATATCGGAAACAGCCGGATAACGAGTTGAAGCCAGAACACGGTATACTTCGCTCCATTGACTACATGCAGCAGCATTATGATCAGGTCATTACACGTACACAGTTAGCTCAGATTGCCGGAATCAGTCCATGGCATTACTCCCGCAAATTTAGCGAGCGATATGGTAAGCCACCTCTGGATTATCTGGCACACTACCGAATCTACCGTGCGCAGGAAGAATTGATATTAACAGCTGCAACCTCACAGGATATTGCCAAAAAGACTGGATTTGAAGATGCTCATTATTTTAGCCGACGCTTCAAACAACTGACTGGCGTATCACCTAAGATATATAGGCAGACGATGACGCAGCGCAAGATCGTATCACTTTCTCCAATCTGTGCAGAAATTATGATTCATCTGGGTGTCATCCCCCATGCCGTAGTGGTCACCCCGATCCTGTTGTCCCCACATCATCATGAACAATTTACAGCGTATGGAGTAGAGATGCTGGAGGTAACACAGTATGAGGTGGAGATAGAACTTGTTCGACAAATTCAACCGGAGATGTTGATAGGAAGCGTATTGACGGAAGAGGTCAAAAGGGAGCTGCGCACAATTGCACCGATTCTAACTGGACTTCATCAAGATGTAGAACCAATGCTCGATCAATTGGCAGTCTGGTTTCTTAAAGAAGAAGAAGCTTATAGACTGCATCAGCAGATGAAACACGAAGTCAGCGTAGCTAAGCAACAGTTGCAACCCATCATCCAATCCGCGGCCACAGTCATGTTGCTAAGGGTAGAAGCGTTTGGTTATCGATATCTGGGTGGGCATTCACACGGGGTATCACACTTGTTATATGAACAGCTTGGATTAACACTGCCGCAAGCACTGGATTCAGGTACAGCCTGGTTTAATCCTTGTTCGCTTGAACTACTGACACAAGCCAATCCCGATTATGTGTTTGTGGAGAAGCGGATCATGCAGCACTTCAGCGCTGAAGAGAATATGAGGAAACTATGGGAGAGTCCGCAATGGAACGAGCTGAAGGCTGTGAAAAATAATCGGGTATTTTACGTAGATACTCACCTGTGGGTAGACGGTCACGGAATTACGGGTCACACTCTGATTCTAAATCAGATCGTTCGCCATCTTACGGAACCTTTTCATGAGAGAGCACAATAATCCAACCGAATACGCACGATATGCTATGGAAGCAACACTTCTTATTTGATACTATTTGATAATAATTATCATTATCAATGTACATAAGGGGCGAAGTATATCATGTCACGAAGATTTAAAGGGTTAGCCATCATGCTGTTGGTGATCAGTATGATGCTGGCGGCATGTTCCGGTGGAACTACTGAAGGGAACGCTACAGCTGGAACAGCAGGTACTCCAACTGAAGGAGCAACGAATACAACAGAAGAAACAGCGACTGAAAGTGGGACTAAGGTGGTGAAGGATCAGTTTGGAGAAGTAACGATTCCAACTCATCCTCAAAATCTGGTTGTGTTTGATTCGATCTATGCCGAGTATCTGATTGAAATGGGTGTTACACCTCAAATCGTTTTGTTAACTCCAGAAGTTGAAGCGGAATATCGCCCTGATTATTTGAAAGAACATGGAGTCCAGATCATTGAAGTTGAGCAATATCAATATAATTATGAGCAGTTGCTTGCGTTGTCACCGGATATGATCCTTGCAGCTGGCGAAGGTATGGAACAGGGCGTATATGATGAATTGTCCAAAATTGCTCCTACGGTGGCACTGGATGCCAACAGTGAAATGAAACGTGCTATGCCAAAGCTGGCTGCCATATTTGACAAGACCGAAGAATCTGCCAAAGTATTGGCTGAATTTGATGAGAAAGCCTCACAAGCGAAAGAGAAAATTGCGGCAGCCCTGGGAGACAAGACCGTATTGGTTCTCCGGGTAGAGCACAATCGTTACCGTTTCATGGGTCCCAAAGGAGGAAGCAGCAGTGTTTTCTTCTATGATATCCTGGGTCTGAATAGCCCTGAAGCGATCAAAGACTCTACAGATTGGTTTAGCCAGTTCTCACTGGAGTTTTTGCCTGAGATGAATCCAGATTATATTTTTCTGGAAGATAGAACCCTCGTAGGTTATGACACGAAGAAATCCATGGAAGATCTGAAAGCAAGCCAGGTGTGGTCGAATCTGGAGGCTGTGAAGAATGATCATGTCTTCCCGTTGAAGACAAGCCAATTCGTATCCGGTGTGGGTCCGATTGGATCTGTAAAATTGATGGACTATGTTGTTGAAAAGTTGGTGCCTTAAATGACAACGGAGACACAATTAGACATCTACGATATTACGATCATTGGTGGTGGGCCTGCTGGCATGTATGCCTCATTTTATAGTGGTATGAGAGCCATGCGTACCAAGATCATCGAAGCCAAGCAGGAACTGGGTGGATTCATGCGTACGTACCCGGAGAAGCTGATCTGGGATGTGGGCGGGATTGATCCGATTCGCTGTGAGAAGCTGATTGAATCGCTGGAGAGACAGGCGAGAACGTTCGATCCAACGATTGTATTTGGGCAGGAAATAGCCGAGCTTGAACGACGTGAGGATGGTGTATTTGTACTCATTTCCAAAACAGGCGAACGTCATTACACACGTACCATCCTGTTATGTGCGGGCAGAGGCATGACCCAGGTGCAAAAGCTGGATGTCGAGGGTGCCAATCGGTATGAGCTGACAAATCTGCACTATACCGTAACTGATCTATACCGATTTGCCGGGAAGCGTGTTCTGATCTCAGGCGGCGGCGATTCCGCAGTCGACTGGGCGAATGAAATAGGCAAGATCGCAAGTGAAGTTACAGTAGCACACAGACGTCATGAATTTACCGGACATGAGTCGCCTGTTGCTCAGATGAAAGCTCAAGCCAACGTCATGACGCCATATACTATCTCTCGCTTATACGGTAAAGGTGATAAAATCGATCGTGTCGAGTTGGCCCATGTAGAAACCGATGAGATCACACATGTCGAAGTGGATGAAGTTGTTGTAAGCCATGGGTATGATCGTGATTTTGGTAACCTCGTGCAATGGGGGCTAGCGCGTGAAGACTACGGCGTATCTGTTGATCAGCGCATGCGTACCAACATTCCAGGCATATTCGGAGCAGGTGACTTTATCACTTATGGAAGCAAAGTCAGGCTGATCGCAGGTGCTTTTAACGATGCGGTGCTCGCCGTCAACAGCGCCAAGACGTATCTGGAACCTGCTGCTTCCGATATGGCAGGTGTATCCTCTCACAATGCCCGGTTCTATGAGAAAAACAAAGCACTATTGTAAAATAAGAAGAACCTGTGCGAAAGGGATAAGCATAGCAAAAGCCAGTCAAACATCGAGAATATCTCGTGTTCGACTGGCTTTTTTATCTGCATTTTATATTGAAAATGGGTCTATACATTCATGTTATAGACTGGATTCATAGACCAATTTTCTCATTATGGGCACTAAAATTTTCTAATTTATAGTTAATAGTCTATGCCCCTTGTGATGGATACACATAGTATGGGGAGAAATATCACGGAGGTGAGTTCATTGTTAAATCGTCATGGAAAACGCATTTGTAGACGTAAATTTAAACAAAGCATGCATTGTCGTGTTAAGGTTAAGGTGGTAAAGGTTAGACCTAAGGTTGTTGTTAATGCACCGCAAGGCGCTCAAGGAACTTCTGGACCAATAGGACCGATAGGTCCAAAAGGGGCAACTGGCGCTCAAGGGATACCGGGACCACAAGGACCGATAGGTCTCAGAGGAGCGACCGGTGCTCAAGGGATACCGGGACCACAAGGACTGCAAGGGATTCCGGGTATACAAGGGCCAGTCGGGCCAGCAGGCGCGCTCGGAGCAGTGGGTCCAGTAGGTCCAGTAGGTCCAGTGGGTCCAGTAGGCCCAGCAGGAGCAACAGGTCCGGCCGGTCCAGTTGGGGCTGGAATATCCGATTTCCTAAGTGTTTTCCGAGCAGATCCTGGCACAGGCACAGACACAGTACCTGGCAACTCACCAATAACTTTAACCGGGGTTTTGGCTAATGTTGGAGGTGCATTCACTTTTGTGCCGCCGTCCTCCACGATAACAATCAATGAAACAGGAAGTTACTTGATCTCTTTTAGCATTCATAATCAGGGCAATGCGGATTTCAACCTCACGGTAAATGGAACGCCCATAACACCTGTGCCATTCACAGGTAATGGAGGTGGACCTATATCTGCTGAAGTTATTGTTACGGTTACAACGGTTCCGACGACGATCCAGCTGGTAAATGCGAATGCAACTCCTGCACAGTTGCATAACAATCTAAATACCACTGTGACCATTCTAAAACTGACTCCTTAATTCGGATTCTCAATATAGTCTATGTCAGCATAAAAATAAAAGTTTATGTGTTTTATCCAGTCAATAAGTCTATTTATTCAAAAAGATAGTCTGATTTATCGGGGGCTTGAGAGTGGCGGGACGATGACATTAAAGGGCATCGCCGCTACTCTCTCCGTTTTCGAAGCTAAGCTCCCCAAGTCTGGGTAAAAGAATCACGGTGCTAGTAGCTACCGAAGGTATGGGGGCACTAAGATTACGACCGTCTTTATGTTCAAGCTGGACAAGATACTTAAGCAAGTGGATAGTTACTTTTTAGCTCTGCATAAGGACGGATACGATTTTTTCATCCAAATTGATGAGGATGGCTATTCGGATGGAATGTTTGAAGAGTATGTCTTTGGTTATGGGGCACTGTACTTGCTTGCCAATTCAGTGAATGTAGATGGACAGATCCCATCGCCGGATTTTGGCAGTACTCGTAGATTGAAAATAAAACCAACATAAGTTGTCCATGTTGTTGATTAACATCTGGGGAATAAACAGATCCATACTTAGCTATCGGTTATCCCACAAAAGGCTGTTTATTTGCTGATTGAAAGAGCTTTCATTTCATCCGTATACTAAAGGTGTTAACAGGTTGGGTGTCAGAATGAGGCATTCATCGTAATAGGAAAGGATGATATGAAATGGGCAGATTAACTGGAAAAGTTGCAATTATAACCGGTGCCGCAAGTGGAATGGGATTGGCAGGGATTCAATTATTTGCAAGAGAAGGAGCCAAGGTAGTGGCTACCGATGTGGCGATCGAAGCTTTGGAGGAACAGGTTAAACAGATCGTAGCCGATGGCGGGGAAGCCATTGCGTTGAAGCTGGATGTATCCAGTCCAGAGTCCTGGAACGCTGTTGTGGAAGAAACCGTATCGAAATTCGGAAAAATAGATATTCTGGTCAACAATGCCGGAATTCATATGGCCAAAGGCATTTTGGAAGCCGAGCTAGAGGATTGGGACAAGGTTATGTCCATTAATGGTACAGGTGTATGGCTCGGCATGAAGGCAGTCATTCCTTATATGCAGAAGAATGGACAAGGTTCCATCGTTAATACCTCTTCCATAGCAGCAATCATTGGTGGAATAGCAGATGCCCAGGGCGCAGCTTATAGTGCTTCCAAGGGATCTGTACGTTCATTGACCAAACACGGGGCACAGTGGTTTGCCAAAGACAATATTCGTGTGAACTCCGTACATCCGGGTGCTGTGTTTACGGGGATGGTGGAGAAAGCAGGCATCAAATCCCAGGTGGAGATGGGGGAGAATTACAAAAATCTTGCTCCACTGCCTCCACATGCTGGTGAATCTATGGATATTGCTTACGCCTACCTGTTTTTGGCATCTGATGAATCCAAATTCATTACAGGTGTTGAGTTGCCTGTAGATGGTGGCTGGATCAGCAACTAATTAAAATAAATGTTTCGACATGATAAAGAGGTACTGTATCTCAAGCTTCAGGGGAGACAGTACCTCTTTTTAAGAGCAGATCCCACTACAGAGTCATGGCATAACTTTATCTTGATGGACTCGTTGCAGAATGGAGATTAGACCGATAAATCTCTTGGGAACGGTTCATGCGTGTGAATTCCAACAGTTGTTCAGCCATATAGGAGGCGCTGTATTTGAAGTTGCTTTTCACCCAACTCGTAACTAAACCAAGAACGGCATTAGCCTGATAACAGGCGAGAAGTTCCTTATCCAACCGTGGATCAGGTGACAGATCGGTCACATCCTCCAGATACAAGTTCTTAAGTGTTATATAGAGTGTATCCCTGAAATCCAGTAGCACGTTAGAATTAACCAGCAATGTATAGAAGGAGGCATGAGCCAGCACATGGTCGAAAATTTGAATTGCTGAGGCGTTAAGGTCCTTAATATCGAAATCTCGGAAATGCTGATAGGGTGCTCGATAGGCTAATTTTAAATCGTCAATCACGTCATTTAACAATTCATCAAACAGGTCTTCTTTGTATACATAATGCTTATAAAATGTGCTGCGGTTCAAATCCGCGGATTTGACAATATCGGTGATGGTTATACTGGCCAATGGCTTACGGGACATCCATTCCAGAAGGGCTGACTTCAGAGCATGTTTGGATTTGTGTACTCTTCGATCGGTGTCAGATACAGATGGAGACTTAAACATATACACAACCTCCCTTACTTATCAATGATACAGTGCACAGGCAGCAGATTACGCTTACTACAATACAAAAATGTGAATATATGGTGACTTTGGTGTCGTAAACTGTCCGTATCACTGTGTTCTACCTTATAATAAACCAAAACGGACGAGGAGATGGACTCCAGATGAAAAAACAAATATGGATCTTTGCAGGTATTGCAGCTGTGATTGTAATCGGAACCTATCTGTTTGCAAGTAATACGGGCAAGGAAGAGGCGGGTGCAGCCAATGCGCCCAACATCCGAAAATTGGTGGAAGATATCAGCACAGGAAAAGAGACACCCGAATCTGCCTCCATCAATGCCAAACAGTTAATCGTAACCGATCAAGATAAAAAGACCACTACATACGATTTGCCTGAAAATGAATTTTTCCTTTCCATTGCACCCTATGTGGATCAGACCCATCCCTGTGCAATTCATAGCTTGACCGGTTGTCAGGGGGAAATGAGCAATAAGGAATTCAGTGTTACCATTCACGATTCTCAAGGCAACACTTTTATGAAAGATGAAGTGATGAAGTCTGGTGCAAACGGATTTATGGATTTTTGGGTGCCTAGAGACAGAACCTATCTGATTCGTATTGTTCGAGATGGAAAGGTTGCGGAAACGCAATTGTCTACATACGAAAATGATAATACATGCATCACTACGATGCAGTTGAGTTAATGCAAACAGCAAACAGTAGAAGGGAAGGATGGCTTTTGAGCTCTCCCTTTCCTTTTTTATTTCATAAAAGAATTGGAATAAGGTACTTTCCATTGACAAAAATCCATTCCTACGGCATAATCCAATAGTGATAATGATAATTGTTATCATATAAATACATATTAACAGGGGAGAATAGAGATATGAAAAAAGGGTTGAATGGACTGTTGATTATGCTGGCCTTTGTGCTGGTTTTGGCGGGCTGTGGTAAAACCACGACTACAACAGATACAAGTCAAGGTAGTGGCTCGGGTAGTGCTCCGGCTGAAGAGACAGCAGGTCCTGTTACTGTGAAGCATAAACGTGGAGAGCTTAAGCTGGACAAGCCAGCAGAACGTGTCGTTACGCTTGAATGGACATATACGGAAGATGTTGTTGCCCTGGGTGTTCAACCAGTAGGTAACGCAGATAACGCTAACTATAAAGTGTGGGTAACATCCGAAGCAGCACTGGATGACAGTGTAACGGATATCGGAACACGCAGTGAACCAAATCTGGAAGCTATTGCTGCATTGAAGCCAGATCTGATCATTGCTAATGCAGATAATAACACGGCGGTCTACGATCAGCTTAACGCGATTGCGCCAACGATTGAATATGATCCGTATGATGGTGACGGCTATGATTATGACAAGATGACAGAGATCTTTAATAACATTGCAACAGCTCTCGGTAAAGAAGACAAAGCAAAAGAAGTTCTGAGTAATCTCGATCAGCACTATGTAGAAGCCAAAGAAAAACTGGCTGCTGCGGGGAAAGAAAACTTTAACTTTGCACTGACACAAGCGTTCACATATCAAAATGCAGTCAGCCTGCGTATGTTTACCGATAACTCGGTTGTGATTGGTACTTTGGACAAAATCGGACTGGTTAACGATTGGCAGCCGGACAAAGTTGAAAACTATGGCTTCTCTACAGTAGGCATTGAATCCTTAACCGATGTGAAGGACAGTAACTTCATTTATATTACACAACCAGACGATGACGTCTTTGGCACAGCCATGAAAGATAACTCGGTTTGGAACGGACTGAACTTTGTGAAGGAAAAACGCACATATCAACTCGATAGCACAACATGGACATTTGGTGGACCCATCTCCTCCAAAGTATTGGTTGATGGGGTAGTCGAGGCGATTACCAAATGAGTTCGGTTCAAGGATCTAAGCCAGCTATGAATTGGCGCACAATAAGCATATATGGGGGCGGTCTAACCGCTCTCATCGTGCTTTTTTTTGTAAGTCTGTGTTATGGAGAAGCATCCATTCCTTTGCATGTCGTTTGGGACGCTCTTACAGGCAGACAGGATTCATTAGAGCACAATATGGTCTGGGACTTGCGCATGCCGCGTACAGTGATCGGTATTCTTGCGGGTGGCGCACTGGCTGTTGCGGGCGCTTTGCTGCAAACGATTACTCGTAATCCACTGGCTGCTTCAGATACGCTGGGCATTAATGCGGGAGCATACTTTGTGGTGGTGCTGGGAGCTATCGCTTTTCCAGGTCTATTAAGTCAGTCACCTTTTCTTTTCGCAGCCCTGGGTGGTTTGCTGGCAGCATTTGCGGCTTATTTCATGGGCGGCGGACGAACATCAAGCCCGGTTCGACTTGCGTTGTCCGGTATGATTGTATCGATGGTCCTTGGTTCATTTACGAGTGCATTACATATTTTTTTCTCCATGGAGACACAAGGGTTGTTCCTTTGGGGTTCAGGAACACTTGTCCAGAATGACTGGAGTGGTGTGTTTTATGCTTTGCCTTGGGTGGTTGGTATTACCCTTCTCGCATTAATCCTGTCCAGACAGTGGGATATGCTGGAGTTGGATGAATCAACGGCTTCTTCCTTGGGACAAAAGGTTGCATTGGCTCGTGCAGGAGGGTTAATCCTCGCTGTATTGCTGGCCGCCGTGATTGTCAGTGTAATTGGACCGATTGGTTTTGTGGGATTGGTTGCACCTCATCTGGTTCGATTGAGTGGTGTACGTTCTAATCGATTACTTTTACCCGGTGTGTTCATATGGGGCGCAGCGCTCCTGGTTGGAGCAGATGTCCTCGCTAAGATGGTGCATAACTCCAGCATGGAACTGCCAACGGGTGCCGTTATGGCGATCATTGGTGCACCGTGGCTCATCTGGCTTGTTCTTACACGTATGAAGGCTGCAAACGGATCAGGCATGTCAACTTCAATGAGCACAGGAGGAGCTGCGCGTCGCTTTGCATTTGGCCCGATGGCTGTATTATTCTCAGTCATAACGGTCGTGCTTATCTTGCTCAGTACGATGTTTGGCGGTATGCGAATTCCGCTGGCTGATTGGTTACCAAGTCTGTTCCAATCGGATGGACTGTTCTCCGCGCTGATTCAGCTTCGGATTCCGCGTACACTTGTTGCCGCAGGTGCAGGAGCTGCCCTGGCAATCAGTGGTGTGCTCATTCAGATGGCGGTACGTAACCCGCTGGCAGATGCTTCAATTGTGGGTGTGTCCTCAGGTGCAGGGCTTGGAGCGATGATGGTCATCATCTTATGGCCAGGTCTTCCGATATACTTGTTGCCAATTGCGGCAATCATCGGTGCAGCCATTGCTGCAGTGGTTGTGTTCTCCCTCGCCTGGAAGAAAGGACTGAACCCTTCGGCGGTTGTGTTGCTGGGGATCGCGATGTCTGCCATTGCTGGAGCAGGTATTCAGATTCTGATTGTCCGTGGTGCGGTATACGGTAGCAGCGGATATATCTGGCTGACAGGAAGTACCTATGCTCGTACCTGGGAACAGGTGAGGGTTATCGGATTATTTTTAGTTATTCTGGTACCGGTGGCTTGGTGGCTTGCACGCAGATTCGAACTGCTGGTATTTGACGACAATAGTGCATCCGGGCTTGGTCTCGGAGTACGTCGTACACGATTATTAGCCATGACAGTTGGTGTATTACTTGCAGCAGGTGCGGTTGCTTGCGTAGGAACCGTTGGTTTTATCGGCCTGATTGCACCACATATGGTACGGCTACTGACGGGGAATAAGTTAAGACGATCCATGTTCCTATCCGCATTAGCGGGTGCAGTCATGCTGGTGCTCGCCGATACCATCGGCAGAACCGTCATGGCACCGACAGAGATTCCATCAGGCATACTCATTGCAATCATCGGAACACCGTACTTCCTGTATCTGATGTATCGTTCTAACTGGCGCAAGTCTGTATAAATCGTTGAAACAAGAAGCCTGCTCCCCGAGCAGGCTTTTGCTGTCACGTGGTACCATTCAGCCGCTACCTTAAATCACCTAATGCAATGAATGTCTGCTCCCGCACGAAATGACAAAATCCCCTCACGTCTACAAGAAGTAGAGATCACGTTATCAAACGTG
Organism: Paenibacillus sp. FSL R7-0313; assembly: GCF_037969885.1. Taxonomy (NCBI): domain Bacteria; kingdom Bacillati; phylum Bacillota; class Bacilli; order Caryophanales; family Paenibacillaceae; genus Paenibacillus; species Paenibacillus sp. FSL R7-0313. The sequence goes on from NZ_CP150219.1 coordinate 3,085,757, forward strand.
AAACTCTTACTCCCTGTGGACCTTGAGGGGATTTTTGCTTGAGCACATTCGAATCGTACTCCCGTTAGCTGGATTTCAGAATCCCGCTGTCATCGACGGATTGTACCGCTTGTTGTAATATTTCATTATCCTGAACGAGGGCGAAGCGCACATACCCTTCCCCTGAAGGACCAAAGGCACTTCCTGGCGTTGCAATGACTCCTGCATGTGTAACCAGATCCATGGCAAATTGCTCTGAGCTGTCGTAGTGAGCGGGAATGCGGCTCCAGACGAACATCGTTGCTTCAGGTTTGGCAATCGGCCAACCGAGATTGCTGAAGCCCTCACAGAGGATGTCTCTGCGTTGTTCATAAATAGCTCTGACCCGTTCAACCTCGGATTGATCACCGGTAATGGCGGCAATTGCTGCTTTTTGGATCGGAAGGAACATCCCGTAATCCATATTGGATTTTAGCTTTTTCAGCATGGAGACCATGGTTGTATTGCCCACACAGAAGCCGATTCGAGCTCCAGCCAGTCCGTACGTTTTTGATAGAGAATTGAACTCCACACCGACGTCCATGGCGCCAGGGAACGCAAGAAAGCTTCCACATGACTTTCCGTCAAACACAAGCTCGCTGTACGCATTATCGTGAAGCACGATAATATCATACTTCTTGGCAAAGGCAATCAGGTCAAGATAGAATTGATCCGGTGCCATCGCGGTTGTTGGATTGTTGGGATAGGAGACCAGCATGAATTTCGCTCGATGAGCGATATCTTCCGGTATATCCTGAAGCTGAATAACATACCCGTTTTCTTCTTTTTGCGGCATATAATACAGTTCTGCACCTGCCAGTAACGGCCCATCCGCGAAGACGGGATAGCAGGGGTCAGGGACCAGCACCAGATCACCTTCATCGACAATGGAGAGGGATATATGTGCCAGCCCTTCCTGTGAACCGAGCAAGGAACAGATCTGTGTTGCCGGGTCTAACTCGACCTGATAGCGTTGCTTGTACCAATCGCTTGCAGCTTGCAGCAACTCACTCTGATCATTCACTGCATATATATAATTAGCCGGATCAGCTGCGGCCTCACATAGTGCAGTTATAATATGCTGCGCAGGTGGGATATTCGGCGTACCCACACTGAGATCAATAACCGGCAGTCCGTTCTCCAGTCTGCGGCGCTTGATCTCCAGCAACCGGGTGAAAATTCCTTCGTTGAAATGATCCATTCGTTTAGCAAAGTTCATGATGATGATTCAGCCTCCAATCCTCTTCGTACGCATATTCATTAATAATAAATGGACAGCGACTAAAAGAGAAGAGCAGAGGAAAGCTTGTGGATCATGACTTTACTTTAAACTGACTTAGTTCCTCTTGCAGTTTGCCAGATAGCTGGTTCAACTGTTTTGACAGATCCGCTACCTGTTCGATACTATCCAGCTGCTCCTGCGTGCTGGCGCTTACTTCTTCCGTCGATGCCGAGTTCTCCTCTGTGGTGGAAGAGATAATCTCCAGTGCCTGGAATATCTCATCTTTGTGTTTGTGTACATTGGCGGTATTAGTGGTAATCTGCATCATACGTTGCTGCAGATCTTTCAGGTCTTGGTTAATACTGAAGAATACATGTTTGGTATCTTCTACGGATTTGGCATTCTCCTCCGCAATCTTCATACCGCGCATGGTATGTTCAACCGATAGGGTCGTTTTCTCTTCAATAACATTCACCTTTTTGTTGATTTCCTCTGTTGCCTGAGCCGTCTGTTCTGCAAGTTTGCGGACCTCTTCGGCAACGACGGCAAATCCTCGTCCATGTTCGCCAGCACGTGCAGCCTCAATGGAGGCATTCAGGGCAAGCAGGTTTGTCTGAGAGGCTATCTGTTTGACCGTATCCACAAAACTGGATATTTCATTCCGACTCAGGTCAATCTCCTGGATAATAGAGGACATTGCTTGGGTGGACTGATGGTTCTCCTCGGACCATTTTGATAATTGCTCCACGACCGCGAGTCCTTGGCTGCTCTGATCGGCAGATGTCTGCACGACCGTTCCCATAGCCTGCGCATCGGTCGCAATTTCATCGATTTGGCTGGATAAAGAGCCTGTTTTGCGTAAAATATTTTCCGTTTCGATGGACTGATAATTCGTTGCATTGGCAATCTCGTTAATAGCTGTTGATGTGTCATTCATGGTTACAGCTGTTCGAGAGGAGATGGCTTGCAGATCATTCGACGACTGGTTCAGGATTTGCGCCGAGCTACCGACCATTTGCAGCATGCTCTGAATTTTCTGCACCATGGAATTCAAGCCTGTGGCGATCTGTCCAATTTCATTATTAGATTTGATATCCAGTTTCACAGTCAGGTCACCTTGTTCAATCTGTTTAATCTTGGCCAGCAGCTGTGGTATGGAGCGTAACAGACGGCGAAGGGTAATGTAACAGATAATCACAAGTAGAAGGGTGGCTGCAGCAAAACCGCCAAGCGTAATCCACGTGAATGTTTTTAATTCCGCGAGAACTTCTTCTTCGGATATGGTCAGACCAACGGACCATCCCGTATCCTTGCTGGTTGCGTAGCCGATATAACGACGTTCCCCATTGTCGTTCATAAGCTGTACGCCGTTTTCACCGGCAAGCATTTTCTTGCCGATGTCCCCTATGTCCCCCGTACTGTCCAGGATGTTCTCCTTCAATACCTTCTCTTGATCCGGATGGTACAGAATTTCCCCACTCTTGGAGAGCAACATGGAATAGCCCGTGCTTCCAAGGGAATAACTCTCCATAATCGCCGGAATATCCTTGAATGCAATATCCGCTGCGGCAAAGCCGATCGTGTTGTTGTTGTCGTCTTTGATCGGATAAAAGATACCCATGAGTACATCGCCTGCTGCAATATCAATGTACGGATCGGAGAAATAAAGTCCGTCTGCGGCGGTAACCGGCTTGTAGTATGGACGTGACTGGATATCAAAGTCCGGTGCAGATACAACACCATCGTTTTGAATCCAAAAGCCTTTTCCATCCAGACCCGCCACCCAGGCATCGGCAAACGAAGGCTCTGCCTTAACGATAGCGGCGAGTGTCGCCTGTGTTTCCGCAGCGTAGGTAGAACTTGCCGCATCCGCAGCAGATGCTGTTGTTTCTATGTATTGCTGAAATAATGTGTTGGTGGACATTTGCTTGACCAGCGCGCCCTTTTCCTTGAATAGTGCATCAAATTCACTAACAATGGCTTGTGTCTTGGTCTCGAGCATGGATTCCTGCTGTTTCACCAGAATGTTTCGTGTGCTTGCAAACATAAATGTTCCCAGTACGGCAAAGACAACTACGATAATGACGAGCAGCACAATGGACAACGTATTTGCCATACTGGATGTCCGTGCTCCCTTTTTCCCCCACTTGTTCAACATGTTCGACATATCCCATCTCCCCAGATGATTAATAAAAAGCTCAAAACGCCTAAGTTATATGTCGGCATATTCTATAGTTTTCTGTAGATTTCTGTCGAATAATCCTGAAAGCAACGGGAAGGAAAGGGCTGAGAAAATGAAAGGGGGAAAGAGGATAGGTATGAAAAAAAACAGGGTCCAGTGGTGGTTCATCCAGGTAATGTTGTTTATAATGGAATGAATTGGAACCATAGGCGTGGAAAAAGGGGGATTATCTGTGAATAAGACATGGCATGCTTCGATACAGGGGGTTCCATGGAATGCCGAAAAGATGCACCAGGCGGTGCATCTGTTGCGCCGCAGAGCAACGGTTCATTTTCGCGTTGACGCGGATACATACGAGGACCTTGCCGAGCTAGATGCTAAAGTGTTCTTTGCCCGGCCGGATCTGATCCTGCACATATCACATATGGACCCTAAAGGGGTATATTCGTCGGGATTTTTAGGGCGACTGGCACAGTTGAAACATGTGTCTGCCTTGCAGCTTGATCTTTCGCAGGCACAGGATTTGACGATACTGGGTGCGATGGAGCAGATGCAGTTTCTAAGATTGAATTCACCTGCAAAGGCGACCGGGCTCGATTTTATTAAACACTACAAACGATTGACCTTTCTTGAACTGCGTGGCAAATTCAACGGATTTGACTCCATTGCGGCTTGTCTCCAACTGCATACGCTCATTCTGAACTGCACGGTCGAAAGTGTTGATGTGTTAGCGGAATTGCCCATGCTTCAGTATCTGTCACTGGATCACTGTGAGTTAAAAGGGGGACTGGATGTATTGACACAGTCGACCATCTCGATGTTGAAGCTAAGCTCTGTTCGCAAGCTGACGAGTATTCAGGGACTCGAACAGATGCGCGGGTTGGAATATCTGCATCTGTCGTTGCCCAAGTTGGAGCAGTTATGCGACTTTTCCCATCTGACCTCTCTCAGACAGCTCGAACTGGACTATATGAAATCGTTGCGAGATACCACACATCTATGGACAGCCCGTGCTTTGGAGTCTATTGAACTGAAAGAGATGAATACGGCGCTCAAGGCGGATTCGTTTGCTGGACTAACCGGGATGGAGCAGTTGCGCCAAATCGATTTTCGTTTTATTGATGTTAATAAAGGACGGATTGCAGCTATGCGTGATCAGCTGGCCAAGGCAGGAAAATCCCATTTGTTATATGAAAATATCCCTGAACATGAACGCATGAATTCCATAGGTATTGCACACTTGTCGCAAGTATTAATGTAAACGAGCTTTTGTCCAGCATATATACAGAACGAACTTAGGTGAACGGACCGATTGAGGCGGGCAGATGTCTTGTTATCTAGGTGTTTGTATCCGTTAATGCGGGTATGTTGATCTCTTTCACGCAGGCCGCTTTGGACAAGCTGATAATACATCGAACGATGGCGACCATATCCTGTAGGGGAATACGGGTCCCGTCATACTCGGCGAGTGCACGTTCCATTCCGTCTTCATACGGAATTTCTGCCGCCAGTTCTCCCGGATTGATACATGTCACCGCGATCCGGTCATCTCTCGTATGTTCTCTTAGAGCTTCCGTGATACCCCGTATGGCAAATTTGGAGGCGACAAAAGAAACCTGGCTGCTGCCTGCATTGCTCAAACCGGCTGTTGAACCGATCAGGATGATCTTCCCTGCTTCAGATTGGCGGAGCTGAGGCAGTAAAGCCTGTATACATACAATCGTAGAAGTCACATTCACATGGATCAGCTGACTAATATCTGCGGGTTCATCCTTATCAAACGTGTAGTGCTCTTCAAATCCTTCCTTTTCCCAGATTCCCACGTTATAAATAAGCACATCCAACGTCTCGCCTTGAAGTTGGCTGGCAACTTGCTCCGCGGCCTGAAGCTCGGAAAGATCAGCTTGAATCCATATTCGCTCGACGCCATCCTCCACGGACAGACTTTCCGGCTTGCTGCGGGAGACCACCCAAACTTTATCGCCGGACTGTGGCACGCCTCGGACGAATGCATCGCCCAATCCTTTACTTGCACCGAAGACAATTATATTTTTCACATGAAACCCTCCTTACAGATTAGAAATGATTAAGTATTTACATTAATCTATATCTTACTATAGAGGTGATATATGGAACATGAAGTTTACATGAGTTATGCTTCATCCTTATCAAGATTCGGGATTTTTGAAGTTAAAAGGTGAAGCTCTTCATAAGAAATGTACTGAAAGGACCTGGCTCCACACATGGTGAAGTCCAGGTCCTGATCAATAAACGAAAAATTAATAACCGAATAAAACTACATTTATTCTACGCGGAAATAATCGAAATCTGCATATCCTCCGGTAGACTTCGTTGCATAATTGAATAGTGCAAACCGGTATCCCATAAAGTGTGGCAGGGTGTAAGACATTTGAAGTGTATTGCCAATGGTTGTCCAGTTGCTGCCATTCAGGCTATAAGCAAAGTAGGCTTTGTCGGTCTGGTTCGTAAAATCACAGATGAGGCGGAGATAGATTCTGTTCTGGTTTAATGGCACAGTTGCTACTTCAGTCATGATGCCAGAACTGGCATTAGCCATAACGATGGATTTGGTGCTGCCCGTCATTTTTACCCCGACAAAACCATATTTGGCCTGAAAAGCAGCGAGTCCAGCATAATCACCATCCTTCATGCCTGCTGTATCCAAAGCGGTCATCCCTGTGCTTTTTGGACCAAAGGTTCGTTGTGTCAGCGTGTTGCGGGCTTCTAACAGGTTTTTGCTGAGTTTGCCTGCGGTTAACCGCATGAAACCGGGCCGCTGGAGCAGGGACCAGTTGGCAGCATCAGGGTTATGATTCCACTGCCAGAAAGTAGCGAGACTGGATGTACCGGAAGATGAATTGCTCGTCAAGGAGACGTCATCCACATAAAACGCCATCAGATCATTGGTCGGGTCCGGATTCGAGTTATACGGTGTTTCCACAAAAATAAAGCTTTGGGACAGGTCTGCATTTGACGGAACGGTATACGTACCTTGAATGGTACCCCACTGTCCGCGGGTTAACGTCGCACTGCCCATAATGGTAATTCCGGTATAACTTGCACCGTTCTGGATGCTAAGATTGAACGTTTTGGTTGCAGGACCAGTAGTGTATTTGATCTTTGCCGAAAAAGAGTATGTTCCTCCCGGTACCAGCTTGCCTGTAACCATCTGTTTGGCTCCGCCTGCTGTCTGCTGTCTGCCGCTGACGAGCAGACTTTTTGTACCGCTGAACGCTTCGGCATTTGTTACGGTGATGTTCGCCGTATTATTGCTGGTCCACGGCTGAATGTTACTTTCCTCAAAGCCGCCGTTCACTAACAGTTGCGTTACTGAGGGTGTGCCTGATGTGGTTGCGTTGAACTCATCCGACCCGTAGATTTTGGCAGCAGGCTGACCTTCAACGGGCATATTCATGTTAAGGGGAACCTTGCCGTTCACCCCAAACACAGGCCAGTTATCCGACCACGTCACAGGAACGAGATAGGGGATGCGTCCAATGGCCCCACTATCACGAAACAGCAAGCCGTACCAAGCGCCGGATGCGGTATCCACGATGCCTCCTTGGGCGATTCCCGAGTCTCTGAGTACAACTTTACCTGTGTATGGACCTGTCAATGTGTTTGCACGATAGGCAAGCTGAATGCGACCATCACCCGAAGGCCAGGCAATCAGGAATACATAGTACATACCATTGATCTTCTGAATGTGTGCTCCTTCTGCCTTTACAATCATGTTGGAGCCGGCTACACTGCTTGCGTTTGGAATCAGGACCTGATTGAGCCCGCCGGATTTGACGGATTTGGCATCTGGTGTCAACTCAACGATACTGATGTTATCACTGCCATGAACAAGAAAGGTTCGATTCCCGTCAAACAAAAGGGAAGGGTCATGGTAATAACTGTTCAATGTGTAAGGTGTCCATGGTCCTGTTTCAATATTGCTGGTTTGGTAAATATACGTCTTGCCCGTGGAAAGTGAGCCAAAGGCCACATAATATATACCGTTGTTGTACCGTAAGCTGCTTGCCCAGGAACCACGTCCGTACTCGTTTTGTCCATTGTTCAGATTCTGTATGTCCCCGTTCCCAAGCATATCGTATACATAGTTTACGATGCTCCAGTTGACCAGATCATAAGACTTCATGATGGGTACTCCCGGATTCATATGCATCGTTGTGCTTGTCATATAAAATGCATTGCCCACCCGAATGACGTCACTGTCAGGAACATCCGCGTAAATAACCGGATTGCTGAACGTTGCGGCTGAAGCAGCGGGACTTGTCAAAGGGAATGATGTTATAAGCAAAGGAAGAGCGAGTAGAAGAGTACTGATTTTTTTCCACATATTCTATCCTCCCAATTGATCATGTCCTATGAATTAAAGAGAGTACTCCAGATAATCAATGTAAGCATCCCAAGTACCATTATCCGTTGTTACGACCAGCTTGATTTCCTGATTGCCTGTAGCGTGAGTGATGCCGGTGAGGGTTTGAACGGTCGGCTCCGTTCCAGTGAAGTAGAAAGAACCAGCGGTTACACCCCCGATGACCAGATCAACACGAGCTGTATTATTGTTGTTGGAAGCGCCGCGAACAGAGAATTGATGGGTTGGGAATGCAAAATATTGATTGTATGCTGCATAATCATTGTTCCCGTAAAGAGCGACTCCATTAAAAGGGGAACTGATTACGCCAGCGTATTGGCCGCCAAGCGTCATATTCTCGGCTTGGTAACGGGTAACGTTTGGATTGGGATTAGGATTAGGATTTGGGTTAGGGTTGCCGCCCGAACCGGATGTGAATTGCCAGTAGTCCAGTTTGAACAGATTTCCATTGCCCGAGCCTGTAAACACCAGATACAAACGATGTACCCCTGTAGCATTGGTAACATTGGTCTCCATCTCGCGCCAAGTTTGCGAACCACCAGTTGAGCTTACGTTAAGTGTTCCAACTAGTGGGCCTGTCGGACTGTCCAGTCGAACCTCGATGTTGCCATTTCCGGTAGAAGCGACATTGGCCTTGAACTTGGAGGCTCCAGCTGAGCCAAAATCAACATTACTGACCGCGATCCAATCCCCGTTATGAATGTTAGTGACATTCTGATTGGCTACAGGGCCACCGCTCGCTTGACTTGGTTCAGTGTTAATTCCTGCTTGCCAGCCAATGGTTTCTGCTTCCACGCGGACATACGGGTTGAGGCTAGTAGTCTGAGGTACACCTGTCATATTCCCCTGAACTTCCTGGATTGTTCCATCCGCATTATGTGTCAGTTTGTTGATATGTGTGGAACGGTACCCTTTACCATCACCGAGGAATGCCTTGCTTACCGTTTGCGCATGGTACGCCACATACCATTCGTTGTTGAATTGGAACACGGCATGGTGGTTATTGCCGCCTACGCCGAAGAATGTGCCAGGATTTTTCAGAAAGTGTCCTTTATACGTGAAAGGCCCCATCGGACTGTCGCTGACCATGTATCCGATCTCACCTTTTGGATATGCAGTGGGATGTGTTCCCGCGAAGTTGATACAGTAGGAATAATAATATTTGCCGTTATACTTGTGGATGCCGGAATCTTCGAACATATAAGGAGAATCAATAGTCACAGCACTGCCCACCACACTGGTCATGTCGGCACCGAGACGAATGACCCGAGCTGTTTTGGGATTGGCAATGGAAGCAGCGTTGGTATCGTTTGGAATGCCGCCTCCAGCATACAAGTAAGCAGAACCATCATCATCGACAAGTACAGCCGGATCAAAGAGCCAGGTTACGCCGGACATACCCGGTGTTCCGTGTGTCAGGAGGGCACGTCCGAGCGGGTCGGACCACGGTCCAATGGGGGAATCCGCCGTGAGTACGCCAATACCTCCACCTGAGTTGGCAAAATACAGGAAAAACTTTTCTTTGCCAGCAATGGTTTTCTTCGCCATGGCAGGAGCCCAGGACTGAGTAGCCCATTTGGCAATCCCTTGTCCATTATTCGCATTATTCGCGCCCGCTACCGGGATGGAACCATGGTCTGTCCAGTTCACCATGTCAGCTGAAGAGATGACGTTAATTTTCCCGATCGTGCTGTACTGGTTCTCTCGGACAGAGCCGTCACTGTTGTACAGATATGCATCACCTGTCATATAGACATAGACCCGATTGTTATGGACGAGCACATAAGGATCGGCTCCCAGTTTATGATCGATGAGGGGATTAGAGTTTCCAGGAAGTTTGGCAACGGCTGCATTGGCTGCATGGCTGGATTCAACGGGCAGGGTGACAAAGATTAGCAGACACGACAACAACAAAACTAGCGGTTTACGAATCATACGTTTCGCCTCCATGAGATTGGATTAGTTGGTGAGCTGAAATTCAGAATAGCTGAGATGATGAAATGCCGAAAAAACGAAGAGATTTCCCTCATGTCACCCCCTTCTTGAAATAATGGTTAGGTTGGCTGTTAGGATAAGTCTTCATGTTGTCATATATGGTTTAAGCCAGACGACCTGTGCACCGGGTACGTGGTCACGGCAGCAAGGGGAGTGGCTATAACCCGAAGTAAGCCTGCATCTATGAGTGCGATTAGAAAAGCTATAATCTGTCAGGTTTCTTTTTGTAATCGCTTTCAATAAAATGGGTTAGAACACTGAAATTTGGCGAAGAAAGAAGTTTGGTCACATTTAAATGTAATTATTTTTCATATTTTCTTTTAAATGTTTATTAACTTGACGATATCATATCACAATTTTAAGATAATACAATCTTTTTCTATTTTTAGTAGAGAATGAAGAAGACCATTATTATTCTGTGTGTTTAACATTGGGCTTGATGGTAAAAATACTATCTCGTACTCTATAAAACTACACTTTCAAGCATAGCTTTGCCCGGCCAACAATTAGATACGAGAAAAAGACGTCTTAAGCTGCGACCGTTTCCCTGGAATCTACCGGGGGAACGGTCATTTCGTTATTTTCTGAAATCGATCCTGGTTACATAACAAAATCTACTCTTACTTGCTGACCAACTTTGACATTGCATAATTTCTTCTCTTTGTTGTACAGATTCCAATTTTTGTATAGCTAAAGCCCTGTGCGTAAAGGGTTGTTAAGTGATAATGGTGGATTGCCCCCTGTGTTTTGTCCACACCGTTGATTGAGTGTTTGAATATTACTATCGAGTGAGCTTATGCCAAATACTGCTAGACTCAGAGGTTCATAAAGGTGGGATGGGAAAATGGCTATTTTGTCAACTGGGCCGATTGAAAACAATCTGGTTTCCGGGGTTAGACCGACCCAACAGGTAACGATTAGATTGGTAAGTCGGGCTGAGGTGGATTCTGTAACAGTATCCATTCAGGGGTATGTGCTAAGCACAACAAGAACGCTGTATGTGAGTGAAGTAATCAGTATTGCCCCTAATGAAGCAGCGACCAGAAATTATTTTGCAGATTTAGATGCTTTTGAGTTTGTTTTTGGAACAGATGTGGAAGGCGTGGAGGAAGTAGAGATTTCAGTGTGGGGCAAACAAGCCTCTGGACAATTGGTTGATGCACACCGAGTGGTACAGCACGAAAAAACAGTTAATGACATCTAGCAGATCAAAATCCCCAAAAGAGGAGATGTAGCGATGAGCTTTTTATCAACAGGGCCGATTGAAAATAATGCTGTTAGCGGTGTAAGACCGACTCAGACCGTTACTGTCAGAATTGATAACCGTAGTAATGCCACAGCTTCAACCGTACAGATACAAGGGTATTACATGGAAAGTGGAATAAGAGTACTGTACGTCAGTGAGTCTTTTGACATCGTACCCAATCAAGTAATAACCAACAACTATTATGCTAATTTTGATGCCTTCGAGTTTACTTTTTCAACACCAGCGACGGTTAATGATCCTGTTCAAGTATCAGTATGGGGTAAGAGCAGCACAGGCGCATTGGTAACTGCCCATCGTTTGGTTTCTTCCGAATTGCTGGGTGAAACCCCAAGCATCAACGGAGCTACAGGCGCGACCGGGGCTACGGGAGCGACAGGCACACCAGGGACAGCTGGAGTGACAGGTGCAACAGGCGCACAAGGTACAGCGGGAGCAACAGGAGCGACGGGTACGCCAGGTACAACCGGAGTAACGGGAGCGACAGGTACAGCGGGTACAACCGGAGTAACCGGGGCGACAGGTACAGCGGGCACAACCGGAGTAACCGGGGCGACAGGTACAGCGGGCACAACCGGAGCAACGGGAGCCACAGGCACAACAGGTGCAACCGGAGTAACGGGAGCGACAGGTACAGCGGGCACAACCGGAGCAACGGGAGCCACAGGCACAACAGGTGCAACCGGAGTAACGGGAGCGACAGGTACAGCGGGCACAACCGGAGTAACGGGAGCGACAGGCACGCCAGGTACAACAGGAGCAACAGGAGCAACAGGCACGGCAGGTACAACCGGAGTAACGGGAGCGACAGGTACAGCGGGTACAACCGGAGTAACCGGGGCGACAGGTACAGCGGGCACAACCGGAGTAACCGGGGCGACAGGTACAGCGGGCACAACCGGATTAACCGGGGCGACAGGTACAGCGGGCACAACCGGAGTAACAGGAGCGACAGGTACAGCAGGTACAACCGGAGTAACAGGAGCGACAGGTACAGCGGGTACAACCGGAGTAACCGGGGCGACAGGTACAGCAGGTACAACCGGAGCAACGGGAGCAACAGGCACAACAGGTGCAACGGGAGCAACAGGCACAGCGGGTACAACGGGTGTAACGGGAGCGACAGGCACGGCAGGCACGGCAGGTACAACCGGAGCAACCGGGGCTACGGGAGCGACAGGTTCTGGAACAATTATTCCTTATGCATCAGGACTTCCCGTTGTCTTGACTACAGTTTTGGGTGGACTTTTGAATACTTCCAGTTTAGTTGGTTTTGGCAACAGTGCTACCGGAGTAAGTGTTAACGGAGGAATTATTGATCTCACAGGCGCTGCAGGCACATTGCTTAACTTTGCTTTCTCGGCATCGCGTGCAGGAACGATTACTTCACTGGCCGCTTATTTCAGCACGACAGCTGGACTTAGTTTGGTTGGATCTACAGTAACCTTAACTGCACAATTATTCAGATCCACTACACCTAATAACTCCTTTACAGCTGTACCGGGTGCATTGGTAACCTTAGCTCCTCCACTGACCGGCATTTTGGCACTGGGCACAATATCCAGCGGAGTGACAACAGGACTGAGTATTCCGGTATCTGCCGGTGACCGCCTGCTTATGGTGTTCTCAGCATCAGTAACAGCCGGAATTGATGTGGCTACAACCGTAGCTGGATATGCAAGCGGCGGCCTTACCATCACTTAACGGAAAATGGGCTATATAACAGATTTAAAGACAGGGACCCTTGCCAACATGGTGAGAGGTCCCTGTTTATGTGTGTGCTTTTGTTTTCAAACTCTCTTCAAATGAAAGATAAGGACTATACAAAAACATAAAAAGAGGAGGATTGCTCCTCGCCTCGTACATACCGTGGCCTACTCAAATTCACTCTGTTTTGGTTAGGCTGTCTACGACAAATTTTAGTTGGGCTTCCAACGAAATTGGGTCACTAAACACGAAGCCACGGCTTTCCTCGCGATAAACGTGATTATTCTGGACAGCAGGGAGGTTATCCCAGATAGGACCTTCAAAAACGGAATCCCCACTCTTATCACCTGTCCATCCACTTTTAAGGTTTTTTGGGATTTGTACTTCACCGTTTCCTTTATAGTCTTCCAAAAACTATGACCAATGCCAGAACTATAAAAAAGATATTTACGCCGAGCTCCCGGTACTCTTTACGCCGAATATGAAACAGCATCCCGAAAAGGGTGACCGTAGCCAGAGCAATCGCGGCGATGGGTGTAAGCACAGGAGTGATGTTCAGCGCCCAAGGCAAAACTAGGCCAAGTGCTCCTAGTAGCTCCGCGATACCGATCAGAACAACTAGATTCTTCGGCACATCATTGACCCAGGCCCAGGTCTTTTTTGACGACTCGATACGAATGGTTTTCATCCATCCTGAATATACGAAACCTAGCGCCAATATGATTTGTACGATCCATAACGTTACATTCATCTTTTCTTTTCCCCTTACTTGCTCGATTTTAATATCTGCCTCTATACTAAAGTGAGAAAGCCGAATCAGGAAGTAGGCACTTAAACCTAACCAGGTAACCAAAAGTAAACCTGGGTATGGTCAGAAAGTGAGGAAAAAGAATGACGGTGTATTGCAGATTCGGAACGGCCTTGGATATCCTCACGGGTAAATGGAAATCTTTGATTCTTCTACGCCTGCTGAGCAACGGTACAATGCGGTTCAGCGAATTACAAAAAGCCATTCCAGATATTTCGAAAAAGATGCTGACCCAGCAGTTAAAAGAACTGGAGTATCACGATATTGTGCATCGGGAAGTGTATCCGCAAATTCCGCCAAAGGTCGAATACTCGATTACGGAGTACGGACAGCTCATGAAACCTGTGCTCCAGACAATGAGCAACTGGGGAGCCGGCCATATGCAGCATATGGAGAAGCTGTACGGCGAAGAAGATGAAAAAGGAGCACACCCATCCTAACCTCGGAAAATCGATTCCTTGGGGGGATAGGGTGACAAGGGAGAGTTAGTTTTGAATAAACAAAAAATTGTGATCATTGGTGCAGGGATTGTTGGGGCGTGTATGGCCTATCATCTAGCCAAACGAAATCAAAATGTAACCGTTATTGAACGGCATTCAGCCGCGGCGCGTGAAGTCACGGAAAAATCATTTGCCTGGATACATACGACGCATAGAGTGGCTCCTGAATACTGGCATTTGTACGATGCAGCTGTGGGAGAATATCACACACTTCAGCAAGAGTTGTCCGAACTGAACATTCATTGGCATGGCGCGCTAACTTGGGACACTCCGCCTCTAAGGGAGCAACACTTTCAAAAATTAAACCGGGAGCAGCTTGAGGCATTGGAGCCCAATCTGAAGGAATATCCGGATGAAGCCATGTTTGTCAGCGAAGAAGGTGCGGTCGACCCTATTGCTGTAACGGAGCTGTTGTTGAGCAAAGCGCAAGAGTACGGAGCAAAGATTCAGTTCGACACCAACGTTACACAGCTGAAGCAAGAGGGTTCCCGTCTGGTTGGTGTTCATACATCCAAAAGTTTTGTGGAGTCGGATGTTGTGGTATTGGCGGCAGGAACAGGTACACCCGAACTTTGTAACCCGTTAGGTTGTCACGTGCCGGTAACTTCGTCACCTTCGATTCTGATTCGGATGAAAACTGCTAATAAACTGATACACACATTAATATCCAATGCGCAATTTGAAGCGCGTCAACTGACAGATTATACGCTGCTGGCTGCGGAAGATTATATCGACGAGTCGGAGGAAAACGGACCACAGGCGGTCGGTAAGCGAGCTTACGACACATTGCGTCACAGTCTCAAGCACGGAAATCAACTGGAACTGGAGAGCATAAAGGTTGGATGGAGACCCATGCCTGAGGACGGTTATCCGATTGTGGGCTTCCATGATCACATTGATGGACTTTATCTGACGCTAATGCATTCTGCAATTACGCTGGCGCCGCTGATTGCGAATCTGGCTGCAAGTGAAATTATTGATGGCAAATCAAGAAATGAATTAGACCCTTGTCGCCTCTCACGGTTCTAGGATCACTCCACAACGAAAAGGACATCGCTCAAGTGGCGATGTCCTTTTCGTTGTGTATGATTGTTGGAGTCTTCTACACTTTCCCAGTAGCCACTGGATTCTCCTCATAACTAAATCGCTGGCGATTGGCAATTCCATGCTAGCCATTTATCTACCTGTGAAACTAGCTAGCAGACGTGGCACCTTGACTTTCAAGCCACGGGATTAATTCGGCTGAAAAATTGCGTTTTGCCGTGTCCAGTGGAGTCATTCCATCCCAGGTGGCTATCCAGTTCAGTTCGGCGCCGTGGTCAAGCAGGTATTCGGCTGTTTCTCTTTGACCTCCATGGCAAGCGCACCAGAAGGCAACGGTTACTGCATCGGGAGGAGAAGGGGAGGTGCTTGTTCCCCAAGGATAACGTTCCGGGAGTTTGACTCCTTTAAAATGTTCTAGTATGGCGTGAATATCTCCTAGGGCGGCCGCATGCCAAAGGGCAAAGATCGCACCGCGCTCAACCAAGCGTCGTGCTGCATCCCATTGTGCAAAAGCAATAGCATCGTCCAGCGGTGTGCCACCGGCGATCACCGCGCCAGGCGCTTCCATGTCTGCACCAGCATCAAGAAGGGCATCGAGCACTTGAACATCATTGGAGCTTGCAGCCCAATGCAAAGGTTTCTCGATGTTTGGACCGACCAAAGGAGCGTTCACTTCCGCACCGAACTTGATCAATACTCGCACGGTATCCGCTCCATGAGGGAAGTGCCCCGGCCAATCCGTCACCACGTGCAGCAGCGTTCGAGAGATACTGGAGTCTGCATCTACGTTGTCAGGCTTTCTTTCCAATATTCTTATCTTTGCCAATCCCGGATTCTCTGTCAGTTGCTGCTCTAACGTTGGAATATCTCCAGTGTGAATGGCTTGAATAACGCTCACTGCAAGTTTTTCATCTTCGTAAATAAATTCCATGCTCAAACCTCCTTTCAGGCTTATATCCATATTCATGTATATGGTTCTTATCACATAAGCATCTGAATTGCACATCTGGCATGATACTCCGCGAGACCCCTAGCGAATTGTTGATCGGGGAATTGTCTGTGAAGCAGTTTCAATCCTCCTGATATCAAGGACAAATGATGGCAAAATCGATAAAATGTCATCCGCTCCGGGTCGAGATCGTTATTTTTTAAGTAGTGATAAAAGTCTCCAAATCGAAATTCCAGAAAGCTATGCTCATATTCGAGATCGAAGAATCCTGCGCCCTCAATATCAATAAGGCATGGTTGCATAGCATGATCTATCCATATATGATCCGGACCTAACTCTCCATGAATGAAACTATAGAGATCTCTGGGTTGAATGGCTGCTTCCAATTCGTAAAGTTTCTCAAGCAGCCTTTCGTTATTTTTCCTGATATCTGTCATATGTTTGGATGCATAGGATAAGGCTGTTTCGGCATCCAAACGCTGAATTTTGTAACAAGGTCCAGCCTTTTTGCTGTTATCGTTGGCGTTTCCATAAACGTTTCTTTGGATGTTATGCATAGTAGACAACATATCCCCGATCCGTTGAAACAACTCATTCCGATCTTTGTGATTTTTATGCTGGAAATAGGCTTCGGCTTTCTGTCCATCCACATACTCAACAAGAGCAAAATCATAAGCGTGCCGGTCTCTATCGTTATTCAGATCATACAAAGTTGGTGTTCGAATTCCATGTTGAGCGAGAAAGCGAGTATTCAAAGTGAAAAGTTCGCTGCCATAGGAACTGTGGAAAGTGGGTTCATTCAAGATCTCTTCCTGAAAATAGTTGCTGGAAATATCCCAAACGTACAACATACAAGTGAAACCATTCGTGCAATCAATTTTGTAAATGACTTTTTGTGCGCCTCCATGAATTCTTGCGCTCTGCGTTATGTGGTAACCGGCACCAAATACATTGTACACATAATCCTGTAATTCTTCACGAGTAAGATGGTTGTTGGACATCATTGATGTATGCTCCGTTTCATCTGTATTTTGCCGGCCAGCTACCTAAATATATAGAATATTTTCCCAAAAATATAGACTGTTTATTTTCAATCTGTTAAAGTGTTGATTAAGGTCTGTATATTCATATGTATATTAAAGAAAGGGGTCGGGTACTCACGTTAGTGGGTGATCCGGCCCCTATTTTGCATGCAAGTTGACTCTCTGTTGACTATATATGACCAATGATTTTTAAGGAGCTGGGAAGCCATCTTACATTTCAATGAACATCTTTTATTATGGAACAAGGCATCTATTAAAATAATGGATATTCGCCATATAACTATGCAAAGGAAGGAGGGACTTTACTCCTATCGATTCCCTGCGAGCTGTTTCTTATACACGGTGCGTGGCAATGCTGTTATACAGTTGGATGGAGAAGATCATCAGGTCTCGCGATTCCATGTTTTGCATGGTGGGAAGGGCTGTTGCCTGAACATTTTGCCTGTTGAAGAGGTCCTTGAATATTATATGATTTATTACAAAGCCATCATCCCGCTACCTGAGCGTCAGGATATCCTGGTCTTGATGGAGCACCGTAATCCCTTCAAGCTTCAATATGGCTTTACACCTGATCAGCCTGTTTCCTTGTTAAGCAAAGTACAATACATGATGACAGCTTGGGAAGAGCAAGAGGCACTGGAACAGTTCCATGTGAAGTCATTATTTTATCAATTTGTATACGAGTTATTATGGCAAATCCACAATCGACGCTTGCCTACAATAAAGCCAGACCTGGTTGCACAAATGAAATACTATATGCAGGAACATTACGCTGAACCCATTACAATGGACCTGTTAGCAGAGCTTATGGACAGCAGTCCACGTCACTTATCAAGGCTATTCAAACGCCAGACTGGTCATAGTCCGATTGATTTTGTCATTCAAATCCGGATGAACAAAGCGAAGGAACTGCTGCTTGCTACAGATGCTACTTTACAGGAGATTGCCAAGGCTGTTGGTTATCCGGATGGTTATTATCTTGCTAAAATATTTAAAAAATATATGGGGATTGCACCTATTCGTTATCGAAAGCAGCATGAAAGTCCTAATGTACCATCGAATGTGGCACGATTAGGCATTGTACAGGATCTAACTTCCTTATATATTGATAATGATTATCATAATCAGCATATATTTGAGGAGGAATTATTGATGTACAGAAGTAGAAAGACACCCTTGGCTATCACATTATTACTTTGTTTAACCCTATTGCTCAGCGCTTGTTCAACTGGTGGGGCAGGAAGTCCTTCGGCAAATGAAGGTTCTGGGAAGCCAACGAACCAGGTAGCGGCCAACAGCTCTAACAATACAGCTACACAATCTCAAATGAAGACCGTAACCACCATAAAAGGTGATATTGAAGTACCGGTTAATCCACAACGAGTGGTTGTCCTGTATCTAATGGGTGATTTGCTTGCTTTAGGCGTAAATCCTGTGGGGATTTCTTCTATAGAAGAAGGAGCGGCTTTTGCGAGCGAACTGGAAGGTGCCACCTCATTAGGAGCATTTAAGCCGGACCCGGAAGCAGTAACTGCGCTTAATCCCGATCTCATTATTGTTACCAATGAAGAAATATATGAAGGACTTAAAATGATTGCCCCTACAGTATATATTCCTTATGACCTGCCAGTAGAAGAACGTATGAATTTGCTTGGAGAAATTCTGGGTAAAGAGGGACAAGCTCAGGAGATGTTAGATAACCTTCATAAAAAGGTTGAGCAAAGCAAGGAAAAACTTGAACAAGCAGGTATCTTGGATAAAACCGTCACAATTATGGAAAGTAACAAAGGTTCCATGGCTGTAATGACAGGCTTGGGTTATGGCCGGGGGTCGCAGATTATTTATCAATATTTAGGAATGAAAGCACCTGAAGTCTTGCAACGTGAAATTGAAAACGCAAGAAACGATGCGACAAGCAAGGACGTTTCTTATGAAGTATTACCTGAATATGTGGGTGATTATATATTCCGTTCTTCCTTTGAAGGAATGGTTGATCTGTCAGACAATTCAATTTGGAATAACATCCCGGCAGTCAAAGAAGGACGTCTGATTGATATGAGCTTTGGTTTATTTTTCTACAATGATATTTATTCATTAGACAAACAGCTTGATTTTATTGTGGATAACTTGCTTAAAACCGCGGAGTAATTGGAGGGGCCATTTACCCGTATAATCGATTGAAAGGCACTTCATTAGGAAAGGAGGCATCATTTTTTGAACTATTATTTTCTGGAATCTCAATATCCACGTAGAGGGTTTATTAGTGGCGGAACAACCTTCACTCCCCAATTAGATATGAATTATTTGGCGATAGAGAATCCGTTGCCCGAGGGAACAACGGCAGAGGTTGAGTTACTGCCTACGGTGCGGGACCTGAACGTGGATTATTTTGAGACGATCACAGGAACGAGACATGTATCAGATCGTTTTAAAACGCTGTTGGAGGAAACGAAAACAAATACACAGTTTATTCCGACAACGGTGTGTTACCACGACGGTCGTGCGGTTGAAAAAAACTATTGGACTGCACATCAGCTCGATCGTTTGGATGTTTTCGATTATGAACGTTCGGAATATGGGCGCAAAGCGGTCATTGCTGCATCTGTACAACAGCCTCCACGTAAGATCGTCAAAGTTGTATCTTCAATCTGCCTTCATGAAGAGCGAATTGGCGAGCATGAATTTTTTATGCTGGATTATATAAATATCTTCAAACCCATTGTTTCAAAAGATTTTTACGAATTATGCCGAAAACATAAGCTAAATCTGAACGTGACAGAAGTCGGAAATGTAAGCATCTAAAATGCTACATGGATATAATGAAAGCACAGAGAAGCCCGCGCAAAACGTGGGCTCTTTAGTCTTTATTTTTGCCCGTTAGCCACGGCATTCCCCTCTTAGCTAATCCAGTCGCTCCAGCTTCCGGAATACAACTTCACATTCGAGAATCCCGCTTCTTGCAGTGCAATCACGTACGGACAGGTGATTAAGCCTGAAACGGAGAGTGTAGTAGTATACCTGCGCGAGTTCAGAAACATGAAAGACATACATAATTTCCATGCAACTTAATTTCGTTTGTTCCAATCTCTCAAGTAGGGTCCTCAAGTTACTAGAACTATTTTAGTTTTACACGCCTTTCGTATGATAAGTATAATGACATATTTTTTTGTTTTTATAAGTTTTTTCTTTATTTTCAGCTATTCAATGTTACTTTTATTGACAAAAAAATATTGTTGTAAATGTATTTATATGTTATTGTGTGTTTGTGTTAGAAAATATTACATAGTATAGAGGGGGAGCGTAATGTTTATTAACCGAACGATTAGGAAATTTGGGGTTTCAGTAGGGATTATAAGTATGTTTACATTTGCTCTACCTTCAGTGGGCTTTAGTATGCCACTGCAACCAACAACCATCGATAAGGTAGAAGGTGATTATTATGTAACGTCTGCGATTGAGAACATTCGCTGGGGATCACTGCCTAATCGAGACAGCTCTCCGATTCTTACTGTACCATCAGGAAGTGCTGTAACATTTGATACGGTATCCCATGAGGGATTGATAGAGGATCAGGGGAGAAATCCAGTGGAGTACTTCGGCAAATTCGGTATCTCACCCGATGGAGTGTTGGATGATGCGAAGGCAATTGCGGCTTCTGCGATTAAGCATGATTATGTAAAAGACGGACCTCATATTATCACTGGGCCGGTAGCGATTGAGGGAGCGGAGCCAGGAGATGTTCTTAAAGTAGAAGTCCTTTCGTTGCAGACTCGAGTTCCGTATGGTGTCATTTCTAATCGCCATGGTAAAGGTGCTCTTCCTAACGAATTTCCAGAAAACACAGGTCCACAAGAGGGAGCTAGCGCAACAAAACCGGAATTATATAATAATGTATCTATATTTACGCCTATTGAAGAAATCAACGGCAATTGGTATGGGGTATTACCAACAAAAGCTGGCAAGAATGTACGTTTCCCAATTAACCCGTTTTTAGGTGTTATGGGGGTTGCACCAAATACCAGCGAAGTTGTGAGTTCGATCCCACCTATTGAAACAGGAGGGAATATGGATATTAATGAGTTGGGTGTTGGTGCAACTATTTATTATCCGATTCAAGTTAAAGGCGGGCTATTCTATACTGGAGATCCGCACTTTGCTCAAGGAGATGGAGAAGTAGCGTTAACTGCATTGGAAGCTTCCTTAAGGGGGACAGTTCGGTTAACGGTGTTAAAGAAAGGTGATCCATCACTGCCCCATCGTGGAGAATTCACGCAACCCTTTGCTGAAACAGAGGATTATTGGATTCCAATTGGACTGGACCCTGATTTGGATGAAGCAATGAAAGAATCCGTACGTGAATCGATTCAATTCTTATCCGATAAGCTTGATATGGATAGAAGTGTAGCTTATGCTTACCTATCGGCCGCAACGGATTATGAAGTATCTCAGGTGGTAGACCGAACGAAAGGCGTTCATGGACTCATTCGAAAGACCGATTTCCTTGAATATGTTGACGTTGCCATGAATGTAGGTGGTACGACAATCAAACCGGTTGTTCATAACGATGAGTTTTACGTACCGATTCGAACAATTTCGGAGCTATTGGGCGGTACAGTAGTATGGGATCATAAGACGCGTACAACTCAAATCAAATTAGGCACGAAAAATATAAGTGCTCAAATTGGTTCAGATGTGTATTCAATTAACGATAAACTAGTGTTCAATAGTAACGTACCAAAGCTTTTAAATGGCGAAACTGTAGTTCCGGTCTCTGTTATTAATGAAATACTAGGTGCTTATGTCAACTGGGCGACGATCGACAAGACGTTAACAGCAAATGTATCGTTAAGTAAAAAGCAATAATAATAGATTTCATTATTCAATCGTGGTGGACAGATGTCCATCACGGTTTTTTTGTTATCATGAATCAAAAAAAGCTGCCAATTTATGTCTACTTCGTACAGAAAGGCGCTTGTTGGAAACAAATAAGGAGAGTGTCTTTAATTCGAACAGGATATTTTCTCAAAGGGCCAAACGAAGTTTATAGCCGAGTTTATTAGGTTATGACCAGAAGCCCGCGAAAAACGCGGGCTTTTGTAATATCTAAATATGTTGTACGGTTAGCAATCCAATATCAGTCCGGTTTCACGGTATTTATAGGCTGCTTAGTTTTCGATGATAATTCTGTCCAACTTGAGATTAACCGGATGTGCCAACGTATCTCCAACCGGGCACTTGTTCTCCAGGAATTGTACAAATGCTTCAACCTGCTCTTGGGGAGAATCTGTTTTGATACGGAATGTATACCGAATATCGGAATAGCCCGGACGCACCTCTGATTTGTCGAAAAAGCCATCCAGGTCAATATCGCCTTCTACATCCACAAAAAAATCCTTGAGATTCACCCCAAATTTAGGTGCATATACCCTAGCTACGATCGACTGACATGCTCCCAGTGAGGCGAGTAAAGCTTCCACCGGATTCATGCCGGTATCGGTTCCACCCAAGTTTTTGGGCTCGTCGATAATAAACTCGAAGTTTCGAGATGTTACTTTCACTTGAACTCCGTTTTGCAGATGAGCAGATGCTTTAAACGTTTGGAGGGCAGCCATTTTGTAGTCTCCTTTAGTGGGTTTATTGATACTGAATTTATTCATAGTTTTCCGCTAAGATTATATTAGATTGGATAACTTGCGCTGTCAATCCTCAATTTCCCAATATTTTTGATCTCGGGAACAGCGCAAAGAAGCATATGCTGGTCTCTAAAGTTGCTACTGCTTATTACATTTAGAAGCGGGTGATTACCAAAAAACCACCCCTGTCCTGCAAAATTGAGGGAGAGAGGTGGCTGGATGAACGATATTCAATTCCTTAGATTAATGATTTTTTAATGCTGCGTAAAATTGATGGTTTTTTAATTCAGCGTATCAATGGTACAGCTTCAATTCAGCAATAGACCACCACCACTCAGCATTGTCCGTAGTCAAAGCAATTTTGACATATCGTGCCTTCTGGTTGGTGAATGTCGCTGAGATTAAAGAATCTGTTCCCAAAGCTTCTGAAACCGGATTCCAATGCTCGCCATCCGTTGAAGTGACGATTGTAAAACTGCGGGCATAGTCATTGGTACTGCTGCCTGAGTCCATAGTTAATCGGCTGAAATTCTGGATGCTTCCCAGATCGATCTGAATCCACTGGTCTGCTTGTTGTCCGGATGCAGAGGTCCAGCGTGAGTTCAGATCATCATCCAGCAGTGCACCAACGTCTTCAGACGTGGAGGCTGTAGCTGTCCAAGATGTCCGATCCAGTTCGGTAGGCAGCAGATCATCCTGTTCCCCGGGTGCCCATGGTGTCTGATCGGCAGTATAAACTGCGATTTCAGCTACAGACCACCAGTGAGAATCCGTTCCGGTCTGAACGATTTTGATATAGCGGGCCTCATGAGCAGGGAATGCAATGAAGAGCAAGGCATTTTTCCCTTCACCCATAGCCACAGCTTTACCCCAATCCATGCCATCCAGAGAGGTGTATACTTCATAACCGCGAGCATAATCCTCACTGTTGTGCGCACTATCCAGTACAATCCGGTTCACTGTCTCTGAATTGCCCAGATCCAGCTGAAGCCACTCACCGCCTGTTTGTGCCTGACCGGAAGTCCAGCGTGTTTGGTTCGAGCCATCCAGTATCGCCGTTGCAGCTTCCTCATCGGAAGACGCTGTGACGGACCATGCATCTGAAAGCAGACGTTTTTGTTTTCCTGTTCCATAGTGATTAACAAATAGCTCGGAGACCGACCACCATTGATCGGATTCACCCATCTGCATGATCTTCACATAACGAGCCTGCTGCTCAGGGAAGGTGATGGAGAGACGTCCTGACACGCCTTCGCCTCCAGCAATAGAGGTTCCCCAGTTTTGCCCGTCATCGGAAACGAAAATGCGATATTGCCGTGGATAGTCATCCATCGCGTTCCCCGGGTCCAGCTCTACTGCGTCAAAAGCACTCGTTTCCCCAAGATCAATCGTAATCCACTGTCCGCTCGTTTGTTTTCGCCCGTTCGTCCATAACGTGTCTTTATTTCCATCCAGCATGTGAGTCGTGACATCCGTTCCTTGCGTGGAGGAAGCGGTCACGATCCAGTTTGAGCGATCGGACAACGGAGCTGGATTTGGATACTCAGGGGTCTGAGGCAATTTTCCAAATCGGGCGAGCTTGAGTTCCGAGATGGACCACCAACTGTCTGCGGGAGCAGTCAATACAATTTTGATATAACGCGCCGTCTGCATACCCAAATCGACGGACAGGCTTGGAGATGAGCCTGTTCCCTGTGCAATTGGCTTGCTCCAGTTTTCATCGTCCTTCGAAACGTAAACTTCATACCCGTGGGCATAATCACCTCCGCTGTTGCCGGAGTTCATGAAAAGTGTGTCCATCATCTGCTCGTTGCCCAGATCAATATGGAGCCAGTCTCCAGGCTGTTGCGTTTGTCCAGATGACCAGCGGGTAGTCAAATCTCCGTCAATCATGCGTTCGACTGCTTCCGAACTGGAAGAGGCGGTAATCGTCCATTCGCTGCGATCCAGATAGGTGACGCCTTGTGAAGCATCTGGCTGCTTGACCACTGTATGCTCCAATGGATTGACTTTCACTTGAGCTTTCGCATAGACGGTAGCTGAACCCAAAGCTCCGCTTGCATTATAAAAACGAACCGTTTTGGCGGTATCTGACGGATTCCAGATTTGCGCCGTGTAGACACCGTCCTTTTCGTATACGGTTGCTGCGGGAGAATCTGCCCAAATATCCATGGTACGTGTTCCTGTGGATGCCATGCTATGCATGAACCAGTAGGCGTTAAAGACTTCGTTTTGCTGCATCTCTTTTGTATCCCACTTTGCAAGAGCAGTCTCCGGGTCCCCGATGGATTGGAATGGCCAGATGATGTGCTGCCATGTGTGCTCCTGCTGGCCACCAAGATCCTTGATCAGACCGTTGTATAGTGCCGCGGTATTCTTCGGATCACGACCATAATAGGTCATCCACTCTGCGGGCGGCAGCCAGTGAATGCCGTAAATATGCTCGGCCTCGTTGGAGAAGTACGTGCCATACAGGTAAGCACTGCCGTATACATGCCCTACGGTAGCGTGTTTGTATCCTTCCAGCCAGTTGTCCCCATCGTAGTTGAACCAATATTGCTCGGCCGCTTTTTCCTCTGTGACGAAGCCCCAGATGCCCGCATCGCGATAGGCTTTGTTCCCCGTTACTTCGCCCCACATATATTGTCCAACCCAACTGAACAGAGCTTCACCTGCAGCTTCCTGATTGTTTCCGCTGCGATTGTCGGCATAACCGCCCGCCCAGGAATGACCTGAATAAGGATCAAAATTACGCATCCATGGGAATTGATCGTCTGTGTGTGAAGGATTGGCATAATCCCGGATCAACAGTTCAACCATATCGCCATAATCCTGTACAAAAGCTGGATCATACATAGCCAGCACCGCAGATGCAAAGACGTAATAGCCATACGTAAAATGATGATCCGTCAGTCCGGTATTGACCCCGAACCCGCTTCCATAAGGGAAGATCGTTCCCCATTGCTCCGAGTAATAGAAATAATAGGAGTGCAGACGTTCATCCGGTGAATAGGTGTACCAGTCGGTCAAAATGCTTCTTAACAGGGACAGGTAGTGGTCCCGACGTTCCTGATCTCCAAGCTGATCGCTAATGAGCACACCTAGTGCAAGCGGATGAAGCTTTTTCCCCTGCCAGTAGGGATCTTCGCTCATTAAATTGCCTGACGTATCTGCATCAAGCTGATCCAGATAACTGATTAATTGCGCGCGTGAGTATGTCGGATCATCCGGCTCCACAAATTGCGGAATAATTCCGTAGAAACGATCCTGTGTCGTAAAGCTGTTGCCTTCGCTCACTATCATCATTCCACGAATAGAAGGATAAGCGAGCTCCGTGAGTGGAGTTGTTGCAAGTTTCCACTGGTGCGGGAACAAAGCCATTAATGTGTCGGCGGAAAAGTTGGCACGCTTCGTTTGTGTAACGGAGTTAAAGGTCGTTGTAACTTGTGAAGTGCTCTCGTTATAGTCGTAATCGACCTTCGTATCCGTTACAAAAGCATAGGCGTGTTGGTAATAGTATGCTAATTCTGATGCAGATGGCAGGGTAGCGAGCGACAAATAATTTTCGCTTGATCCCAGCTTAATCTTGAGTGTATTGCCCAGCTTTATAAATGTGGTTCCTTCAGGTGCATAAAGACCATAGTTTCTTGTAAAAGTTTGCGGCGAAGGCGCTCTGTCCTGATTGGTGACTTCTACACCGATATGATCTCCTGTCCATGATTCCCCATCCTGCAACACAATCTCACGGTTTTGATCATCAAAGAGACGTGTAATGTTCGGTGAACGAATCAGGATGGTGTCCGGGTTCTCAAACGTGTTGTACAGGAAAGGGGAGCCTTTTACAAAGGTTGTATTGACCTTTGCCGTGTCATCATCACTCATGATGATGTTAGCGGAGTAATCCCCGTATCCTGCGATCTTGGTATTGACCTCGGCTGGGTTCATATCGCTTGTTATCAGGATGAGGTCTGCTTCACCGTCTGCATCCATCGAGTTGCCATCAGCAGAAACGTATCCAGCACCAGGATTCAAAATATGAAGCCCCTGTTTGGTGTATCGATTTTTGAATGGGAGCGTGACCAGGCTGTTTCCATCTCCTAAATCCGAAACGAGAATCGATTGCCACCAGTCATTGGATGGAATCGGTGCGGTGATGTCAGCTGTGCGATTTTTAGGGTTTTTCGGTTGCAGCATCGTGATGTCATTAATGGCATAACTGCCAGCGCCGACTTGTACCGAGCTCATCTCCGGGATAGACGGAATGGTGTAGACCGGTTTTTCATCTCCTTGAATATACTCATATACATCAAAGGCATAGAGTGAATAACCGTTGGTTGTACCTCGGCCATGACCTGCGAGTTTGACATATCTGGCTTCTGAATATACAGGAATGTCATCCCGTCCTCCATTGCTGTGTAACTCCCGATACAGCGTAGTCCATTGCTTTGCGTCGTCGGATACCTGAATGTCGTAAGCACGTCCAAACGCATTTTCCCATTGCAGAGAAATTTCTCCGATTTCCTGACGTTGACCAAGGTCCACAACAATCCATTCCTGATCCTTGTATATGGAAGACCAGCGTGTACCTGGATCACCATCTGTCACATTGCGCGCTTCATAATCGCTCTTCTCCATTTTGGCCTTGTCTTCGGCGGAGCGGCTAGGTTCGTCAATCTCTTCCGACGACGCTATAACCGATTTACCAAGGGCAAGGTTTGCGGCAGTTGGTTTTGGAGGTGGGTTTGCTCCACCCGTTCCATACACATCGAACGCGTACAGAGAAATACCATAGGCTTGCTGCGCCCGTTCATGACTGAACAAACGCACATATCGTGCATTGACGGAAACCTCCACTTCTGTCAGACCGCCTTGCCCCTTCGTTGTGGAGTACACTTGCTTCCAGTTGACTTCGTCATCCGACACTTCAAGGTCGAAGGCGGAAGCATAGGCATTTTCCCACTCAATCGAGATGTTGGAGATGGAAGCAACTGCACCCAGATCAACATAGATCCACTGAGGGTCCTGTTGCCACACACTTTCCCATCGGGTATTTTTGTTGCCATCCACGGCATGATCGGCTGTATTCCCACCAAGGGATGAGGAGCTATACACCGGTCTGTTCAGGGATAAGAGATATGACCCTTCTGCAGCAGCGTTTGCTGCCTTGCTAGGCCATAGCGGCAAGCTGCTGACCAACAATAGCATGGATAACAGCAAGTTCACGCAGATGCTGCGTGTGTTTCGTTTGTGACTCGTTCGTCCCTTCATATCTTCTTCTCCTTTGTTAGTTCCTGCCTTTCAACCAGACAGAACTTTCTCTGTTTCCTAACAACCTGTTATATGTATTGTTCTGTTCTCCCGTACCGCATTTCTGAGGTAGATTTCAGGATGCATACATGGGATATGCGGATGTTCATTTGTTGTATATCGAACATTTTGTGTGGATTATAAAGATTTTTTAATCGTTTTCGTAGAAAAGGAGACATATGTCCTACATGAGGTAAGCGTGGTGTGCAACTATGAAATGCTGAATTGGGATTACGGTCCGATAGCAATAAAATGTTTTCTTTTCGTGTTATAGGAAAAAACATCACAGGAATCAACTTGCGAAGAATTTTACTCGATTTTTGGGGGAGAAACGCGACCTAATGACTTTATAAATTATGTGTAATAATGTAATGTCGATATGAGGGAGTGTGAAAAAATGGATAGTCAAAAAGCTACGGAAGAAAAGCTTGAACGTAAAATGCAAATGGGAGTTCCAATTGATGAAACTATGCTTGAAGTTCTTATACAAAAAAATGTCGTTTCAGTTCCTATTTCAGATGATGTTATGAATATTATCGATGATTTAATGACAAGTGGACATGTAAACAGCCGATCTGAAGGAGCTTCATACTTAATAATGTTGGGAGTCAAAAGTCATCTAGCTAATGATATACAGCTTTAATTTCGTATATCCGGCTTCTCCAGCCCGTTATGAAAATGGGCTGGAGAAGCCGAAGTCAATTCAGCCAGCTCGCGGAAATCAGACAGGTGCTTCACTTCTTCCTCAAATTGCAACTAACATAACTACAAAAGATATTAATATCTTGGTACCTTTTGCTGAAGATTAAATTGCAGTACGAGTGCAGCTAGAGCAAATGTGGCGATATTGAAGTATAAAGCGATATTCCTCAGCAAAGCCAAACAAGGCTCGACGATTCAAGTAGCTCCGTATTCTGAATAAAGATTAGTCTTCTTCCCCCGTCGCCACCGGATTCTCCTCATAACTAATCCAGTCGCTCCAGCTCCCGGAATACAGCTTCACATTCGTATATCCCGCTTCTTCCAGTGCAATCACGTTCGGGCAAGCCGACACGCCTGATCCGCAGTACACGATAATCGCACCATCCTTGTCCAGCTTACTGAAACGCTCTTCTAACACCCCAGTATCTGTCCAACGTCCATCCCAATCCAACACATCTTTCCAAAAATAATTCACCGCACCCGGAATATGTCCGGCCTTGGTATCAATCGGTTCCTCCAGACCGGCGTCGCGAGAGTCGATCAACACAGTGCTGCCAGTTACCGAGGCTTGTTGCACATCGTGCACACTTGCCAGCATCTGTGGCTGCACATTCACATCAAACGAAACCGGGATCTGAACCGGCACATCCGTGGTCACCGGGAACTTGGCATTTTGCCAAGCAGAAAACCCTTCGTCCATGATATACACCTGTTCATGACCGATGTAGCGAAGCAACCACCACAATCTTGAGGCATTCATGCCGCCCTGGTCATCGTATGCAATAATGAGTGCATTGGAGCAATTTAGCTTTGGAGAGACGACTTGCGAGCACAGCCGGATCAGGAAGTGGGTGACGTCCTCCGTGCGCAAATCCCATGGGTTACAAGTTCCCTTCCCAGCGGTCAAACGAAGGGGTATTGGAGGAATCGATCATCAGAACACCCATGCCTGCACCAAAGTTGGCCATATACAGGAAAAAACTTTTCTCTGCCAGCAATAATTTA
Organism: Paenibacillus sp. FSL R7-0313; assembly: GCF_037969885.1. Lineage (NCBI taxonomy): Bacteria > Bacillati > Bacillota > Bacilli > Caryophanales > Paenibacillaceae > Paenibacillus > Paenibacillus sp. FSL R7-0313. The sequence goes on from NZ_CP150219.1 coordinate 3,115,541, forward strand.
TATTGAATTTTGAAAGTGAAATCGGAATCGATAGGGAATGATTGTGTTATATGTAAATACAATTTACAATAATGACTGTAGAATAATACATATTTTAAGGAGAGTTAGATGAGAAAAAAGTATATAATAGCGTTGTTAAGTGTGATTATGTTGTTTGGAGTAGTACCTGCATATGGGACAGGAGCTTCTGAAGATTCTCTAGTTTGGGATAGTGAAAATGAGTTTAGCAGATTCTTTGGAATTAACGTTACGACATTCACAGATAACCAAAGCACAACAAAGTCTATTTATCCTAAGTATGTTCGAGATTCACAAATGGCTGGAGAGTGGATATATTTCTTGGTATCGGACGGGACAGATGAGTGGTTTTTTCAGATCGCTAAAATTAAAAAAGATGGTTCAGCGTTTACTTATATAAGCCAAGATCCAGATTTTTCAAGTATTGATGTTGTAGGAGATACGATTTACTTTTTGAAAAGGAGAAAAGGCGACGAGGATTTTCAAACCCCTTTGTCTTTTGGTTCAATGAGAACAGATGGCACAAAGGAAAAGATTGTTATGTCTAAACCTCCTTTTAACGATATGGGAATTGATAAATTTATCACGATTAATAAAGGGTATATATACTATAAAAACTATGATAATGACAAATTGTATCGTATGAAGAAAGATGGTACAGGAGCTAAGGTCATATCCTCAAAAGGTGTTTCGGCATACGAATTTTATGGCGATGTTTTGTTTTTTTCGGAGGTGGTGGAAGGACGCTATAATGACAGTTATATAGGTGTCTTTGTAAATCCGAACGGAACTAGAAAGACAACATTTGTCTCGAAGGAGTATACTCTTGACCCTGTAGCATATGTCGATAATAAGTTCTATTATACAACTTTTAAGGCCGAAGACGACGTAGGCAATTTTAAGACAGATATACATGTTTATAGTCGCTATACTGGTAAAACGAACAAGTTGCTTTCTTTGGATACTAATGATCAGTTTTTGGGGAAAGTAGAGGGTGGTTTTGCAGTCCTATCTTTTAAGAAAGATACCGTGTATAAGGTTGGATTTGATGGGAAAGTGAAAAAATAATAATTAGCCCTGATCCATGAAAAAACAGATAGACTATTGAAGAAGAGATTTTAGACATTAGTGAAAGCCCACGGTGAGCGTGGGCTTTTTGTACTTTCCTACAATTATTTTATTTTTCCCCCGCCGCCACCGGGTTCTCCTCATAACTAATCCAGTCGCTCCAGCTCCCGGAATACAATTTCACATTTGTATATCCCGCTTCTTCCAGTGCAATCACGTTCGGGCAAGCCGACACGCCGGAGCCGCAGTACACGATAATCGCACCATCCTTGTCTAGCTTGCTGAAACGTTCTTCTAACACCTCAGTACCTGTCCAACGTCCATCCCAATCCAACACATCTTTCCAAAAATAATTCACCGCACCCGGAATATGTCCGGCCTTGGCATCAATCGGCTCCTCCAGACCTGCATAGCGGCGAGCATCGCGAGAGTCGATTAACACGGAGCTGCCACTTGCCGAGGCTTGTTGCACATCTTCAACACTTGCCAGCATGGCTGGCTGGATATTCACCTCAAAGGAAGATGGGATCTGAACCGGTACGTCCGTGGTCACAGGGAATTTGGCGTTTTTCCAAGCGGAGAAACCTTTGTCCATGATATATACCTGTTCATGACCGATGTAGCGCAGCAGCCACCAAAGACGAGATGCATTCATCCCGCCTTGATCGTCATAAGCAACAATACGACTATTGGAGCCGATGCCAGCTTTGGAGAGACGACTTGCGAGCACAGCCGGATCAGGAAGCGGGTGACGTCCTCCGTGCGCAGAGACAGGAGAGGACAGATCTTTTTCCAAATCGAGATAGACAGCTCCTGGAATATGTCCAGCTTCATAGGCTTGTCTTCCAGCCTCCGGCTGACCGAGCAAGAATCGGCAATCTGCAATGACCACATCCGGTTCATACATTCTGGCGAGCAGCCAGCGCATGGATACAATATTTTTCATCAAAATACACCGCCTTATGAGAGTGGTAGAGTCGTTTATAACTATGCATTACGACAAAATACGTTATACCGTGGTAGGTTCAACAGGCCCTTTGCCAGCGATAGGAGCATCAGCAGGAATGAGTTGAGGTTTGGTTTTTCCATATCGAATGAAGATCCATACCCCGAATATAATGACAACCCCGGCAGACATCTGTAATGCACTGAGGGATTCGCCGAGCAGCATCCAGGCCAGTAAGGAAGAGAATACGGGTTCCCCAAGTACGCCCATGGATACCGTTGTGGCATTCATATATTGAAGCAGCCAGTTGAAGAGATAATGTCCAAAGATCGTTGGCACAATGGCGAGTAGCAGGAAGATTCCCCACTCTGACGCAGCGTAACCTCCGAACGGATGGCCCATGATCAGATTATATACCGCCAGCGTGCAAGCAGCTACGAAGAACACCCAGAAGTTATACGAGAATGCACTAAGTCCCGCTCGCAAAAATTGACCCAGCAGCATATGGACAGCGACTGCAATTGTGCCAAGCAAAGACAGTATATCACCTTGCAGGGCAGTACCTGCCAACTGGAAATCTCCTGCGCCAATGACAATTGATCCAAACAGGGCGATGCCCATGCCGATGATCATCATGCGGTTAATTTTGGCTTTGAACAGCCATACCGAACCGGCAAGAATCAGTATAGGCTCCAGCGCGAGAATAACTGTGGAACTGGCAACACTGGTGAGCCGCAGCGAACCCATCCAGAGCAGGAAATGAAGGGCCAGCATCACACCGGATGCAAGCAGCAAGCCCCATTGGCGTAAGCTCAGACGCATCATCTCGTGTCTGTATTTCCAGACAAACGGGAGCATTAGCAGATTGGTCAAAAATAGACGGTACATGGCAATGACCGCAACATCTGCGGTAGACCAACGTACAAAGATCGAAGAAAAAGAAATGGCGATAATGCCGACAAAAAATAACAGATAGATGGATCTGCCGGCACGGTTCAAGCTTGTCATGGGTGTAGCTCCTTCTTGAAGTCTGATAGCGTAAATCACTTCATTATACAGGAGAAGGTAACCGCAGGAAAGATAAAGAGAACGAATAGATAAGTAGATTGTAACCGGCCTTGTAACTATTCTGTCATTCTCCCGATCCATTTTTCTATTAATCTTCTATATAGAGACATGAAACGAGATAATCTACCAATAATCGGGAAAAAATGAAAGTAAGGAAGTGGCATGAAAGTGAGAGTCCAACAAGAGAGAGCGGGAGAACGTGGAAGTATTCCGCCTAGCACAAGTCGCACGAAAACACATAAACGAAGAAAAATCCGGTATGGAAGGATTAGCATAGCTCTAATGCTCCTGGTACTGTTCGTTACCGGTATAACATATATATTCCTTGGCATGACGCATTGGATCAAAAGCGTTGTGGCGCCGCCTCCAATGACTGTAATCGAACAGCCCGCCAAGCTCGGCATGATACAAGTTACTCCGGATGCGAAGGAGGAGCCGGTACGGTTCCAGGGTCAGGTTCGCAAATTGGCATACATAACGTTTGATGATGGCCCAACTGAATATACGGAACAACTGCTGGATATTTTGAAGCAGCATGAGGCGAAGGCTACCTTTTTCATGATCGGACGTCAGTTGAACCAGCATCCAGAGGCAGTGAAACGGCTGTTGAAAGAAGGCAGTTACCCTGGACTTCACAGCATAACGCATAACTATAAAAAGCTGTATAAGAGCGGCAGCTCTGCGAACTTTGTGAAAGAGTTCAAGAAAGAGCAGAAGATGGTGCAAGACTTGATTGGTTTTACACCTCATCTTATTCGTGCACCTTATGGCAGCAGTCCACAGATCGGTGAAAAGTTCAGAGGTGACATTGCAGCGGCCGGGTTCAAAATGTGGGACTGGACGACAGATTCACTGGATTGGAATCTTCCCGGTCAGCCGGACAAAATTGTGGCCCGCGTGAGCAAAAGTGTACATCGGGATAAGGAAGTGATTCTGATGCATGAGCGGGAGCAGACGGTTCAGGCTTTGCCACGTATTCTGAAGCTGCTCGAAGATCGAGGTTACGAGTTTGAAGTATACGATCCGGATGCACACTGGGTAGCCAATTTTAGCGGAGATAGCCGCTTGTAATATAACAACAAGATGATGCAAGAGAGGAAGGACTTTGGTGCTAACGAGTAAAAAAGTGGCGCTTGCGGCAGTTAGTGTATTGCTAATTCTGCTGGCGAGTGGTTGTGGAGATCCGCAGGAGCCTGCGGCAAATCAGGTAAACCAATTGGTGCTCAGCGGTCAGGAGATCGATCAGAGTTTGAAGACGCTGGCCAGTCATGAGCAGGAAGATATGAAGTTATACAAGTCTATTTTGGACAAAGGCAAGAACAAAAATAGTGATCTCGAAGCACTATTGGATCAGGCAGCAGGTCATATTCATGAACGAAGAACGTTGTTGAAGCAGGCGGAAGAGGCCATGAAACTGACCAACGAGAAGACGGTGGCCCTGCGCAGTTCATTGAAAGAACTATCATTCGAAAAAGAAGAAACGTTGGCACAGGCTGAAAAGGTGCTGGATCAATATGAAGCAAGAGCACGTGCATTGGAAAATTTTGTTGCTTCGTATCAGTTGAGTCTGAGTGCCGATGAGCAGTTGTATGATCTGATGAGAGAAAGTGCAGAACCTAATCTGGTTAAGCTTAAACGAGCCATTCGGGTACGGAATAGCGAATATGCAAAGCTTGCTGAATTCCGAAAGCAATTTAACCTTCAGACCAAAGCATTTAACGGAGCTAATGCGAAACTGGTACAGATGGATCAGGCTAGCTAAGTCGAGAAACTCAGCACCTGTTCAGACATTTTGCATGATTGAGCTGCCTGTCTCCCGTGTAAGTACTAGTATACAGCCAAGCCAATGGATGAGAAGCAACATGGACAAGCATCATTGCGTATAAGCTAACGGAGGTGTTCATATGCGAAAAGGAAATACAATGAAAGTCAGTGCATCACTCCTGGTTTTACTTATGGGATTCTCGCTTGTGGCCTGTGGGAACAGTAATCCTGCTGCACAGCCACCAGTGAATAATACGGAAGAACAGTCACCAGCACCGGAGCAACAACCGAATGAAAGTGCTGCAATAGAAGCAGAAGGTATTCTGACTGGATGGGCTGATCCGCATACCGTTGAGATTCGAGTGAATGAGAAGCCGATGTCATTCCAGGTGAGCGAAGATCTGCAGAAGTCTCTGGATGATATCGATGACGAAGATTCCGTTCGTTTCAAATATGTAGAGAAAACGATTGATGCAACAACGAAACAGTTGGTACTTACAGAGATTGCAAAGATGGAATCGAGTGATGACAATAACGGTTCCAATGCAGGCGGTACAGTAACATCCGATCGTCCGAAGACATCAGAGTTGGAAGTGACGGTAGAAGGCATGACCGAGAAACGCCCAGTGACATTGGCACAAGCGAAAGGTTATTCACTGTATGTGTTTGAACCGATGGCTTTTGATGTGGAAGACCATGAATTAACAATGAAGATTGATCCGGATTATGAGGTAGAGATTGAGAAGCTGCCGGCGAATTACAATCTGGATGCACTGAAGATGGATGCCAAGGAAGAGTTGTCCGAGACCGGAGAAGTGAAGCAGTTAACGGCTGAACAACTCAGCAACGGCCCGATGAAGGATGCGCAACTGTACATGATGTCCCAGAATGATAAGAAAACAGAGTATTTTATTGTCAAAGAACTGGACGGCAATGGTTACATTTTCCACATCCAAGCACCTATTGGTGAACCATCGGAAGGTTTCCTGCCCATGGCATACGCATCTCTCAATTCCATTATGAATGAGTAGAAAAGGGATGAGCCTCAAGGCTGAGCCAAACGATGTAGTAAATTAAAAAGATTCCCTAAACAGCGTGTTTCCTTGAGAGAGGAGATGCGCTGTTTTATTAACGTTACTGCAATATAGATAGGATGTACCGTGCCGTGCATAGACAAAGAGCCGGAAGGAGCGATGCGCTGCATAGGTTCCTCCCGGCTTCTTGGCCGTGCTTCTATTCAGTTTGCAGGATCGAACCCATGCCCTGATCCGTTACTCAGGTTAGTATAGTCGATTCCTTACGCCCTCTGAGTTCCTGATAGCGGGCGATTACATTCTGATGAACGGGATGTTCGTCGGGAATTCCCATGCGTTCACGGATAAAGGCAGAGACGCCATCTTCGCGAATCATGTGTTGTAGCTTCATGGCTTCCTCGTCGCGTTTGTCATTAAACAGCATTGCGGCCGCCATAGCAGAAGTTAAATGAGGAATTTCAATTCCGAATTCACTGGCCTGCAGCGCTGGGCGAACAAGCCGATCATGAGGCGAAAGCTTGCGAAGGGGGGAACGTCCGACCCGGGTGACCTGATCCGTCAGGTTGGGATTGGCGAAGCGTTCCAGTATGGTGTCGATATATTTGTTATGCTTCTGAGCGTTGAATCCGTGCTTCTGGATAAGCATCTGACCGGTCTCTTCCATAACATGGCGCACTTTGGCCCGAAGGGTGGAATTACTCATCACCTGGCGGATCGTCTTGAATCCTTCGAGATAGCCGAAGTATGCGGCGACACAATGGCCTGTATTGACCGTAAACATTTTACGCTCGATATAAGGTTCAAGCGAATCCACATAGTGGACGCCATCAATTTTCTTAAAACCATCCAGAAGTGCTGGACGATGAACGACCCATTCGTAAAAAGGTTCAACAGTGACCTGCAGCGGGTCCTTGTGGTTTTGGGCCGGAACAATCCGATCCACAGCTGCATTGGGGAAAGAAACATAACGTTCCGCTTTATTGCGAGTTTGTTCATCCAGAAATGGATAGATGCGTTTCTTCAGCCGGGTGCTCCCACCTATAGCATTCTCGCAAGCGATAATATGCAGTGGCGCCTGGTTATTGTTTTTCATGCGAAGTTGAATGCCTTTGGCAATAGGCTCTGCGATATCTCCAAGTGCAGATACACCGACGGCGGTTGTGATCAGATCGGCTGAAGCGATCTCTTCAGCAACCAGATTCTGCTCACTTACGTTGATAGCCGTCACGTTGTTGACAATCGTTGTATCCTGTTCGCTGTTGGCAAGTGTAATCGGGTATTCCTGTCTCTCTTGAAGCATGGAGATTTTCTTCGGGTTACGTGCGACAAAGCAGACTTCGTAGTCGGAAGCGGACAACATATGACCGATAAAACCGCGGCCTATATTGCCCGCACCAAAATGTACAGCTTTCATGTGTGAACTCCCCCTTTAAGGATTAAATCGCGAAATTCGTGCAGACCTTAGACGGTAGTGACGAGTGGCTTCGAAATCAAATCGTTAAATGAGAGGTCAGTCAAGCAAGACAGCCGTTGGTGAGGCATATCGAATTCCAGTGTTCCTGTGATGGTATTCGAGATGACTACGCAGTGCATACCAGCCGCAGCAGCTGCACGCGCGCCGTTAGGTGAATCCTCAATCGCTACGGCTTCGTCTGCAGTTACTCCAAGGGCTTCAAGCGCTTGAGTGTAGAGTTCTGGGTCAGGCTTCACATTGGCAACATCATCTGCCGTACGAATGACTTCAAAATAATCTTTCAGTTTCAGTTGTTCCAGATGCTGTTCAACCCAATCCCGTTTGGAGCTGGATGCTACAGCGAGTTTCAGTCCGGCTTCACGTGCTTGTTCGAGATATTCCTGAATACCAGGACGAACCTTCTCTTTGTTCATCAATGCAGCGTGCTGCAACTGAACGGATTCCCTGAACGCTTCCCGATCGATCGGAAGATTCAAATCTGTGATGAGGTACTCATACGGATTAAATGTTTTCAGACTGGTACCGATGCATTGTGAATACATCTCCAGGGTTAGATCCACGCCGTGTTCCTTGTAAGCATCACGAAAAGCAATATACCATGCTGTCTCTGTATCAATAATTGTTCCGTCGAAATCAAACACCAGTGCCTTAATCATAAATTTGTTCCTCCTGTTTCAGAATTAGTTTGGGAATAAAAACGAATGAAAATTTTCTGCAAATTCATTTCCGTATATTCATTAACCTGCGGGAAGTTAGTTGACGCAGTAAATCGAAAATGAATATTAATTTGGGAAAAAATATGCGTTTTAAGCTAATAAAACCGTAACATAGGACAAACTGAGGGGTCAAGCGCGTCATGATTGTTTACATTGAAAAATTTCACATATATGATTTGTTTTCAGAAAATGATGAACGTTGCAAACCGTTAACCCCTTTGCATGTAAGCGGTGTACCGAATAAACTGTATTTTCAGCTCAAAAAAATAAAACTTTTTTTATGAAAATTTGATAATCAGGCCGTTCAACAGCTTTCGACACTTTTATAATAGAAGAAATGGAGCTTCATTGATTGGATTTTATTAGCTTTACGCCAGATCAGGCCATGTGGGAGAATGGAAGAAAGATTCTGAAAGTATATGGACTAAGGGAGGAAGACAAACATGCTGCAAAAGGACCGTTTCAATGGCTGCTTCATCGGGCTTGCAGTGGGGGATGCGCTCGGAACTACAGTGGAATTCAGCAGTCCAGGCACGTTCGAACCTGTGACGGATATGGTGGGAGGCGGCGTATTCGGGCTGGAGGCAGGGCAGTGGACAGATGATACATCCATGGCTCTATGTCTGGCAGAAAGTTTGGTACGCAAGGCAGACTTTGATCCTGCGGATCAGATGCGCAGATACGTCAATTGGTACAAGGTCGGGTATATGAGCAGCACAGGCGATTGCTTCGATATCGGCGGGGCCACCCGAAGTGCCTTGGAGAGGTTTGAGATAACTGGGGAAGCCTACAGCGGATCAACTGACCCGATGACGGCTGGCAATGGCTCTATTATGAGGCTTGCGCCTATCGCGATGGCTTATGCCAATCAACCGAACGAGGCGATCCGCTATGCCGGGCTGAGCTCTCGGACAACACATGCTGCAACGGAAAGCGTGGAGGCATGTGAAGTGCTGGCTGCCATACTTGTTGCTGGTCTGCGCGGAGCGAACAAAAACGTCATGCTGATGCCGGAGACATGCCTACAGTGGAGGGAAGAGGTTTCATTTTCACCCGCTATTGAAGAGGTTGTTAGGGGGTCCTATCAGAGGAAAGAACCGCCCGAAATTAAGGGCAGTGGTTATGTGGTTCGTTCACTTGAGGCAGCACTATGGGCGTTCCATAAGTCGGCAAGTTTTGAAGAAGGCGCATTGTTAGCTGTGAATCTGGGTGATGATGCGGATACTACAGGTGCGGTGTATGGGCAGATTGCAGGTGCTTATTATGGACTGAGTGGTATTCCGGCACACTGGCGGGACAAGCTTGCTATGCGTGTAACGTTCGAACAACTAACAGATGCCTTGTGGTCGAAGGCGACAGAACATCGTTGATTAAGAGACAGGAGAAGAGAACATCTATGAGCACGACTGGACACACAATACAACCACATGTTTCACAGTCAGGTAAACGAGGGGCGTTTCCATTGTCCCTGTTATGCTTGACTATTGGAGCTTTTGCGATTGGTATGACTGAATTTATTATTATGGGCCTGCTGCCCAATGTAGCAACAGATTTGAATGTAAGCATTCCACAAGCAGGACAACTCATTACGGGATATGCTCTTGGTGTAGCGGTAGGTGCACCAATATTAACCGTGTTTACTCACAAGATTCCACAGAAGAAACTGCTGGTGCTGCTCATGTGCATTTTCATTATCGGTAACGCATTGTCTGTCATTGCTCCTACATATGGGTTGTTAATCTCGGCACGGATATTAACGGCATTTGCCCATGGTACGTTCCTCGGTGTAGGTTCAATCATGGCAACGCGGCTCGTTGCGCCCGAGAGAAGGGCAGGAGCGGTATCGGTTGTTCTAGCGGGACTAACGATTGCTAACATCATTGGCGTTCCGTTTGGTACGTTTATCGGGCAGCAGCTCGGATGGCGGTCATCTTTCGGGGCGATTACGATCTTGGGCATCATTTCGTTGATTGGTATCATTCGTTTCATTCCCGTCCTCCCACAAGGAGCACCGGCAAACCTCGGACAGCAATTTCGGAATTTGGTTCGTCCCCAAGTATTATTGGTTCTGCTTGTTGGAGCGATGGGATGTGGAAGTCTATTCGCCGTGTTTACTTACATCACGCCGATGCTTGTGGACATTAGTGGTTTTGCCGAACAGAATGTGACCTGGATTCTGGTGCTCTTTGGCTTCGGCGTTACCTTGGGGAACATGGTTGGCGGCCGTCTGGCGGACTGGAAGCTGATGCCTTCCCTAATCGTCAATTTTGGGATACTGGCGGTGCTTCTGGCTGCACTTACGCTTACCCTGGAGAACCCTTATCTTGCTGTAATCACTATATTCTTGTGGGGCGTTGCAGCTTTTGGCATCATGCCGGGATTGCAGATTCGAATCATGAATATGACCCGCGAAGCGCCACTGCTGGCGACAACATCAAGTCACTCCGCATTTAACCTGGGGAATGCAGGTGGTGCCTATCTGGGCGGGTATGCAATTACCCACACGGGTCTTATATCGGTACCTTTGTATGCAGCAGTTATTGCCGGATTGGGTTTGCTAGGACTGCTCTTTAGTCTGTTCATGGATCGTAAACATCATGGGCCAGAGGTTGTTGAGGTAGTAGAGGCAGCGTCGGCAAGCTGAAAATGGAATCGGTTCGCCTCAATTCTTCCGTTGAACACGGAGAGTTGAGGCGTTTTTATATCATGATGAGATCCGAAGCTGGGGAAGCGAATAGAGGGTATGGTGGTGTGCAGAAGTATACTTTTTAAAGTATAAGATATAGTTATTTAAGTTTTTTGATGATGTACAAGTCTTGGGAGATGATATAATAAAATTGTAATTGGAATTCATTGTAAATTATGGATCGTGGATCTTTACTTCCATATTGGGAAAGGCAAAGGATGCAGGTCCGTATTCATGCGTGGAAAGGAGGAACTTTACTCTAAAATGTAAGGGCTTTCAATTGAAGTTTTGTGTGTATCTGAAAGACCTGTTACGAGGTTCGAACACGGTTGAAAATCATATTCCAAAGGAGATTGATATTGATGAAAAAACGTCTGTCCAAGATTCTGAGTCTCTCCATCACAGCAGCACTCCTTGTACCAACGATGGCGTCTGCAGCCGATATGCAGGAAACTCCAGCTACAACCCCCATTCAGGCGGTGATCGATCAGGGAGCGACCGGCACCATGGATAATACGGGACAAAATGCGCTGGCTAACACTCCGGTTGTGCCTGCACCGCCGGGTTATGATGCGTATCGTAACAATATTCCGCACGGCAATACCAATCTGATCTCCTATTATTCCACAACGGTAGGCAATACACGGAAAGCGACGGTGTATACACCGCCAGGATATTCACAAAATAAAAAGTATAACGTCCTGTATCTCTTGCACGGTATCGGTGGAGATGAGCATGAGTGGGTAAACGCCATGAAACCGAAGAACATTCTGGACAACCTGTATTCTGAAGGTAAGCTGTCAGATATGATTGTTGTCATGCCGAATGGCCGTGCCATGAAGGACGATCGTCCAGTTGGTGACATTTTTGCTCCAGACAAAGTGGCTGCGTTTGAACGATTTGAGCAAGACTTGCTCAAGGATCTGATTCCTCATATCGAGGCCAATTATCCGGTGTACAAAGACAAGAATAGTCGTGCGTTGGCCGGTCTGTCCATGGGTGGTGGGCAGTCGCTTAACTTTGGATTGAAAAATCTGAATACCTTCGCCTGGGTAGGGGCCTTCTCGGCTGCACCGAACACGCAATCTGTATCGCAGCTGGTTTCCAACCCGGGACAAGTCGCTAGCCAACTCAAATTGTTGTGGATCTCCTGTGGATCGAGTGACGGTCTGTTATGGGTCAGCCAGAATTTCAAAAACGGCTTGAGCAGCATGAACATTCCGCATACCTGGTATCAGGATGTTGGTGGACACGAACCATCTGTCTGGAACAGCGGTTTGTATCAGTTCTCACAACGAATCTTCAAGTGATTAACCGGTATTCCTAGGGATTCTCAGATATTTACTGGGACGGATAAACCGCAGCCTCAGTTCTGTTTTGTGCAGAGCTGGGGTTTTTGTTATGAATCAAGTGATCGGAATGGAACATATGAGGTATTTTTATTTTTGAGGAAGGGGTTACTGAGAGTGTAAGTATTGGTTTAATTTATTACATAGGTACTGTTAAGAAGGAGAGGGATATGATGTTTTATTACAAAGGTGCGTTCCGTGAAACGGACAATGTGATCTATTTTAAAAGCGATGTTTCATTAGCCCAGAATGATGTTGTCCTATTTGGTGAAAAGAAGTATTTTATCGAAAGTGTGGAAAAAGAATTTCTTCTGCTTCAGCGGGTTGGCTCCATAGTTTCTGTGAGTCTGTGAATTCTTCGCGAGATCTTTGAAAATTTATTTAGTGTGATTTGGCCCTAGGGTGTCGCTTTTTTTTAGTTTTCTTTAAAATAGACATTTAGAGTGAAGGGGGATAGAGATGAAAAATAAATTTATTCGCAAAACAACAAGTCTTATTTATGTAACCAAAAGAGTAGATAAAAGTATAAACCCAAAAGAAGTATAATCAGTTGTGACTTAAGGAATCTAACACCACTTATAATGGTTTACTGGGATCTAGCCACTTGACAATAGTACTGATGAAATAAATATAAGCCCAGTGAGGGCTTAGTTCATTAAAAGCATCGCAAGTAATGTAGCTATTATTAATAGAAGCATAAGAGTCAGTGGGATTGCGCTTATAGTAATTGCCGCAATAGCCAACCCTCTTCCCGATGTTGAGCGTCTAGCACTCATGCCAAGAAAAAAACTAGTTGCGTTAATTAATAAAACCAATGCAATTGTGATCATTATTCCGTTTCCATTTGCATTGTAGCTTTTATTTGCTTCCATTGCCATATGGAATAAAGCTAGGGAGGCTAATCCAATAAAGCTAAATATAAAGGATACTACTGCTCTGCCAAGTCTGTCTACTTTCTTGATTTCCTTTTTCGCTTTCTGTTGTGATACGGTTCCCATAACAACCTCCTGAGTCTTATGTACTATTTTGCTAGTCGAAAAGTAGCGCTTTATTATGTTAGCATGTTTACAACTTTAATGGAATAAATTTCTTTTATCGTATCTTAATAAAATTGATAATTCATTAAGAAAGGAGAATGACAATATTAAAAGGTTGGATATGCTACCCACTCCATTTACATAAAATAATATTTTTAAAAGCTGTATAGCCCGTACCTATTTCCCCGTACATGCACTTCTGGGCCTCTGCCTACATACAATAGATCGACCCTGTTCCCACATGTGCTCAGGCCAGATCGTTGTAAAACTGCAGGAGGTGTCATCTGTGCCCGGATTGTTTACCGCAATTGCTCTATTCATTAAAGAGTTAACGTTACTCGTCTCGTATGTCAAAAATAATGCGTTCCCCCAGCCACTGGCTGAGGATGATGAAGCCAAACATTTGCGCCTTATGGCTGAAGGCAATGCTCACTCTCGCAATCTGCTCATTGAACACAATCTGCGCCTCGTCGCGCATATCGTCAAAAAGTTCGACAATACGGGTGAAGATCAGGAAGACCTGATTTCCATCGGAACCATTGGTTTGATTAAAGCGATCGAAAGTTTTCAACAAGGCAAAGGCACAAAGCTTGCCACATTTGCCGCGAGATGTATTGAAAACGAAATTTTGATGCATCTGCGTTCCCTGAAGAAAACACGCAAAGACGTATCCCTGCACGACCCCATCGGTACGGACAAAGAAGGCAATGAAATTACATTAATCGATATCCTTGGCACAGAAGCTGATGATGTTGTAGATCGGGTACAGCTCAAGATTGAAAAAAGCAAAATTTATCGCAATCTAGATATCCTGGATGATCGGGAGAAGGAAGTTGTAATCGGTCGATTTGGCCTGGAAGCAGGCGGGGAGGAACGAACTCAACGCGAAATTGCGAAGGAACTGGGCATCTCACGTTCTTATGTATCACGGATTGAGAAACGGGCGTTAATGAAGCTGTATCACGAGTTTTATAAGCAAAAGTAGTTGTTGGATAGATAGCACTTTTCGTTAAAAAGATGGTGCTTTCTGAACCTTCCGCATTTGTAGGGAGATGCATTAAGATCGAAAATTTGATACACCGCGCTCTCTGAAAATGGTACGGACAAAGAGGGAAATGAAATTACACTAATTGATATCCTCAGAACAGATTGAATAAGCATAAGGAATAGCTGAACAGACCAGAGGGCGCCTTTAGCGGGAGCCCTTTTTACTGTGAAGATATTTAAAATGGGGTCTAAGTAGTATTGATTATTTAATATTAATTATTTGGGATTATAACCTAAATAAAGGAACTTACATCTATGTTGAAGAATATATTGTAAATTGACCAATTTAATATATAAGGAGTACATCATAATGAAGCAGCTTTTTCGGAAAACTCCACTGTGGTTTTTGTTAATCTGGATTGTAGGATTTATGATTATCGTGTTCAACTCGTTTCAATCAAACTCGGGTACCATTAACTTGATTGCGCTATTGATGATTAGTGTTGCTAATGCTATTCGAGTTTGGAAAACCGAACGTTCATTAGCCATTGCCTTTTTAGTCGTTGCCGTTCTAAGCTTGGTTTATATTTTAAAATATTTTATTAGGTATGTATGATAAACGTGTACATAAACAGAGGTCACTTTTTAGAAAGGTGGCCTATTTGCTGTGCAATAAAAATATATAAATGGGGGATATGTATTCTGGGCAGATTATTATATGATGAGTAATAATATTTTGCATCGTAGAGAGTATTTGCAGAAAGAGAGTGGTGGTTGATCATGCAGCAAGAAACGTTAACAAGGGGATTAAAGAACAGGCATGTGCAGTTGATGGCGATAGGTGGTGCGATCGGTACAGGTCTGTTTCTCGGAGCAGGCAAAACGATCCAACTGACAGGGCCATCCATCTTGCTGGCCTACATCATTACGGGTGTGGTGTTGTTCCTGATCATGCGTGCATTGGGGGAGCTGCTGTTAAGTAACTTGCAGTATCATTCCTTTGTCGATTTTGTGCGTGATTACCTGGGAAATATGGCGGCATTTATTACAGGCTGGACCTATTGGTTCTGCTGGATCTCCATTGCCATGGCTGATATTACGGCCGTTGGATTGTATACACAGTTTTGGTTTCCAAATGTACCTCAGTGGATGCCAGGGTTAATTGCGTTAGTCATTTTGCTGATCATGAACTTGGCAACGGTCAAGTTGTTTGGGGAGATGGAATTCTGGTTTGCCCTGATTAAAGTCGTGGCTATTCTGGCACTCATTGTTGTTGGTTTATATATGATTTTCAAAGGTTTTACAACGGATCAGGGTCCAGCGAGTTTCACCAATCTGTGGAGTCATGGGGGATGGTTCCCGAATGGACTGCATGGGTTCATCATATCGTTCCAGATGGTGGTGTTCGCCTTTGTAGGCATGGAACTGGTGGGACTCACAGCGGGGGAAACGGAGAATCCGGAGAAGGTTATTCCTAGAGCGATTAACCAGATTCCGATCCGGGTACTGCTCTTCTATGTTGGCGCATTGCTGATTATTATGAGTATCTACCCGTGGAACGCCATTGTACCTACTGAAAGTCCGTTTGTACAAGTGTTTGCAGCTGTAGGTATTGCGGCCGCCGCTGGAATTGTGAACTTTGTGGTGCTAACGTCCGCAGCGTCAGCGTGTAACAGTGCGATTTTTAGTACAAGCCGTATGGTGTTCTCCATGGCAAAGGATCGCAACGCGCCCCAGTCATTTGCACGACTGAATAGAAGGAAGGTTCCTTCCAACGCGTTGTTTTTCTCCACGATTGTTATTTTAATTGCAATTGTTCTGAATTATATCATGCCGGAGGGCGTATTTACGCTGATCACGAGCGTGTCTACCGTGTGTTTTATCTTTGTCTGGGGCATCATGGTGATCTGTCATCTCAGATATCGTCGTACTCAGCCCGAACTGGCGAGTCGCAGCCGCTTCAAACTGCCACTTTATCCGTTCTCGAACGTTTTGATCTTAGCTTTTCTGGCATTTGTGCTGGTAGTATTGGCTTTGGCTGAGGACACGCGAGTGGCGTTATTTGTCACGCCGGTGTGGTTTATCCTGGTTGCGGGGATCTACCTTCTCAAAAAGAGAAACTTGAGCAGTAACAGACAGTAGAACTTAGCTTTGTTAATAAGTAGACCCGTCCAATTAGATTGGGCGGGTATTTATATTTTTTATATTCTTGCAGCCTTAATGAAAGGCAGGAAGGAGGTTTTAACATGATATTTACTTTATTTTGAAATTTTCTCCGTTAATTCAAAAGATGCTGTCTGTTCAACCATCCAAGGATGAGTTCGACAGATTCCATGTACCGTTGGCCTACCAGTAAACCCGTATGTGTTGTATCCCAGAGTCCGGCATATTCGGCATGCAGCTGCTTGGCAGTTAATTTGCCTCTCCGATCTTCGTCTTCAGAGGAAACAGCTTTGATCACCAAGCTGGGGCAATGGATCAGATCACCATTAATGGATACTCCATCGGCTCCACACAGAACTGAAAAGGTAGCAAATGCCTTCGCAGACTCCGTTTGCAGATATTTACGCTGAAAAGCAATGTCTTCTGCCGTCTCATCTATACTGGTCAGTTCATCACGGACAGGTGCAGGCATGATGATCCCAGGTGTGATACGATTGCTTTCCGGGTAGGGGATTAGCTCATGGACTTCCTTGCTCAGACTGGCGTCAATCACAACCAGGCCTGCCAGAGTAACGGTTTCTGCAATCTTTTGACTGAGAATCCCACCCATGCTAAAGCCAATAAGAACAGGAGGTTCGTTGATCCCGGCTAACACTTCACGAATATCCTCCAAATAATCGTCAAACGTAATCTTTGTCATGTCCATGACCCGGCTCTTGTAGTGACTTCTCAGGTTCATGACATAACAAGTCCAACCGTGCTGGACAAAGTGGGGGATATATTTGCTCCACATCCAGCTGCCTGTGTATGCACCGTGAACGAACAGCAGTGGGGGCTTCTTGGTCGTTGTTTCTTCGTCATGAGGCGGGGTTCCTTCGAATATTTCCAAGTGTAAATCATGTTCTCCGATCTTCTTTACCTCATGTTTCGGTAATAATTGAGTGTAGTCCATCATACCAAAAACCTCCTCTAAACTATTAGTTTGATATCAAACTATTTCTCCAAAAAAAATTAGAAGTTGCCATGAATTTTCATTAAAATTCGCAGCAGTTCTTTTTTCTCCGCTTCCGTAACGTCCGTATAGAACGCGTCCAGCATGCGCTGAGATATCTCTTCAAAGACAGGTTTTAATTCTTCGCCTTTTTCAGTCAAAGCCACATGAACAACTCGTGAATCTGTTGCATCACGCTCCTTGAGGACGTATCCTGTCCGCACCAATTTGTCCACAAGTGCGGTCACCGTGGATTTATCCTTGCCAATTTTTTTGGCAATCTCAGCCATGGTCATCCTGTGATTGTTGTACAAGGCATAGATAATATCCCCATGGGACGTAGCGAGATCCTGGATTCCCTGCTCAGCCATCTCGGCCAGAATAAAGCGGTTGACCTTCTCTTTAATTTTGGATATGAGTGAAATAGCGTCTCTTGTTTTCATACGTGTAATATAGTTTGTTATCAAACTAATGTCAAGCCCTTGTTCCATGACTTATTGCACACGAGGATAAAAGCAAAGGAGCAGTGAGAATGTCTTCTCCTGCTCCTTTGCTTTTATTTCATTTTAATACTTCACTGCAATACTACATTACAAGCCAACATCCGGCGATTACTTGATTGGATTAGCTTTCATTTCCTGTCCCATTTTCTCAATACCATCCAGAATTTGATATCCATAACCCCAGAACTGGCTGAAATCTGTGACATAGATCTGTTTGTTTTTGATTGCATTCATACTTTGCAGGGCAGGGTTGGCATACAGATTCTGAATCAGCTTGTCGATATCCGGTGAACCGGCATAAGCGGACAAGAGCAGGTAGTCCGGGTTCGCTGTAATCAGCTGCTCTACACTAACTTCACCTTGCACACCATCAAACGTATTTTTCAGCTTCAACAAGCCAAGTGCATCAAGCTGATACGTATCGTTCTGCATGCTGCTTACCGTAATGGTGTCTTCTGTAGCGGGTACAATGTAGGCAAAAGTACGCTCAGGCTGATCGGCTACACTTGCCTTAATGGCTTCAACACGAGTCTTCAGATTTTCTGTGAATGTTGCGGCATTTTCTTGAACGTCGAAGATCTGCCCAAGTTGTGCAATATCGCTATACAGGCTATCGAGTGTGCCTTTGTGATTCGTCGTTTGCAGGAATGTGCGGATATTCATGTCATTCAATCCATCGACGGTACCCACACCCCAGTCTGCATCAGCGAACAGGTCGCCCCGTCCGAGTACCAGATCCGGGCTTGCACCTACAACCAGTTCTTTACCTACATAATCCTTGGACAATACCGGAATTTTGGCGAAATCATCAGCCACATCCGGTGTAACGGAACCGTATAGAGCAGCAACGCCGACCATTTTATCGGTCAGACCCAATTTGATGAGCATCTCAGCCGCAGATTGGGTATTCGCAACAACACGTTCAGGTGCTTTATCAAATACTTGCACTTTTGGTTTCCACTCGCCGCCCTCACCCGAGATTGTGTAGTTCTCAATGGTGAGCGGGTACGTCGTTTTATTTGTATTCTCAGCAGGAGCTGAAGTTTCTGTCGTATTAGTTGTTGAAGTTGTTTCTTCGGCAGGGGAAGAAGTTGATGCATTCGAACAGGCTGCAAGCAGCATTAACAGGAGACTTAGAGCAGCGAAGCCAATGGTTCTGGATGTGAATTTCATTAAATGATGAACCCCTTTTCTATGTGTTTTAAATTGACAAAGATAATCATTCTCAATTATAATCCGAGAAAAAGCTTTGTAAATAGCTGAATTTAATTTGTTCTACATTTTACGCGAATTGATGGGGGAAGAGATGGCACAGACGGTTCAGGTTCAGACACAGCGTAGGGGGAAAAGAGAGTCTCTGATTCATAGTAAATCCGGGTTTGCTTTACTGATCGCAGCTTTAGTCATAATCACGATTATTTCTGTAGGTATTGCAGTTTCCATTGGACAGGTACAAATTCCACTGGCGGAGTCGTATCGTATCCTTTTATACAAATTAACGGGATTTCAGTGGGGGACAACACCCATTGAGGCAGGTTCCTTTACCGATATCATTTGGCAGATTCGCTTTCCTCGTGTGCTGATGGCAATGTTTATCGGTGCAGGCTTGGCCTTGTGCGGTGCTGTTATGCAGGCTGCTGTGCAGAATCCGCTCGCTGACCCTTACATACTGGGTATATCCTCAGGCGCTTCACTTGGAGCAACCTTTGCAATACTCATTGGCTTCGGTGCGATTGGGTGGCTTGGTCAGACGGGGGTTGCTTTCTGGGCCTTTGCTGGAGCGATGGGTGCCTCCTTACTGGTCCTGACTTTGGCAGGGATTCGGGGGAAAATGACGTCGGTCAAGCTGGTGCTTGCCGGGATGGTGATTAACGCGCTGTGCAGCGCTTTTTCGAACTTTATTATTTATTTTGCCAACAATGCTGAAGGCATCAAAACGGTGACATTCTGGACCATGGGCAGCCTGGCGGCTTCCGGATGGAACAAGCTTCCACTCGTTGGTATCGTTGTGCTGGTCGCGATTCTATTTTTCCTTTTACAGTCCAGAGTTCTTAATACGATGTTATTGGGGGACGAAGCAGCCGTTACACTAGGCATTAATCTGAGTGTGTACCGCAGAGTGTACATGTTGTTAACCGCTTTGGTGACAGGCGTTATGGTGGCGAGCTGTGGCATGATTGGTTTTGTCGGACTCATTATTCCACATATCGTCAGAGGTCTGGTGGGTTCCGACCATCGTAAAGTGATGCCTGTATCCGTGCTGTTTGGTGCCATTTTCCTTATCTGGACGGATGTTATTGCACGATCCCTCATATCCAGCGTGGAGTTGCCAATCGGGATCATTACAGCCATGATTGGTGCGCCGATGTTTATGTATATGCTGGTCAAAAAAGGCTACGGTTTTGGAGGAAATTAACCATGAAACTGAACGTAGAAAATGTATCCATCTCTGTGCTGAACACGGACATCATTAAGGATATTTCATTACAGGTAAAAGGTAAACAGTTCGTTGGACTGATCGGACCCAATGGTTGTGGCAAGTCAACGCTGCTCAAGAGCATTTATAAAGTGATCAAACCGCAGCAAGGCAAGGTCTTTCTGGACAATACCGATATTCTCAAATCCAGTCCAAAGCTTGTTTCCAGACACATGGGCGTTGTCGGCCAGTTTAATGAATTGAGTTTTGATTTTACGGTGCGCGAGATGGTCATGATGGGGCGTACCCCGCATAAAAAAATGCTGGAGACGGATAATGAACGGGACCACGAAATCGTGGAGCAGGCTTTGGAAAAAGTACATCTGACTGGACATGCAGACCGCAATTACGTGTCTCTGTCTGGTGGGGAGAAACAGCGTGTGGTATTGGCGCGTGTCTTGGCACAGCAACCCGAATTCCTGATCCTGGACGAGCCGACGAACCATTTGGACATCAAATACCAACTTCAGATTCTAAATATTGTCCGCGGACTCGGCATTGGCATATTGGCAGCGCTGCATGATCTCGAACTCGCCGCAGAATATTGTGATTATCTCTATGTGGTGAAAAAGGGACAGATTGTGGTCCATGGCAAACCCGCCGATATCCTGACTCGTGAGATGATTGGTGAGGTATTTGATGTAGAATGTGAAATCTATACAAATCCGGTTACGGGCGGCCTGGGCATCGCTTACCTGAGTACACGGTGATATGTCTAGTGTTCCAGTGAACTGTCTTTCGAGCTGATTTTCAGCTTGGAAGGCAGTTTTTTTGCGTTTAGCTTTCTCAGAGGAGGTTGGTCAAGTTAGCCTTTGGCTCCAGAACAGGCAGGTCAGGAATGGGGGGAGCGTGTATCCTGGGCCTGCGCGCCCATGGCCGTGTAGGCACCTAGTCGGGCAAGACGGGTAAGCTGCAAAGCCATATGATGGGGAGAGTATACTTTGTTGTTTTCAAGCCATTTATGAATAATTCCGCTGGTGGAGAAGCTGAGATGATCGAGTAAAATGTCCAGCGGTACCTGAACCTTCTGATCCATCCCGAGTTGGGTAATCCGTTGAAAAAAATAAGCTTTAATCACCTCGTTCAGCCGGGTACTGAAATTGCCGACAGGATTGATCAGTAGCATGACCCGGTAGAACTCATCATGCTCAAAGATGTGCTCAAACAGGACCGCAAAGATCGGGTCAGGCTCGGTAAAAGAAAGGGCCACATCCATGGCAGCAGACCGTTCACTGAGTACATGTTCCAGCAACTCCAATTTCTCGTTGACCATCTTGTCCAGTAAATCCTCTTTGTCTATAAAGTGGGCGTAGAAGGTTGAACGGTTGATGTTCGCTTGTTCAGCAATGTCCACGATACTGATTTCCACGTAATCCTGCTTCTTCATCATTTTCAAAAAAGCTTCAGAGATCATGACACGGGTTCTGTAAATTCTTCGGTCGACACCTCGAGTTTCATTCATTCCATATCACCTCAAAACAACAGATTAGTATTTTTTGTTGGTTAAGCAACATCGTCTAGATCCGCATTTCATGCATCCATGGGAATGCGCTTAAGATGCAGGTACCTTCAAATCAAGCCGGATTGTAGTTTATTTTGGCGTTGCCCGACAGATCAAGCATTTGTGTTTGTTAACCGTCAAATTTGGACTCATTGATTGTTGCGATCCAATGGATATTAGCTATGATAAACAATAAAACATAGCAAATCAATCGGAAAAATAAAATTTAAGTAAGGGGTGACATTTTGAGGGGAGATACTTTCATATCCAGTCTGGAGGATGGACGACGTGTCTGGCTGGAAGGGCAGCAGGTGAAGAATATTTCCGAACATGCGGCTTTTAAAGGCACACTATCCACCATCAGGCAGTTGTTTAATATGCTGGATGATCCTCTTCAACGGG
The DNA here is from genome assembly GCF_037969885.1 of Paenibacillus sp. FSL R7-0313. Taxonomy (NCBI): domain Bacteria; kingdom Bacillati; phylum Bacillota; class Bacilli; order Caryophanales; family Paenibacillaceae; genus Paenibacillus; species Paenibacillus sp. FSL R7-0313. The sequence continues at coordinate 3,137,724 of NZ_CP150219.1, forward strand.
AGCAAGTGGGCTATGCTCTCGAGGGACAGGAGCGATATGCACACAGCTCATTTCTCATACCGCACACAGCAGCCGAATTGAACAAACGCAGTCAGTCCTTTGCAGTCTGGTCTTCCAGCACCAATGGCATGATGAGCCGGTTATCCGACTATGCCCGTTCCATGGTAACCGGATGGTATGCTGCCCGGCACGAATTATCCGACCTGGACCCGCAATTTGCGGATAAAATCAGCACCTATTACCATGAGGCCAGAGACCGCGACCTCTTTCTGACAACAGCCATTATTGATCCCCAGATTGATCGTTCCAGCGGACTGGATGACCAGCGGATTGCAGAGCGATTCCTGCATGTGGTGAAGGAAACTTCGGAAGGGATTGTGGTTAGAGGAGCCAAAATGATTGCGACAGGTGCACCGTATACGCATGACTTTCTGATCTTTTCGTTCCTGCAATTTCAGACCCGACATCAGAAACATGCGCATGTCTTGATTGTACCCGCCAATTCACCAGGACTGCATATTGTGTGCAGGGAGTCATTTGCTGATGCCAGAGAACGCAATCATCCGCTCAGTGCAAGGTACGATGAGATGGATGCAGTCCTTTTTTTCGATGATGTCCTGATTCCTTGGGAGAGGGTGCTTCTCTACGGCGATTCTGACAAGGTCCTGAAGCTTCGCGGGAACCGTACAGCCAATGGATTGGCCTTCCACCAAAATGTTGTGCGCTTTGTAGCCAAGCTGGAATTTGTCACGGGTGTAGCTTTTGCGGTGGCTGAGTCGATTGGCGTAACCGGATTTCTGCATATTCAGGAGAAACTGGGTGAGCTGCTGACACAAATTGACGTAATCAAGGCGCTGATTATTGCAGCGGAGGCCAAAGCCTTGCCTGATGCGGCAGGTGTGCTCGTTCCTGATCTGACGTATGTAGAGACGGCGCGAAGTTTGGGAACCAAATATTATCCACGGGCTGTTGAGATACTTCAACAAGTCGGCGCAGGTGGCTTTGTTCAGACCCCTTCCGGAATTGAGGACTTCTACGGTCCGATTTCCGAATTTATGCATTTGTATTTTGAAGGCGCTGCGGTAAGTGCAGAGAAAAAAGTGGAGCTGTTCAAGCTGGCTTGGGATCTCATCGGCAGTCCGCTTGGCGCAAGACATCTGTTATATGAAAAATTTTACGCAGGTGATCCGATCCGGGGGCTCGCGTCCCATTACACTCGACATGACAAATTGTCGTTAACAGGTCCTGTCTGGAAGCTGATTCAAGAGAACAGCAAGGGCAGAGTAGCCACCAATTGAGCAGGAGGAGAGAGAAAAATGGAATTGTTTTGGTTTATCCCGACACATGGGGATGGAAGATTTCTGGGCACCCGAGAAGGTGCCAGGGCAGTGACCTATCATTATTGCAAGCAGGTTGCGCAAGCTGCAGATGAGCTTGGGTTTGCCGGTGCGTTGCTACCTACGGGAAAATCATGTGAAGACGCCTGGGTTGTTGCTTCCTCTCTGGTGTCGGTAACGGACAAGCTGAAGTTTCTGGTCGCTGCACGTCCGGGTCTGATGCTTCCGACCACGGCGGCACGAATGGCGAGTACACTGGATCGCTTCTCCAAAGGAAGACTTTTGATCAATGTCGTAGCCGGAGGGGATCCGATCGAGCTTGAGGGAGACGGGGTGTTCCTGGATCATGATGAACGTTATGCATTGACAGATGAATTTCTAACCATATGGCGCAAGGAACTGGCGGGCGAAGAAGTTGATTTTGAGGGCAAATATTTAAAGGTCAACGGTGGATCGGTTCTGTATCCGACCATTCAGAAGCCTTATCCTCCACTTTATTTTGGAGGCTCATCTGAAGCTGCCATGGAGGTGGCTGCCGAGCATGTAGACGTATACCTGACGTGGGGTGAGCCACCTGACCAGGTAGAGGCCAAGATCAACCGAATGCGAGAGCTTGCTGCCAGAAAGAGAAGAAGTCTGCGCTTCGGCATCCGACTTCATGTAATCGTTCGTCCAACCGAAGAGGAGGCCTGGCAGGCCGCGAATGACCTGATCGCTCATCTGGATGAAGAGACGATTGCTTCTGCCCAGAAGATCTACGCTCGCATGGATTCCGTCGGTCAACAGCGAATGGCCAGACTGCATAATGGGGATCGTTCCAATCTGGAGATCAGCCCAAATCTGTGGGCAGGCATTGGACTGGTCAGAGGCGGTGCCGGTACAGCGCTTGTAGGTGATCCTGACCAGGTTGCAGCGAGAATAAGGGAGTACGAAGCACTGGGGATTGAGACCTTCATTATGTCGGGGTACCCGCATCTGGAAGAAGCTTATCGTACTGCTGAGTTGTTGTTTCCAAAGCTCAATTATGCGCAATATGGCGACAACGGCGAGCGCTCGTTTATCAGCCCTTTTGGCGAGATCATCGCCAATAATAACATTCCTGCTCATGTGGTAAAAGCGCCTGCGGCTTCCAAATGATAGGGTCTGTTTTTTACGATATCTCCATTGAAAACATCATACATTCTGGCCGATTAGACGAACTAAAGGCACCCTCAAACTTATAGGTTGTAGGTGTCTTTTTTGTTGTATTCCACTCCGGTAGAGAGGGCCTTGGCCCTTGCCTATAAATCATTCCATTGAAGAGGTGATTCAACATGTCCATGCAATTCGCGTATTGGGTTCCTAATGTAAGTGGGGGTCTGGTTATCTCCAGCATCCCGCAAAAAACAGGCTGGTCATTTGAGGATAACGCGAGGTATGCCAAGATCGCAGAAGATGTGGGCTTTGATTATGCGTTATTGCAAACCAGATTTATGGCCAGCTACGGCGCTGATAATCAACTGGAAGCCATTGCTCTTGCCTCCGCACTGGCTGTGGTTACAGATCGCTTGAAACTGATAGCAGCCATATTGCCTGGATTATGGCATCCCGGTCCAGTAGCGAAAGCGATCACGACGATTGATCATATCAGCAAGGGACGAGCTGCCGTAAATATTGTCAGCGGCTGGTTCAAGGGAGAGTTTCATGGATTTGGAGAACCGTGGCTGGACCATAACGAGCGTTATCGTCGCTCGGAAGAGTTCATCCGTGTCATAAAGGAGCTGTGGACGCAAGAAGAAGCCAATCACCAGGGAGACTTTTACCGTATTCATGAAGCGCCACACAAACCCAAACCGGGTGCACTTCCACCTGTGTTCCAGGGAGGGAATTCGGCGGCTGCACGTGACATGGCTGCACGAGTCTCGGATTGGTATTTCATGAACGGGAATAACATCGAAGGCTTCCGTACCCAGATTGAGGATGTGACTGGGCGGGCTGCGTCCTACAACCGCAAGCTGCAATTCGGAGTAAATGCTTTTGTCATCGTGAGGGATACGGAAGAAGAAGCATTGGAAGTACTGCGCCAGATTATTCTGCATGCTGACCCCGAGGCCGTGGAGGGCTTCCGCAGTCAGGTTCAATTTGCAGGCAAAGCTTCACCTGAACAGGAGGGAATGTGGGCGAATTCCAATTTCGACGACCTGGTGCAATATAATGACGGGTTCAAAACCGGTTTGATTGGTACCCCGGAGCAGGTGGCAGACCGCATCATTGCGTTGAAAAAGGTTGGAGTAAATCTCATTCTTACTGGCTTTCTTCATTACGATGAGGATATTCGGGCTTTCGGTGAGAAGGTAATCCCGCTGGTTAGAGAGAAGGAGGCTGCACTAAACCGGGTAGCAACTTCCTGATCAAACGATCGATCTTCAATAGAAGGAATGGATTGGCATATCTGTATCACTGTTATCGAGGGATGTATCCCTATTCTAATCATGAGGAGAGTTGATGCAATGAGTATTCAAGCAAACACCATTCACACCCAGCCAGACTATGAGCAATTGAGAGTTGAAATTCGGGGGATTGTTGACGAAGTCATTAAACCACGTGCTGAACTGATTGACCGTGAGGGCCGTTTCCCGCGTGAGAATCTGTCCGCCCTTGCTGAGGCTGGATGGAATGGGGTGCTGATTCCCGAGCGCTTCGGTGGACGGGGACTGGATCATGTTGCCTTTGCGATTGCGGCAGAAGAAATTGCCAAGGGATGCCCTTCGACTTCACTGGTGTATGTCATGCATGTTGGAGCCGTTCAGACGATAGCTCTCTACGGAGATGAGGATCAGAAGGAGCGCTGGCTGAAGCCGGTACGTAATGGCGCTATAGGTACGTATTCCACAAGTGAGCGTGCTTCGGGAGGTCACTGGTGGTTTAATTTCAGCGAGGCTTCCCGAGACGGCGAGGATTATATTCTGAATGCCGAAAAGTCGTTCACGACAAGCTCGGGACAGGCTGATTTTTATGTGACCCAGACTCGCACGCCAGGAGCGCAAACCCCGACAGATGTGAGCTTCTTCCTTGTCGATGGACAACTGGAAGGCATTACTTCCGGCGTATGGGATGCGCTCGGCGTTCGTGGTAATCACAGCGGACCCATTAAATATGAAGGTGTCCGAATAGCAGCTCAGGATAAGCTCGGAACCGAGGGGCAGGGTCGCGAAATTCTGGAGAGTGGTGTATCGCCCGTATATCTGATAGGCCTGGGCTCAACCTGGCTTGGAGTTGCCGAGGCGGCGCTTGAGGCTGCATCCGAATATGTGAAGGGCATGGTTCATCGGGATTTTAACAAGCGCTTAGCCGATTATCAGATCATCCGCCAGCAGTTGGCTGAAGTGAAGGTGTTAATCTCCAGCCTGAAGCCTTGGCAGTTATCACTTGCGCGGCAGCTGGACGAACTTCAGGCACAGGGGAGACCGCAAGTTGAGCTGTTCCTGCCGCTGGTTGAATTCAAAATTCATGCTGCCGAAGTTGCGAATAAAGCGACCAAAGCAGCACTGGATGTTACCGGAGGTTATGGTTATAAAAAAGGCGTGTTTGAACGTCTCTTCCGTGACGCGCGTGCAGGCATTGCCATGGGGCCCTCCAACAATATCGCCAGAGAGTGGATTGGCAAGTCTCTGGTTGGTCTGCCACTGGAGCTGTGGTACGAGGGAGGGGATTAATTCACACAGAAACTGAAAAGGAAGAGGATGCCCCATAAGTCATGAATATGACGGGGACATCCTCTTTGCAGTTTTATTTTGTTTTGGTTTAATGAACCTGACACACGCTATTCGCTCCCTTTTGCCCAGATCTGAGATCTAACGAATCATAGAGACGCTATTTCGTCGATTCACTGGATTTTTTAGGTTTGGGAGCCCTTTTATGACGAAATAGCGTTACTGAGGTTCGTTAAATCTTGCAACCGTTGATGATCTGCCTTTTAAGGTGCGGTAGGTTCGTTAGCCATTGGAACGAGGCGGAATTCCTTTTGAGACAGCCTCTTCCTTTTCTTTTGCGACTAGGGACAGGCAGTAGCTATTCCAGTGTGGAGTCCAGCGGACGAGAGTGTCCATCCTGGATGACCTCCTGGAACAGTTTTTTGGATTCCGTGGGCCACGTACCTTGCTTCAGGAGTGATTCCAAATCACCAATGGTTACTGGGCGCGCGTGTCGTTTGAGCACATAACCGAGTTGCCCGTTTGGTTCCATCGTGGCCGTTTCCAGATCGGTAATACTTGTAATTCCTTTTTCCCGCAACTGCATCTCCAATTGGTCCACGGAAAAGCGCATATGTTTCAGATTCGGTAAATTCAACTTCCCATCTTCCACGACAACCTTGGATTTTCCGCTCATCATTTTTTCAAACCAATTAAACTTCAACTGTAATTGTTCAACGATCAGAAGCATGACGATAAATACCGCCGCTGACCCGATCGCTTTGCCTAACTCATGATTCGCAATTGGCTGCACGATCGTTGTTCCGATCGAGATAATAATGACTGTCGTGGCTACACTCATTTGCGAGATGGATTTACGTCCAGCAATCCGTAGCAGAATCATGCCAATCAGTACAAGCAAGATGGATTTCCATATCCAGTCCATTGGTTGTATTCCTTTCTATACCAAATCATGTTTCGTATTCCTTAGCTTGGACGAACAACTTAACTTTCATTCCCCCCTCCCAATCGTTTACAATAGGGTATTGATGAAGTGAACAAAGGAGTGGGTCACAGTGGCAAAACAGAAATATTATGTTGTCTGGGAAGGCAAGAAACCTGGTGTGTATAACACATGGGCAGATTGCAAAGCACAGACGGATCATTATACTGGAGCAAAATATAAATCCTATGAGTCCAAAGCAGCCGCAGAAGAAGCGTATCGTGCCGGATGGAAAGGAAACTGGGGTTCTAGTGCAGGCGGAGCGTCGAAGACGAAGTCGGCTGGTACCGGAAGAAGTGCAGGCATGGAAACGTCGGAGGAAGTGGATTACGACAGCATCTCTGTTGATGTGGGCACACGTGGTAACCCCGGACCTGTAGAATACAAAGGGGTAGACACCCGCACAGGTGAGATTATTTTCTCGGTCGGACCGATCTCCAAAGGCACGAACAATCTGGGCGAATTTTTGGCCATTGTACATGCCCTCGCACATTTGAAAAAAGAAGGTAGTACCAAAACGGTGTATACCGACTCGGTCAATGCCATGAAATGGCTAAAGCAGAAAAAAGTAGCCACAACGTTACCAAGAGACAACTCCACGGAAGAAATCTGGCTGATGATCGATCGTGCGGAGCAGTGGCTCCAGACAAATACGTACAGCAATAAAGTGCTAAAATGGCAGACCAAGCAGTGGGGCGAAATCAAGGCGGATTACGGCCGGAAGTAAGTATTTATCCGTATCAATTTCATAATACCTGTAGCTGCTTCACTCAAGGCTAGATATAGATCAAAGCTTTTTAATTTATCTATATCTAGTCACAAAAATCCATTTTTAGTGAGTTGTAAAATTGATTTATCCAAAGGATGCCTCCTTTATTTCTGGTCTATTAGAATCGTTATTTACAATTTCCAGTTTCCGCTCTATAATCATCTGAATATGATTAGTTAAACATATGGAGGAGCCTGTCATCTGCAGGCCCTCTTTATCTTTTTGGTCCATCGATTAGCAAGTCCATTCACTAGAATGGGTTATTTGAGTATATATTGCAGGAGGCAGACATGAGTTCCATTTATAGAAGTGAAGAAGGCAAGAGCAGCATACTTGAAGAGTATGAGATTTATTTGAACGAGTTGGGTGAGGATTTTACGCGTGAGTATGTAGAGACGCGTTTTGGCAAGACGCATGTTTTACTGACGGGTCCTCTAGATGGCAAGCCGTTATTTATTCTCCAGGGCGGTAATTGTGTGAATCCGATGACGTTGTCATGGTTCTCTTCCTTATTTAAGGAATACCGGATTATTGCTCCTGATACGATTGGTCATCCTGGTTATAGTGAGGAAGCGAGTATCTCCACACGGTTTGATAGCTTGGCTTTATGGGTGTCGGATCTGCTGGATCACTATGATATTGAAAAGAGTGCATTTATCGGTCCATCGTTTGGAGGAGGCATTATCCTCAGACTGGCTACCTATATTCCGGAACGCATCTCGTGTGCTGTATTGGTTGCTCCTGCTGGTCTTGCGGTCAATTCCAAAATTAAAACAGCTCAGGATATCACGCTGCCGCTCGTCAAGTACCGCATGACGTCTTCACCATCTTCTTTGCAAAAAATTACGGACAACATGTCGTGCAACTGCATGAAAGAAATGGATAAAAACATTATCGGCAAACTTTTTAAATACGTCAGCATAGAGCAGGATCTGCCCAAGCTCACGGATCGAGAAGAACTGGTGAATTATACGTCACCAACCTTGTTATTGGTAGGGGGGAAGGATGTCTTTTTCCCTGCGGATAAGTGTATTGAGCGAGCTCAAAAGATTATTACGAATGTAAAAGCCATCAAGTATGATACAGGACATTTTCCTTCACAGGACGTATTGGTTCAGATGAACGAGGAAATCGGACGTTTTTTACAGAATAATTATTAATAAAAGCTGCAAATGAAGGATGAGAAATGTTTTTCTCCAGTTTAATTAAGTAATTACATCCTTCTGTCGATACTCTATATAAGAGAGTCCTTTTCTACTATAGAATAGTGTGGATAGGGATTAGCAGTGGATCGTAGAAGGCTTGATATCATCAATATTTAAATATTTCGCGTTAAGGTGTTTCAAATTGCATCATTTGGTTTATATGTATAGTTGGCGATGAATTGCTGACCGGTTGAACCAAATGATGCATTTACGCGGAAAGTCTTCCGATCGACAAGGTTGAAAAGAGGTCTGTTATGAGAAAAGACAATTGTAAAATGGCATTGCAGCGCAATGTGATTATAAATGATACATATCAGGTAAGACAGGTATTAGCCAGCAGTGAGTTGGCTATTGTATATGCAGGGCGAGATCGTAATACGGGTGCCAAGGTAGCCATTAAGGAATTTTTCCCACAGAGACTGGCTGAACGTCAGGCAGACAAGCGTGGGGTGTTCTGCTCTTCGCGAGGATACGGTGGGCAATATCAGGAGTTACTGGCTGCATTTCTGCTTGAAGGTGAACTGTTATCGAAACTGGATCATCCTCATATTGTTTCGTATTTGGATCATTTTGAAGCGAATGATACGGGGTATCTGGTTATGGAATACTGCACGGGAATCACATTGACCGAGTATCTGAATGAACACAACCATGCTCTTGATGCTGCCTTCATAACAGAGACGCTGCTTCCACTGGTGGATACATTGGATTACATACATAAGCAAGGCATTCTTCACCGGGATGTGAAACCTTCCAACATTATGGTGATGGAGGATGGTACACCCAAACTTCTGGACTTTGGCTCAGCTACCCGTTGGCCTATGCAATCCGGAGAGAAACAGGTGATATTTACATCGGCAGGTTATTCTCCGCTGGAGTTCTATTCGGAGAAATCCAGTCAGGGACCGATGTCGGACATCTATAGTTTGGCAGCTCTGCTCCATTATTGGACATGCGGGCAACCCCCTATGGACGTGAAACAGCGGTTGTTCCAGGATGAATTACCATCAGTTCGCTCACATAATGAGTATGTGAATCCTTGGCTCGCTCGTGTTATTCATTGGGGTTTGACGGTTCGTTCTGAGAAACGCTGTGCCTCTTTAGCTTGGGTCAGAAGCTCGCTGCGAATTCAAGCCTGGGTATGGAAAGTGCGCAAGCCAGGTACAGTGGAATGGTCTTTAGCCGAGAATGAACATACGCAGGTCTATGAAGTGGAGTCGAAAAAGCAACATGAGACGGCGTAAGCAGGCGTGACCTATGTTTAGATACGCTTAAATGAAAGTATAGCTATTAAATAGGTGTAAAATATAAACAAGCCAGTTCTTCCCCTTACATATGGGGCGAACTGGCTTGTTTTCTTTTATAGCTTATAGAATACATCATTCTTTACCAATGCCATCCATTCGAGATATACGTTAAAAAAGCTTACATGTCTCGTTCTGTTTAGAACAATGGTGTAAGCTTTTTTCGCGTTTTTTAACAGATATTTAATTGAATCCAATCAAAAAAATAACAAAAAAAGTAATTTATTTTTGAAAAAACTCTTCATTTTCGAAAGTGATTTTAGGTCTAAAGAAACTTGTTTATCAAATTCAGTTGTGAATAAAAGAATAGAATCCTGAATTTGTTAAATAAAGTCACTAAATTAGATAATTCGGTCTATTTATATGTAAATTTTTCTGAAGGGTAATAGAGTGATTCATCTATTAACATACTCAATTACCCCAATTTACATCCCCTACGCTGCGGAATACGATAAGCCTAATCTGATCGTAAATCGCAGGAGGTATAAAATGAAACGAAAATCAACCCGATGGTTATCCGGTTTAGTAGCAGCAGGAGTCATGTTGTCTTCCATGTTCTCCTTACCTGCTTACGCAGCACCTTCTTATGGTCCTCTACAGCAGAGTGAAAGCGCTAAGTCCATTCTTCAATCACTGACGCCAGAGGAAAGACAAGCTTTGAATCAGCTTCAAGTCATGGATGGTGAAGTGATCGACTCCAAGGTGAATACCAAAAGTAACGATTTGGTCAAAGTGATCATCCAATTCAATAGCGAACCCGCTGCCGTTGCCTTGAAACGGGCTGGACTAAAAAATGAGAAGTTGTCAGAGCTTACGGCCGCAAGCAGAGTAAAACAAAATCATCAGCAATTCAAGCAGCACATTAAGTCTTTGCAGCAGAAGAGAGGGCTATCTTATGATGCTGCCTCGATCCAAATCACTCAGGAGTATGAAAACGCACTAAATGGTGTTGCGTTAACAGTCCCTGGCGTAGCCGTAGAAGATCTGATGAAATCCGGAGTTGTGAAAAAAGTATGGGCTGACCAGGAAGTGGTACTTGATCTGCCAGAAACAGACACATCAAGTGAATTTGCATCTGCATCCGGAATACAACCTCGAATGGCTGATAGTGTGCCATATCTCGGAATCGACAAACTTCATGAAGAGGGTATCACTGGTAAGGGAATCAAAGTGGGTGTACTGGACACCGGAATTGATTATAATCATCCGGATTTAACAGGGGCGTATAAAGGGTATCGCGCTCATGCGGGTGAGGATCCAAAGCAAGTAGATCCAACGACAGTTAAAGGATGGGACTTTGTTGATAACGATGCAGACCCGATGGAGACGACCTATAAAGATTGGGAGAATTCGGGCTATAAGGAGCAAGGTGTATTAGCAGAAGATTATTATACTTCCCATGGAACACACGTATCGGGAACCATCGCTGGGCAGGCCAAAAATGATGTGGGGCATGCTGTAAAAGGTGTCGCTCCAGACGTAGACTTATATGTGTACCGTGTACTTGGCCCTGGTGGAAGTGGTGAGATGAGTGGCATTATTGCCGGAATTGACAAGGCTATTGAAGATGAACTTGATGTTATCAATCTATCCTTAGGGGCCGCCACGAATGATCCGCTGGATCCTTCTTCAATTGCACTGAATAATGCGATGCTGCAAGGCGTGGTGAGTATGGTTGCGGCAGGTAATGATGGACCCAATGAAGGTACGTTAGGTACACCGGGAGCGAGCGCGCTGGCCATTACGATTGGTGCTTCCGATGTTCCGTTAACTCTTCCTACGGCTACTGTGACTCTGGATGTGTATAACAATCCAGGTGCGGGAGAGACAGAGGAAACACCTGTAATTGAAGAAGAACCTATTCGGGGGGAGGAAACACCTGCAGTAGAAGAAGAGGCATCGGCAGAGGAAAAAGAAACACCTATAGTGGATGAAGAAACTCCACCAACAGCAGAAGAACCATCTGAAGCAGATGTAGAAGCATCGACAACAGAAGAAGAGACACCAGCAGCAGATGTAGAAACTTCACTATCAGTAGAAGATGCACCTGATGCAGAAGTAGAAGCACCACCAGCAGCAGAAGAAGAAGCGCCAACAAAAGAAGCACCTGCTTCAACGTTTACTGAGGTGTTAACACTGTTTGGTAAAGATTTTGCTGACGATCTGACCACGCTTGAAGGCAAAACCTACGAACTTGTTTATGCAGGGCTTGGTAATGCTTTTGATTTTGAAGGTATTGAAGTACAAGGCAAAGTGGCCCTAATCGCTCGGGGAGATATTGCACTCGATGCCAAGATTGTCAACGCAAGAAAAGCGGGGGCGGCAGCAGCAATCATTTATAACAATGTTGAAGGAACAATCCCTAATTATCTGGGTGAAATGAACGGGTATATTCCTACATTCCAAATGATGAGAGAGCTTGGAGAAAAACTAAAAGTGTTGAACGGCGTGACGGTCACCTTTGGCGCAGCAGGCCAAACCGTTACGGAAGGAAATAAACTGGCCGATTTCAGTTCCCGAGGCCCAGCCGCCGTGAATGATGATATTAAACCCGATATCGTTGCACCGGGCGTAGCTGTTTTTTCAACCTATCCTGTATTTGTGAATGATCATACGGGTGAGAATTATAATATTGCCTATGCACGAATTTCGGGTACTTCCATGGCAACCCCGCATATGGCGGGTATTGCTGCACTTATGCTCCAGGCACATGAAGAATACACACCTTTTGATGTGAAGACTGCTCTTATGAATACAGCTGTTGATCTGAACGGGAATTATTCCGTATATGAAGTAGGTGCAGGCCGTGTAGATCCGTACCGGGCAGTCCACACATCCGTGTTTGCCAAAGTTCAGGATAAAACGATTCACTTCTCGAATGACGAATCCATCCTTATTGATGAAATTACAGGTTCCATCGTATTTGATAGTGCATATTTGGAAGAAAACGACCAGGGAATCGTATCTGACAGCCGAACAGTTAAGATCGAGAATAAAGGGGACGGTGCCAAAACGTATAACACTTCCATGAAGCTGTTAAACGATATGAACTTAAATGTTCATCTTCCAGAATCCATTACTGTAAGTGGCGGAAGTACGGAAGAGATGACTGTTTCAGTGGATATACCACAGGACACGCCAAGTGGTCGTTATGAAGGATATGTATATCTGGATACGGAAAATGCGGCGGATCATATTCAGATCCCATTCTCCATCCGTATTAGCGAAAAGGGTATAACTTCGGTGGAACTGATTCCACCATCCATCACAAACGATACTCCTTTTCATCAGTTCCTGAATCGTATTACACTGAGTGCTATTCAATTGGGAAGTCCCATTGACTCTGTGGATGTATTGCTGAAGGATCGCGCAACCGGCGAGGAAATCGGGTTTGTAGGTACCTTGAATTCGCAGTCCCTGCTACCGGGAGTGGAATATCTGATCCTGAATGTGTTTAGAGGTTATGCATTTCCAATTGAAAACGGGGAAATCTCCAACGTTGCAACATTTGTCCCTGAGGGCAACTACACACTTGAATTCATCGGGACAGATTCGGACTCCAAGCAGTATTCATCCGAAAGATTGGTCGTTGTGGACAATACAGCCCCCGAGATTGATTTGGGTATTGAGCCTGGTGTACACGAACTCAATGATAGTATGCTGACGGAAAGGGAAGGTGGACAGGGCGTCTGGTATGATGGCACAGCTATCGATTCAACCATCCAAACCTTTGTTGATAATGGGATCACGGCTTATGATCAATCTTCCAATCGTGTCATTTTCTACGAGAATGGCAGTCCCTTTTATTCCGGTGATTTGCCTGTTTCCAAAGAAGGACATATATCTTTTGGTATTACCAAAGAAGAATATGATAATGGTTACGAACTTCGACTCTTTGGATTGGATGTGGGTACAGCGGCCAATCCCGTCAAGGACCACCGCTATGGCTTTATTTCCGAAGGTAAACCTTATGTGACCAGCAAATATGACAAAGAACAAGTGCGTAAAGGAGATACAATTACCCAAACTATTCAATTGAACAATGTCGAGAAGTTAAACGGTATTTCGTTTACCCTGGAATCGATGTATGACTACAAACAATTTAACCGGATTGAGCCAACGCCTGAGCTGCAGGCATTACTGGATGCCACAGGTGCTCAAGTGAAAATCAGTGAGCCTGTAGTGGACCAAAGAGAACTCAGCTTTGAGGCATCCATCTCAGGTGGGTCCTTTGAAGGAATCACAGGGGATCTTGATTTGTTCCATGTTGTCTTTGATGTACCGAAGGATGAATTCTATTTTAAGAAAAGCGACGTACCATTTCTTGAAGTGAAATACACGACTGTTGGCATGAAAGAGAACGAAGAGAAATTGACATTAACCGCGTTTAACACAGACAGTTATGAAGTGATCTCCAAATCCTCAAGAACATATGGTTTTGTACGTCCGGAAGCTTTTATGGTCGATGGAGAGTATCTGGATTTTGAAAATGACTATTCGGCAATGGGCATTGAAGTTTATGCCGAGACGGCTTCCGGTGAGAAATATGAGGGGACTGTGCAAAATTATGGTGAGTTCCTGATCGATGGGATTCCGGCAACAGGAGAAATGACGACCATCTACACACGAGTTCCGGGTCATTTACCTTCCAGGCTGGCAGTGGTTCTGAGCAAGACGATTGATGGCGAATATTATGGCATCAATCAAATGAATTCGTCAGACTTTACGTATGCAGGAGATATTAATGGGGATGGAGTCATCGATATCTATGACATGGAGCTTGTAACGAAACATTATCATACTTCGGATGAGATCGCCGATATTGACCAGGATGGCTCTGTAGGAGACGCCGAAGTGAATTATATTACAAATAACTTTGGAATGACTGCTAACTATTCTACCAAGAAGCCTGTTTTGCAAATTGGGGACAAAGACTTAGGGTACTTCCTCAATAAAATTCAGGAAATGAATAATGGTGGTTCTGGTAATAATGGGGGTGGTTCTGGAAATAGCGGTGGCGGCGGATCTTCTACGACCCCTGCACCTGTCCCAACACCTGCACCAACCACAGACCCAGATCCAAGCCAAAATCAGGTCATTACAGAAAAAGAATTGAAAGCTGTGACAAACGGTACCGCAAATGTGGATATTACAGTTGGTAAGAAAATTGAGTTGCCTGTTAATGCGGGGGACTTGTTGGGTGCGAATTCACTCACAATTTCTCAGCAAGGTGTATTATCGCTCACCATTCCATCTAGCGTATTGAAAGAACTGCAGACCAAAGGAGGTTCTGGTGCTGCTGGGGGCAAGATCATTTTGGATATATTGAAACAAGATGTGAAAGCACCAGAAACGAAACAAGGTCTTACGTGGACAACCGCAGGTGCTGCTTATGAAGTTGAACTGTATCTCCAGGTTTCCAGTGAGAAATTATCTCTGTCCTCGCTTCCTGAAGATTTTTCACTGACACTCCATTACGACAGAATGTTAAACAGCGATCTGATTGGAATGTATCATGAACATTCATCTGCGGATCAATGGGATTACGCAGGTGGGATTGTAGATGAAGAGAAGGGTACCGTTACTTCCCAATTGTCTGATATGGGCATGTATGCACCGTTCGTTTACGATAAATCCTTCGAAGACGTGGTACCAACGCATTGGGCAAGTAAAGCAATCAAGTCTCTTTCGGCGAAACATGTGCTGACAGGCAAAACAGAGACCGCGTTTGATCCACAAGGTCAAACGACTCGTGCCGAATTCGCTGCTTTAATCGTGAGAACTCTTGGTTTAGAGGTGAAAGGTAACGAATTGCCATTTGGTGATGTTAGTAAGGATGCCTGGTATGCAGACAGCGTTGCAGCTGCATATCAAGCAGGTTTGGTTCAGGGAATAGCGAATGATAAGTTTGCTCCGACCCAAACCATTTCACGTGAAGAAATGGCAGTGCTCATGATGAGAGCATACGAATATCAATCCCAATCAAACGATACCCAGTCGGCTGTTGCCGGTTATACGGATGAAGCAGACATTGCATCTTGGGCAAAAGAAGCTGTGGCGAAAGCTTCCGAGCTTGGTGTAATGAAAGGTTCTACTGGCGGGAAATTCAAACCCCAAAATAGTGCTACTCGTGCCGAAACGGCCCAAACGGTTCACAATTTACTTGCGCTGCTGAAATAAGAAGTACAAGGATAAGAGGTTCCTCTAACATTAGAGGGGCCTCTTATTTTATTGTTATTTTACTTAGTTAAGCTCCTGAAATTCTCTTCCCAGGTATGTCAGACTCCAATATATAACTGGCAGAGTCCATATTCGAACCCTATAATTAGGAATAAAATGATGGATTAAAACGAGGTGTAGTGATGTTTGAAGGGAAGATTATTAAATTTTACCGGGAGAAAAGTAGACGAACTCAAGGCGAACTGGTGAAAGGGATCTGTTCAGTCACACATCTGAGCAAAATTGAACGGGGAATGACAGAGTATTCACAAGAAATTATGGACATGCTCTGTGATCGACTATGTATTGATATGGCAAGAGAAGTAGCGAGATATCATCAAATGAACGATCTTCTGGATTCATGGCAAGAGGCCATTATTATGCAGAGAACAGCTGAAGCTATTCGTCTCAAAGACAAGTTGGAAGAAGAACCGTTAAAAGGTATACCTGATTTGCGTTTATCCTATGACTTGCTGCGGATCCGATTTTACTTGTTTATGAATAATATCAATGAAGCCGAGAGACTTATAGCCGAAGTTGAAATTCCTGATGAATCGGAGCATTCATATGAACATTATTTTTATCACCATGTGATGGGGATTTATTATTTCCTTACAGGACATTATCGCAAGTCCATTGAGACGTTAACTTCAATTAATCAGTCCAAATATACGAATCATGAGTACTTCTATCATTTGTCTCTGGCATATCACTCGATATATTCGAATATTACGTCGTACTATTACGCTGAGAAAGCTATTCAGCATTTTCGGAAAACGCTCAATATGGTGCGAATCATTGACACCGAAACCATTATGCTGGTACAGCTCAATTCCCGCGAGTATCATGATTTTCCTGAGACGAAACGCAGATATGAGAATCTGATTCGGATTAGTGATGATTGTGGGCTCCCTGACCGAAAAGCCAAGCTGTTAAACAATCTGGGTTATGAATATAACCGGCGGAGGCAATATGAGGATGCTGCTTACTGGTACAGACGAGCGCTTGATATCATTCCGGAGAAACAACCGTTATACCTGATGGTACTCAATAATTACATAGAATCGAATAGGCTAGGGAACCTCATTCCTGCAAACAAACTGTTGGACATGTCTCTGGAAGCCTTGCGCAATTCTAAACTTGTTTCAGACGCAAGTTATATGGAATTGGAACTCCAGTCTGTCATTTTACAAGGGCAGGAGCAAACGTATTACGAAATGATAGAAGAGCGAATTCTTCCTTATTATCGTGAACTTGGTTCCCAGTATCTCGCTGAACGTTATGAAGAGATATTGTTTCAGTACTATATGGATCATGGTGAAAAGGACAAGGCGCTCAGGCTCGCCAAAAATCGCTTCAAATCACAAGCGACTTCCCTTATATAAGGGTAATAATAGAGTAAGAGAAGTCGACGACCTATGAGTGGTTTGAAACGAACACCCCAACTCCGATACAATGTTCTCATAGAGTCTGAGAGAATGGATCAAATACGGTGCAGAAATGGAGAAAACCAATATGACTGAATTTATTAACGCTGACGATATTAATGACGTAATTCTGGCTGCGGCAGCAAACGAGCTGGAGCAGATGGTGGACAAAATGTGTGAGCTGATTGGCACGCCACTGGAACAGACGACTGAACTGGAGCGTCAGGTAATGGCTGCTTTTGGTTTTGGCGCGGTGTATGGCATCACTCATCGGGATCAGCTAGCGGAGCCCCAGGCCCATGCCTTGAGCATTCGGATGCTGATTAAACCGTTTAATTACAGTGAACAGCAGGCGGTTGATTTTGCCGATGATCTGATTCGGGTGGCTTCCGATCGTGAGGTTCATCCGGTGATGAATACGATTATCCAACGTGGGATTGATGGACACCGCCAATTCAATCAGGAAGACGATGAAGGATTGGAACGTAACATTCAGGAGATTTTAACAGCGGTTCAATCGCAAAATTAGACGGTTTTATTAGATGTGGGAGATGATTGCATTGGATCTGATGAAATTAAGCAAGGAACTCTCATACGCTCTGCGACATGCACCATGGGAGTATGAGTTGGAACTGGATGAAGAGGGTTGGGTGGAGATCTCGCAATTGCTGGTGGCTTTACATGAAAGTCCGCAGTGGAAGGAAGTCACGCAAGCCGATCTGGAGCAGATGATTCAAGCCTCGGAGAAAAAGAGACATGAAATCCGTTCTGGCCGTATCCGGGCATTGTATGGACATTCGACACCCCATAAGATATCAAAGATATCTGCTGAGCCACCGGAAACCCTTTACCATGGGACCCCGGCACGCGCAGTGAACTCTATTAGGGAACATGGCTTACAGCCGCGGCAAAGGCAATATGTACATCTGTCCGCAGATATTGATACGGCCAATCAGGTGGGACGAAGACGGGATGATCAGCCTGTCCTTTTGAAAATCAATGCTGCTCAAGCGGCCACAGATGGAATCCTCTTTTATCATGGAAACGAAAATATCTGGCTGGCCGATCATATTCCCGCACGTTATATTCTTGAGCAGTGAGCAGTGTACAATGAGTGATGAACTGTTGTGGAAAACATAAATACCTATCTCGAATTACAGCAGTCGCAATCAACGGGTGAGTGTACGGTCATTCTTACAACGGGAATATCATTGTATTGATCTCTAGCTACACAAAAAAGGGACACATCCAACATTTGTTGGTGTGTCCCTTTCTTATATTCAAAACTTACTTGCCTACAATCGCTTTAATACCTTCGCTAAGTGGCTGAGCCGGACGGCCAAGCAATTTCTCTAATGTATCACTTTCTACAGCCAATGCGCCTTCACGGATGGCACTTTGCATATCAACAAGCATCGATACGACAAAGTCCGGTAGACCTGCACCTTTCATGATGTCAGCGTAAGCGGCATCGTCCACGTTCTGCACGTTGATGTCCTGCCCAAGCACTTCACCAACAATGGCAGCCAGTTCAGCTTGCGTGCGTAGTTTGCCGGACAATTCATATACGGTATTCTCATGTCCTTCGCCTGCAAGTACAGCTGCTGCAGCATGGGCGTAGTCACTGCGGGTAGCCCAGCCTACTTGGCTGTCATTGGTGGCATGAACCCAAGGTGCGCCTTGCGTAGCGGCTTGCACACTGCCTGCTTCATTTTCCAGGTACCAGTTGTTGCGCAGGAAGGAATACGGAATGCCGGATTCACGAATAGCTTTTTCTGTAGCGCGGTGAACTTCAGCCAGGGAAAGGGTATTTTTCTCTGCATTCACAACGCTTGTATAAGCGATGAAACCCACACCTGCGCTCTTGGCAGCGTCAATGGCAGCCTGATGTTGGCGAATACGCGTTTCATTGTCACCATCGGTGGAGATGAGCAACAGGCGGTCTACACCGGCAAAAGCTTTCTGCAACGTCTCCGGTTGATCGAAGTCACCGTGACGCACGTCAACGCCTTGGGTGCGGAGTGCTTCCGCTTTCTCAGGATTACGTACACTTACTGCCACATCTTTGGCAGAATCCGTTTTTAACAATGCCTCTACAACCAGTGAACCCAATTGACCTGTTGCGCCAGTAACCAAAATTTTCATTTTCTTTTCCTCCTAGGGTATGTGTTTTGTTTGCATATGATTGTAATCAAAAATGTTATAACAGGTGTGATTACAACGAAAGGGTTAAAAAAAGCTCATTATGAGCTTTTTTTTATTCAGAGACATGAATCTGATCCATCATCTGCTGTATGGTTACACGATTCAAGCGCTGTTCCATGGCTGTCTGAGCCTCAATGAGTTCGGCACGCAAAGTGTGTTCAATCATGTTGCCGACCGGACATTTCGGATTCGGATGTTTGTGAAAGTTAAACAATTCCCCATCCTCCACGACCTCAAGCGCTCGATATACATCAAGAAGGGTAATGTCAGCCGGATCTTTCAACAAGGAAGCACCGCCCACACCGGGTCTGACGTCAATCAGACCAGCCTGTTTCAGCTTGGACATAATCCGCCGAATAATCACTGGATTTGTATTCACACTCTGCGCGATCACATCTCCGGTGCATTCATTGGGCATAACAGCGATCAGGGACAGGGTATGAACCGCAATGGAAAAGCGACTGCTGATTTGTCTCATGGGATAATCACCACCGTTGTAACTATAATAGTTACAAAGTGATCGGATGTCAATTCTTTTATATCATATGTGAATTGATCGTTGCTGTTATCCTGTAATCGTAGATGATCAAACAGATGATAATTGAACTATCACCTATGTCAAATAAATGAGTTGTGGTTCTTTTGAAGCGTTAAAAAAGAAGTAGGTTTCAAACATTTTAATGTAATAATAGGGCTTAATTCCTATTATTTTCAAGTTAAATGGAACTATATGGTTTTCTTGTTTGCGTATAGAAGAATAAAAATGACAAAGGCTTCGACAAAATAGAAAATTATGTATTAATTGACAAATGTAAAAGCGATTATATAATGTGTGTATCTACAAGATTGTACATTTAGTTACAAATGATTCCAAATAACAAACGGCGGGAGTGGGACAGGCATGTGGTTTTTGGTTCTATGGTTGTTAGGTCTAATCTCAGGGGGAGTACACCTATATGTGTTAGGTTTTCCCGGGGAAATGAGCGAGATTAGCAGAGTATTGCTGCTTCATCAGTTTGTGGTTACGTTTGGATTGGTTGGAGTGATTGGTTATGTTGTCAACATTGCCAGAGCGGATCAGACAGCCAAAATGTTAGGATGGCCTGGTGGACCATTTCAGGTTAAATACGGTTTTTCCCAGGTAGGGCTTGGAGTTATGGGGATTATGGCCATCTGGTTCCAGGGGAACTTTTGGGTGGGTGTATTGGTAACGATGTACATATACGGATTAAGTGGTCTTTGGTCACATACTTATGTCATGATTAAAAATCG
The DNA here is from genome assembly GCF_037969885.1 of Paenibacillus sp. FSL R7-0313. Lineage (NCBI taxonomy): Bacteria > Bacillati > Bacillota > Bacilli > Caryophanales > Paenibacillaceae > Paenibacillus > Paenibacillus sp. FSL R7-0313. Next base: position 3,158,136 of record NZ_CP150219.1, read on the forward strand.
CAAGGCAGATGGAGACAGTATCGGGAATCTCATTATGGATGTGGTGTATCAAACGTTTATCACGGTTCTCTCCGTATTGGCTGGCGGAATCTGGGTAATGCACTAAGCTGTAATTGATTTTTTGCCTTACACAGCTTGAATCTCAATTAAACGATGAGGTGTGGTCGTGATGGTACAAAAAACCGTTGAACTTTCCGAAACACAAAAGGGAATCTATTTTGATTGTCAGGTGAATGATCCCACTTCGTATAACATCTCAGCTTCGATGCAATTTGATCATCTTCAAATGGAGATATTTCGCCGTGCCATCGAATTGCTTATGTATGAGCAAGTGGTGCTGCGTACTCGGATTGAGATTCAAAATGATGTACCCGTGTTATCCGTTCATGAAGATATGGACTACTCACTTGCCTTGTGGGACCTAAGTAGCGAGCATCAGGAGAATCCCAAGGAACAACAGTTAGAAGCACTGGTGGATGAATGCATCGGGACACCTTTTGAACTCGAGAAAGGCCCTCTGTTCCGTATGATGATTGTTCAGATGGATAAAAGCCGATATATTCTGACCTTATGTATTCATCATTTAATATGTGATGGCCTGTCGCTTGAACTGATGAAAAACAAACTTATCCAGTCATATACATGTCTTCTTGAAGATCAGCCTGTGGATGTCAAGCTGGATGAAGGGTTCATCTCTTATGTTGAGGCAGAGAACAAGAAACTGCACGAAAACAAGTACTCCAAAGAGCGGGAATACTGGTTAAACAAAATGAAGGGAGCGGAACCGCTTTCTCTAAAGCACGACTTTCCAGCAGGTTCTTTACAAGAAGGAATTGGTCATGAACTGCGATTTGATATTTCAGAATCGTTAATGGCTGATATTACACAGATGTCCAAAGATAATGAAGTAACCGTTTTTATGTTTTTTATGGGTGCCTTTGGCATTCTTATGAGTAAATATGTCGGTACAGACGATATCACCTTTGCCTCCCCATATTCTCATCGTCCCGGTATGGACTTGGAAGAAACGATTGGATGTTTTGTCCATATGTTGCCTATGCGATTCCATATTGACCTCGAATCAACTCTAAAACCTCTGCTGCAACAAGTAGCCACAACCTGGATGGATACGTATAGGAACATCGGATATCCGAATAACCTCATTGTCAGAGACAGCATGTTACAGGCTCAACCCGGATCACCATCGTTGTTTGATATCTCCTTTGTTTATGATTCCTATGAGGAAGATATGCTCGGAACTCGTATTCTGGATCAGGATAAGGTTACGTTTCCAGGAGATCTAATGGTGGTGTTGAGTCGTTTACCGCAAGGAGCTCAGTTAAAGCTACAATATAAACCGAGCTTGTTCCGTGAAGATTCAATGGAGCGAATGGGCCAACGATTTCTATACTTGCTAAATCAACTAGTAACCAATTCTGATCAAAAAATCAGTGAGTTCAGCCTTCTGATGCAGGATGAGAAAGAAAACCTATTGTACCGATTCAATCAAACTTCTTATTTTCCCTACACTCCACAACATATTATGGATATATTTCACGATAAAGTAGCGCGTTTCCCGGAGCGGGTAGCTCTAATGGAAGGGAAGCAGCATCAGACCTATGCGCAGGTCAACGCAAAAGCGAACCAATTGGCTAGGCAGATCGTTGCGAGTAAGAAGAGTGATAACGCGGCAGTCGGCGTTCAGATGCCACGTTCCTCGGATATGGTCATTGCCCTATTGGCTGTATTAAAAGCCGGATGTGCTTTTGTGCCTGTGGACCCTTCCTATCCTTTGTCCAGAAAGGCCTATATTATGTCGGATGCAGACATATCCATAGTGCTGGCTATGCAGCCCGAAAAAGATGACAAGACTCTGGATGTCCAGTACATCTACGTTGAGGGAGATCAGGCCTATACGGGGGATGCCTCAAATCTTGAAGAGGCGCTGAATCCGCATAGCCTTGCCTATATCATGTACACATCCGGATCAACAGGCAAGCCAAAAGGAGTCATGGTTGAAAATCATAGCGTAGTCAATACACTGCTTGATCTGGAGCGTCGTTTTCCAATGCAGGCGCAGGATGTTTACTTGCTGAAAACAGCATATACCTTTGATGTGTCGGCCACGGAACTTTTCGGCTGGTTCATGGGTGAAGGCGCACTAAGTATTCTTGAGCCTGGAGCAGAAAAGGACCCTGCTCGTATTGTGTCTACGGTGGCATCACATAAGGTGACCCACATCAACTTTGTTCCAACGTTATTCCGTCTTTTTCTGGAAACGATGGAGCTTCGCTCCGATCTGTCAGCATTGGAAACGCTGAAATGGATGTTTGTTGGCGGGGAGGCAGTCACGCCAGACATCATTGAGAAATTTAACAGGTTAGGCATTAGAGCAAGTCTGGAAAATGTTTATGGTCCAACCGAATGCACCATATGGGTTTCTCATTATCCGTTAAGCCATTACGATGGCTTGGGCAATGTGCCGATTGGCTACCCTCTCAATGAGTCCAGATGGTATGTCGTCGGAAATCATGATGGGCTTCAACCGTTAGGTATTCCAGGGGAGCTTTGTCTTAGTGGTGTTGGGCTTGCACGTGGATATCTGAATCTGGAACAGATGACCCGAGAGAAGTTTGTTCCTAATCCTTTCTTTCAAGAAGGACAGGACGCAGAGCATTTCAGGTACATGTACCGCACAGGTGATCTGGTACGTTCACTCCCAAGCGGTACGATCGAATATCTGGGACGCATTGATTTTCAGGTTAAAATTCAGGGAGCCAGACTGGAGACAGGCGAAATTGAGAATACCCTGTCAACCTATCCGGGTGTCATCCAGACCGTGGTAGTCATGAAATCATTTGAAGGTAGGTCCGGCTTGCTGTATGCCTACTATCTGTCAGAGCAGGAGCTGCCTTCTGTCGAATTGAGAGAGCACCTGTCTCGTTTGTTACCGGCATATATGATACCATCCGTTTTTGTACATAAATCCGAATTTCCATTGAATAGCAGTGGGAAGATTGACCGGAAGGCACTCATGGCAGATATCACGCATGCTCACGCTTCCAGTACGTTTTATACCGCCCCGTCTTCTGAGCTTGAGAAGGTTATAGCTGAAGTGTGGGCCGAAGTGCTCGGTGTTGAGAGAGTAGGGCGCGATGACCATTTCTTTGAATTGGGCGGAAATTCATTTTCTGTCATTCAGGCTCACAATAAACTAAAACATTATACCGATGTGGAGTTCCCTGTTCCTCGTTTTTTCGAATGCCCGACTTTGCGTCAATTTGCGGCGCTGGGATCAAAAGATGAGGGAGTTCGGATACCGACTGAAAGGGAACAATTGTTTCAACGAAAAGACGGCATTTTGCGTGAGGACATTGCAATTGTGGGCATGGCGGTGAATGTGCCGGGTGCTGAGGATATAAGGGAGTTCTGGAGTAACCTTGTTGAACGGCGGGAAAGCATTCACTTTTATAGTGATGATGAATTGAGGGAGCTTGGTGTGGAGGAAGCATTGCTGCGTTCACCTCGTTATGTCAAGGCAAAAGGACGTGCCAACGGCATCGATGAGTTTGACGCAGGGTTCTTTGACTATACTCCCGGTGAAGCCAAAATGATGTCTCCCCAATTCAGACTTTTGTATCAGGGAATATGGGAAGCGCTGGAGGATGCAGGCTGTAGACCGGATGAAGCGGGTAAGGTGGGTGTGTTCCTTGGCGGGTCCGATGACTTCGAATGGTACCGTCAAGTACTTTTTAACGATGCTAACTATAGCAGTAAATACGAAGCATTTACCCTCAGTACCAATCATTTTCTCGCTACCCGAATGGCTTATAAGCTTAACTTAAAAGGGCCGGCCTATACCGCTCTGACGGGATGTTCTACTTCACTGGTTACACCTCATCTGGCATGTCAATCTTTGATCGTTGGAGAATGTGATGTGGCCGTGGCTGGTGGGATCACCGTGGAGTTGCCCAATGAAGGAGGTTACATATTTGAGGATGGCATGATGTTCTCCACAGATGGACACTGTCGTCCATTTGATGCGGCAGCCAGTGGAACCGTCTTCTCCAATGGTATGGGAATTGTAGTGTTGAAACGGGTAACGGATGCTCTGCGGGACGGAGATCATATCTACGGGGTCATCAAAGGCTCAGCAATTAACAATGACGGACAAGAGAAACTCAGTTTTCTTGCTCCTAGCGTAAGCGGACAGGCTGAAGTCATTCAGGATGCTTATAAGGTAGCCGGAGTAGACCCGGAAACGGTGAGTTATATCGAAGCACATGGTACGGGAACGTTGCTTGGTGATCCCATTGAAGTAAACTCGTTAACTCGGGCCTTTGCTTCCGACCAAAAGCAATTTTGCTATCTGGGTTCGGTCAAAGGCAATGTGGGACATATGGATACAGCCGCAGGTGTGGTTGGTTTAATCAAGGTAGCGCTCAGTCTTGGACAAGGTTATATCCCTGGAACAGCGAATTATGAGCAGCCTAATCCCAAAATTGATTTTTTGAATACGCCTTTTAAAGTTAATGCACAAGGGGTGGACTGGAAACAGGGCAATGTTGGAGTCATGCGCGCAGGAATCAATTCATTTGGTGTGGGGGGCACGAATGCTCACATGGTATTGGAGGAGGCTCCCGAGATGGAGAAGTGCAGTCCCGATGATGACGTAAATATATTGCTTTTTTCCGCCAAAACAGAGCACTCGCTGAACCGCACCGCTGAACGGATTATGGAACATCTGACTCAGCAGCCGGAGCCATCTGTGTCGAACGCAGCGTGGACCTTGCAGTCAGGTAGATCTGTTTTTGCGTATCGTAAGGCACTCATTCTGGATAAGACATGGAAGGATAATCCGGACAAGCTGATACAGCAGCTGGGGAAAGCACGCGTATACCATTCAGCTCAAGGCACCCGTCCCGTATACTTTATGTTCCCCGGACAGGGCAGTCAGTATCAGGGAATGGGTGCAGAACTATACAGATCTACAGAGCAATCAGGCCTGGCTCCAATCTTCAGAAGTTATATCCAGGAAGTATTGGACCTTCTGCCCGCGGAAGAACGAGAAGATATGCTGTCCGTTGTATACGGAGATCAGCAGCCTGAGCGAATAAACCAGACAGAGTACAGCCAATTCGCACTGTTCATGACCAGTTATGCGCTGGCCAATTCGCTGCTGGATCTGGGCATCAAGCCAGATGGCATGATCGGGCATAGCATTGGTGAATTGGCTGCCGCAGCGGTATCGGGGGTGTTCGAACTCGGAGATGCTGTCAAGTTAGTTCGACTTCGCGGACGTCTGATGCAGCAACAACAACCCGGGGTCATGCTTGCCATTATGGCGGATGCACAGCAGGTGAAGTCACAACTGGAGGAAGACATGTGGCTTGCCCTGGTGAATACTACAGGTTCCAGTGTAATTGGTGGGACAGCTGAAGCCATTTCACGGATGGAAGCCAAGGCTGAAGGACTGGGCTGGAAATGCATTCGTGTGAAGACTTCCCATGCATTCCATACGCCAATGATGAATCAGGCTGCCGAGGAATTTAGACGTTATCTAGCAGAGCATTCACTTCATACGCCACAGATCCCATTACTGTCCAACACCAGTGGAACATGGGCGCTTGGAGATGAAATCACACAACCTGACTATTGGTCCCGTCATATTTTACAGCCGGTGTTGTTTGAATCAAACCTGGCTGAAGTGTTGAAGGATGAGCGGGCTGTATTAATTGAAGTAGGTGCAGGACGAACGCTAAGTTCCTTTGCCAGACAGCACAGTCAATCAAGAGATTCCCAGGCGGTACTGAACATGCTGCGTCACGTAAGGGAAACGGAGCAGGATAGTATCTATGTGAACCGCAGACTTGCGGAGTTATGGTGCGAAGGCATTGAACCGGACTGGAAGGTGCTCAAAGGGCAGACGGTACGACGCAAATGCTCTCTGCCTACTTATGTTTTCAACAAACAATCCTATCCTGTCAGTGTTTCTCTTTCTGGGTCATCAGCAGCGGAAGGAATGGGTACCGGGGATGATACGGGGCATGCAGAGCAGGGTAAGGGAAGTGGCTCTACTCTAGTAAAAGGGACAGTTTATACAGGTGATTCCGACCAACTGAAACAGATTGTCCTGGACGCATATCGAACGATTTTTGGCATCGATGATCTAGATGAAGAGGTTAATTTTTTTGCGGTCGGAGGAGATTCTCTCAAAGCAGTCAGCTTGTCTGCATGGATCCGGTCTCATTTAGGAATTCAGCCTGAGGTAGCAGATATTTTCAATCATTCAACGCCTATTCAACTGGCGGAGCATCTCTATGTCATGGCGAAACCAAAAGTGGACCAACAGACCATTCAATCAGCACCCACTATGGATTCGTATCCAATCTCTTCTGCACAGATGCGTATGTTCACACAAGCGATGCTTGATCCAGGCAATACGGCTTACAACCTACCATCTGCAACCATTATTGAAGGTGAATTGGACCGTATAAGAGTTGAGGCTGCTTTGCAGAAGTTGATACAGCATCATGAGGCGCTCAGAACATCGTTTGAGATACGGGGCGGTCAGATCGTTCAGATCATCCAACCTTCGGTTCGCTTAAGTATGGGCTATACAGAGCAGCATGTGGCAGATGACCAAGAGTTGCCTGCGATGATCGAGACATTGATTCGTCCTTTTGATCTGGGGAGTGCTCCGCTTATGCGGGTTGAACTGATTAAGATAGGCGAGCGCAAGCATCTGCTATTCTTTGATATTCACCATATTATCGCAGATGGTACATCTGTCGAAATCATCACTCGTGACTTCAATGATTTATATTTTGGCAAAGAGCATGTAGTCCGATTGCAGTACAAAGATTACGCGGTATGGCAGCAGCAGCGTCTCGCTTCACAGGAATACAATTCACATCAAACATACTGGCTGGACCATCTTGGCCCTTCTTTACCTGTGCTGGAGCTTCCACTTGACCATGAGCGTCCATCACAGCGATCCATGCAAGGGGGACGTCTCCATTTCACGTTGAATCGTTCGGTAACACAAGACTTGCACGAGCTGGCTTCCTCATCGGAAGCATCCATGTATATGGTAATGCTAAGTGTGTGGAATCTTCTTCTCGCACACCGCTCAGGTCAGCAGGACATTGTGGTAGGAACGCCTGTTGCAGGAAGGATGCAAGAGGAGTGGAAAGAGACGGTAGGCATGTTTGTCAATATGATTGCGATGCGGAATTTTCCCACGTTTGATCGTACGTACACTGATTTTTTACGCGAACTTAAACAACATACTCTGGATGCTTTTGCGTATCAGGAGTATCCGTTTAATGAGCTTGTGGCACAACTGGGCGTGACACGTGAGTTGAACCGAAATCCGGTATTTGATGTTTGTTTCGATTATCAGAACATGGATTTGCATGGACTTGAACTTCATGGTTTGCAATTCAGTTCTTTTCCGGTGGAGACAGGTACGTCTACTTATGATCTGTTAATGACTTGTCAAGAAAACAGGGAGAAGCAGGTGATTGAAGGATATATCGAATACTCGCTGGATCTGTTCCACCGGGACACAGTGGAAGGTATGATGCAGGAGTTTATCGGACTCTGCCAAGAGGTTGTACAACAGCCTAATCTGTCTCTGAGCGAACTGTTTGAGAGAAACGAACGTTCTCATGAGCACCCAGTCCATCGTCTTGCTGGTCCACGTCTGGATTACAATTCTGCGGGGGGTCTGCATCGGCTGTTTGAGCTGCAGGCAGAACACACACCAGACAAGAAAGCTCTCCTTGTATCATCCGGAGCCTCTTTTACCTACAGGGAGCTTAATGAAAAAGCTAATACGCTGGCTTGGAAGCTGATTGATCAAGGTGTACGCCGGGATGAACCTGTGGGCATATTATCCAGACGAGATGAATCATTGATCATTATGCTATTGGCAGTGCTGAAAGCTGGGGCGGCTTATGTGCCTCTGGACCCTGCTTTTCCGTCGCAGCGCATCGTGAATATGATCGAAGACAGCCGGATGAACGTACTGCTGTGTACGCCTGATGAAGAAGAAACAGTGACTTTTAGCGGAGAGCGATTCGTGTATGATCCAACTGCCCAGGATGTGCGTTCATCCGTTAACCCGGACATAAGCTTCCTGTCTTCGGACCTGTCCTGTGTGATTTTTACCTCAGGATCAACGGGGCGTCCCAAAGGGGTCATGATTACTCATGAGGCGATGGTCAATTTTGTTGAGGACATCAGGCACCGACATATTTTTGCACATGAGACAGATCGCATCATCAGTGTAACGACCATATCTTTTGATATTTTCGGATTTGAAGTGTGGACACCATTATGCACCGGATATTCGCTGTATCTGGCCAATGAGCAGGAGCAGCTTGACCCGGCTCTTGCTTCACGTCGAATACGTGAACATGGTATTACGCACATTCTTAGCACGGTCTCACGCATTAAGGCATTTGTCGAAAATCCGGAATTCGCTCAGGCGCTGGGCAATCTGCGGTGTGTTCTTACCGGAGGGGAAAATGTCCCTGTAGGACTCCTCACCGATCTGAAGCGGCTTACGCCTGCTCGAGTCTTTAACATGTATGGACCAACGGAAACTACGATCTGGTCAACGACCAAAGAATTGAATGACACAACCGCGATTACCATTGGCAAGCCCATTACCAATACAGAGATTTATATTCTGAATGATGAAGGTGAAATACTGCCACCTGGCAGCTATGGAGAGCTGTGCATTGCAGGAAAAGGATTATCCCGCGGTTATCTGCACAATGCAGCTGAGACCGATGCTCGATTCATTGCAAACGCCAATGTTTTGGGAGGCCGTTTGTACCGAACTGGCGATCTGGCCCTTATACTGCCGGATGGGGATGTTGAGTTGATGGGGCGGTTAGATCAGCAGGTGAAGATTCGAGGCTACCGGATTGAACTGAACGAGATTGAGCAGGCAGCGATGAATTATGAACGTGTAAGGGAGGCTGTCGTTAAGGTAGAAGGGGCCGAGCCACATTCATTGCAATTAATCCTTTTCTACAGTTTGAAGCCTGGGATTGGGCCTTCCGTTATGGAAGATGAAGACGTACAGCTTCGGACCTGGTTAAAGCAGCGGCTTCCACAGTACATGATGCCTTCTCGCTTGATTCGTCTGGAAAATCTGCCTGTGCTGCCTAATGGCAAACTGAATCGCAATGCCCTTCGTCTGGCTGATTTTGAAACGGGAGAGAAAGCTAATCCGGCTCTGGTTTATGGCTCATCCATTCAAGGAATCGAGCGGGCAAAGGTTGATCTGGAGCAGATGCTCATTGCAGCGTGGAAGGAAATGTTGAATCTGGATACGGTTAATATCCATGATCACTTTTTTGACATCGGAGGCAACTCGCTGGGGCTTATTCTGATCAATAATCGCCTGAATGCCTATCTGGATAAAAGCGTTCCGCTGGTGCAATTGTTTGAGCATTCCTCTATTGCATCACTGGTCAATCATCTGGTGGCTGAGCAGATGCTGCCGACAGTTACACAACAGGTACAAGAGGAGAGCGGACATATCGCTTCGGCTGGATATCCTGTTACGAACCCGGAGCCGACAACAGCTCCAAAAGAGTATGTGAGGAGCACAGTTGAACACAGCAAAGTGGAGCAGGGCAGACCGGAACAGAGTATCCCGTTTGCTTCAGAACACAGTAGCAGAATTTCTTCTTCGACGGATATCGCAGTCATTGGCATGGCAGGGCATTTTCCCGGCTCAAGAAATATTGATGAGTTCTGGGATAACCTAATGGCAGGTAAGGACGGTATCACCCGTCTGAATGAGGAGGATCTAACCGCTGCGGGTGTACGACCGGAAGACTTCAAACATCCTGATTATGTACGGGCCAAAGGTGTACTGCAAGATACTGAGTATTTTGACTCCGGATTTTTCGAATATCCGCATCAGGAATCCAACATGATGGATCCGCAAATACGGCTGCTGCATCAGTGCTCATGGGAGGCGCTTGAGCATGCCGGGTGTGATCCTTACAGTTATGAGGGATCTATAGGATTGTTTGCGGGAAGTGGACTAAGCTTACCATGGATGGTGCAATTTCTAGGTCGTTCCGGTAATTTGCTACAGGCTTTTGAAGCCATGACTTTAAATGAAAAGGACTATATTACAACTCGGGTATCTCACAAATTAAATCTGAGAGGGCCGAGTATGGCCGTACAGACCGCATGTTCGACCTCTTTGGTTGCTATCCACCAAGCTGCTGAATCGCTGATTCGGGGGGAGTGTGATGTGGCACTTGCGGGAGGTGTCTCTATCTCCTATCCGCTCAAAGAAGGTTATCACTGGCATGAAGGCATGATTTATTCAAAGGATGGTCATTGCAGACCATTTGATGAGCAGGCATCTGGTACTGTGTCTGGTAATGGATGCGGAATGGTTGTGCTCAAGTCACTCCGCGACGCGCAGAGAGATGGAGATCATATCTATGCAGTCATTAAAGGTTCGGCGATTAATAATGATGGCATGGACAAAATTGGATATACGGCACCGAGTGTGGCCGGGCAGGTCAAGGTTATTCAATCTGCCCTGCATCGTTCGGGAGTGTCTCCAAAAGAGATCTCCTATCTGGAGGCGCATGGAACAGGAACCAAGCTGGGGGACCCGATTGAAATCGAAGCGCTCAGGCAGTCATGGGGAACAGATCTTAGGAATTATTGTGCTCTAGGTTCTGTAAAAGCCAATATCGGGCATCTTGATGCGGCAGCAGGTGTCGCCGGTTTTATTAAAACCGTACTGACGCTTTATCACCGGGTGGTTCCGCCACAGATTCACATGAATCGGGCGAATCCAATGTTGGAGCTGGAGCATAGTCCCTTCTATATCAACAGGGAGCCACAGCCATTAGAAGACGCGAAGCATGTTCTGCGAGCAGGTGTCAGTTCGTTTGGGATCGGGGGTACCAATGCTCACGTCATTCTGGAGCAGCCTCCTGTTCAAGAGAGCCAAGCCAATTATGAGTCATTGCTTCTGCTGCCCTTCTCGGCCAAAAGTGAATCGGCGCTGGAACGCACGTACGATTCGGTTCTACAGGCGATCCATGCATTGCCGGAGCAGTTGCCCAATGCTGCGTGGACGCTACAGAAGGGAAGAAGCAGATTCATTCATCGTAAAGCACTAATCGTTGTAGACGGTTATATTCCGCCAAGCGAGCAGTCTGTGGAGTTTGAGACACAGGCAAGTGTGATGAATGGGAAGTCTAAGGTCATGTTTTACCTCAGCGGAAATGCAAGTTGGGAAGCGCGCAAGATTCGGGAACTATATGCTTCTGTGTATCGCAGCCAGGTCTCAGAGATATTCAAACAGCACTTTGAAGAGATACTGAACCTCTTTGAGTCCAAGGAACAGTATGCCATTCGCCAAGGCATAGGGCGATCGTTAACCGATTCAAGGCTTGAGCGCATGCAGTGCTTTGTTGTGCAATATGCTCTTTATAAAACCGTGATGCAGCTTGGTGTCAAGCCAGATGCTGTCTGTGGACAAGGCGTTGGCGAACTGGTGGGGTTGGTTATTAGTGATGCACTTGATCCAGTACATGCCGTGGGGCTTCTATACAATCTAGAGGATTGGTCACTAGAAGAAGGAGCATTGTCAGATGCTTTGACAGGAAGGATGACAGATGCAACTGTAACAGACCATGCGTCGAGTATTGCACCACTGTTATCTCCAAATTTCCTGTTTACGCTGCTAAATCGCAAGACGCTTTCTGAATCTGCTGGGCATACGCTGTGGATCGTTTCGAATCAGCAGCAGGATACAGACCAAATAGCCCCGGATTCATTTTCAGAGCCAAACATCATTGCTCTTACTGGAGATCGTGAGAGCTTGCTTGAGGCAGACGTGTATTTAATGAAAGTACTTGCTTTTTGCTGGTGCTCTGGCATGGAGCTTGATTGGGAACAGTTAAACGGAACGGGGCGCAGGCAAAAAATCTCCCTGCCGACGTATTCCTTTGATCCGATTGTTCATCAACATGATGTTGCATTGTATCAGCTTGCAGGTATGTCGCAGGTTGCAGCGGGTTCTATCGCAGCATTAGACCAATCTCCATCTGGGAAAGTCCGGGTTCAACGGACTGATGATGAGATAAGGCATGTATTGTCGCAATTGTGGCAGGAGTTGCTTGGTAATGGAGAAGTCGGCCTTGAAGATGATTTCTTTGAGCTTGGAGGTCATTCTTTAAAAGCGATTTCCTTGGCGTCGAGGATTAAAGAAATGTTTGGATTAAATTTGGGGTTGGAAGAGGTTTTTGATCATTCTGTGTTTGAACACATGGTTCAATGGATTGCTGAACATCAGGCTACAAGTGACTCTGATTCAGTGAACCCAATCTTGCCTGTACCTAAGAAAGAGAAATACAAGACCACTTCTGCACAGCGAAGAATGTATGTGGTGCATGAGTGGATGAAAGGTGAGAGTACGGCGTACAATCTCGCCAGTTCCTATAGGGTAAGAGGAAAACTTGACCCTACCCAATTCACATTAATAATGGATGCACTGGTAGAGAGACATGAAGCATTCCGTACCAGGTTTGAAATGATTGACGGTGAGCTTTTCCAGGTTGTCGAGGATCGGGTTCCAAGTGTTGTGGAGTCGCTGGAATTAGAAACAGCAGGGTTAGAGCAGGTCATGGAATGGATCAAGCCTTTTGATCTGACCAGCGCACCATTGGTTCGTGTTAAGCTCATTCGCCTTTCTCAAGAGGAACACATCTTATTCATCGACATGCATCATATCATTTCGGATCAGAGTTCCATTGCCATCCTGATGCAGGATTTTGCACGCATGTACAGAGGAGAAACATTGCAATCTCTTGACATTCAGTATAAGGATTATGCGGAATGGCGTGATGGAGCTGCGTCACATGCACAATCTGTTGAAGACGCCGAGTTTTGGATACAGGAATTCGAGGACATGCCTGCACCGGTTGAATTGCTTACAGACTTCCCAAGACATGGCGCGTCATCTTATAGCGGAGACAGACTTTCCATTGAACTTGGTGAGTCGTTAAGCACACAGGTCAATGATTTCTGTACTCAACAAGGGCTTACACCCTATATGTTGTTTATGGCAACTTTGAATCTATTAATCTGGAAGTATACGGGTCAAGACGATTTGGTCGTAGGTACAGCGGTTGCGGGGCGTGAGAAGCCAGAACTCAATAACGTTATGGGGATGTTCGTGAACATGCTCGCCATTCGCACCAGCATGGACAGAGAATGGTCCACAGAGACGTATTTGAATGAGATGCGTGGCAAGCTGTTATCCTGTTATGAACATCAGCATTATCCTTATGAAGCACTGGTGGAACAACTTGGTCTATTCGGTGATTTAAGCCGCAACCCCCTATTTGATGTGGTGTTAAATTACATTAATATGGGAACCGATGATCCTGAAGCCGCGGAACTGATGCTTGAACCATGGGTCGAAGGTAGGGTGGATGCCAAATTTGATCTGACTTGGACACTGGTCGAGCACAAGCAATGTTACACGGTTGAACTTGACTATCGCTCGGATTTGTTTAAAGCGGAGTCCATGGAACTGATGCTGGATAAATTCCGGTATATCCTGTCTCAGATCACAACAGGGGATAATGAACGAATTGGTCAGATTAAGCTCACTACACCGGAGGAAGAGGAATGGCTGCTGTACGGAGTCAACGATAATGCCGCCCAGTATCCGCGAGATGCGACCATTTCCCAATTATTCGAGGAACAAGTTCATGTGCATGCACAGAAGACAGCATTGGTCTGGGAAGACGGTGAATGGAGCTATGCGGATCTGTATGAACGTGTTCAGTGGCTGGCATTCAGGTTGCTTGGACAAGGGGTGAAATCAGGCTCCAGTATTGCTCTCATTCTGGACCGTGGACCGATCCAGATGATCAGTATTCTTGCTACGCTCAAGGTGGGTTGCAGTTATGTCCCGATCGACCCGGCTTCGCCGCCATCGAGAATTGAATTTATTTTGCAAGATTGCGATGCGGCTGTGTTATTGACTGAAACGGCGTATGCCTCCACATGGCAATCTGTAGTTCCTTGTATCGTGCCGGCAGATGAACTGGCAGCATTTGATTCAGGAGATATGCAGGAGCCCGTTGAACATATGAACAAGACTGCTCTTGACCCGGCTTATATCATTTATACATCAGGGTCAACAGGAACCCCAAAAGGGACTGTGATGAGTCATCGCAATGTGACCAAAGTCATGAAAAATAGCAATTTTGTCACCGTTGTGCCAGAGGATCGTATCCTGCAAATTTCTAACTATGCGTTTGACGGTTCCATTTTTGATATTTTTGCTTCATTAATAAATGGCGCTACTCTTGTATTAATCTCAAAAGAGACCATTTTGGATATGGCTCGTTTGGCGGATGTCATCCGACAGCAACGGATTTCAGTATTTTATATTCCGACATCCTTGTTTAATATGCTGGTGGATTGGGATGCTGATTGCTTGAAGAGTGTGCGTAGAGTGATGTTTGGTGGTGAAGCTGCATCGGTGAGTCATGCCAACAAAGCGCTTGCATGTGTAGGGCCGGGCAGGCTGTTAAATGGATATGGGCCAACGGAAGCAACCTTTTTTGCCTCCTACCACTTATTAATGCAAACAGAGCCTTATACTGGCTCACTGCCCATAGGTTACCCCCTGTCTAACACAGCCTTGTATGTTCTGGATGATGAGCTGAAGCCTGTACCACCCAACGTTCCAGGTGAACTGTATATCAGTGGGGATGCGGTAGGTATTGGATATCTTAACCGTGAGGATCTTACCCGAAAACACTTTCTTGATGATCCCTTCCGCACGGGAGAACGAATGTATCGGACAGGTGACATCGTCAAACGTCTGATTGACGGCAGTCTGATTTTTATTGAACGTTCGGATTTTCAGGTCAAAATTAGAGGTTTCCGCATTGAGTTATCGGAGATAGGCAACTGCGTGGAGCGTCTTTCGGGAGTTCGTGATGCCTTTGTCATGACAGCTACAGAACCATCAGGAAGTCTACACATTGCCGCTTTTTATACAACCGATACTGGGGCAGATGCTGAGTATATTCGAAGAGAACTTCACCAGCAGCTGCCAGAGTACATGGTGCCTGCACGAATTATTCGAATGGATCATCTTCCGATTAATGCCAATGGCAAAGTGGACCGAAGGGCATTGTCCGAGCATTTGGTTGAAGAGCAGCGGAGGTCTCTGGAAGTGAGTTCACCTTGGACAAAAACAGAGCGTGTCATTCTTGCCGCCATGCGACAGATCCTGAGTAATCCAGGCATTGGTGTGGAAGATCACTTCTTTCAAAATGGGGGGCATTCGCTCAAAGCGATTGCATTCACTCAAATTTTGGCAAAAGAAGGAATTGCCATCAATGTGAACGAATTATTCCAATATCCGACAGTTAGAGGACTTGCCCGATTGGTAGACATTAATCCTCCGGCGTCAGTTTGGTCCGAAGATAGCCTGCATATTCAGTCCCCGATAGTCATACCACAGGACATAACACTTCATGAGAAACAACTGGACAGCCTGGTCCTGCACGTTTTAAACAGCTGCAATCAGGTTTCATCTTTTATGGCGGGCATGACCCCTATGGGTCGATTCCCACTATCTCCAATTCAACAAGCACATGCTTCTACGACTTCACGAGCAAGCGGATTTACAACAACGCTGGAAGGCGAAATGAATGAACAAGCTGTAAAACACCTGATTCTTGGGGTTATATCCCGGCATCAGTTGCTGCACAGCATGATATATGAGGAAGAACAATTGTATTGGCATCCATGTGATATGTCATTAGTGGCGGACATGCTGCAACAGCTTATCCCATATCTTGATATTCGTCATTATGCTTCGGCTACGATTGAGCAGTTGGAGTACAAACTGGTTCAGTCTCTGTTACACAAAACGTATACGCTGAAGGAACTACCTTGGCGTCTGTGTATTTTGCGTACAGGAGCCACAGAGCATAAGTTGATTTGGAGTTTTGATCATCTTGCGTTTGATGGTATGAGTGCTGAAATCATCAAGCAGCAACTTGAGTCGAAGGCATTATATAGACCGCAAGGTGTAGGGATCGAGAGTGATCTTCTGTACCAAGTGCGAAATTATGAGGATTACGTAAATTTTCTGTCTCAAGGTCCCATAGGTGTATCTGAAGATGAAATAGAGAAACAATTTTCACTTCAAGCATGGAATAGATGTAACACCATCGTCATGAACAAGTTGAAGGAAACAGAAACATTGTCGCCTTCAGCCATGACTGCCGAGTTGTCCCTTGCAGGGAAGGAGCCTGCCGATGTTTGGTGGACATGCTTTGAAACTTTTGCCAACATCATTGCGGCTTATCTGGACTTAAGCCAATTGCCAATAGCCCTGGTGCATTACGGAAGGGAGTACGGCGAAGAATCCTACTATGATTATGTGGGAGAATTCCTTGATCTGATTCCAGTGCTGGTAGACAGTGAATTCACACAGGAAGATCTGTTGGAACGTCTGGAATTTACGAAGCAACACAGCATTAACTTTATGGCACTTACACATGATTCTTCCCTCTCGGCACAATATGATGGCATACAGGAACAATTGGGAACTGCCTACAGGCAAGCAGAACAGAAGCCGCGTCAGATGATTCTGTTTAATTATCAAGGCTTCATCTCCAGCAGCGAAGCGATCCCAATGTCGTCTCAGTCGTCGGATGACCAAGATTCGAATTCGGGACTCGCCCAATTCGAATGGGTTATTCGCTACGATGAAGAGTGTCTGTACGTACATCTGGCCTGTCAGGCTGGTCTGGACATCAAACGTATGAAACAACTGATTGATGACAAGCTTGGTAGCGATGTGAAAGTGGTAGTTCACAATGAGGCAATGGAGGTGCAACATGTCCAGTAAATCCATACAGCGAGGACCCGAGCTGATTGTGCCAGAGCATTATTCAACAGTGGCTGAGATGCTAATCTACATTGCAGATACTCATCCAGAAAAGGGAATGACCTATATCAGCTCTTCAGGTGACGAACAGTTTGAATCCTATCCTGAATTACTGATGCAGGCGCGCAAGTACCTGCAGTCTCTTCAGGAGCAAGGCATTCAACAAGGACAGGTCGTTATTTTGGAAATTGACCAGTCACAGGAATTTTACCGTACCTTTTGGGCTTGTATGCTGGGGGGCATTATTGTCGCCCCGGTTAGTCCTCCGGCTGCCTGGGAACCAGGCTCAGCCGGTCTGGAGAAATTCACGAAAGTGTGGGAGGTACTCGGGCGTCCGGTAGTGATCGTCGAGGAAGCCTACATGCCCAAGTATAAGCAGCTTGCGGAAAGTCCGGTATTCAAAGGTCTTATGTTGATTAGCGTGAACCAGCTTCAAGCAGGCCAACAGATGGCTGATCTATGCCCAACCTCTCCTGACGACATTGTGTTCCTGCAATTCTCATCAGGAAGCACGGGAATTCCCAAAGGTGTGCAGTTAACAAATCACAATATTATCGCCAACAGTATTGCATGCAAGACTTTTCTTGGAGCTGAAGAAGGAGATAATGTGTTTACCTGGTTGCCGCATACGCATGATATGGGGATATTTGGACAACACCTGACACCCGTCCTGAGTGGAGCCAACATCATGGTGATGTCACCTTATACCTTTGTACGGTCGCCTTATCTGTTCTTACGCAAGATTACGGAGCATCAGGGAAAATGGTTTTGCTGTACCAATTTCGGTTTCGAATGGATGGTTCAGAAGATCCCGGATTCCAAGCTCTCAACGCTGGATCTGTCTTCACTGCGTATGACCTTGAATGGTGCAGAGCCTATATCAACGTCTGTTATTGAGCGATTTGTCAAAAAATTCAGCTCTTGTGGCTATCGTCCCAATATGATGTTTCCTGCGTATGGCATGGCTGAAGCGACAGTAGGTGTATGTACCTCCAGACTGGGGGAAGAGCCACGAATTGAACGTATTTCGCGTTCGCGGCTGGTGCAGGAAGGACTGGCTGTGCCAGTCCAGCTGCCTAGCAGTGATAGCCATACTTCGGATGTGATTGAATTTGTCCATGAAGGATATCCCATGACAGGGATTCAGATCCGGATTGCGGATGAACAGGGTGAAGTGCTGGATGAGCGGGTCGTTGGCGAAATCCAGATCCGTGGGGAATCGGTAACTTCCGGATATTACAGTCTCCCTGAGATCAATCGTGAAATGTATGTGGATGGGTGGCTTCGCACTGGAGACTTGGGTTATATGGCTGATGGCTCCCTGGTTGTAAGCGGACGAATCAAGGACATTGTGTTTATTCGGGGACAGAACCATTATGCGCATGATCTTGAAGAAATTTTGTACCAGAATAGCAGCATTCCTAGAGGGAATCTGACGGTAGTTGGGCACTTTAACAGCCTCAAACAAGTAGAGGAGCTACTTGTATTTGTTAAATACAAATCGGGCACTCCACAGTTTCTGGAGGTACGACAGGATCTGATCCAACGTATGAGGGCTGGATTGGGTATTGAGATCACTCATGTTCTCCCGATCAAAGTTATTCCCAAAACGACGAGTGGCAAGGTTCAGCGCTTCATGCTGAGAAACGAATATGAGCGTGGAGTATTTACCAAGGACATCGAGGCCATTGAAGAGCTGATTCGCGAAAACACACAACAGCAAGGACACGAGACGGTTTCCGCATCGTCTTTGGAGTATACCGTACGTAAAGCCTGGGCCGAAATTCTTCAATTGCCCGCAGGAAAGATTGAGATGGATACTTCTTTTCTCGCACTTGGAGGCAATTCCATTCTCTCCTATCAATTACTTGACAAGCTGTCTGCACATATGGGACGTGAATTAGGACAAGAACTACTTGTTTTTTGCAGTACAGTACGTGAGATGGTGGAATATCTGCAGGAACTTCCAGCAGATACGAAGGACTTTGAACAGGCTGAAACAACAGATAATCACCTGAATGTACATCGTGCTATTGCTATTACCGGACTGTCTCTGCGTCTGCCTGATGCCGACACCCAAGAGCAGTTCTGGAGCAATCTGGTTAACGGGTTAGATAGTGTTGACCGGGTTAGCTTAGAGCGTGCAACACGTTCAAAGCAACCCGATTGGGATGACTGGATTGGGGAACTGAAGCAACCGGATACGTTTGATCATGAGTTCTTTGAAATCCCGTCTGAACAAGCTGCGTTTATGGATCCGCAGCATCGCAAGCTGCTGGAAGTTGCTCATGAGGCGCTGGAGGATGCGGGTATGCTCGTGGACCATGAGGATAAGCGTGATGTGGGTGTGTATGTAGGGATTAACCCAAGCACATACTTCGATCTGGTTGTTGATTATATGAACCGGAGTCTTGGAAAGGCTGTTCATTCTCACGCTATGGTAGGCAATATGTCCAATATAGCAGCGGCCTCCATTTCACACATGTACAATTTCACAGGACCGGCACTGTCCATAGATACGGCATGTTCTTCTTTTCTGGTAGCACTGACACAAGCTGTGGCGGCCATTCAGGACAAGCGTATCTCTGGGGCGGTTGTAGGTGGAGCGAACATTTTGGCTACACCGCATGTTCATCAACTATCACGCAATGCTGGAATCTGTTCTTCCACTCAACATACGAAGGTATTTGACCGGGAAGCAGATGGTTCAGTCTTGGGGGAAGGTGCTGTTGTTGTATATCTGGAGCCGCTAACAGAGGCAGTTCGCAACAATAAGCATATTTATGGTGTGATTCGCGGGACAGCGGTGAATAACGACGGATATTCCCTGGGCATTATGGCACCCAACCCTCAGGGGCAATATGAGGTACTCCGTGCCGCTTATCGCGATGCCAACCTAAACCCGAGCGAGATTTCTTATATTGAAGCACATGGATCAGGGACAAGGATTGGAGATCCAATTGAGGTGAATGCCTTGCTCCGACTATTCCGGGAAAAGGGATATACAAGCGACAATTCAATTGGATTAGGTTCAGTCAAAACCAATATTGGTCATTTATTTGCAGCCTCCAGTGGAGCCAGTCTTGCCAAGGTTCTGCTCAGTATGCAGCATGGGGAACTGGCACCAAGTCTGCATATGGATAATCCGAATCCAGCCCTCCGACTGGAGCAATCGCCGTTCCATATCGTTAGCGAGCGTAGATCATGGGATGTACCTGAAGGAAAAACACGGAAGGCAGGCATCAGTTCGTTTGGCCTGGGAGGTACGAATGCCCACATTGTGCTGGAAGAATGGAAAGCCCCTGTCCGTGCAGATGCCCCGGCACGAGGCCAATTGTTAACGTTCTCTGCGAAATCAGAGCAGGCTTTAAAAAAGCTGATTGATAATACGGAGCAGTATGTGAAGAAACATGCGGACCTGGCACCAGAGGATCTTTGTTTTACCCGGAACAGATATAGAAAACATTATCGGTATCGTGCAGCAGTAGCTGTCAGCCCCACCGGAGAGTGGAACATCGAAGAGATGGAATTTGGCTTCAAGCCTAGAAACCGAGCTGCTCGTGTCAATATTGTGGTTGGGGGGCATGAGATTCGCGGAGAAGATGAAGCGGAAGCACGCCAAGTAATCAGGCCAGACGTTTCTAATGAAGATACGGTATCTACCTTGAACTATTGGGTGACCTTGCTTGAGACACTTGTACGTCTGGTCCCTTCCATTCAGGAGATTCGAGGAATAGCTGCAGGAGAGGAGCTTGTATCCCGTTTACATCTGGATGGCGAGGAACATCACAACGCTCATGCAAGCCAATCCATTCCAGTGAACAACAGAGTGACTTTAGACAGTTTGCAAGACACACCTGGCAAGATGGCAAACGCCGACATTGTAATTATGATTGCTGCAGATCAGACAGTGCAGCAGCTTGAATACAGTGGCAAGGAGAGCTTCATCCGCCTGTCTGCCGAGCCGACACTTACCATGGAGGAGCAGCTTGCTGCATTGCTGGGACAGCTTTATGTACGTGGTGCTGCGCTGGATTGGGAACAGTTACATCCGAATGGCTCTGGCCAGATTGTACATCTGCCAGCACATCCATTCGAGCCGTATGTACATTGGATAGATGTGAATCAGGGAACGGAGGTCATGATATGACAAAAGAAGAAATTGAGCTTTTTCTCAAAAGCGAGATTGCTGCAGCGTTGAATCAGGAGCCAGAGGACATCGATGAAGAGATGAATTTTTTGAAAATTGGTGTCTCATCTGTGCAGGCGCTCAAGATCATTAATCGTGCGCGTAAGCATCTTCAAGTTGACATCAGTCCGGTTGCGTTGTTTGAATACAAAACAATTGCCGAGTTCGCCACATATCTCAATGAATCTCTCCTTCAAGAGGGGGTTGCCGAATGATTGAAGTGGATGTAGAGCAAGAGATCATTCATGAAGCTGAATTGTTTGCTGCCCGTGAAATTCGTCCTTATGCTCAACAGATTCAAGAGCAGCAAGCCATTCCCAGAACATTGATCCGTGCCATGGCTGAAAAAGGTTACTTGGCTGCCTCGATCCCGGCTGAATATGGCGGCATGGGTCTCGGTCCCAAGTCGTACGGGCTGTTGACTGAAGTATTTGGCAAGGCTCTTCCAGCCGTTCGCAGCTTGTTAACGGTACATACTTCACTTGTAAGTGAAACTTTGGTACGTTTCGGAACGCCTGAGCAAAAATCGTCCTGGCTGCCCAAGTTGGTGAAGGGAGAATGGATTGCTGCCTTTGGCCTGACTGAACCGGAAGTTGGTTCGGATGCAAAAAGTGTAAAGACCGAGTGGAGAGAAGAATCGGACTGTTATGTTTTGAATGGAAAAAAGAAGTGGATTACGTTTGGACATTTGGCAGATGTATTTATCATTATTGCCTCGAATCAGGGACGAAGCACTGCTTTTTGGGTCGAACGCCAGTTTGAGGGTGTACAGACCAAACCTATTGAAGGTGTCATGGTTGCGGGCGAGACAGGTATAGCTGAGATTGATCTCCATGAGGTGCGTGTACCAAAAAATCACATTATTGGACGCCTGAATGAAGGTTTTGAGTACATCGTAACCGGGGCGCTGGACCAGGGCAGATATAGCATAGCTTGGGCAGGGCTGGCGATTGCGCAGGAAGCGCTGGATGCCATGGTGACTTACTCAAGGAAGCGGAAGCAATTTGATCAGAAGCTGAGTCATTTTCAGCTGATTCGCGGCATGATTGGAGATGCGGTGACAAAAGTCCATGCAGCACGAGCATTATGTTTACGGGCAGCCGAGCTGAGAGAAGCCAAGGACCCGCAGGCCGCCATGGAGACAACGATCGCCAAATATTTTACGTCCAAAGTTGCTGTTGAAGTTGCAAGTGATGCGCTACAGGTCCATGGTGCGAACGGAATTAGTAACCAATATCCTGTTGCCAGGCTGTATAAGGAAGCCAAAATTCTGGAGATTATTGAAGGCTCTTCTCAGATGCAGCAGGAGATGATCTCGCATTACGGATTAAAAGCCTATTACAAGCGTGGCGGTAGCGTATGACGTTCTGTGTGCTATTTCCCGGCCAGGGAAGCCAGTATATCGGAATGTGCAGTGAGTTGTTGGAAAGTGAGCCGGAGGCGAATCAGATCTTTGCGGAAGCGAGCGAGGTGATCGGATTTGATTTGAAGGCACTCGTTATGGAAGGAACCCTGGATCAATTGACGGTCTCTGAATATGCTCAGCCTGCTGTACTGACAGCAAGCTACGTTTTATTTGATTCATTTGTTCGCCGAACAGGAATGACTCCAGATTATGCAGTAGGTCACAGTTTGGGGGAGATTTCGGCTTTAGTAGCGGCGGGAGCATTGCGATTTGCTGATGGAATCCGTTTTACAACTCAGCGTGGTGCGTTGATGCATCGCTCCATTCAGGAGCAAAAAGGAAGAGCGGGTATTGTTGTTGATGTAACCCAGGAAACGCTTGAAGAATTAGTCGAGAATATTCGTCAGAACGAGTATGTGACGATCTCCGGTTATAATTCACCGGGACAGTTTGTCGTCGCAGGTACTGCAAAGGGGCTTCAATTGCTGGATGATCAGGTGGATGGCTACGGTGGGGAATTCATTCCTTTTCGCATGATGCCAATGAAGGCAGATGCACCTTATCATAGCGAGTTGATGCAGTTCATTCAGCCTGAGCTTGAAGAGATGCTTGCAGGGATTTCCTTCTCTGCACCGGTGTTTCCCATCTGCTCTACAGTACATGGGGAGTTCATTCGTGGAGCCGAGGACATTCCTAAGCTGCTGAGCAGCCAGCTTTTGCAACCCATTCGCTGGAATCAGGCATTGGCACGTGTTCAAAATCTGGGAGCAACGGTATGGATCGATATCGGTCCAGGCCAGAGCGTAAGAAATATGCTGGCTGAAAATAAGACCTTGCCTGCAGCCTATTCGCTGGATGATCCGCAAGATCGGTCCAGGTTACTGGAGCGATATGAAGCAGTAAACCAGACAAGTGGGGGAGGCGATAAGGGATGATCACGGAGATGATGCAGTACAATCAGCGGGTGAAACAATGGCTGCCTGGAGGTGTGCACTATAATTTTCACCTTCCTTGGGAAGAGACGCCGCTCCATTTCAAACATGCTTCCCGAAGCAGAGTGACGGATATGAACGGCAACGAGTATTTGGATCTATATGCCCGCTTTGGTGCCCTCATTGTTGGCCACGGCAACGAGGAGTATAACGAGTGTCTGAAGGATACCATTGACCGTGTTCTTTCCGTAAGTCATTGCGATCTGGATGCAGAGGCTCTGGAACTGATCCATCAATATGTACCTTCAGCAGAGATGATTCGTTTTGGGTTATCAGGAACGGAGATTGTCCAGAATGCACTTCGTCTTGCCCGGGCGTGGACAGGTAAAAATCGCTTTGTACGTTTTGAAGGCCATTATCATGGCAATGCGGACAATATTATGGGTGGCAAGACTGCACGTACAGGTTTGCCTGTACCCTCAGACTATCCTGGTGACATGAAAGGAACAAAGGGGAGGGCAAGGGATGCCATGGAATCTCAATCCTACCTCCTGCCATGGAATGACGCAGCCCGTCTGGAGGAACTATTTCGCCAGCATGGAGACGACATTGCAGCAGTAATCATGGAGCCGGTTTGTGTAAATGGAGGCGGAGTCATGCCTGCTCCGGGTTATCTGCAAAAAGTCAGACAGTTATGTGACCAGTACCAGGTCGTGCTCATTTTTGATGAGATTATAACAGGATTCCGTATGGGACTCGGTGGTGCCCAACAGTTATTCGGTGTAACACCCGATCTGACTACACTTGGGAAGGCAATCGCCGGTGGCGGAGTTCCGGTGTCAGCCCTGGTTGGCCGAGCAGATATCATGAAGTTGCTTGTAGACAAAAAAGTAATTCATGCGGGTACGTTTAATGGCTATCCATTAGGTACAGCTGCTGTAAAAGCTACGCTGGAAATGTTAGGACGCAATGGAGGACAGGCGATGCACAGCATGAACCGCCACGCTGAGATGATGCATGACATACTCTGCCAGGAAGCAGTGAAGGTGGGTCTGCCTTTAATTGTTCAGGGGCCGTCCGGCTGTGCTTCTTATCACTGCTGCACGGAGCCGCTTACGGATACGGCTGATTATACGTTTGAATTGATGTCTTTTGATATTTTGCTAAATAGCAAGCTTGCTGAGCACGGTATTCTGGTATCTACGCTCTCGCGGATGTATCCGAATATCCTGCTTGATATGCAAGATGTTGCCTGGTTCAGTGAGCGTGTCCCTGCAGCACTTGCAGAAATGAAAGAGCTCTACGACGAGCTGGTCTGATGGTAGCTCAATACGGAGGTGATTAGGTATGCATAATCGACTCATTGCAATCATTGGCGCAGGGGTGATGGGATGCGCCACGGCACTGGATGTCGCGAGGGCTGGTTATCGTGTAATTTTGCAGGATATTTCGGCGTCGGTCATCGAACATGCCCCTGATGTTATACGTCGTGAATATCGTTCAGCTTGCTTTCTGAAGCAAGGGTACGGTCAGGTTCCCCTGGATCAGATCATGGAACGAATCTCGTTCCAGACACAAGATGAAGGTGTGGAAGAGGCAAGTATCATTATTGAAAATGTAACCGAAAACCTGGAGTTGAAAAAGGAAGTTTACGCACGCTTGTCCCACAAGGTTCGTCCGGATGCTTTATTTGCGCTAAATACAAGCTGTATTTCCGTGACAAAGCTCGCTTCATTTTTGCCTGACCCAGGTCGAGTCATTGGGGTGCATCTGATGAATCCGGTTCCCGTTAAATCCATGGTGGAGGTGATCAAAGGACATCATACAACGCAGGGAACGGAACATGAGATGGTAGCGTTTTTGGAAACTCTTGATAAAAGTCCAGTTGTCATAGAGGATCTGCCTGGGTTTGTCTCTAATCGCCTCTCGCACTTGTTAATGAATGAAGCGGCGTACATTGTACAGGATGGAATCGCTACACCCGAGCAGGTGGACGCCATTATGAAGAAAGGCTTCAATTATCAGATGGGGCCGCTGGAGACGGCGGATCTGATTGGTCTGGATACGGTCGTGCATTCATTGAAAGTATTGTACGACAGCTATCAGGACCCCAAATTCAGATGCTGTCCGATGTTGCAGAAAATGGTTGATGCAGGACAGTGGGGGCGGAAGACGGGTCAAGGATTCTATGCCTACTAAGATGAAGGGTGGCATGACCATGGAAAAGCTCAAGGATATCAAATGCATCGTTTGGGATCTGGACCACACCATATGGGATGGAGTTTTGCTTGAATCTGCAGATGTGCAACTGAAGCCGTGCTTAAAGGAGGTGATTGAAAAACTGGACCAGCGAGGTATTTTGCATTCTGTTGCCAGTAAAAATGATGCAGAGCTGGCTTGGACGAAACTAAACGAACTGGGCATCGCCGAATATTTTCTATATCCCGAAATCCATTGGGATGCGAAGTCTGTCTCTGTTCAGCGGATTCAGCAGAACATTAATATCGGTATGGATGCCATTCTGTTTGTGGATGATCAACCTTTTGAACTGGAAGAAGTGCAAAGTGTACATGCTGACATTCAGGTACTTCATGCGGATCAATATGAAACCATGCTTGATGACCCAAGGCTGATGCCCCGATTCATTACAGCCGACTCTGCGTGCAGAAGGCAGATGTATCAGGCGGATACGCTCCGTAAACAGGCTGAGGAACAGTATGAAGGACCTTCAGAACAATTTCTGGCTACGCTGGGCATGAAATTTTCCATCTACGAGGCTACTGAGGATGATCTTCAACGTGCAGAGGAACTTACCGTTCGCACCAATCAGCTAAATGCAACCGGAATTACCTACAGTTACGAGGAGCTGCATCAACTGATGACCTCGCAGGACCATATGTTATTGGTGTGTGAACTCGAAGACAAATACGGGACGTATGGCAAAATTGGGCTTGCACTTATTCACATGCAGCAGAAAGTATGGCGGCTAAACATGCTTCTGATGTCTTGCAGAGTGATGTCCAGGGGTGCAGGGAGTGTACTGCTAACGTATATCATGCGTGAAGCTCAGAAGCAGGGCAAACAGATGCTTGCGGACTTCAGGGATACCGGAAGGAACCGGATGATGAATATCAGCTATCGCTTTGCCGGTTTCAAGCAGCAATCTGCAGATCAGGAAGGAAGAGTACTGTTTCATCATGATTTGCAGCAGGCTGTAGAGTTTCCAGACTACATTGAGGTTTTAGTGCCCGAGGGGCAACATCAATAACAAGGGGGAAGGGCAGTGGATTATCGTCAGGAAATTCGGGAGTTTATCGGGAACAATCTCACCATGGATCATGAGGACGCTCAGATTAATGATAATGACAATTATTTTGAGCAGCGGTTCGTCAATTCGCTCTTTGCGATGCGTTTGGTGGACTTTGTAGAGCGTAGATTCCAGATTGAGATAGCAAATGAAGATCTGGATTTGGCGAATTTCTGCACAATTAACCGTTTGCATGATCTTATTGAGAGAAAGTTGACTGAGAAGGAGGCGGCACTATGATTACAGCTAATCAGGCATCCATTCGTCCAGTCACAAGTCCGGCAACCAGCCCGTCCAACAAATATATGTATTTGTTTTTGGGAATTTCCTTTGGCACATGTTATGGAATCGCAAGTTTGTTCATGTTCTTTGCGGATTTTATTGTACCCATAACAGGTGAGTTAACCCTGATGCATCCACTTGCGATCGTTGCTCTGTATTCACCTTCCATTGCCGGATTAATTACATGTTATGTGATGGGCGGAACGGAAGCATTAAAAGGAATGTTTATGAAGCTGGTTCCGCGCAGACAGGACCTGTTCTGGATACCGCTCATTATTGGAATTTCCATCATCTTTGCATCAACAATGCACTTTGGTTCCTTGTTATTCGGCATACCGGTCCCTGAGTTGACATATAGTGTACCTGAAATGATCTGGTTGGGGATTGTGAATCTGATCAAGGAGACGGGGCTGATTGGTGGGCTGTTTGGCTGGATCGGATTTTTGCTTCCATTCTTGCAAGGGAAGTTAAAAAATAATATAACAAGTGGTCTGATTACCGGCCTGTTGTTCGGATTATGGGTGCTTCCGGGATACTTGATTTCCTCTTTTGGCACCTCAACCACTTACATATACTACGTTGTTCAGCTTATGGCATTTATCGTGTTCCAAAGTTATATCTTCAATGCAACCAAAGGTACACTTCTGTTTTATCTGCTTGCATTTTGGCTTGTAGCTACAGGAAGTCAAATTGATTTGTACTACTTTAATCCGCAAGTTCAAATTATGCAATTCTTCTTTTTTGTAATATCGGCTATTGTCATACATGTCATCTTCAAGCGTAAAAATGTGGATACTTCACTTCAGACATTCCCTGCATATGTTCTGGAAAGAAAGTAAGCCTGGTTATGGTGGTGAATAAGTGATGGAACCGATCTATTTGGAGCAGCTACAAAAGGGGGAGGGAAACAGACAGATAGTCTGTTTTCCTTATCTCGGTGGCAACTCCAACAGTTTTCAGCCCCTAGTGCCGTACCTTCCTGACACGGAAATTTGGGCGTTTACGCCCCCGGGTCATGGTCTGAACACCGAAACACCCTTGGAGCATATGCAGCAACTCGTAGAACTGTATACCAGCAAGCTGCTGGATGTTATACAGCCCGGCAGTCTGTTATTTGGACATAGTCTGGGAGGAATTACAGCCTACTTCGTTGCGCAGCGCTTATGTCAGGAACGTCCAGATGTAGCTAAAACGCTACGGCTTGTTTTATCTGCCTGCAACACGCCTGACGAATGCGGGATGCAGAATTATGATCGGATGTCAGACGGAAATCTGATTGATCATCTGTTTTCCTATGAAGCTCTTCCGCAAGAACTGATACACGAAAAAGAATTATTGAATTATTTTCTGCCCGTCATCCGGGCGGATTTCAGGATGCTGGAATCTGCAGCAACGCTTGAGTATGAGCCACTCTCATTGCCGGTGTTGTATCTGTGGGGAGAACGAGATCGTACCGTTACCCTTCAATCAGCGTTGAGATGGGGCCGATATTTTGAATCATCCATGAAGCTTCAAACCATCAAAGAGGGTGCTCACATGTTCATGATGCATCAACCTTCAACGGTGGCGCATTGTCTGACAAGCTTTATGACTCCAGATAAATAGGAACAACTTGTAGATGAGAGGAGCCATGTTCGTTTATGCTGCTACGAATGCTGAGAAACGATATAACGAGAAAAAAAGGGATTACGGCTGCGTTATTTATTTTTGTACTGCTGGCCGCCTTGCTGGTATCTTCGGGGTCACGAATGATTATGGAACTGACGAGTTCCATCCAATATCTATTTTCTGAATCCAAAACACCACACTTTGTGCAAATGCATGCCGGAGAACTCGATCAGGCCAAAGTGAACACATGGGCTGAAGAAAATGCCATGGTCCAGCAGCATCAGATTGTGGAAATGGTCAACATTGACGGCTCTAATCTGTTTCTCGGAGCAGAGTCCGAAAAGAACAGTGTTATGGACATTGACTTTGTTACACAGAATCAGGGTTTCGACTATTTGTTGAATCTGGACAGTGAGATTATTCAGGTTAATGATGGCGAGATCGCGGTTCCGGTATATTACATGCAGCAAAATAAATTGAGCGTGGGCGACCAGGTTCGGATCGATAATGGTCAATTTGAGCGTTCTTACACCATCGTTGATTTTGTCCGTGATGCTCAGATGAATCCATCGGTTGTGCACTCCAAACGTTTTATTGTGAGTGATGGGAATTTGCAGGAATTGAAGCAGAGCATCGGAGAGATGGAGTATCTCATCGAATTCCGGTTGACGGATCCCGGACTGACGAGTGAATTTACCCAGGCTTACCAAAATGCCGGACTTCCCAACGCGGGTCCAGTCGTAACCTATGGGCTGTTCCAGGTACTGAATGCCATGACCGACGGAGTTATTGCAGCCGTTATTATTTTGGTCAGTCTTGTGCTGATTCTGATCGCGATGCTTTGCATCCGATTCACAATGCTTGCGACCATCGAAGAGGATTATCGTGAGATTAGTGTCATGAAAGCGATAGGGATCGCAGAGAAGGATATTAAGAGACTGTATCTGATGAAGTATGTATTTATGGCTGGATTTGCATCCGTGCTTGGTTACATTGCATCACTTGGCGTTAACAGATTATTTGTTTCCAATATCATGTTGTATATGGGAAAAGCACCTGCAACCCTGTTGCATTTCGCGATTCCGTTATTAGCCGCTGGAATAATATTTGCCATGGTTGTTCTGTTCTGTCGAACGGTACTGAGGCGTTTTCGTTCCATCTCCGCAGTGGATGCTCTACGTACCGGGAGCCTTGGAGATACACAGATCATTCGAAACCGGCTCAGTTTGTCCCGCAATCGCTGGTCTTCCGTACCTGTCTTTCTTGGTCTGAAGGAAGTGATACAGCGAATCAAGATGTTCCGATTATTGTTGTTCGTCTTTGTAGTCAGTTCATTTATCATGATTGTGCCGGTTAACTTCCTGAACACTTTGCAGGCGCCAAGTTTTATCTCTTATATGGGTGTTGGACAAAGTGATATTCGCATTGACTTGAGGCACACAGATGATGTGGAGCAGCGTTATGACAATCTGGTTGCCCAGATCCAAAATGATAAAGACATCAAAACGTATTCCCCATTGGTGACAAGCCAGTTCAAGATTAAAAATGCGGAAGGAAGTTACGACAATCTGAGTGTAGAAACTGGGGATTTCAGTATTTTCCCATTGTCTTATGTTAGCGGTAATGCGCCAACAACCGAGAATGAAATTGCGTTATCTGATGCAAACAGTAGCGAGCTGCACCTGAAGACTGGTGAGCAACTTACCTTGCTGGTTAATGGCAAGGACCAGATGATGACGGTCAGCGGAATATACCAGGACGTTACGAATGGTGGCAAAACGGCGAAGGCCTTATTACCTTACAACAAGGATAGTGTGTTGTGGTATGTGGTCAGTTTGGATCTGAATAATCGCGGGGACATGGCTACCAAAATTGCTGAATATGAGTCGGCTTTCTCGCCAGCCAAAGTAACCGATCTTCAAGGTTATCTGGATCAGACGTTAGGCGGAACCATCCAACAATTGAAATTGGTGACGATGCTGGCCTTGGTCATCGGTGTCTTCATATCTATTTTAATTACAGCACTGTTCCTTCAGATGTTAGTAGCCAAGGACAACAACGACATTGCTGTACTAAGAAGCCTTGGGTTTGCCTTGTCTAAAATCAAGTTCAAGTATGTCGTGATGTCACTTGTCATATTAATCTTAGGGGTTGTTACTGGAACGATATTGTCGAATACGTTGGGTCCGTTGCTGGTTAGTGCCATTATGTCGACGTTCGGTGCTTCCAATATTGTTTTTGTTGTTAACCCGTTACAGGCATATATCTTGTGTCCATTGTTACTTGCAGGCACGATTGTACTAACAGCATGGATTAGCATCCAATCGATCAAGGAAACGAGCATATCCAAAATGATTGTCGAATAGGGAGGATCAACGATGACAACTATACTTGAGGCTAAAGACGTGAATAAATCGGTAGCGATCGGCGAGAATGAAGAACATAACATCTTGAAAGATATCAACCTTCAATTAAAAAAGGGAGAATTTGTTTCCATCATGGGGCCATCTGGCTCAGGCAAGTCTACCTTACTTTACAACATAAGTGGTATGGATCAGATTAGTGCTGGAAGTGTCTATTTTAATGGCAAAAAAATATCGGCATTCCAGGAGAGAGATCTGGCAAGTCTACGTTTGACCAAAATGGGGTTCATCTTTCAAAATATTCATCTGCTCAAAAATCTGAATCTGTTAGACAATATCGTACTTTCCGCGTATCTGGCCAAGAATAGCAGCAGAGAAACGATTAATACACGGGCGATGTCATTAATGAAAAAAATGGGGATTGATGAGCTGGCTGGGCATAACATCACCCAAGCCTCAGGCGGACAGCTTCAACGGATTGCCATCTGCCGTGCACTGATTAATAATCCAGATATTTTATTCGGCGATGAACCAACGGGGGCGCTGAATTCCAAATCAACGTATGAGATCATGGATATTCTGGGCGATATTAATGCAACGGGTACAACCATTCTGCTGGTGACCCATGATGTGAAAGTCGCTGCCAGATCGGAACGTGTACTGTTTATGATGGACGGTAAGCTGGTTGCAGACAAAAATATTGGAAAATATGCAAGAGAGCGTCAGGATCTAAAAACAAGGGAAAGCCATTTGGCGCAATGGTTGACTGAAATGGGGTTCTAAAAAAAGAACTCCATGACTACAATAGACCGACAGTCGGTCGAACGTATCGGAGGCCAGGATATGAGACTGATAAAAAACCCGGAAGAACGCAGGAACGAGATTTTGGATGCCGCCGAGATTCTGTTCGTGACAAAAGGATATACCAAAGCTACGGTCATGGATATCCTTCAGGCGTGCAACATTGCCAAGGGTACATTTTATTATTATTTTCAGTCCAAGGAAGAGGTTATGAACGCCATCGTTATGCGTTTTATTCTGAGCGGGGAGGCATCGGCTAGGCACGTGGTGTCCGATCCCAAACTGAATGCCCATGACAAAATTTTTCGCATCATGATGGCGCAGAATCAGCCAGACGGCAGAAAACATGATCTCATCGAGCAATTGCACAGTGTTCATAATGTGGAGATGCACCAAAAGAGTCTTGTAGAGACGGTAATTCGATTAAGTCCCATCTTGGCCGAGGTGGTAGAGCAGGGTATTCAGGAGGGGGTATTTCATACACCTAACCCAAAGGAATCCATCGAATTCCTGCTTGTATCGTCACAATTTTTGCTGGATCGAGGCATCTTTCAATGGGAGGAGGAAGAACTCCAAAAAAAGGTTGAAGCATTCACACATATTATGGAACGTGTGCTGGGAGCAGAAAAAGGAAGCTTCGCCTACGTCACTCGTCTTTATTTTCCGAATCAAGGTTAGCCGAGAAAGGAGTATCATCCATGGAACATACCGTTCAAAAATCATTTAAAAAGTTTCTGGTAGTATGGTTCGGTCAGCTCATCTCCATGATTGGGATTGGACTGACAGCCTTCTCCCTGGGGGTGTATGCCTTCGAAAAAACGAATACGGCAACAAGTGTTGCATTGATTACCTTATTCACGTTTCTGCCGAATATCCTGCTTCGACCTATTGGAGGGGTACTGGCAGACCGATTCGACCGTCGAACGATGATGATTATCGGCGACCTGGGGTCGGCAGCCGGTTTGATTTTCATTCTGTCGATTATGCTCACAGGTGATATCCAATTATGGCATATCTATGTGGGAGTGGCCTTTAGTTCCGTGTTTTCCGCGCTGCAGAGCCCGGCATATAAGGCCTCTGCTACGGACCTGCTGGATAAGGATCAGTTCTCGAAAGGAAGCGGTCTTGTACAACTGGCTGAATCCTCGAAGTTTCTGTTTTCACCCATCATTGCGGGCATTCTGCTTAGTATAACAACCATTGAAGTCATTCTGGTTATTAATATTCTGACATTCCTGGTTGCCATTCTGGCTGTGCTGGTTATTCGGAAGAGCATGAAGGTGGAGCGAGAGGATCAAGAAGACAAAAACTGGATCACCGATATGCAAGAGGGCTGGAGGGAAGTTGTAACCAACAAGGGAGTACTGTTGCTGGTGGTGATTATTTCACTTGTCACCTTTTATCTGGGATTCCTGGAGACACTCATTGGTCCGATGCTTCTGTCATTCACGGATGCAAAGACACTTGGAACGTTTCAGTCTGTTAGCGCCATCGGCATGCTGATTAGCAGCTTGTGCATCGGCATATTTACAATAACAAAGAGATATGCAAGTGTGCTTGTGATGGGTCTGATTTTGTGCGGTTTGTCCTTTTCGCTTCTGGGGATATCCACCAACATTTATTTTATTATCTTCGCAGGTTTTCTGTTCCTGTCATCACTGCCGTTTGTCAATATGAGCGCAGATGTGCTGGTGCGAAACAATATCGCCAACGATAAGCAGGGCAGGGTATGGGGAATCATTGGTATTCTGTCACAACTCGGGTTTATTATCGCGTACAGTTTGGCTGGATTTCTGGCCGACCATGTGTTTAATCCGTTGCTGATGGAGGGGGGAGCACTGGCTTCGTCTGTTGGTCAAATTATTGGAACTGGGCCAGGCAGAGGTATTGCCTTTCTGTTTATCATCGCGGGTCTGTTTGTTATTCTGATCGCAATAATCACATCCCGTTTGAAAATGATCAAATCTCTGGAGCAGAGCCCAGATATAGCGACTCCATCCGATGTTGGCGGATTGGCGCACGATTAATTCGAATCCAACAGCGTAAGCCCTTGTCCGCAGCAGCGTGTGATGCTTCTTCTGTACGAAGAAGTTATTCACACGATGAGCAGACAAGGGCTTTTTTGTGCTGAGGAGTCAGCAGATGTAATTAGACAAGATGTGTTTGTGTATTGGATTGTCGGTGGAGCTTACCCTTTAACAGCCCCAGAAGTTAGTCCTCCTACAATATACTTTTGCCCAATGAGGAACACAATCAACACAGGCAATGAGGTGAGCACAATATCGGCACTGACCAGATTCCACTGGGCACTGAATTGCCCAAAGAAGTTATATACAGCCAGTGTCATCGGCCACATCTCCACTGTATTCAGCATATAGAGTGGGGCAGTAAACTCATTCCAGACACTCAGGAAATTAAGAACAAATACCGTTACCAGCACCGAGGTTAACAAAGGTACAATGATTCTCAGGAACAGCTTGATCCCATTACATCCGTCCATGATCGCGGCTTCATCCAGCTCCTTCGGGATGTTAGACACAAACGCATACGTAATGAACAGCGAGATTGGAATACCCATAGCCGTGTAGAGCAGAATCATGCCGACATGTGAATTGATCATACCCATGGACTTCATGACTTCCATCAGCGGAATGTAGTTTAGCGGCAGTGTGATACCGAGAATCAGGAAGAAGTACAGAAACTTGCTGAGCTTCGAATGGTTGCGTGATAACGTGAAGGCTGAGAAGGCCACAACAAACACCAGTAGCAGAGAAGAAGCCCCGGAATGCAGCAGACTGTTGAAAAAAGAACCGCCCAAGTGTCCCTGTTCATAGACGATTTTGTAATTTTCGAAGATAAACTTCTCGGGCAGCGTCAGCTTCAGCACTTTGGCCTCGGCGTCCGACTTGAATGAATTCAGTACAATGACCACAAAAGGAATCAAGACCATCAGGCTAAGCAGCCAGGCGAGTGCATTTAACCCGATCGAAGCCAATCTTTTTCTCAATCGCATGTCAGTATTCCACCTTTCGGTTCATCAAACGAATGATGAAAAAGGAGATGATCGCCATGATGACAAACAGAATGGTAGATAGCGCACTCCCCAGTCCCCAATACCCTTTGGCAAAAGAGGAATAGACAGCCGTGTTAATGACATCTGTTGCGTTACCGGGGCCACCGTTGGTTAGCACGTATACGGCATCGAATACTCTCAGCCCATACGTAATATTGAGTACCGTGGCGATGGTAATGGTAGGCATCAGCATCGGAATGGTGATCCGGAACAGCTTTTGCCCAAATCCGGCGCCGTCAATGGACGCTGCCTCGTAATAATCCCGGGGGATGGCGAGCAGTCCGGCGATGAACAGCACCATGATGTACCCCATGCCTTTCCACGTGTCCACTGCCATGATGGATGGCATGGCCCAGGTTAGGGAGCCCAGCCAGTTCTGGGCGAGAACATCCAGCCCTAATGAACGCAGGGTTACGTTAACGAACCCGTTGTTTGGGTCGAGCAGACTTTTGAACACAAGCCCAACAATCAGGAACGACAGCACCTGTGGGGAGAAGATGATCATCCGGTGCAGATTCGCGGCCTTTACACCGCTGACCAGCAGCAGGGCCAGAAACAAGCCGAGAACCGTCTTGGCGATGGATGTAACCAGGGTGAAGAGGACTGTGTTTTTGATAAAAAGCAGATAGGTCGGATCACCCGCCAGAATAGTGCGGAAATGCTCCAGACCGATAAAGTTCTTCTCCGAACTATAACTATTCCAGTCAGTGAAGGAATAATAGATGCCCAGCAGGGCGGGAGCAACGATGAACAGCAGATATAATACAATCGCTCCAGATGAGAAATACCAGGGATAGATTTTGTTTGCATTCATAACCGGTAACACCTTTCCTTCCTGCCAAAATACATGAGCGGGCAAACGCCCGCTGCATGTAACACTGTTCAGCGTTTATATTTATCTGAAATATGCGCTGTTACTGCCACTTCTCATCTTTCAGCACTTTGGCTTGTTCAGCACGACGTTTATCAATATTTTGCAGAATCTGATCCGGTGTCATGGCTCCGGCGAACATACCTGATAAGTCCTTGCCAATATCCATCCATTGTGGATCAATATATTTCACAGCGGCCTGCATGACCGTACCTTTTTCATGATTTTTCTCATAATCAATATAATCCTGTGTCAGCTTTGGTTCGATTTCCGGCCAACAGATCGTCAGATTACCTTCACCTTCGTCGAACACACGTTGCAGATGATCATGCTCGGTAATCCAGCGGAAGAATTTCAGCACTTCTTCAGAATGTTTACTGTTTTTGTTACCAAACATGGCAGCTGAACCGCCGGGATTCACACCAATCGTCTGATTATCTCCCCACGGCATGACAAAGAACCCCATATTGTCTTTCATTGCCGGATACGCTTCGGAAACTTCCTTTTCCGTCCCTGGAACCCGCAGCAACATAGCAGCTTTTTCCTGACCAAACGCTTCAATTCCCGCTTCTACCGTATTGGACAAGAAGTCTTTGCCGAAATAACCGAGATCCGCAAATTCCTTCAATTGTTCAATGACCGTCTTGAGTTGCGTCATATCTGCGATGTTCATCTCATTGTTGTTTAATTTCTCGTAGGTTCCCGCTGTTGTTTGCTCATAGTTAGGTCCCGTTTCGAACAAAGGCAGAACCTGATACCACCCGCTGGCAGGTGCCTGATAGAACGGAATAATGTCTTTATCCTTAATTTTCTGGCTGATCGCCTTGAATTCGGCATAGGATGTAGGAGGCTCTATGCCAAGCTCTGCGAAGATACGTTTGTTATAGTACACATACCAGATTTTCGATGGGGCAAAAGAAACCCCGTATACCTTGTCATTGTGACTGACGGTTGGCAAAATCTCTTCAGACATCCGACCTGTGAATTCCTCATTGGTCAGGTCAATGGCATTTTCCTCCGGTCTTACGTTAGCCGGCATGCTCAGTGGGTCCACATCGACATTGAAAATGTCAGGTGCTTCGCCAGAGGCCAGCTTTACCTTGATCAGGTCACGCCACTGTGCGTCAGGTACGACCTGAAAATCAATTTTGACACCGGTCTCCTGCTCATATTCCTTGGCCATCGTCTGCATGATGCCTGTACGCGGTATACCGGATTGGCTTGTTCCAAACGTGAGCGTCACCTTACCCGAACCTTCCGTACTTTTACCTGAGTTGCACCCGGCAAGCAGCAGAGTGGAGAGCAGGAGCACACTTGCAAGCGAAAATAGAAATCGTTTTCTCATCATTAAACCTCCCGGAATATAAAGAAAATTGTCACTTGCCGAAACGCTTAATGTAAGCGTATTCTTATGTGGATAACTTTACTGTGAACAGCGGATGTGCTCAATAGACAAAAGCGTTCAGTTGGGTGGACATTTTCGAATGGTGTGACAGATATCATCATAGAACGAGGTGTGTGGGAATTGCGATATCGATTTGGAACGCTTCAGCAAAGTCTGTTTGCCTATTACTCTGCGGTATTTATTATCTTTTCGCTGATTGTGGCGGGGCTTCTGTATGTTTTTCTCGCAAGTGACATTCGTCATCGAAGTGAAGAACAACAGAGACAACTGGGGGTGTCAATCGTCAGTAACCTGGATCAGGAAGTGGTGAAAATGAACAACTTCTCCATGAATATCGTGTACTCCAATCTGGTCAAAGAACACTTCAGTCACTACTTGGCACCAGCGGAGGATAGCGAGCAGACAATGACGAGTGATCCGGCATTGTATAAGGATACAACCACACTAATTGATGTCATTCTCGCGATCATTAGCAGCTCCAATACAGCCAAACAGGCCAATATCTATGATGTAAATGGCAAGATGCTGGGAGCGGGTGCATTCAACGGTCAACTGTCTGTGGATCTGACTAAGCGACCGTGGTACAAGGAAACCTGGGAGCGGAGCGGCTGGCGGGTGATTCAACTGTTAGAGGGGGGAGCTTTGCCCATGCCAACAGGTGAGGGGAAATCAGATCAATCCTACATTTCCCTTACTCGGGTGTACAAAGATGGCAACTATGTCAGCCAGGGTGTTGTTGAGATTTTGCAGGATGCCGGAACCCTGTTCCAGCATTTGAATGATTTACAGGCGAGTAACGATGATCTTCGGATCTATGTAGTGGATGAACAAAATACACGGTTGTATCCACTTTCTTCGGTTGATGATGCTTCTCAAGCTAGCCACTTCGATGATGTGGACTTGATTCAGAATCTTTCATTTCCACCGGATACGATGCAGGAGATCACCGATCCTTTGAGTCAGTCCAAACAAATGATGACGTACATGACGTCACAGGAGACGGGATGGACCGTTATTGTCATGCAGTCCAAACAGTCCCTTTTCGCCAGTCTCAACCGGATGGCTGTGATGTTTATCGGTGCCACGCTAGCTACTCTCATGCTGATTCTGGTTCTCTCGTATCTGATTTCCAAACGGGTCACTTTGCCGCTGCATCGTTTGCAGCGCATTATTCAGAAAACGGGTGAGAATGATCTGTTATCGGGACAGGAATCCGGTCAGTTGTTCAAACTGGAGCATCCCGGTTCTATCCGGGAGATGGATGAGCTGAATGATACGTTTATCCGGCTGAATCAACAGCTTGTGCAGTCTTTTCAGGACAGGCTGGCGATGAAATCTCAGGAGACAGAAGCAAGATTACTGGCTCTGCAATCCCAGATGAACCCGCATTTTCTCTATAACAACATCACAAATATCAGCATCATGGCGGAAGAAGGCATGAATGAGCAGATTGTTGCGTTCTGCGCCAATATTGCGTCTATGCTGCGTTATATTTCTACTCCGGGAAAGAATGGGGTTCCACTGTCCCAAGAACTGGATTATTGTGAGCGATATCTGGAGTGTATGAAGATTAGGTTCGAGGATGATCTGCACTACGAGTTTCATATTTCGGAAGAAATGCAGCTTATTCAGGTTCCGATGCTGATGGTACAACCACTCCTCGAAAATGCCATGAAATATGGACTGGGCGATACCCCTCCATGGAAACTGAATATTACTGGAGATATGGATGCGGTACAGCAGACCTGGCAGATTCACGTGGAAGACAACGGGCCTGGCATGGAACCAGAAGCACTTGCCAAGATCATGCATTACATCGAACAATCACAGGAGTGGGAGCGTATGCCTGACCTTGAAATTAACGGAATGGGACTCAAGAATATATGGGTCCGATTGAAATTATGGTATGGCACGGCAGCCCACATGCTGATTACAAACAAGCCTTCCGGCGGTGTCCAGATTACCATAGGTGGTTCCATTCGAAAGGAGCATGACTGAACCCATGACAATCAAATATAGAACGATTATTGTGGAAGATGAAGCCCTGATTCGCCGGAATGTCTCACGCAAATTCAGAGAGTTGGACACCCGGTTCGAGGTGATTGGTGAGGCGCGGAACGGTCAGGAAGCGTTACAGCTCATTGAACAATCCGTACCTGATCTGGTTGTAACGGATATACAGATGCCGGTAATGAATGGATTGGAACTCGCCAAACATCTGTATTTTGCCTATCCGCATGTGAAAATTGTCATTCTGAGTGGTTATCATGAATTCGAATATGCGCGGCAGGCGATCAGTTACAAGGTGGAGGATTATCTGCTCAAACCATTATCGGAAGAACAGCTTCGGACACTGCTGGATGCGATGGAATTGAAGCTTGGGAGCGCTGTGGATTCGCTTGCCCATATCAGTGCCGTGCTGGATGAACAGGTGAAGCCGGAGGATATCGCAGAGGCCGTTAAGTTGTATTTGAAGCAGAATTACATGCATGAGATTACACTCCAGGACATGGCAGGACAGATGCATTTTAGTGTGGACTATCTGGGAAAGTGTTTTAAGAAAGTAACGGGCGAGACTCCGCTGAAATATATGACAGGTCTGCGGATTAATGAAGCGAAGCGTATGCTCGTCACACACGAGAATATGGATATCAAGACCATTGGTGGAGCGGTAGGGTACAGTGATTCCCACTATTTCAGCCGGATTTTCAAAAACAAAACGGGCATGTACCCTAGCGAGTACCGACTGCAATTGCAGGAACGAAAAAAAGCCCTGTCCATGGATGATGAGAACCATGTTGACTTGAGCTGATCACTGGGCCAGAGCTTCTTCGGTTATTTTGCGAATATCAAACGGGGAGCGGATACCTTCTTCAATCATGTCGGGGAGAATCTGTTCCAGGAAATACTGCACACAGTGGAGGTCGATATTTTTGATTTTGACCAAGGCATAACGGTACATAACGATAAATTCTTTCTCCGTATTGCCACGTTGGAGTTCGGCAAAGGCTTCATATACCTGATCCATCTTGTCTGCGACTTCGAGAATCAGTCCTTCAACCGATTGGTCTTTACCCTCACGCAGCTGTCTGCGGAAAATAGGCTGGAACTCTTCAGGAATATTTTCATTAATAAAATGTTCAACCATGCCTTCTTCCACCTTTTGCAGCATCGATCGCAGCTCCAGTGAATAATGTTTGACTGGTGTTTTGATATCACCGATGAAGATTTCGCCATAATCATGACTGCTCGTAATTTCGTATAACTTCTTCCAATCAATGGTGACTCCATGCTGCTCCTCAATATCTGCGAGCGTTTTGGCGTACTGTACCACTTTCCAGGAATGGGCGGATACGCTGTGTTCTTCGAATTTGAATTTGCCAGGTGTACGAATAATACGTTCAAGATCGTTTAGTGACCTGAAGTATGTGTGAATTCCCATATAAGCGTTCATCCTTTGCTGGTTGAGTATAAGTGTGAGTATCCATCGACTATACGCCAGTTATGTCAACTGTGGATTAACGCGGATAGCGACGAAGGTAAAATGAAGTTTTAATTCTATAGAAGGACGAGAGGATGAAAGGGAACGTACGAGAGAGTACGCAGGTTATCAACAAACAATAAAAAACCACGATGTGTGATTGAACGTGAGTTCAGCATCCATCGTGGCTTTAGTGTGTAGATGTTGTGTTACCTAGTGCTACATAAGTTCAGTTGAATAAAAAATTATGCTTTTTTACGTACCGGTGAAGTATACCAGTACGCCATTCCGACAAAGAGGGCACCGCCGATGATATTACCAAGCGTCACTGGGATCATGTTATGAAACCAGCCCGCCAGAGTAATGGTATCCGGGTGGTTTGGCAACAGCCAGGACAAGGACAGCAAAGTCATATTGGCAACACTGTGCTCATACCCACTTGCAATAAAGGCGTACAGACACCACCAGATGAGAGCAATTTTGGCGATATCCTCTTTTGTGCGAGCTGCCATCCAGATCGCCAGACAGACGAGCCAGTTACAGAGAATGCCGCGGAAGAACAACTCCGATACGGGAGCGGCCATCTTTTTGGCAGAAGAGACAAATAAAAGATGTTCAGGCGCAGCCGTTTTGAACAGGCCGCTGCCTACAATAAGCAGGCTGAGCAGGATCGCACCTAGCAGGTTGCCGAGGAAGACGAGTCCCCAGTTTTTCAGTGTATCTTTAACTGTGGTCCGGCCTGCGAGCGTGCTCATGGTGAAAAACATGTTGTTGCCTGTAAATAGTTCCGATCCGGCAAAGATGACCAGCGTGAGGGCGAGTCCGAAGGACATGCCCATTAACATGGTTTGCAGTGGTGACTGTGCCGCAAGGAGCGGGGCACCAATACTGAAGATCAGTACGATGCCAAGCCCTACATAGGCACCCGCCATTAAGGCGGCAACCATGTAGCGTGAAAGATTTGAGTTCATCTGATCCCGTTTTTTAACCGCAGCTTCAATAATTCCCTCAACACTTGGTGTATACATCACGGTTTCCCCCATTATTTTGCATCAATCTTTGAACGTTTCGATGGAGCTATATTTCAATCCAGACCTGGCCGTTCTCTACCTTCACCGGATACATCTGCACTTGCCCATTGTCCGGTGCTTGCACAACACCGGTAGTCAAGTCAATTTTCCAATCATACAGCGGATCGTACAGATAATGTCCGGACACGATGCCTTCTGCCAGCGGCCCACCCTTGGGGTGGGGGTTGTGATTATCAGCGGCGAAGATGGTGCCATCCGATGCACGAAAGACAGCAAGCTGATGGTCCCGAATCTCAACTACTCTTCCAATTCGTGGCAGGAATTCTTCAACTACTCCGGCGGGGAAGTAGATGCCTGATTGTTTTGTCGTCATCTTAAACCACTCCTTATCTATTTAACATTCTCCAGTATTAATCCTGCAAGCTTGCTTATGGACGAGCCGATACTTCGATTCCATGGAACATTTTGCTTTCGCCTTCCTCATTGCGAATCGCTTTTTGCCAAGGTTCTTCAACATGCTCAAGTGCAAATTCAATCCGCTGCATCAACGCTTTGCGTTCCTCCAGGTTATCCACGACAACCGAACGAATATGCTCCAGACCCATGCGTTCCACCCACTCGGAAGTCCGTTCCAGATAGTTACCTGTCTCGCGGTAATATTGCATGATGGCTCCGCACAGTTCAATCAACTCTTCATCTGTTTTCACTTTGCATAAGGAATCAGCAAGTCTTGCTTTAATACCGCCGTTACCACCGATGAAGATTTCCCAGCCTCCGTCGTTACCAACGATACCGATATCTTTGGTACATGCCTCTGCACAGTTCCGTGGACAACCGTTGACGGCATATTTAAACTTGGCTGGCAGATCCAGACGTTCGAATTTACGTTCGATGCGAGCGCCCATGGCCATGGAATCCTGTGTACCGAATCGGCAGAATTGGGAGCCGACACATGTTTTGACCGTACGCAGCGATTTGGCGTATGCATAACCTGAAGGCATATCCAGTTCAGCCCAGACTTTAGTCAGATCTTCTTTTTTAACACCAATCAAGTCGAGACGCTGACCGCCAGTAACTTTGACTGCTTTCACATCATATTTGACTGAAACGTCAGCGATGCGTTTGAGGTCCGCTGGAGTAGTCACCCCGCCGTACATCCGAGGTACAACCGTATACGTTCCATCCTTTTGAATATTCGCGTTCATACGTTCGTTAACAAAACGGGATTCCTTTTCGTCTTCGTGAGTATCCGGTGCGATCATGCCAAGGTAATAGTTGATTGCCGGACGACATTTGGAACAACCTTCAGGTTGATTCCAGCCCAGAACATTCATGACTTCTTTGGTTGTTTGTAATCCCTTTGCACGAATCTCAGCTACAATCTCATCCCGTCCCATGGAAGTACATCCGCAGATGCCCTGTTTGGCTCCAGTACTGAAACTGTCACCAAGTACATATTGCAGAATCTGTTCCACAACTGGTTTACATCCACCGCAAGAGCGTGTTGCACCTGTACAGGCTTTGATCTCATCTACGCTGGTTAGTCCTTGATTGGTAATGACATCAACAATCGTTCCTTTGGTTACACCGTTACAGCCACAGACAATCTCGTCTTCAGCCATCGTTTCTACAGAGGTGGTTTTCTTATGACCGCCGCAGTCTGTACCCATG
This sequence comes from Paenibacillus sp. FSL R7-0313, assembly GCF_037969885.1. Taxonomy (NCBI): domain Bacteria; kingdom Bacillati; phylum Bacillota; class Bacilli; order Caryophanales; family Paenibacillaceae; genus Paenibacillus; species Paenibacillus sp. FSL R7-0313. The sequence continues at coordinate 3,201,542 of NZ_CP150219.1, forward strand.
AGTGAACCATACAATTCTTCGGTCATTTCGGCCTGTTGTTTGATCAGTTTCTGCAATTCGGCAGAATCCGTAATGTCACCAAAGAGAACGGCACCAACCATTTTATTATCGCGGAGCAGAATTTTTTTGTAAGTCCGTTTCCAGTCGTCTTTGTGCGAAATGACGGTGTGCTCAGGACTGTCAATGAATTCACCAGTTGAAAACACGTCCACACCCGAAATTTTCAATTTCGTGGATACCACAGAACCTTCATACGGAGCCGTCTCAACTCCGCAGATATGTTTCGCGAGAATCATGCCTTGCTCGAACAATGGGGCAACGAGGCCGTAACATACCCCGCGGTGCTCTGTACATTCCCCGACCGAATACACATTCTCAAGTGAAGTCTGCATATAGTCATTCACGACAATACCCCGGTTGACTTCCATACCGCTTTCGCGGGCTACAGCCGTATTGGGTTTAATGCCTACAGCCATGACCACAAAATCAACATTCAGAACCGTATCATCTGCAAAACGAATTCCTTCAACCCGTTCGCCACCCAGCAGTTCGGAAGTCTGCGCACCCATTTTGAACCGGATACCCTGACGTTCGAGTTCTGCCTTCAACATGGCTGAAGCTTGCGGATCAAGCTGACGCTCCATCAGATCTTCCATCAGATGCACTACGGTAACTTCCATGCCGAGTTGTACCAAACCTTTGGCAGCTTCAAGACCCAGCAGACCGCCCCCGATAACGGCCGCTCGTTTATACTGCTTAGCAGCTTCCAGCATGACATTACAATCGGCGATATCACGGAAACCGACAACACCCTCTTTGTCATGCCCCGGTACGGGGAGAATAAAGGAGTTGGAGCCTGTTGCAATGATGATTTTGTCGTAAGGAACGCGAGTTCCATCTTCAGTTACAACTTCATGTGTCTCGGCATCGATTCGTGTAACCGTTGTGCCTGTGTGCAATGTAATGCCGTAATCTTCATACCAGTGAAGGTCGTTCAGCACGATATCGTCCAGCGTTTTGCTTCCTTCCAGTACGTACGACAACATAATGCGGTTGTAGTTAGGATAGGGCTCGGTGCCAAAAACGGTAATATCAAATCGCGTAGTTAATTTCAGAATTTGTTCAACAGTACTGATTCCTGCCATACCGTTACCAATGATGATGAGGTTCTCTTTTTTTCCGTTCATGTGTGTATGCCTCCTTGAATAGACGCTGTACATTACTCAAAATTTTAGTGGTTTATATTTGAAATTATACAAGTAGTTGACGACAGTTTATGTGATTTAATTCACTAATAAAGATAGTTCAGTCAACTATTCGTTGGTGTGATCCCGGTCACAGATTTTTATATATATTTCCAGAGCGACATATATACATATCCAAATGGATATTATACAGGCTGATTAATCAAGGCATATACTACGAGGCATAACGACGCGTCGATATGATCTTTTCAAAATTTGGTATTTTTTTTGCTAACACGAAACACACTACTAGGGCTTAATGAAGTTTCAGAAGTGAAGATGGGGACGTGAATTCTCATTGTGTTGACATGGCTGAAAGGAGATCACCTATGGGTGTAAAAAGAATGGACGATACCTCACCGGCTGCAACACAGCCGGAGATTATTAAAGCGGTTGCAGTAACTGCTGTGATGATGCAGCTGATCCTGTCGGTTCTCTTAAAGCAGTTTCCCGATGTATCTCACAGAATAGAGATTGGCATGTTGTACAATCTGGCGAAGTTCTCGGCACCTGCCTTTATTTTTGCCATTTTGTATGATGTGGCACAACTGCGAGACGTAAAGTATGGACACTATGTATGGCATAAAGCCAAAGAGATCATCGGGCCTTATCTCTTCTGGACTACCGTATATATATTAACGGTGAATGCAGGCGGATATGAGCAGGTGGGGGATGTTGTACAAGCCTTTCTGCTGGGAACGGCAGCCCCGCATTTGTGGTATACGGTCATGATGTTCCAATATCATTTGCTCATTCCGCTGGTGACTGCACTGGCTCTGCTCATGATTCGGAATCGAAAAAAAGCAGCTGTGGCATGGGTAGTATCCATCATCGTGTATGCCATTCTGATTCTGCTCTATGACCGATATGTTCTGCTGGATCTTTTGCATCCCGATCTGGTCTACACGGATCGAATCTTTGCCATGTATGGACTATTTGCATTGCTGGGAATGGGTACATCCATATATAAGGAAGTTTGCCTTGTCTGGTTGGACAAAATGAAGTGGGCACTGCTGCCCATCGGTGTGCTGTTGTTTATTTGGGTGAACCGGGAATTGTTTGCTTATGGATTTGAGGATATGAATTTGTTGAAGTCTTCGTATCTGAAACCGTCGATGGTGCTGTTTAACATGGCGCTAATCTTGCTCCTGTACGCTGGTGCAACGGGACTGATTCGTATGAATGTCCGATTCCTGCCTGCTTTTCGCTGGATTGCCAAATATGCGTTTCGGGCATATCTCGCCAGTTATTTTGCACTGAATCTGACGATCTGGATGATGGGCAGTTATGTGAAGGAGATGCCGCTCGGCATCAGCATCGTGTTTTTGCTGATTTGCACTGCGATTCTAGCCTTCACGATGGTGTATTACATTGAGAAATTGTGCAAGGCAGTGATGCGACTTCTCAGAGCGAGGAATCACCAGGGGCATCAGCCAGCGCCAGCTCACGGAAATAAGCGACCGTAAACTCGCGAAAAATCAGACAAGCTTTGGACAGGTAATGATCTTCCAACCAGGAAATCCCAATCGTTCGTTCGCATACAGGCTGTTCAATCCGAATCAATCGTACATGTTCACCCACAGATCCGTCCCAGGATACCGCGGGAACAAGTGCAATACCAAGTCCAGCGCGAATGAGTCCACGTACGGTTGCCGGATCATCACTTTCGAAAATACGTTTCGGATTGAAACCGGCAATCCGGCACAGGCTGTCGGTTCGTTCACGAAGGTCGTTCCCTGCGCGTAGCGTGACAAAGTGTTCCTCAGCTGCATCTTCCAGTCGGATGGATGTTTTCCCGGCGAGCTTGTGGTCAGCGGGCACAGCCAGGAACAGTTCCTCTGTCAGAAGAGGTAAGCTCTCCACTCGGGGAATCTGCAAGGGCAGCGAAGAGATACAGAGATCAAACCTCGGAGGATCAGAAGGACCAAAATGCTGGATTAACGTAAATGTGATATCCGGATATTGTTGTCTGAATCGGGATAACAGGGCGGGAACCACGTGAGAGCCTACAGGGAATGCAAGACGGATATCGCCTGCCTGACCAGATGACATATCCGCAAGTTCCCGTTTTCCATTTTCGAGTGCTTCAAGAGATTGCTCGGCATATTTCAGAAATACACGACCATAGTTGTTCAGCCGGATGAACTTTCCTGTTCGATCGAATAATTCGGTTCCTAATTCCTGTTCCAGCAGTTTCAACGTTTTGCTCAAAGCTGGCTGGGAGACGTGCAGTTCTTCTGCCGCTCGTGTAATGTGCTCCAGCCGGGCGATTTTGCAGAAATAACGAAGTTGAAGTAAATCCATGTCAATCACCATCCATATCAATTTGGTTATGTATATATGTATAACTATATATTATACATTATTAATGTGAGGAGTAAAATAAAACCTGTACCGCATGTGAATGAACGAATTTCAGATTGAATTAGAGAACATGATAATGAAACCAAATGGCAGATGAACATTAAATCATAGTTAAGGGAGGCTGGTCAGAGATGAGTACGACCAAACAGCAGCAACAGCCCTTGGGCCCATCAAGCTGGACGACCAGAAGAGATGAGAAACATAACAGAATGCAGAAGGTAGAGTCTTTACTTAAGGGAAAGGTACTGCCGACAGAGCAAATTGTAAATGCACTTGAGTTGCTCATCCGACCGGGTGATCGTGTTGTACTGGAAGGAAATAATCAGAAACAGGCCAGTTTTTTGTCCGCTGCACTTGTTCAGGTCGATCCGGAGAAGGTCAATCAGTTACACATGATTATGTCGAGTATTTCACGTCCGGATCATCTGGACATCTTTGAAAAAAAGATCGCTTCCAAGCTTGACTTTTCCTATTCGGGTTCACAAAGTCTCCGCATGTCGCAGATGATTGAGGATAACAGTATCGAGATTGGCTCGATTCACACCTATTTGGAGTTATATGGTCGACTGTTCATTGATTTGATTCCAAATGTGGTGCTCGTGGCGGCGGATAAAGCAGACCGTCAGGGGAACCTGTACACCGGAGCCAATACGGAGGAAACGCCAACCATTATCGAAGCAGCAGCCTTCCGTAACGGAATCGTCATCGTGCAAGTGAATGAACTGGTGGATGAGGTTCCACGGGTAGATATTCCTGGCGCATGGGTAGATCTGGTTGTTGAATCGGATCGGCCGTATCAGTTGGAAGCTCTGTTTACACGGGACCCGCGCCAGATCAAAGAGACTCATATTCTCATGGGCATGATGGCGATCAAAGGTATATACGCCAAACATAATGTTCAATCTTTGAACCACGGCATTGGGTTTAATACAGCGGCAATTGAATTATTGCTTCCGACTTACGGGGAGTCACTTGGACTGCGCGGCAAAATATGCAAACACTGGGCGCTGAATCCCCATCCCACATTAATTCCGGCAATTGAGAGTGGCTGGATTGAAAGTATCCATTCTTTTGGCGGCGAGGTAGGGATGGAGAAGTATACAGCGGCTCGTCCGGACGTATTTTTCACAGGACCTGATGGTTCCATGCGTTCTAACCGTGCACTCTGCCAAGTGGCAGGTCAGTATGCAGTAGATATGTTTATTGGTTCAACATTACAAATCGATCCCGAGGGCAACTCATCAACGGTGACCTCCGGTCGTCTCAGTGGATTTGGCGGCGCGCCCAATATGGGACATGATCCACATGGACGCAGACATGATACCGAAGCCTGGCTGAACATGATGAATGGAGATGGTCCGCTGGTTCGGGGTAAAAAATTGGTCGTACAGATGGTGGAAACATTCCAGAACGGAGAGCGGCCAACCTTTGTAGATTCCCTGGATGCCATTCATGTCGGTCAGGAAGCGCATCTGCCCATTGCACCTGTCATGATCTACGGTGAGGATGTAACACATGTGGTGACGGAAGAGGGAATTGCCTATCTGTACAAGGCACAGAACATTGAAGAACGCAAACTTGCACTCGCGGCGGTTGCCGGTGTTACTCCGCTCGGACAGGCTCATGATGCAAGCTTGAATGAACGTCTGATCAGTGATGGACTGATTGCGTTCCCGGAACAACTGGACATTCGCCGCACGGATGCCAAACGGTCGCTTCTGGCGGCCAAAAGTGTCGAGGAGTTGGTGGAATGGTCCGGTGGACTGTACAATCCACCATCCAAGTTCCGCAGTTGGTAAGCCCTAAGAGGAATACACCTGTCTCTATGTGGCAGGACTTGAAGCCAATGAAGCTGGCTTGGGCCAGTTCGGCAGCACAGAGATGCGGCGTGCTGCTCGGTGAACTGGCCGTGCAGGCGTTGATTGATGAGGCGGAGTTGACGCCAAAACCGGGGCTTGTAGATCTGCGTGACAATGGCGCACATACAGATCTGAACGTGGAGCTGATGCGCCGCTCGGCACGGGCGCTGCGGCCTGCCTTTACAGCGATGGGTGAGGCAGGATGGGCACAGCCTGCGGATCAATCGCTGCGTGAACGCCTGGCTGCGATTGGGCGTGACGGCGAAGCCAGCATGCTCGCAGCCACAGGCGGGACCAACACACATCGCGGAGCTGTGTGGGCACTTGGGTTGCTCACCGGCGCTGCCGCGGTGAGTGGGCCCGGCCATAGCGCGGCTGAGATTGCAGCCGTCGCCGGGGCGCTTGCCAGGCTGCCCGACCGGCATGCTCCGCAGCAGCGGACGTCGAACGGGCAGCGTGTGCAGCGCCGCTACGGCGCACGCGGCGCGCGGGAAGAAGCCGAAGCAGGCTTCCCGCACGTCGTGGACATCGGGCTGCCAGCGCTACGCGCAGCCCGGAGTGCAGGGCGCACAGAGACGCAGGCGCGTCTGGATGCGCTTTTGGCCATCATGGCAAGTCTCGAAGATACTTGCCTGCTGCACCGCGGCGGGCACGAAGCCCTCGCCGCCGCAAGAAGCGGTGCCGCCACCGTGCTGTCGCTGGGAGGCAGCGGCACCGCGGAAGGCATGGCTGCCCTGGAACAACTGGGCAGCCGCCTTGTTGGCATCGGCGCTTCCCCTGGCGGAAGCGCGGACTTGCTGGCTGCGGTCTTGTTTCTCGACCGCATAGATCAGAGTGCGTCAACCGAGCTTGGTGCATGTCCGCTCGCAACGAGTCAGTTATAACAGAAACAATTTGGAGGTGCAGGACACCATGGAAACCATGACTTTTAATTATAAAACATCACGTAAGCTGGAAGGTAAAGCCCATGTAGGGGTAGCTGGTTCAGGAGATCTGGAGCTGTTGATGGAACCGTCTGCGGACGGGCAGGCACATGTCGAGATCCGAACAACGGCCAAAGGATTTGGCGATATATGGCGGGCAGGATTGGACCGTTTTTTTCAAAAGCACGACGTGGCGGTATCGATCCAAATCAATGATTTCGGCGCAACGCCGGGTGTTGTGAATCTGCGTTTGGCCCAAGCGATGGAGGTGCTGACCAATGAACAATAAGGCAGAATGGATGGCGGTAAAAGAGAGCTTCATTGAGCTGCGTGCGCGTGATCGTGCCAAGTCGGTATTGGACGAAGGCACATTCCGCGAATTGATTGATCCGTTTCAGCGTGTGGAATCCCCCCATCTTCCGCTTCAGGGCATCGTCCCGCAAAGTGATGATGGTGTAGTTACTGCTCGGGGAACCATTGATGGACAACCTGCTGTTGTGATTGCGCTTGAGGGTGCATTCCAGGGGGGCGGTATAGGCGAGGTATGTGGTGCCAAAATCGCCGGGGCTCTGGAGCTGGCGTTGCAGGATCATGAACAGGGTGTGCCGACACGTCCCGTGTTATTGCTTGAAACCGGCGGGGTACGTCTGCAAGAGGGGAATTATGGTCTGCTGGCTATTGCCGAGATTGGCGCAGCGATTGTTGCTTTGCGTCCGCATACACCTGTCGTCAGTGTGATCTCGGGGATGATTGGCTGTTACGGCGGGATGTCAATCTGTGCAGCAGGTTTGTCCAGTCATCTAATCATGACACGTCAGGGCCGCATGCAGCTGAACGGGTCCGAGGTTATTGAACAAGAGGCAGGGATCGCCGAACTCGATTCGGGTGACAAACAAAAGATCTGGTCCATGGTGGGTGGTAAACAGCGTGTTGAAGCCGGATTTGCAGATCAGTTGGTTGAAGATGATATCGGCCAGATTAAACAAGCCATTCGGGATTCATTCGAGCAAGGTGTCAAAAAAATAAACCGGAGCGCACAAGTGAAGCTCTATCAGCATCTGCTTGCCGAGATTGGCAGCGCTGAGAATCTCAAGCCGGAAGATGTGCGCGAGTTGTGGAAGAATCACAGGGACGAGACGGGCGCAGAGAAGCTGGAGCAGCTTCGTCAAGGATGGGCCTCCATTTCCAATGCGTCAGGTACACGGGGAGAAAAGTGGTTTAACCTGCTGGCGGATCATGGCGATATCAGACAGGGAGAAGCCCCTTCTGTGCTGTGCGCAGATGGACGGATCGGTGAGGAAAACGTCAGATTTATCTCGGTTGTTCCTGATCCCAATGCCAGATTTGTTCGTGCCCGCAACGGCGAAGTGGGGCTGGACGAGGGCTGGAGTATTGCAGCTTACGTGCGTGAAGCCATGGAAGCAGATCAAGATGGTCAGCGCCGTACAATTGTAGCCATCGTTGATGTACCAAGTCAGGCCTATGGTTATCGTGAGGAACTGCTAGGCATACACCTGGCTTGCGCAGCAGCAGCAGATGCTTATGCATCGGCTCGATTAGCAGGCCATCCGGTGATTGCCCTGATTGTGGGCAACGCGATCTCCGGTGCTTTCCTGGCACACGGAATGCAGTCCAATCGCCTTATCGCATTCAATGACCCAGAGGTTACGGTTCAGGTCATGTCCAAACAATCTGCCGCGCGCATCACTCGTCGCAGTATTGATGAGCTTAATGAAGCAGCGACCAAAGTGCCAGGGGCGGCATATGATGTGCAGTCTTTTGCCAAATTGGGTGCCCTACACCAACTGGTCGATGGGATTAACGCATCCTCACCCGGTCCGTCTGATGTAGAGAAGGTTCAGCGTATTCTTACGGATACCATACAGGAAATACGTCAGTCCCCGGTGGACCTCCGTTCCCGTCTGACCTCCGAGGCGGCTCAGTCTGGTCGTGCAGCTTCCGTTCATGTGCGCAAGCTGCTGAAGGAACAGTGGAACCAATAGCTAGATCTTTTCAAGTGCATGACCTGTTAAAGATTCACGGGAATGCCGTGCTGAGAGGAGAGCAGCCGGTTCCAGCGTGGGTCACCACTACGATGAGGAAAAACCCTTGGGTTGTAGTTCGCAGGGCAGAACAGACGGCGGGGAACATTCCAGTTGGTGTTCGAGGGCCAGCGCGGCATTTACGCTGGGCCGCTTCCATCTCGCCGGACGATGTAATTGCCAGGGTAAGCCCTGAGCAGCTGGTGGCAGATCAAGCATGGTATAACCTCCCGGAGGAACGTTGGAATATTCCTGCGATCGGTATGCTACAGCAGGTTGCTGAACTCTGGAGCAGGACGGAACGGATCTGGGGTCCGGGAGGCAGTGTTGGATTTGAGCTGGCTACAGGGCAAGAGGTCACACGTCCGGAAAGCGATCTGGATCTGATTCTTCGTTTACCCGAACGACTTACACCTGAGCAGGCAACAGAATTGCTGGCAAAGCTAACTTCACCGTTGAGCATCTCGGATAAATGGAGCGGAGTTCGGCTGGATATTCAGGCAGAAACTGCGGCAGGATCGTTCTCGCTGGCGGAGTGGGCCAGAGGGGGCTCGAAGGTGATGTTAAAAACATGCTCAGGTCCTATACTTACGAATGATCCATGGGAGATTTCGAAATAAGGGAGGAGAAATGGAATGAGCGTAGTCTTCTTATTCCCTGGTCAGGGAGCCCAGCGTCCAGGCATGCTCCATGAATTACCCTCTCATCCGGCAATTCAGGCGACACTGCATGAGGCCAGTGAGATTCTGAACATGGACGTGCTGGAACTGGACACACAGGCATCACTGGAAACAACCGACCACGTACAACTGGCATTATGTATCAGCGGCGTTGCTGTGGCTCGGGCCCTATTGGAGGAAGGCGTGAAGCCGGCCTATGTTGCGGGTCATTCTGCTGGGGCTTTTGCGGCAGCGGTTATATCGGGTGCAATAACGCTCAAGGACACGTTGCCGTTGGTCCGGTTACGAGGTGAAGGCATGATGACAGCTTACCCCGAAGGTTATGGCATGGGCGTTGTGACCGGACTTCTTCGGCGTGAGGTAGAGGTTGTGGTGAATCAGATTCATACTGAAGAGAATCCGGTGTACATCTCGAATCTGAATGCACCTACCCAGATTTCGATCGCAGGCAAACTGGAGGCCATCGACAAGGTGCTCGCTACATGTCTTAAGAACGGAGCCCGCAAAGGCATACGGCTGAATATGAACGTGCCTTCCCACTGCAAGCTGCTGGACCCCGTTTCCTTGAAGTTAACGGAAGTCATCGGTCATATTCAAATGAATGAACCTCTTATTCCTTACGCGGGCAACGTCAGAGGACGTGTACTGCGGACGGCCAATGACATTGGACAGGATCTTGCAACCAACATTGCACATCCCGTTCGTTGGGATGAGGTGTCCACGCTAATTTATGAACTGGGAGGAAGACTTTTTCTGGAGATGCCTCCGGGACAGGTTTTGTCAGATCTGGCGAGAGAGGCTTTTGCTAAGGCACGTACTGCTGCACTACAAATGACCAGTCTGGAATCTGCCGTTCTGTTGTCGGAAAGGTACGGAGATGGCGTGTGAAGCCGTGTTGTATGAAAGGATAGGCATTCCCGTATCGTGTTGTTGACAAATTGATCGTCACTAAAATAAGAAATGCGAACTATTGTTCTTATTTTGTTTTCGTTGTAAAATCGGAACAGGGCCGTATTGTTCCCGATTTCTTCGAAAGGACGTTTTTGCATCATGATGGGAAGATCCCACCTCATTATCGGGACAGGCGTGTCGCTTTCTGTTCTGCAGTTGGCCGGTATGCCGGTGACTGCGCCGGCCGTTACGGTTGCTCTGATTGGTTCGTTATTGCCTGACATCGATGAGCCAAATTCGCTGCTGGTATCCAGAGCCTTGCCTAACAGTCTGATCAGGTTATTACAGACGATTCTGTTGCCTACAGCTGTCTTTGTGTACTTTTATGTTCATGCCAAACCATGGAACCTGTTGCTTGCGATCCTCATTGCGCTTGTGTCATTCCTGCCTTCGCGTTCGCTTCGCAAAGTGTTGATGTTTGCGATTGGACTCGGACTGGTGTTTTACGGTCACGCATTTGCCCCGTGGAATCTGATTGCAGGTAGCCTGCTTATGCTGTGCACCACGCTAACTCATAGGGGATTGACGCATACCTTATATGGAACTGCGATATGGGCCGGCTTACTTTACAGCACGACCCAGCAGCAGGGACCGGAGATCTGGGTAGCGGGAGGCACGGCATATGCGATGCATCTGTTGGCCGATTCACTAACCAATCGGGGGATTCGTCCGTTACCACCGCTCAAGTGGCGCATACGGGTGGATCTGATGAGTACAGGGACCAAGCGTGGGGCCGTTGTAGAGAATGTCTGCATTGTGCTTACCCTTATTTTGGCCTGGATTGCATTCTCGCCGCTATTTCTGTAGCCATACCTATAAACGCCAGCCTGCATATTGTGGGCTGGCGTTTATAGGTATGCATTTCATAATGAATGGATCGTAATAACCTAGCCAATTCAGGATTAAGATGGTGAATCAGTAAGGTCGTCAATATCGGAAGAACCAAATACAAATAAAACAACAAGAATGACAATGATCAGTAGCTCAGCGAACCCATTTCCGTCAAAGTCAGACATCACTTCAACCTCATTTCTTGGCGTTTAGGAATTAATTCTCTGTTGAAATGCCTGTATAACATCATTAAGCGTCATATCGCCGCCAGTTTCATCCAGGAATTGTACCAGTTTGTCTGAATTGGAGGGTGTGACCTTTTGAAGTGTTTTATATTGACCAACCAATTCTACAACCAATGTAGCCTCACGAAACAACGTGACTGCATCCACTCTCAACTTTCCGCTCACCAATAGCGCTGCTACAATCAGTTCGAGATTTTTCCCTTTAAGGCTTCCATTAAGGAGGGTATTAGCAGCATTTGGTTTTTTGTTAGAACCTTTATTTGATTTTCCGTTCCTTCCCACTGCCATAACAGGTCCCCCACTGGTTGGTGTTTAATTCATCTTCCGTTATTGTATCTTATGTGTAATTCCCTATAATGTTCGACCTATTAATCTACGTACGTTGAACTAAAAAATATTTTCACGTGCCACTCCGAATGACAGAATAGCCTTTCTCGTGTAAATGTGTCCAACGGATATAGTTGTGGATATAAACAAGAGACCTCCCGAATAGTTAGGAGGTCTCTTGTCAACTGTTACGCGTTATTAATAATGGTATTCATTGTTGTCCGATCCAGACCTTTGACCAGTTTCACGATCAGTTCTTTGGCCGCATCGTAGTCATCCGTATGAATGATGGAAGAAGAGGTGTGGATATAACGTGCGCAGATACCAATAACTGTTGATGGTACACCAATTCCACTCAGGTGTACTTGACCTGCATCGGTACCACCTGGTGAGATGAAATACTGCATTTTGATCTGATTGGATGAAGCCGTATCTTGAACATATTCCACCATTCCGCGATGGGTGAACATACCCGGGTCAAAAATACGAAGCAATGCGCCTTCTCCGATATGTCCAAATGACTGTTTGTCACCTGTCATATCATTCGCCGCGCTACAGTCAAGTGCAAAGAAAATATCAGGCTGAATCAGATTGGCCGCCGTACGTGCACCGCGAAGCCCCAGTTCTTCCTGAACCGTTGCACCAGCGTAAAGCGTGTTAGGCAGTTTTTCCTTGTGCAACGCTTCAACCAGTTCAAGTGCAAGTCCTACGCCGTAACGATTATCCCATGCTTTGGCCATGATTTTTTTCGGGTTTGCCATCGGCGTGAATTCACAGATTGGTACGATCTGCATCCCTGGATGAATGCCCCAGGATTCTGCTTCCGCACGGTTGTCTGCCCCAATATCGAGATACATGGAATTCAGATCAACAGGTTTGTTCCGCTGGGACTCGTCCAACAAGTGTGTAGGTGTAGAACCTACAACTCCGGTAATGCGACGATCCGGTGTGATGATTTCCAATCGCTGAGACAGTACAGCCTGACTCCACCATCCACCCAGTGGACGGAATTTGACCATACCCGTTTCCGTAATGCCTGTAGTCATGAAACCAACTTCGTCAAAGTGTCCGGCTACCATAACTTTAGGACCGGATTCCTCCCCGCGTAATACACCAAATAGACTCCCCAGGCGATCCTGGACGAACTCATCGGTATAAGCAGAAAGCTTATCTTTCATCCAGCCGCGAAGCTCACGTTCAAAACCGGATGCGGAAGGAAATTCCGTCAACGTACGGAACATATCCATCGTTTTTTCATTCATGTGTCAACAACTCCTCTGTTGGTATGTATTTCAGGTCACAGTAGAACGGCTACCCGCCTGTTGTCCTTTTAAGATGTAGTTCAAAAAGTCTTTTATCTTTTTGAACATGCACTTTAATGTGCTGAGGACTTGTTATTTAACCACTGGTCACATTACAGTATGAACCTTGCGCAAGTGATTGTCCATGTTTATGTCACGTATTTAAGGCATATTTTGGGCGCTTACCGTGTCCAAGTTTCATGACTCTATCCGCTGTAGTCGCAGTCCTGATGCCACTTCAATGAATATGAATATATGGAGGAGATGTCATCATTTTGTGAAGTTCTTTATTTCAATATTTGTTTGTCTGTTTATAGGAAGGAGCTATATATCCAATGAAGCCTCCAGAAGAGGGCACGGAAAAAGTACTGTTTATCGTTCTTTTTATCTTGCTCGTGATTGTTCTTCTTTATTTATAGAACGTATCTAAAAGTCCTCAGAACCGGCGTATTCCCATCTTGCTTCCACAACATGATCTTGTTGGAAACATATACTGTCTGTCGCCGGATACATAACCTTCCGATTATTAACAAACAATGAATATAGGATTACACACATTGGCATTCAGCCGTAGCTTTGAACCATTTTCACATAGAGGAGGTCTTGTATCTTGCCAGCTCAATCTGCATCCGGAAGCGAAAAAAAATCATCGTCCCTGTCCATGGATGAAAAGGAGTACAAAAAAGTCGCAAAAAAACATGAGCCACCTCGTCCAATCCTGAAAAATTGCCTCAAAGCATTTCTGGTTGGGGGTACCGTCTGTTTGATTGGACAGGCCATTCAAGAGGCTTTTATGGCCGGTTTCGACATGACATCGAAGGAAGCTTCCAGTCCTACGGTGGCGGTCATGATTCTCATATCGGTTATTCTAACGTGTCTCGGCGTTTACGATAAAATGGCTCAATGGGCAGGAGCAGGAACTGCTGTGCCGGTTACCGGCTTTGCCAATTCCATGTGTTCTGCTGCACTGGAACATCGTGCTGAAGGACTGGTGCTCGGTGTAGGGGCCAACATGTTTAAACTTGCTGGTTCCGTTATCGTGTTTGGTGTCGTGGCAGCATTTGTCGTAGGGATTGTTTACGCCTTTTTGGGATTTGGAGGTGGGCACCTGTGAAACGATTGGGTCGCCAGACATGGCAGTTTGAGAATCGTCCGCGGATCATCGGTAAAGCCGCAGTTGTAGGACCAGAAGAAGGCGAGGGTCCACTGTCATCTGATTTCGATTATGTCTACGACAACCTCGAGATCGGCGAGAAAACGTGGGAAAAGGGAGAACGCAAACTGCTCGAACAGGCCTCTCAGCTGGCTTTGGTAAATGCAAATATCACCAAGGAAGAGCTTCAATTTTTTGTTGGTGGAGATCTGATGAACCAGATTATCAGCAGTTCCTTTTCAGCGCGAAAACTGGGTGTGCCTTACCTAGGTGTCTTTGGAGCCTGTTCTACTTCCATGGAAACGTTAGCGTTAGCGTCCATGATTGTTGACTCTGGAGCTGGAGATTATGTCCTTGCAGGAACGGTGAGCCACAACTGTACGGTTGAAAAACAATTTCGGTATCCGACGGAGTATGGCTCCCAGAAGCCGCCTTATGCGCAATATACCGTCACAGGATCAGGGTGTGGTGTGGTCTCCCGTACTGGTGATGGTCCCGTTGTTACCAAAGCCACTATTGGACGCATTATGGATTTGGGCATCAAAGATCCTTTTAATATGGGTTCAGCCATGGCGCCAGCAGCAGCCGACACTATAATCTCTCATTTCAGGGATACGGGATTGGAACCCGGCTATTATGATCTCATTGTGACTGGGGATCTGGCTTCCGTCGGTCTGCCAATTACGAAAGAGCTTTTGCAAAAAGAAGGCATTCCCATGGAACAGACGGTTTTTAATGATTGCGGCCTGATGATCTATGATCGGGAGAAACAGCCTTATGTTGTTGCCGGGGGAAGTGGCTGCGGATGTTCTGCCACCGTCACCTATGGTCACATTTTGAACCGGATGCAGAAGGGTGATCTTAAACGGGTGCTCGTCGTTGCTACGGGGGCGCTGTTATCTCCGATTTCGTACCAGCAGGGTGAAAGTATTCCCTGTATTGCTCATGCGGTAGCCATAGAAAAGGAGGGATAAAGGTAATGCAATTCTTGTGGGCATTTATTGTTGGCGGTTTGATCTGTGTTGTCGGACAGCTTCTAATGGATGGTGTCAAACTGACACCGGCACATACGATGAGCACACTTGTTGTAGCAGGTGCGCTTGCGGATGCATTTGGCCTGTACGACCCCTTGGTTAAATTTGCAGGTGCGGGTGCTTCAATCCCCATCACAAGTTTCGGTAATTCCTTGGTGCACGGGGCATTGACGGAGCTGGAAAAAGAGGGATGGCTGGGTGTGATTACGGGGATATTTGATCTGACTGCGGCGGGAATTTCGTCAGCGATCATCTTTTCTTTTCTCGCGGCATTGGTGGTTAGGCCAAAAGGCTAACATAGAATGGGAAATCTACTTGAACATATTGCGATTCAGCAGAGGCTTCGGATAACTTCTATCCGGGCCTTTTTTGTCGTATTCATGCGAGAACTGCGGTGAATCTGACGGGCTGGAAACAAATTGTGAGTTCCTTCGAGTGTACTCGTGACTCTGGATCAT
This sequence comes from Paenibacillus sp. FSL R7-0313, assembly GCF_037969885.1. NCBI lineage: Bacteria > Bacillati > Bacillota > Bacilli > Caryophanales > Paenibacillaceae > Paenibacillus > Paenibacillus sp. FSL R7-0313. The sequence goes on from NZ_CP150219.1 coordinate 3,216,954, forward strand.
GTACAATAAAAGGAAATCTGTATGCTTTTTTAGGAGGTTAGACCACATGCCTGTGCGCAAAGAGTCGATCCAAATCATATCCGCAGTTCGTTCAAATCTGGAATCCTGCATTATGGGGAAATCCTTTGAAATTCAACTTTTACTTACAGCTTTGCTTGCAGGCGGGCACGTTCTGATTGAAGACGTACCGGGAACTGGCAAAACGCAGTTGATCAAGGCATTATCGAAATCCATGCGTGGTGAGTACCGGCGTATTCAATGTAATCCTGATATTTTACCTAGTGATATTACGGGCGTATCTGTGTTCCATCCGAAGGATGAGCGTTTTTATTTCCGGCCAGGTCCTGTTATGACCAACATTTTGCTAGCTGATGAGATTAACCGGGCCACAACAAAAACCCAATCGGCTCTGCTCGAAGTTATGGAGGAGCGCAGCGTAACCGTTGATGGTGATACGTATGATCTGCCACATCCATTCATGCTCTGTGCAACTCAGAATCCTATTGATTTTGAAGGTACGTATACTTTGCCGGAAGCACAACTCGACCGGTTTATGTTGAAAATAAGTCTAGGTTATCCCGATAAGGAAATTGAGAAAATCCTATTGAAACAGCATCAGCTCGGTCAGCCTGTAGATCGTCTTGAATCCGTGACTCATATGGATCAGATCTCTGCAATTCAACAGGAGATTAGAGAGGTCTTTATCGGTGATCCGGTTATGGACTATTTGCTGGATGTTGTTCGTCAAACCCGCTCCCACCCATCTGTATTGCTGGGTGCCAGCCCACGGGCAGCCATATCGTTCATGATGGCCGTAAAAGCCTTTGCTTTCTTGCAGGAACGTGATTATGTGCTTCCGGATGATGTGAAAACGATGGCCCCTTATGTGATCTCTCATCGTATTGTGCTTCGTCCCGAATCGAGACTGGACAGTATGAGTTCCGAGGCCGTTTTGAATGCCGTACTCCAGCAAGTACGCGTGCCCGTCTCCATGGGGCAATAGTTCATGAAGCCGCTTTTGAGAACAGTCAATAGAGGGTTACGCCACCCACGCGTATGGAGCATCGCAATGGTGTGGATGTGCTGTCTGGCTTATGTTTTGTTTCAGGGCGGGAAGACATCCCTTATGTTGCTGTCGATGGTGACCCTGCTCTGTGTGTACCTTGCCATTGCTGGATTTAGCGGGGTAAGACGCGCTCAAGGAGTTCGTAGGTTATCTTCTGGTCCAGACCACGAAGAATTGCTGCATGCGGGTGACCAGGTTCAAGTACAGCTGAGTCTGACGATTCCGGGATTCCTCCCGCTTCCCTATGTTGTTGTGCGTGAAATGCTGCATCGGCATAACGGAGAATCGTGGTCGTTCAAGGAAAGTTTGATTCCCAATATGCGAGGTAATGGAGAGCTGTCATTCCAGACGCCACCACTTGAGCGGGGGAAGTATGTTTTTTCAGAAACGGAATGTGCCAGCGAGGACATATTTGGACTGATCGAACATCGAGGAAAGTTTAAGGCCAAAGGTGAGTTTCGCGTCCTGCCAAGAACGGTATTTATTCCATATTGGCAGCTTTACGACCGAAAATCACGGTTATCCGGTCCTCAGACGGCGTTAACCCGTTCACGGAGAGAGACCACTCAGATCAATGGTGTACGTGACTACGTATACGGAGATCGACTTTCCCGCATTCACTGGAATGCAACGGCAAAGACAGGGAACTGGAAGTCCAAGGAGTTTGAACATGAGTCTGTGCCCAAAACCATTCTGGTTCTGGATGCGCTGGCATCAAGTTACGAACATGGGGATGCATTTGAAATTGCCGTTTCCACGGCTGCCTCTCTGTTGGAGTATGGTGTCAGGGAACGAATGGGGATGGGGTTGTTGACATTGTCAGACCAGACATCCTTCATGGCCCCCAGTGAAAGTCTGATGGAACGACAGAAGATGATGCATCATCTGGTGGATATTCAATATAACGGTCAGGATACCCATCTGTTGCCCGGCGTGGAAAGAATCGCACGTCAACTGCCTCAGGGAGCTTATTTTGTTGTCATTTCTCCCCAGAAGGATGAAAAAATAATGGAACTGTTGCGCTGGGCCGATACGCGGGGCATGACTCCATGTCATATTCTGATCGATACCAGTGAATCCCGCCGGAGTGCCGAGTGGAATGCCATGTTGCGTGGAAGAGGCACGAGGTCATTCACTGTTTCTCACTTGCAGGAGCTTCCAACGGTGATGGGGGGAGGTTCTGTATGAGTACAAAAGGAAATGAAAATGTTGCAGGCAAACGATCCTGGTATCATGCAGCGTCATTGCTCTGGATTTTCCTCATTGGAATGCAGTGGATTTCATTCACGCAGGAATCGTGGTACACGGAGACCACTTCTCTGGTGTTATGGACACTTGCAGCAGTCAGTGTGCTGGAGGTCATTCTGCCCTTCAAAACGATATATCGCGCGATGATCAAGTCGGTCGTTGTTGGTTACATTTTGCATAAAACGCTGATCGATTATACGGTGTACATCCCTTATGGCTCTTTAACAGACCGAGCGGAGCAATTCATATTGCATATGACGCCGTACATCTGGTTCTCCTTGTGTGCATGGGTGATGCTTGAAGCTGCGCTTCGACTCGTGACCACAACACGTCGCATTCTTGTTTTTCTGGGAGTCAACATCATTTCGATGGGGATTCTCGATTCTTTCACCCAGATTCCACTCTGGATTGAAATCGCCTGGGTGATGTTTGCGGGGATGGGATGGCTCGTATGCCAGCATTTCCGTAACTATCAGCTACAGTATCCACAAGGTTGGAAACGAATCATCCGTTATCCTTATAAAGTCCTGGCCAATATTGCCATTATCTTTTCTTTGATTATTGTAGCCAGCGTCAATATGCCGGAGATTCCACCCACCTTGACGGACCCATATACGGCGTGGCGTAACTATACCGGAACTTCCACAAGTCAGGCTGGTAACGGAAACCTTGATATTCCCGCGGCTACCGAATCGGGATACAGCAGGGAAGACAATCAGCTTGGTGGAGGATTCAACTTCGACTATACCCCTGTTATGTCTGTCACCACCAATGAGCGCAGTTACTGGCGTGGTGAGACACGTGCAGAGTATACAGGTACAGGCTGGGATGACCGTGGACGGGGTGCGACAGAGAATGTTGAAGCCGGACAGCCTCTCGAGAACCAAGAATCCGGTAATGTGAATACCAAACAAGTGACTCAGAACGTAACGATGCTGAATGATAATGTCTATCCGATTCTCTTTGGTGCTTATTCAATCTCGGAAGTTAGCTCGATTAATGGTGAAGACAGAACGGATCGGATGTTGTGGAATGCCGAACAGGCTGAACTGCATGTGGTGACAGACCGTCAGCAACCACAGTATCCCAAGACATATACTATCGTATCGGAAGCCCCTGTGATTGTGGAAGATGAGCTTCGTACAAAGTCATTTGAAGATCTGTATAACAGTAATCCGGCAGATGATATGTACTTGCAGTTACCATCCCGTTTCCCTGACCGGGTGTCGAATCTGGCAGCCGAGATAACGGCATCTGCGAATACGCCGTATGAAAAAGTGGCATTACTGCAAAACTATTTACAAACTAATTTTGAATACACGAACAATCCGGATTTATCTCGAAAAGTAAGCGGCGACTTTGTGGAAGGTTTCCTGTTCGATATTATGGAAGGCTACTGTGATTACTTCTCGACTGCGCTGGTGATGATGGCGCGCTCGGAGGGCATTCCTGCAAGGTGGGTTAAAGGTTATGCGCCTGGACAACTGTCCCTGAATTCGGACATGCAGGCTCCACGTCAACCTGGCGCTGAGATTGAGACGACCTACACCGTTACGAATGCAGATGCACACTCCTGGGCAGAGGTTTATTTTGGTGAGTATGGATGGATTCCTGTTGAAGCAACGCCGGGCTTTGATATGCCGCTGCTGACGGAACAGCCTGATGTACAGCCTGTAGATGAGTTAGAAGAAGAGCCAGAAGAGGAGCCGGTACAAGAGGAAGAGCAGACCCCTGCACCTGAGCAGACATCGTCTGCCATCCCGACTTTTGTTATCTGGGCTGCAGGAGCCATTATTGTATTGTGGGTAGCCTATATGTTCTGGCGTAATCGTTTCTCCATGCGATTCTTCCTGCTTCGTCTACGGACAGGTGGACCGCTCACCCCTGAACAGAAGGTAGTGGCAGAGACCGAGCGTTGGATTCAGTATGTGAAACGCAAAGGGTTGACCCGGAGCGGAGACGAGACACTTCGTGAATCGGTAACCCGCTGGAGCCAGGCAAAACCTACTGCAGAAGCTACATTGCATGAGCTTCTCACGAAGTTTGAACAGACTCGTTACAGTCCGGCGTCCGTAAAAGCCGACGACTGGAAGGCCGTCTATCAGACCGCCTTGAAGCTGCGGAAGGAACTGAAAGCGGAACGGGCATAGTTGTTGCCCGTCCCGTTTTTCCTTTTTTCCTATGCCATCAGGCGCTGTATGCATTTTCAGGAAAGACGGATTTGTGATATAGTGTGTCGTATGAAACTGAGGTGACTTCTTTGTTTAAAATGTTAATGCCCAAGCTGCGTGTAGACACGGTTTTTGACATTAATCTGGAAGAGCTGTACGCTCAAGGCTACCGTGGAATTATAACTGATCTGGATAACACACTCGTTGGAGCCAAAGCCCCTGACGCTACGCCCGAACTGATTGAATGGTTTGCACGTGTGAAAGAGGCAGGTTTCAAGCTGATGATTGTGTCCAATAACAATTTGAATCGTGTATCCCTGTTTGCGACCCCGCTGGATATCCAGTTTGTGCATAGTGCACGCAAACCATCGAATGTACCGTTTCGTAGAGCAATGAAAATGATGGAGTTATCTCCTGAAAACACGATTGTAGTAGGCGATCAGATGCTTACGGACGTTTATGGAGGGAACCGAATGGGGTTATATACCGTTCTGGTACTGCCAATCTCCATTGGGGACGAAGGTTTTATGACCCGCTTCAATCGACGCGTGGAACGGATTGCTCTAACGAGTTTACGCAGGAAAGGCTTATGGCTTGAGGAGGAAAAGAAGAAATGACAGAACCGCATAACGGCAATCTTGCCGTAAGGTGCAGCGGATGCGGCGTGCATCTGCAAACAGAAAATTCGGAATTACCAGGGTTTATCCCCGAGAAGGCACTGGATCGTGAACCGGTTATATGCCAGCGCTGTTTCCGCATCAAAAACTACAATGAGTCATCATCCGTTACGGTGGATCAGGACGAATTCCTGGCGCTGCTTAGCAAAATCGGGGATAAGGATGCACTTGTCATCCATATCGTTGATTTGTTTGACTTTGATGGCAGCATTATCTCCGGTCTGCAACGTTTTGTAGGCAACAATCCGGTATTGCTTGCTGTGAACAAAACGGACTTGCTTCCAAAAGTAACCAACTGGAACAAGGTTCGCAACTGGGTACAGAAGCAAGCCAAAGAACAGGGTTTGCGTACCGTGGATGTCGTCTTGTGCAGTGCAAAGCAAAATCAGGGCTTCGACCGACTGCTTGAGCTTGTAGGAACGTATCGCGAAGATCGTGACGTGTACGTGGTTGGCGGTACCAATGTGGGCAAATCCACACTGATTAACCGTCTGATCCGTGATTACAGCGATCTGGAGCAGGAACTGACCACATCCCGTTATCCGGGAACAACGCTGGATATGGTGAACATTCCGCTGGATGATGGAAAATATATTATTGATACGCCTGGAATCGTATATCCATGGCGTTTCAGCGAGATTGTTTCACGTAAGGATCTCGCTGCCATCATGCCGGAAAAACCGCTTAAACCGGCTGTGTATCAGTTGAATTCCGGTCAGACGCTGTTCTTTGGCGGCATGGCTCGATTTGACTTTGTGGAAGGTGATCGCCAGTCGTTCACTTGTTTTATCAGCACTGCGCTTGATATTCACCGGACGAAGCTGGAGCGTGCAGATGATCTGTACCGCGACCACCTGGGAGAATTGTTATCTCCGCCAACCCGTGAGAATGCAGCAGAGATGGCTGAATGGACCAGACATGAATTCCGCATCAAACGCGGCAGTCAATCCGATGTTTTCATCTCTGGCTTGGGCTGGATTAAGGTTAATGGCGATATTGGAGCGCTGGTTGCGGTTCATGCTCCAAAAGGCATTCGTGTACAGATCCGCCCATCCTTGATCTAGTAAATTCTCAGAATCTGTACATCAGATGGATCGGAGGCGGACCTATGTCTGAGCAGAACAAATTCAACTCTTCACTTCCTGTGTTGCTTGGTGTTATGGGTGATCCGATTGCTCACTCCAAGTCTCCGGCAATGCACAATGCGGCTCTGCAGGCTGCAGAAGTGAATGGAATGTATATGCCACTGCATGTTCATCCGGATCAACTGGAAGCAGCAGTTCGGGGAATTGTGGCACTTGGCTATCGTGGAGTCAATGTCACCATCCCGCACAAAGAGCAGGTGATGCAGTATCTGGATGTGATCGATGAAAGTGCTCGCCTGATTGGTGCGGTGAATACCATCGTTAATGAAGGTGGAACACTGACAGGGTACAATACCGATGGTATTGGCTATGTCCGATCCCTGAAGGAAGAGGCAGTGCCTGAGCTTGCGGGCAAGCGTATTGCTGTACTGGGAGCAGGTGGAGCAGCGAGAGGTGTCATATACGCACTTGCACTGGAGAAGCCTGAGCGGATTCACATTTTGAACCGTACAGCAGACAGGGCTATTGCACTTGCTTCGGATTTGCGGGGCCATGGCTTGGGAGAAATCTCGGGCAGTGGCATGGAAGACGCTGCGACGGTCTTGGCTACGGCTGATATCGTGATTAACACAACGGCTGCCGGAATGCATCCGCATGTTGATGACGTACCGGTTGATCCTGCAATGATCCGTGAAGGATCAGCGGTGAGTGATCTGATCTACAATCCGCTGGAGACCCGTCTGCTTCGAGAGTCGCGGATGCGCGGATGCACGGTTCACGGTGGTCTGGGGATGTTTGTATATCAGGGCGCAGTGGCCTTTGAACATTGGCTTGGCATCCCGGCTCCTGTGGAGACGATGAGACGAGCGGTGTTAAAAAGTTTTGAAGTGTGAAAATGATATTAAGAGTACAGGCAGACAACGAGTGCAGAACCAATCTGAAGAAACGAAGTGGTCGCATTTATCACCGGATTTTCCCTTTGTGAAAAGGGATCAGAAAAATCTGGGGATAACAGCGATCGGAAGATGGTACTGCAATCGGAGTCACCTTGTGTACTCAGTGATCATTTTCACCATTGAAAAATAATAATTGAATGGTCAGGTCCGGACAGTTTTTGCGCTGTCGATCAGGGCCTGCTCAACATAAGGAGTATGGAGTATTCATGTTAAACGGTAAACAAAAGCGCTTTTTGCGGTCACAGGCACATCACCTGACCCCTGTATTTCAGATTGGTAAAGGTGGAACCAATGAGCACCTGTTCCGTCACATCGAAGATGCGATTGAGAAGCGCGAATTGATGAAAGTGCAAGTATTGAACAACAATGACGAGGACAGAAAAGAGATGGCAGAAGAAGTTGCCCGTGAAACGGGAAGTGAGCTTGTACAACTCATCGGTAACACAATCATCCTGTACAAAGAATCTCGCGATAACAAACAAATCGAACTACCTAGATAAGGGAGCGTGACGCAGGTGAAGATCGGCATCATGGGTGGTACGTTTGATCCGATCCACATGGGACACCTCCTGGCAGCTGAAGCGGCAAGGGACTCGCATGCACTGGATGAGATCTGGTTCATGCCTTCCCATGTTCCACCTCACAAACGCGGAGCCGGAGCTTCGGGACAACAACGTCTCGATATGACGGAAGCGGCTGTGAAGGGTGTGCAGCAATATGAGGTGCTGGGTATTGAGATGGAATTGGGCGGAGTGTCTTATACAATTGATACGATGAAGGAACTGTGGCGGCGCCATCCTGAACATGAATTTTATTTCATTATCGGGGCGGATATGGTGAACTATCTTCCCAAATGGGAGCAGATTGAAGAACTTGCCGAACGCCTAACCTTTATCGGGGTTGGTAGGCCGGGTTTCCAGTTACATCTGGATGATCTACCAGACGAGTTACAGGATCGGGTCTTGCTGGCCGAGATGCCCTTGGTGGATATTTCATCAACAGCCGTACGCAGACGTCTTGCCAAAGGTCATTCGGTACGCTTCATGATTCCTGATGAGGTGCACCAATACATTGTAAGGAGCGGTTTATATGGGACTAAGCCGTGAGAAACTAATACAAGCCGTATCCGGGCAAATGCCGGAAAAACGCTGGAAGCATACACTTGGCGTGATGGAGTCGGCAGTGATGTTGGCTGAAAAATACGGTGCTGATCCTGTAAAAGCGGATCTGGCAGCGATATTGCATGATGTGGCGAAGTACTGGCCCGTAGCGGAGATGGAAGCGGTCATCCGCGATAACGGATTAAACAAGGAACTTCTGCAGCATGACAAGCAGCTCTGGCATTCGGAAGTCGGTGCTTTTGTAGCCAAGCGTGATTACGGTGTAGAGGATTCCGAAGTGATTAATGCCATCCGGTGGCATACCTCGGGTCGGGTAGGCATGAGCTTACTGGACAAAGTGGTATGTCTTGCCGATTACATTGAACCGGGACGGGATTTCCCGGGAGTGGAACACATTCGCGAACAGGCTGAACGTAGTCTGGAGGAAGGTTTAATTGCCGGATTCGATTCGACGATCAGCTTGCTGATCTCGCAGCGACGTGTCATTTATCCTTTGACCATGCTGTCGCGGAATGACTTAATTGCACAATTATAGAGGTTGTTCAAAAAGTCCACTTTTGATTACGAAGGATGCCTAGCGGCATCATCAGCATCGAAGATGAAATTCAGCTGAAATGTCCGTTGCTCACGTAGTTTGCCTACGCTCCGCTACTCCATTTCTAGCTTTATTCCATCTTCTCGGTACTGAAAACTGATCTTTTTGAACACACAATTATAGATTATGGAGGTTGGTTCATGACAGTATCATCGAAAGAACTTATGAATATGGCGGTTGCTGCCGCTGACGACAAAAAGGCATCCAATATTGTAGCGTTGGATCTGATTAATGTTTCTCTGGTGGCAGATTATTTTGTTATTTGTCACGGGAATTCCGATACACAGGTACAAGCCATTGCCACTGAAATTCGCAAACAGGCTCATGCAGCCGGAGCGACGATTAAAGGTATCGAAGGTATGGATTCCGCACGTTGGGTATTGATGGACATGGGCGATGTTGTTGTTCATATCTTCCACCGTGACGAGCGTGAATACTACAACATTGAACGACTATGGTCTGATGCCAAAGTGGTGGAAACTGTATGAGTTTGATTGCTGGAACAGTCGTCTCTCTGCCGGTTTCACGTGAAGTGTCTCCGTTTGGCTTCTTTTTGACGACAGGATCGGAAGATGTACTGCTTCACTACACCGAGTTAACACGGGATATTAAAATTGGTGAGACGCTTGAGGTATTTGTATTCTTTGATACAGAAGATCGTCTTGCCGTAACGATGAAAAAGCCTTATCTCATGCTTGGCGAAATGGCACGACTGGTTGTGGCTGATGTTCACCCACGACTGGGCTGTTTCCTGGAAATGGGACTTGGACGGCAATTGCTGCTTCCTATTCGTGAATTGCCTGAACTGGAAGAACTTCGTCCTCAAGTGGGGGATGAAGTCTTTGTAATCATGGAACATGACAAGCAGGGACGTCTGCGTGCCAAATTGGCCGGGGAACGTGAGCTTTCACCGTTGGCTTTCCATGCTCCAACTTCATGGTTAAACGAGTGGGTTGAAGCGACGGTATACAAGCCACTGCAGATGGGTACTTTTGTACTTGTAGAGGGCGGTGTGCTGGGCTTTGGCGCGATTGGTATGATTCATTCATCCGAACGTAGTCATATGTTGCGTCTTGGTGAGAAAGTGAAATGTCGGGTTACACTGGTACGTGAAGACGGACGTGTGAATCTGGCCATGACTCAACTCAAACAAGTTGGACGTAACGAAGATGCAGACAAGCTGCTCGCCTTTATGAAAGAGCGTCCTATGGGCGGCATGCCTTACTCGGATGCAACTCCGCCGGATATCATCAAGCAGCGCTTTGGCATCAGTAAGTCCGCTTTCAAGCGTGCCCTGGGCAAATTGATGAAGGACGGACTGGTGGTTCAAAAGGAAAGCTGGACGTATCTGTCCGAATCTGCTCCTGCGGATCAGAATGAAAATAAGTAATTTTCTTGATTGAATATTTCGTAATATGAAACTCGGAGAAGGCAGGGCTAGGCTGGGTAAATACCGGATACCCCTGTCTTTGCTTTTGTTATATAAATTGAACTAAACATTTACACGAAACGGAGAGGACAGAAAGAACCTGAAGAAGTATAGCGTTCGCCTTTATCCCCGGATTTAATCCTTTATAAAAGGAATCAAAAAAATCTGGGGATAACAGCGATCGGAAGGTTGTTCTGTCATTGGAGTGTCCAGTGTAAATATTCTTTAGTTCAATTTATATAGATCAATTCGAAAATGAAATTGAAAGTGCGGTGCCTGACATGTCTTACCGGAAATTTGCCTATGTGTATGATGAATTAATGGAAGATATGCCTTATCCGGACTGGATAAGGTTTGCAAGAACAGCATGGGAAAAGCATGGAATGCCCAAAAGTGTAGCCGAACTGGGCTGTGGAACGGGCTCCATTACGATCCCGCTCGTGAACTCCGGTTTCGAAGTTACAGGCATTGACCTCTCAGCAGATATGCTGTCGGTTGCACGCAGTAAGATGGAGGCTACGCCTCAGGGTCATCGCTTGTATCGAGAGGGCAGTGTCCGTTGGGTGCAGCAGGATATGCGGGAATGGCGAGTTCCGGAACCTGTGGATTCGGTGATATCTTTCTGTGATTGTGTCAATTATTTGCTTGAACAAGAAGATGTCGTTCGTACTTTCCAGCGGACATACGAAATGCTGAAGCCTGGTGGAACGTTCCTGTTTGATGTGCATCATCCTAATACCCTTATTCGTTATGATGAAGAGCAGCCTTTTGTACTGGATGAGCGCTCCGTGTCGTATATTTGGACTTGTGATCTGGATCAGGATCGCTGTGAGATTGAGCATCATCTCAGTATTTTTTCGCGTGTGGATAATGGTAACAAGGATATGTACCAGCGCTTTGAAGAAGTTCATGTCCAGCGTGCATATAATCCGGACTGGATGAAGCTGGAGTTGTCCAAGGCAGGCTTTAGAGACGTGAAGGTATATGCGGATTTTGAATGGAAAGAGGCCGGAGACAGCGCACAGCGCTTGTTCTACGTGGCTGTGAAGTAAGAGCGAATAATGAGAACTGTCCTTATGTATGTTGCATAAGGGCAGTTTTTTTGTTTGATTTTCCATGGAGAATGAGTAGCGATAGTCTTAAATAGGGTAAAGGAATGCAAGAAAAGATATATCGACGTGACAAAAAGTATTGCCAGTTAAAGTAAAGGAGGCGATAATAGTCGGATAGAAAGCGTTTTCTGAGGAAATAAATCAAATGTTGAGGTGAGGTGTAGAAGTGGAAAGTACATATAAAACAAGACTTTCGTCAGAACAGTTGAATGCCATAATAGAGCAGCATTTCTCTGCAAGTATACAGGAGTACAAGGAAATGGTGGATGGCTGGGCCAATCATGCATATCTCATTACACTCAGTGACGCACAGCGAGTGGTACTCAAAATTGCACCGTCGGCTTCGACAAATCTGATGCGCTGTGAACAGGATCTGATGATTGCTGAGGTTGAGGCACTGCGTCTCATCAGCGAGCTGCAGGATGTTCCCGTACCTCAAGTACTGGTGTATGATGATTCGTTAACTATGGCTTCAGCCCGTTATTTTATCATGGAGTACATGTCCGGAACACCCTATAATCAGGTCAAGGATCAGTATACTGCGGAAGAGCAGGAAGCCATTGAACAACAACTGGGGCGTTACAATCGTCGAATTAATGAAATCAAGGGCGAGCAGTTTGGATATTTCTCGGAGCAAAAACAGCGTTATTCCACATGGAAAGAAGCATTTATGAATTTGATGGATGACATTCTTACCGATGGTGAAGAAGCCGGAATTACATTTTCGATCGATTACTCTGAGTTGAGACGTTTGATTGAAGAAAAATCGGATGTGCTGGACGATGTAAAAGAACCTGTTCTGGTCAGTTGGGATCTGTGGGATGGCAATGTTCTAGTAGACAAAGGTCACATCACAGCGTTGATTGATTTTGAACGTTCACTGTGGGCAGACCCTCTGATGGAGCATTATTTTAGTCATTTTAACTATACACCTGGTTTTGTGAAAGGGTATGGGCATGCGATTACAACTGAAAGTGAGCTGAAAAGAAGAAGTCTGTATGACTTGTACTTTGATCTGGTGCTGCGCATAGAGTGCGCTTATCGTCAATATGATAATCAGGAACATGTGAATTGGACCATTCATAACCTGGAGGAAGGCATCGAGCGTTTTCGTTTATCTTGAACAGAAACGAGTGTTATTGAACGGTACGAACCCTGTGGCTTAAAAGGGTGATTATCACGTGTAATATTGACTTTGGGCGTGCTTTTTTATATAATGGTCCCGATATTGTATACATATTTCGATGATAAGGATTAGTAGTAATTCCTGTACATAACAGAGAGCCGGCGGTTGGTGCAAGCCGGTTGACAGTAATTTGCGAACTCGCCTTGGAGAAATGCGGTGATTACACCATTCTGTTCAACTTGCTTGTATAAAGCATGGATCAGGAATGGAAATCCGCATCGGTTAACCGCCGTTACAGGTCCAAAGGGAGTGGATGACGAAGCACGTTCGTCCGCTAACTAGGGTGGTACCACGGGAATTCAACCTCTCGTCCCTAGCGCTGCAAACGCTACGGGATGCTGAGGTTTTTTTGTTGCAATTAAAATTAAAATGCGAATAACCTGAAGGAGGAACAATAGATGAGTGAGAATAACCAGCCGAAACACGGCTATCAGCCACAAGTCATGGAAAAAAGTTGGCAGCAATACTGGGATGCAAATAAAACATTTAAAACGGGTGAGGACCCTGCTAAGCCGAAATTTTATGCACTGGATATGTTCCCGTATCCATCCGGTTCAGGTCTGCACGTAGGTCACCCGGAAGGATATACGGCAACGGATATCGTTTCCCGTTACAAACGCATGCGCGGTTACAACGTATTGCACCCAATGGGTTGGGATGCTTTCGGTCTGCCTGCTGAGCAGCATGCACTGGATACAGGTGAACATCCACGAGATATTACATTCCGTAATATCGACAATTTCCGTCGCCAGATCAAATCGCTCGGTTTCTCCTATGACTGGGATCGTGAGATCAGCACAACGGACCCTGAGTATTATAAATGGACACAATGGATCTTTATCCAGTTGTACAATAAGGGCCTCGCTTATGTGGATGAAGTCGCAGTTAACTGGTGCGAAGCGCTTGGAACGGTACTGGCTAATGAAGAGGTTATTGATGGCAAGAGTGAACGTGGTGGACATCCGGTAGTACGTAAACCGATGCGTCAGTGGGTCCTGAGAATTACCGAGTATGCAGAGCGTCTGTTGGAAGACCTGGAAGAGCTGGATTGGTCTGAAAGCATCAAGGATATGCAACGTAACTGGATCGGTAAATCAACAGGTGCAGAAGTGGTATTTGCCATTGAAGGTCGCGAGGAAGTTATTAAGGTTTTCACTACCCGTGCGGACACATTGTTCGGTGCGAGCTTTGCAGTACTTGCTCCGGAACATGAATTGGTAGAAGCAATTACAACCGATGACCAACGTGAAGCGATTCAGGCTTATCAGGAGCAGGCTTCTCGTAAGAGTGATCTGGAACGTACAGATTTGGCCAAAGACAAAACAGGTGTATTCACTGGGGCTTATGCAATCAATCCCGTTAATGGTGCAAAACTGCCTATCTGGATTGCTGATTACGTTCTTGCAGGTTACGGTACGGGTGCGGTTATGGCTGTTCCGGGTCATGATGCACGTGACTGGGAATTTGCGAAGCAGTTCGGTCTGGATATCATTGAGGTTATTCAAGGTGGAGACGTTACACAAGAGGCATATTCCGGTGATGGCGCGCATGTGAATTCCGATTTCCTGAACGGACTGAACAATGAAGAAGCGGTTGCCAAGATGATTGCTTGGCTGGAAGAGAACGGCAAAGGACAAGGGAAAGTAACCTACCGTCTGCGTGATTGGCTGTTCAGCCGTCAGCGCTACTGGGGTGAGCCAATCCCGATTCTGCATCTGGAAGACGGAACGATGAAGACAGTACCTGAGGATCAACTTCCACTGCTGCTGCCTGATATCGACCAGATCAAACCTTCGGGTACTGGAGAATCACCACTGGCGAATGTTACGGAGTGGGTGAATACGGTAGATCCTGAAACGGGAATGAAGGCACGTCGTGAGACCAACACCATGCCACAATGGGCGGGTAGCTGCTGGTATTACCTGCGCTTTATCGATCCGCACAATGACAAGGAACTGATCTCCAAGGAGAAACAGCAGCAGTGGCTGCCAGTTGATCTGTACATTGGCGGAGCAGAGCACGCCGTACTTCACTTGCTGTACGCTCGTTTCTGGCACAAAGTGCTGTATGATCTGGGTGTTGTGGAGACTAAAGAGCCTTTCCACAAACTGGTGAACCAAGGTATGATCCTGGGTACCAATAATGAGAAAATGAGTAAATCCCGTGGTAATGTTATTAACCCGGATGAAATCGTCAATGAATTCGGTGCAGATACATTGCGTCTGTACGAGATGTTCATGGGACCATTGGAAGCGACAAAACCGTGGAATGCAAACGGGGTTGAAGGCATGCACCGCTTCCTGTCACGTGTATGGCGTCTCTTCATTAACGAAGACACAGGAGCCATCAATGACAAGATTACGGTGGACGGTGGAACGGATGAGTTCAAACGGACTGCTCACAAAACGATCAAAAAAGTTACGGAAGATCTGGAACATCTGCGCTTCAACACATCCATCAGCCAGCTGATGATTTTCATCAACGATGCATACAAAGCGGACACACTGCCTCGTGAAGCGATGGAGAAATTTGTGCAGCTGTTGTCACCACTGGCACCGCATATGGCGGAAGAACTGTGGAGCCGTTTGGGTCACGAAGGTGGGATCTCTTACGTGGCTTGGCCTGAATATGATGAGTCCATGACAGTGGATGCGGAAGTAGAAATCGTTGTTCAGGTAAATGGTAAAATTGTAACTCGTGCTACGATCGCGAAGGATCTGGATGCACAGGGTATGCAGGACTTTACGATGGAGCTGGCACCTGTTAAGCAGGCGCTGGAAGGCAAGACCATTCGCAAGGTCATTGCCGTTCCAGGCAAACTCGTTAATATTGTTGCCGGTTAATCTCACCGGCTCGGAATAGTTCATCCAGCTTTACCAAATCTTCATCATATTTGTCATGTGTCGTGTGGATTAGGCTGTCGAAAACACCGTCGAGACTAACCTTCAGCAGTGCAAGTGCCTGAGCGGTAATACCGCCAGGTACAGCGACACGAGCTTGAAGCTCTTGCGGTGTGAATCCTCCTTCGGTGAGCAGCTTGCCTGTTCCCAGGAGCATTTCGCCAGCCAGAGCGCAGGCATCTGCCCTTTTGATGCCTGTCAGCTTCACCGCACTTTCGATCCACTGTTCCAAAAAGAACGATATGAATGCAGGTCCGCAGCTGGAGAAGTCGGATGTGATTCGTGTACAGGCTTCATCCACTTGGTACGGCCTACCGATATGACTGAGCAGACTTTCCAACACAGCGCGGTCTTCACTGGTCATTCGTTCGCCGTGTATACACAGGGACGCGCCGCTGCCAACCTGGTGTGTGACGCTGGGAATAACCTTGGAGACTTTGCAAGGAAGTGAAGATTCCAGATGGCGCAGCTGCACGGGACTGGTGATCGAGACAATTATATGATTGGGATTCACGACAGGCAGGATGTCGTCAATGACATGTTTGAATTCAAGCGGCTTCACGCACAGGAAGATAATATTACTTCGGATCACCGTTTCCCGATTGCTCTGGGATTCATGCAGACCGGGGTAACGGAGGGATAACTGTCGTACTTTGGACGGGGTTCGATTGCTTGCGGCGATCTGCCGGGGCTCGAGTGCACCCGATTGGATCAGGGCATAGATCAGCAGGCTGCCCATGCTGCCGGTTCCGATAAATCCAACCTTCATTGTTTCAGGCCTCCTTTCATGCTTTACGGTACTGGCGCAGTTCATTCCCTCTATTCTATGCGTGAGGACCTGTTTCACATGACATGAAAAATGCACAACTTGTTTCATCAGGGAAGTTCAACGGTTCGGAAGCACCGCCCGTGTTCGAAATGAATGATTTTGAATTCAGGGAGAGGTGTGGAAGAAATGAGATGGAACAAAGGAATGACCATTGCTGCTGCGGTGGTTGGAAGTATACTCATATTATGGTCGGGCAAAAGTGAACAACCACCTAGTGGCTGGGAACCCTTGCAGCTCGGCACCGAGAAGCCGACGATAGAGCAGGAACTTCCTGCTGTACAGTCGGCTACTTCGGTTCAGGGCAAACCAGGGACATCTTCGGGAACGGATGCAAGTGAGATGCAGACTGGGAATGATGCAAAGGCAGATAAGTCTAAAGAGCTTGCGAGCGCTTCAGTTGATGGTGATTCGGGAGTTCAAACTACAAGTCAGACGAACGATAATCCATCAGATACTGCTATTTCGACTGAACCGGTTGTGCAGGTTACGAATTCGAATCCTTCGGTTACTTCCAAGACGGGCTCGAACAGTAATCCACCTGTAGTTCCTGAGGAAGCTAGCGATAATGGCAAGATTGATGTGAATACCGCACCTGTCTCCAAGCTTACAGAGCTTCCCGGAATTGGGGAGAAGAAAGCTCAAGCCATTGTGGACTACCGGAATGCACATGGTCCTTTTGCCAAAGTTAGTGATTTGACAAAGGTCAAAGGAATCGGTATGAAGATGCTGGAGAAGATGGCGCCGTATGTGCAGATCCGGTAATATTAAAATATAAATTGTGTTAAGCGGGAGGAAAACAGCATGAGTACAGAGGTACGCAAGGACTGGGATACGTATTTTATGGACATCGCGTATATGGTTTCCACCCGTTCCCGCTGTTCGCGTCGTCATGTGGGTGCCGTTCTTGTTCAAGGGAAGAAACTGCTGGGAACAGCCTATAATGGTGCACCCACCGGCGTCCCGGATTGTTCTGAAGCAGGTTGCATGATATCGGAAGAGTATGAGTTGGTCGTAACCGATGGGCAAGAAGAAATGGTGAAAAAGCAACGATGCATTCGTACAATTCATGCGGAGCAAAATTTGCTTTTATTCACAGATCGAATCGACCGCGAAGGTTCGTCCGTGTATGTGACCGACGAACCGTGCTGGACATGTGCCAATATGCTGGCGAATAGCGGGATTACAGAAATCGTGTTTCATCGTTCTTATCCTAAAGATACCGGCAAGGTTACAAATATGATGGAACAGAAAGGCATAACGTTCCGCAGACTGGAGAATTACCAGCCCCCGCGGGAAACGATGATGACTGTGAGCAATTAATATGATAGGGTCGAATATGCGAGGGAGAACCTCCGGCAAGCCTGAATGGGCTTTCCGGGGGTTTTTCTGCGTTTAACGTGTGACATGAAGGAGGGAGACAAATGAAAGGCAGACCGTTGTTAAGTTTTACGATTTGCTGGTTATGCGGTAGCGGGATGGCATGCGCGTTAACAGGCTGGACGTTAATCTGGGGGATGATTGGAGCGCTGGTGTGTCTGCCACTTCTACTTCGTTTCATGGATGTTCGTGGATGGTCCATTTTATTTTTGCTCACCGCCTTTATTGGGGGTGCTGCACATTGGGAATGGAATGACGCACGCAATCATAGCCGTCTGCCTGAGACTACCCATATCGCTACTAGAGAGTTAGACGGTCTGGTAGCCGAAATTCAGGGTGAGCTTGTGTCAGATGTACGTATTGATGGAGATCGGGCTGATTTTAAGATGCAGATGTCTTCCATATTGCCCATATCGGATTCATCAGCAGATACAGATCTCGCAGCAGCATCTGCATTCCAAATAGATGAACAATTAATGGTACAAGTCAGACTGTTGGAGGAAGAAGAACAACAGGTAGCAGCGGGCTGGAAGAGGGGCGATACAATCACGCTTAATGGTTCTTTTGCCCTTCCTGGCGAAGCCAGGAACTTTGGCGGGTTTGGTTATCGCAGTTATTTGCGAACCTTGCATATCCATTGGTTGTTCAAAGTGAAGGGAGCCGGATCGGTAACAGCTACGCCTCCTGAGGGGCTTGGACAATTTAACGTACTACGATGGACGGATTGGGCAAGGCATACGTTGGGCTCGGCGGTTGAGCATTTATTTCCAGAGCCTCATGCAGGATATATGAAGGGTCTTATTATCGGGATGGCTACTGATATCGATCCAGGTACCTATGGTCAGTTTTCACAATTGGGTTTAACGCATATCCTGGCAATCTCCGGGACCCATGTCGCTGTATATGTCGCTTCCCTTCTCCTTATTCTATCCTGGCTAAGACTTACCAGAGAGACGGCACTCACGATTGTTCTGATCCTGGTGCCAGCTTATGTACTGTTATCAGGTGGTTCACCTTCAGTCATTCGAGCAGGGATTATGTCCATGATTGGGTTGTATATGGCACGTCGCGGTCTCGCCAGAGATGGCCTTCAGATGATCAGTGCAGCAGCGTTGCTGATGATGTGGTGGGACCCGTACTTTTTGCTAAGCGTGAGCTTCCAGTTATCCTTTCTTGTGACCGCAGGTTTGATGATCTACATGCCGCTGATTAATCGACTGTTCAGTAGCTGGCCGAAATCTCTGGCTGCAACAGCATCCGTAACGGTGACCGCTCAGCTGATTTCGTTTCCAGTAACTATTCTCTATTTCAATCAGTTCTCATTACTTTCATTTGTGGCTAACTTTCTGCTGGTTTCGTTGATCAGTGCTATTGTATTACCTCTAGGGACGGTCGCCATGCTGTTATCATTTATATGGGTTCCCTTGGCAAAACCTCTCGCGTGGGTCGCGATTCAACTGAATCAACTGACGTTTGTAAGCGTGGAGTGGATGAACAGCCTGCCAGGTTTTGTGTTGATCTGGCCAACACCTTCCCTCTTGTGGATTGCTGCATATTATACCGTGTTGTATGCCTTACTCTACCTGATGCATCGTGGCAATGGTGAGCAGCGAGAAACAATGTTAATTGAGGAGGATACGGCACCTCTTGTGAGGCGACAACCTTCAGTTTCAATGGGGAATATGGGCATTCGTTCTTCGATGTCTACCGTGGCACAGTATCAAGGTAAGAACCATGTAGGTGGAAAAGAAACTTCATTAACGACATTAGGAGCCAGTATTGCCTGGCCGGAGTATACAAGTGCATTTACCGCACGAGGTGCAGGTTATTATTCGAATGAACGAATGAGTAAAGTTCAGCAATGGTTGTGCGGGTTGCTTGCGCTCAGCTTTATTGCTGGATTATGGTGGGCATATCAGACTCCCCAGCCTGCTGGAACCGGCATCGTACAGTTTTTGGATATTGGACAAGGAGATAGTACGTTGATTACAACCCCGAAAGGTAAACATATTTTGGTGGATGGCGGAGGAACGGTTAACTTTGGGAACACCGAGCAATCGTGGAAAACAAGGCGTGATCCGTATGAGGTTGGAGCCAAGGTGGTTGTTCCTCTGTTGAAAAAGAGAGGTATCCATCAACTGGACGCGGTCATTGTAACACACGCTGACCAGGATCATGCTGGAGGACTTCAGGCTGTGCTGGAACAGATTCCGGTTAAACGTTTCATGTTTAATGGAACGACCAGCGGTAAGGATAACTTTGATAAGTTACTGGACACAGCCATGGAACGGGAAATTCCTCTGTACGCCATTCGGCAGGGCATGTCCTATAAGGCTGATAAAGAGACATTTTTACATTTTATAGCTCCGGATCTGGCACATATGGATGTAAATGTATCGGGCAGTTTACCTGTATCTGAACATCAGAATCATGATTCCGTTGTCTTTTTGCTGGAAATGGCGGGGGCTTCCATGTTGTTCACCGGAGACATGGATGCAGCAGCCGAGCAGGAAATGCTCTATATGATTCAGGATGGCTCGTTGGCTGCTCAGTTTGAACAGAAAGGTGCAGATATTGGAGTTACAGAGGGAGTTGTACAAAGGATACTTACACGACCGTTGCAGGTTGATTCAAATGATGCTTCAGCGGTGGCGTCTGTCTCCATTGACGTTCTAAAGGTTGCTCATCATGGTAGTAAAACGTCATCAACCGAAGCCTGGCTCCAATACTGGAATGCCAAAACCGCTGTGATATCTGCTGGAGTTAACAATACATATGGGCATCCCAATCCGGGAGTGATGGAACGTTTGGAGGCTATCGGGTCAGAGATTTATCGGACGGATCAGATGGGTGAGGTCCAGATGAGAGTGAAAGATGGGAAGATTGATATTCGGTACAAGTTGTTTGGAGTTGAGTGACGGCACGCAACCTATTTATCGGTGTGATGAAAAATGAAAAAACGCCGATCTAATACCAATTGGAAGGTTAAAAAGACAAGAGAACCTACAATGATGTAGAGAGTTTGAGCAGAAAAAGTATTGAAGTTAAGTGTAAATATCGAGTAGATGATCCCACCTGTGAAGCCTAATAGAACATATGCGGCAATAGCAACGAGCAATCTTATATACGTATTATCTTTTTTTCTGTATAAAAGTAATCCATCCACCAATATGGAAAGTGGCATAATTAAGAAAAGTAAAATAGCGAGGTTAATCAATAATCCAACTGCAAATTTATACCCGAATGAATAATAGTAAGTATTTTCCAATCTTTCATCTATAGGGACATAGTGATATATCCCCATTGCAAGTGAAATGAAAATTGCAGTTAATACAGCTGCAAGTATTTTTCCGCGCGGCCTATTGATTCTATGGGTGTTTGTCATTTAAATATTGACCTCCATCTTGAATAACTATATTAAACAACTGATAGACTTGGGGAGTTACTATATTTTAGCATATACAGGCTGAGAAAGAATGAGTGAGGGACATTGAGAAAGTAGTACTTGGTTGACCAATAACAGAAAAAAGTCGTTCCGCTGCGAACGACTTCTTTTTGAATTGCATGGTGGTGACATTTCCAATTGTGATGCACTTTATTCGATTGTCATTTAGTGGAATCGACTAAAAACAAATTACTCTCTTGCCTTTGAGATGCCAACTACCAAGCTAATTATAGTTGCGCTGAATAAGTTAAGTATGTGATCGATTTGATCCCAACTTTTATGCCCTATTATCATATTAAATGCAAAAAGTAACACACTACAGAGTAAAAAGAATCCCAGGAAGTATTTGAAAAAGATTTTTAGATTCATTTAATCTCCCTATATTGAATTTAAATTTTGTTGCGGATGTACGTTTATATGTTTCATTCTAGAATATTGAATAGAAGTATTTGTATGTTAATCGTTAATTTCGTGTAAAAATATGGTTTGAGTTGGGGTTTTATTATTGGTAGGTGGTTTTTGTTGCAGGATTATGATTTTTTACTAAATAATAGTTAGTCCCACCTTAGAGGAGGGATAGAGATACTTAGGGATCGTAGCACTATACATAATAATGAGGGATCAAGAAAATGGAACTTGTAGAAATGTCGCAAAGTAAAAAGAACAGAAATGCAACTCAGAAGTTTAGAGTGAAATGGATTAGAAAAGCGATAGCCCTATGCATTGGACTTTTAGTTATCGGTTTGATCGCAGGACAGTCCTCCGCTTTTGCATCATCTGGGTCGGGTAATTCCATCACTTCAGTTCTTGACCGAAATGACTATTTGCTGGACGATGGTACACTTTGGTCTAAAGGGGCCACAAGTGGATGATCAGGCTAAGGTTTTGGAATCGATTATCGATGCGGATTCTTATTGGAGTAGTACTGGAAGCGATTCTTCTTATAGCGCATTATCTTCATCAGGAGATATATTATGACAAATACAACAAAATACGTAAAGCTGGAAATGTACCTGATGGTAAAGCAATTGCAACGAATGGTGTTTACGCAGCTGTGCTGAAAAATGATGGCTCGGTAGTGATTGTAAGTATGCTGTATGAGGATGACTACATCACGGTTGCGAATAATGTGCAATCTTTGATTTGGTGGTGGGGTACGCATAAGCTGCTCACGGTGAAACAGGATGGAACCGTCTGGAGCTATGATCGAACTGCCAAATATAAGGGCGAGCAACTGCCTGGTTTAAGTAACGTATCGTAGATGGTGTGTGCGCCTAATCTGGATGAGCTATATACATAGTTACAAGATGGATCATGGGCTACATATGATAATGGAAAGTTAACTCCTCTATCAGCTCCCGGGTTAAATCAAGTGACACTTACGGCATCTTCCAAGGAAGTTTTATTGGGGATATGATCACCCTTACCGTTCAGGAGAATTATAGTAATGGTTTCAAGAACAAACGTTCACCTTTGCCTGAAGAACTTATAGTGGAGCAGCCCCAAGTTGCACAGATTCAGGCAGGATGCAAACTAGAGGTTACGGGCATGGTAACAACCAAAGTGACGTTGAAGATAGGAGGTTTGGCTTCAAGTCTTCAACTGAACGTTGATTCACAGCAAAAGTTAACAGGCGCCACATTGTTGGATGGAAATGTATATGGGATGCTGAGCTAAAGCAGGCCAAGGTGCTGGTTGGAAATTCTTCTATTCTGGTGGAATCGAAGGACACACTTGCACTGATCAAGAAAAAAGAGCTGGGGAATCTTGCTCGCTTCATTGGCAAGTCCTACTGGATCAACAGTGATACGAGTTTAGGGCAACGTTTCAGTAAAGTGACCATATCAGATATCAAAATTGAGAAGATTAAATACGGTGATCGAAGTTACTCTATTATCTTCCGTAATGCAAAAGGAAAAACCGTTTCTGCCTACGCAGGAGGTGCACCTTCCAGTGTGACGGAGATGCTTGCCGATTCCAACCAATTCTTCTCTTCTGATCCGTATAAGAAAAACAATTGGTCCAAGTCCACTTGGAATAAAATCATTGCTGGAGAAGTAGCTTTAGGGTTTCTCAATGGCAAACTGATGGCGATTTACTGATGAATATACCAATTAATCACTTCATTTGATTGTAAGTCACAGCACAAAAAAAGCCCGCTTTCCGTTACCCTCCAGGAGGGAGAATATCGGAAAACGGGCCATTTTTCAAAATGTAGAAGAAATATAATAACTACTCTACGCCATCCTTAAAGTGTTTGTTCCAGTGTTTATCTCCCTTATGCAACAGATCTTCTACCGTTTTCTCAAGAGTCATCAATAGTTGTGCTCTGACATCAAGTACGGTTTCTCTGTACAAGCGTTCTTCCGATCCAACGATTTTATCGCCGTATAATGCCTGTGCAGCTACGTACTTCCGATGTTCCTCGACCAGAGTATCAATGGACTCCAATGCATGTTCCACAAAATGGGAAATGCTTTGGTATTCTTTGGGCATTTGTTCTTTTAAAGCTTGAATTTTCGCTAGAGCTGGCATGCTCATCACCTCGTGTTTATGAATGTAAATTTACAATACACCATTTTCATGAAAATTGCATTAAAAATAGCTTAAATTTGGACAAATTTCGACTTTTTTTATTTTCAGAACCAAAAAAGTGCTTAGCTATAATGTATGCCATTGCATTTGAATTGAGTCGTGTAAGTAATGGAATCCCTTTTGGATACGTTTGGTGACTCGTTATGCAATTTCTGTTATTCTAAGAGAAGATTTCAGCGGCCCTAATACATACGCCGTTATTTTGTTATGGCAAATTAAAAAAATACTTAACTTTGCAACAATTTTATTGATGATCACGTCTGTAAGGTTGCAGGGAGAGGGGGATCCTTTGTGGTAGAGCCGGAACTCATCAGAGCCGCTCAATCGGGCGATCGCGACGCTCTAATTACCCTATTGCGGGAGATTGAACAACATGTCTATCGGACCGCATATTACATTCTAAATAATGAACAGGACGCTTTGGATGCTGCTCAGGAAGCGTTGATCCGAATTTACACCAAAATCAATTCATACGAAGAAAAGGCCCAATTCAAAACATGGGTACAACGCATCGTCACGAACATCTGTATTGATAAATTCAGAAGAACCAAACCGTCCGTCTCCATTGACGAACATGACATGGTTTTTCAGGATAATCAGGATGTGGAGTACGAGGTCATGTCTACATATGTGGCCCAAGACATTCAGGATGCGATCAACAAGCTTCCCGAGCATCATCGTACCGTTATTGTTCTAAGATATTTGCAGGACTTATCCTACAATGAAATTGCGGATTGTCTCGATCTTCCGTTGAATACGGTGAAATCTTATTTATTTAGAGCCAGACAGCAATTACAGAATCTACTACAGGAATATCAGAAAGGTGGTGTGACAGGATGAAATGCGAAGAGGTGGTGGAATGGATGCACCGCTATCTGGATCATGATCTGGGCGAGGCGGAAACCGCGCAGATGCTACAGCATGTGGCAAAGTGTCCGGAGTGCGCCGAAAATTTTAGTTTACTCAGAGCTCTTTCCAGAGAACTGGAAGAATTACCGCAAGTAAGCCCGAAATTTAGTCTGGTTGATGCGATTATGCCACAGCTTGATGCCATTGACGAAGCGCGGAAGGAACAAAGTAGCACCATACAGGAAATGAATCCTGTCCCCGCTGCATTTGAGAATTTACAACGTTCAAGTGAGCGGAAAACGAAGCAAAAATGGCTTAACTCGATGGCAGGACGTATGTCCATGGGTGCAGCGGCTGCGGCAGTTGTATTGGGATTTGCCATCTGGGGATATAATCCTGAACAGATCGAGAATGCCGATTCCATGCTGATGAGCTCTGGGGCTTCTCAAGAGAGTGGCAATGTGGATGAGAATCCATTAAGCAAGAGTATTGAACATTCTGATCCTGCCACTTCATCCCAACCAAGCAGCAACGATGTGTTTGTGGATCAATCGAATGTTTCACCGACTGAACCAGACAACCAAGGCGTAGAAACCTTGCCTGAAGAGAACGGTGGAGATAAGGTACAGGAGCCTGAAGTTCAATCAGATCCGGAACCTCAACAACCGGCTACCGAATCAACACCTGCTCGGAATAAAGGAACTCAGGATAATTCGTCTAAAACTCCTTCGACCGATAATCAGCAGAGTCAGGTTCAGAACCAAGATTCTGAGAAGAGAAATCAAGAATCAGGAGATGCTCCCAAATCTTCTGCAGATGGGGAAGAGAATGGAGTAACAGAAACAGAAAATGGAGATTCATTCACTTCTCAGACAATCGTACCAAATACCAATGAAGATGCTCCGGTAGAAGGCAGTTCTGCTCCTGATTCCGGTGCAGGTACAGACGCATCTGGAGGAAACAAAGGTTTCGCAGCAGGACCGGATCAGGGAATGACTACAACGGCAGCACCAAAAGAATGGAAGTCACCTGACGGCTCCTATGTAGTTATGCTTATTGGTGATCAACTCAGCATATACTCCAAACCTGCCAATGAACCGGATGTTCTGAATTTGGTTGAACAACGCAGTATAGAGGGGACACTGAAGTCAGCGAGTTGGTCCAAGGATGGTACCCTATTTAATTACGAGACGGACAAGGACGGAACAACGGCGAAGAACTCGTTTAATGTACCTGCCGTTCCAAGTGGAGCTCCTGCGAAATAATTTAAAAAATGGGGAGTGCGCTCCTCCAAACGAAAGAACATTTTCAGTATGACAAGCATATAGTGGAATTAACAAAACGTCCTATCTCAGTTCAAACAACTGACGTCGTATGACCGCGCACCGGCTTTTTCTAGAACTGCTGGTGTCTGCGTTTATATAGATGTAGGACAGGGGACCTTCATCCGTAAACTGGATGTAAGGTCCCTTTGTTGTCTTGCACTTTTTCTGGTAGGATAAGAGGGATAAGGAGGCACCGTGAATGGATGTAAAAAGTGCAACAAAGGCAATACGTAGTGGAGAACCGGCTCCGATCTATGTGCTGTATGGAACGGAAAAGTATCAGATACAGCAATTTACGGATATGTTAAAAGAACAGGTTATTGAAGAAGAACATCGTGATTTTGCGATTATTCCATATGATTTGTCTGAAACGGCTGTGGAGGTCGTTATTGAAGAAGCAGAGACCGTACCTTTTCTGGTTCCGCGCAAATTAATTATTGTAAGGGACGCGAGCCTGTTCACCGCAGGTAAAGAATCCAAGATTGAACATCAGGTTGATCGTCTGCTTACATATATGGAAAATCCGGCAGATTACAGTACGATTGTTTTCCTGGCCCAAGGGGATAAGCTGGATGAGCGTAAGAAACTGGTGAAGGCTGTTAAGAAACAGGCAGTAGTTCTTGCTTTTGCTCCACTTAGTGGAGATGAGCTGTTGAGTTGGATAGCGAAACTGGCGAAGCAGCGGGATGTTTCCTTGGAGACGGGAGCGGCGGAAACGTTGATCAGCTATGCAGGAACAGGTCTTCAGACCCTGTCTGCTGAAGTAGACAAGTTATGTTTGTTTGCTGGTAATGGGGGGACAATCAAGCGTGCTGATATCGAGTCACTGGTTGCCCGTAGTACAGAGCAGAATGTATTCTCGCTGGTCGAAGAACTCGCTAATTTGCGACTGGAGAAAGCGTTGGCTCTTTTCTATGAGTTGCTGAAGCAGCGGGAAGAACCGATTAAAATTGCCGCTTTAATCGCTCGTCAGTTTCGGATCATGATCCAGGTGAAAGAGTTGGGCCAACAAAGTTACTCCCAACAGCAGATTGCCAGTCAGCTTGGTCTTCATCCGTATGCTGTTAAGATTGCAGGTGAGCAAGCTCGTAAATTTCAGCCGGAACGTCTGAGAATGATTCTGAGTCACCTCAGCGAACTTGATTACCAGATGAAAACAGGTGCAGTGGATAAAGTACTTGGTCTGGAGCTGTTCTTATTGAGACTTGGTGCGTGAATGAATACGTAAACCTGATAGAATAATAGTATGATAACCAAACAAAGCGACCTTTGCTCCATGATCGTTAAATCATCGGAATAAAGGTCGCTTTATCTTTGTCTTATACTTATCGAATCAGATACTAAAAAATCCTGAAAGCCTATGCTGTTCAGGATTTTTCCATTGGATCGTATAAGTAACGCTTCTTACGCTTGTGCGGAAAGAGCGTTCAGTTTTTTCGCCAAGCGAGACTTTTTGCGTGCTGCAGCATTTTTATGAACCAGACCTTTAGTTACAGCCTTGTCCAGCTTTTTGGAAGCAGCTTGAATCGCAGCTTTTGCAGTATCAACTTCGTTACTTACCAGAGCAGCATCAGCAGCTTTAACAGCTGTACGGAGTGCAGACTTCTGGGAAGCGTTGAGTGCGCGGCGCTTGTCGCTCGTTTTTACGCGTTTAACAGCGGATTTGATGTTTGGCATTACATTCACCTCCTGTAAGGCATTTGCATGAATACAAACGTTTCACAACTTAAAATATTCTATCACGCTAGCATGTAAAATGCAACAGATATTCCTACGATGTTCGACATGCTGTATAAAGAAACCCTTTTTCCCACACAATATGCTCAAATGCGGTAAGGGAGGCAGGGACAGAATGACACTGGATTTGCAAAACTATACAGTTCGTACCGATTTGGCGATCGACTCCAAGGAAATGGCGCAAGGTGGACAGAAACAGACGATTCCCGGACTACAGGAAGATGTAGAGAAAAAAGAGGGCATTACGATTACACGTATTGATGTCCTGACTGAAGAAGCAGCCACGGCTATTGGTCGGGTGAAAGGTCACTATGTCACCTTGGAAGTACCTTCACTACGGAATGGTGATACCGAGTTACAGGAGCGAGTTGCTGCCGAGTTCACACGTGAAATGGAAGATTTTATGGTTAAGGCCGGAATTAACAAAACATCCAAGGTCTTGATTGTTGGCTTGGGCAACTTAAATGTCACCCCGGATTCACTCGGTCCACTTGTTGTGGAAAATCTGATGGTGACGCGTCAGTATTTCGAATTGGTGCCAGATCAGGTTGCGCCAGGGTATCGGGAAGTCAGCGCGATTGCTCCCGGCGTGTTAGGTACAACGGGCATTGAATCCAGTGACATCGTACAGGGGATTGTAGATCGGACCAAGCCAGATGCGATTATTGCGATTGATGCGCTGGCCTCCCGTTCTCTGGAACGTGTAAATACAACCATTCAGGTAGCGGATATTGGTATCCACCCGGGTTCCGGTATTGGAAATAAACGGCGTGGCCTGACTCGTGAAATATTAGGTGTGCCTTGCATCGCCATCGGAGTACCAACCGTATGTTATGCGTCCACCATTGTGAACAATGTGATTGAGATGATGCGCTCACACTTCCGCCAGGAAACGGATCAGACCAAACAGATCATGGGTATGCTGGACGACATCGGTGAGCAAGATCGCTTGAGTCTGGTGAAAGAGGTACTGGAGCCACTGGGTCATGACCTCATTGTTACCCCAAAGGAAATCGATGAGTTTATTGAGGGAATTGCCAATGTTATCGCTACAGGACTTAACGCCGCACTCCATGATGCCGTGAATCCGGATAACGTAGCTGCTTATACACATTAAAACTTAAAACTGCTGAGAAGAAGGTCCGAATCTATCGGACTTTCTTTTTTTGTTTTTGGAATCTTTCATTTTCCTGTTCTATCAAATTGGGCGGGCTCATAGAGTTGAAGTATAAGAGTTGTCCAGCAGGGAAGGAGACAGCAGAATGAATAAGATATTGGCCTGGAATATTGGGAAGTGGAAAAAAAGATGTCTGCACGTGCTGGCCATGGGCCGTACGTTGTTGTTGCTTATGATCATATCTGCCTTGTTTTTTGTCGTACTGGGTCTGGGGGGGATGGCAGAGAAACGCTTGAATAATTCACCCGTTTCTTCCATGAAAGGATTTGCGAGTGCCGTATCAAGCCGCTTTTTTGTCGATATGCTCGGTATGGAGATGCCCCATCTCACCCAGAAGGAACAGACCTCTGCGATATCCGGTGAGAATCTCACCTCTTTTGTTTTCCAATTACTAACGAATGTAAATCCTCAAGATCCGAAGAGCCTGATTGCGAGAGAAATGCCGGGCATGGGTTCCAACCAACCTGTTCTGCTCCGTCCTGGATCTGGTAACGAAAAAGCCGAGGCTCCCGAAGATTATCAGCCCGGTCCCGGTCTTACGGATACGGCTTCTGCAGGTGGAGGAAAACCCGGTAGTGAGCTGCATATTCCACCAGGCCAGGACAATACGGATCCACCTGAGTCGAGTGAGCCTGGAGATGGAGAAGGTAAAGAGGACCCCCCAGCGAAGAATGGTGAGAAAGACAATTCAGGCTCACCGACAACAGGCAAAAAGTCAATTCTTATCTATCATTCCCATCCAAGGGAAGGCTACAATCCACTGCTAGGTACGAAAAGTGATAATCCATCAACAGGCAAATCAACAGGCAATGTGTTTCAAGTGGGAACCTACCTCTCAGACAGTCTGGAGAAGCTGGGAATCGGCGTAGAACACGCCAAGGATGATTACCCCACTAAAGTTAAGGACTACAACTGGAACTATTCCTATAAATACTCCCGTCAAACGGTAAAAGCGGCACTCGCTCAAAATGATGATCTGACGTATCTCATAGACATTCATCGTGATTCACAGCGTCATGGCAAAACAACAACAACAATTAATGACTTGGGCTATGCCAAAGTGTATTTCATTATTGGACATGAAAATCCAAATTGGCGGCAGAATGAAGCCTTTGCAGCGAAAATTCATAAGAAACTGGAAGCGAAGTATCCTGGGGTATCCCGTGGTGTGTGGGGCAAGGATGGCGGAGGAGCCAACAATGGAGAGTATAATCAAACCCTTTCACCCAACAGCATTTTGATTGAGATTGGCGGCATAGACAACACAGGAGCTGAGTTACAACGGACATCGAAGATTCTAGCAGACATGATTGCCCAAGTGTATTGGGAAGATCAGAAGGTGGACAAAGCCAGTGCGGAAACCTCGTCGCAGGGTGGATAGGAATTATATATGTAAAGAAGATAAAAATAGTAGAGTGACAGGAGGCAAAGCATATGTCCAGATTCGGTAAAAGACTGTTATCCATGGCTGTATTAATGTTGCTGGGTGTTCTGTTCGGAATGCAGCTGGCTGGCAGCAACTTTCATATGGGCAATCCATCAGGAGGCACGTCAACCGTGGTGACAACTGAGCCAACTTCATCGGTTACCGAATCTGTTCCAACTGCACCTGTCCAGAAGGAGATCAAAGAACCAACGTTTGTACCTGTTCAGTCACCAAGCCAAGTGCTTGGGGCAGATCAGAGTAAAGCTCCGGTCGATGTGTTGGCAGACAAAACGGCTGGACTATTGCAAAATCTCTCACACAGTGGCATCAAATGGGTGGTCTCTCTTTTTAGTGGCGTTGCTGAATAAAATACCATGGATTAAAGGTACAATATTACCTCTAGGAGTGTATGATCACACTTTATTATAAAGTTGAGACAACACGGGATTGATGCACTGTGCTTCAACTGTTATAATGAAGTGATTGACACTAGGCTGTTTCTGGGGGTAAGGAATGACTGACATTCGGGCAAGACAACGTAAAATTCGTAACTTTTCTATCATTGCACATATAGATCACGGCAAATCAACACTTGCGGACCGGATCTTGGAGCACACAGGTGCGCTCACGTCACGTGAAATGCAGGAACAGGTTCTGGATAAGATGGACCTTGAACGCGAACGTGGAATAACGATCAAGCTACAAGCAGTAGCCTTGACTTACAAAGCGGATGATGGTGAAGAGTATTTATTGAATCTGATTGATACACCGGGACACGTAGACTTCACATATGAAGTATCACGCAGTCTTGCTGCATGTGAAGGTGCTCTGCTGGTTGTGGATGCGGCTCAGGGAATCGAAGCCCAAACACTTGCCAACGTGTATCTGGCATTGGATAACAACCTTGAAATTTTACCAGTTATCAACAAAATTGACCTTCCGAGCGCTGATCCTGAACGGGTGAAGCAGGAAGTGGAAGATGTTATTGGTTTGGACACAAGTAATGCGGTCTTGGCTTCGGCCAAATCAGGAATCGGAATCAAAGAAATTTTGGAGCAAGTGGTGAAAAGTGTTCCGGCTCCAACTGGTGATCCTGACCAGCCTTTGAAAGCGCTGATCTTTGACTCGCACTATGACCCGTACAAAGGTGTAATCGTATATGTGCGTGTTGTTGATGGCAAAATCAAATCCGGTTCCAAAATCAAAATGATGGCAACAGGTAAATCATTTGAAGTCATTGAAGTTGGAGCGTTCAAACCTCGTATGACCATCGTGGACGAGCTGAACGTCGGGGATGTTGGATTTATCGTTGCAGGTATCCGGCATGTTGGCGATACACAAGTCGGGGATACGGTGACAGATGCTAAAAATCCAACACCGGAACCTTTGCCGGGTTATCGTAAAATTAACCCAATGGTGTATTGTGGTCTCTATCCGATCGAAACATCGGACTATGTTGATCTGCGTGAAGCGTTGGAGAAATTGCAGTTGAACGATGCGTCTCTGAGCTTTGAACCGGAAACATCCAGTGCACTCGGTTTTGGATTCCGTTGCGGATTCCTTGGGCTGCTTCACATGGACGTTATCCAGGAGCGGATCGAGCGGGAGTTTAACATTCCGTTGATCACAACGGCACCAAGTGTAATCTATCACGTCACCTTAACGAATGGTGAAGTGATGAAAATCGACAACCCATCCAACTATCCTGAGGTGGGACGGATTGATTACGTCGAGGAACCATACGTCAAGGCAGATATTATCGTGCCGAATGATTATGTAGGTACCATTATGGAGCTGTGTCAGAATAAACGGGGTGAATATGTAAATATGGAATATTTGGACACAACCCGGGTTACCATTACCTATGAGATTCCGTTGTCCGAGATTGTATATGACTTCTTCGACCAGTTGAAATCCGGTACCAAAGGATATGCATCTCTGGATTATGAGTTGTCCGGTTACCGTCAGTCCAATCTGGCAAAAATGGATATTGTACTCAATGGCGAACAGGTGGATGCTCTGTCCTTCATCGTTCACCGTGACCGTGCTTATAACCGCGGACGCATTGTCTGTGAGAAACTGCGCGAGCTGATTCCACGGCAAATGTTCGAGGTGCCAATTCAGGCATCTGTAGGTACCAAAGTTGTTGCTCGTGAGACGGTAAAAGCAATGCGTAAAAACGTACTTGCCAAGTGTTATGGTGGTGACATCTCGCGGAAACGGAAACTGCTTGAGAAGCAGAAAGAAGGTAAGAAGCGGATGAAGCAGGTTGGTAACGTTGAGGTGCCACAAGAGGCATTCATGGCGGTACTGAAAATTGATGATTAAATAATCTAATTTGAAATACGTCACAGAATGTGAGTATTCAAACTAGATTAGGAGAATTCAATTTCGGGTACATCACAGAGTGTGTGTATCGAAATTGAATTGGTACAACACAGAATATTAAATAACTAAGCTGAAAGGGAAGCCGGATGGCTTTCCTTTTTTCAAATAGAGGGGGACTTGCCATGACATTGGCAGCACACAGCCGGAAGACAGGTGCGCCCCAAGCGGTGTATCTTCACATTCCCTTTTGCACGAATAAATGTTTTTATTGCGACTTTAACTCCTACGTTCTGAAAGATCAGCCCGTGATGCAATATCTCGAAGCGCTGGAACGGGAGATGGAACATACAGTTAAGGCCAATCCACCGGGTGAGATCAAGACCATATTTGTAGGTGGGGGTACGCCAACAGCTCTGAAACCGGATGAGATGGCAGTATTTCTTCGTTCCGTGAAGACGTATTTCCCAAATTGGGCGGACGATATTGAATTTTCGATGGAAGCCAACCCGGGAACCACGGATGCGGAGAAGCTTGCTGCGATGAAAGAAGGCGGCGTCAACCGTGTCAGCTTTGGCGTGCAGGCGTTTCAGAATGATCTGCTGACAGGCATTGGCCGTATTCATAATACGGATGATGTATATCGCAGTTTGGAGAATGCTCGAAAAGCGGGATTGAATAACCTGTCCATTGACCTGATGTTTGGTTTGCCGAACCAGACTGTTGAAATGTTGAATGAGAGTATCGACAAAGCGCTGGAACTGGATCTGCCGCATTACTCCATCTACAGCCTGAAAGTGGAAGAGAATACACTTTTCCATACACTGTATCAGAAGAACCAGTTGCCACTTCCTCATGAAGATGACGAGCTGGAGATGTATCTTCTATTAATGAGACGTATGAAAGAAGCAGGCTATGGACAATACGAGATCAGTAACTTTGCCAAGCCGGGCTTTGAGAGTCGTCACAATATTACCTACTGGCGTAATGAGGACTACTATGGTCTGGGTGCAGGTGCGCATGGATATGTAGGCCGCGAACGGCATATGAATATTAAAGGTATAAATCCTTATGTTGAAGCTTCGCGTGCAGGACTGCCTCGTCTGGATCATTTTGAGATTGCTCGCCCTGAGGCCATGGAAGATTATCTGATGGTTGGACTGAGAATGTT
Organism: Paenibacillus sp. FSL R7-0313; assembly: GCF_037969885.1. Lineage (NCBI taxonomy): Bacteria > Bacillati > Bacillota > Bacilli > Caryophanales > Paenibacillaceae > Paenibacillus > Paenibacillus sp. FSL R7-0313. The sequence goes on from NZ_CP150219.1 coordinate 3,250,756, forward strand.
GGAGGGGGCTTCGGCCTCACGTTTTAGCGAACAGTTCGGAGAGTCCATGGAAGAAGTGTTTGCAAAGCCTTTGGGCAAAATGTTAAACGCAGGGCTGCTTGAGCGGACGGCAGACGGCTTCCGACTGAGCGAGCAGGGTATCCTGTTCGGAAATGACGTTTTTGCGGAGTTTATCGGGTCCATATCGCTGAATTCATAGCTTGAAATTCTATACGCTCTGTTGTATATTTATTCATATTGATTTTACAGAGCGTGTTAATTTAACAACTACGAAGTCAGCTTTCCTCTGGAAAGCTTGGTAATAGGAGGAGAGCAGGATGTCGGTAATATGCAGAAAAGCCGTGCCGGAAGATGTTGAACCACTGTATGAAATGATTAAGGGCTATGCAGAGCGTGGGATCATGCTTCCGCGATCACGGGAAATACTGCACCGACAGCTGGAGCACTTTGTTGTAGCCGAAGTTGATGGTGAAGTGGTGGGTTGCGGATCGCTTTGTCGTCTGGGGAATGATCTGGTAGAAGTCAGATCACTCGGTATCTCGGAAGGGCACAAAGGGCTCGGTATTGGCTCCCGATTGCTGGACCGACTGGTAGAAGAAGCGGAGAAACAACAGATTCCTAAGGTTATGGCGTTGACATATGAAGTGTCCTTTTTCCTCAAAAACGGCTTTGCCGTGGTGGAAAAGGAGATTTTCCCCGAGAAAGTATGGACCGACTGTGTTCATTGCAGCAAGCAGGATTGTTGTGATGAGATCGCTGTATTGAAAGAGCTTAACGTTTCAGCCTAATAACTGAATGGACTGCATGAATCGAGCCGAGTCAGCCTCTGCCCTACATGCAGTCCTTTTTTACTTTAAAGTATGTACAATAAAGTTGTTAGGACTCGTTGACATTGGTCTATACTATAAATAGATGAGCCCACTCATCAAACTCACTTGACAATGTTCACGTCAGTTTGGTATTTTTGTATTACCGCTTAGCACTCATCTAACCGGAGTGCTAACGACATGGGACAGTACAGTCAGAAGGAGGGAATACTCACCATGTTAACAGAGCGTCAACGAATGATTCTGAACGCTATAGTGGATGACTATATCCGTTCAGCTGAGCCCGTAGGGTCCCGGAGCATTTCCAAAAGGGGAGATGTTGGATACAGTCCGGCGACGATCCGTAATGAAATGGCGGATCTCGAAGATATGGGCTTTCTGGAACAGCCGCATACATCGGCTGGACGCATTCCATCCCATAAAGGCTATCGATATTATGTCGATCATTTGGTTCCCTGGAATCAGGTGGAGCCTCAGGAGTTGGATGATCTGAAGTCGTTCTTCGCTGAAAAGTTGAACGTCATGGAGCAAGTTATTCAGCATGCATCCAATATTTTGTCACATATGACGAATTATACTTCGATCCTGCTTGGACCGGAAGTATTCCATACGTCCCTACGTCACTTCCAATTGCTTCCGTTGAATGAAAGTGAAGCTGTGGCAATCATTGTGACCAATACAGGTCAGGTGGAGAACAAGACGGTCCAGATTCCACCAGAAATCTCGGTAGCCGAGATGGAAAATGTGGTTCGTTTGTTAAATACCAAACTTGTGGGCGTACCAATCTACAAATTGAAATCCCGTCTTTATACCGAACTTGGGCAAGAGATGGAACGGCATATTACACGTTATGAGGAAGTTATGCAGGTGCTGAACAGTGCCTTTGACAACGAACATGATAATCGTCTGTTCCTCAGTGGTGCCACCAACATGTTGACTCAACCGGAGTTTAAAGATATCGAAAAGGTAAAAGATATTCTTGACCTGCTGGAAGAGACACCAACACTCATGAAATTGATGATGCCCGTGCCGGGTGGATCTGGTATTCAAGTGCGAATCGGCACTGAAAATGATCATGAAGCCTTTGCCAACTGCAGCCTGATTACAGCCTCCTATTCATTGGACGGTGAGGCATTGGGTTCGATCGGTATTTTAGGACCCACGCGGATGGATTATGCACGTGTCATTCATATTTTAAATACACTATCCCGTGACTTGACGACGATGCTGACACATCGTTTCAAATAAGATTCGGGAATGAACCATTTCATTCGTATAAGGAGGTGAACATCTTGAAAGAGGAGCAATCATTTACAGAAGAACAAGAGGTAACAGCAGCTGAGCAGGAGCCTATTAATGAAGCTGGCGCTGCAGAAGCACAAGCTGAAGAGATGGCTGGTCAGGAGCAGGATGAGCTTGCGCGTCTGAAGGCAGAAGCTGAGGAGCAACAGCAGCGTTATGTCCGTGCACAGGCTGATTTTGATAACTTCCGTCGTCGTACGCAGAAGGAAAAAGAAGAATTGGCTAAATACGCTTCGATGAAGCTGGTCACCGAACTGGTACCGGTTATTGATAACTTCGAGCGCGCCATGGCTACTGTACCGGAAGGAGCAGAGGTCGAATCTTTCTCAAAAGGCATCCAAATGATTTTCCGTCAATTGGAAACCGTGATGAATAATGAAGGTCTGACGGCTATGGAATCGGTAGGACAACCGTTCAATCCTGAATTCCACCAAGCAATTATGCAAGTGGAGAGCGACGAGTACGAAGAAGGTATCGTTGTTGAGGAAGTCCAAAAAGGCTACATGCTGAAAGATAAAGTGCTTCGTCCAGCTATGGTAAAAGTCAGCTCATAATTTCCTTATAGGAAGGAATGAGTTGGCTCCGTGGTTGAACAATGTGGGCGAAGTTTAATATAAAGGTTTGTACACATAGAGCACGATTAGCAACATGAACATCTAAATAAGGGTCAGATCAGACCCATTCATTTTAAATTGTTGAGGAGGAAATTTTCGGATGAGCAAAGTAATTGGTATTGACTTAGGAACAACAAACTCATGCGTAGCAGTAATGGAAGGCGGCGAGGCTGTCGTAATTCCAAATCCGGAGGGCGCACGTACAACTCCATCCGTAGTTGGTTTCAAAAAAGATGGAGAGCGTGTTGTTGGTGAAACTGCAAAACGTCAAGCGATCACCAATCCGGATCGTACGATCATGTCGATCAAACGTCACATGGGTACTTCCCACAAGGAAACAATCGATGGCAAAGACTACTCTGCACAAGAGATCTCTGCAATCATCCTGCAAAAATTGAAAACTGATGCTGAAGCTTATCTGGGTCAAACGGTAACTCAAGCAGTTATCACTGTACCAGCTTACTTCAATGACAGTCAGCGTCAAGCGACTAAAGATGCGGGTAAAATTGCAGGTTTGGAAGTTCTGCGTATCGTCAACGAGCCTACAGCAGCAGCTTTGGCATACGGTATGGAGAAATCCGAAGACCAAACGATTCTGGTATATGACCTGGGTGGCGGTACGTTCGACGTATCCATTCTTGAACTGGGTGACGGCTTCTTCGAAGTTAAAGCAACGAGCGGGGACAACCAACTGGGCGGGGATGACTTCGACCAAGTAATCATTGATTATCTCGTAAGTGAATTCAAAAAAGATCAAGGCATTGACTTGAGTAAAGATAAAGCAGCGGTTCAACGTTTGAAAGATGCAGCGGAAAAAGCGAAAAAAGAACTTTCCGGCGTATTGACTACAACGATCTCCTTGCCGTTCATCACGGTTGCTGATGGCGTTCCTCAGCATTTGGAGTTGAACCTGAGCCGTGCGAAATTTGAAGAAATCTCTGCAGGTCTGGTTGAGCGTACGCTTGAACCGACTCGTCGTGCATTGAGCGATGCGGGTATGACAGCTAACGATATCGACAAGATCGTATTGGTTGGTGGTTCCACACGTATTCCTGCAGTTCAAGAAGCAATCAAAAAACTGACGGGTAAAGAGCCTCACAAAGGCGTTAACCCGGATGAAGTTGTAGCGTTGGGTGCTGCTGTACAAGCGGGCGTACTGACAGGTGACGTGAAAGACGTTGTATTGCTTGACGTAACTCCACTGTCCCTGGGTATCGAAACAGCAGGTGGCGTATTCACTAAAATGATCGAGCGTAACACAACGATCCCTACAAGCAAATCTCAAGTATTCTCCACTTATGCAGACAATCAACCAAGCGTTGAGATTCATGTTCTGCAAGGTGAGCGTGAGATGGCAGCAGGTAACAAATCGCTTGGACGTTTCATGTTGGGTGATATTCCACCAGCTCCACGTGGCGTTCCGCAGATCGAAGTTAGCTTCGATATTGATGCCAACGGTATCGTTAACGTATCTGCAACAGATAAAGGTACTAACAAAACTCAAAAAATCACAATCACTTCTTCCAGCGGTTTGAGCGATGCTGAAGTTGAGCAAATGATGAAAGATGCTGAGTTGCACGCTGAAGAAGATAAAAAACGCAGAGAACTCGTTGAAGCGAAAAACAGTGCAGATCAATTGATCTACTCTGTTGACAAAACGATCAAAGATCTTGGCGAAAAAGCAGATGCTGGCGAAGTTGAAAAAGCAAATGCTGCCAAAGAAAAACTGCAAGGCGTGCTGGCTTCCGACAACCTGGAAGATATCAAAGCTGCTACAGAAGAACTGACAGAGATCGTTCAACAACTGTCCGTGAAACTGTATGAGCAAGCTCAGGCGCAAGAGCAAGAAGCGCAAGGTGCTGAAGAGCAACAAGGTTCCGCTAAACGTGACAACGTCGTAGACGCTGATTACGAAGTTGTGGATGAAGATAAAAAACAAAACTAATTCGTAGTTCTACGCGAATTAAACATCGGTGACGTTCGAATTAGAGGGAAAGTCATAGCCGGGGCTCCCGCGCTTTGGCTTTCCTTTTGTCACGATGTGCGATATGGTGAATGATATGGGGGTGGAAGAGTGGCTGAAAAGCGTGATTATTATGAGGTGCTTGGCGTTAGTAAAACGGCTAACGACGATGAGATTAAAAAGGCTTACCGTAAGCTTGCCCGTCAGTATCACCCTGACGTAAACAAGGCTGCTGATGCGGAAGCTAAATTTAAAGAAGTTAAAGAAGCTTACGACGTAGTGAGTGACGGTCAGAAGCGTGCACAATATGATCAATATGGTCATGTCGATCCGAATCAAGGTGGATTCGGTGGTGGCGGTGATTTTGGCGGCGGCGGATTTGGCGACATCTTCGACATGTTCTTTGGCGGCGGTGGCGGTGGACGACGTGATCCAAATGCTCCGCAACGGGGGAATGACCTGCAGTATACGATGACGATTGAGTTCAAGGAAGCTGTATTTGGTAAAGAAACCGATATTACGATTCCGCGTACAGAAGGCTGTGATACCTGTCATGGCTCAGGTGCCAAACCTGGAACGAAACCGGAAACCTGCTCGGTCTGCCAAGGTAGCGGTCAGCAGGAAGTCGTGCAAAATACACCGTTTGGTCGTATGGTTAATCGCCGTGCATGTTCGAACTGTAGTGGTTCGGGCCAAATTATCAAAGAAAAATGTACAACGTGCAGTGGTAGCGGTAAAGTCCGCAAGCAACGCAAAATCCATGTCCGCATTCCAGCGGGTGTAGATGATGGCGCGCAACTGCGTATGACAGGTGAGGGCGAGGGAGGCCTGCGTGGCGGACCAGCGGGAGATCTGTATATTGTCATTCGCGTGAAATCACATGATTTCTTCGAGCGTGAAGGTGACGATATTTATTGCGAAATCCCACTTACCTTTGCACAGGCAGCTCTGGGAGATGAAGTTGAAATCCCAACGTTGACTGAAAAAGTGAAGTTGAAAGTACCAGCTGGTACACAAACGGGAACGTATTTCCGCCTCAAAGGCAAAGGTGTACCACGCCTGCGCGGTATGGGGCAAGGGGATCAGCATGTGAAAGTGGTTGTGGTTACACCTAGCAAGCTGAATGACGAGCAGAAAGATCTGCTTCGCCAAATCGCTGCGCTGGATGGAGAGCAAACACATGAGCATGAACAATCTTTCTTTGATAGAGTGAAACGCGCCTTCCGCGGCGACTGAGAATAAAATAAAGCAAGCCCAACAGGACACCATAGCGGTTTTTACCGCGGGGTGTCCTTTTTTGTGCGCCTTTTTAGTGGTTCAGTGTTTTTTGTGAAATCCATGGATTTATGCTACGAAGAACGACAGCAATTTGTGGGAGCATTTCGGTATATTCTGAGCGAACTTGCGGAAAGATAGCATGGCGAGAATGATATGCATAGCTGATATGCGAGAAATTAGGGAAGCAGGTGAAGCGGATGACCGAGAAAAATATTTTGGCGTACTTTCACAGCCCGGAACAGGCTCAAGGGGCAGCCAAAAAACTGGAGGCATTGCGAGTGGAGGACCTGTCAATTAATCGATTCAGCCGATATGCGGGTGTAGGACCAAGCGGGGCTTCCTACAAGCCGGGCGTTTCCGGCAGTTTTTCATCATGGGTGCCCGATTCGATGCAAACGAATGCCAGTGCTGGAATCATGGCTGCGGCGGACCCTTCTGCAAGCGGCATGAGTGATGGTGGACAGGGTGGACCTACAGGAAGGGATGTATTACTAACCGTCATCGTAGATGAATCGGTACATCACCGTGCTATGTCTATTATCGAACAAGCCGGTGGATTGATCTAGTTTCAAGAAATATATATTTAGACCAGCAATATAAGATTCAATCTAAACATTTACACAATAACGGAGAGGACAGAAAAAACCTGAAGAAGCGAAGCGTTCGCCTAAAAGCTTTCGCAAGAAAGCTACTTCGGAAGCATACGCTATCCCCGGATTTTCCCTTTGAAGAAGGGAATTAAAAAAAATCTGGGGATAACAGCGATCGGAAGGTTGTTCTGTCATCGGAGTGTCAGTGTAAATACGATTTAGTTGAACTTATACAATTTGAAGGAGGAGCATTACAATGGCAGAGCATGAACGTCCAGGCAAGATTTTAACCAAAACGGAAAAGATGAAACGTATGCAATCCGCGAAAAATGAGGACGTGGAATTCAGCGCTGAAGCTGCGGATCATGAAGATATCGAAGCACTACGCCGCAGTGAAGCGGCTGATCGACGTCAGGGACGGGAGCTGCATGACTGAAGATCGCTCGGCGGTGACCCTCGAAGCTGTTTTTACAAGCTGGACTGAGGCGGAGTCTGCACGCAGAGCCCTGGAATTGTTGCACCCGAACCAATTGAGTATCGAGAGCCTTGGCAATGAAGCGTCTGCATTGGACTCACACGATGTTACGAGCTCAGATAATTCTCCTACAGCCGTCGTTGGAGGATTTAGTGGCGAACTGAATGTACTCGCCTTGATCAGTGATGAAACAGAAATGTTGTCCAATGGTCAGGTGTATGATACACCCAAAGAGGTCTCGGCAAACAGGCTAAAACAAGAAATTTTGCTGACCGTGTCCGTATCCAACGATTCGCTCCCGCAAGCCGCAGAGATGATCACACAGAATGGTGGGCGTTTTTGTTAAGTGAGATTCGAATTATGCAAAATACTGAAGTAAACGAAACAGATATGGATGAATAGATGACAGGATATTCGAGCAGTCAGGCTGCGGATATCCTGTTTTGTTTTTCTTTTACTGATGCGGCTTTGTGCTCTGGCTAGCTTGTGTAGTACAATAGTTGGGATGTTTGAAAAATGAGGAGGAAAAACCAAGTATGTTATGGCATGAACTAACAATACATACCACAGAAGAAGCTGTGGAGATGATTTCGAATTTTTTACATGAAGCGGGTGCTGGAGGGGTTTCGATTGAAGAGTCCGGTACTTTAAATAAAAAACGGGACACAACATATGGTGAGTTATACGACGTTCCTTTGAATGATATTCCGGAAGGCTTTGCGGTCATCAAAGGGTACTTCTCCGAAGGTACGGATATGGTTGCACTACAGTCAGAAGTTAATCCGAGAATCGAGGAACTCTCTGAATTTGGAATTGATACAGGTGAGGTTCGTTATGAGACGCGTACAGTGGATGAAAATGACTGGGCAACAGCCTGGAAACAATATTTCAAGCCAGTACGTGTATCGGAGCGTCTGACCATTAAACCAACGTGGGAAGAGTATACACCAGAAAGTCCGGATGAGAAAATTATTGAGCTTGACCCAGGCATGGCTTTTGGTACAGGAACACATCCAACGACCTCCCTCTGCTTGCGTACACTGGAAACGGTTGTTCAGGGCGGCGAGGAAGTTATTGACGTAGGTACAGGTTCTGGGATTTTGGCTATAGGAGCGATAAAACTTGGTGCAAAACATGTACTGGCGCTTGATCTTGATCCGGTTGCGGTAATCAGTGCCAGGGAGAATGTGGAACTGAACGGGCTGGAGCAACAAATTACGGTTAAAGAGAGTGATCTGTTGTCCGTCCTCGGGAGTCAGGACCCTGCGCTTGGTGTGCAACTGCCAGTTAAGGTTGTCGTGGCGAACATTCTGGCTGAGATCATTTTGTTGTTCGTAGACGATGTTTATAATGCGCTTGAGTCTGGTGGGACCTATATTGTATCCGGAATTTGGAAAAACAAAGAGCAGGTTGTACATGATGCACTGGTAGCCTCCGGGTTTGAAGTGAGTGCGATCCACCGTGATGAGGATTGGCTGGCGTTTGTAGCCAGAAAGGGGTAACGTATGGACTTTTGGAATTCGTTCTTTCGTTATCCGATCGATCAGCTTCCGTTTTTCCTGCTGACCATCCTGATCGCATTTACGGTGCATGAATTCTCGCATGCGTATTTTGCCAACAAATTCGGTGATCCGACAGCCAAGCTGTTGGGTCGGGTCACGCTGAATCCGGTTGTACACTTTGACTTGTTTGGTGTGCTGTTGCTCATTATTGCCGGCTTTGGTTGGGCACGTCCAGTTCCGGTTAATCGTGCTAACTTCGACAAACCTAGATTGATGGGCATCATCGTATCCGCAGCAGGGCCTCTGAGCAATCTGTTGCTCGCGATCATCGGTACAATCATCTATGCTTCACTGGTTGGTTCGGGAGCACTCGGCGGCATTGATAATGAGCGGTTGCTGACAGCAATCACAACGTTTTTCGCTATTTTTAACTTAACCAACTTTTTCCTGTTCCTGTTTAACTTGATTCCGTTGCCCCCGCTTGATGGTTATCGGATTCTGGAAGATGTAGTGCCACCTTCAATCAGCCGCAAGCTGCAAGGGGTGGAGCAATGGTCCATTTTTATCTTCTTATTGATTCTTGTTATACCTCCGTTGCAAAATGTGACGATTCAACCTTTGTATGAGTTTGCGCAAACGATGTATGTGGATCTGGCAAAGCTGGTTATTGAATTATATCGCTAAAAGCGTAGCGTGTTTTGGGCTGATATACTGGTCAGAAACACGTAAAAGTTGTATGATCATCTGTGGCGATTGGATTCACGCCTGTCATCAGGCGGGGTGAATTCCAGTCATAACAGGACAGAATGGGTGGATTGACTAATGCAGCGATATTTTGTATCTGCAGAACAGTTTAGTGAACACGCTGTGATCATCACAGGTGATGATGCACGCCATATCGGCAAGGTCATGCGTGGTAAACCTGGAGATAAACTGATTGTCAGTGACGGAAACTCCAGAGAAGCACTCGTGGAAATTGAGACTATTGAAGTTGGCCAAGTGACAGCCAATATTGTCGAACCTCTCGAGATGGACCATGAAGCACGGATTCGTGTAACCGTGGCACAGAGTTTGCCCAAGGGCGACAAGATGGAAACAGTCATCCAGAGATGTACTGAGATTGGGGCGGTATCATTTGTACCCTTCCTGTCAGAACGTACGATTGTGCAATATGATGCCAAGAAAGAAGGCAAACGGTTAGAGCGGTGGCGGAAAATCGCCAAGGAAGCTGCCGAACAGAGTCACCGGAATCGTATTCCATCTGTCGAGCAGCCGCTTTCCTGGAAAGGGCTGTTATCTTCTTTTGAGGGCTATAGCCTGGTATGTTATTGTTATGAGAAAGAAAACGGTAAACAGCTGAGAGATGCACTGAAACCGTTTGTAGAGCAGCTTGCACCTGATGCAAGTGTAGAAGTTTTGATCGTGGTTGGACCGGAAGGTGGATTTTCTGAGAAGGAGACGGCAGAGGCTGATGAGGCAGGTGCTGTATCTGTTGGACTGGGCAAACGCATTTTGCGTGCTGAGACAGCTGGAATGGCAGCACTAACTTGCGTGCTATATGAATCCGGAGAAATGGGAGGAATGTAATTATGCCATCCGTGGCGTTTTACACCTTAGGCTGCAAAGTTAATTTCTATGATACAGAGGCGATTTGGCAATTGTTCAAAAACGAAGGTTACGATCAAGTGGACTTTGATGAACAGACAGCGGATGTATACTTGATTAATACTTGTACAGTAACCAATACCGGCGACAAAAAGAGCCGTCAAATTATTCGTCGTGCCATTCGGCGCAACCCGGAGGCGATTGTGGCCGTTACAGGCTGCTACGCGCAGACTTCTCCGGCAGAGATTCTGGACATCCCAGGGGTGGATCTGGTTATCGGTACACAAGACCGTGACAAGATTTTGCCATATGTTAATGAAATTCAGGAGTCGCGTCAACCGGTTAATGCGGTGCGTAATATTATGAAAACCCGTGTGTTTGAAGAAATGGACGTACCGGATTTTGCTGACCGTACCCGCGCATTTCTGAAAATCCAGGATGGATGCAATAACTTCTGTACATTCTGCATTATTCCATGGTCTCGTGGTCTCTCGCGCAGCCGTGAGGCGAACAGCATTATTCAACAGGCTCATCAACTCGTACACGCCGGATACAAGGAGATTGTTCTGACCGGTATTCATACAGGTGGGTATGGCGATGACATGGAAAACTATGATCTGACCGACCTGCTGTGGGATTTGGATAAGGTAGAAGGTTTGGAGCGTATTCGAATCAGCTCGATTGAAGCCAGTCAGATCGATGACCGCATGCTCGACGTGATCAAACGTTCGGACAAACTTGTTCGTCACTTCCATATTCCGCTGCAAGCGGGTGATGATACGGTGTTGAAACGTATGCGCCGTAAGTATACGACAGAAGAGTTTTACAACAAAATGCTTCGCATTCGGGAAGCAATGCCGGATGTAGCGATTACAACAGACATCATTGTTGGATTTCCAGGTGAGACGGATGAGATGTACCGTAATGGCTATGAGTTGATGCGTAAGATCGGTTTTTCCGAAATGCACGTATTCCCTTATTCCAAGCGTACGGGTACACCAGCAGCACGGATGGAAGATCAGGTGGACGAAGAAGTCAAAAATGCACGTGTGCATGAACTGATTGATTTGTCCGAGCAGATGCAGCTGGAGTACGCTAAGCAGTTTGTTGGACAGGTACTGGATGTTATTCCCGAAGGTGAAGCCAAGGGCCGCGAGGGAAGTGGCAAGCTGCACGGTTATAGCGACAACTACATTCAACTGGTCTTTGACGGAACCATGGATATGGTCGGTAAAGTGTGCCGGGTCAAAGTGGTTGAAGCTGGCGTCAACGAGAGTCAGGCTACGCTGGTACGTGTGTTGGAAGAGAATCTTAAGTCCGCCGCGATGTGATCGAGGCGTCAGAAACAAGGATTTCATTTCCTTGGGGAGCTTACCCGGGGAGATGAGGTCCTTCTTTTGCAAAAAATAAGATAAAGATATCGAAGTTGATGGGGGAGAGCACGATGAACAAAAAAGAAATTTCAGCAGGCGGAGTTGTTTATAGAACAGGGGAAGACGGACGTCTTCAAATTCAGCTTATCGTAGATCGTTATGGTAAAACAACTCTCGCCAAGGGCAAAATGGAAGAGGGAGAAACAATCGAACAGACGGCACTGCGCGAGATTTTGGAAGAGACAGGTATGGTGGGTCGCATTGTAGAGCCGGTTGATATCATTGCTTATACGTACCAACATGCAGATTTTGGCCCGGTGGACAAGGAAGTTCATTATTATCTCGTTGAAGCCGAGAGTGGTGATCTACAGCCTCAGATTGAAGAAATTAAGGGTGTGGATTGGTATGCTCCAGAAGAAGCATGGTCCAGACAGCAGCAGAACGGATATGATAATAACGATGATATCTTGCGTGTAGCCCTGAACAAGTTAGGCATTAACGTATAACGCATTATTGTTCGAGTCAGTTACCCGCGCGTTCTGTGGGTCTGATAGGCAGATCATCAAGCCACGGGTGACTTCGCCGCTGGGGCGTGGACCGGTGGTTTTTTGTGCCAGATTGGCAAGTAACAGAACGGTAAAGCAAGCAGTGAACTGGTGATGTTAAAAAGGGTCTGGGCATGCGCAATCTGTGCCCCGTTGTCCGCTGACAGCCAGGCCGAAGCTGCATGCAGCTGGCCGATCAGCGGCATAAACAGCAGCGCTCCCGCAATGTTTAATACAACATGGGAGGCTGCGACAAATTTGCCTGCGGATGCTCCGCCCGCGGCAGCGATCACGGCAGTGATGCAGGTCCCCACGTTGGACCCGATCACAATGGCGATGCCGATCTCCACAGGCAGTACCCCTGTGGCTGCGAGCGTAATCGCCATGCTAATGACAGCTGCGCTGCTGTGAATGAGCGCTGTCAGACAGGCACCTGCCAGGAAGCCCCACCACAAGCTGTCGGCCGAGCGGTCGAGAAACCATTGAAATACGCCCATGCTCCGCAAGGGTAAGGCAATGGATTGCATTACCTGAATGCCTGTCATAACAAGTGCAAATCCCGCAGCTGCGAGGAAGCTGTACTGGATGTTAAACAGTGTCCGGCGCGTGCGTTCAGGAGCGGCCAGATTGCGTTCACCAAGGACAACAAACATGGCCCAGCCCGTAAGCGACAGGACAAGCAGCGGCAGGGAAGCACGTCCGATCTGTAATCCCACCAGCTCCGTCGTCAGACATGTCCCGATGTTGGTACCGAGGATGATGCCGAGTGTGCGTCCATAGGTAATTAATCTGGCATTAGCCAGTCCAATGGTGAGCACGGTGACCGCAGTACTGCTCTGTAACAAGGCCGTTGCACCTGCACTGAAGGCCATGCCTTTCCATGGAGCAGAGGTGGCGCGATTGAGCCAACCTGCCAACATGGGCCCTGCCATGCGCTGCAAGGCCGTCTCCATCAGCTTCATGCCACCAAAAAAGATAATAAGCCCATAGAGTAGGGGCAATATCACATCTCTAAACATAGAAATATCATTCCTTCCGTCCGGTTCCTTAACTCATCCTATGAGTAAGAAAAGACAACCATGACAAGCCTAAAGGAATTCAGAGGGAAGCGACCTAATTTCCGTCCCCTAATTCGAAAGATACGGTGATTCGTGCAAACGTAGTGGAGGGGACAAAATCGAATCTGAAGAAGCGAAGCGCTCGCCTTTGTCTCCGGATTTTCCCTTTTAAGAAAGGGGATTAAAAAAAATCTGGAGACAACAGCGATCGAAAGATCGATTCGAACCCGGAACGCCACTCATACAGCGCTCAAAGTAACACCTTAGCGCCGATTGCTCTCAATTGCTGCACCCCAATTCGAAAGATACGGTGATTCGTGCAAACGTAGTGGAGGGGACGAAATCGAATCTGAAGAAGCGAAGCGTGCGCCTTTGCCTCCGGATTTTCCCTTTAAAAAAGGGAATCAAAAAAATCTGGAGACAACAGCGATCGGAAGATCGATTCGTAACCGAAACGCCACCTACGCGCCGCACCAAACCTATCTTTTCAACTAACTATGAAAGAAGTGGATCTACCTTGCCATCAGTTACACTCGAACGCAGTCGCAAAAAGCGGCTTGAACATGCACATCCATGGATATTTAACAATGAAATTGCCTCTGTTGATGGAAACCCGGAGCCGGGAGATCTGGTCAATGTATTGAATCATCAAGGTCGCTATCTGGCGACAGGATATTACAATCCCGCATCCCAGATCACGGTAAGGGTTGTAGCTTATCAACCCTTGGAGTCCGAACAGATGGATACGGCGTTCTTTGCAGCACGTTTCCGTGATTGCTTGCGTCATCGGGAACGTTTTATCCAGGATGGCGAGGCGTACCGTCTCGTTTATGGGGAAGCTGATTTTCTGCCAGGATTGATCGTTGATCGATTCGGCAGTATCCTCGTTGTACAGTTGCTTACACTTGGCATGGATCGTTGCCGTGAAGCCATCGTACAGGCACTCATTGAAGTAATGCAGCCAGAAGGCATATATGAGCGCAGCGATGTCTCGATTCGTGAACTGGAAGGTTTGGAGCAGACCAAAGGTCCACTGTACGGAGATTGCCCGCGACATGTCACCGTTACAGAGAATGGACTACTCATTAAAGTGGACATCGTAGAAGGACAGAAGACAGGTTACTTCTTCGACCAACGTGAGAATCGTGCAGCGATCGAACCGCTCATGAAGGGTTGGGGCTACAAGAGTGGAATTACACTCCAAACGACTGAGCAGGACGGCACAGAGCAGCTCTTGCCTATGAATAAAAGCGGTAAGGTAGTTACATTCCCTTATTGGGATGGTGCCACTGTACTGGAGTGCTTCTCACACACAGGCAGCTTCACGTTAAATGCTTGCAAGTATGGAGCCAAAAAAGTGACTTGTCTTGATATTTCGGAGCATGCCATTGAGAGTGCACGAACAAATGTGGAGCTGAACGGTTTCACCGACCGGGTCGAATTTGTAGTTGCTGATGCATTCCAGTACTTGCGTGAACAAGTGAAAGGACTGGATGAACGTACCGCACGTGCACGTGCAGGCGAACAGAAAGTGGATACATCCAAAGCGCTGGCAGCTGGCGGTAAAACATTTGATGTCGTCATCCTCGATCCTCCTGCATTTGCCAAAACGAAATCAGCAGTTAAAGGTGCATGCCGTGGATATAAAGATATCAACCTGCAAGGAATGAAACTGGTTAATGAGGGCGGATATTTGGTAACAGCCAGCTGTTCGTATCACATGCGTCCAGATCTCTTCCTAGATACGATTGCCGATGCAGCGGAAGATGCAGGCAAAGTGCTTCGTCTGATCGACTGGAAAGCAGCCGGTAAGGATCACCCGCAAATTTTGGGCGTGGATGAAGGACATTACCTGAAATTTGCTATTTTCGAAGTACGCAGTAAAAAGAATTAGAAGAGTCTGTTTCATTTTTTTTTTGATCTCTCGTGAGGTAAAGTGAGTTTTAAATAAATGATACTTTCGGTCAAAAGTCCCCAGTGTGAACAGCTGCGGGCTTTTTGCCGTGTTAACGGAGATGATCTCCGGTTTTACCGGATAGTGGCAAACGTATGTTCCGAACCAAGTCAGATATGTTATACTGGGAATTAAAATCTTGTACGTGTGGTTTGGAGGATTAGACATGTCCGTTCGTTTTGTTATTGGCCGGGCAGGCAGCGGTAAAAGCTCGCTGATTACCCGGGAAATTACATCCCTGCTTCAACAAGAACCGCAAGGTAAACCTTTAATTTTACTCGTTCCCGAACAGAGTTCTTTTCGGACAGAGCAGGCATTGGTGTCTTCTGGAGCAATTAAAGGTACCATGCGTGCAGAAGTGCTCGGCTTTCGCCGTTTAGCCTATCGTATAATGCAGGAAGCAGGCGGTTCTGCTCGTATTCCAATCGGAGCCGAAGGCAAAAAGATGCTGCTCTACAAAGTCATCCAGCGCCGTAAGGAAGAATTGAAGCTGTTTGGTGCATCCGGCAGCCAGCTGGGTTTTATAGGCGAATTAAATGACTTATATAGTGAATTTAAACGTTATGAAGTTGATCCATCATTGCTGGAAGAAGGGCTGTCTGGAGGGAATACCTCGTCCACTTCGCCAATTCTGGAGGACAAGTTGCATGACTTGAATCTGATATATCGTGACTATGAACAGGAACTGACCAATTTATATATTGATGATGAAGATACGTTGACCGAGCTGACAGATCGTTTGTCGGAAAGTGCATTGCTGCAGGATGCCCAGATCTGGATTGATGGTTTTCAGGGATTCACGCCACAGGAGATGAGTGTGATCGGTCGGCTAATGTTGCAGTCGTCTTCCGTGACAATTGCACTGACATTGGATCGTCCTTATGATCACGGGGCTCTGCCTGGAGAACTGGAACTGTTTTATCCCACGGCGAGTGCCTACGCACGTCTCAAAGGAATGGCAGAAGAACTAGGTGTACCGAGTGATATAACCGTGCTAGATTCAGAGATTCCACCAAGATACAAGGATCGTCCGGGACTTGCTCATCTGGAGGCTGGTTTCGACCGCCGAATTCGGTGGAAAAGTGATGGCCGTGATTCCGGAATCCGACTGGTTGCAGCGGAGAACCGTCGAGCTGAGATGGAGGGAGCACTGCGTGAGATGCGGCGCCTGGCGCAAAACGAAGGTGCGCGTTATCGGGATATGGCGGTACTTGTTCGTCAGTTGGATACCTACGCTGATATAGCTGAACCGTTATTTAGGGATTATGGCGTACCCGTCTTTCTGGACCGTAGAAGAAATGAACTTCATCATCCATTATCTGAGTTTATCCGTTCCGCACTTGATATTGTTCGGCGCCACTGGCGTTACGAGGATGTATTTCGCTGTGTGAAAACGGATCTGTTGCTTCCGCGTGATGGTTCCATCACCCGTGAAGATATGGACCAGCTTGAGAATTATGTACTGGCTTGTGGTATTCATGGGTATCGCTGGACTGACGGCAAACCGTGGAAGTATGTACCAAGTCTTTCGCTGGAAGACAACGGTCAGGATGGCCGTAGTCGAGGACGGGACCAAATGCTTTCTTTAATGGAGAGCTGCCGAACGGTCATTACAGATTCCTTGGGTGTTTTTGAGAAACGGATGAAAAAGGCAAAGACAGCCAAAGCTCAATGCGAGGCATTATACAGACTGCTGGAAGATGCCGAAATCCCCTGGAAGTTGGAACATATGTCTGCTGAAGCTAAGGCTCAGGGTGACCCCGAACGGTCGAGAGAACATCGGCAGATGTGGGGAGCTGTCCTGGATTTATTGGATCAGATGGTAGATATGATGGGGAATGAACGGCTGGATATCACGCTGTTTGCCGGGATGATTGAGACCGGATTGACCGAACTGAAACTGGGTCTGGTACCACCAGCACTGGATCAGGTATTGGTTGGTTCGATGGACCGTACACGTCTCCAGGACATCAAATATGTATTTATCCTTGGTGCAGTTGATGGTGAGTTGCCCGCCGTACCTCAGGATGATGGTGTATTAACAGAGCTGGAAAGATCGTTGCTGACGGAAAGAGGTGTGGCGCTTGGACCAGGTGCAACAAGGCAGATGCTGGATGAACGTTTTCTAATCTATACGGCACTTACAGCCGCAAGCAGTCAGTTATGGCTGAGTTACCCGGTTGCTGATGATGAGGGGAAAACACTGCTTCCTTCCGAGATTGTCCGCCATGTACGGAAGATGTTTGGTTTACAAGAACAGCCATTGCTCGCTCAACCGCCGATTGCGAACTCGGAAGAAGCACATTGGTCCTATGTCACCCATCCAGGACAGAGTCTGTCTACGCTCATTGGACAATTGCGCAAATGGCGCCGCGGAGAAGACATCCCTGAAATGTGGTGGGCGGTCTACAATTGGCATGTATCTCGGGAGACAAGCAGACCTCAGCTGGAGCGGTTGATGGGATCGGTCTTTTATCGTAATCGGGCAATGCCACTACGGACAGCCACCAGTCGCAGACTGTATGGCACAGAGGTAAGGACGAGTGTCTCGCGTATGGAGCGGTTCGTTGCTTGTCCGTTCTCCCATTTTGCTTCACACGGGCTGCGCCTCAAAGAACGGCAATTGTACCGCTTGCAGGCTCCTGATATCGGACAACTTTTTCATGCTGCACTAAGCCAGCTGGCTATGCGGTTGCGTGAAGAAAATCGTAGTTGGGGCAGCTTGACTCCAGACCAATGCCGCCAGGAAGCCGAGCAAACCGTGGAGCAGATTGCACCACAGCTGCAAGGGGAGATTTTGCTCAGCACCAAGCGATATGGTTATATTTTCCGCAAATTGAAGGACATTGTTAGCCGGGCATCCGTTATTCTCGGGGAACAGTCCAGACGTGGAAGTTTTGAACCGATTGGGCTGGAGCTTGATTTTGGACCGGATAAACCGCTGCCCCCACTCCGTTTTGAACTGGAGAACGGCTGTGTGATGGAGATCGTGGGTCGTATTGACCGTGTGGATGTGGCAGAAGGAGAGAATGGTCTGCTCCTGCGTGTCATTGACTATAAATCAAGCCAAACGGACCTCAAGCTTCATGAAGTGTATTATGGTCTGTCGTTGCAGATGCTCACCTATCTGGAGGTGCTGCTTAGTGCTGCCGAGGAATGGCTTGGAGAAACGGCCATGCCGGGAGGAACGTTGTATTTCCATGTGCATAACCCGCTGTTGCAATCGGCAAACGGCATGACATCAGAGCAGGCAGGACAAGAACTGCTGAAACGGTTCAAAATGAAAGGTTTGCTGCTGGCGGATCGGGACGCAATCGCTCAAATGGACAACACCCTGGATAAGGGGTATTCAGCTATTATTCCAGTTGCCCTTAAGGCGGACGGAAGCTTTTATAGCAGTGCCGCTGTAGCCACACCAGAGCAATGGGATACGCTGCTTGCTTCGGTTCGCAGTAATATCCGTGAGATTGGAACCCGAATTACGGATGGAGATGTAGCCATTGAGCCTTATCGTATTCAGCAGGAAGTGGCGTGCACATTCTGTCCGTATAAGCCTGTATGTCAGTTTGATGAGAATATAGAAGGAAATGAATACAATCTGTTGTCCAAACCGGGCAAACAGCAAATATGGGATATGTTATCTCACACCAAGGGAGGGGAAACATCATGACGAATATGCCAAAACCGGAAGGAAGCTTCTGGAGTGATGACCAGTGGAGTGCCATCTCGGAAAGCGGAGAAGATATTCTGGTTGCCGCTGCGGCCGGATCGGGCAAGACAGCTGTATTGGTCGAACGTATTATTCGCAAGATCGCAGATCCCTCCCAAGGGTTCAGTGTGGATCGTTTGCTTGTAGCGACGTTTACCAAAGCCGCCGCCGCCGAGATGAAACAACGGATTCGGGAAGCGCTGGAACGTGCGCTTGAAGAACAGCCTGGGGAAGAACATTTGCGTAAGCAGCTGTCGCTGCTTGGGCGAGCATCTATCACAACATTGCATTCATTCTGTATGGAAGTCATTCGGCGGTACTATCAGCAAATTCCGTTGAACCCGGCTTTCCGTATCCTGAATGAAAATGAAGCGGAAATCATGCGACAGGAACTGCTCGAAGAACTCTTTGAGGAAAAGTACGGCGAAGAAGATGAAGGGAGTACATTCCGTGAATTGGTGGACTGGTTCAGTGGAGAACGAAACGATGATGCCATGCATCGACTGGTGCAACGATTATATGATTTCTCCCGCAGTCATTCCTGGCCGGATCATTGGCTCTCCGAGATGGCATCCGCTTTTCAGGTGGAAAGTGTAGAGGCGCTTGGACATTCAGCATGGGTTCAGAGTATTTTGCGTGATGCGGCTCTTGCTTTAAGTGGTGCAGCAGGACTGCTTCGTCAAGGCATCCATATTTCCATGCAGCCTGAAGGTCCGGCACCTTATGCAGATACGTTAAAAGAAGACCTGGTGATGGTAGAAGAGCTATTGTCTGCGGTCCAGGTTATGCCATGGGAGAGGTTGCCTGAAGTGTTTCAACCCGCTGCATTTGGCAAACTGAAACCCTGCAAAAAAGATCAGACGGACCCGGCTTTACAGGATCAGGTGAAGGAACTTCGGGAGGCTGCAAAAAAGGCAGTTACTGACCTGAAAGGCTCACTGTTCGGAAGAACTGCGTTTTCGTTCTGGCAGGAGCTGGAGCAGGCGGCACCACTCATGCAGGAGTTGTCAAGGTTGGTTAGTACATTTGGAGAACGTTATCGACAGGCCAAACAGGAACGTGGGCAAGTTGACTTCAGTGATCTGGAGCATTACTGTCTGCACATTTTACGACATGAGGATTCAACGCCTGAACTGTCGATGCCTTCCGATGCGGCTATGGAGTACCGTTCGCGATTTGATGAAGTGTTGCTTGATGAATATCAGGACACCAATACGGTTCAAGAAGATATCGTCAAGCTGATCTCCAGAGAAAACCCGGGTAACCGATTCATGGTCGGTGATGTCAAACAGAGTATCTACCGTTTCCGGTTGGCCGAGCCAGGTCTGTTTATGAACAAGTATCGCCAATATGGAGCGAGCACACGTGAGGACGGAATGGTGGGAAATCATCTGAGTCGTACAGGTCAACGTATTGATCTTGCGCGGAATTTCCGCAGTCGTGCGGAAGTCGTGCATTCGGTCAATATGATATTCCGGCAACTCATGAACGAAGGTGTGGCAGAGATTGCTTACGATGAACGAGCTCAGCTGGCATATGGGGCTACGTTCCCGTCAGAAACACTTGGTGATGAGGCGTATACACCTGAACTCATGCTGATCGATCGTCAGGGTGGTGGTCCTGATCTGACAGAGAGCACGGATGAGAATGGGGATGTATCGGTCTCCGCAGAACTGGAGAGTGCCGAACTTGAAACAGCCCAGTTGGAAGCAAGGGCGATCGCAAGGCGTATTCGTGAGATGGTTGGGGATACGGACAAACCTGCCCTCCATGTATATGACAAAGCCCTGCAAACGATGCGCCCGGCACGTTACGGTGACATGGTCATCTTGCTGCGTTCGACCTTGATGTGGGCTCCGCTCATGATTGAGGAATTCAGACAGCAGGGAATTCCTGCTGGAGGAGAACAGAGCAAGGGCTATTTTCAGGCTACAGAAGTGGAAATCATGATGTCTCTGCTTCAGCTTGTTGATAATCCAAGGCAGGATATTCCGCTTGCTTCCGTGCTTCGTTCCCCGATTGTCGGACTGGATGAAGAGGAACTGGCACAGATTCGGCTTGGTGACAAAAGACAGTCATTTTATGATGCGGTTATATCGGCTGCTGGAGAGTGGAGCGATTCTTCCACTAATGCCGTACAACAATCCCGGCAGGATAATCATCCTGATACCAATATCGTCCAGTTACAGTGGCCGGAAGCCTGGTCAGAGATGGAACAGGGACAGCGGGAGACAGCAGCTTTAGTCGAGGCAGAGATCCTGGATGATGTCTATGAATTCGATGTGCATAAAGTGCATACAGATGGAATGCAAGATGCTGGTGTTGCGGGACATGCAAGTGAGGATCTGAGCATAACGGAGATCTCAGGCTCGGAGTTACAGCAAAAGTTAATTCGCTTTATGCGTCAATTGCAGCAGTGGAGACTTGAGGCAAGACAAGGCAGTTTAAGTGAACTGATCTGGCGTATGTATCGGGAAACTGGTTATTTGGACTGGGTTGGTGGTCTTCCAGGAGGACTGCAACGTCAAAGTAATCTTAAGGCATTGTACGATCGCGCACGACAATATGAGGAATCAACTGCAAATCGTGGCTTGTTCCGTTTCCTGACCTATGTTTCCAGACTACGGGAAAACGGGGGAGACCTTGGGACTGTAGCAAGTAGTTCTGGTGAGCAGGACAACGCCGTACGTATCATGACCATTCATCGGAGTAAGGGTTTGGAGTTTCCAATTGTCTTTGTCGGTGGCATATCCAAGATGTTTAATCAACAGGACTTGAACGCACCGTTTCTAATGCATAAGGAACTGGGATTTGGTCCGAGGTTTGTGGATCGTGAGAACCGGGTTGCCTATCCTACATTAGCCAATCTGGCGATTCGTCGTCGTGCGCAATTTGAATTGCTTGCTGAAGAGATGCGTGTGCTGTATGTTGCGTTGACCCGTCCCAAAGAGAAAATGATTCTTCTGGGTACCGTAAAAGATGCCGCGAAAAAAGCGCTCGCGTGGTCTCAGGTCAAGGACAGCCCTGAATTGGCATTGCCAGACTATTTACTGGCTGCTGGACGGAGTTACCTGGACTGGATTGGACCATCCCTGATGAGACATCCAGATGCGGCTGTTCTGCGTGAACTTGCTGGAAGCAATGATTCGTTCTCAGCCTGTCTTGCAGATGATCAATCACGCTGGGCGATTTCTATTATTTCCGCCGATCAGGTATCCCGTGATCATGTGGTGGATCAGACACTCGGAGAAGAAGACGGGATGACTGAGGTACGGAAAGAACGAATTGCTGCACTAAAAGCGGTTCAGCCTGTGAAGTTGGTTCCATCCTCAACAGTAGAAGAGCTGACGAAGAGTGCACAAGTCACGGCTAACCAAAACATTGGAGATGAAGGTGTACCTACAGTAGCTCTTCAACAAGAGGAGACACGGCTGATCAACGAGGTTGATCAACGCCTTTCATGGACGTATCCCTATGAAGCAGCAACTCAAGTAGCAGCCAGTACATCTGTCACGGAGTTGAAAACGTTACTTGCGATGCAGGACATCCAGTCCGTAGAGGTGATGGAGGAACTGGGGGAGAAGTCCGAGAAATTATTGGATTATAACACCTCAGGAATCAATAACATCAAGGATGAAACAAGCCATGCTCATCGTGATGCATCCAGTGATTCTATCAAGCATGAGGCTGGGTTAGGGTCAGATTCAAACCGTACGGTGAACCTTCCGGATGCGGGATCTGCAGGTACGTCTTTCAAACTGCATCTGCGTCGTCCCAAATTCATGGAGGCAACGCAGTTGACAGGGGCAGAACGGGGGAACGTGTATCATACGTTGATGCAGCATCTTCCTATAGATGGATCATCTGTTGATTCACAGCTTATTGATCAGACGATTGAGCGGTTGATTAAGCTTCAGATTTTACTGCCCCATCATGCTGCGGCTATCGAACCTGAAGAACTGGCCGGATTTTTCAATACAGAACCAGGAAAAGAATTATTGCGTGCAGCGTGGGTGAAACGGGAAATTCCGTTTGTGTATGGACTTCCGGCACATCAGTCTCCAGTGGAATGGATACATGAACGGGCGGCGGGCTCAGATACACAGATGCTAAAAGAAGATAGCAAAATGCAGGCAACGATTGAAAATGAAACTGTGCTTGTACAGGGGATTATCGATTGTCTCTATCAGGTGGACGGCGAGCTTGTCTTGCTTGATTACAAGACGGATCGGGTGTTGGAGCATCGTGGTGGTTTGGATGAACTCACCAAAAATTATCGCTTCCAGCTGGATCTGTATGGACGGGCCATTGAAGATATATTAGGTCGGAAAGTTGACCGGAAATGGCTGTACTTTTTTGATGGTGGACATGCAGTGAAATTGTAAAAGAACTGGATCGGAATTTAAAACCATAGATTTCATATGGGAGAGGGGTGGAACGGACGATGCGTATTTTGCATACAGGGGACTGGCATTTGGGAAAAACGTTGGAAGGACGAAGCCGACTGCGTGAACAGGAAGATTTTGTTGATGAACTCGTCAGGGTGGCTGATGAGCAGCAGGCGGATGCCATATTGATGGCCGGAGATGTGTATGATTCGGTGAATCCTCCCGCAGCGGCGGAACAGCTTTTTTATGAAGCGGCAGCGCGTCTGACGGAGCATGGAAGACCTCTTGTGGTGATTGCAGGAAATCATGATCAACCAGAACGTGTAGCTTCTGTAACTCCACTTGTGAACAGACAGGGCATCACACTCGTAGGGATGCCTACTTCAGAAGCGGTAACCATTCATGCAAAGCGAACCGGAGAAATTGCACAGATTGCCGCATTACCTTATCCTTCTGAAGCCAGATTGAATGAATTGCTGACAACGGATGGGGACGAGAATGTGCTTCGTCAGGCATACAGTCACCGTGTGGGCATGTTAATGCAGCGTCTGGCAGCTTCTTTTCGCCCGGATACCGTGAACTTGGCCATGAGCCATATCTATGTGCTCGGCGGACTTGAGAGTGATTCGGAACGTCCGATTCAGATCGGTGGGGCCTACACGGTAGACCCTTCGTCTTTATCGATTGGTGCGCAATACACGGCGCTCGGACATCTTCATCGTGCACAGGCTGTCAAAGGAGACGGTGTGATTCGATATAGCGGTTCTCCCCTGGCCTACAGCTTCTCCGAAGCAGGGCAGAGCAAGTCTGTCACGATGGTTGATCTGGCACCGGGTGGAGCAGCACAGGTAGAGGAAGTTTTGTTAACATCCGGGCGTCCGCTTGTGCGTTGGCAGGCGCGTGGTGGTCTGGCAGAAGTATATCGCTGGCTGGATGAGGGACGTGATCCGCAGGCTTTTATCGACATGGAAGTGTGGCTGGACGAGGCGATGTCTCTGAAGGAGATTCAGCAGCTGCGAAAATCACATGAAGGTATCATCCATATTCGCCCGGTGTATCCCGAGATGGCTGCAGCAGGACTTTTGGAGCAACGATCCGAGTTACCTGTACATGAACTGTTCCGTAAATTCTATCAGCGTCAGACCGGTGGCGCACAACCGGAAGACAGTCTGGTACAGCTTTTCCTGGAACTTGTCGATGAAGATGAGCCGGGTGTGCGTGAGGAGGTTGAGGAAAGATGAAGCCGATTCTATTAAAAGTTGCCGGACTGCAAAGTTATCGGGAGATGCAGGAGATTGATTTTACCGTGCTGACAGAGACGGGGCTATTCGGTATTTTCGGTCCAACGGGTAGTGGTAAATCTTCCTTGCTCGATGCCATCACACTCGCCATGTACGGAAAAGTGGAACGCGCTGTGAACGGGACGCAAGGCATTATGAATCATGCAGAGGATTCGTTGTCGGTTGCTTTTACATTTGAACTGATGTCGGCGGAAGGCACTCGAAGGTTCAGGGTAGAACGACGTTTCAAACGAAATAATGAAGTGTCGGTGAGTAACACGATCAGCAAATTCATAGAGACTGTTAATGGCGAAGAACAGGTACTTGCCGACAAATTGGCAGATGTGAATCGTTGTGTTGAAGATGTGATCGGTTTGAAGATGGATGATTTTACACGGGCAGTGGTGCTTCCGCAAGGAAAGTTTGCCGAGTTTTTGTCACTCAAAGGCAGTGAACGTCGCCAGATGTTGCAAAGATTATTCCATCTGGAGAAGTATGGGGACCAGTTGGCTATCAAATTAAGCCGGCGGGTCAAGGATAATGATATGGTTCACCAATCTCTTGCTGCGGAGCAACAGGGACTGGGCAATGCCAGCAAGGAGACGCTGGAAGAAACGAAACGTCTTCTTCAAACCGCTGTTCAGCAGTCTGAATTGTCCCGCAAAGCGCTGGATGAAGCTGCGAAGGAAGCTGAACAACTGGGCAAAATTCGTGAGTTAAGTAACGAACGGCAGGCCAGGACGGATGAACAGCAGAAGCTGAAAGCACTGGAACCACAGATAGAGGCAGGCGAACAACGGCTGAAACAATCCGTTGCGGCAGATACAATACTGCCTGCGTTGCAGACGGTTCGAGATGCCGCAGCTACACAGAAGCAGCGGCAGGATACCGCCGAGACAGCTCATCAGCAAGCACTGGAACATGAGCGTCTGGCTGTTCAGGAAGCGGATAAGGCCGAGACGGCACGCAAGCAAATGACGGAGGAAGAACCGAAACTTTTGCTGCGCCTGGAGCAACTCGAACAAGCAAAAGAGCTGCAACGAGAACGGGACGGGCTTCAGGCCGATTGCTCGCGCCTCACGCAGCTGCTGGAACAGGGGCAGGGCGAACAGACTGCGCTGGGACAGCAGCTTGAGAAAGAAAAGGAGCTGCAACAGCGCGGACGCAAACGGCGTGAGGAACTACAGGAGAGCCTCAAGCCAAATGAAGTGAAGTCAGAGGAACGCAGGCAACTTCAAGCTGCGCTTGAACTGAAACATCGTGTGGATACTGCCGCGGAGCAGTTGCAGCAAAATAAGGCTGACATGCAAGCCTATAAGCAGTCGGCAGAACAGGGAGCCAACAAGCTGAAGGCGGCGGCTGAGGAAGAAAAACGCCTGAGTGATCAGCGTCAGCATCTGGTAGAACAGGCGTCAGCAGGTCTTGAGGCCTTGCTTGCCTGTGAGCAGGATATTAGCCGCGAACAAAGCATGCTGGCCCTTGCGGAGGAACAGCTGCGTGGCACGATGCGTGAGCAGGAGCTGCACCGGCTGTCCTCCGCCTTGCGAGCCGAGCTGCGTGACGGCGAGCCATGCCCGGTGTGCGGCTCGCCGCATCACCCGCTCCCGGCTGCGCCGCCGGGAGAAGGTCCGCACGCAGGCGACGCGGACCTGGAACTGCTGCGCAGCCTGCACGCGGAGCTGCAGGAGCTGCGCTTTGGGCTGCGCCAGCAGCTGCACGAACGTCGCAGCCTGCTGACGCAGCTTGGCGCTGCGGCCGGCGAAGCTCCGGCCGCAGCCGAGGCCGCGCCTGCGGCAGCGGAGCCCGAGACCGCCGGGTCGCCCGAATACGGGCGCTCCCCGGCAGGCTGGGCATCGCGTGCCGCTGCGCTGCGCGAAGCCGCGCAGGCGCTGGCTGCCGCAGCAGCGCCGCTCCAGGCCGAAGCCGCCGCGTTGCAGCAGGCGGCTGTAGGCGCGCAGCAGCGCCGCATGGAAGCGGCAGCTGCGCAAGAGGCCGGCCGTGCCGGGCTCGCCCAGGCGGAGCGCAAGCTGGCCGAAAGCGAGGCCACAGCGGCTGCCTTGCAGAGCCGCTGGGCCGCGGAACTGCCGGGCATCGCACAGGAGGAGGCCAAGGCCCTCTATCAGGCGATGCAGGAGCGCGATGCGCGCGCCGAAGACATCAAGGAACGTCTGAACAAAAGCGTGACGTTCCTTGAGGAAAAAGACCAGATCATCCAATCTCTCCAGCAGAAGCTGGTTGAATTGGATAAACAACTGATTCAGTGGCAAACGGAGTGGCAGGGCAATAGCAAACAGCTGGCCGAGAAGGAAGAACGTTTACGCCAGTGGGTAGGGGAGCAGCGGGTAGAGGATCTGATTGCTGCGGCTCAGGCTCGTCTGGATGGACTGCGGAAAGCAGCTACAGACTTGGCACAACGCTTCAAAGAAGCGGACACGCTGAAGCAGGAATCAGCCAAGAAAGACGTTATGGCTCAGCAGGCAGCCGCCTCGGCCACAGAACATCTGCAGCAGGCACAGGAACGGTGGAAGCAATTGCTGGAACAATCCCCGTTTGACTCGGATGATGCTGTTGTATCCGCGGCGATTCCTTCCCAGGAAGCAGAGCGACTGGCAGGGGAGATCCAGCAGCACCGTGAACGTGAGCGTGAACTGGCATCCCAGTTGCGTGAATTGGAACAAAAGCTGGCTGGAGCTGTCGTATCGGAGGAACAGTGGTTAGCCTGCACCGAACGTTTGCAGCAGGTCCGAATTGAGGACGAGGCTGCCCTTCGTGCTAAAGCACGTGCAGAACGTGATCTGGAGGATGTGGAGCAGCGACATGTTCGCTGGACCGAACTTGAGAACAAGCGGGTGGAGGTAAGCCGTCAAGGCGAACTGCTCAGCAAACTGCAATCCGCGTTCAGAGGTAATGCTTTTGTTGAGTATATTGCCGAAGAACAACTGATGCAGGTTAGCCATGCGGCATCTCAGCGTCTGCGCTTTCTGACCAAACAGCGTTATTCACTGGAGGTGGATTCCGGTGGTGGTTTTGTAATCTGTGATGATGCCAACGGGGGAGTCAAACGACCGGTATCAACGTTGTCAGGTGGCGAGACATTTTTGACTTCGTTGTCACTGGCCTTGGCACTGTCGGCCCAGATTCAGCTGCGAGGTCAGTACCCACTTCAATTCTTCTTCCTGGATGAAGGGTTTGGTACTCTTGACCCTGAACTGTTGGATACCGTCATTACGTCTCTGGAAAAATTGCATGACGACCGATTGGCTGTTGGTGTAATCAGTCACGTGCCTGAACTGCGTGCACGCTTGCCGCGCAAACTTGTGGTGATTCCGGCAGGTGAGGCCGGAAACGGCTCACGTGTGGTCTTGGAGACCCTGTAGAGGGCAATGTGTAAGCAATATAGATCATAGAAGCGCCTCTAATAGTCCAAGCAAAATGAATATTAGAGGTTGTTCAAAAAGTCCGCTTTTGATTACGAATGGTGCCTGGCGGCATCATCAACATCGAATATGGAATTCAGCTGAAAGAAGTAGGGGCTTACGGAGGTTTTTTCCTTCGGAAACATTGCAGTTGCTCACGTAGCTCTATCTATGCTCCGCTACTCCATTTCTAGCTTTATCCCGTCTTTTTGGTACTGAAAACCGCCCTTTTTAAACACGCACTATTACGGAATATCATTTTTGTAAAAATATTTCTTTTCTTGCTTTTATAACTTAGCGGAGTGAGTTACATCACAGATACAGGTTCATCCCGCTGTTATACTACAGTTAAGCCGACAAACTTTATTTAAGTACCCCGGCGGACATCTGATCAGGACGTTTCCTGAATAGATGTCCGCGCAGCAGACTTCCAAGGAAGCCGCTCACGGGGTGCTTCTTTTTTTGTGTTTTCTCGTCAGTAGTGTCAATTCGCCCAGTTCTGAATACCATGAAAAGGTGATCAAGAGCAGAATCAGGGAGGCGTTGGCAAGTGGAAAAAGTGGAAGCGAAGAAAATATGCAAGGAACACATGCACCGTTATGTATGTGTACAGATGAATGACGGTATGCACTACGATGGCATTATGGAAAATGTGGATGACGAAATGATCTACCTGGCTGTTCCCGTTGGACCGGAAGCCATGGTGAATCATGCGAACTGGGCTCCAAATGCAATGCCGGGAGCAAACTATCCGATAGGTCATACTCGCGGATTTTACCCAGGATACGGGTACCCTACTCCTTATCCGTATTATGGTTATGGCCGCAGACGTTTTAACCGACTGGTGCTCCCGTTATTTGCGCTTACAGCGTTAACTCTTTTACCGTACTATTGAAATTAGAAAAAACAGTCATAACTGCAAGTGACACATTCTTATGTACCCTATGGGCATCCTATGAAAATCCTCGAAAAATAACTAGCTGAGGATGGATGTTTCATTCATGGTACCGTACAGCATGAAACAGAGAGGTCTTATCACATACAGAGTCTCAGCCTGATGTATCGCAACAGTCATTGCAATACAACTGGCAACATACGAACATCCAAAAAGGTCATGCCTGTGCAGAAGCGAACTTCTGTAAGGCATGACCTTTTTTTGAGCCTAATTAGTGTAAGGTTGAGGATGAACAGATAGTATATAGCTTGTATTCAAACCTTGCTGAAAGCAGAAGCAGGTCTAAACGTGTCGCAGCAGAGGCATACCACATCCATACCACATCCTGAATATGTGAGAACGTTCCTAAGTGCGAGCAAACGATCAAGACATAAAGCTTTAATTCTTTATCCCGATAAAAATCTTCGCTTAGGGTGGAATCGCTGCTGTTCTCTTGCCCACGGTTAAAGGAGCGGAGCATGGTGTGCGAGCGCTGACGAATCTGAGGCATCTTATTCAAGGTTTTGAAGCGCCCGCCAAAATTTTAAGGAATCTGAGACACGTTATAACCGTATAAAGAGCCGTTTTCAGCATTTTTTGAGGTTATTTTGGGAAATAACGTGCCTGTTGTTCCTTATAATTTCCAATGAGGGCCTGAACATCAAATAAGACTTCCTGTGTTCCTTAGAAAATCTTCGACTACCCATTCACGAGTATCAGCCAGCACGGACTTTAAAATGCCCTTAACCTAATGCAGATTTCAAATCCTCAAGTAAATCCTCAACATCCTCGATCCCAACGGAGATACGAATCAAACCATCCGTGATCCCCAATTCTTGCCGCCGTTCATACGGAATGGAAGCATGTGTCATTCGGGCAGGTACAGAGATTAAACTTTCCACCGCGCCCAGACTTTCAGCCAATGTGAAATAACGAACTTTGCTTAACACGTCATCTACTTTTTCAGCACTGCCTACATCAAAGGAAACCATGCCGCCATATCCTCTCGCTTGCGTGGAAGCGAGCTTGTGCTGCGGATGGTCGGGCAACCCGGGATAATAAACTTTGCTCACTGTTGGATGCTGATTCAAAAATGTCACAAGCTGCTCTGTATTGCGTTCCTGCGCTTCCATCCGCAATCCCAATGTTTTAAGACCTCGCATTAACAACCAGGAATCCATGGGTCCCAGGACTGCGCCGATTGCATTTTGGATAAAATGAAGATCTTCTCCAAGTTGCTCGCTGTTAACAACCGCAAGTCCTGCCACGACATCACTATGACCACCGATATATTTTGTTGCAGAATGCAGCACAATATCTGCCCCCAGAGCCAGCGGGGTCTGCCAATAAGGCGTACTAAACGTGTTATCCACGATGAACAGCAATTCATGTTGTTTCGACCACTTCGCTACAGCAGCAATATCGGTGACCTTGAGTAACGGATTGGTAGGTGTTTCTACATAAATGGCCTTTGTATTGGATTGCAAAGCCTGCTCCATTGCTTGTAGTGAGGTGGTATCTACAAAGGTAGACTCGATCCCTAGACGATTTAGCACCTTGGTGAAAATGCGGTAAGTCCCGCCGTATACGTCATCCGTCAGAATGACGTGATCTCCAGTTTTCAACAGAGACAGTACAGCGTGAATTGCAGCCATGCCCGAACTAAAAGCAAAACCTCGAACGCCATCCTCCAGCTCTTTAATGACTTCTTCCAACGCATGACGGGTAGGGTTGCCTGTACGTGAATACTCGTATCCTTTGTGTACGCCAACCGATTCCTGCTCATACGTGCTTACTTGATAGATCGGTACACTCACTGCTCCAGTGTGTGGATCACCAACAATACCTGCATGAATCAGCTTGGTTTTTGGTCTCATTTCATTGCCCTCCATTATAGATATTTTGGCTTAAATATCGTTCGCTGCTATCCGGGAAAATAACGACGATGTTACTTCCGGGAGGTGCGTGAACAGCTTCGTTTAATGAGGCTTGCATAGCTGCACCTGAGGAACTTCCTACCAGTAAGCCTTCCAACAAGGCTAGATCCTTGACCCGCTCAAAGGCATCTTCATCTGAGATCGTATGAATGGCATCAAAGTAACTCACATCCATAAAAGAAGATAACGTTTCGACCCCTATTCCTTCTGTGCGATGTGGTCCCGATGGACCTCCTGCGAGAATCGAACCTTCGGGTTCTACGATACATGTTTTAATTAACGGGTTTTGCTCCTTCAAATAGCGAGACACTCCCATGAAAGTTCCGCCAGACCCGGCTCCGGCGATATATACATCCACCTGCCCGTTCAGATCACGCCAAATCTCAGGGCCCAGATGTTCATAATGTGCGAGTGGGTTATCCGCATTGGAGAACTGACCTGGAATATACGAACCCGGTATTTCTTTCGCCAGCGATTCCGCCTTGCGTATGGCACCAGTGATTCCTTCGGATGTGGGTGTGTTGACGACCGTAGCACCAAGGGCTTTCATCAACTGCTGCTTCTCAACGCTGAACTTCTGAGGTACCGTGAAAATGACCTTTAAATTTAGGCCTACAGCCGCCATTGCAAGACCAATTCCTGTGTTGCCTGCGGTAGCTTCAATCACTGTTCCACCTGGCTTAACATCTCCTCTTGCCAAGGCCTTCTCCAATAAAAACTTGCCGATCCGGTCTTTCACACTTCCTCCGGGATTCATGAATTCCAGTTTGGCGAACAGGCGGATTCCTTCCGGTAATGGATAACGAGTTAATTCAAGCAAAGGTGTATTACCTATAAGTTCCTGTACATGTTGATAAACGGTCAAATTAACCAATCTCCTTTTGTGTGTCATTAACCATACATATTTGTTTAATTGGGAAAAGTGCGTGATAAAACCATATTTCGATAAAATGGCTTGGTATACATCCAATGTTGTATAGTGTTCGGCTCGATGATAGATGGAGAGTTGACCTAGAATACCTGGTTGTGTGTCTAGAGATTGGACGTGGGTTTTTACTTTTAGTATGATAGAGGGGAATACATACACTGGAATACAAAGGAGGGTATGAACTATGGATTGCTTATTTTGCAAAATTGTAGAGGGCAGCATTCCCTCCAATAAAGTACTGGAGAATGACCATGTTATCGTTTTTCATGACATCCAGCCCGCTGCACCGACACATGTTCTTGTCATTCCGAAGAAACATATTGCTTCCATGAATGAAGTTACTGCAGAAGATCTGCCATTGATCGGCGAGATTCATCTGGCTGCTCAAGAAGCGGCGAAGCGTCTTGGCGTGGAGGAAACAGGATATCGATTAATCAACAATTGTGGTAAGGATGGGGAACAAACCGTTCATCATCTGCATTACCACTTGTTGGGTGGTACCAGACTTGGCGTGTTGACAAGTCTGTCCGATTCTCACAAATAAACGAGCTGATGGGTACTACTATTGAGGATTTAGTCATATGCATTAAATCCATGAATGTGTGACCAAATGCTTATATAATGAATCCATTTCATAATACCTTTGAGTTATAAAATGGATTCAAATAAGTGATCATTACATTGAGGTTGACACCTTTATTATCTTTCGCCTATAATGTAAGATGATGAACCGTGTTATTGCTCTTGGACGGTCTGGTCGGAGGGAGGGAAAACTGGTGTCTGAAACTAAAGTTCGCAAAAACGAGACTATTGATGCTGCACTTCGTCGTTTTAAACGCTCCATCGCTAAAGATGGCGTATTGGCTGAGGTGAAGAAACGTAAGCATTATGAGAAGCCAAGCGTAAAGCGCAAGAAAAAGTCCGAGGCTGCTCGTAAGAGAAAGTTTTAGGAGGATTTTAATTACATGAATCTTAGCGAACGATTGAACGAAGATATGAAGCAAGCGATGAAGAGTAAGGACAAGTTCAGACTCTCCAACATTCGGTTGATTCGTTCGACGATCAAGAATCTTGAAATAGATTTGAAAAGAGATTTGGATGACAACGAAGTGCTTGATATCCTGAGTCGTGAAATCAAACAGCGCAAAGATGCCCTCCAAGAATTTGACAAAGCGGGCCGTGAAGATCTCGCGGCAAATGCAAAAGCGGAAATTGAAGTACTCATCCAGTACCTTCCCACACAGCTTACCGAAGAAGAAATTAAAGTTATTGTACAGCAGACCATCCAGGAAACCGGTGCTTCTTCGAAAGCCGAGATGGGGAAAGTCATGGCGGCCCTTATGCCGAAAGTTAAAGGCAAAGCGGACGGCAAACTGGTAAATCAAGCAGTTCAACAATTTCTGCAATAAAGCAAATCAATAAACACCTTCTGACTTGTCAGGAGGTGTTTTTTCCATTTACCAGAAGACATGATGTCCTTGGGATGATGAAATTTCTTTTTAATGGTTAATATATATTATTATGGATTTTTATTCTTGCAATTGATCGAGTTTTCAAATATAATTTTAAGATTTTGAAACGAAATGTTGCATTGCACGTAATAAATACCATAAGCTGGACAGTATAACATTAATGGAAAAGGGGGGACTATTGTGAAGGGAAAGCGCCGGAAGAAGCTTACGGGGCCATTGATGCTCTTAATGCTGCTGACGCTGTTGCTTCCTGTCTGGATTGGATCACCGTCAGCGCATGCAGCTGAGAAGAGTGGCGCCGTATATATTATTCCGGTTGATAAACCAATCGAGCAGGGACTTGGCAAGTTTATGGAACGCGGGTTCAAACAAGCAGAAGAGATGAATGCTGGCCTGATCGTTCTTGATATCAATACGCCGGGAGGCCGTGTCGACACTGCAGAAGCATTGGGTACCCTGATCAAGAACAGTCCGATTGAGACTGTTGCATTTGTTCGTGGAGATGCTGCTTCAGCCGGGAGTTTTCTGGCTCTGAATGCAGATAAGATCGTAATGTCACCAGGCAGTATGATTGGTGCGGCAGCAATGGTGGACAGTACGGGTAAACATGTTGATGATCCAAAGCTTGTTGCATTCTGGAAAAGCAAAATGCAGGGAGCGGCAGAAATCAGTGGTCGTGATGGCAAGATTGCAGCTGGAATGACGGATGTTAACATCGTTGTTGAAATGCCAGAGATTAATAAAACCAAGCAAAAAGGTGAAATTATTGCTCTCTCGGCTGAAGAAGCGCTGAAAGTTGGTTATGCCGACCACATCAGCAACACACCGGAAGAAGCGGCAGCTTGGGCAGGTTACAGTCAGGATGACGTATTTAAGGTAGAACGAACAACAGCGGAGAATATCTCCTCTTTTCTTACCAATCCGGTTGTCATGACTGTGTTATTGTTCCTCGGAATCGCGGGTGTGATCATTGAATTGATTGTTCCTGGTTTTGGAGTTCCTGGTATTGTAGGTATCGTGTGTTTCGTGTTGTATTTCTCGGGTAATTACATTGCGGGATTTGCCGGAGCAGAGACATGGGTGCTATTTACCGTCGGACTCATCATGATGATTCTGGAGATGTTTATTCCGAGCTTTGGTATTCTGGGAATTTTGGGATCAATTGCGCTTGTGGCCGGTGTTGTAAGGGCCGCTTATGATACGAGTGATGCATTTGTATCTCTGGGTATCGCTTTTGGAGCAGCATTGGTAGTCATTGCGATCATCTCAATTATCTTTAAGGATCGAGGGATATGGAATCGGTTCATATTGAGTGACAGCATGTCTGCGGATCGGGGTTATTCATCAGCCACAGAACGCAAAGAGCTGGTTGGTCTGCAAGGAATCAGTCTGACACCACTTCGTCCTTCTGGAACAGCGATGTTTGAAGGGGAACGAATTGACGTTGTGACGGACGGAGATTTTATTCCCATCGATACTCCGATTATTGTGATTAAAGCGGAAGGTACCCGGATTGTGGTTCAGCAAGCTTTGCCGGTGTAACTCGCTCTGTTGTCGAAGCGGATTAACGCTTCGGCAATGTACATAACCATTAGCTGAAGCTGCCAGCGTGGTGCATTCTTTAATTTTAGCAGCGGACTTATGAATGCCTTCTCAAATATTTTTATCAAATTCTAATTGCAAATGGAGGAAATTAAACAATGGACACATCTATGATTACGATTTTGCTCATTGCGGTAGTAGGTATTATCGTATTGAGCGTATTTTTCAGCTTTTTCCCGGTTATGCTCTGGGTTTCAGCGATTGCATCCGGCGTACGTGTAAGTATTATTACTCTGGTAGCGATGAGACTGAGACGTGTAACGCCTAGCCGTATCGTTAATCCAATGATTAAAGCAACCAAAGCCGGTCTTAAACTCTCAATGAACCAACTGGAAAGTCACTTCTTGGCCGGTGGTAATGTTGACCGTGTTGTAAATGCTCTGATTGCTGCACAACGTGCCAACATTCCACTCGAATTTGAACGTGCTGCTGCTATTGACCTCGCAGGTCGTGACGTATTACAAGCCGTACAAATGAGCGTTAACCCACGTGTTATCGAAACACCGATTGTCTCTGCGGTAGCCAAAGATGGTATTGAAGTTAAAGTTAGAGCGCGGGTTACGGTTCGTGCCAATATTGACCGTCTCGTCGGTGGTGCTGGTGAAGAAACGATCATCGCCCGTGTTGGTGAAGGTATCGTAAGTACAAACGGTTCCTCCAATTCTCACAAAGACGTCCTGGAAAACCCGGACCTGATCTCCCGTACCGTATTGTCCAAAGGTCTGGATGCAGGTACTGCTTTTGAAATCCTGTCCATTGATATTGCGGACGTTGATGTAGGTAAAAACATTGGTGCCTTCTTGCAAACAGAGCAAGCAGAAGCTGACAAACGTATCGCACAAGCGAAAGCGGAAGAGCGTCGCGCAATGGCCGTAGCCCAAGAGCAAGAGATGAAAGCACGCGTAGTGGAAATGAGAGCACGCGTTGTTGAATCCGAATCCCAAGTACCTTTGGCAATGTCTGAAGCTCTGCGTAGTGGTAAGATTGGTGTCATGGATTACATGAACCTGAAGAATATTGAAGCGGATACTCAAATGCGTAACACATTGGGAAAACCTGGTGAAGGTTCGAATTCCAACGATCAGGGTGATTCCAAAAACGGAAGATAGGCGGTGAGTGCATATGGGCCTATTTGAATGGATTTTTGATAATCTGTATATTGTGGCCGTCATCGGTTTTGCGCTCTTCTCCTTCTTGGGGAAAGCTGCCAAATCGGCTGATCCGAACAAAAAGCGTCCTGCTAACGGGATGCCTACGTTTGGAGGCAGCGGTGATTCAGGCCGGGATGAACGCTCAAGAGACAACTCATCTCCGCAGCAGCAGTCTTCCGGACCTGCAGACCCCCGCTATGATGAACAGTATGACGATCGGTATGATGATGTGCAATATGAGAATCAGTATGATGAGCCGTATTCAGAGCCTGTTGCTTCTTCTCGCCCTGCAACTGACTACAGAGGTGAGGGCACGATGAGTGCCATGGAAAATTCACTTGAGGAACAGATGAGAGGCATGGAAGAACAGCAGCGCTTGATTGAAGAACGTTTGAATCGCATCTCTTCTGCGAATCGGCCAGTTGTGTCTGATTCCAGTTGGGATGAGACCAGCATTGATGAATCGGGAGCGTCTCCGCTTCGTCCTGCTGATATTCGCACAGGTGTCCTGTGGGCAGAAGTACTGGGTTCTCCTCGTTCCAAACAGCCGTTTGGTACAAGAGGGAAACTGTAAATAAGTTAAGTTGCTGGACGGAAATAAAGCCGTCTCTGGTGAGCATAAAGCCGCCGGAGACGGCTTTTTCTGTGTGCGATCCTTTTTTCTCAACATTCGTCCCTAACACGCCCCGGAATTTTCATAAATTCATGAATCTGCGCATAAGTTGAACTGTAGAGGAAGGGGGAAGACCTTCGAATGACCCGGATCAGCCGCAAGCTGCGCAGATGGACCAGTGAAGTGTTGGATCTGCCGCAGGATGTGCTTTATGATATGCCACGGTTAACCCTGATCGGCAGTAAGCAACTGTATATAGAGAATCATCGCGGTGTCATCCATTTCACCCCGGATCGCATCGTGCTGGCTCTTTCCCAAGGCCAGTTAGAGATCAAAGGAACTGCCTTGGTGATACGAAACATTTTGCCGGATGAAGTAGCTGTTGAAGGAACGATTCTGGATATTCATATGAATGGAGTGGAGGGGAACGGATGAAGCAGCCCAGTCTGTACAAACTGCGGGGAGCAGTCCGAATCACGGTCACTGGGGGAGACATTGAAACATTGATCAACACGGTGGCAGAGCAGGGACTGGAAGTTTGGAACCTGCGTGCTCACGATGGACGCGTGGCAGAGATGAACATTCTGCTGCCGCATTTTTTCAGGTTGCGTCCTGTGTTGAAACGGACAGGCTGCAGGGTGAAAGTAACCCATCGCAGCGGTTTCCCCTTTTTTGCGGCCCGTTTATTGCGGAGGAAGTTCTTTCTTGGGGGTATGCTGTTTTTTGTGGCAGCTTTGTTTGCGTTGTCGTCCATGGTATGGAGTGTGGAGGTCAAGGGTAACGTCACCATTCCCACCGACGAGGTGCTTGCAGCAGCGAAGAAAGAGGGGATATATCCTTTGCAATGGGGGTTCCGTCTGCAAAGCCAAGACAAGCTCTCTAGGCAGCTTGCACTCGCTCTGCCGGATGTAACTTGGATTGGCGTGAGCAAAGAGGGGACAACCATTACCATTCAGGTCGTAGAATCGGCGCAACCAAAGCGCGAACCATTGCTGAATCCCAGACATTTGATCAGTAAGTCAGATGCTGTGGTCACTCAAATCTATGCGGAGCAGGGACGCCCTGTTGTTCAGAAGGACATGCGTGTCAAAAAGGGTCAGGTATTGATCTCGGGAATTCTCGGGGATGAGGAGAACACCAAAACCATCGTTGCCAAAGGTGAAGTTCGTGGCCTGGTATGGCGTGAGTATCAGGTAGAGGTTCCGCTGGTGCAAAAACATAATACAATGACAGGTGAGAGCAAAGAACGTTTTTACATGGTGCTGGGAAATTGGGCAATCCAACTGTGGGGGTACGGAAGTACACCGTTCAGTTCATTTGATACCGAGAGTAATCATAAACCATTGACGTGGCGATCCTTTACACTTCCCATGGGTTGGCTGACAGAGAGAGATCTGGAGACCCGAGAGCATGAGCAACAACAGACGATAGAATGGGCCAGAACAAAAGGATTGGAAGGAGCAAGGAACGATATTATCGCCAAAAACGGCAAAGGAACAAAAATTATAAGTGAAAAAATTTTGCATGAGAAGAAAGAGAATGGTAAAGTTTATATGAAAGTCTTATTTGAAGTAGAAGAAAGCATTGCGGAAGAACTTCCGCTAGTCCATAGTCAAGGAGAATGAGGATATTTGTCAGAGCAAACACGCAGCATACAAATCTCCCTCCAGAGTGCGGGAGAGGGCCAATCTCTTTTTGGACCCCAAGATACTTTTCTTAAACTGATTGAATCCGAGATTCCCGCCCAGATTGCATCCCGTGAAGCGGAGATTGTGATTTTTGGCAACGCACAGCAGGTGGAATCGCTTGAACAATTATTTGATGTGTTACTGCAATTGATACGCAATGGATATGTGTTAACCGAGAGAGATGTGAAGTATGCGATTGAACTTGCCAAGGATATGCGGGCAGACCAGCTATTGGATCTGTTCAAGGGCGAGATTACGACGACATACCGAGGTAAACCAATCCGTGTTAAAACCATTGGACAGAAGCACTATGTAACTACAATTAAAAAACGTGATATTGTATTTGGCATTGGTCCTGCCGGTACAGGTAAAACCTACCTTGCTGTTGTACTGGCTGTTGCCGCAATTAAAGAAGGCAGCGTCAAACGGATTGTACTCACACGGCCTGCAGTTGAAGCAGGAGAGAGTCTTGGGTTTTTGCCAGGTGATCTTCAGGAGAAGGTAGACCCTTATCTGAGACCGCTGTACGATGCTCTGTATGACGTTATGGGACAAGAACAGACTGCGAAGGCACTGGAGCGTGGGTTAATCGAAATTGCACCACTCGCCTACATGAGGGGGCGTACGCTAGATGACTCCTTCATCATTCTTGATGAAGCACAGAACACAACGCCGGAACAGATGAAGATGTTTCTGACCCGTCTTGGTTTTGGCTCCAAAATGGTCATCACCGGAGACGTGACACAGATTGATTTACCGCGTGGTAAGAAATCCGGGCTTGTGGAAGCGAATACGATCTTGAACGAAGTTAACGAGATTGGATTTGTCTATTTTGCCGAGCAAGATGTTGTGCGGCATTCTCTCGTCCAGAAAATTATCGTGGCTTACAACCACGCCGCAGAAAATCAAGCATAGAAAGGGATTGTCTAAAGTGACCTCGAAGGAACCGTCAAAAGGCAAATCTTTTCAGAATAAGGCTACAGGATGGAAGTATAGCGTGTGGGCACGCTATCTTCTGTTTTTGTTTCTGGTGATACTTTTCTACGTGAGTCTGGCTTCCAAGCTGCTCCCTGAGCGGTATGATATTCAGGAAGGTACACGGAGTGAAGTAGATATTGCTGCACCCATGCAGATTCCGAATAACAAGGCCACACTTAAAGCACAGGAAGAAGCTGCTGAACGCGTACAGCCGATATTTCAGATCGTGCAGATGCGAAATGAAAATCTGATGACAACCCTGCTTGACCGTGTAGATCGATTGAATCAGGATGATCAGATTTCAAGTCAGGACAAGATTGATATTTATCGGGATGAAATTCCGCAGCGTCATAAGGACTTTGTGACCAACTATATCAATAATAACCGGAAAGCCGGTACATACTCCGAGACTCTGCTGGAAGAGATCAGAAACGTGGTACAAGAGCAAAGCTACCGCATTCCCGAAGAAACGTACATCAAGATCTCGCGTCTGACATCGGACGATATTCAAGAGATGAAACCCGTTGCGAGGGATATTGTTTCCCGGTTAATGACGGATCAGATCAGTGATGCAACCACTGCCCGTGCCAAAGTAGCCGAGATGGTGAGTGTCAGCTCTCTTAGTAAGCGTACGCAACGTGAGGTCGTGCAAGAGCTTGCCCGCCTCGTAGTGACCGCTAACCGCTTCTACGATGAAGAGGGAACCAAGGAAGCGAAAGTTCAGGCTCGTGAGAACACGCAAACCGTCTTTATCAAGCAAGGGGACACCTTGGTTGCCAAAGGTGAGATGATTACCCCGGAGATGTATACTTTGCTGGGTGAAAATGATTTGCTGAAAAATGAAGTGAACTACTGGCCGCAGCTTGGACTTCTTAT
The DNA here is from genome assembly GCF_037969885.1 of Paenibacillus sp. FSL R7-0313. NCBI lineage: Bacteria > Bacillati > Bacillota > Bacilli > Caryophanales > Paenibacillaceae > Paenibacillus > Paenibacillus sp. FSL R7-0313. Next base: position 3,290,814 of record NZ_CP150219.1, read on the forward strand.
GTTTTCCTGCCTGTTGTCGGCAGCCATTCTGATGTATATTCAGCAAGGCAGTGGAACGCATTTCAAATATAATAATGCGCAGCTGTTGATGCTTGTTCTCATTTTTATTATTACGATTGTAGTTATGCATGTGACGGCGATTATCCAGACCAATGAGAGGTCCTATGTTGGCTTCCTTGCACCTGTTGCGGTAGGAGCGATGTTAATTGCCTTGTTACTGGATACCTCGCTTGCCTTTGTATGTTCGATATTGATCGGTATGTTGTCCAGCATCATTTTGAATACCCATCAGGGTCAGCTTTTTGACTTCGAACTAGGTTTCTTCGCTGTATTGGTTTCATTTGTTGCGATCTTCGCCACTCATAAGGCTAGCCAGCGATCAACGATCCTGAAAGGGGCCATTATGGTCTGTCTGTTCGGGTCGATAGCCGTCTTCACCCTGGCTTTGATTGACTCAGGAGATTGGAATCGAACCACGACACTGTATGGCGTTGGGTTTGCATTTGCGGGTGGCGTATTAACTGCGATACTGGTCATTGGGCTGATGCCATTTTTCGAAACTTCATTTGGCATTTTGTCAGCGCTCAAACTGGTAGAACTGTCTAATCCGAACCATCCGCTTCTACGTAAGTTGCTGACGGAGACACCGGGTACCTATCATCACAGCGTTATGGTAGGCAATCTGTCCGAAGCAGCAGCAGAAGCCATAGGAGCTAACGGATTGCTCTGCCGAGTGGGTTCGTATTATCATGATATTGGCAAGACGAAGCGCCCCATCTATTTTATTGAAAATCAGAACAATATGGAGAATCCGCATGATTCAATTGATCCGAAACTGAGCAAATCCATTATCGTAGCCCATGCGCGCGATGGGGTGGAAATGCAGAAGGATTACAAGCTGCCCAGACCTATTCGGGATATTGCGGAACAGCATCACGGCACGACATTTCTCCACTATTTCTATCACAAAGCACTGCGCCAGGCGGAAGAAGCAGGCGTTGAGCCTGATTTCACGGAAGAAGATTTCCGTTACCCTGGGCCAAAGGCTCAGTCCAAGGAATCGGCTATTGTTGGCATTGCCGATAGTGTGGAGGCTGCTGTGAGATCTTTGCGCAAACCGACAGTGGAGCAAGTGGAGTCCATGATTGAGAAGATTATTAAAGGACGATTGGACGATCATCAATTCAATGATTGTGACCTTACGATGCGTGAACTGGATATCGTCGCCAGAACATTGAAGGAAACGGTGATGGGTATCTTCCACTCCAGGATCGAATATCCGGAGGAGATTAAGAAACCAAAGCCGACTTCACCCGAAGCAGGCTAATTTAATAATAGTTCGTGTTCAAAAAGGTTGGTTTTCAGTATCGAGAAGATGGGATGAAGTTAGAAAGTCTTTTTGAACAACCTCTAATATTAGTAGATAGGAGTTATGAAGGAATGAGTCTTAATCTCGCATGGAATAATGAACAACAGGATAAAGAAATTACAGAACCGATGATTGCAATGCTGGAACAGTTGCTGAACCTTGCAGGAGAAGCGGAAGGTGTTGCAGACGGGGAAGTGGCTCTGACTTTTGTAAACGATGAGCAGATCCATGAGTTGAACCGTGATTATCGCGGCATTGACCGTCCTACGGATGTACTGTCTTTTGCGATGAACGAAACGGTTGATGAAGAGCTCGATATTATCTATGAGCTTGACGAAGATGAAGAAATGGAAGAAATGCCGGATGTTCTTGGAGACATCATCATTTCCGTACCACGGACCATCCTGCAAAGTGAAGAGTATGGACACTCATTTGAACGTGAGCTTGGTTTTCTGTTTGTCCATGGTTTCTTGCACCTGCTCGGATACGACCATCAGGATGAAGCCAGTGAGGCTGAAATGATGGGCAAACAAGAAGCGGTATTGGCCCAGGCCGGGTTGACACGATAATGAAAAGACGCTCCTGGGGTCTGGTATTCCGCAATGCTGCGGAAGGAATCGCATATGGGTTGCGGACTCAGCGTAATGTGAGAGTTCACACGGGAGTGGCTATTTTGATGTGTGTAGCCGGCTTTTTTTTCAGAATCTCAAGAACGGATTGGATGTTTGTGCTGACCGCTGTCTTTTTGGTGCTGGTGACTGAATTGATGAACACGGCTGTAGAGGCAGCGGTTGACTTGGCACACCCCCATATCCATCCGCTGGCAAAAGCGGCAAAGGATACCGCGGCCGGGGCAGTTCTGCTGGCTGCGGTATTCGCCGTCATCATCGGTTGTATCGTTTTCATTAAGCCGGTGATGAGCTGGCTGGGTTTGTACTGATTTTGTTTTGATTTTGATTCGTTTTTTGATTTTAATACTACACAACTTTGTAAAGTTAGACCTTGTTTAAGTTGAACTTATAGACGTTACACGATAACGAAGAGGACAGAAATAAACCTGTAGAAGCGAAGCGTTCGCCTTTATCCCCGGATTTTTACTTTGAAAAAGTGGATCAAAAAATCTGGGGATAACAGCGATCGAAGGGTTATTCTGGACTCGGAGTGGCTAGTGTAAAATTGGCTTTGGTTGAACTTAATTCGTAGGTACTAACTTTATATTGCACCCTAAGGGAGAGAATAATGATGGATAACGGTTTGTTAATGCAAGAAGCAATTAAGGCACGTACGAAGGCGTATACGCCTTACTCCCATTTTGGTGTAGGCGCGGCTTTGCTTGACAGTGAAGGTCATGTGCATCATGGTTGTAATATTGAGAATGCTGCGTATACCCCAGGTAACTGTGCTGAGCGTACAGCGATGTTCAGTGCCATTGCAGGTGGGCAGAAGCCTCGCAGCTTCAAAGCGATTGCCATTGTGGGAGACACGGATGGTCCGATTGCTCCATGTGGCGTATGTCGTCAGGTCATGTACGAACTGTGTGAACCAGATATGAAAGTTATCTTGGGGAACATGAAAGGTGATCTGCAAGAGACCACCGTTGCTGAACTGTTACCTTGGGCTTTTGGGCCTTCTGATCTGAATTCTGCCAAAAAATAAACCAATATTCCAGGCCTAGGCGCCTGAGGAGGAACATATGAAAAAACAAGCATTTAAATCCGGTTTTGTAGCTATTATTGGACGTCCAAACGTAGGTAAATCCACATTGATGAACCAGGTGATCGGACAGAAAATTGCGATCATGTCGGACAAGCCACAAACCACACGTAATAAAATTCATGGTGTATATACATCCGAACATCAGCAAATCGTATTCTTGGACACACCGGGTATTCACAAACGTCAATCCAAACTTGGCGATTACATGAACCAGACTGCTCTGAACACACTTGGAGAAGTAGAAGCAGCGCTGTTCCTGATTGACGCTTCGGAAGGCATGGGTGGCGGTGACCGTTATATTGCGGAACAGTTGAAAAATATTCGTACGCCTGTCATTCTTGTCATGAATAAAATTGACAAAATTGAGCCGGAAGCGCTGCTGCCCCTTATTGAGGAGTATCGCAAACTGCATGATTTCGCTGAAATCGTGCCTGTATCTGCCATGCTCGGCAGCAATGTAAGCACCTTATTGGAACAGCTCGGCAAGTATTTGCCAGAAGGTCCACAGTACTATCCTGATGACCAGGTTACTGACCATCCGGAGCAGTTTGTATGTGCAGAGTTGATCCGTGAGAAAATTTTGCAGATGACTCGTGAAGAAGTGCCACACTCCATTGCTGTAACGATTGAGGATATGAAAGTACAAGATAACGGTGTAGTGTATATTTCAGCTGTCATTTTTGTGGAACGGGATTCGCAAAAAGGAATCATTATCGGGAAGCAGGGTGCCCTTCTGAAAGAAGTGGGTAAACGAGCTCGACACGATATTCAGAACTTGCTCGGCTCCAAAATTTTCATGGACCTGTGGGTTAAAGTGAAAAAAGACTGGAGAAATCAGGATAGAGTTCTGCGTGACCTTGGCTTTGGCCGCGACTGATCGTCGGAATTGTATCCAGTAATTGCAACACATAGTTTACCTTGCAAGACTCCATCCTATTTGGTAGATGCAGACGTCATTTCCGAAGAGAGGATGAAATTCCGATGCGAGATTTTTCGTGGAAGGTTTTTGCGATGACGGGGGATGTAGAGTCCTATTTGTTATATACCGAGGCATGTAACTCGTTAGGACAGGAGTCGGATAATGCAAGGGAAGTGATTGAAGATGAAGAAGCCGAAGGATAATTGGCTGATTCGGGAATGGTTAGGTGACGAGGCATGCTATACAGGGTGGAAGGGATTGTCATCCGCAGCATGGACTACGGCGAAGGGAACAAAATCATTACGCTTTGCACCGAAAGCGGCGGGAAAGTAGGGGTACTCGTCCGCGGTGCCAAAAAGCCCAAGAGCCGACATGCTGCACTGGTGCAGCCGTTTACGTATGGTCAATATGTATATTTTCGCAATACAGGTTTAGGCACACTGAACGCTGGAGAAATTGTTGAATCTTATCATGAGTTGCGTGAAGATCTGGTCAAGGCCTCTTATGCCTCTTATGCGTGTGAACTATTGGATCGGGTGCTTCAGGATGAAGAGACAGGTACATTTTGGTTCAAACAGTTAAAGGCGTGTTTGCAGGCGTTGAAGGAAGAGAAAGATCCGGTTGTTATTACAAGTCTGTACGAAATGAAAATATTACAGGCATCCGGATATGGTCCACAGTTTGATGAGTGCATCTCCTGCAACCAGGAGCGACCAGATGAGCAGTTGTTTATGAGTCCCAGACTTGGTGGCGTCTTGTGTCGAGCATGCAAACATTTCGATCCTCCAGCGATGTCAGTAAGTCCAAAGGCCCTTAAGTTGTTGCGTTTGTTCGCGCAGTTGGATCTGCAGCGCTTGGGGAATATATCAGTGAGTGAGTCTACCCGTGATGAGATCAAAAAGTTGATGCGTGCCTTTATGGATCATCAGCTCGGTCTGAATCTTAAATCCCGTTCTTTCCTCGATCAGATGGAGAAGTACGGGATTTGAGGCGTTTTGGTGGAAGCGAAACTATATCTTGACTTCATACTAGATTTTATATATTATGAAATATAATTTCTCTTTATGAGACATGCATTGAACGAGAAAGTAAAAGACTGGATTTATTGCATTCATGGACACAAGTCGTTGTATAACTCTTGTGAATCATAAATGAGCGAGCCGGGGATGGTGGGAGCCTGGCTGAATCGGTCTTTGAAACGGCACTCGGGAGCATGAATGGACACGGAAAAGTGGGCTGGAACGAACAGGATCATCCTGTTTGATCTAAGCCAAGTAGGGTGGAACCGCGGGAATAGCTCTCGTCCCTACGTCTGTACAACAGGCGTAGGACGGGGGCTATTTATTGTTGTCTTCACCGTCCTAAGCTTGCTAACAAACCATTGAAAAGGAGCATGATTATGAATTTTCAGCAGATGATTCTAACGCTGCAACAATTCTGGGCCGAGCATAACTGTATTATTGTCCAGCCATACGATACGGAAAAAGGGGCAGGTACGATGAACCCGATGACCTTTTTACGCTCGCTTGGACCTGAACCTTGGAAAGTAGCCTATGTGGAGCCTTCCCGTCGTCCTTCGGACGGACGTTATGGTGAGAACCCTAACCGGCTGTACCAGCATCATCAGTTCCAGGTAATCATCAAGCCTTCACCGGACAATATTCAGGAAATTTACCTGGAAAGTCTAAAGCGTCTGGGCATTGATCCGCTCAAACATGATATTCGGTTTGTCGAAGATAACTGGGAGAATCCTTCCCTTGGTTGTGCAGGACTTGGTTGGGAAGTATGGTTGGACGGAATGGAAATTACGCAATTTACGTATTTCCAACAGGTTGGTGGAATCGAGACGAATCCGGTAGCTGTTGAAATTACGTATGGTATGGAGCGTTTGGCTTCTTACATTCAGGATAAAGAGAATGTGTTTGATCTGGAATGGGTGGAAGGTATCACTTATGGTGATGTATTCCGTCAGCCAGAATTCGAACACTCTAAATATACGTTTGAAGTATCTGATGTCAAAATGCTGTTTACACTCTTCAACATGCATGAAGAAGAAGCAAACAAAGCCATGGCGCAGCATCTGGTATTCCCGGCATATGACTATGTGTTGAAATGTTCCCACACGTTCAACCTGCTGGATGCACGTGGAGCCATCAGTGTAACGGAACGTACGGGCTACATCACACGTGTCCGTAATCTGGCTCGCCAAGTCGCTGCAACATATATGGAAGAGCGTGAGAAGCTAGGCTTCCCGCTGATCAAGAAAGGGGGAGCCGAGCATGTCTAAGGATCTGTTGTTTGAAATCGGGCTGGAAGAAGTACCTGCACGCTTTATGCGCGCAGCAATCGCACAGCTGCAAGAGCGTGTCGTGAAATGGCTTGACGCATCCCGCATTGCTTATGGTGAAGTGAATGCATATGCTACACCGCGCCGTCTGGCTGTTTTGATTCAAAATGTGGCTGAAAAACAGGAAGATATCGAGGAAGAAGTGAAAGGTCCTTCACGCAAAATTGCCCTGGACGACAGTGGCAATTGGAGCAAGGCTGCACTCGGATTCGCCCGCAGTCAAGGTGTTGAACCGGACCAGTTTACGTTCAAGGAACTGAACGGTGTCGAATATATCTATGCAACGAAGAGCAGCAAAGGTGTGGAAACGGCTTCTGTGGTTGGGGAAGGATTACTTTCTGTATTACATGCCATGACGTTCCCGAAATTCATGCGTTGGGCTTCCTATGATTTCAAATTTGTACGTCCAATCCGCTGGATTGTGGCTATGCTCGGCAGTGATGTTATCGATCTGGAAGTGACAGGTGTTAAATCGGGTAATGTAACTCGTGGACATCGTTTCCTCGGTAAGGAGGCCGTGATCTCTACTCCGTCTTCATACGTGGAAGTGTTGCGTGCAGAACATGTCATTGCTGATATACAGGAACGTGAACAGATGATTGTATCCCAGATTCAGGCACTGGCTGCTGAGAAAAAATGGGATATTGCGATTAAAGAAGACTTGCTGGAGGAAGTCCTGTTCCTGGTGGAAACACCTACCGTATTGTTCGGGACATTTGACTACTCATTCTTGAATATTCCACAAGAAGTATTGATTACTTCCATGCGTGAGCATCAGCGTTATTTCCCTGTACTGGACAATGAAGGACAATTGTTGCCATTCTTCGTGACGGTACGTAACGGTGGAAGTGATTCACTGGACGTTATTGCCAGAGGGAATGAGAAAGTTCTGCGTGCACGTCTGTCTGATGCCAAGTTCTTCTATGAGGAAGATCAGAAGCTACAGATTAAGGATGCATTGTCGAAGCTGGAAAGTATCGTCTTCCAGGAAGAGCTCGGAACGGTTGGAGATAAAGTGCGCCGTATTCGCAAGATTGCCGATGGACTTGCTGCCAAACTGCAAGTATCCGGTGATGTTGCCGAATCCGTTAGCCGCTCAGCAGATATCTGCAAATTCGATCTGGTGACACTGATGGTGGGAGAATTCCCGGAACTGCAAGGTGTGATGGGTGAGGATTACGCTCGTAAAGCTGGCGAAAAAGAAGAAGTGGCTAAAGCGGTATTTGAACACTACCAGCCACGTTTCGCTGGAGATCAATCCCCTGCTTCTCTGGTTGGTGCCATTGTGAGTGCTGCGGACAAAATGGATACAATCGTGGGTTGTTTCTCCATCAACATTATTCCAACGGGTTCTCAAGATCCGTACGCGCTGCGCCGTCAGGCTGCAGGGATTGTACAGATTTTGCTGGATCACAACCTTCCGCTGACATTGTCAGACGTGTTCGGAGTAGCACTTCAAGTGCATGCCCAGATGAACCTGTTGAAACGTGCAGATGAAGAGGTTCGTAAAGATCTGCAAGACTTCTTTGGTCTTCGTGTGAAAAAATTGTTGTCCGAAACCGTTCGCTACGACGTAGTGGATGCCGTAATTTCTTCCGGATTCGATGATATCAGCGCTGTGGTTCCAAAAGGTGAAGCGTTGATGGCGGCTGTTCTGACAGGAGACGCATTCAAAACAACGGTTGAATCGTTCAACCGTGTGGGTAATCTGGCTGCCAAAGCATCAAATGCTTCCGTACATCCAGAACTGTTCACAGAAGATGGAGAACGTCAGCTACATGACGCATGGAGCAAAACGAATGCAGAATATCGTCAGGCGTTGACTCAGCATCATGCTGCTGAAGCACTGGCTATTGCATCTGCCTGGAAGGATGGTATTACCTCATTCTTCGATTCGGTCATGGTTATGGCCGAAGATGAAGCTGTTCGGGCGAATCGACTTGCCCTGCTTGCGGCTATTGATCGTGACTTGAAAGGATTTGCTGATTTTTCCAAGTTGGTTTGGTAATTGGGCGTATTTCATGAGTCCTTTTCCACAGACTTGGCACAAAGCTAAAATTCAGTATTAAAGAAGGATATATGAGGGTATAAATATACGGAACGGGTTGTGAAATGTATTTTTGACAACCGCTCCGTATTTTAGCCTTTGATTTCCCTCGTTCCGGCAGAAGGATTTTGCCTGGCCGGGGTCGTATATAACAATATGCAGCTATTTTATGAAACCGGGTGGTCTGGGTTTGAGTGAGTTAAATATACGCCACATTGTTGTGGATGGTGATGCTTGCCCGGTCAAAACCGAGATTGCGCAAACCGCTCGCCTTTTCAACATCCCCGTATTGTTAGTCTCTTCATTTGATCATTTGCTTCAAGGAGGAGAAGGGGTACGCACCGTGCAAGTGGATCGCAGTGATCAGAGCGCAGACCTGTATATTGCTAATCATATTAAGCCATATGATGTGGTTATTACTCAGGACTATGGACTTGCGGCACTTGCGCTCGGCAAACGTTGTTATGTTTTATCCTTTCGTGGTCGTGAGTTCAACGATCGTGATATTGATTTCATGTTGGATTCTCGTCATACTGCGGCCAAAGCACGAAAAAGAGGCCATTACGGGAAAGGCCCAAAGCCTTTCACAGAGCAGGATCGAGAAATTTTTCAACATAAACTGACAAAACTTTTAAAAGATTTGCAGGAGAATGTGTAAGTTTATCGAATTATATTTACGTGTTGAAGAGATGAAGGTGGCCAGAGATGAGTACCGGACAAGGCGGTATACCCGAAAGTATTATTGAATCGGTGTTACAGCAGAATGATATTGTCGATACGGTGAGCCGATTTGTGCATCTGACCAAGCAGGGGAAGTATATGAAAGGCCTCTGTCCTTTTCATTCCGAGAAGACGCCTTCGTTCACCGTTACACCTGAGAAACAGATTTTCTACTGCTACGGTTGCGGCACGGGTGGAAATGCCATCAAATTCAGGATGGAAATCGAAGGGTTATCCTTTCCCGAGGCTGTCAAGACGATGGCGGAAGAAAGTCACATCTCTATGGGGGAATGGCAAGGGCGTGAATCTGCTCATGTGAATCCGGAGACTGAACGTCTGTTGGAGGCTTATGAGCTTACCGCGAAGCTGTATCATTTTTTGTTGAAAAATACAGAGCACGGCAAGTCAGCCATGGAGTATTTACGCTCAAGAGGTTTTGGCGACAAATTGATCGACCAGTTCCAGATTGGTTTCGCACCAAATCGTTGGGACACACTGGTACAATTTCTCGAGAAACGTAACTATCCGCTTGAAGAGATGGAAAAGGGTGGACTTCTTTCACCGCGAAATGAAGGTCAGGGATATGTGGATCGATTCCGAGACCGGATTATGTTCCCGATTAATGGCAGGAGCGGTAAGCCGATTGCATTTGCAGGACGCATATTGGGAGATGGGCAACCGAAGTATCTAAATTCACCGGAAACCCGGTTATTTAACAAAAGCCGTGTTCTCTATAATCTGCATCATGCCAAAAATGCAATTCGCAAACAAAGACAAGCCATTTTGTTCGAGGGATATGGTGATGTCATCTCCGCATGGGATCAGGACATCCAGAATGGTGTAGCGGCAATGGGTACTGCGCTAACCGAAAATCAGGCACTGATGCTCAAAGGGATGTGTGACGAAGTCATCATATGTTATGACGGCGACAAAGCAGGACAGGCTGCTGCACTCAAAAACTTCCCTATTCTTGAGGAAGCCGGATTGCAGGTCAAAGTGGCTCTCATTCCCGAGGGACTTGACCCGGATGATTTTATCCGGAAGCATGGTGGTGAACGGTTCCGAAACCAGATTGTGGACGGTGCCGTGACAACTACAAAATTTAAACTTATAAACTTAAAAAAAAGCCATATACTGCTAGAGGGTGGCGGACAAATCGCCTATTCGAAAGAAGCAGTAAAATTGATTGCCCCCTTACCTTCTCCAACAGAAAGGGAAGTGTATCTTCGTGAACTGGCTGCAGAAGTGGACGTATCCTTCGAAACATTGAAGCAGGAGTGTAATGAAGAACGGGAGGCAATGAAAAATAACCTCCAGTATGGGGATAATAACCCGAAAAGGTGGAATAATGGTAGGCAACAAAATAGGCAGGTGCCTACACCCAATCTGTTGCCGGCTTATCACGCTGCCGAACGCAAACTGATTGCCTGGATGTTGCAGGATGATGAGGCTGCCCAGTACGTGAATGAGCATCTTGGTGAAGCTTTTAACTTGGATGATCATGCAGCTATTGCTGCTTATCTATATGCCTACTATGCGCAAGGCAAACCGTCGGATACAAGCCGTTTTATGTCTTCACTGCATGACGATCGCTTGGAAAAAACGGTCAGTTCAATCTCGATGATGGATGGTCCAGGTGAATGGAGTATTCAAATGCTCGATGATTGCATCAGGGAAGTGCTGAAGTATCCACGTAAGAAAGAGTACGATTTGAAAAAAGAAGAAATGATTGCTGCAGAGCGGGCAGGTGATTCTGTACGCGCGGCACAGATTGCAATTGAAATGATTGCCCTAGAGAGACAGTGAACGTCTGATGATTAGATGTTTCTAGGGAGGAGGGAGTCGAGTTATGGCGAATGATCAGCATACTGAACTAGAAACAGAATTGACACTGGATCAGGTTAAAGATCAATTGATTGAATCAGGTAAGAAAAGAGCTTCGCTGAATTACAAGGAAATTATAGAGAAACTCTCTCCTTTTGAGCAGGATGCAGAGCAAATGGATGAGTTCTATGAACAACTGAGCGATCTGGGTATCGATGTAGTGAATGAAAATGATGAAGAGGTTACACTTCGTCCTAGTGAAGATTCCGAGAACAACACCAGAGAGGGAGAGGACGAATTCCACTTTGATGATGACCTGAGCTTGCCGCCAGGTATTAAAATCAATGACCCTGTCCGTATGTACCTCAAGGAAATTGGTCGTGTGCCACTATTGTCGGCAGATGATGAAGTACAACTGGCTAAACGGATTGAGAACGGGGATGAAGAAGCCAAGCGTCGTTTGGCTGAAGCGAACCTTCGACTTGTAGTCAGTATCGCCAAGCGTTACGTTGGACGTGGAATGTTGTTCCTTGATTTGATTCAGGAAGGTAATATGGGTCTGATCAAAGCGGTTGAGAAGTTCGACCACAAAAAAGGATACAAGTTCAGTACGTATGCTACATGGTGGATTCGCCAAGCGATCACTCGTGCTATTGCTGACCAGGCGCGTACCATTCGTATCCCTGTGCACATGGTGGAGACGATTAATAAGCTGATCCGGGTATCCCGTCAGCTGTTGCAGGAACTTGGTCGTGAACCGACACCAGAAGAAATTGCTGCTGAGATGGATCTGAGTGTAGAGAAAGTTCGCGAAATTACGAAGATTGCACAGGAACCGGTTTCTCTGGAAACACCGATTGGTGAGGAAGATGATTCCCATCTGGGTGACTTCATTGAGGATCAGGAAGCACTTGCTCCGGCGGATGCTGCTGCGTATGAGTTGCTGAAAGAACAGCTCGAAGATGTATTGGATACACTGACTGAACGTGAAGAGAACGTACTTCGTCTACGTTTTGGTCTGGACGATGGACGGACGAGAACGCTGGAGGAAGTCGGCAAGGTATTCGGTGTTACGCGTGAGCGTATTCGTCAGATCGAAGCCAAGGCTCTTCGTAAATTGCGTCACCCGAGTCGTAGTAAACGACTCAAGGATTTCCTCGAATAATCGAACTATGGGAGACTTTCCGCAAGACGCTTTAGCGGCGGCGGGGTCTCCTTTATTTTTAATTTAAACGTCTTGATTTCTTGGTTTTGGAAATTCATCCTTGAAATGTTTTATTGGATTTTATTTTATCGCTTTTCCTTGTTCAATGCAAATCAATAAATTAAATGAATGGTGTAGGTGCTTCATGAAACTTTCGAATCGATTACAGCGAATACATGATCAAATTCCCGATGGCAGCCGCATGGCTGATATCGGTTCAGACCACGCGTTGCTGCCAGTAGCCGCAATCCGCAGTGGGAAAGCTGCAAGTGCAGTAGCCGGGGAAGTCAATCCAGGCCCTTATGATGCTGCATGCAAACAAGTCAGTGATGCTGGCCTGAAAGAAAAAATAACGGTACGCCGTGGAGACGGATTGGATGTAATCTCTGCAGGCGAAGTAGATGTCATCACCATCGCAGGCATGGGTGGTGCCCTGATTGCCTCTATTTTGGACCGAGGTTTATCCAAACTGGAAGGAGTCCAGTTACTTGTTTTGCAACCAAATGTGGGAGAGGATATCCTCAGACGCTGGTTGCTGGAGCATCAATGGGTGGTTGTAGCAGAACAGTTGCTCGAAGAAGATGGCAAGATTTATGAGATTATAACAGCGATGCCACAATCCGTAAGCCCGATTGCAAATGTTGAGGTGTATCGTGCACGTCCGCTTCAAGGCGGGGCAGAATTAACGGAAGATTTGCTGCTGCGGATGGGACCTTATTTGGTGGATCGTCCAACGGATGTATTTTTTGCCAAATGGGAAAGTGAGATCGTCAAACTGCAAGGGGTTGTTAACTCCATCTCCAAATCCGATCAGGATTCTTCCCGGGACAAGGCGGCTGAGGTAGAGCGTCTTATCGCAAACTTGAAGGAGGTTTTGGCATGTTTGCCAAAGGTCAAACTGTAATTCAACTGATGGAGCAACTCGCTCCTAAACATCTGGCTGTACCGGATGACCGCATTGGTCTCCAGCTCGGCAGTTTGCAAAAAGAAATCAGTCACGTGTTAGTTGCTTTGGATGTAACGGATGAAGTGGTGGACGAAGCGATTCGTATCGGTGCCAACTTGATTATCGCTCATCACGCCATCATTTTCCGTCCGGTTAAATCACTGAATACAGATACACCTATGGGTAAATTGTATGAAAAGCTGATTAAACATGATATTGCTGTTTATATCAGTCATACGAACCTGGATGTGGCCGAGGGTGGTATGAATGACTGGATGGCCGAGGCACTTGGCATCGAGAGTAAAGAATCGCTGGAAGATGTACACACAGATCATCTGTACAAGCTGGCTGTGTTTGTGCCTCGTACCCATCATGAACAGGTTCTTCAGGCCATTCTGGAAGCCGGAGCGGGGAGTATCGGTCAATATAACAAGTGCAGCTTTAATACGGAAGGTACAGGAACGTTTGTACCTGGTGAAGGGACTCAACCGTTTATCGGTACCCAAGGGCAGATGGAACGTGTGGAAGAAATGCGGATTGAGACCATCGTACCCCAAAGTCTGAGAAGTAAGGTCGTTCAGGCGATGCTTAAGGCTCATCCTTATGAGGAAGTGGCCTACGACCTCTATGCCATGGATTTAAAAGGCCGTACGCTTGGTTTGGGACGCTTGGGACCCCTTAGGGAACCTAAGACATTAGGTGAGCTTGTGGAGGTCGTGAAGACCCAATTCAATGTGCCTCATGTACGTGTAGTAGGAGATCTGAACAAGCAGATCAAAAAAGCAGCGGTTCTTGGGGGCTCTGGCAGCCGTTACGCGCTCACTGCCCGTTTCAAAGGTGCGGATGTTATTGTGACCGGAGATATTGATTATCACACGGCTCATGATGCGTTAATGGCAGGTATGTGTATCATCGACCCTGGACATAATTCCGAGAAGATTATGAAACCAAAAACAGCGGATTGGCTTCGTTCCCGTTTGGAAGAGAAACGATATGATACGCAAGTTACAGCTTCAGAGGTAAATACGGAAGTATTCCAGTTTATCTAAAAAGATCGTTGATGTGCAGCTCCCAGTAATATTAAGCTTGTCTGGGAACATAAATGCCTGTATACTATGTAATGTTGTTCGGAAAGCTTGACAGACAATCGCTGGTGGCCTTTGTTGCCACGAGAGGAAAGTCCGGGCTCCACAGGGCAGGATGCTGGATAACGTCCAGTCAGCGCGAGTTGAAGGATAGTGCCACAGAAATGGACCGCCGATGGCCGGATTTTCCGGCACAGGCAAGGATGGAACCGAGGTGTAAGAGACCCCGAGGAACGCTGGTGACTTCGTTCCTGGTAAACCCCATCTGGAGCAAGACCTAATGGGACACAGCCGCCTCTTCGGAGGAGGCAACCTTAGCCCGAGGTGTGTCTAGGTTGGTCGCTTGAGCTGTGCAGCAATGTATGGCCTAGATAGATGATTGTCGCTTCTGGTGGGAGGGTAGTTCCCGTATGAACCACGAAGAGCACAGAACCCGGCTTACGGTAAGCTTTCCTAACTGCAACAACAACACTATTGCAACACAATGTAGTCCACCTATCAGTCGAGGACAACTCGTATGAATTATCCGATGGCCTGACTGATCAGAAGGACCCATGAACATCTAAAAAAACTTAACTCCTGTTGATAACAGGTTCTATAAAAATAAGGCGGCAGTTCCGAGATTCTCGGGCCTGCCGCCTTATTTTTGTTTCTCATATCAAGTTATTAACCTTCATACGCTAATGGAATAGTCAAACGTTTATGACAGTTCATTACAGTGTAACAACACTGTCCGATGTTAAGGAAGCATGCCAACGTTGGATGGCGCGATCCATTCTTTCCACGGCTTCCGGAAGGAGCTCAGGGTCCGTATGAGTAAAGTTGATCCGCATGCGGTTTAACTCTGGTGTACCTGCATAGAAGGAATCACCAGGGACAATGCACACTTTCTCCTGGATACCATAAGTGAACAGATTGCTTGCAAGCATGCCTTCAGGCAATTGCAGCCACAAGAACATGCCACCTTGAGGTGAATTCCACGAGATACCTTCCCAAGCTTTGGCTACCATAAGAGTAGTCAGTGTTTTCATGCGTTGTTCGTAATCCTCTGAAATATGGCGGATATGCGCATCCAGATCGAAAGATTCAAGTAGTGCATGAAGCGCTCTTTGGTCAATGCTGCTGGAGTGCAAGTCAGCACCTTGTTTGGCTCGTGCTGCCATTTTGACAATATCGGGGGCAGCCAGTATCCAGCCCGTACGAAGGCCAGGTGCTACCGTTTTGGAGAATGTACTGGTGTAGATAACGTTGGAAGGGCCGTCATAGGATACTGCATCCAGTTCTGCGAGAGCAGGGACATCCAATTGCTCCGGATTAAACCGAATTTCACCATAGGGATCATCTTCCAGAATGAGTACACCATACTTGCGGCACAGATCCACAGCCTGCTGTCTTCTTTCTCGCGACCATACTTTTCCCGTAGGATTGGAGAACGTGGGATTAATATAGACAAGTTTTGGACGATGCAACTGGAGCTGTTCCTCCAGAGATTCAGGCAACATGCCGTGATCATCACAGGCTACGCCGTGAGATTCAGCCTGATAGGAATGAATGACTTGCAGAGCAGCGAGGTAGGTTGGTGATTCAACCAATACGCGGTCACCCGGGTCGAGAAGGATGCGGCAAACCAAGTCAATGGATTGCTGTGAACCTGTAGTGAGAAGCATGTGATCGGGTGAAGCGGGAATGCCCTTGGATTCAAGACGTTCGGCGATTTTGGCGCGAAGAGGACGGTAACCCTCAGTCTCCGCATATTGAAGAGCGGCTGCTCCGCTCATAAATACTTTTTCATATGCAACGCGGATGGCTTCCAGCGGGAATGAAGTCTGGGCTGGTAATCCACCGGCTAGTGAGATCATTCCAGGTGCCTGAGCGGCCTGGAGCATGTCGCGAACGACAGAGGACGGGGTGTTTTGTGCCATTTTGGACCAAGGGATACTCATGTTATTCTCATCTCCTGTTATTCACTGTTATACTGATATTATAAACTATAATAGACGGACTGCACTATAACAGTAAAATGAAGATCATAACAGTTGGGGGAGCACACATGCATATTGAATTAAAGCGGGGAAGCAGTACCAAATTGTACGTGCAGATTGCGCTAACGATTGCCGATCGCATCAGATCAGGACTCATTGAACCCGGAACCCGGCTTCCTTCTGTTCGTAAAATGACCACGGATTTGGGTGTCAGCCTAGTCACTGTATCCAAAGCGTATGCTGAACTTGAAGCGATTCAATTGATCACCTGCTCCCAGGGGAAAGGTTGTTATGTGAGGGGTACATTGAACGTGGATCAGACGGAGGATATGGACCGAGCGCAGCGAAATAATGCCAACAGTGAATCCAGTACGTCATGGAATTGGCAGATGGCACTGGTGGATTATTTACCTCGAGCGCAGCTCTGGAGACATTTTGATACGTCACCTCAAGTGCGGTATGAACTTCATATGTCAGCGATTCAGCCGGAATTGTTGCCTACACGCGAGATTATCGACAGCGCCTACCGACTCTCCTCTGATCACACAGAGCGTATGGCAGCTTACGGATCTTTTCAGGGGGATCGGGAGCTTAGACAGATCTTTGCCGAACATTTTGCCGAGCGTGGACTACAGGCTGCACCTGAACGCATGTTAATTACAAGTGGTGCACAGCAGGGGATCGATCTTGTGGCACGGACTTTTGTCGGACCTGGGGATGTTGTATACATGGAGGCACCAAGCTATACCGGAGCCATTGATGTATTTACGAGTAGAGGCGCGAAGATCATTACGGTCCCAATGGATGACGAAGGCATGCGTATTGATCTGTTGACCCGATTATGTGACACCTATCCGCCCAAGCTGATCTATACGATCCCGACTTATCACAATCCAACAGGTATCACGATGAGTGCAAGAAGACGAGCACAGCTTCTTAATCTCGCGCAAAGCTACCACTGCCTCATTCTCGAGGATGATCCGTTTGCAGATCTTTATTTTCGGGACCCTCCCCCGGCTTCCATTAAATCGATGGATGGGACAGGTCATGTCGTATATATCAAAAGCTTCAGCAAGGTGTTGTCTCCCGGTTGCCGTATAGCCTGCGCCATCGCAGACGGAAGCGTATTGACCCGGCTTGTGGCCGCGAAATCTACTGCGGATTTGGGGAGTCCGCTGCTTACACAAAAGGCACTGCAATCTTTTATTCAGAATCAGTACGGTGCCTATGTATCCCGATTGAGGGATGAATTGTATTCTCGCTTGTGCGCAGCTTCTAAAGTGCTGGAAGAGCATGCTACTATGGGCATGCAATGGCGCCTGCCAGAGGGAGGACTCAATCTGTGGCTCCAACTTCCGAGTAACCTGGATATGCGTGAGTTGCATCATCAGTCACTTGCTGCAGGGGTTTCTTTCCTCCCCGGTTCCGCCTGTTATGTAGGGGAGATGGATACACCAAGTCTGCGTATCTGCTTCACTGTAACAAACGTTGAGCTTTTGTGTGAAGGACTTCGTGTACTGTGCCAAGTCATTGACAGAGTAACACCTGGGCAGGGTGGGACAGTGGCGGACAGGCTACCGCTCATATAATTTTTCGGACTATGGACATACATCCAATCCATTTTCGATCTGTTGCAATAGGTTATAGTATCACCAGAAAGGGAGTTGGTTTTGAAATGAACCATTACTGTCCACCGCTTTGCCCGATTGTCTGTGACCCGATCCAAGTTGTTGAGGATTATTACATCCCACAAATCGTGCCTGTAATTCACCCGATTGAAGTGATCAAAAAACATCACTGTGTTCCGATTCATCACCACATGTATCCTGTTGTTGTCAAAGAAGAAGACCCTTGTTATGTATCCAGCCATAATCCGAAGAAAAAATCCGTGAAAAAATCAAGTAAAGCCCGCACATCTTCTCGCAAGCGCTAATTGCGGCGGGTGCCCCGGGGAATTGGATGTAAACCAAAAGAGCAGCGTACGCCCCGGGGCGCAGCTGCTTTTGTATTTTTTACAGATTATCCTCATTACGATTACTGGGTATACTTTTTCATCGTATTATCCATTTGTTGTCTGACATGTTGCGGCCAGAATTGCAAAGGAGCGCTGTTGCCTGATGCGGCTTGAAGTGCCTTATAGACATCGATTTGCCCATAGCCGAAATACTTGTCGTGACCGGGATCACCGAGGTCAATAACACTTTGGCGCATCAAATCCATCACTTCCGTGTTGGTCAAGTCCGGGTTCAATGAACGAATCAAACCTGCAAGTGCGGCTACATGGGGGCTAGCCATGGAAGTTCCAGACAAGGCCGCATACTGATTGTTTGGATAGGTACTGGCGATACTGGACCCTGGAGCCATCACATCTACATAATCCCCGTAGTTGGAATAGGAAGCTTTGCTCATATCCGGGTCCGTAGCAGATACGGCAAATACTTCCGGATAGGCAGCTGGGTATCCTGGACGCTCGGTATTATCGTTCCCCGTGGCTGCAATCAGGACGATATCCCGGTCAAAAGCGTATTTAATGGCATCATGAAGAAATTGCGCATCAGCATAATTACCCAAACTCATGTTGATAACTTTGGCTCCATGATCGGCTGCCCAGATGATGCCTTCGGCAACGGCATACGTGGTACCAGAACCTGAGTTGTCGAGTACTTTAACCGGTAGTACCTTGTTATACCAGCTCATGCCTGCCACGCCTTCGTTATTGTTGACAATAGCGCCTATAATGCCTGCGACGTGTGTCCCATGTCCCACATCATCCATCGGTTGGCTTCCCGGCTCGACCACATTATAACCCTCAAGGAGCTTGCCCTTCAGGTCAGGATGATTCATATCAACCCCCGTGTCGACCACTGCTACGATGACATCTTTGTTTCCCTTGCTAATATTCCAACCTCTGTTTGTCTCAATCGCAGGCAGGTTCCACTGATAATCGGAGAACAAAATGTCATTGGGTATCGTTACATCTGTTTGTTCAGTTACGGTATCATTGGTTAAATACATATAGTGGGGTTCCATATAGAGTGGATTCCATTTGCTTTCGAAATAACTATGCAATTGCTTGTAACTCATGTGTTCTGACCGAAAAACATACGTGTATCCCAGCTTGCGCGCAGATTGCGCTCTTAGATCGGATTTAATGATACGCATATCCCGTTCACCGGGATCCTGGCGAAAACGGATGACGATTTCATTTTCGTAAAAATGACTGGCATTTGCATTATCATGTCCGGTCTTTACTGTGATTTCGTTAAGCGTATCCGGGTGAACAGACTCAATTTTGAATTTACCCTCACGCGGATAAGGGATCATGCGCAGATTTTTCCGCTGATGTTGTTCAACAGCATTTAATACGTTCTGGCTGAACAAGGCAATCACAGCTCTTTTGCCATCTTTGGAGGGTTGCCCCATAACAAAATATTTTTCTTTTCCCAAAGGAAAAGAAGAGGATTCAAAACTTTGACGTTTGTTTACCGCTTTTTTGGCAAGGTTGAGCGAATGTTGAAGCTTCTGTTGTTCCAACTTGCTTCCTTGTGTGGAGGCGTGATCAAAGGGCTTGTTAAAAGAGCCATTGGTATTCATGAGATGAATGGATCTGATATGTTCATGTGAACTTTGGAGATCATTCACATATCGGCTAACCTGCGCAGCATTCATTGTGGCGGTTTTCTCCAGCATGATACTGAGATGTTGCTTGGCATCCATACGGGTCAGAAGATCGGTTGCTTTGACATCCTGCACTTTCAGACGCTGCTTACTCGTGTGCTCTTCATGAGCAGAGTCTGACAGGGCACCTGGCTTAGGTTCGGGACGATTGGATGTTGGAAGCAGGAGCGTCAGGGCGAGTGCACCCGCACCAGCTGCAAGGGCCCAGTTAATCCATTTGGGTCTGGACATGGTGGATGGAACCTCCTTGATTCATTTTGGACAATCATTAACAGTGCTTCGTCGTTGTCACTGGTTATATCTATCGTTAGAAAAAGCGGATATTTTTATGCAGGCGTGTTCGAGTCTAACTGCTTATAATAGGCATGTTTAACGGCAGAAGCGGAAAGCATGATTAAGGGATACCGCTCGTCATCTTTTTATGGTAGGATTATAGCTGAGAATTCAAAGGTCAGGGGAAAACCACCGTTGGCCGACCTATATGTAAGGACTTATTTAAGGGGGAGCTACCTTTATGTCAGCAGCCAATGTACAGAAAACATGTGAGTCAACTAGGGAAAAGTTAAAACCGGCTATCGATCGGATTGAAAAATTTTTGAATGATAATGCTTTGCCTGAACTGGATCAGAATCAGACGGAAGAATCAACAGCCTTCTACAAAGGATTTCTTTCAGATCTCCGTCATTTGCTCGTTTTTTCTGAAGTTTCTTACGAAAAACTTGGCGTTGTGCTGCGTCGTGCCAACTTTGATGTCGATTTTGCCGAAAAGGCTCTTTATAATACGTATCACCAATGCGTAAATAGCTTTTTCTATCCCAAAAATGAATGTTATTCCGAAGACGGAAGATACGCTTACACAGGACAAGATGCCATTCGTTTCCGTGACAAGCCAATCCGTGCAGTACGGGATGTTATTCTTGAGGTTTCCAAAACGTACGAAGAATTGCGCGATGATCTGGCATATTATGAAAGTGATTACCTGACCCAGCGCCGTATGCAAAATCAACGGAATCACGCCTAATTAACGTTTAAACCTGAATATGAAATTGGACGAAACCGCCCTTGTGGCGGTTTTTTTGTGTTTTTAGTGAGAATCAGACGAGGTGTAATCATGTCATCATCTGGCATTTTGACGGGGAATATCAGGTTTGTGGCGGGGAGACAATAGTAGTCGAGGTGATAAAAAATGAGCCAAGACAAACCAATTGTCAAATGCAGCGTCTCCAACTGTAACTTTTGGGGAGAGAACAACTTCTGCCACGCTGATGCCATCATGATTGACATCGACCAACATGCCACCCGTCGTCTGCATGAGGAATTTGCCGGTGAGACATTTGACTCCGATCACCATGATCATGCACGCACATCCTCTGCAACATGCTGTCACACGTTCAAACCCAAGTGAGCAGTCATCCCTATTCATAACGGAGGTGCTTCCCAATGAAAAATGACGATAATAAGTTTAATTTTCAAGATCGTCCTAAAATCAATGTTGACGGTGAAAAACAGCGTATGCGCGTCGATTATCCCAGAAAAGCACATCGGGAAGAATACGGGGCAGAGGTCGCTCCTCCGACTGTTGTAAGAACTGGAGGTACCGAACGGGCAGAGCCTGTACCGGAGAAACATGAGGCAGACCGGGTCATGGAATCAACAGGCAAGGTTGCGGGTTACATGGGACTTGCCTTCGGGATTGCGTCCTTGTTCATGTGGTCAATCGTACTTGGACCGGCAGCAGCGGTACTGGGTTACTATGCTTATGTGAATGGTCGTAAGACAGCGGGAGCCTGGTCCATTGGACTGGGTATTGTAGCTACGCTGAGTTATTTTTTCATGATTCCATTCGCTCGCTAAATTGTAAAATGATTCACTCACAAGCCTTCTGTTCTCACCCAAATGTGGTGAATTACAGAAGGTTTCTTTCGTATATGCGCAGGTTAAGTGGGAAGATTCATATATTTTTTTGAAAACAATGGAACCTTGCTGTAAAACGATGTAGAATAAGGTCATAATACGCTTAATTATACGGGAGTGGGTATAACTCATGCAGATTGATCCAAGCGGATCGCGGCAGTTATTGGAACTGCAATTGTCCAATGTGAATAACCAAACCAGTGGATCACAATCGGATGCTGGTTCAACAGTGGATTTCGCCAATGTGATGGACGGGCTGTTAGGTACGGGTGCCAAGTCGACGAGCAATACAGATTCCACCGCTACAGTCTCCAAAAGATCCAGTGATGGTCTGTTGTGGCTGCAACTCGGAAGCACGTACAATCCGGATATAAATACGGCAGGATCGTCCTCTGTCTCCAATAACATCGTTGAGTCTTTATTATCTTCATCCAATACAGGAATCGTGGATTCCGGAGCATCTGTACCTACGGATTATGAATCTTTGATTGCGGAAGCAAGTGCGAAGTATGGTGTTCCTGAATCATTGATCAAGGCGGTCATTGACACAGAGTCCAATTTTAATCCAAATGTCGTGTCCTCCGCCGGTGCCAAAGGGCTCATGCAATTAATGGATGGCACGGCTGCAGGGCTGGGTGTGAGTAATTCATTTGATCCTGCCCAGAACATTGATGCGGGTACGAAGTATCTTTCCCTTCAGCTCCAGCGTTTCGGTGGAGAAGTGAAGATGGCGCTTGCCGCGTATAATGCAGGACCAGGGCGTGTTTCACGCCTGGGCGTGTCGAGTGATAGCGAACTGATGAGTGTACTTAACCGTCTGCCTTCCGAAACACAGAATTATATCTCCAAGGTGGAGAAGGCACAGTCAAAGTATGTGATCTAAACTCACAGATAGACATTTGTGAAAACACATGATAGGCAAGCCAAGATCAAATGTGGGAGCAGTAGCGCTTGAAACGCCTGTTCCCGGTTGGTCTTTTTGTGTTGTATGGGTATCATGTTACAATGCTCACTGTAGGTTCATGAACGAAGAGATAAGGGGGGTCTAACCTCATTTGAAATATTTTGATTATGCTGCAACCACACCTCCCCATCCGGATGTAATTCGTACGATGGCCGAGATTATGGAAACACAATTCGGTAATCCGTCCTCCATCCATGGGTATGGAGAGCGTGCTCATCAGTTGCTGCGTCGTGCACGATCCGGCTGTGCTGCGGCTATAGGAGTTAAGCCTGAGGAGATTGTATTTACTTCCGGTGCGACCGAGAGCAATAATCTTGCGATAAAAGGTGTGGCATTACGTTATCAGTCACGGGGCAAACACATCATCACTACGGCTACCGAGCATGCCTCGGTGTATGAAAGTTTTATGCAATTGCAGCAGTGGGGATGGGAAGTGACATTACTACCTGTGAATTCCGATGGAGTGGTCAACGCTCAGCAGGTTGTAGACGCGATCAGGCCCGACACGGTGCTCGTGAGTCTGATGCATGTAAATAATGAAACAGGAGCCATCCATCCAATTGCAGAGATCGGCAAACAGCTCAAAAAGAAAGCACCACGCGTGCTTTTCCATGTGGATGGTGTTCAGGGCTTTGGAAAAATGAAGGCTACACCTGCCGCTTGGGGTGCAGATCTGTACAGTCTGTCTGCTCACAAGATTCGTGGACCGAAGGGAGCAGGTCTCCTGTATGTGCGAAGTGGAGTGGAGCTTACGCCACTATTGTCAGGAGGATCTCAGGAGCAGGGCCTAAGAGCAGGCACAGAAAACGTGGCCTTACTGGTAGGCATGGCTAAGGCGATGCGAATGGCAGCAGAAGATCAGGTTGATTTTGCCCGGCGTACAACGGTGCTCCGTGATCGATTGATGGAAACGATACGTGCCATTCCTGAATTTGAATTGAACAGTCGTTCAGAGGGTGCACCTCATATTGTGCACTTCTCCTATCCCGGGATGAAGGCAGAAGTGGCGCTGCACACCTTGGAGCAACTTGGCGTAACCATATCGACCCAATCTGCCTGTTCTTCGCGTTCGGCTGAACCGAGTCGGGCTCTACTTGCGATGGGCAGAGATGCAGCTTGTGCTGGTGGCGGATTGCGTATTAGTCTTGGAAATGAACATACAGAAGAAGATGTAGCCTTGCTTGAACAGGCTTTACATCAGATGGTGGCGCAGTTGCGGCCCCTCGAAAGGCGGATGTAATGGATATGAAATATGATATGCTGCTTCTCCGTTTCGGAGAGTTTATGTTAAAAGGGAAAAATCGTGCCCGATTTGAAAAAACGATCATTACACAGGTGAAAGCTTTGCTTAAACCTTATCCAGGAGCGAGCCTTCGCAAAGAATATGGCCGTGTCTATGTGGATCTTGGCGGTGAATCACATACTGAACTAATTAAGGTGCTGAAGCGGGTATTCGGCGTGATGTCGATTAGTCCGGTTAAAGTTACTCCATCCGAACTTGATGAGATTGTGAAAACAGCAGTCGCATTTATGGACGAAAGGGAGGACGAATTCAAGGAAGGCACCACATTTAAGGTGAATGTAAGGCGGGTATGGAAGGAGTTTCCGAACTCTTCCCATGAAATGAACCATCTGGTTGGTTCCCCGATCCTTCGAAAGTTCCAGCAATTGAGTGTTGATGTTCGCGAGCCTGATATTGAGCTACGAGTGGAAATTCGAGATCAGGGTACCTATATTTTCAACGAAACCATTCCGGCAGTAGGTGGGTTTCCGCTGGGCACGAATGGAAAAGCGATGGTACTGCTATCAGGTGGAATAGACAGCCCGGTTGCAGCCTGGTCTTCCATGCGCCGTGGACTTGAAGTGGAATGTGTACATTTTTACAGTTACCCGTTCACAAGCCAGCGTGCCAAAGAGAAAGTCATTGATTTGGCACGTGCCCTTGCTGATCATGCAGGAACAATCAAGTTGCATCTGGTTCCATTTACAGAGATTCAAACGGCATTTACCCAACTGGGTCAGGACAATCTGATTATTACGCTGATGCGACGTTCAATGCTGCGAATTGCATCCAAACTTGCCGAGCGTGAGCGGGCACTCGCACTGATCACCGGGGATAGCTTGGGCCAAGTAGCGAGTCAGACTCTTCCGAGTATGAATGTCATTGGTCGTGCGACGGATCTGCCACTTTTGCGACCACTGGTTATGATGGATAAACAGGAGATCATTACCCTGTCCAAACAGATCGGAACGTATGACATATCTATTTTGCCATATGAGGATTGCTGTACTCTCTTCGTGCCAAAGTCACCTTCAACCAATCCAAATCTTCGAATTGTGGATAAAATTGAATCAACAATGAGCCATCTCTCAGAATGGGTGGAGCAAGCAGTGGAACAAACTGAAACGATCACACTGCATGCCGGTGAAACTTCTGTGGTAACGAATCAGACAGAAGACAATGGCATGAAGGATGATTGGTTCTAAACTCAATAAAAATTAGCATGGCAACATAATATGGGCTATGGTAACTGCAAAAAAGGACTGTCCGATGAAATATCGTTCAGTCCTTTGCTGTATTCAGATAAAATTTTAGTTTAAATTAGCCTACGAATAGGAGCGCTGCTGTTCCCCGCCAGATCCCTTGTGGCTGGAACTGCTGGAGCGTTTGCGATAACCTGCAAAGACTACGCCTGCAATAACCACAACGATGAAGAGAATGCGCAATGCCGGATGTTCAGTAAAGTAAGGCAAGAGTCGCTGTTCCTCAGTGATCATATTGGAAGCCGTATACCCGAGAACGATGGCTCCGACATAGATGATCCAAGGAAAGTGATTAATTAGCTTGATAAACAGGGTACTGCCCCAGACGATAATAGGTACACTAATCAGGAGTCCAAGGATGACAAGCACGAGATGCTGCTGCGCTGCTCCAGCAACTGCAATCACGTTATCGAGTCCCATGGCTGCATCCGCGATCACGATGGTACGAATAGCGGTCCACAAGGAAGTTCCCGCCTGGACATCATTGTGTTCATCTCCCTGATCCGCCAATAATTTATAGGCAATCCAGATCAGAAGTATGCCTCCCACAAGCAAGAGCCACGGAACTTTAAGCAACCATAAAACAACAACTGTTGCTAAAATTCGAATCAAAAGTGCGCCGCCAGTTCCATATAGAATCGCCTTTTTCTGCACGGAAGGGTGCAAATTTCGAGCTGCGAGACCAATGACGATGGCATTATCCCCAGCCAGAATTAGATCAATAAAGACAACGTTCAGCAAAGCCAGCCAGAATGTGGGACTAAATAGCTCCATGAGATATGTCACTCCTTATATACGGTTCAATCATTAAGAATAGCATGGACAACTCTGACATACAAGTTAATGTGGGGGGATGAGGACATGGATACACTATGGCTGTTAACTGAAATTTTAATGATCAATCTGGTATTGAGTGGAGATAATGCGGTTGTTATTGCGCTTGCCAGCAAGGATCTGCCACCAGTACAACGCAAAAAAGCGGTATGGTGGGGAGCTTTTGGTGCGGTACTGCTGCGTTGTGTATTAACCTTTGTAGCGGTATTATTGCTGGGAATTCCCTTTATCCAAGCGGCAGGTGGGCTGTTATTATTCTGGATTGCAGTAAAGCTGCTGCTTCAAAATGAGGATGAGGTACATATTCGAGAAGCTTCTACGACCTGGAAAGCCATTCAAACCATTCTGATTGCCGATTTTGTAATGAGCTTGGATAACGTTTTGGCCATAGCGGCTTTGGCAGATGGAGATTTGGCTTTGATTGTCATCGGTATTGCAATCAGTATCCCCATCGTTGTATGGGGGAGCGGGTTAATTGTTGGTTTGTTGAAGCGATTTCCGATTCTTGTATTCGCTGGCTCAGGCATCCTAGCCTTCACAGCAGGTGAGATGGTGATGAAAGACCCCAAGTTAGGAGAATGGCTGGGAGGTATGGCTGCCGCAGCTCATACTCTTCTGCCTGCGGCAATGGCTTGTCTTGTCATTGCGGTGGGTGGAGCATATAAGTATGTGGGAAAATAACACAAAAACTCATCTGAAATGGAATTTTTTATAAATAAGTCTACACTTTTTATATTGTATATGTTATATTAAAAAAGTAATATTTTGTTATTATATAATTAATTAGGAGGTATCATTTTGAAAAAGTCAATTATTATTTTGGGAGTATCCGTAATGCTTCTTGCAGTACCAAGTCTTGGATTTGCTGCAGATTCTCAAGCTCAACCTGTTAAGGTTTCCGAAGAAGGGAAAGCGGTAGCGGCAGCTACAGGAAAGTATGTATCAGGTATTGTTGCCAATGTAGCACATAAATCTAGTCTCTTACCTAAAACTTATTTTTATGTTCAGGGTAATTGGGCAGGAAATTTAACTCTTACTGACCATCTTTCTAACGGAAATGGCGAGTATCGTGGAGTATATGCGGGTTACATCTATAATGCTGGAATTGAGTGAACAGAATTTGTAGTACGAATAGACACTACAAAAATTACATATTTTTAAAGGTCTATTTTTCTGAGTTTTAAATGGGAACGTAAAATGTTTCAATATGTCTAAATTCCCTGGTCACGAGAAAGTTAATCAGACCATTTAAAGTTTCCTAACAACCAGTCGCTGATAATGTGGTGACTGGTTTTTGTTTTAATTGTAAGAAGTTTTTGAATGACTATTTATGTTGCGATGAGTGTCGTGGTGTAGGGTAAACGGCTAGGGAAGGTTTCTATAATTAGGAAAAACTCGTCTCGAAATCTTTTTAAACAATCAATAGTACTGTTGAGAAACAAACATTCTCATGAAGACTGAATCATGGCTACCGTTGGATCTGCTACGGGTGACGTATGACGAGTCAAAAGTTTGTTGATCCGGGTATACGAAAGATGCTGGATCTTTAGTCCAAAACATTATGAGCTTACGAGCTATACCGCGGATTGATCGAGTTGCCTCCAAAATTAAGTATAGTAAAACGAAAATTCTATAAGGAAAAACTAATACTGTAGTTATTTGCAATAACATCGGCTACACTAGGACATGAAAATAAAACTGGTCATCATAGAACGGCTTTGCTTTTATTAAGCTTTCAAGGTAAATAGCCAAATGTTATAGAGGTGATTGCAAATGAGGATGAGAAATGAAAAAGCGATTGGACTATTTATTGCAGCTGCGGGAATTATTATTCTGCTTGGCAAGTTTGGCGTGTTTGGATTTATAGGTCGCAATTTCTGGCCTTTGCTGATCCTGCTGCCAGGCATCGCCCTTCATGCGTTATATTATGCGCGCATTTCACCATCGTGGTCCCTTGTTCCTGCCGGCATACTAACGGTGTATGGTGTTTTATTCAGTATAACGAATACATGGGGCGCTGGACTTATGAGCAGGCTGTGGCCAGCATTCTTGCTTGGGTTCGCCATAGGGTTACTCGAATATGGAATGGCTGAACGGCGAAGACCGGAATATGTGTTACCTGCAGCTTTGATCCTTGGTGCGGTGTCCATCATATTATTCGGATTTACCTTGCTGCAAACGGGAATAATCTATGTACTTGCTGTCCTTTTGATCTTGGCCGGAGTCTGGTTATTGCTTGGGCGAGGACGTCAAGGGAGAGGCTGGTAACATTCCCATTGGTCTTTTCGTGCGAAATATCTTGATTTTTACCTATAATAAACTATAATATAAGGGATATAGACATGCGTCGGGATATCACCGACGCTTATTTTGTGAGTAACCTGCGAAATTGCGGGAAGTTTAGTAGATAAGAATTGAAATTGGAAAGGATATGGATACAAACCATGCATTCAAGAGAACACATTCGCAATATTGCGATTATTGCCCACGTCGACCACGGGAAAACTACGCTCGTCGACAAGTTGCTCCAGCAATCCGGTACTTTCCGTGATCACGAAACGGTACAGGAGCGCGCAATGGACTCCAACGATTTGGAGCGTGAACGCGGTATTACGATTTTGGCCAAAAACACGGCTATAACTTATAAAGATTATCTGATCAACATTGTGGATACACCAGGACACGCCGACTTCGGTGGTGAAGTGGAACGTATCATGAAAATGGTTGACGGCGTATTGCTCGTTGTTGATGCATATGAAGGCTGTATGCCACAAACGAAGTTTGTACTTCGTAAAGCTCTGGAGCACAACCTGACACCAATTGTTGTTGTTAACAAAATTGACCGTCCAGCGGCTCGCCCGACTGAGGTTATTGATGAAGTATTGGACCTGTTCATTGAACTGGGTGCCAACGATCAACAACTTGAATTCCCTGTTGTATATGCTTCCGCATTGAACGGAACATCCAGCATGGATAATGATCCTGCAAAACAGGATGACAACATGATGGCGATTTACAATACCATCGTTAGTCATATCCCACACCCTACCGAAAATGTTGAAGAACCACTTCAATTCCTCGTTACTTTGATGGACTACAATGAATACCTTGGCCGTATTGCCATTGGTCGTGTTAACCGCGGTGTGATCCGTCAAGGACAATCGGTAACGGTTATTATGCGTGATGGTAAGAGCAAAACTGCACGTATCGAGAAACTGTTCGGTTTCCAAGGTCTCAAACGTATTGAGACGGAAGAAGCAGGAGCAGGCGACATCGTTGCCATTGCAGGAATCAAGGACATCAACATTGGTGAAACCATTGCCGACCCTAACAATCCAGAAGCACTTCCAGTTTTGAAAATTGATGAGCCTACACTGCAAATGACGTTCCTCGTGAACAACAGTCCATTCGCAGGTCGTGAAGGTAAATGGGTAACTTCCCGTAAACTTCGTGAGCGTTTGTTAAAAGAATTGGAAACAGACGTTTCCCTTCGTGTTGACGAAACGGATAGCCCGGATGCATTTGTCGTTTCCGGACGTGGTGAACTTCACTTGGGTATCCTGATTGAGAATATGCGTCGTGAAGGATATGAATTGCAAGTATCCAAACCAGAAGTTATCGTTAAAGAAGTTGACGGTAAGAAAATGGAACCTCTCGAGCGTTTGTTGATTGATATCCCTGAAGAGAGCATGGGTTCCGTAATGGAGAGCCTGGGCGCACGTAAAGCAGAGATGGTTAACATGGTTAACACAGGTAGTGGTCAAGTTCGTCTGGAGTTCCTGATTCCAGCACGTGGTTTGATCGGTTATAGCACCAACTTCCTGACATTGACTCGTGGTTACGGTGTAATGAACCATGCATTTGACAGCTACGCACCAGTAGTATCCGGTCAAGTGGGTGGACGTCACCAAGGCGTGCTGATCTCAACTGAGACTGGTACATCTACGTTCTATGGCATGATGGGCGTTGAAGATCGCGGTACGCTCTTCTTGGAGCCAGGTACTGAAATCTACGAAGGTATGATTGTTGGTGAACATACACGTGACAATGATATCGTTGTTAACATCTGCAAAGAAAAACAACTGACTAACGTTCGTTCTTCCGGTAAAGATGATACGGTTAAAATTAAAACTCCAATTATCTTCTCGTTGGAACAAGCGCTTGAATATTTGAATGAAGATGAATATTGTGAGATTACACCAAAATCTATTCGTCTTCGTAAGAAGATCCTGAATAAATCCGAGCGTGAGCGTGCAGAAAAACAACGCAAAATGGCTTCTAAAGCTTAATAACAACAAAATAATATATATAAGTTAACGTTTGATGGAACACATATGCACCATCGGCGTTAATTACAACCCACTAAAGTAGTGGAGGATACGGAATCGATTCTGTAGGAGCGAAGCGTTCGCCTTTATCCCCGGATTTTACCATTGAAAAATGGATCAAAAAAATCTGGGGATAACAGCGACCAAAAGAACGATCCGAATCCGAAACGGTCACATTGCAGAGCTTTGTAATTAATGTTGTTGGTGTTTTTCCATCAACCAGTTAACTTATATCCTAGCATGAACACGAAAGGAGCTGGCTGTGCATGCAAGCATGGTTCGCGTCAAACCCGATCGTAGCCTACATCGTCATCTTTGTATTGATTACTTACGTATATAACAAGGTGTTTCGGGTACGTCAGAAATTGCCGCTTGGTAAGGAAATCGTTCTCTATATTTTGATGGCGATGGGCACATTCATGCTTCTTATTTTTCAGATCGACAAGCTGCCCATCATTCAATGTTTGTTGGTCGCGGTTGGTTTGATGTTGTTAGTGAGAGTGCGTTATTTTATTGAAGGTCGTCAAAAGAAAAAAGCGGAAGCAGCCGCTCGAAACTCATAAATCCTGTCTTGTACAGACCATCCGTTTTCCTTAGGGAAAGCGGTTGTCTTTTATTTAGACAAAAACAGATGTGATAAAGGTGTTGAAGATATGAACTCAAATTCGAACGGACTGCCTCCACGGAGACAGGCACCAACGCAATCCGGTGCTTCTGGATCGAAGAATGGCAAGGGCAAGCAGCCTAAGAAGAAAAAGAGAATGAATGCTTTTGGCAGAATCCTTTTAAGTCTATTGGTTATTGCCATTGTGGTAGGTGGTGGATATGCGTACTGGGTATACAATCAAGTCGTGGATACAGGCATCGATAAACCGGTACCTCCCGGGATGTCAGCCACAACCAAACCGATCACGATGCTGTTATTAGGCACAGATAACCGTCCTGAAACTGGCACATATCTCTCGGATGTTGTTATGGTGGCTTCGTTGAATCCGGAGACCAAGACGGCAACCATTGTATCTTTGCCTCGAGACACGCGTATTCAATTGGATGGGTACAAATCCAACAAGCTGAATTCCTATTATCCAAGATTCAAAGCACAAGAAAAAACCACTGGCAAAAATGCAGAGGATCAGATGAAAGAAATGATGGGCAAGTATTTGGATGTAGATATTAATTATACAACCGTCCTGAATTTCCAGGCATTCCGTGATGCTGTCAATGCCGTGGGTGGCGTGGATGTGACTGTGGATAAAAATATGTGTTATAGAGATACAGCCGATGGTACAGATATCAATCTGGTCGCAGGCGCACAACATCTCGATGGTAAAGCAGCACTAGATTTTGTTCGTTACCGCAAATCCAATTGTAATCCAAAGACTGATGAATCCAATGACTTTGATCGTAACAAACGTCAAAACCAAGTGCTGAACTCCATGCTGGATCAGATGAAATCTCTTGGGGGCATTACAAAGATCAGCAAGGTGATTGGTGCAGTTGACAAGAATATGACGACAGATGTGGAATCGGAACAAATGAAAAACTTTATCTCGACGTATTGGAACATTTCCACTTCGGATGTACATTATACTCCGGTTACCGGAGAGTGGAGAAGTCCATATGTGTATATTAATGAGACGGAACTCGCCAATGCCAAGCAGGCTTTACAAGATACACTTTCAGGTAAAGTAACGGCTTCACCTTCAGGCGAATAACCTTCATTCTTTTGGGATTGGAAGCACGTTAATCGGTATGCTATAATAACATAAACCAAGTACAAGAATTGCATAAAGAAGGTTAGGGGGCTGGTTGAATGTCCGAAGCCGTCACACAATTAACTGAATCTCTTTTACAGCAATTCAAGAATGAGACCTTTGTGCTTCTGAGCACAGTGGATGTAGAATCTGGAGGTCCGACTTCAACAGCCATCTCCTGGATTTATGCGGAGAATGCTTCTACTTTTCGTGTAGCAATTGATCATCGTTCACGTTTAGTGAATAACATGATTACTAATCCGCTCATTACGGTTACTGTCTTTGGAGAAGAGATGGTGTACGCAGTGAACGGACGTGCTGTGGTACGACAAGATCCGCTGCAGGATGTTCCATTTAATATGTGCTGTTTCGACATCACAATTGAAGCGGTGAGGAATGCTCTGTTTTACGGCGCTCAATTGTCGTCTGTGCCTCAATATGTCAAAATATATGATCAGCGTGCTGCTGAGAAATTAGATGAGCAGGTTTTTGCTGCAATGAAAAAAGCCTAGTGAGAGATCACTGGGCTTTTTGTTGTCTTTTGTCAGATGAATGCAGCTGCTGCATTTGTTGTTTTTGATTCACGTTTTCATCCGGATTTTGACGGACTTTGACGTCTTTCGGGAGTTGAGGGATAATTCGTCCCACCATGTCAGCAAGTTCTGAAGCAAAACCGGAGATTGGGTGCCCTTGACGAATATGTTCACCGATTTCTTTAATTCGTTCGGTGACATCTGCATCTGCAGTAACGATGGAATCTACACCTTCGGGGTCTTTGCGAAGTGCTTCGGCAACTGCGTACTTAATGGTACCAACCCGAGCACGTTCCAGTTCACCATCAACATCGATGCCAACTACGGCTGTATTACCGAGTATGACGCAGTTCGCATCTTCAACACCTTCCACTTGCTTGGCAAGGGCTTTAAGGTGATTGATTCGTTTTTCATTTGGCATCCGGCCACTCTGTGCATCATCCGCAATGTTGGTATCATGGACTTCACCTGTATTCTCATTGAGGCGGTCCAAACGTGAAGGATTCATCCGATCTTCCTGTGCATTGAGCATGTGAGATCCTTTCCCTTGATCTTGCTGAGTTGTTACATTTCCTCCGTAACCTTTCGCATGTGTACCTTGATTCGGCGAAGCGCTGCGTGTGGAACTGTTGCAACCTGTAAGTATAAAGATCAGAAGCAGCGTGCAAACCCATATTTTCATAAATGTTCATCCTTTCTTGGAGTTTTTCAGAATGGTTGACAATTATTTTGCCCTAGTCGAATACATTTATGTATGGGATCATGATTGTCCATGCCGCTGCTGAAAGATCACACTATTCATGCCTTTAACGACGCCGCTTTGGAGGGGATTGAATGAAAAAGATTTTTGTATTGGATACCAACGTGCTTCTGCATGACCCCAATGCCATATTTGCCTTTGAGGAACATGAGGTAATCATTCCCGCGGTTGTACTGGAGGAGATCGACTCCAAAAAAAGAAATGCCGATGAAATTGGGCGTAATGCCCGTAATGTATCCAGACTGTTAGACGGATTACGTGAGCTGGGTCACTTGCACAGTGGGGTACCTTTGGCTAATGGAGGTAACCTGAAAGTAGAGCTGAATCATCGGAGTTTCGTGAAAGTTCAGGAAATGTTTGGTGAAGTGTCCAACGATAATCGCATTTTGGCTGTCGCACTGAATTATCAGATTGAGGAGAATGAAAAGGAAGTAGTCGAACGTCAGGTCGTGCTTGTCAGTAAAGATGTACTTGTGCGTATCAAAGCGGATGTACTTGGTCTGTTCACACAGGATTACTTATCAGATCGGACGGCAGGACTCAGTGAGTTATATCCAGGTTATACGGCCCTAAAAGTTCATCCGTCAGTGATTGATGAGTTTTACACATATCGTTTTTTACCAATCAAACCGTTACAATTGTCTTATTCGTTGTATCCGAATGAATTTGTCATTCTCAAGGATGAGATGGGAACCAATAAATCGGCTTTGCTTAAAGTGAACACAGAGGGAACCAAGCTGGAGCCGCTTTTCCTCAGTAATGACAATGTCTGGGGCATTAGCGCACGTAACGCACAACAACGCATGGCACTCGAACTGCTTTTGAATGATGACATCCCGCTTGTTACCATCACCGGTAAAGCTGGAACAGGGAAAACCTTGCTTGCACTTGCAGCAGGTCTGCTTAAGGTAGAGGATGATCATAAATACAAAAAACTGTTGATCGCTCGCCCTGTTGTTCCCATGGGGAAAGATATCGGTTACTTGCCTGGTGAGAAGGAAGAAAAACTTCGTCCATGGATGCAACCGATTTATGATAATCTGGAGTTTTTGTTTGACACCAAAAAAGCCGGAGATATCGATAAAATTCTAATGGGGCTTGGCAGTATTCAGGTGGAGGCTTTAACGTATATTCGTGGAAGATCGATACCTGGACAGTTT
This sequence comes from Paenibacillus sp. FSL R7-0313, assembly GCF_037969885.1. Lineage (NCBI taxonomy): Bacteria > Bacillati > Bacillota > Bacilli > Caryophanales > Paenibacillaceae > Paenibacillus > Paenibacillus sp. FSL R7-0313. The sequence goes on from NZ_CP150219.1 coordinate 3,325,442, forward strand.
ATCATAATTGATGAAGCCCAGAATCTCTCCCGCCATGAAGTGAAGACCATTGTATCAAGGGTCGGTGAAGGCAGTAAGATTATTTTGATGGGAGACCCTGAGCAGATAGACCATCCGTATCTTGATTCTGCCAGTAACGGCCTGACGTATATCGTGGAACGGTTCAAGCAAGAGGGAATCAGCGGACACATCATGCTCGAAAAAGGAGAACGGTCCAAGCTGGCACAGCTTGCAGCTGATTTATTGTAAAATTAAGGGGGATTTATTTCCCGGAAAATGTTGTTATTGAAGCCGGCTCCTGGAGCCGGCTTTTTGCTGAAAAAATAAGTAAGCGTTATTACACAGAACTCGATATGCTCGTATTATGCAAAAATCCGAAAAAGTGTTTTTCGGCAGGGTAGGACAAGAGTACTACTTATTTGTTACAATAATTGCTGCAGGAAAAAACTAGGTGAACAGGGAGGGAAGTTAATGAAGCGTAGACATCAGGTTGTTTTGTTCGCGGTATTGCTGCTTTCGTTAACGATCTTGTCACCGAGTTTTGACTTTAGAGGTTCACAGCTCAATCAGGAACGCGACCAGGAGAAGGATACCTTTCCGGGTTCGTTGTCCCGTAATGAAGATGCTCAAGCTCCGCTGGAGATTGTAGTGGCCATGTCGGATGTAGAGTTCCAAGCCTTTCAAAAAATAGCTAAAGAAGTTGCTGCTTCCCAGCTGGTAGAGATTAATCTTCGGAATGAGAAGCCGGATACATATAAGCATGTTTTGGATCTTGAATTTTCACTAGGGGAGAATGGTGATGTTGTTCTGCTTGATAGTGAGGAAGTGCAATACTATGCCCAAAAAGGGTACCTGTATCCGTTAAACGGAACAACATTGTCGAAGTCGCTAGGAGATACGGTAGTTGGGTTACGGGGAATGACAGAGTGGAATGGTTATCAATGGGGGATGCCTTTTGATTTTGATCCGTACATTCTGGCTGTACAATCTTCATTTCTAAAAAGATCTGGTCTGGAGTCATTACCTCACAATAAAGATCAGTGGGTCAGACTTACTCAACAAGCCATTTCGGAAGGCATCCCTTTAATTACAATGAACATCAATGATATGTACGGGACAAATGCGTGGCTGAATCATTTGGAACCAAGGATGGCGCCAGATCAAGTTAGTCAAACGCAAATAGATTCGCAAACAAGAGATCTTCAGCAGGGGATTCAGTTGATGAATCAGATTCAGCCCCTTATTAGGCTCAAGTCTACCAATCCAGGGTTTTCTCCAACTGCTGACCAGAACGACACACCGATGGTTGTATCATTGTTATCTCAATTATTAAGTGCAGATCAAAAGAGTGCAGTTGATGAAGATTCTTTGGAGCGGTTTTCTTTCGAAACCTTGGAAACTGTAAACTCCAGAAGCCTTGTTATTACTGCGGGTTCGGTTGAGGCTGAGGAGGCCAGTAGATGGATTGAAGGAATGACGTCCGCTACGACACAGCTGAAATGGTACCAACAGGTTAACCGGTTGCCCGCAAAGCAACAGGAGCTGGATTTGGAGTCTGAGAAACTCGTTGGACGTTATGATATGACAAAGGGACAATCCTGGTTCTCAACCACCCAAGATGTCCCCGCTGCAACGACCGAAAGTCATGCTCTAACAACTCGTTTTCATAAAAAAGTACAACAATTCTTAAAGGGAGAAATTACAGCGAATCAATACGTAGACAGTATTAGAACGGCGAACTAACTTTAAGTTCGTGTTCAAATAGTCTGGTTTTCATATTTGATGCGATGATGCCACAAGGCATCCTTCGTAATCAAAAGCGGGCTTTTTGAACAACCTCTTTAAAAGGATATAGCTAGTTTTACTTCCAGTATGCCTTCACTTGTTGAAACATCGGTTGCTTTGACAAACGACAGGATTTTCTGTGGATAGAACCCAAGGTCAAATTCTCTTTCCAGCATTCGGCGAGTAGTGTCTGGTAATTCAAGCTGGTTGAATACAAGTTTGTCCACATGAAAACGAATGGAGTTTTGAGGTTCATTTTCTACCGTATAATGTCCTTCAATGCTTAATTGCAATTGATCCCGCTGACCGGAAGCTATAATCTTATCCTGATTAAACTGAAAGGCAAAATCTTCAAAGATTGAATTTTGGGAACGCAGAAATGCATTAAGCTCATCCTGCCCAATTCGAATCGTATACGTTGTTCCAGTCGTGGATATACCTCCGTTTTGTTTTTGGATAAAATCGGGCAGGTTCTGCATGGCAGATGCCAATGCTTTGAAATATCGTTTCACCTCATAGATGCCGATATTCTCCCAATAAAGGGTTAATTCATCCATCAGTTTCTGAATCGCTGCCGCATCTCCGCTGGTGGCTATTTGGGCATCCACTTCTTTTTGCAAGGTGACTACACGTTCCCGCTGGTTTTGAAGATTAGTCTTCATTTCGGTTAATTCTGTTGTAGTCTGACGAATCTGAGTGGAAGTCTGTTGCAGGGTGTGATAACGGTCCTGATACTTGTCCAGCACAGCCTGATCCCGTCCGATAATAATCTGGTAATAATCATACAGTACAAACAAGTCTTTGAACGACCTGGCTCCCAGGACCGTCATGAGGAGGCTGTCGCGTTCTCCTGTGTAGTAGGACCTCACTACAGCTCCGGCCCGATCTTGCTGAATATGTATCTGCTCTTCCTGTTCCTGAAGCTGGACGGATAATGTCTCGTATTGTTGAGCCAGCTGCTTCTGCCTTTCGGCGATGCGTTCGATTTCGTGATCGATTTCAACGATGGATAGACTTTTTTGCAATATCTCACGTGTATCCTCAGGTGAAGACTCTCCATAGGCATGGGCTAAAGGTAGCTGGAGGAATAAAATGATGCATAATATAAAGGCGGCAATGCCGTATTGACGATTCACCGATCCATTCTCCTTTCCACTTCTTAAATGACAATCGTACAGGCTTGTTGTCTTCCAGACAATATATGAAACAAATCCGTGAAATATCCTTAGTGGTTACATAACACCATGAACATTCATTTAATCTGAACACAACAAAAAAGCAACCCGACAGTTATCGGATCACTTTGATGCTGCAGGTGGATTAGAGCGGCAACCCCATTTCGAATACAGTCCAGTAGCTGAACCCCGTGAATGTTACGATCATATAACCCCAGAAGAGCAATATGTACGTTCGCTCGGTAAATTTCAAGTATCCCAAAATGACAAAAAACGCAGTCTGCAGGAAAAAAAGCAAAGCCATTTCGACCAGATCTCCCGCAAAAGCCATCAGGCCAATTGCAAGCGTGAAGAACCCGAGTACCCGAAACATGCGTGCCACGGTAAATCCTCCTCTCCTAAGTACGTTCATAGATTGTCTACACAACATTATACCGGGAAAGGAAAAACGTGTAAACAAATTTGGATATGAAAGCGAATTCTTTTTTTGCTCAAAGTAAGTATAGAGGGATATGTTTTACGTATGTCACGTATGAGCAAGCCTGAATGTGGAAATACATTTTAGTATGAAATCAATTCTATGAACTCTATGAGAGGCATAAGAATGAATGAAGCAGCTTTTATACCTAATTCACATACCGGGCTTCCGGTAATGCGGACGGTTATTTTAGGATGTTGTTAGGAGGGTATTATAGCATGACTGCAGTGAGACAGGATGCTTGGAGTACAGAGGACGATTTGATATTGGCTGAGGTTACTTTGCGTCATATTCGGGAAGGCAGTACACAATTGGCCGCTTTTGAAGAGGTGGGCGAAAAAATAGGCAGAACATCTGCCGCATGCGGTTTTCGCTGGAACAGTTGTGTACGTAAAAAGTATGATTCTGCCATCAGTAACGCCAAGGCACAACGACAAAAACGAAGTTATCTCAGAAAGCAGCCAGCTATGCTCGGACCGCAGGTTGCAGCATTGTCTACACTGGACACTGAAGAACATCTGTACAAATCAGATGGGATCTCAGACGATTCATTATCGATGGATGCAGTAATCCGCTTCCTGCGGCAATGGAAGGGAACAGTGCAGGAGAGTAATCGTCAACTCAAGATGCTGGAGAAGGAGCTTCGCGAGAAAGAAGATGAATTGCTTGAACTACGTCTTGAGAATGACCGTCTCTCCAAGGAAGTGAATGAAGTACAGACGGATTACCGTGTGGTGAATGACGACTACAAAGCTTTGATTCAGATTATGGATCGGGCTCGCAGACTCGCATTTTTGTCCGAAGAAGAAGAGGAACTTAAGACACGTTTCAAGATGGATGCCAACGGGAATCTGGAACGAATTGAATAACAAGTTCAGACGTTTGATTTGTGAAAGTCAGGTATGAACCCGCCACACCTCCGTTACACAACGGCAGGTATGACGGGTTTTTAGTTTGGTGTTTTTGTTCTATTATAGATAATAGAAGAGCAACTACTGAAGCGGAGAGGAGTGCATCATATGATCATTGACATCGTAGGAGCGGGGGCACTGGGTCTTTTATATGGCGGGAAACTGCTGGCGTCAGGTAACCAGGTCAGATTTTGGACGAGAACAACAGCTCAGGCTGACCTCCTCAGCCATAATGGAGTAACCATTGTGGAACAAGACGAGGAGATACATATTCTACCGGATCAAATACAGGCGAAACCAGTAAGTGAGCTGACTGACACATGGAAAAACAAACCAGGAGAATGGTTACTGCTCATGGTTAAGCAGACAAGCATTGATGATTTCATTCATGAGATCAGTCCGTTACAAGATCATGTGCTGAATATCGCTTGTTTTCAGAATGGGATGGGCCATCTGGCAAAACTTCAAGCAGCTTTGCCAAAGTCGCTTCTGTGTAGTGCGGTTACAACAGAAGGTGCGAAGCGCACACAAAGTCAGGTAACTCGTGCAGGTACAGGTGAAACCAGGCTGGGGAGGTACAACATACATATAGTAGCTTCTGCCTCTATAGAGGAGAAGAGAACATTTACTCTGTCGGGATCGTTGCAGCAGGCAGGATTTGACTGTACAGTGTCGAATGAAATCGATAAGCTGATATACAGGAAAATATTGATTAATTCAGTCATTAACCCGCTTACGGCACTATGGCGAATCCCTAATGGAGAATTGATCGTCAAGGAAGAACGAAAGAGGCTAATGCGCCAGTTATATGATGAAGTATTGTTAATCTACTCTGCAAGTGGAATATGTTTGGATCAGGATATGTGGGATCAACTGATATCGGTCTGTCGTTCTACTGCCACGAATACTTCCTCCATGCTTGCAGATGTTCTCGCTGGACGTGGTACAGAAGTGAGGTCAATTAACGGTCATATTGTAAAGATGGCACAGAAGTTGGACCTTGTTGCACCTACACATGAAATACTGCTTCATCTGATTGAAGGAATGCAACCGGAAGGAGTGAATTAATGGGACTTTTTATTGTGTTGAGCATATTGCCCTTTTTTCCGTTCTTTCTTGTTTATTGGGGCATGTACGTATGGAAAAAAGACAAACGGAACGCCATGCGGATGGCAATGGATGTTACCACTTTTTTTCTTGTTTTTTCAGTATCGGCGTTATTCAACTTAACATTTGATTCGAATTTTGGTTTTTATCTGACACTATTACTCATACTACTAGCACTTGGATTCATCGGAGGTGCGCAAAATCGACTAAAGGGGAAGGTCGATGGGGGGAGAATGTTCCGGGCCGTATGGCGCATGGCCTTCATCATTATGAGTTTCGGGTATGTTTTGTTTACTTTATTTGGATTATTTAGATACTTCATGAAACAGATGTGAGGTTACATAACGCAAAAGAGGCAAAAAATGTGTCGATTTTGTCGAAAACTGAAAAAAACATTACTTTCTGAAAAAGTAATGTAGATTTTTTTGACCGGTGGTTGTATAATCTATAAACATATAAACCATATCAATTTAGGGGGAACGTGTTAGATGAAAAGGAAAAGTCTATTAGTCCTTTTGACGCTGATTTTGGCGTTCGGTACCGTACTTGCAGCGTGCGGATCGAAAAACGAAGGCACAGGTAACACCGATACTGGTTCTGCAAGCGAAGGAAATGGTCTTGCAAAAGATCAAATTCTGAAAATCAACCTGTCAGCTGAACCTCCTACGTTGGACCCGGCTCAAGCAAAAGACAGCCAAACCAACACAGTTCTGAAATTCTTGTATGAAGGTCTTGTACGCATCGATGCTGATGGCAAAGAAGCTCCAGGTGTTGCAAAAGACTGGGTTATATCTCCAGATGGGTTGAAATACACTTTCAATCTGAACCCGGATGCTAAATGGAGCAACGGTGATGCAATCACTGCTGAAGACTTTGTACGTTCTTGGGAACGTGCTTTGAAACCGGAAACAGCTTCTCCTTATGCTTACCAACTTTATTACATTAAAGGTGCAGAAGGATTTAACCGCAGTGTTGACGAAACATATAAAGGTACTAAAATCACTGATTTCTCTCAAGTAGGTGTTAAAGCTACTGATGAGCACACGCTTGAAGTAACGTTGGAAAACCCAACACCTTACTTCTTGGGTCTGACAGCATTCTACACGTACTACCCAGTACATGCATCTGCTGACACAAATGACAAATTCTTCACAGACTACAAAAACATGATCGTTAACGGACCATTTGTAATGGATCAATACGCTAAAGGTCAAAAAATTGTTGTGAAGAAAAACGATGCTTACCATGCAGCTGCCGATATTAAATTGGCTGAAATCGATATGTCTCTGACAAACAGCAGTGCTTCCGAACTGCAAGCTTACAAATCAGGACAATTGGACTATACTGGTGCACCTAACGGTGAAATTCCATCCGACCAAATTCCTTCTGTAAAAGCGGAATTGTCGGACGAGTTCAAAGCTACTGGTATTGCAAGTACGTACTACTACCAGTTCAACGTAAACGAAGCACCATTTAACAACGTTAAAATCCGTAAAGCATTTGCAATGGCAATTCAGCGTCAGCTGATTGTTGACAAAGTTACACAAGGTGGACAAATTCCAGCATTCGGCTTTGTACCTCCAGGTATCCGTGGTGAAAACGGCGAATTCCGTGATGAGCACAAAGACGATTACTTCACAGAAAATGTGGAAGAAGCTAAAGCATTGCTTGCCGAAGGTATGAAAGAAGAAGGTTACACTACATTGCCAGCTGTTACTTTGATCTACAATACTAGTGATGGTCACGCGAAAATCGCTTTGGCGGTTGCTGACATGTGGAAACAAAATCTTGGTGTTGATGTGAAAACAGAAAACCAAGAGTGGGGCGTATTCCTTGATAACCGTCAAAACCAAAACTTCCAAGTAGCTCGTGCAGGTTGGTCTGCTGACTACAACGATCCATACAACTTCTTGGAAATGTGGACTACTGGAAACACAAACAATGATTCCAAATTCAGCAACGAACAGTATGACAAAGATGTTAAAGAAACTGTAAAATCTGCTGATCCAGCTACGCGTATGGCTGCATTTGCTGACGCTGAGAAAATCCTGATTCAAGATGAAATGGGCGTTATGCCAATCTATTATTACACTAACGTATCTTTGACTAAGCCTTACCTGAAAGGCGTACAACTTGATTTCAGTGGAGCTATTGACTTCACGCGTGCATATCTGGAAGAGAAATAAGTTGTTCTGAAGTCTAATATGAATACTTCGGGATATATATGTGGAATTCCATATATATCCCGATTTTTTGTATGTGCACCGATTTTCCTTATAATTCTTGAAATTTCCGATAAATGGATTGGACTTTATTTCTGTCTAATTCTACAATCGATTTGTATACAAAATATTGTTTGTGGAGGTGTGCAAGGGTTGGTTAAGTATGTGTTGAAAAAACTACTATTTATGCTGCTATCGCTTTTCATACTCGCATCGATGACTTTCTTCCTGATGAAGGCCATTCCTGGTGACCCTTTTACATCTGAGAAAAAAGTATCACCTGAAATCCGTGCACTCTTGGAAATCAAGTACGGACTGGACAAGCCGATGTATGAACAATACCTGAAGTATATGGGAGGAATCGTTCAAGGAGATTTTGGTGTTTCAATGAAATATTTGAACCAAAGCGTCTCTGAGATGATTGTGAAGACTTTTACAGCATCCTTGAAAATAGGTATATTCGCGATTATTATTTCAGTTATTGTAGGTGTGTTGCTCGGGCTTCTCGCAGCAGTGTATCACCGCAAACTGATTGACGATGTAACCATGATTCTTGCTGTCATAGGTATTGCTGTTCCGAGCTTTTTGCTTGCCTCTCTGATACAGTTTGTTTTTGCGTCGAAACTGGGATGGTTCAACGTTATGGGCTTCGACGGACCACTTGACTATGTGCTCCCAGTTGCAGCGTTATCTGCATCTCCGATTGCTTTTATCGCTCGTTTGACGCGTTCGAGCATGCTTGAAGTCTTACATGCAGATTATATCAAAACAGCTAAAGCCAAAGGTCTGAAATGGCCTGCAATTATGTTTAAACACGTTGTAAGAAACGGTATTCTACCAGTAGTAACTTATGTTGGTCCAATGACAGCGAATATCATCACAGGTTCCGTTGTAATTGAACAGATCTTTAACATCGGGGGAATTGGTAAAGTATTCGTAGAGAGTATCACAAACCGTGATTACACTATGATCATGGGGATTACGATTTTCTATGGTATCCTCCTGATGTTGGCTCGTTTCTTTACGGATATCGCTTACGTGCTGATTGATCCTAGAATTAAGCTGGAAAGCCGGAAGGGGGCATAACGTTGTCTGGCACGAATAATAAAAAGAATGAAACGGCGAACACGAACCTGACTAGTCAGGCAGCGGTTAAACCGCAAGAAAGTGTATCCCTTTTTAAAGATGCCATGTACAGACTTGCAACCAATAAGGCTGCAATGATCAGTCTGAGCGTGTTGGTTCTTGTCGTGATTTTCTCTTTGATTGGTCCAACTTCTTTGTTTACTAGTTATAATTATTATTCCAATGATTTGTTGAATGCCAATGCAGCACCGAGTGCGGAGCACTGGTTCGGTACGGACGAGCTTGGTCGCGACGTGTGGGTAAGAACTTGGGTAGGGGCACGTGTATCCCTTACTGTAGGTTTGGCCGCAGCCTTGATTGACCTTGTTATCGGGGTTATTTATGGAGCGATCATGGGTTTCTACGGTGGACGTGTAGATGGAATTATGAACAAGTTTTCCGAAATCCTCTACTCCTTGCCGTACATGCTTGTTGTAATTTTGTTGCTGGTTGTACTGGAACCAAGTCTGACAACGATTATCATTGCCCTCACCATCACAGGCTGGATCAGCATGTCATGGATTGTACGTGGTGAAATTATGCAACTCAAAAACAGAGACTTTATTCTTGCTGCAAGGTCCATGGGAGCAAGCACAGGGCGTCAATTGTTCCGTCATTTGCTACCCAATGCAATAGGACCGATTCTTGTAACATTGACGTTGTCCATTCCAAGTGCAATCTTTGCCGAAGCGTTCCTGAGCTTCCTTGGATTGGGTGTGTCAGCACCAAGATCTTCACTTGGTTCTATGATCAATGATGCACTTACAGGCTGGACGCTATTCCCGTGGCGGATGTGGTTCCCAGCAGGTCTGATGGTTCTTACAATGCTTGCATTTAACTTGCTCGGAGACGGTCTGCGTGACGCACTCGATCCGAAATTACGTAAATAGAAACAGGAGGTGGGATTATGGAGCCGATTTTAACTGTCAAAGACCTGAGTGTGTCGTTCTCAACACGTTCTGGTGAATTTGATGCCGTTAAACATGTGAGTTTTGAACTTGGCAAAGGAGAGACGCTGGGGATCGTAGGTGAATCGGGTAGTGGTAAGAGTGTTACCGCCCAAACCATCATGAAATTGATTCCCTCCCCGCCTTCGAAGGTCAAAAGCGGAGAAATTACTTTTCACGGGCAAGACCTGCTGAATAAGACAGACAAACAAATGGAAGCGATTCGTGGTAAAGATATCGGTATGATCTTCCAAGACCCAATGACTTCATTGAATCCTACCATTAAAATTGGTAAACAAATTACCGAAGTATTGCGCAAGCATCAGAACATGTCCAAACAAGCGGCGAATAAAGCGGCTTTGGAGATGCTGGAACTTGTAGGTATTAAAAATGCGGCTATTCGCATGAATCATTATCCTCACCAATTCTCTGGTGGTATGCGTCAGCGTGCCATGATTGCGATCGCGCTTGCATGTCGTCCATCCCTTCTGATTGCGGATGAGCCGACAACTGCACTTGACGTTACAATTCAGGCTCAAATTCTGGATGTCATGAAAGACATGCAGCAAAAACTGGGAACATCGATCATGCTGATTACGCATGACCTTGGTGTCGTAGCGGGTATGTGTGACCGTGTTGTTGTTATGAAGGAAGGCGAAGTTGTTGAAACAGGAACAACTGCTGAAATCTTTAGTAACCCTCAACATCCATACACGATTAAATTGTTGAATGCCTTGCCTCGTCTGGACGAGCCCAAAAAGGAAAAACCAGCTCCGGCTGGTATTATCAAAGGCAGCAATAAGCCTCTGGTACAAGTGAAAAACTTGAAACAGTACTTTAATTTGGGTAAAGGTAACATTCTCAAAGCGGTCAATGACGTAAGCTTTGATATCTTTGAAGGTGAAACACTTGGCGTTGTAGGCGAGTCTGGCTGTGGTAAATCCACAACAGGTCGTACCATTCTGCGTCTTTATGAGCCAACTGGCGGAAATGTTAACTTCAACGGAACGGATATCTACAAGTTGTCCCCGCGTAAAATGAAAGAAATGCGTAAAGATATGCAGATGATCTTCCAAGATCCATATGCATCTCTTAACCCGCGTTTCAATGTTATGGATATTATCGGGGAGTCCCTCGATATTCATGGTCTGGCTTCCAGCTCTAAAGAGCGTAAGAGACGAGTGGAGGAACTGCTTGATCTGGTAGGTTTGAATCCAAGTCATGCTCTTCGTTATCCACATGAATTCTCCGGTGGTCAAAGACAACGGATCGGGATTGCGCGTGCACTCGCTGTAGACCCTAAATTCATCATCTGTGATGAGCCATTGTCTGCACTGGATGTATCCATTCAGGCACAGGTCGTTAAATTGCTTGAAGAACTTCAGCAACGTCTCGGCTTGACTTACCTGTTTATCGCGCATGACTTGTCGATGGTTAAACATATCAGTGACCGTGTCGCTGTAATGTACATGGGTAAAGTGGTTGAGCTCGCAGAAAGTGAAGAACTATATGCGAACCCTATCCACCCTTATACCAAAACATTGCTCTCAGCAATCCCTGTACCTGATCCGGAAGTGGAAGCGAACAAACGTCGCATCTTGCTGCCGGAAGAGCATATGAGCCCGATTCAGAATGGATCTGGTGGTCCTGCAAATGACCCGTACAACCTGGAAAATGCTCAATTGATTGAGGTTTCCAAAGGTCACTGGGTTGCAGAACCTTACGTATAATAGGAATATTAATGCGATATGCTATTATTGATGTATTAAATGCCGCCGACTCGTTCGGCGGTTTTTTTCGTATTTTAATCACTTTCTTTTGACGAAGCGGCCTTGAATTCGGTACAATCAAGAAAGGCTCTTTGAAGCAGAATAGGAGGCAGACCTCATGAACGGTATTACCGAGGCACTCCGCAGCGGATCAAGACTTGCAGAAGATTATATCTGTTCAAGAGATGCTGCGCGTGGCCTTTACGAGTATGACATTCGCTGGGAATCAGGACTTCAGGCGCGTGCCGAGTGGCTGGACCAATCGGAAAACACACGTATTGATCGTCGTGATCTGGCAGAGTATTTACGTATATATAATAAGCGGGTGAACGACCATGGAGAGGTTCATGCGTCCATCACACGTCTTGCAGAACAAGATGCACTAGTGGTTACAGGAGGACAGCAGAGCGGTCTGCTCACCGGACCACTGTTCGTCATATACAAAGCCGCCAGCGTAGTGGCAGCTGCGCGGGAAGCGGAAGAAAGACTTCAACGCCCGGTAGTCCCAGTGTTTTGGATTGCTGGTGAAGACCATGACTGGGATGAGGTTAACCACACATATCTACCTGATCATCAGGGAGACATGAAGAAGGTCAAGTTACAAGGACGATTCGCAGGAAGGGATTCTGTGAGTAATGTTCATGTGGATACGCAGCAGTGGATGAATGTACTCGAACAGGTGGAACATCTTTTACCTGATACGATACATAAACCAGGACTGATGAAATGTATCACAGAGATCCATCAATCCAGTTCAAATCTGAGTGATGCATTTGCCCGCATGATATCTGCCTTGTTTGCCAGTAGTGGACTTGTTCTAATGGATGCATCGGATCCAGATTTACGCAGGTTGGAACAGCCCGTGTTTGAGCGGTTGATACGAAAAAATGAAGTGCTGCGCAGCGCATACACACAAGGTGCTTCGCTGGTACAACAAGCTGGTTATGCTATGCCTGCCGAAGTAGCGGAGGATGGAGCCAATCTGTTCTACATTCATGAAGGTACGCGTCTGCTCTTGTTGTTGAAGGACGGTTTATATAGTGATCGCAAAGGTTTGGTTTCTTTCACAGAGGAACGTTTGCTTCAGGAACTGGGAGAACATCCGGAGCGCTTCAGTAACAACGTATTGACACGACCATTAATGCAAGATTCCGTGTTGCCTGTAGCCGCTGTTATTTTGGGGCATGGTGAAATTGCATATTGGGGTTTGACTCGGGAAGCATTCCGTCAGTTCGGACTGCAAATGCCCATTTTGTTGCCGCGGTTGTCTTTCACCATTATGGAAGATATTCATCACAAACATATGAAACAATATGGACTTTCTTATCAGGATGTTCAATATCATATGGAAGAAAAGAAGGAACAGTGGCTCGCACAACAGGAGACGTTCCAGGTAGATGAACAGTTTGACAAGGTTCAGGAAGCGTTTCTTGATCTGTATGGACCATTGCTAGATGAGATCGCGGAGATTCATCCGGGGCTGGAACGAATTGGCGATACCAATTTGGGTAAAATCAACGAGCAAATGCAATATCTGAAACAGCAGACTCACAAAGCCATCGAAGACAAACATAATGTGAGTCTAAGGCACTGGAACGGCATTCAGAACTCCTTATTCCCAACGGGCAAACCACAGGAACGAGTACATAATGCACTCTTTTACCTGAATCGTTATGGCGCCGAGTGGATCGACGAACTGATTAAGGCCTCAAGTGAATTCCTTGGAGAGCATAAGGTTATTGCACTATAGAGCCCTTTATAATAGAAGAAACACATAAACGAGGAGGATATGAAATGACTACACCTGCATTGCAAAACAGTATTGTTAAAGATATGGGACTCGCTTCAGAGGGTCACCTGAAAATTGACTGGGTAGAAGCGCATATGCCGGTACTGAACCGTATTCGTCGCCAATTCGAACAGGATCTGCCCTTCAAAGGTTTGAAGGTTGCCATTTGTCTTCATCTGGAAGCGAAAACAGCTTATTTGGCAAAAGTGATCCAAGCGGGTGGTGCAGAAGTAACAATTACGCACAGTAACCCATTGTCTACACAAGATGATGTTTGCGCAGCATTGGTGGAAGACGGCGTTACGGTGTATGCGAAGTACAATCCGGAGCCTGCGGAATTCAAATCACTGCAACTGCGTGCGCTTGAGGTGAAGCCTGATCTCATTATTGATGATGGTGGAGACTTTGCAACCATTATTGCATCCGAGCGCCCTGACCTCGCAGCAACCATTCGCGGAGGAGCAGAAGAAACGACAACGGGTATTATCCGTTTGAAAGCATTGGCGAAAGAAGGCCAATTGAAGTTTCCAATGGTTGCGGTTAATGACGCATACTGCAAGTATCTGTTTGACAATCGCTACGGTACTGGACAATCTGCATTCGACGGAATTATTCGTACAACTAACTTGGTTATCGCTGGTAAAAACGTAGTGGTAGCAGGTTATGGCTGGTGTGGTAAAGGTGTAGCGATGCGCGCCAAAGGTCTTGGTGCGAATGTGATTGTAACCGAGATCGATCCAATCAAAGCGGTAGAAGCACACATGGACGGGTTCCGGGTCATGACGATGGTGGAAGCCGCCAAATTGGGCGATTTCTTTATTGCAGTTACAGGCAATAAGGATGTTATCACAGGTGAGCATTACGATGTGATGAAGGACGGAGCGATCCTGAGTAATGCAGGTCACTTTGATGTTGAAGTGAATAAACCTGAACTGGCTAAACGTTCCGAATCGATTCGCACAGTTCGTCGCAACATTGAGGAATATCGTTTCAAAGACGGTCGTAAAATGTACCTTCTTGCAGAAGGTCGTCTTGTGAACCTGGGTGCAGCAGATGGTCACCCTGCCGAAATCATGGATACAACGTTTGCTCTGCAGGCGCTTGGTCTGCGTTATGTAAGTGAGAATTATGAAAACTTGGGTAAAAACGTTGTTAATGTACCTTATGATATTGACCAGCAGGTTGCCAGCTATAAACTTGAAAGCCTGAATATTGGCATCGACTCCTTGTCAGCTGAGCAAGAGAAATACCTGGATAGCTGGAAATTTTAAGTTTTATCCAATAATTACAAGCTGATGAAATGATTCAATAGGTATAGAATGGTTTATTGATGATATGGCTCATGTGCGGGTAGACATACGATTGCCCGTTTACGGGAAGCGTCTTTGATCCTGAGTGACAGGATCAAGGACGTTTTTTTATGCTGAAAAATTAAAAAATCAAGTAATGCAAGAAGGGTTTTGATTTTTTTGTGCGAATCTATTATGCTTAGGTGGTGGAAAGTGGGGCAAAGTGGGAGAAACGGGTGAGGAGTGAGTGGGCCAATGTTTATGGGGGAGTTCCAACATAGCATTGATGATAAGGGTCGGGTTATCATTCCGGCTAAATTCCGCGAATCTCTGGGACCGTCTTTCGTTGTCACACGGGGTTTGGACCAGTGTCTTTTCGTGTACCCCATGGAGGAGTGGGGGGTCATGGAACAGAAGCTCAAAGCACTGCCATTGATGAAATCTGATGCACGTGCGTTTACCCGGTTTTTTTTCTCGGGTGCAACCGAATGTGAACTGGACAAACAGGGCAGGGTAAATCTGCCGGGCAATTTAAGAGAGTATGCCAAGCTGGACAAGGATTGTGTTGTTCTTGGCGTGTCGAACCGGGTGGAGATTTGGAGCAAAGGCATATGGGAGAGTTATTTCAATCAATCCGAAGAAGCATTCAACGACATTGCCGAAAAGCTGGTCGATTTTAATTTTGATTTATAAAGTCAGGAGGGGTGCAGGTTGTTTCACCACATAACCGTACTCAAAGAAGAGGCAACAGAGGGATTAAACATCAAGCAGGACGGTATATACGTGGACTGCACTTTAGGCGGTGGCGGACATAGCTCCGTGATTGCTTCCAAGCTCGGTCCAGGGGGACGTCTGATCGCACTTGATCAGGATGATTGGGCTTTGGATAATGCTCGCGAGAAGCTCGCTGCTTATGGAGAACGTGTAACATTGGTGAAAACCAATTTTCGAGATCTGGAACAGGTACTCAAGGATCTGGATGTACCAATGAAGGATGGTGCACCACAGGTCGACGGTATTTTGTACGACTTGGGTGTGTCGTCCCCGCAATTTGATGAAGGAGAACGTGGTTTCAGCTACAATCACGATGCTCCGCTCGATATGCGAATGGACCAGGATGCAATGCTGACGGCCAAAGAGATTGTGAATGAGTGGCCAGAAGAAGAGATTGCTCGAATTTTGTATCGCTATGGTGAAGAGAAGTTTTCGAGAAGAATTGCCCGTGTTATCGTCGGAAAACGAGCGCAGTCTACCATTGAGACGACAGGTGAACTCGTGGAACTGATCAAGGAAGGCATCCCGGCGGCAGCTCGCCGTACTGGTGGACATCCTGCCAAACGCAGCTTCCAGGCATTACGCATTGCCGTCAATGATGAGTTGGGTGCGTTCGAAGAAGGCTTGCATCAGGCTGTTCGTTGTCTGGCACCAGGAGGACGTGTATCTGTTATTACCTTCCACTCCCTTGAGGATCGGATATGTAAACAGATTTTCAGCAGTTATCTGGAAAAATGTACATGTCCACCCGATTTTCCGTTGTGTGTATGCGGCGGCAAGGGGAGCTTGCGTTTAGTTAACAGAAAACCGTTGATTCCAACGGAAACGGAATTGACCGAAAATTCACGTGCTCGTTCAGCCAAGCTGCGCGTAGCCGAGAAATTGTAGATCAAGAGTGGAGGAGAGAATCGGAGTATGGCATATACACGTGGTAATCTCGCTGTAAAAGAAAAAGCGTCCCAGGAACGTGTGACCCAGCAACGATACAAAGAAACCACCAAAGTGGTGACCCGTCGTACGGGTCTTCCGGCACGCGAGAAGATTTTGTATCTGATTACCCTGCTTGCAGTTATCCTTGTTGGAGGAGCCTTGATGTCTCGTTATGCTCATATCTATGATCTGAACAAGCAGGCGCAGTCCACTATTTCGGATATCAAGGGGTATGAAAAGACAATTGCAGACCTGCAGGTGGAGAAAGAAACATTGAACAACCAGGTCATCGAAAATGCCAAACAACTTGGTTACGTTGAAGCTTCCGGTAAGGATGTCATTTATGTACCTCGTTCAACAAGTACGAAATCAACTGGTACTGAGTCGTCCTCCAATACAGCAAGCAGTAAGTAAAGAGGTGTTCCGATGATAAAAAGAATAAAGATGCGCACGTTGCTTATAGGGGGATGTATTACCCTCTTTTTTCTTGTACTCGTAACCCGAATCTTTTTCATTCAAGTTGTGAATGGCGGTGTATGGCAGGAACGGGCGGCCGGATTGGTAGAGCGGGAACAGACGATTAAGGCTGCACGTGGAACGATTACGGATAGAAACGGTAATATTTTGGCTACCGATTCCCCTGCGTATACGGTCTCCGTTAATCCATTATTAATTAATGAACTCGGAATTCAGGATGTTGTTACGGAGAAGCTCTCTGCCCTTCTTGGGAAAAATGAGAGTGAGATGCGTGCTTTGGTCACAGCCAAAAATGCAAAGGGCAAGTTTTTTCAGCAACGTGAAGTACGCAGTGAAGGATATAAAATAAGTCCTGAACTTGCCGCACAAGTCAACGAGTTACGTGAAGAACTGCAAGAGGAATATAAGGCGCGTAATGCAATTGTGATGGCTCAGGAGTCGAAGCGTTTTTACCCTGAAGAAACACTTGCTTCTCACCTCTTGGGATATATGAGCCGTGATGGGAAAGCTGTCAATGGACTTGAAGTCTCGTATGATGAAGCACTGACAGGTACAGACGGATATTTGAATTATCAGAAGGATGCCAAAGGCATTAAACTTCCGGATTCACAGGATAACTATCTGCCACCTCAGAACGGTAAGAACCTTACGCTGACCATCGATGATACGATCCAGTTCTACATTGAGGATGCAATGAAAGAAGCCGTTGCCAAGTATAATCCACTGAGCATGACGGTCATTGCCGCGGACCCAAACACGATGGAGATTCTAGGGATGGCGAACTGGCCAACCTTTAACCCGAATACGTATGGAAGTACACCTGATCAAAAGAATTTTATCAACCATGCTACGCAATCAATCTATGAGCCGGGTAGTACATTCAAAATAGTTACACTAGCAGGGGCTGTTGAAGAAAAACTCTTTGATCCCAATGCAAGTTTTGAATCCAAACGCATGTATATCGGTGGTTTCCCGATTAGTGATAATGGTCATTCCTATGGTTGGATCTCGTATCTCGAAGGTGTCAAACGGTCAAGTAACATTGCTTTTGTTAACTTGGGTTACAACATGCTTGGCGGCGAACGTCTGCGTCATTACATAGACGAATTCGGCTTCGGCAAAAAGACGGGTATTGATCTGCCAAATGAGGCAGCGTCCCCGATCAAGCCACTGGTTTACAAATCCGAGATTGCTACGGCAGCCTATGGGCATGGTCTTGTACAGGTAACACCAATTCAACAGGTCGCAGCCATCTCTGCGATTGCCAACGGCGGCAAATTGCTGGAGCCACATCTGGTGAAGGAAATCAAGAACCCGAATGATGGAACAACGGAAGTCATCAAACCCAAAGTTGTTCGTCAGGTGATTTCCAAGGAATCTTCCAAACTGGTGAGCGGTTATCTGGAACAAGTGGTTGCAGACCAAACGATTGGTACCGGTCGTAACGCCTATATTGAAGGTTACCGTGTAGCTGGTAAAACAGGTACGGCAAGAAAGGTTGTTAACGGAGCATACAGCAAGTCAAAAGACGTTGTATCGTTTATTGGATTTGCGCCCGTGAATAATCCGAAGATTGCTATACTTGTTGTCATTGACCAACCGGATGGAACCAACATTGGGGGAGGAACCGCAGCTGCGCCGGTGTTCAAAAAGATTGTCAGCCAGACTCTTCAATACATGGGAATACCCAAAGATACAGCCAAAACTCCTGACAAAAAGTCAAAAGAAGTCTCTGTCGTGCAAGCCAAGGCGCCTGACTTGAGTGGCAAGACAGCCAAACAGGCCAGAAGCCAGCTTCTAAGCGCAGGTATTGCTTATGTGACTCTTGGTCAAGGTGATAATGTAATTCGGCAGTATCCGGTTGCTGGCGCCTCTATGAATCCAGGCCAACGAATCTATCTGCTAACGGAAGAAAGCAGCAAGATGAAGATTCCCGATCTAACAGGAGAATCTCTCCGTGATGCCCTAGAAGTACTTTCTCTCATGAAAGTGGGGGTTACGGTCAAGGGCGAGGGTTATGTCGTGAAGCAAACCGAGCAGGTCGCAGGTGAGCAGAGAACTGTACAGTTAAACTTGCAAACTGCCAAAGCTGCAGTGACAGGTATAGCCGATGAGGCTCCAATCTCTTCTGATCCGTCGTCAGAAGCTGAAGTGAAGGAACAAGAGGCTTCGGGCGGAGAAGGTAAAACCGACGAAACAGACAAAACAGATAACAACAAGGCTCCTGCCAATGAATCCGAATCCTCTGACGATCCAGCAACAAACGGAGCTTCGCTTCCTTAGGGAGCTCTGACAGCTTGTTCTAACCCCCGGTTGTCCTGAATATTCATGAATGGAACGAATGTCATGATTTTGGGACGAGTGGGGGGATCTTTTCGTGAAGGGATCAAGCGTAAATCTGCGGCGCAGGTTGCTATGGAGTTTAATGATTTTAGTTTTGTTATTTTCGGCCCTGATGATCAGGCTTGCTTATGTACAGCTCGGGGAAGGCCCTGAATTGTCAGCAAAAGCAGAAGAATCCTGGCGGCGTAATATTCCTTACTCAGCCAAGCGGGGGGAGATCCTGGATCGAAATGGAACCTCTCTGGCCTATAATGTGACAACACCGACCATTATGGCCATTCCGGCTCAGGTTAAAGAAGCTGAAATCACAGCTAAAGCGCTGGCCCCATTGCTTGGGATGACGGAAGAAAAAGTGCTTGCAACCATCAAGAAACGAGAACTCATTGTAAGACTACAACCCGGCGGCCGCAAAATTACGATGGAGAAAGCTCAGCGCATCCGTGATTTGAAGCTTCCGGGTATCGTTGTTGCTGAGGACAATAAACGTTTTTATCCTTATGACGATTTGGCTGCCCATATTCTTGGTTTTACGGGCATTGATAATCAGGGCTTAACGGGTGTCGAGAAGAAATATGATGATAAGCTGAATGGTTTGAATGGCAGTGTGTCCTACTTGTCCGATGCGGCCGGAAGGCTAATGCCGGGCTCATCCGAGAAGTATGTGGAACCGAAGGACGGCCTTAACCTCAAGCTGACCATTGATAAATCCATTCAGTCCATCATGGAGAGAGAACTGGACCAGGCCATGGTGAAATTCCAGGCGAACTCAGCATTGGCCATAGCGATGAATCCCAAAACGGGTGAAATCTTGGGGATGTCCAGCAGGCCGGGATACGAACCTGCCGATTATCAGCAATATCCCGCGGAGATATACAATCGGAATTTGCCGATCTGGATGACCTACGAGCCGGGCTCCACATTTAAGATCATTACTTTGGCAGCAGCGCTTGAAGAGAAAAAGGTTAATCTGCAACAGGATCAATTTTTTGACCCTGGATATGTTGAGGTGGGTGGAGCCCGTCTACGCTGCTGGAAAAAGGGCGGCCATGGAAGTCAGACCTTCTTACAAGTTGTGGAGAACTCATGTAACCCGGGCTTTGTGGCTTTGGGGCAGAGGCTGGGCAAAGAATCGCTCTTCTCCTATATTAAAGACTTTGGCTTCGGTACCAAGACAGGGATCGACCTCAGTGGAGAAGCCAGTGGAATTCTGTTCAAACTGTCCAGAGTGGGACCTGTGGAGCTTGCAACGACTGCTTTTGGTCAAGGTGTATCCGTAACGCCCATTCAGCAAGTAGCAGCTGTGTCAGCGGCCATCAATGGGGGTAAACTTTACAAGCCTTATGTTACGAAAGCGTGGGTCCATCCGGTCACGGGAGAAGTCATGGAAGAAGCCAAGCCGGAGCTGGTTCGTCAGGTGATCTCGGAGAATACATCCAAACAAGTACGTGAAGCACTCGAGAGTGTTGTAGCAAAAGGTACCGGGCGTCCGGCATTCATTGATGGATACCGGGTCGGTGGCAAAACAGGTACAGCCCAGAAGGTTATCAACGGACGTTATTCCTCAACCGAGCATATCGTATCCTTTATCGGATTTGCACCGGCAGATGATCCACAGATTGTGGTCTATACCGCAGTTGATAATCCCAAAGGAATTCAGTTCGGAGGCGTGGTTGCCGCCCCGATTGTGCAGAACATCCTTGAAGATGCTTTGCATTATATGAATGTACCTGTTCGTAAGGATCAGGTCGCCAAAGAATACAAGTATGGTGAAACCAAAATCGTGACAGTCCCAGACCTGACAGGAGCTACTGTTGAAGATCTGTACGAAGACCTGAACATGAATTTTATGCTGGCGAAGTCTGGCAGTGGTAAATACGTGATTAATCAGGCACCCAAACCTGGGGCGAGGGTAGATCAGGGATCAACCATCCGCATTTATATGGGGAATGTACTGAACGATGCACATGATCACACAAAGGATGAATAACGGGGCTTAGGGGTAGTTTGGGGCTTCTAGCGCAACAAAATTCATCCAAGTGCGTTTCATTATTGGGTTGTATTGACGATATTAATAAATACAGACATATGTTAAAACAGAAGTATAATTGGAAAAGTGAGGTTATTCATGTGCTTTTAAAACAATTTGCATCGATGCTGACCACCGCCCGCCTCGTGGGCGAATCAAATACAGAATGCCAAAACCTTCAGACAGATTCCCGGCAGGTAAAACCGGGTGATCTGTTTATCTGTCTTCCGGGACATACGGTAGATGGTCATGATTATGCAGAAAAAGCTGTAAATGCTGGTGCAGTTGCATTGGTGGTTGAACGGCAGCTGGATCTTCCTGTGCCACAATTGCTGGTGAAGGATAGCCGATTTGCGATGGCTGTTCTGGCAGATTTCTTTTTTGACTCGCCAAGCCAGAAGATGAATATGATTGGTGTAACGGGAACGAACGGAAAAACAACGACCACCTATTTGATTGAAAAAATCATGAGTGATTACGGACGCAAGACGGGATTGATCGGTACTATTCAAATGCGGTATGACGGTCGCACCTACCCGATGTCTGGAACAACTCCAGAGGCGCTTGATCTGCAGCGTAGTCTGCATGATATGGTTCAGAAGGGTACGGACTGTTGTGTTATGGAAGTTTCTTCTCACGCATTGGAACAAGGGCGAGTAAAGGGAACAAATTTCCGTACTGCGGTATTCACTAACTTGACGCAAGATCATCTGGACTACCACCATTCCATGGAGGAATATCGCGGGGCCAAAGGATTGTTCTTTGCACGACTGGGTAACGGTTATACGGAAGATGTCTCACAGCGTAAATTCGCTGTTATCAATGCAGATGATCCGGCTGCAGCTTATTTCATCTCTGTGACTGCGGCTGAAGTGATTACATATGGCATGGGTGAAAAGGCGGATGTACGCGCATCCCAAATCTCAATCACATCTCAGGGAACTTCTTTCCACGTGGATACATTTGCAGGCAGCACCGATATTCGCTTGCGCATGGTAGGCAAATTCAATGTATACAATGCAATGGCAGCAATCTCTGCAGCGCTGGTGGAAGGTATTCCGCTAGAAGAGATCAAGCGCAGTCTGGAGACGGTTCCGGGCGTGGATGGACGTGTTGAAGGAGTGGACGAAGGACAGCCATTTGCTGTTATTGTCGATTATGCCCATACACCGGATGGACTGGAGAATGTGCTGCGGACGGTGAAGGAATTTGCCGAAGGACGTGTAATTTGCGTATTTGGCTGTGGTGGTGACAGGGACCGTACCAAACGCCCTCTCATGGGGAAAATTGCTGCGAATTATAGTGATTTTGTACTGGTTACTTCCGATAATCCACGGACAGAAGATCCGGATCTGATTCTCAAAGACATTGAACAGGGCCTGATTGAAGAATCCGTTCCTGCCGAACGTTATACGATGATTGTGGATCGACGCCAGGCGATTCATGAAGCTATTGAAATGGCAAGCCCAGCCGATGTAGTATTGATTGCGGGCAAGGGTCACGAGACCTATCAGATTATCGGCACAACCAAAACCGATTTTGATGACCGAATCATAGCCAAAGAAGCGATAAGGGGCAAATCCAATTGATAAAAAGAACATTGGCACAATTGGCCGAGATGTGTGGAGGAACATTAAGTGACGTTGCCGCTCATGGCAATGTAATGGTCGAAGGGGTGTTTACCGATTCGCGTAAACCTCTGGAAGGCAGTTTGTTTATCCCGCTAGTGGGTGAAAGGTTTGACGGACATGAATTTGTGCAAGCCTGTCTAGAGAAGGGCGCTGCAGGCGCGATCTGGCAAAAGGATCATGGTATTCCGCCGCAAGGAGCTGTCATTGTTGTTGACGACACACTTATCGCACTGCAAGCACTCGCATCTGCTTATCTAGCGGAGAATAAAGCGGCTGTTGTTGGCATTACAGGCAGCAACGGCAAGACAACAACAAAGGACATCGTTGATGCCATTCTCTCGACGACGTTCAAAGTGCATAAGACGCAAGGCAATTTTAATAATCACATTGGATTACCACTGACTGTATTAAGTATGGACCCGGATACGGAGATTATCATTTTGGAGATGGGTATGAGTGGTCGCGGGGAAATTAACGATTTGTCGGTTATTGCGCAACCTGATGTAGCGATCATTACCAATATTGGTGAATCTCATCTGCTTCAGCTGGGGTCCAGACTGGAGATTGCCAGAGCCAAAGCCGAGATTGCCGCGGGATTGAAGCCTGGCGGGTTACTGATCTACAACGGAGACGAGCCTTTAATTGCACAAGTCCTTGAAGAGCCCGCAACGAAACAACCCGATGGATTGCAGCGGTTTACATTTGGTCTGCAAACCGATAATGATGACTATCCTACCGGACTTATGAATGCACAGAACGGCGTAGTTTTCACCACCAAACAGTCTGGAGAACATGCATTTACGCTACCTCTGCTGGGAACGCATAATGTCGTTAACTGTCTGGCTGCTTTGGCTGTAGCCCGTCATTTCAAAGTGACGACAGAGCAGATTGCCGCGGGATTATCTCACTTGAAACTGACAGGCATGCGTATTGAGGTTACTCAAGGCGTTAGTGGTCTAACCCTGCTGAATGATGCATACAATGCAAGTCCAACCTCCATGAAGGCCGCAATTGATGTACTAGAGGGCCTGAAAGGATACCGTATGAAAGTGGCTGTGCTTGGTGATATGCTTGAACTTGGTCCTGAGGAGCAGGATCTGCATCTTGGGATTGGTGAGTATATTACATCTGCCAAAATGGACATGGTGCTCGTATTTGGCCCGCTATCAGCACATATTGCTGAAGGAGCAAGAAAGCATATGCCGGCAGAGGCTGTGCATGCTTTTATAGATAAAGAAGAAATGACCCGTTATCTACTGGAGAAACTACATCCCAGAGACGTTGTCTTGTTCAAAGCCTCAAGAGGCATGAAGCTGGAGGACGTGGTCGAAGCACTACAAATAGCACCATTACAGAATCGAGTAGACTAGAGGGGTGAACCCATGGATTTTCAGGTATTACTGTTAACAATCGGTGTTTCATTTATTTTGGCGGTGATTGCCGCACCGCTCCTGATTCCGCTGTTACGTCGAATGAAATTCGGACAGCAAGTTAGGGAAGATGGGCCTCAGAGCCATTTGAAAAAAAGCGGGACACCTACAATGGGTGGAGTCGTCATTTTAGTTGCGTTCACATTGGCCTTTTTGAAATTTTCGGCAGTCAAGAATACAGACTTTTATGTCTTGCTCGTGGCTACGCTGGGCTTTGGGCTGATTGGCTTCCTGGATGATTACATCAAAATTGTGTTCAAACGTTCGCTGGGACTGACGGCCAGACAAAAAATGCTGGGCCAATTGTTGTTCAGTGCAGTGATGTGTTTCTTGCTGATCCAGAATGGACACAGCACAGCCATCTCTATTCCGGGAACGTCATTCTCGTTTGACTGGACCGGATGGTTCTATTATCCGTTTGTTGTATTCATGATGCTTGCCATTACCAATGCGGTTAACTTTACGGACGGTCTGGATGGTTTGCTATCAGGGGTAAGTGCGATTGCCTTTGGCGCGTTTGCCATTGTGGCGATGCAAGCTACGTCGATGCCAGCAGCAGTGTGTGCAGCAGCGATGATCGGTGCCGTACTCGGTTTTCTGGTATATAACGCACATCCGGCCAAAGTATTTATGGGAGATACCGGTTCTCTGGGTATTGGCGGTGCGATTGGTGCAGTAGCGATTGTCACCAAGACAGAGCTTCTATTTGTCATCATTGGCGGTATTTTTGTTATCGAGATCCTGTCTGTTATTATTCAAGTGGTATCATTCAAGACTCGTGGCAAGCGTGTATTCAAAATGAGCCCCATTCATCATCACTTTGAATTAAGTGGTTGGTCAGAATGGCGGGTTGTTATTACCTTTTGGGCGGTAGGCGCAATTTTGGCCGCTCTTGGACTTTATCTCAACAAGGGGTTGTAGATCATGAACCATCCTGAATCATATCGCGGACAACAAGTAGTCGTGCTCGGATTGGCCAAAAGCGGTGTACAGGTCGCCAAAGTGCTGGATCGCGCCGGAGCGAAGGTTACAGTAAATGATAAAAAAGAGAGAGATCAATGTCCCGAAGCTTCCGAATTGGAGGCTTTGGGAATTTCTGTTGTATGCGGAGGACATCCGGATGATCTGATTCACAGTGATGTGAAGCTTGTTGTCAAAAACCCGGGTATCCCATACCATGCAGCTCCTGTGCAGCAAGCTCTGGCATTGGGTATTGAAGTGGTGACCGAAGTAGAGGTTGCTTATCATCTATGTGCTGCACCCATGATCGGGATTACGGGCTCCAACGGTAAAACAACAACCACCACTTGGGTGGGTAAAATGTTGGAACATGCCGGCCTCAAACCGATCGTTGCCGGTAATATCGGAACACCTCTCTGTGAAGCGGCAGAGCAAGCTTCTCCAGATAACTGGATGGTTGTTGAGCTTAGCAGTTTCCAGCTCAAAGGAACGGTTGATTTCCGTCCCCGGATTGCCAGCTTGCTTAACGTTGCTGAGACGCATCTGGACTATCACGGGAACATGGATGATTATGTGGCTTCCAAAGCAAAACTGTTCGCCAATCAGCAGCCTGACGACGTAGCCATTCTAAATTGGGATGATGCGGTATGTCGTGGTCTGGTTCCATACATCAAAGGCAGATTGATCCCCTTCTCAGTGACAGAGAAATTGGATATAGGTGTGTATGCAGATCCTCCTTATGTGGATGGAGAAGAGGATGATGTGAAGCGTCAGGTAATCTACGCGGATGAAAACGGAAATCACCATATCATTATCGACGTTGAGGATATTGGCCTTCCTGGGCGATTTAATGTGGAAAATGCACTGGCTGCTGTGGGCATTGCCTTAGCGGCAGGAGCTGATCCTGCGGTGCTGGCTGCACCGCTCGCAGACTTCAAGGGAGTTGAACACCGACTTGAATATGTCCTGGAGCATAACGGCTCTGCATACTACAACAACTCCAAAGCAACCAATTCGAAAGCTACGGTTATGGCCCTGAATTCGTTCAAGGAACCGGTCGTATTAATTGCTGGAGGGTTGGATCGCGGGTCAGACATGATGGAGCTGTTACCCTTGTTCCAGGAACGGGTAAAAGCTGTCGTTGCAATTGGAGAGACACGGACAAAAATTGCCAAGGTCGCGGAACTTGCCGGATTAAAGCAAATTAAGGTCGTCGATAATGAGGAGGACGCTGCCCGGACGTTAACCGTTGCTGTGCAGGAAGCATCGAAACTTGCCAGTGCCGGTGATGTCGTTTTGTTATCCCCGGCATGTGCAAGTTGGGACATGTTTGCTTCCTATGAAGAGCGGGGACGCATTTTTAAAGAGGCGGCGCATAACTTGTAAGTAGGGGGGTGGAAAAGCCCCTACTTCCATGCAAGGGGTGGCCTCCTGATGAAACAGACGCGACCGGCACCAGATATTTGGTTGCTGATTTGTATTTTGGCATTGCTTGCCATCGGCATTATTATGGTATATAGTGCGGGCTCGGTGCTTGCCTTTCATGACTATGGCGATTCATTTTATTTTGTAAAAAGACAGGCTCTGTTTGCGGTGCTTGGGCTTGTGGCCATGTTCGTAACTGCTAACGTTGACTACCGGGTGTGGAGGAAATATGCCAAACCTATATTGATTGCCTGTTTTATTATGCTCATCGCGGTGCTCATTCCTGGCATCGGTGTGGTTCGCGGTGGTGCACGAAGTTGGCTGGGCATTGGTTCGTTCGGTATTCAGCCCTCAGAATTCATGAAACTGGGCATGATTCTGTTTCTCGCTCACTGGCTGAGCAAGGAACCGGGCAAAATCAAAACCTTCACAACGGGGCTTATGCCACCGCTGGGATTGATCGGTTTGGCTTTTGGGATTATTATGCTGCAACCTGATTTGGGGACTGGCACTGTGATGATGGGCGCATCGATGCTTATTATTTTCACAGCCGGAGCGCGAATGAAACATCTGAGCTTGCTTGCTCTTGGCGGCGTAGCGGGGTTTGCAGCTTTGATTGCAGCAGCACCCTATCGGTTGCAGCGTATCACAGCGTTTTTGGACCCGTGGTCCGATCCGCTGGGTGCCGGATATCAGATCATTCAATCCTTATACGCGATTGGTCCTGGTGGACTGGCGGGATTGGGACTGGGTATGAGCCGGCAGAAGTACAGTTATGTACCTGAACCGCAAACGGACTTTATTTTTAGTATTTTGGCCGAAGAACTCGGCTTTATAGGTGGAATGATTGTATTATTGTTGTTTCTGGTGCTGGTGTGGAGAGGAATGCGTGTAGCCATGACCGTTCCGGATGCCTTCGGCAGTCTGCTTGGTGTTGGTATCGTAGGTATGGTCGCCGTACAGGTCATTATTAACATTGGTGTTGTCATTGGCATGATGCCTGTTACGGGTATTACATTGCCTCTGATCAGTTACGGCGGATCATCATTGACCCTCATGCTCACAGCACTGGGCATTTTAGTGAATTTATCCCGTTATGCGAGGTGACTATGCGATGCGAGTCGTTCTAAGCGGTGGCGGTACGGGTGGACATATCTATCCGGCCGTTGCCATAGCAAGACAATGCGAGGCGGAGAACCCGGACTCGACATTTCTATATATTGGAGGAACCAGAGGGCTGGAAAGTAAATTGGTTCCCCAGGAAAATATTCCTTTTAAATCCATTGATATTACGGGCTTTCGGCGGAAATTGTCCATCGACAACCTGAAAACAGTCATGCGTTTCATTCAAGGTGTACGCAAGTCCAAAAAAATGCTGAAGGAATTCAAACCGGATGTTGTGATTGGTACAGGTGGATATGTGTGTGGACCTGTGGTATATGCAGCAACAAAACTGGGAATTCCGAGTATAATTCATGAACAGAACGCCATCCCTGGTCTGACGAACAAATTTTTGATGCGTTATGTGGACACGGTTGCCGTTAGCTTTGAAGGTTCTGAAAAATCGTTTTCCGGCGCAAAAAAGGTGATCTACACTGGTAATCCGCGAGCGACTACGGTAGCCCAGGCTAGCCGTGATCGTGGTTTTGCCACGTTAGGTGTACCGATGAACAGCCGTGTTGTTCTTGTGGTTGGTGGCAGTCGCGGGGCAAAAGCAATCAATCAGGCCATGGTGGACATGGCTCCAATGCTGGAACAACTGGACGATGTACACGTAGTTTACGTGACAGGGGATACCTATTTTGATGAAACGCGTGAAGCCATTCGCAGCTCATTGGGTACGATGCCAAACCACCTGCATGTCCTGCCTTACGTGCACAATATGCCTGAGGTGCTTGCCTGCACATCCTTGATTGTAAACCGCGCAGGTGCATCATTCCTTGCAGAGATCACATCACTGGGTATTCCTTCGATCCTGATTCCTTCACCTAACGTGACTAATAATCATCAGGAAGCCAATGCACGCACGCTTGAAGGTGGAGGTGCGTCACTCACGATGCTGGAGAAGGATCTTACAGGCAAAGTCCTGTATGAAGCCATCGCCAAGATTATGAATGATGAATCGGGACGCAAACAAATGGCTGAAGCCTCCCGGAAACTGGGGAAACCCGATGCAGCTGAAGTGCTTGTTCATGAAATTCAGCGTCTTGCTGCACGCCGATAAAGTGTGATTGTGGGCGATTGTCACACACAAGACGGGGCTGACATAAGATACCGTATAAATCGTGACCATCGTTCCATGGCGCCAGAACACGGTCTGTAACAACAGAAGATACCGTGCTCATCGGTTTTGAAGCAAAGGAGGAAGCAAACATGCATCAGTGGATATCGTTACTATCCCAGAATAATGTTGGCAGAGTTCTTGAAAACGAATCGCTAGCCAAATACACCACATGGAAGATCGGCGGTCCTGCGGATGCACTGGTCATTCCCCAGAATAAAGAGCAGATGATGAATCTCGTTCAATTGCTTCACACGTATCAGATTCCGTGGATGCAACTTGGGCGGGGCTCAAACATGCTGGTGTCAGACAAAGGAATACGTGGTGTTGTGGTGAAACCAGGCGAGGGCTTTGATTATGTCGAATTTCACGAAGGCGGTGTAACCGCCGGAGCGGCGCATTCTTTTGTTAAACTCAGTGTGGTTGCTGCCAAAAAGGAATGGACCGGTCTGGAATTCGGCAGCGGTATCCCCGGCACTGTCGGTGGAGCTGTGTACATGAATGCAGGCGCGCATGGATCGGATGTGTCACGGATATTCAAATTCGCTGAGATTGTACTGGAGACAGGGGAATTGGTACGTTACAGCAAGGAGGACATGGATTTTGCCTACCGCCACTCTGTTCTGCATGATCGGAGAGGCATTGTGCTGGAAGCTACATTTGAACTCCAGCATGGGGAGCGCAACGTCATTTCGGAAACGATGGCGGCTTACAAAGATCGCCGGCGCCGCACACAGCCACTGCAGATGGCATGTGCAGGCAGTGTATTCCGAAATCCACCGGGTGATCATGCAGCCCGCCTGATTGAAGCAGCAGGGCTGAAAGGAATGATCCAGGGAGGCGCACAGGTATCCACCATGCATGCCAATTTCATTGTTAATACAGGCCAAGCAACAGCAGAGGACGTTATCACCCTAATGCAGCAGATACAGAGCACTATATCATCTCAAAACGGTATTAACCTGGTACCGGAAGTCTTCGTAGTGGGTGAGCGGTAAACCCCGGAGGTGATACATTGGACAAATTGGTGATTGAAGGCGGGAAACCCCTCTCAGGATCCATACGCATCCATGGAGCAAAAAATGCCGCTTTACCGATTATGGCCGCAAGTTTGTTGGCAGATGGAGAAGTTACACTGCATAACGTTCCACACTTGCTGGACATTGAGGTGATGCTGTATATCCTGGAACGGCTTGGATGCACGTGTCGGCATGAACAGGGAACAGTGACGATTAATACCTCGTCTATCCGGTCATATGATGTGCCAGAAGATCTAATGAAGCAGATGCGCTCTTCCATCTTTTTGATGGGACCATTGCTGGCTAAGTTTGGGCAAGTGTCAGTGTATCAGCCAGGCGGCTGTGCCATTGGAGAACGCAAAATTGATCTTCACCTCCGGGGCCTGGAAGCGCTCGGAGCTTTGATTGAAGAGCAGGACCAACAGATTATCTGTCATGGGCACAATCTGGTGGGTACAGATATTCATTTGGATTTCCCGAGTGTGGGAGCGACGGAGAATATCATGATGGCAGCCGTTATGGCTAAAGGGACGACAACCATTTGCAACGCGGCAAGAGAACCTGAAATACAGGACCTGCAACACTTTTTGAATGCTATGGGTGCAAGCATTATTGGTGCAGGAACGGATACAATCACGATCAACG
This sequence comes from Paenibacillus sp. FSL R7-0313, assembly GCF_037969885.1. Classification (NCBI taxonomy): domain Bacteria; kingdom Bacillati; phylum Bacillota; class Bacilli; order Caryophanales; family Paenibacillaceae; genus Paenibacillus; species Paenibacillus sp. FSL R7-0313. The sequence goes on from NZ_CP150219.1 coordinate 3,355,980, forward strand.
GCGTTGAGAAACTAGAGCCTTGCTCCTATGAGATTATACCGGATCGAATCGTTGCCGGAACCGTGATGATTGCAGCAGCAGCAACACGAGGCAATGTTACGCTTACACACTGCAATCCTGCTCATCTTACTTCACTTATACATGTATTGAAGCGCACTGGTGTTCAAATCACAGTCTGCAATGATATAATGACGGTGAGCTGTATGAGCCGTCCCAAATCAGTAGACCGTATTGTGACTTCTCCGTATCCTTCGTTTCCGACAGATTTGCAATCTCAAATCATGGTGCTGCTCAGTCTGGCAGACGGATTCAGTGTGATGAAGGAAACGGTATTCGAGGGTCGGTTCAAACATGTGGATGAACTGAATGTGATGGGGGCTGATATTTCAGTCGATCTGAACGCAGCATTTATCCGTGGTGTTCCCCGTCTGTACGGGGCTACAGTAGAAGCAACCGATCTTCGTGCAGGTGCAGCTCTGGTCATTGCTGGTCTGGCTGCTCAAGGCAAAACGGTTGTGGAGCAAGTGCATCATATTGACCGGGGCTACGATCAGATCGAGAAGTTATTCCAAAGTCTTGGAGCATCGGTTGAGCGACAGTCGCCCGTTTCGAAACAGTTGGATTTTGCCAATTAACGTCCTTGGAGTCCCCTTCTTGAAGGGAGGGGACCTGAGGCTTTGTGGAGCGCTACTTATGCCTAAAAGTCAAATTCCGGTTCTGAAGAAGAATCGGCCAAAAGGAAACACAAGCCGCAAAATTGTAATTATTCTCTTATTATTATTTATTGTATTGCTCGCTGTATTATTCTTTCGTTCTTCCATGAGTCGGATTTCGGCAATTGAAATTACGGGTAATGTATATACAGCAACTTCAGAACTGCTGGAGAAAAGCGGGCTGAAAGAAGGCGAACAATTTTTTGGGACAAGTACTGCCGAGGTTATTGAGCGTCTCAAGACCATCAAGGCGATTTCCACCGTTACCGTGGACAAGCAATTTCCGGGTATTATCCATATCAAGGTGCAGGAATATGCCACGGTTGCTTATGAGCTTGGTTCTGACGGTACGTTAAAAGCGATATTAGCCAGTGGGACAAGCTTGACGGTTCCGGCAACAATTGGTGTTGCTGTGGAGAAGCCCATATTGACCCAATGGAAGGCTGATGATCCACTCAAAGCCAAACTGAGCCAGACACTGGCTAAAATTCCGAATGAATTGACGACGGATATTTCGGAAATTATTCCGAACCCAACGCCTTCATTTCCGGATCAGATTCGGATGTATACCAAATCGCAGTTTGAAGTGATTACAACCGTCTCTCTTTTATCGGATAAAGTGGAGTATCTGAATCAGGTGATTGAGACCGAACGGCCTGGGAAAATCACCATGCTTGAGGCAGATACCTATGTCCCTTTCATCCCGGATGACCCGGAAGATGATGCTGAACTAGGAGCAACCCCCTGATCTTTGCCATGATGAGGCTGGACTGAATATGAAAGCCTAGGCAGGTCGGGGTTTGGCCCCGTCAGAGCATTGAAACTTGTTCTTTCTGAGATGAAGAAAAAATGATACACTTGAACTTATGGCACATGAGTTGCCTCCTTCTTTTTTCTTCAATGTTTTATGTCTGGCAACCAGATTTTGACACCCAAAAACATTGTAGAAAAAAGAGGGAAAGCCTGAAGTGTGTTGAATATGTTTTAATAGTGTTTAAATTCGAACGTAATTTACTATTGGAGTCAGGAGGTGCCACAGACTTGAGCAACAATGACATCATTGTTAGTTTGGACATCGGTACATCCAAAATTCGCGCTATTATTGGGGAAATGAATAATGGAACCTTTAATATTATAGGAGTTGGATCTGCCGACTCGGAGGGAATTCGCAAAGGTGTAATCGTAGATATCGATCAGACGGTGCAGTCGATTCGCAACGCAGTGGATCATGCAGAACGTATGGTAGGTATTCAAATATCCGAAGTGTATGTTGGAATCTCGGGAAATCATATCGGACTGATGAGCAGTCACGGCGTCGTGGCTGTGTCTAACGAGGATCGTGAAATCGGAGAAGAAGACATGGAACGGGTGTTGAAAGCAGCCGAAGTCATTGCAGTTCCGCCGGAACGGGAAATTATTGATGTTGTCGCCAAGCAATATGTTGTAGATGGCTTGGAGGGCATACAGGACCCCCGTGGTATGATTGGTGTTCGTCTGGAAGTTGAAGCAACGATCATAACGGGTGCAAAAACCGCGATACATAATCTTTTGCGCTGCGTGGAAAAAGCGGGTCTGAAAGTAAGCGATCTGGTTCTCATGTCGCTTGGAGCGGGTCAACTGGCTTTGTCCAAAGATGAAAAAACGATGGGTTCAGTGCTTGTTGATATTGGAGCAGGTGCTACAACCATCGCCATTTTTGAAGAAGACAGTCTTGTTGCAACATCAACGTTGCCTATAGGTGGGGAATTCGTAACAAATGATATCGCCTATGGCTTACGCACGTTAACGGATCAGGCAGAGAAAGTGAAACTGAAATATGGCTGCGCCTGGCTGGATGATGCTGCTGCGGATGTGATGTTCAAAGTCACCCGAATTGGCAGTAATGTAGACAAGGAGTTTTCACAGGAGGATCTGGCAGCAATTATTGAACCTAGGGTTCAGGAAATATTCCAGATGATATCCCAAGAAGTGAAGCGTCTTGGTTACAACGAGCTTCCTGGAGGTTATATACTAACGGGAGGTACGGTCTCTATGCCGGGGGTTCTGCAGGTCGCTCAGCATGAGCTTGCTGCTTCGGTACGAGTTGCAGTTCCGGATTATATTGGTGTGCGCGACCCCGGGTTTACAAGCGGAGTTGGCATATTGCACAGTGTAATTCGCAGTTTGCGCATTCGTCCCTCGATCAATAACGGCGGTGGAAATAACAACAACAATAATAACAACAAGAAACCGACCAACCGTCCGAAGCCAAATACGGCACAGGAATCGGAGCAAAAACCCGGTCTGTTCGAGCGGCTGAAGAATATGTTCAGCGAATTTATATAACAGGTTGGATCCATTTCATACATTCTTGAAGCCGTCTGAATGCGCCGGTACTAAAATAAACGCTTTCGTTCGTCGATATATGAAATTGATTCGGTTCAAATCAAAAATTGGACGGGCCATCCATGCACATTGAGGGGGAGATGGAATAATATGTTGGAATTTGATTTCGAGATGGAGAGCTTGGCTCAAATTAAAGTCATCGGTGTAGGCGGCGGCGGAAGCAATGCAGTCAACCGTATGATTGAAAATGGTGTACAAGGTGTTGAATTTATTACGGTGAATACGGATGCTCAGGCGTTACATCTGGCGAAATCCGAGCATAAATTGCAAATCGGTGATAAATTGACTCGTGGTCTTGGTGCTGGCGCCAACCCGGATGTAGGTAAAAAAGCAGCGGAAGAGTCCCGCGATCTGATCATGAACACGTTGAAAGGTGCAGACATGGTATTTGTTACAGCCGGTATGGGCGGCGGTACAGGTACAGGTGCGGCTCCGGTTATTGCCGAAATCGCTAAAGAGTGTGGTGCACTTACCGTTGGTGTCGTAACTCGTCCATTTACATTTGAAGGACGCAAGCGTTCCAGCCATGCAGAGCAAGGTATTGAAGCTCTCAAGGAAAAAGTCGACACACTGATCGTGATTCCTAATGATCGTTTGCTCGAAATCGTAGACAAAAAGACTCCTATGCTTGAAGCATTCCGTCAAGCGGATAACGTACTTCGTCAAGCGGTACAAGGTATCTCTGATTTGATCGCTGTACCGGGTCTGATCAACCTTGACTTTGCTGACGTCAAAACGATTATGCACGAACGTGGTTCAGCCCTTATGGGGATTGGTGAATCAACTGGTGAGAATCGTGCCGCAGAAGCAGCACGGAAAGCCATTATGAGTCCTTTGCTTGAAACTTCTATTGAAGGTGCTCGCGGGGTAATCATGAACATTACAGGTGGCGTTAATCTGTCCCTGTATGAAGTGAATGAAGCGGCAGAGATCGTAACGTCTGCTTCCGACCCGGAAGTAAACATGATCTTTGGTGCCATCATTGACGAAGACCTGAAAGAGGAGATTAAGGTTACAGTTATTGCAACTGGTTTTGAAGATAAACCTGCTCCACCACCACCAGGACGTAAACCAGCTCCAGCAACAGCGGAGACGACGGATACGCGTTCGCCGAACCTGCGTCCTTTCGGAAATCAGCCGAGCAATGATCAGCTGGACATTCCGACATTTTTACGCAATCGTTCACGCAATAATAACAACGATTAATACACAAATCAGTTTATTGGAAACCCGGTACTCCTTATGGAGCGACCGGGTTTTTTCTGTTTATTTAGATATCATAGCATACAGCAATGAACAAATTCTGAACAAAGGGCCTGAGCAATTCCGACAAAAAAAGTTGGAACCACACCCCCATGATTAGACAGACTTTGAACAGGGGGCTCCGTATACTTGTGAATATGCTCATGAATATCAGGATATCGGGTATCGGTATTTCGATATGTTGCGCGCAGGCAGGTGAAGACTTTGGTTGTTTATGTGGATCTAATTTTTTTGACAAACCTGTGTATTGACGGTGCACTCATCGGAATGACCGCCTGGATGCGCAAGACAAAGCTGGTTTGGTGGCGATGGTTGCTGTCCGCCATTGTGGGTGCATTATACGTGGTCATGATGTTTGTACCGGAGTTTGATTTTATGTTCACCTTTCTGATCAAGTTCGGGTTCTCGCTGGTTATGCTTACGATTGCTTTTGGTTTTAAAGGTCTGCAGGCTTTTGCGAGGACGCTCGGTACCTTCTATGTGATTAATTTTGTCGCTGCCGGAGGTATTCTGGGTGTGCATTACATGCTTCAGAGCTCCGGTGAGTTGTTTAACGGCATTTGGTTCACGGCTTCTGGCGGTATGTCATTTGATCTGAAAATTGCTTTCTGGTTCACGTTTATCGTATTTTTTGCTGTCCTGTTTTTATTCAAAGCTGTGCAGAGCTCAAAACGGAAAACGGATCGCATGACGACCTATTTGGGTAAAGTTGAGGTCTGCATCGATGAGGTAGTCATTTCTTGTACAGGCCTTCTGGATACGGGCAATCAACTTACAGATCCCTTATCGCGTATGCCGGTCATGGTGATGGAGGTTTCGTTATGGCAAGACATGTTACCTGCTTCATGGAAGGGCAGACTCAAGGACGAGGCGCCGGACAACCTTATTCTGGAGCTTGATCAGGAAAGTTTTCAGTGGCAGGATCGACTGCGGCTTGTGCCTTATCGGGGCATTAACAAAGGGACTGCGTTTATGCTGGCAATGAAGCCGGACCGGGTGAAGGTGACGATGGAGGAAACATGTTATGAGACGACAAGAGTACTCATTGGGCTGGATGGAGGTGTTTTGTCGTCGGATGGGAAATACCAGGCCGTGATTCATCCTGAACTTGTGCAAGACGCTGCTTCTGCGCAGTCTACGGCTCTCTCTGCGGGAGCAACAGAAAAGCCGCTGAATGTGGTATAGGAGGAACGTACATGCTTGTGAAATGGAAACTGGTGGCGCAGCTGCAATATTACCGTCTGTTATTTTTGTTGGGACTCAAAAGCGAAGAGATCTATTATATTGGGGGAAGTGAGGCACTTCCGCCGCCTTTGACAAGGGAAGAAGAAGAATTTTTACTGCAAAAATTATCCTCGGGAGACTCGGCCATTCGCGCGATGCTTATTGAGCGCAATCTGCGTCTGGTGGTGTACATTGCACGAAAGTTTGAAAACACAGGAATCAACATTGAAGATTTGGTCTCCATTGGAGCCATCGGGTTGATCAAGGCAGTTAATACATTCGACCCGGAAAAGAAAATCAAGCTGGCAACCTATGCTTCACGTTGTATCGAAAATGAAATTTTGATGTACCTGAGACGTAATAGTAAGATCCGAACTGAAGTTTCTTTTGATGAACCGCTTAACATTGATTGGGATGGAAATGAACTATTATTATCTGATGTATTGGGTACTGAAAACGATACAATCTATCGGAATATTGAAGAGCAGGTAGACCGGAAACTTTTGCACAAGGCACTGGAAAAATTAACGGAGCGCGAGCGAATGATTATGGAGCTTCGTTTTGGCCTGACGGATGGGGAAGAAAAGACACAAAAAGATGTAGCGGATCTACTTGGAATCTCCCAATCCTACATCTCTCGTCTCGAAAAAAGAATCATTAAAAGACTTCGCAAAGAGTTCAATAAAATGGTCTGAAATACATCATTGGTCAGAATGGGTATTACTGGCAAGGATGCCAAGTACGAATAAAAAAGCCTGCCCCGGAGATAATGTACATTAATGTTTCTCCTTGGGAGGTAAATCACGATGACCCGAAACAAAGTCGAGATTTGTGGCGTGGACACCGCAAAATTGCCTGTCCTCACCAACACTGAAATGCGGGAATTGTTTCATTCCCTTCAGCAACACCATGATCGCTCAGCAAGAGAGAAATTAGTGAATGGCAACCTGCGTCTGGTACTTAGTGTCATTCAGCGTTTTAACAATCGGGGGGAGTTTGTCGATGATCTGTTCCAGGTTGGTTGCATCGGCCTGATGAAAGCCATTGATAATTTTGATTTATCCCAGAATGTCAAATTTTCAACCTACGCGGTGCCGATGATTATCGGTGAAATCCGTCGATACCTGCGTGATAATAACCCAATTCGGGTATCTCGCTCCTTGAGGGATATAGCTTACAAAGCGCTTCAGGTCCGTGACAGCCTGACGAATAAAAATTCCCGGGAACCGACGATATTTGAAATTGCGGAAGTACTGAATGTGCCGAAGGAAGATGTTGTTTTTGCATTGGACGCCATTCAGGACCCGGTCTCGCTCTTCGAACCGATTTATCATGATGGTGGAGATCCGATCTATGTTATGGATCAGATCAGTGATGACAGAAACAAAGATGTGTCATGGATCGAGGAAATTGCACTCCGTGAAGCGATGCATCGTCTTGGTCAGCGGGAAAAAATGATTCTGTCGATGCGGTTTTTCGAAGGGAAAACCCAGATGGAAGTGGCTGATGAAATTGGCATTTCCCAGGCTCAGGTATCACGTCTGGAGAAATCAGCGATACAGCAGATGCAAAAACATGTAAAGTCGTAACACGATGCAAGGGCAGAAGGACGATCAATCGGGGCAGTGTATACCGTTGGTCGTCTTTTTGTTTTGGACCGTTTCCACATTCGATGAAAAACAGGACATTTTTCGCCCCTGAAACATATATTGTATAGAAGCGTCAAGAACGGGCAGAAGAGGAATAACAGGGGGCGGAGATGAATGAAAGTAAATACGAGCGAAGTAGCGGCACGAGGCATGAAAATCTCGGACTTTCAGACAAAGGATGTCATTAACATTACGGATGGTAAACGTCTGGGTCAGATCAGTGACTTGGAGCTGGATCTGAAGCAGGGACGAATTGAAGCGATTGTAGTCCCAGGGTACAGCCGTTTTATGGGTCTTTTTGGCGGGGGAACGGATCTGGTGATTCCCTGGAGAAACATTGTGAAGATTGGTTCAGATGTGATACTGGTGAAGATGGATGAGGTGAAGGAAAATACGTATGACGAGCGTGATCGCGAAGCGCGCCTGTATGATGAACAGCAGCATAACCGCACAGAGCGAGTGGAACGCATTGAACGGTCGGAACGTAATCAGCGTCGAACGATATAAATGAGACAGAATGTGGCTCATTTGGTACACTGGAAGTGGTGAGGTGAGATAATGGAACCCTTTGTATTGGATAAGGAATTACTTGAACGGACCAAGAACCCAAATTCAGATTTCGGTCCTGATCCGTTATTATTATATGTTGAGCCCTGGAAACAGCAATTTGAACAGCTGTCAGTCGGGTTTACGACGAGGCATGGTGGAGTTGGAAAAGTTCCGTATGCCACGCTCAATTGTGCTTATCATGTGGGGGATGACCCTGAAGTTGTACTTAACAACCGCAGGCTTGTAACCGAGAAGCTTGGCTTTGCAGCAGAAGCATGGACCTGTGGAGAGCAGGTGCATGGCAAACATGTGGCTGTAATTACCGCTGAAGATCGGAGCAGAGGATTACTTGATCGTCAATCTGCGTTGCAGGATACGGATGGATTGGTCACGAATGTGCCTGGTGTGCTGCTGACTTCTTTCTATGCCGACTGTGTTCCGCTTTATTTCTATGACCCTGTGCAGCAGGCGGTAGGTCTTGCGCATGCCGGCTGGAAAGGTACAGTCGCGGGTATCGCTGTATCCATGGTGGAGACGATGGAACGGGAGTATGGCAGCCGTAGGCAGGACATTCGAGCTGCAATCGGTCCGTCGATTGGGGATTGCTGTTATGAAGTGGATGAGGCGGTCATGCAGCATGTACGGGTTTGGTTTGATGATTCCCCGGTTAATGATAAATACGAGGATTCTGCTTCTAAACAAGCATATCGAGCCGTGAATAACGGTAAAACGATGTTAAACTTGAAAGAATGTAATCGACACATTATGATGAAAGCAGGAATAATGCCGGATCATATCGAATGTACAACATGGTGTACAAGTTGTCATCCCGAACTATTTTTCTCCTATAGGAAGGAAAATGGTGTTACAGGGCGGATGGCGAGCTGGATTGGGCTGGAAGAGAGGTGACCCTCTGTGTCATTGGAGGAGCGTATACAACAGGTAAATCAGAAGATCGAGGATGCATGTCGGCGCAGTAACCGTCATCGTGATGATGTGAATGTGATTGCGGTCACGAAATATGTCTCACTTGAAACAACGGGATCGGTGCTGGATCATGGTCTTGAGCATATTGGAGAAAACCGGTGGCAGGATGCACAGGCCAAATGGGAAGCTTTTGGTCAGCAGGGTATCTGGCATTTTATCGGTCATTTGCAGACAAACAAGGTGAAAGACGTGATTGGCAAGTTTCGTTACATACATTCACTGGATCGTTTGTCATTGGCGAAGGAGTTGGATAAAAAAGCAGCTTCACTTGGCATCCAAGTGGAAACGTTTTTGCAGGTGAATATTTCGGGTGAAGAGAGCAAGTATGGATTACAGCCTGAACAGGCAAGTTCTTTTTTGCGTGATATTCGTTCGTTCAACAATCTCAAGGTCGTTGGCCTGATGACCATGGCACCTCATGAGGAAGATCCGGAGCTGACGCGTCCCGTATTTCGTGGATTGCGTGAGCTGAGAGATCAATTGAATGGACAAGCCCTTACAGCAGAGCCATTGACTGAGCTGTCGATGGGGATGTCCAATGATTTTGAAGTGGCCATTGAAGAAGGTGCAACCTGGGTACGGCTAGGATCGATTCTCGTAGGAAAAGAGGAGGGTTCACGATGGGCGTAATGAATAAATTTATGAATTTCCTCGGACTTCAGGAAGAGGAAGAGATTGTGGAACGTGAACGAATGGCTGCGCAGGAGGAAAATGAGGCTGAACATCAGGAAGCTGAAACCTCCAGTCTCGATAAACGTAGAAACCAAAGGGGGAATAATGTGGTGAGCATTCATTCCCAGAAAAATGTTAAAGTTGTCCTGTATGAACCACGTTCTTATGACGAGGCTCAGGAAATTGCCGACCATCTGCGTTCGCATCGTACCGTTGTGGTGAACTTGCAACGAATTCGTCAGGACCAAGCGCTGCGCGTTATTGATTTTTTGAGTGGCACGGTATATGCATTGGGTGGCGGTATTTCCAAAATCGGCGGAAACATTTTTCTCTGTACGCCAGATACGGTTGAAATTCAGGGCTCAATTACGGAAATACTGGCTGACAGCGAGCAAGATTATAACAGAATGAGGTGAGCCACTTTTGTATCAGATTGAAAGCGTGTTGTACACGTTATACCAGATTTACTTTTACATGGTCATTGTCTACATATTGATGTCTTGGCTTCCCAATGCGCGGGAAAGCTTCATCGGTGAATGGCTGGGCAAATTAGTGGAACCATATCTAAGACCATTCCGTCGATTTATCCCCCCTTTGTTCGGTGTGCTGGATATTTCCCCGATTGTGGCGCTGATCGTTCTGCAACTCGCGCTTAATGGGCTGATCTCCATACTTCGATATTTTGTATATTAGGGTAGGGTGACATAGATGAGCGGTGAAATTTACGAACATTTTAGCCATGATGAGCGGGATTTCGTAGATAAAGCTTCGGATTGGGTTGAGCGGGCAGGTAAGTATCATGACATGAAGCTAACTGACTTCCTTGATCCAAGACAGGTTTTTATATTACAGACTCTTGCCAATCGCCGTAACGACGTTCAGATTCGTCTGGATGGTGGTTACGAGGCTGCTGAACGCAAGCGTGCGCTGGTTGCACCTGATTACATGTATCTGGATGATGAGGATATGGGGATGCAGGTGCTCAGTATCACGTCTGATGATCAGAAAATCTCGGAGCTGGAGCATGGGGACTATATGGGTTCCCTGCTCGGGCTTGGGATGAAACGTGGAAAGATCGGGGATATCCAAGTGCTGGAGGACGGTTGCCATACAGTGGTGGCGGCGGAAACCGGCGCTTTTTTATCGCTTCAACTGAATCAGGTGCATCGGTTACATGTGTTCACAGAGTTACTTCCTTTGGATCAGATGCGATGGTCAGAGAGTAAACTGGAGACGATGGACATTACGGTTGCTTCGCTTCGTTTGGATGGAATCTGCGCAGATGTGTATCGGCTTAGTCGCAGTAAAGTGCTGGTGCCGATCAAAGCTGGTCGTTGCCGTGTGAACTGGAAAGTTGAGGAAGATCCCTCCAAATCGCTAAAAGCGGGTGATGTCGTATCCATTCAGGGATTTGGCCGTTTCAAGGTTATGGAACAGGATGGGATGACCAAAAAAGGGCGTTGCCGAGTGAAAATCGGCAAATTTGCCTGAGTCTGTTGCAGGAAAATCCGCTTTCTTGTCGAAATGTTTATCATAAAGGTGTAGAAAATACGCGGTGTATCCGATATACATTAAGTCAAAGCTTTATATGAACGTTGGAGGATGTAATTCTGATCCTGCATTCCGTATACGTTGCCAAGGTTAGGCATCAACGATACGGCCCCTTGGGTGGTACCCATATGCTGCAACCTTCTCTGAACGGGAAGGAACTTTAACAGGAGGTGGACAGCATGCCATTAACGCCGCTGGACATACACAACAAGGAATTTTCCCGACGTTTGCGCGGGTATGACGAGGATGAAGTCAATGAATTCCTGGATCAAGTCATCAAAGATTACGAAGGCGTCATTCGCGAGAACAAAGAGCTGAGCAATCAGTTGCTGTCCGTTCAGGAAAAGCTGGATCATTTTGCCACGATTGAAGAGACGCTTAGCAAAACGATCATCATTGCGCAGGAAGCTGCTGATGATGTGAAGAACAATGCGAAGAAAGAAGCGCAGTTGATCGTGAAGGAAGCAGAGAAAAATGCAGACCGGATCGTGAACGAATCGCTGGGCAAATCACGTAAAATTGCTTTGGAAGTGGAAGAACTGAAAAAGCAGGCATCGATTTATCGTGCCCGTTTCCGCACGCTTGTTGAAGCGCAGCTTGAACTGTTGACTCAGGATGGTTGGGAAGTGCTGGAGAGCCGGGAGCAGGAAGTGCGTGACCGTGAGCGGGAGATGAAAGAAATTTATTAGTCTGTCGCCTGGTTGACTTTTGTCTGCAAAGAGGCTATAACTATATTCATAATGAATAGTGATTCCATGACGGGTTCAGTACGTTATGATCTCATCCCTCAGAGAGTTGGTGGTTGGTGCAAACCAATGGATGAGTTATAGCCGAATATCTCCCCGGAGAAGTGACGCTGAAGCGGTGATCTTGATTGCCGTGTGTAAGCTGAACCGTAAGCCGTACGTTATAACGGCACCCTGCGGTAGTATAGCGGGGCATAAGCGCTGTTGATGACAGAGCATACCCAGGCTTGCCTGGATGTGGTTTGTGATGAACAGAATTAGGGTGGTAACGCGAGTATAGCCTCGTCCCTTTCCAGGGACGGGGCTTTTTTGTGTCCAAAAAAGGCGAACGTGCATGAGGCCCGAAGGGACCTCAGGGAGAGAGCCACCCGCCGGGAAAGCGAAGCACCCGGCAATCAGGGTTTGCAAAGGCGAACGTGCATGAGGCCCGAAGGGACCTCAAGGAGAGAGCCGCCCGCCGGGGGAGCGAAGCACCCGGCAACACCCGCCTCGCGGTAAGGCCATGCGGCGTTCACGCAGGGAACAGCCGCAAAATGGCCGCCACTACGCACATCCACCCCTCGCCCATAAGCGCAACCGATCCCCCACCGACAACCCATCCCGGGTGTCCAGAGGGCGGAGCGCCTATGGGGTCCCCCTTGGCAAGGGGGATTTAGGGGGATTGAAACGCTTTTTGTGGACGGTCCACAATCCAACCAAAGAAAGGGAAGATAATCATCATGCAACGAGTTGACGTCAAAGAGAAGGCACGTGCCAGAGAATTACGCGTGTTAGATAAATGGAAAACCGAGAATACATTCAAAAGATCCATTGAAAATCGTGAGGGCAAGCCTAACTTCGTATTTTATGAAGGGCCGCCTACAGCAAACGGTAAACCACATATCGGTCACGTACTGGGACGTGTAATCAAGGATTTCGTTGGACGGTATAACACAATGAAGGGTTACCGTGTCGTTCGTAAAGCGGGCTGGGATACACACGGTCTGCCTGTAGAACTGGGTGTACAGAAGAAGCTCGGCATCTCCCACAAGTGGGAAATCGAAGATTACGGCGTGGAGAAATTCATTAACGAATGTAAAGCGAGCGTATTCGAGTACGAGCAACAATGGCGTGACCTGACGGAAGGCATCGGATATTGGACGGATATGGATAACCCATATATCACCCTTGATAACAACTACATCGAGAGCGTATGGAATATCCTGGCGACGATCCACGAGAAAGGACTGCTGTATCGTGGTCACCGTGTGAGCCCGTATTGTCCGTCTTGTCAGACAACACTGAGTTCCCATGAAGTTGCACAAGGGTACAAAGACGTCAAAGATCTGAGTGCTACAGCGAAATTCAAACTGAATGACAGCGGAGAATTTGTACTGGCTTGGACGACAACACCTTGGACACTGCCTTCACACGTTGCACTTGCCGTGAATCCGGATATGGACTACTCCCGTGTTCGTCAAGGTGATGAAGTGTACATCATGGCAACCAATCTGGTTGAAAAAGTGATGAAAGATGCCAAGGGTGAGTATGAGATCATCGGTGCACTGAAAGGTGCCGATCTGGTTGGCAAAACGTATGATCCTCCGTTCAACTACGTACAGGCTGAGAAAGCCAACATCATTCTGGGTGCAAGCTTTGTAACGGATGCAAGTGGTACGGGTATCGTACACATGGCTCCTGCCCATGGTGAAGATGACTACCGGGTATGCCGTGAGAATGGGATCAGCTTTGTGAACATGGTGGACTTGGAAGGTAAATTTGTCGCTGAGGTTACTGACTTTGCCGGACGTTTCGTGAAGGATTGTGATATTGATATCGTAAGATATCTGTCTGAGCATGGACGTTTGTTCAGCAAAGAAAAATATGAGCACAGCTACCCATTCTGCTGGCGTTGTGATACACCGCTTCTGTACTATGCAATGGATAGCTGGTTTATCCAAACAACAGCCATCAAGGACCAATTGATTGCCAACAACAGTGAAGTGGATTGGTACCCCGGTCACGTTCGTGAAGGTCGCTTCGGGAAATTCCTTGAGGATCTGGTGGATTGGAATATCAGCCGTGATCGTTATTGGGGAACTCCGCTGAACATCTGGGTGTGCGAGGAGACTGGCGAACAATTTGCTCCACACAGTATTGCAGAATTGCGTGCCCGTGCGGTAGGTGATGTGCCTGAGAATCTTGAATTGCATAAACCATATGTGGATGACGTTAAAGTCATGAGCTCTTGTGGCAAATATGAAATGAAACGTACACCGGAAGTGATCGATGTCTGGTTCGACAGCGGCTCCATGCCGTTTGCCCAGCAGCACTATCCATTTGAAAATAAAGAAGTATTCGAACAGCAGTATCCTGCTGATATGATCTGTGAGGGGATTGACCAGACACGTGGCTGGTTCTACAGCTTACTTGCGGTTTCTACCCTTTTGACAGGCAAAGCGCCTTACAAAGCAGTTATGGCTACAGGACACGTTCTTGATGAGAACGGACAGAAGATGTCCAAATCCAAAGGTAACGTTATCGATCCTTGGGAAGTGATTGAAGAATACGGTACAGATGCATTCCGCTGGGCTTTGTTGTCTGACAGTGCACCGTGGAACAGTAAACGTTTCTCTAAAGGTATCGTAGGCGAAGCCAAATCCAAAATGGTGGATACGCTGGTTAACACCCATGCATTCTTGACGCTCTATGCCACTATTGATGGTTTTGATCCACAGGAGCACCCGTTCCAACTGTCCGCACACAAGCTGGATCGCTGGATTCTGTCGAGGCTGAACAGCCTGATCCTGGTTGTAGAAAAAGCGTTGCTGGTTAACGACTATCTGAACTCCTCCAAAGCAATTGAAGCATTTGTTGATGAGCTGAGTAACTGGTATATCCGTCGTTCCCGTGACCGGTTCTGGGGAAGTGGCCTGACAGAGGATAAACTGGACGCTTACCGCACATTGACTGAGGTGTTGGTGACTACTGCAAAACTGGTTGCTCCGTTTACACCGATGTTGGCAGAAGATATCTATCTGAACCTTGCAACAGGCGAGAGTGTGCACATGGAAGATTATCCGGTAGCTAATGAATCGCTAATTGATGCAGGACTGGAACAGGATATGGAGACGGCTCGCCGCGTGGTTGAACTTGCCCGTAACGTTCGTAACGAAACAGGCATCAAGACACGTCAGCCACTGTCCGAATTGATCGTTTCTCTGGATAAAGGGTTTGACCTGGCAAGTTACGAAGAGATCATCAAGGAAGAGATCAATGTAAAAGGAATCCGTACGGAGCATAATGACGCGGAATTCGTTGACTTTACATTGAAGCTGAACCTGAAGGTTGCAGGTAAGAAGTACGGTAAAAACGTAGGATTCCTGCAAAACTTCTTCAAGGGAATGTCAGCCGATGAGACGCGTAAAGTGGTTTCGGAAGGTGTACTGAACATCGTTTCACCGGAAGGCGAAGAGCTGCAAGTAACGAGCGAAGAATTATTGGTTGATAAACAGGCCAAATCAGGCTTTGCTTCAGCATCAGGTTACGGTCTGACGGTTGCGCTCAATACCGAAATCACGCCAGCCTTGGAACAGGAAGGTTGGGTCCGTGAAGTGGTTCGTGCTGTGCAGGATACCCGGAAACGACTGGACCTGCCAATTGAGAAAAGAGTACGTTTGACACTGGATGTGGATGCATCCCTTCAGGAAGCTATTCAGGCGTTTGATGATGTGTTGCGTGAAAATGTTCTCGTAACTGAAGTTACATTTGGCTCGAATGAGTCCATGGAACGTGTTGAAGCCGGAGGCAAATCGATCGGTATTTACATCGAAGCGTAATTCGGAGCATGTCTCATTCAACAGGGATAGAATATAGAGTATAAACAAACGAGCCGCAGAGGCAGGGACATATTCCCTGTATCTGGGCTCGTTTGTTTTTTAAGCAAAAAGGCAATGATTCTATAGTGCAGTCAATCTATATTGATCAAAGGAACTGACCAAAACATGAGCGAACATGACAAGCAAACCGCATCCACTTCACAACAATCAACATCAGATAATCTCAATTCCCATGACAAAATTGAGGAGTTACATACCCTGACGAACCGTCTGGCGAATGAACTGGAACGTTCACGAATAGCGCAATACACAGAATTGCTGAACAGGCCATGGAAATTGATCGGACTTAACCTGTTGTCTGGAGCCGCACGAGGTGTGGGGATTGCGATTGGGTTTACCTTTTTTGCAGCAACGATTATTTACGTTTTGCAGCTACTTGGGGCGCTCAATCTTCCCATTGTTGGAGATTACATCGCTGATATTGTGCGCATTGTCCAGCGTCAGCTTGATATGAACACGTACTAAGCGATTAGCGATTGAAGGTGAATGATATCAAAGTGCTTTTAGTAACTGTCATCCGTCTCCATATCCGGTTCTAACAGACCCTCGCCTTCACGGTTCTCCAGGTACTGACGATATTGTCGGTTGCGCACGATGGAGACGTCATGACCATAGATGTCCGTGGCAACAAAGCTTTCGTACGCTTCAACGCAGCCTTCCACTTCATCGGTTGCTTCAATCGCCATAACATCATAGCTGTCGATATCACGTCCCTCAGCCATGGCTGGTGAGTTCGATGTGCCCCAGCTTTCAACAATCTGCCAGGTGTCTTCACCATCGAAGCCATTTTGATCATCACGCTCGTCCAGACTGGTTCGACCAAATGCCGGGGCGAGGAATTCTTCCTCTACAGGACGGTTCTCAGAGACAACGGTTTCCGGTTGATGTTTTTTGCAGTATTTGGTGTAGGGAACAGCTTCCATGCGTTCATAAGGGATGGGTTGCTGGCAGACCGCACATGTACCGTAATGTCCTTCTTCGATGGAGTGCAGTGCAGAATCGATTCGTTCCAATTGGAATTCATCATGTTCTAGCAGGGAAATATCTTTCTCACGTTCATACACCTCCGTAGCTATGTCGCCAGGATGGTTATCAATTGGTGATAATTCACCTGTCTGTAGTTTAAGGGAATCTCCAAGGCCATAATGCTCGTTTTCCGAAAGTCTATGTTCAATATCACGCTTATCGGACATCAGTTGGGAACGTAAAAATTGCAGTTGTTCGGCAGTAAAATGTGACATGATTTTCCCCTTTCTGCGTTCATGTTGGAATCCGGATTTTGACTCTATTGTAGGATGTGCCATTAAGGGCAAGATTACAGAAGGGAAATGTTATCGTTTTTGCCATCAACATTGCGATGTAGGCGTCGTGGACGATTTCCAAACAGCTGTGCTACAATAAACAAGTCTGGCGTAAGCCTGGTATCGTTTGGAAAAGACAAGAACGGAGTGACAAACAAACGTGGTGTATTATATCCTCGCTTTTATCGTATTTTTATTGGATCAGGGAACCAAGTATCTGATTGCAACCCGGATGGAACTCAGAGAAGAAATTCCGGTCATCGGCAATTTCTTTGTCATCACATCACATCGTAACTCAGGAGCAGCATTTGGCATTCTGCAAGACCAGCGTTGGTTCTTTATCGTGGTTACGTTGATTGTGGTCGTTGCCTTGATTTGGTATTTGCAAAAGGTAAAAGATACCCCGCACAAATTGCTGCCTGTGGCGCTTAGTTTGGTGCTTGGTGGAGCAATTGGCAACTTCCTTGACCGGGCATTGACCGGAGAAGTTGTAGATTTTGTACAACTTAATTTCGGAAGTTACACGTTCCCCATTTTCAACATCGCCGATTCGGCAATCTGCATCGGTGTAGCGTTGATCATTGTGGAGACGTTGCTTGAAGGACGGCGCGAAAAAGCAGCCGCGAAGATTGAAGGGAATGAACATCATGAGTAATCCGAATAAGGAACAGATTAACGACGAAGAACTAATGAATGGCAATGAACGTATGGAATGGACCGTTGCCGCTGAACATAAAAAAGAACGAATTGACAAATATATTACGGAAGCTGTGGATAACGTATCTCGCTCCCAGGTTCAATTGTGGATCGGAGACGGGATGGTTACGGTAAATGGTGCTGTTGTCAAAGCCAATGCCAAGTTATCCGAAGGTGATCTTGTTGAACTACAGATTCCTGAACCGGCTGCCGTTGAGATCGTTGCCGAAGATATTCCGCTGGAAGTGGTATATGAAGACAGCGACCTGATCGTGATTAACAAACAGCGTGGTCTTGTGGTGCATCCGGCACCAGGACATACGTCGGGTACGCTCGTTAATGCACTTATGCATCACTGCAAAGACCTCTCGGGTATTAATGGGGAGTTGCGTCCTGGTATTGTGCATCGTATCGATAAGGATACATCCGGTCTGATCATGGCTGCCAAGAACGATCGTGCTCATGCATCACTGGCTGCTCAGTTGAAGGAACATACGGTGAACAGACGGTATATTGCGCTCGTTCATGGTCATCTTAATCATGATCAAGGCACCATTGATGCACCGATTGGACGCGATACCAATGACCGCAAAATGTATACGGTCACAGAACGTAACAGTAAACATGCCGTTACGCATTTTACCGTTACAGAGCGAATTAATGATTACACCTTGCTGGAATTGAAACTGGAGACAGGACGTACTCACCAGATTCGGGTTCACATGAAATTTATTGGTCACCCGCTTGTAGGAGATCCAACTTATGGACGGAATAAAGGCATCAAAATGCAAGGACAGGCTCTTCATGCGGCTATTCTTGGATTTGTGCATCCAACAACGGGAGAATACCTTGAATTTTCAGCTCCGATTCCGCAAGATATGGAAGACGTGCTTGCCTCGCTGCGCAGTCGTTAACAGTTCCAAGAAAGTACAAATGTTCGGATACTTTGTCCATGGCTTTGATCACGCAAATGCTTCATATTAAAGTGTAGAAATTTGCGTCAAATGAGGAGATGAACAACGTTATGAGTATCGATAAATATCAAGAAACTTACATTCAGACTAATTTTGCCGACCGTATCGGTGGCTCCAACTATGGTAAAGACACGAACATTTATAAATTCGAGAAAATCAAACGCGCCAAAGCTTCGGCCAAAAAAGATTTTCCCGATGTGGAACTGATCGACCTTGGTGTAGGTGAACCGGACGAAATGGCGGATGCAGGCATTGTGGCTGCACTCGCAGAAGAAGCTTCCAGACCTGAGAACCGTGGTTATGCCGACAATGGTATTCCTGAATTCAAGGCTGCTGCTGCTTCTTACCTGAAAAACGTATTCAACGTAGAAGGTATTGATGCAGATACTGAAATCGTACACTCCATTGGTTCCAAACCGGCTTTGGCGATGATGCCTTCATGCTTCATCAATCCGGGTGATGTGACGATTATGACCGTTCCAGGTTACCCGGTTATGGGTACACATACGAAGTATCTGGGTGGAGAAGTGTTCAACATCCAATTGACGAAAGAGAACAACTTCTTGCCTGATCTGACGGCTATCCCGGAAGACATCGCAAAACGTGCGAAGTTGCTCTACCTGAACTATCCGAACAACCCAACAGGCGCAAGCGCGACGGTGGAGTTCTTCACTGAAGTTGTGGAATGGGCTAAGAAATACAATGTTGTGGTTGTACATGATGCTCCATATGCAGCATTGACGTATGATGGCAAAAAACCGTTCAGCTTCCTGTCGGTACCTGGTGCGAAGGATGTTGGCGTAGAGCTGCACTCTCTGTCCAAGTCCTACAACATGACGGGTTGGAGAATCGGATTCGTAGCGGGTAACCCGCTTGTAGTCAAAGCATTCAGTGACGTGAAGGACAACAATGACTCCGGTCAGTTCATCGCGATTCAAAAGGCTGCTGCTTACGGATTGAATCACCCTGAAATTACGGGAAAAATTGCAGAGAAATATTCCCGTCGTCACGACATGCTCGTTGCCGCATTGAACGAACTGGGCTTCCAGGCTGAAAAACCTAAAGGTTCATTCTTCCTGTATGTTGAAGCACCAAAAGGTGTGGTTGGTGGACGTCGTTTCGAATCTGGCGAAGATTTCTCCCAATTCCTGATCCGTGAGAAATTGATCTCATCCGTACCTTGGGATGATGCTGGTAACTTTGTTCGTTTCTCCGTAACCTTTGAAGCGAAGGGTGAAGAGGAAGAGAAACGTGTTATTGCTGAGATCAAAAGTCGTCTGAGCGACGTGCAATTCGAATTTTAATTGTTGTACACATAGATTAAACTTGTACTAACGAAGAGACCGGAAACGGTCTCTTTTTTTATGCCCATATTAGATTTTTTTCATTTACTCCCTTTACAAAATTATACAAGCAACATATGATTAGATCTTTACGTTATTTGTTATATACAGAAGTTGTTTTTGAAGGGAGTTATTACAATTGTTATCATCACGAACAAGTACGGTGTCCTCACCGGCTACAGGAACAGGCAGTACAGTGTCAGGATTAATCAGATTGTTAAGACCCAAACAGTGGACCAAAAATCTGCTGTTATTTGCTGCGTTACTATTCTCTTTTGAGGAGATTCGGACGGAAACCATTCTTGCGACGTTGCTTGGTTTTATTCTATTTAGCCTTGTTGCAGGCTGTGTTTATATTTTGAATGACTTTGTAGACCGGGACAGGGATCGACAGCATCCGGTGAAAAAGTATCGTCCTATGGCTTCTGGGCAGGTGAATCCGATTCATGCGTTGTTGTTTGGCATTATTCTATTAATCCTTTCCGTAGGAACGGCCTTCATGATGAACCCTCTATTTGGGGTGTTATGTATCGTCTATTTCTTATTGAATGTCTCGTATTCATTTGTACTGAAACATCTCGTTATCCTGGACATGATGACCATTGCAGCCGGCTTTGTACTTCGTGCGATTGCAGGTGGTGTGCTGATCCATGTGCCGTTCACACCGTGGTTTTTGATCTGTACAATGCTGTTGTCGTTATTTCTGGCCATTGGCAAACGCAGAAATGAACTTACGTTGCTTGAGGGAAATACAGGATCACACCGTAAGGTTTTGGATAACTACTCCATTACATTACTGGATCAATTCAATACGATTGTGACGACAGCTACGATTATCAGTTATTCCCTGTTCACATTCACTTCAGATCGTACCATCCATCTCATGTGGACGATTCCATTGGTTATTTACGGCATGTTCCGTTATCTGTATCTGATCCATATGAAGAACCAGGGAGGTTCGCCCGATCGGGTGCTGTTTGAGGACAAGCCCATATTAATTACGGTTATGTTGTATGTGATAAGTGTTGTTACAATCTTTGCAATCTTTGAATAAAGGCTGAGGGGGATCAGGGTGAAAAGCACGAAAGTCGCCATTTTTGATATTGATAAAACGATCATACGCAGTGATTCCATGTTTCAATTTGTGCATTACGGTGTTCGCCGTTACCCGTGGCAGGTATGGAGATTACCTGTCATCGCATTACATACCGTGTTATTCAAGGCAGGCTTCATGACGGTTGAACAAGTCAAACGATCCTACTTTCAAGAAATTGAGCGTATGTCTGAAAAAGATCTCGAACATTTCTTTGATACTCGTTTGCGTACGTCCATTTTTGCCGAGGCCAGTGTAGAGATGCAACACCGCAAAGAAGCAGGTTATCATGTCTTGCTGGTAACTGCATCTCCGCATGCCTATATGAAATACTTTAATAATTTTCCCTGGGTGGATCATGTGATAGGAACTGAACTTGTCCGTCATGAGAATGGTTACACATGCAGAGTTGATGGCAGCAATTGCAAAGGGGAAGAGAAGGTACGCCGAATTCAGGCTTATCTGAGTGAGAAGAATATGGTCATTGACTATGACCAGTCATGTTCCTACTCGGACTCCTTATCCGACCTTCCAGTCATGCAGCTTGTAAGTCAACGATACTTTATTAACAAGCGTGTTCCGGACATGGAGGCATTAACGTGGGGGAAATAAAATCGCGTCATACCGGTAAATGGTTGATGCTCGTTTCCGCTTTTCTGACAGCAACGGGTCAATTGTTCTGGAAATGGGGACTAACCGAGTGGATCTACCTTGGTGTTGGTTTTTTGTGTTATGGACTTGGAGCGATTTTGATGATTAAAGCTTTTGCTCTGGAAAAACTCTCTGTTGCTTATCCGTTGATGTGTGCCAGTTACGTGTTTGCCTTAATCTATGGATATTTTTTGCTTGGGGAAGAAATTACGGTGCAGAAGCTGGCGGCAGTTATGTTGCTTGGAATCGGGGTGACGTTAACCAGTGTTGATCGATAGCTGGATGGTTGCCGTATTAATTGTCATGACGTTGTGTGGTGCACTGGGCGGGGCCGGACTGAAAGCTTATGCTACTAGTCGCAATCGTCTGCATGTACTCATGGGGCTCGGATTCTACGGAACGGGTGCGTTGCTGAATATTGTATTGTTGAAGTTTCTTCCGTTAACCGTTGTCCTGCCTGCGAACGCGTTAACGTATGTCTGGACCCTAATCATTGCTATGTTGGTATTTAAAGAGACGGTGGGCCCTTTACGCTGGATAGGTGTGGCATGTATTATGGGTGGCCTATGTTTATTGGTGTTCTAAGTTGAACTAAAGATTATTTACACGAGCACTATAAAATTTATTGGATGTGAAATGAAAGCATGAACTTTTTAGATTACTTATTTTATAATCGAAGAGCCAACTGGACAGCCTTTTACCTGTTTGCGGGATTTGCTCTGTTCTATGGTTTAATGAACGGCTCGTATGTTCTGTACATAGAAAATAATGCAGAACTGCTTGGGGCGTATAGTCCATTTAATACAACGCTGTTTCCAATCAACTTATTCAACTTTGATCCTTCAATGTATTATGGGGACAACAGTTCTTCCGTGATCCATCCGCTGATTTCCTTTCTGGCAGTCACCCTTGCGGCTGTAGCGAAGCTGCTGGGAGGCAACTGGTTCTTTCTAATCCTGCAATCGCTGGTGAATGCGGGTTCAGTGGTGCTGGCGTATCTATTCCTGAGTCAAAAAGAAGACAAGCCGACCATCACACCGCTGTTGTTCGCTTTGTTGTTTGGTTTCAGT
Source organism: Paenibacillus sp. FSL R7-0313 (assembly GCF_037969885.1). Lineage (NCBI taxonomy): Bacteria > Bacillati > Bacillota > Bacilli > Caryophanales > Paenibacillaceae > Paenibacillus > Paenibacillus sp. FSL R7-0313. Next base: position 3,378,725 of record NZ_CP150219.1, read on the forward strand.
TCCTACCTGATGTATACCGCGTTGATCCCGGATTCGTATCCGTATGTACAGTTCTTTATTCTGTTCTCAGTGGTTTACATGCAGTATACTCGTGAGCGTCAGGACGTACGTTATGTACCTAATGCATTGCTTGCATCGATTAACTTTGGACTAACCTCGACCAATATCGTACCATTTGCTGCTGCCACATTCTTCAATATGCATGCATGGCGCAATAAGGCGAATTTGAAAAAATACATCGGCATCATGGCACTGGCGGTTCTGATCATCGTCGTATTAACTGGTATTCAGTATGTTGCCTTTGGAGGTCGCAGTTGGGTTAGTAACTGGCTGTTGGGCATTCAAAATGGTGGAACCAGCTATGCAACGCCATTCCAGTTCGCTGTTCACTGGAAAGCATTGAATATGTTAACTATTAATCCGATACTGACACCGAAGATGCATTTACTAGACCCGGGCATGGCAGCCTTTGTTACGGATCTATCCCGTTCCAACCCAGTCTATGTGCAGATTACAGGTATCTTTATTTTACTGTTGGCACTCATGGGCTTCATTAAGGGCATTCGTGAACGTGAAGTGTGGACCCTTGTGCCATATATTCTGTTTGCCTTTTTGCTTCATGTCGTAGTGGGCTTTGGTCTGGCTGTGTTTCAATACGATATGTACCTGTATGCGGGACATTATCTGTTTGCGTTCTTCCTGTTGGGTGGAGGTTTCGTCATCAGCCTTCGTCCGGGATTGGGGAAAAAAGTGGCTATAGGCTTGATCATGTTATGTGTTATCGTTACAGCAAGTAACAACATCTATCGCCATGTAGAAACATTAACAACAATCAAGCAATCTTATGATCAGTTGGAACAGGAACGCTCAGTGAAATAATCAAAATGTATCGATTTATATAATGAAATAAGAAAAGGCCATTGGATGGAAAGTCCAATGGCCTTTTCTTATTTAGTGTCCAGCAAAAGAGTTAAGCAATAATTTTGGTCTTCTTGGCATTCTCGGCTGAACGTTTGGTGAGACTGCTGAGTGGACGTTTCAAAGCGAGAGCAACAATGAGACTCAGCGCGATGAACATACACAACCACAGAATATCCTTGATGGCAGTAGACCACAATATGCCGCCGACCGACTCACGCAGCAGACTGATCGCATACGTGAAGGGCATGAACGGATTTAATGCCTGGAAAAAGGGTGATGTCATGCTGATTGGGAACGTACCGCCGGAGCTGGAGAACTGAAACACCATGAAGATGATGGCGATCCCTTTTCCGATATTCCCAAAAACGGAAAGCAGAGTGTACGTTATGGTGACAAATACGGCACTCACCAGCATGGCAAACAGGACAAACCACAGTTTATCTGCGACATAGGTACCCAAGATTAAGATATCTCCCAGGGTGACGCATATCGCCTGAAGTAACCCAATGGTCAGAAAAGTAGCGAGACGTCCAAGATATAACTCATATCCCCGGAACTTGCCCTCTGGATTCTCAGCTTCGGCACGAAGCAGAGAAATCAGCAGTGTTGAGCCAACCCACAAGGACAGCACGCCATAAAATGGTGACATGGCCGATCCATAATTCGGAATCGGGTAAAGCTGTTGTTCCTTGATTTTCACCGGACTTGCAAGGAAAGCACTCTCTTCTTCGATATCGCCGCGCAGAAGCTTGGCAAGTTCGGCAAACTGGTTATTACCTTCGACTTCCCTAAGTTTGTCTGCAGCCTTGCTGATGGCACTTTCCAATGCTGGCAGATCATCACGTACCAGCGTGGCAACACGATGTACTCCTTTTTCGACCTCCGGAAGCTGGTTCTGAACAAAATCGGATGCCTTGCCTATCTGTTTCTCGGCATTAGGCAGATCATTACGAACAAAATCAGCCGCTTCGTTCAGTTTGGTTCCCAGCTTGGGCAGATCATTTCGAATTAATGAAGACACGGTGTTCAAAGCTTGGATAAAACCTTCACTTTTGTTCGCGAGTGTTTCTGATATCTCATGGATCTTAGATTGTATTTGAGGCAAGTCGCTCTGGATTTTTGTCAACTCGGTCTGCCCAAACGTAATCCCTTCTTTGGCCGATGCGAGAATGTCCGCAATATCAGGAATTCGATCTTTTGCACCTTGTAGAGTTTCTGCTGAAGTGGAGAGGACAGACCTGAGCTTATCCGCACCAGCTGCAAGTGCAGGCGATATTTCACTTTCATAGGTGTTTAAGATATTGCCAATCCCGCTGCTAATGTCCTTCGAGAGAGCATTTAACTGAGCGATGACGTCTGTCGGCGGAGTTGTATTGCGACGAATGGCATCACTGATAATCCCAGCCAAGCGGATTTGCAACTGAAGTTTATCTGAAACGGAGTTCAGCTGCGTAATTTTATCAGCAAGTGGATGGCTTGGGAGCAAGTTGTCTATTTTGCCCAGTAGTTCTGCCATACTGTCGACTAGTTTTACCGCAATCCCTAAACGCGAAGCAATCCGGTCGAGATCTTCTGCTGTAGGAAGGTTTTCGAGATCCGAATTTTGCAATTGTGCAAATACGTCTCCAGCAGCGTTAGTAATTTGCTGCACCAGCAGCAGATTTTGGCGGATCGTTGGGCCAATAGCCTGAAACGCTTCTTCACTAGAATCTACAAATTGATTCAAGCCTTGGGCCAGCTCAATCCCGTTGCCAGCGATTTGTGATACTTTGTCCAGATCTTGTTCTGCGGCCGTTACGATAGACAGAGCTTTGTTGGTTTTATCCAGGGCTGTTTGGATGACACCGGATACCTGACCAAAGTTTTCATCGACTTCTCGAATGCGTTCTACTGCTTTTTGTATATCCGGTATCCGCCCTTGAATAGCTAGCACTTCGGAAGCCGCATCATTAATTTGTGGCCAATACTCCTGCACCTTGAGCACATACTGTGCCGCTTCATTGATTTCAGGCAGTTTTTTCTCGATTTCAACGATCTTTTGAGCATCTTTTACAATCTCAGGCATGGCTTTTTCCACTTCCAGTACCTTTTGACCTGCGGCTTGAATGGCCGGGAGATTTTTCTCCAGTGTGAAAATGCCATTCTCCATCTTGCGCAAAGTTGGAAGCTGGGCGTTAATTTCTACCCCGGCTTCCTTCAACTTGGTTAGAACGGCCTCACTGACGGCTTCAGTGAAGTTTTCATTGATTTGTGTTGTTATGGCAGATACACCAGAGCCTGTGATTTTAGGAGCAATGGCATTCACCTTCTCATTAACGGTATAGATTACTTCCGGTCGCTCCAGCTTCCCATCAACGATACCTGTAATTTTGGACGAAAAGTCTCCGGGAATGAGCAGGCTAGCATAATACTCTCCAGTTTGTACACCTCGTTTTGCCTCAGCCTGGTCCACAAAAGTCCAGCCCAGCTTTTCGTTGTGTTTGAGGCTGGATACCAGTTCGTCTCCGATATTAACATTGGTTCCTTCAACAGTCGCACCCTTGTCCTCGGTTGTCACTGCAATTTTGATCCCCTGGGTGTTACTGTACGGATCCCATACGGACTTCACGTTGACCCAGTCATACACCCCGGGCAGTAAAATGATAGCCACAATTAGAAATATACCTGTGGGAACCTTCAGAATATGTAACCAGTCTGTTTTGTAAACGTGCCAAATGTGACGCATGACTTCCTCCTAAATGTACATAAATGTAGGGCGTATCTTATTTCTATGAAGCATATTTGTGAATCTTATGTATATCGGCATTATGGCAGCATCTATGAATGGGTTCATGTTTATAAACTGTACCCATTTCAATTGGACCTAATGCAGAGCTTTCATATATTGCGTAAATGAAACTCACCGTTTCTTCTAAAAAGAAGTGTTTTGTCTCTACATAAGCATAGTCAAAGGTTTATTTTGGTTATATCAAATTTCTCATTTGCCTATGGATAAATATGCAGAAATGTTGTATAATTATGAATAACCAATGAGATGTATTGTGCATGGATGTTTTTCAGCCTAACTGCTGATTCTAAGAAGAACGTAGCAGAGGGTTTTCACCTGCGATGGTGAGGTGTTGACAGGGGGTTGTCTTTCTGTCATAATTCATGAAGACAAACGGACATATTGATTACAGAACCCTGTGAGGTCCTGCAATATGAACGACATGAATAGCACCTTTAAATCAGTCCCGTGAGACTGGCAAGGTAACGTGAACGATACATCGTTTTTTTGCTGCGGCAAATGAAGCGATGCATCCCCGAGAGTAAACTTTCTTCAGAGCGGTCTGAAGTTCGGAGACTCCTTGCCAATAAACACGGCAAGGAGTCTTTTTTGTTCTCCTCGTCACGGGGCCATGATGCTGAAGGGAAATCCTGAGGAGGCTGAACGCATGAGCACAGAGACACATGTCATTATGGATGAGACGGCGATCCGCCGCGCATTAACACGGATCGCCCATGAGATATTGGAGAAAAACAAAGGAATCGACGATTGTGTGCTGGTCGGTATCCGTACACGTGGGGTTTACCTCGCAGAACGGATTGCCGCGAAGATTGAAGAAATCGAAGGCGCTAAAGTCCCCTGGGGAGAACTGGATGTAACTCCTTACCGCGATGACCGCTTGGACGAAAATAAAGCGAATCGCAAGGAAATGTTGATTATGACACCTGAATCACTTTCGATCCATAACAAAAAAGTGATTTTGTTCGATGATGTGCTCTATACCGGCCGGACGATTCGCGCAGCGATGGATGCCCTGATGGACTGTGGAAGACCACAGAACATTCAGCTGGCTGTACTCGCAGACCGCGGACACCGGGAACTTCCAATTCGACCTGATTTTATCGGTAAAAATGTACCGACTTCCAAATCAGAGGAGATCGAAGTTGCACTCATGGAAACGGACGGACAGGATGAAGTCAAAATCACTCAGAACCGGGGGGAGCAAGCATGATGATTACACAGACAGCATTGAGAGACCGGAGCTTGCTTGGACTGAAGGAACTTAGTCGAGGAGAAATCGAGTCCATTCTGAACAGAGCGGCTCACTGGGAAGCGCAGAAAGAGAAACTGGTTCCTGTACTGGAATCACGCTTCGTTGCAAACATGTTCTTCGAGAACAGCACACGTACCCGCTTCTCCTTCGAAATGGCAGAGAAACGCCTGGGCGCACAAGTGCTGAACTTTACGGCAGCCGCATCCAGTGTGGAAAAAGGAGAGTCCATCTACGATACGGTACGAACACTTGAGTCGATGGGCATTGATGCAGGCGTGATCCGGTTGAAACCGGCAGGGGTTCTGCAACAACTGGCTCAGAAAGTGAATGTACCACTCGTCAACGCCGGAGACGGCAACAATGAGCATCCCACACAGGCGCTGCTGGACCTCTACACGATGAGGAAAGCATTTGGCGAACTGAAAGGTTTACGTGTTTCCATCATTGGTGACATCCTGCATAGCCGTGTAGCTCGTTCCAACCTGTGGGCACTGCAAAAGTTTGGTGCAGATGTACGCTTCTGTGCACCTCAAACGATGCAGGCACCGGAACTCGCAGAGCATGCTCCTTATGTTGGTCTTGAAGAAGCGCTGGATGCAGATGTAGTCATGATGCTCCGTGTTCAACTGGAACGTCATCAACATGGCTTAATTACTTCAGCTGAGGATTATCGCGAACACTACGGATTGACGGAAGAACGGGCATCACGCCTAAAACCAAGCACCATTATCATGCACCCTGCTCCAGTGAATCGCAACGTCGAGGTAGATGACGCGGTTGTGGAAAGTGAAGCATCGCGGATCTTCCCGCAGATGGCAAACGGCGTTCCAATCCGCATGGCGGTTATGGAACGTGCGATGAAACTGTAACAGGGTCTGGCTGTGGGTCATAGGCTGACGGTACGGTAGTTCTTATAGAGCAATAAGAGAGTACACGATAAAGAAAATCATCCGGCTTGCCTGGTAAGCCGGACAGAACCGAAGCGGAGGGCAATTATGCTACAGATTATAAAAAACGCAAACGTCTTGAACCAAAAAGGGGAACTTGAACGGAAAACCATCATTATAGATGAAGGTAAAATTAAAAAGATCGCTGGTCTGGAAGACCAAGCCGTTCTGGATGCCGAAAAGTCAGCGCAAAGTGTGACAGACGCATCAGGCAAACTGGTCATTCCGGGATTGATCGATATGCACGTGCATCTGCGTGAACCTGGATTCGAACACAAAGAGACGATCGAGACAGGTGCCCGTTCAGCAGCACAAGGTGGTTTTACAACGATTGCCTGCATGCCAAACACAAGACCGGTAACAGACAGCCCGGAAGTGGTGAAGCTGGTACTGGATAAGGCCAAAGAAGCCGATCTGGTAAAAGTGTTGCCTTATGCAGCTATTACAAAAAACGAACTGGGTCGTGAACTTACCGATTTTTCCGCCTTGAAAGAAGCAGGAGCTATTGGATTCACGGATGACGGTGTAGGCGTACAAAATGCTCAAATGATGAAAGATGCCATGAGCCTCGCCGCTAGTATGGATATGCCCGTGATCGCACACTGTGAAGATGACTCACTGGTTGTCGGTGGATATGTGACGGAAGGCGAGTTTTCGAAACGTCACGGCATCAAAGGCATTCCTAATGAATCCGAGGCTATCCACGTTGGCCGTGATATCCTGCTGGCAGAAGCAACGGGAGTTCATTACCATGTCTGCCACGTAAGTACAGAGCAATCGGTTCGCCTGATTCGTCTGGCGAAGTCCATCGGCATTAAAGTAACTGCTGAGGTATGTCCACACCATCTGGTGTTGTCGGATGAAGATATCCCGGGCATGGATGCCAACTGGAAAATGAACCCGCCGCTACGCTCACCACGCGATGTGCAGGCTTGTATCGAAGGTTTGCTAGACGGCACGCTGGATATGATCGTAACTGATCACGCGCCACACAGTGAAGAAGAGAAAGCCAAAGGCATGGAGCTGGCGCCTTTCGGAATCGTAGGATTCGAAACAGCCTTCCCGCTGCTATACACCAAGTTTGTGGAAACAGGACTGTGGAGCTTGGACTTCCTGGTGAAACGCATGACAGCTGATCCGGCTCGCGTATTCCGACTGGATACTGGCAAACTGGAAGAAGGAGCACCAGCGGATATCACAATGATTGACCTGAACGAGGAAAAAGCAGTTGATCCTGCAACGTTTGCAACCAAAGGAAGAAACACCCCATTCACAGGCTGGAAGCTGAAAGGCTGGGCCGTACAAACATGGGTGGATGGCAAAAGCGTGTGGCATAACACGGTACAACAGTAAAACGGTAACTTAGCAAATTAATAAATTAGTAACAGTAACTCTTAACTTTTAAAAACAACAAATCTTTTTAACTCTAACCCTAAAACTTAATCTACAACTTTTACACCAGTAACATCTTTTCAACTAACTCGAGGCAAATCATGCCGAGAGTCTAACATACGAAACAAGCAAAGTTGAATGTCATTATTTTGAACTTGGACACCAACGTAACTGCGGAGTGGGCAGAAAGAACCCGAAGAAGCAAAGCGTTCGCCTTTATCACCGGATTACTCCATTTGAAGAATGGGATCAAAGTAATCCGGGGATAACAGCGATCAAAGGGTTTTCTGCCCACGGAGCCGCACGAAGTTTCCAGAAAGTTCAACCCCAATGCATTCAACGTTGATAAACACAGAGGAGTGAAATGGGATGCAGGCACAGGCAAGATTATTGTTGGAAGACGGCACACTGTTCACCGGGAAAGCATTTGGTGCTGAAGGTGAAACTACAGGTGAGGTCGTTTTTAATACGGGAATTACAGGCTATCAAGAGGTGCTTTCGGATCCTTCCTATTGCGGTCAAATCGTAACCATGACGTATCCGCTGATCGGAAACTACGGTATTACGCGTGATGACTTTGAGTCGATTCGTCCATACGTGCACGGTTTCGTTGTGCGTCGTCATGAGCCAACGCCAAGCAACTGGCGTGCGGAATACAGCGTAGACAATCTGCTCAAAGAATACGGCATCGTAGGAATCAGCGAAATTGATACACGCATGTTGACTCGCCGGATTCGTCACCACGGCACAATGAAGGGAATTCTCACAACAGGATCGAAGCCTGTGGAAGAACTGCTGGAGATGATGGGAGACACAACCATCGCCGAGCTGCGTAACCAGGTGCCAATGACTTCTACGGAGCATGTCTACAACAGCCCGGGAACGGCTGAGCGTATTGTGCTTGTGGATTACGGTGCTAAAACAGGAATCTTGCGCGAACTCAGCAAACGTAACTGTGACGTTGTTGTTGTTCCACACGATGTAACAGCAGACGAGATTCGTCGCTTGAACCCGGATGGCATTCAACTGTCCAACGGCCCTGGGGACCCGAAAGACGTACCTCACGCAGTTAAGATGATCAGTGAACTGCTTGGCGAATACCCGATCTTCGGTATCTGCCTGGGTCACCAGTTGTTCGCACTTGCGGCAGGAGCAGACACCGAAAAACTTAAGTTCGGACATCGCGGAGGAAACCACCCGGTGAAAGAACTGGAGAGCGGACGTTGCTTCATCACATCCCAGAACCATGGATTTACCGTAAACGAAGAGTCTGTGAAGAGTACAGACCTGGAAGTTACACATATCAACAATAACGATAAGACCATTGAAGGTCTGAAACATAAATCCTTCCCGGCATTCTCGGTTCAATATCACCCTGAAGCAGCCCCGGGTCCTTACGACAACAGCTATCTGTTCGACCGCTTCATCGAGATGATTCGCGAGCATAAGATCACTAACCCGCAAAAGCCGCGTCAAGCCGTATTGGCAGCCGCAGTGAAAGGAGCACAATAACATGCCGATTAACAAAGATCTCAAAAAAATCCTGGTGATTGGTTCCGGTCCAATCGTCATCGGTCAAGCGGCCGAGTTTGACTATGCCGGTACACAAGCTTGCCAGGCTCTGAAAGAAGAAGGCGTGGAAGTTGTACTTATCAACAGCAACCCGGCGACCATTATGACGGATACAAACATGGCTGACAAAGTCTACATTGAGCCAATTACACTGGATTTTGTAACCCAAATCATTCGTCAGGAGCGTCCAGACGGCTTGCTGCCAACACTGGGTGGTCAGACAGGTCTGAACATGGCGGTAGAACTGGCACGTGCAGGCGTGCTGGAACGTGAAAATGTGAAATTGCTTGGAACACAGCTGACTTCCATCGAGAAAGCGGAAGATCGTGATCTGTTCCGTGACCTGATGCGTGAACTGGAACAGCCTGTACCTGAGAGTGTGATCGTAACGACACTTGAAGAATCACTTGAATTTGCAAATGAGATTGGTTATCCAATCATCGTGCGTCCAGCCTATACGCTGGGCGGAACAGGCGGCGGAATCTGTGCGAACGAAGAAGAGCTGCGCGAGACGGTGGTAGCGGGAATTCGTTACAGCCCGATTGGGCAATGTCTGGTCGAGAAGAGCATTGCAGGCATGAAAGAAGTCGAGTATGAGGTTATGCGGGACAAAAACGATAACTGTATCGTTGTCTGCAACATGGAAAACTTCGACCCGGTAGGGGTTCATACAGGCGACAGTATCGTTGTAGCACCAAGCCAAACTCTGTCGGACCGTGAATATCAAATGCTGCGTTCAGCTTCCCTGAAAATCATCCGTGCCCTGAACATCGAGGGTGGATGTAACGTACAGTTTGCACTGGACCCACACAGCTTCCAATACTATGTTATCGAAGTAAATCCACGGGTAAGCCGTTCATCAGCTCTGGCTTCCAAAGCAACGGGTTATCCGATTGCCAAAATGGCTGCCAAAATTGCCATGGGTTACACGTTGGATGAAATCGTGAACCCGGTAACAGGCCAAACGTACGCTTGTTTCGAGCCTACGCTGGATTATATCGTGAGCAAAATCCCACGCTGGCCGTTCGACAAGTTCATCTCGGCGAACCGTAAACTGGGAACTCAGATGAAAGCAACAGGCGAAGTAATGGCTATTGGCCGGACATTCGAAGAGTCGATTCACAAAGCAGTTCGTTCCCTGGAAATTGGCGTACATCGCCTCTACCTGAAGGATGCCGAAACGCTGGACGAAGCTACCCTGAACGAGCGTCTGATCAAAGCAGATGATGAGCGTATCTTCCTGATTGCCGAAGCATTCCGCAGAGGTTATACGTTGCAACAGCTACAGGATCTGACCAAGATTGACTGGTGGTTCCTGGACAAAATCGAAGGTCTGATCGCATTCGAAGATCGCATTCGCGAAGAATCCGAGTTGTCTTCTGACATTCTGTATCAAGCGAAACGCCTTGGATTCACAGACCGTGCCATTGCTGAACTGCGTGCGCAAGGTCAACCTGGAGGCACATTAACAACTGAAGCGGAAGTTAGAACTCGTCGGGAGGCAGAGAACCTGCGCCCAGTGTACAAAATGGTAGATACATGTGCAGCTGAGTTCGAAGCAACAACGCCATATTACTACTCAACTTACGAGACAGAGAATGAAGTGATCCCTTCAGACAAGAAAAAAGTTGTGGTACTGGGTTCAGGACCAATCCGGATCGGTCAAGGGATCGAGTTCGACTACTCTACTGTACACGCAGTATGGGCATTGCAAAAAGCAGGATATGAAGCAGTCATTATCAACAATAACCCGGAGACGGTGTCTACGGACTTTAATACATCAGATCGCCTATACTTTGAACCGCTCTTCTTCGAAGATGTCATGAACGTAATTGAACAGGAGAAACCAGTAGGGGTTATCGTACAGTTCGGTGGTCAAACGGCCATCAACCTGGCAGCACCACTGCGTAATGCAGGTGTAACCATTCTCGGAACGGATCTGGAAAGCATCGATGAGGCGGAGGACCGCAAGAAGTTCGAACGTCTGCTCTCCCGTCTGGAGATTGCACAGCCAAAAGGTAAAACAGTCATTTCCGTTGATGATGCGGTAGAAACAGCTCAAAGTCTGGGCTACCCGGTACTGGTTCGTCCTTCCTATGTACTCGGCGGTCGTGCGATGGAGATTGTATACTCCGATGCTGAATTGCTGACATACATGGAACAGGCGGTTAAAATCAATCCGGAGCATCCGGTCCTGATCGATCGTTACATGATGGGTAAAGAAGTTGAGGTTGACGCCATCTGTGATGGTGAAACGGTATTGATTCCGGGAATCATGGAACATATCGAGCGTGCAGGGGTTCACTCTGGTGACTCCATCGCGGTATATCCTCCTCAACATCTGTCCCAGGATTTGAAAGAGAAAATTGTAGAGATTACAATCAAAATTGCGAAAGAACTGAAAACGGTAGGTTTGGTCAACATCCAGTTTGTTATCCATGATGGCCAAGTGTACATTATCGAGGTGAACCCGCGTTCATCCCGTACCGTACCATTCCTGAGCAAAGTAACCAACATTCCGATGGCGAACTTGGCAACACAAGCCATTCTGGGTGTGAAACTAAAAGATCTTGGTTATGTTGACGGGCTGTGGCCTGAATCGGATCATGTATCTGTTAAAGTTCCGGTCTTCTCCTTCGCGAAGCTGCGTCGTGTAGAACCAACCCTCGGACCTGAGATGAAGTCTACAGGTGAGGTTATGGGTCGTGACCCGAATTACGCTAAAGCATTGTTCAAAGGTCTTATCGGCGCAGGAATGAAAATTCCGGCAACCGGAGCGATTGTTGTGACTGTAGCAGACAAAGACAAAGACGAAGCGGTTCCTTTGCTCGAAGGTTTCTACAGACTGGGTTACAAAATCATGGCTACCGGCGGAACAGCAGCTGCGCTTGAAGCTGCGAACATTCCGGTAACGACTGTGAACAAATTAAGTGAAGGTTCGCCGAACATTCTGGATATGATCCGTAGCGGCGAAGCAAACTTTGTCTTCAACACACTCACCAAAGGCAAAACACCGCAGCGTGATGGATTCCGTATCCGTCGTGAAGCGGTAGAGAACGGCATTGTATGTATGACTTCATTGGATACGATTCGTGCGCTGCTGATCATGCTGCAAACAATCAACTTCTCTTCGGAAGCAATGCCTGTCTTTGTAAAATAATAACTCTCTGATGAAGGACATCAGTCAGCCTGCGGGCTGGCGGGATGTCCTTTATATCGGGCAAAAACGGAAAAAATGAGCAAGTGGAGGGGAGCGCTGGTGATGAATCAAGCGAGTTTCAATGAAATGGCTGGCCGTCTGATGGTGGCACTGGATTATCCTGGAGCAGAAGAAGCGAAAGCATTGGTACAAGCTCTTGAAGGTATTCCCTGCTATCTGAAGGTGGGCATGCAGCTGTTCTACGCAGCAGGACCGGACTTTATTCGGGAGCTGAAATCCAAAGGATACTCCGTTTTTCTGGATGTGAAAATGCATGACATTCCCAACACCGTTCGTGGCGGTGCTGAAAGTATCACACGTCTGGGTGTAGACATGTTCAATGTACATGCAGCAGGTGGAGCCCTCATGATGCGTGCTGCACGTGAAGGTGCTGAGGCAGCTATAGCTGCTGATCCTTCCCTTAGCAAGCCCGAGATCATTGCAGTCACCCAACTGACCAGTACAAGTCTGGAAACGATGAATAACGAGATTGGCATTCCGGGAAGTGTGGAAGCTGCTGTGGTCCGTTATGCAGGACTGGCCCAAGAGGCCGGACTGGATGGGGTTGTTGCTTCTCCACTGGAAGTGCCCGCAATTCGGGCTGCGTGTGGCAGTGCTTTTCACACCGTTACTCCAGGAATCCGTCCAGCGGGTAGTGGTCTGGGAGATCAGACACGCGTCTTGACGCCGGGTGAAGCCATTTCCAGAGGCAGTCATTACATTGTTGTAGGCAGACCCATTACAGGCGCTCCCAATCCGCGTGAAGCGGCAGAAACCATTTTGAAGGAGATGTTGAACGCATGATCGAACTGAATGAGATTCCGAATCATATTGCTTCCCAACTGTTGAAAATCAAGGCCGTGGCATTGCGTCCGCAGCAGCCATTTACATGGACATCCGGCATCAAATCACCAATTTACTGCGATAACCGCTTAACGATGTCCTATCCGGAGATTCGCAACGATATCGCTGAGGCCTTTGCAACGATTATTCGTAACCAATACCCGGATGCAGAAGTTATCGCAGGTACGGCAACTGCAGGTATCCCGCATGCTGCCTGGGTGGCTCAGAAACTGAATCTGCCGATGGCCTACATTCGTGATAAAGCGAAAGGACACGGCAAGGAGAACCTGATCGAAGGTCTGATTACCAAAGGACAGAAAGTGGTTGTCATCGAAGATCTGATCTCTACAGGTGGCAGTTCGATCAAAGCAGCCGAAGCTGTACGCGTAGCAGGTGCAACACCGCTCGCCGTACTTGCCATCTTCAGCTACCAGCTGGATAAAGGTGTTAAAGCATTCGAAGACGCAGGAATTCCACTTCAGACGCTGTCCAATTACACGGCGCTGATGGATGTGGCTTTGGCTCAGGGAACGATTCAGGAGAGTGACTTTGAGTTGCTTAAATCCTGGCGTGAAGATCCTTCTTCATTTGGTAAATAATATCATTGATACCTCGAAAAAATGTTCATGAATGAACGGTATCAAAATTGTAATGATTGCCGTCATAGCGGCAAAACCATGGAATATGCAAGAGGCATCCCGCACTTTGGGGTGCTTTTTTCGTTTGTTCATCAAAATATTAACTTTTTCCCTCTACCGTTGTAAAAAGCTTGTAACTTTTAGTTGTGATCGGTCGTTTATAATTCAGTGTAGGTTGGAACAGATTTCTATTTTTAGGTTTTTTGAAGAAGTGATCGGGATATCAAGAAAGGATGAGCGTGATTGCTGGCATGAAGAATTTATTTCTCAGAAAAAGACCTGCCAAGAGCCAGTCAGGCGATGAACCTCAACAGGGGGAAGCACAGCTGGAGACCTCGACGGTTTCGGGAGAAAATACATACAACAATGAAGACGATCGCCCGACGAGTGAACCTCCGTTACCTGAAAGTGAAATCGCTTCAGATGAAGTGGCTACAGCTGCTGTCACTACCATTGATGAACCCCAGAAGCAGATTAAACCGAAGAAAGACATATTGCCCCCATATGATGGACCTGTCCTCGAGGTGCGTAACGTGCATCGCAGTTTCCAGACAGGCAGTCGTATCATCCATGTGCTCAAAGGCATTGATATGGAAGTGAATCCGCAACAACTGGTCATGCTGAAGGGACGATCAGGTTCAGGCAAAACAACACTGCTGAATATGCTCGGTGGATTGGATCAGCCTTCAAGTGGAGACATTCTGTTCTCCGGCCAGCCTCTTCAGGATTGGGGAGACCGGCGGCGGACCGCTTTGCGGCGCAAAGAGATTGGTTTTATTTTTCAGGCATATGCTCTCATGCCCTTATTATCTGCTTGGGAAAATGTAGAACTGTCGCTGCGAATGGCGGATGTTCCGAGATCGGAGTGGAAGGACAGGGTTGGTCACTGTCTGGACCTGGTTGGACTATCCAAACGGGTGAAGCACCGGCCCTTCGAGATGTCCGGGGGAGAGCAACAACGGGTGGCTATAGCCAAGGCGATTGCCCATAGACCCCGATTGTTGCTTGCGGATGAGCCTACAGCGGAACTGGATTCCAAGATGGGCGCTCAGGTCATGGCCGTATTCCGCAATATTATTGAAGTAGAACAAGTAACGATATGTATGACTACACACGATCCTACAATTTTGGAGGTTGCGGACCATGTTTATGAAATGGCGGACGGCAGATTTATCGAGTAAAGGGGCCGCTCCGAAGAGGGGGAAACGCGCAGCGATTATTGTACTTGGTGCGATAATGGTTGCAACGATGTCCGGCTGCTCATTGCTGCCGTCAGAAACAGAGGAAGAAGTGCTTCCGCCAATTACACCACCAACGATCTCCAAGAAACCGGAATATGAAGTCCGGACGGAAACGTTGGAGAAAAAAGTAAGTGGCAGCGGCAAGATGATGAGTCAGCGGGAAGAGAAGGTGTACTTTACGCTTGATGGCATGCATGTCAAAGAGTTGAATGTTAAACCAGGGGATAAAGTGAAAAAGGGTCAACTTCTTGCTGTCCTCGATGTGGAGAGTGTAGAGAAGGAGATCCGTGGCAAGAAACTGGCTATTCGCAAATCCGAAGTTCAAATGAAGGAAACACTCCGCAAGAAGGATGAGATGGACCCGGTAGAGTTCGAAGAAGCAACGATTGCTTTTGAAGAACTACGTCAGGAACTCGCTGATCTGGAGGAACAACTGGGAAAAGCCACGTTGACTGCTCCGTTTGGCGGCACCGTTATTGCTGTGCAGGTAGAGAAAGGTGCAGCTGTGAAAGCGTATGATCCGATTGCTACAATTGCGGATACATCGAATCTGGTTGTGGCTGCAACCTTTGCCAAGGAAGATATGGAGAAGTTCTCAGCCGGGATGAAGGCAGAAGTAGATATTAATGGAGCCGGTAAAGTCGCTGGCAAAATTAAAGTTATGCCTATCGTGGAAGCATCGGGAAGCGGCAGTGGCGAAGGAGCGGGTGAAGGCGGTACGCCTCCAACCAAGGAAACGCTGGATAAGTATGTTATCGTTACACTTGCCAAAATGCCAAAAGGCGTGGAACGTGGCACACCACTATCAGTCTCGATTGTAACGCAGCGTACCGAGAACGCGATTGTGATTCCTGTATCCGCTTTACGCTCCATCGGTTCAAGAACGTACGTACAAGTCGTGGAGAGTGATGGCAGCAAGCGTGAAGTGGACGTTGAAGTTGGACAGCAGACATCGACAGATGTCGAGATTCTGAAAGGTCTGACCGTAGGCCAGAAAGTAGTGGGACGCTAATGGGGCTGCCATTGCTTCGGTTGTTGTTCCGCAAAATGTGGAACACGCGCTGGATGACCTTCAGCACACTGATCGGATTGATTGTGGCGGTAGCGTTCACCGTCAGTATTCCAATGTATGCCGATGGTGCGTTGAAACGGGTCGTCGCGCAAACGCTGCAGGATAATAGTGAAGGGTTACCAGCCGGTTCGTTACTTATGAGTTATCAGGCACCTGGTGGGGTGAAGACAGACACTCGGGGTCTGGACGAAGTAGATCGTTATATTCGTGAGGATGTTCCTCGCGACATCGGTTTTCCTTTTCATACGTATGTGAATTCCAGATCTATACGCAGCACAGAGGTGAGCCCGGAAGATCCAACCAAAGTGGATGCCAGCAGGGTACGCAGTATGAGTCTGGGTACGATGAGTGGGCTGGATGCACAGGTGAATTACTCTGCCGGAGTGAAACCTGGCAATCAGGTTAAAGACGACATTATCGAGGCAGTCATGCTGGAAGAAGGCATGTACCGTAACGATCTGCATATCGGCGATATTCTGGAATATCCGGTGTATAGCGGTCTTGATATCACGTTACGTGTGAAGATTACGGGGTCCTTCAAGGCAGATGATCCGAACAGCCCTTACTGGGTACAAGGATTTGACGGCATGATGAATGGACTTTATGTGGATGAATCGGTATTTAATGATGTTTTACTGAAGGAAAAAGGGATTCCACTTCAAAATTCACGCTGGTATTATGCCTTTGATCTGAAAGAAATTCAAACCAGCCAATTATCAGGTCTGACTTCCATGCTGGAAAGGCTGGATATCGATCTGTATCAGCGGTTGAAAGATACGAAAGTGGACATTACCTTCGGTGATCTGCTCAAGCAGTTCCGCAGTCAGAGTCTGCAATTGCAGACGATGCTGTTTACCTTGGCAGCACCGATGATTGCGATGGTCTTTTATTTTATTGCGATGAACGCCAGACAGTCATTACAGAAGCAAGAGAGTGATATTGCAGTATTGCGCAGCCGTGGAGCTTCAGCTCGGCAGATTTTCTCTCTCTACCTGCTTGAAGGCATATTTCTAGGCGCTATTGCGCTGGTTATTGGGCCGTTGCTCGGTTGGTTTATGGCCAAGAGTATCGGTTCAGCAAGTGGTTTTCTCTCGTTCGTAGATCGGAAGTCCATTCCAATCGGTGTATCCAAAGAAGCTATTTTCCTGGGCGTAGCAGCGGTCCTTGTTGCAATCATCGCATCACTTATCCCTGCGATCACCTATGCACGGGCAACCATTGTATCAGCCAAGCGGCGGCAAGCGCGTACAGACCGCGCTCCGGTATGGCAACGCTGGTTCCTGGATGTGGTGTTGCTGGGTCTTGCTGGATATGGATACTACCTGTTCTATGAACGTCAGATGTTGACCTTTCAGACTGGAATGACAACCGATCAGTTGCAGGTACAGCCGTTTTTGTTCTTTGTACCCGCACTCGCGATCTTTGCGCTTGGACTATTCTTCCTGCGCTTGTTCCCGTGGATATTGAAGCTTATTCAGTTGATTGGTCGCAAGTTTCTCCCGGTCCCGTTGTATCTGACATTAACGCAGTTATCGCGTTCATCTTCTTCATATTATCCGCTGATGATCCTCCTTGTACTGACATTGGGACTTGGGGTGTACAACTCGGCTGCGGCTCGGACGATTGATCTGAATTCAACTGAGCGTACCTTGTACCGTTATGGTTCTGATGTGATTATGCAGACAGTGTGGGAAGGAACACCTGAGGTTAAACCCGGTGGTTCCGGACAGAATGGCGGTACGGGTGGAGGTCAACAAGGTGGTGGCAATGGAGGAGGAGGTTCTGCTGGTGGGGGTTCCGGCGGAGGCAATGGCGGTGGAGGTGCTCCAGGTGGCGGCGGTTCTTCGCAGCCATCCAAAGTCATCTACTCCGAACCTCCATTCGAAGTGTTCCGCAGATTAGATGGTGTGGAACATGCAGCACGAGTGCTGCAGACCAAAGGCAATATTATCGTCTCTGGTAAATCGGGCGGACAGGGGATGCTGGTCGGAATTGATAATGTGGACTTTGCTCAAGTGGCTTGGTTCCGCAACGATCTGTTTCCGGCACATCCCTACAAGTACCTTGACTTGCTTGGTAAATACGAAGGGGCTGTATTGATCTCTTCCAAATTTGCTGACAAGTTCAAACTCAAAACTGGAGATCTCGTCTCCATGGGTGTACAGGGACAGGCGATTGAATTCGTAGTGTTCGGGATCATTCCTTACTGGCCAGCCCAGTATCCGGATCAGATGCCATTCTTCGTGGCGAATCTGGATTATATCTATGATCAGGTGCCTCTGATTCCTTATGAGGTATGGTTGAAAATGGAACCAGATGCCAAAGTGGCTCCATTAATGGAGAAACTCGCAGCGGAAGGTATCGAGTTATCTTCTGTGCGTGACGTCCGCACCGAATTGGTATCTCAGGGTAAACACCCGTCACGAGGTGGTGTATTCGGGATTCTGAGCCTTGGTTTCCTGGTATCGGTTATTATCTCGTTGATTGGATACGTGCTGTACTGGTTCTTCAACCTGTCCGGACGTGTTGTACAGTTTGGTGTATTACGGGCCATGGGATTATCCCGGGCACAACTAAGCGGTATGCTGCTGCTGGAGCAGGTGTTCACAGCGGGGCTGTCGATCCTGCTAGGTATTGGTATTGGTCAGGTATCCAGTCGTTTATTCCTGCCATTCCTGCAAACAACGGATAATGTATCTGCTCAGGTACCTCCATTCCGGATTGTGTTTGAACAGCAGGATATGTTGCAACTGTATGGGGTCACTGTGGTGATGCTGGTCATTGGTGCAACGATGTTGCTCTGGCAGATTCGCAGATTGCGAGTTCACCAGGCAGTCAAAATGGGAGAGGAGAGGTAAACGTGATCCAATGCGAAGGACTTGTCAAAATTTTTAAATCCAGCGATGTGGAAGTCGTTGCCCTTCAGGGTCTCAACCTGACTGTCAATCAAGGTGAAATGATGGCTATCATCGGTAACAGCGGTAGCGGTAAATCCACGCTGCTGAATATTCTGGGCGGACTTGATCGTCCTACAGCTGGTACCGCTGTTGTGGGAGACTGGGATTTACTCAAGATGACAGACGCCCAATTGGTCGAATACAAACGTCATACGGTAGGTTTTATCTGGCAAAATAACGGTCGTAACTTGCTGCCTTATCTCACTGCATTGGAAAATGTAGAGACTCCCATGATTCTGGGAGGCAAGCGTGATCGTGCTTACGCGAAACAGTTGCTCGAATGGGTAGGCCTTAAGGATCGGATGCATAACAAATTGCATCAATTGTCAGGAGGAGAGCAGCAACGGGTAGCGATTGCGATCTCATTATCCAATCGTCCCAAAATTCTGCTTGCAGATGAACCAACCGGTTCGGTCGATTCCGAGACATGTGATACAATCATGGGCATTTTCCGAAGAATGAACAAGGAACTGGGCGTTACGATTGTCATCGTTACCCATGACTTGACGCTTGCTGGCAAGGTAGACCGGATCGTTGCGATTCGGGACGGCTTGACCAGTACCGAGTTTGTGAAGCGCAACCCGAATCTGGATGATGAGCATAACTTGTCCGAATCGGGTATGCCGGACATTCACGAAGCATTTGTCATTATTGACCGTGCAGGGCGGCTTCAGGTGCCAAAAGAGTATCTGGAGGCCTTATCCATTGATAACCGGGCTACATTGGAATTTGACGGTGAACGTATTGTGATTACACCGCCAAGATAATTAAGAGGGGGAACTGGGAAATGAAGAATAGTATGTGGGGAAAACGTGTGCTGGCTGTCATCGCTACTGCGACGCTAGCACTGCCGCTGATTGCTGGCTGTACGGCAAGTGAGGCCAAGGATACGGAGCAGCGTGTATTACGTGTGGCTACGTTGTGGGGAGGACAGGATGACAGTTACTTCCGTCAGCAATTCACCGATGCTTTTGAATTGACACATCCCAATGTAACCATCGAAATTGTAGCTGCTGTTGATCAGAGCAGCATGTATGGTTATGGCAACACGGAAGAACAGCCGGAAGTCCCGGATACGATGGAGAGTCTGAAGAAGATTATGACTGGGGATAACCCGGTTGACGTTATCGTGGCCGATACCGCCACTGTGAAATCATTAATTCAGGAGAATCTGGTGAAACAGCTGGACCCACTGATGCAGGAAGATAAGTTTGATACCAGTGATATCGTGCCTAGTGTACTGGAGGGAATTAAGGACCTTGGGGATCAGAGCATCTATGCATTGACACCAACGTTCTCTTCATCGGCTTTGTTCTATAACAAGGGTATGTTTGAAAAAGCAGGCGTGGAACCGCCAACGGACAACATGACATGGGACGATATTTTCAATCTGGGTACCCGTCTAACGAAAGGTGAAGGTAAAGACCATGTATTTGGTTTCTCCTTCACGACATATCAGGGTGGTTCGCCGTACTACTCCATGCAACAGTACTACAGCTCGTTGCAGCTGAAGACGTTTGATGACAAAGCAGAGAAGATGACAGTAGATTCTCCTCAATGGGAGAAAGTATGGAGCACCATCAGCAAACTTGCGATTGACAAAGTTATTCCTAAAGGTGACGAACCACAAGATCAGAATCCGAGTGGACGATACGATCCGGTACAGGGTGACCTATTCCTGAGCGGCAAGTCAGCCATGGTTATTGGTGATTACAGCTATATTAATCAATTAATTGATGCGAATAAAAATGCGGATAAAATGAAAGACTTTACGAAAGTGGATTGGGATGTTGTAACACCTCCAGTTCACCCGGAAGCTCCTGAAATTGGAGGCAGCATCTATCTGAGCAACCTCATGGCGATTAATAGTGCGGCTCAGAACCCGGATGATGCGTGGGAATTGATCAAGTACATGAACAGTGAGGACTGGGCCAAGATCAAAGCACGTAGCAGCTATGAGATGGTATCACGGAAGAGCTTCATTAAGCCAAAAGATGGCTTGGATTATAACATTCAAGCATTCTATGCGCTGAAGCCGGTCCCGCCAACAAATACCAATCTGGATAAGATGTATCAAAAATCCCCAGGTTTATGGCAAGTAAATGAAAAAGGTATGGAATATTTCAACCAAGTACTAGAGAACAAAAAGACACCAAAAGAAGCACTTGGTGAGTGGGCAGCTAAAGGAAACGAGATGCTGGAGAAATTGAAAAAGGATCCTAAAGCTACGTTTCAATGAGATTTGATGAAGTAGTCATATCATGATAAGGATATAGCCGCTGAAGATTTTAATCTTTGGCGGCTATTTTTATGAAAATGGGGTATTCTACAAAAAGCAGGAATAAATGACGACTCCGGAAAGGACGAGCGGTATGCACTGGGTATATTTCAGCAAGTTGTATGCAACCAAATTTCAGGCAGGATGTCTGGCCAAACGTATGGAGCAGGATGGGTGGATTTACGGTCATAATGAACCGGCGGAAGTTGAAGTTTATCGATCACGTAAAGGTCGTTATGGTGTACGTTTTATTCCCTGACTTTACCCCTTGACTTATAGGGTGACGATAGTGTATATTAATTAAGTCGCTGTTTTAATATTTCTTACTGACGCGGGGTGGAGCAGCCCGGTAGCTCGTCGGGCTCATAACCCGAAGGCCGCAGGTTCAAATCCTGCCCCCGCAATTTAGTTTCACTTGGATGATTCACAGCCATCATCTGCACGTTATACATTATGTCTAGGGCCCTTAGCTCAGTTGGTTAGAGCGGTCGGCTCATAACCGATTGGTCACAGGTTCGAGTCCTGTAGGGCCCATACTCTTAAAACCCTTGCCTAGCAAGGGTTTTTTTCTGTCTTCATTTAGGTGCTAGAGTCAAAAAGGTAATTTGTTAATAGTGTCTTTCTAATATGCCCTTTTTTTGCGTAATTCAGTGTATGTCCACGCCGTACACCAAATCTCGCATATACTATCCTATCCCACACATAGGAGGTAGATTTCATGAGTCAATTTATTGATGCAAGAACCTCGCAGAATGCGAGTTTGGCTAACTCAATTGCCATACCAATCCTTGTAATTAACACGCCTCAATTATTTGGACAAATCGGTTTGATCACCACTGCTGGCATTGGAGCAAACCCGCGGGTGCAGTTCAAGGGAACTGTGTCTGTACAACTTCCTTTAGCGCTGGTTGGTATCACCATCACAATTGTCAGAGGAACTGCGCCAACAGATCCTGTTATTTATTCTGCAACTTCCACATTTAGTTTGAGCATCCTGGCACCTCAGATTATTACCTTCTCTGCCGATGACTTCAACCCACCAATTACACCTCAATTGACGTACACTGCATTTGTGAGTTCCAACTTGTTGGGTACGATCCGTGTAGGCCCCGAGAACTTCGACGGAGTCTTGTATTCCGACTAATGCTCAGCGGCCTTGCCTAAATGAATTAGATCAATATTCTTCTTGAATGAAGGACATCACAGACCTGCCCTCAAAAGCAGGTTTTTTTCTAGTTAAAGGGGAAAACTGAACTTCATCGAGTAGGCAGGGTTCTATGATATAATGCATTACAGAGACTGAATGGTATTCGAACTAAAGTAGTCCGTCAACATCTGAGAATCTTATGAAATTAGTGATAGAAAGCAGGTTTCCATTTTAATGACGTCAAATGAAAGTCAACGTTTTCGTTACAGCGAAGCTCCAGTCTGGGATTGGCAGAGAGCTTATTATGAACAAAAGGGGCTAGAGGCTTGGACAGAGAATCAGGTCCCTCAATATATTACCAGTAATCCGATGATTGCCACGGCGTATGCAGAGATGATTTTTGGCTTTCTTCAGGACCTCGCGAATAAGGGACAGATCACCGAGACCGTGACTATTCTGGAACTTGGGGCGGGTGTAGGGCGTTTGGCACACCAAATCCTGCTTAAACTGATTGAATTAAAGGATTTTGCAGGAATAGATTTACCTCCTTTCAGATATGTATTGACAGATCTCGTAGCGGAGAATGTGCGGGGTTGGAGAGAGCATCCATCCATGCAATCCTTTATTCAACAAGGTATAGTGGATTTTGCGCGTTTTGACGCTGTAGCAGATACGGAGCTAAAACTGGTCGTTGCGGGTACAGTTATTCGGCCGGGTGATCTGAAACAACCGTTGTTGTTGATTGCCAATTACTTTTTTGACAGCATTCCGCAGGAATTAATCTATATTGGGGATGGCGAGATCTACGAGTGCGATCTGCTTGTTCAGTCTCCGGATCGTCGTCATGATCTTGAACCCGCTGAGATGCTGAAGAACATGACGCTGAGTTATGAGTATCGCCGAGCGCCGGAATACAGTGCAGATAACTATCCGTATTCGGAACTGATCACATTGTACAAAGAGGAACTGGAGGATTCACACATCCTTTTTCCCGCAATTGGCTTGTCCTGTCTCGAACGGTTGAACAGGCTGTCTCAGTCAGGTTATGTGTTGATTACCGCTGATAAAGGGGATCATCGACTGGATAACTGGAAGTTCGCAGAGCCACCTGAATTCGTTCTGCACGGGAGTTTTTCTTTAACGGCTAACTACCATGCGATTCAATATGTCTTGGAACAACAGGGAGCACATACGCGATTCACAACACATCATTATAAAGATCTGAACGTTGGGTGCATGTTAATGGTGGACGAACCGATCAGTTATGTGAACACGCGACTGGCCTACCATCGATTTGTTGAACGTTTTGGGCCGGATGACTTTTTCAGTATGAAACAATGGGTAGACTCTCGAATGGAAAGTATGGAGTTGAAGCATATTTTACCGTTTTGGCGTCTGGGTGGATATGATGCTGAGTTCTTGATTCACAGTGCTACCCACATTTCCAGTCTTCTTCCTGATGCAAGTGATGAGGAAATGCTTGATATTCAGTCTGGTATTCATACGATGTGGTCCTCCTACTATGTGATGGAGCAGCAAGGAGGTCTCGCATTTCTGGCAGGGCAGCTGTTATATGAGATGTATATGTATGAGGATGCAAAACGGTTTCTGGAGATATCATTGGTTGCAGACCCGAGTAATCATAATCCAGCCGTCTTGTACGATTTGGCTGTGTGCTGTTACGAACTTGAACTGGAAGAAGAAACCCTGTCATATACCCGTAAGGTACTAGCTCTGGAACCTGATCATGAAGAGGCAGCAGCGTTGCTCCAGAGTTTCGAGTTGATCTGAACGGAACAATTGAAGTCTTGTCTCCTATATGTATCTTGGATGTAATTGGTAATTTTTATATAGAAATTGAAACCTTTAATTGAACTTCATCGTATTAATGGGATATTCAACCAATTATTTCTA
Organism: Paenibacillus sp. FSL R7-0313; assembly: GCF_037969885.1. NCBI lineage: Bacteria > Bacillati > Bacillota > Bacilli > Caryophanales > Paenibacillaceae > Paenibacillus > Paenibacillus sp. FSL R7-0313. Next base: position 3,402,886 of record NZ_CP150219.1, read on the forward strand.
TAGTACATAAAGGAGACAGAGCTATGAAGAAAATGTTATCCGTTGCATTATATCCATTTGCTTGGGTGTTGGGGGCACTGAGTATTTTATCTGGAAATGCAGACAGTGTCCTATTGGTGAAAGATATCGCTACAGATCGAAGCTATGATGGACAGGCTATCTATGATAGTATTGAACGTAGAAATGCCTAACTACATATCATTCAACTGTAAAGGTAATTGTGTCGTCGAGCAATAACATGAGAAACAATTACTCTTGAAGCGAAGTGCGTTGAGCAGGAACACTGTCTGTCCGTACAACCTTTAAGCCGGTTTTGTACCTTATTCAGGTATGAACCGGCTTTTATTGATGAATGGGGGATACCAGATGAAGATTATTATTGGACAACCGAGGCTGGAACAGGATTTGCTGCAGCTTGAAGCCGAACTCAAGCAACACCCTGATGCAGATGTATTATTTTTTCCTGAAGGTTATTTGAATCAGAATGTAGAGGACGCTTGCCGCCTGGCGGCTGAATATGGGACCATGATTGTATCAGGTCATCGCAGACTGGACGAACGTCCAAAGGACCGATCCATCATCATCAATAAGGCTGGAGAGATTGTATTGGAGAAAGCTAAATATACACCTGCTGAGACGGCTCAGGAACAGGGTTGGGTAATAAGCACTTTATTGTGTGATGAGCTGGTCCTGCAAGGATTTGGCAATGAGAATATAGGGAATGTGGACATTGTGATGCATTCCATTGGTGTGGGCATGTTCAGTGAAGAGCAGTACGGTGAGTGGGTCGAAGAGGCTCGGCAGATCGCCTTGAAGCATCAATGTATTGTCATGGGGACAAGCCATGCGGATGGTTCGTACCGTGATAGCGAGATCTCCATTCCAATCGCCTATTTTATTACACCTGATGGAAAGGTTGTTCTGACATCCCGAAGTGATACACGTACTCGTACAATCCTTCTGGACAGAGAAAATACAGACCCGTCACCTCAGGAGTCACAAGAAAAACAACTGAAAATCTCCATCGAACCATCCGGTTAAATCACCGGGTATGAATCCTTGATGAATGGGCTGATGAACTTGCCGATTCGCCCGGTCACTTGCGCGGAATACGCATATGTTATGGCATACCTTGAAATTCAAAGGAGGCCAATCAAAATGAGTCAAGTTGGATACGGTTGTTGTAATGCTGGTGGCGGATGGACTTCTACAAGTGCAATTCTTGTGCTTTTCATCCTGCTGGTGATCATCACAAAATCTTTCTGGCTGTAAGTCACGTATAGAAACGTACAAACAGTGGCTCCGCTGAGACTTCAGCGGGGCTTTTCCTATTTATAAGCAGCAACATAGCCATCCATGATATTTGACAACTGAAAACAATGTGCTTAAAATCACATAAGAGACTATTAACAGAGATTGAAGGGATAGCAATGCCGTTTATTCGCTTTAAAGGATTCACAGGTCCTCAGCTAGAGGAAGTTGTACCCCAAATTACAGAGCAGATGGCCCTAATTACTCATATTCCAAGGGAGAGAATGAAGGCAGAGCGTCATGATGTACAAGCGCTAACACCTTCTCCGGCTTCTATAGAGATTCTGATGTTTCAACGTGACCAGGAGATTCATAATCGGATTGCATCGTCGGTGCAAGCTATTTTGGAAGAAGCATACATGCCGGATGTGCATATTTTCTTCAATATATTGTCACCTAATTTGTATTATAAAAAAGGCAGGCCGCTGACAGATTATCGATTGGATTGAGATTGTAAGGGACGAGCAGAATGTTGCTCGTCTCTTTGATTTACATATTTTTCGTATGTTTAGCAATGGGCTGGTTCCTGTGAACCCTGCTCAACGATAATGAGCATATCGCAGATACAATAAACAAGGCTCCGCCGATAAGGTATACCCACCGAACGCCCAGTTGATCTGCGACTAGACCAAAGATGACTATGGATACACTCATAACCGTGGATATCAGGAAGCCATGAGTGGCGTATACCTTGGTTAAGGATTCGACAGGTACACTGTTCTGAAGCGCTGTCTGCTGAGCCACATCACGAATCTGATGAACTGGACCCATGAGTATGCATAACACCAAAGCGAGCCATGGAAGGTTGTTTAGACCATAAACGACGGTCAGCAGGCTGAAGAGGAGAGAACCCATGGTCATACTTGCGATTAGATGCTTCTGAATACGTTTGGCCAGCGCAAGAGCCAGAATACCTCCAAGCATGGTTCCAGCAGCGTAACTCGAGTTCATGAGTCCCCACCAACCTTCTCCTCGTCCCAGAGCTTCTTTTGCAAAGGCCAGTGTGACAGCTCCAATCCAGATGGAACCCGCAAGAGCCTGAGCAATGTCCATCAGCGTGAGCAGTCGTAATGATGGATTGTTCCAGAGTATACTCCAGCCTAACCTCAATACATTCCACGATACAGCAGATTTCTGGGGTTGTTCTACATTCCGTGTGAGCGAGCCCATGGCAATCATGAAGATCAGAACGGCCCAGGACAGGCTTGTAGCTGCCCAGAAGGTCTGTGACGCCCCCCAGTTCATCACGGCGAATCCCGTCATGGCGTAACCGACAATGGTTACAGTCTGATTGGAGAAAGATAGTAGGCTATTTGCTTTTATAAGGTCTTCACCTTGAACCAATCGTGGCGTTAAAGTCTTCAGTAACGGAGTTTCCCATCCGTCCAAGAAGGATAGTAGGACCACTCCGAGCAATAGAAGCGGCAGTTGTGAAGTCAAGTGATTCAACGAGATGGCTATACAGGTCATGATTAATGTTTTGGCTATGGAAATGCTGATCAATAGTCTGGAGAATGGGAAACGGTTCACAAGTAATGGCAAAGTGAGATCTGCTATCTTGCGTGCAATGATTTGAATAAGTGGAAACATTGCAGCAGAGAGTACAGATCCAGTGAGACCGTATATATACGTAGTAATGACCATGATATATATGACATTAATAAGCGAGAGCAGCGTTTTGGCGGCCCAGTACGGATAAAATGCGATGTTCATGCCAATGATGTCCTTTCCGAAACGATATATCTATATTACGGGCATTGTCATCATTGCACCACAAACAAAGTTATCATTTTCCCGTCATTTCACCACAAAAAAACTGCCCAACAGGGCAGTCATCTTCTAATGCCTATAGTTCATGCCATAGCGAGTGTGAAGGCGATAAGCAACATCAGCAGGCTGGTCGTTCTGACCATAGTCATATAAGGCCTGCTGGGTTCGGCTTCACCCCGGGAAATCCAGCCATAACGCAGATACCAGCCGAATTTTGGGAAACAGAGATTGATGATACAGAGTACCATGAATATAAAAAAGAGGGTTCTCATACCCATCTTCCTTTCTCACTTACATAACGGATCTCATCTTAACGTTTGCGTCTGGTAAAAAAGACTACAATCAAAATGATAATGATAATAATTAACAGAAATTTCATGTATGTTCCTCCTGATGAGTAGTTAGGTTATTGTGTAATGTTAGTTATCAACTATTACCCAAGAACCACATGACTTGAATAACTGTGTTACAATTAAAATATATTGATTTAATATCAACACATTCCGTTTGGTTAGTTTTCTCTCCTTATAATGTACGATTACAGAATATATAAACATTAATGTGTGTGAGATGAAGGAGGAAGGCATGAGCCAACATAATCAACTCTCATTACAATGGGAATTTATCATCTCGAAAGTGAAATCCTCCGTGACGGTGGTCGATGCTACCTTGCCTGAGCTTCCGCTCATGTATGTAAACGAACACTTTACCCAACTGACAGGATACACGTATGAAGAGTCTGTCGGACACAATTGCCGATTTTTGCAAGGGCAGGATACAGACCCCGAAACGGTAATGCAGATTCGTGATGCATTAAAGAAACAACAATCCATTAAGATTGATATTTTAAATTATACAAAAAGTGGTCAGAAGTTCTGGAACGAACTGAATATTGATCCGATTTTTAATGAATCCGGAGAGTGTTTATATTTTGTAGGCATTCAATACGATATTTCAGAACGGAAGTATGCTGAACAGCAGTTGAAGTTTGCAACTTCCATGGCTGAGATGAACAGCAGAGGGCAATTGGAATTCATCGGCAAGTTGAATCACGAGCTTCGTACCCCGCTTAACGGCATTATGGGCATGATCGAACTTGCCAGTATGGGTGAAACTACGGATGAGCAGAAAGAATATCTGGAGCTTGCACGTCAATCAGGTGAGGCGCTGCTGAACATCATTAACAATAGCCTGGATATGGCGAAACTGGGCAGAGGCAAAATGGATGTTGAAAACATTGAGTTTCAACCATTGAAGCTGATTCAACAGATTGTGAAGACACATGAACCTGCGGCACAGAATAAACAAATACGTTTGCTCTGTCATGCTGATCTGAATGTTCCTGATGTGCTTATCGGTGATCCGTTAAGACTTCGGCAGGTACTGGATAATTTGCTGAGTAATGCGATCAAGTTCACGGAACAAGGTGAAGTGCAGTTACAGGTGGATGTGAGGCAACAACTGATGGATACCGTTGTATTGGTATTCTCTGTGCGTGATACGGGAATTGGCATTCCTCAGCATCAGATCGAACAATTGTTTGATGCATTTACCCAGACCGACATCTCCCATGCGCGCCGATTTGGCGGAAGTGGTCTTGGTCTGACCATCTGCAAAGAACTGCTGGAACTGATGAATGGTCAGATTTCGGTGGAGAGTAAAGAAGGGAAAGGCACACAGTTTGAGGTGACACTGCCCTTGCTGCGCCAACAGGCCATTCCCAATGTAGGATAATAATCAATCAGGACAGCCGGGCGGTCTCGGCTGTTTTTTTTTATTTTTTTGGATTGTTTTACGAACGGGCGTTCTGTTATAATGCAAGTGTTGAATGGGGGAGACACAGCATGAGTAAGAGACGCACAAGAAGAAAACACAAAGGTAAGCAAGGTTTCAAAAAGCAGGTTCTGACGCTGGTAGCGATGCTGCTGGTAGCCCTCTATGCCTGGGCTGGGGGCGAATGGCCGGAGGAGATACCTAATCCATTCGCAGGGACTACTAAGAGTGTAGACCATACCATTACGTTCCCTTCAGAGCGTTATCCCGAAACAGCCAAACATATTAAAGCTGCTATCAAGGCAGGGCATTCGGATGTATGCACCATTGATCGTAATGGAGCCGAAGGCAATCGGGATTTATCACTTAAGGGTGTTCCGGTCAAAAAAGGTAAGGATCGTGACGAGTGGCCCATGGCGATGTGTGCTGAGGGAGGAACAGGTGCAGATATCCAGTACATTACCCCGAAGGATAATCGTGGTGCGGGTTCATGGGTAGGGAATCAGTTAACTACATATCCGGATGGAACACGAGTGAAGTTTGTAGTGAAGTAACAACAGGATATGGGTGGACAGAAACAAGAGTAGTAAGGCCTTTGTTGTGAGGCTAGTGGCAGCGTGGTACAGCATAAGTAGAAGAGAAAAACCAGACGTGCATGCGTCTGGTTTTTTGGTATGATGTGCTGGCATAAATAGATCCAGTTAACGTATCTATACGGGAACTGAGTTTCTAGGATTACAGATCCGACTATACGAGTTGCATTCCGCTTAAATGATGAGACCGGATGCTTAACAGACGCGTAACATGTTCAACCTCATCAAACGGTATCCACAGACTGCCGTGAACCGTACGTAAGGAAAGAATGGATGTATCAGCGGTACGCTCGGGAAATCCAGTTACCGTCTGACCGCTTGTATTACGAACCATGATCTGTTGTTTGCGCCGGATGGCAATTTCTACCTCTTTTTTCATAAGTCATTGCTCCTGATTATGAGATGTTAAATCCATATGTCAATGTTTTCAATGGTTAATTTGTCTTCTTTATCTAGTCTATCAGAACTAGGTATAGATTTCCAGAAGAGAAATCAACATTCTTCTAGGTGATTTGTCTTAGCTGTGGACGATCCGTTTTTGAATGGGGATTACGGGGTTATATTAGGGTAAAAGGAGGGGAACGGAATGACACAATTGATTATTGGGCTGGCCCGTACCGAAAACGAGGCTGTATTGATGCTGAATCAGGTGAAAGAGGAAGGCATCAAGGATAAATATTTGGGGGCGGTGGCGAAGGAACAGATCAATCTGGAGCTGGTGAGCGAAAAGACGGGGCTGCCCAAACCTTTGAAGGGTGCCGGAACAGATGGTGCCTTTGGCGCTCTGAAAGGCATATTGGCTGGTCTGGGGAAGCGAATGGATCAGACGATGTCGATCGGAAATGCAGTGCGTAGGCTCGCTGGTAATGAGATAGGGAGTGAGACCGATGATTTGGTGCTTACACTGACTGAAGCGGGGATCTCGGAGGAGGATGCGCGGTATTACGAAGATTGGCTGTTAAAGGACCATATCTTGGTTATCGTGGAGTGCAGTGAGGAAGAAGCGGCTCGTGTTCGACCTATTTTACTTTTTTAGTTTAATTTAAGGCTGATTTTAGGTTTCTTTAATGTTGGGGAGGTATTCTTATCTCACACCTCCCTTAATATAGATTGGTTTACCGGAAGTCCGGGACCGCAACTCGGACTTTCTAGGCACTGTGAGCTGACGCTTACAGTGCCTGTTTCATTTTTTTTATTATTTTTTATAAAAAGTGTTGCAAAGTTAATTAGTTCATGGTATGATATTTCTTGTCGCCAAGAAATACATAATCCTGCCGGGGTGGCGGAATTGGCAGACGCACAGGACTTAAAATCCTGCGGTAGGTGACTACCGTACCGGTTCGATCCCGGTCCTCGGCATCAGTAGAACAAGGGTTTCAACTCGTTAGAGTTGGAACCCTTGTTTCTTTTTAAGATGGTTTGCAAACGTACTTTTTTTGTACGCTCGGAATGATGCTTGAACCGGCTTCACGGTGAACGATTCTATCTTATTCCTTTAATTCAAGGATTCTGTCACGCTCCATTATCAGTCGCAGGAGTTCTGCTCTAATGACTTCTTTATGACAGGTAAATTTGAGTTTTCGTTGTGGGTGAACGGAACTGTTGTGGACCATCTTCGTAAGTGCTTCTCGAGATTTCTCTGTATCTGATTTCTTCTCCGTTTCCCGTACTCGTCCTTAGGTTCAACAATGATGTACCAGTATTTATTGCGTTTGCATAAGCTGCCTTTCAAGTGCTTGGACCTTCTATGATTTAATTGGATATGAAAAAGACAGGAGTGTGGTTGCCTCTGTCTATTGTGAATCAAGTGAATTGATATTTCCTAACTGACTAGAATTTTGTTCATCGACAAATTAAAAATAATATAGGAAATAATATGGGAATGTGATATATTTCTGGTGTGAATTCATATTTTCATTTAATTTTGGATGGTTTATGAATACTGTGGAGGATGAGATAACATTAGAATATCTTTTTTGTCTTTTTGATGAGATATATACCGATGGTATATTCTGTGTTGATGAATTTGGGGATTTTAAAATGTTCACAGTAGGGAAAATGACTCCTCTGCGTCATTGTATTTTGATTCCGGTTGAGAACATAAATGTATTAGGCAAGCAAGGGGAGATATTAGATACATATTACAAATTTTATGCTTTATAAACAAGAAAACGTATCCTTGAATACGCATTGATCAGAAAATTCCCACGATCAACGATCATGATAAAATTGGCCGGCGGTTTTTTTGCATTCTGAGGGGAAGTTAGGTGCTCAAAGCAGGAGTGTAGAAAACTTTTGCAGATTTCAAGTTCCTGAAATAAGACTCTTTAAGCGAAGGACAATCATTCAAAGAGACTATAGAGATGTTAAATATCTATGATGATCACAGAGTTACATAATGAATCTTTTAAGGGGAACGTAAAAACATGAAAAATATTATCGCTTCTTTGGTGTGGGAAATATCGTTTTTTTTAAGAACAGCGTTTAAAAGACATATTAGAAGTGTTTTATTTAATGGAATTATATTAACAGTTATAGCGAGTTTTATTTATTTATCTAGAAGATTCAGCTTGAGTATTTTAGATAACATGGAATTATTAGATCAGATAACTTTAACTATTTATATACTTACCTTGTACGGGATATTTTTTGCTTTTTTGCAATTCATCCTTACTATTGTTAATAATAGCAAGAATGAATTTTGGGGTGTCAATAAATTAGCTTTTTCATTTTTTAAAAGACGTGTATACTTAGTGACAAATAGTTTTTTGACTAAGTTAATAATTATTATACTTGTTATTCTTCCTATAATGGGTGTTTTAGTTGAAAAGATCGCAATACAACTGAAATTTTATTTTCAATTTGAGGTATACTTACATAATTTATGGCAATTTTGCGTATGTTATTTAATTATTCTTTTTGGATTTTTACTAATTCAATCAATAAGCATGATGTTCATAATTTTTGATATAAGTCTAAATTATGATTATAGAATCAAATATAAAATCAAAGTGGAATTTTTTAGGAAATCGATTTATTATATTAAGAGAGATTCATTTTGGGAATATTTTAAATATAAAGCAAAATTAGTAGATTCAGATCAACTTTTTGATTTCACAAAAGCTATTTTTGAAAAAGTACTTTCAATCCTTACTAAGGATATAAGCAAATGTCGATATAATTCAAAAAGAATGGATAAACGTATTGGATATTTTGTGAGATTTATGAATAATAAATGGAGAAATTTAAATCATTTAACCGTTATCGAAAAACTTAAGCTTCTAGATAATGAAGTTAATATTATTAATACATTTAAAAGATCTTGTATTGAAAACGAAGAAAGATTTAACCAAAGCTTAAAATGGGTTAAAGACGTACTTAGACCTTTTTATGATTTAGCAGCACAAATTGAATCAAGTGACGAAATTAGTGAATTTATGAGAATTTTAAATAAAACTCAATATTTCAATAATATTGATAATACAAGTAATAACTCTTTTAATGACAAGATTTCTTTAAATCAAGTTATATGTTCAATGATGGACTCTATTCACAAAAATATTGAGAACTTTAATAAAGATGAAATACAAAATATGAAGTTTGTTTATTACAATGGCATTGATAAATACCAAAAAGAAATATTTAAATATTCATATAATCATACCTTAGAAAATAACAACAAAAATAAAGAATTTTTAAAGTTTATATTTTCGTTGCTTAATACCAAATATCTTTATTCTTTTATATGTTACAAAATTTTACATACAGGGTCTGGATATGAAATAGAAATGCAAGAAGAAATATTATTTTTTAAAGAATTGACCCGAAATAGTCCTAGTATATTTGAAAATGATAACTCACTATCTGAAATAGGTGAGATTGTAGAATCAACCAATATTGGGCATAGAGTTAAGGCTGATTTGATTTATTGGATTTTGAAAAATATAAAAAATAACCTTACGAGTGACTTGGTTGCAGAAATTGACAAGTTTAATTATTTGAGCTACGTTAAATTTATCAAACTTAAATTTATATTATCAGAATGCTCCTTGAATGATGACTATTTTAAGAATGTGCAAACTTGTGACCGGTATCTAGAGATATTAATTAAACCGTACTTAGGATATGTCTCTTCAAAGTTATATCTACTTGAGAATCAGTTCTTTTACTATCATCACGAAATATTTATGGAAAAATTCAAAAATTTATTCATTCAGTTTATCGAAAAGGACTTCTTGTTAAATTATAAATATAGATTCAGAAATATTATTCTATATTTATTAAAAGACGTATCTGATGTGAAAAATTATTTCCTGGAAAAAAAGTACATAAAAACATTTGGTGAGTCCACTTGGATCGAAGATCATATTATTGATTTTATTATTCTTGTTTTTGACGAATATGAGTATCGTGCAGTTTTATCAAAAGACTCATTGGTTATAAGTTCTCTAAAAGCCAAGATTGATAGATTGCACAAAAAAAATGAGCTAAATAAATATTTTGAAAATTTACTCAACCCTATTAATCAGTGTTATAGATTAAATAGGTATTCTGAGTCAAAAAAATATCCTGAGTATGTGTCATATTTTTTGGAAAACTTCCAATCGATATTGTCGAACAGTAATCCTGAGGAAAGTTTTGTATTTCCCCAGTTTTCCCCATTTGTTTAGTAATCTGGTATGGTTACATTTACACAAAAAAAGAAGCAGAAGTATATTTCTTCTGCATTGCCATATACTTCCTGAAAGTAGCGTACTTGGAACATAAAGAAGAGTCTATAACCCATATGGTTAAAGAATTTTTGACCGAGTGTCCTACAATGTAGACGCACAGGACTTAAAATCCTGCGGTAGGTGACTACCGTACCGGTTCGATCCCGGTCCTCGGCATCTTAAAAAGAAAGCTCGCATGACGCTTGTTAACCAAGCTGCATGCGAGCTTTTTTTTGTGTTCTTTAATATGAATGTGATATCATAGCTGATCACTTCACCATGCAGTTCATAAACATAAACACTGCATAATACATATCAGAAGGTACATTTATCTGACTTTTATGAAGAGACGGAACAATGGTGTATACTATCCATAGGCATATATTACCTTTACCTTGCTGAACGATATAAGTTCAACTACACATTTACACGATAACGGAGAGGACAGAAATAACCTGAAGAAGCGAAGCGGGCGCCTTTATCCCCGGATTTTCCCGTTTAATAGGGAATCAAAAAAATCTGGGGATAACAGCGATCGGAAGGTTGTTCTGTCATCGGAGTGCCTGTGTAAATAACCATATTTGAACTTATGTAGAGTCACAAAACCAATAAAACAATCTTATGGACGGAGGACTCAAGTTTATGTTGAAACAGCTTAAGCCATACAAGGTGTTACAGGAGCGCAGAATTGAAGAACTGAAATCGGATGCGTATCTGCTTGAACACCAGAAATCCGGGGCCAAAATTGTACTTTTGTCCAATCAGGATGACAACAAAGTATTCAGTATCGGTTTCCGCACACCTCCGGAAGATGATACAGGGGTAGCCCATATTCTCGAACACTCCGTGCTCTGTGGGTCCAAGAAATTTCCGGCCAAGGATTCTTTTGTTGAGTTGCTGAAAGGTTCATTGAATACATTCCTTAACGCCATGACGTATCCCGATAAGACGATCTATCCGATCGCGAGTCGTAATGATCATGACTTCCATAACCTGATGGATATTTACCTGGATGCGGTATTAAATACAAATATTTATGAGAATGAAAAGATATTTCTACAAGAGGGCTGGAACTACAACCTGACCTCTGCAGATGATGAGTTAACTTACAACGGAGTTGTATATAACGAGATGAAGGGTGCCTTTTCTTCACCGGAACGAATGGTGCGTAGAGAAGTACTGAACTCCCTTTTCCCGGATACCACATACTCCTCCGAGTCTGGTGGATTCCCGGAAGCTATTCTGGATCTAACGTATCAGGGGCTGCTGGATTTCCACACGAGATACTACCATCCTTCCAACAGTTACATCTATCTCTACGGGGATATGGATATGGAAGAGAAGCTGCAATGGCTGGATGAGAACTACCTGAGTGCATATGATCGCATCGATATTGATTCGGCCATTCAACTTCAACCTGCCTTTGCAGAACGGGTAGACACAGTTAAGACATACTCTGCCGGAAGTACGGAATCGGAAGTGGATAACAGCTTCTTGACCTATAACGCGGTGATCGGCACAAGTCTGGACAAGGAACTGAACATTTCGTTCCAAATTTTGTTATACGCACTGCTGAACGCTCCAGGAGCGGTATTGAAGCAGGCGTTGCTGGATAAAGGAATTGCGAAGGATGTCTACGGTTCGTATGATGACAGCCTGTATCAACCTGTATTCACTGTGGGACTAAAGAAGAGCAATCTGGCGAGCAAAGAGGATTTCCTGGGAACGGTCAAAGAAGTGCTTGAGCGCGTGGTAAAAGAAGGCTTTGATCCTAAGGCACTGCTTGCAGGCATTAACTCATATGAGTTCAATCATAGAGAAGCGGACTATGGCAGAATGCCGAAGGGTCTGATCTACGGATTCTCCTCCCTGCAAAGCTGGTTGTACGATGAAGAAGCACCTTTCACTCATTTGGAAGCCAATGACGTATTTGCTGAACTGCGGACAAAAATGAACGAAGGTTACTTCGAGCAACTGATTGAGAAATATATTTTGCAGAACACACATACTTCTTTTGTGGCCCTGACACCGGATAAAGGGCTGAACTCACGCAAGGAGGAAGCGTTGAAAGAACGTCTGAAAACTATTCAGGCTGGTCTTAGTGAGGAAGAAGTTCAGACGTTGATTCAGAAAACGGAGGCACTCGCCGAGTATCAGAATACACCTTCAACCAAAGAACAGCAGCAGGTCATTCCAACGTTATCGATTGAAGATATTGAACCGAAGGCCTCTACGTTGCATCAAACGGTGAACCAGGTCGACGGCACAACCATTCTCCATCATAACCTCTACACGAACGGAATTGGTTATCTGAGACTGCTGTTTGATATCAAAGAAGTGCCACGTCATCTCCTGCCATATTCAGGGTTGCTCAAGAATGTGCTGGGTTACGTGGACACTCAAAACTACTCGTTTAATGAATTGTCCAATGAAATCCACATCCATTCAGGCGGTATTCATAGCGGGATAGGATCTTATGCCAACGCGCATAAACACAATGAATTCAAGGCTACCTATGAGTTCAACGCAAAAGTGTTATATGACAAGCTTGGATTTGCCTTTGATATGATCAAAGAAATTGTGTTCACATCCCGATTCGATAATTCGAAGCGATTGTATGAGATCATCTCCCAGATGAAAGGCAACCTGCAACGTAATCTGATCAATAGCGGACACTCTGCGGGAATTGGCCGGTCTTCGTCCAAACATTCAGCGGTCGCGGATTTCAGAGAAGCTGTAAGTGGTATCGCCTTTTACCAGTGGTTAGAGGATCTTCAGGCGAATTTTGAGGCTAGAAAAGAAGAGTTATCTTCCAGTCTGCAAGAGTTGACGGGGTATATTTTCAGACCGGAGAACTTGCTTGTTAGTTACACTGCGGATGAGCAGGGATATGAAGGACTGGAGCAACAGGTATCCGATCTGAAAGCGAAGCTGTTCACACATGATGTTGCCAAGGAAGAGTTTACGTTCCTACCTGCTACTCATAAGGAAGGATTCCGTTCCCCGTCAGAAGTGCAGTACGTGGTGCAAACGGGCAATTATATCGACAAAGGATATCAATACACCGGTTCACTACGGGTCTTGCAGGGAATCCTGTCCTTGGATTACTTATGGACCAATATCCGCGCCAAAGGTGGAGCCTATGGCTGTATGTCAGGCTTCAGACGGAACGGAGACAGCTACGTTGCATCGTATCGTGATCCGAACCTCGATAAAACGTACAAAGTATATGAAGAGATACCGCAATATTTGACCGATTTCCGGGCAGACGAGCGGGAAATGACGCGTTATATCATTGGTGCGATCCAGGATCTTGATACGCCGAGAACACCTTATGGTGAAGGTGCATTCTCTCTGGAGTGTTATCTGTCGAATGTGACTGAAGCGGATCTGCAACAGGAACGTGACGAAGTGTTAAGCACGAAGGAAAGCGACATTATCGGTTTTGCTGAGCTTTTATCGGCCGTACTTAAACAGCAACAGCGCTGCGTGATCGGTAATGAGAACAAGATTGAGGAACAGAAACAAATGTTTGACGAAACGCTGGATTTAATTAAAAACTAAGCGTTAGTCTCGTTTATTCCACGATCCAATAAGCGTCAAAGCAAAAGGCACTTTTATGAGCTGGCTTCAACAGCTTATAGAAGTGCCTTTTCTAATGGGGAGGGACTGTCTCCATCCCATATGAGAATGTGTGACACGCTGCATTGTTCAGGTGACAGCGAGCATGTTGTATATTTTCAGGGTCCGAAGATCTTCCTTTGAGATTTTTAATTCATTATATAACTCCTGATTCTCGGGCAGCGGGGTTCTGGAGAATAACATTTTGAGCGCGATAGGCATGAAAGGTCTGAAGGAGACACCAGCCATGAGTCCCCACTTTTTTTCCGATTCCTGAAAAGACGCCAAAATATTAATATATAGGTTCTCCAGCGGTGTGGCCTGATTTTTTAAAATCAGCGTGGTAAGTGTATCATAATGCTCGGTGTGGCCCCAATACATATTCTCGCACTCCTGGTAGTTTTCAAAATCCTTCACATTCATATACATCACAGTGCGATAACGGTTGGCATCCGACTGAGCCATCATGTCAATGACACAACGAATGAGACTGTTGTTCCGCCCATCATAGAAGTAGGAATAGAAACGTGTGGAGTTCTTGAAAAAGCTGGACGGGACCGCATTCATCAGGGGAGAAGCATGTCTTGGCTCTTGGTACAAGAGTTGCTCCACCTGAATGTTGAGCGCGTTAGCAATATGATGTAACGTGACCAGATCAAGTGTAATATCTCCGCTCTCATATTTGGACAGGGTGCCTTTGCTTTTGAAGATCTGATCCGCAAGCTGTTGAATGGTCAGTCCCCGCCACTTCCGAAAGTTTCGTATTTTCTTGCCAACTTCCTGATTGATATTGTTCATAACCGGTTCTCCTTATGCAATGTTTCTTGAGAGTACGTGAAAATGATGAAAGTCATTCGTAAAAATGATGTTGTATGAGAAATATATCACTTTTTCATCGAAATACCTATTTTGGAGAAACAATAAACTTCATTTGTTTCGTCAGAATAGATTGTATTACATTTGATGCAATTTCTACGTCATGGAATAATAGAGTTAATACGACATGAAACGACAATGAAAAAGTAAAGCAGATAGAGGAGCAGAAGCTATGAAATATAACTTTGATGAGATTATAGACCGCACAGGAACAAATGCCATGAATACGGATGGTTTCCGTCAATATATTTTTAACGCCACAGAGGACATGACTTTTCCATTCAAAGATGAAGAATTCATTCGCATGTGGATTGCAGATATGGAGTTCGCCACACCTCCCGAGATTCTGGATGCAGTTAAGGAGCGTCTGGACCGTAGAATCATGGGTTACTCTCAGGTATTTGATCCGGCATACTATGAAGCTGTCTCGAATTGGATGAAGAGACACTATGATTGGTCCTTCCCGAAGGAGCATTTGGAGACCTCCAACGGAATCATCCCCGCTTTGTATGAACTGGTGGAATATATCTGTCAATCGGATGAGAAAGTACTGATCGTGACCCCGTCTTATGGTTTCTTCAAGTCAGCTGCAGAGCATAACAATCTTGAACTGGTGTGTTCGAATATGATCAATGAGCATGGGCATTACTCGATTGATTTTGAGGATTTTGAAGCCAAGGCCAAGGATGAGAAGGTAAGGGTATGTATTTTCTGCAACCCCCATAATCCGTCTGGACGCGTCTGGACAACAGAAGAGTTACAGCGTGTGGGTGAGATCTGTCTTAGGAACAATGTATGGATTATTTCGGATGAAATTCACTGTGATCTGCTGCGGACTGGCAAAAGACACACGCCACTCGCAAAGCTGTTCCCGGATACGGATCGAATCATTACATGCATGTCTCCGAGCAAAACATTTAACATGGCTGGTCTGATGTTCTCCAATGTCATCATTCCGAATAAGGCACTTCGAGACATCTGGCAGGCACGCCATTATGGTTTCAAAAACCCACTGAGCATTGCTGCCACGCAAGCGGCTTACGAAACGGGAGATGAGTGGCTGAAACAATTAAAAG
This sequence comes from Paenibacillus sp. FSL R7-0313, assembly GCF_037969885.1. NCBI lineage: Bacteria > Bacillati > Bacillota > Bacilli > Caryophanales > Paenibacillaceae > Paenibacillus > Paenibacillus sp. FSL R7-0313. The sequence goes on from NZ_CP150219.1 coordinate 3,418,618, forward strand.
GCTATCTAGACGCCAATTTCGCCTGCGTAGAACAGTATGTGAAGCAGCATCTGCCACGGGCTGTCTTTCACATTCCAGAAGCCACGTATCTGGCTTGGATTGATATCTCGGCATATGCTCCCCATAATGTAAGTTTACCTTTATTCTTCGCTGAGCAAGCGGGTGTGTTGCTGGAAGATGGTCATATGTTTGTAGCCAATGGTGAGGGGTGTATTCGGTTGAATCTGGCTTGTCCCCGTTCTGTCCTTCAGGAAGGGTTACGAAGAATCAGCAGTGTGCTTGTGAAAGAAGTCGAAGAGGTGCCCGTTCAAGTATAAAGTCATCAAGTCATCACGCAATAGCGAGGTGGCTTTTTCGGATGAGTATACTGAATGTAGCAAGAACAAGGTTTATTTCGAGGTGAACTTATACCCTGATGCGCAATTCTGGTCTGCTGTCCCCGGTTATGTTAAAATGGTGGATAGTCTATGAGTTGCATGACATGTGGCTCTCAGAAGGAAAAGCCCAGTAGTTGGGCTGCACGAAACTGCATTCATCAGGGGAAAGGAGCCTATACATATGTTTGGAAACGATTGGGACAAGGTGCTTCAGGAAGAGACGGAAGCCGACTATTTTAACAAGATTCGTTACACTCTCGCCGCCGAGTACAAAACGCAGAGGGTCTTTCCTCCGAAAGAAGACCTATTCTCTGCACTAAAGCTGACTCCGTATCATCAGGTTAAGGCTGTTATTATTGGTCAGGACCCTTATCACGGAGCGGGTCAGGCTCATGGATTAAGCTTTTCGGTTAGACCAGGGGTACGTGTGCCTCCTTCTCTGAAAAATATATATAAGGAACTTCAGGCCGATCTGGATCTACCGATTCCGAATCATGGATCTTTGGTCCATTGGGCACAGCAGGGAGTCCTGCTATTAAATGCTGTCCTGACGGTCCGTGAAGGTCAGCCGAACTCGCATCAGGCACTGGGCTGGCAGACGTTTACGGATGCAGTCATTCGTGCGTTGAATGAACGTTCAGAGCCGATGGTATATATGCTGTGGGGCAGTCATGCCCAGAAGAAAGGTGCATTTATTAACAGGGACAAGCACCTGGTACTGGAGTCTACACATCCCAGTCCGCTGGCTGCACATCGTGGATTCCTCGGCAGTCGTCCCTTTTCCAAAGCCAATGACTTCTTGACCTCCAAAGGTATTGAACCGATCGATTGGAAGATACCTGAAAACTAGACAGATGGAGGTGAGAGCATTGCGACATTGGATAGGACGAAAAGTAGCGGTATATCGTGCAACAGGCATACGGGAGCCATTAAAGGGAACGCTGGTCGAGTGGGATGAAGAAGCGGAATGTGTACGGATCGGACCGAAACGGATTAAGGTGTCGTTTGACAATATCGCAATGATAAGACCTCTTCCCGAAGAGAGTCTTCCCTTAAAGAAAGCACGTTCTGAAGTGCACAAGGTTGGATATGTGATGAAAAAGGCGATTCAGTTCGAAAATGCGATCTATTTCAAGTCACAGGTGATGATCTGGCGCCGGGCCAAAATTGTAGCATTATCCACGACGATTCTGCGTCATGACGAGGATCAGGTTGAACTTGCAGATGGTCGGGTTCTTCGTAAAGACAAGCATATGTTTGTCGTACGTTCACGCCGTGGGATACGTTAGTTATACGAAGATTTAATATTCATTTCATGCAAAGATCATATGGATTTAATGTTTGGTCTGTATATTAGGTAATAACAACCCCTTCTAAATTGATGTGTATTGAAATGGGAGCCCGACCGGCTGCAAACGGTCGGGTTTTTTTTGCCCATTGGTTCTGTTAACCTGTTGTACGTTGTACATACCCATAACATTCATGATATATATTATTAAAATAGATAAATTGAACTAAACATTTACACGAGAACGTAGAGGGCAGAAATAACCTGAAGAAGCGGAGCGTTCGCCTAAAAGCTTTCTGAAAGCTACATCGGAAGCATACGCTATCCCAAGATTTTCACCTTTGTAAAATTGAATTAAAAAATCTGGGGATAACAGCGATCGGAAGGTTGTTCTGTCATCGAAGTGGCAAGTGTAAATATTCTTTAGTTCAATCTAAAAAGATCATGAGAAGGAGTGAAACCCAATGAAACGTATAGCTGTTTTTGCAGGCTCCAATCCGGGAAATCACCCCGATTATACAGAGAAGGCTGTTCAACTGGGCAAACAGATTGCTGATAGTGGTTATGCACTGGTCTATGGTGGTTCTTGCATGGGCTTGATGGGTGCAGTAGCCGATGCTGCTCTTGAGCAAGGTGGAGAAGTAATTGGGGTTATGCCTACCGGATTGTTCCGGGGCGAGGTTGTTCACGGGGGGCTCACACAACTGATTGAAGTGGGAACCATGCATGAACGGAAGGCTACGATGGCGGAATTATCCGATGGATTCATTGCACTTCCCGGAGGTATGGGTACATTTGAAGAACTATTCGAAGTCCTGTGCTGGGCACAGATCGGTATTCATCGTAAGCCTGTCGGCTTATTAAATGTCAACGGATATTATGGACCATTAATGAAGATGGTAGAACATAGCGTACAGGAAGGATTCTCCAACACCTCCCATCTCAGTCTGTGGAGTCTGGAAGCTGATCCGGCTGAACTGATCAAACAAATGTCATCCTATATTCCTGCAGAGCTGACTCAGAAGTGGTCACAACTCAACGGGAAATGAGTGCATAAGAATATGGGCCTGAACCTACTCGTTCCTCGGGAGAATTTTTGATCTGCCCAAGCAAGTTGCGCTATCGGACATAGTCTATAGTGTACTTCGATGAAGAGGGGAGTGTCACTGATGAGCGAACTCAAAGGTACAGGTTACGGATATTGCGGAGGCTTCGGTGGTGGAGCATGGACATCGACAGGTGCAATTCTGGTATTGTTCATTCTGTTGGTTATTATCTCTCGCACATTCATTCTGTAATTCGGTCAGTATCCCGGGACGGGGATCACGCTGCAGAGGCAGCGCCCGAATAAAAAATGACCTTTCCAAAGAGACGTCGGTATATGCCGGCGTTTCAGGGGAACGGTTTTTTGACGTTTCCAGCATACGTAAATAATTGAAAAAGCAAAAACCTGCCCCTGAATAAGGTCAGAAGCAGGAGAAAGCCTCCTGAGCCATTAGCTGCGTAACAAGCAGCTTAAACCACAACAGCAGTTTGATCCGGATTACTTAACGATTTCCAGGCGATATATAGCCCGATGGCGGCTGCAATTAAGGAGAGTATTGCTGCAACAATAGCCAGCTGATCCAGTGTGTTGGGTGAACTGGAGTTAAGAGAACGCTGATTAGCCGTCTTGCCGGATTTGTTTTTGATATGGACAGATGATCTGGAAAGCCTGGAAGCCGACTGTAACTGGGATGTGTGAGGACGCGTAGGTATCGATTTTTTCTTTGAGGGATTCAATAGTCAACCTCCTTGTAACGGAGTTCAGTGCTTCCATCGTTCATACTATGTTATGTCGATTTTCAGATTGAGTTCGCAAAAATGAGTGAATCCCCAGCCCGTTGATGTTCAACCTGGTCGCTAGTATTAGCGAAGCAGGCAACCCATTATACGCTCTGTTAATACAGGTCTAACAAACGGTGTTTATAGTAAGGATCATAGAGTGAAGCTTGAACACAGGAGGCGCTGAATGAGGAATGTAGAGATTATTGCCCATCGCGGTGCATCTGCCGTATGCCCGGAGAATACGATGAGCGCTTTTGAACGGAGTCTGGAGCTTGGAGCGACAGGCATTGAGACCGATGTGCAGATGACGAGTGATGGCAGACTGGTACTGATTCATGATGAGACGTTAAGCCGAACTGGCGGCGCAGAAGGTTGGGTTAAAGATACGGCTTACGATCAATTGCGCACGCAGGATGTCGGGTCCTGGTTCCATGCTGATTTTACCGGGGAACGTATTCCTTCTCTGGAGGAGTTATTCAAGCTGGTACAGGGGAAAGGAACACTGCTTAATCTGGAATTGAAAAATGGTATTGTGAGTTATAAGGGGATGGAAGAGAAGGTCATACAGGCGATCCGGGACTGGAATCTGGAGCAACAGGTTGTGCTGTCGAGCTTCAATCATGCTTCGCTTGTGAGATGTAAACGTCTTGCCCCGGAGATTCGTACAGCACTTCTATATATGGAAAAGTTATATCGACCCTATGATTATGCCGCCAAACTCGAAGCTACCGGCCTTCATCCCTACAAGCTGGCGGTCACACAAGAGGATGTTGCTGCTGCACTGGCACATGGCGTTGTTACCTATCCATTTACGGTGAATAATCCTGCTGAGATGCAGGCCATGATTGACATGGGTGTGCAAGGGATCATTACTGATGTTCCGGATGTCCTGGCATCCTTACTTACGGTACATGCTCGTTAAATGAGTCTGTATTTTACATGTTCTACATATGCAATGATAAGGCTGTGTTCGAGCTTTTTGGCTCCTGCGCAGCCTTTTTACGTGTGAAATTGTGTGCAAATCTTCATATATGCAATAAACATGTCCTATTTGTCCATTGCCAGAGCCCGTGGATTCACTTACAATGGTCTATGGGAATGAGAATCAATATCATTAAAGTTCGGTATTTATAGAGAGGTGATTGTTATGTACATAGGTTTGAGCATCTCCACTCATAACGAGGGTGGGCGCGTATGAGTTCACAAGCTTCACCAGAAAAACATAATCCGGATTCACCCACAGCGAAGATACACACTCGTCCGTGGGCAGCCACACTTATTCTTACAGGTGGAGTTTTGTTACTCGCTCTGGGTATGGCGTTGTCCATTTCATTTGGCGCTGCTGATATTAAGCTTAGTGTGGTCTGGAAGGCCATCTTTGATTTCAATCCTGAGCTGACTCCACATCAGATCATATGGGAGATTCGGTTACCACGTATTCTTGGAGGAGCAATGGTAGGTGCATGTTTCGCTGTAGCTGGGGCGATCATGCAGGGCATGACTCGTAACCCACTGGCCGATTCAGGTCTGCTCGGGTTAAATGCGGGAGCTGGATTTGCACTTGCAGTTTGTTTTGCTTTCTTCCCTGGATTGCCATTTATGTATATCATCATGTATTCCTTCCTTGGGGCAGGGCTTGGGGTCCTGTTGGTGTATGGTTTTGGTGCAGCTTCCAAATCGGGTCTAACACCACTACGCCTTGTACTTGCAGGTGCGGCTGTATCAGCTATGTTGTCGGCACTCAGTGAAGGGATTGCATTGTACTTCAGAATTGGACAAGATCTGGCTTTCTGGACGGCCGGTGGTGTAGCCGGAACGAAGTGGTCTCAACTTGAGGTCATGTTCCCCTGGGTACTCGCGGCACTGATCGCAGGTCTTCTCATCTCCCGTTCCATTACTCTGCTTAGTCTCGGAGAAGATATTGCGGTAGGCTTGGGGCAACGTACGGGGCTGATCAAGCTCATAGGCCTGATTGTTGTACTGATTCTCGCGGGTACCGCTGTGTCCGTGGTGGGTGCGGTCGGTTTTGTCGGACTCATCATTCCCCATCTTACGCGGAAGCTGGTTGGGGTCGATTATCGCTGGATTATTCCATGTTCCGCTGTGATGGGCAGTTTGCTGCTCGTATTTGCGGATCTGGCTGCACGTATGATTAACCCGCCGTACGAGACGCCAATTGGCGCATTGGTTGCCCTCATCGGGGTACCATTCTTCCTGTATCTGGCGCGTAAAGAAAGGAGGACTCTGTAACGATGGAATCCTCAACAATAGTTGGAGCAGAGCGCAAGAAGAGAACCAAGAGTACGATTGTCCTCATTGTGCTTGCCCTATTAATTATTACGGCTTTTGTGGTGAGCATGAACACAGGTTTTACCAAGCTTTCGCCGCTTGAGGTGATGCGAACCCTGTTTGGTGGAGGCACGGCGAAACAGGAATTGATCCTGTTTGAATTCCGTCTGCCACGTATTGTGATTTCGGTGCTGGTCGGAGCAGGACTAGCGTTATCTGGTTGTATTTTGCAGGGGGTATCTCGGAATGCGCTGGCAGATCCAGGGATCCTCGGGATTAATGCAGGTGCTGGTCTGGTCGTCATGTTATTTGTTTCCTTTTTCCCGACAACGACAGCAGCGCCGGTATTTCTTTTGCCAATTCTGGCTCTGATCGGTTCAGGTTTTGCTGCATTTCTGATCTACATTCTCTCTTACAAAAAAGGAGAGGGCATCCTGCCTACGCGTATGTTGCTTACGGGGATCGGGGTAGCGGCGGGAATCAGTTCTGCCATGATCGTGCTTACATTACGGCTTAGTCCGGAAAAGTATCAATTTGTGGCTACCTGGATGGCAGGTAGCATCTGGGGTTCGAACTGGAAATTTGTAACGGCATTGCTTCCGTTTCTAATCATTCTTGTACCGCTTGTTCTGTACAAGGCGCGTGTACTAAACGTACTGAATCTGGGTGACCAGACTGCGAGCGGACTCGGGACTCCGGTTGAGCGTGAGCGACTGATTTTGCTTGCGGCTGCGGTAGGGCTTGCCGGTTCATGTGTATCTGTGAGTGGGGGGATCGGTTTTGTTGGTCTGATCGGACCGCATTTGGCGCGTCGTCTGGTGGGGCCAAAACATCAATTCCTGTTACCTGCATCTGCCTTGATTGGTTCATTGCTCGTACTGGTTGCAGATACGCTGGGTCGTGTCATCCTGCAGCCTTCGGAGATTCCTGCGGGGATCCTGGTTGCCATTATTGGTGCGCCATACTTCCTGTATCTCTTAAGCAAGACGAAATAGAACGTAATCATTATTGTGTGATTGCATAAGGAGGACTTCAGTCCATGCTTCGCCGTTTCTTTGCCTACTACAGGCCTTACAAAAAACTCTTTATTCTTGACTTCAGCTGTGCGATTCTGGTTGCGCTGCTGGAACTGGCTTTTCCACTGGCGGTCAACCGGGTAGTCGATGATCTGCTGCCAGGCGGCCGCTGGGACTGGATTCTATGGGCGTGTCTGGCATTGCTCGGCATCTATTTCCTGAATTCATTCCTGAACTTCGTGGTTACCTATTGGGGACACAAGCTGGGGATTAACATTGAGACGGATATGCGTAAAAGTCTGTTTAATCATGTGCAGAAGTTATCGTTCCGTTTCTTCGATAATACAAAAACAGGACATCTCGTGTCCCGCATGACTAACGACCTGATGGATATCGGTGAGATTGCCCATCATGGTCCAGAGGATGTATTTATTGCGGTGATGACACTGATTGGTGCATTCAGCATCATGATGAGCATTAACGGAAATCTGGCGGTGTTAACCTTTATCATCGTGCCGCTGATTATTTATCTCTCGCTCTACTTTGGTAGCAAAATGTCCAAGGCATTCAGCCGAATGTTCGGAGATATTGCGGACTTCAATGCTCGCGTTGAGAACAATATCACAGGTATCCGTGTTGTTCAGGCTTTTGCTAATGAAGAGCATGAGAAAGCACAATTCGCTGTGAACAACGGTCGTTTCCGTCAGACCAAACTGATTGCATACAAAATCATGGCCTGGAACTCCTCTGTCAGTTATATGCTGATGAAGCTGGTATCCCTCTTTGTCCTGGTATGCGGAACATGGTTTGTCATTAATGGCAGTATGACCTACGGTCAGTTCATTGCATTTATTATGTTGTCCAATGTGTTCCTGACACCGATCCAGAAGATCAACTCGGTTATTGAGACGTATCCCAAAGGGATTGCAGGCTTCAAACGTTATACGGAGTTGCTTGATATGGAACCGGATGTGGAAGATCGTCCAGGGGCCGTATCGGTATCCCATTTGCGTGGAGATATTCGTTATGAGCAAGTGACCTTTGGTTATTCGGATCAGGAGCCTGTGCTCAAAGGTATTGATCTAAATGTACATGCAGGGGAAACGGTAGCCCTTGTCGGTCCATCGGGGGCAGGAAAAACAACGCTTTGCAGTCTGCTGCCACGATTCTATGATGTGTTGGAAGGTCGCATCACGATTGATGGGCAGGAGATACAGGATATGACGCTGGACTCCTTGCGCAGCCAGATCGGTATTGTACAACAGGATGTATTCCTCTTCGATGGAACCATTCGCGAGAATATTGCCTACGGCAAGCTGGATGCATCCGAAGAAGAAATCTGGATGGCTGCCAGACGTGCACAGATGGAACCTTTGATTCAATCCATGCCGGAAGGATTGGATACGTTAATTGGTGAACGCGGCGTGAAGCTGTCCGGTGGACAGAAACAGCGCTTGTCCATTGCCCGTATGTTCCTGAAAAACCCGCCAATTCTGATCCTGGACGAAGCCACATCCGCTCTGGATACAGAAACGGAAGCGGCAATTCAGCAATCCCTTGCGGAATTGTCCGAGGGCCGAACCACACTGGTTATCGCTCACCGATTGGCTACGATCAAAAATGCAGACCGCATTATTGTCGTTGCCGAACAAGGCATTACGGAGCAGGGACGTCATGAAGAATTACTCGCAGCAGGTGGGGTGTACAGCCGCCTTCACTATGCGCAGTTTGGCGCGTAACTTGTTCGATGTGGATGTAACAATGTAAATACGAGAAGTAACGCTATCGTTCTTGACTTGGAAGGGGTCAGGACGGTGGCGTTTTTCTTTTTGATGATTAAGGTGTGAGTCTGAGGTGCGACGTTGTTATCTGCCTGTGATCATGTTCATGGATATGGATACGGGTAATATAGTAAAGAGAACGCTTAACGTGTAGGATATGTTCATCATCTTGCAAGATGTAGGAGGTACACGATATGCAGTTGAACGATATGCTAAAGATTCTTATAACCTGTCTATTATTTATTCTGATTTGGTGGCTTCTGACTCAAGGAATTCGCAAACTTTCCAGTACTCGTGTTGGGTCCGGTTTCCGACGCTGGGGTGGATGGTCCATTGGACTTTTCATTGTTGGCGCCGTGCCACTCGGTTTTTCGCTATACACAGAGATCTTTGATAAGCGCCTGGATGCCAACATCGGTTTGGGGCTTGCCATGTTTTTTGTATGGGCTTATTGTGTAATCTTGTTGTGTGCGGCGTTGGTGGTATGGGGAAGGTACGTGTACAAAAGGGATTTAAAGAAGTGATTATTTGGGTTGAACGGTGCTGGTCCGTCAGGAAGTTAAGGGTGAGCTAACAGCTGTATTTGTAACAATAAACTGATATGGAACGTTAAATTTAGAAAGAGGTGTTACTAAAGGGGGATGTACATATGTCCAATCTTCGTCGAGTCCTCATATTGCTCTCAATCCTAATCGTATGCCTTACGGGATGTTCAGGACATATCGATTGCAACTCTGTGCAGGCTCAAGCCAATGCACCAAGTGAAGATGGATTCACTGGTTATGTGGTTGAACGCAAAGACAATTCCATTCTTGTGGTTGATCCTGCATATGAGGATTTCAGTGCGAACGGAGGAGGAAATCGGTATTATCCGGCAAAATGGTTCTCCAATGCGCCTGATCCGCAGATCGGCTCCTATGTTGAAGTCTGGACGGATGGAGGCCCGGAAAATCAACCCTATCCTGGGCAGGCCAGAGCAGAAAAGATAGCGGTATCTTGTCCAAATACTCCAGACGGTGCGCACATGACGGATGCGGATGCGATTCGTAGCGGACTTCTTTCACCTGGTGCAGAGAACATCCGTGTTCCAGTCATTGAAGATGTACAATTTGATCATGATGCAGGAACGTGGACGATTCGCATGAGAGATGCGATGTCAACGACGGAGAATCAAGATGAGATTGATATCAAAGTAGACGATGTAGCGGCAGTCGAGTAACACAGGTGGGGTATGATTTTGCACATTGAGATTGAGGAAGGAAATTAAAATGGATATTAGGGAGTGCCTTCCCCGCGATAAGTTTGATTATGAAGCGGTGCGTAAGTTAAGCGAGTTCAGTGATGTCGAATTAAAAGTTATCATTCCGGAGTTGATGGAGTGGTTGCAAGACGGGAATTGGCCTATCTCTAAACCGGTAGAGGATCTACTATTGAGATTGGGGGAGGATTTAATTCCTCATCTCAAGGATGTATTACAAACCCAAGATCCACAGTGGGAATATTTCATTTTGGTCGGATTAATTGATCGATTACCTATATCTCATCTAAGTATGCTACAGACGGATTTGGTAAGGATACTGGAATCTCCTACACCAGATGAGGTACTTGAGGAGTTGGATGGGGTTATCGTGGAGCTTTTGGAAAAGATGGAGGAGACCAACGAGAGATAGGCGGAGATATTAGGCTACAATCTATATGACAAACAAGGAAAACTCCATTATGATGCTATAAAAAAAGGGAAAGGACTCCTCTGCCCATGGAACTATCAAGGTCTCAGCAATTAGCTCAAGAGCATGTAACCAAATATGCAAGAAGCCGCAAAAATGAGGCGGAGCAAAACATTAAGGAAATCCTTCGTGTGTCCAACATCGAGCTGAAGACATTTGAAGATGCTATCACTAAACTAAAATCTCATGCAAGTATCGCGTTACACTTTCACCCAGATCGACTAGATCCGAATATGAAAAGCGTGGCTGAAGCACTGCTTGAGCAGGGAGTTTATAAAAGTCAGTTTGAAACTTTTTTGTCGAATGGAAGTGTATCTGCATTTTCAGGCGGTGAACGTGACGTTTGGGAGTATAAAATGTTTGGCGGAGCGTACCAAATAAATGGCTCAACCAATAGCGACCGTCCCAAGTATGGGGCACTCAATGTCATGTTACATCCCGATGGACCTGCTCCGCGTTTTGGATCATGTTATTTCCTTTTATCCACTGAAGTCTCTCACCGTTGCACCTATACATATTTGGATTCTCACCAAGACCCCGAGGAAAAGGGAACGTATGCGGAATTTGACCTCGTTTTGGCTGCTCTCATGAGGGATGTATTCCATAGTGATTTTGCCATTGGTGAAAGAAATCTAACGGTTCAAAAGTTAATCGACCATATGCTCGTCAATCTTGAAAAACCATTCCAAAATCCATCAAACCAAGAGCCAAACCGAAATCTGGACCATTATATCGAAGCTCAGGTTCATGGTGATATTTCCCTTGAAAAAGATGTCAAGATGCTTGTTGCCGACCCATCATTTAAAGGCACACCTACAGGACAAATCTTAGAGCAGATATGTTTAAAATATTCAATTGATCTCCACTGGCACATGGGTTTTACACTATTAGTTGATGACGTTCCAATGGATTTTCGAGGTCCTTCGATGCCTTCACTAGCCAAAAGAATTGCAAAAAGTGATTTTATTGATGCAAATATCATTGGTTCTGCAGCTATGGAATTGAAACAAAATCCAAGCCATTGGAGTGATAGAGGAACCTACAAAGAAGTTCTACAAGAGTTAAAATTACTCTGGCATGTCTTGGTGAGATATGGAAAGTCAATGGGAAAGTGAAAACGGTTTTCGAGATAAATATATTGAATACGTAGTGATGAAAATGCTAAAACACCAAATTCTTCTTCGTACTTGTTTGCGTGTCTCCTGAATCTTAATGGTTACTCAATAATAGTACTCTAACAACCTTGAGCGCCTAGCCGTTCAAGGTTGTTTTTTATCTTTCAAACGAATTACAGACTATACATTTATCTATGAATCTGCTGTCACAAAAACGAACGTATGTTTTACAAATACATTGACTTTTTGTCCTGACAATAATATATTGTTGTCAGGACAAAAAAAGAGGTGAAGCAAATGTCCGCCAAAAAGATGGGGCGGCCTAAATCTGACAAACCCAAAAGCAGAACGATTGAGATACGTGTCGACGAGGAAATTATGAACAAGCTCGATATTTCGGCTGAGAAGCTGAATACGAATCGATCAGACATCGTTCGCAAAGGGATTGAGAAGATTTACGACGAGCTCCAAAAATAAAAAAGGAAGCAGCTTGAGTCCCACGAAGAACACGCTGCTTCCTATCCCGCAATCACTTGTTGAATGAGCGACTGCATAAATATCCTATCATGTGCAGAACGTTCATTCAAGTGAGGTGCGAATTGATACACAGGAGGAAGCACATGAATTCGATATTAGAAGCATTATATAATGGACGACTTCGACCGGATGAGATGATGATGCCGACACATCCTGAATACCAAGCGTTAGGGCGGCAGATTGCAGCTCTAACAGAGCAATGGAAGAATCGATTGAGCGATGAAGAATTCCGTGAGCTTGAACAGTTATTTGACTTGTGTGGCAGATGTGAGGGCATGCATACGGAAGCAGCGTTTGCACAAGGTTTTCGTCTGGGTGCCAACATGTTAATTGAAGTCATGAGTCAGCGGGAGGAATCGGTGTTGGAGTTTAACGAAGTTTAACGATGTGAACAGAGATCAGGTTTACTTTTACAGCTAAATTCTCAGGAAATGACGTGCATACAACATACTTATTTTGCATCATAAAATTGTATCAAAAATTTATTATAACAAAGCCCTCAAATCCTCTCTGCATTCAGCAGTAGGGTTCGAGGGCTTCACTTAAACATAGAGTTAACAATATATATAGGGAAAGAACCTGTTAAACAGATGGTTCCTTAATCCGCAATATTCCCCGCCATTTTTAGGCGACGCGCAATTTCCTTAAAGTCTTCTTGCGATATACCTGGTGCGAATTCTTCCTCGACCGCAGGAGCTTCTGGAATCGGGAATCCTTCAGGTATCCCTTGGATGACTTCAAGAGGTTGTCCATCTTCGGGGTGAGTTCCTTTCCAGATCTGTCCAATCGTGTTGAAATCTTTATCACTATAGGTATACAGCTTGGTGTGTACCCCTTTTTCTTCATATTTACGAGCCTCGTTGAAGGCTTTGTTGTTCAGTGAAGGAATAGGAACCAGCTTGGTCACATTTACGCCAGTTGCAATCTCAAGCGCCTTTGCATAAGCAACCACATGCACACCACCGCGAACAAGCAGGTAACCAACCACTTCCCGGGCGGCCGGATGATCCGTCATTTCATATACTTTCATTTTATGGGTACGAGCGCCACATTCTAGGAAGAAGTTATGCAACAGATCCTCGACCAGGTTACCACTGTTGAAGACGTTTGCTCCCGTCCATGGATTACCCATAGAGTCAAAAGGCATTGCGCCTTGTGCACCTGCCAGATAGTGATATGACAGACGAGCATCCTTCACGGAACCTAGCGGCGTATCGTCAGGTTCTTTGTACTCGGTTGAACCTCTGAGGCACTTGTTAATGCCATGAGACACGAGCTCAACATGACCCAATTCTTCGGCGGTAATACTCATGACGAGGTCGTAGAAGGGCTTCAGCTTTTCTTTGGATCGAAAATTAAACGATTGATAGAGGTAGTTGTTCAACGTTGACATTTCTCCGAATTTGCCGCCGAGCAATTCTTGTATGGCTGCCGCAGCATTCGGATCTGGCTTCTCGACATTGGGAATCTCAATCAGGATTTCATCCAAGCGTTTGAACATTCAGGTGTAACCTCCTCAGATTGGTATTGCAGATCGTGTAGGGTTTCAGATCGTGGAGTCACTCTGTCATGGCCTATTACACGTCTATTGGGTTTTTTAAACAAAAAATCAATCAAATGGGACTTAAGCATCGCATAACGCATGCTTCAACTCTTCTTCCATTTATTATTTCCAATACGGTCAAATTTATGTATAATCAAACATTCAAACGAGTCTTCACTTACATGAGAAATGAGTCAGTAATCCATAAAGGAGCAAGACATGAACAAGCATTGGATACAAATAGTTGGGATTGTGATGTTTCTAATGATTCTGATGTACATAAGCAGCGAACCTGCCACAGCATATGTCGTTACAAACGAAGTTCAGGTGGATGAAGAAACGCGGGAGTTACTTGAAAAGAAATACGGGTTGGATCGTCCTGAGGAGCCGAAGACACAACAACACGTTTTCTCGGGTGACTGGGGAATGAGTTTCCGGACGGAGCCTACTGATTCGTTTGACCGGCTTGTTCATGTGGTTCCTTTTTCCCTACGGCCACTGGCCTGGATCTTTCGTTTATTCGTGTAAAATGAAACCCGGACGGGCAATATAACAGAAACATATTGTCCCAAGGAGTGAGTGAAATGAGAATGCTCATCGTTACCGTCATGTCGGTAGTCCTGAGTTTAGCCGGAATTACATCAGGCACAGGCGCCGCCATCCCTGATTATGCGAAGTGGGGAATTATTGCGGTCAAAGAAACACAGACCAAGTATAATGTGGATATTTTGGACTATAAGCATATCGGTCGTACCTCTCTAACAGCGGATCAATCACGGGAACAGTTCAAGCTATGGGTTCGTGCTAAAGACGGCAAACAATTTGCAGTTTATGTGAATGTCGATTTTAATCCATCTACACAGCAATTAAAGAAAGTACAATTTTCGGAATCGGATCGACACTGATCTGACTGTTATGAACCAGACTGCCTTAATGATTAAGGTGAAAGTCTGGTTTTTTTATTTTACAAAATCCTTTTTTTACTATTGAATAAAGAACTTATGTTCGCATATAATATGAAATACAAACAAACGTTCTTATCGGAGGGATGATTATGCTAGGGAAATATATTGGCCAGATGGTGGAGCTTGTCTACATGGATCGTGCAGGGCAGATAACGCAGCGACAGATTCGAATTAACAGTGTACGTGGCGGGATGATTAGAGCATCAGCGGGAAAAGAAGGCTCACCCCGAACCTTTCTGGAGCAAGGTATTCTGGCATGGCGTCCTGTTAAGGACCTGAATGGGGAGGTAAAGTATGCTGAACGATTTTGAACGCAAGATTTTACGTATTATGGTGAACTATGCAGGACAACGGCGCAGGCTGCCGCGTATGGATGAACTGGAGACCAAGACGGGACGAAGCAGAGCTTACATTCATGAGTCATTGCTGGAGCTTGAACGAACCGGGTACATCGCATGGGAGAATCGGTCTACTCTCGAAGGGATACAGATTTTGCAGGCATGGGAGCAGGCACAACAGCCGATTCGCAAAAGCCAACCTTCCGGTGATTCCGTAAAATATTTTACGGACTACTAGGAAGTGTTTTCAAACTTAAGCAAGCTATACGATGATGGATGTCAGCATCTAAACAGTCTGGAAGTCCAAGTTGGCTGATCCTGGCGAATGAGTAGATGATTTTCTAAGGAACACAGGACGTCTTATTTGGCCTTCCGCTCCTCTTTTTAGATTGTAAGCAACATCAGACACCTTATTTCCCGAAATCCCCTGACAAAAACGCTATAAAGGCCAAAAATTCTGATATAGCGTGTCTCAGATTCCTTAGATTTCTAAGGGGGGTTCAAATCCTTGAATAAGACGCCTCAGATTCGTTGCCGCTCGTGGGCCTGAGTTTGGCTTTGAGTAGGTTGAAGACACCCTCCAGGGAACATAAGAAAACGCCAACCCGGATATCCGGATCGGCGCTTACTGTGTCACACATACAACGTGTGCATCTATTTTAGAAATGGGGAAGTTGGTCCAGGTTGTTGGTTGGGTCACCGTCGGCATCGCCGCGAATGTACATTTCGCCATCCTTGCCTTTAAATACATTCACACCAGCAATAGCGCCAGCCTTTACTTCTGCAAGTGCCTGCTGATAATCCAGTACGCGTCCTGCTGAAGTCTGAAATGCTGTCAGGTCACCGTCGCCATTTTTCTGTACGGCTGTGAAACTCTCGCGTGTCGTTTGATCCATGATGTCACACTCTCCTTATATGACGAGATAGGAATCTGCTTACCTGATTAGCCTATCCGAATTCATCGGAAGTATGCACCATATGCTGATAAGACCTGCCAACGCTGAGGTTTTACAAGCTCTTTCTCATACGAACATGCAGAATATCTGCATCATAAAAAGGTTCTTCCGAAATCACTTCATAACCCAGTTTTTCATAGAATTTCTGTGCCTGACACTGCGCATCCAGTACGGAATAGGATAAGCCGAGTTCACGTGCCAGCTCCTCCATCGCGAGCAGAAGCACACGTCCATAACCAAATGAACGATGAGATTCAAGCACTGCGATCCGCTGCATTTTGGCCGTATCCTTGCTGTAATAGATCAGACGTCCTGTGGCTACAGCTTGGCCATCCGTACTTAACAATACATGATGCACATCGGGACTGATGACATCATATTGATCAATCTCAATCTCGGCAGGCACCTGTTGCTCGATCACAAAAACGTGATGGCGAATTCCCAGGGCTTGCTCCAGTTGTTCTTCTGTCGATACATAACTAATCTCAGCTGCCAATTCCATTCCTTCTTTCTGCTCTTGCGCGACATATCAGACTGAATTATACAAAAAAATGTTTTTCCTGTATAGTGAAGTCTGGAACATATTGGGAGAGGAGGGGGTAGTGATGGGCATGACAGGCATCATGGTAATTACATTGCTAATGTCGGCGGGAATGATTACTCTGTTGTATTACGTTACGAAGAAAGCATACTCACGCAAGTGGGATGAAGATGAGTAATTCACCTGTTAACCTTCACGGCAAGACTTCACTGCTTCCTCGCGGAGAATACACATCTTGAATTACAGATTTGGAGTATACGTCCAGCCAGACGGGTAGAGATTCAACATTTTCATTGGGTTGTTTTAACTGTTGGAATTGAACTGTATGTTCATCCCTCTCCAAGTCGCAACCAGTAACGATTGTAATGAGAATCATAAGCCCAGCAAACAGAAAGAAGCATTTGGTAAATGTATATTTATTGGATTCTGACCGTTTTGTTAAGTTTCTCATAGGGAATTCACCTCGTTGTAGAAATGGTAATCTTTCCTTTATTGTGCACCATTTCGGGTGAATTATAACCAAATAAATCATTGACAATGAACACGGTTACTTGATATGATACTGTTACTTGATTGAGAAACAATTATATATCATGATCTGTTAGCTCAGTTAAATTTAGTAGTATGGACACGATGGATACATCTTAATTATTACAGGGCGATAGCTCAGCGGGAGAGCATTATCTTGACAGGGTAAGGGTCGTGGGTTCGATCCCCACTCGTCCTATATGAAGTTCAAAAAGCTCCATTTGAGAATTATATCTCAAATGGAGCTTTTTGATTTTGTTTTGACTTGATTTGCGAGTTGAACAATCGCTGTCCACATGATAGGGATTGTATACAGCTCTACTATTATTTGGCATAAAAATTATGCTGATTAAAAGAAAGAGGCGAGGGAATTGATTGAAATAACTCCTGATCTGGTGCGACATTTAATTCATAGCCAATTTCCGAAGTGGACAGATTTAGCGATAACACCCGTAGAAAAAAGCGGGCACGATAATCGTACCTATCGACTGGGTAGCGATATGACGATTCGGCTGCCGAGTCATGAGCATTATGCCTCAGCGATTGAGAAAGAAATGAAATGGCTTCCTGTGTTCCAACCTCTTCTGTCCTTGCCAATTCCTTTTCCTCTTGCAAAAGGAGAACCTACAGACGAATATCCGCTTCCATGGTCCATCAACCGTTGGATTGAAGGCGAAACCGTCACACTTGCCAACGTACCGGATCTAAACGTATTTGCCGAAGAGCTTGCGAGTTTTCTGAAAGAATTAGAGTCGATCGATGCAAGCCACGGCACTCCGGCAGGGACACAAAACTTTCATCGAGGAGGAAACTTGGCGGTTTATGACCAGGATACAAGGTCCGTCATCGAGAGGTTATCTGGTCATTATGATCAAAAACTCATAACGGAGATTTGGGAAACGGCTCTTGCAACCAAATATCAATCGGCACCGGTATGGCTTCATGGTGATGTTGCAGTAGGTAATCTGCTTGTGCGAGATGGGCGAATGTGCGGTGTCATTGATTTCGGAACTATGGGCGTTGGTGATCCTTCAAGCGACCTGGTGATGGCATGGAACTTTTTGGATGATGCAAGTCGCCCCATATTTCTAAGCAACATGAATGTTGACCAAGATACTGTGAATCGTGCACGTGGTTGGGCATTGTGGAAAGCACTCATCACCTACGCGTGGAATGAACAAAGCTCGGAAGCGTCAAATTGGGGGAAACATGTAATCGATGTTATTATTCAGGACTACAAATTGCTATAGATGAGTTGGAACTATAGTGATGCAGCATGGCACGCCGAGATTTAATTAATCATAACTTTAAGTGAAAATAAAATTTTGGTTGAAATCAAGGCTATAATAAAGGATTTACTCAGTCATTTATTCAGTGAGAGTACGGATGCTAAGAGCTCACTTTCCTAAACAGAATTAGGATCAGTGGTTCGGGCCCACTACACAGATCATAACCGAGAAGCCTTGATATGTAAGGCTTCTTTTTTGTGTCTTACATAAAATTGGATACAATTTGGAGTGTATTTAATGAAAATCCATCCTTTTTTTAAACAAAACTTAAATTACACATAAATTCAGCATAAGGTTCTCCTTCTATAATTGGTTCAGTGCTCAATTTACATCATTAGAAGGAGAGAACCTATGAACTATTCAAGTCTATTTACGTCAAAGTTAATTAAAATGGGGATTGCGAGTACGTTGGCTTTGATTCTGGCAGCAAGTCCCCTTGTCAATACGAGTTATGCTGCCGCTCAAACGGCGCCTACCTCTACAGTTGTGCAAACGACAAAGGAAGATGCTAAAAAGCAGACGCCGATTCAATACCAGATTCAGGCTCGATTAAATGAGAAGGACATGACGATCCAGGGGAGCGAAAAGGTAACGTATCGCAACACAAGCAAGGATGCACTCCAGCAGCTGGTCCTTCATACATATGCTGATGCGAACCTTTCCAAGTCTACACAGGCGAGCATGTACCAACAGCATAATGAGAAGATTAGTGAAGATCATCCGGAGAAGACAACGGCGGACTTTCTGGGTGGCATCGATATTCAGGCTGTAACCGCAGATAGTCAATCGCTGGATTTCCATAAGGAAAACCAAGCGTTGACCGTGCAGTTGAAAGAGCCCGTTCAACCAGGCGAATCGGTATCATTCCAACTGGAGTTTCAGTTGAATATACCCTATGGCTCACAGCGAGTTTCCTACTACATGGACATGATCAATGGTGCGCACTGGTTCCCGGTGATGTCTGTATACGACGAGGTTAAACATCAATGGAACAAGGCACCGTATAGTCGAACATTTGAGAGCGATTATTACACCTCATCGGACTTTGAAGTTCAATTCAATGTTCCTGATGAGTATCAGGTTGCCATGCCGGGCACGATCACCACTCAAGACAGTACAGAACATGGTCGTAAGATTTTGTCTGCTGTAGCCGAGAATACGAGGGAGTTTGTTTTCTTTGCAAGTCCTAATCTTCAAGTGGAACGCGTTACCCGTAACGGTCTGACGGTGGAGTATTATTATTTCAACGATGACCCATCCAAGAAAAAGATAGTTGACCGGTACATTAATCAGGCATTCAAGGTCATCGATTTCTATAGTGAGAAATATGGCAAGTATCCCTATCCAGAGTTCCGAATTGTCGAGACGTATGTACAAGGCGTTGCCGTGGAGTATGCGAGGCTCATTCAGATGGGACAGATTCAAAATGGTGCTGTTCCAGAAGAAGACACAACATTTGTTCATGAAATAGCGCATCAGTGGTTCCATGCATTGATCGGTAATAACTCGGAGACAGAATCCTTCCTGGATGAAGGCTTTGCCGATTTCTCTATGGTCTATTTTGCCGAGAAACAGGGAGACAAGCTAAATGGGTTCAGATCCATACAGTTTGATACTGCGCCCGTAGATATGGCGATTGCGTCAACAAACGATGAAGCTGGGGATTTGGCAGGTTTGGTGTATTATCAGAAGGGGAGACAAGCGATCTATCAGCTTTACCGTTCCGTAGGTGAAGAGAAATTTGACGAGTTGATGAAGACATATTTCAAACGCTACGTGTATCAAAATGCAACGGTAGAGGGGCTGCTTCAAACCATTGAAGATGTGCTTGGTAAAGAAGTACGTTCAGAAATGCAGATGGCCCTATATCAGCCTAACTTTGTCTTAAAGCCGGAATACCAATTATCACAGGAAGAGACCGCCTCCTATGTACATGACATGTTACAACAACAGTATCAGGCTGTCATGGGTATGATCCCCAATCTGCCTTATGAAGTGATGAATCGATTGATGGACAAAGTCCTTCAAGACGAGAAATTAACCATTGTGCTCAGCGATCAGGTGAGTAAGCTTGCAACTAAACAGCAGGAAGATATGGTTAATCAGTTGACCGGATTCCTTGATATGACAGGTGTGAAGTACGACATTATAAGGGATCGCAAGGAACTGAAGCAAAAGATGAAAAAAGAGATCGGCAACAGCAACCTTATTGTCATTGGTAATGCCAAGTCAAACGGATTGGTGCAGGCTTTAAAATTCAACATTATCGATCGGACGAAACAGACGGGTTTCTCTTGGAAGAATACCATGAATCAACCTCTCGCCGCGGGTGCATATGTTATCCAACATCCATATAACCAGAATCGATTGATGCTTCATTATTTCTGGAATGAGGATCATCTGAGTGATGCGGCATTTGAAGCTTTTAAGCTGAAAATACAGGAGTCTATCGGATTCACTAACGACTTTTACCAGTACTATGTATTGGATAACCAAGGCAAGGAGAAATCCAATAAAAAAGTTGCGAATCCCATATCTTCACTTTTTGCGGAGTAATAAGTAATTGGTTTTGCAGTTTCTTTGTTCAAACAGGTTAGCCAATTCGTATTGGTTAGCCTGTTTATGTTTTATATGAAAACCAGACTTAGAATAATAGGCTGCAAGATGGGCATAATGCTTTAACAGAAAGGCAACTTCATGAATATACTTATCGGGAGAAAACAATAGGAGGGATTAATATGAAGGATCAACATTATCCGGGGGTACCAATGAAAGGGACAGTTGCTGATTACAACTGTAAAGGAAATAAAGGAATGAACAAAATGAAAGCGTATTCATATAATGCTAGAATTTGTCCTATCATTTGTATTACTCAGGAGCCAACTGCGAATGAGGGTAATGTTGTTGATTTTTCAATCCTATTAAAGGACACTTCGGATGTTCTATATTCGCGACCGGTAAATGGTAATACCCTGCTCACGAAGGAGTTGAGTTCCCATGTCTATGACTGAAAATATTGCCCAGGCAGCACTCGACGCAGCGATGAAGGCAAACAGGGCCGTTGCGCCTTATGATTATTGCGATGCAGAATCCAGACGGATGTACACGCCTCAATTTGATAAAAAAATGGACAATCCTATGTATACCGCTGCAATGGCGGGCCTTCAATCGATCTATTGGTTTCGGGCGATCAAGGTGAAGGGGCTTATCCCTGATGCAAAAGCAGATTATTATGCTACGTATTCTACCAACCATAATCACATCGGAGGAATTGGACTAGCCTACTCCAACAGCCCGGCAGGACCATGGACCAAACACGGACAGGTGTATCTCGATACTGTGGTTGGGAATTCGACGGAAACGCCATTTGTGATCTGGAACGATGAAGAACAATTGTTCTTTATGTATTATCAACAAAACGGACTGGGGATCAATCAATCAACGGCACTTGCAACCTCTGTAGACATGATTAACTGGACAAGAGTAGGTTTGATTTTGGACAAACCTCCCGGGTTCCCAGGTGATGGTCATACCGGTTACTTCTCGTGCTTCAGAAATGGCGGCAAATGGATCGGTTTTTCGGTGATGGGCGGTGGTGACTTTGGTCGTAAATGTATCTGGCATTCTCATGACGGACGTAGCTGGTTAGCTGATCCAAGACCATTAATGGGTGGTAATGATGCCACTTTAAGTGCAGGAGAAAACATTTCGAGACCCAATGCTGGTGTATTTATGTACAAAGGGAGCATGTGGTGGCTGGGTATGTTATCGGCTTATGCTTCCGGTGGAGTTACGACTGTAGCTCGGCCTGCCATTGCCAAGATTAGCGCAGACTTTCGTCAACTGTTGGACAAACCTACAGATATATATTTTCCGGCATTGAATTGGGAAACGACCAACATGCAATCCTTGATGGTGTCCGTTATGGACGGCGTAGTGTACGTGTATTACAATACCGATCATAATATCGGTGTAGCCTATTCGGTGGGGGTGTAGAGATGGTTATACGTGATGCAGCGGGTCAGATCGTACCTTTTGGAAAGGTTCACAAACAGCTTGTGGCCGATTTTCTTTACGGAACGTTACCGGATTGGGTGGAGGTAGTGGGCACCGCTACGTTTGAGCCTTTGCCCGACAGAGGGACCATAACCGTTACAACACCGACAACGGCAGGAGCCACGGCAGAGTTGAAAATGAAACATCTGATTGACAGCTCGAAAGTAACCGCAATTGCAATCACTTTGGAAGCGCTACAATTAAACGGGAACATTGGAATCTCAGTTCAGGTTGGCATTAAATCGAAGGATAGCAAGGCCGGAATCACCTTTTTTCAAAACGTAAATCAGAAGTATGGTATGGTCCGTGCCTATAAAGCAGATGGAACGTACACGGATTTTAATCAAAACATGGTGTTCTTCACCACACATGGTGTAGCAGGAGATGAAGCACAGAACCGTAAGAATCTCACTGTGCTGCTCTGTACCGGATTACAGTTCTCAGCTGGGTTCGAGAGAGCGTCCGTATGGCTTGGTGCGGATGATCAATATGGAGGTGTTGCCGCTGACCTTAGCGGTGGGTTGTTCCAACATGGAGAACTGCAATGCCTGTTGAAACTGACTACAAGTAAGGCAGAGGCCAAGTATTTCAAATGTGCACAGATGAAAGTGGATATCTGGAGTAATTAATCAAACTGGGGAGACGCCGGAAGATGAATAAGGTGCATGATTTGAATGGGAATGACGAACAGAATAAATAGATAATCTGCATGGATCGGTAAAAAGACATACGTGCAGTAAAATGGTACCTAAACACAGACACTTTGAAAAAGAAGTGAAGTGGTTGGGTACCTTTTTTATTTAGAGAAGCTTCATGATTGTACCGCCTGCTGCACCAGCAGCGACAACGATCCACGGTGGTACTTTCCAAAAAACGAACATTAGAAATAACATACATACCAGTGCAAAATCAACAGGAGTTAGGATCGCAGTTGTCCAAAGCGGATCGTACAACGACGCCAACAAAATACCTACTACGGCTGCATTAATTCCCATAAATGCTCCTTGAATTTTCGAGCTTTTACATAAAGAATTCCAGAAGGGTAATGCTCCTACGATCAGAAGGAACGCTGGCAAAAAGATAGCAATCGTTGCAACCAAAGCACCTGGGACTCCACGCATCATCGCACCTAAATAACTGGCAAAGGTGAACAATGGTCCAGGTACAGCTTGTGTTGCCCCATATCCCGCCAAAAAGTCGGACTTGTTCATCAGACCTGTAGGGACGAATTCACGTTCCAGTAACGGAAGGACAACATGCCCTCCACCAAATACAAGTGATCCTGAACGGTAGAAGCTATCAAAGAATAACAGCCATCCCGAACGATCAAAGGGTGTGAGTAACGGGAGCAGAATCAGGATTCCAAAGAACGTAACCAAACAGACGATGGCCAACTTACGACTCACAGGGACAGACAAGTCTACTGTATTAACCCCTGTCATTTTTCTAAAATGGATCATACCTATCATGCCTGCAATAACAATAAAAAGGATTGGGGTGAACGCAGTTGGCCACACAAGAGTTGCTGCTGCAGTAAAGATAGCGATGGTTGCCCTGTAACGGTCAGGAGTTAATTTTTGCCCCATACCCAATATCGCCTGAGCGACAATAGCTACAGCAACAATTTTCAGACCGTGAATCCAGCCAGTACTGCTGATATCAAATCCTTGCATAAGGAAAGCAAACAAAACTAAAGCAATGACAGAAGGAAGTGTGAAACCAAGCCAAGCCATCAGTCCCCCCAGCAAACCGCCGCGGATGATGCCGATTCCAATCCCGACTTGACTGCTGGCAGGCCCGGGCAAAAATTGACATAACGCAACTAAATCTGCATAGCTTCGTTCATCCATCCAATTTCTACGGCGAACATATTCTTCATGAAAGTAACCAAGATGAGCGATTGGTCCTCCAAATGAAGTCAGGCCGAGTTTGGTGGATACAGCCAACACCTCAGAAAGTGCCCTGACTTTATTAGGTTTGGGCTTGTCCGGGGTTAGAAATGAATTATGCTCCAAACGTGTTATTCCTCCTTAACGGTTCGACTTAGGTTATCCGATGGATGAAAGTTAAGGAAGGATACATTTCCTCTACCGATAACTACATTATAATCCTCCTCATCGCTATTCATTTAAATGCAGCATTAAACTATATTATTTTTTTATATTAGCTATTTACATACGCAATTTAATTGTGTACAATGTAATTGTTAGCGATACAAAATAAGTCAAAATTAAGTCAAAATAAATCTAATCAACTAAAGGAGTTTTCACAAATGAAAACATTATATGAAACAACAGTCATCAATACAGGCGGACGTCAAGGAATCGTACAATCCCCAGATAACGTGTTTATGTTGGATGTTGCTGCACCGCCTGAACTCGGAGGACAAGTGACGACAGCTACAAATCCGGAGCAGTTGTTTGCAGCAGGGTATAGTGCTTGTTTTAACTCCGCACTGGAGTTTCAATTGAAGAAACACAAAGTTGAAATTGAAAGAAGTACCGTAGCTGCTACTGTAATGTTGGTGACGGACTCTGAGGACAACGGTGTGAAGCTTCAAGTCGATTTGGAAGTTAAGATTCTCGGTCTGGATGAGGAAACAGCACAGAAGTTTGTGAAACTTGCCCATGACTACTGCCCATATTCCAAAGGAATTAAAGGGAACGTGAATGTTAACGTGGAACTGGCGTAATCATTGAAACTATTTGTTGTTAAAAGAAGCCTCCGAGAAATCGGAGGTTTTTTTGTATTATTTTGCTCCGTTGTAAGATACGTCTGCCCGGAAAAAGCAATAATAATGATTGCAATATACCTATAGGGGGTATAATGAATAATACAAATAGAATTAAAGGAGTGCAAAACATGAAAAAATATTTACTGACCCTATCGACTATATTGATTACAGGCAGTTTGATTTTGAGTGGATGTGGCAAGGAGACTCGGCAAACTATTGAAAGCAACGATGACAGTCATACAGCTGCCGCAGGTGAGATGCACCATTCTGAATCGGGAGAGCTACCGGAAGGACTGCGGGAAAAAAACAACCCCACCTTCCCAGTAGGAAGCCAGGCGCTGATGAGTGCCGACCACATGTCAGGCATGAAGGGTGCGAGAGCACAGATCGTTGGAGCATATGAAACTACGGTATATGCAGTTACGTATACACCAACAACAGGCGGAGATCCCGTGCAAAATCATAAATGGGTTATCCATGAGGAAATACAGGACCATAAGGAACAACCGTATGCGGCAGGTTCTGAGGTAGTGTTGAGCGCTGATCACATGAAAGGGATGAAGGGTGCGAAGGCCACAATTGATACTGCTGAAGAGACAACGGTATATATGGTTGATTATACCCCGACAACAGGGGGAGATTTGGTTAAGAATCACAAATGGGTCACAGAAGAAGAATTAACTGCTATCCAATAGAACCATTTGTATGAAACAGCCCTTTTTATACAGAAAAATCAATTTAATACTCAATTATGGGTTATAATGGTATTAAGATTATACAAAACTGCTGAAAGGGGAATGTACTTATGATGGATTTTAGCAAACCACCCCATGGCTCTGAGACCGATACCCACCGTCAGCGTCATCAGGAGAATGAACAGAAATACCTGTCCGGAGGCAAGAGCATTTGGTATGAAATCAGCAACTGGCTCATTCTCGGAGGTATCCTCCTTGTCATATTTTTATTATTTAAATACGTTTTCTAAATAGACACACAACCGGGCGAATCCCCATATGATGCATTACATCAGTAAGCACTTGGGGAAATGGGGAATCCGGGATGGCAAAAGCAAAAGGAAAGAAAGCTCCCGCATTAAAGAGTGACAAAATTCGTGTATCCATGAAGTTGGTCACTTCGGATGTATGTGAAAAATGCAAGACACCATGTACACGTGGCATGGATTACGCTGCACGGATGCGAATCGAAGGGGCTATAGGCAAAGGTGTTCCCTGTATCCTGACTCGCCATACTTCTTCATAACTCTTCGTATAATGCTGCATATATAACAATTATAGATCAGGGGCATCCTTTAATGAGGATCGCCTCTTTTTGTTCATTCCAAGGGGTGGAAAAAATTCTGGATAAAAAATGAAAAATGATGAAAAACAGCGCAACTTTGTGGATGAATCTGCAGTATAAATGTACAACAGCTAGCAGCAGGGGAGGGAATATTGACGGGATGAAATGGAAACGAATATTGCTTTGTGTCACGGTATTCTCCTTGCTCGGCGGGTCTTTATTGTTTGCAGATTCGGTGAACGAGAAGATTCGTGTTCTCATTAACGGCAAGGAAGCAGCTGATGGAGGTTATCTCATTGATGGAACGACCTATGTACCTGTAAGGGAAGCCGGAGGCGTCGTCAAATGGGACAGCAGTAACAAGAGAGTAACGGTGATCAAACCGAATGTACATATTTTTCTCTTCAAGGGAGACACTGTATTTGGCAACGTTAACGTAGGTAAGCTGAAATTCAATGTATTTTCACAAGTGGACAGTCTGACAGCAGATGTAGCTGCGGTGAAAGTAACGATTACCAATCCAAGCGGTCAGGTGAAGGATATCCAGTCACAGGAGCTTACGACACAGAAGGATAACTTCTGGTTCCGCACATACGATTTTACGTACGATTTCAGTCGTGCCGGCAAGTATCAAGTCGGCTTTCATATTAAAGAAAATGCAAACAGCAGCTACGTCCTGGTAGCGGAGAAAATCATTACAGCGCTGAACGATTGAAGCGAAAATTACCCTGTGAGTTAAATTGACCTGGGTCATTGAACATGTTACGATATGCAAGGTTACACAATTTCTATTTATAAAGCGAGGTATTTCAATGAGCGATCACACACATGAACACGGCGATGGCTGCGGATGCGGGCAAGACCACGACCACGACCACGAGCATGAAGAAGTCCTTCTCACATTAACAGACGAGAACGGCCAAGACGTGGAGATGGTTTTGGTGGAGACGTTTGACGTGGAGAAGCATGTTTATGCGCTCCTGCTGGAACGTAACAATCCTGAAGCTGACGGCATCATCCTGCGTATGGAAGAAGAAGACGAGGAAATGGTGCTCTACAATATTGAAGACGAAGAAGAGTGGAACCGCGTTGAAGCGGCTTACAACCAACTCGTTGCATCACAAGAATAGTCATTCTTTTGGAACATAACATGAAGGCTCCTTGATCTCAGGGGGCCTTTTGTTTGTTTTTTAAGAGTATACGAGCATTTACACCACCGATTTGAACGACAAAATAGACGGGAAAATGCAAACTCGCTTGTCCCATAAAATAAAAAAGGACCAAGCTTAAGGCTTGGTCCTTTAAGTTCATCCCATTTACAGCGCAAATGGGGTTGTTCTAGAAAATGGCATCGGCTTCCACGATCACTTTAACGTTGGTTACGCTGCGATCTTCGGGTCCTTTGACAGGCAATCCAACCTCGACATGATCGATGATGTAGTCGATGTTTTCCTGGGTGATAACCTCACCCGGTAACAGGATCGGAATTCCTGGCGGATAGACATAGATGAATTCCGAGATAATACGTCCTGCGGATTCCTTAAACGGAATCACTTCGGTATCACCGTAGAATGCATCACGTGGAGTCAGCATCAACTGTGGAATATCAGGAACTTTTACCACCAGTTCATGGGCCGGGTTAACTTGATAATAGGTACGGGATAGATCCTGCAAAGCGTTTAGCAAGATATCCACGCTATCATCTGTATCTCCTGGCGTGATGAGACACAGAATATTGTACATATCACTAAGTTCAACCTCGATGTTGTAATGTTCACGCAGCCAGTTCTCTGTCTCATACCCTGTAATACCCAGATGGCGAACATGGATCGTTACTTTGGTTGGATCATAGTTGAAGGTCGCTTCTGTGCCCAGCAACTCTCTACCGAAGCAATACAGGCCATCCATATCGTTGATCGAACGTCTGGCAAACTCAGCTAGTTCAATCGCCTTCTGTGCAATCTCACGACCGTGGAGTGCCAGGTTACGTCTTGATGTATCGAGTGAAGCAAGCAAAATGTATGAAGTTGATGTTGAGGTGAGCAGACTCAGGATCGTCTGTACACGCTGTGGATTCACGAACCCATTCTTTGTGTTCAGGTTGAGTACGGAACTCTGTGTCATGGAGCCACCAAGCTTGTGGACACTGGTTGCAGCCATATCGGCACCTGCTGCCATCGCAGACAACGGCAGATCCTCATGGAAATGAATGAGTACACCGTGTGCTTCATCAACGAGGACAGGGACTTGATAGCTATGTGCAAGCTCAACAATCTCTTTTAGATCGGTAACCACGCCGTAATAGGTCGGGTTAATTACAAGCAATGCCTTGGCATCTGGATGACGCTCAAGTGCGCGACGGATGGACTGTGTAGTCACTCCATGGTCTATGCCCAGATTGGCATCTTGTGAAGGAGAAACAAATACGGGTTTGGCGCCTGAGAAAATAATGGCGGACAGAACCGATTTATGCACATTACGGGGCACAATAATTTTGTCACCCGGTGAACATACAGACAGAATCATGGTCATAATGGCACTGCTTGTGCCTTGTACACTAAAATAGGTATAATCGGCTCCGAAGGCATCTGCTGCCAAAATCTGTGCTTCCTGAATGACACCGGTTGGCTGATGCAGGTCATCCAACGGTGCGATGTTAATCAAATCTATGGAGAAGGCATTATCGCCAATAAATTCACGGAATTCGGTATCCGCTCCCAATCCTTTTTTATGGCCCGGAATATGAAACTGTACCGGATTGAGTGCCGCATGATTTTTTAAAGCGGTAAACAGCGGCGTACGGTGGTGATTCATCAGTGCTGTCACAACCCTTCCTAATAAAATTGGTAAACAAAGATGAGTATAGCAAATTAAGAACCGAATGCAACAGTATAATCGACAATTTTTTGAATTGCCGAGATTTGGACACATTCCCCACGGTTACACTAAGGATAGGGAATAGGCAAATGAACGGCGAAAGGGGAAAAAGAATGCAAACCGATACAAAACCAGCCAAAATTTTGCGATCACCATTTTTTATCGCGATGTGGCTGACACTTTTTCTAGTTGAAATTATCAAAGGAGCCCTGTTGGTAGCTGTTCTGCCCGTGTATATGGACAATATTCTGGGTCTGTCCGCAGGCGTCATTGGTGTGGCATTTGCTCTTCAATATCTGGGAGATAATCTGTTCCGGGCACCTTCCGGCTGGGCAGCAGAACGGATCGGGTTTCGCGCAACGATGGTTACAGCATTAATCTGTACCTTAATCGCTGTTATTATGATCCTTTTTCTCAAAAGTGCCGTTGGACTGGCCATGGCCTGTCTCATTCTTGGCATTGGTACGTCACCACTCTGGCCTTGCGCCATGACAGGCGTGACGGCGATGTCAGGCCCACAGAATAAAAATGGTACAGCAATGGGGGCGCTGGAGATGGCTGCTCTCGGCGGAACGGGGCTTGGACCTATAGGCATGAACTGGCTGCTGGAGCGCACGCATCATGATTATCGAACTATATTCCTCGTGCTGATGGGTTGTGCCATTCTCGTTATTCTGGTGGCCATGATTCTTCCTGGACGTGTCATTGTTGAAGGAGAGCATGCCGAGCAAGCAGCGAAGAATAGTGATGTGAAATATCCAGCCAAACCGAATCTGCTCACGCCATTCATCCGGCTGCAAAAGAGTGTGAAGGACACACTGCAACGGGTACGCAGCACACTTAATGTTAATCCACTGGTGTATCCTGCACTGTTTATGCAGTCGTTTGTCATCGGGCTGCTCAGTCCAGTCATCACGCTATATACACGCACAGATCTGCACATCTCACCGAATCTTTACAGTTTGTTGCTGATTGCGGGTGGTGGAATCACCGTTATTGCCTTACTGCCTGTAGGTAAAATGGTAGACAGGTTTGGTACGAAACCGTTCCTGAACATTGGTTTTTTGATGGCGGCGGCGAGTCTGTTCGCATTCTCCTCCATAACATCCATTCCGGTGGTGTTTGGTGTTGTCATGTTGGTGGGCATCAGTTATGCCATGATTCTGCCCGCCTGGAATGCTTTTGTAGCCACACTGATTCCCAAAGGGGAGCGGGGAGCAATCTGGGGATTCTTCCTTACATTGCAAGGATCAGGCATGGTTGTAGGCCCTATTGTTTCCGGACTGCTGTGGGACCACGTTAGCCATCCGGCTCCATTCATTGGCAGTGCCATCGTCATGGCAGGACTTGCCGTTGTGCACTTTGTGTTATCCCGCAATCCGTTTCGCACCGCTCCAGCCAAATAAGTGAAAGAAAAGGGAGTTCCGTTAACCATCATGGTTGTGGAACTCCCTTTTTGGCGTCCGTTATATCATGATAATCGGGGGCTTGCCCCTGTGCGTCTGCGGAAAGCTGCAATCCGGCGGTCCTTTCGGTGAAAAATAGTCAAATAACCAAGTACCCTTACATAAAATGAAGTATAAAATAGGGTAAGCCGATTGAGTAGAAGCGATTGAAGACGAGGGCCGGAGTTGATCCGGTACAGATGGAGGGAGTGCCGTGAATAAGAGTTATGAAGTTGAATATTGCAATCTGGAGCTGCGGTTCAACCGTCGGCATATCCAAAATTTGATCAGAGACCTTATTCGTGAGGGATATTCACTATATTGGAGCGAGGACGAATCCTTTTTTATCCTGTCAGTCCGGACCGGCCGCAAGCTGGTAAAGCTCCGCTTTCAACAGACACGCACGGGGAACTACAAGATGACTGGGGATTATATCATTAAGGATGCCAAGCTTGCAGAGTGGCTGGAGAAGCTGATTGGAGATACACGCGGGCATGCAGTTGTGAAGCGGTTCAAGGATCAGCAGATGACCGTGGAGAACATTTTATTCGGTGAAGTGATTCGGCTCGTGGAAGTGTCCGGGTTCAAGCAGCGTGTCATTTTTCAAAAGGAACCTGCGCCGACGGCGGAAGAGATGGAAGAAATGTTCCTCTCGCGTGAAGGTGAGGAGAGGCTCATGTTGTTGCGCATGGAAGTGGACGATGAACTGGAACGCCTGTATACGGCTGTTCAGCTGAATAATACGGAAAAGGCAAATGCCTGCCGCGAAGCATTGAAACAGTTGTCTGGACATCTGTTAATGCTGGAAGGTTGATGAATATTTCTTTTGAAAGTCATCTATACCAAAGCCCCGGCGGAAGCCAGGGCTCTATTTTTGTGCCTAACGGGCATCACGGACGACAGGGGTTGATGATGGAATATTGCGAGCTTTCAATCCAGGCATCAAATTCATCCAATCCTTTGGTGAGCAATAGGTTGGCTTCAAAAGAAGTGATGGGTACTGCCCACAGTAATGCTATCGTTTCATGACCCACTTGAATCTGTTCAAGGGATTCTTTTTCTCCCCGCAATTCATCAATGAGAAAGGCAGTCGCATTCCATCGGGCTGGTGCTAATTCGCTTGATTCCATCACACGGGGAACCGTTGAATCCGGCACATTTTCGATGTGATGGGAGATCAGATCGACCAGGTAGGTGTTGACACGCTCCACCTCTTCTCCGCCAAGATCCGGTTGCAGCGCAAGCATCCATTCAGCAGCTACAAGCTCTCCTGAGGGCCGCGTTGCCTGAGACAACCCTACCGTCACGAATCTTGCGATGCCAGATTGACTTGTGGCAGGAAAATAATAGATTTCTACATGAATGTTTCTTTCTGGCTTCGAAAGAATGATCCTGAGCTCTGGCACCCCCCATTCATTCATATACGCCCCCAGAAGAAATGTTCTTCGAATATCCAGGGAAAACCGTTCCTCTTTTGAGAACTGCTCTAACGCCATATGTACACTCCTCCTTTTTGTTCGAACTTCATTGGATATAATTATAACATTGTACAATACAATATTGGATTAATTGGATTTCTCTGGCATGATGTATTGTCTTCACGGTTCTATTTATGAAAATACGATGAACACCTCAGCAGATTGGAGTGTTTTCTCGTTGCGTAGCTGTGCCACGGGGTTCACTTCTATACATAAAACCGTTAAAATGGGAGTATTGTTGAGAATTTATTTCAATAAAATTAATTGGAGCAAAGGATGGAGGACCAGATGACAAAACAACAAATTGGCGTAATTGGCCTGGCTGTCATGGGCAAAAATTTGGCCCTTAACATTGAAAGCAAAGGTTTCTCAGTATCGGTATTTAACCGTTCCCCGGAGAAAACCAATGATCTTCTGAAAGAAGCTGAAGGTAAAAACCTGACAGGCTCATTCTCCATTGAAGAGTTCGTAGCATCCCTGGAATCCCCGCGCAAAATTTTGATCATGGTACAAGCCGGCAAAGCGACCGACGCTACCATTGAACAACTGCTTCCTCACCTGGATGAAGGCGACATCATCATCGATGGAGGGAACGCATACTTCCCTGACACGCAACGTCGCAGCAAAGAGTTGGAAGACAAAGGCATTCGTTTCATCGGTACAGGTGTATCCGGTGGTGAAGAAGGCGCACTGAAAGGCCCTTCCATCATGCCAGGTGGACAGGAAAGTGCTTATAAACTGGTTGAACCGATTCTGACGGCGATCTCGGCCAAAGTCGGTGACGATCCATGTTGTACATATATTGGCCCTGATGGTGCCGGACACTATGTGAAAATGGTGCATAACGGTATCGAGTACGGAGAC
This sequence comes from Paenibacillus sp. FSL R7-0313, assembly GCF_037969885.1. Classification (NCBI taxonomy): domain Bacteria; kingdom Bacillati; phylum Bacillota; class Bacilli; order Caryophanales; family Paenibacillaceae; genus Paenibacillus; species Paenibacillus sp. FSL R7-0313. Next base: position 3,451,488 of record NZ_CP150219.1, read on the forward strand.
ATGCAGTTGATTGGTGAAGCTTATCACTTGCTCAAATCCGTATTGAATGTTTCCGTTGAAGAGCTTCATGCGATCTTTACGGAATGGAATCAAGGAGAGCTGGATAGTTACCTGATCGAAATCACTGCAGATATCTTCTCCAAATACGATCCGGAAACGGGCAAACCAATGGTTGATGTCATTCTGGATGCAGCTGGACAAAAAGGAACAGGTAAATGGACAAGCCAAAGTGCGCTGGATCTCGGCGTTCCATTGTCCATGATTACAGAATCCGTATTCTCCCGTTTCCTGTCTGCCATGAAGGACGAGCGTGTAGCAGCTAGCAAAATCCTGAGTGGACCAGCAACTGAAGCGTTCTCCGGCGACAAAAAAGCGTTCATCGAGAGCGTGCGTAAAGCCCTCTTTGCAAGTAAAATCGTATCCTACGCACAAGGATTTGCACAAATGCGTGCAGCTTCCGACGAGTATGGCTGGGATCTGAAATACGGCAACATTGCCATGATCTTCCGCGGTGGCTGCATCATCCGTTCGCAGTTCCTGCAAAACATCAAGGAAGCTTATGATAAGGACGCAGCGCTGAAAAACTTGCTCCTGGATCCTTACTTCCAAAACATCGTTGAGTCTTATCAAGGCGCATGGCGTGAAGTTGTAGCGGCTGCTGTAAAACAAGGTGTTCCGGTACCTGGCTTCTCCAGCGCACTGTCTTACTACGACAGCTACCGTACAGAGCGTTTGCCAGCAAACTTGCTGCAAGCTCAACGTGACTACTTCGGTGCTCACACGTTCAAACGTGTGGACAAAGAAGGCAGCTTCCACCACAACTGGATGGAGTAGTACCACATATACAAGTCTATTAGATTTGGTCAAAGTGCCCTTAAGCAGGAGGTTTGGCCTGCTAATAGGTTCAAAAGAGGTTTGGCGTTCCGGTGATTGCCGGTTAACGTCAGGCCTCTTTTTTTACTTTGTTATACAGTAATAGTGTTGATGGAGAAGATATGTAGCTGATTCTAGACCTAATGAACATGAGACACGCTATTTTGGCAAAATGAGCCGGTTCTATTTTTTAACGAACTCAGATGGCCCTATTTCAATAATTTGCAGCGAAATTTCGCTGTTTTGACGGTGAATTTTTGAAATAAGTTTACTCCGATTCGTTAGAAGTTTAACAGCGCCTTTTTTCCGTAAATAAGCTCATTGGAGTTCGTTAGGTTACTAGTTGGTTACTGATTGCGACGTTTGGGGCTCAAATGCTTGAGGTGATCTGACGTATGATTAGATGCCGGGAGTTACTTAATCTGTCTTGGAAGGTTGCGGATGGTCGAAAGGAAGTCGGTGAAGGAGATGGTCTTTCCCAGTCCGCAGGGCTGTGTTATGATAGGACAAAAGTGCTCACGAATTGCTTGAATTAAAGGAGTGTACACCTTGAGCAAGTCTAACAATATTATTCTCATTGGTATGATGGGAACCGGCAAATCAACCATCGCTGACATGCTTGCACGCGAGCTTGGTTATCGATTGATTGATGTAGATGCCGCGGTGGAAAAAGAGGAAGGCTGTACGATTCCGGAACTGTTCACTGGCAAGGGAGAGACGTATTTCCGTGATGCCGAGAGCCGCATGTTGTGCTCGGTGCTGGAGAAGAAGTCACAGGTCATAGCGACCGGAGGTGGCGTGGTGCTGCGTTCGGATAATTGTGACGTGATGTTGAAGAATGGTTGGGTTGTTGCCTTGACTGCTGATCCTGCAGTGATTGTAGAGCGTGTTAGTGGCTGTGACAATCGTCCGCTCCTCGCAGGCAATGCAGAGGAACGCATTCGGGCAATTATGGAAGAACGGAAAGACGCATACCGGTTCGCACATTATACGGTGGATACAACCGAGTTATCCGCTGCTGAAGTGACTCGTTTAATTTTAGCGCATTACCGCGTCTAAGCTTGTTATCATCGAAGTTTGATGGTTGATAGGTGGTGGCAGATATAACAAAACGGGCCATATAGGCCCGTTTCTGGGAGTGGAGCAGAGCAGAAGTCACAAGGTTACAAATGACTTCGCTTCTCTCCGGGTTTCTCTAGTCTTCCTGTTGCCACTGAAGCATACCGCCGACCATGTTTGTACAGCCTTCATATCCCAGTTGCTGCAGATATTCACATGCACGCTCACTGCGGTAACCGCTACGACAGATGATCACGATCTCGCCTGATTTCTCAATCTCAGACAGTCGGTCCGGAATCTGTCCAAGCGGAATATGCTTGGCTCCTTCAATCATGCCTTGCGCGACTTCATCGTCCTCGCGGACGTCTATCATCTGCAGCTTCTCTCCCGCCTGTAAACGGCGGCGCAGCTCAGACGTTTCAATTTCAGCTATTTGTGTCATATTCAGGTCCTCTTTTCTGTATGGACTTAACGCTATAATGATACCCAAGCGATGCACGGAATGTCAATTTGGCCACAATATAATCAATGAAGGAGAATTTCATCCATGGACGTTATTGTTAAACCAACCCCCACGCTGAACGGGGAAATCGGGGCTCTGTCCTCCAAAAACTACACGACTCGCTATTTGCTTGCTGCTGCGCTGGCAGAAGGCACAAGTACCATTCATTTCCCGGCACACAGTGAAGACAGTGACGCCATGCGCAGATGTATTCGTGATCTGGGGGCAGTACTTGAAGAAGACGACAGCAAGATTGTGATCCAGGGCTTTGGTAGTCATCCCCGTGATGTGCGTGAATTGAATGTCGGGAATGCGGGTGCTGTACTTCGTTTCCTGATGGGCGTTACAGCGCTCTGCCCTGACGTTACATTTGTGAACACGTACCCTGATTCGCTAGGCAAACGCCCTCATGATGACCTGATCGATGCGCTTGGCCAATTGGGTGTAGATGTACAACACGAACAAGGACGCCTGCCGATTACAATTAAGGGTGGCAATGCCAAGGGTGGACACATTCGTGTATCCGGCTCCGTCAGCTCCCAATATCTGAGTGCATTGTTGTTTGTTACGCCGTTGCTTGCAGAAGACAGCACCATCGAAGTACTGAATGACCTGAAGTCCAAGGTTGTTATCGGACAGACCCTGGAAGTGCTGGAGCAGGCAGGCATCGTTATCCATGCAAGTGATGATTACATGTCCTTCCGTGTACCAGGTGGACAGGCTTACCAGCCAACGACCTACACGGTTCAAGGGGACTACCCGGGCTCGGCAGCCGTTCTTGCCGCCGCAGCGGTTACACAGTCTGATGTGAAAATTCTGCGCCTGATGGAGCAGAGCAAGCAAGGTGAACGTGCCATCGTTGACGTGCTGCGCATGATGGAAGTGCCCTTGACACATGAGAACGATGTTGTACACGTTCAAGGTAATGGCAGACTGAAAGCGATCGAATTCGACGGGGATGCCGCGACGGACGCCGTTTTGGCTATGGTAGCCGCAGCTGTGTTTGCGGAAGGCACGTCACGGTTCTATAATGTAGAGAACCTGCGTTACAAGGAATGTGACCGAATCACCGACTACTTGAACGAACTGCGGAAGGCAGGAGCGAACGTTGAAGAGCGTCAAGCTGAGATTATCGTACACGGACGTCCAGAAGGCGTTGAAGGCGGCGTTGAGATTAACGCTCACTACGATCATCGCGTAATTATGGCACTGACTGTCGTTGGTCTGCGTTCCAAGGAGCCGCTTCGTATTCGGGATGCACACCATGTAGCCAAGTCTTATCCGCAATATTTCGATCATTTGCAGGCGCTTGGCGCCTCGGTTCAATGGGTAAAAGAGTAAATAACTGAAAACCTGTTTTTTGAACACGCACTTTAATCAGAAAAGGATGGTGCTTGAACATGGAATTTAACAACCCTACTCGTGAAGAAATTGGACAACTTTTGCGTAAGGCAGGCAACATCGCAGTCGTCGGCTTATCAGACAAATCAGATCGTACTTCCTATATGGTGGCCGAAGCCATGCAGAGCAGAGGTTATCGCATCATCCCGGTTAATCCACAGGTGCAAGGTGAAATCCTTGGCGAGACGGTATATGCCACACTCGCGGATATTCCAGAGCCGGTAGATATTGTCAATGTGTTTCGTCGCGAAGAGTTTTGCGCGGATGTCGCTCGTGACGCCGCTGCCATCAAAGCCAATGTGCTGTGGCTGCAGCTTGGCATCCATAGTGATGAAGCGGTCCAGATTGCTGCAGAGAACGGCATGACAGCGGTAACGAATCGTTGTATCAAGGTAGAGGATTCCATCGTTCTGCGCGGCGCTGGACGCGGCTGAGAGGCTCGTTCACCTGTGATCGAATGATCTCCTGATCTGAACCAATTGAATGATTATAGGATGAATCCCGTTAACTTGAAGTTGACGGGATTTTTTCTGCTCTATTTTGCCGTTATTAATTACCAATTGGTTACTGTTTTGCTTTGACAAAACGTTGCGTAAAGCTTACCATCTAGGATAGAAAGGAGAGGTCGCCATGAATTGGCTCGGATCCTTGCAGCAGCTCGGACGAGCGGTAATGCTGCCTACAATGGTCCTGCCCGCCGCCGCAATTTTGCTCAGTGTTGGCAGTCTGCCTTGGGACGCCTGGGGATTGGATATTGTCGGTGAAGTGTCTACCGTGGCCGGACACGGTATTTTTTATTTCTTACCGTATTTGTTCGCTGTCGGTGTAGCACTGGGACTCTCCAACCAGGCCGGACAAGCGGGACTTGCTGCTCTGGCTGGTATCGTGATATATGATCAGGTAACCCGGAACTTTGGGGATGGCACCGTTCAGCCCGCTTCCTTAATCGGAATCATACTCGGCGCGCTTGCCGGTGGGATGCATAATCGGTTTAAAAGCATTAAACTGCCTGAAATTTTACAATTTTTTGGAGGTTCAAGGTTTGTTTTGCTCATCGTCGGACTCTGTTCGGCATTGTTCTCCTGTTTTATGTTATGGCTCGCTCCGATCCTACAGCATGGATTGAACGGCATTGCTACCTGGGAATACAGTCTCGGGGGTTTTGGACTGTTCATCTACGGAGTGTTATACAGGGTGCTGGTTGCTTTTGGGCTTCATCACCTGCTTAACAATGTGTTTTGGTTCCAGTTAGGGACGTTTGAAACGCCTGATGGTAACATTGTGCAAGGGGATTTGCCCCGATTTTTTGCAGGTGATCCAACAGCAGGATTCTTTATGGCAGGTTTGTTTCCCATCATGATGTTTGCCATTCCGGCAATAGCTTTTGCTATTATTCAGGAAGCCAGGGAAGATCTGAAACCAAAAATCAAGAAAACTTTTCTGACATCGGCACTCGTTTGTTTTCTAACCGGGGTATCGGAACAGATTGAGTTTGCTTTTTTGTTCGCGGCACCTTATCTGTTCATCGTGCATGCAGTGATGTCCGGCGTTGCCATGTGGATTAGTTACTGGCTTGATATCCGGCATGGATTTTCTTACTCCGCGGGAATTATTGATTACATACTCAATTTCCATCTATCGGAGAATGCTTGGAAGCTCATTCCGATTGGCATACTATATGGGCTGGTTTACTACTTCCTGTTCCGATGGGCGATTCGTACGTTCAAGATTCCAACACCAGGACGTGAAGAGGGCTCTATGCTGGAAGATTGGGTAGGTAACATTCCTTATCAGGCACCTTTGATCCTCGAAGCATTGGGTGGGAAGAGTAACATTGTACAGGTTGAAGCTTGTATTACACGTCTTCGCCTGACTGTGCATGATGACCGCTTGATCGACACGGGTGCCATGAAGAGTATGGGGTCCGCTGGACTGATCAAGCTGGGTGGCGGTAACGTACAGGTGGTATTCGGGACCTACTCGGAATTGATTCGGGAAGAAATCGCGAAGCTGCTGGAAAGAGATCTGCAACAGGTGCTGTTCTGTGCCCCCGTTCAGGGCAAAATGCTCCCGATTGAAGAGGTGCCGGATCAGATCTTTGCAGCCAAACTTGTCGGTGATGGTGTAGCCTTTGTTCCGGAAAAGGGAGAGCTGGTCTCACCCGTGTACGGAACGATTATGCACTTGTACCCGACCATGCATGCCTTGGGTATTTCTACCCGTGAGGGGCTTGAAGTGTTACTGCATATCGGCATCGATACCTCTCAGTTGAAAGGCCATTTTGAAGCTTTTGTTCAGGAGGGCGATACGGTGGAGCCAGGGCAGTTGTTGATCAAGTTTGATCTGGCAGTACTCCGCGAGCAAGCGGCGTCACTAACAACACCAATGGTAATTACGAATCCGGATCGTGTAAAATCATGGAGTTTTGCTCCATTTAAGCAAGTTAAGAAAGGTCAGGCATCCGTTATGTCCGTGGTGCTCTATGACAGGAACGTTGGAGGGGTAGAATGAAGATACAAGGCATCAACGGAGCTGCAGGCATAGCCATCGGCAAAGCATTTGTCCTGCCCAGTTGGGAATGGGATCTGCCGGATCAGAAGATGGATTCGGTGGATCTTGCCCAAGAGTTCGAACGGCTGTATGAGGGCATACGGACATCAAAGGATGAGATCGAATATATCAAAAATGAGTTCAAGGAAGTTGTTGGTCCAGAGGAGTCCAGTATCTTTGATGCGCATCTGGCAATCCTGGAAGATCCGGTATTCATGAATGAAATTCGCGGTATTATTGAGCGTCAATATAAGGCAGCAGAAGTGGCGGTCAAAGAAGCCATAGACCATTTTGTCACGATGTTTGACTTGCTGGAAGACGAGTATATGAAGGAGCGGGCTATTGACATCAAGGATGTGGGTAACCGTCTGCTCAAGCATTTGCTCGGTGCACCGGAGATTACACTTCCTTCGGATACCCAGCCGTATGTACTCGTTGCCAAAGAACTGTCGCCATCTCAACTGGCGCATCTGAATCCCACCCATGTACTGGGCATTGTAACCTTGATTGGCGGGAAAACATCACATTCTGCGATTATGGCTCGTGCCCTTGGCATTCCTCTCGTTTCCGGTCTGGAAGCGAGTCTTGGCATGCCGGTAGAGACAGGGGATATGCTTGTGGTGGATGGTGACAATGGCTTGGTATTTACGGACCCGGATCGCAAGACGATTGAACGGTATACCATGCTTCGCAGCAAACAACTGAAGAAAAAGGAACAACTTCAAGTCCTTGCTACCGTGGATGCTGTAACCAAAGATGGGGCCGTTCTGCACTTGGCTTCCAATATCAGTTCGGTGAAGGAATTGGACCTTGCTTTGAAACAAGGAGCCAAAGGTGTGGGCTTGTTCCGAACAGAGTTTTTGTATATGGACCGTGCTACTTTCCCTGGTGAGCAAGAACAGTATGAGGTGTACCGTCTTGTGGCAGAGAAAACAGCAGGACAATCCGTTGTTATTCGTACACTGGATATCGGTGGTGACAAGCAACTCGATTACTTTGAATTGCCGGAGGAAGACAATCCGTTTCTGGGGTATCGTGCTATTCGGATTAGTTTGGACCGCAAGGATCTGTTCAAAACACAGCTTACAGCCATCTTGCGTGCCAGTGCGGCCGGAAATGTCAAAATTATGTACCCTATGATCTCTTCGGTGGAAGAACTTCAGCAGGCCAATGAGATTCTCCGTGAGGCGATGTCTGATCTGGACGAGCGGGGATTATCATACGACCCTCACATTCAGGTGGGAATTATGATCGAAGTTCCTGCAGCGGTGATGATTGCTGACCTGCTCGCAGAGGAAGCTGATTTCTTCAGTATTGGTACGAACGACCTGGTTCAATATGTACTGGCAGTAGATCGAATGAATGAGCAGATCGCTCATATGTATCACCCCTATCATCCAGCTGTTCTGAGGATGCTTCGTGCAACAGCAGATGCGGCTCATACGGCTGGAATTGATGTCAGTGTGTGCGGAGAGATGGCAGGGGACGAACGTGCCATTCCGCTTTGGTTGGAGCTTGGCATTCGCCACTTGAGCATGTCTCCACAATCCCTGTTACGTGTGAAGCACAGAGTGCTGAACACAACAGCATCGACCGCCAAAGAAGAAGCACGAAAGTGCTTCGCCTTACGGACCAGCGGAGATATTGAGGAGCGACTGCAAGTTTTTAATGACTCCACGGGAAGTCCGGATGAACAAAGTGGTTCGAACGCATCGTGATTAGGGAAACTGGATATAAATACCTTTAAGTTAATATATTTACATTTGTGATAATTATTTATTGAAAAACTTGTTATATAAAATAACCCCACTGTGCATGAGAGCACAATGGGGTTATTTTTACATGTCAGCGAGTGCATCACAGAATGCCTTGCCATAAGGTGGAAGGTCAGGCGGACGACGTGCTGAGATGATATGTCCATCAACAACAACGGCTTCATCTTTCCAGATCGCACCTGCATTTTCCATGTCATCCCGAATGCCTGGTGTAGAGGTAACTGTAACCCCGTCCAGAATTTTGGCAGAAATCAGCACCCAGCCCGCATGACAGATCTGTCCAATCGGTTTCCGGTCTGCATTCATTTCCTTCACAAGCTCCAGTACTTTGGGATAACGACGCAGCTTGTCTGGCGCCCAGCCGCCTGGCACAAGAATGCCATCGTAATCTGAACTGTCGAGTTCATCGAAACTGTATTCGGCTTCAGCAGGCACACCGTATTTGCCAATATAGGTTTTTCCTTTTTTCTCTCCGGCAAGATGCACTTCTGCACCTTCTTCACGAACCCGATGTACAGGGTACCACAATTCTAAATCCTCGAATTCTTCATCGACCAGAGCGATGACTTTTTTACCGGTTAATCTCATGTCCATCTCTCCTTTTTGCGGTGATTAGGTCTGTTGCGTCTTTAATTGTAACAGATTCTCCAAGGGACTTCATGGAAGTGCATATTCAGTTTGGAGGAAGCGATTACAAGTCAGTAACTGCCTGCATTCGACAACCTTCATCTGGAGGGAGTGGTAATTTGTGCAACCTTTCGTTTATAGCAGGATTTGAGCCGAAATAGGTCGAATGGTACTTATATAGAGTATAGAACGAATGAGGTGATGGTTGTGCGCAAGTCGTGCAGATGTGGACATGTAATGGAGTTGGAATTAAGAACAGTGGTATACGCCAAAAAAGTGGAGATTCGAAACGTACCCGTATTTGCGTGTACAGACTGTGTATCATACGAAGTGCTTCCGCCGGTCAAGCCGGACTTAACAGAATGCATAAGCACATTGGGTGAACAACCCGTGAAGCAAGACGTATCTTTTGGTGAACGTAATGAACTGGCAGACCTGTTTCATGAGCTACTGCTGGCCTGGCCGGATGCGACCGATCGGGAGATGGAATATCGAATGCAGCAAGCAGTGGAGGAACGTATCAATCTGCTGCTGGACATTATGGGTTACGCAACGAAGTCTGGTGATACAGCGTGGATTGAGACCACGGAGCGCAGATTAAGTCAATTATCCGGATTTGTGTGGCAGGAATACTTCTCAAATGCTGTCTAATTTTGACGTGTAAAATGCTTGTTTTCATGAAAATTGGCTTTTTCGCGCACTTTTTGTTAAGATATCGAAGAGTGAAAACGCTCAACATAGCGGTATTCCTGGTAAAGGGGGATGTATATCTAATGGCTGACATGACTAAAATGACAAGTATTGAACAGCTAAACTCCGCATTGGAGGCTACCAAGGATCAACCCTTGCTTCTGTTTAAGCATAGCACGCGCTGTCCGATCAGCTCGAACGCTTATCAGGAGATGAACGATTATTTGCTTAACAATGCCAATGAACAAGTGAAATATGGCATCATCTATGTTGTGGAAGATCGCCCGGTATCCAATGAAGTAGCAGATAAGCTGGGTGTTAAGCACGAATCTCCACAGGCGATCCTGATCAAAAAGGGAATTCCTGTATGGCATACTTCCCATTCAGATATTACTAGAACCACACTTACGAATGTTTTGAGTGAGTCCTAAAGCCTATTTTAATTGATTAATGCAAAAATTTGTCGTAATATAAATCTTAATGAAAATGGTATGAAAATTTACTGGTAATGGAGAGAAGTACTGTGACGGTAACCATTTATGATGTGGCACGTGAAGCTGGAGTGTCTATGGCAACGGTATCACGGGTAGTTAATAATAACCCTAATGTCAAACCGCAAACGCGGAAAAAAGTATATGAAGCCATCGAACGGTTGGGATATCGTCCGAACGCGGTAGCAAGAGGTCTGGCAAGCAAGAAGACAACCACGGTCGGGGTCGTTATTCCAGATATTTCGAACTCAACCTTCGCGGAGATTGCCCGCGGAATTGAAGATATTGCGAATATGTATCACTATAATATTATTTTGTGTAATGCAGACAAGAAGAAAGAAAAAGAAATTCGTGTTATTAACACGTTGCTCGAAAAGCAAGTAGACGGACTGCTCTTCATGGGCGGAACAGTAACGGACGAGCACATTCAGGCGTTCCAGTCTGCGGCTGTGCCGATCGTACTTTGTGCAACGAGTGATGAGAAGGGTACATTCCCTTCGGTGGATATTGACCATGAGGCGGCTGCGTTTGACGCGGTAAACACCCTGATTCGTCATGGACACAAGGAAATTGCAATGATCAGTGGTACATTGCAAGATCCTGCAAATGGATATGCACGTTTCCAAGGTTACAAGAAAGCACTGGAAGCAGCAGGCATGGAATACCAGGAGGATCTGGTACGTATCGGTAACTATCGTTATGAATCCGGTGTGGAAGCGATGAAATATTTCCTCGGACTAAAGAAGAAACCGTCGGCGATCTTTGCTGCAACAGATGAAATGGCGATTGGTGCCATTCACAGTATTCAGGATGAAGGTCTGAAAGTACCGGATGATTTCTCCATTATTAGTGTGGATAACATCCGTATGGCTTCCATGGTGCGTCCTCAGTTGACAACAGTGGCTCAGCCAATGTACGACCTTGGCGCAGTAGCGATGCGTTTGCTGACCAAGTTGATGAAAAAGGAAAATGTGGAAAACCCACGGGTTATTTTGCCGCATGAAACGATTCTTCGTCTGTCTGTAAGTCACGCGGATGTAGTTTAATCGGGATTTTATACAGGAAAGGGAGAAGCCATTCTCTCTACATAGTGGATATGCGAAAGCTCCGGAGACGGAGCTTTTGTGCTGAATGAGGTTAAAAGTGAAAATAGGAGGTAGCAGAAGATGCGTGAAACGATTGGGATTATCGGAGCGATGGATGAGGAAGTCGAGCTTTTGCTGGCGGGTATGAAGCAGCTTGAGACGGTCAAACAAACCGGGATTACATACGTTGCAGGCGAGTGGCTGGGCAAGCAAATTGTCGTGTGCAAATCCGGCGTAGGTAAAGTCAATGCAGCGGTTACGACGCAGATCTTGATTGATCGTTTTCAGGTTGATCGCATTATCTTCACAGGTGTTGCGGGTGCAGTTAACCCGGATCTGAACATTGGAGATATGGTTATATCGTCTGTATGTATTCAGCACGACATGGATGTAACGCCACTGGGGTTCAAACGCGGGGTTATTCCTTACCAAGAGACATCTGCATTCCCTGCCGAGGCTTCGCTTATTACATTGGCTGAAGAAGCGTGTAAAGCTCAGGGAGCCAATTACCTGATCGGTAAAGTGTTATCTGGAGACCAATTTATTGCGAATAAAGATACGGTTAACATGTTATATACGGAAATGGACGGTGCATGTGCCGAGATGGAAGGGGCAGCAGTTGCTCAGGTCTGTTACATGAATCGTGTACCATTTGTTGTCCTGCGTGGGATGTCAGATAAAGCAGATGGTTCGGCGCATGTTAACTTTGCTGAATTTACCGTGCAATCTTCGCAGCGTTCACATCGTATTGTGGAGCATATGTTAGAAAATATGTAATGGCATAAGCTTCAGTTACAAAATCCATCCAAAATCAATGAAAAACCGCCTTTCGATTAGCTGTTCCATGAAGTATGGAGCAACGCTGCGAGAGGCGGTTTTTGTTATGTATATCGTTTTTCGAACAGATCATTGAATTAGTACATGAACCGATGGCGGAAGCGTACACGATCAAACTGTTCTTCCGATGTGATGGGCACCTGACTTCCGATACGTACCATCAAACAGTTCGCAGGATGTGAACAGATTTCGGGGTCGTCTGTTGCATACCAGGTCATGTCGATTGTTTCCATCAGCCTCTCCATCATTTTGCGATAATCCCATACGTTTAGTCCGCTGCCCTTCAGATCCCAATGCCAATAATATTCTGTGGTGAAAATAATGTAGTTCTCCATGTATTTATCTTCCAAAGCGGTAAGCAACATCTCACGTCCAATGCCAAGCGAGCGATAGTCGTCCGCAACCTCGATTGCCCCAAGCTCAATCAGATCAGTCATATTACCCTCGGACCAGCGTTCACAATCATCCGCATAGTGAAAAGTTACATAACCAATAATCGTCTCATTTTCATGTGCAATGATAATTCGCCCTTCAGGTAATGCTGCGATCTCTTCGAGAGCTTCCTGCTGCTCCGTTGGGCGCCGAAAGGCATCCAGATCCGGATGGAAGGCAAGACGGGTTATCTCCTCGGCCTGCACGGGGCCTTCAACAGTAATCCGGTGTCCGGACTTGAAGATGGAACGCATATGATGTTCTTTGATATGTTCCATGGTTCATGCTCCTCTCTCTCCTACTTATAGAGGTTGTTCAAAAAGAACGCTATAGCAAAAATCCAAAAAATTGAAAAGCCATAGACGACAATTGAAAAGATTTGCTATAATTGCGTAGACAAAAAATGTTCACAATTCAATACAGTATAGTTAACATCTGTTTGGCCGAGCAAGTACATGATGAGAAGTTCTCTCTACTAATGTAAGCGCTAACTGGAAGTTCAGTCAACACAAAGGCAATGAGAAATGACCCCTAACGGGAATCGAAATGTCGAGTTGAAGGAGGCTGGCAAGCATGAGTCAAGCACATGGTGAGATGCTGCAAACGGTTGTGTCTGAATCTAATCTGGGCGATTACACGGAGGCGAGAAGCCGGTTCGATTGGGAATCGGTGGAAAGGCACTTTACGTGGCACGCCAGCGGAAAAGTAAACATGGCGCATGAAGCGATTGATCGTCATGTACTGGAAGGAAGGGGAGGAAAAACCGCTTTATTGTATAGCGATGCTTCACGTGAAGAGGCCTATACTTTCGCTGATCTGAGTGAACAGTCGAGTCGGTTCGGGAACGTTCTCCGCAAATATGGCATAGCCAAAGGGGAACGGGTGTTTATTTTTATGCCTCGAAGTCCTGAGCTGTATTTTAGTCTCCTGGGCATATTGAAAGCTGGAGCCATCGCGGGCCCTTTGTTCGAAGCTTTTATGGAAACAGCAGTGAAGGATCGGTTGGAGGATAGCGGAGCAGTAGCACTCGTCACAACTCCAGAATTACTGAAACGTATTAAACGTTCCGAGTTGCCCGAACTCAAACATATATTTATTGTGGGTGGGGGCGTGCAGACTGAAGAAGGACTCATCGATTTTGATGCAGAGATGTCTGCCGCTTCGGATGAGATGGAAGTAGAGTGGCTGAATCGTGAGGATGGTTTGCTTATTCATTATACCTCTGGCTCTACGGGTAAACCCAAAGGGGTGTACCATGTTCAAAATGCCATGATTCAGCACTATTATACGGGTAAGGTTGTTCTGGATTTACGTGAGGATGATGTGTACTGGTGCACTGCTGACCCTGGTTGGGTGACAGGGACTTCTTATGGTATTTTTGCTCCATGGCTCAACGGAGTGACTAATGTGATACGTGGCGGTCGTTTCAGTCCTCAAGATTGGTACAGCACCATTCAGAAGAACAAAGTCACGATCTGGTACAGTGCACCAACGGCCTTCCGCATGCTGATGGGAGCGGGAGAAGAGACCATCTCCCAGTTTGATCTGAGCAGTCTGCGTCATGTCATGTCTGTCGGTGAACCGCTCAATCCAGAGGTTGTTCGTTGGGGATGGAAAGCCTATGGTCAGCGAATTCATGATACATGGTGGATGACGGAAACAGGCGCACAGCTGATCTGTAACTATCCCGGAATGCCGATCAAACCAGGCTCCATGGGACGTCCGTTGCCTGGCATCGAAGCAGCCATTATTGATGATCGCGGGCAGGTATTGCCGCCGTACAGTATGGGTAATCTGGCCATACGGGCACCTTGGCCATCCATGATGGCAAAGATCTGGAATAACCCTGTGAAATACGAGGAGTATTTCAGGCTTACGGGCTGGTATGTATCCGGTGACTCCGCTTATATGGATGAAGAAGGATATTTCTGGTTCCAGGGACGTATTGATGATGTGATTAATTCGTCAGGCGAGCGTATCGGCCCCTTTGAGGTGGAGAGCAAGCTTGTGGAGCATCCTGCGGTAGCAGAGGCGGGTGTAATCGGTAAGCCGGATGTGACACGTGGGGAGATCATCAAGGCCTTTGTGGCGCTTCGTGAAGGATATGAGGCGACACCGGAGCTGAAAGAAGAGATCTATCGTTTTGTCAAAGAGGGCCTGTCTGCCCACGCTGCTCCGCGTGAGATTGAGTTTAAGGATAAACTGCCTAAGACACGTTCCGGCAAGATCATGCGGCGTGTACTGAAAGCCTGGGAGCTTGATCTGCCAACAGGAGATCTATCCACCATTGAAGACTAACGTGACAGTGCTTGGATCATTAATGTGGCGCTATCGATACCGATACATTGAGTAGTGGGGAAGAAGTTAATATTCTACGATTCCAAATACAGTGACTCTACCCATTAAAATCGGTTGTAAAAGCCTGCTTTATGCCAATGGCATGAAGCAGGCTTTTTGGATGCTGTAAATACAAATAAAAAGCCGCACCCTCAGATACAGTCTGAGGATGCGGCTTGTTTTGGAACGCTATGCCTGAATCAGGGTTGAAAATGTATGGCTGTAGAAGGTTCGGATTCACCCGCACTGTTACTGGCAGATACCTTGAACCATCCACTGGTAGATGCGGGTACTCCATAATCCATGGTATTTCCTGCTGTTGTTCCAATTTTGGTGTAAGGAGCTGAGCCTGTTTCACTGTAATATACAGCATAACTATCTGCGTTTGGACTGGACGCCCATTGAATACGCAGTCCTTGAGAGAGAGCAGTTACGCTGACTTGACCAGGTGTGCCTGGGGCTGTCGTTGTTGTATTGTCGGTCTGCGTTTCTCCTGGCGTAATGACTGTACCTGGAACTTCAATCGGCTCATTAATCTCTTCTTCCACAGGAGGAGCTACACCAGCACTATTTACTGTAGCGCTAGGAGCAGACTCTCTGCCTGCAACATCCACTGCCGTTACATAGAAGGCGAAGTTACCGCCTTGCGCTGCATATGCAGAGAATGATCTGGATTCACCAGTCAGGACAACTTGACCCTGGTTCTGGAATCCTCCACCGTTTACAGAACGGTACAGACGATAACCGACGACATCATTTTCAGGTGTGGCATTAAATGTAATGACTGCTCTGTCACCTGAGGTTGAGATGCGTACGTTGCCTGGTGCATCAGGAGCTTTACCGTTATCTGTCCTTGGATCAATCTGTGTTGGCATGTCTGCATCAGCATCTTCAGGAAGGTAATAAGCAAGTGACTCATGTCGACTCATACGTGAGAATGCATTTTGCAATTCTTTGATGAGATCCGAGATTGGTTTTTTACGCTTGATTACTGTTTTTTCCTTCAACATGTCCGAAGGTGTTCCGTCACGCGGAATATAGTTTACACCATTGTAAGTAATGTACCTGGCTTTGGCTACACCGTCATCGCTATCCTTCGGAACAAACTTGCTGTTGAAAATATCCGTAACAAATTTGTCAGTCATGGATGTTGGCAACTTGCCACTGTACGCCGACACCGTGCGCGTTTCGATGCCAGATGGTTTTTTGAACGAATCCGTGACGAACAGATCTTTTTGCGTATCGATCACTTCGTTCAGGATTTTCGACCACAGTTGCTGCGCACGTTTTCTCTGTGATTTACTTTCCAGCGTATTCACCGGCTGTTTGTATCCAACCCACACGCCAAGTGTGACATCTGGTGTATAACCTTCAAACCAGACATCTGCGTAGTTTTGAGTGGATCCCGTTTTACCTACGATTGGCACACTCTTGGAATATTTGTAATTTTCACGTACTTTATCTGCCGTTCCTTCTGTAATAACGGTCCGCAGCATATCGGTCATCAGGTATGCTGTTTGCTCCGAGAAGGCTTGGACAGGTTCAGTATCGTGTTTATAAACGATGTTGCCTTTGGAATCTACAATTTTGCTAATCATGTAAGAATCGTTATATACACCATTGTTGGCGATCGCACCATAGGCACTGGTTAATTCTTCAACGGTTACACCGTATTGGAGACCTCCGAGAACACCTGTCTGAGCCTGATAATCTTCCTTCTGAATGGTGGTAATCCCCAGTTTCTTGGCGAAGGTCCAAGCCTTCTCGATCCCTACTTCTTCATTAAACAACTTCAGAGCCGGTATATTAAGAGAATAATTCAGTGCTCTGCGGGCAGTGACTAGTCCCTGATACCGGTTGTTGGCATTCTTGGCAATGTGGTAGCCGCTCGGACCATTCTTGAGAATGATCGGTGAGTCATCAATAATAGAAGCAGGTTGGACAAGACCCTCATCCAGAGCTGGCAGATAAGCTGCAATAGGTTTCATCGTTGAACCTGGCTGACGTACCATCTGTGTTGCATAGTTCATCTGTTCGTCCTGGAAATCCCGACCCTCAATCATACCTAGAATAGCACCGGTTTTGTGATTAATCAGCATAGCAGCAGTTTGTTCTTTTCCTTTGACAGGATCATCTGCTGAGAAATTGCTGTCATCTTCCGCAATGGTACGCATCGTTTTGTAGATACTTTTGTTGATGGTCGTGTATATACGATATCCACCTGTCCGCAGTTGCGTCTGAGCTTCCTCTAATAATGCACTGCTTTCCTTCTGAGGTGTGTCTGCATCCGTAGCTTTGTCTGTAGATTCAGCTGTGTCGGAATTCAACTGTTTCATCAAAATCTGTGCAGCTTGTCGTTCCGTTTCCATCATAAGATATGGATAAGTGTTGTAAGCCTTGATGGTCTTCGGAGCGAGCGAGCTTTTGATATCAAAAGCAAGAGCTTCGTCATACTCGGACTGATTGATTTTGCCCAGTTCAAGCATACGGCGCAGTACCAGATGCTGACGGTTGATTGCGCGGTCAAAATTCTCCTCTACAAAATCACCTTTACCGTTAAAAGCGGAGTAAGAGGAGGGGAGTTGTGGCAATCCAGCAAGATAAGCAGCTTGAGCGATGTTGATTTTTTCCAGATCGTTGATATTGAACAATCCTTTGGCGGCCGCTTTGATTCCGTAAACGTTGTATCCGCTGGAACCATTACCAAAAGGAACTTTGTTCAGATAGGCAGTCATGATCTCGTCTTTGGTCAGGAAACGTTCGAGTCGGAGTGAGAGCAAAATTTCTTTCACTTTCCGATCTTCCGTGCGATCCAGATTCAAAAACACACGACGTGCCAATTGCTGAGTCAGTGTACTACCGCCGGTTTGTACTGATTCTTTCAGCACTTTCTGTTTCACGGCACGTAGTGTTCCGCTCATGTCTACACCTTTATGTTCGTAAAAATGATTGTCTTCAATCGAAATGACAGCATCAATGACCTTCTGTGGGATCTGGTCCGTAGTGACCGGACGCCTGTCTTCTTCCGTACGTAATTGACCGATCGGACTGCCGTCGGCAAAGTAAGCAAAGCCTGTGATGGAGTTTTCGCTGACTTTTTGTTCAATCAGGGCCCTTGAACGGACAGGCTCGTCTTTCACAATGGAACTGACGTATCCCATCAAAGCACCGCCTACAAATAGTGCCCCCATAAATCCAAGGACAACCATCCATTTGACGAAACTTCCCAGTCTGCGGGCAAAGCTGCGTTTGCGTACAGGCTGTTCATCGGGCTTTTTCTTATTAACATCAACCATTCAGTGTCTTCCTCCTTTTAACAGCACTTATTATAGCATAAAAAGGCGGGTTTGCATGCCTGAGAAATACAAGTAATGGTCGAAATTTGCCATTCTGCCATGCATTATGCTATATATCATGCGATATTGAAGCACATTTCATGAGTTGTAAGCCAAAATAAGCAGGCCACCTCCATGCTGAGGTGCATAGGGTGGCCTTAATGATTTGTCGTATTGGAGGTCTTTTACATTAGGTTTTGAAGCGTTGAATCAGTTCCAATAGTTCCTGGGTAAGATTAGCGAGAGAGGCAGATGCCGCCGTAATTTCTTCCATGGATGCGAGTTGTTCTTCAGAGGCAGAGGCAACACGAGTTGCATGATCTGCTGTCTCATGACCAATGGTTTTGAGTTGCGCTAATGTGGCATCAACCTGCTGTGATCCAGCTGACATCTGCTGCGCAATGGCTGAGACATGCTCAATCTGCTCATTCACATCTGTAATCTGTGATGAAATGGAGAGGAAGAGTTCACCACTTTCATTAATCACTTCCGCTATATGACTCACCTCGGCATTCCCCTGTTCCATATTTTCAACGAGAGAAAGGACCTCTTGCTGAACGCTATGAATCAACGCTGCAATCTGCGCTGCTGATGTTCTGGATTGTTCAGCCAGATTACGGATCTCGGAAGCAACAACACCAAAGCCGCGCCCGTGTTCACCTGCTCGTGATGCTTCAATGGAAGCGTTAAGGGCAAGAAGATTGGTTTGACGGCTAACTTCCGTGATCATGCCTGTAATATGGCCAATCTCTTCCGAACGTTGGCGGAAATTCTCCAGTGCGGTCACGGACGTCTGCACAGAAGAGGTGGCACTATCGACCATACGCATGGCGGACTGAATCTTATCGGTTCCAACCGTTGTTCGCTCAGCCACAGCTCGCGATGAATCCGATACATCGGAGGCGGCCTTTGCAATTCTTCCGATCCCTTCAGATATTTCATTCATGGAACGGGAGGACTCTTGCAGCTCCTGCACCTGTTTACCTGCTTTATCTGCAACTTCTACTCCTGTTAATGCAATCAGTTCGGCTGCTTTACCTGTTTCTTCGGCACCTGCGGTCAATTGTTGAGAAGTGGAGCCGACAGATAAAGCATGTTCGGATATAACTGATATGGTATGTCGCAGTGTATCCATCATCTGATTCATATGACCCGCCATGACGCCAAATTCATCTTTGGATCGTACAGGTAACTTTTGTGTCAAATCTCCGCCAGCTAGCTGTCCAGCGACGATATTAACTTGATTCAGCTGCCTTACAATGGAGACGATAGTGTAGGTAACCACACCTGCAAGCAGAAGTACTGCCAGTCCGGCAATCAGTATGGACCAGTTCAAGCTGTCATAGAACGGTTGAAGGATGTGGCTCTTTGGCAGCGCCGATACAAGGTACCAGTTTGAATCCGTTCCTTGTAACCTGGCGGGCTCGGCAATAAACAGTTCTTCCCCTACTTCAGGGTCTGTAGCGTAAAACTGAGACTCACCAGATTGTATACGCTGAATGATCGTCTTCATTTCAGATGGAATTACGGCTCCTTCATTAGCCAGTTCCGGTTTGGAGCCGTGTGCAGCGATCTGTCCTTCGCTAGTAATAAGCATGGCATAACCCTGATCCGGATTAAGTGATGCTATATTTTGCTGAAAACGATCAATGGTAAAGTCGGCCCCAACAATGCCCAGAAAAGTATTGTTTTCATCTAATAGGGGGAGGACAATCGAAACGAGCAGTGTTTCTTTTCCACCAACCGTATAGGTAACAGGTTCGGACCAATAGATGGATTTGGTTTTCTTAGGTTGCTGATAGTAAGTACTAGTTTCACCGCTTCCCTCATAAGTAGGCATTGGCTCAAAATGCAGGGAGTTGCCATCGCGTATAACGTATGGAACGAATCGACCCGTAGCATCATCATATTCTTTTTTGTTGATGTGCTCCGCATCGTTTCCATCAAAGGCATCAGGTTCCCAACCCGTATAAAAGCCAAAAACTTTCTCGTCCTTTTTCAGATATTGTTCAAGAAGTCTGACGATTTCTTCACGGTTGAGTGATCCGTTCTGAGCAGCATCCAATAACGTGGTACTCATGGTGTCCAACGTGTTTTTAACCTGATTAATGTCAGTCATAAACTCATTCGTAGCCCGGTTTGCTGCCTGTCCAGCAACGGTTTCGCCGTACTGGAGGCTTTTGTCGTAAATGGATTTGGTATTAAATGCAATCAGGGCTCCAATACAACAGAGTAATACGATACCGAGTAAAAGTCCAAGCTTAACAGCGAGCTTGCGATTGCGAAAAAAATGCATGTTTTAATCCCCCTCGATGTCATTCTTGTGATGTATATATGGATGTGTGCTTCTCCTGAAGGGAGTCTATATTTTATATCGTTATTTACGTTCCTATAATGAAGATAATTAAAAAAAAGCATAGAAAAACAGCCGCCGAGAAAATCTCGACAGCTGTTTGGATTGAAACTTTAATGTGATTGCAACGATTAACGGTTGTAGAACTCGACGATTTGTTTTTCATCGATGTCTTGGGACAATTCAGCACGCTCAGGCAAGCGGATGAATTTACCTTCTACAGCTGCTTCGTTGTATTCAACGTATGCTGGAAGATGCGAACGGCCTTCCAAAGCTTCTTTAACGGAAGAAAGAGCGCGGCTCTTCTCACGCAAGCCGATTACATCGCCAGTGCTTACTTGGTAAGAAGCGATATCGACTTTTTTGCCGTTTACAGTTACGTGACCGTGTGCTACCAACTGACGCGCTCCAGCGCGGGAGTTAGCAAACCCAAGGCGGTAAACGAGGTTGTCAAGGCGGCACTCAAGCAAGAACATGAAGTTCTCACCGGCAATACCTTGCATTTTTTGAGCTTTAGAGAACAGTGTGCGGAATTGCTTCTCGCCCAAACCGTACATGTGGCGCAATTTTTGTTTTTCTTGCAATTGCATACCGTAGTTGCTCATTTTTCTGCGTTGGTTAGCTCCGTGCTGACCTGGAGGGAAAGGACGTTTCAATTCTTTGCCTGTTCCGCTAAGGGAAATGCCGAGGCGACGGCTCAATTTAAATTTAGGACCAGTGTAACGTGCCATGTTTAAAGTAGCTCCTTTTTAGTTAAAGTTCATATTAGGGCTCTGTTTGCGCTCCAATTTGTTGATGCGGGCTTGGCCTCGCATAGAACGATCAGGAAAGTTCAGCCGCTGTCCTGAAAGCAACAAAAAGAATGAGGGTGACACAACCGGTAATGCCCAAATTTAAAGACCCATTAGTAGTCTTCATCAACAATTTATATTACAGTTTAAGATAAACAAAGTCAAGCGTAGAATAAAAGCAAAAAAACGTCTAAATTTGTCGATAGGTCATTGGGCCTAAAATAATGGGACAATTTTCTGAAATATGGATGCAAAAAAGCTTTAAACAGAGTAAAATAGATTGTATCTTAACTTTAAATCATCTTTATGTAACAAGGTTATCGCAACGAAATTGCAGGTTTGCGATAACGTCTGCAGATTAATGCATCCTGGTGGATGCAAAAACGGTGCAAAGGAGCGCCTGACATGTTAGAACATCTAAGAAGTTTACCTGCCAGCTTGAATTCACGAAGTTCGGGCGATTCCGCATCTTTTGCCGCTCCTCGTTCTCATGAAGAGCATGTGTTGTGGATGCAAAAAATGGATATCACACCTTTTGATTTTTCATATTTGGGCAGCTTGCTAGAGCAGGCATACAGTGACTGGAACTCCAGAGTGGGTTCAAGGCTGGCCAGAACATCAACCTTTTACAGCGTGTGGAACACGGAAGGCGATTGCATAGGATACGATAGCGATCATGAAGCTAATCCGGGCGTAAATGCACGCAGGCTGGTATTGGAATGTTTGGATAAGAAACAGGTCCTGTCTCTTAAAGGGACAAGCGAACACGGAGAATATCTTATAATAACACATCCCTTATTTTCCAGAACAAACAAGGATATGTTTGCCGTATTCACTGCTGTGATCTATGAATCCAATGGATATGAAACGTCTGAAGCTGTGGTTCAATCTGAGGCATTGCATTATCGCACCTGCTTTTACCGAAGATTTGAATACATATTTATGACGGACCTGTTACATGCTCATGAACAAACAGCCCGTGAGGAACACCGGAGGTCCATCCTCTTTCAGATTGTTCAGCGAATGCATGACAAAATGGATGTCGAGGCCATATTGGATGAGGTATTTGACAGTATGGACTACTTGTACCCGGCCACTTATATCAAATTGTATATGTCTCAGGATCAGAGCAACTCTGATCCACGGATTAAACCGTTGCTTGTTCACGAGCGAGGAGAAGATATTTGTGTGCGTTCATTTATGGAAGGTAAGCTGATCGTTGCTCGCTCAGATGATGTAGAGAACCGCATTGTAGATGTAGGGATTCCGCTGAAAGGCAAACAAGGAATATACGGTGTGTTCCATATCGAAATGAATGAAGAGATTATGGAAGAATCGGACTTGCAATTGATTACGATGATGGTAGACACTGCAGGAACGGCCTTTGAGAACGCCAAGTTGCATGAACAATCCAATATGTTAATTCAGGAACTTCGTTTAATTAATGATCTTACACAGCGGTTGAACAAAAGCCTGCATCTTTCGGAGATTTATCAACTATCCGAGCAAGAGTTAAAGGAAATATTCCAGGCTGAAACGTGTTGCATTCTTCAACTCAATGAAAGTACCAATGACTTCGAAGTCATGTCTTCTAACGTGAAAGATGTTTTTCACCAATCCTTTTCTGTAGACTACGGTATTGCAGGCTTGGTGTATCGAACAGAGGAACCGCTTATTATAGCCAATTATGCGCAATTTGATAAAGTATCCTCCTTTTTCATGGAAGATACGGGATCCATGTCACTGATTGCATCACCGATCAGAGTCAATGGTGAAGTGAAGGGTGCCATTTTGCTTGGACACAGTAGAGAGCACTACTTTTCATATGATAACTATCGGCTTTTGCAGATGTTATCCATTCATATCGGGCTTGCCCTGTCAAATGCCACGCTGCATGCCGAGGTTCGGCGCTTGGCTAATCTGGATATGTTGACAGGTTTGTACGTGAGGCATTATCTGGATAGTGTGATTCACGAGCGACAGGCTCATGAATTCTGTGGCTCCCTCATTGTGGTGGATATTGATCAGTTCAAACAGGTGAATGATACATTTGGACACCAGACGGGGGATCAAGTATTGAAGCAAGTGAGTGAGATCGTCACCAGCTCTGTTCGCTCGGAGGATGTCTGCGCCAGATGGGGTGGAGAAGAACTGGCGATCTATATGCCACAGGTGAGTGTAAGGCAAGCGTTAGATTATGCGGAAGTGATTCGAAAGAGAGTCGCAGAAGAGACGAGACCGCCCGTTACGGTATCCAGTGGCATCGCAGAGTGGAATTGGATGGATGAAAAGGTCAGTGTAGAGTCCTTGTTTTATCGGGCTGATATGGCTTTGTACAGCGCCAAGAATGGTGGTCGTAACAGAATCGTTGTAGAGGAACAGGATGTAACTCGTTAAGAGAGAACAATTCCAATTGCGGAGTCGTTCTCTTTTTTTTTGTGCATTGGAGATCAAGTTGTGTATAGAAGGAAGTATAAGCGTATACGGGCAGGGCAATCTATGGAGAAAGTTCACGGAAGGGTGAAGATAGACATGTTTAACCGCCATTCGGTACGTACATTATGG
The DNA here is from genome assembly GCF_037969885.1 of Paenibacillus sp. FSL R7-0313. NCBI lineage: Bacteria > Bacillati > Bacillota > Bacilli > Caryophanales > Paenibacillaceae > Paenibacillus > Paenibacillus sp. FSL R7-0313. The sequence continues at coordinate 3,475,191 of NZ_CP150219.1, forward strand.
TTATTTGTGAGCATTGTGATTATTGGTGTTCCAGGTTGTGGATTCATCCAGCGAGATCGAACGCCTGAAGAGGTTTTTTCCTTGGCTTTATCCGGGATAGCGGGAAAAGAAACGTTGAGTTTTGAAGGAGAGGCAGGACTTCGACGGGAGAACAGCGGGTTGTTTGAGAATCAATTCAAATTTGAAGGCAAGCTGGAGAATCATGATCGTCTGACCCTTCAGACCCGATTACCTGGAGAAGTAACTGCTGTGGGGACAGGCATTCAAACGTCTGCCGTAAAAAATAATGGACAGCCCAGTGGGTTTAGCGCTTCTTTCGAGCGGAAACAAGGGCAATGGATGGCATTGTCGGCGCAGCATGAGCCGCTGCGAGGGTCTCTTTCTCGTTTTAATCCAATTGCTCAAATGGAGAAGATCGATAAGATGAACAAAACCATTCAATCCGAGTATGGGGATGGTCGTCGAACCAGAACATTACGGATTGAACTTGCACCGGAAGACGCCAAATCATGGGCTGTAGCCCAGCTAAACGACGAGATGAACGCCATTCGGGCAGAATATATGCATAAGGCAGCTACGGTGAAAGGGACGCGTAAGGAGAAGCTTGAGAAGGATCTGGAGAAAGTTTGGAAACAGGGTGAAACAACGATGCAACAGATGATGAAACAAGCGAGCGTGCAGACGGTATATCATCTCACGGTAGATCGGAAGAGCAGTCTGCCTCTTCGCTTATCCTCTGAAAGTCAGATGAGTTACACGGACAACAACCGTAAAAGTAACAAAGAAGCCCTTGTCACCGATGTAAACTTCAAGTCATATCAATAAACGAAGTGAGGGACTGCCTGCTGACGGGATGACTGTTCGCGTGCTACAATAGTATCGTAATTTACCGTTGTTCAATTCAAGTATGGCAGATGACAGGAGGATTTTACCAAGATGAAAGACCCAAGAATTCAAAAGCTTGCAGCAAACCTGGTGGGCTATTCAGTAGATGTACAGCCTGGTGAAAATGTATTGGTTGAGATGATTGGATCGGAACGTGATCTGATTAACGCCATTATCGAAGAGGTAGGCAAAAAAGGTGGTAACGTCTTTGTACAGTTGACTGATAAAACCGTACAGCGTGCGATGCTGAAAAATGCCACAGAAGAAATGATGAAAACATGGGCAGAGATTGATCTGAACCGGATGAAACAGATGGATTGTTATATCGGTATTCGTGCGGGAGAAAATGTGAATGATCTGTCTGATGTGCCGGAAGAAAAAATGAAAATGTACAATTCGTTGTACTCCCACCCGGTACATAGTGAACAACGTGTCAAACATACGAAATGGGTTGTGCTTCGTTACCCTAACGCAAGTATGGCGCAACTCGCCAACACAAGTACAGAAGCGTTCGAAGATTTCTACTTCGACGTATGTAACCTGGATTACGCCAAAATGGACAAAGCGCAGGACTCGCTCGCTAATCTGATGAAGCGGACGGACAAAGTTCGTATCACCGGACCAGGAACAGAGCTGAGCTTCTCCATCAAAGATATCGGTGCAGAGAAATGTTCTGGGCAAAAAAATATCCCGGATGGCGAAGTGTACAGTGCCCCTGTGCGTAATTCCGTGAACGGAACGATTAGTTATAACACGCCAACGCTGTATAACGGAGTGACATTTGAAAATATCAAGTTCACGTTCGAGAATGGAAAAATCATTGAAGCGACAAGCAACGATACAGAGCGTTTGAATGAAATCCTGAATTCGGATGAGGGTGCTCGTCATATCGGTGAATTCGCAATCGGATTCAACCCGCATATTCTGCATCCGATGAAAGATATCCTGTTCGATGAAAAAATCGCAGGCAGTTTGCACTTTACACCAGGTCAGGCTTACGAAGAAACAGACAATGGCAACAGCTCATCCATCCACTGGGATCTGGTGTTGATCCAGCGTCCAGATTATGGCGGCGGAGAGATTTATTTTGACGATGTGCTGATTCGTAAAGACGGTATCTTTGTTATTCCTGAGCTGGAATGCCTGAACCCGGACCGTTTGAAGTAGGAACAGGATTTTGCTGTTGCTAGGAAAGCGGATTCACGGTATCATGTAGTGGTAATTAATAGATGATACCAATAGTAAAAAGACGGAGGGATTCCTATGTCGAGTAATAACGCGGCTGTAGTGGAAATTGCTCAAACAGCAGGCAAGTTTACTTCTTCAATCGTGCTTCATTCGGAGAACAAGTATATCGATGTCAAAAGTATTCTCGGATTGTTTACAACGCTGATCAGCACGCATAGCTATGAACTGCATGTTCATGGTCCAGATGCAGTTGAAGCGAAAGCAGCCATGTCAGAAGTATTTGCCAAGCATGGACTGAATGTAAGCATCGCAGCTGAGTAATAACTCTCAAGAAGCACCTCTGCCTTTTTTGGCATAACATGACCTGAATACACATCTGGACGGGACTGGAACAGGAGGATTAAGCTTCAACAGAAGGCTTAACTTTGCGGGCTTATTTTGGTCAGGTTCTTGTATTAGCTCTTCATTTCGTCTAATATTAGAGGTAGAACGTCTTTACGCGATTTTTGGGACATAGGGGGGAAAAATGCATGACTTCATCTGATCTGCAGGACCAGCTGAATTTGAAAGCGATCAGTCTTCTTCAAGAAGATGCAGATAAAATACAGAAGCTTATTGAAGTACAGATGGAGAATCTGGCTACCCGCTACTGCCCTCTCTATGAGGAAGTATTGGATACACAGATGTATGGGTTCTCCAAGGAAGTTGATTTTGCTGTTCGTGCAGGGCTCCTTCCAGAAGGTGCAGGTAAGCAGCTGGTTAGCGCGCTTGAGCGGAATTTGGCAATTTTATATGAAGCCTTGAACAAGAAGAATGAGCAATAGCCTGCAAATGCGCGGGTCAGAATAGAAGGCATGCAGGCGTCTATGCATGCTTTTTTTGTGCGTCTGAACGGAATGGGGGAGGCAAGCCAGCCCGAAGGCGTATATAAGCAAAGAGACAGCACCGAATGTAAATTCGGGCTGCCTCTTTTGTTGTATAAATTAAACTAAACATTTACACAAAACGGAGAGGACAGAAATAACCTGAAGAAGCGGAGCGTTCGCCTTTATCCCCGGATTTAACCCTTTATAAAAGGAATCAAAAAAAATCTGGGGATAACAGCGATCGGAAGGTTGTTCTGTCATCGGAGTGTCCAGTGTAAATATTCTTTAGTTCAACTTATATAGCTTGGTGAGGGCCTAGTTACACCAGGAAGAAGGATACACCGAGTATGATATATACCACGAGCAGGAGTAAACCTTCGTACCAATTCGTTGAACCATCTTGGGTAATGGACTTTGCAATAAATACGGATACGCCGATGGCGACCAGTTCAATCGTTGTAAATACGATATCCATGGTTCTGCCTGTGAAGTAGCTGACAAAAATCAGAACAGGAGCGACGAAGAGCGCGATCTGCAAGCTGCTGCCAACCGCAATCTCGACGGCTGCTCCGATTTTATTTTTCATGGCAAGCATGATGGCTGCACTGTGTTCGGCCGCATTACCGATGATGGCCACAAGGAATGCACCGACAAACAGCTCGCTAAGTCCAAATTCCGAAGTGAAGACTTCGAGCGTACCCACCAGCCATTCACTGACAAAGGCAACCATGACTGTTGCGAGCACCAGGTAGAGAATAGATTTTTTCTTGGACCACGCCGGAGCATGCTCATGAGGTAGCTCTTCATCGCGATCCTCAGTGACGTCTGCAAGGTAGTTCTTATGCGTCACCATGGAGAATAGCAACCAGGCAATATACGCGAGGATGAGCAATCCGGCCACGATGAGACTAAGTGTATTGGTGTCTTTCTGTGTAATGGAATGTGTATTGAGAAAGACTGCCGGGATAAACAGGGCAATGATGGCAACAATCATCAGGGAACCATTCAGACCTGCGAGTGAAACATTATAATTCTGGATTTTGAACTTGAGTCCTCCGGCAAAAATACTTAACCCGAGCACTAACAGCAGATTTCCGATGATGGAGCCTGTCAGACTTGCTTTGACCATGTCGAACAGTCCCTCTTTCACGAGGAAAATGGCGATGATCAATTCGGCAGCATTGCCGAAGGTGGCATTCAAGAATCCACCTAGCCGCTGTCCGGCGTAGTGGGCTACATTTTCGGTGGCTTTGCCTAAAAAACCGGCCACAAAAATAACCGAAATGGCTGATATCACGAACTGTAGAATCGAATCCCATTTCAAGTAGTGGGCGATGGCACTGAGTGCAAAGAACGCAATCAGCAAAATGGATGAAATCCGGTTTCTCACAACAAACACCTCGGTTATAAATTATTTTGTTTTGAATTGCATTGTAAATCGCTTATGAGATTATTTTCATATTTCAATATAACCAAATGGTGGTAGGTTGTAAACGCATCTTTTTGAGTTTAATTTGCTTTTTGGGGTGGAAAGGATTTAAAATACGAGTAACGAAGTGAAGGAGGATGTGGCATGGCAGAACAACTTCAACTGGAGAGCGGAAACATCCGGATTGCCGATGACGTGGTTGCAAAAATTGCCGGAATGGCTGCAATGGAAACACCCGGAATTGCCGCAATGTCTGGAGGATTGTCAGAGGGCTGGGCGAAGCGACTCAGCGGTAAAAACGTACAGAAAGGCGTGAGCGTTGAGGTCGGCCAGCTGGAAGCAGCCATTGACCTGCGCATCATCGTCCTGTACGAAACCCCGATTCATGAAGTTTCCCGTATGCTTCAGCAGAATGTAAGAGAAGCGGTAGAGACCATGACCGGATTACGCGTGGTTGAAGTCAATGTAAAGGTAGAAGGCGTATCTTTCAAAGGCGACGATCTGTAGAATTCGCAATCCGCAATGGGGGACAGAGCTACATTGACCTGTTCTTCATCTTGATAGACAGAATTATACCTAGTACACACAAAAAAAGCTGCGCATCCATTGGGTGCACAGCTTTTTTTATGTTTCTTTTTCTTTTGAATGGGTACCTGTTCTGTTTCTGAAGGTATAATCCCGTTTATCGAATCCGACGGATGGACTCCCGTGAACGAAGAGCAGGAGAGGTGCGAGTCTGTGTCTGTACAGTCACGGACTTCGTTTTCTCTTCCTTGATCACGTCCAGATTGTTGGTACGTGAGATACTGAGCAGAATGCCCATGGCAACCATCATCACAAAGAGTGAGGTACCCCCATAACTGATAAACGGAAGCGTAACCCCCGTCACCGGAATGGTCTGAGTTACACCACCGATGTTGATAAATGCCTGAATCGCGATTAGTCCCATGATACCTATGCCGACCAATGTTCCGAATGGATCGGGACAGCGGAGAGAGACAATAATTCCGCGCCAGATGAAGTACAGGTAAACTAGCAGGAATAATGAACTTCCGATGAATCCGAGTTCTTCCCCAATTACGGAGAAAATAAAGTCATTATACGCATTTGGCAAATAGTGCAGCTTCATCGTACCTTGTCCAATCCCGGAACCTGTCATGCCGCCATCACCAATGGCAACAAGAGAACGGTAGAGGTTAAGACTTCCGCCATTAATATCGGACAATGGATCAAGGAAAGCCTGAATACGTCCGATCTTGTAGTTCTGCTCCGCAGTGACTGCTGTTGTAGCAGTTGTTGTGTCGGAAGGAGACATGGAAGAAAACAGAGAATTTGCTCCAAACGCCAGTGCCCCACCGAGTACAACCAAGAGAATCGAACCCAGGATATGTTTCATACTGGCTCCCCCGGCATAGATCAAGAGACCACAGGTGGACACCAGGATAAAGGTGGTACCGAAGTCTGGTTGCAGCATAATCAGTCCTGCGATGAATCCAACGATGAACAAGACGGGAAAATACCCTGTCTTGAAAACCCTGAATTTCTCACCTTTTTTGGTAATAAGAGCAGAGAGATAGAGAATGATAGCAATTTTCGCGAACTCTGCAGGCTGAAGACTAAAACCGAAAATGTGAATCCAGCTTCGTGCACCGTTCAATACTGCACCTGAGATCAAAACAATCACCAGCATGACCGTAGTGAGCAGGAAAAAGGGTGCATAGAGCTTTTTGTACTTGTTGAAGCGGATATTCATGGCAAAAAACATGCCAAATAGACCGATAATCGCCCACATAAGTTGTTTTTTCGTGAAGTAAAGGGCATCATTGTTAAATTTATCGCTTGCGATTGCAATGCTGGAACTGGAGCTGAATACCATCACCAGTCCAAAGCCCACCAACAATAAAGTGAGGATTAGCAGTTGAAAATCCGGCGTGCCTCTCTTCGTTTTCGTTTGGGCCGTTTGTTGTTTCATCGTTTGGCCCAGCCTATGCTTCCAGCAGTTCTTTGAGCTGCTGTAATTTTTGGGCTGCCAGCTTCACGACTGGTTGCGGAACGGAAGAGTCATAATCCAGGCCGTGAGGGAAAGTGGCTTTGCCAAGGTATACTGCTTCAACAGCAAGAACGGTATCCGGTTTTTCCAATTTGCCTTCCACAGCGCGGGTATTAATGCGTACAAAGTATTCTGAGTTGGTTTGTTCATCTTCAATTTTGTAGTCGTATGTAGCACGGTAATATTCCCATTGCCACCGGACAAATCCGACTTTCTCGGCGCTCTCATCCAGGTATGCCAAGTCGCTCTTCAAGCCATCCAAGCCTGTATTCTCAAAAATCATAAGCGTTTGATCCTCCTCATAAGCTTCCGAGTATAATTTCTCGAGTATTTCTCTAGTTCATGATAGTATGTTTCCCCTTCCCGTGCAAGCTTTCCAAAGGTGTTTCGTATCGGTTTTCTTCCAATTCTGCTACAATATACAGCAATAGGTTTGAAGAGGAAGGTTCGGGCTTGACACAAGTCCCGTTCAAGATTGAAAGGGTGGAGAGAAATGACTAATAATATATGGTGGGAAGATCTGCAGATCCACATGGTGGAATGGCGGCGTCACCTTCATCGCAATCCAGAGGTTTCCTTTCATGAGGAGAAGACATCCTCTTTTGTAGCGGATATGTTGGAGAGTTTTGGCGTGGAAGTGAGGCGTCATGTTGGTGGTCACGGGGTCATCGGTACCATTCGTGGGGACAAGCCGGGTCCTGTCGTCATGCTGCGAGCTGATATGGACGCACTTCCAATTCAGGATGAAAAGAATATCGAGTATGCATCACAACAAGCAGGAGCGATGCATGCATGCGGCCACGATGGTCATATCTCAATCCTGCTCGGTACGGCATTGTATTTCAGCCGTCACAAGCAGGAGATCCAAGGAGAGATTCGCTTTTTGTTCCAGCCAGCAGAAGAACTGCTTCCGGGCGGTGCAGTCCAGGTCATTGCGGATGGTGCGCTTGAAGGCGTGGATGTCATATACGGAATTCATCTGTGGACCCCGCTGCCTGTAGGTGTGGTTGCCAGCAAAGCAGGACCGATGATGGCTGCGGCGGACGATTTTTACATTGAGATCAAAGGCAAAGGTGGACATGGCGGGATGCCACAATCCACGATAGATAGTCTCATCGCGGGTTCTGCGCTTGTGATGCAGCTTCAGACCGTTGTCAGTCGTTCGGTGGATCCATTACAACCGGCGGTGCTGACCATTGGTACAATGCAGGCAGGATCGGCTCAGAATGTAATTGCAGAGCAATGCAAAATGAGCGGTACGGTAAGAACGTTTGATGAAGAGACCCGAAACGGGATGAAAGAGCGCGTGCTTACCATGGTAGCTCAGACAGGGGCAGCGTATGGAGCTGAGACGCAAGTGAAATATATTATGGGATATCCACCTGTGGTGAACGATGAGCAGGAGACAGCGCGTTTCTTCAGAGAAGCTACAGAATTATTTGGAGCAGAACGAGTGCAAGCATCCCCAATGCTGATGCCAGCGGAAGACTTCGCGTATTATCTACAAAAGGTTCCAGGTTGCTTTATGTTTGTTGGAGCAGGCAACCCGGATAAAAATGCGATCTATCCGCATCATCATCCGATGTTTGATTTTGATGAGGACGCGATGCAGACGGCCGTGAGATTATTTATCGCCATGGCCAAGGGTTACACAGCCGAATGACTTTATAGCTAGTTGGGCATCCTGTTCATACCGAGGTATGGGCAGGATGTTTTTTTGTGGATTTTTATAGATGTTGTTCAAAAAGTCCACTTATCGGTACAGAAAACCAAACTTTTTGAACTCGCAATTATACAGGTTCATTTTCGGAAGCTGCCGGAACTGGACTTTTTTGTGATAGGAGGAAGGCTCCAAATGGAAGGAACAGAACATATGGTAAGGACAGATGCTTGTATCGTTCAGCGAAATTTTACAGTTTTGCTGGAAGTCGGCCACCCCGGATTCGAAAGAGCAAGAGAGCAGCTTGGGATGTATTCAGAACTGGTTAAGACACCGGCAGCGTTTCATACTTACCGAATCACTCCGTTATCGCTCTGGAATGCGGCTGCGCTGGGATGGAATGCAGATCAGGTCATCGCAAGTCTGGAGCTGGTATCCCGCTGGAACGTGCCTGCTGCACTGATACAGGATGTTCGGAGAATCATGGATCAGTATGGCAAATTAAAGCTGCATTCCGAAGCAGATCACACCAGAATGCGCCTTTACAGTGAGGATGAGCATTTGCTGGATGAATTAAGTGAATTGAAAACGATAGCTGCCTTTCGCATGGAACGCAAGGACGCTCATGAACTTCTGCTCCCAGGAGAACAGCGAGGGTTATTAAAAAGGGAATTAACACGATTGGGTTACCCTGTGCTTGATTACGTGGGGTATCGGGCGGGAACCAAGCTTTCATTCGAATGGCGAACCAATGATCCAGGGGACCACTCTGAGCGATTTGCGCTGCGTTCTTACCAGAGAGAGGCTGTGGATGCATTCGAGGGCAGTGAGGGCATGGGAGGAAGCGGTTTGCTCGTACTTCCTTGCGGAGCAGGCAAAACGGTCATCGGCATGGCCGTGCTGGAGCGGCTTCAATGTGAATGCCTTATTTTGACGTCCAATACAACGTCTGTGCGACAGTGGATTCAAGAAATTCAAGACAAAACAACGATTACCAGCGAACAGATTGGTGAGTATTCAGGTCAGAAAAAACAGGTGAAACCTGTGACTGTAGCCACATATCAGATTCTTACACACCGGAAATCAAAGGATGCTGATTTTACCCATATCAAACTGCTCAGTGAGCGGCAATGGGGCCTGATCATATATGATGAAGTACATTTGCTGCCAGCACCAGTGTTTCGTGCAACTGCGGATATTCAAGCTACGCGAAGACTGGGATTAACGGCTACATTGGTTCGAGAGGATGGCTGTGAACAGGATGTTTTCTCGCTGATTGGTCCGAAGCTCTATGATATGCCGTGGAAACAACTTGAGCAGCAAGGGTGGATTGCTGATGTACAATGTCAGGAGATACGTATCCCGTTTTCCCCGGAACTAAGATCGAATTATCTGCAAGCCGAGGTTAAGCACCAATTTCGATTGGCTGCTGAGAATCCGGCGAAAGTACGTGTAGTCAAGCGTTTGCTGGAACGTCATCGGGATTTGCCTGCGCTAGTGATTGGACAATATCTGGATCAACTCGAGTTGATTGCCCGGGAAATTGAAGCACCGCTAATCTCGGGAACCATGTCACAGCAAGAGCGAATCAAGTGGTTTGCCGCTTTTCGACGTGGAGAGATTAAAACGATTGTGGTATCCAAGGTTGCCAATTTTGCTGTGGATCTGCCCGATGCTGCTGTTGCGCTTGAGATATCCGGGAGTTTCGGGTCAAGGCAGGAAGAGGCACAGCGTTTGGGGAGAATTCTGAGACCAAAAGCTGGAGAAAACAAAGCCTATTTCTATGCGCTGGTATCAGAGGATAGTAAGGAACAGGAGTTTGCATTAAACCGTCAGATGTTCTTGGTGGAGCAGGGATATGAATATGCCATCGTTCATGAGAACGAATAGTCCATTTATACTCGCGCAAACAGGAGGGATTGGATATGTCTTCATTTGAACCAATAGATGAGCCTGTGGTACTGAACCTTGATTCATGGTCAAAGCTTACTTTGGTGGAACAAAAAGTACTTGGTGCAATTTTTCACAAACATGCCGGTCAGCCTTTTTCCTCCCTCCTGCCGCGAGAACAGTGGGCCATCGAAGGCCTAAGTGTGGCAGAAGCCAAATCTTCATTCGCCAACCTTAGGCAGCAAAGATGGATTGAATCTGTATATAAGAGTTGGGGGGAGCGATTATTCTATATTCCTGCTTCACTGATGGAGACATTGACGATTGCTTACGCACAAAGAGTGGGTATAACCGTTGAAAAGATGGCACAGCATGCTCATGTACTACAGGAAGGAAAGCCGGATCTCGCTGCAGAGTTGATTCATCTGATCGCTTGGATCGGAAGAGAAGGACTTCCTTTGACAGGTAAAGGTACGATACATAAGAGAACGGTTCAAAAATTAAGTGCAATAACAGTACTATCCGCTACAGACTTTGATGGTATGGGCATCCAATATGAACATTCGGATATGTATCCGACCCACGTAGCGATCCTTCTCGATCTACTGCTCAGTCTGAATCTGGTTCAGAAGTCAGATGGCCGAATTCAGATTGTAGAACATCGATTACAAAAATGGTTGAAGCTCTCGTGGAGACAGATGCATCGGGAAATATATCAAGCGTGTATGGAAAGATACGGAGAATCTGAACCCGCGTTGCAGCATTTCCGTTATCAATTGGCAGTGTTTGCTCCAGAAAAAAACATATGGTGCCATATAGAGAATTCGGAATTGAAACCACGGGTCAGGGGCTGGCTCTACGCACTGGCTGGCTGGGGTTATGGTGAAGTAGGAGAAGATCAGTCGGGAGCGCTGGCATTCCGTTGGCTGATCGAACCACAGAGCCTGTTAAATCGGGAACATGAGATGGTAAGTGAGACGGAGCCGTGTGGATTCTATATCCAGCCTGATTTTGAAATGTTGGTGCCACCGGACGCAGGGCCTGATGTGATCTGGATGCTGGAGCAATGCGCAGAACGGGTGACGCGTGATCGAATGTCGATCTACCGCATGACAAGAGAACGATTCATTTCGGCCATAGCCAGCGGGTATGGATTACCTGCAGTGATAGAGTTTCTGGATCAATATGCGCTGACAGGTATACCGGAGAATGTACGGATTGCGTTAGCAGATTGGGGCAAGGAGACGGATGCTGCACCATTGACTGTAGATAGAAGTATGGAGGAAAGTACAGGCTCCGCAGATGATCCGAAGTTATTAGAAAAAGATATGTTTAGCGGTGTATATTCTTCTTTCTACACTCCCGATAATCAAGGTCTGGTTGATGTCCCTGCTTCTCTGCATGGGTTGGAGCATGATCATTCTGTCATTGAGAAGAAGTTCTCTCTGTTGGGATTTGAGGAGATACCGGAGAACTGGTACAAGGAGTGGCGTCGATATCATAGTTCAACCGCACGACAGATTGCTGCCAAAGCCATTGAGTGGCAGACAAAGCTGGGGATACAACAGGAAAATCGTACGCAATACCTCATTCCACATCAGGTAGAGGGTCATGAACAATGGACTTTAAGCGGTTGGTGCATGTTGGATTCAAGTGAAAATACATCAGAGACGGAATGGCGTACATTCTCCCCGTCAGAGTGGGATACAATGCGTCTTATCCTGCCAGATGATGTCATAACCTGACTATTTCATGTGAATATCAGGTTGAAAGGCGAATTTTCGAGTTCCCCCTATTTCTAATTGCAGGAAAAACTCTTCTTAACTATTCATGGATATGCTATGATGAGGTAGTCTACGTTAAGTAGAACTTTATATATAGATAGGATGAATATTTCATGAGCGTAGCGGAAATGAACACGGTCGATATGGCCCAAGTGTTAACGGGCGCATATGAACTGGGCGACATGATTAACCAATCTGCCGAAGTATCGGATTATTTATATTGGAAGCAGCAAGTCGAGACTACCCCTGAGATTCAGATGGGGATTCGGAAGCTGAATGCCAAGAAGGAATTGTTTGAAGAAACACAGCGTTTCGGTCATTTTCACCCGGATTATCATGCAGCAAAAGACCAGGTGAAGGCTCTGGAACAGGAGTTGGAAAATTTCGAGGCGGTAATCCGCTTCAAACAGGCAGAGAAGTCCCTGGATGATATGTTGTTCCAGATGTCAGAGACCATTGCATTTGCAGTGTCAACGACCATTAAAGTACCGAGCAATGACCCGAATCCGAAGGGCGGCTGCGGTAGTGGCGGCAAGTGTGGTTGCAGTTAAGTAATCATTATAGAAGGGCGGGGAACGATGATGTTTGCGGAAAGGACAGGATTCATTATTTGGGTCAGTGATTTGAAGGCTGCCCGTAATCTCGAAAAATATGGCACCGTGCATTATATCTCCCGCCGTATGCATTATGTGGTCATGTATGTTAATGCAGAACGGGCAGATGATACGATGAAAAATGTGAAGCGGCTTTCCTATGTGCGCAAGATCGAACGCTCGTATCGTAATGAGATCAAAACCGAGTATGCCAGCAAAACGATGGACAAAACGAGCTTTTATGGAATATAGAAGAGAAACTGGAGGGACCCTTTGGGGTCGCTCTTTTCTTGAATTATACACAAATTGGCTATTGTGAAAAAAAGTTAAACTTACGCCTTGAGGTTGCGGGACTAATGTTGTAATATATTTGGTAATAAATAGATAGAAAGTCCTATCTGGTGGAGAGTGATTCCCATGCGTGATAAGGTGATGCAACGTTGGAGCACCTACGAGCCGTTTTTCGTGGCTCTTGGAGACAAGAAAGTGGCCGACATCGTCATTACCCATCATGCCAAGATGCGGTATGCAGACCGTATTGAGCCTGCACGTAGTGATGATGACCATATTGCGGCGTGGTTATGGGAGTGTCTGAAGCAGGACCGTATAACACCATACTACCGTAATGAACAGGACGTCTACCTGATTGATGAGGATCTGGTGGTGGTCGCCGAATTTTCCGAACTTGAAGGAGAATATGATATTGCGGGCAACCCGCTGCACAAAATGATTGTAGTTACGTTTCTGGGACGTATGTCGGAGACCATTGAATTGAGGGACCTGAAGTCATATTATTCATGGTTAAGACATTCAAGAAGAATGACGCTGGTCAAAAATAGCCGTAAGCATAAGTAAGCCTGAGTAGATTCAATATGTTGAAATCATAGATTTAAGTATTATCGCATGCAGACAAGCTGCATGCTTTTTTTGTTGCCAAGCGGGAAATCGGCTACAATGTAGAGAGTGTAATCGAAGAGGGGCGAAGATATGAATTTTCACCAATTGCATATTTTTTATACGGTAGCAGAGAAGGGGAGTTTCTCAGCTGCTGCACAAGCATTACATATGACTCAACCGGCAGTAACGATGCAGATTCAATCATTGGAGGACTATTTTGGGACCAAGTTACTGCATCGTTCCACCAAAAAAATAGAATTGTCCGAGGCGGGCCGGACTTTATTGCCTCATGCGAAACGGAGTGTAGAGCTGGTCAGACAGACGGACGAAGCGATGTCGGCGTTTACTCAGATGTTACAAGGTCGACTCCAGCTGGGAGCCAGTTTAACGATCGGGGAATATGTGCTTCCACGCATGCTTGGACCATTTGCGCTTCAATATCCGGATATTTCAATCGTCATGAAAGTGATGAATACAACGCAAATTATGGATGATATATTAAAGCACCAGCTTAATTTTGGTCTGATTGAAGCGCCAGTGCACCACCCGGACATGATTGTAGAGCCTGTCATGCAGGACGAGCTGAAACTGATTGTACCTGCCGGGCATGATCTGGCTAAGCGTAGCAAAGTGAATATTGAGGATGTCATGAATTATCCTTTTGTGCTGCGTGAGAAGGGCTCGGGTACTCGTCAGGTGATGGAAGACCAATTGCAAAAGAAAAAGATTGATCCACAGGATATGAATGTTGTAATGGAACTTGGCAGTACAGGAGCGGTAAAATCAGCCGTGGAGGCAGGGGTAGGCATTACGATGTTATCTCCTTCTTCGGTGCAGCATGAACTGGCTCTGGGACTTGTTCATATTGTGGATATCCGCGGACTTGAATTCAAAAGGCAGTTCTATGCCATCCATCTAAAATCGTCCTTGTTGCCCCTGTCAGCAGTCGCTTTCCTGAATTATCTGCGTCAGCAGGAGCAGCCTAAGTCGGTACATAAAACGGGGAAGGCATAATAGTTGGCAACATCAATGGTAGATAAGATTAAATCATAATCAATTTACACAAAGGAGCTGTTGATCATGGATCAGCGCCAAGGACGCTGTGATCTTCATACGCATAGTCAGGCTTCCGATGGAATGCAGCCACCTGCTGATAATGTGAAGCTTGCCAAACAAAAAGGGCTATCTGCGGTTGCCCTGACGGACCATGATACAGTAGCTGGTGTAGCGGAAGCACAGCAAGCGGGAAAAGAGTACGATATTGATGTTGTTGCCGGAGTGGAGATCAGCACCCGGGCTGGCGGCAAAGATATTCATGTACTGGGCTATTACGTTAATACGGAGGATGAGATATTCCTGCAACGGTTGGGCGGATTACGAGAAGCGCGAGATGAGCGGAATCATCTGATTATCGCCAAGCTGCAAGAACTCGGGCTTGATATAAGCTGGCAGGAGGTACTGGATGAGCTTGGACGACCGTTAGAGCCGGATGAGAGTATTGGCAGACCTCATATGGCCGATGTGCTGGTGAAAAAAGGCTACGCTGTTGACATGCGGGATGCATTTGATCAGTATCTTGCTGAAGGCAAGCCGGGCTTTATATCTGTACCCCGCGTTGCACCAGAGGATGCGTGTGAGTGGATCAGAGCCGCAGGTGGAGCCGCTGTGATTGCCCATCCGGGTCTCTATAACGATGATGAATTGGTGCGACGTATCATCGAAGACTCTCGTCCAGATGGCATTGAGGTGTTTCATTCGGACCATGGCCCGGAAGAGGAACGCAGGTATGGTAAGCTGGCCAAGGAATACGACCTCATTGAAACAGGTGGATCTGATTATCATGGCAAACGGCAAGGTGTTGTTTTCCACGGGGATCTTGGTAGCAAGACCGTAACGGTTGATGTGTTGGAAAGGCTGAAGGCAGCTGCTTCACAGCAAAGGGGAGAGTAAGCGAGACGTTGCAACGCTCTATCTGACTATAATAAATTCTGTATTACTGGATACATTTTAAGATCGAAGGAGTAAGAGACATGCAAGCATGATAGGGCTGAACGTTCATGTTTGCATGTCCCTTTTTTTTGTTCTGAAAATAGTCTATGTAATGGAATAGTTTACCCAAGCGCCACGTGTAGCCCCGAGACGTTCGAATAATTGCTGTGCCCGCTCATTGGTCACTGCTGTGATCCAAGACATATATGCACATCCATGGTCACGCGTATATTGCTGACAGTGTGCAAATAATTTGGCTTCTGCTTCGCCTTCTCTGAATGTTTCCGTAACAAATAGGTCATTCATGATGGCGACACGCTCTGCTTTCATCGTGCTGTATGTAAAGAACAGGGTAGAAAATCCGATAAGCTTCCCGTCCTCTTCTGCCACGAATTGAGCACCGATCTGCTGATTAAGCAGGTTGTTGATCAGAAGCTGGATGGATTGATCACCAGGCCAGGGGTTGTTGTAGAATCCCACCACATAGTCATGCATTAATGCCATCAGGGGTTTCAGATCATCAGGTTGAGTTTCTCTGATATGTATGGTCACGGTACACTTCCTTATCAGTAGTTTTATTCATTACAATTGAATTATTATACGTATAAATGAATTAATATTCAATAAAATGATAAATAAGCTTAGCTTCACATATTATTGAAACAAGTAATGTAATAACAAAAATCCCCTGAACCGTTAATGGTCAGGGGATTTTTCTATTGTTACTGTTACATCTATATAAGTTAAAATAATCATTTATACGATAACGGAGAGGACAGAAAAAACCTGAAAAAGCGGAGCTAAAAGCTTTCTGCAAGAAAGCTACTTCGGAAGCATAAGCTTCGCTTTTATCCCCGGATTTACCCTTGGAAAAGAGGATCAGAAAAATCTGGGGATAACAGCGATTGGAAGGTTGTCCTGTCATCGTAGTGTCAGTGTAAATAATCTTTAGTTCAACTTATATAGCTTATCCATTTTTAATCGTGGATGGCAGACTTTTGATCAATTCATCATTTGGCGTGACAAACAAGGTCTTCTGATGATCATAGATCACAAAACCAGGCTTCGCACCACTTGGTTTGCGCACATGACGGATAAACGTGTAATCCACAGGCACACTGCTGGACTCCTTGGCCTGGCTGAAATAGGCAGCAAGCTGTGCTGCTTCTTCCAATGTAGCTTCACCAAAGTCCGTACTGCGAATAACGACATGTGAGCCTGGAATGTCTTTGGTATGCAGCCAGGTGTCGTTGGAAGAAGCGAGACGGTTGGTCACGTACTCATTCTGCAGGTTGTTTTTACCCACAAGAATATCAATTCCCTCCGAGGAGGTAAACTGGTGTACGGTCGGACGGTCGCTTTTCTTCTTCTTTTTACCCTTTTTGTTACGGTCACGCAGATATCCTTGCTGCACAAGCTCATCCCGTATTTCCTCAATATCGTTCATGGATGCAATGGATAGCTGCTGTAACAGGTTATCGAGATAGTCAATCTCGTCTTTGGTTTTGCCAAGCTGTTCATGAATGACAGCCAGACTGTTCTTGTATTTGTTATACCGCTTAAAATAGCGTTGTGCGTTGTCAGACGGCGTAAGCAGCGGATCAAGCTGAATGGTTATGTTGGCTTGGTCTTCATCGTAGAAGTTCACAAGCTCCACGCTCTTATCCCCTTTGTGGACCTGATGCAGGGAGGCAAACAGCAACTCACCCCATAGTCTGAACTTGTCAGCATCGTCCGCTTCCAGCAGATCCTTGTTCAGGTTGTCCAGCTTTTTGATGTTTTTGCTTCGCTCATTCTGCAGAAAACGGAGCAGATCACTTACTCTTTGTTTTACCGTGTCCCGTTCAGCCTTGTCTCCGTAGTAATCTTCCATGCACTTGCTCATCGTGTCATAGGTTTTCTCCAAGTCCTGAATGCTCTGAAGATGAACGGCCGAAAAAATCATTTTGCCTTTGGCGTTCAATCCGGTTACAGGCGTATAGATATGATCTCTGACAGGTCCCATCACGGCTTCAAAAGCGTTCCAGAGTGCACCAGCCTCTACTCGGCTCTCACCCTCCGCCACAGCCTGAGTGCTCGCTGTGCCTTCAGCAGCAATCCCACGGGCTGCAATCTCTCCCGCGATCAGCGGACTAAGACCGCTAAAGGAGTTCACAAGCCAGCGTGATGCCTCTTCTTCAGCGGCATGATAGCTGTCCTCGAATGCTGCAAGGCTCACTTCGAGCGGATTACTTTTATGTTGTTCGGGTGGGGCAGTATACGAGAATCCGGGCATAATTACCCGGTAGCTGCTGATGGACGGAGTTACATGATGAATACCATCCAGAATTGTTCCTGTTACAGGATCAAGCAAAATAATATTACTGTGACGCCCCATCAATTCAATGATGATCCGTTTAACCGAAACATCCCCCAGTTCGTCGCGCTGGCGCACATTGATGTGGATAATACGCTCCATGCCAATCTGACGGATCTCCTCAATGATTGCACCTTCACAGTGCTTGCGGAGCAGCATGCAGAACATGGGTGCTTCCGTAGGGTTAAGGAATGTCTTTTCCGTAAAATGCACACGGGGATAGGTTGGGCTTGCCGAAACAAGCAATTTACTATTTCCGCGCTGAGCACGCAGTGTGAGAACTACGTCATGGCCATTCGGCTGATGGATTTTGCTGATACGTCCACCAATGCAGCCTTGCAGTTCATGAACAATGGCCCGTGTTACGATGCCGTCCAATGCCATTTTTTCCACTTCCTCTCTCTATCGAGCATCTGCATTTATCATGGCAAATGCTTCATCTATATAACTTAAACGTGCAACCAGGTATGTAAAAAAAACAAGGACTGGCTGCAGATTCTTCGTTGCTTTCCTGTTGAACGCTGGAATTGGTACTGCGCAGAACATCGCAGACTTTTATTTTAGCCTATTCTGTCCATCAGGGAAAGGATTCACCTTCCGGGTGCTAATCACAGACCTGTCCGAATACATATAGAGCAGGTAGTTTGTCCGGCATAGTGTACAGCCTGTCGACCAGCACGCCGGTGAGTCATGTGAGCTTATTTAGCAGATGAAATACAGACTGGGAGGGAAACTTGAAGCATGGAACATACCAAGTGGCATCAACTTAGTGATGAAGAGCTTCGTAACACTCTTGGCGTCAGCCCGCAGGAAGGATTGACGGATGAAGCTGTAGCAGAGAAGAGGAAAGTGGTCGGTTCGAATGAGCTGAGCGAGGGGAAACGCATTTCTCCAATTACATTGCTCTTGAATCAGTTCAAGGATTTTATGGTGCTGGTGTTGATGGGAGCAACGTTGGTATCCGGATTGCTGGGTGAGTACCTGGATGCGGTAACGATTGTAGCTATTATCGTACTGAATGCGATTCTGGGGTTTGTACAGGAATTCCGGGCTGAACGATCTCTTCGTGCATTGAAACAGTTGTCTGCACCTCTTGCCAAAGTGCTTCGTTCAGGCCAGGAAGTACACCTTGCCGCCAAACAACTTGTCCCCGGGGATATTGTCATGGTGGAGAGTGGGGACCGCATACCCGCTGATGTGCGCTGGCTGCAAACGAACAGTCTGGATGTGGAGGAGTCAGCCCTTACCGGGGAATCGGTTCCCGTAAGCAAACATTGCCTTCCGATTGCCGATGAGGACGTCCCGCTTGGTGATCAGAAGAATATTGGTTTTATGGGTACCATGGTCACTCGTGGTACCGCCAAAGGTGTGGTTATCCGTACGGGGATGGAGACGGAAATGGGCAAAATCGCCGATCTGATCCAGAATACGGAGGAGCAGGAAACACCGTTACAGCACAGGCTGGAACAACTGGGCAAAATTCTGATTTTTGTCGCATTGGGATTAACCATTATGGTTGTCGTCGCCGGGATATTGCACGGACAACCAGCCGTTGGCATGTTTCTGGCAGGGGTCAGCCTCGCGGTGGCTGCCATACCGGAGGGTCTGCCGGCCATTGTAACCATTGCACTCGCACTAGGCGTGCAGCGTATGATCAAACGTAAAGCCATTGTACGCAAACTGCCTTCAGTCGAAACCCTTGGCTGTGCATCCGTAATCTGTTCGGATAAGACAGGCACGCTCACTCAAAACAAGATGACGGTAACGGATGTGTGGCTGGAGGGACGCAGCATCAAGGTTACCGGAGATGGTTATGCACCTGAAGGGCAGATGCTGGAGAACGGTCGAACGGTGGAATTGAAGAGTGATCAATCCCTACGCAGAATGCTCCAGATCAGCGCGCTTTGCAACAATGCGAGTATTGTGGAAAGTGCTGCAAGCGAGGTGGGGAACAAGAAAAAGGGCAAGGATAACAAAAAGGACGGAAAGAAAAACACGAAAAAAGGTGACCCCCAAGAAGAAACCGTTCAACGAGATAATGTATTCTGGGAGCTGAAGGGCGATCCGACGGAAGGGGCACTCGTCACACTGGCCTCCAAAATGGGGCTTACTCCTGCCGGACTCAAAGAGTTGTATGCCCGCCAGCAGGAATTCCCGTTTGATTCGGAGCGTAAACGCATGTCGGTCCTGGTTCATCATCAGGGTGGCCGAATGATCTACACCAAAGGTGCACCGGATGTGTTAATCGGACACTGCAGTTATATTTTGTGGGAAGGCAAGGTTGTACCTTTCACTGGAACGCTGCGGCAGAAAGTGATGGCAGCTAACGAGAGCATGGCTGGAGCAGCACTGCGTGTCCTCGGAATGGCCTATCGTGAAGTGCGGCCGGAAGAAAAAGTGGCTGACGAACACGCCGCCGAAAGTCAACTTGTCTTCGTAGGGCTTGCAGGTATGATAGATCCACCGCGTCGTGAAGTGCGAGATGCGATTGCCACATGCCGCAAAGCAGGCATTCGTACCGTCATGATCACAGGTGATCATGGAACAACGGCAGAAGCCATTGCTCATCAACTCGGGATTCTTCCACGTGGAGGTGCCTCGCTAAGTGGTCAACAACTGGCAGGCATGACAGACGAGCAACTGGATAAACAGGTAGAGGGCATATACGTATTCTCAAGAGTGTCTCCTGAACACAAGCTTCGCATCGTAAAATCGTTACAGCGCAAAGGGCATGTCGTTGCGATGACGGGGGATGGAGTGAACGACGCTCCGGCGATTAAAGCAGCTGACATTGGGATCGCGATGGGCATTACAGGCACAGATGTGACGAAGGAGGCTTCGGCGCTCATTCTGAGTGATGATAACTTCTCAACCATTGTGGCTGCCATTGAAGAAGGTCGTAATATTTATGAGAACATTCGAAAGTTTATCCGTTATTTGCTGGCATCAAACGTGGGTGAGATTTTGACGATGTTCTTTGCAATGATGATGGGCCTGCCACTGCCGCTTGTACCTATTCAGATTCTGTGGGTTAACCTGGTGACGGATGGTTTGCCTGCAATGGCGCTCGGGGTAGATCAGCCGGAAAAAGATTTGATGGAACACAAACCCCGTGGAGCCAAGGAAAACATTTTTGCCCGCAGACTCGGTTGGAAAATCGTCAGCCGGGGTGTATTAATTGGATTATGCACACTCGGAGCGTTCTGGCTCACCCTTCAGGCTGCACCGGATAATCCGGGTCAACTGATCAAGGCACAGTCTGTGGCTTTTGCTACACTCGTATTGGCGCAGCTTATTCATGTCTTTGACTGCCGTAGTTCGAGGTCGATCTTCCATCGGAATCCACTACAGAACAAATATCTGGTTCTTGCCGTGATTTCATCGGTTGTACTGATGCTGGTTGTGATGTACGTTGAACCGTTGCAGCCGATCTTCAAAACCGTACCGCTTGGTTTGCGTGAATGGGCGCTCTGTATCGTTGCTGCAGGCATTCCAACGTTCCTTATGGGCGCAGGCAGCGTCTGGGGTGGTCGTCGTAACCGCCGCCGTATGGGTGGTTCTGGCCGCTTCGTACCGAAAAGTACAAAGTTTTCGGCATAAAATCAATACCTTTTCCTTACCCATTTCGGTATGCTATCCTCAAAATGATTCGAAGCGGAAGCTTTGGCATTTTGCAGGATAGCTTTTTTGTGTAAATGTTGAATATGAATTTCTATGGTAATCCTGTAGAAGAGCAAGAATATAGCTTTGGCAGCAGACTGCCAAAAGGAGTGGGCAAGATTATGGAATTTACGAAAATGCACGGACTTGGTAACGATTTTATCGTTGTATTTGGTGAAAAGGAGCTTCCGGCAGATGCAGCAGAATTGGCTGTGAAATGGTGCAACCGTTTCTTTGGCATCGGAGCGGACGGCCTGGTTTATATACTGCCTTCAGAGAAGGCGGACTTTCAGATGCGTATCATGAATTCGGACGGTTCGGAAGCAGAACAGTGCGGTAATGCCATTCGCTGTGTATCCAAATATGTATACGATCATGGTCACGTGAACCAGGAGCAGATCACCATTGAAACGATTGGTGCAGGGGTACAACCTGTGAGTCTCAACATTCGTGATGGTAAAGTGGAAACGGTTCGTGTCGATATGGGTGAGCCGATTCTGAACGGTCTTCAAGTGCCTACAACGGTGGATGCCAATCCAGTGGTTGATCACTACATTGAAGCGAATGGACATGCGTTCAAATTCACTGCCGTATCCATGGGTAACCCGCATGCGGTTATCTATGTTGATGATGCTGTTAATTTTGATCTCACAACTTGGGGCCCACTTCTTGAAGTACATCCCATGTTCCCGAAAAAAATCAATGTTGAATTCGCCACAGTTCGTGACCGTGGATATGTGGACATGCGTGTATGGGAACGCGGAGCTGGTCCAACACTTGCTTGTGGAACCGGAGCTTGTGCGACACTGGTATCCTCTGTCCTGAATGGACATACAGATCGTACAGCTGTCATCAGCCTCAAGGGTGGAGATCTCCACATTGAGTGGAATGAAGCTGACAATCATGTATACATGACTGGACCTGCTGAAGTTGTTTTTAAGGGAATCACTTCATAAATCAAGTGAACGGTGTAACACAAGAGGCCTGCGGGCCTCTTTTTTTGTCAATAAGAACAGGTCGTGTCTCCTGTACAGAGACATATTGGGGGCTGTATGGCAAGAAAGTCCATATGAGCTGGATACTCATCAAAACCTGTGTTTTTCTTCGTTTTTTAGCGTTTTTTGTGTTACATTAGTATGTAAATGATCACAGCTAGGCGGGGGGAAATGGGATGAAGGCGGATTTGCGCAAAGTTATGCAGGAACGGGTTCTCGTTGGAGATGGGGCCATGGGAACATTTCTGTACCAAATGGGGTTCCCGGTAGGGATTTCATATGAAGAATTAAACTTGATTTCACCTGAAGTGGTGGCGGATGTACATCGCCGTTATCGGGATGCAGGTACAGAAATATTTGAAACAAATACGTATTCTGCCAATTACGACAAGTTGTCCAAGTTCGGTCTGGAGTCCAAGGTGGAGGACGTGAACCGTGCCGGCGTACGCATTGCCAAAGAGGTAGCTGGAGATACCGGTTATGTGCTTGGTGCAGTTGGTTCCATTCGAGGTGGCAAGCGGACGAATGTATCAACGAGTGAACTGAAACGCTTTTATCAACAACAGATCTCTGCACTGCTTGATGAAGGCGTGGATGGCATTTTGCTTGAGACCTTCTATGATATCGAGGAAATGGATATTGCCCTTTTGCAAGCGCGAAAGCTAAGTGATCTGCCCGTGATTGGACAGTTCGCGGTAGAGGATGTAGGACACACACTGGACGGATATACAATGCCTGAAGCCTTCCGTATTATGCGGGAGCAGGGTGCGGACGTCATTGGTTTTAACTGTCGCTCAGGTCCAAACGGGATTATGCGTGCCATGGAAACCGTCTCCGGACGTATTGGTATTCCAATGTCCGTCTACCCGAACGCGGGTGCCGCAGATTATGTGGATGGTCAGTTCCGTTATGGTGCGACTCCGGAGTACTTTGGTCAGACGGCAGTGCAATTTGCTGAACTGGGTGCTCGTATTATCGGTGGTTGCTGTGGTACGACACCTGATCATATTACCGCTATGAAAGAGGCGCTTGCTGACTATGTGCCTTCGCCTATTCTGGAGCCTGATCCGTCAGAGTCCAAACCACGTATCGTGTTGCATGAAAATGTGGATGAGCGTTCCGGACGTGGAGGACAGCCTACAATCGTTGATCTGGTCAAGCAGCGTCACACGGTCATTGTTGAACTTGACCCGCCACGTGACTTGGACATTGCCAAGTTCATGAAGGGTGCCGAGACACTGAAAGCAGCAGGAGCCGATGCCCTGACACTGGCCGATAACTCACTCGCGGTAACACGGATGAGCAACATGGCGCTGGGTCACCTCGTTCAGGATCGCACGGGCCTTCGTCCACTTGTGCATATTGCCTGCCGTGACCGGAATCTGATTGGAACACAGTCACACATGATGGGTTTTGATGCTCTGGGCATTAATCATGTACTGGCTGTAACAGGAGATCCTGCAAGATTTGGTGATTTGCCGGGTTCAAGCTCAGTATACGATCTGACTTCTTTTGAAATCATACGCATGATCAAACAGTTGAACGATGGAGTGGCTTTCTCAGGTAAACCGCTGAAGCAAAGAGCTGGTTTTGTAATTGGAGCGGCATTTAATCCTAATGTGAAATATTTGGAGAAAGCTGTACAACGTCTGGAGAAGAAAATTGCCTCTGGCGCTGATTACATCATGACACAACCGATCTATGATCCTGAGTTGATTGTAGCAATGCACGAAGCGACCAAACATCTGGATGTGCCCATTTTTGTAGGTGTAATGCCGCTGGCGAGTGGACGGAATGCAGAGTATCTGCACAACGAGGTTCCCGGAATTCAGCTCTCGGATGAAGTGCGTTCCCGTATGGCAGGTCTGGAAGGCGAAGAAGGCCGTGCGATGGGGGTAAAAATTGCCAAGGAATTGCTGGACGTAGCAACAGCGCATTTCAAAGGCATCTATCTTATGACACCGTTTATGTTCTACGGCATGACGGCCGAACTGACTCAATACGTATGGGAGAAGTCGGAGCATCAATGTCCTACTTGTTTCAACCCTAATAATCAATTACAATAGTAAAACGGATGTGATGCCGATGTCATTCAGTATGACCGGATACGGTCAATCCGCCTTTCATTTTGGCGGCTATAAGGTACAATTAGAGATCAAATCTGTTAATCATCGTTACTGCGAAGTGATGATGCGTCTGCCAAGAGAGTGGACGTATTATGAAGATGGTTTGAGGAAGATCGTACAGAGTCGTTTGAAACGTGGGCGGATTGATGTTTATGTAATGAAAGAAAAAGAGGAAGACCAGGCTCTTCCCGCTGTTCTGAATGAACAGACGGTCAGGGCCTATCTGCAGGCTGCAGAGCAACTGGAAACCCAATATGGAATGCAGGGCAAACCAAGTATTGTGGATATGCTTGGGCTGCCGGACGTCATGGTTCATTCGGATGGGACAAGTTCCATTCCCGAAGAGCAGAAGGACGAATGGGAGCGAGTTTTGCAGGAAGGATTGAAAGAGGCTCTGTCCAGCCTTGAACAGATGCGCGCTCGCGAGGGTCTTCATCTGGCCAGTGATCTGGAACGGAGGATTAACCGTCTGGAGTCACTGCATACCGAGATGCTTGATCTTGCACCGACTGTGGTAAGTGATTACCGCAACAAGCTAAGACAGAGGCTTACGGAAATGCAGGAAGAAGGCTCTTTCCCTTTTGATGAGCATAAATTGGGTATGGAAATTGCAATGTTTGCCGATCGTTCTAACATAGAAGAGGAGCTTACGCGTCTACAGAGTCACTTTGGACAGAGCAGGGAACTGCTGAAGAGTGATGAGCCCGTAGGTCGTAAGTTGGACTTTCTAATTCAAGAGATGAATCGGGAAGTCAATACGATTGGATCAAAAGCCAACCATTTGGCTCTGGTGAATCGTGTTGTCGAGATGAAGGCGGAGCTGGAGAAGATTCGTGAGCAAGCTGCGAATATCGAATGAACGGCCACATTTCGGCAAAAGAGTCGCATGTATAGGGGGAAGAACCTGATTATGGCAATCAAACTCATTAACATTGGATTCGGTAACATCGTATCGGCGAACCGGATTATATCCATCGTGAGTCCGGAATCGGCGCCGATCAAGAGAATTATACAAGAGGCAAGAGATCGTCACATGCTGATTGATGCAACGTACGGAAGACGTACTCGTGCCGTAATTATTACGGATAGCGATCATGTCATTCTGTCTGCGGTTCAGCCTGAGACGGTCGCCCATCGTCTTTCTTCGAAAGATGATGATAACGACGAATAAAATGGAGTGTAATATGTCTAAGGGATTACTGGTAGTGTTGTCCGGCCCATCTGGGGTCGGGAAGGGTACTGTATGCAGCGCTTTGCGCAAACGGGTGCCGGAATTGATCTATTCCGTATCGGCGACAACCCGTCAGCCTCGTCTTGGTGAAGAACATGGTGTGAACTATTTCTTCAGAAGTCATGAAGAGTTCCAAAACATGATTGCTGAAGATCAATTGTTGGAACATGCGGAGTATGTTGGTAATTATTACGGAACACCGCGTGATTTTGTAGAGAAAACGATTAACGAAGGCCGCGACATCATTCTGGAGATTGAGGTTCAAGGCGCGTTAAAAGTGAAAGAGAAATTCCCGGAAGGCATCTTTGTTTTCCTGCTTCCTCCTTCATTGGACGAGCTGAAAGATCGCATTCAGGGCCGTGGTACCGAAAGCCAAGCGACCATTGATCACCGGATGTCCGTGGCGGTTGATGAAATCAGTCTGCTGGAGCAGTATGATTACGCTGTTGTTAATGATGAAATTGATTTGGCGTGCAAGAGAATAGAAAGCATCATAATCGCCGAACATTGTAAGATCAATAAATAATCCCTTTTGCCGCTGCAGAATGCGATATAAGTGGGGCAGTTGTCATATCATATACTGAAGCACTCCTTCTCGGGATGCCCGGGTGTGAAGACATGCCACATCAGTTCTGTCAGGCGGCAACTTGTGATTATACTAATGCGAAGAGGTGTTTGTTAATATGCTGTATCCTTCTATTGATGAAATGATGAACAAAGTCGACAGCAAGTATTCCCTTGTTGTTGCTGCTTCCCGCCGGGCTAGACAGCTACGTGAAGGTGAAAAATCGGATTTAAGAGGTGCGAGATCCCATAAACAAGTTGGCGTTGCACTGGAAGAAATCTATGGAGACCTGCTCGTTGTCATCAAAGGACAGGACGAAGAAGAAGAGTAAGCCGCCTGCGGCTGCTCTTCAACTGCATACGGCGCAAGCCGGATTAATTGACAACCGCGAGGTTGTTATTTTTTTACGAATAAGCATATTTTAACGGAATCTTACTTAGACGTCGTATAAATATCGGGGGAAATAAACATGTTGAACGGTAAAAAAATCGTGCTTGGTGTGACTGGCGGCATAGCCGCTTACAAAGCGGCAACATTATGCAGCAGACTGGTACAAAAGGGAGCGGATGTTCATGTAATTATGACAGCTTCCGCTACACAGTTTATTACCGAATTGACGCTGCAAACGTTGACCCGAAACACCGTATATACCGATACATTTGATGAGCGTGAACCAGCAGTTGTATCTCATATTCATCTGGCCGATCTGGCGGATCTTGTTCTGGTTGCTCCGGCAACAGCCAATGTGATTGCCAAGATGGCGCATGGCATGGCAGATGATATGCTCTCAACAACTCTTCTTGCGACGACAGCCCCTGTCATGATTGCTCCAGCGATGAATGTACATATGTATGATCATCCAGCTGTAAAGCATAATATGAACCTGCTTGTTGAACGGGGCGCCATGATGATTGAACCGGGTGAAGGTTTGCTTGCGTGTGGATATGTGGGCAAGGGACGTCTGGAAGAACCGGAGAGCATTGTGGATGTGGTGGAACGTTTCTTTGAACAGCGCGAGTCTGCAGACATTAGCCAGCAGGGACAAGCTTCATTGTTACAAGGCAAGAAGGTTGTTGTTACGGCTGGAGGTACCATTGAGCGCATTGACCCAGTACGATACATTACGAACGATTCATCTGGCAAAATGGGATTTGCCATAGCTGCAGCTGCGCGTGATCTGGGGGCGGATGTGAAATTGGTTATGGGCAGTACCCAAGCCAAGCCACCGGAGAACGTTGAGCTGATCCCTGTACAGTCTGCACAGGATATGTATGAAGCCGTAACACGCGAGTGGGACGATGCTGATATCGTGGTTAAGGCGGCGGCAGTTGCCGATTACCGTCCAAAGGAAGTTTATACCGAGAAGATCAAGAAGAAAGGCGACACGCTGTCGCTCGAACTTGTTAAAAATATAGATATTCTTGAAACGCTGGGCAAACAGAAGACCCATCAGTTTTTGATTGGTTTTGCTGCGGAGACTCAGTCGGTTGAGATGTATGCACGTGAGAAATTGGAACGGAAAAACTGTGATCTGATCGTAGCCAATGATGTAACCCGCACGGGTGCAGGATTTGGAACAGACACCAACGCGGTACATATCTATGACCGGGAAGGTTTGTTGGAGGAGCTTCCAGTGTTGGCCAAGGACGATGTGGCTCATCGGTTGCTCCGGATTGCGGCGGAGCGCATTGCCGGGAGGAATTAGGATATGGAGATTGCCAAGGTCATAGTCGATGTTCCCGTGAAGGAAACAGACCGGCCGTTTGATTACCTGGTACCTGAATCGATGAAGGAATGGATCGAGATTGGCAGCCGGGTGGGTGTACCTTTTGGGCATCGGACGGTGCAGGGATTCGTGATTGATCTTGTGCCGCGTACCGGAGAGGAATCATTCAAGCTTAAGCAGATTCAGGAGTTGCTGGACATTGTTCCCCCGTTGTCAAAGGATTTGGTTGATTTGGCTGAATGGATGAGTGGACGTTACGCCAGTAACCGGATTTTGTCATTGCAGGTCATGGTGCCGACGGCATTGAAAGGGAAAGCAGAGCGATACATCTCGCTGGGAGATGCACTTGATGGACAGATGGCGGGTGCACAACCGGATGATGAGGTGTTATTTGTTTGGGGAGAAGAGTCTACGACCGAGAAAGTACAGCAGGATATCATCCGTTTTGTCAAAAGTCGGGGTCAGGTACCGCTGCAACAACTGAGTCGAAAATATCCCAATCATGCTGCACTAATCAAGAAATTATTGCTTGGTGGTGTACTGCTGGAGAGTCAGGCCATCAAGGACAAGTTAAATAAAAAAACGATGAAGTCCGTTGATCTGGCTGTAGATATTGCTGCTGCGCAGGAAGCACTTGCTTCATTCCCGGCGAAAGCACAGCGGCAGAAGGAGATTCTGGCTTTTTTGCTGGAAATGAAAGAACTGCTGCCCATGCCGATGAAAGAAGTGTTATCTACACTGCAGGTATCAGCCGCAACGATTAAGGGTCTTGAGGAAAAGGGATTGATCGTCACCGAGGATGTTGAGGTCTTCCGTGACCCTTATCAGGGCAGGACGTTCAAAGCGACTGAACCGCTGGTTCTGACCGATGAGCAAAAACTTGTCTACGACAATATCAATGGCCGATTGCAGGAACAACGGCATGGAGTATTTTTGTTACATGGTGTTACGGGAAGTGGCAAAACGGAAGTCTATCTCCAAACCATTCAACAATGCATCGAACAGGATCGGCAGGCTATCGTACTGGTGCCCGAGATTGCACTCACACCACAGATGGTAGAACGTTTTAAAGGGCGATTTGGGGATCAAGTTGCTGTTATGCACAGTCGTCTGTCTGGCGGTGAACGTTATGATGAATGGCGCAAGATTCGTGAGGGTCAGGTGAAGGTTGCGATTGGGGCGCGTTCAGCCGTATTTGCTCCATTCAGTCGGCTTGGGTTGATCATTATGGATGAAGAACACGAGACTTCCTACAAACAGGAGGAAACTCCGAAATATCATGCTCGTGATGTAGCGGTAAAAAGAGCACAGCAGCATCAGGCCGTGGTTGTTCTGGGTTCAGCGACACCTTCGCTGGAAAGTTATTATGCGGCACGCTCGCAGAGCAACGATGATTTTGCACCACTCTTGCTGGAGATGCCAACACGGGCATTGGGTAACAAGCTGCCAGAGGTGCGAATCGTTGATATGCGCGAAGAGTTGAAGGATGGCAACCGCTCCATGTTCAGCAGGGCTTTGCACAAAGGGCTGGAGGAGCGCTTGGAACGTGGTGAACAGACGGTGCTTCTGCTGAATCGCCGTGGGTATTCGACCTTTGTCATGTGCCGAAGTTGTGGATATGTGGCAGGTTGTCCCGAATGTGATATTTCACTGACGTACCATCAGCGCTCGAATAATCTTCGTTGTCATTACTGCGGGTATGCGGAAGCCGCTCCGGAAGTGTGTCCGGATTGTGGAAGTGAGCATATTCGATACTTTGGTACAGGTACACAACGGGTCGAGGAAGAGCTTGCGAAGCTATTTCCGGGTATTCGGGTCATACGGATGGATGTGGATACAACAACGGAAAAAGGGGCTCACGAGAAGCTGCTGAAACAATTTCGTGAGAAAAAGGCTGACGTATTGCTTGGCACCCAGATGGTTGCGAAGGGACTTGATTTCCCGGATGTGACTCTGGTTGGCGTGATAACAGCGGATTCAGCATTGAATTTGCCTGATTTTCGTGCTGCCGAAAAAACGTTTCAGTTACTAACACAGGTAGCAGGCCGAGCGGGTCGGCACCAATTGCCTGGTGAAGTGTTTGTTCAGTCCTATACGCCGGAGCACTACTCCATTGGTCATGCGAGTCAGCATGACTACGTGTCGTTTGTACGTGAGGAACTGCTGCACCGTCGCAATCTACAATATCCGCCATACTGTCGCCTGATTCTGGTGACCTTTTCGCATGAGCAGCTTCCGGTACTGATTCGTCTTGCGGAGAACTACACGCGGATACTGAAAGAGAAGGCTAATGCGGCCGGATGGCTCGGCAGTCTGGATCGTTTCAGCAATGATGCCTTTGATGTATTAGGGCCGGTAGCGTCCCCGATTCCTCGGATCAAGAATAGATACAGATTCCAATGTATGATAAAATGGCGGGGGGATGTAGACGCCATAGGACTCGCTCTGGCAACAGCCCGGCGCATGGACGATGATGTTCAGGCGCAGAAATTGCTTATTAGTCTGGATGTAGACCCGCAAATGTTAATGTAAGCATTTTGCAGCGATGCGGATGTAAACAAGCGGTATAAACATAGATTAAAATGAATACCCCAAAAATACAGAATATCGTCCTGAAATTATGATGAGGATTAGGAAGGTGCTTACAACATGTCGATTCGCATTATCGTGCAAGAACCAGATGAGGTGCTCCACAAGAGAGCCAAAGAAGTAACCAAAATTACACCAAACGTACAAAAATTGCTGGATGATATGGCTGATACCATGTACGATGCGGAAGGTGTAGGTCTTGCTGCGCCGCAGGTTGGAATTTTGAAACGTCTGATTGTTATTGACGCAGGTGATGAGCAAGGGCTGATCAAGATGATTAACCCGGAGATCATTGCAAGTGAGGGAGAGCAATTTGGACCGGAAGGTTGCTTGAGTATCCCTGGAATTAATGGTGATGTTCGCCGTTTCGAGACCGTTACGGTTAAAGGGCTGGATCGTGAAGGCAAAGAGTTGATTATTACGGGTAGCGGCTTGCTGTCCCGTGCATTCCAGCATGAAATTGATCATCTGGATGGCGTACTCTTTACGGATATCGCCGAGAAAGTGTACGAAATTGCGGCCGATCAAACGGGACCGCGTCGTAATTAAGGAGTGATCGATTTGAATATTGTTTTTATGGGAACACCTGAATTTGCAGTTCCTTCTCTCGATATGCTGATGGCAGAGGGATACAATGTGGTGGGTGTGGTGACTCAGCCTGATAAACCACAGGGACGCAAAAAAGTACTTACGCCAACACCGGTTAAGGCCGCGGCAGAACGCCACGGTCTGCCGGTGTTTCAACCTGTTAAATTGCGTGATCCGGAAGCCGTAGCCCGCTTGGCTGAATGGAAGCCGGATCTGATCGTGACCGCGGCCTTTGGACAGATTCTGCCCAAAGCCGTGCTGGATATGCCTGTTCGTGGTTGTGTGAACGTGCATGGATCTCTTTTGCCGAAATATCGGGGAGGAGCTCCGATTCAACGTTCCATTATTAACGGAGAATCCGTGACAGGGGTCACATTGATGTATATGGCTGAAGGCCTGGACACCGGAGATATGATCTCGCGTGTGGAACTACCAATTACGGATGAAGATACATCCGGATCGATGTTTGATAAATTAAGTGAGGCGGGTTCCAAACTGCTTCAGGCAGAAATGCCCCGATTGATTGCAGGCGAGACAACGGCGGTCCCTCAGGATGATGCCGAGGCTTCATATGCTCGCAATCTGACTCGGGATGATGAGAAAATGGACTGGAGTCGTACTTCACGTGAACTGTTCAATCAGATTCGTGGTCTTGTGCCGTTCTCCGGTGCATTTACGATGTGGGAAGATCAGGTCTTCAAAGTCTGGGCTGCGGCTAACCCCAATCAAGTAGATCTGGCAACTTCTTCGGATGCTGGACAAGCAGAGCCGGGAACCGTCCTGCAATTGGGCAAGGCAGGGATCGAAGTTCGCACAGGCGATGGGTCCCTCTGGTTGACTGAAGTGCAACCTGCAGGCAAAAAGGTGATGCAAGCCGCTGACTTTGCCCGTGGTGGTACACTGAAACCTGGAACGGTGCTGCGATGAGTGGTAACACACCAGGTCGTTTGTCGGGAAAAAGTCATAAAGCCACAGGAAATGCATCCGGGCGTGAAGGAAACCGCCGCCCGAATTCGGGAAAATCGGGTGGTCCTGGAAATGCTTCTGCATCCCATTCTGCCTCAGGTGGTGCATCTCGCTCCCAGAAACCGAAAACATCTGCTCGTGCATTGGCAGTCAAAGTTCTGAGTGCTGTTGAGCAAGATGGAGCATACAGTAATCTGGAGTTGAACCGTCGTCTGAAAGAGGCGGATTTAAGCCCTGCGGATGCTGGACTAGCTACCGAATTGGTGTACGGAACAATCGCTAGATTGAATACACTTGATTATTTTCTGGAACGTTACGTCGCCAAAGGAGTATCCAAACTGCAACCATGGGTTCGTAGCCTGCTGCGGATCAGTGTATATCAGATGATATACCTGGATCGTATTCCGGAGCATGCCGTGGTGAGCGAAGCGGTTAATCTGGCGAAAAAACTGGGCCATCAGGGAATCTCGGGTATGGTGAATGGTGTACTGCGCAATATGATTCGCAATCGGGATGAACTTCGTATTCCAGAACATCTGCCCGTGGCTGAACGTATTTCACTTGAACATTCCCACCCGTTATGGATGGTTGAACGTTGGATTGCCCACTTCGGCGAGGAGACAGCGGAAGCCATCTGTCGTGCGAATAATGAGCCGCCAGCAGTGAGTGTGCGAGTTAACACAACAATGACCACACGGGAGAAACTGATGCATGAGATGGCAAGCACAGGTGCAATTGTTGAAGCTTCTCGCCTGAGTTCCGATGGTATTCTTGTACGTAGTGGCGGAAATATGGCTCTAACGTCCTGGTATCGGGATGGCTTGTTCTCTGTACAGGACGAAAGTTCCATGCTCGTCGCTGAAGCCGTTGCGCCGGAAGAAGACCAACTTGTATTGGATTGCTGCGCAGCTCCAGGTGGTAAAACAGCTCACTTGGCGGAGAAAATGCACGATCGTGGTCGTATTGTCGCTAACGATGTACATGCTCACAAGCGCCAGCTGATCCTGGATCAGGCGGAGCGTCTTGGTCTGAGTTGCATCGATGCTGTAACGGGAGATGCCCTTGATCTGAACGAGCGGTACCCGGAAGCGTCGTTTGACCGCATTTTGCTGGATGCACCATGTTCCGGTCTGGGTGTTATTCGCCGCAAGCCAGATGTAAAATGGACCAAATCCGTAGAAGATATCGAAGATATCGCAGGCTTACAGCGTGAACTGCTTAATAGGGTTGCGCCGTTGTTAAAACCAGGGGGTATTTTGGTTTATAGCACATGTACGATTGAGCCTGCTGAAAATGAGGATATGGTTGCAGATTTCTTGAATCGACATCCGGAATATCGTCCAGCAGAAGCATCCGTTTGGTCTGAATCGGAGACAGCAAACTTGAAGGTTGTAAACGGAGGCGTTCAGATTTTGCCACAATACGCTCACAGTGACGGATTTTTCATCGCACGACTAGTGAGAGCTAGATAGTTTCTAAAATTATTAACAGTATTGTCGCTTTTAAATGATTCTTTTGAAAGGTTAATTGTAGTTAGATGATTTAACTTATCCGCCATAAGCGATTTTGGCGGATTTTCTTGTAGTTGCATTAATGCCTATACTATAGTGAGTATGGAACTTCGGAATTACAAGATTATAATTTTTTATATCGAGTAAAAAAACGATAGGCTTCTTCCCAAGCTGATTCTGGTGTACTTGCCCAACCAGCTGCCTCGTTACACCAAGTACTAGTGTACACATACAAAACCCAATAATATGGCTGCTTATTGTTATCACTGTTGTTTGGTGTTACTCCAATCTCAACTTTGTAAGCAGGTTGTTGCATAGCAGCACTTCCTTCCTTACTACATATTCTTAACCATATGAGGAGGATATACACGATATGTTACCCGAAAAGTACAATCAAGACTTAGATCAACTAAAGAAAATAGCGCAAGAACAAGAGAATCAGATCAATTTCTCTTTTGTTGCTATTACCATTAAACCCAAGTCAGAAGAAATTGAGAGTGTTCTGGAATTTTTTGAAAAAAATGATATTGAAGTTATTTTTTCTGATGTCGAGCCAGATCATATTGAAAACACAGAAAATTTAGATTCTGATAATAAGATAAAACCATTTGATCCCAACAAGATTGATATCAAGATGGATAAAATGACGATTGACTCGCTAATTAGAAGAATTGAAGATGAGGCTTTCGAATTCACTACAGATTTTCAGAGGAAGGCTGGATTGTGGAAAAATGTCCAGAAAAGCCAGTTGATTGAATCCCTATTGTTAAGAATACCTCTACCGGCTTTCTATTTTGATGCAAGTGATGAGGAAAAGTATTTGATTATTGATGGACTTCAACGCGTCACAACGATTAAAGAGTTTGTGGTTGAGCAGAGTTTTGAGTTAATTGGTATGGAGTTCTTAAAAGAGCTCAATGGTCTCAAATTCAAGGAGTTGCCCCGTTCTCTTCAAAGAAGGATTGAAGAGACGAACATTAATACTTATTTGGTTAGCCCCACTACACCTTCAAATGTTAAATTCAACATCTTCAAAAGAATTAATACTGGAGGACTGACGTTAGAAGCACAGGAGATTAGAAATGCATTATATCAGGGACATGCGACAAAGTTTATTAATGAATTGGCAAAACAACCTGCTTTTTTAAAGGTAACTGATGGTAGCATCAAAGTAGATAGAATGCTTGACAGAGAATTTTGCTTAAGATATGTTGCTTTTACTTGTCTGCCACTAAGCTCGTACAATGGTGTGGTGGATGATTTTCTAAATGATACTATGGTCTATCTCAATGAAACAACTGCAAATGAAAGAGAAAGAATTACGAGTAGTTTTATTCGTGTTATGACGGCATGTCATAATATCTTTGGAAAACACGCTTTTCGAAAGATGTCTCTTGATGGAAGAAGGAGACCCATAAATAAAGCACTCTATGAAACTTGGTCACTTGTTATTTACAGTTTTAAGAGTTCGGATAGTTTAGATATTATTATCAATAATAAGTATCTTATCCAAGAAAAGTTTATTGATTTATGTGAGCAGCATACATTTACAAATGCTCTCAAAGGAAGCGAACGTAGTTCCGTTAGTCTTAGAATTAAGATGGTGCTGGATCTTGTTAAAAAAGTGCTTGAGGAGGAGCGAACGCATGATTAAAAATGTACAACTTCAAAACTTCAAATGCTTCGAAACTTTAAATGTAGAACTGTCCAACCTTAATGTTCTGTGCGGAATTAATAGTATGGGTAAATCTACATTAGTTCAAGCTCTACTCTTATTGAGACAATCCTACGATCTTGGATCGATCTCGCATGGACTTCATCTCAATGGAGAGATGGTCAACATTGGGATAGGCGTTGATTTACTTTATCGTGACAGTAACCGAGATGAAATTAGTGTAGATATTACTGCTCAGAGTCATAATTTCCATTGGAATTTCGATTACTCTAGAGATTCGGATTATATCAAGCTTATATCCGAATCAATTGATCATAGCGAATTTGAGACGTTGAATCTTTTTCAACCCAATTTTAGTTATATCTCGGCTGATCGCATTGGACCACAACGCTTTTACAAAAAATCATACCATCAAGTTGTTGAGAAAAAGCAAGTCGGTTACAAAGGAGAACTATTCGCCGACTATCTAGCTGAAGGTGGTCTGGACGAAAAAGTGTCCAACAGTAGTGTTTTGTATAAAGGTACGGACAATGGTTTGCTTTTGCAAACAGAAGCTTGGTTATCCGAGATCAGTCCGGATATAAAGTTAGGAATAGAAGAAAATAAACAAGTCGGTGTTGTTGGTGTCTCATATGCAGTTGGTGGTGCCTCTTACTCTTTCAATCCATTGAATGTGGGCTTTGGAATAAGTTATGTTCTACCTGTCATTGTATCTATATTGAAGGCGAAGCCTGGTGATTTAATTATTATTGAAAACCCAGAGGCTCATTTGCATCCTAAAGGGCAGCGGAAAATGGGGGAACTTATTGCCAAAGCTTGTGCTGGTGGTGTACAGATAATCGTGGAGACGCATAGTGATCATTTGTTGAATGGTTTTCGCCTTGCGGTAAAAAAGAAAGAACTTGATCGCAATATGATCAGAATAAACTATTTTTATCGTTATCTTTTGGAGAACCGCTTAATTCATGCAAAATCTTCGCCAGCTATTCTGGATGATGGCAGTCTTTCCGATTGGCCAGATGGTTTCTTTGACGAGTGGGATAAGGCAATTGAGGAGTTGTTCTAGGGGGAGAGGGTATGAATATTGTTATAAATGAATTGTCCCTATCAAAGGTAAATAATGTACAGACGCCACAAGAAGCTAGAACGATCATCAATCAATGGGTTAACTTGTTACACGGACTTATTTCACATATGGGGATTAAGAGTTTTATCGTTACAGAAGATTTTTATTCTTTTTCTGTAACTCGGGACTATGGTATTCAAGATTGGTTTAAAGACAGTAATGTCGCCAAGAAAGATAAGGACTTTATGCGAGTTGTCCTAGGTAATAAATGTCAACGTGTGCATGAAGAAAATTATATTTTAAGTGATTTTAAAGTGCGTGTAGGAGAAGAATCAATCCGAGGTATAGGCTGTCTTATAGCTTTTGAATTAGGTGGTAAGAACATTAGCTTGAATACCCATTCGTTGTGGAATCATCATAAAATTAAAGGCGAGTATATGTTGTTAGATCTTGATACAGATGACATACAATGCACAGAAGAGCAGATAGATAATCTTTTCCACTCTGACCAAATTACGTTACTGCAAGATGAAGTCCTGGAGGACACCTTTAAATATATTTCTTCAGGACAAGATTTATGGGAAAAAAGAACTGTTTTGTTCCCCCACTTAGAGTTCTGCGAAAGTGTTAAATATCAGTTGGTTGAGGATTCTCAAAATTTTCATATCAAGCAAATTTTGGCGAAATTCCGACGGATGAATATGTATTTTGGTAATGAAGATACAGAGTACAATCCGCATATTTTGGGCATGAAAGCTCGTACAGAATCTGAATCGGTACAACAAAATCCTAGTTTAAAACAACAAAGATTGTTTTGTAAGCCCAATGGGGAGACGGCTTATTTTTTTGACCACATTAGTTTCACAGGGAACTACAGCGGCAGAATACATTTTCTTCCCGACAAAGCCAACCAAAAATGCTACATAGGATATGTTGGAAAACATTTAAAAACAAAACGATTTTAATTCAATAATCATATTCAATAATCATAATTTTTGTTAAAGGCGACCAGATTGGTCGCTTTTTCCATACTACAGATCGACTTGCTCCGAACCTATTCTAATGTTAGGATGCGATTGTAGCAGTTTGCTCACAACGATGAGTGAATCGTGTATTGTTGGTGTAACGTGGATGTATGACCTTTTTTGTGATAGAATAGGACGAATGGAACGAAAAGAAGGAAGCCAAACGACAAGAAAAGAAGGAATAGGTGTTGACAACAAAATGAAACCTTTTATATATGATTATTCTCTGGAACAACTGCAGCAATGGGCTGTGGAGAATGGGGAGCCGGCGTTTCGCGGTGGCCAAATCTTTGACTGGATTTATGTAAAACGTGTGAATGATTTCAGTGAAATGACCAATCTGTCCAAGCCATTGCGTGAAAAGCTGACAGAGCAATTTGAATTTGTAACGCTTAAGGAAATTACCAAGTTTGAATCCAAAGATGGCACGGTTAAATTCCTCTTTGGTCTTCATGATGATCATGCCATTGAGACAGTAATTATGAAGCATAATTACGGGAACAGCATCTGTGTAACCACACAGGTTGGTTGTCGTATTGGTTGTACGTTCTGTGCATCCACATTGGGTGGACTCAAGCGTAACCTTACGGCTGGTGAGATTGTTGCCCAGGTTGTGCAGGCTCAGAAAATTTTGGATGAACGCAACGAGCGTGTCAGCAGCATCGTGATCATGGGTTCGGGTGAACCTTTCGAAAACTATGAAGCTACGATGACTTTCCTGCGCATTATGATTCATGAAAAAGGGCTGAACATCGGTCAGCGCCACATCACGGTATCCACGAGCGGAATCGTTCCGAACATCTACAAGTTTGCAGATGAAGATACACAGATTAACCTCGCCATTTCGATCCATGCACCAAATGATGCACTGCGTTCGAAATTGATGCCGGTTAACCGGCGTTTTCCTTTTGAAGACGTGATGGAGTCCCTTCGTTATTATCTGGCCAAAACAGGTCGCAGAATTACGTTTGAGTATGCACTTATTGGTGGGGTAAACGATCAGCCAGAGCATGCAGCAGAACTGGCAAGTGTGCTTAAGAACATGTTGTGCCACGTGAATCTGATTCCGGTTAACCATGTACCTGAACGCAAATACGTAAGAACATCGAGAAGTGACATTTTCAATTTTCAAAAGATTCTCTCGGAACAGGGTGTTAATGTAACCATTCGTCGTGAACAGGGACATGATATTGCTGCCGCTTGCGGTCAGCTTCGTGCAAAGCATATGGAGTTGAGGTGAGAACGTTTTGATCAAAACAGTTCATGTGAGCCATATCGGACGAGTGCGTTCGGTGAATGAAGATTCAGCCTGGATTCGTAATCTCGATACAGGATATATTCTGGGTATTGTTGCCGATGGCATGGGTGGACACCTTGCAGGGGATACGGCAAGCCGCTTGGCAGTAGAGACGTTGGTGAAAGATCTGGGAACATTGGAACCAGGTCTGTCACATGCGTCTCTGTCTGCAGCTCTCAGCGATGCTATTTTGCATGCCAACGAAGTTATCTTCCGCACGGCATCCACAGATGACAAGTACCATAACATGGGAACAACGGTGGTTGCGGCATTATTGAACGATACGGAAGGTGTTATTGGACACATCGGTGATAGCAGAGCCTACAAAATTGCGAACAAAGCTGTGATCCAGCTAACCGAGGACCATACACTGGTGAATGAATTGTTCAAAAATGGTCAGATTAGCAAAGAAGATGTGTCCCATCATCCACGTCGCAACGTACTAAC
Source organism: Paenibacillus sp. FSL R7-0313 (assembly GCF_037969885.1). Classification (NCBI taxonomy): domain Bacteria; kingdom Bacillati; phylum Bacillota; class Bacilli; order Caryophanales; family Paenibacillaceae; genus Paenibacillus; species Paenibacillus sp. FSL R7-0313. The sequence goes on from NZ_CP150219.1 coordinate 3,514,245, forward strand.
TCGTGCGCTTGGAACAGATGCCGAGGTGAAGGTAGATCTGGATACTGTCAAGCTGGAGGAAGGCGAAGTTCTTCTCCTGTGCAGTGATGGTCTCAGTAACCTGGTCAGCAATGAGCAGATTATTCAGGTTGCCGGCAATCTGGAACTGGCATTGGAGGATCGTGCAGACCGACTGCTTCAGTTGGCTTTACTTGCTGGGGGAGACGACAACATCACGGTTGCTTTGTTCGAGTTGCAGAGGGAAGGTTCCGTGGATACGGAAACGGGGTGTGAGTCATGATTGGGCACCAGCTAGGCGGACGCTATGAAGTGATTGAGCGTGTCGGCGGTGGCGGCATGGCTCTTGTGTACAAAGCCCAGGATCTTCTGTTAAACCGGAATGTAGCGATCAAAGTCCTTAGACAACAGTTTGTGCATGACGAAGAGTTTATTCGCCGTTTCCGCAGGGAAGCACAGTCGGCAGCATCGCTGTCTCATCCGAATGTAGTTAGTATTTATGACGTGGGGCAGGAAGATGACGTTCATTATATTGTCATGGAGTACGTGGAAGGCAAAAACCTGAATGAAATTATTAAAGAACGCGCCCCTCTGCAGGTGGACGAATCGGTGCGAATCGCTTCCCAGATTGCAGATGCTCTTGATCATGCACATCATAATCAAATCATTCATCGGGATATCAAACCCCACAATATATTAATTGGCCGGAATGGCCGCGTGAAAGTAACGGATTTCGGGATTGCCCGTGCGGTTACATCTACAACGATTACGCAGACGGGTTCCGTAGTTGGTTCTGTACATTACTTCTCACCGGAGCATGCCAAAGGCATCGTTACTGGTGAAAAATCGGACTTATATTCTCTTGGGATCGTACTTTACCAAATGCTTACCGGGCAACTTCCGTTTCTGGGTGAAAGTCCAATCAGTGTGGCATTGAAACATTTGCAGGAAGAATTCGATGAACCACGCAAATTCAATCCGTTGATTCCGCAAAGTGTGGAAAATGTCATCTTAAAATCCATGCGTAAAAATCCTCAGGAACGTTATCAGTCGGCCAAAGAAATGCAGACCGATCTGGAAACTTGCCTGATGCCGGAGAGACGTAATGAAACGAAGATTGATTTTCCGGATGAGGATGATATAGATCAGACTCGCGTTATGCCAGCCATCAAGCCTGAACCTCGCGGAGTTACATCGACGGGTGCAGTGCCTGTGATGGAGTCTGACGAAGAAACGGGAAAGGGTAAGGCAAAATCGAAGAGCTGGAAGAAGCCAGCTCTACTCATTTCATTAACCGTTCTTATTCTAATCGCCATGGTGGGCGTTGTATGGTATGTCAAGGGTATGCTCGTTGTACCTGAAGTAACCGTACCTAACGTGATTACCCAGACGGAAGAAAAGGCTCGTGAAATGCTTGAGGAGAAAGGACTCGTCGTCAGTGATGAGGTCATCCGTATGTACCAGGAAGGTGTTGAACCGGGTATCGTCTATGACCAGAGCAGAAAAGAAGGCGATGTTGTCAAAGAAGGTTCGGAGGTCCAGATCAGTGTTGGTGCAGAAAAAGAACTGGTGAAGATGATTGATGTCAAGCAAGACCCTTATGATGAGGCTGTCAAGAAGTTGACTGCGCTTGGCATTAAGGAAGATCAGATTCAGCGGAAAGATGACTTCTCCAATGATGTGGCTTCAGGTTCTGTTATTTCCCAGACACCGGGTGTGAATGAGGAATTTGATCCTGCGATAGTTCAGATTGAGTTAACCGTAAGTAAAGGCACTGAAACGGTCAAAATGCCTGAACTGAAAAATCTTACCCGCAGTGAAGCTGAAGAAAAGCTTAAATCTGCTGGACTGGAACTTGCTCAGGTGCAGGAAGAACCAAGCTATACGATAGAAAAGGGAAAAGTGACGCAGCAATGGCCTGTGGAAGCGGGCACAGAGGTGAGTCCTGGTGATAAGATTACGATCTTTATCAGTACAGGGTATCCGCCTGAAGCGCTGCAATATCCTTTTAATATCAATGTGTCACCCAAAGAAGAGGGCAAAAACAGTAAAATTCGTATCACATATGAAGATGCACGCGGCAAGAATCAGGAATGGGGAACACGCACTGTGAACTCAACCCAGACCTTGACCATTCCACTTGTGCTCGCTCCAAATGAAAATGGGGCTGTGTCCGTATATCGTGATGGACAGTTCCTGGATACGTATCTTGTCTCCTACAGTGACGCCAAAAACGGAACAGTAAATGTACCTTCCATTGACCCGGAACAAAGCACTGAGACGCCGCCAGAAAACGAGCCTGATCCAGGTGAAGGTAGCGTTGATGAAGGCAGTGTTGATCCCAATCAGGAAGGTGAACCTGAGTCCACACCGGCAGACGGTGAAGGTGACAGTGTAGATGAGGACACTTCTGCCATGAATAATGGTAAGGGGCACGGCAAGGAAAAAGAGAAGAAAAAGGAAGTCGTTAACGCATCAAGCCGTCCATAAGGGCGGCTTATGCTGGCGTCTGGAGTGAATGTACCACCATCTAAAGGAGGGCGACGGAGCTATGCCAGAAGGTATCATCGTTAAAGCGCTAAGCGGTTACTATTATGTCATGCCAGTGGAAGACAACGGGGTTCCTTCGGTTGAAGGTTCCGCCGTTCAATGTCGAGCCAGAGGTATCTTCAGAAAACGGGGAACGTCACCGCTTGTAGGTGATCGCGTCAGCTACATGTTGACTGAGAACGGAGAAGGAACGGTTGATGAAATTCGGAAGCGTGAGACGGAACTTATCCGTCCTCCTGTAGCCAATGTAAGTTTGGCTGTTCTCGTGTTCTCTGTGAAGGAACCGGATATGAACCTGAACCTGTTGGACAAGTTCCTTGTTCACATCGAGCAGGCGGGGCTGGATGCACTCATTGTGTTGACCAAACTGGATTTGGCTGATCCAGCCAAAGACACTGTTGCTGAAGTGAAAGCATTGTATGAACAGGTTGGTTATGAAGTGATCTCCACAAGTTCACGTACCGGTGAAGGCAGTGAATTGCTCAGAGACCGTCTGGCTGGTAAGATCAGCGTATTCTCCGGACAATCCGGTGTAGGCAAGTCTTCGATGTTAAATGCATTGATGCCGGGCCTGACGCTGGAGACAAATGCGATTAGCATGCGTCTAGGACGAGGGAAACACACCACCAGGCACGTGGAGCTTATTCCGTTGGATAATGGTGGATTTGTTGCGGATACGCCAGGATTCAGCCAACTGGACTTTCTGGAGATCGGTGTGGAGGAACTCTCCACTTGTTTCCGGGAATTCGCCCAGTTTGCAGATCAGTGCAAATTCCGAGGTTGTACCCATACACATGAACCAGGTTGTCGTGTGCTTGCGGCCAAGGAGGAAGGTCTGATCTCCGAAAGCCGATATCAGCACTATGTGCTGTTCCTGACCGAAATGAAAGATAAGAAGCGGAGGTATTAACATGATTAAAATTGCCCCATCGATATTATCAGCTGATTTTGCCCGCCTTGGTGCGGAAGTTGCAGAAGCTCAAGCTGCAGGAGGAGACTGGATTCATGTTGACGTTATGGACGGTCATTTCGTCCCTAATATTACGCTTGGACCTGCGATTGTGAAGGCGATCGCTCCACATACAAGCTTGCCGCTCGATGTGCATTTGATGATTGAGAATCCGGAGCGTTATGTTGAGGAATTTGCCAAAGCGGGTGCAGCGGTAATTACCGTTCATGCTGAGGCTTGTGTGCATCTGCACCGAGTTATTCACCTGATCAAGGAGCAAGGAGTGAAGGCAGGAGTTGCCCTTAATCCGGGAACGCCAGCGTCTGCCATTCTCGAAGTGCTGGATGATGTGGACATGGTTCTTGTTATGACGGTCAATCCTGGCTTTGGCGGACAGGCATTTATCTCGGGTACGATGAACAAAATCAAGCAGATTCGTACCTGGTTGAACGAAAAGGGACGCCATGATGTACATATCGAAGTAGATGGCGGAATTGCAGCCGATACAGCCCCGCTTGTAGTGGAAGCTGGAGCAGATGTGCTCGTTGCTGGGAGTGCCGTATTTGGACGTGAGGATCGTGCTGCCGCGATTACTGAAATTCGCCGTAGCTACGGAGGCTGATCTATGACCCTTAAGGAGACACTGTGGACGATGGCTGCGAGTCTCGTGACGGGACTTGTGCTTGCTTTGTTTGCGGTTATTCAATCCCCGTTTAATGCCATCACGTCATTAATCGGGGTGGGCGTTGTTATTATGTATTTCCGCAAATTTGATCGTACCGGGCATCGGGTTACTTTTGTCATATTCAGCATACTGTATTATGTACTGAGTGTTTTCATGATCGCTGTCTATCAATATATTCCTGCCCAAACGTAAATGACCTGATCTTCGGGCTTGTCATTGTGGAATAGGGATCGAAGGTTCCGCATAAATATGGTTACATGAGCAGGTTTCTCATGTAGCCTTTTTTGTCGTGTTTGAGGTAAAGAAGGCCTGAAGCATAGGATACGGCGGACGCATGAGCATGATGGGGAGGGTGAATTATGAAATTTTACACATTCAAACTGCCGAAGTTTTTGGGAGGGTTTGTAAAGGCAATTCTTAATACGTTTCAAAAGAACTGATCCGATTGATAAGGTAACAGGGAATACCGCCGCTTTGGCTCAGTCTTATCTGGAATTCGTACCTGCGAAGCGTCATGCGGCGGCCATTCACATGTTAATGAGCGTATTCAAGAATCCCTTTTTTGAATACCAAAAAAGCACCTGCAAGGAACAAGGTGCTTTTTGCTTACCCGATTTATAGTAGCTTTGCGTGATTATACGCGAGTCACTTTACCGGCTTTCAGTGCACGGGTGCTTACGTATACACGTTTTGGTTTGCCGTCAACGAGAATGCGGACCTTCTGAACGTTTACGCCCCAAGTACGACGGTTACGGTTGTTAGCGTGGGATACGTGGTTACCGGTGCCCGGTTTCTTACCTGTCACATAACATTTGCGAGACATAGATTACACCTCCTATCCTAAAATAACCAGTTGCCTTCAGAAACGAAAAGTCATTCCATAAGGACTAAATTGTTCTTCCTGATCATAAAGATCAGGTTTCAGTAGCTAATGGCGTTGTTTAAGCCGGCATGAACCGGATCATTTCCATTACTTAACCTGCATAAAACAATACTTGAATATAATATCATAATTAAAAAAGCTTCGTCAACTGATCCAAAAACTTTATTTATTTCTCCTGTCTAATATAGTACAATGTTGAGTAGTCCATAATACAGTGGTGAACAGGCTGTTGCCGCGAGGAAGTCGGAGAATAAACCGTACTTAGAGGTCGGTGGTCTGCTTTTTGGCAACGCTGTGAGCTGCGGCATTCCATCATTGGCACCAGTCTCCATGCGGCATTCATGCCGGCTCTTGATACCGGTGCATATCCGTATGCCCCGAAGTTAGGGGTGCAGAGAGTGCAGGATATTGGTAGCCCGGCCGCCCAGACCGTTAATCCGGCTGACATGTTGTATTGTATGCCTGTGCCGGACAAGGTATGGACGAAGAATAACGCAGTCCGCGTTAGCGCATGAACAGACCAGACACATCTTGGTGCAAGGTGTTCGTGTATCAAGCTAGGAAGGGGAATTCTCACTTGAGTATACGTTCTTTAAATGGAACAGATTTCACCGCAATGGTACTTGCCGGAGCGGAACAACTTGGACAGCATGCAGAGCACGTCAATTCCCTGAATGTTTTCCCTGTGCCGGATGGTGACACGGGAACGAACATGAATTTGACAATGAGTGCAGGAGTTGCAGAGATTAAAAGAAAAAGTTCTGCCTCCATCGGCGAAGCTGCCGGTATTCTATCGAAAGGCCTGCTTATGGGCGCACGGGGGAATTCAGGAGTTATTCTGTCGCAATTGTTCCGTGGTTTTAGTCGTTCAGCTGCTCCCTATGAGGAACTGAATACGCTCCAATTTGCAGCAGCCCTGCAGAACGGTGTTGACGCAGCTTACAAAGCAGTCGTAAAGCCCGTTGAAGGGACCATTCTTACCGTAGCCAAGGAAGCGGCGAAACATGCCAACTACTACGCAAGACGGACGAATGATATTACTGAATTAATGAATGAAGTTTTGTTAAAAGCAAAAGAAGCACTGGCAATGACTCCGGAATTACTGCCTGTACTGAAACAGGTTGGTGTTGTGGATTCAGGTGGTCAGGGGCTTGTATATATCTACGAGGGCTTTATGGAAGTATTGCTGCAAAGTGACGGAGGGAGTCGTACTTCACTGAACAAAGAAGTAACCCCATCCGCGGCAGCATCTGCTTTGAAACCGGCTGCACCGACAGAAGTGGATATCAAGAAGCCTGCACAGCAGCAGGTGATTGCACCAGAGATGCCATTGTCTGCTCAGGCGAGACTGGAAACGGAAGATATTGAATTCCTGTATGATATGGAATTTTTCATTAACCGCGAGCTTGGAGAGAATGCAGGAGTGGCATTTGATGACGAAGCATTCCGGAAAGCGTTGTCAGTTAATGGGGATTCGATCATTATCATTGCCGATGATGAAGTCATCAAAGTTCATGTCCATTCCAAGACACCAGGCGATGTATTAAACCTGGCGCTGCATTATGGTGAGATTACACAGATTCATATTCTCAATATGCGTGAACAGCATCGGGATCTCTTGACAGCAGGCATGGACATTGCTCCATCACCTGAATTGTTTGCAGAGATTCCACCTGAGGCGGCGCGCAGTATGGAAGAGGCTGTGCTTCCTGCAGATGAGATGGCACCGTATGGTTTTATTGCGGTATCCTCCGGTGACGGTATTGCAGAGATTTTCCAAAGTCTTGGCGTTGATGTTGTTCTGTCCGGTGGACAGACGATGAATCCGAGTACTGAGGATTTTGTAAAAGCCGTTCGTTCCATTGCTGCGGAGCAGGTATTTATACTCCCGAATAACTCGAATATTGTACTGGCTGCGGAGCAGGCTCGTGAATTGCTTGAAGATGAGCGCCGGATTACGGTTATTCCAAGCAAGACCATTCCACAGGGAATGGCTGCTGCTTTTGCTTTCCAGGAAGATGAGTCTGCGGAAACAAACCGTGACCAAATGTTGGAAGCTATTAGCCGGGTACAGTCCGGTCAAGTGACTCATGCGGTTCGTGATACGCAATATGATGAATTGGATATCAAGGCGGGGCACTATATCGGTATTCATAACTCCAAAATTGTAGCGACGGATGAAACTATGCTCCAAGCATGTGAAGGTCTGCTCAAACAGATGATGGAGAGCGGAGATGAAGTGGTGACGATCCTTGAAGGGGACGAAGCTGACCCTGAGGTTACTGCTGCCCTCGCTGCATGGCTTGAAGTACAGTATCCTGATGCTGAGGTAGAGGTACATCTTGGAGGACAGCCGGTGTATTATTATCTGTTCTCCGTAGAGTCCTAATAGCACTCTAGCGAAGAGGAGGAGAGTCATGAGCCACAAAGTTGCGATAGTAACAGACAGTACGGCGGATATTCCCGAAGAACTCATTCGCAAATACGGGATTCATATTGTTCCGCTACGTGTTCTGTTCGGTGAAGAGACCTATGCAGATGGCGTTGATCTGACTTCGGAACAGTTCTACGAAAAGTTGAAGAAGGTATCTGTGTTGCCTACAACTTCACAGCCATCTCCAACCGATTTCATGAATGTGTACCAAGCATTGCTTGATGAGAACCCGGAACGCCCGATTGTATCGATCCACCTGTCATCCGGCATGAGTGGTACCTATCAATCGGCCATGCTTGGCAAGTCTTTGCTGGAGCGTGAGGGTGACATCACCGTGCTGGATTCGAAGTCAGCATCGTATGGATACGGTCTAATGGTGGTACAGGCTGCTGAACTTGCCGAGCAGGGCAAGTCAGCAGTCGAAATCGCTGCGGCTATTGAAGGGATGCAAAAATCTCGCAAATTGTTCTTTCTTGTAGATACTTTGGAGTATCTGCAAAAGGGCGGTCGGATTGGCAAAGCTTCAGCCATCTTGGGAACGTTGCTTAACATTAAGCCGATCCTGTCTATTGATGAAGAAGGCGTTATCTACGCAGTTGAGAAAGTCAGAGGTCATAAAAAAGCAATGGCACGCATTATTGAGCTGTTCCAGAAGGATCTTGCAGGCAAACGGGTGAACCTGGCGGTAGGTCATACCGCTGACCCGGGATCAGCGATCGCTTGTGCAGAGCAGCTGCGGGGTCATTTTACACTGAATGAAGTGATCTATACCAATATTGGAGCCGTAATAGGCAGTCATGTTGGACCTGGTGTCATTGCAATCTTTATGTGGCCTGTTCCGGAATGAGGGATTAGACATGAAATTGGAAGAAATATCAGTTAAGCAAATTAACGGCGTGAGTGCTCTCAAAGAGGGAGAGCTTCACGCCTTTGGCATCTCTACTGTTAAAGACCTGCTTGAATATTATCCGTTCCGTTACGAGGATTATCGTCTGCGTTCACTTAGTGAAGTGAAGGATGGGGACAAGATTACGGTCCAGGGACAGGTGATGGGTATTCCTGTATTACAACGATACGGTAAAAAGTCCCGTCTCACCTGTAAGATCATGACGGAAGAGTGGATGATTACAGCCACCTGGTTCAATCGCCATTTCCTCAAAGAACAACTTACCCCCAATCGGGAGATTGTGATTACGGGCAAATGGGAACAAAAACGCATGCAGATGACAGTTACTGACTCGGAGTTCCCCGATAAAGGCGATGGGCGTTCAGGCACACTGCAACCTGTATATTCGGTAACCGGCAAACTGACGCAACAATGGATGCGGAAAACGATCAATCAAGGGTTAATCCAATTCGGAGATATGATTCCCGAGATTCTGCCTCAGTCCTTGATGAAGAAATACAGCTTGATGCCTCGTAAACAGGCGATTGCGGGGATTCATCGTCCACAGGACAACCGGGAAGGTCAACAGGCCAGACAGCGGATGGTGTATGAAGAACTGTTTCTGTTCCAGTTGAAAATGCAGGCGTACCGTGCGTTGAACCGAAATCGCATGGATGGCGTGGTACATACTACGGACAATACGACGATCCGTGAGTTTGTACGCAGTTTACCATTTGAACTGACAGATGCTCAGAAAAAGGTCGAGCTTGAAATTCTGAAGGATATGCGTTCACCCTATGCAATGAACCGGTTATTGCAGGGTGATGTCGGATCGGGTAAAACGGTTATTGCTGCAATTGCCCTATACACGACTGTTCGATCTGGGTTCCAAGGGGCTCTGATGGTGCCTACGGAGATTCTGGCGGAGCAGCATATGCGTTCACTGCAAAAGCTGTTTGAACCGTTTGGGGTAACCGCAGGGCTGTTAACGGGCAGTGTAAATGGACGTAAACGTAAAGATCTGATCGCCTCGTTGCAAATGGGCATGATTGATATCGTGGTGGGTACACACGCCCTGATTCAGGAAGATGTTTTCTTCCGTGATCTGGGTCTTGTGGTGACGGACGAGCAGCATCGCTTCGGTGTGAATCAGCGCAGCGTTTTACGACGCAAAGGATATAATCCGGATGTGTTAACGATGACGGCTACGCCAATTCCACGGACACTTGCGATTACGGCTTTTGGGGATATTGAAGTATCCACGATCTCGGAACGTCCGAAGGGACGGATTCCCATCTCCACGTATTGGGTTAAGCATGAAATGATGGAGCGGGTGCTGGGGTTTATCTCCAGAGAAGTGGATCAGGGCCGTCAGGCCTATCTGATCTGTCCGCTTATTGAAGAGTCGGAGAAGCTGGATGTGCAGAATGCCATTGATCTGCATGTGCAGATGCAGCAGAACTTTCCGAAATATCGTGTAGGTCTGTTGCATGGCCGGATGACGGCTGCGGAGAAAGAAGAGATGATGCGTGACTTCTACAGCAATGATATTCAGTTGCTTGTCTCCACCACCGTTGTCGAGGTTGGGGTCGATGTGCCAAATGCAACGTTAATGGTCATTATGGATGCGGATCGTTTCGGTCTATCTCAGCTGCATCAGCTTCGTGGTCGGGTCGGTCGTGGTGCACATGCTTCCTATTGTGTACTCATTGCTGATCCCAAGACGGAGGTTGGACAGGAGCGCATGAAGGTCATGACGGAAACGGAGGATGGATTCGAGGTATCCCGGCGTGACCTCGATCTCCGGGGGCCGGGTGATTTCTTTGGTACAAAACAGAGTGGATTACCCGAGTTCCGTCTTGCCGATATGGTTGCTGATTTTGCTGTGCTGGAACAGGCCAGAGATGACGTGACCCACTTAATTGAGGATGCGACCTTCTGGACCTCTATGGACTATGCACCTCTGCGCGATTTCCTACAGCAACAGCAAGTATTCAAGGGCGATCTGATTGACTAAAGCTTGCGACGTAAGCTGGTTTTTCGTATTACCTTTGTAAAAAAAGACAAGTGTACAAGCCCTCCCGACATATGAATAAGAAGTGAGTTCATTCTTTTGGGAGGTGCTATACGTTTTGGGTTATCAACAATATGGAATTAGTCCGCAGCTGGTGGAGCGGATCAAATTAAAGATGAAAAATCCCGCTGTCAAAGAGCGTATCAAAAAGTTGATTGATGGCGTGACCAAGTCTGATCTGCAAGATAAGGCCAAGGTCAGAAGGTTGGTCAAGTCTTCGGCAGTCATTATGAATGAGAATTTCTCTCCGGCTCAGGAGGAGCAGTTTGTTGCTTTTGTGCTCGCGCAGAAGATTGATCCAAACAATACGTTTCATTTGATTAAGCTGTGGGGGATGTTTAGGTAGGGATTCTATGTAATGTTGGGTGGGGTAAAACATTCGTTTACACGAGGGCACTACGATGACAGAATAACCTTCCGAGCGCTGTTATCCCCGGATTTTCTGATTGACCCTTTCCAAGGGTAAAATCCGGTGATAAAGGCGCACGCTTCGCTTCTTTAGGTTATTGCTGTCCTCTCCGTTGTTGTGTAAATTGATATATTTTACAAAACCCAAATTACATTCAAGTTGTGTGGTAATTTAGGAAGGGGTGTTTCATTAGTCATGCAGATGACGTAAGGGAACACCCCTTTTTGAACTTATGGTGCCAGGGAGAAGACTGTCAGCTAAGAACCACAACAACGAAAACAAGGAACTGGGCCATCATACATGGCCTAGTTCCTTGTTGTTTGCGGTGAAGGATTTGTGTTGCTTTCGGTATTCCTCTGGGGTCCAACCGGTCAATTTTTTAAACACCCGAAAAAAATATTTTGGATTGTCGTAACCCAGCTGTTTGGCAACCCGGTAGATTTTATCGTCTGTGCTCGTTAAGAGCTGCTTGGCTTGACTGATCCGTAGTCGGTTTACGTAATCAGTGAAGTTCTCGGATGTCTTTTCTTTAAATAAATGACTGAGGTAACTCGGGTTCAGGTAGAACAGGGACGATACCCATTCCAGCGTTAAATCCTTGGTATAGTGATTATCGATATATGTCCTGACGTTGTCGATCACTTGATCTGATGCGTAGGGGTTGTCTTCCTTAAGCAGAAGAGCTGTTCCCGTCAGCACCTTTACCATGTAATGCCTAATGCACTCCATATCGAACGAGACGTTCAGGACGGCCTCCAAGCTGGAAGAGGCGCTACTGTTACCTCCGTTCTGGATATAGTTACTCAGTAGCCGTTTGGTTTCCGTGATAATGTCTCTACACTGCTCCTTCAGGTGGGCAAGCAAAGCGTCAGGCTGGCGTATGTAGAAAGCAAAGAAATCGGTGATGAGCTCTTCCACCTTCGGTACATTCCCGCTCTCTATAAAAAATAACAGTTCATACGTTCGAGCCCACTTCAGTTGATGTAAAGGAATTTGCTCCCGTGAAAATACGTAACATTTTCCAAAATCGGTAATGGCTCGTTCGTCCAACGCAAGGATTGTTTGATGATGAGCTTCTCGGACCCCACCAATGCCTGTATGAGGCAAGCTGATCCCTACACAACAATCCGTAGTTTCGGATTTGTTCAAAATGATACTTGCTGTTTGTTCCGCCATTTTCTGCAAATCAAGCTGGCCTGAGCAACCCAGATCATGCATCAGGAAAAACAATAGCTGATCCGTTTGTGGATGAGGAATGTACAGGCCATTCGAAAAGGTAGGCAGTTGCTGTGCTGTAAGCGGTTGAGGACCATAAATCGTCAAGAAAATGAACTGGTCAGAAGCCATGATGGCGGCAAATTCCGCAGAGCGGAACACAGGTGTTTTGATGGATGAATGGGGAGCCAGCACATAATTCAGGAAGGCTTGCATGTCTGTATCCCTTTTCATCTGCTCCGTTTCTACTTCTCTTAGAACGACTTCCCGCTGAAGAGAGCGCTCCTGTTCGATGGCTTGGATGGCTTGGTGAAGCGTACCGTGGATTTCATCCCGGCTAAAAGGCTTCAGCAGGTAATTTACAACTTTCGCAGAGATTGCTTCCTGCATATAATCAAAATCGGTATGTCCGCTAATGACAATTAACTTGATGCGCGGATATTGCTGGCAGACTGTCCTGATCAACAGCTTGCCGTCGACCTCAGGCATGCGCATGTCCGTAAAGATAATGTCCGGCTTGAACGATTCAATCAAAGCCAAGGCGTCTGCGCCGTTATCTGCTTCGCCTAAGAGTTCAAGCGAGTGCTCAAAAGTCCCGATTTTTTTCAACAAACCTTTGCGGATCAAGGGTTCATCGTCCACAACGATATACGTGTACATCTCTTGGTCACCTCTTTTCCCAATTGGCCGGAATTTCGAGTGTAATTCGAGTTCCTGTATTCAAATCGGTATGAAACGAAAGGCCGTAACCCTCTCCGTAATACAAAGCAATTCGTGAATGCACGTTTTTGATGCCGATGCTTTGTTTATGCCTTTGACCAACGGCGACGAATTCAGGTGGCTGCTGGAGCAATTGTCGAAGTTCTTCCGCTTGTGTTGAGGACATGCCCACGCCATCGTCCCAGATCTCGAACACGATGCTGTCCTCCTGAAACAAACCGGTAATGGTAACGGAACCCTTCCCACGTTTGTTCTCCAACCCGTGATAGATGGCATTTTCCACGAGTGGTTGCAACAGAAGCTTCAGCATGCGACGACTCCGAATTTCCGGGTCTACATTAAGGTTGAACGCGAACTTGTCACCATACCGAATCTGCTGGATGGCCATGTAGTTTTCTACATGTTGAAGTTCTTCACTGACCGGGACCAGCTCGCTATCCGTTTTGATGCTGTAGCGGAACATGTCCCCGAGTGACTTGGTCATCACCACAATACTCTCAACTTCTTCGATCTCGGCAATGCTATTAATCGACTCCAGCGTATTGTAGAGGAAATGGGAGTTGATCTGTGCTTCCAATGCCTTCATCTGGGAGTCCAGCATGAGGATTTTATTCTGGTAACTTTCTCGGATATGCGTATCGATGTCTTTCATCATTTTGTTGAACTCATGGTAAAGGATTCCAATCTCGTCGACTTGCCTCGTTACTTGAGGCTTGATGGTCACAAAACGATGAGATTTGGTTTTGCGCATCAGTTTGGTCAATTCGATGATGGGTTTGGTGATCAGGTTGGATAAGAAAAAGGAAAGCAGAAGGAAAATGACGGCACAGCTTATGGCCACGTATAACAGCAACTTTTGCGAGATGTTGTACTCCTCATACAACCGATCCATAGAGATGTTGGCAATCACGTTCCAATTGCGGCCGGGAACTTTCTGGATTACCGTCATCATGTTATCTTGGATGGATTTGTACTGTGAATTGCTGCCGACTTGATGCGTTGCCGCAGCCAGCGTATCGGAGAGAGGAGTGCTAACTCTACTTCCGTCGCTGGAGTACAAGATCTCGCCAGCGTCGTTCGCCAGATATAGATTGGACAAGCTTGGTGCCGGATTACGTTTTAGACCGTCAAAAATGTTCATACTGCAATCCAGCATAAACACGCCTAGGAACTCGTTGTTGTTGGGATCGTAGAGAGCTCTGGAGAAGCCAATGGATTCCTTGGCGTTAATGATGTAAGGTTTGACGCCAACTTCACCAATATACAAATCGCCTTTACGTTGGATCGTATTTAGATACCACTCATCGCGAAGTGCGACATAATCAAGGCGTAGGTCTGTGCCGCTACTGCCATAGCTTATCCATTTGCCATCTGGTGTGAAAAGGTACAAACCATTGATGTAATTGTAGCCAAGCAGAATGTTTTCAAAGATCAATTTCAATTTGCTGCGGATCATGAATATTTCATATTGATCGTTGGTACCGTTCAACTTGATTAGTTCATCACTCACAGTGCTGTAAGCGGTTGCATTGGAAGACTGCTGAAGGAGTGTGACGGAGATCCGGTCGATGTTCTGCAAAATTTCCTCCATGCTCTTGACCGAATTGCCTATAGTTGTCGACGTCACGAGAGTGGTCTGCTCATTCACCAGCTTCGTGTAACTGCGATAGGAACTGACAGAAACAACGATAATTGGCACGATCGATACGAGGACGAGGACCAGAAAAAGTTTAGTTTTGATGTTGAACAGAATCATACGTGCTCCTCCCGCCATTTGTCAATTCTAAAAATAGTGCACCATACGAGCCAAAGCAAATGCACTTTTGCCCACCGTATGATGAGAATGTGCACAAAGCAAGAATAAACATGAATCGGGGGAATGACAAGATGAAAAAAAGAAAACGACTGTGGTCCCTAACTTTGGTACTGCTCATGATGTTTCTGAGCGCATGTAGCTCCAGTAGTCAGGAGGGGAGCGGTACGGATAATAGCAACGGGAGTTCAGATGAATCAGTAAAGCCGATTACGTTGACGATGATGCTATCGGGAAACAAGGCGTCTGATGGAGAGGATTTCGAGTTGGAAACCTTGCCGCGTCTGGTAAAAGAGAAGTTTCCGAACATTACCCTTGAAGTGCAGAAATTGCCTGATGATCAGTACAATACATCCGTACGTACCAAGCTTGCGGCTGGACAGGGGCCGGATATGTTCTTGATTTTTCCAAAGAATGCAGCTGGCGGCGTCAATGATTTCGCAAAGGCAGGATTTGCTGCTGATCTATCCGATCTGAAGTTCTGGGACAACATCAGCCAAGGAGCGAAGGCAGATATGTCCTATGAGGGAAAACCTTATGGAGTGGCCAAAGGACTAGACTTCCTCGGCGTTTATTACAACAAGGAGTTGTTACAGCAGGCCGGATATTCCGAGTTTCCGAAGGATTGGCCTTCGTTCCTGGAGTTGTGTCAAAAGTTGCAGGCAGCGGGCGTAACACCAATTGCGATGGGTGACAAGGACCCTTGGATGATTCAATTCGGTATGTATCCGATTGCGGCCAATGTCGTGTATCCGAATGAGATGGATTTTGATGTCAAACTGCAGAACGGCGAAAAATCGCTGACTGATCCAAAGTGGGTTCAAACCATAACCAAATACAAAGAGCTCTATGATAACAACTACGTCGTCAAAAACTCGCTTGGCATTGGTAGTGCCCAATCTGCGCAGTTGTTTATCGACGGGAAAGCAGCCATGACCTTTACGGGAACATGGGATTATGCTTCCATGACGTCCAAAGGCGCTGCCGAATTTACTCGCGGATTCGCCTCATTGCCAGGTAACGAGCCGGAACAGCCGGTGTTTGTATCTGCTGCAACATCTGCGGGATACGCTTTGAACGCCAAATCGGCAAACCTGGATGCAGCCAAGGAAGTACTGAACTACCTGTTCGATGGTGAATCAGATCTGTTCAAGGCATTTGTGGAAGCCAACAGTTCCATCAGCGTGTATAAGGACGTAAAACTTGAAAAAGAATTGTTTAAGGAAGTGAATGACAACTATCAACAAACTGGAAATTCCGTCTACTTCAGCAACCAGATGTGGCCAGCCGGAGTATCGGACGTCATGCAGGCAAAGTTTGCCGAAATTATTGCTGGACAGAAAACAACACCGGAAGATGTGGCAAACGCCATGGAAACCAAGTTCAGCGAGCTGTGGAAAAATTAGAACAAAACGATGCTGTCTGCTGTAAAGGGGAGAATGATTGTCCTTCTTCCCTTGCCGCAGGCCCTCTTGGAAAGGATGGAGCAGGATGAGCTCTACTGTAATGAAAAAGTCCATGTACTGGTTTGCTTTGCCGGCATTGATCTTCTACCTGACCTTCTGGATCTTCCCGATCCTGCGGTTGTTCCAGTACAGTATAACGGACTATAACGGGTACGCCCAAGCCTATAACTATATCGGTTTCGACAACTATAAGGAATTGTTCCGGAGCGACATCCTAGGCATTTCTTTAAAAAATACACTGATCTATACGTTCGTCACCGTCATAGCTGGCAATATCATCGGTTTGGCAATGGCATTGCTGTTAAACATGAAAATAAGAGGAACCGGGATTTACCGTTCCCTGGCGTATATTCCCACATTGTTCAGTGCGATTGTCGTCGGCTTTTTGTGGAGTTACGTCTATATGCCGGATTACGGGCTGATTTCTTCCTTTCTCGATAAACTGGGTATCACAAATGAACTGAATTTCCTGGGTGATTACTCTACCGCGCTGTATTCTATTATCTTCGTGGAAATCTGGAAGACGATCGGAACGACAATGATTATCTTCCTTGCAGGACTACAGACTGTTCCAAGCGACCTTTTGGAAGCCGGACGGATTGATGGCTGCGGCTCATGGAGATTGCTACGACATGTGAAGATTCCATTACTGGCAACAGCGATTACAATCAACGTGACGTTAAGTTTGATCAATGGACTCAAAGCGTTCGACTTCCCGTTTATCATGACGAATGGCGGTCCCGGCACGGCTACCAACACGCTGATTTATACTATATACAAGATGGCATTTACCGAACAACTCTTTGGTAAAGCTTCGGCTCTTGGTGTCATTTCCTTTGCCGTAATTATCGTCATTACCGCTGTTTTTGTCCTGAAAATGAACAAACGGGAGGTGTCGGCATGATGCTTCGTAAAGTTTTGGGGAAAGGGTCCGTTCAGGTCGTCGTGTTGTTGGTGATGGCGTTAAATCTGATTCCGTTAATTATTGCCTTTTCGACATCACTCCGAGATCCAAGCAACAACACAAATCCGCTGGTCCTGTTCCAGGAGATGTCCTTTGCAAGTTACAAGGCTGCCTTCGACCGCATGCACTTTCCGGAAGCGCTATGGAACAGCGTGGTGTTAACCGGCGTATCGGTCGTGTTCGTTGTCCTGTTTGCGGCGATGGCGTCCTACCCGATGGCCCGTTTGAAGACAAAGCTAAGCAAGTTCATGTATTTGTTTTTTTTGTCCGGACTCGTGGTACCTGCTCAAATGGTATTGATACCGATCGTGCAAATGATTAATGCGCTGCATATTCCAACGAATCAATATACGCCTATTTTCATGTTCATTACGTGCAGTCTGCCGTTTTCAACTTTCCTGTACACGGGCTTCATTCGAAGCGGTGTGCCTGAGGAGGTAGAAGAAGCGGCGCACATCGACGGGGCGGGATTATTCCAACGGTTCTGGACCGTCGTGTTCCCCTTACTCATTCCGGTAACGGTTTCGGTCATTATTACGCAAGGTGTCTGGATTTGGAACGATTATTTCTTCAATATGATCTTTATTTCCAGCGCAGGAGATTCACCGTTACCGCTGGCCATGCTCGGATTTTTGGGCGATCAGCAAAATCCCACGCAGTGGAACGTCCTGTTTGCAGCGTGCTTTCTGTGCGCTCTACCGTTGCTGCTGGCGTTTCTGTTCCTGCAAAAATATTTTATCGGTGGTATGACCGTTGGGGCGGTCAAAGGTTAAGGAGGACACTGCAATGAGTGAAAATGTGATAAACAAAGCCTGGCTGGAAAAAGCGCAGGGTCTGATGCCGGAGCTTCGCCAGCAGAAGGTCTATCCGGAACACATCGTGAGCGCAGTTCCGGATGCGTCGGCTTTTCAGGGATGGCGTATCGAACCACTCGGCTTAGCAGAACACTTATCGGATCAAGTGCTGTGCAAGGGAGACAGTGTAACGCTGGATTTCGGAGAACATCTCGTCGGTTATCTAACCTTGTCGCTTCTTAACGAGCGCAGTAATGCAGATGCACCTCTCAGGTTGAAGCTCACATTTGGAGAAATGCCCTGTGAGGTCGGTGAGGATTTTGCAGAATATTCGGGTTGGCTTAGCCGTTCATGGCTTCAAGATGAGATCGTGAATGTGGACGTGTTACCCGGCACGCTAACACTGGACCGTCGCTATGCCTTTCGGTATCTGAAAATCGAGGTGGTAGAAACGTCGATCCGTTACGATATTCGAATTAACGATATATATTGCATGACGGTGACTTCAGCAGACATAGGGGTAGTACCTCAATTGCCTGAAGTTATCGACACGGAGCTGCTGGAAATAGATCGCGTGTCCGTGAAGACACTCCGGGATTGTATGCAGACCGTATTCGAAGATGGACCGAAGCGCGATCGACGTTTATGGATCGGAGATCTTCGCCTTCAGGCCCTCGTCAATTATGGAACATTCGGCTGTAATGATCTCGTCAAGCGCTGTCTCTATCTCTTTGCCGGAACAAGATTGGAGGGAGGCCAAGTAGGAGCCTGTTTGTACGAACAACCGGAACCATACGTGGACGACATTTACCTATATGACTATGCGTTGTGCTTTATTGTGACATTATGGGACTATTTTGAGGCTACGAAGGACAGGGGAACGTTGGAAGAACTTTGGCCGGTCGCTCAAGAACAGATTGAAATTGGGCTTAAACGACTCGATGAGCGGGGCATCGTAAGGGATGACGATACATGGTATTGTTTTCTGGACTGGCATGAAGAACTAAATAAACAGGCTGGTGCTCAGGCAGTTCTCATCTATAGTATGAAAAGGGGAAGGTTGATTGCCAAAGAACTAGGGCTGCCGGAGTATGAGGAATGGATTAACGCCCACATCAAAGACGCTGAGCAAGCAGCCCTCACACATCTGTGGGATGGTGAACAGGGCTTTTTCATCAGTGGTGATAAAAGACAGGTATCCTGGGCATCGCAAGTATGGATGGTTCTGGCTGAGATCATGGATGCTCCGACGGCCCGGCAATTACTTGATCGGTTAACGAGTAACGGAGAAGCTATTGGCATGACCACGCCGTACATGGTTCATCATTATGTTGATGCATTGCTTATGTGCGGGGAAGAGGAGAAGGCACTGGAGCAGATCCGAAGGTATTGGGGCGGTATGCTGAAGGATGGAGCGGACACTTTCTGGGAGCTCTACGACCCGGACGACAAAACGTATTCTCCTTATGGCAGCAATTTGGTCAACAGTTATTGCCATGCTTGGAGCTGCACACCAAGTTATTTTATCAGGCGAAATTTTTTATAATTTTGGACTTGAGGTCAACCAGGTACGTCTGGTTGGCCTTTTTGGATTAGTTCCAGGATTAAACTATAGAGCCAGCCATGCCTATTGTTGTTATTTATCTGTTTTTGTTCGTACCGATAAAAGAACGAGTGGCTATTAATGAAGCGATAAATACGAATATTAATATAAAGTTATATGGGTTTCCTTTAAGTATGTAGACTTGAACGATGAGTGTCAGAGTTGAGATGCTTAAGATTATCCGCAGGACAATCGCCGATAAGCGATCAGGATGATGGCTTCGTCTGGAGATAAAATACAGGGTGTACCATAGAAAACTAAAAAGCAGAAGCAAACCTAAGAGTAGAATGGCAAGCATGCTTGAACACCTTTCTGTAATTAATTTCACTCAATAATTGGAATAACATGACAACTAATTATAACATAGGTTTTTCTGGAGTCTGGCATTTTCATAGAAGTGAAGGGATGAACTATCATATGCATGGTGCAGTATAGTTGATGTATTTTCACAGGATGGACTTTGCTTTCCTCCGGGGGGAGCGGTAAACTGTTGCATACGAGCATACGAGCATACGAGCATACGAGCATACGAGCATACGAGCATACGAGCATACGAGCATACGAGCATACGAGCATACAAGCAACAGCGATCAATGTCATGGATGTTACGTCAAAAAGGCGTGGCTGTGTCGGTATGCATTTTATTTTCAGACAGATGTGGAGGAAGTACGATTGGAAATGTTTACGATGCTGCTGGGTTTATTTGAACGGGCGGCGCTGTTGATTATATTTTTATTCTTTCTGTCGAGGGTGCCGAGATTTAGGCAGATTCTGCAAAAGGGGAAATTAAGGTGGCAGGAGTCTATTGCGGTTACCTTGTTATTTTGTGCTTTTGCCATTTTCGGAACATATACGGGCATTAATGTTGAAGGTTCACTGGTGAATGTACGGATCATCGCCGTGTTATCGGGTGGTATTTTGTTCGGAGCGCCTGTGGGTATTATTACGGGGATAGTCTCCGGGGTGCATCGGTATTTGATCGATATGGATGGAGTTACAGCTATACCGTGTCTAATCACGAGTATCCTGGCAGGTCTGGTCTCCGGTTATATACATAAGTACACGCCCAAGCCTAAGCGATGGATCATCGGTATTGGTGCTGGAATGATCTGTGAAGCGCTGACGATGTTATTAATCTTGTTATTTTCCTATCCCGATCCACTGGGTGCCGATATTGTTTCGAAGATTGCGCTGCCTATGATTCTGGGTGAAGTCAACATTGGGCTGATTGTGCTCCTGGTGCAGAGTGTCGAAGGGGAAAAAGAGATGATTGCAGCCCGTCAGGCGAAGCTGGCACTGGAGATTGCTAACAAAACCTTGCCGTATTTCCGTTCGATTGATGAGGATTCTCTGCGCAAAATTTGCCGGATTATTCAGGAGGATATTCAGGCTGATGCGGTTGCAATTACGGATACCCGGAATGTACTGGCTTATGTAGGATTTGGTGAGGAACGATATCATATCGGTAATGAAATTATAAGTGAGATGACCAAGAAGACGATATCCAGCGGGGAGATTACGATCAGTAATGATGTGATTGATGAAAAAACACCCGATATCCACTCGCTGTTAATCATTCCGCTCAAAGAACGAGGAGACATCACAGGTGCGCTCAAAATTTATTATCGCAAAGCGTACAAAATTACGTATCCATTACAAACGATGGCGGTAGGTCTGTCTCAGATCATCTCGACCCAGATGGAGGTATCGAGGGTAGAAGAGATCAAGGCTGCTGCCAACAAAGCGGAGCTGCGTGCATTACAGACAACCATTCATCCTCATTTTCTGTTTAATGCGCTAAATGCGATTGCTTCGTCCATCCGAACCAAACCGGATCGAGCACGCGAGCTGATTGTGAATCTATCCGGGTACATGCGTTACAATCTGGAGCTGTCGGATGAGTTGATCGATATTCATAAGGAACTAGAGCAGGTCCGTAATTATGTAGAGATTGAGAAAGCTCGCTTTGGTAGCCGACTTAACGTGATCTATGACATTGATGAGGTCGCGGTGCATATTCCGAGTCTTGTCATCCAGCCGCTCGTCGAAAATGCAATTATTCATGGCATTCTCAAGGTGAAAGGACCCGGGACTGTTCGAATCCGGGTACAGGATTATCCGGAGTTTTTACGAATCAGTGTCAGTGATACAGGAGCAGGGATCAGTGCAGATATTATAGACCGGGTTTACCACGACCGTATGCCTGGTAACCAGATCGGGCTGTATAATGTGCATCGCCGCGTTAAGCTTATCTACGGACAAGGTGTAACCATTACAAGGCTGGAACAAGGAACCGATATTTTATTTGATGTGCCCAAAGGAGATGTCGTAACAAGGTGATGATGGATCAATGAGAGCTCTAATTGTGGAAGACGAGATTCTGGCAAGTGAGGAATTGAATTATTTAATCCAGGAACATAGCCAGATTGAGGTGGTTGACCGCCTTGAAGACGGGCTGGATGTACTGAAATTTTTGCAGGAACAAGAAGTAGATGTCATTTTCCTTGATATCAATATTCCCTCGCTGGACGGTATGATGCTGGCCCATCATATTGGGAAGTTTGCAACGAAACCCTACATTGTATTTACTACGGCGTATAAGGAACATGCAGCGGAAGCCTTTGAGTTGGAGGCATTTGATTATATTCTGAAGCCGTATGACGAGAAACGAATTGCTGCAATGCTCCATAAGCTGGAGCTCGCATTCAAACGTGATCATGCGCCGGTGGAGCAACATGTTGAGGATGGACCAGTTACTATGGTAGACGGATCTGCTGCACAGGGAGATCTGTTACGAGATACTAATTCCCATACGGACAGAAGAATTAATCTGCTGCGGAATGACAATATTATTGTTACGGATACGGCAGACATCTACTATGCGGAAGCGCAAGAGAAAGTGACGAAGGTATATACCAAAAATGGGGAGTTCACCATGCCAGTGAGCATATCGGATTTTCACAGCCGACTGCCACAGGATACGTTCTTTCGCTGCCACCGTTCGTACGTCGTAAATCTGTCGCAAATCCGTGAAATTGTACCTTGGTTCAACAATACGTATCTGCTCCGTCTGCGCGATTTGGAAGCTGAAGTGCCCGTGAGTCGTGGGAAGGTCAAAGAATTCAGGCAACTCATGCGCATCTAGAAGCATTTCATTCCGCATCTGATGCAACTCATGCTCAAAACGGTGTAATGAATCCCCTTTCATGTATGATTAGCTTGTGAACGCATTCATGTATATGACATCGGCAAAGGGGAGATCACGATGAAAGCAACCATTTCATCCGTTTCATCAACACCTGAATCAACATCTGCACCTACAAAAATGAACCGCTGGCTTATTGTTTTGGGGACCATCATTGTACAAATGGGTCTTGGAACCATCTATACTTGGAGTTTATTTAATCAACCGTTGTCTGATCGTTTCGGATGGGACGTCAGCTCGGTCGCGATAACTTTTTCAATTACCAGTTTTGCTTTGGCATTTGCCACATTGTTTGCAGGACGGTTGCAGGAACGTTGGGGTCTTCAGCGCCTGATCCGTGTAGCCGGGGTTGTGCTTGGGCTGGGTCTTATTCTGAGTTCCCAAGTCACTTCGCTAACACTGCTGTACATTTTGGCTGGATTTGTTGTTGGTTTTGCAGATGGTACGGCGTACATTACGTCACTGTCTAATCTGATCAAATGGTTCCCGGAGCGCAAAGGTCTGATCTCGGGGATCTCTGTCGGCGCCTTTGGTACCGGTAGTTTATTGTTCAAATATGTGAACTCGGCATTGATTGGTGCCGTTGGTCCTGCTCAGGCATTTATGTACTGGGGCATTATCGTTCTGGTTCTGGTCGTTGCGGGATCATTCCTGATTCGTGAAGCGGTTGTTCGTGAACAGGCTCCGGCAAGCAAGGAAGGATCCAAACAAGTCGTGGCACGTCATGACTACACGGTGAAAGAGATGCTGCGTACAAAAGAAGCGTACATGCTGTTTGTTATTTTCTTCACGGCGTGTATGAGCGGTCTGTATCTGATCGGTATTGTCAAAGATATCGGTGTACAGCTTGCAGGTCTCGATGTAGCTACCGCTGCGAACGCAGTGGCCATGGTTGCAATCTTTAACACGGCAGGACGTATTATTCTCGGTGCGCTGTCGGATAAAGTAGGACGAATGAAGGTCATTGCTGGTGCGCTGCTTGTTACAGCCGTAGCTGTCATGACACTTAGTCTGGTTCCACTGACCTTCGGGATTTTCTTCGCCTGTGTCGCGGCCGTTGCATTCTGTTTCGGAGGTAACATTACCGTATTCCCGGCGATTGTGGCCGATTACTTCGGACTGAAGAATCAGAGCAAAAACTATGGCGTGATCTATCAGGGATTTGGATTTGGTGCTTTGGCAGGATCATTCATCAGCGCTCTGTTGGGCGGATTCCATCTAACCTTCATCGTGATTGCCGTACTCTGCGCTGTCTCGCTGTTGCTCGCACTGATCATCACCCCTCCAGGTCAAGGTCGTCGTGCACGTCAACGTGAAAAACAGATGAACCTTAACCCTTCATCACGGGCAAGCTAACAACATGCACTGGAAGGACGGAACAGAGAATATTTCTTCATCTTAAAAAGCAAATTAAAAAACAAAGTAAACAAAGCGGTCTCCAGACGAGGCCGCTTTTTGGTATCTACAGTTGTCAGATTGCCGAACTGTTGTCCGATCGGACCAATCTGGCTACCTGCAAGCGTGGTGCCTTGTGTGCATTCCATCATTCGCATCTGTTATACTCTAGGTGAATTCAACAAGACCAAGATAAGTTATGTACCCCAGAGGAGGCATATCATGAAGTTCATTAAATACACACAACCTGATTTTGATGATTATTATGCATTGGTTTCCAATATGGAAGTAATGAAACAGATTACAGAACGTGCAATACCGGAGCAAGAGGCGAGAACGCAATTTGAGTCCATGCTGGAGTTTAATGAGCGTTCCACTTGCGGACATTACCGGGTTTTTAGTGAAGATGGTGCCGGTGTGGCGTATGCCAAATTGATTCCGGATCAGGAGGACCCGACCAAGGCTGAGATAGGTTACATGATCCTGCCTGAACATTGGGGCAAAGGCCAAGGCACATCCATAGCGTCACGGTTGATTATTCAGGCACAAGCCGCAGGGATTGGATCCCTCTATGCAGTTATCGATCCGGGTAACGCTGCTTCCCGCCGGATCTTGACCCGCCAGAACTTTGTATCCACCTGGACAGGTGATTACGATGGTCTTCCTGGTGAGATTCTGGAGTTAAATCTTCAAACGAAGCGGTAAAGGAACTGTTCTGAGGGTAATCAGATAATATAGGGCATCTTGCTATGAGATGGCTGAAATTCATTATCACCGTGGGAGTTCACGCATGCACATTTCATGCAAGATGCTTGCTTATATAGAGATGTGGAGGAGATGACATATGAGCAATTCAACCATGGAACGTCTGAATGCATTGCTGCCGGAGTGGCTGGAGACCAGTCGTTTGCACACCGGGCAAGGTAAGGTGGCTTCTTATATTCCAGAGCTTGTCAAAGCCTCTCAGGATGAGCTTGGTATACATATCATGGACGCCGAAGGGAACCATGTGTCGGCAGGGGATTGCGGTGTCCCATTTACGATGCAAAGTATCTCCAAAGTATTTACCCTTATTCTGGCCCTGATGGATCATGGGGAAGAAGCGGTTTTCTTTAATGTAGGAAAAGAACCGACAGGCGACGATTACGATTCGATGATCAAGCTTGAATTGGTTGAACCCGGAATCCCGTTCAATCCATTAATCAATGCAGGTGCGATTACGGTGTCCTCGCTTGTTGGAGGAGACTGTAAGGAAGAAAAATCACGCCGCATTCTGGAGTTTTTCCGCAAACTGGCGAATAATGATCAGCTGGGCTATAACGAAGAGGTATTCGAGTCCGAATCAGAGAGCGGTCACCTGAACCGTTCACTTGGTTATTTTCTGAAGCATAATGGTGTAATCAAGGATGACGTGGAAGATGTACTCGCCGTGTATTTCCGTCATTGCTCCATTGAAGTCACCTGTGCAGATTTGGCGCGAATGTCACTTGTTCTCGCCTATAATGGAACAGATCCAATTACGGGAGAAGAACTCATCCCTCGTCGCTATGTTCAGATTGCCAAAACCTTTATGACGACCTGTGGGATGTACAATGCTTCAGGCGAATTTGCCATCGAGGTAGGTTTGCCCGCCAAGAGTGGAGTATCCGGTGGAATTCTGACCCTTGTACCGGGACAATTCGGCATAGGTCTTGTTGGCCCGGCTCTGAATCGCAAAGGCAACAGTATTGCTGGCGTGCATCTGCTCGAGCGTCTGTCCAAGGAATTTGACTGGAGCTTTTTCTAAAAGTTTTTCAGAAAAAAGAAGCTGTACCCTTATATGTAGCCGATGAATCACGTATCCGATATTTTGCTTCTTTAGAACGAAGTGAATGGTCAGGATATGTCTCGTCGGCTATTTTTGGTATTCATCAGGATGTGTAGGAAGGCAGTCCTGCATGTTAACGACTATGCTGCATCTATCATGGACTATCCACAACACCGGGGTGGGTGTATACCCCTTCATTCATTGGCAAGCGCCACATCCGTAATGAGGTTCATTTGAATATCCCGGGACCCATCTTCCATCAGTAGTCTGAGGGTCCGGGCAGGACGGTCCAGCCGAAGCACCTGCCCCGTGTAACGGATATCGTCATGTTCGTGAAACAACGTAATAGTGACTCTATCTCCAAGCATCATCGAGTTGCTGAGCAAACGGGACATTTCTTCCGCGGCCTGGGCATCCAGGGATGGGCGGGTACGAGGAGCAAGTTGTTCCTGATGAAGAATGTAGGCTTCCCGGTGTTCGGGGAGCATCATGCGTGAGGACTCGAAGATACCGTTTTGCTGCAATTTTTTACTCATTTATAATGACCTCCAATTTTATGGGAACGTTCATGGGCTTGCGCGGACGAGCAGAGGGAGGATGCCCGCATGATGGCGGTATCTCCGTACCTGCGCTTGATATCATCCGTGGCACGTTCCAATTCTCTTTTACGTTCACGGTCATCAAACCAGGACAGCTGTACTTCAGAATCGGGTACAAGTCCGGTCAATGACACGCTGATGCGGCGGATGGGTAATCCGTCCCAATGGCGCAGGAACAGAGCTGCTGCCGCATCGTATACTTCATCCGTAATGTTGGTGGGTTCATTCACCTTCATCTGGCGGGAGAAACCAGTTGGCCGATCATAATCCTGTCCGCGACACCCAACGGAGACCACATGACCCATGAGTGATTTGTCCCGGGAACGTCGACTGACGAGTTCCGCCAGTTCAAGCAGTACCACTTTGATATCTTCCCAGGAGTCATAGTCCCGGGGCAGCGTCATCTGATGTCCGATTCCCTGCTGCTGATGAGCATATGTCCCGGGTTTGACCGGGGAATCGTCAATACCGCGGGCGATACGCCACAGTACCTCGCCATTCACACCCCAACGTTCTCTCAGTCGGGACAGTGGGGTCTGGGCCAGATCACCGATCGTATGGACTCCCATCTTGTAGAGATGCTGCGCCATGCGGGAACCGACCATGAACATGTCTCGCACAGGCTTCTCCCAGATGGTTGAAGGCAGATCTTTGCGAGGTAGCGTACAGATGCCTCCAGGGACTTTTTTGGCATACAGATCACAGGCCATTTTGCTAACGACCTTGGTATCGCTGATACCAATTCGAATGTACACACCCGTCTCCTCCATCACTCTGGATTGAATGCTGCGCGCAATCGTCTCGGGGCTGCCAAACAGATCCAGGCTTCCGGTGACATCGAGGAACTGTTCATCAATACTATAGGGTTCCACCAGATCGGTGTAAGACTGAAGGATACGCGTAATATGAAGGGACACCCGAATGTACTCGGCCATCCGGGGGCGAACAACAACAACATCCGGACATTTGGCGAGCGCTTCGCCCAGTCGTTCTGCTGTCGTAATTCCATAGGACTTGGCGAGTGGACAGGCCGCAAGAATAATGCCCGAACGGCGCGCCGGATCTCCCGCAACAACGAGGGGGCGATCCTTGTATTCGGGGTGTGCAGACTTCTCCACACTGGCATAGAATGACTGGCAGTCTGCCAGCATGATGACACGTCTGTCTTGGCGGGGCATAAGACTTCTCTCCTTATTCGTGATGCTAAGCTCTTATGTTAAGAAGCAATTATATTCATTTGAACATCGATAATTAACAGTTTATTTACAGTATGGAACAAGTGTTCTTGTTTTATAAGCATATCCGACAATTCGAAATGCGGCAACCGGAATTATTTTGCAAATTGGACACAATTATGGGTTAGCTATATTAGAGGCAGAAATTAGGAAATAAGATGTGCTTTTTTACATTTAATGTGAGAGATCCATGACTTCCGGGTGATGACCGGGCGTTCATTTGGGTTTTTGTAAAAGGGTTATAAATGGGCACAGTCCTATAGAGGGGGACTGATGTCCTTTTTTGATTTTCTGCATTTTTCAGAAAACCTTGATGTGACGCGGAATATCGCTGATGCGTTATCGGACTATAGTATCAATTTTGTAATCTTTATGGTTAATACTGTAAAATGGTCCGCAACTTTAAAATATAACTCGCGTTTAATGGGGTATGTGTTCAAACGGCAAACGTTGCCTGTACCCGCGTTGCACATAACAATAAAGGTTCCAGAAGTGCAAGATCAGCAGGGTATCTAATCCATGCGATTCCAGCAAATATTAGTGTTTGGGAATCAGACGTATCCTGAAGGCTTTCGGGTGCTAGTTGATGGCGCTTTTTACGAATTATGGGCAGAATGTTCCATTTCATGTTTGCTTCCATCAGCCTAGTTACAAATGCAGAGTCTTAGCGCTATAGTGAGAACTACACCGCTGACATCTCTACCAAGCGGACATCCGAAGCGGAAAGATTCGTAAACTTCATGTTGGACCATTCGATGTTGAAGCAGGATGCATATTAGAGAGGTGAGCAATCTAAAGACATGAGCAGACAAAGACGAAGACGCTGGCTATTAACGGTGTTGACAGGAGCAGTGGTGGTGACCGGTGGGATATTTGCCGGATGGCACTATATGCAACCCAAGCTCGTTACGTACACAGCGGAGAACGGCACGGAGATGAAATTCAAGACCGATGGAGACCGGTTCATGGAATACGGGCCAGATGGAACGTGGAGGGAGATGTTCGTCAAAGGTGTCAACCTGGGCGCAACTTCACCGGGGCATTACCCGGGAGAATTCCCGCTGACCAAAGAGGATTACTTGCGGTGGTTCCAGCAGATCGAGGATCTGGGAGCCAATGTAATCCGGGTATACACGGTTCACGAACCGATTTTCTACTCCGCATTGGTCGAATATAACCGCGGCCGGGAGCAACCGTTATATTTTATACAGGGCATATGGTCACCTGAAGAAGAGTTGATTGAGAAACAGGATGCCTATGCAGCCCATATTGAGCAGACGTTCAAGCAGGAGATTGAAAAGGCCGTATCTGCTGTCTATGGCGATGCGGACATTCCTGCCAAGCAGGGAGAGTCCAGCGGCAAATACAAAACGAATGCAGGAAAATACCTGATGGCCTGGCATGTGGGGACGGAATGGGACCCGGCGATGGTAGACAACACAAACGCAAAACATGCGGACGTACCGCAGTACAAGGGAGTTCATTTCTCGGCGAGTCCAGAAGCGTCACCGTTCGAGAACTGGCTCGCAGAGTTACTGGATCATACGGCGGTCCTGGAGAAGAAGTATGGATGGGAACATCCGATGACCTTCACCAATTGGGTAACGACCGATGTGCTGGATCATCCCGGCGAGCCGCTGTATGAAGAGGATCTCGTCAGTGTAGATGCCCGACATATTCAGCCGGAGGCATGGCAGGGAGGTTATTTTGCAGCCTACCATGTGTACCCGTATTACCCGGATCTGTTCCATATCGATAAAACACTCCAAACGATCAAGGATGAGAACGGTGAGTACAATACGTACAAAAGTTATCTGCGCAAGCTGAAAGCCGAGTTTTCCGATATGCCTGTAATGATTACAGAGTATGGCGTACCCTCTTCTCTTGGTATTTCCCATCTGGGTATGGGCGGACGGAATCAGGGTGGACATAACGAAGTAGAGCAGGGAGATATTGACGCGTCACTGACGCAGGATATCTATGATGAAGGGTACTCGGGAGCAATTGTGTTCATGTGGCAGGATGAATGGTTCAAAAAAACATGGAACACGATGCCACTGGAAATCCCGGCTGATCGCCGTGCATATTGGCTGAACGTACTGACAAACGAGAAGATGTTTGGCCTGCTTGCCATGGACCCCGGTAAACAGGAACAGTTGACCATCGACGGATCACTGGATGACTGGGATGATCTGAAGGATGAAGAGGTCACGACCTGGCAGGGCCAAGTGGACGGCATTCAGGAAATGAAGATGACCCATGATGAAGCCTATCTGTATATTGGGCTGACCTTGGATCAACCGTTTGACCCGGCTAAGACAGTGCTACGAATTGGGACCGATACACTTGCTGGAGGCAGTCAGCCTGACAAGTTACTCCCGGGCCGGACGCTCAGTGATGGTCTTGAGACGGTGATTACACTGGGGCAGGATGAAGAATCACAGGTGGAGATTGCTAAGGATTATGACTTTAATCAGCGTCTGTACGGCAGAGAAGGATACGACATGCTGCCAGATCAGCAGTCCGATTCCGCAGATCCGTTCCACCCATGGAATCTGGCAGTCAGCCTGAGAATGACACCGCCGGATACCCGATCTGCTCATCCATTCATGAATGAAAAGGTCGGAACATTGAAGCGGGGAACGACGGCTCCCGGTCAGCCCGATACGGATTCATTAACGGCATGGCAGTATAACGGCAATCAGGTGGAGATGCGAATTCCCTGGATGCTGCTTGGGTTCGGTGATCCGAGTTCGCTGCAAGCGATCGACTATGGACCGCTCAAGAATGGACGTGAGTTCTCCACAGTTGCTGTGGAAGGCATTACCCTCATTCCGTGGTTAACGGACCGCGCCACGAAGAAAGTATCCTGGCCTGGGGGTGAACAGACGACCCTGGATCTGAAGACATTGCCCGTATATAGCTGGCAGCCTTGGGAGCAGGTGCAGTATAGTGAACGGCTGAAGATAAGCTACGAAAAAATGAAGAAGAGCTATGAAAAAATTCCTAGTTTTCAGATCGAATAAATAAGTATAAAGGAGGACCTTTTCACATGTTTCCAAGTTTGGCTTTGGCCTATCTGTTTTTGTACATCTGTATCGCACTTGTTGTTGTAGGCGTCATCGTATTGTTTGCCATGAAAATGTCCCACAATGGCAAACGACGCAAGACGGCGTTTTATGAATTGAAGCAGCGTGACTACTTCACCTATCTGCAAACAGCTTTGACCGAGAATAGTCCACTCAAATTGCCGCCAGGCAAGCTGGCTCCGCTGGAACGCAGAGTCATTCAGGACAGGCTGATTGAATGGATCGACCAGTTCAAGGGTGAGTATCGCGACAAATTAATCGCACTGTGCCGTGAAGCAGGGTTCGTAGAGCATGATCTGAAGGAACTGGGCCGTCTGCGTTATGGTCGCCAGATTGATGCAGCTTATCGCTTGGGTGGCATGCGTTGTCCCGAAGCTGTTCCGGGTTTGATGGAATTGCTGAAGGATGAGAAACCGGGCCCGATGGCCATTATGATTGGTCGATCCATCTCCAGATGTACGACTCGGCAAGGTGAACTGAAAGACATGCTGGCATTGCTGTTAACCAAAGGCAAGTCCATTCACCATCTGGCAGCCGATATTCTGCTCGAAACGAGTCTGGATACGAGCAGAATTCTAATTGAATTGCTGGAAGACCGGAATCCTGATTTTGTCAAAGTCGGACTGGTTGCCATGTGGGGACAGGCTGTACCTGAAGTGATGCCTGCACTGGACAGACTGGTAGGCGCAGAGCATCAGGATGTACGTGCCGAGGCGGTGAAGCTGTATCTTAGCGCAAGTCCGGCACTCCGGGATGAGACCATTCTGAAGCTGATCCAGGACCCCGATCCGGAAGTTCGCGCCGAAGTGGTACAAGCGCTTGGTTCGAAGCATGCATCTGGCAGTATTCCATTGCTGCGCAAAGCGCTGCGGGATGAGGACTGGAGAGTTCGATATAACAGTGCGGAGAGTCTGAGCAAGCTCGGTGAACCGGGATTCGAAGCACTGTGTCAGGCTGCGGTGCAAGGTACAGTTGCTGAGCGCGAGATTGCGATGCAGCAGATTGAGAGCACCATGCAGCATACGAGAACCGATGACAGAGCTGTAGAGCAGATGATTGCACATAACAAAAAAAGACTGCTGTACGATCGTTATTTTGGCCCTGTCCGAGAGAACAGAACCAGCAAGAAGCGCACAGGTGTCGCTACGGTAGGAGGGGATTACACTGCTTAGGGATCTACTATTAATCTACGGCATGGTCGCAATCTACTATGTTGTTTTTGTAAATACGCTCTACTTTTCCATTCTGGCTTTATCGTTCCGTAACATCTGGACGATCTTCCGGCGGTCGCACTATTCCAAATACAATACATTGTCAGGCTCGGAACTGGTACCTTCGGTTTCTCTGCTGGTACCGGCATACAACGAGGAACTGACGATTATTGAAAATGTGAACTGCCTGATGACGCTGAATTATCCAACATATGAAGTCATTGTGGTGAATGATGGCTCCAGTGATGCGACACTGAATATCCTGTTGGAAGAATATCGTCTGAAGCCAGTACCCAACACGAAGATTCGGGGCAAGATCGCCTGTCAGAAAATTCGTGGGATCTACCACAATCCAGAGTTCCCGGATCTGTATGTCATTGACAAGGAAAACGGCGGTAAGGCCGATTCCCTCAATGCGGGGATCAACCTGTCCCATTATCCATTGATCTCTTCCATCGATGCCGATTCTTTGCTGGAGAAGGATGCCCTGATCCGCATGGCACGCATGTATATGGAGAATCCGGAAGAGACGGTAGCCATCGGTGGAGATGTACGGATCGCCAATGGCTGCAAAATTGAAAACGGGGCAGTGCAAGATGTATCACTGCCACGCAAGATCTGGCCCATGTTCCAGTCGATTGAATATCTCAAAGCCTTCCTGGGTGGACGGATTGGCTGGAGTCACATGAACGGTCTGATCATTGTCTCTGGTGCCTTCGGCATGTTCCGCAAGGACGCAGTAATCGCCGTAGGCGGATACCGGGATGGTTATCCTGGGGAAGACATGAACATCATCATCAAACTCCACCGTTATATGCTGGAGAACAAATTGAAGTACCGCGTTGCCTTCTGCCCTGAGGCAGTATGCTGGACGCAGGCACCGGATTCCTACCGGATCTTGTCCAGTCAGCGCAAGCGCTGGGGCCGTGGGAACCTGAAGAACATGCTGGAGAATCGGGGCATGCTGTTCAATCCGAAATATAAGGTTATGGGTATGGTGACCATGCCATATAACGTCCTTTTTGAAGCACTCAACCCGTATTTCCGGATTACCGGACTTCTGGCTCTCGCTGGATATGTGCTTCTGGATATGACACAATGGCCGATTCTGGTTCTGTTCGGACTGCTGAACTTTGTGAGTGGTTATCTGCTGAGTGTAGGCGCACTTGTCCTGGAGGAGATTGCTTTCAAGCGTTACAACAAACTCTCCGATCTGGTCAAAATGCTCGTCTACTCCGCGCTGAAATTCGTGGGTTACCATCAGCTGGGCGTACTGTGGAGATTGCAGGGACATGTGCAGTTCATGCAAAACAACAACTCATGGGGTACCATGACACGGCAAAGCTGGTCCGAGGATGAGAAGAAAACAAGCGAAGCCGCTTGATTAAAGAATAATCAAAGCAATTATATGTCCAACTAGACATTTACACGATAACGGAGAGGGCAGAAAAAGCCTGTAGAAGCGAAGCGTGCACCTAAAAGCTTTCTGAAAGAAAGCTGCATCGAAAGCATACCTTTATCCCCGGATTTCCCCTTGTATAAAGGAATCAAAAAATCTGGGGATAACAGTGATCGAAAGGCTGTTCTGTCATCGGAGTGTCAGTGTAAATAATATTTTTTGGACTTATATAGATAATCGAGGAGAAGGGTGGAAAAGAACATGCCAAATACGGCGACATTGCAGCGTGAGGCTGCCGTTAATGTGTACCGAAGTGTAGAACAGGGATTGAAGGAAACGGGTGCCGAAACATGCGGCTTAATGTTCATCCATTGTGCAGGAAACTCTCAACCTGAGCAGCAGGTCAGGACACATCTGGAGCAGACGAGCGGGACATCCTTCCAGGTGTGGAAGGATGGGGCCACTCAGGCGATAGCCGTCCTGCTACCAGGGTTGTCACTGGATGAAGTTCATTATGAAGGACTTCGGATCAAACATGAGTTGCAAGAGACCGTACCTGGTGCCGATCCACAGATTACACTGGCCAGTTTCCCGGAAGGGGAGCGCCCTTCGAAGGCAACCATTCAGCATATGGCTGAATCCTCGAAGCTCGTAGATTCGTCGGAAATTCATATCTACACGCTGGACAATACGGCGGACGAGCCAGAACGAATTTTGATTGTGGACAACGATCCTACAGTACGCGAATTCCTGCAATTGCGGTTGAAGATGCAGGGATACGAAACCTATGAAGCCGTCGATGGACTGGCTGCACTGGAGTTGATCGAGAAGGTTACACCAGACCTGGTGCTCACCGAGCTGAATCTGTATGGCATCGACGGTCTGCCGTTCATCCATCATATTCAGAACCTGGAGATGGAGCAGCCGCCCAAAATTGTCGTGTTGACCGAACAACGTGTTGAGCAGACAATCAGTCAATGCTTCCGCAGCGGAGTGGATGATTACATGACCAAACCGTTCTCAC
Source organism: Paenibacillus sp. FSL R7-0313 (assembly GCF_037969885.1). Lineage (NCBI taxonomy): Bacteria > Bacillati > Bacillota > Bacilli > Caryophanales > Paenibacillaceae > Paenibacillus > Paenibacillus sp. FSL R7-0313. The sequence goes on from NZ_CP150219.1 coordinate 3,548,651, forward strand.
CTGTAGAACTGGATGCCCGAATCAGACGCTGCCTGCATTAGAAGACAGCTTGGAACAACTGATTGTGTGAAGTTCAAAGAAAGAGCTTTTTTGACACTATGAATCAGATAGATTAGAGCAACATTTAGAGCACAGACACTCATCTATTTATATGGATTTTAAGCACTACCAAATACACTGCCCGGAGGGAATATCATGGAGAATCAACAATTCCACACATTACTGAATGCGATTGAAAATAAAGAAGCTGTACTCGGCGTCGTCGGGCTCGGTTACGTAGGACTTCCACTTGCCGTGGAAATGGTCAATCAAGGTTTCACGGTAATCGGAATTGATCTGGATGCGTCCAAAGTAGAAAGTATCTATCAAGGAGATTCCTATATTCACGATATTTCGTCCGATGAGTTGAAAAAAGTAATGCAAAGCGGTCGTTTCCAGCCAACGACAGATTACAGTATGCTGCGCGTGATCGACGCACTCAGTATCTGCGTACCGACACCGCTTAGTGAGAATCAGGACCCGGATACGTCTTACATCGAGACCGTTGTAGATCAGATCAAACTGCATATGAAACCAGGTATGCTGATTACCTTGGAAAGTACCACTTATCCAGGTACAACCGAAGAACTGATCCAGCAGCAGCTGGACAAGATCGGACAAGAAGCAGGTAAAGACTATTTCCTCTGCTTCTCGCCTGAACGTGTGGATCCGTCGAACGGACGTTTCACCACATTTAATACGCCGAAAGTAATCGGGGGCACGACTGAAGCCTGCCTGAAACTTGGAACAGCGCTATATAGCAAATATGTAGAAACCGTAGTACCGGTATCTTCACCAAAAGTGGCTGAGATGTCGAAACTGCTGGAGAACACTTTCCGCAGTGTGAACATTGCCTTTGTAAATGAGATGGCGATGATGTGTGACCGCATGGGAATCGATATCTGGGAAGTTATTGACGCAGCGGCGACGAAACCATTTGGTTTCATGCCATTCTATCCAGGCCCAGGCATCGGTGGACACTGCATTCCGCTTGATCCAATGTACCTGTCATGGAAGGCTAAAGGTTTCCGCTTCTATAGCAAATTCATTGAGCTGGCGCAATCTACCAATGACAACATGCCATATTATGTGTTGAACAAAACGTCAACGATTCTGAACGAATACGCCAAATCCGTACGTAAATCCAATATTCTGCTCCTCGGCATGTCGTACAAGCCTAATATTGCCGACCTGCGTGAATCACCAGGACTGGAAGTATATGAACTGTTCAAGGAAAGTGGAGCTAACGTAAGCTACTACGACCCACATGCGGATTCCTTCCAGGACAAGCATGGGGAGACCGTACACAGCGAAGTGTTCAATCTGGAACAGTTTAAGAAGTACGATTGCATCGTGCTGATCACCAACCACAGCGATTTGCCTTACTTTGATATTGCCGAGATGGGTGTGCCGATTCTGGATACACGTAATGCATTCCGTTCGTACACACATCCGCATATCTACAAGATTGGTCACTCGGTACAGCATCCTGTGCTTGAACCAAGTGAAGCGTTGCTCGTCTGAGGAAATATATGAGGCAACGGGGCAAACTGGTGGGTATGGCGAAATGGGCCATTCTGGCTGTGGTGTTGTGCCTGCTGCTTCTGTCCTGGATGTTCAAATGGTTCCAGGCGGAGGAACACAAAGCGACCTGGCTGTGGGACGCGTCCATTATTGCAGAACAGACGCCTGAGATTATTGCCTTTTCCAAAGAACAGGGCGTGGATACCATCTTCCTGCAAATCCAGGATGAGGTGCCTGACGCAACATACCGCAAATTCATTGCGGCTGCAGGGCAGGCTGAGATTGAAGTGCATGGACTTAACGGTCATGCAGACTGGGCCTATGAGGAGAAGCGGGATGAAGGACTTGCTTTTATCGAGCGAGTACGAGCATACAATGCAGCTTCGGCCAAGAATGAACGTTTCGAAGGCATTCAACTGGATGTGGAGCCGTATCAGCTGAAGCGCTGGGAGAACGAGGAGAGCAGCGTCATTGCAGAGTGGCAGAACAACATGAAGGCCTGGACAAAAGCCGGCGAGGATGCCGGACTGTACATGAGCGCTGCCATTCCGTTCTGGCTTGATGCCCGTCAGTCGGCTGAAGGTGAGGGTACATTCAGTCGCTGGGTCATTTCCCACTTCGATGCGGTAGCTATTATGGCTTACCGGGATAGTGGGCAGCAGATGTATGATCTGTCCAAGGAAGAACTGGACGAAGCCGATGATCTCGGCAAGAAAGTCTGGATCGGAGCGGAACTCGCGGATACACACGAGGGGGATCACCTGACCTTTTTCCGTAAACCGGTTAGCAATATGAATGAAGAGATGGCAAAGGTGTTTGATCTCGGTTCCTCTCATTCTTCATTTGCAGGTGTGGCTGTGCATCATTATGAAGCATGGTATGCGAAAGAGAACGGTATTCCGCTTGCGCGCAAGAATGAGGAGAAGGAATAGCGTCACGTCAACATAAAAAGTTCCTGGTTTCGAGTACGTGCGTCACGACTGTAGTATAGAAAGAAGGCAAGTCCCGGTTAGATGGGGCTTGTCTTTTTTGGTGGTGGATTTATATAAATTGAACTAAGAAAATGTACACTTGCCACAGAAAGCTTTTAGCTCCACTTCTTCAGGTTATTTCTGTCCTCTACGTTCTCGTGTAAATGTTTAGTTCAATTTATATATGCGTTTAGCAGCAATATAATGTACAGGATACGAATCTCAGGAGTCCATTGCAATTTGGTAAAGGAGACATCGTACATAACCGTACACAAGGCGTGGTGCATGAAGCATGGATTTTAGGCTGGGGAGCGAAAGGTCGCTCCCTCATTCTTTCGTGCTCTCCGATGTGCGATAGCGATTGGGCGGCAAACCGACTTGCTTTTTGAACGCTTTGGAGAAGGAGAACAAGTCCGGGTAACCTACGGAATGAGCCACTTCAGTTAAGCTTAGCGGCGTCTGCACCAGCAGGCGTTTGGCCTGATTCATTTTCAATTGTTGGATATATTGCACAGGGGACAGGCCATAGGCTTTGCGGAACTGTTTGGCAAAATGGGTTCGATCCACACCCGCATGAGCGGACACACCTTCCACGGAGATGCCGCCTGCAAAATGAATGTCCATGTATTCCTTGCCTTTCTGAAGCCAAGGTGTGGCCGAATCCGGTTGCAATCCTTTGGTTGCCGGGGAACGGGCTATGCGGTCAAAGAGGGTTAGAAACCGGGTGAGTCGTCCCAGATCGCTCGCTCCATCCTGCGGTTTGCGAACATCCTCCATGAACGAGCGCATCGCACTTGCTGTCTCCGGGGTCAGTACACCTGAACGGTACGGTGAGTCGGGTGTAAGTCCAATTCGGGAAAGCAGTTCCGATGCATGTGCGCCATCAAATGCAATAAATATTTTCTGCAACGTGTCCTCCGGGTCCGTCCAGTACTCATGGGTAACATGCGGAAACAGACAGAACGCATCCCTGGCTCGAAGGGCATGATGCTGTCCGTTCTGTATGAATGTACCTTCCCCCTCCAGCACAAACAGCAAATAATGATAAGGTGTGGTACGAGGGCCAATATGATAGTTGGTCTTGGCTATATTACGGCCAATACGAATCGGCCAGGCGCCACCAGCTTTCTCGAATTCAGATGGAGTGAAGAAAATAATATCCAAAAACTCATGGTGGTCCTCCTTCATGCTCTCGGTCATCAGGAACACCTCTTTATTGTATAAGTATCGTTTGTAGATTTTAAAAGTTTCACTTATAACCTATTATACAGGTGGGTTTTATACATATTCAAGATCAGGAAGACCTAAATCTGAGAAAAGACCACAAAATGACAAAATGAAATTGCCGCGAAATGACATTGATCACAGACAAATCAATTGATATGATGTCAATACCTATTAAACCAAGTTAATTAATCGGCATTTGGATGCTTACTTTGAAAATGAATTAGAAATTAGGCACACTTTAAAAATAAGTTTTAAACGAGTGCAAACGTAGTGGAGGGGACGAAATCGATTCTGAAGAAACGTAGTGTTCACCTTTATCTCCGGATTTTCCCTTAGAAAAGGGAATCAAAAAATCTGGAGATAACAGTGATCGTAAGAACGATTCGTAACCGTAACGGCCAAGTTGCAGAACAGCGATCTTATTTTTAACATGAGACTTTATTTATTCATAGAAGGGATTGACTTTTGTGAGCGAACAGGAAGATATGAAGTTTGGATGGTTTTTGCCAACAGCAGGGGATGGTAAGTATGTAGGGGTTGCCCCGGAGCGGGAACCGAGTCTGGATTATCTGATCGATGTGGCACAGACGGCTGAGAAGGCAGGATTCGAATTTGTACTGATTCCGACAGGGGGAGCCTGTCTGGACGCGTGGGTGGTCGGCTCAGCAGTGATGAGTCACACGAAGACATTGCGTCCCCTTGTCGCCATTCGCCCGGGATTGGTTACACCCGTGCTCGCTGCACGAATGGGAGCCGCACTGGATCAGCTCTCTGGTGGTCGCGCCATGATCAATGTGGTGACAGGCAGTTCTGTTCGAGATCTGGAGGAACTCGGCGATCCACTGGCACATGCGCATGATGAACGATATGTACGAGCGAGCGAGTATATGGAAGTCATGAAGCGTTCATGGACCCAATCGACGGGACTGAACCTGACGGAGTTTGCCGGAAGTGGTTCAAAATCTGGTGCAGATGCACCCAGTGATCCCAATCCTGAATTCAACGGTCAGTATTACAACTTCAAAGGACCGGTAGGCATGCCGGAGACGGTGCAAAATCCGCATCCACCATTCTATCTGGGAGGAAGCTCTCCGATTGCTAAGAAGGTCGCTGTTGAACATGCGGATACGTTCCTCATGTGGGGCGAGCCACATGACTGGATTCAGGAGCAGATCGAAGAGATTGAGGTAATTCGTCAGCAGGTGAAAGAGGAAACGGGAAAAGATCGTCAGCTCCGTTACGGCATGCGTGCTCAGGTACTCATTCGAGATACCGAGGAAGAAGCATGGGCAGCAGCTTGGGAGATTATTAGCAAAGTACCACCAGAAGCGATTGAGAAAGCCAAAGCCGCTTTTGCCGAAACGGATGCAACCAACCAACGCAGACAAAACGAGTTACGGGAACTGTCCGAGAAGCAGCAGTTTGTCGTAGGTCCCAACCTGTGGACAGGCTTGTCCGTTGTGCGTTCCGGCGGTGCGATCCTCATTGTGGGTACAGCCGAACAGGTCGCAGAACGTTTGATGGAATATGGAGATCTCGGCGTTACGACTTTCATTCTCTCGGGTTACCCGCATCTGGAAGAGGCCGAAATCTTCGGTCGGACTGTGATGCCGATCATTCGCGAGAAATGGAAAACAAGACAGAAGCAGCATTCCGTTACTACTAACTAAGTTACTACCAACTCTAGGTAAGTGCCCCTTTTTTTACACTTTAACGGAGAGGGCAGAACCGATCTGAAGAAGCGGAGCGCTCGCCTTTATCCCCGGATTTTAACCATTGAAAGAAATGATTCAAAGAAATCCGGGGATAACAGCGATCGGAAGATGGTACTGCACTCGGAGTGCCCTGTGTAAAAACTTTTGTGCAACTTACATTAATCATCCTCAGGAGGTCGTCTTTCATGAAAAAAAATAAAAAATTGATCCTGCCGCTCGTCAGTATGCTGGTGATGTCCATCCTGCTGTCAGCTTGCGGCGGTGGGGATAACGCGTCATCTGGAGAGAACGGCTCCTCAGGTTCAGGCAAGGTTACGATCAGCTTCATTCACTGGCGTGGAGAAGATGTGGAAGCACTCAACAAGACCATTGACGCATTTGAAAAAGAAAACCCGAATATCAACGTGGAGATGCAGACACTGCCCTCCGATCAATATCAGTCCACCGTTCAATCCAAAATCAGTGACGGTTCGGTAGGGGATGTATTTGCATCCTTCCCGGGTGCACAGTTCGAAGCTTTCACCAAAGCCGGCTTGTTCACTGATCTGACTGGATCCTCGTTCCTGTCGGCCTACAATTCAAAGCTGATTGAATCAGGACAGCACGATGGCAAGCAATATGCGATTCCGTACCAACTCGTATATAACGATCCAATCTATAACGTAAAACTGTTTGAACAATACGGCTTGACGCCGCCGACCGATTGGGAAGGCTTCCTGGCCCTTTGCCAGAAGCTGAAAGACAATGGCATCATTCCGATTGCCTTTGCCGGAGCGGACATTGGCCCAGGGCAATTCATGAATACGATGGTGATGAACAATGCACCGAGTGACGACATTTTTACCAAAGTGGAAGCTGGGGAAGCCAAACTGACGGATGAGTTTTGGGTGAAAACGTTGACTCAAATCAAGGAACTGAACGATAAAGGTTACTTCCAGCAGGATGCACTGGGTACAAAAGACCCTGCGGCTGGCGCACTGTTTATCCAAGAGAAAGCAGCGATGCTGGCAAGTGGATCGTATCAATTGGCTCAGAACAAGCAGCAGAATCCAAATCTGGAGCAAAAACTGCTTGCACCGATTACGGTAAGTGCAGATCAAGCGAAGTATGAAGGAGTGCATACCACTACGTTCATGCTCGCGGTGAACAGCAAGTCAAAACATCCGGAAGAAGCGAAGAAGTTCCTCGAATTCCTGAGCAATCCCGATGTAGCGAGTGACTATGCCAACCAGACGGGACAGAATGTAACGGTGAATGATGTGAAGTACGATACGCCTGAGCTTCAGGTAGCCGGAGAATGGGCAACCAAAAAGACCGTGTTCCAGCCACGGTTCACCATCCTGAACGGAGACAATCAAAAAGCAGTAACCAACTCCATCCAGGCTGTACTGAGCGGCACTTCTCCAGAAGAAGCAGCACAGCAGGCACAAGCGATCATTGATCAGCATATCGGGAAATAAACGATGAAAAACCGTCTACAGCTATCCCTTTTTCTGATCCCTGGGTTGCTGCTGTACGTTGGATTGTTCGTATTTCCTACATTGACGGGGCTGTTCTACTCCTTTACGGATTGGGACGGGGTATCCCCGTCGTATGCATTTGTAGGGCTGGATAATTACAAGGACAGTCTCAGCAGCATCGTATTCCGCAAAGCCTTTGGTAATAACGTGGAGTTCATGTTAACGGTTGTTATAGCACAAACCTTTATTTCTCTTGTCTTAGCCCTGCTCCTGGTACGCAATACCAAGACACGCATTGTGCTTCGGGCACTGTATTTCCTGCCTGCGATTCTGTCTTCCGTATCGGTCGGACTGATCTGGGCATTTATGTATGATCCATCCATTGGATTGATCAACTATGGATTGAATGAAGCCGGGATGAGCAGTATTGCTCGCAACTGGATTGGTGATCCTAAGATCGCCATCTATTCCATCGCTGCGGTCCAAGTCTGGGCCCATGCTGGACAGATGATGATTGTATTCATCGCAGGTCTGCAAGGCATTCCGGCAGAACTGTATGAAGCGGCTCGCATTGACGGCGGCAGCAAATGGCAGGTATTCCGTACCGTGACCTGGCCACTGCTGGCACCTTCGGCAACGATTGTTGTGGCCTATACGACCATTCAGTCGTTCAAGGCATTTGACCTTATTTTCACCATGACGGACGGAGGCCCGAACTACGCAACTGAAATTTTGACAACATATATCTATCATACCGCCTTTGGCAGCTATTCATTTGGTCTGGCTTCTGCCGGTTCCATGATCTTCCTGGTGTTGCTCGCGCTCTTGACGCTCTTGCAGTTCAAGGCACTGCGTGCCGACCGGGTAAGTTATTGAGGTTGATGTTGGAGCATTCATCCTGCAATCGAGGCAGAAGGGAGTTCACATGTTTTTAAAATGGTTCAATCGCCTGATCTTATTGGTGTACGCGCTGCTGATCCTTGTGCCGCTGTACTTTGTATTTGTTTCCTCATTCAAAACAAGCAGCAACTTCTTCACCAGTCCATTCAGCTGGCCGGACCCGTTTACGTGGGATAACATCACGGGCATGTTCCGCAATCAGCCGATGTGGCAATATTTCGGGAACAGTCTGGTTGTGACGCTTGGTACGGTTGCCATTGAGTTAGTGCTGAGCAGCATGATTGCTTACGCCATTGTCCGCTGGGGCGGTAATGTAGGTAAAATCGTGTTTGCTCTGTTCGTAGCAGGGCTGATCGTTCCTTCCCAAGTGAGTATGCTGCCGATCTATTCTCTCACGCGTACACTCGGGTGGTCGGACAGTCTGACAGGTTTGATTGTCGTATCCGCGGCAATGCTGATGCCAGTCTCCGTATTTATGCTGACAGGCTTCATGCGCATGCTTAATTCGGAGATTCTGGAAGCGGGCAGTATGGATGGAGCAAGTGAATGGAGGCTCTATACCCGGATTGCACTGCCACTGGCTGCACCTTCGCTGGCGGCAACAGCTACGTTCCTTCTCGTCATGGTATGGAATGACTTGCTTATTCCGATGCTGATGCTCAGCAGTAAGTCCAAGCTCACTTTACCTCTCGCGCTTATGCAGTTCCGTGGGGAATACGTGACGAACTATCCGATGATGCTTACGGGTGTGCTGGTAACGGCCATTCCGATGATCGTGCTGTTCCTTCTACTCCAGCGTTACTTTGTAGCAGGTCTGACAGCGGGTTCACTCAAGGGGTAAGGTATCGCAGAAATCGGAAGGAAAAGCTTATTTTGCATTGATTTCTGGAGCATTCTGCATAATAATGATTTAGTGTCAGAATGACTACATAGAGATCAAGGGAGCTATAAGTGATGAGCAAACTGGAAGTATTGCGGAATCCCAAGCAGCGCAAGCTGCTGTTCAGTGCCGGCATGAGCTGGCTGTTTGATGCGATGGAAGTTGGTATGATCTCCTTTATCGTGGCTGCACTCGCCAAGGAATGGAGTCTCAGTCCCGGACAAGTCGGCGTGCTTACGAGTATTAACTCGATCGGTATGGCGCTAGGTGCTTTGCTTGCAGGTGCACTCGCGGACCGATTTGGACGGAAGGCCATACTGATGTGGACCTTGTTAATCTTTACGATTGCAAGCGGTCTGTCTGCATTGGCGACTGGATTTGCGGTATTGTGTGCACTGCGTCTGGTTGCGGGTATTGGACTTGGCGGAGAGTTGCCCGTGGCATCCACACTGGTATCGGAGTCGATGCCTACAGCGGAACGTGGACGTGCCGTTGTATTATTGGAAAGTTTCTGGGCTGGGGGCTGGATTGTATCCGCGCTGATTGCGAACTTTGTTATCCCGGAGTACGGATGGAGAATTGCCTTTGCCATTGGTGCGCTTCCGGCGTTCTATGCACTGTATCTGCGTCGTGCCATTCAGGACCCGCCGCGGTACAAGAATCATACCAAGCTTCATAAAATCACGTTCCGCGAGAAAGTAGCTACCGTCTGGTCAGCACCACATCGCCGTACAACGTTGATGCTCTGGATTTTGTGGTTTACCGTCATTTTCTCTTATTATGGAATGTTCCTGTGGCTGCCTTCGGTTGTGATGGCAAAAGGATTTACGTTGGTTAAAAGTTTCCAATACGTGCTGATCATGACGATTGCACAGTTGCCAGGTTACTTCACCGCAGCGTACTTCATTGAACGTTACGGTCGCAAGTTCGTACTGGTTGTTTATCTTACCTTGACCGCATTCAGTGCGATTGCGTTTGGACTGGCAACAACGGAAGCGACGATCTTGGCCGCAGGAATCTGTCTATCCTTCTTCAATCTGGGAGCCTGGGGTGGTCTGTACGCCTACAGCCCGGAATTATATCCGACTTCCGTTCGTTCGACAGGTGTTGGACTTGCCACATCGGTTGGCAGAATCGGGGGCGTACTTGCTCCATTAATGGTCGGTATGCTGGTTCAGCGTGAAGTGGCGATCAGCCTGATTTTCACGATTTTCTTCGTGACAATCCTCATTGGCGCAGCGGCTGTACTGTTCTGGGGCCGGGAAACGAAGGGTCAGGAACTTGCTGAGTAATTGTCAATAAATACAACGCAACTTTTGTACGGGTCTGCCTGCCTACGGAAATAACGGGTTGGACAAGCGGTATATGGTTGATACAAGAAGGGGTATGACCATGGTGTGACCATGGGCTCATGCCTCTTTTTGTTATGTTCAGCATCGATTTTTCACTGCGTCATCGGTCCGATAGACTTCATTTTTTCTATATCCTATAATGACACTCGGGATGTAGGACCGCGAGGATTCAGGGGGAAGAAGTGGGATCTGGATTCAGAAAAGTGGAGGTAAATGGCATGATGAACAAGTATAAGCAGATGGCACAAATGAATGAAAAGACTCGCTTGAATAGTATAAATGCAAGCCGTAATAACGTGATTGACATGGTGCGTGCGCATATGAATAACGACATACATGTAACGTACCGCGATAAGAACAGTAATGAACTGAGTGAAATAAACAGAATGTATGATGTGTATGTTGTGGATGAAAGTAAACCCATGAAAGAGATGGAGGTCACCAATACGATGAATAACATGACAATTACGAAAAATATGGAGTGCACAGAGAGCGAGGATGCTCTGACTAGTGCTGGTAGGACGAATGAAGGATCTGATGTGCGGGCGATTGCTGACATCATGGAACCAATCACCGTCAGTCGGAAAGTCACTCATGGAAAGGGGAAAGCCGCTGGTAAAAGAGCAGGACGGGTCAGCATGCTTCTCGGTGCCTGCGCATTGACACTGGGATTGACCGTGGCAGCGCCTTCTGCGGGAGCACAGAAGCTGGAACAGGGTGTTCGCAGTGAACATGTGCTGCAATTGCAGGAACAATTGAGCGATCTGGGCTACTTCGATGCTGGAATGACTGGATATTACGGTACCATCACCAAAGGTGCTGTCCGCAAGTTCCAACAGGCACAGGGGCTGAGTGCAGACGGCGTTGCAGGTCCGGCAACACTGAACAGGCTGAATAAAAAAGCCAAAGCCGAAGGCGAGACACTGCGCCAGCTGGCGAAGCTGATCCACGGTGAAGCTCGCGGGGAATCTTTTGAAGGGCAAGTTGCTGTAGGAGCGGTTGTGTTGAATCGGGTACATTCGAGTGAATTCCCGTCGTCTATTTCGAAAGTTATTTTCCAGAAAGGACAATTCACGGCTATAGACGATGGGCAGTTCAATACGAAGCCGACTCAGACCTCTTACAGAGCTGCTCGCAAGGCTTTGAATGGCGCTGATCCGACAAACGGAGCGCTCTATTATTACAATCCGAAGATAGCCACTTCGGTGTGGAGTAAGAGCAGGCCGACGCTGCTGACCATTGGCCAGCATGATTTTACGAGATGAGATAGTTTGAGTTTATAGATAGAACAAATGTATTTTCTTAATACAACAAGGAACCCCGGCTGTATGCTGCTCATCTGCAGGTACATGGCCGGGGTTTAATAATTATTATATCGTGAAAAAATGGTATCTTAAAATTGAAGCAAATATAAGTTTAATATTACTTCTGGACCGTGAAAGGGATATTCAATGAAGTAGGCTCTACAATGGTTTCTCCAGTGTCATATTCATAGATTCTATTGAAAACCAATTCAATGGATTCCAGCTTGTCGGGGTCATCTGTGTATACTAAACCATAGCCCATATTATCCATGACTACACCGTCATATTGATGATAAACATAGGGTTTTCTCATGAAATTACGATCTGCTGAGATAGGTTTACCTGTGTTTGGATGGATGGAATTCAAACCGTAAAATCCGATATTTTGATCCGTTGTATTTTCCACACTGTAGATGATTTTGATATAAGTTATATCAGGACCGATATCTTCTTGATTCAGAATAGAAATGTTTTTACGAGTATCATCTGGAATATCACTAGCCTCTAATAATTGAGCATCCATCATATGAATAGTCAATGGGCCGAATTCAATACTTTGCTTCAGAGGAACAGTTTTTAACAATTTTAATTGTCCGCCGTAATCAAATGTACCTGTATCTCCGGATTTGGATAGAAGCGGTGGTAGTGCGCTATCCAAAAGCTTGTCCTGAAGAATTTTAGCGGCCTGCTCAAATTGATTATAGTCAGGATCAAATCCTTTGTATGTTAGTTCAGAACGGAAAGGCTTTAAACCGGATTCCAAGACAAGTTCAGAATATGCAGGGTGAGGCTGTAACGGATTGACTTCCAGTTGTGTAGATGTGGCATCATTGGAGCTGTCTGAACCGCCCAAAAGTGCGAGAGCGAGCAGTAGTTGAACAATAAACATAAAAAGCGACACCCTTTCTCTTAAACTCTATTAATTTTAATACATTTTATTTATAATCATAACAAAACAGATCATGGTGACTCATGAGAATATCGACCCGACTTCAGGTAATAGCATATTGACAAGTTTTGATCTGATATAGTAGCAAGGGCCTATTCCAAATAAGCGGGTTCAATCAGTTTGGTGAATTTCGGATCATTAGAATATAAATTAAAGTAAGGGTGAGCAAAATGAAGTTGCTAAAGACCTCCTTAGTTATACTGGTAGTAGTGGTCATTGCTTCTTTTTCATGGTATGGCTCTTATAAGAGTGACATGAAGAAGCTGGAGGATGATTTGAGAACATATTTAACCGCCGAGAAAGGAATAGATGAAAACACGATTATAAGCATCACCGCTCGGCGAAGCAAAATGCCGATGTATCCTGTTGTCGTCAAATTCAAGGACAATCCGCAGGAATATATCTACAACTATACAGATGAATGGATTCAGCTGACGCCTAATCCGAATGAATAAAGCAATCATACTTACTAAGACAAAAGAAGATATTATGCTTCACCATTGGATTCGCCTGTCCAATCCTGAACAATGGATAACAACAAAAAAAACGGAGATTAAGGATGGATTAGCACGATGAGAATTATCATATCACCAGCTAAAAAGATGAAGATCGACACCGATCTTATGGCTATCGCGCAGATGCCGCAATTTATAAATTACTTGTATTCAAACACGAAAATACCTCAGCAGATCAAAGATTGGCTAACTAAAAAAGGGATTGGATTCAAGGGATTTTTAGATTAAAGATAAGGGGGATTTTGCATGTCTGTTTCAATATCCATTGAAATAAGTTTATCAAAGCAAATCTCAAGAATGTCTATTCTTCGCCAACTGGAAGATTTCGGTTGGTCTTATAACGATCAAGGAAAAGTAACTTATCTACCGATTGGAGATGATAATGACTTTAATTGGCAGAATAAATCAATTCCTCTAGAGGAGTTACTAAAGATTTTAGTCATAAAGGATAATCAAAAAGAATTAATTGGAGTGGCAATGACTTGGAAAGATACTGATGTAGGGGGAACATTTTTAATTGAAGAGAATGGTACCATACTTATGAGTCCTGATATCAATCGAAAAGTTCTTGATGTAGAAAGTTATAACAAAATAACTGACGTAAATTGGTATGTAACTAAACTAATACCTGTATTTGGTCAATTATTTGAGTCTATTTCTTATAATGAACATGTATAATTTCCTATGCTTAAACCTTGGGGCAATGTCCTTAAGGTTTTTTCTTTTTGGCCGATAGAATAGAAGTTTCTAAAAGGATCACTGATTGTACTTATATTAGTTGTCATAACTTCTGTCACATGGTACGGCTCATATAAAAAGGATATGAAGGATCTTGAAGATGGTTTAAGAACGTATTTAATCGTTGAAAAGGGTGTGGATGAACATGATATCATTAGCATCACTGCTCGTCGAAGTAAAATGCCACAGTATCCTGTAGTCGTCAAATTGAAGGATAACCCACAGGAATATGTCTACACCTACAGAGAAACGAAATGGGTACAATTATGGCCTGATCCATAATTACCAGATGAATTATTGATTACTTTCTTGAATATGAATAACCGGGTACTGGACGCCCATTCACCCACCTTTCTCTTCTCTACTTTACCTAATAGTACTTCAAGCTCTAAACATCCTTGAAACCTAATACGAATTTACAAAGTATATATAAAAGAGGATATAATTAGTTACCATTTATAAATTTGTACTCGGTTACATCCATAGAGGGGAGGACGAATATGCCATTTATTGGGGGAATCATTTTAATTTTTATCCTAGCATTTATTCTATGGTCATTAATGTTCCCGCTATTCAATAAAATAGGTAGTAGAATTTTGAAGAAATACAATAAATTCAAACAAGAGGAGAATGGTGATGAAAAATTCAAAGACGTTTAGGGTAGGGGCAATTGCGGTTGCATTAGTTATTATTGTGGGAGTGCTACTGGTGACCTTCTTTTTAACACGAATTCCTAATGGATATGTTGGGGTCGTTTATTCACCCAATGGAGGGGTAAAAGATAGTACACTGAGTCAAGGGTGGAAACTCGTTGGAGCGTTTGATAAAGTGACGAAATATCCGATCCGAATTCAAACGGTGGAATACAGAGATATTCAGATTGCTACTTCTGACGGGAAAAACATCACAATCGATTTTGCTTACAACTACCAGGTAGAACCAAGTAAAGTATCTTCTATTTTCAACACATTTGGGCCAATTAGCATTCAAGAAATTGAGGATACATATCTCAAAACACGTTTCCGTGACGCAGCTCGTAAAGGTATTTCCAAGTTTACAGTGATTGATGTATATGGGGAAAAGTCATCTGAAGCTGGAGTGGATGTCCAACAACGTTTTTCTGATGACGTTAAAGAGTTAGGCTTCATTGTATCCAACGTTACTGTAGGTGTTCCTCAACCTGACGCTAAGACTCAGGAAGCAATAGATAAGCGTGTTGAAGCTTCTCAAGAACTGGAACGTAAAACGACTGAACTTGAGATCGCCAAGAAAGAAGCAGAGCGCAAGCGCGTGGAAGCACAAGGTAATGCAGACAAACTATTGATCGAAGCAGAAGGTCAAGCTAAAGCCAACAAAGAGCTTCAACAATCCTTATCGAGTCAACTCGTTGAATATGAAACCATCAAGAAATGGGATGGAGCCCTTCCATATGTAAGTGGGTCAAATACGCCAATGATTCAATTGCCGACTACCAAAACAGAGCAAAATAGCGGCACGGGGAGCGTATCTCCCTAATAGCGGTTTGAAATGCATCCCTTGCTTTCTCACCAATTTAATGTGTTGAATTCTAATGAACAAGCCGGTCCAATCGTGGGCTGACTTGTTCATTTTAAGTCTTTTCAAAGGTACCATGAGGGGTTTAGTTAAGCCTTGGCATTGGATTCGCCTGTCCAATCCTGTACAATGGATAACGACAAAAACAACGGTAGATTAAGGATGGATCAGCACGATGAGAATTATCATATCACCAGCTAAAAAGATGAAGATTGATACCGATCTTATGGCTATCGCACAGATGCCGCAGTTTATAAACGAGTCAGAACAGCTGTTGAGTCTGCTTCAAAAGTTATCCTATGACGAACTCAAAGCGATGTGGAAGTGTAACGATGCAATCGCCGAACAGAACGTGGAGCGGATTCAGAATATGAATATTAAAGCAAATCTGACACCAGCCATATATTCCTACGAGGGCATTCAGTATCAATATATGGCTCCGGGTGTTTTTCAAAATGAGGAACTGGCGTATCTTCAGCAGCATTTACGTATATTATCCGGTTTTTATGGCATGTTGCGGCCTTTGGATGGGGTTACCCCTTATCGGTTGGAGATGCAGGGCAAGCTGCAAGGTCCAGGCTTCAAATCGCTCTATCAATTCTGGGGCAGCAAACTCGCAGATCAGCTTCAATCAGAAAGCAACTACATCCTAAATCTGGCTTCCAAAGAGTATAGCAAAAATATTTTGCCGTTTCTGAGTGAGGAAACCCGGTTCATTACTTGTGTATTCGGACAAACGGTCAATGGGAAGCTTGTTGAAAAGGCAACCTGGGCCAAGATGGCCAGAGGTGAAATGGTACGTTATATGGCAGAACACAAGATTACAGATGTGAAGGACGTAAGAAACTTTGATCGGTTGAACTTTGCCTTTTCAGAAGAGCGATCCGACGAGAGTACGTATGTATTCATACAAGCAGAGGGAAAGTAGTCTGCTTTGCGCTGATCATGTACCAGAATGATAACTATTTGATTCACTTAAAAGTCGCCAACTGGCGGCTTTTTTATTTTTCAGATATTAAATCTAAGTCCTAATCCAAATAGGAAAGACGATTAACTCAGTTGAAATAGCATTTGAACTACATCTAATCTATTATTCTATTTTGTATCAGGATAATTACAGGTTATATTTTAAATTGTTATCTGAGATATAAAAGGAAAAAAGTCCCTGAATTTAGGGACTAATTTACTATGTCCTAAAATAAGGAAAATGACGATAATGATTTATTAGGCTCCATTTATACATCTGTTGAGGGAGGAAATGGAGAAAAAACATAAAGGAGGAATATAAATTCCATGAGTTTAAGAAAAGGTTTTATTGTTTTTCTTATGGCTTTGTTGTTGATTGGAACCATCTATCCGACTAGCGGTTATGCGCTTTCAAATCAATTGGATGCCATAATAACAACTGAAAGTAGCACGGAGAAAGTTGATGTTCCTATGGAGGAATCAACTTTAACAGACAACGAATATCTGGAAGATGTTGATCCGGATTTCTATGAAGAACCGGAAGGTATAGACGAATTTATCGAAGAACCGGAAGATGAATCGACGGTTACTGATGATACATACGGGGAGAACTCTTTCTCTGCTCAAGCAATGGCCATGGCAGACGAAACTTTGACCATGAGTCCTGGAGATTCCTATACGTTCACGAATAACGGAAGTGCGACAAGATCGTTAAGTACGAATGCGGCGACCTCAAGAAGTAGTGCGTACGATTACGTTATTTATAGACCAGATGGCAGCATCATGGGCGAAAACATGGACTCTACTAGTAGTTTATCAGTAGGTTCAGGCTATACAGCTGTGATCACCTCGACGGGTCAGAATCCTTTTACGGTGACAATTCGTTCAGAATTTTCCTACAGTGTATCAGCTAACCCTGCCATGCTTAGGGTTATGTTATCCAAAGGAGAGAGCTATCGATACTTTAATGAAGGGACACAGTCAAGAGTTCTAAGTGCCGATACTTCCACAGCTCAGGACAGGAAGATAGATTACGCTTCATACAAAGAAGATGGTAGTCTTGTAGCTTCCAATTTCGAAACGACTGGGAAACCTTCACTTGCGGGAGGGAACGAAATCATTATTACTGGAGCGGGCTCACAGCCTGTTAGTGTTGGTTTTCCCTATGAAGTCTATACCGGTGAATGGAGCGATGAGCCAGCCTATACGCGTACAACGCTATATCAGGGAGATAGCTACCAGTTCACTAATATCAGTTCCAAATCCGATGCACTCCAAACGGATGGAACGACCAAAGATAAGCATGATTACGTTGTTTATCTTCCGGATGGAACGGAAAGTTCTACAGGGACGAATACGACCACTAAACCTACTGTAGCAGCAGGAAGAACCGCCGTTGTAACTTTGGTTACAGCAACGCCTGTAACATATGGTGTGCCCTATCGGACATTTGATGTCCAAAAAGCCGGTGGCGATGCAATTACTCGAATCACTGTATATCCTGGAGAATCTATGATTTTCAGTAATAATGGTTCGTTGGCCAATCCGATAAAAAACAATGCCAGCAGTACCAATGGAGCCCTTTTTGACTATGTTCTTTATACAGCAGAAAACGTCGTTCATTCGGATGGATTCAACAAAAATACTAATCCGATCATTCGTTCACAGGGGTACGCAGTCGTGACCGTAGTTGGGCAAGTCCCAATTGAGTTTAGTTATACGGATGATTTCTCTGTTGAAGAAAGCATGGAACCTGCGTACCATCGCGTAACACTAAAACAGGGAGAAAGCGTGACATTTTGGAATAACACTACTGATCGGGAATATCTCGACAGTGATGCGTCCACCACCCAAGGGCGGATCTTTGATTACGTCACCTATTATCCAGATGGTACAGAACGAAGTACAAGAAAAGCAACAGCGGTTGAACCAGTTGTTTACTATGGAAATAAAGCAGTAATTACAGGTGTATCTGCTCAACCTGTAACCATAGGTGCGATTTACACCATTTTTGATGTAGAGGATCGACCAAATGAAGCACTAACTAAGATTACGGTATCACCGGGGCAATCGGTAAAATTCCATAATGGAGGCTCACTCAGCAACCCAATACGGAGTAACGCCAAAAAATTAGGTGCACTGTTTGATATTGTGGTGTATAAGGCAGACGGCAGAGCACATAGTGACAAATTCAATAGCAATGTAAGTCTCGCTACCATTCCTTCTGGTGGTGAAGCCGTCGTTACCGTAGGGGGAAGTACACCTGTAACATTTGAATACACGGATGATTTCTCTGTAGTGGATAGCCAGGAACCAGCTTATCTGCGCGTAACGTTGAACAAAGGCGAGAGCTATGCCTTTACCAACATAAGCTCAGATGCGAAAAGGGTCCGAAATGATGCTTCCAGCAGTGAGGGGCGGGTGTATGATTACACGATTTACAACGTAGATGGGACAGTGTCAAGCAGTAGAACAGCAACAGCGATCGAGGCGTATGTCTTGGGTGGTAAAAAAGTTGTTGTTACCAACATCTCAGATCAACCCATAACGTATGGTGGGATTTACCGCGTTTTCCGTGGACAAGATGATCAAGTCCCTTCACCAGAAACAGAAATCACTGTCAATCAAGGACAGAGTGCAGTATTTACGAATCCGGATTCAAAACCCGCTCAAATTGAACGAATCGCAGGAGTAAATTCCGTTGTGGATTATACGGTCTACGACAAATCTAATAAAGCATTGTATTTCGTGGAAGGTATGAGTCATGCAACATGGGATATTCCGGCAGGTGCAACGCTTGTTGTTACCGTAGTATCTACGGAACCTGTAACGATTCAATATCAATCTCCCGTGATAGCCAGCTTAAGTCAGGAGCCTGCACTTATCAAGCGGAATTTGACGCCAAATAACACGCTCTTGTTCTCGAATACCTCATCGTATGAGGCTATACTCGTTGGTTCTCCTTCTGAAGGAGGAACCTATGATTACGTTATTCGAAATCAGAATCAAGTTGTTGTTAAGGAAGGTAAGAACGCTACAGGAGGACAATTTGTACCTGGAAAGTCTGAGATTCAGGTGCATAACGTGTCAGCCCAAACACTGAAATTTGTAGGTGCTTATCGGCACTTTACGGTCAAGGAAGTGGAAGTGGAGTTTCTGACTTTGTATGAAAACACAGAGACGGCGCTTCCGACAGTTCAGCAAGGGAATGTGTACTACCGTTTCAGTCCGTATAGCTCTGACAAGTATCGGATTGCCATAAAGGAAACAGGTGATTTTTCCATTGAACCTCGGATTGAATTGTATTCAGATAAGGAATTGAGTATTCCGGTAGCTGCTTCAATAGAGCAAGAGCAGGTATATGGTGAGCAATATACCGTTCTTGAATGGGAGCTTGAAGGTGGACAGAATTATTATCTCAAGCTAAGTGAAAAAGAAGGAAAACCGATTCAGGGAGCCATAAAAGCAGCATGGATGAACATTCGTAATGACAACAGCTATGAATACGGCTATGGCAATCAATTGCTTAAAGTCGTTCTATTTACGGGAGATCAAATTGTGTTTGAGTATGATCGCAACGGTAATTTAACGAAACGAACGAAAAAGATTTTCCCATTTAATTAATGATTGTCTAAATCTAGGTTGAGGTGATGGAGTGTTTAAGAAAATAACGATTACTTGGTTATGCGTCATATTGATTCTTAGTGGGTTCAGTTCTTTTGGATATGGAGGACAAGCAGCAGCGGCGGCAGAAGGTAGGGATTCCCTCCCTTCCGCTACCTACATTACTATCCATAGTTTAAAAGAGCAATTTGGCATCAAGGAAGATTGGGTTGAGAAAAAACTAGATCAAGGTTATTCGCTGTACCAGTTGTATAAAGCTTTACAGACAGATCGCACAGGCGGCGAGGCTGCTGAGAAATGGCTAGAAGCACAAGAAATAAGCGAACCGATTCAAATGGAGGGTTTACTCCCTTCCGGTTCATCACAGCAAAACAACTTTTCGATTAATGCTCTTGGAGAGGATACTCCAGGTACGGGAACAACCGTGGACGAAACTGGACTTAACCATGTCGATATCCGAGATGACGCATCGCTTTATATGACGTCTTATGGAGCGGAATCCATCTCTACTGCTACAGGGGAAATGATGATTCAGAGTACTGACCTTTCTCTACCTGGACTCATTCCGTTTGATCTGACACGCGTCTATGACAGCGCTAGAGCCACTGGGCAACTTGGCGTTGAATATGACGAAACGACACAAACGTACTCCAATATGGTTACGCCACGCAAGGAAGAACTCTCTGCTGGATTGGGGCAAGGCTGGCGTTGGGACATTCCTTTCATGGAAAAACGTGGCGATAATCAATATATTCAGATTCCAGGCGTGGGCTATTATCGCTTAAACGCGAATCTGGAACTGGAAGGTTACGTATGGAATGATTTAACCGTTAAGCGAGATGCGACCGTGACTGTTAATGGTGTATCTAGCACTTATCGTTTATCCATTCGAAACGGCTACGATTATCTATTTAATGAAGCCGGAGAACTGTTGCAAATTACAGATGGCTACCAAAATACCGTGAACTTTCACTATACGACATTGAACGGAAATCAAGCCATTGCACGAATTGAAAACAGTGAAGGTCAGGCGCTGACATTTGCTTATGACGACCTGAAGGTTACTGTACAGCTTGCTGGAACGGATCGGAAGGCAACGTACACGCAACGCGAGGACGAAGGCATTCGTATTTTGCGAGAATACACGGATGCCCTCGATCGGACAACGACGTATACGTACTATTATCCGGAATCCAAATTCAACTTTTTACCTGAGTTGCAGAGCAACCAAAATGCTCAAGGTGTGATGCATACAGCGTTGCTATCGCGCATTACAAGCCCTTCATCAGCTATAACGGATTATGCATATATTCCGGAGTTGAAACATATTGGCGAAGTTTCCTCCCATTTCGTATTCAAAGTAAGAGAGCGCAAAAGCCAGTTTAGTACAACGGAAGGCGAAGGCGTTCTGGACAAGATTAACTTTGAATATTCTGGAGAAGACCTGGAAGCATACGGTCAACCCGCATCATGGACAACAAAAGTGAAAGCAGAGAACACTGTAGATACTTGGACGTTCTCCAAAACGTTTAGCGCTGCAGCGCATCCAGATTTGATTCGCGCAGATAAGCACACGTTAACTGGAGATGACGTGACTTATTCCACGGAGTTGCAGTACGATAACCAGACGAAGCGAAACCTTCCGACTCAAATGACGGAGTGGGTAAGCGAGAATGGCCGTTCGGGCGAGAAGCTAACCACGACCATGACCTACGATGCCAATGGCATGGTGACGTCCGAAAAACAAAGTACAGGACAGGAATCTACCTATGCGTACGAAACTGGCAAAGCTCCGTATAACTGGATTAAGCCAGTGCGGTCTACCACGAAAATTAACAGCTCGTTAGAGCGATATACCGAGACGACATACAACAATCAAGGTGACGCATTACGTACTACCACCAAAAATGGATACGGTGGTCAGTTGCTCACTGAATCGGAAGTGAAGCTGGATGATAAAGGAAGAGTCATCAGCACTACGGATAAAGGCGGCTATTTAGCTAAAGACAGCGTAGCTACGTTGAGTTATCAGGCTAATGCAGGGCATTTGGTGAAATCCAAGTCCATGACCGTGAATGATGCTGCCGGTAAAGCAGAAGCCCTCGTGGAATCGTATGAATATACGAATGCTGGTGAACTGGAAAAGATAACCGATGCATCCGGGGAACAGGAATCGTATCAGTATGATAAGGAAGGGCGACTTCTGCAAATCGTGCATGCTGATGGTACGAAATCAACTACGGCGTACGATGATGTTAAGAACATCATTACAAATACATCACCAGATGGCATTGTCACGACCGAGCGGTATAATCCGCTAGGCCTTTTGGTAGAAGAGCAGACGGCTGAGGCTACGTACAAATACGCCTATGACCGCGAAGGTAATGTAACGGCTGTTGAGGATGCCGAAGGCAATGTTACGAGAGCTGTAGTCGACGCGTTTGGACAAACGATAGAGACAAAGTATCCAGACGGGACCATTGGAACAACCAATATTGATGCTGTGGGTCAAACAGTGACCTATAAGGATGCTGCTGACAATCAAACACGGGAGAAGAAGGATTTACTTGGTCGAGTGACGGCGGTGGAAGAATATCGGAATGGTGCTTATGTTCCGTTACAACAAACCGAGTATGATATCGATGGTAACGTAATTGCATCTATCGATGGTAACGGTCAACAAACGACCTATACGTATGATGCGCTTGGACAAATCACGACGGTAACCACACCGAAGCAAGAGACAAGCCGGTACTTCTATAGCTATCAGGGCCAAGTGACACAGATCGTATCACCGAATACGCAAACAGTCACAAAACAGTATGATGAATTGGGAAGACTCATTAAACAGACGCATCCGAGTCCAGCCGGGTATGCGACAACGTTATATTACGATAAGAAAAGTAATCTGATTAAAAAACAGGATCGACTTGGGAAAGTAACAGAGTATACGTATAACAGTGACAACATGCTCACAGGTATGAAAGCACCGGATACGAATGTATCCTATACGTACGACGAGATTGGCCGCAGAACATCGATGACCGATGATCATGGAAAGACCACGTACAGTTATCAAGCAGCAGATGGGATGTTGAACGGACTGGCGTTCCCGGATGGGACACGACTTGATTTTGAAAACAATACCCAGCAACGTCTAGGGTATACCTTAACGGATGCCAAAGGACAATCCTTGCGCATTCACGGCGAAGTAGATGCCATGAATCGGGTAACCTCCATGGATATTACCTCGGGTTCAGGAGGGGCCTCTGCACTCGCAGCATCGGGAACGACGCCTGTGGATCGGATGACATTCAGTTATGCGTCCAATAGCTTGCTGGAGAAATTGTCGTTTGGCAAGGGCCTCAGCACAAGCTACCAGTTCAGCGGCTATGACCTGTCGGGAATCACGATCTCTCAAGGGACATCTGCGGTGCAACAGTTCGCCTATGAATATGATGGTAATAAAAACATCACGTCCCGTACACAGAATGGGGAAACTGATCAATACACATACGATGAATTGAGCCGGATTCAGACCGAAACGGGTACGCAAAAAGAAACGTATACTTATGACCCGAATGGTAACCGGTACAG
Source organism: Paenibacillus sp. FSL R7-0313 (assembly GCF_037969885.1). Taxonomy (NCBI): domain Bacteria; kingdom Bacillati; phylum Bacillota; class Bacilli; order Caryophanales; family Paenibacillaceae; genus Paenibacillus; species Paenibacillus sp. FSL R7-0313. The sequence continues at coordinate 3,571,966 of NZ_CP150219.1, forward strand.
TACCGGAAGTGGTAAGGTATACGGCCTAAAGGATGCACAGTATACGTATGACAGCCAGAATCGTCTGATTAAAGCAACGGGGGAAGGCAAAACGGTAACCTACAGCTATAATGGAGATGGACTGTTGTATGAACGTACGGAAGGTGACCAAACGATTCGTTATTACTACGATGAAGAAGCCAAACTTATGGCTGAGGGCACTGTAACGTCTGGAAAAGCAGAGCTGACATATGCCTATATCTATGATCTGTATGGGCAATTATGGGCTCGCCAGGACAAGCAAACAGGTAAACTGGAATACTACCAGTTGAATGGTCATGGCGATGTCGTTGGCCTCGTGGACGATGCAGGCAAAGTGCTGAACAGTTACACTTATGATATCTGGGGTGGACCGTTAACAACAGAGGAAACCGTACCTAATATGCTTCGCTATGCCGGAGAATATTGGGATGATACGGTAGGACTGCAATATTTGCGAGCGCGTTGGTATGATCCAGGCATGGCACGTTTCATTGGTGAGGATACGTACGAAGGGGAACTAAATGATCCGCTCAGTTTGAATTTGTACTCCTATGTAAGTAATAATCCTCTAAAATATGTAGATCCGAGTGGGCATGCGCCAATCGTAGGTGATAGTCCATATAATACTGTTCCGCCAAATACTGCTAATGGATATACAGTATATGTAACAAAAAAACAGTTAACTCAACTGGGATTTCAAAATATAACAAATAACATGGTGAAAGACTTAAATGTTACGTTAGGGACTTTTGATATAACAACTAAAGAGAGGATTAGTCATTTCCTATCACAGGTTATGCAAGAATCCGAATTGGGAAGATGGACTACTGAACTGGGTGGCAAAAAATATTTTTCTAAATATGAGCCTGGAACCAAATTAGGTAAACAACTTGGTAATACTAAAAAGGGAGATGGTTATAAATTTAGAGGCGCAGGATATATACAAATGACAGGTAGATATAACTACCAACGTTTTGCGGACGCTATGGGGGACCAAAAAATAATGAAAATAGGTGCTGAATACGTTGCTGAAAATTATGCATGGCGAGCAGCAGGATTTTGGTGGGATGATAACAAGTTGAATAAACTAGTAGATTCAGGTGCTTCAGTTACCCAAGTGACTAAGCGAGTTAACGGTGGAACGAATCATCTTGCTAATAGAAAAAAATATTATACACTTGTTAAGAAAACTCTACGCTAGTGAGAGACTTATTACTTGAACTGGAGATGAAACGACATGAAACATTGGCTATTGGTTATAATATCAGTTTTACTATTAATCTCCTGTAATACGAAAGCTGAGGTGCACTCGGATCAAGCAAAAGGTAGTAATGAAATGAGTATAAAAAAAAGTTACAAAATTGAAAGTAGTAATTACTCTAAGAATAATATTAACATTATATATCCAAAGGTAGTTAATATTACAAATGATGACAAAATAAATGCGCTGATTAAAGAGGAAGCGACAAGAATAATTAATTCCTATTCACTGGAGAAAGATAGTCTTGATATAAATTATCAGATTATGCTTAAAAGTAACGATTTAATAAGTATTAAATACTTCGGGTCAGCATTTACTGAAGGAGCAGCCTATCCTTTAAATGTTTTTTACACATCGAATATTGATATTAATAAAGGATCGAGAGTAAAATTAATTGATTTAATTGAGGTTAATGAAGCATTCGTGGAAGAATTTAAACAAGGAGATTACAAAAGGTATAATGAGGATTTGAATTTGTTAGATAATGGAGTAATAACAGAAATCTTGAGTGGATATAATAGTATAGATTTAATAAGTTATTTTAAATACTCAGATGAAGTAGGACAAGTAAATGATTCAGGTACATTTAGTTATATCACTCAAGATGCCATTGGAGTAAGTATTTCAGTTCCGCATGCGCTAGGTGATCATTTAGAAATGGAAATTAGTTTTTCGAATTTAATAGATAACATTAATAAGGGAAATAAAGTTTTATTAGGGATCATGGCAGAAAAATAGAAAGTAAGAAATGAGTTTGTCTACTTGGGAGGAGGATGTTAGGGAAAAGTAAGCTTTCTTCTAAAGTCGATATTATGAACTTCCCTTTTTCCCAATAGATAACCTTAAATAGTAGACTTGAGAAACCTTAGGTCGGTACTCAACCGATCTGAGGTTTTTCTTATTGTGAAATGAGATTACCAGATATAATTGTGTTAGTATACACTATATATTACTTTAAAAGACATTAATTTTATGATTTTAAATTAATTTCAGTATATGAATAAGTTAGGAAATTTTAATGGTCAAAACGAATATCAAGGCTGAATTTATCATTACAGTAGATCGTTTCGAACCGAAGTTAATTACAGAACAGATTGGAATCAAACGATCAGTAACCTATATAAAAGAAGAGAAAATTGATGAGAGAGATTTGTATCGAAAAGAAACCTGTTGGTTCTTGGAGACGGACTATCAGGAATCTTTCGATATCAATCAGCAATTGAACCAGATCCTCATTCTTTTGTGGCCACATTTTGAAAAGTTGAAAACCTTGAGAATAAAGCATGATTAGAATTTTCCGTTTAGCTTCTCGATCAGGATTATTAATAATGAGACCCCTGCGATTACTATCGAGCAAAAGGCAATTGGTATAGCCTATGACTTGAACGCAGAATTTGATTTTGATTTGTAAATTTTATAACAATAGGTAAAAGTCTTCTTTTCAAATACATACGTATAAAAAAGGTGTCATATTATGTAAGTTGTATCCCTTGCAGAAAAGAGCAATGGGTACAACTTACTTCTGATTCATAATTCCCAGATAGATTGTTGTTGATCACTTTCTTGATAGGAATAACTGGGTACTCGACGTACCTCGCTCACCGTTTTTTTAGCTACTTTTCCTAATAATGGTTCTATTTTCAGGTGCTGACAAGCTCCCTCAAAAGTCGAATCGCATATTCCTTCCCGATCTAGAAATTCTAGGGCTATGAGATGAGACGCTAGAGATCTTTGACACCGAAGGCTAATTTACAAAGTATATATATAAGAGGATATAATTGGTTGGTTATAAATTTGGGTGAACGAAGATTAACATTTAAACAGATGTAGATGAAGCCACAGCATTTTGTGAAGTAGAATTTGGCCATGAGGGTTTAGCATGGGATACGATTAAGGGTAGATAAAACTAAATTAGCTATGCGGATTTATTCGTGCAGATGAGGTGTGTACTCGGTTACATCCAAAGAGGGGAGGACGAATATTCCATTTATTGGGGGGATCATTCTAACCATTATCCTAGCATTTATTCTATGGGCATTAATGATCCCGCTATTCAATAAAATAGGTAGTAGAATTCTGAAGAAATACAATAAATTCAAACAAGAGGAGAATGTTGATGAAAAATTCAAAGACGTTTAGGGTAGGAGCAATCACGGTGGCATTGGTTATTATTGTGGGAGCGCTACTGGTGACCTTCTTTGTCACACGAATTCCTAACGGATATGTTGGGGTTGTCTATTCACCCAATGGAGGGGTAAAAGATAGTACACTGAGTCAAGGGTGGAAACTGGTTGGAGCGTTTGATAAAGTAACGAAATATCCGATCCGAATTCAAACGGTGGAATACAGAGACATTCAGATTGCAACTTCTGATGGTAAAAACATCACCATTGATTTTGCTTACAACTACCAGGTAGAACCAAGTAAAGTATCTTCTATATTCAATACATTTGGGCCAATTAGCATTCAAGAAATAGAGGATACATATCTCAAAACACGTTTCCGTGACGCAGCCCGTAAAGGAATTTCCAAATTTACAGTCATTGATGTGTATGGTGAAAAGTCATCTGAAGCAGGCGTCGATGTTCAACAACGTTTCTCTGATGACGTTAAAGAGTTAGGATTTATTGTATCCAACGTTACTGTAGGAGTACCTCAACCTGACGCCAAGACTCAGGAAGCAATCGATAAGCGTGTCGAAGCATCTCAAGAACTGGAACGTAAAACGACGGAACTCGAGATCGCCAAGAAAGAAGCAGAACGCAAACGCGTGGAAGCACAAGGTAATGCAGACAAACTGTTGATCGAAGCAGAAGGTCAGGCTAAAGCCAACAAAGAGCTTCAACAATCCTTATCGAGTCAACTCGTTGAATATGAAACCATCAAGAAATGGGATGGAGCCCTTCCGTATGTAAGTGGGTCCAACACGCCAATGATTCAATTGCCGGCTTCGACTACAAAAACAGAGCAAGAGAAATAGTAAGATTTTCGAATGATAATGAACAAGCCAGTCCATTAGTGGGCTGACTTGTTTATTTTTGATTACTTTAGTCTAAAATTCGGATTCAAAGTAGTACAAGCGTGGCTAAGTTAACATGATAGAACCAAGATAGCCAATTCAGATTACATCCTTCCTGTTAACGAACATTAATCCAAGCGGTCCATTGTGTTGGAATGTTAATGGAATAGACCGTACCTACAAATTGTCCGCCTGTTGTATTAGGGGATTCATAAACCCAAGAATGGGCAAAAGCATCTACGACACGATCACCGTCCAGATCAATAGCTTCAGACCAGTTGTTTGTCATAGTATTGCCAGCGAGTTTGCCGTAGTGACTACTGTCATAACCGATCTGGAAAGTAATACACTGAATCCAAGCCCCACCATGATCATTGGTCGTAGAGAGTGGGTTGTTATTGAAGCCGTAAATTTCTTGACCGCCATTCGGAGATACGACACCATATACATTAATGTGAGATACTTTCGGAGCAGGCGCAAACAGAACTGGACCACCCGTATCTTTAGCCTTCTGTGCTTCAAATTCAGCCTTAGCTGCTTTCACAGCTTCACGGAATTCTTTGGAATTAATAATTTCTTCCTTTGTCAACGGTTTGGCTTGAGTCACGTCACCATCTGCATAGGCAGCTACATTAAACGAAAGCACTAGAACAAGAATAAGAGCTAAACTAAACATTTTTCTCATAGCAATCAATTCCACCTTTCTTGTTATGGGTATTCTTTTACAAAACATGCCATTACGACAAATAGACCTACTTGCAGATATAAAGCCCCTTGCCCTCCTCTCTTATAAAAATGGTTCTTCCCTCTTTTTCTTTACTGAAAACAGAAATAAAGAGATAGAACTCTACAGGCTAGAAAACTCTATGAAGTAGGAATGTATATGTAAAATGAATGCCTGCCAATGATTATGTGTTGCAGACAAAATGGTAAACTCATTTTAAAGTATTGATATTTTAACTGTGATAGGCCCTGGTACTCATGGTGAAAATATAAGATTTCAAAATAAGAATTTAAATTGAAATATATTCCATATATATAAACATATAGTACATGTAATTATCAATTCAAGTCAAGTTTGTTTATTAACACCATGAGTAGTTAAAGTCTGTTGCTCGTCGCAGTAAAGATGCTACAGTATCCTGTAGTCGTGAAATAAAAGGAACCCTCAGGAACATGTATACACCTGCATAGAAATCGTATGGGACTGAAGGACGGAAATTAATCATTCTTAGCGTGAATTCATGCAGTGAAATCAGGAGATTAGCCGGATGTCATTGGCATTAAACTTCTGCTAACATAGTCTTATCATATTTCGGATGAGCGGTGAAAATGGATGAGTACCATTAAAGTTACCCCTGAACAGTTACACCACGTATCGAATCAAGTAGATCAGGCGATACATCAAATGGAGCATATACGGGAGGATCTCTCAAGACAGATCATGTTCCTTCAGCAGATGTGGCTGGGTGCGACGCAGGAACGATTCTACTATGAATTTGAGCAGTCGCGCCCTGTATTGCAGAAGGCGCTGGAAAGTATGGTGGGCATCTCCAAGGAACTCAAGGATATCGCCATGCGGTTTGAGAATGCTGATGCTCAGAAGGTGAGTCTGGGTAATGCCGTTGGTACTGTTGGCGCTGTAGTGATGATGGAGACCTCGAGATATTATGCCGGTTCGGATGATAAGGGCTATGGGATGGCACAAGTCAATGTTTTTGGGAAGTGGATGTCGATGCCTGTCAACGAGAATGGAGTTACGGATCAGTCTGCGCTCCAAGCTTATGAGAGAGATCAGGGGCATTTGGATATCAATCGGATGCAAGCTACGGATGCTGAAGCGCCCGGGGAAGATATTTATGCGATGCAGATCAAAGCCTTTGAAAATGGAATTCATCCCTTCACAGGTGAGCCTGTATCCGATAAGTATGCTCAGATCATGTTGACTTCTCTAAAGTTCAGCCAGCTATTTATGGCATTTCAGATGGTTCGCGGGAGTATGCCGGGTGGCAAAGGGCCGTTTCGCGTACCTTCTTCTCATCCAGCTATGGCGAAGATTAAAAAGAATTTGGAAGCGGCTGAGGCAAGGAAAGCAAGTAATATTAAAGGGATGGGTAAAGATACATACACTGGAGGCAGGAATCACAAAGAGTTGGATGATTTGGCTCGAGATCCTTCTGGTGGTGGGAAAATAGAACCCAAAAATATAAATGAAAGAGATGTTGGATTACAATTAGAAGCAAGAGGTGATTTAGGGAGAATAATACGTGATTCACAAGCAGATAAGGGCGCAGAGTTCATTGATACCACTACGGGCATAAAGTGGGACGTGAAGAGTTTTGAATCATATCCAAGTGGTAGGAACGGAATACCTATAACCAATCCTAAAAAGGGTGCTTTTACTATTCAAAATGGTATGCAAAAAATACATGAAGAATTTGCTAAGGGGCATGACGTAATTATTGATACGAAAAAAATGGTGCCAGAGCATATTGAACAACTGAAGAAAGCAATTGATAAAGAAGGAATAGCAGATAGAATATTATGGTTCCCCTAAAGGAGTGGAAAAATGGAAGAAAAAGATATTATTAATATGTTTGCTTTGCATAAAAAGTGGGTTGAGACAATTGGTGATGAAGGTGAGCAGTTAAAGTTAGATGAAGTTGATTTAAGAGTTTTTGACTTATCTGATGTATTACTTGAACAATCCTATTTAATAGATTGCACTTTTGATGATCTCAAACTGGAAAATATTGATTTTCATTCATCATTATTAGCCTCATCAACTTTTATCAATACATGTTTAGATAAATGTGATTTTTATAAATCAGATCTCAGGTATACGGATTTTTCCAACTGTATCATTAAAAATAGTAGATTTAGTAAAGGTGATTGTTGGGAAGCAGCATTTAATAACGCATGTTTAGTTGATTGTAATCTGATTAATGTATCTTTCCATTTAACCGATTTTAGAAATGCAAGACTAGAAAATGTAGATATAAGTGTATCGACATTTAAAGATACGTTGTTAAACGGAGTAACACTAAAGGGTATTAAAGGGATAGAAGAAGCTTTTTTTCAGAGTATAAATATTGGCACACCGGAAAAACCATTGCTGTTAGAAAAAGAAGAAGCTAGGAGATGGTTTTTAGAAAAATGTGAATCTTAAATATTTATTTCATTTTCACACGCCATACAATTGTATTCTCAGAGAAGCTAGAGGATTTGCAAAAAAATTGAGGAAGACTCTTTTAATGAAAAATTGGAATAAATTGCAGCAAAATTTCGTTCGATAGAGCAGCACCAAGGTTATCCGTTTGTTTCATTAGAGAAAATGGATTTTTCCCTAATAGAACCACATTTGAATCTTAATGTTTATTAAAACTTTGATTGGTTCCAGTTTGAGGGAGGAGATTACAATCTCATGGGCACTTCAGCTGTTATTTTAACGCAGAAAGATGAATATTCTCCAGAACAACTCCTTGCTGATACGATTGTTGCGGCTTTTCATTCGGAATCTGCTCTTTATTTCTATAACAACAAAACGTATACAAATGATGGGAGCTTCCTGTTTACAACGCTTAACATTAACCGCAAGTCATATATAGGAGACAATGAATCCTCGTTGATTTTACATATTCACAGCATAAGTAGTCCGAGTAATGAATTTTATTATCACGAAGATTTAGGTTTAGATCCTATCAAACCCCTATGCCAGATCGGGCATATTGAAGATATCTATGGTAACCAAGAGTTAATACTTCATTTTATTTATGAATATCTGAAACTGAATCCTGATGATTATTTCTGGATAGCAGACAATGATTGGGTGTATAGCAGGGAGGACATACAAAAACTTAAAACCGTACCATATGATCCGGATTGGTGTCATCGGAATCCTAGAGACTGACTCCCGGATGGTAATATGTTATCCTATCACTCGTTTGAAATATAAGCGTCCATTGGTGAACAAGGAAGTGTGTTTTATCAGAAGGGTTCTAGAGGGCAAGATGGGGGCTGATGAGAAAAAGGATGATGGCTTTGACTTTACAAAAAACAGTGGAAACACTGCATCAGTGGATTGACCAGAATTGGTCGACATTAGATCAGATAGAATTAAAAACAACGAGAGAGACGGTAGACTCTTTATACAATAAATTGATATCTGAAATAGATCATACGGACAACTCAGATCATTTATTGGAAGCAATCAATTACGAACTTACTCATTTCTTTCTGTCCATTCCTTGTGTAATGAAGATGTATCAAAGATTGATTTGGTTAAATCCATCCAACCGTTTCTACTATGAAAGGTTTACAGATTACCTTTTACAATATGGTCCCGATTGGGAGGAAGAGGCGAATACTTTAATCGAACTTTACATGAAAGAAGATCTTCGAAAGGCTTGTGAATTTACACAAAAGATTGAGCAAGTTAAAAATTTTGAAAATAAGTAATCTATGTCCAGGTATCATTTAAGATGGTGACCCTATAAAAGACTTCATCAATGGTTTGAATAGGAGGAGATATGTTGACTACTCAAATGAATGAGTTAGTTTTTCGACTAATTTATCTAAAGCCGTTGATAAGATAAGGAAGACTAAAAACATTTCGAGCGATATCGTTAAGTTTGTCATGGAGCCCGTTGAGGAACAGGGGAAAATGTTAGATGGTGGCGATGAAATGATGAAACGTCTTGTGTTATCTAAAGAGAATGTTGGCGGTAAAAAACTATGGTTAGAAGATGTTGTTGGGGTTTTAGGAGGTCTTTTTCCGAAAGCTCCGATATGGATTAATGTATCTTTTATAGAAATCGAAGGAGATACCGCTATCTTCAAGCTGGAAACCAGTTTGCGTTTTAGAAAACCTACTTTATTAAGAAATGCTGAAACAGGTCATGCTCCCTTTAAAGCCATTGTATAAAGTATGTGAAGATTATTTAATATCTTTATAGAAATTTAAGTAGAGGCTACTTATAAGTATTGATTCATCATTCAACAAATACAGCAGATTGATCGTAGTCAAGATATCAACATGATTAATCTGTCTTTTGTTAGACTACAAATTTAGTGCTACTTTTTGGAGTTGAATAAGTGCATTTCAATCAGTGCTGTAATATATGAACGACAAAATGATTTTGAACAGAGTTTCTTTGTTCCCATTCTACGGAATCGTTTTTTAAAGAATGTTGGCAACCTGCGATTGAAGCATTAGGGTTACAATGGACGGACCTCTTTTATCAGGTGTTGATGTAGAGGAGGAAGATGTACCGTCAATTATTGAGGAACTAATTCAAATCAAAGATTGGGCGGTAAAAAACTTATCTGAGGAAAAAAGGGATAAAATGTTTGAAAGAATAACGATCCTTCAAAATAAATTGCCACTAGCATTTCAGCGCAAAGATGCTGTTGTTTTTATAGGATAGATAGGTTATTAGTTATGTTACAGTTTGATGCGACTACCCAGTGCAGAGTGAATCCATCATTCAATCAATAACATAAGATCTGTATAAAGACTTCATCAATTGAGTTGTACGCAGGAAAAGGTTTTGGGTTCATTCCTATTTAATGATACTCTGTTACATCAAACAGATCGATTATGGTTAGATACCATTATGATTGATCTGTTTTTTTGTTAGCTTGGTTTTTCTGCGTTTTTTAAGAAATGACTTGGACACAACTGATTGGAGATATCAACATGATTAAGTATAGGTATACCATTGAATATAAAGAAGGTTTCAACGAAGTTATCGTGGACTTGGGCATCGATTCATCGTTAAAGAATGGGTATCTGATTAGTAATTCTTTGGGATCGGATATATTTGGAGACTTCGCCACGACCAGGAAGAGATCGGAAACTTAATCAAATTATTGAAAGGGGAAATAACGTTATACAAAGGTGGAGGGAATGTGAACTTAATAAAATCTGACAAGTCTTTTACAACATTTGAAGATATCTTCGCAGAAGAAGATGAAGAGGACAGTACCTGTGAAATTGAAACATTAGAATATGTAAAGATACTATTGTTGTGGGCAAAAGAGAACTTTCAGTATAAGAGCCAGCGAGGCGCTATCTTGAAAGAAGAAGCGGAATTAGCATTAGAGTGGGTAAACGAAAAATATATTGAGGTTTTCGTTTTTGGTCAAAAGATCGAGCGTATCAACAATAGATCTGTAATATTTTTCTGAGAAAAGTGAAATTTTTCATTACTCAAAAGTTACTGCAGTATAGTGGATTCGGAAAAACGTGTGCGATTCAACGGTTAATACTATATCAAGAAAGTAATTAAACCTAGTTTGTTTCACTAAATGCGCGTAAGAACCAATTCATCTGTTTTCCAAAGGAATAACATCAAGAGCGCGAAATTCAAAATATAAGGAATCTTAAAAGACAAAAAAGCCTAACCCCTCAGTATCTTGATTGAGGAAATTGGCTTAGTAATCTTTAGCTTTAACAGCGTGTCCGATTGGTGATAAAAATTATGGTTTATTTGTCCATTCATTTCAAATTCTTTATCACTAGTTTCTGTATGCTCGAATCCGTTTTGCTCTAAACCTTTTTGAGATGCTATATTGTTAGTGGTTGTTTTTGCCTTAACTTCTTTTATATCTAAGTCAACTATTGTATTGAGTAATAATTTTGATGCTTTTTTAGCAACACCTTTTCCAGTGTGGACTTGTCCCACTCTATAGCCGAGAAATCCTATTTTATTGGAATCATCAATATCAACTAAATTTATTCTTCCAAGAATAGAGTTATTTTCGTCTTTTATTAAATAAAAAAAGGAGAGTCCTTTAGAGATTCATTCCTTACTTTAAAAACCTCAGGTATGTAATAATCATCTCCTCGAGACGGTACCATTACCTCGAAAAAAGTTCTGTTTTCAATTTCGAATTCATACAAGCTTTCAATATCTGTGTATTTTAACTTCTCAATTATTATATTCATGAATCTTTTCCTCCAATCAACTTTAATGCAAGATACTACGAATCTACTTCTATAAACTATAATTATTACTACGATATTTTATTATATTACCATATTTTATATATATTTAATAAATGTTTAATTTATTGCAATTAAGTATTTGTAAAGTAAGTATAACATCCTATTTCTTTATACAACAATATGGGCGATTAATGGATATTCAAATCCCTAATAAATTTGAGTAATCTTTGGATGAACATTATGGAAACCTAGGCTCGAAGATGTGGGCGAATATTATGGGGCTTTTTGAACACATAAGCAATTATATGAACAATGGATCTGCGGTATTTTAATTACCTAATGATGATACGTTGACTTTTCAATTGACCGCAAGGAAATGGTCAATGACCAGTAAGAGGAAAATATTACTTGAAAGAAAGAAGGACATGAAAAAGAGTGGTCTCAAGTCACCTGATAGAGCTGATGCATACGTTCTCACTTTCGGAGAATACTTGATGGGATCACCTCAGTTTATAATGCTTTCTTCAATAAGTAGTGTGTCAATAAAAAGATAAACTGAAGTTAACATGACTATATGTTGCCGATCGATTAAGGCGAAGTAGCAATAAAATAGGCATAGAGAGAGTAACTTCTCCGGTGTACCTAATGCCCGTTATCATACGGTGAAAATCTTCTAACTTCTCACAGATGTGGCGGTATGGACGTGGGGGAAGCGAGTAAAATCACCGTTATTTAATATAGTGCTTAAAGTTTGCTATTTAAATTCCAGAGATAAAATATTCAAATAACAAAGGATTTTATTCATTTTGAACGAATTACTTTCATAAAAATAAGGAGGTATTCTTAGTGAGTGGAATTGTAATGCCTTTAAATACGCGATTGGAAATAAAAAAACAGTGGGTATGTGATGTTTGCAATGGAATAATCAGGTCGGATAAAGACGGTATGCTCGAGTGGGATAAAGTTTATAAGAGTTCCACACAAAATAACTTCCGAATTGTTCACGGTAGGTGGACTAAACAATGTTTAGAAAATAGATCCAAAGATAATTTAGCAGACGGACATCTCCACTGGTATACCGGTCCTGACGGGCTTAACAAGCTTTTGGGGAAATTACTAGAGCATGGTGTAGGCAAATATTCATTGGTAAAGATAATAAGAAGGTTGCATGTGGACCTTTATGAAGAAGCGCTCATGGTGCTGCCTTTCGCAATTGAAGATGGCTACGAAGTAGATGAAGATGGTTACATTCCGAATGGAGATTTGGATTGGTTGATTCGTAAATATGGGAAAAATATTAAATGAGTATCCCTTTGGGATGCTCTTTTTTGTGGTTGACTGTTCCTTCCTTAATTTTTGAGAGTACGACTTTGCTGTGTTGTCTTATAGTTGTCCAAAATATTTAATATCAAAGGTAGAGCATCAGAGAATTTTGATAATCCTTTTTATTTATTGTCGATTTATAGAATCTAAAAAAGGATTCAAATTCTTACTGTCGAATATTACCTATTCAGAAACAGTAAAAAGAGGAGATTCTATGCGAAATAAATTTTCGGGATTCTACGCTCCATCAACAGAGGATTTTGAAAATCTTTGGTCAGAATGCACATTTGTTTTTGACGCAAATACGCTTCTTAATCTTTATAGATACCCAAAGGAATCCAGGGAAGCTTTAATTAATATAATGGAAAGTATCCAAGACAGAATTTGGATTCCTCATCAAGTTGCTTTAGAGTATCACAAACATATCTATGATGAGATGTTTAATCAAAAAAATGCTTATAGTAGGTTTGAGAAGCAGTGCACAGAATCGATTAACAAACTTATTAACGAACTTGATAAATTAAGACATTCAAACATTGATTCTACTTTAATGAAACAGTCTTTAGAAAAATGTTTGCAAACTATTAAGGATGATTTGGCAAGCCAGATGAAGTCTCAACCTGAGTTAAGCGAGATCAAGGATAAATTGTCTCAATTAATTCAGGATAATGTTGGTGAAGCGTATACTAAAAAAGAACTTGAAGAATTATTTCAAACGGCTGAAGAACGTTATCAAAGCAAAATTCCTCCTGGATTTGAGGATATAAAAGAAAAAAAAGGAAGAACAACACTCTTTGATGGTATCATTTATAAAGACGAGTATGGTGACTATATATATTGGAAGCAGATCCTTGACAAATCAAAGGAAGCTTTAATTAAATCAATAATACTTGTTACTGATGACGGTAAAGAGGATTGGATCTTGGAAGTAAAAGGAGAAAAGAAAGGGCCTCATCCTGAACTAATTCAAGAGTTTAAAAAGGAAAGCGGTAATAAATTATTTTATTTGTACAATTCTGAACAATTCCTTAAGAACGCTGAAAACCATTTAAAACTCCAGATTCACTTAGATTCTGACAAAATGAGTGGGGCTATTCAAGGTATAGAGGCATTAAAGAGACATGATAGTGAAAGCCTGACAAGATATGACTCAGATGAAAAGTCTAATCGGTTTTATAGTTTTTTAAATGGGGACGACGAACGATATTTCACTTATCCAAACAAAAAAATAACAACTAGTACATCAGTTAAAACTGAGACTGTTTCAATTCTTTTTAATTTAAATAAAGAAATAAGCTTTAATGAACGATCCAGGTTGGTTGACTATATTAAAGATGACTTAGGTTTCCATTATAATTTTATTGATCTTGAGGTTTATGTGGCAGAGGTCAAAAATTATACTTACTCAATAGAGCTTGAATATTTAATGGAGGATATAGAGATTTCTCATGAAAGAATTATTGGTGAATATCTAGAAAGACTTCTTATAAGATTCTATATTGATAGAATTGTTAGGGTTCTTCATAATTCTTCAAAAGAGTAACGATGTTATCGTAACTCTTTTTTGCGCCGAGATTCCAAGTATGAAGAGAGGGGGTGAAGATGCCTAAATATGAGGCGAATAAGCTTATAGGGGGTTACAGGAACAGTTACTCGCCTGATCAAGATTGTAGATACCGCGAATAGGAGGTGTAGTAGTAAAAAGGTAAGTAAGGATGTTCCATATATGCCTAATCCCAAGCTTTTCATGAGGACAAGATGTCATTAATTAATCTTCCGAGCTATTGGTTTAATGCTATTATTATTTAATGATGAAGTTTGAAGAAGGGGTGAAATATGAGAATAAAATCAGTTGTTTTTAAAAGGAGTAAAAAAGGACTTGAGGAGCAATTAAAAGAAAGTATTGACATTATCAATGGAAGCATTCAACTAATTCAGATGGAAGGTAGAAAGGCATTTCTAAAGGTTATCGCTGTACAATTGAGACTTATGTTGTGCGATGAAAATCCTTTAATAAAATCAGCTATAAATGATGATTTAAAACTTCCTGTATTAAGCGACGACTTTAAAAGTTTAGAAGGTATAAAGATAATTAATATTCACAACATGTTCTCTGATAGTTCAAAAATTCCAATGGACAAGTGGTTAGAACAAAAAATTTGTAAAGTAACTATCCGTATTCCATTTCCTAAAAATATCTTTTGTTCTAAATGTAATCAGCATCATTCTGTTAAGAAAGAGCATTACAATATGAGTGTTTCATCAACTGCACAGACAATTTTATATTTTCAATGTAAGAGGTGTGGCGAATCATGTGAGATCGATATAAGTAATTATGATAATAATGAAACAGTTCGAATACCAATTTTTACATCAACATCAATTATGAATCTTATTCGTTCTCAAGCTAATAAGAATGGTGGGGCTCATGTTGACAGAGATGTTAATTTATATGATTTGGGTAATTTTGATTTAGATAGTTATCTGATACCTATAGCAAGAAGTGTTATACAATCTATAGAATCAATAAAATCTTTATAATTCTCAAAAGTAATTATGTGGATAAGGCGAGAACAAGATGCATAACTTCACCTCATCATATGACGGATCGTCTTCTCGTTTTTTATATTTATTGCAGGAAATTAGTCCCAGTTGTCGAAATGTGTTATAGTAGATTTCACACGCTTGGAGGAAGAGTTATGGCAAGAAGGAAAAGTAAGGCTAAACAGGAAGAAGAGCTATTTCAAGGATTAGCTGGTATGGCAATGCTGGGAGGTATTGTAGGTACATATTCTTTAACAAAATCTTGGCAAGCGTCTCTAGTCGTTGGATTTCTTGGGGTTGTTGGTATTATTGTTTTGATGGTTATCATCCAGCAGAAGCGTTCTGAACGACTTAAGAGGTCAGGAATAGCCGAGATCGATAAAATGGATGGAGTGCAATTTGAGCACTATCTTGGACATCTGTTTCGATCACAAGGGTTTAAGGCAGAAGTAACAAAAGCTGCAGGTGATTACGGTGCCGATCTGGTTATCTCCAAAGATGGTAAAAGGATAGTTGTTCAAGCCAAACGTTATAAGAAAAATGTTGGGTTGAAAGCTGTACAAGAAGTTCAAGGAGCCAAGGCACATTACAGAGCAAATGGAGCATGGGTTGTAACAAATAGCAATTATACAGAACAGGCATATCAGCTTGCAAAATCAAACGGGGTAAGGCTGATAGCTCGGGATGAATTGGTTGAGATGTTGCTTGTTATGAAAGAGAAATTATCTGCCTCAAAGAAAACGGCAAATGTAAAGACGAGTGCATAATCAATTTAATGAGCAATAAAGAGTAAAAATGTCATTCGGATGTTCGCAGATGAAGGGAATTCCTGAAGCAAGCTTAACATCAACAACATACATATCACGTTAAAGTCGTTCCTTCACTGGATCGACTTTTTTTATTCGAGGAATTCAAGTGATCAGCAGAAGACGAAAGAAATACTCTTTCGCCCCAACAAGCAACCGGAGAAATGCAAAGGTTGTGCACGGAAAAGATGGGATGGAGTAAAACAGTTCTGTAGTAAACCCGTTTGTACTAAGAACTAACACTTTGTCACATATTGTATCATTTTGGAAATCAAGTTATTATTGTTCGGGGGAGTTGGAAATATGAATAATAAGAGCAAGGTTCAAAACCCACTTACAATAATAGCAATCTTTGCGGGTATCGCTGAATTGGCTGGTACAACGGTTTTGCTTGGCCTTCCGTTAGAAATTCAAAGAGTTTTTGTATGGTTCGTCATGTTGTTTCCTATTGGCTTGGTCGCAGCATTTTTTTTGGTCTTAGTATTTAAACATGATGTTCTTTACGCACCAAGTGATTTTAAAGATGAGAATCATTTCATGAATCTGCGTAATGCAAACAAACAAATTAATTCTGAGCTAGCTGGGCTTACAGATATCCTTGAAGAGACAAAAGAAATTGATAGCACAACTGAACAAACCAAGGAGAAGCTTAATCAGGCGATAAACAAAGTTGAATCTGTAAAAAACTATAACGAAATTATTAGTGATTATAACTATTCAAAAAGTAAAAAAATCAAGAACCAAACAATCAGAGAAACATTGATTCAAAACCGAATTATTACTCAACTTGAGATTGCGGGAGATGACGGTTTAACTACTGAAGAATTAGCATTATACCTTGATCTTGAACCTTCTGATTTACGCTTGTTCTACTTGGAGTCGATGATACTTAAGGGAGTAATAAGTTATGTAGATAATAAGTGGAAAATACTTTGAGAGTAATATAACAGGCAATCTCCTTTTAACTCTCACAGGACAAGACATGAGCCATTCTGAGCTTCTTAACATGAGAACGTCCGTTTGCAGGGATCATTCCTTTGAAGAGCGGAGAACAGCACCTGAGTGAGCGTACGCATGAATAGAATGGTCATCCAAACGTTGAAACCAACTCAACACAAATAAGAAGATTGTAAACTGCAAGAGACGAAAAATCTCACAGCATTTTTTACATTAAAGGTAATCCCCTCCTATTTGACGAAGTTTAAGCTATCAAGGAGAAGGAGGCGTGAACCTATGAGTGACGCAAAGAAAGCAATTGATACTATTTTGGATTTTTTGAGTGATGACACAAAAAAACTTCTCTTAGTAAAAGGCTATGATGATATCGCCAAATTAAAAGTGGTATTGTCTTGTTTAAATAAAAAGTTCGATAGAGGGATTATAAGAACGTCTTCTATGCCAGACATATCAGAATTTGTTAACCGAGCATTTAATAAGAAGCTTCTACCAAATGCAATAAAGTCAACAACTGTATATAAACTAGGGAAGATGACTGTAAATATAAACAGTTACGTAAATGCTACAAAATCCAATCCCCGAGGAAATGAGAGTACATTTACTGTATTCTTCCCAGTTCAAACAGTGTTGAATGATTCTAAACGATATGCTGCACTATTAACTGAGCTGGAGAGTACAAATTCAAGAAAAGTTATATTGATTACAACAAATGATCCTAGCATAGATAAATGGGACATAGAAAATAACGTAGACGAAGTGTACTTTTACAGTGTTGAAGAAGATAATCCACAAATCATGATTAATTTAAGAAGTAATGGAGCTATTTAATGTTCAGACACCCTGTTGGGTGTTTTTTTATTGGAGGAGAAAACATGGAATTGCGAGTTATACCAATCGATCATATTAATGCAGCAGCTTACAAATCCCATGTTGACCTTCAACCTGGTGATGTTGAATATGAGAAGCTTCGCCGTAGCATAAAGGAACGAACGTACTGGGCATATGGTCGGCGGTCATCAGCGATACAAGAAAATGGTCAATGACTAGTAAGGGGAAGATACTCCTTGAAAGCAAAAAGGACATGAAAAACGTGGTCTCAAGTCACCAGATAGAGCGGACGCATATGTTCTCACCTTCGGTGAATATATGATGGGAGCACATCAATCTATAATGCTTCCGTCAATAAGTAGTGTGTCAATAAAGAGATAAACTGAAGATTCGATATCCCAATCATATAGTTGAGATAGTAAAACTGGCATAGCCAACAAACTAAAGGATTGTGGAATGTTCTATCCATCTGAAAAGCGAGATGAATTTACAGTATGTTGGCAATTGAATGACGGTGAAACAGCAATACACTAGGTACATAGAGAGGTTAAGCCCTCTCCGGTGCGCCTGGTGCCCGTTATCGCCTCAGGACTCAACCATGCTGAGTGACCCGGCGAGAGTCTTCTGACTTCTTGCAGATGTGGCGGTGTGGACGTGGGGAAAGCGGGTAAAATCACCGCATTTTATTATGGCCTTTCAGGAAACTGTGGGTTCGGGTCCCAAAAGGTCTTTTTGTAAAAGGAATGAAAGCTCATTTGTTGAGTTAATTATCTATGGAGGTGAGAATTCATGAATGAGATCAGACAATATTTCTACCAAATTACAAAAGAAGATGTACTTGGACGTGCGATGGTTTTTAATTGGGAAGTAATGGTTGCTCTAGGGGATGACGGCTATTATTACGGAAGAATCGCAGGGGGACGCTATCAACAAACTTTCCGTACCCTTGGTCATCTACAAATGAAACAAATTTAGAGCCAGCGCTTGAACATTTGAAAACGGTATGTGACAGTCGCTCAGTAGTTTAAACCACAATGCACTCATTCGGGTGCATTTTTTATTTGTCTGGACGTAATGAATGGTGAACTTTGTTCAGTAAATCCGTGACCGTGCATATAAAATTCCTACTGTGTTAGCATACTAATTTATGGTAAGATATCTTATTATGAGGAGGGGAAATTAGAATGATGTCTTCGATCGTATTAATCATATCAGTAATAACCGCTACATTATCTACAGTTCTAACAGCGTTAAGTTTTCGAGATTACAAACGTCTTACTGATGAAAGAAAGAAACTGCTTGATTATTTAACTAGCGGTATGGATTTACCTGACAGAGACAGAAATAACAAAATGAAATGGTACATAAGAAGAACTGTAGGCCGTTCTACAATTAAATCAGTGGTAGGCTCACTGGAGCAATCAAATGTTGATAACATTTTGAAAGCTGTTACTGCTGTGCAAAAATTTAATAAAGCAATTAGTGAGGTAGATTTAAAAAAAAGGTTACCAGAACTTACAATAGTTAATTTCTTAGTCGATTACAAAGCTAAAAATACTTCTTTAGCCTACTTATTTATTGCTCTTGCTTTTGGAGTTTTTGTCATAGTAAATAGAGGAGATATTAATAATTTTTGGACTATTTTGTTTGTGCTTTTGTTGTTTCTAGTCTTTCTTAATCAGAAGATATTAGAGTATCGTATAAGAAAAGGTTTTTATGGATCGAATGAGTATGAAGCAAGAGAGTTGCTCTATTTCATAACTTCTAAAGATAATGATAATAATTTCAAGGGAAAGAAAGAAATCTTTCCTAAAGAAACTAAAGAAGACTTATACAAAGATTTGGATAATATTGCAATGGGGGAAAGAGCTTGAACGAACAGCTGAAGGATCAAATATCATCCTTTACCAAGAAAGCAATAGATTTTCTATTCTTATATAATCCTAAAGAAACTAGTCTTGGATTTTTGTTGGGGAATGTACTATACTTCCTGTCAGATGTCTTCAAACCTATACTATCTAGGATGGAAAACATTTTGGATATCACAAAGATGAATTACATTGGCTGGGTTTTATTTGGGGTTTTGATCACTACTTTCCCAGAGATGTTTAAAAAGAAAAAGCTTGACCCTGAAATTGAAGGTATTTTGAGTTATATAAAAGAGGCTCAAGTAAACGGAGATTTAAGTAAAACAGAAGTGCGAAGAATGTATCGATTACTTTATGAAAAAGCTCTCCAGGGTGCAAACACAAAAGAAATGGATAGAAATATTGGCGATAGTATGGAAGCATGAAGGCACTGGAGGGGGATGTGCGGGTACGAATGACCTCGATATGTGACTACTTTTGATTTGAAAAGAACACTGTGCTTACAGACGGCGATTTGAGTTTGTATCTCAGGGAGGGAATGTTTATATCCATTTTAAAGCCATCCATAACCCGATGGCTTTTTTACGCCGAGATTCTCAAGTGATTGTAAATATGAAGGGCGGTTTTGAGGATATTTAAAGGTGGTGGCAGGCTCATTGATTAGAAGTACGCGCTTTGTAGCTATTAAAGAGCCACCTGTCCAATACATATCCAAATTACAGCCCGAGCAATGTAGAGGTTATGTATGGGGCAGATGGAATGGGGTGAAACAGTTCTGTAGTAGACCTGTTTGTCCTAAAGAGGTAAAATATCCCTAGCATGTTTTGATAGTGTTAGAGGAGGTGTAGAAAGAAATGAAATTAGAGTTACAGTTTTTGAATGATTCTGGAGATCGAATTAACGAGCAAGATATGATTTATGACTCTGAATTTGTGCCGGTTCCCAATACTGGTGACAGTGTTGCTCTTGAAGGAAAACGATATATCGTAACCTCAAGAGAATTTTTGTATTTATCAGGAGGCTTTGCAGGCGAAATCCGTGTATTGGTATACGTCAAAGAACCAAATAAAGCAAAGTTTGAATTTTAAGCACCCGCTGTGGTGCTTTTTCTTTTTCCTCCTTATGACAGAATGTTAGCCATTTTAAGCATCACAGCATGAGAACTTACGTTTGTAGGGGTTAGCCATTTTGAGAGCTGAGAACAGGCGCTGAGTGAGCTTACGCACGGATATGAAGCTCACCCGAACGTTGAAACCAACTCAATACAATTATTGTCGTATATTGGGATTTATAATATATTTGTGGTGGAGGTGTTATATGGAAGTTTACGAGGGTTATTATATTCATGTGCAAAGGATTTCTAATGGGCAGCATAAAGCATTTTCGAATTCGGGCGATGAATATGTTGATGACATGACACTTAGAAGACAGCACTCGCTGGTTTGAAAGGTAAAATCGACAATATTGCAAAATTCCGGGCAATGCAGGAAGAAGCGAAAAGAATGAAAGAATGAGAGCGCCTTCGGGTGCTTTTTTTTGTTGCTATTAAAATTTGAGGTGATAGATATGAACATGAGAATCGTGCCGATCGATCAGATTAATGCAGCAGTATATATCCCGAGAATCGACCTTCAGCCAGGCGATCCGGAATATGAGAAGCTTCGTCGCAGCATAGAGGAAATCGGTTATGTTGAGCCGATTGTCTGGAACGATCGAACAAGCATGTAGTAGGTGGCCATCAGCCGACTTGGGTGCAGCGCCTCCAAGCTGATGACTTGTAATCAGCTGGATCGATCTTCTTGCAGGACCGTGGAGATTTATCCGAAGTTATGCGATGTAATCAAACATCTATACAATGAGTACCTGGTATAAAGCCTGTACTTTTATTTTCAGTTAAGTTCAATTAATTAGTAGTTTTCGAATCACTATTTTGATAGGAGATTTGTTGCATTATGTCGAACTAGAAACTTAAATATAAACGATATAGGTCAGGAACTTCATGAGATATTTCTTAGTGTTTCAAAACAAGGAATTCTTATGGGCTCCTAAAGCAAATTTAGAAGGCCAGACCTTCTATCACTGGAATTCCATGAACTTAGTATCAAAAGGGGACGTAATTTTTAATAGTTTTAATGGTAAATTGTTATCAATTATTGTTGCCAAGAATGGTTTTATAGAGTCATCTAAGCCTGCCGATCTTGCAGAAGTTGATCTATGGGAGAATGACGGATGGAAAGTTGCTGCAAGATACTTTCAAGTGGATAAACCTTTTAGATACAAGGATTACATGGATGATATTTTAGCTTTACAAGGTGAAAAGTACGCCCCTTTTAATTCATTAGGCCGAAGAAATACAGGATACCTATTTCAGGTAACATATCAACTTGCTGACTACTTATTCTCCTTGCTAGAACTTAAATTGAATGATGTTGTCGCCGTTGAAAAAAGCGAAGATGAATTAATTGAAGCTGAAATAATTGCAGTTTCAGATGAGCCGCAAGAGACAGTTAGGGAGCAAATTGTTAAAAACAGAATCGGTCAGGGTATTTTCAAACAGAGATTACGAGCACTTGAGGAAAAATGTAAGTTGTGTGGGATTGATAATCCGAATCTTTTAAGAGCTAGCCACACAAAGCCTTGGAGTGTGTCTAGTAACAAAGAAAGACTCGATCAATATAACGGTTTTCTACTATGTCCAACCCATGACATCCTTTTTGATAAGGGTCTAATAAGTTTTCGTGATGACGGCTTTATTTTGGTCTCTCCATTACTTGAAGCCCATAATAAGATATTGATGAACGTACATGAAGAGATGAAAGTAAATCTCCTAGAGCGGCACAAGGTTTACTTGGAATATCACAGAGAGCGCATATTTAAAACTCAATAAAACACAGGTAACCTTCGGTCTTAGATAAAGCGGTTAATTTTGTTGGAAAAATAAAAAAAGGAGGACGCGCTAACGTACTCCTTATTACCCAAGGTATCCCCCGGCTGAGATAGCGTCCCGTCGCGCGCGGCATTTATCGACTCCGCCGCTTTTTTTGCATTCCATCATAACGGAAAGCTGAGGGATACACATGAGAAGCAGATGAAACTTTGTTGTAGCGCGAACTTGAAGTCATGGAGGGCATCCTTGAGTCAAAGGAACAGTATCGTAAAATCGTCAAGGCATGGATTGCCCAGTGGTTGAAAGACCTACAGTCTGAAAATAAAAAAGATGCAGACTGTAAAGGATTTGGAACGTCTCATCGAGTTGGATATCAAGCTTCAGCAGGATGAGTTGTGAATTTAATGAAAGTCTTTGGATTCTAATAACTCATCGATAATTTGCAAGATAATAGTGTATGTGACTACTTTTTTATTAAACCGTTTGTTAGTTTGAGTTGCGCCAATCATAATAAAAAGAATAAACAAGTACATAGGAATAAATAGTAACTTTTCTGGTACTGAAGAAGGAACTATACTAAAAAATCCGACAATCAAGCTAATTAAAACAGCGAAAATTGCAATATTATTGCTTTGGGCACCCCCTAGTGATAATTGAGCTTGATAGTGGGTTCGGATATTCTTCAGCTCGTTTTCAACGTTTATTCCTTGCTTCGCGGAATTATGCACTATGTATCCCAGGCTTATTCTTACTTTCTCTACGTGCTCAGGATTTTTTATTTTTATTGCATTTAAGTACTCTTCGAGAGATTGCACTTTAGTATAAAACATATATCTCCTCCTTTGAATTTAATATCGGAATACGAAGTCCCAAATTAAATAATTGGGGGATGAATGTATGAGGATTACTGATTAAATCCGTAGTAACACTATAGTAACTCGATGATATTATAAATCCATAGAAGTATGAAGAAATGTAGAAGGTAAGGAAACTTTTCCTACCTTCTATTTTTATGTCTGGTGAAACATTGAAATGGTATCTTAAAGCCATTTTTTCATTTGCGAATTCAGTTCTTTCGGCCGCAGTAGTGTCTGTTCATCCCGATATTTCGCATGCGCTCTACAACTTTCTGCGTATGGGAGACACGCCAACTTAGAATGGCAGAAATCGTTAGATGCAATCAAGAACTTACTGGATTCTCCACTTCCCTCGCCTGGTTATCAGAATGGAAGGTCGCTGGACAAGCTTGATACGATTCAGCGGATTATGATCATGGTGCGTGGAGCTTGTGCTGGTGAAGTAATTCTTAACGAACGTTGTAACGATGTGATTGATATCGTAGCTGTTGACCCTGCGACAATTTGGTTCAGGAGAGAAGAGGATATGAATCAACTTGTTCCTTGGAAATACATCAAAAAATCCACGTCCCCGTGCTGTTAAGGAATGGTTGGTCAATAGAAAAAGATTAATACGCCGACATTCATCTATAGAGAGTTCTATCTTATGATTGATGATCCTTACAAACGAACGCCCATAGCAAGTTTGAAAGGATGAATACATTACCAGGGTACTAGTTTGGCTTTGCTTTCAGCATGAAAGGACTTAGCCACGGGTATATGAAGTTCAAGCCAAATCAATTTGATGGATAAGGCTTTCTTACATCCGTCCGATTCAAAAGATAATCTGTACTTGTCTGATGATAGTCAGCCAGCTTAATCAATATAGCGGTTGGAATGTCCAACTCGCCACGTTCATAGTTACTATAAACACGTTGACTACAGCCAAGATAGGTGGCCATTTGTGTTTGGGATAAGTCTTTGTCTTCACGCAAATTGCGTATACGAGCGTACATTATCATCACCTCTCCAACATCATACTTTAGCGTGTTATCCGCTATTGATTTTTAGCGGAAAATCCGCTAAAGTATAGTGAGAATAGTTGGTAAAAAGACTAGGTGGGGATAACATGTCAAACCTGATTGAAGATTTGTTTCACGGGAACTTGCGGTTGGACGAGTCGATTCATCCTGAGCAAGCTGAATATCAGGAGATCAATCGCCAGATATCGGACCTGATGCAAGACTACAGAACACAGCTTACCGATAACGAATACGATGCTTTGGAACAACTGGTAGACCTGATCGGACAATCCACATCAATGTATGTTGAAGCAGCGTTTGAGCAAGGTTTTCGTACAGGCGGTAAACTCATTATTGAGGTCTTATGCAAACCGTGAGTATCTATCAATTTATAAGTCAGCAGGGTATGTATAGCAACTCAAAAATCCCCTTCTCCAACACCGGCAATCTGGCTGGCATAGAGAAGGGGATTTTATGTTTATTCCGTAGCGTCTTTTAATCCATATGTGCACTCAACACACATGTCCTACTCAAACTCCACCTACACTACAACCTATCTGGCCCCAATATTTGTACCCGATGGCGTACCTGAGCCAATCAAATCACTGCCACCCGCAAGCTTCAGGAAATTACCCAAGACAGGTGTTCCGTCCGCGCTACGCGTTACCGAAGGCACGAGGGAGACAAAGTCGGCTGCGCTGGCGAGCAGGCCTTTGGCGTTCTCGCTTTTTTTGTTCTTCCACCAGACGTTGGTGCTGCTGACGTCGGTTCCGCTTGTTTTGTCACTGGCGCCGCCTTGGAAGGACAGGTTGTTGGTGAAGATGTGGGTGCCTACATCAAAGGCAAAGTTGCTTTGCCCGTTGTTCCAGGAGGTGTTGTTTTTCATCTGAATCGAGCCGGGATTGCTGTTGTAGGTGAAGCCATGCTTTTTATTATTAAACGCAATATTGTTCTCAACGATATGATTCACGGCAATCTTCTCGCCGCCCAGCTTGAAGCCGTTGCCATCACTGTTGGAGGTAGAAGTGCCGTCTGCGGTTGCGCCATTGGCGTAGGCGATGCTGTTGCGGATCGTAACCGCGCCGATGGCGCCTGTGTCCGTTTTGCTATAGAGATCCCAGCCATCGTCCACGTTATAAGCCGCAATACAACCGTCGAAGACATTGCCCGGGCCTACGGTCAGTTTGGCCGCAAAACCGTCTGCATCCTCGCCGTCATCCGGATCATAGTTGTTGTGGGAGTAGGAACGAATCACTTCATTATATGCAGGCCATTCACTCTTGGCGGCTGTGGAAGCATAACGTCCCATTTGAATACCCGTATCCCGGTTGTGATGAGCCTCGATCTGCTCCAGGCGGTTGTAGCTGCCTCCGATGAAGATGCCGTTATCGCCTGCACCCTTCACCTCAAGCCCTTTGACGAACCAGTAGTCTCCGAACATTTGCAGTCCACGATTGGTGGAAGCGAAGGTTTGGGCTGAGAAATCAAAGACTGGTTTTTCCGATCCATACGCCACCAGGTTTTTGCGTTGGCTCGATGTGCCGCTATTGCCACGTTCAATGGTAATGGTCTGGGAGAAGTTATAGGTACCGCCGCGTAGATAGATCGTTTTGCCCGGTGCGATCTGGGTTAATGCGTTAGCCAGAGACGTTGGACTGTTGATCGTACCCGGATTGCTGGCTGAGCCGTTAGGGGAGACATAGAGATCACCCGCAGCAAGTGTCATACTTGAGGTGGCGGCTGCTTCTGATGGGTTATTTTGCAAGCTACTCTCGATCAGTTCCGCCGCACCAACCGACCCACCACCAATCAATAATAGAGGGAACGCGGCACTCAGACAGAGTTGGGCCATTTTGGATTTGAGGGAACGTTCCTTCAGAGAACGGGCAGATCGTGCAGATACATGAGTAGATGTGGATGGAAATAATTTCATTACGTAGACCTCCTTGGTTAATGGGAAATAGAATGCGTGAGCTGCTGTTGCTTTGTACCGGACAGGTGAATCATTGGGGTAAGTCATTGCGATTGGACAGAACCCATCTGTACAGCACAGCTTCATGGTAAATGTTGTAAACGTTATCATCAATAATCATTTGCTCAGATTGGTGCACAAGCTGACGTAGCAGGCTTCTCCGGTTCGAACGCCATGTATTGCACAGGTGTCATATAATCCTGCCATCGGTTCATCGCCCTCATTTAACAGCCCATCCTCCCAAATGAATGTAATAAGGCTCTCTTTTGTCCATAAATGACACTCAAACACACCCTTGATCCACCAAAATCAACCTCGGTATCAACCGATGACGATGGGGAAAAGAGCAATGGTGACTGCAAAAAATACGTCCTTCATTTATCGTGTCAAAAAAAAGTTGTCATTCACGTCATGACGTGAGATAATTAACTTTTGCCCAGCGGCCTTTTTGGAACGGAAAATTGAAATTGGACCGCTTTGTCTAAGAATGGAGGCTGACCTAGGATTGTCTACACAACGTTATCCTTTTGCATATGATCCGGCTGAACCTTTTGTATCCCGTCTTGGGGAATGGGTTGCCGATGTTTTTTACGATATTTTGCCAGAGTCCGGCTTCGAGGTACGGGATGAACAGATTTTTATGGCGTACCAGCTCGAACGGGCCTATGGAGATAAAAAGACCATTATGGCGGAGGCCGGTGTCGGAACAGGCAAGACGTTAGTCTATCTGCTCTACGCGGTCTGTTATGCACGTTATACGGGCAAACCGGCAGTGATCGCCTGTGCCGATGAGTCCTTGATTGAACAGCTTGTGAAGCCCGGCGGAGATATTGCGAAGCTGGCTGCACATCTGGACTTGGAAGTGGACGCACGTCTGGGTAAGTCACCGGACCAATACGTCTGTCTGAACAAATTAAGTGCGATGCGATTTGCGGATGAGGATGCGCCTGTTATTGAAGAAGTGCATGAGAGTCTGCCGGATTTTGTGAACACGCCGGGTACACTTCAGGCCTTCCATCCATATGGTGACCGCAAACAGTATCCACATCTGAATGATCGTCAGTGGAATAAAATCAACTGGGACCCGTTCCAGGATTGTTTTGTTTGTCCAAAACGTCAACGCTGCGGCCTGACGCTATCGCGTGACCATTACCGTCGTTCCAAAGACATCATCATCTGTTCCCATGATTATTACATGGAGCATGTCTGGACCTACGATGCGCGCAAACGCGAGGGACAACTGCCCCTGTTGCCTGATCACAGCTCAGTTGTATTTGATGAAGGACATTTGCTGGAAGAAGCAGCCCTGAACGCACTGAGCTACAAATTGAAACACCGCATCTTCGAGGAACTCGTGACTCGCCTGCTTGAAGGTGAGATTCGTGAATCCCTCGCGGAGCGTGTGGATGAAGCGATTGAGAGCAGTGAGCGACTGTTTGCATTGCTGGATACGTATACGGTGGCGATTCCGGGATCGGAACGGAAAGAAGTTCGGGTAGAGCCGCCACTGCTGCGTGAGATTGAACGTCTGACGAGTGTGCTGGATGCGATCGGTGAGGAACTGGTATTTGAGAGCGGATTGTTCTCGCTGGATGGTTATCAGATGCGTGTCGTGGAAGAACATTTGGACATGATTCAGTCTGCACTTGCCTTGTTCCGCAAGGAAGATGGTTACATCTGTTGGGCGGAAGAGAGCGAGGATGAGACAACCTTATCGATCATGCCGCGTACCGTGAAGGAAATGCTGAACGAGCGGGTGTTCAACACAGGTATTCCAATCGTGTTCTCCTCTGCAACGTTATCTGTGGATAGTTCATTCCGTTATGTAGCGGACAGCCTGGGCATTGATGATTTTGTATCGTTCTCGGTAGCTTCCCCGTATGATTATGCGGACAAAATGAAGATGAAAATTACCAATGAAGCTGTGCCGGGTCACCCGGAGAACGAAAATCGCATGCGTGATGCGGTGTCGTTACTCCAGGAGAGTGGAGGACGTGCGCTGATTCTGTTCCGTACGATGGAAGAACTACGCGCGTTCAAACAGGACATCGTTCATGTACCTGAAGCAGAAGGTTTGCGCTTTATGTATGAGGGCGACCGGGAGATCAGTGATCTGATCGCGGCGTTCCAGCAGGATGAGGAGAGTGTGCTGTGCTCCGTTAATCTGTGGGAAGGACTGGACGTTCCAGGACCGTCATTATCCAATGTCATGATCTGGTCGCTTCCGTATCCACCACAGGACCCTGTCTTCAATGCAAAACGCAGTGCGTCGGCAGCACCATACGAAGAGATCGATCTTCCGTATATGCTCTTGCGTGTGAAGCAAGGTCTCGGACGTCTGATTCGGACAAGCACGGATTCCGGTTCTGCGGTCATTCTCGATGAATCGCTGTATACCAAAAAGGAAGCCAAAGACCGCATTGCGGCTCTGCTTCCTGAAGGTGTGGAATGGACAACCCTGATACACTAAACAGTTTACGTTAAATGTTCTTGCTTTATTTTTAATGATAAGGTTTCTTGATAAAATAAGTTCTTGTTCTCTGCGGATTCACCATTCGTATGGGAGCAAGAGCTTATATTTTATTTTGTTGGTTCCTTCAAAGTACTTCTCTTCCCTTTTTTTTGAGGGATTTTCCCTCGCTTCTCGCTACCCCAATCGCTTCAACATTCTAACGAATCCACCGCACCTTATTAGGGTGATAATGAAGAGATGTAAATTCTAACGAATCTCAGTAACGTTATCCCACCGAAAATATCTTTTAAGCCTGTAAATCGACCGAATTTGGAGAAATAACGTCGCTGTGATTCGTTACACGTCAGACCTGCGCAAATAGGTGAGAATAGCGTGTGCCAGGTTCATTAGAACCAATGAACGCTAAATGAACACTAAATGAAATGAGCGATAATAAAGAAGGGCCTCTGTTATGCTCATGACTTATGGGACATGGAAGCCCCTTTTTGATGTGCATAGATTTTTGCTGTGTTAAAAAATATCCATGCTCAAATACCGTTCCCCGGTATCCGGCGCAATGCAGAGCACTCGGTGCCCCGGCCCTAGTTCCTTCGCGATGCGAAGGGAGGCCCACACCGAAGCCCCAGAGGAAGGGCCGAGTAACAGCCCTTCCCGGGCAGCAAGCTGCCGCATCGTCTCCAGTGCGTCCTCATCGGACACCTGGATGATGGCATCCCACACGTCGGTATTCAGGATGTCCGGAATGAACCCCGGACTTGTACCGACGAGCTTGTGTGGTCCGGGCTCGCCACCGGACAACACCGGAGAACCTTTGGGCTCCACCGCATAGATGCGGATATCGGGTAACTGCTTGCGCAGTTCCTCTCCCGTCCCGGTAATGGTTCCACCAGTTCCCGCCGTCGCGATGAAGGCATCCAGCTTTCCTTCCATCTGTTGCATAATCTCGGGAGCCGTCGTGATCCGGTGAATGTCCGGGTTCGCCTGATTTTCGAATTGCTGCGGAATGAAACTTCCCGGAATGTCTGCCTGAAGTTCTTTTGCTTTGCGAATCGCACCTGGCATCCGCTCCGCGGCAGGGGTGAGAACCACATCTGCGCCGTAGGCTTTCAGGATATTGATGCGTTCCTTGGACATATTGTCCGGCATGATCAGAATCGCTTTATATCCTTTGGCGGCGGCATTCATCGCAAGACCTATGCCCGTATTGCCACTGGTTGGTTCGATAATGGTTGCGCCGGGTAGCAAGTGTCCCGCAAGTTCAGCCTGAACGATCAGATTGTATGCGGCACGGTCTTTGACGCTGCCACTGGGGTTGAAGTATTCCAGTTTCACGTATACGTCAGCGGAGTCGTTGCCTGTGAGTCGGTTCAGTTTAACGGCAGGTGTCTGGCCGATCAGTTCGGTTACATCTGCGGCAATGCCTGTATGTGCGGGTGTTTGTTTAATCGAATGGGTATTCAAATCCATGAAGTACAGCTCCTTGATTGATAAGACGTTGAGCGTATATCCGGTTGAAATCAATTCATGCCTTATTGGAATGGTTGGATATCTCTATTCCATCTTAATGAACGTAACCTTCCGTGGTCAACTTGTTTTGCTGGGGATGGATATTCTAAGTCTCACTTAAAGCAGTAATGCACATCAACAATTAGTGGTAGTGACGTTTTGTAATGATTCAAACGTAACTTTAGATGGTGAGAAGGTTGATCATATCCATCTGATTTAGATGAACAATAGAAGGGGTTGTATACCCGGGTGCAATATTGTCAAAGTTGCATCAGGTCTGCGCCAAGTCCATCTGCAGATGCCGAATGAGTTCTTTTTTGACTTCATTGCGTGCAAATGTCCACAGCATATAGAACCGTTGCCAATACCCCCTGCACATGTACAGAGTTTCGATACCATCTGCTTCACGTTTCTCTTCCAGTACTTTGACACCACGGTTTCTCATCTGTTTACGAAGGACCAACATCTCCTTGAGCACATTGTTCTGAATGCGGGTCAGCGACAGAATGTAGACTTCAGGCATCTTCAGCATCAGCGTATCCAGTGTACGAATATCTCGTTCAAGTACATCCAGCAATAGCGTGCGCACAACAAGACCTTTAATCAGACGATGGTCTTCATCCGCAGGGGATGGGGCGGAAGTTGAGGATGTCATATGTTCACTTCCTTAGCCATAAATATATCGTTCTAATTAGGAACAAACGTTCCTGTTTATATTATAGCCAGCATAATCCTGAGTCATGCAGGTTTCAATCTGAAAATATTTACATTTTCTCTTTAAGGCCGTTTAAATCACATGAAAACCTTTGTGTAATAAGGCTCTTAGGCAACTTCACCTATTCGAAATGCAGAACATAAAAGGAGAACTTACTCCCTTTGTTTAGAGTTTGTTTATAGTAGCTCGTTATACTATCTTTAAAATTTCAATCCACAACGAAAGGAGTACTAATATTTAAAAAATACATATTTCAACGGATGTACGTCTGATGGGTATATTATCAAGCTCGTTATGTAGCTAGAAAGTAGATTTGTAAGGTTGAGACGGAGATGAAGTCGCGAGGGACAAGGATTTTATATGATGAGTGGAAGGACGATAGTGATGAATAAAAGTTTACTGAGGTTTAAAAAAGTGATAACGATGCTGATTGTAGCTGCATTAATTTTTGGAGGAATTCCAGGGTTTCAGGCGTTAGGTGTAGAACGTGCTTATGCGGCAAGTGGAACATGGGTGGATGTGGGAGGAGTTGGATTTACATCAGGGCAGGCGGAGAATATTACGTTGGTCTTTGATCGGGAAGGTACACCGTACACCATGTTTAAGGATGGAGACAATGGCGGGAAAGCAACGGTTCTAAAATACGTTTCTGGAGCATGGCAAACCGTGGGGCCTGCTGGTTTCTCTACTGGCGTGATACATAACACCTCATCGCTCGCATTTGATTCTCATAATACTCCATACGCAGCTTATCAGGATGGGGATAATGAAAGTAAAGCAACAGTTATGAAATTTAACGGAGAACAATGGGAGATTGTGGGTAGTGCTGGTTTTTCAGCAGGAGCGGCAGTTTACGTTACACTTGCTTTTAGTCCGGATGATACCCCTTACGTGGCCTACCGAGATCATGCTGCAGATACTAAAGTGACAGTTAAAAAAATAAATGGAAATCAGTGGGAGACCGTTGGGACTGCCGGATTTACGACAGGTGTTGCACTAGAGATGTCCAAACTTATTTTTGATGCTAACGGAATTCCATATTTTGCTTTTAAAGATTCAACCAATAATAAATTGACTGTCATGCAGTTTGCAGGTGGTTTATGGAAAAATGTGGGGAATGCAGCATTTACAGCAGACTCGGCATCATATCCTGCACTTGCATTTGGTCCGAACAATGTACCTTATGTTGCGTTTCAAGACGGTTCCAACAGTTATAAAGCAACTGTAATGAAACTGAATGGCAGCCAGTGGGAAGTGGTAGGGAACGTGGGCTTCTCAACAGGATCGACTTATAAACTGTCTTTAGCATTTGATCCCCAAGGCGTACCTTACACGGCTTTCAGAAATAGTGTGAACTATAGCATGGACCCGCAGGGTGTTATGATGAAGCTGGATGGCAATCAATGGACTATGGTTGGGGGCAAGCCATTTTCCGCAGGTCAAATAAACGAAACTTCACTTGCCTTTGGTCCAAATGGCATGCCCTATGTAGCTTATATAGACAACTCAAAAAGTAATAAGCTGACGGTCATGACACTCTCTACAGAACATTCAGTGACTTACAATGCCAATGGCGCAATCACTGGAAATGTCCCCGTGGACAACAATAAGTATCAAAAAGACGAAACAGTAACTGTGCTAGATAACACTGGAGTGCTTGAAAAGGAAGATCATCAGTTCATTGGATGGAATACATCGGCAGATGGTAGCGGAACCAGCTATAGCGCAGCAGATACATTCTCCATTAGCGATAGTGATGTGACGTTGTATGCACAGTGGCAACCACTGTATGTAAATATTAGTTTTGAATCGAATGGCGGAACCGAGATTGACAATCAAAAGGTGAACTACAATAGCTCGGCAGTGAATCCTGATGCTCCGGAAAAAGCAGGATACACGTTCTCGGGATGGTATCAGGATAGCCAACTGCTTCAACCTTTTGACTTCAATACGAACTTGACGCAAAATATTACGCTTTATGCGAAATGGATGTCATCTACAGCAACACTCTCCACCCTTACGGTAAGTTCAGGGCAGCTGACACCGGACTTCTCTGTAGATGAGCTTGATTATCGCGTAGATGTTGAATCTGACGTGACAAGTTTAGACTTCTCTCTAGGCAAAGCAAATGAAGAACAAGTCGTACACGTAACAGGCGCTACAGGTGAAACCATGACGGATGGCATATACACATACACAGTTACGGATCTGGTATACGGCTCAAACCTTGTTAACATTAATGTGCAGGCGGAGGACGGCACCAGTAACGACTATAAACTTAACATCAATCGAATTGACATCACCAATGCCAAATTGAGTGAAATAGCTCTACCTTCGATCATATTATCTCCGACATTCAGCCCGGAAGAAGAGATATATGAAGCGACAGTCAGCAGTTCAGTTAGCACGACTGAAATTAGCGTTAAACCGGATCAAACTGGAGCCGTAGTGAAAATTAATGGTATCAGCGGTAACAGTACAGTCGTGCAATTAGTCAGTGGTATGAACACAATTACGATCGAAGTAACTGCATTGGACGGAATAAGCAAGAAAACATATACGCTGAACATCAAGCGCAATAGTGATGGTTCAGGCGGATCGGGTGGCAATGGAAACTCAGGTGGTTCCAGTTCTGGTGGAAACAGTGTAAGTACACCAGTGACTAATCCCGTCGTAACTCCGCCATCTACAGGTGCTCAGGTGCTAGTGAACGGTAAGGCCGAGAACGCTGGAAGCTTAGCCACTACTGAAGTGAACGGGCGAAAAGTTGTAACCCTTACAGTGGACGCAGTTCTCATTGCACAGAAACTTCAAACCGAGGGGAACAACGCCATTGTCACGATCCCTTTGACAGGTAATGGCCAAGGAGATCTGGTTATTGGTGAACTGACGGGCCAGACAGTCAAACTCATGGCTGACAAACAAGCCGTATTGGTGCTTCAAACGGATATTGCCTCTTACACGTTACCTGCACAGCAGGTTAATATTGAGAAGCTCGCGCAGCAACTGGGTGTGAATTCTGACAATTCCTTGGAGAACATCAAACTGCAAATCGAAATTTCACAGCCAACAGAAGCAGTGATACAGACAGCACAGTCAGCAGCTCAGGAAAATGGATATACTCTTCTGGGATCACCAGTTGATTTCAAAGTAACAGCCACTTTCGATGGCAAATCCGTGAGTGTGGATAAGTTCAATAGTTATGTATCGCGTACGATTGCATTAGCAGCGAACGTTGATCTAAATCAGATCACCACAGGTGTTGTAGTGGATACAGAAGGAACTGTGCGCCATGTACCCACAAAAATTACACAGGTGAATGGGGTATACCATGCGCAGATTAACAGCTTGACGAACAGTGTGTATGCCGTTATCTGGCACCCGCATACCTTCACTGATGTAGCCCAACACTGGGCCAAGACAGAAGTGAATGATATGGGTTCACGTATGGTTATCGAGGGAATCACGGACACCACATTTGAACCGAACCGTGGAGTTACACGTGCAGAGTTCACTGCTATCCTGGTACGTGGATTAGGATTAAAACCTGGAGAACAGCTTAACTCCTTTAACGATGTGAGTGGAAGCCAGTGGTACGCGGGTGCTGTGAACACAGCGTCCAGCTATGGCCTAATCGATGGATATGAAGATGGAACATTCCGTCCACAGGCACAGATTACTCGTCAGGAAGCAATGGCGCTCATAGCACGAGCTATGACAGTGACTGGAATGGAAACAGCTGCATCTGCCGGGAACGTTCAGCAATGGTCTGATTACGCGGATGCTGAGCAAGTAGCAAGTTGGGCGAAGGAAGCAGTAGCATCGAGCATCTCCGCCGGACTGGTGTCCGGACGTGGAAAAGATATAATTGCTCCGAATCAATCGATTACCCGCGCCGAAACAGCTGTGATTATACGCAGATTGCTTCAACAGTCCGGTCTCATCTAGACAGCCCCAGCTTATAAGTACGAAATTACGAAATAATGACTACTGAAACAGGCAGCGCTAAGTTAGCGTCGCCTGTTTTTTTACAGAAAAAAATTAAATGCTATTCAACTCTTATTGAAATTTTTATAGGTCAAAATATATTTCTCTTTTTTATTTACAGAACATATGTTCTTATATTATAATTGGAAATAGCAAGTGCAGGAAAGACGTGAACTATAACGATCATTCCTCGTCTTCTTTAGTTTGCTGAAAGCAATAAAACAGGACAAGCCTGCTCCAAAATAAGGTATAATTTATGGGTTTTGCAGGAAACCTAAGGCCATAAACCAAATAAGCTTATGCAATGCAGTCTGCTACAGAGTAATTACAAGCAATGAATTGCAATCATGATTCAAGGATGCCTTGCCTTAACACGATGGCACCAGGTCGACGAGTAGAAGCAGTTTTTGACGAAAATGAGCAACAAAAAAGCCCCTGCCTTGGGCGGCGGGGCCTATGGATTACTGCCGATTCAGCGGCAGGTTTGATGATGTGTTTAGAAGTTAAGCAAGATATTGAGGCTTTTCGTAGAACGCCTCTTTTTCAAGGATGACCTTATACGGTCTTTCCTTGCCCTTCAGGGAGGGCCCAATGGTTGTTAGCGGTACGGCCGGCTTGTGGAAACGATCTTCTTCCTTGGGTTCCGGAACCGGTCGTGATGATTCGGGCGCAGAACTGAGGCGTACCTTTTTTTCGCTGCCCCAGCGCTTGCTTATTTTTTTCGTTTCCGGTTTCATTCCGGTTCGCCTCCTAACAAATCGTTGATGGCGTTGAACAGTTGACGATTCTGTAGGTCAATCTGCTGAAATACCGCCTCATCCGCTTCAATATGTCCAATAATGTGAACGGTGATTACATACCTCTTGGCTACAGGATAGCATAGCAGATACTCTTTCTCAAGGTAATCATCATACAGGTTAATCTTGATTTTATTCTCCCGGTAAGAATCAATCACCAGGATGCGCTTGGGATCATCCGGTTGTTTGTCGTCGTTAGCGGACAAGTCATACTTTCTCCCCGGTTCTCCAACATTACCACATAATTGCTCAATATAACCACTGTCATCTGTACGGTATATGGCTGTGCCACGTACAGCGAATGGAGGATGAGAGACAAAGGCAGTACGCAGGGCATCGCTCATTCGCTCCAGCATCTTGGCATCTGCTTTGCGGGTACGCAGCAATTCCCTAAAGAAACGCAGCAACTTAAGCAGTTGTAACCTTGCTTCTCCCTCAGTGCGTTTATGCTTCTCAATGATGTTCTCCAATTCTGGATCACTCCAGCGTCCTTGTTCCTCAATACTGTCTGCGATTTTGGAACATGCCACGGACACGGCTGGTGCCCACTTTCCGTCAGAACGGATTTCATATACGAGTGGATTTAATCCCAGAAGATCTGTGGGCATACGCAATCCTTCAACCTTGGTTGTGTCCTTGATGTCTGTAATATCCTCAGGAAGAATGAAAAAAATACGTTTTCGTCCCAGACGACCCATAAACAGACCCATTTCCAGCATTGTATTATCCCGGACCGACGCGTAGTACTTCCCGCGAATTTTGGATATATCATCCGGATGAAAAATAAAAATGGCAAAGTCAGTCGTACGGACCTCTACTTCCAGATCGTCCATGGTATAGCTGCTTGGATTAAAAACCCCGGAATACCAAGGGGTAACTTCGGCTGAAAAACGTAAGTTTTCGTGTACTGCGGCTGCAATCGGCTTCGCTTCCAGCGAGCAGCCAATAAAGACTCTTGGCTTTAACGTTTTCATCAATCCGCCTCGCTTAAACGGTAGTGGGATTCAATTGTTATATTATACCATAAACAGCAGAGTAAGTCTGGAAACGTCTGAACTGGACAAAGAATAAGCCGATTACGTTTGCTATAGTGTATGTGTGAAAGGAAAATGATTCCTTTAAAAAGCGCAAGAAAATAAAAAAAGGCCCCAATTTGTCACAGTTGGGTGACTGACAGTTATTTTTGGAAGCTTTGGTCATAGAATAAAGGAGCAGGTTGCACCATTAGCAAGCATTGCTTATCCTGGTGTTGCCGTATGACTGCTGGAGCAGTCCAAAGGCTGCTTTATGCCCGTTTTTGAGGGGTCTGCTGTTTAGACCCGGTCACGTTGGTGTTATATAATAGAAGAACAAGCAAGTTAGCTTTGGTGTTTAAACTGAATGAACTTGCAACTGCTGTAAGTTGGATTTACAATTTACACAGGAACGAAGAGTGCAGAACCCATCTATAAGAAGCGAAGCGTTCGCCTGAAAGCTTTTTGAATGAAAGCAGCTTCGGAAGCATAAGATCACCGGATTTTCCCCAGAGGGAAAATGGAATTCCAAAAATCCGGGGATAACCGCGATCAAAAGAGGGTACTGTAATCCAAGTGTAAGTGTACAATTAAATGTTCAAGCTTATGCATTGTAGTTATTTTTCAGTTTAACTGAGCACAGCTAACCACAACAGAACAGAAAGGATCAGGATACCATGAGTTCCCGAAGGACAATCTCCCCAAGGACGATCTGGAAACGTTACGATCTCTCATACACATAGCGCCCCTTGTAGAGTACACCAACCGGTTCAAAAAAACGGCTGACTCTGCGAAAGAGGGGATTGGAATGAATATTCGAAGGACGTACACGATGATTTCTTCCAGGCTTACCTTTTGCAGGGTACGGTCGGTCTAAAAACCAACCTACAAACTGCGAGGGAACCTGAATGAAGAGAACATCGTTAACCTTACAACACGTTAAAACAGAGGCGATCAAATTCGCCATTATGCTACTCGGTACATTTATTTTAGCTTTTGCTTATTATCACATTAACTTTCAGAATCATTTATCGGAGGGCGGATTTGTTGGTCTGGCCCTGCTCGGAAAATACGCAACAGGCTTATCACCTGCTATCGGTATGTTGTTACTGGACATTCCGGTCATGATCCTGGCTTGGTTCCTCAAAGGCTGGAAATTCATGATTCAGGCATTGCTTGGCGTCGGTGCATTTTCCCTATTCTATGACGGCTTTGAACGATACTCCACACTGGTATTGTCGTTTAACGGAAATCTGTGGATTCCGGCAGTTCTATCCGGTATATTGACAGGGGTAGGCGCTGGGATCGTGCTTCGATTCGGTGGAGCGACAGGCGGAGACGATATTCTCGCCGTGCTGGTTAGCCGCTGGAAGGGATGGAAGCTGGGAACAGTTTTCTTTGTCAGTGATGCTTTTGTATTGGGATTGTCGCTTTTCTTTCTTCCGGTAAAAGAAACTTTATATACGATTCTGGCCGTATGGATTGCCAGTAAAGTCATCACGTACGTCGTCAGTGTTCCGGCTCGCGGAACCGTGGTTACAACTTCGGCTGTGAAATTGCCGATGCCATCGGCTGCAGCCAAGGCAGTTAACGCTGCTGCTATTTCACAACGGACTACGGTGGCTAGAGGGGTATCCAATTAACCATACGTTTCAGAACCAACCATAACCTGTATGCATCATATTCAGGTCTTGATAGTTAAAGTTCATACAAAATCCCTTTTGACTGCTCTTCAGCAGCAAAAGGGATTTTGTTGTTTTCCGATTCATTCAGGACTTGATCGAAGAAGCAATCTGACCATCCTGATTATGGATAATCGCTCGAATATTTTGTTTACTGCTAAGTTCTTTGGCCTTATCTACAGCTTCTGCCTTAGTATCAAATGTGGATAGATAGGTAGACTTTCCTTCTTCCTTGATCGCCCAGCCAGAGTCGGTAGGTACGACATGGATGTTATCATGACTTTTGGACGAAGAAACGGGCTCGGAATGACGACGATCTGTGGAAGACGACTTGTTACGGTTGGAATTTTCGGAAGAAGATGTGGAGTCCGATTTCGAACTTTCCGGTGCGGGATGATTTTCAACCCATTCTTCCGCCTTAGCTGTCGCTATAGCAATGGAGCGCCCTTCCTCATACCCGTCATCGAGCAGAGCATTGGCAATCTCAATGGCTTTATGTCTAACACGTGGTTCCAGGTTCTTCATGGATACCGGATAATCCTGTTTGTTCCAAGGCATATAAACCCCTCCTGTACGATGATGGATTAGTTGTATATTACCCTGTGAGGGGAGGGATAAACGATGAACAGGAGGTCAGTGGACGTGATTAAGGATGATCTAGAAGGATCTCGTTCCTATACTTTTGCAAGCCAGAGGAGTATAATGCTGTCCATGAAAGAAATAAGTTCAATAACAGGAATATAAAGGAGTACATACATATGTTTAGTCTTAGCCTGGCAATTCCTATGCTGTTCACCATGCTGATTCATGCCGCAGACAGCTTGTCATACGCGCTGCGTCTTGGAGGGCTTCGCACCCGCAGAATTGCGCTGGCCATTTCTTTGGCGGGTATCTTGCTGCTGGTTTCTAGAACCTCGAATATGGCCCAGGGCCCAATGGTAGGTAATCTGGTGGATACTGCAACACGTGGAGCCAATCCACACTTTGCGGCACAGCTACACTGGTTAATGGGTGCGGCAACGATTGGAACGGCATTAGCCATATTGTGTTTTCCAACCATGGTGAAGCTGTCTTCGAGAATGGTTGTACATTTTGAAGCAGCCGGTTCTATCCCAGCAATGGTTCGCGGTATGCTGAAGCGAAGCAAGATTAGAAATGCAACGTATTACATCACCCCGCCATCCTGGAAGATGGCCAAACGATTGGTACAACATGGGATGCCAAGACGGTTAATGCTGCTGAATGTAGCGGTAACCGCAATCTATACCACAGGTGTCCTGTCCAGCTTATACGCAGCGTATCTTTACCCAGGGCAGGCTGTAGCTGCATCCCAATCAACCGGGCTAATTAACGGAATAGCGACTATTTTGTTAACCATCCTGATTGATCCGCGGATTTCTCTGCTCAGTGACCGATCATTACGTGGCGAGATCCGTTTGGATCGCATGAATCAGATCTATGGCTGCATGCTCGTATCCCGTTTGTTTGGTACTCTGTTGGCACAGTTGTTATTAATTCCATTTGCGTATTGGATCGGTTGGATCGTAAGTATGAAGTGACAACTCCTTTCCTGAATTTTAGCCAGGCACTCTCTTGAACATCTTTTGAAGTAGAAAACGAGAGGGTGCCTGTGCAAATTGAATTGACGGGGTATTTGTGCTGTGATACTATTAGACCGAATAGTCGGTTTATTTTATGGGGGTTTTTCCAATCGAAGTCAAACGAAGAAAAGACGTTGCCCAGATAAAGAAAGACATTGCGCGTAATACCAAGGAACTGTTTGCTCAAAAGGGATATAGTGCAACTTCCATGGAAGACATATGTACGATTAACAATCGGAGTAAAGGCAGCATCTATTATCATTTCAAAAGCAAAGAAGAGTTATTCATGTATCTAATCAAGCTTAACAATGAAGATTGGATGGATGCTTGGCTGGACAAAGAATCCGGGTATAAGACTGCCATAGACAAACTGTACGGACTTGCTGACCATTATGTAGATGATTTGGCTAACCCGCTGAATCACGCCATTAACGAGTTTGTCTCGGGTCAGGTCGTCAGTCAGGAAATGCTTGATGAGATGCTTTCCCTGATCCGTATTCCTTATGCGACATATGAGTCCATTATTACTAAAGGGATGGAAGATGGGGAGTTAAAACAGGATGACCCACAGGATGTAATGCACATTATCTACGGTCTGTTTAGCGGATTGACTACGCTCTATTATGAGAAGGACCTGACGGATATTCGTCGTATTTACCACAAAGGCATGGCCAGTCTGCTGGCAGGTATTCAACAACATTAATCATGAAAAGCTGATGTAACTGTCAGTTTTTCTTTTTAAATATTAATAAACCGGACAGTCGGTTTAAAAGAGGAGATGGAGAATGAACACATTGTTCAGAAACAAAGCTTTTTTAATCGTGACAGGGTCTGATCTGCTGCAAAATCTGGCGATATGGATCCGAAATATGGCAATCCTCTATTATGTGATGGATCGAACTCAGGGAAGTCCAATAGCCGTCTCGCTGATTACCGTACTTGAATATGCTCCGATTTTTGTTTTCTCCATCATTGGCGGTGCACTTGCTGATCGCTGGAATCCCAAACGTACGATGATACTGGGGGATATTCTGAGTGCGTTGTCTATTGTCATGATTATTGGCGTCTTATCTTCTGGGTATTGGCAAATTCTATACGTAGCCACGTTTGTATCCTCTATCGTTAGCCAGTTTTCTCAACCATCCTCTCTAAAGATTGTGAGGCGAAATGTAAAGGGAGAACATTTGCAGTCTGCAATTGCTATTACACAGAGTGGTCAATCGTTGTTTTTAATTCTCGGACCAATCGTCGGAACGTTTATATACACTGCAATGGGGATTCAGGCGTCCATGTACGCTTTACTCATTCTATTCCTCACCTCTGCGCTTCTACTCACATTTCTGCCTAAAGATGCCACTCAGCGGGAAACAAATACCTCATTATTAGCGGATATCAAAGAGGGCTGGCAATATGTTGCTCGATCTCGCTCGTTAAAAATGCTTAGTCTGGTATTCATCTGTATAGGGCTTTCTGCGGGTCTCATCAGCCCACTTGGAATATTTCTGATCACCGAACGTTTGGGACTTGAAGCAACGTCGTTACAGTTTTTGTCTGGTGCATCTGGAATAGGTTTATTGATTGGAGGAGGTATTGCGGCTGCTGTAAGTGCCAAGCTGAACCAGACCTTAACTCTGCTTGTAGGTGTGCTGTGTCTGGCTGTAGCCACGATGGGGGAAGTGTTATCCAGTTGGTTCTGGCTGACCCTTTTGATCAGCTTCTTGAGCTCAATCAGTTTGGCATTCGTCAACGTCATCATCTCCACATACTTGGTCACTCGGATCGATGAGCACTTGATCGGGAGAGTGAATGGCACCATCACACCTTTATTCATAGGAAGTATGCTTCTTGGATCTTCCATGGCAGGTGTACTGATGAACAGCACATCCATTTTTATCGTCTACGCAATCTCGGTTACCGTGATGATCATGGGTATTGTTCCAGCGATGCGAATTCAATTTCGTAATGATCAGACGGCTCCTGCCAGTCAATTGAGTTCGGAAATCTCTTCGAGCCAAATCTAATCAATGCATTCTCCTGTAACATTAGTTCGTCTATTAAAAAAAGAATGTACAACAAAAAGCAGCGGGATCATCCCACTGCTTTTTGTTGTATTTGTATTAAAACTTATTGGAAAAGGACGGCGTACTCACCGTATCCTTCTTTTAGCAAGTCTTCTTTGGGTACAAAACGAAGTGCCGCAGAGTTGATGCAATAACGCATTCCACCTGCTTCGGCAGGACCATCGTTGAACAGGTGACCCAGATGGGAATCACCCTCACGACTTCTCACTTCGGTACGAATCATGAAGTGGCTGAGATCAGTTTTTTCCTTCACGTTGTGGTCACGCAATGGACGTGTGAAGCTCGGCCAGCCGCAGCCGGAGTCGTATTTGTCGGTAGAACTGAACAATGGCTCGCCAGATACGATGTCCACATAGATACCATCACCGTGGTGATCCCAGAATTCGTTATGGAATGCAGGCTCGGTCGCGCTGTTCTGCGTAACTTCATATTGAAGCGGCGTCAAACGCTCTTTCAGCCCGTCTTTATCCACGTTACCGGACCAGTTGCGTTCGATAAAGTCTACGCGTCCAGAACCTTTGCTGTAGCGTTTATAGTGCGCAGGGTTCTTCCGGTGATAATTTTGGTGATGTTCTTCCGCTTCATAGAACGGTTTGGCTGGCAAAATGGGTGTGAAGATTGGTTTGTCAAAACGTCCACTTTGTCCCAGCTCCGCTTTGGAAGCTTCTGCAATCTGGCGCTGTTCTTCGCTGTGATAGAAGATGGCCGTCTGATAGGAAGATCCACGGTCATGGAATTGTCCGCCTGTATCCGTAGGATCAATCTGCTGCCAGAACAGTTCAACCAGTTTCTTATAAGGGAAGATGGCAGGGTCGAACGTAATTTGTACAGCCTCTACATGTCCTGTTGTCTCCGAGCAGACCTCTTCATATGTTGGATTCTCGGTATGTCCTCCTGTATAACCCGATACGATCTTATGAATACCGGGCAGTTCTTCAAAGGGGGATACCATACACCAGAAGCATCCGCCTGCAAAAGTTGCTAACTCACTTGAATGTTGTTCCATGCTATAGTCACTCCATTTCTGATGAAGATTTAGCGCTCGTGTTCGAGCTCCAGCAATCTACCGTTTTATTAAACTTGTTACACAAGCATTAGGCTTGCTCTTCTATTATATCCTGAATTGGCAAGCCAACCAAGCCGGAATGAAAACAAGCTGAATCTGAACGGTTTGCGAATTCTGAATTCAGGCTTTGTTGCGTGACCGAAAGCGAAATAAGAGCAAAACAATGGCCATGAACACCAGATATCCGGCAAGGATGGCCAGGCTCAGCCAGATTGAGGTTTCAGCTTGTGCACCTGCGTAGGCAAA
Source organism: Paenibacillus sp. FSL R7-0313 (assembly GCF_037969885.1). Lineage (NCBI taxonomy): Bacteria > Bacillati > Bacillota > Bacilli > Caryophanales > Paenibacillaceae > Paenibacillus > Paenibacillus sp. FSL R7-0313. The sequence goes on from NZ_CP150219.1 coordinate 3,615,426, forward strand.
TACAAAAATCGCTGGCATTTTCCCAATGGCGGTGGCAACCATGAAGACCCAGAATGGCGTGTAAGTTATACCTGCGTAAATATTAACGGCCATCTGAGGCACGATCGGTAACAGTCGCATCGACATGACGCCCATGAACGGATGTGCTTCCATCCATGTGGTAAAACGGTTCAGACCCCGAATGCGTTCGAGGTACGATCTCGCCTGATGTCTGAAAATGGTTCTTGCTCCGCCATAAACGAGCATGGCTGCAAGTGTGGTGCCAAGCCAGCATATCCAGGCTGCCGTGGTAGTACCGTAACTGTAACCAAAGGCGATAATAACAAACTTATAAGGAATTACTGGCACAAGAGCAAACAATGTTGCCATGGCGAGTAACAACGGGATGGACTGATGGAGATTGGTCCAGGCCAGCAGTTCATATCTGTAAATAAACGTGACTCCTGCAAGTAAAACATATAACAGAAGCCATAACCATTTTCGCAAAATCCCAAACGCTCCTTTCAGATCAGGCAGGTCTAGTCGTATCCCAATCTGTACTGCTGTTCCTCATAAGTTTACCACGTTCGCCCATTGTCTGAACAATTCGTGCGAAGTCTGCTGCAATCACTGGCAAGTTGCTGTCCGAAGGGTTACACTATAGGACGTGGAAATATAGAACCGAACTGAAGGTGGAATGATCATCATGGAAACAACCCAACGTAAACGAGTTGCAATTATCGGCCTCGGCGATATTGCACGTAAAGTATATTTGCCGCTGTTAACAGCTCATCCGAACGTGGAGATTGTAGGCATTATGAACCGATCTCCAGAGCCGGTCAAAGCCGTTCAGGAGGCGTATCGATTAGAACGGGGAACAACGGATCTGAAAGAACTGTTGTCCTGGGATCTGGATGCCGTGTTTGTACATACAGCAACGGAAGCGCACTTTGACATTGTCATGCAATGTCTGGAACAGGGATTAGCCGTGTACGTAGACAAGCCGTTATCCTATACGATTCGGGAGTCGGAAGAGATGACTGCTTTTGCCGAGGCACAAGGGCTGCTACTAGCAGTGGGCTTCAACCGCAGATTCGCACCGATGTACCAAAAAGCCAAAGAATGGATGCAGGGTGGAAAAGGTTTTGAATCCTTGACAGTGACCAAACATCGTACAGGCATTCAGGATCGTCCTACGGCAGAAACCATCTATGATGATCTCATCCATATGCTGGATCTGATGTTGTGGTACTCGGATCATAATGTGGAGTTGCTTCATCAATGGATTCGGAAGAATGATCTGGACAGACTGCTTCATGCAACCGGAACGGCCAAGCTGGGCAGAACAGCCTACGGTCGATTCGATATGGTGCGTGAAGCTGGGGCAGATCTGGAGAAGATCGAATTGCATGGTGGTGGACGATCTGTTGAAGTGGTGAACATGGACACGATCAGCTACATGGAACAGGGGAGTCTGGAAACTAAAGAAACGTTCGGGAGCTGGGACACTGTGTTAGCACGCAGAGGTTTTAGCGGAGCAGTTGATAATTTCCTGGCTTGTCTGGACTCACCTGATGATTGCCTGATCAGTGCAAGTCATGTCATGGACAGTCATGAACTGGCGGAACAATTGATTCGCAAATAATTGCAGAATACACATACGGAGGAATACAAGTCATGGATGAATATGAAAAGGAACGTAATAAACAGATCGAGGAAGCTGTCATTGAAACTTATAAACAGGAAGAAGAGATGATGATCCTCGTATTTGCCCAGTGGTGTGTCAATAATGGTTTGGACCCGGAAGAGATGTACCGGCAAGCCTACCCGAATCAGCAGAGCAACGAGCGTTTGCAGCAGGTGCAGAAGCTGATTGTATCCAAGGAGGAAGCCGGTGAGATCCCGGATGATACGGTACTTGGCGTGTTGTCCATGTTTGGCAATGAAGATCTGGCGATGGTTGTATCCGAGGCCATAGCCGCGCGCAAATAAGTTCAACTTACGTATACTGGTATGATTACATCTGTTCCCGGTGAATGACGCGGAATTCCTTCGGGGACATGCCAAACCGGGAACGGAATACCCGATGGAAATAGGTATAGTTGTTAAAGCCGGAAGACTCAGACACTTGCTCCAGGGTCATTGGACTGAAAATAATCCGTTCCCTCGCCATGTTCAGCCTTACGTCAAGCGTGTATTGCATGATGCTTTTGCCAAACGCTTCTTTGAAGAGATGAACACCCCGTGAGACACTGATACCAATATGTGTTGCCACATCATCGAGCTTGAATAAAGAGGAAGCGTTTTCTTCAATATAATTCTTGATCTCATAAGCCACGTAATTGGTATTGGTTATCGTTGGATGCTCCGCGAGCAGACGATCCACTTCGAGACATAAAATTCGCATATAATAACTTGAAATTTCCGGATAAGGATTGGAGATGCGGCGCTGCTCCAGTACGAGCTGTCGAAACAGGACCAAGAGGCTTTCCGTCAGTTCGACTTTAATTCGGGTCGGCCGTTTGTGACGTTTCCACCACTCATCCACCCAGGAACCATTGAAGAAGATGTGATAGTCGCCACTCTCCACCAGTCGTTCTCCCATCGGATTGGTTTCATTGTCTATTCTCAGCTCATAAGGCTCGTCAGGATCAAAAAGAAGCAGATCGCCCGCATCCACCAGGGACATGTCTCCGTCTATGCGTGCGCGGCAACGTCCGTCTGTTTGCAGTCTTAACAGGTAGTTCTTCACCCCTTCAGGCTGCACCATAGCGTAGGGTTTACGATGAAATGAAAAGCCTGCTGTAAGAACTTGGCAGGAAGAATCTGTCGGCATGGGCATACTCCTTGCAATTTGAAAATTATGACCAGATAGTTCATGTTTCAATCATATTATTCATTTTAATTGAAGCTGAAACGGAATACCATAGTATTAGATTTAAGGAACAGGAAACATCCAACAAAACATATGTATCTCAACCATTCAAACGCAGATTTTCACCATGCGTAAGGAGATGAACGTCACAGTGGAGAAAATGAAAGCAGGCATCATCGGGTGTGGTAACATCAGCGCTATCTACTTGGAAAATCTCAAAAACAACCCGGTCATTGAAGTCGTGGCTGTTGCGGATTTGATCCGTGAACGCGCTCAGGAACGGGCAGATGAATTTAATATCGCAAACGTTTACAATGTAGATGAGTTGCTGCAAAATAACGAAATTGAACTTGTGTTGAACCTTACGGTTCCTGGCAGTCATGCCATGACCGATCTGGCTGCACTCGAAGCAGGCAAACATGTGTATGCCGAGAAGCCGCTGGCAATTTCTCTTGAGGATGGTCGCAAGGTTGTTGAGTTGGCTGAGGAAAAGGGATTGTATGTTGGTTCTGCACCGGATACCTTCCTTGGTTCAGGCATACAGACAGCTCGTAAAGCCATTGAGGATGGGCTCATTGGCAAGCCGGTTGCAGCGACTTCATTCTTTATGGGTGGAGGACCAGAAGCTTGGCATCCTAATCCGGAGTTCTTTTATGTCGCAGGTGGCGGACCGATGTTTGATATGGGACCTTACTACCTGACCGCTCTGATTACGCTGCTTGGACCGATACGCAGAATCAGCGCCTCGGCAGGCATACAGATTGCAGATCGCAAGATTGGCTCTGGGCCTAAGGAAGGAACAGCACTGCAAGTAGAGACGCCTACCCACTTGGCAGGAACCATTGATTTTGCAGAAGGTGCCATTGCAACCATGATCACCAGTTTTGATATTCGCGGAGCTTCGGATCTGCCACGTATTGAAATCTATGGTACAGAAGGTACGCTTAGTGTACCGGACCCCAATTATTTTAACGGGGAAGTGAAGGTTCGCAGATACGGTCAAGACACTTGGGAGACGGTCAAACCAGTCTTCGAAAGTGGACAAAACGAACGAGGCATCGGCGTAACGGAAATGGTTGAATCCATTCGTGCCGGAAGGGAACACAAAGCCAGTGGCAAGCTTGCTTATCACGTACTGGAAGCCATGCATTCATTCCAGCGTTCTTCACTTGAAGGCAAGCACATACATCTGGAAAGCAGCTATGATTCTTTTGCAGTAACTCGCACAGTTCAAACTGAGATTGAAACCGTGGAATCCCACTAGTCTGAGCAATAAGTGTTCGAAGCTTGATGCTCTTGCGAGTGAAGCAGAATAACCAGTATTCTTACGTTCAATTTCAGGATAGAAACACTCTCGATTTTCCACACTAATCAAACAGGCATGTGATCTGAACGGTAATTGTATACAGTTCAATATTCATGAATTCAGCAATCATACGATATCTAATCCAGGGAGGAATCGCACTTGAAACTCGGCGTATTTTTGGTACTATTCGGAGGACGTAAATTGGAGGATGCTCTTGATTATGTAGCATCCAAGGGATTAAAAGCAGTAGAGATCGGAACAGGCGGACATCCAGGCAATGCACATTGTAAGCCAGATGAGTTGTTAAGTAATCCTACAGCATTGAAAAACTTCAAAAATGCAGTGGAATCACGTGGTTTGACGATCAGTGCACTGAGCTGTCACGGTAACCCGCTACATCCGCAAAAGGATATTGCCAAAAGATTCCACGATGATTTTGTTAAAACGGTAGAACTGGCTGAGAAGCTGGAAGTACCTGTAGTGAATACATTCTCAGGTTGTCCGGGAGACCATGAGGATGCCAAATATCCGAACTGGCCTGTTGCACCATGGCCAAATGACTTTCAGGAGATCCTGAAGTGGCAGTGGGAGAACAAAGTTATCCCTTACTGGACAGAGTGGGGGAAATTTGCAGCAGATCGTAACGTAAAAGTTGGATTGGAGCTGCACGGTGGATTCTCCGTTCATACTCCAGCAACGTTGCTGAGACTGCGTGAAGCAGCAGGTGAAGTGATCGGAGCCAATCTGGACCCAAGTCACATGTGGTGGCAAGGTATTGATCCGGTTCAGGCAATTCACATCTTGGGACGTGAAGGAGCCATCCATCACTTCCATGCCAAAGATACAACGATTGATCCGGTAAACGTGAACAAACACGGTGTAACGGATATGCAGGACTACACCAATATGCTGGATCGGGCTTGGCAGTTCCGCTCGGTTGGTTATGGACATGATAACAAGACTTGGGCAGATATTATGAGTGCCTTGCGTCTGGTCGGATATGATTATGTAGTAAGTATTGAGCACGAAGACGGTCTGATGTCGGTTGAAGAAGGATTCTCTAAAGCCGTGCAAAATCTCCAGCAAGTATTGATTGAAGAACCGCTGGGCGATATGTGGTGGGTTTAGAGCTACACTAGGGGGAAATTGAATATGATTAACGTCACCATTTGGAATGAATTTGTCCATGAGAAAATTCACGATGAAGTAAGGGAAGTCTACCCGGATGGTCTGCATCGAGCACTGGCTGACGGACTTGGCGGCGAAGGCTTTGCTATTCGTACAGCTACACTGGATCAGCCTGAACACGGATTAAGTGATGAAGTGCTGAATTCCACAGATGTGCTCATATGGTGGGGACATATGGCACATGATCGCGTAAGCGATGAGATCTCACAGAAGGTCGCGCAGCGAGTGCTGAACGGCATGGGAATGATTGTGCTCCATTCAGGTCATTTCTCCAAACCATTCAAAGCGCTGATGGGAACCAGCTGCGATCTGAAATGGCGTGTAGCTGACGAGCAGGAAATTGTATGGTGTGTTAACCCATCTCATCCGATTGCGGATGGCATCGAGGGCAAGATTGTATTGGAAAAAGAAGAGATGTACGGTGAATTCTTCGATATTCCAGTACCGGATGAACTGGTGTTTGTAAGCAACTTCCAGGGTGGAGAAGTATTCCGGAGTGGATGCACGTTCCGGCGTGGTGAAGGTAAAATCTTTTATTTCCGACCAGGTCATGAGACGTATCCGACCTATTACAAACCGGAAATATTAAGAGTGATCAGCAACGCTGTGAAATGGGCATATCCTGCCCGCAGCTTTAAGCCGGAATTTGGCAAGAGCGAACCTGTAAGACCATTTGGTGGCGTGCTGGTTTAATTTACTAATTGCTTCGTGAAAGATATATATATATAATTTCAATTAACCTTTACACAATAACGGAGAGGGCAGAAATAACTTGAAGAAGCGGAGCGTGCGCCTTTATCCCCGGATTTTCCCTTTAGAAAGGAATCAAAAAAATCTGGGGATAACAGCGATCGGAAAGTTGTTCTGACGTCGTAGTGGTAGTGTAAATATTCTTTAGGTGAACTTATACGAATAATGTATACGAAGGAACCCTTCTCCGAGTCAATGATGACTGTGGCAGTTGGGTTCTTTTTGGGTAAGATAGTACTATGGGGAAGTTATACGATATTTCCCATGGTTACGACGCAGCGTGTAATGTATACTGGGATGTATGATCCATTTTGGATGTTATGCTTCTAAAATTTAAACTTTTTAGTTGCAGACGTTTTCTTTGAAGCTTAAATATGTTATTATGAAATATACTAACAAAATGTAAGTTGATTTGAGTGATCTCTAAAGAGGTGATTAATGTGGAAGGTCAAGACTTGCGGATGTGTCCGCGTTTTGAGACGGCGTTTTCTTTTTTGGGCAAACGCTGGAATGGTTTAATTATTCAAACATTGATGAGTGGTTCGAAGCGATTCAAGGATATCTCCAATTTGATCCCGTCCATGAGTGACAAGATGTTATCCGAACGGATGAAAGATCTGGAGAGTGAAGGTATTCTGGTTCGTCACGTCTATCCCGAGACGCCGGTTCGTATTGAATATGAACTGACGGATAAAGGTAGAGCGCTCCAGCCTGTCATGAATCAAATTCAAGACTGGGCTGAGAAGTGGGTTGACTAACGTATAAGTATCACCCACTTTCGTTGCATGAATGACATAGACTCCTGATTTCCGTGGAAATCAGGGGTTTTTGTCTTAAGTATAACGTGGATCGGCGTTTTTCTCTTGGGCTATGCACAAGTTGTCATGAGTTGTAGTATAATCTATAGAAAATGGCCACAGACGGCCGGAGCGAAGGAGGCCCACTTGTCATGAGAGAAGAAAGCTTATCCCGTGAAGTACGCTACGGCAAAAAAGATATTGCAGAACTTGAGAGCGCATCCATTCAGGTACATCTGATTTACAAAAAAGCTGCGGAGTTGTTTAAGCGCACAGCATATTCCCGTTCGGTTAAGGATGATCTTGCCGAAGTGAATACGCATTCTGTGAACAGCGATGGTCCGAGATTAGCTCCGGCGGTGCTGCAAAAATGGATTCAAACGTCCAGGGGCTGGAAGTGTATCGGATGTGAGCTGGGACAACCTGATTCAACGACTTCTCAGATGGAGGAAACCATCCATGGTAAACGGTTGGTTCTGGATGTGGGAGAAGGTCGGTTGGTTCAGGCAGAAATGCTGATTCAGGCGGTTGTCTGGTCTCAATATGAGAAGATTCGAATGTTTGCACCATGGCTTGGTGATGAACCCTTTTATAGCGTGCAGGAACTGGATGTCATTGCCCGTTATATTGTGCCTACCTATTTCTCGGAACGGCCTTTGCATGAGCAAGGCAAGGTATTCAAGGTCCATCAACAATATGGGCAGATTCCGTTGTATCAGGAGTATGTAGACGCACCTTCATGTTGCGTGCAGGTGGACGGTGGATTGCTTGAAGGGCGATTGATGACGGGTGTATACGTATCTGAGGAGCAGTTCTTCGGGCTTAATCCATATCTGAAAGATGGCGATGGAGGACGGACATACATGCAGGCTAGTGTCCAGTGATAACGTAACCAATTCGAACATAAAAATGAATTAGATTGGAGAGCCTGTGTGCAGGCTCTCTTTCTTGTACAAGCCCTATTTGGAGGGGACACCCTATAAAAGTAACGGCTTTGACACTTTTTTTTGCCGAAAGTTGTGCCATAATAGAGGTTATGGACAACAGGGTGAATGATTTTACGCAGGGTGGTGTTACCTACATGATGAAGAAAATCCCCGGTTACATAGGTGTATGTTTGCTCCTACTGGCGATCTTGGCTGGTTGTAGTGAGACACAGCCTTCTGAGCAGCCAATTGTCAAGGAGACAGAAACAGCGAATACAATTACAGTGGCTGTAGATGGCAGTACATTTTTGCCTGATGCAACAAAGTCCATTAAGCGAGATTTTAGTGAGGGTTTGACACTCAAAAAAGCATTACTTAATAGCGGACTGGTAGATTTTACGGCAGATGGCAAACGGATTCAATCCGTCGGAGAAGTTTCTCTGGATTCTTCGCTGAGCTGGGCTGTCAAATTAAATGGCAAGGATATTGAGCAGCAAGATTGGGACATGGAGCTTCATGCCAAAGATGAAGTAATCATTTACGTGAAAGCCGCTGACAGTGGGGGGGATGGCGTTGCATATCAGACAACGTTACTCAAGGTTAGCGGTGGAAACATTATGCCAACCCTTAATCGTCAATATGCCGGCGTCTACGTTCAAGAGTGCACAGTTCGCGATGTGTTGAAGTCCAGCGGCATTGTAAGAATGTCGGAGAACAACAAATTTGTCGTTTCGGTCGAGAATGTCACGCCTCGTATGAATGAGCGGTGGGTGATTATGGTGAATGACAAAGAATTAATGGAAAATGGTCTGGACATGAAATTGAATCCACGTGATGCGGTGAAACTTGAATTGACCAATGCATCCTAAGCATACCAAGAAGCCCAATCTCTTTTTAGAGAACTGGGCTTTTTTTCATTAAATATATAAGCATTATCCGATTAGCATAGTCAAATATTAAATACGACAGATCTCGTTCGGGCAAAGCTCACAGTGACAGATCCCTTGCAGCATCTTCAGATCTTTGATAACAATCATGCCATTGTCGTATTCAATCGCATCTTTCTTACGCAGGTCGCTTAACATGCGGTTTACACTTTCACGAGTGGCTCCAATCATATTGGACAGATCCGTGTGGGTAATTTTTTTGTGAATAATGACATGCTCTCCATGAGGCTCACCATACGAATTCGATAACCGAATGAGGGTGGAGCAGAGTGCACCCGGTTTACCGTATAACATGAGATCCCGGAATTTGGTCTGTGTCAACCGGTGGTGGATGCCCATCCATTTCATAAAGTCGATCGCGAAGTCACAATGCTGGCAGATTAACATCTCCAGGTCTTTATGCTCCAGTACACCGATCTCACTGTCCTCTAATACTTCCGCTGAGAAGCTGTGTTTAGAGCCAAAGAAGGGATCAGCCTGCCCAATCATATCACCGGATTGATACATGTACATGATCAGTTCCTTGCCTTCATCCGTGGATTTGGTGATCTGGGCACGACCCCGTTTCATATAATAAAGTTTGTCAGAGATGTCGCCTTCCCAGTACAGATGTGTACCTTCCGGATAAGTTCTATCTTTCATGGTAACCAGCAGATGGTTGAAATTTGCTTCCGAGAAACAGTTGGTATTACCGCGCTTTTCCAGTACAGTGGTTAGTTCTCTCATAAGTCTATCTCCCCTTTATGTCCATCGGACGACCTTCTGTAATAAGCAGTAGCCTCCGAGGTTCGCCGCAAACCGTTGCCGTCCTGATCAGGGTCATCTCGGCCGGGAGGAAGGACGGTACAAATTGCGGTGGTTCAATTTTTAAGTTCAGTATATACCTAATCTTACCGTTTGAGGGGGAAGGAAAGGAGGCAAAAATGACGAAATTTCAAACATTGTGATTAAATTCACTTTTAATGGAGACGATGAATTTTACAGCCCTATATTTTAAATATGAAGTGAAAATGGTCGTATGAAGGACACTACAAAACTTAAATTAAATTTGTTATACTTTGTGAAAAAAATCACATAATTAAGTTTATTGTCATGTTACGATGTGAATGTAAACGAGAGAGACAAACTAATACGAACCTTTAGGAGGATGAGGGAGATGGCTGTAAAGAACGAAGTCGCCCCAGCAAAAGAACCGACAGCAGGTCAGTATATTCAAACGTTAATTGACAAAGCGAATAAAGCACACGCCGCATTCATGAAGATGGACCAAAAGCAGATTGACCGGATTGTGCAAGCAATGGCGCTTGCGGGTCTGGATAAACACATGATGCTCGCCAAGATGGCCGTAGAAGAAACAGGCCGCGGAGTGTATGAGGATAAAATCACCAAAAATATATTTGCAACAGAATATGTGTACCACAGCATTAAGTATGACAAAACCGTAGGTGTGATTGAAGATAACGAATATGAGAGCTTCCAGAAAATTGCGGAGCCGGTTGGTATCATCATGGGTATTACACCAGTAACCAATCCAACATCAACAACGATGTTTAAAGCACTGATCTCCATCAAGACGCGTAACCCGATCATCTTTGGTTTCCACCCATCTGCACAGAATTGTAGCCGGGAAGCTGCCAAAATCTTGCTGGAAGCGGCTGTGAAACATGGTGCACCAGCAGATTGTATTCAGTGGATTGATGATCCTTCCATGGATCGTACAAACGAACTGATGAATCACAATGATGTGGCTCTCATTCTGGCAACAGGCGGATCAGGTATGGTACGTGCAGCGTATAGCTGTGGTAAACCTGCACTGGGCGTAGGACCGGGTAACGTTCCTTGCTTTATCGAGAAAAGCGCAGATATCAATCAGGCAGTGACGGATTTGATCCTGTCCAAATCTTTCGATAACGGCATGATCTGTGCTTCCGAACAAGCGGTCATCATTGAAGAACCGATCTTCGATCAAGTGAAGAAAAAAATGATTGCGAATGGCTGTTACTTTGTTAACAAAGATGAAGCAGCAAAATTGACAGCAGGTGCGATTAATGCCGAGAAATGTGCGGTGAACCCGGCGATTGTTGGTCAATCTGCGGTAAGCATTGCGAAATTGTGCGGTATTGAAGTTCCAGCAGGCACCAAAATTCTCGTGGCCGAGATTGAAGGGGTGGGTACCAAATTCCCATTGTCGGCTGAGAAATTAAGCCCGGTACTGGCTTGTTACAAAGTCAAAACGGCAGCAGAGGGCATTGAGCGTGCGGCAGAAGTGGTTGCTTTTGGCGGCATGGGTCACTCCTCGGTTATCCACTCCACAAATGAAGAAGTGATCGGCAAATTCGCAGATCGTCTGCAAACTGGACGGATTATTGTGAACTCACCATCCACACACGGTGCCATCGGGGATATCTACAACACGAATATGCCATCATTGACACTGGGATGCGGATCATACGGACGTAACTCGACTTCTTCCAACGTAACCGCTGTGAACTTAATCAATGTGAAAAGGGTGGCTCGCCGTACCGTGAATATGCAATGGTTCAAAGTGCCGAACAAAGTCTATTTCGAAAAAGGGGCAACACAGTACCTTGCCAAAATGCCTGACATCACACGTGTGGCGATTATTACGGATGCGATGATGGTGAAGCTTGGATATGTGGAAAAAGTAGAGCACTATCTGCGTCAACGTCAAATGCCGGTAGCGATCGAAGTATTCTCCGATGTAGAGCCCGATCCGTCCACAACGACGGTAGATCGCGGAACAGAAATGATGCGCCGTTTCCAACCGGACTGCATTATCGCACTTGGCGGTGGATCACCGATGGATGCTGCCAAAGCCATGTGGTTGTTCTATGAATATCCGGACACGGACTTCAATGACCTGAAACAGAAATTCATGGATATCCGCAAACGGATCTACAAATATCCACGTCTCGGTGTAAAAGCGAAATTTGTAGCGATCCCAACAACATCGGGTACAGGTTCTGAAGTGACATCGTTCGCTGTTATTACAGATAAAAATCAAGGTAACACCAAATATCCATTGGCCGACTATGAGCTGACACCAGACGTAGCGATTGTCGATCCGGAATTCGTATACTCCCTGCCTAAAACGGCGGTTGCGGATACAGGTATGGACGTACTGACGCATGCGATTGAAGCATATGTGTCTGTTATGGCAAATGATTACACAGATGGACTTGCGATCAAAGCCATTCAACTGGTGTTCCAATACCTGGAGCAATCGGCACTGCAAGGCGACAAACTGGCACGTGAGAAAATGCATAATGCTTCCACAATTGCCGGTATGGCATTTGCCAACGCATTCCTGGGCATTAACCACAGCTTGGCGCACAAATGGGGCGGTCAGTACCACACCGCACACGGACGCACCAATGCAATCCTGATGCCACACGTCATTCGATACAACGCGAAAAAACCGACCAAATTTGCATCGTTCCCGAAATATTCGCACTTTGTAGCGGATGAGCGATATGCCGAAATCGCCCGTATCTTGGGATTGCCTGCTCGCACGACAGAAGAAGGCGTAACCAGTCTCATCAATGCGATTCGCAAACTGAACAAAACATTGGGCATTGAAGAATCGTTCCAGGAAATCGGATTTGATGCCAAAGACTTTGAAGCACATGTAGATTATCTGGCAGACCGTGCCTTTGAAGACCAATGTACAACCGCCAATCCGAAGTTGCCGCTGGTAACTGAACTGGCTGATGTATACCGCAACGCTTTCTACGGAAAGTTTGAATAATAAACTTAGAACGAAGCATGCCTTACGGCAAGAAGATCAGGGTTCCCCGAGAGGGGAGCCCCGATTGCCGTCTTTCACACAATAACGAGAGGGCAGAAAAACAGAAGAGTGAAGCCTCTGTTTTTCAGGATTTATTTTAAGATTTGATTTGCTCCGAGCATAGAGGAGCAAAAGGGTTCTAAAGAGGTGGCACGGAATTCGTGATGTGGCCGTTTGAGCCAGATGTTCACACAATAAAGAAAAGGGCAGAAAAACAGAAGAGCGAAGCACCTGTTTTTCAGGATTTATTCTAAGTCTTGTTTTGCTCCGAACATGGAGGAGCAAAGGTTCTTAAAGAGGTTACACGGAATCCGTGATGTGGCCGTTTGAGCCAGATGTTCACACAAAGACGGAGATGGCAGAAATAACCTGAAAAAGCGAAGCTTGCGTCTTCGAAATAAATATTGAATTTTATTGTTTTATTAGTAGAACTACCTAATGTACACGATAACGGAGAGGAGAGAAAAAACCTGAAGAAGCGGAGCGGTCGCCTTTATCAACGGATTTTCACCTTTGAAAAAGTGAATCAAAAAATCCGGGGATAACAGCGATCGGAAGGTCATTCTCTCCTTGTAGTGGCCAGTGTACATCATCTATGGTTCATACGCTTTTTCAGTAAATTTAAATAATGAACAGCGATCGGAAGTTGTTCTGCCCGCGCAGTGGCTAAGTGTGAATTTACCGGGTTCAATGGGACAAAGCGCAGGTGGAGTGAGTTAGTTCACTGACTTTGTGACAAAAATCACAGATGATGAAAGCCCCAAGTCGTATACTGAAAATGTAAGAAAAACATTCATCCCGCGGTTCCGGTTCCCAAGTAGAGAGAACATGTTCCGGTTTTATGTGAAACAATTCACATTAATCGCGGCTCTGGGCACACAATGCTACGAATGAAGCAATATGTTATGTGTCCAGAAATCCAAATTAGTGGAGGGATTAAGATGTCGGTGATTGAAAAAGATGTCAAACAACAAACAGGCTGGAGAAACTTTACCAAAGGAACATGGACCAAATCCGTAGATGTGAATGATTTTCTGGCAAACAACTTGTCTCCGTATTACGGTGACGAAGCATTTCTCGCAGGTGCAACCCAGAATACCAAGGAATTGTGGGAGATCGTATCTGATCTGACCAAAAAAGAACGGGATAACGGCGGTGTCCTTGACGTTGATGTGAACACACCAGCGACTATTGTTTCTCACCAACCCGGTTATCTGGATCAATCCAAAGAGCAGATTGTCGGCGTTCAGACTGATGCTCCGTTCAAACGTTCCATTCAACCAACAGGCGGAATCCGGATGATGATTGATGCATGTGAAGCATACGGCTTCGAATTGCCTCAAGGTGTCATTGATATATTTACGAACATTCGCAAAACTCATAACCAAGGTGTATTCGATGCTTATACTTCCGATATGCGTGCAGCGCGTAAAGCAGGGATTATTACAGGTCTTCCAGATGCGTATGGCCGTGGCCGGATCATCGGTGACTATCGTCGTGTAGCTTTGTACGGGGTAGACTTCCTGATTCGTAACAAAAAAGGCGAATTGAACGCACTTGAAGTTGATGTCATTGATGAAGATGTCATTCGTCTGCGGGAAGAATTGTCTGAGCAGATTCGTGCATTGCAAGAATTGAAGCAATTGGGCGATATGCACGGGTTCGATATTTCCTTGCCAGCGACAACAGCAAAAGAAGCATTCCAATGGTTGTACTTCGGTTATCTTGCTGCAATCAAAGAACAGAACGGTGCTGCGATGTCCCTGGGACGTGTATCTTCTTTCCTGGATATCTACATTGAACGTGATCTGCAAGAAGGTATTCTGTCCGAAGAACAGGCTCAGGAATTGGTTGACCATTTCGTAATGAAACTACGGATTGTCAAATTCCTGCGTACACCGGATTACAACGAATTGTTCAGTGGAGATCCAACATGGGTGACGGAGTCCATTGGTGGTATGTCTGTGAATGGTGAAACACGCGTAACCAAAAACAGCTTCCGTTTCCTGCATACACTGCACAACCTGGGACCTGCACCAGAACCGAACCTGACTGTACTATGGTCCACGAAACTTCCAGAAGCTTTCAAAGATTATTGCAGTAAAGTATCCATTGAAACAAGTTCAATTCAGTATGAAAATGATGATCTGATGCGTCCAATCTACGGTGACGATTACGGTATTGCTTGCTGTGTATCGGCTATGAAGATCGGGAAACAAATGCAATTCTTCGGTGCTCGTGCCAACCTGGCCAAAGCTCTCCTGTATGCGATCAACGGTGGTCGTGATGAGAAATCCGGAGCACAAGTCGGACCTGAGTATCCTGCCATTACAAGCGAAGTGCTGGATTACAATGAGGTTATGAAACGTTTCAAACCAATGATGGAGTGGCTCGCGAAGCTGTATATGAACACCCTCAACGTCATTCACTACATGCACGATAAATACAGCTATGAGCGTATCGAAATGGCATTGCATGACCGTGACATTGTACGTACGATGGCTTGTGGTATCGCTGGTCTGTCGGTTACAGCAGATTCACTGAGTGCAATCAAATATGCCAAAGTAAAACCAATTCGTAATGAACAAGGCATCGCCGTTGATTTCGAAATCGAAGGAGACTTCCCTTGTTACGGTAACAATGAAGACAGCGTAGACAGCATTGCTGTTGAACTGGTTGAGAACTTCATGGGCATGATTCGTAAGCACAAAGCTTACCGTAACGCAGTGCCAACACAATCCGTTCTGACGATCACATCCAACGTAGTATACGGTAAGAAAACAGGGACTACACCGGATGGTCGTAAAGCAGGTGAACCATTTGCTCCAGGTGCGAACCCAATGCATGGTCGTGACAAAAAAGGTGCACTGGCATCCCTTGGATCTGTAGCCAAATTGCCTTATGAACACAGTCTTGACGGTATTTCCAATACCTTCTCCATCGTGCCAAAAGCATTGGGTAAAGAGGAGACTACACGTAAATCCAATCTGACTGCGATGATGGATGGGTACTTCGGTCAAAACGCTCATCACCTGAACGTTAACGTATTTGATCGTCAGCAATTGATTGATGCGATGGATCACCCGGAAAACTATCCGCAACTGACTGTACGGGTATCCGGATATGCGGTTAACTTCATTAAACTGACTCGTGAACAACAGTTGGATGTCATCAACCGTACGTTCCATGGCTCTATGTAAGTAATTTGCAAGTAGAAGACCGTTAGAGCAAGGCATTCCAAATCATATTAAACGCACAGCGGATGCGGATACAGAAAGGAAGAGGCAGCATGGTTAAAGGACATATTCATTCACTCGAAACTTTCGGGACGGTTGACGGCCCAGGCATCCGCTTTGTGCTTTTTATGCAAGGATGTCTACTCAAATGTCAGTATTGCCACAACCCTGATACATGGGCGCTGGATGGTGGAAAAGAAATGACGTTAGAGGAGGTACTGGCTGAAATTGAGCCTTATCTATCCTACTACCGCAGCTCTGGAGGCGGACTCACGATATCTGGCGGAGAACCAACGTTACAGGCCCACTTTGTAGGGGAAATCTTCAAAGAAGTGAAGCGCCGCTGGGGATTGCATACGACACTGGACAGCAACGGATTTAACGAACCGGAACGGATTCACGATCTGTTGGATCACACAGACCTGGTTCTGCTGGACCTCAAACATATTGATGATGAGAAACACATCAAGTTGACAGGCAAATCCAACGAGAGAACGTTGAAAACGGCCAAGTGGTTATCGGAGCAGGGCCGGAAAATGTGGATACGCCACGTGTATGTGCCTGGCATTCATAACGAGGAAGAGGATCTGCTTAACCTCGGACGGTTTATTGGGACATTAAATGGCGTCGAGAAGTTCGAAATTCTTCCATACCATCAGATGGGGATTTACAAATGGGAAGCGCTCGGTAAAGTATATCCACTGGATGGTGTTCCTTCACCAAGTGAAGAAGAAGTGGAGCGGGCGTATCGCCTGATCGAACAAGGTCGCCAGGAAACGGCTGGTGTGGCTTGTTCAGGTAAGTAATCTAACCTTTATATATAGTAAAAACAATCAATCAAGCAGTCCTTGCGAACATGTTTCGCAGGGGCTGTTTTTTTGCTGATATCCATTGTAAATGCAAGATTATGGGTCCAGTGAAGGATTTTATCCCTCCATTGATGAATTGTCATCCTTACGATGTAAGCTCCGGCTTTTTATAATCAGAGTGTAAAGCCAAATGCTCAATATCTTGAGGAGGGTCAACCAGATGAAAAAAGGAATGACATTACTGCTTTCATTATTGCTTATCACTTCATGGACTTTGGCGGGATGTGCAAGCTCAAGTAACGAGCCACAGCAGGGCGCAGGCAATACACCTGTGGAGGAGACAAGTAAGGAACCGGTTGAGATGCTTCTCCGTCACACGCAGGTGGGAGCCGACAAACAGAAAAGACTGGCCATTCTGCAGGATGTTGTGGACAAAGTTGAGGGTGAGATACCCAATCTGACCTTTACGCTGGATGGTGTCGAATCCGATGTGAATCGCAAGGAGAAGCTTCGCGGGGAGATGGCGGCAGGTAACCCGCCGGATATATTTGAACTGTTCGGTAGCCCGGATTCCAAAGTTTATGCCAAGGAAGGTATGCTGCTTGATCTGACTCCGATCTTGCAAGAGCTGGGCATTCAGGACCAGTTTACATCGCTTGAACCGTTTACGTATGAAGGCAAAGTATATGGACTGCCGATTGGCGGTTCGGGCGAAGGTTTTTTCTATAATAAAGAGTACTTCGAACAAAAAGGATGGAAAGCTCCAACCACCATGGCTGAACTGGACAATATACTGGCCGAGATCAAGGCCGATGGCAAAGTGCCGCTTGCTTCAGCATCCAAGGCGGGCTGGGTACCGCTTATGTTAACCAACCACCTGTGGTCCCGGTATGCCGGACCGGAGATTACCGCAAAGTTTGCAACAGGTGAAGCGAAGTGGACCGATCCGGGTGTTGTGCAAGGTTTTGCCAAACATAAGGAATGGGTCGATAAGGGTTATTTCAAAAAAGGTGAACTGGGCTTTGAGTATGCCGAATACACCACGCAATTTACGAGCGGAGAAGCGGTATTGATGTATGACGGAACATGGAAATCATCTGTATTCAAGGAAGGTCAGAGCGGTGAATCGCTCATTGGCAAGGTTGGATTTTTCAATATGCCTCCGGTAGAGAACGGCGCAGGCGATCAGACGTCTTTGATGCGGGATGTGAACAATGGATACGGATTCTCGGCAGCAGTGGCGGATGACCCGCAGAAGCTGGAAGCAGTGAAAGCTTTTATCAAAAATTTCTACAATGAAGATATGCAGGTCCGTGGCCTTGTGGAAGATGGTGTGTTGCCTGCGATGAAGCTGGATGAGAAAGTGCTGACCGACAGTATTACCGATGATCTGATGAAAGAAATTGTGGCTGTGCTTAATGCGTCCAAGACATCGTTCCCGGCATTTGATGCACTCGTTCAGGCCGATGTGACGACAGAGATCAGCAATCTGCAAATCCAGAAGTTGATTGGTGGGCAGACCACCCCAGAGAAAATGGCAGAAGAGCTGCAAAAGGTGCAGGAGGAAGCAAACGCTTCCGTGGAATAATTCAATCCAAGTTGAAACTGCGATCGTTGAAGTGACTGAAGGAGGCTGACCATGAATACTTCACTCCGCAGCCCGTTAATCTATACGTTATTTGTAATGCCAGCCCTAATTCTGTTTGTGATGTTCTTCTTATATCCTATTGGCAGCTCCCTGTACTACAGTCTGACGAGTTGGAATGGGGTATCGGCTGAGCCACGTTTTGTGGGTTTATCCAACTATGTGAAGGCACTGACTGATGAACGATTTTGGATTTCCACACGGAATAACGGCTTTTTCATCGGATTCTCGGTACTGATTCAGGTACCCCTCATCGTCCTGTTTTCACTTCTTATTGCCAATGTGAAAAGGCTAAAAGGTCTGTATAAAACAGCTGTTTTTTTACCATCCATCATGTCGACAGCCGTTATCGGTATCTTGTGGGGGTTCATCTATGAACCCAATATCGGACTATTAAACAAAATACTTCATGTGCTGGGCATCGATCCAATCTACTGGTTATCGGATAACCGATTTGCCATGTTGTCCATTTTGGTGACCAATGCCTGGCAGTGGACGGGATTTTACATTGTCATGGTACTGGCTGCCATACTGGCGATTCCCCGTGATCTGGATGAAGCGGCTGCAATCGATGGGGCAACAGCGGTACAACGTGCAATGCGAATTACGTTGCCGCTGATCCGGCCGATCATTTCAGTGGTGATCATGTTGTCCATTGCAGGTGCCATGAAAGCAGCCGACATCGTGATTGTCATGACCAAAGGTGGGCCCGCTGGGTCCACCGAGGTTCTGGCCACATATATGATCAAATACGCGATTACCAACTTCAAATATGGCTATGGCAATACCATTGCAGTGCTGATCTTTGCTCTGACGCTTGTGCTCACTGCGGTGTATCAACTGCTGGTAGCGAGGCGGAGCGAGAAGGTGGAATATTGATGGCAAAAAGCTTAAAAAGCAGTATACCTCATGTGTTGTTAATATTGTATTTAATCGCGATTTTGTTTCCCTTTTTATTTGTAATCTTCTCTTCATTTAAGCAGGATAACAATGAAATCGCCTTGAACCCATTCGGTCTGCCTACAACATGGGAGTTTAACAATTACGTGGAGGCTTGGGTGAATGCAAAGATTGGCACATATTTCTGGAATAGCCTGTACATTTCGGTTTTATCGTCGGCGTGTACGATTGTGCTTGGTGCCATGTTTGCTTTTGCCGTAACCCGGATGAGACACCGGAGATGGAGCCTGTTTCTGTACAGCTTAATTCTGGCGGGTATGCTTATTCCCAACAATGCACTTATGCTGCCGATATATCTGCTTGTTCGCAAAATGGGCATATTGGATACGCATCTGGCATTGATCGTGCCCTATGTGGCCAATGCGATCCCCTTTACAATTATTATACTGGCGGCTTTTATGCGTTCTCTGCCTGGAGAAATTGAGGAAGCGGCGGTCATGGACGGCTTGAGGGCCCCGGGTATCTTTGCTAAAATAGTGATACCTCTTACGGTTCCGGCTATTGTTACCGTTTTTATCGTTAATTTCCTCGGCAACTGGAACGAATTTTTACTCGCCAACTATTTCTTATCCACCGATAAATTGCGTACGCTGCCAGTGGGCATGGTCCAGTTTCGGGATCAATATCAGATGAACTATGCCCAGATGTCGGCAGGTATTGTATACAGCGTTGTACCTGTACTTGTGATCTACGCTATACTCCAAGAGAAAATTATAGAAGGAGTAACTGCGGGTGGTGTCAAAGGTTAATACCATGAACCAGTTGATAGGGAGAACGGGATATGAACTTGCGAATGAAGCTGGCCTTGGCATTTCTGCTGCTGATTATTGTACCGATGTGTGCGCTAGGCATTGGCATGTTTCTGGTCACATCACATACGATTGAGAAAAAATACAATCAACAGGCCGAATATGCGCTTCAGGCCATCAGCTACAATATCGAGAATGTATTTCAGCAGATTAACAATGTGACCGACAACGGGATAGCCACATCGGTTTTCCAAATGGCGTTGAACGCCAAAGATCCGACCAAGCAGGATCTGGGAACCGGTAATCAGTTATCTCTGAATGCCAGCCAGCGCAATTTCCGTTCCCTTCTATATAATTATCCGTTCATCAGTTATGCCTTTTTATATGATTTGCGTTCATCTGAGAATAACCAGATTGTCTCCATTTTCACTAAAGAAAATTTTCAAGCCCTTCCTTTTCAGCAATTCAAAGTACATCCCTTATTCAACGAAATTCAGCAACTTAATGGCGTGCCTAAATGGCTCGCACCTCTGGAATATCCCGAATTAACCGGGATAGAACCTGTCTTCACCCAGATCAGACTGGTCAAAGAACTCAGTTATTTTCAAAATATCGGCGTGCTTGTTGTTCAGATCAAAAAAGGAGAGATCGACAGGATCTTCCGTCACCTGCAGATCAGCGATTCGGCACAGGATACATCTTTCCTGTTAATTAATGAAGAAGGCCTGATCGTTTATGATCCTGCTGGTATTTATAACGGTGAAAACATGCAAAATCTTGGTGCTGAATCCGGCAGTTACGGTCCTGGCTTTAGCAGTGTCAGAACGGTCTTTGACGGCAAGGAAAGTATCATTTCGCAATATCATCTGAAAAACTATAACTGGAGCCTCGTCAGTGTGACTTCATGGGAAGCCTTATCTGCGGAAACCAATGCCTTTGCAGGTTGGTCTGTCATCATTATTCTGTTATGCCTGCTCGCAGCGATGATCTTTAATCTTTTTTTCATGAATCGCATTACGGGTAACATTGCTGTACTTGTAAGGTTTATGCGTCGTGTGGATGATGGTGATTTTAATGCGAGGGTGGAAGGAAAAGGATTCGATGAAATGCAGCTGCTTGCGCAAGGGTTCAATGAACTATTGGATCGGATCGGGGGATTATTCCGTCGTGTTCGGGCAGAGCAAGAGCAGAAGGCCCAAGCGGAACTACGTGTACTACAGGCCCAGATCAAACCTCATTTTCTGTTTAACACATTGGAATCCATTAATGGATTAGCGCTGCGTGGGGAGGGCCGCAAAGTAAGCGAGATGGTGACCAGACTAGGCAATATGCTTCGTATCAGCATTCAGGATCAGGAGGAGATTCCGCTGGGTGAGGAAATCAGGCATTTGCAGAGTTATCTGGAGATTCAACAGTACAGGTTCAGTGATTTGTTCACCTATGAGATTGACATTCCACCTCATTTATACAGCTCAATCCTGCTCAAGCTTACCCTCCAGCCTCTGGTGGAAAATAGCATTCAACATGGGTTTGAGGGGATCACCTATCCAGGTGTACTGCGGATAAGCGCATATGCGGAACGGGATCATCTGGTGTTATGTGTTGAGGATAATGGGATCGGTATTCCCCAGGAAATGCTCGCACGATTTGAGTATATGGCAGAAGATCCGCCGGAAGTTATGCTCGCGGAAGGGGCGGAATTATTATCGTCCATAACGGAACGCCGGGGATTGGGATTACGAAGTGTGGCAGATCGAATTCGTATTCAATACGGGGCCGGGTATGGCATATTTATATGTTCAGCACCGGGGTATGGCACAGTTATTCGATGCATCATTCCATTATATGAGCAGGAGGAAGCCGGATGAATCTGACTGCAATGCTGGTTGACGATGAACTGCCGATTCTGGAGAATCTGAACTATATTTTACCCTGGGAAGATATGGGGATTGAAATCACAGGTACAGTGAGAAGCGGGGCAGAAGCGCTGGGGAAAGTTACAGAAAGTCATCCAGACATTCTCTTGTGCGATATTCGGATGCCGTCTATGGATGGATTGGAACTAATTCGTTTGCTGCGAGAGCAGGGTGAAACGTGTGAAATTATTTTGCTGACCGGTTATCAGCAGTTTGAATATGCTCGAACCGCTATTAAATATAACGTACATGAATACATATGTAAGCCAATTGATTATTTGAATCTGGAACATAAACTGCGTGAACTTGCCGGACAGATCCAGAAGAGACGTCAGGAAAACGATTCGCAACGTTATCGCAGCCAAGAGATGGAAAGCTGGATCAGACACAAACAATTGATTGACCTGTTACGAGGAGAAGCACCGTTGAAGGTTGCCTATCCTGCCTCTGTTCCTGAATTCATAACAACTGCTACACCGTATACGTTGCTGCTGGTGGATGCGGTCGGTTATTTTCGCCATTCGATCGGCTGGTCCGAGCTTCAGCACCAACGATGGCATGAGACCTTAAGTTCCAGACTTAGGGAAGTAGCAGAGAGAATTGAGGGGGACTGTCAGATTCTTTCGACTCGCAAAGGGGAGTGGTGCATCCTGCTGGAGGCATCAGGTGAGTGGAAACGTCGCTCAGAGGAACTGGCCCATCAACTGTGTCTCGAATTAAATGTGATATTGTCCTTGGATTCAGGTGTGAAGGTCAGGGTTGTTCAGGATGCTGTGCCCGTGAACCTGGAAAGTCAAATTCTGGAACGATACCGGCATTGTCAAAAAATACTGATGTCCCATTCGGAGAGTGAAGACAGGGTGCTGAAGGCAAGTTGTCCCGAAACCGCCTTATCGCATGATCATACGGCCTCCAAAGGGGCTAACTCATGGATTACAAGAGAAGATCTGGAGCTTGTTACTCGGTGGATTCGTCAAGGGAACAAGCAGGGGTTACGTGATGTATTGGATCGGCTTAAACAGCAAATGGGGAATTCAGGACAATCCTTCAGCAAGGTAGATGAAACCAATCTTCGGTTTATGCTTGTGCACATGCTTCGTGAACTGCGTGAAGTACAGGCCCTCGCTGAAGAGCACGAAGTGAATTTTTGGAATGCACTGCAAGGGGCCGTATCCATGAGGGAACTCCTTGAATTTGCAGAGGTTGTTACCCATGCCTATCAGGGCAAACAAACGCAGCCACGTCCTTCTGTATCGGAACTGATCCTGTCTGCATGTGAGTATATGGATGCACGGCTGCAACAGGACTTGGGAATAGATGAAGTCTCAGATTGGCTCGGAATCAGCCCAGGTTACTTTTGCCAGCTGTTTAAAACCCAAATGGGTGTTACTTTTGTGGAATACATGACGCAGAAACGGATGGAAAGTGCAGCTTTATTGTTGAGTACAACCGAATGGAGCATTACAGCGATTGGAGAAGCCACAGGATTCAAGGAGCGCCGTTACTTCTCCAAGGTGTTTCATAAACACTTCCACATGAAACCCTCCGAGTACAGGCAGAGTAAACGATTGGGTTCGTAGTGGCGAGGGAACCGGGAGGAGAGGTCAAATGAAACTCTTGAATGATCTGACATTGGAGCAAAAGGTAGGCCAATTGTTGATGTGTGGATTTCACGGTCAGCACGCAGATGAACAGATTACTCGCTTAATCCGTGACTATCACGTCGGGGGTGTGATTTATTTCCGGCGGAATGTCGAAAGTATAGATCAATTGACACGGCTGTCCGCCGAACTGCAAGATATGGCTGCTGAAGCGGGGGCCTTACCACTCATGATTTCGGTGGACCAGGAAGGTGGCATGGTTGCACGGATTGACAAAGAGGGAATGACCCAAGTGCCGGGTAATATGGCACTTGGTGCAACAGGAAATCCGGAATATACCCTGGAGTGTGCCCAAATTCTGGGGTGTGAGTTAAAAAGCATCGGTATTGATATGAACCTTGCGCCAGTGGTCGACGTGAATAACAACCCGCTTAACCCGGTTATCGGTGTGCGTTCGTATGGTGAACATGCTGAAAGTGTGGCCGCTCATGGCGTAGCAGCCATCACCGGATATCAATCACAGGGCATAGCTGCTACTGCCAAACATTTTCCGGGGCACGGAGATACCGCCGTAGATTCTCATCTTGGTATGGTTACGGTACCTCATGATCGAAACAGGCTGGAACAGATGGAGTTGTTGCCGTTCCGCAAGGCGATTGAGGCCGGAGTTGATGCGATTATGACAGCTCATGTGATGTTCCCTTCGATTGAGCCCGAGCCCATTCCGGCTACGTTGTCACATAAGGTGTTAACGGGTCTGCTACGTGAGGAAATGGGTTTTGAAGGCATTATTATTACAGACTGTCTTGAAATGCATGCAATATCCAAGCCATATGGGGTAGCTGAAGCTGCCGTTCGTGCTGTGGAAGCAGGAGCAGATCTGATTCTGGTGAGTCATACCTTGCAAGATCAGGTTGCTGCGCTGGAAGGCATATACGAAGCAGTTCGAACGGGGCGCATTTCGGAAGAGGTTATTCATCAGGCGGTTGAACGCATTATAACATGGAAAAGAAAGCGCTGTGGGCAGCAGAATGATCATCTTGTTTCGCCGAAAGCGAGTGAAACGGTCGAAGCAATCGATGTCGAACCTGTTGATTGCACTGAATCTACTAAACCCAGTGATTCAAGTAAACGAAACGAATCGATGCTGTTCACGGTTGCTTCAAGCAGTATTACGATTGTTCATAATGAAGGGCTGCTACCGTTGGACCCTGAGAAGGACGTGTATGTCATCTGGCCTGAGGTGGTACAACGGACAGAGGTGGATGAACCATGGTCTCATACAGAATCACTTGGTATGGCGCTTTCGCAGTTGCGAGGCAGAGTTCGTGAACACAACATAACAACTCAGCCTACTCAGGATGAAGCAGATCGGATATTGGCGGAAGTGTCGGAGAGTGAGCAAGTGATCGTATGTACGTACACGTCGGCTGGACATCTTCCGAAAGGGCAACAGTATTTGGTTGAAAAGCTTAGTGAGAATCATACCCTGATTGTAATTGCTCTGCGCAATCCATATGATCTGCTGGAGATTTCGAGGCCGGGTAGTTATGTTTGTACGTATGAGAATACACCTGCAGTTGTTCGGGTATTGTCCCATGTGTTAACCGGTGGACTGCAGCCAACAGGAAGTCTGCCTGTCCGTTTGCGCTAGACCTATTCAATCCTTACATCTCTCTGCGATATGGTGCTGATTGACCATCTCCTGGAGAGATTTTTTTGTTGGAATTTTCTATTGGTTAATTTTGGGATACGAATGCTAAAAAGATAATTGATAGATAACTATTTTCATAGTATTTTCCTTCTATTAAAAGTTTACAATTCTCCTCTTAACTTTTTAGCAACTTTTCCCGGTTCCAAGCGTCTAATAATATGACTTTTTGAGGGGGATATTTATAAAATGGGAGCAGAAGGAGCCAAAGACAAAGAATGAATTTGAAGAAGAAATTGTCCATACTTACCGCTTTTGCTGTGTTTCAGGCGTTTGCAGTCATTCCTGCCAATGCACAATCAGCAGATCAGAGCGATACTACATCAGTGAATACAGCCAAAGTTAAATCCGTGGAGGTTGTGAAGAAAGAACAAACCATCGCGGAATCCGAAGTGAAATCCGGAACAAACACTCCAACATCAAATAATGAAACAACTGAAGAAGTGAACCCTGAGACAGATGTTCCTACAGGAACAGACGCGACTCCTGTTGAGCCGGTAATTGAACCTACGGACGAAGGAGGTACAGCTGAGGAAACACCTGCACCTGCACCAGTCGAAGTGGAGCAACCATCTACAGGCGGTTCATCTGTTGCTGGAGGCGGGGGTGGAGACCTCACTCTTTATATGAACAGTAATAAAATGATGCAAGACGGCAAAACGTATCTTGCTGGACAGCCGATGGCTGTTAAAAATGGTGTATCCTATGTAGCGATCCGTGCTCTCGTTGATCGGGTTGGCTACGATGTCAAATATGATAACACAACTAAAGAAACGATCATTATTAGTGGTGAAGATGAGTTGCGTTTCAAAACAAACAGCAAGATCTATACCGTTAATGGTGTGTCCAGAACTATGAAGGGCGCGGCTTATCAACAAAAAAATACGTTCATGGTGCCGTTGACTTCAATTACCCAAGCTTTGGACATTACGTATAAAGTAAATCAATCTGCCAAAACGGTTGTATTGAATCTGAGTACCAAACCGGTGGCAAGTTTCACGGTACAAAAAGAGGTTTTTGCCGGAGATCAGGTAACCTACACAACTAAATCCAGCTCTCCCAAGGGACTCAGCATTGTAGATGAGCGTTGGACAGGCCGTCAGGATTCATTCGACCAACCAGGTGTATACACAGTAACCTATGCGGTTCAGGATTCAAGTGGTCAATGGAGTGATCCGTATTCGGTTACGATTAAGGTTGAAAGACCAAATCTGCCACCTGTCGCGATGTTTACGACAGATAAAGAAGAATACAAAATGGGTGAGAAAATCACTTATATTGATCAAAGTACAGATGATGAGAATGCAATTGTAAAAACAGAATGGGATAACAATGCACTTGCATTCTTTGTTCCAGGACCCAAGACCGTAACGATTACAGTTACCGATAAACATGGTGCTAGCAATAGCTATACCAAGATGATCAATATTACGGGCGAAACACTTTATAGTGTGACTGACTTCAATCAATTGTTCACACCAGTCGGTGAGAAGTTCACTTTTGACGGTGGTGGAGTACCGGCATTGGAGAAAGTACCTTTCACTTATTATGATGAACCAAGTCTACTGATCCGCAGTAACAGCCCGGAAACCGTGAATACAGAAGGCATTGTGTACAAGGAATCTTCCTTTGGACAGACACGCTTCATGATTCACCATGTGAACAACACGGGCAAAAACGTAAAAATGTATGTTGTAGCGACAAACAACAATGCATACACGGCGTCCATTGACCAGCAAAACATGGGTTTTGCAGGACCGTCTCCTTTTGCAACGGTAGCTGGAAAGTTGTCCATTGACCGTTGGTTCCAATCCATGCAGAATGGTACCGGACAAAAGAAAGTGTACATCCAGCCAGGAGAAAGCAAGCTGATTCTCAATGATCTGAGCGTTCTTCCGATGAAACAGGGACAGGTCATTTCCTTGTATTCGGATGTATTCAGTGACTATGAACTGGATTACAACATTATTATGATTGAAGAAAACAAGGACCCGATGGAAGTGTTGTCGAGTCTGCCAGTTCTGGATCGTGATGGTGTTCACAACCGTGGTACCTATCCAAATGCAACACGGATCATTACGTATGATCAAGAAGTAGGGTCGAAGCCTGCACGTCTGCCACTTGGAGACAATGCAAGTGATCCAAACCTTGTGGGAACGGACCCTATGGCTTACACGGAAGCTTCCAACGCAGGTAACTTCGGTGTATTGTACAAAATTACATTGAATAATGTTGCTCCGCGCACGTTGATTTCATTCAACCCTCGTGGTGGCAGATACTCAGGTGTGGCACTTGTGAATGGACAGGTCGTTCAGATTTCCACAGGTAAATCTGTAACTGCACCTAATGAGCAAAGTGTAATGTATCGCACAGGTTCGTACGGCGAGAGTGTAACCATTCTCTTCTCGGCGGCACCAGGAAGTAACTTGCCTGTTAACCTGCTGTTCACGCCGCTTCCGGCTGAAAAATAATAACATGAACATGCACGGACGGTTTGGAGTGAAAGCTTATATCATATATACCCGTTCACCCCAAAAGTCGCCCGAACGATTGATCATCTGAACCGTCAGGAAGGGACTCCATCAAAATGTAATGTCATTAGCTCAAGCTAGACTAATGGCAATGCATGTGTATGGAGTCCTTTTTATGTGATGTTGAAATGACCTAACCCGGTGTCTTCGTTGACTCTAATCGTAATTTGATGCATTATTAGAGGTATACAAGAAAGCGAAAGTTTTCGCTTTTGCCGAATAAACTGTCGCTCTATGAATGATGCAAAATGCTCGTATGACAGGAGGTGCTTAAGATCATGCTGTCGACAGAACAGATTATTTCGACCATGTCCTCACAGGGGCTTCGCATTACCGATCAGCGGAAAACACTGGCCCGGTTATTTGCCGAGTCCCCCGGGTATCTTACACCCAAGGACGTCTATGAATATATGGGTAAGACTTACAGCGGACTGAGTTTTGACACAGTATATCGTAATTTGCGGGTGATGCAGGAACTGGGTGTACTGGAACAGGTCATCTTCGAAGATGGCGTTAAATTCAAAGCACACTGTAGTGAAGATCATCATCACCATCATATGATCTGTCTGAAGTGTCAGAAGACATATCCTATTATTTTTTGCCCGATGCAGCTTGCGGATGCGCCTGAGCAATTTCAGGTTGTAGACCACAAGTTCGAGGTATTTGGATATTGTAAGGACTGTGCAGAGCATGCTCCGGCCAAAGCGGCGTCGGGACATCAACATGCTCATGGGAAGCACTGACCATGAAGTTATCACGCAGAATTGCTCAGGCACCCATTCGGGTGTACCGCAACTATATTTCTCCATTAACACCGCCAACATGTCGGTTCTATCCGAGCTGTTCGGCTTACGCCATGGAGGCGATTGAAGTCCACGGTGCGCTCAAAGGTTCGTTGTTAACAGCGAAACGTATCGCCAAATGTCACCCGTTTCATCCAGGTGGAGTGGATCTGGTGCCACCAAAGGCGGAGAAGTCTACTCTGGTATCAGAGTAACGTTATAGCCGGAAGCATTAGGGAGGCCTGGAAGCAGGCCGTGATTGAACTTGAGGATGCTGTCCACTTGACAAAGGGGTCCGCATTTCAGTATATTTTCCTATATATGAGCGTTCAAAAAGTCTAGTTTTCAGTACCAAGAAGATGGGATGAAGTTAGAATGGAGTAGCGGAGCGTAGGAAACCTACGTGAGCAACGGACATTTCGGCTGAATTTCAACTTCGATGCTGATGATGCCGGTAGGCATGATTCGTAATCAAAAGTGGACTTTTTGAACAACTTCTATATGATTTCCAGTGAAGGGATAAGTACAGACACACCCCCAGTGCAGAGAGCCGGATGAGCTGAGAACCGGTCTGGGAGGAGGATGGAATATGGTCCCGGAGGAACCTCTTTCGAGCGTGCAGACAGTGATTTCAGAGCTGCTGTCGTAAGGCTGAGGCGTGATCCAGCGTTAATGGGCGGTCGAAGGACCGACAGAGCCTGTGTTTTGCGAAAAACATGGGGAATTTGGGTGGTAACACGTGAGAGCAACTCTCGTCCCATAGGGGCGGGAGTTTTTTGTGTTCTTTTTTAGTTGTTTTGGACGAAGGGATCACATGAAGCAGGAACATTTGAAGGAGGAGAAGTCATTCATGGCTGACAAAAAAACATTTTATCTGACAACCCCGATCTATTATCCGAGTGACAAATTGCATATTGGGCATGCGTATACAACGGTGGCAGGAGATGCGATGGTTCGTTACAAGCGTCTACGCGGTTATGATGCTCATTATCTGACAGGAACCGATGAGCATGGCCAGAAGATTGAGCGCAAGGCACAAGAGAAAGGACAGACACCACAAGCTTTTATCGACGATATCGTTGTGGGGATCAAGGAACTGTGGAACAAGCTGGACATTTCCAATGACGACTTTATCCGTACAACCGAAGAGCGTCACAAAACCATTGTTCAGGATATCTTTGACCGTTTGCTGAAACAGGGAGATATCTACAAAGGTGAGTACGAAGGATGGTACAGCATTCCAGATGAGACGTATTACACAGAGACTCAATTGGTGGATGTAGAGAAGAATGAGAAGGGTGAGATTATCTCGGCCAAGAGCCCGGATAGCGGACACCCGGTTGAATTGGTCAAAGAAGAATCTTACTTCTTCCGTATGAGCAAATATGCAGATCGTTTGTTGAAATATTATGAAGAGAACCCGGACTTTATTCAGCCGGAATCCCGTAAAAACGAGATGATCAACAACTTCATTAAGCCAGGTCTTGAAGATTTGGCCGTATCACGGACCACATTTGAATGGGGCGTCAAAGTGAAAGGCGATCCAAAACACGTGGTTTACGTGTGGATTGATGCGTTGTCCAACTATATTACAGCTTTGGGCTACGGTTCATCCGATGCATCCCTGTATAACAAGTTCTGGCCTGCGGATGTACATCTGGTTGGGAAAGAAATTGTTCGTTTCCATACGATCTACTGGCCAATTATGTTGATGGCATTGGATCTGCCTTTACCGAAGAAAGTGTTTGCACATGGCTGGTTGTTGATGAAGGACGGTAAAATGTCCAAATCAAAAGGTAATGTCGTTGATCCAGTGACTCTGATTGACCGTTACGGTCTCGATGCACTGCGTTATTACCTGCTGCGTGAAGTACCGTTTGGTTCCGATGGTACGTTTACACCAGAGAGTTTCGTAGAGCGTGTTAACTCCGACCTCGCGAACGATCTGGGTAACCTGTTGAACCGTACCGTTGCCATGGTAGACAAATATTTTGAAGGCAAAGCCCCGGCGTTTGCTTCAAATGTAACGGAATTTGATGCTTCGCTGGAAGAAGCAGGCCATGCTACAGTGGAAAAAGTGGAACAGGCGATGGAAAACCTGCAGTTTTCCGTAGCACTGACAGCGATCAGCCAGTTTGTCAGCCGCACCAATAAATATATTGATGAGACGCAGCCATGGGCGCTGGCTCGTGATGAAGCAAAACGCGATGAATTGGCATCCGTTATGGCTCACCTGATCGAAAGCTTGAGAATTGCTTCCATTCTGTTGCAACCATTCCTGACACGTGCTCCTCATAAAATCTGGGCACAGCTTGGCATTCAGGAAGGTGAACTTACGGCTTGGGATACAGCCAAGCAATGGGGTCTGGTTCCAGCAGGAAACGCCTTACAAAAAGGGGATCCAATCTTCCCGCGTTTGGATTCCGAACAGGAAATTGCTTATATCTCTGAAGCAATGACAGGTGGCCAAAAAGCAGCACAGCCTGAAACAAGTCAAGCAGATGCTGGAGCTTCAGCAGCTGTTGAACCGGTAACTGCACCTGAGGGTACCGAAGAGATCGGTATTGACGATTTTGCCAAAGTTGAACTGCGTGTCGCGCAAGTCATTTCCTGCGAACCTGTCAAAAAAGCGGATAAGTTGCTGAAATTGCAGCTGGATCTGGGTTATGAGCAGCGCCAGGTCGTATCTGGAATTGCGAAGTTCTATTCGCCAGAAGAGATGGTTGGACGCAAAGTCATCTGTGTGACCAACCTCAAACCGGTGAAACTTCGTGGTGAACTGTCTCAGGGTATGATCCTTGCAGCATCGCATGGCGACCAGCTTACACTTGCTACAGTACCAGACAACATGCCTAATGGTGCACAAGTAAAATAAGAATTGAGTTATGAAATTGATTCAAATTCTGTCATAAAAATGACTCAAGGTGGCCCGATTTAATTCGGGTCCCTTTTTTTATTGATATAATTCGTATCTGACGGGAAGAGAACAAGCATATACTGTTATGAACTCCGTACTTCAGGAAAGAATGAATAGGACGGGATAGCTTGACAAGTAGGTTCAGGTTACCTATAATTCTTTCAGTAATGTTTACGATTAAGAGATGCGGAGTGAATCATAATGACATTTTATAAAGTGCAACATCAAGTTCAGGCTAACCGGACTGGGAAGACGAGCAAAAGAGGCAACATGAAGTTACTGTGGACGGGTTTGCTTATTCTCACTTTGCTGGTATTATCTGCGTGTGGGCAGGATAACTCCAATAGTGCGAAGATTGTGGAAGGCAAGGTAAACGTTGTGACGACATTTTATCCTGTATATGCTTTTACGACTGCAATCGGTGGTGAGGATGCCAATGTTATTAATCTGCTGCCAACGGGAGTAGAGCCACATGACTGGACTCCGAAGAGTCAGGATATCGTAAATACGTCCAAGGCACAGCTGTTTTTATATAATGGAGCTGGACTGGAAGGATGGGTGCCGAATTTCCTGAAGTCCCTGAATAACGATACACAGGTGAAGTCTGTTGCCGTCAGCGAAGGGGTTAAACTGTTAACTGCTGAGGGTGATGATGGACACAGTCACGGCGAAGAGCATGAAGACGAGCATGCGGATGAACATACAGATGAGGCAACGAGTGAAGATGTCGCTGATCATCATATTGATCCACATACGTGGGTTAGTCCGAAATCAGCCATGATCATGGCTGAAAACATCAAAAATAGTCTGGTCGAGGCAGATCCCGATCACAAAGCAGGTTACGAACAACGTTATGAATCGCTTCGTACGAAGCTTGAGACGCTGGATCAGCGTTTTACAGATGAACTAGCTACCGTACCGAACAAGGAAATTGTTGTCTCGCACCAAGCGTTCGGCTACCTTGCGCGTGATTATGGATTAACGCAGCATGCCATTATGGGACTTTCCCCGGATGCTGAACCAACAGGACAGGATATTGTGAAGCTTGCGAAACTCGTTAAAGATGAAGGTATCAAATACATTTTCTTCGAAGAGCTGGTATCTGACAAATTGGCGAAAACACTGGCAAGTGAAGCAGGCGTGGAGACCATGGTCCTTAATCCGGTTGAGGGATTAACCAAGGAGCAGGCAACAAACGGGGATGATTATTTCACCCTGATGGAGAAAAATTTGCAAAATCTGCTGATCGCATTAAAATAAGATAGAATGAAGGATTCAGCTCGAAGAGTCTTTACCGTTCGCGGTGAAGGCTCTTAGGACGCTATGGGATTCTTATATATAATGAAGGGCGGCTTTGCCATGCAGCAAATCATGCCACTATGTCATGATCCAATTATAGAGATCGAGAAACTATCATTTTCCTACGGGGACCAGCGAGTGATTGAAAATCTCGATTTTATGGCCCAGGAACGGGACTTTGTCGGGATTATCGGTTCCAATGGGGCGGGTAAAACGACATTGCTGCGCATGCTGGTAGGACTTCTTCCTCCTGCGCAGGGAGATATCAAACTATTCGGACAGTCGATCCGCAGGTTCAAGGACTGGGACCGAATCGGGTATGTGCCTCAAAAGAATGCATTTAACCCGTTGTTCCCTGCGACCGTTCGTGAAGTGGTTATGTCAGGCTTGTATAATAACAAAAACATGTTCCGTCGTATGTCTCGCAAATGCCAGCAACAGTGCACGGATGCGTTGCAGGTCATGCGGATCGAGGATCTGGCGAACAAACGTATTGGTCAATTGTCCGGTGGACAGCAGCAGCGTGTATTTTTGGCACGGGCGCTTATCAATCACCCGGATCTGTTGATTCTGGATGAACCCACAGTAGGTATTGATGCTGAATCACAGGCCAGTTTCTTTGAACTGATTACCCATATGCATGAACATCACCGTATGACTTTTCTAATGGTGTCTCATGATATGGATCGGATGGAGAGTTATCTGGGTTCTGAAGCTGCGGTAACGAATGGCAAAATTAATTTTCATGTCCGTCATTCGCATGAGGTACAGGATTGTGCTGAGACCAATCTGCAACATACCACTGCACAGGTACGCTAGCCGTATTTATGGCCCATTAGATTAGAGTAAGGCCGAAGGAGTCGTGTTTGTTTTGGAAATATTAATGAGTGATTTTTTTCAGCGTGCCCTGGCGGGTGGATTGTTAATTGGCATTACCGCTCCGTTAATCGGACTGTTCCTGGTCTTGCGGCGGTTATCCATGATCGGAGACACCTTGTCTCATGTGACCATTGCCGGTGTTGCACTTGGATTCCTGATTGAAGTGTATCCCATTGCGGTGGGCTTGATATTTGCCGTGCTTGCTTCATTTGCGATAGAGAAATTGCGCAAAGCGTACAAGAGTTACGCCGAATTATCGATTGCCATTATCATGTCCGGTGGTGTGGCTCTTGCTTCCTTGTTCTTCACGCTGGGCAAAGGATATAATGCAGATGTCATGAGTTATTTGTTCGGCAGCATATATACATTAGACGCTACGGATTTGAAGCTGGTAGGTGTGGTTACGCTGATCGTGGTGATTGTAGTGGCATTGTTACATAAGGAATTTTTCCTGCTCAGCTTTGAGGAAGATGCGGCAGCGGTTACAGGGTTGCCTGTGAGAATTCTGAACATGTTAATCACTGTGATGACAGCACTTGTCATTAGCACGGCGATCAAGATTGTCGGTGCGCTTCTGGTGTCAGCGCTATTGACCATTCCGGTAGCGGTCAGCCTGTTGATGGCCCGAAGTTTCAAATCCGCCATTATTTTGTCCGTGGTGATTGGCGAAATTGCCGTAGTCCTTGGACTGGTTGTAGCAGGCATCTGGAACCTCGCACCTGGAGCAACGATTGTATTACTGCTGATCATGATGCTGATTCTGACGATGATTGGAAAAAAAGGGTTCCGAGCCTGACGACTGAACGAGCAAGCACGTGAGCCCGGGAAGGGAGACATCCGCTTCATGCCTGATGTTAATGTATGGATGGCTTTTGTAGCAGGTTTAGTCTCATTTATATCACCATGTTGTCTTCCGCTGTATCCATCATACCTCTCCTACATTACAGGTATGACGGTACAACAATTGAAGGATGACCGCAATCAGCGCGAAGTCCGCTTTAAGACCATGACGCATACGCTGGCGTTTATTTTAGGCTTCTCGGCTGTGTTTTATTCACTTGGCCTTGGTGCGGGACTGTTTGGTCAATTTTTCAACGATAACCGCGAACTGATTCGGCAATTGTCTGCGATTTTGATTATGCTTATGGGGTTATTTTTGCTTGGGGTGTTCAAGCCGCAGTTTCTAATGAAGGAACGAAAGCTGGATATGAAATGGAAACCAGCAGGCTATCTGGGCTCTTTTATATTTGGCATCGGTTTCTCAGCAGGCTGGTCGCCGTGTATTGGTCCTATTCTAACAGCGATCATTGCGATGGCTGCAAGTGAGCCCACAACCTGGCTGACGTTGATTACAGGTTATACTGCTGGGTTTGCCATCCCGTTTTTCATTTTGGCGTTTTTCATTGGTTCGACACGCTGGATCTTACGGTATTCCAATGTCATGATGAAGGTCGGGGGAGCATTAATGTTGTTCCTTGGGGTATTGCTTTTTACAGATCAGATGACAAAGATTACGATCTGGTTGCAGCAGATTACACCAGACTGGATGATTATTTAAACGGATGAACGGAATTTAAGTTTTATTATGTATGACATAGCAGGCTACATGTTACCCGAGACACTCTGGGTCATGTAACCTGCTTTTTAATCGTTTGTTAGAAATGCTTTTAACTGCATATGATTTTGGGCAATCCTGTTTTTCGTTTAGGTGAAGTAATCAATATTGGCTAGTGGAAAATGTTCAAAGATCCGTTCCGTTATGAATTCGCGCAGCGCATCTTGCTGGTCATCCTTATACACATACTTGTACTGACCCCAGCGGCCCCATTTCATCTTGCGTTTCTCAATATCCATCTCCAGCTTGGTTTTAGGATAACGCTTCTCAATCGTTGCTTTAGCCGTTTTGGTAAAACGGTGCTGGATCATCTCAAACGTAAGATCCTTGGTTGCTTCCTCTGGAAGTGTATCTGCCAGCTTCTGCAAAAGCTCCGAGTATCCTTCTTCCCAGCCTTCATACCACATAATAGGAGCGATAATGAATCCCAGGGGATAACCGGCGTGTGCAATTTTGCCAGCAGCTTCAATGCGTTCCTCAAATCTGGAGGTAGCCGGTTCAAAGTTTTTGATGACATAATCCGAATTGACGCTAAACCGGATACGGGTGTGACCGTTATGCTTGATGTTCAGCAACGGATCAACGTGATGATATTTGGTTACAAAGCGCAAGCGTCCGTATTCTTCATCTGCCATAAAACGGATCAAGTCACTTAAATTTTCCGTGATATGCTCGAGTCCTACCGGATCAGACGTACATGCGGCTTCAAATCGTGTGATTTCAGGCGCGCGTTCTTCGATGTATCCTTTGGCAGCCTGAATGATCTCCTCAGTATTAACGTAGACACGGACATAAGGTTTGGCACCAAGGGTAGTTTGAAGATAACAATAATGACAGTGCCCCATACAGCCTGTAGAGATGGGAATGGCATATTCCGCTGAAGGTTTCGACTGGTCAAACTTGAGTGTTTTGCGCACACCAACGACCAGAGTACGCTTTGCCATCCGATATTTTTCTTGTTCGGTTTCACCCGGCAAGTTTGTGATTCGGTTATGGGATGTGGTCATCTGATAAGGTATGTTTTTGGATGTCACCCATTCCATAATCCGTTTGCCTTTATCATATTCCAACGCACCGGGTTCAAAATACACCAAATCGGGAATAAAGGGTTTAGTACCTTTTGCTTTACGAACTGGCGGTGAGGCTACACTTGTACTCACGAAATCACTCCTTTCGATGCGGAACTTTGTTTAGTTTGCCTCGTTTGGGTAGAAGTCACGCCTGCCAATTACTTGTGTAAGAGCGCGCTGCGAACTGTGCAGGACTTGCCAATGCGTATTGATAACATGTATCATTATAAGATAGGGACCAGGCACGAATAGGGGCCGGTCAGAGAGAAAAGAGGGAAGCAGATGCCAACGCCCAGTATGGAAGATTATTTGGAGCGTATATACAAATTAATTGATGAAAAGGGCTATGCTCGTGTGTCTGATATAGCTGAAGGACTGGAAGTACATCCTTCATCGGTGACGAAGATGATCCAAAAGCTGGACAAAGACGAGTACCTGATCTATGAGAAGTACCGCGGACTGGTGCTTACGCCAAAAGGCAAAAAGATGGGCAAACGTTTGATGGAGCGCCATCATCTGCTTGAACAATTTTTGACAACGATTGGTGTTCAGGAAGAAAATATCTACAATGATGTTGAAGGCATTGAACATCATCTGAGCTGGGACTCCATTACATGCATTGAGTCCTTGGTTGAATACTTCCGTCAGGATGAGAGTCGGTTGCGTGACCTCAAAAATCTTCAGGACGTCATGAGTAATACGGAGTCTTAAGTTTCAGCAGTGGTTTCAACATGGTGATATACAATGAATCGTATCCTGTGATCAAAGGATGCTTCTTGCCGTTTTAATGGCAGGAAGCATTTTTTTGTTTGGATTAACACCATAATTTGGTGATTTTCGCAACTAAACGATGGGTAGGAGCGTCTATTAAACTAGTAGAATTTACCGCAAATTTATAATGATTTTGGAGGACTGCACTAATGAATTTTCGTAAAGGATTGATGCTGCTGCTCATTTTTGTACTTGGATTACAGACAGCAGGCATGACGGCACAAGCAGCCGGGCAGAAGGAAATCGCTATTTTTCTGGACGGCAACCGTTTGGAATCGGATGTATCACCCTACATCTTGCCCAAAGTAAATGTAACGATGGTACCTCTGCGTGTTATTAGCGAAGGACTGGGTGCGTCTGTTTTATGGTCTCAAGCTACTCGTACCGTGACCATTCAGAAATCCGATTCAGTCATCTCTATGACGAGCGGGCGCCAGCAGGCGACCGTGGATAACGCTGTAGTTGGTCTGGATGCATCGGTCGAATTGAAACAAGGTCGGGTCATGGTACCCATTCGATTCGTCAGTGAGAATCTTGGCATTCGAGTGAACTGGAATCAGGCAGCCCAGACCATTGATCTGTACACAGGAGACGAATCAGTCCCAACTCCTGAACCAACCCCGGCAACCCCAGCGGAGCCTGGAGGTACGGGCACTGTACCAGCTTCTGAAGAGATGCGGGGAGCCTGGATTTCCACTGTGAATGGAGACTGGCCTACATCCGGTGCCAAGGGAAATGTAGAGAAGCAAAAACAGGAGTATACGAAACAGCTAGATACTTTGCAAGGTATGGGCATTAATGCCGTATTTGTCCAAGTGAGAGCCAATGGGGATGCCATCTATCCTTCAGGTCTGGTACCTTGGAACAGCGTATTGACAGGAACACAAGGTAAAGATCCAGGCTATGATCCCCTCGCTTTCATGGTTGAGGAAGCTCACAAGCGGGGCCTGGAGTTCCATGCCTGGTTTAATCCGTTTAGAGCGACCAACTCAGCGAGTACAACGAACTTGGCTGCAAATCACATCTCCAAACTTCATCCCGACTGGATTGTGAATGCATCCGGCAAAATGTACATTAACCCGGGTATCCCGGAAGCCAGACAGCATATTATCGATACAATCATGGAAGTGGTCAATCAGTATGATATTGATGGTGTACATCTGGATGATTATTTCTATCCATCCAATGTGACTTTTAATGATGATGCCGCCTTCAAAACCTATAACACATTGAATACCAAAGACCGTGCTGAGTGGCGTCGGGACAATATCAATCAGTTCGTTAAGCAGCTCGGACAGAGCATTCACAGCGTGAAAGCTAACGTTGAATATGGAATTAGTCCATTTGGTGTATGGCGTAACAAATCTGTTGATCTGACGGGTTCTGATACCAAAGCAGGAGTAACCGCGTATGACAGCATGAATGCAGATGTGCGGACATGGATTAACCAGGAGTGGATCGACTATGTCGCTCCGCAGGTGTATTGGAGTATGACACTAAGTGTAGCCAGATACGACAAAGTCGTGGACTGGTGGGCGAATGAAGTGGCTAACACAAATGTAAAATTGTATATCGGTCACTCTCCTTATAAGTTAGGTACGCCGGAAATTGGCTGGCAGACTTCACAGGAGATCATCGATCAGCTGAACTACAACAAGAAGTATGGTTCGGTCAAAGGGGATATTTTCTTTAGTTCACAGTACTTGACGAAGAACCCTCTCGGCTTGATTGCCAAATTAAAAGCCTACTATGGTCTATAAAACATTTTAACAATACAGTGATAAGACAAACCCTTGTTCTCATAGAGTGGCAGTAGAAACGTGGCTGCCTGGAGAACGGGGGTTTTTTGTTATGTTAATTAACGCGGTATTTGAAGGTGGAGGCGTCAAGGGAATATCGCTTGCGGGTGCTGTGCAGGGTGCTCAAGATTGTGGCATTCAGTTCAATCGGGTGGCCGGCACGTCATCGGGCTCCATTGTAGCTGCTCTGCTAGCGGCGGGTTACCGGGCCGAAGAGATGAAAGTCATTATTGAGAATACACCCTTTGTTTCATTGCTGCGTCGTTCCCCCATATTTAATACCCGATGGATCGGACCCGCAGCAAGGCTGTTCTTGAAGAAAGGACTGTATTCCGGAGAAGCGCTGGAATCATGGATTCGCAAGATGTTGGAGCAGAAAGGGATTCGCACATTCGCTGACTTGCCGCAAGGCAAGTTGCTTATTACCGCATCCGATATATCCAATGGGACCATTCTGGTGCTGCCGGACGATATTCGTCGGTTCGGCATTGATCCTGCGAAGCTGGATGTTGCAAAAGCGGTACGTATGAGTTGCAGTATTCCGTATTTTTTCGATCCGGTAATCATACGTAAATCGCCAGTATTCTCCAAAGGACTTCCTTTTCAAGATCAGTTCGTCTATGTAGTGGATGGTGGATTGCTTAGCAATTTTCCGCTGTGGCTCTTCGATGGGGATCGTACGGAACGAGGTGGAGACGTTATTCCGGTTGTCGGATTCAAAATGGTGGGGAAGACGGAAGTGGAACCTGCCCGGATTAAAGGACCGTTAAGCATGCTTCAGGCCCTTGTGGAGACGATGCTCACAGCACATGATGAACGCTACATCGAACAGATTAACCGGTTTCGGACAGTGAAGATACCAACGCTTGGGATTAAACCAACGCAATTTCATTTATCGTTACAGGACAGCACGGCCTTATATCGATCAGGTACTACCGCAGGGAGTGAATTTTTCAACGGGTGGAATATGAAAGTGTATGATGAACAGCTGGACAAACAACGAAAAGAATTGCGCAAGAAACAGGCAGAAGCTCCGCCTCTGATTCCTGTATAAACGCGAAAAAAGCAATTCTCCGCATATTGGGAGAACTGCTTTTTTGTATATCAGTAACTTTTAATGAAATTTCGGTATATCTTCATCGCTTTTACCTTTTTGTCCCTGAATCACTTGGAAAGGATAATCCTTGCGTTTCTTAGAAGAGCCGCTGCTCTTTCTGGCACTGGACTGTGCATTGACTTTCGCCATGGTTCGAGCCGATGGCTTGATCTTTGGTGATTTGGTTTTGCTTGCCCAGCGACGAGGCGGATATTTGTACAGCAGGAATACAGCTCCGAACACGACCAGAGGAATAATGATCCTGGATGGACTAGCGTTCCCCAGCCAAGTCAAGACTCCAACAGCAGCTAGTGCAATGAACGTCCAAAATAAGATTGCCTGCTTGTTCATATCATTCACCCTTTCACAGGATCGAGTGTTGCAACAGGTACTTCTGACGTAGCAGAGACATTGGCAAGCTTGGCATCCAACTCACGCATACGGTTAAACGAAGCAATGGATACTTCTACCTGTTCGTTGGTCGGTTCTTTTGTTGTCAGCAATTGCAGCCACAATCCCGGGTATCCGAGATAACGCAGTACAGGAATATCACGTACTGAATTCGTGAGCTTTAACAGTTCAAAAGAAATGCCTAGCACAACTGGCAATAACAACAGACGCTGACCCATCCGTTCCCAGAGGTTATCGTACGTGAAGAGGGAGTATAGAAACACTCCAATGATGACAGTCAACATAATGAAACTGCTTCCGCAGCGGTAGTGCAGTCGGCTGTACTTTTGCACGTTCTCCGGTGTCAGTTCTTCACCAGCTTCATGTGCGCTGATTACTTTGTGTTCCGCTCCATGATACTGGAAGAGACGTTTAATCATCGGTGTCTGTGAGATTAACCACAGATAGGAGAGTAACAGGATCAGCTTAATGCCGCCTTCCAGTAAATTATGCAAAAACTGATTGTCGAATGCATTTTTGAATAGAAAATTCTCGATAACAACAGGAAGCAATGTGAGCACAACTTTACCAAAAAGGAATGAAAGGATGGCTACGGCGGTCACACCAATGATCATACTAAGGCTCCAGCCTGAACCTTCTTTCTCTTTTTGCTTGGCTTTCTCTTCCGGTTCCAGTTCATCATCAGCATAGGCGTCAGCAGAATAATTGAGATGTCTGCTACCTTTGACACTTGAATCTATAATGCTGACAATTCCGCGTAATAAAGGAATCCGCCGCAATTTCGTGACCCAGGACTTGTCTTGCTTGGGAACTTCCAGATACGTAATTTCGCCGTCTTTTCTACGAACAGCTGTAACGTTGACATGTTTCCCACCGAACATTACGCCTTCAATGACAGCTTGCCCCCCATAGCTGACAGGCTTGGATTGTTGAGGCAAATTATTCACCTTCCTATTCTGTTCTAGGCCTTCGCGATCAAAGGCAGTTTAATAACCCTATTGTATCGAATTTTAAGACCAATTTCTAGTTTGTGAGTCAAACCTTGAAGGATGTTGTTAAGATTGTCCTGTTTTGAACATACTACCTCGTAGAATCGGAGCGGAAATTCGAGGCATAATGCGGGATTATCAACTGAATGAAGGAGAATATCGATGACAGAACGTAAGCATGAAGATACATCACAAGATGAAGGTCAACGTCCGAAAGAACGTCAGCAAAAAGACAAGGGCAGGCGCCCTACCCAGAGGCAAGGTCAAGCTCACTACTACACGAAGCCATTTTCCTTTGCGTTAGAGCTAGGCTTTTTTGCCGGTTTTATATGGGGTGGGCTGCATTGGCTATTCTATCTGTTGCATTTTACAATTGTACCTGTCGGATTTCTGGCCGAGCCTTTTTTCAAACATGAATATATATATACCGCAGCAGGACATTTGACAGGCTGGCTGTTTTTTATCGTATTTTCCATCTTGGCTTCCTTGCTCTATACGTTCACGATTAGAAAACTGAAAGGGCCTATACCTGGCATGGTGTATGGAATTGTCTGGTGGCTGATTCTCTTTGTACTGGTCGGACCAAAACTGGGTATGATGAAGCCTTTGAACGGTTTAACGTGGGATTCAATCATCACGGAGCTCTGTTTCTTTTTGTTATGGGGGCTGTTCATTGGTTACACGGTAGCCATGGAGTACACGGATGAACGTAAACGCGAGCCGGAGCAAGCGGGGGCATAGCGCAAAAAAGCTTCTCAATCCGGCAATGGCTGTGTTAAAATAGCAGATGGTTATTTGCAGAGAGGGTGGAGCAGCGATGAAACGAATTATTGTGATCAATGGTCCGAACCTGAACATGCTTGGTGTACGCGAACCGGGCATCTATGGAACGCTTAGTCTGAAGGATATTGAGGACAAAATTCGCAGACAGGCTGATGAAATTGGCGTCTCCATCGCTTTTTATCAATCGAACCATGAAGGGGACATCATTGACCGCATTCATGCAGCGATGGGTGAGGCAGACGGAATCATACTGAATGCCGGAGCATTTACCCATTATAGCTATGCTATACGTGATGCAATCAATGCTGTAAAAGTCCCTACGGTTGAAGTACATCTATCCAACATTCATGCACGCGAAGCGTTCAGACATCATTCAGTGATTGCAGCGGAAACAATCGGGCAGATTGCCGGATTTGGCGAAGTAAGCTATGAACTGGGATTGCTGGCTCTTGTGCGTCATCTGGACAAACAAACCTGAGCCGGGAACCCGGGAATGTGAGAGAAAGAAGGGTTACCGATGGAAAACAAACGAGTAAATAAGTTGCGTGAAGCCATGCGTGAGCGTGAACTCACAGCAATGCTGATTACAAACCCGATTAACCGTCGTTATATGACGGGCTTTACAGGCTCGGCGGGATATGTGCTGATCACGGAACAGGATGCATATCTGCTGACTGATTTCCGTTATATGTCACAAGCGCCTCAGCAAGCCAAAGGATTTACCGTTGTGGAGCATGGAGCCAAGCCGATGGATACGGTGCGCGAATTGCTGACATCCGCGAATATCAAAGCAGTGGGCTTTGAGCAGGATAGTGTTACATTTGGCACGCACTCCGCTTATGCTGAAGCACTGCAGTCTATTGAACTGAAAGCTGTATCCGGGATCGTGGAACAACTTCGCATGTTCAAGGATGAAGACGAGATCGCCGTCATGCAGAGAGCAGCAGATCTGGCAGATGCTACGTTCAGCCACGTTTTGCAGTTTGCAAAACCAGGCATGACGGAGCGTGAAGTGGATCTGGAGATGGAGTTTTTCATGCGCAAACATGGAGCAACGTCCTCTTCGTTTGACACCATTGTAGCATCGGGTGAACGT
The DNA here is from genome assembly GCF_037969885.1 of Paenibacillus sp. FSL R7-0313. NCBI lineage: Bacteria > Bacillati > Bacillota > Bacilli > Caryophanales > Paenibacillaceae > Paenibacillus > Paenibacillus sp. FSL R7-0313. Next base: position 3,658,667 of record NZ_CP150219.1, read on the forward strand.
TCTGCTATGCCTCACGGTGTAGCGAGCAGTAAGGTCATCGGACAGAATGAGTTAATTACATTTGACTTTGGTGCACTTTTGGACGGATACTGTTCAGATCTGACACGTACCATTGCAACAGGTACACCTGTACCTGAGCTGCGTAAAATTTATGACATTGTACTGGAAGCTCAGTTACATACGCTGGAGAACCTGAAACCGGGTATGACCGGACGGGAAGCAGATGCATTGGCTCGTGATATCATTGCAGGTCACGGATATGGAGATCAATTCGGACACAGCACAGGCCACGGTCTGGGTATGGAAGTTCACGAAGCTCCTCGCTTGTCCAAGCTTAGCGACGATGTATTGAAACCGGGTATGGTTGTTACCGTTGAACCGGGTATATATATTGACGGGCTTGGCGGCGTACGTATCGAGGATGACGTAGTGATTACCGAGACGGGTATTCATATTCTCACGAAGTCGGACAAGAAGTTCACCGTAATCGGCTAATTTACAGCCACCAGGGATATAAGACGATTTTTAATATAAAGGTACAGGTTATTGCTGATTGTTATGGACCATTGCAAAAGTAGTGAAGGGAGCGGAATCGATTCTGAAGAAGCGAAGCGCTCGCCTTTGTCTCCTCATTTTAAACCTTATTAAAATCTAGTCGGGAAAATGAGGAGACAACAGCGATCGGAGGAACGATCCGAACCCGTAACGGTCACATTTGCACATGGTCATCAATTCAGAATAAACCCACCTTTACATTAACCCATTGTCATATATCACCTACTTTTCAACCATATCAGGAGGGATTTTTTGTGATTTCAGTAAACGATTTTAAAACAGGCTTGACCGTGCAAGTAGATAACGATATCTATACCGTGCTTGATTTCCAACACGTTAAACCAGGTAAAGGCGCTGCCTTCGTACGTTCCAAATTGAAAAACCTGCGTAACGGTAACACCGTTGAAAAAACATTCCGTGCAGGCGAAACGATTGGTCGTGCCATCATCGAAAACCGTGGCGTATCCTACCTGTATGCAAGCGGTACAGAGCACACGTTCATGGATAACGAAACTTATGATCAGTTCACATTGACTAGTGATCAACTGGAATGGGAATTGAACTTCCTGAAAGAAAACATGGTCGTTAAGATCGTTAGCTACCAAGGTGAAATTCTCGGAATTGACTTGCCAACAAGCGTTGAGTTGAAAGTCATCGAGACTGAGCCAAGTGTTAAAGGTAACACTGCACAAGGCGCTACCAAAAATGCAAAAGTGGAAACAGGCTTGAATGTACAAGTTCCTTTGTTCATTAACGAAGGTGACGTTCTCCTGATTGACACACGTGAAGGTAAATACTCTTCCCGTGCGTAACTTTCACAATCTGTAAGCTAATAAACTGTATTAACAACCCTTTGCCATTCCTTTGGCAGAGGGTTTTTTCGAAAAAAGATTAGCCTATCAGGCGCTTTCGTAATATACTGGGTTAAAGTCATTTCTCGTAGAGAATAATGACGATGGACATTAATTATGCATACTGCACAAGGTAGGGAGTGGATTTGCGTTGTCATTGTACGTCATGAAATTTGGGGGCAGCTCGGTCGGAGATACAGAACGCATGAAGCGTGTAGCCGGACGTGTTGTAGAAAAAGCTGATGAAGGACATCGGTGTGTAGTTGTGGTTTCGGCCATGGGGGATACAACAGATGATTTGATTGATCAGGCAAAACAACTGAATAGTGATCTGCCTGCTCGTGAGATGGATATGCTCTTAACGACAGGAGAACAGATTTCGATCTCTTTGTTATCCATGGCTATTCAAGCGCTCGGACGTAAGGCGGTATCGTTTACAGGCTGGCAAGCGGGATTCCGCACAGAGCCGGTTCACGGAAAAGCACGTATTCATGATATTCAACCTGACCGTGTGAATGCAGCACTTGCCGAGGGCAACATTGTTATTGTTGCAGGCTTCCAGGGCATGACGGAAGACGGCGAGATCACAACGCTGGGTCGTGGTGGTTCGGATACAACAGCTGTAGCGCTGGCGGCAGCAATTAAGGCTGATGCGTGTGAGATCTATACGGATGTAGACGGAATCTATTCTACGGACCCACGGATCGTTAAGGTTGCACGCAAGCTGAAGGAAATATCGTATGACGAAATGCTGGAACTTGCTAATTTGGGAGCAGCGGTGCTGCATCCGCGTGCAGTAGAGTACGCGAAGCATTCCGGTGTACCTTTAATTGTAAGATCCAGCTTTAACCATAATGAAGGAACGGTTGTGAAGGAGGAAGCAGCAATGGAACAAGGCGTAGTGGTTAGTGGTATTGCCTATGACAAAAATGTGGCTCGCATCAGTATTCTGGGTGTGCCGGATGTACCAGGAGTTCTGGCCGAAGTATTTGGTGCGCTTGCGTCCAATCAGCTGGATGTGGACATTATCGTTCAGAGCGGAGTGATGGATGGCAAAGCGGACTTCTCGTTCTCTGTGGCGCTGTCTGATCGTGAGAACGCATTACGTGTCATTGAAGGCCTTCACAGCCGTTTGCCTTACCGTGAAGTCACATCAGAGGAGAACCTCGTTAAAATCTCCATTGTTGGCGCAGGTATGGTCAGTCACCCTGGTGTAGCTGCGAAGATGTTCAAAGTCATTTCCGCTGAAGGCGTGAGCATCAAGATGGTGAGCACTTCCGAGATCAAAGTATCTTGTGTCATTGACGGAGATAAGCTGCATGACGTCATTAAGGCATTGCATACAGCATATGATCTCGACACTGCAGAGCAAGCTGTTATCGGCGGACCTCAAGATCGCAGATAAGGTGTTTTATGTGTATGTAAATTAGCAAAGGTGTACTGTTGCCAACGGGCAGCAGTACACCTTTTTTTGTTTTTCTCATAACAATTCTCACATCAACTTGAACATCTTTCCCCCGCGTATGCCTCTATAAGGTTGCATGCGGTTCCCCTCCCCCATCTCGGGAACACAATCCAGCAGGTTTAATTGAGAACAATACGAAATATCATGAACTCTGCCTAACTTTTCAAGTCTCCGCCCGCTAACAGACCCCTGCACCAGCTCCGGGATGCTCTCCTGACATTGGGATACCGCCTGATGAAGAACGATGCCGAGATCGTTAAGTTGGAGGGGAGAACAGGATTGACGGTGCAGTTCATCGATGATACATCCAGCACACAACCCGTCCTCCAGAGCAAATTCATCCTGGTTCCCCGCACATAACAGTAATACATCTCGTTGAAGTTCACATAGAACTGCTGCAACAGCCTGCACATTGAGAAATGAACCAGCAAATACATGTTTCCCCTTGGAAGCCTTGATCAAAGCTCGTGTTCCATCGGTTGTGGTTAGAATGATTGTTTTATCTGCAATGCCTGCAGTCATATATTCATAGGGGGAATTCCCCACTTCGAATCCGGTGATTTTTTTGTCAAAACGCTCCCCGCCTCGAATGCAATCTTTCACTTCCATTTGTTTGGCTTGTGGAACGGTCTCTACGGCAATCACAGCCGAAGCGTCATACGCCAGAGCCGTAACAATCGTACTGGTCGTACACAATACATCAATGACAACTGCACTTCGCCCTGCAATATCAATGGTACGTACTTCATTCACATTGCCAACGACATCAACTCGCACTCCCCACAACTCCTTTCTGTATCTGGGGATCGGTAGTTCTGTTTTGAACCGAAATGGAACTTACCTATCTGCAATTACTATATGCATGCACATCTAGACGGGTGCCTAGAACAGAAGGTGGATCTATGGTTTCAACTCTCAACCGTATTCTAAAGAATTGATAGATTTCAGCGTCATAAATTAAATGTACAGGCATAAACTTGAGATATGAACAAGCGCCAGAAGTGTGAACCAAATGATCTCAAGGTTGGAGGAGCCTACTCATGAAGGTGAACTGGAGGGAACTTTTTCCGGAACCGATCCGAACCATTCTTGGAAGAATGCCACCCGCTCTATTGGAACAAGTGGAGGAAGTACGTATTCGTGAAGGCAGACCCCTGGAGATTAATGCAGGCAACACATACCACTTCCTGACACCTCAAGGTTGTCCGACCGGGAATCCTGAAGAAGCGTATGTTCCTCAGAAAGAAGTGACGCACAGGTTGCTGGACCTGATCAGTAACCATTCACTTTATACATTGGAAGAGGAACTGCGCAAAGGGTTCATCACCATACCTGGGGGACATCGAATCGGGCTTGCTGGACGAACGGTACTAAGCGGTGGGCGTGTCGAATACCTGCGTGATATCAACGGGTTTAACGTTCGGGTAGCCCGTGAGGTACATGGAGTGGCTGATCGTATTCTTCCTTATCTTCTCGATATGAAGAGCGGACAGGTCCTGCACACGTTGATCCTATCACCACCTCAACAAGGGAAAACGACGTTGCTGCGAGATCTGGCGAGACAAATTAGCAGTGGTACAAAGCTTACAGGGGGCAATGAACTGGTTCAGGGAATACGTCCGCGGCTGAAAGTGGGTATTGTGGATGAAAGGTCCGAAATCGCTGGCAGCTACAAAGGAGTACCTGGATTCGACGTAGGTCCGCGAACAGATGTGATGGACGGTTGTCCGAAGGCTGAGGGCATGATGATGATGCTTCGCTCCATGTCGCCCGATGTCCTGATTGTGGACGAGATCGGTCGTCCGGAGGATGCCGAGGCGGTGATGGAAGCCCTGCATGCTGGAGTCTCTGTGATCGCGACTGCTCATGGCCGTGATCTATCGGAGCTGTCGGCCAGACCCGCCCTTAGAACCTTAATTACGGAGCAGATGTTTCAACGTTATGTCCAGCTGCAACGGACGAGCCGGGGCATGACCTTTCGGCTGGCTGATGGCAAAATGCGTGGGTTGCAGCAGACCGAGGCAGGAGGTGAAGCCTTTGGTTAACATGTTTGGTGCGGTAATTATTCTGTTAGCCAGCACCCTCGCCGGTTTTTACAAGGCCAGACAGTATGCATTAAGACCGAGACAGTTGCGAGAACTCATTGCAGCCCTCCAGCGACTAATGACGGAGATTAACTATGGGCTCACTCCACTTCCCGATGCCATGGGCAAGATGGGAGCACAGACCAAAGAACCTGTAAAGACGCTGTTCCTTCATGCAGCCACACAGATGGAACCTCCTCATGGACTCACTGCCCGGGAAAGTCTGCAGTCAGGTGTGGATCTGGCGTGGGGAAGATCGGCCATGAAGGCTGACGAGAAGGAAGTGATGCTGCAATTAAGCTTCAGCCTTGGCACAAGTGACCGTCAGGATCAGACCAAACATATATCGTTAGCCATTCAACAACTAATGCATGAGGAATCCCGTGCCCAGGCCGATCAAATGAAATATGAACGAATGAGCCGAAGCCTCGGGATGCTTGTCGGAGCGTTAATCGTCATTCTGATCTTCTGAAATAGCCGGGATAGTGAGGTGCCAAGGTCATGAATCTAGAAGTGAACGCAATCTTTCAAATTGCGGGTATCGGAATCATTATCGCCATGATTCACACGGTACTGAAACAAATGGGAAAGGAAGATATGGCTCACTGGGTGACCGTAATCGGATTTGTCGTTGTATTGTTCATGGTGGTCCGTATGCTGGACAGCCTGCTACAAGAGATCAAATCGATATTTCTTTTTCAATGAAAAACGGTCATGAAGCCGGATGGTGGTGACCTGTGGAAATTATCCAAGTTGTAGGTTTGGCGCTCATCGCAACAGTGCTCATTCTGGTCATTAAGGAACAGAAACCGATGTTTGCCTTTCTGATTGCTGCCGCGACCGGCATTGTCATCTTCATGTTGTTGATTGGCAAAATCGGTGCAGTCATCGAAGTGTTGAAGCGGCTTGCCGAGAATTCAGGCATGGAAAGTATTTATCTGAAAACGGTGCTGAAAATTATTGGTATAGCCTACATCGCTGAATTTGGCGCACAGATTGTCAGGGATGCAGGTCAGGAGAGCATTGCGTCCAAGATCGAACTGGCTGGTAAGGTACTGATCCTTGTACTTGCTATACCGATCATCAGCATTATTATCGAAACCGTCATGAAGCTGATGCCGGTGTAGAAAGGGCGTGCGGACTTCATATGAAATCAATGCATCATAAGCCGCAGTGGCGCCTTACGGTTGTGCTGATGCTCTGTTTTCTGTTTGGTATCCTGGGACAGGTTACTGCAAGCTCACCATCCGGTGAGTGGATGCAGCAGCAGGCCGATCAGCTTCCCAAGGATCAGGTGGAGAAATACTGGGATCAACTGATGCAACAATACGGTGGTTTCTTCCCGGATGGGAAGACCCCTTCCTTCATGGATATGTTAATCCCCGGCAATGAAGGGTTCAGCCTGAAATCGGTGTTTGTAGCGATAGGAACCTTCATGCTGCATGAAATTTTATATAATGGCAAACTTCTGGTCACGATTGTGATGTTAAGTGTACTCAGCATGATTCTGGAGACACTTCAGACCGCATTTGAGAAAAATAATATTAGCAAAATCGCCTATTCCATCTGTTATATGGTCATCATCATTATTGCAATCAACAGTTTCAGTGTGGCGATTGGATACGCCAAGGATGCCATAACCGGCATGATCAACTTCATGATGGCCATGGTTCCCTTGTTATTCACACTACTCGCGTCCATGGGGAATGTCATCACCGTCTCGGTGACACATCCACTCATCATTTTCATGATTCATCTGGTGAGCACATTGATTCACTTGCTGGTATTCCCGTTACTCTTCTTCTCGGCTGTTCTGCATCTCGTCAGTTCATTGTCTGACAAGTACAAGCTGACACAGCTGGCAGACCTCCTGCGCAATATTAGTGTGGCACTGCTGGGTATTCTGCTGACGATGTTTTTGGGTGTAATCTCGGTTCAGGGAGCATCGGGATCGGTAGCAGATGGAGTCAGCCTGAAGGCCGCCAAATACATCGCAGGCAACTTTGTCCCTGTCGTGGGCAGAACATTTGCGGATGCGACGGATACGGTAATTACAGCTTCTTTACTTGTCAAAAATGCAATTGGACTCACCGGGGTAATCATCATTTTGTTTCTATGTGCCTTTCCGGCACTCAAGATCCTGGCTCTTGCCTTGATATACAACGTTACCGGTGCCATTATGCAACCGCTAGGAGACACCCCGATTGTAGGATGCCTCCAGGCCATCGGCAAGAGCATGATCTACGTATTTGCGGCGCTCGCAGCCGTCGGGCTGATGTTTTTCCTGGCAATTACCATCTTGCTGACCGCGGGCAATCTGACTGTCATGATGCGCTGAATGTATGTTGGCAAGAAAGGGGGATGGAAAGGATGGGGTGGCTGAGCAACTGGCTCCAGGATTTGATTATGATCGTGCTGCTGGCGACTTTTGTGGATATGTTGTTGCCCAATCGATCCATGGAACGTTATGTCAAGCTTGTGCTGAGCCTTCTCATCCTGCTGACCCTTTTATCACCCATAACCAAGCTCCTCAAAAGTGATCCGGTTGGCGAACTGAAACGGGCCATGTCGGCAATGGATGCTCCTTCGGATGGGAATGCGACACTCGAACAGATATTAGCTCAGGGCAAGCGGCTGCAATCCAATGAACAGGAACAATCCTTACAATGGACAGCCAAAGAACTGGCTAATGTCATGAAAGGTCAGATTGAAGAAACAACAGGAGCCAAGGTGCGGTCCGTAGAGGTACAGCTGACCATGAGTAAATATGAAACCGAGATGGAAGCTGCCTCATCCGTCGAACTGCCTGTGATCCAGCGTGTGTTGGTCGAGATGGCAGGAGAGGGTGCAGAGGGAGAAGTGAAGGCAAGGCAGCAAGAAGTTGCTGCTAATACACAACCCATATTTGGAACAGACACAGAAGCGGAGAAGGATAAATCACCTCAAACACAGCAGCCCATCCAGGTTGGTCAGATTGAAGTACCTGATGTACAGATTGATGTGAGTAAAGGGCAGCGTGGTGGAAATGAAGCCTCTTCCCAGCCTGTTATACGTGATCAGGCAGATGAGACGAAGCAGCAAGGTGAGACATCCACAAGGTCCGAACATGCGGTGCAGATTATTACATTGTTGACTGAAAAGTGGGATGTTGATGCGAGCAACGTTCAAGTGAGAGAACCCAAAAGTGGTGAAGTGCTCTGAGAAGGAGGGTGTCCGATGAAACAATGGTTCAAAAAGATGGAAACCTGGATGGGTGGCGGAGAGGGTGGGGCAAGGCGGAGTCAAACCTTCCGCTGGCTGATTATCCTCGGTTTGATCGGGGTGGGAATCATGCTGTTCAATTCCTTCGTCAATGTCAAAAAAATTGATTCCGAAAATATCGGTCGGGAACCACCGGACCCGGCAACATCCATGGCATCCATACAGAGTGATCCGTCAGAACAGAATCCTTTTCAGGCGATCGAAATTGCATTTGAAGACAAAATCAAAGGTGTGCTGGAAAACATTGTTGGTGTGGGAACGGTTGATGTGATGGTTACCGTGGATTCCACAGAAGAATTGGTCGTTCAGCGGAACGTGAAGGATTCTCAGCAACTTACCGAAGAAACCGATGCTAGCGGGGGCAAGCGACATATGACGCAATATACCCGTGATGGCGAGATTATTACGTACGAAATATCAGGGGATCAGACACCTATAGTGACCAAAAAGCTCAAACCGCAGATCCGTGGGGTGCTTGTGGTTGCGAGGGGTGCAGAGAACAAGGTTGTGAAGGACCTGATAACCGATGCTGTGGAAAAAGGACTGAATGTGGCAGCCTACCGGATCTCGGTTGTACCGCGCAAACAAGACTAATCTGATGTGTTGAATCACAAGATTCAATTCTCATAAGATTGAAGCCAATTTGAGGAGGAAGTTCTAATGAATAACAAACGTCAAACGGTATGGCTCGTTTCCATGCTGAGTCTGATGGTCATTTTGTCCGCGTATTATCTGTTCACTGAGGATTCCGGTCCAATCAACGCGCCGGTGGCTGACAGTCAGCAAGTGGATGGAATCAAGCAAGGGGAAGCCAAGGAGACGGCAGGCATTCTTGATCCTACAGAAGGTTTGGTTGTGAATGAAGTGGTGAATAGCGGCGAAGTTGAAAGTGATCCAAGTGCGGCTGGCGCTGTGGAAGAACCGGCGGCTACGGAAGGTAAAGAAGCTGGAAATACAGAGAAAACACCTGCTGTCGAACCAGGCGAGAATAAGGGTGAAGCAGGCAAAGAAACCAACAAAGAGACCGACAAAGGCGCAACAACTACACCGGAGACAGATGGTCAGGCAGGCGGCACTGCAACCAAGACAGATGAGGAAGTCCTCAAGGAAATGGAAGAGCAGAATACGACAGCATCTGCGAGCAGCCAGTTCCAGAACTACCAGTGGCAACGTGAAGAAAGCAACAATCGTAAGTATGAGGAACTGATGACCGTGGCAGGTGATCTGAGCAAAACACCAGAGGAGAATGCCAAAGCAACGGAGCAACTCCGTACACTGGAAGAAAAAGAAGCTAAAATCACTGGCATTGAAGAGACGCTCTCTCAACAGTACGCTAATGCGATCGTTCAAGAAGATGCCGACAAGTATAAAGTGGTGGTCCTCAGTGACAAACTGGATGTAAAACAGGCGGTATCCATTGTCGATCTGGTCATGAAAGAATTGGCGGTTTCACAGAACAAAATCAGCGTGCAATACGTCACAGAACAGTAATCCAAATCATGGAAATGCAGTCCCGGGAGCTGGTTGTACTCTCGGGCTCTTTCCATTTTTAATGATTATGATATAATACATAAAGCCATATGACCGTCCTAGTGAGACTGGCATGATGCCGAAGGAGTGAATAATGGAAATGTTTAAATTGAGTGAAATCAAAGAACTGATTAAACTGGTAGATGAAAGTTCCGTTCAAGAGTTGGAAATTGAAAATGAAGGATCACGGTTATCGATCCGCAAACCGGGCAAAACGGAGTATGTTCAAGCAGCTGCTGTGCAACCGCAAATGATTGCTGCTCCGCAAGTGCAGCCGGCCGCAGTGGTAAGTGAAGCTGCACCGCAGGTCGATACTACAAGTCATTTACATAAAATTGTATCTCCGATGGTAGGTACTTTTTACAGAGCTTCCTCGCCGGAAGCGGGTCCTTTTGTGAGCGCTGGTGATAAAGTTGTTGAGAAAACAACGGTATGTATCATCGAAGCTATGAAGCTGATGAACGAGCTTGATGCGGACATCAAGGGAGAAATCGTTGAAGTGCTGGTTGAGAACGGACAGCTGGTCGAGTATGGGCAGCCCCTTTTCCTGGTGAAACCGGAATAACCGTTATAGCTGGTAAACAGCTAACCGCATGAGCTTCGAAGGAGGACAAAACGAAATGAAATTTCAAAAAATACTGATTGCGAACCGTGGAGAGATTGCGGTACGTATTATTCGTGCCTGCCGTGAAATCGGCATCTCAACGGTAGCCGTCTATTCGGAAGCGGACAAGGATTCTCTGCATGTTCGTCTTGCAGATGAGGCTTATTGTATCGGACCGACACTGTCTAAGGACAGTTACCTCAACTTCACAAACCTGATGAGTGTAGCCACACTGACGGAATGTGATGCAATCCACCCTGGTTACGGTTTTTTGGCGGAGAATGCTGATTTTGCGGAAATTTGTGAGTCTTGCAATATTACGTTTATTGGACCTTCTCCTGAAGCCATCACCAAAATGGGTGACAAGGCTGTTGCCAAACAGACGATGAAAGATGCAGGAGTACCTGTTATTCCTGGATCAGACGGCCTTGTTGAAAATATGGATGAAGCCATCATGATTGCTAGAGATATCGGATATCCTATTATTATCAAAGCTACTGCTGGTGGCGGAGGTAAGGGAATTCGTATTGCCGAAGATGAAGAAACGCTGATTAAGCAGATTACTGCTGCTCAGCAGGAAGCACAAAAGGCATTTGGCAATGCAGGTGTATATCTGGAGAAATTCCTGACAGGTATGAAACACGTGGAAATTCAGATCATTGCTGATAAACACGGAAATGCAGCACATTTGGGAGAGCGTGATTGCTCGGTTCAGCGTCGTCGCCAGAAATTGGTAGAGGAAGCTCCGTGTCCGATTCTCTCCGAAGATGTGCGTACACTGATGGGTGAAGCTGCGGTACGGGCTGCCCTTGCTGTGGATTACTCGGGAGCGGGTACATTGGAATTCCTGCTCAGCCCGAATGGCGAGTTCTATTTCATGGAAATGAATACGCGTATTCAGGTAGAGCACCCGGTTACTGAGATGGTTACTGGCGTGGATCTGATCCGTGAGATGATCTCGGTAGCTGAAGGCAACCCACTTTCATTCCGTCAGGAAGACGTGGTTATCAATGGCTGGTCCATTGAATGTCGTATCAATGCAGAAGATCCGGACCGTAACTTTATGCCATCACCAGGCAAAATCGGATTCTACCTTGCACCGGGAGGACCTGGCGTTCGTGTAGATAGTGCTGCTTATCCGGGTTATACCATTTCACCTTTCTATGACTCCATGATCGCAAAATTGATTGTGTGGGGAGCGAATCGTGAAGAGGCGATTGCCAAGATGAAGCGTGCGCTTGGGGAATTTGCGATTGAAGGCATATCTACAACTATTCCTTTCCATCAGAAATTGCTGGAGCACCCAACGTTCATTCGTGGTGACTTTGATATCAAATTTCTTGAGGAAAACGAGATTTAAAAGGTATATTGGGCTTGTTTGTCATAATGTAGCCCAAATGATATAGTATGTAATAATAAGAGCGCATGTCTCCTGCAAAGGATAAGCCCGCACCTTGCGGATGTTTGCAGGAGTTCCGGTAAAGCCGGACCGGAAGGGTTCTGAAGGTTGATTAACCTGAGTCCAGCGCCCTGACGGATGGCCGCAAACTTATCTCGCGAAAGGTGTGTTGAACAGTTATGAGTACACTACCGACTGAATTTGAACGAACGGATATCGGTGAAATCCAGATCGCACCTGAAGTTATTGAAGTGATTGCTGGATTGGCAACCCTTGAAGTGAAAGGTGTTGCAGGCATGAGTGGCGGATTCGCTGGCGGATTTGCTGAATTGCTTGGTCGCAAAAACCTTTCCAAAGGCGTTAAAGTTGAAGTGGGCCAACGTGAAGCTGCAGTTGATGTTTCTGTAATTATCGAGTATGGATACCGTCTGCCACAAGTAGCTACGGAGATTCAACAGAACGTGAAACGTTCCATCGAGAACATGACAGGATTGAATGTGAATGAAGTGAATGTGCACATTCATGACGTTCAGTTCAAGAGCACCGAGAAAGTGGAAGAGATCGACCTGAACAGTCAGCGCGTAAAATAAAAGAAGACAGATTCCCCCGGCATCATCTGCCGGGGGTTATCCCGTCTTGGACAGGTCTTCATTATAGCGAAAGCTAGATGAGGATCTGATTTTTTGCTAGTGAACAGGTTAAGTAATGTTAGTGAGCAAGGGAGGCTGTGCAGTTCGTGGCTAAAATACTGGATCGGCTTCTGTTGTTTATATACAGCATAAGCGTTGGAGCAATATCGGCAGCCGTCATTCTTCTGATTAGCGGTGTGCTGCCTTACGAATTGAATTACCAGCAGGAACAAAACGTTATTGTTGCGTCGGTTATTGCAGCAGCGATTTTGTTTATCCTGAGTTTGCGATTTTTCTACATCTCGGTTCGGCGTGAGCGTGCATCGTTGCCGTCTGTAGATCAACGTACTGAGTTTGGTGATGTACAGATTTCGATGGAGACGATTGAGAATCTCTGTTTGAAGGCAACTTCCCGTTTCCGGGGAGTACGTGATGTCAAGGCACGCATACGTGTGGTTGAGTCAGGACTGGAGATTATGATCCGTGCAGTAGTGGATGGTGAGACACCTATTCCTGCGCTGACTTCTGATCTGCAAAAGGCGATACATGATCATGTACAAGAGATTACGGGCATCCCGGTTTCTTTTGTCACGGTGTATATCGCTAATGTAACCCAGTCGCCTAACTACAAGAGTCGAGTGGAATGAGGTGAGTTTCACTGATGCTGTGGAAAGAGATTTGGGATAGTCACAGAGGCCGAATTACCGGAATTATCGGCGGCATCTTTTTTGGATTTCTTTATGTATGGATCGGTTTTTGGGATATGTTGTTCTTTGCACTCTTGGTGTTCATCGGTTATACGTTAGGCAGACGAAGCGATTCGAAGCTGGGTTCGTCCATTCCCTGGAGGGAGTGGGGGCAATGGCTTGGCGATCGCTGGCGTCCGTTTAAGTGACCTACCTGAACCCTGCAATATGTTTCTTCCGAAAATAGAGCTGTAGTTTAGGTTGCCCGTTTTTTGGAGGAAACGTATTGCAGGTTTTTTTGTGAAAAGGGATAACAATAACAATACCGTGGAAGCCATCGATCAATCTATTAAAGGATTTGATGAGATGGTTGCATGGATTATAAAATAAGCATGATGACGCTCCAGACGGAGCGCTGCAGGAGGCAGGACATGAAAAGACGTTTGGCAAGGGAAATTGCAGTACAAAGTCTGTATCAGATGGAAATGAATGAGGTAGGCGCAGCAGAAGCTGTAAACATGTTGATCAATGAAGCCGCTGAAGATAATGAAACCGAAGTGGTTATCCGCGATGCAGATGTAATGCGTACCTATGTTACTGAGATTGTACAAGGAGCATGGAACAATAAAGAAGCGATTGACGGGCTGCTGGTGGATTATTTGAAAGGTTGGCAGATCAGCCGTCTGTCACGTGTAGATCGCCAAATTCTACGACTGTCAACGTATGAAATGGTGTTCCGTGATGATATTCCGGCAAAAGTGTCTGTCAACGAAGCAATCGAACTGTCCAAATATTTTGGTACAGAAGAATCCGGTAAGTTCGTCAATGGCGTACTTGGACGCATGATTCAGGAAGTTGATGCCATTAAAGCAAAATTATCTTAAGTTATGATTAATTATAGTGCGTGTTCAAAAGGACCGGTTTTCAGTATCCTTTGTAATCAAAAGCGGTTTTTTTGAACAACCTCTAAATTTATATTCACATAAGGGAGAGAGAGTACAATGACAGCATCTATTATTAACGGTAAAGAAGTATCCCAAGAGATCCGCGCAAGCATGACAACAGAAGTAAAACAGCTTAGCGAACAGGGGGTAGTACCTGGTCTGGCTGTTGTGCTCGTCGGGGAAGATCCGGCATCCCAAGTATATGTGCGTAATAAAGAAAAAGCATGTCACGACCTCGGTTTCTACTCCGAAGTGCATCGCTTGGATGCAGATACGTCCCAAGAAGATCTGCTTGCGCTGGTGGACAAGCTGAACAATCAACAATCCATTAACGGAATTTTGGTTCAACTCCCACTGCCAAAACATATCGAAGAGAAAGCCGTCATTGATGCGATTGCGGTGGATAAAGACGTAGACGGATTCCATCCAGTCAATGTTGGTAATCTTGTTATTGGAGACGATAGTCTGCTTCCATGTACCCCGGCTGGTGTAATTGAACTGATCAAGCGCACTGGACTGGAAATGTCCGGTAAACATGCGGTAGTCATCGGAAGAAGCAACATCGTTGGCAAACCGGTATCGCTGTTGCTGCAACGTGAGAATGCAACGGTAACGATGTGTCATTCCCGCACAGCTAACATGAAAGAAATTACGCGTCAGGCGGACATTCTAGTTGTAGCCATCGGCCGTGCTAATTTTGTGGATGCTGATTTTGTGAAACCGGGTGCTGTTGTTATTGATGTCGGCATGAACCGTTTGGAGAATGGCAAACTGGCAGGAGACGTTGATTTCGAGAGTGTAAAAGAAGTTTCTGGTCCAATTACACCCGTTCCTGGTGGTGTTGGTCCGATGACAATCACAATGCTGATGCAAAATACATTGATCGCTGCCAAGCGCGCTCACGGATTGGCCTAGGGTTTTGTCTGTGGCAGATCAAAAGATCTACTCCATCAAAGACCTGAACCGATACATCCGGATGAAACTGGAATCGGATCAGGTCCTGTCGGACGTCTGGCTACGCGGGGAGATTTCGAACTTCACACATCACTCCAGCGGCCATATGTATTTTACATTGAAGGACAAGGACAGCCGGATCAAGTCAATTATGTTTGCGTCCCATAACCAGCGATTACCCTTTGTACCGAAGGAGGGTGCAAGGGTTATTGCCCGTGGTAATGTCTCGGTGTATGAACGGGATGGGCAGTATCAATTCTACGCTACCCATATGCAACCGGACGGAATTGGAAGTCTGTATCTGGCATACGAACAGCTGAAGAAAAAGCTCGAGGATGAAGGGTTATTCTCACCTTCGCGGAAAAGACAGATTCCTCGTTATCCACAGACCATCGGGGTTGTAACTTCACCGACGGGAGCGGCGGTGCGAGACATCATGATCACACTCCAACGCAGATACCCTTCTGCCAAAGTTGTTTTGTATCCTGTTCTGGTTCAAGGCAAGGGTGCAGCACCTTCCATCGTCAAAGCGATTGGAAACCTGAACCGGATGGGAGAAGCCGATGTACTTATCGTTGGACGCGGAGGCGGTTCACTGGAGGAGTTGTGGGCCTTTAATGAGGAGATTGTGGCAAGAGCAATAGTCGCTTCGGATATTCCTGTCATTTCTGCGGTTGGGCACGAAACGGACTTCACTATTGCTGATTTTGCAGCCGATTTGCGTGCGGCTACACCTACAGCAGCTGCTGAATTAGCTGTACCTAATCGAGCTGAGTTGCTTGATCAGATCGGACAACGTCAGCGCCAGTTACAGCACAGCTTACGTCAGCGTGCTGTACATAATCGTGAACGGCTCGCAAGATTACAGCGTTCGCCAGTGCTGGTGCATCCAAGACGTACCTTGATGCAGCATACGGAACGACTGGATATGATGCACCAACGGCTTTTGAGAACAGTGGATACGCGTATGAAATGGACAGGAGAGAAGCAGGAACGTCTGCGGGCAGCACTGCAACGATTCAATCCTCGTGAGCAGGTTAATGCAGCACGCCGTGAGAATGCGGCAGCACGCAGACAACTGGAACTTGCGATCAGGTCTATAACCAGATCAAAGCAACAACAGTGGAAATCATCTGTGCGGCATCTGGATGCGCTCAGCCCGCTTAAAGTCATGTCACGTGGATACAGCCTTGTCTATGACGAGCAGGAACAGCGATTAATCAAGTCCACAAAGGATGTACAGCCTGGAGATTCAATTAAGATTAAATTAACAGACGGACAGCTGGACTGTCAGGTTTGGGGAATGAAGGAGGACGACAATACCCATGGCGAATGAACCGGAATTGAATTTTGAAGAGGCAATGGCGGCATTGGAAGACATCGTAGGTCAGCTGGAACATGGTGATGTTCCGTTGGAACAGGCCATCGATCTGTTTCAACGCGGGATGAAACTTTCGCAACTTTGCGGTCTGAAGCTGGAACAAGTGGAACGCAAGATCGAGATGATCGTAGAAGAAGATGGAGAGCTTCGCAAGAAGCCTTTCGGAACTGCTGACGATGAGAGCGGTGAAGTCCATGAGTAATCGTCCTTCGTTTCAAGCATACCTCGAAGAGGTCACAGCTGCGGTGACAGAAGCGTTGAAACACACGCTTCCCGATCACTGGGATGTACCCCAATCGTTGACGGATGCGATGCAGTACTCACTCATGGCCGGAGGCAAACGCCTTCGTCCTCTTCTGGTCGTTGCTGCGGCGGAAGCCTTCGGTGCACAGCGTACAGCTGCAATGCCGGTAGCCTGCGCCGTGGAGATGGTTCATACGTACTCACTGATCCACGACGACCTGCCTGCTATGGATAATGATGATTACCGCAGGGGAAAATTAACGAATCATAAGGTATATGGTGAAGCAACAGCCATATTGGCAGGCGATGCGCTGTTAACCCATGCTTTTTATAGCATTGTTCAAGCTGGACGCCGTAGCGGTGTGGCGGCAGATGCGTTGCTGTCCATCGTAGAGGACATGTCCGAACTCGCTGGAGCAAGAGGTATGGTCGGTGGCCAAGTTGCGGATATGGAAGGCGAGCAAGGCATGACTGATCTTGCACAGCTTCAATATATTCATTTGCACAAAACAGGTGACCTGATTGTTTTCTCCCTCATTGCTGGAGCACGAATCGGTGGAGCAACGGAAGGACAATTGGAAGCCTTACGTGTGTTTGGCCGTGATCTGGGGCTGGCGTTCCAGATTCAGGATGATATTCTCGACTTGACGGGTGACGAGCAGAAGATGGGCAAGAAAACACAGAGCGATGTGAATCAGCAGAAGGTAACATATCCTTATTTTATTGGCATGGAGGCTTCTGTAGCTGAGGTGAAATCTCTTACCCAATCTGCAAAAGACGCACTTGAAAGAGCTGAGTTACCTGATGCATCCAGATTGCTGGAAATTGCAGATTACCTGATGAGTCGAGACCATTAGATTCTGATAAAACGCGCTGTTTCAAAACCTGTATAACCGTGTAATGAATGTAATGTCCTTTTTCCGAGTAGATGGAAAAAGTCTGTCCCGAGTGGATGCGGGAATACATATGGAGAAGAATTTTAAATAACTTGCTGGCGAGAATGCTCGTTATCTGGAGTATAGTGCAGTAAATTATGATTCTTGTTCTTTTATGTTATAATGATTTAATGTCATTTGATTCATAATGTATATATCGATTTACAACAATAACTAAACAATCTAGGAAAGCGGGGAGATTCTCGTGCTGCTTCCACAAATTAAACAACCCAGTGATCTAAAGTCGATGTCTCAGGATGATCTTGCCCTTTTGTCGGCAGAGATCCGGCAGTTTCTGATTGAGAAACTGTCTGTTACAGGTGGGCATCTCGCACCCAACTTAGGCGTGGTTGAGCTCACGGTAGCCCTGCATTACTGCTATAACAGTCCAGCAGACAAAATGATTTTTGATGTAGGGCATCAGGCTTATGTGCATAAAGTCCTGACAGGGCGTATGGATCGCTTTGATACATTGCGTCAACATAACGGCCTGTGCGGGTTTGTCAAACGCAACGAAAGCGAACATGATGTATGGGAAGCTGGACACAGCAGTACTTCGTTGTCTGCTGCAATGGGGATGGCCCTTGCACGTGATCTGAAGGGTGAGGACAACCAAGTTATCGCGATGATTGGTGATGGAGCGCTTACAGGTGGTATGGCTTTTGAGGCCCTTAATCATATCGGTCATGAGCAGAGAAAACTGATGGTTATTCTGAATGATAATGAAATGTCCATTGCTCCAAACGTTGGGGCCATGCATAAATATTTGAGCAAGATTCGTTCGGATCGTCATTATCTGAAAGCAAAAGATGATGTCGAGGGGATGCTTAAAAAAATTCCAGCTATCGGAGATCGATTGGCCAAATCGGCAAGCTGGATTAAAGATAGTGTCAAATATATGATGGTACCAGGTGTTCTTTTCGAAGAACTGGGCTTCACGTATTTGGGGCCGATTGATGGGCACGATATTCCCAAATTGATTGAAACCTTCAAACAGGCAGATAACGTTGATGGTCCTGTGCTCGTTCACGTGCTCACGACCAAAGGCAAAGGTTATCAGCCAGCAGAAGCCGATTCGCACAAGTGGCACGGGATTTCTCCGTACAAAATTGAATCCGGTCAAGTGCTGAAGGCAGTCGGAAAACCGATGTACACGGAAGTGTTTGGTCAAACGTTAATTGATCTTGCTAAGCAGGATAAGCGGATCGTAGCTGTAACGCCAGCAATGCCTACAGGATCAGGTCTTATTCCATTTAGTAAGGAATTTCCGGACCGCATGATTGACGTAGGGATCGCAGAACAACATGCGGCAACCATGTGTGCTGCGCTGGCTATGGAAGGCTTGAAACCGGTCTTTGCCGTGTATTCTACGTTTATGCAACGTGCATATGATCAGATTGTACATGATATTTGCCGTCATAATGCTAACGTGATGTTTGCTATTGACCGTGCCGGGTTTGTTGGTCCGGATGGGGAAACACATCAAGGGGTATACGATGTGGCATTTATGCGCCATATTCCAAATATCGTTCTGATGATGCCAAAAGACGAAAATGAATTGCGTCATATGATGAAAACGGCGCTTGATTATAATGAAGGTCCAATTGCTTACCGTTATCCACGAAACAATGTGGTGGGTGTACCTCTGGATGATGTACTTGTTCCGATTCCGATTGGATCATGGGAGCAACTGCGTCCATCGGAAGGATATGCTGTCATCGCTTCAGGATCGATGGTGCAGCTTGCAGAAGAAGCAGCAGAGATGGTGAAGCGGGAAGGTATCACAGCAGGCGTAATCAACGCTCGCTTCCTGAAACCTCTTGATGAGCAGATGTTGCGTGAATTAGCTGTTCGAGGCACCAAATTGATTGTACTTGAAGAAACATCCCAAGCAGGTAGCATGGGTAGTGCAGTGCTGGAGTTTTATGCAGAGCAGGGACTACATGATGTTCATGTACAATTGATGGGGATTCCGGATCGCTTCATCGAGCATGGCAGTATTAAGGAACAACGTGAGGAAGTGGGTCTTACCGTTGAGAATGTATGTGCTGAACTACGCAAGATGGCTGTTCAATCATCTTACGGCATCCCCAAAACACGTTTTCCTTCGTAAATTTACATGATAGGAGACAGACATGTCACTCCCGAAAGAACGAATTGATGTTCTGCTGGTTGAGCAGGGCTATTATGAAAGTCGTGAGAAGGCAAAAGCCGCAATCATGGCTGGACTGGTGTATGCCAATAATGAGCCGATCGAAAAGGCGGGCATGAAAATTCCAAGGGAAGCCGAGCTGAAAGTTAAAGGCTCGGTACATCCCTATGTCGGCAGAGGCGGATTGAAGCTCGAAAAAGCGATCCGCCATTTCGGCCTTGATATGAATGGACTTGTCATGCTCGACATTGGTTCATCCACCGGTGGATTTACGGATTGTGCACTACAGCATGGCGCGTCTCACGTCTACGCGATTGATGTGGGTTATAATCAGCTCGACTGGTCTTTGCGTAATGATGAGCGGGTTACTGTTATGGAACGAACCAACTTTCGCTATGTGACTCCGGAAGATCTAACGGGACCAGTGCCGAACTTTGCGAGCATTGATGTGTCGTTCATTTCACTGCGAATCATATTACCGCCACTCCTGGCTCTTTTGAAGCAACCTGCAGATATCGTTGCATTGATTAAACCTCAATTTGAGGCAGGACGTGAAAAAGTAGGCAAATCCGGTGTAGTACGTGATACGAAAGTACACAAGGATGTATTGCAGACGATGCTTCATTTTGCCAGTCAACTTGGTTTGCATCTGCAGAGTTTAACTTTCTCCCCGATAACCGGTGGAGAAGGTAATATAGAATTTCTCGCTCATTGGCGTCTGGAAGAACCAGAGGCCACACAACCAGAGAACGATCCAGCTTCACTTGATGCACTTGCAGAGCAAGTTGCAAAGGAAGCAGCTCATACATTTACGGGAAACTCATCATAAGATGGGTTTCTTTTCGCTGGAAAGGTGATTGACGTAAAGGGAAATCGTTACTGAACCTCGAATATGTCTTCGAGGTGAGCGATAATGGATGGTCAATATGACACAATCGTTATAGGTGTACTTGCTGTCTGTTTGATCTTGTGGCTGTTCTTTGGCTTACGTAATTGGGTGAACCGACCGATGCCGGTAAGCTTGTCTGGAATGCAACTGAACGTGAAGATTCAGGATTCCCCGGCCTTGGATTTGCTTGAAGCACAGGGTTACGAAGTCATCGGTGGCAAAATGAAAGTTCCTTTGGCTTTTGAGGCCAATGAATCCGTTTATTACAGCAGATTATTCATTGATTATGTTGCAGAACGTGAGGATCTCAGATACCTGGTGAAAACGTCTCGTCGTAGGCAGCCAATTGAAATGACCGGCCCTGCGCTAAGGGATCGCTTCCTCAATTATCTGTTGTTATATCCTGGCTGTGAAGGATTGCTGTATGTTGACGTGGAGGATTCCGATATTAAGTTAATCAGGCTCATGGACTATCAGGAAGATGTGTATGATGGGGATGATCTGGACTAATATAAAAGAATAAACATTGCAGGGCAAAGTCTGCGGCGAATTACAAATGCTGCTTTATTGCAATACATTTAACTGGAGGCATGTATGAAAGGACAAAGGCACATCAAGATTCGCGAAATCATTAGTCAAAATGAAATTGAGACCCAGGATGATCTGGTTGAAGCACTACGCAAATCAGGTTTTCAGGTGACTCAGGCGACGGTATCCCGAGATATCAAGGAACTTCTGTTAATCAAGATTCCGATGGATGACGGAAGATACAAGTACTCTTTGCCAACAGATCAACGATACAATCCGATTCAAAAGTTGAAGCGTGCACTCGTTGACAACTTCCTGCACATTGATCACACAAACAATCTGGTTGTGATGAAATGTTTGCCGGGAACAGCCAACTCCATTGCAGCTTTGCTTGATAATATTGAGTGGAATGAAGTCATGGGCACTATCTGTGGAGATGACACCATCCTCATTATTTGCCGGACTGAAGGTAACAGCGTGACCGTTATTGAACGCATCATGGGTTATATTGCTTAAATTAATGGTTCAAAAACATAATTTCTGAGTTAGTCATCCGGAGGTGTTTTTGCAGATGTTAGTTACGTTATCGATTCGAAATCTGGCTGTGGTGGAAGAAGTGGACGTTGTATTCCATCCGGGATTCCATGTACTTTCAGGGGAAACGGGTGCAGGGAAGTCGATTATTATAGATGCACTTGGCTTAATTGCCGGTGGACGAAGTTCAGCTGATCTGATCCGGTACGGATGTGAGAAGGCAGAGATGGAAGCCCTTTTCGAGATGGAGCAGAGTCATCCGGTCTGGCTGACGTTAGAGAAACTCGGTATCCATTGTGAGCCTGAAGAGCATTTGGTTATTCGGCGTGAGCTGAATACTCAAGGGAAGAGTACGTCCCGCATTAATGGGCAATTGGTCAATCTGACCATGCTGCGGGAAGTAGGCGAGAAGCTGATCAATATCCATGGACAACATGAACATCAGAGTTTGCTGCGTGCAGAGAGCCATCTGGGGCTTCTCGATACCTATGGCTCGGAAGTCATCGGACCTGTCAAAGCGAAGTACCAGGAGCGCTACAGCAAATTTATCACGGCGGAAAAAGAACTGCGTGCGCTTCAGGAGTCCAGTCAGCGGGCATATCAACTCTTGGACATGTATCGCTTTCAGCTTGAGGAGATCGCAGCGGCAAGCCTTACACGAGGCGAGGATGAATTACTCGGGGAAGAACGGGTCAAACTATCCCATAGTGAGAAAATGATGGACAGTGTTGCTGGTGCATATGATCTGCTCAGTGGTCAACGCGGACTTGAAGCTGTGAGCATTGCTCTTTCAAGAATTGAAGACATTTCTGGATATGATAGCAAAGGACTGCAACCAATTGTAGAGCAGCTGCAATCCGCATTTTATCAATTGGAAGATGCGACATTCCAGCTAAGGGATTACCGGGAGAAGATTGAATTTAATCCGGCAAGGTTGGAAGAAGTGGAGCAAAGACTGAATCTGATTTCTGGCCTCAGACGGAAATACGGGGACAGTGTTGAACTTATTCTGAGTTATTATGATCAGATTAGCCATGAAACCGACCAACTGGAGAACAAGGACGAACGGCTGGAGAAATTGCGAGCTGAACGTGACAAAATGCTGAACCTTGTGATGGAGTCTGCTGAAGAACTCAGCAAGGTTCGCAAACAATGCGCAGAGGAACTTGCTGCACAGGTGGAAAGTGAACTCAAGGATCTGCAAATGGAACGGACTACACTGCGTGTTCAGATTACTCCATTCGAAGATCCGAAGGGCATTGAATGGAATGGACGCCGTATTCGTCTGAATCGTCAGGGTGCGGACAATGCGGAATTCCTGATCTCACCGAACCCGGGAGAGCCATTACGACCACTTGGCAAGATTGCTTCAGGTGGTGAGTTGTCGAGAATGATGCTGGCGATGAAGAGTATCTTTGCGCGACATGACCGGATACCTGTGTTGATTTTTGATGAAGTTGATACTGGTGTTAGCGGTAGAGCAGCTCAATCCATTGCGGAAAAACTGTTCCGCTTGTCTTCGACTTGTCAGGTTTTCTCAATAACTCACTTACCACAAGTGGCTTGTATGGCAGATCATCAGTATCTCATTGAGAAACATGTCTACGATGGACGGACGATGACGCAGGTGGAATCGCTGTCAGACGAAGGCAGAGTGAAGGAATTGGCACGTATGCTGGGCGGCGTGGAAATTACAGAAAAAACGCTGCATCACGCACAGGAAATGCTGAATTTGGCGGAAGCCAAAAAAGGGTGAAACGGACGGCTGGCGTAATGATTGACAGTAATAAAAGCCTGGGGGCGAGGTTATCTTATAGGTACGCAATTGGCGACCACCTTTCGTCAAGCGAAAGAAGCAAAGGGAGTGTGACAGCCATTGAATTCCCCCCTCAGGAAGAAATTGCTAGGTCTTTTATTTGCCTTCTTTCTTTGTGTGATTAGCCAGGCCATTCAGCCTGTGCAAAGTTATGCTTCACTGCCGGATGAATTGCAGGTGTTTGCTGGCAGGCAAGCGGATGTCCGGCTCGCTGTTCCTGCTGCTTCAAGCGCCGTTGTAGATCGTCCTGATATCGTTGGTTTGGATGATCAGGCAGCGATGCATGTTACCAGGCAACAACCTTTGCATCTTCACCCTCAACAGACGGGACATGCCAAATTAACGTTGAAGTTGTGGGGTAAAATTCCGGTAAAAACAGTCCATGTGAATGTGATACCGGATTTGCGTGTTGTACCCGGGGGTCAAACGATTGGCGTCAAAGTTAAATCGGCAGGTATTCTGGTGGTAGGTCATCATCTGGTCCGTTCCGGGCAGGATGAGCGTGTATCGCCAGGAGAAACGGCAGGCATTAAGCTTGGAGATCTGATTACGCATATGGATGGTAAACGCCTGGATGGCGTGGCAGGTGTCTCTGAAGCCGTTGAACTTGCAGGTAAAAGTAAAAAAGGTATTGATGTTGTGTTAAAACGTGGTAAGGAAACGGTGAAGACACGATTAACTCCGGCGTATGACTCCGAGGATCAAGCGTGGAGGCTTGGATTGTATATTCGTGATTCCGCAGCCGGTGTTGGCACACTTACCTTCTATGCTCCAGATCAGGGCGTTTACGGCGCACTGGGCCATGTTATTACAGATATGAACACACAAACATCTATTGTTGTGGGTAGTGGTCAGATCGTTCAGTCCAATGTGACGTCCATTTCTAAAAGTGAGACCGGTGATCCGGGTGAAAAACGTGCTCATTTCCTCAAGGAAAGCAAAATTTTGGGCAATATTGAACGTAATACGGCTTTTGGCATCTTTGGTAAAATGTCCGGAAATCCTGAGCACAGTCTGTATTCGAAAGGTATTCCTGTCGCTTTTTCTCATGAAGTCAAAGAAGGACCGGCCGAAATACTTACCGTGGTTGACGGTCAACAAGTTGAACGCTTCTCCATTGACATTGTTCATGTGGCAGATCAAACCGAACCAGCAACAAAAGGTCTGGTACTTCGAATCACGGACCCGAAACTGCTAGATAAGACCGGAGGTATCGTTCAAGGGATGAGTGGCAGCCCCATTGTACAAAATGGTAAGTTGATCGGTGCAGTTACTCATGTATTCGTGAATGATCCGAAATCGGGTTACGGTTGCTTCATTGAATGGATGTTACAAGATGCTGGTGTGATGATGAAAAAGGAAAACGATAAGAACCTCAAGGCTGGCTAAACAGCCCTGAGGTTCTTTTTTGTCGAAAGCAAACATAATATATCGGATAATGAAATAAATTATTTATTATATAGGATCAAGAAAAAAAAATAAAGAAAAATAATTTTCGACAGGAGGAATTTAACTTGCTGTGTCGAAAATTTAACCTGTAAGGAAATGTACGAAACGATGTTTAATTTAAAGGAGGATACCGTTTTGCAAAAAATTGAGGTATTGCTGGCCGATGATAATCGTGAATTTACGAATTTGCTTGCCGAATATATATCTGAGCAGGAAGATATGGAAGTAACCGGTATTGCATACAATGGAGAAGAAGTACTGCAATTGCTGGAGCAAACTCGGGATGTGCCGGATGTATTGATTCTGGATATTATCATGCCGCATCTGGACGGTCTGGGTGTGCTTGAGCGCTTGCGCAACCTGAACCTGTCTCCACAGCCTAAAGTCATTATGCTTACGGCATTCGGACAAGAGAATATCACACAGCGTGCCGTGCAACTCGGAGCTTCTTATTATATTCTCAAGCCGTTTGACATGGAAGTGCTTGCGAATCGTGTGCGTCAACTCGTTGGAACACAGACCGCGATGTCCACGAGCAATGGATCATCCATGTTCATGAAATCCAATGTTGTGCCAATGGGCAAACACAAAAATCTCGATGCAAGCATTACGTCCATCATACATGAAATCGGCGTTCCTGCGCATATTAAAGGATATCAGTATTTGCGCGAAGCGATTACGATGGTATATAACAATATCGAAATTTTGGGTGCCATCACCAAAACGCTGTATCCGGCGATTGCCGAAAAATTCAAAACGACGCCGTCCCGCGTCGAACGTGCGATCCGCCATGCCATTGAAGTGGCATGGACTCGCGGTAACATCGACAGCATCAGCCACTTGTTTGGTTATACAATCAACATCAGCAAGTCGAAACCAACAAATAGCGAGTTCATCGCGATGGTCGCTGACAAGCTGAGAATTGAGCATAAGGTAAGCTGAAAGTAGACGTGGTGCGGGTTTTGGCATATTTACCGTCTGAACAATTTTGGGGGTAAATATCTGGATCATTCGATTTGGAACCGATAAACTTCTATGATATAAACCAACTAATACCGTCATTTATTGGGTTTGGAAAAATCCAATGAAGGGCGGTATTTTTATGAATGATATTGAATTTCAGTTGAATAACTTTATGCTGTACTGTTCATTCGAAAATCTTTATCGTAAGACCTTACTACGAGCAAACGTTGAAGGTACTGTCAGGGAACATCCGTCTTATAAAAGAAACAAAGATGGTTAAAAACAATATTCTGATGCAGTTTAATTTGTATATGTGAATTATGCTAAATATAGTTGGGACTTTAAGTTTTAATGAATAAATATGCGAAATCGAATTATATCAGGTGTTTCAAGAGATTTATTTATATAATATGGATATTATAAGGCCCTTAGTGTCGCCTAATCCATATTAGACAACACTTTTGAGGGACTAGGGAAGGGGGGCATTAGATCATAATGACATTCTTTTTTTACAGTTGACACTTCCACCGCGACGGGCTGATTTGTCTAGAAAATCATGCTTACTAATAAAATAGCTCTTTCAATGTGAAAGAGCATCAAAAGTGGTTATAGTTTAATTGCACAGATAAGTATCGTCACCGTTTTGGTTCCCAAAATACCGGAGACGGTAACCTTCTTTATAACGTGCTATCACTTTGTCAATTAATTGATCATTTTCAAAAAAAATGTGACCAGTTAAATAGAGAGCTACCAGATACTCTTCAAATAGTAAGTTTCCCAGAACCATCTGTTCCTTGGGTATCTCTATTTGTAGTACACTTATCTCAACACATAGCATGTGAGAAAATCCCTGTATTGTTGAATTTATGATCCAAGCAAATTCTAAAGGCTCATAAATTTCCTCTTCGTTGTTCAGTTTTAATAGTTCAATAATTCCGCGCTTGTCTTTGAACACATACGCAGCAATAGCTTGATCGAAGTCAGCATAAGGATCACTACTTAAATTTGAGAAAAGGCTAAGATCCACTTTCTCAGCGTGATATTTATTGGTCAGGTGATCGTGAATTTGCTCTAATGAAAAAGGATTTGGTATATTTAGGGTGAGATATCGCTCGTATAGTTGTTGTATGTTAATATGCAATTCTTCTTCATCCTCTTCTCTTAAATTAATTAGGTTAAGAAGACAACTTCATGCAATTGCTGAAGTTGTCTCGATATATAGCATTTAGTTCTGGAGATGGTATATGTATTTCTAGAATATCATATGCTTTACGTTAATTGCTCATTATTTTGGTTTTGGTATCTGTCCCATTTGACCTTCAGTACCTTGAAAAATATGTCCTGAGCGAACTCCGTTTGACTTCTCTCCATGGAAATGCCAGAAATAGCGAGTATCATTATAATTTTTCTTGGAATGATTTTCTGAGATGATTTTTCCATTTTTACCTGCAAATTTAGCTGCGAGAATTCTACCGTCATTATAACTTGGTGTCCAAACTTCACCATATGGGCTAGAAATGATTGAAAAAGCTTGGTCATCTGTCAATGGGGCCCCAACATAAAGGTTTAGTTTATCGTATTTAACTCTATAATATTTAGGTTTATCTTTCTGTTTGCTCTTTGTGAGTTCACTCACAAACGCTTTAGCTTCTACAAAGCCTTCGATAACTGTTACTCCAACAGCGGCTCCAGCAGCCAACCAAACTATAACCTTTCCGATTTCCCAACCAACCCAAGGGAGTACCCATGCTACTTTCGACTCTTCAAGTGGAACATCTTCTCCAATAATATCAAAGTCGCCAATGTTTACACTATGGTAGTTCTCATTAGACGGAGTTTCTGGAACGTTACTCTGACTTTGACTTTCATCGTCTGTGGTGCGTGCATCCTCTGTGATATTTGAGCTTTCATCAGCAATAGTTTCTGGAACAATATTATCCTCTGTGCTGGTTACAACTTCTTGATCACTTTGCAACTTTTCTACACCTGCGGCTAACGAATAAGATTGTGCACCAGTTACAGCAAATAATAAGAAAGCCATAGTTAGAGCAGTAATACGGAAAAACGATTTTAAAGATGCCTTTTTAAACAATTAAATTCCCTCCGAAATTTTTTATTTACACCATCTCCAAAATGAGTTATCGATTCTATATAGTTAATTTAGAACCAATAATTAGGAGTATAATGCAGGCGACATTAATAAGCAATGATAGTAATAATACGTATTATTTGGTAATGTAAAAATTTATTGGGTATTAATTTACATAAGGAAAAATGTAGCTGTTCCAATTTTCACAATTTCAGTTGTCTACTAAGCATGATTTTGGCTTTTGTTGTACAAGATTTAATAAATCTTAAATAGAATTAATTCTGTGAATTGTTTTCTCGCAACGCATCTGGTAGAATTTAATAAAGTTTGGGATGGTGAGCAATCTCCTTTTGTAAACAAGGAGGAAATTAATCTATGCAATATTACAAGAAAGTATTCTTTTTTGTGAGGAAGATTATGGAAAGTAGATTGAAGGATGTTTTAAGGATCAAGACAACAACAATAGTAAAAACAACAAGAACAACGGAAACAGTGACAACAACAAGAACAACAACAAGAAGGTTGAGATTGTAGTCAGATTCTTCTCTTAGCCTAAAACACAAAATATCAAATGGTCATTGCTCACCTGTAATTCCCTTTTCAAAAGGGCAACAGGTGAGCAATATAATAAAATAATACAATGAGAAGACCGCTGATGTTTTAAATTGGCGGTCTTTTTGTCCACTATAGAGCAGTATTTAATGAAGTTGGACTAATGAATGAAAGCCAATGAAAACATTAATGTTGATAAAAGTGAATTTACAACGCTAGAAAATATTGAAGTGGAGGGATATTGAAATAACACGACTTTGAGACTGAGAGATCGTTCGTCTATTATATGTGTAACGATCGTTGGATTAAGGGAATCCGAAAAACTGAGTCTGTTGGAGTGTCTTAGTGGTAAGAATGCGATTCAAAGGATAAATGAAGTTACTGGTTTAGGAATAACAAGGGGCATGATAAAAGGAAATCTATCAAATGGACAACGGTTTGATAACAAAGAGTATTCTATTTTGATTATAGGGAAAGAAAGCTTAATGGGTACTCCAGAAATCATGGAAGTACTGAGATCCACGAAGAGAAACATAATAGTCTTATTGCTCGCCCAAATGGTAGCGTTACCAAAATTATACCTACATAGATGAAAAGGATTCTGTACGTATCGATTGGATAGATGAAGAAAAGACAATCAATTATGTGAATATAATACAAGGAGATGTATTGTTCAAGTGTGGATATACATTAACAGGACTGAATCCTGGTACGAGCTGTTCTCTTGGAGTAAAGGCTTTTGATACCAGTGGGAATATATCAATTATGACGCAGCACGGAGCAACTACAGTGCCAACGAATACCGTCATTTTATTGGATATAAGATATCCAGTAAATGACGGTATTTTGCATAACGAAATAACTCAGAACATGAGGATAAAAATTTTATTTCATAAACTTTTACCTCCAGTTAACGCTTTTTCAAGTAAAAAGTGGTACGATGTGACCATTGACAAAGACCTACATATATATTTGGAAAGTTCGGATTAGATGCTACGAACAGAGGAGTAGAATCGTATGTTTACGCAAATAGGCGAGATTGCTGAACCAATTCCTGTAGTACAATCTGATACAAAATGTGATATCGTTTTTCATCTTTTCAAGTCTAACCCTAGTCTGGAAGGTATAGCTGTTATGGGGGAGAAGGGTGTGTCATTAATGATGCGGCCCCGATTCTTTCAGCAGATTGGCACCCAATATGGCTATAATCTGTATATGGGACGTCCTGTAGAACTAGTAATGAACATGCAGGCGCTGGTCGTGGATTATTCGGAACAGATTACTGATGTCAGTGTTCTAGCCATGGACCGAGATGAAGGCGAAATATATGATCTTGTGCTGGTCACGTCAGGGGAAAGTTTCTATGGAGCTGTGAGTATTCGACGTTTGCTGCTTGCTGTTGCTGATGTACGGGCTGAAATGGCGATATTTATGAACCCGCTGACTGGCCTTCCAGGTAATCATATCATAAACGAAAGGCTGTCTCAGGCGCTTCAGATGGACCATTTTAGCGTACTGTACGTTGATCTCGATCAATTCAAATCCTACAATGATAGCTACGGCTTCAAAATGGGGGATCAGCTTATTCAGGCGACAGCTAACTTGCTTCGTAAGCTATTTGTTCCGCCTGAAGCTTTTCTTGGACATATCGGTGGTGATGATTTTATTACAATCCTGAATCACCATGATTACAAACATATTAGTGAGGAAGTCATCTCAGGTTTTGAGGAAATGAAAAAGACGTTTTACAACGAACATGATTGGCATAATCAATATGTTCTGGGGGAAGGACGTTCCGGGCTAAATCGGCCCATTCCTCTTGTGTCGGTATCTATCGCCGTTGTAACCAACAGCAAGCAAAAATATGAAAACATTGATCAGATTATTGATGAGGCCACACGCATCAAAAAAGGTTGTAAGGCGATTGCTGGAAGTATCATCTGTGCCAATGATACCGCCAGTACTCCGTGCTAGACATAAGAAATAATCATAGTAGCTACAACTACTAACGTTAAAGATACAAGAAAAACCGCTACTTATCAGGAGTTAGTCACCTGTAATAGCGGTTTTTCTATTATGTGATGCCAGTCGAGTGCTGTGTTGCGAAAACACTTCAACCTCATTATGTATACATATAAGTATGTTTGAGCAAAGGGTACTCAGATTCGAATATCGACGGATGGATATGAAGCAGCAGGAGATGCAGAAGCCGGAGTTTGCGGGCCGTTTCCGGATTTCTGGTCTGTGGTTCCGCCATCTGATGGATTCTCTTTACTTTCCGTTTTCTTTCCTTCGTTTATTTCCTGATCTTCTTCTGCAGATGTTGCAGAGATAGGAGTTTGTGCTGCCTCTTTAGGTGCGGGCTGATGGATCTCTTTAACCAAATCCCCAATCTTTTGATTGACCTTGCTGAGCTGAGAATTGATGTCCTGAACAACCTCTCGTTTTGCCTGAAAGACGGTGCGCTCTGAGTTTTCCAACATCATTGATTTGCCGAGATCGAGATCATTTGTAGGAGGATTAATCTCCAGGACGAGTCGGTCGAATCGCGTCTCTCCTTCAGTGGTCTGAATGGAGCCCTGCATGCGATCACGCAAGCCGACCAGCTTACCCAATTGATCATAAGTCTGACTATGTTTGATCAGGTGATCCAGTGAAGGGGCTTGTGTCTCGTCGGTTGGTTGGGGTTGTTGCTGTTGAGTCTTTTCGGGCTGTCTTAATTTGTTCTTTTCTTGCAATTCTTCAGCTTTAATTTGGGCAATCTGGCTATCGATCTGTGATATGGAGCTTGTTAAGGATTTAATTCGCTGAGCCTTGGTTTTGGTATCCAACTCGTCATTGGTTTTTACACCTTGCATTTCTTCATTGAGCCGGATCTTCTGCTGCATGAGTCCCTGAATTTCTTTATCCCTACTGGAGACTTGATTCCCGGGAGTGAAACTGCTTTTGGTTGCAGATGAGATTGAATTCATATCCTCTGTTCTCCTTCTCTCTTTATCATGGTTCTATTTCATATATCGGATGTTAAGAGAAGGATTTGAATAGCTTTTTTTGTCTGTGTGCATTCATTTACGTCGGTTGTATTGCGTACTTCATCATAATAATTGATAATGGTTATCAATAAGTGAGTAGAGTACAGATACAATTTATGTAGACGGAGATGGATTAGCAAAATGTGGAATGATTATTATATCCTTTGGAACTATGCTGCGGTGAGTATAACAGATATCCGTTACATGGAATTAGAGGCATATGAAGAGATGAAATACAAATTCCCGACAAGTACCTTTGTACTCACCATTCAGGGTGATGCTGGAGTGACGATTGACAATCAAACATATGACGTGAGTCGCTTTTATATTCTCCATGGGGGAAAAGGGAGTAAGTTGGTGATTCAAGCAGGCGAATCCGGATTGCGCTTATATTACTTGATGTACAAAGCAAACCTGCCTAGTGGAGGAAGAAATGATCTGGGAAGGTTAATGGAGCGAATCAATCCGTTTCAAATGAACTATGGCTTTACCCCCAATACGCCAACCATTTTATATGAGCAATTGAAAAAGATGCACGTTTTGTGGGATCAAAAGAACCCCATTCATCACTTTCAGGCCAAGAGTTTGTTCTATGCATTTGTGGAGCAGGTATCGTCACAGATACCTCTTGTATACAATCGCTATCCAAGTATGTTGGATCAGGTCAGCAAAGTCATTGAAATTATAAAGTCTTCCTACACCCAGCCACTTACGCTTCATATTTTGGCAGAAATGATTGGTACCAGCCCCAGAAGTTTGTCACGCAAGTTCAAACAGTCGACTGGAACCAGTCCGATCGATTATCTGCTTCAGTTTCGTTTGTTCAAAGCAAAGGAGATGTTGCTGCAAACAGACGCCACGCTGGATGAGATTGCATCCGGCATCGGTTATCCGGATGGATATTATTTGGGACGTATGTTCAAGAAACATACAGGTCTTTCTCCTTTGCAATTCAAAGAAAAGACCTCAGCACCCTTATATTGGCCTGATCTGACATTAGGCATGGCGCGAAATGACATTTTCAGAGGTGGAAGTGGAAGGTATGTTTATACTGATGGTGATAATCATTATCAATATAAGCATGGAGGGTCAATAAATATGAACAGACAGACAAGAACGGGAATGCTACTTAGTATTCTATTAAGTCTTACATTACTGTTAAGTGCCTGCTCTACAGGTGTTGCCAGTAATTCGAGTGGGGATGCTTCCGGAAGCAATAGTACGTCAAGTTCTACGAAGACAGTAACAGCGGAGAATCAAAGCAAAACATCGGAACCCCGCACAGTCTCAACGGTTAAGGGAGATATTACAATCCCGGCTGAACCTAAACGGATTGTGGTTGACTTGTATTTGGGAAGTCTGATCGCCCTAGGGATCAAACCTGTGGGTACACCCGAGATGAACCTCAAAAATCCGTATTTTATCAAATCACTTGAGGGTGTGCAAAATATTGGTGAATATGAAACCATTTCGCTCGAAAAGGTGTTGGAACTTGAACCGGATCTCATTGTGACAGGTAATCCTGATTTATTTGATTCCTTTAGCAAAATTGCACCTACCTTGGTTGTACCTTATGGCGAATTGAAAAACACCCACGAAGAAATTGCCTATTTCGGTGAAGTCCTGAATAAAGAAAAAGAATCTGAGGCATGGTTAACCGATTATGACGCAAGAATTGCAGATGCCAAGAAGCGCGTTCATGAGGCGATTGATCCGCAGGCCGAGGTGTCGGTCATGCAGTTCTATGATAAAGCACCGTTGGCCTTTGGTGATAATTTTGGTCGGGGAGGTCAGGCAGTCTACAGCGCGCTCGGGCTGAATCCTCCTGCAGATAAAAAAGAGATTTTAATGAAGGATCAACTGGTTGAAGTTTCATCGGAAGCGATTCCTGAGTTCGCCGGAGACTACATCATTCTAACAGCAGATAATCTGACCCTGGAAGAGTTGAAATCGAAACCGGTCTGGAGTTCACTGGATGCTGTTAAAAATGATCGTGTGTTTATCTGGAGCCCGGATCGTTCATGGTACTTTGACCCGATTGCAACATTGGACCAAACAGAGGAATTGGCCGCCTGGTTTACGAAGATCTCTGAACCAAAATAAGCATAACAAGTGATGGATGAGATGAAATCCAATTCCACTCTAAATTACAGTTGATAATGAAAATTATTATCATTTATAATAGAGGTATTATAGTGAACCACTGCTACACATATGTTATCGGATGTGTGGCAGAATGATGACCTTGTAAGGCCTTTATTCCGGGTGAGGTTGGGATTGGAGAGTATTCGATGCAATTAGACGAACAGATGAAATGCTGGAATCATGCCGCTGTTAAGGTTCTGGATATACGCCGAATCGTTATGGAGGCAGGGGCACAACTGAGTTCTTACACACTTCCGGCAAATGGTTTTATATATACGATTCGAGGATCGGCTGTGCTTCAGTTGGATGGACAAACATACAAGGCAGAGCGGTTCTACATGCTTCATGGGGCGAAAGGATCTTCACTGGATATCCAAACCAACGAAGATTTTGAATATATTCTGCTCTATTACAGAGCATTCCTTGCCTTTCCTAGTTATCGTAAAAAGTGGTTATTGGCACAGCCGGAAGTTGCGCCGTTCTCTTTGCAATATGGATTTGCACCGAGCAGTCCGCTGGGGTTGTTACGTTACCTTGATGAGCTTGAGGGTGCATGGATTCAATCTGGGAGTCTGGATCTGCTTCATACAAAAAGTTTATTTTACCAATTCATTCATGAAATGATGGTTCAGTTGGCAGAGCAGGAGATCAAAACAGAGCTTGCTGACCCGGTGAAACAAACACTTCGTTATATACAGAACCATTATAGGGAACAGGTCACGCTTGATTTCCTGGCTGAACAATTCAACTACAGCTCCCGTCATTTATCCATGCAATTCAAACGACAGACGGGTCACAGTCCCATTGATTATTTAATTCAGACCCGAATCGCTAAGGCTCGCAATCTGCTTTTGCGATCTGATGCAACGCTGAGTGAAATTGCAGCAGAAGTAGGTTATTCGGATGTGTATTATTTTAGTCGTATCTTCAAAAAACATGTGGGGATCTCTCCGATACAGTATCAACGAAAGATGAGAGAAGAAGCGAGAACAGAGGATCGTCCATTGGTAATCTCTGAATCGTCCATTGGCCGAAGATGGAAGTCGGGATATATTGATTATGAGAATCATTATCAATATATAGACGGAGGGTCTACACCAATGAAAAGAAGAAAAACAAGTTCCAGTATGATTATGGTTGCATTATTGAGCATAACGATGCTCCTCGCAGCCTGCTCTTCAGGTACAGCAACAACACCAGCAGCTGGCGAAGGAACGGGTGCCAGTTCCAATAACAGCAGTACGGCAGTATCATCAGACACAGGAAGCCAGACGAACAAAGACAATGAAACACGTACGGTCTCAACGGTTAAGGGCGACGTAGTTGTTCCAGCGAATCCGAAACGAGTTGTTGTATTGTATCTCCAGGGAGACGTCGTTGCGCTTGGAATTAAGCCAATTGCTACATCTGAAGTATTCAACGGGGCTGCCTACAAGAGTGAGCTTGAAGGTGTAAATTCACTAGGCACCTGGTTCGAACCGAATCCTGAAGCTGTCATTGACCTTGATCCGGATCTGATCATTGTTCCTTCAGAAGAGACGTATACGTTGTTAAAGGATATCGCACCAACGGTATATATTCCATACGAGAAAATGACAACAGAAGAAAGACTCCAGAGTATAGCGAGTATTTTTGGCAAAGAACAGGAAGCTGAGACATTAATCAATAATCTCAATAGCAAAGTCGAAGAGAGTAAGCAAACACTAGCAGATGCAGGCATATTGGACAAAACGGTTTCCATTGTGGAGGGCGGTTTGAAAGGTATGGTCGTTGTAGAGAGCAAGCAATATGGCCGAGGATCTCAGGCACTATATGAATACTTGGGGATGAAAGCACCTGAAGTGGTACAAAAGAAAATTGATGTAGTTTCGGAAGCGGGAGGCTCTAATCTATCCATGGAAGTACTGCCTGAATATATCGGGGACTACGTGTTTCGTTCGGTGTATGAAGGGGCAGATAACCTTACGGATGATCCAATATGGAGTAGCATCCCGGCTGTTAAAGAAGGTCGCCTAATTGAAATTGATTTTGATTTCTTCTACTATTCGGATATCTATTCAATCAATAAACAAATTGATTTTGTCGTTGAAAAGCTGTTGGCGGCTCCAAGAGCCCAATAGTAAAGAGCGGATTTGTTCGTGAAATTTTTGTACAAGAAATGTTTGTTTTTTAGCCATTGTAATTTGATAAGATTACCATTACACTAGGATTTAAGTGATAATGAGAATCGATATCAAATACTCGATGTTCTGGATCGAATTAACGGAGGTATTTTTAATATGAATCAGCAGTTGGAACTTTATGATGTAACCATTATCGGCGGTGGCCCTGCGGGCATGTACTCTGCCTTTTATAGCGGCATGCGAGATATGAAGACCAAGTTGATTGAGGCACGTGACAGATTGGGAGGTCGCATGCTCTTTTATCCGGAGAAAATGATCTGGGATGTCGGGGGTGTGACGCCAATTCTGTGTGAAGATCTGATCAAACAATTGGAAGAACAGGCAAAAACTTTTGAGCCAACCCTCGTATTTGAACAACAGATCGAAGGATTCGAGCGTCAACCTGATGGCACAATTCTGCTAACTTCTGCAACAGGTGAGCAACACTGGACACGTACCGTCATTATGGCAATCGGATATGGTATATATAAAATGGCCAAGCTGGAGCTTGAAGGTGCAGACCGTTACGAGGTTAGCAATCTGCACTATACCGTGCAAGAACTGGAGCCATTCCGTGGTAAACGCGTGTTGATCTCGGGTGGAGGCGACTCTGCTGTGGACTGGGCGAATGAACTGGAAGCCCTGGCAGAGCAAGTTACGGTTGTGCATCGTCGTGACCGCTTTGGCGGGTTGGAGCGTAATGTACTGCGTATGAGAGAATCCTCTGTAGATGTCCGTACACCATATGCGGTAGAGACTTTGCATAGTATGAGTGGTGATGTGATTGAACAGGTGACTATCTCACACGTGGACACAGGCGAAACTGAACTGCTTGAAGTCGATGCTGTCATTGTAAATCACGGCATGAAGAGTGACTTTGGTCCAATCCGGGAT
This sequence comes from Paenibacillus sp. FSL R7-0313, assembly GCF_037969885.1. Taxonomy (NCBI): domain Bacteria; kingdom Bacillati; phylum Bacillota; class Bacilli; order Caryophanales; family Paenibacillaceae; genus Paenibacillus; species Paenibacillus sp. FSL R7-0313. The sequence goes on from NZ_CP150219.1 coordinate 3,695,393, forward strand.
TGGGGACTTGATCTTGGCGAATGGCATGTCACTACAACGGAGAGATTGCAAACCAATATTCCCGGTGTTTTTGCCGCAGGTGATTTTGTAGATTATGGTAGCAAACTGTATTTGATTGCTGGTACTTTCACTGATGCAGCCCTAGCGGTAAACAGTGCAAAGCTTTACATGGACCCTGAAGCGGAAAAAGTGGCTTATGTTTCTTCCCATAACAGTCGTTTTAAGGAGAAAAATAAAGCTCTTGGTGTTGTAGAAGAATAAATGTTTACATGTGGCTACGAGTAAGATGACTTTGGGTTAATCCCGAAGTCATCTTTTTTGCATAAAATGGGTAATAAGAAGGCATAATTTTACCAGAAGCAAAGACTTCCGAATTGTATATACACTACCAAATGTCTATAATAAGCCTGAGAAACATTAGAATCACAACTATATAAATTGAAATAATAATTTACACGATAACGGAGAGGACAGAAAAAATCTGAAAAAGCGAAGCGGGCGCCTTTATCACCGGATTTTCCCTTGAGAAAAAGGGAATCGAAAAAATCTGGGGGATAACAGCGATTGGAAGATTGTTCTGTCATCGTAGTGCCAGTGTAAATAAACTTTAATTCAACTTATATAGATACTATAACTAGATCAGAGTGGAGTGCAGCGTATGAAAAAGGGATCACAGCCACAACGAGGTTTCACCTTCATCCAGCGGTGGTTCAAACGATCTGATAAAAAAAAGATCAAATGGTCTGAAATGTATCTCGCACTTGCTGGTGCGCTTCATCGCTTGTTGGTTGAAGGTCGGCGTGAACGCTCAGCAGCCAAACGGCTGCATCAGGACTTGCCTATTAACGTGTTGGGCGAGATGAAGCTAGAGCCAGGGGATATTGTGTACACGCCAAGCTCAGAATCAACCTATTACGCCGGGCATATGGGCATTATCGGTCTCGACGGAAAAGTGTATCATGTGCATCCTTATGGGCCTGTATTTGCTGATTCATTAGAGTGGTATCTCACGCGTTTTTATGAAGGAGATCGCTTTATTATATTCCGTTCCAGACTGAATGAGGCAGGCATGAAAGCAGCCGGGTGGGTACATGACCATTACAAGCAGGTAAAATTCTACCGTTTGCAGACCAATCTGCGCAGTATTGAGCGCAATTATTGCTCCAAGTTTATATATCAGGCTTATCAGTTCACATCGGGACTGGATCTGTGGAGCCGCAAATTTACCCGAATGAATCAGGGGTATATCTATCCATTTCGAATTGAGCGCTCATCAGAGCTGGACGTTCTGGGAACTTTTTATAAATAAGGATGGAACCGACTAAAATACTGTTCTTCCGAAAAAAAAGGAGAGCAGGTTCTGTCGGTTTTTTTTATATGTGTAGAGATTAAAAACAGGAAAAACGCTCAAAACGTCGAATAGATTATGAGATAGGCATGCACAACTTGGAATCGTATACATAAAAAAAGACAAGATGATTTTTAGCCCAGAGTAAAAAAATGACTACGAAGTAGACGAACAAGAAAGAGTGAAGCGAGATGAAATGGCCGGGTTTCTTACAACGATTCCGACCGAACAAAAACGTGGTTAAGCTATCGGACTATATCCCAAAAAAGGAAAGGAGGCACTACTGTTCCATATGCAAGAAAAACGTTAAATCGGTCGTGCATTATGCGGCGCCACAGGGAAATGTTTCAGGTGTATGCAGTTCTTGTAAGTCTTTGGCGGATGAACGTGGAATGTTTCCCATTTAATAAGAAGAGATGCGCTCAGGAAATAAGAATTTTTTGATTTATGCGCGTTTTTGTAGTACATTAGCAAATGTATTCGAAGGAGGATTCTAATGTACTCAGGTAGACAAGACGATACTTTATACATCATGACCTACACCTTAAACAGCGGTATCAAGGGTACGGTTCCACTGTCTAATAAGCAGATTATTGAGTGGCTGGATTGCTACAGAAATGAGAAGCGCTTCGTGACCGAAATCGGCAAGGAGTTTTTTGGATTGAATGCAGGATTGGTAGCAGACTTCAAGGTTCAAAATCATTTATCGGATTATCAGCAGACCATTATGCCTACACAGCAGCAGGATAACCTGGAACGCTTGTCCAGTGCTTATAAATCAACCGAGTTATTAATGAAGATTGATTGTAAATGTGGCACGGCTTATGTGACGGAATCTCCATACAAGCGCACAAAATGGTACTGTACAAAGTGTAAAGAGATTGTATTTTTGGATGCCAAAAAAGGAATGGTGGAAACGTCGCGTGGTGACGCTTACTACATGACCAACAAATATTTTGTTTCCCGTGACTAGCGGGAAGTGACTCTGGAAGCATCGCTGCGAAGCGGTGCTTTTTTGTGCGAATGTTTGCTCTATAACAAAAAAAGCCCCAAGGGGCCTTTTTGGAAGATATCAAAAATCTTTTAGCAATTATGATGAGCATTCAACTTTGTGAGGAGGAATGAAGCAGCAACGACAGCGTGGCTCGTAAGCTTCTGAATCGCCAATCATGACAACCGGACCCAAGGTAACAGGCTCCCCATTGACGATACGTTGCGTAAAGGCTGCATCCGGGCTGCCACATACCGCACAGAAAGCCGAGAGTTTCTCAATGTCGTCTGCCATGGCAAGCAAACCGCCGACATATCCGAATTCCTTACCACGGTAATCCATATTAAGTCCGTCCACAATGACATGTTTGCCACAATACGCTAACTCCGAGACAAGTTCCATAATGGCACTGCTGAAAAATTGTACTTCATCAAATGCAACAACATCAGCATCTATGGTTTGGTTCAAGATCATTTCTACGGATTCCGGGGTTAATTGCCGGGGAATGGAATGGGCAGGGAGTCGATAACCAATTCGGCTTACGATCTCGTCCTGGGCAAACCGATCATCCTCGGCTGGTTTGTAGGCCACAACCTTTTTACGGCCAAATTGTATTAATTTCTGACAACGGCGAATGAGTTCACCGGATTTTTCACTGAACATGGGTCCAGTAATTACGGTAATACGTCCTGTTTGCACGGTGCTGCTACTCCTCTCACATACGGGATTCAACAAAAAAAGCGACCATTACAGAGTACCACAAAATCTTTGGAAAGAGCCAGAACTAATCTGCGCAGCTTTGTGTTACTATATGGATTGTTAAGGTATTGGTTACGGTAGCTAATTAACAGGAGTTGTGAAAAGAGGTGTTTAGTATGAGTGAAGCATTAACATCACTTCAAAAGCGATATGAAAGCTTGAAAGAGCAGGGGTCTCTAGATGAAGCGTCGCAGGTATTATTTGCAGAACTGTTCGCAGAAGCGGAGCGACTGCAGGCAAGTAACCTGACGTTGCGTAGAACGATCTTGAAGTCTTCTTCCAAAGAATCACGTATGTCTACCAAACTGCGGGATGCCTTATACGAATGACCCGGAGATTAATCCGGGTCCTCTTCTGTCTTTAATTTGCGAGGGAATAGAATACCTGCTGTAATTCTGGCAATCATGGCAAAGGTGAGACCAATGCCTGCAAACATGTAGATCACGGTAAAGGCTTTGCTGAATCCGGTGGTTGGCACAAATTCAGGATGTCCCACCGTAGTCAGAGTAACCGCACAGAAGTATAACGCATCGATCCAGTGCAGACCTTCAACACGAGTGTAAAACAAAGTGCCTGACAGTAACGTTGCTGCCGTTAACGCGAACAGAGCCAGAAACTTCGGGTCTTTGAACGCATGGAAAATGCCTTTGAGCAATCGTTGTAACGTGATTAGAAATGATACCATGATGATCCATCCTGTCTATGTAAAGTTGTCGGTATGTGTTGTATAAACACACAAAAAGCCCGGACTCATGGAGTCCTTCCGGGCGTCTCTGCTTTTTCGGGTACACTTTTGGACCGGAAACGGGGACCTACATAATTACGCTTGCGGTCACGGAACAGGATCCAGCCTCCCAGAAAACTCATACCTGCGGCAAAAAGGACAAGTCCACCGCCAAAGGAAAGCCACTGGAACCCTGGTGAAATCAGTTCGTTCCCGTGCTCGGCATAATATAGGAACAGGGCATCTTTCATCATCAGAAAACCCTTCATTGCCATTAAACCGGGGATGACCAGAACAACAATTGCCAAAAATCGCGCAAAGACCAATCTTGTATTCATGAGCATTATACCCTTTCTGCCAAAGTCGACATTAAATAAAGGTTACGCTTACAGATCATACCTGATTCCATCATAGCTTGGAATGCATAGGCTGTCCATGTGTGATTGCTTCAAACTTTGAGTTGACCGCTTAAGGAGAGTACAATGGCATATAGAGGGTATAAGCTAAACCATGATTTAAGCCATCATAAATTATATTGAAATTTGATTCATAGAGGAGAGCCTGAGAGATGCCAATTACATGTGATGTTGCAATTCTTGGAGGAGGAACCGGTGGATATGTAGCCGCAATCCGGGCTGCACAGCTGGGGAAACAAGTCGTTATCATTGAGAAGGACAAGCTTGGTGGAACCTGTCTGCATCGTGGCTGTATTCCGAGTAAGGCTTTGCTGAAAAGCGCGGAAGTGTACGCCGAGATTCAAGAGAGCGAGACGTATGGTATCGAGACCGCTGGGGCCACACTTGTATTTCCCAAAGTACAGGCGCGCAAGGATGCAATTGTCGAACAGCTTCATCAGGGCGTTCAGTATTTGATGAAAAAAAATAAAATCCAGGTTGTACACGCGAAAGGTCGCGTCATCGGACCATCCATCTTTTCACCGCAGAGCGGAGCAGTTGCTGTGGAGTTTGAAGATGGCGAGATGGATACGGTAGTTCCAACCAATCTCATCATTGCCACTGGTTCGCGTCCACGTGTGTTGCCGGGCCTGGAACCGGACGGCAAGTTTATTATGAGCAGTGACGAAGCCCTGCGTATGGATGAACTTCCTGCATCACTCATCATTGTCGGTGGGGGTGTGATTGGACTGGAGTGGGCATCCATGCTGAATGACTTTGGCGTAGACATCACAGTAGTAGAAGCAGCTGCTCACGTGTTGCCGGCCGAGGATGAGGATGTTGCCAGAGAAATGCAGCGATTGCTAAGCAAACGAGGTGTTCGTTTCCTGACAGGTGCCACTGTTCTAACGGAAACATATAACACGGATCAAGAGGGCATCCAGATTGATGTGCAGCTTGGTGACGATAAGCAGGAAACGCTGAGAGCGGAGAAAATGCTCGTGTCGGTTGGACGTCAGGCTAATGTCGAAAATATCGGACTCGAAAATACAGATATCAAACTGGAGCGTGGGTTCATCGCTGTGAACAAACAGTTACAGACCGGCGAAGGTCACATCTACGCCATTGGTGACTGCATCGGCGGTTTACAGCTTGCACATGCTGCAAGTCATGAAGGCATTCTCGCTGTGGATCATCTGGCGGGCGAAACGGTACATGCCGTAGAATCCCATCGCATCCCGCGCTGTGTGTATACACGTCCGGAAGCAGCAAGCATCGGATTCACCGAGCGTGAAGCCAAAGAACGTGGCTATGATATTAAAACAGGCAAGTTCCCATTTTCGGCCATTGGCAAATCGCTTATTCACGGAAGTCGGGATGGATTCGTGAAGGTGATCGCAGATGCCAAGACGAATGATATATTGGGGGTACATATGATTGGCACCCATGTGACGGAATTAATCGCTGAGGCTTCTCTGGCTCAGATGCTGGATGCCACACCTTGGGAAGTCGGACAAACCATTCATCCGCACCCTTCTCTATCGGAAATTATGGGTGAAGCCATGCTGGCGGTCGATGGAAAGGCCATTGGGATGTAAGCCAAACAAGCTTATGAGAAAGGTCCTTTCCTTTTTTGGGTAAAAGGGATTATAATAAGGTTAAGCCAAGTCTTAGTACCAGGTTATAAGATCGGGTAGTAAGAGTGGCACAGGCTCTGATTAAAAGGAGGTACCTCATATGAGTTCACAAGGTACTGCAGACGCGGTCCACCGGCATCAACAGCTGGGACTTAGCGATGGTGAAGTATTGGATATGTACAAATACATGCTGCTCGCACGCAAGTTTGACGAGCGTTGCTTGCTCTTGCAACGGGCTGGCAAAATTAACTTTCACGTATCCGGTGTAGGACAGGAAGCTGCGCAAGTAGGCGCTGCTTTTGGTCTGGATCGGGATCACGATTATTATTTACCTTATTACCGCGATTACGGCTTTGTACTGGCGGTAGGCATGACTCCGCGTGAGTTGATGCTGTCTGCTTTTGCGAAGGCAGAAGATCCGAATAGTGGCGGTCGGCAAATGCCGGGTCACTTCGGTCACAAAAAGCTGCGGATTGTGACGGGTTCCAGCCCGGTTACAACACAGGTTCCGCACGCTGTTGGATTTGCGCTGGCTGCCAAAATGAAGAAGCAAGAATTTGTTTCTTTTGTTACCTTTGGCGAAGGATCAAGCAACCAGGGTGACTTCCACGAGGGAGCCAACTTTGCAGGTGTGCATAAATTGCCTGTCATTATTATGTGTGAGAACAATCAATATGCAATTTCGGTACCGATTCACAAACAGTTGAGCGGCAAAATATCCGATCGAGCACAAGGATACGGGTTCCCTGGACTGCGTGTAGATGGAAACGATGCATTAGAAGTATACGCTGCAGTGAAGGAAGCGCGTCGCCGTGCTATAGCCGGAGAAGGCCCGACACTGATTGAAGCGATGATGTATCGGTTGTCACCTCACTCCACCTCCGATAATGATCTGGCTTACCGGACCAAAGAGGAAGTTGAGGAGAACTGGAAGAAAGATGGCGTTCCTCGCATGAAGAACTACTTGATCGATTGCGGCATCTGGGACGAAGCCCGGGATGCGGATCTGGCTTCGCAGCTTGCGATGGAAATGAAAGAAGCAACTGAATATGCAGACAACGCACCATATCCTAAACCTGAGGATACTCTGACGCACGTTTATGCGGACAGCGAAGAAGGGGGACGGTAAGTATGGCAGTGATGGAATATATTGATGCAATCCGTCTCGCGATGAAAGAAGAGATGGAACGGGATGAGAATGTTTTTATCCTTGGTGAAGACGTAGGTCTCAAAGGTGGTGTGTTTACCACAACTAAAGGGCTGCAAGATCAGTTTGGCGAAATGCGAGTGATGGACACACCTTTGTCTGAATCCGCTATTGCAGGTGTTGCCATTGGTGCAGCGATGTATGGCATGAAGCCGATTGCCGAAATGCAATATTCGGACTTCATGCTGCCGGCAACAAACCAGATCATTAGTGAAGCGGCGAAGATCCGCTATCGTTCCAACAATGACTGGAGCTGTCCGATTGTTATCCGCGCGCCGATTGGTGGCGGAATCTTCGGTGGGTTGTATCACTCCCAATGTCCGGAATCGATTTTCTTTGGTACACCTGGTCTGAAAATTATAGCACCCTACTCGGCATACGATGCCAAGGGACTGCTCAAGGCCGCTATTCGCGACCCGGACCCGGTACTCTTTTTTGAAAATAAAAAATGCTACAAGCTTATCAAGGAAGATGTGCCTGAAGATGATTACATCGTTCCGATTGGTAAAGCCAACGTACTTCGTGAGGGTGCGGATATTACGGTGATCGGTTACAGTCAGCCGCTGCATTTTGTAATGCAGGCTGCTGAGGAGCTGGAACGGGAAGAAGGCATTACTGCACACGTTCTGGATCTGCGCACATTGCAGCCGTTGGATCGTGAAGCCATTATCGCTTCCGCTCGTCTGACAGGCAAGGTGCTGATTGTACACGAAGATAACAAAACCGGTGGTGTAGGTGCCGAAGTTGCCGCTATTATTAGTGAGGAATGTCTATTTGAAATGGATGCACCGATTCAGCGTCTCTGCGGACCTGACGTGCCGGCCATGCCAATTAGCCCAACATTGGAGAAATTCTACATGCTGAGCAAGGACAAAGCCAAAGCAGCAATGCGTACACTTGCCGAGTTTTAATTTCGTTTTTTGGATCGTTTAAAAGTAAAGTTTGGAGTGATAATCAAATGGCTGAACGTATGAAATGGATCGAGGTCATTATGCCGCAATTGGCGGAATCGCTGGTCTCGGCTACCATAGGCAAATGGTTGAAAAAACCGGGCGACCGTGTGGAACAGTACGAGCCGATCTGTGAAGTAATCACTGATAAGGTTAATGCCGAGATTCCATCCACTGTGGATGGAATTATGGGTGACCTTTTGGTGGAAGAGGGCACAACGATTGCTGTTGGTGAAGCAATCTGCCGCATGCAGGTCGCAGCTTCTGACGAAGAAGTGGCCGAGCAAGTAACACAAGTATCGCAGCAACAGGAGCAAGTGCAGCAACATGTCAGCCACACTCCTGTTGCCGCCTCAAATACAGCAGCACATGACCCCAACCAGCCGATGCGCAATCGGTATTCCCCGGCAGTGCAATCCTTGGCAGCAGAGCATGGCTTGAACTTGCAAAGCATCCAAGGCACTGGAGCCGGTGGTCGTATTACCCGCAAAGATGTGCTGGCATTTGTTGCACAGGGAGGTAACGCGGCTGGATCGTCTGCGTCTGCACAAGCATCATCTGCAGCAGCACAGCATACACCTTCTGGTGTGCCGTCTGCTTCTCCATTCAGCGGAGTGAATCGTGGAAATGGAGAAATGGGTTTAACCGCTGGAGAAGCGATCTCAGCGTCCGATGCAGGTGTTCCTGTGAGACATTCAGGCATTCATCTAACCGAAAGCCCGAAAATTCCACAGATCGAAGTGGAAGGTGGCGGCCAGGGAAGATCGGAGTATTTCATCGATGTTACCCCTGTGCGTAATGCCATTGCCCGGAATATGCGTCAAAGCGTATCGGAAATCCCGCATGCATGGACAATGATCGAAGTGGACGTAACAAATCTTGTGATGCTGCGCAATAAACTTAAGGATGAGTTCAAGCGTAAGGAAGGCATCAATCTGACATATCTGTCCTTCATGATGAAGGGAGTCGTTAACGCGATTAAAGACTACCCAATCATGAACTCGGTATGGGCAGTGGACAAAATTATCGTCAAACGGGACATTAACCTGTCCATGGCGGTAGGAACCGAAGATTCCGTACTTACACCTGTAATCAAACATGCCGATCAGCGAAATATTGCAGGTCTGGCCCGTGAAGTGGATGAACTGGCTCGCAAAACACGTGAAGGTACGTTGAAGCTGGATCATATGCAAGGTGGTACGTTTACGGTAAACAACACAGGTTCATTTGGTTCGATCCTGTCCCAGCCAATCATTAACTACCCGCAGGCAGCGATTCTTACATTTGAGTCGATTGTCAAAAAGCCAGTGGTTATTAATGATATGATCGCTGTTCGTTCGATGGCTAACCTGTGTCTATCACTGGATCACCGAATCCTGGATGGTGTAATCAGCGGACGTTTCTTGCAACGTGTCAAAGAAAACCTTGAAGGATATACCATGGAGAGCAAGGTGTATTAAGTAAATAGTTGACGGGAAAGTGTATGTGCCGGAGGCCGTGCACTTTTCCTGCTGTCTATGGACAAGTGCTCAATTGTACAATGAACCTGAAGCAGAAGGGTGTGGGGAATCATGAGCAAGCCGCTGGATGTTGCATACATACCAATGCTTGATTATGAAGAGGCTTGGAACCGCCAGAAAGCGATTGTGCAGCGATTGGACGAGGGCGAGGGAGCGGAGCAGATGCTGCTTTTACAACACCCGCCTACGTATACAATCGGATCACAAAATCATCCGGAGCATCTGCTTCTCAGTCCGGAAGAGTTGCGTGAGCAAGGGATTTCTTTGTTTCAAATTGACCGTGGCGGTGATATTACTTATCATGGTCCGGGCCAGTTGGTAGGTTACCCGTTATTGATTCTTGGTCGGGATGAAGACCTGGATCTGCACGGCTATTTACGGAAACTTGAGCAGGTACTTATGGATTATCTCGCAGACCAGGGCATTGAAGCCGGACGCAAAGAGGGTTACACGGGTGTGTGGATTGGCGATATGAAGATTGCTGCAATCGGCATCAAGTTTAATCGTTGCAAACACCGCCGCGGTTTTGTGACCAGTCATGGGTTTGCTTTTAACATCAGCTCAGGCATTCAACATGCAGGTTTTCAGGGGATTGTTCCTTGTGGGATTGAGCAGTATGGCGTTACCTCACTGGAGGATATAACGGGCAAGTCCTATGCGGTGGAGCAGGTAGCGCAGGAGATTGTTCCGTACTTTAATCGTATCTTTCCGTATAAGATTAATTGGGTCACGGAAAAAGAAGCCCTTCAACGTCTGTAAACAGTTCGTCGAAAGGCTTTAGGTTGCTATCCGAACAGCAACGGTTCGAGAGCGATGAAAAGGGTGGACCCGATCATGGCGATCAGCATGAGATAGATGATGATTTTGAACCATTTCTTTTTTTGCATGATGAGAGAACTCCTTTCAACATAAAGTGTATGTTCAAAAAGACTGGTTTTCAGTACCAAGAAGATGGGATGAAGCTAGAAATGGAGTAGCGGAGCGTAGGGAAAACTACGTGAGCAACGGACATTTCGGCTGAATTCCATATTCGATGCTGATGATGCCGCCAGGCATCCTTCGTAATCAAAAGCAGACTTTTTGAACAACCTCATAAAATAAACAAGCCATAGTAATTGTATTGTACCGTATCCACGAGAGGGAGGAAAGTCCTATGATTAAACAACAACGTGTTATCGATCAGTTCATGGAACTGGTGCAGATTGATAGTGAAACGAAAAATGAACAGAACATCTCGAAGGTGTTAAAAGAACAGTTTGCAGAGCTTGGTCTTCATGTCTATGAGGACGACACCATGGAGCAAACCGGACATGGCGCCGGAAATCTCGTCATTACCTGGGAAGCCGAAGGAACAGAAGGGGTTGCACCGATCTTTTTCACATGTCATATGGACACCGTAACGCCAGGACAGGGAATTAAGCCTGAACTGGGTGAAGATGGCTGGATTCGCAGTGATGGAACAACGATCCTGGGAGCAGATGATAAAGCAGGGATTGCGGCATTGTTCGAAGCGATTCGTGTGATCCAGGAAAACAAGATTCCTCATGGCAAAATTCAATTGGTCATTACAGTTGGCGAAGAGTCTGGACTGGTGGGCGCACGTGCGATGAATCCGAAGGATATCGATGCCGAGTTCGGTTATGCGCTTGACTCTAATGGAGCTGTAGGCACGATCTGTGTAGCTGCACCAGCCAGAGCTGAAATTCAAATGAGCATCTATGGTAAGTCCGCACATGCGGGCGTGAACCCGGAAGACGGGATCAGCGCCATTCAGGTAGCAGCCAAAGCAATTGCAGCGATGACACTGGGCAGAATTGATGATGAAACGACAGCAAACATTGGCAAATTCCAGGGTGGATCACCACTCAACGTGGTATGTGACTTTGTACAGCTTGAAGCGGAAGCCCGCAGTATTGTGCAGGAGAAAGTTGAATTGCAGGTTGCACAGATGCGTGATGCGCTGGAAACGACATGTCGCAAATACGGTGCAACGGCTGAATTTAGAAGTGAGATCCTTTACCCTGCATTTGGCTTCCATGATGAACACGAAGTTGTACAGCTTGCACAGCGTGCCATCCGCAGTATTGGGCTGGAGACAAGTACGTTTGCTTCCGGTGGTGGCAGTGATGCCAATATCTTTAACGGATTCGACATTCCAACAGTGAACTTGGCGGTAGGGTATGAGGATATTCATACAACCAAAGAACGTATTCGTGCCGAAGACATTGTGAAGTTATCCCAGGTAGTCGTAGCTATTATTCAGGAAACGGCAGCTGACAAGAAATAACGTGTACTTCTTAGACAAAAGTCCGAACCCGGTCTATATCGGATTCGGACTTTTTGCGAATTCATGTTATATTTCAAGGGAGAAGACTCGTTAATTTAGGGTCAAATTGAGTCAATGGGTGAATGGATTAATGACCCATTCATTTGCGTCCAGCGAGCAGATCGATTAACTTGGCATCCGGGCCCCACTCGCGCAACCATTGTTTGAGTATGAGCTGTACTTGCCGGGCTTGTCCTACCACGTGTACGGATTGAGGCGTCATATAACTGTTCATCGAAAGTCCCCCTGATTCGTTTATATTTGCTGTGAGAATTCTATACGCTCACCATATGCCCAAAATCAGAGAATTATACATTCACCGAATATATAAATTGAGCTAATCCTTTACACAAGAACGGAGAGGACAGAAATAACCAAGAGAAGCGGAGCGTTCGCCTAAAAGCTTTCTGAAAGAAAGCTGCATCGTAAGCATAAGCTATAACCAAATTTTATCTATTAGAGAAAGAAATCAAAAAAATCTGGGGATAACAGCGATCGAAGGGTTGTTCTGTCATCGGAGTGGTTAGTGTAAATATTTTTAGTCCATTTATATATAATCCTACGATATGGAGTTGAAGAACAAATGAAACCAAACCAATCTGCCCAATCCATCCACGCGGCACAACCTGCCAATCCAAAACTAGATGAAGTGACCGTATCCACTAAGCCAATCTTCGAGGGCAAAGTGATTTCACTTCAAGTCGATACCGTTAAACTACCGAACGGCCAGACGGCTACACGTGAGATAATCCGGCACCCTGGAGCAGTAGCTGTACTCGCTCTGAATGGGGATCGTATGCTTGTAGTGGATCAGTATCGTCAGGCAATGGGGCGCACCGAAGTGGAGATTCCTGCGGGGAAACTGGACCCGGGAGAAGAGCCCGAGGTTGCCGCAGCACGTGAATTGCGAGAAGAGACGGGATATGTAGCCAAGTCGCTGCGTCATTTGCGTTCGTTTTACACGTCACCGGGGTTCGCAGATGAGATCATTCATCTTTACATCGCTGAAGAGTTGGAAGCAGGGGACATGGCGCTGGACGAAGATGAATTCCTTGAAGTTGCCGAAATAACTCTGGAGGAAGCCTATGCGCTCATGGACGAGAACCGGATTAGCGATGCCAAAACGATGATGGCTGTGTATGCGTGGGATCTCTACAGAACGACAGGACGGTTCTAAACATGCAAGACCAACTGGAAACATCCTCGATGTGGGAGCCCTGTTATACAGACCTGCATATTCACATCGGACGAACCTCACGCGGCGAGGCCGTTAAAATCAGCGGCAGTCGCGATCTGACATTTGAGAATATCGCTCGGGAAGCATCGGATCGCAAAGGAATTCATTTGCTTGGTGTTATTGATTGTCATTCTCCGGTTGTACAGATGGATATTGAGCAATTGCTGGAGAGTGGTACCATGTCCGAGATTGAGGGCGGCGGTATTGCCTACCAGGAAACTACCATTCTGCTGGGTACAGAGATTGAGCTGCGCGAGCCTGGAATGCGTGAGTTTCATATGCTGGCGTACTTCCGTGATCTGAAAACGATGAAGTCTTTCACGGACTGGATGAAACGTTATATGAAAAATGTGAACCTCAGTTCTCAGCGGGTGTACGTGCCCGCTCTAGAGATGCAGGCTGAGATTAAGGCACGTGGTGGGCTTATTGTGCCTGCACATGTATTTACACCGCATAAAGGCATCTATGGCAGTACTACGCCCCGTATGGGCGATGTATTGGATACCCGTCTTGTGGATGCTGTCGAGTTGGGGTTAAGCTCTGATTCATCCATGGCCAGTTATATTCGGGAGTTGGATCATGTACCGTTTCTCACCAATTCGGATGCTCATTCCCTTGGTAAGATTGGACGGGAGTATAACGAACTGCAAGTTGCTGCCCCTTCTTTTGATGAATTCCGTATGGCACTTCAAGGAGAAGCCGGCAGGAGCATTGCGGCCAATTATGGACTGAATCCAAGACTGGGCAAGTATCACCGTACTTACTGTGCAGCATGTGGCAGCATTATGGATGAGCGAGCGATGTCAGCAGAGCGTTGTCCGCACTGTGGCAGTCTGAAGCTGGTTCAGGGGGTGCTGGACCGCATTCTGGCGATCTCTGATCGGGAGAGTCCTCATGTCCCTGCAAACAGACCGGCCTATCATTATCAGGTACCACTGGAGTTCATCCCCGGTCTTGGCAAAGCCAAACTGCGCCAGCTACTGGACCATTTTGGTACGGAAATGAATGTACTTCATCGCACCAGAGAGGAAGAGCTTGATGCGGTTGTTGGACCTGTGCTGGCAGGCCTGATTGTGGCTGCACGGAACGGACAACTGGAGCTGTCCTCCGGAGGTGGCGGTACGTACGGAAAGGTTGCTGTTCAGGAAAAAGCTTCGGAGTGACCCGTGTAAATATTCTGTAGTTCAACTCATATTAGCTTTGGCTTTACAGAGGTCCAATCTGGACAAGAAGTCATACAGGAGCACTCCGGTTCATAAGAATGACTATGAGGATGGAATTGAGAATCCTTGCAGCATGATACCGGAAAGGGGACTCGTACCTGTATGCGCTCTTCCTACTTTACATTTAAAGGTCAGACTTCGTTATATGTATTCGTGGCTGTCTTGTTTCTGGTCGGCGTCATTTTTGGCGCGCTCATGGTGAACGCATTGTCTCTTGAGCAACGTCAGGATCTGGAGGGTTATCTCGGCAATTTCTTCATGACCGTGCAGCACAGTGCACAGGTGACTGAGACCGGGGCATATTGGGACATTGCCATGCTCCATCTGAAATGGGTGGGTCTGATCTTTATTCTGGGTTTATCCGTCGTTGGACTGCCCGGTATACTGGTTCTGGATTTTCTGAAAGGTGTGCTCATTGGATTCACAGTGGGGTACCTTGTTGGGCAGTATTCCTGGAAAGGGCTGCTGTTTGCACTGGTTTCCGTGGCGCCGCATAATCTATTTGTCATTCCGATCCTCCTGATCTGCAGTGTGGCGGCGATGACGTTCTCGTTATACATCATTCGCAATCGTGTTTTGATGCAGCGAACACCTGGTCGACAAAGGCCTTTTGCTTCATATATAGTGTTAACTTTGGTTATGGCTGCACTGCTGCTCGGTGTGGCGTCTTTTGAAACATGGGTTACACCTGCGATGATGCGCTGGGTCACGCCAATGCTACTACCGGCCTAACGTGTACCGTATAGTGTAAAATGTTGACTTTAATTACGCACTCCCCCTATAATGAAAAGAGTGGGTTAAGTTGCAGTGTGCAGTGATTTCCTAGGGGGAGGGAGAAAATGGAAGCACGGATTGATAAAATTAAGCAGCAACTACAGTCCCAAGGATATAAATTAACGCCCCAGCGGGAAGCCACCGTAAGAGTACTTCTTGAGAATGAAGAAGATCATCTGAGCGCAGAAGACGTATTCATGCTCGTTAAAGAAAAGGCTCCCGAAATCGGTCTGGCAACCGTGTACCGTACCCTCGAACTGCTGAGTGAGCTGCATGTTGTAGAGAAAATCAACTTCGGCGACGGTGTAGCGCGTTATGATCTGCGCGGAGATACATCCAAGCATCACCATCATCACTTAATCTGTGTTCAATGCGGAAGTATGGATGAAATACGTGAAGACTGGCTTGGACCGCTTGAAGAGCGTTTGGAGCGGGAATTCAACTTTTCGGTAGTAGATCACCGACTGGACTTTCATGGAATTTGTTATCGTTGCAAAGCTAAAAATGAACAGAAACCCAAAGATGAAGAATAACATAGCATATCTTCAAGCTCTCACCGGCGGTTTTGACGGGAGAGCTTTTTTGGCACCGGACATGATCTGGAGTTTCCCCCGGATGGCATAAACCTGTGTTTATGGACATACCCTGATTCAAGGACAATACTGGATTCGAATCAGGAGGGGGACGCGCCCATGATTATATCAGTGCGGAGAGGGCTCCGTTTTATTCGATTTATTATATTTTTTGCTGCATTAGTTTATCTGTTCTATCATGTTCTGGATCTGTTTAATGGCTGGATCTCACCTGTGGATCAATATCAGATGCCGACTGGCAATGCAATCAAAGTATTTCAGGAAACGGATTGGCCGGGTAATGGAGAAGGACGTCCTACGATGGCAGAGCGTCTCCGTTTGTTCTATTGGTACGGGGAGTAGCTTCAAACTGCCAGGGATGCAAATACGGGAGCAGTCTGCCAGAACGGCAGGTCTGTCAGTTGAGGAGCGTTGTACATGAAACAGACGATACACGCCTATGCCTTATACTTGGAAGATGATAAAGGGATGTCGAGCAGCACGCTTGAATCGTATCTCCGAGACGTGGACAAGTTCATTGAATTTGCAGATAAGGAATATGGCATACGCGAAGCCGATCAGGTCAGACGCACACATGTCGTCCTGTTTGCAGGTCAGCTCAAACAGGCAGGACGTGCCAATGCAACCATTGCCCGCAGCATCGTATCTCTGCGCTCCTACTTTCATTTTTTGATGCGGCGGGGTGATATTATACAGGACCCTACGTTTGATGTGGAAGCTCCCAAGGCGGACAAGACGCCACCACAGGTGTTAAGTATCCAGGAGATCGAACAACTGCTGACAGCGCCTGATATTCGTTCACCGCAGGGTGTGAGAGATCGAGCGATGCTTGAACTGTTATATGCTACGGGTATTCGGGTCTCGGAACTGATTGCCCTTGACATTCGAGATGTTCAGCCAGGCATGCGCTTTATCCGATGCGGTGGGGCGGGCAAGGAACGTATCCTTCCCATCGGTGCACCAGCAGCACATTGGGCAAGTGTATATGTGGAGGAATTCCGCAACAAGTTGCTCAAAACCGATTCGGACGAGCAGGCACTATTCGTGAATGTATCCGGCAGACGTTTAACCCGGCAGGGCTTCTGGAAGCTGCTCAAAAAAGCAGCGGTGGACGCGGGAATCTCGGAAGAAATTACGCCGCATACGCTGCGTCATTCGTTTGCGGCACACCTGATTGCCAATGGGGCGGATACACGTGCGGTTCAGGACATGCTGGGTCACGTGGAGCAGCCTGGACAACAATATGGCAATCATGGTCGCAAAACCATGAAAGAAATCTATGAAACCCATCATCCGAGGGCAAGATAGATTTTGACGCATGGCATTCACAAATAAATGCGGAACATTGGGCCGATTTAGGATAAAATAAATTGAATACATCCAAACGCCGTTATACATAAAACGGATCGTTTCAACTCAAGGAGGAACATACAACGCATGACAGCATTAAACCAACAAATGATTTCGGAAGCAGCATCTTATATTCAAAGCAAAAGCTCCATCAAGCCGGAAGTCGGTTTGATTTTGGGTTCGGGTCTTGGCGTACTGGCAGAACTGATTGAAGATGGCGTAAGTATTGCTTATCAGGATATTCCACATTTTCCGGTGTCCACAGTAGAAGGACATGAAGGTGAACTATTGGTCGGAACCATCAAAGGTCGTCCAGTCGTAATGATGAAAGGCCGTTTCCACATGTACGAAGGATATGGTCCGGAATTGACAGCTTTCCCGGTACGGGTTATGAAAGAACTGGGTGTAAGCAGCTTGCTTGTAACCAATGCTGCGGGTGGCGTGAATACGTCGTATGAAGCTGGAGACTTGATGCTGATCTCTGATCACTTAAATCTTACAGGCAAAAATCCACTGATCGGACCAAATGACGCTGCACTGGGCGTGCGTTTCCCGGATCTGTCCGAAGCATATAGCCGCCGTTTGCGTGCGCTGGCGAAGGATACGGCCGCATCACAAGGTTTTAACGTACGTGAAGGGGTATACGCAGGTATGCTCGGTCCGAACTATGAGACACCGGCAGAGATCAGAATGCTGCGTACATTGGGCGCAGACGCAGTGGGCATGTCCACTGTATCTGAAGTGATCGTGGCACGCCACGCAGGCCTGGAAGTACTCGGTATTTCCTGTATCAGCAACATGGCTGCCGGAATTTTGGACCAGCCGCTGTCACATGATGAGGTGATGGAAACGACGGAGCGTGTGCGTGAGTCGTTCCTGGCGCTGGTAGTGGCGGTTATTCCGCAAATGTAAGCAAGATTTGAGTAGAGAAGGTTACCTCTTTGGATGAGAAATCATCGGGGGTAACCTTTTTTTTGTTGTGTTAAACGTACGGTTACTCATTCATTGAGTGCAGTACGTTTTTTTGCTTTGACCACATTTTTCAATAAAAGTTCGGGAAATCATGCTTTACATGGAATAATTTACTGGAAACGGGCCGACAATGATTAGCAGTACATGCATGGAACATGCAGTAAGCAAGTCATTTGAGGAGGTAACCTTGTGAAGAAAAGAATAATGGCATCGTTCATGACCCTTTGTATCCTGCTGTCCCTTATGGCATCAACGGCATCAGCTGAAGAAACACCGAAGGCAGCGGGAGGAACTGATCTGGCCCCGTCGGCGCGATCTGCGATCTTAATGGATGCAGATACGGGGACCGTCATTTATGAGAAAAACAGTCATGATCAGCTGCCTCCTGCGAGCATTACAAAAATTATGACCATGCTGCTTACGATCGAAGCGATCGACTCGGGCAAGCTGAAGCTGACGGACAAAGTAAGAACGAGTGAATATGCAGCTTCCATGGGCGGTTCGCAGATCTTCCTGGAGCCTGGGGAAGAAATGACGGTCGATGATATGTTAAAAGGGATCGCGATGGCTTCAGGCAATGATGCCTCAGTGGCTATGGCCGAGAAGATTGCTGGTTCGGAAGAAGCTTTTGTACAGCTGATGAATGAGCGTGCGAAGGAGCTTGGCATGAAGGATACTCATTTTGCCAACTGTAACGGCCTTCCAGTCGATAATCATTATTCTTCCGCCCATGACATTGCCGTCATGAGCCGTGAATTGCTGAAGCATTCCGGGATTACGAAGTATACCGGTGCATATCAGGATTACCTTCGCAAAGATACGGAAAAGCCATTCTGGCTGGTGAACACAAACAAGCTGGTTCGTTTTTATGAAGGGGCAGATGGTTTGAAAACAGGTTATACTTCCGAAGCGAAATTCTGCTTGTCTGCAACGGCGTCCAAAGATGGACTGCGTGTCGTTTCCGTGGTACTTGGTGAACCAAATACCAAAACACGGAATAGCGAAGTGTCTTCGATGTTTGACTATGCCTTTAGTCAATATACGATGAAGGCTCTTTACAAGGCAGGGGATCTACTGGGTAGTCTGAGAATCGAAAAAGGTGAAGTTGCCGAGTTGCCTCTAAATGCCACACAAAATTATAGTGTGCTGATGCGCAAAGGAGCCAAATCCAATGACATCCGGCATGAATTGCTAGTCGCCAAAGAATTGAAAGCTCCAATCAAAGCCGGGCAAAGTATAGGTAAACTGGTGGTTTACCAAGGCAATGACGTGATTAAGGAGTTCGATATCCAGGCTCCGCAGGATGTGAATAAGGCTGGCTGGTGGAAGTTGTTCAAGCGGACCACGTCCAACTTGTTTGACTAAACGGCGATTTCTGCGAGTTGCACGTATCCTTCGAACATATTTTGTAGTTAAATAGGGGTTTTCTTCTAGTTTTGTCGGGGGGCAGGAAAAGCCTTTGGAAGCGTAGAAATCCTTGTTCTAAGACAGGGAGGAGAGTGAGCAAACGTGAACTTGCATGTAGAAATGGAACACCATCGCGGGATTCTGATTGTACGATTATCCGGGGAGCTGGATCACCATACAGCTGACATGGTACGGATGCAAATGGATGAAGCCATCCAGCGGAGACAAAGCGAGCATCTCGTACTCAGCCTGAAAGATCTGCAATTTATGGACAGTTCGGGTCTGGGTGTCATTTTGGGAAGATACAAGCTCATTAAGAATAAAGGTGGCAAGATGGTGGTCTGTGACGTCAATTCGCCAGTGTACCGTTTGCTGGAAATGTCGGGTTTGTTCAAGATTATGCCGATATACGAAAATGAGGGAACTGCTCTCTCAGGTCTGGAGGTCGTCTCATGAATGAAGGAACAGGGACAAATTTCATGAATCTGCAATTCGCGGCCAAGTCAGAGAATGAGTCGTTTGCACGGGTAACCGTTGCTGCGTTTATCTCCCAGCTTGATCCAACGATGGACGAGCTCAGTGACCTGAAGACGGTCATTTCGGAAGCCGTGACCAACAGCATCATCCACGGATACAACAACAACTCCGATGGGGTTGTGTCCATCCAGGCCGAGATTCGGGAAGACATGATTACGATTATTGTGGAAGACCGCGGTGAAGGAATCGAAGATCTTGAACTGGCCAAGCAGCCGCTATATACGTCCAAACCCGAACTTGAGCGGTCGGGCATGGGCTTCACCATTATGGAAAACTTCATGGATGAATTCGAAGTCAGCAGTGAGCCCGGCAGAGGCACCTCCATCAAGATGAAAAAAAGGATTGAATCCAAGAAAGCATTGTATAATTAGGGGTTGGTGTTCTTATGGATGCTGAAGTGAAACCATCTTCACAGACCTATTTGGACGATGCCGAGGTCAAACGGCTGATTGCGCTCAGTCAGTCGGGTGACCATGTTTCACGGGATACGCTGGTGAACTGCAACATCAGACTCGTCTGGTCCGTCGTACAGCGTTTTATGAACAGGGGATATGATCCGGAAGATCTGTTCCAGATTGGTTGTATCGGTCTGCTCAAGTCAGTAGATAAATTTGATCTCAGTTATGACGTGAAGTTCTCAACCTACGCGGTACCGATGATCATCGGAGAAATTCAGCGATTCCTGCGGGATGACGGTACCCTGAAGGTCAGTCGTTCACTGAAAGAGATGGCGAATAAAGTTCGCAAAAAAAGGGACGAACTGTCCAAACATTTGGATCGTCTGCCAACGATCAAGGAAGTTGCCGCAGAGCTGGGAGTAACCCCGGAGGAAGTTGTATTTGCCCAGGAAGCGAACAAACCACCGACCTCCATCCATGAGACGGTATTCGAGAATGACGGTGATCCTATTACATTAATGGATCAGATTGCCGACGAGTCTCAGGAACGTTGGTTTGACAAATTGGCGCTAAACGAAGCCATCGGTGGTCTCAGTGAGCGGGAGCGGTTAATCGTTTATCTTCGGTATTACCGGGATCAGACGCAGTCCGAGGTTGCCAGCAGGCTGGGAATATCTCAGGTACAGGTATCACGTCTGGAGAAAAAAATACTGCAATCCATCCGCGACCAGATCGCACAGTGATTTTGTGGAGTGCAACAACAATATTGGCGCTTATGCACCAATATACGACAACTAACAACCTTCTATCGCGCATTATGGCGAGGAAGGTTATTTGTTGTTACTCCGGGGAGATCTCGAACGATTGGACTGCATGACCAGCATCATGCCAAGAATACATGCCATACCAATCCATTGATAGAAGCCAAAAGGTTCATGGAGCCATATGACAGTTGTTCCAACAGCAGCAAGGGGCTCTGCGCTCCCAAGCAGGCTAGTTTCCTTGGGTGTAAGACTTTTGAGACTCGCAATATAAAACCAAAAAGCAATCATGGTTCCAAAAAGGATCGTAAATATCAAATAACCGTAGGTTTCGAGCGTGATAGCAGCAAAATTCATTTTCCAGGGCGGGTGAATAAAACTCATTCCCAAACCAGCGATGATCATAGCCCAGCCAACCACAACAAGTGAATCGAATTTTTTAATCAGTTGCACGGCATACAGCGTATAAAATGCAGCTGAAACCCCGGATAATATGCCCCACATCACTGCGAGCCAGGAGACAGATAACTGCGTGAGTGAGCCGTTCGTCAGTAGGAGAAAACACCCACCGAGAGCCAGAACGGCGCATGCAAGGTCATTGCGTGTAAGGACAGACTGCTTACGGAGTGCGATGTAAATCATGATCATGACAGGGGACAGGTACTGCAGGAGTGTAGCTACCGCTGAATTGCCGTGTTTAATGGATGCCATGTACGTATACTGGACGGTAAGCATGCCGACCAATCCAAAAATGATCAGCTGTCCAGCAGTTTTTTTATTTTTCCACACATCAAAAATCTGAAATCGTCCATTAGTAAACGATTGAATAACCAGTAATAGTAACCCAGCAATCAACAATCGTACAGTGACATACCAATTGACCTCAATTCCATCCAGTTGAAACAGTTTTTGAGATACCGTACCCCCAATGCCCCAACAGATGGCTCCGGTCAGAACGAGTACGATGCCTGAAATTTTGGATTTTGCAGAAGTTGTCATTCTTGTTCGCCTCACCTTAAATATAAGAATAGTGTTATATTAAGGAGAAATGCGGTACATTAATATCAATATTACACTTAAAAATATAACTATATTGAGATGAGGGCCATGCAGAAAATCGAATTTATCATTGATCAACATTTGAAAGAAATGACGCAACACCGTACCGATACATTATCTATAGCCTGTTATGAGACAACCATTGTTCAAAATGTTCACGGACATATTCCTCTCCACTGGCATGATGAATTGCAGTTTGTTACCGTTCTTCAGGGTACGGCGTTGTTCCATATCAACGATCAAAAGGTGATTTTGTCCAAAGGTGACGGGATTTTTATCAACAGTGGAATAATGCATATGGCCGAAGATCACGGTGTGAGCGAGAACTGCATTTATTTATGTCTGAATTTGTCCCCGCATGTTATCATGCCTTCGGATTTGTATATAAAGTACGTACATCCATATGTAACAGCAACTAATTTGCCTTTTCTGTATATCGAAAGAGCTAACGCTTGGGGAGAACAGATCCTGAGTGCCATTGCACAGATTAGAAAGGAGCTAGTGCAACAAGTTCCTTTTTACGAAGTGAATGTTGCTTCTTCGGTGCTGAATATGTGGAAACTACTGATTATGAACGGATATTCCCTGGAACATGATCCATCAGAGATGAGCAGAAACAAGCGAATGAAAGACATGTTGCAATGGATTCATTTCAACTATGCCGAGCCGATTAGATTAGAAGATATTGCAAAGGCCGGACAGTTAAGTCGATCGGAGACATGCCGTTATTTCAAGCAAATCCTGAAAACCACACCCATGCAATATGTGATCGAGTACCGCATCCAAAGAAGCATTGAACTATTGCAACTCTCCGAGCGTAGCATCACCGAAATTGCCTATGAGGTTGGATTTAAACAGCACGAGTTATTACATTAACCAATTCCGCAAAACAATGAATTCAACCCCTTTACGTTTTAGAAGGGAATTGAACAAAAGAGAAAAAGAACATAATTGCTGAACTATTGTACATGATCCGTGAGCCTATCTACAAATTCCAAAGAGTCGCCCATACGGCGACTTTTTTGATATGTGTAATAATGCTTCACACTCAATTACGCCCCAAATCGGTCAATAGTCACTCCTCCGTTCAAGTCAAAATAAAGCCCGAGATTCATCTTTTAAATCCCCCTGCCTCCTCCCCAGCATATTTATTTCAAACGTTTGGAAACGGGAGGACGATGGGTAGCGGAGGGATGGAATCGGTCAAAAGGAGCGAAGCGTGAGGGCTCATCTAAGGATGCATAAGCAACGCAGGCGGCAGATTAGACCTGAAGAAGCGAAGCGTGCGCCTTTGTCTCCAAATTTCTAACTCTTAGAAATAATTCAAAAGAATTTGGAGACAACAGCGATCAGAAGGTTGGTCTGCCGTCGGAGTGTCTGCGTGTATCCTCCCCCGAGCAACAGCGACCAATGACCGATCCATCCCGCAGCGCCCCCACCCACCTCCCGATCTTTTTCCAACCCGTTTGTAATAAATTTGCACATTCTTCAAATACTAACTTAAATTACGCAGTAAAGGAGTGCTATGGATGTCCCAGACACCCACTCCAATGGTCTATATTCGTCTGCGCAGCCGTATTCGCATCCAGAGGGGCAGAGCAGTCAAGCTTGGAGACATTGCACATGTACTGACCTCTTCTGAAGACCAGGAGGGCAGGCTACTGGAGCTTGAACTGCTGCGCCCTGGACCGGAGGATGGCAATCTGATCCTCATTGATATATTGCAGATTATTCCCCAAATTCGGCGTATCTTGCCGGAGGTAAGTGTGGAACTGATGGGATCAGGTCATACGTTGGTTGAAGTCATTGCGGGAAATGGTCAACCTTCCAAGTCCCTGTTCATTCTGGTTTGGCTGCTGCTGTTCTTTGGATCAGCCTTAACCATTATGAATTTTCATGCCGATGTGAACATGCAGGAAGTACAGATTCGAATTGTGGAGATGCTCACTGGGCATCGGGACGAACATCCCTATCTGTTCCAAGTGGCGTATTCCATTGGCATTGGATTCGGAATGGCAGTATTTTTTAATCATTTGTTCAAGAAAAAGTGGAATGAGGAGCCTACTCCGCTGGAAGTGGAGATGTTCCTATACCAGCAAAATGTAGATAAATATGTGGTGATTGAAGAAAGTGAACGGATGCATGAGCAGGAACGCAGGGAGATGAATGCGGATGAGCGTTCTTAATGGAGCAATCAGCATTGTATTGGGTGTTGCAGGGGGGATTGCCGTAGGAAGCGGCGTAATTGCGCTCATTCTGGTGCTCGATATGATTCCCAGGTTGGCTCAACTTACGCAATCGTATGACAAGACTCACTGGTACGAAGGGGCGCTAATAGGT
Source organism: Paenibacillus sp. FSL R7-0313 (assembly GCF_037969885.1). Lineage (NCBI taxonomy): Bacteria > Bacillati > Bacillota > Bacilli > Caryophanales > Paenibacillaceae > Paenibacillus > Paenibacillus sp. FSL R7-0313. The sequence continues at coordinate 3,719,901 of NZ_CP150219.1, forward strand.
GGCTCACTGCTCGGCACGGTGGCGGATTTCTGGCATTGGAAAATGCATGGGGTGCTGCTGCTCAGCCCAATCGTTGGTTTGTTCTGTGGCGTCTTCATCGGTCTGCTCGCCGCGGCGCTAACTGAGGTACTCAATGTACTACCCGTGCTAGCTAAACGATTGGGCATGAAACCTTATTTGTTTGGATTACTGCTCGCCATGATTTTGGGCAAAATGACAGGTTCCCTGTTTGATTTTTTCATATATCAGCGGTAACTCGTGGCCATAGGAGGATGGAAGATGGATGAACAAACAGAGCACACAGGCCAGGAAAATAGTGAAGGTATAACGGAAGAGATGTTACACAAGTCTGCTTATGAGATTCAGAAGGAAGAAGAGGAGAAAGCGTACAGTAAGAAAAAACAAAATGAGATGTCCGACAGCATTGAGGAATCCGTACAATATTGGCAGGAAAACGATGATATCTCCCCACGCATGAGTGAGAATAGATATACACTACAACAGGTCCTGGGGCTCGGAGAATCGTTTGACGTGAATATGAGGGAAATGGTTCTGGGTGGCAAGCATGTTGGATTGCTGATGATCACCGGCTTCGCCAAGGATGAGATTTTGCTTGAGGTGTTGAAAAGACTCACCTATCTCACGCCGGATGACGTGTCCGGACATGCTCTCAAATCCTATTTTGAATGTTACATTCCCCATATTCAGGTGGAAAAAGTCGAGAAGATGAGTGCGGTCATCAACAAGGTTCTTACTGGTATGAGCGCAATGTTTGTTGAAGGGGACCGCTCGGTCTTAATTATGGATACCCGGAGTTATCCGGTACGTTCACCCGAAGAACCTTCATTGGAAAGGGTAGTCCGCGGTTCCAGAGACGGTTTTACCGAAACACTCCTCACCAATGTAACCTTGGTGCGCCGCAGAATACGCGACCCTGGATTGAAATTTGAGATCATGCAGGTAGGGCGGAGAACACAAACCGATGTCTGCGTGGTGTACATTGACGATATTGTGGATAAAGTGCAAGTGGATTCAGTTCGTGAAAAAATTCAGCGAGTGGATATCGATGGTATTCCCTCCGCCGATAAACAGCTGGAAGAAGCGATTATCAACAAGGGTTGGAATCCGTTTCCACTCGTTCGGTATTCCGAGCGACCAGATGTTACAGCTTCCCATTTGCTGGAAGGACGAGTTGTCATTTTCGTGGACACTTCCCCCAGTGTGATGATTCTGCCTACGACCTTCTTCGACCTGTGTGAGCATGCCGAGGAGAATAGACAGACTGCCTTGATGGGAACGTATTTACGATGGGTGCGTTTTGCAGGGATTCTCATCTCGTTGTTTTTGCTTCCACTATGGCTTCTCATGGTTATTGATCCTTCGATTAAACCGATGGGACTTGACTTTATTGGTCCGCAGGAAAATGTAAAGCTGCCGCTGATTCTACAGTTTCTACTGATTGAACTGGGCGTCGATTTATTACGGATGGCCGCGGTCCATACGCCTACACCTCTGGCCTCTGCAATGGGCTTGATCGCGGCAATTCTAGTCGGGGATATCGCCGTCAAAACAGGATATTTTGTCAATGAGGTTGTACTCTATATGGCTATCGCAGCCATCGGCATGTTTGCCACGCCGAGTTACGAGCTGGGTCTCGCCAACAGGTTGGTCAGGTTGGTTCTGCTAGTCGCTGTTGCGATATTCAAGGTTCCTGGATTAGTCGTGGGCAGTACACTACTCATATTGGCGCTCACCGTTCACAGGTCGTACAATTCTTCGTATCTCTGGCCTTTTATACCGTTTAATGCAAAGGCTCTGGGCAACTTTTTATTCCGGCTTCCGTTGCTGGAAAATAAAAAACGTCCATCATTTAACAAAACCCGTGACAACACCAAAATGTCCGATGATCCGGACGGTGAACTGCGAAAAAGTAAAAAACACAAATGATCTTCCGAAAAATCCATTCATCTCGCTGCCTAATTTGATATACTGGTGTAAAATCATTGGAATAGCAACTGTTCCAGTATACAAAAAAGTGAGGAATGCAGATTATGTATTTACATGGTACAAGTAAAATAAATGCACAAGGACATCTGGAGATTGGCGGAGTTGATGCAACAGATCTGAAAGAACAATTTGGAACTCCCCTGTACGTTGTGGACGAGCAATTGGTTCGCGAGCGTTGCAGAGAGTACATGGAAGCGTTCCGTGCTTCCGGACTGGGTTTCCAGGTTGCTTACGCAAGTAAAGCATTCTGTGTAATGGCAATGTGTGCACTTGCAGCTGAAGAAGGACTTTCCCTGGATGTTGTATCTGATGGTGAACTGTTTACTGCACTGCAAGCAGGATTCCCTGCTGAGCGCATTCATTTCCACGGTAACAACAAAACGCTGGAAGAGATTGAAATGGCTCTTGATGCGGAGATCGGATGCTTTGTTGTTGATAACTTCAATGAACTGCATCTGTTGCAGGCTGTAGCCGCGGACAAAAATCGTAAAGTAAACATTTTGCTTCGTGTGACGCCTGGTGTTGAGGCCCATACGCATGAATATATTTCCACAGGTCAAACGGATTCCAAATTTGGATTCGATATCGGCAATGGTACAGCATTTGAAGCGATTGACTTGGCTTCCAAGCAATCTAACCTGGTATTGCTCGGTGTGCATTCCCACATCGGTTCCCAGATCTTCGAAGTTGAAGGTTTCCAGATGGCTGTTCAACGTGTTGCTGAATTTGCAGCAAGTGTATATGAGCGTCTTAATGTTGCCTTCAAAGTGGTTAACCTTGGTGGTGGATTCGGAATCCGTTATATCGATGGAGATACGCCGCTTGAAGTTGCGCAATACGTGAAGGCTATTACAGACGCAGTTAAAAATCATTTTGCCCAAATCGGTTATGCCGTACCTGAGATCTGGGTTGAACCAGGCCGCAGCATCGTGGGTGAAGCAGGAACAACGCTGTATACTGTTGGAACAAGCAAAGACATCCCAGGCGTGCGTAAATACGTTGCCGTTGATGGTGGGATGACCGATAACCCACGTCCTGCTTTGTATGAATCCAAGTACGAAGCTGTGCTTGCCAACCGTGCAAATGAGGCTGCTCAGGAAACGGTATCTGTTGCGGGTAAATGCTGCGAGAGTGGCGATATGTTGATCTGGGATCTGGACCTGCCAAAAGTGGAGAGCGGCGATCTGCTCGCTGTAGCTTGTACAGGTGCATATAACTACTCCATGGCTAGCAACTACAACCGTATTCGTCGTCCGGCTGTTGTGTTTGTCAAAGACGGTCAAGGTGATGTCGTAGTACGCCGTGAGACGTATCAAGATATCATCCAGAATGACCTGGTACCAGCGCGCATTGGCAAACAGCCAGTAACTCGCTAATTCGTCAAAAGATAATGCGTTTCTGCATTATTCAGGATATAGGGATTTTAAATTTGAAGCAGATGAAAAGGGAACTTCCTTTTTCGTCTGCTTTTTGTATATTCGGACTAAATTATGAAAAAAAGTTTCCGTTTTTTTTGCGATCCAGTCATTTTCGGTGTACACTAAGAAAAGTGCTGTAATGTTTGACCCAGGGTCATGCGTTCTGGCACCATTAACGATGGTCAATACGAAAGGAGTCATTTACATATGGCGAAACAAGCGAAAATTAAATTGGCAAACGGCGGAGAAGTTCTGATCGATCTGTTCGATCAAGAAGCTCCAAACACAGTAGCAAACTTTGAGAAACTGGCTAACTCCGGTTTCTACAATGGTCTTACATTCCACCGCGTTATCCCGGGCTTTGTAGCTCAAGGCGGATGCCCTAACGGTAGCGGTGCAGGTGGCCCAGGTTACACAATCAACTGTGAAATTAACCCGAACAAACATGAGCGCGGAACACTTGCTATGGCACATGCTGGCCGTAACACAGGTGGAAGCCAGTTCTACATCTGCTACCAACCGCAACCACATTTGGATGGACAACATACTGTATTTGGTAAAGTAACTAAAGGTATGGAGTTCGTGGACGCTTTAGAAGGTAAAGACAAAATGGAAACTGTTGAAGTTGTAGAAGCTTAATACCTTCACCTTAACTGGATCCAAACATGAAGTGCTTCTTTTATAGAAGCACTTTTTTTGTTTTTTTACATACTTGAAATCGATGATTAGAAAGGATGAATAAAACCTTGGATACGGTTACTCAGCTAAGCTTGTTAAAACAAATTTATAGTGAGCGAACGTTGTGGGATGAAGAACTGCAGGCATCGCGCCATGTCGTTCCGGATAGTCTATCCGTAAAGGATCGAGAAGCGCTTGAGGCAGCGGGGCATGAACCGAATCGATTTGTACGTCCCCAACATGATGAAACGATTACTGAGCTGAAAAAAGTTGCGAATCAATGGACGCTGAATGATGCAGCGCAGGCCTTTGTGTCCTCTTTGTGGTCAGCACCCATGATCTGGCGCTCGTTGCTTACGGGCAAGCTTATTGCGAGCAGTATGCCAAGTCATGAACATACGCCATATCCATCTTCGAACACTTGCAAGATCTGCGGATTAAGTGTAGATCAAGCTACCGACACGACGCTGCAATGGTATTGGCGGATGACCAATGGAACCCCGTTGGACGGTGATCCTTTTGGATATGTGCTGGCACTTCGAGAGTTGGCTGCAGCGCAGGAGCTTCCAATACCCAATGATTACGACCGTTGGACATTCCGTGCGGTGTTAACGGTGCTGCGCGAATTACCTCCCAAAACACGCTACAGCAAGGCAGCAGTAGCGCTCAAGAAGGAACGTCTTTTGCCTACACAGAAGGAATATGCCTACCGTGATTTGCTTGAGACGTTAGCTTTGATTGGCATATTGGATACGCCGGAACATCCTGGAATGATCACGGAATTCACCACTTACATGCAACGTGACGCACGCCCCAATGTTCGGGTTGAGGTACAGGCGCCTCTGGCGTGGTGGGACTCATCTGTGGGAATCAATGAGAACAACCTGAACAAGATATTTCATGATTTTGATCTGAATAATATATCTCTTGCGGATAAGCCTGATGAGAGTCCAGCTGTAAAGGACACGATCTTAGGAGCATTGGAGAAGAAGAGAAGTGTTCGCGGAAAAGTACCAAAGGCATCTCCTGATGCAGGTACCGGGGAGGTACAGTCTGGAGATGTGTATGCTGTTCGGGTCCGGGAAGGTGTATGGGTGACAGTATACTGTCATGAAGTCAGAGACAAGCGTGTCATCGTTGAATATTTGGATGGTGTCTTTCCAGAGATGCCGGGAAAAGCAGATTTGCATGGAACGTTTCGACCGAGAGCGAATGGACGCTGGAAATGCTCGGCTATTGCGATTGATTCCACAAGTTGGGTCAGAAGGGTGGCAAGAGAGTTCCCGCTTCCGACTTCGCCCCTGCAAGAACCTGATCGCACTCCATTCCATAATGCCAAAGAATTAAAGCATATGGCGAGCTGGTGTTTTCCTGATATGTAGAATGCTGCGATGGATGTGAAATGTGCCTCCAAACAAAAACCGTACCTCCTTGAGAGGAAGCGGTTTTTTGTTGTTTCTTAGCTTATTAAAAGTTAGTATGTGACAAAAAGAAACAAAAAACAATTGATTTTTTGGCATTAAAGTGCTAACATCCAAGTAATAACGAAAGCAATCCTTCAGGGCAGGGTGCAATTCCCTACCGGCGGTGATGCAGGAAGTGTAAGGACATATGTCCAGCACTTGATGCAAAGTCCGTGACCTGTCTGCCATTGGCAGATGGCTGATCTGGTGTAATTCCAGAACCGACAGTATAGTCTGGATGGGAGAAGGAGAGGTGCAGACCTAACAGGTTTGCATTCAGCAGGAGTATTGCTGCACAGTCACGATTGGTAATGTCTTGCACTGTGCAGGGAAGATCCGGTTACGCCGGACAGTTCCATACATATGCCGCACTATAAAAGCTCTTTACCTGTAATTGATGTTCATTAAGGTATGTGTCTATTTTCACTTGCCCGAAATGAAGTTTTGGGCAAAGTGTTGGCGTGCTGTATCCATTTCACTCCTGCTGGTGACATTTGTCTCTCATCATCCCCATCGAACTGATTGTTCGACGGGGATTTTTTAATAAACAAGACTTTAAACCGCGGGGTGAACGGATTTGGAAATGATCAATGATGAATTTTATATGGCACTGGCATTGGATATGGCGGAACGAGCACAGGGACAGACGGGGATTAATCCGGTCGTTGGATGTGTAGTTGTGAAAGAGGGTCGTATTGTAGGCCTGGGAAGCCATCTGAAACGTGGAACCGGTCATGCAGAGGTGCATGCACTTAACATGGCAGGCAGTGATGCAGAAGGAAGTACGGTATACGTCACACTTGAGCCTTGTAGTCATTATGGCAAAACGCCACCTTGTAGTGAACGCCTGATTCATGAAAAGGTGAAACGTGTTGTGGTATGTTGTGAAGATCCAAATCCGCAAGTATCCGGCAGGGGCATCAGCATGCTTCGTCAACAAGGCATTGAAGTTGAAGTTGGCGTACTGCGTGAGCGTGGAAGACGAATGAATGAAAAATTCATTAAATTTATTACAACGGGTCTACCTTTTGTGACACTGAAGACGGCTACGACTTTGGATGGCAAAATTGCTACTCGCAGCGGAGACAGCAAGTGGATCTCCAACGAGCCCGCTCGTGAGATTGTGCATGCCCTTCGTCATCGTCACCAGGGAATTATGGTTGGCGTCGACACAGTGATTGCCGATAATCCGGAACTTACAACCCGTTTACAAGTGGAAGGCATTAGTCCGGTGCGCATTGTGGTGGATTCCAAGTTGCGTCTTCCCGTAGGTGCCAAAATGGTTAAGGATGGTCTTGCTCCAACATGGGTTCTGACCACAGACGAAGCCAGTCCTGAAGCTGCTGAACGTTTGGAAGCTTACGGTGTTGAGATTATACGCTGTGGTCCTGGACCACGTGTGGATCTGTTAAGCGGACTTAGCAAGTTGGGTGAGCGTGAGATTGGTTCGATTTTGCTTGAAGGTGGGGGCACTCTGAATGGAGCCATGCTGGAGGCACGGTTGGTCGATCGACTGCTCATGTTTATCGCACCGAAGATTGTAGGCGGTTATGATACACCTGGAAGCTTCCGCTTCGAAGGTGTGGAACGTATGAATCAGGCGATTCAATTGAATCAGTTGGAGATCGAAAAAGTTGGAGATAATATCAGCATTGGCGGTATTCCGGTGTGGCCTGAATAAATAAATGAATTTTAAAGAAACAAGTTAGACTCTTTATAAATTAAAGAAGGGAGGCGGCAGCATGTTTACCGGTTTGGTGGAAGAAGTTGGTCAGATCCGGCGTATTGGTCGGAAAGGCGAAGCGATGGTCCTGAATATCGGAGCTTCCGCCATCATGGACGATCTGAAAATTGGTGATAGTGTAGCAGTGAACGGCGTGTGCTTAACTGCGACAACGCTCGAAGGTGGAGGTTTTACCGCCGATGTAATGCCTGAAACCTATCGCCATACCAATCTCAGTCAGCTGCAATCTGGCAGTAAAGTTAATCTGGAGCGGGCCATGCAATCCGGCGGTCGTTTTGGCGGACACATCGTTCAGGGCCATGTCGATGGTACTGGAGTGATTGGCAGTATAACACGTGATCAGAATGCGATTGTGTTTGAGATCAAACCTGATGATCACCAGTTGTTCAAATATCTGATTCCCAAAGGATCAGTTACACTGGATGGCATTAGCTTGACCGTTGTCCATACATCGGATACCGCATTCACGGTTTCCATAATCCCGCATACCATTGGTGAAACTGTACTAAATGTGAAAAAGACAGGGGATACCATTAATATCGAATGCGATATTTTGGGCAAATATGTGGATCATCTGCTCCAGTATGGGAGAGGACATCGAGAGACGGGTGCTGGCAAGCCGCGCAGTATCAGTGAAGATTTTCTCTCCAATCACGGATTTGCATAAATAGAAACAGAAATAAACTGGAGGTGGACCCATGTCAGAACAATCCATTTTGGATACGATAGAAGAAGCCATATATGATCTCATGCGTGGCAAACCCGTCATTGTTGTGGATGATGAAGATCGGGAGAATGAAGGCGATTTTATCGCTTTGGCCGAAAAGGCGACACCTGAAGTCATTAATTTCATGATTACTGAAGGTAGAGGTCTGGTCTGTGTTCCGATTACACAACAACGTGCGGACGAACTGAATCTTAAACCGATGGTTCAACAAAATACGGATTTCCATGGAACAGCCTTCACCGTTTCTGTGGACCACAAAGATACGACAACAGGTATCTCGGCACATGAACGCTCTATTACCGTGAAAGGTCTGATCGATCCTGAAGCGAAAGCTGGGGACTTCCGTAAACCTGGTCACATGTTCCCGCTGATTGCAAAAGATGGCGGTGTACTTCGTCGTGCCGGGCATACAGAAGCGGCGGTAGATTTGGCCATTATGTGTGGTTCATATCCCGCAGGCGTGATCTGTGAAGTGATTAAGGAAGATGGCACAATGGCCAGACTTCCGGATCTGCAGGAGATTGCCCGCAAGCATGATCTGAAGCTGATCAGTATTCAGGACATGATTCGTTACCGTAACGAAAAAGAGCAGCTGGTTCAACGTGAAGTGGCTGTGCGTATGCCAACGGACTTTGGCGAGTTTCAAGCGGTGGCTTATACAAACGCTGTGGATAACAAGGAACATGTGGCTTTGGTCAAAGGTGAAATAGATGGTTCCAAACCCGTACTTGTACGTGTGCACTCTGAATGTTTGACTGGTGATGTATTCCATTCCCATCGTTGTGACTGTGGTCCTCAGTTTGATGCGGCACTCAAACAGATTAACGAGGAAGGCAACGGCGTACTGCTCTATATGAGACAGGAAGGCCGGGGCATTGGGCTAATCAACAAACTCAAAGCCTATAAGCTGCAAGAGGAAGGTCTGGATACGGTGGATGCAAACCTGAAGCTGGGATTTGCTGCCGACTTGCGTGATTACGGGATTGGCGCTCAAATTCTGAAAGACCTTGGGGTTCGTCAGATCAGACTGTTAACTAACAATCCTCGTAAAATTAAAGGCCTTGAAGGATACGGACTTGAAGTTGTAGAACGTGTTGCGATCCAGATGGAAGAGAACGAGGACAATACGGTTTATCTTCATACAAAGCAAGCAAAGCTGGGGCATATGCTCAAGTTTGATGATATCGAACAAAACGAACAGTAAATATATTTTAGATGAATAACGTTCACCATGTAATTTATGGAAGAGATTAATTAGGATTTCCGTTACTTACATTACATTATACCGTTAGGGAGATGACTTGAATGCCACAATTTTTTGAAGGACATTTAGTATCAGAAGGATCACGTTATGGAGTTGTCGTTGGACGTTTCAACGAATTCATCACCAGTAAATTACTTAGCGCGGCGCTTGATGCATTCAAACGTCACGGCGTGCAGGATGATGAAGTGGATGTAGCCTGGGTTCCAGGAGCGTTCGAAATCCCTCTGATTGCGCAGAAAATGGCGGAGAGCGGCAAGTATGATGCGGTGATTACCCTGGGAACTGTCATTCGTGGATCCACTACGCATTACGATTATGTGTGCAACGAGATGGCTAAAGGGGTAGCAGCAATCAACCTGAAAACTGGCGTGCCTACAATCTTTGGATTGGTTACAACAGAAAATATTGAACAAGCGATTGAACGTGCCGGAACCAAAGCGGGTAACAAAGGTTGGGATGCAGCTACGGCGGCAATTGAGATGGCAAACTTGACGAAACAGCTAAAATAGTGCTTATTTAATAGTAGTGCCCTGCTTTGCGCAGACGAACACGGGAAACCGGATTCGTACGGCTTAGCAGGGTTTTGTATTTTTCTGGCGGGAGGATTCGTCTAGTGACGGTAGTTACATACAAACTGGAGACTTTTGAAGGGCCTTTGGATCTGCTGCTTCATTTGATTGACAAGGCTGAAATTCATATCCAGGATATTCCCATCAGCGATATTACCGATCAATACATGGCGTACCTGCATTCGATGCAGGAACTGGAACTGGATATTACGAGTGAATTTCTGGTCATGGCAGCAACATTGCTGTCGATCAAGAGCAAACTTTTACTGCCTAAACCACCGGTAATTGAGGACTTCGAGGATTATGATTTTATGGAAGAAGAAGATTATGATCCACGTGCAGAGCTGATTGCACGTCTGATAGAATATCGCAAGTACAAGGGAATTGCGCGTCATCTTCATGAACGGGAGTGGGAACGCAGCCTTATATTTTCCAAAGAGCCCGAGGATCTGCGCCCCTATATGCCCGTAGAAGCCCAATCGAACCCGGTTGAGGGTTTACACACCTCTGACCTGATTGCAGCATTTCAGAAGGCGCTACGCAAGGCTGAGAAGCGTACAACTGTAACCCGAATCAAACGGGATGAGATTTCGGTTAAGGACCGGATACGGGATGTCATCGGCGCTTTGGAAAGTATGGGGCCGGGAGGCAGACTGTTATTTTCCAAGTTGATGGATGAACATATCTATCGCCATGAGATTGTTGTCACTTTTCTGGCGGTGCTGGAACTGATGAAGATGAAGCAGATTGTCTGTTATCAGGAACGGATGTTTGAGGATATCGTTATGGAGTGGAGAGGGGAAACAAAGAATCATGGATTTTCCGAAATTGAAATCGATTATTGAAGGCCTGCTGTTTTTGTCCGGAGAAGAGGGGCTGAGTATCAAACAAATCGCCGAGATCGTCGACCAGCGAGTGGAACTTGTAACGGACGCGATTGAGGAGATGATTCATGAATTTTCACAGCAGGGACGAGGTGTACAGATTCTCAAGATCGCTGGTGTAGTGCAGTTGGGCACCTTGCCTGACCACGCTGTATATTTCGAGAAACTGGCATACTCTCCCGCACGAACGTCCTTATCCCAAGCGGCTCTGGAGACGCTGGCCATTGTGGCGTATCGTCAGCCGATTACACGGGTAGAGATTGAGGAAATCCGTGGTGTAAAATCGGAGCGGGCCATCCATACACTTGTGAATAAGGATTTGATTATTGAAGTGGGACGAGCCGAGGCGATCGGACGACCAATTCTGTACGGAACGACCAAGTCATTCCTGGATTATTTCGGTTTGGCTTCAATTAAAGACCTTCCGGAACCAGGCTTGTTCGAAGATTCCGAAAACCTGGAGGAAGAGACACAACTGTTATTCAACAAACTGGATTTGCAACAACTGGAACCGGAAAGTGCTGATCCGGCGGATGACCTAAGTCATATCGACAACGAAGACGATAATACGGGTTCTTCACTCTAATTTGCAAGCTCATACTAACCGACACCCATCAGTGGAGTCGGTTTTTTTGTGCATTGTTTTAGAAAAATGGTGAATAGAATAGTTTCTAAATAAATATGAAATGGGATTTTTAGGTCAGACGTGAATTTTTTCCTATTCAGAGTGTCATACTAGACGAGAAAAGAATTGAGGGCTTGGAGGTAAGGCCTGTGTGGATTTGGCTTGGAGGAATCGGTTTGTTGTTCGCATTGCTGATTGCCGCAGTCCTCATCTCAAATGTTCATGTACATTTTACATTCAGTAAACATAAAAGTGATGATTACGCCAATATTAATGTTCGTCTTCTCTATGGAATTGTGCGGATTAACTATGAGATCCCGAGTATTGTTTTTCGTAATATGAAGGAAGGTTTTCTGGTCAAGACCGAACAATCCATGAATCATTCGAGAGGTGAGGCCCAGGGAAGTGAGCGGGTCAACAAACGCAAAGTCAAGAAGTGGACTAAAGATGTGAAAATTATGCTTAGGGCAACGGACGCGCTCAAGCTGTGGCTTAAGCAAACACTCACACGAGTACATATGACCCAACTGTCCTGGGCTACCCACATCGGCGTTGGTGATGCAGCATATACAGCGGTGCTGACGGGCTGGGTGTGGAGCATTAAGTCCATTATTATTGGTTTTCTCACCTATCAGATCCGCTTTGATGAAACACCCGTGCTTCAGGTTATGCCGGTATGGTCCGATGAAATGGAATTTAGAACGGAGCTCGATTTCAGAGCGAAAATTCGGATTACAGCCGTTCTGATCGCTGGAGTTACACTACTCACCCGTGTGCTTCAAGTCGAAGGCGGATGGCGGATGTGGTTCAAGCTTCTTCAGGAACAGCGCCGCAGGCATAAGGAGAAACAAAAGAATAAGCTTAGTGGGACATCAGTATAAAAACCCATCATAGTCGGTCTGTTTTTGGGAATGTAAGGTTGGGGTTTGGTGAGTGTATTTAAAATGCTTATTACATAAGTCCCTTCATGTTTGGGGATGATATGGTTAGATCAAACCTAGCTTACATTGAAACTGGAGGGAATTTAAATGTCAGATCATCCAATTCAAGGCTTAATGGAAACTGCTATGGAAAATATCAAGGCCATGGTGGATGTCAATACAATTGTTGGCGATGCAGTCGAAACACCAGATGGTACCGTGATTCTGCCAATAAGTAAGGTAGGATTCGGATTTGCTGCCGGTGGTAGTGATTTTCACGTTAATGGAGAGAGTAGTGGCAAAAGTGGTGCTACGGGTACCTCTACTGAACATGCGAGTTCAGCTAAAGTTGCTTCTCCGTTTGGTGGCGGTAGCGGCGGCGGTGTATCCATACGTCCTATTGCGTTCCTGGTGGTAGGTAAACAGGGGGTACACATTGTACCACTCGATAACTCCACACATCTGTTTGAGAAACTCATTGACTCCACCCCATATGTTTTGGACCGAATTCAAGGCATGTTCCAACGGAATACAACACCAGCGAATGCTACAGGTGTACCGGTTACACCAGATCCATCAACGTACAGCTGAATCATTTCGTCATGATCCCTCCCGCATTCAAGCGTGAGGGATTTTTGCTGTTTTTGCCCTATGGGACATACTCCAAGTTGTCCGAACATAAGATAGTACAAGATTCCAAGTGACCCGGAGGAATGAATTGATGCGAAAAATAACGAAAGTTCTTGCATGCATGCTTATCCCTGTCTTCTTGCTGTCTTCATTAGGGGTTACTCAAGCCCAAGCAACAATTCAAGGTCCGTCTACACATGCGCAAAGCGCTGCTCTCATTGATGTCACATCAGGCCGGATCTTATACAGCAAAGATGGGGATAAGGAACTGCGAATTGCCAGTTTGACCAAAATCATGACAGCGATCGTAGCGATCGAACACAGCAAGCTGGATGAAAAAGTGAAAGTGTCTCCCTCAGCTTTTGCCAAAGAAGGATCTTCTCTCTATCTGAAGTTAGGTGAAGAGATGACGCTTGAAAACATGTTGTACGGGCTAATGCTCCGTTCAGGCAATGACGCGGCCTCTGCGATCGCAGAACATGTCGGTGGATCGGAAGAAGGCTTTGTCCTGTTAATGAACAAAAAGGCGGAGCAAATCGGTCTGATGCATTCTCATTTTATGAACCCTCATGGACTGGATGCAGAAGGTCATTATTCCACAGCCAATGACTTGGCCCGATTAACGGCATATGCGTTGCACAATCCGGTGTTCAAACGAATCGTAGCCACGGAGGACAAATCTGCACCGAACCCCAATGAAAGCTGGGAATACTCTTGGCACAACAAAAATAAAATGCTGCGGATGTATGAAGGTGCAGATGGAGTGAAAACCGGCTACACAAAGAAAGCTTTCAGATGTTTGGTCAGCTCGGCTACACGCAATGGACAGCAGCTTGCCGCGGTAACGCTGAACGACGGAAACGATTGGAACGATCATGCTCGGATGCTAGATTTCGGGTTTGAGTACTTCCCGTTAGTAGAGGTCGCCAAGCAAGAACAGCCTGTGCAAAATACAGATGTCGTTACGGGCCGGGGATTCTGGTATCCTCTGGCCGAGAGTGAGAAAAGTTCATTGACCAAAAAGTTGATTCTGCACGAAAATCGCGCCCAGTCAGAAACGAAAGTCGAAGGCAAGGAACAATCGACAGATCCTTCGTTCGGATTGGCAGGTCGCATTGATATGCAGCTTGACGGCAAACTTGTTGGCTCAATTCCGGTGTATCGCAAAGGCAGTTATATTCCTCCTGAACCGAAGACAGAAGATGCAACGCTGGGTGGAATCGGTGATGTCTCTTCCTGGGCAGCTGCATGGCGTGCCGTGTTAAGCCACCTGTTGTCTCCTTAGCTAAATCGTCATTGAAGGGAGGATATAATCCATGATTAATCTAATTTGGCTGCTCATGATTTTAATCGGATTTGCTTTTGCAGCCGTCAACGGCAATATCGAAGTGGTCACGCAAGCCGCTTTTGATGGGGCGGCAACGGGAGTCACGGTCTGTTTTGGACTGATTAGTGTGCTTGTGTTCTGGATGGGCATGATGAAAATGGCTGAGGATGCCGGTCTCCTGGCCCGGATTGCCAAGCTGCTCGGACCGGTTGTGGGTTTCCTGTTCCCCGATGTGCCCAAAAATCATCCGGCGATGGGTTATATTCTCTCCAATATGAGTGCGAATCTGCTGGGGCTAGGAAATGCGGCTACTCCGATGGGAATCAAAGCCATGCAACAACTGCAGGAGCTTAATCCGGACAAACAAACCGCTTCTCCTGCGATGTGCACCTTACTGGCTCTGAATACGGCTAGTATTACTATTATTCCGACAACGCTGATCGCCATCCGCTTAAACTATCATTCCGCCAATGCAACAGAGATTGTGGGAACAACATTGATGGCTACCATTATCGCTACACTTGCTGCTATAATCGCCGATCGCTGGTATCGGAACAGGGCTTTACACAAACCGCCGCGCATTCCGAAAAGTGGCAATCCCGGCATGAAAGGATGAGCACCTTTGTTAACCTTCATCAATTGGATCTCCGTCTGGGCCATCCCGGTTATTATCGCGTTTGTTCCATTATATGCGTTTACCAAAAAGGTCCCGGTTTACGAATCCTTTGTTGATGGGGCCAAGGATGGTTTCTCTACTGCAATCAGTATTATTCCGCATCTCGTGGGCATGATGGTCGCAATCAGCGTATTTCGTGCCTCGGGTGCACTGGATTTTGTGATTAGCCTATTCGCTCCGTTGGTGTCCTGGATGGGTGTTCCAGGCGAAGTGTTGCCACTCGGAATACTGCGTCCTTTGACTGGGACAGGCTCCCTGGCGTTTACAACCGATCTGATCAAAACCCATGGCCCTGACTCCATGATCGGACGTATGGCATCTACGATTCAGGGGAGTACAGACACTACGTTATATGTGCTGACTGTTTATTTTGGGGCTGTAGGCATAAGGAACGGTCGGTATGCACTCAAAGTAGGGTTGTTTTCCGATGTCGTTGGTTTTATTGCTGCCCTTGCCATTTGTTTGCTCGTTTTTGGTTAAAAGATATCTCCTTTCCTTCCGATATATTAGATATGCTAGAATAATAGCGGAGGAGAGTGAGACATGCAGAAGAGTTGGAAACGAATGCTCCGTGTCGGAATGTCAGGCGTGCTTGCTATTGCAATGCTCGCAGGGTCAACGGGGCTGGCGGCAGCTCAAGCCGTTCAGACGATACATTTTACAGGTTACTTCGACAAACAGCTGCGTGCACAAATGGCAGTCACAGCGGATTCTTTTCCAGTCGTGAATGTACGTTTGGTCAAGCAGGATGAACCCGATATGGTATATTATGATGTTGGTACCTCGATACTGATCTCCAAGGATGAAGTGCTCACGAATTATCATGTCGTTCAGAGTTATGCTGAACTGTCTGATGGTGATGAAGGCACACTGACTGTTGCGAGTCCGGGTTCCTTGGGTAAGCCTGTAAAGGCAAAGATTATTAAGACAGACCCGGTGACAGACATGGCGCTGCTGAAGCTGGACAAGGAAATAGACGCCCAACCGGTCACGTTTGCAAACGCAAGGGATAACCAGGTTGTCTATACCATTGGATTCCCCAAAAATCCTGCTGGTGATCTTGTCATCCTGGATGAAGATTTTCCTTCAACCTACAATACGATAGCCAAAAGCAGAGTGTTCAGTTCCCAAGCTTCGGACGTTCCAGGTAAAAAGGGAATCGGCAGTATTGTGAAATCCATGGCACAAGGTAATTCAGGTGGCCCTGTTCTGGATCAGAACAACCGGGTCATTGGTATGATGACATTTGTGTACGGTGGACGTACCTATTATATTACTTCCAAGACATTGCAGACTTTCATTAAAGAGAGTACTAAACCTGCCAAAAAACAGGTTGCAGTTGCAGGAAAAGTTTCCAATTAAATGATTTGAGGAAAAGGCTTATCTTTACACCATCTGTGTTCAACAGGTCGTGTAAAGGTAGGCTTTTTTGCGTCAATCTCAAAGGGGAAGGTCGCCTAAAATGCATATTCGTGTCGCCAGTTTGCAAAATCCTTGGATTATCCTTGTGATTTCCCTGCGTGATGGGTATCATTAGTGTGAGGTGACATGACAAACATGGAAAGATTACAAAAAATTATCGCACAGGCAGGCATTGCATCCCGCCGCAAGAGCGAGGAACTAATCCTGTCCGGCAAAGTAGAAGTTAACGGGGAGGTCGTAACCGAACTGGGTACAAAAGCGAACCCCGAAGAGGATATGATTACGGTTAATGGAAAACCAATCCGCAGTGAGAAAAAAGTGTACTTGATGTTGAACAAGCCAAAAGGTGTAATCACAAGTGCATCTGACCCCGAAGGTCGGAAAATTGTATCCGACTACCTGAAAGGTGTCAAGGAACGCGTATATCCTGTGGGTCGTCTGGATTATGACACAGAGGGCTTATTGATCCTTACCAATGATGGAGAGTTTGCACATTTGCTGACGCATCCGAAGCATCACGTACCCAAAACGTATCATGCAACGGTTAAAGGTGTGCCGCATGGTACAGCTCTGGAGAAATTAAAGACAGGCATTATGCTGGATGACGGCATGACTGCTCCTGCAGAGGTAGAGTACAAAGATGTGGATACAGCCGCTAATGAGTCGGTCATTTCCATTACGATCTATGAAGGACGTAACCGTCAGGTTAGACGCATGTTTGAGGCGATCAACCATCCGGTAACCCGTCTGAAACGGATTTCGTTTGGTGGTATTTTGCTACAAAACCTGAAACGTGGTCTGACACGTAATCTGACCAAAGAAGAAGTCAACAACCTGATTACCCTCGCACAATCAGAACCAGCCAAAAAAATGAAAAAAAGGTAATGTGAGGACACACAATTTTCATAAAACCGCCGCAGTTTTGTGACGAAATTCGCTATAATTGTTCATAGGATGTTCACAGTTGTCTTAGACCAATAAGATGCGAATGCTACAGTCACATAAAAGGGGAGCAGCACATGGGGAAATCAAGAAGAACGGTGCAAATCGTCATTTTGTTATTGATCCTGGTGTTGGGCGGATATGCGATTACCACATCGGTATCCGGCTCGAATGGCAAGCCAAAGGAAGGGGACAAGTCTCCTTCTTTTGAACTGCTGGGCCTGGATGGTCAAGTCCATACGTCTGATGAGTACAAAGGAAAAGCGATGGTGATCAATTTCTGGGGCACGTGGTGTGAACCTTGTGTTAAAGAAATGCCTGCACTTCAGGCACAAGCTGACAAATGGAAGGACCAGGGAGTACAATTTGTCGGAATTAATGTTGGAGAAGACCAGATGACCGTGGATAATTTTGTACGGCAGGTTGGGGTTACGTTTCCAATCATGCTTGACAGGGAGAAAAACTCGGTTCGTGATTTCGGGATCTCTCCGATGCCAACAACATTCTTTGTATCCGACACGGGCAAAATCTCTACCATTCATATCGGTCAACTTGATTTGGACACACTTGACGCTCAAATTTCGCAACTGGCGAAGCAGCCCTGACAGGAGGTCTATTCGTGTTCCAAAATACCAAATGTGAGTGCGGACACCAGAATCCGGTTGGCACTGTACTATGTGAAGCATGTGGAAAACCGTTACTGGAGTCTGAAGCTAAATCGGATGAAGTGCTGGAAATGCGTTATGATGGCATGGCGCGCCGTTCACAGCGTAGTAATCCCAACATCATTGACCGCATATGGAACTTTTTTTCATCCGTCAAAATTGCCGTCTATATGATTGTTTTTACGCTGGTAGGTTCTATGCTTGGTACAATCTATCCGCAAGAAAGTACATTCTTGAATATTGATCCTTCCGTCTATTACAAAGAAACATACGGTCAGTTGGGTCATATCTATTATCTGTTGGGTTTATCCCATACATACGAATCCTGGTGGTTTATTCTACTGCTGGTGCTGATTGGGGCATCATTGGTGATATGCAGTCTGGATCGCGTCCTACCGCTCTACAAAGCACTGAATAAACAGAGAATACGTAAACATACGCAATTTCTGACAAGACAGCGTCTGGTGTACCAAGGTACCATCGAAGAGGCACCAGAAGACTGGATTAAGAAAGCGGTTACGCCGTTGAAAAAGAAAGGATACCGCGTGCACACCCAGGGGGATGCATTACTCGCAGAGAAACAGCGATTCAGTCGATGGGGCCCATATGTCATCCATATTGGACTCATTATATTTTTGCTGGCGGTACTCGCACGAGGGCTTCCAGGTCTGAATCTGGACGAGCACGTCGCTTTTCCTGAAGGTGAGATCAAAAAGATCCCGAATACATCGATGTATCTGCAAAATGAACAGTTCAATGTTGAATTCTACAGTGAGGAAGAAGTACCTGAGCAATTCCGTAACCTCAATAAAACCGTTCCGAAACTGTTCGAAACAAAAGTTGTTTTGTATGAATGTACAGCAGACTGTTCGGATCTTTCGAAGAAACCTCAGTTAGCTGAGGTGGCCAGACATGATGTACGCGTGAATCATCCATTGAATTATAACGGTCTGAAAGCATATCAGTTTGATTATGATCTAACACCCACCATTCGGTCCGTAACGCCTGATCTGGTCAATACAAAGACGGGTGAAGTATATGGGCCAATTAAGATTGATATGGTAGATACCCAAAGAACATTTGAAGCTGGTCCTTATAAGCTCACGGTAAAAGAAAAGTTTATGGACTTTGGATTGGATGAGAATGGTCAGCCCAAATCAAAATCGCCTTCACCTAATGCACCTGCTTTTCTCTTTCTCATCAAGGGACCGGATCTGCCCGAAGAGGGGATACAATATCTGTACTTTGCGAAGCAGATTGACAAACAACGGTTTCAACAAGATGCGATTAACCAACAGTTGATTGGAGCTGAGATTCCTCTACAGCTGGAAGTAGACAGCATGGACAAGGTTGATATTATTCAGTCCGTAAGTTATCTCAATATAAGAGTGGATAAGGCAATGCCTTTTGTGTGGGTAGGAGCCGGTATTGTTATGCTGGGTCTGGTCATGGGTTTTTATTGGCATCATCGCCGCATCTGGATTCGTTTTGATGATAAACAGCTCACCTTGGGTGGACATACCAACAAAAACTGGTTTGGCTTCAGGCGTGAAGTTGCGGCCGTCTTGAAACAGATGAATCTGGAAGTGGAAGAGAAGTCGTTGGATAACGGGGGGAACCAGGCATGAATTTATTGGATTTCAGCAGCGACGCATTTATCGTATCTTTCTTTCTCTATTGTGCTGCATTCTTGTTATATGCTGTCGCAGTCATGGGCAAAAAATGGAGTAATCGTGATCCTCTGGACCATATGAATCGCTGGGGTAAAAGAGCTTTTATCGCTTCGACTGTCGCCTTGGCGGCACATATTGTATTTTTTGTAACCCGTTGGGCTGGGGCAGGTCATATCCCGGTTAGTAACATGTATGAGTTCATGTCTTTTCTGTCCATGATGATTATGGTTGCATTTATTGTTGTATATGCCATATACCGCAAGTCATTACTGGGTTTGTTTGCGTTACCACTTACCATTATTATTATGGCGTACGCCGCTGTATTTCCTCAGGAGGTACAGCCATTAATCCCGGCGCTTCAGTCCATCTGGCTGAAAATTCACGTGACGTTGGCGGCGCTTGGTGAAGCATTCTTCGCCGTGGGTTTTGCCGCAGGGTTCATGTATTTGCTCCGTACTGTTGATTTCAGTGGTAAGGACAAATCTTCAAGACGTCAACGAGGATGGGTTGAATTCACCCTGGTTACGATCGTTGTAGTCATCGGATTCATCGGAACGGTATTTGCCTTTCGTACAGCTGGTTACGAGGCGGTTTTTGTACAGAAAACGGTCAGCATTGACACAGAGGTACAGGAAAATAGTACAATAGAGAAAGTGATTTATCGCATGCCTCCGATTTTTGCACCATATAATAGCGAAGTGGAGAGCATGACACCGTTTCTTGGCATGAAAAAACCTTTACTTGAGACGCCTTCCTGGATGAACGGGGTAAATGCCGGGCGTAAGCTGAATACGGTGGTTTGGTCACTTATTGTAGGTCTGATCCTGTATGGAATTGTACGACTTCTTGTGCGCAGACCACTTGGACAAGCGTTACAGCCAATGATGGATGGAATTGATGCCGATGATCTGGATGAGATAAGTTATCGTGCGATTGCCATTGGTTTTCCGATATTTACGCTGGGAGCATTAATTTTTGCCATGATCTGGGCTCAGATTGCCTGGAGTCGCTTTTGGGGTTGGGACCCTAAAGAGGTGTGGGCATTGATTACATGGCTATATTATAGTGTGTATCTGCATCTGCGTTTATCCAGAGGTTGGCAAGGTCAGAAGTCTGCATGGCTTGCAGTTCTTGGCTTCCTGGTCGTCATGTTTACGCTAGTTGGGGTGAATCTGATCATTGCTGGATTACATTCTTATGCTGGAGCGGACTAGGACAGACTCGCATTGCAAAGGTTGAGTTTAGAAGCGGGAAACACAAACGTACCTTTTTATTAAAGGGTATTCAAATATTGTTCGCCAGATCGAACATAATAGAAGTGATGAGGAGTTATTGCAAAGGGGCTGGAGAGGCATGGCTGAACATGAGAATCGAATACTGGTCGTGGATGACGAAGAGAGAATCCGCAGGCTTTTGAAAATGTATCTTGAAAAAGAAGGTTATGAAATCGATGAAGCTGAGGATGGGGAAACTGCACTGCGTAAAGCAACAGCAGGGGACTACGGGCTGATTTTGCTTGATGTGATGTTGCCGGGTATGGATGGAGTTGAAGTGTGTACCCGTCTTCGTCAGGTGAAATCAACACCTGTTTTGATGCTCACTGCAAAAGGTGAAGAGATTAACCGCGTTCAAGGCTTCGAAGTTGGCGCTGATGATTATGTTGTAAAACCATTCAGCCCGCGTGAAGTGATTTATCGCGTCAAAGCGATTTTGCGTCGAGCTTCCGCGACAGCTTATCTCTCCAAGGAGAGCAATTCGAGTAACAACATCGTGTTCCCGCATCTGGTTATTGAGCATGATGCCCACCGGGTAACCGCTGGTGGCGAAGAGATTAGTCTTACACCAAAAGAATATGAATTGCTGCACTACCTGGCAACATCTCCCGACAAAGTTTTCTCCAGAGAAGAATTGCTCAAAGATGTATGGAATTACGAATTCTTTGGCGATCTTCGTACCGTGGATACGCATGTGAAGCGTCTTCGCGAGAAACTTAACAAGGTATCGCCTGAATCGGCGGCCATGATTACGACGGTGTGGGGTGTGGGTTATAAACTGGAAGTACCGAAGTAGTTTTAGTTTCTGGAGATCACTGGTCGGGAAGTTATGGATCACTATTATCTGCCTTGTGGGTTGTGTACTTATAGCGCTGGGTCTTTTTTTGCTGCCCTACATTGATACGAACTTTGCAGAATCCGAATCCAGAGATATTAAGCGGTTGTTTACCTATATCTGTATTATTGGATTCAGTTTAACCACGTTTTTTGCATTGTTTCTATTCACCAAAATAACGCAGCCCATGCAGCAATTGATTCAGGCAGCCAATGCGATTCGCAAAGGGAACTACGGAACACGTCTCTCCCTGGTAACGAGTGATGAGATTGGTGAACTTGCCAACACATTTAATCATATGGCTGCCCAACTGGAAGATAATATTCGAAACCTTAACCATGAGAAGGAACATTTGGCGAGTGTGCTTCGCAGCATGACCGATGCGGTGGTTACATTTGATGGTGAAGGCAAAGTTATTCTGACGAATCCGCCAGGAGAGAAGATCATGCAGGCATGGTATGATCTCGATTGGGCAAAAATGGACGAAGGACAAGAATCCGAGCAGTCTGACAAGACTTCGCGTGATGTACCTGAGCCCCTTCTTCCTTTGTTCAGAATGGTGATGGAGCAAGGTGGGGACCAGAACTCCAATGTTCATGTACAGCAAGGTGTTTGGTCTGTTCAGATGGCACCGTTGTATGCTGACAGTGTTGTTAGAGGGGCTGTGGCTGTCTTAAGAGATGTAACAGAAGAAGTGCGTCTGGAAAAAATGCGGCGTGATTTCGTGGCTAACGTATCTCATGAGATACGAACTCCGCTATCCATGATGCAAGGCTACAGTGAAGCCCTTTTGGACGGCATGGCTACCTCACCGGAAGAGAGCGAAGAACTGATCCAGGTCATTCATGATGAGTCCCTCCGGATGGGCAGACTGGTTAAAGACTTGCTTGATCTTGCGCGGATGGAAGCTGGACACACGGACATGGTGATGAAAGAAGTTGACCTCGGAGAACTACTTGAACGTGTATATCGGAAGTTCTCGGTGCGTTCAAAAGAACAGGGAATTCAACTACAATTTAAGTTTGAACAACCAACCATTGAACTTCAACAGGCAGATGAGGATCGACTTGAGCAAGTATTTACGAATTTGCTGGATAATGCGTTCAGACATACGCCTACTGGCAAAAATGTAATGATCTCAGCCGAGCGTGTCACTTATCTTCGTGCTCCATTTGTCAGAGTTTCTGTGAAGGATCAGGGTGTAGGTATCCCTTCATCCGACTTGCCATTTATTTTCGAACGATTCTACAAAGCAGACAAGGCTCGTGTTCGGGGAGAAAGTGTAGGTACGGGGCTTGGTTTAGCGATTGTGAAGAATATTGTTGATGCGCATCAAGGCATGATTACCGTCAATAGTGTGCTTGGCGAAGGAACAGAGTTTATTTTGCAATTTCCTTTGGATTCATCGAAATAGCCTGAATTTCATACAAAAAGTGCGGAAACACCCCCTTATGGAGGGTGTTTTTTTGTTGAAGACTACCGTTTAATCTTGTTCAACGTGGAACATGAATGGTCTTTTTTTGACTAAAAAGAGTGTCCAAGATAATTTTCCTTCCTATGTGACATAAGCTTGAAAAGCAAGCAAGATAGAGGAGGATTGAGTTAAGCATGTCCGATGATCGAAAAAGGGTCAATATTAAAGCTTTTCTGGAAGGCAGATCTTTTAGAGCGGGCTCTCCGTTTATTCCAATAACCACAAGCGAACTAGAGCAGTTTGAATCCATACTGCGTTCATTGGCTGTGGCTATTCCTGCTGTAATCAGTCAGCCGACTTCAGCCAATATACTGTCTTTGCAGAACGCATTACGCCAGTTACTTAGTTTTGTAAATCAATCCGGATTTCGTGCCGGAGTAAAGGCAGAATTACAAGCCGTATTGGAATTAACGATTGCAGGTTCAGAGGTTGTCCCTGTTCCTCTTATTAATCTCGCAGGTAACTTGCAAAACTTACTGGATGACTTGTTAAGTGTGACGCTGCTTCTGGAAGTACCTCCTGCAGAAAAAGATAAACTTGTGGGATTAATTCGATCGATCTCCATATCACTAAGCCGGGCCACGACAACTCTTGGAACTGGAGGGATTACCGGACCAGCCGGTCCACAGGGAGTGCCAGGAGTCCCTGGGGTACCAGGTGTCCCGGGAGTCCCTGGGGTGCCAGGGGCCACTGGAACACCCGGAGGAATTGGACCAGTAGGACCGGTTGGCCCAGTTGGTCCACAGGGAGCACAGGGTCCTGCAGGAGCACCTGGTGTTGGCTTGAACAATATTACTGCATATGATCCTGCACTGGGACCAACTTATGCTCAAGGTCAAGTAGTAAGCTACGAGGGTAGTCTTTATGTTGCTAATGTAAACGGTCCCTTGGGTACACCAGGAAGTTCTCCAGACTACACTCTTTTACTGTCGGGTGGAACCAATGGAGCAACGGGAGCAACCGGAGCTGGTTTGACAGGAGCCGTGGCATTTAATGCAGCGCTCGCCCCGGGTTATCCAGCAGGTCAAGTAATTACGTATAACGGTAGTACTTACATTACGAGTGTAGCTGGTCCTCTAGGAACACCGGGATCTTCATCGGATTACACATTAATCGCTGCTGCGGGGGCGACTGGTGTTACTGGAGCCACAGGTGCAGGATTAAGTGGCATCGTGCCATTCAATCCCGCATTAGCCCCAACATATCCAGCTGGACAGATCGTCACGTTTGGTGGCAGTACTTATATTACAAATGTCGCTTCGCCATCGGGTACGCCAGGTACTTCTCCAGACTATACATTGCTTGCAGGTGCAGGACCTACAGGACCTACAGGATCCACAGGAGCATCAGGTGTAACGGGAGCAACCGGGGCGGGACTGACAGGCCTAGTGCCATATGATCCAGCCGTAGCCCCAACGTATCCAGCGGGTCAGGTTGTAACGTTCAACGGCAGTACGTATATCTCGAATGTGGCGTCACCAACGGGAACGCCGGGGACTTCACCAGATTACACGTTGATCGCTGGAGCAGGCGCAACGGGTGTGACGGGTGCAACTGGCGTTGGAGTAACCGGAAGCACCGGAGCATCGGGCGTAACAGGAGCGACCGGCGTAGGTTTAAGTGGTATCGTGCCATATGATCCAGCCGTAGCCCCAACGTATCCAGCGGGTCAAGTCGTAACGTTCAACGGCAGTACGTTTATCGCTAATGTGGCATCGCCAACCGGAACGCCGGGGATTTCACCAGATTACACGTTGCTTGCGGGCGCAGGCGCAACGGGAGTTACAGGAGCAACCGGCATTGGTGGAACGGGAAGTACCGGAGCTACAGGAGCATCGGGCGTAACAGGAGCGACCGGCGTAGGTTTGAGTGGTATCGTACCATTCGATCCAGCCGTAGCCCCAACGTATCCAGCGGGTCAAGTTGTAACGTTCAACGGCAGTACGTATATTGCGAATGTGGCGTCACCAACGGGAACGCCGGGAACTTCACCGGATTACACATTGCTAGCGGGCGCAGGCGCAACGGGAGTTACAGGAGCAACCGGCATTGGTGGAACGGGAAGCACGGGTGCTACCGGAGCATCGGGCGTAACGGGAGCGACCGGCGTAGGTTTGAGTGGTATCGTACCATTCGATCCAGCCGTAGCTCCAACGTATCCATCGGGTCAAGTTGTAACATTCAACGGTAGTACGTATATTGCAAATGTGGCGTCACCAACGGGAACGCCGGGCACATCGCCGGATTACACGTTGCTTGCTGGCGCGGGAGCGACAGGTGTGACGGGTGCAACTGGCGTTGGAGTAACCGGGAGCACCGGAGCATCGGGCGTAACAGGAGCGACAGGCGTAGGTTTGAGTGGCATTGTACCATTCGATCCAGCCGTAGCCCCGACGTATCCAGCCGGCCAAGTTGTAACGTTCAACGGCAGTACGTATATTGCGAATGTAGCATCACCAACCGGAACGCCGGGCACATCGCCGGATTACACATTGCTAGCGGGCGCAGGAGCAACGGGAGTTACAGGAGCAACCGGCATTGGTGGAACGGGAAGCACGGGTGCTACCGGAGCATCAGGGGTAACGGGAGCGACAGGCGTAGGTTTAAGTGGTATCGTACCATTCGATCCAGCCGTAGCTCCAACGTATCCAGCGGGTCAAGTCGTAACGTTCAACAGCAGTACGTATATCTCGAATGTGGCGTCACCAACGGGAACGCCGGGGACTTCACCGGATTACACATTGCTAGCGGGCGCAGGCGCAACGGGAGTTACAGGAGCAACCGGCATTGGTGGAACGGGAAGTACCGGAGCTACAGGAGCATCGGGCGTAACAGGAGCGACCGGCGTAGGTTTGAGTGGTATCGTACCATTCGATCCAGCCGTAGCTCCAACGTATCCATCGGGTCAAGTCGTAACGTTCAACGGTAGTACGTATATTGCGAATGTGGCATCGCCAACCGGAACGCCGGGCACATCGCCAGATTACACGTTGATCGCTGGAGCAGGAGCGACAGGTGTGACCGGTGCAACTGGCGTTGGAGTAACCGGAAGTACCGGAGTCACAGGAGCGACAGGCGTAGGTTTAAGTGGTATCGTACCATTTGATCCAGCCGTAGCCCCAACGTATCCAGCTGGCCAGGTTGTAACGTTTAACGGTAGTACGTATATTGCGAATGTGGCATCACCAACGGGGACGCCGGGGACTTCACCAGATTACACGTTGATCGCTGGAGCAGGCCCAACTGGTGTGACGGGTGCAACTGGAGTTGGAGTGACAGGAAGTTCCGGTGAAACAGGAGCGACTGGTCTTACAGGGTTAACAGGGGCGACTGGAATTACGGGAGCCACGGGACTAAGCGTAACGGGATCAACCGGAGTAACTGGAGGAACCGGGGCAACTGGTGAAACAGGAGCGACTGGTCTTGTAGGGTTGACTGGGGCGACGGGGATAACAGGAGCCACAGGAGTAAGTGTAACAGGCAGTACTGGTGCTACAGGCGAAACAGGAGCAACAGGCGTAACGGGATTGACTGGAGCAACGGGAATAAGCGTAACCGGAGCAACGGGAGTCGGCATAACAGGAAGTACTGGAGTAACTGGTGTCACGGGTGAAACCGGAGCCACAGGTATAACAGGAGCCACGGGAGTCGGCGTAACGGGAAGTACTGGAGTAACTGGTGTCACGGGTGAAGCCGGAGCCACAGGTATAACAGGAGCCACGGGAGTCGGCGTAACAGGAGGTACCGGAGTTACTGGTGCGACGGGTGAAACCGGAGCGACAGGTATAACAGGAGCCACGGGAGTTGGAGTAACGGGAAGTACTGGAGTAACTGGTGCAACTGGGGGAACAGGAGTCACAGGTATAACCGGAGCCACAGGTATAACGGGGGCAACGGGAGTTGGCGTAACGGGAAGTACTGGAGTTACTGGTGCGACGGGGGAAACCGGAGCCACAGGTATAACGGGAGCAACAGGAGTCGGCATAACGGGAAGTACGGGAGCAACAGGTGCAACTGGGGGAACAGGAGCCACAGGAGTCGGCGTAACGGGAAGTACTGGAGTTACTGGTGCGACTGGTGAAACCGGAGCGACAGGTATAACTGGAGCAACTGGTGCAACCGGAACATCTGTAACATCTAACTCGGCTTTTGCTGAGAACACTAATGGTACGATTGTTGTAATATTGGGTGGTACACTCGTTCCATTACCGAATAACCAAAATATTGGCACAGGTATAACCGTCAATGGGACAAATGACACCTTTACACTGACCAATGCAGGTCGTTACTATATCTCATACAAGATAAATCTGACAGCTGCGCTTGCTATCCAATCTCGGGTTTTACTTAACGGTGCAGCAATTCCAGCGAGTGTGGTATCTCCAGCACTTTCTCTCAGCCAGCTGCAGTCTGACTTTATGGTTACCGTTACCGCTGGTTCTACAATACAGTTACAATTATTCGGGCTTGTTGGCGCAGCCGTTCTGTCTCCTCCGGGGTCTACACTAAACATTATTCAGTTAAGTTAATAGTTCGATTACGTATTAAGACTATTTCCATTGACCAAAAGAAGCGGAGTTCATATGGGGTTGAGGGGCACCCCTTTTTCAATTCCACAAATATTTTGTTTGCAAACTTCTTCACCGATATTTCAGCGGGTACACGAAAAAAGACGGGACCACGAGGGGCCCGTCTTTCCTTTTACATATAGGAATATATTTGATTATTCCAGAACAATTTCAACAGCAGTATTGATTTCAGGCAGCGCAGCAAGCTGCACAAGCACATCTTTTGGAACAGCCTTATCTACGGTCAGAATCATGATTGCTGCACCACCAATAATTTTACGTCCAACCTGCATGGATGCGATGTTGACATCGTTTTGTCCAAGCAGGGTTCCTACACGTCCGATAATACCTGGTTTATCGTTGTGAGAGATCAAAATTTGATGACTTTCCGGTGCGATATCTACCGGGAATTTGTCCAGACGAACAATACGCTCTCCATAACCTGCAAGTAATGTACCTGCTACACGACGTTCCTCAGCATCCTGAGTTGTAACCAATGTTACGGTAATCAGGTTAGTGAATCCTTTAGTTGCTGAGGTTTGGCTTACAACCACATTCAGATCACGGATTTTGGCCAGATGCATGGAGTTAACGATGTTGGCTTCCCCACCCAAATGTCTGGCGAGAATCCCTTTCACAATGTAACGTGTGAGAGGAGAAGTATCTACTTCAGAAAGTTCACCAGCATAGTCGATACGAATCTCCTGCACTGCATTTTGTGTAATCTGTGCTGCAAAACTACCCAACGTTTCACCCAGTTTGAAGTACGGCTGCAATTTGTTCATCACGGTTGGTGCAACAGCCGGCATGTTAACTGCGTTTTTAAACGGTTCGTTACGCAAAATGTGAAGCACCTGTTCCGACACATCGATAGCCACGTTCTCTTGTGCTTCTACTGTGGACGCACCAAGGTGAGGCGTAACGATAATGCTAGGGTGATTCAGGAACGGGTGATCAGCGGCTGGCGGCTCGCTTTCGAATACGTCAAATGCTGCACCAGCAACAATACCTTGATCGATGGCTTCGACAAGTGCCATCTCATCTACAACTCCACCACGAGCACAGTTGATGATACGCATGCCTTTTTTCATCACTTCGAATTGTGGACGTGAAATCATATGCCGTGTTTCCGGTGTTAATGGCGTGTGCACGGTCATGAAGTCCGCATTGCGAATGATATCATCTACACTAGCCAACTTCACTTGCAGCTTCTCGGCACGCTCCTCCGTGAGGAACGGGTCGTAAGCAAGAATGTCCATTCCGAATGCTTTGGCGCGCTTGGCAACTTCACTACCGATCCGTCCCATACCCAGTACACCGAGCGTTTTATTTCTTAATTCCACACCCAGGAAGGTTTTACGATCCCACGTACCCTGAATAGTCTTGGCATATGCCTGAGGAATGTGTCGTGCCAATGCCATCATCATGGCAAACGTATGCTCACAGGTTGTGATGGTATTGCCATCAGGTGCATTAATAACGATGATACCGCGCTGTGTAGCAGCTTCCAGATCAATGTTATCTACACCAACACCTGCACGTCCGATCACCTTAAGGTTGGTACCAGCCGTCATAATACGATCTGTAACACGAGTCTGGCTGCGAACCAAGAGGGCATCATAATCACCAATAATGGCAACAAGTTCATCTTCACTAAGACCGGTTTTCTTCTCAACAACAACA
Organism: Paenibacillus sp. FSL R7-0313; assembly: GCF_037969885.1. NCBI lineage: Bacteria > Bacillati > Bacillota > Bacilli > Caryophanales > Paenibacillaceae > Paenibacillus > Paenibacillus sp. FSL R7-0313. Next base: position 3,749,369 of record NZ_CP150219.1, read on the forward strand.
TCATTTGCATCCACCAGTTGCTGGATACCCAGATCACTGATTGGGTCCGACACTAACACTTTGTACATGGTTTCTTCCTCCTTAGGTATGTGTATCTATATCGTCAAGGTCTGACCTCAGCGAAGAGGTATTCCTTAAAACCAGATTGATTCTTCCGCCCAACAACGCGGTGTCGCAACAGAGGGGGAAGGTGAAACAAATAGAGTGATCCCACAGATATCCTTTAAAATAAATCAAAAAACTCTCAATCCACATACTGCTTGCGCAATAAGGGACGAGAGTTGTCGTGGTACCACCCTAATTCACCGCCGTTTCGCAACGACAGTCTTAGCGGTCAATGAAGACCGAAGAGGATAACGGGTCTAAACCGATTGCACCTACTCCAATTTCAATGCAATAACTCAGGAGCGCTCAAGACCATTTGCCTGCCACCGATTCACACCTACCATCGGCTCTCTGTAAGACGAAGCAACGTCTTTTTTCCATCATCGTGTTTAACGTGACTAATTTTTTCATAATGTATCATGGCTGACATGAGCATGTCAATAGGCTTAAATGTTTTAAATTGTTTTGCAGATGTCTTGCGGTTCATATATAAACAAAGCCATTATAAGCAATACAATAGTTACTGAACATACTACAAGAAGATGAAATATGTGCTGTTTGATGAATCGGATTTTACTGCTTTAATGAAGTAATGACACGGACACAAAACCAGGACTTGGGGCAGGCCTTGAACCTATTTGGTTTTTTGGCTATCATTTAGTATACTATCCGATTGGACAACGTAATTGTTATCCATCAAATTTAACTCAAGAGGACAGACGCATCCGATGAAAAAATTCAAGTTTCCCAAGTTCAAGATTCAGAAGGCTGAGCCACAGCAGCTTACCGAGCGTTTGCTTTTAATCAATCTATACTTTACACAAGGTCTGACACTGATTATCGGAGTTGTGTGGATCTTATTGCAGAAACGAAACTTGTTAGATGTACTCGCATGGCCTGACAATTACCAATTTATATGGTGGGGTCTTGGTCTTGCAGGCGTTATGCTTGTTATGGACTTGGTACTGTCGTATGTTATACCTCAGGAAAGCATGGATGACGGTGGAATTAACGAGATGTTGTTCCGTGGGCGTCCGATCTGGCACATTGTATGTATAGCAGCCATTGTTGCTGTGTGTGAGGAATTATTATTCCGTGGAGCCATCCAGCATGCCATCGGTCCTTACTGGACAAGTATTTTATTTGCAGTTATCCATATTCGTTATTTGCGACACTGGATTCCAACAGGCTGGGTGTTTGTCTCAAGTTATGGATTGGGTTGGATTTACTTGCAGTCCGGCACATTATGGGCGCCTATACTATGTCACTTTATTATTGATTTGGTGTCCGGATTAGCGATACGTTTTCGGAGGGGATCATGAATCAGCCATTAAGTAGAATGAAGACATATGGCAGTCAGCGCCATCGTCAATCGGATAAAAAAGAGAAATCCGAGCGTCAGGTGGCTTCTCAAGTAAGCATCGTTGCTGAAACGGCAGCAGCTGCTGAGGTTGGCGGAATCACACCAATTACTTCCGTTTCTTTACCTAGATCACAGCGCAAGCCTTATACAGAAAAACTGGAAAGTCCAGTACTTCCTCAAAGGGCACCATCACGCTCCAAAAAAACGCCAAATTCAACGGAAGAATCGATCCCCGAAGCGGGTTCGCTTCCTACACGGACAGAATTACATCCTTCACGTCGGCTAAAATTGAGCAAAAGGTTTGTCAATTCACTCATTTTTATTTTTGTCATGTTAACGATTAGTCTGGTTTGGTGGGGGGTTGAAGGGGCACCCCCTCTGAATACGTTCCTTCCTTTGCCGTGGTAGTACTGTTAATCGCAGGTTTAATCATTTTGATAGGAGTTTTACTACTTTTTCATATGTGGCGTGAAGCCCATATTCATCAAATGATTGAAGAAGAGGTTGAAGTACCTCATCTGCCAACATCCTTTGACGGGGCTATGATTTTGTATGTATCCGACACGCACAAGCGCAAACTGAAGCAGAAGGATCTGGAAAACGTTAAAAACAAGGTGGACTGGGTTCTCATCGGCGGGGATGTTGCGGAAAAAGGAATCTCATGGTCTTTGGTTAGACATAACATGAAAATTTTATCGAACATTGCTCCTTCATTTACGGTGTATGGCAACCATGACAAGAGGGCAGGTACCGCTCAACTTGCGCGAATCCTTCGGGAATCGGACGTTAAGCTCCTTCAGGATGATGTGGAATATCTACAAAGGGGCAACGACAGATTGAGCCTGATCGGCATAGACTATCGTTCCAAACAGGGCGATGTATTACTACAGCAGATCGGTAACCGTTTTTGCAAAATTGCTATCGTTCATGATCCTTTGCAGGCCCTTCGCTTGGAAGAAAATGCAGATCTTATTTTAAGCGGTCATACACATGGCGGACAATTGGTTTTACCATTTTTCGGACCTTTGTTCCTGAGCAAAGCGTATCGTCCCGTATCGAACGGGTGGTACTCCCTGAAGCGAAGTCCGGAGGACGTTCACCAAGAAGGCAAAATGCTTGTTAGCAGAGGATACGGTACAAATCATCTTCCTCTCCGACTAGGTTGTCCTGCGGAGATGCATATCATCACGTTAAGAGTGCCCGCGGAAAAAGCACTCACAGAGAAACAGCCTTGATCCATTGGATCAAGGCTGTTTTATTTTAATGTGCAAAATTACAATTTAACGAGCTTCCAATTCAATTGCACGGGGATCAACAAAGGAATAACCTTTCTTTTCGAGCTTGGTCAGCAACTCATCCAATGCTTCAACCGTCCATGGCAACTCGTGCATCAAAATATTGCTTCCGGGATTTAACTGGTCCAATACATTTTGAATGACTTTTTCCGGTTTGTCTTTGGTGCTTTTATCCCAATCGAGCGAACCATTAGACCAAGTCATATACAACATGCCATTTTTCTTCACAGCAGCCTTCAGTGCATCATTTCCCGAACCAAAAGGTGGACGGAAGAATTGCGGTTCCTCACCAATGGTATCCTTCACTATTTTTTGGACATCTGTAACCTGTTTTGCCGCCTCAGCGTTGGACATTTTTTGGAGATCCTCGTGATCCCAGGCATGATTGCCTACAATCTGACCCCGTTCATGTATGAGTTTGAGCAATTCCGGATGGCTTTTTACCCGATATCCATTGACGAAAAATATCGCTTTAGCGTTATGTTTATCTAAAGTGTCGATCAGTGAAGTAATCATTTTTTCTTCTTTGGGTCCATCATCAAAAGTTAACAAGACCACTTTGTTTGGGCTCGCTTCATCGTTTGGTTTAATATAATAATTTTCATTCATATGATACGTCTTTTCCACTTTCTCTTCTGTAGAAACCTTCTCCGAAGATTCAGGTTCTTCTTCTGTCGCAGTTGAATCTTCCGTTGAAGGCTCGGGCACACCAGTTCCGGGTTCTTCTGTTTCAGTTGGGTTAGAGTTACCTTGCTCTTCTTGAACCGTGGTAGTCGATTCGCCCGCTGGTGCGGAATTATCAGATGTTTTTTCTTCCGCTGTCCCACAAGCTGACAGCAGCAAACTTGCAGCAATGATCAATGCGGCGGTATGTCTGAACATGATTTCAACTCGCTTTCCTGTATTTATACGGAATGAGATAGCTCACTCCCGCAAACACTAAACATGATTTTAACACTTGAAGGAGGTTGGTGTAATGAAGACGTCATCCTTTTTTTGGGGTCTTGTCATTGGTGTTGCAGCCAGTTCATGGCTGTCCAAAGGCAAATTGCCCATGATGTCATCGGGTTCATCAAGAAATATGATGGATCAGGCAAAACATAAGATGATGGAAATGACTTTCCCGGGTATGGACGGGTTCACAAGCAAGCAAAATCAACATGGTGAATCCCACAAAAATCCGGCAGCAAAGACCGCAAGAGCAATTACACCGCAGGAAAAAGAAGCGAATATGAGCATGCTCAAAGATTTTATTCGCACCAATCCCGATGTGAAGCATGAAGTTGAGCAAATTTTAAGTCAAACAAACACAACAGTACCGGGTTTATAAACCAAAACCTCCAATTAGAATCATCCACAGTCTGGATTGGCTGTGGAATGATTCTTTTTTTGTCGATTTTACTTCGTGCATTTAGAGGTATAAAATGATAACATAACTACATAGATTTATTTTCAGCACATATTGTTTTGTGCTTCATAATCTGTTATAAGACTTGCTTATAAAGGGGAGATCCTGTATGAAAATAGAACGACTAAGTCACGATAAGATACGGATTTTCCTGACCTTTGACGATCTGAGCGAGCGCGGAATACAAAAAGAAGATATGTGGCAGGAAATACCTAAGGTTCATGAACTGTTCACTGAAATGATGGACCAGGCCTATTCCGAACTTGGATTTGATGCCACAGGTCCACTTGCTGTCGAAGTATTCGCACTTCCCGCTCAAGGGATGGTTGTCATTGTCACACGTGGAAAATATGATCCGCAACAATATGGTTCAGGTCATGAAGATGATCTTCCTGAAGAAGTATATGAAATGGAAGTTACACTCGAGCAAAGCGATTCCATCGTTTATGCATTCAAGGACTTTGAAGTGCTCATTGAAGCTGCACATATGTTGCGTCAGCATGTTACGGATGCTGGGAGACTTTATTCTTATAAAGACAAGTGGTTCTTGCATTTTGAGCCAGATGAGGTAGATTCCACCAAACATGCGGCATTGATTGCTTTGCTTGCTGAATTTGGTGAAGGCTCCTCAATGACTCCGGCAGTTATGGAAGAGTATGGTAAGGTTGTTATTCCTGCACAAGCGATTGATGTTATCTGCACCCACTTCAAACGCCAGGATTAATCTCTAGTTGTAATCGCGTCTTTAGTCAGAGGAGGGAATTTCGGTGCTTTTGTTTTCGGTCTTAGCGGCAGCAGTTGCTCCGGGTCTCGCCTTGTTAACATACTTTTACCTGAAAGACCGTTATGATTACGAGCCACTTCATATGGTATTGCGGGTTTTCCTCATGGGGATTCTGATGGTACTGCCTGTGATGATCATTCAGCGTGGCATGATGATTTGGCTCGGGGATAATCCTTATCTTGAGGCCATTCTGATCTCAGGTGGTGTGGAAGAATTCGTCAAATGGTTCGTACTTTATCATATCATCTATAATCACACCGAATTTGATGAACCGTATGATGGGATCTTATATGCAGTTGCTGTTTCACTTGGATTTGCCACTGTTGAGAATGTGTTGTATGCCTTTGCGGGGAATGCATCCGTCTCAGCCATGTTCCTTCGGGCACTGCTCCCTGTTTCAGGGCACGCTATGTTCGCGGTAATCATGGGTTATTACATGGGGAAAGCTAAGTTTATCGGTGGTAAGAAAAAGCGGTGGTACCTGGTTCTTTCTCTGGTGTTACCTTTTTTCTGGCATGCATTGTACGATGTCATCATGAACACCATGGTGAATCATTGGTTGTGGTTTATAGCGCCGCTAATGGCGGGCCTGTGGTATGGGGCAATGGGTAAAATCACACGAGCTAATAACCGTTCTCCTTTTCGTTTTGTGAAGCGGGAGGAAGAGGTTAAATTATAAAAATACGGACACACTGGTGGACATAAAGCGCATATTGCGCCTATGGCTCCGGTGTGTTTTTATTTTTACGGATAAACTCCCGGGGAATGACCAACAGAAACGGAGATCGTTGTGATGAGAATTAAAATTAAAATCAGATGCAAACAATGCGGTGAACGATTTACATTACGAGGCAAGAAAGAGCGGGGCCGGATTGAGACGGGATTCAAGCAGTGCCTTTGTGATAACAGAGACCAGTTCGAAATTGAAGAAGAGGGCATGGCAACTGGGGTCCAGCTCAATTAAAAGGAGAACCAAACGATACTTTAGCAGCCTGCTTGTGTAAGGACTGGAAATCGCATGCATAAGAGATCTTTCTTCGATCCACAATAGAGGTAGTGGTTTAGAAGAAAGGAGACTCTACCGATGTATAAACGTTTAAGCTCAGTTATGTTTCCGATATTTGCGGTTCTGCTGGTCGGTGCGCTCGTGTGGGGCTATCAGGAGAATCAGGAGAAGAATGCAATTCTGATCAAGGCAGAGAACCAATATCAGCGTGCCTTTCACGATTTATCTTTTCATATGGACAAATTGCATTCGGAGATTGGTAACACCTTGGCGGTTCACTCTACTTCACAGGGGATGCATCGCAAAGGTTTGATGAATGTATGGCGACTCACCAGTGAAGCGCAGAATGAGATTAACCAACTGCCACTCACGATGCTGCCATTTAACGAGACAGAGGAGTTTCTCTCACGTATTTCCAACTTTGCCTACCGGGCGTCGATGCGTGACTTGACGAACGAACCGCTAAGTGAGAAGGAAATGGGCAACCTGAAAAAGCTGTATCAGAATTCATCCGAGATTACCAAGAATCTGCAGGATGTGCAGCAGAAAGTCCTGACGGACCGATTGCGCTGGATGGATGCGGAGACTGCCATGGCAACGCAAGAGCAAACCATGGACAATACGATCGTTGATGGATTTCGTACGGTGAACAAAAAGGTACAGGAATACCCGGAGCTTGATTGGGGTCCTTCCGTATCCAATATCTATGCCAAACGATCAGTCAAGAAACTGGACGGCTTGCCGGTGACCAAAGAACAGATTCAGAGCAAGGCTGCAAAATTCTCTGATGCGGATAGTAGCAAAATCCAAGTGCAGGAGAACGGTAAAGGGACAGACTGGGAGTCGTATACTGCCACGATTGATCATGCCAAGAATGGCAAACTGATGATGGATTTCACGCGTAATGGCGGAATGCTGATCTCTTACAGTGATACGCGTCCAATCGGAACCAAAAAAGTATCTCGTCAGAATGCCATGGCTAAAGCAGATCAATTTCTAATGAACAAAGGTTATAAGGATATGAAGGCTGTAAACTACGATGAATATGGTAACCTGGGTAACCTTACTTATGTGCGCAAGCAAGGGGACACGTTGATCTATCCCGAGAAAATGTCAGTTCGTGTAGGTTTGGATACAGGCGAAGTTACCGGCTTCCAGGCGAGTGACTTTGTCTACGAACATAATGACAAGCGCAAAATTCCGAAAGCAACTCTTACAGAGCAACAGGCGCGCAAAAAGCTTAATTCGGAGTTCGAAGAAAATTATGTTCGCAAATCCCTGATTGAGAATGATTACAGCAAAGAAGTATTGTGTTATGAATTCGGAGGGAAAATTAACGGTTCCCGTTACCGGATATACATTAATGCGAATACAGGATTAGAAGAAGCGGTTGAAGAGATCAAACCGGTCAATGCAACCTCATAAAAAGATGGATAATCTCAATTTGAAGTTGAGCGATTAACTTCGGCAGACCACAATGTGGTCTGTTTTTTTCTTGTTCAATGTGAGAAAGGTCATGGTATAATAGTCCTTGTACATACGAAGATAAATACATAAAGTGGCGGTGAACAGCTTGTTTCCTAAAATAAATGAAATTTTATACATCCAGATTGCTTCTGCAGATGAAAAAGAGGAACACAAAGAGTACAAATCACGCATTGCAGATATGGATGACAGCGGTTTTCTGATTGAGGTCCCGATGCAACAAGGAACCAGCCGTCTGAAAAGGCTCTTTTTCGGAGAGGAATTGTCCATTTCATATATTACGGAGGATGGGGTCCGGCATTATTTTAATACCTATGTCACGGGATTTGAGGAAGATGTGGTCCGTCTTGTCCGTATCCGCAAACCGCTACCTAGCGATATATCCAAAATACAACGGCGCAGCTTTCTTCGTGTTCATGCAAACCTCGAATTGGCCATCCAGAGTGAAGATCTGACCCGTGCCGTCGGATTGACTGAAGATATTGGTGGCGGTGGATTGTCCATCTACGGCGAAACAGGTTTTTCAATAGCTGAAGGTCAAAAACTGAAATGCTGGTTGCTGGTTCCCTACCGGAATTCAACCATTGAACATGTGAATTTTGAAGCTGAAGTTGTGCGGATCAAAACCCTGGAAACCGGCAGACAGCTGTGCATGCTGAAATTTGTGCAGATTTCAGATTCGGAGCGCCAAAAAATTATCAAGTTTTGTTTCGAACGGCAACTTGACTATCGCACGAAATAGGAATGTTGTGGCATAAAGAGAGGGAACTGCGGGTACCGTAATGAAAAAAACGGAGGTATTGCCTTGAATCATCGTCATGCAACCCGCAGATATGAACGACTTTATTATGTTTTCTCCAGGCGAATGGAACGAAAGGTTACGATTCTGATTACAGCCCTTCTAATCCTGCTTGTGGTATATCAATTGCTGCTGTTGGTGCCCGACTTCAAAAAGAATTTGACCACCATTGGCCGCTTGGAAGGAACTCCAATTGAAGTGCAAACGATGAATGATTACAAACGTCGTTGATTTGTCTGTTTTTGCATCCATGTGTAGAGTGTGGTATAATTTTCACGATGCAGGCAATGCCTGTTTTTTTATTGAGGTTTATCGTTTGAGGAGGAATGCCCCGTTGGCAAGCCAGAACACATCAGAGAACGGGAAAATGAACGTTGCAATTGACGGACCTGCCGGTGCCGGGAAAAGCACGGTGGCCCGATTGGTTGCAGAGGCGCTCGCGTATGTATACGTCGACACAGGCGCAATGTACCGTGCGGTAACCTTGCACATGCTTCGGAATGATATTGCGCCGGAAGAAGTGACACAGGTACTTCAGGAAGCCCAAAAGCTGGTCATTGATTTACAACCGGATCCCGACGGACAGAAAGTGTTCTGTAATGGGGAAGAAGTAACCTCGGAAATCCGCTCCCGTGAAGTGACGGGAATCGTGTCCCGATATGCGCAAATCGAGGGGCTGCGTACGCAATTAGTGGATACTCAGCGGCAAATGGCTTTGCGCAAGGGCGTCGTCATGGATGGACGCGATATCGGAACGACAGTATTGCCCGATGCGGAAGTGAAAATCTTCATGACTGCCAGTGTCGAAGAGCGTGCACTTCGCCGCTTCAAAGAACTGGACCCCTCTGAAGGACTGACGTTGCAACAGCTGGAGCGAGACATTGCCACCCGTGACAGATTGGATGAGAATCGGGAAATTTCCCCATTGCGTTGTGCTGAGGATGCTATCGTCCTTGATACAACGGAGATGAACATCCATGAAGTGGTTGACAAAATCGTATCTTATTGCACAATGGTCAGAGGAGAGATCGGTCTATGATTTACACATTTTGCAGCACATTACTGCGGATCATTTATACCATTCTTTTCCGCTTGGAGGCCGTTGGACGGGAGAATATTCCGAAAGAAGGCGGCGTACTTTTATGTTCCAATCATATTAGTAACTTCGATCCTCCAACCGTTGGTATCAAAATTCGCCGTCAGGTGCGTTTCATGGCCAAAAGCGAATTGTTTGAAATTCCGGTACTAGGCCGAATTATTAAAGCCGTGGGCGCTTTCCCCGTTAAACGTGGAGGTGTCAGCAAGGAATCCATCAAAACCTCACTCAATATTTTGCGTGATGGTCAAGTGCTTGGAATCTTCCCCTCGGGAAGCCGTCACAATGATGGAGGTATCGGCAAAAAAGGGGCAGCGAGTTTTGCTCTCCGCAGTGGCGCTACAGTTATTCCTACTGCTATTATCGGTAACTACAAAGTTTTTCGTAAGATGAAAGTTGTATATGGAGCACCAGTAAGTTTGGACGAGTTCAAGGAAGACCCATCTGGAGAAGCTCTGGAGAAGGCGACTGAAAAGATTATGTCCAAGATTAACGAAATGGTGCAAACGGGCGTGCCAAGCAAGTAGTGGCTTCGTCGGTAGCTGAGTGCATGTTTCCATATTTTTGAGGGAGACTAAAGCTTGAGCACTCAGTGATGAAAGTGTTTTGAACTCTGCTACAGGCAGGTTTGAATATAATGGGGTTTTTGAATTGAGGAGGGTATTTGACATGTCGGAAGAAATGAAAAATCAAGAAGCAACCCAAGATGAGTTGGATCAATTCGTTTCCTTGAAAAAAGGAGATACCGTAAAAGGAACCATCGTCAAATTGGAAGATAACCAAGCCTATGTGAGCATTGGATATAAATATGACGGTGTCATTCCAATTCGTGAACTGTCTTCATTACATGTTGACAGCGCGTCTGACGCAGTAGAAGTTGGACAAGAAGTTGAAGCTAAAGTTCTTAGCATCGACGACGAGAAAGAAAAACTCGTTCTGTCCAAACGTGCAATCGACAGCGAAAACGCATGGGATCAATTGCAAAAGCATTTTGAAGACCAAGACGTATTCGAAGTTGTTGTAGGTGATGTTGTTAAAGGCGGTCTGGTAGCAGACGTGGGCGTACGTGGATTTATCCCGGCTTCCATGGTTGAACGCCATTTCGTTGAAGACTTCAGCGACTACAAAGGACGCACACTGCGTGTTAAAGTGAAAGAGATCGACCGTGAGAACAACAAAGTGATCCTTTCCCAAAAAGACGTACTGGAGCAAGAATTCGAAGCAAACAAAGCTACAGTAATGGCTGGTTTGCAAGAAGGTCAAGTGATCGAAGGTACAGTACAACGTTTGACTCAATTCGGTGCATTCGTTGATGTGGGCGGAGTTGACGGTTTGGTTCACGTATCCGAGCTGGCTTGGACACATGTTGAAAAACCATCCGACGTACTGTCTGAAGGTGACAAAGTTAGTGTGAAAGTGCTGAAAGTTGACCCTGAAAAAGGCAAAATCAGCCTGAGCATGAAAGCTGTTCAACCAGGTCCTTGGGAAACAGCAAGCGAAAAATTCAATTCCAGCGATATCGTAACAGGTGTTGTAAAACGTCTGGTTGACTTCGGTGCATTTGTTGAAATCGCTCCTGGTGTTGAGGGACTTGTGCATATTTCGCAAATCTCCCACAAACACATCGGCACTCCTCATGAAGTGCTGAAAGAAGGACAGGAAGTTCAAGTTAAAATCTTGGACATGAACCCTTCTGAGCAACGTGTAAGCTTGAGCATCAAAGAAACAGAAGAAGCTCCAGCTCAACCACAAAAATCAGAAAGACCTGCAAGAAACAACGCTCCACGTGAAGAAATCAACAATCCAAACGTTTCCTTGAACAATCAAGGTATGAGCACTACGCTCGGCGAACTGTTTGGTGACAAACTCAGCAAATTCAAATAAGTTAACAATGCATGGTTCTAAGTTATATACTGCATATTTTGCTGAATAACAAAAGCAAGATCGGCGAGCCCCAGGCGGGTTCGCCGATTGTTTTTATTGCGAGTAATTTGGCATGAAACGTTAGCCAAGACATATCTTTTTTGCTATGATGAGTATCGTAAGTATGGACAGGAGGAGTGGAATGTATGGCAAGACCCGTTGTGGCAATTGTCGGACGACCGAACGTGGGTAAATCCACCATTTTCAATCGGATCATCGGCGACAGACTGGCCATTGTGGAAGACAAGCCGGGCATTACCCGTGACCGCATATATGGAATCGGTGAATGGAACGGTAAACCATTTAGTATTATTGATACAGGTGGTATCGAAATTGATGGTGAAGATGTAATTTTAAAATCGATTCGGATGCAAGCAGAGCTCGCTATTGAAGAAGCGGATGTTATTGTATTCATGTGTGATGCAAAAGCAGGTATTACACAATCGGATGAAGAGGTAGCAGAGATGCTCTACCGCTCAGGCAAGCCTATTGTTGTAGCCGTTAACAAAGTGGATAATATCGGACGAAGTGAGCTCATTTATGAGTTTTATGGATTTGGTTTCGGTGATCCCATCGGCGTATCCGGTAGTCACGGTACAGGTGTAGGTGATTTGCTTGATGCAATTGTGGAGAAGTTGCCAGAACTTGAGGAAGAGACTTACGATGAAGATGTTATTCGTGTGGCTCTGATCGGACGTCCTAATGTGGGTAAATCTTCACTGGTGAACGCTATTCTGGGAGAAGAGCGTGTCATTGTAAGTGATGTGGCTGGAACGACTCGGGATGCAATTGATACACCTTTTGAAAAAGACGGCCAACGTTACGTGCTGATTGATACAGCAGGTATGCGTAAGCGTGGTAAAGTATATGAAACAACTGAGAAATACAGTGTAATGCGTGCGATGCGTGCGATTGAGCGTGCAGATGTTGTTCTGATTGTCATTAATGGTGAAGAAGGCATTATTGAACAGGACAAGCATATTGCAGGATATGCATTTGAAGCTGGTAAAGCGTCATTGTTTGTTGTGAACAAATGGGACGTGGTAGAGAAGCATGACAAAACGATGAAAGAGTTTGAGAGAAAAATTCGGGATCACTTCCTGTTTATGACTTATGCTCCGGTTGTATTCTTGTCAGCCCTCACAAAACAACGCTTACAAAAACTGTTGCCGGTTGTGCAACGTGTAGCAGAGCAACACTCGTTACGTGTGCAGACACATCTGCTTAACGATGTGGTGTCTGATGCGGTTGCGATTAATCCTCCGCCAACGGATAAAGGTCGGAGAATGAGAATTAACTATGTGACTCAGGTTGCAGTTAAACCGCCGACCATGGTTATTTTTGTGAACGACCCTGAGTTGATGCACTTCTCTTACGAGCGCTATCTGGAGAATAAAATCCGTGCGGCGTTTGATTTCGAAGGAACACCAATTCGCATATTTACTCGGAAGAAGTCCGACGAAAGTTAGGGGAGAAGTGTGTGATTTTACAAATCGCAGCGATTGTACTGAGTTATCTGCTCGGTTCGATCAGCTTTAGTGTCCTCCTTGCCAAAGCGATACGGGGGATCGATATTCGTCAGCACGGAAGCGGAAACGCGGGAGCTACCAATACATTGCGTATTTTGGGTAAAGGACCGGCAATTGCTGTTCTGTTACTTGATGTACTTAAGGGTGTTGCGTCTGTATGGATTGGAATCTGGCTGAGTGACGGTTCTGCCTGGATTCCTGCACTCAGTGGTATAGCAGCCATTGCAGGACATAACTGGCCGCTTTACTTCCATTTTCGTGGAGGAAAAGGCATTGCGACAGCCATTGGTGTTCTGGTGAGTCTTGCTTTCCTACCCGCGTTATGTGCTGGGGTGATCGCCATTCTGTCTATTGTATTGACACGCTATGTTTCATTGGGGTCTCTGATTTTTGTAGCATTTACACCCATCTTTATCATGGTATTACCCGGATATTCAATGAATATCTTCTGGGGGAGTCTGATTATTTGTCTGTTTGCGTTCTGGAGACATCGTACCAATATTGCGAAGCTCGCCAAAGGACAGGAAAATAAATTGGGATCGAAAAACCCTGGAGGGGGTAAACGAGTTGTCTAAAAAAGTTGCTGTTCTGGTCGCTGGGAGCTGGGGAACAGCTCTGGCCAGTGTACTCGCCGCCAATCAGTTGGATGTGATGATGTGGACACGTGGTGAAGATCAGGCTAACGAAATCAATAACAAGCACACCAATACTCGCTATCTTCCGGATGCGGAGCTTTCACCACGGATTCAAGCAACCACAGATATGGAAGCTGCGGTGGAAGGCGCTATAGCTGTGTTAATTGTTGCGCCTTCTTCAGCCATGCGTGCAGTTACGAACCAGCTTAAGGCTTATTACAAGCCTGAGATGTTAGTCATTCATGCAACCAAAGGTTTTGAGACAGAAAGCCTCAAACGGATGTCCACAGTCATTTCAGAAGAGCTTGAATGTGAAGAAGGCCGTGTGGTTGTTCTTTCTGGCCCAAGCCATGCGGAAGAAGTGGTAAAACGTTGTCCAACGACAGTGGTTGTAGCTTCACTGGATAAGGCATCTGCCGAGTCTGCCCAAGCTTTGTTTATGAATGCTTATTTCCGGGTTTACACGAATCGGGATATGATCGGTGTTGAGCTGGCGGGTGCATTCAAAAATATCATTGCTCTTGGTGCAGGTATGTCGGATGGTCTTCAATTTGGTGATAATGCCAAAGCCGCGTTGTTAACACGCGGTTTGGCAGAGATCACACGTATTGGTGTTGAGATGGGAGCAAATCCGCTAACGTTTTCGGGACTTGCTGGCATCGGGGATCTGGTTGTAACGGCTACAAGTCAGCACAGTCGAAACTGGAGAGCAGGTTCCATGTTGGGCCAGGGACAGAAGCTGGATGATGTTCTGAAGTCCATGGGCATGGTGGTAGAAGGCATTCGAACTACGCAAGCTGCCTATTTCATCTCACAAAAATACGGTGTGCAAATGCCAATTGCGGATCAGTTATATCACGTTTTATTCCAGGAGAGACAGCCGCGTGATGCGGTTGAAGCCTTGATGGGACGTGACCCGAAGACTGAAATGGAAGTCATGAAACTTGAAACCTGGGAGCAATGGCATTCCTGATTGTAATCAGCCTAAACGTACCTTGTGAAATAAGAAGCTTATTCACCTTTTCTGTAGCAGACTCATACTATACACATGAGTATTGCCGGAGGAGGGGAGACGAATGGGTAACAACATTTCCAAAGATGCACTGAATGCAATCAACAAGAAAACGGGTAAAACGATAACGGAAGGTGCCGTTAAGAAATTGGCAAGCACGGTGAAACCAACGACGATTCAGAATGAAGCTCAGTTGCGCCAATTGATCAAACAAGTATCCGCCATGGCGAAAGTTCCGGTATCTGAGGATACGGTTAAGGATATTGTGAGTGCGGTCAAGAAAAGCGGATTGAATCCGAGCAGTATGGAATCGTTAATGAAAATGATGATGAAAAAATAATAGATCACACCTGCATGTGCAGGTGATCCAGTAAGACAAAAAGACGAGTCGGCTTCTGCCGGCTTGCTTTTTTGTCTTTTTTTTGGAAAGTTGAACTGAATTTCGTGTTATAATGGTTGCAATTGTCACAGTGTCAGTGATGAATATCGGACTGAAGGGGAGACTGCTGGATTATGAGCGCAATGGACAAGATGTGGCTGTCATTGGTGGCCATCCTCATTATGGGATTATCTGTATTCCTGATTACGTTTGCTCGTGCCAAAACAAAAGGTATTGTACGGGGGATTCTTTCTCTAATTGCATTTTTGATTATGCTGATTGGCTTTTTCGGTGGAATCGCTTCTCTGACCTGATTTCCCATGCCTGAAGGATAACATCCGCATAAGCACATCATAAGAACTGACACAATGAACACGGATGAGGGGAGTGTGAGCCTATGGGGCCGCATGATACGGAGGGTCGGACAGAGCGTTATCCGGAACTACACGCGGCTTTGCTGGAAACGGCCAAAGCCTGGAACACGCAGCCGCAGACATGGTTACTTGGAGGAAGTTGTGGGTTGCTGCTTCAAGGGGTGGAGTTGCAACAGGCTCCGAGAGATATAGATATCTATGCGGATGTTGCTGCTGCTAAAGAACTTCACCGTAGCGCTCCGGGGGAAATGCTTGACGAGCCTACAGTGGACAAGACAGGACCGTATGCTTCTTTGCTGAGCCACTATCAGGTGGGTGAATGTGCGCTGGAATTGGTTGGTGGTTTCGAAATATGGGCTCGCAAAAGTTGGTACCGTATCGAGATTGAACATGTACTTGCTCCACATGCACCAGTAGCACAAGTAGGTTCATATACCCTGCGACTGATGCCGCTTGCGCATGAGCTGTTGTTTAATCTGCTGCGAGGTCGTGAAGATCGTTATGTACCCATTGCGACACAGATACGTCAGCAACCACATGCACATCAACCTATAATGATGCTGTTAAGTCAACAGAATGTATGGACAGCCCGCTTCAGAGCCGAAGTGGAAGAGCTTGTTGGCTTTGCATGGCCCCAGTAGGTTGAGGGAGGAAAATGATGGACTATAAGATAACTTTTTTACCTATGAACAAATCGATAGCGCTCAAACCAGGGGCAACACTTCTGCATGCAGCACGACGTGCTGGAGTCAAGATTACGACCCGATGTGATGGTAAAGCGGCTTGCCTGATGTGCAAAGTCAACGTGGATGAAGAACATCGGGCGGAACTGTATCCACCAACAGATGCAGAAAAGCGCAAGCTGGGTTCACTGCTGGAAGCAGGTACACGACTGTCCTGTCAGGCCAAGGTGTGTGGATCTCTATCGGTTCATGTTCCAGAGGACCCGCTGAAGGCAGCTATTCGGAAACAACTGGAACGTAAACAACAGGAAGACGACTGGTTCTGAGCGTTATAACATTGATTCTCTAATGAGTTATTCAAGGAGGACACGAATGATTAGGAACAAGCCAAAATGTGTGGAAAGAAGTGGACGGCAGCGTCTGAAACATCAGACGGGTGGTCTGCTGTTATTCCTGTTGTTTGCTTTTACAGCAAGTGGTTGTATGTATCCATCCCAGAGCAATTCGGACCCTAAGATAGCCTATCGGGAAAGCGTGAGCCGTATCCAGAGTGCGGTCGAGGCATTTCAGCAAGATGAGGGGATTTTGCCAATCATTAATGCAGATATGGAAACGCCAAAATATGAAAAGTTCAGAGTGGATCTACCCAAGTTGAAACAACTGGGGTATCTGGATGAAATACCGGGAACCGCTTTTGAAAGTGGTGGTAGCGCTTACTTCCTTATCCAGGATGAAGAAGTGAATCCGACCGTTAAAGTGATGGACCTTCTGACCGTACAGAAAGTGAATGATGTTCAGCGAATGGTTAATCAATATAAGTCCGTACATAACAATAAGCTGCCAAGTGGGGAAGAACTGTATCCGGGGTTATATGCTGTGGATATGGATCAGGCTGCACAGGCCGGTACTTCTTCCATAACGTTGAATAGTGTGTATTCGGGTCAGGCGTTACCTTTTATGATGGATGACGAAGGTCAAGTCTACGTAGATTATGCTTTTGACATTATGCAGGCAGTGGAAAAGTCTGACGTGTCTCCAGCTGAGACTGAAGATGTTCGGGATTTTCTATTGGAGCACTCCTACTTCGTACCTGTAAAATCTGTTTCCTACGCTTGGCAAAACAATGCACCGGTTGCACAGCCAATAAAATAAGCATGGTTGCAATTCAACTGATCTAGTTGTATGACTACCATGGCTCTAATGGTTCAAAAAGAGATATCCCAAATAAGGGATATCTCTTTTTTTCTTTTGTCAATATGAGCAATAACCGTCATAAAAGCTTCACGGATCACATAAAGTAGATTGAAATAAAGACGCGCAGTCCGAGATCGGGGGATTTTCCTAATGTCATCACCATAAGATAAAAAAACAAAAATACGCGTCATATTGCCGCATACGGATACATAAGATGATACTAGTCCAATTGCATGTACGAGTTAACGCCGCTCTCGCCGGTTTCATCAGAATGCAACGTTCGGCGGCGGACGACTTCCGGGCACTCACAAAGGCGGCTCTACCGTTGCAGGGATTTCAGTCTTCTGATTGAAAAAACGAAGCGGATGCTCTTTAGCATTTTTCCTTCGGAGTAATTTAGGGAGGGGATTTCATTGGAGAAAGTGGACATTTTTAAGGACATAGCTGAGCGGACCGGAGGGGATATTTATCTCGGGGTTGTCGGCGCAGTCCGGACGGGAAAATCAACATTTATCAAACGATTCATGGAAACCATTGTATTGCCAAACATCACAAACGAGGCAGATCGTGGTCGAGCGGTGGATGAACTTCCACAGAGCGCAGCGGGTAAAACCATCATGACTACCGAACCGAAATTCGTCCCTAATAACGCAGTCCAGATCAAGGTGGCAGAAGGACTCGATGTTAATGTGCGCCTTGTGGATTGTGTAGGTTACGCGGTGGAAGGAGCCAAGGGATACGAGGATGAGAATGGTCCACGCATGATCTCCACGCCTTGGTTCGAGGAGCCAATTCCGTTCCAGGAAGCCGCCGAGATTGGTACTCGCAAAGTCATTCAGGAGCATTCTACACTGGGTGTTGTGGTAACAACAGACGGCACAATCGCCGAAATTGCACGAAGCTCCTATGTGGAATCCGAAGAACGGGTCATTGCGGAATTGAAAGAAGTGGGTAAACCGTTTGTCCTGGTCATCAACTCCACTCGTCCTCGCAGTGAAGAAGCCCTGCAATTGCGTAGTGAGCTTGCTGCCAAATACGACATTCCGGTGATGACACTCAGTGCAGCCACGATGACGGAAGATGATGTGACGGGTGTACTTCGTGAAGTGCTCTATGAGTTCCCTGTGCATGAAGTGAATGTAAACTTGCCGAGCTGGGTTATGGTGCTCAACGAGACTCACTGGCTGCGTAGCAACTACGAAAATTCCGTACGGGATACCGTCAAGGATATTCGCAGACTTCGCGACGTGGATCGCGTTGTTGCTCAGTTCATGGAATATGAATTCATTGATCGCGCAGGCCTGAGTGGCATGAATATGGGGCAGGGTGTAGCCGAAATTGACCTGTATGCGCCAGATGAATTGTATGATCAGATTCTCGTGGAAGTGGTCGGAATTGAAATTCGCGGTAAGGATCATCTGCTGCAATTGATGCAGGAATTCTCGCATGCGAAGAGAGAATATGACCGCTTCGCAGAAGCGCTGGAGATGGTCAAAACGACCGGATACGGCATTGCTGCTCCATCTCTTGCCGAGATGGCTCTGGATGAACCTGAGCTCATTCGTCAGGGCACCAAATTTGGCGTACGCCTAAAAGCAACGGCACCGTCCATTCACATGATCCGGGTTGATGTGGAATCGGAGTTTGCTCCAATCATCGGTACGGAGAAACAAAGTGAGGAACTGGTGAGATATCTGATGCAGGACTTCGAGAACGATCCAATCAAGGTATGGGATTCAGACATGTTTGGACGTTCGTTGCACTCCATCGTGCGAGAAGGTATTCAGGGAAAAATTGCCATGATGCCGGATAATGCAAGATACAAATTGCAAGAGACGCTGGGAAGAATCATTAACGAAGGTTCGGGCGGCTTGATCGCTATCATTCTGTAAGACATCAAAAGACCGTAAGGGGGCATCCCCTCGCGGTCTTTTTTATATGATTTCTTTATTTTGGATGAAATGGATAGGAAGAATAGTGCTTTCGAAAAAACTTAGCGAGTTTTAGCTTTAAATTGCTAAAACCCATTTACATACTAGGGATTAGCCGTTATATTAATATTCAACTATTGTGATCGAGATCACAGAGAGTGGACAGGGGGAGACAGAGATGAAAAGAAAAGAGACAAAATGGGTATGGTTGAGTGTGTTATTAGTATTTACATTGGCGCTGTCCGCTTGCGGAATCAAAAAAGAACCGGCAGCAACTCCGGCTTCGGGTGCATCAGATGATACACCAAAAACGGAAGCAGTTACAGGCCCTCTAAGCGGCAAGCGGATTGCACTTATTATGGAGTTTAATACAGGTACTTTCTCGCAGCAATATGTACAGGGTGTAAAAGAAGAAATCGAAAAATTCGGTGGAGAACTGACAACGTTTGTTGCCGATAATGACAAAGCAAAGATGGTATCCTTGCTTGATAGCGCAATTAACCAGAAATTCGATGCCATTCTCACGGATCACGGGGATTCCCTATTAGAGCCAGGCGTGAAGAAGGCAGTAGAACAGAATATTCCAGTGGTCGTGTTTGACGCAGCTATCAGTGTTCCAGGAGCTACAGTCCTGTCGCAGGATGACCAGAAGATGGCTGAACTGACGCTGGAGCAAATGAAAAAAGATATCAATGGACAAGGTAATATTGTCAAAGTATGGGTAGCTGGTTTTGCACCGATGGAACGCCGTCAGATTGCATACGGTGAATTCATGAAAGCAAATCCGGACATCAAGGAAATAGCTACATTCGGTTCTGCACAGAACCCGGCGCTGGATACACAAGCCAAAATGGAAGCTATTCTCAAGCAATATCCAAAAGGTGAAATTACAGCTGTATGGACTGCATGGGATGAGTTCGCCAAAGGTGCAGCGCGTGCGATTCAACAAGCTGGACGTGATGAGATCAAAGTGTATGGTATTGATATGAGTGACGAGGATCTGCAAATGATTCAGGATCCAAAAAATCCTTGGGTTGCTTCTGCGGCTGTTGATCCAACGGATATTGGTCGCGTCCAAGTACGTTACGCTTATCAGAAACTGAACGGGGACGAGACAGAAGATGCAGTTGTTCTTAACCCGGTCTATGTTCAACGTGAAGCTCTGCCAGATAAACAAATCTCCACTTCGGAGCTGTCAGAGTTCGTTGAAGGTTGGGGTGGCAGCACACAAGGAATCAAGGACTGGATGAGTGAATACGGAATTACTGCTAAATAAGCAGCGTATCGGAAGCGCGCCGCAAGGCGCGCTTTTTCAACCATAATGAAGATATGTGTGGTCTGGATGAAAAAAGGGACGCTCCCGGAAGGGAACGAATGGAGGTTAACATCATGAGCACTGCACCGATACTGCTTCAAATGGAACATATCCACAAGCAGTTTTCAGGTATTCCTGCACTGAAGGATGTGGATTTCTCTGTAAAAGGTGGGGAGATTCATGCGCTGCTGGGTGCCAATGGTGCCGGTAAAAGCACGTTAATGAAAATTTTGTCCGGTGCCTATCCATTGGATCAGGGAACGATTCAGTTGAGTGGACAAGCACTTCATTTAAGTTCTCCGGGAGACGCGAAGGCAAGTGGGATTCACTGTGTCTATCAGGAAGTGGATGCTGCATTAGTGCCACAGCTGACGGCTGCGGAGAACATTATGTTGGATCAGTTGGCTTCATCTGCTGGAGGTTGGTGGAAGAGTCCACGAAAACTGCAACAGCGCGCGATTGAAGCGTTGAAGCAATTAGGGGCGGACATATCCGTTCACCAAAAAGTGGCTGATCTGACGCTTGCAGAAAAACAAATGATACTGCTGGCACGGATTTTGATTCAGGATGCCAAGGTCATCATTTTTGACGAACCTACTGCACCGCTGAGTCAGGAAGAAACGGATGCATTTTTCCGGATTGTACATCTGTTGAAGGAACGGGGAGTAGCTTGTATTTTCATTACCCATCGTCTTGCTGAAGTGACGGGTCACTGTGATCGCGTTACGGTTATGAGAGATGGGCAACACGTATTTACTGGTGAAGCAAAGGGACTTACGATCAACGATTTGGTTACACAGATGTTAGGTAAACCATTCGAAGAAGAATTTCCAAAGACGGAAGCACCCGTGGGGGAACTGCTGTTGGAGGCACGTGGGCTTCGTCGTGGAGTGAAGGTCAAAGGTGTTAACCTCTCTGTACGCCGAGGTGAAGTCCTCGCTGTGGTGGGTCTGGTAGGCGCGGGTAAAACGGAAAGCTCTCGTTTGCTGATTGGTGCAGATCGGCTGGAGGGAGGCGAGATCCGGCTTAACAACCGTAATCTCCGTCTGTCTCAGCCTGCGGATGCGGCGGCGCTGGGGATTGTTTCTGTACCGGAGGAGCGACGTAAACAAGGAATCCTGATCCAGGAGAACGTGGAACGAAATTTAAGCCTGCCTTTGCTAAGCCGTCTCAGTACATTAGGTTTCGTAAGCCGCAAGCGGGAGCGTCAGAATGCGGAGTCATTGGTGAAACAGCTCGGAATCAAGACTTCGTCCGTGAAGCAGGAAGTAAAATATTTAAGCGGTGGTAACCAGCAGAAGGTAGCCATAGGTAAATGGCTTAATGCGGATGCAGATGTATTTATATTTGATGAACCAACCAAAGGCGTAGATATTGGGGCGAAAAGTGACATTTTCCGCATCATCAATGAACTGGCTTTGGCGGGCAAGGGTGTAATCTATTTCACCTGTGAACTGGATGAAGGCATGGGAATTGGTGACCGAATCGCTGTCATGTGCGAGGGTGTTATTGTAAAAGAGTTCAAACGAGGCGAGACTAACCAAGAACAGCTGCTATACTATGCAAGCGGTGGACAAGAGGTGCAATCATGAAGGATAAATCACTGGATTTTGCGTTCCGTTACGGGGCGATTATAGTCATCATAGGTGTTATCGCATTTTTTGGCATTAAATTGCCTTATTTCTTTACGTACAGTAACTTAACCGATATTTTGGGCTCGATCTCTATCGTTACGTTTGTAGCGATCGGTGTTACGTTATCTCTCATTGTTGATGGATTTGATCTCTCGGTAGGGGCGACTGTCTCATTGACCACCGTCGTTACTGCTTCGTTAATGATCTGGTATCAACAACCACTGGCAATTGTCATTATTGTGCCACTAATCATTGGCGCTGTTATTGGTTTACTGAACGCGTTGCTCATTGTAAAATTGCGTATTCCGGATTTGCTCGCAACCCTTGCCACGATGTACATCATCGGAGGTATTCACAAAACGTATGCACAGGGATATACCATTTACAATCACATGCAGTTCCCTGATGGGAGCAAAGCTGCGGGAGAGATGGACCCGACATTCCTGCTTATAGGGCAGGGAAAATGGCTTGGTATGCCTATATCGGTTATCATGCTACTTATTGCCGTAATAGGTGTGCATATCTTTTTGACGTATACGAAATATGGTCGCCAGATGTATATTACAGGCGGTAATGAGGAAGCTGCACGTTTGTCCGGAATCAAGGTGAAAAAGGTGCGTACACTCGCCTATGTAGCCGCTGGAGTGTTTGCAGCAATCGGGGGTATCATCTATGCTTCCAAAGTAGGATCTGGTCAAATTGATGCGGGATCGCCGTTGTTAATGGAATCCGTAGCTGCAGTGTTTGTTGGCTTCTCTGTGTTTGGTGCGGGTAAACCCAATGTCATCGGAACCTTCATTGGTTCGGTTCTGATTGGTGTACTTGTGAACGGTTTAACGATGATGAACGTACAGTATTTCACACATGATATTGTAAAAGGTGGGGTTCTGGTGCTTGCCCTGGCGGTTACATTTTACGTCTTAAACCGCAACCGGACTTGAAATTGTGGGCTGTCTGTATTAGTATGAAATTTGTTCGGCGTCTGAAATGCGCGTGGTTTCAGACGACATTCTGCCGAAAATGACTGTTGACCGCAGGCGGAGATTTGTGTTCAGCGCTCAAGATGTACGTAGATTTTTTGCGTATGAACGTATATTTCGCTATAAAACGGAAACACAGTATAACATTCAGGACATTGATACAGGAGGTGAAAAACAAATGAACAAATCAGACTTGATTACACACGTATCCGAAGCGACTGAATTGTCCAAGAAAGATGTAACGAAAGCGGTTGATGCCGTATTCGAAGCAATCTCTGAGGCTCTTCAAAGCGGAGATAAAGTACAATTGGTTGGTTTTGGGAACTTCGAAGTTCGCGAGCGCTCTGCACGTAAAGGACGCAACCCGCAAACAGGTGAAGAAATCGAAATTCCTGCGAGCAAAATTCCTGCATTCAAACCAGGTAAAGCGCTCAAAGACGGAATTAAATAAGATTTCTACATATTCCATATGTCGACAAAAAGACCGTGACTTGTTCACGGCCTTTTCTTTTGCCCTTTAACGATGATTCTTGCGGTTATGCGGGTGCTCAGGATCATCCGGTTGCCCGGTATAAGCAACCAGAATCAGTTCTTCGCCAGCAGCTGCAGACAGATGCTGTTCG
This sequence comes from Paenibacillus sp. FSL R7-0313, assembly GCF_037969885.1. Lineage (NCBI taxonomy): Bacteria > Bacillati > Bacillota > Bacilli > Caryophanales > Paenibacillaceae > Paenibacillus > Paenibacillus sp. FSL R7-0313. Next base: position 3,772,922 of record NZ_CP150219.1, read on the forward strand.
ATTTCTTTTAACTGATGAATATGCTCGTCTGTAAGTGCGGCAGGGGTGTACTTCATGCAAATTCTCCTTTCTGTGGCTGTACAACTTTAGTATGACCCGAGGGTAGCCGATTCTTGCGGTTCATTCGTATAAGGTGCAGGTTGACAAATGAATCAATCTTAATCATCATTAACGCTATCGAACTAAAGAAGGGGACATGCGTGATGGATCATCCAACCGGCAATGATTATATTGTAATTAAGGCAGAGGAAAATGGTGTCCAGGTGATCGGATTAACCCGAGGTCAGGATACACGTTTTCACCACACCGAGAAATTGGACAAAGGTGAAGTAATGTTTGCCCAATTTACTACCCATACTTCAGCTATTAAAATCCGGGGCAAAGCCACGCTGATTACCAAGCATGGACAGATTGAATCGGAGTAATGGACAGATTGAATACAATCAAATGAAGATTGCAGGCATAGCCTGCTTTTTTTCATTGTACAATGAGGTATGAGCCTTTACCGGACAGACTACACTAACAGGTAAAGGCAGGGAGGCGTATATGAAACCGCGGATGATTGTTACTGCTTCAATCCTGGCAACGGTTGCGGCGGTCTTTCTGCTTGTTGCGATACAAACCTTACATATGCGTACATGGGGCGGGGAAAACGTACAACCTGTCTCTGCATCACATCATCCAGGTCAGCTAACGAATGATAATCTGGTTGATGTCCTAAGCTCCATGCAACTATCTACCCCCATTGCAAGAGTGGAGTGGAAACAGTCCATTTTGACACTGGACCTCAAAGTTAAAGGAACGAGTACAAGTTACACTGAAATCTATGAGAATATGGCAGCTGTAGCGGATCTGGGCTTTCGGAGTCTGGATAACGTGGATCAGGTGCTGCTGCGTGTGATGGCAGAAGATGAATGGATGCATAAACGACATCTGTTACTTGCTGCTGATATTCGGCGTGGAGAGTGGCCTCTGTATGCGATTGAAACATTACGGAACTGGAAAAGTGCGGCCTTTTCAGATGAATTGAAGGACTGGTTTCATTTGATGGAGACCGAACTCTGGAAGAAGCAATTCGAAATGACAAGTCAGGGCTAATAGAATAGCAGGATTCAGTGCGTGCCCGTTCAACATATGCTATAATATATAAGATTGTAGTGCAGAAATGGTTTAACAATGTTAAGGCTCGGAGGCTGAGAATGAATTCATATCGCGTACCCCAACTAGCAAAGAAATATACGGATTACGACATGATTCGACAACATACGGAAATCCCATCATTTCCGGATAGCCGGGCACGTCTGTTGCAGGTATTTGTGGGCCGCACAGACGAAAAGGTGCATCAAGAGTTATATGCTCTTGCAACTTCGCTCGTTCAGTTGGCCATGGATACGCATGATCGAATCGATACCATTTCCGGTGAGCGGAGAGAGCAGGAGATGCGTTCACGCCAGTTGAATGTACTCGCCGGGGATTATTTAAGTAGCCGTTTTTATCAATTGCTTGCCCAAGCGGGCAGAATTGAAATGATTGGCAAACTCAGTGGTGCTGTATCCGGAGTGAACGCACGCAAGATGACGCTGTATGAACGGATGAAGAAGCTTCTCGTTTCGGCTGACGAATACTTGCGTGAAACGGTACAGCTGAGGATGCAGCTGTTTCTTTCATTTACAGGCATGATTCAACATAACGAAGAGACATTATGGAACAGCCTGTTGACCGAATTCAGCTCCTGCGAAACGATCGTGGAAGAACTGAAGCGGATGAATGACGCAAAACAATATCTTCACAGCTATGCATACTGGCACATATACGAGCATGGTAATGACGATGAGCGCAGTGTATTGCGTCAGTCTGAACCGGATGCACGTGCATGGAACGCTATGGTGCTGAGGCATAGGGTTGGCGAGGTTTTGCTGGACAAGCTTCGCGAGTGTACACACCGCATTCAACTGTTGTTGCAAGACGAGGAAGGGCGGATGGGCTTGCATGAGATACATGCAATTCTAGAGCCTTACTTGGCATATTTGCAGCCTTCACATGCGGCAGTAAGGGAAGATTGAGGGGGAGACAGACGAATGGGGAGCGGAGAGACCAAACCGAAAGAAGAATATGTCCATTCGGTTTTTCAGAGTATAGCCGGAAAATATGATGTCATGAATGATATTCTAAGTTTCCGCAGGCATAAGGCTTGGCGTAAATTCACCATGAAAAAGATGAATATGTCCAAAGGCGATACCGGTCTTGATTTGTGCTGCGGCACATGTGACTGGACGCTTGCTATGGCAGAGGCAAGTGAAACGGGGCACATGCACGGACTTGATTTCAGCAGCAACATGCTGGAGGTCGGCCAGACAAAGATCAATGCGGTGCAACGTCAAAAGCAGATTACCCTGACACAGGGAAATGCCATGTCACTTCCTTTTGAAGACAATTCATTTGATTATGTGACGATCGGATTCGGGCTGCGTAATGTACCTGATCTCAGACAAGTGCTGTCTGAAATGAAACGTGTGGTCAAACCGGGCGGTATGGTGGTGTGCCTGGAATTGTCCAAGCCAACATGGCAGCCGTTCAAAGGCATTTATTATTTTTATTTTGAGAAGGTTTTACCAAATCTTGCCAAAGTGTTTGCTAAAAGTTTTGAGCAGTACAAATGGCTGCCGGACTCACTGGCCATTTTTCCGGGAAGGCAGGAACTGGCAGACATTTTTGCAGAAACTGGATTACAACAAGTGCAGGCCTACCCTCTGACCGGAGGTATAGCGGCACTGCATATTGGAACCAAGGAGAATCAGCATGTTTAGGAAAATTCGCATCTTTTTAGAAATGATCAAGATTGAACACACGCTTTTTGCTTTACCTTTTGCATTTATGGGGGCCATCCTGGGCTCCATGGTAGTGAATGATACCTTCCCAAGCTGGATGCAGATCATGTGGGTATTGCTTGCGATGGTCGGCGCACGTAGTGCGGCTTTTGGTTTGAACCGAATTATTGACCAAGCGATTGATGGCAAAAACCCGCGTACCGCGATGAGAGCCATCCCGGCAGGACTGTTGAAAAATGGGGAAGTTGTTATATTTGTCATTATCTCATTTATATTGTTATTCTGGGCCTCATCCAATCTTAATGTATTATCCATGCAGCTTTTGCCTATTGCTGTGTTTATGTTGGTACTGTATTCGTACACCAAACGATTCACATGGTTATGCCACGTCGTTCTTGGGATGACGATTGGTTTGGCACCACTTGGTGGCTGGGTAGCTGTAACAGGAACGATGGATTGGACAGCGATTGTGCTGTACGTTACGATTGTGTTCTGGACAGCGGGTTTTGATATTATCTATGCCTGTCAGGATCTGGAATTTGATCAAGGAGAAGGTCTTCACTCCATACCTTCCCGTTTTGGCCTAGTTAAATCCTTGCAGATCGCTAAGTTCTTCCATGTGATTACTGCAATCGGTTTTCTTGCGTTATTGTTGATGACAGATCTGAGCTGGTGGTATGGCGCAGGTATGTTGGTGACGTATGGAATTCTGTTCTACCAACACTATATCGTATCGCCTAATGATATGAGCCGTGTTCAAACGGCGTTTTTTACCATGAACAGTTTGCTTAGTATAATCGTATTTACGTTCACTCTGATTGATCTGGCGGTGAAATAAATGGTGCAGCAGCCGGACAATAAACGACTGGTTGTCGGAATTACCGGAGCGAGTGGCAGCATATATGGCGTTCGATTAATTGAAACGCTGCTTGATTTGGAATATAACGTTCATCTGGTCATATCCAATGCAGGGTGGCGTGTACTGAAAGAAGAATTGGACTGGGATGTGACGAATCGGGACGCGGTGCTGGAAGAAAAATTCGGCAACCGTGCCGGTTCTCTGATCTATCATCCTGTGAGTGATATAGGGGCCTCCATTGCCAGTGGTTCTTATCTGGCCGACGGCATGATTATCATGCCATGTTCGATGGGAACTCTTTCCTCCATCGCGCAGGGATCGTCGGATAATCTGATGTCTCGCGCAGCTGATGTTATGATGAAAGAGGGAAGAACATTGATCCTCGTACCACGTGAGACGCCTCTTCATGCAATCCATCTGGAGAACATGCTGAAGCTTTCTCGTCTTGGTGTACGAATGATACCGGCTATGCCTGCTTTTTATTACAAACCTCAGACGATGGATGAGTTGATTCTGTTTTTGGTGGGGAAAGTGCTGGATAGCTTGCGCATCCCACATCAACTGTTTACAAGATGGGGAGAACCGGATGAACGGGGATAACGACTGAGTTCGATACAAGGCTGTTTTTTGCCAAAGTGTTGCTCGGTTTATTTGTCCCCCGAATCCCGGGGTATTGGTGAGTGCTGATGGTGAGTCTTCATGAACCACAGTCTTGACCCATGCTCCGGCAACTTCTGTATATTGTTTCAGAACAAGTCGCAGAGTTTAATTTTCGGGTGTCGGCTATGACATTCGGAGAAGAAAAATACGTTAGATTACCTTATAGAAAAACACAAGCAAGAACGGTAAGCCGGGTTTTTCGTAATGCCTGCAGGCCCGACTTGCTGGAGGGGAAGGTAAGCATGAATTTATGGACTGACAATACGCTGATACGGGTGAACGAATGAAACTATTGGATATTTTCGGGTTGTTAAAAAAGGACATGGATTACATTGAGAAAGAGTTGTATCGCAGTGTTCGAGGAGAACAGAAGCTGCTGAGTGAAACGTCACTTCATTTGCTCAAAGCAGGAGGAAAACGGTTGCGGCCCGTTTTTGTGTTACTTGGTGGGAAATTTGGTACATACGACATTGAACGTCTGAAGCTGGTTGCGGTTCCTCTGGAACTCATTCATTCGGCATCCCTCGTTCACGATGATGTTATTGATAATGCGGAGACACGCCGAGGTAAACCTACGGTGAAGTCAAAATGGGATAATCGGATTGCCATGTACACTGGAGACTATATCTACGGTAAGGCACTTGAAATGACTGCCGGATTATCCGATCCAGCTATTCATCGTATCCTTGCCAAAGCCATGGTACAGATGTCCATTGGTGAGATGGAGCAAATTCGGGACTTTTTCAATACGGGGCAAAGTGTTCGTAATTATCTACTGCGGATTCGCCGCAAAACAGCACTTCTGATTGCGGTTAGCTGTCAGTTAGGGGCATTGGCTACACGTGCGCCTGAGCATGTATCTTCCCTGCTGTATACGTACGGATACAATGTGGGGATGGCTTTTCAGATTCAAGATGATGTACTTGATCTGGTAGGTACCGAGAAACAACTTGGCAAGCCACCTGGCAGTGACATGAAGCAAGGGAATATTACTCTTCCTGTACTTTATGCTCTGGAAGAATCCGATCTGCGGGAACCTTTGCTTAAGGAGATTTCCCGTGTCCAGCATGAAGAAGGACGGGCAAGTGCATCGGATGCAATTGGAATGATTCGCCAAAGTCAAGGAATTGCTAAAGCAGAAGCCCTTGCTGACCGATATATGAAGAAAGCGCTCGATGCTCTCGATCAGCTACCTAACATCAAGACGACCAAAAACCTGCGTGATATCGCTCATTTTGTGGTTAAACGTACGCATTAAACTTTGTATGACCTTCGACTCTCGGATTGCTCATACCCTAAGATGAACAGAACTGTGAGATTCCTCATTGGGAGGATTTGGACATGTATGTTACAATCAGAGGGATTGCGTTTACATAGTGATTAACTTTGAACCGTGAGTGAGGAGTGAGCTGATGGATCGTACATTTTTGATGGTGAAGCCGGATGGTGTGCAGCGTGGATTGATCGGTCGAATTATTAGCCGTCTGGAAGACAAAGGATTTAAGTTGGTGGCAGGCAAATTGGTGCAGATGTCTGAGGATCAGGCAAAACGCCATTATGCTGAACATGAGGGCAAACCGTTTTTCGATGATTTGGTTCGTTTTATCACATCAGGGCCTGTATTTGCCATGGTGTGGGAAGGGGACGATATTGTGGCGCTTGCGCGCATCGTCATCGGAAAAACCAATGTGAAGGAAGCAGCTCCGGGTACCATTCGCGGAGACTTCGCCAGCCACACACCACACAATCTGATTCATGGGGCAGATTCACCGGAAAGTGCTTCCCGTGAAGCAGCAAATTTCTTTGCTTCAGATGAACTGGTGGTATACGACAAGAGCATCGCAGCCTGGTTGTAATTATTAGCCAAAAGGGTGATACACGATGCTGGAGCAAGAACAACTACTAGACCCGGATTACACCGGATTCATTCGTAAAATCAAAGAGAGCACAGGCATTGATCTTGCTCAATACAAGGAAGGCCAGATGAAAAGAAGGCTGACCACACTTCGCAACAAAAACGGGTTTCATACATTTTCTAACTTTTTTGATGCTATGCAGAAAGATAAATCATTGTTCTACGAGTTCCTTGACCGTATGACGATTAACGTGTCGGAATTCTGGCGTAATCCCAATCGTTGGGAAGTGTTGCGGGACGAGATCCTGCCTGAGCTGCTGGGATCCAAACGTCGTGTCAAAGTCTGGAGTGCAGCCTGTTCAACAGGTGAAGAACCTTACACACTCGCCATGATTCTGGACACGATGGGCATTTTGAAGGAAAGCTCCATTACGGCAAGTGATCTGGATGAAGGTGCATTGGCCAAAGCCAAGGAAGGGCGTTACATGGAACGCTCACTTAAGGATGTGCCAAAGGAAACGGCGAACCGTTACTTCAAGCAGGATGGCTTGGTATACCGTATTGATGAGCAACTCAAAAATTCGATCAAGTTCATGAAACAAAATTTGCTGGTGGACCGTTTTGATGATGGGTACGATCTGATTGTGTGCCGGAATGTCATGATCTATTTTACCGAGGAAGCCAAAAACCTGTTGTATCACAAATTTGCAGCAAGTTTGCGTCCAGGCGGTATTTTGTTTGTGGGCAGTACGGAGCAGATCTTCTCCCCGGGACAATATGGTCTGGAGACAGCAGAGACATTTTTCTATCGGAAAAAATAACGATACTGGTTGTTCAGCCGTCTGAAGCACATGTACATGTGTTCAGGCGGTTATTTGTATACCAAGTACAAGAAAGAGCCGACTTTCTTGTCAAAGCCGGTCAGCTATACTATAATAAGCAAAGAAATTATGGGATTTTAGCAATGTGAAGTTTAACAGTTTAAAGGGGGAACGTATTATGAGTTTACGCTATTTAACCGCAGGGGAGACGCACGGACCCCAATTGACCGCTATTATTGAAGGATTGCCAAGTAATTTGACGATTGATTTTGAAGAACTGAATTTCCAGCTTCACCGCCGACAAAAGGGATATGGCCGTGGACGCCGGATGCAGATCGAGAAGGATCAAGCAAATTTCGTTGGTGGTATCCGTCACGGATATACAACAGGTGCTCCAGTAGCACTGGTTGTTCAAAATAACGACTGGAAACATTGGCAGAATATTATGAATATTGAGCCGATCGAAGGCAGTGACGAAGAGAAACGTCGCGTTCATCGTCCTCGTCCTGGACACGCTGACCTGAACGGTGGACTCAAGTATAATCTCAAAGACTTGCGTAACGTACTGGAGCGCTCCAGTGCCCGTGAGACAACAGTCCGTGTGGCATGTGGTGCCATTGCACGTCAATTCCTGGCAGAATTCGGAATCAAGGTAGCTGGACGTGTACTTCGTATTGGAGAGATCGAAGCTCCGTATCAGGACCTTCCGATTGATGAACTGATCGCTGTGACAGAAGCTTCCTCTGTACGTGTTACGGATGCTGAGACAGAGAAGAAGATGGAAGCCTACATCGACCAGATTAAACAAGAAGGCGATTCCATCGGAGGAATCGTGGAATGTATCGTTGAAGGTGTACCTATTGGTCTTGGTAGTTATGTCCAATACGATCGCAAGCTGGATGCACGAATCGCTCAAGGCGTAATGTCCATTAATGCATTCAAAGGTGTGGAGATTGGTATCGGATTCGAAGCCGGAGTCATTCGCGGATCACAGGTGCATGATGAGATCATGCATACGGATGAGCGCGGCTACCACCGGGCAACGAACCGTCTGGGTGGATTCGAAGGTGGTATGACGAACGGCATGCCAGTGGTTGTACGTGGTGTGATGAAGCCGATCCCAACGTTGTATAAGCCACTGCAAAGTGTTGATATTGATACAAAAGAAGCATTTACGGCTCAGGTTGAGCGCTCGGACGCTTGTGCTGTACCAGCAGCGAGTGTCGTTATGGAGCATGTTGTAGCGTGGGAGATTGCCAAGGCATTCCTGGAGAAATTCGGCGGGGATTCCATGGAAGAGATCCGTGCTAATGTTGCCAGCTATAACGCTCAACTGGAGAATTACTAATATGCGTCAGCTGACGGTACAGTTGGAGGAACGCTCATATCCGATTCTGATTGGTAGCGGCCTATTGGCACAAGCCCCTCAATATTTTGAGCAATATGGCTTAACCAAAAAAAGTCCGTTACTCATCATTACAGATGAAAATGTGGCTCCCAAATACTTGTCAGGTTTGGAACAAACGCTGCGTACGGCTGGTTATACAGTCGTATCGGCGGTTGTGCCCTCTGGCGAAACATCGAAATCCCTTTCGGTGTACCAGGATATGATGACCGTTGCTATTGAAGGCAAACTGGATCGGAGTTCTGCGATTCTGGCCCTGGGTGGTGGTGTCGTAGGTGATCTGGCTGGTTTTGTTGCCGCTACATATATGCGTGGAATCAAGTTTGTTCAAGTACCTACAACGATTTTGGCGCATGACAGCAGTGTAGGCGGCAAGGTGGCTGTCAATCATCCGCTGGCCAAAAATATGATCGGTGCATTCCACCAGCCCGAGCTTGTACTCTATGATGTGGACACACTTCAATCCTTGCCGCCACGGGATGTTTCGGCAGGTTTGTCAGAGATGTTGAAGCACGGGCTGATCCGTGATGAGGCTTTTGCACATTGGTGTGAGGAGCATGCGGAAGAGTTGCTTGCGCTTAATCCGGAAGCACTGGGATACGGCTTGGAGCGTGGGTGTGGTATTAAGGCAGAGATTGTATCCAGAGACGAACGTGAGAATGGAGAACGTGCGTTGTTGAACCTGGGACATACGATTGGTCATGCCATTGAAGCGATTGCCGGTTATGGAGAATTCCTACACGGAGAAGCGATTTCCATCGGTATGGCTGGTTCAGCATTGCTTGGTGAGAAGCTTGGTGCGCCAGCAGGTCTCTATGAAGATACAGTCCGCATGTTGCGTTCACTTCGCCTTCCGACAACGATGCCTGCGCATCTGGACACGGATGCATTAATGGAAGCGATGATGCATGACAAAAAGTTCCGTGAAGGTCATATGGTGTTCATCATTCCTGATCGGATTGGGGCTGCAAGAATTGTGAAGGACGTACCTGTGTCGGCAGTTCGGGACGTCATTGAAATGCTCAGGAAGGGAGAATAACAGCAATGGTCACACGGGGAATTCGCGGGGCTACAACAGTCACGCAGAACAACGAAGAACAGATTTTGAAGGAAACGGCTGTATTGTTGCAGGAGATCGTGGATCGCAATGAGATTCAACCGGAAGATATCTGCAGTGTGTGGATTACGTTAACTGGGGATCTGGATGCTGCTTTCCCTGCAAAAGCTATTCGCCAACTGGATGGCTGGGAACTGGTACCACTAATGTGTGCACTGGAGGTTCCAGTTCAAGGTGCCTTGGCGCAATGCATTCGTTTCATGGTTCATGTGAATACGAATAAATCGCAGAATGAAATCAATCATGTGTATCTGAACGGAGCACAGGCATTACGCCCGGATTTGGCAGCACCTTCTGGCTCATAAGTAGTGGGTTGTCAAACCGATCATAATGATGTATAGTGAGAACCAGTTGAGTAGAGTAGAGATTGAGCTGAGAGCAGCTGAGCTAGTGGAGTATATAGCAGAGTCCAGTGGGTGGTAACCGGGGCAACAGAAACCGGTCAACTGATTCACGGTACGTCGTGCTACGGAATAGGTAACAGGAACAGGGAAAACAAACGTGTCATAGGACATTTTGTTTTGATATATTTTGGTATAAACACAATCAATGCACTCTCCTATATTCCACAAAATATTGGCATGAGTAGTTGAAGTGTTATAACTGAATTTATTTTCCCGAATTGGATGATGTGAGATGCACCCATTCAGCGACCTGTGAATAATCCGACAGCGAAGTATAGGGACTTGTTATTTATGAAGCATCACCCTGTTGAATACAGCTTATAACCAAACCTCTACCTGATGGTAGAGGTTTTTTTCGTATATTGAATTGCTTCTTCTACCCCTATAAGTTCAACTAAACTTTTACACAAAAACGAAGAGGACAGAAATAACCTGAAGAAGCGGAGCGTTCACATTTATCACCGGATTTTCCCTTTTGAAAGGGAATCAAAAAAATCTGGGGATAACAGTGATCGGAAGGTTGTTCTGTCATCGAAGTGCTCAGTGTAAACCTCTTTAGTTGAACTTACCTAAATCTGAAAGGACGTGATCTGATGATAACGCCAAACGTTAATCAAGTACTGAAAATGTCAAATGAGTATAATCTGATTCCGGTAGTCAAACGGATTCTGGCAGATATGGAGACTCCGATTCGAATATTCCGCCGTTATGCTGACAACGACCGGGCATTCCTGTTGGAAAGTGTAGAGGGGGGGATCCAATGGGCGAGATACTCGTTCATCGGTACAGATCCGTTCCTGATGATTTCGGCCAAGAAGGGTCGGATTGTTGTAGAAGAAGCAGGGAAAACTCGTGAATTGCCAGGCAAACCGATCGAAGAACTGAAAGCACTGCTGCGTAAGTATCGCAGCCCAAAAGATGATGAACTGCCACCATTCACAGGAGGGGCAATTGGTTTCTTCGGATATGATCTGCTCTCCTATTATGAGAAACTTCCAGCTCACGCGCTGGATGACCTGAATATGGATGACATTCGTTTTATGTTCTGTGACCAGATTATCGTGTTTGACCATGTGAAGCAGCAGATGCTGCTCGTTGGTAATGTACACGTCAAGGACGGTGCAACGGATGACGAGATACGTCAAGCGTATGCAGTGACTTCGGAGAAGCTGGAGCAGGCCGCAGAACGTTTGCAGCAGCAAGGACCAGGGGAGAACTTGAATCCGCGTTCCATTCCGGGAGACGTGGAACTGGGGGATATTCGCTCCAACCTCACGAAGGAGCAATTTATCGGTAATGTGGAGCAAGCCAAAGATTACATTCGCGCAGGTGATATTTTTCAAGTGGTATTGTCCCAGCGTTTCCACATTGATACGGAAGTTTCTCCGCTTCACGTGTATCGTGTGCTTCGGACCCTGAATCCTTCACCTTATATGTACTATCTCAAAATGGATGATGAGATTATCGTGGGTACTTCCCCTGAAGCGCTGGTCAAGGTGGACGGGAATCGTGTGGAGACACGTCCGATTGCTGGCACACGCCCAAGGGGAGCAACAGAGGCGGAAGATCGTGCACTTGCTGCTGATCTACTTCAGGATGAGAAAGAACGCGCGGAGCATCTGATGCTGGTTGATCTGGGTCGTAACGATCTGGGCCGGGTATCCAGCTTCGGCAGTGTGAAGTGTGACATGTTCATGGAGATTGAACGGTATTCTCACGTGATGCACATGGTATCCAACGTTACGGGCGAGCTTAGAGAAGACAAGGATTTCTTCGATGCGTTCCTCTCATGCTTGCCAGCAGGTACCGTATCCGGTGCACCGAAACTGCGAGCAATGGAGATTATCGCAGAACTGGAGAAAGAGGCACGGGGTGCTTATGCAGGAGCAATCGGATATCTTGGTTTCTCGGGTAACATGGACTCCTGTATTACAATTCGTACGATTATTTTCAAAAAAGGAAAAGCATATGTACAGGCCGGAGCGGGAATCGTATGGGATTCTGTACCTGAGAAGGAATATGAGGAAACGGTTAACAAAGCTAAAGCATTGCTCAAGGCGATTCGAACAGCAGAAGCCATGTTTCCTGCCAAAGAAAAGGACAGCACGTTGAGACTGGCGAATGCAGACTACTTTGTCACACCAGCGGCCGCTAAGAACTGAGAGAGGAGAGACCGGAGATGAACATAAACCCGATAATGAATGAGAACCCTGTAACTCCGATTGCTGAGATTACACGCGAGGATGGCATGAAGAATGGTTTGGCGAAGATTTTGGAGGGCAGCCATCTGGAGCAAGCCGAAGCACGAGATTTGATGTACTCCATTATGAGAGGTGAGGCAACACCGGCTCAAATCGGAGGTTTGTTGATGGCGCTGCGGATGAAGGGGGAAACGGTGGATGAGATCACTGGTTTTGCTGAAGCCATGCGTGGTCAGGGCGGACGAATTCTAACGGATGGCAGCGGCTTGCTGGACACGTGTGGAACAGGTGGATCGGGGATTCACAAATTCAACATTTCCACAGCATCCGCAATCATTGCTTCTGCCGTCTCGGTTCGGGTCGCCAAACATGGCAACCGTTCAGCTTCAGGCAAAGCGGGAAGTGCAGATGTATTAGAAGCACTCGGTGTAAATATCCATCTGAACGGGGAGCAGGCCAGACAATGTCTGGATGATATCGGAATCTGCTTCTGTTTTGCCCAGGTATATCACCCTTCTATGCGACATGCGGCAGGACCAAGAAAAGAGCTGGGTGTTCGGACTATTTTCAACATGCTCGGACCTTTAACGAATCCTGCGGGAGCAGATCGCCAATTGCTGGGTCTGTATGATCGTTCCCGGACGCCGATGATTGCTGAAGTACTGAATCGTCTTGGTCTCAAAAGAGCGTTGGTCGTGGCCAGCCATGATGGTCTGGATGAAATCAGCATCTCGGCGCCAACTCAGGTATCTGAACTTCGCAATGGGGAAGTACACACCTACGATATTGATCCACGTGACATGGGATTGTCTCTGCATCCGCTTGAAGCGGTACTTGGAGGAGATGCGGCACAGAATGCCGAAATTATTAAGAGGATCTTCCAGGGTGAGCAGAGTGCCTACCGTGATGTCGTTCTGTTGAACGCCGGAGCGTGCATCTATGTATCCGGTCTTGCAGATAGCATTGCTGAAGGGGTGACACTTGCCGCAGAAGCGGTAGATTCGGGCAAAGCTGCCGGGAAGCTTGAACAGTTAATTCATACAACGGAGGCGTACAGTCATGTATCTTGATCGAATCGTTGCAACCAAACATAAAGAAGTTGAAGTTCTGGCACAGACATTTAACATGGATGAAGCTATTCAAAAAATCGAAAAACTACCCGCAACCCGGGGGTTTGAACAAGCACTATCTAGCGGACGTAATCGCAAACTCGGCCTTATTGCTGAAGTGAAGAAAGCTTCGCCATCCAAAGGGTTAATTCGTCCGGATTTTCATCCGGTAGAGATTGCTGCTGCTTATGAGCGAGCGGGTGCAGACTGCATCTCCGTATTAACGGATGTGTCGTATTTTCAAGGCAGCAACGAGTACTTGCAGGCGATTCATCAGGCGGTGAACATTCCGCTGTTACGCAAGGATTTTATTATAGATGAACGACAGATTGCCGAGGCAAGACTACTGGGTGCGGACGCGGTATTGCTAATTGCCAGCATTCTGACACCAGAACAGATTCGTCAATATCTGGAATTTGCTAGAAGTCTGGGGCTGGATGCCTTGATTGAAGTCCATGATCGGACAGAGCTGGAGCAAGTTTTGGAAATTCCACAGGCAACTCTTGTGGGCATCAACAATCGTAATTTGAAAACATTCGAAACCAGTCTGAACACGACACTGGATTTGATGGAATTGATTCCAAGTGGCGTTACCTTGATTAGCGAAAGTGGTATTGACGGACCAGAATCAACCGTACCTCTGATCCAGGCCGGTGTTCATGGTATTCTCGTAGGTGAGCATCTCATGCGCAAGGATGATGTCGAGGCGGCTGTATATGATCTAATGGGACCCAAATGATGAATACTTCCATACAAGATGGCACAGGCGACAGTATGTCAGAACTGAGAAACCCGCTGCCAACGGCCGTAAAAATATGTGGACTTCAGGACGTTGAAGTGCTAAAATCGATGATAAACTTGCCTGTGGATTACATTGGTGTTGTTTTTGCCAAATCACGCCGCCGAATCGAACCCGAGCAGGCTGCTGCATTAAGAACGGTGTTGTTCGAATGGTCTGCCTATGATCGGCCGAAGCTTGCGGGTGTATTTGTGAATCCTACGATCGAAGAGCTGGAACACATTATGGAGATTGCTCACTTGGATGTTATTCAGCTGCATGGACAGGAGACTGCGGAATTTTGCCAGCAGGTGAAGCAGCGGTGGAATGCCAAAGTGTTCAAAGTTTTTTCTTTTCCGAAAGATGAAACGGGACCGGAAGCTGATGATGCAGCCATAAGGGCTCTTGATAGTTATGATAAATTCGTGGATGGTATATTGCTTGATACCCATGATCCTCTATATGGAGGGGGCTCCGGGAAAACGTTTGCCTGGGAGCGAATTCCTGCCTATGCGGAATGGGCGAAAAGTCGCGAAATTGCTCTGTTCGTTGCAGGAGGTTTGCAGCCGGACAATGTACAACAACTAATACAGACATATGCACCTTTCGGCGTCGATGTATCCAGCGGCGTGGAGACTGAAGGTGTGAAGGATATTGCCAAAATTACAGCATTCGTAGAAAGGGTGAAGCAGGCATGACACATCAATTGCCGGATCAACACGGGCGTTTCGGTCACTTCGGAGGCCGCTTTGTACCTGAGACACTAATGAACGCACTCATAGAGTTGGAGGAGGCATATAGCCACTTCTCTAAAGATGAGGAATTTAACAAGGAACTGAACTATCTGCTAAGCGAGTATTCTGGACGTGAAACGCCATTGTATCATGCAGAGCAATTGTCACGCCGATTGGGCGGACCGAAAATTTATCTGAAACGTGAAGATCTGAATCATACAGGCGCGCACAAAATTAATAACGCCATTGGACAAGGTTTGCTTGCCAAACGGATGGGCAAAAAGAAAGTTATTGCCGAAACAGGTGCAGGTCAACATGGCGTTGCAACGGCTACCGTAGCCGCATTGCTTGGATTGGAATGCAAAGTATTTATGGGGGAAGAAGATACAGAGCGTCAGCAGTTAAACGTATTTCGGATGAAGCTGCTTGGAGCAGAAGTGATTCCTGTGACGTCTGGAACACGGACATTGAAGGATGCTGGTAATGAAGCGCTTCGCTACTGGGTCAGCAATGTGGAGGATACGTTCTATGTGCTTGGATCAGTGGTTGGTCCTCATCCATATCCGATGATGGTGCGGAATTTCCAACGTGTGATTGGTGATGAGACCCGTCGTCAGATTCAGGAGATCGAAGGACGTCTGCCGGATGTAATTGTAGCAGCTGTTGGTGGAGGAAGTAATGCGATTGGTATGTTCTATCCATTTATCGGTGATCAGGATGTGAAGCTTGTTGGTGTTGAAGCCGCAGGCAAAGGGGTCGAAACCGAGTATCACGCTGCGACGATGACCAAAGGTACGCATGGTGTATTCCAGGGATCTATGAGTTACCTGTTGCAGGATGAGTATGGACAGGTTCAGCCAGCGCATTCCATCTCGGCCGGACTTGATTATCCGGGTGTTGGTCCGGAGCATTCCTATCTCAAGGATATTGAACGGGCAAAATATGTACCGATCACGGATCAGGAAGCACTGGATGCCCTGCAACTCCTGTGTCGGACGGAAGGAATCATTCCTGCTCTGGAGTCTGCACATGCGGTAGCTCAAGTTGTCAAACTGGCGCCTGAACTTACAGCAGATGATATTGTAGTCATTTGTCTGTCGGGACGTGGAGACAAGGATGTTGAATCGATCATGAAATACACGGGAGGTGACTTGGGATGAATCTGATGGACCAGACCTTCCAGCAATTGAAGCAACAGAATCGCACAGCACTTATTCCATTTTTAACCGTGGGAGACCCGGATGTGGATACAACGATTGATATCATCAAGGAGCTTGAACAGGCCGGAGCGGACATTTTGGAACTGGGTGTTCCCTATTCCGATCCGCTTGCAGATGGCCCAGTCATTCAGCGTGCTTCCGAACGTGCGCTGAAAAGCCAGATTACCATTCGTACTGTGATGGAAACTGCAGCAAAAGCTCGTAAGGCAGGTGTGAAACTGCCGTTTGTACTGTTCACCTATTATAATCCGGTATTGCAGACAGGACTGGATGTATTCTTTGATGAATTGGTCAAACACGATATTAGTGGCATGATCATTCCGGACCTGCCGATTGAGGAAGCGGAAGAGATGCGTGAACGCGCAAATCGTGCTGGTGTGCATCTGGTGCCGCTTGTTGCACCTACATCTAATGCCCGGATTGAGCGGATTGTAACGGGAGCGAGTGGTTTTATCTATTGTGTATCTTCCCTTGGGGTAACCGGAGAGAGAGCTTCTTTCTTTGATGGCGTAGAGAGCTTCATTGAGACGGTGAAAAGTCTGACAGACCTCCCTGTAGCGGTAGGTTTTGGTATCTCCAGTCATGAGCAGGTGGCACATTTCTCCCGCATCTGCGATGGCGTTGTTGTAGGTAGTGCCATTGTTCGTCAGGTGGAAGATGCAATTCCTCTGCTTGAAAATCCGGATACGCGTGCAGCGGGACTGTTGCAAATTCGCAACTTTGTGGCACAATTAAAGGGATAGGGATGTCCTGAAAGGACATCTTTTGGACACGTAAGGTGCACGCTGATTCGTGTCTTACATTATTTCAATAACAGGAGGCGGTCGGGTTGAAACCGAAATCCCAGATTGTCAATCTGCCTGTGTACCAGCCAGGCAAACCGATTGAAGAAGTGAAACGTGAACTGGGGCTTGAACAAGTCATCAAGCTGGCCTCCAACGAAAACCCTTACGGCAGTTCTCCTGCCGCCCTGGAAGCCATTACGAGAGAAATGACTAATATAAGCATATACCCAGACGGTAGCTCGGTTGAGCTGACGGGAGTTCTTGCCAAGCATCTTGGCGTTGAACGGAACAACTTAATATTTGGTTGTGGTTCCGATGAGATTATTGCTTTGATCACAAGAGCTTTCTTCTTGCCGGGCGACGAGACCATCATGGCAGATCAGACATTCTCCGTATATAAAAGCAATGCAGATATTGAGGGTGCCGTGACCATCGAAGTGCCTCTGAAAGATGGCACGCATGATCTGAGCGCGATGCTCGCGCAAATTAACGACAAAACCAAAGCAGTATGGGTGTGTAATCCCAATAATCCGACAGGTACGATTATCTCCGAGCAGGAACTTACAGCCTTTATGGACCGTGTGCCTGCTCATGTGATGGTCATACTGGACGAAGCTTATTATGAATTCGTAACCGATGAAGCATACCCGCAAAGCGTACCATTGATCGAACGGTATCCGAACTTGGTCATACTGCGGACATTCTCCAAAATCTACGGTTTGGCTTCGCTCCGGATCGGTTACGGCATTGCACGTCCCGAAATAATTGATTTGATTAACCGTGTACGTGAACCGTTTAACACCTCCCGTTTTGGACAGGTTGCGGCAACTGCTGCACTTCTGGATCAGGATTTTGTTCAAGAGTGCTCGAAGCGGAATGCAACGGATCGGGATTACCTGCAAAATGAATTTACACGGCTCGGATTGTCGTATTTCCCTTCACAGGGTAATTTCATTATGGTTGATCTGGATATGCCTTCAGCAATTGCGTTCCAATCCTTGCTCAAACAAGGCATTATCGTTCGCCCAGGATTCCACGTATACCCAACTTACATTCGTGTGTCCGTCGGAACATCAGAACAGAACCGTGCATTTGTCACGGCACTGGAGAACACGCTGGCTGAGAAGGCGGTAGCACGCCCTTAATACTGGCGATGAAAGAGTGAGGACCCATGAAACTAAAAATTGCAATGATTGGTGTAGGACTCATCGGCGGTTCACTTGCGCTCTGCTTCAAAGGCAAGCCAGGTGTAACCGTGATGGGCTACGCCCACTTGGATGAACTGAAGGACAAGTACATAGCGAGCGGTGTAGTGGATGATGCTACGCTCTCTCTGGAAGAAGCGGTAGAGGATGCCGACTTTATTTTTTTGTGCGTTCCCGTAGGTTTGCTAGAATCCTATTTCGAAAAGCTCTCCAAGCTGCCATTGAAAAAAGGATGTATCATCACGGA
This sequence comes from Paenibacillus sp. FSL R7-0313, assembly GCF_037969885.1. Lineage (NCBI taxonomy): Bacteria > Bacillati > Bacillota > Bacilli > Caryophanales > Paenibacillaceae > Paenibacillus > Paenibacillus sp. FSL R7-0313. The sequence goes on from NZ_CP150219.1 coordinate 3,791,150, forward strand.
CGTAGGAAGCACTAAAGCTTCCATTGCCGCTTGTGCCGAGCATGTGCGGTTGACTGACGCTTACTTCATTGGTGGTCACCCTATGGCAGGGTCGGAGCGTGCAGGCGTAGATGCGGCCTCAGCCGTGTTGTTTGAGAATGCATACTATGTCTTAACCCCTTCAGAACATGTACCTGAGGAAGCCTACAGCAGGCTGTCTGAGCTGCTTGCGTATACGCGGGCACAGATCGTGCGTGTGGAACCTCTGCTGCACGATGACATCGTGGGGGCGATTAGTCATCTGCCACATGTTATTGCTGTTGCGCTGGTGAATCAGGTGCGTGAATATAATGAGTCGAATCCACTGTATAAAATGCTGGCTGCAGGTGGTTTCCGGGATATTACCCGGATTGCCTCCAGTGATGCGATTGTGTGGAGAGATATCTTGCTTAGCAACCGTGATGTACTGCTGGGCTTGCTTAAGGACTGGAATAGCCAGATGACGGCATTTACGGATATGCTGGAGCATAAGAACGGTGAAGGCATAGAGGAGGCATTCCGTCAGGCCCGCGAGTTCCGCAGTATATTACCAGAACGACGCAAAGGCATGATTTCGCCGTTATTTGATCTGTATACTGATGTCCAGGATGCACCGGGTATGATCGGTAAGATCGCAACTGAGCTTGGGGCGAATGACATCAACTTGAGCAACTTGGAGATTATCGAGAACCGGGTGGATGTGCCGGGCATTATGCGTCTGTCTTTCCGTCAGGAAGAAGATATGGAACGAGCCAAGACGTTATTGGATTCCTTAGGTTATCAAGTGTGGATATAAGACGAGAAAGAGGGCGAAAGCCCTCTTTTTTGTGAGGTTATATTGAATTTGTTATTTGATTTTTAGTCACGAACAAAAAGGATGTATTATCCTGATTTACCGAAAGATATAATTAATTCAAACAATTTTATTGAAAGTGTTGACAAAATGAAAACGTATACATATAATAAGGGTACAGTATGGTTTCTCTCCACTCCTATCCAATAACTGTATTGCTCCACGTGAGCAATGGCCGCTTATGTAAGCGGTCTTTTTTTTGTCTTAAAAAGTTATGGGAAAGGCATTGATATGTTAATAGTTACACTTAAACTTACATCCTCTATTTACATCTCCCTCCTTAATCTGTTAGGATACCTTAGATCAAATAAATATCACATTTTTGTAACCTTTTCGGTATGTCGTCCGTCTATATAAGCAAGGGTTACCAAAAAGGCTCAAAATGAAGTCATGAACGTGAAAATGACCGCATATGAATGACAGGTCGGGTTCTGTGGATACCAATGGATTTGCCAGGATGATGCAGACCGTTGTACAATAAATACTGTTAATGTAGAAACGTTGGGGAAATTGCCATTACATAGGGGAATTTGGCGGGAAGGCCAGTTATGGCGCTGAACGCTGTTTATATGCGGTGAGAACCGCAACTTTTTTGTGCCTGTTCGGTAATACATGGATAGAGTCGAACGGGGAGAAGCACATGGATGGGCGAGGAGGGGTCGCACTCAAATGACGGATTCCCAGTTGATTCGAGAGATCAAGGAAGGTAACCTGGAGTTATATTCCGAGCTGATGAGTCGTTATCAGCGTAAAATACTGGCTTTCGTATATCATATGTTGAAAAGTTCCAATATGGAGCTGCTTGCGGAAGATCTCTGTTCTGAGACTTTCTATAAGGCGTTCCGCAGTCTGCACTCTTTCCGTGAGGTGGATGCCTCATTCTCAACCTGGTTATATACCATTGCGAGAAATACGGTACTGAGTGAGCTTCGCAAACAGCGCAGCGGAAATGTCCCACTTGAAGAGAGCGGGATTGTCCCCGTTGCTCCTTCGGAGAATGCACCGGAGTATGCTGTACTACGCAGCGAGCGGGTGATGCTGGTTAGGGATGCGATTAACAATTTGCCGGAGAAGCAGCGTTCTGCGATTATACTCCGCGAGTATGATCAACTAGACTACCAAGAGATTGCGAATATTCTTGGGCAGAGCGTCAGTTCTGTGAAATCGCTATTATTCAGAGCAAGATCAAGCGTAAAAACTCAATTGGAACCTTATTTCTTCGAACCGGTGTACGAGCCATATGAAGGGATGAAGAACCGATGAATTGCAATGAAGCCCAGGAACTGTTTGCACTGGTCTGGGACTTGCCGGAAAATCATCCTCAGCGGATTGCATTTCATGCTCATCTCGCTGGTTGTGAAGAGTGCTCCGAGCAGTTTGAGGTCTGGGAAGAAGCCCAGATCTTGCTGCACAGCATCCCGGTTCCAGTGACAGAACAACAGGCAGAGAGAGTGAACCGTAACGTTATGGACCGGATCTATGCGGAGTCTCCATGGTTATTGCCGGAAGAGGCAAAGGTTAATCGTTTCTCTGCTGTGATCCGTAAGCATATGTCTTTGTGGATCGCCGCGTTCCTGGCTATTTTTTTATGCAGCTTTCTGTATATGGCAATGTTTAAGCCAGACGTATCAGAAGCTGAGCAAACCAAGGTTGTTGCTACAGGTATCCTGGAGACAGGGGTTGCCGGAAGCGGACCATCGTCCTCTGGAATGTATCAGTACAACATGACTGGAGCGGACAGAGGAAGTATCATGGAACCTTTTGTTGTGAGCATGGGACCTGCTTATCCGCAGTATTGGATGGCACTCTCTTTACTTGCAATAGGAATGGCGTTATTTTCTCTTGGACGTATGCATCGAACAACGAATAAACGCAAACAAGGTGCGAGTGCATAGGTAATAACCTTTCGTTCGCCGTGTGGAGAAATGAGGGATGTAAGTGCGAATCGGGCTTATTCGTCACGGTCTTACAGACTGGAATGCGGCGGGCCGTATACAGGGTCAGACGGATATTCCTCTGAATGGAGAAGGTCGTGAACAGGCAGAGCGCCTGGGAAGACGTCTGATGACGGAAGAATACCAATGGGACTATATCATCACAAGTGGATTATCGCGTGCTCAGGAAACAGGGGAGATTATCTCTAAACTGTTGAATGTACCTTTGCTTGAGCCGGACGCACGGTTGAAAGAAAGGGCTTTTGGTCAGATTGAAGGTCTGACTTCAGAAGAACGGGTTGCCCGTTGGGGCAAATCCTGGGAGACATTGGACTTGGGACAGGAGCAGATAGCGGATATCCAGATTCGTGCACTGGCGTTTCTGGAAGATCTATGGTCTGCCTATCCGGACCAAAATGTGCTCATTGTCACTCACGGAGCTTTTCTGGCCAACCTGTTAACAGCCTTGTTTAAAGATCGGTATACAGAACGGATTGGAAACCTGTCACTGACGATCCTGGAAAAGGAACGTGATGACTGGAGTCCGCTGTTATATAATTGCACACGACATCTGTCTTTGGACACAGCGAAACAACCTGAGTAATCTAACTTGGGTTGTTTTTTTGCGTTTTATGGGGAAATAAAGACTTTATATGATTTCAAACCTCTCATTTTTCTTCTGATTGACCAACTTGGGGCATAGTATGGTTTAAAACATAAAAGATTTCCAAAAAGAGGTTTAGATTATGGGAATTCCGTCAACGATGTTTACAAAACCAAACTATTTCAGGCTCCGAATCAGCAGTCGAAGTAGTTAACGGGCGAGGCGATGGACCCATGAATCTAGCGGATATGCTTACTTTTGCCGATATTGGCCAGCTTAATCGAATAGCAGACTATTACCAATGTGAATGCAAGCCCAATTCCAAACATGAACTCATCCAGAGTATTCTCACTACATTGGGCAGCAGACCCTTTTTTGAGCAGCAGGTACGTCAACTGAATCAAGCAGATCAGCGCTTTTTGAACAACTTGTTGTTTGATCCTCGCCAGTATTATGGTATGGAAGAACTCATTGCCATAGCCCGTCAATCGATGGACAAAAAGGAGAGTGAGGCTGGCGCGAGTCCACGTGATCTCATCGTTCGCTTTAATAAGAGTGGATGGTTGTTCAATGGGACAACGCAGCAGACCAGGTATTTGTATCAGGTACCCCAGGATCTGAAATTAAGATTCAGGGATGTGTTATCCACACATCTGCGAGCAGGCATTACCAAAACAACGGAACCACCCATGTATCGGGATGAATATCATCTCTTAGCGGATGATCTCAAGTTGTTCCTGCAGTTTGTCCAGCAGCACGAAATTACCCTTAACGCTGAAGGCATGATGTACCGTCGCTCTCAACAGCAGATTATGGAGCATCTGCACATTAGTGAGGAATTGGTGGGCAAAGGTGGATGGAGATTCGGATATGGCCGTTCCTTCAAGGATTACCCGGATCGTTTTGCACTTCTCTACGACTATGCATTTCACCATCGGCTGGTTCGTGAGGAGCAAGGCATGCTGAAGTTATCACCAGCTGGAGAAGACAAGCTGGGGGCGGAGAAAACAGCCGAAATGATACAGCTATTTAGGTTTTGGTTAAGATTGTATAAAGGTGCTATTCCCAATCTGTCCTCTATTGTGTATTGGACAGGCGAATGTGCCTCGGAATGGTCAACCGCCGAATCGCTGTTTCGTCAGATCGGTCCATTCATTCAGCCGTTCTATTATGATACGGTTGAGGCCATCTATGATAACAGAATTGTTAAAATGATGTTGCATCTTGGCATGGTCCGTATTGGGGAACATGAGGAAGGCCGGACGATACAAATGACAGCCTGGGGCACACGTCTTGCTGCATCCTGTCGCTCCATCTCAGGAGACATTACGCCTATTATGTTTGACAAGTGAAGGACAAGTTGCTAAAATCACTCCCAAATTAAGGAGTGATAATAATGATAATTCCATACAAAGGTCTACAACCTCAGTTACACCCTTCGGTATATATGGCTGAAGGTGCAAAACTGATCGGTGATTTGAGAATGGGAGAAGAGTCTTCCGTCTGGTTCAATGCAGTCCTGCGGGCTGATTTGGCTCCTATTATCATTGGAAAGCGCTGTAATATTCAAGATAACGTTGTTGGGCATGTCAATACTGATCAACCTTTGATTGTAGAAGATGATGTCTCAGTAGGACATACAGCGATCATTCATGGTTGTCGTATTGGAACAGGATCATTAATCGGCATGGGAGCCATTCTGCTGAATGGAGCCGATATTGGCGAATATACGCTGATTGGAGCCGGTTCTGTTGTTACTGAGAATAGTAAAATTCCGCCCTATACTCTTGCTTTGGGGACACCTGCCAAAGTGATACGTGAGCTGACTGATGCCGATCTGGAGCGGATGTCCAGAACTTCACTGGGTTATGTTACCAAAGGAAAAGAATATAGGAGCTCTTAAATCCGTTTTGGAGGTGCATCCTATTGGATAAAATGAAAGTTACGTATGAAGTCATGTTGGGGCTGGCAGCTGAGATGGTGTGGGACGAAGCGCTTCGCAAACAGCGCAGCGAGAAGCTCTATTTGGAAATCGATAAAGCGTTAGCTACCGGAGACGAAGTAGCTTTCCGGAGTCTGACGGATGAACTGAGGACCATAAACTGATTAGCAAAATAGTTCCTTTCTGAGATAAAAGGGAATGCGCAGATGCGTGTTTCCTTTTTTTGATATGTGTAATTCCGAAATGAATGTCTGGATTTATAAGATATAGTCATATATAATATGGGAATAAAATGGATAGAAAGGGGATATAGGGAATTGAAATTCAGTGAGATGACTCAAGACAGCTGGGCTGAACTGCAACTCTATCTGGATACATGCCTTATTCCATACACAGCTCTTAGCGGTGAGCAGTCGCCAGTTGAAGCTACCGAGGCGTTGGAGCGGCTGAGAGATTTTCTGGATCTGGTCGAAATTCCTTTCAAAGGGAGAATCATGACTTATCCAGCCTTTCATTATGCTAATTCGGAATTGTCAATGACATTAAATTCCTTGTCTGCACAGCTTAAATCCTCAGGATTCAAATATGTGGTTATTATGTCATCAGATGGTCATTTGGGTGGCGTGGACATTCCAGCTGCTGATCTGGTTTTGAGTCGGTCCGTCTTAACTCATGAGGTCGGAGAAGAGGGGATTGCGAGATTTATAGGGGAAAAGATACGAGAGTTGTGGAAAAAATAGTTTTTAACGACAAATGTGACAATTTACCAACAATTTTTTAATAACGCTTACAATTGAACCTTAAAAATGTGTGACAAATTCTTGACGGTGTTCTAGGGCTACTATATGATTATGTATGTTCTAGTAAGTCGTGGAATTTATGAAAATGAAAACGTTTGAGAGAGTTGGCTGAAAAAGGGGGTTGGAGACAGTATGAGCAGTGAGCATGACCACCACGAAGCTTCATTGAAATTGCCAAGCCGCATGGAGATGTCACGCAGGCAGTTTTTGACGTACACGCTTGGTGGAGCTACAGCCTACATGGCCGCCGGTGCAATCCTTCCTATGGTCCGTTTTGCGGTGGACCCGATTTTGCAACATAAGGGAGAAGGCACCTCTGTCAAAGTAGCTGAAATCAGCAAAATTACGAATGAGCCTCAAGAATTCACCTTTGAACTTAAACAACAGGATGGTTGGTATCTGAGTAATGCATCGTTAGTGGCGTGGATTCGCAAAGACGAGCAGGGCAAAATTTATGCACTCTCACCTATCTGTAAACATCTGGGATGTACAGTAGGCTGGAATAGTGACAAGCAATACCCTGACGAGTATCATTGCCCCTGCCATGGCGCGCACTATGACAAGGAAGGGAAGAATCTTGCCGTAGCCCCCAAACCGCTGGATGAGTACGTAGTCAAGGAAGAGCAGGGTTGGGTATATCTGGGCGACATTGTTCCGAACACCCGAGTGAATTAGGAGGCGTGAACGCAGATGTTTAAAAATGTCTATGACTGGATTGACGAGCGTCTTGACATCACGCCAATCTGGCGGGACGTTGCGGATCATGAAGTTCCAGAGCATGTAAATCCGGCTCATCACTTTTCCGCATTCGTGTACTGCTTTGGTGGATTGACGTTCTTTATTACTGTTATTCAGATTTTGTCAGGCATGTTCCTGACCATGTATTACGTACCTGATATTATCAATGCCTACGCAAGTGTGGAGTACCTGCAGACCAAAGTAGCCTTCGGCCAAATTGTTCGCGGCATGCACCACTGGGGAGCCAGTCTGGTTATCGTAATGATGTTCTTACATACGATGCGTGTGTTCTTTACAGGCTCTTACAAGGCACCGCGTGAAATGAACTGGGTTGTCGGCATGCTGATCTTTTTCGTCATGTTGGGCCTGGGGCTGACAGGGTACTTGTTGCCATGGGATAACAAAGCCTATTTTGCAACAAAAGTAACACTGGAGATTGCCAATACGGTTCCTTGGTTGGGACCGATTATTAAAGAATTCCTGCAAGGCGGTACGATTGTCGGTGCACAGACACTAACCCGATTCTTTGCCCTGCATGTATTCTTCCTCCCCGCTGTGCTTCTGGTGCTTCTGGTCGGACACTTTATCATGATCCGCAGACAGGGCATTTCGGGACCACTATAAACTGAGAAGGGAGGAATCGCAATGGCTCACGGACATAAGAAGGATGATGAGGAAAAGGTTATCTTTGTCGGTGATTCACGGGTCCGTAAAGGGGCGGGATTTATTACCCCTCCTGATTACACGGCGTATCCCGGCAAATCCGAAGCCTTTATTCCCAACTTCCTGCTGAAAGAATGGATGGTTGGTGTCGTTGTATTGGTGGGGATTCTGGTTCTCACGATCTCAGAACCTGCACCTTTAGGCTATCCGGCCAATCCGAGCGCATCCGTAATTCCTATGCCGGACTGGTACTTCCTTTTTCTGTATCAGTACTTGAAGTATCCATATGCATCGGGCGATTACGTTTTGCTCGGGGTACTGGGGGTCAGCGGAGTCGCTTTTGGAGCGTTGCTGCTGGCACCATTCCTGGATACAGGCAAGGAGCGGCGTTTTTATAAACGCCCAATTGCTTCATCACTGATGATTTTGTCGGTCATTTCTGTATTTTACCTGACGAATGTAGCGTGGACGCACTACGAGCATGAGTTGGAAGCAAGTGGACAGAAGCCTGAACATATTCAACGTGAAGAAGAAGCGCTGGAGAGGCGTGAGCAGGGGCTCCCGCCCGTTTCCAATGCACCTGGACAGCAAGAGGAAGTTGCGATCGTGGAACAGGATGATCCTGCAATGGAAACGTACAAAAAGGCTGGATGTATTGGCTGCCATGCGGCTGATATGAAGGGTGCAAGTGGACCTTCACTTCGGGGTGTGGGTGACAAGCACAGCCAGGAAGAGATTCTGACCATTATCAAAGAAGGTTATAACGAGATGCCTGCGATGTACGATCAAGCGATTGCTCAAGGCGTCACGGATGAAGAGATTACTCATCTGACCGAATGGCTTGCGAAACAGAAAGCAGAACAGTAAAATCAAAATAACCAATGAAACCTGATCGTTTATGCGGTCAGGTTTTTTTGAAGTGTTTTTTGGACAGCACTGTATCGTGCACAATACATGATGAAGGAAGGGGCAGGGAATGTGGCTTTATCGTATTTCTGGAGTAGGGAATTTCTGACCAATCGTTATTTCCTGTGGCTATTATTTTGGTGTAATGCGCTAGGAACGGTATACGGATACATCTGGTACGGAGAGCAAATGAAATTGACGCTGGCTGAGCAGCCGGTGTGGCAGATCGTATTTGTGCCGGATAGTCCAACAGCGAGTTTGTTTTTTACTTTAGCGTTGTTATGGATCTTGTACCCACCACGGTCCATCATTATCAAACGGATCGGACATGTGATTCAGGCGCTTGCCGTGGTCACATCTGTGAAATATGGCGTGTGGGCCGTATCCATTATTTTCGCTGGCTGGATGCAAGGCGGTACACAGCACTGGCAAGACTGGATGTTGATTGCTTCGCATAGTGCGATGGCCATTGAAGCTCTTATATATGTACGCTTTTTCGGCTTCCGCTGGGCTGCCCTTGTTGTTGCAGGTCTCTGGACGCTGTTGAACGATACGATGGATTATACATATGATATTTACCCTTGGTTACCCGCTTCCCTCTATGATCATGTAGATGGTGTGCGTAATTTCACATTTGGACTGACACTGGTGAGCATTCTGTGCGCGTGGCTGGCCTTAAGACAGGCAAGACGTACCTGATCTCATACTTTGGAGAGATAATAACACGTCTCATGAAGAGTCGCTATTTTAGCGGCTTTTTTTGTGTCCAAAATGTGTCCATATTGTGCTATTTCATGGCTTGAAAATCAAGGATATCTCCATTCTGCATCTTATAATAAAATTGAAACTGGATTTTGAAATTATTTTCCATAATTACTCAATATTGAAAGGGGTGACGAGTTGTGATCAGCTTTGTAAGTTAATCCGGAGAGGGAAGGTGACATGTATGATGAAGAGAACAAGAATAGTAAAACTATTAATTGTATTTTTGATAGCGCTATCCATCTCATATCAAGTTGATGATGGGAATTCTCAAGCCAATGCCGCTCCACAAACTCCATCTCAGGCATATGTACAGAAAATGGGCAAAGGCTGGAACGTATTCAACACCTATGACAGTTTTAGAACCGACGATCTCGCCCTGTCTGACGAAACCTCCTGGGGACAGCCACAAGTAACCCAAGAATTAATATTATCAGCCAAAGCAAAAGGCTTTGATAGTATTCGGATTCCAATGACTGCCTATACAAGGTATACACTAGGTGCAGATGGACACTATGTGATCCATTCCGAATGGTTGGCCAAATATAAGCAAGTGGTTGATTGGGCCGTTGATGCAGACCTGTATGTGATGATCAACCTTCATCACGATTCCTGGACATGGCTTTCCAATTGGGATGGAAATAAGGCGTCAGAGGAGTATAAAAGGTATGTAGATCTCTGGAGGCAGCTTGCTAATCATTTTAAGAATGAACCTGAGCAGGTCATGTTTGAGACAATGAATGAACCTTATTTTGAAAATGATACAGGAACCATCACCAAACAGGATAAATTGGATATGATCAATCAGGCTGCATATGATGTTATCCGCAGCTCTGGTGGAAATAATGCCACAAGAATGATTGTTATTCCAACGTATTCTACAAGCGCAGATATGGATAAAGCCAACGCATCCTATCATTTTATTGCGGGGCTGAACGATCCAAACTTGATCGCCACTGTGCATTTTTATAGTGACTGGGTCTTCAGCGGCAACTTGGGTAGAACGGGCTTTGATGAAAAGCTTTACGATGGAGTTCAAGATACGCCAAGAAGCAATATAGACCAGATGTTTAACACAGTAAATCATGCCTTAATTTCCAAGGGAATTGGAGTTGTTATTGGAGAATATGGCTGTTATCCCCTGATGATGGCGCGGCGAAAATGCAGTCAGGTGAAAAACGGAAATATCTTGAATATCTGAACTACAAGGCATCGCAATATGGAGTTAGCTCAATGATATGGCCAGGTGCGTTTTGGAGGGTTCCACCTTTTAACTGGCATGATGAATATGGAACTACCATTCAAGCAGCTAATATGAAACAGCGTTCTTCCTATTCCACAGGTCTAAATGAAATCTATGTTAATCAGCAAGCTGCAAACGATATCCAAATTCCGCTTACTCTGAATGGAAACAGCTTTAAGCACATTAAGGGAGTCCATAAAAAATATTACTCATTGGATGAAGCTACCTCAACACTTACGATCTCTAAAGAATTTATAAACGAGAAATTCAATCAGGCTTCAAACGGCATTATTGCTGATTTGGTTTTTGAATTCTCGAAAGGCGCAGAATGGCATCAGCTTATTGTCAAACATTCAATGCCTGTGTTTGAAATGACCGCAGGCACAATAACCGAAGGAATCGTCATTCCGGTCCAATATAACGGGACCAACGTAAGACGTGCCTCACTTCTCGATGAATCTGGTAACCGAATAGGCGGCAATTCCTGGTTTCCATATATGAAGTTTGGCAGTGATTTTACAGCTGACTATACGGATGGAACATTCACCCTTTTGAAAGATGCGTTTGACAGCTCGGTTCCGGATGGAAAACTGAAGGTCAGGATCGAATTTTACGATGGCCAGAGTATGAACTATTCCATTCAGAAAAGCGGAAATAATGTAACAGGTTTAGGTATCGTTTTCTAAATGAAGTGTCATAAGTCGAGTAGGATACTGAATCGTCCTCTGCTTGTTCTAACGAACTGTCCCCCGCCATACATTGGTGGTGGGAGGGATGTCCATGAAGAGAACGTTTGGGATCAAAACTGGCTTATTGGTGGTATCGTTCATGGCTCTGCTGCTTTGGACGAACTTAGCATATCGTGTATCCGCACAAAGTGAAGCATTGAATTCGATTTCAGATCAGCAAGTGTCCACAAACAATTCAATTGCACAGCTTAATGAGGAAGCAGCCATATTGTATCGTCAGGCGCTCGAGAACAATATTGAAGAAGTGCGAGGCAGCATTCTGCGTATCAGTAAAAGTCTGGAGCATATCTCCTTTGAGGGACAAACAACCGTCGAGGGCATTCACGCCTTGTCCGAGACCGTAGTTGAAGTAAAACAAGCCGTTGTGAAGGTGAAAAATGACGATGCTTCTCTTCAGCAGTCCTCTGCCAAACTCAGACTTGCAGCAGACAGTCTCGCGAATCCAACCAAGCCTTTATGGCTCCAGTATTATAAAATCGTGAAAAACGATCTGGACGCTTTATCCGCTGCTACAAATCAAGGCCAAACTGCGGCTGTACTGGCAAACCGCTACACCGTTCTGGAGGAGCATTATGAGACGATTCGTCCTGCTGCACTGATTCGTCGTGAACCGTATGAGATTGCTCAGATGGACGCTTGGTTATCTCATACCAAAGGGCTTACCGCTGCAAAGCAGCCTGATCTGGCTCAATTAAAGAGCATGGTGGGCCATGGGGAGGAACTGGTGAACCAGTTGTTTGGTCGCGAGAAGGACGAGAGTGCTTTTGTACCGTTTGTACAGGGTCCTGATCGCAGGGCAGCCGGGTTGCTCATTAGTTCGGTCATTGTCGCGACGTTAAGTTACGCCGGATATCGTAAATATCGTGCGCAGCAGCAGGGGATTTTTCCTTTTCGGCGCTAATCGGATATGAAGTTGATCGTGGTATATAAAAAAGACCTCTTTCCGCATAAACAGCCACGCTAATGGCTCTTCATGGGAAAAGAGGTTTTCTTGTAGTTTCTGTGTTATATCAGCTTTCTTTGAAACCTTCGCCATGTACATCGTGAACATCGCTGATGATGACAAAAGCTCTGGGGTCAATGGAACGTACAATGGTCTGCAGTCGCCTGAACTCTTGCCTGGAGATCACACAGTAGGCCATGTGTTTGGCCTGTTTAGAGTACGCGCCAATGGCTGGAATGAGGGTAACGCCACGATCCATATCCCGTGTGATCTGGTCCGCAATCTCGGGTGCGTGGTCACTAATGATCATAAATGCCCGGGCAGAATATGCACCTTCCTGAATAAAGTCGATGACTTTGGAGGCGATGAATACAGCTACAAGCGTATACAGAATTTTTTCTTTGGGGATGTAGATGAGAGAGAGCCCGATAATGACGAAGTCGATGCCCAGTAATACTCGTCCCATACTCCACCCATACTTGCGGTTGAGAATACGAGCAATAATGTCTGAACCGCCCGTCGTTCCACCCCAACGAAATACGATACCAAGGCCGGCTCCGAGGGTAACACCTGCATATAGTGCTGCTAACAGTAAGTCATTCTCGGTATGTAATGGTTCAATCCAGCCCAGATGAATCAACTTCTCAAACAACCACAGAAAAACAGTCAGTGCCCCGATTCCGATACCCGTATAGATCATCTGTCTGCCGCCCAAAATTTTGAGCCCGATCAGAAAGAGGGGAACATTCAGAATCAAGGTTGTAAGTGAAGGTGAGATGCCAAAAGCGTAATTGATCAGCACCGTAACCCCGGTGAGGCCACCTTCCATAAGCTGGTTGGGGATAATAAAATAGAGGAGCCCAAAGGCATATAAGGCTGTACCCAGCACGATGGGAAGAACCAGTTTAACTTGAACCCAGGTTTTGGCAGTGCTCATAAGATCCCTCGCTGTAGATAAATTAGAATGAAGAAGCAATCATTCCCATCTAGTATACCTGTTTATTGATTCTTTAAAAATGATTTGTCGCTGATGATGGTGGAAGTGAATCTAAATAACTGATATTATTAGGAACAAATACGACATCATTTCAAAAGGAGAATCCGTTCTCATGGAGAAAAGCATCGCAGAAATGCAGCGTGAGGTTGATCAGTATATCTCCCAGTTCAAGGAGGGGTATTTCAGTCCTCTGGCCATGTTGGCCCGGATGTCTGAAGAGGTTGGAGAGCTCGCCAGAGAAGTGAATCATGAATTCGGCGAGAAGCCGAAGAAATCTTCCGAAGCAGCCAATTCCATTGAACTTGAGCTTGGAGATATTTTATTTATCACGATTTGTTTTGCAAACTCACTGGGAATTGATCTGGCTGAGGCGCACGATAAAGTCATGCATAAATTTAACACCCGCGATGCCAATCGGTGGACTCCCAAAAACACCGATTAGGCGTAGATTACATATGCTGTACCATCACCCGATCGGGGAGGGTCAGCTTAATGATGAAACCGGAAGAATATATGCAGCAGGCCTACCGCTGTATATTGCAAAATGATTTTGAGCAGGCGATTCGTTGGTTCGAGTCAGCCATTCACGCTCATCCAAAACATGCGGAGTTATATTATCGCTGTTCCATTACACACGCTCGCAGCAAGCATCTCGTTCCAGCGCTTGAATATGCGCGTAAGGCGGTTGAATTGTCGCCAGGAACAGAAGAGTATATTTTACATCTGCAGACGTTGGAAGCAAAACAATTGACCTCCAGAGCGAAGTTGCTGTTGGAGCAGGCGGGTATTGCAACACAGGAGCGCTATGTGGAAGCGTCAACGCTACTGCAAGAAGCGGTCAAACTTGATCCGCTTTCGGTGGAAGCTCATGTTATGCTTGCGCTGGCTTACAGTGATTTGAATGAATTTAACTATGCAATTCAGGCGCTGCGTGAGGCAATTTTGCTGGACCCGCAGAATGGACAGCTGCATCAGATGTTACAGGAAATCAAGCAACGTATGAAATCCATTCAATAAGAATTCATTTTGCAAAGATTTCTTTTGAGTTGAAATGGATTCAACGATATGAACCAACATAGCGAGGAGATGCAGTCAATATGAGTGAAGTAATCAGAGTTGCCGTGATCGGAGCGGCTGGCCGTATGGGCCGTGAAGTTGTGAAATTGGTACTTCAGGACCCGGAATTGGAGCTTGCAGCGGCTGTCAACCGCTCCGGAGCAGGTACGGATGCAGGAACCCTTGTTGGTTTGCCAGAGTGTGGGGTGCTGGTGACTGATGATATCGAAATGGCTTTTGCCGAAACAAAACCTCAGGTTATGGTTGATTTTACAGTGCCTCAATATGCTTTTACACATACCGAGATTGCGATCCGTCATGGAGTCAGACCTGTCATGGGTGTTACCGGCTTTACGCCGGAGCAGATTGAACAGTTGGACAAGCAATGCCAGGACAAAGGAATTGGAGGGCTTATTGCCCCTAACTTCTCGATCGGTGCCATTCTGATGATGCGATTCGCAGCACAGGCTGCCAAACATATGCCAAATGTGGAGATTATCGAATATCACGGGGATCAGAAGCTGGATGCTCCTTCCGGAACAGCGATCAAAACTGCCGAACTGATTGCTGCCAATCGGGAAGAACTTCGTCAGGGTAACCCAAATGAGGAAGAAACCATTGAAGGATCACGCGGCGGTTATTACAACGGATTCCGAATTCACAGTGTACGATTGCCTGGTGTATTCGCGCAGCAGGAAGTTGTTTTCGGAGACTATGGACAGTCACTCAAAATTCGGCATGACTCCTACGAGCGCGCAGGTTATATGCCTGGTGTTAAGATTGGTGTGCAAAAGGTTATGGAATATACAGGAATGATCTACGGATTTGACCACTTTATCGACTAAAGGAGATTGTCATGTTGAAAATAGCATTTATCGCCCATGATCGTAAAAAAGAAGAGATGGTTAACTTCGTGACGGCATATGAGCCTGTTTTTACGGACCATCAATTGTATTCTACAGGAACAACGGGCCTTCGTATTATGGAAGGAACGTCTCTGAAGATTCATCGATTCGAATCAGGCCCATTGGGCGGAGATCAGCAGATTGGAGCTTTGGTTGCGCAAAATGAGATGGATCTGATTATTTTCCTGCGTGATCCATTGATGGCACAACCTCACGAGCCAGATATTAATGCGTTGTTGCGTCTTTGTGATGTGCAGGGAATTCCACTTGCCACCAATATCGCAACCGCTGAGATTCTGGTTAAGGCTCTGGATCGTGGCGATTTTGCCTGGAGAGAGCTGGTACATAAATACAAGCCGGAGGCTGGATTAAATTCGGGTGATTCCGAATGAGCCTGGATATTCTTATCTTTGGAGCACATGCGGACGATGCGGAGATTGGGATGGGTGGAACGATTGCCAAACATACCGCTGCTGGTTTGAAAGTAGGCGTGTGTGATCTGACTCGTGCTGAGATGTCTTCGAACGGAACAGTAGAGCGCAGAACCGAGGAAGCGGAGCAAGCCTCCCGCGTCCTCGGTCTTTCGTGTCGAACGAATCTGGGGCTTCCTGATCGTGGTTTATATCTTACGCCTGAACATGTACAGGCGGTAACGGCTGAGATACGGCGCCATGCCCCTCGGATGGTGTTTGCTCCATATTGGGAAGATCGTCATCCGGATCATGTCAATTGCAGTAAGCTTGTGCAGGAGGCTGTATTTAACGCCAAGCTTCGCAACTACATCCCGGATATGCCTGCCGTGCAGGTGAAGGAACTTTATTTTTACTTTATTAATGACATCGGGCCTACGGATTTGATTGTCGATATTACGGAACACTATGAGCAAAAAGAAGCCTCATTGCTCTCTTATCGTTCCCAATTCGAACTGGGAGCCGGAGCGGTCTCGACGCCATTGAATCAAGGGTATATTGAACGTGTAAGAGCCCGTGATTCCTTGCTCGGACAACGCAGTCTCATCCCGTTTGCAGAAGGGTTTGCTACAATTACACCTTACGTGGTTCATCAATTTGGCACGGGTGCCAAATAAACGATTTCACATTTTACGTTTAATGAAACGAAGGGTTTCATTATTCCGTTGCATTATATCAACCTGCTTAAGCGGGAGATCAAAGGAGCGTCCACAGGATGGATAAAAAGCTAAAAATCGGCATCACCTGTTATCCGTCCCTCGGCGGGTCTGGCGTTGTCGCAACGGAACTGGGCAAATTACTTGCCGAACAGGGGCATCAGGTTCATTTTATTGCCAACAGTATCCCGTTCAGACTGGGTACGTTCCAGAAGAATATTTTTTATCATGAAGTTGAAGTAAATGATTATTATGTGTTCCGTTACCCTCCGTATGACCTGTCACTGGCAACAAAGATGGCTCAGGTGGCTAAGTCACAGCAGCTCGATCTGCTGCATGTTCACTATGCCGTTCCACACGCAGTATGTGCCTTTCTTGCCAAACAAATGGTAGGGGATGGCCTGAAAGTGGTCACCACGTTACATGGAACGGATATTACGGTTCTGGCTCAGGATGAATCTCTGAAGGATCTGATCCGTCTAGCTATTAATGAAAGTGACGCCGTCACTGCAGTATCCAAAGATTTGATTCGGGAAACGGTCGAATTGCTGGATATTCAGCGTCCAATCGATTTAACCTATAATTTTATTGACAAACGAATATATTATCCGCGGGATGCTGCCAGTCTGCGAAGAGACTTTGCTGCGCCCGACGAAAAAATATTAATGCACATTTCCAACTTCCGACCGGTGAAGAGAACTCAGGATGTGGTAGAGGTCTTCCGTCAAGTACAGGAGCAGGTTCCAGCCAAACTGTTATTTGTAGGTGAAGGGCCTGATTTGCCGAAGATGCAATGGAAGATTAATGATCTCGGCTTGAATGATAAAGTTCATTTCCTTGGCAAACAGGATGACATTGCTCAAGTCATTTCCATGGCTGACGTGTTGATGCTTCCATCGGAGAAGGAAAGTTTCGGACTTGTGGCGCTCGAAGCAATGGCTTGCGGCGTACCCACGATCGGTTCACAGGCCGGAGGAATTCCGGAACTGGTCTTACACGGTAAGACGGGATTCTTATCCGCGATCGGGGATACACAATCCATGGCCGAGAACACAATCCGTTTGTTAACAGATGATCGTTTGGCTGCGGAGTTCAGGGAAGCGTGTCTTCAACGCGCACATCACGACTTTTGCAATGATGCCATTCGGCATGAATATGAACAGATTTATTACCGGGTGCTGGGAAGGGAAGTTCCGAACTTGAAGCCGGTTTGCGGTTAATCAATGGGTTTGACGAAATTATACTGTGCATACCACAACAGGCAAGAGAAGAGGTGATATGTGGTGGTTCAATGGACACAGGTAGATCGTGAAATGGCAATTCAAAGTGAGAATGTACTCACAACATTAAACAAACATGGCTACAAGGCATATTGGGTAGGTGGTTGCGTTCGTGACGAATTGCTGGAACGAGTTGTAGACGATATGGATATCACGACATCTGCTTCTCCTCAGCAAGTCATGGAACTGTTTGACGATTGTATTCCTACAGGTTTGCAACACGGTACGGTTACCGTTCGTTCAGGCGGTTATTATTTTGAAGTGACCACCTTTCGAACAGAATCCGAATATCAAGATAACCGTAGACCTGCTGCGGTTCAATTTGTTCAGGATATCAAGGAAGATTTACAGCGGCGTGACTTCACGATGAACGCTCTTGCTATGGACGTCACTGGGACAATCGTTGACCCGTTTGGTGGACAGGCAGATATCAAGGAAGAGCGAGTCAGATGTGTGGGTTCTGCGATGGAACGATTTGGTGAAGATGCACTGCGGATGCTCCGCTGTGTCCGGTTTGCTTCCGTATTTGATTTCAAAATTGCTCATAACACGTGGAAAGGTCTTGTAAGGCAGAAAGACCTGCTTCAACATATAGCAATGGAACGGGTACGCACCGAAATGGTAAAAATGATGTCGGGACCGCATCCTTTAAGAGGGTTGGAGCTGTTATACAGAAGTGATGCCCTTGCGCATATTAAAGCGCCGGTAAGCTCGGCCCGATTCAACAAGACGTTGTTATCCAATCTGGAACAGCTGTCAGGTGAGCATGTGTTGCTCCGCTGGTCACTCATCCTGATTGCTGGCGGTTATAGCAAGGATGAAGCAGATGTATTATTACGTCAGTGGACATTCTCCAATGAACATCGTTCTCGAATAACAGGGGTCCTTCAGGTGGAGCAGTTGATTCATACTTCCGTTCAGGAGCAGAAGGATACGGTCAGTCTCCGTTCCGATTGGATCGTTACTGTTCTGGCTTGTGGTGTTCAGGCGGCGGATGATTGGCTTCAAATACAGTCTGTACTGCCAGCAGGATGGCGGAATCAGTCCGAACAGGTAGCAATGCAGGTTGTTTTGGTTCAAGAGCTTGCAGCCGAATGGAGTCAATCGATTCCTGTGCATGACTTGAAAGAGCTGGACATCACAGGGGAACAAGTGTTGCAAATGGTGCAGCGCAAAGGCGGGCCTTGGCTGGGTCAACTGATGAAACATTTGTTACGAGAAACAGCGATTGGAACGATAGAGAATCAGCATGCAGCACTAAGTGCAGAAGTGAAGCGGGTGGTTCAAGATGACCAAACATGAAGATCTGTTACATATGTTATTAAATGCAGAAGGACGATTTGTATCGGGTGAAGAGATTAGTCGTAATCTGTCCATCAGTCGGACCGCTGTGTGGAAACATGTGAACAAGTTGCGAGACATGGGTTATGAGTTTGAAGCTGTATCCCGCAAAGGATACCGTCTGGTAACGAAGCCGGATAGCATTGACGCTACTGCCCTCCAATTGGCACTGGATACAACCTTATTTGGCCGTAAGGCTGTTTTGTTGACTTCGACCCTGTCTACGCAAGGGGATGTTCTCAAGCTAGCTGAGAAAGGGCAGGCAGAAGGTGCTGTGGTCATTGCGGAAGAACAAACAGGAGGAAGAGGACGTTTCGGTCGACAGTGGTTCTCTCCTCCGGGTAAAGGAATCTGGATGAGTGTCCTGTTACGCCCTGATCTACCACTTCAGCATACGCCGCAGCTAACTTTATTAACAGGAGTGGCTGTATGTCGTGCCGTTCGAGCTTGTTCAGGAGCTGATGCAGGCATCAAATGGCCAAATGATGTGTTGATTGACGGACGTAAGGTATGTGGCATATTGCTTGAATCTACGGTGGAAGATCATGAAGTCAGATACTGCATTGCAGGTATAGGTGTTGACGTGAACTTTGATCCCGAGGATTATCCGGAAGATCTGACCACAATCGCTACTTCGCTCAAGATGGAGACGGGACAATCCGTTGATCGCACCAAACTAACGGCTGCCATTTTGACGGAGCTTGAACAATTGTATTTTTTGTATCAAAAAGAAGGGTTCGGCGTGATCTCAGCTCTATGGGAGGCCCTGTCCGTATCGATGAATCGAGAGATTACAGTGACTAATCCTCATGGTGTCATTGAAGGAAAGGCAATCGGTCTTGACCCTTCCGGAGCACTTATCGTGGAGAAGCACGATGGAGAACATTCACTAATCATCTCTGGTGAGATTTCCTGGAAATCATAAACAATTTGTCGAATTTTCACTGGTAAAATGAACATAAGACGTGAAGTTTGAGCAGAACTTTGGTATACTGTGTTCGTGAGGCGGTATCGGCTAATGCAGACCGAATTGCACTCCCGTAACAGTAACCTTTGTTCTGCTTTGATGTGTTTTATATAAGCAGACCGCAGTGCAAGAATGAAATACGTTTAAGTGAGTTGTTGGATTCTGCTCTGAGCCGAAGAGGACCGAGACAGAAGGGACGATCGCAAGTGACTCTTTTTTGACTTTTCGGGACTTTTTAGTGGAAAACTAAAAGGTTTTTTTGTTGCGTTTATTTGAAAAGAAGAAAGGAGCCATGAAAAAAATGGCGAACAAACAAGCGTTGAATATTGTGAAAATGAAAAAATATAAGCAGGATGGCGTGCCGCTTACCATGATCACGGCTTACGATTATCCGACAGCTCTCCTAGCAGAGGAAGCAGGTATTGATCTGATCCTAGTTGGTGATTCACTTGGCAATGTAGTACTGGGTTATAACTCGACGCTTCCGGTGACCATCGACGATATGGTGTACCACACACGTTCCGTAGTGCGCGGTGCTGAGAAGACATTTATTGTGGCTGATATGCCTTTTATGACCTATCATGGCAGCGTGGATGAGACGCTTAAGGGTGTACGTCGACTGATGCAAGAGGGGCATGCCCATGCCGTTAAAATGGAAGGCGGAGTTGAGATAGCAGACACCGTTAGAGCAGTCGTGCAAGCAGGCGTGCCTGTTCTTGGCCATATCGGACTTACACCTCAATCGGTTAATCAGATTGGTGGTTACCGCATTCAGGGCAAGGATGCAGCGGACGCGAAACGTCTGATGGACGAAGCCAAAGCCCTGGAAGCTGCAGGCGCGTTTGGCATTGTGCTTGAACTGGTTACGGAAGAAGTTGCACGGGCAATCTCGGAGGAACTGTCCATCCCTACCATCGGAATTGGAGCAGGACGAGGCTGTGATGGTCAGGTACTGGTATTCCACGATGTGGTTCAATACGCCTCTCCGTATACACCCAAACGGTTTGTCAAAACCTATGGAGATGTGGGTACATTAATCAGAACGAGCATCGAAGCTTACGTGAAAGAAGTTAAAGATCGTTCGTTCCCGGCCGAAGAGCATGTATTCAATGCTGCGGATGGTGTTCTGGATCAACTGTACGGCGGACAACGCAAGGAAAAGGTGGGGAGTAACTCATGAAAGTATTACGGACAATCGCAGAGTTAAGACAGGAACTAAGCTTGAAGCGTCAAGCGATTCGGTCCAGTGCGTCCGTTGTAGGTCTGGTACCGACAATGGGTTATCTTCATCAAGGTCATGCAAGCTTGATGCAGGCAGCAAGAAAACAGAGCGATATCGTGGTATTAAGCATATTTGTTAATCCGATTCAATTTGGCCCTAATGAAGATTTTGACAGCTATCCGCGGGATGAAGCCAGAGATGTGGAAACAGCACGCTCACAAGGAGTAGATATCGTATTTATTCCCTCTGTTGAAGAGATGTATCCACAGGCAACACAAACGACCGTATCGGTCTCAAAACTGACGGAGCGCCTATGTGGCGCTTCCCGTCCGGGGCATTTTGACGGGGTAACGACCGTAGTCTCCAAACTGTTTAACATCGTACAGCCACAGCGTGCATTTTTTGGAATGAAAGACGCTCAGCAGGTTGCGGTCATTCAACAGATGGTGAATGATTTGAATATGCCTGTAGAAATTGTACCCTGTCCGATTGTTCGCGAAGAGGATGGGCTTGCCCTCAGTTCACGAAATGTCTATCTTAGCGCAGAACAGCGTACACAGGCATTGGTTCTGTCGAAGGCACTGCGTGCAGCTCAGGAAGCCGCAGATACAGGTGCAGCTATAAACGCTGCAGATATCCGTCGTATTCTGCGCGAGCAGATTGCAAGCTCACCGCTTGCCGTTATCGACTACGCCGAGATTCAGGCTTTTCCAAGTCTGGAGCCGCTCGCAGATCAGGAGGAAGTTCAAGGACGTGATGATCTGCTCATTGCACTTGCGGTGAAATTCGGAAAAACAAGATTGATTGACAATATAAGGTTGCAAAAATCGGAGGTACTGTCCCATGTTTAGAACACTGATGAAATCCAAAATCCACCGGGCTACGGTAACGGAAGCCAACTTGAACTATGTGGGCAGCATTACCATAGATGAAGACTTGATGGAAACATCCGACTTGATGGAAAACGAGAAAGTGCAAATTGTGAACAACAACAATGGTGCACGTCTGGAAACTTATGTGATTCCAGGACCGCGCGGGAGCGGGGTCATATGTCTTAACGGCGCAGCTGCACGGCTGGTGCAGCCTGGAGATAACGTCATTATCATTTCTTATGCCATGATGTCGCAAGAAGAGGCAAATACTCACAAACCAACCGTTGTATTTGTAGATGGACAGAATAAACCTGTACAAACGATGAAACAGGAAGTCCACGCAACAATTATGTAATCGACTGGTAAGGAGAATGAAATCGGCCCTTGAAGCAAAAAATGAGTACAGGTCACTGCACTAATCCATTTTTTCAAGGGTGGGATGCATCGATGTTCCAGCATGTTTTCGCAGAAATGAACGACATGTTAGATGAAATTATCAAGAGCTATCCTTCCGCTGAAGGCCTGAACAAACAAGAATTGCTGCAAAAGTGGAATTTGCTTAAGCGGATGAGTGACGGAATGCTGGATGAATGGCTGATGTTTGAAGAAAAGATGAGCCAGGTGAGGGAGCGGGAGATGGATAAGCCTGCTTCCCTTGAACCGGAACAGGAAGCTGTTACCGCTCTGCCTGAACTCCATCTGGAATGTTTCAGTCGAGGTCAGGGCTATTTCAAACTACAAATGTATCCGCAGGCGATCACGCAGTTCTCCCGGGTTGTGACCGACCATCCGGAGAGTGCATTGACTCGCTTTTACCTGGCGCTCGCGTATCTGAATCTGGAACAAATGGCGGAAGCCGGGACACATTTGCAGCAGATCATGTACCTTAAGGGTTCACCTCGCTTAAAAGGGCTTGTATGTAACGCCCTGGGCTGTATTCAAGCCAAGCTTGCGAATCCCGAAGCTGCATGTTCACTCTTTGCACAGGCCCTTCAGTATGACCCGACATTGACCGAACCACTGTACAACATGGAAGCTTGCAGGTTGAACAGGGGAAAATTGCAATATGCTAATCAGCTGACGACCCTTCATTAAGCGGGAATTCGGCGACAAAAAACGGTGTTCCCTCCTTTGGCATAGCGGCGGGGACACCGCTTTTTTGTCAGTTAATTTTCAAATCCCCTTTTTTTTGCTATGCTGTAACATAGACTGGAATGGAAGGGACCGTACATTGCAATGAAATTTGCCGTATTGGATTTCGAAACAACCGGCACGCAGTCCGACGGTGAGATTATACAGGCCGGACTTGCCATCATAGATCATGACTACAGCATAACTCAAATATATAGTTCTTATGTGAACCCTGGTGTGCCGATTCCCCCGTTTATTTCGGGGTTGACGGGTATTACCGATGAAGATGTAGCGGACGCTCCTTCACTCGAAGAGATGATGATGGAGATGGTTCCGCTGCTTAATGATGTGGTGCTTGTTGGACACAACGTTGCCTTTGATTTTCACTTTTTGCAGAATGCTCTTGACCGTTGCGGTTATTTGCCGTTCACTGGCCGTATTCTGGACACGATTGATTTTCTGAAGATTACATTCCCATCACTGGGTTCTTATCAACTCGGTTATGTGTCTTCCGAATTTGGATTTCAACATGATCGCCCTCACCAGGCAGACAGTGATGCACTGGCGACAGCCTATGTGCTGCTCAAGTGTCTGGATGAGTTAAAGGAATTACCGCTCATAACGATTCAGCGCCTCAGTGACCTGTTTGCACCAGAAGACAGTGACTTGGGCTGGTTTTTGGACGGGATGCGCAGTGAGAAGGAAGCAGAGCCGATTCAGGATCTGGACGGACATACCTATTATCGTCAGCTTGCTCTTAATGTAAGTGATTGGACCGACATTGGTGCACCACGCGATGAGCGGGAGGCTAACCCCCTTGATGGTGTAAGCTTCGAACAGTTTATGGACCAGGTTCGGGAGAACCTGAAGGATACACTGGATCATTACGAAGAGCGTGAAGCGCAGACTCAGATGTTCAGCAGTGTAAGGCAAGCCCTGGATGAAGAGAAACATCTCTTGATCGAAGCTGGAACGGGTACCGGCAAATCTCTAGGGTATCTGTTGCCTGCTATTTACGAAAGTGTGAAACAAGAACAGAAAGTTATGGTCAGCACGCATACGATCAATCTGCAGGAGCAATTGAGAGAGCGGGACATTCCGATGCTGACTCAAGTGGTTCCGTTCCCGTTTAAGGCTGCTGTATTCAAAGGACGTGGACATTACCTGTGCCTGCGCAAATTTGAACACAAAATCAATAAACGTGAATTCGCCACACCTAAAGAGGATTATTTCACAGCCGCTCAGATGATCGTCTGGCTTACGCAGACTGAAACCGGAGATGATGAGGAACTTAACCTTAGCGGACGCGGAGGGGACTTCTGGGAGACGGTACAGAGCGAATCCGAATCATGTCTGGGAAGATCCTGTCCATGGTTCCGTAAATGTTTCTACCATCGTGCCAAACATGAGGCAGGGTTGTCTGATATCGTAATCACCAATCACTCCAAATTATTTACGGATGTGAAAGCCGCGCATCAGCTGCTGCCAGCCTATGAGAGTCTTGTAATCGATGAGGCACATCATCTGGAGGATGTCGCTGGTAAACATCTTGGAATGCATATGAAATATTTCACTTTGGTTCATACACTGACCCGCCTGTTTAAAGACAGTCGTAATGGTCAGCTGCCTATGCTTCGTTCGCAGTTATCCGGGCATGAAAATTCGGTGCAATGGGGCTCCATGGTGGACCAGATGTTCCCGCTCGCTCTTGAGGTCAAGGAACTGTGGGATCGTATGAGCGATGCCTTGTTTGGTCTGTTGCCTGAACGAAGTGATGCTTCACCGGGCGAGACGGGGCAATTTTCACTGCGTCTGAAAGCATCTCAGAAACCTGCAAAATGGCAGGAGTTGCAGGATCTGGAGAACCAGATCTATGTGACTCTGGGCGATTTGGTTCGCAAAGGGGACAAATTGCTGCTTGAAGTGAAAGAGGATCAGGATGATTATCAATCGGATAGTCTGATCACGGACATTACAGGATTACTGAAAGATCTGACCACATTGAAGGAGAATCTACGTTTCTTCATGCGTATGGATGACGCCAAAACGGTGTACTGGATGGAAGCCAGCGGCCAGTTCCGCAGCAAATCTCTCCAGCTGTATGCCGTACCTGTAGATGTCAGTGCACAACTTAAGGATTTGTTTTTTGATAAAAAGAAAAGTGTTGTGCTTACATCAGCTACGCTTTCGGTAGATAAGTCATTCCAGTTCATGATTGAGCAGCTTGGCTTGCAGGAAGCTTCCGAGAATAATCGGTTGTTAACATCAATGCTGCCATCACCTTTCAACTATCGCGATCAGGCACTTCTGGTGATTCCGCGTGATTTCCCGAGTGTGAAGGGCAGTGTGGGTGATGCGCACTTTGTTAATATGCTGGTGCAATCACTCGCAGAGACGGCAATTGCTACGCGTGGACGCATGATGGTTCTGTTTACTTCATACAAGATGTTGCGACAGGTCTATGATCCACTGAAAGAGGCGCTGTCTGGCAACGACATCTCGTTGCTTGGTCAAGGCGTTGATAGTGGAAGTCGTTCCAAATTGACTCGCAGGTTCCAAGATGCCAAAGCAACAGTACTTCTGGGCACAAGCAGCTTCTGGGAGGGTGTAGATATCCCGGGAGAGGCTCTGACCTGTCTCGCTATAGTGCGACTGCCTTTCCAGCCGCCGAATCATCCGTTGGTGGAAGCCAAGAGTGAGTTGCTTCAGGAACAGAAGAAAAATCCGTTCATGAAACTGTCCGTGCCACAAGCGGTCATTCGTTTCAAGCAGGGATTTGGCCGATTGGTGCGTACAGCAAAGGACAGAGGAATTGTCATTGTTTATGATACACGTGTGATTGAAGCGTACTATGGTAAATTCTTTTTATATTCATTACCAGGTCCCAAAATGGAGCATATGCTCACGGAGCAGATGGTTCCACGAATCACCGAGTGGTTGGAAAAACCTGCTAATGAACAAGAATAATGGTTGTTTTGTTCGTTATATCATTGCATGACACTATCGTTTGGCGTTAAACTTTATTAGATATTTCCGTATCCGATTAAAGCAGTTGCACGTAAGAACTTATAACCTAAATTACAAGGAGCATTCTGTATAAAATGTCACGTCTATCATTGAGTTTATACAGAATGCTCATCTTTTCATCTATTATTTTATCGTGGCCTTGGTAAGGGGGAGCAAGAATGAAATCGGATAAAATTTCGGAAGCGGTGGTACGACGTCTGCCTGTATACTTGCGCTATTTGAGCGAGTTGCACCAGCGTGAGGTGGCTACTGTTTCTTCTCAAGAGCTTGGACAAAGGCTGGATCTGAATCCGGCCCAAATTCGTAAAGACCTGGCTTACTTCGGTGATTTTGGTCGTAAAGGGATCGGGTATGATGTATCCTATTTGATCGAGAAAATTCGTCACATTCTCAAAATCGATCAGCAAATTAATGTAGCTCTGGTAGGTGCGGGTAACCTCGGACAGGCCTTGTCCAACTACAACGCATATCTGAAAGACAACATGAAGATTGTTGCTGTATTTGATGCATATGGACCGAAGATTGGTAGTCAAATCAACAGTTTGACGGTAAAACCAATGAATGAATTGACGGAAGCGGTTAAAACGGATAACATCCGCATCGGTATTATTACGGTTCCGGATACGGAAGCCCAAAATGTAGCCGATCAGCTTATTGAATCGGGAATTGAAGCGATCCTTAATTTTGCACCAACAATTCTAAAAACACCGCCGCATATCCGCATTCACCATGCTGACTTTACAACGGATCTGCTTAGTTTGGCCTATTACTTGGAGACTGGAAAGGACGACGAGGAAGATGACAACAAATAGATGGGTAATTCACAACGGCAAATTTGCCGTTAATGAAGGCGGCACAACATGGAACGTTGTTCAAGGATACATGGTTGTTGAGAATGACAAGATTGTGCATATTGGTGAGACATTGCCGGATGGAGACGAAAATTGTACCAAAGTGGATGGAAAAGGATTGTTCTTCCTGCCGGGTCTGATCAATACGCATGGTCATGCAGCAATGTCGTTACTCAGAGGGCACGGAGACGATCTTGCGTTGCAAGTATGGTTGCAGGAAAAAATGTGGCCGATGGAAGCGAAAATGACTTCAGAAGACGTATATTGGGGAACTTCGCTATCGGTGCTTGAAATGTTGAAAGGCGGAACTACAGCTTTCCTGGACATGTACGATCACATGGATCAAGTTGCCAAAGTTGTGGAGCAATCCGGCGTTAGAGCAGCACTGGCACGTGGTGTAATCGGGCTGTGCTCGGAAGAAGAGCAACTGCGGAAGCTGGAGGAGTCGGCAGCGTTTGCACGTGAGTGGAATGGACAGGCAGATGGTCGCATTACAACCGTAATCTCGCCACACGCACCATATACATGCCCTCCTGACTACATAGAGAAGCTTGTACAGGTCGCGAACGACCTAAACCTTCCTCTTCATACACATATGTCGGAAACGCTTCGTGAAGTCGAGCAGAACGTGGCTGATTATGGACTGCGTCCTGTAGCACATCTGGAGAAACTGGGCTTTTTCTCCCGTCCATCCCTGGTTGCACATGCGGTGCATCTGAATGACGAAGAGATTGAGATTCTGGCCCGTCATGATGTGGCTGTATCCCATAACCCGGGAAGTAACCTGAAACTCGCTTCCGGTGTTGCGCGTGTACCTGCGTTGCTGAAAGCAGGAGTTACCGTTTCACTCGGAACTGACGGACCAGCAAGTAACAACAACCTGGATATGTTCGAGGAAATGAGACTGGCTGCATTGATCCACAAAGGTGTATCTGGTGACCCGACGGCAGTGCCAGCAGGCGAAGCGTTACTACTCGGAACGTCATATGGTGCCAAATCAATCTTCTTGAACAATACCGGAGCACTCCAGGTCGGCATGAAGGCTGATTTTATCGCCTTGGACATTGAACAGGCACATTTCTATCCACATACAGACCTGATCTCACATACGATCTACTCGGCTTCTGCCAAAGATGTTGAGCACGTATGGGTGGATGGGAAACAAGTGGTGAAACATGGCGAATGTCTGACGCTGGATGAAGAGCGCATTTTGCGTGAGTCTCAATTGGCATTTGATGGTCTGCTTGCTCGTTAATTGCAGGATAGAGCATCATAGGGAAAGGAAGTTCGGCTTTTGAAGAAAAAAAAGAAGTGGATATGGATTTCGCTGCTTGCACTGGTTCTGATTCTGTTTGGACTTCAGCGTTATTACGTCCATGTCACGCAGGACCAGCGCAAGGAAGAAGCGCTCGCAATACAGGCAGCACAGGAGCAACTGGGCATTACATCCTATGATGAATTGCGCAAGTACATCTGGGGAGACAAAGAAGGCTCTGACAACATCTACTGGACCCTGATCGGCAAAAACAAGGATAACCAGGATGTTATGGTCTGGGTTAAATTCGATGCAAACAATCAACCGGCTAAGGGTGCAAACGCTGTACACAGTGAGCTGCTGCAGAATGGCATGTCCGAAGCGCAGATCCGCAATCGCTTCAGTTCTGAAGTTCCTGCCGGCGAGATTAAGCGAATCATGCCCGGAGTTGTGAATGGAATATATGTGTGGCAAGTGTATTATAAAGACGGTACGCATAACCACTATCGTTTTTATCGTTTTAGCAACGGAGAACAGGTGGACCTGGTCTACACACTCCCGAACAGCTAGAACAAATAGAGTGACATAGCTAGAGAATGAATGAAACAAAAGAACCGGCAGACGGATATCCGACTGAACCGGTTCTTTGTGTTGCCCGTAAACTTAAATAATTTAAATAGTTAAAATTAATAATTTATTCATATTTTCGCCTTCGAAATTGTATATACGATGTGATATACTCAGATATGTACTCAAAGTTACATTCAAAACAAATAAACCTGTCGAAATTATCGCAGGAGTCAATGTGCACATATTCTTATATACCAATAAGCCAGTAGGTTGGGCCAAAATCTGGGAGGGGTAATTCACTTGAAACTAAAAGTATTGCCTATTGCTTTAACTGCCGTCATTTCAGCCGTTGTGTTGTTTGGAGGTTGGTTTGTATATCGTCAGGTGGCTGTGCAGAATCCGATTGAAAAGATGGTTACCCAGTACGATGGAGTTAATGACGTTCAATTAACTATTAACCGCAATGACGTACAATTGAAACTGGATCTGCAACCTGATGTTGATTTGGGCAGACTGGTACAATATATTCACAAAGAAGGACAGACCCTGATTGGAACACGATCACTAAAATTGGACGTTGTGGATCATTCCAGTGAAGCACTGGAAAGTTGGTGGGGTGATGCGATGTTTACCGTAGCTCAGGCGATGGAGAACAAGCAATACACCGAGATTACACCAACGTTGTCAAAGATGGCGACCAATGGAATTAAGGTTAATACAGCGATGGATGACAACAATGTATATGTCAGTCTCAGAGACGGAGATGCCAGCAAGTTTATTATTCTGCCGCGTGTGCCCGGTCAGATAGGAGTGTGGCCTAATGCCTAAGTGGACAAAAGAAGTTGCCATCGGATTTTTTCCCGTATTGATTATTTTTCTTGCTTTTACTGGTGTTAATATTGTTCCGATTCTGATTGCAGCAGTGCTTGTCGGAGCTTTGCTGTTCATGATGCAAATGCGTGGCGGGATTACAGTAGGCGCTGCACAGGAACGTAAACGGAAGAAAAAAGGACCTTCCAAGCTCACTTTTGAAGAAATTGGCGGACAGGACAGTGCCAAGCAGGAATTGCGTGAAGCACTTGACTTTCTCATCAAACATGAAGAAATTCGGAAGTTTGGGATTCGCCCGTTAAAAGGGATCTTGCTGACGGGCCCTCCAGGGACAGGAAAAACGTTGATGGCCAAGGCTGCTGCCCATTACACCGATTCTGTTTTTGTAGCAGCATCTGGCAGTGAGTTCGTGGAAATGTATGTTGGTGTGGGTGCCAGCAGAATTCGGGATTTGTTCAAGGACGCGAGAACTCGTGCCACCAAGGAAAATAAGGAAAACGCTATTATATTTATCGATGAAATCGATGTCATCGGGGGGAAACGTGAGGGTGGTCAACAGCGTGAATATGATCAGACCCTCAATCAGCTCTTGACGGAAATGGATGGAATCTATTCTTCCGATACGCCGAGAATCCTTGTTATCGCTGCAACAAACCGCAAAGAGATGCTCGATAGCGCTCTGACGCGCCCGGGACGTTTTGACCGCCACATTCAAGTGGACTTGCCTGATAAGAAGGGCAGAAAGCATATTCTGGAACTGCATGCGGTGAATAAACCTCTGATGAAGGAAGTTAATCTGGAGAAGACCGCAGAAGAATCGTATGGTTTCTCCGGTGCACAGCTCGAAAGTGTGATGAACGAAGCAGCAATATACGCCATGCGAGACGGCCTGTTAAATATCGAACAGCGGCATTTGTCTCTGGCTATTGATAAAGTCATGATGGGTGAGAAGACAGACCGTGAGTCCAGTGTGGAAGAGAAGAAAAGGGTCGCCATTCATGAATTGGGACATGCCATTATGGCAGAACTCGTTCGTCCAGGCAGTGTAAGCCAGGTGGCACTCAGTCCGCGTGGTCAGGCGCTGGGATATGTGCGTCATAACCCTCAACAGGAACAGTTCCTCTATACGAAGCGCTTTCTGGAAGAGCAGATCATGATTGCACTCGGAGGAGCAGCTGCGGAGGAAATGTACTATGGTGGTCGTTCCACAGGTTCACGCAATGACTTCGATCAGGCAACCAATGTTGTACAGACGATGATGGCTTCCGGGTTAACATCACTTGGGATTGTGAACATGGATATGGTCACAACCGAGGAACTCATGCGTGAGAATAAATTAATTCTGCAAGAACTGATGGAACAGACAAAGCGGTTGCTTGAAGAACAACGGACAATTTTCGACAATTCACTCGACATCCTGATTCGTGAGGAAGTTTTGTCCGGCGAGCAATTTCGTTGTCAATTTCGTGACAGTGCCCTTCTACCAGCATAATTTATTTATGCTGGTTATTTTTTTTTACATTTCACTCGTGCTAAGATATTATTATATGTTGGGTCGAAATTTGTAATTTTCGGCGAACAGGGTACAATAGAGAAATAGAGAACCGAAAGGATGGAGCAGAACCATGTTTTTCAAAAAAATAGGAGTTGTCGGCGGCGGTACGATGGGGCAAGGTATTTCCCAGATGCTCGCAGCCAAAGGACTTGATGTGCTTCTCGTGGAGCATACAACACAAAAGCTGGATCATGCATATGACATGATCGAAACCAATCTGGATAAACAACTGGAGAAATGGGCGATTACAAAAGCGGAGAAGAAGTTAATTCTTTCCCGCATTACCAAGGTAGCTCATTTAGCTGAACTTGGAACTTGCGACATGGTCATTGAGACGATTTCAGAAGATCTGGATGCGAAAAAAGCAGTATTCAGCCAACTGGACCAAGTTTGTCCAAGCAATGTCATTCTGGCAAGTAATACATCCACGCTGAGTTTGACCGAGCTTGCAAGCTCGACCAAATACCCAGAGCGTGTTATTGGTATGCACTTTATTCACCCGGTATCCCGGGTTGATCTTGTAGAGATTATTCGTGGACTGAAAACTTCGGATACAACATTCGAAGAAACCAGACGTTTTGTTGAAGAAGTAGCGGACAAAAAAGGAGTCATGATCTATGAATCCCCTGGATTCGTAACTTCCCGTCTGATCTGCCTGCTGATTAACGAAGCGTTGCATGTATTGCAAGAAGGTGTTGCATCTGCTGAAGATATCGATGATGCAATGCGTATCGGATACAACTTCCAGCATGGACCACTCGAAATGGCTGACCGTTTTGGATTGGATTCTGTTGAAGCTGCACTCGAAAGAATGTTCCGTGAATTCGGAGAATTGAAATATCGTCCTTCTACAGTCCTGAAGAAAATGGTGCGTGCAGGACACCTGGGTGCCAAAACAGGCGAAGGATTCTTCAAGTACGACAAGGATGGTGACAGACTGTGAAAGTACTCGTAATTAATGCGGGGAGTTCCTCGCTCAAATATCAACTGTATAATATGACTGACGAATCTGTACTGGCTAAAGGTTTGGTAGAACGGATCGGAATGGATTCCTCCATTCTGACACATAAACCGACAGGCCGTGAGGATGTTACAGAAGTTAGTGAAATTCTGGAGCATACAACAGCGATCCGTAAAGTCATTGATATTTTGACTCACAAAGAAAATGGTGTACTGGATTCTGTAAGTGAAATTCAAGCTGTTGGACACCGTGTCGTTCACGGTGGTGAAGCATTTAAAGAATCTGCATTGGTAGATGATGCTGCCAAAGCTGAAATTCGTCGTTTGTTCGACTTGGCTCCACTTCATAACCCTGCAGCAATGATGGGTATTCGTGCGGCTGAATTAAATATGCCAGGTGTGCCTCAGGTAATGGTCTTTGATACAGCATTCCATCAGACGATGCCTGAAAAAGCTTACCTGTATGCCATTCCGCGTGTACTTTACAAAAAATATAAAGTACGTCGCTACGGCGCACATGGTACTTCCCATGATTTCGTAAGCAAGGCAGCTGCTGAATACTTGGATCGTCCAGTGGAAGATTTGAAAATTATCACTTGTCACGTCGGTAACGGTGGTAGTGTAACAGCAGTTAAAGGTGGCGTATCCGTGGATACTTCGATGGGTATGACTCCGCTTGAAGGACTGATGATGGGAACGCGTTCTGGTGACCTTGACCCAGCCATCGTACCTTATGTAATGAACAAGGAAGAACTGAGCGTAAGCGAAGTGAATTCCATGTTGAACAAACACAGTGGATTGCTTGCGATCTCCGGAATCAGCAGTGACATGCGTGAGATTACGGAAGGTATGGAGAATGGCGATGCCAACTCCACGCTTGCTTTTGAAATGTACGAATACCGTCTGCGTAAATACATCGGTTCATATGCAGCTGCAATGAACGGTGTAGACGTGATCGTCTTTACGGCTGGTGTAGGTGAGAACTCTGTTGTACTTCGCCAAAAAGTATGTGAGCAGCTCACTTATCTGGGTGTTGAACTGGATGAAGCGCTGAATGCCATTCGTTCCGGCGAACCACGCCGGATCACAACAGCCAATTCCAAAGTGGAAGTTCTCGTTGTGCCAACAAACGAAGAATTGGTAATTGCACGTGATACACACCGAATCGTATTGAATTCTCAGTAATCTAACTGTAAAGTAAATATAGAATGACAAGGAAGTGCAGAGGACAGGCATAAGCCTGCCCGCTGCATTTTCAAATTCAGGAACCAAGGGGAGATATGGGCATGAATACGAATTGTGTAATTCGTAATGTGAACGAGCATGTGGGCGAAACCGTAACAATCGGTGCCTGGATTAACAACAAACGTTCCAGCGGTAAAATTCAGTTTTTGCAGCTGCGTGATGGAACCGGATATATCCAAGGGGTTGTTGTGAAAAGTGAAGTTAGTGAAGAGATTTGGAACAATGCCAAGAGCCTGACACAAGAAAGCTCTTTGTATGTTACAGGTATTATTCGTGAAGAACCTCGCAGTGCGTCTGGTTACGAGATGACTGTTACAGGGGTTGAGATCATTCACCTGACTGAAAACTATCCAATTACGCCTAAAGAGCATGGTGTTGATTTCTTGATGGACCATCGTCACCTGTGGCTTCGTTCAACGAAGCAACGTGCGGTTATGGTGATTCGTGCAGAGATTATTCGCGCTGTTCAGCAGTTCTTTGATGGTAACGGATTCACACAAGTTGATCCTCCGATTTTGACACCATCGTCTGCGGAAGGAACAACGAACCTGTTCCACATCAAATATTTTGATGAAGATGCTTATCTGACACAAAGTGGTCAATTGTATATGGAAGCTGCAGCCATGGCGCTGGGCAAGGTATATTCCTTCGGTCCAACATTCCGCGCTGAGAAGTCCAAAACACGTCGCCACTTGATTGAGTTCTGGATGATTGAGCCGGAAATGGCATTTGTAGATCACGAGGAAAGTCTGCGCGTACAAGAGAAATTTATCGCTCATGTCGTTCAATCCGTGGTGAAAAACTGCCGTGCAGAACTGGAATCTATCGGTCGTGACGTATCCAAACTCGAAGGCATCGTAGCGCCATTCCCGCGTATTACGTATGATGAAGCAATTGAATTCCTGCATGGTCAAGGCTTTGATATTCCTTGGGGAGAAGACTTTGGCGCACCGCACGAAACAGCAATTGCTGAGAAGTACAATACACCGGTCTTTATCACGCATTACCCAGCTGGAATCAAAGCATTCTACATGAAACCAGATCCGAATCGTCCAGAAGTTGTTCTCTGTGCTGATATGATTGCACCAGAAGGATACGGAGAGATTATTGGCGGTTCGCAGCGTATCGATGATCCGGAATTGATGCAACAACGTTTTGAGGAGCACAATCTCTCGGATGAAGCTTACCAATGGTATCTGGATTTGCGTAAATACGGATCGGTTCCTCACTCCGGTTTCGGTCTGGGATTGGAGCGGACGGTAGCATGGATCTGTGGATTGGATCATGTACGTGAAACAATCGCATTCCCACGTATGCTCTATCGTCTGTACCCTTAATGCTTAACCGAGGAGCATCTATGGAAGACACCACATCCAAAGCTTGGTTGGATGGAGCAGCTTATGGCATGACATCGGGTACAGCCCATCTGCCGTATGCCTTGTTACGTTTTTATCACCAGCTTGGTCTATCAGATGCAGAAGTGCTTCTTCTGATTCAACTGCTAGGGTTCCGTCAGGCAGAGTTCAACGAGTTTCCCACGCTTGAAGAGCTTGCGGCGCGCATGGGACTTGCACCTGAAGGCATTGCCAGAATGTTGCAACGTCTGATGAGGGATGGGTATATTGCTATTGACGAGCACCGTGACGAAGAACGGGACATCCAGTACGAGCGATATGACTTACATGGATTATATGCCAAGCTTGCAACGTGCACTGCTGAAGAAGTAGCCGCATTCCGTGCGGAGCAGCAGAGTATCAATACAGCACGTCAAGATTCGAACAGTGTTCAAAAAGAAGAGGAAGAACGGAATATGTTCTCCATCTTTGAAAAAGAATTTGGACGTCCGCTCTCTCCAATGGAGTGCGAGACGATATCCAGCTGGTTGGATCAGGACCGTTATCAAGAGGAATTGATTCTAATGGCTCTGAAGGAAGCGGTTTTTGCAGGCAAAGTACATTTCCGGTATATCGATCGAATACTGCTTGAGTGGAGTCGCAATCGTGTCAAGACCGTTCAAGACGCGAAGGCGTACACGCAGCGGTTTCGTAATGGTGGACGTTAATTCCAGCGTAGGCAGGGACAAGAAACAGGCCAGAAGTCATTCTGTGCCTGTTTTTTTTGGATTAAAGATTGGATGAGTGATTAGCAGCATCAACCTTTCAGGCAATGATTTCATTTTGTTTTACAAAAATTTGATAGATCACGCAGGGGTTAACGCACAAGCTGTCGTCTATTGTATTGGAGAGGAGGGGAGAGTTATTGATGAAGCGCGCGTAATCGAACAAATCCGTCAAGGAGATACATCCCAGATGCGTACTCTGATTGATAAGTATAGCCAGCATGTATATCATGTGGCCTATTCCGTACTCAGGAACGATCAGGAAGCACAGGATGCAGCTCAGGAGGCGTTCATACAGATGTATAAATCTCTCCCCGACTACCGTTCTGAAGGTTTCAAAACGTGGTTAACCCGAATTGCCTTTCACAAAGCGATTGATGCCAAACGCAAGCTGGGCAGACGAACTGCTGAGGATCTGGGTGGAGAAGAAAAAATAATCAATATGCCCGGACGGGATGAAGACGTTCTTACCCGTCTCGTTCGTGAAGAGCGTCAGGATAAACTTCGCGAACGAATTAATCAGTTGCCTGCTCAGCATCGTGATATTATCACTGCGTATTATCTAAGCGAAAAAAATTATGAGCAGATTGCCAGTGATGCACAGGTGGCTGTGAAGACCGTGGAATCCCGCTTGTATCGTGCCCGGCAGTGGATTCGAAAACATTGGAAGGAGGATGAATGGCGTGAGTAAACAGGAGAAATATACCGCTGCGCAATGGACTGATTATATTGAAGGTCATATGAGTGAAACTCAAGCGAACCAAATGGAACAGCTTCTGATGGAAGATCCGGATGCGATGGACATCTATCTGGAAGCGCTTGGTATCCATGGAGAACTGCCTCCGCTACATGACCCAACAGGGTTTGCGGATTCAGTCATGCATCGGATTGAGGGCATTCAATCATCCAAGGTACAACGCAAATCCCGTGCTGGACGAAACCGGCGCTGGCTTGATCATAAAGTGTTCCATTACGCGGTAGCGGCCTGTTTGACATTGATCTTCCTCTCGTCTGGACTTTTTGACAAGGTAGCACCATATCACAAGTTCCAGGATGGCGACCACAGAGGGTCTTTTACCGAGAAATGGACGGAGGCAGCCACTTCATGGCTGGATAACCTCAAGCCTAAACCATAAATAGTTTCGCATTGCCTGAAAAGAAAGGATGACGACTGTGCACTCAGATCGTAACAAACTACTCGCATTTCTATTAAACCTGATACCCGGTCTTGGTTTTATGTATTGGAGGCGGCCTACCAGAGCTGTGGTCTATCCATTACTCTTTTTTGGAACAGGCATTGGCTTCGTCATGTTGGCGTTGTTGACTGATGAAAAGGAATTGATGGTTGTTGGGTTCCTGGGAGCCATATTCTTCTGGTGTATCAGCATGCTGGATATGATTATCGTTCTACTCCGTGCCCCTTCATTGCACGAAGTTCATTACCAAGGTTATGGGACACATTACGGTGGTCTCCATCAAGGCGCGGCTTACCAGAAAGCATATGCTGGCCAGGAAGAGCATCTGGGACAGATGGATCAGGAGGAGCCACATCAGCATCATAGTGGAGTGTATGGTGTGCCCGAGGGTGGATATGGTCAGCCGATGTATCAAAAAGGCACTGAGGGTGAACGCTTCTTTACCATTTTACTCTCATTTGTTCCAGGATTGGGACATCTTCATCTGGGATTGTTGCATCGTGGGTTGTCCTTCCTGATGGCGTTCTTTGGTTCATTTGCCATGATGGTTTTTGTAGCTTCGATCACCAATGAATCGGTGTTTTTAATGTTCCTACTCATATTGCCTGTAATTTGGGTATACTGCATGTTTGACGCGGTGCAGCATGTCCACCGTAAGCAGGCTGGTGAGGTGTTGCAGGATCGGACATTATTCGAAGAATTGGAGATGGGCAGAGTAGCCGGCAGACGTAGCAAAGTGCTTGCAACGCTGTTATCCGCTTTTCCAGGTGCGGGTCATCTCTATCTAGGATTGCAAAAAAGAGGCATGCAACTCATGTTCCTGTTTCTCGGCAGTATCTACATTCTGGACCTGCTTCATTTATCGGTGTTCCTGTTCATGATTCCACTGATCTGGTTCTACAGCTTCTTTGACGGACTACAGTGCTCCAGTCGCTATGGACGCGAGCCATTGATTGATCAGCCGATCTTCAAGGACTGGGCCCGTCATCAGCGTCTGATTGGATTCGGGATTGCGGCGCTGGGTCTATATTACTTGACGATCCGGCTTGTTATTCCACAGCTGAATGAACTGTTCCCTAATGCATTTATGACATATGAAATTCGTTCCTATTTGAACACTGTCATTGTATCCTTGCTGCTCATTTTTGGCGGTTTAAAATTGCTGTTTGGCAAGCAACGAGGGACGGGTATCCAAAGTGCTGCTCATCGAAATGATGAGGGAGCAGACAGTCTCTTTTTATTCAAGGATCGGGATGATCGACTGTAATCTACGATCCAAGTTGAATTAAAGATTATTTACACTGACACTACGATGACAGAGCAACCTTCTAATCTCTGTTATCCCCACAACATAAAAACACGCCAAGGGCTATGTATACCAGCCTCTGGCGTGTTTTTTGTTGTGCAGCTTTGATTTCGAATAAATGATTGCTATTTCGTGGCGCCCTTCAACAGAAGTTGACGGTACATCACTTCGAACAGGAACTCGAACGCTTCCAGATGACGTTTCGCTTCAAAAGCATCTTTACCCCAGGCATATATGCCGTGGTTCCGAAGCAAGATCCCTGGCACTTTGGCATCCAGTACATCGGGTACCAATTCAGCAATGGACGGAATGTCTGCAAAGTTAGGCAGGACAGGTACACGAATCTCCGCATTTTCTTCCCAAATGTTGAAAGCCTTGATCAACTCGATACCTTGAATCGGCACCTGACCCTCTGCTCCAAAGAATTCACTGATCAGGTTGTTAAACACAGTATGCACGTGGAATACAGCACCACAGCCGGTCAAACGATAGATTTCACAGTGAATCAACGTTTCGGCACTTGGTTTCAACGTTGTTGTTTCAATTGCTTTGCCGTGTTTGTCCACAAAAAGAAAGTCTTCCGGTGTGCGAAGAGATTTGTCTTTGCCTGAGGCGGTAACCGCAAAATAAAATTGCTCCGGGTCAAAATCTCCTACACGCATCGACAGATTGCCACTTGTTCCGGGGAACCAGTTACGACTTGCGAACAATGCTTTAATATCAGCCAGTTCTTCAAGGACCTGACGTTTGTGTTCCAATGTAATCTTTTCAAAGCCCATCGTTTACAGCACTCCTTGTGTTTGCTTCTGTTTCATATCTTCGATGATATCGTAAAAGGTAGCGAATGGCACATGGTCCACACCAAGTTCAATACATTTGTCCGTCAAAATGGAGCGAGAGTAGACAAGATCGGCAATCTTTGCACCCTCAAAGTCTGTCAGACTGTCTCCAATGAGGATTCGATTGTATTGTTCTTCCGGGAAGGTACGAATCACGGTTGTTTTGCACATGCCGCAGCCATTCTCACAAGGATGCTGACAGGGATTCGGCCATTCAATCTTAATGGTTTCACCCGAGAAGTCAGCTCCATTGCAATAGACATGATCCTTAGGGATATCGAATGGCGCGAGTAAGGGTTCGATAAAAAAGTCCATACCGCCACTGGTCACATTGAATTCGATCCCTTCGCTGCGAACGTAGTCAAGAAACTCGCTGAATCCTTCACGGATCCCCGCTTGTCCAAGCACAAATTCCACAATTTCATCTTTTTGCGATGCGGGCAACAGAGCAAACATGGCTCCAACACCTTCACGCAGCGAGATGTTCTGCTCAATCGTATCTTTCATAATCGCTTCAATGCCCTCAGGCTTGAAATGTTTCATGATTGCGACAATATTGTCCGAGAGGGTAATCGTACCGTCAAAGTCACAGAAAATGACTGTTTTTTTATCACTTCTCATCGTTCGCCACCCCACAGATCCAGTGCGCTTTTCAGTTCCGGATGCTCGGTTGCATATTGTGCAAGTGGAATGGAACGCTGAGCTGCCTCAATGGCTTGCAGGAATGCACGTCCGCCTGCCTCAGTGCCCATAGGATGTCCATGAATACCGCCACCAGCATTAACGATGACATCTGTACCAAAGTCGCGCAAAATAAGCGGTACAAGGCCTGGATGGATGCCGGCTGAAGGCACTGGCATACTGGTTCGTACTGGCAGATCAGCTGTCAGTAATTGCTCCGTGATCGCCATATTTTCTTCCTTCGGCATCGTAACCGAACCATAAGGAGAAGGGAAGAGCACCAGATCGGCACCCGCAAGACGCATCAACTGGCCAAGTACAACCGAAGCCGAGATGCCGTAATGTGGTGAAGGATACAATGCACCCGCAAGTGCAGGGTGAGCCATAATTGGCACTTTGATATCTGGATCACTGCTGAGTTCATGCAGGACATCATATCCGTAAGACAATACGTTGAACAACAAGGCATTGGCTCCTGCGCCGATGGCACGTTCAGCTTGCTCTTTCAGACGAGATGTAGGCCCTGTGAGATTGGTTGCATACATAAGTTTCTTGCCAGTCTCCTGGCGTGCCTGTTCGGCAGCTTTCATGCAGACCTCGACTCTTTTTTCGATGGGTGTCAATTTGTTCTCGAACAGAATCTCATCGTCCTTGATCAGATCAACGCCCCCAAGGGCCTGACGAATAAATTGTTCACGCAGTTCATCTGCATTTAGCCCAATAACTGACTTGAAGATACTCATTAACAGTGGACGATCATGCACACCAAGCAGATCACGAACACCATTCAGTCCAAACTTGGGTCCCGGGAATGCACTGAGGAAACCATCCGAGAAACCAAGCTTTGTCAATTTGATCCGGCCATCCATTGAGATTTTGCCAAAGACCGTCACGAGCAGGGCAGGGATATCACGACTGAAGTTAATATCGGGATATCCGATGGTAATATCGGCGTAACGCTCACCTGCAGCCATTCCTTCAGCTTCATGGACTTCTACGCTGATTACTTCACCCAGATGCTTCTGCATCGCTTCACGCTGGGCTTGCGGCAACTCAGTCCAGCTACCAACGGTCATGCCAATCGCGATGGACTGAGCCTTCTTGCGAAAGTCTGCATGATCATCATGCAGACGATATGTGGCTGTGCACATGTTATTCATTTTAAATCCCCTTCCAAAGCAGCTCCCATCTCCCGTGAGCGCTCTGCACAGCGGTTGACGGCTGCGATTACATTTTCAAAGAAATCTCCTTCGTCCAGCGTTTTCAGTGCTGCCTGGGTTGCCCCTCCCGGGGATGTCACATCACTACGAAGCTTCATCGGTTCCAAACCGGTTTGTTGTACCATACGTGACGCGCCCAGCACCGTCTGAACAGTGAGATCACGAGATTGCTGGCTGGATAAACCACCACGAATACCTGCGGCAATCATGGCCTCCATTAAATAGTATACATAAGCAGGGCCGCTTCCGGAAATCCCTGTGAGCACTTCGAGTTTATCTTCAGGCACGATGGTCACGATACCAACCGCTTCAAACATAGTCATCACTATACTGCGCTGTTCATCCGTAATCTCCGCAGAGAAGGCAAGCCCGGTAGCACCAAGTCCAATGGTACTGGATGTGTTCGGCATGGTTCTCGCGATCGGTTGTTTACGACCAAGCAAGGACTGCATCGTGCGGATCGATAATCCGGCAATGACAGACACGATCAATTGATCAGGTGATAACAATGGACCGAGTTCACGTAGCGCTGCGGCAGCATCTTTCGGTTTCATACAGAGTACAATGACCGGAGTGGAGGCAAGATGATCCAGAGATTGTGAGGCAGTTCCGGTATGCACTGCATAACGGGTGCTAAGCTCCTCCTGACGTTTCTGGTTGCTGCGGTTCAGCATCGTAATATCCTGAGGACGAACGACTAGGCGGGAGATCAGTCCGCGCACGATGGCTTCAGCCATCGCGCCTGCTCCGTGGAAAGTAATCTTCTGTTGTAGTAACGTCTGTTGCTCTTGACTCATATTTATCGTTCCTCCTATATAACTGGTGCTGAGATATTATTGACGAATCTGCCCATTGCCTGTAATACGATATTTGGTTGATGTCAGTGCTGGCAGTCCCATCGGTCCACGTGCATGCAGTTTCTGGGTACTGATTCCGATTTCGGCTCCATAGCCAAATTCAAATCCGTCGGTGAAACGTGTAGACGCATTGTGATAGACGGCTGCTGCATCCACATCATGCATGAAGCGCTCTGCATGGGCTGTATCCCGCGTTACGATACACTCGGAATGTTTGGTTCCATAATGTGCGATGTGCTGCATCGCTTCGTCCAGGTTCTCGACAACACGGATATTTAAAATATAATCGTTGTACTCGGTCGCATAGTCTTCCTCGGTTGCCTCAAGGGCAGAAGGGACAAGACGGCGCACGGTGTCGCAACCTTTCAAGACCACATTGGCCTCACGGAATTGCTCGGCAAGAGCAGGCAGATGCTCTTCCGCATATGCTGCATGCAGCAGCAATGTTTCCATGGAGTTACATACGGATGGACGTTGTACCTTGGCATTGATGGCAATTTCGGCAGCCATAACTGGATCGGCTGATTCATCCACATAGGTATGACAGATACCCGCCCCAGTTTCAATTACAGGTACGGTTGCATTGGCAACCACATTACGAATGAGGGAAGCCCCTCCACGTGGAATGATGACGTCCAGCAGTCCGTTCAACTTGAGCATTTCATCTACGGAAGCACGGTCTGCATCTTCAACCAGTTGCAAAGCATCAGCAGGCATGTCTGTCGTTGTGAGTGCCTGATGCAGCACCTCCACAATTTTACGATTGGAGGACAGGGCAGAGGAGCCGCCGCGCAGAAGCACCGCATTACCTGTTTTGAGACATAATCCAGCTGCGTCTACAGTTACATTAGGACGAGCTTCGTAGATGATGCCAATCAGGCCAATCGGCACTCTTAATTTTTCAACATGTAATCCGTTTGGACGGGTGAATGTCTCTAGGACTTCGCCGACTGGATCAGGCAGATCTGCAATCTGACGTAATCCTTCAGCAATGCCAGCAATGCGCTCCTTAT
This sequence comes from Paenibacillus sp. FSL R7-0313, assembly GCF_037969885.1. NCBI lineage: Bacteria > Bacillati > Bacillota > Bacilli > Caryophanales > Paenibacillaceae > Paenibacillus > Paenibacillus sp. FSL R7-0313. The sequence continues at coordinate 3,833,727 of NZ_CP150219.1, forward strand.
TAAGTGCGAGCCGATCCAGCATGGATTCCGGCGTGCCTTGTTCTCTGCCGCGTTCCAGATCTTGGGCGTTTGCCGTAATGATGGAATCCGTCTCCTTAATCAAAGCATCTGCCATGACACGCAGGGCCGCATTTTTCTGTTCTGTATTCAATCGGTTCAACTGTGGAACCGAGGCTTGGGCTTTGCTGGCTTTTTCTCTGACTTCACTCATCGTAATTCCTCCTCATATATATAAAGTTGAGTATTCCAACCACATGTTAAACTAAAGATTATTCACACAGACACTACGATGACAGAATAACCTTCCAATCGCTGTTATCCCCAGATTTTTTCGATTCCCTTTTCTAAAGGGAAAAATCCGAGGATAAAGGCGAACGCTCCGCTTTTTCAGGTTTTTTCTGTCCTCTCCGTTACGTGTAAATGATTAGTTTAACTTTAATATAACTTCTTGTTTACTTTAAAGTAATCCATTCGTCTCTATGAATAACCTCAAGCCTATGGATGCTAGCGAGTTGTTTCATCACTTCGCCACTGGGAAGTCCGGCAATAAGTCGAAGCTGGTCATCATCATAATTGACAATACCGCGTCCAAGCAAGGTTTCATCCAATCCAATGACCTCTACGACGTCTCCCGCATGGAATGTTCCCAGTACCCGCTTGACCCCTACAGGCAGAAGACTGTGCCCCCCATGGACAAGGGCCTCTTCAGCGCCATCATCCACAACGACGGTACCCAGTGGAGTAGACATGAAGCCGAGCCACTGCTTTTTACGGGATAGCGAAGCGAGTCGTGTCTCAAAGTAAGTGCCTTTACCCGTGCCATCAACAGCTAGTTGCATATCTCCAGGTTCTTTCACACTTCCCACAAAAACGGGTACACCTCCACGTGTAGCAACCTTGGCTGCATCAACTTTGGATCGCATGCCGCCTGTGCCAACCGCTGAACCTGAACCGCCGGCAAAAGCGTAGATCTCCGCCGTTATCTCGGGGATACGGTCGTAACGTACGGCAGAAGGATCTTTACGCGGATCTGCGGTGTATAGTCCATTGGTATCCGTAAGAATGATCAGATGCTGTGCCTTCACGAGGTTTGCAACCAATGCGGACAACAGATCGTTATCACCAAACTTCAATTCGTCCACCGATACTGTATCATTCTCATTGAAAATCGGAATCACTCGCTGTTTGAGCAGTTCCTCCACGGTCATACCTGCATTACCCATACGTTTACGACTGTGAAAGTCTGTACGGGTTAACAGAATTTGCGCCGTAGTAACGCGGTGCGCTGCAAAAGCCTGTTGATATGCCTGCATCAGTAACGCCTGCCCAACAGCCGCTGCAGCTTGTTTCTCATGCAACTGTTTGGGGCGCTGAGGGTAACCGATCTCCCGGAAGCCGGCAGCTACCGCTCCAGAGGTGACCAGAAGTACTTCATGACCCTGATCAGCCAATGCTGCAATTTCTCCGGCAAAAAAAGTGATCGAACTGCGATCAAGACCGCCTTCCTCCGTTGTAAGCGAGCTGCTTCCAATTTTAACTACAATACGTGAAGTCATGGTTTCACTTCCTTAAACATGATTAATAAGTGCTTCTGGAGCAGGCTTTAGCGGGTACAAAAAAAACTCCCGCCCTTTAGTTAAAAAGGACGAAAGTTTGTTACTTCCGCGGTACCACCTTTATTGATGATTAGATCATCCGGCTTCATGCCCTGTAACAGAAGGCACTGTCCTGTACGTAACAGGCCGCTCAGGGGTAGGTTTCAGAGAAGAGCCGCGGTAAATTCTTTCAGCAGGGTGGAATTTACTCTCTGTGCGCGACTGATATTCTCTTACTGGTCCCGTCATCACGTTTCGTTCAATATTTCTTATAACATACCATGGAAACTTGGCATATGCAAAGGGGTTATGGTCCTGTAAATTACTTGAATAAATTCAGCTTGCCAATCCGCTCCACAGCTTCGCGTAATCGGTTTTCATCACTTAGCAGTCCTGCGCGCACATAGCCTTCACCATGCGAACCAAAACCAATACCAGGGGCTACGGCCACCTTGGCTTCTCGCAGTAACAAGTCTGCAAATGAAGCGGAGGTATATCCGGCCGGTACAGGCAACCAGCTGAAGAATGAACCTGCGGGTTTCGAAGCTTGCCAGCCTATCGAGGAAAGAGCGTCATAAAATGCATTACGACGGGATTCGTAACGTGAAACCAGCGAAGTGACACATTCCTGAGATCCAGTAAGTGCTTCCGTTGCCGCAGCTTGAATCCCACCGAAAAGACTGACATAGATATGATCCTGAAGCAGATTAATTTTAGAGACAATCTCTGCGTTACCTAGCGCGAATCCAACACGCCATCCAGCCATATTGTACGTTTTGGATAACGTATAGAATTCAATGCCCACTTCTTTGGCACCAGGGGCTTGTAGGAAACTTACTGGACGATGTCCGTCGAATCCAATCGCACCGTAAGCAAAGTCGCTGGCAACGACGATTTGATTTTGAATGGCAAACTCAACCGTATCTTCGTAGAACGAAAGTGGAGCCGTTGCTGACGTTGGATTGTTGGGATAGTTCAGGAACATCAGCTTGGCCTTCTCCCGATCTTCCGCAGTAACGGCTTCGTAATCCGGCAGGAATGCATTGGACTCGAGCAAAGGCATAAATGACATGTTTGCTTTGGCGAGTGCAACACCAGACCAGTAATCCGGGTAGCCTGGATCGGGAACAAGAACGGTGTCACCGGGGTTAAGCAGGATCTGAGGTAACTGAACCAGTCCTGTTTTGCCTCCGAACAGAATGGCTACTTCAGTCTCGGGATCCAGATCAACGTTGTAATCTTCCTTATAACGTTTGGCGACAGCTTCCTTCAGGAAAGAGTACCCTCTAAAAGGGGAGTATTTATGGTAGAGAGGATTTTCAGCCGACTCTTGCAGTGTTTTCACAATATGGGGTGGTGTAGGTGTATCCGGGTTCCCCTGACCCAGATTGATCACGTCATGTCCACTTGCGATTTCACGATTTACATTTTGAACAAGGGTAGCAAAAAATTGCGTTGGCAGCTGTGTCATCACATCAGAAGTTGGTATCTTAAAGGCTGAACGAGCGGATGTATGGTCTGAATGGGTCATTATCTTCATCACTCCGGTTATTAAAAATGGCAAATAGTTCTCATTAATTTATCACGCCAATCCCGAGCTGTATAGAGGGAAATGCACTTGAATCTACAGTACATAGGAGCTAAGAGCGGAGTATTGTACAAAACTTAAAGTGCCCATATAGTTTTGTCCATTGAGCTGAGAGAAGCCTTGTTTTATGATAATATCCGATAATGATAATCAATATCATTAAATTATATTGCACAATGCACATGATACAGGGGGAGAAATAGCAATGAAAAAGGGCATACGAAATACGGCAGTACTATTTACGATTACGTGGTTATCCATTCTGCTACTGGCTTGTGGAAATCAGGCTACAACACCTGCTGCTGGCTCAGATGATTCCAAAGCAGCTACAGAAACACAGGCTGATGGAAAGACAACCAATGAGGAACAGACCGCAACGGAAGAGACAAATGAGGGGGAGACCCGGGTATTCAAAGATTGGACTGGCCATGAGGTAGAGGTCCCTGTAAATCCGAAACGAGTCATCTATCATGGAGAAGTTACCGGGGATCTGCTCGCGCTTGGTGTTGTTCCTGTAGGCATACTTCGTCAGGATGGAACTGTATACGATGATCAGGTTGCTCAGGCAGAGGATGTAGGATTTCCGATCAGTGTGGAAAAAGCTCTAGCCTTGAATCCCGATCTGATCATTTTCTCGAACAGTGATGGGGCACAATACGATCAGATCTCAAAAGTTGCACCTACGGTTACATTTGATTCGTTCGGGTCAATAGAAGATCGTATGCTTATCCTTGGCGACTTGTTGAACAAAAAGCAAGAAGCGGAGGATTGGATTACGAATCATCAAAAAGCAACAGAAGAGATGTGGAAGCAACTCCATGAGAACGGATTGAAAGAAGGGGAGACGGCTTCGGTGTTCACCATGTATCCCGGGAATCGTCTTTTTGTCATGGCGGGTGCAGGATTGCCACAGTTGTTATATGGAAAAGACGGGCTGAAGCCAACAGCGGAAGTTCAGAAAGTATTGGATCAAGACATGGGATTCGTAGAGATTTCGACTGAGAAATTATCTGAAATTGCCGGGGATCGGATATTTATTCTGGATCCTGTAACCGATGATGCAAAACAATCCACCAAAGAATTACTGGATAGTTCAATCTGGAAGAACCTGCCTGCTGTAAAAGAAGGAAAAGTGTATCGCTTTGATATCACAAAAGCTTCAAGTGATGCCCTTTCCAGGGAGTGGCTGTTACAAGAACTGCCAAAACAGATGATCCAATAATTGGTGATGAGTTCGTAAGGCAGGATTAACATCTTTGAGTAATGCATTTTTATAAAAGTAAAAGGAGCCTTCAACCTTTCGTTGAACGCTCTTTTTTGCTGAATAAACTCATATCTGGATTATTAACAATCGCTCACTTATAATCAGACCATACAGAATGATTGATAATTATTCTCATTTTAGAAAAACGAGGTGAACCGACATGCAGGCTTTGGATGCCGATGGGGGAGCGTTGTTCTATTCAGCATTCATGTTTCGGCTGGATCATCTGGTACGACGAATTGAAGCACCTGAACAGGTGATGCTGGAAGTTGCTTGCGAGAAACATGCCTTCCTGATCTGCGAAGAAGGGGATGGGCGTTTATATATTGGACATGAACAGTTTCCGTTTACTACGGGATGTGTCTATCCGCTTTCTCCGGGAGAGGGGTACCAGATTGAACATCGTAATAACTCGGAATTGAAATATATCGTAATGGCTTTTGATGTTATTCATGTGTTGACGGGTGATCCCGAGCTCTTTACTCGCCCTGTATTTGAGCACAGAAACCAATTGAATGGTTATCCCTATGCTCCGTTAAGTGGGCTGCTGGAGCAAATGTATGTCATTCGAAATTATAAAACAGATGCCGAATACAGTCATTTGAATGCGCAATTCCAAAAATGGATGGAGATGATCATTACCCGGTACACTTCTCCAAAGACGGAGCAGAGTATGGAAGCAAGACTACACAGTACGATTCAGTATGTGGATGACCATTATGCTGAAGAAATCACTGTACAGAAACTGGCACGTCTTGCGGAGATCAGACCTGTACAATATACGACCCTCTTCAGACAACTCACGGGTCACAAGCCACTCGATTATGTGAATCATGTACGCATCAAACATGCCAAGGAATGGCTTCGCAAATCGGATGAACCACTTCGGGATATAGCGAGCCGCGTGGGGTTTAAAGATGAGTATTATTTCAGCAGGCGTTTTCGCCAAATGACCGGATTATCTCCTCGTCAATATGACAGATCGATTCAGCAGCAGACGTTGGTACAAGATTGGTTGGGTCATGATGTGAATATTCCAGTAAACCCGAAGCGAATTATGTATTACGGAGATTCCGCTGGGGATCTGCTGGTGCTGGGCATTCAATTGTTGGAAGATCGGACATATGACGCGGTCGCTCCGGTTAATGTGGAAACAGCTGTTATCATGAAGCCGGATTTGATCATTTTTGATAGCAGTAATGAACAACAGTATGAACAACTTTACCGGATTGCACCGACGCTTGCTTACAATTCACATGCCACGTTGGAAGAACGAATGCGCAGATTGGGCAGCTGGTTTGGCAGACAACCTCAGGCTGAACAATGGCTAACCTCCTATGAGGAGCGTACTGAGCAGATGTGGGCGAAGATCCATACTTTGATTGAAGAGGGGGAAACGGCATCCGTATTTACATACCATCGGGGTGCACGATTATTTGTTATGGGCAATATTGGTCTCGCGCCATTGTTATATCATCCGATGGGATTCAGGCCAGTTACCAAAGTGAAGGAAGCACTTGCGGCGGGCAGAGCCTATAAGGAAATTTCGGCTGAGTCGGTACGTCAGTATGCAGGAGATCATGTATTTGTCATGCTGCCTGAGGAAGTCGTGGCAAGACAGGCTACAGAGATGCTGATGAAAAGTCCCAGTTGGAGGGCCCTTCCGGCTGTGCAGAATGGACGGGTGTATCCTGTGGAGGAGTCGACCTGGAATGTGGGTGATGCGCTCACGAGTGATCGATTGCTGACCCTGCTGCCTGAGTTGTTATGTGCAAGTTCATAACAACAACAGGCTTGCAGTCCTCAGGAGGATCAAGCTATGATAGCAGGTATTACGGTTCAGAGGAGTGCTTGTCATGACAGAAAAACAACAGGGAGAAATGCGTGTAGCCCTGATTCAGGGCGATATTCAACTCGGAGACCCTGAGGCCAATCATAAACATATGCAGACGTTGCTTGAGCGTGCGGTAGAACAATATCCGGATCTGGGGCTGGCTGTGTTACCTGAGATGTGGAATACCGGATACGCTTTGACTCAAATTCATGAACTCGCTGACCCGGAAGGCCAGAAATCTCGGGAATGGCTGTCTGCTTTTGCTCAAAAACATCAAATATCCATCGTTGGCGGTTCAATTGCCGAGAAACGGGATGGTCAAATATACAATACAATGTACGCTTATGATCGTGAAGGAAAACAGGTAACACGATACGATAAATTACATTTGTTCCGTCTGATGGACGAAGAGAAATATTTACAGCCTGGTACAGAACCTGAAATTTTTGAATTGCAAAATGGTCTTACAGCCGGTGCTTCCATCTGTTATGATATCCGGTTCCCGGAACTTGCTCGCACCCTTGCTTTAAATGGTGCCAAGGCATTGATTGTACCCGCCGAATGGCCGAAACCTCGTCTGCACCACTGGCGTACGTTACTAACGGCACGAGCGATTGAGAACCAGATGTATGTGATCGCATGTAACCGTGTAGGTAAAGGGGGAGAGACCGAATTTTTCGGACATTCCCTCATCATTGATCCTTGGGGTGAGATTGTGGCTGAAGGTGGCGAAGGGGAAGAGATCGTGACCGGAATTATTCGTCCATCTCTGGTGGATGAGGTTCGCGGACGTATTCCCGTATTTGAAGACCGTCGACCTGGCGTTTATTTTGGCGGAAAATAAAAACGGAAATAAAATTCCTCAGTAAAAGTGTTTATTCTTCCAGGACGCGGGTAATGATAACTATCCCGTCACCAAGGAGGATGATCAATCAATGGACAACCATGTGAAAGATACGCTCAGGAGACTGGAACAGGATAACACAAGGGAAGATCACTTAAGGGCATTCTTAGAGAATGGAGCAGGAGGGCTATCACCCCCTGATTCAACTGTTCAGGACGAAGGCCGTGTAATGAATCAGCAAAACAGGCTGACAAGCGATCGTAATTTGCGAAAATAAACCGCCAAACATGAAGTTTTCTTATGTACGTTTCTACGTTAACATTATAAATTAGCATTGTAGCTAAACAACTTAACAAGCAACATTGTACTGTAACCAGTTACTGTGATTGCAATGTAAGAACTTTATCCTGCGGATGCGGGAAACGAGTATAACAAAGGCTTGGCCCACATGGGTCAAGCCTTTGTTTTGGTTCAGTATGAAATGTACCCATACCCATAGGAAAAATTTTTTTAGTCTCCCTTTGACAGTTCGGCCACGGTTTGTTGAAACGTATGGATGAATGCTTCGGCTGCCTTCGACAGCACTCTGCCTTGACGATAAGCCACAACAAGTGTTCTGCTGGGTGTCGGCTCAGCAAGTGGCACGTACACAGGCACGAATTCACTGCGCGGGGCGCGGGCGATAAAGCGTGGAACCAGAGTGATACCCATACCAGTGGCGACCAGCGACTGAACGGTTTCAATATTGGTGCTTTCAAACACAACATTGGGGTCAAAACCGGCCTGCTCACAGAGATCAAAAGTAAGTTTGCGGAAACCTTGTCCTTTTTTCAATACAACAAAGGGTTCATCACGAAGCTCTTCAATTCGCACCGGAAGCGGATTTTCCGGATCTGCCCTGCGCGCCAAAGGGTGATTCGGGGGAACCGCCAGATCAATTTTTTCCTCTCCAATGGCAACGTAGGCGAGACTTGGCTCTTGTAAAGGAAGAGATAACAGACTGAGATCTGCTTTGCCACTTGCTGTCAATTTCTCAAGTGTAAGCCCGGAGTCTTCCAATAAAGTAACCTCAATCTCGGGATAAGCTTGTTGGAACGCAGGAAGCACATGTGGGAGCAAGTGTGAGCCCGTGATCGGCATGCTGCCCACAACGACTTTACCTTTGCGAAGCTGGGAGATATCGGACATTTCCTGACGCAATAGCTCCACGGCATCTACGATCTTCTGGGCTTGCTCCACAAACGTAACACCCGCATGGGTTAACTCCACGGTACTTGTATTACGCTGAAACAGCAGCACACCCAATTCTTTTTCCAATTTGGATAATTGCTGGCTTAATGACGGCTGGGCAATATGCAGCTTCTCTGCTGCCCGGGAGAAATTGCGTTCGGCCGCAATTTGCAACGTATATTGAAGTTGTCTGAATTCCATTGTCATTGGTCATTCCTTTCGTTATGCCACCATTATATCACTACAGATGAAGAAATCATTCTCTTTGCCGGAACTACCGGTAAACTCAAATATCAGGAGAGGGCTTCTTTATTTTGTATAAAAGCATTGACAGCGAAGCAGCGGAAACGTAGTATAAGACTTATATGATAATGATAATTGTTATCAATTGAAACCTCTGTGATGAGCAGTGGTTTATTTGTCTTTCTCTCATTATAGGTTAAACCTATTACATCTATAGATATTATATCTTGGAACAATGAAGGACAGGGTGATATATTTATGTCATTCAAGAGCTTCACTTTTTAAAGAAAACAGAGGCTCTTCCAAGGACCGAACTTATAATGAGGTGAAAATGATGAGTAAAAAAACGATGTTTGAGAAAATTTGGGAAAATCACGTAATTCATCAAGAAGAAGGCAAACCAAGCATTCTGTATATCGATCTGCATCTGGTGCACGAAGTGACTTCTCCGCAGGCATTTGAAGGTCTTCGTCTCAGCGGACGTAAAGTTCGTCGCCCTGAATTGACATTTGCAACAATGGACCACAACGTTCCAACGAAAGACCGTTTCAACATTACAGATCCTATCTCCAAACAACAAATTGATACACTTTCGCAAAACTGCCGTGATTTCGGCGTGAAATTGTATGATCTGGACACCATTGATCAAGGCGTTGTACACGTTATGGGACCTGAACTGGGTCTGACTCATCCGGGTAAAACTATTGTATGTGGTGACAGTCATACGTCCACACACGGTGCGTTTGGCGCACTGGCATTCGGAATCGGAACAAGTGAAGTTGAGCACGTTATGGCAACGCAATGTTTGCAACAAGCAAAAGCTAAAACGATGGAAGTTCGTTTTGTCGGCAAACGTAACCCGGGTGTAACCGCAAAAGACATGATCCTCGCAGTTATCGCCAAATACGGTACAGACTTTGCAACAGGTTATGTTATTGAGTACACAGGCGAATCCATCCGTGAGTTGAGCATGGAGGAGCGTATGACAGTCTGCAACATGTCCATCGAAGGTGGAGCAAGAGCAGGATTGATCGCGCCGGATGAAACAACATTTGAATATCTGCGTGGACGTGAATACGTACCAGCGGATGCCAAATTCGATGAAGCTGTAGAAGGTTGGAAACAGCTTGTAACCGATGAAGGTGCCGAGTTCGACCATGTGGTTGAAATCGATGTGGAGACATTGATTCCGCAAGTAACTTGGGGAACAAGCCCTGGCATGGGAACCGATATTTCTTCGAAAGTTCCTGTTCCGGCTGAATTGCCAACAGAAAACGAACGTAAAGCAGCTGAAAAAGCGCTTGAATATATGGGACTTGCACCGGGAACACCAATCGCCGAGATTCCAATTGATTATGTATTTATCGGTTCTTGCACCAATGGTCGGATCGAAGATCTGCGTGCAGCAGCAAAAGTGGCTAAAGGTCACACGGTATCCAGTCAGGTTACAGCAATTGTTGTACCAGGTTCAGGACGAGTTAAAATCCAAGCAGAACAAGAAGGTTTGGATAAAATCTTTACGGAAGCCGGATTTGAATGGCGGGATGCTGGATGCAGTATGTGTCTGGCGATGAACCCGGATGTATTGAAGCCAGGACAACGTTGTGCTTCGACGTCCAACCGTAACTTTGAAGGACGCCAAGGACGCGGAGGACGTACGCATCTGGTATCTCCGGCAATGGCAGCAGCTGCAGCGGTTAAGGGTCACTTTGTGGATGTACGGGACTGGAATTTCAAAACAGAAGCAGCGATCTAATCTATAACAGACAGAAGGGAGAACGTTTAATATGGAAGAATTCAAAACATTACAAGGCATCGTTGCACCGGTAGACCGGGTCAATGTAGATACAGACGCAATCATTCCGAAACAGTTTCTGAAACGGATTGAGCGTACCGGATTTGGACAATTTTTGTTCTATGAATGGCGTTTTGATGAAGAGGGGAACAACAATGCTTCCTTCGAAATGAACAAACCTCGTTATGAAGGGGCATCGATCCTTATCTCACGTGCCAACTTTGGCTGTGGATCTTCCCGTGAGCATGCGCCATGGGCAATTATGGACTATGGATTCCGTTGTGTCATCGCTCCATCTTTTGCAGATATTTTCTATAATAACTGCTTTAAAAACGGAATCTTGCCAATCAAGTTGTCAGAAGAGCAAGTTGAAGACTTGTTCCAACGTACAGCGACACATGAAGGCTATGAGATGAATGTAAATCTGGAAAACAAAACGATTACTGATGCATACGGACTGCATATCGATTTTGATCTGGATGAGCACCGTCGCCAATTCTTGTTGCAAGGATTGGACGATATCGGTCTGACTCTTCAACATGATGATGAAATCGCTGCTTACGAACAACGCCACGCGGCAAAACTGTTCGGTTAATCGTTAAAGTATCGCATAGCAGAAAGCTTCTGCCTCGCCAAAGGGATCTTGTTCCCATCGGTGAGACAGAAGCTTTTTTTAATATCAGAAGCTAAATTAGCTTAATAAGTCAGCTATACATAGAAGTCCTGATCCTTCTTGGTGGAATATTTCAACATGTAATCTTCGCCATTATTCAGTTCTAGGGAAGCAATTTTGATTGGAGTATAATCCAAACGCGTCTATCTTTGAGCACACTTGTGTGAGTATTCATTTCCATCTTAAAGAGTACGTTGAACTAATGATCCGTTTTTTTGTAATACTTCCTATTCCGATATATGTATAATTTCAAGTTACATTAATAGATGGAATATCGTCAATTTATGACATCACTGATACGAAATCGATACACATTCATGTAAAAGAGATTATGTTCTTAAATGTGATCTGCTTTTTTATCTTATTTCCGACTGAATATGACAACGTTGTAACCGGATGAAGGGACAATATCTGATAAACTGATTAGTAGATTATGGAAGGTTACATAGGCTCATTGATGTTATGCTGTGCAGAGAATCAGGTCGGATGTTCAAAAGACAAAAAGAATGGTGGATGAGGTATGAAAAAATGGTCGGCAGCAGTTGTTTTTCTTCTGTTCCTATGTTTATTTCCAGTCATGGCCCATGCAGACACCACTCCCTCGATTGTACTCGACGGTGTAACCATTAATCAGCAGACGGGTGCACCTGCTGAAAATATCGGAAAAACGGTTATGGTTCCGATTCGAATTGTATCCGAGAATCTGGGTTATAAGGTGAAATGGGAAAAAGCAACCCAGTCAGTCCAGGTTCAAAAAGGAAACAGCACGATTCTAATGACGGCTGGCAAAGATGCAGCTACAGTGAATGGAAACGTGGTGAATCTGGATTCGCCTCCACTGATCAAACAGGGAACGACGCTTGTTCCGTTACGCTTTGTCGGGGAAGGCATGGGTCTGCGTGTTGGTTGGGACAATGGAACCAAGACAGTAAGCCTATTTAGTATTCCTCCCGTAGTTGGAACGGAAGGCGACAGTGACCCCGTTGAGGCACCTGGCCCGGATGGTCTGACAGAGCTTCAAGGCATCAGCTTCAGCGGAGATCGCTTGATTGTAGCAACAAACGGTAATATTAGCCCCAAAGTATCCAGTATTGGTGGGCCAGACCGAATTATTGTTGATCTGCCATCGGCGACATTCTCTCAGGAATTCATTCAGGGACAAGCATCTAATGTGGATGGCAGTGGACAGATTCTCGTTACGGATTCATCATTAGTTTCCAAAGTCCGGTATGCCATGTTCAGTAAATCGCCTTCTACCGTGCGTGTCGTTCTGGATCTGAATCAGACGGTTACAGCCAAATGGTCTGTTGGAGATAACAATGTCTTGCTCGTTGACCTGACAGCCACGAGTGGAGAACCGACAAGCCAACCGGCAGTACCTACAAATGATGGTAAAACGATTGTGGTCATTGATCCGGGACATGGTGGTCGTCAATCGGGTGCAGTGAGTTTGTCAGGAGCTTATGAGAAGGATTTCAATCTGGCTGTAGGACTGAAGGTACAGGCAATCCTTCAAAAATACCCAAATATTCAAACAGTCATTACACGCCAGGATGATACAGAACTTTCGCTCAAACAGCGTGTGGATATTGCTGAATTGAATCAGGCAGATGTTTTTGTGTCCATTCATGGAAACAAATTCACTACACAGGTACCAAACGGCATTGAAACGCTCTACAGTCGTAAAGAAAGCAAGACATTGGCTGATACTCTTCACAAATATGTATTGCCGATAACAGGACTCAAGGATCGTGGGGTTAAAACGGCTAGTCTGCATGTGACGCGTGAAACAACCATGCCTGCTGTGTTACTTGAACTTGGTTTTTTAAGTAGCCCTATAGATGAAGCAGTTATGCTCACGGAAGAATACCAGGACAAATGTGCACAGGCGATTGTAGACGGAATAGTTGAATTTTTGGGACTGTAAATTGAATTGTGCGCAAATGTGAAGGTTAGGGTAGTACGTTGTTTAGAGATGTATATTTGATAAATAAGGAAAAAATAAGACATTAAAATGTAAAAAAAGCTTGATCTGACAACGTTTTTTTTCTGTTATGTTGGAATAAATTCGCAACTTTTAAGAGCGAGGGGCGTCTAATAGGTGTCTGGTAATGCCCAAGCGGTCAGTCGGAGTTGGAAAATGACAACATGCGGCAAAAAAATATGAGAATGGTAGGGGTGAAGGATGAAGAAGTTCGGTTTTTTGGTACTGTTATTTGTCTTTGGGCTCGTATTCCCGGGCTATAGTCACGCAGCAACAGACACGAAAATTATCCTAGACGGAAAAGAAATCGTACAGCCATCGGATACAAAAGCGGAAATTATCAACAGCAAGGTGATGGTTCCGATCCGGGTTGTGTCCGAAAATCTTGGATATAGCGTGGAGTGGAAGCAGCAAACGCAAACGGTGACTATTAGCAAAGACAACACTGCCATGCAGATGATTGTTGGACAGAAGACGGCAACGGTGAACGGCAGTAACGTAAACCTGGATGCCCCGCCACTCGTGAAAAATGGTACTACGCTCGTACCTCTCCGATTTATTGGTGAGGAAATGGGTCTTAAGGTGGGTTGGAACAATACCACGAAGACGGTAACATTAGTTACCCAGAATTCAGGTTCCGGAAACGGGACAACCACACCTCCGAACTCTGGCAATAATGGCGGAGGATCGGATCAGGAAGGTCTTGTACTGGTGAACGGCATCAGCTTCAGCGACAACCGCTTCATGATTGCAACTAGCGGAAGTACGAAGCCGAACGTCTTCACGATGACAGGACCAGATCGAATCGTTATAGACTTGCCGAATACCGCATTTGCTGATTCATTCAGTGAAGGACAGGCTCTAGACAGCAACCAGAATGGACAACTCGTCGTTAGCGGCTATCCGGATGTGTCGAAGATTCGTTACTCGTTATACAGCAACAGTCCATCTACAATTCGTTTTGTAATCGATCTGTCCAGTTCGAAAGGGTACAGTGTGCAAAATGATTCCGGACTGGTCATGATTAACCTCGACAATCAAAGTGGTACACCTGCACCTCCAGTTGGTAATAATGGCAAAAAAGTTGTCGTTATCGATGCAGGTCACGGAGATCAGGATCCTGGGGCAATCGGTGTAACTGGTAAACGTGAAAAAGACTTCAATCTGGCAATGGCTCTGAAAGTGGAAGCCTTGTTGAAAAAAGAATCCAAAATTGACGTTGTGTTAACACGCAGCGATGATACATTTTTGGCATTGAAAGAACGTGTGAAGATTGCACAAGATATAAAAGCGGATATCTTCATCTCCATTCATGCTAACAGTGGCCCTGCTGCTGCGAACGGTGTAGAGACATTCTATACACGCTCCAACAGCAAAGCACTTGCTACAGTGATGCACAAGTATCTTTTACAGTCTTCCGGACTGAAGGATCGTGGAGTGAAAACGGCAAGTCTCCATGTGACCCGTGAAACGACAATGCCAGCAGTTCTGCTGGAAGGTGGATTCCTTAGCAATAAGAGCGACGAAGCAGCCCTGTTCACTGAGAGTTTCCAGAACAGTGTTGCCAAAGGCATTGTTGCAGGAATCAAGGAGTATCTGGGAATTCAATAAGGGACAAGCCCTTATGTTGAGGAGGCGGAGTTAGAATGAACAAGAAAATATGGATTGCAGCCTTGCTGGTAACGGTTATGGCAGTTGCTGCTGGATGTGGAAGCAAGCCAACAGCTGCTCCGAATCAGACGCAAGGCGCAGGAACTGAAAACAATGTGACCGAGGTTGAAGGCGAAACAATTACCGAACCGGTAACTGCTGAACCTGAAGAGAACACAACACCTACAGAATCGACGGAAGGCAGTTCGGAGGAAACAACTACAACTACTCCGCCAAGCGAAACGTCTACGGAGAAGCCGCCAACTTCCGAAAGTAATGAAAAGAAAACGATCACTGTATTCTATACGGATGAAGAAGAACTGGAGTTGCACAAAGCTTCGGCAGAGATTTCATACGCATCGGATGATGCCAAATATAAAGCTGCCTTTGAATCACTGCAACAGAGCAAAGACGCTAAGCTTGTTCCGCTGTGGTCTAAAGAAATTGAATTGAAGTCTGTTCAGTTCAAGGATGGAGCTCTTACGCTGGATATTCATATGCCAGATACGGCGCGTCTTGGAGCAGGTGGAGAATCTTATGCGCTGGATGCTCTAAAACAAACGTTCTTCCAGTTTGATGAAGTAAAATCACTTGATTTACTGGTGGATGGTCAGCAGACGGAGAGTCTGATGGGCCATGTGGATCTTGAACATCCAATGACAAGATCCGAATAGGCTGTACAGCATGCTGTTGTACCGTGAATCCACGGAATATGGGTCGTTTTACATGAGAGAGGGGAATCATAGGTGACTTTTAAATATAACAATCCATCACACTCTAAAAAAGTAGTATCAGCCGTGCTTGCAGGCATGATGGCCCTTAGCGCCGGCGGAGCTGCCATGGCAGCAGAATCAACAGAAACGGGGCGGGGTCAGACTGCTGCAATAACAAATACGGCTGCACCAACTGGTTTGTTCAGTGACATCAAGGTCGGATACTGGGCTGAAAAACATGTGTACAAACTGGCATATCAAGGTATTCTTCTCGGTAACAACGGCCTGTTCCGTCCAGGAGACGCGGTAACACAGCAAGAAGCTGTAACGATGGCAATCCGTTTTATGAATCAAGAAGGCCAGTTGAATACCGACACGGCTGCGGCATTACCGACAAACATGGAAGTGGGAAATTATTTCAAGCCATATGTCGCGCTGGCACTTCAACTGGGACTGATTGACAAAACGGAAGAATCAACAGTGGATGTATCCAAGACCTCCTGGGGTCAAAAGCCGGCTTCACGGGAATGGATTACGAAATTGTTAATCCGTTCATTGGACAAGGATGCTGAAGCAAAGGCACAAAATAATCAATCTACCGGATTTGCTGATAATGCAAGTATTTCCGAAAGTGGTAAAGGTTATGTCAATCTGGCTGTTAGCCTGGATCTGGCCAAAGGTGTGGAAGGCAACAAATTCAATCCAACCGGATCCGTAACCCGTGCTCAACTGGCTACCTTCTTCAGTCGTGGTGAATCGTTAACGGATACAAAGTACCCAAACACATCCACGGGTTATGTGACTGGATTGAAAGATGGGCAGATCACGCTGGTTGTGGACGGCAAAGCCGTTAACTTCGCAGTGAACAGCAGTACGCCTTACTTTACGAAAGACAGTGAAACTCGTGCTTCCGCCACAGATGTGAAACTATATACGAAAGTTATGGTTGTAGGTTCGGCAGGTGGGGCTTCCTATGTGGAAGTTGTTGATGCTACACCGCAGGTGGAGAGCGTTGAAGGTACGTTTGCGCGTTCATTGTCTGGTAATAAAATTGGTATCTTTGTGGGCGAGAATTACGAAACGTACAGTTATGATGAGGCAACTGCATTCATCGATCAGAATGGTAATGCAATCAAACTGTCCGATATTACGGCAGATAGTATCATCGAAGTTCAGCGTGAGACGTTCTCAGCTGACAAAAAAACAGTCGCTATTCGTGTGAAATCCGGCATTGTTAACAAGAGTGACAATGGCGTAATCGCTGAAGTGTCTACCTCTGGCAAAACAATTAAGCTTGTTAATGCAGCGGGCAATACAGAGCAATATACGTATAATGACAATCTGATTATTCGTTACCAGGACCGCATTCTCTCTCTGGCAGAGCTTAAAGCAGGCAGTGCCGTGAAATATACCGTGAAAGACAGCATCGTGCAAACGATCGAGTTGTCTCAAGGTGTGGAGCAATCTGTGCGTGGAACACTGGTTGAGATCGGTGGTAACCAATCCACGTTAACTTTCAAACGTGAAGGGGGTTCCCTTGAGGCGAAACTGCTGACTGAAAAGCCGGAAGTCATTATTAATGGCATTCAGGATGCAACGCTGAATGATCTCATCACGGATGCAACGAACGGGGATCAGGTGGAGTTGACATTGAACTCTGACGACCAGGTAACGCGTATTCAGGTGATTGGACGTCAAATGGAACCTATGAACGGGGTAACGGTTGTGTCTTACAACAGTAAAACAAAGTTACTTACCGTGTTAGATAACAACAAAAAACCGTTTGTATTTACATTGGATGAGAAAACCAAGCTGGATTATAATACAACCAAACCTACACTGGCTGGTCTGGAGTCACTCTTAAATGATGGTCGCAAATTGGATCTGACCTATGTGGGAACACGTGCATTGTCCGTTAAAGTGATTTACAAGTATGAAGGTACGATCAGCAACATTGATACTTCTGGCAAGAAAATCAGCTTGTTGTCTGCTAATCAGACAATTACAGTGCCTTATTCTACGGTTCCTACAGTTGAGATTTATAACAAATCCGGCGCAAGTCTGGGAGATTTGAAGATTGGTGACAAAGTTACCGTAACGCTTGGAGCAAATCAGGATGTCGTGCAGAAGGTTGCACTGAACACTGTGGCTCAATTCGAAGTGGTGGCCTTGGAAGCAAATAGTCGTATTCGAGTAAAATCCGATCTGTTGACAAGTCAGTTCTACGTGGATCAAGCGGTACTGACAGGAGAGAGTGGTCAGACGATCACGCCTTCACAACTGACAGCAGGTAACCTGATTAATGTAACGTTTGAAGGAGCTACGCCAAAAGCGGTTCAAGTCGTGAAGCGTACGCTGGCTGAAGTTACAGCAGTGGATGCTTCATCTGTAACGCTCAAACAGTTTAACGGCCAGACTGAAACCGTGCCTGTTAGCGGTTCTGTTAAAGTCGTAAAATCTGGCTCCACATTAACTTCATTGACTAGTCTTACGGTAGGAGATCGTGTGGAAATGACAAAAGATACGGATAATTCCACACGCTTCAGAGTATTAACTGTCATGAGCAAACAATTCTGGTCTTATGATGGCGTTGGTAACCAGATTTTGGTTAAACGGGAAACGACGGCAGACACGAACTATCGTTTTGCACTCGGATCAAGTGTATTTGTTCACCAGGGTGACAATACTTTAAGCGTGCAATCTCTCAGAGATAATGATAATATTGTATTGTATCTCCTGAACAATGTTATTCTGGAGATTCAAAAACAGTAATCGTTTCTTTTCGAGGATCAAAAGAATGACCGTCTTGATACGGGATCTTTCCCGCATCAAGACGTTTTTTTTGCAAGCTTTTTGAGGTCCCCGCAAAGTACTCGGATGAAGCTTCGAAGTAAGGCTCCGCAGCGTGGAGTCATTTTGTGGGAGGTAGCTCTTCATGAATGCAGCGACGGTTAGGCATATACTCGAAACTATGGAAGCAATGTTTCCTGATGCACATTGCGAATTAAATCACAGCAATGCATTTGAATTGACGGTAGCTGTCCTTTTGTCTGCCCAGTGCACCGATGAAACGGTGAACAAGGTAACTGCAGATTTGTTCCAGAAGTACAGAAGCCCAGCAGATTATCTGGCGGTTCCTCTCGAAGAGTTGGAACAGGATATTCGGCGAATCGGTTTGTACCGGAACAAGGCCAAGCATATTCAGAACATGTGCCGAATTTTAATAGAGCAGTATGGCGGCGATGTACCGCAGGAACATGATCAGCTTGTGACACTACCAGGTGTCGGGCGGAAAACCGCGAATGTAGTTGTTTCCAATGCGTTTGGAGTACCGGCAATTGCGGTAGATACTCATGTGGAACGTGTATCCAAGCGGCTGGCGCTTGCAGGTTGGGATGACTCCGTACTTGAAGTCGAAAAGAAACTAATGAAGCGCGTACCCCGGGACGAGTGGACTTTAACTCACCACCGGTTTATATTTTTTGGACGCTACCATTGTAAGGCACAGAACCCTGCGTGTCATATCTGTCCATTGCTGGACATATGCAGGGAAGGGAAAAAACGTATGAAAACGTCCCAAATCAGGAAAGATAAGGAACGTGTCACCACCCGAAAACGAAAAATAAATTAATGAGCAGAAAAGGATGAATAATCATGAAATGCATTTCCGTGTACACTGACAATTTTGAGGCCTTCTCCGATATCTTTGAACAAATCGTTGAACAGGAAATGGCTGAAAATGAAGAAAAAGAAGTAGAAGGCATCACAGTAAGCCACTCTGGCGACGTGCCTGAACATTATCTGGAGCGTATGTCCGTTAAACCAGAAGTAGTTGTTATGAGAGACAAAGGCAGAGACATTACAATTCTGCAACATGGACAAGTATTTGAAATCTTGCTGCCTTCCATGGAGAACGCAGTTTCATAAGAAGTGATTACACTATTGGTTCTGTTGTATTAATGTCATGATGATCGTTGTGGTTAAGGTGATCGCATCGCATTTATGCAACAGACACTTGGCGTAAGCATTTGCTAAACACCGAGTATAAAACGTATTACAGATAAAACCGACTTGTTCGGTTTTATTTTTTTTAGATTATAGAACTTATACGTTCATTTATGTATATTCAATTCCAACCGTTCAAATTCAAACTTGATAATGTTAAAATAAATGTTGTAAAAGAGATAGACGTCGAAACGGATGTCAAATTAGAGGAGCCAGGGGGAAGGCCAGTCATGTCCAGAACAGATTACCCAAAAGAAATGGCCAAACCTCTGCTTCCGCTGCGTGAAGCGATGGAGCAGACAGGGGACCATACGGCTGTACAGGCTATAACGGATTTAATCAGCAAGGCGGAAATGAAACATCTGACGATTGCGTTCTGTGGTCATTTCTCTGCAGGCAAATCGAGTCTCATCAACAGTTTATGCGGTAAGCGGGTGCTGCCTTCCAGTCCCGTTCCAACAAGTGCAAATGTGGTATCCATACGTAATGGTAAGCCAAGAGCGCTTATTTATACTACTCCAAACGTAAGCGCTGACAATGGAGCAGGAACACTTGAAGTTTCTCCAGAGGAATTGGAGGCGTATTGCAAAAATGGTGGAGCTTACAGCTCAATTGAGGTATGGGATGATATTCCGCTGCTGAAAGATGATGCTGTCCTGCTGGATACACCAGGTGTGGATTCAACAGATCGCGGACATAGTCTCGCAACCCATTCAGCGCTCCATCTGGCGGATGTGGTGTTCTATGTCATGGACTATAATCATGTTCAGTCCGAGACAAACCTTTCATTTGCCAAGAGTCTGTCGGATTGGGGCAAACCGTTGTTTTTGATCGTGAACCAGATCGACAAGCATCGGGAACGTGAGCTTTCTTTTGACCAATATACCGAAGGTGTCGAAGCTATATTTGCAGCCTGGGAAGTCAGATATGACGGACTGTTGTTTACTTCCCTTCGCGACAAGGAGCATCGCTACAACCAATGGGACGTGCTTCCGGAACTCATTGGACATATGATGCAAGAGAAGGAAGCGTTAATTACGCACAGTTTGGCAAGTTCGGCCAGTCATGTAACGGAGCAACATCTGACACGAGAAGCGGAGAAACGTGAAGACGAAGAAAATTCTCTGCTGGATGAGATTGGTGGCAAGGAAGGAATCGAGCGTTTGGAACGGGAGCTGGAGCTTCTCGATCAACAAGCAGCAGACATTCGTACCGGGCCTTCGCGAGTGCGTGAGAAATTCCGGGCAGAGCTGGAGCCTCTTCTGGCGAACGCAAATCTTACTCCTGCGGATATTCGTGCGTCGGCTGCTGCCTATTTGGAGAGCCGCAAACCGGGTTTCAGGGTAGGTTTGTTATTCTCAGGTGGTAAAACCGAGCAGGAGAAACAACGCCGTGTTTCTGAGCTGGTAAGACTGTTACAGGATCAGGCTTCCGGACAAGTGGAGGTACATATTCGTACGATGCTTAGACAGCTGGGTGAATCCCATCAGCTATGGGGAGCGGAGTGGGAGCAAGCGCTTAATACGGAGCTGCCTGCTGTAGATGAAGCACTATTGGAGATGAAACGTAGTGCGAGTGCAGAGGTATCTCCAGAGTATGTGATTCAGTTCAGTAAAGATGTGCGGGGCGAAATTGAGGCCCGCTATCGCAGGTCGGCCATGATGCTGGCCGACCGCATGCTGGAAGCGCTGGCAGCGCGAGGCGAAGCCGCGCTCCAGGCGCTGGACGCCAGCCGCGCAGCGCTGCTGGCGCAATCCGCGGCGGCGGCGCGCTACACGGCGCTCCAGCGCAGCGCCGCCGCAGAGGCAGCAGGGCTGCGCAGCCTGCTGCCCGATGCGGGCCCCCTCCCCTCCGGGCTGTTGCCGGAGGTGAAGGGCCCGCACGTGCCCGCGGTGCCTGAACCGGGCGAAGCTCCCGGTTCGCATGCGGGCACGTCAACGTCTGTGGCTGCGCAGCCACAGACGTCAGAGGCACCGCCAGCGCAGCGCGCAGTCGCGGCGGCGGTGCCAGGGCCAACGGCGGCGGCTGGCGCTGAACGCCGCCGACGCCTGGACGCAGCAGCGGCACGGCTCGAAGCCGCTGCTGCGCTGGTGGAGCCGTACCCCGCCATGGGGTCGGCGGTACGGGATCTGCGTGCACGCGCGGCTTCGCTTGCGGGCGGCACGTTCACACTCGCGCTGTTCGGAGCGTTCAGCGCTGGCAAATCCTCCTTCGCCAACGCGTTGCTGGGCGAAGCTGTACTACCCGTCTCGCCGCATCCAACAACAGCGGCGATTAACCGGATCATGGCTCCTGCCGGGGGCGCGGAGCATGGAACAGCACGGGTCCGCATGAAGACCCGGGAAGCCTTCCAGGAAGATCTCGCCTATTCCTTCCGTTTACTTGGACTGGGTGAGCCTGGAACCGAGTGGCAGAAGCGAGTGAAATCCCTCACGCCACAGGATGTGCATCCGGCGGGGCGCCCGCATTACAGCTTTTTGCAGGCTGCGGCAGCCGGCTGGGAAGAAACAGCGGACCAGCTAGGTCAGGATGTACTGGTGGATCTGGATGGTTACCGTAATTTTGTCGCAAACGAGAAGAAGTCCTGCTTTGTAGACAGTATCGATCTCTACTACAGTTGCGATGTAACAGAACAGGGCATTGTGCTGGTCGACACACCAGGAGCGGATTCCGTTAATGCTCGTCATACGGGTGTAACCTTCAATTATATGAAGAATGCGGATGCACTCATTTTTGTGACGTATTACAACCATGCTTTCTCACAAGGCGATCGCCAGTTCCTGAATCAGTTGGGACGTGTTAAGGATAGTTCTGCCATGGATCAGATGTTCTTTGTTGTGAACGCCAGTGACCTGTCTACCTCTGAGGAAGAACTGGAGCAGGTTCTCGATCATGTGAGTACCCAACTGCGCAGTAACGGAATTCGGGCACCACGACTCTTCCCGGTATCCAGCATACTGGCGATGGAAGGCAAGATGGCAGGCGATTCGAAGCTGCTTGAGCAATCCGGTTTTATCCGTTTTGAAGAAGAGTTCAACCAATTTGCAGGCAGAGAATTAGCCGATCTTGCCGTAGGCGGAGCTTCAGAAGAGATGGCACGTGTCATTCAGCGGCTGAAGACACGCGCGGAGGATGCGGCTCAGGGAGAGGAAGCATTGCAGCAGCGGCGGAATGAACTGGAGACTATCCAGGGACAGTCACGCCAGCGCATACAGCAACTTGCAGCACGATCCATGAAGGAAGAACTGTCACAGGAAACAGCAGAACTACTCTTCCATGTGCGGCAGCGACTTGCCTACCGCCTTGGCCTATTCATGGCAGAAGCATTCCATCCATCCGTACTTCGGGAGGATCGGGGCAATCTGAAGACGGCTTTTGCAGCCTGTGGACGTGAACTGTTGCGCATGATTGCCATTGAACTGGAGCAGGAACTGCTCGCTACTACCCTCAGACTTGAACAGGCAGGTCAGACTTGGCTGACGAAGCAAGTTACGGATTGTATAGATGAGGTGAGACAGTTATCAGGGGGCGTGGATGTGTCACTGCCACTGACCGAACGCTGGAGCACACCTGTGCTTGAAGAAGTCCGTCTGGAAGAACCGTCTGGATGGAAAAGCTATTTGAATTATTTCCGCAATCCGAAACAGTTCTTCGAAGGGGATGGGCGTCAGCGTTTACAGGAGGCACTTGATCCGGTCCTCAAACAGATGATCATTGAACTTCTTCCTGCTGCGCAAGACAAACTGATTCAGTTTTATGACAACCAGCTATGTCAATCCTTGCAACACCAATCCCGTCAGTTGGAAGAACGTCTGGACGAGGCGGTGAGCGGAATTCAAGATACACTGGAAAGCGGAATTCCGGCGGAGCAATGGACAAGCTTGTCTAATCAACTGGAACAGATTGAATACCGTTAAAATCACGGTATAACGCGTATTCTCTGGAAGTCTTTGTAAAAAGAAATGATGGATACAGCAACACATTGAAAATGTTGCGAAACTAACCTCAAAAAGGCCCCTGCCGAAAAGGCATATAGGGAGCCTTTTTTTGGTACGAACAACCTGAAATAAAGAGAATATTCAAACATTTGATTGAAAGGTGGGTATTTACCTTCGTTAATGCGTCAATAAGCTGAAAGCAGGCAGAATATGGTCTGTTATTCGCTTTGCCGCGAATGGGGTACGGTGATAAACTTCATAAATGTTCATAGTATTTTTGAACGACATAAGAGGAGGAGAAACATGGATGTTCTTAGGCAACTGCAAATCTTTTTTTGGGAAAAGCGAACGTATTTATTTGTATCAATCTTGTTCCTCGCCTTAGCGACCGCACTTGGGTTGGTGTATCCGTACATGCTGAGGATATTGATTGATGATGTTATTGTTCCGCGCACTTTTGAAGACGTTCCCATAATTGCCTTGACTGTGTTAGGTGTAGTGATTTTAAAAGCAGGAATGCAGTTCTTGCATGGCTTTTTTGGAGGACGCTTGGGTAACTTCCTGGCGTACAGACTTCGTAACGCATGTTATGAAAAGCTTCAATTTTTATCCTTCCGTTATTATGATACGGCCAAGACAGGTGATCTGATGTCCCGCCTCACGGGAGATTTAGAAGCCATCCGTAACTTTATCGGATTTGGTTTCGCCCAGATTCTCAACATGGTTTTGATGGTCGTATTCGGCGCAATCATGATGATGACCATGAGTTGGCAGCTTACACTGTTCACGCTCATATGCATCCCATTACTTGCCTTCGTTGCGCTGAGATTCGAATCCAAAATTCACCCTGCGTTTCAGGAGATGCGGCTGGCGCTCAGTTCACTGACGACAGCGGTACAGGAGAATATTACTGGCGTGCGTACGGTAAAATCCTTTGCACGTGAGCCTTATGAAGTGGAGAAATTCTCCACACGTAATGAGCGTTACAAGACGAATCAGATTCATGCCGCAACATTGTGGAGTCGTTATTTTCCGATCATGGAGATTCTTGCTTCGGTGAGCATCGTGCTGTTGCTGGTGATCGGTGGAAGAATGGTTATACAGAATACGCTGACACTTGGTGAACTCGTTGCCTTTTTCAGTTTGATCTGGTACATAATCGGTCCAATGTGGAATCTGGGGTTCCATATCAACAACTATACGCAATCCAAAGCTTCAGGTGAACGGGTGCTCGAACTGCTCAATACGCCAGTGGATGTGGAAGAAACGCAAGATCCGGTCATTGTGGAAGCAGACCAAGTGAATGGTCATGTGACATTTGAATCCGTTACCTTTGCCTACGGCAACAAAATGCCAGCGGTAACCGATATTAATTTTGATGCTGCACCCGGTTCTGTAATCGGTTTCCTCGGGGGAACAGGGTCAGGTAAATCGACCATCATTCAGCTTCTGATGCGTGCATATAACGTCAACTCGGGTACGATCAAGCTGGATGGCAAAAACATTAAAGATATAGGCATTCGCAGTTTGCGGAGTCAGATCGCTTCTGTTTTCCAGGAAACATTCCTGTTCTCATCCAGCATTCGCAATAATATTTCCTACGGACTTAAGAATGTCACTATGGATGAGATTATCCGTGCAGCCAAGCTGGCCAAGGCTCATGACTTCATTATGGAGTTCCCGGACGGATATGACACGGTGGTTGGTGAACGCGGCATGGGATTATCGGGTGGACAGAAACAGCGGATTGCGATCGCAAGGGCTTTGCTGAAAAATCCAAAAATTCTTGTACTCGATGATGCAACCAGCGCCGTGGATATGGAGACGGAACATGAGATTCAATCCGGTTTCCAGGAAGTAATGCGCGGTAGAACTACATTTATTATTGCACATCGGATATCTTCACTACGACATGCAGATGAGATTCTGGTGCTGGATGAAGGTCGCGTGGTACAACGTGGCAAACATACCGAACTTATTGAAGTACCTGGACCATACCAGGATGTTTATAAAATTCAATACGCAGATTATATTGCCCGCGGTAAGCGGGAGGCTGGGGAGCAGGTGAATTCATGAGTGCCGAAACGATAGCAGACAGGCGCGAGGCCAAAGGGGCCTCCGAGAAGAAACTGAATGAACGATTTGTGTATCAGGATGATGAAATTATTGAAAAACCGTTTAACTGGAAAGAATTCGGACGTTTATTTGCATACATGAAACCTTATGCGAAACAACTGTTGCCACTCGTTATTCTAATGATGATTCTCGGTACCATTACGAAATTATCCGTACCTTTTCTGATCAGTCTGGCGATTGACCGGGCCATCGCACCGGCAACAGGGCTGCCAAGTATGACGATGCTTTATCTGATCGCAGGCTCCATATTTGTGTTGTATCTCATTCAATGGGCAGCCAATACGTACCGGATCAAATTGACGAACATTATTGGACAGCGCGTTATCTACGATCTTCGCTCGGATCTGTTCAAGCATATCCAGAAGCTGTCCTTTAACTTTTTTGACAAGAGACCGGCAGGTTCCGTTCTGGTGCGTGTGACGAATGATATTAACTCCCTTCAGGATCTATTCACCAACGGTGCAGTTAACGTCATGATCGACTGCGTGCAGCTGCTCGGGATCATTGTAATCTTGCTGTTGATTAACTGGAAACTGGGCCTTGCCGTAATCATTACGGTGCCAATCATGTTTATCATCTCGACCAAACTGCGGGTGCTGATCCGTCGTGCCTGGCAGGATGTTCGAATGAAGAACTCTCGTATTAACTCCCACTTGAATGAATCCATTCAGGGGATTCGAGTGACTCAGGCTTATACACAGGAAAAAGAGAATATGAAGTATTTTGACAACATGAACCTGTCCAGCAAAAAGTCATGGGATAGAGCATCAGCGATGAACCAGGGTTTCGGACCACTGATTGAGATCACAGGCGGATTCGGTACATTAATCCTTTTCTGGTTTGGTGCTTATCTGATTCAGGAAGGTCAGTTGACTGTGGGATTACTTGTTGCTTTTGCCAACTATGTCGGCAACTTCTGGGACCCGATCAACCGTCTCGGACAGATGTACAACCAACTCTTGGTTGCGATGGCATCATCGGAGCGCATCTTCGAGTTCATGGATGAAAAGCCTAGTATTGCGGATAAACCAGGTGCCAAGCCACTTCCTTCTATTAAAGGGGATATCGCATTCGAAAATGTTGTGTTCGAATACGAGAAGGGCAGACAGGCGCTGAAAGGAATCAGCTTCTCGGCGGCTGCGGGACAATCGATTGCACTTGTTGGTCATACGGGTTCAGGTAAAAGTACGATCATCAATCTGATCAGTCGTTTCTATGATATATCCGGTGGACGTCTCACCATTGACGGACAGGATGTTCGGGATGTAACGGTAGAGAGTTTGCGCAGCCAGATTAGTATTGTATTACAGGATACCTTCATCTTCTCGGGTACGATTCGTGACAATATTCGATTTGGGCGACTGGATGCAACGAATGAAGAGGTGGAGGACGCAGCCAAAGCAGTCAATGCACATGAGTTCATCATGAAGCTGCCTGGCGGATATGATACCGAAGTCGAAGAACGAGGAAACGTATTATCCATGGGACAACGGCAATTGTTATCCTTTGCCCGTGCGCTCCTTGCCGATCCGCGTATATTGATTCTGGATGAAGCTACTGCCAGCATTGATACCGAGACGGAGCTTAAAATCCAGGAAGCGCTGAAGGTGCTGTTGCAGGGAAGAACCTCCTTTATGGTCGCTCACCGTCTCTCCACCATCCGGAATGCAGATAACATTATCGTCCTGGATCATGGTGAAATTAAAGAAGAGGGCAACCATGAGCAGCTTATCCAAAAACAAGGTGTGTATAATGGATTAATAGAAGCTCAATACAGATTTTTGTGATAATCTCCTTGGACGCCTGTGAAGCGTCTGAACACATATAAACTTATAACACTCTGGCGTTCTATAGCCTGATCCTTCAATAATGAGTGCATCTTATTCATTGAAGACAGGTGGATAGCCGGAGTGTTTTTTTTAATCCTTATTGTGGTATGTTATATTTTTGAAGAATCAAATCAATACAATCGTTCATGGCTGGAGGGAGATCAATGCAGATGGACAACAACGAAATAGACTCAAAGCATTTTGATCACCTGGATCATATGAATTTTAGGCTCATTCACGTGAATTATACGACTGATCCTGCGACGGAGTGGCTTCTGAGGAAACACTTCATTGAAACATACATGTTATTATTTGTAGCCAGTGGCCAAGGTTGGTTAAAGATAGATGGCAATTTCATCGAATTGAAGGCAGGCGGACTGTACATAGGTTTCCCAGGGCAGCTGGTTGAGGCAAATGTGCATTCATTGGATGAACGAGGTGTGTATCACATGAGTTTTGATGTCACGTACGCACCGGAGCAGGATGCTGGAACAGCCCTGGATATGATAAAGCAACTTTTACGTAATGAAGTGAATGGAGAGGTCAGCTCAACTTCGCCCGTTGCTGTTGGCGTGATCTGTCAGATGATTTACCACCACACAATGAAGAAGGATGGCTTGCAAAGGTACTATGGTCAGATTCGTTTTCAGGAACTGTTGTATACCATGTTTTACGACGTGGCCTATGCCGAAAAGACGGATCTGGCTTCACCAATTGAACATGTTAAAGGCTACATGGAGCAGAATTATTCGAAGAGATTAACCATTGAGGAATTAGCAAATGTGGCACGAATGAGCCCTCGACATTTCATGCGTTTATTCAAGAAAAGGTATGGTTACAGTCCTGTTGACTATTTAACGCTATATCGAATTAAACAAGCCCAGATCTTAATGAGAAATGATCACAGTTATCGACTCAAGGATGTGGCATCGTACGTGGGTTATCAGGATGAGACGTATTTCCGGCGTAAATTCAAACAAATCTCTGGCATTCCACCAGCAGCGTTTATACGTAATAGCAAACAAAAAATTGCTGCAGTTCATTCTTTGAGCATTGGTATACTGCTTGCATTGCAGATCATTCCATGTGCCGCGCCGGCAAGTCATCCGTGGACATACTATTACAGACGTAAATATGAAACGGACAAAGTTATGCCACTCGCAGAGAGTGAGACCACCTGGCTGGAACAGCTTCAATTAGTCAAGCCTGATTATATTATTACGATGGGGACGGAGTCTGAGGCTTCGCAAAGTCAGCTTCATTCCATTGCTCCTGTGTGTGACCACCCGTGGGGAAAAGGTGATTGGAGAGAGCAATTGAGATATGTTGCAAGTTTTTTGGACAGGTCGGATATTGCAGAGGTATGGCTTCAAAGATATGAAGAGAAGGCAGAGATCATTAAGAATCAGCTTACAGATTTCATACGAAAAGACAGGCTCGTTGTACTCAAAGTTCATGGTGAAGCGTTGCAGATGTTAGGCCCAAGGAGCATTGCTTCCGTTTTTTACGTTGATATGCAAATGGAGGGTCCCGAAGGAGCTGAGACTTATTGGGAACGGGGCACAGTGACCATTAAGGAGTTATCTGTTCTCAACGTGGAAAGAATATTACTGATTGTGGGTGAGGATGAGACATCGAGGCAGACATGGTCTGCTGTGCGGAAGTCTGAAGAATGGCTTGAGTTGTTAGCGGTACAGAAGGGCAGAATGGATATCCTCTTGTCTAGCGTTCTGCTGGACTACACCGCGTTTACCCATGAGCTTATGTTGGATGAAATATTAAAGTTATGGCAAGATCGTCCATAGCAAAAAGTCTGAATAGTCAATATCATACCTGAACATATTTTAATATACTTACTCCTATATCAAATGATAATGATAATTATTATTGATTAGACATTGTCATATATTAATGACCTATAGGGGGTACATAGAGAATGAGATTTAGATGGTTAACCGTAATATGCACAATGATGTTGATGCTCGTTATTTCTGCTTGTGGGGCAGCAGGCAAAGAAGCATCCTCGAGCGAGGGACAAGAAGCGGGTACCGCCAATTCTTCAACAACAGAGGCCAGTCAGGTGAAAAAAGTGAACACGGAAATGGGAGAAGTTGAAATTCCGGTGAACCCACAAAAAATAGTTGGATTGTCCGTTGTATATCCAGAATTTTTATATTCACTTGGCATCGTACCCATTGCTGTACAGAACTACCATGAGGATTTTCCTTCTTACTTGCAAGAGCCATTTGCAAACACGATGAAAATGGGAATAGGAAGAACGCCTAACTTTGAAGCCCTGATGGAGGCAGCTCCGGATTTAATTATCGCTCCTGACTGGTGGTCCAAAAAGGACTATGATCAGCTTGCTCTGATAGCACCTACCGTACTTTTGCCACAGCGTGATGATTGGCGCGATGAACTGCGGGATATGGCCAAAATTTTGGACAAAGAAGAACAGGCAGAAAAGGTGATTCAGGATTTGGTGGATAAGGAGAAGGTAGCTGCTGCCAAATTGAATAAGCTGATTGGTGAGGAGACTGTTCTCTACATTAGAGTGATGGAAAAAGAAATCGTACTTCATGGGGAGAACCTTGACCGAGGAAACTTTGTCCACAAACGATTGGGAATGAATCCACTTCCTAATTTCCCGAAAGATCAAACTGCCATGTCCGTATCCTTGGAAGTATTGCCTGAATACGACGCAGATCATCTGATCGTTCAGCTGGATGATGAGACTAATCCGGAAATTAAAAAGAAATTTGAAGATATGTTATCTTCATCGTTATGGAAAAATCTGAAAGCAGTCAAGCAGGACCACGTCTACATGGTGGGTGGCAAGGAATGGTTCAATCTGGGAATGTCTCCACTTGCCGATGAATATGTCATTGATGATATTGTTGCTGCTTTTGAAGCAAAAAACAAATAAAGCAAACTGGGAATGTTACTTGTATCTCGAATTCATAACTAAATAAACAAGGTGTGTTTAAAATGAATGAAGAAGATATCTATGATGTAACCATCATTGGAGGCGGCCCTGCTGGCATGTATGCAGCTTTTTATGCAGGGATGCGTGATATGAAAGTTAAAATCATCGAAGGTAAAGACCAGCTTGGTGGATTTCTGCATACCTATTCGGAAAAAACAATTTGGGATGTAGGCGGTTTACCGCCTATGAAATGTTCGAAGTTGATCGAGTGGCTTGTTCAGCAGGCCAATACGTTTAATCCAACGGTTGTATTGAATTGCAAAGTGGAAAGGTTCACTCGACTGGATAACGGAATATGGAGTATGTATACCACTGGAGGGAAGATACATTATACGCGCACGATCCTTGTTGCAGTAGGCCGCGGTATCGCAGAGATTCAGAAGCTGGAGCTTCAGGAGCCGATTGAATATGAGCAAGAGAACCTTCATTACACCGTGCAAAATCCAGAACATTTCGCTGGGAAGCGTGTACTCATTTCGGGTGGAGGCAACAGTGCTGTAGACTGGGCAATTGAACTTGCTCAACTTGCTCGCAGTGTAGTTGTAATCCACCGGAATAATGAGTTCCGCGCGATGGAACGAAATGTAAGTGAGATGAACAATATAACGGATGTGAGAACACCATACAGCATCACGCAACTTCATAATAATGGCAAGCGAATCCAGCAGGTTGAGATTACACATATGAAAAGTCAGGACAATGTGGTGTTAGAAGTGGATGAAGTCGTCATTAGTCATGGATATAAAAGCAATTTAAGTGATCTTGCCAGTTGTGGCTTAGAAATGGACGATGGAATGGTTCTAATGAGTCACCATGCACAGACGAGTCTGCCGGGTGTTTTTGCAGCAGGGGACTGTGCGACCCACGAGAGCAAAGTTAGACTCATTGCAGGTGCCTTCAATGATGCGATCGTGGCAGTTAATAGTGCGAAACAATATATGACGCCAGACGCACCCCAGATGGCTTATGTTTCTTCCCATAATGAAATCTTCAGAGAAAAAAATCGACAAATCCCAAGTGTTTAAACTTGGGATTTGTTTGCGTATTTCGATTCGTTGGAATATTGAAGTCTGCTCTTTTAACATTTCCTTAATTTTGGGAGGAATGGAAGGAGTATCGAATCTGTGAGCGGTAATTGTAAAATTTGATCGAAAAAACACAAAAAATCTTGTAAAATTCACAAGAAAAATAGGGAGTACTCTTGCAATCTTTAACCAAAACCCCGAAAATAGAGAGACAGATATAGAAGATTTCTCTTTGGGAGGATTGGAAAGAACATGTGGGGTGCTCCTTTTACGGCTCAAGCCAAAAAAATGCTGCTACTAGGCAGTGGAGAATTGGGAAAAGAGGTCGTTATTGAGGCCCAACGACTGGGAGTAGAGACGATCGCTGTTGATCGTTACGAGAACGCACCTGCAATGCAGGTCGCGCACCGGTCTTACTGCATCGACATGCTGGATGCCGAAGCTTTGAAACAATTGATCCGTAAAGAAAAACCTCATTACATCGTACCTGAGATTGAAGCTATTGCAACAGAAGCTTTACTGGAGCTTGAGGAAGAGGGATTTTGTGTAGTACCTACTGCCCGAGCTGCACGTCTAACGATGGATCGCGAAGGCATCCGTCGGCTTGCAGCCGAACAACTGAAACTTCCGACAGCTGACTACCTTTTTGCGGACAACCTGGAACAACTTCAGGAAGCCGTACGTGAGCTTGGCACACCTTGTGTCATTAAACCATTAATGAGTTCTTCCGGCAAAGGGCAGAGTGTATGCCGAACACCGGGCGACGTGGAGGATTGCTGGAACATTGCTCTTTCGGGGGCTCGTGGCAAATCCGTTCGTGTTATCGTGGAGAGCTTTGTGCAATTTGACAGTGAGATTACATTACTTACCGTTAGGTCTGTATCAGGCACCGTATTCTGTCCTCCGATCGGCCACATTCAGAAGGATGGGGATTATGTCGAATCCTGGCAACCTCATGCAATGACTCCTGAACAATGGGAGCAGGCTTGTCATATTGCCAAATCCGTCACGGATGAACTTGGCGGTTATGGACTGTTTGGAGTGGAATTATTCCTGACTCTAGATGGTGTTGTGTTCAGCGAGGTATCTCCTCGTCCACATGACACAGGAATGGTTACAATGGTGACGCAAGACAGTTCCGAGTTTGCGCTGCATGTACGTGCAATTCTTGGTTTTCCGGTCACAGGTGTACATCTGTTGACACCGGGAGCTTCAGCAACGCTGAAGGCTAATGATGAAACATCTGACTTTACTGTAGGCGGGATAGAAGAAGCACTGGCTCTTCCTCGTACTCAGATTCGTGTATTTGGCAAACCTGAGACCAAAGTAGGACGCCGAATGGCTGTAGCCTTAAGTGCTGGCCAAGATGTGGAAGAAGCTCGTAAAACAGCGGTGCAAGCCGCTAATATGCTGAAAGTGGAGGTAAATCATGTCCAATAATGTTGAGGCCCCTGTACTGATGATCCGAGAGTGTGAGCTACGAGATGCTGAAGCGGTAACGGGACTGATGCGAGAGGTCAGCTATCCGACAACAACCAATGTCATGAAAGAACGTATTGAATGTTTGGAAACCAATCCAAACGCATGCATGCTTGTTGCCGAAGTGGATGAACAAATTATTGGTGTGATTGGCTTGCAATGTGTGCAAAGTCATGCCTATCCAGAACCTGCCGCACAGATTACTTCCCTGATTGTAGGTCAAGAACATCGTGGTGGTGGGATTGGCCGTCGTCTGATGGCTCGTGCCGAAGATTGGGGCAGACAGCAAGGTGGTAAACAACTGTTTGTCACGGGTGCAAACCGTGAAGTGACTTCAACAACGTACTCTTTTTATGAGCACATTGGTTTTCAGAAGAGAGGCTATCGGTTCAGTAAAGTTCTTCTATAGTATAAATAAAGTTTCTTCTATTGCATGGAAATTCTCATGATATCCTGATCTGCACATTCTGGTGTGGTGAATGATAAATAGATGGTGAAGCGACATTCGACTAGCATTTTTAGTTCGAATGTCTTTTTTTTTATGGCTAAAAAATGACAAAAAAGTTACTTTTCCATATTTTATAGGTTCACAATCTCCTGTTGAATTGATATACTGCTAGAGTATTAATTACAAAGTTGTAATAACTAATCTTAAGGAGATGAATGAATTTGAAAAAGAAATGGATGAAAACTGTCGTAACGGGTAGTCTGACAGCCGTACTGGCCGTAGGGGTAATGCTTCCTGCTTCCGCGTCTGCTGCAGATTCAACATATAAGACTGTCACAACGTACAAAATTACAAGTACAGACAGCTTGAAAGCTTATATTGAGAAATGGCTTAAACAAAATGGATACACCGTATCCGAGGGGCAAATTGTAGAGAAGCCTGCTACGCAGCCTGATCAAACGACGAAACCTGCTGAGCCGACAACAAAACCAACTCAACCAACAACAAAACCTGCTGAGCCTACAACTAAGCCTGATCAAACGACTAAGCCAGCACAACCAGCTCAAGAAGAAAAACCGGCAACTACACCGGCTAAAGATCCTTCAAACACGGGTAACACAGGTAGCAATACAAGTAATAATGGTAGCGAAAGCACACAATCCGACTTTGCTACTCAAGTTGTAAAACTTGTGAACGCTGAGCGTGCTAAAGCAGGTCTGAACGCTCTGTCTTCAGATGCACTTCTGGACAAAGTAGCTGTTGCTAAAGTAAAAGATATGAGTAACAATAACTATTTTGATCACCAGTCACCTACGTATGGTTCTCCGTTTGATATGATGAAACAATTCGGAGTAACTTACAGCTATGCAGGTGAGAACATTGCCAAAGGACAAAAAACACCACAGGAAGTTGTTACAGCTTGGATGAATAGTGAAGGTCACCGCGCTAATATCTTGAGCAAAAACTTTACGCATATCGGTGTAGGTTTCTACAACGGATACTGGGCACAAGAGTTTATCGGTAAGTAATCGGTTTATAATGAAGAAAATATGAATTTCTTTTCCACAAGGTTATGCCAGCACACAGTTCAAATCTGTGTATGGTATAACCTTTTTTCCGTAAAATGACATAAGGAAAATGAATTTTGCGAATATAGCGCCAAAATTTGCAAATTAACGACAGAACATTTATGTTATTTAGGAATAGCATCATTAAGGCGTGTCTGAAAACTCCGAAGGAAGCGGATTTTCAGACACGCCTTAATGTAAAGTCATTATAAATTATAAAGCACCCGGACTGGTGTACATGAGCGGAGATGTGATGATGAAAAAGAAAAAAAGCCTTGATTCAGCACCATGGATCTGGAGAACTGTCAGTACAGTTTCCATCTTGGCAACTTTGTTGTTGTTATTTGGATTTGGATACGCCATAAAAGACGTGATTTTCCCCGAGGGAGATTCCGCATTAACTACAGGCCAGGAGGCAACTGCTCCATCTAAGGATATCGAGGGGGAACCGGCTGTCGTGGAAGATGGCAAGATTCGGATGGCCGTCATCGGCGATTCCTTGGCAAGAGGCACGGGGGATGATGAAGGACTCGGTTTTGTGAGACGTGCAGGAAACCTGCTTAAAGATAAAGGATATGACGTTCAGGTTCTTAATAATCTGGGTGTAAACGGTTTGAGAACAGATGCTTTAATGACAAAACTTGATGAGCAAGGTGTGCGTTACGTCCTGCAGCAGTCCAATTTTATTTTGCTCTCGATTGGCGCAAATGATTTGTTTCAGGGAGGACAAGTTCTACAGGGGGAAGATCCGCCAACAGCAGAGCAGCTGGCAGCGGC
Organism: Paenibacillus sp. FSL R7-0313; assembly: GCF_037969885.1. Lineage (NCBI taxonomy): Bacteria > Bacillati > Bacillota > Bacilli > Caryophanales > Paenibacillaceae > Paenibacillus > Paenibacillus sp. FSL R7-0313. The sequence goes on from NZ_CP150219.1 coordinate 3,868,830, forward strand.
TTTACCAGAAACGTCGAAGCGCCTTCAAGAGATATTGAAGAAAGTCAAAGAAATTAATCCTGATGCACAGATTGCGTACATAGGGTTGTACAATCCATTTGGCGATGTGAAGGAACTGGAGAAGCCGGGTAATGCAGTGGTTGCAGCATGGAACGATGCTGCACTGGCTATTTTGAACAATGAGGACAAGATGACACTGGTCCCTACATTCGATTTATTTGAAAATCATCTGGGGGAGTATCTCTCTTCAGATCATTTCCATCCCAACGGACAAGGTTATGAGCAAATTGCAGTTCGGATTGCACAGGAATTCCAGGCAGATACACCGGCAGAAGGGAGCGGAAATTAAATGGCAGAGCAGCAGTATGATTCCGTTTTGTCTGTACAGCATCTGAAGAAGCGGATCGGACGCAAGTGGATCATTAAGGACGTTACATTTGACGTAAAACCTGGTGAAATCTTTGGATTTCTCGGTCCCAACGGTGCCGGCAAAACAACAACGATACGGATGCTGGTGGATCTGATCAAACCAACAGAAGGGAAAATTAAAGTCTGTGGTTATGATGTGAATCGGGACCCTGAGCGTGCTTTGAAGTATGTAGGCTCCATTGTTGAAAATCCGGAGGTATATACATATCTGACAGGATGGGAGAACCTGGAGCATTTTGCCCGCATGCAACCAGGTGTGGACAATGAACGAATTCAGGAAGTTGTAGATATTGTGCGTCTGGATCAGCGGATTCACGATAAAGTCAGAACGTACTCATTGGGTATGCGTCAACGGCTCGGTATTGCACAAGCGCTGCTTGGGCGACCGCGTCTGCTTATTCTGGATGAACCGACAAATGGTCTTGATCCAAAAGGCATTAAGGAACTTCGTGTCTTTATTAAGCAACTTGCCAGCGAAGGTATGGCTGTATTTGTCAGCAGTCACTTGTTAAGTGAGATCCAGCTTCTCTGTGACAGAGTAGCCATTATCAGTGCTGGACGTGTGCTTGCTGTTGGAGGTGTAAGCGAACTGATTGAAGATCATTCGAAGTTGGCTATATGGCATGTTTCACCACTGGAGCAAGGCAAAAAAATGTTGCAGGATGCAGGCATTGCTCTGGTAGGTCGACCTGCGGATGTGATGGATGATACCATTGTTGCGGGCCTTGGTCCCAACGCCGTGGTTGCCGAGATGCATGAAGATCGAATTCCTGATCTGGTGCAGCAGATGGTTCAAGCAGGTATTCAGGTTGAAGGGGTACAGCGGATTCAGCCTACGCTCGAACAACTATTCTTAAAAATGACAGAAGGTGAATCCATTGAGTAATATCATGCCTCTGATCCGCAATGAAACGATTAAGATGGTGAAGAAAAAACGGCTTTATATTATATTTATTGTACTTGCGGTCCTCGTACCGATGTTTACGTATGCCCAGATGAAATCTGCGGAGAATAATCGTGACAAGTTTGGCGGCGATTGGCGTCTTGAACTTCAACAGGCCATCACAGACAATCAGAACTCGCTCGGCAGTGATCGGGTACCTGAAGAGTACAAAAAATATAGAACAGTATATATCCAGCAGATGCAGTATTATCTTGAAAATGACATCAATCCCAAAGAACCGGGTGGTGTTACCTTTACGCGGGAGTTCATGAACAACGCAGTTGGATTGTTTATTCCACTGTTAATCATGGCTATTGCTTCAGATCTTGTTTCTGGTGAACGTACGACAGGTACGATTAAAATGCTTTTAACGCGTCCTGTCAGACGCTGGAAAGTGCTTCTGAGTAAATTAATTACGCTGATTATGTTTGTTTCGATCATAGTGGTATCAGCCTACATTATATGTTATGTCATATCGGGTGCGGTCTTTGGTTATAAAGGCTTCAACCTGCCAATCTTCACAGGATTCAAAGTTGTGGGAACAGATGTCGATATGTCGGCAGTGCATGCTGTAGACCAGTGGCTGTATATGCTAATGCAGGCAGGACTGATCTGGTTTGTGAGTGTAATTGTGGCTATGCTTGCATTTATGGTATCCGTGCTTGTGCGCAGTACTGCTGCAAGTATCGTTATCATGATGGCCGCTTTGATTGCAGGAACAATCTTGACCAGTATGGCAGCGTCCTGGCAGACCGCGAAGTATTTGTTCATGGTTAACCTCGAACTTCCGAATTATTTGTCTGGCGGGTTACCTCCAATCGAGGGTATGAATTTAGGTTTTTCCCTTATTGTGCTTAGTGTTTGGGGCATTGCTTCACTCATTGTGTCATTCCTTGTCTTTACGAAACGGGATATCTTGAATTAAAATGGACAAGGATAAGAAAACATCTGTTTGCATTTTAGGCATTTTTTTAGTTGCAAGTTAAGAAGGGGGAGCATGAATGGTCGAGCAAATCGATATGTCGGCAGGTTCGACAGGCGGAGGACAGGGGTCTTCAGGCTACGACGCGGACGACATTCAAGTACTTGAAGGGTTGGTAGCGGTACGGAAACGGCCGGGGATGTACATCGGCAGCACCAGCACTTCGGGTCTACATCATTTGGTATGGGAAATTGTCGACAACGCTGTCGACGAACATCTCGCCAAATTCTGCTCCAAAATCGATATCACGCTGCATAAGGACGGTTCTATTACGGTTCAGGATAACGGAAGGGGAATTCCGACAGGTATACATAAAACAGGGATTCCTACTCCCCAGGTCGTGTTTACGATTTTGCACGCAGGCGGAAAGTTTGGTGGATCAGGATACAAAAAATCAGGCGGTTTGCACGGTGTAGGTGCGTCAGTTACAAACGCATTGTCCGAGTGGCTTGAAGTCGAGATTTTCCGTGATGGCAAGATTCATCGTCAGCGATTCGAGTATTGGAAGGACAAAAAAGGGATTGAACATGTCGGTGAACCGGTCTCCGGTCTCGAAGTGTTGGGCAATACCAATCGGACAGGTACAAAAGTTACATTTAAACCGGATATTCGGGTGTTCCAGAACGGCATTCAATTTAATTATGATACATTGGCAGAACGCCTTCAGGAGATTGCTTTTCTGAATTCAGGTCTGAGAATTGTGCTCAAGGACGAACGTTCCGGCAATCAGGATGAATACATGTATGAAGGCGGAGCAAGCCAATTTGTTGCTTTTCTTAACGAAAATAAAGATGTGCTGCATGATGTTATTCACTTCTATGCGGAGAAGGATGACATTGAAGTCGAAGTGGCAATCCAGTATAACGCGGGTTATACGGAAACACTGGCTTCGTTCGTGAACTCGATACCTACTCGGGGTGGCGGTACTCATGAGACCGGATTCAGGGCTGCGTATACCCGTGTAATGAATGATTACGCACGGCGTACCAGCATGATTAAGGAAAAAGACAAAAACCTCGAAGGTAATGACCTGCGTGAAGGTATGATGGCCGTCATCAGTGTCAAAATGTCAGAGGTTGAGTTCGTAGGTCAGACAAAGGATCAGCTCGGCAGCGCTTCCGCTCGAAGTGCAGTGGATTCGGTCGTGTCCGAGAATATTCAAAGGTTCCTGGAAGAAAACCCGCAGGTAGCGCAAACGTTAATTCGCAAAGCGGTTCAAGCCTCCAGAGCCAGAGAAGCAGCTCGCAAAGCACGTGATGATATGCGCACAGGCAAGAAACGCAGTGAAAGTTCCAACCTGAACGGCAAACTGACGCCGGCGCAATCAAAGGATTTTACCCGCAATGAGTTATTTATTGTCGAAGGGGATTCCGCAGGTGGTTCTGCCAAACAGGGACGCGACTCGAAGATTCAGGCTATTTTGCCCCTCAAGGGAAAACCGCTCAATCCGGAAAAATCAAAGCTGGCCGACATTCTCAAAAATGAAGAATATCGTGCGATTACAGCAGCGATCGGTGCGGGCATAGGAACCGAATTTGCAGTTGAAGACAGCAATTATTCCAAAATTATCATTATGACCGATGCGGATACGGACGGCGCACATATTCAGGTGCTGTTGTTGACCTTCTTTTATCGTTATATGAAGCCTTTAATTGATGCAGGCAAAGTATATATTGCTCAGCCGCCATTGTACAAACTTACTCGTAAGTCTGGTAAGCTCGCGACTGTTCGATATGCATGGACGGATGAAGAACTGGCGAATTATATGAAGGAATTTGGTAATAATGTTGAGCTTCAACGGTATAAAGGTCTTGGTGAGATGAATCCGGATCAACTGTGGGAGACAACAATGAATCCGGAAACTCGTGCGATGCTGAAGGTACAGATTGTTGATGCAGCAAAAGCAGAACGTCGTGTATCTACGCTCATGGGTGATAAGGTTGATCCGCGGAAACGCTGGATTGTAGAGAACGTCGACTTTACAGAGTACGAAGAATAGAAGGTGCTTGGAATGAGTCCATCAGAACAATTTATGCCGGCCTTTCTCGAAGAGGTCGTTGGGGACCGTTTCGGTCGCTACTCCAAATATATTATTCAGGATCGAGCCATTCCGGATGTCCGGGATGGGTTGAAGCCAGTACAACGGCGTATTCTGTACGCCATGTACGATTCAGGTAATACGCCTGACAAGACTTACCGCAAGTCTGCCAAAACCGTTGGGGACGTAATGGGTAATTATCATCCACATGGTGACTCCTCCATCTATGAGGGTATGGTGCGGATGGCTCAGCCTTGGAAAATGGGCCATATGCTCGTGGACGGTCATGGTAACTGGGGATCACAGGATGATGACCCGGCAGCGGCGATGCGGTATACGGAGGCCCGTTTGTCGCCCATCGCAATGGAGATGCTTCGCGATATCGAGAAACGGACGGTGCTGTTTAAGGATAATTTTGATAATACGGCCAAAGAACCGGTTGTATTGCCATCCCGTTATCCGAACTTGCTGGTTAATGGCGTCAGCGGTATTTCCTCGGGCTTTGCAACCGAGATTCCTACACATAATCTGCGTGAGGTCATTGATGCTTCCATCGCTGTGATGGAGAAACCATCGATTGAGCTGGACGAGATCATGATGTTTATGAAGGGTCCTGACTTTCCAACAGGCGGATTGATAATGGGCGGTGACGGCATTCTGGATGCCTATCGCACAGGTAAAGGACGGATCTATATCCGGTCCAAAACCGAGATTGAAAACATGCGCGGTGGCAAACAGCAAATCGTCATTACCGAAATCCCTTATCAGGTCGTGAAGTCTCGTCTGGTTACAGCGATGGAGAACATCCGACTTGAGAAGAAGGTTGAAGGTATTGCCGAAGTGCGTGATGAGAGTGGACGTGAAGGTCTGCGAATCGTGGTTGAGCTGAAAAAAGAAGCGGACGCACAAGGTATTTTGGCTTATTTGCTGAAGAAAACCGACCTGCAGGTCACCTATAATTTCAATATGGTGGCGATTGTGAATAAAGCACCTCACCAATTAGGATTGAAATCGATCCTCGAGGCTTACATTGCCCATCAGCGGGAAGTTGTAACATTCCGTACCCGGTTTGAGCTGGAGAAGGCGCAAGACCGTGCGCATGTGCTCGAGGGCTTGGTAAAAGCACTTAACATCCTTGATGAGGTCATTGCGGCCATCAAAGCGTCTAAGAACCGTCAAGATGCTCAAAATAACCTGATGTGGATGTTTGGATTCACGGAACGCCAAGCGGATTCCATCCTTACTTTGCAATTGTACCGTTTGACTAATCTGGAGATCAATTCTCTGGAGAAGGAACTCGGTGAACTGATGAAGAAGATTGCACAACTACAATCTATTCTGGATAGTGACCGCAAGCTCATCGGAGTCATCCGCAAAGAATTGATGGAGATTCGTGAGAAATACGGCATAGACCGTCGTTCCGCGATCCAGGGTGAAGTGGAAGAACTCAAGGTTAATCTCGAAGTGCTTGTCAATGCGGAAGATGTATTTGTTACGTTATCCAAAGAGGGATACGTGAAACGTACAGGCATGCAGTCCTTTACACGTTCAGGTGGTGAACGGAGCGGAAGTGGAGTAAAAGATGGCGATTATATCGCTCAGGTTCTGGAAGTAAATACGCTTGAGAACTTGCTTGTCTTTACGAGGAAAGGGCAGTACTTCCTGTTACCTGTTCACCAGGTACCTGAATTCAAGTGGAAAGATCCAGGCACAGCCATTGTGAATGTCATTCCCCTTGCGAAAGATGACCGTATTGCAAGTGTGCTTGCTGTGAAATCCTTTGAAGAGCCAAACCACAGTCTGGTTTTCGTTACGCGAAGAGGACAGGTGAAACGAACGGAACTGAAGGATTACGTTACCAAGCGTTCCGGTGCAGTTGCGGCTTGTAAAGTGGGCAAGGACGATGAAGTGTTATCTGTACATCTAAGTACAGGTGGTCAAGATATTATGTTGATTACAAAAGAAGCCATGGCGATTCGTTTCCGAGAGGATGAGGTTAATCCAATGGGACGTGTATCCGGTGGTGTTCGTGGTATTCAGTTAAGAGATACAGATGAAGTTGTATCTGCCCTATGGGTAGAAGGAGATGAAGGTGAAGTTGCCGTGTTGTCCGATTTGGGATATGGTAAACGTTCATTACTCCTGGATTATGCTATCCAGAGCCGTGGAGGCAAGGGGCTTGCCACATTCGAGTTCAAGGAAGGCAAACGTGTGAAACCGAATGGCAGCTGTATTGTTGGAGCGTTTTATTGCAAAGAGCAACGTAAGATCACTGTAATGACCAAGGAAGGCCAAGTGCATCCGATCTCTTCGGAAGGTGTTCCGATTACTGAGCGCAAACATATTGGCAAACTGATCGTTCCTGTGGATAAACAGGACGAGATCGTTGAACTTCTGAGGGACTTCAATGAGAATCAACCAGCATCATCTTCATAAAAACAAACAAACGAGACTTTTCGCAGAACAGCTAATCCTGTCATGCGAGGAGTCTTTTTTTGTTGTTCGAAGGCGGATTAGAAGAGGTCATTCATGCGAAGTTTAACAACCTTCGTCGATTACGGTCGATCGCTAGGAAATTGAAAAAAGGCAGCAGGAATGCGGCTTTGGAGCGCGAAAACTTAAGCAGGTGAAGTGATAACCGGTTGCAGAGAGGAGCGATGGAAGATGTATAATTCCGATTTTGCCAAGTGCTGGTCCAGGTTAACCAAAGATTATAAATTGCATATGGATCAAGAGCTGGCACCCTCATTAACGGAGGCTCAGCTGGCTGTTCTGGAGGTACTTGAAGATCATCAGAAGATGAAACCTTCGGATCTGATTCCTTATCTGGCGACTACGCCAGCTGCTGTAACCATGCTGCTTGATCGGATGGAGAAGAATGATCTGATTCGCAGGAATCGGGATAATCAGGATCGACGCATTGTGTGGGTATCTCTGTCAGAAAAAGGAAGAATGGAGACAGAGCGGGGAATCACCATCCGTAATGAATTCATGAACTCTGTTCTCAGTAACATTTCGATGCACAATCAACAATTGCTGGTATATCTCTTAGGCAAAATGACAACACCGAAGACCAAAGAGCCTGCCTTATCTACTTCGGTATGATACCATGCTGATTCTTCTGAATAACCATAGGAGTGCCTGCTCGTTTCATGCAGGAACCCTATGGTTATTTTATTTACAAATTACATATGATACACACTGTGTCCAGGTTAGTTGAGTAAAGACATGGATGTAACACAGTTAGTATGTCCTGATATTATTTTTGTGAATTCATATGTAAAGAGTTGACTATGTAAATATTTTTGTTATAATAAATAATTGTTCCCCTGATATTTCGTGTACGAAATATTATATTCCAAAAGTAAAAGGGTGAAACAATGACTGATACGTATGAAGTATTCTATATTATTAATTCGTTCCGCCAAGTGAATCAAATGCTTTTTCGAGCATTTTGGAATGAAAACAAGGAGATCGAGCTGACTTCGATCCAGTTTATGGTGTTATCCATCCTGAGGGAGCGTCCTTCCATTGGCATCAATGAAGTGGCTGAGCTATGCCATATGGGCAGCAGTTCCATGAGCGCTGTTGTGGAGCGACTGGTCAAAGGCGAGTATATCGTTCGCACACGTTCGGATGCTGACCGCCGATCCGTTAAGCTTCAGATTACGGACAAAGGGGAACAGGCCCAACAGGAAACGCACCATTTGTGGATGGAAAGAGTGTCACCCATTCTGGATATATCGAAGGAAGACCTTGAGCACCTACTTAGAATTCATAGTCAAATGATTGAAAAGTTAGAAGGAAGAGAGATGAACAACATATGAGTACGACTACTGCTGCAGCTCCATCCTCAGCGATGGACAACATCAAGAAAGGCCCGATTGTAGCGGCATTGTTAATTGGTGCCTTTGTGGCATTCCTGAACCAAACCCTGATGAACGTAGCGCTTCCTAAAATCATGGAAGACCTCGCGATCAATGCAAACAAAGCCCAATGGTTAACTACGGGTTATATGCTCGTCAACGGTGTACTGATTCCGGTTACGGCATATCTGATTGCCAAATTCTCAACGCGTCAAATTTTTATTACAGCCATGACTCTATTTACCATAGGTACATTAGTCTGTGGTCTTAGTCCAACCTTCACCATTCTGATGGTAGGTCGTGTCATTCAAGCGGCAGGTGCAGGTATCCTGATGCCTCTCATGACCGTTGTATTCCTGACCATCTTCCCGATTGAGAAACGTGGTCAGGCCATGGGAACCATGGGGATCGCGATGATTCTGGCTCCTGCGATTGGGCCTACACTTTCAGGTTATGTGGTTGAGCATTATTCCTGGAGATTGTTGTTCTACATCATCTTGCCATTTTCTATTATTGCAACAGCAATTGGTATTGCTTTTGTCAAAAACGTAACACGTCAGTCCAGACCTAAACTGGATTATCCAGGCGTTATTTTATCTACACTTGGTTTTGGTAGTTTGCTCTACGGATTTAGTGATGCGGGTACCGATGGATGGGGCAGTGCAATTGTCATTGGATGTCTCGTCGTAGGTGCGATATCCCTGATTCTGTTCGTTATTCGTCAACTGACAACAGATCATCCGCTCCTTGAGTTCCGTATTTTCAAATACAACATGTATACATTAACAACGATTATCAATATGCTCGTGACAATGGCGATGTTTGCAGGTATGATCCTGCTCCCTATTTTCTTGCAAAACATTCGTGGATTCTCACCAATTGAATCAGGACTTCTGATGATGCCTGGTGCGATATTAATGGGGATTATGTCTCCAATTACAGGTCGCATATTTGATAAAGTGGGCGCACGCTGGCTTTCGGTTGCAGGTCTTGCCATTACGGCAATTACTACTTGGGGACTTAGTCGCCTGGCAATCGATACTACGTACGGCTACATGATGTTTATATATACGGCTCGTATGTTCGGTATGTCGATGCTGATGATGCCGATCCAAACAGCAGGTCTGAATCAACTGCCTCAGCGTCTGAACGCGCATGGTACCGCGATGTCCAACACATTGCGTACAGTTGCCGGTGCGATCGGTACAGCGATTCTCGTTACCATCATGAGTAGCAAGCTCAAAACACATCTGGCGGATGCAGTGGCTGCTGGCCAAGTTGATCCTAATAATAAGACAGCGATGTTAGCTGCTACAGCAGATGCAACGATTTACGGTGTAAACTATGCATTTATCGTTGCAACGGGAATGACCGTGGTTGCTTTGATCATGGCGTTCTTTATTCGGAAAACAAAACCAGCTGTTGAACCTGTTACTGTAGAACAGGAAAAAGCGACGGCTACAGCATAACGAATATCAGATAAAAACCAAAAAGAGAACTCTAGCAGTTGAAATGGGGTAACCCTAACTGCCTGAGTTCTCTTTTTTTTGGTGTGCGCAATATGAGGAGAGTAATCTTATTATTTGGGCTGGATCGTTGGATCGAGAAGAAATACAGGATCCGGCTCATGACCGAACTGTTTGAGGTTAATGGTTCCGTTCAGTTGAAACTCCACACCTTCGCTAATCAGTTCTGTTTCCTGCATCATGCGCGAGTGTTCGTCCGGTATGGAGATTTCGCCTTTTGCGTTGACGACACGGTGCCAGGGCAGACGTTCCTTGCGGCTCATCGAGTGCAGAATACGTACGACTTGTCTCGCGGCTCTTGGACTTCCGGCATGGGCTGCAATCTGACCGTACGTCATCACTTTACCTTCGGGAATCGCCGCGATGATCGCAACGACTTGTTTGGTAAACGGGGTCATCATGATGTCTCCTTTCTGTCTTAGGTATATAGCTGAAAATATGAAAAAACGTGTCGTTCAGATACAGAATCTGAACGACACGTGATATGGACAGATCTAACCTGATCCTGTGCATTTATAGAGGTTGTTCGATAAAAATGCTTGTGATCCCATCTTCTCGTTACTGAAAACCAGTCTTTTTGAACACGTATTTATAGAGGTTGTCCAAAAGCTTTTTGGTACACAGCAGCTGGCCATTCTGCCCAGGGGAATTCTCTTGCAGGCAAAGATTGCAGAATAACTTCTTCCTTGGTAACTGGATGAGGAAAAGCTGCAATCGCAGACCAGAGAGCGATCTGTTGCCCGGGTTTATTCACGCTTGCACCGTACTTCTGATCCCCGTACAGAGGGCAGCCAATTTCTTTCATTTGCACCCGAATCTGATGAGATCTGCCGGTGTGCAGTTCGATATGAACGAGGCTATATCGGTCTGTCTCCCCAATGACCTGATAATCCAGAACGGCATCCTTACCGCCAGCCGTGCCTTTAGGCACAACAGTAACGGTATTTGTGCGTGCATCTTTCAGCAGCGTGTGTTTTAACGTCCCCTGCTGTGCAGGCAACTTGCCGTGTACAACAGCCGCATATATTTTACGGAAATGGCGTCCCCGCACAGTCTCGGACAATCTCGAAGCTGCTTTGGAAGTCTTGGCAAAAATCATTGCCCCTCCAACAGGACGATCAAGTCGGTGTACTAACCCGAGATAAACATTGCCAGGTTTGTTGTATCGTTCTTTCAGATCCTGCTTCAGCAATGTAAGCAAATCCGGATCACCTGATGCATCTTCCTGGGTAGGTACATTGACCGGCTTCGTAATACCTAACAGATGGTTGTCTTCGAACAGAATCGGAATTGCATCGTGATCATGCCGATGTTCTGACATGATTAAGACTCCCAACGGCCCAGAATACCACAAGGCAGATCCAGACCACTGCGTGTGATTGGCAGACCAATTTCACCTGCAGTAATGTCACCACCGTACTGAGCAGACATGGTCATGGTCAACATGTTGCGCAGAACCGTAGAGGAAATGCCTGTAGTGTAGGAGTTAACCAGCATGAATAATGGATTATCCGACAAGATCGTCATACATGACTTCAAGAAAGGATATAGGTTCTCTTCCAGTTTCCATGTCTCTCCATTAGGGCCACGGCCATAAGAAGGAGGGTCCATAATAATGGCGTCGTAACGATTTCCGCGACGTTGTTCCCGTTGTACGAATTTGAAAACATCATCTGTAATAAAACGAACAGGGCGATCAGCCAGTCCGGATAATTGAACATTTTCCTTGGCCCATTGAACCATGCCTTTAGCAGCATCCACATGCACAACAGAAGCGCCTGCGTAAGCTGCGGCTACCGTTGCTCCGCCTGTATAGGCAAACAGGTTCAAGACAGAAATAGGGCGTCCTGCATTAGAGATTTTATCCATCATCCAGCTCCAGTTGGCAGCTTGTTCAGGGAACAGGCCAGTGTGCTTAAAGCTGGTAGGTTTAATATGGAACTTCAGGTTTTCGTAACCGATCGTCCAGCGCTCGGGAATGGGCTTTTTCATATCCCAGTTACCGCCACCGGAAGAGCTGCGATGATAGTGACCATGCACCTGACGCCATTCATTGGTTTCTTGCTCAAGGGGCCAGATAATCTGTGGATCGGGTCTGCGTAAAATCACATCTCCCCAACGCTCCAGTTTCTCGCCGCCTCCTGTATCGATTACTTCATAGTCCTTCCAATTCTTAGCTACGTACATAATGATTTATCCATCCTTCAAAAGTCATTTGGATACTATTGTACAACAAAAAAGGGCTTGTACGCCAGTTGGGGGACGGGATCATTGAAGGAAGCTATTACATCTGACCTTAAAGGATGAAGTATTTTAGCTGTGTTGAAATCCGAGGTGCGCCATATACTGAAAAACAAAGATAACCAAAAATTTAATTTGACAATGATAATCATTATCACATATGATTTTGTTAATCCAAAATTCATTCTTTCTTCATAGAGAGAATATAACATGATCAAATTAAAGTGAGGGAAAAATAGATGGCTAAAATGTTAGTGGCTTATGCGAGCATGACAGGAAATACAGAAGAAATTGCAGAACTGATCGTGGAAGGAATTACACAGGGAGGCCACGAGGCTGACCTGAAATCCGTAACGGATTGTAATGCATCTGATGTATTGGACTATGACGGATTCATGATCGGTGTGTACACCTGGGGAGACGGGGAGTTGCCAGATGAATTCCTTGATTTCTATGAGGAGCTGGATGAACTAGACTTGAGCGGTAAGAGAGCTGCGGTGTTTGGAAGTGGTGACACCTCGTATGAGCAGTTCTGCGGTGCAGTTGATCTCGCGGCTGCCAAGCTGCAAGAGCGTGGGGCGGAGGTATCTCCAGAGATGTTGAAAATTGAATACAGTCCGCTTGAGCAGGAGAAAGAAACATGCCGTGACTTTGGCAAACGCTTCGCTGCTGCCGGATTACAGGTATCCTAAAGATCATGTTAAGACATAATGTTCAGGCAGCGATGCCAGTCGGAAGGAATGACCTTCCTGAACGTCTGCTTGAAGATTACAGATTGGAAGAAATGCTGCGCAGCCCACACCGATTCATCCGCCCTGAACCAGTGTCTGAGCAGCGTCTTCCACTGCAATGGAGGCACCGTGTACAATATGCGGTGAGCCATGCGGTTAATGCCTTTTACAGTCTCGACCCCGATGTTCGCAAAGAGGTACCTGTACAGTATTTACTTGAGAAGTGGTGGCCCAGAAAGACGGATGGTTTCGAATCTGTTCTCCATTACTGGGATGTGAAGAACAAGATTACGGATGAATTGTCACTCGCCATTGCAATGAACGATGATTTGAAGCATCCAGCCATTCTTTTTGAACAGTGGAGAACGGAGTTACCTTCATTATCCATGCATTTATCGATGATATTTCAGGCGGCCTGGCAGCCAGAAGGCTGGGATTCGCTGCTTATTCAGAAATATATGGTTGTCCATGATCCAAACGTAGTTGAGGCGTTTCAGCATATGGTCAGTGCATTCTGCTGGGAAGCCTTCGGAAAATTACCGGGTATGATCGAGATATACTGCTTGTTGGAAGGACGCAAAATCAGGTACATCCCTGGACGCCAGTCTCTGATACGTTCCATGGACTACATTCGCTTGATACGTGACAGCATGCCGCAAGCAGAAGTGGTGGAATCAGAACAGTTTACGACGCGTGATAAAGCTCGTATCCACGAAGAGGTAGATCGCTGGAGAACGGAAGCTGTTGAACCGAAGAAAACATGGTTGATGTGAAGGCGGTTGAAGGATAGATATATCATGCAGATAGAGGAGGGGAAGTTGCCATGTCTACCGGTCTAAGTCAAGATATAAGCAGCGGCAAGAGACGTGCAGGAACTTGCGAATTCAGTCCGTTGCCAGTACCCCAGTCGGTTATACGAAAGTTGCTTGATGAAGCAGATCCTTCATTATATGTGATGAGTTCAGAACCCTGGAGGTTTATGTTGTTTGCAGGCGAAGGGCGACAGCTATATCTGGAAGCGGTCAGACAGAGCTATCCACCCCATCTGGCTGATCGCTACGGCGATTGGGCTACATATCAATACACGGAAGCAATCCCTACCCATCTGGTTGTCGTGGCGCCTAGAAATGCCCGTGAGGATGATCTTCTGCCGGCCAAAGCCTGGAGCAAACGTTTTAGTATTCTGGCTGCGGAACAGGGTTTGAATGCGGTCTGGAAGATCAATGATTATCAACAACATCCTGTGTTTATGAATTTGATGGGTTTGACAAGTGAAGAGAAGGTGCTGGGGGTATTCCATATCGGTTACGGAGACCAGCCTGCATCGCGGGATATGGATGCAAGCAGACCAGCCTCTGAACTGATGACGGTCTATGACCATCTGGTATAAAAATGATTCATTGGTTCTCTTATTTGCTGGTGTTGAATAGAAAATCACGAACGAGCTGACGATTCGTCTGATCTTTGTTGTAGACGGAGAACAATCGATTGGACACCGTAAGGACATTGCCAAAAAAGAATCGTTCGAATTGGGTCTGTCTGCCCCCGAATGATCCAGCCCCAAGCTCCCAGACCAGGCGAAACAGAGCGTTGCGTTCGTGAGAAGCCATATCGTTCCCTTTCAGATATATATTCAGTGACGGAGCGACATCGGATTGAAACTCTTCTTCCTGAGGGATCATAATCACCCCGCTCGAACCCAAGAGTTGCAAAATTTCAATCATCTCAGGATAAAGTTTCGGAAAAAGGAGATTGGCTGCCATCAATGGTTTGGGTGCAGGTAATACAAATCCTCTTCCGTCTGGTATTGCACCTGCCTCCGCGGCCAAAGCCAATGCTTTTAACGATTCAAGACCTGCGAACACACGTGCAGATTTCTCTATAACATGTGCTTCCGTATTCAGATCCAGCGTATCCGTGAGAAGCTGGATTGTACCGAGAACAAATTCCGTCTTGGCTATATAACGACACAATACCTGATGACCTGCATGAATATGAAAGTTGCTACCACTGAAGAGACGCGAGGACATTTCCTCACTTCCTGCAAAAAATATCCGTTCATGCGGAACGAGCACCCGGTCAAAGATGACGATATTGTCCATTTCTTCATATCTGGAACTCAGAGGATAGTTGGTGTGAGATTCGGCTGCGTAAGTATCCCTGCATACCAGAGTGATTCCCGGAAGATCATTAGGGACAGCAAAAGAGAATGCAAATGGATTTTCGTCATCAAATGGGGCGGGAGAAGGTGACGGATAGACAAAAATCTCATCCGAAGTGGCAGCTTGTGTAGCCATCATGAATGCACCGCTAATAATGAGGCCTTCCTCGGTGCGATCTACGACCTTTGCGGCGATAGCATCCTCAGTAGCATCCAATTGCCCTGAGATTTTGCTGGCATATGGCTGAATGAAGGCATGGGATAACGTGATATCATGATCACGGCAGTACGCATAATAATTTTTGAGATTTTCTGCATATTGGGGAGATAATTCGTTCAGGAGATCGGCACCTGTGTAAAAGGACATTATGGCTGTATTCATGTAATCGGGTGAGCGACCAAGAAAGCCATGATGGACATTTGCCCAGATATTCATCCCTTCCCGTCGTTTACGGAGGTCATCGGCACTCGTTGGAGGCAGGAAGGATATGCCCACAGGTTTGCCGTCTGCCGGGGAGGCATACGTCATCTTTTCCGCAAATTGAGGGTCAGATTGCAGATCATACATGTACATCTGAGTCTCCATTAAACCAGCAAATGCTACATGTTCAGAGCGTTTTCCAGTAATAAGGTTACCTTTGTACCAGCAAGGGACGGACTGTGCATCAATTCGTTCGCGATACTGTGTGCCACTTTTAACAGGCATTATTATTCACCTCTTGGTTCTAATCGTTCATGGGCATACTGACTTCTTACGTAGTGTACGTAGGTCATCTGTCCAATGTGCATTGAAGAGGTGAGAAGGATTTTTACAGAATAGGGCTTGATAATAATTATCATTCTTGTTACAATAGACAAAGAAAAAAGGAACCGGTAAGGGCTCCTTTAAGTGGATCACATGAATTACTTATTTTACTTCAAAAGTCTTACAGTCTGTTTCAGCAGACTGACTTGCTTCTTTGTTACTGTGACTCACGATGTAGATCGAAGAAGCGTTACATTTGTTCTCTTGAGCCCAGTGACGACAGGAATTAACTTCACACAATACGTCTTTTGCCATGATTGTTAACCTCACTTTTAATTGGATTACAGTCGTTGGTATAAAGAATCCGGATATAACAAGTTGCCGCTTGCGAATCTGGAAAATTTTTGCTCTCTCACGAAATTCGGAGGGCTTTTTTGCGTTATACACAACGATGCACTCTTAGAATAGCAAATTTTATTAAAGCTTGCAACCAAATGACTTCCTTCTGTGGCAAAATAGTGTACATGCTGTGGTTATATTTGCAAAAAGGCAGTATTGTGCTATTATTTAATAGTAATAATTACGATTAAAAGTCTAAGTGGTTCTATATAACTTGAATCACGGACTGAAACCATAAATGAAGGAGCATGTGTTTACATGAGCAAAATGAACCATATGAACCGGATTCCCCGCGCAAAAGGGATCGATATGGCCGCTTTTTACACGCCAAAAGAGTGTAGGCGCAAAGCCCAGCATATTGTATTTTCCGCTGAAAATGAGCGTATCATTAACGAATTCATCACCATTCTGGGCATGAAAGAGAAGTTCAGAGAACATGATGTATCAATCCCCAACAAAATGGTCATGTTCGGTCCTCCCGGTACAGGGAAAACATTAACGGCATCACATCTGGCGGAGCGCCTTGATCTGCCACTGGTACTCGTGAGATTGGATGCAATCATTCATAGCCATCTTGGAGAGACGGGGAGTAATGTACGCAAGTTATTCGAATATGCACGAATGAATCCCTGTGTGTTATTTCTGGATGAATTTGATGCCATAGGCCGTACGCGTGAGAGCAATGATGAAGTGAAAGAGATGGCGCGTGTCGTCAATACGTTGTTGCAATGTCTGGACGAATTCGATGGGGACAGTATTCTGGTCGCTGCGACGAATCTGGAAACCCAACTGGATCATGCCATCTGGCGGCGTTTTGATACGAAGATGACCTATGGAATGCCTGATGATTCAAGTCGCAGATTGTATATCAGCAAGTTGGTGGGATCATTTGAACAGGAGACCCGGCTGGAAGATTACATATGTGAACGCTTGGCAGGGTGCAGTTATGCGGATATAGAGCAGATCGTTTTGAAAGCAAAGCGGAAAGCAATCATTGCCAGTAGTACACTTCATAAGCAACTGATCTCGGATGCTTATGATGAATACAGGCCACGTGTCTTAGAGTGTTGACTGCTTCCGTTTTGGATAGTTTGGATAAAGCAACAAGGAACAACGCTGAAATAGCCCAGTCTCCTGAATGGAATCCTGGGCTATTTGTCATGTTAGCATGTTGCGTTACACTTTAACGGCTGCTCCGTATGCTTTTTCTGTATTCATGGCTTCTTGTGTTGCAGTCCAGCGTGGCAGGCTTAATCTGAACATGCTTCCTTCCGGGCTGCTGGAGACAAGTGTCAGCTCACCGCCTTGTTCCTGAGCAAGTAGGCGGCTATATGTTAATCCTAGCCCCAAGCCGCGGTTACGACGTTTCTTGAGCTCTCCACGATAGAAGCGTTCGAAGATCTTGGGTTGGTCTTCAGCCGCGATACCTGTGCCGTTGTCCTTGACATCAACGTACAGCATCTGTTCTTCTGCGTGTAGATAAATATCGAAGACAGCCTTTTGTTCAGGAGCTGTGGCATGAAGCGCGTTATTAAGCAAATTTACAATGATCTGCTGAATGCGCAGAGCATCCCCCATGGTAAAGAAGTTGACTGGAGGGGAGTGCAGCTGAACCTCTGGCATTTTGTCCTCATAAGCAATCTTCCACTGATAGATGATCTCACCGACCAACAGCTTCAGATCCGTTCGTTCCTTGCGAACGGCAACACTTCCTGCAGCCATGGCGTTATAGTCAAGCAAATCTGCGACCATACGCTCCATACGTTCAGACTCCTTCAAAGCGATATCCAAAAATTCTTTCCCTTCCTGTGGACTCACGACATCGTCACGTACTGCCATAACGAGCCCCTTGATGGAAGTTACCGGTGTCTTGAGTTCATGACTGACCCCTGCCAGCGAAAGTGTACGCCATTCTTCGAGTTGTCGGAGACGAGTCGCCATATCTCGAAATGAATTTACAAGTTCATTGATCTCACGTTCTCGTGTATTCAAGTCAAGGCTCACATCATAATTGCCACCTCGAATCTGCTCAGCGGCATAGGCGACCTGACGAATAGGTCTAGATAACTTATTGGACAGGAGATAGATTGTAAACCATCCACAGAGGATTAGTCCTCCGAGGATTAGAGCCACGAGCCATATCGTCTCTGGACCAAATGTAATGGATTGTTTGGACTGCATAACCCATACTTTACCCAAGGTTTGATCTCCCTCGGATATGTTGACCGTTACACCTGCATATTTGTTGTTTCGCGGTTCAAGATAGTCATCTGACAGTCGATAATGCACATCTTTTTGCTCCATTTTAGGCTGGGAAAAGATCAATTGATTGTTATTGTCCAAGATCATGACACAAAAATAATGATCTGTATTAAATAGTTTCTCTCGCTTGGTTACCAGTCTGTCAAGATCGGGTGGAACACGAAGTATATTATTTTCACTGGTCACATGATCGGCAATCTCCAGACCAAGCAGTTCTGCGGTTTTGAGGCTTTTTTCAATAGAAGTTGTTCGAATCCAGTAGAGTGCCCCTGCCGCAATAATCGTGAAACCAATGCACAAAATGAGAAAATATCGCAGTGTCCAGTGTGACAGAATGGATATCGTCCGTTTGTTTTTTTTCTGTTTCAGTTGGCGATCCAAAATTGATACCCCATTCCTCGCAACGTCCGAATTTCTCCCGTCTCTGGCGACCAGTGGGAGAGGGCTTGACGAAGTCGTTTAATCGATAGATCCACAGCACGGTCACTGCCATCGTAGTCCATCCCCCATACCTGTTCAATAAGATGATCTCTGGTAAATGTACGATTCGGATAATCGGACAGGAAGAACAGTAACGACAGGTCACGAGGTGTGAGTGCAACCTCTGCACCGTTCAGCAGCACCTGCTTGGCAGCAAGATCAATGACGAGATTTCCAAAGGAACGCTTCTCTTCGCCACCTGATGTCCAATGTGGATTACGGCGCAATACCGCATTAACTCTGGCGACCACTTCTTCCGGTACAAAAGGTTTGCTCATATAATCGTCAGCACCGGCATTTAATCCGTTGAGACGGTCTGAAATGTCATCCAGTGCGGTTAGCATGATCACGGGACAAGCACTTTTTTCACGAATAATCCGCAGCAGATCCCATCCGTCCATTCCTGGCAGCATCACATCAAGTAATACCAGGGAAGGCGTTACGGTATCAAAAAGGGTAAGTGCAGTCGGTCCATCTGCTGCATGATGAACTTCAAATTCTGCTTTTCTCAGATAAGCAGCCAGTACTCGTGCAATAGCTTGTTCATCCTCGACGATAAGTATGGATTTCAAGAAAAGCGTTCTCCTTTCGCTGAGTAAACTTGTACTGATTTTACATGAGCTAGAGCGTAAAGCCAATCCTGTATTACGGATTTGAAAAAAATATGGGACTTGTCTTATCTTGACTTCTTCCTGACACATTCAATTGATATGATTCACTCCAACAAGCAATCTAAACAATAATATACTGGAGGAAACATACAGATGAACAAGAAAGCAAAAGCATGGCTTATTACAGGTGTGGCGGCGGTTGCCGTAATTGGTGGCGGGGGTTACTATCTCGCAAATAGCTACTTGGGGAACAACGTGGAGATTGAACAGGTGCTTCCTGCCAGCACAGCAACTTCCACAACAACTGTAGATAGCACAGGAACGGCTGTAGCCAATGAAACTGCAGGAGCAGAGCAACTGAACGGAGACTGGAACATCAGCGAAGGTTCCAAAGTATACTTCTCCGTAACCACTTCACAGGAGACGGTTAATTTTGTGGACGAGCAGGTAACAGGGAATTGGACAATTAATGTAGACGATGCTTCTCAGATGAAGGCAGAAGGACAGATCGAGATGGACGGAATTGATTCCGGGAATGGACAGCGTGATGGTCACGTGAAGCAAGCCGATTTCTTCGACATTGCGACATATCCACAGGCAACATTTACAGCGACGTCATTTGAAGGGGTACCTGCGGAATGGCCTGTTGGTCAAACGGTTGATATCAAAATGAATGGTACGATTACTGTTAAAGGTATTGAAAAAGAAGTAACTTTTGATGCAAAAGCTGCTTATGAGAATAACGAAGTATTGTTGTCGGCGACATCGATGGTAACGTTTGAAGATTTCGGAATGGAAAATCCACACTCCGTTGTGCTCTCAACTGAAAATGATATCCAGGTACAGCTTGAATTGAAACTTTCTAAATAAGTGTAACAATGATCATATACCTGAAAATCTGTTCTGTTCTGCCTTACGGTAGACGGACAGATTTTTTTGTTTCTTTTGCAAAATAGTGTGATTAATATAGCTCAAATGTAACTGTCACAGGATCATATTGTTAAAATAACTGCTGTTTCCTTTGGATTATGCCGTGTCGCCTATCACTATTAAGCGCTTACAATGAGGAGGATTCATAACATTCATTGATCCATGCACAATCAAACACAAAAAGGGGGAGATCAAGAGTGAACAAAAGGTACATAAGCGGGTGTCTGGTGTTACTGATGCTATTCTGTGATCTGGGACTGATGGTTCGTCCAGCGGCTGCAGAAGATGCAAAAGTCAACGTGGCACTTAACAAGCAGGTTACGGTAAGCACAGAATATTTGGAGTGGGGGAGTAAGAAGGAGCACTTGGTTGATGGTAAAAGTGACACGCATTGGGCTGCTAAGGCTGGAGTGACAACGGAACAACCACAGTGGGTCATGATTGATCTGGGTGAGGCCTACAATCTGTCCGGAGCGGAAATAACGTGGAGAGAAAACACGGTTGTGAAATATATGGTAGAAACATCTGCTGACCAGCAGGCATGGACCAACGTTGTTGATCAAAGTGAAAATGCCGATCCTAAACAGATCGCTGATCTGACGTTTGAGCAGAATGATGTGCGATACATCAGACTGAACATCTCCTTTTACAAGGGTGAAGGAGTCTGGCCGGAAATATTGGAGTTCAAAGTGTGGGGAGAATCAGAAGGCACTGAACCAGCCAATATTAAAGGATATGATGAGATCGAAGTGAGAACGGTGACAAGAAGTGCGCCAATTCTGCCTAATCAGGTAAAAGCATGGTACCAGAATGGAAAATCAGGAATGGTGCCAGTGGAATGGGACAGTATTGACCCTTCAGAGTACGCACATGCGGGCAGCTTTACCGTGACAGGTGCGGTATATGGTGCGCCTCCAGAGCCTCAGCTTAAAGCTAAGGTGATCGTTGAGGGATATCGTGAAGACTATGTTAGAGGTGTTGATATTTCCACGTTGACTGCCATTGAGGACAAAGGCGGAAAATACGTGGACAGCAACGGTACAGAGCGTGATTTGCTTGATATTCTCAAGGATCGCGGTGTCAATTATGTGCGTCTTCGTCTGTGGAATGATCCACAGAAATCAGGGGGATACAACGATAAGGAAGATGTCATTGAGCTAGCCGCACGGGTGAAAGCAAAAGGAATGAAAGTGCTGCTTGATTTCCATTATTCTGACGAGTGGGCTCATCCGGGACAGCAACTTCGTCCTAAAGCTTGGGAAAGTTATACTTTCGATCAATTGAAACAAGCTGTATATGATTATACGTATGAAGTTGTAAGTGAGATGAAAGCCGAAGACGCTATGCCTGATATGGTGCAGATCGGTAATGAAATCAACAGTGGTCTTCTGAACGGCTTGAGCAGTGACGTGGATTTCAACGAAAATGTTGCCTTGCTGAAAAGCGGAGTCGATGCTGTACGTGCAGTAGAAGGAGAGATGACCGATAACGCGGATAAGGTGAAGATTATGATCCATCTGGCTGAAGGTGGCAAGGTGGATACGTTCAAATGGTACTTTAAAGAGTTAAGTGATGGCGGACTGGACTATGACATTATCGGATTGTCGTATTACCCGTTCTGGCATGGGACGTTTGCGGATGTACAGAAAACGATGAATGAAGTGTCAGCCGAGTTTGGCAAAGATGTCATTATCGCTGAAACGTCGTATCCATTTTCCTATAAAAACGGGGATGCTCATGGCAATATCATCGGATCGGACGAAGCGCTTCATGTAGGGGGAGCAGACTTCCCCGCAACCGTTCAAGGTCAATATGATGCCATCGCGGGCATTATGGACATGATTGCGAACGTGCCGAATAATCATGGTGCAGGTTTCTTCTACTGGGAGCCGGCGTGGATTCCGGCCGGTGTAGGCTGGATTGCATCCGAAGGGAATGCATGGGAGAACCAAGCGATGTTTGATTACGATGAATTTCCGGCCAACGGCGGGCATTCGTATGAAGGCAGAGCGTTATGGTCCCTTGATGTGTACAAACGTGGATTGAGTCTTCTGCCCGCAAACCGCCAGCAACTGGATGCGGCACTTACACGAGCCAAATCATTGGTACAGACTGATTTTACTCCGGAAAGCTGGGTGACTCTGGCTCCGGCAATCTCGGCAGCGAATGATGTATACCAACAGGCATACACGCCGGGCGGGGTAACTCAAGCAGATACAGATGCAGCGACAACAGCACTAGAACGTGTGATGCAGCAGATGCAGGTTATCGCCCCGCAGCTTGACGAGCTTCGAGCCAAAATAGCGGAAGCCCGTACGTATCAGCAGGCTGACTGGTCTGCGGCCACTTGGGCGGTATTGACCAAAGCGCTGGAAGGCGCTGAGCAGGTCTTGAATGATCCTAGAGCGACACAGACGGATGCGAATACAGCGGTTAAACGTTTGCATGATGCCATTGATGGTCTATCCAATGTGGACAAAACACAACTGCACCAGTACATTCAACAAATGCAGCAGCAGACTAAATCTTCCTATACACGCCGGAGCTGGTCTATATTGGAACAGTCTTTGCAGGCAGCGATTCAGGTCCGAGATAACAATGCTGTTGTTCAGTCTGAGGTGAATTCAGCACTGAATACGTTGAAACAAGCCTTTACTAGTCTGGTCTCTCTGGAGGCTTTAACAACGGGCAAAACGGCAACGGCTTCGAGCAGTGCAGGGACAGGAGGCAATCAAGCCAACTCTCCTGAAGGTGCAATTGACAACAATCCAAACACTTCATGGGGAACAGACCAGAGTAAGGATAGCTGGTGGCAAGTGGATTTGGGTCAGGTTGCTAACCTCCGCAAAATCGAAATGTCGATGTGGAGTGGCGGCATCAAATATACGATCGAAGTGTCCAACGATAACAAAAATTTTGTGAAAGTAGTGGACACCACAAGTGATGTTGTTGTATCGACCGCACCTAGCCATGTACTTCCAGAAGGCACGGAGGGACGTTACATTCTGGTAACGATTAAAACAGGTCCCACATGGGTAGGATTTATGGATTTTGAAGCCTACGGTACATTCCCGGCGGACAAATCTGCACTGCAAGCTACGGTAGATACCGCTGAGAAATTAAAACAAACCGAATACACGACTTCAAGCTGGAATGTGTTCAGTAAGGCGCTTTCTGAAGCGAAGGCATTCATTCTGGATGTTGAATCTTCAACGCAAGATGTAAGCAATGCGGATCGTGCGTTACAAGATGCTGTGAGTAAGCTTGTACGTCAAGATGTAACACCTGGCCCTGGGCAGCCATCTCAACCAAGTGAACCATCACAACCGTCCAACCCGGGAACAGCTCCAACGCCAGGAAACCCTGTAGTGAACCCACCGGTTGATTCGGTTACTTCACCAGCGAAGGGTTCGATAACGGTAAAAGGAACAGCAACCGGGGATGACAAGTATTCGATTCGTCCAGATGCATCTCAATTAACTCAGGCACTGCAATCCATGGATGCAGGAAATCGTACGTTGAAACTGCTTGCAGATGTACCCGACACAGCCAAGACAGTCACATTCCAATTGGCTGCAAGTCAACTGGCAGCATGGATTCGTTCCGAGGAAGTGAAATCCCTGGATGTAGTCGTAGGACAAACTACCGTTCGTGTTCCTCTAAAATCACTCCCGCTAACCATTGCGGAGACTGCGGGAACGTTCGACATCGTAGTGGCAAAAGGATCGACAGATACACTGTCCACATCGCAAAAAGCAGCGATCGGTAATCATGCGATTGTTGATGTAAGTTTGTTAATGAACAATAAGCCATTGCAATGGACAAACAGAGCGGTTGAGGTTGCTCTATCCAATGTGGAGCAACCTAAAAAGAATGATGTAGTTATGGTTGTACATTCCGTATCTCCAAGTGGTGAAATGAAACCTGTTACGTATTCCAAGTACGATGACAAGACAAAGACGATGGCGTTTAAACCGCTGGAATCGGGCAGTTATGTCATTGCAGAAGTTGAAGTACCATTACATGATCTGCAAAATCACAATTGGGCTCTCCAAGAAGTGCAGAACCTATACGGTAAGGGAATTATTACGGGGATGAATGCAACACGTTTTGTCCCACAAGGTGAACTGACCAGAGCACAATTTTTGCAAATGATTATTAAAGGTATTGGTGATGTACGCCATCCCGATCCATCTATCTCAATCCCAACAGATGTGAAGGAAGGGCAGTGGTATGCCGATTCAGTACGACTCGGAATTGAAATGAACATTATTCAAGGCCGGGTGGATGGAAGCTTTGGAGCGAATGAACGTATTTCGCGAGAAGATATGGCCGTTATGCTGAACAGAGCACTGCAGGTTGTGCAAAGTGATCAGGATGCGAACAATGCTGCACAAGGAGATATGGTGTTTGTAGACAACGCCGAGATCGCCGGGTATGCAAAAGAAGCTGTAGCTTCGATGCAACAACTTGGACTGCTAAAAGGCATGCCTGATGGCACGTTTGCTCCGAAAGAAACGGCGAACCGTGTACAAGGGGCTGTTGCAGTCGCCAGACTGATGGAACAACTGTATTAGAGATAGTTCAAAAAGTCCGTTTTTATTATGAAGGATGCCTGGTGCATCATCAGCATGCATTAATAGAAAATAACGTAGCAGGTAAAGAGATCGAATCAAATGATTCGATCTCTTTATTTTTTTGTGAAAAGAGATTATATAAGTTTAACTATTGATTTACACGATAACGGAGAGGACAGAAAAAACTGAAAAAGCGAAGCGTTCGCCTTTATCACCGGATTTTCCCTTTAGAAAAGGGAATCGAAAAAATCTGGGGATAACAGCGATTAGAAGGTTATTCTGTCATCGGAGTGTCAGTGTAAATAATCTTTAGTTCAACTTATATAGAACGGACCCGCTTTCTTTAAATAGGCATATAAACATTTTGTTAATGTCGTATTGACAATATCGAATTCATTTGTTATCATTTCGATAATATCAAAACGACAATATTAAGAAATGGGGAATGAGCCATGTTTGGATTCCGATTCGCGAAGTTTCAACCCAGTGAGTATGTCATGAAAGTGAAAAATGGTGAGGTACAACGTCAAGGTGTAGGATTGTCCTTCTATTATTATGAGCCGACCACATCGGTAGTGGTTCTACCCGTGTCCTCGGTGGATGTACCATTCATGTTCGAAGAGATTACGGCGGATTATCAGACGGTTACTGTGCAGGGGCAATTAAGCTATCGAATTGTGGATTACCTGAAAATAACCCAGAGCCTGAATTACACGTACAATTTGCGCAAGAATCGGTATATCTCCGACGACCCCGGCAAGCTGGACCAACGGGTAATCACCACAGCGAAAGTACTAACCAAGAAACATCTGGAGCAAATGCCGTTGAAAGAAGCCATTCAATCCAGTGAACGGCTGGCAAGCAGCATGAAACGCGAAGTTGTGCAAAGTGAAGAGTTGGAGAAACTGGGCGTTGAGTTGATGAGTTTATCGATTCTGGCTATTCTTCCTAATAAAGAGACGATGCGTGCATTGGAAGCACAAGCGCGGGAAGAGATTTTGCGTCAGGCAGATGAAGCGCTCTATGTACGTCGGAATGCATCTATTGAACAGGAAAGACGAGTGAAAGAGAACGAACTGAACACCGAAATTGCCGTAGAGACAAAGAAACAGCAAATTCGCGAGACCCAATTGCAGGCTGAGCGCTCGGTGAAACAGAAACAAAACGAGATGGAGCAGGAGCAGCTTCAATTCAATACAGCGATGGAGGAACGTAAGCAACAACTGATTGAGTTAACCATTGCCAATCACAATGCGGAAGCGGATGCCAAAGCGTATGAGATTGCTGCCGTGATGAATTCATTGCAAAATGTACAGCCAAATGTACTGCAAGCAATGGCGAATATGGGCATGAATTCTGATAAGCTGATAGCACTTGCATTCCAGGAACTGGCTGAAAATGCAGGCAAGATTGGGCAGCTTAATATCTCGCCGGATCTGTTGCAAGGATTAATGTCTCCCGCGCCGGGCAGAGATCAGGGAGGTCGAGCGAGATGAGATTAGGAAGAAGAGAGCAAGCAGAGCAGGCAGGAAAATCAGTACGTCAGCAGCCTGCGGCAGATGATCGAATGAGCGAACATAAACTGATTCTGGTGAAACGCCGGACCAGGCTGGAAGAGCTGGTGGTTCGATATAACACGGTACAGCAAGCTCAGTTCTATATTGAACGTCTGGGAGCAGATTTCAGTGATTATATGGAGGAAGACCGTCGTTATCGGTTATCCGTACAGCAGGCGCAGCAGCAACTGGGACAATTGGGTCGTGTACAGACCATTGATCGGGAACATGTACCCAATTTTATCTTTGGTGAGCAAGATATCGTGGTCGTGGTTGGACAGGATGGGCTTGTAGCCAACACCCTCAAATACGTAACCGAGCAGCCGCTCATCGGAGTGAACCCGGACCCGATGCGGTGGGATGGGGTATTATTACCTTTTACCGTGGAGGATCTCAGCTTCATTGTTCCTGATGTCATTCGAAAGCAACGAACCTTGAAAGAAGTCACTCTCGCCAAAGTGGAACTCAATGATGGACAGTATCTATATGGTGTGAACGATCTGTTCATTGGCCGGAAGACACATGTATCGGCACGTTATGAAGTGCGATTGGGTTCATCCGCAGAACAACAATCCTCCAGTGGTATCATTGTATCCACAGGTATGGGATCAACAGGCTGGTTCAAAAGTGTGCTGGCCGGAGCCACTGGAATTGTAGGGTCAGCGGCATGGCAGAACATGAATTCTGAAGCTGAGGTTGCTACAGCATCGGCATCCATTCATGGAAGCAGGAGGGAACTGAATCATTTTAACTGGGATGCGCCGTACTTATATTTTTCAGTACGTGAACCGTTTCCGAGCCGGACGACAGCTGCCAATCTGGTGTTTGGACAGATTAATTCAAAGCAACCATTGCACATTGTCTCCCAGATGCCAGAGGATGGTGTTATATTCAGCGATGGGGTTGAGCAGGACTTTCTTGAGTTTAACTCAGGGGTGGAAGCTATTATTGGGTTGGCAGAGAAGAGGGGGCGTCTCGTAGTCTGACCCTTTATTTCCAAGCCGTTTCCGACTAGAATGGGTAACTAGATGTGATACATTGACGTTAGGAAACGGAAAGAGGGTTAACGATGCAGTCGATAATGTTGGTTGAAGATGATGCCAAGCTTGCTGGATTGCTGGCGGCTTATCTGACCCGAAATGGATTCCAGGTACAGGTCACCGATGATTTTCGTCATGTACTGGATGAATTTGTGGAAGTGAAGCCGGACCTTGTGCTGATGGATGTGAATTTGCCTCAATATGATGGATACTATTGGTGCAGGCAGATACGCACACATTCCATATGTCCCATTTTATTCATATCGGCTCGTGATAGTGGTATGGATCAGATTATGGCGTTGGAACATGGAGCGGATGATTATATTACGAAACCTTTTCAATATGAAGTCGTTCTTGCCAAAGTCCGTAGTCAGCTGCGCCGAGCCTATGGTTCTTACGCTGCTGTGCACCAGGAAGTAACAGTGAAGAACGGGCCCATGATCCTTTATCCTGAGCGATTTGTATTGGAATATGATGAGCGTTCTACCGAGCTAACACAGAAGGAAGCGATACTGGTGGAAGCGTTGATGGCGAAGGCAGGGCGAGTGGTCAGCCGGGAAAAATTACTTGAACAGATGTGGGAAGATCAACATTTTATTGATGACAATACGTTGAATGTCTATATTACACGTGTACGCCGAAAGTTGAAGGAACTGGGTGCAGAAGAGATTTTGGAGACGGTTCGCGGAGCGGGTTATCGTGTGTTGGATCTGGATTCGTCCTCACAGGTGAAAGGGAAATGAGACTGTTCCTGAAAGACCACCAGATGTTAGTTGGATTTTATGTGCTGCAGATGTTGCTGGTTCCGTGTGTCTACTGGCTCTCTGGTGAGGGCCGTCCGATGAAGATTGTTCTCTATGGCATGTTGATCAGTACTGTTGTGCTGTTGGTCTATCTGATCATACGTTACTTCCAGCTGCGAGCGTATTATCGTCTGCTTGAACAACCACGTAAACTGGTAAACGAGCCTTTTCAAACGCTTGGAAATTCGGTCGTGGCGGAAGCCATCCAGGAATTGTTACATGAACTGGAGCGTAATCGGCAGAACGAGATAGGTCAGTTACGTACTAGCAAGGAGCAGCAGGTGGTATTCATGAATCGCTGGGTTCATCAGATGAAGACACCGTTGTCTATTATTCAACTGACCTTGGAAGATGTGGAAGATGAGACGGCTGGCAGCATTCAGGATGAGCTGGATAAAATGCGCAAAGGACTCGAAATGGTCTTGCATTCATCACGGCTTGAACAGTTCGAAGGGGATTTTCGTGTGGAGCTGCTGTCTCTGCATGAGGTGCTTCGAAGCAGCATTGCAGAGAACCGACGTTTGTTTATACGCAGAGGCATTACGCCGGATATCCGTATAGAGGAAGAACTTCAAATCTACAGTGACTCCAAGTGGCTGCGGTTCATGTTCACCCAGATCCTGACCAATGCCGTGAACTATTCCGATAGCAAATCAGGCAAAAAAGTGATCATTACAGGCTATAAGCAGGAAGAGCGTACAATCCTGGACATTCAGGATGAGGGAATCGGCATCTCGTCCGAGGACATTCATCGTGTGTTCAATCCCTATTTTACAGGCGAACGGGGCAGACAATACCACGAATCCACAGGAATGGGGTTATATCTGGTCCGTGAGATCAGTGCCCGACTGGATAATCGAGTGGAGTTGTTTTCGGAGCCGAATGAGGGAACATTGGTCAGATTCAGCTGGGTTCAATCGAAATATCTGAAGTGAAAAGTGCTTTGCCTATGGGCGAAGTGCTTTTTTTTAATGTACAGAAGTGTGATAGAGGAGGCAGGGGAACAGAACCTTAAACGCGCTGTAAGGGAAGTTTAAGGTAATTCGATAGCACCGTTACGGGAGGTCCGTTAGGATAAGAATAGAAATAACGTATATAGAATGAAAGATTCGGAGGGGAATACACATGGAAATGTTAAAAGTATCGGCACTGTGCAAAGTATATCAGGGTAAAGTGCAAACTCAAGCCCTTAGTGATATTCATCTGACAATTAAACAAGGTGAGTTTGTGGGTATTATGGGCCCGTCGGGCAGTGGAAAAACTACATTGTTAAACATGGTTTCCACCATTGATGAACCCAGCTCAGGCAAGGTTCTGATTAATGGCATGAATCCTTTTGATATGAAAAAGAAGGAACTTGCCATGTTCCGGCGTCGGGAACTCGGATTTGTCTTTCAGGATTTCAATCTGTTGGACACGCTGACGGTTGCTGAGAATATTGTACTCCCATTGACACTGGACAAGGTCAAACTGAAGGAGATGGAGAGCAGACTTCATCGTATTACAACCAGGCTTGGCATTGATCACATTTTGGATAAACGAGTTTACGAAATCTCGGGCGGACAGCGACAACGAACAGCCATTGCGAGATCCATGATTAATATGCCTTCGATTGTTTTGGCGGATGAACCAACCGGTGCCCTGGACTCTACGTCATCCCAAGCGGTCATGGAGTCACTTGAACAGATTAACCAGCAGGAGAAAACGACCATTATGTTGGTCACACATGACCCGCTTGCGGCAAGTTATTGCAACCGAATTGTATTCATCAAGGACGGGAAACTGGCAGCCGAGGTACACCGTGGAGATAATCGGCAGACGTTTTTCCAGCGAATCATCGATACTTTATCCTTCTGGGGAGGGAATTCACATGAGCTTTCCTCAGTTCGCGTTTAACAATATTCGCCGGAACGGGCGAGCGTATATTGCTTTTTTTCTAAGTAGTGTGTTTATGGTCATGATTTTCTTCGCTTATGCGGTGTTCATCTATCATCCGTATGTGAAAGAGTTGCCGATGGGTGACACAACTGCTACGGGGATGCAGGTGGCTTCGATCATTGTATATGTGTTTGCATTTTTCTTTGTCATGTATTCTATCAGTGCTTTTCTCAAATCACGGAACAAAGAGTTTGGTATTCTGACCATACTTGGTGCAGAGCCCGCACAGATTCGGAAATTGGTCATTTTGGAAAACATGTTGATCGGCTGCCTGTCCATTATTGCCGGTATCGGGGGAGGGATGTTGTTGTCCAAGCTGTTTCTGATGTTAACGACTCGTTTTATCGGGATGGACGATTTGCCCTTTTATTTTCCCGTGAAAGCGATTCTGATTACGATCGGGGCCTTTTTGATATTGTTTTTCTGCATTTCACTCTTCACATTACTCTTTATCGGGAACAAGCGGACGTTAGAGCTCTTGACGGGAACCAACAAACCTAAAAAAGAGCCCAAAGCTTCGTGGTTCTTCTCACTTCTGGGTTTTGCATTACTTACAGTAGGTTTTGTGGTACTCCGTAGCGGGTTAAATGGCGGAACAATCATGCTTGCAGCAGTAACAGGGATAGCCGGGACGTATTTTTTCTATTCACAACTTTCCGTGCTCATCATCCGTTTATTGAAGCGTAATCGTAAAACGGTATGGCGTGGTACACGTCTGTTATGGATCTCAGAGATGAGTTACAAAATGAAGGATAATGCTCGCATGCTCTTTATGGTGACCGTGGTGATTGCAATTGCTTCGATGAGTGCAGTGGTGATTTTGTCACTGGATCAGGAGAATCGGGAGCAGTTTATCAATAATGATTTTGCAGTCCAATACAATGTATACACACCCTCGGATCAATTGGATATGAGCGCCGTTGATTCGAGACTTCAAGCCGCAGGCTTGGATTATCAGCAAGTGTATTTGGAGTACTTCTGGTCTGATGCGGATCTGAGTGCTGTCTCGGTCATGCCGCTCAGTTATTACAACCGATTCAATACAATTCTAGGAAAAAAGACATTCCAATTGGATTCAGACTCAGCATTGTTTGTAGATTCGCGTAATGAGAAGGATCAGGATCAGATTGATCGCAACAGGTTTCGCAATTATGCGGAAGGAGACACATTGACCTTGAATCTGGAAGCTGGCTCAATGCAAGCAACAGTTACAGCTACGGATGTTGAGACACGGTTTGCAACCTTGATCTATTCAACAGCTGTGGTTGTCCTCCCGGATGAGAAGTTTGAAGAGATCACACAACAGATCAAAGGATACAGGTTATCTGGCAAAGTTCTGTATCAGATTCCTGCCTGGGGTCATGCTGTACCTGACCGGCACTCCTCGGAAGCCATGGTTAGCGATCAGCTACTGTCGTCCGCAGATACCATTCGAAGCGATAATGCTTCGGATGAGAATTACTCCGGATTTCTGACCACTCGATATGGAGATTTTGAGAGATACAGACAGGGCACAGCACTCTTTACCTTTCTGGGTATATTTATCGGATTAATCTTCTCCATCTCTTCCGCAAGCTTTTTGTATTTCAGACTGCATACCGATCTTGAAGCGGATGGAAAGATGGTGCATTCTCTTTCGAAAATGGGTCTCAGTTTCCAAGAGATGAAACGATCATCCACCGTTCAGATTGCCATCCTGTTCTTCTTACCGATCGGGGTAGCTATCATTGAAACTTTGGTCGTAGTTAAGCCATTTCTTACTGAATTCGGTATTACCAATTATACGATGCCGGTATTGACTGTATTTGGTGCCTTTGTACTTGCACAGACGTTTTATTTCATCATTATACGTTCGAGATATATCGCTTCTCTGCGCAAAATGATGGTGTAACCATCTTAGAAACAAACGGTCATTAGGACCGACCATGATTTGTTTATTGCCCGCATTTTCTTGATTCAGATCAAGGAAACGCGGGTTTTCTTGCGATAAGATGAATGTATTCACAGATTATATTATCGAGGAGGACGATTATCATGAGTATTACGTCATTGCAAGAAGTCAAAACGTTCAGCGAGGACCGGTTTACGAAACGGGTTTTATTTCAACAGGGTTGTGGAGTGACCTTTGTCCTTCATTTTCTGCCAGGGCAGCAGCTTCCCGTTCATAAACATCCGGGCACAGAGGTTATTTTACTGGTAGTCGAAGGCACAGGCACACTTATTCTAGATGGAAAAGAACAAGCGGTGAAACAAGAGGATGTGATCCATTGCGGCGGTGAGGTGGAGTTCGCATTCCATAATTCAGGAGATCAGGAAGTTCGTTTGTTCGTGGTGTTAAACAAAGTGCCAGCAGCATCCTATGCAAAGGACATCTAACATCTAATATCAAGGAATCGATATAATGATTCACTGATCGGCACTAATATAAGGGAAACTCTATTTTGGAGTTTCCTTATTTATTTTTATTCAAGAATATTCTCCTGCAACAATCGTCCTTCTAGCAATCTCCGGGGTGTATATCAAGTATATGTTCCCATCGCAAAATAAAAAGCATACTTAGGTCTGAGAACATCAGATCTTAAGTATGCTTTTTCGTATTCCGGCAGCAATTTGTTCATTCATCCGGTCACTGTTCATTCTGCCTAGAAGTATCCCAACATTTCTTTGGCTTCATTCGACATCAGCTGTGGAGACCATTGTGGCTCCCAGACCACTTGAACATCAATATCGGTCTTATTTGTATTTTTCTGCAAAACCCATTTCACCGCACCAACAATCGTATCGTGCAGCGGGCAACCTGGTGTAGTCAGCGTCATTCGTACATGAACCCGTTCAGGCTCTTCCCTTACTTCATACACCAGACCCAGGTCAACGATATTGACACCTAATTCAGGGTCATACACTTCCTTGAGACATTCTAGCAAATGCGTGGTTTGTTCCATCATGTTCACTCTCCAGTCCACCTTATTTATGTTAACGTCTGAATACCAGAGCAATATTTGTTATATAAACGATGGAGACAAGAGACAAGATCGTCCCTCCAACCATCATGACCTCAGCCAGATTAATCAGAATTCCACTGACAAGCAACAGGCTTCCAGCGACCATGGCGAGCATACCCCAATTGACATACTGTTCACTCAGCATACCTGCCATCAGTGGTGTTTCGGGTCTGCCTGCCTGCTTGCCATATTTGTGGGTCCACCATAGAAAAGGCACGATTTTGGAGGCATAACCAAGTATGTTGAGAGACACCCAGCCCCCGAGATATACCCATCCAGACAGCAGAACAACACGTGGATGAAGCAGCAGTTCAGTCCCTTGCGAGGAATAGATCAGTAGGGCAACTGCATATACAGCAAACGCACGACTTACATAGACAGACCAGCGAATGCCCGGACCTGGGTTACTTTTGTGCCGTTTCTCCTGAATTTGCTCCAAGTGATACACATAGAAGAGAAGGGCGGCGGTTAGAAGTAAGAGCGCAAGCCAGAGCAATCCTCCCTTGATACCTGTCAGAAATGCGACAACGCCAGTAACTACAGCTGCATTCCACAGAACCAAGACCACTTTTTGCAGTCGAATGGAATACTCGTGGGACAAGTAGAACATCGGAAGCATTTTGTAACTGAATCCGTTAATCAACATGCCAAACCAGCCGAGTGTACCCATCCAGATATGTGCGCCGAATAAGCGTTCATGTAGACCGTTCCAATCACCAAAGGCAAAATTCAACCCCATCAGCATGCCGGACAACCCGGTTAACACAAGATAAAGACAGGCGCAGGCGGCGCTAATCGTCACAGGGTTCCATTGTGAAGCTCGGAAAAGGGTGACGGTCATGTTCCATCCGAACACTAGAATGCCCGAAAGGGCGAGTGTAGCAGAACCGGCAATCCAGGTGACATCTGCACGAATGAAGCCGTATAACATGCCCACGATTCCGATACTGAACAAGAAATAATGACAATAACCGAGAAACAGACTGTAGATATTGGATTGCAAAATAACATGTATCAACTGATAAACGGCACCCATGGCCAGCATGGTTGCCCACCCAAGCACAAACAGATGAGCATGAAACCAGCCTTCGGGACCTCTGAGTTCATCACCAAGCCAGCCTGTTAGCGAGAGCAGGGAGAATGCATGATACATTATAAATCCAAAGATGCCCGTGATAATAAAAAGAAACGGCAACCTGGACATGGCTTTTGCCTCCTTACCCTTTTTCAATTCTCACTTTGGCCGTACCATCGGCTTGATCCTCAACCGTGAAGGGGCAACCGAGGTTGTTCAACTCTTCAATCAGGAAGACTGGCACACGGTCATTATGAATCAGTACGACTTCCCCAGGTTTGCAACGTTCCAGTGCAGCAAGTGTTCGCATCATGGGTTGTGGCGGTTCCAATCCGCGATTGTCCAGTATCACGGTGGGCGCCTGTAGGGATTCAAAGTTTTCAATCGCAACAGCTTGCTCCTCCGGATGGCCTTTGCATGAAGCTGATTCTTCGTCTGAACCGGGCTCAGAATCGAATTCCGATCCAGATAAAACTATTGAAGATAATGCTTTGTCACCGGTTTTATTTTTTTTGTGCACAAACGTGGTAACCCAGTGATCTGAACCTTTTCGTTCCGATGTGCTGGAGTATCCTTTCATCTTGAGAATACCGAGCAGGGGCGTTGGTTTGAATGGAGCGTGTAGTACAAATACATCTTCATGCTGAAGGCCTTTGACCGTGTCCATGATCAGTTGAAACGGCTCCAACTTTTTACTCAGATGAGGACGCACATCCAATTCAACAATATGGACATCAGATGGAGACATGTGCGTTCACATCCGATCCTGCACTAGCTACATCCGCCTGTTGTACCAACTGTAGAGATGATTCATACAGGGCGGCCATTCCACCGTGCAGCGCATAGAAGAATGACTCCGGCGCATCGAGGGAGAAGGACAGATAGGCTTTGGGGTCCATCCCGAGCACACGCTCAAAAAGTCTTGCGCTGTCATAGGCGTAAAAACAGAAATGAGTATATTCGAATACAGGCATTTTTTCGTAAATGGTGATAATCTCTTGCGCATATTCCGCTTGCTCACGCTGTGCCATTTGAACCATGGTTGTGGCGTCTTCCAGCCGTAGCGTGATGCGAAGTGTAGTATCGTCAATGATTTCAACGTGGGCCATAGCGGTTCAGCTCCAATCTATAATTTGCTGATTTTGACCTGGAAGGTTGTAGGACCCTGCTCAATATACTCCCAGTTGAAGCCATCGGGATGTGTGGACTGGAACTGGAATCGAAGGGGTTTTGGATCGTGATCGTTAATGAGCAGCATGGATTCCTGTGGTTGCAACTGATCAAACGTTTCGAAAATAACTTTATGTTTCAAATGCGGTGGATACTCCGTGGCATTAATGGTTGCTGCGTATGTGTTCATGTGTCATTCCTCCAAATAGGGATAGTGTGGTGTTACAATTTGATTATAGAAAACGTGAAGAGGAGTCTGTGTGAGCAGGGTCACACCTTTTTTAATGTCATAGACTCGCCTTATTTAAGTCAGAATCCTGTGTGGAAAGAGTGCCATGGGCAAGCCAAAGCTAACAATATCCTGATACGTATAATGCTAATTGTGCATGCGAAAGAGACCTTAACATCGATTACGAGCGTTAAGGTCTCTTTGTTGACACACGGTTTAATGTAATAGCGTGGGAGAAAACAGTGTATCTGGGTGCAGGGTGGTCACGCATCCCTTTGTTGTTTCAAAGCTTGCAAATCATGAATAATGATCCGGCTGCGATCCACTTCGAGCAAATTCTCTTTTGTAAGCTGGTTTAAAAGCCGATTCGCTGTTTCCCTTGTAGTTCCAATGGAGTTGGCAAACTCCTGGTGTGTCATGGGCAGGTTGATGATAATCTGGTCTCCATGCATTTGTCCGTGCTGCTCTGCGAGCATAAGAAGGAAGGAAAGCACACGATTGCGTACATCCTGACCAGAAAGCACCTGCAATTTATCCTGTAATTCTCTTATTTTGTCACCGAGTACACGCATAATTTTGATCGCAATGGAAGGTGTGCTCAGCATTAATCGTTCGAAAAGTCGGACAGGTATGGCTAGTAGTTCGGTAGGGGTAATGGCTTCTGCGGTAGCCGGGTAAGGGTGCGCGTTAAAAAAGCCGGTGTGTGGGAACATATCTCCTGTTTTGAGGAAAGAGACAATCTGTTCATGCCCGTTCTCCTCGGTTTTATAGGCCTTTACTATGCCGGTACGGATGAAAAAAACAGCTTCTTTTTCGCTTCCTTCGCTGAAAATAACTGATTTCTTCTGAATGCTTCTGGAAATGGCGATATCTTCGACTTGCTTTAATTCCTCGGGGCTAAGGTCCTGGAAGATGGGGAACTGTTGTAGAAACTCCGCTGTTGTATCTTTGTTTACCCTACTCATGAGAATCTCTCCTCTCTGTGTTCATAGTTCTGAACGACGACATCATTGTATCATAGCGTGATTTTTGAACACATCAGGTGATATAGATCACCGTAAAGCCACATCACTGTTTTTGATTGCTCAACGAGGGTTAATGGAATGATAGAATATGATTAAACAAGAGAGGGGTCGGCCCGGATGTGGACTGCATTCATGTGGGGCGGCATCTCTGCCTCAGCGGTGGTTATTGGCGCACTCGCAGCCTTGTTTCTGAAGATACCCAAACGAGTCATTGGCTGGATCATGGCTTTTGGGACAGGAACATTAATTGGTGCAGCGACCTTTGAACTTCTCGGAGATGCGCTGAATGATGGAGGAATTATACCTACAGCTATTGGATTTACGGCGGGTGCCGTCGTGTATACCCTGTTTGACCTGCTCGTTTCTGCAAAGGGAGGAGCAGGGCGTAAACGTTCGGCAAAGTCGGGAGACTCGAATCAAAGCGGGCTTGGGATCTTTGCAGGCACGGTAATGGATGCTATCCCGGAATCTATCATGCTTGGAGCCAGCTTGCTCGCCGGAAACGGTGTCAGTGTGGTTCTGGTAGTATCAATCTTTGTCAGCAACATCCCTGAAGGTCTGTCCAGTACGGTTGGACTACAAGGCAAGTACAGTCGTGGCAAAATCATATTGATGTGGCTGAGTGTATTGTTGATCTCCGCGCTTGCAGCACTGGGCGGATATCTGTTTCTGGAACAGCTTCCAGAGGAGATGGGTGCAGCGATTGGTGCATTTGCAGGTGGCGGAATCATTGCCATGATCTGCTCGACGATGATGCCGGAGGCATTTGAAGAAGGTGGACCTGTAGTGGGTTTGATTGCATCCATGGGATTGCTTGTGTCGCTGTTGCTCGATCTGTAGATGACAGAATAAGCTTCCAATCGCTGAGTTGAATTTATATAAAAAGAGTATCCGAACAGAGTGGTTTCTGATCGGATACTTTTTTTTGCCAAAACAGCTTCCTCAGCATTCGCAAGTTTTCTTACCTAATTCATTGGCTTCGAACAGGCGGTTCCATTCTTTCCCTGAGCTGTTCCAGTTGAAGAATAAGAATGCAGTTTCCTGTAACCTGAAGAAGTCCCTGAGTTTGCATCATGGTAAGTTTGCGACTAAGTGTTTCGGGTGTAATACCGAGTAACAGAGCCATATCTTTTTTGAAAACAGGCAAGCGAATCTCATGCTTTGCATGATTTCGGGTATGGAAATACAAAAGCAACTTGGCAATCTTCTGTTCCGTTGTCATCGCACTAAGCGAGCTGTTCCATTCATCGGTTTCACGGAGAAGATTGGAAATGGCAAGCAGGAAATGATAAGCAAGCTTTGGATCATGTTCAAGTAACTGGTCAAAGTCATGTTTGTTGATGGAGCAGATGGCCGAAGGCTCCAGAACTTCAGCGTTTGCAGGATGTGGTTTTTGGTGTAACAGGGAATCTTGTCCGAAGAAATCGCCGGGAAACAGAAACCGCATAATATTTTCCTTGCCACTTTCATTGTATTTGGATAACTTCACACATCCCTGATGAACCACGTAAAGCGTATCTGAGCGTTCGCCCTCCTGGACGACAACTTCACCTTTGTTATATTTGCGGGTATGCAAAAGGGAGGTCAGTAATGCAGTTTCGGATGGATCTAGATGCTGGAAAAGGGATACTTTGGAGAAACAGGCATCCTTCGCTTCATGCTCACAAATCATCGTCTCATCACCTCGAAATTGTTCAGAATGGGTATAGCCGTTATCTATTGTCAT
The DNA here is from genome assembly GCF_037969885.1 of Paenibacillus sp. FSL R7-0313. Lineage (NCBI taxonomy): Bacteria > Bacillati > Bacillota > Bacilli > Caryophanales > Paenibacillaceae > Paenibacillus > Paenibacillus sp. FSL R7-0313. The sequence continues at coordinate 3,907,315 of NZ_CP150219.1, forward strand.
GTGTCAGTGAGACATGGCAGTTCCACCATGATCCGTACCATCCTTGGTCACACGCAGAACAGCGGCAGCGCCTTTGGCTACATGGTTGAACTGATGCGTTACAATCGCATAATCACCTTCTTCGGTCACGGTGAACTCTACGACAGCTCCACCACTTGCGGGAAGCATAACCGTCTGTATTCCATACTGAATGTTGCGTGGATTCCCATCAGTATACACACGGTCCATAATGGTACCCACAACGTGGAAGGATGAGACTTCATTGGGGCCGGCATTACTGACATAGATCCGCACCGTATCTCCTACTTTGGCTAACAGGGGATGTTTTACTAATCCATAATCATTACCGTTAAATACGACATAATCCGGTTCCCCGTTCAAAAAAGCTTCATAATCATGTTCTTTGTACCATTCACTCTGAACAAGGGTATACTCACGATCAACCAAGTGATCGGAAGGGTATCCTGCCTTGGGTTCCACAATAATCATGCCGTACATCCCGTTTGCGATATGGGCAAGAACCGGTTTGGTTCCACAGTGATACATGAATACGCCGGGTGAGGAGGTGGGATAGGTGAACGTACCTTCCTCGCCTGGCATAACATCAATAAATTTGCTGCTGGGAGCAGCATGTACGGCGTGAAAATCCATGGAGTGAGACAGGCTGGAATCTTTATTTTTTAACGTGAACACCAAGGTATCTCCCTCGGTTACTCGTAGGACGGGTCCGGGAACGGTACCATTAAATGTCCAAGCATTGTAGATTACACCTTCGGAGATTTCAACATCTGTAACCTGGGCCGTCATTTCAATATATACCGTAGTACCTTCTCTGCGAATGATCGGGTCCACCGGGGGGTGACTGATCGCAGAGGAGGAGACTTCATCGTGGTGAACAGGTTTAACCGTATCGGTTGAACTACAGTGAGAGAGAGTTGCTGTGAATATAGCGAATACGAGTGACCATTTATATACATTCAGTAAGGAGAACATAGTTGCACAACCTTTACTCAAGTGATGTTTTTCACAATCTAAAAAGCAGGTTTTCTTTCATTTCAGTAGTTATTTAGTTATAGATTACGTTATTGAGGTGGAGACGGGTGTGATGAGGCACACACTTGGGTATGTCGTATTAGAGGCATTTCCAACAATCTGTCTTCAATTGTTGTGCTGAGGAACGGAGTTTCATATAATTTTAGAGAGATGGATTGGTAAATGTTGAGTATTTTGACGCGGGCTGTGTCGTAGTTTCAGAAGAAAGGTGGATACAGGATGAAACGTTTCGAAGATGAAGGTGCGTATAAGTATAGTTTCTATTCGGTTCTTCGATGGGGAGAGCGGATTGATGTGAAATGTCCCAAATGCAGTGGGCATGCTTCGATTGATCAACGGAATGGTCAACTGGGTTGGAAGTGTTACGAATGTTACGCTCAAGCTTTTGAAGAACCAGTATATCAATATAAAGCCAAGGGGAATTGCGCTGTATGTGAACGTTGGTTTAACGTGGAAGTCACAGACGGGAAGAAGACTTCTCACCGATCAACGCATGTGGAATGTCCGCATTGTGGTGCTGTTAATCAGGTTGAATTACATGCCAAATCGACATACGGAAGGTGTTTTTCCGAGATTCGTGCAGGGAAAGATCCTGTATTCGGGTTGGAGCTATACTTCCTGGATGAGTTCAGAGGAAAAATCATATGGGCTGTGAATCGGGAGCACCTAAATTATCTCATTGCTTATGTTTCCGCAGATCTGCGTGAGAAACCTGGAAATATGCCTTTAAGAACAGCTTCACATAGTATTCCGGCTTATATTAAAGATGCGAAGAACAGGGATGTGGTTGTGCGTACACTGTCGAAGCTTCAGCACAAGACTGGATGAGACTGAAAGCGAAGATGACGCATTAAAGCTGCAAGGGAGAGAAGACATGAAACTACGAGTTAAACTCAGTATTTTTGCAATCATTCTGGGTATGTTGATGATTCCAGCTTATTTTATTTTACAGACTTATGGCATATTTCAAAAACAGACAGTCTTATCTGACTATGCTCTCGCCGTTGATGTGAATGGGAAGTCCTATAAAGCCTGGCCGCTTATTAACAGTTTTGCAGCGATGGATAAACAAGAGGAGAACCGTCAGTTTTATTACCGGATTGACATGAGTCATCTCCAATACCTGTTTAATCTGGCCTATCGGGAGTATGATGTGAAGCCAGGCGGGGACAATCCGTATCTGGCTGGTACTGTAAACTATCAACATACGGATCACAACTATGTGCAGACTGAAAGAAAGTATGAGAACGCCAATGATTTTGCAACGGTCTTAAATCTGTATGATCAGGATGGGCAGGTGATCTACACCTACGATAATACCGGCAAGGGAGATAAACAGCTGGTAGAATCCATCATTCATCAGGGAATGAGCCGTAATAGTGGCGGTAGTAGCGAAGCTGCCCGCGATCCGTATATCAATATTACGGCGTTATTTCGCGACAAGCTTAACATTGATGTGAAACTGACGGTGGATGAGGAACACAAAGTGGTTACCATTCGAATGAACAAATCGGAGGCGAGATGATGAATGCGTATGGTGTACAGCACGGACCTGCTTATCTGGAAGGATTAATTAGGAAGGAAGAGGACATTAAACCCGATGAAGTAGAGTGGAAAGGCAAACTTCAATCGAGTGACGGACATGATAAATTCCATATTTTTTATTATGGTGACTTGACGGAAGATGATCTGATTACCTGGCATGATTCGACACCGATTCTTGTATATGCGGAGCATACCGTCACGGGTGAACGCTACCTGCTCATTGATGCCGCCAAGCACGGATATGATGCCATGTTATGTGAGACTTATTCGCAAGAAGCACTACATGACAGACCACTTCGCCCTTATCTGGATGTTGAAGGAGAGGACATCTTTGAGGTAGAGTTGACGGCCTACTACAATGTGCCTTGGGATGATGAGTTTGGCGAAGATGTAGATGAGCATGGTACGTATGAACTGATTACGGGAGAGCGCATGGATTTTGATCAGGTCAAACGTGATGGATATGATGCCTTTGCCATTCGCATTCTGAATCGTAAAGGAGTATGGACTGAAATTGTGCAGGAAGAATTGGCTTAGATCCTGAAAACGAATGAACCAAACTGAGATGGGAGATGTCGAAAAATGTATATTGTATCCCGTGTACTTAAACCGGTTCCAGCAGAGGAACTGGATCACTTTGAACAACAGCACGCCATCTCGCTACCTTTGTCATACCGGACCTGGATTGAACAATACGGAGAGGGTACATACACGGGCTGGATGAATGTGCAGAGGCCGGACCCGGAAGTGTTGAAGCCTTTTGTGGAATATGATTTTTGGATACATACGGACGATTCGCCTATAAGTCAGCAGCAACTTGAGCAGTGCATCTCCATCGGCAGTTCTGTAGATGGAGATTTCCTTGCTGTTCATCCGGAAGTTGAGGGGCTGTTGTGGCTACCGCGTCATGATGAGAATATCACCTTATGGACATGCACGGAGACTGAATTTGGCGAAACGCTGGACCGGATCTATTGTGGGTATTACCATCAGGATAAACCAATAACGCCACTTTACTTTGAGCCGTGGAATGAGTTGCGGAAACATACGTTTTACCATTTTTCAGGAACAGAACAGGGAAGCTCCATGAAGGAACTCGCCGATATATGCAAAACAGAATTTAAGTGGGATGTTGTGTTGGAGAATGAGTACATGTGCAAGATGTTCATGGTGTCGATGGGAGGATATTTACGATTTAACTATGCAACTGGGAGAGAAGTTGCCCTTTTCTATGAAGAAAAGAATGGTGCGGAGGAGGCGACGGATAACGAAATCAGTTTGTTCTTGCAGGCACATCATTGTACGGCATATGAATAGAGGCAGAGTGGAGGGGAACAGATGAGTTGGTTAAAGGAAGACATCGCGGAACAATGGCGCAATGAAGGCAGGCGTTATGCAAGGGATGTCAATGCATTTGTACGGAAAGGCATGGAGGGAGAGCAACCAGATGAATCCGAGCTGAAGGAAGATGCCAGAAGCGGTATGAGTACTGAAGTATTCCATATGGTGAGACAGGCCAATCTCCACGGTGACTTGGAGATGCTACGACGTGAGCTGCCAGCAGCGACGTGGCCATTGAGCGAGGCATTTCAGGCTTCCATGCAGGCTGTCAAAGTTGTAGGTTATCTGAACGAGGAAACGGTTGTATGTCATACGGGGATTTTCACGGAGAATAGTCAGATATATACGATGGATCAGCAGGGGTGGCAGTTGATTTCTCCGTATACTTTTGCTGGTTGCTCATCAGACGGTTTGGACTATGCGCTTGCAGGACCGGATGGGATTCGTGTTATTCGTCATCCAGATCGCAGGTTGGAAGGACAGGAGATAGCGACATATCGATGGGAAGATATTCAAGCCCGGATACAGTCGGCATTACCTCGGATTGAATCACTTGCGGACTGTGAGCATCCCGAACGGACACTTGAAGGACTTATACCTATGGATGAAGGCAGAGCACTACTTATTCATTCAAGATACGGGATATATCTTGTAACGCAAGATCAGGTGACCTTGCTTCATCCCGATCTGGCAGAGATCGAAGAGTATGAGCTAGAGGATACACAGATAGATATGGGGCATGCAGCGGTATCTCGGGATGGTCGATGGATTGCATTTGGTAGCCAAGGGAGCAATCATATGGTGATGGACCGCCAGCTGAACAAAACATACTCTCTCTATCCAGAATCGAGCTACCCTCATTATGCGGCATTCACCAGTAATAACCAGACCGTCTGGTTTAACGCATGTCATTTCTATAACGGAGTCACGATACAGGTTCCGCTGGAATCAATCGCAGGTAACGAAACGAAGGAAGATTGGCCGGTCATGGATGAGAATGCACGAGTGTATGCAGCGGTTGAAATAGAGGCAGGCATGGTGCTTGGTGATGCATATGGTTATCTATATTGTGTAAATGGCGAGGGTAAGAAAGTATGGCGTCATTTTGTGGGAAGTACCATCTATTCTCTCACCGTATCGCCGGAACAGTCCAAACTTGCAGTTGGCACGTATGGTGGCATGCTGCATGTGCTCGATCTTCGTTCCAAAGAAATGGACGAGTACGGGATCGGTACAGGCACTCTTCGGGAGCTGGAGAGATATGTGTTGTGGCGTGGAGAAGAACCTCTGCGCTGGTAAGTTCGTATTTTGAACTAGTTAGGGGTGAAGGAATGGAACGTGAAGAGGCAGTAATGTTATTAAAATGTCATTCCTTTTCCTATGATGATCTGAGTCATCCCAAGATGGAGAACGGTTTTATTGGCAGTCTGCGGCCCTTTCGAGGACATTTAATTGAGGAGAATTTTCATGAGTTGATGGAGATACTGCGGGTTCTGGCACCAGAACTTGCACAGCCTTCACTGGATCGGGAAGTCATGGCATGTCTATGGGGAATTACTCATATGGCACGTGCCTGGGCCGTTGAACCTGAGGGTATGCTTCGCAGCAACAACCTCATCTCGGACGAACAGGTGGCGTTGATGGAACAATGGCTTAATTTGTTATCTTACGCAGTCATGATTCTGATTGAAGGTGGCGGAGAGGAAGAAGCGTTTTGGGAATATCATCAATATCTACAAGAAGAGAAGGGCTGAAATAGGGAGGTGTGGTGAGATTGGAGCCGAATGTATCGTTAAACGTGCTAATGGACGAGCTGAATCACTTGTTAGATGAGAAAATACAGGATCACGAGATTCGGCAATTGTTTGAAGAATATCAACATCGGGAAGGTGCATCCGAGGAAAGTCTCGATCTATTCGAAAAGGAGTATGGCGTCCGGCTGCCTGGCGATTTTCGTACCTTTTACCAAGGCAAAGACGGTAGTGGTTACGGGTTGCATGTGCTGTACCCGGGTGATGCCGAGAAGGGCCGATGTACACCATTTTATCTGATGTCATTGGAAGAGATTCGAGAGACCAAACAATACTTCTGTGAAGTAGATGAGAAGTTGGAAGAGCATTATTCTGCGGATGAGATCAGTCAGTTGGACCCGGAGATCAAGCCATACCTGTTCCATAAAGCATGGATTCCTTTTGCAACAATCGCGGGAGGTTCACTGTATCTGATGCTCGATTTTGATCCAACGGCGGAAGGCACGTATGGGCAGATTATTATGTACGTGCACGATCCAGACTTTGTTTATTACCTTACACCTACCTTCACGGATCTCCTCAGCATGTCGAACCGTAATCTGAAGATGATAGATGAGATCACGTATTAAATCCTGAACGATTAGATAATTCCTTAATAACAAAGAAGCTGCCGAAGCAGCTTCTTTATCTGATCTGATCTGAACCTGAACTTTGGATACGTCTCATGATTACGGATTACCAGTGGAAGAAACGATGTCCGTGAAATCCGCCGCCTGGAGGTCCTCCGTGTCCACCTGGACCACCCGGACCACCAGGTCCACCTCCGTGAGGTCCACCGGGATAGCCACCTCCTGGGAAATGACCAGGGTGTCCACCGGGGTAACCACCGCCGGGATATCCACCATGCCACCAAGGACCGCCAATTGGATATGGTAGTGGAACAGGAACGATGGGCGGGTATGGATAGGGATAAGGGTAAGGATACGGTGGGGGTGGCGGATAATAAGGGTAAGGATAACCCGCAGGTTGCGGGGATGATACTGAACCAGGGCCGTATGCCATGTAATAAGCCTCCAATAACTGGATTGATGATATCAGCCTATGCCACAGTGGTTTCAGATGATACAGCAGATTACAGATTTAATGAATATAGAGCCATGAGGGGGATCATATGGTAGCCGTAGCTTTTCACACCGACCCAAGAGGAACGGCCTATGAACTGTTGATTGACGAATTGATCGAGAAGACAGACCGGTTTATGCTGGTTGATAGAAAGTATGCAGAAGAACCTACACCTGAAAGAGTAACCAAAGTGTTACGGAGATTGGATCCGTATCTGATTGAAAGCAGTACGATGGAAGAAATGATGGTGAAAAGTGGTGCAATGTATGCAGAAGGCATCTATTACATATATCGTTGTACGCCTGAATCCGGGCAGGTTCTTAAGGAGGAAGCCAACCGCTTTCATGACTGGTTATATCCGTCATTGCCGGATGATCTTTGTTTTCTGAAAGAGGATGGGAGCGATTACTTCTACACTGTTGCTCATGAGAATATGTATGGCATGCACATTACACAAGAAGAAGCAATTGAGTTAATGGAGCGTATCACAGGGTTGTTTTTTAGATTAGATCGACATCAGGACATTCATTCCTTACTGGACGATGCGATTAGTCATCAGACGGATGTGCTGAATATTAGTTCATATTACTTGAAAGAGATTCCGGAACGGATTCGGGAATTAAAGCACTTGAAACGTTTGACGATTTTTGAGCAGGATGTTTATACGCTTCCTCCAGCCCTTTTTGAACTGACATCATTGGAAGAATTGGAGATCATGACGGCTGATTTGGAAGGTATTCACCAAGACGTTGGGAAATTGAAACAACTCCGAGAGCTTAGAATTTATTGCGGTAGTTCTTATCATGTTCCGACCGGGTGGAAGCCAAAGGAGAAGTCGGACCTTGGTCTGAAACATATTCCAGCCGAGATTGGTGAATTGAGTGAACTCGTAACTCTGGATATAGGCTACTCGGGCATACGTGAGCTTCCACCTGAACTGGAGAAACTGAAGAAGCTGCGTTATTTGAGTGTAACTAATGGTTTAATTGAGGGAATTCCAGACATGGTCAAGCGAATGAATTGGCTTCAGAGTGTAAATTTGAACAGTACACCATTAGGAATTAGTTGGGAGGGCATCTCTGACGAAGAAGAATTTTAATAGCCAATGAGCCCTGATTTGTATGTCCGAGTCAGGGCTATTTGTTGTTCGATAATAACTTGGCGGAAATGGGCTCACGTATCTGGGCGCTGGGCATAAGCTGGCATATAGGTTATGACCTAAACCGAGAGCGAAGGGCAGGCGTTTTATTTTGGCAACCTCATACATGGATTACACTTTACCAACCACCGAATTTACTTACGATTTGAGCAATAACCCGTTATTCAAGAAGGATGAGAACAACTATATTAACTCTCTTTCCATCAAACAGTTAAACACACTAGGCAATACTTCTTTACTGGATATTTTCCTCAACACGGGCAATGTGGTTGAACCACATACGCATCAGAATGCTACCGAGTTGGTATACTGTATCAGCGGTTCGGCAGTTGTTTCCCTCATTAATCCGTTTACCAACGAGCTGCTTCATTTCCCGATTACTCCGGGGCAGGTGGCTAACGTTCCTCAAGGCTGGTGGCACTATGAAGTGGCTACTGCTGATCATACGCACTTACTCGCAATCTTTGATGCTCCTATTCCTGAGGCGATATTTGGCTCAGACACCTTGCGTCTTACACCTGCAAAACTTTTGGCTTATACGTACTGTCTGGATGAGAAAAAAGTTCAAGAAGCGCTTGCTCCCATTCAAAAAACAGTGATTATTGGCCCGCCGGCAGATTGCCAGCCTTCAACTGCTCCTGCCTCTAACAGTGCTCCAAATGTGAATCATCAGCCTTATGTGATGCCTAACGTACAGCCAAACATGCAACCCAATGTACAACCAAACATGCAGCCCAACACACAGCCAAACAACCAACCAAACATGCAACCTTACGTGAACCGGCTTCCGTACTGGGGCACTTGGGTTGATCCGCGTATTATTCATGAGCCGGGGTGTCCGTATTATAGAGAGCTTCCTGTGAATATGAATAATCAAGAGGAAAGATGACGTTTAGTTAGGTAATATACAGAGGTACTTCAGTTGAAATAGGTATAGAAAAAGAAGCGTCCACAAAGGAACGCTTCTTTTTTTGGATTAAAGGTGTCTTCAAACTTGCTGAAAGCCGATGCATACCTGAACGTTTACGATGTGTAATTTCGTCCCAATCCAAGCTCGGTTAATAACTGACGATAGGCAATCGAAGTACGGTCTGCAGGAATATGGGCCTCGGCATGCAGATCAAGGGGGAGATCCTCCGGTTTCTGTGACTCGACCATCTCACGGTCTTCTTCAAAGACCTGCAAGTTAAACTTGATTGTGTCTTCAATCGGAGCGTCTTTGTCAAAGTTGCGTGTGATTGGACAGAATAAACGTGTATAACGGGCAGAGATTGGCGAAGCACAATTCAGAATATTCAGCTTGTCGTCTCCTGGGAAATGTACCGTAAGAGAAGCCGCAAAAGGTGGGAACACTCGAAACTCGCGCAGCCATTGGAAACCTTCAGGTGCAACAAGATCCTGCCCTTTGCCATAGTTACTCACCGTACTCCAATACTCGGCCAGTAACTCATTACCTTCGCGTTTCACTTTGTATTGGGGGACTTCGGTGTTGTTTCGGTCACCAAACGTTTCGGTATGCACATAGGCAAAATGGGATACATCCAGGAAACCCTCCATTTGTCGTCCAGAGGAACCAGCAATGTCAAAGTTGGGTGGCAAAATATTGATATAATCCGGATCATCCCATCCAGGGAAGGAGGGGATCTGTTCTTCTGTTCCTGCCAGTGTAGTCCATATTAAGCCATAACGTTCGACTGCTGGGTATACAATGAGTTTGAGCTTTGGTGATATTTTGGAGCTTGGGTGCGCAGGTACTGCGGTACATTTTCCTTCACAATTATAACGGAAACCGTGATAAGGGCAGACAATCTCGCCATTTTCTACCCAGCCTTTGCTAAGTGGGGCCCCGCGGTGAAAACAAAGATCCTTGGCTACCACAACCTGATCATTACTGCGGTAGAGAACCAGCTTCACATCGAGTAATTGAGCAGCCAGTGGTTTGTCTGTTACTTCGGTTGCTTGGGCTACCGGATACCAATATTGGGATAATACATGCCAGTCTTCAGCGGTGAACGTACAGCCTCTGGGCAATTCGGACGTCATATTATGGTTTGCGTTGGAAGTTATCATAGTAAACACTCCTTGCGGATATAAGTAAACGATCCTCTTTTTTATGTCAGAAAAGTTAACTTGATTAGTCGTATGTTACTACTCCTTTGGTCAAAGTATCAATATATCCAACCTACTTTTGGTTGAAATCACAAACGGTACAGCAAAAACCGTACATGAATACGGAAAATTCCGGGTTTATATTACGTCAGATGTTAATAGTGAAAAATTTTCGCAAAGAATGTCACAGATTCCGACTGTCATTTGTCTTCAGTATGTAGACCAAATGACGGAGGCGAATGAGAAATGAATTTAAGAACGAACTACAGAGTAGCGAGTCCAGGCGCATTTAAAGCGATGATGGCGATGGAGCAATATATATCCGGGCAATTTGAAAATAAAGTATTGTATGAGTTGTTAAAAATCCGCGTGTCCCAGATCAATGGCTGCGCCTTTTGTCTCGATATGCATGCCAAAGATCTGATGAAACTGGGAGATTACGCGGATCATATTTTATTACTGAGTGTGTGGCGTGAAGTAACTTTCTTCACGGATCAAGAACGTGTTATGCTGGAGCTGGCTGAAGCGGTGACCCGAATCTCGGAACACGGTGTACCCCTTGTGTTGTACGATAAGGTTCGTGAACATTTCAGTGAATCCGAACTGGTGGATCTAATCCTGGCCATTAACACGATTAACAACTGGAACCGGATTGCGATTACAACAGGAATGTATCCGGGTTGCTTTAACTAAAAATACATGCACCATGCCAGAGGGGGCCATTCTCATGAATTCCAATCTCCACGCCAATGAGCCAGAAGTGTCTTCTCTGGATGTTGGTGAGTTGTATATTCGTTATAAAAATTATGCATTTTCAATAGCTTACCGCATGCTGGGCAGTGTGGTAGAAGCTGAAGATATTGTGCAGGATTGTTTTGCGGGGATTCAGAGCATGTCTGCTCAGGATATTCGTAATCCGAAGTCCTACATCGCCAGACTGATTGTGAACCGAAGCTTGAACCTGCTAAATTCTGCCCGTAACCAGCGGGAAAGTTATGTTGGTGAGTGGCTGCCAGAGCCGATGGGTGACAGAGAAGTGGGGAATATGCCAGAGGAAACGATGCAGAAGAAAGAGATGATCTCCTACGCCTATCTGGTCATGTTGGAGCGTCTATCGCCCATGGAACGGGCTGTTTTTGTACTTCGTGAAGCATTTCAATATGATTATTCCGAGATAGCGGATTGGCTGGGCAAAAAGGAGAGTAACTGCCGTCAAATCTATAGCCGTGCCAGACGAAATCTGCCCGAAAAACTACCACCGATAGAGCAGAGTGATACGGATATGATAGCCAAAGGTGAATTGCTGAGCCGTTTTACATCGGCTTTCCTTCGTTATGACGTCTCTGCCATGCTCGAGTTACTGGCGGATCAGCCTGTATTTACAGCAGATGGCGGTGGTGTTGTGCATACGGTTATGAGAACAATGAACGTTCACAAAGGTGTGCTTGCACTCCTGACCTCACGGCGAGTCCTTACGCGATTGCGTGAAAGAGAATGGGTGCCCATGGATCAATGGTGAGCTTCAACTTGCGTTGATGAAAGAAGGGCAATTGTCCGAAGTACTCTGTTTGGAGTTGGACGCTTCTGGAGAGCGGATTGAGGGCGTGTATCTCGTCGTAAATCCGAACAAACTTACATCAATAGACACTTCAATACTTTGATCCAAATGTAAGGACTTGATATGTAAACTTCAAAGCGGCACCCTCTGTCACGAGGATTGCCGCTTTTTTTTACATTCACATTTTGTTATTCAGCATCCAATTACTCCGGGGCAAATTGTTGTTGAACAGTTTCGATGATTGCTCTGATTTCAGGTGTAAGCTCATCATTGTTCTGATTGAGGACCAGCAAAATCTTTTCCATAGTGTCCAGAATAACACTCTCCGTATTGGGCCCCCGCTTAGCCAAAGCTTTCTCGTAAGCCTTTTTTACCTCAGGGTCTATGGTGCGGATTTCTTCGTCGTCCGTGTACCAATCATATGCAGGCGTGTTGTCACTTCCGTAAAACAGGTAATCCACAGATATCCACTGCTTCACTGCTGATGTACGATTGGAATTCGGGAAGTTGTTCAAAAAGGCTTCTTTCTCCAATATACGCTGAATTAAATCATTCCAGGAGATGATAATGCCACCATCTGAAGTTGTCATCTGATTGGACTCGGTAGCCATAATATCAATGTACGCAGCAATATCAGCCTTAACAAAAGGTTTGAACTTTTGGTATATCTCATAATTGATGATGGGATAATACAAGCCTTCACTGGTTTCCAGTTTGAACCCGAGATCAGAAGCTTCCTGCAGAAGTTTCTTCACTGCCGGATCTTTAATTTCTTTGAGCAGACGACTATATGTAAGCTTCTGTTCGTAACCAAGTTGTTCATGGGCTTGAGATATGGCCTGTTGAAACGGTTCCGTATACATTTGGTGATCCATATCAGCCAGCTTCACGTTCTGCATATTCTCTAATTGCAGCGTCATTAATGTTGCCTGCCAAGGACCGACTTTGTCGATATGATTCATCAGGTATTTACGTGCTTTAATCAGACTTTCTGTGGACTTCACTGCTTCTGTTCGATAGGTTTGGAATTGATGATACACCGCTTTGGAAGCGGGAACAGGTGCAGCCAGTGTTGTTGAAGGTGTGATTGTTGCGCCAATGGCAGTACAGCCGAGAGCCATAGCCAGTAAACCAAGTTTAGCAGGTTGCTTCCATCTCATTTGTATACCTCCCCATAATGAAGAAAAAGCCATTTGAATTTTCTTATAACCGCATTTTACCGTGTTTTATATGTATGATCCGTATGTTGAATATGTAAGTTCTGTCTTTGATTAAACCAGTTTCTGGTAAGCGAATCAAGTGTCTTCAGTAGGAAAATGATTGTAAATAACCAAAAAACAGCCCCTAAAACCCGAATGGGTTGAAGAGACTGTTCTCTGGGGAATCGGACTCTATATTTTCTAAGTTAATGAAGTGGTTTATTGCTGATAGGCATCTGAGGTGCTCCGGTTGCTGGAATGTATGCCTGAAGCATCTGTTGTGTATCACTTGGAGTGAGCTGAGGTACTTGATAATAGGCGTTTTTATTCTGGAACATGAAAATTTCATAGGCCATCTCGATAAAATGCTGGATCTGTGAAGCGATGACTCGGCGAACCGTTCCATTGGTGATCTCGCTGCAGGACATGCCCAGCAGACTCGCATGTGACTTGATCAGTCCCAGCATATGACCGCTAATCCCGGCATCCTTTACATCAGCCAAGCTCTGGTTTGGCTTTTTCGGTGCTGATGGCTTAAGGCCATATACCGGTGGTACGATGTTGGGGATCATGTAGGTTGCTGTCTCTTGATGAGGCTTCTGTCCGGATGCAAAACACTCTGCTGTCAGATTGTACTGGGATAATATGAAATTATACTGCCGGTCGAGAATGCCAATCAGTTCCTGGCTCTGCACAAATGTACGAAAGATCATATATTGATCCAGCACGTTAATGGTGGAGGACAGAATCTCATGCACATCGAACATCTCATGACCGCCATGGTTCATGTTAGGGGTGATATTTGGATTGGTGTTCAATGTGGGTTGTACTGCATTCTGAGGGTTCATGGAATTTGGATTCATTGTAAATTTGATTCTCCTTTGGTAAATGGTATGATTCTATATAAGTTGAACGAAAAAATATTTACACTTGCCACTCCGATGACAGAACAACCTTCCGATCGCTGTTATCCCCAGATTTTTAATTCAATTTTACAAAGGTGAAATTCCGGTGATAAATGCGAACACTTCGCTTCTTCAGGTTCTTTCTGTCCTCTGCGTTCTCGTGCAATTGTATAGTTCAACTTCTGTAGTATGCTTGGAGAGTAGTAAGTTTATGTAATATGTTAGGAGTATACGCACAAATAGGAACAGGTATGGTGGTGGTTAAGATGGAGGAGACCGATTGGAGTGTAGCAAAAGATTTGTTCGTCAAACATTACGGGAGCGCTATACAGATGCATCGGGAAGGTGTATATGCCGACTATAAGCGCTGGGATGTACCCCAAGAGTTAGAAGAACAATGGATAGGAGAGCGAATTCAACAATTAAGTTCCGAGCTGTCTATCATGAATTGGGATGCGGTGGATGAACTTGCGTTGATTGCCAAACATCGGACAACCCAGTATTATTATGGCAATAACAGCATTTGCATCGAGACAATTGAAGAGTGCGGACAGTATGGTTCGTCTTGTGTATGCTGAACGTCTGATTGAGCTGATCAAACGGTATGAATCCTCTCTGCCAATGGACAAGATACGGGAAACCTATCAACTGACGATGGACTTGCTGGTCGATGTGGCGACTAAACCGTTGGTGCTTGATCCAGGCCATGAATTACAGCAGTATGGATTAAAGGATAAACGAGGATTGAATTTGCGTGTGGAAAAGAATAAAGAAGAAATCATCCGATATTTTCGAAACTAATTGAATTTTATCAAGTGAGGTCAGAATCATTGAGAAAACTGAATTATATTCGCATATTTATTTTCCTTAGTGTGGTTACTGTAGTAACGCTTGGGTTGTACTATGTAGCCGCAGATTGGCTGGATCAGCGTTATTTCCGCTTCCTGATCTGGAATCTGTTCTTGGGCTGGATTCCCTTTGTGTTCTCTTATGCAGCCTATCTTCTAAGTGATGTGAAATGGAAAGGTGCCGCATGGCTTGCAGTCGCAAGTGGTCTGTTGTGGTTGTTATTTTTCCCGAACTCTTCTTACATTGTTACAGATCTGGTTCATCTGACAGCGAGAAGTTCCCGGTATTATGGTGGGAACGGGGTGGACTACACGTATTGGTACGACTTAAGTGTTGTATTAATGTTTGTCTGGACTGGACTCCTGCTTGGATTCCTGTCGATGTATCAGCTTCAGGAAGTGATCTATCACCGAATTGGACGCAGGGCATCCTGGGTCTTTGTACTGGTTGGCTGTGCTTTGGGAAGTTACGGGGTACTGCTTGGACGTGTATATCGACTGAATAGCTGGGATGCACTGACAAATCGCGAGACGCTGATTGAACTGATGCACGAAAGTGTAAGTCGTCCGTCTCTGGCGTTTTGCCTGTTTTTTGGCACGTTTATCACTACAATCTATGCCACATTGTATTATCTGATCAATACGAGGGCTCCCCGTGAAATGAAGAAGAGTGCAGGAGGTCCCGACTCGGACCTGCAAGCGTTACGCTAACTAATATTTTCTTAAGGCCGAACTCATTAGATCTAATCTTAATGTATACTGCTTAAAGGGCTGTTCCAAGTCATACCCATGGCTATTGGAAGAGCCCTTTAACATTGGATCGAGCGGAGGATGTTCTGAAGAAAAATATCTCTACTTATCAGAGATTAACTCAAGGATTGTTTTCACAACCAGTTCGGGTTCATCATGAATAACCATATGACCACTGCGCGTGGCCATGATAAGCTGACTATCCTTCGATATATTCAACATGTTACGCTGTCCTGATTGCCATATGGATTCGAGCTTCTGCCCAATTTCAACCGGAATCCCTGCGCTAGCATAGTCTTGAGAACGTCCGCGTGCAATGATACGTACAGGGATTGATCCAAGACTTTGGCCACGAATGGCATCTTCTGTTGAATGGGCGTGGAGGGCTTCTTCTTCTTTGGCGTGAAAATAGGAGGGGGTAGCAATCACATTAACAAAAGTATCCCGATCTTGCTTGGCAACCAGACCATCAAGCATAAAGTCTGGAAATAATCTGAAAGCTCCAGATACCTTCAGTAAAGATAACAAGGACGCAGACGGGTTTCCCTGAAACTGAGCCTGTTCCAACAAAGCCTTTGTGTTCCGTTCATCATCCTCAGGTCGCGCATCAATGAGGACAAGGCTCTGAACCTCATTTGAATAGGTCTGTGCAAAGAGTCTGGCATACATACCCCCAAGGGAATGACCTACCATAATGTAAGGGCCGCGGATATTCTCTTTCTCCAGAGCTGCATGTAAATCTTTGACGATATTTGCACCTGTACGTTCTGTGGGTGCAGATTCACTCCAGGCATATCCTGCACGATCATACGTGACCACCGTTGCATGTTGGGCTAGTTCCGCAGGAATGTCTCTCCACGACAAACTGGTCTCACCACTTCCAGCCTCCATAAGTATGGTCGGTGAACCATTGCCTTGTTTATGAATGTGTAGTTGGTAACCGCCGACTTGAACTAACGTACCTAGAGGTGGAAAGTCTTTTTTGGCCTGCGACGAAGCAAACCACTCATAGAGGAATGATGCACTGATCAGCAATAACATGGTGCAGAATAGCCTTATTATGAAGGTAGTAACTCTGAATTTCTTACGTTTTGAGGCTGGGATAGTGGTATGCATGATCTTATGAATTCCTCTCCTACAGCTGTTTTATATTTTAATACAATGTATTAAAAAGATTATAGCACAGTGTATTACAAAAAGAGAAGTTTGGTGTATAATGTTGTCATGCCAAAAATCGTAGATCATGAAGCTCAAAGGAAAATCGTTGCTGATGCAGCAATCCGGGTCATACAAGAGCACGGACTGGAGCATGCTACAGTTCGGAATATAGCGAAGGAAGCGGCACTATCTGTAGGTTCCATGCGTCATTATTTTGCCACACAGGCTGAATTGTTCACCTTTTGTATGAATCTTTTTGCAGAACGGGTACAGAAAAGGGTGGAGGCGTTACAGATGAGTGGATCTGTATTGCAGGATATGAAGAATCTGCTCTTGCAATTTCTCCCGTTGGACGAAGACAGAATCATGGAAATGGAGGTCTGGTTTACGTTTACAGCCAAATTATTGGTGTACCCCGAATTAAAAAAGTTAAGTGATCAGATGCATCAAGGGATGTATCGGTCTGTTCAGTGGGTTATACAGGAGTTGCAGAAGCAAGGTATGACACATTCTGGTCTGGATGCCGAGATGGAGATCGAGAAGTTATATGCTCTTGTGGATGGACTCGCCATTCATATGTTAATGCAGCCAGATAGACTTACAGTTAAACGAGTGGAACAAGTGATTGAACAGCATTTGAGCACACTTTGTCCAACTTAATCTTACGTTGTATGAAGAAGGGTTATTTCCTTTTATGAGGGAGTAATCCTTCTTTTTATGAAAAATTGGCAGGTATGCAGAATATGACGAAGAATTAAAAATGAGAATGTAATGAATACATAGACAAGTAGGTGAACAACAAAATGTTGAATGTATTAGAGCTGACAACAAAAGTAGAAGAAGTCATGGAACGTGTGAATTTTTCGGGTGTTGTATTACTCCAGCAAGCCGGTGACCCCCTTTTGAATATGAAACGTGGTTATGCAAATCGCAGTGAAGAACTTGCCAATCAGGTGGATACACGCTTTGGAATTGCATCTGGATGTAAAATCTTCACGGCAGTGAGTATATGCCAACTAATTGAAGCCGGTAAGTTATCTGCTGATTCCAAGCTGAATGATGTGTTGGATGTGAAGTTTCCACTGTGGGACGAAGGGATCACCATCCAGCAGTTGTTAACCCACACGTCAGGCATTCCAGATTATTTCGATGAAGAAGTGATGGATGACTTTTCAGAATTATGGAAAGACAGACCGGTTTACGCGATGCGGCGTTTAAGTGACTTTCTGCCCATGTTTCAGCATCTGCCGATGAAGTCTGCTCCGGGTGAACGTTTTCACTACAACAATGCGGGTTTCATTGTGCTGGGACTTATCGTGGAGCAACATTCAGGACTGTCATTTACAGATTATGTGGAAGAGCACATTTTCAAAAGTTGTGGCATGAAGGAATCCGGTTATTTCGTAACAGATCAGCTCCCGCGTAACACAGCTTTAGGGTATATTGATCATGAAGATGGCTCCTGGAACACCAATATGTTCTCCATTCCTGTCAAAGGTGGATCAGATGGTGGAGCCTATGTTACGGCACCGGATATGATTCGGTTTTGGGATGCTTTGCTGGGTCACCAATTGTTGAATGCAGAGACGACACAGCAGTTATTAACTCCACATGTCCATCAAGAGGATGAAGAGTACTATGGGCAGGGGATCTGGATTGACCGCAAGGAGGAAGCGATTTTCAAATTTCATGTCATGGGGTTTGATCCAGGGGTGTCATTCATGTCTTCCGTTTATCCGGACTATGATCTGCAACTGGTTGTGGTCTCTAATCAGGAGTCTGGTCCGTATCCAATAACGATTGCTATCGAAGAAGCTTTGGCATGACGAATAACCCTCAACCTATGGTCATGTTATGGCCACAAGGTTGAGGGTTCATTGGTCGAACAGGATAGAAGGATTGCCTGCGTTTATAACATTTTCCATAGCTCAGGGGCGATTAATCGAGGGAAAACATCCAGCGGAGGTTTCTCTTTCTTTCGTTTGTCATTGGTTAACACCGTAACGAGCTCTAGCTCAGGGACAATATATACATACTGACCACCAAATCCTCGTGCGTAATAATAATGGAGATTGGGTTGGTCGTCTTCAGCAGCAATACCTTCGGAGTCAGACCTTTCGTTCGGATAGACATCCACCCACCAATGCCAAGCATAACTGCCGTGATTCGGTGGAGTGACTGTAATAAAAGGCTGCGTCGAACGAGATACGAGATCACTTGAAATGAGAGACTCACCCTCCCACATACCTTGCTGTAGAAACAGCTGACCGAATTTGAGCAGATCTACGGGTAACATCTTAAGACCGAATCCGCCTGTATGAACACCTTGAGGGTCAATTTCCCATTCATAATGCTTAATTCTCAGCGGGCCAAAAAGATAACGTTCTGCGAACTCGGCTACGTTCATACCTGCATTTTGCATCAGGATGGCGGATAGGATCTGTGATACTCCGGAGTTGTACTCCATGTATGTACCAGGTTCATGACTTAGGCGTTGTTCCAACGCAAAATCTACCCAATGATCGGTGCGGGTCATGCGAGGGAATGAATTCTGCCCGCCGAACTCATCCCAGTTGAATCCGGCTGTCATGGTGAGCAGTTGTTCCAGTGTGATCGCTGGTTTGCGCGGGTCAGGATCGGATGTCAACTGTGGGAAAAAGGTGGAGATTGGGGCTGATGTCTCTGGCAACAAGCCTTTATCCATCGCTATACAGATGAGTGCGGACAGCACACTCTTGGTACATGAATTGATTTTTGCAATATCGGTCGCAGCCTCTTGGTTGCGGTAGTGTTCGTACAGGATCTCACCGCGTACGCTAACGAGGCAGCTTCGCAGATCCAGTTGTGGAACGATCTGTTGTAATTTGGATGACAGTGATGAAGGATTCATATTGTCCTTTCTGTGCGGTTGATTTGTAATAGGATTTTGTGATAGCCCGTTATCGCTCTAGAGCATTTGAAGGATGTAGACTTAACATCGTTTGGGATTGTTAGTTTGTCCCAGTATATAGTCTACACTCACATTATGGAATTCTGACAGCTTGATAAGTACAAAGCTTGGAATATCTAAAGCGCCAGTTTCATAACGAGAATATGTTGTTTGAGAAATTTTCAGCATCTTAGCCATTTGTTGTTGAGTCAGATCTTTATCTTCTCGTAGATCACGAATTCTTATATACATAAATATCACCCTTGATCAGCTTACTCTATGCGGAAACTGCATATTGATTTTTATGCAATTTTCGCATAAAATTAAACCAAGCTAAATAATGAGTTTTACTTTGAAAAGTATTATTAGGGAGGGGTAGAAATGAAAAGTATATTAGAAGAAATTTATTATGGTAATCTGAGACCAGAAGAAAATATTGTTCCTAAAAATCCGGAGTATCGATCTATTAATAAGGAGATTACAGCTAATATCGAAAAATTTCAGAAAAAACTTTCGGAGGATGAATTTAAACAGTTTGAGGAACTATTAGATATGATAGATAATATTAATTCCACTAATTCTTGTGAGGCATTTGTGAAAGGATTTAAAATAGGGATGCTAGTTACAAACGAAGTTTTTCAACAAGAGTAAGTTAAAGCAGGTAGAAATCAATACTTATAAAAAAGCCTACTCTCATGGAGTAGGCTTTTAGCGATCAACTTGTTTTAATAAAGTAATCAGAGTTAATTCGAATCTCAGGTAAAGGATTATTCTTAATAAATTCTATCCAATGATCCAGTTCGTTACCTACATTGTCATTCATGTTTATGATTAATTGAGTAACCAATGTTGAAATACTTGCTAGGAGCGCGAACTCATCTTGAGACATTATTAAATCGGCGTTCTCAATAATTGAATAGAAATATTTGTTGGAAAATTTAATTAAAAATTCACAATCTTCTTTTGAAAAGATTATTGGATGTAATTTAATAGTTAGATGAATAGTATCGCAAGCTACCAGTTTGTTATCATGTGATCCATATTTTACTATTGAAAATAATTGATTTATTAGAGGAGCAGGTTCTTCATCAATATGATTTTCTGCAATTAACTCTAAATAGCTAGATATTGCACTTATAGCATGTTTGATTGTATCATCGGTAAATTCCCATATCAAATCAGTATAATTTGTTGTCAAATCCAAATCTAAATTTAACCTTTTTGCTTGTGGAAGAAGGTGAATAAAACAATATAATTTCTTATGATATATTTCATTAATTAATGAACTTAATTTTCCCTTAAAATTATTATCAAAATGATTTAAAGGAATTGTTTTCAGAATAGTGTGTCTGAGGTAATGAACTAATTTTAATAAATAATCTGGTGAACGAAATAACCAGATACTTTCATTATCTGCTTCTAGCAGAAATTCCTTTTCTGAATCCCACCAGTGCAGGAATTTATCTAACCACTCAGCGTATATTTCTATTGGAATCTCTTTATATTTTTTTATAGTTTCTCTAATAATTAGACAGAATTCTCTAAAATAATTATCAAATGCTGAACCGTCAGTTATCACTCCGTTGTTTTTAATCTTAGGAATCTCTTTATTCATTATATAATTTTGAATAATCTGAAATGGTGATGTTTGTTGTTTGAGATTAATAGAGTCAACAATAAATTCAAAGGTACTTTGAAATAAGAAGTTACTAATACCAAAAGAACGACTAGGTTGTAAGGATTTAATATTTAATGCTAACAGCTGTTCTTGTTCTGTTGTCAGGTTATTTGTTTGATAAAGAAATACTAATCTTATTAGTGCGCTTTCTTTATTGACGTTTTCAAGTAAATTTAATTTAATTTCTTCTTTTATTTCTAGTTTTATCGGTGCAACATCATTAAGTGATAAAATTTCAAGAAACGGATCAAAGAAATTATTTGAGCTACTTTCAATGAACTGATTATCCATTGCCATTAGTAATTGTTCAAAAAAAGTTGTTCTTTGTTGATATGTTTTAGAGAAAGTTATTCTTTGGAACAATTTTGCAAATAGAGGAATTTCAGTTCGAATATATATTTTTTTGTTTTCAATTATTTCAAGAACCATTTGATCGAAAATATTTTGTTTTTCCGGAGAGAAAGCAAAGTACACACGTGATAAAATTTCAATCGCATGTTCAAATGGGACTAGTGGAGAAGGTTCTAAAATGGCATTACTTAATATGGACTCAATTATTTTTAATTGAGGAGATTGAAGGTAGTAAACAAATTGCCTCGTGAAAATATCTTCAATGTTTTTTCTTTTTGCATAATATATTTGCTTTATTAGTGAAAAGTTTGGCAGAGTTACACTAATGTTCTTATGGGCAATATCGAGTCTAGCACGTATAAAGTAAAGTCCAAATTTCTCTTGTAAAATTAAAGCGGCATATGAGTCTAAGATTTCTTGACGCATATAGTCACCTAATTTAGAACTAGTTTTTTTAGTTCTGGGATCAAAGCCAGGGGTCTCTTTATTACCTAAGTCATAGACATATTCCGTAACAGATAGCCATGTTTGTTCGAGTTCACTGTTCGAGTTGCAGTTATGAGAATTAATTTCACGCAATCTCTTTGAGTAGTATCCACGTTGATTTGTAATTCGCTCTAAATTATGAAGTATTACACTTTCCAGAGATAGTAATCTATAATTTTCATTTTCGATAGTTAATAATTTCTTGATTTTTACTAAACTTAACTCCAATAAATTTTCTGCAGCTTCCATCTGATCTATATTAGAATAAATGATGGCTTTTTTGATGTTCCATTCATAATCATTATTATTTATCAACCAATGGTTTAGCTGAATTAATACATCACTAATTTTATTTAAAGATAATAAATAGAGAATCGTTTCGTATTGGAGGAAGTGTTTTTCTTCAGAATTCAAGTTACAATCCTTAAAGATAATAGAATATTTGTTGAATTTGTCTTCATCTAGATCAAGTCTAGCTTCTCTAAGGAGAACAAGAACTATATCATTTAACTTGATATTTGGATCTTCTAGAGGTAGAAGCTCCTCTAGAATTTTTTCCAGAACTTGTTGTTTGTTAAAATCAAGTGGAATTGAAAATATGCCAAAACACCAGAGAAATTCATTTATTAAATTAATTTGTTCTCTGTTTATATTATTATCAAGACTGTTGAAATAATCATTGCTGAGTATGTGCAAATTGATAGCGTGTGATCTTCGTATTCTATCTGGTAGTAATACCCATCCAGGATAAGTTTTACGATTGTAAATGAAGGTTTCGATATTTTCATTATAATCACGATGTGGCCATTCGTTTTTTTTCTCTTTTGATTCGTTCATAAGGAAACTGAATACCTCTGTATACATGTGATTAAATGGGTTTGATTCTTTCGAATACAATTCTGTAAAATCAATTAATGTGAGTCCTTTCTTCTCTAATTCAACTTCTCGATGCTTTTGATTATAACCTAGCATATATATCTTTGGCATGTGTTCCCCTAAATTATCCGATACCCACGATGTCCAGTTACTAAAGTTAGGATCATCTCCTGAAAAACCAATTAACACAAAAGTTGTCTCCATAATTGACTGTTGAACCATATTTACAAATGGGCTAAATTTCACAGGATAATTGTTATAATCCGATTTCGTGAAAATAAAAGGCCTATTTGCAGGGAAGCTACCATGTAGCTTAATAATACGAGGTTGAACTGAATTTGGAATGTCACTTACATCATAGATAGTCTGATAATTTCTCTCATGAACATGACTCTTAGAGCGTTCTAAAAGAGTGTCGTAATTAGTTGTATAAATATCGCTCCAGGGTAGTCTTAACAAATCAAAATGAAGTTTATCAGGCTCGTAATTGTTATCGGGGATAGCATTTTTGAGAGCTTCATCTAGATGGGTTCTACCATACTCTTTAACATACATTTGACCAATATCTAATACATCTACATTGTCAAGGTTTCCTTTGTGACTCAAGCTTTTCGTAAGTTCGTTTTTTATATCATCCCAGAGAGCCATGCCATTAAAAGAATCTTCAATCTTTTTAGCATTTAAACTAAATCCAGCCCCAATCATTACAGTAACCCTACTTTTTCCATCATCTGACCACAATCTATCTCTTATTTTTTTGAGATGAGGATACATATCTAGATTTTCTTTAAAGAATTTTTCAACATCCTTGGTCATAGTTATTCTCCTAAGAATATGTATTTTTTAAAATATTTAAATGAAAATTTATAATTCTAATATGAGGATTCGACAATTCTCTTAAATTAGTGAAAGGTTATAATAATAAACCCATTTCATATTATATCCCATTCATATATTCAACTAAATATAAAATTGATTAGTAGTAGGAGGTAAACCCTTTGTTCAAAATCGGAAATCAAGGATCGTTTGAAACGCTTCCTGATCATGCCAGGGCAGTATATGAGGGAGATAGCGGTGCCGTAGAACAATTCATTAAACAGGGCATGGATCTCGAAGAAGAGATTACGCTCAGTAAATACATAGCATTAACGCCACTCGACATTGCCTTAATCTGTAATCAACCGGAAGTGGTTAAGTTGTTGGTGGAGCATGGAGTTAATCTGAATGTCAAAAATAATCCGGCAATCCTGAAGGCAGTTAGATATTGTGGAGAAGAAATAGTTCGATACCTGTACTAGCACGGTGCCAAGTTAAATGGACTTAATTGCGTCAAATCTAGTGCATTTGACGAAGTCTACTATGGTAACAAAAAAAATATAACCGTGCTAAATGAACTCGGGTTGGATATTCGAAATTATGGAGGCAAAACGTTACGCAAGGCTGTAGCTGATCACGATATGAAGACAATCCAGTATCTACTAGATGAAGGAGTGGACGTCAATTACAATGAACCGGATATGGTATATCCGTACAAGGCCACGCCTCTCACGGTAGCTGCACGACTTAATAACATGAAGATGGTTCGATATCTGGTAGACCAAGGAGCAGATGTGACTATACAGGAGAAGGATGGAGAGCGGGCGTATACGATTGCAGTGAGTCAGAAAAATGAAGTAATGGCTGAATATCTAAAGGGGCTTGAACCTCAAGACTTTCATGAAATAGACTTTCCAGATGATGAATCAGGCATTGGATATATAGAATTCTTTCATCTGATCAATACGGTGGAGATGAAAATGGGCAGACAGAAGTTACTGCGTATATCCTCAAACGTCGATCAATACTCACATATTCTGATTGTCTGGAATCCGAGCAAAAAAATGATTGGATATGCAGATATTGAACATCAAGAACATGGAACTATAGCTACATTTGAAGAGTTCTTGGCAGATCCGGTTACAGCTATAGAGGATTTCTTGAATTAGATGGATTGCATATGAACTTTCTATTAACCTCTTTCCTATGAACATATGGAAGAGGTTTTTACTATTATGAATATGATAATATAGGAAAAATATCATATGAAAAATGAACTATGTTAGTGCGTATTAAGGTTAGAAATGGTAAAATATCAATGCCTAACATGGATCAAGTAGATGAAAGATAATTAAATATAGGAAATAGTGTGGAATCAGTGTTTTAGCAAAAGAACTTTTTAGTAAATTATAGTAATCTAATACTGAATTGAGGAATTAAACATGGCAATTATTGACGTAATTAAGTATGATGGCTCACCTGATGTGTTTGCTTGGAAACATCCCGAGACTGAACTGGGAACATGGACTCAGTTAATTGTGAATCAATCTCAACAAGCAATTCTTTTCAAGGATGGAAGAGCGCTTGATATGTTTGGACCCGGAAGGCATACGTTGAGTACTGCGAATATCCCAATCTTGAACCGACTCGTTAACCTTCCGTTCGGAGGAAAGTCACCTTTTGCAGCAGAAGTATGGTATGTCAATCAAGTAAGCGCATTGGACGTTAAGTGGGGAACGGCGAATCCGATTCAGATCCAGGATCCCAAGTATAATATTATTGTTCCCGTAAGAACATTTGGACAAATGGGAATTAAAATTTCGGATTCACGAAAATTTTTGGTCAAGCTTGTGGGAACGCTGCCTGAGTTTAACCAAGCTAATATGATTAATTACTTCCGCGGGTTGATTATCATGAATATTAACTCCATGTTGTCATCATATCTAATACATAGAAAAGTAAGTGTTTTGGAGATCAATGCCTATATCGCCGAGATATCACGACATTTTGCAGATACGGTAGCTTCTACTTTTGAAGAATTTGGTATTGAGTTAATCAACCTGTATATTCACAATGTTAATCTGCCTGAAGAAGACCCTTCAGTCATTCGATTAAGAGAAGCGTTGGCGCGCAAAGCTGAGATGGATATTATTGGGTACACATATCAGCAAGAACGTTCGTTTGATACGCTTGAAGGTGCAGCGAAAAATGAAGGAAGCATGCAGTCAGACATCATGGGCGCAGGGCTTGGTATGGGCATGGGGGTTGGTCTGGGGGGTTCTTTCAGTGGCGAGATGTCCCAGATGTCTAAAGTGATGTCTACGAAGGAAACGCCTGCAGTAAGTATATGTAAGCAGTGTCATCATCCGAACCAAGAGAACAGCGCATTTTGCAGCAAATGTGGCAATTCATTAGCCGAAAAATCGGTAGCAACAACAGATTGCAATAATTGTGGACATGCCTTGCCAAAGGGAACCAAATTCTGTCCTAACTGTGGTGACAAATACCATGCATGTCCTTCATGTGGGGCGGATAATGCGGAGAACGCATTGGAATGTATCCAATGTCATCAACCGATGCCTAGCCAATGCCCAAATTGTAACCATATGAATTCCGGTCATACAAAATTCTGTGGCAACTGTGGCACAAGTTTAAGCTTGAAATGTAGTCGGTGCCAACATGAAGTAAAACCCGGCCAGAAGTTCTGTCTCGATTGCGGAAACAATCTGCAAGAAGGAGGACAGGCATAGTGATGGTCAAACGGAGCAATCTCTTGATTTTGGATGTCGTCTATTTAATATGCATGTTCGTATCATCAATCGTTTCTTTTACGCTGTTTAATCATGCGCTTCTGTCGTTTTCTTTTTGGATGAATCTCGTTGCTTCTTATGTAGCGATTACGGCTATTTGGATCTACGCGCGGTTCATCATGCAAAATATGGATCGGTTTAAACGGTTTGTTCCAGGTTACACAGCTTTAGGTGTAGTATTAGGTATTTATCTGATTTGTGTGATGATCTACACGTTGTTAACAGGTTCAGCAGATCATGCGCTTCGCTGGTTCGTATTGTTACACACGTTAACGATTGCGATCGCAATTATTTTGTGCGGAATCATTATGATCTATATTCAAAGTGCGCGCCGTCATGAAACAGATGAACATACAAAAATCGCAAACTTAGAATTAATCGAAAAAGCTTTACAACAATTGCTTCATACCATGGTGCAACATCCCGTCCTAACTGTGGAAGAAGAGCGCAAAACCGTTCAATCATTAATTGAACTTGTAAAGTATAGTGACCCAATCACTCCGGATTCCCTTGAGAAAAATGACCGCCAGATCTTGCTGGACATTGAGTTGATGAACAGTGAGCTTGCAAATCAGTACGAAGCAGGGGAATTGGTAAATAGTGAACGTTTTGCTTCGCAACTATCCCAGTTAAAGTTCCGTTTGAAAGAGCGCAATCAACAGATCATGACAAGCAAATCATAAATTGCAGGAGGAAACGCAGTGAAGAAATTTTTTGGCATTTTATTCATTATCCTTTCGTCCGTGACGATCCTGTTATCTTTAATATTAATATCCGAAGGAACAGAAACGGCCATTATAAGTACAATAATTCTTTTTATCCCCGGGGTTATCGTTCTCGTTACGGGCATTAAAATGTGTGGTCGACCTAAATCTCATTCTAGGACTGATCAATATCATCACTACGATTCTATTGATAAGCATAATTACGAAGATCAGCATCATGAGAAATATGACGAGACACCTCAAGAATCTGTAGCCGTGAATTGTTCAGGGTGTGGAGCCAAGGTAAAGGTATATCCTACTTTGTCTGCGGATTGTGAGTATTGCGGAACAACGATGAGGATCTCGTAGTCGTAGTTAACATAAATAGACTGTAACAGCTTTAGCGGATGGATACCTGTAGTGTGTCGGCTAGGCGTAGAGTTTGTTTGGGAGGAATCAGATTGAGGAAGTTTTTCGGGTTCATTTTTATGGTGTATGCAATTGGCACACCCATTGCTTTTTTCAATGCAGACAATCACAAAAGTGGAGATCTATTTGGCATAATTGGAGTTATTATCGTTGAATTTTTATTTTTGTTTTTTGGTATTAAATTGCTTAGGAAAAAACGTGTTAAGAAAAAGCGTGTCCCTGAACGAAAGTTTTATGGGGGAGACTATGGAGGTCATCTTGATCGCGAAAATGCGAATCCGCATACTTATTCAAGTTACAATAGCAACACCGTGAGTTACAGTAGTCATAATACAATTAACTATACAGAGATCAATTTTTCAGATAAGGAAAACACTGAAGAGAAAGCCGAAGAAAAAGTTGAAGAGCCACAAAGGCCTGTTTCAGTGAGTTGCCCGGGGTGTGGGGCGAAGGCAAAAGTGCTTCCCAAGCAATCAACGGACTGCGAGTATTGCGGAACAACAGTTGTAGCAAATTAGAATGGTTCAGAATGGATACGTGAAGGGTTAAGCCTGATTCCTATGGAGTCGGGCTTTTAATCTCCTCAATTTAGAATCTCTAAAAGACCCTCAAACGATCAAATCGTCATATAATTCCACGTGAGTTGCCTTAATGTAGTCCCTTTAATGAAACGTTTCGAATTCACATTTATAATTAATCCACATTATGTTCAGTGTTTGTAAGCGTTCTATTTTCTTGTTTACGGAAATGGGAAAATTATGATAACATATACACGAAACGTTTCGAATCCATTTGAAGGGAGAAAATCATGAAAAAAGTAAAACAATTCAGCTTCATTTTAACTTTTTGTCTGTTAGCTAATCTAGCTTTAACTCCTATGGCTTCAGCAGGTGACTCAAGCAATTTAATTGGATTTCGAACAGAATTGAAAGCGATTGCATATAAAAGCTATACGTTTTTTGAGGACTATACGGATGAGAACACTGGCTTGACTTACGATGAAGTGCGGCTCACTGAAAACGGGACAGAAGAAGCTAAACGTACCTCGCCCACGAACATCGCAATGTATATGATGAGTACCGTTTCAGCGCAACAATTGGGCATTATTTCAAAGAAAGAAGCTGTACATCGCCTGCAAATGACTATACATTCCCTCGAAAAGTTAGAAAAGTGGAACGGCCTATTTTATAACTGGTATAACACGGATGACGGTTCAGTGAAGAAAGATTGGGGACAATTTATTTCCCAAGTCGATAATGGCTGGTTATCCGCTGGTTTAATTGTTGTTGGGCAAGCCTATGAAGAACTTCATGGGGAAACAAGCAAGTTGGTTGAAAATATGAATTATACTCCGCTATATGATCCTGAAGTAGGCCAATTCCGCGGAGGTTATGATGTGGCTAAAGGCGCGCTGACGGACCACCATTACGGAATGTTTTACACGGAACCACGTGTAGGCAGCTATATTGCTATTGGGAAAGGTGACGTTCCTCAAGATCATTGGTGGAAGATGTATCGCACATTACCTCAAGAATGGGATTGGCAAGCTCAGATTCCTCAAGGCAAATCCGTTAAGTACGATGGAGTGGATGTGTTTGAAGGAAGTTATGTATACAAGGACAAAAATTTTGTGCCAAGCTGGGGAGGCAGTATGTTTGAAGCTCTTATGCCGGGTATGGTCATAAAGGAAAAAGAGATGGGTACTCAAGCTTTGGGATTGAACAACCAGCGTCATGTCGAATTGCAAATCGAATATGCCAAAGAAAAAGGGTATGCCGCATGGGGCTTTTCACCTTCTGCAACTCCGACAGGTTACAGTGAGTTTGCAGCAACGCCGTTAGGTACCTCGGGTTACAAAGATGGAGCAACGGTAACAGCACATGCATCATTCCTGGCCCTGGATTATGCCCCTGAAGCTGTTCGAAAGAACATTAAAGCTTTAAAGAACTTCAAAATGTTTGGCAAATATGGGTTCTATGACTCAGTCAATGTTGAAACGGGAGAACTTACAAAAGCTTATCTGGCACTGGATCAAGGAATGATTATGGTATCGATCGCTAACTATCTTCAAGATGGCGTTATCCGCGATTATTTTCACAGTGATGTGATAGGGCAGACACCAGAAGAATTATTGAAAAAAGAAGTTTTTTCCATTCAATAAAGGGTTGCTTTAGATTAGAGCAAGTTCACTAACGAATGGGACCAAGATAAAAAGATGGGCGGAACGAAGCAGGATATCAGCATGCTTCGTTCCGTTTTTGCGTTTACCATTGATAATAAAGTCGCAGATCGATTAGATTATGGAATTTATCCGGAAAAAGAAAAGGCATTTACAATGGCGATTTT
This sequence comes from Paenibacillus sp. FSL R7-0313, assembly GCF_037969885.1. NCBI lineage: Bacteria > Bacillati > Bacillota > Bacilli > Caryophanales > Paenibacillaceae > Paenibacillus > Paenibacillus sp. FSL R7-0313. Next base: position 3,937,238 of record NZ_CP150219.1, read on the forward strand.
AAGACTTACGTTGTGGGGCATAAGCGCAAAGAAAGACGCGTACGCCTTCAGTGATGATACGTTTAGTTTGCTCCTCCTCTAATGTCCCGATTTTTCCCGGTTGATTAAATACCAATAAAAACGTTAATGCAGCGAAGTGCTTTGCAGCCATTTTAGGATCAATCACATCGAGCAGTCCGTTTTGTCCAAATTCTGTAAACCTCCTGATAATCCCCTCTTCAGTTGCGTTATCCAGCCTTTCAAAAAACGAGTCTGACAGGTTGGCAGCTTCCACCATAACCAGACGGATCAAAGCCTTGTAATCGGACGAACCGTTTGCAGAAGCTATGATTTGTTCACAAAATAAGATGAGTGCCTGCTCAAGATCTTCGAATTTCAAGAGGTGGTCTGAAATCCCTTGCTCAATCATGACGAGAACCGCCGAACTGGATTCTCCCACAACGGCAAGCAGTAGGTTCTGTTTGTCCCCATAATAATCATAAACTGTCCGTTTGGAAACTCCCGCTTTAGTTGCGACCGCATCGACACTGGAACGATCAAACCCTTCCGAAAGAAACAGATCTCGTGCCGCCGCAATAATTTTAGCTCGTTTGTCTGAAGAGCCTTTGCGGATTTTCTTGTTTTGCGTATGATCCATTCTTACGTTTTCCCCCTTATATGTGTATTTCAGAAATGGATTAGAGTCCTGCTTTACAAACTACACTGTACGGTGTAGTGTAACAAATGTAGCGTATCAAATCAATGATCAAGGAGGTTTTTATTCATGAATACCATACCGTCTGTTGTTGATGTTCTCATTGTCGGGGCCGGACCCACAGGGCTTACACTTGCCTGCGACCTTGCCCGTCGAAACGTCAACCATCGTATTATTGAACGAAGCACCGTGTATAACGTTGCATCTCGCGCCAAAGGAATCCAGCCTCGCTCGCTTGAAGTCATCGATGATTTGGAAGCCGTTCACTACATTGTTGATACAGGTGTTGTGGACTTGCCTGTTCGTTATTATACCGCAGATGGCAGAAGTGTGGACAAGCCGACTATTACCGTTGCAGCCAGCGCCGAACTTGAGACACCCTATCGTGATCCGGTCTGGATTGCTCAATTTGATGTGGAAAAAGCGTTGCGCGACCGATATGCAGTGCTTGGCGGTCAAGTTGAGTTGGGCATGGAAGCTGTAGGGCTTGTTCAGGATGTGGATGGTGTATCGGTAACGTTGAATACAGCACAAGGAGAAGAGCAAATTCGTGCTCGTTATGTAGTCGGCGCTGACGGGGGCAAAAGCAATATCCGCAAATTTATACACTTACCGTTGGTTGGGGAAACACATGATCATGAGCGATGGTATCTTGGCGATGTACGATTGGAAGGGTTAGATCGTGACCATATCCATATCTGGACTTCTTCGGAGGGGATGATCGGGGTGACGCCGCTACCAAAATCCGATATTTGGCAACTGCAGGCTACAATTCCGGCAGACATTGATGAACCAGAGCAACCGTCGCTAGAGGTGTATCAAGCCATGTTTGACCAGCGCGCCGGGGCCGGACGTGTTCGGCTTACGGATGCTTTTTGGTTGTCCATCTACCGGGTCAACGTTCGTATGGTTGAATGTTACCGAAACAACCGGGTCTTTCTTGCCGGTGATGCTGCTCATGTTCATTCGCCGGCCGGTGGTCAAGGCATGAATACGGGAATACAGGACGCATACAACCTCGGCTGGAAGCTGGCGGCTGTCATACACGGAGCAGACACCGCCTTACTCGACACCTACGATGAGGAGCGCCGCCCAGTGGCTCAGGCCGTGCTCAAAGACAGCACTAAGAAGATGGGAGGCGTTATAAGAACGGCGACTGAAGGCGGAGGGTTGTCCCAATCCTTGAGCACCATATCCGACGATCTGACGAGCGGGCTTCTCATTTCCTATCGTTCAAGTTCGCTTACCCATCCGTCTGCTCGAACAAATGCTACCCGTTTACTTCCTGGAGATCGTGCTCCTAATGCTACTGGACTACAAGGCACCGGGTTTGCAGGAAGTGTCTTTGACCTCTTGCGCGGCCCACACTGGACGCTTTTGGCTTTTGCAAACAACATTGATCCTTCTCTGAAGAACTTCACCAACGATGCACTCCATTTGCATTATATCCTTCCATCTAAGGTGGAGGGGGCGGAAGGTATAATAGACACTGCAGGGAATGCCTATCGAGTTTACGATGTCGCAAGTAAAGAACTTGTATTGATTCGTCCTGACGGTTACATTGCCCTGCGCACCTCCATTGATGATACCGCATCGATCCTGAATTACTTGAAATTGTGTGGCTTATCATAGGATCGAGCGACCCAAGGTTCTGCGCGAGTCACGTCATCTTATTGAAAATAGAGTGTAAGAAATTCTATTCATGCAAAAAAGGGTCCTGCCATTTTCATAACAGGACCCTTTTTGTGTAGCCTAGAAATCCCTCAAACGATCAAATACCTCATATAATTCCTCGTGATTGACCTTAATCAAATCATCTTGACGCAGTTCCAAATTCTGTTGTAGCTGATTCAGTAACTCCGTTAGAACAACATAAATCTCTTCCCGCTCAACAGTTTCAATAAAGCCGGTCTTGGCATCCATCTTGTTGAAGGTCTGTGTATAGTTCTCAACCATGGAGACGAGTTGTTTGTGCATAGCTTCCTGATTATTAAAATCTTGACTTAAGTGACGGATTTCCTTCGAGCACTGCTTGTACAATTGAGCTGCTTTTTTGGCGTGAGCTGCCTTGATGTGGTCCCGTCCATCCCAATCCCGAAATGGATTGTTCAGGTTCTCCGCAAGCCATTCCGGTTTGCGTGCTTTGGTGATCTCTATATCATGTCCGGCAGCAGCAGATTTTTTATATCTTGTTTTAATCGATTTGGCTGCATCGGCAGGCAGGCTGGTTAGCCACAGCGTAGCCAATTTTGGAAGTTGCTCTGGATCAGGGAATTGTTCACCTTTGAAGCCGAACAGGTCGTATGTAGTGAAGGTTTGCAAATTTGCCAAATGCTGAATCGATTCTATATGGGATACATTGCCGGGTTTACCCCACAATCGCAACTCTGAAAGCTCAGGATAATACTGCACAAGTGGCTCCAGATTGAGCTCCGTGATATCTCTGATATACAGACCTTCAAGCCGTGAGATGCCCGTAACCTGTGGCAGGCCCGATGGAACATTGAGAGTGATGCATTTACCGTCTTCATAAGCCACGATACGCAGATCAGGAGATAACTCTCCTGTGAAATTCAGACTTTTCATCTTTGTGTTCAAAATTAACTCCTTCAACCCGCTGACATCCACAATAAGTTTGGTCAGGTGACTGCTGCTGATATCGAGTATCGTTTGACCATGATGTATGATATGAAGTTCATTAATGAACGGGTTGTCCTCTATAAATGGAAAGATCGATTCCGTATATCCATCCATTTCAATATGTGTCAGGCAAGGTAGCTTTGCGAGTTCGGCTACATCTTCCGCAGATGTAGGCCTGAAATCGCGGAGTGTGCTCGTACTGCGCCGCATTACACGATTGCCAACCATGACTTCTTTGTCATCATCCGCAGCTTGTTTGAACTGCGCTCTTCGGATCGCATCGATACCTTCCCATTCACGCTGGAGATAGAGACTTTCTCCGATCGGCCAGCCTCCACCATACGTATTTGTTTCCTCGGTGTAGGGAGGAGGGATATTGCCTGCAAGCACATACTGTGAAGGAACATTAGCACTCACGAAACTATGGACAAGTCGTTCATTCCAGAAATAGAAATTACAGATCAACGGTTTCATCTGATGAAGCTGCATCTCATTAGGCAGTTGATCACCGGTCCAATCCAACTGAAGGACGGAGGCAAGCGTGTCGGAAGTTTTACCCTCCGTTTCTTTCAGTCCAATCACCTGGCAGGCTGTATATTGTTGTAATTTTTCGACGTACACGCAGTACACATCTCCAACATTGGGGATCATGTTACGCTCCTTTCGTTCTGCACCAATCGATGCTAAGCTACTTGTAAACCAAGTATTCTGCAGAACTAATAATAGATGAATTATATCAAAGTCATTCAGAGACTACCATTTCGGGATAGGGGCGAACAGGCTTGAATACTTTTATAAAAAGGAACGATGTTTATGGATACAAGTATGAGCCGTAACAAAAAACTGGGTGAGTTCTTGAAATCACGGAGAAGCCGCATTCAACCGGAACAGGTTGGATTGTCAGGATCTTATGGACAGCGAAGAACACCTGGTCTACGGCGGGAAGAAGTAGCGGTATTGGCTGGTGTAAGTGCAACTTACTACACGTGTCTAATTCGTTTATACATGATTCTAAGAAACCTAAAGTTCAGGATTAAAACAATATATAACATGTGTCAACGGTATTATCTTTCTATTCTCCGGCATACAGTACAACAATGAGATGTATGCCCAAGGAGGAGAAATGATCGTATGATGAATCCGATTTTACAAGCCCCGAATGTTCCGCTGGCAGCCGATTCCAATGCGGTTGTCAATTATCAGAGGGATTCACGCAACTATGTAACCCAGTTGTTTGGAGAACAGCTGCCGACCATTGCGAATGGTTTCTTCAACGTGTACTTAAGCAAAGGAATTATTGTGCAGCCGCACTGGCACACCAATGTCACGGAGATGGTTGTGGTCATCACCGGTGAAATTACAGCGTCAGTCTTCAATCCGTTTACGCGTGAACGATTGACATATCGTCTGAAACCAGGGCAGGTCGTGGTATTTCCGAAAGGCTGGTTTCACTGGTTTGTCGCTGAGACAGATGATGTATATGTATTAACTATCTTTGATCAACCAACGCCTGATATTGTGTTTGGAGCGGATTTCTTGGCAGCTACACCGCCGGAGGTGGCTCACCGCGCGTACTGTTTGGATGAAGAGGCGTATGCCAGAGCCGTTGCGTCCATTAAAAATGATGCGATTCTGGGCCCTCCAATAGGATGTGATACGCAGGTCTCTGATCAATCGACTTCCCCTTCCAAGACGTCCGTGTCACCATCCAGTAAGCTGAAGTCTTAATTCAAAATTCCTTATTCATTATCAAAGTACAGAGCCTGTAACTGGAGAATAACAGTTGCAGGTTTTTTGATGTGTCGATGCAATAATCTTACGATAAAAATTCAAAATGCCTGAGTCAGTGTGTTCCGTTCTCTGTTAGTATAGTATGAACATCCAACAAAAACGGAGGACTCATGAATGAACATGTCAGAACTGAAAACGCTTGAAATTGCAATGAGTTATGCACCTATCTTGATGTTTGACAGAGCCGAACCCTTTTATCCTGATTTTGTTGGCATTTCTGTGTTGCATCAATCTGGGCCTTCACCATCGTTCAGAAGGGACATTAAGTTTCCGACCGAGGCAGTACAATATGTAATTGAATATGCAATCTGGTGGGATTATGAGATTGGACATTTGTATGAAATGGAGCATGTATGGGTTTATGTGGGTCATGATGGAGAGGTAGTAGACTGTGAAGCCAGCTTTCATGGGAAGGTGCTACGCGGATTGTTGAAGGAACGGGTCAATGTGGTTGGACATCATGTATGTCTGTACTCGCAGCCAGGCAAACATGCTTTCTCACCACTTCCAGTTGTATTTGAGTTATTGCCAAACCTGTATAGTGCAGCAGGTGCCGAAGCTGGATGTGATGGGCTACTTGTGAATGAGTTGTTTCAAGGTTATTTTGAAACGAATGAACTGATCGATGCTCAGGTGGAGCGTTATCTGCAGACCAAAGCGTTTGTACCTACCATGGAGTTCGAAGAATATTTACTAAAACCGGAGATGTTCATGACGTGGGATAACCTGTTTGATATTATTCCGCATAGGATTAAGGACCGCTTAATAGAACTGGAGCAGCTATATAACACATAAGTAATTAGTTTTAAACGGGTTTTATGTTAATTTAAAGTGTGTTTTTTCGCTTCAAAACCAAACTTTGTTAATTCGGGTTTGGTTTTTTTTTATGGGAAAATGGACTCAGTATGAGTAAGGATTTATTAGACTTAAGTCTTGAAATGTTGAGTATGTGCAGCAAAATACATAATTTTTACGCATGGAAAATGATATTTGTTAGACGTAAGAACTATACAACTTCTTATGTAAATATAAGAAAATCATATCACATGAAATTTTGTATGGAGATGTATTTGCAAATCAATGCAGAATGTAGATTATACATATATATGTAAGTGGAAAAAGAAATTTAATAGGTAAAAAGTATAAATTATATTAAAAAGAAGTTTCTTTATATCTGAAATAAAAATTCATAATAGTGCAAATTTATAGAAATAAAAATTTCCTATTCAGTTTTAATATATTTATGTCGAAATAGATCGTAAGTTGTCTGGAGCGCGACCTAGAGAAGGGTTTACTAAGCGTTATATACATAACTGGACACTACGATGCCTAGGAGGAGATTACATGAAGTGGTTTGGAAACTTGAAAACAGCAACAAAGATTATCTCAGCATTTTTAATTGTGTCGATAATCCTCGCGTCGCTTGGCGTCTACTCGGTAGTAACATTGAGAAGTACAAATGAACGAATGCAAGAGATGTATAACAACAATCTGATCTCAGTTAGGGAACTGTCCTCAGCTCAGGTTGATTATCAGAGATTGCGAGTTAACGTGCGAGATTTGAATTATGAAACGGTAGCAGCAGAACAGACCAGAGTTACGGAAAATATCGCTACAATTCGTCAATCCATGGAGGAGCGACTTGCTACGTATCGTCCTCTTGCTACTACCCCGGAAGAAGCGGAATTGCTTCGTAAGTTAGATACCCAATATACCAGCTATATGAAACTTTATGATCAAGGCGTCACTATGGCGGTATCAGATGATGATGCAGCTTTCATTACATTCCTGAAATCAACATTGAAACCTCCGGGTGATGAGGTTGTAAAAACACTCGCAGACTTGGTGGATCTCAATGTAACATTGGCAGATCAGGCTAACACGAAGTCTGAAGAAGCCTACACAACTTCCTTTGCAGTAACAATTGTTATGGTCGTTGCATCCGTACTCTTCAGTGTCCTCATTGGATACATAATCTCTCGCTCCATTTCGAAGCCACTCATGGCCATGCTGGGTCTAGCTACGGAAGTTGCCAACGGAAATCTGACCCTTAAATCAGACATCTCTAGCAAAGACGAAGTGGGTCAACTGGCTGCGGCATTGAATCGTATGGTCGACAACCTGAAAGAGTTAATCAACAATATCGTGATGAACTCTCAAAGTGTTGCCGCTTCTTCGGAACAGATCTCAGCTAGCACACAGGAAATTGCAAGCACCAGCACAAGCCAATCCAGTGAGGCAGGAAACATCTCCGAATTGTTCAAGGAGCTTTCGCTTGCCATTAACTCTGTCGCTGCAAGTGCGGAAGAAGCTGCTGAGTTGTCCAACGATACCGTGAAGACTGCCCGTGAAGGTGGACTTGTTGTACAGACTTCATTGGAAGGTATGCAAGCTGTTAATACAAAAATGACCAAGCTTGAAGATGATTCTCGTAAAATTGGTGACATCATCGAAGTGATTGACGATATCGCTGAGCAGACCAATCTGCTCGCGCTGAATGCTGCGATTGAAGCGGCACGTGCGGGAGAACAAGGACGAGGATTCGCCGTAGTAGCAGATGAAGTCCGGAAACTTGCAGAACGAAGTGGTGAGGCAACCAAAGAAATTACAGCCATCATCAAAGCAATGCAGGAAAATACGAGACAAAGTGTGCAAGCCGTAGCAGCAAGTGTTGAGCAGTCTTCCATGACTGGCCAGGCGTTTGATCAGATCATTGATATGGTCAATAACTCTTCACAGAAAGTAAACGAAATTGCTGCTGCATGTGAAGAAGAAGCAGCCCAAGCCGCAGAGGTGATGAGCTCTGTTGAATCCATCTCGGCTTCCAGTGAGGAATCCGCGGCTGCATCGGAAGAGACGGCGGCAACCTGCCAGTCTCTGGCACATCTTGCTGAAGAGCTGGCGAATTCAGCGTCTGCCTTCAAAACCCAATAAACCAATTGAATTGAGGGTGAATCGATGTCTTCACTTCAGAAGGAACAATATATTGAACTGTCTGTAGGTGCAGAGACCTGCGCCATTCGAATCGAAGAAATTCACGAAATCATTAAAATGCTCAGCATCACAGATATCCCATTCAGCCGCCCAGAGATCAAAGGGGTAGTTAATCTGCGTGGCAAGGTTGTATGTGTAATGAGTCTGCGGAACCTGCTGGGTATGCCGGATGAACCGGACACCAGAGCGACTCGTATTATCGTAGTTCGACATCAGGAAGAATATATTGGCTTGATCGTGGATCGAGTAAACAAGGTAACCACATATTCGGAAATACATCCGCCAACCGGCGGATATGGTCGTAACCGTGAAGGTTTATTCCATGGTGTCGGTCAACAGGAAGACAAGCTTGTGGGCATTTTGAAACTGGACGAAATATTGGGCGGTTAGGGAGGGATATACGAATGATGGATTTGTCTGCCTACCGTGACATCTTTATCGAAGAACTGAATGATCAATTGGAACGTATGGATCAGTCTTTATTGGCATTGGAGCTTTCGCCTTCTGTAGAACTGGTTCAGACGCTGTTTCGGGCAGCCCATACCATCAAGGGATCGGCATCCACAATGGATTTTCGTGAATTAAGCGACCTCACGCATGAAGTGGAGTATGCTCTTGAATGGGTCCGGGAGAAGAAACCAGAGATGACTTCGGAGCTAATTGATACGTTATTCCGCTCTTTGGACGCCATGAAGGTGCTTCGTGATCAGTACATCCGTGGGGAAGCCTATGGAGACTTTCGAGCGGTAGTTCGAGAAATAAAAGATCTAATTCAAACCCCGGCAATCGTCGGAAAACTTGTAACACCTCAATTGCAACCAGCGGAATCGATTGTGGCACAGGTAGCTATTGTGTCAGGCAAGCAACTATTGTCCATTCATATTGTGCTAGAGCAGAAGTGCATGATGAAAGCGGCCAGATATCATATTTTACGACAACGCATTGAGGACATATGTGGTACGGTTGTTGCAACTTCTCTCATGGAGAGCCAACCGGGCGCGCAGAATGAAGATGATCATTATGGTCAGTTCATCATCATCGTAGCAACGTCGAAGGACCCACAGCAGCTTAAGACAGAGCTGTCTTCAGACTCGGATATTCATATGCTGGAGATTGAACCATATCTGCTGGAATCCAATGAGGTTGCAGCGACTTCTGCACCACTTGAATTAATCTCTGAAACAGAGCAAACGAAACCAAGCGTGACTACCACAGCTACAACGGGTCCGGAAGAGAAAGTGAAAACGGCTCAACCTACGGTTCGCGTGAGTGTTGAACGTCTGGATCATTTGATGAATTTGGTTGGAGAGCTTTTAATCGATCAGACATCCCTCGCAGATCTTAGTGGATCGGGTGCACGTAAGGAACCTTCCTCACTCATCCAGAGTATAAGTGGTGTATCTGATCATATGGGCAGGGTGATCAAAGAGCTTCAAGAAGGTGTCATGAAGACACGGATGTTACCCATTGATCAACTACTTAGTCGCTTCCCGAGATTGGTTCGTGACCTATCGCAGAAGCTGGGTAAGGATCTGGAACTGGTTATTCAAGGTGGAGAGACTGAGCTTGACCGGATGATTATTGAAGAATTGAGTGACCCGCTGATCCATCTCATCCGCAACAGTGCAGATCATGGCATTGAAAGTGCAGAGGTTCGGGCGGAGCACGGTAAGCCGTCCAAAGGACGTATTACATTAACTTCGTTTCATGAAGAAAATCATGTTGTCATTCGTTATTCAGATGATGGTAAAGGTATCGATGGTGAGAAGATCAAAACTTCCGCCTTGGGCAAAGGTATCATTAGTGAGGAACAGGCTGCACGACTAACAACACAGGAAGCTGTACATCTCATATTTGAGCCTGGTTTCTCCACAGCTTCTTCTGTCAGTGAAGTATCGGGGCGGGGCGTTGGAATGGACATCGTGCGTAGCCAGATCGGGCGGCTCAACGGTATCATTGATATTGATACGGAGGTTGGTGTTGGCACCACGTTTACGATTCGTCTACCACTCACATTGGCGATTATTAAAGGTCTGTTAGTTAAAGTATCGGGCCGTGTGTTGATTTTGCCAATGTATAATGTTGCTGAGATTGTTCGAATTTCACCTGAAGATATTCAGATGATTCAGGGGCAACAAGCGATCCTGAATCATGGACGAATTGTACCTTTTCACCGACTGTGCGACAGGCTCAACTATCCACGAACGGACCGTAAATCCAAAACCATTCCACTGGTGATCGTGCGTTCCGTTGACAAAATTGCAGCATACGCAGTAGATGAGATTATAGGAAATCAGGAAGTCGTTATTAAGACGCTAGGTACGTATCTGGGAGCGATGAACCATCTTTCTGGCGCAACGATTCTCGGTAATGGTAAGGTTGCCCTTATATTGGACGCGTCCTATCTGGTGAGTCTTTAATCGTTAGATAAACACAAATTTTTATGCAGGCCAAAGAGCCTCATCATCCATAACTGGACGGTGGGGCTCTTTGTTGTACCTTTTGACATTGAGGACACTCAGGCTTTGAAAATGAGATCCATGAACCGGTTGGCTGCCAGAGAAATTGGCATATTGCGTTTGGTCATAATTCCCACGTGGGAAGGGGGGAGCGGAACATCAAGCTGAATTTCGAAGAGAGAACCTTCCTCCAGCTCTTTGGAGATGAACTCACGTGTGACATAGGAAATCCCCAGTCCTCGACGCGCAAACTCAATCAACAGATCAACGCTACCAACCTCAATCTCAGGTTTCAACGTGTAATTATAGCTGTTAAACAACTCGGTTATAGCCATCCGAACCCGGCTGTTCCGGGAGAAGAGGATCAGTTGATGCTCCAGAAGCATCTCAAGTGTCATGACTTTACCCTTCAACTGAGCATAACGTTCCCCAGCTACAAAACAGTCCTTCAACTGAATGCTTTCTCTCACTTCGAGCTGTGGATCAACAATGGGCATGCGAACAACACCAAGATCGATCTTGCCTTCTTTCAGAAAGGTGATGACTTCCGGCGTAGTTCCATGACTCAGATGTAGCTTGATGTTAGGGTACAAGGTGTGGAATTCCTCTAGATACGCCAGCATGTAATGTTTGAACAGGGAGTCACTGCCACCAATCCGGAGTTCACCATTGTCGAGATTCTTCAGTGCGGCCATTTTTTCTTCCGCAAGTGAGATCAGAATCTGGGATTGTTCAATATAGGAGTACAGACTGGCACCTTCCTGTGTCAGCGCTACACCCTTGGAATTTCGATAAAACAAGGTGAGACCAAAGCTCTCTTCCAATTGCTTAATGGCATGACTGACGCTGGGTTGAGTGATATACAGTGCTTTCGCAGCCTGTGTCAAACTTCCCGTTTTGGCGGCCCAATAAAAGACTTTATATAGTTCGTAATTTGTTGTCATAGATGTGGTCTATAGCTCCTGTGAAATATATTAATTACTTGTATAGCTATAAAACGTATTATAGTGTAACTACAACAAAGAAACCAGAGTTACTTGGAAGGAGAACGGTGAGATGGAACCAACTACCATTGTTTTATTTGGTGCTACTGGCGATTTAGCCAAAAGAAAAATATATCCTGCCTTATATAACTTATATCTTGAGCAGAAGCTTCCTGAAACCTTCTCATTGATTGGTCTGGGGCGTAGAGAGTGGTCTGATGAATTCTTTCAGGCTCAAGTGGAAAAATCATTACATGAATTTTCCAGACGCCAGGCTGATCCTGAAGTTGTGAAGTCATTTGTGAAAGCTTTTCGCTACAGTGTATTGAATATAAGCCATAAGGAAGATTATATAAAGCTGTTGGGATTAGTTGAACAAAGAGAAGCTGAGCTTGGCATTCCGTCCAATCGCTTGTTTTATCTCTCGGTTGGTCCGGAATTTTTCGAACCGATTGCCGAGAATATTCAAGAAAGTGGGCTGGGTTCCACAGAGGGCTGGAAACGCCTCGTCATCGAGAAGCCATTTGGTCACGATCTACAATCCGCCCGAGACCTTAATCGCAAATTAAGCGAATCGTTCACGGAGGAAGAGATTTATCGGATTGACCATTATTTGGGCAAACCGATGGTACAGCGCCTGGAGACGTTGCATCAGAGTAACCCAATCATGAAGGCGTTATGGAACAACCGTTACATCTCCAATGTGCAAATTACGGCGAATGAGACTGTAGGTGTCGAAGAACGTGCATCCTATTATGATCATGTTGGTGCAGTGCGAGACATGTTCCAGAATCATATGTTGCAATTGCTCATGATGATGGCGATCCAGCTTCCATATAACAGTACTTCCGAAAAAGTTGGATTGAAGAAAAAGCACATTATGGAATCGATCCAGCCGTTACAAAAACAAACTGTGGGCGCAAACATCATCCGTGGACAGTATGCAGCAGGTAACATTCAAGGTAAACCGGTAAATGCTTATACGGCTGAACCGGGTGTAGCCGAGAATACGATGAATGACACATTCATTGCTGCCAAATTGCAAATTGATGATTTCTTCTGGCGTGGTGTTCCGTTTTACATTCGCACGGGTAAAAGAATGAAGGAGAAATCAACACGTATCGTGATTGAATTCAAAGAACCTTCTGGACAGACAAATGTGCTGAAAAACAAGGGTTCCAAACCAAACCTTCTCGTCATTGAGATGAGTCCGGATCAGAGCATGACTTTGCAACTGAATGCAAGTGATCCTGAGAATAAAGGTGAATTCAAACCGGTTCATATAGATCTTTCTCCGGATAAAGGTGACCTCGCGGAAGCTTACGAGAATCTGATTCGTGATGCTTTGCTGGGTGATCCAACATTCTTTGCCCACTGGGATGAAGTAGAATTGTCCTGGGCATGGGTGCAGCCAATTCTGGATGCATTCCAGGAAAATCTCTTGCCACTTCACCTGTATCCTGCGGGTAGTTATGGACCGGCTGAATCAGATGTTATGCTTGAAGAAGATGGTCACCACTGGTGGTTTGATGAGCCGGCGGATCAGGAGTCTGTAGTTACAAATAGCATACCCTTGGCGGTTAATGCAAATCTCTAAACCAAAATAAAAAAATATATCTGGAGGTAATTTAATCATGAAATTTTTTATCGATACAGCTAACGTGGAAGATATCCAAAAAGCATACAAAATCGGCGTATTGTCTGGCGTAACAACAAACCCATCTTTGGTAGCCAAAGAAGGCGTAAAATTCGAAGATCGTATTGAAGAAATCTTGCGTTTGGTACCTGAAGTGGAGTCCGTTTCTGCGGAAGTGACACCAGATGCCCTTACTGCTGAAGAAATGATCGCGCAAGCAGAAGAATTGATCAAAATTAACAACAGTGACAAAAACATCACGATCAAATTGCCAATGACACTTGCAGGACTTGAAGCTTGCCGTTACTTGACCAAAAAAGGCGTGAAAACCAACGTAACGTTGATCTTCACTGTGAACCAGGCGCTTCTGGCTGCTCGTGCTGGTGCGACATATGTATCTCCATTCCTGGGACGTCTTGATGATATCTCCGAAGATGGCGTACAATTGGTTACCAAAATTGCTGAATTGTTCCGTACACATAACCTGGATGCACAGATTATTGCGGCTTCTGTAAGACATCCGGATCACGTTACACGTGTAGCGATGGCTGGAGCACATATTGCAACTGTTCCATTCTCCGTCATTGAACAGATCTCCAAACACCCGCTGACAGATCAAGGTATGGACAAATTTGCAGCGGACTGGAAAAAAACAGTACAATAATCACTGAACATATATTCGTTTCAGATTAAAATAAAACTATATAAATCATGGAGCATTGGGAGGACATAATGAGTAAACAACAGATTGGTGTTATTGGATTGGCAGTAATGGGTAAAAACCTGGCTTTGAATATTGAAAGCAAAGGTTTCTCGGTATCGGTATTTAACCGTTCCCCTGAGAAAACGAACGATCTTCTGAAAGAAGCAGAAGGTAAAAACCTGACAGGTGCGTTCACTATTGAAGAATTCGTGGAATCCCTGGAATCTCCGCGTAAAATTCTGATCATGGTGCAAGCAGGTAAAGCAACAGATGCAACGATCGAGCAACTGCTTCCTCATCTGGATCAAGGCGACATTATTATCGATGGAGGTAATGCTTACTTCCCTGACACACAACGTCGCAGTAAAGAACTGGAAGAAAAAGGTTTCCGCTTCATCGGAGCAGGTGTATCCGGTGGTGAAGAAGGCGCCCTGAAAGGCCCGGCAATCATGCCAGGCGGTCAGGAAAGTGCTTATCAGTTGGTAGAACCGATCCTGACAGCGATCTCTGCCAAAGTTGGCGATGACGCTTGCAGCACATATATCGGACCAGACGGTGCCGGACACTATGTGAAAATGGTGCATAACGGTATCGAGTACGGAGATATGCAGTTGATTGGTGAAGCTTATCACTTGCTCAAATCCGTATTGAACGTTTCCGTTGAAGAGTTACATGAGATCTTCACCGAGTGGAATCAAGGGGAGCTAGACAGCTACCTGATCGAAATCACGGCAGATATCTTCTCCAAATACGATCCAGAAACAGGCAAACCAATGGTTGACGTTATTCTGGACGCGGCTGGACAAAAAGGAACAGGTAAATGGACAAGCCAAAGCGCGCTGGATCTCGGCGTACCATTGTCCATGATTACAGAATCCGTATTCTCCCGTTTCCTGTCTGCCATGAAGGACGAGCGTGTTGCAGCTAGCAAAATCCTCAATGGACCAGCGACTGAAGCATTCTCTGGCGACAAAAAAGCGTTCATCGAGAACGTGCGTAAAGCATTGTTTGCAAGTAAAATCGTATCCTATGCACAAGGATTTGCCCAAATGCGTGCAGCTTCCGACGAGTATGGCTGGGATCTGAAATACGGCAACATTGCCATGATCTTCCGTGGCGGATGTATCATCCGTTCGCAATTCCTGCAAAATATCAAAGAAGCTTATGATAAGGATGCAGCTCTGAAAAACTTGCTCTTGGATCCTTACTTCCAAAACATCGTTGAGTCTTATCAAGGTGCATGGCGTGAAGTTATAGCGGCTGCTGTAAAACAAGGTATTCCGGTACCTGGCTTCTCCAGCGCTCTTTCTTACTACGACAGCTACCGTACAGAGCGTTTGCCAGCAAACTTGCTGCAAGCACAACGTGACTACTTCGGCGCTCACACATTCAAACGTGTGGACAAAGAAGGTTCATTCCACTTCCAGTGGATGGACACTAACGAGTAATATCAGTTCCGAATATATAGCATTCTTGCAGTTATTCATGAATTCAACTTCATGGTACCTGCAAGGGTGCTTTTTCTCGTTAACGGTTCGAATTTGAATATCATCAAATTGTAATAAAATGTACGAATCTGGGTTGGGCAAACAGATGATCTGACTCTTCAACTACGTTATACTTGTTCAGACGGAACTACATCCGTGATGAAAATTCGGAATACAACTTATTGACGTGGAGGTTAGACCGGGCATGTTTGTATTAGCAGGTATATTGTTTTTGGTCGTATACGGTTTATTAGTGTTCTACATAGGCTGGAGTGGTTGGAGTTGGATGAAACCAGTCGTGTCCGCCAGATTTCGATGGTTTTATATTATAGCGCTTGTATTCCTTGCTGTTTCCTTCATTTTGGCACGTGTGTTTGGAAGTATCTCGTTTCTCAGTATCATCGGTTCTTACTGGCTGGCGATCTTCTCGTTGTTATTGCTAATCCTGCCAGTCGTTCACCTGACGATGTGGTTGCTGAGATTAACCCGTATCCCGAGACATCACACTCAGAAATGGGCAGGTGTTGTTACACTGGTATTGTTGGTGTCTACAATGAGTTATGGAATTTTCAACGCTTACAGCCCGGTAGTGAGAACATATAATATCCAGATTGATAAAAAAGTAGATGGTGTAGACAAGCTCAACATTGTCATGGCTGCCGATATGCACTTCGGACTTCTATCTGGCCCTGCACATGCCAAACGCATGGTAGAGGAGATTAATGCACTGAAGCCGGATCTGGTGCTGTATCCTGGAGATATTATTGATGACAATCTGGATATGTACCTCAATAGCGGAATCGCGGATATTATCAGTGACATTCAGGCTCCATACGGTGTCTATGCTTCTCTCGGGAATCACGATAAGTTCGATGGTCCGATTGAAGATCTGATTGCTGCGCTGGAGAAGAGCAACATGCAAGTTCTGTACGATGACAAAATCGTTTTGGATGACAAGATCACCCTCATTGGTCGGAAAGATCGCACAGAGAAGGATCGTGCAGAAGTAGCTACTTTAATGCAAGGTACTGACTTGAACCAACCGGTGCTTATGATGGATCACCAGCCGTATGATCTGGATATTGCGGAACAGAACAATGTAGATCTGGTGGTATCCGGTCACACCCACCGTGGTCAAATTGCACCGGCTCAGTTCATCACACAGGCTATTTACGAGAATGATTGGGGTTATCTGCAAAAAGGTTCTATGCACTCCATCGTAACCTCAGGATTTGGCTTCTGGGGACCTCCAATTCGTACTAGTAGTCGTTCGGAGATTGTACAGATTAATGTGACGTTTCAACAATAATGAAAGGCCCTTCGAAAGAAGGGCCTTTTAATAACTATAGTTTTACCATTTTCTTGGATTTGAAGTTCCATTCGTAAACTTCCCCTGTGTACATGTGTATGTAGTAAAGGCCATAAGTTACTTCATATGTTTCTCTGTCTGAGTATGAACGCATTACATAATAATTTCCGTCTTTTGGTTCCTCATCAACAGTTAGACTATACATTTCGATTTCTTTTTTTATTTTTTTATATAACAGTTCAAACGCTTGATTCCCTGTTAATTTAATTAATGGTTGTTTGCCGATGTACAGATTGTTTGACTTTAAAGCTACGTTCTCACCGAGTGCAGTACTTATACTTCTAACTGGTACATATGTAGTGTTGTTATAGGTTATTGCATTAGCTGTCAACTTCTTTGTTCCGTCTACATAAATATTTACTTTCTGTAGTAAAGCTTTTATTGGCGTTCCTGATGCTGCATAAGCTGTAACTCCTGTAAGCATTGATCCAATTGTGATACCAATGAGTAATCCTTTTACTTTGTCCCTCACGAATAAATCCCCTTTATCTAAAATTACTTCCTACAATTAAATCATTTCTCTATTTAAGGTGAAAAATCCTTCAAAACATTTACTTTAGTTATAATCTCATTCAATTCAAGCGATGAGTCGTTGGGAATATTTCGTTTGAAACTGCATCAACATGTGAATACTTAAACATATGTGCCCTTAAACGTGGAAGCATAGGGAAATGACTCATGTAAGGGAATGAAGTGGAATCGCAGTAGTAGTATTTTTGGGTTGACACCGTTTTCAGGTTATGATAAATTATATCCGAGGCTTGTTACCGGTAATGCGGGCAAAACCACTATGGAAATGATTTTATTATTTCTGTTTTGGTTTTGCCCTTTTTTATTCCTCAAAAAAAACCAGGTGGGTCCATAATGATTATTAAACAGATATTTAATAACAATATTGTCAGTACCGTGGATGACAAAAATCAGGAACTACTGATCCTCGGCCGGGGTATCGGATTTAAGTTCAAAGCAGGCGATGAGATTGATGAAGAGCGGATTGAGAAGGTATTTCGTCTTCAGGATGCATCGATTTATGAGAAATTCAAATCCATCGTAGCTGAAGTGCCGATTGAGATTCTGCAGGCAACAGATGATATTGTGACACTGGCACGAACGCAATTGAACAAAACCATCAGTGACGGGATCTATGTCTCGCTTTCTGATCACATTCACTTTGCTGTTCAACGCTTGGAAAAAGGAATGATTACTCGTAATCCACTTTCTTGGGAAGTTCAGCACTTCTATAAGGCGGAGTATGATGTGGCCAGAGAAGCACTGACCTTGCTGAAGGAAAGACTGGATATTGAGTTTCCCAAAGATGAAATCTGTAATATTGCCTTACATTTCATCAATGCGGAAGTCAATGATTCCATGAACGATGTCACCCATCTGATGCAGCTGTTGCAGGAGATTATGAATATCATTAAATATCACTTCAACGTCGAATTGGATGAAGATAGCGTCAACTATTTCCGCTTCATCACCCATTTGAAATATTTCTGTCAGCGTGTAATTACCCATTCTTCACATGATGATGCTGAGGAGTATTTATATGAAGTGGTTCGGAAAAACTATCCGGAGACATTCAAATGTATTGGCAAGATCGAGACTTTTATCCATAAGAACTATCAGTATGACATGACTCACTCTGAGCAGTTATATCTAACGCTCCATCTGGAACGTTTGATGAAAACCAAGCGGGACGAAAAGTCCACGCAATAGAATCAAATCACAACTGGATATCCTATGGGCTTGTTACTGTTCAATCAGGCAATACCCGAATGAGATGGCGCCATCAATATGCGCTAGATTCGTTCGGGTATTTTTTATTGGAAAAATGAGGAGGAAAACATCATGAAACATCAGGAAACGGCGCAGGAAATCATTAAAGCCGTTGGGGGAACAAACAATATTAACTCGGTGTATCACTGCGTTACTCGACTGCGCTTTGATCTGAAAGACAACGAGAAAGTTGATAACGGCTCACTCAAGAAATTGGATAAGGTCATGGGAACGAATGTTTCCGGTGATCAATTCCAGGTCATTATCGGTAATGACGTGTCGAAAGTATTCGACGCTATGGTGAAGGAAAATCCGGCAATCCAGCAAACTACAGAAAACAAAGAGCCAAAATCGGATAAAAAACAAAATGTCGTGCTGAAAATTTTTGAAACAATCGCAGGTGTCTTTGCTCCGATGCTTCCAGCGATTACTGCGGCAGGTATGCTCAAAGGATTACTTGCACTATTCGTGTCCGTAGGTTGGATGTCTGCCGGAACAGATACGTATCGTATTCTTTCAGCCATCGGTGACGGCGTATTCCACTACCTGCCTTTACTGATTGCAGTCAGCGCTGCTCGTAAATTCGGCAGTAACCCGTTTGTTGCGATTGCACTAGGTACGGCACTCATGTATCCAGACATGACAGCATTGTTATCTAGCGGTGAATCGGTTGGATTTTTGGGAATCCCGGTTACAGCAGTAAGTTATGCTTCATCGGTTATCCCGATTCTTCTTGCAGTATGGTTGATGTCTTATGTTGAGAAATGGGTTGACCGTGTTATCCCTGCTGCACTCAAGCTATTGCTTGTGCCGCTGATTACTTTGCTTGTTATGGTTCCAGTGACGCTGATTGCAATTGGTCCATTGGGTACATTTGTAGGTAGCGGATTGTCTGGTGGCATCAACTGGCTGCTGAATGAAGGCGGATTGATTGCAGGTATTGTTCTTGGCGGCGCGATGGCGCTCATTATTATGACAGGAATGCACTATGCACTTGTGCCAATCATTCTGAGTAATATCGCTACACTGGGCTTTGATAAATTCTTGCCATTGACCTTTATCTCCAATATGGGTCAGGCTGGTGCAACACTCGGCGTATTCTTCCGGGCAAAAGATAAAAAACTTAAAACCGTGGCATTGTCAACGAGCTTCACCGCACTCATGGGTGTAACGGAGCCGGCTATGTACGGGGTTAACATGAAGTATAAAAAACCATTTGCCGCAGCGATGATTGGTAGTGCAGTGGGTGGCGGATTCGCCCTTGCTTTTGGCGCGAAAGCATATGTACTTGCGGGTAACGGTGGTCTCCCAGGACTTCCTTCCCTAATCGGACAGACCTTCTGGTACTCCTTTGGGGGCATGATTTTGGCCTTTATCGTGGGTGCAATCATGTCTACGATATTTGGTATCAAAGAAGAAGAAGGAGACGCTGAGGCGTTAGCTCAATTCTCACCGGGTGCTTCTACAGCACCAGCGAAAGTTGTTTCCAACGAAGCTGCAACCGTAAATGTGGACGACATGGGCGATCCAACTCCAACGAGTGATGCAGTAGCTGTTGCACCGATGACAGGAA
Source organism: Paenibacillus sp. FSL R7-0313 (assembly GCF_037969885.1). NCBI lineage: Bacteria > Bacillati > Bacillota > Bacilli > Caryophanales > Paenibacillaceae > Paenibacillus > Paenibacillus sp. FSL R7-0313. The sequence goes on from NZ_CP150219.1 coordinate 3,957,346, forward strand.
AATCCATCCCGCTCAAAGAAGTCAACGATCCAACATTTGGTGATGAATTGATGGGTAAAGGTGTGGCATTTGTTCCAACGGTGGGCGAATTGGTTTCTCCAGTGACAGGTACCATCATGAATGTCTTCAAAACGAAACATGCGATCGTTGTCCGCAGTGATAACGGAATGGAATTGTTGATTCATGTTGGAATTAACACGGTGAAGCTGCGTGGACAGTATTTTGATGCACATGTTGCTACAGGAGCACGTGTACAGGCTGGAGACAAGTTACTCACATTTGAACTGGCCGAGATTGCAAAAGAATACGACATCACAACCGCTATGGTTGTTACCAATACGGCTGATTACAAGCAGGTTCTACCTGTGAAATTGGGCGAAATCACGATGGGTGAAGACGTATTGAAAGCTGAGATCTAAACTGTCCGTCTTAGGACTAACAATATCAACAAAAGAAGGAGAGATACGAATGATTAATCGACAAGGGTTCCCGGAAGGTTTTCTATGGGGCGGCGCTATTGCCGCTAACCAGGCTGAAGGTGGATTTGACGCTGGTGGCAAAGGATGGTCGACAGCCGACATGGTTCCTTATTTTGAAAAAAAGGATTATACCAACCTTAGAGAACTGATGCATGTTACCAGTGCAACGGTTGAGAAAGCAATGTCACATCATAGTGCAGAAGGTTATCCGAAGCGTTACGGGATTGATTTTTACCATCGTTTCAAAGAAGATATTGCACTCTTCGCAGAGCTGGGCTTCAAGACATTCCGTCTGTCCATCAACTGGCCGCGTATTTTCCCGAATGGTTATGATGCCGAGCCAAATGAAGAGGGACTGCGCTTCTATGACGAAGTGTTCGATGAACTCCGTAAATACGATATTGAACCGCTTGTAACCCTCTCGCATTATGAGATGCCTATGGCGCTTGTCCTCAAATATAACGGCTGGGCTGGTCGTGAAGTGATTGGACATTTTGTAAGATATGCGGAAACCGTGATGACCCGATACAAGGACAAAGTCAAATACTGGTTGACGTTTAATGAGATTAACACAACCATTATTGAACCGTTCACAGGTGGCGGTATTATTGAAGACCGGGTTGAAAACACGATGCAGGCTTCTTATCAGGCACTTCATCATCAATTTGTAGCCAGCAGCCTGGTAACAGAAAAGGCACGTCAGATTAACCCGAACTTCCAGATCGGATGTATGCTTGCGCGTATGATACACTACCCGGCGACGTCGAAGCCAGAGGATGTGCTGCAAGCTCAGATCGATAATCAACTCAACCTGCTGCATACGGATGTACAAGTTCGTGGTAGTTATCCAACGTTTATGGCTCGGTACTGGGCAGAGAACGGGATTACCATTGCCATGGAACAAGGAGATGAGCAGATCCTGCGTGAGCACACGGTTGATTTCATCTCATTCAGTTATTACACATCCTTGGTGTCCGCAGTGAACCCAGAGGAATATGGAGTAACTGGAGGTAACCTGTACAGTACGATTAAGAATCCGAATCTGGAGCGTACGGAATGGGGCTGGCAGCTTGATCCGATCGGTCTGCGCGTTGCATTGAAAGAGCTGTATGACCGTTATCAACTGCCATTGTTTGTGGTAGAGAACGGCCTTGGCGCGAAAGATACGGTTGAGGCAGATGGTTCCATCAACGATGATTACCGTATTGATTATCTGAGAAAACATATTACACAAATGAAAGAAGCCGTTATGGATGGTGTGGACCTGATGGGATATACCAACTGGGGAGCGATTGATATCATCAGTGCATCCACTTCGGAAATGTCCAAGCGTTATGGCGTAATCTACGTGGATCAGGATGACAACGGACAAGGCACATTGAATCGGTATAAGAAAAAGAGCTTTGGCTGGTACCAAAAAGTCATTGCCTCCAATGGTGAGAACTTGGAATAGATCAACCTATACAGGCACCCCGGACGTAGCTGGTATTACGGCGCCGGGGCGCCTTTTTAATATAATCAGGTGGAATTCTCATCAACGCTATTGGAATTTTAAGGTAAAAAAGATGACTGCATAACATTCTGGATGGTATACTGTGATCGTATTGGGGGAGGGATAACCATGAAGAAGCCTATTATTGCTGTAGATATGGATGACACGATATGTCATCTGGTCAAGCGGGCTATATATCACAACAACCTCAACTTCCCGACCCATCCGTTGCGCTATGAGGATATGATTCATTGGGATACATCCCATTTGCGTCATCCAGAGAGCACGCACGATGTATTTTATGGTCGGCCGGGTCTGTTCGAGGAATTGGAGTTATACGACGAGTATGTAGTAAATGAGATGCGAAAGCTGAACGATGCTTATGATGTTATTGTTGTGACGGCAGCAGAACCAAGAACAGTTGTTGAGAAGTGGAACTGGCTTCAGCAGCACATGCCTTTTATAACGGCTGAACAGTTTATTACATGTAAAAGAAAAAACTTGCTCGGATTCGATCTGCTCATTGATGATGGAGCACATAATCTGATTCCCGCCCATGAGGACGGCAAAAAGGTCATCTGTATCCCACATCCGTGGAATATACAGGAGCGTGAGCGATACAACTTTCCGTTGATGTCTTCATGGAAAGAGGCCAAGGCATACATAGATGAAGTGTTACAGGTTGTTGGTGTCTGAAAGCCTTATTGTCCAGAGTGCTGTGCTCTGGATTTTTTGCGATAGGCGAGAGGTGTTTCGCCTGTTATTTTTTTGAATGCACCATAGAATGAATCCATATCCCGATATCCGACCAGCTCGGCAATCAGGCTGATTTTGTGCTGTGAACTCTTTAGAACTTCGCAGCTTTTTTGTATACGCAGGTGTTGCAGGTAGCTGCTAAAGGTCTGTCCGGTATGTCGCAGAAACATTCGGCCAATCTGTTTTTCGCTAAAGCCCGATACACGTACTAAATCAGACATTCGGATTCGGTCGCTAACGTGTTGCTTGAGATAGTGAAGGATGTAATCAAAACCGGTGGAATGATTCTCTTCATCATGATCCTTTTGACAAAGTTGCCTGTAGGTCATCAATACCAACTGGCTCACCAGGGTGTATAACATGGTAGACGAACCGATTCCCGGAACGGAGGATTCACGGTACAGCTTCACCATTAGTTCTTCAATCCGGTCGTTGTGATCCACAACAGATATATAAGGAACCTGATTTTGTGCCAGATCCATCAGATGTTGAATGATTTCTTTTTCCTGAATGACGGATGTCAGGGTGTTGATCAATTCAGCATTAAATAAGCAATTATATAGAATTAACGGATGCTCGGTTACGTTTGTACTCACAGGACGAAAGACATGAGGAACGCCGACAGGAATAACAAACAGCATCCCCTTTGTCACCGGAATGACATCTTCACCGATATGATGAAAGCCCTTTCCTTCGGCAACATAACTATACTCAATAAAATCATGTGCGTGAAAAGGAAGCACAAAATCTTCAGAGCAACGATTGACGAAAAGTTGCAGATGATTATGCAGAAAGTATTCGCTTTTCATGAGTTGTACAGATGAATTCACAAGCAACCTCCTCACACAAATGGCTGAATCACCGGATGAAATAGTCCTGATTACCGGGTATTTAGGGCAACAGGATCGATATAATTATATCGTAACCCCGAATGGGAAGCCAAGATGGAAAGGACGATCTGCTAATGTTCAACGTGAGGCACCTTCGCTGTGAGTATAGAATCAATCCGATAGGCCTTGATGTAAAATCACCGAGATTAAGCTGGCAGTTGCAGTCTGATCGTCGGAACTGCATGCAATCCGCATACCAGATTCAGCTGTCATTGACGGAAGGTTTTGATGGGATTGTATGGGATTCAGGCAAGATTAGCACGGATCAATCCATACATGTGGAATTAAAACATTTTCAGCCTTCTCCGCGAACGCGATACTACTACCGGATTCGGGCATGGGATGATGCAGGAAGTGATTCCGGTTGGTCCGAAACGACCTTTTTCGAGATGGGACTTATGGATAGTCATAACAAGTGGCAAGCAGAATGGATCACAGCTCAACCATCAGATGATGGAGATACGTCATGCCCACGTATGCGCAAGCAGTTTAATGTGAAACAACCTGTTACGTCTGCCAGAATATATGTAACAGCACTTGGATTATACGAGTTGCATATGAACAACACAAGAGTAGGAGAAGATTATTTTACACCTGGCTGGACCTCTTATCGTAAGCGATTACAATATCAAACTTATGATGTTACCCACCTGCTTCAGGATGGACAGAATACATTAGGTGCTAATCTGGGAGATGGCTGGTACCGAGGGTATCTTGGCTGGAATAAAGAAAGGGAGATATTCGGTTCAACATCCGCATTGCTGCTGGAATTGCACATAAAATACGCAGATGGTTCGGAGGAATCTATTTTATCTAACGGGGATTGGACGGCGGCTCCAAGTGCCATTCGTATGTCGGACATCTATATGGGGGAGACGTATGATGCACGAATGGAGTCCGATTGGTCGGATTCATCTGAAGTGAATTGGTTACCCGTAAACGTATTGGAGCACCCGAAAGGTATCATCGTTGCGCAGGAGAACGTACCCGTCACCCAAGTCGAACAGTTACAGCCAATTGCTTTGCTGACAACTCCACAGGGAGATCGTGTAATAGACATGGGGCAGAATATGGTGGGATGGGTGAGATTCAGCATTCAAGGTAAGGCGGGTCAGACGGTTGAGCTGCACCATGCTGAGATCTTGGATCATGAAGGCAACTTTTACACCGATAATCTTCGCGCCGCCAAGCAGTGTATTCGCTACACCTGCAAGGGGGATGGCGTGGAAACATTTGAACCGCATTTTACATTCCAAGGCTTTCGCTATGTGAAGCTGGTTGGCTTCCCGGAACACGTTCGTCTGGATGAATTCACCGGAATAGTGCTGCACTCAAATATGGAGCAAACAGGTCAGTTCTCATGCTCCAGTCCACTGGTGAACCAACTGCATCACAATATATTGTGGGGGCAAAAGGGGAATTTCCTGGATGTGCCGACAGACTGTCCACAGAGGGATGAACGGCTCGGATGGACGGGTGATGCACAGATGTTTGTCCGCACATCTTCCTACCTGATGAATACGGCTCCCTTCTTCACCAAATGGCTACGGGATCTGGAAGCGGATCAGGGAGAAGATGGCGGTATTCCTTTCTTCGTTCCGGATCTGAGAAGTTCCACGTCAGAAGGATGGGGAGACACCAGTCATTCCTCCGCCGCTTGGGGTGATGCAGCCGTCATCTGTCCATGGACCATCTATGAGATGTATGGGGATGCCAGATTACTGGCCGAGCAATATGAGAGTATGAAGCGGTGGGTCGAATACATTCACGTGCAGGGTGACAATCCGTATCTGTGGAACACGGGATTTCACTTTGGCGATTGGCTGGGACTGGACTCCAAGCCCGATAGTTATGTCGGCGCAACGGACACGGACTATGTGGCGACTGCATTCTATGCCTATTCGGTTGCGTTAACTCAAAAAGCGGCTGAGGTACTTGGAAAGACAGACGATGCTGAATATTACAAGCAGTTGCATACAAACATTGTTCATGCGTTTCGAAATGAATTCGTGACTCCAGCTGGGAAAATCGCTGTTCCAACGCAAACAGCGCATGTTCTTGCACTCCAGTTTGACCTGCTGGACGCCACTGCCCGAACTCGTGCAGTTGAACAATTGGAGAAACTTGTGAGAGAGGCAGGGAATCATCTTACTACAGGCTTTGTGGGCACACCTTATCTGAATCCGGTACTGAGTGATGCGGGACTTCACGACCTGGCTTATACATTACTTTTTCAAGAAGATTATCCGTCCTGGTTATATCAGGTGACTCAAGGCGCAACGACTGTCTGGGAACATTGGGATGGGATCAAAGAGGATGGAAGTCTCTGGAGTGCTGATATGAACTCATTTAACCACTATGCGTACGGTGCGATTGGAGAATGGCTGTATCGTTATGTTGCTGGCATTCGGTCCGATGAACATCAGCCAGGATTCCGAATGGTGCATATAGAGCCGCAACCCGGACCTGAACTGGATTGGGTAGAAGCGAGTCTGGAGACGATGTATGGTCAAGTTGCTTCAAGCTGGCACCGACTGGCGGAGGGTGAAATGGAGATTCGGGTGCATATTCCCGCCAACACAAGAGGTACGGTACGTCTTCCTGGAGCAGGTGCACAGATCATTCTGGAGCAAGGGAACCCGTTGGATCAGGTAAGTGAAGTCGAGAATATTCAAAGTATTGGAGACGATGTTGAAGTCACACTTGGATCTGGGAGTTACCAATTCACGTACAAAGACACGGATACGAAGAATGAACGGGGTGTTCAGGAGGCAACATTGACAGAGTCCGTATAATGATAGAAAAAGCGATAAGAGGTACACTTGAAGAGGATCTGCACACGCAGGTCCTTTTTGGAACTTGTCTGAGAGTGAATTTGTAGTATTTGAACAATGAAAGGAGCATGACCATGGCAGAACCTGCATTCAAAGATGTACCTTTGCGCCGCGAAATAGAGGATTTGGCTAAGCAACAAGATCACCATACATTGGCCTGTTGGGCTACGGAGTGTGCGGCACGTGTCTTGCCTATATTTGAGGCGTACCAGTTGGAGGATCTCCGCGCCCGTGATGCCATTAATGCAGGAAGAGGTTGGATCCGTGGAGAGATTACCATGGTTGATGCTCGAAAGGCGGCTTTTGCAGCTCATGCTGCTGCACGGGAAGCCGATAATATCGCTGCCTCTGCTGCATCTCGTGCGGCGGGACACGCAGCTGCAACGGCCCATGTCAAAGGCCATGCGGTGCATGCCGCAACGTATGCAGTGAAAGCTATCTTTTATGACTGTTTGATGGAAGAGCAAGAACGTCGTGTCCTGGAAGAGAGAACGTGGCAATATCAATATCTGTTGGGAGGAAATACGGGTCATGGGGAAAGAACACGTTAGATTAATTAAACCATCACGAGCATACAAGGATGCGTATTTGGCATTTTATGAAGACTGGGTCAAAAGTGGAGAATTGATGGTACCTTGGGTCATTTCCAAAGATCCTTATGCGTTCGATGAGATGTTGGCGTTTTTGCAGCGCAATGAACAAGGGATTGACATCCCGGAAGGCTGGGTCAAAGACAGTACATACTGGCTGGTCACGGAGAGTCAACAAATTGTGGGTGCCGTGAATATAAGGCATGAGCTTAACGACAAATTGTTCAACAGTGGAGGACATATTGGATATGGTATTTGTCCAGGAGAACGACACAATGGTTATGGTTCAGAAATTCTCAGGCTTTCTTTAGAGAAAACGATAGAACTTGGAATCTCCAAAGTATTGGTCGTATGCGATGCGGTTAATGAGCCTTCCAGAAGGGTTATCCTTCGAAATGGTGGCATTCGGGATGAAGACTATGTGGAGTCCGATGGCAACGTTGTTGAACGATTCTGGATAGAAAATGTCGAATAATGAAGAATAATGATGTAATATAACGAAAATAATATGGATTATGATTGTATTACCCTCGTGTGCTGATTAAAATGAAGCATAGAATCTGGATTGCGGCCGGAAACTATCATCCCATATCAGGCACAAGTGAGGTTATCTTTATGAATCAACCGGTTAATCGGCCCCGGCGTATTGAGTATCTGGATCTCTATCGTGCTTTTGCCATCATGGCAGTGGTAGCCATCCATGCGACTTCAACAGCAGTTGCGCATTACCCCAAACACACGTTAGATCATGATGTGTATTACTTCTGGAACACGTTCCTGCAATTTGCCGTTCCAGCGTTTCTGTTCCTGTCATCCCTGGTCTTATTCTACAACTACAGCTCCAAGGTGAATGAGAAGGGTTGGATGCTCGCTTTTTATAAAAAGCGTTTATTCTATGTATTTGTACCCTATGTAGTGTGGTCCCTTATCTATTTTGCCATTAAACAGCTGCTTGCGGGCAAAGAACCTTTGACTCATGGTGTTCAATTTGCCAAACAATTAGTGATGGGAACCGCTCATACACACTTGTACTTTTTTCTGATTATTCTTCAATTCTATATCGTTTTTCCATGGCTTCTGTCCCTGACTCGCTATCGTTTTTTTAATCGTTATTTGCCATTATTCTTTATTGCGGGTCAAGCGATCTTCTATGCACTACATTTGCAGTTTCACTTCGAACGAACAGGAAGTTTGTTACCCAGTTATCTGATCGTGATTGGTTTTGGCGCATGGGTTGGGCTGAACTTTGAGTGGGCATTGAATAAACTGTATACTCACCGTTACGTGCTTATAGCTGCGTTGTTGAGCGGAGGTGCCATTTTTATATATGGTAATGCTTATATCAAAACCGCTTTTGCTGCATACCCGGTGGTAACCTATACCGTGCTGTTCCTGTTCCGAAATCTATTTACGTTGTCAGCCTGCTTGCTCCTACTGATCTTTAGTGAACGAATCGGCACAGGAAAACATACTGAAGTTCGTAAAGCTACGCATGTTCTGGACTCCTTGGGTACAGTTGCGTTCGGTGTGTTTTTAATGCACCCACTTGTGCTGCTCTTCTGGAGACGTGAATTCACAGATGAACTGGCTCGGCATTTCAGCCTGGGTATCATTCTATCTTATATTGTCGCGCTCCTGATCTCATGGATCTGCGCGATGGGATTGCGCCGGATGAAGTGGGGATGGGTACTGATTGGACGTTAAGTTAAAATAAACATATTTCATTTAAGATAAGAGATTTCAAGGCCCCGAGCGTTGAGGGAATCACTTGAAACCTCTTTTTTATTTGTCCTAAAGAAGGTATCATAGAGTTTAATGTCCATAAAATTGAATTAATGGAATGCACACTACCTTGTCAGGAGTGATCGAATGAAATTGGTGATTATTTTTGGTCCGCAGGCTGTGGGCAAAATGACGGTTGGGCAAGAACTGGAGAAGATAACAAAGCTTAAATTGTTTCATAACCATATGACCATTGAATTGGTGTCTCCTTATTTCAGCTATGGTACACCACAAGGCAAAAGACTGGTGAGTCTGTTCCGGCAGGAGATTTTTGAAGAAGTGGCAAAGAGTGATTTGCCGGGTTTGATTTTTACTTTTGTATGGGCGTTTGATTTGGCGAAAGACGGAGAGTACATTCGTCAAATCAGGGAGTTATTCGAATCTAATGGAGGACAGGTCTGTTATGTGGAACTGGAGGCTGATCCATCGGAAAGACTGGAGCGTAACAAGAGTCCGCATCGGCTGCTGCATAAGCCAACAAAACGTGACATCGCGTGGTCTGAGCGAGATTTGCTTGATACGATGAAGAAATATCGACTGAACTCGGAAGCAGAAGAAATCACGCATGAACACTACATACGGATCGATAACACACATAAGAGCCCGGATGAAGTGGCACAGTTAATCCAGGAACGCTTTAATTTGTAATCTGAGAAACGTCTAACTTAGCAAAGTAGATACTTTATATGAGAGGGGCACTATATATGTATTTTGTTATATTTTTGCTCATAGGACTTGTTTTATGTTATCTGATCCCATTCGGTCCAATACTGGCCGGGGGCATTGTTTTCGCACTTGTGATAGATCATTACCGTCAGACGATGCATATGCGTGAAGATATCCGAGACATCAAGAATCATCTGGGGTTAATGAACAAAGGCGAGGCGAAAGAGTACGAGATGGATAAAGAATACACTCAAGTTGATCGTTTGGATCTAGAAGAAATGGACACGATTAATCGAAGAATTGAAGCGGAACTGGAGAAAGAAAGCAAAAAACATTAAACCATAAATCCTTGTAAAATAATTCATGTTTTGCACACTCCTGTGAGTATATTTACCTAGATCGGGAGTCATGCTAATTCGATATTAACTTTTTGTTGCACTGTGTAGAAATTTGTAATATTATGAGGGAAGCGCGTACAACATATCGGGTTGTAACTGTTGAATCAGGCAAAGCCGTATACCTTGAGAAAAGGGATTGGTTTGTCTTTTTCTGTATATTGGAGTGATAAAGTGAAAATCGAGAAGGTGCTGAACAATAATGCTGTAGTTGCAATGAATGACGAACAGGAAGTTATTATCATTGGCCGGGGGATTGCTTATCAGAAGCGGGCGGGTGATATGGTTTCCGAGCAGCATATCGACAAGATATTTACTTTACAGAATGAAGATATTCAGGAAAACTTCAAGGCATTAATCTCAAGCATTCCTCTGGAATACATGAAAGTATCCGAGGAAATCATCGCTTACGCCAAGCTAAAACTTGGAAAGAAATTAAATGAGAGCATTTACTTACATCTCACAGACCATATTCACTTTGCCATTGAGCGGTATCGCAAGAATCTGCCCATACGCAACGGCTTAATCTGGGAGACAAAGCAGTTATACAAAGAGGAATATGAAGTCGGAATGGAAGCGCTCAATATGATCTGTGATCAGTTTGGTGTGATCTTGCCCGAGGACGAAGCCGGTTTTATGGCACTTCACTTTGTCAATGCAGCTTTGAATGAGGAAATGCCCAACATCAAGAGTATGACGCAGGTCATGCAGGAAATCTTGACAATCATCAAGTATCATTTCAAGATTGATTTTGATGAGAACTCACTGACATTTTATCGCTTTGTGACGCATTTGAAGTTTTTCGCCCAACGTTTGGTGAAGGGAAAACATTACAAGAGCAACAACGATGATGAACTGTTTCTGATGATTCAGAAAAAGTATCCAGCAGCGCACAAGTGCTCGGAGAAAATCAAGAAATTCATTGAAAGCAACTACACGTATCAACTAACTGACGAAGAAATGATGTACTTAACGATTCATATTGAGAGAGTTGTGAATGCAACTTCTGAATAATCCCATAGATCAGCTTGCAGGGTTGCAACCACTAGGGCAAAACCTGAACGCTTGAATGACAGAACATACCGTTAACCGGATGTTCCGTACATTCAGATGTTCAGGTTTTTTTATTCTCTCCAATATGCTTCGAATCCGTGTCTAGCCAGAAAGGAAGAAAAGACTTCATGAAACACGAGCAATTAGCCAAAGACATTCTGTCTGGCGTTGGCGGTAAACAGAACATTAACAGCGTGGTGCACTGCGCGACCAGACTTCGTTTCAAATTAAAAAATGACAATAATGCCAAAACAGACGAACTCAAAAATCTGCCTGGAGTCATAACGGTAATGCAAAGTGGTGGACAATACCAGGTCGTTGTGGGTAACGAAGTGTCTGATGTGTATAAAGCTTTGTTACAGGTGGGTAATATGAATGCGGATGAACCGGTCTCAAGTGATGAGTCAGAATCTTCCGGTAAAAAAGAGAGTCTCTTGGGTCAGTTTATCGACTTGATCTCGGGTGTATTTACACCAATTCTCGGCTTGCTAGCTGCAACAGGGATGATCAAAGGTTTCCTGTCCATGTTTACTTCTCTCGAATGGTTGGACCCGGCTTCAGGCACATATCAATTGTTGAATGCTGCTGGTGACTGTCTGTTCTACTTCTTCCCAATCTTCCTGGGTTACACAGCAATGAAAAAATTCGGAGGATCACCATTCCTCGGGATGGCCATCGGAGCATCACTTGTATATCCGACCTTATCCGGTCTTAGTGGTGGGGAACCGCTTTATACGCTGTTTGCAGGCACATTGTTTGAATCACCGATTCATATCACGTTCCTGGGTATTCCCGTTATCTTGATGAGTTATTCCTCATCCGTCATTCCGATTATTATTGCTGCTTATTTTGGAGCAAAGGTAGAAGCGTTCTTCAAAAAGATCATTCCTTCTGTTGTGAGAACGTTCCTTACGCCATTCTTCACCATTCTGATTGTTGTACCCGTAACATTCCTCTTGATTGGTCCAATCGCAACATGGGCAAGTCAGCTGATTGGTGCCGGGGTATCGGGCATCTATGACTTGAGTCCGTTAGTAACCGGTATTGTTGTTGGTGGATTGTGGCAAGTATTGGTGATCTTCGGGTTACACTGGGGTATCGTACCCATCATGTTGCTGAATCTGTCCACTCTGAAAGCAGATCCGATTCTGGCGATGATGTTTGCTGCTTCTTTTGCTCAGATCGGTGCCGTTCTTGGCGTTATGCTTAAAACGAAAAATACCAAACTCAAATCACTGGGGGTTCCTGCCTTTGTGTCCGGGATTTTTGGTGTAACTGAGCCTGCTATCTATGGTCTTACTTTGCCACTGAAAAAACCATTTATTATGAGTTGTATTTCTTCTGCAGTAGCTGGTGGTATTATTGGATTCGCAGGTTCCAAAATGTTTGTATTTGCTTCAGGCATCTTTGGTGTTCCAGCGCTTATTAGTCCGACAGCAGGGATTAACTATGAATTCTGGATGGCCATGATTGCCACTATCATTGCTTTTGTACTAGGCTTTGTTCTCGTTTATTTTGTAGGATTCAAAGATCCTGCTAATCCGGAGGCTGTCAAACAGGCTCCAGAGCCAGTAAAAGAAGAGAAGGCTGCACTTGAGCCTAATCCAAACAATCGTTACGAAATTGCCAGCCCAATGACGGGTGAGGTGGTTCCTTTGCAAGAAATTAACGATGCTACATTTGCTGGTGAACATATGGGTAAAGGGATTGCTATTCGTCCAACCAGTGGGAGAGTTGTATCTCCGATTAATGGTGTGGTACAGACGATTTATCGTACCAAACATGCGATTGGACTTGTGGATGATCAAGGTGTAGAGATTCTAATCCATATCGGTCAGGATACGGTACAGCTCAAAGGTCAACATTTCACTGCCCATGTGAAAGACGGAGATCGTGTGAGTGTTGGTGATCTGATCGTTGAATTTGATATTCAAGCTATTATTGAGGCGGGATATGAGACCGTAACACCGATTATTGTGACCAATACGGCAGATTATTTGGACGTGGTTGCTACAACAAATCGGGAAGTGCAAGAAAAGGATAAATTGGTTACTGTTATTGGTTAATTCTGCTTCAGTGCGTATTTAGAAATGTGGACATTATGCTAAAAAGGGACGCTTTCGATGCTTTCGAAAGCATCTCTTTTTAGTATTTTAGGTCACTTTAATGCATTTATGAATTTAATAAAAATAAGTGTTGCAAACGTAGTTCAGATGTACTATGATGAGTTCAAGAAGTAAGCGCATACATCAATCGGGTTGTAACTGTTCAATCAGGCAATGCCGACCATCCTCAGTTCAGAGGGTATGGAATGCAACTTACTTTCGTTATCCAAATAATTAAATACCAATGTGTACAGCCTTACAGGGTTGCAACCGTTAAGGGCAAAACCTGAATTGCTGAATAACACGACTGATTTCCGGACGATCCGGTATGTTGTGTATGTTCAGTGGTTCAGGTTTTATTTGTTTCAAAAGTCATGGGGAGTCTACTTAGAGAGGGAGAATTACAATGAGCAACTACGATCAATTAGCTAAGGACATTCTGTCACGTGTAGGTGGTCGCGAGAACGTAAACAGTGTATTCCATTGCGTAACAAGACTGCGGTTTAAACTTAAAAATGAAAGCGTAGCCAAAACGGAAGAACTTAAAAATCTGCCAGGTGTTATTACCGTCATGCAAAGTGGTGGACAATATCAGGTCGTTATCGGCAATGAAGTGCCGGATGTATATAAAGCAGTGGTTAAAGCGGGGAATTTCCCAAGTGAAGGTCAATTTGAAGAGGAAGCAGACAACTCAGGCAAGAAAGTTGGATTGTTCAGTCGATTTATCGACATGATCTCCGGTGTGTTCACACCGTTACTCGGTTTGCTGGCTGCAACAGGTATGATCAAAGGTTTTACAGCCATGTTTTTATCCTTTGGATGGATTACGGAAACTTCTGGAACGTACCAACTGTTAAATGCAACGGGTGACTGTCTGTTCTACTTCTTCCCAATCTTCCTTGGTTATACGGCAATCAAGAAATTTGGCGGTTCACCGTTCCTGGGAATGGCGATAGGTGCTTCGTTAGTTTATCCTTCGCTGTCTGGTTTGACTGCTGGAGATCCATTGTACACCCTGTTTGCGGGTACGTTAATTGAATCACCGATTCACATTACGTTCCTGGGTATTCCAGTTATTCTGATGAGTTATTCAACATCGGTTATTCCAATCATTATTGCTACATTCTTCGCTGTTAAAATTGAAAGATTCTTTAAAAATATTATTCCTAAAGTTGTTAGCACGTTCCTTGTTCCATTCTTTACATTGCTCGTTATCGTTCCGGCAACGTTCATACTGATTGGTCCAGTATCCACTTGGGCAGGCCAGTTGATTGGTGCAGGAGCAACCGGCATCTACGATTTAAGTCCAGTGGTTACAGGTTTGCTTATCGGTGGATTGTGGCAAGTGTTTGTACTGTTTGGACTCCACTGGGGACTCGTGCCAGTCATGCTTCTTAACTTGAGTACTTCTGGGGCTGATCCGGTAATTGCCATGTCTTTTGCTGCCTCCTTTGCTCAAATCGGTGCTGTACTTGCCGTTATACTGAAAACCAAAAATACCAAATTGAAATCTTTAGGTATTCCGGCCTTCATCTCTGGGATCTTCGGTGTAACCGAGCCAGCTATCTACGGTCTGACACTTCCACTGAAAAAACCATTTATCATGAGCTGTATTGCTGGTGGTATCGGTGGTGGTATCTTGGGACTGGCCGGTTCGAAATTATACATCTTTGGTGGACTGGGAGTATTCGGATTCCCAAGTTTCATTAATAAAGCAACAGGTGTTGATTCTGGTTTCTATATGGCTCTGGTTGCATGTGGTATCGCATTTGTCCTTGGTTTTATTCTGACGTACGTGGTTGGGTTCAAAGACAAAGTGGAAGCTGCACCAGCTCCAGCTCCAGCACCTGTACTTGATCCAAATCCGAACAGCAGATACGAAATTGTAAGCCCAATGGCTGGTGAAGTTGTTGCATTGAACGAAATTAATGACATAACGTTTGCAGGAGAGCACATGGGTAAAGGGATTGCAATCCGTCCAACCAGTGGCAGAGTGGTATCTCCGATCACAGGTGTTGTTCAAACCGTATATCGTACCAAACACGCTATTGGTCTTGTAAGCGATGATGGTGTAGAGATGCTGATCCATATTGGACAGGATACGGTAAAGCTGAAAGGTCAACATTTTACAACTCATGTGAAAGATGGAGACCGTGTTAACGCTGGTGACCTGATTGTTGAGTTTGATCTACAAGCGATTAAGGATGCAGGATATGAGACAGTTACACCGATCATTGTCACTAATACTTCAAGTTATCTGGACGTTGTAGGAACAAAAGAGGCATCCGTTCATGAGAAAGATAAATTGATCACGGTATTAAGCTAATTGGAATCACAGATGGTATAGGAGGAACGTCTCAATGAATGAAAAATTTACAGCCTTCCCGGAGAATTTTCTCTGGGGAGGAGCAACCGCAGCGAATCAATTGGAAGGTGCTTATCTGGAAGGTGGGAAAGGTTTAACAACTGTAGATCTGATTCCGATTGGTGCCAATCGATGGAATATTGCCCTGGGTAACCTGGAATCGTATGAGCCAAAAGCAGGGGAATTTTATCCTTCACATGAAGCCATCGACTTCTATCATCGATATAAGGAAGATATTGCGTTATTTGCAGAAATGGGATTTAAGTGCCTGAGGCTTTCCATTGCTTGGGCACGGATTTTCCCTAATGGCGATGAAGCGGAGCCAAACGAAGCAGGCTTGCAATTTTATGATGATGTCTTTGATGAGTTATTGAAATACAATATTGAACCTGTCGTGACGATCTGCCATTTCGATGTACCTGTACATCTGGTCAAGACTTACGGCGGTTGGAAGAATCGCAAAATGGTCGATTTTTTTGAGAAATATGCGACGACATTGTTCAATCGATACAAGAATAAAGTGAAATACTGGATGACGTTTAATGAAATCAATATGTTGCTGCATCTCCCGTACATTGGAGCGGGGATTGTTCTGCAGGATGGTGAAGACAAAGATCAGGTCCTGTATCAGGCAGCACATCATGAATTGGTAGCGAGTGCACTTGCAGTTAAGGCTTGTCATCAGATCATACCGGGTGCACAGATCGGGTGTATGTTAGCCGCTGGAATGGTTTATCCATACAGCTCTAATCCAGATGATGTATGGAAGGCCATTGAGAAAGACCGCGAATCGTTCTTCTTCATCGACGTGCAGTCGAAGGGAGCATATCCGGGTTATACCAAAAGATTTTTCAGGGAAAATGATATTCGGATTGACATGCAACCGGAAGATGCAGATATATTGATGCAGAATACGGTTGATTATATCGGTTTTAGCTACTATGCAAGCCGTTGTACAAGTACGGACCCTGAGATTTTGAAAGATTCGACAGAAGGCAATGTATTTGGTTCGGTGAAGAATCCATATCTTCAAGCATCCGAATGGGGATGGACCATTGATCCGAAGGGACTTCGAATTACGCTTAATCAACTGCATGACCGCTATGGCAAACCGTTGTTTATCGTAGAAAATGGACTTGGGGCAACCGATGTGTTGTTAGATAATGACTCCGTTGAAGATGACTATCGCATCGAATATTTGAATAGTCATTTTGCCGAGATGGCTGAAGCAATCCAAGACGGTGTAGAGCTCATAGGTTACACAAGCTGGGGACCGATTGATCTGGTCAGTGCGGGTACCGGAGAGATGAAGAAACGGTATGGCTATATCTATGTAGACAGAAATAATGATGGCACGGGCACACTTCGCAGAGTGAAAAAGAAGAGTTTCCACTGGTACAAAGATGTCATTGCGAACAATGGCGCACAATATTTCTGATACAAGGTGATTGGCGCTATAGAATAGACAAAGAGCAGTCTCGTTATTATGGGATTGCTCTTTGTTTATGAGGGGATGAATTTGACCCTTGATGCGGCTTTCAGATATAATAAAGAAATGAAGAGAATCTTGTCACTTAAGAAGGGAGGAGCATCCGCTCATGAAGAAAAAATCACTTGCGTTTATATCTTCGGGATATGGATACTCCACTGCTGTCTTTTTCTAGAATCTATTCCAAGGGTGAAGTCTGCCCAAAATCGGAAGAAAACTAGGAAATAACGCAGAAAAATCTTAAGAATGATGAGGTAATCCAAATGAATATTGACAAAATTACTAGAACAAATCCAGAAAATATGCCAGCTCCTGTAGGTCAGTACACGCATATTACAAGAATCCCGAGGAATGCAGAATTATTTGTGACTTCGGGTCAAATTGGAGCAGATCATAATGGACTCTTTCCAGAGAGTCTGAATGAGCAAGTCACTAATACATTTAATAATATTAAAACAGTGCTCGAATCTGAGCGCTTAGATGCTGAACATATTATCAAAGTGAACGTATGGGCAACCGAGGAAATCGATTGGGATTTCTTATATGCCGAGTGGGGACAATTATTTAGTACGGATTATCCTGCAATGACGATTGGATATATTACGGCATTAGGTCTACCAGAGATTAAAATTGAAATAGAGCTTTGGGCAGCAAACGTGTAACATCGAATACTTTCTAACCAAACGAAGGAGCATCTCACTTACAGATGCCCCTTCGTTTTTTTATTTGTGTAAAAATGGAAAGGATATGCCATGTGTGCAATCATGAGCGATAGTAGGTGTATTATGGCACCTGCAAGCTCTGATAAGCATTCAGTCGACCATATGTCCAGTAGATCCCGGAGCCTGATACCGGATCAGAAGCGAAACACAGCGCATCCCGAATCTGAGCATTTGTTTTTCCTTGTGCAGCAAGAAGTGCAGCTACTCCAGCCACATGAGGGGCAGCCATGGACGTACCGCTAAGGTAGGCATAGGAACCACCCAGGTATGTGGATAGTATGGTATCACCCGGGGCAGCCATATCCACCCAGGAACCATAGTTGGAGAAATTGGATTTGAGATCGGAGGGGTTGGTTGAAGCAACGGCAATCACGTTGGGATACGAGGCGGGTACGATTGGGAATGAAGTGTTGTCGTTACCGGCTGCAGCAATAATCACAGCTCCTCGATCCCAAGCATATTGTACGGCAGCTTGAAGGAAAGCGTCTCCCATCGGACCACCAAGGCTCAGGTTAACAACCTGTACACCGTTATTGGCAGCATAGACAAGCCCGTTACCGACATTACCTATCGTTCCTTGCCCGCTGTTATCCAGTACTCGGAGCGGAACGATGGATGCGAGTGGTGCAGCGCCTGCAATACCCACACCATTGTTGGTAACGGAGGCAGCGATCCCAGCTACATGGGTGCCGTGACCGTTCCCGTCCTCAGGGATGTTATCATAATCAACATAATCATAACCGGGAAGGAGCTTGGAGGCCAATTCTGGATGATTCAGCTGTACACCGGTATCAATAATGGCGATTTTGACAGAGCTGTTACTCTGAGTAATGTCCCATGCAGCGGGTGCATTGATTTTGGACAGGTTATACTGATAAGGAAAGAAAGGGTCATTAGGAGTGAAGGAAGCCTCAACGAGGTAATTCGGCTCTGCATGTTCAATAAACTCATGATCTTTGTAATGTTTAAGCATCCGGTGCATTTTTTTGCGGGATTCCACACGGTACCATCCTAAATCTTCATAGGTCTCAGCGACCTTACATCTCCCTTTTTTGTGAAGGGTGTGCATCTCATCCTCGGTTGTACCTTCCTTGAATTTGACTAAGAGCTGCTTGGGAGCATGAGGGTGAAACTTGCTCTCGGCACGTCGGTCCAGATAACGATACACGAACACGATTATTGCTAGCAAAATGAAACCAAAAACACCTAACCATAACCACATGAGCGTTTCTCCCTCCAATATGGATTGTGACACGCCTTATCGTATGCGAACTCTATCAGACTGCGTGGGCACTCTTTCAATTTGGTTAGTAGTACAGATAGATTGATAGGACGGGATAAATTCGGTAAGATGAGATGAAGAGAGCCGATCTTGGCATGAACAAGATTCAAGGAGGCCAAGAAGTAGCTCCTAATACAGAGGATAAGGAATGTGGATTTATTGACACAACTTCAGAGTATACCAACAGTCACACCAGTTCAGGCACACCAGATTCATGATGCCATTGATTTTGCCATGCGTGTACGCAGAGAAGTGTTTCCAATGATGGGTCATACGAAATTGCCTGTGGACTTCGAGCAGTTCAGAGAACATTATCTGGACTCTAACGATGCGATCTTTCTTGTTGCAATGATGGGGGATGCGGGCATCGTTGGTTCTATTGGGATTTTGCCATATGATGGGCGAATTGAAGCCGTGGAAGGACGATATGAAGCTCAGTCTGCAGCCGAAATTGTGAAATGTTATGTAGATCCTGAGTATCGCAGATACGGCATTGGTTCGATGATGTTAAAGGAACTGGAGAATGTGGTGAAGGATATGCACTATACGACGCTGTATTTGCATACACATCGCTTTTTGCCAGGAGCCGTAGATTTCTGGAAACGCCAAGGGTTTACGGTTATTGCTGAGCAGGATGATGACTGGCAAACCGTACATATGGACAAGTTCGCACGTAAGTGACCATTGGAATTTATTGAAGGAAAATGACATTGTGATGGTAATGGGGGAGAAGTATACGCGGATTCTTTTGCCGGATTTTTGGAGAAGTTGATCGATCAGCGAACACCACGGAATAGGTAATTTTGTATAAGGAAAATGCCTGTCGGCACTCGCTCGGTTAGACATAGACAACATACATGATGGGGGCTAAGCAGATGAACGAAACGAAGCGGAAAATTGTTTTTATTGATATTGATGGCACATTGGTTGACGATGATGGAAGTATTCCGTTGTCAGCACAGAAGGCTTGCAAACAGGCTCGTGAGAATGGGCATCTGCTCTATTTATGTACAGGCCGATCCAAAGCAGAAATTTATGATTCCATCTGGGATGTCGGATTCGATGGTCTGATTGGTGCAGGTGGGGGTTATGTGGAGTTTGGCAAGGACGTGTTATATCACAAAAGGGTAACAGCGGAAGATGTTCGACATATGGTGGATTTTTTCAATGAAAACGGCATTGACTTCTACCTTGAATCCAATTCGGCTCTGTATGCGAGTAGCAATCTTCAACCTCACCTGGAACGCCGCATCTATGGTGATGTGGAGAATGACCCTGTAGCCAGAGAGAAGAAGGAGCTGAAACCGCACCCGTTTATTGCCGGATTAACGTATGGAGAGGCCGACCTGTATAAGGATGATGTAAACAAAGTATGTTTCTTGGAGAGCTCAGCCATCCCGTTTGAGCGGATCAAGCAAGAGTTTGAAGGGAAATTCGAAGTCATTCAGTGCACTGTGCCGATCTTTGGTGAAGGAAGTGGTGAACTGATGATCCCTGGCATTCACAAAGCGATTGCGATCGCCGATTTGTTGGAGCATCTGGGCATGTCACAGCAAGATACATTCGCCATTGGTGATGGCATGAATGATGCCGAGATGTTGGAATTTTGTAACGTCGGAATTGCCATGGGTAATGCAAAGCCTGGACTGAAAGCCATTGCAGATGATATTACTGGAACAGTAGAGGAAGATGGATTGTATCATAGTTTTGTGAAGTATGGATTGATCACTTGTTAAAGAAAACAAGGTGAGAGATAAAAACGGGTAATAGGTATATCCTTTGTCCCAAACCTTATTTAAGACCCTGCATATATTATTGCAGGGTCTTTATTTTGGTTTAAACAGATCAATTTATATTTTTACAAAAGGGTTCTCTAATCAAACCATAACATCTAAGTGAAGGAGAGAATCGAAATGGCCATTCTATCAACCGGACCTATCGAGAATAATGCCGTCAGTGATGTACGGCCAACACAACAAGTTACCGTTAAAATTGATAATAGGAATTCTCTGGATGAATCCGTTGTTTTGATACAAGGGTATAATTTGACCGCTACGAGGACTTTATATGTCAGCGAGCAGATTTCACTTGCTCCGGATCAGGTAGTGACAAGAACTTATTTTGCCAATCTTGATGCGTTTGAATTTGTCTTTACAGTTGAAGGTGTAGCTATGGAGCAGACGGAGATTTCCGTGTGGGGCAAAAATGAAACTGGTCAGCTAGTTGCCGCACATCGATTAGTCTCTTCTGAACTTGAAATGGAGGGAGATAACACACCAGTCAACCGCATTTATGTTGCGAATTTTAATAGTAACGATGTCTCCGTCATTAATGGCGAAACCTATACCGTGATTGCTACTGTTCCGGTCGGGATTAATCCAAACGGAGCGGGCGCCAATCCGTTAACCAATCGAGTTTATATAAGCAATCAAGATGACAATACCATTTCTGTGATCGATGGCGAAACGAATACGGTGATTGCTACCATTCCGGTGGGGGCACGTCCGTTCGCAGTAGGTATAAATCCGTAGAAAGGTGAGGGGATTCGGATGAAAGAAGTTATAACGGCTTCAGACTTAATGGAGCAGCTGATCAACATGAACAAAGAAAATTCTGTATGTCAAGTTAGGATTCCAGGTAAGGGGCTGTATGTAATTGTATTACAGGACGACTATTCAACTGTGCCATCTTCAGATCAGATGTTGAGTGATAAAGAGAACGAAGTGAGCGAAAAAATCGGATCTGAAATAAAGAGGAATCCGTTTCTCTGAGGATAAGGAGAATCGTGAGTCTTGAATGATCAGATCAGAATGGAACAGGCATCTCCTCAATGGAGGTGTCTATTTGCATTAGTACTCAGACTACAGACAAGATCCAGTAAAGAACAACACTAAATGTTCCAATACAGAGGCCAACGAGGAGCCCAAAAAGAATCACGAATTTTTTTCCGTTCATAGATATAGATGACCCTCCTTTTGACTTTATTATTGCATAACTCCCAATGAAAGTTTATTATAAATTTTGCAAACAAGGAATTTATTGGTTTTAAGTTGTCGGAGTGCATGAAATATAAAGTTTATACATGGAGGATGCTGGATGAGTAATGTAGCTCTGTTGTTTCCTGGACAAGGTTCTCAGGTGGTTGGGATGGGTAGAGACTTTTGGAATAACTTCGATGTAGCTAAAAAGCTATTTGAAGAAGCCAGTGATGCTATTTCTTTCGATTTAAGAAAACTTTGTTTTGAAGGCAGTATGAATGATTTGACAATGACGATGAACGCGCAGCCTGCACTTTTGACTGTAAGTGTCATTGCTTATCAAGTTTATATGCAAGAAATAGGGATGGGACCCACTTATTTGGCTGGGCATAGTTTGGGAGAATATTCGGCTTTGGTATGCGCTGGTGTTCTATCTTTTCGTGACGCTATTAAACTTGTGAGACAACGAGGGATCATTATGCACAATGCAGACCCGCATCAGCAAGGGACCATGGTGGCCATTTCACACATTCAATTAGACACACTTCAAAACATATGCGAAGAAGTTTCAACAAAAGAACACCCTGCCTGTGTGGCTTGTATGAACGCTGACCAACAGTTTGTCATTTCGGGACATCGGCACTCTATACAAGAAATTATTAAAAGGACAGAATCCCTGGGAACGAAACATTCTTATATCAATGTAAGTGGTCCCTATCATTCTCCCATGATGCAAACCGCAGCAGAACAATTCAAAGTTGAATTGGATCGATATCAATATGCCCATGCAAAATACCCGATTATTTCAAATGTTACAGCAGCACCCTATGAGTGTGATCGATCTGTCGTGGATTACTTAAACATGCAGATGACGATGCCTGTAAGATGGTCAGAGTCTATGCTTTATCTGGTTGAAAATGGGGTTACTGAAGTTATAGAGTTGGGTTCTAAACATGTGTTAGTTAGTCTTATGAGTAAAATAACGAAGGGTACTGTACCTTATTCCCTTGGTCAGCCTTCCGATTTACTAATGCTTACAAATACACAAGAAAGGAAGAATAAGCGGTTAACGATTCGTAAAAAGTTGTTATCAGAACTAATGGTAACCGCACTCATTTCACGGAATTATAACCAAGATTCGATAGCATATACCCAAACGGTTGAGCCGTTATTTCATCAATTACAACGGGTAAAGGAACAAATACACAAGAATGGATACAAACTTAGCGAAGAAGAGATAAATGATGCTCTACAGGTATGTCATTCGATTCTTACAGCGAAACAAATTTCAATAGATGAATCTGCGTTAATTAATGCAATCTAGTACGTTTTGTTTGCTCACAAGACCTCTAGAACATTCCAGGCTATCTCATTATGAGGTGGTCTGTTTGTCGTTGGATACGCTCTGAAGTTGTTGAATATTCAGACGTTTTGTCATCAATATGTAAAAAAATGAGCTATTCAATCTCTATATTTTACCATATAGTAACAATAAATTGATTGATTTTACATATATTTCTATGGTAAAATTTTGCTTGAAATATGTGTAAATAATTAGATAAGCATGATAGAGAAGATATATTTGGAGGAGAGATATGTATACTAACCAGTTTCAAACATTAGTGGATGTGATCCGCGACAGAGGTAAAATAACGGACCGCGGTATTCGTTTTATCGATGCGGACAAACGTGAAACTTTTATATCTTATCATCAATTATTTACTGAAGCACATGGGTATTTAGGTTATCTACAAGCCATCGGAATTAAACCTAAACAAGAGATTATTTTTCAGATCCAAGAGAACAAACGCTTTTTAGTCGCATTCTGGGCTTGTTTACTAGGTGGAATGATCCCCGTACCTGTAAGTATTGGTGAAGATGAAGAACAAAACTTGAAGGTATGCCGTATATGGGAATTGCTAAATAACCCCTTCATGATTGCATCTGAAAAGGTACTGGATAAACTGAGAAAGTTCGCTTTAGAACATAAATTACTGGATTTGCATCATCAACTAGAGTCTAGAACGGAAATGATACAAGACCACGTATATGATTATAAATCTGTAAAATATGATGAGCCTAAGCCAGATGACTTGGCATTTATTCAATTTTCTTCCGGATCAACCGGCGACCCCAAGGGTGTTATGCTGACCCATCGAAACCTCATTTATAATGCTAGTGCTGCTATTAATGGCACACAAATTAGTCTAAACGATAGTTTTCTCTCCTGGATGCCCCTTACCCATGATATGGGTTTGATTGGATTTCATCTCGTACCCCTCGTGGCAGGAATTCATCAGTACTTGCTTCCAACGGAATTATTTATCCGCAAACCGATTCTATGGATGAAAAAAGTAAATGAACACAAAGCAACCATACTGTCTTCCCCTAACTTTGGTTATAAATATTTCCTGAATTTCTTTCGCGAAGACAAAGCGGAGGGATGGGATCTGTCATCTGTCAGAGTCATCTATAATGGGGCGGAACCTATATTACCCGAAGTGTGTGATGAATTCCTAAATGTATTGTCAGCATATCACTTAAAGAAAACAGCCATGTTTACCGTATATGGATTAGCAGAGGCCTCTGTTGCCGTTTCCTTTCCCAAGGTAGAAGAAGAATTTACTGCGGTGTACGTTCACCGGGAACATCTGAACTTAGGGGAGCGTGTCATCGAAGTCGAGAAACATGCTGAACATGTGGCATCATTTGTTGCCGTTGGCGAGGCAGTTGATTATTGCCATGTTAGAATTTGCGATGAGGAAATGAACAGTGTTCCCGATTTGGTTATTGGAAAAATTGAAATCAAGGGGGATAACGTCACCCAAGGTTATTATAATAATTCACTAGCAACGGAGAAGTTATTAACGCGCGACGGATGGGTGAATACGGGCGATCTGGGTTTCATCATGAACGGAAAACTGGTTGTAACAGGGCGGGAAAAAGACATTATCTTTATCAATGGTAAAAATGTATATCCCCATGACATTGAACGTGTTGCCATACAATTACATGATATTGAACTTGGAAGAGTTGCTGCTTGTGGTGTGTATGATTCGAATAGTCAAAGTGAAGAAATTATTGTGTTTGTCGTGTACAAAAAAAAGATCGAACACTTCCTGCCTCTTGTTAAAGAAATCAAAAGACATCTATATAAACAAGGGGGATGGAGTGTCAAAGAGGTACTGCCCATCAAAAAATTACCCAAAACAACAAGTGGGAAAATCCAGCGGTATCAGTTAGCCAAGCAGTATGAAGCAGGCAAATTCTCAACAGAATCTGCATTCATCCATGACTGGATCAAGAATGACAATGACAAGGCAAAAGAAGTGGCTGCTGTTTCGGTTCGAGTCATAGAACGTGAATTGATTTCACTATTTTCTGAAGTGCTGGTTGGGAAAAAGGTTGAACTTGAGGATAGCTATTTTGATATGGGTGCAACTTCATTACAGCTGGCCCAAATCGCTGAACGTATAGAACAAAAATACGGAGAAGAACTTGCTGTTACGGACCTCTTTACCTATCCCTCGATAACTGAATTGGCAGCATATCTGGCTAGAGGCTACAGCGAGACCATGCAAGTCAACAAAACTCAAGAGGATCATACGCCATCCAAAGATGTTGCTATTATCGGTATGTCTTTGAATCTCCCTGGTGCATCAAATGCAGGCGATTTTTGGCGTGTTTTGGAAAATGGAACGCATAACATTCGGGACTACCCGGAAAGTCGGATAAAAGACGCAGCGGATTATATACAATCCATGCAAAGTGAAATGAGCGAAATTCAATGGATCAAGGGTGGTTACTTGGATCAAATTGATCAATTCGACTATTCTTTCTTTGGCATAACCCCAAAAACTGCACAATTTATGGACCCGAATCAAAGGATGTTCTTGCAAACGGCATGGCATACGATTGAAGATGCTGGCTATGCAGGGGAAGGAATTAATGGAAGAAATGTAGGCGTCTACGTGGGGTATTCCAAAGTTGGATATGATTACGAACGGCTCGTTACGGCGAGTTACCCCGCAGAACTCAAAAATTATATCATTGGAAATTTACCATCTGTACTTGCGAGCAGAATTGCATATTTCTTGAATTTAAAAGGCCCGGCCTTAACGATTGATACCGCTTGTTCCTCCTCACTTGTTGCTGTTCACATGGCATGTAAAGGATTGCTCGCTGGAGACTGCGAAATGGCAATCGCAGGAGGCATTCGAACAGCATTATTACCGATTAGTATCGGACTGGATATGGAATCTCCAGATGCATTGACGAGAACGTTTAGCGAAGATGCCAACGGCACGGGATTTGGTGAAGGTGTTGGGTCGGTCATGTTGAAGCCAATGCAGCAAGCGATTAAGGACGGGGATCATATCTATGGTGTGATTAAGGGAAGTGCGATTAATCAGGATGGCAAGACGGTAGGAATCACAGCACCTAACCCGGAGTCACAGACCAATGTGATCGAACAGGCATGGAAAGAAGCCGGCATTTCTCCTGATACGCTTAACTTTATTGAAGCACATGGAACAGGGACAAAATTAGGTGATCCGGTTGAGTTCAATGCTTTGCGTAAAGCTTTTGAGAAATATACGGATCGGAAACAATTTTGTGCAATCGGATCTGCCAAAGCTAACATTGGACATGGCTTTGAAGCAGCGGGGATCGCTGGATTAATTAAATCTATTCTTATGTTTCAACATAGAAAGATTCCACCATTAGTTCACTTTGACAAGCCCAATCCCCTGCTTAAGTTTGAAGCTTCACCTTTTTATGTGAATCAGGAATTAATGGCTTTTGGTGAAGAAGAGGGCCCATTACGATGCGGGGTTAGTTCTTTTGGTTTCAGTGGTACCAATGCGCATGTGGTCCTCGAAGAATATGTTCCCTCCCAAACAGTAGATAAAAGGATGTCCCAAGAGCCTAATCTATTTGTTCTGTCTGCTGCCACGGAACGGGCGCTGGATGAATTGGTCAGAACGTATCATGAATATCTAACCGATCACACGAATGTTTCCATTCAACAAATCTGTTATACAGCCAGTACGGGAAGGGCTAATCTGGATTATCGGCTTGCCATCGTAGTCACGAGTACACAAAAATTACATGAAAAATTGAAACGAATTGCAAGCGGAGAGAGCAAACTGTCAAATGTTTATTTTGGTTATGCCAAAAAAGACAAAACGCTTGTTAGCGATCATCTCTATGTTCAGGGAAAGGCAGAATCTTTAAATGAACTCGGTCAGTTATTTACACAGGGGGCAGTGATAGATTGGGAAAGGTTTTATAACCATGAAGTCATTTCGAAAATTCCATTGCCGTTATACCCATTTGAACAGAAACGGTGTTGGATTGAAGTTAAACAGCCGATACCAGCGGAGCATAGGTCTGGGAGGAGTGAGGTTCAAATGGAGATGAATACAAACGATATTGAATTAAAGATTAAAACAAGCATCAGTCGTGCATCTGGTTTGAAGTTGGAAGAGCTGGATCATCAAGCTCATTTTCTCCAAATGGGATTGGATTCCATCATTCTTGTGCAAATTCAGAAGGAGATCTCAGAGCTGTTCCGTTTGGATATCCCGATGGAAATGTTTTTTGAAACCCTTACAAATATTAATTCCTTAGTTAAGTATGTGTCAGAGAATATAAAGCATCATGATGTATCTGAAAATATAAACAATCAAACAGTGCACGAGCATACTGAACAACGAAATCTGGCATCTGTGAACAATATAAACACGGCAAAATCATCAGGGAATGTGTCGGAACAAATTGTGATGTCTGCCATTCAGCTTATGGAATCTCAATTAAAAAGTTTGAATGTGCTGTTAGGCGAACAAATGAATGCTGTTCAATCACCTCTTTTGGAAATGAAACATCATGAAACCAAACATAATGAAACCAAACCAACCAAAGAGATCCAACCCAATTCGGATTCGAAGGAAGCTAAACCTTTTATACCGTATCAATCGTTGAAGATTCATGAAGAGAGCGGATTATCACCGCTTCAGAACCAGTATGTTGAACAATTTATAGCCAAGTATACCGCAAGAACCAAAGGCTCCAAATTAAAAACAGGCCAAACACGTTTAGTCCATGCGAATAATCGCAATGTATCCGGATTTCGCTCGTATTGGAAGGAAATGGTGTATCCCATCATTTCAACGCGTGCAGAGGGATCTAAGTTATGGGATCTGGATGGGAACGAGTATTTGGATCTGACGATGGGATTTGGTGTAAATCTATTTGGTCATAATCCAGCTTTTATTCAAAATGTAATAGCAGATAGCCTCCAGGAACAATTGCCTCCATTGGGCCCTATGTCAGATTTGGCAGGAGATGTTGCAGCTAAAATTTCCGAGCTGACGGGTGTAGAGCGTGTCGCATTTTATAATTCAGGAACAGAAGCTGTCATGGTTGCACTTCGTTTAGCAAGGGCAGCAACGGGGCGTTCCAAAGTTGTATTATTTTCAGGATCTTACCACGGTACACATGACGGCGTGTTGGGTGTAGCGAATCCTGGGGATGTTTTATCGTCTGCGCTGCCTATGGCTCCTGGTATTGTAAATAGCGCTATGGAAGATTTGATTATTCTTAATTATAACCATCCGCAATCACTGGATATGATTCAGAACCTGGGTGATGAATTGGCTGCTGTGCTTGTAGAGCCGGTGCAAAGTCGAAGACCTGATCTGCAGCCTACACAATTCTTACGGGAACTTAGAGAGATCACGAAACAGTTTGGCATTGCACTTATTTTCGATGAGGTCATCACTGGATTCAGAATTGGATTGGGTGGAGCGCAGGAATGGTTTGGCGTTCAAGCAGATTTGGTTACGTATGGGAAAGTGGTCGGTGGCGGGCTGCCTATTGGCATAGTCGCCGGTAAGGCTGAATTTATGAATCCGGTAGATGGTGGAACCTGGAACTTTGGTGATAATTCTTACCCTTCCGATGCAGATAAGAAAACGTTTGTCGGTGGAACCTTCTGTACACACCCTCTTACGATGAGAGTGATGTTAACGGTACTACAATATCTTCAATCTGAAGCAGAAACCTTATATAAGGAATTAAATGAAAAAACAGATTATCTTGTAAAAGAATTAAATGCGTTTTTCAAAACAGCGAATGTACCGATGCAAATGGTGAACTATGGATCTTTATTTCGATTTATATCATTTGGAGATATGGAATTATTCTTCTACCATTTAATTTATAAAGGTTTATACATTTGGGAAGGTCGTAACTGTTTTATATCGACTGTGCATTCCATGGGTGACATGGATACGATAATCAGAATCGTGAAAGAGACGATCCATGAACTACGCGAGTGGGGGTTTATCCCTGGTAAATCGCCTGTTTCGGAATATCCGCTCTCTTTAGAGCAAAAACAATTATTGTTAACTTCATTACATGGGGAAGATGCGAATGCTGCATTAAACCAGAGTGTTATTTTAAAAATGACAGGCGGAATAGAGCCTTCCACACTGGATCAGGCCGTGAATCAGATCGCACAGCGTCATGAAGCCCTAAGAACAGTCATTCATGCCGATCGTGAAACACAACAAATCAGATCCGTAATGGAATTTCAATGTACATGGTTGAATTTCTCGGCATATGCGGGTGAGGATCAAGAACGGGAAATTTCCAATTGGTTATCTGCCGATGCAAATGAAGCCTTCGATTTACAGTCTGGGGAACCTCTATTTAGAATCACCTTGCTTAAAAAGGCAGCCGATCAATACCTTATGGTGCTGACATTTCATCATATTGTTGTAGATGGCTGGTCGATTGCTGTATTCATTCAAGAGTTGGAACATACCTATTCTGCTCTTGTCCGAGGGGTTACGGTTCAATTACCTGAAGCCACTCCATTCCGTGAGTATTTAAGCTGGCAACGACTTGAAGATGAAAAAGGGTCATTTAACGAAGGAGTCCAGTTCTGGAAAGAACAATTTTCCTTATCCTATCCCAACATTACACTTCCAACGGTACAGTCCGGTGATGTGCCCAGGGGATATTCTGGTGAAAGGTATTCCATCAAGCTGGATCATCAATTAACGGAGTCTTTGCGAACGTTAAGTATAAATAATAAGAGCAGTTTGTTTGTAATGATGTTTGCAGCGTTTCATTTATATTTGCATCAACTAACAGGGCAGTCTCACCTTGTCATTGGCGTGCCTACAGCGGGTCAGTCTCACATGCGAAAAAATGCGCTGATTGGCAACTGTGTCAACATTGTACCTGTTCATCATGCCTTGTTAATGAAGCAGTCCGTTGTAGAGCATGTTCTTCAGCTCAAGGAAACGCTGGCTCTTGTCATGAAACATCAGCATGTTCCATTGACTCTCGTATCCGAACAGCTTGCTCATATGACTGCACCGGATACACGGATTTTATTCAATATGGACAGAACCATTCATCATCTTCAATTTGAAAATATCGAGACTGAATTCATGTCGTATCCGATCAAACATATTTCTTACGATTTGTTTCTTAATATTACGGATGTTAGCCATGAATTGTACCTGGATTTTGATTACAATACCGATCTCATTGGACCTGAGATGATGAAACTGTGGTCCGAAGGATTTAAGGTTTTACTTCAAAGTATGGTGAGTCATCCAGAGGCTGAAATTTCGTCTTTGACGTTGTTCTCATCCGATCAACAGGACCAATTACAGGAAATGTATACTCGGTTTGTTACGGAGCGTCTTCCTCACGTTAATCATGCAGCCATATTCGAGCTTCCAGTCAATGACGTGGAGAAAAAGCTGGCTTTGATCTGGGAGGACGTATTATCCCTCGATCAAGTGGGGAGACATGATCACTTTTTTGATCTCGGAGGAAACTCGCTCAAGGCGACAGTAATGCTATCCAAGGTACATGAGCAGTTTCAACACAAAATTTCAATCGTTCAATTCTTCCAAAAGCAACGTCTGAAAGAGCTTGCCAGTCTGATTACAGGCGAGAACGAGGAAACATTCATTCCAATCAAGGCATTGGACGTGAAGGAGTTCTATGAGACGTCAGCTGCACAACAGCGAATCTACTTTCTGGATCAATTTGAGCCGAATAGTGTGTTTCAGAACATGTGCGGCCATATTACGGTCACAGGAAATATCGATGAAGCTAAATTGATTTCGTCATTGGAACAAATCGTGCACCGTCACGAAGCTTTTCGCACCAGTTTCCATCTGATGGATGGAGAGCTTTACCAGCGTATTGCTCCAACGATTGATTTTGAAGTGAAACGATCTCAGGAAAGCTCTGCTTCATTTGAACAACATGTTAAGGCGTTTGCAAAACCATTTGATTGCTCCAAAGCGCCATTAATACGTGCCGAATTCATTCGTGTAAACGATGATCATGCAGAGATTCTCATTGAGATGCATCATATTATATCGGACGGATATTCCGTTGGCATTCTTGCGAATGAACTGATCGATGAATATGACGGAAGAAACATGCCGGATATTGATATTGAATACAAAGACTTTGCAGCTTGGCAGAAAGAATTTCTGGCGGGGGAGTCTTATAAGCAGCAAGAAAAATATTGGCTGGATCAATTCAAAGGAGAACTCCCGAACCTTAATCTGCCTACTGATTTTGTTCGGACACCTCATTTGACTTCGGCAGGTTCAAGATTGTCATTTGTGTTGGACGCACACTTGAAGCAGTCGCTGGAGAAACTTGCGAAACAAACGGGAACTACGATGTTTATGGTGTTATTGGCAGCGTATAATGTGCTGCTTCATCAATATACGGATCAAGAAGACTTGATTGTAGGTACACCAACATCAGGAAGAAACCATCCGGATGTCGAGAATATGATAGGTGTCTTTATCCAGACGGTAGCGATTCGATCACAGCCGGTGGGGAATAAGTCGTTTCGATCCTATCTCGAGGAAATTAAAAAACAATCCCTGGATGCATTGGATAACCAGGACTATCTTTTTGACAATCTTGTAGAGAAATTAAACACACATCGTGATACCACTGGGACAGCGCTTTTTAATACAATGTATATCTTCTTAAATACCGCGTTGAATCAACGGCAAGAACAGGATTGCAGCTTTAAAGTTAGAGAATTAAATGTCGGTGTATCGTTATATGATCTGATGTTCATCGTTGAGGATGATAATGAGTGTCTGGAAATGCACTTTAATTACAAGACGGGACTGTTTGAACGGGACACCATCGACAGGATGAAAACACATCTGTTCAACATCCTTAGAGACATTGTGATTGAACCGGATGCTACCCTGTCCGATATTCAAATGCTGTCTGAACATGAGCAGCACGTTCTTTTACATGAGTTTAATGATACCAACATAGCGTATTCACGGAATCAGACCATTCAGGAGTTATTCGAAGCACAGGTGGAACGGACACCCGATCAATTAGCCGTCGCTTTTGGAGATGAGCAATGGACGTATCGTCAATTGAATGAACGGGCGAATCAGTTGGCATATACGCTTAGAGCTGAGGGAGTGCAGCAGGATCAATTTGTAGGTATTCTGACAGATCGTTCGGTTGATATGATCGTTGGCATCTTTGGCATTCTAAAAGCAGGCGGGGCGTATGTACCGATTGATCCGGATTCTCCTGAAGAGCGTATCCGCTATATCCTGCATGATTCGGGGGCAACGTTGTTAGTCACGCAAAAACATTTGAAGCAGTTGGTATCGTTTAATGGAAAAATGATTGATTTGGACGATGAAGAAACCTATGTAGCTAATCTGTCGAATCTGGAACCGGCCGGGGATTCCGAGCAGTTGGCTTATGTGATCTATACTTCAGGCACAACAGGCATGCCAAAAGGTGTGATGATCGAACATCGTCAGGTTCATCACTTGGTTAAAGCGTTGTACAGTCAAGTTATAGATGATCAGCATAGCGGTTTGCATGTCGCTTTACTTGCGCCTTACTATTTCGATGCATCTGTGAAGCAGATTTTTGGCGCACTGCTGTCAGGACATGCCTTGTTCATTGTAGACAAGGACACGGTACTGGATGGACAAGATTTAATGAATTATTATCAGCACCATCAAATTGATTTGACGGACGGAACACCTGCGCACCTGAAATTGCTTTCGAAGGCAAAAAACGTTCAAGGCATATCGCTAAAATATATGCTCATTGGCGGTGAAGCTCTTTCTCAGCAAAGTGTAAATGATATCACATCATTATTTGCTCTCAATCATATAACGCCTCCAACCATAATTAATGTGTACGGTCCAACAGAATGTTGTGTGGATGTTGCGACATACCATGTACTTCCAGAACACCTGGATACAGCGAATCAACGGGCTCACCTACCGATTGGTCGAACATTAGGAAATAATCGCCTGTATGTATTAAACAAACATGGCAAAGTTCAGCCTGTAGGCGTCGTAGGGGAATTATGTATCTCTGGCGATGGGGTTGGTAGAGGATACTTGAATTTACCTGAGCTGACAGCAGAAAAATTTGTACGTGATCCGTTTGTCCA
Source organism: Paenibacillus sp. FSL R7-0313 (assembly GCF_037969885.1). Classification (NCBI taxonomy): domain Bacteria; kingdom Bacillati; phylum Bacillota; class Bacilli; order Caryophanales; family Paenibacillaceae; genus Paenibacillus; species Paenibacillus sp. FSL R7-0313. The sequence goes on from NZ_CP150219.1 coordinate 3,990,724, forward strand.
GGGAGCTACAATGTACAAAACGGGAGATTTGGTGAGATGGCTTCCCGATGGCCATATCGAGTATCTGGGAAGAATGGATCACCAAATTAAGATTCGCGGATATCGGATCGAAGTAGGAGAAGTCGAAGCGGCGCTGTTAGATCTAGAGTGTGTGAAAGAAGTTATCGTCATTGCACATGAGGATGATCACGGGGACAAATCGTTATGTGCATACTTTACAGCGGATTCCACGCTGACGGTGGGAGAGTTAAAACAAAGCCTCTCTAAGGCGTTGCCGAATTACATGGTTCCAGCCTACTTTATACAATTGGATCATATGCCTCTCACAGCGAACGGGAAAATCGATCGCAAATCGCTTCCGAGTCCAGAAGAAAACATACAAACGGGAAGTGAATATATAGAACCCCAAACTGGGGTGGAAAAACAGTTGCTGCCTATTTGGCAGGATGTGCTTGCCGTGAAAAAAATCAGTGTAAAAGACCATTTTTTTGATGTAGGAGGCAACTCTTTACGTGCGACCAAGCTGGCCGCCAAAATCAATCAAAAGCTGAATATCCACATATCGGTAAGAAACGTCTTTGAATGGCAGACCATTGAACAGATGGCTCAATCTATTGAACAAATGGAACAGGATGTATTAGTGTCCATTCCTCAAGTAGAGGAAAAAGAATATTATCCTATTTCTTCGGCGCAAATGAGAATGTACATTATGAGCATCAAAGCTGGCAAGGAACTCATGTACAACATGTCAGGTATGTTTATGTTGGAAGGATCGCTTGATCGGATCAGATTGGAAGAAGCATTCCAACAATTGATTCATCGTCATGAATCGCTTCGGACTGGATTCAAAGTCATACACGGGGAACCGAAACAGATCGTATACCCTAAAGTTAACTTTGGAATTGAATTGATCGAGTCAACGGAAGAAGAGATAGAAGATCGAATTGAACAGTTTGTTCGCACATTTGATCTCGGGCAAGCACCTCTTATGAGGGTGGGACTTATTGAACTTCAGCAGGAGCGTCATGTATTGCTGGTAGATCTCCACCATATCATTGCAGACGGACTATCCGTGCATCTTCTGATGACTGAACTGAGCCAGTTCTATAAAGGAGAGGAGCTATCTCCTCTTCGAATTCAGTATAAGGAGTATGCTGAATGGCAGCAAATGCAACTTCATAGTGAGCGGATGAAAAAGCAGGAGAAGTATTGGCTTACTGTGTTTGGTGAGAGTATCCCGCTATTGGATCTGCCAACAGACTACGAAAGACCTGAAACGCTAAGCTATGCGGGAGATGTATTGGACATTGTTTTGCAGGAAGACATTCTTCCAGGCTTAAGGAACATGGAAGTACGGACAGGAACAACGCTATATATGATTCTATTAGCCGCCTATACGATTCTATTATCTAAATACAGCGGGCAAGAAGATATCATTGTAGGCACGCCGATTGCAGGCAGGACACATGCTGAGCTGGAGCCGGTTATGGGGATGTTTGTGAACACACTGGCTATTCGAAATTATCCTGCAGGGGATAAAACATTCACGGAGTATCTGCTGGAAGTGAAAGAAAATATGTTGAACGCATATGAGAATCAGGATTATCCGTTTGAAGAATTGATTGAGAAAGTAAATGTAACCAAAGATGCTCGGAGGAATCCGTTGTTTGACACCATGTTTGTATTGCAGAATACAGATGCTTCAGAGATTCAGATGGATGGAGTAACCTGTAAGCCTTATGCTCCAAATACGAGAGTATCCAAATTCGATTTAACGCTGTATGTTACCGAATTGCAACACAAGTTAGAAGTGGCCTTTGAATACAGTACGATTTTATTTGAGAAAACAACGATTGAAGCGATGTCACAAAATCTGTTGGTCATATTAACAACCATTGCCAACGACCCTCATATTGAGATCAACAAGATTCAATTGGTTGAAGAATTAATAGACGGGGATACGCTGGCTGATCTAATTGAAGTAGATTTCTAGAATAACTAAAAATATAAATGTGATCGGGGTGCCGTATGTCTATTTTTAAGAAACAGGAATCGTATTGGGCAAGCCGATTTGAAGATGATGATCATCTTGTTCATTTGCCTTATTGCAAAACAACCTCCAAACACCCAGACGATACGCAGCACCAGAATGCTATATATAAGTCTTTGTCAGCCGATGTTTCATATAAAATCAAGTCCATGTCGCGAAATGCTCCTATGGCAATATATACGATCTTATTAACGGGAGTTCAGTGTCTGTTATATAAATACACGAATGAAACCAAGATGATTATTGGCATACCTACGATGGAAGAAAAGAACAATGATCTATCGCTCTCGAATAAGGTTCTTGTCTTAAAAAATAATATCAATCATGCGATGACATTCAAATCCATATTTAATCAAGTGAAGACCAGTTTAACCGAAGCTATTCAGCATCAACGAATCCCTTTCAGAAAAATGGTTGAACGTTTAAATGTTCAGTATGATTCGAACCATGTACCTCTGATTCATACCTTGGTTTCGTTGAATGAAATTCATCCTGACCTTGATGAAAATAACGTAAAAGCGGCGACAATGTTCCACTTTGATCTGGAGAACGACTCCATTCAGTTAAGATTAGTTTATGATGATGATCGTTATGATCGAGAGTATATGGTTCAAGTTGTAGAACATCTTGACCAATTGTTATCCGTTGTGCTGTACCAACCTGATCTGGAGTTAAGTCATGCCGATATGTTATCAGAGTTTCATCGAAACAAGCTGTTATATGACTTTAACGATACAAGGGTTGAGTATCCACAGAACAAGACGATGCATCAATTATTTGAAGAACAGGTGGAACGAACACCGGACTATCCGGCAGTCGTATTTGAGAATAGACAGTTAACGTACAGAGAGTTAAATCAAAAATCCAACCAATTGGCCCGATTGCTTCAAGCTAAGGGGGTGCAGGCGGGTCAGTTCGTTGGCATTATGGCAGAGCGCTCGCTTGAGATGATCGTAGGTTTATTCGGTATTCTAAAAGCTGGCGGGGCATATGTCCCAATCGATCCGGAATATCCGGCAGATCGTATTCATTACATCCTTGAGGATTCGAAAGTGGCTTGGTTGCTGCATCAAGGTCATATACAGAAGCCGGAACATTATGCAGGGACATGTGTCATTCTGGATTCTGAAATAAATCACTATGAGGATCATTTAAATTTGGAAGATGGAGCGATCTCCAGTGATTTGGCATACATGATCTACACGTCTGGAACAACAGGTCATCCCAAAGGCGTAATGATTGAACATGCCAGCATTGTGAATTCCCTGCAATGGAAATCGGATTTTTATCATTTTACCGGAGATGATCGGGTATTAATGCTGAATCCCTTCGTGTTTGATTCGTTTATTACCCACTTCTATGGTCCGATAATATCTGGATCGACGGTATATTTGTTAAACCAGCAACAGTGTAAAGATGCTGTAGCCATCAATACGATGGTCAAAAAACAGCAAATCACGCACATCCAAAGTCCACCCAGTTTCTTGATGACCCTATTGGAACAAGTAAGCGGGGAAGATTGGGCATCCATGAAAAATGTGGTGGCTGCGGGAGAGAAAATTGTTCCTGCCTTAATACACAAATTGCAGCGCATCAATCCACGCATCGAAGTGTGTAATGAATACGGTCCAACTGAAAATAGTGTTGTATCCACAGTTCTGTCGATCAAGTCGGCAGATCAAAAGATTTCAATCGGGAAGCCCATTGCGAACAATAGGGTCTACATTTTAGGAGAACGGAATGAATTGCAGCCTATTGGAGTTCAGGGAGAATTATGTGTAGCCGGAGCAGGGTTATCCAGAGGTTACTTGAACCGTCCAGATCTGACTGCGGAGAAATTCGTGGATGATCCATTTGTTTCGGGAGCGAAAATGTACAAGACAGGTGACTTCGCAAGATGGCTGCCCGATGGGAACATAGAGTATATAGGAAGGGTAGATCATCAAGAGAAAATTCGTGGACACCGGATTGAACTTGGTGAAGTGGAGACGGCTCTTCTAAATAGTACCCAGATAAAAGAGGCCATCGTCATAGCCAGAGAAGATGAAACGGGAACCAAACAATTATGTGCGTACCTGGTAGGAGAGGACGCAATCACGATAGGGGAACTGCGGGAGGTGCTGTCCCAGCAGCTGCCAAACTACATGATTCCGTCCTATTTTGTACAGCTAGATCAGATGCCGCTCACGTCTAACGGGAAAATCGATCGCAAAGCTTTGCCTGCTCCCAAAGAACATATGTTGAAGGGCATGGAGTACGAAGCACCCCGAACGATGGTGGAACAACAACTTGTATCGATCTGGGAAGAGGTACTTGGGGTAGAGAACATTGGGATTTTGGATAATTTCTTCGAGCTTGGAGGAGATTCGATTAAATCCATTCAAGTCTCTTCAAGGTTATATCAAGCAGGTTACCAGGTGCAGATGGATCATCTGTTTAAAAATCCAACTATAGCAAGCTTGATTCCCTATGTTCAACCCATAAGTACTCTGTCAGAACAGGGAATCATCACTGGAAAAGTGATGCTGACTCCAATTCAGCATTGGTTTTTTGAGCAATACAAGGTGGACGCCCATCATTATAATCAGTCCGTGATGTTGTATCGGAAAGAAGGTTTTCACGAAGCCACACTTCGCCGTGTATTCGATAAATTGAGTGAGCATCATGATGTACTTCGTATGGTATATCGCCATACGGAGCGGGGGTATGAAGCGTGGAATGAAGGGTTGGCAAGAGAACCCTTATATACACTTGAAGTGATGGACTTTAAGTCATTAGCAGATCCGTCTCAAGAAATCGAGAAGAAAGCAAATGAAATGCAAAGCAAGTTTAACGTGGAACGTGGACCCTTGATGAAGCTGGGCGTATTTCAATGTGCAGACGGAGATCATCTACTAATCGTTATTCATCATCTAGTCATCGACGGAGTTTCATGGCGAATTTTGATCGAAGACCTATCGAGAGGCTATGAACAATTAAGTGATGGCGAACCCATTCAACTACCGCAAAAAACGGCTTCCTTTCAATTATGGGCAGAACAGCTCCAGTTGTATGCGAACAGTGATGCGATAACGCAAGAGATTGCATATTGGAATGAAATTGAAAAAGCAACCTATAAGTCGTTACCTACAGATTTTAAAGCGGATCATGCACTGGAAAAAGACAGTGAAGAAATCACGATGGAATGGTCAGCGGCAGAAACGGAGCAATTATTAAAACAAGCGAATCGTGCGTATAAAACGGAGATTAGCGATTTGCTGCTCAATGCACTAGGCATGTCTATTCACCAATGGACAGGCATGGATAAAGTGTTGGTCAATCTGGAGGGACATGGAAGAGAACAAATTATACCGGATCTCGATATTACACGAACGATCGGATGGTTTACAAGCCAGTATCCGGTTGTACTTGATATGGAAACAAGTTCAAATATGTCTCTTTTCATCAAAACAAACAAAGAAATGATTCGTCAAATCCCTAAAAAAGGGATTGGTTATGGTATTTTACGATATTTAAGTGCACATCAGCAAGAAACGCCCTTTACCTTGAATCCTGAAATTAGTTTTAACTATTTGGGACAATTTGATCAGGATCTTCAGAATAGTGGGATGCAGATCTCTCCCTATCCAGGCGGAGCAACAGCAAGCGACAAACACAGAAGAAATGTTCTTATCGATATGAATGCCTTAATTGTGGAAGGCAAATTGACGTTGTCACTTCGGTATAGTCGCACCCAATATCAAAAAGAAACGATGGAGCGAGTGGTAACATATTTTAGAGATCATCTGGAAGAAATCGTGATACATTGTGTGACAAAAGAGAAGCCGGAATGTACACCAAGTGATCTAACGTTAAAAGGAATTACGATTGAAGAATTAGAAGGATTTGTTCAAGAATCGGAACACATTGGTGAAATCGAAGATATATATGCTTTGTCACCGATGCAAAATGGGATGTTCTTTCATCATTTGCTTCATTCAAAATCGGAAGCGTATTTCCTTCAAACCACGCTGGATCTTCATGGTTTGTTAGACGTGGAAGCTTTTACGAAGAGTCTGGATCAGTTGATGCAGCGCAATTCGATTCTCAGAACAAATTTTCATAGCAAATGGAAGAATGGACCTCTGCAAGTGGTATACCGTCATAAACGGAATGGGCTAATATACGAAGATTTGCGTGAGATGAACGAAGAAGATCGTGAAGCATACGTGGCAGAATATACAAGAGTAGATAAAATAAGAGGTTTTGACCTGTCTCAGGATGTGTTAATGCGTATTTCGATCTTGCAAACGCATGACCAAACCTATCGTTTCATTTGGAATTATCATCATATTCTGATGGATGGCTGGTGCCTGTCGCTTGTAATCCAGGAGTTGTTTGATGGATACTTTGCTATTCAGGAACAACGAAAACTGGAGGCAAAGGGTACGATTCCATACAAACATTATATTGAATGGCTGGACAACCAAGATCATGAAGAGTCCCTGAAATACTGGCGTGACTATATGGAAGGTTATGATGAGCAGACCACTTTGCCAAAAGAACATTCAATTACGAAGAGTGATGAATACCATTCAGAGCATATGATTTGTACATTAAGTCAGGAATTAACCGGACAAATCGCACATGTGGCCAGTCAGAATCAGGTGACGCTGAATACGTTCATGCAGACAGCCTGGGGAATGTTGCTACAGATATATAACGGCAGTGAGGATGTCGTATTCGGAAGCGTGGTGTCGGGCAGACCTGCGGCGATTGTTGGAGTTGAGCGAATCATCGGTTTATTCATCAATACCATTCCTGTACGCGTTCAGACTCAAGGTAACGAGACATTTGCAGCGGTTATGAAGCGGAATCAGGAACAAGCTGTGGCTTCGCATCCACATGACACGTATCCGTTATACGAGATTCAAGCGGAAACATCGCAAAAACAAAATTTGATTGATCATATCCTGATATTCGAGAATTATCCTGTACAGGGCATTATGGAACAGTTTGGGGATCAGGAGGAGACAGCTCTTCGGATTACGAATGTAGAAGCAGATGAACAAACGAATTATGACTTTAACCTGATTATCAAACCAGGCCAATCCATGAAATGTATGTTCTATTACAATGCTAACGTTTATGATCGGTCAAGCGTAGAACGGATTCAAGGTCACTTGATTCGAATGCTGGAGCAAGTGGTCAACAATCCGCTTATCCCTATCCATGACATTGACTTGACGACAACACAGGAGAAAACACAAATTTTGGAACAGTTTAATGATTCTATGGCTGAATACCCAATGGACAAGACGATTCATGGACTGTTTGAGGAACAAGCGGCAAGAACTCCTGCACACGTTGCGGTTGTATTCGAGGATCAACATTTGACCTATCAAGGGCTGAACGAGAAAGCCAACCAATTGGCAAGAACGTTGAAGGCTAAAGGCATTCAAAATGATCAGTTAATCGGGATCATCGCTGATCGTTCGCTAGACATGGTTGTAGGAATCCTTGCGATTCTGAAAGCGGGTGGCGCATACGTGCCGATTGATCCTGAATATCCGGAGGATCGTATAAACTACATGCTTGAGGATTCGGGTGTACATGTATTATTGCTGCAAAGTCATTTGCAAGAACGCATCTCTTTTGCAGGAGAGGTCGTTTGTTTGGATCAACCTGAGTCCTATCATGAAGATCATTCCAACTTGGGAGTGACTGCTGCACCAACAGGCTTGGCATATGTAATTTATACCTCAGGAACAACAGGTAAACCAAAAGGGACATGTATTGAACATAAAAATGTGGTGCGATTGTTGTTCAATAGTAAAAATTTGTTTGATTTTAATACATCAGATACATGGACATTATTCCATTCTTTTTGTTTTGATTTTTCGGTATGGGAAATGTATGGGGCATTGCTCTATGGCGGAAAACTGGTTATTGTACCTCAAATGACGGCAAAAAGTCCGGAACAATTTCTACAATTGTTAAAAGACGAGCAAGTGACGATATTGAATCAAACGCCAACGTATTTCTATCATCTTCTTCAGGAAGAACGGGCAGGTCATGCAGCAGATCTGAAATTAAGAAAAGTGATTTTTGGAGGAGAAGCCCTCAATCCCGTGTTATTGAAGGAATGGAAGCTGAAATATCCATTTGTCCAGTTAATTAATATGTATGGGATAACCGAAACGACGGTTCATGTAACGTATAAGGAAATAACCGACATTGAAATACATGCTGGAAAGAGCAATATTGGAAAACCAATCCCAACGTTGCAGACCTATATTTTGGATCAACATCAACGCATTCAACCGATCGGTGTTCAGGGAGAATTAGTTGTAGCAGGTGAGGGCCTTGCCAGAGGGTATCTGAACCGGCCTGATTTAACCGCAGAGAAATTTGTTGATCACCCCTGGATTACAGAAGGGAAAATGTATCGCACAGGAGATGCCGCAAGATGGCTGCCGGATGGAAATATTGAATATCTGGGACGAATCGATCATCAAGTGAAAATTCGCGGTTACCGAATTGAGCTTGGCGAAGTGGAAACTGCGCTTTTGCAAATAGACTCCATTCAGGAAGCAGTCGTTATTGCCCGTGAGCATGAGGATGGTTCGAAGCAGTTGTGTGCGTATTGGAAAGGCCACAGCTCACTGACGGCGAAGAAAATCAGAATGGCATTATCTCATGAAATTCCGGATTATATGATCCCGTCTTATTTTGTTCAATTAGAGCATATACCATTAACATCCAATGGAAAGGTTGACCGAAAGGCATTGCCATCTCCACAAGAACATATGCAAAAAGGCACCGAGTATATGGCGCCGCAGAACGCTGTAGAACAAGCGATCGTCTCTGCCTGGGAAGCCGTGCTTGGTGTTCAAAAGATTAGCACATCAGATCATTTCTTTGAACTCGGGGGCGATTCGATTAAATGTATTCAAGTTTCCTCACGACTGCTTCAAGCAGGGTATAAAGTGGAAATGAAGCATTTCTTCACCTATCCGACAGTAGCGGAGTTGAGTGAACACGTTACATCCGTGAGCACTATTTCTGACCAAGGGGAAGTTACGGGACAAGTGATGCTGACACCTGTTCAGCGCTGGTTCTTTGATCAAAATATGGTGGACGCACATCATTACAATCAGGAAATGATGTTCTTTCGTGAAAAAGGGTTTGATGTCCGCTTTATTCGCAGCATTATGGATAAGATCGTTAAACAGCATGATGCTCTCCGCATCCTTTATCGTCAAGCGCCTGAAGGTGGATATGAAGCGTGGAATCGAGGGGCAGACGAAGATGGATTATACAGCCTTGAAATCGTTGACCTCAAAACAGAAGCAGATCCTGCATCGTTCATTGAAAATAAAGCAAAAGAAATTCAGAGTGGTATGGATCTGTCTCACGGGCCTTTGATCAAACTTGGGTTGTTCCAATGTGCTGAAGGGGATCACCTGCTTATTGCCATCCATCATTTGTTGGTAGACGGGGTTTCATGGCGTATTTTATATGAAGATATTCAGACAGGACATGTTCAGTTCTTGAGAGGCCAAGAAATCCAGCTTCCTCAAAAAACGACCTCGTTTAAACAATGGGCAGAACAATTGTCTACGTTTGCAGATAGCTCGGCGATGAAGCAAGAGAATCCATACTGGAGTCGTGTGGAGCAGGCCCAGCTAAGCCCGCTGCCAAAAGATATGGATTGTGATGAGACGATTGGCAAAGATAGTGAAACGATCACCATTCATTGGACAGCAGCGGAAACGGAGCAATTATTAAAGCAGACACATCATGCGTACAATACGGAAATTAATGATATATTGCTAACGGCATTGGGAATGGCAGTTCATGATTGGACAGGCATGGGGGAAATTCTTGTAAATATGGAAGGGCACGGTAGAGAAGATATCCTGCCAGAGCTGGACATTACGCGTACAGTGGGATGGTTTACGAGCATGTACCCCGTTATGATTACGATGGATTTCGGGGCTGACTTATCAAGGAGGATTAAGGCCGTCAAGGAAAGACTGCGTCAGATCCCAACCAAAGGCATTGGTTACGGGATTTCGAGGTATTTGTCACATGGACATGAAGGTATCAAGTTAGAGAAAAATCCCGAAATTAGTTTCAACTATATGGGACAGGTGAATCAGGATTCGGGCCAAGATGGCATTAAATTCTCGCATTATTCCAGCGGGCCATCCGTAAGTGAAAACAACAAGAGACCTTTTGTGCTGAATATCAATGGCATTGTTACAGAGGGTCGGTTGTCGCTGTCCATTAACTATAGTCAAAAACAATATCGCCGGGAAACGATGGAGCAATTGGCTTGTCTCTATAAGGAAGGTCTTAATAGAGTCGTTGAACATTGTGTAACGAAGGAACAAACCGAGCTTACGCCAAGTGATATTTCATGCAAGTCATTAACCATTGATCAATTGGATCAAATCGTGGAACAAACTGGGCACATCGGTCGAATCGAAAATGTGTACCCACTTACACCATTACAGAAGGAAATGCTGTACGAAAGTGAACGGAATCCAATTTCGGGCGCTTACTTTGTACAAATCATGTTTGATATGCGTGGAGATTTGAATGTTGCCTCTTTTGCGCAAAGTTTGGATCAATTAATGCAAAGGCATGCGATATTAAGAACTAATTTTTACAGTGATTTCGTGGACATCCCTCTTCAAATCGTGTATCAAGAGAAGAAATTTGAATTTAACTATGAAGATGTAGCTGGCAAAAGTGAGCTGCAAGGTAAAACGTATGTTGACGAGTATATTGAGCAGGACAAGGCAAGAGGATTTGACTTACAACGAGATTCGCTAATACGCATGTCTGTTTTACGAATAAAGCCTGAGGAATACCGCGTCATATGGAGTTTTCACCATATTTTGATGGACGGCTGGTGTATGTCTCTTGTAAGCAAAGAGATATTTGAAAATTATTTTGCGATTCGGGAAAATAGAAAGCCTCAAGTGACTCTATTAACACCGTATAGTCAATTCATTGAATGGCTGGAACAGCAAGATCATCAAGGTGCAATAACCTATTGGAGTCATTACCTGGAAGGTTATGAAGGGCAAACGAAATTGCCTGGAGAAAAAATCAAACCGAAACATGAAAGACAGGATTCCAGAACGCTAAACTGTTATTTGGATGATGTACTAATTGAGCAAATGAAACAGATTGCGGAACAGCAGCATGTAACGCTCCATACGTTAGTTCAGACTGCTTGGGGTGTATTGTTGCAGCAATACAATGAAAGCAATGATGTTGTATTCGGAAGTGTTGTATCGGGCAGACCGCCTGTTATTCCTGGGATCGAAAGTATGATTGGATTATTTATTAATGCGATTCCTGTTCGTATCCAGGCTCAGGCCGATGAGTCATTTATATCTCTAATGAAAAGGAATCAGGCACAAGCTGTGGAGTCACATGCATATGACACGTATTCGTTATATGATATTCAAAATCTGACCAAGCAAAAACAATCTCTGATTAACCATGTTGTTGTATATCAGAACTTCCCGGTAGAGCATCGAATGGAGAGTTTGGGTCAAAAAGGCGAAATACCGCTTGAAATTATGAATGTTGGGGGTACAGAACACAATAGTTTTGATTTTACTTTGATCGTCAAGCCCCATGAGAACATGAAGATCATATTGATGTATAATGCCAATGTGTATGACCTATCTACCGTTGAACAGATTCAAAAACACTTTATTTCCATGATTCAACAGGTGGTAAGTAACCCGGAAGTTAAAATAAACAAACTTGCGTTGAGTACGTCGAACATTTATTAATGGAAAAATAATGGGCCTCTCCAAAAGTGAGTTTCCTCCTCACTCAAAGCGCTAACGAATCTGACGCGTCTTAAGAGGTAGATTCGATGTGAACGGCAAACTTAAACGAACCTAAGTAACGTTATTTCATCATATCAGGGTGTCAGAACCTAAAAAACGACCCAATCGACGAAATAACGTCTCTGTGATTCGTTACACCATAGACTTGTGCAAATCAGAGCGAATAGCGTGTGCCAGGTTCATTAGAACAAAATAACGTTAATAAGGGATGTCCTCAGTCATGCTCATGACTTATGGCATCCCCTTTTTATGCTCCATTAATGATGCAAAGGAACTGCCTGAAGCTGAGGGTGGTTATGATTGAATGGAATGCATTTCCGTATACATTTTGATCGACCTTTTAACAATTCCTCCCTTCTGACCGATATATAATAAGTACATCTATGTAATGAGAAAGTGAAAGGAGTGCAGAACATGGATATTGCAGCATTATCAATGGCGATGAGCCAAGCTTCAGTAGTGCAGTCGGCAAGCTTGCAAGTGATGTCGATTACAAAAGACATGGCACAGCAGCAAGGCCAGCAGATGGCGGAAATGTTGAAGTCAGTGCCTGCTCCTCATCCCAATCTGGGTGGAAGTCTTGATCTTTCGGTTTAGTTGAAATTACAGCATGTGTCCTCATGTAACACCCATTGCAGCAAGCAAAACCCAAACAGCTCCAATTCGAATGAATTGAAGCCGTTTGGGTTGTTTTTTTCTAAATACTCATTCCAAAATTACGATCTTTTTATTACGATCTTCTCAGCGAAACTTTGCCAAACTTGGCAATCTGCCTTCAAAGGGCAGTGTGTCCTTCAATGTCCATAACTCATCGTAACTGGAAATCTGAAGATCGGCTTTGGACAAGTCCTGATTGCCTGATCCCGGATTACGATATCCGATGCAGCGCATGCCTGCACTTTTGGCGGCCTGAACACCATTGCGCGAGTCCTCGATCACCAGACAATTCGAAGGGGATGCACCAATCATCTCAGCGGTGGTCAGGAAAATATCTGGTGCTGGCTTGCCGTTTGTAACTTCCTCACCTGTCATTCGCACCTCAAAGTATTGTCCAAGTCCGGTTTTGTCCATGATCAGATCAATCAGTGCACGTGGAGAGGAAGAAGCAACGGCTATGGGTACGTGTTGCTCATGCAGCCAGCTTAACCAGCGTTCCACGGAAGGCATTGCTATGAGATTCGAATGGGCAAGCATGGTTTGCATCACATTATGCTGATGATAAGCAAATACTTCTTCCAGCGTAGCTGTCAGTTGATGTTTGTCCAATACTTGCTGCCACATGGATTCCAGCGTAACTCCAACATAGGTATGATGTTCTTCTTCCGTCACCCTGGCTCCAAAATGGGTAAAAGAGCTGCGCTCAATCTCGAAATAAATCGGTTCGCTGTCAATCAGTACACCATCCATGTCAAAAATGACTGCTTGGATGATGTCATCATTGGGCGTTCCCAGTCCGTCAGACTCTTTGTTTGCTGCCATGCTGTATTCCTCCTCCAGGATTGTGTAAACATATATCTCTAATCTAACCCATTCATGGTTAACGTTCCACTTTAGAAACTGGAACCACTGGATTGCAACACTACTTTAATAGCATGTGAGGAGGCTTGAAGTGTGCGTCCCTGAATATCGCAGCCAAGTGTGCGGAAAGCCTCTTCGTAATCCTCCAACGGGAAGGAGTGGGTGATGATTTTTTTAGCCGGAATAATCCCTTGTTCAATCATATAATGTGCGGTTGCAAATGTGCCCAGAGAATCGATGGAACCAATAATTTTTAGACTACGGTCCACAACTTCCTTGGGATTGAAGGATGTGTTTCCATCTCTCAGACCAACCAGCATCAGGTAACCGCCGCTGGCGAGCTGGGAGAGCACTTGTGTGCCCACAACGCCCGTTGTATCAACAATCATATCGACCTGATGGGTTGCGGGTGACAGTGATTCTATTGCATTTTCGAAGGATGAATGAACTTCCCAACGATCAGGTGCAATGGAACCGGCAATGGCTAAGCGTTCTTCGGAGATGTCGACCAGACAGCCGGTGACCCCTTTAGAAGCGAGCGCGTAGCTGTACAGAATGCCAATCGGGCCTGCGCCGAGGATGATCGTTCTGAAATTCGGCAATAAATGAATCTGATTAATCCCCGTCAGCATACAACTGAGCGGTTCCGTCAAAGTTGCTTCTTCATATCTCACATGATCCTTCAATTTGTACAAAAAACGATCCTCGGTCACATAATAATCTGTAAATGTTCCGTCAGCACTCACACCTGTCTCGGTAACAGACTTATGTGTGCAATGATTTTGTCTGCCTGTTCTGCACATGTCACATTGTCCGCAATAGTAGGTAGGGTCGATCACAACACGGTCGCCCGGTTGTAATGTCGTTACCGCAGAGCCAACAGCAATGACTTCCCCGGCAGACTCATGACCGAGAATGACAGAAGGGACCGCATGATATTTGCCGCTGACAATACCGAGATCGGTACCGCATACACCAGTTGCTCGAATACGAACCAACACTTGATTATCTCTCATGATTTCTGGAACAGGCCGTTCCTCAAGCGCCACATCCCAAGCCGATTTGTATACCAATGCAAGCATGATATAACCTCCTTGTAATTATATAAAATATAAAAATAGCGATTCATCTTAAACAGTTTTTGACAAGATACGAAAGTAGTGAAGGGGACGAAATCGATTCTGGAGAAGCGAAGCGTTAGCCTAAAAGCTTTCTGAAAGAAAGCTGCTTCGGAAGCATACGCTATCAACGGATTTTTCCCTTGGGAAAGGAAAATCAAGAAAATCCGTGGATAACAGCGATCATAAGAACGATTCGTAACCGAAACGACCACTTCGAACAGTTGCATTGAAATGTTTTAATTAACGCTGGCAAGCACCGAATCCAGTCGCTCCACGATCTCTACCAGTTCGTCTTCGGTTGTGGTAAGGGAAGGCCGGACCTTAACAACGTTACCGAAGCCATATCTTGAACTTCTCAAGATTAGATGCTCATCTGTAAAAGCACGGTCAACAATGGCATTGGTTTTGAGCGTATCTGGTTCATTACTGTCACCTACGATCTCTAACCCCCACATTAACCCGACACCACGAGCTTCACCGATACTTGGGTATTTCATAGCCAATTCATGCAGCAATTCACCCAGAATTTCACCTTTGCGTTTTACGGCATCCAGAAACCCGGGTTCGGATACCACTTCCAAGGTGGATTTGGCAGCGGTTACGGAGATCAGATTGCTTCCTGAGGTAAAGGAGTGTTCGTGCTTTTCGAGCACAATCAGCCGGGATTGCATTAATACCGCAGCAACAGGTACACCGATCCCGCCAAGACCTTTTGCAAGGGTAATCATATCAGGCTGGATATCAAACAGTTCGCTGGCGAACATGGTTCCGGTACGACCGATGCCTGTCTGCACTTCGTCAGCAATAAGAATAATATTGTACTCATCACACAGTTTACGCAGACGTTTGAAATATCCGGCGGGAGGGATGATGTTGCCGCCATTTCCAAGAATGGGTTCGATAATCATGCATGCGACTGAGCCGGAACTTGCATATTCTATCGCATCAGATATAGCTTCAACGCATTGATAGCCGCAGTCTCCATTTGAGGATTTAAATGGGCAGCGATAACAGTATGGGGCAGGTACATGGACAGCGTTAGCCACAGCCGAATTGGGGAACCGTTTCCGCCGGAAGGCATTCCCCGAAATCCCGGTGGCAAATTGGGTCTGCCCATGATGGGACAGATACAGGCTGATGATGTCTGTTGATTCGGTATACTTCTGTGCAATTTTGGTTGCACATTCGTTGGCAGTTGAACCAGTGATATCCCGCATCCATCCGGCATTAATGTCGTTTGGAGCATATTCGATTAAGTGATCAAGCACTTCATTGACGTACGGTTCGGTGAAGGAGGAAGACATATGCGTCAGATTGCCGACTTGTTCCTGAATTTTGCTGACAACATGTGGGTGATTATAGCCCAGTGACAGATTGAACGTGCCCGACACGCCATCCAGGTATTCAACACCTGAATCGTCAATCAACTTAATCCCTTTTCCGGCTATGAAGCGGTTGTTGGTTAAAGTTTGCATACGATTTCCTCCAATATAATGGTGTACTAACTCGAACGAAGCTCAACAATCCCGGATGATGCGGGCATCACCTCCCTTAAGAAACGATGTTTACATTTCCTTGCTATGTTGTGCGAGAGCAGTACGTACTGCATTATTTTTTACAGTCCATAGATGAGAGATCATCAATGTGAGCAGCAGGATCAGACAGAATCCGGCCAAAATCCAGATCGTATTCACGACAGGCCCTGTACTCATACTCCATCCAGTCACATACTGCAAGATGGCACCTCCAATACCACCCGATGCGATCAGGATACTGGTTGTCCGCTCGGTCATACCGGGAATCAGAACATTTGCGTAGACCAGTGCGATACAGAACAGCCCTGACATGAACAGACCGGTTCCGAAGATGAGCACATACGTTGCCCACTGTCCAGTTACAAATATCATAGCGACCGTAAACAAAAGCGTGCCAACCGTACTCCAGATCAGGAAAGGCATATAGTTGACGGCTTCCGCTATTTTTCCGGAGAAAAGACGACCGATGATCATCGCAATCCATAGGATGGAGACACTCAGCGATGCGACAGATTCCTGAAGGTGCAATCGTTCTACGAGAATGGAGGGCAGGAAGTTCATCAATCCCAGTTCCAATCCCATGTAGATGAAAAAGAAAATGACAAATATCGTCAGCAGACCTAGATGTTTTCTCGAATATTGGGCTTTGCCTGCTCTATGTGCCACTGTATTCTCGCCAGCCTGTTCCAGATACAGTGCGGCTGGCCGGGGCATAGTGATCCACAGCAGCATAAGAACCAGTGACAACACGGCCACCGTATAAAAAGTAAGATGCCACAGATCCATCCAGATGAATAAAGCAGCGACAGCCGGGATGAGAAGTGCTCCAAGAGCAAAGAAGACATCCAGTTTGGACATGGCGACCGCCTTTTGATTCTCAGTGAATTCGATTGTGAATGCACCTACGGAGGGTTCGATGATACCTGAACCGAAACCTACGATAATCGTGAGAAGAAGAACTACAGACCAGGATGGCAGAAAACCGAGTAATGTATAGGCGGCTACAATACAGATCAGGGCAAGGGTCAGCATCGCTTTTCTTCCGATACGGGCTGTCAGGGCAGGAGCTACAAGTACACCGACAAGAAATCCAAGAAACTGCAGAAATAACAAAAATCCGCCATCACTGTAACCGCGCTCATAATGTGACAATAAAACAGGGAGAAGTGCACCGAGCACAACGCTGGTTATGCCGATTAACAGATAAAAACCGCAGCTTAGAGCGAATATTCTTTTCAAAAGCCCGCCTCCTAGTTGGATAAAAATTTTATATTATGTAATTAATGTTTATTTCATATATAACTTATACCATAAATGTGCAAATGTACATGCTTTTTGTTGTAAAATAATGTTAAATTTTTATGAAGAGAAATATTTCTCGTGCTAAGTTTTTTCTAAAACGATTTCGTGTCGAAAGGGTAGATATGATTTATTTCATATGACCTTTTAACAGGGTTTGGCATCTGTATTGATCGAGAATAGTAAAACGTGCATATAAAAAAAACGTTCCCTGTCTAGGTAGACGGGAAACGTTCTGATTAGCCGTTTATATGATGATAACTGATCTCAACGTATCGCTGTTAAGCAGTCTGTACAAAGAAAATTCCATCGAATGGTGCGTGAGCAGACGCGGGACCTCTTCGCAAAAATAAATAACCGTTTGCATCAGGAAGACCCAATATATCGCGATAAGGATCAGGAAAATCTCCGGAATATATTTGACATACCAGTTGATGTTCCTCCAGCAAATGGTCAATTCCTTTCACACCGTTTGGTAAAGTGGAAGAGAAAAATGAAAATGCAGGGAATGCCTGATCGTCTAACTCCATTTCAATCAAACGTACGCCGCTTAACGGAATGGCTGGAACAGGACATACAGAAGTTAGTGGATGTGAAGATACCGAGACATAAGTACATCCGGCGAGAATATTCTCGTTCCATTCCAGCTCATCCCCCGTATAGGTTACCTGATCCAGAAAATATTCGGAGGCGGAGTAGGTCGAGAAGACCGAGATATATTTATCTTGTGGTAAAGAAGGGATGTGGACCTGCTGTGAAAGTATATTACAATTGATGGAGAACAGATGTAATAAGGGCTGCCCATCAGGGTTGAGCGGCCAGTCTGCAACGTATGCCATTTCTCCACCAATCCACATGCCAGAGTCTTGGTTTGGAGCATCGGGGTCAACTGTAAATCGAGTAACTTTGTACATGAGAAACTCCCTCCAGCGTGTATTTTGGCTTTCCTATGTAGCGTTATATATGTTTTCATATAACCATTCATTGCTTCGTTTCAGTATAAATGAGATTATATGGAATGAGAATCAGTACAAGGTACTAACTCTTGCTTGAAGTAAATAAACGTATCATTAATTCAATGAACCACCAGAAATACTATAGATGAGAAGTGGTGACACATGTTAATTAACAAATACATAAGTGAAACGGGATTCTGCTCCCGCAGGGAAACGAACCGATTAATTGCAGCTGGACGCATAACGATCAATGGCAGGGTTTGTGAAAAAGGAGCCGAAGTTGAACCTCATGATGTGGTCCTTATTGATGGCAAGGAGATTCCTCGTAATGACAGCGAACCTGTCTATATTGCTCTGAATAAACCCATCGGTATTGTCTGCACAGCAGCAGCACATGTGGAAGGGAATATCATTCAATATATGAACTATCCTTCTCGCATATTTGCGATAGGCAGGCTGGATAAGGCATCTGAGGGGTTGATTTTGCTTACAAATGATGGAGGCATTGTGAACAAGATGATGCGTTCGGAGCATAATCATGATAAAGAATATGTAGTGACTGTAGACAAACCCATAACAGATGAATTTGTAAAGTCCATGTCTAAGGGCGTTGAAATTCTGGACGTGGTGACCAAGCCCTGCGAAGTGTATAGGCAAAGTGACAATGTATTTCGTATTATTCTGACACAGGGGCTCAACCTGCAGATCCGTAGAATGTGCAAAGCCTTGGGGTACCGAGTGTTGAAGCTTGAGCGCATCCGAATTATGAATATTACGCTGGATCAACTGGAGCGGGGGCAATGGCGTCATCTGGAGCAAGAGGAACTGGAGATTCTGCTGTCTCAATTAAATGAGATAAAATGAATGACTTCTGCGCATGTCAACCGTGGCCAACCACGATATCCAGTTTTATCAGTAAAAAATGAAGCAAACACTAACCCCTATGCGGATTAGTGTTTTTGTTGTTAAGCTTGTGTCCTTTGCGCTCTGAAATGTAAGAGCCGAATAGGGTTAAGAACGCACCAAGCACAATCACCCAGGTTATCTGCTCATGAAGAATCAGTGCAGATGACACGACTGTAATGACAGGCACGAGATAAATATATACACTCGTTTGGATAGCTCCGAGAAGATTGACAGCCCGGTTCCAGGTCACGAAACACAACGCGGAAGCACCTAGACCGAGATAGAGAAAATTAGAAAGGTTGGTCATACTTGTGAAGCGCCCGAGTTCCCAATGGAATTCAAATAGGAAAAGAGCTGGCAGTATGAAGATCAGGCCATAGAAGAATACTTTGCGGGTCGCACCAATGGTGTGATAGCGAAGCTGGCCAATTTTACGCATTAACACAGAGTAGATCGCCCATACCGCAGGTGCTATAAAAGCAAGCAGATCACCTGCGGGATTCAGTTGCAGAACGAAACTGCCATTCAGTGCGATGAGTAGGATGCCGCTCAAGGCAATCCCAAATCCGATAAGAAAACGGCGAGTTAACTTCTCACCATCCAGGAAGAAATTGGCGAGCACGGCAGTGAAGAACGGAGCGATGGAGACAATAACACCCACGTTGGAAGCGGTTGTGTACAGCAGCGCAATATTTTCAATGAGAAAATATAGTGTCACTCCACATAGTCCTGCTCCGATAAATAACCATTCTTCTCTGAATGAGGTGGTCCGCAGTGAACGCGGATAGATCAGTACAAGTACCAAGTACCCGATCAGAAAGCGAAAAAATAAAATTTCTACAGGAGTGAAATCAATCAACAAGACCTTTGTCGAGACAAATGTAGTTCCCCAGATCAATATGGTAAATAAGGCGAGCAAATGTCCGGTAGCGGCATTGGTGTTATGATGACTCGTCATACGAGGTTATCGATGGTTCGTTTCAACTCCGTATCATGGTTGAAGATACGTCTGTATTGCTTCGGCGTCAGCCCGATCAGTTTTTTAAAAAAATTCGTGAAATGGCTCTGGTCACTGAATCCTGTCTGTGCGGCTACTTCAATGGGAAGCAGGCCTTGTTCCAGCAGACGTTTGGCTTGATTAATGCGAATCGTTTCCAGGTAACGGTAAGGTGATATGCCTTTCTGGCGAGTGAATAAACGCAGCAGGTGATACTTACTCATCTCCGTCAGATCGGCTAACTCGTTCAGTGTGATGCTTTCCATGTAATGAGCTTCTATGTAATCACATATGCATCTAATCTCTGTGGTAACATCCTGCGTGGATATTGGCGGTTCAGCATCCGAATAATCTCGCATCAATTGATCCAGCAGAAAGAGTAACAATTCTTCTTTGCAGAAATCCGATTGCTCCTCCAGAATCATCTGATGAAGCTCGTGCAGGGAACCCACAAGTTCACTCTGATAGAGAACGGGGGATGTGAACCGTGGCAAGTATGCTTGTCCAGTAATCTCTTTTGCATACTCTCGCATAACCTCAGGCTGGACGTTGATACAGCGATAATCGAGGGTTCTGCCATCGACCTGTTCGCAGGCATGAGGATCATGTGGATTAAAGACAATCATGTCGCCACTATTCAGAATGTATTCTTCGTTGTTGCAGACGAGGTGACGCTTGCCTTGCTCAATAAATCCAATGACGTAATAGTCATGAAAGTGATTGGGAAACTTCTGCATAATGCCTTCAAATTGATAAGCTTCTAGCTGTAAGTCGGTATCAAAAACGACAGTCCGGACTTCCCGAGTCATGATGCACCTTCTTTCTGGTAAGTTAAGATCATTATAGGTTGCAAAGAAGGAATTTTCTTGAACGATATTGCTATTGCTCGAAGTGTCTGATCGGACAGATATCTCCAAAAAACAAAATACCCGCAATCCCGGAGGGAAAGCGAGCCCTTTGCTTAGTATAGTTGATTCATGAGTTCAAACCTACTATATAGGGGAGAAAAAATCTCTGGAACAATAAGTAATTGTTCTTAGTGTAACGTAGCGAGCGCTTCAGGTGTAAAAGCCTGTATCTCAGATATGCGGCCTTCGCGTATTTTGGCAGCCCACGCCGGATCACCAAGGAGTGCACGTCCAACAGCCACCAGATCAAATTCCTGTTGCTCATATCGCTTCATAAGTTCGCTCATACCCGGATGTTTTACTTCACTGCCTTCTGCTTCAGGCTCATCCGCCATACCTACAGAACCGACCGTTATCGTGGTTTGACCACTTAGCTTCCGTACCCACCCTGCAAATCCTAGATCAGATCCTTCGAACTCGGGCTCCCAGAAGCGTCGTGTTGAGCAGTGGAAGATATCTACACCTGCGTCAACTAACAAACGAAGGAATTGTTCCAGTTCTTCCGGTGTATCGAACAGTCTGGCTTGATAATCATTCATCTTCCATTGGGAAATTCGCATCGCAATAGGAAAATCAGGACCTACCGCAGCACGCACTGCCATGACAAGTTCAACCGCGAATTGAGTTCGTTTCTGAAGGTCACCACCATAGCGGTCCGTTCTCCTATTCGTCGTTTTCCAGAAAAACTGATCGATTAGAAAACCGTGTGCACCGTGAAGTTCAATTCCGTCAAAACCAATACTTTGCGCATTGGCTGCTGCATCTGCATAGGCTTGAATCACAGTTGCAATCTCTGCCTCCGTCATGGGTGCACCTACTTGAGTACCTCCCATGTCAACTCCCGATGGACTCAGTGATGCAGCTTCCGGGTGTGGGTCAGATCCTGAAGGACGAACGATTCCCATGTGTAAAATCTGAGGGAAGATTTTGCCGCCAGCATCATGAACTTGTCTGACCACTTCAGCCCAGCCTTGAAGAGCTGCTTCTCCATACATATGAGGGATTCTAGGCTCACTTGATGCAGATGGATGCTCAATGGTCGCACCTTCGGTAATAATGAGTCCAACACCATGCTCGGCACGTCGACGATAATATGCGGCTACGTCTGGGCCAGGGACACCGTCCGGGGAAAAAGCACGAGCCATGGGGGACATGACGATGCGTGAGGACAGGGTTAGCTTTGAAACAGTGTATGGTTGAAACAAACGCTCTGTAGAAATAATGTTATATTGTGGATTACTCAAAATATACACCTCCATTATGTTGTACCTCTCAGTGGGTACGAGTGCAATGTTAACAAGGTCTATAGGCATGCTCAACCAACAATCGGAGCATTTTGTTGCTTAAGCGAAAGACACGGATTATTGTATGGTGTCTTTGCACTTACTTTCACTTGTTGAACAAATAACACTTATCTATAATGAAGGAGTCTAACCAAATATTTTGTGTACAAAGGAGGATTGGGGCATGTCTGGTGTATTGTCTCCAAACTCGAATGATCCGCGTGTAATCCGCACGCGTCAATTAATTCTTGATGCGTTTTTAAACCAATTGAATCTTAAAAATTTCAACAGCATTACGATTCAAAACATCACGGAACAAGCTACAATTAACAGAGCTACTTTCTACGCCCATTTTCAGGATAAATATGCACTGCTTGAAGCCTTGTTATCGGATGCTTTTATGGAATATGTAACGAAAAGGGTGGACTCGGATGCCCGGTTATCAGCCGAAACCATACAGCAACTTATATTTTCATTATGTGACTATCACGTCTCAAGTAATGGATGCATTAAAAAATATGAGACGGTTGCACCAATTATTGAAGAAAATATCAAGACACAGCTGGAGCAATTCCTTCTTGAATTAATGAGCAAAGTAGCGGGGGATGTAGATCCCAAAACGCTGAAAATTACGGCAACCATGCTAAGCTGGTCCATCTATGGAATGACATATCGTTGGAATATTGAGGGCGGACAGGAATCCCCGGCTGAATTAGCCAACAGAGTGGTCCCCTATATGATGGGCGGATTGGAATTGTTGAATTAACTTCATTTCACGAAATTTCATTTACTATTCGAATGGACATAGGAGGAATAACAAGATGTTTGAACATTTGGTTGTTTTTAAATTTAACGATAAAACCACACTAACCAAACAACAGGAATGGGTGGCTCAATTGCTCGCGTTACAGGAACAAATCCCTGGAATTGTCACGCTGACCGCAGGGATCAATGCAACTGAAGAAACGGACCGTATCCAAGGTTACACGATTGGATTGAGAGTGACGTTTGAAGATCAGGAGGCATTGCGCGCCTATGGTCCCCATCCTGCTCATCAGGCATTTGTAGCTTCCCTCGATGGTTGGGTGGAAGATGTCATTGTAGTTGATTATGCGATATAAAGCCACGATATCAGAGGGTTAACGAATATAGGAGTTGAAGATTCCCATGTGTTTAATTTTATTTGCATACAACATGCATCCAAAGTATCCGCTTATTCTGGGATCAAATAGGGATGAATTCTATCACAGACCTACGGCTCAAGCACACTATTGGGAAGATCATCCTCATATATTAGCGGGCAGGGATTTGTCGAAAATGGGAACCTGGATGGGCGTAACCACAGGTGGACGTCTGGCTGCTGTTACGAATTATCGTGATCCGAATGAAGAGGTACAGGCCAGGGGCTCAAGAGGAGATCTGGTTGCTGACTTTTTAAAAGGAACGTCCACACCTGAGCAATATATACAACATGCGGAGAGAAGTCGCAATGATTATCCTGGCTACAATTTGTTAGTGGGTGATCCTGACGACCTCTATTATTATTCTAATGTGGGTACTGTCGTGATGAAGTTGAAACCGGGAATATACGGGATTAGTAATCACTTGATTAATACAGATTGGCCCAAGGTGAGACGTGGGAAAGAAGGGCTGGAGAAAATCATCCAAGGGGAAGACGAAGATACCCTGACAGAACAAATATTAGGTTTGCTGCAAATGGCAGACCCTTCAGTGGATGAGCTTCTCCCCCATACAGGTGTTCCATTGGAATGGGAGCGTTTGCTTTCTCCAATCTTTGTTAGAAGTGAGAAATTCGACTATGGGACCAGAGCTTCATCCGTTGTTCTGATGAACAGAGATGAAGTGTTTTTCACGGAGATGGTTCACCAGAACGGAGAGGTAATGGAACAACGTTTTAACATCAAGCCTCTCAACTGGACAAGCTGAGAATATGAAACAAGTGATGTTCTGACATTATGCATTAATGTGTCAACTTATATAACGCGACATAAACGGTATGAGAGTACCTTTTGTATAACACGCCCAATTTTAGTTGGGCTCTTTATCTCTTATCACAATTCTATGTTATGAATCATAGAACTTCCCTGAATAGTTTATATAATGTGAATCAACATAACATGATTTTGCAGTGGTTCGGTTGATTCTAATTTCAGGGGGGCAACGTGGGATGAAAGAAACCAAAAAGATGAGAGTTTTTTCACTGGGGATTCAGCACGTACTCGCGATGTATGCGGGAGCAATTCTGGTGCCTTTGCTTGTGGGCAGAGCACTAAATCTGACTGCAGAGCAGTTGGCGTATCTGGTATCCATTGACCTGTTAACGTGTGGGATTGCAACATGGCTTCAGGCTCGGAAAGGGAAGTACTTGGGTATTGGATTGCCAGCGGTGCTCGGAAGTTCTTTTGTAGCGGTGACACCGATGATTGCGATTGGATCGCAATACGGAATTCCTGCCATATATGGGTCGATCATTGCAGCGGGTTTATTTATCGTCATCTTTGCCGTGTTTTTCAGCAAAATCGTCAAATTGTTTCCGCCCGTTGTGATCGGTACAGTGGTAACCATCATCGGTCTTGCGTTAATCCCAACCGGCATTAAAAACATGGCGGGTGGAGCAAACAGCGAGAATTTCGGAAGTTTGGATAATCTGGCGCTTTCATTTGGCGTATTACTTTTTATTCTAATCCTGAATCGATATGCTCGCGGGTTTGTTAAATCCCTGGCTGTTCTCCTTGGTATTATTGTGGGGACCCTCATCGCAGCTATCATGGGAAAAGTGAATTTTGCCACTGTACAGGAAGCCTCCTGGTTCCATTTACCTCAACCCTTTTACTTCGGATGGCCTACCTTCGAAATTGGTCCAATCATTACAATGATTATTGTAGGTACGGTGGTTATCATCGAATCAACAGGTGTATTTATGGCTTTGAGCAAAATTTGTGATCAACCGATCAACGAAAAAGATCTGGCACGGGGATATCGCGCGGAAGGTCTTGCGTTTGTCCTTGGCGGCATATTTAATGCTTTTCCATACAATACATTTGCACAGAATGTTGGTTTGGTTCAGCTCTCCAAAGTGAAAACGACCAATGTTGTTGTTGCAGCCGGAGGTATACTGGTCTTTCTGGGACTCATTCCGAAGGTTGCTGCTTTTGCAACCATTATTCCAAGTGCTGTCCTCGGAGGAGCAACTGTTGTCCTGTTTGGAATGGTCGTCTCATCCGGTATCAAAATGCTGCAAAACGTCGACTTTGGCAAACAATCCAATCTATTGATCGTGGCTTGCTCCGTTTCACTTGGGCTCGGTGTTACTGCTGTACCCGACCTGTTTGCCCAGCTTCCTCAAAGTATTCGGATTATTGTTAGCGATGGTATTATCACGGGAAGCCTGTCAGCAATCCTGCTTAATGTCTTCTTTAACCTCGCTTGGAAAAAAGAGAGCTTGCCAGTACAGCCTGTACAGGCTCAGGAAGCACACACGTAATCCTTGTAATAACAGACGAGTCATCTGGTAGTAAGTAAGCGGAATAGATCCAAGATGGTTTTCTGGGAAGTGGAATGAAAGACAATGACTCCACTTGCAAAGAAACCTCTTGGATTTTTTTTTGTGCTTACGATTCATGAGGAATGCAAAAGGCATGCAAATATGCTAAAGTTTCATCAAGAACATTTATATGTTCCCTACATTGAATTTCCATGCGACTACATAAATGAGCATTGCTTCACAAGGCTAAAATAAAACCAAGGGATATCCCCTGGGTACAGAAAAGGAGTTGTGAGCACCATGCAACAAGAGACATCGAACAAAGGATGGAATTTGGACAATAGTTATGCGCAGTTACCGCAACCCTTTTTTACAAGTCAGGGCGCAGTGCCTGTTGAATCACCAAAGCTAATCATTTTTAATAGACTGCTTGCATCCAGCTTGGGACTGGATGTGGAGTCTCTTGACAGTGATGAAGGAGCGCAAATTTTTGCAGGTAACCTGATTCCAGAAGGGGCCGAGCCCTTAGCTCAAGCCTACGCAGGACATCAATTCGGCAATTTTAACATGCTTGGTGATGGACGGGCTTTGCTGCTGGGAGAACAGATTACGCCACAGGGCGAGCGAGTGGATATCCAGCTGAAAGGTTCAGGGAGAACACCCTACTCTCGTGGAGGAGATGGACGTGCTGCTGTAGGGCCCATGTTGCGAGAATATATTATTAGTGAAGCGATGTATTCACTAGGTATTCCAACGACACGCAGTCTGGCGGTGGTATCGACAGGAGAAAACATTATCCGCGAAACAGAGCGGCCTGGGGCCATATTGACCCGGGTGGCTTCCAGTCATATTCGGGTAGCAACCTTCCAGTATGCAGCTAGATGGGGGTCTATCGACGATCTTCAGGCGTTGGCTGATTACACGTTGAATCGACATTTTCCTGAGGTTGCTCAGGCCAAAAACCGTTATCTTCTACTCCTTCAGGAAGTGATTAAGCGGCAAGCGGCTCTCATTGCCCAGTGGCAGCATGTTGGATTCATTCATGGCGTGATGAACACGGATAACATGGCTATTAGTGGTGAGACCATCGATTATGGTCCATGCGCTTTTATGGATGCGTACAATCCTTCGACCGTATTTAGCTCCATTGACAGACAAGGCCGCTATGCTTATGGCAATCAACCGTATATAGCAGGATGGAATTTGGCTCGATTTGCCGAGACACTTCTGCCGTTGTTGCATGAAGATGAAGAACAGGCGGTGCAACTCGCGCAGGATGCTATCGCACAATTTTCTGAATTGTACCATCATCACTGGCTCAAGGGGATGCGTGCCAAATTGGGCTTGTTGGATGAAGAGGCCGAAGATGAGGCCTTGATCAAGGAGCTTCTTGAACTCATGGAGAAGCATAGTGCAGATTACACCAATACGTTCCTGGCTTTGACCTTTGATATATTGGAAGGAACAGCTTTGTTTGGCACGCCGGAATTTGCTGAATGGCATGAGCGGTGGCAAGCGAGATTGGACAGACAGCAGGGGGAGAATGAAGTCTCTAAGCAGTTGATGAGAACAAGCAATCCAGCTGTCATTCCCCGCAATCATCGGGTCGAAGAAGCGCTTGAGCGAGCAGAGAATCATGGAGATCTTAGCGTGATGGAGAAGCTTTTGGCAGTTCTTTCAGATCCGTTCGCGCACTCACCTGAGCAGGCTGAATATGCCGAACTACCTGCACAATGCAATACTTCGTACCAAACTTTTTGTGGGACCTGATTGAACAATACGGAAGAAGAGGCTGCCTTCGGCAGCTTTTTCATTTTTTCATTCTGTCATCGATGTTACTTTTATATAGGCAGGTGCATTTATGTCCAACATGTTAAGCAAACAACAATTGGCAGACATCGTTATACAGCTTTTAGAGCGTACGTCTCTCCGTAGGGAACAGATGCAGAACTATGTTAACCGCTTGTTTGAGACCTTTAAATGCGATGGTGTGCCCTATGTAGAGAATGGAGAAGATGCGTATATCGTTCGAATCTACGAACGTGGTCTTGTCACGTTAGAGAAACGGGTGAAACAGTCAGATGAAGTCATCTATTGGATGCTGGAGGATATTATTTTCACCGCGACGCATGTAGGGTTGTTGGAAAGATATGGCGTGGATAATAAACAGACGCATTTGAACTACACAAATGAAGTGATGAAGGAGCTAAATATGGGTGTTCAGGAAGCCTTCCAGCAGATCGGTGATCCGTATTTACATTGGTATCTGACGGGTAAACGTCAGGAGTTAGAGGGCATGAAATAAATAAAAATGAGGTGTGTTACGTGAGCGAGCAAGATATTAATGATGTATGGTATGACTATGCTGTGTTATTTGTCGAAAAAAAGAATAAATCTGAACAGGGCTGGGCTTCGTTGACTTCGAACGAGCAGGATATTGCTGCTTTATGGCTATTAGAGGCGGATGTCTTTAATGGCGGTTTTATTCAGTTTTTCTGTAACTGGGGGGAAGAGGTATACCGTTACGCGTTGCGGGCATTACATACCATTGGTGCGACTCAAGTCGTGGAGATTATAACGTCAGCATACGGCTGCATGGAGCATCTGAAAGAGGATGAAAGGCTTACTGAACTGTGGGACATTCCTAAATTACTGACCAAGGAACAAGAGGACCAGTTAGATGCGCTGGATCAGAAATTTTGGAATAATGAGGATCAGATTGCGGAGAAAGCTTATGGTTATTATCACGGAAAATTGAACATGATGATTATATAATCTGGTTTCAATTATGCATCCGTTGTTCTGTTCAAAGATTGCATACTTGGTCTTGCAATGACTGGAACGTTCGGCTATACTTGCTATAAATTGAATACATGAATCACGTTGATAGAGCGCAGTAGCGGCTTTGTCCCTGTTACAGAAAGTCAGGGGTTGATGGAACCTGATACATACAAGGGCTGCGAATTACACTCTGGAGTACTTGGGTAATGCCAAGCGGATGGGCAAACGATATATTGCCAAAAGTGGTATGGATAACGTGTTAAGCTCACGTGTTGTCCATGCAATTTGGGTGGTACCACGGTTATGATAATCGTCCCTGTGTCTAATGAAGACAAGGAGGCGATTTTTTTGTGTCCAAAAAAGCCGTTCCAGCGTGTAATTTCGTAATTTAACGTAGATCATGACTGAATCTTGAGGATAGAAAAGGGGTTATACGAATGAATATTATTGATGAACTACAGTGGCGTGACGCCATTAACCAGCAGACGGATGCAGAGGGACTACGTGAATTGACTGAAACGAAATCCGTTTCTTTGTACTGCGGCGTTGACCCTACGGGGGATAGCATGCATATCGGACATCTCATTCCCTTCATGATGCTGAAAAGGTTTCAACTGGCAGGACATCGTCCGGTTATTTTGATTGGTGGAGCTACAGGCACGATTGGTGACCCAAGTGGTCGTCAGGCAGAGCGTTCTCTGCAAACGATGGAGCAAGTGCAGGAGAATGTGGATGCACTGACAGCGCAGATGAAGAAGTTGTTCGTAACAGACGGTGATAATCAGGTTCGCATGGTGAACAACTACGATTGGACACACAAAATCAATGTCATTGAATTCTTACGTGACTACGGCAAAAACTTTAACCTCAACACGATGCTTGCTAAGGATGTAGTTGCGAGCAGACTGGAAGGCGGAATCTCGTTCACCGAGTTTTCATACCAGATCCTTCAATCTCTCGACTACCTGCACCTGTTCCAAAATGAAGATGTACAGCTTCAAATCGGCGGTTCTGATCAATGGGGGAATATCACGAGTGGTCTTGATCTGATTCGTAAAAAAGAAGGATCTGAAGCGAAGGCGTACGGTCTGACCATTCCGCTCATGCTCAAATCCGACGGTACGAAATTTGGTAAAACAGCTGGTGGCGCAATCTGGCTTGATCCAAACAAAACGACACCATTTGAGTTCTACCAGTTCTGGGCAAATACAGATGACCGTGATGTGATCAAATACTTGAAATACTTTACCTTCCTGAGCAAAGAAGAAATTGAAGCTTTGGCTGAAAAGGTAGAGACAGAGCCGCATAGACGTGAAGCACAGAAAGCACTCGCGGAAGAAATGACAAAATTTGTTCACGGCGAAGAAATGCTCGAACAGGCTAAACGAATTACAGCGGCGCTGTTCAGTGGTGATATCCGTTCCCTGACAGCTGATGAAATCGAACAGGGCTTCAAGGAAATGCCAACATTCGAAACGGACGGCGAAGCGAAAAATATCGTCGACTGGCTCGTAGATCTGGGGCTGGAGCCATCCAAACGCCAGGCGCGTGAGGATGTCACTAAAGGCGCAATCTCCATGAACGGTGAGAAAATCACAGAGCTTGAATTTACAGTCTCGGCAGAGCATGCCATTGGCGGTAAATTCATCATTATCCGTAAAGGTAAGAAGAACTACAGCTTGGTCAAACTTCAATCGTAGTTTCCAAGAAATAGTACGTAACACAGGCACGTATAGAGACTAAAATAGACACACAAATAAAGATACAAATACAGAAACAAAAAGACCGTCTTCCATCTCTGTCAGGCGACAGAAGGGAGACGGTCTTTAGTATAACAGGTCATTGCTTGACCTATAGTTTATTGATTAACGATCGCTGTGATTTCTTCATCCAGATCAAGTCGTACATTCTCACGATACGCCCGGATGTTGTATTCACTGTGCAGGTAACGAAGAATCGCTTCAATCATATTGGACTCGACCAGATATTGACTGCGTCCTTGGATCCAAACTTCAGCGGAATAACCTGTATCTTCTTCCCAGCTCAGTTCTACATTCACATCGGTTGGACGTACACCCTTACGTTCTGCCATATGAATACAGATTGCATTCACAATTTCATCCATGCTCAGAACCATAGAGATTAGTACCGTCCGTTTCTGTTACGGTCATCATCACGATCATTGCGACGGTCATAACGACCATCCGCTGCAGGTTTGCGACGATTGGAGATGGCTCTGAAGAGTGCCATAGCCAGCATAACAATCAACATGATTGCTGCAACGTTCACGAGCAATCCAAGGATGTTACCAAGGGCGCCCATGCCACCGAACAGTCCGCCGAACATCATACCAGCAAGACCACCAAGCATCATGCCTTTCATGAAGCCACCGCCACCGCCAAAGAATCCACCACCACGGGTTGCAGCTGCACCAGTACCGGAGTTATTACCGGAATTGGATTGATTCACGTTGTTGTTGGAGTCGGATTTCTTAGGAGTGTTGGTATAACTTTTTGTACCGGATTTGAATCCGCCACCACGTCTTGCATCCGCAGAATCCGGATTTGTTACTCCCACTGTTGCGAACAATAATGTAAAGGCCATAAATACCATCATTAGATGTTTAACTCCGAATTTTTTCTTCATTGTAAAGATCGTAACCCCCCGTTTAATTTGTTTGAATCGCCCAAAAATGGGCCTTACTCATGTAATACGGTCAACTTGCAGGAACGTTTCAAATTTTATTAAATTTCTGAAACGCTAGGACTTGGGTCTTGAATTGCAGCTTGGCCATCAAGCAATTGGGTAACCCAATGACACCATTCCAGGCCAGTTTGTGCGTGCATTAACCCTTTTTGTACCAGGATGTAGCTTCCAAAATCTCGGTTGCCTACACGAAGATTATCCTGAGGTATACGTGACTTCAGATCCTCGAAATAACGTATGCGTTCCATAAACCAGCTTTTACGCTCGTTAAGAATGCGTCTCATGCTTCCGTCTTCCGCTATGCCAACACACAAAATACGCAAATTAAATTCATCGCGTGTAACCGGTGCGGTAACAGGAGTAATCATCCATTCCAAGAGCTTTTCAATGCCTTTTTCCGTAACTGCGTACATTTTCTTGTCCGGTTTGTCAGACTGTTGTACCCAGCGGGAGGCCAATAACTCATCGTTTTCCATCTTGGACAGGAGTGGGTAGATCTGGCTGTGTTTCGCCTGCCAATGCGGCTGGATCTTCAGCATCAGATCATAGCCCGATGACTCCTCGCGGGTAAGCAGCCCGAGCAATCCGTAGGAAAGTATGTTCATGCACATGTCTCCTTAATATTAGGGCTAGGTCAGAGAGAACAATCGTTTTTACTTTCTTTGACCGCTTTCATAAAAAGTGTACACTGAAACTGTATGGTTTGACAACCTGACAGAACAACTGCCTTAATTTAGACAAAAAAAAGTGCGAACCATAAGGTCCGCACTCCAAACCATTTAGAGAGATGCCTGTTGTCCATACCCCTCAGCGACAAGATCAAGCTCACCTGTAGCAGAATCGATAACCATGCCGTGGACGGGTACATTGGGAGGAAGTAAAGGATGCTTCTTGATCACTTCCACAGTATGTTTTACCCCTTCTTCGACGCTGTCAAACCCACGCAACCATTTTTGCAAACGGATGCCCGAATTCTCCAGAGTAGTCATGACTTCTTCTGATACACCACGCTCTACCATATGTCCAATCATGGTCTCAGCGTGAAGGGAAGCCATGCCACATTCCGTATGTCCAACTACCAGGACTTCATCTGCACCCAGTTCATAGATGGCGACAAGTACACTACGCATTACACTCCCGAAAGGCTGAGAGATAATTGCGCCTGCGTTTTTGATGATTTTCACATCACCGTTTTTCAGGTTCATGGCCTTGGGCAGCATTTCCACCAGACGTGTATCCATACAAGTGATGATAACCATCTTTTTGGTTGGAAACTTGCCAGCCGTATACTTTTCGTATTCTTTGGTCTCGACAAATGATTTGTTGTAAGCCAAAATCTCTTGAATGTTGTTCATGTCCATTGCCTCCTGTTATCCAATACGACGAGCACGGCCACTTGCATATGATGCAGCTTGTCCTACGCGCCTTTGCTTTAATAGTATTTCACGGTCAGCAGATGGCATTACTCCAACCCTTTAGAGGTTGTTCAAAAAGTCCACTTTTGATTACAAATGATGCCTGAGGGCATCATCAGCATCGAAGTTGAGCGCCATTTCTATCTTCTCGGTAATGAAAACCAGACTTTTTGAACACGTATCTTTAGGAGAACAATGCAATTTTCATCTGTTAAAAGTTGATTATACGCAATGCAAAAAGTATCATCAATAGGGTATAACATTTTTTTTGAAGAGGTGAACGATAACAATGGATAAACAAACACAGGAACATTTGGAATCCTTCCGTAATCTGGCTCGTAAAATCAAGAGTTACCATGAAGCCATTGGTTTGCTTCACTGGGATCTGCGTACAGGTGCACCGAAAAAAGGCGTTCCGACCCGTTCGGAGACGTTGGGTATGTTGTCCACCGAAGCATTCAAGCTGCAAACCTCAGCTGACATGAAGACTTACCTGGATGCATTAACAACTCCAGCGGTATTGGAACAACTCGAAGATATAGATCGTCGTCTGGTTGAAGATTGCAAGAAAGAACATGATCGCAGTCAATCCGTACCACCTGAGAAAGTACAAGCCTATACCGTGCTTACGGCCAAGTCGGAAACGGCATGGGAAGATGCCAAGCATAACAGTGATTTTGCAGGATTCTCACCTTATCTGACAGATATCGTTAAGCTCAAACAAGAGCTTATTGATTATTGGGGTGTGAAGGATACCCGTTATGATACGCTGCTTGATATGTATGAACCGGATCTGACGGTTGAAAAAGTGGACGCTGTGTTCGCCCGCCTCAAAGCACGTTTGGTGCCTCTACAAGAGAAGATTAATGCTTCAGAAAACAAGCCCAATACAGAGTTCCTGAATCAATTGTTTGACACCAAACAGCAGGAAAAATTCAGTCTGTTCATCCTGGAACAAATGGGCTATGACTTTGAAGCTGGACGATTGGATGAGAGTGTTCATCCTTTTGCAACGGGTCTTAACCCGGGGGATGTGCGGATCACAACACATTATCTGCAAGATGATGTAGCAAGCGCAGTCTTCAGTTCGTTGCATGAGGGCGGACATGCCCTATACGAGCAAAATATTGATGACAGTCTGGCGGGTACCCTTCTTGCCGAAGGAACGTCCATGGGGATTCATGAGTCTCAGTCCCGTCTATGGGAAAACATGATTGGTCGCAGCCTGCCATTCTGGACACGCTATTACAAAGATTTGCAGCAGCATTTCCCGCAATTGAGCGAGGTTGAACTGGAAGATTTCTATCGTGCAATCAACCGCGTGGAGAGTTCACTTATTCGGATTGAAGCCGATGAACTGACCTATAACCTGCACATTATTATCCGCTATGAGATCGAGAAAATGTTATTCAACGATGGCCTTGAAGTGAAGGATCTGCCAGAGACCTGGAATGCAAAATATAAAGAATACCTCGGTATTATGCCAACGAATGATGGAGATGGTGTTCTTCAGGATGTTCACTGGTCCGGTGGTGACTTTGGTTACTTTGCATCGTATTCTCTGGGTAATATGTATGCAGCTCAAATTCTACATACATTGCGCAAGGAAATGCCGGAGTTTGATACCCTTATTGCCGAAGGTAATCTGATTCCAATTAAGGAATGGCTTACAGACAAGATCTATCGGTATGGTAGAAGTCGCACACCTTCCGAATTGATTGTTGCCGTAACGGGTGAAGAATTGAACCCGGATTATCTGGCCGATTATCTGGAAGCCAAATATGCCGAGATTTACAAGCTGTAGGTATCCCATAAATAACATATTGAATAACATTTAGAAGAGCTGAAGAGTCGGGTATTATTGCCCGGCTCTTTTTTGCATTCAAGTTCTTAACCTTTTGCTGGGCATCGGCATATCCATAATAGAGAGAAACTGCTGAAACCAGTGAAGGAGGGAAACAACATGAAATACACGCCATGGTTCGTCCGGGGCATCGTTATTCTGCTGATTATTATTGTGGCGCTCACCAGCTGTAATAAGGAAGAGAATGAAGCCAAAATTACGATTGGCGAAGTGACTCGTTCGGTATTTTATGCACCGGAGTATGTGGCCGTGGCTCAAGGCTTTTTTGAGGAGCAGGGGCTTGAGGTGGACATTCAGACGACTGCTGGCGGTGACAAAACGATGGCCGCATTACTCGCAGGTTCGGTGGATATCGCCCTGGTAGGAGCGGAGACGTCCATATACGTCTATCAGCAGGGAGCGGAAGATCCGGTCATTAACTTTGCCCAGCTCACCCAGACGGATGGTACATTTTTGTTCGCTCGTAACACAGAAGGTAGCTTCGATTGGGAGCAACTGAGGGATTCCACATTTCTCGGTCAGCGCAAAGGCGGCATGCCACAAATGGCAGGGGAGTTCGCACTGAACAAACATGGCATTGATCCGCAAAGTGATCTGGAGCTGATTCAAAATGTGGACTTTGCAAATATTGCGTCTGCTTTTGCCTCAGGCACGGGAGATTATGTTCAACTGTTTGAACCCCAGGCATCCATCTTTGAACAAGAAGGTCGGGGCAAGGTTGTTGCATCGTTTGGAACAGAAAGTGGTCTTCTGCCTTACACCGTCTTCATGACAAAACAGAGTTATCTTAACGACAATAAGGATGTCGTACAGAAGTTTACAAATGGTCTGCACAAAGCGCAGGCATGGGTGGATTCCCATACGGCTGAAGAGATTGCTGAAGTCATTTCTCCTTTTTTCAAAGACATCGATCCAGCCATTTTGGTAAGCAGTGTGAACCGTTATAAGGAACAGGGCAGCTACGCAACAGACCCGATCATTGATGAGGAAGAGTGGAACAATCTGCTTGATGTCATGAGTGCCGCCGGAGAGTTGAAAGAACGCGTGGATTTGAATGCAATTGTGGATAATGCCTATGCGGGAGAAGCTACGAAATCAAAGTGATGGGTATTCAGGAAAGGAAGTGAGCAGAATGCCTGAATCCGAAAGTGTGATCCGACTGGAGGGGATCTCTCAAGTATACGTCAGCGAGCGGGAAGCTTCATTGGTGATTGAAGACTTGAGTCTGGAGATCCAAAAAGGAGAGTTCGTCAGTCTGGTTGGACCGAGTGGATGCGGTAAAACGACATTGTTGTCGATCATCGCCGGGCTGCTCACACCCACCCGAGGAGAGGTTAAAGTTAAAGGCAAACTTGTTGGCGGCCCCTCAGCACAGATTGGTTATATGCTTCAACAAGACTATCTGTTTCCATGGCGGACCATTCTGGATAATGCATTGATCGGTCTTGAACTGACAGGCAGACTGGATGAACGGAGCCGTGAGCGTGTACGGGAACTGCTGGTAAGTATGGGGTTGGCCGGAACGGAGAATCAGTACCCTTCAGAGCTTTCAGGGGGCATGAGACAGCGAGTAGCTCTGGTGCGCACGTTGGCAACCGATCCGGGAATTTTATTGTTGGATGAACCATTCTCAGCACTTGATTATCAAACCAAGTTGCAATTGGAGGATCTGGTCTCGGACACGTTAAAACAGTTTGGCAAAACATCCGTTCTCGTCACCCATGATTTGTCTGAAGCGATTGCGGTCAGTGACCGCGTCATTGTACTGGATCGCAATCCGGGCCGCATCCGTCGTGAATTTATCATTCCCGATGGAATTCGTAAATCTCAGCCGTTTCATGCCAGGGAGCAAGAAGGATTCAATGCGTTGTTTCAGGCGTTGTGGAGTGAACTGGATCAGTCCGGGGGAGGTGAGGAAGACGCGTGAATCCAATGAATCCGAAGCAGGAAAAGCGTGACGAATGGATGGGACAGCTGCATCGGAATCATATTCAGCAGGTGGCCAGATGGCGACACCAAGTGCTTGCCGTACAGTTATCTATGCTAGTATGTATGTTTTTGCTATGGGAAGTGGCAGGCAGACTCCGTTGGATTGATGTACTGTTATTCAGTTATCCGAGTAAGGTTTTTGCCCAGATTGGCAAGGACATCGCTAGTGGCGAGTTGTGGGCACATGTTGGGGTAACCGTAGGGGAAACGGCAGTTGGTTTTTTACTGGGAACACTGGTGGGAACCTTGCTTGCGGTTTTAATTTGGTGGTCTCCTTTTTTGTCCAAAGTGCTGGACCCCTATATGGTTGTGTTCAACAGTATGCCGAAGGTAGCACTTGGCCCGATCTTTATTGTGATGTTCGGCGCGGGTTTTACAGCAATTGTCATGACCACATTGTCCATTACGGTCATTATTACAACGTTAGTGGTGTATAACAGCTTCAATGAAGTCGATCCCAATTATATTAAAGTGATTCGTACGTTTGGTGGAGAACGTTCCGAGATTTTTACCAAAGTTGTATTACCTGCTTCTTTTCCGGCGATTGTATCGACCTTAAAAGTGAACGTTGGCATGGCTTGGGTGGGTGTAATTGTGGGTGAGTTTCTGGTCGCCAAACAAGGGCTAGGTTATCTCATTATCTACGGATTTCAGGTATTCAACTTCACACTTGTATTATCAAGTCTGTTAATTATTGCTGCCGTTGCAACAGCCATGTACCAACTTGTTGTTTATGCAGAACGCAAAATGCTGGCTGGCCGCAGGTGATTCGGACGTGTTTTACTCGTAATGTGACCGGGTATGATATGTATACAATTTCACAAGGGGTGTCACGTTGCCCGATACCGTAAAATCAAGTACCATATTTAGTATGAATATTCCGCGCAGATCCGGAATTAATGCGATGATTGGAGAAGAGGGCCTTGAGGTTCTGTCGCAACGATCTAACTTGCCAGCGTCCCTCATTCGGGGCGTGTTGCTGTGACCGGCATGCATGCGCATGTCGGTTGATGTCGTCTAGTTTCATTTGGATGAGACATACTAGTCATGATAAATGAATGAGGCGACGAGCTGGCTAAGAATTTTTTTGCAGCTTAGAGGAGATGGAATGTTAAATGGGTTTTAGGGTAATTAAAACCGCAATCGCCGCATTAATGGCTGTATTGATTGCGGACTGGTGTCGCTTGCCGGGACCAACATCAGCGGGATTGCTTGCCATTCTTGGCGTGGATGTAACGAGAAAAAGAAGTATTCGCACCATATCGGCGCGTTTCTTTGCTTCCGTAGTTGGACTTTTATTTGCAAGTGTACTTTTTCACTTTCTAGGCTTCCATTATTGGGTGCTGGCCGTATACATATTGATCGCATTCCCGGTTATTGTCCGGGTTGGCTTCAAGGAAGGTATTGTAACAGGTTCGGTCGTGGTATTTCGGGTGTTCGGCGGCGGGGAAATGGACGTGCATGTCGTCCTCGTACAAATTGCTTTGCTGCTAATTGGTCTTGGTTCCGCAATGGCGGTTAACCTGGCCTATATGCCGGCAGCTGATCCACAGATGCTACGCATTCGCAAACGAATCGATGAACTCTTCTCGAAGATTTTCAAGGAATTCGCAGCCACGCTGCGTAATCCCAATGAAGCATGGGCGGGGAGAGAGCTTATTGAAGCGGATAAAGCTATCCTTGGCGGTATCGATGCAGCCAAGCGTTCTCTGGAGAATCAGGTGATTCATCCGAATGAGGAATGGAGTGTCTACTTCTATATGCGCAAAACGCAGCTGGACTCCATCCAGCATATGATGCATCTGGTGTCCCAGATCTATCAGAAGATGCCACATGCGGAAATGGTATCGGAGCTGTTCGATCAGCTTAGTCAGGATGTACTTACTGAATCCTACACCGGACGAACTGAAAAACTTCTTGCAGATGTGCAAGAAGAATTCAAACGTATGGAGCTGCCGGATACAAGGGAAGAATTCGAGATTCGTTCCGCAATTCTCCAGCTGTGCCGTGAACTCGCGCTGTATCTGAAAGTCGCGAAGAAGGACAAAGCGCCGTCCCCAATCTCGGACCGGTCCCAATCTACAAACGAATAATAGAAAATAGTTGTCACCCTAGACGAATGCCCTGCATACACTTGTAGTGAATGATTGTATGGAGGAGGTTTAAAGATGTCATTGAGTCATAAACATCAATGTAGAGAGATTATCACGAAGGCGATCTGCGGCAAAGGTCGTAAGTTCTCTACCGTAACACATACCGTGACTCCGCCAAATGGTCCGACAAGTATTTTGGGGGCTTGGATTATCAACCACCAATATGAAGCCGTATCAGCGGGTGACGGAATTGAAGTTATTGGTACTTACGATATCAACATTTGGTATTCCTATGACAAGAATTCGCAGACGGATGTAGCCAAAGAAACGGTCTCGTA
The DNA here is from genome assembly GCF_037969885.1 of Paenibacillus sp. FSL R7-0313. Classification (NCBI taxonomy): domain Bacteria; kingdom Bacillati; phylum Bacillota; class Bacilli; order Caryophanales; family Paenibacillaceae; genus Paenibacillus; species Paenibacillus sp. FSL R7-0313. The sequence continues at coordinate 4,029,848 of NZ_CP150219.1, forward strand.
TGTAGAACATGTGCCTTTGTCCTATCTGGACCCGAAACACCGGACTTCCACAGTGGAGGTATCTGCGGATGCAACGCAGGAACCTAGCTGTGTGGAAGCCACAGTATCCGCAGGTGGAAGCAGTGTAATTATCCGGGTAGAACGAGAATTCGCTGTGGAACTCGTTGCCGAAACCAAAGTTTGTGTGAAGGTCTGCACAGATGGTTGCGGTGATTACGAAGACAAGGACTATGACTTTGGCAGTGCCGATGGAGATTATGACGATCTCGATCCCGATCTGCTCGACGATGAGCTGTGAGTTTGACGCCTGTATTTGATAACCTAAGGTATCATATGCGCCAGAAGGCGCGGTGAAGAGGGCGTAAGCCCTCTTTCTTCTTAAATATTGAAAAATGGGTGGTAACGAGCCTCGCAATGTGCCTGGAATACCTTTCACGGGAAGGCTCCGCATTGCGGGGTTATTTTTATTTTAGTTGCATGATCCGGGAGGGGGGGACGTAATGAATGTGATGGAACAAGCGGAGGAAGCGCTGCGCCGATATGAAAGGATGACTTCTGGAGAACGCACAGAACGGTTGAAACAGGCAGGCATTGAAGTATTATCATTGCAAGATCGGCGCAAACGTGAACCAGGCTTGCGTGTACGCTATGACGTGGAGATAAGCTGTCTGCAGGCGATCCGGATTAAGCGCAAGGATACTAGTGGCATGGGAGGGGCACAGGAAACTCTGTTGGAGCGTGAAGCGAGTTCAACCTTGTTCAAGCGCGTAGAACGACTTGCGATCAAAACGCTGTATACGCTAGGGCTGGATCATGGAGCTGTTCGAATGGAATCCTCAGAGAACGGCGGTTGTGCAGTGATTTCGATTGATCCGTGTCCCTGGAAAGGGGTGACCAACCTTGCTTTTACCTATATGGAAAGCTGGAAGCAGCATCAGGAACTGCTGGATGAGGAACTGAGTCACAGACCCATTCCAATACTCGGCATGGACCCCGAGTTCCTTCTGGTGCAGATGCCAGAATCTAAAATCGTACCTGCCTCCAAATTTCTTGAACGTACCGGAATGGCAGGCTGTGATTCCGTGACGATTGGTGGACGGCGCATATATCCGGTTGCCGAACTGAGACCGTCTCCAAGCTCCGAACCACGAGAACTGCTGGCTCATCTGATGAGGGCATTCGCAGCCGCTTCCCGCAGCATTAGTGATCACTCGCTCATCTGGCAGGCAGGAGGGATGCCACAGCGGGGGTTACCTCTAGGCGGTCATATTCATTTTAGTGGCGTGAATCTTACCGGAGACCTGCTCCGAGCACTGGACAATTATCTGGCATTGCCACTGGCATTTCTTCAAGACCCGCGTGGATCCGGAAGACGGCCACGTTATGGAGCACTTGGGGATTTTCGCCTGAAATCCTACGGTGGGTTTGAGTATCGTACGTTACCCAGCTTTCTTGTGTCGCCCCTTGTTGCAAAGGGCGTTGTGGCCTTGGCAGGTCTAATCGCGAGCGGGTATACTCAATTACGGCAGCGTCCGTTGGAGAAAGCTGAAGTTCATGCCGCTTTTTATGAAGGAAAGCGCGAAGTAATCAAGGAATACATTCCAGCTCTGGCAGATGATCTGAAGAAGTTGGAGGGATATGCACGTTATGAACGGTATGCGTCACCGTTACTCCTTCAATTAAAACTGGGAAGAACCTGGGATGAGAGCCGTGATATTCGCAAACTCTGGAATATTCGGGCAGGTTCATGAAGTACGGACGTTTTTTTGATATAATAAGAAACAAGTCTTTTATAAGTGCGAGTTCAAAAAGAACGGTTTTCAGTACCGAGAAGATGGGATGAAGCTAGAAATGGAGTAGCGGAGCGTAGGAAAACTACGTGAGCAACGGACATTTCGGCTGAATGCCATATTCGACGCTGATGATGCCACTAGGCATCCTTCGTAATCAAAAGCGGACTTTTTGAACAACCTTTATAAGTTATAGCTACGGAAGATATGGAGCAGCAACCTTTGAAGGAAGTGGCGATTAGCCAACACATAAGGCGGAGGCGCAAACACAGTGCCTGACCGTCTTATTGTCCTTCCAGGACGCGTTTCTTCCTGACATTATAGGAATGGGATGGAGGATATTCATCATGGCTCAGTATACGCCAATGATTCAACAATATTTGCAAGTGAAGGCCGAAGCACAAGATGCTTTTCTATTTTTTAGATTGGGTGACTTCTATGAAATGTTCTTCGAGGATGCGATTAATGCTGCTCGTGAACTTGAGATAACGCTGACCGCACGTAACGGAGGCACGGATGACAAAATTCCGATGTGCGGTGTACCTTATCATTCGGCTGACAATTACATACAGCGTCTGATTGAAAAAGGATATAAAGTTGCGATATGTGAACAGATGGAAGATGCGAGTGTAACGAAAGGTATGGTACGACGCGAAATTGTACGTGTGGTTACACCCGGAACGGTGATGGAAGGCAAAACGCTGGGGGATAAATCCAACAACTACATGGTCTGTCTTACAGGTAATCAAAATACGTTGGCGCTGGCGGCCTGTGATCTGTCAACGGGTGAGTTGTATGTGACATCGGTGCCCTATTCCAAGGAATGGCTCAAGGATGAAATCGGCATCTACGAACCATCGGAGCTGGTGGGGGATGCAGCGCTGCTTGAAACAGTAGAAGCTGAGGCGTCTCCAATCGGTCGTCCTGTGGTATACACGTCGTGGACAAAGAATAAGGAAGATCTGGTCCGTCAGCAGTTTGGCGAGGCTGTATGGGCAAGATTAGAGCCTGAACGTCAAGCGTGCATTGCACGTCTTTTCTCCTATTTAAGTGAGACACAGAAACGTTCTCTGGGACAATTAACTCAAATCTCTACCTATGAGCCAGATCATTATATGATCTTGGACCCGTTTACCCGTCGGAACCTGGAATTGGTGGAAACCGTGCGTGAACGCTCCAAAAAAGGTTCATTACTCTGGTTGCTTGATCGGACAGAGACATCCATGGGTGCAAGAATGCTGCGTCGCTGGGTCGATAAGCCATTATTGCAAAAAGGGAAAATTAATGAGCGTCTTGAAGCAGTGGATACCTTGTACAACCAGTTTATATTGCGTGAGGACCTGCGGGCAGAACTCAAAGACATCTATGATTTGGAGCGTTTGGTAGGCCGGATTGCATTTGGTAATGCCAATGGTCGTGACCTGAATGCGCTCAAATCATCGCTGGAGAAAATCCCAGGACTTCGTCAGCATTGCGCAGGATCATCTTCCACAACATTGCAGCATATTGCCGAAACGATGGATGATTGCAATGATCTGCGTGAAGCTATCGGGCAAGCCATTGTGGACGAGCCGCCGGTATCGGTAAGGGACGGGGGTCTGATTCGTGAAGGGTACCATGAACGTCTGGATGAATTGCGTGAGGCTTCGGTCAACGGGAAACAGTGGATTGCGGAGCTGGAAGCGCGCGAGCGTGAGGCGACAGGCATTCGATCGCTGAAGATTGGATATAACAAAGTGTTTGGTTATTATATCGAGATCACCAAGTCCAATCTGTCCGCGTTGCCAGAGGGACGATATGAACGTAAACAGACACTTGCCAATGCAGAACGATATATTACGCCGGAGTTGAAGGAAAAAGAGACGTTGATTCTCGAAGCTCAGGACAAAATGGTTGATATTGAGTATGGACTGTTCGCAGAGCTGCGCGAGCGGCTGAACAAAGAGATCGCAAGATTGCAGAAGCTGGCCGAACAGGTAGCCGAAATTGATGTGTATCAATCTTTTGCGGTGATTAGTGCTGAGCGAAACTTTGTACGGCCTACGTTGACCGACGGTTATGATCTGGTTGTGGAAGAAGGGCGCCATCCGGTTGTCGAGGCTGTCATGCGAGATGGCGCATTTATTGCCAACCATACGGCAATGACCAAGGAAGAGGCACGTATTCTGCTGATTACTGGACCAAATATGGCTGGTAAGAGTACGTATATGAGACAGGTCGCTTTGATCTCCATTTTGGCGCAAGTGGGTTGCTTTGTGCCAGCGGGTCAGGCGGAGGTGCCGATCATGGATCGCATTTTCACACGAATCGGTGCCGCGGATGATCTCATTGGTGGACAGAGCACATTCATGGTGGAGATGGCCGACATTCAGGTCATGACGGATAAAGCCACACCACGCAGTCTGATTATTATCGATGAATTGGGACGGGGAACGTCGACAAGTGAAGGTATGGCGATTGCTCAGTCTGTTATTGAATATGTACATGATATTATCGGCTGTAAAGCTCTTGTATCAACTCATTTCCATGAGCTTGCTCATCTGGAGGAGAGTCTGGACAAGCTGGCCAACTACTCAATGGCGGTACAGGAGAGCGGTGACAAAGTTAATTTCCTGCGCAAATTGATTGCCGGGGCAGCCAGCAGCAGTTATGGTATCTATTGTGCACGCCTTGCAGGTCTGCCTGATAGCATTATTGAGCGCGCGAATGGACTATTGCATGGGTTCGAACATGCGGCCGCGCAAGTAGCTGTGGGCAGTGAATATATCGGTAGCGAGAAGCAGGAAGAAGGCTTGAAATTAAAAGGTGGAGAATTCCAGCACACGGATTCAGTACCATTGATCCGGGAACACGAGATTGTGGAGAGTTCAGAGTACACACCTTCTATTGAAGAGTCGGTCGGGAAGCAACATGCCAAGAAATCAAACAGCAAGGTACAGTCCAGTGCAAACCATTCGGATGTGGTTCAACTGTCGATCTTTGGGGATGATGAGCCGAATGTGGTAACAAAACCGGATGTAGTTGCGGTGGATAAACCAGCGCGAGAATTCATCCGTACGATGAAAGATATCGATGTCATGAATATGACGCCTCTTCAGGCGATGCAGATATTGAATGATCTCAAATTGAAGGCACAGCAATTATCCTGAATATAAGGGAGGGGAAAACCTGTGGCGAAAATACATGTGCTTGATGAACATATTGCCAACCAGATTGCGGCGGGTGAAGTGGTCGAAAGGCCTGCTTCGGTTGTCAAAGAGTTGCTCGAAAACTCGGTGGATGCAGGCGCCACCAAGATTGAAGTAACAGTGGAAGAGGGCGGACTCCTCAGTATTCGTGTCAAAGACAATGGTTCAGGTATCGAACCAGAGGATATGGAAACTGCCTTTTATCGTCATGCGACCAGTAAAATAGCTCATGGCCGAGATCTGTTCCAGATCACAAGTCTTGGATTCCGCGGAGAAGCCCTGGCGAGTATTGCCGCTGTGTCAAAGGTAGAGGTATTGTCGGCAAGTGACAATGATGGGCGGGGGCGCCGCATCGTGATTGAAGGCGGGAACCTTGTCTCTCATGAAGATGCAACCTCACCCCAAGGTACAGATTTTGCAGTGAGAGAACTATTTTACAATACACCAGCCAGACTCAAATATATGAAAACGATCCAGACGGAACTGGGACATATATCAGATGTTCTTTACCGGATGGCGATGTCTCACCCTAATATTTCGTTCAGACTGCGACATAATGAGAATGTGTTGCTTCAAACGTTGGGAAATGGCGATCTGCTGCAAGTGGTTGCAGCGATCTATGGTACAAGTGCAGCGAAGGCGATGCTCCCCATTCAGGGAGAAAGTCTGGATTACCGGGTGAGTGGGCTGATCAGCCTGCCAGAATGGACACGAGCGAATCGTAATGGGATGTCAACGATTGTTAATGGGCGATTTGTTCGCAATTACGGTCTCAATCAGGCGATTCTCAAAGCCTACCATACCTTGCTACCCATCAATCGCTTCCCACTTGTCGTGGTGCAGTTGGAGATGCACCCATCCCTTGTGGATGTGAACGTGCATCCGGCGAAGTTGGAGGTTCGCTTTAGCAAGGAAGCAGAACTGTATGAATTCATAGAGACGACGTTGCGAGGTATACTCCGGCAGGAGGTATTGATTCCACAGGTCAAAAAACAGCAGATCCGACGTGGAGATGATAGCTCCTTCATTCAGGAACAATTCCTCTTTCCACGTGGTCCGCTGAAAGATTCAACTGATGCAGAAGGATACGGACAACAAGGCCCGCTAGGGAAACCTACCAGTGCATTGTTAAAGTTGATTGCAGAAGATGATGATCTGGATTTGGATGCTCCGGCGGATGTGTCTGCAGCACAGCCAGTATCTGAACAGGGGCAGACCGTACCGTTGCCCGAAGCTCCACCTGAGGTTACACACTCCCCTGAGCAGTTAGAAAGTTGGAACGGGGATAGTTTGCAGAAGGGGACTAGTCTTGACGGGGGGCAGACATCCGCTAATGTGCAGGAAGGTACCAAGGATGTAAGCACAAGTTCTTCCGAAACTTCTCAAACGGCGGCCCTTTTTTCTCAAGATCGTGTAGCAACAGAGAAACCACTGGCTGAAGGAAAACCGGCTACCTATCGTTCCGATTCCGTAACTTCACCGGTTAGAGAAGCACGTACATCCTACAATTCATCTTCGATTGCGAGAGAAGAACGAACGTGGAAAACTTCAAATCTGCCTGATGCCACTAAACTTGCTGCTGCTATGAAATCGGATGCATCCATGCCCGCATTTCCGGAGCTGAGTCTGATCGGACAGCATCATGGTACGTATTTGATCGCGCAGAATGACCAAGGTTTATATTTGATTGATCAGCATGCCGCTCATGAACGCGTGAATTATGAGTACTATTACGAGAAATTTGGTAATCCTGCCCAGGCCTCACAAGAGTTATTGCTGCCGATTACGCTGGAGTTCACACCTTCAGAGACCGAAAAACTGAAAACAAGACTGGCCTGGTTCGAGCAGGCAGGTGTATATTTGGAGCATTTTGGTGGACAGACGTTCCGTGTGCGCTCCCATCCGTTCTGGTTCCCTAAAGGGGACGAGAAAGACATTATCGAAGAAATGTCCGAATGGGTTCTTAGCGAACGCAGCATAGATGTGGCCAAGATGCGGGAAGCTGCATCTATTATGTGCTCCTGCAAGGCGTCCATCAAAGCCAACCAGAAGCTGACGGATCAGGAAGCAGAAGTGCTAATTCAGCGTTTGGGTTCATGTCGTCAGCCCTACACTTGTCCACATGGGCGGCCGATTGTGGTTTCATTTTCAACGTATGATCTGGAAAAATTATTTAAACGAGTGATGTAGCTATTTAGGGGGACATTATGTACATTACAACCGGTGACAAGGAGATTGCCTCTCAGGTGGAGCGTGCGCGTAAGCTTGCCGAAACGACAGGAGGTACCTACGTACCGCGCAATAGAACGTCTTTACCCAAACTGATTGAACAGTGTGGAACCAACGAAATACTGGTCGTGCTCAATGGCAGAGCGCGTTTGTTTCGCAAAGATGCGACGGAGCTTGAGTTTCACCCCAGTATGGGATTTGTTCGCGCTAAACGTGTTCTAAGAGGTGAAGCCGATCCTATGCTGGAAGCTGGTTCGGTGCTTGAGGGAGACACCATTGTTGATTGTACCGCTGGACTCGGTTCAGATGCGCTGGTATTTTCGGTTGCGGCTGGGAAGAGTGGACAAGTCATTGCCTGTGAAAGTTCTCAACCGCTCTATACCCTGCTGCTGGAGGGCATGTCCCATTATAAGAGCAATCAACCCTTGGTGGATGAGGCTTTTCGGCGCATAGATCTGCGGCATGTGGATCATCTTGAGTTACTGCGTTCCATGCCGGATCGAAGCTGTGACACTGTATATTTTGACCCCATGTTCCGTGAACCAATGATGGATTCAAGTGCTATACAGCCCTTGCGAGATTATGCAAATGCTCATGCGCTGGATGAACAGAGTATTGTGGAAGCGAAACGGGTTGCCCGTAAACGGGTAGTGATGAAAGAAAAGCGCGGCAGCGCGGAGTTTGACAGGCTCGGATTTGAAATACTTGATCGGGCGAATGCAAAAACCCTGTACGGAGTGATTAATGTTGAAAGTGGAAGTTAAACCAAAACCTAAACTGCTTGTGCTGGTTGGGCCGACAGCAGTAGGTAAAACAAGAATGAGCATCGAGCTTGCCCAAGCTTTCAATTGTGAGATTATCTCAGGAGATTCGATGCAGGTATATCGTGAAATGGATATCGGAACAGCCAAGATTACCTCTGAAGAAATGAAGGGTGTTCCTCATCATCTGATTGATATTCATGAACCGGAGTACCCCTATTCTGTGGCCGAGTTTCAGGAAAGTTGCACCCGATTGATAAGTGAAATTCATGAACGTGGGAAAATGCCTTTTATTGTAGGTGGCACCGGTCTGTATGTGGAATCCGTTTGTTACGGCTTCCAATTTTCGGATAGCGGTTCAGATGAAGCGTTCAGAGAGGAACAATTCAGTTATGCGGAGCAATATGGAGCACAGGCCCTTCATGATCGATTGAGGGAAGTTGATCCCGTTAGTGCGGATCGTCTGCATCCGAATGACCAACGGCGAATTGTACGTGCGCTTGAGATCCATCATCTCACAGGCGAGAAGTGGTCTGATCAGCTGGCAGTACAGAAGAAAGAGTCGCCTTATGACCTTCTTATTGTTGGTTTGACAATGGATCGGCAGAAGTTGTACGCCCGGGTAGAAGAGCGGATTGATCTGATGATCGAACAAGGTCTGGTGGATGAAGTGAAGTCTCTGTTGGAACGCGGAGTGGCCAGAGGTCATATTTCCATGCAAGGGCTGGGGTATAAGGAGATTGCAGCGTTCCTACAAGGGGAAGTGAGTTGGGAAGCTGCGGTTGAGTGGTTGAAGAGGGATACACGTCGGTTTGCCAAACGGCAGCTTTCCTGGTTCCGTCATATGAAAGATATTGAATGGGTGGACATGACGGATACCCAAGATTTTGAAGGGAAATACAAGCAGATAAGTGAATTGATTACACGAAAATTTGATTGATTTGAGCGATTATTAGTAATCTTCTGACAGGCATCGATTAGATCAAGATATGTAAACCTCTACCTTTTAGTCAACAAAAGGATAGAGGTTTTTTACTTATCACTAGAACAGATGGTAGAGATTAAGCGTTCGCTAAACAACGAATAATTGTGCTTTAAAATGAAGATTTCGTCCCTCTTTTGCAAAACAGACAAGCGGTGTATAATGGATAAGTCTTCTATTTGTTCACCTCGCCAAGAATGGGGGTAAAATAGCAGACAAGGGGTTTTTGTGGATTATATGAAACTGTTCATGATATAATAGCACGAAAGCTACTCAGCGATATTGAATATTACTTGAACACGAATTCAAATGAACCAATGGGGGTACGGCTAATGAACAAGTCCATCAACATCCAAGATACGTTCTTGAACCAACTGCGGAAAGAAAATATTCCTGCTACGGTCTATCTGACCAACGGCTTCCAAATCCGCGGGACGATCAAGGCATTTGACAATTTTACGATCGTCATTGACAGCGACGGACGCCAGCAAATGGTCTACAAGCATGCCATCTCCACGTTCACGCCGCAACGCAGCGTATCGCTGATGCAGCAAGATAACAGCGGCGAAGCTTAAAAAAATTACGAAACCTTTTCACCAATCATTTCGTCTACAAGTATAGGTATTGAAACAGAGCAACCTGAATAAAGGGTTGTTCTTTTCATTCCGGGCAAAATATGTTTAATATATGCCTGAGCCTACAGACGATTAGAAATTATGCAACCGAAAGGGAGTCAGGAGGTAACATGCCAAACGATCCGTTGTCGAGGTCTAACAATCGCAACAACAATAACAAGTCACCCAAAAAAGCGAAGCCAAAGACCTCTAAAAAGAAAAAAATTACGGGTAAACGCGTTGGATGGACACTGTTTTTCACAATGGCTATCGCCATATTCTGTGCACTAGGCGGATATTTATTTATTATGGTGAGTGGTGAAAATCTGCTCAAAGCTAACAAGGACAAAACTACAATTAATGAAACTTCAAAAGTATATGATCGCAATGGCCAATTAATGGGGGAGCTATCCATTCAGAAGCTGGAGCCCGTCAAAGAAGACGATATTCCTGAATTGGTGAAGCAAGCCTTTGTTGCGACGGAGGATAAACGCTTCTACGATCACCAAGGTGTGGATATCTGGTCCATTGGGCGTGCTGCGGTTAAGGACGTCATGGCTCGTTCCATGGTGGAGGGTGGTAGTACACTAACCCAACAGCTTGCCAAGAACATGTTCTTGTCCCGTGACAAGACGTTCTTCCGTAAAGCAACGGAAGTATCGATTGCCATGGCATTGGAGCGCAAGTACACAAAAGACGAAATCCTGACGATGTATCTGAACCGGATTTTCTTCGGCCATCAGCGTTACGGGATTAAAGCGGCATCTGAATTTTATTTTGGACAAAAAGATTTGAGTCAGTTGAAGTTATGGCAAATCGCTACCTTAGCAGCTATGCCTAAAGGCCCTTCTGCCTACAATCCGGTGAGCAATCCAAACGATTCTAAAGCACGCCGTGGTGTGGTATTGCAGCTGATGTATGAACAAGGCTACATTACCAAGGCGGAGATGGATGAAGCAAAAGAGGTTAACTATAACTACAAGCGACCAGAAAAAGACCAGAAATATCAAGCCTTTATTGATTATGTGCTCCGTGAAGCTGAACGAGTAACAGGTAAAACGGAAGATGATCTGAATATCGGCGGATACAAAATCTATACAACTATGGATGCTCAGGCTCAAACAGCCATGGAAACTGCGTTCACAGATGATAGTCTGTTCGAGGCAAGTAAAGATGATCAACAGGTTCAAGGCTCCATGGTTATTATGAACCATGAGAATGGTAGCCTCGTTGCCCTCCTGGGTGGACGGGATTATCAGACTAAAGGTTATAGCCGTGTAACGCAGAGTCGAAGACAACCAGGTTCAGCTTTTAAACCGATTGTGTCTTATGCACCGGCGCTTGAATCAGGAAATTACAGTGCCAACTCGTCGCTGAGTAATGCAAAGCAATGTTTTGGTAACTATTGTCCTGGTAACTTGCATGGATATTCTTCGACGATCAGTATGACAGAAGCCATTACGAAATCGGAAAATATTCCTGCGGTTTGGCTACTTGATAAAATAGGCGTTAACACAGGCATTAATTTTGCCAAGAGTGTAGGTATACAGCTGACAGATGAAGACAAAAACTTGGCGATTGCCCTCGGTGGTCTAAGTAAAGGTACAAATACACTGGAAATGGCGCAAGCCTATAGTGCATTTGCCAACCTCGGAGAATACCGACAAGCCTATTCGATTAAGGAAATTAAGGATAGCGCAGGCAAAACCACTTACAAACACGATAACTCGGACACAACGCGTGTCATGAGCGAGCAAAATGCGTATCAGCTTACACAGATGCTGCAGAACGTTGTTAATGACGGTACGGGACGTTCAGCACGTCTGGATCGCCCCGTAGCGGGTAAAACAGGAACTGTTCAAAGTGGTATCTCTGGTAACAGTGCCAACCGTGATGTATGGTTTGTTGGATACACACCGGAATGGACTGCCGCAGTCTGGATGGGCTATGACAATCCGGATGCCAATCACATGCTTAAGAACAGCAGTAAGCTGTCGGCAGCTTTCTTTGCCAAAGTCATGGGAGATGCTTTAAAAGGCGTTCCAGTGAAGCAATTCAAAACACCAGCTGGAGGGCAGGCACCTCCGCCAGTAGAAGAACCAGAAAAGCCGGCTCTGTCCGTTAGTGGGCTGAGTGGATCATACGATCCAAATGCACAAACCGTCTCCCTAAGTTGGACTGGAACGGGTGACGCGAGTACGCAATATCGGATTTATCGGAAAGAAACATCGGAAGCCCAGTTCACTCATCTCATTGATGCAATAGGAGCGACCAATGCACAAGATTTAAGTGCGTTGCCTGGTCTAACCTATGAGTACTATGTGACAGCTTACGATGTGGCATCAGGACTTGAGACGGATCCTTCCAACACTATTTCCTTGATGATTGAAGCACAGGAAATGCCGCCGGAGGAACCTGATCCTGGTATAGACCCTGGAACAGAGATAGATCCTGAGCAGCCAGGTACGGAGAATCCGGATAATGGTTCACCGGATAATGGCAACTCGAACGGTAATAACGGTAATGGAAATGAAAATGGCAACAACGGAAATGGTAATGGTAACAACGGAAACAATGGCAACGGTGGCAATAACGGTGGACCCGGCCAAGGAAACGGTCAACCTGGGGGAGGAAACACGACCCCGCCTGGCCAGGGGACAACAGAGCCAGGCGGTACCGGTGAAGGCTCCGATGATGGGGCCGTAACAACGCCGGGCGAGGTTGTAACTCCGGACAGCGGAACGAGTGGGGATACTGGAGGAACAGATGCACCTGCAGATTCTCAAGCTGGAACCGGCGGTTAAGCCAATGAATCACTAAATAGCTACATTAAAAAACTGCTTCCCGGGAAAACCGGTGAAGCAGTTTTTTTTGTTATACGGAACCAACTGTAATGGAAGCTGATTTGATGAATAGGTGGGACAAAGCTTGATTTTGAGTGTAAACCTTAAATATGGTAAGCTGTAACTATTCGTAATACGTTGTGCAAGGGCGGGCCCAGAGCGCTGGAATCCATCAGGCGGACGTTATTACATTGTTCACCAATAACATCAGAGCAGGTCACGGACCTGTAGTCGGCAAAGAGGGGTTCGTATGAAACGGAAATTCGGGGACCGCGCGAACTGGCGCCGGATTACGAACCGACAATTCACATGCCGGTTCGTTCAATCCAAAATTTTCACAGGTTATATTACGTTGTACACCATACAGGATTTGAAAGAACCTCTGTGGAAAACTTATGGAGGCAGTACCTTCTGTATCGCAGATAAAGGTTATTCCTGGCTGCAATACTATCCGAAGGGAGAGCACTTTGTTGTAACGGCGATGTTTGACGATCAGGAACGGATTGTAGAGTGGTACATTGATACATGTCGTAGTCAGGGGATAACCGATCAGGGTGTTCCTTGGTTTGATGACCTGTATCTGGATGTCGTTGTACTGAAAGATGGAGAAGTATTTTTGCTGGATGAAGATGAGCTTGAAGATGCGCTGTCACGGAAACATATTACAACGGGTGATTATGACCTGGCGAACAAGACGGCTAAGGAACTGCTGCATGCCATTGATGCACATGTATTTCCGTACTTTCAGTTATCGCTGAAGCATAGGAAGAGTTTGTTTGAGAAGGGAGAGTTTCGAAAAAACATTCAGATTTGATACATGTACCTATCCGTAGAATTCTTCATGATCCTTCTAATATTGGAGCACCTGATAGAATACATTAATAATCAGGAGAGTTCAGCCCGATAAAATAGAGGTGATGGCGAATGAACGGACGGGTCATGGCTGCAGGAGAGCAACCAGGAGGCAGACCATCCAGACAAATTAATATTGTGTTGCGTAACCAGGAACCTCAGATGTTGGTCAAAGATGAAGCAGCGGCAGTACAGGCAGCCAAGAGTATAACCAAACATGCGCACTTCCAGGAGATACAGGGTGAGTTGGAGCAACTGGTTGGACTTGAAAATATCAAAGACCTGGTATTTGAGATCTATGCTTTTCTACAGATTGCTCAGATGCGTACCGAAGCAGGCTTACTTAGTGGTGCGCACGTGTATCATATGATCTTCAAAGGCAATCCGGGGACCGGTAAGACCACCGTGGCGAGGATCGTTGCCAAACTCTTTCAGAAGATGGGTGTGTTGAGTAAAGGGCATCTTATTGAAGTAGAGCGTGCGGATCTGGTTGGAGAATATATCGGTCACACGGCGCAGAAAACAAGAGATCTGGTCAAGAAGGCACTCGGTGGGATATTGTTCATTGATGAAGCATACAGTTTGGCCCGCGGTGGAGAGAAGGATTTTGGCAAGGAAGCTATTGATACGCTTGTTAAGTCTATGGAAGATAATAAAAATCAGTTTATACTGATTCTTGCCGGGTACTCGGAAGAAATTGATTTTTTTCTCCAGACGAATCCCGGATTACCTTCCCGCTTCCCCATTCAAGTAGAGTTTCCAGACTATAGCATTGATCAGTTGATCCAAATCTCTGAGATTATGGCCAAAGAGCGTGATTATATTCTAATGCCTCAGACTATACTCAAGCTAAAGCAGCATTTGCTTCAGGAAAAAAATGATTCGCTGCATGCGTTTAGTAACGCCAGATACGTTCGTAATGCCATTGAGCGTTCGATCAGGCATCAGGCGGTTCGTTTGTTGGAACAATACTCGGAAGGCAGTCCAGGAAAACTGGAGCTGATGACAATCCGGACAGAGGATTTGAACTTTTAGCGAAAGTAAGCGATAATATAGTTTTTACACTAGCCGGCCGGGCCAACCGGTTCGGCTTAAGGCATGCCATGGCATATTCGTGGCAATGTATATCAACGGATTAGTAATTAGAGGGAGTGAACATATACATGACAAATGGCACGCATGATACAGATATGGTCAAAAAAGATCGCGCCGTCTTGGTGAGTCTTGTTACGGATGATGTAAAACGTACAGGTATCAATCCGGAGTACTCTTTAGAGGAACTGGTGAAACTTGCCGAGACAGCTGGAGTAGAAGTGCTAAGTGTACTTTCTCAGAACAGGGAAAAACGTGATACCAAATGGTTCATTGGTAAAGGTAAGGTGGAAGAGCTTCGTGCGATTGCAGAGGAACTCGGAGCAACTACAGCTATTTTTGATCAGGAATTGTCAGGGGCACAGGTTCGAAATCTGGAAGAAACCCTCGATCTCAAAATTATTGACCGTACCCAATTGATTTTGGACATCTTTGCACAACGTGCCAACACCAGAGAAGGTATTATTCAAGTGGAATTGGCTCAACATAGCTACTTGCTGCCACGTTTGTCGGGTCATGGCAAGAACCTGTCCAGACTCGGGGGCGGAATCGGAACAAGAGGCCCAGGTGAAAGCAAGTTGGAGACAGACCGCCGTCACATCCGTGGTCGTATCGATGATCTTAAGCGTCATCTGGAAGAATTGACTCGTCATCGCAAGTTGCATCGTGAACGCCGCAAAAAGACAGGTATTGTTCAGGTGGCCCTCGTTGGTTATACCAATGCTGGAAAATCAACCTTGCTCAAACAGTTGACGGCTGCAGATGTGTATATTCAAGATCAGCTATTTGCTACTCTGGATCCAACATCACGTACGATGGAACTTCCAAGTGGAAAAGAAATCGTACTTACCGACACGGTTGGATTTATTCAAAATCTACCGCATGATCTAATTGCGGCATTCCGTGCAACGCTGGAGGAAGTGAATGAAGCGGATCTGATCCTGCATGTAGTGGATGCCTCATCAGCTATGCGTGAAGATCAGATGCAGACGGTTAATACGATTCTGCAAGAACTTGGTTCAGGGGACAAGCCGCAGTTAGTCCTGTATAACAAAAAAGATGCGTGTACACCAGAGCAGCTTGAAATGCTTCCATTGGATAAAGGTCATATTAAGGTAAGCGCATTAGACTCTGAGGATCTGCTTAAAATCCGTGAATTAATTCAGACAGAGCTGACAGGTGACACGAAACGCTTCCGTATTCCGGCAGAACGTGGTGATCTTACGTCGGTACTCTACAAAATTGGTGATGTAGTGGATACCAGCTTTGAAGAGAATGATGTAATTTATGAAGTTGAATTGCAAAAAGGTGAATATGAGAAATTTGGTTATATGCTTGAAGAATTCATTGAATTGTAATATTCATGACATATTGGTGTGATAAGTTGACACGATAATAGATTTCAACGTCAGATTCGTGCTATGAAGGGGAATGAAGTAAGATGGTAAGCTTTGATTCAGAAATATCTGAACTTCAACGTCAAGTGGAGCGTCAGATTGAAGGACAACTTCAACAGATTGATCGAATCACAGATCACAATCAATGGAAGGTGATTAGTGCTTTCCAACAGCGAAAAGTAAGTGATTTTCACTTTGCAGGTTCAACTGGTTATGCCTATAACGATCGTGGGCGTGAAGTGCTTGATGAAGTATATGCTGATGTTTTCGGCGCGGAAGCCGCGTTGGTGCGTCCTCATTTTGCTTCAGGTACTCATACGATTAGTACAGCTCTCTTTGGCGTTTTGCGTCCAGGTGACGAATTATTGTACATCACGGGTAAGCCTTATGACACATTGCATAAAGTCATTGGCAAACCCGGTGATGGTACAGGTTCATTACGCGATTTTGGCATCGGTTACCGTGAGACGGCCTTAACTGATGAAGGTGGAGTGGACTGGGCAGCAGTTGAGAAAAGCATTACACCGGCTACAAAAGTCATCGGGATTCAACGTTCACGTGGTTATGACTGGCGCTCATCCTTCTGTGTTGCTGAGATCGCTGAGATGGTTACACGTGTTAAAGCAATGAAGGAAGATGTCGTCGTATTTGTGGATAATTGTTACGGTGAATTCACGGAGGAACTTGAACCGACAGAAGTCGGAGTTGATCTGATGGCCGGATCACTGATCAAGAATCCTGGTGGAGGCATTGCGGAAACCGGTGGATACATATGTGGGAAGGAACAGTACGTACAGCTGGCAGCTTATCGTCTGACAGCCCCTGGAATTGGGGGAGAGGTGGGAGCCATGCTGGGAACAACACGTGGCATCTACCAAGGACTTTACATGGCACCGACAATTGTAGGACAAGCTATCAAAGGAAGTACGTTTGCTGCTGCGATGTTTGCTGAATCCGGATTTGTAACCAAACCCGCCTGGAATGAAGCTCGCACAGATCTGATCCAGGCTGTTCAGTTTAGCTCTGCCGAGCATCTGATCGCCTTCGTGCAGGGGATTCAGCGTGCAGCAGCTGTGGATAGTCATGTGGTTCCTGAACCGTGGGATATGCCTGGTTATGAGCACCCTGTCATTATGGCGGCAGGTACGTTCATTCAGGGTGGAAGTCTGGAATTATCAGCCGATGCGCCTATTCGGGAGCCGTATATCGGGTATATGCAAGGCGGATTAACGTACTCTCATGTCAAATATGGCGTTTTGATGGCGTTACAGACTATGAAAGATCGTAAATTATTGTGAGTTTATCTAACACGTCATTGACACTTGGTAATAACTAAATGTACAATAGGGTGAAGAATAGATGACTGGAAGGTTGATGAACATGGGTGATGAAATTCGCAGAAATATGGCCTTATTCCCGATTGGTATTGTAATGAAACTTACGGATCTGTCTGCACGTCAGATTCGTTACTATGAGCAGCACAGCTTGATCGTTCCTGCGAGAACGTCAGGTAATCAACGGTTATTCTCTTTTAATGACGTAGAGAGATTGCTAGAGATCAAGGCTTTGATTGAAAAAGGAGTTAACATCGCGGGCATCAAACAAGTGATGAATCCTGTTTCAAAAGAATCCGAGGAAGCTACAGTTATCACACCAGATACTGAAGTTAAACGCAGAGAGCTGTCCGATACGCAGTTGCACCGCTTGCTGAAGCAGCAGCTTGTATCAGGTAAGAGACCAGGACAAGTATCTCTCATTCAGGGAGAGCTTTCCCGATTCTTTAATAAAAAGTAAATTCGCATAACTTGGCGAGTGAGGGGAAAACATGCACTTTTGGTGTGAGACTCCTTGACCCGTGGAACTTTCTAATGTACAAATATAACAGGCAAGCCAAATACGCAGATAAGAAAGGGAGAGGTTATAGTGAGTTATACAAAAGAAGACATTCTCCGCATTTCGAAAGAAGAAAACGTACGATTCATTCGATTGCAATTTACTGATTTGCTTGGAGCTATCAAAAACGTTGAGATTCCTGTGAGCCAGTTGACTAAGGCTCTGGATAACAAAATGATGTTTGATGGATCTTCCATTGAAGGTTATGTACGTATTGAAGAGTCCGACATGTACCTCTATCCAGATCTAGATTCTTGGCTTATTTTCCCATGGGTAGCAGAGAATCGTGTTGCACGCCTGATTTGCGACGTATATCTTCCAGATGGTAATCCGTTCCCAGGAGATCCACGTGGCATCTTGAAACGTAACCTGAAGGAAGCCCAAGATATGGGATTCACTTCCTTTAACGTTGGTCCTGAACCCGAGTTCTTTTTGTTCAAAACAGACGAAAAAGGGAACCCAACTAACGAACTGAATGACCAAGGTGGTTATTTCGACCTTGCGCCTACGGATCTTGGTGAAAACTGTCGTCGTGACATCGTTATCACACTTGAAGAAATGGGCTTTGAGATCGAAGCTTCCCACCATGAGGTAGCTCCAGGTCAGCATGAGATTGACTTTAAATATGCTGATGCTCTGAAAGCAGCTGACCAGATTCAAACGTTCAAACTTGTTGTTAAAACGATTGCACGTCAGCATGGTTTACATGCTACATTCATGCCGAAACCGCTGTTTGGTATGAACGGATCCGGTATGCACTGTAACCAATCCTTGTTCAAAGGCAATGAGAATGCATTCGTTGATGAGTCGGACGAGTTGGGTCTGAGCAAAACTGCTCGTCACTTCATGGCTGGAACTCTGAAGCATGCGCGTGCGTTTGCGGCAATTACTAACCCAACTGTGAACTCATACAAACGTCTTGTACCAGGTTATGAAGCACCTTGTTATGTAGCATGGTCTGCTAGTAACCGTAGCCCAATGATTCGTATTCCAGCTTCCCGTGGTTTGAGTACACGTGTTGAGGTTCGTAACCCGGATCCGGCTGCTAACCCTTACCTGGCTTTGGCTGTTCTGTTGAAAGCAGGTCTGGACGGAATCAAACGTGAGCTTTCCTTACCAGCTCCAATTGACCGTAACATCTACATCATGTCAGAAGAAGAGCGCGTGGAAGAAGGCATTCCAAGCTTGCCAGCTGACCTGAAAGAAGCTTTGAATGAATTGATCCGCAGCGAAGTCATCTGTGACGCTCTCGGCGACCACGCCTTGGCTCACTTCTATGAGCTGAAAGAAATTGAGTGGGATATGTACCGCACACAAGTCCACCAATGGGAACGCGATCAATATATTACGTTGTACTAATAGCTCAATCCCTTGGCGCTCTAGCGCTGAGGGGTTTTTCTTTTTGTGGGCAAGTACCTATATATTTAAAGAAAAATCAAAGTGCCCACAAAATCCCCGAAAATATTCTTCTATTCGAAAATTTCTTCAGTGAATTTCTCAAATCTATCTATATTGCTTTTCTGGATCTTGCCTGAGATGTGGGCATATACATCTGATGTGATCTGAATACTTCCGTGACCTAATTGTTCTTGAACGAATTTCATATCTGCCCCGGACTCAAGTAAAAGAACAGCGCAGGTATGTCGGAGAGAGTGAATGGGGAGGGATGGGAGATCACAACGTTGTAAGATGCGGGAGAAGGCATTGAACAATGATGATTTAGGCATGAAGTTCCCATCTTCCCTACATAGAACCAGATCAAGGTCATGGTGGTATCTATCCCCAAATATCCCCTTGTTATGTTCCTGCCACTCTCTATGAAATTTGATGTCATTTACTAGATTTGTAGTAATTTTTATTTTTCTTAGTGATTTATCTGTCTTGGTGTCACCGAATAATTCTTCTTTGTTTTTCAGTGGACGATAGCTAATCACTTGTGAAAGCTTCGAAGGAGGATATTGGTAAAGTTA
The DNA here is from genome assembly GCF_037969885.1 of Paenibacillus sp. FSL R7-0313. Classification (NCBI taxonomy): domain Bacteria; kingdom Bacillati; phylum Bacillota; class Bacilli; order Caryophanales; family Paenibacillaceae; genus Paenibacillus; species Paenibacillus sp. FSL R7-0313. Next base: position 4,049,459 of record NZ_CP150219.1, read on the forward strand.
GTACAAAGAAGAAAAAACAGGACTCTATTATCAAATTGATAGGGTTCTTTCCCAGTTTTAATAGTTATCAGATTATGTAATAATATCTATAGAATTTACGGGCGGTAGGTATTTCCGAAAGCAGCACGAATTCAGGACACAAAAATAGGAGCCTTACATGGCTCCTTAATTACTGGGTATTTGATTAGTTAAAGTATGTTTGGAGAAAAAAAAGAACCTCCTCATCTTCAAAGAAGAGTTGGAGACCATAAAATGCCCCCAACAAAAACCCACATCCGGCCAAAAAACTGTAAAATATAGAATTACCAGCGCTTGATCTACCATAATGGTGCCCGCAGTGAGGGCACATGAAAGCTTCCGCAGAAATCACACCTCTGCAAGATTGGCAATGTATTAAGTTGTTAGAGTCAGGTTTGAACTTTCTTTTTATATTTCTAAACATTGCTTTAAAAGCTAGTATTGCTAATACAAACATTGTGATAATGATCCCTATACCGAATAAATTACCTATTATATTGTTTATGCGCTCAAACATGACGTTCCTCCAGCTATGTAATCAATTCAGAATGGTGTTGCTTACTATGTAACATTTACTGTTTAAAACTAAAGGTTTCAAATGTCTCAAAAAATTCTGACAAGGCATAAAACCCCAACCCGATACAAACAAACCCTACGATAAAGCAACCAATAATAGAATTGGCAAATCCACTGGATCGTCCATAATGTTCGCCACAATTGGGACAGATAATGGTAGAGCTAGAAATCGACAGTCCACAGGCTCTACAAGGCTCCATTTTGCTACTTTTTCGACCAATTAATCGCCTATAGATATTAAGGAACATTCCGGCGATGCCCATTAAACCCAATACAAATAATGCTATAATAAATCCTGCAAAGAATAACATGCCAAAAATCTCACTGATATTATGAATCAACATTAATTCCCTCCAACTATGTAATTAACCCAAGAATAGTCTATCAGACCTAGGTATAATTTTCTTCAAAAATTATACCTATCGATTCTTAGAAATAGGCAGTAGATAATTCCGTAACGTATTTGAGTTTAGAGTTTAGGCTACCCCAAAAAAGAGTCTTTATGGCTCCTTCTCACTTAATTACTTATCATTTATCATCTTTATAAGTTCAGCTAATGCTAAGAATCCTCCGCCAATGCAAATTACGAAACCAACGAATGACCCGAAAATTGAATTGAAAACTCCATTAGATCTACCGTAATGGTGTCCGCCATTAGGGCAAATGATAGCTGATATTGAGATAGTATTACCGCACGATTGGCATTGTTCTAACATTCGGTTAAATCGACCCTTGAGCAGTGTGAAGATATTGATAAAAAATGCTATTAAACATGCTATACCAAATATAAACTAACAAGTAGTGATGAGACCGGTTATACCCAGAAGTGAGTAAGATACCATATTATCGAACATTTAAATCCTCCATTTATGTAATCAATCCAATTATGATATCAAAGTTATTCATCTATTTCCATATATTTCTGAAATGTGAATAGTAAAAAGAGTGACTACCACTAAGGCATCACTCTAGTCGAATCTCTAATTTACTTTCTTCAATAGTTCTACACTACTAATCCTCACCTTACCAACTTCCTTCGGCACCTCATAAGCTCTCATCTCTGAAACTTGATATGGTTTGAGCAAGTCAAGTAGTGACTGAACATCTCCATTAACACTTCTTCCAAGCCTTTCAGCCTCATCTTAAGGTCGAAGAATAACCGGCATACGATTATGAAAGTCTTCCGTGAGACTATTCAGTTCAGTAGTGATGATTGTGCAAGTACTCAGTTTGTTTCCGTCCGGATCTGTTCAGGTATCCTACAGGCCAGCAAGTGAGAATAAACTGCTATCATTCATCAGAATGCGCATTGGTTGCTTTTCCGTTCCTTCCTTACGCCACTCTTAAAATCCGTTCGTGGAGATGATACAGCGTTTGGAGCTGATTAGAGGCGTGAAGGAAGTCTTCTCGGTTAACGTTTCAGCAAGGGCATTAATCAGCTTGTCATCCTTGGCCCATGAAGCAAAGGAGTCCCCATCGGAGCGCACCCAATCGATTATTGTCTTTATTGATGGAGAATTAAATGATATATACACTCCTATAAATCTCGAGACTTCTGTAGGCGATAAACAAGTTACATTAAATTGGAATCAGGTACAAAACGTTGAAAAATACATAATAGTGAACCTGAAACGTGCTATCCTTATGCTGACTATGACTACCGGCTTAGAAAAAGAGTTCGATCTGATTATGCAAGAAGTTAACAGCTTTATCGATTGGTACGAAGCAAAACATGCTGGAAGCGGAAAAGCATCTTATGCAATTGACAAGCATGAAAATAAGAAAGGGCCTTTCAAGAGCCGTAAGTACTAGATCCTATATGATCGGGTTCTGACGTTTGAGGTAAGTGAATAATAAAGATAGTTATTCTCCAACGTTTATTCTGATGGGTCATATAGATGTCCCTGTAATAAAAGAAGGGTTCTGATTGAATTCAGAAGCCTTCTTTTATTATTGTTATATTTAATATACGTGAATTTCTTATGGTTACAAAATTACTCCATTTTCGTTACGTAACCTTCATAGTTTCCGTAATATAATCCGTTTGAATAGGTAGTAGATGCTAGATTGAGTACTCCATACCAAACTCCATCAGCATAAGTATATGTCTTTGGAACATATTTTGCATCTCCATACTTATTGTTAGCATCTGAATATCTCACATATTTTTGCGTCGCCTGAATCGTAACACTTTGTGCAGTTACAGAACCTTGAACAGAAGATGAGGCAGAAGCAAGTGATGCTGGAACAGCAATACTTGCTACAATAGCAGTGAGCGCTCCAATTGTGGCTAGTTTCTTTTTCATGTAAATACCTCCTGAATTTTTTTGAATGAATTATAAAACTTTACTTTCTAAAAATACCATATAATTCAATGTAAAATTATGACATATATCACGTTGTGATTTGTATTTCATCCCCTTGCAGATCTGCTAACGTATCTTTCAAAAATTCCTCTAACTAATTAAGTAATATATCCAATCTAAACAGATTTGGACGATCATGAAATGCAGCGGATCAGTGAGATACTAGATGACTTTTTTTAATAGAAGTAGTACAAGTTGATTTGATATTATTTAACCCTTTCTTCGAAGACCGCTCTCATGAGTAGTTGTTGGATTAAAATCTGCTCGTTGTGAAGTTGTGGCCGGGAATGGATAAATCGTCTGAAATAAAATTGTCAAAAAATGTATCTTGATTCTTCTTCATTAGCCCACGTAACAATTTTGTGTTTATCTGTGACCAAGGCTTACCATTATAACAAACACAATCGTTCGTCGATTTAGATAATCGCAAAACTCACTTTTCATTAATGTTAAACTGTCTGAAGCAAAAGTTCTAAATCAAGCCTCCTTAGAAATTCTAATAGCCACGACATAGTAGCAAGTACTATCATTCATTCTTTCAAAATTCCAACCATCGTCCAATATATACAAATGGATGTTTCATTTGTATGTTGAAAGTTTCATATAGAAGAGGTATACTTTAATTAAATTTTGAGCAATTTAATTTTAAATAATTAATTGGAGATGTTAATATGGATCAAGCAAAACAACTAGTGACAGAACAACGTACATTTTTTTATACAGGACAAACTAAAAATATCGAGTATCGGATTAATGCGCTTCAACAGCTTAGAAAAGGAATTGAAAAGTATCAGCAACGGATTCAAGATGCACTTCGGGCAGATTTGAACAAATCAGAGGCGGAAGCTTACGGTTCAGAGATTCGTATTGTTTTGGGTGAACTGGATTTTGCATTAGAACACCTGCAGGAATGGGCTGCACCCAAACAAGTCCCAACCAATCCGGCTATGCCGGATGGGGTCAGCACCATTTATCCTGAACCATACGGAGTGGCGCTTATTATTGCACCTTGGAACTATCCTTTCCAATTGGCCTTCGGTCCACTGATTGGAGCAATTGCAGCCGGTAACTGTGCAGTTATCAAGCCTTCTGAATTAACACCAGCCGTATCTCGTCTGACGTATGATCTGATTCAGGAGATCTTCCCTCAGGAGTATATCGCAGTTATGGAAGGGGAAGTCGAGGCCAGCACAGCATTGTTGAAAGAGAAGTTTGATTATATTTTCTTCACAGGAAGCACAGGTGTTGGTCGCATTGTTATGAAGGCAGCTGCGGAGCACTTGACTCCTGTAACTCTTGAGTTGGGCGGTAAAAGTCCTGCTATTGTCCATAGCGATGCAGATCTGAAGCTGGTGGCTCAGCGTATTGTTCGTGGTAAGTTCCTGAATGCAGGCCAAACTTGCGTTGCTCCGGATTATTTGCTTGTACATGAACAAGTTCATGACGAATTGATCAATCTGATTGGCGCAGAGATCAAAGATAAATTTGGGAACGATGTGTTACAGAACGCTGATTTCCCGCATATTGTCAATGCTCGTAACTTTGATCGGTTATTGAAATTCCTCACAGATGGCAAAACGCTGATAGGTGGACGATCTGTACGTGAGCAGTTGCTGATTGAGCCAACTGTACTTGGAGATGTGAACTGGGAATCAGCTGTAATGCAAGAAGAGATCTTCGGTCCGATTCTTCCTGTATTTACGTACAGTGATCTGAACCCTATGCTGGATGAGATTGTTCGCCGGCCAAAACCATTGGCGCTATATCTCTTCACACAGGATGAGCAACTACAGGATCAGGTTCTGAATCAAGTATCCTTCGGTGGGGGTTGTATTAATGACACACTTTCTCATATGACTTCACACTATCTCCCGTTTGGTGGTGTAGGAGAGAGCGGTATGGGCTCATATCACGGGCAACAGAGCTTTGATGTGTTCTCGCATCACAAGAGTGTTCTGAAACGCAGTGAATAATTAGCCGCTAAAATAATATAAACATGAAAAAAAGAGGTTGTCCTGTTGATCAGGACAACCTCTTTCGTATTTCATTACATCTAGTTTTGTTACTCAAGTTAAATATTAATGAATATCTCGGAAAAGGCCAATGACTTTACCCAGAATACTAACATGTTTCAAACGTAAAGGTTCGAAGGTCGCATTCTCCGGTTGAAGGCGAATATGATCTTTTTCTTTATAGAACGTTTTCACTGTAGCTTCATCGTCTTCAGTCATTGCTACGACGATATCACCGTTATCAGCAGTTTGCTGTTGACGGACAATAACATAATCACCGTTAACGATTCCAGCTTCCACCATACTATCTCCGACTACTGAAAGCATAAACACTTTCTGTTCGCCTACATAATGTGTAGGAAGAGGGAAGTAGTCTTCAATGTTCTCGGTTGCAGTGATTGGAACCCCGGCTGTAACCTTACCAACGACAGGAATACGTGCAACGCTATGAGCAAATTGATGAGAATGCTCAGATTCTTCCTGGCTCAAAAGCTCAATGGCTCTTGGCTTGGTAGGGTCGCGTCGGATCAAACCTTTTTTCTCCAAACGATCCAAATGTCCATGTACTGTTGAGCTGGAAGCAAGTCCAACAGCTTCACCAATTTCCCGTACGGAAGGAGGATACCCCTTCAACCGGACTTCATTTCGTATAAACTCCAGAATAGCCTGCTGCCTGCTGGATATCTTCGACATACCGTATCAACCCCATTTTAGTAACGTTTGGGAAAATTATAACATAGAACCTCCGTTCGTACAAACATAAGTTCTAAATAAAATGGCATTAAATCAGTGTTTTTTAACTTATAGATCAGAAATTGTCCAAAAGTCAGAGCATAATACTGCAAATGCTTTGCAAAAGGAAGTGAAATAAGATATTTCTCCTTCAAAAAAGAAGCGAACAATTGTTCTAAAAATCTATTGAACAAAACAAGTGTTCGTGTTATATTGATTTCAAGAGATAGGAACAAACGTTTGGAGGCGGGTATTTAATGAGATATTCTACTTATCAAAGCATTTATGAACCAATGAATTCGGAACTGGTGAAGTCTAACATAGGGAACTACAAGAAGGTTTTAGCACGTTTCAAGATTTCTTCATGGATGTTAAAGGTAGCCATTACTTCTTTGATTATATTTATTGGATGCAGCACTGTTTTAACTGTATTTGCTGGCAATGAGAATGATGTTCTGCCTGGAGGAAAGATAGCCGTTTCACAAGGGGAAACATTATGGAGTATTTCTTTGGAACATAAACCTACGAATATGGATACACGTATTTATATAGAAGCAATTAAGAAAGTGAATCAACTTCATACAACTTCCATCCAAGTGGGACAAGTACTAGCTCTACCGCAATTTGCAGAATAAAATGCACATCAATGAGTGTTAACGCGTGTCAGCTTGACAAGCTGCCTTTATAATGGCAAAGTTAATATGACTTTGTATTTTTGGAGGGGACAAGCTTGGATATAGATAGTCTGGTAGCACGCATTAACGAATTGGCTCGTAAGCAAAAGTCCACTGGATTGTCGGAGGAAGAACTTGCTGAACGTGCCGAGCTAAGAGAGATTTATTTGAGTAATATTCGCAGCAATTTCAGACAACAACTGGATACCATTGAGATTGTTGATGATGAGAATGACAAAGGCCACCAAGGCAAACTCAAACACTAACGAAACCTAATGATATCATTATGATATTTAGGTTTCTTCCTGTTATTTTGAGTGTGCAATTTATAGGGGGAAATGTTGGTTTGCAATTATGTAAGCCGATACAAAGACACATAAGGGGGATTCTCATGTCGCGTTCGTTCGAGAGAACGGTTAAGAAAAATTCCAAGCAGTTAAATCAGCAACGCAAAAAAAGTGGTCAACCAATCACAGGTACACCAGGTGAAGAAGTCTTTAAGGGACGCAGCCTGTTGTTCCCTATATTTTTGATCGGTCTCGCCTTTTTGTATCTGTTTATGAGCACGTTCCTTGTGCAAGCTCCGATGACAACCTGGGACTGGGTGACAATGCTGCTTTACGTATTTTTGGCAGTCATCTTTATGCTTCGCCGTCCATACATCAAGATTAGCAGTAATCGGATTATAACGACGAAGGGTAATCGTGAACGTTCAATCGGGGTTGACGATATTGTCAAATTCAGAATTGAACCAGGTACAGTTGTTATCGAACATAACAGTCGCGGAAAAAGATGGGTGTTTACCAAGTTATTGAACCGTTACGATACAGATGCGATTGCAGAACGTTTGCTGAAGTTTGCAAAAGCACACCAGATCACCGTGGAAACCGTCGAAAAGTAATTATTGCATAAAGGGGTAGATGATCGGAATGGCATTAAAAGCGATTTTGTTCGACCTAGATGATACTTTATTATGGGATGAGCGTAGTGTTCGAGAAGCTTTTCATGAGACTTGTCTAATCGCAGCGAAAGAGACTGGGGTCAAACCAGAAGAACTTGAAGAAGCTGTTCGTAATGAAGCACGTGGACTGTATGAATCATATGAAACCTTTCCTTTTACCAAAATGATTGGAATCAATCCGTTTGAAGGCCTTTGGGCTAACTTTACTGGTGGGGATCAACCTGAGTTCCGTCAGTTGGAACAGCTTGCTCCAGTTTACCGTAAAGAATCCTGGCGTCGTGGCTTGTTGAAGTTGGGTATAGATCGGGAAGATCTTGCTGAACAACTGGCCGCACAGTTTGGAGTAGAACGGAGATCCAGACCACATGTATACGAAGAAACGATGGATACCTTGCGCCAGTTACAAGGAAAGTACAAACTTTTGTTGTTAACGAACGGTTGTCCTGCTTTGCAACAAGAGAAGTTGGATGGTGTACCTGAATTGACTCCTTTCTTTGATGAGATTATTATCTCGGGTAACTTCGGAAAAGGAAAACCAGATCCGTCGATATTTGAACATGCTTTGAATAAACTGGGTGTTAAACCCGAAGAGAGCATGATGGTTGGAGACAAGTTAACGACTGATATTCGTGGTGCTTTATCATCTGGCATCCAATCCGTATGGATTAACCGTGAGCATAAGACCAACAAAGAAACGTATGCGCCAGACCATGAAATAACGCATTTATCGGAATTAAATCAGCTTATTGCTAATTTCTAAGCAGATCAGCTATAACATCTTTCCTCAGCACCCTGAAACATTGGAAGCTTCAATGAACGATGATGTCGTTCTTGAAGTTACCAATGTTTTTTTATTTGAGCTTGTTGACTGAATTACCTTGTTAAAAGAGATCTCCATTTTTTTTTACTAAAAGTTATTGAAATTAGGGGGAAGCTGGATTAGAATATAACTAACATACTAGTATGACTAGTATTTAGATTGTCCTAAAGCAATTTCTTTTTGACTTACTTCATTAAAATGGAAGCAGGGAGTTATTGCTAATTATTTTATATTGATTGTAAGCGCTTAATATTTTGAAAAAGCTTCTTTTGATTTGGAGATCACACCACTTAGTAAGTGCTAATTAATGATGTGAAGCACCTTGGATTGTGTGATTCTACATAATACATCAAATTGATATCGCTTACATTTGGTAATTGTCTATTTCGTAGTGGGGGTGAAGTTGAAGGATTGGTTGTCTTCTACAAGAGGAGAAACGATGGGAGTTGTACATGAATTACTCTTACTTATCAAGTCCTGGATCGGAGTGAAAACACATGGAGTCGGAAACCGCTAAAACAACGTTAACCATGACATCTTTACGTAAAGAGAGCAGATTACGAACGGCAGCAACATTGTTCCGCAAAGACTGGCAGTTGTATTCACTATTAATCCTTCCCATCATCTATCTACTTATCTTTAAATATGGGCCGATGATTGGTAATGTGATTGCGTTCAGACGTTTTGTTCCCGGGGGAAGTATATTTGGAGAAACGTGGGTTGGATTAAGATACTTCAAAATGTTCATTGAGGACCCTACCTTCTGGAGAGTATTTGGTAATACGCTGATGTTAGGCGGACTTGCGTTGCTCTTTACATTCCCGGTTCCAATCATTTTTGCCTTGATGCTTAACGAAGTGAAAAGTAAACGATTCAAAAAGTTTGTACAGACCGCGTCTTATCTGCCTCATTTTCTGTCCATCGTTATCGTTGCGGGTATGATCCTGCAGCTGACAGCAGTGAATGGTTCCATTAATGGACTGGTGGCTTTCTTCACCGGAGACAATATTCCTTTTATGCAGCGGGCTGAGTGGTTCAGAACAATCTATATCACTTCTGAGGTATGGCAGGGTATGGGTTGGGGAGCGATTCTGTATCTGGCTGCACTGACAACCATTGATGATTCTTTGTACGAAGCTGCGCGTATCGATGGTGCCAATCGATGGAAGCAAACGATTCATGTAACGATACCAGGGATCTTGCCCACGATTGTGACGTTATTGATTTTGAACATGGGTAATTTCCTGGCTGTTGGATTTGAAAAAATCTTACTCTTGTACAATCCGCTGATCTACGAGACATCTGATGTGATCTCCACTTACCTGTATCGGGTCGGACTGGAATCCAGTAACTTCAGTTATGCTACCGCAATTGGCTTGTTCGAATCGCTGATCGGTCTGATTCTGGTGTTCTCCGTAAATGCCATCTCACGCAGACTGACACAAAGAAGCTTATGGTAAAGGAGGAGCATCATGCAGGAATCCAGATCTTACAAGGTGTTTAAAGTATTCAATGTTATCTTTCTGCTGTTCGTGGTATTTATAACGCTCTATCCATTTTTAAATGTCGTGGCACAATCCTTCAGTAGTGAGTCCTATATTAATTCGGGCAAGGTTAGTCTGTTCCCAAGAGGATTCAATGTAGAGACATACAAGACCATCTCACGTGACAGCATGTTCTGGACCAACTATAAAAACACGATTATCTACACTGTAGTAGGTACGTTAATCTCAATGTTCATGACGACCATTTTCGCATATGCCCTATCCAAAAAGAGGTTGATGGGTCGCAAGTTTCTGACGATGTTTGCCGTATTCACCATGTTCTTCAGTGGTGGATTGATTCCAAACTATGTGTTGATTAATTCCCTTGGGTTCAATAACACCATGTGGGCACTTGTTGTTCCTGGCGCAATTAGCATATACAACATGCTGATCATGAAGTCATTTTTTGAAAATATGCCTGAAGAACTGGAGGAAGCTGCCTCCATTGACGGTTTGAACACATACGGGATCTTGTTACGCATTATATTGCCGCTTAGTAAAGCAGTTATGGCAACCATGGTGCTGTTCTACGCAGTAGGTCATTGGAATTCCTGGTTCCCAGCCTTTCTGTATTTGGACAAAAAAGAACTGTTCCCGGTCACCATTTATTTGCGCAATATGATTGCAGGAGCGACAAGCGGGGCGTCTGCCGGTGCAACCTCAGCTGATAACCTGACACAGATTGCTGCCAATATTAAGTCAGTAACGATGGTATTAACCATCTTGCCGATACTCACCATCTATCCATTTGTCCAAAGATACTTTGTAACCGGTATCATGTTAGGGTCTGTTAAACAGTAATACGTAGCAGTTCTATGGCAAAGTCAACCTAAACCAAATTCAGGGGGATAACCTAAATGAATCAAAAGCCACGTAAGTTTGTTGGTAAAATGGTGTTGGCATCGATGATGACCGTTGTTCTGGCAGCATGTAGCAGCGGTACCGGAGCTGGAGGTGACGTCACAGAAGTTCAAACCAAGGCAGCGATGGAGACGTACAATGTAGGGGATACATTCAAGGCGACCGAGCCATTTAATCTCTCCATACTCTATAGTGATCAACCTAGTTATCCATATAAAAAAGACTGGTTACTTTTTAATAAAATTACCGAACTGACGGGTGTTACGCTTGAGCCAACGATTGTACCGATGAGTGATTACCCTCAGAAGAGATCTCTGTTGATTAGCTCCGGTGATGCACCTCTGGTTATTCCTAAAACGTACCCTGGTGAAGAGGCTGCATTTGTGTCCTCCGGTGCGATTTTGCCAATTAGCGATTATATCGATTTGATGCCAAACTTCAAGGATAAAGTGGAAAAATGGGGTTTGGAAGATGAACTTGAAGGACTTCGACAGGAAGATGGGAAGTACTATGTACTCCCGGGTCTGCATGAAGAAGTATGGCCAGATTACACACTACTCGTAAGAACGGATGTTTTTGAAGAAAATAACATCGCGATTCCAACCACATGGGACGAATTGTATGATGCAGCCAAAAAACTGAAAGAGATCTACCCGGATTCCATTCCGTTTTCGGACCGCTTCCAATTTAATAGTACGTTGAACATCGCTGCTACCGGCTTTGGTACCAAGGCTGGATGGGGTTTTGGTAACGGATTGACGTATAAGGAAGATCAGGATGAGTTTGTGTACACGGCTACAACACCAGAATATAAAGAGATGCTAACGTACTTTAACAAGTTGGTATCCGAAGGATTGCTGGACAAAGAAAGTTTTACACAGGATGATGATCAGGCTGTACAGAAATTTGTATCCGGCAAATCATTCATGATTAATGGTAATTCCCAAACGGTGGTGCTGCACCGAAATGATATGGACAAAACGCTGGGAGAAGATAAATACTCAGTTGCAAAGATTACAGTACCTGGTGGACCAAAAGGGCAATTAATGTCCGGCTCCAGACTTGAAAACGGTGTTATGATATCCGGAAAAATTCAAAAAAACGAAAACTTCAAAGCTATTATGCAATTTGTGGATTGGTTATACTACAGTGATGAGGGTCAAGAGTTTGCTAAATGGGGCGTTGAAGGCGAAACATTTACCAAAGAGGGCGGAAAACGTAAATTGGTAGAAGATGTGAACTACAATGGCTTGAATCCAAAAGGCACGAAAGACTTGCGTATTGACTATGGCTTCTCTGGTGGTGTATTTGCCTACGGGGGTACCACAGATTTGCTGCAATCGATGTTTAGTGAAGAAGAGTTGAAATTCCAACAAGACATGAAGGATACCAAGGAAGTGATCCCGGCAGAACCACCAATTCCATACTCTTCTGAGGACCGTGAACGGGTGACGCTTCTGAGTACACCATTGAAAGACTACTCTGATCAAAATACACTTAAATTTATCTTGGGTGAGCGGAACTTGTCCGAATTCGATACATTTGCCAAAGAGCTGGAGAGTCAAGGATTATCTAATTATCTGAAGCTGGCAAATGATACGTACAAAGCCTACAAAGAAAACAAGCAATAATATAGTTGATGTTGGCCAGATTACCGTTTCACACCGATATATAAGTGGAACGGTAATTTGTGCTAAGATGAATGAATACGGCTGATAGAAAGAGGTCTATGCATGTCACTTAATCAAAAAATTAGAGGCTCGACCCGGGCATATTCATATAACCTGTTAAAAGAACGAATTCTTCACCTGGAACTTAAGCCGGGTACCAAGATTTCAGAGAAAGAGATTGCAGATGAACTGCAGGTGAGCAGAACACCCGTTAGAGAAGCATTCATGAAGCTTGCTGAAGAAGAACTGCTGGACATTATTCCCCAGAGTGGAACGATCGTCTCTCATATTAATCTGGAGCATGTGGAAGAAGGCAGGTTTATGCGGGAGAAGATGGAGAAGGAAATCGTGACTTTGGCTTGTGTTTCTTTTCCTGAAGAGTTCAGATTTCGACTTGAAACCAACATTGCAATGCAGGAAGTCTGTATAGGAAAAAACAATTTCTATCGGCTTTTTGAACTGGATGAAGAGTTTCATCAGATTTTGTTCCAGGGCACGGGTAAGCTGAGAACATGGAAAATGTTGCAACAACTGAATATTCCGTTTAATCGGTTGCGTTTATTACGTCTTGCGGAGGACTCCAACCTGGAGGTCATTATTTCCCAGCACAAAGAGATTTATCGGCTTATCACAGAGCGGCAGACTGAGCAAGCTGTTCAGGTGATGGAAGCTCATCTTAGACTAGTTGTTATTGAACAGGAATCGATTAAGGCGAAATACCCGCATTATTTTATATAATGCAACGATGCTGTATAATACTCTCCATATGCATATGCGAAAACCCCTGTTCAATTGAACAGGGGTTTTGGTTAAGCAAGTTGTAACACGAGAGTGTTAGGCTTGTTTGATAAAAGTAGGATCAGGGTATGGATCTGCAATCCAGCCATCTTTTTCGATGAACAGACGTACAGCAATAATTTGTTTATTCTCCATTAAAGTGAAGAAGTGCGGTGTATTCTCAGGTACAGAGATAACGTCTCCTGGAGACAATTCTACATTAAAGTAGCCTACATCGTCTGTAGCTTTGATAACAAAGATTCCTTTACCAGCGACAATTGCACGAATCTCATCTTCAGCGTGGGTGTGGATCTCTTCGAACTTGGCCAGCTTTTCTTCGATATCTGGTGTTTGTTCGGACAGCGTGATGACATCCCAGATCTGGTATCCACGACGTGCAGCCAAATCTCTGATTTCATAATCGTAAGTTTCCAAAACCTCAGTTTTCTGTTCATCAGTTAATCCAAAGTTATTTTGCAGATCAGTGTTCAGTTTGGATGCGTCCCACTTCTCATATAATACTTCGTATTTGTTCAAGAAATTTCGAACATTTTCGTCACCAGTGATGCGTTCGTTCGTATTTCGGATAACAATTTCAGCCATGTTCTTTCCCTCTTTTCCACTTGGTTTAATTGAATTATATCGGATTGCTTTGTTTTTGTCGATTCTCAAATTCCGTTCATATTCGTGCAAACCCGCCATCTTTCGGGACCAAACCCGATCTTTCACATTAAGTTAGTTTCTGTTAAACTAAGATTTAACGTTTTGCGGGGGTGAAGATATTGGATAAGATTAGTCTACACGATGCATTAAAACAACGAATATTAATCCTCGACGGTGCAATGGGGACCATGATTCAACAAGTTGATCTGACTGGCGAAGATTTTGGCGGCGAAGATTTGGATGGATGTAATGAAATGTTAGTGCTTACTCGTCCAGAGCTGATCCAGCGCATTCATGAAGAATATCTGGAGGCTGGCGCTGATTTAATTGAAACCAATACATTTGGTGCCACATCCGTCGTGCTTGCTGAATACGATATTCAGGATCGGGCACGTGAGATCAACCTGGAAGCAGCCAGAATTGCGAAAGCTGCGGTTGATCGTTTCTCCACACCTGAATCTCCACGTTATGTGGTAGGTGCGATGGGACCAACAACCAAAACACTGTCTGTAACTGGGGGAGTAACGTTCCAGGAACTTATCGACAGTTATTTGGAGCAAGCGCTTGCTTTAATAGAGGGAGGCGTTGATGCGCTACTACTCGAAACCTCACAGGATACCCTCAATGTAAAAGCAGGCAGCATTGGAATTCAGCAGGCCTTTGAACAGAGTGGCGTTACACTGCCCCTGATGATATCAGGAACGATAGAACCGATGGGGACGACCCTTGCGGGTCAGAACATCGAATCCTTTTATATATCCTTAGAACACCTTAACCCAATTTCGGTAGGACTAAACTGTGCTACGGGTCCTGAGTTCATGCGTGATCACATTCGCTCGCTTTCTGGAATGGCATCGGTTGCCGTTAGTTGTTACCCGAACGCGGGTCTTCCGGATGAGAACGGTAATTACCATGAGTCACCAGACTCGCTTGCTCAGAAGATTGGTGCTTTTGCCGAACAGGGCTGGTTGAATATTGCTGGTGGATGTTGCGGGACAACCCCTGCACATATTCGGGCGATGCGCGACACACTTGCCCAGTACCCCCCAAGAGAAATGAACGGAACACATCCACCTGCATTGTCTGGTATAGAACCAATCTACATTGAACAGGACAATCGCCCATATATGGTCGGAGAGCGTACGAATGTGCTAGGATCACGGAAATTCAAACGACTCATTGTAGAAGGCAAATATGAAGAAGCTTCGGAAATTGCCCGTGCTCAAGTGAAAAATGGAGCGCACATTGTCGATGTGTGTGTACAAGATCCAGACCGCGAAGAGTCTGAAGACATGGTGAAGTTCCTTGAATTGGTTGTAAAAAAAGTGAAGGTTCCTCTCATGATTGATACGACAGATGCTTCAGTAATTGATCTGGCTCTCCAGTACTCGCAAGGTAAAGCGATAATTAACTCCATTAACCTTGAGGATGGCGAAGAGAAATTTGAGCTGATTACGCCGTTGCTTCATAAATATGGTGGTGCAGTTGTTGTCGGAACGATTGACGAACGGGGTCAGGCGATTAGTCGGGAAGACAAGCTTGACGTAGCCAAGCGCTCTTACGATTTGCTAGTGAACAAATATGGACTCAAACCAGAAGACCTTATTTTTGATACGTTGGTGTTCCCGGTAGGTACGGGAGATGAACAGTACATCGGTTCAGCTAAAGAAACTATTGAAGGTATAAGAGTAATTAAGGAAGCGATGCCAGAATGTCATACGATCCTCGGGATCAGTAACATTTCATTCGGACTGCCTGAAGCAGGTCGTGAAGTGCTGAACTCAGTATTCTTATATGAATGTACCAAAGCAGGTCTTGACTATGCCATCGTTAACACAGAGAAACTGGAGCGTTATGCGTCCATTCCGGAAGAAGAACGCAGGCTCTCTGAAGAGCTTTTATATAACACAAATGATGACACACTGGCGGCATTCGTAGCGGCGTTTCGTAACAAGAAGGTTGAGAAGAAGGAAAAAATCTCAAACCTTTCATTAGAAGAGCGTCTCGCTTCATATGTAGTAGAAGGAAGTAAAGAAGGATTGCTGCCAGATCTCGAACAGGCACTTGCCAAATACACAGCACTTCAAGTGATTAACGGTCCACTGATGCGGGGTATGGAGGAAGTAGGTCGTCTCTTTAACAACAATGAGTTAATTGTAGCTGAGGTGTTGCAGAGTGCGGAGGTTATGAAGGCTTCTGTAGCATATCTGGAGCAATTCATGGAGAAGAACGAGACTTCGGTTAAAGGCAAGATCATTCTGGCTACGGTCAAGGGCGATGTGCATGACATCGGTAAAAACCTGGTTGAAATCATCCTGTCCAATAACGGTTACCGGATCATTAATTTGGGTATAAAAGTACCACCAGAACGTATCATTGAGGCGTACCGAGAAGAAAAAGTCGATGCGATTGGCCTCTCTGGGCTATTGGTAAAATCAGCGCAGCAGATGATTCTGACCGCTCAGGATTTGCGAACAGCAGGTATTGATGTACCTATTATGGTTGGTGGAGCGGCGCTAACACGTAAATTCACCAAAAATCGTATTCGTCCTGAATATAACGGAATGGTTGTATACGCTAAAGACGCGATGGACGGTCTGGATCTGGCGAACAAATTGATGAATCCCGTTTCACGTGAAGCGATGCAACTGGAGATGGAAGCAGAAAAAGAAGCTGATGCTTCAGGTGCTGTAGCTGTTCAGACTCTTCCAGAGCTTACGCGAGTGGAACGTTCGGATATTGCTGTAGATCATCCGGTTCTTGTCCCGCCTGATCTGGAGCGGCATACAATGCGTAACTACCCACTATCACATATCCTGCCATACGTGAACATGCAGATGTTGCTTGGACATCATCTGGGGTTGCGTGGATCAGTAGAACAACTGCTTGCTTCAGGTGACAAAAAGGCTACAGACCTGAAAGCAGTCGTGGACGATATTATGCAAGAGGCTGTTCGTGACGGGATTATTCAGGCACATGCCATGTATCGTTTCTTCCCGGCACAGTCCAGTGGTAACAGCATTATTATCTATGATCCAAAGGACACGAGTAATATTTTGCATACATTTACGTTCCCACGTCAAAAAGTCGAGCCATTCCTGTGCCTGTCCGACTTCCTGAAACCTGTTGAATCCGGTCAAATGGATTACGTTGGTTTTATGGTTGTTACGGCCGGACACGGCGTGCGTGAACTATCCACGGCATGGAAAGATCAAGGGGATTACCTTCGCTCGCATGCTCTGCAATCCGTAGCGCTCGAAGTAGCAGAGGGATTAGCTGAGCGTGTGCATCATATGATGAGAGATATATGGGGATTCCCGGATTCTGCGCAGATGACCATGAAGCAACGTCACGGTGCACGTTATCAAGGGATCAGGGTATCCTTTGGATATCCGGCTTGTCCGGATCTGGAAGACCAAGGGCCGCTTTTCAAGTTGCTTCAGCCTGAGGATATTGGTGTGGAATTGACGGAAGGTTTCATGATGGAACCTGAAGCTTCCGTATCAGCGATGGTATTCAGCCATCCGCAAGCCAAGTATTTTAATGTAGAGAAGGCATAAATTCAGTAGAGTGTCAGGCAAAGCCCTCCGCATTGTCGGAGGTTTTTTGCTGGCAACAGAAAGAGGTGCGATCCAGAATGGAACTATATTTCCTGGGAACTAATGCTGGTGTACCTACGCTTCAACGGAATGTAACTTCCATTGGGCTACGCATGTTGGATGAGCGCAGAGCTTTGTGGTTGTTTGACTGCGGGGAAGGAACGCAGCACCAGATTTTAAGTTCGCCGCTTAAACTGAGCAAATTGGAGAAAATATTCATTACTCACCTGCATGGTGATCATGTATTTGGACTTCCAGGTCTGCTATCGAGCAGAGCCTATCAAGGTGGCACCACACCATTAACCGTATATGGTCCGCCAGGTACGGAACGAATGATCAGTACAACAATGGAGCTTAGCCAATCCCGGGTGAACTATGATTTGAATATCGTGGAACATACGGGCGGCGTCCTGTTCGAGGATGACAGTTTTATCGTGGAAGCTGCTTTGCTTGAGCATCGGATTGACAGCTATGGATACCGGATTACGGAAAAAGATCGTCCAGGAAGCCTGGACCCAGCCAAACTGGCGGAATATGGTCTGAAACCAGGCCCATTGTTCGGCCGGCTGAAACGTGGAGAAACCATTACGCTGGATAACGGTGATTCGCTTCGTCCAGAAGATGTATTGGGAGCGCCAAAACGAGGCATGGTGATCACCATATTAGGTGATACACGTCCATGTGACAACGTACAGCCACTTTCCATCAATGCAGATGTACTTGTGCATGAAGCTACATTCATGCATGATTTGGCCGATACAGCGCATGAGTACTATCATAGTACTTCTAAACAAGCGGCAGAAGCGGCTAGAGCAGCCAATGTAGGGCAACTAATCATGACTCACTTCAGTTCACGCTATAAGGATGAGGATCAACTTCAGCCACTTTTGGAAGAGGCGCAGTCCGTATTCCCGAATACCAGACTTGCAAACGAACACCAGCTTATTCCTGTCGTGCATCGCAAGCAAGAATCTTAACCCTGATTGCGAACCAGTGCACGGCTAAACACGTCATATAAAGATCCGGGTAATTGCACGGGACTGAGGGAGAGGAACTCCCGCGGTCCCTTTTGCAATCTGGTCAGAAAGCGTGTAGGATGGGCAATATGAAGAGGGAAATGATTCAAATTATTTTCCGGGAAAGCGCAGGAAATGACAAGCTTGTACAGAAGACGCGCGAGTTAAACCGTCGGTGTTCGATCCGGTTCGACTTGTTGCGTGCATATGTCAGCAAGCCATTATTTTTTGCCTGAATACATAGGTTCGCGGTCAAGTTCGAGGTAAATGATTAAGGACATTAAATGTTAATGGAATGAAGAAAGGAAGTGCTGTGTGTGATTAAGGCCTATCTGATTGACTTGGATGGTACGCTCTATCATGGCAGACATCGTATCGAAGGAGCCGATCAGCTTATTCGAACACTGCAAGAGCTAGGAAAGCCGTATTTATTCGTAACAAATAATTCTTCCCGTACACCACAAGGTGTGGCAGATCATCTGAACGGGATGGGCATACCTGCCGACGCGTCTCAAGTATGTACTTCTGCTGTGGCGGCTGCTGAATATGTTGCTGAAGAGTCCCCTGGTGCAAAAGTGGCATGTATTGGAGAAGCAGGACTGCTGGAAGCCATTGAAAAAGCAGGACTACAGCTGACGGAAGATGCACCAGATTACGTGATACAGGGGATTGATCGTGAATTTTCCTACCATAAACTGACCAAGGCGCTAAGGTGGATTAATGCGGGATCAAAATTCATCATGACCAACCCGGATCTGCAGCTTCCTTCCGATGATGGACTGACACCTGGGGCGGGGACTATTGGAGCAGCAATTGAAGCAGCAACCGGAGTTCATCCTACCGTTATTGGCAAGCCATCGAGTGTTATAATGAAGTCGGCCATTAGCCGGCTAAACCTGGCGTCTCATGAAGTGGCAGTGATCGGAGATAATATGCGAACCGATATTGCAGCTGGAGTGGCAGCAGGGTGTGAGACGCTGTTGGTACTTACCGGTGTGACCACACGGGATAATATGGATGGACACATTCAAGCAGCCAAGGCTCGACCTGATCATGTGTTTGAAGATTTGCATAAATTGATGGAGTGGCTGTCGCAAGAGACAGACCAAGCTTCCAAAAAGGGGTAATGTACGATGCCGGAACTACCGGAAATGGAAAATTACCGGACCTTGCTGTCCGAGAAAATACTTGATCTACTGATTACAGGTGTTGTAATTAACCGCGATAAAACGATAAATACGGAGCCTGATCTGTTCATCAATGAACTTACAGGTAATCGCATCATATTTGTTGAGCGCCGAGCGAAGCATCTGATTTTCCACTTGGCTAATGGCAAACGTCTGGTGTTGCATCTTATGTTGGGTGGTATGATTTTCTGGGGCACGGAAGAGGAACGCCCTGATCGTTCCACACAAGTGGAAATCCAGTTTGGCGATCACATTTTATTCTTTATTGGACTGCGCTTGGGTTATTTACATCTGCTTACTTCGAAAGAAACCGAAGAGGCGATGTCTGATCTTGGACCTGAACCATTGGATCGACGGATGAACGTGGAACGTTTTGCTTCTCTGTTGAAAGGTCGTCGGGGTACACTTAAGACAACGTTGGTAAACCAGCATATCATTGCAGGGATTGGCAACTGTTATTCGGATGAGATTGCTTTTGCTGCTGGTCTGAGACCAAGCTCCAAAACGCAGAACATCGCGACTTCACCTGAGCTGACGGAGCGCTTGTTCCATTCGATGCAGTCCGTGTTGCGTGAAGCGGCTTCTGAGGGTGGTTATATGGAAATGCCACTGATGCAAGGCGATACGAAGACAGGAAGTTTTGACGAGCAATGTCGAGTGTACGATCGGGAAGGCGAGACTTGTCCGCGCTGCGGGGGAACAATTGAACGAGTGGAAATTACGGGCAAGAAGGCGTTCTTCTGTCCGAAATGCCAGCATGAGGCCTAAAACCGGTATCGGGGCACATGTTAGCACCAGAGGTGGATTTCTTCAGGCAGCCAAGAGAGCGTATGAGATGGGGGCAACGGCGTTTCAGTATTTTCCGAAAAACCCGCGCAGTCTCAGCCTGAAAAGTCTGGATCTTAAGGATGCTGAGCAGTGCAGGGATTGGTGTGAACAGCATGGACTGGCTTCGATTGCACATTCACCCTATCCTACGAATCCGGCGTTGGGCGTGACCCGTGGAGAGGCGGGGTTTCATGCTACAATAGCTTCTATTCGCAATGATCTTGAAATTTCGAATGCTTGCGGTTCTGTTGGGACGGTAGTCCATTTTGGACATATCAAAACAAACGATCCGCTGGAGGGTTATCAGAACCTCATTCATTGTCTGGATACCGCCTTGGAGAATTGGAATGGACATTCGAAGGTGCTGATTGAAAATCAGGCAGGTGATCATGGCCCGATGGGCACGACAATGGAAGAAATGATACAGATTCGCAAATTGAGCCGATATCCGGAGCATATTGCTTTTTGTTTTGACACATGCCATGCTTTTGCTTCAGGTTTGTGGTTGTCAGGCAACGAAGCGGCGATGCTTGATAAGGGCAGGATGCTCGGATACTGGGATAATGTTGCTGCTGTACATTTTAATGATTCCAAATATGCATCTGGTTCGTGTAAGGATAGACATGCGAGGATTGGACAGGGATATATTGGAAATGAATCAATGAAAGTATTGTTAACTGCGCCTGAGTTCCAAAAAGCGGTTGTTGTGCTCGAGACAGAAACGGGCGAAGATGGAACGCACCGTGATGATATAGCGCTCATGCGTTCCTGGCTATAATGGGGAGAGGAGCGATTGTATGCATGTTTTTTTGGATGACTATCGGGCATGTCCGAAAGGATTTGTTCTGGCAACGAATGCAGAAGAGTGCCTTATGCTGCTAAGAGAAGGCGACGTGGACATTTTGTCTCTGGATTATGAGCTTGGTCCGGATTCGCCTAATGGCGGAGAGGTTGCGGCATCCATTGTACGAGAAGGTTTATTTCCGCGTGAGATTTATTTGCATACGTCCAGTATGTTTGGGAAACGCCAGATGTACGAGATGTTATATAGCAATAAACCGGATTCGGTAACCATTCATAATGGTCCTATGACGGGTGAGGTCATGCTGCGTGTTGCTGCGGGAGAAGAAAGTTAATGAAGCCAATTACATCCAAAATGTTAATGCGCGGCGTATGGGAAGGCATGCCACAGGCTGTGTTCATATATACCCCTTTGTGTGGGACATGTGCGGCAGCACGGCGTATGTTGGAAGTAGTAGAGCACATGCTGCCAGAGGGTATTTTATCCGAAATGAACATCCATGACATTCCTGAACTTGTACAACAATTTAAAATTTCAAGCGTACCAGCAGTGATGCTATTTGACGGCCAGCAAGATGTTCCAAAGATGGTTTATCGGATGAGCTCTGTGGAGCATTTGCTCTCGGAGATCCGGAAGGCGGTGCTGAAATGAGTATAATCTCGATGGAACATGTCTCACTTAGACGAGAAGAGAATCAGATTTTGGATAACGTGCATTTGCGCATTGAACAAGGCGAACATTGGGTTATTCTTGGTCGGAATGGTTCTGGCAAAACAACGTTGTTGGAAATGATGAACGGATATATGTTTCCAAGCCAGGGACGCATTGAAGTACTCGGTAATCTGTATGGACAATGTGACGTCAGGGAAGTTCGTAAGGAAATCGGTTATATCAGCCAAACGTTGATTGAGAAACTTACACCCAGAGATCCGGTATGGGAGGTCGTCGCTACAGGAGCTTATGCTTTTTTGCGTTTTTATCAGACAATTCCTGATGAAGTCAAAGCAAAGGCAATGAGTTTGTTAGATGACATGGGCTTTGCCAACCTGGCTAACAACCCGCTTGGAACGTTATCCCAAGGGGAGCGCAAAAAAGTCATGCTTGCTCGTTCATTAATGGCTGAGCCTAAATTGCTGATTATGGACGAGCCTTGTGCCGGGCTAGACTTATATGAACGTGAGAAAATGCTGGCTGAGATTGATCGTCTGCGCCAGCGTAACATTACAGTTGTGTATGTAACACATCATGTTGAAGAGATCGTACCTTTATTTACGCATGTGGCTTTGATTCGCGATGGACGTATTGCGGCGGCTGGCCCTAAGCATGAAGTTTTGACACAAGATACAATTAAGCATACGTACGATGTTCCGGTCGATATCCAGTGGGATGACGGTCGTCCGTGGATACGCGTACGTTCTGGAGGGTAACACAATTTGAGTACACAATCGTCTTGGGAAGAAGGCAACTTCTCCCGTTTTATCTGCACAGCCAATCATGGCTTTGCCCCTTATGCACAGGAAGAATTACGCCGTACGTTTGGTGCGGTCAAGAGCACAGTACTCGTACCAGGAGAAATTTTGCTTGCGGGTCTGCCTGTAGCGGAGGAAGAAGTTGCAGGTAAACTGTTGGTAGAATATCCAACGTTTTTACGTCATATCCAGCCTGTTCAGTTTCAGGAGAATACAGAAGATTCAGAGCAATCTATCGAGAGATTGATTGCATTTGTGTTGAATCATAAGGAACTGACCGGTGCCTCTGTCGTGCTACAGGTACGGAAGACAGAAGGGTCCTTTTGGCAAGAAAATGCAGCCTCATTGAAGCAATTGCTGACTGAAAAGCTGGATGAACTGGGATGTGAATGGGTTGTACGTGATGCTGAATATGTCATTTCCGTATTTGCTGCGAATGATATGTTGTATGCGGGCGTATCCAGACCTGAACAGAACCTGTCAGACTGGAGCGGGGGAGCCGTACGTTTTCAAAAAGAAGATGGACAGATCTCACGTGCTAAGTTCAAATTGCTTGAAGCCGAGCAAACGTTTGGCATTGACTTTACTTCATTTCATAAAGCACTTGATATTGGTGCAGCACCAGGTGGATGGACCTCGTTCCTGCTTGAACGCGGGCTTGAAGTAACGGCGGTAGATCCGGCGAAGATGGATGCAACACTGCTGGCATCACCAAAACTGACTTTCTTGAAGAAAAACGCAGGGGATGTGCGCTTCCGCGAAGGAGAATTCGATTTGCTCGTATGTGATATGAGTTGGAGTCCGAAGCTGATGAGCCGACTTGTATCGGATCTTCTATATAGCCTTCAGCCTGGGGGGACAGCAATTGTTACCGTGAAGTTATTGCATAAAAAACCGCTCGCGCTCATTAAAGATGTTATCGATACGTTTGAGCGTTCGCGGATGCAGATTCAACGGTCCAAGCAGTTGTTCCATAACAGGGAAGAGATTACACTTTATATGGTCAAATATTAAGAGATCTATTCTTGATTAAAGCAGCTAAAGGTATTATGAAATTGATTCGATTAAGCTTATTAAATTTTGTGCTTTACAATCTATTCCTGCCTGTACTATAATGATACCAATATTAACCATAACAAACCTAAGGGAAAGCATCCCGAAGTGAACGAAACCGGATATCCGGTCTGTTCTTCTTCGGTGAAGCTTTCCCTTTTTTGTTGTGTATTGAAGGAGGAATTGGTATGAGACATCCGGCCAGGCTGGAACGCGGAAGCCTGCTGGGAGGTAGATATCGTATCGTATCCATTCTGGGAACAGGCGGAATGAGCCATGTATACGAGGCGGAGGATCTGAAGTTACCGGGTAAGATATGGGCAATTAAAGAAAGCGTAACGATTATGCCATATGAAGGCAGTATGGAGACCGAGGCCGCACTTCTGACATCACTTCGCCATCCAAGATTGCCGCAAATTGTTGATTTTTTTGTCCCGGATGAAGATGGGTACACATACTTGGTGATGGAATATATCGACGGGTTAACGCTCAGTGAGTATTTCAAGCAGTGTCGTGGGAAGATCCCGATGGAGCAGTTGACGGAGCTGATGCTTCAATTGCTGGATGTGTTGAGTTATTTGCATAATCTGAATCCACCTGTGATCTATAGGGATCTGAAACCATCAAACATCATGATCACGCCGGAACATGAAGTAAGATTAATTGATTTTGGCATCGCCAGAAGTTACAAACCGCAAAGTGCTGAAGATACCGTTAAGTTGGGAACAGCTGGTTTCGCCGCTCCAGAACAATATGGCTCGGGTCAGACTGATGCGCGTTCAGATCTATACGGACTCGGAGCATTGCTGCTGTATCTTATGACAAGTGGGGCCTATACGGAATGGATTCAGGGTGTGGAAAGCTCTATCCGGAGTGATGTTCCACGGACTTACATCCCTGTGGCAAGGAGACTGTTGAGATATAATGCCGAGGAGCGATTCCAATCTGCCGATGAGGTACGGAAAGAACTGCTCCGAATACCTGGTGGAATAACGCCTGGTGGAGATGCAACCATAACCTTGAATGGCGGAACAAGAGTTATTGCCTTGACTGGTGCTTCATCTGGTGTAGGGGTTACCCACACTGCTATAGCTATCAGTCATTATCTCGAAAGGCAAAACTTCAAAGTAGCTGTGATTGAAATGTCACCTCGCTCTCAATCCTTTGCAAGAATTCAACAAATCGCTCAAGCGGGTAAACCGGTACCAGCAGGCAGACAGTTTGCAGTGGATGGTGTGCATTATTGGAAACAATCCGGGCGAGCGGATATTTTGTCTTTGCTTGGGGGGAGTTATCAATTCATCGTGATGGATCTAGGTAGTGGTCAGGACCAGAACCGGCTGGAAGAATTCCTTCGTGCAGATCTGCCTATTGTGATAGGCTCAGGTGCCGAATGGAGACAGGCGGAGATTGGCGCTTTTGTTCGATCACATCATCGGTATCCACGAGAGAAATGGATATATTGTTTGCCCCTTGCAGCAAGTGAAGCAGTTCAACGCATTCGGAAAGCTCTGGATACATCGAGTGTATATGGTCTGCCGTTACATATCGACCCTTTTGATAAGGACGCACAGATGGATAAAGTGTTTTCACATATTTTAATGCATATGATGGCACAGCAGCCCAAGAAACGTTCGTTCTTTTCACGAAGGAAAGTACATGATTAGAAGAGATTACGAAAGGAGAGCCTCTTTTGTCTAAATTAAGAAAACAAAGCCGTCAACTGATCTATGCCGGACTTATCGGAGCAGGAGCTGTAGGGTTGGTGTTCGGAGGGTATGTTATTTATAATGTCAAAACGATGGGGGATGTCAGGTCAGCCGTAGAAGCCCGGTATTTATCGGCATATGAGGAAAAGAAAGCTGAGTTAAAGCAACAATGGGATTCGGGCGCACAAGGATGGGTTACGATTCGGGATATTGAAGCAGGTGAACCGATATTACCGGAGGATCTGAAGCTCATTGCTGTTCCGGATGCACAAGCACCACGAAATCTCTGGTCCAGTACCAAGCAAATGGAAGGCCAAATGGCCAAAATAGAGTTAAAAAAAGGAACAGCCATTACCACCGAGATGGTATATGAGGATACACCGGCTCCGCCCGATTTAAGAAATCGAGAGCTGCAAGTTGTATTACTGCCATCCTCACTCGTTAAGGGAGATATTATTGATGTTCGTATCCAATTCCCTACCGGACAAGACTACGTTCTTTTATCGAAGAAGAAAGTGGAACGACTCAATGCAGCTACCTTATGGATTACGATGACGGAGGAAGAGATTCTGTCACTCTCAAGTGCAATTGTAGATGCCTATTTACATAAAGCTTCAATCTATGCCTTAACCTATGTAGAACCACAGTTTCAGACACCTGCAATCCCGACGTATCCTGCCAATTCAGAAGTGTTGAAACTGCTGGAGAGTGATCCGAATATTGTTCGACGAGCCGAACAGGAGTTATCCAGACAAGTGCGAAGTTCGCTTGAAAGTTCACTGGCCGCCTCCGTGACAGCACCGTCAAAAGGAGTGGAACAGGATGTGGCCCAATCCTCAGTTACCTATAACAGTCGCCCATCAGCCAATAATCCGGCAACGTCGGATGGAGTGATGTGGAATGATGGTTCAGGAAACGGAGCAGGAGCTAATTCTGGAAGCGTAAATGATCCTGCTGAAGCTTCACAAACAGAACAGCAGAGCTTGCTAACGGGTGGAGAGTAGAGATTAATCTAAGGTTTTCACATTAAGATAATTCAGATAACAAAGGTTTAAAGAAATAGAAAGGAGTTGTAACATCTATGCATACATGGATCTTTGCGGGTTTATGTGAGAAGAATGATCTGATGTTATATCTTTGCAAGATATTGGCTTCGACAGGCAACAAGGTCTTGCTCGTAGATGGAACCTTACAACAGAAGTATGGGTACGGTGTAGGTGACGGTCAGCAGTCTTTGCGAATTACGGAATTTGAAGGATTTGATATCGCTTGTCATTTTGTCACTTCGGCAGCTGTAGAGAATCATCTTGAAGTAAATGGAGAGCGATTGGACAGTTATGATTATGTGTTATATGACATGGAGACTTCACATTTTGCTTCACGTAATCTCTGGCTAACCGCTGATGTAAGAGTCTGGGTGAGTGATTATGAGCGTTACAATCTGGAACGTGGCAAGGGCTGGTTGAAGCGGTTGCTTGAAGAACAGTCATTGCCGGGTGAGCTGTCATTTCAGCGGCTCTTAATTAACGGGGTTGACTGCAAGCTTGAAGCTCGTTATCTGTGGGCGTATCTGGAGGGCTGTCCGTTTGTATGGACAGGAGAATCCTTAGTGCTTCCATGGGATGAGTTAACAGCGGCGGTTAAGCTTGAGAATGAGCATCATCGCCGAGTTCATCTTGGACCTTTGTCACGAAATTACAAAAAATCGTTGTGTCGCGTGGTCGAGCAGTTAACAGGTTGGGAAAGTGTTCGTAGTCGCCGTGCGATGAAAGAAGCAGAGAGGATGAGAGCATGAGCGCCATTACCTTTTGGAGTCCTTTTGCAGGAACAGGTTGCACATCAAATACATTAATTAGTGCTTATGCGATGGCACTTCACTACAGGACAAGAGTGTTACTTGTTAATACAGGCCTTGCCGGAACTGGCACAGAAGCTGCCCTACCATCCAAAGATACGGATACAGCGGATTTTATGTTCTCCTTCGAAGAGGGTGGCTGGGATGCGATTGCACGGCTGCATTCGAGCGGAAGTCTGAATAAGCACAATCTCAGGGATTATACCAAGCCACTTCTGAAAGAAAGACTTGATTTCCTAACCGGAAGAATGGATGAGATGGAACGTTCCCCGCAGGAACATGGTGAGACTGTGAAAAAGCTGCTAAATGTAGCTAACGAGTATTATGATCTGGTTCTTCTGGATGCGGATCATGCTGGTGTCGATGCACAGCTCAAGCTGCAACAGGCGGACTATGTTGTCATTAATCTCGATCAAAATATGCGAAATCTGGAGTTGTTCTTTGAAGAGATCCTGCCAAAACGAATGAACAATAAGAATATACATGTTGTAATTAACAAATACGATTTGCATTCCCG
This sequence comes from Paenibacillus sp. FSL R7-0313, assembly GCF_037969885.1. Classification (NCBI taxonomy): domain Bacteria; kingdom Bacillati; phylum Bacillota; class Bacilli; order Caryophanales; family Paenibacillaceae; genus Paenibacillus; species Paenibacillus sp. FSL R7-0313. Next base: position 4,077,168 of record NZ_CP150219.1, read on the forward strand.
TGCAACGCTTTCCAATATTCGGCGCCAGTTCAAATACAAAGGCACGATATCTGCGATCCCGTACACAACCGGATACCTGGATGCAATGAATCGGCGAGATGTTGCCAGATACTTGCAGTTGGAAAGTTTGACTGAGGATAAGGATATTCGTAAAGGGAGCTTTGCTGCAAGCATGAGCGAACTCGCTCGCCTGATTATGGACGGTGCAGGTATGCGCACAGTTCTGAAGAGGCTGGAAAGGGGAGCCTGAACCTCCGATGCTCTGGAATACCATATGGATAGGTTTAATTTTGATTCTGTGCCTGACTTATATCTGGTTCAAGTATAGAACGTTTCTTCGTGAAAAGAATGCTCGTGTTCCTGAACAGGAATCATTCACGATAGACATGTTGATTGAGAAGGTGAAGAACTCACTTCATGAACTTAGTCATAGTCAGCTCGCGGATGCGGGTCTGCATGAAGAAGAATATCGTCGAAGAATTAATCAGCGTGCCGAGATGAGAAAAGCACTGAAGGGCTGTGTCTCAGGCAGTATCAGCGACAAAACGTATGTCAAAAATCTGATAGGGGATCTGCTTACCCGAAGCATAGGGCTGAACAAATCAAATGTAGATGAAGTTATTTTGTTTGCAGAACCAGATTTGTTGACGATCCAGGACCGATTCGAAATTGTGTTTTATCTGTACCGACAGCAATTCGGTGTAGATGCACTCTCCCGCATGATTGATACCTACGATCTTGGCAGACTGAGAATGGAGGAAAGTACGGACGATGGAGGAAGTTATTATATCTCTGAGGAGGACATTCAGTATGTTTTCGAGTGCGAATATCGAGAGCTTGGATTCAGAGAAAAGACGGATATCATCGTGCAACGTATCTATCAGCATTATAAAGGGTTCTCGGTTGTTGATGAGATAAGGGACCAACGTATTGACGGCGTTAGTGGTGGTGTCAGCGGTATGCTTGATGCTGTTCATAATATGGGACTTCGAAAACCGGCATCATGGAATGATTTGCTGGATCAAGGACTGGAGGATGATGCACATGAAGAACCGCTTAGCGGCATGGAAAGTGTCTGGATTTTCTATAAAGGTAAGTCCATTCATCTATCTTTTCTGTCATTTGGCAGCATCCGTGAACTGAAAAGGGTATGCCAGAATATATACAAATACAATTATCCCGGACAGCTGTCAGAAGCAAGTGGATACAAGGTGAACGAGATGAAAGATGGCTCCCGTGTCGTTGTTGTCCGTCCTCCTTTTGCAGAATCATGGGCGTTCTTCGTCCGGAAGTTCGATATTCCGAATGCTTCACTTGAACAATTAATTACGGGTAACAACGCAGATCTGCCAATAACACTGCTTCAATACCTGATGAAAGGAAGCCGGATTACAGCTGTAACCGGGGCACAAGGTTCTGGTAAAACGACGTTGCTTATGGCTATGGTCAAACACATCTATGCATCGTACACCCTTCGGGTGCAGGAGATGGCGTTTGAACTTCAATTAAGACGGATCTATAGCCGACGTAATATCTTGAGTTTCCGAGAGACCGAACACATTTCAGGTCAACAAGGGCTTGATTTGCAGAAAAAAACGGATGGTACCGTCAATATTCTCGGTGAGGTTGCGAGTGATGAGGTGGCCGCATGGATGATTCAAATGTCTCAGGTTGCCAGTCTATTCACCCTGTTTACCCACCATGCCAAAACGTTTCGTGATCTGGTCTTCTCCCTCCGAAATTCCTTGCTCAAGACAGGTATGTTCCAGCATGAGCATATTGCTGAGGAGCAGGTTGTGAGTGTAATCAACTTCGATGTCCATATGAAGAAAGATGCTGAGGGACGAAGATATATCGAACGAATTACGGAATGTCTTCCTCGTGTGAATCAAGGTGATAGCGTGGAAGAGAGGGCAGGTTTTACATTTCATAATGTTGTGGAGTACAGAGATGGAGCGTATGTTGCAACAGCTCCAATCTCCTCTGGAAGCATGGTGGATATGCGAGACCAGATGACATTACAGGATGCCGAGAAATTTGAACAGTTTATGAAGCAACACTGGGGTGATTCAGCATGACAATTAAATGGATTCTGCTCCTTGTATTAAGTATTTGTGCAGGAGGGTTGCTGATCACACTTCTGGTTCTAAGTATGTTACGTCACAGAGGAGGTGGTTCAACAAGTCAACCCGGCGTGATTTTTGCTCCTAGCGGGAAGGGATTCAAGGGACTGGGATCAATCTTGTTGCAGTCCTACCGTCTTGGAATGAAAGTGCCACTGCTATCAGCTTATATTCTACAGGTGCAGAAACGTATTTCATTCCGCCATGTTGGGGATGAACCTTCACTTCGCAGGCTGACGATGAAAGTGGTTCTGATTATTCTTGGAGGTTATGGAGGCATTAGTGTCATTCTGTTTTTTCTGCAGCCCGGTATCGCTTTTGTAATACTATCCATTCTCTGTGCTGTGGTGTTAAACAGTCTGGTATTGGATATGTGCCTCAGTCGTATGGAGAAAAGGTTGCTGGTTCAGATGTTGGATCTCTTTGCGGATGTAAGGCATAGGTATCATCAACATGGCATGGTTGAGGAAGCACTCTATGAAGCTGCTGAAGCAGGTACAGGAGAAGCAGCAGAACAAGTAAGACTGATCTACGAAGCTCTAACTTCTCCAGATCCGAATGAAGCACTTGAGCGTTATTATGAGGTGGCTCCCAACCGTTTTCTCAAAGGATTCGCCGGCGTTTCCTATATGGTCATGGAGTTCGGGGATAAGGACAGAGCACAAGGTTCTATTTATCTCAAAGGACTTGGTAACCTAACTCAGGAGATTCATTTGGAGATTTTGCGGCGTGATAAATTGGATTACCTGCTCAAAGGGCTTAATATTATCGCTCTTGCTCCGGTATTGTTCACCGCTCCAATCGAACGTTGGGCCAGAGTCAGTTTCCCAACGATGGATGAATTTTATCGCAGCAAAATCGGTTTTGTTACCAAAATATCGATCTATGTCATCATCATCCTTGCTTATTTGCTTCTGCAAAGGCTCCAGCAATACGATGAGACCCGTTACCGGTCAGGGCATAAGCATTCATGGTTGGATCAGTTTCTGTACAGGCAGACCTTCATACGGAAATTGGCGATGTTGTTTGCAGCGAAACCTGGCAGTGCACAGTACAGTCAAACGATACGGCTCATGAGGGAGAGCAGCTCGGAGTTGAAATATGAATGGCTTGCCATTCGTAGAGTGATGTTATTCGCAGGTTGTTTGGTCCTTACAATGGGTTGCATCTTGCTGTTGCATCAGGTTGAACGTAACCACATCTTGTATGATCCAATCCGCGATGATCGAATGTTTGGTGCAATGGCTGAAGCGGATCTCAGGAAAGCTGAGGAAAAAACAGCATTGGATCAATCCGTGCTGGAAAGTGTAGAAATGAACCGAGGAGCTACATACGAAGAAGTCGCCAACGCGTTACAGCAGTTATCTCCCGTTCAGATGGACCTTGATACCCAGAATGAGACCATCACGCGCATTATGCAGAAACTTGAGGTGTATAACAAGCAATATGTACGTTGGTGGGAAATGATTATAGCCATTCTTATGGGTGGAGCTGGGTACTACATGCCCGTATGGCTCATGTTATTTCAGCGGAAAATGCGAAGGTTGGATATGCGACATGAAATCTACCAATTCCAGACAGTGATTTCCATTTTGCGTGAGATGGACCGGATGTCAGTCGAGGAGATATTGGAGTGGCTTAATCGATTTGCCGTCATTTTCAAACGCCCGCTGCAAAAATGTTTGTTGCATTTTGAACATGGACCAGAGCTTGCACTTGAACAATTAAAGGAAGAGGCGGGCTTGCCCGAGTTCCAGCGACTGGTTGATAAATTACAGCTTGCCCTTGGCAAAATCTCAATACGTGAAGCCTTCGATGATCTCGAGAGCATGATGGAATTTTATTTTGAACAACGCAAGCAGGAGTACAGCAAAATGATTGATGTCAAAGCATCATGGGGCAGAACCATCGGATTTACACCCATGTATGCCCTTATCTTTCTGTATCTGGTCATTCCATTGGTTGGTATGAGCTTCTTGCAGATGAACATTTATTATGAGCAAATTCAGAAACTGTAGCACAATTTATCTGTGTGACAGTCTGAAATAGTTTAATAATTTATAACTTGGGAGGATTTATCATGAACAATGCATCAAGCGCTTTAAAGGTGGCAGCAGGGATATTCTTAACAATCGCTCTGATCACAATTGTAGTTCTGTTGTTTATTTCGGCTCAGGAGGCAACCAAGACGGCCCAGAACAATTTTGCTGATATCCAAACCGAGTTGTCCCAAGCCGCATTTACGGTGTATGACGGAACAACCATCAGTGGATCACAGGTAACGAATGCGCTGCGTAAATACGCGGACAAAGATCAGTTCGGTATTCAAGTTATTACAGGTAAAAATAAAGCGGGTCAATGGTATGGCAATCAATTGAACATTTCACAGGATCTCAATAATGCCGACTACGGCTCGGTTATTGCTCCTGACGATAAAGTGGGGATTATTAACCAGACCATGAGTGAAAAAGACAATCAATATGTCAATCCGAGTGGTAAATTCAAAGCCATTATCGTAAAAGACCGTTCCAACGTGGTAAGAGGGCTGATCTTCCAGCAATCCTGACAGGAGTTGGTTTAACATGTCCCGGAATACCCAGCATCTCATGTTGTTTTGTACGGCGGTTGTCCTGTTTGTGACAGCCTGCCTGTACGGGCAACAGAATGTTAAGATCTTGTCTGCGGCCTTGACCGACAGAGTACAGACAACAGCAGGCATGGAAGGTCGGCTGACAACAACACTGCATACCAGCAATTCCTATCAATATAGTGGTGCGGAAGTGTTGCATACCGTGAGGCAGATGACAGGCACAGACATCCCTGTGGAGGTAGATGGAACTTCGTATGTGATCGATCCACTTGTCAGCAAAACAGCGACGATTCCTGTCCAGCTCGATGCCACCTACAGACCGGAGTTTATACGAAATGAAACTGGAGAACTGCTCAAGATTGTTTTTTGGAAGGAGACCAGTGTGAATTGATTAATGCCGCATCCAAGCTGCTTGCCGTATTGCTCGCAGTCTTTTTGCTCTATGTGTACCCAGCTGCTGAAACAGCCGATCGGCAGGATGATATAGCACGTATGACGGCTGTTCAGAATGTAACACGCTTTGTTGATGCTGTCCGAACGAAAGGATATATTTCACCTCTAATGTTTGCTGAGTTTGAGGAGCAACTGGCCCAGACGGGCAATCTGTATGAGGTGTCGATGGAACATTTGCATAAGAAATATGTACCTCATTATACAGACCCGATGGACCATAACAGTTTTAACGGGACCTATGAGGTAGTGCAGGATGGATATTATGCAGCTCAGATTCGAGAAAGACTATTCCCATCCTCAGGTGTGATACCGGTTGATGATCCTGGCCGAAGATATACGTTGACGACAGGGGATTTTTTCACCGTGACGCTCCAAAATACAAATCGTACACCTTCCATGCTCATCCGTGAATGGTTAAGTGGTACGGCTCAGGCTTCAGCGGTATTTGTAACATACGGAGGTATGGTCCTCAATGAAGATTACTGAGCTTTCCATTGTATTCGTGCTGATCTTTTTTCCGCTCTTCTGGATCATCTCACTGCATACCCAAGATGCCGAAGAGGCTCAATATCTTGGTCATCGATACAGATCTGCACTTCAAACTGCAGTCATGGATGCAGGTGCAGTGATGCATCAGAATGAGAAACAAAATGATGAAGCAGGTTACGATTCAACCAAGTTTGTTAAAGCCGATAAGGAGCTTGCTTTGTTGACATTTACGCAGACGATGGCTTTGAATATGGGCATTCAGGATGATCCCGCAGCTATTCGAAACATGTTTAATTACATTCCTGCCGTAGTTATTCTGGATTATGATGGCTATTATATGTTTTCCACGGAAACAGAGATGACGGGTAACCTTGAAGATTCTTTCCGGCAAGTATGGAGCCCCAAGAAACCTTATACATATTCAGATTCTAATGGTAACAGTATTAACTTTACACTGGACGACTACGTATATGCCTATGACGCAAGCGCAGGGAAATGGATTGAAGGATTTCAAAAAGAACTGGCTTCAACCACACAGATTCCTTTACTTCAGGATACCCACGTATTTGAACAAGTTAGACGAAGTCGGATTGTGACTACTGTGCAGGATAATCTGGCTGATGTGATTAACCGCCATAATGAGTTTGCCAGAAAGAACGGTATTTCCTATACATTTACGATGCCCCTGATTGCCCAGGAAGATTGGTACAACTCCATAAATGATACAGGGATTATGGCTTTTATCCAAGGTATAGGTGTGGGTGACCAGAAGATCAACAATTACGCAATTGGTGGAGGCAGACTTGTGAAGAAAACGGCGATAGTAGGTGGGGTAGATCCTTTAACGGGTATCAAGTACTACTACCCCTCCACATGTGGTAATGGTTACCGTGCTGAAGAGGTGTTCACAGACGCGAGACAAGCAGCTGCACAAGGCTATTTCGAATATAAATGCTCTAACCGTTAGGGTTCCCTGTATGACAAAATTATGGAAGAGGTTCCTGATATGTTTACATTACTTTCAGAAAAGACGGGACCTGTGCTAGAATAGGGTTTCGGAACAATCACAAAAGTAATGTCTAATAGATAGGAGCAACCTCATCTTATGAGTTTATTGTCAGTAGAGAACGTAAGTCACAATTTTGGAGATCGCACGTTATTTAAAAATGTATCGTTTCGTTTACTTGCCGGAGAGCGCGTAGGGCTTGTTGGTGCCAATGGTGTAGGTAAATCCACATTAATGAACATCCTTACAGGTAAATTGCTTAAAGATAGTGGAAAAGTGGAATGGACACCTAAGGTCCGTTATGGATATCTGGATCAGCACACGAAGCTTACGCCAGGTAAAACCATTCGTGACGTGCTTAAAGATGCATTCCTTCCGTTGCTTGAATTGGAAAAAGAAATGATGAATATTACGGACCAGATGGCAGATGCAGATCCAGATAAGCTGGAGCAGTTGCTGGAAGAGATGGGCGATATTCAGGAACAACTGGAACAGGGCGACTTTTATCTGATTGACGTAAAAGTGGAAGAGATGGCTAATGGTCTTGGTTTGTCCGCAATTGGTCTTGATCGGGATGTCGCAGCTCTAAGTGGTGGACAACGTACCAAGGTGCTGCTTGCCAAGCTACTGCTCGAGAAGCCTACAGCTCTGTTACTGGATGAGCCGACCAACTATCTGGATGTAGAGCATATTGAATGGCTGTCACGTTATCTGAAGGACTACCCGCACGCGTTCCTCTTAATCTCCCATGACACGGAATTCATGAATGAAGTCGTAAATGTCATTTATCATTTGGAATTTGCCAAATTAACGAGATATGCAGCGAACTATAACAAGTTCCTTGAGATGGCTGATATGAATAAAGCCCAGCATATTGATGCATATGAGAAGCAGCAAGAGTACATCAAGAAGCAGGAAGATTTCATTCAGCGTAACAAGGCACGTGCTTCAACTTCAGGTCGAGCGAAGAGCCGGGAGAAGCAGTTGGACAGAATTGAACGTATTGATCGCCCAGATGAAGCGGCCAAACCAACGTTCAAATTTAAGGATGCCCGTGCGAGCAGCAAAACGGTCTTTGAGGGTATTGATTTTGAAATTGGATATACGTTTCCTTTGCTGCCTAAGATGACAATGACAATTGAACGTGGTGAGAAAATTGCCATCGTAGGTTGTAATGGTGTGGGTAAATCGACGCTGTTGAAAACCATCCTGGGAAAAATATCTCCACTCAGTGGAAAGACTTTCTTAGGAGATTATCTCGAAACGGCATATTTTGAGCAGGAGGTTCGTGCTGGGAATATCACGCCGATTGAGGATGTCTGGAATGAGTTTTCACATTTGACCCAAAATGAGGTCCGAGGTCATCTCGCTCGCTGTGGGTTGAAAAATGAGCACATTACTCGTCCGCTTAATATGCTGAGTGGTGGAGAACAAGCCAAGGTTCGTTTATGCAAACTCTTGATGCGTGAAAGCAACTGGATTCTATTTGATGAGCCGACGAACCATCTGGATGTCACAGCTAAAGCGGAGTTGCAGCGTGCTTTGAAAGAATTCAAGGGAACGGTGTTACTGGTATCTCATGAACCTGATTTCTACGAGGGTTGGGTTACCAAAACATGGAATGTCGAAGAATGGTCTGAGAAAAACTAGACGATTTAAGACAATGTTTAACAGAAATGACGGTGACAAAAAAATCCGTCTATGGTAACATAGGCTACAACTTCATATGAACACTAGGGGGGCCGCACGATGCGGCTGAGATGGAAGAATGCGATTCCGGACCCTTTGCACCTGATCTGGATCATACCAGCGTAGGGAAGTGGCGAGCGCGTTTCAGTGAATGACGTGAGCAAACGGCAACTCAAAAGGACCGTCTGCTTAACGAATTGAAACATGCAGTTGCGTGTATAACGTTATGGCTATAAGGTCCATAGCTGAATTGCACGAAATGAACTGTATGCTTCAGTCAGTCATCTGGTTCAATATTTAATACGCAGCCACTCCCCTACGGGAGTGGCTTTTTTGTGTTTTCATAGCATTCACGCATGGAAGGAGAGGGATGGTACGGTAATTTCTCATGAACATGTACACGGATCATTTGAGTTGCATGTTGTTTCTACGGGTGCAGGGGATCAAGCATCTTTTGTAAAAGCTGCAAAGGACGTTTGGCCATCGGTGGACTATATTCATATACGAGAAAAACAACTCACATGGCAAGACAAGATCGGTTGGGCTGAAAGTCTGCGTAGCGTTGGCGTTCCATCTTGTCGCATCGTTATCAATGGTTCAGAGCTGCCTTCACAAAATGACATCTATGGAGGTGTACATTGGGGGCAAGATGCGATACGCAACTGTAACCCTACTGTCACAAGCAATGTGCAGCGACTTCGTCTAGGGGGATCTGTTCATTCCATCGATGAGGCGAAAATCGCTGAAGAACGGGGAGCCGATTACCTTTTCTTCGGGCATGTCTACTCAACCAACAGTAAGCCTGATCTTGACCCCAGAGGATTACATGCTCTTGCTGAAGTGTGCAGGAGTGTCTCCATTCCTGTCATGGCGATCGGTGGCATCGAACCGGGAAACATTCACGCGATTCGCTCTGCAGGCGCACAGGGAGTTGCTGTGATCTCGAATGTATGGGCGAGCGATTCACCGGATCGGGCCGCTGCATCATTAAGGCAGGCTATCGTTGCTACCGAAGGTCTGCGCGACTGAAAGGAGATGAGAGGATGAAAGAGATTGTAACTGATAATCCGGATAAGATTCATGCAGAAACGATTATTGTAGGCGGAGGTGTTGTTGGATGTGCCATTGCGTATGAGCTTGCTTCCCGTGGACAGGATGTGCTGTTGCTGGAGCGTTCGGCGATTGCAGGAGGCACTTCTTGCGCGGCGGCTGGAATGCTGGCGGCAGACAGTGAGGATTTTGCTCATCCTTTGATGGCTAAGCTTGCCAGACAGAGTAGACAGTTACTTATCGAGCAACAGGTGCTAATGGCTACACTCAGTGAGGTAGAGACTGGCCTGCAATGCCAGGGATTCCTAACTCCTTTTCGTTCATACAGTGAATTAAGTAGTTATAAGGACAATCGGAAGTCTGCGTTTTCTGCTTCTGCTGATGAGGTATGGTGGGATCGTTCCGTTGTGCAACAGGAGGCATCATGGCTTAACAGAGATACGTATGGAGCCTACTACAGACCTTACGAGAGTGAGATTCTTCCAGTCCATCTAACGAAGGCATATGCTGAATCCGCTCAAGCATTTGGAGCACGGGTTATGGAGGACATACAGGATATACGTGTGCAAGCAAACGAACATGGCGTGCAGGGAATCACCACATCGATCGGTGAGATGAGATGTAAACATGTCATTATAGCGGCTGGATTACAGAGTGAAGAGTTGATGAGACATGTGAATCTGAGCATGCCTGTGTGGTCGGTAAAAGGAGAAATAGCCGCCGTTCAGTTCTCAGATGAACATGCTGGGTACAGACCTGACAGAACGGTGTATGCAGAGGATATCTATATTGTTCCCAAAGCTAATGGCGAAGTTTGGCTCGGGGCAACCAGTCTGCCAGGCAGAACCGATCTGAACGTTTCTGTACAGGGTGTTCAGAAGCTGCTAACAGCGGCTACCCACTGGGTGCCTGGGATGAAAGAAGCACAATTTATACGAGCGTGGGCAGGCGTAAGACCGGCAACTCCAGATGGATTGCCTTATATAGGTGCTTGCAAGAGTATACCAGGGCTGTTCGCCGCCTTTGGGCATTACCGCAACGGTATCTTGCTTAGTGCGATAACAGGAAGGCTTATCGCTGAGTTGCTCGCTGGCAAAAGCTCAGAAGAACTCGGAATTGAGGCGCTGAGTCCGGAGCGATTGAACAGAAAGGGAGTGGTGCAGTGAATATCATCGTTAATGGTCAACGGATGGAGATTGAAGACAGATTGAATCGTGTGGATAAACTGCTTCAATCATTTGACCTGCAAGTCAAGACTGTAGTTGTAGAGCTGAACAAGCATATTTTAACCCGTGAGTATCATGAAACGACGGCATTAAGAGAAGGCGATCGAATCGAGATTGTACATTTTGTAGGAGGCGGTTGATGATGTTGAACATTGGTAAATATACGTTTGAGTCCAGATTGTTGCTCGGAACAGGCAAGTTTTCGGATCTGGAAGTGCAACGTCAGGCTGTGGAAGCATCTGAAACGGAAGTTTTAACCTTTGCTGTTCGTCGTCTGAATCTGGAGGAGCGCAACCAGAAGCATTTCCTGGATACATTGGATCTGGACAAATACACTCTTCTTCCGAATACGGCTGGAGCTTCCAATGCGGAAGAGGCGGTGCGAATTGCCGAGCTTGCGCGGGCTTCAGGACTTTGTGATATGATAAAAGTCGAAGTCATCGGAGATGGAATTACGCTACTCCCAGATCCGATTGAAACGTACAAGGCTTGCGAAATTTTGCTTGAAAAGGGCTTCACGGTATTGCCTTATATTTCAGATGATGTCATTCTGGCCAAAAGGCTGCAATTGCTTGGCGTACATGCTGTAATGCCTGGCGCTTCTCCCATCGGAGCTGGCAGAGGCATCATCAATCCCTATAACCTTGAGATCATCATTGAGCAGGCCGTTGTACCTGTGATTGTGGACGCAGGATTGCGCTCCCCCAAAGATGCTGCTTATGCGATGGAACTTGGTGCCGATGGCGTATTGTTAAATACAGCCGTATCCGGATCAGGGGATCCAGTGAGCATGGCTAAGGCGATGAGATTGGGGGTAGAGGCAGGTAGGCTGGCTTATGAGGCAGGCATGATTCCCGTAAAGCGTTATGCAGCAGCCAGTAGTCCGGTGGAAGGAATGGTTCATACATGATAAATCAACAATCAACATCCTCGGAGCAGGCCGATCGGTATTCCAGACAGGAACGTTATGCGCCGCTGGGCAAGGAAGGTCAGGCCAGATTAAAGGACAGCAGAGTTTTAATCGTTGGTGCTGGCGCACTGGGAACAGGGATCGCAGAAACGTTAGTTCGTTCAGGAGTCGGACACTTGACGATTGTGGATCGTGATTATGTGGAGTGGAGTAACCTGCAGCGACAGCAATTATATGTAGAACAGGACGCGATTGAACGGATGCCGAAGGCGATGGCGGCGGAAAAACGGTTATCTGCCATTAATTCCACGGTTCATGTGGAAGGGAAAGTGTTGGATGTCAGAGTAGATGAGTTGGAAGAACTCGTTCAGCATGCAGACTTGATTATGGATGCAACGGATAATTTTGATACCCGACTACTCATTAATGATATGGCACAGAAGCACCGTATTCCCTGGATTTATGGTGGATGCGTAGGTAGTTACGGCATCACCTATACGTTTATGCCCGGAGATACGCCATGTTTAAATTGTTTGTTGGGTGAAGTCCCTCTGGGTGGAGATACTTGTGATACATCTGGCATCATACCCCAAGCGGTACAGATGGTAACGGCGAATCAGACAGCAGAGGCGATGAAATTGCTTAGTGGCAATGCAAATGCATTGAGACGTAAGTTGTTGTCATTTGACGTTTGGAGGAACGAATACATATCCATCAATGTGGATGGTGCGAAAAAGCAAGACTGTCCTTCCTGCGGCACTTCTGCAACGTATCCATATCTTTCTGCATCGAATCTGGAAAAAACCGATGTTTTGTGCGGGAGGGATACCGTTCAGATCCGGCCTGCTCGGCGCATGAATCTGGATCTACAACATACGGCGGACCGCTTGGATAGACTTCAAGAAGGAAAAGTGGAATCGAATCCGTTTCTGGTTTCTTTTACAACAGGAGCATACAGAATGGTTATTTTCCAAGATGGACGTGTCCTTGTACACGGAACAAACGACACAGCTGAAGCACGTACGCTCGTCCATCGCTACTTTGGTTAAAGCAAGAAAGAAGCAAAGTCTGTTCCCTTGAGGGAATGGACTTTTTCATTTTACGGCATGCTATCTGTACCAACCATTGCTGCGAGCAGTGGGGATAGAGACAGGCCGGGTGAAAAAGAGTGAAAACAGCCATTTTGCTGATTGGAGCAGGAGAGCAGGTCAGCCTTATTCAGGATGTTTTATGTAGCGAAGGGTATGAGGTGCAACGAAAGGAAGGACCTGAACTAGACCAATTCGCCAAGAATTCGTTATCACACATCAACCTGATCATTCTGGTAGACCGAAGTGAGGGGGAAGCACATCATGATCAGGATCAGAAATTAGAGTTGAAACGATGGATAGATAAAGGTCAGGTTGTACCTCTACTGGTTATCACGTCTAACGCATCTCCTCAATTCATCGTGGAATGGCTGGATTACGGAGCTAATGATGTAATGGAGGAACCCGTTCACCTGAACGTGATGCTCGCCAGAATACGAAACTTATTGCGTGTTTTTGCGAATGCAACACAAGAGGGTGAAGAAGTAATTATAGTTCATGATCTTAAAGTGAATTTACGTTCAAGGCGGGTAAATCGTGCGGGTGAATACCTGACATTAACGCCAAAAGAGTACGAATTGCTGGAATTTCTGGCCTTGCATGTGAATGAAGCATGTACACGGAGTGATATTTTGCGGGAGGTATGGGGATATGAGTATGCGATGGATACCAACGTTGTGGACGTATACATCAAACATCTGCGGGTTAAGGTGGATAAGGGAAGAAGTGTGAAACTGATTCATACTGTGCGTGGGATCGGTTATATGCTTCATGATAAAAATTAGATTACTAAAGTTAGTTCCATGAATCACCAGTTTAGAGTGTGGCAAAAAGAGGGTAAAAATAAAAGACCGGATAGTAACCTCCGGTCCTTACTGATTAGCTATGATGTGATTCTAGAGTACACGACGAGCTTTAACATACGTTCTCTTCCAAGTACCAGAGTCCAGATCAGAGAGGGTTACGCCTGGAGATCCATACGTATGCAGAATCTTTCCGTCCCCTGCATATACGCCTACATGAGTAACGTTGGAGCCCGTAGAACGGCTACCACTGGAGAAGAATACTAGATCTCCGACACGCAGATTAGCTTTGGATACAGCTGTACCTTCTTTGGATTGGTTCACGGAAGTGCGCGGCAAGTCTACACCATACTTTTTGAAAATATATTTCATAAAAGAAGAGCAGTCAAAAACTTTGGTTGTTGAGGTTGAAGCACCAAATTTATATGGAGTTCCAGTAAATTGTTTACCATAGTTAACAATCTGTTGACCTGTGGATACAGAAGCAGTTGCTGCCTGTGCAACAGGTGCGTTAGTCATTAATACAGCTCCAAAACCTAGTGTAGCGCACAACCCGACGGTTACGGCCTTTTGGACAAAGATGTTTGTTTTCATGTTAGTTAGTACCTCCAAAATTCGTTTTCGTTAAGTTGCTAGAGCGAGTATAACAGCTTTGTAACAACCTAGAAATTGGATAGGGAAGTGTAATCCCTTGGGCCACAATGGTTTGGGGATGTTTATTAAAATATGATTAAAAATGTCAAAAAATTAATCATTGACGGATGAACAATAAAGATGAAATAGCAAAGACCCTTGAATATCAAGGGTCTTTATTATGTGTGAACCTATTTTCTTCGTTGAATCACTGGTTACAAAAACGTAATAAATAATTATGAAGCATACGAATAGATTCAATCTTTGCTCTGAATAATCAGTAATAAGCCGCTATCAATAGTGACTGTACCGGAGGAGCCTAAGAGCTGGTTGCTTACACCCAAGGATTGTCCCATGCGAATGGTGGCTTGATCTAGCGGATACATAAAACCATCCAGAGTTATTCCTGCAACTTCATGAGTCAAGGGAAGCAGAGAAACATATTTATAGTCACGGTGCTCAACCACAGCTTTGGATGTGGTCAGTGTCATGTAGTTGTGCTTGTCCTGAATGGCACAGGAGATATGATGCTGCATCGCGCGAACCATGATATGTACATTAGCGAGGGTGTGATCCATACGTGTACCTGTAGCACCTAACATTAAGATGTGAGAAGGTTCGTAATCTAGCGCTGTCTCAAAAGCCATTTCTGTATCAGTAAGATCCTTATGAACAGGGTCACATGTAATGAACCGAATGCTATTGTTGCTTACAATGATACGTTCATCTTCGGTAATGGAGTCAAAGTCTCCAACTGCAATGTGAGGCTGAATGCCGTGTTCAATTAAAAATAATGCACCGCGATCGGCCGCGATGATCATATCATCTTCTCGTATTTCCTGAAGTAATTTTACAGATAAGTTTCCACCTGTAAAAATAACAATCCGTTTCGCCGTCATTTTATTTCATCCTTCCTAATTCAGAGAAAAATAGTTCATTGTTCAAATATAATGTTGGAACCTGTACAAATATATTCACCAAACCAGTATAATCCACAAAATGTGGTTGCACAATTTCAGTGCTCGCGGATACAATGGGTAGAGCGACATGGAGATGACTTGAAAAGTGAGGTTTGAACAGGTTGGACTTACACATTTTTGAAGTATTCAGCATTATAGGCACTATCGCATTTGCAATGTCCGGTGCCTTCGTAGCAATGGAAGAGGAGTATGACATTTTGGGTGTACTGGTGCTTGGACTTGTCACTGCATTCGGAGGCGGGATTATCCGGAATGTACTTATAGGTATACCTGTAACGACATTATGGAGTCAGGGATCACTTATTATGTTAGCCTTAGTATCTGTAGCAGTTGCGTTTATATTGCCTCTCAAGTGGATTAGTCACTGGAAGCGAACAGAGGCGTTATTTGATGCAATCGGACTTGCAGCATTTGCAATTCAAGGGGCGCTGTACGCGGCGAACATGGGACATCCTATTAGCGCAGTTATCGTTGCAGCAGTAATGACCGGTATTGGTGGAGGCGTTATTCGTGATGTGCTCGCTGGACGTAAACCGCTTGTATTACGTGATGAAATCTATGCTGTATGGGCAATGACAGCCGGTTTTGTCATAGGTATGGGCTGGTTAACAACGAATACCGGATTATTGCTAGGTTTCGCGGCCGTTGTGTTTTTCCGGATGTGTTCTGTACATTATAAATGGAAACTGCCACGTCGTTCGTTGGTGCCATCTGAGACAGGCAACGTCAGTCCTCAGCCGGAGAGCATTGTGACACAGCCAACATCGTCGGTACTTCAAGGTACGTTAAGCAAGGGGGATTAATATGATTAATGTTTTGTTTGTATGTCTGGGCAATATATGTAGATCACCAATGGCTGAAGCCGTTTTGCGTCACAAAGTCCTGGAGAAGGGGCTTGAACACCAGATTCGTGTGGACTCAGCGGGAACAGGGGACTGGCACGTTGGTAAATCTCCGCATGAAGGGACTCGAAAATTGCTGGATTCGTACCAGATTTCTTATGCCAACATGGCAGCGAGACAATTCGCCAGCGAAGACTTTACTCAATTTGATTACATTGTATGTATGGATAATTCAAATGCAGATAATGTACGCAACGTTCCAGGCGGAGCTGCGGCGGACATCATCAAGTTCATGGACATGCTTCCCGAGGAAAAACTCAGAGAAGTACCTGACCCATATTACACGGGCAATTTTGAAGAGGTGTACGAGCTGGTTAACGCAGGCTGCGATGTTCTGTTGAGTAAGATTGAAGCGGAACATTCCTTAGCCTAAAAAGTAAACGAAATTCATGCTTAATTTGTAATTCGACAAAGAAGCAGGATTAGAGCACTTAAAGCAAGCAGGATATCCTGCTTCTTTTTCAGGTTACAATTGTAAGCGGTATCATTGGGATGGAAAACAATAGCGGCATTTCAGCCGCCTGTTAATGTGGTCCTTTTATCTTTCCTGGAGAAAATAAAGTAATGCTTCGGGCAATTCCTTCTGCCAAAAACCCCATTGGTGCTTCCCGTCTTTCTCTTGATAGGAGACGAGGGCACCACGTTTTTCCAGCAATTCTCGAGTATCCCGATTTAATTGAACAAAATCATACGTACCCGTGTCTGCCTCGAAATCAGTCTCCTGCAAACCAACGATCATCCAGATCGAGAGCCAAGACAGATCTTCAGCTGCGGCATAGATTTCCTGAGAAGCAGAGTAGAAGGCGCCAGACATGCTAATAACACGTGTGAACAGATCCGGATATAACAGAGCAAGATGAAGTGAAACACTGCCACCGAGCGAGTCTCCGGCAAGAATACGTTCCTGCGGAGAACGGCGCACAGGATATTTCTCTTCTATATAGGGAATAATCTCTTCAGCGAAGCAAGCGGTATATGCCTTGAACCGATCTCCAAATGGAGCATATTCCTGTGTTCTCACAGACACATCGACCTGAACCCCTACAATAATGAAAGGTTCGGCTCCTTCGTCCAGAATAATTTGGTTAGCTGTTGTAGCAATTCGTCCGAAATTAAAAAATTCTTCGCCATCCTGACAATAAACGACAGGGTAGCTAAGTAATTCGTTATAGCCCGGAGGAAGGTAAATACGGAGCGTTCGCTTCTCTCCAAGATAGCGACTTTCAATCTCTTCCTTCACAATCGTGCGTTTCAAATAGCGGGAATCCGTCATAAAACGTCACCTTTCTCGGTTAATTTTTTGCATTCGACCGCGCAATACGGTAAGATTACCCTTGTGCGGGGTTGGGTCAAACACGCAATCATGTATTATGCTGTTATACCAATATTAAGCCCCTGTTATACATACAATCCGGCAGGAAACATAAAAAAATTACGGATTTCTTTGACGTATGGAGTGAAACAGGTGTATAATAATATTATAACAGCGGAACTTGATATTCAAATTTTTTGTTGAGGTGAAGAAAAAAATGAGCAAGGTTCCTTATGAAGTGTATACAGAGGATGTAGAAGCTCTGTCCGTGCTGTCTCCTGACGGCGAAATTGTTAACAAAGACATGATGCCTACACTTTCCGATGATCAATTAAAAGAAATTATGTACCGCATGGTATTTACCCGTACTTGGGATGACCGTGCAGTAAACCTGGGCCGTCAAGGTCGTCTTGGTTTCTATGCTCCAGTATCTGGTCAAGAAGCTACAATGGTTGGTAGTGAATTTGCAATTGAAAAAGAAGACTTTGTATGTCCTGGCTATCGTGACATTCCGCAACTCGTATGGCATGGACTTCCTCTTTATCAAGCATTCTTGTACTCCCGTGGACACCAACATGGTGGACAAATTCCAGATGGCGTTAATGTATTGATGCCACAAATCATCATTGGTGCACAAATTCTGCATGCAATGGGTATCGCTATGGGTTACAAATTGAAGAAACAAAAACAAGTTGTTATCACATACACAGGTGATGGCGGTTCTTCTGAAGGTGACTTCTATGAAGGTCTGAACTACGCTGGTGTATACAAACTGCCTGTTATCTTCTTCGTACAAAACAATGGTTATGCCATCACAACTCCTTTTGCTAAACAAACAGCAGCTCTGTCCATCGCTCACAAAGCGGTAGCGGCAGGTATCAAAGGTGTTAAAGTTGACGGTATGGACATCTTCGCTGTTATCAAAGCTGTTCAGGAAGCTGCTGAGCGCGGACGTAACGGAGAAGGCGCAACATTGATCGAAGCAGTAACATACCGTTTCCGTCCTCACTCCCTTTCGGATGATGCTTCCAAGTATCGTACAAAAGAAGAAGAGGCAGAATGGTCTGCTAAAGATCCTATCGCACGTTTCGCTAAATATCTGGAGAAAAAAGGTCTTTGGACTGAAGAAGATACAGCACGTGTGAAAGAAGAAGCAAAAGCTAAAGTAAATGAAGAAATCAAAAAAGCGGAAAAAACCGAGAAAATGACGATTTCAGGCTTGATCGACAGCATGTTCGAACAAACGCCTAAGCACTTGGAAGAGCAAAAAGCTGATTTCCAATAAGTTTTTTCCGATAAAGCATAAACATCCGCGACTTTAATGTCCCGGTATACATGTACGAATTCAAATGTGAACTGTCAATGTTTAAGGAGGAAATGAAGCAAATGGCACAAATGAACATGAAAGAAGCAATCCGTGATGCGCTTCGCGTGGAGTTGAAACGTGATCCTAACGTTCTGCTCTTCGGTGAAGACGTAGGTAATGTAGGCGGCGTTTTCCGTGTAACGGAAGGTCTGCAAAAAGAGTTTGGCGAAGAGCGTGTATTTGATACACCACTGGCTGAGTCCGCTATTGGTGGTCTGGCTGTAGGTCTGGGTGTACAAGGCTTCCGTCCGGTTGCTGAGATCCAATTCGTTGGCTTTATCTTCGAAGCCCTTGACCAAATGGTAGTGCAAGCTGCTCGTATGCGTTTCCGCTCTGGTGGAAAATACAATTCTCCAATCGTATTCCGTACACCATTCGGTGGCGGTGTAAAAGCGGCAGAATTGCATACAGATTCCCTGGAAGGTCTGCTCACGCAAACACCAGGTATCAAAGTCGTTGTTCCTTCTAACCCTTACGATGCAAAAGGTCTGATGATCGCTTCTATTCGCGATAACGATCCTGTATTCTTCATGGAGCACTTGAACCTGTATCATGCTTTCCGTGCAGAAGTGCCTGAAGAAGATTACGTTGTTGAATTGGGTAAAGCGAACGTTGTTCGTGAAGGTTCCGATGTAACAATCATTACTTACGGTATGATGGTTCATACTTCTGTGAAAGCAGCAGAGGAACTCGAAAAACAAGGAATCAAAGTTGAAGTTATCGACCTTCGTACGGTTAGCCCGATCGATATCGATACCATCGTTGCTTCTATTAAGAAAACAAATCGTGCAATTGTTGTACAGGAAGCTCAAAAGAGCGCAGGTGTTGCAGCTGAAGTCATTGCCCAAATCAATGAAAAAGCAATCCTGCACTTGGAAGCACCGGTTCTGCGTGTAGCTGGTCCGGATACTGTATATCCTTTTGCACAAATCGAAGATTCTTGGCTGCCTAACCCAGCACGTATCGTTGCTGCGGTTAATAAAGTCGTAAATTTCTAATTTAATCATCTGACATGCCGCAAGGCGCAGTATGGTGATTCACACCGCAGCGCAAGCTGCACTGTAAACAGCCATTAGCCCCTTGAGTAACAGTTATTTGCATTAGCAGTAACAGTTGTTTCTTGGAGTTAAGGGTTGTTTTCAGGATTGAGCACATAATCAAGGAGGTTTTTCAGTTGGCTAAATTTGAATATAAATTCCCTGAATTGGGCGAAGGCCTACACGAAGGCGAAATCATCAAGATGCACATCAAAGTCGGTGACAAAGTAACTGACGACGACATCATCATGGAAGTACAGAACGACAAAGCGGTTGTGGAAGTACCTTGTCCGGTTAACGGAACAGTTACAGAAGTATTCGCTAAAGACGGTCAAATCTGCCACGTTGGTGAAGTTGTAGCGATCATCGATGCAGAAGGCGAACTTCCTGAGCAAGACGACGCTCCTGCTGGCGATCAAGGGGAACAAGAGAAAGATGCAGCTCAAGGCGGAGCTGACACAAGCGGTTCTTCTGCAGCAGCTTCCAGCTCGGATGCAGCTAAAGAAGGCGGCAACAACAGCGTTCCGGCAGTACCTGCCAAAGACGTTCTGGCAACACCAAGCGTGCGCAAATTTGCTCGTGAACAAGGTGTAGACATCGCTCAGGTTAACGGCACTGGCAACAACGGTAAAGTAACCAAAGAAGATGTTGAATCCTTCAAAAACGGTGGCGGTTCTTCCGCAGCGGCATCTTCCGAAGCTCCGGCTCAAGAAGAGAAAAAATCCGCAGCACCAGCAGCGGCTGCAGCTGATCAATACCTTGAAGAAGAGCGCGTACCATTCAAAGGTATCCGTAAAGCGATCTCTAATGCAATGGTTAAATCGGCTTACACAGCACCTCACGTTACAATCATGGACGAAGTGGACGTAACTGAATTGGTTGCTTTCCGTACTCGCATGAAACCAATTGCAGAGAAAAAAGGAACAAAAGTTACTTATCTGCCATTCATCGTTAAAGCATTGGTTGCGGCTTCCCGCCAATTCCCGGCTCTGAACGCTATGATTGATGAAGAAGCTAACGAAATTGTTTACAAAAAATACTACAACATCGGTATCGCTACAGATACAGACAACGGCTTGATCGTTCCTGTTATCAAAGATGCTGATCGTAAATCCATCTGGATGATCGCTGATTCTATCCGTGATCTGGCTGCTCGTGGTCGTGACGGCAAATTGAGCGCGAATGAAATGAGAGGAAGCACAATCTCCATCAGTAACATTGGTTCTGCTGGCGGTATGTTCTTCACTCCAATCATCAACTTCCCTGAAGTTGCTATTCTCGGAACAGGACGCATCAGCGAAAAAGCAGTGATCAAAAACGGCGAAGTAGTTGCAGCACCTGTAATGGCTCTTTCCCTGAGCTTTGACCACCGTATCATCGATGGCGCAACAGCACAAAACTTTATGAATTACATTAAACAGCTGCTCGCTAACCCTGAGCTGCTTGTTATGGAGGTGTAAGATATGGTAGTAGGCGACGCTTCTCTCAATATCGACACATTAGTAATTGGTGCGGGTCCTGGCGGCTATGTAGCTGCCATCCGCGCTGCTCAACTGGGCCAAAGCGTATTGATCGTAGACAAATCCGAACTGGGCGGTGTTTGTTTGAACCGTGGATGTATTCCATCCAAAGCCCTGATCTCTGCTGCACACCAATATGAGTCTGCACTTCACGGTGAAGCTTTTGGTATCTCTGCTGAGAACGTAAAAGTGGACTTCAGCAAAACTCAAGAATTCAAAAACGGCGTTGTTAAGAAAATGACTGGCGGCGTAGCTGGTTTGCTCAAAGGCAACAAAGTTGAAGTTTTCAACGGTGAGTGCATGTTCATCAACGAAAACGAAGCTCGTGTATTTAATGACCACGAGTCTCCACGTTACAAATTTAAAAATGCAATTATTGCAACAGGTTCCCGTCCAATCGAACTGAAACCTTTCCCGTTTGGCGGACGCATTCTGTCTTCAACAGAAGCTCTGAACTTGCCTGAAGTACCAAAAAGCATGATCGTTATCGGTGGCGGATATATCGGTGCTGAGCTTGGTCAAATGTACTCCAAATTCGGTGCAAAAGTAACAATCATCGAAGGTCTGGATACAGTACTGCCAGGTTTCGATAAAGACATGACTAGCCTCGTGGCTAAAAACATGAAGAAAACAGGCATCGAAATCGTAACGGGTGCAAAAGCTGAAAGTGCTGAGCAAACGGATAAAGATGTAACTGTTAAGTACTCTGTAAATGGTGAGTCCAAAGAAGTAACTGCAGATTACCTGCTGGTAACTGTTGGACGTCGTCCAAACACAGATGGAGAACTGGGTCTCGACATGATTGGTGTTGACGTTGACGAGCGTGGATTTGTCAAAGTTGACCACCAAGGTCGTACCAGCATTCCTCACATCTTTGCTATCGGTGACATCGTATCTGGTCTGGCTCTGGCACACAAAGCTTCTTATGAAGGTAAAGTGGCTGCTGAAGCAATCGCAGGACAACCATCTGTAGTTGACTACAAATGTATGCCAGCTGTTGTGTTCACAGATCCAGAGTGTTCCAGCGTAGGTTACACTGAAAAAGAAGCTAAAGAAAAAGGTTACAAAGTAAAAGCAGGTAAATTCCCTTATGCGGGTAACGGCCGTGCTGTATCTTTGAACCACGCTGAAGGCTTCGTGAAAATCGTAGCTGACGAAGAAAGCGGCCTTGTATTGGGTTGCCAAATCGTAGGTCTGGAAGCTTCCAACCTGATTGCTGAGCTTGGTTTGGCAATTGAAATGGGCGCTACTTTGGAAGATCTGGCTCTCACAATTCACGCTCACCCAACTTTGGGCGAAATCGTGATGGAAGCTGCGGAATTGGTTATGGGTCACCCGATCCACATCATCTCCCGTTAAGATCATCTAGGCTTCGGACCCGTCCGGCATTATACGTATATCAGAAGAGACGAATGACGTTAACGCGTTATTCGTCTCTTTTTTCTGAGCAAGAGCCGAGAAATGTAAGATACTCGTGTATGTGATATGATGAAAATTTACACGCTCACAAGTTTTAGTGAATTGATTTTATCCAACAACACAATTGTGGTACACTGTAGTAATGATCAGTTATGATGTGGCTCCAAGCCAATCACGGTCTATGTAATTAGTATTGAAGTTAAACTAATCTTTTACACGAGAACGTAGAGGACAGAAAGA
Organism: Paenibacillus sp. FSL R7-0313; assembly: GCF_037969885.1. Lineage (NCBI taxonomy): Bacteria > Bacillati > Bacillota > Bacilli > Caryophanales > Paenibacillaceae > Paenibacillus > Paenibacillus sp. FSL R7-0313. The sequence goes on from NZ_CP150219.1 coordinate 4,100,004, forward strand.
ACCTGAAGAAGCGGAGCTAAAAGCTTTCTGAAGGAAAGCTGCATCGGAAGCATACGCTTCGCCTCTATCCCCGGATTTTACCTTTGGAAAAGGAAATCAAAAAAATCTGGGGATAACAGCGATCGGAAGGTTGTTCTGTCATCGGAGTGATAAGTGTAAATATTCTTTAGTGAGGGGATATCAACATGAAAAACTATCTCGATTTATTACAGGATATTCTGAACAACGGCGTGCATAAAGGAGACCGTACAGGAACAGGAACACAATCTGTATTTGGCAGACAGCTCCGTTATGATCTCTCCGAAGGGTTTCCGCTGGTAACAACCAAACGAATTCATCTCAAATCGGTTATTCATGAACTGTTGTGGTTTTTGAGTGGCGATACTAATATATCTTATCTGAAAGAAAATGGTGTGAAGATCTGGGACGACTGGGCGGACGAAAATGGAGATCTTGGACCGGTATATGGCTCGCAGTGGCGCACATGGGAAGCACCAAACGGAGAAAAAATTGATCAGATCGCCGCAGTTATTGACTCGATCAAAAATAATCCGGATTCACGTCGTCACCTTGTCAGCGCATGGAATGTGGCTGAGATTAATAATATGAAGCTTCCACCTTGTCATTTTGCGTTTCAGTTTTACGTTGCAGAGGGTAAATTATCATGTATGCTTACGATGCGTTCCGTGGATACGTTCCTCGGGTTACCGTTTAACATCGCGAGTTATGCGCTCTTAACTCATATGATCGCTCAGCAATGTGATCTTGAGGTGGGTGACTTCATTTGGTCTGGAGGGGATGTTCACATCTACTCTAACCATGTTGATCAGGTTAAAACTCAGCTGGAGCGTGAACCTTATGCTTTACCTAAGCTGGTAATCAAACGTAAGCCGGATTCTATTTTTGATTATAAGTATGAAGATTTTGAGTTTGAGAACTACCAGCATCATCCGGGCATTAAAGCTCCAATTGCAGTCTAATTATGTGTTCAATCTCGATAAGAGACTTGGATTGAAGGAGTGTATTACCCTTGAGTATTGAATTGGTATGGGCAATGGGGGAGAACGGTGTGATCGGATTGAATAATTCGATTCCATGGCGTTTACCCAAAGATATGGCCTTTTTTAAACAACGTACGTTAAATAAAACGATTATCATGGGACGTAATACGTGGGAATCCTTTGGTGGTAAGCCCCTTCCTCAGCGCCGTAATATTGTGGTGACTAGAGATCTGAACTACAAGGTGGAACAGGCTGAAATCGTACATACGATTGAAGAGGGTCTGAGTGTAACCAAAGGTGAGGAACTGTGTGTAATTGGGGGTTCCCAGGTGTATCGCGAATTCTTGCCACTTGCAGATCGTCTAGTGGTGACCAAAATTCATGAGAATTTTGAGGGAGATACGTTTTTCCCCGAAGTGGATTGGTCCGAATGGCAACTGATTGAACAGATTGAAGGCGAACAGGATGAAAAAAATGTTCATGCATATACATTCGAATTTTATGAACGTAAACGGTAAAATGGCATAAGAAATTCCTGACTTGGGTCGTATTTGTATAATGAGAGACGCTGATATGCGAAATATTCGTGAACAGCGTCTTTTCTTTTATAAAAAAAATGAGTCACTTGTTTAGATTGGAATACATATAACATTAATATAACATGAGTAATTGATATTTATGTATAATATACATGTAATCAAGCATTAAACAGTAAAAAAGTGTAAAAATTTTGAGGTTTTAACGTTGTGAAGCCCTAAAACAAGTCTGATATTCGGAATTGAGAACGATTTATAGCAGAATATGTTGGATTTCATGACAAATTTTCTAACATTCACTTAACGTTTCGACCTTTTATTTCTTCAACACACACCAGATTTCGCAGTTCAAAACCACATTTAACACCAAAATAAGGGTATTGACCATGGGTAGACTTGAAAGATATGATGTATAAAATACAAATAATTATGCGGATAATCCATTTAATATTCAGTACAGTAAATGCTACTATAATTGAAATATCTTCGAGAAGATTTTGTGATACAATAGACAAAAACTCAAGTAATGAGTAATCCATTTCATATAGAACCATGCACATGAAGGGATTAAGACAAGAACGGATGGGGGAAAACGTAAGATGTCTACACCTACTGGATTTATGGAATACAAACGTCAACTGCCAGCAGATCGTGAGCCAGCGGAGCGGATTAAGGATTGGGAAGAGTTTCATAAACATATGGCTGAAGAAGAGCTCAGAACACAAGGTGCACGATGCATGGATTGTGGTACCCCGTATTGCCATACAGGTATAGATATGATTGGCGGCACGTCAGGTTGCCCCGTGCATAACCTGATTCCAGAATGGAATAATCTTGTATATCGCGGACTGTGGAGAGAAGCACTTGAGCGCCTTCACAAAACGAATAATTTCCCAGAGTTTACAGGTCGCGTCTGTCCAGCTCCTTGCGAAGGATCTTGTACAGTTGGCTTAATCGGTCAGCCTGTAACCATCAAAACGATTGAAGAAGCAATTATTGAAAAAGGTTTCGAAGAAGGATGGGTAGTTCCCCAACCTCCTGAAAAACGTACGGGTAAACGTGTAGCTGTGGTAGGTTCAGGTCCAGCGGGATTGGCTACTGCGGCTCAGTTGAATAAAGCAGGACACTTGGTAACCGTATATGAGCGTTCGGACCGTGTCGGCGGATTGTTGATGTACGGTATCCCAACGATGAAATTGGATAAAAAGGTAGTTCAACGTCGTGTTGATCTGCTTGAAGCAGAAGGCGTTCAATTCATCACGAATACCGAGATCGGTAAGGATATTGCAGCACAACAACTCGTAGATGATTATGATGCTGTTGTATTGTGTGGTGGTGCAACGAAGCCGCGTGAATTCAATATTGAAGGCAGTGACTTGAAAGGCGTTCATTACGCCATGGATTTCCTTAATGGCAGCATTAAGAGTTATCTGGATTCCAATCTGGAAGATGGTCAATATCTGTCCGCTAAGGATAAAGATATTATCGTCATTGGTGGCGGTGATACAGGATCTGACTGTGTAGCTACATCGCTGCGTCATGGTTGTCGTACGATTACTCAATTCGGTACGCATACACAAGCGCCTATGGAACGTGATCGCATTAACAACCCTTGGCCGCAATTCCCGAACGTATACACACTTGATTATGCGCAAGAGGAAGCCAAAGCGTTGTTTGGTCAAGATCCGCGTGAATTCTCCATCATGACAACAAAATTTGTCGGAGACGATGAGGGGAACCTCAAAGAATTGCATACCGTACAGATCGAGCGTATTGTGGATGAGACCGGTCGCAAGATTTATCAGCCGATTCCAGGTACAGAGCGTGTATTCCCGGCTCAGATGGCCATGATTGCCATTGGTTTTGATGGACCGGAACAAACGTTGGTAGAGCAATTGGGACTTGCAACAGATCGTCGCACAAATGTTAAGGCACGTTACGGCAAATACAACACCAATGTGGATAAAGTATTTGCAGCAGGTGACATGCGTCGTGGTCAAAGCTTGGTTGTATGGGCAATTAATGAAGGCCGTGAGGCTGCTCGTGAAGTGGACAAATACTTGATGGGTGCTTCGGTTCTGGTGTAAAAGTATAGAACAAGATATAAACGACAACCTTCGCGATCAGCGAGGGTTGTTTGCTGTTATTTTAACCAATTTGACTACATATTTCATGTAAGTGTGAGCAATATCATTGCTTTTTAAGTGATAAAGATTTATTATTATATTATAATAATTATAAATAAGGATTAACTGAAACTATGAATCCGTACGATAAAAGTAAGGTTTAATGAATATAAATCGGAGGTGCGACCTGCTATGGCAAGTAACCGGGACAAGTCCATTTCAGAACAGATCTTTCACATTAAAAATCAATTGGTTGAAAAAGGATATAAGTTAACACAACAACGGGAAGTTACTGTACGTGTATTACTTGAACATGAAAAGGATCATTTTAGCGCAGAGGAAGTATTTCTCTTGGTTAAGGAGCAGTTCCCTGAGATTGGATTGGCTACCGTATACCGCACTCTCGAACTGCTGAGTGACCTTCAGGTCGTTGAAAAAATTAACTTTGGTGACGGCGCTGCGCGCTTTGATCTGCGAAGTACAGATGGTTCCCATCACCACCATCATTTGATCTGTACAGAATGTGGTAAAGTGGAAGAGATTATGGAAGATGGGCTGCTTCGTTTGGAACAACAAATCGAGCGTCAGTATGGCTTTGCTGTTACGGATCATCGTCTGGATTTCCAGGGTGTATGCAAAGAGTGCAGACAAAAACATGTATTAAAGGAACAGGCAGCAGGATAATTCATTTCGGGAAGGTGCTCCCGAATCCAAAATCTGATATAATGAGTTTCAGAAGCAAGGGGCTTCCGTCGGCGGAATGCCCCTTTTTGCCGTCATGCGGACGGTGAAGGAGGAGAGATGGACGGATGAAGACACTGGTTATAGCGGAAAAACCCGACATGGGTCGAACCATTGCCGCCGTCATAGAACCAAAGGCCAAGAACAATCGCACGTATCTGGAGGGTGAGCATTACATCATCACTTGGGCGATAGGGCATTTGCTTGGACTGGCTGAACCGGATGCCTATGATACGAAGTACAAGCGCTGGAATATAGCGGACCTGCCGATTATACCCGATCAGTTCAAAATTGTACCCAATCCGAGGACAAAAGATCAGCTTAAAATGATTGGAGAACTGGCGAAACGGGCTTCAGCGATCGTTAATGCTTGTGATGCAGGGAGAGAAGGTCAGTACATCTTCGCCCTCATACAACAGCAATTGAAGCTGCGTCAGCCTGTAAAGCGATTATGGATATCGGATTTGACGGCAGAGAGCATTAGACGTGGTTTTGATGGTCTGAAGGATGCCTCTGAATTTGAAAATCTGACCCATGCTGCTCGCGCCAGAAGTGAAGCCGATTGGCTGATCGGCATGAATGCCTCACGGGCGTTTACAACCCGCCATAATGCATTGTTGTCTGTAGGCCGTGTGCAGACGCCGGTACTCGCGCTAATCTACGATCGGGAAATAGAGATTGAAGCGTTCCAGTCACAGACCTTTTATGAAGTAGCCGCCTGGTTTCGGCAGGAAGGTGTCGAGTACCGGGGACTGCGTCAGGGAGATAAGTTGACCGATGCGGAGGCAGCAGAGGCCATTGCAGCCAGTGTGAAGGGCAAGACAGGGCAGATTACCAAATACGAAGCGAAGCAGACGAAAGAGTATCCGTATCGTTTGTATGACCTGACCCTTTTACAGCGTGAAGCCAATGCCAAGTTCGGATATGGTGCCAAAAAAACACTGGATATCGCACAGGCCTTGTATGAAAAACACAAGGTAATCTCGTATCCGCGGACAAACTCCAACTATGTTACTGAACAGAATATTGAAGGTATGCACAAAACGCTAAACCTGCTTAAAAATGGTACCTATAGTGAGCTTGCGCAAGGGGCCAAGCCGGAGCTTGTTCATAAGAATAATAAAGGGGTATGTAATCCAAGCAGGGTTGAGGATCACCATGCGATCTTACCTACATTAAAGCGACCAGGTACCTTATCCAAGGATGAGCAAAACATCTATGATTTGATTGTCAGACGTTTCTTGTCTCACTTTTATCCTCCGGCGGAGTATAAGCAACATACCGTGCTCACCGAAGTGGAGAAACATCAGTTTAAGACATCTGTCAAAGAACTGCTGTCCCTCGGATGGAAAGTGGTTCTCGGTTCTGGAGATCAGGAACAGGGTGGTGCAGGCAAGAAGAAGAGTAAGAAAAACGGCAATGAGGAAGAGGAAGCTGAAGAGTGGACGGACAAGGCTTTTAGTGTACAACCTGAATTGCCTATTCAATGTACGAAAAGTGAGTTCAAAGAGAAGGCGACCCAGCCTCCCAAAAGTTATACCGAGGGAACATTGCTCAAAGCGATGGAAAGTGCAGGCAAGCAGATCGAGAATGAAGAGCTGCGAGATGCGATGAAAGACAGTGGTTTGGGTACTCCGGCTACACGTGCTGCTACGATTGAGCGCCTCAAAAATGTAGGTTACATTACGCTACAGGGAAAAAAAATGCAGTTAACGCTCAAAGGCAGAACGGCTATTGAGTTGATTCGCCGCGCGGGTGTAGATCTGTTAACCTCACCTGAGATGACTGGGCAATGGGAAAGAAGGTTATATCAGATTTCCAAAGGTGAGGCGGGGCAGGACAAGTTCATGGAGAACGTCAAGAAATTCACGTTGTCCATCATTGAGAAAGTGCGTGTACAAGCCCCAGCGCCAGCAGATGCTTTTGGAGAAGACTCACGGGCAGGCCGGGGGAAAGGCAAGGGAGCCAGAACCCAAGCAGGGAATACAAGGACATCTGCCAAGGCATCCAGTGGCAGTTCGGCTGTAAAAACGTCCCGTCAGACTTCGGCATCTTCATCAAGAACTGGCAGTGGGAAAAGCACGACCACCAAGACGCCATCTTCAACTGCGAGCCCATCCGGAGTGAGAGAGTTACTGGCACCCTGTCCTTCCCCCGGCTGTACAGGCCAGATCATAGAGGGCAAGAAGGGTTATGGATGCTCACGTTTCAAGGAAGGCTGTTCGTTTGTGGTCTGGAAAGAGTATGCGGGCAAGAAAATCACCAGTACGATGTTAAAATCGCTGATTGAGAAGGGGAGTACCCAGGTACTATCGTTCAAACGAAAAGACGGAAGTAAGGTGAAGGCACGTATTATTTTGCAAGACGTGGTAACAGGCAAGTTATCTGGTGAGAAACAGGATGCTTGATCTTATTCATCATAAAGTAAAAGGACCCTTATCCAAGGGTCCTTTTCTGTTGCTGCTGTTGTATATTTTCGTGTATTACTTTTGGTACCTCTTCCAGTGCAGTGATGGTATACATCGACGTTTCCGGATTAGGCTGAAGTTCTACGATGTTGTATTGCCATTCATTCGGTTGTTTGATGTAGATGCTGTGAATTCCGGCTTTTACCGCGGGCATAATATCTGTCCGCAGTGAGTTGCCAATCATCCATGTTGCACGACGATCAAAAGGACCATTAGACAGAATGCCTTCCAGTGCCTCGACGTTTTTGTGTTGTCGGATATAGATCCGATCATCAAAATAAGCCGAGAGTTTCATCTGATCAATCTTGCGTTGCTGGATCACGGTTTCGCCGCCGGTATATAAGTAGAGGGAATGTCCAGCACCTTTGAGGTTCTCAAGCGTTTCAACCATATGAGGATAGGGTTCAACCTCCTGATCGTACACACTCATACCCAACTTGCTCAGATAAGACTCTTCTCTGGGAGAGGTTAACCTGGCGAACTTGCCGGAAAAATAACGATAGGTATCAATCAGAGATTGCGGGAAATGATGACTTGCAAAACCAAGCTTGTTCACTCCAGTTACATCGATCTCCAGCTGTTTTTCGCGAATCTCTTGCGTTGTCAAAGAATGTCCATCAAACCACTCTTGCATATTCTCAAAGAATTCACCCAAAATCAGGTTGAAGTACTTGTTGCAATATACGAGTGTATCATCAAGGTCAAATAAAATATGTTGTTTCATTATTTTCATGATCTAACTCACTCCTTGTAGCCAATAACTCCACAATGGTTCAACTAAATTAAATGCGAATGTAGGATTCCAGGAACATATTCAATTCAGATACGCCATCCGGCCGAATACTGTATTTCTCTTTACGGTTACTTCCGAGCAGGTGGGTCCGTAGCAGACCTGCGATGCGTAGCGCCATTACCTGATCTTTGACCGTGTCTTCGTCTTTACCCAATTCTTCACACATCTCAGCGAGGGATTTGGGTTCATCCGATACGTAACGAAGCAGGCGAAGTCTTTCGGGATCAGCCAGTGCATGGGTGAAACGTAAAAGACATGTTGGTGGCTGGTCTTCGTTCTCTTCTGGTGCATCTACTGGATACTGCATGATCATCATACCCTCATAGAAGCAGTACATATTAATAGGGCGATTGTGTACCGTTGGAAACAGGATGACTTCGTTCAGTCCAGGCATCGGTTCAACAAGAACGCCCGCTGTAGCATATTCAATAAGCAGTTCTGGGCCCATTTTATCAAGCAAAATGCGTTTTTCTTCGGCATCTTCTTCCAGCCACACACGCTGATCTTCGCTCATATTCTGACAGTAGTGTTCATCCCATAGTCGCAATAATGGGACATAACTGTTCCGAATGCGCGTAGATTCTTCTATTGAAAGAGCGGGCAGAAGAGGAGACACACGCGCAAACAGGTCTTCCGCTGTCATTCCGGCAAGCATGTCCAGGAAATCACGATTCTCCGATGTATCATTTTGATATGCTGCCCATGCAAACAAAACATCAAAATCATCAAAAGGCCAAGTGGCAGCAGGTGCGAGCGCAGCTCGTACATTGGAACTTAGTTTGCCTTCCACTTCAACGATCCATTCAGGACCAATATCCAGATGCTGAATCCATTTTTTCGTGACATAAACCAGAAAGCTGTTAAGCATTTCATATATCGGTGAAACATCAATTTTCACATGATAAGCCATAATGTTGCAGAATCCTCCCGTCACATCTAAATGTACGCAGCGACTTAAGTACGATTAGTGCGTGTTCAAAAAGTCTGGTTTTCATCTTCGAAGCTGATGATGCCACCAGGCATGATTCGTAATCAAAAGTGAACTTTTTGAACAACCTCTATTATGGCTTGTTTTGCAGGGCGTTGTCCACTATAATGTTCAAGTCCGGGGCAAAGCCCCGATCTTTAAATAGCAGTTTAAAACCATATGTATAACATACAAAAGTCGTCAGCGATGGCGATTTTTCTTTGTGTGCTCGCAGGAGGAATGAATTCGTGTCATTGATTACTCGCCTCAAACTATCACACTCGACAGCCAACTATCTCATTTTGATTGCGGTTATTGTGGTGGCGGGAATAAGTCAGGGACTTTTGCTGCCTGTGCTTTCGATTTTTTTGGAGCAAAAAGGGGTTTCACCAGGTTTAAACGGATTAAACGCCGCCGCGTTGTACATTGGCTCTTTTGGCATGACTCTCGTTGCGGAGCGACTACTGGGTGCATTCGGGTTCAAAAAGCTGATTGTAGGTGGCCTGATATTAGTCATGGTCCCTTTAATACTATTTCCGTATTTACCAGATATTAAAATATGGTTCATTTTGCGTCTGATCGTTGGAATAGGAGACAGTGCACTTCATTATGCGGCCCAGCTCTGGGTACTGCTTGTAACCGCACCTGAAAAACGTGGACGCTACATATCACTATATGGCATGTCCTACGGGCTGGGATTCAGTATTGGACCGCTGGGAATCAAGCTGCTTGGTTTCGGTGATGCTGTCCCTTTCTGGGTTTTGTTCATCTGTATTGCAGCAGTGCTTATGCTGGTATTAATGAAGCTTCCGGATACAAAACCGGAAAAAGCAGAGCATGGCCAACTGCCGGAACGTCGCTTCCGTCGTAGTCTGGCATGGGCCTGGTATGCACTTTTACCAGCACTCTTATACGGATATATGGAAGCAGGTATGAATAGTAACTTCCCTGTGTATGGGCTGCGGATTGGATTCGATACCAATCAGATTTCGTCGTTGCTTCCTTTTATCGGGATTGGAGGTTTGTTCCTTCAATTGCCTCTCGGAATGTTGAGTGACCGATATGGGCGTAAGAAGATATTGATGTTTGCGGGTATCAGCGGGGGAATCATCTTCATGCTGGTTCCAGTCTCAGGTACACATCTCTGGTGGACGCTTGTATTGTTAACCATCGCAGGTGGCCTGGTCGGTTCCTTTTTCTCACTGGGCCTGGCCTATGCCGCAGACATTTTGCCTAAAGTGTTGCTGCCTGCAGCCAACGTTGTGGCATCCTTCCATTTCACGATTGGAAGTATTATTGGACCGAATCTGGGTGGTCAGATGATCAACTGGATTTCACCCGGAAGCATGTTCACCTTGCTCGGAATCCTGTACCTTCTTTTCGGCGTGGCAGGTATATTATTTCGTCGTAAACCTGAGTTCGAATCTGTGTTAAAATAGAAGCTGGTGTTCGCATGGAAATTGATGTCCATTTCCGAGTACACTAGTGGTAGGGAAAAACATGGACAAGAGGAGACATCGCGATGATCAGAGTAGAGAACTTGAGTAAATCCGTTGGCGTGGACCGCGTTCCCGTTCTGCGGGATATTCGATTTGATATGCAACAGGGTGAAATGATAGCTGTAGTTGGCTCAAGCGGTAGCGGTAAAAGCATGTTGCTTAAATGTTTGGCCATGATGGAAAAATGGGATTCCGGCCGGTTTACGGTGGATGGTGCCGAGATTTTGAAAGAAGGCTGGTCCGGAAAACGGAAAATCAAACGGGAATGGGCATACTTGGAACAAAATCCAGAATTATTTCCCAGACGTACGGCTCTTAAAAATGTGTTAATCGGACGATCGGGTCAGACTCCCGTATGGAGAATGGTAACCGGTATGGTACGTTCCGATGATTATATGGGTGCGATGGATTATCTCGAAGGATTGGGATTACTTGATAAAGCACATCAAATAGCAGAGAAGCTCAGCGGTGGCGAGAAGCAGCGTGTTGCTATTGCAAGAGCACTTGCTCATGGTGCCAAAGTGGTTTTGGCTGATGAACCAGTGATTGGTCTTGACCCGCACACAGCAGATTCGGTGCTGGAAACGCTGCGCAAATTATGTGAAGAAGAACGCGCAACTGTCATTGCAGTATTGCCTATTGAACTTGCCGAGAAACATGCCACACGGATCTGGGGATTGGCAGAAGGCAAGATTGCTTTTGATATTCGTGGACGAAGACTGACACAGCAAGAAAAAAACCAGATTTAAACTATTGAAAAGAGTGATGAGATTGTTTAATTCACGGTGGGGACGCTTTGTAGCAGCAGGAACTATGGCGATTATGCTTGGTTCTGTTCTAAGCGGATGCACAGTCATAAGTGACCCCAAGGGTTTGATGAGAAAACCAATGATGTCCACCGATAAGGAGAAACTGTACAACGTGGTTCAGGTTAAACTGCCGCCAGAGAGCACATTGATTCGTCCCAAGGATATGAATAATACCAGCATGATTCGGGTGGAAGACCTGAACGGGGATGGAACTCGGGAAGCGATTGTTTTTTATGAGACGCCAAATGAGAATGTGCGAATCCATGGCATGATTTTGGAAGAGCAGGGAGGCACATGGGTTAAAAAGCTTACATTTGATGTGCCGGGAAATGAGCTGCAATCCTTTAAAGTATTGGATATTACGAATGACGGAAATCCGGATATTATTCTTGGTGTAAGTCTGCAGGAGCAGAAAGCCCTGACTGCATATTCCTACAAGGGCGGGGCACTGGAGCAGGTATTGGGTGGAGTTCCGTATAATCAATATATCATTGATGATGCGCAGGGGAACACGCTGGATTTGAGCGGAGATGGTAAAAGTGATTTTGTTATCATTTCGCTAAACAACAGCGGCTTTGCAACGATTGCGTTATACCAGTACGAAGATGGCAGCTTCAAGGAAGTTGATCGGGTGCAGACCGATTATACCGTTAAAGAAGTTTATAATGCTCTGGGCGGAGAGATCGCCAAAGGACAGATGGGCATTGTACTGGATGCCGAGCTGGATGATCGGAGTTCCTTCTCGCAAATTATGTATGTTAAAGATAACAAGTTAGTCAATGCTTTCAAATCACCGGATCAAACGTATAGAGATGACAAAATTTTAAGCGGTGATGTTGATAATGATGGTATTATTGAGTTTGGACTTAAAGAGACTCCAAAAGGTTGGGAGCATTACGTATTTGACTCTCGGTTGTGGTTTTACACCTATTATCAGTGGGATGGCAAAGACAGTAAGAAATTTGTCTCATTCCAATTCCGGGATGATGCTGATTTATTTCACCTAAATCTCAAACCAGAGTGGTACGGTAAGATCACTATTGACACCAAATCGGAGAAGGAAAAATATATTCGATTTAAAATGATTGATACGGACGAAACCGTGGCAGAGATCAAATATTTCACCCTTTCCAAGTGGGAACAGGAGAAGGGTAAAAGCTGGAAGGAAATTACGCGTACCAAAGATCGGGTTATTGCTTCACGAGTAGCACAATCAGAGGCGGGTAAAGATGCACTGAGCAATACTTCCCAGCTGAATAGAAAGGGAGAACTTAATGAGTAAAGTACTTATTCTTGAGGATGAAGAATCCATCCGCAGTTTTATAGTGATTAATTTAAAGAGAAACGGATTCGAAGTGCTTGAAGCGGGTGACGGTCATGAAGCGCTTCGCATACTACAGACGGTACCGGATATTGATCTGGCTCTGCTGGATGTTATGGTACCAGGTATTGATGGATTCGAGGTGTGTCGACGGATCCGTGAAACCAATGAACGTCTGGGCATTATCTTTTTGACCGCGAAAGTTCAGGAACAGGATAAAGTGTACGCACTCTCCGTTGGTGCAGATGATCACGTTAGCAAGCCTTTCAGCCCAACAGAGTTGATTGCACGTATTCAGTCATTGTTACGCCGTGTGAACGTGCATCGGGAAACTGCGGCGAAGGTTACGTTCCAGTCTGGGCCATTTTCACTGGATCTGATCTCGAAGCAATTCAAGAAACAGAATGAAGCCATTGAGTTGACTCCAACGGAATTTTCCCTGATTCAGTTTTTCCTGGAAAAAGAAAATACACCGCTTAGCCGTGATGTGTTGTTAGATCACGTATGGGGAAAAGAGTACATGGGTGATCCAAAAATTGTGGATGTCAACATTCGTCGTTTGCGTCAAAAAATTGAGAACAATCCTTCCGAGCCCGAATACCTGCAGACAGTTTGGGGTCACGGGTACAAATGGAAGGGCCGGGAGCAATGATTAAAAAAGGCATTACTCGGCAGATCGTACTACATTATTTCTTTGTAGTTTTTCTCGCTCTGCTGTTGGTCGAATTCGTATTTATGTTGGCGGTTCAAAGGTATTATTATGAGAGTATCTACAATACGATTAGTACCCACATTTCTAATTCAAAGGACTTTTTCGAGCCGATCGCTCGTGAGAATACTACGGAGGATGGCAATAATCTGTCTAGACTCCTTGTGAACTTGGCATTGTCCAATACTGAATTGGAAATTTTGGATCTGAACGGGCGCGTATTGGCGAGTTCAACTGCTTTTGAATCTGACCGTGCTGTTCTGCAAACCAGTGATATTATGCAGGCTTTGAATGGGGATATGGGACGCTGGATTGGAAGACAACCAGGTACTGGAGAATCCGTCATGGCCGTTTCACACAAGTTTGATCTGGGCGGCGAAAATACTTATGTTATTCGATATCTGACTTCACTCGAAGATGTGAATTCAAAGCTGTTGAATATGGGATTACTCGCCGCTGCGGTCGGTGTTGGCGTGCTTGCTATAGTGTTGATCATCAGTATTGGTATGGCAAATTCCATTGTACGTCCAATCAACAACATCACGGCAGTATCTGCCCAAATGGCCAGAGGACGGCTGGATGTCAGGGTTAAGGGGAATTATAAGCACGAACTGGGCGAATTGGCATCAACACTTAACTTCATGGCACATGAGATTGTGCGCAGTAATCAGATCAAAGATGATTTTATTTCTTCGATCTCACATGAATTAAGAACACCTCTTACCAGTATTAAGGGCTGGAGCGAGACACTGGATTCGGGCGGTTATGATCCGGAAGAAACCCGTATCGGTATGGGTATCATTTCCAAGGAAACCGAACGACTGATTGGACTTGTTGAAGAGATGCTGGATTTCTCCAAATTGCAGCAGAATCAGATGAAGCTGGTCAAAGGAACGGTCAACATTCGTGAAATTGTACAGGAAACGATGTTGAATGTCTGGGCCAAAGCGGAACAAAAACAGGTCCATCTCAAGTTGGAAACGGACGAGACTCGTGCTTATAATGTCCATGGAGACGGCAATAGACTAAAACAAGTCTTCTTAAACGTTGTGGATAATGCGATCAAATTTTCACATGAGAATTCCTGGATCTTCTTGTCCGTCAAAGAGGAGAATGGTCAGATCATTGTAGCTGTTCAGGACACCGGTATCGGAATTAGTGAAGAACACCTAATCAAAGTACGGGACCGCTTCTTCCAAGTAAATCATCAAAATGGGGGAACGGGATTGGGTCTTGCGATTACACAAGAACTGGTAGAACTGCATGAGGGAACGATCACGATGCAGAGTGAACTTGGATCTGGTACAACCGTTACGGTTACATTACCGGCTGTGTCTGAGGAAATGGTTCCAGAAGAATCTGTAACACAATCTGGGGATGCTGAAGTCACAGATGAGCGAACAGCAAGCGAGGCAAAATCGGATCTAGAAAAGTCTTAAGGTTTTAAAAGATAAGAGATTTTTCTACCTGATGCTCGAGCATGTACGCTTTATAACATCCATATCAACACCAAAAAAGGCGAGCCATCTGAGGCTCGCCTTTTTCATATTATGTTTACTTCATTATGAAGAAAGTTCACCAGCGCGCAAGCGCCCACTTTTCTCATATACTTCTTTCAACATACGAACAGGTTGCGTACGGACAGCCGGTTTGGCAGAGACGATCTCGTTAGGTCCAACGACCACAATTTCATCCGCCGTACCTTTAACGATTGCACCGTCCTTGATTATTGCACCTTCACCGATGATGGCGCGTTCGATGTGAACCCCACGGCCTATGCGTGCGTTAGGCATAACGACACTGTCTTTAACTTCAGAGCCTTTACCCACTTCTGCGCCGCAGAAGATAACGGAACGTTCTGAACGACCTTCGATTGCACAAGAGTCGTGAATCATGGAAGTAACATGTTCGATCTTTGTATTTCTTGCTTTGTAAGCACTTGGCTTGGAGCGCCAGTCGCGAGTAAACATCGGCCAGTTTTCTTTTTGCAGACTCCAGTCTTCCTCGTTGTGTAACAGGTCCATATGTGCATCCCAAAGGCTCTTAACCGTACCAACGTCTTTCCAATACCCATTAAAGTTATAGACAAAGAGGGGATTGTTTTCGTTCAACATCTGTGGAATAACATCTTTACCGAAGTCATGGCTGGACTCAGGGTTAGCAGCATCTTCCAAGAGATGGCGCTTCAGATACTCCCATTTGAACATGTAAATGCCCATTGAAGCCAGATTACTTTTTGGTTCAGCCGGTTTCTCGGCAAACTCCGTTACACGCAGATCAGCATCGGCAGCCATAATCCCAAAGCGATGTGCTTCGTCCCATGGAACTTCCATAACTGAAATCGTTGCTGCTGCGTTATTAGCCTGATGAGCCTCCAACATATCACGATAATTCATATGATAAATATGGTCACCCGACAAAATTAGAACATTTTCGGGGTTTTGTTGATCAATATAGTCGATATTTTTATAAATAGCATCCGCCGTTCCCAAGTATTCGTCATTTCCTGTATGATAAGATGGAAGTAAGGAAATTCCTGCCTCACTTGAGTTGCCATGTCCCCATGGTTCTCCTCCACCGATATGATCGTGTAACGATTCCGCTTGGTACTGCGTCAATACTCCTACAGTATCGATCCCTGAGTTTACGCAGTTACTGAGAGGAAAATCGATGATCCGGTAGTGCCCGCCAAACGGTACAGCGGGTTTTGCGATACTCGAGGTTAAAGGGGCTAATCGCTTCCCTTCTCCTCCCGCCAACAGCATAGCGATGCAATCTTTATTAAACATAATCGTTTCCCTCCCAAAATATTGTGCATTGTAGTACATCATTAACGCAAAGTAGAGCAAATGAAACTATTGTTACTGTAAAAATTCAGAAAAAAGACAACATTTTCTAAACCACCGCATTTTTCTTTTCAACTTGGCTAGAATGGGGTAATGGTAACTGTTATATCTATTTTCTTGAGAAGAAGGTGATCTCTTGGCCATTCAACCGTTAGCACACCCGGACTTATTGCCGGAGCATATTTATTTATTTCATGAAGGTAACCTTCATCACAGTTATCGAATGTTGGGCGCGCAACCTGAGACTTGCGATGGCCGTCAGGGGTATCGCTTTACCGTATGGGCACCAAATGCCGCAGAAGTAGGACTGGCTCTGGACCGCAATGAATGGAAAGGCGAAAAGGAACCTTTATATAAGATACCCGAATCAGGATTTTGGAGTCGTTTTTTTCCGGAAATCAGTGAAGGAACTTTATACAAGTTCCGTATACTAACGGAAGATGGTACAGAATTGCTCAAAGCGGACCCATATGCGTTTCAAGCGGAGGTTCGACCTCAGACAGCTTCTGTCACCAGTTCAATCGAAGGGTATAAATGGAATGATGGAGCCTGGAGACGCAAACAACGTGCCATGTATAACAAACCTCTACATATTTACGAAATGCACATGGGAACCTGGAAGCGCAAAGAAGACGGAAGCCTCTATAGTTATCGCGAGATAGCTGATTTGCTCGTTCCTTACTTATTAGAAATGAAATATACACATGTTGAGATGATGCCCCTCAGTGAGCATCCATATGACCTTTCGTGGGGATACCAAAACACAGGCTTTTACGCGCCAACCAGTCGTTATGGGCATCCAAAAGATCTGATGTACCTGGTGGATACACTACATCAGGCTGGAATTGGCGTATTGCTGGATTGGGTACCTGCACATTTTGCCAAAGACGCTCATGGGTTGCGTATGTTTGATGGTACGCCTTTGTATGAGTATGCAGATCCGATGTTAGCAGAGAAGCCGGGCTGGGGTACACTTAGCTTTGACTACTCGAAACCTGAGATTCGTTCATTTCTGATCTCCAATGCGTTATATTGGATGGAGATGTATCATTTTGACGGACTCCGTGTTGATGCGGTTACGAGTATGCTTCGGCTTGACTTTGAGAAGCAGCCAGGACAATATCGTACCAATGATGAAGGAGGTCTTGAGAACAAGGAAGCCGTAGCCTTTTTGCAGCAGCTGAATGAGACGGTGTTCAAGTATTTCCCTTATGCATTGATGATGGCTGAAGAATCCAGTGCATGGCCAATGGTGACTTTACCTGTAGATGAAGGTGGTCTGGGTTTCAATTACAAATGGAACATGGGCTGGATGAACGATACGCTTGATTACATGGAATCTGATTTTCATGAGCGTCCTTCCAAACATCATTTGCTGACTTTCCCGGTCGTATACTCCTTTGCTGAAAATTATGTGCTACCTCTGTCACATGACGAGGTTGTTCATGGCAAAAAGTCGCTCCTCGACAAGATGCCAGGAACCTATGAGCAGAAATTTGCCGGCATGCGTGCTTTTCTGGGCTATTTTATGACTTTCCCAGGGAAAAAGCTGTTGTTTATGGGTGGAGACTTTGGCCAGTTCATCGAATGGAAAGATGAGGATCAACTGGATTGGTTCTTGCTGGATTATGACAGTCACCGCAATTTGCATAAGTTTGAGCGTGAGCTGTCTAACCTTTACTTGAGTGAAAAAGCTTTGTGGGAGCTTGATCATTCCTTGGACGGTTATGAATGGATCACTCCGGATGATCAGGACCAGAGTGTCATTTCATTCGTACGCAAAGGAAAAAAACCTGCGGATACACTCCTTGTGCTCATTAACTTTCAGCCGGTCAAGCGGGAGCGTTACCGGATTGGTGTCATGCGTCCCGGTATGTATACCGAAGTACTGAACAGTGACCATTCCGTTTACGGCGGTTCAGGCATTACTAATGATATGCAACTGCCTACCGAAAAGATTCCTTTTCATGGGCATCCGCATAGTCTCGAATTGGTATTGCCTCCGCTGAGCATCGTGATTCTAAAAAAGAACACGCGTCGGAAAACGGATGAATCACCTGCGAGTATCACTTCCGTTAGTTCAAAAACGAAGAATAAAAATGAAAGCAACACGCTCAAACCGAAGAGGAGGACAAAGGCATGAATATTCTATTTGCTGCTGCTGAAGTACATCCATTTATCAAAACAGGAGGCCTTGCTGACGTAATCGGTGCTCTCCCGTTTGCATTGAAGAAGAGCGGGGCAGATGTGCGGGTGATTATGCCTAAGTACAAGGGGATTCCCGATGAGTATAAAGACGCGTTACAGCCTGTAATTACAACAGATGTGCCTCTTGGCTGGCGCAGACCCTATTGTGGGATTGAAATGCTGGTTCATGATGGAATTCCAGTGTATTTTGTGGATAATGAGTATTATTTTGGGCGTGATGGAGTGTACGGGTATATGGATGATGGCGAGCGTTTCGCCTTCTTCAATCGTGCGGTTCTCGAAGTGTTGCCACAGATTGAGTTCAAACCTGACGTGCTGCACAGTCATGACTGGCATGCAGGAATGATTCCTTTGGTGCTTGAAGCCCATTACAGACACGATTCATTCTACAGTGATATTCGTACGGTATTCACCATACATAACTTGTTGTACCAAGGGGTATTCCCGCATGAGTTATTCAGTGAAATCCTTGAGCTGGACGATCGATATTTCACCGTGGATGGAGCCGAATATTATGGTAATGTCAATTTCTTGAAAGCAGGAATTGTGTATGCTGACCATGTGACAACCGTAAGCCCAACATACGCACAGGAAGTGCAAACGTCTTATTATGGATACGGCCTGGACGGACTGCTCAGTTCACTTGGAGATCGTTTCAGCGGGATTGTGAACGGAATTGATACCAAGAGTTACAACCCGGCAACGGACACCAAAATTCCAGTGAAATACAGAACAAGTCTGTCCAAGAAAACGGAGAACAAAATTGAGCTGCAAAAGGAACTTGGACTTCCTGTTCGTCCTGATGTACCACTCATGGTGATGGTGACAAGGCTCGTGGACTCTAAGGGGCTTGATCTGGTCTGCCGTATCCTTGATGAATTGCTGTACTATGATGACATTCAATTCGCGGTACTGGGAACAGGAGAGCCTATGTATGAACACTGGTTCCGTGAAGCCGCTAATCGTTATCCGCTCAAAATGTCTGCCCAGATCACCTTTAACGATGGATTATCCCGCCGTTTCTATGCAGGCAGTGATATCTTCCTGATGCCATCGAGGTTCGAACCTTGTGGTATTAGTCAGCTGCTAGCTCTGCGATACGGTAGTGTGCCTCTCGTAAGGGAAACAGGCGGTCTGAACGATACTGTGCAGGCATACAATGAGTTTACTGGAGAAGGGAATGGTTTCTCATTCACAAGCTTTAATGCACATGACATGATGAATACCATTCGGCGTGCTGAGGAGATCTACAAACAGCCAGAACACTGGAAGAAAATTGTGAAAAATGCAATGGGCGGAGAATACAGCTGGAACGTCTCAGCTGAAGAATATATGGACATTTATCGCCGGATCACACTTGAGCCTGTGAACTGATGCACTCCTGAATAAGTCGCAGCAAATTATGCTGTGGCTTTTTTTAATCAAATAAACAAAACACTTCCAAAGTTCAGAATGAAGTATCATCTGAGACGGTGGAAGTGTTTTTCTTTTATATGACTGCTGAATTTAAACCTCAGTTGTGTTGGATAGTTGCCGGATCAAGTTGTCTGTACAAAATGCGGTACCCATAGGGGTCAAGCTTAATATTCATCATTCCATCGGTTGGAAACACAGGATCTTCAGTTAATGCATCCTTCCAGTCTTTTGTTTCCATGGGATGAGAAAGCGTTCGATCTTGAGGTGTATTGTTCATCCATATGGTAAAGTGGAGGTTGTCATCTACACGTTCGTACACGATACAAGGATCATTATGATCAGCCTTGAGGAAACGGAAGCGTCCTTTGCGCAGCGCTTCATTGCTTTTGCGTAAATCGATCATCAGACGATAAAAATCATAAAGTTCTCTGTCTTGCTTGGCCGGGTCCCATTCCATACATTTTCGACAATCCGGGTCAGCATCACCACTAATCCCAACTTCGTCGCCGTAGAAGATACAAGGTGTTCCGATATAGGTGAAAAGAAATACAACCGACAACTTTAATCGGCGTTTGTCTTCCCCTAACCGGGTGAGCAGGCGAGGGGTATCATGGCTGCACAGCATATTAAAGATGACCTCATTCGTTTGTTGCGGATAGCGCATAATCAGTGATCCCATCTCGTTCGCAAAGTTATAACCATCCATTGAACCACAGAAGAACTGAAGCACTTTGTCGGCAAACGGATAGTTCATGACGGAATCGAATTGATCTCCCATAAGCCAGGTCAAGGAGTCGCTCCATACTTCACCAACAATATAGGCTTTAGGATTTGCTGCCTTAACAACCTTGCGAAAATCACGCCAAAAATGGTTGTCCACTTCATTTGCTACATCCAGCCGCCAGCCATCCAGCTTGATTTCCTTAATCCAGTACTCTGCTACATCGAGCAGGTAAGCCTTAACCTCAGGGTTCGCTGTATTGAACTTGGGCATGTTGCCATAGAACCCAAATGTATCGTAGGTAGGTATACCATCCTTGATTTGAACCGGATATTCATTGATGTGGAACCAATCGGCATACTTAGAGTTTTTTCCATTCTGGAGAACGTCTTGAAAAGGAGGGAAGTCTTCGCTGCAATGATTAAACACCGCGTCAAGCATGACACGTATACCCAGGCGATGACATTCTTCTGTCAATTGTTTGAGCAGGGCATTATCACCGAAATGAGGGTCGACTTTTTTATAGTCAATCGTGTCGTATTTGTGGTAGGAATTGGCCTGGAATAACGGGGTAAAGTAAATGGCGTTCACGCCAAGTTCAGTTAGGTCATACAGATGATCCAGCACACCTTGCAGATCTCCACCAAAATAATTGTCTAACTCAGGTTTGCCACCCCAATCATGGGTTTCTTTTGGATTGAGCTTGGGATCTCCATTAGCAAACCGTTCCGTCATGATCTGATAAAAGACGGCTTCTTTGGCCCACTCGGGCACCTTAAACACATCGATCTCGTGTATATATGAGAACTCATAATATCCTCCGGTGGGATAGGGGGTCTCATAATGAATTCCATTGTCCGCTAGGAAAACATCTTCTGAACCGGCAGTTATCCGAAATATATAGGTGAGACGTTTGAATTGTGGCTTGACGGCAGCCTCCCAATAATCAAACATGTTATCAGAAGCAGCCTTCTCCAATTGAATTTCCTTGTACGTTCCGTTCCAATCGTACTTATCTCCGGTCAGTGCAGTCACGTATTGCACATCATTACGTTTGGTTCGTACGCGCAGATGTATGGTAGAAGAATTATAGGCATAAGCCCACTTGTCACGAGGAACATGATACATGGCTTCGAGCAGCATGACAGCACCTCCTGAATATAGGATAAGTTATAAAGGTTGTTCAAAAGCCCGCTTTTGATTACAAGTGATGCCTATCGGGCATCATTGGCATCGAATATGGAATTCAGCCGAAATGTCCGTTGCTCACGTAGTTTTGCCTACGCTCCGCTACTCCATTTCTAGCTTCATCCCATCTTCTCGGTACTGAAAACCGGTCTTTAGAACACGTACTTATAGTTATATTTAACCAAGTTAGCCAGCAAAGAATCATATTTACTGTAATAAAATGCATTATTTTCATCATTTTCAAAGGTTTCTTTCACAGCATTTCCAGCTTTGTGCTGATTATACTTACTGCTAATTTAGAAAAAGGGTGCCCTGAACAGCTTGGAATTCAAGATTGTTCAGGGCACCCCTATATAACATGTTGAAAGTGAATTTTAGCGAATAGCTTGCTCGAACTCCGTGCGGATGGTTTGAAGCAGCTCTGGCTGGCTCAGTACGTCATAGGCTGTTGTAGCAAGTGCCTTTGCTCCCAGAATCATGCCATCCAGCGCGCGCTCCTGTAATGCAAGGTCACGGAAGGCTATGGAGTGCAGGGTATGCACCTCGTCTACAACACGAATGTAGGGATGGATTGCAGGGCATTTCAGGGAAACGTTACCGATGTCCATGGAGCCATGATCATTACCACTTACAATCTCTTCTTGCGGGATGCCGAGTTCCATCAGATTTTGACTAAACGCAGCTGAGAATGCTTCATTGGTAACCATCTCATCATAGGACGTTTCATAGTTGGATGTCACGAGCTTGCAACCTGTCTGCAAAGCAGAGCCTTCAGCGATCTGAATCACACGTTCTGTGAGGATATTCAATTCTTTGCGAGTTGCTGCACGTACATAAAATTGCGCAGAAGCATAGTCAGGAATGATATTTGCTGCCTGACCTCCGTTGTTGATCACACCATGAATCCGAACGGTGCTTTTCACTTGTTGCCGGAATGCGTTGATTCCGTTATACGTTTGAATGACGGCATCAAGAGCATTAATACCTTCGTGCGGACTTGCAGCAGCATGTGAAGAGCGGCCATGGAATTCAAATTGCACAGCATCAATAGCCAGTGAGCTGCCGGACTTTTCGTAGGCATAATACGGATGCGCCATGAGAGCGACATCACAGTCATCGAACAAACCTGCTTCCGCCATCGGTACTTTGGCACCACGTGTCTCTTCAGCGGGGGTACCAAACACTTTAATGGTTCCACCTACTTCATCCAGAATGGATTTCAGCCCAACAGCAGCACCAAGACTCATCATACAGATCAGATGGTGACCACAAGCGTGACCGATCTCCGGCAAGGCGTCATATTCACACAATAAAGCAATGGTAGGGCCGGGTTTGGCGGCTGAATAGGTTCCGATAAAGGCTGTCTCCAGTCCAAGGATTGGAGCCTCTACAGTGAAACCGTGGTAGACCAGTTCTTCTTTTAGACGAGCAGAAGCAAGGAACTCTTCATTTCCCAGTTCGGGATTGGCACCGATATATGATGAAATGGCTTTGAAACGGGAAGCATATTGATCAATAACCGTCAGTATCTGTGATTTGTTAGATGTCATTAGTAAACTCCTTATGCAAAAATGAAAATAATTCATTGATTATATCATGTTTGCTTTATTTTTTCAGAAACAAGTCAAGATTTGTAATGTCAAAATGCATTGCATAATCATGCATTGTACTTTATAATGACTCAGTCATCAACATGAGAGAAGCATACAAAGTATTGTAAGGGGAGAGAACAAGGTTGAAATTAATAAGTCGTTACACCATGATGCTGTTGACCTTTGTTGTTCTACTGACGACTGCCGTTCCTGTGGCACTTGCAAGTGGAACTACAGATAATTCAAGCAGTAAAAAACTGGTGCTCGGTACAAGTGCCGATTTTGCACCATACGAATTCCATAAAGTGATTAATGGCAAAGATGAAATCGTCGGCTTCGATATTGAGATCGCCAAAGAGATTGCCAAAGATCTTGGCGCTGAGCTTGTGATTGAGGATATGGGCTTCGACGGTCTTCTGCCTTCATTGCAGAGCGGGCGTGTTGATCTGGTGATTTCAGGTATGACGCCGACGGATGAGCGGAAGAAAAGTATCGATTTTTCCGACACCTATTATAAATCAAAACAAGTGATTATGGTTCGCAATGTGGATAAAGACAAATATCCAACCATGGCAGAACTTGAAAATGCGAAGATTGGCGTTCAGAAAGGCTCCATTCAGGAAACGATCGGACAGAGTATTCCAGGAGCGAAGCTTACTGCGCTGGATAAAATCTCGGATATTGTGCTTCAACTGCAAACAAAACGCATTGACGCGGCAATCGTTGAAGATACCGTTGCTGCAGGTTATCTGGACGATATCATTGGACTTGCTGCTGCTGTTCCGGACGAAGAGCAAGCAGAAGCGGCAATCGGGATTCGTAAAGGTAATACCGAGCTGCTAGCTGCAGTAAATGGAACACTGGAGCGACTGAAAAGTGAAGATAAAATCAATCAGATGGTGACGGACGCCAGCCTCTTGATGGCGGATAAAGCGAACAAATCACAAAATATTTTCCAAGTATTCTGGGAGTACAAAAGTTTCTATGCTACAGGTGTAGGATACACACTTCTGTTGTCTGCACTTGGGGTTATCTTCGGGGTAATTATTGGATTGATCATCTGTTTGTTCCGTTTGCATGACGCCGCAATCTTGCGCTGGATTGGTACAGCTTACGTTGAAGTGATTCGTGGCACACCGATGCTGGTACAATTAATGATTATTTACTATGGTTTTTCTCTGAGCTTTGGCATTAACTTTACTGCACTTCAGGCAGGTATCATTACACTTTCAATCAATAGTGGTGCCTATCTGGCGGAGATTTTCCGTGCAGGTATCCAAGGTGTGGATCGTGGTCAGTTGGAGGCAGCGCGTTCCCTCGGAATGGGCAGAGGTGCAGCAATGCGTTACATTATATTGCCACAAGCCTTCAAAGCTGTATTACCAGCGATCGGTAATGAATTTATAACTATCATCAAAGAATCCTCCATTATCTCAGTTATCGGTATGGTGGATATTATGTATCAGGCAAGTGTAGTCAAAAACATTACGTATCAAGGCTTGAGTCCATTTTTGATTGCAGCAGCCATCTACTTTGTAATGACGTTCATTTTGTCCAAGCTGCTGGGACGACTGGAAAGGAAGTTGAGTGCAAGTGATAGACGTTAGACAATTACACAAATCTTATGGAAATAACGATGTGCTTAAGGGCATAAACGTGACGATTGGCAAAGGTGAGGTTGTCGTGGTCATCGGTCCTTCCGGTTCAGGTAAAAGTACTTTCTTGCGTTGTCTGAATCTGCTGGAACAGCCTACCTCAGGAGAGATTGATTTTGAAGGTGTGTCAATTACGGACCCCAAGCACAACATTAATGCAACTCGTGAGAAAATGGGCATGGTGTTCCAGCATTTCAATCTGTTCCCACACAAAACGGTACAGCAAAACATCACGATTGCTCCGATTAAAGTGAAGAAACAATCCACTCAGGAAGCGGAGAAAATTGCCGCTGATCTGCTTAACACCGTGGGCTTGTACGATAAAAAAGATACATTCCCGAATCAGCTGTCCGGTGGACAGAAGCAGCGGATCGCCATTGCTAGAGCATTGGCCATGCAGCCGCATGTGATGCTGTTTGACGAGCCTACTTCTGCACTGGACCCCGAGATGGTCGGCGAAGTGCTGGATGTCATGAAACGTCTTGCAGAAGGCGGGATGACGATGGTCATCGTAACACATGAGATGGGTTTTGCACGTGAAGTGGGAGACCGAATCCTGTTCATGGATGGCGGGGTTATTGTGGAAGAGGGAACACCCGATGAGGTATTTGGAGCTCCAAAAAATTCACGTACACGTGATTTTCTTGCCAAAGTACTCTAAATGAAGTGTCAAATAGCGTTACTGACTTCGAGTCGGTAACGCTATTTTTTTGTGCGCATTAATCACTTATAGATTTGAAAAAGTAACTTTTCTGTTACCAAATGTAAAGGAATCGGGTCGTCCAACATTTCTAAAGTATCCTGTATTCTTACATATGCTTACATGTTAAAACCATTTGGTAAGAATTACTACAAGTTCAGGTTACAAAATTGTGATATATTGAACTCTGCCGAAACTTCCGGACAGGGAGTGCGGGGGATGTAACGATGCAGATTGTGCAGGGGGAAGATCTACAGCACACTGCTTGGGGTGAATTAGGGGTACATAACGTTTCAAATGTAATGAAGAACCTATAGGGTGGGCTCCTCATCCGAATCCGACAACTAACTTCGCAGGCACAATGAGGGAGGAAGACCATGATTAACAAGAAACGTATAGCCAAAACAGCAGTAGCATTATTGACAACAGCAATGCTCATTCAAGCCGTTCCGGCTCACGCCGATTCAGTTCATGTGGCCAAAGAAGGGGATACCTTCTACACCTTATCAAAACAATATGGAGTAGCAATCAACACGTTGGTTAAAGCAAACAACGACATTTCGCCTTACAACATTTATGGTGGTTTGAAAATTACGATTCCCGGTAAGGCAAACAATGTAGCAGCAGCTGCGGCAACGGAGAGCAAGACCCAAGCGAAGACTGTTACTACAGCAAGCTTGGACGTTAACACAGATAACAAAGTTGTTCAGGCTTGGGGTAAAACATTCGATTACAGCAAAGCTGTGAACGTAAAAGCAACGGCATACTCTGCAGATCCGTCTGAAAATGGAGGATGGGGTGCTGTGGATTACTTCGGCAATGATCTTGAACTGGGTACGATCGCAGTTGATCCAAGTGTGATTCCACTTGGAACCAAAGTACTGGTAACCGGTCACAGCCATCCGGGATTGCCAAAACAGGCTTTTGTAGCTACAGCTCGTGATGTGGGCGGTGCAATCAAGGGTCACCGGATTGATATCTTTATCCCGGGTAGCAAACAGTCTGTAAGCACATTTGGTTTTCAGGATATCGAGCTGTACATTCTGAAGTAGAGAGATCATAACATTTAAAATGAATTCAAACAGGGTGTCTGCCAGTCGCTAATCTGCGATTGAACAGCACCCTTTTAATATTCGCATTTATTTGTTATCACGGTCATCCTAATCTTTGGCCTTTGGCAATCCCAACATCTCGTCCAAGGTGACCAGTTCATATCCCCGGTTACGCAGTTCTTCAATGATTTCAGGCAATGCCTCAATCGTACCGTTCAGGTTAGATCCCACACCGCCTCCTGCATGTTGTAGAACGATGGAGCCAGGTTTCACGGCAGATAGGATGTTATCCTTCACCTCTTCCTTGGAGAGGCCTTTCCAGTCCAGTGAGTCAACGTTCCAGTTCACAATGCTATAGTGTTGTCTAGCTGCCCATTGCAGCTGTTCTTCATTAATGTCTCCATAAGGCGGCCGAATCATCTTGGGCGTATATCCCGCTAAATGTCGAATAATATCCCCGGTATGTAAAATTTGTTTGCGAAAGGCATTCATCGACAGCTTACTGAATTCAGGATGATTGTAGCTGTGATTACCAACCAAATGCCCTTCCTTAACGATGCGTTTAACCAGATCGGGATGTTTCTCAGCACGACTACCCACGATGAAGAATGTAGCTCTGACATTGTATTTCTTCAATACATCCAGCACTTGTGGAGTAAACCGTGGATCAGGTACATCATCAAAAGTCAGTGCAACCTTCTTTGTTGAAGGACCATTGGTTTTGAACGTATCGGCATATTTTTGACGTAACTGTCCCAATGTCAGTTGTTCTTCTTCAGCAGAATCCGAACCTGATACTGATTCAATTGACGGGCTTGAAACATCCCGCGATGAAACTGGAGCATGATATCCCCCGAGAAAAATAACGATAACCATCAGCATAATGAGGCGTACGCGCATAATAACAGCCTCCTTTTCCAAAATGACGTTCTCCTTGGTATGCCCGGGGGTTCCATAAAATATGCGTAGTGTGAGAAGTTTCATTGCGGATTTAGCTTATGA
The DNA here is from genome assembly GCF_037969885.1 of Paenibacillus sp. FSL R7-0313. Classification (NCBI taxonomy): domain Bacteria; kingdom Bacillati; phylum Bacillota; class Bacilli; order Caryophanales; family Paenibacillaceae; genus Paenibacillus; species Paenibacillus sp. FSL R7-0313. The sequence continues at coordinate 4,127,354 of NZ_CP150219.1, forward strand.
CAGCCATAATTCCTCCATATATAACATATAGAAAAGGATAGGTGGATAGGATATGAGTACATATGATTTGAAATCCATACGTTTACAGGTGATTGAAGCAGGAGAGGATAAGGTTTTTCTCGTTACCGGAGGAAAGGCGCATATTGGCGCCGTAGCCACGTTCTACGTGGATCATGAGCGCGTAAGCGGGACGACGGTACATATTCCTGGGCATAAGGAACAAGAGCTGTGTGAGCGGCTTGCCCGAAAGGCTGCCCTGCAGCTGAAAGTAACCGTTACGGTGATCATGGGTATCCATTTTGATTCCATCACGCGGATGCAGATCGACGAAATCGTGCAGACTGCAGAGAGGCTGATGGAGGATCATCTGAACAAGGATAAACGATCTTCCTAACATAAAGAGCAATCGCATGTTTTGATTTTATTTGCTAAAATTGAAACGAGTTGTAGATTGTTACGTATGTATGTTTATATACGATGTAATATCGACTAGGAGGAATAACATAATGTCCATTTTCAAACGATTGCGTGATTTAACAATGTCTAACGTTAACGCCATTATTGACAAGGCGGAAGATCCAATCAAGATGACGGACCAATATATCCGTGACATGCAAGAGGATCTGGAAGATGCGGAGAAAGCAGTAGCTCAACAGATCGCCATTGAGAAGAAGTTCAAGCAGTTATTCGAAGAGCAGGAAGCACTTGTGAAGAAACGTGAAGAGCAGGCGCATACGGCGGCACGTGCTCAGAATCTGGATTTGGCTCGACGTGCTCTGGAAGAGAAAAAGGCTGCTGAAGAAAAGATGGCTGAGTACAAAACCAGCTATGACCAAAACAAGGCTTCTGCAGATAACCTGCGTGGCAAGCTCGACGAGATGCGTAAGCAACTGACTCAAATGAAGAACAAACGCGAAACACTGGTAGCCCGCTACAATGCAGCAAAAGCCCAAACGGAAATCAACAAAGCGTTGAATGGGTTTGGCTCTGATACTGCAAGTGCTGGTATGAAGCGTATGGAAGAGAAAATGATGCAGATGGAAGCACAGGCAGAAGCAAGCAACGAAATGTCTTCCAAAGGCAAGTCTTTGGATGAAGAGTTCGAGAAGTTGGGTAAAGATCAGGCTGTTGAAGACGAACTCGCAGCATTGATGAAACAGTACGATAATAAGAACTAATACCTTGGTTGTCAGCAGGGTTAACCAGCGGAGGAGAAGAGTATTTCTCCTTCGCTTTTAAATGCGGTTCATGTTGATATGTGGGGGCTGTGTAAATGGATTTGAATATTTTGGCGATGCTGGTCTGGACCGGTTCTGGTTCGGTTTTGCTGTTTGTCTTGATGTATGTAGATTCACTGTTCACGAAATATAAGGATTTTGCTGAAGTTAAGGCTGGCAATATGGCAGTAACCACACGTATGGTGATGAAATTATTTGCACAAGGGTATGTACTCGCTACGTCCATTTCTACGGCTGGTCATCTTGGAGAAGCATTGTTGGTCTCCGTTGTATCCTTTATCATTTTGTTGATTCTGGAGAGTGTTGTACACTTTATGATTCGCAAATGGGCCAATCTGGATCTGGATACGGGAATTCAGCAAGGGAAGACAGGATACGGGTTGTTCTCTGGCGCTTTACATATCGTGGGCGCACTGATTATTGCAGCTTGTTTATAAGATAAGGAACAGGAGTAATTCTCATGAGTGTATGGAAACGAATTAAAGGAATACTAACGAAACCTGAACCACCGCAGGCAGAGAAAACGATGCTTCAGCTTGCACCTGGTGATATCTGTGAGGTTTCTCTGGTCACTTATGAAGTTGTTGGTCGGGTACAAAATCGTGCTCGAAATGCAGTTGTGCTCACGCTGCAGGATGGTACCGCATTTCGATATTTGCATATCGAAGAACGGGAACTCACACGTTACGCTCTATATACACCAATTGATGGCAGGCTTGATGCACCTGATGAGGTGCCCACATTGCTGGACCTGGATGGACGCGCATATCATCTGGAAGAAGAGTATGGAGGCATGGTATCAACGGCAGGTAGAACTCCATATGGCCAGGCTGGAGAACAATTGGTATGGCAGTATCAGTCGGATGATAATATGCTTCTTCGGGTGGAGTGGCAAGACAGAAGATTTACACTGTATGAGGGTGAGTCCATTCTTCCTGCGGATATCAAAGTGATTCGTTCGAGCTAGGAGAGGTTCCAATGAAAAAACGCTTGGCACATGGATTAAAATTAATGCTGGTCCTCAGCCTTGTGATGTCTCTATTGTCCGCGTGCGGAGCAGCACCTTCTGTTCAGGACACATATCCGCTTGAATCGGTTAACGGGAGTGGTAACTCAACGTCCTATGTGTACCGGGCTTCGGACCGTACCGTTCCGGAAGTGGCTCAGGATTTGTCTGACCAGCGGCAACCGGATCAGATCTCGGCAGAGAACACAGAGCGTATGTTCCTCGTGTATCAGGACGAGTATTATCACCTGCAACAAGACCCGAACAAGCCGGAGGATACCTTGGTTGAGGTGGACTCCAAGGAATATGTTCGGCAGAACTACGATTCATCTTTTTTACAAGGTTACCTCACTGCTACATTAATTGGTAATCTGTTCGATTCTTTTGGCGGGCGAGGTTATGGCAACTATCGAGGATATACCAATAAAGATACGTATAAACCGAGTGCAGGATCTTATCGTGCACCAACAAGTAATGACAAGAAGCTTGCTCCACCCATTACTGTTGATCGGAAAGGTACGATTACAAGGCGCGGAAGCGATAAAGATTCAAGCGTGGGATCTGGCGGAGGATTATTCAACCGCAACAAGGATCAGAGCAAGGGAACCATTGATCGTAACAAAAGCAGTGGTGGCCTGGGCGGGTTGTTTGATTCACCTAAGAAATCCTACAAAAAACCAAAAACCAGAGTGGGCGGCGGCCGAATTAAGAGGCGAAGATAATAAACATCTAATCATAAGGATGGCTGCCAATCGCATAGTTCATTTAAGAACAGTGAAAAGGGAAGGCGGATTCACCTCGTCGGCACATGACCTTGGAACTGTTCTTTTTGGTTTATGATTTGCGAACATGATTGGATTTGCGCACACGGGGAATCGTTGAAGCAGGCTGTTTACGAATCCAGCGGATAAATGGAATCATTCGTTCATCCTGTCTCAAGGATTGCAGGTCCGTGAGTCCAAGCGTTACAATGTCGCGATTAGTGTATAGCGAATGAATCTGTTTGTGACAGGGGATGCACAGGTTGGCCGTTGGCAGAAATGTTCCTCCCATTTCTTTGGGTGTCAGATGATGAACAGTCGTATTCACAGGTTCTCTTCCGCATAATTCACATCGTTTACTCATGATCATCGCCTCCGTTTGTCAATTATATTATGGGCAGACAAGATGCCTTTCATGTTGAACAAAGGTCAAGGAATGTTACACCTGTAAGAAATAAGAGTTTGTCACAGGATTCAATAAGTGATGTACTTGTTATCTTACAGTATTCGGGCTACACTTTCTTAAAAGATGATATGTCTCTAGGAGGTAAGAATACTTTTGAAAATGAACTCACATTCACATGATATGACAACTGCCAAATTCAATCGTACAGCTGTACAGGTACCGGATGCCCAGGCCAAAATAGCTGCAAGAGTTACTGTTGGCTCCATAGAGAAAGTTCATCTTGAATCTGCTCATGGCCGCACACTTGCAGAGACCATTCAGGCACCTCATCCGTATCCATTCTTCCGGAGATCGGGTATGGATGGATTCGCGATTATAAGTACAGATACCATAGATGCTTCGAGTGATCATCAAGTTTGGTTTCGAGTAATTGATGAAATTCCTTGCGGCTACACCTCGGACCACACCATTGTTTCAGGTACGACGGCTCGAATAATGACCGGTGCACAGGTTCCAGAAGGTGCAGATGCGGTAGTCATGATGGAGATGACCGAGAGCAAGGTAGAGAACGGAGAACAATGGATTGCATTGAAACGGCACATATTGTCGGGTGCTAACATCACCCCAATTGGACTGGAAGTCCAAGAGGGACAGCAACTGCTCGAAGCAGGAACGATCATCAGGGCAGGAGAGCAGTCCGTGTTAGCTACTTTTGGCATAGCAGAAGTTCCCGTATTTCAACGTCCAAAGGTGGCGATATTCGCAACCGGCACGGAATTGCTTGATGTAGATGAGCCATTGCAACCAGGTCGGATTCGAAACAGCAACAGTTACATGCTGCGCTCTCTGGTTGTTGAAGCAGGTGGAGAGCCTGTGATGTACGGTTCTATTGCGGACGATGTGAATACAGCAAGGGCCAAACTGGAAGAAGCCATTCAAGATAATGATATCGTGGTGACCACAGGTGGTGTATCCGTCGGGGATTATGATATTATGGGCGAACTTGTGCTGGAAGAGCATGTGGAGATGTTGTTTAACAAAGTGACGATGCGACCAGGCAGTGTGACTACAGCTGCTGTATATAAAGATAAATTGCTATTTGCACTTTCCGGTAACCCTGGGGCTTGTTTTGTGGGCTTTAGTTTGTTTGTTCGTCCAACCATTCGTTCCATGCAGGCGGATGCTCATCCTTATTTGGAAGAATGGACTGCGATCTTGGAAGAAGAGTACACCAAAGTGAACAATTTTACACGATTCGTTCGTGGACGCACAGAGATCCGCAACGGCATGGTGTACGCGATACCGGCTGCCGCCCGTGTAGATGAATCCAGCGTGATGATCACCATTAAGGACAGTGATTGCCTGATTGTTGTTCCACCTGAGAAAAAAGGTATTCCTGCGGGTGAGCAGGTACGTATTATTAAACTTCCCACAGGTCATGTGAGGTAGTTGGTAGATGACTACAATGAGTGATACAAAACCACATATCATACAGATTGTTGGATACAAAAACACGGGCAAGACAACCCTGACAGCCGCGTTGATCGGGCACTTTTCTTCCTTGGGACTTAAGGTAGCTGCGATTAAGCATGATGGACATGACCATTTTGAGATGGATCAAGAAGGAACGGATTCGTATCAATTTGGAGAGGCTGGGGCCTCGGCGGTGGTTGTCATGTCAGAGAAACGTACTGCGATTATGGAGCGACAGGCAACCAAGTTGGAGGATATGTTAAGTCATCTGTCCGGTTATGATTGGATTGTCATTGAAGGATTCAAGGATGCTACTTATCCCAAATTCGTGATGGTTCGAGAAGAGGAAGATCTGACCTTGATTGATCAGCTTGAAGGGGTAGTGGGTATGATCTCATGGTTACCATCAGAGCAGTTTATAGAGCGGAGCACCGTAAGCAGAGATATAACATGGTACTCGGTTCATGAAACGGTGGATATAGCCAAAGCGTTGTTAGCGATGGTTGAGAGCGAGTGAAGGCAGAATCGTGAATTCGAATCGTGGAAACGTCAAGAAGTGGGATATTATGGTGGCTAGACATGATTGAATGTACAGAGAGCGTGATTGATCCTTTTCAAATATACCGTAATATTTATTATGTAAACTATAATCATATCTACTTATGCTTTTCTTCTTGAATGATGCAAAAAAACAAAAAAGCAGCAGACCTTTCTCGGATCGAAATCCTTGATGTGGCTTGCTGCTTTTATTCTGTTCGGGATGTTACATCCCGTCATCAGTACGACGTTCGATGGCTTCGGACATCGTTTTGTCGGTAAGGTGAGCATAGATCTCGGTTGTTTCCGTAGAAGCATGTCCAAGCTGCTCCTTCGTTTTGTAAATATCATTTTGCAAATAATAGTCGGTTGCAAATGAATGGCGTAATTTGTGCACGGTCAAGTAGGGTTTGCCAAAGCGCTTGGCGTATTTCATGATCATGGCCTGAATCGCTCTTTTGGTCATTCGACTGCCTTCTGAATCTCCGTTACGCAAAGCAATGAACAGACCTTTCTCCCGCTTGGGCGTACGGTAACGTGATTGCCGCAGGTTCATATAAGTTGCGAGTTCGTCCTTGGCTTGCTCCCTGAAATAAACGGGTGTTTTGTACGTCTCATCATTGTTACCTTTGCGATAAACATACAGGAGTTTGTTGTTCAGATCGAGATCATCGACGTTCAGGTTCACAACTTCCGACACCCGTAAGCCGGAATTCAGAATCAGGCTGGCAATACAGGCGTCCCGTTCTTTGTTGATTTCATGGGAGTACAGTGCCTGTTTGTTCTTCTCCATATCAACAGCGTAACCTTCAAGGATATAGCCGATAAATTCCAGCAGTTCCTCTTCCTCCAGAATTTTACCTTTGAGTTTGGCAGCGGTGTCCTTGGGTTTATGGGTACGCTTGATCTCGATTTTGGCCATAATGTTCCGCTTCAGCAAAGGATAAAAGTCTTCATCTTCCGCAATCTGGCTCAGGTAATGGAAAAGGGAGCGAAGGGAAGAGAGTTTGCGAGAGACGGTAATTCTGGAGTTTGTTCCTTCCCGTTTGGTTGTGAGAAATAACCGATAGGCGGTAACTGAATCCATGCGTAGGACTTCCAGTTCATTCAAAGTTACTTCTTTATTAGAACTTGCCTCGGACAGCCCTTCTGCTCGCAACCATCCGAAGAAAGCTTCGTAATCTCTCAGATATTCGAGCAGGGTAGAGGGGGACAGGTCAGGCAGCTTGTAGTCCATGAATTGCTGAACGAACCAAGGCATGGAAGGTAGTTTGTCATCCAGCTTGCGTCGATCAATCTCTTTTTGCACGTTGGTCAAGTTCGACACCTCCATGTGAAAAACATATAAAATTAATATTTAATGAATTAGTATTCTATGCTCTAGTGTACCATAATTTACATGCTCACAGCTTGTTCACCAAAGCAGGCAGTAAGTAGGGTATGCTTCCTTGCCCTTCGGCGCGTAAACCTTTAAAGTAATCAGTATACGTAGAGCAGAGGAGGTGAACCGGATGAATATGAAAATAGAACTGGTTCCCCGGGAACGCAGTCAGGTGATTCGGCATTTAATGCAATTTTATCTATATGATTTTACCAAATACCTGAATATTGATGTGGACAGTAACGGAATTTTTCCGGAATATCCGGGTCTGGAGGCATTCTGGGCAGAAGAGGACCGCAAGTTTCCTTTTTTGATTACAAGTGATGGGGCACCTGCAGGGTTTGCTCTGGTGGAGAAATTGGAGCCCGGAAGTAAGGATAACGACTACTATTTGACTGAATTTTTTGTAATGCAAAAATATCGGCGCAGTGGGGTGGGAACTCGGGCAGCCTATGAGCTGTTTAAACGTTTTCCAGGAAGATGGAAAGTGACCCAGGTTCGTAACAATGTCATTGCCCAAGCGTTCTGGCGAAAAATTATAGGGGATTATACCGGAGGCCGTTTTCGAGAGAAGTTCCATCCGGAACTGGGCAATCCAAGCCAGTATTTTGTAACCTGATTCCCATCAGGGTTTACCTACATATAAAGCATTCTGCTTGAATACTGAAATAAAGAATCTAATGAAGGAGTGAGTAGCATGAATGTACCCACATTCCATCTCGATGGACAGACAGCACTGGTGACAGGTGCAGGGAGAGGGATCGGAAAAGCAATTGCGATTGGACTTGCCCAGTCAGGCAGTGACGTTGTACTTGTATCCCGAACGATGAAAGAAATTGAGGAGACAGCCGCCTACATCTATGAACAGACAGGGCGTAAAGCGCTAGCTCTGACGGCGGATGTGACATCAAAAGAACAAATGGAAGAGACGTTTCAAGAGGCAATATCGGAGATGGGTAGTCTGGACATTCTGGTGAATAACGCAGGTATGAACATACGGACTCCAGCACTTGAAGTGACGGACGAGCAGTGGGAGACCATCATGCAGACAAACTTAAAATCGGCTTTCTTCGCTTCGCAATTGGCGGGTCAGCATATGAAAGAACGTGGGACCGGGAAGATCATTAACATCTCTTCGGTAGGCGGTCACACGGCTTTGCGGACAGGGGTTGTATATGGCGCGACCAAAGCTGCGTTAATTCATATGACCAAAGTGCTCGCACTGGAATGGGGCAAGTATGGAATCCGTGTCAATTCAGTAGGGCCATGGTATTTCCGAACCCCTCTGACTGAAAAACTGCTGGATGATCCCCAGTATTTGCAGGAAATTGTAAGCCGCACACCGCTTCAGCGCGTTGGAGAACTGGAGGAAGTGGTAGGACCGGTCGTGTTCCTGGCATCGGATGCAGCCGGATACATAACGGGTCAGACGTTACTGGTTGACGGTGGAATGTCCATTTATGGCTTCTAAATAAATGAAGTTGGTTGTAATGGAAAAGTGGGTGGCATAACCAACTCTTGAGTAATAACATAGGGAAAAAGTTAATCTGTATTTCTATTTATCTGTACCCAATTCACTGAACTTGGAGGAAGATAACCATGGAAACGCGCAAGTACGGTAATACTGGCATGAACGTAAGTACACTTGGATTTGGCGGAGCGGAAATAGGCAAAAATGTATCCAAAACGGATGTAGCGACATTGCTGAATAGTGCCCTGGATGCGGGATTAAACGTAATTGACACGGCTGAATGTTACGGTGACAGCGAGGAATTAATCGGTGAGGTGCTGTCACATCGGCGTGATGACTACTATTTGTTCACCAAATGTGGACATGCTGCCGGGGTCGAAGGTCCGGATTGGGATGCCAAAGTACTGGAGCAAACAATTGACCGTAGTCTGAAACGGCTGAAAACGGACTATGTGGATGTTATCCATTTGCATAGCTGCTCCGAAGAAGTACTCCGACAAGGAGCAGTAATCGAAGTGCTACAGCGTGCCAAGGAAGTAGGAAAGACCAGATTTATCGGATACAGTGGGGATACAACAGATGCGCTATATGCGATTCAGACCGGAGTATTTGACAGCCTTGAGACTTCATTAAATATCGCAGATCAGGAAGCAATTGATCTTACGTTGCCTGAGGCAAGAAAAAGAAACATGGGTGTTATCGCGAAAAGACCTATTGCCAATGCGGCCTGGACGTATGAAACACTTTCGGAAGAGGCTTATCCCTTTATATACTGGAAGCGCTTAAGCGAACTTAACTATGGTTTTCTGGGTGAAGATGCCCAGGCAGCAGTGGAGACAGCACTGCGATTTACACTAAGTACCGAAGGTGTAGATACGGCTATTGTAGGAACAGCCAAGCCCAATCGCTGGCAGCAAAATGCCGACCTTGTGGCTAAAGGGCCACTTCCGCAGGAACTGTATGATGAGATTAGAGCACGATGGAAAGAAATCGCCGGAGCAGATTGGACTGGCCGGACTTAATTTGGAAATATTCGCGAAGTCGCCATTATGGCGGCTTTTTTTACGACAACATAAAATATTTTCAACATATGAAAAATTCACAACAATGATTGGAAAAGAGGCTGTGAAAAATACTAGAGAATAATGCCTATACGTCAGCCTAGTCCGAAAACGGGCGAAAAAAGATGAAAGAGGAAAAATCCCAGGAAGTAGCCCTTCTTTAAAACAACTAAATTTATAAAAAATGACGAAGCTATTGAGATAATACGAAAAAGAGGCATTCTACGTTCAATTTAAAAGAAATAACGACTTATTTTATAATATTTCAATATATGAAAAATTCACAATAGAAAGATCATTTTCTCACCCTAGTTACCATCTCTTATATAGTCACATTGACGCACCACCAAGTTTAAAAGGAAAACCATTTTAAGCAATTGAAGTCAATACTTTTTTGTGCGGATTTTAAATAGGATTGGGAATATATCTTTATGAATGATGCGTAAAAGCATACAGCTTAAATTCATTATCAGAATAATATTAACATATTAATTATTATGTAAACCAATAACAATTCTTTTGGCAATACAGACATAAAACCTCCATGACCTGTAAATCGTAAGGGGATAAGGCAGAAGGAGGAGCTTCATGAAAAGTCAGCAACACCGTAAAAACGACGACGAAAAACTAAGTTGGGTCAGTCTATCCTTGTTTGGCGCGGGTTGCACACTGGGAACGGGATTTTTTCTAGGGACCAGTCTGGCGATCCATTGGGCCGGCATATCCGTACTTATATTGTTGGTGCTGGCGGCAGCAGGTACTTACTTTGTATTTGGTGCGCTGGCACAGATGACCGCAGATGATCCTAAGGAAGGCGCTTTTCGAACGTACGCGGGCGAAGCATTCGGACCTTGGGCTGGTTTTGGTAGTGGATGGATGTACTGGTTCTCTGAAATGCTCATCATGGGCAGCTCATTAACGGCACTTGGGCTGTTCTCTCAATTCTGGTTTCCCAAGTTTCCGCTTTGGGCATTTGTTGCGATCTATGCCGCTATAGGTCTGTTCATTGCTGCACTGGGAGCGAAGGGATTAACCAAAACGGAGAATATTCTTGCTGTAATCAAACTTGCTGCAACGGTTGCATTTATAGCTATAGCAGGAGCGGCTTGTCTGGGTTGGTTACCTGTAAAAGTGACACCAGAGCAATTGAAGAATGAATGGTTCCCGCATGGAGGTAAAGGGGTATGGACCGGTTTCATCTATGCATTTTTTGCTTTTGCCGGGATCGAGGTTATGGGTTTGATGGCTGCTAACCTGAAAGAACCAAAAGATGCAGTGAAATCAGGTCGAGTGATGCTATTATCGGTGAGTACACTCTACGTCATTTCAATTGCGTTGATCCTGTTGCTTGTGCCTTCAGCTCAGTTAACTCCAGATGAAAGTCCGCTCGTCAAAGCCATGTCAACTATTGGATTCACCGTTGTGGTCCACATTCTCAATGGAATTCTGATTATAGCCGGATTCTCGACGATGGTGGCTTCGTTATATGCCATTACGTCCATGTTGGTGAAACTCGCAGAAGATGGAGATGCACCAAAGCTGTTCACGAAGACCTGGGGGAAAAAGGACATGCCACTTCAGGCATTGTGTTGCACAGCGGCCGGATTACTCCTGTCTACGTTGATGGCATTATGGATGCCCAAGAGTCTGTTTGAATATGTGACGACAGCAGGTAGTCTGGTATTAATGTATACATGGCTACTCATCTGCATCACGTACATTAAGAAAATGAAGCCCGTGAAGTGGAATCGCATCAAAGTGTGGATTGCCATAGTATTAATTGTGGCTGCTGTGGCTGGGACAGCGATGGAAAAAGCCAGCAGAACGGGTCTGCTGGCAAGTGTGGGACTTTTGGTGTTCCTTGGGATCATCACGTATGTTGTTCATAAGGTACGTGGCTCGAAACCACCGCAGTCAGCACCATCCAAACCATAAGCAACTCTCAGCAACTTTTGTGGAGGTAGTACAACGGATTAATAGTGCTTTAAGATTATTTCGTCAACTTGCCTAAGGCTTGCTTCATCCGCATGAATGGACATTTGGAAGGTGTCTGCTCATCATCAGGCAGGAAATACTGTTTCCATTCCAGATTATCCTGCTGACCATACCACATCAGCGAAGGGTGAGCAGGTACAGCATCATACGCAGCGAGACGTTTGCGAATCAAGGTTTTCATTTTACGGCCAAGAGGGGTGTTGTCATTAATGGATTCGAATACCCACCGTGGTTGAAAGGCAAACATGAGATATGGAAAATGTCGGCTGGCTCGGAGTTCATGTGCAGGAGTAGCACAGAAACAAAAGTAAGGCTCTCCGCCAAAGCAAAACTCCCATGTTGAATCATGAGGATGCGTTGAAATATGTTCCGGCCACGGCTCGGTATCGTGTGAAGTCACCCGATTAAGCATTTGCCAGAATAACGTCTGATATTGCTCTACCGTTGTGTGATCTTTCAGATCGCTTGGTGTCTCACAGATTACCACCATGGAAGCGTAATGACCGGTGTCTCTGGATACAGGACCATATTGTCTAAGCAGATCCGCCATATCTTCGGCAGCCTGTTCTGATCGGGGGTCACACGTAAAGCCATACCTTAAATGTCCTGACAGAAACCCCATTCGTCCAGGTACACATGGATACGTATTATCTTCGTCGGCGATCATTTTACCAAATTGCGAATAAGCGTCCTGCTGCCAAGATGGAAGACGCTCAAACAAGGTGTTTATTTCGTCGGCACTATACAGCTCCGCCATTGATTCCCAACTCCATTCCACATGATACCGTTACAGTATTAATGTGGGGGAAGTTGGGTGACTGTCCAGCCTGATTTTGTTGTCAGAAAAAAATGGAACGTACAGCTTCGTACCCAAAATACAAACCAAATCCGATCAGGCAGATTCCCGAAATGATAGAGATCCAGCGCAATACATTCTCACTGCTATGTTTGTGGAATCGACTGGCCATGCCAGCCATAATGACATCCCACACCAGAATACCAATGAATATGCCTGAACTGTAGAGCAGCAAATGAGCCGTGTCCGTATGTTTCACAGTTGTCGCGAGAATAGAGCCATAGATCCCAAGCCAAAATAAAATATTCAGTGGATTGGACAGGGCCATCAAAAATCCGGATATAAATGATTTTCGAACAGTCGCTTCCGCAGTAGATGTACCTTGAATGCCTTGCTTCAGCTTCGAGAGCGTTTCCACTCCCGTGTAAATCAGAATAAAACTGCCAAATGACCAGAGAAAAGAGCGCATGAACGGCGTGTCCAGAAAATGGGCAACTCCAAAATAAATCAGCAGCATATACACCAAATCTGCAAACATAGCTCCGAGTCCTAGAATCCAGGCATGCATGAATCCGTGGCGGGCTCCACGGTCCAGTTGAGCTGCATTAATCGGACCGATTGGAGCGGACAATGATATTCCCAGAATGATATAACTGAACAGTACAGACATAAACACGTTCACTCCTTAACGGGTTCGATGAATTGTACCAGTTGTCACAGAAAATGGGTACAAGTCATCGTATTCCCGCAAGGAGTGAATTAGAACAAACTACTTTTATCTCATACTGCGTCAAGGCCTTGTTATTCTGTTAAAGTTCCACATCCAATTGAATTGGGGTGCAGTTGTAGCCGTTGCATGAGCTTTCTTCACAAGGACAGGCGGAGAGCCCAATTGTGAGATCCATTAATGCCTCCATCTCGATATAATCACCTGCTCGAGAGTCGGGAGCTACAACATCAATTTTGCCTTCACTGTCTACAACGGACTTCATAAACAGGTTAAATGGGTAGTGTTGATCTGGTGGTAGAATCCCGAAGGGTTCCAGTGCCGTGTTCAGATTGTGATAACAACTGGCGTGATCCTTTTTGTCGTATAACACCTCATACATCTCTGGACGACAAGCGGAGTTGAAGAAATCATGTACCCCAACGGTGTCACGGACAATCTTGAGTAAAGGTTGATATTGATTGGAATACACAAACTGTCCCGGTTTAATTCGGTAAGTACGCAATACGTCCATTGTCACGCCGGGGTCCAAGCGATGGTTAGCATCTCTAGCATCGTATGCCACAAAATCAATGACTTGCTGTCCCTCCAAATCCGTTATGCGTAGTAAAGAACCTTTGCTTACTTTCAAGGCATATCCCGTTTTGGCTGGGATACGATAAGACTGTTTATGGCGCTGATTCGTATTCATCTGTCACATTCCTCCGCTACTGTTTGCTTTCAGTATGCGGAGCAGATGAAGCTTTCATGCACGGTTATGGCGACGCACTCTACTCAGGCAGGAACATCCAATGGTAAATTTAACACACCACATAATACGCCTTTATGCTGGAAATAGTGGATTACCTCTCATCCCAATCCAGAGGTCTGATTGTTCAAGCTGTGCAGCCAGATGTAATAACCAATCTTCGCGTCCTTTGGTTGCCATCACTTGAACACCCATTGGCAAACCTTCAGGTGTCATATGCAGAGGTACACTTATCGCAGGCTGGCCTGTCAGATTTGCAAGCTGGGTGAAAGGTGTAAACGTAAGACTTGGCTCAAACATTTCATAGATGAGTTGCTGCTGCTGGGTCTTGTCCAATTCACTAATTCGCAACAGATTACGGATCTGTTCGTCATGAGGTGTTAATTCACCAATCTTAGGCGCAGGAAAAGCATTAACAGGTGTGACGTAGAAGTCATAACGCTCGAACAAAGTGGACATCTGAGCTGCAGCTACATCCCATTCAGCTAAGCTATGTACAAATTCCGCAGCGGACACCTTTTTGCCTGCTTCAGCCAGAACCCAAGATTCAATCTCCATATCATCGGAGGTCAGAGCCCGGCCCATGGATCGTTCCATGGAAGAGATCATCGCGGCCATCTCACCACTGTTCATCATGTAATAGTTCTCCATCAACCGAACTCCATTGACTGGACTAAGTTTTTCTTCAACATGATGTCCTTGATCTTCCAACCAGCGAACGAGCTTGTATACAGACTCTTTGGCTTCTGCGCTGACAGGTGTTCCCACGGGCGAATCCGTTGTGTATGCAATTTTCAGTTTGCGTTGATGTGGATAGCTCATATCAGCCAAGTAACTGCCTGGAAAGAGTGGAGCATGGAACGCAGCTTCGGGCTGAATGACTTGTAACGTATCAAGCAATGCAGCACTGTCCCGAACCGAGCGAGAGAGGGCAAAATCAATCGATGCGCCTTGCCATTGACGACCAACTCCCGGTCCTACAGGTGTGCGCCCGCGGGTTGGCTTTAATCCAAACAATCCGCTAAAGGAAGCGGGGATACGAATCGAACCTCCTCCGTCACTGGCTCCGGCAAGAGGAACAATACCCGAAGCTACAGCGGCAGCGGCACCCCCACTTGAACCACCCGGGGAGTGATTGATATTCCATGGATTGCGAGTTGGACCATGAAGACGGGGCTCGGTAATATTTTTCAAACCAAATTCAGGCGTATTGGTATGTCCTATGAAGATAAAACCTGCATCACGGAGTCGAGTGACAAAATTGGAATTGCGTAATGCACGATGCTCGCTGAACAAACGGGAGCCTGAAGTCAGAAATTCACCTTCCAAGGATTGCGAGATATCTTTCAGGAGCAGGGGCACACCGGCAAAAGGTTGTTCTCCAGGGCGAACCAAACCGGCTTCCTCACGTGCGCGAGATTCATATGTACGAATAACCGCATTAAGTTGCGGATTCACTTCTTCAAGGCGTGCAAACGCCGCTTCCAGCATTTCAACCGGGGATACTTCCCGGGATCGGATCAGTTCAGCCAAACCTACGGCGTCGTAGGAGGTATATGAGAATGAAGACATCATGATCGTTCCTCTCTGAATATAATTCATCTGTTTATTCCATATGTCATCGTACCACCGGATTAGACAAAAGACAAAACATAGAAGAGACTTAGCGCGATGATTTTGATATTCGGTGTGAGAGGAGGGAAAAGAGGGGCATTTGCATTTGCGATATAGAAATAAAGCACAGGGGAAAGCTCATAGTGCTAATTGAGAAAATGATTAAGTAATTTCGATAAATGAAATAAACCGAATAAATGGAAGTAAAAAAAACCACAGCTCATCTAATTCGATGTGCAATGGTTTTATTTTTTATATTTGATTATTGGTTTACACGTGATCTTCGGAAATATCCTTACTCTGTTCGCAGCTTTGGTGCCGCATCGGCCGCAGTTAATGATCGTTCCTGCTGTTTGGAAATGGCGAAGAGTGCCACCCAGATCAGGATAAAACCAAGCAGTTGCTCCCATGTAATCAGTGTACGGAAAGCAATCCAGTTCACCAACACACCCGCCATCGGGAAGCTAAGTTCCGCGAGTGTTGCAACAGATGCTTTGGTTGACGACAGACCTTTGTAATACAACAGAAGACTGAGCAAACCTGGTAACAATGCCTGACCGAGAATGTTGAGGATGACCGCAGTCTGTTCACCCGTTCCGGACGGAAACGTCCATGCCGCACCTTCGTTCCACGTCATAAAGATCAGGAGCGGGAGAGCAACGACAAAGCGCAGGGAGGTGACCGTTTCATAACGCGCCTGCCCCAGCATCAATCGGCCCATAACGGTTGAACCTCCCCATAAGGCAGCAGCCCCAAGGGACAACAAGCTTCCAGCATGAATCCAGTTGTCCCAATTACCTAATGGCAATGTGAAGCCAAATGTAAGCAGGTACGTTCCTGCTAATGCTATGAAGAACAATCCACCGAAGCGACGTGGCAACGTTTCTTTTAATAAAAGCTTAGCCAGCACGATAGCGAAGAGTGGTTGCATTTTTTGCAATAACAGCACCGTATTCGGATCGTTATGTGTAAGCGCCATGGTGAACAATACCGTTGCAAGTGCTGATCCTCCCCATGAGATAAAAATCACGGCAATCCAGTGGCGAGCACGCAGGTTTTTCAGATCAGCCCGAAATTTCCACAGCACGGGTATGGCAATAAGACTGACGATGATGTGTTCCACCAGTACAATCTGCGTGGATGTCATCGTGTTTAGCAAAATAATGCGGAAAAGTGGGTCTACACCCCATAAGGCGGCGCCGAGAACTACAAGCCAGAATCCGGTATTACTTCGTTCCTTGCGGTAAACAGGTGATGCTGCTGATGTCTTTTCCATATTCAGGACTCCTTCGTCAGAACACGGAATCTTCAGTTGGCAAAATCGACAAAAGCCCCCGTTTTGGTATATACCAAATAAACGGGGGCTCATCCAAGGACATGCGTCAGGAAAGAGGCCTTCCCGTGAACGGCATGTCAATGTGTTGATCTTCTCTCATCCGGACTGTACCGTCGGCCTTGGATTCACACCAAGTCAGTCGCTAGATGTCCTTCGTTAAGAACAAATAGCGAGTCGCGGGCTGGTTCCGAAGAACATCACCGCCGGTTGGGAATTGCACCCTACCCCGAAGATCCTATTCAATTATATAGTGTGTTGAACAAGCTGTAACATTAATAAGTTCATCTTATTCCTGTAAGCGCTAGCAGTTCAAGCATTTTTTTAGAAAATGATTTTCCAGCTTCCTTGCTGTCTGCGGAGGAGCACGATCTGACCTGCGTGATACGCATCATGGAGTACCCAGCGAGCTAGTTCGTGTGCCCATTTCTCTTCGGAGTCCATATATGCGGCTTCAAGTTCAGACACTTGTAGTGCAGCTAATTGATCTCTCAACTGTTGGGCTAATCGAGTTGTACCCTGTAGCAGTGTATTCCATCCGACTGCGTCCGTAGGATCTCCGGAATTCCCAAATGTGTATTCATTGGAGTCTACAGAAGGAAGGGTAGGCTCCTTACCTTGCATGCGACACAATAAGCGATGGTTGTAATAATACATATGGTTAACCAACTGCCAGATGCTTAATCCCCCTGAAGGTGGAATCCAGGCTGCTTGTTCTGCTGTAAGACCCTCCAAGGATTTCGACAAAGGTACAATCCAATTACATTGATCCCAGGTATCATCCTTTTGAATAAGTAACACATCTAGTGCTGTTGTTTTTGTCATTGCTTATTCCTCCTTGCGAATTATTGTGATTTGTGATGTAACTAGCTAAAACTGATTAATAAGGTTACACTTAATATAACACATCAAAGACGAGTTGTAACCTTCTTTATATAATTAGGTGGTTACGATATACGGAGGTATATATGGACAGGTTATGGACCGATTTTGTAAACAGCGATTATCACGACTGGCGTGGGGGAGATCGATCGGAGGACAGGCTTGGGAAGGCGAGTTGGCAGCAAGACTTTCTGGATCGATGGCAACTTAACGCTTCTGTTCCTGCATCTCCGGAAGATGAGTTGTCGATGAGAAACTTCAGGAATGAATTGATGGCTCTTGGAGGCCGCTTGTCTTCTGGAGCATCATTAACAGATATAGAAAAACAATGGTTGAATGGCGTTATGGAAGCAGGGCATGTGAGAAGGACATTGACTACAATTGATCATGAACTGAAACTCCAACTGGTAGCTTTAGAAGCACATTGGCATCAGG
This sequence comes from Paenibacillus sp. FSL R7-0313, assembly GCF_037969885.1. Classification (NCBI taxonomy): domain Bacteria; kingdom Bacillati; phylum Bacillota; class Bacilli; order Caryophanales; family Paenibacillaceae; genus Paenibacillus; species Paenibacillus sp. FSL R7-0313. The sequence continues at coordinate 4,145,218 of NZ_CP150219.1, forward strand.
TGATGGCTGAGGTAGCTGCTGATTTTGCTACGACTTTGGTGGAGGGAGAAGCGGGGAGGATTCGGGTCTGTGATAATTCGGATTGTCGCTGGATGTTCTATGATGATACCCGAAGCAGAACACAGAAGTACTGTGATGATAAGATGTGTGGCAATCTGATGAAGGTTAGAAGATTTCGGGCAAAACGCAAATTCCAAAATTGATAAATACTAACAATAACTATATAATGTATATATACTAGCGAAAAAATAGTCAGAAGCAGTACGGATTCGTAAGCAGGATATGATCGTCTTTCAAACCAAAATAGATGGGAGATGTGTCTTGTGCGGACAAGTTATCTGTTGAAAAATGGCTGTGTGTTGTCGATGGATGCTCGAATTGGACAGTATAAGCGGGCGGACGTTCTGATTCAGGATTCACTGATCATGGCGATCCAGCCCGACCTGGATATTCCGGATGCGGAGATCATTGATGCTTCATCCATGATTATTATGCCTGGGCTGGTGGACACGCATCGGCATATGTGGGAATCACTGGTCAAAACAGCGGGAACCAACTGGTCGTTACCAGTTTATTTGCAAAATCTCTATTATGGTGCGATGGGAAGCAAGCTCCGTCCACAAGATAGTTATATTGCCAACCTGCTCGGTTCCTTGGAAGCGCTTAACGCAGGAGTGACGACAGTAATGGATTGGAGCATGCCGTATTCCCCTGACCATACGGATGAACTGATTCGCGGACTTCAGGATGCTGGCATTCGGGCGGTATTTGCTCACGGAGTACCTGGGGAGACGGACTACTGGAATCGGGATAGTCAACTCACGTATTCGAATAATGATGTGAGAAGAGTCAAAGAACGTTATTTTTCATCACGGGATCAATTACTTACCTATGGGCTTGCCATTCGTGGCCCAGAATTCAGTCATTGGGATACAACCGTGAAAGAGATCGAACTAGCACAAGAACTGGATGCGATCTGTTCCATGCATGCCGGATTTGGCAGTTGGGGGTCTGTGGATCGCTCGATTAGTCACTTGTACGAAGCGGGACTGTTAAGTCCACGGGTGAATATCGTTCATGGTAACACCATGGGTATGGATGAATACAAAATGCTGGCAGATAGCGGCGCTTCCTTGTCGGTCACACCTGAGATTGAAATGATGATGGGTCATGGATATCCGGCCACCGGCTATTTTCTTGAACATGGGGGAACCCCTACACTTGGTGTAGATGTAGTGACGTCCACAGGCGGAGATATGTTCTCGCAGATGAAGTTTGCACTTCAGGCTGAACGATCCAGAGCTAATGAACAACTTCTGCAGCAGGGTGAGATGCCTGGTGAGTTGAACTTGCAGTCCAGCCAAGTGCTGAGATTTGCTACTTCAGCTGGTGCCCAAGCATTGGGATTGGAGCAGAAGGTGGGTACGTTGACCCCAGGGAAGGAAGCGGATCTGATCATGATTCGTACCACCGATCTGAATATGTTCCCCGTTCATGATCCAATCGGCGCTGTTGTGCAATTTGCCAATCCATCCAATGTGGATACGGTCTTTGTGGCAGGTAGACTCGTGAAGCGAGAGGGTAAGCTGTTGAATGTTGATCTGGATGCGATTCGTCATGCGGCGATGCAGAGCAAAGAGTATTTGTTATCCCAATACCGGATGTCAGATGCAGAGAGAATTGCTTTTTCATAATTTACTTTTTCATAAAAGCCTATATAAGATCAGTTCGTATTTTCATATACACCTCTAGCTGTATAAAGAGGAAAGGAAGAGCCATATCATGCGATGTGGCTCTTTTACATGCTTGCATATCGTCGAATTAGACAGGATAAGGGAGGAAGATACAGCGGAAAAAGACGAAAAGAGCTCTCTTTTTCTTAACTTCAGATAACAAGGCTGATAAAGTGTTTTTCACGAAAATTAAGGCTCATAAAAACTGCGCATAATATAAATTATACGCAGTTTTGTTTTAAATCCATTTTCATATTCAACCACGTGCAACAGATCATGATAATTTTCGCGATAAAAGAACAAAATAAGTGATCTCTAAAAATAAATTTAACCAAGCAACGCGATAACGTGTAGAATTCGATAGGTTTTTATAGGTGATCGATAAGATAGAACAAATGACTTTTTCATAGAACAGATGGGAAGCCATCAATCTCTGCTACATCCATAGCACATATTGCACATTCAAGATTCATGACGAGAGGAACATGACTATGCGTGAGAACGAACAACGATCTTCATTATTTCGTAAAAAACCAATTGCCTCCGGGGGCGATAACAACAGTGCATTGAAACGGGCGCTTGGTCCATTGGACTTAACCACACTTGGCGTAGGAGCTATTATTGGTACCGGGATTTTTGTGCTGACCGGTGTAGCTGCCGCAACGTATGCTGGCCCTGGCCTTGTACTGTCATTTTTACTGGCAGGTATCATATGTGCATTCGCAGCATTGTGTTACTCGGAATTTGCATCAAGCATACCGGCATCGGGTAGTGCGTACACGTATAGTTATACGGCTTTTGGCGAAGTGATTGCCTGGATTCTGGGATGGGATCTGATATTGGAGTATGGATTCGCAAGTGCGGCGGTAGCCAGTGGGTGGTCAGGATATTTCCAGACGTTATTGTCCGGATTCGGGCTGGAGTTACCCCATGCGCTTACGAGTGCGTTCAGCCCGGAAAAGGGAACCTATTTTGATATCACGGCTGCGGTCATTACGTTAATTATTACCTTCCTGCTAACCCGAGGGGTGAAGGAGGCGGCTCGTGCGAACGGCATCATGGTAGCGATTAAAATTATCGTGGTGTTGATCTTTATTGGTGTAGGTGTCTTCTATGTAGAGCCAACCAACTGGCAGCCATTCTTGCCTTTTGGTATCTCAGGTGTAACAGCTGGAGCAGCAACCGTATTCTTTGCTTACATTGGATTTGATGCGGTCTCCACTGCGGCAGAAGAGGTTAAGCGGCCACAACGGGATTTGCCGATTGGAATTATTGCGTCACTGGCGATCTGTACTGTTCTCTACATTGTTGTATCGTTGATCCTCACAGGGATCGTGCCTTATAACATGTTGAATGTAAGTGATCCGGTTGCGTTTGCATTTGAATTTGTCCAGTTGAAGGGATTGTCCTGGATTGTATCTCTTGGAGCGATTGCCGGCATTACGACCGTATTGCTGGTCATGATGTATGGTCAGACACGTTTGCTCTATTCCATGTCTCGTGACGGACTGCTGTCTCCGGTCTTCTCCAAGGTTAGTGGCAAGAGTCAGACACCAGCTGTAGGGACATGGGTTGCGGGCATTATCGTGGCTCTGTTCTCCGGGTTCATCTCGTTGGGACATTTGGCGGAGCTTACGAACATCGGAACGTTATTTGCTTTTGCAGTCGTAAGTCTTGGCATTATTGTGTTGCGAAAAAATAACCCTGATCTCAAACGCGGCTTTCGCGTTCCACTTGTGCCACTGATTCCGATTCTGAGTGCCTTGGGTTGTGTATACTTGATGACACGCCTTGCGGCTCTGACATGGATTACGTTTTTTGCTTGGTTGATCATCGGACTGATTATCTACTTTGCGTATGGACGGCATTACAGTCATCTGAATCCGGCACGCCGGATCTCGAGTGCTTTCAGAGCGAAGGATAAATAGATTAGTCGAGTCTTTAACCGAGAACATCTTCATTTTTCCTCATTTCGTATCGCTTAGGCGAAGCGGGATGGGGATTTTTTTTATATAGAAAGATAAAGGATGATAACAGCAGGGGAAGGTTGGAATTTTCTTCATATATGGGTAAGTAATAAGGGGCGTGACGAACTTAATCAAGGAGTCGGGGTTGCGGCTAGGACAAATATGAAATATATTTGGGGATGTGACATGCCATCAGACATAAGAGAGGGGATGTATCATGAACACACCATTACATACGAATTCAGATCATCAAAATGCAGCTTTTGGATTTGCACTGGCTGACTCAGCCGTACTTGCAGAGGCGCAATTAATTGTTTCACAATTAGAGGATTCACAAACCTTACAGTTGGATATTGATCCGCAGCGCCTTCTGAAGGATGGACGTAAAGTATCTGTCATTGCACAACAGTTGGATTCACCCGTCAATCGTCAGGATGCCAATATCATCTATGGTCAGGAGCTAGCATACGTGCAGTATGCTGTTAACCTGAAACCGGCTAGCACAATCTCCATTGCTTCTATTGAGGGGGTTGAACAGCCTGTTGATCTGGGTTGGTCAGCATTTGCAGAAGGGGAATACGAACTTCGAATCTCCCTGCATATGAAAACACCTCGTATTGCTGAAGGTACACTCGAACCTGAACAACTTGCAATGGTTAAGTATGCGCAAGTTATCACCGTATATATATCGCTTTTCCCGGCAGAAGCAGCGTCGTTGAGTTCACCATCTCAAGCTGTGTGGAGCAGAAACCATCATGTATTTGATTCCTACGGCAGAGGGGGATTCATTCTCGCTGACCTGCCTCGACTCGCTGAGCGTGTGGAGGAACTGATTGGACCAGGAAACCATAATCTGATCGAAAAATTTGCGGAAGGGGAACTGTCGGATACGTTGCTGGAAGAGGGGTTGATGGCGATCGCCTGGGGCGTGACTCCGTGGTGTTATTCACTCTATTCTGCACCAGATGAGCAGTCTGCTCGAATACTTGCTGTGGACAAGCTGGACGATGTACCTGAACGGCAAGGGATCTACCGTATTGATCAGTCCATTCAACAATTAAGTATCGTACCTGCGAATGAGCTGACTTACTGGCCTGCCTGCGTTCAGAGCGATTGGCCTGTTATTGATGTGGCTGGTGAAGGCGAGACGTTGCATATGGATCTGTATACTCAGATCTGTGAATCCGTGAATGGACTGCACGAGAATCCATTGCCATCGTTTGTACTTACCCGTAGTCAAGGCAAACTCGAAGCGATCATTCCGCTGATTGACGTTGTCATTGTGGATGAAGCGTAGAGCACTGTTTAACTTATAAAGAACCGAATCGAGGTGACGTAGACAGATGATGACCGAGGAGATTCAGGAGCAATATGCGGACGAGCTTGAAGCTTTTCACATATGGATGAAGGACGCCGGATATACAGGCCATACGGTAAAATCATACACGGGTGACGTGGTGGAATTCCTGGTCTCCATTCAAGGAAAGTCACTGGAGCAGGTCAAAAAGCTGCATGTGCTGTCTTTTCTGTCCCGCGCTCGGGAGCGTGGGGTTAGTGATGCCACGAGAAATCGCAAACATGCGGCGGTGAACTGTTTTTACAAGTCCCTCATTGAACTTGAATTGTTAACCAATAATCCGGCGTTTGGGATCAAGAAATCCAAAACCGAGAAAAACCGTGCGCCCGTTTTCCTTGATGAAAGTGGGCTGACACGTTTCCTTGAGTCGGTAGATGGAAAGTATCGCACACGTAATCTGGCTGTTTTTCTGCTGATGGGATATATGGGATTACGGGTTGGAGAAGTGCATGCCTTGGATTGCAAAGATTATAATGCGGAGCGGCGTACATTGGACGTATTCGGTAAAGGTCGTAAATGGCGCTCGCTCCCTGTACCGGAGACTGTGGCAAAAGTACTGTCTCAAGCGATGGCTGAGCGTCTGGAACCTTGGCGACCAAAAGAGGAAGCGTTATTTGTCTCCCAGAAAGGGAAGAGACTGTCGATTCGCAGCATCCAGCTTATATCTACGGAAACCTTTGAACGATTCCAGCAGGAATCACCAGCCAATCAACGTCAAAATTACTCCAGTCATAAGCTGCGTCACTCCTTCGCGACCATGATGTTACGGCGTGGAGCCGACTTGCGTACGGTTCAGGAACTGCTTGGTCACGCGTCGATTCAAACAACAACGGTGTATACACATGTCACCAGTAGGGAGAAAGAAGAGGCTATGGCTCTGCTGGACGTTAAACTTCCGACATATTAGAAGAAAAAAGCCAATATTTAATCCAAAAAGGAGTCTGTCCAAGTGACAGGCTTTTTTGTTATTGATTTGATTGGTATAAATTTGAATGGTGGATTAAACAACATAATTAATATTATGTAAACTAACATCTGATATATAAATAGGCCTATAAATAGAAGTCAGACCAAAGAACCATTCGCCTCTTCTCTCAGGAAGAAACAAATGGTCCTTTTGGCTAGCACAGATATCTTAATTCACAACGTTTAACATGCTAAATCGTTCACGGTATGAATGATTATGTGGTCGGATTACTCCAATCCAGCGATTTGTTCTTTTAATTTGTTAGCAGATGCCTGGAAAGCCACTTTCTCGGATTCATTCAACGGAAGAGGCAGTATTTCGCGGACACCGTTGCGATCGACTACACATGGAACACCCAGATAAACATCCGATACGCCATTGTAATCTTCAAGCAACGTGGATACGTTCAGAACGGAGCCTTCGTTGCCGAGAATTGCAGCTACAATGCGGTCCAGAGCAAGGGCGATTGCATAGGAAGTCGCTCCTTTGGCATTAATAATCTCATACGCGGCATTTTTGGTGCGATCGAAGATATCTTGTTGTGTTTCTTCATCCAATTCCAGATCTGTTCCTGCAACGTTAGCCAAGCTCCATACCGGTACTTCGGAATCACCATGCTCACCAATAATGTGGGCGTGAATACTACGTGGGTCGATCCCTTTATTCTTACCAATCAGGTAACGGAAACGTGCGCTATCGAGCAATGTACCTGATCCGATGACACGGGAAGCAGGCCATCCACTTTGTTTCCATGAAGTATAGGACAAAATATCTACAGGATTCGTTGCAATTAACAAAATACCATGAGAATTTACTTCAGTAATACGTTCAATGATATCTTTGAAAATGCTTGCATTTTTCTTCAGCAGATCAATCCGGGTTTCGCCCGGCTTCTGGGAAGCACCCGCTGTAATAATAATGATATCTGCATCTTTGCAGTCGGAATAATCGCCAGCCCAAACTTTCACGCCTCCCGTAAATGGAAGACCGTGGTTCATATCCAGCATTTCGCCGGTTGCTTTATCATGATTCACATCCACAAATACCAACTCGGACGAACGCTGTCTTAACATTAGCGTGTATCCCGTTGTTGTTCCCACCGCACCCATGCCTACAATCACGACACGACTTGGTTTCAAAGCTGCACTATTTGTCATGTTCATATCCTCTCCTTTTTGGGTTATACTCCCATCCATATTAAGGGATTAGAGAACATAAAGCGAGTGTTGTCTATAAAATAGTTCACATTTCATGTCTTTTTACCAATTATTCCGTCGAAAAACAGTTTAGGATAAAATTAATGGTAATAAATGTGCGACATCTAGCCTAGAGCATCAGCCGGAAAAAGGGAGCGGGCAGCGCATACGTAGCCAATGAGCCTTTTACATAAGGTTTGTGGTAGAATAGGAGCAGTGGATTCTGATGAATCGTAAATAAAACGCCATAGGACAGGCATGCGCGCCTGTATATTGGATGAGAGAGGTGGAACCCACTTGCGTTCGCAATGGATTAAAATAGCGCAGACAGCATTGCTGTCTATAGGTATAGCAGCTGTATTGGCTGCATGCACCGACTCAGATCAACCTCCGGTAGCAGAACCTCCGCAGCAGCAGGAGGACGCCGGGAATACAGGGCAGACATTAACTGTCGTTCCCCCTGTGAATAGTACAGAATCTGCAGATATGGCCAAGTACCAAATACAGACCCGTTTGACCGATTTTCAGTTGCTCAATGACAACGGAGGATTGGCGTGGGGTGTGACGCGGAATGCGCTGCGCCTGTACTACACTCAGGATCAGGGAAAGACCTGGACCAATATTTCACCTTCGGAAAATGTACAATTTCCGGCTAACCCTAAATATGGACAAAGCATTTATTTTGTAGATCGTGCACATGGTTGGATTGTTCGTGAAGGCATGGGTGGAACAGATACCATGGTGCTTCGCACCAACAATGGGGGCGTAACTTGGAGCCTGTCTTCTCTGTCCAAAACGGATAAAGTGACTGCGATCTCATTTGTATCTCCTGAGAAAGGCTGGATTCTCACCACGGTTGATACCGCTATTGGTAAACAGGACAAGAAACTTTACTTCACCGAGGACGGTGGAATCACTTGGAACCGCATGTCATCCAGTGATGAAGACGGCAAACAGGAAGCAGAAGAGATTTCCAAACGTGGATACACAACGGGGATGACTTTCTCGGATCCAAAGCATGGTTTCTTAACAGCGCTTGAGTTCGGTACACCGAAGTTGTATGTAACATCAGACGGCGGAGAGAACTGGGATACTGGGCCATCCTTTTTTGATCGAAACAAATTCAACGGGTGTGGTAATTTTAGTGTTAGTTCACCACAATTTTTTGGACGTGAAGCGCAGTCAGCCTGGATATCAATGTCCTGTTCCCAAGGGGAGAGCACGACATTCAATGGATTCTTCACAACAGATGGAGGAAAGAGCTGGAAGCTGTCCAATTTCACTTTAAACAAACAAACGGGTCCGAATCGTAACCTTTCACCGGTATTTCTGAACGCTTTAGAAGGTTGGGCGATGCAAAAGGGCATAACCTACTACACCAAGGATGCGGGCAAAACATGGAGCGCTCTTCCTGCAAGTAGTGTACTGGAGAAAATTCTCGAAGACTATCCTGAGATTGTGAAGATGCAGATGGTTACCTCCAAGCTTGGCTGGATACTGGTTGAAAATACAGATGCCAAAAGATCGTTGTTATTGCAAACGGTGGACGGCGGTGTACATTGGAAAGTGCTTTAAAAGTAGAGTGTTGTAGATGTGAATAGATAAGGAAAGTGAGGAGCCAGAGGGTTCCTTTCTTTTTCTGTTTAGTTTGTGAAATAAATCACAATTTAATCTGTTAAAAGGTGATATATTTAACTCAACAAGAGAAGGAGTGATGAAGATGAGAACCAACGGTCAGACTCAATTCACGCAGGCGGACGATTTAACCAGATATATGCTTCAATTATGCTACACATGTGACGATGCCAATCGTTGTACAACAGAGGAAGCGGTGAAGGCTTGCATGGCAGAACACGCTCAGGCAGACCAGCCCGAACCAGCCGAAGGTGGAGATGTAACTCGCGGGTTTATGGACTTGATGTACGCATAGTTATCAAAACTGATCAAAAAAAGCTGATATATCAACGTTTTGCCCCTGAAGTACCCCCCTAGAATAGGACATTGGAAAAACCTCTGGGTTTAGCCGATGAAATTCTAGGGGGTGTATTTTTTTATGGCGATTAAAGGACACTTTGAAAGTGTTATCTCGGTTGTTATCACGGTTACTATTGTAATAGGAACGTTAGCAACTGAATCAGTTATTTATTCCGCGACATCTACGAATGACTTTGGCCCTCTGGCACCACAGATTATCACATTTCCAGCAAAAGATTTCAATCCACCACTCTTACTACAATTGACGTACACTGCTTTTATAGGCACTAGCCTGGTACCTGTTATTCGTGTAGGTCCTGAGAACTTCGATTGGTTCATTGTCTCAGACTAATCTGAACAAAAAGGATAATTATGGTGATATAGGAACAAATCCGATATCATCGGTAAATATGACTTCACTGGCATAAAGCTAGAGGAGTCATTTTTTTATTATTTGGATTTAAAATCCCAAAAATGTTAAAGTTAGGATATCCGACAGAAGAGAGGGGAATACTTAAATGGAAACTAAAGCAAATGGAGTTCTCAAAAATTTGACTTACCTTGTTTTAATTATTGTTTTATTCGCAGTTGGATCTATGTTACTCAATAACCAACTTACGCAAGCCAGAACGAGATTTGATGTTAGTCCTTTTTTGATAACAATTATACCAATTGTTTTCTTCGGAGGTATTGGTGTGGTTCTTGGATTAATGATTAGAGGACAATTGAGATCAACAAAACAACAGGACACATCGGGTTTCCTACTGATAACTTTACCGGCTCTTATTGTTTCTTTAAGTTATGTATGGGCCTCATTTGGATGGTTAAATGATTCTGTATATCAATATATTGTTGTTAATGACTATTTAGTGATTGTGGCTAGTGTAATCTTAGGATTCTCTATAATGTCAGCTTTACCAAAGAAAATTTAGGGTAATATCGGAATTTAGTTGGAAAGGTTCTCAGTAAAAATCCAACTTCTAATACTTTTAATTATATTACAGGCTGGGGTTATGTAAATTGGCATCCTGACTCAACCGTTTCAGGTCCTAGAGGTAACTCTGAAGCAACTGTAACTGCTACAGGTATGGGCTCGGACTACAAGTTATTCTTATTCTATGCATTAACTAAATAATTGGACTTATAAATTATGAACGAGCTCCACTACTAAAAGTTAGTGGGGCTCTATTTTTAATTATAGAGTTTTATCAAGCAGCGTGTCCGGCTCTTGTTTGTCTACAGCTCAGCAGTAGCCTTGCGGCCTAGTAAACGTTTGAGAATCCGGACCGCTTGATAATACTTATCTGCCCCATTCCTATAAATGTATGTGATGTCTCCCGCGCTGTTATACTTCCAAGGTAAAGTTATCTCCAATAGAACAATTCTGTTTTTTTCTGGAATTTATGACCGGTAGTATAATTGGGCTTAATGAAATATCTCCTGAATTGAATACATAAATAGAGCAGGAGGGATTATGGAAATGGCTAAAATCCGATGTAATTAACAACGTCTTCTACCACAAAGTGACTGAAATTCGCATCAACGTAGAGCAATTCATGAACGAGATTATGCAAGTGCCTTTGACAATCATAGATCTGCTCTGCGTCAGGTTATAGCGAGTCGTTTCTTTAGTTCCATCTAAATAGAACTCAGATGAGAAGCAATAAATCAGCTTGTACAACTACAAACGTATGTGAGAGAAAATTATAGTAAGATGGATCTGATGTACGCTTAGACTAATGATTCATGGAGAATGCTCCTGCGGGAGTGTTCTTTTTGATTTGTTGATAAATGTATGCGTTTTTAAATTCACTTCGCAAATATTGTAGCATGGGTTATTATAGAAATAATTAAGGTAATTTACTCAAAATGTGGAATTCGTGATAAAGGTCCGAAATAGCAGAAAGGATAAAACTATGAATATTCAAGATCTCCCAATTGAAATAAAAGAACATATAGGGAAAGTTCAGAAAATCACTTTTCCTAAGCAAGGTCATACTTCTACTGTGGCTATTCTGGATACGTTTGACCAAAAGTACATCATTAAGAAGACAGAAAACGATCTTTATAATGAATGGTTATTAGATGAATATAAGGTGCTCCAATACCTTTACCATACGGGACTCCCTGTTCCAAAGGCATATTTATTTCATATTGAGGACACATCGAGATGGCTTCTGATGGATTACATTGATGGAATAAGTTTAAGAGAATTTCTCTCTACGATGCCTGACCTCCAAAGTAAAGAAAAAGCGATTTTTAACTTTGGGCTTTGTTTAAAGAAAATACATGAATGCTCTTGTCCTGTTGAATTATTGAACAATGACACTCCTTGGTTAGAGACAATGCTTAATAAAGCAGAATATAATCTTACTCACTTTGCTGTAGACGGATCAGAAGAACTACTTCAACAGCTGAAAGAAGGAAGACCAAAACCAATAGAGAACACTTTCATTCATGGAGATTTTACTATAGATAATGTGCTAGTTAATGAATGCAATATTGTTGGAGTTATTGACTGGGCAGGTGTCGCTTATGGCGATCCAAGATATGATGTAGTATTAGCCATTAGACCGAAACAGAACGCGTTTGATAATGAAAGAGATAGAGAAATATTTTATAACGGGTACGGAAAGTTAAGAATAACGGATGAAGAGTACGATTATTTTGAAGACGGGATATATAACTTCTTTTAGTCTGGTTATAAATTGTTCTTCAAACGTATATTAATCTCTCTAGAAGGAGTCGAATACATGAGCCCTCCAAAACATATCGTATCTGCCGCTGCAATTGTGATCAACGACAAAAATGAATTATTACTTATTAGAGGACCCCGAAGAGGATGGGAAATGCCAGGTGGTCAAGTGGAAGAAGGAGAATCTCTAAGTCAAGCAGCGATCAGAGAGACAAAAGAGGAATCCGGAATCGACATCGAAATCATCAAATTCTGTGGAATATTTCAAAATATCGAAAATTCAATATGTAACACATTATTTCTAGCCAAACCAATAGGAGGAGAATTAACGACATCATCGGAGAGTTTAGATTCTGGTTTCTTTCCAATTGAAGAAGCCATTTTAAAAGTCGAATGGAAAAACTTCAGAGAAAGAATAGAGTATTGCTTAAAACCTGAGATGCAACCTTTTTGCATTGAGTTCAGTGATAAGAATAATATTTAAAAGTTATCAGAAAGGAGGTTCAATCAATGAAACGAGTCGATGTAGTATACTCACTACTAACCAATCCATCCAAATCTAAAGTCCTTGCAGTAAGAAATGTAGAACGTTCAAGCTGGTCGCTGCCTGGCGGAGCTGTTGAACCAGATGAATCATGGGAACAAGCAGCAATCAGGGAAGTCAAGGAAGAAACAGGACTTGATGTTGGCGTCCACGGTATTGTAGCAATAAACGAGTGTAAATTTGAAGAAATCAAGGAACATGCCATTTTTATCACATTCAGAGCGGAAATCGTCGGAGGGAGAGAAGAGATATCCAGACCAGACGAAATCTCTGAGATTGCATGGTTGGATATAACACAGGCAGATGAGCTTATGCCTTACTACAAGAACGGCTTTAAAAGCTTACTTAATGGTAATGAGATTACATATTTCAACGAAGGTAACAAGTGATGTTCTGGATGTAGTTTTGTGATTAAAGCAAAAAAACGGTGATTAAATGAAATGAATCGGAGAGTGGGTTATGTTTAAATATCAAATGGATACTGCTACCTATATATCGCTATTGGCAATGAAAGATGCACCCCAATTATATAATTTGATCGATCGAAACAGGGATCATATAGGAGCGTGGTTGAAGTTCCCCAGTATGACATTAACAGAAGATGATTCAAGAAATTTCATCAAGGGAACACGTATACGCTATGCTCAAGATGATGGTTATTGGTTAGGAATCTGGTGTGGAGACGAGCTTGCTGGTTCTATTGGATACTTATACATTGATCAAGAAAACAAGAAGACGGAAATAGGATATTGGCTAGGTCAGGAATATGAGGGTAGGGGACTTATTACAAAATCGATTAAAGTGTTAATTGCTCACGCATTTGATGAACTTGAATTAAATAAAGTTGAAATTGGCGTAGCAACAGACAACTTCAAAAGCCGCGCAATTCCTGAAAAATTAGGCTTTCAACGTGAAGGTGAATTAAGAGATTACGAATATATTAATGGTGCATATTTAAACAGGATTATTTATGGGTTGAAAGCAGATCAATGGAGAACGTAATAAATCAAAATTTATTTTAACTAAAGGAGCTTGTTATGAGAAAATTACCGCTGTTTATAGTGACAGGCGCAAGTGGAACAGGAAAAACAACGATCTCTTCGCATGTTCGGAAGCAACTTCCCGAATTTGACGTCTTTGATATGGATATCATCGATAACGTGGATTGGCAGATTGCCAAAGAGAATTGGTTGAGGATTGCGTATAACATATCGCTAAGTGGACGAGGGACTGTTTTATGCGGAACGATGGTACCGGAAAATATTGCATCATCCGATTACATAGATCGATTTGATCGAATTCTATATATGAATTTGCATTGTGACGATGTTACTCGCGAGACACGTTTAAGAGCCCGTGGGTGGGACGAGAACTCGATCAAGGATCACAAGAATTTTGCAAATTGGCTACTCCAGAATTCGAAAACTGCATTTGACCCGCCAATGCAAACAATTGATACGACAGAACTTACAGCAGAGGGAGTAGCTGAACAGATTAAAGAATGGGTTTTAAAGAACTGGTGTGTTGAATGAACACCTAAAACAACTTCATAGTTAGATTGAGTGGGAGGAACAGGATGTTACCTTTTCAAGTGAATGAATCTATTGTATTAAAGCTGATCCAATCTCAAGATAGAGATGAGTTGTACGCGTTGATTGATGAGAATAGAAAGTACTTGAGAGCGTGGTTACTCTGGGTTGATAAAAGACAATCGCCCAGCGATTTAGATTCTGTAATAGAAGTATGGACACATAATTATGAAGAGAGGAACGGTTTTGATTCCGGAATATGGTTCAATGAACAATTGGTCGGGATGTTAGGATTACATTATATTGATTGGACTAATCGAGCAACGAGCATTGGATATTTTTTAGCTGAGTCAGCACAGGGCAAAGGAATCATTACCAAATCAATAGAACAATTGCTTAAATATCTCTTTAACGAGTTGAAGTTAAATCGTGTAATCATTCAATGTGCAGAAAACAATTTTAAAAGCAGAGCAATACCTGAGAAAATCGGATTTACAAATGAGGGTACATCCAGAGAAGCTCAATGGGTCTATGACCATTATGAGAATGTTGTGACTTATAGTTTATTGTCTAGTGAATGGCATACTTAAACGGTAGAGTACGTCATCTTGGTGAGACGAAGGAGGTCACGAATTGTTTCTCAATGTATTACTTTGGTTGATTATTCTCTGGGTGATCTCCCTTTATTTCAGTTTCCCTAAGAAAGATCGCATATACACAGTCAATGTGCCGAGCACATATTACATTCAATCTTCAAATCGGTTGGATATTCAGAAAAACTACGAATGCGCTGCATTTTCCAGTGCGTTTGTCTTGAGACATTTCGGGGTAGAGTCCAACGGAACAAAGCTATATGAAACCTATCCTCGCAAATTACTGGATGGAACCGTATATCCCAAAGCGGTCGTTGTTTTTTTCAGAAAACTAGGATATCAGGCAATGTACTTACGAGGAAATGTGAATACGTTGAAGAAACAGATCAGTCAGGGTGTGCCTGTTATTTTATTTATTAGAGTACATCCCAAACAACGTTATTTGCATTTTGTTCCCGTCGTTGGCTATGATGAAACACATTTTTACTTGGCAGAATCGTTAGACCACAAGATTAATTGTGATGAAGAATATTACAATCGAAAAATCAGCATAAGTGAACTCAACATGTTATGGAGGTCGTGGTTACCTTTTTCTCAAAACTCCTATATCGTCGTACACCCGACGCAGATTTAAGACGGCTCTCTTTCAATGGGCATGATTTATTAGCTTTAAACGAACTAATCGGCATTATTCGGAACGTCTGCGTGGTTAAATCATGAAACTCATGCCCAAATGGCATGAGTTTTTTTGAACAAATATCGCTACGCAAACCAGCTCGCCTCAATTAATGGTTATGAACAATTTAGATCAACCGTATGGGCGGTGTGATATCCATTTTATTGTTTTTTCTGGGAATTAGCTGAGTTTTTTACTAAAATGGTTGTTCGTCCACGCATCTTTTCATCTACATACGTACATTAAACCATGTCTATAGGGAGGTGTCCACACTGTGAGTCATTCAGAAGTGAAGAAACGTATGAAGAGAAAAAAGGCAATATTACATCCGTGTAAAGTTAAAAGAAAAGAACGCCGATTAAAAGTGGTCAAAAAGTTTGTTCAAGTAAAATGTCCGCCTCCAGAAGTGAATATATCTACCCCTACTGTTGTTGGACCAACAGGACCCCAAGGTATACAAGGCGTACAGGGCGTACAAGGTGTTCCAGGTAAACAAGGGGTTGAAGGGCCACCTGGAGCTCAAGGACCAGCAGGGGGGCCACCTGGACCACAAGGGCCTCAGGGACAGCCTGGTCCTGCTGGAGCGGTAGGTTCTCAAGGTCCGGTCGGACCTGCTGGACCTATGGGAGCACAGGGGATTCCGGGAGAAGCAGGGGCTGTAGGGCCACAAGGTCCGCAAGGTAATCCCGGACCTGCCGGGGCAATTGGGCCTCAAGGTGTTGCTGGAGCTGTTGGGCCGACGGGTGCGACAGGAGCTGCAGGAGCAGTAGGCCCGGCAGGCCCGGCCGGTGCAGCAGGAGCGGTAGGCCCAGCAGGGCCAGCCGGTGCAGCAGGAGGAGTAGGTCCGGCAGGGCCTGCCGGTGCAGCAGGAGCAGTAGGTCCGACTGGTGCGACAGGAGTAGCTGGTCCAGCTGGAGCCACGGGAGGTACAGGTGCAACAGGAGCAGCCGGAAGCGTACTGGGATTTGCTGACTTTTTCGCACTGATGCCACCTGATAATGCTGCAACGGTTGCTCCCGGTACAGACGTAAGCTTTCCTCAAGATGGACCGACAAGTGGAACAACTATTGCTCGGACGGGGCCTAGTTCATTCAATCTAGCAGCCATTGGTACGTATCAGATTTTATTCCAGGTGAGCATCAATGAAGCCGGTCAATTAATCTTAACTCTCAATGGGGCAGATTTGGCTCCTACTGTAGTTGGGCGAGCAACGGGAACGTCTCAGATTGTTGGTATGGCTTTGGTGCAGACAACCGTGATTAATTCTATTCTGACCGTGCGGAACCCGGCTGGTAATGCTACTGCATTAACAATTACGCCACTTGCAGGCGGAACTAGACCTGTATCGGCACATCTTGTGATCACACAATTAGCGTGAATCCGGTAATAGGCTAGGCTAATTGTCCTCAGCTTTATTAAATATGCATCCACAATGGTAACATGGGTTTGCTTGAACTGAGATAACAGTATTTCCTTGAAGCTGTTATCTCAGTTGGAGCGGATAATGGTACAGGAGTAACTACATATCGGATACCCTTTTTGTTTTGTGAGGAATGGTGAAAACGTCACCACTAATTATTTTTTCAGTTGTTAATATGATAAAATATTGGAAAAACCTCAGAGGTGAGTACATGAAGAATGGACACTGGAGAAAAATAACATGGGTTGTTGCGGCATTATTATTAATCATGATCACGGCTTGCAGCAATAGCAAATTCAATCCAAACGAATTTTCAGAACAGGATCTGGCTGTGACGAAAACCGACAGTGAGGATAAGATTACGTATGGAATGAGTCAGGAAGAAGCGGAGAAAATCCTCGGTCAGGGAACATCAACTGGTGTGGGTCAATCCTATCAATACAATAACGGGATCACGATTGGTTATAGGGATGCCAAAGTCGTTAGTATCATCTTGAATAAGGACTCGAAAGGGTACTTTAAGACGGCTCGCGGGGCAGAGGCGGGGATGACACATCAAGAGATTCTCGATCTGTATGGCAAGGAACATGTTTTGGTCGAATCTGAACGTAATATCGATTATGCCTATCATATTCAGAAGGAAACATTCCTGGATGAGAAGTCGCTGCAAGCGGAAAAAGATGATTTGGCTATCTATCGTGCATCGTTCATGCTGACAAAAGAGGGACAGGTTAATCAGGTTATATTATCGGATCAACGATTTGCAACAACCTTTAAGTAAAACATGGTTGCTAGGCAGTAGAATATTAGATAATGAAATAGTACTTATTTTCGTATGAGGCAACCCTTCGGTATTCTGCCGGAGGGTTTTCCCCTCACACCGTTCGATTTCAATCCGGATAACAAGTTCTTTGTTTACGTGCATATACATTACAGGAGACGGGTCAAGACTCCGGCTGTCCTAAGTTGTATGAACGGAGGGAGAGACATGGGCATTGAATCATCTTGGATGTTTGATTTGTTTGGAACCGTCTTTCCGGTTGTATTTGTTCTGATTATAGGTATAGTCCTTCTGTCGATGGGAAAGGAGGTATGGAGGTGGGGACGCAACAACTCGGAGCCGCTATTGACCGTGCCTTCACGAATCACCAGCAGACGGATGAAGATGAGTCAGTCGCAATCTGAACCAGGCAGTACAGCACGAACGTTATATTACGTCACCTTTGAAGTAGAAAGTGGAGATCGGCTCGAATTCAGAGTCAATGGCGAAGAGTATGGTTTGTGTGCTGAGGGGGACGAAGGACGGCTCTCGTTCAAAGGAACGCGTTATGTAGGCTTCGAGCGATATAATCGCGTATATTCCGAACGCCTACGTGGTTAAACTGAGCAGCTTACGCCAGAATGGCGTGAGTTTTTTTTGATTATTTGTTGGACAAGCGTTTCTTAATGGGCCTAACGTGTTTTTATATAAGAAGAGGCTTATAAGATTATGATCGAAGGATCATTACAATAGAGGAGGCAATCAATATGTCATTTACAGATCAGGTCGTTGTTGTAACCGGGGCCGCTCAGGGAATAGGACGAAGTGTGGCTGAGGCTTATGCGGTCGCTGGAGCCAAAGTTGTACTTGCCGATCACAAGGAAGCCGAGGGTGCCGCAGCCGCAGCTTCCATTCGTAATGAAGGCGGAGAAGCCATTTTTGTTCAATGTGATGTTCGGAGCGAGCAGGATATTACGAATCTTTTTCGGACAACCGTGGAAGAATTCAAACAAATTGATGTTTTGGTGAATAATGCAGGACTCGCCAAGTGGAAGTCACCCTATGAGCTGACGCTGGAAGAATGGGACGATGTACTCAATACCAATGTGAGAAGTTGCTTTTTGGCGAGTCGGGAAGCAGCCAAACATATGAAAAGTAATGAACATGGGGGTGCCATTATCAACATGGCTTCTACCCGTGCGCTGATGTCTGAACCAGATACCGAAGCTTATGCCGCATCCAAAGGAGCGATTATAGCTCTGACGCATGCGCTGGCGGTCTCACTGGGCAAGGACCAAATTCGGGTCAATTGTATCAGTCCGGGATGGATTGAGACAGGAGACGTGGAGAAATTGAAAAAGGAGGATCATGAACAGCATCCCTCCGGTCGTGTGGGTGTTCCTTCGGATATCTCCCGTGCTTGTTTATATTTGTCTGATCCAAGCAATACCTTTGTCACAGGGACCAACCTCGTTATTGATGGAGGCATGACCCGAAAAATGATATATGAGGACTAGAACCGGGATTGAGCCGGGCGACCCCTAAGATTTTCCAACATAAGAGTAATAAGCCCAAGTTAAGCACTTGGGCTTATTTGTTTTTAATAACTCGGTTGCTATAATAAATGTGATTTTACAACAGTAGAGGAATGGAGGGAGTATATGTTCGGGAAACAATCCCGGAAGGTATTTTGGCTGTTACTGCTGATCGGAGGGATGATAATGATAGGGAATGAGTCACCTGCTGAAGCAGACGGCGCAGATATACGGGCGGCCTGGGTATGGCAGGCACAGTCTGTTAGCAACGGAGATGAGCTGTTGGCCAATGCAGCTAAACATAAGATAAACAGGCTGTACGTGAATGTAGACATGACGCTGTCCAAGGAGGTATACCAGACGTTTATAGCCAAAGCAAGCCGTGCGGGTATTGCGGTTGAAGCGCTGGGAGGCGATCCATCCTGGGCACTCAGTGGCCGTGAAGGCCCCATGCTCAGATTAGCGTCGTGGGTAAGTGATTACAATCAAGCTGCTGAGCCCAACGAGCAATTTGATGCCATACATCTGGATATCAAGCCCTATGTGTTACCAGCCTGGAAAGAAGATGCCCAGCCACTGGTACAATCCTGGGTAGCCAATATGAATCTGTTATTTGAGCAAGTGAGACAGGATGGCGCAGTTGCAGTGAATATTGACCTGCCATTTTGGCTGGATTCCTATACCGTCACAGGAAATAGAGTTTCTGAGGATGCAGATAACGAACCATTGTCACGTTGGTTCATTGAACAAGTGGAGCATGTCACTTTACTCGCTTACCGTGATAACGCGCAAGGGAACAATGGTATTATACGTTTGATTGAACAGGAAATGAACTGGGCAGATGCCAGCAATGTGAGCGTCACGGTTGGGTTGAACACCAAGCCCATGCCTGGCGAGGAGTTCACGACATTTGCCGGGAAAGGTGCAGCACAACTGGAAAGTGTTATTGAAGAAGTTGCCTCCGCATTCGGCGAGCATAGTTCCTACGCAGGTTCTGCTGTACATGACATCGTATACTGGGGACAACTGGAGCCGTCGGAACTGCCATCACCGGAGATTCCATCCAATCAGCCAGAGATTCGAGGAACGTATATCTGGGAGGCCTCTCAGGTGACGAATGACGGGGGAGAGCACATACTAGCATTTGCTAGAGAGCAGAATATTAACTGGTTGTATGTCCGTTTGGACCTGGATCAACCCTATTCCAGTTACCGCAGTTTTGTGAAACGGGCAAAAGCGCAGGGCATTGAGATCCATGCGATGGGTGGACACCCCATCTGGGGCAAAAAGGAGAATCGTCCACGCATTCAGCGATTGATTGATTATGTGAAAAACTATAATGCTGAGTCCGAACCGGATGAACGATTTGAAGGCATCCATCTGGATATTGAGCCTTACACATTGCCAGAGTGGGAGAATAGTCGGGACACCTTATTGACCGAATGGGCTGCCAACATTACATTTTTCCAGGAAGAAACAAAGAAGGACAGTGATCTCGAAACAAGCGCAGATCTTGCTGTATGGCTGGATAGCTTCGCGTTGCCAGGAAAGGATACATCTGTAGCGGAGTTTATGATCCGTACACTCGATCATGTGTCGCTGATGGCTTTCCGTAACAACGCCGAAGGTTCCAATGGGATTGCTGCTGTTGTGAGTCAGGAGATGGAGATCGCGGATCGTTTCGGTAAAAGTTTGATGATTTCGGTCGAAATGAAGCAGAATCACGAAGGTCCTCATATTTCTTTTTATGAAAAAGGGGCAGCGGAGATGGAACTTCAGCTTGCCAAGCTTCCGGATCTGTTGGCCGAATATCAGGCTTATCAAGGCAACATTGTTCATGCCTATGATTATTGGATTGAAGCCAAGCCTTAAACAGGCGAGTATTATAAGAAACGAGTTGCTTCGGGACTTCACCTTGGGTGAGGTTCCGGGCTTTTTTTTATGGAAAAAAGATGGAATCGTGTCACCGAATGGGCTCCTGCACAATACGATGTACGGTGATGAACAGCTGAAACAAGGGAGGAAACAGACTATGGCTGTTGTTAAAGCCAACTCAGAGGACGTCAAGCTGCTGGCTAGGCTCATGAGGGCAGAGGCTGAAGGTGACGGCGAACAGGGTATGTTGCTTGTGGGCAATGTAGGTGTGAACCGGGTGCTGGTGGATTGTCTAGACTTTAAGGATATTCGCGATATCAATCGTATGGTATTCCAGAATCCAGGAGGCTACGAGTCAACACAGAAGGGTTACTTCTACCAACGGGCGAGGCAATCCGAGATTCGTCTGGCACAACGGGTGATCAATGGAGAGCGCATCTGGCCAGCGAGCAATGCGTTATGGTTTTTCCGACCTGTGGGCGACTGTCCACCAACGTGGTATGACCAGCAGAATACAGGACGTTTCAAAGCACATTGTTTCTTCAGTCCGACAGGCGATGACTGTCCGGAAGTATATTAAATTTTGGGAGGAATCATCATGATTAATCAGCCTTATCAACCAACAACTCAAACACTGGGTCAGCAAGCGAATTCCGTGATGGGTCAACAAGCCAATTCTCAGGTTCAAGGTACGTCTTACAAAATTGGTAACGGAATGCCTGCCATGTCACCAACGCCAGGGATGGTATCACCAAGCTCGACAAGTGTACCCCCACTCGTATCCAGTGGAAGCCCAATGACACCAACGGGTGCAGTGATTACAACAACGGCTCCACAGTTTGAGCAGTCATACATTGAGAATATTTTACGTCTGAACCTTGGTAAATTCGGTACGTTCTACATGACATATGAAGGCAATAAAGAATGGAACGCTCGCATATTCCAAGGTATTATTGAAGCAGCGGGCCGTGACCATATTATCATCAGTGACCCTAAGACAGGAAGACGGATCATGCTGTTGATGGTCAACTTCGACTATGCTACATTTGATGAGCCGTTGTTGTATCAATATCCAGGAGTGGTAGGCAATTACCCGCAAGCTCCAAGCAGATAATCATTGGCACCTCATCATTTTGATTGATAACTGACATGTCTACACATACTGATATACTTTGCTGTCCTGAATGTGGAGGTAATCCGCAGACAGGACAGCTTTTTACATAAACATATATACGAAGGTTACTATAGGTTTAGAGTCATACGTAACCTTTTGGCGATAACATGGCACTTATACATGAATAGAACAAGCAGCATGCTTATATGAAGGGAGTCCATAGCATTGAATTCATGGATTGAAGGAGCGATGAAGGGCGAACCTGAAGCTTACGCACAACTGATGTCTCAATATCGCGGGATGGCTCTTGCTGTTGCCTATCACCGACTGGGGGATACGTTTTGGGCTGAAGATGTCGTACAGGAGGCGTTTACTGAAGCCTTTGGCAATCTGTCCAAGTTGGAGGACTCGGAGGCTTTTCCCGGGTGGTTCAAGGTGATCGTGGAGAGGCAGTGTTATCGCTGGCTAAGACGCAAGCAACATACCATGATTCCAGTTCAGGAGCTGGAGCATGTATTCCATGAAGAGGATCAGGCGCATAATCCGGAAAAACAAGCGGTGCAAAACGAAATGCATCGTACGCTGCGTGATTCTATTGCAATACTGCCATCATCGATGCGGATTGCTGTTGAACTGTTTTATTTGGAAGGATACTCGCTCAAGGAAATATCGGATTTCCTCGGGGTCAAGGTACCTGCATTAAAGAAAAGACTGTTCGATGCCCGATCCAAACTCAAGCGCTCTATGCCTGTAAGGGATCTGGTCTCTGTATTCAGTGACTTGTATGAAGGGGGAAAAGGATTGTTACACATTATGAATGGGGATCACGCTGCCAATCGTTTAAGAGAGAGTGGAATTCAGGGAGACATCCTGGTATGGAGAGAATTGTACACGTTTGGACCGGTAGCCAAAGATATGAAAGATGCAAAGGAGCGGAAGAATCGGGCATCCGTATTAGAGCGGCAGTTGGGCATTTCACAGACGGAATACTTGAAGATTGAGGAGCTTGAGCGCAAGTTGCAGTCGTTTCAACAATATAAGGAAATTGTCTTATGGTTCGAATACGATCTCTATGATCAGACGATGTTATCGTATCTTTTACATTATTTCAGAGGACAAGCACTCCAGAATACGAAACTGAATCTGCTCTGTATTGACTCGTATCCAGAGATTGAGCACTTTAGAGGACTGGGACAGCTTACCTCCACACAGATTAAACGTCTGTCCGGCAGTTGGCATGTGATTGAGAGAAACGAGTTACAAGCCGGTGCACAGTTCTGGGAAGCCTATACGTCGACTGATTTCCGGCATCATCTGGATTACTTGCAGGCAGATACTTCTGCGCTACCCTTTGCGAAAACTGCCTTTAAGGCACATTTGTCCCGTCTGCCATCTGTATCG
This sequence comes from Paenibacillus sp. FSL R7-0313, assembly GCF_037969885.1. Lineage (NCBI taxonomy): Bacteria > Bacillati > Bacillota > Bacilli > Caryophanales > Paenibacillaceae > Paenibacillus > Paenibacillus sp. FSL R7-0313. Next base: position 4,168,554 of record NZ_CP150219.1, read on the forward strand.
AACGGTCTGGGACTCATTGAGCAGACAACACTGGAGACTATTAGAGCAGGTGTGGAGCATCCGTATCCATTATTTCGCGAGGTAGGGGACAAGCTGCATATTCTCGGGATGGGTGATCTTGAATACTGGGCACATCTGAGGCGGATGACAGAAGGACCTCATGCACTTCTTCAGATGAGCGGTGCAACCACTTTCCCTAATTTCAAGCAGCATGATGAAAAATTCCGTGACGGAGTCCTGTCGCTAACGGAACTCGGAATTCAGGTGTTGAACGGTGAAGTCGATTGGGCACTCCTGAAGCAGGATGAATTCTGGATCGGTGGATTGCATAACGAAAGCGGGGAACGAGCGAAGTGGCGCTGGAATCCCGCTTCGGAAACCGTAGCGGAGATTGAATCGACATCTTAATCGGCGGTAGGATTTAAGAAAATAACAGTATTGCAAAAAGAGAGTATCCAGCCATGCGAAAGCATGAGCGAGGGTGCTCTCTTTGGTTAGTTAAGAATTAGTTGTGATTCTCAAAATGATTTTTCCTTTTTTAATAGTTGTTTGACTAGATGCATACCTATACAGTAGACTGTACATATTACAGTTTACTGTATAGGTATAAACTAAAGTGTAAAGGAGTGAGTTTATGAATCAGTACACTGCAAAGCGTATCTCAGAAATTCTTCAAGAAGATGATACTAAGATGAATCTGAGGACGGTTCGGTACTATACACAAATAGGCATGATTCCTCCGTTAGAGTTGGTAGGAAATAAAAGAGTATACACCGATAAACACATTCATTATTTTCGAGCAATTATAACTTTATCTAGAACTGGTGAAAACTTATCATCCATCCAAGAAAAATTAAATTCTCTTTCTTTAGAGGAAGTGGAAAAAATCGGCCAATTGATGAGTTTATATAGTCCAGACCGTGTCTTGGAAAACGAAACTCTAACAATAACAGATGATGTTTCAATTACATTAAGTCCTCGAGTTTCAGCCGAATTAAAACAGAAGGTAATTGATTCTGTTTCACAGGTTTTGAAGGGGGGAATTTAATGATGCTTAATTTACGGCTGGCTAAAAAAAAGATGGAAAAAGAAGAAGGAATGAATCATTTATGGATTGAGCTCACCCATACCAATAATTTATTTGAAAATGCAATATTACGTATTCACCTCCCAAATGGTCTTTATCGAGGATTAAATTTGAATGGGAATTTTGAAACAGAAACAGGTGAAATAAAATTAGTGTCACAAGATAAAGACGTATTTATTGAGTTTTATACACAGTCGAGAATAGATTGTGATGAGGCATTGATTAATGTGGAATTATGTTATCAAAGTAGTCATCTAAATTGGAAAGGAATAAAACAGGACATAACAGTTCGCTTTGTAGACGAGGAAGATGTAGATGATGAGCATATCGATCATCAAGTCATTGAACGAGTGATGAGACTCGAAATTAATTCGTCTAGCAAGGCTGGCTCAGATAAGGAATTATTAGTTATCAGACCAAGAACGTATCAAACAAGAGACAGTGAATATGCTTATCTTGAAAAGGACTATCGAATAAACTACTAGTGGAAGAGAGCGCTCAACGTATTTTACGAATGCGTAAACTTATTGATAATGTGATTGTAAAGCACAATAACAATGGGTAGGTGATTAAAAATGGACCGAGAGGCAATCGAATATTCCGTAGAATTCCAAGATTCTTATGGAATCATATACACTCGAGAATTGAGAGCTGAAAGTATAGCTGAAGCCAAAATTATCATTCAGAATAACTATCCTGATGTTATAGTTCGAGCAGTCACACGTATTACAGAAAATGAAAAGGAATAACTATCTGATGATCTGGAATTTAATCATTTATCAATACAAATACACACGTTGCAGAGGATTCAACTAGTGTAAAAATAAGAAGCATAACGGCGTATTTAGTAAAAATTATTTCCGTGAAAACAGCGTAATCGAGACTTTTGTTAAAGAAAAAAGGCGTTTGTGCCATTTCGTTGTCATAGGACACGGATTGACTGTGTAGTGTAGAATTATATAATAAAAGAAGCATATCTTTGTTATTCGACAGAACAAGGTGGAGGTGGAAGCATTGGGAAGTTGAAATTGCATATGAACGGCAGAATGGCTAATATCCTACATTTTCGAAGGAGGTGGACCTATTTGCCGAAGAATGACGGCGAATAGGATGAAAATTTGAGTGACCCCTTACCGAGTATTTTAAATTTAGTAATAATTGGTTTACTTGTATTAATGAATGGTTTCTTTGTGTCGGCGGAATTTGCGATGGTGAAAGTTCGTGGAAGTCGGATTGAGGCTTTGGTGGAAACAGGCAACAAAAATGCCATCTACGCTTCCAATATCGTACGTAATCTGGATGCATATCTGTCAGCTTGCCAACTAGGTATAACTTTGGCTTCACTGGGACTCGGGTGGCTGGGAGAACCGGCAATTGCACATCTGTTAGAGCCCGTGTTTACCGCATTTGGACTGGGACCAGTCTACGTTCATGGAATCTCTATTGCCATTGCATTTGTGATTATTACGATCTTGCACATTGTACTGGGAGAACTTGCTCCCAAAACGATGGCGATTCGAAAGTCTGAGACGATCACGTTGTGGTCTGCGGCTTTGCTAACGTTCTTCTACAAGTTAATGTATCCATTCATATGGGCACTGAACGGTATGGCTAACGGCTTGTTGAGACTGTTCCGAATGGCACCAGCTTCGGAGATGGACGACGCGCATAGTGAAGATGAATTACGTATTCTCATGAAAGAAAGCAATAAGAGCGGTTTAATTGATAACACTGAATTAGCACTTGTTGATAATATATTTGATTTTACGGATACAACCGCCCGTGAAATTATGATTCCGCGGACGGAAATGATCTGTCTGAACGCCAATGAGTCCATGCTGGAGAATCTGGAGATTGCCAGCGAAAGTATGCGAACAAGGTATCCGGTATATAACGGAGACAAGGATCATATTATCGGCTTTATTCACATTAAGGATCTGATGCGATCCCAACTCACGGATACTATCTCCGTAATCCGGCCCATCCTGGCTGTGCCAGACACCACGCTGATCAGTGATCTGCTCAAGCGTATGCAGCGTAGCAAGACACAGATTGCGATTCTGATTGATGAATACGGCGGAACCTCCGGGCTTGTCACACTTGAAGATATCATGGAAGAGATCGTAGGCGAGATTCAGGATGAATTCGACCAAGAACGTCCTGCCATTGAGCAAGTGGATGAGATGGAATACTCCATTGATGGATTGATGCTGATTGAAGAAGTCAGTGAACGATTTGGACTGGAGATGGACCGTGCTGATTACGATACCATTGGAGGCTGGTTATACTCCAGAGTAGATGCCATTCCACCTGAGGTCGGTCAATCGGTTGAGTATGGGGGTTATGTATTTGTCATTCAAGAGACAGAGCATAAGCGAATTTCCCGAGTAAATGTGATTAAGCTGGAACTGTTGGTTGAAGAAGAAGGCGCGTAGCCGGATCGAAATTGTAACGAATGAAGCTGTATGGTGACGTAATGGTCAACGTACAGCTTCTTTGCATACTCATGATTCTTTGGGTGCATGAATGACAATATCAGCATAACGGTTCTCCGTGACAAAGCTATTTTTGATATCAATTCGCTTATAAGTGACGTAAACATTCTCTCCAGGAGCGAGATCATGCTGGATATTCAGCTTTTTTCGAGTGGATTGTGTTGTTGTCGGTGTCTTAATGGTGATGATGTCATACATATCGACGAAAGTAACCTCGTAAGAATTGTAGTCCCCCACCTTAGTAGTGGATAACACCGGATTTTGCTTATATTGGGTTAGGTGATCATTCACCATACTAAGTGTTGCTGGTAACACATAAAACAGAAGTACCAGAGGCAGGAGGCAAAAAGCAATCCCGAAAACACGTAAAAATTTGACATGGGAAAGGGTTCGGCCGCTCTGCTTGAGGAAAAGAAAAGCAAGGATGGGGGACAGTACAAGTCCCCAGATCATAAAGGGCAATACATAGCGGTCAATCCCCATGCTTATCCAGCTTTCACGGGCTGTAGCCAATAAATATATTAAGGTCCCTGCGGTAAGCGCACTCACCAAGATAACAAGCCAACGTTTGAACGAGCCGGAAACTTCGATATGTAGTTCATTCGGATTGGAGCTGTGACGATGCCTTTTGGATTTGGATTGAAATTTACTCAAGTTATACACCTCATTTGCAAATCTTGTTGGTTAATATGGTTTCGTGTATCCATTACCCAATACATACGGGCTGGAATAATTTAGGTTTCAACCATGCTGGAGATGCATGCAAAGACAAAAGACGCTGTCGACAGAAACATCGGAGCGTCTAATTTTTTTTTTGAAACCTGTCACCTGATCCGTCCGTTTATACCCTTACACAAAATCAAGTATGGAAGCGGAGGATGGATCAATATGCGGAAAATGAAAACGAAGAGTGCAGCATCTATGCTAAAAATAACCCTTGTTGCCTTGGTAATGGTGCCAACAATCCTGGCTATACCTACGTCTGAACCAGCCGTTGCAAGCCCGATGATCAACGTGTCCTCTGGTGCCCTTACAGCTCCGCCACCGCCAGAACCATCCATCCATTCGCTTGCTACCACTCGAGAACTTGGACATATCTATCAAGCGGTCGGTGCACTCATTCCTGGGGGTGGATTATCGGCTATCGTCAATACCAAGACCATGACATATACAGCAATGAAGACACTTTCCGTAGATTATCGACTTGAGCGCTGGACAGGAACAGCATGGGTAACTTTTAAAACGAATTCCAACAATGCAACGAATACAAACTTACTGAATGCCGCATCGGATTGGACCGTTATGCCAGGATATTATTATCGCGTTACGAGTATTCATACAGCGTATGATGGAAGTACCACGGAAACAAGCAAACATGTCTCTGGCACCGTGTTATTCTGATCTTATCGACGGGTGCTGCCGGGAAACTTCTGCTCTTGAAAATCGTTGGCAATAGCGGTCATTTCTTCTTCCGAAAGGGTGCCAAACAGACTCATATTGTTGGAACCCATCATCCACTGAAAGGAGTTATAGGGTGGGCCGATATACATCAGTGCTTCCGAGCCATCCGCCAGCTTTACGGTGCTCATATCACGAAGCATGGCCCCTTCAATTTTCTCCCCAGGCATGACATAGACATAATCAAACTGGATGATCTCATCCTCTATGCTCTTGCCTTCACTGGTATATTGAACTCTCATTTGTGTGGACTCATAATAATCGTCTGGATTCACAGGGTTTTCAGTATCGAGCACGAGTTCGAATTTGACCTTGTTGAATCGCTCGGGAATGGCCTTGGATAACAGAAAGTCACCCATGAACCCTTCGCGTGCAATCTCTTCCGTAACAAGTACTGGACGAAATAGATGGCTCGATAACTCATACGAAGGCGTATTAAGAGCCTCTTCTTCTTGTACTTTAAGAATGTCGTCTAAGCTGGTTTCCGGTGGTGGAGGCGTTTTGGCTGTTGACGGATCAGCCCCCAGATGGGTCGTGCGATCCTCGATGACAATGGATTTCATGCCATTACCCCAATCCTTGATGGATTGCACAAATGGGGATACCGCTTGCGTACCAGACGGCAGGCTGAAAATAACGGCCCCGATGGTCACGGAAGCCGCAACGACAACTGAAAGTCGCAAGGTACGTATTCTTTTTTTGCGTAAACCGATTCTGTTAATTTCCCTGTGTACCTTCTGCCAGGATTGCTGCATGGATTCGGTATGGGAGGCGGAAGGGGCAGAGACGGCCTGATGGAAAGCTTCATCAAAAGCCAGGTCAAACGCAACGTCGAAATATTCGTCTTCCAGCTCTGAATCGAATCGCTCCACGTTTTTATCGGACTTGCCTTTGCTCAATGCTTCCACCCCATTCCTTATGTAATTTCTTCTTGATACTGCCACGGGCTCTGAACAAGCGTTGCTTCACAATGTCTTCGGAGGTATCCAGCAGTTCGGCCATTTCTCGGTAGGAGAGACCTTTTTTCCACCGTAACTCCACCAATACACGATATTCCGGTTTGAGCTGTCTGAGATAATATTCAATGGACTCTTCCATCATCTGCGTTTCTACCATGCTTTCCACGGAAGCTGCGGTCTGATTCATCGTCTCCATATCTATAAAAACACTATCCGTATCCACTTGGTTACGGTTATTTTTATTTTTTCTCAGATAATTAATAGCTGTGTTCCGCGTGACGACCTTGAGCCAGGCTTTCAGTTTGACCTCGTCTTCGAAAATGGGTTTGTTTTTAATGATTTTGATAAAAGCTTCCTGAATAATATCTTCTGCTGCAGCACGCTCCTTGATGATATAAACGATAAGACCATGTACCATATTATAATATTCATAATACACTTCTTCTTGAAGTGCAGAGCCTAAATTATGGAAATCTGAGGCTAGTAGTAACTGAAGCCGATTGGCCATGATGTTCTCCTTTCTGGTGAACAATCCACAAACATTGGTATCATTACATTTTACAACATAATATGGAAACGATACAATGGGAGGTTGGTCCGGGAAAAACCAGATGAGGGAAGTGTGTATAACATGCGGGAAAGTTTGCTGAAAATTAATAAAAGGCCGTCTCGCCAACCATGAATACATGGTTGCAAGACAGCCTTTTCGACTGTTCAGAGAGTATACATTACAGGAGATAACTCTCCGTGATCAGTTAGAATGCCCAGTCTCCCTTAAGGAAGATGGCTTCACGTTCGCCGTTTGCCGTGATACCGTAGATGTCCGTCTCGGCAGAGCCCATCATGAAGTCCACATGGGTGATGCTGGTGTTCATGCCACGAGCTGCAAGCTCTTCAGGAGACATCGTTTTGCCACCTTCGATATTGAATGCATAGGAACTGCCAATCGCAAGATGGCAAGACGCATTCTCATCATACAATGTAGTGTAATACAGGATGCCACTCTCAGAGATCGGTGAATGGAATGGAACCAAAGCGACTTCGCCGAGGTAATGAGATCCTTCATCCATCGAAATGAGTCTTTCCAGCGTATCCTGACCTTCTTCAGCATGAAAATCGATGATACGTCCGTTCTCAAATGTGAGTGAAAAACGATCAATGATACTGCCGCCATAGCTAAGTGGTTTGGTGCTGGACACTTTGCCATTTACGCCATGCTTGGCTGGAGCGGTGAATACTTCCTCTGTCGGAATATTCGCGACAAAAGGGGTGCCTTGCTCATTCACGCTACCCGCCTGCGCCCAGATATGACCTTCTGGAAGCTCGACAGTAAGATCCGTCCCTGGAGAGAGGAAATGCAACGCTTGATACTTCTTGTTGTTCAGGGCAACGGCTTTGGTCTCCAGTCGTTCAATATGCTGTTCCCAAGCCGCTACAGGGTCCTCCAGATCGGCTCTCACCGCAGCAAAAATGGCTTCCCACAGCTGGCTAACCTGCTCGGCTACCGGGAGATCCGGGAATACTTTGGCTGCCCAATCGGGGGAAGGACAAGCCACACCCGTCCAGCTCATTTTATCCGCCTGTTGATACTGACGGTACTTGGCCATCGCCTGACCAAATGTACGCTGATGGGTCGAGATCCGCTCAGGGTCAATACCTTTCATCAGGTCAGGGCTGGATGACAATACGGTCAGAAAGGCTGCATTATTGGCTGCCAGTTCTTCAAGCTCCGCTGCATGCCATTTCGGCGGCTCTTGGAAGGATTCCTCAGGGGCCATCTCAAACCGCAATCGATTGACGGTTTCATCTCCGTATTTTATAATCACCTGCTTGGCTCCAGCTTCATATCCCTTACGTACCAGCAAACGTACGAATTCAGCGGTATCAATCATAGCAGAGATGACAAATACTTGCCCTGGTTGCACGTTAGCACCTACTCTTACAGCCAGTTCAGCGTAACGATCCAGTTTTTGTTCAAAACTTAACATATGAGTTCCCTCCAATTGTTGAATTGTTGACACAGGAAAAGAGAGGAGTAATCTCCTCTCTCCTAAATCACATCAAACGGGATTAAAATGCCCAGTTTCCTTGCAGGAAGATCGGCTCTTCCGCACCTTCGGAGGTCACGCCGTGAATGTTCATTTCTCCGGATCCAATCATGAAGTCTACATGAGTGAGGCTTGAGTTCATGCCACGTTCAATCAATTCTTCTTTGGACATCGTTTTACCACCTTCCAGACAGAAGGCATAGGCATTACCAATCGCCAAATGGTTGGAGGCATTTTCATCAAACAAAGTATTGTAGAACAAAATATTCGTATCCGAAATTGGGGATTGATGTGGAACAAGGGCTACTTCACCCAGATAGTGTGCACCTTCATCCATCTCAATCAGGTTTTTGAGTGCATCGAGACCTTGATCGGCGGTATAGTCAACAATTCGGCCGTTCTCGAATGTTAGTGAGAAACCGTCAATCAGGTTGCCGCCGTAGCTCAGTGGTTTCGTGCTGCGCACTGTACCGTTAACACCCGTTTTCAGCGGAGCCGTGAATACTTCTTCCGTAGGCATATTGGCAATAAAGACATGTCCTTGCTCATTCACACTTCCACCGGATACCCAGATATGGCCTTCTGGAAGTTCGATGGTCAAGTCTGTGCCTGGAGCTGTATAGTGAAGCTTCTTGTATTTCTTGTTGTTCAGCAGATCAGCGCGGGAATCCAGGTTTTGCAAATGGGTTTTCCATTCGGCAACAGCATCCTGTTCACCGATCCGTACTGTTTTGAAAATGACATCCCACAGGCGGTCCACTTGTTGCGCTTCCGGCAGATCCGGGAACACTTTAGCTGCCCATTCAGGAGAAGGAACGGCTACGATAGACCAGCTGAATTTGTCAGCCATCTGATAAGAACGATATTTTTCGAGCGCTTTGCCGCGCACTTTTTGGCTGGTAACAATCCGTTCCTGAGGTACACCGTTCAGCAGATCCGGATTTTCAGCGATGACGTGCAGAATAGCGGCACCTTCTTCAACGAGTTCAGTCATTTCAGCTGCAAACCATTTTGGTTCAATGGAGAAGGCTTCATCAGGGGCAAGATCGTAATGAAGACGTGTAACAGTTTCATCACTCCAGTTTACTTTGACCAGTTTGGCTCCTTTACCGTAAGCTGCTTTGACAATCAGTCGTACAAAATGTGCTGCCGAGATTGGAGCGTTAACCACGAGTGTCTGTCCAGGATGGACATTGACACCGACTTGTACAGCCAGTTCAGCATATTGCTGCAGATTCGTTTCAAAAGTATTCATGCTATTTTTTCCTCCAATGTGATAATAATATCGTAGCTTGTTGGCTATTATAGTCCTCATTACAACTATGTAAGGACTCAGAATGGTTCCTTCATTGAATAAGGTATACGTTGCTACGTTATATATTGTACAATTAACCAATAATAATTACCAAACTAGGTTTACCAGAAATGTTGGAGACCGACTGTAGATGAAAGATTAAAGGAGAGAATGATAGTGAATATTGAAATTATAAGTGCTGAAATGCGCCGTGAAGGTGAAAAAGGATACGTGGGAAATACCGTTTACCGCACAGAAGGCGAAAAGTCAGTATATGAGATTACCTTCATGAGCAAGAACGGAAAAGATTGGGACTATAGCTTGCATTTCACGGAGCAATCTGGAGATGAAGATGAGTTACTTCGTATGGACGAGCTGCTTGAGAATGATGACGATCTGTACAATCAATTGCTCGATGCTGCTCTGGAGGCATTTCCGGCTTAACTGGCCGAGATGTTCTTGTTCTATTGTGTTGTGTCGATGACTATACTAGACGGTGTATGCCCGAAACAGGGTGTATACCGTCTATTTTATTGGAAATGTTGAATAGATGATCCAGAAAAGGGAAGTCTACGAGATGATGGAACCAGAGAGACAATCCGCCTAATGGGAGGTAACCGTGAATGGCATCTGACAATCTGATTACAGAAGGGTTGACGGGACTTGAAGAAGTCGCGCCCGATATTCTCAGTCTACGTACACTATTCGTTAATGTCGTGTTCATCGGAGAGCCAGGAAGCAGGAACTGGGTCCTCGTGGACACCGGAATGGCGAGGTTCACAGATCATATTGTTCAGGTTGCAACAGAGCGATTTCAAGGTCCGCCGTCTGCGATCATATTGACGCATGGCCACTTCGACCATGTAGGAACCGTTATTGAGTTGGAACAATTCTGGGGTGTGCCAGTGTATGCTCATCCGCTTGAAATTCCGTATTTAACTGGATTAAAAGATTACCCGCCAGCGGACCCTTCTGTAGGTGGAGGTCTAATGTCCAGGTTGTCATTCGCTTATCCTAATGAGGCAATCAATCTGGATGATCGGATATTCAGTTTACCCAAAGATCATTCCGTTCCAGGTCTATCAGGATGGGAGTGGGTGCACACGCCAGGTCATACGCCTGGACATGTGTCGCTGTTTCGAGAAGCAGACCGTTTGTTAATTGCGGGAGATGCAATCATCACAGTGAAGCAGGAGTCGCTGTGGAGTGTGTTGCTTCAGGACAAACAGTTGCATGGCCCACCTTCCTATTTTACAACCGATTGGCAGGCTGCTCATCAATCTGTCCAGCATATAAGGCATCTGGAGCCGAAACTTGCAATTACCGGGCATGGGCATGCTTTGAGCGGAGATATGCTGAGTGAATCCTTGAAGCGGCTTGATCTGGACTTTGAAGAGAGCACTGTGCCGGATCACGGCAAATATGTGGATTAATTGAAAACCAACATATGAAAGCAAGCAGAGACAGCCGCAGCGGATTGCAGCTGTCTTTTTTGTCTTTATATCATGAATTTGTTCTCTATCATAGATTGGTATTTTGTGCTCGGGCATGATATAGTCGAGCCGTATAATATAACCTTAGTATGCAGGAGGTACATATAACGATGACACAGCAAAATGCAGCATTTGAAGAACAATTTGGAGGGATTCCAGCCATTTGGCTTCGTTTTAATCAGTTTGAAGCGGCAGTTATTCCAAGCGTGGGTGCCAACCTCGTTGCTTTCCGTGATACAGAAAAGGGTTTCCGTTATTTGAGAGAGCCGAATCAGGATCAGATGGATGAGTTTATGGCTGCACCAGCGGTCTATGGAATTCCGATTCTTTCTCCACCGAACCGTTATGAGGATGGACGTTTCCCTTGGAATGGTAAAGTCTATCAGTTGCCTGTGAACGAACCGGCTACAGGTAACCATTTGCATGGATTTTTGCATGATGCCGAGTGGAAGGTTGAGGGATATGGTTCTGACCAGCTAGAGAGCTATGTCTTGCTTAGCCAGGACGTGAAAGAAGGACATACATTCCATCAGTATCTGCCGTTTACATTCACGGTGACGCTTCGTTACTCATTGAGTAGCCAAGGACTTCAGCAACAATTGATCGTCCGCAACAACGGGACTGAATACATGCCGAATTTGTTTGCATTCCACACGGCGATTGCTGTACCTTTTGCACCGGATAGTCAAGCCTCGGATTACACGGCCAAAGTTACCATTGGACAACGTCGTGAATTGAACGAGCGTTCTCTGCCAACAGGACAATTTCAACCGCTTACACCTGAGGAAGAACAATTGAAGAAAGACGGGGTTAGTCCGTTCTTTGCTGCGATGGATAACCATTACACTGCGGAACCGCAGAATGGACGTAACTATATGGAACTTACGGACAACCGTACTGGAGACAAACTGGTATATGATGTGGGTACATCCTACAAGCACTGGATGATCTGGAACAATAACATGGGTGGCGAATTCTTCTGTCCTGAACCACAGATGAACCTGGTTAACGCTCCTAATGTTGAAGGCATCCCGGCAGAAGAAATCGGATTGGTCGGTCTGGAGCCAGGTGAACTATTCGAACAAAGCAGCCGATTGTATCCAATTGCATCACAAAAATAATTCACGCTCGTTTTTCGCTACGCTTACAATTTTGTCGAAAAGGTGAAAACCTGCTCGCAAATCATGTATAATATGACGAGATACACAAGCTTTGTAGAGACCCAAACCATCTTTTTGGAGGAGGACAAGCAAGTGGAATACCGCATTGAGAGAGATACGTTAGGCGAAATGAAAGTACCAGCCGACAGGCTGTGGGGAGCTCAGACGCAGCGCAGCAAGGAGAATTTCCCGATTGGCAGTGAACATATGCCGATGGAAGTGATCCGTGCTCTTGCCATTTTGAAAAAAAGTGCTGCGGCCAGTAACCATAAATTAGGTAAATTATCTGCGGCGAAGTCCGATGCTATTGCTTATGCAGCAGACGAGATTATTGCAGGTCGAATTGATGACCATTTCCCACTGGTCGTGTGGCAGACTGGAAGCGGAACACAATCCAATATGAACGTGAACGAAGTGATTGCCAATCTGGGGAACCAACTGCTAGAGCAAAAGGGCAAGGAAGAGCGTCTGCATCCAAATGATGACGTGAATATGTCCCAGAGCTCCAACGATACATTCCCAACGGCTCTGCATGTCGCAGGTGTTCTGGCTGTTGAGGATCAACTCTTGCCGGCCATTGCGGTATTAAAAGCCACTTTTGCAGACAAGTCGGAGGCATTCAAGGATATTATCAAGATTGGACGTACTCACCTCCAGGATGCAACACCAATTACGCTTGGTCAGGAGATCAGTGGTTGGGAAGCCATGCTGGGCAAGAGTGAGCGTATGATCCGTGAAAGTGTACAGTACCTGAAGGAGCTTGCGATCGGCGGTACAGCTGTCGGAACGGGCATTAATGCGCATCCGGACTTTGGGGACTTCACTGCCAAGGAGATTGGCAAACATACGGGGAAAGATTTTGTATCTGCACCAAACAAATTCCACGCACTTACAAGTCATGATGAAGTTGTGTATGCGCACGGTGCTGTTAAAGCGCTTGCAGCTGATTTGATGAAAATTGCCAATGATGTCCGCTGGTTGGCCAGTGGTCCTCGTAGTGGATTGGGCGAGATCCGTATTCCGGAGAATGAGCCAGGCAGCTCGATTATGCCGGGTAAAGTCAACCCAACTCAGAGCGAGGCCATTACTATGGTGGTTACGCAGGTCATGGGTAATGATGCAGCGATTGGTTTCGCGGCAAGTCAGGGTAATTTTGAACTGAATGTATTCAAACCGGTTATCATCTATAACTTCTTGCAATCCGTGCAGCTCCTGGCGGACTCCATTATTGCGTTTAATGACAAGTGTGCCGTAGGCATTGAGCCTAATCTGGATCAGATTGAACATAATCTGAACAACTCGCTTATGCTGGTTACAGCGCTCAATCCGCATATTGGTTATGAGAATGCAGCCAAAATTGCGAAGCTTGCACATAAAGAAGGCTTGTCTTTGAAACAGGCGACGTTACAAACGGGTCTGCTTACCGAAGAGCAATTTGATCAATATGTCGATCCAGCCAAAATGATCGCTCCAAAGGCCTAAAATAAGCTAAAATGAGTAATATAGATCAATGATGAGGACGACCTGCTGAAGTAGGTCGTTTTTCTTATGCTTATCGATGAACTTAAAGCTTGTCAGACTATACGTATACATATAAACTACATATGCACCGTTTTAATTTAATTGAATGGATTCGTATATATTTGGAGGTTTCCGCGTTGTCAAAAACGAGAAGATTTACGATACGCTCCAAAATTTTATTGGGCTATCTTGTGGTTGTGCTTTTGTTTGGTGCTGTTCTGCTAGTGCTTACGGCCCAAATTAATGTGTTACAGAAGGAAAATGATTTTATCTCCCATCATGATCTGGAAGTACATAATCTGACCAACGCGATTGAAAAAAATGTCTTGAACATGGAGACAGGACAGCGTGGATTCATGATTACAGGCAATGAAAGTTACTTGGAGCCTTACTCCCAAGGCCTATCCCAGTGGAGTTCCAACTATGATCAGTTGAATGCTCTCATTAGCGATAATCCTTCACAACAGCAGAGTCTGCAAAACATCAAAGCTCATATTACACGCTGGATTGAGATTGCTGGGGAGCCGTCGGTGGACTTGAAAAAGCAAGGGGATCAAGCGAAAGTTGTTGCATTCTTCGAATCTGATCCGGGTAAAACTGAAATTGATTTACTGCGCTCTCAACTTACAACCTTCCGTAACACAGAGATCGCTCTGACCGAGGCGAGGGTGACTGAACTTGCCAGACGCAGTTCCACATTGCTGACGATTATGTACACGCTGTGGGGTATTATTGCAGCATTATCCATTGCAGCCGCGATTGTGATATCAGGAAATATCGTCAAAACGTTGCGAGATGTTATGCAAACCATTAGTGATATCTCCAAAGGTGGAAACCTGAAGCAGCGGATTCAGGTGCGTACACATGATGAAGTGGGAGACCTGGGCCACGAAACCAACAAATTATTGGATGAAGTACAGGAACAGAACCGGGTCAAGGACCAGATCACAGGCATTGCCACACTCTTACAGAACCCGACCAATCTGGAAGGATTGTCCCGCTTGTTCCTGAACGAGCTTGCCAAGTTGTTTGAAGTTCCATATAGCGTCTTATATTACTGGAAAGACAATCGACTGCTGCGCGTGGCTGCATATGCTGGGGATGGAGAGAAAGAACGTTCGCTCGGTAAAGTGTCGCTTGCCCCGGGTGAGGGGCTTGTAGGTCAAAGTGCTGTCGAGAAGCGAGTTCTACGCATGAATGATCTGCCCCAGAACTATATCCGAATCTCTTCGGGGCTCGGGTATACATCTGCCACATCACTTACTGTAGTACCGATCCTGTTCGAAGGCAGAACGATTGCGGTAATCGAGCTTGCTTCGATGAAGCCATTGCAAGAGAATGATATGAAGCTGATGCAAGAACTGACGGACATTTTTGGTGTTTCACTACACTCGACCGTCACTCGCATGGAATTACAGCAATTATATGATGAGTCACAAGTTCTGAATGAAGAATTACAGGCACAATCGGAGAAACTTCAGGCTCAGACCGAAGAGATGCTGTCTCAGACGGAGGAACTGCAAATGCAGACCGAAGAGCTTCATATGCTTAATGATCGCCTGGAAATACAGAAGAGTGCTGCTGAGACATCAGCCAATGAACTTGCAGTTGTGGCAGATCAGTTACGAACAAGCTCAGGGTACAAATCCGAATTCTTGGCAAACATGTCCCATGAACTGCGGACACCTCTTAACAGCATGCTGATTTTATCCGAAATCTTGTCTGAAAATAAAAATCAACACTTGAATAGTGAAGAGCAGAACTATGCTTCGGTCATTCACAAGTCAGGTAAAGACCTGCTGAATCTGATTAATGATATTCTTGATTTATCCAAGGTAGAGGCCGGGCAGATGGAAGTGGATTTTGATGATGTTTATCTGAGCAGTCTGCCTGAAGTCATGAATCAATATTTCCTGAAAACAGCTGAGCAGAAAAAAATAGATTTCCGAATTCAGCTCCAAAGTCCTTTACCGGAAACCATCGTGACTGACGAGATGAGAATGCATCAGATTCTCCGAAATCTGCTCTCGAACGCATTCAAGTTCACCAGTGAGGGTGAAGTTGCCTTAACGATCTCCAGAATGAGTCTGGCTCATCCTGAGGTGAAAGACCAAGAGACCGACGTGATTGCTTTCTCCGTCAGTGACACAGGGATTGGCATAGCGGAAAACAAACTTCTACAGATCTTTGATGCATTCAAACAGGCGGATGGGGCTACGGCACGTAAATATGGCGGAACAGGGCTTGGCCTGTCGATCTCTCAATCGCTTGCAACTTTGCTGGGGGGGTCAATCTCGGCAACAAGTCGTGAAGGACATGGCAGTGTGTTCACGCTGTTCCTGCCATTGCGAAGAGATGAACCTGAGGCTATGAATGTATCGCGGTTGTTCCTGAATGAGGTGGCTAGCACTGCACCTGAGATTAATAAGCTTCCTTCAATGACTTCCGAACAATCCGATGTTTTATTGACACCTCTGGAAGAATCTTTGCTCAGTGGTCGTCAAGTGCTTGTTGTTGATGATGATATACGAAATGTATATGCGCTGGCTAACGCTCTTGAGCAATACGGCATGAATGTCATCTCAGCCCAGAATGGGTACGAATGTTTGGAATTGTTGGAGCGTGGAGGAGTCAAGCCTGATATTATCATGATGGATATTATGATGCCGGAACTGGATGGTTATGAGACGACTCGCCAGATCCGTGAACGGCTTGGCATGACTCAGCTTCCGATTATTGCACTGACAGCCAAGGCCATGAAAGAGGATCGGGAGAAATGTATTGCAGCAGGTGCTTCGGACTATCTCAGCAAACCGCTGAATATCAAAGATGTATTATCCCGTATGAAATTATGGATGAATCCCGAAACCATGGAAATCTGATTGTAGTTGAAATAAAGATTATTTACACGGACACTACGATGACAGAACAACCCTCCAATCGCTGTTATCCCCAGATTTTTTCGATTCCCTTTTTCAAAGGGGAAAATCCGGGGATAAAGGCGAACGCTTCGCTTTTTCAGGTTTTTTCTGCCCTCTCCGTTATCGTGTAAATGGATTACTTCAACATTATGTGGATCATAGTAACTTATAAAACTTATGCCGATTACAGGAAATTGCGCTGTAATTAGGTCATAGGTTTTATTTTTTTGCCGTGTAAGCTTTATTTAGAAAATTGATGTTATAATACTTAACAACAAATAAAAGTTAATCGCATGAATATGGATTTAATTAGAAAAATAATGCGAAATTCAGTTTCATTAACCAGAATGACATAATATCGTGTTATATATATGGGAGGTAGTGTCCATGCAACTTACGGTTAAAGAGGCTTTACAGGTATACCCGTTGTCAGAGGCCAAACTGGTTGCGGGTGGAGAAGGGACTTCACGGATGATGAAATCCGTTAATGTCATGGACGCTCCTGATATCGCGGATTGGATCAAATCCGGAGAAATGTTGTTCACCACCGCTTTTATTATGAAAGACAGTGAAACAGATGCACTACGTTTGATGCGACGCTTGAATGAACGTGGCTGTGCAGGACTCGGCATCAAGCTGGGACGTTTCTGGCAGTCCATTCCCCAGGGTATTGTCGAGGAAGCTGATCGACTTCGTTTACCATTACTTGAACTTCCTTTTCAATTCACCTTCTCGGACCAGATGAATGCCTTGTTCAAGGCTGAACATGAACGTAGTAACCGATTGCTGCATGAGGTAGTGCAGAAGCAGAAGAAATTAATGCAGTTTGCGCTGCAACAGCAGCCACACCGGAATGTGTTTGCCGAACTTGCCACCGTGTTGAACTATCCGCTTGCAGTCGTTGGTTCTCGTGGGCATGTGCTCTATGGCAGTGAAGGCATTGCGGGAGATGCGGTAACACAGGGCTGGCCTTGGAAATCCGTGATGCACCGAGTGAAATGGAATCAGGGAAGTTGTCATCGCGTACCCATCAAGCAAAATGATGAAGAATACGGATCGTTGCTTGTGTTTACCGATTCAGCCCTATCGCTTCGAGCAGAAGAAGAGCTGTTCCAGCAGGCTGCCGATGTACTGGCATTTTATATGGATATGACTTATCGTGAGCATATTAATCCGACCGTGCAAGATGAGATGCGTACACTGCTTTCACAGTATCTGGATAACAAAATGACTGTTCAGGAATTGACCACCTTGAGTGAAAACAAAGGAATCCATCTGTTCCAGGGAACCTATCAGTGCGTGTTGATCACGCTTGAGCCGACTCTGTTTGCCGAGGGTAAGCTGCTTAAACAGATTCATCGTGAGTTGCAGTACAATCCGCTGATGCAATTCACGGCCTCACAGCATTTTCAGATCGAAGATGGCATTCTGTCCATCTATACCTGTCCAACAGGGCGAGATTATGGAGAGGAACTGTCAGGTTTTCTGTTAAGCCGTTTCGGTGATGTTCTGGCAGCGCAAGAAGCAAAAGGGGCACCGGCTCCACGTTTCTGGATCAGCAAAATGAAACATGAACCCAAATCGCTCCGTGAAGCATACCAGGAGTGTCTCGACACTCGACAACTGGCTCGTCGATTCGGCATGAAAGACCGTGCGTTGCAATTCGAAATGCTCGAATTTGCCTATGTGTTTCAACACGTACCGGATAACATCATGGAGAACTACTGCAATAAAGTACTCGAACCACTACTTGCCAGGGACGGTGATCCCAATCAGGTGCTGATGAATACATTGGAGTCCTTTATAGAAAATGATGGACTGATCAATGAAGCTGCCAAACAGCTGTTTGTGCATCGCAACACGGTCACTTATCGGATGGAGAAAGTTGGCAGCTTGCTGCAAATGGACTTTAAGAAAACGAATGATCTGCTTAAATTAAAGCTGGTATTCACCTTCCGCAAGTTTGTACGGGACAAAGCAGCTGCAAGACCGCACAATGTTCAACTTTAGACCGCACATTGTGCAACATGACAATGCTACCGGGTCAGACCCCCAAGAACCGCATTCCCTTGATGGAGTGCGGTTCTTTCGTGTTTAAGGACCACAAAAGCTGATCTTCCCGTGCACAGCGAACAAATCACAACTCTGATGTTATGTTATATTACAAAATTGCGTAAATATTGTTGTCGCGACATTGAACGACACTTAGAATGAAGAACAATAATCCACAACAGACCGGAGGTTTTAACATGAGCGACTTAATTAAACTTGTTAACAACTGGTCTATCACACAGTTTGTGCATACGTTTGGCGGCTTATTTGAGGAATCACCATGGGTGGCTGAGCGGGCCGGGCTTTTACGACCTTTTGATTCATTTGAACAAATGATGAAAGTGATGAAAAACGTGGTTCAGGCATCGGATGACCAGGTGAAGTTGCAGTTGCTTCGAAATCACCCGGATCTTGGAGCGCGAATCAGCATGAGCAGCAACTCCGTTCAGGAGCAGGCTGGTGCAGGGCTTGATTCACTCTCACAAGAGCAATACAACGAACTTCAACAATTAAACAAAGCATATACAAGCCAATTTGGCTTTCCTTTCATATTGGCCGTTAAAGGCCATACCGCAAGCTCCATCCTCGAATCCATGAGGCAACGGCATCGCCGAGGCAGGGAAGAAGAATTTGAGACTGCATTGAAGGAAGTATTCAAGATAGCAGGCATTCGTTTGGAGCAGTGGCTTGCACAGATCGGTCATGAACATGAGTTCGTGAGCAAGCCAGCCGCAGTGCAGCAGCGGACGATGTATTACGGCAAAGGGGATGTGTGGATGTACCGATCCTACGCCAAACCGCTGACGGGTATTCAGTCCATTCCGGAATCTCCTTTTATGGGACGCAGCAATATTCTGTTTGGATTGAACATTAAGGTCGCTGTGCAGGGCGATGAATTCTTGCCTTCTTTTGCAGAAGGAGATAATTCGCTGGTGGTTGCAACCGATTCGATGAAAAATTTCATTCTTAAACATGCAGCGGATTACACAGGGGCGACGGTGGAAGGATTTCTTGCGCTGGTAAGTCGGCGTTTCCTGGAGACGTATCCGCAGATGTGCAAGGTTCAGATGACAGCGGACCAGATTCCGTTTGAAGATATACCCATTGGATTAGAAGGAAATTATCGACCGAGTGCGCTCGTATTTCGTTATTCGCAGAATGATCGGGCGACAGCTGCCGTGGAAGCAGAACGATCAGGAGACTCGATTGAACTCAGCAACCATTTCAGTGGTGTAGCCGATCTGAGACTGATCAAGGTCAAAGGCAGTGAATTTGCCGGATTTATGCAGGATGAATATACCACTCTTCCAGAGACATGGGATCGACCGTTATTTATTTTCCTGAACATCAATTGGCGTTATGAAGATCCGAGAGATGGTATGGATGATCAGCGTGGACGGTATGTGGCGGCGGAACAGGTTAGAGACTTGGCTGCTGCGGTATTTCATGAGTGTCGATCCGCTTCCATTCAACATCTGATCTACCAGATTGGACGAAGGTTGTTAAGTCGATTTGAGCAACTGAGTGAGGTTTCATTTGAATCCAACAATCGGACGTGGGAGACAGTGCTGGAGGAAGTGCAAGAGGGAGAAGGCAAAGTATTTACCGAGCCGAGGCCACCATATGGATTCCAGGGTTTCTCGATGACAAGGGATGATCTGGGAACAGACGGCCGTGACTCTGGGAAAGCAGGTGACGTCTAATGTCGATGTCTGAAGGACGAATTACAACACATGTGCTGGATACATCCAAAGGCGTGCCTGCTGCGGGTGTTCGGATCGAACTGTATACCCTGAAGAGGGATGGAGAACAGGAAAGCAAGACAAAAGTGGCTGAATCGGTGACCAATGCGGATGGGCGTTTGGATGCACCGTTGCTGGATGGAGGCAAGTTGGAGCCGGCGATATATGAGCTTCAATTCTATGTCGAGAGTTATTACGCACAGCGTTCGTTGGAGGAGCTGGGGCAGGCATTATGGACGATTGTTCCGATTCGTTTTGCCGTATCTGATGCCTTAAGCCATTACCATATTCCATTATTGATTGCTCCAGGAGGTTACAGTACATACCGGGGAAGCTGAATATGCACACATCCGGTTCTGATTCAGGGGGGGGAGGGTCATCCACATGACAACATTTGATACCATCATCCGGGGGGCCCGGGTGGTGCTGAGAGATCGGGTAGAACAACTGGATATTGGCATTACGGGTGAGAAAATAACGGAACTGTCCAAGCGGCTGACTGCTGGTGAAGCGACTTGCATCATAGAAGCTGAGGGGCTTACAGTGATGCCGGGTGTCGTGGACATTCATGTACACTTCAATGAACCTGGACTCGCCAGTTGGGAGGGATTCCGATCGGGTTCGGCAGCCCTTGCCGCAGGGGGAATCACCACCTATGTCGATATGCCACTTAACGGCGTACCGCCAACCACAAGGCCGGAAGCATGGGAAATGAAAATGAAAGCAGCGGCAGACCAATCGTATGTTGATTATGCGTTCTGGGGAGGCTTGGTTCCCGGCAACCGTGAGGAACTTGCTCCACTGTCACAGCTGGGTGCTGCCGGATTCAAGGCATTTATGTCCGAGCCGGGAGGCGAAGGGGAAGATATCTTTGCCAGAGCCGATGATCATACGCTATTGGACGGAATGCATGAACTTGCAACATTAAAACGTGTGCTGGCACTTCATGCAGAGGACGAAGGCATCGTTGCCGAACTCGGCGCGAAAAGCATTGCTAAGGGAAAGACGGAACCGATGGACTATGTCCAGTCCCGTCCTGTGGAAGCCGAAGTCGTCGCGGTTGCGCGAGCGTTGAAATACGGTGAACAGACTGAGTGTGCGCTGCATTTTGTGCATATTAGTACCCGGGAAGCCCTGGATCTAATTGCAGATGCAAAACGGCGTGGGCAGGATGTGACTTCGGAGACATGCCCTCATTATCTGACGCTGACCGATCAGGATGTTGTCCGATTGGGTGCTATAGCGAAATGCGCTCCACCTCTTCGCAGCTCTTCCGAGCAGGAGCGGTTGTGGGATGCACTGACTTCGGGATTGATTGATGTTATTGCCTCAGATCATTCTCCATGTCCGCCATCCATGAAACAATCTGATAACTTCTTTGAAATCTGGGGCGGCATATCCAGTGCACAAAGCACACTGCTAATCATGCTGGAGGATGGACATCTTCAGCGAAATATCGACCTCCCGTTGCTCGGAAGAGTTCTCTCCCTGCAACCTGCCAGAAGGCTTGGTCTGGAGAGTAAAGGGGAGATTGCCATTGGCAAAGATGCAGATCTGGTCCTGATTGACTGGGAGAAGAGCACAATCCTGAACATGGAGAATCTTCTCTATACGCATAAACAGAGTCCTTATGTGGGACGTACATTTAAGTGTCAGATTGCAGACGTATTTTGCC
Source organism: Paenibacillus sp. FSL R7-0313 (assembly GCF_037969885.1). Taxonomy (NCBI): domain Bacteria; kingdom Bacillati; phylum Bacillota; class Bacilli; order Caryophanales; family Paenibacillaceae; genus Paenibacillus; species Paenibacillus sp. FSL R7-0313. Next base: position 4,190,459 of record NZ_CP150219.1, read on the forward strand.
GTGGTCAGCGCGTTTACAACTCGGAATCCGGGTTATCTCCCGTGCCTATCGGGCAACACATTGCGGCTTACTCTGCTAGTCCCATTGAAGCGGGAACGGAGGAGACGTCATGAATGAGTCTGGAGTATATCGGTCATCCGGTACAAATAACGCACCTCTTACTTTGCCAGATGTGGAACAGGTGGAGCTGCAAGCCATGCTTGACTGGCTGTCGACCTATGGTGCGGATGCACAGGGCGGCGTCACACGACTGTTGTATGACTCGGCTTGGTGTGAAGCACAAGGTGCTCTTGCTGCCAAAATGCAGGAGAAAGGGCTGTCTCCCGAGTTCGACCAGTCCGGTAATCTGTATGGCACACTCAAGAGTGAGGGTAAGGAATCAGCGAATGGTGCTGAAGAATTACCGATAGTCACCGGATCACATATTGATACTGTGGTGTATGGCGGCAAATATGATGGTGCTTACGGTGTGGTGGCGGGTGTCCTTGCTTTGGAGTATTTGCAGAAGCATTTTGGAGCACCGAAGCGAACACTTCAAGTGGTATCCCTATGTGAGGAAGAGGGAAGCCGATTCCCTTTTGCGTATTGGGGTTCACGCAGTATAACAGGAATGACAGCTCTCCAAGACGTAGAGCAGTTGAAGGATCAAGACGGCGTTACATTTGCACAAACGATCCGGGATGCGGGTTTTGGACCTGATAGTGCATATAGACCTGCCGCGAAAAATTACGGTGCCTTTATTGAGCTTCACATTGAGCAAGGTCAGGTTCTGGAACGTCTCGGACATTCGATTGGAGTTGTATCCGACATTGTAGGTCAGAAGCGGTTCAGTATTACCGTAAGTGGTGAAGCAAATCACGCGGGAACGACGCCGATGTCCTGGCGCAAAGACGCACTTGCCGGAGCAGCCGAGATGATTACTGCAGTAAGAAATATCGCATTGGAAGCAGGAGAACCGCTGGTAGCCACGGTTGGGCGAATCACAGCCGATCCAGGTGTTGGGAATGTAGTTGCAGCACGGGCGGTGTTTTCATTGGATATCCGCCATATCCGGCAGGAGAGTATTGATCGCTGCTGGCAGGATATGCTTCGGGCTTTTAGTCGAATCGCAGCCGAGCAGCAGCTCGGACTGGACTGGGAAGAACATCTGTCGGTGACGCCCATTCCTATGAATGCAGAAATGATCTCAGACATTCAGGATACCTGTGAGCAGGAGCAGTTGTCCTATTGGCTGATGCCAAGCGGCGCGGGACATGATTCGCAGATTTTTCAGCCAGCTTGTCCAACAGCCATGATATTTGTGCCAAGTCAGGACGGTATCAGTCATAATCCACTTGAATATACAGCTGAGGCAGACCTGATGCACGGTTTTCGAGTTCTGGTCCGGCTACTCTATAAATACGGTTACGGGAGTTGAATGAAGATGTCCACCTATAAAGAGTTATCTCCGTCCTTGCGGACCATTATGACCCCGGGGCCGGTTGAAGTTGATCCACGTGTTCTTAGAGCATTATCCTTTCCGATCCTGGGTCAGTTTGACCCGGAGTTCACATCCTTAATGAACGAGACGATGGCGATGCTGCGTGAGTTATATATGACAGATAACGAGTGGTGTTATCCAGTCGATGGTACATCCCGTTCAGGCATTGAAGCTGTGTTGGTTAGTCTGATCCAGCCCGGTGACAAAGTTCTTGTTCCGATCTACGGACGATTTGGACATCTGCTGGTTGAGATCTCGGAACGCTGCGGTGCAGAGGTTGTCTTTTTTGAAACAGAATGGGGAACGGTATTTGATCCCGAAGAGGTGATCAAGGCGATCCATACCCATAAACCAAGTCTGGTTGCGATGGTTCACGGTGAGACTTCCACCGGACAGATGCAGCCCCTTGCCGAGATTGGCAAAGCCTGTCGCGACCTTGATATCTTACTCGTCGTGGATGCTGTAGCAACCATTGGCGGGACTCCGGTGGAGACGGATGCCTGGCATCTGGATGCGGTGATGGGTGGCACGCAGAAATGCCTGTCCGTTCCTTCAGGGATGGCACCTCTCACGTACAACAGTCGTGTGGAACAGAAACTGATGAGCCGCAAAACAGTTGAACGCGGACTGCGAGATGCAACCAGTGCGAGGGCAGAAGGCCGCACGATTGCCAGCAATTATTTTGACCTGAGCCAATTGCAGGATTACTGGAGTTCAGCACGGTTGAACCACCATACAGAAGCTACCTCCATGCTCTACGGTCTTCACGAAGGATTACGTATTCTGCTGCAAGAAGGATTGGAGGCAAGGTTCCAGAGACATCTGGTGAATGAACGTGCGTTGGTCGCTGGAATTCAAGGAATGGGACTACAGTTGTATGGGGATATGTCAAGCAAACTTCCGGTAGTCACCTGTATCACCATTCCGGAGGGGATTGATGGTGAGTCGGTGCGCAGCATGTTGCTGAACGATTTCAGCATTGAGATTGCCAGTTCATTTGGACCGTTGAAAGGGCAAATCTGGCGGATCGGTACAATGGGATTCAGCTGCCAACGCAAGAACGTACTTCATGTGCTGGGAGCGCTGGAAGCTGTTCTATTACGTCATCGTCACGTACTACCTGCCGGTGAAGCAGTGCAGGCCGCATTGGATGTGTATGCAGGGAAGGAGGGTGCCTTATGTTAAACCAGATGCCAATCTCCAGAGAGGTTATGGTCACCTCTCCTCATTATCTAGCGAGTGCAGTTGGAAGTTCTATCCTCCAGCAGGGCGGGAATGCTTATGATGCTGCTGTTGCGGTCAGTGTAGCTCTGGGTGTGGTATATCCGCATATGACCGGACTCGGAGGGGATGCCTTCTTCCTGATTCATGATGGAGCCAGCGGTGAGATTACCGCCTATAACGGAAGTGGCCGCTCAGCCGCAGGCATTCATGCGGATACGTTCAAAGCGATGGGCATGAATGCCATCCCTCAACGTGGTGTGCTTAGTGCCATCACGGTTCCAGGAATGGTGGATGCCTGGTGGGAAGTCTGGTCCCGGTACGGTAAGTTACCGTGGGAGCAGTTGCTTGAACCTGCCGCGCAGTATGCGGAAAAAGGATGCCCTGTATCCCGAAATCTCCGCCTGTGGATGGAAAGGGATGAAGATTTCATTATGGGGCATACACCGCTGCGAGCGGTATTTGCGCCTTCGGGTACACTTTTACAGGAAGGCGAGCTGCTGCTTCAGCCTGAACTCGCTAACTCCATTCGTCTGATTCAGACGGGAGGGCGAGATGCTTTTTATACAGGGGAGCTTGCGGATCGTCTAACTTCGGCTATTCGTGAGGATGGGGGCATGCTTGCACCAGCAGACTTTGCAGGGCATCGAGGCGAGTGGGTGAAACCGGTTAGTACGGGGTATCGTGGCTATGAAGTTCATCAGATGCCGCCCAACTCGCAGGGATTCTCCATGCTGATGATGTTAAATATGCTGGAGCATACGGATCTGTCCTCTGTAGCACGTACCTCACCGGAATTCTATCATCTGATGGCGGAAGTGGTGAAAAAGGCGTTTCGTGATCGTGACCAGTATCTGACGGACCCGGATTTCAGGGACATTCCGTTGGAACATCTGTTATCCAAGGGTTACGGAGACCAATTGTGGAATGAGATTCAATCTGCTCCACCTGTGGCCCAGCCGTTTTTGTCCAAAACGATAGGCCAGGACACGGCGTATGCAGCGGTTGTTGATAGCGAAGGCAATGCCGTTTCCTTCATTCAGAGCCTGTATTTTGACTTTGGTGCAGCGTATGTTCCGGGGGATACGGGGGTTATCATGCAGAACCGGGGATCTTTTTTCTCCCTGGATCCGAGAGATGCCAACGTACTGGAACCGAATAAACGCTCATTCCACACCCTCATGCCGGGCCTTGTTACACGAGATGGTAAACCATATATGCTCGTGGGAACACAGGGAGGAGAAGGCCAGCCGCAGACACAATTATCGGTGCTTACCGGAGTGCTAGATTACGGGCTGAACATTCAGGAAGCGATCAGCCTGCCGCGTTGGGTGTACGGACGTACCTGGGGCGAAGAAGGTGATACGATGCGTGTGGAGAACCGATATCATGATGACGTATGTGCAACCCTTGCCCAGTGGGGACATAACGTTGAAGCCAGAGCACCGTGGGACGGGATTATGGGACAGTCGCAAGGCATTGTCATTCGTGAGGACGGTATGATTAGCGGCGCGGCAGATCCGAGAGGCGATGGCATGGCTATTGGGTGGTAACAGCTAGAAGAACACTTATAAACTCAACTAGATATTTACACGATAACAGCGGTCGGAAGGTTAGTCTGTAATCGGCGTGCAGGTGTAAATAGGTATGAGTTGAACGATATAGACAGACACAGATAGGGGAGATTGGCATGGGAACGATCCTGCTGAAAGGCGCACAGCTTGTGACGATGAATGCAGAAGAGGAAGTGTTCATTGGAGATCTGTTAATCGAGGATAACAAAATCAAAGAGATTGCAGATCACATTGACGTTCAGGCTGACCAAATCATTGATGCTCGCGGCAAAGTGTTGTTGCCAGGCTTCATCCAGACGCACATTCATCTGTGTCAGACCTTATTCCGTGGACGTGCGGACGATCTGGAACTGCTGGATTGGCTCCGTCAACGTATCTGGCCGCTGGAAGCAGCACATGACGAGGAGTCCGTCTATTATTCTGCAATGCTCGGATTGGGCGAATTGATCTCCAGTGGAACCACGACCATTCTGGATATGGAGACGGTACATCACACAGACTCGGCGTTTCAGGCGATGGCACAGAGCGGCATCCGGGTCATCTCCGGCAAGGTGATGATGGATCATGGGGACGAGGTTCCGGAACCCTTGCGTGAGGATACAGCAACTTCGCTGCAACAGAGTGTGGATTTGCTGGAGAAATGGAACGGGTTTGGCGGAGGTCGCATTCAATATGCTTTCTGCCCACGCTTCGTTGTATCTTGTACTGAAGAATTGCTGGTAGAAGTGCGCGACTTATCTAATAAATATCATGTCAAAGTCCACACCCATGCCTCCGAGAATCGCGGAGAGATTGAACTGGTAGAACACGAACGCGGAATGCGCAACATTGTATACCTCGATCATATCGGTCTGGCTACCCCAAGATTGGTGCTGGCCCACTGTGTATGGCTAAGTGAGGAAGAGAAAGAGATCATTCGCAAACGTGGTGTCAAAGTCACTCACTGTCCAGGATCAAATATGAAACTTTCCTCTGGGGTAGCGGATATTCCGGATCTGCTGAATCGTCAGATCGCGGTTGGAATCGGGGCCGATGGTGCCGCGTGCAACAACAATCTGGATATGTTTCAGGAAATGCGCCTCACGGCCCTGATGCAGAAGATTCCTCATGGTCCAACGGTGATGGATGCCCGGACCGTATTGCGCATGGCTACCATGGGTGGTGCAGAGGTGCTCGGCTTGTCGAAGGAAATTGGCAGTCTCGAAGTGGGCAAAAAGGCAGATATGCTGCTGCTGGATCTGGATGATTTCCACACGTACCCTTCCTATGAGACAGATGTCTATTCTCGCGTGGTCTATTCGGCAACACGTAGCTGTGTGGACACCGTTATTATCGATGGCAGCATTGTACTCAAAAATCGCAAGATTCAGACGATTGATCGTGGCATTGTGCTGCGTGAGTCGGATAAAAGCATTGCGAGATTGATGAAGCGCATCTGATCGAAGGAAGCTTATGCGATTCCAGAAAGGATGGAGACCGATATGGAAATGCATGATCTGTGTGCAATCGTAGCCCGTAATACGCGCTGTGTGCTCGCAACAGCGATTAAGGTAGAGGGTCATGCTTACCGTAAGCAAGGAGTCTCTATGCTGTTGACCGAGGATGGCAAAATGTATGGCAGTATCAGTCCGGGATGCCTGGAGAGTGATCTTCAGGCCCGGGTGAGCCATGTGCTGGATACAATGCAAATGGAATTTGCGGAGTACGACATGCGACCCGAGGATGATCTGTCCTGGGGTGAGAAGGTTGGCTGCGGTGGACTCGTTGTTGTGCTGCTTGAACCTGTGTGTGGTGAACTCCGACATACGTTACAGAAGATGCATGAGTGTTTTCAATCCGGCGTTGCAACAGCGTTAACCCGAACGTTCCAAAATGATTACACAAGGGTTCAATATGGCTGGAGACGGATTGAACCAGCGGGTACCGGGCGCCAGCCAATCTTGCGTCCTTCGCTCGTCCCTCCTCATGATCGTGTGGCGGATTATAATCCAGCTTCATTGCAGGTTAATGTACAGCATAGCAGTGGAAATACCAAGCATGAACATACGGGATCAACACAACATTTTCCCAATATACCTCGCCTTACGCTTGTGCCTGGAGTGGTACCTGTTACGTCAAACGGATCTCAATCTTCCCATCTATCCGGTGATTCACAACATATCTCTGGTACTGATGCTGAAATACCGACAAACGACGGGGTTTCAACGAATCCCTGGGATCTCCCGCACCAACTTACTTCGCTGTACACACCTAAACCTCGCCTGATTATCATCGGAGCCGGGAATGATGTTATTCCTGTTGCCAGACTCGCCTGGTCTGCAGGATTCCGTGTAGTGGTAGCCGATTGGCGAGAGTCCTTGTGCACCTCGGACCGGTTCCCAGAAACTGAACTTGTGCTGGGTTTCCCGCGTGAGATCATGCCTCTGTTAAAAGTGAACAACGGAGATTATCTGATTCTGATGAGTCACAATTTTCCCCGCGAACGTGAACTGCTGGAGATGTTAGTGGACTGTGAGTATACGTATCTTGGCATCATGGGTTCCAAAACACGAACAGCCCGTCTGCTGGATGGCTTACCACCGTTGAAATATGTGCATTCTCCAGTTGGATTGAGCATCGGAGCGGACGGTCCGGAACAGATCGCCATCAGCATTGCAGCGGAATTGATCGCATGTAAACATAAGGTTTCTTCCTTGAGTTCCGAGTTCGGGCAGAAGGGGAGCGTTGCACATGCGAATGACGGGCATAGTTCTGGCGGCAGGTAAGAGTTGTCGCCTTGGTCGGGATAAACTTTCGGTTGTCATGCCGGACGGGAGATCACTGGCCGCTTGGTCACTGGAAGCTGCGCTGAATTCAGAGCTGGATCAAGTGGTCTGTGTAGTCAAACCGGAAGATTCATTGGCATGGCTGCCTGTAAAATGGATTGATTCAGCCGCGTATGTCTATCATCCTACAGTGAGACTTCGAATTGTGGTCTGTGCTGACTATGCCTGCGGTATGGCCAATTCTCTTCATTCTGGCGTATTGTCGGCTATGGAGTACAAACCGGAGGGCATTCTCATGTTACTGGGTGATCAGCCTTTATTAAAAACGCAGGATATTAATCGGGTGACCACAGCACTGGCTACCCACAAACTGTGTGACTATGTCGCAGCTACAGACGGTGAGGGAGGCAAGCCGCCCGTTGCTTTTCGCTCCCATATGTTCGGACCTCTGTTGTCTCTGCATGGAGATGAGGGGGCACGCAAGATTATGCGCAGCGCTAACTATTCCGGTGTACATGTACCACTGTCTGAGTCCTGTTTCTGGGATGCGGATACAGAACCGGAATTGGAACGCATTTTGAATCATGTATATGAATCGGAGCAGACAAACTCATGAACAGGAGAAGATGAATAATTATGTTTAATTTAATGACATGAACAGGTCAGCCAGGCAGTCTGGTTGGCCTGTTTGTCTTCTTTTATCATGTGATGAAAGAGAGCCTATGTTAGCTTTCGATAGATCATAATGCATCAAGCACAAATAGAACGCAGGTTTTATACATTTATCCAAAACGATGTAAAGGTAATTGACGTTGCTGCTGAACTCTCATATGATTTGAAGAATTATCTGGATCAGACGGTTGAATTTCCTGCCCAAGGAAGAGAGAGAAAGGGGATGCAGCGATGGTAACACCGGCATACGGTTCTGGAGCATTGCCATCGGTATGGCAACCTGAGAACCTGCAAGAACTGCACACGTTGAGAAGTAGACTCAAGGGGATATGTTGTTTCACCGCAGGTGGAACATTGCTACGAACCCAGTGGGAGGGCGGCTTGGTTCCAGCGCCTGAACACATGATAAGCCTGGCTCGTATTCCTGAAATGAGCGGTATATCTATTCTTGGAGATGAGATTGTCATTGGAGCAATGACCCGATTAAAGGAATGTGCTGCACAAGCGTTGCTGCATCAACTGCCGATCCTGCAAGAAGCGGTGAATGCAATTGCGGCCCCTTCCATTCGTAATGTGGCAACCATTGGCGGGAATATTGTGTCCGGAGTAGGGGATACGCTGCCTGCTTTGCTTGTATATGATGCGAAGCTGCACTGGTTGACGGATAGCGGAATTGAGATCCGCAGTGTGTCTTCCTGGCTTCAGGGTGGAAAGGATGGCAGCCGTAATCCAGGGGATGTATTAATCTCGATTCATATCCCGATGAGATCGTCCTCTCTGCTTGATGTGGACAAAGGGCACAAGCCTGCTGCACGAGAAGTTTCCTTTTACCGCAAGTTGGGTCGACGGGAGACGTTCAGTGCATCGCTGGTGACGGTTGCGTTGTATGGAGAGATTAATTCGGATAAATGCTGGACCAAGATTGCGATTGCGGCTGGTGGAGGCTCAGGCATGGCGATGCGACTTCTGGAGTCGGAACAACGGCTTCTTGGTAGCGAAGCTTCTGTCATGCAAGCGGCAACTCTTGCAGCTGCTGTGGCTGAAGAGTTTACGACGTACGGTGATGCATTTGCAACGGAACATTATCGCAAGCAGACCGCAGCCAACATGCTTGGCGCCGGGCTATGGGAGGCACTTCACGAATAGATTGATGGGATCAAGCAAAGGGGGAGAGGGATCATGCTGCTGAATCGGAAACAGAGCGGGAAACGCTGGCACCTGCGGCCAGATGGGGCACCCAAAGTAACAGGCCAGCTTCAATATCTGACGGATATGACGCTACCTGACATGATTCATGGCAGAGTATTGCGAAGCGAATATCCTCATGCTCGTATACTGTCTATAGATACTTCGGAAGCTGAGGCGTTGGAAGGTGTCTATGCGGTTTTGACCTCCAAAGATGTGCCTGGTCTGAATCGTTTTGGCATAGCGACCCCGGATCAGCCTGTGTTCTGCGAGGATATTGTGCGTTATGTCGGTGACGCCATTGCAGCGGTTGCTGCGGATTCTCCGGAACGTGCGGCGCTTGCACTGGATGCGATCCGTGTAGTGTATGAGGAACTCACTCCGCTGAATAGTACAGACGCTGCATTGGCTCCCGGCGCACCAGAGCTGCATGAGCATGGTCCCGGTAATGTACTCCATCGAACGGAGATCAAACGTGGAGACGTCGAGCAAGCCATTGCCGCGTGTGATCATATCGTGACTGAGACGTATTATACGCCTCGTCAGATGCATGCGTACATGGAGACGGAAGGTGGCCTGTTTGTCCCGGATGAAGAGGGGCGGCTGAATGTATACGCGGCAACGCAACATGGCTATAAAGACCGGATGCAGCTTGCACGCATCATTGGTTGTCCTGAAGAAGATATCCGGGTGGTGTCTTCACCGATTGGTGGTTCATTTGGCGGAAAAGATGAACTCAACGTACAGCCCTATGGTGCATTACTGGCCTTGAGATGCGGACGTCCTGTGAAAATGCATAATTCGCGTAAAGAATCCGTGCGTGCAGGTCTGAAACGGCACCCAATGAAGATTGAAATGCAGACCGGCATGAGCCAGGAAGGTATCATCCAAGCGCATCGTGTCCGCATTACAGCAGATACGGGAGCGTATGCGACACTCGGTGCACCGGTGCTGAACTTCTGTACTGAGCATTGCCTTGGACCTTACGCCATCCCTCATGTGGATGTGGAAGGTGTGTCTGTGTATACGAATAACGGGCTGTCAGGTGAGTTTCGCGGATTTGGCGGGAACCAGGCGATTTTTGCCATGGAAGGCCAGATGGATCGGCTTGCAGAAATCATGAACATGGACCCTTGGGAGTTCCGCAGACGTAATATGAGGGAAAAGAATGATCCCGGACCGCTGAATCAACGGATTCTGGTTACGGATGGACTGTCCCAAGTGTGGGAGGCATTGGATCGCTCCGAACTGTGGCAAAAACATCAGCAACCCCCGGCAGATCCTTCTCTGCCGCCATGGATCAAGCGTGGAGTCGGAGCAGCCATCGCCATGCACGGTGCAGGGCTGGGATACGGGATTCCGGACCCTGCGGGAGGCCGTCTGTCCCTGAATAACGAAGGCAAGATTGAGGTTGCGTTCAGCTACGAGGAATTTGGTCAGGGGCTTATTGCAACGCTGGAAATTATGTTATGTGATCTATTCCAATGCAGTACATCGGATCTCAGTATCATCATTGGAGATACAGATCGCGTGCCACACAGCGGATCAAGTACAGCTTCACGTTCAACAACGATGGCCTGGATGGCTCTTCAACGTTTGCAGACTCCATTTCGTTCCCGTGCTCTCACTGTTGCGTCTGAAATGTCGGGCATTCCGGCAGATGAACTGGTGACAGGGCCTGGTGGTATATGGCGTAAAGGCCAGCTTCCTGCCGAAACTTCAGAAGTAGAATCAGAATCAGGCTTTATAGTTTCGTATGCTGAACTCGCGACGCAGGGCAAAGCCGCTGAATGGATTTTTGATACAAAGTTTGATTACCCAACTACGCCTGACAATGTGGTAGGCGGGCATTATTTGTATACGTATGCGGCGGTTGCGGCAGAGGTGGAAGTGAATACTTTGACCGGAGAAACCAAGCTGCTGGATACACGCCATGTTGTAGCGGCAGGCCCGGTGATCAACCCTATGGGCTTTATCGGACAGATTGAAGGCGGTAGTGTGATGGCGCTTGGATTCACGTTGACCGAGGATGCGGTCATGCAGGACAGCCGTTATGTAACCACTAATCTCGATACGTATCTGATCCCAACCATTCAGGATATTCATACCAATCTGGAGGTTGAAGCTATTGAAGACTTGCCCGAAGGTGATGCGTTTGGACCGAGGGGGATTGGTGAGATTGGTTCCGTAGCGCTTGCGCCAGCCATTACAGCCGCAATTCATCAGGCGACAGGTGTATGGGTTAACCGTCTTCCTGTATCGAGGGAACAACTGGTCAGACCTTTAAATGTACCTTTGCAGGAAGGAGTGAGTCCATCATGAGTAAACCACTTGAGAATCACTGGACAGCCGTTGTGAATGGCGAAGAGAAACATCTGGAGATCGCGCAAACGACCCGACTTGTCGATGTGCTTCGGACTCATTTGCAACTAACGGGTACCAAAGTATCCTGCGAAGTTGGTCGCTGCGGCGCATGTATGGTTCTGATGGATGGTGAGCCCGTGAATTCCTGTCTTGTCATGGCTTATCAATGTGATGGAAGTGACATTACGACGATTGAAGGTCTGCACGGGGACGAGAAAGGCACTCTGCATCCGATTCAACAGGCTTTTGTGGAGGAAGGTGGCTTCCAGTGCGGCTACTGCACTCCGGGCATGGTGATCTCAACCAAGGCATTACTGGATGCACATCCTGAGCCTTCTCAAGAACAGATTGAAACGGGATTGTGTGGGAATCTGTGTCGTTGTACCGGCTACGGTGGCATTATTCGGGCGGTACGCAAGGCAGGGGAACGCTGTGTCGTAAAGGAAACGTCTGCCGAGGAAACCGTTAGTTGAGCCGTGACGCAGGACGTAGACAAAAAAACAAGGAGAATTGAAGAATCATTCATTGAAAAAGCATCCGATCCAGGAATGCTTTTTTTGTTTTTGTAGGTTTTCTGCCAAGTACATTCATCTAACGGGAGATGAAGTTTGGGCCCGAAACTGGTTAAATAATGAACCGTTTTCGAATTGTCTTCAATATTGGTGGGACGATGGACAAATGGCGTTCAAAGTACTGATACAAAAGAATTTCAAACATTCTCATTCACCATATATTTACAAAATTTGATGCACATGCTATGTTTAAAATGAAAGCGCCATCATGAATGGGTTCATTGACATTTCATTATCATATTTCACTTGGGAAGGAAGATGGAATTGATGAAAAATTTGCTCAAAAAGGCAACCGCAATGATGCTGGCATTGGCCCTACTGATTGGATTAATGACAGCGCCCGTTCATGCAGACACACCATTGTTCACCATCGAAAGCGAAGATGCGCAGCTGACCCCGGATCTTCAAGTGGTTACTTCAATCTATGGGCAGCCCAAGCCCGGATTCTCAGGTGCCGGATTTGTCTGGATGCAGAACTCTGGCACACTAACCTTCACAGTTACTGTCCCGGAAACCGGCATGTACGCAATCTCCACACGATATATGCAGGAGCTTAGTGCAGATGGCAGGTCACAAAATTTAATCGTGAATGGTGTTACGAAAGGGGCGTATATGCTGCCTTACACGACAACATGGTCAGACTTCGATTTTGGCTTTCACAAGCTGAATCAGGGTGCCAACACGATTGAGCTGAAGGCTGGCTGGGGCTTCGCGTATTTTGACACCTTCACAGTGGATCATGCGGATCTGGACCCCTTGAATGTACAACCAGTTCTGAGTGATCCTGAAGCTACACCGGAAACTCAAATTTTGATGAATTATTTAACGGACGTATACGGAAACAATATTATTTCTGGTCAGCAAGAAATCTATGGAGGTGGGAATGACGGAGATTCGGAGCTTGAATTCGAATGGATTCATGATCTGACCGGAAAGTATCCGGCAATCCGTGGCTTTGATCTGATGAACTATAATCCGTTGTATGGTTGGGAGGACGGTACAACCGATCGCATGATTGATTGGGTGAATAACCGTGAAGGTATTGCAACAGCTTCCTGGCATATCAATGTACCTCGTAATTTCAATACGTATGAGCTTGGGGACTTTGTGGATTGGAAAGAGGCTACCTACAAGCCAACAGAAACGAATTTTAATACAGCCAATGCGGTAATTCCCGGTACCAAAGAGTATCAATACGTGATGATGACCATCGAGGATCTGGCAGAACAATTGCTGATTTTGCAAGATAACGATGTGCCAGTGCTTTTCCGTCCGTATCATGAAGCAGAAGGCAACGGCGGGCTGAACGGGGAAGGTGCATGGTTCTGGTGGGCTTCGGCAGGCGCAGAAGTGTACAAAGAGCTATGGGATCTGCTATATACCGAACTGACCGAGACGTATGGTTTGCACAATCTGATCTGGACCTACAACAGCTATGTATACAGTACTTCTCCGGCCTGGTATCCGGGTGATGATCAGGTAGATCTTGTCGGATATGATAAATACAATACGATCTACAACCGTTATGACGGCTTGTCCGGCGTACCGAATGAGGATGCGATTACCTCGATTTTCTATAAGCTTGTTGAGTTGACGAACGGTACGAAAATGGTAGCCATGACGGAGAACGATACCATTCCAAGTGTGAAAAATCTAACCGAGGAGAAATCAGGATGGCTGTACTTCTGTCCTTGGTATGGCGAGCATCTGATGAGTTCTGCTTTTAATTACCCGGCAACATTGAAAACGCTTTATCAAAGTGATTATGTCATTACGTTGGATGAGCTGCCAAATCTAAAGGTTAACAATCCCAACCCCAGTGCATCCATCACACCTGGAAACGTTGAATTTGACAAATACACACCCAATCAAAGCGATAAAAGCGTAACCGTGAATGCAAACGGCAATACGCTAACTGCTCTCCGGGCAGGCAACAATGCATTGACCGCAACGACAGACTATACCTTGAACGGAAACACATTGCTGTTGAAAAAAGCTTATCTGGCAACCCTGCCAGTTGGTGAGCATTCGATTGTTCTGGATTTTAATCAAGGCCAGGACCCTGTGTTAAAAGTCAAAATTGTGGATTCAACACCGAGTACCAATGCTGTGATTTCACCTGTGAATGCAACATTTGATAAAGCGACGAATCCCGCGCAGGATATTACCGTATCTCTCACCTTAAACGGCCGTCAGCTCACAAGCATCACAAAGGGGAATGTTACGCTTGTATCAGGTCAGAATTATACAGCATCCAGCTCTGCTGTAGTTCTGAATAAATCCTATCTCGCTACGCTGCCCTTGGGTCAGAATGTATTGACCTTTCAATTCAATGGAGGAAATAACGCTGTGTTAACGGTGAATGTGGTAGACAGTACGGTTACTGTGCCAGCAGGGGATTTGACGATTCAAGCTTTTAACGGCAATACAAGTGCATCGACCAACGGCGTATCACCCAAGTTCAAGTTGGTCAACTCAGGCAATTCGGCTATTCCGTTAAGTGATGTAAAACTGCGGTATTACTATACAATTGACGGGGAAGAGGCTCAGAGTTTCTGGTCCGACTGGGCCAGTATGGGCAGTGCGAATGTAACGAGCCAATTCGTTAAACTGGCGACGCCAGTTGCCGGAGCCGATCATTATCTTGAAGTGGGCTTTACAAGTGCGGCGGGATCACTGAATGCGGGCCAGAGCGCAGAGGTTCAAGCACGCTTTTCCAAAAACAATTGGACGAATTACACACAGACTAATGATTACTCGTTCAAGGCATCCGGTAGTCAGTTCGCAAACCATGATAAGGTTACCGGGTATGTGAACGGTCAGCTGGTATGGGGAATTGAGCCGTAAAGGAAGAATGGACGGTAGATGGGCTGGATCAGGGTTAAAACCTCTGATCCAGCCTTTTATGTTGTAGACGGTGTACATCCGTTAGACGGAATGTTCTTTTTCACGCTCATTACTTGACGATGTATCCATGTCTGTCAATATGCGATCTATTATCCTTTTCGTATGGCCCATGATGAACTGAAGAAGTAGACCTGCACAACATACGGTTAATAATGTACCAAGCCCGATCGGTCCACCAAGCAGGAATGCCAGCATCAAAAATACAAAGTAAATCAATGTTCTCGATACAAATAAGGGAGTTCGAGTGATTTCATGCAGGATTAATGTTAAGCGGTCAATCGGAATGGGTGCGAAATTGGTCTGTAAATAGATTGCCGTGCCGATACTTATAATCACTAAACCAATGACAAAAGTCATTAATTTGCTGTACCAAACTTCGGGTGTGATCAAGGAATCAGATACATAAAGCCATATATCAATCCCCACACCAGTAATGAATGCGGTGACGAGCCCCATAAACTCGGGTTTTTGCTGCTTCAAAAGCGAATTGCATCCAATTAATAGGAAAGCAATGATGACCTCCCAGCTACCTACACTTAGCCCTACATGATGGGACAGCCCTACCAGAAGTGCATCAAACGGTGAGGTACCCAGTTCAGATTGGATGGTAAGGGAAATGCCAAGTGTTAAGATTAGAATACCTGCGACAAAAAGTACATATTTCAATTCATTCGACCTCTTTTTTAGAAAATATGTTGCAAATACAACAAAATTGAGCTAAATTCAATGTAACCCTTTTTTAGTGCATTTGCAACAAACGATTAACTTGTTAAAGGAATGTGAATATAGATGACGATTCGTATAGGGATATGTACCATTGAACATGTATGTGAACTGCAGGAGATTAGTTATGAGACGTTTAATGAAACGTTTAAAGCGCAAAATTCACCCGAAAATATGAAAGCTTATCTGGAAAAGGCGTTTAATCGGGAGCAATTGGAAACGGAACTGTCCATTGTGGATTCACAATTTCTTTTTATTTATGTCAACGATAAACTTGCCGGGTACATGAAGGTGAATATCAATGATGCTCAGTCTGAGAAGATGGGCGTGGAATCCCTTGAAATCGAGCGGGTGTACATCAAGAAAGAGTTTCAAAAACATGGCCTTGGTAAAGTGCTACTCCATAAAGCCATAGAGATGGCAACAGAACATCACAAAACGAATATTTGGTTAGGCGTGTGGGAGAAAAATGAAAATGCCATCGCATTTTATGAAAAGATGGGGTTTGTACAGACAGGTGCCCATGCTTTTTACATGGGAGATGAGGAACAGATTGATTTTATAATGACCAAAACGCTACTGTAACTGGATCATCGAGGGGAAAGCTTGAAAGAAAAATGCTATTGAGCAGAATTCTTTCGGGCTTTTTTATGTTTTGCCAGAACCGTTGAATCATTAAATGATGAAATTGAAGAGTTTTATTACATAATTAATATTATGTAAACTTATTATTTTCAATGACCTTCATAAGCTGCATCTATGGCTTTAGTAAAAGTTAAAGGCCTGATTAATACATAAATGGCATTATAATTTTGCTCAATAATAGTGAAGGTAATAGGCTGATCTCAAGGATCATCAATACAATTTATTAGTTTATTTCTACGTTTGGACAGCCAGTCGAAAATCGTTTTCGTTTGTAGGCTATTAGATAGCGTTACGTTCTTAATAATCAGTATATAAGTTGTATATACCTCATGTTAAAAGAACTTTTTGCGCATGAAACGGACATGTTGAATCACCATGTTGAATTATTTAGTTTTAGAGCGGAAAATGGAAAATAAAATTAATATTTCAAGTAATAAATCAGGAGGATTGGACTCTTAAAACCAGCCGAAAAAAAAGTGAAATTGATCAAAATATTAATTGGATAAATAAGGTATAAATCGTTCGAAAGGCGCTACTACGCCTTTTATAGATCAATTTCATATGGATTTGCGATGGATTTAGTACCGCTTTCACGTTATGCTTTTGGAAATTGGAAAGGAAGTGGGAAAAATGGAACGCGAACTGGCGTTGGAAATTGTCAGAGTAACAGAATTGGCTGCGTTAGCTTCAGCACCCTGGATGGGACGAGGCGACAAGAACAGTGCAGATGAAGCGGCTACTTTGGCCATGCGCGCCATGTTCGATTCCGTGTCCATTCGCGGCACGGTGGTAATCGGTGAAGGAGAAATGGATGAAGCCCCCATGTTGTACATCGGCGAGGAAGTGGGCAACGCTGAGGGGCCTGAGGTTGACGTGGCTGTAGACCCGCTCGAAGGTACAGAAATCGTAGCCAAAGGACTAAACAACGCTCTATCGGTTATTGCAGTGGCGGGAAAAGGTAACCTGCTCCACGCACCGGACATGTATATGGAGAAACTGGCGGTAGGGCCTGCGCTTGTAGGCAAGGTCAGCATTGAAGACCCGGTTGAAGTCACACTGGAGAAAGCCGCTGCCGCATTGAACAAAAACATCTCGGATCTCACTGTGATGATTCTGGATCGTGTACGACATGAGAGCACAATTAAGACCCTGCGCAAGGTTGGCGTGCGGATCAAGTTCCTCAGTGACGGTGATGTTGCGGGTGCGATGGCACCGGCCTTCCCCGAGGCGGGTATTGATCTCTATGTCGGATCTGGAGGAGCGCCAGAAGGTGTGCTGGCTGCCGCAGCGCTATCTTGCCTTGGGGGTGAGATTCAAGGGCGCCTGATGCCTGCCAACGCGGACGAATTCCAGCGCTGCCTGCAGATGGGGATTGATAATCCTTACAAAGTGTTAACGATGCAGGATATGATCGGTACGGAGGACGTCATTTTTGCCGCAACAGGTGTGACACCAGGTGAGATCTTGGGAGGGGTACGGTATCTTGCGGATGATCGTGCCGAGACGGATTCGATTGTTATGCGTGCCAAAACCAAAACAATTCGGTTTATTCGTTCCCAACACTTCCTTCCTAACAAAGAAGTTCTGCACAAAGTAAGACAGCTCCAATCCACGCCAGAACCCTCGGATCGCATTCCGAGTCATGTGAAAACAATGGAACAGGCTGAATTTAGTCAATCCTCCGTTGATCTTGGCGTTACAACGACGTTGTGAGCTGCACTCCCCATAATTGAACAAATAGGATCAACTTAAATCGTTTTATTGAGTTTGATAAGTAACTTGAACCCCTAAGATTACAGGTGCTTGAATCATTGAAAGTACCATCTCTGGTAAGATAATAATGAGGGCTTGGATTAATCCAAACCCTCATTATTTTTTTGTGTTAAAAGCATTGACAACGGTTACATGGCATGAGAAAATGTACGCGCGTACATAAATATTGATTTTTAAACATTATATGATTTAATGATGAGCTATATATGTTGAACTAATCATTTGCACAATAACGGAGAGGACAGAAATAACCTGAAAAAGCGAAGCGTTCGCCTTTATCACCGGATTTTCCCTTAAGAAAAGGGAATCAAAAAAATCTGGGGATAACAGCGATTGGAAGGTTGTTCTGTCATCGTAGTTCAGTGTAAATAATCTTTAGTTCAACTTATATAAAAGGGGGTGAAATTCATGGCATCTCGTAAAGAAGTGGCTGATCTTGCGGGTGTTTCCGAGGCGACGGTCTCCCGGGTGCTTAATGGGGTAGGTCCTATTAAAGAAGAGACACGCCGCAAGGTTCTTGAAGCTTCCGAACAGTTAGGCTATGTGCCCAGCGCTCTTGCTCGCAGTTTTGCCAGAAGTAAAAGCGGGAACCTTGGCGTAGTATTGCCTTATGTTCCGAAGGCGCATCTGTTCTCGGCGTATTTTTTCTCGGAAATGCTGAGTGGGATTGGAAGCAAAGCCAGAGACAATGGCATGGACCTGCTGGTTATGTTCCGGACACCCGGTGAAGTGATGAATTATACGGATCTGTTCCGGCGGCAGAAAGTGGACGCCTGCATTATCCTTGGTGCCCGAGATGATCATGAAGAACTGGCGGCCATGCAGCAGCTTCACCGGGAAGGACACCCGTTCTGTGTCATGAATCAGCATTTTGAGGGCCAATCGTTCACGGAAGTGGATGCGGATCATGTGGAAGGAAGCAGGCTTGCCATACGTCATCTTACGGATCAGGGATATCGCAAAATCGCTTTTCTCAATGGTCCGGACAGCTATTCCAACAGCCAGGAGCGAATGGAAGGTGTCCGTCTTGGCTTACAAGAAGCAGGTATGGAGCTGGACCCGAGTCTATTGCTTGAAGGGAATTATAGTAGACGGAGTGGCATTGAGGCGGCAGCGATTGTATCAGATCGCCTACATGAGATTGATGCTGTATTTGCGGCCAATGACCGGATGGCTATTGGGGTCATGCATGGTTTGCGTGAGCGGGGAATCCGGGTGGAGGATTTTCCGGCATTTGTGGGTTATGACGACTCTGATGCCGCCGAGATGGCGGTTCCGCCGCTGAGCAGCGTCAGGGTGCCATTTTTTGAGATGGGTGAACTTGCAGCATCGAAGCTTATGCATGGGTCTGTGGGTGACACACATAAAGCGAATAACTCTGTTGTAGCGGTAACCGAATCAGCGAGAGCGTTGTTGCCTACCGAACTGATCATCCGTGCTTCTTCTATCCGTCAATAGTTTATTGGTACACATATTGAAAGACTTTTTATTATTCCAAAGGAGGAAATGACCATGTCAAATCGTCTTCGTGTCGGAATGGTTGGATACAAGTTTATGGGGAAGGCCCACAGTAATGCCTATCGCAGTCTGCCGATGTTTTTCCCGTCTGCTCCGCTGCAGCCTGAGATGTCTGTGATCTGTGGACGTAACGAGCAGGGAGTGCAGGAGGCAGCGAATCAGTTTGGCTGGTCCGAAAGTGTGACTGATTGGCGTGAACTAGTGAAGCGGGATGATATCGATCTGATTGATATTAATGCACCAAGTGATGCCCATAAGGAAATTGCGTTGGAAGCAGCTCGTCAGGGTAAACATCTGTTTTGTGAGAAACCACTGGCCCTGTCGCTTGCGGATTCGCGTGAGATGCTTCAGGCAGCAGAGGATGCTGGAGTAGCCCATATGGTCGGGTTCAATTATCGTTTCTCACCAGCGGTGCAGTTGGCCAAAGATCTGGTGGAGAGTGGACGATTGGGTAAAATCTATCATTTCCGTGCTTTTTTCCTGCAGGACTGGATCATGGACCCTTCGTTCCCGCTGGTATGGCGTTTGCAAAAAGAAGTGGCTGGCTCTGGTTCCCACGGGGATCTGGGCGCGCATTTAATCGACCTGGCTCGTTTCCTTGTTGGTGAATTCCAGGAAGTCATCGGCATGAGCGAAACATTTATCAAAGAACGACCGCTTGCAGCAGAGATGACCGGACTGAGTGCAAAGGGCAGTTCGAATGCGGATGCACCCAAAGGAGAAGTGACCGTCGACGACGCTACGCTGTTCCTGGCACGATTCGCAGGAGGTGCGCTGGGCAGCTTCGAGGCTACACGTTTTGCAGCGGGGCATCGGAGTACAAACTCGTTTGAGATTAACGGCAGTCTCGGCAGTGTACGATTTGATTTTGAACGGATGAATGAACTGGAAGTGTATTTTACAAAGGATGAAGAGGACGTACAGGGATTCCGCCGTGTACTGGCAACCGATCCGGCACATAAATATGCTGAAGCTTGGTGGCCTGCCGGACATACGATTGGATTCGAGCACACGTTCACCCATGAAATGCTGGAGCTGGTGACAGCGATCTCTGAAGGACGACAACCATCACCGAGTTTCCACGATGGGGTCGCTTGTCAGGCTGTACTGGAAGCGGTAGAACGTTCGGTAACAGAACGGCGCTGGGTGACGCTTGAAGAGATGTGAGCAAGCAAGACAGTGACGTCAGAAATAAGGTTGAACACAACTAAACTAGGCGAAAGCGAGTGAATAAACGATGAGTAAAGCACTGATTGTATGGGGCGGCTGGGATGGACATGAACCGGAGCAGGTAGCAGCGATTTTTGAACGTATTTTGAAGGAAGAGCAGTTCGAGGTTGAAGTCTCAAATACGTTGGAGTCTTATGCGGATGCAGAGAAGCTGATGGGTCTGGATCTGATCGTGCCGTTGTGGACAATGGGACAGATTGAGCAAGAACTCGTCAATAACGTATCAGCGGCTGTTCAGAGCGGTGTGGGCTTGGCTGGTCTTCATGGCGGGATGTGTGATGCCTTCCGAAATAACGTAGACTGGCAGTTTATGACGGGTGGACAATGGGTTGCTCATCCAGGCAATGATGGTGTGGAGTACATGGTAAACATGAAGCGTGGCTCTAGCCCGTTATTGGATCATATTGAAGATTTTCAGGTAAAAAGTGAACAGTACTACCTGCACGTAGACCCGGCAGTGGAAGTGTTGGCAACAACTCGTTTCCCAGTGGTGACTGGTCCGCATGCGGCGAATGGCCCCGTAGATATGCCTGTTGTCTGGACGAAACGCTGGGGCGCAGGACGGGTATTCTACAACTCCCTGGGACACCATGCAGACATTGTAGACATGAAACCCGTGACTGAAATGATGCGCAGTGGATTCAAATGGACAGCAGCAGGTAAAGAACTTGCCAAGAGTCGAGTAAGTGCAGCAACCGAAGTGTACACAGGTATGGCGGACAACCAGAACTAATGAGATTGTAGTTTGATTGCAAACGTAACTTCAGTGTTAACCATTCATCCTCAATGGATAAACCATTTCTGATCCACGGCGAAGGGAGCCACAGGCATGAAAACAATGAAAGTAGGCATTATTGGCTGCGGTAAAATCAGCGGTATTTATATGGAAAACTGTCACCGGTTCGAGGTGCTGGAACTTGTTGCTGTTGCGGATCTTGATCGGAAACGTGCCGAAGAGCAGGCTGCTGCCTATAACGTGCCTAACGTATACAGCGTCGACGAAATCTTGGCTGATCCCGAGATTGAGCTGATCATCAACTTGACGATTCCTTCCGTTCATGCGGATGTATGCTTGCGGGCACTTGAATCTGGCAAACATGTTTATGTAGAAAAACCGCTTGCTGTTACCCGTGAAGAAGGGCAGGCCGTGCTCGAAACAGCAAAGCGTAAGGGACTGCTGGTGGGCTGCGCGCCAGAAACGTTCTTCGGTTCGGGTATCCAGACTTCACTTCAATTGGTGGAGGAAGGGGTCATCGGCAAACCGGTGGCGGCGACCGCATTTATGATGAGCCGTGGTCATGAGCACTGGCATCCCGATCCTGAGTTTTATTACGCCTCTGGTGGTGGACCAATGTTTGACATGGGTCCGTACTATCTCACGGCATTGGTTCAACTGATGGGCCCAATCAAGTCCATTGCGGGTATGACAGGTAAAGCGATGGAAGAGCGCACGATTACGAGTGAGAAAAAGAGAGGCCAGACGGTTCCCGTCGAAATTCCAACTCACGTTACCGGTCTGTTACAGTTTGAACAGGGGGCTATTGGCACACTGATTACGAGTTTTGACGTATTTGGCGGAAGTACATTGCCACCGATTGAGATATATGGCACGCACGGTACATTACAGGTGCCTGACCCCAATACCTTTGGCGGTCCCGTTCGTTACCGTTTGTTAGGTGAGCATGAATGGACGGAAGTTCCGCTTCTCCCAGGGTATCAGGAAAATACACGCGGGATTGGTGTGGCAGATATGGCCTATGCAGCTAATAGCGGACGTGCACACCGGGCAAGTGGGGAACTGGCATACCATGTTCTTGAGGCCATGTGGGCATTCCATGATTCATCAGATGAACAGACATTCTACCAGATGAAAAGTTCATGTCAGCGCCCGGCTGCGTTGCCGGTGGACCTGCCATTGTATACATTGGATAAGTAAGATAGCCATTATTCTTTATATCATGACGAACAGCCCCTTTTCCTTTAAACCAGGAAAGGGGCTGTTTTTTATTAATTAAAAAAATCTGGGGATAACAGCGGATCGAAGGTTGTTCTGTCATTGGAATGTCCAGTGTAATATTCTTTAGTTCAATTTATATAGCCATTTAGGGCTCAAATCCCGCCTGACTGATCCAGATTTCATCCTCGGCAAAATAGTCTTTCATCCGCTGAACCACAGTCTGATACGCATCTGGATGATACCAATGCTCCATACCCACTTGCTGATAGAGCGACTCCATACCGAGCCGCCGGGTGCGCTTGCCCTCGCTGCCATCGCCCATGAAATAATCGTCAATGCATACACGCTGAACCAGAGGTCTCAAGATGGCTGCAAACTGTTCACTGCTGGGTAATACGGGAGCAATCGCAACCTGCGTGGGTATTCCGGCATCCCGCAACTGTTCCAGTGCACGTAATCGGCCTGCAATCGGGGGAGCAGAAGGACTGAAATGCTTGCGCATATCGTCCAGATCCGTTTCCACCGTCATGCTGACCCGAACCCGGTCACCTAACTGCTGTAGCAGATCTATATCCCGTGTAACCAGTGGACTGCGGGTCTGGACTAATACAAAATCGGGTGGATACTGTACCATCGTTTCAAGTAATGAACGCGTGATACACTCCTTGTACTCAGCGGGTTGATATGGATCGGTACTGGATGACATGAACAGAGTGACTTTCCCTTTCCTCAGGGCACGCTGTAATTCTTTGGCGAACACTCGGGAAGCCTCCTGTTTCACATCAACCCAGCTTCCCCAATCCTCTTTGCGAAATAAGGAGACAGGCATCTGTCTGACATAACAATAGGAACAACCAAAGGCGCAGCCTGTGTAAGGATTCAGCGTATGTGTATAGCCATTAAGGAACCCTGTCCCCTTGTTGAGTAACGTTTTGGGTACTTTGTAAGTAAGATTCGTCTTCATAAGTTCTCATGCCTTTCACGGTAATGTGCAGGTGTGAGACCTGTATATTTGCGAAATACAGTAATGAAATAAGCTGAGTTGGGTATACCGACATGGCGGCCAATCTCGGTGACGGTGTGTCTGGTATGTTCAAGCAACTTCCGGGCTTCGGTGATTCGTTTTTCCTGTATATATTGAACCGGTGTGCGGCCTGTAATCCGCTTGAACACACGATGCAGATGATAAGGACTGCCATGACTTACGGTGGCAAGGACATCCAAGGTTAGAGGTTCGGCATAATGATGTTCGATGTAATCCGTGATCCCGTATATCCACTCCTGATCAGGTACCCGCTCGCCTGTTGGTTTGCAACGTTTACAGGGTCTGAACTTTCGTGCCAACGCTTCTTCAACATGTTGGAATATCAGCACATTTTCAGCTTTGGGTGCTCTGGACTTACAGGAAGGTCGGCAGAAAATGCCCGTTGTCTGCACGCCATAAAAGAACGTTCCATCATAAGAATTATCGTTGTGGATGATGGCATGCCAGTATTTTTCATCTATAGATTCGGGCAGTATGCGATCTTGATCTGGACTTTCCACGGTAATCACCTCATCTTTAATTATACCCCTGATTCCAAGCGATTGACGAAGTTTCAACTTAAAAAGCAAGATATCAATATTTGGGATAAAGTACCTTCCTTCAATCTGAACGAAATATGAGCTACAATATACAGGATGGTATAAAGGTTATATAGGTTCAACTAAAACTTTCTACACGAGAACGGAGAGGACAGAAATAACGTGAAGAAGCGAAGCGTTCGCCTAAGAGCTTTCTGAAAGAAAGCTGCTTCGGAAGCATACGCTATCCCCGGATTTACCCCATTATAAAAGGAATCAAAAAAAATCTGGGGATAACAGCGATCGGAAGGTTATTCTGTCATCGGAGTAGTAAGTGTAAATATTCTTTAGTTGAACTCATATAGAACTCAAATGAAATTTATAGATGAAAGAGGTAGGTAGGCATGGTTCGTTTTGGCGTAGTGGGTACCAACTGGATTACGGAAAGGCTTCTGGAAGCCGCAGCACAGGTTGAAGGATTCGAATTGACTGCCGTGTATTCAAGAACTGAAGATAAGGCTAACGCATTTGCAGATAAATATGATGTTGAACACCGCTTCACCGATCTGGAAGAGTTGGCGGCAAGTGATGTGATTGATGCAGTCTACATCGCAACACCAAATACGGTTCATGCGGAGCAGGCTGAGCTTTTTCTGAGAAACGGTAAACATGTATTGTGCGAGAAACCTCTGGCTGCAAATAGCGCCGAAGTTCGAAGCATAATCGATACAGCACGAGAACACGAGGTTCTGCTCATGGAAGCGATGAAATCGACCCTTGTTCCCCAGTTCAAAATGGTGCAGAAGAGCCTGCATAAAATCGGTCCTGTCCGCAAATACGTAGCAGGATACTCTCAGTATTCTTCGCGTTACGACAAGTACAAAGAGGGGATCGTCCTGAACGCGTTTAAGCCTGAACTCGCTAATGGGGCGTTAATGGATCTCGGTGTGTATTGTCTCTATCCATTGATTACGTTATTCGGTGCACCTAACCGGGTTCAGTCCCAAGCGATGATGCTGGAATCTGGCGTGGATGGACAGGGCAGTGTGCTGCTGGACTATGATGGGATGGATGCGGTCGTTACATACTCCAAAATCTCCAATTCTCATGTACCAAGCGAAATTATGGGGGAACTGGGCAGCATCATCATTGACAAGATTGGCTCACCAGAACATGCAGAGATACGATACAATGACGGTACGGTGGAGCAGCTCACAGTCGAACAAAACCATCCGGCGATGTATTATGAAGTGGAGGAGTTCGTGAATCTGGTTCATGAAGGCAAAAAGGAATCTGACATGAACACGTATGAACGCTCTTATGTTACGATGCAGGTCATGGATCAGATTCGGAAGCAGATTGGACTTGTGTTCCCTAACGATTGATTCAAGAGCAGGAAAGGTAGCTGAGACGAGATGAGAAGAGATGAGCAGAGCAACAATAGAGATGAGCTGAAGAACAGCGGAGAAGATCAGCAGTCCAATGATTCTGGTGGTTTGGAACTGTCACAGATTGTTTTCATCGGAAGAACCTTCGAGGAATATATGAAGATGTTCAACTTAACGGTAGAGGAGATTACGGGCAAGTCAATTCTGGATTGTCCAGGTGGAGCATGTTCGTTCAGTAGTCAGGCGCGTAAGTTGGGTGCAGACCCCACAGCTGTGGATATAGCCTACGAATATGAGATCGACGAGCTTGAAGTAAAGGGATTTCAGGACATTGAGCATACGATGAAACAGATGGAACCGGTGCAAGGCATATATGTGTGGGATCAATTTGGATCAATCCAGGGGTTAAAGGAAGAGCGGACTCGTGCCATTA
This sequence comes from Paenibacillus sp. FSL R7-0313, assembly GCF_037969885.1. Taxonomy (NCBI): domain Bacteria; kingdom Bacillati; phylum Bacillota; class Bacilli; order Caryophanales; family Paenibacillaceae; genus Paenibacillus; species Paenibacillus sp. FSL R7-0313. Next base: position 4,216,429 of record NZ_CP150219.1, read on the forward strand.
CAGATTGCGTCGCAGATATGAGAATGTTTCCTGACCGTTATGTGGCGTCTGTGCTCCCGGATCTACCCTTTGCGGATGAACAATTCGATCTGACGTTATCCGCCCATTTCCTGTTTACGTATGCGGATCGATTGGATGTTGATTTTCATGTTGCAACCGTGATGGAACTGCTGCGTGTGACCAAACGAGAGGTTCGCATTTTTCCAACAGTTGATCTGTCTGGCGAACGTTACAAACACATGGATGAGTTGAAATTAATACTCGAAGAGCGTGGGTGCACGGTATCCGAAGAACCAACTTCATATGAGTTTCAACGGAATGCGCACACCATGCTTCAAATTGTTAAACATATTCGAACAAGATAGGAGGTTTTCTGGATGAATAAAGTACTTATACTTGGGGGTACACGTTTTTTTGGTAAACGTCTGGTGGATCACTTGCTGTGGGAAGGGAAGTCACAGATCACAGTCGCAACTCGTGGTAAAACGGATGTCGACTTCGGTCCCGAAGTGAATCGAATTAAGATGGATCGTGAAGACCCGGAATCACTGGCAGAGGTTGCGCAGACAGACATGTGGGATGTTGTGTACGACAATATCTGTTATTCCCCAGATGCGGCGAAAGCGGCATGTGAAGCTTTTGCAGGACGAACCAAAAGATACGTTCTGACATCCACACTATCAGTGTACGGTGATCCAAGACCTGGATTTAAGGAAACGGATTTTGACCCGTATACATATCCATTGCAGTATGGAAGTGCAGAGGATTTTTCGTATGGAGAAGGCAAACGGCTTGCGGAGGCTGTATTTTTCCAGGAAGCGGATTTCCCGGTTGTGGCGATGCGCATTCCCATTGTACTCGGAATTGATGATTATACGAGAAGACTTCATTTTCATATTGAACATGTGCAAAAAGGAAAACCGATTGGCATGCCAAATCCGGATGCGGAGATTGGATTTATCAATTCCACAGAAGCGGCAAGATTTCTCGCTTGGCTTGGACACTCGTCCATTACTGGTCCGGTGAATGCAGCTTCCAAGGGTGCGATTACGCTGTCAGCAATGATACATCTGATTGAGACGGTCACGGGCATGCAGTCCCAGATCCTCACGGAAACGGTGAAAGAGGACATGTCGCCCTTCGGAATTGAGCAATCATGGACGATGGAGACGACCAAAGCTGAACAAGCAGGGTATACGTTCGAAGCTCTGATGGACTGGTTCCCGGGACTTGTTCGTGAGGTCGCTCTTGCATTACAGTCGGAGCGGTAGAAACTATCGGCATGGATGGAACTGAAGGAAACGACGAGCCTGAATGAAACAGACGAACCAAACGGCTCGAACGACGGATTATTTCAGCGAATGAACTTCAAACAGGGTGCAACGAGAGCGTAATCTCCGGTGCACCCTGTTTATGTTGTACATTTTTCGAATTTGAACGGGACTTAATCTAGATAAGTGGGACTAATCATTTACACGATAATATTTAGTCAACTCACGTGCTTAACTCTATTTTTGCTCACGTGGGGTAGTGGCTGAAGCCCGTATGCGCAGTTCTGACGGCAGAATGACGGTTTGGGCTTCGGAAGGGGCTTTTCCCTCAATTCGGTCAACCAGCATCTGTACGCCCTGAAACCCAAAGTCATATGCTGGCTGTGCAGCTACAGTCAGAAAAGGATCAAAAGCAGAAGCCAGATCCAGATCGTCGAAACACACAACAGAAATGTCTTCTGGTACACGCAGTCCCCGTTTGCGCAAAAGCCGAATGACCCCAATCGCCAGCATGTTGTTGGCGGCAAAAATGGCTGTTGGTTGATCCGGTTGAGAGAGCAGTCGATCCAGTCCCTCTTCATCGCTGAAATCCCGGTACCCGGTTCGAAGGACAAGCTCGGGATCTATATCAGCTCCGGCCTCACGTAAACCCGCTACATAACCTTCCTCCCGCAGTCTGGCGGTAGAAACCTCCGAAGAACCATTGACCAGTGCAATGCGGCGGTGCCCCAATTGCACCAGATAGCGGATCAGCTCAATCGCGCCTTCCCGGCTATCTCCGGCAATCATATCTGACGTAATGCCAGGTACGGTGCGGTCCAGAAAGACAAACGGAATGTGACGTTCCTGCAATTGTTTCAGATGAGGGAGAGAACGATCTCCCGCCGGTGCATAGAGTACACCATCCACGCGAGTTGACAGAATCGCATCCACGTAATCCTTTTCCTTATTGTAATCCTCGTCACTATTGCCAAATAAAAGACGGTACCCACGTAGATGGGCTGCATCTTCAGCACCACGCGCCAGTGTTGTATAAAAAGGGTTGGTAATATCCGTAATCAGAAGGGAGAGCATCTGGGTTCGTTGAAGCACAAGGCTGCGCGCATTGGAGTTCGGGATGTAACCCAGTTCGTCAATCACCTGTTGCACACGTTCACGTGTCGCGGAACTTATACGGCCTGTATGATTAATGACCTTGGAGACCGTCATGGCGGAGACGTTGGCTTTTTTGGCAATATCGTAAATGGTAATCATTAGAATCTAACCTTTCCGCAACATAGTCTTACCATTCTATAGGATAATGCCAATTGACAGCAAGATAGGCTCATGCTATGTTAGGGTTACCGATAACCCTAAAGGGTTCTGAACGTCTTTACTACATAAACCATTTTGTTAAATTTGCTCATGCACGTTCCATTATCTCGAATAGAGGAACTACATACATAGCTAATTAATGAAGTGGTTTATTGTTATTTTTAAAAATATGTAAACGTATTCAACACTCAAGTAGTGCTTTTGATAATCTGTGTATGCAACTCTTGCGTGCCACCCGGGTATCGGTTCTATCTCCGTCATTATCTCATTCCAAACAATGCATATGGATCAGACAGAAGGTTTCTCAATTCAACCCAAATTCTATGAAACGAATTGAAGGAGGACATTCCAGTATGACACATCAGGATTATCGTTATAAGCAGGCTTTCCCCAAGATTGGTATTCGTCCCACGATTGATGGAAGACGCAAAGGGGTTCGGGAGTCACTGGAAGAGCAAACGATGCGGATGGCGACATCTGTTGCGGAACTGCTTGCAGCTGAACTGCGTTATCCTGACGGCTCCGCGGTGGAGTGTGTTGTGGCCGAGACCTGTATTGGCGGAGTGGCCGAAGCGGCCGCAGCCTCAGAACTATTCAGCCGTTCCAACGTTGGCGTAACGATCACCGTGACACCATGCTGGTGTTATGGTACGGAAACGATGGATATGTCACCATCCATTCCTACAGCCATCTGGGGTTTTAACGGCACTGAGCGTCCGGGTGCAGTATATCTGGCAGCGGTACTTTCTGCCCATGCACAGAAGGGGATTCCGGCCTTTGGGATCTATGGAGAGGATGTGCAGGACGGCGGAGATACTACGATTCCCGATGACGTGCGCGAGAAAATGCTCCGTTTCAGCCGTGCGGGTCTTGCAGCCGCGACCTTGAAAGGGCAAGCCTATCTGTCCATCGGATCGGTATCCATGGGGATTGCAGGTTCGATTGTGAACGATTCATTTTTCCAGGAGTATCTGGGCATGCGTAATGAATACGTGGATATGAGCGAACTCACTCGCCGTATCGAAGAAGAAATCTACGACCCCGAGGAGTATAAGCTCGCACTGGCATGGGTGAAGGAGAATTGTAGCGAAGGTCCGGACAACAACGTTGCCCATCTGCAAACAGATCGTAAACGCAAAGAGTATGAATGGGAAACGGTTGTGAAAATGACCCAAATTGTGCGTGACCTCATGGCGGGCAATCCAAGATTGGCTGAGCTAGGTTTCACAGAGGAATCGATGGGCCACCACGCGATTGTATCCGGCTTCCAGGGACAACGGCAGTGGACGGATCATTCTCCGAACGGAGATTTTCTGGAGTCGATATTAAACTCTTCCTTTGACTGGAATGGCAAACGTGCGCCTTATCTGGTTGCAACAGAGAATGATAGCTTGAATGGAGTGTCCATGTTGTTTGGTTCGCTGCTGACACATACGGCACAGATATTTGCTGATGTGCGTACGTATTGGAGTCCAGATTCAGTACAGCGTGTGACGGGGCACCAGTTGGAAGGAAACGCGAAGGATGGCATTCTGCATCTGATTAACTCCGGTTCCGCAGCTTTGGATGGCACAGGACAACAGTCCAGAGACGGGAAGCCTGTCCTCAAACCTTTCTGGGAAATTACAGATGAGGAAGTTCAGGACTGCCTGAAAGCAACATCGTGGAGACCAGCATCCGTAGAGTATTTCCGCGGGGGCGGCTATTCAGCGGATTTCCTGACCAAAGGTGGCATGCCTGTAACGATGACACGCCTGAATCTGGTCAAAGGACTGGGACCAGTGCTGCAAATCGCTCAGGGTTACACGGTCGATCTGCCTGAAGATGTGCATGATACGCTGGATCAGCGGACAGACCCAACCTGGCCATCCACCTGGTTTGCTCCTGTTCTAACCGGATCGGGAGCGTTTACTTCAGTATACGAGGTCATGAATCAATGGGGCGCCAACCATGGCTCCATCTCGTACGGACACATCGGTGCTGATCTGATTACACTTGCTTCCATGCTTCGCATACCGGTCAATATGCATAATGTCCCTGAAACGGAAATTTTCCGTCCGCGTGCATGGGGATTGTTCGGCACAAGTGAGCCGGAGAGTGCAGACTACCGTGCTTGCAGTGTGTTTGGCCCGTTGTATCGTTAAACTAAAGTTCCATTCCTGTCAAACGCCATGTTCCTTGTGAAATGAGGTAACATGGCGTCTTCTGAAAGCTGTGTTCAGAACTCGAATACGGCTTATCGCGTAGAGTTAAGGAGGCTTGAAAGAATGGGCAATCAAGCAACACATGTGCTTGCTTCCGATTACGGCGCTGGGAGTGGACGCGTAGTCCGGGGTTCTTTTGATGGAAGCAGACTCTCGTTACAAGAAGTGCATCGATTCAACAATGAACCCGTGCAGCTGGGGGACGGATTGTATTGGGATTTCTTGCGACTTTTTCATGAATTAAAACAAGGCATTGTGAAAGGGACGCAAGGCGTCTCTCCATCGGTCCGTTCTATAGCTGTGGATACGTGGGGAGTGGACTATGGACTGGTGGATGGTGCAGGAAGGTTGTGCTCGAACCCACGTCACTATCGGGAAGCACGCAACGCACATTGGATGGAAGAAGTTCTGCACATGGTGAAAGAAGAAGAACTGTATGCCATGTCTGGCGTTTACCCGCAGCAGATCAATACCGTATTTCAACTGCTAGGCAGTGTACGAGAGCAGGCCGAAGGTTTGCGTCCGGATGTGCGCATGTTGTTTATGCCGGACTTATTTCACTATTATCTATCTGGTCACCAGGCTTGTGAGTATACGATTGCAAGTACCAGCGGGCTGTTGCATGCAGGCGAGATGCGTTGGAATGAAAACCTGATCGGGCGTCTCGGTATACCGGAAACATTATTTCCAAAACTCGTTCAACCGGGTACCGTGCTGGGCGATTTAACGAATGAGTTGTGCGCCGAGTTACGGACTGGACCGATGCAGGTAGTCTCTGTGGGATCACATGATACGGCATCTGCCTTGGCAGCGATTCCTGCGATGGATTCGGATTTTGCTTTTATCAGCTGTGGTACCTGGTCTCTTATGGGGGTGGAGCGTGATGCACCTGTATTGGATGACCGAAGTCGTGCATGGGGATTCACCAATGAAGGGACGGTAAGTGGGAAAGTGCGCACCCTGAAAAATCGTTCAGGGTTGTGGCTGCTACAGGAATGCAAACGGCAATGGGAGCGGGAGAATCGACTTTATACACATGAAGAACTCATTCAACTGGCTACCTTGGCAACGCCGCATCAAAGTTATGTATCGCCGGGAGATGGCGTGTATTTGGCGCCAGGGAATATGGCTGAGCGAATACGGCAACAATGCAGTGCCAGCGGACAGACTGTACCCGAAACGACTGGAGCGATTGTGCGCTGCATTCTGGAAAGTCTTGCACTGGAATTCAGACAGACGCTGGATGAACTGCAGTTGATTACAGGTACAAGACCTCGTGTCATTCATATGGTTGGTGGCGGTGTGCACAATCGACTATTGTGCCAGTTTACAGCCAATGCAGCCGGTGTACCGGTGGTGGCAGGGCCAGCAGAGGCGACTTCAGCGGGAAATTGCATGCTGCAATTCCTTGCACATGGTGAAGTGAGTAGCTTGGCCGAGGTACGGGAGGTCATGGCTGCTTCCTTTTCCCCCGAGACCTACGAACCTGAGGATACAGAGCTGTGGCAGGAAGCTTATGAAAACTACCAAAGTCTGAATCAAATCAAAAGGTAATGAACAGAGTCAATGCAATGAGCATTGACTCAAAATGCTAAAAAGAAAAGTATGAGGAGTGGTGAGCAACATGTCTGAACAGCAAGTAAGGGAAGAGTTGACGAAATATGCTCGCAGAGCAGTTGCCCAAGGGTTGGTGGTAGGACCTGGTGGGAATCTGAGCGCTCGTTCTGGGGGAACGATGTTGTTGTCTCCAAGTGGTTATGCACTTGAAGACCTGGAACCGGACGAGTGGATCGCTATTGATATCGAGACAGGGGAAACTAGCGCAGGATCAACACGTCCATCTTCCGAAGTATTAATGCATCTGTATAGTTATCGTGTGAATCCTGATATCCAAGCCATTGTGCATACGCATCCGGCATATACGATCGCACTTAGTCTCGTTTTCGATGAATTGCCTCACTTGTTCCCAGATCAGTCCGCTTTGGTAGGTGATATCGGATTTGTTCCATATGTTCTGCCAACAACGAAACAACTTGCCGATGCAGTCTCAGCCAAGGTAGAAGAACATACGGCACTCATTCTCGTCAATCACGGATTGGTTACGACCGGTAAAAACCTCCGCGAAGCCTATTACCGCACTCAGGTGGTGGAAGAAAGCGCGAAGGTATATATGATCGCCAAGGCAGCGGGGGAACCCAAAGTGTTAACTGCTGAAGAATATAAGGAAATTCAATCCCTTGAAAGTGAAGCCTATCGTGTGCAGTTGCTGCAACAACTCAAGTCCTGATACCTGATTTGAGTATTAATGATTACATTCGTGATTTTAAAATATTGCTACGTTAAGGGCAGATTGCATCCTTCAGTTAAGCGCTGGAATAAAGGATGTGAAATGCTCTTTTTTATTTTTAATTTTGATTTGAAAAAGCGCAGAGTATAGCTGAGGAAATAATTCGTACTAATTTGATGAGAATTGTTGAAATTGTGATGTCTGCAAGGTATACTAACGTTAATCATCAGTGAGTAACAACTACGAAGAAGATTAAAAAACAATTAAGTAACTAAGAGGGGTGAAATGTAGTGGGTCCTGAGCTAAACGAAATGGAGTTGGAATACGAACTGCTGAAGCAGCTTCGAGACGCGAGCGCTCCCATCGGGGCCAGTACGTTGGTTCATACTTTGGGCAAAACGTATGGTCTGAGTCAGGCAACCATCGGAAGAAGACTTATGGAGATGGATGTTGAAGGTTTTACAGTTCTGGAAGGTCGCAAGGGAAGGACTTTGACCGAACAAGGTCTGGATCGAATGAAGACGTTGGAAAGAGATTTGCAGCAAAAAAGTGTGAATTCACAGTTAATTCAGATGCTCAACCATTCTGGGGAAAAGGCTCTGTTGGATGTTCTCGTTGCCAGAAGGGCACTTGAGCGGGAGATCGCTTCCCTGGCAGCACAGCGTGCCTCGAAAGAATACATAGTACTGTTGCAAGCATCGATTGCGAACCAGCATGAATTGCTTTCCAAGAATATTATACCATACGAGGAGGACCGGGAGTTCCACAGATTATTGGCTTATGCTGCGCAAAACCAAATTCTTCTGCACGCGGTTGAACTGGTATGGGAGACAAGCCGCGATTTTCTGGAAACAGCGTATATTCGCCGGAGAGTAGGAAGTGAATTAGTTGTGGATCATCAGCAGATTCTGGATGCTATAGTAGCGGGCTCTCCGGAGCAGGCTGAAGCGGCAATGGTGAATCATATCAACCAAATGATTGATGATGTCAAACGTTATTTCTCCATGCAAAACCAATAACATTCCTTAGAATGAGACCCTGTGATAAAGGAGTTGAGCTTGTGGACACAATCTACCGTTTAGGCATAGATATCGGAGGTACCTTCACGGATGCGCTGGTGATGGACCATCAGGGCAGGGTGGTTACGGCGCTCAAGACGCCATCGATTGCAGCAGCTCCGGAACAGGCGATTTTTAATGCACTTGATCAACTCAAGGCGAATGGTGCGAACATTCGTGAGATTGATCTGTTTGTGCATGGAACCACGCTTGGCGTAAACACGTTAATCGAACGAAATGGCGCAGTTACAGGTCTGCTGGTCACTAAAGGATTCCGTGACATTCTTGAAATCCGCCGGTTGCGACTTGAGGATACAACCAATCTGTATGGTGACAAGACCGATGCGCTGGTACCGAGACATCGCGTTAAGGAAGTCGATGAACGGGTCATTGCGAGTGGGGGCATACTCCAGCCACTGAATGAGGAACAACTGTTGCAAGCGGTGGATGAGTTGGTGGAGGATGGCGTTACCGCTTTGGCGATTAGCTTTTTACATGCTTATGTGAATCCCGCTCATGAGCAGCTTGCGGAAGATCTGATCAGGGAACGTTATCCGCAACTGTTCATCTGCCGAAGCAGCGCCATTTGGCCACAACAGCGTGAGTTCGAACGAACACTCGCAACGGCCATGAACGCTTATGTAGGTGACCGGATGGGGTCTTACTTCCTGCGTCTGCAAGAAGGGATTCAGGCATACGGCCTCAAAGCCAACTTGCTGTCCACCATGTCCAACGGTGGAATTATGACGGCTGCCAGAGCGGCTAATGAGCCGGTACGTACACTTCTGTCCGGGCCTGCTTCCGGTGTAATCGCCGCGACCCATATTGCTGAACGAGCTGGCATTCATCAGGTCATCACATTTGACATGGGTGGGACAAGTGTTGACGTTGCTCTCATCGACAAAGAACCAGCCTATTCATCTGAGAACAAGGTTGGAGATTTTCCTGTCATCATTCCTGCTGTTGATGTAACGGCTATAGGAGCAGGTGGTGGTTCAATTGCCTGGCTCGATTCCGTAGGCGTACTCAAGGTTGGACCGCGCAGCGCGGGAGCCAATCCCGGTCCAGCCTGTTATCAGCGCGGGGGAGAAGAGCCGACAACCACAGATGCCTATCTACAGCTTGGTATCCTGCATGCTGACCGTTTCCTTGGCGGACAAATGCGTCTGTATCCCGAACTTGCAGAGCGTACTCTGGGCAATCTGGGAGAGAAGCTTGGACTGAATGCCGAACAGACTGCGCAAGCCATTCTCGATGTGGCAACCGCCAATATGTATGCCCAGTTTTCCCCTCTAATGGCCCGCAAGGGCGTTGATCCTCGAGATTTTACGTTGCTCGCATATGGTGGTGCTGGTCCGATGCATGCTTTTCTGATGGCACGCGAGGTAGGTATCGGCAGAGTGCTGATACCGCCATCTCCGGGAACACTGTGTGCCATGGGCTGCACGGTCGCCAATCTCCGCAATGATTTCGTTCATACGTTACACAAAAGTACCCAAACTCTGGAGTCTGGTGAATTAAGCTCTCTTTTCACTGAATTGGAAAACCAGGGACGTAGTTGGGTCGTTGAGGAAGCCCGTGGTGGTGTCAAGCTGGACAATATTTATTGCCTATACAGTGCCGATATGCGATATGAGGGACAGGCCTTTGATATAGAGGTCACGCTGACATTGGAAGAAATTGAAGATCCCAAGAAGGCAGGGATTAAATTCCATACATCTTACCAAAACGTGTTTGGCATCAGTCAGCCAGAGGCAGAAGTTATGTTTGTAAGTCTCAGAGCAACCATTGTTGGTGTTTTGCCTACCCATAACACGGTAGATCCGGCAAATTTGCCATTCGATGAGAGTACAGCGGAAGAACGGATCATAACCTTTGACCATGTACAGCAGACAGCCAAGGTACTGAAAAGGGGACAGATTCCATCGGTGGATGCTCCCATCCCCGGGCCCATTATTGTGGAGGAATATGATACAACGATCTTTATCCCGCCTGGATATAAGGTATACCGGGATGGCCACGGGAACGTGATTGGGGAGGTGGAAGCATGATCGGCGACAAGGTCTTTCTTGAGATTTTTAACAACCGGATTCAAGCTGCCGTGGAAGAAATGGCGAATGTTGTTCTGCGCACAGGCTTCACCGCTTTTGTCAAAGAAACGGGCGATTTTGGAACCTACCTCTTATCTCCATCCGGGGAAACGTTCGGGTCACCGCTGGAGACGGGTTACAATCTGTCTCTGGGCATCCCTGCTGCTACGACCATTAACAGCATAGAAGACTGGAAAGAAGGGGATCTCGTCATATGTAATGATCCTTATTCCACCAAAGGCATGGTCACACACCTTCCAGACATTCATCTCATCAAGCCTTATTTTCATGAAGGACGAATCATCGCTTACGGCATGTGCTTTGTTCATTCATCCGATGTAGGCGGCAAGGTACCAGGGAGCGTATCTCCCAGCGCCTACGATATTCATATGGAAGGCATTCGAATTGCACCAGTCAAGCTGTATGAAGCCGGTGTTCTGAATGAGCAGATCCTGCGCATGTTTCTGGACAACAGCCGAATTCCGGAGCAAAATCTCGGTGATCTCAAAGCACTTATGGCTGCATTGAATCGGGGAGAGCAGCGGCTTGGAGAACTCATTGCACGATATGGTGTGGAGAAAATCGAGCAGGGCATCGAACATTTGCTGGAATACGCCGAGCTGAAGGCACGTGCCATCGTGCAGGATATCCCGGACGGTTCCTATGACTTCTGGGACTATCTGGAGAAAGGACCAGGGGGTTATCCTATCCGGTTGCGTTGCAAAATGACGATCGCAGGCAGTGACATTCATCTGGACTTTAGCGGCACCGATCCTCAGGTGAGGGCTTCCTTCAACATTCCTACCCACAACCAACAGGGGCATTATATGCTGGTGCCCGCACTTATTCGTTATTTCCGTACGCTTGATCCAACGATTCCGTGGAATTCGGGCATGATCCGCATGGTGCGAAATTACGCGCCGCCTGCTTCCGTACTCAACCCGGAGCCGATGGCAGCAGTTGGGGCACGTGCTGCGACCTTTATCCGGCTTATGGACGTCATCACGGGTGCTTTGGGAAAAGCTCAGGGCAGTATGGTTCCCGCGGCAGGAGCTGGACAAGCCTGCATCGTCATGATGGCGATGACAGATGCATCCGATGGCAAGAAAAAGGTTGGCGTGATTCAGCCGATCTGCGGAGGTTCGGGAGCTAGGCCGATGAAAGACGGCATTGATGGCATGGATTTTGCGGTCGGTCATCTTCGGAATATTCCTGTGGAAACGGTGGAATCCGAGATGCCTGTGTTGATCGAACATTATGGTCTTCGTGCCGACTCGGCAGGTGCAGGAACCTTCCGCGGTGGAAGCGGGATTGATTTATGTGTCAGAATTCTAACACCGGATACGGTGATGACGGCCAGAAACATGGAACGTATGGAGTTTCAGCCTTGGGGCAGGCTCGGTGGTGGCGTAGGTTCACATGGAGAAGCGATTCTTAATGCTGGACGTGCAAGTGAGGATCATCTGGGAAGAATTGATGAGCTGTTGCTTCAACCTGGAGAAACGGTTACGTTCTTGTCGCAAGGCGGAGGCGGATATGGTGATCCACTTGAACGTGACCCACGCCTAGTTCTGGAGGATGTAAGAAGGGGGCTAGTATCCCCGGAGAAAGCCCTTGAGTTATACGGTGTTGTGATTGACGGCCTGGAGCTGAACGAGAGCGATACCGAACTAATGCGAGCCAAGCGACCACGGCAGCAGGAGGAATTCGCCTATGGCAAAGCGCGGGAGCAATTTGAAGACATATGGAGCGATGAGATGCAGGTAACGCTGAATCAGGCCTTGCTGAATGTTCCGCTGGCACTGAGAGACTACCTGAAGCGTCAGACCATGGGCGTTGTAGAGGAGAAGTATAAGGATTCCCTATCTGTAGATCCACGGGAGATATCCGACATTATGGAAGGTTTACGCCAGCAAATAGGGTTGCATTGATCAAGGGTATGGAGACTATCTAGTTCTGTCATATCGGTAAAACCAACTACATGGATGGGGGAATTTGCATGTTCAAATCCAATAAAAAACGCTTTCTCAGCCTCGCCTCTCTGACACTGGCCGGTACATTGGTGCTTTCGGCCTGCGGTGGAGCAGGCAGCTCAAGTAATACTGCCGGAGAGAGCGACTCTTCAGGAGCAAGCGGAGACAAAGTTAAGCTGACGATGTTTATCTGGGCTGGCTCTAATCAGGATGTTGTACCCAAAGAAGTGGTTGCCGAGTATGTGAAAGAACATCCCAACGTTGAAGTCACCTTTGAGGAATCCTCCAATTCGGTAATGTACCCAAAGATGGTTGCAGGCAAGCAGGCTGATGCCAACAATCCGGTGGTTAACTTCGGTTACTTTAATGCAGATGCGACGGCAAAAGGATTGAATGATGACATGTGGGAGCCGCTGGATACAAGTATCGTGACCAATATCAAGGATATCCCGGAATCCTTCCACAAGCCTGATAATAAAGGTGTGGTCTGGGGCGTTTCGAGCTTTGCCCTGGTGTATAACAAAGACCTGGTGAAAACGCCGCCTACCAGCTGGAACGATCTATGGGATAACGAGGAGTTCAAAGGAAAAACTGCGCTTTGGGACTACATGTTCTATTCCTATATCTCTCCACTGATTGCTACCAAAGGTCAGGAGATTGGCGCATCCTATGATAATCCCGAGCCAGCCTTCCAGTTCTGGGCAGATCGCAATGACCAGATTGGCACATTGGTTTCATCCAATGATCAGCTGAAGGCACTGCTGGAGTCAGGTGATGCTCTCATTGCCCCATTCAGTGCACAGGTTGCACAGACATGGATTGATGGCGGTTCTCCACTCGCCGTAGCATATCCGAGTGAAGGTGCCATCTCTTTCCCGTATACACTTCAGGTAGTGAAAGGCTCAACACCAGAGCAGACACGTGTTGCAAACGAAATTATTAACGAATTGTTGAGCGCAGAGGCACTGTCACAATACGCAGAAGCAACGGGTACACCAGTAACCAGTACGACAGCTGCAGTTCCGGACAAGTACAAGGATGATCCTTCATTCTCCGTCGAAACGCAAAGTAACGGCATTAATCCAGACTGGGATGTGCTTGCACAGAACAGTTCCTCCTGGAAAGAACTATGGGATCGACTCGTGAAAACAAAGCTTCAATAAAAGGATTGTTGCCAGGCACACAACGATTCCGGGTTCTGTTATGAATCCGGAATGGAAGGGAGGGAATCAGAGATGAGCAGCGGACAAGAGACCATATCCATTGAAACAAGGGAAGTCACGAAGACTTATGGTGAACGAGCCGCCGTTGATCAAGTAACACTCCAAGTGAAAAAGGGAGAGTTCGTTTCCTTGCTTGGTCCGAGTGGCTGTGGCAAAACCACACTGCTGCGCATGCTTGGCGGACTTGAGCAGCCGGATCAGGGCACCATTATGCTGGGAGGCCGGGATGTTACCGGCATCCCGGCCTATGGACGCAACAGCAACATGATTTTTCAGCAGCTTGCGTTGTTCCCTCATATGGATGTATTCAACAACATTGCCTATGGACTAAAGGTGAGGAAGTTACCAAAAGCCGATATCCAACGACAGGTAGGTGAAATGCTTGATCTGGTCCAGCTCGGAGACTATGGCAGGCGTGCGGTATCCGAGCTGTCCGGGGGGCAGGCCCAACGCGTCGCCATTGCTCGCGCACTGATTAACAGACCTGAAGTGCTGCTGCTTGACGAACCTCTCTCTGCATTGGACATGCAGCTGCGTCTAGATATGCAGCGAGAACTGAAACGCATCCAGCGCGAATTCGGCGGAACGTTTATCTTTGTAACGCATGATCAGAGCGAAGCCATGAATATGTCTGACCGAATTGGCGTCATGCGCGCCGGAAAGCTGCTGCAATACGCAACCCCTGATGAAATCTATGAAAGACCGGCCGATAGCTTCGTGGCCAAGTTTATTGGAGATACCAATCTCTTTGAGACGGAAGTGTTAGGACATGAGGTGAATGGAATTCGGGTAGAATGCTTTGGCAAACCATTGCTGGTGAAAGTCAGTGATGGAAATGCCGTACCGAAAGCGGGAGCACAACATTCCTTATCGATTCGTAATGAGTATATTCGACTTGGAGAAGATGCAACTCATTGCCTGAACAAGCTGGATGGACATGTGATTGAAGCGGTATACGGCGGAGCAAATATTCGATACAGCGTGCAGATTGCTGAAGGTTTTCTGGTTCAGGCCAGTGTGCTGCATCAGCGGGGAGCCCCACGTTATAGTCCAGGTGAGCCAATACAAATTGGCTTTGACCCGGAGGACGCGCTCTTGTTATCCGAACCCATGCATGATCGTGTACAGGGGACAGGAATATGAACCGGATCGCGGATCGAATCGTGAATCTGTATTCCTTTGGAAACCGGACATGGGTAACCCGGTTGCTGCTTCTGTTGCCTGCGCTTGCTCTGATGGGCATCGTGTATCTGGGCGGGTTGCTGATCTTTGGCAGATATAGCTTTGATATGTATGAGAATGGAAAGCTTATTCGGGGTTGGGATTTGGGAGCTTATCGTGCTTTTCTGTCCGACCCTTATTATTGGAAGCTGATTGACACGACGTTTCGCATTGCCTTCAAGGTTACGCTGTGGAGCCTTCTACTTGCCTATCCGCTGGCCTATTGCATAGCGGGTCTAAAGAAACCTGGCATGAAACAGTTGTTGCTGCTGCTTACGTTTCTTCCGCTACTGGTCAGTGCAGTTGTGCGTTCTTACGGATGGCAGCTGTTGCTGTCCAAACAGGGCTTCATGAACTGGTTGTTCATCCGGTTGGGGCTTACCGAGGAAGGATTCAGCATGATATACAACGAGACAGGTGTTGTTGTGGCCCTTGTCCATATTTTCCTGCCATTTATGGTCTTTCCGATCCTGAATGTACTGTCCCAAAGTGACGCTTCCTTAAAGGCAGCTGCTCAGGATCTGGGCGCGGACAGCTGGCGAACGTTCCTGACCATTACCTTGCCTTTATCGGCAAGAGGTATTGCAAGCGGGGTACAGATTGTGTTCACGCTATGTCTCACCGCCTTCACCACACCTCAGTTGATCGGTGGGGGAAGAGTCATGACACTTCCGGTATTTATATACCAGCGTACCTTGGATACCAACTGGCCGATGGCTGCGGTTGCCAGCTTGTTCTTGCTTGTGTCTTCCATCGTTGTCTCGCTGCTTGTGAATAAAGGAGCAGAGATGCTGATGTTCCGTCGTTCCCGTAAGGGAGGTCAGGCGTATGGTTAAGTCGCATAGGGGCACCAAGCTGCTGCTCTATATCTTTGTGGGCGCTGTAGCAATTTATTTGCTGCTGCCACTGCTGATGATTATGTTGACATCTGTAGGCTCAGGTTCAGCCAGCAAATTCCCGCCCGAAGGTCTAACCTTGAAATGGTATGCCAATCTGAGTGAACAGACGCAGTTTCTCGATGCATTCAAGAACAGCCTTATTGCTTCTACAGGGGCGGTTCTGCTGGCTTTGATTACAGGTACACTTGCAGCGCTAGCCATCGTGCAGTACCCTTTCCCGGGTTCTGGTATCTTAAGGGCATTTTTTGTATCTCCGATGGTTATGCCGAAAATTACGCTGGGTATCGCATATCTGATTTTGTTCTCGAAAATGCATATTGCTGGCGGACTGTTTGCGCTTATTTTGGGTGAAGCGGTCATTGTGCTTCCATTCGTGCTCACTCTTGTAGGCAGTGCGTTAGCCAATCTGCACCCGGCTCATCGGGAAGCTGCCGCGGACCTTGGCGCAGGGCCGTTGCGTATTTTTTTCACAATTACACTTCCACAGCTCCGCCTATCCCTGCTTCTGTCAGGGTCAATCGCTTTTGTCTTCACTTTCGATCAGGTCGAGGCTGCACTGCTGCTGCTCCGTCAGGACAGCTACACGTTGCCAATACAGCTATTCCTGTATATGGAGAAATGGCAGGACCCAACGATTGCCGTGGTGTCTGTAGTTCTGATCGCTTTTGCGCTGGCTCTGTTTATGACGATTAAACTAGTGCTGCGCTCTGTACCAGGACTTGAAAGTTTGTTTGGTCGCAGGAAAACAAAAGGAGGTCTGGATCAAAATGAATAATTCACAGCATCTATCCCATAGCTCAGGTCTGAATCGGGATCGGGCGGAAGAAGTGATGAAAGCACAGGGGCTAAGCGCCCTGATTGCAACGACTCCGGAGAACATTCACTATGTCATCGGGTCCCAGCTGCGTGCAAGCAACTGGACCATGCAGATTTATGCGGTTCTACCTGCCGACAGATCTGCTAAGCCATGCATCATCATTCCGACGAATCGGTTGGGCGTTGTGGCTCAGTTTGGTATTACGGGGGTGGACATATTTGCCTATAGTGACTTTTTCGTGGAAGGTTCGATCGAAGGCAAACCTTCCACTGACGACATTGATCTGTTCTATTCTCTCCTGCAAACAACGGTTATTCATCCAGGTCCGGCAGAAGCACTCAAGGCAGCATTAAAACAGCTTGAGATCGAAGATCAGCCGATTGGAATCGATGAGATGCGGATTGCTCCCGACATTCTGACGAGAATCAAGGAGGAGGTTCCTGACAGACCGGTAATACCCGCATATAAGTTGTTCCGAGAAATCCGCCTGGTCAAGACACCTTTTGAAATCGAGCAACTGCGTCAGGCTGCCCAATTAAATGAACGGATTGAGCAGGAAGTAATTGACCTGATTGCCGCAGGTGTTCATGAGAAGCAACTTGCCGATCATTATCGTATGGCTGTGATGAGAGCAGGTGGAACTCCCGCAATGACAGCGGTAGGGGCAGGGCCACGTAGTGCGTTGCCACTCATTGAAAATTATTTTCATACGATTGAGACCGGAGATCAGGTTCGTTTCGACCTCTGCCTGCAGCTGGAAGGATACTGGGGAGATACGGGCCGCACGGTTGTTGCAGGGGAGCCTACCGCTTGGATGATAAAACATTTTGCTGCAGTCAAAAGTGGATGGGAGACGGCACTTGAAACCGTGCGCCCTGGAGTCAGGGCGTCGGAAGTATTCCATGCGGCAGTGTCTCGCGTACAGTGTGAGGGAATTCCGCATTATCGACGTCAGCATGTCGGACATGCCATCGGATTGGAACTGTACGATGATATGACGCTCTCTCCTGGTGACCATCGCGTACTGGAGCCCGGTATGGTGTTATGTGTGGAGGTGCCTTATTACGAGCTTGGTGCAGGTGGATTCCAAATCGAGGACACCGTTGTTGTAACGCCAGATGGTTATGAGTTTCTGACCCATATGGAGCGGAAACTGTTCACTAAATAACGATAAATGGAAGGCTTCACTGACCGGCGATCAGGCCACAGTCGATCCAAGAAGCTTTCTTACTGAGAAAGTTGGAACATCCATGATTCAGCAGGGAACTAAGACGTTTCGTAACATTAGCCTTGCACTGTTCGCCGGAGGTTTTGTCACCTTTGCTTTGCTCTACAGTCTCCAACCCCTAATGCCTGAGATTAGCGATGAATTCTCCATTACACCGGCACACGCCAGTCTTACGTTATCGGTAACAACGATCGCCATGGCACTGACGATGCTGTTCATCGGGTCCTTGTCTGACTCTGTGGGCCGACGCTTTATTATGACAGCAGCACTGGTGATATCTTCTGTAATTGCTTTGCTGAGCGCATTCAGCCCGGGATATACGGAACTTCTTCTGCTTCGTATTCTTCAGGGGGTGGCACTCGCAGGGTTGCCAGCGATAGCCATGACATATCTGTCAGAAGAAATTGAACCTAGAAGTCTTGGTTATGCCATGGGCCTATATATCAGTGGCAATTCGATAGGAGGCATGGCCGGCCGTTTCATCAGCGGTGTGGTGACAGATTGGTTCAGTTGGCGCGCTGCTGTGGGTTTCATTGGTATTCTTGGACTGTGTGCAGCCGTTGTTTTTTGGCTTGTCATCCCGCCATCCCGTCATTTTGTCAAAGCTGCACCCGGATTCAAAAATCCAATACCTCTTTTGTGGTCACAATGTCGCAATCCAAGGCTGTTATGCCTGTATGGACTCGGGTTTCTCCTGATGGGGGGATTCGTGACCCTGTTCAACTATATCGGTTTTGAATTAACGGGAGAACCCTATCAACTTAGCCAGTCCATCGTTGGGAGTCTTTTTGTGGTGTATCTGATGGGTACAGTGAGCAGTACCTGGATGGGCAGGCTTGCCGATCGTTACGGTAGATCACATGTGCTTGGAATCGCGCTGAGCATTATTCTGGCTGGTGCAGTCTGTACCGTTCATCCAGCGCTTTGGGTCAAAATTATCGGACTCGCCCTGTTTGCCTTTGGTTTCTTTGGCGGTCATTCCATCGCAAGCAGCTGGGTTGGACTCGTGGCCAATCAGCACAAATCCCAGGCCAATGCGTTGTATTTATTTTTCTACTATCTTGGTTCAAGCGTAAGTGGAACAGGAGGTGGACTGCTTTACAGTCATCTTGGATGGATAGGCATTGTGGGGATGATCGGTGTGTATGTTTTGATCGGTTTTGTCTTGTGTAATTTGCTTGTTCACAGGTTGAAGGGACAGGCTACATAAATCAACTTTTTCCGACAGCTATTGCATATCCTGAAATACCGAGTATAATACTTGGTAAATAGACGAAAAGGGGATGCAATAAACGATGAAAACACATGCTGAATTGAACTCACTTCTTGTTGACGATTATCTGGATCTCCTGAACATTGCGAAACAGCTAGGTGATGACGAATGGAAAGATGCTATTCTGCAAGCATTGAAGGAAGAAGTCGATGCGAATCATCATCTGGATTCCAAAGAGGTAAGACAGGATTTATGGATTCAATTCGAAGGCATTAATGAACAAATGCATGATCTGTTAATGCAACTGAAACATGCTGACAGTCCTGAGGAGAAAGAGCAGATTATTGAAATGATCTGGGGATTAAAAGTGGACCGTCATGCGATCACACGTAAACTTGAAACCATGAGCCGTGCCAGCGCTGGACATCAATAAGCTCTAGGTTGATTATACATTGAAAACCCGCGTGTTTCCTGGGATTATCCCCAAGGTCGCACGCGGGTTTTATTTTTGCTCTAATTTAATTGTTTACTACACTGCTAATGATGCCACTAGGCATCATTCGTAATCAAAAGCGGACTTTTTTAACTACCTCTCTTAAAACTGTTTTGCGAAAGTGCGTGCTTGCTCTATAGCCTGTTGCTTGATCTCATCCGCTCGATCTTTATACTGGTTATGCCCCTCTACAAAAATGCCATCAAGCTTCGGCACGCCAAGGAAAGACATGATAATACTCAGATAACGATGACCGGATTCCATCTGAGCCGCTGGGCCTTCGGAATAAATGCCACCGCGAGCCTGAATATGCAACGCTTTTTTGTCGGACAACAGTCCAACAGGACCTTGTTCGGTATAACGAAATGTTTTGCCAGCTACGCAGATCGAGTCGACATAAGCCTTCAGAATTGGAGGGAACGAGAAGTTCCACATTGGGGTTACAAAAACATATTTATCTGCTGAGGCAAATTGATCCGACAGTTCATTCAAACGGCTAACTTTGGTCTGCTCTTCGACAGTCAGGTCACTACCCGATTGCAGTTTGCCCCAACCACTGAAGACATCCGCGTCGATATGCGGAATATCCGAACGATACAGATCGAGGTGAACAACCTCATCAGAAGGGTGACTTTCACGATAAGCATCAATAAATGCTTTGCCCGTAGCCATGCTGAAGGAGGTTTCATGATCATGAGGATGGGCAGTAATATACAATAAGGTAGACATACAATTCTTCCTCTCTGTGCGATTAATGGGGTGAAGCATTCTTGGCAATGATGAAGCGACCGCAGTAGTATGCATCGTTTCCCCCGTTTTATACGTCAGAAAGGGATATGAATGGATTGATCATGATACTGAATTGGATGCTATGTAGTGACCAGATACTCAATCCATGTATAATATACAGGACGAGTATTTATTTTCCAAAGACAATAGGATGAGTGAGATGAGCGCACATGGGAATGGACCTGGAGAAGCAACGATTAAGCATTGAAGCAGCGAAATTGTATTATCAGTCCGATTATAGCCAGCAGGATATTGCTGCAAGGTTGGGCGTGTCGCGTCCAACCGTATCAAGGTTACTTCAGTACGCCAAAGATCGTGGATACGTCCGGATTGAAATTATGGACCCGCTGGAGGATATCGATATCATTGCCGGAGAACTCAAGTCGAAATATGATCTGGATACGGCACTTGTGTGTTTTGCCCCGTTGAAGAGTGATGAGGAAATACAGAAGCATATTAGCAAACGAGCAGCAGACTACCTTCAGGAGACAGTTCAGGATGCAGATATTATCGGCGTGACTTGGGGAACAACCATGCATGCTGTCGCACGCCAACTTCGTCCCAAGCAGGT
This sequence comes from Paenibacillus sp. FSL R7-0313, assembly GCF_037969885.1. Taxonomy (NCBI): domain Bacteria; kingdom Bacillati; phylum Bacillota; class Bacilli; order Caryophanales; family Paenibacillaceae; genus Paenibacillus; species Paenibacillus sp. FSL R7-0313. The sequence goes on from NZ_CP150219.1 coordinate 4,237,080, forward strand.
TAAAGGTGTCGAAGTCGTGCAATTGAAGGGGGGCGTAAGCCACTCCCATGTCAATACGTATGCAGCTGAGATTGTTCATTTGTTCGCTGAGGCATTCCATACGGTACCAAGGTATTTGCCACTGCCCGTTATTTTCGACAACATTGAAGTAAAGAACATGGTGGAAGCCGATCGGCATATTGGCAGAATCGTAGAGCTTGGCAGACAGGCCAACATTGCTTTGTTTACCGTGGGTACTGTGAAGGAAGATGCGTTACTGTTCAGGCTCGGTTACTTCAATGAAGAAGAGCAACAATTGCTGATGAACTCCGGTGCAGGTGACATTTGTTCACGCTTTTTCGACGCGGAAGGTCAGTTGATCAGTGAAGAGATTAACAGCAGAACCGTTGGAATTGATCTAGCCGAGTTGAGAAATAAGGAAAAATCAATTCTTGTTGCCGGGGGACAACGCAAAATTGAAGCCATTCACGCCGCGCTTAAAGGTCATTATGCCAATATTCTGGTTACGGATCAGTACACAGCACAGGCATTACTGCGATTCTAATTTCAAATGGATATGGATGACAACATCTGCCACGCAAAAAGGGCGGATGTTTTGCTTTGTTAGGCAGAAAATAGAACGAAGCAAGAACTGTAAGTTGAATCTTGAACAAAAGTTCAAGTTGCTTTTTACATATGTTCATGTTAGTGTAAGTGTATAGAAAATAACTAGTTCAGATAAGGGAGAGATTCAATTGACTACACCACAATTAGCTAAAATGATCGACCATACGTTGCTTCGTGCGGACGCAACGCAAAGTGAAATGGCCAAGTTAACCGAAGAAGCAAAGCAATATCAGTTTGCTTCCGTATGTGTTAACCCAGGCTGGGTTGCTTATGCTGCTGAGCAGTTGCAGGGTTCTGGCGTAGATATCTGCACCGTTATTGGTTTCCCTCTGGGAGCATCTACATCGGAGACAAAAGCTTTCGAAACGAAAGATGCGATTGCTAAGGGTGCAACTGAAGTCGATATGGTCATCAACATCAGTGCTTTAAAAGATGGCAAAGATGATTTCGTTGAACAAGATATTCGTGCTGTTGTTGAAGCGGCTGCGGGTAAAGCTTTGGTGAAAGTTATTATTGAAACTTGTCTGTTGACGGATGAAGAGAAAGTACGTGCTTGTCAGGCAGCTGTGCGAGCTGGAGCTGATTTTGTTAAAACTTCTACAGGTTTCTCCACAGGTGGAGCAACGCCAGAAGATATCGCTTTGATGCGTCGTACTGTAGGTCCTGATGTTGGCGTTAAAGCTTCCGGTGGCGTACGTAGCCTGGAAGATATGCAGAAAATGATCGAAGCGGGTGCAACTCGTATCGGTGCAAGTTCTGGCGTGAAGATTATGCAGGGTGGTCAGTCTACATCTTCTTATTAAGCAAAAGCATCTTATCAAGAAAAAGCTTAATAAATAAAAGTAATGTTATATTCTCTGTACTTGGGCGTTCGACTCAGGTACAGGGAATACAACTTACACTTATATTTTAATTAACGGAACTTATTGTAAGCGCTTCATAAGTTTTCTGAAAGATTACTGATAAAAATGCTTAAGAACCCTTTGAGCTGAATTTCCACATCCGGCTTAACTACCTTCAAAGGAGAGATCAAATGAAATTTCTAATTGCCCTTCTTGGTTTACTCGTTGTTTTTGGACTGGCTTATATCGCAAGCAACGGTAAAAAGAAGATTCGCTACCGACCACTGGTCGTTATGGTTGTTTTACAGGTGATCCTGGCGTATGCCTTGTTGAATACAGGAGTTGGGACATGGTTGATTGGCGGCTTCGCGTCCGTATTTAAAAGTTTGCTTGATTATGCGAATGAAGGAATTGCGTTTGTATTTGGTGATTTGACTACCGTAGGTGCAGATACCGTAGGGACACCATTTTTCCTCAGCGTATTGATGCCGATTGTTGTCATCTCTGCACTCATTGGGATATTGCAGTATATCCGAATCTTACCTTTTGTTATAAAATATATTGGTCTGGTATTAAGCAAAATCAACGGAATGGGCAAACTGGAATCATATAACGCGGTTGCTTCGGCTGTATTGGGGCAATCTGAAGTGTTCATTTCTGTGAAAAAACAAATTGGGTTGTTGCCAAAACATCGGCTGTACACCTTGTGTGCCTCGGCGATGTCCACGGTATCGATGTCGATTGTCGGTGCCTATATGTCCATGATTGATCCGAAATATGTGGTTACGGCACTTGTGCTGAACCTGTTTGGCGGTTTTATCATTGCTTCCATTGTGAATCCTTATGAAGTTACAGAGGAAGAAGATATATTGGAAGTACAGGAAGAGGAAAAACAGTCCTTCTTCGAAATGCTCGGCGAATACATCCTGGATGGATTCAAAGTTGCCATCATCGTAGCTGCGATGTTAATCGGTTTTGTTGCCTTGATTGCACTTGTTAACGGAATTTTCAGCGCGGTGCTTGGTATTTCGTTCCAGGAACTGCTTGGTTATGTGTTTGCACCATTAGCCTTTATTATGGGTGTTCCTTGGAAAGAAGCGATTCAGGCGGGAAGTATTATGGCAACCAAAATGGTATCCAACGAATTCGTTGCCATGCTTGCTCTAGCGAAGGAGACCTTATTGTCTGCCAGAACAACAGGGATCGTATCCGTCTTCCTCGTATCGTTCGCTAACTTCTCTTCCATCGGTATTATTGCCGGTGCGGTGAAGGGACTTCATGAGAAACAAGGTAATGTGGTAGCCCGCTTCGGTCTGAAACTGCTTTACGGTGCATCGCTTGTCAGTGTATTGTCAGCGATCATCGCCGGACTGTTCTTGTAAACCGGATTATTGGAAGGAGTGCTTAGGTTATGTCAACATTCAAAAGAGTACATCTGATCGTTATGGATTCTGTAGGGATCGGCGAAGCGCCGGATGCAGCAGAATTTGATGATTTTGATGTAGATACCTTCGGTCACATTGCACGTGAACGCGGAGGTCTGAAAATGCCTCACATGGCCAGTCTCGGACTGTCCAACATCAAAGAAATCGAGGGTGTCCCTGTAGCGGATGCACCTAAAGCGTATTACACCAAGATGCAGGAAGCATCCAGAGGCAAAGACACAATGACAGGTCACTGGGAGCTGATGGGTCTTTACATTGATACACCTTTCCGTGTGTTCGAGAATGGTTTTCCCGATGAGTTGATTCAGCGCATTGAAGAGAAAACAGGCCGCAAGGTAATTGGAAACAAACCGGCCAGCGGCACGGAAATTCTGGATGAGCTGGGTGCAGAGCATGTTGAAACAGGCGCGCTCATCGTGTACACATCCGCGGATTCTGTTCTACAAATTGCAGCACATGAGGACGTTGTCCCATTGAAGGAACTGTATGAAATCTGTGAGTTCTGCCGTGAAATTACACTTGAAGATCCGTACATGCTGGGCCGCATTATTGCACGTCCATTTGTAGGTGAAGCGGGTAACTGGAAACGTACTGCGAATCGTCATGACTATGCACTCAAACCTTTTGGTCGTACGGTTATGAATGAACTGCAAGATGGCGGATTTGATGTGATTGCCTTGGGTAAAATCGCAGATATCTATGATGGAGAAGGTGTGACCAAGGCTGTTCGTACCGTCTCCAACATGGATGGTATGGACAAGTTGTCCGAAACGATGGATGAAGAGTTCACTGGACTCAGCTTCCTGAACCTGGTTGATTTTGATGCCCTGTACGGTCACCGTCGTGATCCGCAAGGTTATGCTCAGGCACTTGAAGACTATGATGCACGGCTGCCAGAGATTTTTGCCAAAATGACCAATGATGACCTGCTGCTGATCACAGCTGACCATGGTAACGATCCAACATACCGAGGTACAGACCATACGCGTGAATATGTACCACTGCTTGCCTACTCTCCGCGCTTCAGCGAGGGCAAAAAGCTTGATCTGCGTAGCACATTTGCTGACCTTGGTGCAACCGTAGCCGAGAACTTTGGAGTGAAAATGCCGGAATACGGTACCAGCTTCCTGAAGGATTTGAAATAAGTTTTTTTGAAAACGGGATAGGGGATGTCGGGGTAGCTGTGGCTGCTCCGCTCCTTCCATCATAATAGACTAAATGTATAACTGGAGGAGATTCATTCATGAGTACACATATTGGAGCAAAACCCGGAGATATCGCAGAAACGATCCTTTTGCCAGGAGACCCATTGCGCGCGAAGTATATTGCAGATACTTACCTTGAAGATGTTGTATGTTACAACGAGGTTCGTGGAATGCTCGGTTACACAGGTACATATCAAGGACACCGGATTTCGGTGCAAGGTTCAGGGATGGGTATTCCGTCCTTCGCAATCTATGCCAACGAATTGATCAGCGAATATGGCGTAAAAAACCTGATTCGTGTAGGTACTTGTGGTGGTATGCAGGAGCATGTACGTGTACGTGACGTCATCCTTGCACAAGCAGCATGTACAGATTCCAGCATGAACAAACACGTATTCGGTGGATATGACTTCTCACCAATCGCTACGTTCTCCCTGCTGAAAGAAGCATATGACCGTGCAACAGCTAAAGGCATGAAGATTCATGTCGGTAACGTGTTCAGCTCCGATTCTTTCTATCGCGATGACCGTTCAGTAACTGAGAAATTGATGAAACACGGCGTACTGGGCGTAGAGATGGAAACAACAGCACTGTACACCATCGCTGCCAAGTTTGGTGTTAACGCATTGACCATCCTGACGGTAAGTGACCACTTGCTGACAGGCGAAGAAACATCTGCCGAAGAGCGTCAAAAAACGTTCAACGATATGATGGTAGTTGCCCTGGACACAGCAATCACACTGTAATTGAAGGAACAGGAATCGATCCTGAAGAAGCGAAGCGTTCGCCTTTGTCTCCGAGTTTTCTCCATTACAAAATGGATCAAAAAAACTTGGAGACAACAGCGATCGAAGGAACGATCCGGAGCCGTAACGAACTAACAACAAAATGTTGTATAAGATGACAACAGATGTTCTTGTATTTTATATACAATAATCAAATGATTTTAATCGAAACTTTTGTTTGAAGCACGGAGTGAAGGAACCGGAATCGATTCTGAAGAAGCGAAGCGTTCGCCTTTGTCTCCGAGTTTTCCCATTGCCAAATGGATCAAAAAAACTTGGAGACAACAGCGATCGAAGGAACGATCCGGAGCCGTAACGGACTAACATTAAAGTGTTCTATACAATCAATACACACACAAGGAGAGATCATCATGAGAATGGTAGACATTATTGCCAAGAAACGCGACGGAAAAGAACTGACAACAGCTGAGATTGATTTTGTTGTTCAAGGATACACACAAGGAGAGATCCCGGACTATCAAGTCAGCGCATGGGCGATGGCGGTATTCTTCAAAGATATGACAGACAAGGAACGCGCTGATCTGACGATGTCGATGGTGAATTCCGGTGAAACGATCGATCTGTCCGCTATCGAAGGCATCAAAGTAGACAAGCACTCCACAGGTGGTGTGGGCGATACAACAACACTGGTACTCGCTCCACTCGTTGCTGCATTGGATGTCCCTGTTGCCAAAATGTCCGGACGTGGACTTGGTCATACGGGTGGTACAACAGACAAACTGGAATCCGTTGCTGGTTTCCACGTAGAACTTGAAAAAGAAGAGTTCATTCGTCTCGTAAACGAACACAAGGTTGCAGTTATTGGACAAAGTGGTAACCTTACGCCTGCAGACAAAAAGCTCTATGCACTGCGTGACGTAACAGCTACCGTTAACTCCATCCCACTGATCGCCAGCTCCATCATGAGTAAGAAAATTGCAGCAGGTGCTGATGCAATCGTATTGGATGTTAAAACGGGTGCTGGTGCATTCATGAAAACAACGGAAGATGCTAAAGAGTTGGCACATGCTATGGTAAGCATCGGTAACAATGTTGGCCGTAAAACGATGGCTGTTATCTCCGATATGTCCCAACCACTAGGTCTGGCGATTGGTAACGCGCTTGAAGTAAAAGAAGCCATCCTCACCCTGCAAGGTAAAGGTCCGAAAGATCTGGAAGAACTGTGTCTGGCTCTTGGACGTCAGATGGTATTCCTTGCTGGCAAGGCAGATTCCTTGGAGCATGCTGAGGAGAAATTAAAAGAAGTGATCCAGAATGGTAAAGCACTGGAGAAATTCAAAGATTTCCTGGCAAACCAAGGCGGAGACGCTTCGGTTGTGGATCATCCAGATCGTTTGCCACAAGCACAATACCTGGTTGAAGTCCCAGCAGACAAAGACGGCTATGTTGCCGGAATCGTCGCTGACGAAATCGGAACTGCAGCAATGCTGCTCGGCGCAGGCCGTGCAACAAAAGAGTCCGAGATTGATCTCGCGGTTGGTCTGATGCTGAACAAAAAAGTCGGTGACCCAGTCAAAGCTGGTGAGTCCCTAGTGACAATCCATGCCAATCGTGAAGACGTAGCAGACGTCATTGCGAAGATCAAAGAAAACATTACGATTGCAGATCATGCCGATGCTCCTGTATTGGTTCATGATATCGTAACGGAGTAATACAATCAGAGCAGGCTTGATGGAATCTCATATCTGACTGAACATGAAAGCCCCAAAGCAATGTAATCCATCGCTTTGGGGCTTTTTGTCGTTGTGGTGCAAGTTGTTACTACTACTTGCAACTACTGGCTCTTTATTTTCTCATACGCCATCACCGAGTCCGCATTGGTGTAAATATAAGGCGTGGATGGCTCGGCTACGGGGGTCACCTTTGTTGCCCGAATCTCAATCGTATCCTTACCGTTTACCTGTGCAGAACCGATGCTGCCATCGATTTGCACCCAGCTATCTGTAGGGAAGTTATCTGCTTCTGGGATGTGAATCATCACGCCAAAGGGAGCCGCATCCGCGGGGCAACACATGACGAGAAATCGTCCCAGTGCAAAATGTGATTCATGATCCATGCTTTTGTCCCGATAAACGAACCCGGTTAAAGAGATATCTTTGCCTGCAAATTGTCGCTGGAACATATCGATCGTACCGAGGGTTTCAGAGAAAATTTCAGGATAGACTCGAATGACCTGTTCTGCATACAACTTCTCCGCCAGTTCAGCGAATTCGCGGCTATACTCGTCTGGTGGTATGAACTGTATTTTGGTGGCCGATGCAGGCTGCACAGCCGTTGATTGTTGTGTGAGATCCTGTACATTCAATTGCGTTGCCGGATCAGGTAAAGGCTCTTTCCGACGAATCTCGGGAGGGGCATAGGTGAGAGACATGCCTTTCTGACTGGCCATGGAACTGCCGAGCGCCCGATCAGGTAACAGAAATCCCAGCAACAAGGGTATGGCAATCAGACCATATACCATTGAGCTGCGAAGGAACCCTGAGGGCGGTGGATGCTCACAGTCACAATGAACCTCGTTTCTACCGAACAGTCCATGCCAGGCCATGATAACAGCAATAAACAATAAGGGAACAGGGCAGCATAACAGCAGTTTTTGCATGGTAGGAGCCAAATAATAATGAAGCGAATCACTTGAATTCAAATGAATAATGTATACCGCAAGACCGCCGATCCAGACCGCACGGATCAGGTTATGCCATTGGATGACGTGTGATCTTGGAACAGGAGATTTTGTCATCGTATAGATAGTGTGGTTCATATCATCACCTCATTTCTATTAATCATCAGGATGAAAGTTCATAGGATTAACCATTTAAGTCATGAAGTATTTTGCTCAACCTTTATACCAGCAGATTAATCAACCATGAGCCAGCGAAGACAAGCGTAATAATGGCTAGACTTAGCCCAATAACAAACCGGGTACGGAAGGTGGAGAGCAACATGAGCGTGCTTTTGAAATCCAACATTGGACCAAGCACAAGGAAGGATACCAGCGGCCCAAGTGCAAACGTATGTGAGAACGCAGAAGCCACAAAAGCATCGGACGTGGAGCAGAGAGACAGTACATAAGCAAAGCCCATCATGAACACGTAGGAGGCGACAGGCCCATTGCCAAGTGAGATCAGATCGCTGCGGCTAATGAATGTTTGGATGCAGGCTGTAATCAAGGCACCGATCACCAGATATTTGCTCATATCGACAAATTCGTCTCCGGCATGAATGAAGAAGCTGCGCCAGTTTTTCACATGGTTGTGGTCATGAGCATTTGCATGTGCATGAGGTTGCGCCATTTTAAACCCAGGATGTGTCTTAACCTCTGTCACTGCGACTTTTGGCAACCGAAGGGGATTTCGACGAACAAACACATACACGAGCATACCTATGGAAGCTGCTACGGCAAAGGCCAATCCCATGCGGGCAACGGTAATCTCAGGATGGGAGGGAAAGGCGAGCAAGGTTGCGGTAAATACGATGGGATTGACTACGGGACCACTCAGGATGAATGTAACTGCGATATAGGCTGGCATGCCTTTGTGCATCAACCTTCTCACTACGGGGATCATGCCACATTCACAAATGGGAAAAATAATACCGAGCAACCCTGCAACCAGCACCCCACCGATCGGATTCTTGGGCGTGAGTTTGCGGACCATTTCTTCGGATACGAACCACTGCATGAGCGAGGACAATAACACACCCATGAGCAGAAAAGGTGCGGCTTCAAGGAAAATACCTATGAATACGGTTTTCATATTTTGCAAAGCTTCACTGTTCCATGCTTCCTTCAAGTCTGGAGCCATTGTGATCAACACGGGAACAAGAAATGCACAAGGGATCAGGAAGGACAGGAGCTTCAGATTGGCTGCCATTTTCATGAAACAGACCTCCACAACTAGGACTTTGCTAAAATATATGCTTGTACGTGCGGCAACATACATCATTCCTATGTTTTAATCAACATTTTTACGATTAATCAAGATTTTTCATCATATTAGAGTTGACAACCGAGAGAAAACTGCGGTATAGTTCGGATTGCATCCTTAATAGTAATAATTACGATTAAAGTTAAAACTTAAACAGAGTGGAGGAAGCAGAAATGTCAGATCAACAGGTTCAACAGCGGGTTCCAGTAACCGTACTTAGTGGATATTTGGGTGCAGGCAAAACGACACTGCTTAACCATTTGCTTCATAACCGCGAGGGAATGCGGGTTGCTGTCATCGTCAATGATCTGAGTGAGGTTAACATCGATGCAGGTTTAATACGAGACGGTAGAGGCCTATCACGTATTGATGAGAAGCTGGTAGAGATGTCCAATGGTTGCATCTGCTGCACCTTACGGGAGGATCTGCTGAAAGAAGTCGAGCGGCTGGCGCTGGATGGTTCTTTTGATTACATATTGATTGAATCGACGGGTATTGGTGAGCCGGTACCTGTTGCGCAGACGTTTACGTATATCGATGAGGAACTCGGCATTGATTTGACGAAATTCACTCGTCTCGACACGATGGTTACGGTTGTCGATGCTGCGCAGTTCTGGCGTGATTTTTATTCCAAAGAAACACTGAAGGATCGTGGTCAGGAAGCGGGGGAGGACGATGTTCGCGGAATCGTTCATCTGCTGACGGATCAGGTGGAATTCTGTGATGTGCTGATTCTTAACAAATGTGATCTGGTGTCGGAGGAAGAACTTTCGAAGCTTGAGAAGGCGTTACACGCCATGCAGCCAGAAGCTAAGCTTATTCGAACAACACATGGGCATATTGATCCAAGAGAGATATTGAACACAGGACGTTTTGATTTTGAAAAAGCAAGCCAGTCCGCGGGTTGGATCCGCGAATTAATGAAAGAGGAACATACCCCGGAGACTGAAGAATATGGAATTCATTCATTCGTCTATCATCGTAAACGTCCATTCCACCCGGAACGCTTGCTGCGTTGGATTGCGAAATATCCAGATAGTATTGTGCGATCCAAAGGCCTGATGTGGCTGGCGACAAGGAACCATATGGCAATCTCTTTCAGTCATGCAGGCACATCAAAGCAGCTTGCGCCAGCAGGAATATGGGTAGGTGCGATGAGTGAGGAGGAAAGACATCTTCATTTTGGCGATACATTGCCAAGCATACCGGACTGGGATGATGAGTGGGGTGATCGCGTAACCAAATTAGTATTTATCGGCATTGACATGGACCGGGCGGAGATTGAACGTACATTGGATGAGACCCTTCTTACGGAGGAGGAGATGTTGATGAACTGGCGTGAACTGAAAGATCCTTTTCCAGCGTGGAGTTGAAGTGAAAAGAAAAGATCTTCAAGTGCAATAGTGCCCCTGAAGATCAATGATTATATTGTATTAAGGACTTTAGCTAAAGTACAAATCGCCAAGATAAAAATCACCGTTGCCGCTTTTTTGCGGACTAAACACAAAGGTAAGGTACACTCCATAGGAACCCGTCCATCCTTGTGGATAATAAATGGCTTTGTAACTGTGTCTTGTTTTGGTTTTATCGTTCATTGCAATCACTTTAAAATCAGCTGATTTGATGTTAATCAACTGATCTGCATATTTAGTCAGCGTTTTTTTATCATTTGCTGCAATGATACCTTTGACTGTAGTCTTAAATTTATCTTTCTGGGATTGCTTACCCAGATCAAAAATGTCGATCTCGGGATTTTCAATAACTTTAGCATCTATGTACTTATCAAATTCACTAGTGCTACCTGTTTTAAGTGCTTTACCATACATTTTGATCAATGTTAAAGATTCTTTTTGCAATTTGACTATCATCTGAGCGTCAGTTCCAGTCATCTTGACTGAGCCAGAAGTGCTTGAGTTACTTGAACTACCTGGTTTACTTGAATCTTCAGAACCTTTGGTACCTGTACTGCTGTTATTACTACTCGAACTGCTTGACTTACCGCTACCTGAATTAGTGATACTTACAACTTTGTTGCTAACATTCAGAGATACGTTGGCTCCGAGTGCTTCTGCTGTGGTACTTACAGGCAAGTATACATCACCGTCATATACCAGTGCATTCAGTTTGTCTCCAGCTTCATTCTTGGGTGTCCAAGATAAACCGTTTACTTTAAAGCTAATGTTGCTGTCGAGTGCCGCTTCAATATCCTGAATTCCGTTTGAAGCTGCTACACCCAGGGCACCGAAAGCCAAACTGCATGCTACCAATGACCCAATAAAAGTTGATTTTTTGATCTTCATCTAGTTCCTCCGTAGGTAAAGTATAATGATACCAAAGCAGTATATCATATGAAATTATATTGTGCATACAAAATTTTACTGTAACAGATATGGAGTTGACAAAAGAAAAAGCATAGGCTACTATCATTAAATAGTAATTATTACGATTAAATAAGAGGAGGCAACAACCATGAGAGTCATTGTAACTTTAGCCTGCACCGAGTGCGGGGACCGCAACTATACAACAACCAAGAACAAACGTAACCATCCAGAGAGACTTGAGATGAAGAAGTACTCTCCGCGTTTGAAGAAAATGACGATCCACCGGGAAACCAGATAAAATTTTTTTGATATTTTTAAATCGTAATATTTACGAAAAGAGGGAAAGTCATGATACTATCCTCCATGCGTGATGTTGTATTTGGATATGGCAAAGAGCCGGTCATTGATCAACTGTCGCTAGATATCCATGTGGGAGAGTTCATAGGCATCACAGGTCCCAATGGTTCTGCCAAAACGACCCTGTTAAAGCTGCTGCTAGGGCTATTGAAGCCCTGGAGCGGCACGATACATATGAATCCGCAGTTGAAACGTGGGAACAAGTCCAATATCGGTTATGTGCCCCAGCAGGTGGCATCGTTTAATAGTGGATTTCCCAGTACGGTGAATGAACTGGTCCGGTCCGGGTGTTACACCAGGTTGGGATTATTCCGCAGATTCACAGCAACGCAGAATGCCATCGTTGAACGCAGTCTGCGGGAAGTTGGCATGTGGGAATATCGGAATACACGCGTCGGTGAGCTGTCCGGTGGACAGAAGCAGCGGATCTGTATTGCAAGAGCTATGGCTGGGCAACCGCAGGTTCTGGTACTGGATGAGCCAACAACGGGGATGGACCGCCACAGCCGTGAAGGATTTTACAATCTGATGCGCCACTATGTTGATGCTCATGGGATAACGATTATTATGGTTACTCATGGACTGGAAGAGATGGGAGATCGATTGGACCGATCAATTACTCTGGAGCGGCAAGAAAGTGAGGAATGGCAGTGTTTGAGTACGAATTCATGCAACGTGCCTTCTGGGCAGGTGGACTGATTGGAGTCATCGCTCCAATTCTCGGGGTCTATCTGATGCTCAGGCGGCAGGTACTAATGGCAGACACGTTATCCCATGTCTCACTTGCAGGGGTTGCGCTCGGTTCGGTCATGAATCTTAACCCGGTGATCTGCGGATTCGCCATTGCAATTATCGGTGCATTACTGGTTGAACAACTGCGTCGAAGTTACCGAACCTACAGCGAGGTACCTGTGGCAATCATCATGACTTCGGGGCTGGCTCTTGCTGTAGTGTTGATGAGTCTCAAAACCAATCTGTCCAAGACATTCAGTTCATACTTATTCGGATCTATTGTCGCGGTTAGCGATATACAGTTGTGGATGATGGCAGGAGTATGTGTCATGGGTTTACTTTTTTTCATCCTGCTCCGAAGACCGCTCTATAGCTTTACGTTTGATGAAGAGACAGCTTCCATTGGGGGCGTTCAGGTAAAAGGTTTATCGTTTGCATTTGCCATTCTGACAGGAATGACTGTAGCTTCAGCCATGCCGATCGTCGGTGTGTTGCTGGTGTCTGCTCTCATTGTATTGCCTGCTGCCTTGGCACTAAGAGTGTCTCGCAGTTTTACAGCAGCGATTATTGTCGCTGTAATTACAGGATTAATTGGTATTTTTAGCGGACTCATAACATCTTACCATCTAAATACACCACCGGGAGGAACAATTGCACTCATCCTGTTGGTCATCCTATTGACTGGAATATCAGCGCAAAAGCTGATTGCACGATATAACCGCAAGCGTCATCGCAAAGAAACGAAATCACAGCACGTCATTCTGGTCAACCATTCTAGGAGGAATACATCACATGAAATTCAGTAAAAAAGCTACGCTCGGATTGTTGTTTAGTCTTACACTTCTCGTCGCAGGCTGCGGACAAAAATCCGCTTCTGATGCAAATACAGCTTCGACAGGCACTTCCGTTCCAGTCGAGACGGAAACGGCAAAATTAAACGTGCAGGTCAGCTTCTACCCGATGTATGAGTTCACCAAAAATGTGGCAGGTGATCTCGCTGAAGTGCATACCCTCGTTCCAGCGGGGATGGAGCCCCATGATTGGGAGCCCACACCACAAGATATTGCCAGCATTGAAAAAGCGGATGTGCTTGTATACAACGGTGCGGGTATGGAATCATGGATGGATCAGGTCACCGGAAGTCTAAGCAACGCTTCACTCATTCAGGTGGAAACAAGCAAGGGCATCAACCTGCTTGAAGGTGGAGAGCATGATCACCATCATGAAGATTCAGAGGCAACAGAACATGACCACGATCATGACGCCGAGGCAGAAGCAGGACATGATCACGATCACGGTGGACTCGATCCCCACGTATGGCTGTCACCTGCATTGGCTGTCAAAGAAGTACGTAATATTGAAGCGGGATTAGCGCAGGCTGCTCCAGAACACGCTGAACAGTTCAAGCAAAATGCAGATGCCTATGTTGCTCAACTGGAGTCACTGGATCAAGACTTCAAGGCGGCTGTGACGGATAGCAAACGAAAGGATTTCATCACACAACACGCTGCATTTGGCTACCTTGCACAGGAATACGGATTGCAACAGGTGCCCATCGCAGGATTGTCTCCTGAGCAAGAACCTTCGGCAGCACAGATGGCATCCGTTATTGATTTTGCAAAAGAGCATCAAGTGAAGACAATTTTCTTCGAAACACTGGTTTCATCCAAAGTGTCTGAGACGATTGCAAGTGAAGTGGGAGCCAAGACGGCTGTATTGAACCCGATTGAGGGACTCACCGAGGAAGAAATTGCGGCGGGAATGGACTACATTAGCGTGATGAGACAGAATCTGGAGGCTCTAAAACTGGCGCTGAACGAATAATAAAAGATCAGTTTGATGCCTTTCACCGAAAAAGGTACAATAATACAACATGCTGAGGAATGGATCGCCATTCCTTTGCCTTTTTGCAAAGCAGAGAGCACAGGGATGTGCTCTCTCTTTGTTGAATAAGGTGACCGGATCGAGGAGAACAGGAGGACACATTGCATGAGTTTAAATGAGGAACATGAAGTGCTGTTAAGTGAACAGCCTGCCTATCTGTGGAGACGACGTAAGCTGGAGCTGATGCACTGGACGGAACGTGACAAACATACGGTATCCGCGAAGAAAACAGAGATTTGGAACGGTGTTGAAGTCGATGCCGAACTTGTGAAAGCATTGTCCATACTTCAGAGTGCGGGCGTGAGGACGGAATTTTCATGTGCAGGGGTGAGTCCGCTTGATGAACCTGTCGATCATTCCCTGTATGCTTATGTTACCCTGATACAAAGTGAAGTTGCAGATCAATTCGTTCACTATGCGCTCCGTCGGATGCGGAACCGACTGCTCGTTACGCTAGAGACCGAAAAGGGCCGCTATGATCTATCTTCTTTTTTCATTGGACACAATCGGAGCTTCTGCTGGTGGATGGAGCACTGCGCCTTACAGTTCGGAAGCCGAAACGAATCGAGTGAAAAAAGCGTAGTATAAGTGCGTGTTCAAAAAGATCGGTTTTCAGTACCAAGAAGATGGAATGAAGCTAGAAATGGAGTAGCGGAGCGTAGGAAACTACGTGAGCAACGGACATTTCGGCTGAATGCCATATTCGACGCTGATGATGCCTTTAGGCATCCTTCGTAATCAAAAGCGGACTTTTTGAACAACCTCTATAAAGGATAGGCTTGTTTATTTGAAGGTAAAGGAGGTATGGTCGATTGAATAAGTGGATCAAAACGATACTGTTCCTACTAGGCTCCGTCTTTCTTACACGATTCATTCCATTTTCGTCCTTGTTCCGTAACCTGGATACGATGATTCACGAATTCGGTCATGCACTAATGACACTTGTATTGTCCGGTAAAGTGCTACGCATTGAATTGTACGCTGATCATAGTGGTGTAACTTACTCTTCCATGCTGACGCCAGGCAGATCGGTCCTGGTTTCTCTGGCGGGATATATCAGTGCATCACTGTTCGCCTGGCTGTTGTTTTACTTATACCGCAAAGGCTTGCACATGTGGGGACTCGGTATTATGACGGCTGTCGCTCTGGTGTCGCTCCTGTTATATGTAAGAGGGGAGTTCGGTATGTTATGGCTGACCGGGTTTATCGTTCTGAATGTGGTCATTATGATTTTTGGCGCTAAGATCGTGAAGTTCTATTATCTGTTACTGGCGTTTCTTACACTGGAAGAGTCAGTCGTTAGTGCTGTATACGTTGGATTTATGTCCTGGACTCAGCCTTCACGGGCAGGGGATGCAGCGAATCTCGCTCAGCAGACATTCCTTCCCGCGTTGTTCTGGGGCACGCTGTTTGCTTTGTTTGCACTGTGGTGTGCCAAGGGAGCACTCGGTCTCTTTTTCCGCAAAGAAGGCACTTCGCGATCGTCACGTTCTCGGGGATTACGAAGAGCGTAACGGTTATAAAGGTATACAAAGCAAAAAAAGGCACTTCCTTTCTTCATGAAAGGAGAGTGCCTTTTGCTTTTGGACGTACATCTGATATTGAAGTCTGATATTAAAGATATTGAACTTAATCTCCAAGATTATCCCATAACACATAAAAGTAATAAATCTCTTCCATAATCGCCTTATCATCCTCTGCCGCAACGCCGCCCTTGATCCGAGCAAGCGTGCCCAGAATATCATATATCGTTTCACGTTCCACACTGAACTGAATGCGGTTAACGACCTTATCCCAAGCTTGCATTGCGTAATTAACTTGAGACTTGGCTTCAGTCCATTGTTTTCCCTCAACCTGTTTCTCTAACGTTTGTATAGATTCAAGCAAGCGATCATCGTTGCCAAAGGGCTTTTTGAGAAAGGCTCCGCTAGCCATAATCGCAACGAATACAAGAATGAGGAAGATCGGAAGCACATATAGCAGCCAGAAACGCGTTTTCATTCAACCGCCTCCTTCATGTAAAGAGTTTAGAAAGGCCCCTCATAATCGCCCATATCGATTTTTTCGGTGATCTTATCCTTGAACAGGTCCACATACAATTTGTCATTGGGTAATATGGCGGCAAAAGCGATATCCTGTATCGTAATGTTTTGCTTTTTCAGCTGTTCACTGAGCCAATTAATATCTTTGTGTCTTTCCTCAAGATTTTGCTTAATCAGCAGGCCATCAATGATAATCTCGGTCATCAGCTTGCTCTTCGGCGGGTGCATATGCATGTCTTTTGCGGTTACCGGTTGATTCTCAGGTTTCAAAACAACCGAGAGGCTGCCATCCGGTTCCAGAATCGCATAATCTAACGTCGTAATATCAAATACATCCTTTTGCCGCAGCATCATGGTCAATTCATCAAATTTGACTCGCATTTTACTCAGGTTCTGTTCGAGAATTTTACCGTTCTGGATGATCAATGTGGGATCTGAGTCCATTAATTTGGAGATGGTGCGATTCTTCAGCGTAATATACTGAAAGATGATCGTAATGATTGTGAAAATGGTCAAGGCCACAAAATGAATCCAGGCCTTGGACGAGAGATCGGTTGCAAACGTACCTGCAATGGAACCGATTGTGATGCCGTTAATGTAATCAAAATACGTCAAGTTACCCATCTGCTGTTTGCCCAGCACCCTTGTATAGATGATCAGGGTCAGAAAGGCAATAATAGACCGTACGGCAACAACCCATGTTTCTTCCATCATATATGTATCACCTTCCTTTATTTCACCGTAGCTGTATTATGAGGTTGTTTAAAAAGTTTGCTTTTGAACATGCATTATAACAAGCTTCTCCTATGCTAGATGATCTTATGCTTGAACGCAAAAAACCGAAACCTGGGTATGTATCCCAAGCTTCGGTCTCTATAAATTCTCTATATTAGTTGAACTGATTCATTTGCACGTAACGGAGAGGAAAGAAAAAACCTGAAAAAGCGAAGCGCTCGCCTTTATTCCCGGATTTCTCCTTCGGAGAAGTGAATCGATAAAATCTGGGGATAACAGCGATTGGAAGGTTGTTCTTTCATCGGAGTGTCTGTGTAAGAAATCGTTAAACACCGGAATATGCCATAAATCCGCCATCTACCGGAATGACTGTGCCAGTGACAAAGCCGGACTGTCTTTCATCCGCAAGCCACATTAATGTGCCAAGCAGGTCTTCCGGTTTGCCAAAGCGGCGCATGGGTGTATGCGCAATAATTTTACTGGAACGTTCCGTTGGTGAGCCGTCTGGTTGCAGTAATAGATTACGGTTTTGCTCGGTCAGGAAAAATCCGGGTGCAATAGCGTTGACACGAATACCGGATTCGGCCAGATGAACGGCGAGCCACTGCGTGAAGTTGTTAATGGCTGCCTTCGCAGCGCTGTAAGCTGGAACTTTCGTCATGGGCGATGGGGCGCTCATGGAAGAAATGTTTATGACTGTAGCGGGAACATCGCGCTCTATCATATGTTTTGCAAAGATCTGAGTGGGGATGAGAGAACCGACAAAATTCAGATCCATCACCTGACGAAATCCCTCTACACTTACATCAAAAAATGTAGTGACATCGCTCTTTTCCAGATCTTCCAATCTGAAAATTTCATTTGTGGTGTTGGCACTGGCGTTATTGCCACCCGCGCCATTGATCAGAATATCACATGGTCCGAGCTGTTCCAGTACCGCATCTGCCGCTGCTTGCACACTATCGGCCTGGGTTACGTCACAGGCAATCGCAATCGCTCTGCCACCGGCAGCTTCAATCGCAGCTACAACTTCCTGCCCCTTGGACACAGTGCGGTTCAGGATGGCTACACTTGCACCGTGCCGAGCGAGTTCTTCCGCCATGGAGCGGCATAATACTCCGGCACCTCCGGTGATTACAGCCGTTCTGCCTTCGAGACGAGATGAGCGTTCATATTGACGTTCACTCATGCTTTTGCCCTCCTTTGCAGGGAATCCCAGACGCCCCAGAGATACATGATCCCCAAAGCCCGGTCATAGAGTCCATAACCAGGTCGGCACTGTTCTCCCCAGAGATGACGACCGTGGTCGGGTCTTGCATAACCTTCATAACCGATATCGTGATAAGCCTCAACAACCCCTGCAATATCAACACTTCCATCCTGACTGCGATGTGAGGTTTCGATAAAGTCGCCGTTATCGTAGATTTTTACATTACGAATGTGGGCAAATGGAATCCGATCCTTGAACTCGTGTATCATCCCGATAATGTCATTATCAGCATTTGCTCCCAAAGAGCCACTGCATAACGTCACGCTGTTGTAAGGGCTATCATAAAGATTCAAATATTTCCGAACATTCTCCTGACTTGTAATAATCTTTGGTAATCCAAAGATTGGCCATGGCGGGTCATCCGGATGGATGGCCATTCGAATCCCCAGCCGTTCGGCTGTAGGAATAATCTCTTGCAGGAAATAACGTGCGTGCTCCCACATATGATCCTCGGTTACATCCTTGTAGGCTTCGAACAGACCTGTTAAATACTGCAATCGTTCCGGTTCCCAACCTGGCATGGTGAGTGCGGAGTTCTCCGTAATGCGTCGAACGAGTTCTAGAGGTTCTATATCTGCGAGTTTACTGTGCTCATAGAAGAGGGCAGTTGAGCCATCCTCCATTTCCTTGTGCATATCCGTGCGAAGCCAGTCGAAGATCGGCATAAAGTTGTAACAGATGACCTTCACACCCACCTGAGCCAGTTTCTCCATTGTTTTAATATAATTTGCAATGTATTTATCCCTTGATGGCAGGCCCAACTTGATATCCTCATGGATGTTCACACTCTCAACGACATCCAGATGTAACCCGGCCTTGTCCGCTGCTGTTTTGACAGCGAGTATTTTGTCCATCGGCCATTCCTCGCCAGCAGGAACATCGTGCAGTGCCCACACAATACCTTCAACACCCGGAATCTGCCGGATATGATCCAGCGTTACCGTATCATTGCCTTCGCCGAACCAGCGAAAAACCATTCTCATCACGTTCACCTCATCATGAATAGTAGGAAGAAAAATTCAGTCATTGAAAATAGGAAGGATATGTATCCTGCAGGACAGCCAAATCGGTGACAGTTAAATGCAAATGTTCCTGCATCAGTCGCTCTGCTGTGTCGGCATCATGCTGCTGAATGGCCTTGACCATAGACCGGTGCTGTTCAATTAGGTGATCCCACTGGTGGTCCGAGGACAGGCGTAACATGCGACTTCGATTCAAATGTACATTCATCTGCTGGATAACAGTCCAGGTGTTGCTTTTGTTGCAGCCTGCAAAAAGAGTGCTATGGAATTCCTCATCCAATTGGAACATTCGTTCATCATCCGGTTTGACCCTGCATTCCTGTTGCCACGCAAGGTTCTGTTCAAGAGCTACCATCTGTTCGTTCGGAAAGTTCTCGCAGGCTAGCCTGATGACGGCTCGTTCGAGCTGTTCACGCATGAACCGTGCTTCCTCAACGAGATCAACCTGAATCAGAGAGACGTATGTGCCACGCTGTGGATACACTTCCAGCAGACCTTCCTGAGCAAGCCTTACAAAACTTTCTCGAACAGGTGTCCGGCTGACCTGGAACTCCAGCGAAATTTCCTTCTCGGAAATAGCTGTTCCCGGAGGCATTTTTAGACTCAAAATGTATTGTTTCAGCGTGAAGTAAACGATATCTCGCGTTGAGTAAGATTGCTGCTTATTCATGGAAGACATACTGCTCGCAACAGGCAACAAACCAGCTTTGGATGATAACTTTGGGGTATATTCCACAACTTCAACTCCTTCATTGATATACTACCATACTTGTATGGTAGTATGGAAGCGCTTTATCGGCATTATATTAAATTTAGTTGATGGTTCACTTGCAGTTCAAGTGAATAAAGAGTACAATTCTGTTATTAGGTTCAAATGTTTAAACCAACAGACGTCAAACAGAGAAAATATACGCAGAAATATTGAAGAAATAGTACAGAGGTGAAACCATGGGACAAAAAGCAATTAGCGTTTTTCAAACCTGTATCCCGTTATTTCAGGTGTTAAGTGACAACCATCGTCAATCCATTTTGCTGACACTCACCGAGAAGGGTAGAATGACAGTGAATGAAATTACCGAACAGTCCAGCCTATCCCGACCAGCCATATCTCATCATCTCAAGCTGTTGTTAGAGAAGGGGCTAATATCTGTGGAACAGAAGGGCACACAGCGATATTATTCGGCTTCATTGAATGCATCGGTGGAACTGCTGAAGGAATTGGTAGCTGCTTTGGAAGAAGAGTGTCTGTAGATTAAAAGTGATAAAACATGCTTTTGCATGTGCCTTATAGGTTCGTAAGTTTAAACGCTTAATCAATAATAAATAGAGGAGTATGTATATATGACAACAACTATACAGGAAGTAACCAGTCAGGAAGTTGAACAGATTTTGGAGCAGCAACGAAAGTTTTTTCGTTCCGGGGCCACACGATCGGCAGAAGCTAGAATTGCCCGTCTGAACCAACTCAAGCAGGCGATTCAAAAGTATGAGACCAGACTGACTGAAGCTCTCTATCAGGATTTGGGCAAAAGTGAGTTCGAATCCTACACAACCGAGATCGGATTTATGATGGACAGCATCACACACACCATTCGTAAAGTGAATAAATGGGTGAAGCCCGTTAAAGTAAAAACGCAGATGGCTCTCCTTGGTTCGAAAAGTTATATCATACCCGAACCCTACGGGGCGGTTCTGATTATCGGACCGTTTAATTATCCTTTTCAACTCTTAATCGAACCATTGGTAGGTGCGATTGCAGCAGGTAACACAGCCGTGCTCAAAGCATCAGAGAATACACCTGCGGTGTCGGCTGTTGTACGTGAGATGATTGCGAGTGTGTTCGAACCGGCTTACGTACAAGTGCTTGACGGTGCAAAAGACACAACGACAGCGCTGATTAACGCGCCATTCGACTATATCTTTTTTACAGGCAGTGTGCCGGTAGGCAAGATTGTGATGGAGGCAGCTGCCAAAAATCTCGTTCCCGTTACGTTGGAACTGGGCGGTAAGAGTCCGGTCATTGTTGATGAACAGGCGGATATCAAAGTAGCTGCGGAGCGCATTATATGGGGCAAACTGCTCAATACAGGACAGACCTGTATCGCACCCGATTATTTGCTCGTACATGAGCGCGTGAAGGAACCGTTAATTACGGAGATGAAAGCAGCGATTGTGTCCTTCTTTGGTTCGGATATCCAGCACAACAAGGACTATGGGCGAATCGTGAACAAGGGACATTTTAAACGTCTGACAACTTTGATTGAGCGGGATCAGGCCAAAGTGATCTATGGGGGAGCTTCGGATGAGGAAGATCGCTTTATTGAACCAACACTGATTGATGCGGAGTCTTGGGATGCAGCAACGATGGAAGATGAGATTTTTGGACCGATTCTGCCGATCATTAGCTACCGTAACCTGGATGAAGCCATTGTAGAGATCGTAAAGCGGCCGAAACCACTCGCCTTGTATCTGTTTACTTCCGACACCCGGGTTCAGGACAAAGTGCTGCGCGAAGTTTCTTTTGGAGGCGGCTGCATTAACGATACCATCACGCATGTTGCGAATCCGCGTCTGCCGTTTGGCGGTGTTGGTCATTCCGGTGTTGGTTCGTATCATGGGCAGTACAGCTTCGAAACCTTCTCTCATCTCAAAAGTGTACTGAAAAAAAGCACCAAATTGAATCTGCCGATTCTGTATCCACCGTATGATAACAAGCTGAAGCTGATTAAGCGTTTGTTGAAATAAATAAGAAAGACAAAAAGCCTGCTACTGGACCTTATTCCAGAGCAGGCTGTTCCTGTCGGTAACGGGAGGGTGACATGCCGGACCAGCGCTTGAATTGACGACTGAAATGGGCAATATCCTTATAACCAAGCATGACGGCAATATTCTGAACAGACAGCTTCGGATTGCCCAGAAGAAGCTTCGCTTCATGCAAAACCAACTGGGACAATACAGCACGTGGAGACTGACCAAACACCTGTTTGAACACGCGATTACAGTGAGAAGAACTGATGCCCAGCTCTGCTGCAATGTCATCAATGCCATAGTGACCGTTGGACTCGTGTCCCTGTTTGAATTGCTGACTCATCAGGCCTTGCAATCGATTACGAATCTGGTGGGCGAGTTCGATCTTTTCATGTCCGTCGGTAAACCATTGCGCTGCCTCTTGCGAGACCGCCTCCCACAGATGGCCAAATAGTTCAAATACCGCAGATTGCAGCTGCATACGCTGTACCATCGTATTGGCTGTTTCATCATCCGCTGATGACATCAATTTGCGCAAAACCGGCTCGATCTGCTGTGTAACCGGACTATCCGCACTGAATCGCACTTGTTTGATGCGTGCCAGCAACGATAGGAACAATTGATCATCAATGTCAAAATGCATGCAAAAATACGTGAATCCCTTGCCGTTATGGCTCTGGCTGGAATGAATGCTTCCCGGAGGAATCAGGAGCAGTTCGCCAGCCTTTTGAATGTATAGGGTACCATTCACCATCATGCGTTGCTCGCCTTCCGTGACATAATTCAATTCATATTGAGGGTGCTCATGCGCCGGATAATCCCAGTCCATACCCACACTTCGTAAATGAATGGCGAACAGATTAACCGTTGTTTGCACATCTGGATAAAAAACTTCATGGACACTTTCTCCCAAAGTAGGAGGCAAGTACGTTGAAGACATGGAAGATTCCTCCCTTTATAGAGGTTGTTCAAAAAAAGAGCTTTTGATTACGTAGGATGCCTAGTGGCATCATCAGCATCGAATATGGCATTCAGCCGAAATGTCCGTTGCTCACGTAGCTCTATCTACGCTCCGCTACTCCATTTCTAGCTTCATCCCATCTTCTTGGTACTGAAAACCACTCTTTTTGAACTCGAATTTATATCAAATGGAATGGTTTTGTGTAACCGCTTTAATCCATTATAGTCTATCAGCTTGATTTGGGTAAATATCCGATTGATTTGATCATGGTCTGAGGTGGAACCACGTGTTAGGATGGGGCTAATGAAAACGCATGCAATCCATTTTGAGAGGGGTTATGATTCGTGAGCACATCCAAATCCATCTTTTATAATGCACATCACGCACCGATTGGTGCTTTTGCGAGTTTTACACTGGGATACAAAGGAGCCAAAGGCGGGCTGGGTCTTGAACTTGGCAAGCCGGCAGACCAGAATGTATATATTGGATTACAATCTCGCGATGGCGACAATTATCAGGCACTTCCTTTTTATGAAGCTTCCGAGGATGAGAGCAGCCGCTATGATGTAGAGAAGTTGGAGAATGGGGGCACGGCGTCGACAACAGCGTCCAAAGTTCCACAACCTCTTATTACGGCTTTTCGCGATGACGATATTATCCGTGAATTCACCTCAGGTACGGATACATGGACTGCTGGAGATCTGACGTTCCGTATCTACTCGCCTGTTCGTCCAGTACCTGATCCAACGAATGGGGATCGTGAAGAATTAATGGA
Source organism: Paenibacillus sp. FSL R7-0313 (assembly GCF_037969885.1). Lineage (NCBI taxonomy): Bacteria > Bacillati > Bacillota > Bacilli > Caryophanales > Paenibacillaceae > Paenibacillus > Paenibacillus sp. FSL R7-0313. Next base: position 4,260,754 of record NZ_CP150219.1, read on the forward strand.
TGCACTCGTACCTGCCGTATTGGTGGAGATGACGATTGACAATACACAAGGTCAACAACGACGCAAAGCCTACTTTGGCTATCAGGGCAATGATCCGTACTCTGCGATGCGTCTGATCGGGGGACCGGAAGGTGGCTCCATCACAGGTGTGGGACAAGGTCGACTTACAGCAATTATGTCAGCAGATGACGGACTGTGGCCCGCACGTGGATTTACGCTGGAGAAACTCTTGCAAGAGAAACATCGGGAGAATCTGGCATTTGGACTTGGCTCAACCGCTGCACTACTGATGGAGGTGCCGGCTGGAGAGAAACGTACGTATCAATTCGCAGTATGTTTCTATCGCGGGGGCATTGTGACGACCGGAATGGACACAACGTATTGGTATACGCGGTATTTCGCCGATATTCAGGCAGCAGGCGAGTATGCACTACAACGCTTCAGTGAATTGACAGCTTCCTGTGGAGAGGTTGAACAGCGCCTTGGATCGGCTGCTTTGACCGAAGATCAATCATTCATGCTGGCTCATTCCATTCACAGCTATTATGCCAGTACTCAACTGCTGGATGCCGATGGTGAGCCACTCTGGGTGGTGAACGAAGGGGAGTATCGGATGATGAACACACTTGATCTGACAGCTGATCAGTTGTACTTCGAGCTTGCCTTGAATCCATGGACGGTGCGTAATGAGCTGGAGTGGTTTGTGAAACGATACAGTTATACGGATCAGGTTCGTTTCCCGGGGGAAGAAAAGCTATATCCGGGCGGAATTACCTTTACCCATGATATTGGTGTTGCCAATGTGTTCTCACGCCCTGGACACTCGGCATATGAACTGGTTGGCATTGACGACTGCTTCTCACAGATGAGTCACGAAGAACTGGTGAACTGGCTCTGCTGCGCGACAGTGTACATTGAACAGACACAGGATCAAGCTTTTGTGAAAAATATGTTGCCTGTTATCCAGGATTGCTTCGAAAGTATGCTTAATCGTGACCATCCTAACGCTGAGCAGCGTAACGGCCTGATGGGTCTGGATAGCAGCCGTACCCAAGGTGGAGCGGAGATTACAACCTATGATAGCCTGGATGTGTCACTTGGACAGTCTCGCAATAATATCTATCTGGCGGGTAAATGTTGGGCGGTCTATGTTGCATTGGAGAAGCTGTTCGCAACTGAGAAGTTGGCCGATCTGTCCCATCAAGCAGGGCTTCAAGCGGATCGCTGCGCTGCCAGTATTGCTGCACAGTTGACTGATGGCGGCTACATTCCAGCTGTAATTGCAGAAAATAATGATTCTCGAATCATTCCGGCGATTGAAGGTTTGGTGTTCCCGTACTTTACAGGCTGTGAAGCAGCACTGGATGTCAATGGTCGTTTTGGACCTTATCTGAAAGCTCTCCAAACTCATCTGAAGACGATTCTTGTACCGGGAACATGCCTGTTCGAAGATGGAGGATGGAAACTGTCCTCAACAAGTAATAACTCGTGGTTAAGCAAAATCTATTTGTCCCAGTTTATCGCTAGAGAGCTGCTGGATGTGGAATGGGATGAGACAGGCAAGGCAGCAGACGCGGCTCATGTCAACTGGCTGCTGCATCCGGAGGAATCCTACTGGTGCTGGAGCGACCAGATCCTGTCTGGTGTAGCGGTTGGCAGCAAGTACTATCCGCGTGGTGTAACGTCGATTCTATGGCTACTCGAAGGAAAAGGGAATCGCCTTGCGCAGATCTATGCCAGTAAGGAGGCGGTACAATGAACCAATCCGTCGTTCAAACTGCCTTGTCAGGTCCACAGTACGATGCGTGGCTGGGGTATCACTCCGAATTGCCAAGAGCGAATGGACTTGCCCAAAAGACGGCTCCTGCGTGGAGCAAGCGGATACTCGCGGAAGAGAACCATGGAGTAATCACAACAGCTCTGACCGAACTTTCACGAGGACTGGAGAAGTTGTATGGCGTGAAACCGTCGGTCAGTCATCTGTCTGATACTCAGCAAAGTGAGCGGGACAATAACACTTCCGCTCCCGCGATACGAATCGGTACTTGGACAGGAAGCAATTCGGTGGCTGGTTCGTTCAGTGAGAAAGAGCGTTCAACTGTTCAAGGAGAAGGGTACATCATTCGTGAGAACGAGACCGAGGGTGTACTGGTCATTGGTTCAGAGACCCCCCAAGGTGTGCTGTATGGTACATTCCATCTGCTTCGGGAACTGACAATGGATCAAGGAAGTGCAAGTAAGGCGGATGACGCTGTGAGCAAGTGGAGCTATATTACAGAGCAGCCTATCAATGCACTACGAATGATTAATCAGTGGGATAACGTGGACGGCAGTATTGAACGGGGTTACGCAGGAGACTCCATTTTCTACGATAACGGGGAATTTACGCTGGACTTGGGACGTATCCGGGATTACGCACGTTTACTCGCTTCCACGGGAATCAATGCTATATCGATCAACAACGTCAATGTACACCGCCGTGAGAGTCTGTTTCTGACCGAACGTTATCTTGGTGATGTGGCGAAAGTTGCCGCTGAATTCAGAGCATATGGCATTCGATTGTTCCTGAGCGCCAACTACGCAAGTCCAATTGAGATTGGTGGATTGCATACGGCAGATCCGCTGGATGCGAAGGTACGGGAATGGTGGAACATTCAAACGGCGAAGGTGTACGCAGCGATTCCGGATTTTGGTGGTTACCTGATCAAGGCAGACTCCGAGAATCGACCGGGACCGTTCACGTATAACCGTGATCATGCCGATGGTGCAAACATGCTGGCTGAAGCTCTTCGGCCATTCGGTGGATTGGTCATCTGGCGTTGCTTCGTCTATAACTGCAAGCAGGACTGGCGGGATCGTTCCACTGACCGTGCACGTGCAGCCTATGACCACTTTACGCCGCTGGACGGGCGTTTTGCCGAAAATGTCATTTTGCAGATCAAAAACGGGCCGATGGACTTTCAGGTGAGAGAGGCGGTATCCCCGCTGTTCGGCGCCATGGAAAATACAAATCAGGTGATTGAGTTTCAGATTACACAGGAGTATACCGGGCAACAGCGTCATCTCTGTTATCTGGTTCCCCAGTGGAAAGAAGTATTGGACTTTGACACATACGCCAAAGGCGAGGGTTCAGAGATCAAGCGAATCGCGGACGGTTCTCTGTATAAACGACCTCAGAGTGGCTTCGCCGCAGTATCCAATATTGGTGCAGATGCCTGTTGGACAGGACATCCACTCGCGCAGGCGAATCTATATGGATACGGAAGACTTGCGTGGAACCCGGAGCTGTCCGCGGAAGAGATTGCCGATGAGTGGGTGAGACTCACATTTGGACATGAAGACGAAGTTGTGCGGCAGGTTACGGGCATGCTTTTGACTTCATTAGATATCTATGAGAATTACACGGCGCCTCTCGGTGTGGGTTGGATGGTTAACCCGGAACATCATTACGGGCCGAATGTAGATGGATACGAGTATTCCAAATGGGGAACGTATCACTTTGCCGATTGTCATGGCATTGGTGTAGATCGAACCGTGAACAGCGGCACAGGATACACTTCACAGTATCACCCTGAGAATGCTGATCGTTATGAGTCCGTAGACACCTGTCCGGATGAGCTGATCTTGTTTTTCCATCACGTGCCGTACACCCATGTTCTGCATTCGGGTAGAACGGTCATTCAGCATATTTATGATACACACTTTGAAGGTGTTGTGCAGGCAGAGGCGTTAGCCGAGACATGGAGAGGGCTGGAGGGCAAAATCGACCCGGTTATTTTCAGTAAAGTAGCTTCATTACAGGACAACCAGGCCGAACATGCGAAGGAATGGCGGGACATGATCAATACGTACTTCTATCGGAAGAGCGGCATTGCGGATGAACAAGGTCGAACAATCTATTAAGTGGAATTACGGATGCAGATGAACTTGGCAATTAGGAAGGAAGAAAGAAGATACCTTATTTTCTTTGATGTAGAATAGACAGCATGGACATACATGAGGAGGAGATACGTGTGCGACAACATCAACTGCCAGAGACCATGAAAGCTGCTGTCATGACAGAGCCAGGACACATCATTATTGAGGAACAACCCGTCCCGCAACCAGCAGCGGATGAAGTGTTAATCCAGGTGATGGCTGTTGGGGTGTGTGGCTCGGATGTGCATTATTTTGAACATGGACGCATTGGCAGATTTGTGGTGGAAAAACCGATCATTCTGGGCCATGAGTGTGCGGGGATTATTGCTGCTGTTGGCTCGAACGTATCACGTCTGAAAATAGGGGATCGGGTTGCTATTGAACCCGGGGTGACTTGCGGACGGTGCACGGCATGCAAGGAAGGTCGTTATAACTTGTGTCCGGATGTACAATTTCTAGCGACCCCTCCGGTGGATGGGGCATTTGTACAATACATGGTGATACGTGAAGATATGGTATTCCCGATCCCTGATCATCTGTCTTATGAGGAAGCAGCTATGAACGAACCATTCTCCGTTGGTATTCACGCTGCACGCCGCAGCAAGTTGGCTCCGGGTACAACCCTGGCGATTATGGGTATGGGCCCAGTTGGACTCATGGCCGTGGCTGCTGCCAAATCTTTCGGCGTAGAGAAGATCATAGTTACGGATCTGGAGGAAGTTAGGCTGGAAGCCGCTCGCCGCATGGGTGCCACTCATACCATTAATGTGCGAAATGAAGATGCGCTGGCTGTGATTCGCGAGTTAACAAATGGTGTGGGTGTCGATACCTCATGGGAAACAGCAGGGAATCCGAAGGCGCTGCAATCCGCTCTGTATTCACTTCGACGTGGAGGCAAACTTGCAATTGTGGGCCTGCCTGCACAGGACGAGATCGCACTCAATGTTCCATTTATCGCGGACAATGAAGTTGATATCTATGGCATATTCCGTTATGCCAACACGTATCCGGCAGGGATTGAGTTCCTGAGCTCCGGCCAGCATGACGTGATGTCACTGATTACAGATCGTTATTCACTCGAAGAGACACAGCAGGCGATGGAGCGCGCATTACACAATAAAAGCGGCAGTCTGAAGGTCATGGTATATCCAAACGGCAGATAAGAGCAACGTGAAAGAGTCCGGCAGTTCAGGACTCTTTTTTGTTTTTTTGCAAAAAAAGTATGGGTCAAGCTCCCATAACATGGTATAATTCATGAAGATTTTAATATATAAAACGATACACACCATAACGGTGAATAAGTACTTAGCGAAAGGAACTGAAGGTTGTGAGAGTACATGAATTTATGATTCACGCTGATTTTCATCGGGATGATCTGATGTCGGTATCTTCTCAAGCGTCACGTTTTTCCTCGGATATTATTTTGTCGTATATGGAGTCTGAGCATGAGCATCGTGTAGATGTCAAAAGCCTGCTTGGAATGGCGTTACTTCCCATTCGATATGGTAGTGTTGTCAGATTACAGACAAGAGGCAGGGATGAACTGGAGGCTTTGGAGTACATGTTGAATGTACTGGAGAAAGGAACGGCGTGACACCTGATTATGTGCAAAATCACAGATATCATATTTTTTTTAGCTATTCCTCAAATCCTGCTGGTACTTTGTCCAAAAAAAGAGTATAATAAAATTTAGTTTGATTCTAAAGAAGTACCCATATTAAAGGAGTGTAAATAGATTATGCCAAAAGTTGACATCCATCCAAAGACACAACTCGTAATTTTTTACGATGCAAGTGCTGATTTCAAATTCCTGAGTTCTTCCACGAAGTTCTCTAACGAAACTATGGAATGGGAAGACGGTAACTCTTACCCAGTAATCCGTGTGGACACTAGTTCCGCATCCCACCCGTTCTTCACTGGTAAACAAAGAAACGTGGATATCGGTGGCCGTGTTGATAAATTTAACCGTAAATACAACATCAACAAATAAGTTTGTCCATACATTACAAAAAAACCTCGGGATTTGTCCTGAGGTTTTTTTGTGTACATTAAAAATTAATTCAACCAATTATTGCGCTTACAACACATTCGGATGTACACTAGGAAACAGAGTACGAACATATTGGAGGAGGAAATAGAGATGAGCAGCATCACACATATGGTAACGTTTACACTTTACGCGGGTAAAGATACACCGGAGGCCGAAGCCTTTTTGAAGGAAAGTTCGGATGCACTGGCTGTCATTCCTGGGGTAGAGCAATTTCAGGTTCTGAGACAGGTAAGTGAAAAGAATGAGTTTGACTACAGCTTCTCGATGGTCTTTGCAGATCAGGCTGCGTATGATGCATACAACAATCACCCGGTTCACCGTCAATATGTAGAAGATCGTTGGGAAAAGGAAGTCAGTCGCTTCCAGGAAATTGATCTCATTCAACATCATAATTAATAGTCTCCACATATAGGAAAAAAGTTGAACTACCATATACAGCATTGAACAATGCTGTATATCTCTCTGAATAACGCGTAATTAATGAACAAAAATAACATATTTCCGAAATCGTTTTCGAACAAATGAATTCTAGGAGGTTTTCGCTGTTATGCAATTGGATCTTTCAGGAAAAACGGCTCTGGTTACAGGCGCAACCGGACAACTGGGGCGAGTCATCGCCCGCACATTGGCAGCCTGTGGCGCCAATCTGGCTCTACATTACATAAATAATGATACCAAGGCTCGGGATCTTCAAAGTGAGATTGAAGCACTTGGTCGTAAGGCTGTAATTGTACAGGGGGATATTACCAAGCAGGATACAGCATTTCGGATGCGTGATGAAATTCAGCCTGTCCTTGGCGGAGTGGATATCGTTGTTGCCAATGCAGTCATTCAATATGAATGGACAACGGTGTTGGAACAGTCTCCTGAAGATTACTTGAGCCAGTTCGAATCCTGTGTCATGCAGAGTGTGTATCTTGCCAAAGCTTTCATTCCACATATGCAAAATATCAGAGCCGGTCGGTTCATTGGTATCAATACGGAATGTGCAATGCAAAACTTCGCTCATCAATCGGCCTACACCGCTGGTAAGCGTGGAATGGATGGCGTATATCGGGTGCTTGCCAAGGAGGTTGGAGAGTATCAGATTACCGTAAACCAGGTTGCACCTGGATGGACAATTAGTGAACGTGATCGATCCAGTGAGCCTGGACATGATGAGGCATATACTCGTACCGTGCCGCTGAAGCGCAGGGGTGAAGATCAAGAAATTGCCAATGCGGTAGCTTTTCTCGCTTCGGATCTGTCGTCATTTATCACGGGTGCCTACATCCCGGTAAGTGGTGGCAATGTAATGCCTGCTATCTAGTGTCTGATTTGGATTCGGGAATCCACATGAAATAACAATAAACCTAGTTTAACCGTAATCCGTTTGTCATTCGACAAGCGGATTTTTTGGCATTTTGCTAACAATGAAATAACGGTTCAAGGGGCGGTTTTTGTTCATATATCCAGAAATACATATGAGTTGGTTCGGTTTTCGGAAGATTGGGGTATAAGAATAGGTATATTAACCGAGTGGAAACATAATCAAAATGAGCAATTAAAGGAGACCCATCACTTATGAAAAAAACAGTCGCGGACGTTCTGGTTGAATCCTTATTGAACGCTGGCATCAAACGCATATATGGCATTGTTGGAGACTCTTTGAATGCGGTACTCGACTCCATTCGTCGTTCGGGCAAGATCGAGTGGATTCATGTACGTCATGAAGAAGTAGCTGCATTTGCTGCTGGGGCGGACGCTCAGGTCAGTGGAAGTATCGCTGTCTGCGCAGGTAGCAGTGGTCCTGGTAATATGCATCTGATTAATGGTCTGTACGACTGTCACCGCAATCGTGTTCCTGTACTCGCTATCGCTGCACATATCCCAAGTGACGAGATTGGCAGTGAATATTTTCAGGCGACGCATCCGGAGTATCTGTTCCAGGAATGTAGTGATTATTGTGAAGTCATTACAACAGCAAAACAGATGCCGCGTTCTCTGACGATGGCCATTCAGACAGCAGTCGCACGTTCAGGTGTGTCCGTCGTTGTATTGCCGGGGGATGTAGCAGGACTTGAAGCAGCGGATCTTCCTGTGCCTGAGCATGTGTATCACGCAACCAACCCCGTGGTACATCCTTCTGAGCCTGAACTCGTGAAACTGGCGGAGTATCTGAATCAAGGCAAAAAAATTACGTTATTGTGCGGTGCAGGCTGCGCGGGCGCTCGGGAACCCCTTATGCAGCTCTGTGATCGCTTGAAATCCCCGATGGTTATTGCGTTAAGAGGGAAGGAATATTTGGAGTATGACAACCCCTATTCCGTGGGTCTTACGGGTCTAATTGGGTATTCATCCGGTTATCATGCCATGATGGACTGTGATGTACTACTAATGCTGGGAACGGATTTCCCATATCGTCAATTCTATCCCGAAGATGCGAAAGTCCTTCAGGTCGACATTCAATCTTCCCATCTGGGTCGGCGCACGAAGCTGGATTACGGCGTATGTGGGGATGTGAAAGCGACCATTGAAACTTTGCTTCCTTATCTGACAGAGGAACACAGTGACAAACATTTGCGTAAAAGTGTGGATCGTTATGTGAAAGTACGCAAAGATCTGGACGAGCTGGCCGTTGGAAAACCGGGTAAAAAGCCCATCCATCCGCAGTACCTGACCAAGGTCATTAGTGATGCCGCAGCTGAAAATGCCATCTTCACCTGTGATGTCGGTACTCCGACAGTATGGGCGGCCCGTTATATCGAGATGAGCCGCAACCGCAGGCTGCTTGGTTCATTCAGTCATGGTACGATGGCCAATGCACTTCCACAAGCAATTGGTGCTCAGGTCGCTGATCCAGGCAGACAAGTCATCTCGTTATCGGGTGATGGTGGTATTACGATGTTGATGGGTGATTTGTTGACATTGAAACAGCATAATCTGCCGATCAAAGTTGTGGTGTTTAATAATGGAGCACTCGGTTTTGTTGAGCTGGAGATGAAAGCTGCCGGATTCCTGGAGTCCGGGACAGAGCTTGTAAATCCCAACTTTGCGATGGTTGCTCAGGCCATGGGCATGGAAGGTATTCGGGTTGAAGATCCGGATGATCTGGAAGGAGCTGTGCAGCGTGCGCTTCAGCATGATGGTCCTGTGTTGATTGACGTGGTGGTGAATCGTCAGGAATTGTCCTTACCTCCGAAGATTGATATCAAACAGGCGGAAGGATTCACGTTATGGATGATGAAAGCCGTGCTCAACGGACGCGGGGACGAAATTATTGAATTAGCAAAAACCAATTTGCTAAGATAGCCGTTTCGATAAAGCGGAAATGCACCGTGTGAAGTTGTAGAGATACCGACTTTCAAAGTATTGTTTATGTAAAAGAGGTAAAAGAGGGGCACGTGACAAGACACTATCGTTGCGTGCTTCTTGAATAGAATGCTGAAAATGTGACATGTAATATAGTATGAATACATATTATATGATTTGTTTTTATGTCGAAAGTCTATTAGAATAGGTAAAGTCAGGAAGGTTTTATGCCATTTTTGACCTACATATTGCATCATTGCATGTACGTACGTTTCATATCGTATTCATCGATCCAATCACAAGATGACACACACACATGGAGGAGAACAACATGAGTCACGCAGGAAAAGTAGCCATTATTACTGGAGCAGGAAGTGGATTGGGCCAAGCAGCAGCGCTAAAGCTGGCTGAGAAGGGCGCATTCATTGTCGTTGTGGATCTTGTCGAAGAGACAGGTCTTGAAACCGTTAAGCAGATTGAGAAGCTGGGAAGTAAAGCTATTTTTGTACAAGCAGATGTGAGTAAAGCACCTGAAGTTGAGAATTATGTGAAAAAAGCAGTCGAAGAGTTCGGGCGAATCGACATGTTCTTTAATAATGCAGGGATTGCAGGTCCTGGGATCAAGTTGATTGAACATACGATTGAGCAGTTTGACCAGATCATTGATATTAACCTGAGAAGTGTATTCTACGGGTTGAAGTATGTGATTACGGAAATGCTCAAAACAGGTGGGGGTTCCATTCTGAATACAGCCTCCACAGCCGGTATTGTTGGTGTACCCGCAGTTGCACCTTACGCAGCAACCAAACATGGCGTGGTGGGTTTGACCCGCACAGCTGCAATTGAATATGGCAAGGACAACATTCGTGTAAATGCGATTGCTCCAGGTACAATTGAGACGCCGATGGTTGTTCAGTTTGGTAAAGACAACCCTGAAGTGTTCAAGGCAACCGTTGATAGCATTCCATCTGGACGCCTTGGCAGACCGGAAGAGATCGCTAACCTGGTTTCCTTCCTGCTTGGAGATGAAGCGCCGTATATTAATGGTGCAGTATATCCGATCGATGGTGCAGTTACGGCCCAATAAGAGTTCAGCTTATCGGCAATAAAATAGCTGTTAAAATGTTTAAAGAGAGGTCACTGTATGCGTACAGAGCCTCTCTTTTTAATTTCTCTTTTATACTACGCATAGTACTGCGAATCCATATCAGGCAACGTTGTGTGATGCATTGGTTTGTTTACTTTTCGTAGATGCTGAACGGTACGAACTTATGACGATGATAACGGCAATAACGACCCCGACAGCCCCAATCCAGGTGATGGATGACAATGAGACGCTGCTTACTGCGATGCCACCAATCCCTGCTCCGGCGGCCATAGCTAATTGCATGACCGAACTATTCAGACTAAGCATAATACCTGAGGATTCGGGAGCCATAGTCACGAGGTTATACTGCTGAGTTGGACCCGAGGACCACGCGGCAAAAGACCACAAAATCAGAACAAGCAAGACAGCGAGATGAGAGCTTGCCGTTATATTCAGCAGGACCAGACTCATTATATGCAGTGTCATGCCTGTGATCAACGTTCGTTTGACACCCCATCTGTCAGCACCGAATCCTCCTACTTTTGAACCGATCAGACTAGCAATACCAAATGCGAGTAAAGCTGAACTGAGTAGTGCTTCGCTCATTCCTGCAACGGTTACGAGATAAGGTGAGATATACGTGTAAGCAATGGAATAACCACCTAACCAGAAAAAGGTCACCAGCAGTGCCAGTACAATTCGTGGCTGTTTGAGCAAAGAGAGTTGATTCTTCAGCGGAACAGGCGCTTCTGCTTTGGAAGGCGGAATGGCGGCCGCGATCACCAGCATGGCGAGAATGCCAAGAACGGCGATACCGGCAAAAACGAGCTTCCAATCCCAAGATGCAGCCACAAGCCTTCCGAGCGGAACGCCAACAATCAAAGAAGCCGTAAATCCAGTGATTACTGTGGCGATTGCACTAGCTTGTTTGCCCTCAGCCGCTATTTGGGAAGCAACCGTTAATGCCGTGACAACAACAACGCCCGCCCCTAAAGCCATCAACACGCGTGCTGCGACGAACAGTCCATAACCCGGCAACAGATAGGCAAGAACATTAGCCAAAACGAATAGACCGAGGAAGTATAGCAACAGCTTGCGACGGTCCCAGCGCGAAGTCAGTGCAATAATGACAGGTGTACCTAGCGCATATACGAGTGAAAAAATCGTAATGAGCTGTCCGGCAGCGATTAAAGAGATATTCATGGTATCTGCAATGCGATCCAAAATGCCGGCAATGACATATTCGGACGTTCCTACAAGGAAGCTGACCAAGGCAAGAACATAGATTTTGAGCGTAGAAGAAGACATGGAAACATAACCTCTTTCTAATTGTAATTATTATATTTTTAGAAATATAGAAATAAAGACGATAGAACAAGACATGAATGCTCTGAATGCACCCTATCTGCGCGAATGGTAATGTTACAACCTGACAATGAATATTGGTATAAGCGTAAACTTAGGTGACCTAGTGCTACTAATAAATGTTGAGGTACTGTTTCGATATTTCTAATTATATAGAAATATAACTCAAATTTTTTATTTATTTAGCAGATAGGGAACAAACTTTTGTGCAGTCTCCGTGTTTAGGCTGTAGTAGATATACGTACCTTTCTTCTGCGATGTAAGCAGGCCACAATCGGATAGCTGTTTCAAATGATGAGACAGAGTCGATAGGGCAACCGTAACAAGGCGGCTCTCCAGATCGGCGGGACACAGGTTGCTTTCGCTCGATAAAATCTGAATGATTTTGTAGCGTGTTTGCTCGCCCAGCGCTTTATGAATTTTGACGACTTGTTCAATCTCATTCGAGTTTGATTGCATCATGATCCGTCCTTTCGTCTTTATTTCTTATTTCTAGTAATATAGAAATAACAGTAGCATATGTCGTTAGAAAAGTAAACTCTCGGTGAAGATTCCACACTTTCTACTGCGTCTGTGTTAACAACCGAAAGTCTGGAGTAACTTCCCCGGAGAGTTATGTGAGTTGTATATTACCGATCTAGGGAATCAACATAGTCTTTGGCTTCCTTCAACGAAAGACCTCGGGCTTCACGCAGTCGTTTGATCGCCATAATTTTTTTCCCTTGTTGTATAAGTGTAAGCAGTTCCTGATCCAGATCCGATTGGGCTGGTTGGCTTGTGTGAGATGTTTCCTTCGGCGACAATGTGTAATTGAAGTCAGAGCGGGCGCTGACTGTTGAACCGTTCTCCAGACGCTCCACATCACTTTTCAATTCATTTAATTGGCGTTGCAGACTGGTGACTCTGACCAGTAACACAAGGATCAGAAGCAGCAGAACGATCCATACCAAGGTGTTCATTTCCATGATGTCATGTGCCTCGCTTTCATTTATTCATATTTAGCTATTATTTAAGTTGAACCGGGATTTCCTTGACACCACGAACAATCATGCCAGGTCTCCATTCCAGTTCATTCACATCTGCCTGAAGCTGTATATTTGGAAAACGATTCAGAAGTGTGCTGACTGCAATCTCACCTTCCAGACGAGCAAGCGGTGCTCCCAGGCAGAGATGAATGCCTTTGCCAAAAGCCAGATGCGAACTTTTTTCGCGGGTAATGTCGAAGATATCAGCATCCTTAAACTGCTGTTCGTCCCGGTTGGCGGAACCAAGCGCAACAATGACAAGTTCACCTTGAGCGATATGCTCTCCACGGAATTCAATATCTTCCAGAGCCCAGCGAGATGTGCTGAACTCCAAAGGCCCGTTATAACGAAGCATCTCTTCAATGGCATTGTGAATAAGCTCGGGCTGCTTGATGAGCAGTTCGCGTTGCTCTGGATGCTCCAGCAGGGCGAGAATCCCATTGCCGATGAGATTAACAGTTGTTTCATGACCGGCAATGATTAATAAGGAGACCACGCCAAGCAGTTCTTGTTCAGTTAAGTGCTGCCCGGATTCTTCTGCAATGACAAGCTGGCTGATCAGATCAGTGCCGGGATCTCGGCGAACTTTTGCAAACCAGGCCGTAAGGTAATCCGTAAACTCCCTTGCATGCTGCTCAAACAGCTCGGCGCTCTCGGCTGTGGAAGCATCGATTACCGTATTGGACCACAAGCGGAATTTGTCACGATCCTCAAGAGGTACTCCCAGAATTTCACTAATGACAATGATAGGCAGCGGGAAGGCAAAGTCATCGATCAGATTCATTTTTTCCTGTGACGGGAGGTTGTCCAGCAGTTCATCAGCAATGTCCCGAATATGGCTTCGCATGTCTGCGACCAGTTTGGGTGTGAATGCTTTCTGCACAAGTCCCCGAAGACGTCTATGATCTGGCGGATCGGAGAACAACATATTATTCGAGAAGATGCTTTGATTGTCAGCGCCGTAACGTCGGACCATGTCTTTGCTGAATCGAGGATCTTTCAGAATCTGGACTGCATCCTCGTATCGGGTAATAATCCAGCCGAATTCCCCATGAGGAAACATGACTCTGAAAACGGGCTCATCTTTTCTTAACTTTTCATACACCGGGTAAGGGTTATGCGTGAATTCTTTCGTGAAAAACGCTGGCTTTGAGGACTCGTTGGGTTCATTCGGGTTCAAATGTAATATCTCCTCTCATATTCCTGCATAATACCTGCACCCTCTATATATTCAATACACAAGCTTTTGAAACCTTGTTTTTTCTTCATATGGATGATAGAGCAGGAAAATAGAGGAAGATGGAAGAAGACATGGTAGAGAGAATCGATTATTATGCTTGGTAAAAATGAAAATGAGGTGAACGCTGACATGTCTTACGCACAACTTCCTTTGCATCACCACCAGATTCCGGCAAGTCGAATGGTTCTTGGCTGTATGCGGTTTGGGGGTGAATGGGATGGGCTCCCCATTACTTCAGATCTTGTCGTAGAAGGTCATCGAGCGGTAGAAGCAGCTCTCGAAATAGGCATTAACCACTTTGATCTGGCGGATATTTACACACGTGGTAAGGCAGAGCATGTCTTGGGGCGAGTTTTATCCGAAACTCCCGGCTTGCGTGAACAGATCATTATACAGTCGAAGTGTGGTATACGTCTTGTGGGTGATGATGAAGGACCGCAGCGTTATGACACCTCAGGTGCACATATTCTGGCGAGTGTGGACGGTATCCTGGAACGGCTCGGCATCGATTATCTGGATATTTTGCTGTTACACCGTCCTGATCCGCTCGCCCATCCGCAAGAGATTGGAGAAGCACTGGCTGAGCTGCATCATTCCGGTAAAGTGCGCCATTTTGGTGTGTCCAACATGGGTTCGGAACAGATTCGCCTCCTTCAGCTCCACAGTAATGTGCCTCTGATTGTGAACCAGCTGGAGATGAGTCTGGACAAAATCGGATTCGTAGAAGCTGGTGTTACGGTGAATCGATCCCAAGCTAGAGATAACGTGTTTCCCTATGGCACGATGGAATATTGTCAGGCAGAGCATATTCAACTGCAAGCTTGGGGTCCCCTTGCTCAGGGGCGTTTTACTGGCAGGGTAGTTGAGGGACAGCGTCCTGAAATTGAGCATACGGCTCAATTGGTTGATCGAATGGCTAAGGAGCGTGGAGTTACACCGGAGTCTATTGTACTGGCTTGGTTAATGAAGCATCCAGCAGGGATACAACCTGTCATTGGTTCGATTCGACCAGAACGTATTCTGGCCTGTCGTGATGCAATAAATATTGAGCTTACCCGTTATGAGTGGTACGAGCTGTATTCCGCTTCATGCGGGCGTAGAATGTAAGTAGGGAATTCTGAGAGAGTGGTTCGTTTCGATCAAAATTCATAGATATTGGGTGAAATTTGAACATATAAGAAGACACAAGCTGCTGATGGCCTGTGTCTTCTTTGTAATAATGGGCTTCATTTGGTTGAAACACATGATCGAAAGTGTAATGAATCCTAAGGTCATATGGCCTACAATGCGTTTGCATGGGTAATAAGCATGCTGATTCGGAGCCGAAAACAGTGTTTAGGCACGGTTGTAAGAATAATTCACCTTCATATTTGTGCTAGAGGCTATGTCCATGGACTTAGGAAGAGTGCTGATAAGAAGGACGTTTCAACCATTTTTATCGTTTTACCGGGTAGTTGTTCGAGGGCTGTGATAAAATGATAGGAATAAGAACATACGATCTGTTTACGTGAGAGGAGACACCTTGACGATGGAGATGCTTAAACCACCCGCCGAGACATTATACGAGGTTGAATTACGTGCGCTGCGAGAGGAAGATCAGGGGAAACGTCCCCCGAACTGGCTGTTATCTCCCGCCTATGTGCGCGATTTTATTATAGGCAGGGATAAGCCTGCGTTATTAAATGGAGAAGAGATCACGATTACCCGCAAATTCTATGGCAATGACGTGTTAATTGAACGTGCCGTGGTTACTCTGGCAGGCAATCGAGGATTAATGCTCGTGGGAGAACCCGGGACAGCCAAGACCATGCTTAGCGAACTGCTGACCGCAGCGATCTCCGGTACCAGTCTAAACACGATTCAAGGTACAGCAGGCACGACGGAAGACATGATCAAGTACTCATGGAATTACGCCATGCTGCTTGATAAAGGCCCTTCGGAAGCTGCGCTTGTGCCATCACCGTTATATAACGGCATGAAGAAAGGAATTCTTACCCGTTTTGAAGAGATTACACGTTGTCCAGCTGAAGCGCAGGATAGTCTGATCAGTATTCTCAGTGACAAGGTCATGAGCATCCCGGAACTGGATGGCGGTGTGCTGTTTGCCCAACCGGGATTTAACGTCATTGCTACAGCCAATATTCGCGATAAAGGTGTTAACGAAATGAGTGGTGCATTGAAACGCCGGTTCAATTTCGAAACAATCAAGCCCATTCATAACGTGAAGATGGAAGCCAAAATTATTGAATCCCAGGCACGAAGCCTGTTATTACATAGTGGAATTGATATTGACATTAACCCGGATGTGGTTGAATTGCTGGCTACAACATTCATGGAACTGCGCACCGGCATGACACGGGAAGGCTACAAACTTGACACCCCTCAAGCATCCATGAGTACGGCGGAAGCGGTGTCTGTCTATGTCCAGAGTGCGATGACTTCCTATTATTACGAAGATAAGGCTATTGCGCTGGATCGGTTGGTGCAGAACATGCTGGGGACCATTGCAAAGGAAAACGACAAGGATCTGTCCATTCTCAAAACCTATTTCTCTAAGGTCGTAAAAGAGCGTTCCAGAGAAGAGGGAATGTGGAAGGACTATTATGAGGAGAGAAAATGGATCGGTTAACAGCGGTACTGGACCCTGATGTTGAGCAGTTACAATCCTTGTTCGAATCCCAGGTATATAACCTGAGTAATCATACGGTCTATTATCCTATTAGACACCATAGCCCTGCATGTTCGTATCACTTGTTACGATTAATTGAGGAGTACAAGCCAGATATCATTTTGATTGAAGGACCGGAGAGCGGTAATCCATTAATTTCGGTGCTGAGTGATGAGGCAACCTTACCTCCTGTCAGTCTGTACTATACCTATGAGAGTGAATTGGAGAGAGAAGCCTGCTATTATCCGATGCTTCGGTATTCACCTGAATATGTAGCTTTGAAAGAAGCAAAACGCCTGAACATTCCGGCGAAGTTTATTGATTTGGACTATCAACACTTCTCCACTCGTGCATCCAAATCCGGCCAGACAGAACAAAAGGAGATCTCCATTCAGGACGAAACCTTGCTTGCGGGCTCTGACTTCATTAACCGGTTGTGTCAAAAAACAAACTGCCGCAGTTTTGATGAATTGTGGGAAAAGGTGTTTGAGATCGGTGGCCTGGAGAAGTCTACTGAGGAATTCGTGCAGGATGTATTCACGTATTGTACCTTATCCCGAATGTGTTATTCCACGGAACGATTACAGTCTTCAGGTGATCTGGCAAGAGAAGCATATATGAAACAACATATTAATCAAGCGGTGCAGGAGCATGACCGTGTGCTTGTCATTACCGGTGGATTTCATACGTATGGACTGTTGATGTCAGAGAAACATGAATCGGAATTGGAACAGCCAGAAATGGATAAACGGCATACAGACCAACGTTTGGAGGGACAAGGTAAACCAGGAACGTCTCAACAAAGTGCGGTTAATCCAGACACGGTTCACCAACAAATGTACCCGATGGTCTATACCTTTGCTGAAGCGGATCGGCTCAATGGATATGCGAGCGGCATGCCTTATGTAAATTATTACGATCAGATCTGGAACCAGCTGCTTCGCAAAAAGAGTACACCGTATAATCTAACGGCTCTGGACTTGTTATCCCGGCTGATGCGCCAATTAAGGGATGGTCACGAACATGTATCAACGAGTGATGCGATTGAGGCGTACAGCATGATTCAAGGTCTTGCCGGGCTTCGGGGTAAAAGGGAAGGCGGCGTCTATGAGTTGATGGATGCAGCACTCTCTTCCTTTGTGAAGGGGGAGCTTACCTTGGCGACCGATAAACCGCTGCAAGAGCTGCAGCAGTTATTGACTGGAGACGTCATTGGAAGTGTGGCTCCCAATTCATTCAGTATTCCCATCGTGGAGGACTTCAAGGCGCGTTGTACAGAGTACAAACTGCAGATTCGTACAACAGGTCAACACAAGAAAGTGCTGGATCTATATGCAAAACCGGAGCATCGTCAGATAAGCCAATTGATTCAATGCATCACCTATCTGGTTCCGGAATTTGCGAAACGGCAATCGGGACCGGACTGGATCGCAGAGCGTGATATGAATCTTGTTCGCGAAACCTGGGTTTATATGTACTCATCCCGTATTGAAGCCAGATTGATAGAAAACTCTCTTTATGGCGGAACGCTTGCTGGAGCGGCTACACGCAAAATGGAAGAACAGATGCAAGAAATACCGGATCATCATAGCGGTGAACTTGCCCGACTCATGCTTCAAGCGTTACTCATGGGGCTTCAGGACACTGCGATGAAACTCTATGAACAGGTGCGCTCAGCGCTGAGAACGGACGGGAATTTCCTATCCTTATGTAACAGCCTGCATGTCTTGAACCGAATTCATCAACACCGCAGGTTGCTGGGATTATCTGACGAGCAACATCTCCCTGACCTGGTATCCGAAGCTTATAGCAACGCCGTGGACAAGTTGTTACAGCTCTCCAGAGCCAATCCGGATGAACATGAAGCCATTATTCAGGGATTGAAGCTGCTAGCCATGCTTGCGGAGTCATCGGAGGAGTATTTTCAGGATGAGACATTCCGAATTCATCTGAATGAGCTTCTGTCTGATCATCAGCTTCCGGCTCAGCTGGAGGGTGTGTGTGTGGCTATTTCCTCAGGGCTCGGCGACAGGCCCAGGGATGAGATTGTTGATCGTGCTCGCGGGTATATCCATGGTACACCGGATCAGACCCGTCAAACCGCACTTTTTTTACAGGGAGTATTCACTGTAGCACGTGACGCTTTTTTATATGAAGATCAGCTGTTATCCGAGTTGAATTATCTGATTGAACAGCTGTCATACGAGGATTTCATCAGTATGGTACCGGAATTGCGGTTGGCATTCACCTACTTTACACCAATGGAGACGGGCTTGATTGCTGAACGGGTGGCGAGTCTGCATCAGGTTGAACCAGAGGAGATGCTAAGGCCTGCGGTCGATGAACAGATGCTGATTCAGTCCAAGACGTGGGATGAAGCGCTTCGAAAGGAGTTTACCGCATGGAAGCTAATATGAATGAAGCGAATCGGACAACGGGCGAAACCAGAGATATCAGTGAAAGTTCCAATCCGGATGGAAGCAAACGAGGGGATCAACATTCTGCTGAAACCTTAAATCGCTGGCGTCTGATTCTTGGTGAATCGTCCGAAGAAGGGTTGTGCAATACAGACCAATATACTTCGGCTGAATTTCAATATACGGAAATCGATGAGATTCTGGGGTATCTCTATAACCGTGAATACGGTGAAGAACAAGGTTACCGAAAAGAGGGAGGACGCGGTGCGTCTAACCTGACTGTACCAAAATGGCTGCACAAGGTCAGGGATCTATTCCCCAAACCAACGGTAGAAATATTGGAAAAACAGGCGCTTGATCGTTATGGGCTGACAGAATTGTTAACGGACAAAAAGCTGCTTGAATCCCTTGAACCAAACATGAATCTGCTCAAGAACATTATGCAGTTCAAAGGACGGATGAAAGGTGAGGTGTTAAAGAGCGCCAAGGAGATCGTGCGAACCGTGGTTGAAGAGCTGCGCAGTAAGCTGGAATCTCAGACCCGAGCGAGTATCATGGGCAAGCGCAGTCGCTATACCTCGAGTTCAGTACGATCCTTGCGCAATCTGAATTTCAAGCGAACCATCACCAAGAATTTGAAGAATTACGATAAAAACAAGCGCAGGTTTGTGATTGATCGTCTGTATTTCGACGGGAATATACAGCCCCATAACAGGTGGAACATCATCATTGGTGTAGACGAAAGTGGCAGTATGCTGGATTCAGTCATCTACAGTTCGGTGATGGCCAGCATCTTCTATCGCTTGAATGCGTTGCGCACGAAATTATTCATATTTGATACGCAGGTTGTTGATCTGAGCGACAGACTGGAAGACCCCGTAGACGTGCTCATGAATGTACAGCTCGGTGGGGGGACACATATTACCAAAGCGTTGCGATATGGCGAGACGTTAATCGATAATCCAGGCAAAACCATCTTTATTCTGGTCAGTGATCTGGAGGAAGGGTACCCGATCGCGCAGATGTACAAAGCCTGTAAAGATATCATCGATGCAGGATGCAAATTGCTGGTTCTCACCGCGCTCGATTTTAACGGGGATTCAGTCTATAACAAACATGCCGCACAGACATTAACCAATATGGGGGCACATGTAGCAGCAATTACGCCTAACGAACTCGCGGATTGGATTGGCGAGATCATCACTTAAATTCAAGGAGGAATGTGTAATGCTTACAGCAGACCGCGCAGTTGAAACTTTGGTGGAGAAATTCGCAGTAACCTGTTCAAACGAGTACTCATTAAAAACTGATCGAAGCTCCGAAATTATTGATTATGTCTTGGGAACGACAGACAAGTTCCCTGATATGATGGGAAATTCGAGTCATTATGTGTATCAAACGATTGATCTGCTCATGAAGCTCGCTAAAAAAGACGATGGAGATATCTTTTACCGTGCCGGGGCTATTGTGATATATCTGGAATCCAATTATTCCAAAAGAAGTTCATGGAGAACGGATGCTTTTACTGTCTGTATGGGAAATGATTCAGAAGCCTACGGATTGAGCGGGAAGAGCAAAAGCGCTGATCGCATGGGTGGGTTGTTGTCCCGGTTGGAGAAGATCAAACAGTTTGCGGGCGAGAACGAAATTTCGGCTGAATTAAAGAGCAAATTAAAGCGTGCCCAGTGGCTTTTTGATTCCAAAAAGGCTGACACCCAGGGGGATTATCGAGATGTAATCAATGCGTTAATGCTGCTACAACTATATTCAAGACTCAGTGACACGGCTTCTCATCTTGCAGAGGTTCAATCTTCTGCTCAATCGTTACCCGTATTGTTTCAACATGTGATGGCTAATGATCCAGATAAGTTGCGGGACGAGCTACATACGTTGATTGAACCTGTAGTGGTCAGTAATATTCAAGGAAAGCATAACGGATCATCCCAAGAATTGAAGGATGAATTCCTCAAAGAAAAGCGCAGTCGGCTCATAGCTGAGCTGTATCCCAATACGTCTTTCTCTTCAAAAGAGCAATGTTCAAACACCGTATTCCATCAAACGATGGTACTGGTGAGTGGTGCCTTGTTGTACCTGATTAACATTAGTGGAGGTAAACAACGGTTCCTTGATACAAATAGTGAGATTGGGCATGTTTTGCTTCACACAATACATCAATTACATGAGATTTATCCACTTGAAGTTCGCCGTTACTTGCTGAGTATGGACCCTAGAGCAAAAAGTCCAAATGATCTGCTTGCTGGACTTGTGCCTCTGGATGAGCCTTATCAGTTGGTTGAAATGTTGCGGGACGAGCTTAATTCGTACACGGTATCTTGGAACATGTTACAATCCGCGATCGCGAATCGTCCTGAACAAGCGATTCGAGCATACGAGATTATAAAACCGCCATTCCTGAAACTCTGCATTCAGAAATTCATGGAGGATCAAGGATTGACATTGCCTAATGCGGAGGGCTCACTGGAGCAAGCGGTATTTAACGCTCTTCGGCATCCTTTGGACGGGGGACGTCAAGGACTTGCGATTGCAAGATACTTAAGTGGGGAAAACACCCTTGAGGAATATTGGGAGGACCCGAATAGTCGTGGGTTGTTTAATCAACTGAATCGGGATAAGAAGCGTGTTCACAACCTCATTAGTATTAGTTTTCTGCCCTTGGACTCGGAGGCGATGCGCAGGTTCGCAATTCTGACCACTCATCCTGATTGGACACTGGATATTATCTCGGACATGTACAATTCATACGCGTTTAGTGGAGAGCAGCTGCTTCAACGTTATGGGCAAGATCCTGAGGTGCAACGTGAGAAATTGCTAACCAGCCTGATCTCACTCAATGGCATGACCGACTATAGATACAAATCCATGCCGCATGACGAATACCGCCGAATCATTCAGCAGAATCTGGACTATGCACTGACACAGTACAAGAAACTGCCAACGGATACGCGCATTTTAATTCTGGAGATAACCTTTGAACAGCGTGATGAGTTATCGAAGAAAATATTGGCCGAAGCGATTCGTGCCGGATTGCAGGATTCGTCCAAGAAGGCCAATGGCGTAGCGTTAGCGGAATTCAACCGAATTCCTGATCAGGACTTGTATACGCTCGTATACCTCTCGGAGAAAAAAGTGGCGATCAAAGAGATGGCTTTGACCGCAATCCGCAGTCTGGAAAACAGCAAGGAGCTGTATGGTGAGCTTTTGAAGAAAGAGAAGTCCGATGAGTGGAAGAGCTTGATCCAAATTCTGCTGGATACCGCAGATTTAAGTCCAGAGTATGCCCATGCTGCACTCGCTGATCAGGCGGATGCCAAAAAGTTGTCGAGACTGAGCTGGTTGTTCTTGAAAGATCTCCCTTCACTGATACGTATTGAAGACAATCAGCCTTTAGATGACCGGATTAAACAGTATGCTTTGGTCCAATCATTGGATCATACATCCGGTCCTAATGAACGGTTGAATGAATTACGGGATTACGTAAGTGAGGCATCGCTCGCTCGTTTTGCAAGTGAATTGATTCAGGTCTGGATTCAAGAAGGTGCCCCCGCGAAAGAAAAGTGGGTGATGTATGTTTCAGCACTTTTTGGCGATATTCAGATTGTGAATATTCTGGCTCCGCAAATTAAGGAATGGACAGAAAACAGCCGCGGCGCGATTGCAGCAGATGCTGTAAAAGTGCTCGCTTATCTGAAAGATCCATCTGCTCTAATGGCGATTGACAAGATCAAACGTGGCGTGAAAAACCGTCAGGTGAAAGGTGCTGCTGAAGAAGCGTTGCAGCTTGCCGCCGATAATATGGGACTTACCTCGGAACAACTGGAGGATCGGTTAGTCACTACGCTTGGTTTTGATGAAAAAGGAACCATGCAGCTGAGTTACGGAGAACGTTCCTTCCTGATTAAGGTAAATGGAGACTTGCAAGTCGTTGTACTCAATGAAGAAACGGGCAAATCCGTGAAGAGTCTGCCTGCTCCTGCACAGAAAGATGATCCCGATTTGGCAGCGCAGTCCAAGGCACGTTTCACACAGCTGAAAAAAGATCTCAAATCCATGGTTAACATTCAGGCGCAGCGTCTGGAAGAGTCATTGTCCAAGCAACGTCTGTGGTCTGCCGATGAGTGGAAAGTATTGTTTGTACAAAATGTAATCATGCAGAAATTTGCTGTTGGTCTGATCTGGGGAACGTATGAGGATGGCGCTCTGATCAGCACGTTCCGTTATATGGAGGATGGCACCTTCAATTCTGTGGATGAAGATGAGGTTGATCTGCCTTCGGGTGCGCAGGTGGGACTTATACACCCGCTGGAATTGGATCAGGCGACGCTTGAAGGTTGGACAACACAGTTGGAGGATTACGAGATCAAGCAGCCATTTGAGCAATTGAATCGTGAGATCCACCAGCCAGAAGATGAGGACAAGACGAAGAATGAATACGATCATCTGCCCGAGTCTGACTTTTCACCAACGGCTTTCCCCAAAGCACTGGAGAAATACGGTTGGATCAAAGGACCGGCTCAGGACGGCGGCTGGTATCATGAATTTTATAAAGAGTACGGAGATCTTGTTGCGGAATTGCAATTCAGTGGTACGAGTATCACGTATTACGAGGGATTGGATGACATTACCCTGGAATCCCTTCATTTCTTCAAACCGAATAACAAGCAATATTATTACTATGGTGACAACAAACCCATTGCTATAGGCAACGTTCCAGGTCGCGTGTTCAGTGAAACGATCTACGACATTCTGAGAGCAACGGGGCGTTGATGACGTGAGTGGATTCAAGGAGAAATTCCGGATTTTTTCGAAGCTGTGTACGGAGGATTATTTGATTCGGTATGCCAACAAGGGGTTGTACAAAAGGTCTTTGAAGGAGTTGGACAATGGTGTAAGTGTGACGTACACATGGAATGAATCATCTGTGAGTTGTCAGCTCAGTGACGGGACCCAATGTACGCTTGAAAATACGCTGGATCATTGGGAATGCTCCTGCCCGGCCGATCATATCTGCAAGCATGTGCTGATTGCAATTCTGTATGATCAACGGGAATATACGGCAGAGGATTCAATGAATGCAGACGAGAAGCATGCGCTGGATAAGGACTCAGGGATATCGGATAATGATCCGTTGGACGTACCCAAAGACGTATCAGTAACAGAATCAGCATCAAACTTAGTATCAAATGTGGACGATCCAAGCGAAATTCCGCATACGGTGTCACGTGAGATCGAGTCTCGCTTCCGCTGGATGACGGAGTCTGATCTTACCGTGTTAATTAAATCGTATAGTTCTTCCATGATTGAGGAAGTTGTTTTCCGACTGAGATACCCAGAGGAAATTAAGATCATTGAAGATTCACTTCTTACGGTTCATCTGACCACCCAGAATATCGAGGTGTCTTTTACTGAGGAACCGAACCTTGCAAAAGCACTATGTAAGGTGCAACAGACTGCTGGGAAAATGGCCAAGCTTGAAGCGTTGTTACGGTATCGGAACCTAAAAGGCCTAGATGATAGGGATGCATTAAGTGGACGGGTGTACGAAGCCAAGTTCTCTCTTCAGACAGTACAGGAATGTCGGGTTATGCTGGCAGGATTGTTGAAGACGGGACTGGCCCGCCTTCCTCAGTCCTTTATGGCACAACTGGAGACTTTGGCAATTGCAGCTCATAGTGGCAACCTGCCTGACATAGAACGCAGTTTACGAGGGATTCAAGGGGAACTACAGTTGTTTTTCAACAGACATATACGATTCTCCATGCAATCCATGTTGGATCGGGTGAGCAAGCTGTATCTTGCACTCCAGGTTCTTGAAGAAGAAAAGGTGTCTGTCATTCAGCAGAGTCAGCTCATTGGCAGTTTTCGAAGTAAATATTTTACGGTTCCTTCACTTCACCTGTATGGACTGGGAGCTGATGCGTGGGAGACACGATCCGGTTTCCGTGGAATCACCTATTATTTCTATTGTTTCGATGATGAGGAAATCTACACCTATAGCGATGTACGTGCTGTATATTACGATGATCAGCAGTTCTCATATACAGAGCATTATGGTGCATTCACACCATGGCTGCCTAATCTGACCTTTCGCCAGTTCGTCGGTGAAGAAGTTCAATTCCATTCAGTTAAAGTGAATGAAGAACGCCGGATCTCTTCCGGGGAAGGTGCCAAACTTGCGATTTTGCCACGAACGGGTGTGGAAACGTTGAATCTGGGCAAAACCATGCAAGACGTAACGTCTGTACTTCAAGAGGAATCGCGAACATTCGACTTGTTTGCTGCTCCCAAAGAACGATTGGCTGTGATCAAAGTTGCTCAAATTGTGGACCATAACTTTGTCAAACAAACGCAGGATCTTGTCCTGACGGTTGAGAGTGCCGAAGGAGAACGTTTGGCACTTACTCTCCCGTATTCAACTGATTGGCAAACGATGATCCAAAGGCTGGAGTCAGGATATGGTGCTCAATCGCTTGAACACTTCTATGCCTTTGTGCGTGTGGAACCAAAACGGATTAGCCCAATCAGCTTCCTGAAGGGTCAAACGGTGCTCAGTCTGAAACTGGATATCGGTAATGGGAGGATGGGCAGACTTGGAAGAATATAATCAGTTTATGCAGAGAATTAACGGCTGGTCGGAAGAGTTGCTCCTACGTGGGTTATCTCAGTTTACGATTCGGGATATTGAGGTACTTGAGCAGCTCGCAGCGGAATCCTCGCGGTTGCAGATGACTTTCTTGCATGAGTTGTTGAATCACCTCATCAAGGAAGGGCGTAGCGTGGCTCTTGGACAAGGTAATGAAGAGTTGCTGTTATTTCAGTATTGTCGTCTCACCCAATATGTGCAATTGAGTGTGCAAGAAGAGGCGTAATATTGGTTAGTATTCCAAGCGAAGGCACATGAAGCGATATGATGTAATAAATAAGATGTATTATAGAATATAAGAAGATTTGCAGAAGACCATAAGGTCACTGCAAATCTTTTTTGCTATTCTGGAGTTCGATGTATTTTACGGATTGAAAAATATCTTCATTTAATGTTTGTTTAGAAAAAAATGAGAATTTCAAATGTTCTCAGTTATATTCGTTCTGATGTCATATCCCGATTTATGAAGCATACCATTAGGCGAATGCGGTCATAAGGGAGGAAACTGAGATGTCCATGAGCGAACCGCTGTTAACACAAATTGTGAATCAACATATTCCGGCTGGTGCAACGGTCGTCACTATTGATAAACCTGTTCAACATCCAGCGATCTATGCGGCAGATCTTACCGGTGACGGTATGCCGGAGATTGCTGCAGTCTATCAGTTGAATGGTGAGCTGTATTTGCTCATTCTGAAATTTGTTCAAGGACACTGGATCAAGATGGCACTCATTAAGGGATTGGGGTATGGGGTGACTTTAATGACTGCAGCCCCTGTAACTTCAACGGCAAGGAACAATCTCATTATCGGTTGGCGGATTGGTTCTATTTGGTCTAAGCTTGCCGTATATGAGTGGACGGAATCGGGGCTCAAAGATCTGGCGCCTGACGATCTATACTATAGCTATGCAGAGATTATAGATATGCCTGGTCCGCATGGTCGAGATGGGAAAGTGGAGATTGCACTCTGGATACATGACACTGGTGAAGCCTATCGTGTGGAGATTATCCGATGGCAGAATGGGAAATGGGTTCCTGCACCGGACGTATATGCAACCTATTATCCTAAAGTGGTGCAATATTACGAGCAACTAACCCAGCAATATCCTGATTATATCTTTTACTGGTATTACCTTGCGGATGCTCAGTACCATGCAGGCCAGTATCCGGCAGCACTCGCTTCCGTTCAGAAGGCACTCAGTTTCCCGGAAGCGTATCCTTCCAGAGAAGTACTACAAGAGCTGGAAAAGAAAATAAAGCAGGCGATGGCCCCTATAAGTCATACCCGGGTAACGACATGGTTATATCCCATCTCCGTTCGAACCACGAGTGGGACGCGTTGGGGGTATATGGATGCACAAGGCTACATTCGGCTTGAGCCGGTACTGGATGACGCGCAAGAGTTTCAGCCCAATGGATTGGCTGTGGTTGTGAAGGACGGTCGTGCCGGCGTTATTAATCTTCAGGGGCAGTATGTCGTTCAACCTGTATACGATTCCATCAATTCCTTTTCCGAAGAACGGGCGATAACCATTGATTCTCAAGGATTTAAGATGATTAATGAACAAGGTACGGTTCTGACCAAACGGGCGTACCCGTATATCTCGAATATGAACGACGGTCGAGCATTATTTTACGATTCTAATCCTGGTCAGGCAGATGGATCGGTGAGTCGGTATGGTTATCTGGATGCGTCGGGCAATGAGGTGATACCTGCACAGTTCGCTTCGGCGAATGATTTTCAAGATGGCAAAGCGGTTGTGCAGATTAAGGACAATGAATATGCACTCATTAATCGCAATGGACATCGGCTCGCAACGTATCCATATGCCTATGTGGGACCACTAGGGGATGGACTGCTCGCTTTTCAAAAAGAAACCTCGGGCAAATATGGGTACATCGACGAACGGGGTAATATTCGCATTCAGCCCAAGTTTTCATCGGCATTTCCTTTTAGCGGCGGGCAAGCGATTGTTAATACAGCAGAGGACTACAAATCGATCTACGGTGTTATTAATACGGAGGGATCGTTTATCATTCAACCCGCGTATAATGACATCCGCGAACTAGGCGAGCATCGTTATGCGCTGGGGCAAGCAATTAATCCGGAGCAGCCGTATATTGGCTCTGTATACGCGATTGCAGATACCAATGGCAGAAGACTTACGGAGTTCCTATATCGCGAAGTGGGCAATTACAAAAACGGCCTTGCTTCCGCATCGGATGGCAGACAGACCTATCTGCTGGATCTGAGTGGAAGACCTGCCGCTGGGTATCCACATGTAGAAGGTTCGGGAACGCTGGAGGTCGTGGCACCAGATCTGATTAAGGCCTATGTAGACCAGCGCTTATCGTATGTGAATCGGGCCGGACAGATCATCTGGCGGCAAAATACAATCGTTCCACTTCATCCGCCGTACCGTGTACGCGAAGTGAAGTACAAACCAAACAGGGACTATCTCGTATATTATCCGCAGGTGGAGGGATTAACGAACCAAGCGGAGCAGCTTGCGCTGAATGCCAAGTTGAAGCAACTCTCCCAGGTGAAACCGATCCCTGCGGATCAGCAGCTAGATTATACGTATACAGGTGATTTTGATATTACGTTCTATCAGCAGCAATTGCTACAACTGCAACTCACAGGTTATAACTACCCGGCGGGTGCAGCGCATGGTATGCCTACGATGATCTATGCGATCATTAATCTGACGAATGGTCAGTTGTATGAGCTGAAGGACT
This sequence comes from Paenibacillus sp. FSL R7-0313, assembly GCF_037969885.1. Classification (NCBI taxonomy): domain Bacteria; kingdom Bacillati; phylum Bacillota; class Bacilli; order Caryophanales; family Paenibacillaceae; genus Paenibacillus; species Paenibacillus sp. FSL R7-0313. Next base: position 4,289,216 of record NZ_CP150219.1, read on the forward strand.
TATTTAAACCGAATAGTGATTACGTAAAAGTGTTAAGCCAGATTGTGGGGGATCAGATCAAAAATGATCCTCAATACTCGTATGTGTTTCCGGACACCTATAAGGGGATTAGTGCGGATCAGCCGTTTTTTGTCACAGCGGATGCTCTGCATCTCTACTTCAATCCATATGACATCGCGCCCTATGCGGCAGGGTTTCCAACGTTTACGATTCCTTTTGTCCAGATCAAGGATATCATTAATACAGAAGGTTCGTTCTGGAAAGCTTTCCATAGTTGAGTGTCCATTCACAGGTTAAGCGATGAAGCCATATATCCAATATGGCTTCCTTTTGAATTCAATAGGCGGCAGTTTAATGATGTAAGTAACTCCTTCACATATTTATCCATACTAAATGGAAAATATTACGGGAGTTACAGATCAAAGAAGTCATATTTGTCTATACAAGCAAACGAAAACTTTCTCCAACAACACTTCTTTTGCTTGGCGAGAATGTAATACTTCACCAGTCATTCTCAAGTTACGCGACGAGGTCATATGCCCAATAGGGCTTATAAGATGCTGTGAGACAACAATAATCCGTGATGAGGTATTATTGCTCCGTGAAGAGGTAGTGATCATTCAGGGCTCTATGAGATATTAATGTGCGTATATAACACTGCGCTATATTGAGAATGATTATTAATATCAGGAGGGGTGAGATGAACAACACATCTGAAGTGTCCGGACTAATGCAAGTAACGAAGGAGCGCAAAGGTCTGCTGATTACAGCAAGTATCTTCTCGACCCTGTCGAGTCTGTTGCAGATTGTTCCTTTTGTCGGAGTGTATAAGATCGTCGAGGAACTGCTAACGCATGCGGGCCAACCATCTGCGATGGACAGAGATCTGTTGATCTATTGGGGGATCGTCGCATTCGTAGCCCTGATTGCAGGGCTCATTGCGCTCTATATCGGGGGGATGTGCTCACACATCGCTGCGTTCAACATTTTGTACCAGCTCAGAGTGAGACTTGCGGAACATGTTGCCAAAGTACCCATGGGGTATCACACCCGGACGGCAACCGGTGAGCTGAAGAAGATCATCGAAGTCAGTGTGGAGAAAATTGAGAAATTTATCGCCCATCAGTTGCCGGATCTGGTCAGTGCGATTGTCATTCCACTGATGCTGCTGGGATACTTATTTTGGCTCGATTATCGCATGGCGCTGACGCTGTTGGTCCCGATCGGAATCGTGTTCTGGCTGCAAAGTCGTATCTTTCGCAGTGAACGCGGCCGTCAGGCTTATCGTGATTTTCAACTGGCCATTGAAGAGATGAATGCGACGGGTGTTGAATACGTGAGAGGTATGCCGGCGGTGAAAGTATTTGGCATTACAGCTGATTCGTTTCTGACCTTCAAACAGGCGGTGACGCGGTACCGGGATATTTCGTTGAGAATAACAGATTTATGTAAAACATCTTACGGGCTGTTTTTTGTGATCATGATCTCGTTATTTACCTTCATTGTTCCGGTGGGTATTCTGCTGTCGAGTGGAAATGCGGGCAATCAGTCGTTTGCGATCACGTTTATTCTGTTTCTGATCATTACCCCGAGTCTATCTGCTCCGTTATTGAAGTTAATGTATCTGGGTAGTGGGATGCGAGAGATTGTGGAAGGACAGAAACGGATTGAATCGGTGTTTGCCGAGCCGATTGTACAAGAACCTGAATTGCCTAAAGTTCCGGATACATATGAGGTTGCCTTTCGTCAAGTATCTTTTGCCTATGAACGTAAGGAGAGCGAAGCATATAAAACCGTACTTGAACAGATTGATTTTGTAGCCAAAGCAGGAGAGATGACCGCACTTGTCGGACCTTCTGGTGGAGGAAAGTCAACTATTGCTAATCTATTGCTTCGTTTCTGGGATGTACAGGAAGGTGAGATTAAGATTGGTGGTATTCCGATTCAGGAGATGGGGACAGAGAAACTGATGGATACCGTGTCCTTTGTATTTCAGGATGTACATCTGTTCTACGATACGATTGAAGAAAATATTCGGATGGGCAACACATCAGCTTCACGACAGGACGTTATAGCTGCGGCTCAAACTGCTTGCTGTCATGAATTCATTGAGAAACTGGATGCCGGATATGACACCAAAATCGGAGAAGGCGGCACGTACCTGTCCGGCGGTGAAGCACAGCGAATTGCTATTGCACGGGCACTGCTTAAAAATGCTCCCATTCTGGTCCTGGATGAAGCGACTGCCTACGCAGATGCAGAGAATGAACACAAGATCCATCAAGGTCTGGCCCAACTGGTTCAAGGCAAAACAGTCCTGATTATTGCTCATCGTCTAACAACGATTCGTGCAGCCGAGCAAATACTCGTGATCCGCAAGGGAACGATTGCCGAGCGTGGGACACATGATCAATTGCGTGCATTAGGCGGAGTATATGAGCACATGTGGCAGGCCCATATCAGTGCAGCTTCCTGGAAGCTTGGAGGTGCAGGACGATGAAGAATTATCTATACAATATATCTGGCGGTAACCCGCGTAGTCTGCTTCCTTCGGTAATTGCAGCGATTCTGGACGGGATTGCAAAGATTGTTCCTGCGGCGCTGCTTGTGGACATATTCAATACGATCTATAAGTCTTTCGCTGATCCGGACAAAGAATTGGATATCAACCGAATGTGGATTGTATGCTGCATCTTGTTTGTCTGGATTCTGGTGGAGTATGCGGCTTACGCCTCACTCTATGACAAGACCTATCGGGCAGCATACAGCCTCGCTGCCTCAGGAAGATTGAAGCTGGCAGAACATATTCGCCATTTGTCACTAGGATTTTTCGGAAAACGTGATCCTGGGGATCTTACGAACCTGATCCTGAGTGATTATGGTCAGGTCGAGCATACGATCTCTCACAATCTGTCGCAGCTGATCAGCGCGATTGTGCTTCCGGTACTCGCTTTTGGCGGACTTCTGTTGGTGGATTGGAGAATGGTCGTAGCCATGTTTGTTGCGGTTCCCTTAGGTGTGGCTCTGTTATGGCTTACGGATTCCATTCAGGCACGACTGAGTGAGAACCATGTTCGAGCCAAAAATGAAGCCGCCAGTCGGCTGCAGGAGTATCTGAGCGGCATTCGTGAGATTAAGGCCCACAATATGGGGGGCAAACGTTTTGAACGGCTGCGTCGTTCTTTTGACGAATTGAAGTCCGCTTCCATTCGGTTGGAAGGTATCATGGGACCAATGATTATGGGTGCGATGTTGCTTGCACGATCAGGGATGACGTGGATGATTCTCGTGGGCAGTTATTTGCTTGCAGGCGGAGAGTTGTCGTTACCGGTATTTCTGTTATTTTTGCTGGTAGGCACAAAGGTATTCGAACCGTTAACGGTTGTACTTATGAGTTATGGGGAGATGCGGTACTCCGCGTATAGTGCAAGACGCATTATGGATGTACAGCAGGAGGCCCCGATGGCAGGAAAGCGAGATGTACAACCAAATCAGGCAATTTCATTTGACCAGGTGACCTTTGGATATGATGCTCAGCAGTCGGTGTTGAAAGACTTGTCGTTTACGATTGAGCCGCATACGATTACTGCGCTGGTTGGCCCATCCGGTAGTGGTAAGAGTACAGTCACACGTCTCATTGAGCGCTTCTGGGATGTACAGCAAGGCACCATTCGCATTGGTGGCAGACCCGTTGCTCAGATGGACCCGGAGAAGCTGTTACAGGATATCTCAGTGGTCTTCCAGGACGTGTATCTGTTCCAGGATACGATCGGCAACAACATCCGTGTAGGAAAGAAAGACGCTTCGCAATTCGAGATTGAGGAGGCAGCACGCAGAGCTTGTTGTCATGAGTTTATCTCCAGTCTGCCTCAAGGGTACGATACGCTCGTTGGCGAGGGTGGATCGACGTTATCTGGTGGGGAGAAGCAACGGATCTCCATTGCACGTGCTTTGTTGAAAAATGCATCGATCGTATTGCTTGACGAAGCCACCGCTTCACTTGATCCGGAGAACGAAGCCGCGGTGCAGCAAGCGATTAATGAGCTAGTCACGGACAAGACGGTTATTTTGATTGCACACCGATTAAAGACCATTCAAAATGCCGATCAGATCCTTGTATTGGACAAAGGTCAGCTCGTAGACCAAGGAACTCATGCGCATTTGTTAGATCACTCAGGCATTTACGCTCGGCTGTGGCAGTTACAACAGGATGCGGAAGGCTGGCAGGTAAAAGTGAATAGTTAATGGGTTCGATGAGATAGATAGAGTAACTGAACCAAATAAGCCTAATGTGGCTAATGAACTGACATAAAAGGAGAATGACAACGATGTTTAAACGAATTCCTGTATGGATTGCACTATGCTGTATGCTCACCTTGGCGGCCTGTGGAACAACGCAGACGACCAGCGAAGTGGCCAGCCCCTCAGAGGGGACAGCACAAGCAACGACCAAAGGGATTACCAATCCGAATGGTGAAGAGATTACCATCCCTTTGAATCCAGAGCGCATTGTTGATCTTTCTGGCTCTACAGAAGAGCTGCTGATCATTGGGAAAACACCTGTGGCCACAATGAGCGCGGATTACGGCAATCCGGAGCAACTCACGCCAACCATTGAGGATAAGCTGAGTGCAGATACCGTTAATCTGGGCTGGTATGGTTTCCCGTTCAGCATTGAAGCTATAGCGGGTGCCAATCCGGATCTGATTATTCTAGGAAAGGATTTTAACACGGATCAATATGAAACTTTATCTAAAATTTCACCTACAATTTCATTGCCTTATTCCTACTATGATTGGAGAGAACGCCTGACATTCTTGGCAGATACGTTTGGAGAAGAAAGCAAGAAAGATGAATATTTGGCCAAGTATGATGCGAAATCTGCAGAGTGGAAACAAAAGTTGGAGGCGGCTGTAAATGGTGAATCCTTTGCCGTAATTGAGACATATCCAAACAACCTGGTCATCTATTCCAATAAAGGGGCAGCTGAGATGTTATACGGTGAATGGGGCCTGAAGCGCACAGAGGGGATCCCTGATCCAGAGGGCTGGGGTGGTAAACAGATCGCACTGGAGGCTCTGGCTACCGTTAATCCGGATCGTCTGCTATTGATGGAGAATAGTGAGAACAAGATGGTCGATAGCAAGGTGTGGAATAACATGAACGCGGTGAAGAATGAGAAGATCTATAAAATCTCTAATGTCGATAATTACAATTATTCTTACACAGCGACGGGGAGAATGGAGCTTATGGACCGTTTGGGTACGATGATCCTGGAAGGACAGAAGTAGTCGTTGGGTTAAAGCAATTGAAACGATAGATTAAATTTAACATTTAACAGGACCTAATAACGCCTATGTTAATTGTGGAATTGTGGAATTTGTTCGAAATCATGTAACTTGAGCGGTTCTCGCTGCGTTTAGACATTGGGGTGATCTGATGTTGGTGAACGCGGTTCAACGTTACATGGTATTAGGACTGATATTTATCGGGATCTTCTTTACAGCACTCATCGTGCTTGAGAGGATTGAAGGGTACCAAATTACAACGACAGAGTATTACGGCTTACGTAATCTAGGGGGCTTGATATATATTTTGTCCTTCATCCTGGGATTCGGGCACTATTTACTCGCTTTTTATGTTGTTATTCTTATCCCGATCTCATGGTTGCTGCGAAAATATGTACGTTTTCCTATGATGAGAACTTTCATCTATATGGTTGGGTTTGGATGGGGCGGGCTGTGGGTTTTTGATCTCATGTACAGTCCATATTTCGTGAAGGGATACTATCTGAACCGAATGACATCGATATGGATATTTGCCATCGCGGGGTTAGTTTATGCCATTGTGGAGAATAAGATTTGGCGAAGAGGGCAGATGCAGAACGAACAGAAGGCTACTTAACAAATGTTGAGTAGCTTTCTCGGTTTACATAATTATTATGGTGTTTTCATTGGGGGCTCAGCAGTAGCTAAATACAATATTAGAAAGGATTATGTAAGAGTAAGTAGTGAACATGAACAGCGGTTAAGTTAATTCGATGGTTTGTTATAAAATTCACAAAGGATGCAATTAAAATCAAATAGGAGTTTTATCGTAAAAAGGTAAAATTTTCTGTTATACTATTTGAGTTGTGTACATAAAGTTAGATATTTTAATGAAGGGAGTTCATGAAATAAATTAGCCGTTTAGTTTGAAATTGTAGTTTGGAGGAAAGCATTTTGTATAAAGCAGGTTTTTGGATTAGATTAGGAGCAGGCGTGTTGGATAGTCTTATTATTTCAATTCCGTTAGTGATTATTGCAGGTGTGCTTACGGGTAACTTTGATACGGATGAGCCGATTGCCAAACTGCTTAGTGCGTTATACTCAATTTTATTACCAGTTTACTGGTATGGTCGAACCATCGGAAAACGTATATGTGGAATTCGAATACGACAATACGATACACACGAACCGCCAAAAATTGGTACGATGCTGATGCGAGTTGTTGTGGCTGGACTTGTGTACGTATTAACTTTGGGTATCGGAGTTATAGTGAGTGCTTTTATGGTCGGTTTGCGTGAGGATCGACGTGCGATTCATGACTTCGTAGCAGGAACAGAAGTAGTTTGGGATTAACTCGGATTATAAAAGAAGAATTGGTTATAAAAGAATTGGCTGTACAGGTAAAAATCACTGTGCAGCTTTTAAATCACTAGTACTGTTTCACAAAACTCGTATTTTGTACATATGTATATAGATCGAGAGACTGCAGGTACTGGCTTAACCCTGCAGTCTCTTATGTACATTGACACAAAGTTCCCTACCAAATTGACACAAAGTACCCTACTTTCATGCATTTATGTCCTTTGTCTTTAATTAACGGAGCAAATTTGGCACCTGGTAGGCAACTTTATGATGTCATTCTCCAGTCTGGTAGGTAACTTTGTGTCAATTTTCCAGTCTGGTAGGCAACTTTATGTCACTCCCTCCGGATTATTTATCCATGTTATTTACAGCGCTTCTCATTTGATCATCTGTTAAGTGAGTATAAATCATTGTAGTTTGTATTGAAGAATGTCCTAGTTGATTCTTTAATTTTGGGACATCATTATTCTCAATATGATAACGTGTGGCAAATGAATGCCTCAAAGAATGAACCGTCAAAGCCGGCTTTCCAAAGGCTGTTGCATATTTCTCAACAAGTTTTTCTATAGAACGTTGTGTTAAACGTCTATTTTTACCTTTGCGTCCTACAGGTGCTGCAATAAACAAAAATCTTTCATTTTTTTCTGGGGTATATCTTGTTTCCCTTATCTGCAGGTAATTCTCAATATCTAGGGATGCTTGGCTGCTAAAGTAAACATATTGCTCTTTTCCCCCTTTTCGGACTACTCTTACTGATGATTTCGTCAGATCTAAATCCTCAAGATTGATTCCGGAAACTTCTGATAATCTAAGTCCTGATCCTAAGATTAATGAAATTATTGCCGTATCTCGTTCACGATTAAACTGATGGAAATGAATGATACGTTTGTTTGTTTTGTTTAATTCGCCAAAATCGTATGCTACAAACACTCTGAAAGCTTCAAAATCATTTTCTCTCAGTATTTTTCCTTCCATACGATTCGCGATCGTTTCCTGACTTTCTTTTACTGCATTTAAGTCCATTTTAGCCATAACATTTCGTTGTATATAAGGCTTTAAATCAATTGTTTCGGCTTTATTCTGTAAGTAATCAAATAAGGACTTAAGAGAAGAAAGCTTACGGTTTATTGTTAGCTTATTATTCCCAAGTTGATACTCCAAAAAAGACAAAAAGCTTTCTGTTTCACGTATCGTTAATGTTTCTAGCGTGGATAATTCAATTTCTGTTCTTTTTTGAACTGTGGTAAAGTTCTCTGTAATCAGCCAATCAAAAAAGATTATATAATCGTGGCAGTAATTAAGAAGTGTTGAGGCAGAGAGCTTACGCTTCTTACTGTCAATAAATTCAGTAACATACCAAGGTAATTCACTCAATTTATCGTCAATTCGACCCATAAGGTGTAATTTAGCTTGTTTATCCAAAAACAACCACCCCCAAATGAATATAACTTTTGAGTAATTATTCGTCAAATTATTATTTTACGTAATTATATGATTTCTGATTTAAGAATCTCGGATTTTTATGTTTAACCAAAAATATAGCAATTACCTAATTTCATTTGGATGTGCATTTACATCCGTCTCTTCTTTTCTTAGCCTTGATTCGTTTCCATTCTCGTTTAATCGATTTGAATTCTATATGCTCATTTTCGCATTTCGTACAATATCTCTTAGTTCCGCCTTTTATCTCCAAAATATCTCTCAAATACCAACTATCCAAAGCTGCTTTGCTGTGATAACTCTTAATCCATTTTGTCCTATCAATTCGGTGAGATTCAATTTTAGATTTTATTTTATCAAAAGCATCTTTATTATTTTTAGAGCCGTGATGTGGAACTGTGATTATCATACCTCTCTTAAACTTCGCCTTGTCTACTTCTTTTCCCTCCAAATAAGAATCAGCGGTAAGCAGGATAGGAGGAGTTTTTTTGTTTTTCCAATTAGTACTGAATACTAGACAACGCTGGTTCGTTACAGACTTTCTGGATTGGGACACCAATTGCAATAAAAATTCAGTAGAACTTTTAAACCTTTTCATGCGAAGAACCTCTTTAGAGTTTAACGCAATCAGAGGATCTTCTTTATGTATTATTAGAGGAGCATCTTTTCGGTACTCAAACCAACGGATTTGAATGCCTTTCTCTAATGCTATAGTTGCAATTTTAACTATATTCTTATAATGACCAATAGTTTCGCTTATCCAGGTTGCCGCATCCTTAGATAAATCTGAAAAGCTTAAATTAGATATCTCAAGTTCCATGAGTACTACCTTACTATACCTTTCTAGGTTTGAAAATTCAGCAAGGTCAAATTCATCAAAAGAGTGAATCTCTTCTTTCATGGTCTCTATTTGACATGTGAGATATTCTCCAAAATATTTTTTTCTAAATACACTCTCCCGTTCCATATCCTCAAAAACTTGTAATAACGAGATTAACTTCTGGAAGGTATCAGTAATATCAGGTGCATCTTTATTAAATAGGTATCCATATAGATAACCCCATTCAGCCGGAAGCCACACCTCGTCACAATTATATTCACTCAAAAATGTACGTATTCCCCTACTATGATCGCTATCTTGATGTGTACAAACAACTACATTCACTTTGTCACGTCTTACTACTTTCGTAAAATGATTAGCTAGTTCTCCTCCTTCACCCCCATCAACGAGAATTGTCTTCCTACGCTTATTTACTATAGTTTCGATATAAAAGGATTCCCCGTTGTTCTTAAATTTAAAAGCGATAAATCTAGGCACTAGACATCAACCTTTCCTGAGTGAAATACCATTATAATATTCGTCATCTCCCACTAAGTCTCCTTCTTCTTATATACTGCCAGCACGTAACCAGCAGGGTCTTCGTCATTTCTGATTTTTATCTACTTGTCGGGATAACCTTTGCCGGCTTCCGGATTGCTCACGGTCCCGAGGACAACAAGTACAACCAGGACTCCGTAAACGGCAGGCATGATTCCTTCATTCTGGTAGAATAGGTTACTGTTCACCCCTTTTGCAATAATATTTTATACATTTGGTTGTAAAATTGGTTGTAAAAGCGTCTCATCAATTACCTCTATCTATTAAGGACGAACAATCATCCGCAAAATTCGAAATATTTTTCTTTGATTTGAAAACTTGCCGTTAAGGTCTTTCTCTATCTACAGCTGTAGATTGAACAAGGATTACCCAAAATAGAAAAAGGAAATTTGTCCTCTTCCCGGTTGTCCTTTGGGCGGCCTTTTCTGGTGTGGCACCTACCGTCATCTTGGAGTCGACAGGACACTACCATCACGCCGTTATTCAGTTCCTACAGGAGCACAGTATTTCGTTTTTGGTCGTTAATTCTCTTGTTTCACATCAGGCTAAAAATTTAAGTTTACGCAAAGTGAAAACTGACATGGTCGATACCCATCGATTATGTGAACTGTATACAAAGAGGATTTTGAAGATTATAGACAACAAGGAACTAAGAAATTTAACACGTCAATTTGTCGCGCTTACGCAAATGTATGTACAGATAAAACTGCAGTTTCAGGCTGTGGTGGGTCAAGTTTTCCCGGATTACAGAGGCATCTCTGGTGATCTCTAGTCAAGTGTTTCCTTGCTGCTCCTTAAACAGTTTCAAACATCTAGTGCTTTTGAATCTACGGGTGAGGACAATATCGCCTAACTATTGCTTGTCTGTGTCCAGGTCGTTCTGATCGTTGGGCTAACGATAAAGCAAGGCTTGTTATAGTAGCTGCAGCAAACAACCCTTTTCAAAAATTCAGCTATAGCAGTCATTTGATTAGCTTGGAGTTGTACATCGATTTACTTCTTCAGTTTTTGTCTCTCGACAGTTGTTTCCAAAAAGAACGAAGAAGAAGAAAATTAGTATGAATTCTTTTCTCTGTTTATGTGAACTAGGTCATTGTATATCCAGTTCGTTGCGATCAATCCTAGAATTAAGCTGACTCTCCGTAGTTTAATGTAATCTACTAAATGAGTGTTCTCCTTCTTTTGATGAATAAAAAAAGAGAAACTAAGTATACAGGTTCCGCATACCTAGTTTCTCTTAAATTTTATTCTTTTTTTAAGCTGTGGCTCCTCCGTTTTTTTTGGTTAAAGCGAAATGTGAAAATTCTAAATACAATAATTTAGTATTAATTTTAAGCAGGTTTATCTTCTCCTGATGCCGCAACATACTGTGATCCTAGTTCCTCTGCATATATCAAAGCCTTCACACTTGCATAAAGATCTTTAAGGTGGTGTTCAGATAAGTCAAGTATTGGTTCAAACATAAATGAGTTTAAGTGTATATTCTCAGGAGTCATTAAGTTTACCTTTTCAAGTATTTTTATTTGCTCTATCTCACTTGGAAAATCATTTTTAAATTTTCCAAACAATTTACCTGTCTGATTACTTCTAATTTCTGAAACAAAGGTAGGATTACTAATTCGCTGAATCATGTAGCGTTCTGCATTAATTCTTGTTGCAATCGATAAAACAACTTTATTCTCCAAATTTAAGCCTACCTCATCTTGTTCAGCATAGATCTCTTCAGCAACCTCAAAAATTAAATCAAAAAAAAGTTTATCAGAATCAACTATTTCAAATGTGCTCATATCTTTAAAAATTTCTTTATAAGAATTTTCGATATCTCTTAATCGAAGGTGTAGAGAATTATTTTTCCAATGCAACATTGAGGTTAAAACATTGAAATTATTTGTATCTCCTACATGTTCTGCTATGTTTCTTGCGAAAGAGATCGACGCTATTAACTTAGCATTGTTGGTATTTAAATCCCTCTTCCAGTTAGCAAATGGATTGCTTATATATTTATATCCTGGATTTATTAGATCAATTGAATCAATCTTTTTGACAGCCATACAAGAGTGAGTAAACTTATTAGTGTTTATTCTATCCTGTACTGTTCTGTAAAAATCAAAGTTATGAGTTAATATTATGATATTGAAATTATCTGAATCAGTTAACTCTTTTAGATATTCTATAATTGCATATTTGTTCTTGTAATCAAAAGAATCTGCGATATCGTCAACTATGAGTAATGTTTTTAAATTCTGTATTCTCCGACATTCTAATTCAAATATAATGTTTAATAAGTACAATGCTCTTGTCTCACCTTGACTTAACACTGATAGTAGTAAGTCTTCACTAACGCTTTCGGAAAGTCCAGTTTGATCATTAAAGATATATTCAATGCTTGGTGCTTCATCTTTTAGGATGCTATCTGCTTTATTACTCATTTTTAGAGTGTATGGTACATGGAACCTTCGGTTAAAAATGTCAATTACGTTTTCCCATTCTGTTTTTTCTCTATTCGCTTGCTCGATAATTCTTTTCAATTCATCTTGTGACTCTTTGTATTCTTTAGTTAGATTTAGAAATAGTACAGAACATTTTTGGAAATAGGATATCCAAACAGATCTTTTCAAATTAAGGATGTTCTCCAATTCAACTAACAATTCTTGATTTTCAAATAAGTAATCTCTAAACTCCCTTAATTGAGCGTTTGATATTTTCTTATCAATGTCTTCAAATATTTTTTGGAGTTCAGTATCGGATAGTATTTTAAATTTTTCTTCATTAATCAACTTTTCCAGCTCAGCCGATGAGCCTATTTCTTGTTTGGAACCATTCATGTTTATATTTATAGTATGCTCAGCTTTGAAAAAACCATTATTCGCCAAATTTTGTTGAACAGTGTCTGCATGATAGTGATTAAATTCTTTCCGCAAGAACATTGAGTTTTTTATTAAGTCATTATATTTCTCTATGTATTTCTTTATTTGATACTTAAAATCTCCAGTGGCAAGAAACTGGATAACTTTCGGGTCGAATACAATTTTATACGATATATTTGAGTACTTTTCAACTATATTCTCACCCAAAACAACATTTTCAAGACTATGGATGATTTCTATTATATTTGAATTTTGTGTTGCAAAAACACTGAGAATTTCTTCTTCTACTTTGTTAATTTTTGTTACTTTCTTCAACTCTTTCATGAGTGATGTTTTTAAGTCGTTTATTTTTTCGTGAAGTTCCACATATTTCGTTTTTAGATCTTGATTCACCAGTAGATTTGAGACACGGTTAGTTTTGAATTCTTTTTCATATGGTCTTATTACAAAAACAGACTCTTTATTGATTTCATTCCCTGAAGCATCAGTAATTTTACGCTGTGAAACACGAGTTTTATAAACTAAATCAGTTGAAATCCTATCCTTACTGTAATCATCAAAAACATTAGCGAAAGATGATTTCATCACACCATTTGGGGCATAAATTACATAAGCCGAATTAGTACTAAAATCAAAATCATGGGCTAGCTTATTTATCCCATAGCAATTGTGTATCTCGACCTTAAGACTTTCCATTTTTTAATTACCTCCATTACTCTGTTTAATTAATATTTCTACTAACAAGGAAGTATTTCCTTTAATTCATCAAATTATCTTGTATTTTAACAGCAACAGCAATCAATTTTATTCCTATACGTTTAAAGCTCTTATTAAAAGGTGCTTAGTTATTACTTTGGTTTATTTAAGATATCTAATGCCTTTTTATACTGCTCAATTTTTTAAGGGTCGTCCAGTCAGTAATTGACGTTTGATTTTGAATTGAACATATGTGAGCCTGTACGAATTACCTGGTCAATATTACAGATGAAAAGCCAGGTCCACAGTAAACCGAACTCACGATTCGCGTTACTGTGGACCTGGCTTGATACATCCGGCATAAAAAAGGTTATTTTCCTGTTCTTCCGAGACTCCCACTTTTCAGTAAGAGATTAAGTTGGATACTCGTAAGGATAAAATAAAAGTTTCCCCGTTACCTGAGTAGGATAACCCCGTTCAAGGCAAGAGAAATTCGAGTCATTCTCCATTCCGGGGCGGTATAGCCAATATGTACTCCAGAGATAGGCTTCAAGTATTCCCGACATATGTTCAATTAGCGCATTCGTGAATGATTGACTAGGGAATGTCCCCCCCATTCATCAACAATAAGGGGACGCTTTAAATCAAGTAATGATCAACGTTTAAGTGCAAAGTTCTGATATACATTTTCTCTTCTGAACGCATCGTAGCCATGAAGGCCGTAGTTTTGTTGCATGTCTTCGTTACCTTCAGGATCGAAGAGATGTTCAATTCCCTTCTTAACGAAAGAACTGGAATAAATATTTTCTCCAGTGACAATCGAAATATTACAAACTTTCCGTACTGCCCTTAATATGCGATTATAGAATGGCAACAATGTCTCTTTATCAAATTTAATAAACTGCTCGTCAAAGATCTCTTCCATGATTACGCGTTCTTCATTCGTCAAACTTTGCATGTAATTAGGATCGAAATTCGAATTCATCTCTGCAATTTTGGCAAAGGCCATACCAGACGTTTGTGGAGCAAGGCTACCCATAAAAGGTTCGTTTTCCATTCGTGCTCGATATCTTGTATCGCAGCCGTAACGGAATTAATTAATTCACTAGTATCAATCCGCTTGAGATAGTGGTTGACTTATCTAAACTATTGGCAACTGGATATGCACATAAGCCTCTACATATAAAACACCCGAATAGTGATACATCCTTTCATAATGTCGTAGCCGCAGTGGTTACATGGATAATGCTTCCAGAAAAAAAGTGTCCTGATCAGCCTTGCTTCATGAGTCAGTTTCAAATTCGTATTATTTTGAATGTTTAATCCTAGCCATCCTGAAACCCTTTAAAATATCTTAGAATTATTTGAATAGCGCTATTTGATAAGAATGTGTTAATAATCGAAGGTGGAGACACTAAACAAGGCATACTGAAGCTTGGGACAAAAATGTTGCTCTAAATGCTTAGAAAAATTTAAGTTTTTCGGTAATGTAATAGTTCCCTTTTTATGTTTGTCTAATTATATTTCACCTTATAATTTTTAAATTCCAAGCACTGCGTTATAGAATAATACAAATTCCGTATCCTGCTTTTTTAGTTCTAAGATGTCAAGCAATTGGGCTGCATATCGAGTTCGATCAGAGCGATACTTTATACTTTTCCTTAGTTTGTTATCATCAACATTGATGTCAAACCATGATTCTATGGAAGGATTTGGTATGGCTGTAATCCATTCATCGAATTCGATGCCTTGCTTCAACATATCTTTTGTCCCTACGGGATCTCCATCACCGTCTATTACGATTAGCACTTTAGAAGAAGTGAAAAATGTGTTCCTTAGTGCATTTGCCACGCGAGGAATTGTGATTTTACCCATAGCAACAATAATTTTAATTGAACGATTTGAGCCAGCATTACTCAATATTCTCTTAGAAAGAATTGCAATCACATCACGATCAGTCTGACCCTCGCACACAATTAACAGATCAGTTGAATTGACGATGATTGACTGCATGGCCGAAACTCTACCGGTTGTCGAATCAAATTCAAGTCGGTCAATCTCGATACCATGATTCTTTCCGGCTGTAACGAGTTCACCTTCAGATGGGAAATAAATCAAACCTTCTTCTGCTGCTTTACGAAGCTTTAGTTTGAGAATATTAGAAAATCCGATATTACGACTAATCGCAGCGTCCAGGTCTCGTTTATCAAATAAAATAATATTGAGAGCTTTACCTAGAACGAGTGCATCAACGGCGTCTTCTGCGTAGCCAGACATTGAGATAAAGATTCCAATTGTACCAGTTAGCTTGCCTTCGACCTTTCCTTTGAATTGATATAGGGTTGAAGCCGGAAGAGGCTCTGCATGCCATTTTGCTTCTAGAATATAAATTCGTCCATCAAGATAGATAGATCCATCTATCTGTTCACCCATCAGTCTGTAACTTGTACGTGGTTCGAGTTGCTCGAAGGAAAATATCCTATTCAAAAAACGTTCAAATTTAAAACCACGACGCCTTTTTTCAACGGCATCTGCGTCTAAAGGTAGCTTTAAAAGATTTTCGTATTCTTTCTTTATATAATCTAATTCGTTTTCCATTGTGTTGCCTCCGGTTACATTTTCATGACATAACATCGTACATTGAACTACTATCTTTTGATAATTGACTGAGTTCCTACTTGTCCTTTTAACCATCTTTACAACAAAAAAAGCCGCTAATTTAGCGACTTTCAATGGACTTAAGTTCTTGTCCTCTAATAGAACTCGCTTCGCACATAATTATGCGACGTCATAAATTACATACAGATTTCAGTTCTATACTTACTTTACTGATAGCAAGCTTAATAGTAAACACCAAATAAACATCCTGATTCGTCTGCATCAGTCAAAAGCACAGGTAAAATGGAGCTTGCTACTTCTTTTCTCACGCTATCAGGTAAATCATCAGAATTCAAAGTTACAATATACTGGAAACCTGCTTCAATTGACTTATCTTTTCCAAATCTCAAAGCTTCCGCTATTTGTCTTTCATCAACGGGATCAAAAAGCGAGCTGTCATGAATCAACATGTCCATTTTTCTATCTAAAAATTTTGACATTTGAATTAACATCATGTCAAAACAGAAAATTAACATACTATTAATTCCAGTACTATTTTGATTTCTTGATACCATCTCAATATCATATCGGCCATTTTTTGTTTGTCCTATATGTAACTGAGCTACAGAGTTATATAAACAGTTAGAGACTTCCTCAACAAGCAAGATAGCGTGCTGTTTTGTACGTGAATGCCCTTCTAATGATTTATTGATCTCAATGATTAACCTCTGCTCTTCAATTTTTAGTTTTGCAGCTTCCTCACGCATCATATTTAAGAAATCCTGTTGCTTTTGGTACATGTCTAATTTACTTACAAGCTCATTCATTTCAGATTGTAACAAGGAGTATTGATCTAGAGCACCATGAGTATTTAAAATTGTCATTTTCTTTGACTGTTCCAGAGAAAGCTCGTTTATCAATTGACTTCTTTTTATCACAATCTCATTATATTGCTCTAATTCCTCTTGTAAATATTTTTTCCGATTCTTCACTAATTGCTCATGAAACAATTTGGATTCATCATAAGTTTTTATAACAATATCAGGCAATTTAATTTCAACCTCATTGTATAATTCAAACAAATTAAAATTTTCAATATTCTTTTCACTTTTAGAAGCAATCATTAATTCTGAAATAATTTGTCTATCCATGAAGTTTTTATTGCTAAGTTCTGATATTTTTTGAGCGTAGTTATTAGCTTCAATTTCAATTTCTCTGTACTGAGGGTGCACCAAGAAATTCTCAAGATCATTCTTAGACTTGGATATTTTAGCAGTTAAAATTGTAATCTCGGTGTCTAAATTTATACCATCATTCATGATTTTGTTATAAGAGTCTGTTTCAATTGCTTTCTTGAGGTCTGTAATTTCTTTTTTCTTTTCCTCAAGTTGCTTATAGCTTATTGCTAATTTTGTGTCTAAACCTAATAGATATGATAGTGCAATTTGAGTCAGATGCACGTTTTGTGTTTTAAAATATTTCGTCGAATCTAAATATCCGCCATCTTTACTCAGTCTAGAAAAGTATGGAAACAAAGATCTGAATTTTAAATTTGATTTTATTAACTCATCTCTGGAATTTAAATTGAATAGAAATTCTCCTAAAAATTCATTCCATTCAGTTACTTTTATTTTAATATTCGAAATGCCTGATATCCCATATTTTTTCTTGAGATCACTTGTTTCTTCGCACTTTACATATACGAAATTAGACTCAGAACCTCTTCTCTTTACAATATATAAATTGTTATTCAATTCTAGATCCATTATGAAAAATTCATCTTTAAACTGTTCCATCTTAAAAACACTTTTATTAGTGCAACTACTTCCGTACAAGAAATGAATAATTTCTATAAAAGTAGTTTTACCCAGCCCATTTCGAGTATCTTTTACAGTAGATTTTTGAGTAATATCAGCTAATAAAATATTTAAACCTTCATGAAGTTCTACTGTATTAAACGTGCTTAATGTGCTATATATCTTTTTTATCATTCTTTGACCTCCACATTAAGTCATCCCCATGTTCGATTGCACCAATAATGTATAAAAAATCTATCGCTAAAATGAAGTTATCAAACTGAATTCTAATCTTACCATTTGTTTCATACTCTTGGATTTGAACATAAGATTTCCAGGCTGAGCTAACTGTATGAGGAGAATTTAATATAGAAAGTATTCTTGCACCAATTTTTATAATTGATTTATCCTCATGCAAATTTTTAGTTGGTGTTAACACTATTCTACTTCCCTCCTTTTTTACTAATGTCAAATCTTTTATAGATAAGTTTTTTTGTGTTATAAATTCTTCCAGATGGATGTAACATTCATTGTACATTTTATGCACTCACACTTTCAAAAATTGTACATTGTTCGAAAAAATACGCAAGAATCGTATGAACAGCAGCCATATATACTTGATTATCAGTCTTATGAGGATCGGTTATAAACTTAGCTAATGCACTATATATATCATCAGGTTCTAACTCCGAGTTATCTCTTAAATCCTCATAGTATTTTCGCAAAGTTTCAGAAATTTGATCTCCTAAATTTAAATCTGTCTGAAGATTTAAATAGTCTCTTACTAAAGGGGCTCTTAACAAACCGGCCTTGATAAGCCCAATAATTGGATCACTTAGCCCATTAATTAAAAGTTTATTCTCTGGGACTGGTTTCAAATCCTCATTTCCGGGGTTTGATCTTCTTGAAATAGACTTAATAACAGGTTGTATATCTTCAAATTTTAAAGTAGTATAATTTTTTTTGGATGGAACTGGACCTAGAATATCTCTAATAATGGGTTCTTCTAATGAAAAAATAATTCCTCTTATTTCACTTGGTCCCCAAAACGTAAGTGTAACAGAAGTATACTGAGTAGATAATTTCAACAACTCTTTGTTGATTTTAGGAGGTAATGAATTTTGATTATGTACAAAAGACCACTTATCAAAATATTTTTCCCAGTAATCAAGAGCCCCGGTAAAATCTTTATTTATCTTAGTTAACATTCTATTTTGGTTAAGACTTTGTGGACCATTAACAGCAAATAAATGTCGTTCACTAATTAAGTAGCCATCATTTTTCTTGTCTCCATCCTGTCCCCAGGGACGACAAGGCATAAAATTATCCTTATATTTCATCTGCATCACCTTAGAAAAGAAATCTTCAAATTCATTTTCAGTTTTTTCACGTATAATTTCTTTATACTTCATATCGTAAAAAGCCATAGACAAATCATCCATAAAATCATCCTTTCTATAATCAATACATACAAAATCATATTCTTCAAGCTGGCCATGCCTAAGTTAATAGGAAATTTACAGAACTACTATTAAGAACCTCTTAAGTAATACTCATATTAATAAAACTAACTTTTCAACTCTCTATTCCAATTAAAATATCGTACAAAATAGAATTAAGATTATTACGATAATTTATTCTTTTATACAATAGAATTTCAGAAAATTCTTCAAATATGTATTTCCAAAACGTTATAACTACAACAAAAAAAATTGAAAATAGTAGCACTGTAGAAAATATAAGAAATTGCCCTTCATTCGTCTGAAAGTTGGTCGCTTCGTAAAAATGTTTCAGAAAATAATTTAAGTTTGGCGCAAGAACTGCTATCAATATGCTGGGTGCAACTAGTGGTGGCATCTTTTCTTTAGTATTATCAGCTTTATACGCTTCCATGAGGTTCTCAATTTTCCATTTTGAATATAGATCATGCTCAATCAGATATTCTGTTATCATATGAATTTGAACTTCATGAAAGCCATCTAACCACTTACCTTTTTCAGTTTTTATTGAAAATTCTCTATTTAGAATGATACGAGCCTTACTATTGAAACCCCTATGTATAAAAATTAGAAAGATAACAAGGGCTATTGCTGACAGTACAGGTCCATAGGCTGACTTTTCTGTCCAAAACCAAATACATAACGCAATAATAATCAACGGAAGAGCTAAAGTGTACGAAATCAAATAAGACCAGAATAAGAAGTTCATTTTACTGTAGATTAATTTACGTGCTCTTACTTTTTCCGTATAAAATATAAGTAATTTATTCTTCATCTTTCACTCACCATCACTAATTTTAAATTAATTAGAAGAATAGCACCAATTTTCAATAAAATAGATTGCATTATCTTAAATTTCTCAAATTATCGATTGTTTTAAGAATATCTTGAACAAAGCTTTCCACTATTTTAATTTCTTCAGTACTTCTATTAGATAGGGATTCATTTATTCTATCAAGAATTTCTAAGGTCTCTTTATTTTGTAGCTTATTTTCATACGAGTTGAATAACTCTGCTGGTGTAATATTTAAAGCTTCGAGTAGTTTTTGCAAGGTATCTAATGATATGTTCCTCTCCCCTTTCTCAATCCCACCAATATAAGGCTGTGGAAGATCTACTTGTTCCCCTAAATTAGCTTGGGTCAATCCTTTTGATTTCCTTAAAGATTTTATTCGCTCGCCTACAAAAGCATTAATTTTTATCATAAGCACAATCACCTCTCTTTTAAGAGTAGGTGTACTTGTGCATGAAATAAATATACTTGTACTATATATTACCATTGGAAATTATATAATATAAGATATATATTTTCACTAGGAAAAATAAATATTTAAGGGAGTGTACCTAATGAGACAATTACCTCATCAAATAGTTATAGAAAATGTAGTACAAACAAAAATGAGAGGGAAAATCACTTATCAAAGCTCGTTTCCAACCTCCATTGCTATGAATCTAACT
Organism: Paenibacillus sp. FSL R7-0313; assembly: GCF_037969885.1. Classification (NCBI taxonomy): domain Bacteria; kingdom Bacillati; phylum Bacillota; class Bacilli; order Caryophanales; family Paenibacillaceae; genus Paenibacillus; species Paenibacillus sp. FSL R7-0313. Next base: position 4,309,577 of record NZ_CP150219.1, read on the forward strand.
TATGTTAAGCCATTTAACGACCCCTCCGGAAAAGGATATCAACGGCCAGTAGATCCAAAGCGTGTTGATGAATTTGCATTATATCTTTCCAGAGGCGAAAACGCATTATTCACACCAATTTTATTGAATGCAGCTGGTATGTGGGAGTTTACAGCTTATGATTCTACTAGACCAATGTTCGGTAGGTTATTTTGTAAGAGTAAAGCATCATTAATGGATGGACAGCATCGACTTGGTGGGATTAGACGTTATATCGAAGAAACTCAATCAGAACTTAATGTTCCTTTCATGGCATTTCATTTTTTAGATGACGATGAAGAAATTCAACTCTTCGATATTATTAATACAAAAGCCAAAGGAATTGGAACCTCTTTGAGCAAATTCCTGAAAAGAGAATCAGATGAATTAAGTTGGCAAGCTACTGAGCTATTAATATTAAAAGACAGTCCTTTCTATCACATTGGTAGCATCACGGGTAAACGTAGTAAAGGAAGGCATATTACTCTTCAAAATCTTTATCGCATGTTAAAATACTTTTTTAAAGACACTGAGACTACAAATTTATCAAAACATGAAAAGGTGGATCTTGTACTTGAATTTTTCAATATAATGCGTCAAGAATATCCTCATGAATGGATGAACTATAAAGAATATAAACTTACTCATATTGTATGTTTGGATGCGTTAGCAATGGCTGCATCCAAGGCGTTGTCTAACTGTAAGAAAGAAAACTCAACACAAATAGACCATCAAAAATTTATCAAGTCAGCAAAGCGCCTGAAAAAGATTGACTGGTCTGTTAGTGGGCCTTTCAAATATTTAAAAGGTATCTCTAGTTCAAAAACATTAGCTTCGGAGTTAATTGAAATTATGGAATTAGAGAACTAATCCTAAATGTGGCTTCTATCTCTATTTAACGCAAGTTGCATAGGATGAAATGATTCTTCGTTGGATGTTCTTCTCTTTGATCTTATTGTAGGATAAGGACATATCAATTCATTTTCAGAAAAAAAATGATTAAGGTTGTTTTGGTCCCAGAACTTCTGGACTTTATCGGAGAGCTTACCTGGAAAAGTAAAGGCCAATATTGTTTCCTTCAGAGTTAAATCTTTATTCTCAATTATCTTATCAACTGAATCGGTGAGATACAGTTTGAAAAGATGTAAAAATAAATAACTATAGGTGTGTGAAATTAACCAACTGATATATGAGTAATTGCTTTTTTTTGTAGGAAATTTAGCTAAATAAGAATTCATAATGTCGAATATGGGGTCTTCATCTAAATAACCTAAAAATGAAACATTCTCTGAACAAAAACTGGTCCGGCTATAAGGGATTGCGTCTACATCATAAAAATGTACAATCTTCATTATCTTTTGTTTCCACTTAACATATGCAGATGCATAAGGGCAGATAGGAATATCCATTCCTTCCTTTGTTTTTATAACGGAGGTATAACGTTTAATACAACTTTTATGCTTTTTTAAAATAGTTCTTCTTAAATGTTTCGCAATTGAACTAAACATTGAATTTCTTATAATTTGAAATTCGCTCATAACAATGTTTTGATGATTTGAAAAAAAATTGATATGATTTTTTGCTGTGTTAATGTTTTCGAATTCTCTGTTTCTTTTTCTAATGTATTTCCCTTTTAGGTACGGAATGTTATTTATGCTTTTAAGATGATCTGAGGTCTCCACGCAATATTGATCGGGAGTTGTATCCCTCTCAATATAATTTAAATAAAACTTTAATAATTGGGGTGTCTCATTAATTGAGGTGTGAGGGTATAGATATACTGAGCTCAGGTTACTTTTCTGCAGCTGATTTAGACTTAGCCATTGTATAGCAAGTTTATCAGACAAATCGTTATTTCTGTACGCCTTCCAATGTGTATTAAGGGGTACGCCCCTGTTGAATTTTTTGTATTGATAACTACACATACACGTTAATGTTGATTCAAAATAAGTTTGATCTTTAAATAGTTCATATGGATATTTGGCTGAACAATTGGGACATTGATCATACAATGGTTTCTGATGAAAAGGACATTGTTGAAAAAGACCAAATTGATGCAATATACTATGGTAACCGTCAATTAGGCATTCACAACAAAAAGTTAAAGACTTTCTCCAATACCAATTTCCTGAGGAAATTTCCCGCATTTCTCTCATTCCGCCATCATTCAAAAATCCAGATATGTTTTTAATTACATCAGAATTATATTTTTTTAATGAGAATCCTAAAATGTTTATAAATCTATTATCATCAAAACTGGGCATTGAATACAAATTATGATTTCTTGCACCAACAATAGTCTTTTTTTTGATTGTCTCTGAAGTCCCAAACAAATGAAAATAGTCTCGTTTATTAAGTAAGTTAGTGAATTGAATTTTTTGAAAAATAGACCAGGGAGATTCAAACTCAGATATCCAATCTGTATTCCAAGTAATTGAACCATCTGGCTTTGATAAGTAAACCTTTAGTTCAGGAATCATCTTTAACCACCTTTTCAAATCGAACTGATATATCTAAATTAAGTCGTTGTACAGCTCATTTTCGATATAACCCGACTTACCTAATGAGTCTAACCAATGGCTAGACGTCAGGTGGTCAACATTTTTACCTAAGACACCGTATTTTTTAAAAGCATATTCTATAGTAAGCGTTAAATATTGCATCGGTACCTCTAAAGGTTTAGTAATTCCTTTTTCTTTTCTAATATTGGATATAGTAGAAAATAGCTCCTCTGTGGATGATTCTAAACGAAATCCTTGCTCATATGCATCCGGAAAGAAGAATCTTGTGTAGGACCAACCACTATTTGTAGGGTATTCAGATAAAGAGTCATAACCGACTAAACAGGTTTGCAGCTCATCTTTTGTTCTTACGCCTGAGAATTTGTATTCATGAACCATAAAGCGACCAACAATTTGTCCCATTTTTGAAGCAATAAAACCTGATCTAACATGCTTTAATTCTTCTTGGCCAACTAAGATAACTGTCATGCTAATTCCGAATTCTTTCAAATAATTATAAATATCCATTAAAATATTGTATTGAACTGGAACAAGACGCTGGGCATCATCAATAAATAGAATTAACCTTTTACTTCCTGAACTCTCGACTATCTCTTGAAGATATTTTTTTAATCTTTCAGCTTTCATAGTTTTTCTTCCTGAGAAAGGGATTCCGTGTCCAAACTGTACCAATAATTCTTCATAGAAAGTGGTTTCATTAATTCTTGAATTTTGCTCACATTTAAATTTTAGAATAGGAAGCTTCTCACCAAAATCTATTGGTAGTTCCTTTGTTAAGTAGTCGATGGCCCAAGTCTTTCCTAATCTAGGTCTGCCATAGGCTATTCCGCCTGGTGCTCGGTTTTCAATCCATTGCTTAATATTTTTGTACATTCTTCTCACTTCTTTAGTGCCTATGAAGTAAATTCCAGTTTCGATGGGATGAGTCTTTGGGGGTACATATGGCCTGTTTATATCTGAAACATCGATATTCATCAGAAATCTTCCTTTCAAAAGTTGTAAGTTCGAAAAATTCGATCATCGTCATCGTCTTCTTCAATAAATAAACTGTTTACATCCCCTGTTGACTGGACATCTGGAGCAAAGAATTGCTCTTCTTCTTTTTCATGCTTATTTGTAGATGCTGCTTCGGCTTTGTTTAGTTCCCTTTGTAATTGTGCGATATGATTTCGTTCTCTCTTTCCAGTCTTAGCTTTAGATGCTTTATACTCATAGTAGATTTGAAATGGATCTTGATAAGTAGTAAAGAATATTTTCCTTTCATTCTTTAATTTATTTATAGCCTTCCTTGTTCGTAATGAATGAGGTGTTATCCCCCAAATGCCATATGCAGTAAGGTATCCAAACTCACTACCATCACTCAAAAATACTTTTACTGTTCGTATATCATCAACGTTTACCACAATTGTTAATTCCGTGCCGATCAGGTGAGGACTATTACTAAGAATATCGCTTTGATATCGAACCCCTTCATAATTTATGAATGGTCGTTTTCCTTTTTCTATATTCCCACTCACTCTTCTTTTAGTTTGGATCATAAAAAAAATGGCGTCTTTTCTTTTTTCTGGTTCAAGTACTCTTGGTTCCATCCCTCTTTCAATTCGTTGTTTCATCAATTGAAGAGGAGAAAAGTTTCTAATTCCACTATGGGGAATACCATTATAATCAGATACTAGAATATGAGTTAGCTCCTCTAGTTCTGATAAAGAAATATCAAACTTTTTTGCTTGTTGTTCTGGATTTTTACGAAGAGGATCAGAAGGATTGCTTCCAGTGGTACTCACTAATTTATGGTATCCAAGCACTTCAAGGGAACGGAATAATCTTTCAATAATGCCTCTTACTTCTGGAGCCTCGACCGGCCCAGGATTTAGAGTACAACGAACTACTTCATAAAGACGATCGGTTACGATATTTGATAAATTTGCTTTACCGTTGTCATAGCTGAATTCATCCCAAAGAGCCCATGCCGTTTCTGGAATTTCAGCCGAAGGTATACCACCTTTAGGATCATAATCGATACCAGGTATCGAAAATTTTCTTTTTTCATAAGGGGTTACTGTATTGCGAATACAATGCAAAACATCGTCTTTGTTATATTCTTTATTTACACAGAGGTGATGACCTAATATTGCTCGAGTTGCTACATCAACTATTACAAGAAGCCATACTCGCTCCACAACTTCTGTAAATAAGTCTCCTTCAGGGGTTTTAAATGTGATAGTAAACATCGCATCAATCTTATGCCCATCAAACTGAACGCGTTGAAAAGGCTTTTGTAATATCAATTCATGTTTTGGCAATGTTCCCATCCGTGATTGCCTGGCTGCTTCTTTTCCGTAACGCGTTGCACCTTCTGAAAAATGATTATTCTCAATTTTTTTAAAGAAACGGTATAATGATCGATATCCTTTATCATTTGTATTAAACGGATAGTCATGTATTCCTATACCATTCTTTTTGCACAAACTTAGGAATAATCTATGGATCCCATCAGTCGAGATTGTCGGCATTGTAGAATTTTTTCCTTTTCGTCTTAAATAGGCTGAAGTGATCTTCTCTCTAATTTCTGGATATTGTTCAAGGAGTTGATTGAAGGCCCCACTTAATTTGGGCTGTTCCTGTTGTGGGGAAAAAGTTGTGGTTGCACTTCTATCATACTTTTTGGTTCTCTTATGAGGGATTAATGCTCTAAATCCCCAGATAGCTTCAGTTATTGGATCAAATTCTAAACACTTCTTTATGAAAATAATTAATTCTTTCTTACTAATGCCTGTTTGTTCTGTGATTTTTTCTAAAGTTACTTCTTCGTAAAGCATATATAGGTTCACTGCAGCTTCTCGTTTTTTGAATATCTCTCTATCTTCAGGTTGAAGTTGCATGATATTAACAATTGGCCAATTTGAGATGTCTTTATGTTTCGGATCAATATTTATACTATCTAAGATACGTCTTCTCGACATTCAACTGCACCTCCGTCAATCCACAAAGTAAGTCCTGTTCTTGATTAAAAGTAAGTATCTCATGGAGGATTAATGCAAATATAGAATTCCTAATTATGACAGGATGATATTTAGATTGAATAGATTTTTCTAAATCACGAATTGTCATAGGGCCGTTTAAAGCTGATCTATAAATCAGCTCATACACTTCTGGTTTTATTTCAGAAAGTGGAGTAAAAAAAGGAATCAACGTTTTTTTATTTGCAATAATAGTGGGATTGTGTCGTATATCTTCTTCGGTCAGAACACAATGTGTCTTGTTGTTCTCTGCGCACCATATTTTTTGAGCATACATTTCATTAATTGCTTGTTCGCTTGAACGTTTGCTATCTGGATCTATTTCATAGGAGTAGCGTATAAACACAAACTTTTCTTCACTTTCTGATTTAATCCACATATCAAAAACTGTTTCAACAACTTTACCTGCAATATATACATTTATTTTCAACGGTCTTTCACAGTAACTCATGACGGTAATATCCGATTCTGTCAGAACCCAATGATCGTATTGAAGTGAATTGTATAGTCTAACCTCTCTATGAAGCCTTCTACTATATACATAAAATCTATTCCTACCCATTTCATTTTTTATCTTATTGATTGGCAAATACAAGTGTTCAACCCTCCAAAAATTGTATTTTGACCACAATATTCTATATTCAACCTCATATTCTGTAATCCTTTGACAATAAAACATTTTTTTGTCGAATTCTTCATGAATCGGAATTTTTGTGTTCGAATAAACTATATGAGCTGGCCTCTTAACTCCTTTTCTACTTTAGGGGAGTAGGGTAATATATCCTCATACGCTCGCTTTGCTGTATCTGGATATCTATTAATCCAAGCTCTTTTGTCTTAATTAAAAAGGGGTTTTGTAAACTGATGTCGAATTCTTTTAGTCTAGATCTTAACCAGAAAAACTAAGGAGGTAAAAAACATGACTGAAACGTTGGGGATTACTGAAAAGTACAGTAGAGAAATCCAGGAAATCGGAAACAAACTAAGAGACCTTGAGAACGGGCGTATTTACGAGAAAACAGGCGCTCAAATGGATGGTTACCTTACAACAAACATTCAGCAACTCAGAAAAATGTTTACGGATCTAATCTCTAAGATTGACAATCAAGATCCATCAATGAATGAGAAATTAGCGGAAGCTCTAGGAAGAATTGAAAGACCCTAATCTATGGAGAGGAGCTTTTGAGCTTCCTTTTTTTCAATTTAAAACAAGAAATTACTACCAACTGAATGAGAAAAAACACACTGGTATCCCTTATTGAATGAACTCCAGGCTAGAGGGGAACTTTTAAGTAATTCTACAATGCAAAAAAGTCGCTTAAACAGCGACTTCATAGTTGCTCAAATGATAATAACGATTGTTAGTGAAGTACAGTAATATTTAGAAGTTCATTTAATGTTTCAACTCTTCTGAGTGAAACGTTCTTTTAGTCATAACTGCCAGTACCGGTTCTCTACTCTTCTTCATTTACTGCTCCAAGAAGGTAGTTGTAACTAACCTTTGTCAGCATCAATTTATTTATACTATGAACTTTTACTTTTCCTTCGAGAATTGGTCGTCCAAAGATTGCTATATTTTGTGCCACCTTAGAGTGTTCTATTGTTTGAAATTGAGGTATTCGTCTATTAGATATTCCATACACTAATGCTTGATGTGGCATTAACCCTTTGCGAGCATTACTGAAATATGATGGATATACTATGCCGTCATATCCAGCATTTTTTGCTGCTAAACTGATTTCATGAGTAATCTCATATGCATGTTTCCCAGCAAGAAAAAGCATATTCACTGCAATATCCAAACTCTCGAAATCAGTAATACTTTCGTTTTCTTTCAGTATAATTGATAGGTCCAAAAAGTTTAAAGATCCTTCTGGAATCAGTGTTGCAACATATAATTCATCTTCTAATGCCGCACGCATTTCATGTATGCATAACTCTAAATCAGATGAAGTATACAAGACTGGAAAACCTTTTGAGTCTAAACGTCCGCTTCCTAAGAATTGATCTGGTGGACTATCAAAATACTTTGAATTATAAGTAAGATTCTCTCCTTTTCTAATTCTGTAGAGCGGAGAATCATTTTGCGTTATTTTGATATTTGGATATTCTTGTATTATACGCTTTATGACTTTATTACGTTTATCAGGATCCAGCAAATCGTTTAACGGCTCGATGTCTCCATACATCCATGCCCTTGGGCCATAATAAAAAAGTCCAATACCAAGACTTTCTTCAAAAATTCTTATATCTTTTTTGAGGTTATCGTTGATGGTGATTGATGTTTCCTGATAATTATTAAACTGTATTTCAGGAAAAGCTCCATAATCACAAAAAATAAATGACCCATACACAAAAAAATGGTATGCTACTTCTTCTAATTGGTTTAAACTTAATTTTTTCCCAACTGTTGATTTACAGTTTGGACATATTTCATTATCTTCAATACCGATGTTTACAGCGGTTAACTGTAACCCATGATCGCAGAAACATTCTGAGCATGCAACAGTATTATTTTGTACCTCTTCTTTTAAATGCAAAATCATTTCACCCCATATTATAATAATATTTAACCCATTCTAGTTCTTAGCACGGAGTTTAATCCTTTTGTCCACCCTCAACAGATTACAAGTCGTAGAACTCGTCCGATTGTCTCATTTCAATCCGATCAGGGTGGATTCCACATTCAAGCAAACTATTATACATAGCTTGCTTCTCACCTTCCCAATAATAATAAACTATCCACTTAGCCCGCTCCTGTGAAAGCTTATCTATACTGCCGAAATAAGGAAGATCCACACCGGCGATAGAATGACCAATAGAGATAATTTCATCGATACATTTCCCTCGTAATCTATCCAGTTTGTACATATAGTCTGTTATGTTCTTATAGGTCTCCTCGTAATATCGTTGAATTGCCCCACAGATGCTCATCAGTTTTTCATCAAACTTCTCTTCTGCTTCACCTGCTCGTTCTTGGTTCTCTTCCATTCTTGTAATATTACCATGCCCCAATATCGGGTCATCACCGAATGGAGCATTATTCAATGATCCATGGATATGTACAATGTCTATATCGTCAATTTCATAGACTTCTTCCAATACAGCTGTATAGTTGAAAGTCAAGTACAATGCATTTTCAAATGAAAGATTAAATGATGTTTTCTGTTGCACATCTTTGAGATCAATAGTAGCAACCCATTCCTTTAAATATACGGCCAACCGCTCAATGTACTTATATTCTTCTTCAAAATATTGGTCTAAGGTGTCTTTGATGCCGATATCTCCGCTCTCAAGCCCCATATCCATTTGCACAGCGTTTTCAATGATTTCAATTGTATCAATATTAGCAAGATTAGTTTCTAAGTCATTCCATAGCATGGCTTTCTTCGCGTCATCATCATATCCTGGGTAAATTTCATAATGACTTTCAAAATCGTAAAGGAATCTAGAATAGTTGACTTTTAAAAATTCTCGGAAGCTCCAATAGCTTGTCGGCAAACAATGACCTTGATCAAATCCATTACCAATAATAAACAGTTTCATTCTTGTACACATCCTCATATTCATGACGAAACAGTTCTTTCAATATAGCGAATGTCCCGTACCTCGCGCCATTCTCCAAAAAGAAGGAGCGAATTGGATCAGGGTGGCTCCTTTACGCTCCATTAAATCCAAGTTGGTATTTTTTGATGATCTCTATATTTAGAGGCGAGAGCTCTATTTTTTGCTCAGACGAGCTTTTTTCATGCTGCCCATGACCAATCTCAGTTGAGAATTTCAAGTAATAAGTGCTATCGCATTCTTTAATCAGTTCTGCCCTGCTTAGAGTGTTTTTTAATTTATTGAAACAGGCGCTACAGGCAACAGTTAGAATAAACGGCATGCTACATTTTGTTTCTTCACCTTTGTTATCAAAAAGTATTAATTTTCTATCTTGTCTTTTCTTTTCGTTATTATTTCTATGCTCACCTTCAGAGGGAACTTTTCCGCATATCGGACAAAATTTATCATAAGACCCTCTTGAAGTAAGTAATCTGTACAAATCCTCATACAAGAACCTCTGATCTGCCGGAAAGTCAAATTCAGTACTGATTCTCCAATTTAATTTTAGCGGAGCAGCCAAAGACGTTACAGCTTTCTCATAGTCATTATATCCGAGCACTTTGTCATTATTTTCACCGCTAATATAAGCATTAAAAATCGCTATAGTTGCAGAGTCATAGTCCAAATCCACTAACACTTCACTAATCACTTTATTTTCGTCATTAATATTGTCGTAGAAAATATAAACTTTGTTGGAGTCCTCATCAAACTGGCCGATTGGGGTGAGCTTTTCGTCGGCACTTCTTTTCAATTTAAAATTTTGACGGCCCAAATACCCGATAACATGTTTCTTACTGTCACTATTAAATTTAGAAATGTACAACCTGATCCCTGTGATTCGTTCAATGAACTTTAACTTCTCTCTATGATTATTATCTGGATGATCTAAAATTGACGCAATTCTAAAGCAATTGTAAATAGTATAAGTAAATTTCCCAAACCATGGGAGTATTTGAGTAGATAGTTCCTTAACTGTAATATTCGCTATCCTGCATTTCACATTGTTTTTAGATATTTCTTTGAAAGAATCAATTTTATCAAAGGCCTCTCTGTAATATTTAAATTCATCAAAGGTGGTAACTTGAATATTTCGCAGAAAGTTTAAATTGATTAATTGCTGTTCATAAATCCAGTTTGAAATCAGACCCTTATCTCTATACCTTAAATCGATCCTCCTATTCTCACACAATAAGATATCTGGTGTAGGTAACTTAATGTATCTATAACCGATTTTCTCATTTAAATTTCCATTTTTTAAAAGCTCAACAAATAGCATAAGATTCTTGGAATTCAAAGTAGATATTTCAGGGAACTTTAAAGAAAAATAATGAAATACCCCATCCCAGTTATTATAATAAGATCCTTTATATCTAATATTGGATGTATTTTTTAAATTCCCTGAATCGGTTCCCCTCATAGCAAGCAACTCATTTTTCATACTGCTGTACTTTAGTTCATATTCTTGGTTTTGTCTTTTGGAGAACGGCCCCTCTGAACCTGATTGCTGTAATTTATCGTTGAATATAAACGGAACAATTGCAGCACCCCTAATCTCTCCAGTGTAGCTTACATTGGGGTTTAATTTATATCTCCCGATAAGCTTGAGCAGCAGATCCCACTCTGCCTCCTCATGTGCAAGTAACCAGGTATCAATCTCATTTTCTTCTACTTGGATCCTTACTTCATCCATAGTCCTTAAACCCGTTATTCTATAGGCAATCAGATCTGCCACACCAGTAAATGCACAGAGAATATTTCTCAGATAAAGCTTATTCGAAACTTCTGTTGCTTCATACAGATAATTATATATACGTTTTACCCCGTTCAGACAATTATCGTTACTGATAAGATCTTCATAATTAACAATCTCATTTTTGTCGATAACAGTACTAAATGTATCCGTGAGTCTTGTAGTAATGCTCTCGTCCTCAGAGAGGATACGCCGTTGATATTCCTCATCTGCTTTTAACTTCACCACCAGTTTCCCCTTGGATTCAATCGAATCCATGAACTTTGGTAAGTATTGTGTATCAATATCAGGTATTGAAAGCAGACTTTCAGCATCTTCATTAACGTCAACATTCCTGTAGATATATAAAAGACCATGAAAGATGTCGCTAATCTCATATTTATGAGCGCTATTTTCAATTTCATCACTACACATAAATTTGTAAAGTTTCATTTGTTCTTTTTTTATAGTTTGTATAGCATTCTCTATTTCTGAAGAACTGTGTCCAAGATCCGTCCTGTGTATATTTGAGAATCTTGTATTAATCAACGCACCGGATGGATGAATTGCTTTCGTACCATCAGAATTAATAAAAAATGTGGCGTAAAATCTGTTTCTCTCAGAAAGCTCATCCACACTCACCGGGTATGCGAACACAATATCTCCTGTTCTAAATAGTAAATACTTATTTTCTATTGCAACAACGCCATTAATAGTCAAAGAAACTGTGGATTTTTTGGTAATCCAGCCTGTTGTATATTCTTCTTGGTGTTCATCATCGATGCACTTCAAAGTAAGGGAGTTTTCTACTTTTGAACCTTTGAAATAGATCTTCTTAATAGCATGCGTTTTATTTCCCAGAGCATCAGTAAATAACAGTGAACGCAAATCAAAAATAACACTCGAATGATCTTCATTGTGAAAAAGAAATTCTGGATACTGAAGAAAATCACCACATAAAAAATCAATCAGCTTTCTTAGCTTTTCTGTATTGAAGCTAGTCTTCTTATTCCCATTGAACTCTAACGTCAATTTGGTAGTACCTTGACGCCAATGATCATTACGCTTCACATCACTATCTATAACCAACTCACCGTTATTATCAACGAAGATGTTGAACGTCATCACTACATTGCTGTCGATTGTAAGACTATCCACAAAAGTAAAAAAGGATTTGATACCTAAGCCATACTTTCCGCTCTGACCTTTATCATGGGTTTTATCAGACATTTCTCTGTTTAGAAAGGCATAAATATTCGAGATGGAAAATCCTTTATCCGCATACTCACATTCAATTGAGTAGACATCCCCCTCTTTACTAACATTTATATACATCTTATCGGCAGTATCGATGTCATTTGCATTTTGAATAATTTCATTAAAGTATCCTTCGTTGTATCCATCCAATGACGCAATACCCCTGCCATTAGATGACCGAATGATAGTTTCTCGCATTTTATTTTGGTTATTCGTTAAAAAATCATCAAGCCATACGGGCTTATCAAATCGCTCTTTTTTCAGATATTGATTAGCAGCTTGAATTTCTTCCAGCATATGTTTGGGAGCGTCACGTTCACCTCTGGCTAATACCTCATTAATCCCTTGAGCTGTTATATCCACGGAAGTCTCTCACCTCTCTACGCTCTATTCGTTTGTCCTTGCTATAATAAAAAATACCGTCTGCAATTAAAGTGTCCTCGTTAAGATTCTCTATCAAATTTATAAGTTGGCTTATCTTGGATTCGATGAGCACATGAGGTTCCCTATCAGACTCCTCTTTTGAACTTTTTACTAAATCATATTTACTGGAGGAATCCGTGTGATCCACGTCCTCTTCGCTCTCTTGTAATGCTACAAAAACATCACTGTCCTTGGCAATCTCTTTTCCTATAACAACCAGTACATGTTGAATTATTTTTATATTTTCATCAAAATCCCTTTTCTCTGCTTCATACTTCTTAATACTGTAAGGATTCTTTTCGTAATCGACATGATAATCCTTTAAGAGCTTATAGAAATCTTTTCCAGCAATCCGTTCATCCACTGGACTATTAAGAACGTCTATGATTTTTTCATGAATATTTTTGTTACCTGAATTTGAATGTGTAGCTTCTAAAATCGCTGTCCATTCATTTCTTCTGGTTATTGTTCTTCTTCTTGCTGTCAGATCAATGTATATTGCCTCATTGTAATTGTTGAGAAGTGTATTTTCTCTAAGATTAATTAGATATGATTTGAAATTTTCAAAGCTTCTTTTTATAAATTCCGGATAAAATAATACAGTATTCCTTATTGGTGTATACTGACAAGTAAAATCAATTTTGGTTGTACAATAATACAGCATCCGATTATTCTCAAAATCATGAATAGATGATGATTCATTTAGTAAAAAAATCATTTCTTTTTCTTTATGGTTATTGGTATCCATTCTGTCAACACGTCCAAAACGTTGCTCAAGTTCAATGCTAGTATAAGGTAATTCATAATGAATGATACCATCAAATTCGCCCAGATTAAGACCCGTCCCCCCTGTCTTACCTGTAGTCACTAAGATTACTCTGTTTTTTTGACGGAGATTTAGCTTAATCCTGTTTATAAATTGTTCCTTGCCTGAGTCCTCCATACCAACCGTTTCTTGGTGGGAACCATGCTTCATGGCGATTATCGCATTTACTTCATCTGTCAATCGATCATACACATTTTTAACCACTTCTGTATGTTCACAGAAAATAATGTATGAATTAGTGTTATTGTTGTGTGTGACAATCTCCAGAAGTTTGTCCAGCTTGTGGTTACAGTGACTATCAATACTATCATCCCCAAAGTTATCTTTGGCTTCTCTCAATAAATATGTATCATCCTGATCGTAGTGCAAGGCAGCTAAGAATCCAGATTGTTCTACAATTCGACCAAACAACTCATGCCTTTTCTGCACTCGCTTACAATATTCAAAACGTATGATTCGTTCTGCTGCTCTTAATCCCAAATCTTCTCTGAACAGACCCACAAATATATCATCTGCAGTAGGATTTTTGTTATCAATCGGATTAATAACAAAGGTATGATTTCGCTTCCCAGTAATTGTATTCATTAATTCAATATAATTCTCAAAACCTCTGGCTGAAGATGACTTCACTACAATGGGAGTAGCCGTAAGCATCATCACGTGATTTGAACGGAGAGAATGGTAATTATCAAAGGAGATATGACCTTCGTCAATGACTACCAAGTCCCATCTTTCTGAAATAGAAACCTGTTCTAGAGAGCCTTTAAGCGCTGAGTTAGTTCCATCTTTTTCTTGTTTTGATTGAGCTTGTCCAGTTATCATAATCACATGTTCTTTCTCACGGAAAAAAGCGTCTTTTAAATGATTATAGTATATGCGACCATGATCACCTTGTTCAACAATGTGTGCATATCTTCCTAGCTGGCGTCTAATGTCATCCTGCCAGTCGGTGCGTTTATTATAAGGACAAACCACAAGTATATAAGCATACTTATTGTGGTTTATCGCATTTTGAATAGCATTTACTATTGAATAAAGTGCAGTAACTGTCTTTCCGGTTCCCACTTCATCAATAACCAGGGACATTCCATTATTGTCCACCTGTTTGGAGGCGAGTTCTTGTTGTTTATAATATTTCACATCAAGAATGGGCTGATTTCCGTCAAAAAAGATATCAAAAACATCGCTATCACCGGCGATTGTTTCAGTATATTCAAGTAAGAAACGCTTATCCTTCACTTTCTCAAAAGCTTCCGATTTGCTGAGCAGTCCATATATATTTTTGTTGTGCTTTTCGTCATAGGCTTTTATGTAATTCTCATTCCATTTGGCACAAACTGCCGGAGTTATCCACTCAAAACCCGCTTTACCTTCGCATACGAGTTGTTCATTAAGATTGATCTCGTTTACAATTTCTAATACTTTGTCAAAATTACGATACATAAAGGCATAGTGTAGTAGAGAGAAAGATGAGGGATTCTCAAGTGTTTTTTCAATATTCTCAAAATTATATCTGTGTATATTATTAGTATTAGTAGTTTCCATCCCATCACTCCTGTATGAAATTTATTAACTCTTTGAGGTGTACCAGTTAAGGCAGAGCTACTCCACACCTCACGGCTACTGCCAGAACGGTCTTCTCACAATCAGGAATGCTATAAATCGCAAAGAATTTTCCCACGTTAGCATTACCATAGCTCGCTCTATGGTCTCTGGTGCATTGCTTAATCGCTGAATAATTCGCTTCTATGTATCTGGTTATTCCGGGAATCTCTTCAACCAGCTCGAGCCAATTCCATACATACCGTCCAAAGATAACAATTGACAGTATCTCCATCTCATTCGGAGCAATTCGACGCTATGACTTGCATTGCCGGCTACCTTCTGGATATTCCCAAAGTCACGACTACCTATAGTCTTATAGACACCGGAATAGCCTAGTTCGATTAATAATCTGTATAAGTACATTTCAAAACCGGAGCCGTCTTCCATTCTATCAATATCAGCTAATGTAATATCTCTTAGTTCGTAGTCCTCCTTATCAAATACAACGATATTCTTTTGTTTTCTCGACTAGATGAGTATAAATATAGACAACACAAAAACTGAAGCAATAATCAGCAGAAAATAATATACTCCATTAGACCTACACCCCTTCTAATTTCCAGTACAATAATACCATATATTTCAAGGTTGTAGATAGAATTTCTGATCACAGTATTATGCAAATCTCCATGACCACTCCAAGATGGCCTATCCTTCAGCATTGGAACAATGTTCTTGTCCCGCGACCGGATTGTTATTGGGACCAATAAAAAGTTCATTTTTGAGCTTATTGTTTACAATAATTTTAGCAACAGTTATACGTCGACATACTTGCTCAATTTGATCCTGTATGTCAGTTTAAACCTTCTTCAGTATAGTTATAATACCTCAATTAAGGTAATACCATATCGGAATGGAGTCTAAATTTATCAGCTCAGTTCTATAGATGTGATAAAATGTTTATCGATGATACTCAAAATGAGTCTGTATTGCGACAAAAAAAATTAAATTTTGAATCTAATTATTGTGAATGATCTAACAATAAATACTCCTACTGAACATTATCCTACACAGTAAGTAGAATTGATCTCCAACTTCTTCTCTTCTCCAGGCCAGTGGGGAACTTTGTGTCAAATTCCTGCTTAGTAGGGAACTTTGTGTCACTAAAAATTGACACAAAGTTCCCTACCAAAAACCAAGAAACCCCTTGTTATATAAGGGGTTTCTTGGTTGGCGACTTTATGTCATTCTACATCTTAAAACTTATATGATCGAATATAAGTTTTTCAACATGAATTATTTATTCTGATTTATTTCTGATATTATTTCACTTTCTGATAAGAATTTAATATTATCATATTCCCATCTTAAAAAACGGTTAATGGCTAGTGCGACTTCTTCCCATGTAGGTCGAATGCAATCTTTCAGAATATTAATTATTTCAACTTTCATCATCTCTAAATCAAATTTTTCAGAAATGAATGTGGCTCTTCCGTTAAATACATTTTTGTTTTTACTTAGATGACTTACCACATACTCGGGAGATAAAACTTGAAAATGGAAGCAATCAGAACCAATGTCTTCTTCTTCAGCTATATAGGCTGTACATCGAAATTTTGTGCCTTTCAGGCCATCTGATACTTCAAAAACTTCTATATCTTTCAATACTGGTATAACCAAAAGTATCCCTCACTTTCATATCACTTAACACTAATATGGAAGTTACCGTCTGTACGAGTATCCTCCAGGTTTAATTCTAGACCTCCGTGTTTTTTATATCCGTACCTCGCAACATATCTTCCATCTTTACTCACATAAGTTGTATAACCGTTAGCAGCTGTACCTTTAGTATATCCTGGTCCCACAAATTCTACAGCAGTAAATAGTGCAGTGTTTTTAGAAATATAACTGCCTTCCAGGCCGGCAATTTTTGTATTAGTTTTGCCCATCGTGGCCAGAGTCCTTGCACTTAAACTACATTCTGTATTGTGAACCCAAATTCCTAGATCTGTTACATAATACGTATGATAGTCTGCAACTGTAAAGTTGTAAACTGTGACTGGCTCATTCAGATTGACGAACTCTACCTTACGAATAGAAAGGCTGCTTCCGTCTGCCTTTAGAAGTTTATCCCCCTCATGTAGCTTGTTAGCAAAGAGCCAACCTTTACCTTCTACCCAAAACGGATGATTGTCAGTCGTCTCTATAATTTGGTCGCCAGCATACAATTTAATAATATCATCTCGCTGATTTCGAAACAGATTGGTAACTTCTTTATAATCTACTTCTCCATTTGGATTATTTTCGTCTTTGGCTAGAACCATATCTCCGATTTCAATATCTTCAATATTCTTTTGACCTTCATCGGTTTGCACCTTCGTTCCAGCTGTAAAACAGTTACATCCTTTGATAATTACCTTTCCTTTAGTGGAGCCTACAAGTCCAGTGGCAGAGTAAATTATGCTTTCAACAGATTGTGCCAAGGCCCAAGTTCGATCAGTATAAGCGTCCAGATCTGCCAATAGTACTTGTCTTGCCCAATCCGCTTTTCCTTTTGTATTATTTTGAGAGTAGGGACTTGTCTGGGTTAATACTCCATATCGGAATTTAAACGTCATATTATCACGATCGCCGTAAACCTTTTGGAAAATTACCCCAAGCTGACTACGATTGCTCCAGTAATCCGCTGATTTACTTTTTAACGACATAGATTCTTTCAACATAAACTCGATCTCATAATACGTTGAATCTTTAATATGCCCACTCGGATCAACATACTTTAGTGGATTATTGCTTACGTATGAATACACGTTTTGACTTAGAGGGTCACTTAATTCTCCTTCAAATGTATCTTCATTGATAAACCGCCCCATTGTAGGATCGTACCAACGAGCTCGTAAATACTGAAGTTCGGTTGTGTCGTCCCACAATTCTCCGGCATATCGGAACGGATTATGAACCGTTTCCTCATTCGTTATGATGTTACCCCAAATATCGTAATCGTATTGATTCAATAATTTCCCTTGTTCATCTCGCAGTTCAGTAATATCACCATGGCCATTGGATTGCACATAGGCTTTCGTGCCATCTGCATATTGAATCGCCTCTAACTTGGTGCCTCGAATATAATTTGCTTTTAGTGATGGGGTGCTATTGCTAACTTCCGCTTCTGCTATAATTTGTGCGTTATCATCGTAATAGTAGCGGGTTACTTTACCATTTTCTGTACGTTCCACTAGCAAGTTATCGCCATTATATTTGTAACTCACTTGCTTAGCATTCTTTTGCACAGAAGTTAGGCGGTCTCTCATATCATACGTATAATCACGATCTTCTACCTCAAACTCCGTATCAGTGATCATTGTCAAGCGATTACCTTGGTTATCGTAAGTGTATTCTTCTTGACTTACGGTGGATGTCATAATTCGATCGAGTTTATCATATGAGAATGTGTCAGTCGTCTCACCATGTACACGATTTACGATGTTTTTGTTGTTATCGTAGTCATAAACATAGCTATCTAATTTTACTTGGCTTTGTACCTGATTCAAACCAATCAAATCTAGGCCTTGGTATGTTTTTAAATCTTGAACCCCATTTTTCGCAATTGCTTCCCGACTCAAACCGTTCATATAGTATTTGTACTGCATATCTGGGATATCCTTAGCCGTGCCTACCGAGATAAGTCGGTTCATCGTATCATAGCTGTAATAGACGATTGTCCCGAATGGCCCAGTCATAGATGTGCGATTACCATTACTATCATATTCAAACGTTGTTTGTTTGCCGTCCGGATAAGTAATTCGTTGTAACTGTTCGGTTGCAGAGTCATATTCATATGTCATTGTCCCCGTTTTATCGGTCATGCTCGTCCGCTGACCTACCCGATTTACCTGGAATTGAATGATCTCTTCTGGACTACGCTTAGCGAGCAGATTACCTCGTTCATCATAATCATACGAAAAATTATTACCGTTTCGGTCAATAAAACGACTTAAGGTGCCGTCTCGATTAAAATAGCTTTTTATGGTATTGCCCTGTTTGTCCGTTGTTTGAATTCGGCGTCCCAATTCATCGTATCGACTTTGCTTGACATTTCCAGCTGCATCAGTTGTTTGAACGAGATTGCCCAGCATGTCATAAGCGTAGCGTGTTTGTTCACCATTCGGACTTTTTACCTCAATTAATTGTCCTTGGATGTCATAGCTGTTCGAAGTAGTTTGTTCTTTGCCATCCGTTTCTTCTAGTAACTTTCCGCTAATTACATCGTATGTCATTTTTTGCAGTAACCTAATCTCCTTTTCTTGCTGGGCTTTCTCTTCTACCTTAATCATTTGCCCCCAACGGTCAAAGGTTTGTATCTGCACATACCCTTCGGCATCTGTCGTTCTTGCCGTACGTTCTGTATCATTGTATTTCACAGTTTTTATTGAACCATCCGCACCAATTGTTGATATGATTCGGTTCCACGCATCATATTCTGAACTAGTCCGATTACCTAAACTATCTTCGTTCCAAATCTCTCGTCCATAAGGATCATATCCGGTACGAGAAGCAATAATATAACTGGATCCCTTGTAATATCCTGTTTCAATTCTTTGACCAAGCGCATTCCACTTTGCTATCCGCTTCTGACCATTTTCATCAGTCACGGTGATCCGGTTTTCATTATCATCATAAGTTGCACGCAAGACACTACCATCTGTTTGATTAACTTGAATGATTCGCCCAAGAGCATCATATCCGTACGCAGTCGTCCGTTGGGCTGCATCTACAGAACTCATCAAACTACCGTCAGCTGGATGATAGCTTGTAGTAGTCGTTACAGTACTCTTTTTCCCGTCTACATCTGTTGCGATGGTACTTTTTTTAACTGGATAGGCTTGGATAGAATCATATTCCACTGTGGTAGCCTGTTCATGAGTTCCATTCTTTAATCGCTGCACAAGCAAGTTACTGTAGGTGTCAAATGTGTAATCAGCTTGACTGATGATTTCCCCATTCACGTTGTTTTTACGGCTGATAACTTGTGTAATGTCTCCTTGTGCGTTTCGCGCTAGTACACTGAACTTTTTATTGGAGGAGTCTACTGTCTCAGTGATGCTAGTTAGCCAGTGTCTATTTTCATCATAAGCACTGGTTACGGTTTTCCCAGTTGGATCTTTCTGGAATGTTACATTGCCGTAATCGTCATACTGTATCATTGAAGTCATGGTATCCTTCGTTTGATTATCCGTGACAGTTACCGTAGTTGGTTCGGTTGCAGCAAGATTATGGCCTTTAACCATTTTTTCATACGTATATGCTGTTGTTCGGATAAGTCCCTCTCCGCTAACGGTCATTCGATCGAGGTAGTAGGAAGCTGATGCATCTATACTCAGGACTTCTTTGCGGTACGCGTATTGTGTCTCGGTCAGTCCATCACGGATAGTAGCTCCAAAAGTACTCTTTTTCCCGTAACTTGCACCTAGGTCTGAGGTATAGCTTACTGTTTGGCGATTGTAATCTTCAGTTGTACCATTTTCATAGGTTAACTGATCCTTACGTGTCAATATGCGGTATGCTTCATTCAGAGAATCGGCTCCAATGTAACGTTTCACTGCAGAATTTTCGTAATCATAAAAAGTCTTTGCTCCGGTTTGATGATGTACCGAGGTCAGCAGGGCATACGGATTGGATACTGCACGTTCTGGGCTAAAGCCAAGCAAGTTAAACTTCGCATCGGCCATTTTATATGAATAGGTCGTTTTGCGACCTAGCGGGTCGATGACTGAATCCAATAATTCAATCCCGTTTTGAGTTTTCTTTTGATACGTAACGGTACGATCGCCTTGTCGAATTGTCACGGCCGAAGGTGAATAGTCAATCTGAATCGTATTTCCAATGGCATCCTTGACCTGAGTCAGTAATTTACTTTGATAGCTGGTATTTTGTTCATAAATGAATTGAATGTCGTTCTGTCGAGAATCCGAAAGCTGAAGTAAACGTCCGTCAGTGGTGAAGTATTGTTTTGAAAGTCCATCCGCTGAGGTAATTACCTGTTGGGATGTTTCTCCGTTCACAGTTACAGACGTGTTTGAAGTAACTGTGGTGCCTTCCCAGTCTGTATCTTTAAGCTTGTTGCCAACGATTTCATATCGGCCCCCATCGGCCATCACAGCAAACGACTTATCATTTTCTTTTTCAATATAAGGTAGTTTCCAAGACCAACCTTTTCCTAGCGGAGTACGTTTATCCGCTGCTGCAGAAACCGTTTTGTTAAAGTAGGTTACATCTGTATTGCTTCCTACTTGATAGGCACGAATTTCCCCAGCAGGTTGTGCTGCAATATAGTAGTTATAACCATCGTCAAACGGATAAGGTATAGGAAAACCAGGATTTGCATTAAATGTGTCTTTCCACGTATTAGCTTGGGACCATAATTCAGTACCATCTGTAGCTAGCGTGGTTGCTACTGCACTTCCTTCGGTGATCTCAGTTTCGACCCAAGGTTTTTCATTCACGTTGTATACTTTACGTTGTTTGGCACCGTTCCCTAGACTTACCCAGGAATCATATTTCCGTGAGGAGTAGGACCCAGGTTTTACTACTGTGCCCGCATAAGATTGCGAATAACTACGTGTATCAGAAGCTGGTATTGTCACGGATCCATTGTAATAGGCTGTCCAAGACTTGGTACATGGATAATTAGCCCCCGCTTTATTGGGTGAAAGACATGCCTTTGTATTTGTCACGGAAGTACGAGTCAATGTTATGGTTTTTCCCTGTACCGTCGCTGTTTTGATTTCTGGACATGGACTTCCAGTTCCAGTTTGTACCCAATTTCCTTTAGCATCATATTTTCCCGCAATTTCATTGATACATGTCTGTTGCGGTGCTGTGATTGTCTGAGCTGGTGTATGTTGTCCAGAGATAACTTTTGCGCTTCCAGATTTGTTTAATGTTCCAATGAATCCTCCCTCGTTATAGGCCATAGTGGCAGGAAAGTTATCTTGGTTGTTGTATTGAGTCTTTTGTACAAAAAGTGGTTCAGGCTCGGTAAAGTACACGATTCGATGACTAGCAACTTCTTTGGCTTCCGATTCGGTTGTATACGTCCCCTTTTTAAGCGTTTTCGTTTCAATGATTGCCGTTTCGGAATCGACTACTCCATCCCCATTGTTATCCCACTGAATCGACATATTTTCCGTATACTTAACGTGATATATCGGAATCTTCTTTTTCTTCACAGCATTATACGTAACGAAGTACTGGTAAATAGGATATTCATAAGTGTTATAGCCTACGTCCATATCATAGAACTGCGCTGAAGTCGAGTTATATTGCCTTTCAAGATTAAAAGTCAAGCCTCCTCGTCCAGGTAAAGTCGCATCGGTATGTTCCAGAATAAGTCCTCCACTGAGTGTGGAGATCGTTTCGCCATTTTCACCAACACTATAGGGTGCTTCATTAAACGAATTCCGGTCAAACACGGGTGCTTTTTCAGAGACATGTTTACCTGGGTCAGGGACACCTGTAGAAGCAGCAAGTGGCTGAATGATTTTCGATTCTTCAGAGACGCTTTTCTCTTCCTGTCCAGATGTTGTTTTTTCCTTGTTATCCGTATCATTTGAATCGGAGGTAATTTTTTCTCCTTGATTACCCTCGTCAACTTGTTTACCATCTTCTGGGTGCGATGACTCCGGTTCTTGCTCAGGCTCAAGTTCTGTTTCATTGGGATCGGGCATGGAAAGATCAGAAGGTTGTACCGTGGGATCTTCTTTTTCTTCAGTTATCTTTTCCTCGTTATCATCTGTCTCTGAGATTGGATCTGTTGCAGCATCTGAATAAACTTCTTCAGTCACCGTAAAAGTATCGTAACGCTGCATAATTCCGGATTGATCCGCTTCGACACTGATAATTGAAGATTCATTTTCAATCAAGGGATCTGTATATACATCACTGGTTACAGTAGCAGATTCGTTGACCTCTTCTGGATGGATTGCCCGAAGGGCCTCATCAAAAGATAGCCCGCTCTCTCTGGCTTTGTAAAAAGCGGCAACTATTTCATTCAGATTGTATCCTTGATCTAAATAGCGTTGGATGAAAGAAGCCGTAGTACCGAATTCATCCATGAGGATTTGAATGGTTTCGGGTGAAGCAGCCCCTTCATCTTCGGCGTATGAAATCGTAGGTATAACATTTCCCATTAAACCCGACAGTATGGCAACAATTAAAATGATGGATATGGTTTTCTTCATAAGATACTTCAACAATTCTTTCTCTCCGTTTCGAGTTAGATGATGGTTAAGGTGTGGGTTGGACATAAAAAATATCTAGAATAGCAAAATGAAATAGTATAAACTGTTTCTTTATTTACGTACCCTCTGTATTTAGAAGTATATTAGAGTGTACTCTAAGATGAACGTTCGCTGTACGTCAATATGCTTTAAACTCTATTTCAGTGATGGATACAAGAGGAACTCTACGAAGGTGTTCTGTTAGTTAGTTTTACAGATTCAACTTCTAGGATGTAACAGGATCTATAATATTTATTTTTTTTAAGTTTCCATTCTTATCGTATTCGTAAATTATCTTTTTCCCGGATTCATATATTACACTTACCAACTGACCTGTAGAGTTGTACGTATAACTATACTTTTGTTTTTTCTTCTTAATCACAGTATTGCTCGGATCGGATTCATTTCCAAACAATCCTTTAGTCGTTACATAAAATCTGTGCTCTTGAAGTGGGTCCAAGTTCTCAATGGCGTACTTTCTTTCTTTCGTGTTTCCGAGTAGAACACCGTTGTGATACACATTAAAACCGTCCAAGTCCTCATCCTGTTCTGTGAGTGACGCCCAAGTCAGAGTAGCAGAATTGCTGCTAGTTGCTTTTACTTTAAGCCCTTGAGGAATTTCTAGTGAATAATCATCAACAAACAATCGTTTAGGCGTGGTTACGTTTGTTCCTTGGTTTGTTAAGTCCATACCCCATATATATATCTTAGAGGAATTACTGATTGCAGCACTGGAACCGGAACCTGCAGAAATAGAGTTGATGTCTTCTAGCCCCTTTACAGCGATGGGCACTAGACTATTCGTTGTTGTCCCATTACCTAATGAACCCCTCGTGTTTGCTCCCCAAGCGAGTACAGTGCCATCTTCTTTTAAGGCAAGCATATGACTATTTCCTAGTGCGAGCTGTTTAATTGCTTGAAGTCCTTCCACTTTTGAGGGGGTGGTTTTGTTGTTTTGAGTTCCATCTCCAAGTTGTCCAAGGGTGTTCCCGCCCCAGGTCCAAACCTCATCATGAATATCAATAGCAGCTCCGTAACCTGCCTTTTGATAAATATGTTTTACTTTAACGGGGATATCTATTTTTACAGGTTGCAGAGAAACGTCCGTTGTCCCGTTGCCAAGTTGATAGGTCAGATTTGATCCCCATCCCCATACCGAGCCATCGCTCTTTAATGCGTACGCAGTTTGATAACTTGCAGCAATTTCAACTACATTAGTTAAGTTAGGTATCTGTGTTGGAATTGTACGTGTTTGATTATCACCCAAACCCAACTCTCCTGATGTATTTGAGCCCCATGTCCAGACTGTACCGTTACTGCGCAAAATTGTATTAAACCGTGATCCTGCCGAAATAGCAATGATATTTTTAACCGAAGTAATTTGGTCTGGGATTGTACGGTCCGCAGTTCCTGGCCAAGACAGCAACGTTCCATCTGAGGTTAATGCCAGCGTTTGGAGATTGCCGGCTGAGACATCCACTACCTTAATTGCCGTTGAGACCATTCCAAATTTATCAGAAACTAATCCCGGAAACATCATAAAATTTGTACCCCCAGACCAGACCGAACCATCTCTGCCTCGAACTAGTAGGTGTTGTGTCCCTAGTGAAATCTTAGTAATTTCGTTCAGTTTTTCTTTTTCCGCTGCTTCTACATTTTCAGTTGAAAATAATCCTGAAATCAGCATACCGATTAACAGGAAAATTGACATTTTTTTTGCGTTCATTACATGTTCCCCCCCTTTTGTGTAACTAACTTTCTGTGCTAGTTCTAACAATCGCATAAGCCCCGTCTCATTCTCTTTATAATCTGGTGTTAATGGTTTTGTCCGTCCTTTCTACATATGTAACTTATATGACTTGTAAAACAGCTTTCCTATTATCGTTGATTCCGAATTTTAAAGATACGGGCTTTTTTTGTCGAAATTAAATTTATTTTGTCGAATTATTTCCAGTGTTAACGTTCTGAAGTTTATAATTGTATTTTTAGCAATCTTTTAATATGTAACTTTAATATTATTTATAATAAGTAAAAGAGAGCAATTCATAAAAATGAAAGACCACGTTATCTCTCTTTCTTCACTTTGTTACCAAATTTTCTCGTTCTTGAAATTATTCAAATCCATTTAGAGTAAACAAAAAGAGCACTATTTCTTGGTCAGCAGCCGTAATGGAGCTTGCTCGCAAAATAGAAATGTCGCCAAAGCGATCCATAATGTTGTCCATCACTTGATCAATGGCCCTTTTCTGCTCTTAATCGTTAAATAGAGTCAATTGATATGTATCCGCCGAGTTGGATAAATGAGAAAGAGATACGCCTACACGGTGCATAGGCTGCCCATTCCAGTAACGATGAAATATGGACTTAACGATATGGCATACATCAATCGTTATGTTTGTTGGATCAGGTATTTTAGCCTGACGATGAAATCCTATTGGGTGGTAAAAATCCGCACCAGACACACTGACGGACACGACAATGCCAATAAGATCTTTTTTACGCTCTCTCCTGCAGACCTCTGTGCAGATATCCAGAATAATCCCTTCAATCTCCCATGCCTCTGTCTAGTCTCTTGGTAAGGTCATTCTGTTTACGTTATCCTTTTGTGTGCTATGGATGTCGACGGTTACCGGCACACTTAGTCACTTAGATATTTATCTAATCGGAAATGGGGACATGTTCTTGTCTATTTCGGCGATCGGTGCAAGTTCTTGTCCTTAACAACTAGTTTTTTTATAATACCTAGTCAAGCGTGTTTGGCTTTTCATCGTGTCAATTGTCCCATAACAGTGTGAACATATTTCATGTATTGTGGTACTTAGTGAAGTTTTAAGTACATGTGACCAATGTTTAGATATATCTAATCGGAAATCGGACTATCTTCTTGTCCATTTCGGTAATCGGTACAAGTTCTTGTCCTTCGCTCGGGACAAGAACTTGTACCGATAAAATAAAAAATCCGCTAAATTAGTGACTTCAATGGGAACATGTTCTTGTCCCTCGACATCATCCCACCACTGTCTGAGGACAAGAACTTGTACCCATTGACGATTGACGTTGTTCTTCTCTTCATTTTCACAGGAAGTGCACCCCAATTGTTAGACACCATCTAACAATTGGAGGTGCACTTTTTTTATAATTACTTTTCAACTAACCTGCCCGTTAGCTTAATGAATTAACGAGGAGAAGACCAATTAGGTATATAACTAATCGGTAATAGGAACATGTTCTTGTCCCTCCTCTTCTTTGTACGCCACAAATATCCAACTAATTACTAAAAAAGCATGTCAAACGTAAACCAAACGTATCTTTTAAATAAGTATCTGTTGCTAGGATAATTTGTTTCATAGAGTTTGTGATATCTAATATTGATACCCCTGGTTGTACAATAGAAATTTCAAATTCTGTTTCATAACCAGCTCTCACCATCTTTTTTAACATATTTAAAGTTGGTAAGTTTCCTTTTTCGAACCGTGTTTCACCATAGCTTTTCTGTCTTGAATTTTCCCTTTCAATCATTCTTTGTATTATTTCTAATACATTATCATTCCACATAATTGATTTTTCAGCTTGGCCACAAACTTCATATAGATCTGAAACACGAGAACCGGGATGCTCTCCGTGTGAATACTTACAATGATAAAGATGAAATCTAATTTTCTTATGCTGCATATCAATTTTAACAGAAACAATATCAGCAATTTCCCCTGATCCATCATCGTCAAAAATTATATCTGAACTTTGATCGACAATATTATGTATCGTAGCGTATTGTATAGAATCAATCTTTCTTCCTCTCCCTTGTGATTCCGATTTAATATTGACGCCAAGAGCAGGCCAGTCAACAGCAATAAGAACATCTGAAGATAACTTAATACCACTTTTGGGTTTGATCACTGTTTTTAGATTCTCCTGAACTACAACTACAGTTCCATCATGCTGAATAAAAGATATTTCTGGGGAATACTCATATAAGAAATCTATCATTTGAACTGATTTCTTACCTAATTTTACTATAAGCTTATCACCTTCAATTTGCTTAAAACTATAAGAGGAGTCATTAATAATTTGTTCAAATATAAATTTTCTTTCATTTATCAAGAATTCAAATCGAAGATTTCCATCAACCAAACTAGGGTTGCTTAATTCCGATTGATAGAAAGGGTATACCTTTTCTTCTTTAGTAATATACAACTGTTTCGTGTGACTATTAGACGTTTCAATCGTTTCCGGTAGTAGTATTTTATAAGGAACACCTTCTGGGAAGTCCTGTATCACTTCTAAAGTGAGTGAATTATCTAGAATGCTATTTGTATCAATAGTATCATCCAGCACTTTTTTTCCTACATCCTGACACCACTCTGTCCAAAAGTTTATACGTTCCACCCAGCGCATCCAAACTTTCCCTCTATACGAACAACCAATACTTATGCGTTCCCCACCTTGATAACCATAACCGAATAAATTAGATTTAGTTGAATTTGACACGATTGCTTCACTAATTCCAGACTTAATATCGGTACCCGCAAACATTCTAAAACTAATCCTTCCACTTGGTTGTTGTTTCAATCCTAAAGTGCCAATCATTAACCTATTTATCTCATTCAAGCTCCGATATACTGAATCCCCCTTAATTGCTGTGGCTTGTGGAAACATACTTTCAAGGAGCCGATTCCCCTTTCCTGTATCAGTTTCGTTTATATGTATGATTCCATTCTCTTTGTCCAAAAACAAAACAAAAAAATCATAATCATATTGCATTATATCCTTTTGATCAGACCAAACAACTTTTGTTTCAATTTCCTCAATGAAAATGTAAACAGAATCCTCTTCATTTATCATTGATGTAGTTCTATCTGGATCCAAGACCAGTTTCCACGCGTCTACAAAAGTTCTTTCTGTAGGACACCGAAACATTCGGGTACTTATTTTCATCTTAATTTGTGATATATCTATATCCGTAACATGCCCTTTTTCAAACTTTCCAATAAACTCACTAAGTTCAATTTCTTTACCAATAGCTTGATGTGAATGTATATTGAGGAGCGAATTCCAATCAGAATCTTGACGATATAACTCTTCTATCGAGTCCTTTAAATCATCCATTGCCACATTTGTTATGAGCTTTGCATTTCCTAAATTATTACCACTTGTTCGAGCAAATCGTCCAATAAATTGAAGTGTAATTGGAAGTGACTTATATTTATCATGGATTGCTGCAATTTTTAATGTTGGAATATCGATACCTTCACCAAACATGTCTACACATACGACAATTTTTGCATAACCATCCTTAACTTCTTGTAAATATTTATTTCTCTGAGTAGAAGCAATACCAGTGTGAATTACAACTGGGTTGTATTCTGTATACTGAGAATAGACTTTTTCATATAACTCATCGGCGCGTTTACGACTCTTCGCTCGTGCTAGAAGAACATGCTCCAATCCTTTGTCCAAATCTTCTTTTAATTGTTGGATTGCGATGTTCGCAATCTCTTCATCAGACTTTTGTTCGTCAAATTCTTGAATAGGATAAAACTCAATTGGCTTGAAATATCCAGCTTTTTGCGCCATTGCCAGACCGTAATTGAATATTATCTTACCATCCACTTTTTTTCCATCATTCCTAAAAGGGGTTGCAGTAAATTGTAGGATTTTCTTTCCTAAAACCATTTCTTTTACTGCTCCCCAATCTGGAGATGCAAGATGGTGTGCTTCATCAAAGATTACCACTTCTAATTTTTGAATAAATTTATTCCAAACAGATGAAGGCATTTTTTTTATCATACCTGGTGTAGAAATAACTATGTTCGCTTCCTGAAGTGCAGCAATCAGAGCTTCTTCATCTGTAGCTTCAACTTTCGATTTATAAAGGAAAGTAGTTGGATAAATAGACTCATTAGAGATCATATCTAATTTGGGAAGTATTCCAAAATGACGCGCTCCTTCATAAATTTGTTCTCTTAAGAGATTAGAAGGCACTATGATTAATGTTGAAGCAATTCTTTCAGAAACAATAGTTGCATACATTGTTTCCGACTTTCCTGTACCCGTAGGCAACACTATTGTAGCTGGAGAATTTGATGTTACCCAATGTGCACGAATTGCTGATAGAGCCCCAAATTGGGGTGAACGTAAGCCAATCTCACCCTCGCTTCGCGAAACTCTCTCCTGATAAGACAATCTCCAACTATCAATAATCTTTGCTTGGCTAAATTTATTACCTTTGCTGTCCGTACAACGACTCAACTTATTACCACGTCCTATGGTTGACACTACTGTTTTATACCGCATCAAAAAACCTTCTTTCTATGTTAAAATTTTTCAGATCTCTTGAAGTAATTATATAATAATTACTTCAGAATACGGTTAACAAAATTTTATTCAATTATTTTTATCAGGTATTCTGAATAATTTCTTTTAACGGATTAGGCTCAATACTGTTAGTTGGTTGTCCGCCCGAATATATCTCTTGTTTATGGTTGTTCCCAAATAAGTGCATATGCTGATTATTTAGATATACACCTAATCGGCAATCGGTCTATGTTCTTGTCCATTTCGGTAATCGGTACAAGTTCTTGTCCTCAGCAGCTAGTTTCAGTCCGATTAAAATACCTAGCCACGCGTATTCTCCCCTCTTAATTTGTCATTTGCCCATAACAATGTGAACATTTTCATGTATTATGGTGTTAAAAAAGGTTTTAAGTCCATGCGTGCATTGTTTAGATATACACCTAATCGGCAATCGGACTATGTTCTTGTCCATTCCGGCAATCGGTACAAGTTCTTGTCCTAGTATATATGTCGTCGTGTCAAGAATCAGTGCGCGCCCAACTGCTACAAGCGGATTCCTTTGTCTATCGCCTCAACATCTCTCCACTAATTTTTGATGTCCGTAAAGGTATACAAAAAAGGATCGTTAGCATTTCTGCAACGATCCCTATTGTCATCCGTTAGTTGTAAACCGCAGTTGATCATGTTGATTAAGCTAACATCTCCCGTTAGTTTAATCGAATCTGTAAAGCCCTTTATCATTCTGTAATTTGCTTGATCACCTTGGCTGGATTACCCGCGACTATCGTGTTTGCTGGCACATCTTTTGTTACAACTGAACCAGCAGCCACAATGGAATTATTACCTATTGAAACACCTGGAAGAACTGCACAGTGCCCTCCAATCCAAACATTATTTCCTATCGTTATAGGAATACCGTAACCAGATTTATTTCGGTCCTTGGGGTTGACATTATGACCTGCCGTGTAAATGCCGACATTAGGTGCGATCATGCAATCATCACCGATATGAACCTCCGCCATATCCAATATGGTGCAATTGTACCCGGCATAGAAGTTACGACCAACATGAATGTTATAACCCAAATCACAATGAAAATTATGATCAATGCTAAAACCTTCACATACGCTGCCAAATAGTTCTCGAATCAATCGTTCTTTCTCTTGTCCATCTTCCGGATCGCAGTCATTATAAGCCTTCACAAGCTTTTGGGCCCGTATGCTTTTCTCTCGTAGTTCAACCGTTCCTCGTTCATAATAGACCTTTTCTTTATCTTCTTTCATTTTTTCCTCCAGGCAACATGGTTTTACTAATTATATACTAGCCAGTACCTAAGTTGAAACTAACCTGCCCGTTAGCTTTATGAAACCGATAAAGAATTTTATCAATATTGGTACCATATTCTTAACCTTTTCAACAATGAACTAGTTCTTTGCCTTTGGTCGAAAAAACCTAGTTCCTGAAACAAAAAATCGTTATTCAATTGAAGTCTTATACTCATATGCTTTTATCCCGCCACAATAGTTCCACTTAGAACTTTTTAGATAACTAGCTAATCCGAAATGACACAATGTTCTTGTCCCTCGACAATATGGTTTCCGCGTGCGCCTGATCCGGGTGAAATTTGCCGTTTGCATCCGCTCCGGCGACGCCCGAACGAAGCGCCCACTCGATCGCTACTTGATCGGAGCGTCCAGCGATATCTTTGACCTTGGCCGGATTAGTTGCTGGTTAGCTCTTACTCTTGAGACGCTCGAATACACGTACCGGCACCGTGCCACGCACAACCGCGGAGCTGAACGTCACCTTGTAACTGTCGGGCTTAACCCCTTTGAGCATTCAACTTTCAGACCCGCAGGGGAACAACGCCCCGCTCATGTGCCACATTGTGCAGCCGTGCGTTTCATTCGCGCCTTTTATGCTTCTAATGTATCATTGAAAATCCATCATATGAAGCTCAAATTATTCTAAATTGCTAAGTTTAATATAAGGTTTTTGAGATTTTTTGTGCCATATACTCAATTTTAGGAATCATCAAGTTGTCATCTATCATTTTAATTTTATCAGGTTTAAACAACTGAATTTTTTTCAGATTGTAATAGTCAAATAGCACTTGATACACGGTCAAACGGTTCTCCACCAAATACTTTACATCTAAAATGTTTCTTAACATCTCATCTTGCATAACGATGAGCCTACCATCAATTTTATTAAAAAAGCCCTCTTTTATTCCTTCATCATAAAAAGCCAATTCCTGATATTCTCGTTGCTTCATGGATTCTTTTAGTCGCTCATAGTTCTCAGGATAACTACTTTCAAGATCCCTTAGGAAAATGTCTGTGAAGAACTCTTTTAATAAGATTGTTTGTTCAAATGTTTGCTGAAATCGCTGAACAATTACTTGGTCAGCATCAGAATCTTCAATAATTTCGTGGATATATTCTATAGAAAGACCCACAATAAAGGTTATGATATCTTCTTTGGTAGAGAAATATTTATATAAAGTGGCCCTACTTATATCCATGATTTTTGCGATTTCATCCATTTTTAGACTTTGAAATCCATTTTTTTTAACGTACGTTAACAATCTGCTAGTAAGAGTTATCCTCATATTATGTTGTTTTTCATTCTGCCGTTCCATCTAAGCGCCCCCTAATCCCTTATATTATATCTCATAATCATCATTTTAAACAAACTATACTAAATAGACACTTTGTATTCTTTTTGTTTACTTTATTCACCTCGCATGATATTATGTTTTTTGTTCCTATGGATAACAGAGATAAAAATTCATATTGAACGAATTAAGATTGGATACCTTTTTAACTAGGCTTAAAACATTTAGGTGATGACAATCTAATTTTCTTTATTTAAGGAGGAACAACATGCAAACTCGAAGTCTTGGTCAACAAGGTTTAAAAGTCTCTTCTATTGGATTAGGTACTATGGGGATGTCCATGGCATACGGTCCTTCAAATGAAGATGAAGCAATAGCAACTATTCGTCGAGCTTATGAGCTTGGAGTTAATTTCTTTGATA
This sequence comes from Paenibacillus sp. FSL R7-0313, assembly GCF_037969885.1. Taxonomy (NCBI): domain Bacteria; kingdom Bacillati; phylum Bacillota; class Bacilli; order Caryophanales; family Paenibacillaceae; genus Paenibacillus; species Paenibacillus sp. FSL R7-0313. Next base: position 4,342,135 of record NZ_CP150219.1, read on the forward strand.
CGGCAGAGTTATATGGATATGGTACTGGTCACAATGAACAGTTACTGGGTAAAGCTGTAAAGGATTTTCGTGAAAAGGTAGTACTAGCTACCAAATTTGGATTTGACATGACAGCCGAACCACTCGGAACACGTTTTAATAGCCGTCCAGAAAATATTCGTAAAGTAGCAGAAAACAGCCTTCGCTATCTGCAAACGGATTACATTGATGTTTTCTATCAGCATATCCCAGATCCCGATGTCCCTATCGAGGAAGTAGCTGGAGTCGTTGGAGAGCTTATTCATGAAGGCAAAGTTAAATATTTTGGTTTGAGTAACACGGGTTCAAAAACTATTCGTAAAGCTCATGCGGTTACCCCGGTATCTATGCTTCAGACTGAATACTCCGTATTCGAGCGTGAGATTGAGGACAACGATATACGCATGACTTTGAATGAACTGGGTATAGGTTTAGTGCCTTACTCTCCTTTAGGCAGAGGGTTCCTAACAGGTGCCGTTAAACCGGCTCAAGAGTATGCCGAAGACGATATGCGTCGTCACGACGAGCGTTGGCAAGGCGAAAACTATATCTATAATCTACGAGCAACGGAACAACTTAATGAAGTGGCTTCTAACAAAGGTATTTCTGTAGCCGAATTGGCACTGGCTTGGCTTCTCGCCCAGGGAGAAGATATCGTTCCGATCCCGGGTACACGAAGTGCTAAGCGAGTTGAGCAAAACGTTGCTGCTGCTAACGTTAATCTTACAGAAGCTGATCTTCAACGTATCAAAGAGATCCTTCCACACGGATCAGCCGGTAGCCGGTATCCAGCTGGAATGATGGAGAATTTCACAAGAGATTCATAACTTTTATAGAAAATTAAAAAGATGAATAAAAAAACAGCTAACTAAGGACATAGTCATAGTTAGCTGTTTTTTTTATCAACACACTTAAAACTCCGTATCATCCTGTTCGAAAAATCCTATAAGCTTAAGTGTGTTACAATGATTTTTCACATATGCTTCAACTGAGTATCATTTTTGCCTCATCAGGTTTACTGCCTCTGAGCATCAGCGCAACTGCTTGTGGGTGAATAACGGCAAAATAACGATTAGATATACGCCTAATCGGCAATCGGACTATGTTCTTGTCCATTCCGGCAATCGGTACAAGTTCTTGTCCCTCGACATGAACACATAGTCGCTGTCTCCATCCGTTCGTAGCTGTGCGGTGACTCCCGCTGGAAGTCTGGATTGGATTGCTGCGCGCCGTACACCTGATTTGTTTTGAAACCTCATCTTTTTAAATCTATCGCCTGTCTTTAATTGCGTTAACTTTAACGCTCATTCCCCTATCTTGTAAAAGGGATTTTTGGTGGCTTCAAGCATAGTTTACAGCAGAATGAGGCCTTGGATCATGCTCCACATGTACTGTCTTAAAAATGACTATGTATTTCCTTAAAAACAACCTGTTGATAGTGAAAAGGGAACCTCCTTTTTCCGGGAAACTGCCTTTAATTTACTGTATACTCACACGAGTCTATGATAGGTTTAGGCAAGCATTTGGCACGAATGTTATATTGTTTGTGTTGTCATTTAGTACATAATAAAGATGTACGATTGATTCTATTCAGCCATGTATGGTGGTTACACAACAACAAATTCTGAGGAGTAATTTTACACTATGATCAATCGATTCATCAGCTTATTTTCCATTCCTTCGTATGCTTTACTCTTTATGTGTATGGCATTACAGGGAATGGGCATTTCACTCAGTACCCCTTTTTTATCTATTTATTTCACGGAACAGCTTGGCGTATCTATTGGAATGTTTGGTCTTTATCTAGCCGTTACACTAATTGCAGGAATATGGATCAGTACGCTAATCGGGAGACGTTCTGACCTTGGCTTGAATCGGAAGAGCGTTTATCTTTTCTCTACTCTCTCTAATGTCTTGGCCTTTAGTGGATACTTGTTCATTCAAGATTTTCCGATGTTGTTCATTTACATGACTGTGTTTACTGCCCTTGGTGCACCAGGGATGCCCCAGTTGTTCGCTATTTCTAGAGAAGCAGTGATAAAGAGTCATTTTAAGGAGCGTGCGTTTGCTAATTCTACTTTGCGTTCTGCTTTCTCTCTCGGCTTTATTACAGGTCCTTTAATCGGCACTTTATTACTCTCTGCTATTGGATTTAAGGGGATTTTTTTGGGAACGATCGGAGCTTTCCTACTCGTTGCTCTGCTTGTTTTCCTGTTTCTCAAATCAAACACAGAAATGAAGAGCAGTAATGCTGAAGCGAATATAAAAAGTTTCCGACTGGCTCAAAACCGGGATATTCTAATTCCTTTTCTCATTATGATACTCATGTATACGGCTCATTGGATGAGCAGTATACACACGGCTCTCTTTATTACAAACAATCTTGGCGGAACGACAAGTCATGTCGGTTTAGTCAGTAGTATATGTGCTGCGCTGGAAATTCCCTTTATGATTGTACTCGGTCTACTTAGTGCAAAGTATAGTAACCGAATCTTGGTGTTTTGCGGGGCTATTTTTGGAGGAGCTTATTATTTCGTTATCCTTATCTCGAACGAGATGTGGCAAATGCTTGCAGCACAAATTTTGCTCGCTGTTTTTGTCGCCGTCATTTCTGCGATTGGAATTAGCTACATTCAGGACCTGCTGCCTAGTATGCCGGGATATGCTTCCACACTCTATTCGAATTCATCCACAATCGGCAGGCTGATTGGTAGTCTTGTTGGTGGTGGAGTAGCCAGCATTGTGGGTTACCGATACTCATTTATCTTCTGCTTTATACTTATTATTGTTGCTGTAATTATGCTTGTGGTAAGTGGACGACAGCCTGTAGATGAACCGCAAATTTCAACCTAACTATGCCGATTTAACGGAATAAATTAGGTTATTGAGCTTTTCTAGGTATGGGGTAATTAACATTGGCACAGCATCTTGCTCGAAGCATTCCCTGAAAAAGAAACCGACCTTAGTCCTGCATAAAACAGGACCAAGGTCGGTTTCTTTAATTATAGCTGCGAGAAAATCTTATACAGAACTTGAGCAGCTTCTGCTCTGGTTGTCGTTCCGCCAGGACTCAGGGTGACATTGCTTCGCCCGTTTATGAAACCCATTCTAACCATTCCAGACATGTCATCAGTTGCGTACTTTGCTACATTTGCCGCATCTGTAAATCTCTTGAGATCCTCAGCTGTACGGGTCTGCTCGGTTTTCCCAACTGCCCGCAAAGCCCGCATGGTCAGCACAGCCAAATCTTGTCTAGCAATTTCCATTTCCGGATAGAAGCTGCCGTTTGATCCCATGGCGATCCCGAGTGCTTTGGCGATTCCGATTTCCTCATAATAGAGGTCTGTTCGCTTCATATCACTGAAGGTGGTGTTTAACTCTGTTTTGAGATCCAGTGTCCTTACCAACCAAGCTAGATACTCACCTCTTGTGACCTTTTGCTCGGGACTAAAGCTTGTTGCTGATGTCCCGTCGATGAATCCTTTGGACGCCATTGTTTCAACCGCTGGTGCGTACCACGAATCCTTGATGACATCATTGAAGAACTTCTTCGTATAAACAACTGCATATTGACCTGTATTTGCCGCTGGAAAAACCATGGCTTGTAGAGCACTGTCGTATTTGCCATTCAGTAGCTGAACAAATGTACTATTTGCAGCCACGTACGAAACTGTAAGGTATTTGGAATTGGCCAATTCTTCAACATCAGGAGTATAAGGCAGTCTGATTTCAACCGGTGCATTCAAGGTTGCGATTTCTTCTCCATCTAATTGCACAGCGAATGCAATAACAGGTCTGCTGGCTATCACTGATTTTACATCTGAATGAAGCTTTACAGTATCTAGCCGGCTCAGTGACAGTTCCACATTTTTGGCACCTGATACATACTTCAGCAAATTAGAAGATACTGCAACGGTTCCAAATTCCGTATTAATCTCGATCTTGATGTTGGCATGCGCTGCGGTTAGTGCAGCTGCAGGAAGCTCAACCGCATAGGAATGGGCTCCCTCTGCTTTCGGAATGTCTACCATGATTGTTTTAACTTTACTGCTATTCGCCTTTACATGCTCCAGAGCCTTATTAAGGTCTTCCTGACGGATGGGTGCTCCTTTAGCTTTACCGGTTTTGGTATCCGTCTTTGGTGCCACAATCTTAATCCAATTCCCTTCGACTTTGATGTTTTCAGGAACCGGTGAAGGTGTGGTGACTGACACAGGTGCATCCGTTGTTGAAGAGGGGGTTTCCGTAGGCTTCGGATTGATGACTGGATTGCTGATAACGACAGTAAGGGATTGGCTCGCATAATGAGTTGCCGTCTCTTTATATCTTACTTCATAGATTCCGTTGCCAAGACCTGCAACCTCTGTGCCTGTGATCGCATTCCAGCTGCCAGCGTCCATTCCTACTAGCCGATATTCCATTGCAGGACTTACACCAGTGATCTTACCATCCTTGGCCCCAGCTGCACTGACATTTACAGCCTTGACCTCTGCACTGGACGGCGGACTTTGCTCCTGCTTGGTTCCGTCAGGCACAACGATCAGGATAGCAGGACTTGGATTGCTCATATCCGTCCCGGCGTACCGGAGCTCATAGCTGCCCACCTCTAGGCCTTCAATGCTGGATCCACTAACCGGCATGTAACCACCTTGATCCGCCTTTCGGTACTCCATATCGACAGTCACATTTTCAATTCTGCCATCATTCCCGCCTGCCGCTGTAGGCGGTGTAATGACGAGTCCTTCCACTGTTGGTGCCTCTCTATCTGCCTTGGCTTCATTACGAATGTCCACGGTTACCGGCGGACTTGCCTTTAGGCTGTCTGTGGCTGCATACCGGATCTGATAGCTGCCAGGCTCCAGATCGTTGATACTTGAACCTGTAACAGGTGTGTAGTCCTCTTCGCCCAGCTTCCGGTATTCCATCGTATCATTCAAACCCTCAATTATGCCTTTTATGCCGGTATCCGAATTGGCGTGTGAGATCACCCACCCACTCGCATCGGGTGCAGCCTGCTCCTGTGTCTGCCCTTCCGGAATAACGACTTCCTTATCCAGGCTGACGCTCAGCGAACCGGTCTTCATATACCGGACATAATATTTACCGGCGGTGAGACCTGTGACCTCAATTCCTGCAATTGCAATATATTCTTCTTCGCCTTCCTTCTTATACTCCATTTCTGTTGTCACACCGATCAGTTTGCCGTCATCTCCATCAGGAATGGACGGTGCCACACCTGCCGGTGTTACTGGAGCCTCACGATCAGGAATGGGTATGGCCTGGTGAACTTCCCATTCCCATAGGCCTACACCGTTATCGCCTGCCCGCGATTGTTTAGTCAGGGTAACCCGCACTGCCTTTACATTCAGCACCGAGTCAAACGTGTACGGATTGGAGGATTCCGCTGGAGTATGTTCGACCACTTTGATTCCCTCCGTAATCGTTCCCGCTGTTATCCATTCATCAGTTCCGCTATCCGCCGGGATGTAGGAAAATACAATTTGGGTAGGCGGCTTGATTCCGCCGCCATCTGACCACAGCACCAGATTCGAACTCCGGATAGATGCACCCTGCGGCCATTCATATTGCACCCACTCCTCTGCGCCTTCATGACCCCAGGTTCCCCAATGCGAAATGTTGTTGCCATCTTTCTTTCCGTCGTTTACTGCCGCCAAACTCTCCCAAGGTGAGGTGTAGCTGGAAGAAGCATTCGCGAGGAAAGCCATATTGCCGTCATTCGGACTCAGCAGATGCAAATCCGTCAGCAACTTCTTGAGCGCTAGGGCAATTTCCTCGTCTGTGGCATTCATATTCTTGATCACAGCAGATGCTTCTGTCTTCGCTGCTTCGATTGGCGCAAGACCAGGATCTGCAAGGTTCGAAGCATTTAATGTATTTACATAGTTATAGACCTTGATCAGTTCTGACTTATCTACCGCTCCGGTATAGCCGTATACCTTCCATTCCAGAATACCGCTGCCATTAACGGAAGGCTTCATGTCCATACGAACACCTGTAATATAGGTGGGCTCAAAGGTAGTTGTATTGTATTTATTAAGTTCATTGCCCAATCCCTTTATGGCCCGTGGGGTGTACCATTTCCCATCTTCGTCGCGAAGCATTAGCTGCATATCCTTCGGACGGAAGTTCCCGCCGCCGTCCTGGAAGACATATACATCCATAGAAGAGGCCAGGAATGGCTGATCCCATTCATACATCACCCATGCTGGATCTCCTTCTCTACCCCAGTTATGCCATGCACTGTTGGGGGCACCGCGGTTCGGCGAGAAATCTGCCGAGCTTTTAGGTTCAATGCCGTTATTCATCGCTTCTGGATATCCGTCGCCACCAGAGAAGCTAGCGGAAGCCTTGGCTGTCAGCGCCGCATTTTGTAGCTCAGTATTCACGACATGTACGGTAGCCCAAACCTCCAAAGCACTTCCATTGACCTTTCCTCTGGCTTCAAATTGGCCTACACTAGCATAGCTGCTTGGATCTATAGCATCCCAAGTGATTTCCTGCTCTAGATACCCTTCCTCTGACAGAATATAGATTTGTCTAGGAAGTTCTGGTTCAATATCCTTTTTGGTGACAACGCTGAGTGCCCGGTAAACGTCAACGGTATCTTCCTTAATCTCTATCGTTATATCCTTGCTAGCCTTCTTGTCTCCGTCTGCCGCACTGAAGGTAAACGTGTAGGTGCCTGCCGTGCTTACACGCGCATAGGCTGCTGCTTTGTCACCATCCACAAATGAAATGTCCGCTGAACCTTCAGGCTTTTGCTTGACGGCCCAAGTGTACTTCAACTGGGGTTCTTCTGCCTCGCTATGCACAGGGTCAGGAATGGCCTCCCCGGACAATACTACGATACTGTTATTGGCAACATCCTGAACCGCTGTTACTTGGCCAATTGCTGGAGGCTGTTTATCCGGCGGTGAAGCCAGTTCGAAGATTACCTGGCCGGAGCCAGTCAGTTGTCCATCACTTGCGCTAAGCTTAACTGTATATGAGCCTGCTTTGGTACCCGTAGCCTGTGTAATACTTGCTTTTGGGTGAGTAAAGGTTAGCATGGCGCCTTCCGGGGCACTGACCACTTCCCATTGATAAGACAGAGTCCCTTTCGGCGCGCCATCATCGGTTACAATCCCATTCAGCATAAATGGAATCAACGCCTGTGAATGTTGTGTCGCCAGCTCTACAGTAATTTGCGGAGCTTCATTTTCGCCGCCGGCTGACTTTTCAATGATCAATTCAGCACGCTGCACGCTACCCATCTGAAACATGGCAACGCCTTCATTGTCCTGAACATAGAACTGTCCGGCAGCTGCACCATTCAGCTTCATGGTATAGTAGCCATTCTCGATCCCCACTCCATCGAACAAAATCCGTGAAGTATGCTCTTTTCCTGATGGATTCAGGAGCTGAAGTGTAAAACCCTTACCATCTTTTTGAATTTGAGCGCTTTCTACTTTATCACTTTCCAGCTCCAAATAGATTTTCTCATCGATCAGATTGATCCGTTTGCCGAAACCGTCTTTCGGCGTAATGTTGTAGCTGTCTCCTTCGTCACTCACCAGCGCTCCATAACCGAACAACCCGAATATCGGATCTGTAACAATATCAGAGCTGATGCTGAGAAGGGAACCATAGAGGCCTTCTTCCGATTCGCCCGAAAAATCATTCCAGCCGTTACTCATGACGCGTGAGCCGCCATCGTATACGTCCTTCGTACCTGTGCCTCCCTTATACATCGAATATCTCCAAGAGGTACTGCCAACTGAATTAGCCGAAATCTGTCCCATATTGACGGCATTGAAGTTCGAGATCTTCGCGGCATAATTTCGCTGCTGTGCAATGGCCTTCTGCTCCACCGATCTGCCATCATTCTCATACCTTAACCAGTCATCCATAATGTATCCTGCCAAAGACGCAGTATATTGGAAATTCCACCAGCCTTCACCGCCGCGGAAAACGGGCACGGAATAATGGAACCAGGTAGGCTGAATCCCGCGCATGGCACGTGTTTTCCAATCGGCCATTTCCATACTTTTCTCAGCTGCACCTGTAAGTGCGTCTGCTGGATAGTACGTGCGCAGTGCCTTCGCTGCTGCATAAGCCCCTTCTTCGCCAGTATTGTCATATTCAAATTCCGACCCGTAAGGATAAGTGGCTCTAGTCATATTCCGTCCCTTGTCGAGGGCGAACTTTTTCTGCAGATTGGCTGACTCGGTCTGCATCCCCTCTTCTTTCAGTGCTTCAATCATATGCGGGATTTGCTGCTCGCCATAGAATCCGATGGCCCCGGTTGAAACACGCTTATAGTAGATGTTATAAGCTTTCTCCAGATAAAACTGAGGCGATTCCCGGTACTCGATCAGATTAGGATAAGCCTTCTGAATCCGGTACATGTTGAAAAATCCGGTAGCTTCCATGATTTCGGAGAACGTACGTGTATAGGGCTTATCTTTGTCAGTGTACGCTCCAGAATCTTTCAGCCAGTTCGCAACGATGTAGCTATCCTGCGTATTCTTCATGTATCGTTCCCACATGAAGTCGATCAGGTATGTCTCGATAGAGCGAATTTCATCGGGACTTGGAGCCAGATAGTTCTTCATCGTCATGAAGTTGATGTTGTCATGGCTCCAGTCATCTCCCCAATGGCTTGTATTGAGATCCATGCCGCTTGAAAGATACCAGTCGAAATAGTTCCCGTAGGTGGGACTTTCCGGATCCTTATCCTGTGTTTGCTGAACCATGAATTCGGAATGAGCATTCGAAATTGCATCCAGCTCGGCTAGAACATTGAATTCAAATTGAGTGAATTTATCCACCCATTCGTTGCCGTCCTTCAGCTTATATTCGATACGCACGCTGTTATTGCCGATCGAATCAAACTGAAGCGAATAGATGTGATGCTGTTCCCCATTTAAGATCTTGGTCTCCACAAACTCAACCGACTCGTTGTAGCCAGGGTTTCCGCCAGGCAGTCCACGTCCAGCCCGCGAGTTGTCAACCATTTCCTTTCTGCTCTTCCCAGGCTTGATAACCGGAATATGCGCTTCGTCAAATGGATCATTCTCTGCCACATTTTGAATATCGATGGTTTGTACATCAACGATACTGTCGTCATAGTGCAGGTCTAGCTTGACAGGCATATTGATTGCAGTCTGGAAGCCCGGCACCGCTACTGCATCAATCATGCCTGATTTATATAGGATGGACCGCAGATTGGCTTCACGGTCTTCCATCGAGGTCGAACTGTTATTTGGGCTTTGGGCACTTTCCTGCGGCGTGTTGTCTCCTCCACGGACTGCTGAGAATTTGAACTTATATGTCTTGGACTCATCCGGTCCTAGGACGAGGCTGGAAGCATCAGTGAAGTATCCGCGTCCCGTTTTTTGGATTTCTTTGGAGTGAATATAGAGCACGTTCAGCCCCGGATACCAGCCGCCACTATCTCCTGTCCAGTTCTTAAAGGTGTCTGCAGCACGCCGCTCTCCTGCTTCATGCATCCAATAATCTACATACTCGATTCGAGCGCCGCTCTCCGGCACCGGAGTGAAGAGCATGAAGTTCCCCTCACCACTGGTGCGGATGGCATAAGAATACCCACTGTCAGCACCTGCGAAATTATGCACCGTCACACGGTCATCATAGGTATCGGATAAGGTCTGGTATTTGTTGTTCCAAGGCATCGGCAAGCCGATATCCCCGAATTCGATATACTGATTGCTTTTGTTCTTCACCGTAATTTCCCAAAGCATTGAACCATCATCGGTCTCCATATCAAAAACGGATTTCACATCGAAGCCCTTCATTACCCGCTGGTCTGTAGAATTTAGGTTCTGTCCAATAAAGTTGACTTCTACCTTCTTGCCGTCTGCTGATGCGGTCTTGTTTATATAGGGGTTATCCGGATTAATGGTCGAATATTGTGTAGAGCCACCGGCAGCCAATGTTTTATTGGTATCAACTTCTACAAAGCCGTCCCTGTTATCAGGGAATTGTCCATTGGCACCCGTACGGTAAGAGAAGATCATTCCCCCCATCCATTGGTGCTGAGTACCATTCTGCGGCGATGTAGTATTAGGCAGGACGAAATTGATTGGCTTCCCCTGTTTATTGGTAGAATTGTTGTTGATATAGAGCTCTTCAATCTGACCTAAGTCGCCGACTTTGGCCGACAGGCTGGCATTGGAGATACCGGTCTTTACCGCAGCCGTCGCGGCCCCAGGCAAAGCGCTAACCTGCAGCGGCAGACTTGAAAATGCCAGGAGCAGCGCGATCATGAGCGGCTTCCACTTCTTCGAAATCATTGTCATTATAACCTCCTGTATATATGTGATCATATCCATTAGGGGTTTAATTCTCTTAAACCGGTAAGTATAGTTTCTTCTACGAAATACCTTTGACCGATCCATCGAAAATGACGTTCATTCTTTCGTCTAAAGTAGAATCTCTAAAGAGTGAAGATTAGGTTCTAAACCTGAATCCGTTGAAGGTTAAAACTGAATTTCGTAAGCGCTTTATTTTATATGTTACTTGCTGTATCATAAAAAATAAATGCTCGATGCCAACATGAATTTTAAATATTTCAACCTGTTCGGAGGTGCCGGATTGGACTCGCCCATCCTTCATTTCATCACCCCGCCCATTCCCTATTTTATTGATTGCGGCCGTGCTTGTTACGAAGCCGGTGAATATCACATTAGCCGGAGTGACATCGGTGTCTTTGATCTAATTGTTGTTACACGCGGTTCGCTCGCCATTAGCGAGAACGGGACAGAATGGCTTCTGAACCAAGGAGAAGCACTGATCCTTAAGCCGGATGGACATCATTACGGCAGCGCAGCCTGTAAGGCGGAAACGGAAATGATCTGGATTCATTTTCAAACCTTTGGCAGCTGGAGAGAGTCTGCCAACATGGACGAATGTCTCGCCAATCAAGCCGAACTAATTGAGACACATAAGGTGAGCGCATATCTGAACCACTGTGATGTCTGTTCCATCTTCATTCCCAAACATTTGCACATTGCAATCAAAGATATGGAACTTCTGGAGCATTTCTCTCAGCTTGATCAGGAGCCTCAGTCCATGCGCAATTGGAAACGACAGGCGACCTTCCAGCAATTTATGCAGCATCTGGATCTTGGGCTGTCTTCACTGTCAGACGTTGCCGCAATCCGGATTGCCGAGAAAGTTGAACTCTACATCCGCCACAATTACCCGCTACCGATCTCCAATCCGATGCTGCAAAAGGAACTGAACTACCATCCAAACTATCTCGCACGCAGCATGCTGAAAGTGTATGGCTTGACACCCATGGAATATCTGCTGCATTACAGAATCGAACAGGCCAAAAAGCTGCTGTTGCAAACCGCCTGGTCCGTTGCTCGCATCGCCGAAGAGATCGGCTTCAATCATGTATCCTACTTCTCTTCCTGTTTCTCGAAAAAAGAGGGCATCTCTCCTTCCAATTTCCGCAGCAAGTTTACCAACTCAGATAAATAAACTGACTCAATCAGAACTGATGCCGTGAAAAAAGTGTCCGCTCACCAAAGATCGCGTTATCCTACAGCGCGTATTGTGGGTCTATCGGGCGCTTTCCTTTTGCATACTTTTTTACAGCAGCACTAGTAGACTTCTTCTTATTCGCTTTCGCGAATCCAAACGCTCATTTCTCCTTCATCCCGATTGGCCCAAGTGAAGTAAGGAATGAACCGAAGCTCGGCAGGCTGTGTATCCCAGTGAACATCACTGCGATACAGATGTATTCCCCAGTCTTCTTGGGATACGATTCTCTGCCCAATGGTTGTAAGAGCCGGAACCCCCAGAGGCATCTGTTCCCCGCTACCGATATGAAACTTGGCATCCCGGGGCAGCTGAATGCGATGCAATCCGCGGCCATTGTCGACTTCTTCGAGACAGTACATAAACGGTCCCCGCTGGATGGCTACTTTTCCGAAAGTGGCTTTGATGTGATCATGCCCTTTCATCCGCAGCAACTCCATAGGGAAGTGAAGTTTAATCTCATCACCGGCTTTCCACAAACGGGTCACTTTTATGTAACCGTATTCAAAAGTAAAACCATCTTGTTCGCTCTTCTCCCCATTAATCCACAGCTCGGGAATCTTGCACCAGTCCGGCTTTCTCAGAGCTATCGTAAACTGCATTCCCTCTGGGGAATCGGGCCGAACGATCAGCTTCACATCTCCAGTGGAGGTATAGTCAGAGTCCATGGTTAGGGCTGCTCTCCTACCCTCAAGTGTGAATTCCCCATCCCCTCCGATGTACAATTGTACATACAACGTAGCCTGTTCCACAGCCGGGGTATATACATATTGATCCAATGAGGCAATTAATCGCGCAATGTTCGGCGGACAGCAAGCACAACCAAACCACCCTTGCCGGCGTGTTCGCACGTGGGCATAATTAGGATTCACACGTTGCATCTTCGGATCGACTTCAAGCGGATTCACATAGAAGAAACGTTGACCATCCAGAGACATGCCACTAATCACCGTGTTGTACAGGGCTCGCTCCATAACGTCTGCGTACCGGCTATCCTGCTCCATCTGCAGCATGCGCTTCGCCCAAAAGATCAGGCCAATTGAGGCACAGGTCTCTGCGTAGGCGGTATCTCCAGGCAGATCATAATCGCCTGTAAATGCTTCTTCTTTGGCTGATGAACCAATGCTTCCCGTAATGTACATTCGCTTGCTTACGATGTTGCTCCACAACCGTTCACAGGCTTCTTTCAGCGATGTATCCTCCTTCTTCGCAGCTACATCTGCCATAGCCGCGCACATGTACACCAGTCGAACCGAATGGCCTTCTGCTGTCGACTGCTCCCTAATAGGCAGATGGGATTGGGAGTACGTATGTCGGTGAACCATATCCAACTCTCCAAAATGTATGGTACGGCCCCTTTTCTCCCATTCCTCTACAAAAAAATGCGGACTCGCTCCCCGCTGATCCAGAAAATAACGGCTCAGTTCCAGATATTTCTCTTCTTTTGTCGTCTCATACAATTTGAAGAGTGCAAGTTCAATCTCCTGATGTCCATCATAACCTGGCAATTGTCCCGGCTCTGTACCAAACACGGTGCCTATATGATCCGCCAGGCGAATAACCACATCCAGCAGCGTGCGTTTGCCCGTGGCATGATAGTACGCTACACCAGCCTCAATCATATGTCCTGCACAATAAAGTTCATGACACTCGGCGAGGTTCGTCCATCGCGCCCCAGGTTCACGCAAGATGAAGTACGTGTTCAAATAACCATCGGCTTGCTGTGCCCGAGCTATGGTCTCAATAACAGAATCCACGAGGACTTCCAGTTCCGGGTCGGGCTTCGCGGAGAGCAGGTACGAAGCTGCTTCAATCCATTTCGCAACATCGCTATCCTGAAAAACCATGCCATAATGAACGCCCTCTTCATCCCCAGCAGCAATGCGGAAATTCCGAATGGCCCGGCTTGGTTCAGCTCCTTCGATACGGTCATTGAGCGCTTCCCATTGATAAGGAACAACTACGTTGCGGACCAGTTCAATATAATGCGACCAGAATGGATCATTGATTTTACGGCTATAACCTGATATCTGTGGATGGTGCGGGACGTCTGGCTTTGTCATGGGAACCTCTCCTAGTTCTTTTTTGATAAGCTTATTTTACAAATCATTACATCAGGTTGAAATCATCATTTCCAACTGAAATTTACATAATTACAACCTTGTTCATATGCTGACCTTGTAACAAATCAGAAACTTGCCCGTTACAGTTCCTCTCGCTATAAGTGACTCAAAGCCCGTTTTTGTATCTTATCGAGTTGTTTGTCCCATAAGAAATTTGAATACTGTGCAGAATTTATGCTGCCTGTTAAGATTTAAATTACATCTTATTCTTTAGATGTACTTCTTAACGGTAATAGGACAATGTTCTTGTCCATTCCGGCAATCGATAGAAGCTCTTGTCCTTGGCACGGAATAAAACTCGTACCGATAACATAAAAAAAGCCGCCGATCCTATTGATCAGCGACTTTTTTTGTTTTTTTGATATGATTTTCCGGGATAACTGGAGCGGCAAGTTTGAAGGCAACTTACCACTAATTGTATTACGGTTCGACGTATTATCTGTTGAACGAAGTCGAAGGCACCCAGTAAGGTGCCTTCGATGTTTTAACTCTCTCTCTTTGGCAAGTTGGATAAACGAACTCAAATCCATCAACCAACCTTGTTGGGACACTCGTTCATTGTAAAGAACGTGCAAGTGCTGCAACAGAGCCGCGGAAATCAGGTCTGCCGTCAGCCGTCCACAAAAGCTCTGTCACAAATGTATGGCGATTCGGATCGTACAGCGGATCTCCTATAATGTTCTTGTACGTTCTTGCGTGGAACACAAATAGCGTCTTATCTTCGACCTCTGACACCGTGAAGGAATTATGACCGGGACCATATATTGAGATGCTCTCATCTGTCGAGAGAACCGCAGTTTGCGACTTGCGCCATGAGGTGGCATCGAGCAAATCAGCATCCGCATCGGCTTCAAGCAGGCCCATACAATAATTGAAATCGGTGGCGCTAGCCGAGTAAGAGAGGAATATCCGATTACCCTTGCGAAGAAATGCCGCACCTTCGTTCACTTTATAACCAATGATCTCCCAGTCATATTCCGGCAGCGAAATCATCGTTTGCGGCCCAGTCAGCGTCCATGGATTGCTCATTTTGGATATATACAGATTAGAGTTACCTTCGATATTCGGATCCTTTTGTGCCCATACGTAATAACGGCTGCCATTATGCTCAAAGGTAGTGGCATCGAGGGCGAAGCTTTCCCATTCGGTACGAACCTGCCCTCTTTCCATCCAACTGCCTTCGAGCGGATTGAAATTTTCATTCTCTAGCACGTACATCCGATGGTCGAACAAGCCTTCATTCGTTTCCGTCGTGTGTGCGGCAGCGAAATACACGTACCATTTGTCATCAATAAAATGCAGTTCGGGTGCCCAAATATTGGCACTAAGGATACCAGTCTCGCGCTTTCTCCAGATCACTACAGGAGTTGATGTAACAAGCCCCTCAAGATTCTGGGCTCTACGGATTTCAATCCGATCATACTCCGGAACGGATGCTACGAAGTAATAATAACCGTCCGAATGTCGGTAAATAAAAGGATCAGCTCTCTGCTCAATTAATGGTTGAATGACGTGTGAAGCTCGTTGTTGAATTTCCATCTTATCACCTGTTTCATCATAATTTACACTACCCTTTAACAGCGCCTGCAGTCATACCGTCTATGAAATATTTCTGAAAGGCAATGAACAGTATGAAAATTGGAATGATGGAGAAGAAGGAGCCCACGATCAATAAGTCATAGTTATTGCCATAAGGAGTTAACAACGTTTTCAAACCGATTGGAAGTGTATATTTACTCTGATCTCCGAGCACCATGAATGGCCACAATAGATTATTCCAGCTATTCATACCATTCAGAATGGCCATTGCTGCAAAGGATGGCTTCATTATCGGCATAATTAGTCTAAAATAAATCGCATACTCGTTTGCGCCATCAACCCGCCCAGATTGAATAATCTCTTTGGGTATGCTTCGTAGATATTGCCTGAAGAAAAATATTGTCGCGGCATTGGTTATACCGGGCAAAATGATTGCCGAATAGCTATTCACCATTCCCAAATCATTAATTAGGCTGTACAAGGGAACCAGCAGTATTTCGAAAGGCACCATCATAATGAGCAAAACACATATAAAGAGGAAGTTCTTACCTTTAAAATGATATGCTGCAAAACCATATGCAACAAATGCGCTTACAAAAAGTGTTAAAACCACTTGAACGATTGTTAAAATCATACTGTTCCAAAACCATACAAAATAATCATGTTGTCCAGTAAACAGAAAGATGAAATTATCAAAACTCATGATTTCAAAATCCAAACTTAGGTTAAGACCATACCTAACTAATGATTCACCGGGTTTAAAGGAAGATAGGGCCACTGCGTAGAATGGGATCATAATTATAACGAATAGTATAATGAATAAACAAATAATTACTATTCTAGAGATGAAATCACTCCTCGTCTGACTTCTGCCCACTTTAATCCTCCTCCTTTTTGAACATTCCACTAAATTTCAACTGCGTTAAATTGATAACCATAGCAATGACTAACAGAACGATACCAACTGCAGCTGCGTAACCCAGCTTATTCTGCTCAATCCCTTGTCTATATAGGTATCCAACAATGGTTAAACCAATATTTTGGGGTGATTTGTTACCGTTGAACATCATCAGGCTCTCGGTAAACATGGCTAAACCTGCATAAACACTAATTGTGGTAACATATACCGTGGTCGGCTTCAATAATGGCATTGTGATCGTTCTAAACTTCTGCCAAGCAGATGCCCCGTCAATTGAAGCAGCCTCATAATATTCATTGTCAATGCTTTTCAAACCGGAAAGATAGTAAAGTATATTAACGCCCGTCCATCTCCAACATGCGAGGATTAACAGTGCTGCCATACTCCAATTTCCGTCTTTCAAAAATTTAATAGGCTCTATACCAAATAGACCCAGGAAACTGTTCATTAATGAACCTTCCATTTCACCGAATGTAAGGCGAAAAATGGTCCCCGCAACTGCGACAGATGTCAATGCAGGGAGAAAGAACGAAGATTTAAAAAACTCTCTTCCCATCATTAACTTACTGTTGATCATAACGGCGAATAACATGGGAAAAGGAATCAACAGTACTAAAGTTCCTAACATGTACACAACGCTATTTTTAATAGATGTCAAAAACACTTTATCTGTAAGTAATTTCGAATAATTCGCTTCACCAATCCATTTAGGATCCTGTCCCAACATCCTATCTTGAAAACTCATTACGAATGAATTTACAAGCGGATAAAACCAGAAGATCAAAAATATAAGTATAAATGGCAATACAAAAACATAAGGCGCAACTTTTTGAGAGTATACAAATTTCTTTATCATATTCTCAATCTCCCTTGACTATGGTTAAACCTGCCGACCACTATACCTGCCAACAGGTTTAATCAAATCATTTACTTATTATATTTATTTCAATTCTTGTTCAATTGCTGCTTGTGCTTCATTCAACGCTTCCTTCACGTCTTGGCCATCTTCAAAGATAGCATTCAAAGTAACCGTATTGAATATATTGCCGATGGTTGGTGAAGCTTTAACGGACTTTATCGCTCTAATTTCGTCCTTGATTTCATTCAAAGTATCAAATGCATTTGTTTTAAAGTATTGGACGTATTCATTTTCAGGGTTTTTCGTAACTGCATCATCTTTCCATACTTCCATGTTGATTGGGTCAAATCCAAGTGTATTCCAGATTTCAGTAGTAGCTTCTTTCGAAAGCTTAGCAAAGGCTACAAATTCTTTTGCCAACTGAACGTCTTTACCATTCTTAGTAACAACTGTGCCAGTACCGCCTAAGCCAACGGAACGAGGATTACCTTCTTCGAATACAGGCAATGGAGCTATTGCATACTTACCTTTAAGGTCTTTCATTTCGTTTACAAAGCGGGACATGTACCACTCAGGCATTAATGCACTTGCGTAGTTGCCTTTGTTATATTCGCCTTTTGCTTCTTCTGTGTCGGGTTGTCCGCCAGGGATCGTATGAATAACATTGTTCTTCTGCAGATCGACTAACATTTCAAACGCTTTAATCATTTCAGGCGAGTTCACTTTTGGATTACCATTTTCATCTGTAAAATCAGCATTTTGCTGAGCTAGTAGCAACGATGCTTGGAACGAAGCTGATGTATCAGCAGTACCTAAGTACTTGCCAGTCTTTTCGTAAACCTGGATACCTGCTTGTTTGTAATCTTCCCACGTTTTGATTGTCTTGTAGTCAACACCTGCTTGTTCGAGAATTTCAGTGTTGTAGAAAGCAAGCGTAGCACCTACGTGATAATCAAAGCCATAAACCTGATCGGCTTTGGAGTAAATCTCGACACGTGAAGGAACAACAGCGTCTTTGTATGGTGCAAATACATCATTTAAAGATTCCAGGGGAACGTTGTCACCTTCCAAGAATTTAGGAAATTGACCAAGCTCAATATCCGCGATATCAGGAGCACCTTTTCCGCTTGTAACTGCCAATAAGAGCTTGTTGTGCATATCATCGTAAGGCATAACCGTTACATTCAACTTAATCTGTTTGTCTGGGTTCTGTTGGTTCCATAACCCCAGCATTTTATCCAAATGCTTGCCGTGCAAATCTACGAATGTCCAAAATGATAATTCTGTTGCATTCTCGCCGGCATTAGCGCCTAATTGCTGCGTTTCCGTTTTTGAACCGGAAGGATTACCACATGCAGTAAAAACAAGTGACATAATAAGGAGTGTAAC
This sequence comes from Paenibacillus sp. FSL R7-0313, assembly GCF_037969885.1. Lineage (NCBI taxonomy): Bacteria > Bacillati > Bacillota > Bacilli > Caryophanales > Paenibacillaceae > Paenibacillus > Paenibacillus sp. FSL R7-0313. The sequence goes on from NZ_CP150219.1 coordinate 4,360,553, forward strand.
GATGGAGATTAAAGCACTGCGTTTTTTCATTTGTTCGTCATCCTCTCTTTTTTGTTATGCATGTGAAAAGTCGGCTGACTAGTTAGTTCTGTTAATTTAAGCGGTTTCAATCCACCTTGGCACCACCATCCTTAACATATTTCTAACCTTTCAAAGAAAAGACCCCTTCGCAACAATTTCTCAGATTCCATATTGTAAGCGCTTTACACGCCGTATTATAATATATATGAAATAAGCTTTATATAACCAATTGATTATAAAATCATAAAGTTTATGGGAGATGCTACTCTTTGAAAAAGCTGGCGCTCTACAAACAAATTCGAGAAAACATTATACAGAAAATTAAATCAGGGCAGCTTCGGCCAACGGATCGCATTCCTTCTGAGCAAGAACTAATGGACGAATTCAGAGTAAGTAAAATAACCGTCAAGAACGCCCTAACCCTACTAGCTGACGAGGGATTAATTATACGCGTACAAGGCAAAGGCTCATTCGTCTCGTCTAGTCTTGTTGTTTCTAGCATCAATTTCTCAACATCCCCACGCAGCACGTCCTCCATGCCGCTCATCGGCTTCATCATTCCGACGATGAGAACCCGTGTCATTCAGAAGCTCGTTGACTACACGGAACACTTCTTGCAAGAAGCCGGCCTCAGCATGGTACTAAGCATCACGCGCGAGTCCTCCTCGATCGAATCAAACGTCATTCGTACACTAACGGAGCTCGGAGTGAGGGGGCTGATCGTTTTTCCAACAGAAGATGAGAAGTACAACGAATCATTACTGCGTCTGTCGCTCGATAAATTCCCGTGTGTGTTCATCGACCGCTATCTGCGAAACATTGAGACGTACACCATTACATCCGACAATTACGGCGGTGCGTATAAAGCTGTATCCCATTTGTTATCCAAGAGTCATCAGCAGATTGCGCTCATCTCACCTGAAAATGCCAATACAGCCGTCGAGGACCGCACGCTCGGCTTCGAGCAGGCGTACACAGATCAAGGCATCTCGATTGACAAGAGCTTGTGGTGTCACATTCCTCTCGACATTCTACGCAGCGAACAAGCATTGGATTATGTAAGCAACTTCTTGCAAAACCACAGTGGAATTTCGGCAGCCTTCTCCTTGACTGAAGAAACAGCACGCCTTACATCCGCCGCGATCAGCCTTCTGAACGTTCACTCAAATATCGATTTGCTATCTTTTGATAATCCACATCTTTCAGGCGTAGCTTATGTGCAGCAGGATGAACAGGAAATGGCACGAACAGCCGTCAAGCTGTTACGTGAACAAATGGATGACATCTATTCTCCTAAGAACGCCGTCATTCCCGTGCAACTCATCTTCCCTTGACACGACAAACGTTGCAGCCAAGCGATAGATAAACTGGGCATATTGTTTGGTTTTACTGGCGATGTTGTTCATGATTGTCTGCCCAGAAAGGTTAGTTCATGATACAAAAAATTTACTCAAGCAAAATATTCAATTCATTTAACTTTTATCTCGCCACAGGATTCCATCATAATACTGTCCCCCTTCACTTCTCATTTGATGACTAACGATTTGGTCTGCAAAATATTCTAAGTGAGCTCTTATTATTAATGGTATTGGTCCTCAATAGAAAGAATCATTTTTTACTGTTCATAGTGTCACAGTAAAAATATTCTTTGTTCAGCAGAGATTTTCTCAAGTTTGAGTGATACAACTAATCCTCCCATCAAAAAAGCAGCCCCGTCAGGAGCTGCCTCATGTTATGCCTTATTTTGTAATCCTATCAGTTTCCGCTAACTCGCCAACTGACTCGCCACCCGGATAAGGGTTGATCTTCTGGATCGTTCTGTCTTCGTTGTATTTCAGCTCGGAATATTTAACGCAGCGCTTGTGGTTGACGCCTTCCGACAAGGAGCTGTCGTGATAGAACAGATACCACTTGTCTTCAACTTGCACAATGGAGTGGTGGGTTGTCCAGCCGATAACCGGAGAGAGAATCTCGCCCTTGAACGTGAATGGTCCCATCGGGTTCTTGCCGATCGCATATACGAGCTTATGCGTGGTTCCTGTAGAGTAAGACAGGTAGTAATAGCCGTTATATTTATGCACCCATGGGCCTTCAAAATATCTCCGTTCCTCATCCCCAGCCAGAATCGGATTCCCGTCTTCATCGACAATCGATATCTCGGCAGGCTTGCCTTGGAAGGACAGCATGTCGTCGCTAAGCAGTGCAACTTGCGGTCCAAGCGCCGGCTGGTCAGGAGCAGGTCCTTCTGCATCTGGCACGAAGCTGCCGGTCTGCCATTTCTCCAACTGGCCACCCCAGAGTCCGCCGAAATAGATGTATGACTGATTGTCGTCATCCACCAGTACGGCCGGATCGATACTGAAGCTGCCTTCCATATAATTCGGTTGCGGCATGAATGGGCCTGCCGGAGACTCTGATGTTGCCACACCCAGACGGAAGATGTCGTCATGATCCCGTGCCGGGAAGAACAGGTAATAGGTATTGTTCTTATAAGCGGCATCTGGTGCCCAGAGCTGCTTGGAGGCCCACGGAATATCTCTAAGATGCAACGCTTCGCCGTGATCGACCACATGGGAGTCAAAGTTGTTCATCGAGAGGACATGATAATCTTCCATTTTATACTGGTCGCCGTTATCATTGCTCGGCTCGTCATGATCGAGATCATGGGAAGGATAGATGTAGATTTTGCCCTCGTAGACATGGGCGGACGGGTCCGCAGTGAAGATGTGGGTTACGAGCGGCTGGTGGGGCTTAGGTAGTTGTTGTTGATTCATAAGGCATCTCCTTTGGTATTGGAATAATAGAATCCTTCATATACGGGATTACGGTAATTCGTTGATTGCATCCTCAGAATTAAAAGCAAGCGTTTACAATCTCTAATGTTATTGTATAAGCCCCGCTTATTCTTTCCTAGTACACATAATAAAGCACTTCCCCCGAAAAAATGTACAATTCCCGCCCATCTCATAATTCTTATATTCTACAATGAAGTGATCCTTTTTGCCGTTGTCTTGTCGCACATATTATTTCTTCTCCTCTAGATCGCAACCATTATCTGTCTTCACAAGTTTTTGAGCTCGTAAGCTTTTTTCTCGAAGTTCCACCGTCTCACGTTCGTAATACACTTTTCCTTTATTATCACTTCACTCTTTCGGAAATATTTTCACTTATTTCTTCAGGATTTTCAACACCAATGATCAACTTTGATATGCTGAACATACCAACTTTTAAGCTATTCAAATCTAAATGAAGAGTTTCAAGCTCATTTTCAAAAAAGTGGAGTTGATAACCACCATTTGATCTAAATAACCCATTTCTCTTTTCTCCTAATAAAGCACCATATAGTTTAAAAGCATTGGGTATTGGTCTACCTGTTGTTATTCCCTCGATTGAAGAGTATGGAATTTGCAACCCTTTATCTAATTTTAAAAAGGGTGAGTTTCCAAAGTCGATATTTACGTAGGTTTCCATTAGTTGAATTTTACGTTCCATATTTTGATTCCCCCATTTTCTTTTCAAATAATCCATTTATTTCATAACCCATAATTACATATAATACCACAGACACCTCTTTTATTCATGAAAGTCTAAGCACTGCCCTCCGCGCCTTCGCGGGTTACGTCCTCCTTTTTATATTCCATTTCCAATCATTTATTAAAGAACCTACGCGTGTAGCATGTAGTGCTTAAACAGGGACTTGTCTTTAACCTAAACACTAAGAAAATACTATATTTTCACTGGACAATTAGTTTATTTTTCCTACACATTTGTTAAATGAAATTGCATGAAACTTAGTTAGGTTTTTATCTAATCGGAAATCGGTACAAGTTCTTGTCCTCGACTCGGGACAAGAACTTGTACCGAAAAACAAAAAAAGCCGCTAAATTAGCGACTTCTTCATCTCTTTCAAGCCGTTTCTTAGCACAAAATATATGCCTAGTTCTCAAGCTAATCTACTTTGTTACAACTGTATGTTATGACCTGCTGAAATCATCACCAATGTTAAAACAAAATGGTTTCGGGGGTAACACCCTTAGGATATTCTTCTTCCCATACGTTTTTCTCTACATAGGCCTGGTACCACATCTCGGCAATTACATCCGGATCATTAATTGCGCCAGTACCTGACTCCTTGATCAATAAACCTAATGAGCGGTGGCCCACAAAAATCCCTTGAGCAGACAATGAAGTATGAAGATTAGCAACATAATTGCGTAACCCTGAAAGAGCAATACCGATATTCCCCATCATGGACACAGGGTACATGGCGGATAACCCTGAGGTAAAGAGTAAGGCTCCCTCTTTCCTGGCGAGCATATCAGGGAGAACAGCATTGACGACATGGATGGCACTAACCACATTCGCCTCAAATGCGTCCCTGGCGTTCTCCGCCGTTAACTCCAATACAGAAGTGGGAGGATAATTGCCTGCTGTTGGACTGAATTCCAACACATCAATCTGACCATACTTTTCTTTCATGTTGGTCACAGCCTGTGCAATCTGTTCCTTGTTAAAAATATCTGCTACGAAATAAGCTGCCTCGATACCATCCGCCTTCAGTTCATCCACCATATCTTGCAGTTTTGCAACATTTCTTGCAACTAATGCCACTTGGAAGCCGCGCTTGCCAAAGATCTTCGCAATAGATAATCCTAGTCCCTTACCTGCACCAACAATCGCCAGTGTTTTCATTTATGATTCTCCTTTTATGATTGAGTTAGTGAGTTCAATTGACAGTTTTAATTGTAAAACGTACACTTAAAGGACTCAATGGTTGATATAATTCAATGTGTTATTTAAACATCACTTTTGATAAATCCGACCATTATTTATGGAGGGGAAGCACGAATTGGGTAAAGATAAAGTGGATCTGCGCATTCTCAAAACGCGGAAAGCCATTAAAGAAGCGTTTCTGAGATTAGTACAAACCAAAGGCTATGAAAGAATTACTGTGCAGGACATTGCCAAAGAAGCGATGATAAATCGCAACACATTTTATTTGCACTATGTAGATAAACCTCAATTCATGGAGAAGTTATTTCAGGAAAACGTGGAGAGTTTAAATGCTTGTTTAAGCCTGGAAGTGAGTTCAATTCATGAGATGGATAAAGATATGTTTGCTACCATGTTAAAAACGATTTTCGACGATATTGAAGCCAATATGATATTTTTTAAGACAATGATCACTCAAAATATTTATCCAAACTTCTCCGTATACTTGAAAGAGGCTTTTAAAACGATCATTTTTTCGGGAATCGGCGATCATCGCCACGATGAGAAGATAAAAATTGGCCTCGAATACATGATATCTGGATTGGTAGGAGTAATTTGTCTCTGGATAGTTGAACCGGAGAACTACAGGGTAGATAACTTTATCGAGCAACTGAGTGAAATTCACTATTCTAACATGGTTGACTTGCTGAAGGATACTTAATAATAAACTAGTATGATCTGAACAGAAAGGCTATTCTTGCCGAATCTGATCTGGCTCGACTTCCTGCTTAGATCTGTCAGAACCAGGCAGGCATAGAATAATGTTTGCAGTCAGATACGAAGATAACGGTACTGCCCTTAGTCCGGCGTTCTCAACGCTTTCAAGTACCATGAGCCTGTCATGAATCCACATGACAAAAGCTACGTGGCTATAATGCGAGTCCGATATACTTTGAATCAACTTGCTCAATGGGTAATTTCCACCACTACAAAGCAGAATATCCCCGTTAAGTATAAATCCTCATACATCTTCATATTTGGACACGAACATTTGAATTACTACCTCTGCCAAGAAGCCACAATTCGTGTTCCTAAGCATGAGCGTGAGATACCAAGAGCAATCTACGAAACCGACATCGACGAGTTCGTAAGCACATATTCGCGTCCCGATGGTTGGCGCAGATTGATTGGTCTTTACCGAAAAACGTTATTTCTAATAAAAAAATTGTTATTCACGCGAATTCTTAAATTCATGTGCTTTTTTCTTGCCACATGATCTTCATCATGATGCTATTTAGATAGCTGCCTAATTCGAAATGACACCAAGTTCTTGTCCTTGGCTTGGGACAAGAACTTGGTTCCTTAAAACAAAAAAAGCCGCTGTAATAGCGACTTTAATGGAACAATGTTCTTGTCCCTCGACATTTTCGTTCTGTTTTTGTTTTTTTTATAATTTCCCCTTCTTGCAGTAAAAAAGCAATTCGGATTTAATCCGAATTGCTTTTTTCTAGCGATGTCACTCTTCGATCGAATTCATAATAACTTTAAGCCTTGCGAAGCATTTGTCTCTCGCTCAGCTGTGAAAGCATATCCTTCGTCATGGCCTTCAGGTCGTAGCGAGCATGAAATCCCCATTCTGTTTTCGCTGCTGTCGCATCAATGGAATGCGGCCAGCTATCGGCAATCGCCTGTCTCTTCGGATCAATGTCATAATCGAGGATAAAGCCGGGAAGCTCATCCCGAATCGCTGCAGCGATCGCCTCCGGATCCACGCTCATTGCGGTGACATTAAATGAATTTCGGTGTATCAACCGGGAAGAATCCGCTTCCATCAAATCGATGATAGCGTTCAGGGCATCCGGCATATACATCATGTCCATGTTTGAGTCCTTGGCGATATAAGATGTATACCGGCCAGCCGTCACGGCTGCGTAATAAATTTCCACGGCGTAATCCGTCGTTCCTCCGCCGGGAGGCGTCATATAAGATATCAAACCCGGGAATCGCAGCCCCCTAGTATCTAGGCCATATTTGTGAAAATAATAATCACAAAGCAGTTCGCCGGACACTTTGTTCACGCCGTACATCGTATTGGGCCTCTGGATCGTATCCTGAGGGGTATTGTCTTTCGGAGTCAAAGGACCAAAAGATCCAATGGAGCTTGGAGTGAAAAATTGGCAACCGAGCCCCCTGGATATTTCAAGTGCATTCATCAGTCCACCCATATTCAAATTCCAGGCAAGTAGCGGTTTCTCCTCTGCGGTAGCCGACAGCAGCGCAGCCAAATGGATGACGGTATCAACTTCGTACCGCTTGGCGATTTCGAACATCGCCTTATCATTCGTAACGTCCAGCAGCTCGAATGGCCCGGATCGGGTAATTTCGTGGGCTGATGATCTGAGATCCGTAGCAATGACGTGATCCGCACCGTAAATTTCACGTAATTTAACAACTAACTCAGAACCGATTTGGCCCAGTGCTCCGGTCACCAAAATCTTGTTCATAAGACATTCCTCCCGAAATGTACTCCCGCGAATGCAGCTAAATCAGCTTCATTTCCTTGCCAACTTTCTCATAAACGGAGATCACCTGATCGAGCATCTCCTTGGTATGGGCAGCTGTCGGCATGTTGCGTATTCTTCCGGTTCCTTTCGGAACCGTCGGAAACAGGATTGCCTTGGCGTAAACACCTTCTTCATAAAGCCGTTTGCTGAACTGTTGGGTGGTTACTTCATCGCCAATGATACAAGGTGTGATCGGCGTTTCGCTTTGGCCTACATCATATCCAAGCTGGCTCAAGCCATTTTTCAAATCATTGCCGTTCTCCCACAGCTTCTCGATCAGCTCTTTGTCATTCATCAAAATGTCGACAGAAGCGCTACAAGAAGCGATTGCAGCCGGAGGTAGCGATGTCGAGAACAGAAACGGACGGCTTCTCAGCTTCAACCATTCGATCAGTTGTTTTTTACCCGCCACATAACCGCCGACAACCCCAATCGCCTTGGAAAGAGTACCAATTTGAAAGTCAATGCGGTCGGACAATCCAAAATGCTTCACGGTTCCCGCACCTGCTCCGAGAACGCCCGAACCGTGGGCATCATCCACATAAGTAATCAGATCGAATTCTTCTGCTATTTTCACGATTTCAGGCAGCTTTGCTATATCACCATCCATGGAGAAAACCCCGTCGGTGATGACCATAATTTTATGGTACTGACCGGATTCCTTCGCATCTTTCGCCTGCTGTCTTAAATCATTCATATCCGAATGCTTAAAGCGAATCACCTTGGCTCTCGACAGGCGGCAGCCATCAATAATCGAAGCGTGGTTCAGCTCATCTGATAAAATCGCATCATGCTGGTCCATTACCGCGGATATAGCAGCCATATTGCAGTTAAATCCCGATTGATACACGATAACGGCTTCCGTTTTTTTGAAACGGGCCAGTTTTTCTTCAAGCTCAATATGAAGATCCATCGTACCATTAATTGTTCTCACAGCCCCAGCGCCTGCCCCGTATGTCTGTGACGCCTTAACTGAAGCATCAATCAGGCGGTAATCTGTTGCCAGTCCCAAATAGTTATTGGAAGACAAATTGATTAGGGACTTTCCGTCGATACGAATAACAGGACCATTTGCACCCTGCAGCGTATCGATGACGTTATATAGACCTTTAGTTTTTAGATCTTCGATGTTCGAACTTAAAAATTGGTCCAATGCTTGACTTGACATTCCATTCCCTCCTCGATATACGCATGTCCTCGTACAGGAGACACATAATTCTCCGGGAAAACCTGTTATAAAAAGGGTTATATTGATTTTAATGTATCATCTTTTTATTTTTTTGTACACATGTGGCGGACAAAAAAATAAAATATCCGCAAAAAAACATAGCGATTGCTTCCCCATTCTCGGAAGCAATCGCTACTAAATCTTTGCTTATATCTTTTGTTGCTCAGTAGTTTGCGATACCATGCCGATTAGATACACGACTAATCGGTAATCGATATGGAGTACTGGCTGATAATCCCCCCCATCCTCTTTCCAATAGGCTTATATAATAGGCGTAACGATCTCTCTTAAGCTTTTAGATTCTATAGGATAGTAGTGGAATTAATCTTGAGCATATTCGAATAACTCTCTGAGCATCCGATCCTTGTTATTCACAAACTCTTTCATAATCATATAATGGTCGGTTTCTTCCAATACTTGGACTTCGATACCATCCGGCTTTAGATTGTAGATAATCGAATCTGGATATGCCATAAGGATTGGGGAATGGGTCGCAATTATAAATTGAGAGTTTTGCAAAACAAGTTCATGAATTCGTGTCAGCATCGCCATTTGGCGAAGGGGAGACAGTGCAGCCTCAGGCTCATCCAGTATATATAATCCATTCTCTCCGAACCGATGAATGAAAGTGGAAAAGAACGACTCTCCGTGCGATTGCTCATGCAAGGACTTGCCACCGTACGAATCTTTAATAGGGCGAATAGGGCGACCGAATGAAGGTTGACTGTCCAACTCATCGATCGTTGTGGCTAAATTATAATAACTTTCTGCCCGGAAGAAGAAGCCATCTCTCGGGCGTCGCGGACCTCTGATCAATTGTATATATTCATATAAGCTCGAGTGAGTAGCCTGGGTTGAAAAGGAAAAGTTGACCGTCCCACCCTCCGGGTTAAATCCCCATGCGACAGCAATGGACTCCATCAGTGTTGATTTGCCCATCCCATTTTCACCTACGATATAGGTTACCTTGGGGTGGAAATCAAGAGAATTTAGGTTTCGAATAACCGCCAAATCAAAGGGGTAACGATTATAGGCGGGTACTTGTTGCCTCTTAAGCTGAATTTGTCGTAAATAGGGATGCTGTATATTAATATAGTTCACTCCCTTTTAAGCCTTTGATCGTTATGCTTACCTTTATTGGGAAACGCTGACTCATGTTAGTCTCACCCTTTATTTTACTCCATCAAACAAATAATACCATATACCGAAACTAACCTGTCCGTAAATCGTTATCCGGTAAACATTCACCTCTCCCCACTGCTTTGATCTAAACCTTAAATTTCTCTCGCATAAAACATCCACAGTGCAAAAAATACGATTAAAACAAATAATAAGCAAGTTAGTAAGGTGTAGAATATCAAGGGATTAAAGAAACCGGCGATCACGGAGGCGACGCCCAGACCAATGAGAATGATTGCTGTGCTGAGTGTGCCGGCTCTCTGGAGTATCATTATACTCCGCTCGTCATTCTCCTCAATATACTGCTTCTTCAGCTCGGCTTCATTTTTACTGGCTTTTATATACCTGACTAGGAAAAAAGCGATGGCCACTTCAACCCCGATAAAAGCACCTGTGTGAAATCCCTTTATAAAACTAGGTAAATCGGGTAGTCCACCTCGGTAAAATATAAGTCCTACATAGATCAATAGGGTAGCAGCGGCTACCAGTGACAGTACGTTTTTACGAGTATTTACTTTAATCTTGTATTTGTCCATTTACATTTCCTCCACTTCGCTGAAATCAAAAACATCTTCAATGGCGAGTCCAAAAAAATTGGAAATTTTGTAAGCAAGAATAAGGGAAGCCGTATATTTTCCCCTTTCAAGAGAGGTGATGGTTTGCCGGGTAACACCAACAATTCGTCCCAGCTCTTCCTGTGACAGCTTATGTTGCTTACGCAGTTCTGCAATTCTTGTCTTCAAGTGATCACGTCCTTGCAATGTTTACTTTGCATTTTTAGAATAGTTCACTTTGCATTATGTGTCAAGTTCACTTTGCATTACTACTTACATCTGAATGCAAACCAAGCCAAGCCCCTCTTTGTAAAAGGAGGGCTTGGCTCGGTTGATTTTGTTTATATAAGATGCCAGAAGAGTGTACTTTAACAGAGCAAATGGTTAAAGCGATTGGTGTTACCCCTATAGAAACGTATGTAGGCCGTGACTTAATGTTTGTATTGGAAAGTGAAAAAGCGGTTCAAACCGCTACACCTGATCTCTGGAACCATAGATGGTATACTCGTACACTATTTATTCGGGTCTCGGTGCCACTTATCATCTCCCATTATTCTATCAACAATATGATGAGCTTCCCAAGCAGCCGCCATCTCTAACCCTTCACATTCTTCGCGAGTAGAAGGTCTAATCTCTCCCAAATGATATATTTCATACCCTCCTGATATCCTATCAATAATACAAGCAGGTGGGGGCCACGCCTCTTCTTCATCCGGGAACGGACGATTCTCAACGACCGGCCAATCACCTGATTTCAGTACATCATCATATACACCCACGATAAATTGGTATTCCTCTTCTTTAGGTATCTCTTCTATCGTGTCACTTATCACATTATAGATTGCAATGCTGGCATCTTTAAGCCTTCTCCCAAAGGCAAACTTAGCGTTAGGCAGAGGTATAGCGTAGATATCACCCAATTTTATTCGTTTACGTCTCGTATTTTTCACGGTTTTCCAAACTCCTTCGTTGAGGCTTTGATATACTTACTGTACTTCTTATTTATGGTGGTTATCATCCCTTTTAGCGATGTTTTCTAAAGACGTACCTTTTCCACTTGTTCGCCTAGTATAAACAGTACCCGTAGTTCATAACATTCGACCGTCCCCGGTCGGTTGATATTCTGGGAATGGCCATTATCAATCCTGTTAGTATTTTTCAAGTTCTGTCTTTAAATCCTCAATTAATATATCGACTTCTAATACAGCAGAATCAGCATTATTTAAGAATATTGAAGGTTTAAAACCCTCTTTTTTTAAATTGGGTAGAAAATCGTCTATGAACTCGTACAAATCCATACTTTTACTTGAGTAAATTTCCAAACCATCAGTTGCACAGTATTCCGCGAATTCTTTCTTAGGCCAAAAGGGAAGTAATTTATTACCTTCATCATCTTCAGTAACTGACCAACCATTCTCATAAAGCCCCCACACTTCTTCTGAATCCACTACTTTTTTGATGAAGTATTCATAACGAATATTTGCAGGGAGATTGATGACTGATTCAAATTCTTTCTGATTCATATTTCCTCCTAAAGATGTATCTTATTTTTCCATTATTATCTTATCTATGTTGCGTCTAGGGATCGTTTTCTGGTTATTCAGGTAACCAGTATGTTACCTATGTTCTTGTCCTTCGACAAGAGTTGCAGCCGATGAACTACATTATCAAGTCTAAATTTAAACGACCGATTCCCAGGTAGAAATATTGGGAATCGGTCGTAAGCCTAGTTTAGAGTATGAGATTTCAGATTTTCCGGTTTGCCCAGCATCTGTTCCATCTGATCTTCATTCGCTCTACGCGAAATCGCAAATTACTGTTCTTTATACACGCGTACATAATCCACTTGCATAGTCGCAGGGATATCGGAGGCGTTCGGAGTACGACCACCGTCAAAGTTTCCGCCGATTGCCAAGTTCATAATAAGGTAGAACGGCTCATCGAAAGGTGCATTCGGATTATTCGGTGCAGCTGCGGAATACCACTGCTCGTTAGTGACTTTATAGAAAAATTTGCCGTCCACATACCATTTAATGTTGTCCTCTTCCCAGACTACTGAGTATACATGATAATCATTGGCAAAAGTTTGCCCCGCCGGGAAGTGATAGTCGCCGCCCGAATACTGGTTTCCGGGCCATTGTCCACCAAAGTGTAAGGTGCCGCTTACTGATCCAGGCAGACGGCCTCGCGCTTCCATAACATCAATTTCACCTGATGCAGCCCAAGTGCCGTATACCGAATCTTGTGGAAGCATCCACAGTGCTGGCCATACACCATCACCTGTAGGAAGCTTGGCACGAAAATCGACTCTGCCGTATTTCAAGGACAGTTTATCCTTGGTGTTAATCTTTCCTGAAGAATACTGCGCATACCGATTCGGATCCTGCGGGAAAGATTTGCTGTCGTTCATGGCTTTGATATTCAGCTTCCCGTCCTGTACATATACATTTTGAGTGCTGTTTGTGTAGTGCTGCAGTTCTGCATTTCCCCATCCCCAAGTACCGGGATCGTTATTGAGATAATATCCTGTTTCATAGTTCCATTTACTTGTATCCAGCGTAGTTCCGTTGAATTCATCCTGCCAAATGAGATTCATGCCCGCGATTGCCGGGTCGGTTGGTGTTCCGATGGAGATATCCTCTTGATCGGATACATCCGGACGCGGAGCATTTGGATTACCGATGAAGGTATAGTTGACGAAGTTGTTGCCAATATTGCCACCCGCCTGCCCGTTCAGTGGATAGCCGATACGAATCTGCATATTCTCTTGGATCGGCTGGAACCACAGACCATAGACGTAATCGGCCCAGTACCCGAACTGATTGGCATCAGACATATTGTTGTACCCATTACCGGAGTATGAAAATTTGCTCTGGCTGGAGTTACTCAAATCAACCCATTGCCCATTGATGTTAATTTGATATACAAAGTTACCGAGTTCCTTGGCGATGGGCGCTCCCCCATCAATTTTCGGAAGCGGAACCCCGATGGAACCATTTGCATCTGCTGTGAAGGTTGTTCCTTCGTATGGCGTAATGACATATGAATTTCTTGTAGGTTCATTAAACGTAATGGTATAAACAAGATTAGCCGAAGAAGTCTTTGATTCCAATTTGACATTGATCGACTCCGTTACATTAAACCAGTACCCACCGCCGCCATCCGTGAATTGGCCAAAATTTTGATCGTAGATCCAGCCGCTGGCTGCGTTATTGTCAATATCAATCCAGGTGCTGCTGTTTACAGGTTTGACATACACCTTCAAATCATCCGCAACAGCTTCATAAGTGACCGCAGGATTATTGTTGAACGTTGGATATGTAAAGCCTGCACCGCCTGTGAAACTTGCTGTGATTTGTGGACCTTGTGTCGCATTCATCGCTGTGATGGTTGTTTTGTTGATGTTTTGGAATACAAGTTGATACTCCAGCTTAACACCATTCGCTTTGGAGTACAGTTGAATCTCGGTTGTTGCGGAGAGGGTAAACCAATAGCCATTGAAGCCGCCATCGCTCCAGTGCCCCCAGTTTTGGTTATAGATATAACCGCCTGCCTGGTCGATATCAACCCAGTTGTTGCCCACTTTAACATTAACGCCTACATCACTGTAAACATCATTCCATGTCGCGGAGCCTCCATTGAACTTAGGCATAACAAATCCGTAGCTGGCCTTGCCAACCCCAGATTTTGAAATAACAGGCCCGTCTGCTGGTGAGAAGTACTCCATTGAGGTTACAGTAGTTCCCGCTGCCTGAACCTTTGAAGTTGGCAGTATGCCAATACTAGCCAGCATCACAACCACAAGGAACATACCGAGCACCTTTTTCATAAACCGTTTCGCCGTAAAGTGAGATGGTTTCATAATTGCCCTCCTTTAATAGAATAATAGCTTCTCCCAATCCATGTGCATTTAGGAAATCGCTTACATGAAGGGATATCTTTATTCTATCGAATAGGTTAATTTGCTGAAAAGGTACAATTGTTTTTGTGGTATCCCATTTTTTTGGCTTTTGATTCAATCTGCCTTCTGCCGCATCATCTGTCGGTACTCTGTGGGTTGGATCTGCATCACAAGTCGGAACGCGCGTGTAAAGCTTTTGTAGCTTTCATAGCCAACCATAGCAGCCACCTCCACAATTTTATGGTCGGTTTCGGCGAGAAGCCGCCGCGCTTTATCCAGACGCACATCTCGTAGGTATTCAGCAAAACCTTTACCAATATTCTTCTTAAACAGATTGGAAAAATAAGCATAATTAAGCGATATATGATTGGATACCATCGCGAGGTCCAGCGGTTTGTGGTAACTCTCGTGTATAAAACGAATGGCTTCATTTAGATCCTGCGAATGGCGATAGCTGCACTTATAGTCATAATATAACTGATTTAGCCGAAGCAGCTGCTGTTGCAGTGCTTGTATATACTCACGCATCCCTGGATAATCAAAGAGGTTACGCAATGATTCAAGGTCAAGCTTTTCTTCCCCCATATAAGGGCGGATAACCCGTTCGTATTCCTCCATCATCTGAATAGTGGCGGCGCAGAGCTGTTGAGTATAGCGAATGGGATAACGTTGCAGCACCTTTTTGTGAAATATTGCAGAAATACCCTTCGTTATTGTTCCACTGTTATCTGTTCCAACCGACTGGAACAGTTCATATAAGTCTTCATAGGGAAGTTGCCACTGCTGTTCCATATGCTCAATATGCGCTGGGAAGATACTGGACTGATCAGGAAACAGGTAACTGTGCCGATAGAGCTCAAGCACTTGGTTATAGCTGTCGGGAAGTTCTTTTAACCCCTGAATCGGGTTCGTCATGGCCGTTATGGCATCGATCTTTCCTTCCTTGAGCGCTGCAGGCAAAACACTTGGATCTATGGACGCATCCACCGCAAGAATCAGGTATGGGCGATGTTGCAGGCAAATACAACCTTGTTTGCCAAACACACGATAAGCAATGGCTTCCATGCTATGGGCGCTGCTGGCTCCGGGCTGGTTCATGCAAACTTCTTCCCGCAGCAGGGCTAGGCGATAATTACGCCATAACGCATCATTTTGTTCCTCAATCTGAAGAATCCATGCGTCATCACTTAACGCACCTTGCATAAACATTCTTAATTCTTTACGATCGGTCTCTTGGGCGAGACGGGATACACGCTGCATATTATGCGTAAGTGCCTGCCGTGTCTGGATCTCTTGCCATACATGCTCCAGGGAATGTTGCAGATCCTCTCGCTTCAAAGGTTTGAGCAAGTAGCCCTTTGCCCCAAGCCCGATAGCTTTTTGGGCATATGTAAAATCACTATAACCGCTGATAATGAGGTATTCCACATCCATGTATTCCTCTTTGGATTGAGCCATGAGTGCCAACCCATCCATATCCGGCATCATAATATCGGTAATAACGATGTGAATGCAATGCTGCCGCAATAGGCACAGCGCCTCAATCCCGCTCGCGGCACAGTATATGTTGCTCAGCTCCAGAGGAAATTGATGCAGCATGGCCTGCAGGCCGTCACGAATGTGTTTTTGATCGTCCACAATCAGGAGATTAATCATGCTCTACCACCCTCCAAGATTTACATTTTCCCAAGGCAAGCGTATCGTTACGCAGGTATATGCACCTTGCACACTATCAATCCAAAGACCACAATTCTTGCCATAATGAAGCTGCAACCGCTTATTCACGTTTTCCAAACCAAGTCCGCTCCTGCTAGTAACCATCGGTGTATCCGATTCGCTCCGCAGTACTGCCTGAAGACGGTGTAACATCTCAGGCTCTAACCCCTTTCCGTCATCTCTTATGTTAATGAAAAGCAGACTGTCATTCTCCACAGAAAAGGTAATCTCTATAGTTACCCTGCCGCCTGAAGGCGCCCCGTGATGAACTGCATTTTCAACGATGGGCTGCATACACATCTTGGGAATGGCGTAGCGAAGTATCTCCTGAGGAAGATCCGCCGTCATAACGATACTGCCGCCTTCCATAAAGTTGATAAATTCAATATAACTTTGGATATTGGCAAGCTCCTCACGAAAAGCAACGGTATCGCTACGCCACTGCATGCTGTAACGTAGTTGGGAGCCCAACGACACCAATGAATTGGCTATAGCAGGCTGCCTCTGTACCTCTGCCACCATACGGATCGATTCCAGGGCGTTATATAAAAAATGAGAATTAATCTGCGAATGCAAGGAGTGCAATTGTGCGTTTTTGGCAATTAACTGTTTATCCACGACCTGTGTCATTAGACGTTTGACCTCTTGTAACATTTTATTGTAATTCACCGCCACCTCATCGATTTCATCCCCTCTTTCGTTCTCATCAAGGCCTGTATCAATCATTGCATCCAGCTCGCCTTTCCGTACCTGACGCATGGATACCAGTACGCTGTCCAACCGCCGGAAAATACGCCGCGTCGTTTGGGATACGAGTAGCATAATCAGCAGCAATACACATAATGTAATCGTTACCACAAATGCATACCAACTGCGCGGCCCCTTCATCAATGCCTGATGGGAAGCAATATCAACCACATAAGTGTTCAACGGGGCGATGTATCGATACAATGCATAGAAGCTCTGATCTCCCACCTTAACCTGAAGCGGGTTTTTCTGTGGCAATATATCCAGCTGGCGATGAATACTGCCAAGGATCTCTTCCATCCCCTGCCCGTACTTCTCAGAAAACTCATGCTGGGGATTGTAAACATACTCGGGAGGATCGCTTGCGTTCATCAACACCGAAAAGAAGTCTCCCTTGCTCTCCTGGAGCAGGTCGCTGAAAAACATGCTGTGCGGGACTCGCACTTCCATAATACTAGGGCGTTTTTGTTCCTGCCCTTGAAGACGAACCAGACGATAGTAGGATAAAGTGTGTTCACCCTCCCTAAAAGAAAATAAACGGTAAGCCGCACCACCTTCGTCCCGAAGCTTTACCCAATAATCCTGCGGCCAAAATTTCTTATAATGATAGATTTCAGGCCAGATTTCATACAAGTTTGGGTTATCGACGTAAAAGCTAAGCTCACTGATCATCGCATTGCTTTGAATGATATTAAGCATCTGCTCAAACTGGTTTTGCTTAAACTTCACCAGACGTAATCCATCTACAAGCATATTGGAATGAATAAAATCCACAAATGACTTTTGAGTGAGGGCTGTATTGGAAGCGTTCTCAATCATGTCCATTCTTCTGCGCAATTGTTCATTCAACCATGAAACGTGGCTGTTGCCCGTTGCCATAGCATCCTTATATAGCTGGGTTTCTTGCATGCGGATATATACAAAGGATATCAAAATAACAGGTATGGCAATCATCAGGCTAAATGCCAGAAACAGCTTTTGGGATATACGGGCATTGCGATAAAGCTTCCTCAATCTCGTTAGCAGGTATTTCATTCTGATGTATTCACCACCTTTGTTATACCATATACCATATATCACCAGTTAGCTGTTAGTTAACAATGTAGGGAATGGTTATCTGGCTATCTTGGCTTTCCGCAGTTCCAGTTCAGCCTGGCGATATTCCATCACCTGGTTAAAGCCGTAGTTCACACGACGTATCAGAAAATTCTCAAAAATTTTGTCAAAGGCAGCTTCATCCTTCGCTGTAATCAGTTCTGGCAGCACTTCTTCCCAATTCTGAGAAATACGTGACCAGGCTAACGCTATATCGGAATCACCTACAGGATCTAGTCCCTTATAGATGCCGCTGTCCAGATCGGCCTGTTGGTTGGCGAACTCTTCCATTTGCTTAATGGATGGAGCATTCTCAGGTCTCCACTTGTTAACAAAAGCAGGGTTTCGCAGCATCCAGTAGGTATCCATAATGCCATATTCCTTTTCCAGCCGCTCCCTATCCGTGTCATGCAACTGAACCATTGCTTCCGTCAACTGCGGTTTGCCGTTCTTCATCGCCCAGGTTTCACCTTCTTTGCCCAAAAATAAATCCCGTTGGCCTTCTTCACTGGCCAGATAGGTCAAAAATCGGATGGCTCGTTCAGGGTTTTCCGTGGATCTGCTAATCATCGTAACCATCCAGCCATCCATACTGCCGGGAAACAGTTTGGCGGATTCTCCCCTGCTGCTCCGGGGTCCATCTACAGCAATATAGGTTGAACTCTGATTCGTAAGGAATTCCAATTTCGAATTGAGATCCGATATGTCTGTCCATTCCCGGATCATCATAAAATATTGGGCATGGTTGGTTTTTTCCTGCACCTGTGCACTGGAGTCGACCAGAAAATCAACATTAATCAGTCCCTGCTCGTAAGCGGTACGAAATGTTTTCAGCCACTCGATATAATCGGGATCTGTCATTCGGTCGTATACTTTACCGTTCTGTTCATGGGGGATCGCAAGCAGATTTTGCAAATATTCGGTCATCCCATAGGATGCATTCCCCTGTGCCCAAAACGGACTGATCAGCTGGCCTTTATAAACAGAATATTGATTCTTCAGCAATTGTAATGCATTTAGAAAACCCTTCGGTGTGGTAAGGTCCGGTTTGCCCATCGACTCATACAGATCTTTACGTACAAGAAAGGTTTGGTTCGCTCCCGTCAAGCCGGTTGAACGCATCTGTTCGGGACTGTACGCATCATTGGGGATGACATAGGTATGGCCGTCTTCCTGTTGATACCATTGTAGAGCACCATCACCTGCTACCTTGTAAAAGTAAGGATCATACTGGTTGGCTAGCTCATCCAGGGCATAGATGAGCTTACTCTCCCGAAGTTTGTTAACCGCACTCTCCCAGGAGCCGATGGTTATCAAATCCGGCAGACTACCGGTTGTCAACATCCGTGATAACATCTCGCTTGGTTCACCAGTGGATACTTCAAATTCGATATTGACCCCTGTTTTTTGGGTGACATATTTGGAAGTCAGGCTCTCACCCCAAGTGTGCCCGTACCATTCGGCTCCAACGAACCACGTTAGATTCACGGGGGTGGTATCCAGCTTCCATGCCGGTTCTTCCAGATTCAGATTAAGGCTCTGTATCTGCTCCGTGAAGTCAGCCTTTGTCGAAGCACCCTTATCTTCCGATTGATCTGGCTCAGAACAAGCAGCCAAGCCTGACATCAGGCATATCATCAACAAGTTTAAAATAAAAAGACTTCGAAACATGAACATCTAAGCGCCTCCTTCCTATACTGACGATCTCCAATCCCTATCTGCATCAGCATTCATACGAGTGGTGGTACAACTGATTTTACTACCCTTGGATTAAAATGGAAATGGTTTAATAGTCGATTCGCAGATGATCCGCAACATTCCCCCTAACGAAACATAACTTGTAATAAATCAATGGATTCAGTGATCCGGATCAGAAGTTTGACTGCTTTCTCCGGATCTCCCGGCTGGTTATTGTCATATGCACTCACGGCTGACACCCGAGCCTTACGCTGCTCTTTGTAGTCTTCTATGGGGTTCACGAAGTTTACACCGAACGAACCCTTTGAAAGAAAGTTAGTGCGGAAATAACCTGGCTGACATGTATGCCAAAAGGCTGAACAACCTCTGCCAGCGCTTCACTCATTCCATCCACCGCAAACTTGGTAGCCGCATAGATCGAGCTTCCCCCAAAGTCAAAGAAGCCTGCCGTCGAGAAATTAATAATGTGTCCCGTTCTCTGCTGCCTTTGCTGAGACAAAGCCCGACTGACCACATTAAAGGTGCGGAAGACATTCGTCTCGAAATTCCGGCGTTCATATTCACCATTGCTAAATTCGGCAAGCTCGATATCCTTGTGAACAACGCCGGCATCGCGATCCAGGACCAGATGGTAGACGACCTCAACCTGGACGAACAAAAATACAATCAAAAGTGGCAAGTCAATGTCATGGGATCGATCGCCGTTACCCGTGCGGCGGCACCAAAGCTAAAGGACGGCGGACGTATTATTATTGTCGGTTCCTTGCTCGGTGATTACATACCCTTCAAGGGGCACTGACTATGCGGGATTGAAAGCGGAGCTCGCCGGACCACATGCAGGCTACATCACTGGTGAAACCATCAACATTGCTGGAGGGCTCGGAATCTAAAATCTTCAGAAGCAAGGGCTGTGCGTGGGAGTGAATCTATAACTACATCGCTTTTGTTTAGATAAACATCTAATCGGTAATTGGTACAAGAACTTGTACCGATAAAATAAAAAAAGCCACTAAAATAGCGACTTCAATGGGATCATGTTCCTGTCCCTCGACAACTTTTCTGAAAATATATGTAGCGCTCTCCGTACTCGCTCGTAATTGAGAATCGATCAATCGATATAACGATTATCGTATATTTTCTCCGACAATGGCTTGAAGAAGCAATAATGCACGATAAAATCTAGGTAAAAACCAAATCGCCGCAAACTTGCGGCGATTTGGTTTGGTTTATAACGTGACCTCTAGCTATTTTACTGCGCATCGGCTTCCCTCTGCAGCTCTAAAGAACCCTGTTGGGATGAAGTGCACGGGCCATTGCATCCATGTAACCCTGAACAGCGCGCTGACTCACTTCTGTTTCTGGAGCAAGAATTTCGAAAAGGTGGAAACAACCTGGATAGAGGTGAAATTCTACATCCACACCTGCTTGTGCTAGTCGTGCCACGTACTCCATCGTCTCATCCCGGAATAGATCGAGCTGACCTACACAAGTATAGGCTGGCGGCAATCCGGCCAAGTTCTCTGCTCTCGAAGGTACTGCATAAGAAGAACTTCCATTGACATCGTTCTCCTCACCAAGGTACATATTCCAAGCAGCCACGTTGTCCGTTCGGTTCCAGACTGAACCCTCTTCTGTAATCTCATGACTAGATGGCGTGATGTTGCGATTATCTAACATCGGGTACAATGGCATTTGGAAAATAATAGACGGACCTCCTTTATCACGTGCCATCAGCGCGAGTGCTGCTGTCAGCCCTCCACCACCGCTAGCACCGGCAATCGCAACCCGATTCACATCAATGCCAAGCATTGCTGCTTCCTCCGTCATCCATACCAATCCAGCAAAACAATCTTCAATCCCCGCAGGATATGGATGCTCAGGAGCGAGCCTATAATCGACTGATACGACAATACATTCTGCTGTCTGAACAAAACGTTCGCACAATTTGTCGTCCATATCGGGATGTCCTAACACGTACCCACCCCCATGAATCCATAACATGGCTGGTAGTAAATCATTCGTTCGATCGGCAGGTTCATATATTTTGACCAGCATATCACCTCCAACTCTCGGAATTTTCCGGCTAGTTGTGTTTACATGCTCTGAATTTTTCACCGATGCAGCCGATACTAAGTTTCTGCTCCACTCTAAATTTTTCTCCAACTCAAACCCTGGAAATTGTGAATAAACCTCTCTTAATTCTGGTAATATACGTGTCTCAATACTCATGATAATTCCTCCAAATATAATAATGAATTCGATCGTGTACGTTTTTTCAGTTAATTCTTATCTCATTTCAGCTTCCCACTTGGAAATTTCCTCTCGTACTCGCGGTGCAACCTCTTTACCGAGCAGTTCTATAGCCCGCATTACCAACTCATGTGGCATCGTGCTTAAGGGAACATACATCATGAAACGTGTAATTCCTACATGCTTGCGCAGATGAATAATTTTTTGAGCAACTGTTTCCGGATCCCCTACATACAACGCACCATCAGAGCTGCGGGCAGCGTCATAGCTGGAACGATCATAATATGCCCACCCCCGCTCTTTGCCGAGTTTATTCATGCCGTACTGAGTGGACGGGAAAAAGAGTTCTGCGGCCTTTTCCGTATCTTCTGCAACAAATCCGATAGAATGTGAACCTACCCGAAGCTGCGATACATCATGACCGGCATGAGCTGCCGCCTTTTTATACAGTTCTATAAGTGGCGCGAATTTCGTTGGATTACCACCGATAATTGCAAGAACTAGTGGCAGACCTAGAATTCCAGCACGTATGGCAGACTCCTGAGTACCTCCGCTACCAATCCATACAGGTATAGAATCCTGAACAGGACGCGGGTATACCCCCAGATTATGTATCGCTGGTCGATGGCCTCCACTCCAAGTTACTTTCTCAGATTCCCGTAATTTAAGAAGCAGTTCAATATTTTCATTAAATAGATCCTCGTAGTCATGCAGGTTATAACCAAACAGCGGAAAGGATTCAATGAAGGAACCCCGGCCAGCTATAATCTCGGCACGTCCATTGGAGAGACCGTCCAGCGTGGCAAAATCCTGAAACACACGGACAGGATCTGCTGAAGATAGGACCGTCACAGCACTTGTTAATCGAATTCGTTTTGTGAGGGGCGCCGCAGCGGACAACACCATTGCCGGTGAAGAAGCCGCATAATCTTCACGGTGATGCTCACCTACGCCGAACACATCAAGTCCTACCTGATCTGCAAGGACGATTTCTTCGACGACTTCTCTCAATCGCTGAGCATGACTAATGACAACTCCGGTCTCAGTATCAGGCTTTGTTTCTACGAATGAAGTAACACCTATTTCCATAATTAATCTCTCCTTATATTTTCTTTCCTTAAGAGGAATGTTCAAGACAACGGATTAAAGCCGTCCAATCCAACTCGCCATAACCATGGGCAATTCCTTCCGAGAGGTGTTGATGAATAAGCTGACCTAAAGGTAGTGGAGCTTGAACTGACTTGGCTGCCTCGATAGCTAATGCAACATCCTTTAACCCGAGCTTCATTTTAAAACCGGCTGGTTCAAAGCGCTGTTCTGTCATGATCGCGCCATAGTTCTGATATACCGGAGATTGGAAAAGAGCATTCACAACATCCATATATCGGGACGGCTTAATGCCGTGCTTTTCAACCATGAGCTGCGCTTCCGACAAAGCTTCCAGCATTGAAGCAATCAGAAAGTTAACGCCTATTTTGACAATGTTACCTTCTTCGCCATGATCCCCAATCTCAAATATCTCTTGACTTAGTGCTGTTAACATGGGAAGTACTCGTTGTCTTGCGTGTTCAGGACCAGCTAAAATAATGCGCAATGTAGCTGCTTTAGCCGCATCCGGGCGCCCCATTACGGTGGCAGACACAAAGTGCTGGTTTCTCTCCGCATGCAAAGCGGATAATTTCCGAGCCAGATCTACGCTGATCGTACTGGCAGATACGTGAATTCCATTTTCAGATAATCCGTTCAGAACTCCATTTGGTCCCTCAACAATCTCTCTCAAAGCAGCATCATCAGATAACATGGTAATTACAAGATTGCTTTCTTTCGCTGCCTCTAGTGGTGTTTGGACATAACGTGCTCCCTGTTTTATTAATGGTTCAGCTTTTTCAAGGGTCCGATTAAAGATGACTACGTCATACCCCGCTTTCAACAGGTTTTGTGCCATTGGAAGGCCCATATTTCCAAGTCCAATAAACGATACCTTCATTGGTTGCATCTCCTTATTGTTGATGGATTGTTTCGATAACGGAATGAATGTTCCAGAATGATCAAAAAAAAATGGTCTTACAGATACTCTTCAAATGACACCTTCAAAATATGAGGAGTATAATAACGGAACAATCATTCCAATATTGCTAAAAAAAATTATATCCCTGCAATTACAAAATTAATCATCTCTTTTGCACGTTCTGGATTTTGACCTGTTTTGGCCATAATATTTATGCTTTGATGTAAATTCAGCAATAAATAAGACATTGTTTTGATATCTGTTGTTTTATCTATCTCTCCCGATTGTTGGCCCTTCTCCAAAAGCTCGCAAAATGCTTGTTCCAAATCCGAAAAACTAGTCTGTATCAAGACATTTATCTGTTCATCTGGTGACTCCAATGTTGTAGCTGTATTCGTTACAAAACATCCGCCCGGTAGGCTCGTATCGTATGCGGAAGCAATATGATATTCAAAAAACTGAAGAATTCCACCTCTAACGTTGGATGCTTGTTCAAGAATGGTCTGCTTATTGGAACTCCCTTTTTTATAATGCTCCAGGGCATCTCTGTACAAGGTTTGCTTGTCGGAAAACGTATCATAAAGGCTGGATCGGCTAATGCCCATCACTTCCAGTAAATCCGGTATGCTGGCAGCCTCGTATCCTTTTTTCCAAAACAACAGCATTGCTTCGTGTAACGCTTGATTTTTGTCAAATTCTTTAGTCCTGGCGATAAGTAACACCTCCCGTTTCAAAAATATAACATATCTGAACTGATCAGTCCAGAAAAAATGAGCAGATTTTACGTGCACACTCTTGGACATACGGAAGACATTTATTAAATTCGTAATTTCAAATAAGGAATCATAAAATGAGTAATATAGAAACTATACTATTAATGTAAAAAATATACCTTTTGTTTTATGAATTAGGAGAACTCTCTTCAAGGAATTTGTTCCATAACGATGTGAATACTCTATGTGTTATCGTGTTAATTGAATTTTAACTACAATGCCTTCCATTTAGCCATTCATCTAATCGGCAATAGGACCATGTTCTTGTCCCTCGACATCTTTTCAGATTAACGTCTTCAAAAATTCAAGTCTTTACATATGTTTAGACTGTTTTTTGAATCATTTTATGCCCTGTATACTCCTCAATTGGATTGTTCATTGATTAAGATCATAAGTAATCTTGCTCGCTAACATTCTTTATAACTAAAACCTTATTAGGTACCCATCCTTTCTCACCCTCTGGCGTGCGAACAAAACTCCATTCATTAAGTTCAAGTTCTTTTTCAACTAACATACCAGGAATTACAGTTAATTCGTGTGCAGAATAGTGTGTTAACGCAGTCGCTATGTGTTCCTCATTTGGTGTACTTAATATTTGTTTTGGTACCCAGCCGCACTTTTTAGAATGGATTGCTTCACAAAAAATCCAGTTTGGAAATTCAGTGTCTTCTCTTCCGTAGATAACAATATCTCCTTTAGATAAAACAATTGGAACAGGATAATTTGAAACATGTGGGTAAATCACTTTATATTGTTTCATAATGCCTCCACATAGTATATTTAACCTTTATTCCTCAAGTTGCGTCCAACAACGTAAGGATTAGGTCCGTAAAAGCATATTCATTAAACCTACTTATCTACTAACTTACAAAAAGAAGCAGACTCCAAACCTCAGGTTTGAATCTGATTAAATAGATTTATATAAATAGCCCTTCAAATACAATTTAATTTCTTAACGTCAAATAATCCGATATCCCATCGAGTCCACGCTGTCATTCACCTCTATGAGGTACAAAACCGACATGCTTTGTCAACAGAGATCGCCATTTCCATAAAAAATATAACACTCATGTATAACATATATAAAGAACGCACGTTCCCTATCCCTTGTTTCTGGAGTTCTACTAATCGGTAATCAGTACAAGTTCTTGTCCTTGGATCGGGATAAGAACTTGTACCGATAAAGTAGTAGAGATTTCGATGGGGCTATGTTCTTGTCCCTCAGCATGAAACATAAAAAAACACAAAAAAAAGCCGCCAAATTAGCGACTTGCAATGGAACGATGTTCGTGTCCTTCGACAACTTGGTTCAGCAAATTCCAAAATTGTTCAACCATGACGGATGGCGGATACGGCATTGAACGGATAATCCACCATTCCAATACACCCACTGATGCTGAAATTAAAAATTGTACTGTAATGTCTCTGTCCCAGTCTTGATCGAGATTGATTGAATCCAGATGTTCAATCAGACTTTTTCTGAACATGGTCTCCATTTGGCTTCGAAATAGTTTTATTACGCTATCATCGAAGAAAAAACGGACAAGATCCTCATTAAATGAATGGCTAGTTAAAATCAAAATGGATATGCGCTGTTTTTAGATACATGAATTATTTCAGATGGGAACCTTGCCTTAAAATATTTTTCTACTTTCAGATGAATGCTTTTCTCGTACCATTTGTCCCAGCCGTTCGCCTCAAAGAATTGTGGCATCCCTAAACGCTCAGATCTCATCCCCATTTGACCATCACCAATCAATAGCGTATCAATCCAAATTCGATCAGTTATGCCCTGTATCATGTTAGCGAAATTAGGTGAAAAAGGTAGCACAGGGGAAATAGATACTTGTGTATGTATCCCTGCATCCTTTATCTTTTTCAAGGCTTTAACTCTTAAATTTATTCCAGGAGCATAGGGCGAAAAAATGCGTTTCACGTCTTCGCGATCTGTCTCGATTGTCATTGAAACCATAATTCTACATTTTCCCTTTAATTTCAGTAGTATATCAAGGTCTCTGGCAACCAACGGGCTTCTAGTTTGAATTTGAAGTGAATCTGGTGGGTTTTTATCCATTTCTTCCAGTAGGCTTCTTGTAATATTTGCCCTCTGCTCTACAGGTTGATAAGGATCTGTGGCTGATGACATGAATATACTTATGGGTTTGTTTTTACGTCGTAGAAGAGAGACTTCCTTTAGATAGTTTTCTGCTGCATTTTTCTTGACATCCACCCACGATCCCCAAGGAATATCCTTAAACTTTTGAATAGGCATTTCTCTGACGTAACAGTATTCGCAAGCAAATGCACAACCCGTATAGGGATTTAGTGAATGAGTAAAACCAATATCTAGATAACCTTTTACTTCACTTAATATTTTCTTAGACACAATGTCTTTGATTTCAATTGGCACCACGCTACCATCTCCTCAATTACTTTCGTCTAATCTCCAACTTAATCGAACGATTACACTATGCATATCTTCTACAAAATTTTATCTTAAAATTTCTCATGCTAATTGAAAAGTAGGCACCTTTTTATTAGATAGGAACCAGAATGTAACTATTGGGTGTTAACTACAAAACAACCGTTTCAAGAACGGTTGTTTTGTGTCGTGAAAGATTAAACTAGTGTTCTAGTCCCAAATTTTAATGTCCGGATACTCGATTATTCTACTGCTCCAGTGGAGCCGATTCGAAGATCAACTTCCAAATCAAAATGTGCTCGGGATAGTTCTTTCCCCCAGTCGGCCTGTGCTTCCTTGTATAAGGGATACTGATATGCCCTGGCATAAAAACCATACCCGAAAGGATCGATATTATAATTTTGGCACTTTTTAATAAGCGCCTCCATGTTTTTTTTCATTTCCTTGCTTAATTTATTTGCCATTTCCTCGGAATTTTCCAGAAGTTCAAATTCAAGAAACTTTTCAGTTATGCTGACGATTGACTTCACTTTAATGTTGAATTGAAATCTGCCATTTTCATAAGAGGATTTCGTTTTCACCGAAATGTCACCTAAAGAAAAACTCACTTTGTCGATGTTAAATGGCATGGTTTGTTGTAAATCATCAACAGAAAAAGTGAGACTGACCCCTGGTTTAGCTTCATTTTTCAGAATGTGAAGAAGTGACGTCTCCTGATAGGTCAGCGAAGTTCTGTAATCCCCTTTTCGGGATAAAAGAGTTGTTCCTTTTAGCATGATTTTATTATTTTCGATCTTGATTTCCGAGATGGAAGGCGTCATCGCTCGATCATACAATTGTCTATGTAGCTCCTGCGCGGTTGTTTTTACAGTAGCTGAACTTCTGCTTCCTGAATCGACAATCGCTTTCATAAATAAAGGTAACGGTGGTTGATCTTTGGCTTGAAAATTAAAAATATCCTCCATAGGACCATCAAAAGCAATGATGCGGTCGGTAATCGTATTGCGAGGATCGCGAAACATGACATCAAGTACTTTAAACCAATCCTTATATTGAAGCAATTGTTTCCCTACAATGATGACTTGAAAATTACGTCCCGCAAGCGAACCGGGAAATTGGGCATCCTGCTGATTTCTCGACTGTCTTAAACCTTCTGCTATTCCTCCCCCTTCACGGCTTTTCTTTTGAATGTCTTTACTGAATACAGGGGCAGATATATAATAATGGAGCTTTTTATCTTTGACATCCAACCCAAGAGCCAAAGGAACCGTTGCATCTTCCAAATTGGTTTTGTCACTGGCGCAACCTGCGAGCGCAACCAATAAAATGCAGGAAACAACCGAGATAATGAATTTTCCGACCCATCTCATGTGCGTTGCCCCCCACCCATCTTTTTGCGGATCGCTACATATAGAAGAATACCCGCAGGCAGAGCAAACTCCATCATAAAACCAATATAATTGAGTGCGTAGTTTATTTGAGTAGATTTGATAAAGCTGGGCCGATAGAGGAGAAAGCTAATTTCAATGACAATACACCACACGGCAAGGTGGTATCTTTCCTGACCTTTTCCTACCAGGGACGCGGAGCATCTCGAGACAATATACATGGAGGGAATCCATATGCAAGAAAACACGAACAGATAAAATGAGATGAATACCACTTCCACCCGCTCAATAAACTGAAATTCAACGGACTTCATAATGCTAATCACGGGGTCGTTATACTCCCCGATCTCATCAGGACTAAAGTACACGTAACAAATCAGGGTGATTCCCAAGTAAACGATGCAAGTAAGCGTGTTGGAGATGATCATGGCAGGTAATGCTTTTTCTTTGTTGACTAGTTGGGGATAGAGAAACAAAACCAGGCCGATGCCAAGCATCGGATAGATCATAAATTTTACGGATGAAAGAATCGGAAGCCATCCCTCTTTTAAGATGGGCAGTAAATAGAGCCAATGGGCATTACTCAGTGTAGATATATAAATGAACGGAATCCATATGGAGAGCATTGTGACTATTTCGCTGTACCGCCCGATTGCCTGAAAACCATGTTGCGCAATCTGGAATGTGGGGATGAGCAGCAGCAGAACTAGAATATAGATATACGTGCTTGGCAATAACCATAATTTAATAACGAGTGAAGCGATCATGTAACCGTCATATGCCAGAAGCAAATAATAGATCATAAATATAAAAGCAGCTACTTTTGCTGCCCACACGCCAGTATAACGCTGAATCAATTCGAGTATTGAACTGTCTGGACTATGTTTCATCAGCTTGACGATTACTACAGAGGATATCGTGGCCAGCCCCCAGCCTAAGAAAATGACCATCCAGCCATCTGTTCCCGCATGCCTCGCCAGCTCTCTGGGAATAGACAAAAAAGCAACACTGATTTGGAAAGAAGAAATAATAAGAATGAATTGAAGCATCGTTACCGGGCGTAATGACTTCATGGTTTATTTCTTCTCCTTCCATCCTCTGCTTTTTCCCTGCCTTATCGACTGGCGGGATTTCGTGCTTACAGGGCGGTTGTTCATCATCCACAAAGGCACCCGCAGTAAGGTATCCTTCCAATCCATGGCCCGAAATGGTGCTATAGGTGTGCTATAGGAATTACCGAGCGAGTTTAATGTTATTAGCCGGATGATGAAGCTCATCATGCCAATGACAAGTCCTACAAATCCGAACCAGCTAGCTAGTATCATCATCATGAACCGCATAATTCGTACAGCTGCCATCATGTCTTGATTGGGAATAATAAAAGATGAAATAGCTGTAAAAGCCACCACGATAACCATTACATTGCTGATTAATCCTGCCTGCACAACTGCCTGTCCAATGACAATACCACCAACGATTCCTACGGTTTGTCCTACTGGAGCTGGAAGACGAACTCCCGCTTCCCTTAACATCTCAAGTGTAATTTCCATAATGATCGCTTCAACAAATGGTGGGAATGGAACTTGCCCCCTTGACTCACCAAGCGTTAATAACAGCTTCAATGGTATAATCTCAAAATGAAACGAAATGACGGCTATAAAAAATCCAGGCAAAAAAATAGCGATGAAAAAGGCAAAAATGCGCAATATTCTGAGGAATGACGATATGGACCATCGGGAACTGTAATCATCAACCGTTTGAAAAAAAGACATGAACGTAGCCGGCGCAACCAGAACACTTGGCGAACCATCCACTACAATGACACAACGCCCCTGCAGTATTTGAGAAGCAGCCGTATCCGGTCTCTCTGTCGTAATCATTTGGGGAAGCAACGCAAGCGGTTGGTCCTCAATAAATTCAGCCAATTCTCCGGTGTTAATGATGGCATCCACGTCAATGGATTGAATCCGTTCTTCCAGCGCTTTAATGATGTCTGGTTGGGTCACATCTTCCAAATAAAGCAAAGATACTGGCGTTTGTCCCCGCTGCCCAACAATATACCGCTTCACCTTTAACTCTTTGTCCGCAATATAACGACGGATCATGGCAATATTTTGAGAACCTGTCTCTATAAATCCTTGATGAGCCCCTTTTAGTGAGGGCTCCTGCTGAGGATCCTCAATAGCGCGTTGCGGGAATCCTTTTGTATCCAATGCGTATGTAGTACTTCTTCCTTCAATGAATAACACGCTGTAGCCGAGTATAATGGAAAGTCTCAGCTCTTCCCACGTGGAGTGAGGTTTGACATAACCCACAGTTGTAATGAAATCTCCGGAGGGATTTCCGGTTTCTAGTTGAAGCGGAGCAAGGACATTCTGATTAAGTGATGCTTTATCTGTCAATTCTTCCATATAGATTATGGCGGCTGGTTCCCCGGTCTGTTTTATACACAACTTTCGGATGATTAAGTCGGGAGTATTCGTAAAGATTTCTTCAATTCTACCCAAGGATTCGTTCAAACTTTTGGTGATATTCTCCTCTTTTGTATTCGTGGCAGATTGTTCATCCACTACTCTTACCTCCCTTCTTCCAGCAACATTTCCTTATTATGACGATTATTCTCCTTGATATACATCGCGGGTTGTTCATTCGAAAGGTATTTACGTGCAATCATCCCGTTTCCGAAAAACAGTTACATCATCATAGGAGTAAAGATATCGTCGTACTCCCTTCTATTCTGCACTTCTGCATTAATCATAAGTACACATACAAG
This sequence comes from Paenibacillus sp. FSL R7-0313, assembly GCF_037969885.1. Lineage (NCBI taxonomy): Bacteria > Bacillati > Bacillota > Bacilli > Caryophanales > Paenibacillaceae > Paenibacillus > Paenibacillus sp. FSL R7-0313. Next base: position 4,391,583 of record NZ_CP150219.1, read on the forward strand.
AAAGCAGCCCGCGCGGGCTGCTCCTTAAAACTCTCTAAGAGTTCTGTATTTAGAAGTGCTTTGAAAAAAAAGCCGATCCATTAGTAAAGACTTTGGCTGTTATATGTACAAGATAATGGGTAATCGTGTGACGCTTTTAAAAAGTTTGGCGTCCATACCGTCCGCCCCTACAAAATAAGCTGCCCGTTAAGGCAGCCGCTTTTTGGTTCATCATAATTGACGTTAGCACTCAACCCACTAACTTCAAAATTAAAATTGCCCTGTAACAAGCATGCGTTCTCTGGTTATAGGAATGAGGGATAACACAACCTCTTGAGCTGCCTTATAATCATTACTGGATAAAGCGTGCAGCGTATCCCGATTAATTCCAATCGCACTGTAGTGTTTGATATGCGGAGTTCGCTTGAAGCGGACGATGGAATACATGTAAAGTTTATCCCGAAAGGAGTCAAATGTGTTCAGCATTACACCATTGTTCAAGGATTCAACGATCTCCCGCATGAAAAGAAAATGATGTTCGGTGTATAAGGCATAGTCATTCCTTTTCTCGGCGGTCCGCTGGACCTCAACATGAGCGGCAAGTGATTCAAGATTTAAGTAGATCTCTCGGTTCGGGTTTTTCATCATTTCGAAAGAGTAAAAAAGCATGGATTGAATCTGTTCAATCAGATCAAGAAATTCCTTACCCCCTACATCCTTGACCAATACACCACGATTTTTGAGAGAAGTCACATAACCTTCTGATTCAAGGCGAGCAATGGCATGACGGATTGGTGTACGGCTCATCTGATACTCCTCCGCCAATTCGTTCTCTGAAAGCAGGGTTTCGGGCATTAATTCACCGCAAACCATTCGCTCACGAAGCATCATGTATGCTGTATCGACAAGCGATATTTTGTTCATATCATAATCCCTTTCTCTCATTGATGAGGACTTCATTTGAATTTTAATGAGATCTACACATTTCATCCTATATTACCAGTCTTAGGAGAAGTTACGCAACCAGTCTAAGACAAGAAGGAGTCCAACACTGTATCCCAGTTTCTGGACTCCATTTTTTTAAACCAGATATTTGTTTTGAAGAGCTGTCCTTTGCTCGGCACTAATGCCCAGTCCCTCTTTAAGATACTGATCAAAAGAACCGTAGTTCTCTTCGATTGCTTCAAGTGCCGCTTGGATAAAGGCCGCTTTCATCATTTCCGGAATCGCTCCCTTAAATTCAGGCATTTGATCCATGTATTTTTGATAATCCTTGTTGCTTCCGGAGAGGAAGCGCTGCATGAGTCCCTCCACTGCGAGATTCGTCAGTTCATAATCTTCAATAACTACATTTTGCGGCACACCCAAGGTGAGAAGGATCACTGCACATACGACTCCGGTCCGGTCTTTGCCGGCTGCACAATGGAACAAGGAGGTATCCCGCTCTTCTTTTAATAGTTCATTTAGGATAAGTGCACATTTGTCCGTATTTAAGATCATGGCTTTGTAGCCTGCATGCAGATCATGTCCGATCTTCTGCATTTCTTCAGGACTTGCTTCCGCCATAAAGGGAATATTCGTGTTGATCGCATGGCCAATGGCTGGGCTTGGACGGCTAGCTACTTCAAAATCACTGCGCAGATCACATATCCAGTCAATACCGAGCGCAGTGGCCGTATGCAGGTCCTGCTCACTAAGCTCATGCAGATCAGCAGACCGCAGCAGCATTCCCCATCGAGTCGTACGACCATCTTCTGTGAGATAACCGCCCATATCACGGAAATTAATTACTCCATCGGTGTAAATCATGCGATCGTTAATGGTTGATATCGACCCATTCGTGAACTTCACATGATAATAGTTTCGGCCTGGAGACACCGTTCTCGTAAATACTGCTCCTGCCGGGTCGATTTGTACATCAAGCAGTGTGCTGTTGGATTCAATCAATTCCGGTAGAACAGAGTGGTAAACTGCCTCCGCCTCTATGTTCTCTTCCATATTCCAGGCTAACGTAATCCCGTTATTATCGTTATACCTAGCCTGTACCTGAGGGCCTTGTTTCAAAAGTGAATTAGATGTTGACATTGATATTCCTCCTCAAGTGATATTCATCGTTATGAATATGAATGAATTAGTTTTGACGTGTTTTTAGCTTCATTTTGTATCGGTTTGCCACGAACTCCACGCTGAATACCATGACGAAAACGACCAATCCGACAAACAAAGCAGCCGCAAAGTTATAGGATTTCATGGCATGAGTCATCTCATATCCAATACCTCCCGCGCCAACCGCACCAAGAATAGTGGATTCGGCAATACCGCCTTCCAGCTGGAGCACGCACCAGGCAATAAAGGCTGTCTTCACGGTAGGCAAAATACCTTGCATGACAATCTGCAGCCAGCTGGCACCCGTAGACTGCATCGCTTCGAGTACCCCCTTGTCGATTTCCTCCAGTGACTGGGCAAATACTTTGACAAGCATGCCTGCGGCAGAGACAGCAATCGCAAGCACTCCGGGAAGCGGCCCAAGACCAACGGACACGATAAAGATAAGGGCCCACACGATTGTGGGAATCGCACGAAGCGAGGAAGCGGCGCTTCGAATGATCCAAGCGACGAACCGATGAGGCGTCAAATTGCTTGCAGCCAAAAAGGAGAGAAAGAACGCTACGACGATACCCAGCACCGATCCAAGAATGGCAACTTGCAATGATTCTACAGCAGCGAGCAGGACATGGCGCCAGGCCGAGAAATCAGGTGGTAACATGGTTCCCATGTAACCGCCGAGTTTCGTAAAGCCTTGGGCCATCTTAGAATAGTCGAACTGCAGCTGAACGAGACTGAACACAAAAAGTACAGCAATAAGCGGCAGTCCGATCACGAACAGCTTGTTTCTTTTCGGCTTGGGTGGCTCTGGTATGGAAGTATACAGCGTAAAAGATGGCTTCGCTTCGTTCATTCGCATACTCATATGATTCGCTCCCTTACGCGATTGGTGATCATTTCCACAACAAGAACGATAACGAGCACAAGCAACACGGCCATGCTGGCTTCCTGGTACTGAAACAACTTCAATTTGGATTGCAAAATAAATCCGAGACCACCGCCTCCAACCATCCCTACAATTGTAGAAGCGCGTACGTTGATTTCGAAGTTGTACAGGCTCCAACCGATAAACCCGGGTAAGAATTGTGGAAACACGGCTTGGGACAACACTTGTAAATAACTCCCGCCAGCAGCTCGAACCGCTTCTACCTGTCCCATGTCAATTTCTTCAAGCACCTCGGCAAAGGAACGAGTTAACATACCAATTGAGATCAGGATCAGCGACATCGTACCGACTACAGCCCCCAGTCCAAACGCTGCAACAAGCAGAATCGTCCAGATAATTACCGGAATGTTACGAAACAGCGATGTAGCCGCACGAACAAATACCTGAAGGTAAGGGTGAGGGCTTGTCGTGGCCGCGGCTAAAAAGGATAACATCCCTGCTACAACCGACCCGATGACCATCGCCACCACACTCATATAAAGGGTCTGCATGGCAGGTTCAATGAGTTGGGAAAGTGAAGATAAATCAGGTGGAAGAAAATCAAAAAAGATAAATCGGAAGCTCTCTCCTACCCCTGCCAACAAAGCTCCAAATGAAAACTCTGCGCCGATGGAAGACCAGATAATGAGAGCCAACAGCACGATAAAAAACAATATCGTCTGTGTACGTTTCATTTTTCGGGCAGATTGTAACTGAGCCGCATTCATGTCAGGCTGTCTCCTTCACTTTGGGATTGGTCTGGTTGTAAATGAGACGGATCATATCTTCCGTCAGTTCATCCGGTGTCCCGTCAAACACCTTGGACCCTTTATGGATACCGATGATACGGGTTGCGTATTTCTTCGCGATATCTACCTGATGCAGATTGCACAGGCAGGCAATGCCTTCCTCTTTGCAGATCGTATATAAATAATGCATAATCGTCTCAGAGGAAGCAGGGTCGAGACTGGCTATGGGTTCATCTGCTAATATCAGGTCCGGCTTTTGAGAAAGTGCACGTGCAATACCCACTCTCTGCTGCTGACCTCCACTGAGTTCATCTGCCCTCTTATACATCTGCTCATGTAAACCAACACGATGAAGCATAAGCTTGGCGGCTTCTGTATCTGCTTTTGAGTAAAGACCCAGTGCCCCTTTCAGCGGATTCATGTAGCCTAATCGTCCATGCAGCACGTTATTAAGAACGGACACGCGGGTGACCAGGTTATACCCCTGAAAGATCATGCCCATATGGCGGCGAAGTTCACGGAGCTTTTTACCCTTGATGCCCATAGTTTCATTGCCTTTAAACTGAATCTTTCCGTTTGTCGGCTCGATCATTCGGTTCAGGCTGCGCAGCAATGTGCTTTTCCCGGCTCCGCTCGGTCCAATGACAACAACGAATTCTCCAGCATTAATTGTTAGGTTCAAGTTATCAAGTGCTTTTGTTCCGTCAGGATATACCTTGGACAACCCTTCCACCTGTAAAAGTGTCATTTTAATTCCTCCTCCTCGCAAGTTTGAATCCTACTTCTTCAGCAGTTCCTCAGGGGACATATCCAGTGCTTTGGCGACTTCCCGGATTGGATCAAAGTCACTGTCACTGCCTTCTACAAAACGGGCTGCGCCGACACTTTCCAGGAATTTGGGATTTTTCGTATCGTAATCCAGCATAAGATCACGTAGCTGTGTAACCAATTCCTCTGGCAAATCTTGACGATAAAGCAGTGGAGCTCCACCGACGATCGGATCGGATTCGGCAATCACGCGGAAATCTTCCTCTTTAATAAGTCCTGATTCTGCCATCATCGGCACCATGAGACTTGACGTCCCAATCCCATCTGCATTACCGTTTGCCAGTGCAAGCAGTGATTTGTCATGTCCACCGGAGAACGCTACACTGCCGAAAAAGGAATCCAGTTCCTTATTGGAAAGACCAAGTTCTTTCATTAATGTGGCACGTGGGTACAGATTGCCTGATGTTGATGCCGGATCGGCAAACAAAAAGTCTTTTCCTTTAAGGTCTTCTACACTTTGATATGGGGAGTCGTTACGGACAAGGATTACCGTATTCGATTGTTGATCACTTTCGGAACGGACAAGCAGTTGGGCATTGGCTCTTTCCGTAGCGATGATGTAACCAAACGGCCCGATCAGTCCAACTTCAATTTTGCCTGCACGCAGGGCTTCGATAACCATGTTATAATCTTCTGCTACAAAAATTTCCGCAGGAATGCCGGTTGCTTCAGTAATGTCTGTTGCAAGCTGTTCCTGAGAACGGTTCATCTCGCCCTCTTCGCTTGGCATAATACCGATTCGGATTACTTCTGGCATTCCGCCTTCACTGGAACGTGAACTTGCTGATGCCCCGCATCCAGACAGGATGACAAGCATAAATACAAGCGAGAGGATCAAGCTTTGATAACCGTTACGTTTACTATTTTTCACAATGTATACCCTCCTGAAATTTGGTTGCTTCCATACCGGATTATCTGGTACACAAGTAGGATACAAGTTGAATGTAAGAAGAGTGATTTGGTGAATCACCGAATTTGTAAAACATTTATCGGACTATGTTTTGTCAGTTTCGGCAATCGGTACAAGTTTTTCTCCTTGGCTCGGGACACGAAACTTGTATAGATAAACAAAAAAGCCGCTAATATAGCGACTTCAAAGGGAATATGTTCTTGCTCTTCGCCGACAGATTTTTATTTATTTTATTCTTTATTTTCATCTACAGACTTTTCAGAAACTCAACATATATTTTCTATGACATAGAGACAAAAAATACCGACCCTTCAACTTCAAAGGTCGGTTTACCCATTTGGGAGAAGAAAACAATGGTTTTAAATGCATTATATCCACCGGATGTGGTTATATACCTTATTCTGCTTGAACTCCATGTTCATGTGGGCAATTCAGTAATATCAACGTTCATATGTTCGGTTAGCATTAAGGTTACATCCACTTTCACTTTGCTCCATAATAATGTCATTTTATGAATGTAACCTCTCACCGAATAATCTACCGTTAAACTCAGTTCGGATCTCACTTCATCTATGATTTTAATATGATGTTCCTTTAACCTTTGTTTCGATTTGTACATTTCTAAAGCAATTTTCTTTTGGGTACCGTCCAGGTAGTCAACATACACAGATTTCATCTTAAAGTTTGAAGCGTATATTTTATGCTTATCTACCTCCAGAGCACCTAAAAGATAAGGGAGCTCTACCACCCTCTTCACGAGTGAAAGTTCCTCGAAAGTCTGTCGCACTTTACACGCCTCCTTCTTCAAGTTTTACAGCGACCAATTGATCAAAATCGACCCATTCAAATCCATTCTCCATTTCAATTTTGATTTTCTTTCCAAAGGTACTGACTGAAGTGACGATCCCATGTATATACCGATTGCCTGACTCAGTAAATATTTCAAAGGTAGCTTGCAATGTATAATTGAGCGACATATCTATATTCTGAGTAATAATCTCCCACTCATCTTCATGGATCAGTGGTTTCGCTTGATAATGAATTTGAGTACGATGCTGTATAATTCGTTCTTTATGTTGTGGAAGCATCATGCGGCTCGATTCCCATAATCCATTGGCCTCCAGTTTTTTGCTCATTTATAATGCCCCCCAATTTTAGATGCTCGATCGATCGCTTGACCCGCAGCCGTAATGGAGCTCGCTCGTAGAATGGCAATGTCGCCAAATCGATCCTTAATGTCGTCCATCACCTGATCAATGGCCCGTTTCTGCTCTTGATCATCAAAAAAAGATAGTTGATATGTATCCGCGTTGGATAATTGAGACAGGGATACGCCTACACGGCGCACAGGTTGCCCATCCCAGTGTTGATGAAATATGCGTTTGGCTATCTTGCATACATCAACGGTTATGTTTGTAGGATCAGACAGTTTAACCTGTCTGTGAAAACTAGTGGGGTGGTCAAAATCCGCTCCAGACACACTTACGGATATGACACTACCCATCAGTCCCTTTTTACGGGCTCTTCTGCACACTTCTGTACAGATATCGAGGATAACTACTTCGATCTCCCAAGCCTCTATGAAATCTCTAGGCAGGGTCATTCCGTTTCCGATATCCTTTTGTGTACTGTGTGTGTTGACGGTTACCGGTGAATTGTCGAGTCCATTTGCAACTCGCCAGATGACTTCTCCATTAACACCCCACTTACTTCTTAATTTGGAAAGAGGCGTATTCGCCAGGTCTCTAATGGTTCGGATGCCCATCTTCCACAGATGTTTTTCCATTCTTGAGCCAATCCCCCACATATCGCGGATGGGCTTATCTCCAATATGGAGGTGTAACTCCTCTTTCTTTAGATGGAAAATGCCCCCCTCTGCTTTTTTAGCGATCATATCGCAGCACAATTTACTGATGATTTTGTTTTCACCAATGCCAGCTCTCGCGTAAACGCCTGTTTCATTATAGATTTTGTCTTGAATTTGCTTGGCCAAATCGACTGGATCATTACCGAATAGATGCATGGACCCTGTAAAATCAGCGAATAATTCGTCTATACTGTACGGTTCGACCAGATCGGTGAACTCCTCAATAATGGACATGATTTGAGTGGATACTTCGATGTATTCTTGCATGTGTGGTCTCACAATGATCAGTTCAGGGCACTTCTGAAGAGACTGCCAAAGTGGTTCCGCGGTAGATACACCCTTCGCTTTGGCTAGTGGACAAGCGGCAAGAATAATTCCAGAACGTCTTGCGGGGTCTCCAGCGACAGCTAATGGTCTATTTTTGTATTGAGGCATTTTTGCCTTTTCAACTGAAGCATAAAAGCTCTGCATATCAATGAGCATAATGGTTCGTTGCTTAGTCAACACTGAAATCACTCCTGTACATTTAAGAACGTATGTTTGTATATTATAAACCGAACATACGTTCTTTATGCAAGAGGTAAATATTTATATTAGGCATACGACGAAGTGATGGATTCAAATCATACTAAGACACACCAGCTTCTCCATCATTTGAACTCCCACCTGTAACCACAGTTTTCATTCTCCTGACTTAAATGCGAAAATACTTGAATATGCAATTAAGGATGCTATTCAAAAGCCAATGCACAAAAAGCCGCTAAATTAGCGACTTCAATTGGATTATGTTCTTGTCCCGAGACAAATAATAAAAGCAGTCGACATCAGCTGCTGCTTTCTTAGTATTTTATTGTTGGATGCTACTCCATCCACTTACATCACATTGTCCATAATCATTATCACCCACAGCAACCATCGTACCATCCGATTTCAGTCCAATCGTATGGACACACCCCGCCGAGATAGCTCTAATTTCTTGCAAGCCACTTACATCACATTGGTGATGTTTATTCGAACCCACAGCAACCATCGTCCCGTCAGACTTAAGACCAACGGTATGATAACTCCCCGCTGCAACTGCTACAATATCGCGCCAACCGCTTACGTCGCATTCACCTTCATTATTTCTACCCACAGCCACTACCGTGCCATCCCATCTAAGCCCAACAGTATGAAGATACCCCGCCGAAACAGCTAATATGTCGCCCCAGTCGTTTACGCTACATTGGTTATACTTATTGTTACCAACGGCTGTTACCGTTCCGTCTATTTTTAGGCCGACTGTATGCCAGTCACCCGTCGTGACCGATACAATATCATGCCAGCTGCTCACGTTGCATTCCCCTTCACTATTTCGCCCCACCGCAACCACGGTGCCATCTGATCTAACCCCAACCGTATGGCACCAACCTGCCGAAACGGTTACAATATCGCGCCATTCGCTTACATTACATTGGTCATGCTTATTCCAACCTATAGCTGTTACAGTCCCATCAGATTTAAGACCAACGGTATGGGCATTACCGGTATTCGTAGCCATATGAACATTACCCGCTGCAACTGCGACGATATCGCCCCAATCGCTTACCTTACATTGACCATATTTATTATCACCCACAGCTATTACTGTTCCGTCAGATTTAAGAGCAACGGTATGACGACGACCGGCCGCTATGGTACAGTTACGGAACCGTTTCGTCTCAAACACTGCTTCCTTCCGTGAATTGTAGCCCATATCTTCCTCCTCTCCGCCAATTGAAAATCCTCGTTTAGTTCAACTGTAAGTCATAAAGTTTGTTGTTAAATCGCACTTTAACAAAAGAAAGGCTCGCACAGGCAGGGGATTCTTACTTCCCTGCCCAATACGAGCGTTTACTTCAAATGCACTCAAACGGTTGATCAAGGTGTGTATTTTTAGCAATCGTTTCATTTCATGTAGCGATATTCTAATAGATCCTTCAAGTTTGAGATTTTCCGCAGCAGCTTCTCCCCGACATTGGTTTCCCTCACCAGCTTCCGCTCCAGTTCTTTGTCCACCAATCTTTTTAGAGATAACACGTCTGTTCCGTTACATAACACATCTTCTTTTGAATTAAATTTCTGATGGGCGACGAGCTGCATGCCAAAAGAATTGTACAGCAAGGTATATCCGGCAATGCCCGTTGTGGACTGATAGGCTTTGGAAAAACCGCCATCAATCACGATCATTTTTCCGTTTGCTTTAACAGGGCTCTCTCCACGACTTTCTTTGACTGGCGTATGACCGTTAATGACATGTCCATGATCTGGATTCAAATCAAACTCCTGCAAAATTTTTCGAGTGATCTCTTCATTTTCACGTAAATGGTAGTAAGGGTTCTTTCTCTCCTTATGTGCTTCTTTATCTTGGATAAAGTACCGTTCAAAAGTGGTCATTTCTCTCTTTCCAAAGAGCGAGGAACATTCCCCTGTCCAGATGTACCATACCATATCCGTCGCCAGATCTTCTGTCTCTTCCGGATGTGCAAAGGCGTAACGTAAATAATCCTCAAAAACATCAAGCAATTGACGGCCGGCATATGTCTTGTCTTCAATCTGCATTTCTTCCATATTTCCTTCTTCATCCAAAGGAATACAGCCGTGGATTAACAAATTCCCGTTGTATTTTAAATAAAGGCTACCCTTTTTCATAAGAAAATTCATATGTCTGGCCATCTTTTCGGAATGCTGAACGGAAAACAGCAGCTTTTCCATCACCTGGCGTTCTTCCTCCAGCAATTGTTCAGGCTTCTGCGGATTTATGGTTGCAAAACAGGTGTTTTCCAGCAGGTATGTTTTACCGCAGATGTTGATTTCATTTTTGTCGTAATCAATCTGCTCCAGCAAAAGTCTTTCAGACATATTAAAGTATGGGCGTCTCTTGATAATCGGGATTTCAAGTTTAAACTGAATCATGGCAATGGCTTGGTGAATTTTCGTGATCTGCAGAATTTCCTGCTCCGTTAGGTTATGACCAGCCTGTAGCTTAGGTCTGAAAGATGGATTGTCCTCATAGTATTTCTCCGCCAGGTTTAGCAGTGGGCGCAGATTGATTCCGTATACATCTTCGATGATATCCAGATTGTCGTATCTGGCGCAGATCCGAATAATATTCGCAAGGCAGGCCAGAGAACCCGCGTAGGCTCCGATCCAGAGGACATCATGGTTACCCCACTGAATGTCTACAGAATGGTAGTTGATCAGTGTATCCATAATTTTATCGGGGTACGGCCCCCGGTCATAGATATCTCCAACCACATGAAGATGGTCAACCACCAGGCGTTGAGTCGTATAAGCAAGGCCGATAATGAGATTGTCCGCCTGGCCCAAGGATATAATTTGCCGATATATTTCCTCGTAATAAGGATCCTTATTGTTGGTCGAATCCGTCTTGTATAAAAGCTCTTCTACAATATATACATATTGCTCCGGCAGAGCTTTACGCAATTTTGAGCGTGTATACTTGGAAGAGGCATAAGAAATAAGCTTAAGCATGTGTTCAATCGTTAGTCTATACCACTGGTTCAAAGCCTGTTTATTGCTCAGTTCCCCTATAACCAGCTGTATTTTTTCTTCCGGGTAATAAACCAATGCCGCAAAATCATTGATTTCTTGATCCGTCCAAACCTTCCGGAATAATTCTTTGATTTTCTCTTTGACGGTACCCGAACCGTTTCTTAGTACATGCTGAAAAGCCTGGAACTCCCCATGCAAATCACTGACAAAATGCTCGGTTCCCTTCGGGAGATTGGAGATCGCTTCAAGGTTGATGATCTCTGTTATGATTTTTTCTTCCGTATCATATTTCTCGGCCAATAAATCTAGAAACTGCTCATCCAAAACAGATGTCCCCCTTCAAGGAAGTATGGTGTTGTATAGCCGGGTCCAAAAGCTTTAGACCTACATAAAATTACTCTATACTTGGCATTGATTATATGGTAATTATCAGCATCGCCTTCCCCCATCATACTCCAGTTCATCATATATGAACAAATTTCATTGAATGGATTTTGAACGAAACAATGTTTGTAAAAATAAAAAAGCCGCTAAAATAGCGACTTTCAATGGGATCATGTTTTTGTCCCTCGACATTTTTTAACTAACTGCTATTTTACACAATGAAAAATAAACGATCTATTCTCAGAATGTGCTTCTTTAAACTCCCAATCACCATATGTTTCAATTTTTGAAAAACCGATTTGTTTCAGCGACTCATCGAATTCTTCTTGATTTCGAAACCTCAGCTGCATTTTTTCATGAACTAACACTTCATCTGTTTTTGTATTTTTTACCATTTCGTAGAAAGTGTAAATATCTCCCTCAAACCCTTCATATTCTGTATAGATTTCTAAAGGATCTCCGTTTAGTCTATCTTTAGCTAAGTCAGGAGTTTTGTCCTTCTCCCATTCTTCCCATACTTTTACCAAAGGGTTTCTTGTATCAAAAATAAAGTGACCCCCATTTTTTAGGGATCGGAATACGTCCGAGATTACTCGCTTCCAACTATCATCTGTAAGAAATACCTGTGCAACATTGGCTGTCATAATTACCGCATCATAGGTATTGGTTTGTAAATCCGCACTATCACCTATAATCCAATTCACATTTCCAGAATTATCTTTACTTCGCGCCATTTCAATCGCTTCTTCATTGGGATCTATAGCGGCAATTTTATAACCGCACTGAACAAGATGAGTAGTCCATCTTCCTGTTCCACAGCCCAGATCAGCTATGAATTCTACTTTTAATCTCTTTAACAATGCAAGGAAAAATTCATCATCTTTTCCCCAATGGTTAATCTGGTCGTATACTAATGGAATCATATATAATGTCTCCCCACTTTCAACAGCGTTTACTGTGCTCAACAGTTTGATGCCTCATACATAAACTATACAGTTTTAGTCTCATTCAGTGAACCAATAACTTCCCTGGTTGCTTCTATGAAAGATAACATGATTGGTGAAAGCCACTTGTCTTTATGCCACAACATCTGTGTATCTACCTGCAAGTCCGGAATTTGCCATGGGAGGACAACAAGTTCTCCACGTTCAACTTCAGATTTCGCGACGATCTCAGGAAGAAAGACAATACCGATTCCTGAAATTGCACATTGTTTAATAGCCTCGGCACTTTGAAACTCTAAGTATGTAATGCTATCAATACCCTCTTTCTCAAATGATCGATCAAACATCGTTCGATATGGACAACCCTTCTCATTTGTCAGGAACACTTCATCATGAGAATCTTCCAATTGCAGCACCGTTCGTTTGGCGAGTGGGTGATCTGGAGCAGTTAACAATCGGAAATGTTCTTCCAGCAATTCTCAATTCCGAAACTGAAACCTCTGCCAGTCTCATTTCTATGGCTTTCATCTTTAATTCTACCGGATAACTCACTCTGGTTGCCATTACAAACACACCTCCAAGATGATCTCCCCTATCTTACGACAAGGTTTCATTCTCTTGAAGGTGTGTTTGATTAATACATATTCCTAATGATTATAACTACAATTAAGTAAGTACAGTCATCGCCTCTCTTGTGAATGGAACCAGATCATCAGTACGTCCTTCTTGAATTTTCTTAGCCCATTCAGGGTCGACTAGAAGAGCACGGCCTACAGCAACCAGATCAAACTCATCATTCTGAAGTCGTTGTACCAATCCCTCGATACCAACGTTACCTGCGCCTTTACCTTCTGTGAACAGACTTGTAAAGTCACCATCAAGACCAATCGATCCAACAGTGATTGTCGGTTTACCAGTCAGTTTTTTGGTCCAACCAGCAAAATTCAGATCAGACCCTTCGAATTCCGGCTCCCAGAAACGGCGTGTGGAACAGTGGAAGATATCGACTCCAGCTTGAACCAACGGTGCGAGAAGCTGCTCCAGTAGTTCCGGTGTTTCAGCCAATTTAGCCTGATAATCATCTGTCTTCCACTGAGATAAACGCAGTACAATAGGAAATTCCGATCCCACTACTTTACGGCAAGCCTCAATCACTTCAACTGCAAAACGTGTGCGAGCCATCATATCTCCACCATAACGATCCGTACGAGAGTTGGTTTTCTCATACAGGAATTGGTCGATCAGATAGCCATGTGCTCCATGGATTTCAACACCATCGAACCCAACGCGTTTCGCTTCTGAGGCTGCTTTTGCGAATTCCTGAACGATTGTAGCAATCTCAGCTTCCGAATAATCATTAACATGACCTTTGGCTCCCATATGCCAGATCTGTGGAATAATTCGACCGCCAGCTTCATGTACTTCAGATACAACATGTGCCCAACCATTCATTGCAGCTTCGCCATAAAAGTGCGGCACATTGGCTTGATTGGATGCATCCGGATGATTAATTATTGTCCCTTCCGTCACAATCAGCCCCACTGCGTTCTCTGCTCTGCGGCGGTAATAGCCCGCAACATTCGAACCCGGGATACCGTCCGGAGAAAATTGACGCGTCATCGGCGCCATCACGATCCGATTGGATAACTTCAAGTGACCTAACTCTATAGGTTGGAACAATGCTTCTACGGATTGAGAATAATTCATAATAACCTCCACATATTTCATTTTATATAAATTGACCTAGGAGATGTTAAACAGCAACCAGCCTGGTTAACAACTAGATGTTACTTCCAAATGAATCAATACACGATCTTTATCGAAAAGCCCCACCTCCTTCAAGGTTTCGTGGTGTATTGATCCGCCTTCATTTATTTTTGACTTCGTAGTCAAGAATTTCACAAAAAAAAGATCAAGACATGATCATGCCAAATGAAGTACGCAGAACCGTCTCGATCTGTTCACGGGATGAACCAGATTTCTCCATAACTCTCACACCAAGGATGGTGTTATTTAGATAAGATGCAAGCTCTATACTCGTATACCGGTTGGAAATTAACTGTTGTTTCTGGCCACTACTTATAATCTTATCTAATACCAGTTGAATCTCTTCTGCCATGAGCTCAGCTTCGCGGGTGACCTGCTCGTCATCTGTTCCGAATTCGAGTGATGCATTCACAATTAGACACCCTTGGCAGCCAGTTTCATCGTCTAAAAGGGAATATCGTAAGGTATCCAGTTTATCAACGGGAGACGAATCCAGGGTTTCAATCTCTTTCAGTTTCGCTATAACCTGTTCACGGTAAAGTGCCAGCGCCTTCAGGAACAACGATCGCTTATCTTTAAAAACACAGTACAAACTTTGCTTTTTGACTCCTGTAGTACGCGTAAGGTCCTCATAAGAAGTTGCTTTGAAGCCTTGATTCCAGAATACTTCCATAGACTGGTGTAATACACGATCGACATCAAATTCTCTTGGTCTGCTCATGGGATTAATGTATCAGTTATTGACCATGCAGTCAAGAATTGATCATTTTTCATCCTAATCTCTACGGTAATTTCCTGCAGGTCCATTGAATGCGGTCTAACTCTTCCGGTAAGCAACCTTGTGAAAAGCATTGATATAACGAAACAGTGCTTCACCATCATCAGGCACATGCATACTTGTATCCATTGGCAGCATCATTGCCTGATACGGCTCTGGCACCATTCTATATTGATGGACATAGGAGGTTAGGATGAACCCGTTGCGTTGCCAGAACTGAATGCGTTCCTGATGAGCCTCCGTTGTCCCGAACTCCGCCTCGATAATCATACCTTTGATCCGGTGTTCCCTTAACGCCCAGGCTCTGAGCTGCTCCAGCATCCAGGTCCCTATGCCCAACCCGCGCAGCTTCTGTTCAACCGCGAGGTAATCGATGATCAGAATGCGGTCTGCAGCCTTCCCCTCCAGTCCAGTAACAGCCATCGCAACCACTTCACCATGATGCACGCCCGTGTGTAAATAACCAATTTTCCGGTCCAGCATACTGCGCAGAATCGCTTTTGTCTTAGCACCGCTTTGAAAAGCCTCATGATAGATTTGCTCCATCCGCGCCCACAATGCTTCATCCCACTCTTCTATAGTCGTAAACTCTAATTCCAGCATTTCATTCGCCTCCAGCTTTAATTCAGATTTATCGTGATCACCCTTCTCTTGCCTGACGATAGGCACTCTACTGCCTGGTTCTTTTATACTTCCTTTGACGAATTCTGCGATTCTGAAGACTGTAGCATGTCTTTAATCTTAAAAGTTTATGTTTTTATCGTTCGCATACCTGGCGTATATTCACAAAATTCATCTATCCTGCCCGTCAGCGTAATAAGCATTAACTATTAATATCTTCTTTAGTCTTTTGTCTATATCGAATTATGGAAAGAGGTAAATTAACTACTCCAAGAATAAAAGAAGAGCCAATGGATATCCATTGAGATATTGAAGGATAATTCGGTTTTCCGTCTCCTACAGGTCCTATTTTGGGTTGGTGGCTATCCCACAAAACATATAAGAGACCAACAGCAGGTAACAATATGCAAATTACACTTGCAACTATATGTAACACATACTTGTTCAATCCTACCCCTCCATTATTGTATTCATGTCTTAAACTCTGTTTATATTATAACGTTATCTAAAACGGGAAATTACACTAACCTGCCCCTTAGTTTAACAAAAAATCTTCTCCTTTAAGATATTTCCTAAAATAGTTTTCAATAACTGATGGAAAATTTGCCGCTAAGGGTTGTTGTTCATTTGGATTTAGAGAATGGAATGCGAAAGTCCTAATGATTGACCAAATAAAAAATGCTTCTAATAACTCGACATAATTCTCTTCCAGTTGATTTACTTTGCTATACGATGAAATAAATACTTTCCTATTATCTGATGAAAGATGCAAAAATGTTTCAGCCATATCAAATAAATAAAAGCCATAGCCACAATTCGAAAAATCTATAGGTTGAGGAGTATCCTCATAAAAAACATAGTTACTCTCATGAAGGTCAGAATGAATAACTCCCCAGTTACTTGGCAAACGTTTATGATGTTGTATCACATTTGCTATTTTATGTGCTGACTCTTCCACATGAACAAACACTTCACTTGAGATAAGCTCTAAATTTACTAACCGTTTTAATTGATGAAGTGATGAATATAAATGATCAGAATTGTATATTGGTCTATTAAAGCCTTCAGGTGCATTCCACTGCATAGAATGTTTATGTAGAGCCGCCATTAAAAGAGCCAAATTTTTAGTTTCATTACTTGTTGGCTCTCTTTGAAGTACGCTTCCATGAATCCAATGATGAATAGTCACCATGATTGTATTTTCGCTAAGATGAGATGATATTTCTGTTACCAGATCACCTTGAAGATTTCTGACAGGTGCAGGTACGACGAGATTTGTATCTTTAACCAAAGCTTCAAGCCAAATAAGCTCTGATGTGATATTCCCTTTTGATTGAATGGAGATCGTTGAGATATGGATTTTGATAAGAAACTTTTGATTAGCATCGTTGGTCTGAACTTGAAATGTAACATTATCACTCTTTCCGAGATACACAAGTTTTTCCCAAATGATAGGGTATTGATGTATAGCTTCTTTTGCCACCTTCGCATAATCCTCTTCAGAAAGCATAGTATCCACTCCAGTTAATGTGATTTTTACTTCACAATTTTACCAAGTGAACTTTATTGTATGGTGATAAAAGTTGATTATAACTAAGCTTTACTGCGTTGTCAGATGAGTTCGCTGCGTAGCCAAAAGATCTGGATAAATGTTAATTTCACCCATATATCCACTAAAATCGATTATAATTAACTTATATTCAAGTCGATTACTTACCCTAAGTTAAAACGATAAACATCCGCAAAAAGACATAGTGATGCATCGCATATGCTCTAAAGGTTATAGAGTTTTCGAATACATACTTATGTATAAGAGGAGGCGAATGATATGACGATATTGCCTGTTATAGTAATGATCCTTGTATGTGTACCTACCATTGTACTCATGGTAAGCATGCCTTATTTAACAAGAGAGACGATTAGTTTTGGGGTCACCGTCAGCGCTTTACAATTTCACAGCGAACCTCTGCGCCAGATGCGGAAGTCATATGCTAGGATTAGTGCTACCTTGCATACCATCCTATTCATTGTTTGTATCATCTGCCTAATATACGGTGATGAACATTCCAAGCAACAAAGTTGGATCATTGTCACTTATTCACTCGCCATGGTCGTAATCTCCCTAGTCATAAACATTAGCTATCATTTCAAAATGAAAAGTTTACTGCCTATGCTGCCTATTGCTCTGGAACTATCGATCATGGCAGTGGAGACTGGTTTTCGGAAAAGAAACATTAGCTTGTCTAGTAATTGGTTCCTCATCCATGTTTTCATTATTGTTGTTGGTATTGTAACTGTGCTACTCAACTATGACCTAATTCCTGATCAGATTCCGATCCATTACAATAGCAGTTGGAACGTAGACGGCTATGCAGCTAAATCTTATAGTTCTGTGTTTATGCCTACGATAATGCAAGTGTTCTTAATACTTGTGTTCATATTTGAGAATTGGAGTATTCGCAGAGTGAAGCAGCAGGTTCAACCCACTGATCCGAACCGTTCCATCAGACAAGACGTAGCTTTCCGCCGTACTTGGTCAGGTTTTATGATTACAGCAAGCTTCTTAATAGTTATCCTGTTGTCCGTCGTGCAACTAAATATGATATCTCTGCTTAACATCAATTTCGCTATTCCCATTGTCCTAATCATAATAGCCTTTATCATCCTATACGCCTTAGCCTTATCGTTCTGGGCTGGTCAGGGCGGAAGCCGCTTGGAGCAATCGGCAAATCGCTCCAATTTCAGACCTGTCCATGATGATGATAAATGGCTATTAGGTATGATTTATTTCAATCGCAAGGATCCAAACCTAATCGTCGAGAAACGATTCGGAGTTGGCTGGGGATTAAATTTCGGTCACCCAGTATGCTGGCTGATTTTTCTCGGAATTATCGTACTGTTAGTTGTCGTGTAACAAGGCTTGGAAGTTAGTACTCGCCGGAGTATTCTAGCTAGGGCAGACCTGTGGCGTGATTCGACTTTGATGTTATGCCAGCAGTTGGACCTACTTTCATTGGGTTATTATACGACTACTCAGGAAGCTTCCTTCCAACGATGTATCTACTGATTGCTATTGGGTTAATGAGTTATGAATTATAAAACAAAGAAAGCAGCTGATCACATGGGTCAGTTGCTTTCTTGTTGCTATAGAGGTGATGTTTCCCATTAGGTTGAACGAGAAGAAAGTAGTTTTGTTATAGGCCAATTTTGAATACAGCTATTCGTATATCGTTAACCCCAAGTATCAAACGAAGATGAAACAAGTGTTTATTCATTGCAAAGAATGTTTAGTTTGTTTTCTTTTAGATAGCGAGTTATCAAGCAACGTTGTTACAACACCAATCATAAGGGCAAGCGCACCGATCCATGGAATATAGTTCAACAAGTTGTGGTTGACAGCAATCCCCCCGATATCCGCACCTGCAGCCATTCCAACTTGTCCGATCGCACTATGCACTCAAGGGTAACTTTATTTCTACTACCCATCATAATAGTCACAAAATAAACAAAGCCGCGAAAATGACGACTTCATCATGATAAGTTATTCCATTAAAAGAGTTTTGCTTGCTTCCAGGTTAATTTCTCCTCACTCGTGGTCAATGATAGATTTCATATTTACAATCTTCTGGAGACTGTCATTAATCTGATTTGTAACTTCGTTACCATGATACGTAATCACTTTTTTAATATCTAGCTCTAACAGTTTGGCAATCGACTTCAATGCAGACGTGGTGGATATATCATCTTGAAGAAGATGTTACGGCAGAACAGATGGATGAGTATTACTATCAGATGGTTAACGAGAAAATCATGTTAGATTAGCACGAGGCTCACTCTACGCAACGCACCTAGCCCAGTTATTCAGCCTGACCTATTTTCACCAGAATAAGAAGGTATCTTATTGTTGAGATAAAATAAAAACCGATGGGCATTTACAAATGTAAAGTTCCATCGGTTTCTTTAGTTTTAGGATAGTTCGGTTGAAGGCCACAAATGCTGTGAATCTAAAATATAAGTCGATAAAATTATGCCTACTGATCAAAAAAAATGGGTTACTATGTAGCAAACCAGCAATTGTTTCTTACCAAAGACCTAAGTAACAACTACCCTTACGAGAAATATTCATTGTAAGCATCTTCAGTCGTCTGCACGTTCTTCATATACATAATCTTTCCCTCTTCATTTAAACGCATAATATCTATACCTTCTTTGGTGAAAACCGTGCCATCTACTGCTTGACCGCATACTGCCCAGTTAGTTCGATAACTGCCGTCGGGCTGAAGTACCCATGCATCCCACATATGTTTAATGTCTTTGTTGTATTCATAAATAGTCTTAATAACTACTTCGAATCCTGTTCGGCTGCTACCGTTCGAAATAACTTCGACATCCTCCGTAAATAAGGATAACAAGTCCTTCATAGCCCGATCGTCAGTGCGGGATGCATCAAACAAGCGAAAATAATTATTTAACATCGTGATGTTTGCATCGGTTTTCAGAGAGTTAGTAGTATTGCCAGCGGTTGCTGTATTGGACATGTTATTACCTCCTGTATTTTCTATACTGTCTTACGTAGTATAGTTTTCAGTTCGAATATTTTCGAACTGTTTGGCCTGAAAAGAAATATATCACACTTCCCACATAGCTGCAATACATAATTCGAAAATTTTCGAACAATAAAAAAGAGGTTGAAAATGCTAGTATCTATCTTATGAGAACTTTAAGAATCCCTACAGGTTCGGAGAGAGGTCTTCAGAGAAGAAATATCGTTTGTAGTGAAATGTACAAACTTCATAAATTCCTTCGTTTTTATACCACTCCTTCTTCATTTGCGTCCTGTAGCATGACTTACATCGGGATAACGAAGGAGCAGAACGAATGAAGAAAACGATGATGTTAACCTTACTCATAGTCATTACGGTAGGAATGGTCTGGTGCAACTGGGGGCTTGCTAGAACAGGTCAGAATCATCCGGACTCTATAGCTGGCACCAGCGGCTGGCAGGAAAATAGGCTTATTGCACATGCATTTGGTGGCGTTGACGGTGCTAGTTACACCAATTCTTATGAAGCATTTATAACCAATTACAATCGAGGGTACCGTTTGTTCGAGGTTGATCTTGTGCAGACGACGGACGGGAATCTTGTAGCCAGACATGATTGGTCACAGAAGCTACAGCCGGATTTGGCCGCTCATCACGGACGAAACGTAACCAAGCTTCAGTTTGCAAACTCGCTTATCATGGGAAGATTCCACCCTCTTACCCTGCCGGACATCCTGCAACTGATGCAGCAATATCCTGATTTTGACTTAATTGTGGACACGAAAGCAGGCAGCAAAGAGCAAATTCAGCAGCAGTTTGGGCATCTGGTCAATGAGGCACGCCGTACGGACCCTGCCCTGCTTAACCGGATTATACCTGAAATTTTCAGCCCGGAAATGTATGACATGGTTATGGGAATCTACCTCTTTCCACACAAAATATATTCACTTTACAAAACTGGCGCCTCCGCCGAAAGTATTGTAGAATTCGTAAGGGACAAACAACTGACAGCGGTTGCCATGCCTGTATATCGCGTGTATTTAAACCCCAATCTAGTTCCAACACTACATAAGTTTGGGGTGAAAAGTTATGTTCACACCGTCAACAGCAGACCGGTTATGCAGATTCTGTCCAGGTTCGGGGTGCATGGATTTTACACGGATGAGGAAGAATCGCCGGAGGAGCTAATGCTTGCAGACGCTCTCCCCAGCCATGTTGAATTTTCGGGATATATGAGTTCCGGATTAGTAAGTATAAGAAATATCGTGATGAAGGTGAGAAATAATGGCCATTAATAACATACTTGTTGTAGACGATGAACCGGAAATTCGAGAAGCGCTCGTTATTTATTTGAAAAGCGAAGATGTGGATGTATTTACTGCCTCTAACGGATTGGAGGCGCTGGAAATTCTTGAACAAGAAACCATTCATCTTGTTATCATGGACAACATGATGCCACAGCTCGATGGAATTAAAACGACATTTAAAATTCGTGAAAACAAAAATATACCGATCATTATGCTTTCCGCCAAATCAGAAGATAGCGACAAGATTTTGGGACTGAACGTTGGCGCTGATGACTATATTACGAAGCCGTTCAATCCTCTTGAGTTAATCGCCAGAGTCCGATCTCAGCTGCGCCGCTTTACGAATTTAGGTTCCTTCCAGTCAAACGGGGATGAGCTCATTCAAGTAAGAGGACTTGTGCTGAACAAAAGCTCAAAGACTGTTGAGATAGATGGTGAGGACGTCAGACTAACCCCGAAAGAATACAAAATTTTGGAGCTGCTGATGGAGAACAAGGGCAGAGTCTTCTCGATCGAAGAGATCTATGAGCGCGTGTGGAATGAACTGATCTTCACTTCAGACAATACGGTTGCCGTACATGTGAGAAACATCCGTGAAAAAATTGAAATCAATCCTAAAGACCCAAAATATTTAAAGGTGGTATGGGGAATTGGATACAAAATCGAAAAAAAATAAAGCCGATCGGAAGGTCCCCATCGACCTTATTGTCATCATTGTCGCCGCCATCTTATGGATCCTCTTACTCATAAACTCGTATTCATACACGGGGTTGAGTATTAGCTACTCTACTTCAAGTTACATCCAGGCACTGCTTGCCTTAATTATTCTTTGCTTACTGGCAAGTAGATTGTTTCTTTATTTTAAGGCACCTCATAGTAGGCGTTCCTTCTGGCATGGCAGTCTGCTGATGGATTACTTTCATAGCTGGAGAACCGGTCTTAGAGCCAGTATGCAGAACTGGAGACTAACGTTTGGCATCATCATGATGCTTCTGCTAACCGCGATAGCCGGCATTTGTATCTGGCAGGCAGCCACATATTACAGCATATATCAACAAGGCTTGTTCATACTTTATGTATTGCTGTATGTGCTGTTCCTGGTTCCGTATATCCTTTCCAAGCTTGGACGTTTCATCGCTATCATCAACGGGAGCAAAGAAATTGCCGAAGGCAATATTCAGAATACGATTCAGGATACCGGCAAGGATGACCTATCCAAGCTTGCTGGCTATATTAACAATATGAAAGCCGAGTATCAAAGCGCGCTGGAGAATCAGATGAAGAGCGAACGGTTAAAAACAGAGCTGATTACCAATGTATCGCATGATTTGAAGACCCCGCTTACTTCTATTATCAACTATGTTGATTTATTAAAAAAAGAAGATCTGTCTACGGAGACTACCCGAGCCTATATTGAAACCCTGGACCGGAAGGCGCTACGGATGAAGCTGTTGATTGAAGATCTGTTCGAAATCTCAAAGATGGCCAGCGGTACAGTGGAGCTCGATATTGAGTACGTCGATGTCGCGACCTTGTTGACACAGGCGATTGCCGAGTCCAACACCAGTATGGGACAAGCGTCACCTGAGATTCGGGAGAGGATCGCGAAATTCCCCATCCATGCACATTTGGACGGCAATAAAATTTGGCGTGTATTCGAAAATTTAATTGGCAACGCGCAGAAATATTCGCTTCCAGGAACCAGAATCTATATTTATTTGGACGAATCTGATGATCAGGTACTATTCAAAATTCAAAATACTGCTGCTTATGAGATTGATTTTGCCGCGGAAGAATTGTTCGAACGTTTCAAAAGAGCAGATGAATCCCGCCAGACTGAAGGCTCCGGCCTAGGACTGTCCATTGTGAAAAGCATCGTTGAGCTGCACGGCGGGGAGATCAAAATCGAAATTCATGGCGATCAATTCAACGTTATTCTGCATTTGCCCAAGCAGCGCTTAATCTAAAAGGCCAAAACTAAGTTAACCCTCAATGCTCCTTTTCAGGATGGTTGAGGGTTAACTTTTTATTTTTATTCATCCATCACTACATATTAGTCCAGAAGACTGTAGATCTGAATGCTCTCGACCTTAGCATCCTTGATATGAAATGACATCACATCCACATAATTGGAAGGCTCGTAACGGAAGTCATCCTCTTCATCTGGCGCTCCATCACCAAGGAGTTTCCCCTCAGGGTAGGCGTTTTTGAGTGTATCCAGGCTGTCTCCTGCTTTAATGTTTCGGACTGTCGCATACTTGGGGTCTGTGATTTCAATATGAAAGATGGAGTCTTGTTTCCCCTCCGGTATACTGATTGTTTTAATCTCCAGACCAGGATACGTGTACACTTTTTCTGTAAAACCGATTAACGTATCCATGTTGGTTCCATCGTCGGCAGTGTACGTATGTGATTTCAGGTTATCCGGTTTGCCCAGCATCTGTTCCATCTGATCTTCGTTCGCTGTATCCGAAATCGCGATGGTGTGCTCATTATAGACAAAAGCAAGCTCCTTCAGCACAACATTGCCTTCCTTCTCCATCGAACCTTCTTTAATCGCTTCAGTACCCTTTTCTTCCGAATTTTCGGAAGCAGGCGTATTAGAATTGGTTGCTCCTTCGCCTTTGCTTTGTTCATTTGCCGTGTTCTGTCCGGTTGCTGGAGATGTAGCCTCACTGGACTGACAGCCCGTTAATGCCACCGTTAGTAAAGCACCTAGTACGATAAAACCTGCAGCTTTCTTTGTTAACTTCATCATGATCCCTCCATAAATGTGTGATTTGTTCTTATGAAGTGATTATAAATAAAACATTTGTTAGTCTCATAACAGAAATGTACCAATCTTGTAACGTTACCTATTTAGGCTTGGGTTTAGATGCAGGTCTACGCACGAGGCAAAACAATCGTAACGGTTGTACCTTCCCCGATTTGACTTTCCATGTCGATATATCCATTAAACCGCTCTACAATCTCCTTGCAAATGGAAAGTCCAAGACCTGAACCGTTCGCTGTGCTTGCATTTTTCGCCCGGTAAAAACGTTCCTGCACTCTCTCCAGCTCATCGCCCGCGATGCCGATCCCTTGATCACGTATCCGTATAACCACCTCACTTGGCGTATGCTCCATCTCTACTTTAATCTGTGAGTGACTTCCTGAGTATTTGATGGCATTGTCCACAAGGTTGGCGATCGCATGGGACATCAACATTGGATTTACGTTGGCGTGGACTTTCGTCAGAAGCTTATCATCCGATTCCGCTTCATCCTCCCTGAACATAATCTCGATTCCTTTATCTTTGGCCTTGGCTCCCATATTCATTGTGACTTCCTGAATTAGTTCGTTCATTTCCGTCTTTTCAACTTCCAGTTCGTTAGAACCAGCCTTGTCGAATCGGGATAACAACAACAGTTCATTAATCAAGCGTGTCAGCCGATCCGATTCCTGCAGCAGATGAGCATAGATTTTTTGCAACTCCTTGTCCTCGTTTTCCCCTTCAACCAAGTATTGAGAGAAACCACGAATGGCTGCCAAGGGTGTTTTTAACTCGTGAGATACGTTGGAGACAAATTGTTTCTGGTACTGAATGTAATCATGAAGCTGCCGCCCCATGGAATCCAGCCCATCTGCCAGCATGCCCAGCTCATCCTTCCGGTTTAGATGAACTCTCCGAAACTCCTGCCTAGAGAAACTTTGCGCGGCGCTAAGCAACAGTTTAATCGGCTTGGTTGTGTTGCGGGCAATCCACAGACTGGATAACGTAATCAGTACAATAAATCCGCCTGCGCCGACAAACAGGATATAACGGATTTGATCCATAATCGCATAAAAGTAGGAAATGTCCTCCACGAACTCATACACATAAGCGTTCTCGTAGAATTGATCCTGAATGGGTGTCGCAAAATAAAGCAGATGATCTTCCGTGACGGTATACGCATAACTGCCGCTCAGGGCTTTCTCTATATTCTTTTCAAAAATAAGAGGTTTGCCATCATTAATGATGATGCCATCCACAGCCAAGCCAAGCAACTGCTTGGAGCTGTCATAGATACGTACTTCCTTGCCTGAAGCTTTCAGCTTCTCCAGAGCAAGTCTGACAATTTCCTTGGTCTGGGGCTCTCCTGAAGATGACCTATGCTGTGATAACACCTCACGGAAGGACAACTCGGACAGATCCGCCTTCTCCATCATCTGTTTCTCAATGGTAATGAAGCTGTAGTAATCGATGGCTTTATTGACCGCAAAAATGATGATGCCAAAGGACAGTACGGAGAAAAATAAATAATTCAGCAGTAACCGGGTTGCATACTTCAGGCCTCGCCACCTCCAAGTTGATAGCCAAATCCATAGATCGTCCTGACATACTTCGGTTCGTCCGCGTTATCCTCCAGCTTCTTCCGTAACCGCATGATGGTCATATCCACACTGCGACTGTCTCCCATAAAGTCATATCCCCATCCGATCTGCAGCAGTTCATCCCGGGTAAAGATTTTGTCGGGCCTTTTGAGTAACGTTTCCAGAATTTTAAACTCTTTGGCCGTTAAAGACACGGCTATACCGTTTTTCAGCACTCTTCGGCTCTCTAAGTCAAAAGTCAGCTCTTCATGAAGGATACGTGTCGATTGTACTTCTGTCCCTTCACTTGAGTCCTCCCTGCTCTCGTTTCTTCTCAGAATCACCTTGATCCGAGCGAGCAATTCACGATTGTCAAAGGGTTTGGTCATGTAATCTTCGGCCCCTAGCTCTAGTCCCAACACCTTGTCGATTACCTCATTTTTCGCAGAAAGCATGATCACTGGAATGGCACGTTTTCCGGTAATTTCCTTGCACAGGTCATATCCGGAGCAGTCTGGCAGCATCAGATCAAGTACCACTAAATCGGGTTGAAAAGAGTCGAGCAGCTGCATGCTCGTTTTGCCGTCCTCTGCGGTCTGCACATCGTAGTTTTCACGCCTTAGCACCAGCTCAATTAAATCTCGAATTGCGATTTCATCATCAATGACTAGGATTTTCTTCAACTGTACACCCCTATCTAGCCTTGTTTTCACCAGCTTCAATCAATTATTAACCCATCTTAGCACAGACACTTTAGATTCCTCCACCAACAGGAAGATGAGGTATATTCCAACGAACCCAACATAACTTGTAATAAACCCGAAGAAAGGAGAACAATCCATGGATCTGCTCTGGGTACTCATTGTTGGTGGACTTATTGGCTGGTTAAGCGGCAACTTGATTGGGCGGGACGTACCGGGCGGTGTAATTGGGAACATTATTGCGGGTTTTATCGGTTCCTGGTTAGGAACGGAATTGCTGGGACCAAGGGGACCGGTGATTGGCGGATTTCATATTATTCCAGCCATTGTTGGCTCGATTATTGCCCTGCTCATTTTCTTCGCTCTGGCACGCGGCGGAGCCTTCCGAAGACGTTAACCAAGAGAGGCGTAAACCGATCCAGTCGTTCATTATTACAGGGTAAACATAAAAGGACCGAAAGCATTCATCGATGGAAGATGAACACTTACGGTCCTTTTTTAAAATGTAATGACGATTTTACCCACAGCGTGGTGAGTTTCACTCAAAGCATGTGCATCATAAATACCCTGTCTACTAAACGGGAAGGTTGCCCCTACAATCGACTTTATCTTTTTCTCTTCCATCAGATCTGCCATTCTCTGCAATTGATCACCATCTGGCTGTAGCCAAATCCCCTTTGCTAATACATTGTGAGACTTAGCAGTATCATGATTGGGTTCACCAACAATGGTAATCAGTCTTCCGGTATTTGGCTTAAGCACCTTATAGCTATTCTCAGCTACTTCTCCACCCATCGTGTCAAACACTAAATCTATATCTTTTAGAATCTCTTCAAAGTTTTCCTTTTTGTAATCAATGACCTGATCAGCACCTAACGAATAAAGAAGTTCATGATTTTTTTCACTTGCTGTTGTAATAACATGAGCGCCAGCATGTTTTGCTAATTGAATGGCATACATACCTACACCACCAGCTCCAGCGTGAATAAGTACAGTTTCACCTTCTTTTAGATCGCCGTGAGTAAACAGTACCTGCCATGCTGTTAAACCAGCCAAAGGTACAGCCGCAGCCTCCTCATATGAGATTGAATCAGGTAGTTTTGCCAGAAGGTGCTCATCAACTGCTGTATATTCAGCATACGAACCGAAACGTGTTGTATCAGGACGACTGAATACTCGATCTCCAACTTTCCATTTGGTAACGTTTGAACCAATTTCAGTTATGACCCCAGCTACATCCCACCCTAAGATAATAGGGAATTCCCAGTCATACATTTCTTTTAAGTAACCCTCTCTTAATTTCCAATCGATTGGATTAATGGATGTAGCCTCTAGTTTTACAACCACTTGATTGGCTTCTGCCCTCGGTTTATTCACTTCCTGTTCAACTAACTCTTCTTTACTTCCATATTGATTAATCACAACTGCTTTCATTTTTGTAACACTCCTTTAAGCTAATAGCCTTTTTCGTGCTATTCGATTATTTATTTGTATCCAGTCACTGGGGTTCATGCATATTATCCTTACTCATTTTTAAACAACCAGGATAAAATTATGCAAAAGTTAAGTTAGAATTGTCGGAAATGTTGCTTTTATTGTGATATTTTTACATAAAAAAACGATTGAAATGGACTTAGTTATCGTTTATAGTTGACTTATCAACAATTGACTAGTCAAATATTGATGGATCAACTAAATATAAAGGGAGAGTAACTATTATGAAACCATACCAACAAACAAACGATTTTAACGAAATTATTTATGGACGCCGCTCCATTAAGACATACGATTCATCCGTAAAAATCAGCAGGGAAGAAATGACTCAAATCATCAATGAAGCTAGCACTGCCCCTTCCTCCATCAACATGCAGCCTTGGCGCTTCCTTGTGGTGGATACTCCAGAGGGAAAAGAAAAACTCGTCCCACTGTCCCGCTTTAACAAAGAAAAAGTCGCTCAAGCTTCTGCTGTCATTGCCGTGTTTGCGGACAAAAACAACTTCGAATATGCAGAAAACATTTATGGAAAAGCTGTTGAGCATGGCTTAATGCCACAAGATGTTAAGGACTTTCAGTTGAAGGCATTCAAACCGATTTATAACAACATGTCCGATGCTGAAATGAACGATGTCATTATGCTTGACGCCGGTCTGGTTTCCATGCAATTGATGCTGGTTGCCCGTGCACATGGGTATGACACCAATCCAGTCGGCGGTTATGAAAAAGATCAAATTGCCGAAGTGTTTGGCTTGGATAAAGAACGCTATGTACCAGTCATGCTACTGACAATTGGAAAAGCTGCAAGCGAGGGATACACCTCCTACCGTATGCCAGCCGAAGAGACCACGTTTTGGGCATGATTCAAAGCGATAGTGCGAGCAGTCTCCACATTGTGATATAGTTGCCTTTAGTTGCTGAATGTCTTGGAAGGAATCTACGCTTGTTACATGAAGCTTTTCAAGACATTCTGCACCATTCAAGGAGGGGCAAACATGAATTGTTCGCTGGAACAAGAAACCTTATTAATATTACTCAAAAATATAAGCAATCAGTTGAAACCTAAATTTGAACGTTGTACGGGGATCAGCTCCTCACGATACGTTCTGCTGTATCATCTCTATCTTCATGAAGAAGTTACACAAAGCCATTTGCAGAAGGCCATTCATATTGACAGTGCTGCTGTTACACGCCATTTGAAGCAACTGGAAGCAGACGGTTTGGTGTCACGAAGAAGAAACCCCGACGATCATCGGGAAACCTTCGTCCGGTTAACAGAACAAGGGCTAACGCATATCGCCAATTTCAAGCAGGATCGAAACCAGTTTCTTCATCAGATGATACTGGATTTCAGTGAAGAAGAAGTTGCAGTGATGACCGACATGCTTACACGCATGCAATATAATCTTAAGGATCTGTAAATTTACGATAACAGTCAGCCTTCTTCAGATTTCTTTTCATAAATGAATAAAACTAGTTAGATGAGATGATACAATATCTCAGATTAACAAGAGATTATAGGCCATATATTATTCAGGCAAGATCAAAACAAACCGCTGAGTGTTTCATTACATGGCGGTTTGTTTTAATTTATCAACAGCTAGCTTTTCGAAATATTACAAGTTGGACTAGCACATACTAAGGAACAATTGGCTGAAGCTTACATAACGGAGGTCTCATCATGGTATTCACAATCACAATTATCATCGTTGCACTGTTTGCAATATGGGGAGCCGTCGCTCCTGATCAGCTGGCGGATGTGGCTAATGTTGCCTACAACTTCTCTATTCAGAATTTTGGCTGGTTTTATTTGCTAGCGACACTGTTCTTCCTGATCTTCGCTTTCTATTTGGCGTTCAGCCGATTTGGCGGCATTAGGCTCGGGGATGACGAAGATGAGCCGGAATATTCTACGGTTTCCTGGCTGTCCATGCTGTTTAGCGCGGGTATGGGCATTGGGCTGGTTTTCTGGGGAGTTGCTGAACCGCTGTCCCACTATTTATCTGCACCTGAGGGGGCGGTACCCGAAACAACGCAAGCAGCCATACTTTCAATGCGTTATTCCTTTTTCCACTGGGGGCTACATCCTTGGGCTATCTATACCGTCATCGGCTTAGCGCTTGCGTACTTCCAGTTCCGGAAAGGATACAAAGGACTGATCAGTTCCACCTTTATTCCTCTGATAGGTGAGCGTCTTGCTTCAGGCTGGCTTGGTAAGGTTATTGATATTCTAGCGGTCATTTCCACCATCTTTGGTGTTGCGACCTCGCTTGGATTGGGTGCTCTTCAGATCGGCGGGGGTCTGAATCACTTATTCGGTATTCCTAACTCGACACTGTCTCAGGTTGTCATTATCATCGTTGTAACCGTACTGTTTTTAATCTCGGCAACCTCCGGTCTGGATAAAGGTATTAAGATTCTGAGTAACGTCAACCTCGTTATAGCTTTGTTATTGATGTTGTTTGTATTGGTAACTGGACCGACTTCTTTTATATTTGACACATTCACAACAACCTTGGGCAGTTACATGCAGAATATTATTAACATGAGTTTGAGACTGACGCCGTTCTCAAGAGAAACCTGGATTGGAGCATGGACGTTATTTTACTGGGCATGGTGGATCTCGTGGGCTCCTTTTGTCGGCACTTTTATAGCAAGGGTATCCAGAGGAAGAACCATAAAGGAATTTGTAATTTACGTCATGGTTTTTCCAAGTCTTTTCGGATTTATCTGGTTCTCCGTCTTTGGCGGAACAGGACTTCACATGGAATTGTTCAATGCCGCTCATCTGGCGGAGGCTGTCAAGGAAGATACGACAACCGCTTTATTCCTTATGCTGGAGCAGCTGCCTTTGGGCACGATCGTGGCATTCATCGCCACAATGCTGATCATGATCTTCTTTATTACGTCGGCTGATTCAGCTACCTTTGTACTGGGCATGCTCACTTCAGATGGCAAGTTGGACCCGAGTACAAGAGTGAAATTAACCTGGGGAATCATGCAGTCCTCCATTGCGGTAGTACTGCTAATCAGCGGGGGGTTAACTGGCCTCCAGACGGCATCGATTGTAACCGCATTGCCGTTCGCTATTGTCCTTATCGGTATGTGTTTCTCCCTGCTCAAGGCTCTAAAGGCTGAGGACAAAGAGCGCCGTCAGAAGGAAAAACGGCAGCGCCAAAAGCTGAAACGACTGCTGGAGGAACAAGAAATCTCGCTGAATGAAATTTCCGGCAGGTAATGTATACTTAGTGTAAAACTAACAAAGCCCGCGTCCTTGCGGGCTTTTTCTTATACAAAAAAAGGGCAACTTTTGTCACCAAAAGCGGCCCCTTTCCTCTCACTTCAATCATTGTTTTTAATTTTGCCTCTTGAAATACAATCTTCAATTAATTTCTATTCTTTAGGTTTACGCAATGTTACAATCCAGACTACTGAAAAATCGTTCAACAAAAACATCACCATATATTTTCTTCATATGCGCTGTGTTAAAAATATATTGTTCCATACGCTCAAGCTTGCGCAGACTGCGTACCAGTACTTTCCGATCATCTTCAGATAGATTAGGATCATCGTCTATCTTCGTCAAAGCATTTTTCACACGTGCCGATACCTGTTCAACATACAGATGGTTTTTGGATTTTGGCGGAATACATTGCGTCAGGTCACAGTTCACAAAACGCACACCATCAAGGATGCAGTTTTCAAAATTGGCGATTAGCTTTTGTTTGCCATTTCCCTCAAATGTAATATCCACTAGCTTGCCGGTAAAGGAACAATTGACGATATTCACCGCTTGTAAAATCCGGTCATTGAATCTAGATTTAACAAAAGTACAGTCGATAAACGTAGCGTTCTCCAAGGTCATGCCTCTCATATCGCAGGAGGAAAATTCGCAATTGGTGAAAACGGCTTCGTCCTTGGCAATGCCAACAGAGCGCAAGTCGGAATGAATAAATGTACAATGATCAATCGTACTACCGGCAAAAAATCTCGCATTTGTAAGATCGCAGGTATCAAATATAAGATGTTGCAAATTACAGCTCCAAAATATGGGTGAACCAACATTTGAGTTGATTATGGTCGTTTCGCTTATCGTTTCGTGTTCATACCTGACAATATCAGAAAATAATTCGTTGTTTACTGACATACCAGACTCAAGTCTTCTCATCCCTCTCACCCTATCAATCCCTCGACATAAATTGTTATTACTAATATAAGTTCCCTATGTTGATCCAGACATGGAACGCAACGCCATGGTTGATCTCTGTCATACCAATCATACTATGGGGATGCAGACCAGCGTCGGTGTTTCTTTTTTGGAACGAAAACTTCCGGGTAATCCTTTCGCCAAGCGCCGATACATCCAACTAAACAGGCAGTATAACATGTCATTGCACTGCCATTCTCGTTCGTTTCATATTCGATGGCGACATTGATGCCGGATTCACACCAAGCCAGAAACGGACCGCTGCCCCCGAGCCATTCCCCTACTTCATACAATGCAGGTTGACCGTATTCACGAATGAACTCATCTGGTGTTGAGTTCATTGTCATTCCGGCAGGAAGCTGTCCTGGAAACGGGGTATGGATTCGGTCATCCGATCCAGGAGCAAGAAAATGGACGGCGCCGATTATCCATTCATCCGTGTTCAGATCGTCACGTCCAGTCAGTTCATGAATTTTCGGTGAGCGATAAACGTCTAGGCGGATAGATGACTTTACAGACCAAATAATGTCGTCATTAAAATATCCGCCCGCCTTCGGCATAAGTTTGACACCGAAGGATTGCAATACTTGTTGAACACACTTGGAATCATAAGGTTGACCCAGCATGGCAATGAGGTGTTCAGACGGTTCTTTCATAGATAGTGCACACCTTTCTCTTTGCTCAAGCACATCCAGTTTTGGGTACATCATTGTGCAAAAAGCAACTTTTTTCAGCATAATCTTCAACATATTTCGTGCTCAGATAAAGTTTTCCTGCAATAAAAAAGGGAAAACATTTATCACAAAGTTATAATGCCTCTTCATGATCAAAAAAGCATTGAATCTCATCCCGCCTACTTTACATAGGCCCTAGTGGGGATTAAGACTCAATGCTTTGGAATCTTCTTCTCATTTTACTCTAAAATTGTTTTGAGCATATTTGGTTACGAGAAGGACAGCACTGGATAGATAGGCTAAAGTCAACACCATGATCACAGCGGTTAGTCCCCATAGTGGAGGACCTAGAAACATCGCCACAACAAAACTCAATGAAATAAGGCCGTTTACGAATGAGAAAAGAGGACTATTGGTTTCCAACTCCGTTGTATAAGGTTGAATTACATAGTATAACAACAGATGATGTACTGAGAAAAATACAGCCAGTGCAATGGTTATAACCCAGATAGGAAGTAGTGAACTTATATCCTGTCCTCCAGTTAATACAAGTGTAGATACACTTATTACAGCTGCTAAACAAGAACCTAACTTTAGATTTATGCTTAATATACTTCGAAGTCGTAACAGAAAATGCTGCTTCGCATGCTGACGGTAAAATGGATAGCGCATCAGCGGCTTGTCACAATGGAAGAATAAAGCCTTACAAATCTGGTTACCTACTGTCAGATTAAGCATAGCCATAATGAGTAAAGGTGAGAATCTTTCAATTGAATCTAGTGAAAGATGATCTTTGAAAATGAGTACCAACAAAGGCAGGAGTATGCCTATGATCATAATAGCCAATAAACGTCTGTGGAACGGTGCACGGAGGAGAGCGGTATGCCTGGTAACAAAAATTTCGTGTATTTGCTCGTATCCCTTTTTTTCTAATGTGCGCTGTTCGTTAACATGAAGGTTAGACGAGGAAGGCCTGCTAAGGTCATGTTCTTTGGACTGAGCCATTCTCTTTTGAAGATCAGCAATCATTATTTCTGGATTTAACAATGGATCAGCATGGTTTGTTACTGCGCGCACTGCAGATGTGAAATCTGTATGTTTTAATAAAACATACCCACAGATAACCCCGGACAACGATATCAGTGTCACAAGCCATGATTGGTCCAATATCACAGATCCAAATAGAGGATGGTTCAGTTTTGTGAAGGGAAGGTAAGCCAAAGTCAGTGCCAGCAACATACTCAAACTCGTAGCCCATGTTTTCTGTACAAGAATAATGCCTCTCCATTTAAATAATGCCAGATGTAAAAATTCACATGTCACTCGCCAAAAAGTCATAATTCCCACAATAAGCAATGCTTGAGTCATTGGAAATTTAAAAAGTACCGCAACCAGAGTCATTGCAATCGCTTGATAGAAGAAAAATGTCGTATACCGATAAAATAGCGTAGCTCGCATATATTTGGTTGGGTTTATTCGCATAAGTCGGATAGATGTATACTTCATTTTGTTTAATTCCAGCACTTTTGCACTCGTTACCCCAGCCATTACGCCACTTATGCAAAAATACATGTGAAGAAAAAGGTTAAAATGCTCCGTACGATTAACATTTTCCGTCCATAAGAGTATGGGCAATGCAAGCATTCCCCCGAAATATAATAAGCTTTCCAATAAACCAACGAGAACTAATAAAATAACCGCAATTGCACCGATGGTACGTTTCGTCCGAACAGCGGCATACGTTTGTTCACTGATTAAATTACCTACAAACGGTAACTTTTGCGTGAAATAGATCAAACGGTTGACCAGCGTAATCATCTGTAACTGCCAGATGCGAGAAATTGTACTAATCATTCCCGTCATCGGCGTTCTCCTTCGTACTTCCATTTTGGCTTTCATGCCGTAATAATTCAATTACCTGTTCTTCAAAGTCGGGCTGAGTAAGGATTTCGGGTGAAACCTGTGTTAAACTTCCATGATTTAAAATAATTAACTCATCACACAGATCCGTTGCCAATTGCAATATATGAGTCGAGAAAATGAGGATATGATCTTTTTTTAAATTACGTAGCAATTGTTTCATCTCACTCGCAACGATGACATCAAATGAAGTTAAAGGTTCGTCCAACAGAATCACTGTAGGTTTTAGGAGTAAAAATAACAACATTTGAACTTTGTTTTTCATTCCATGCGAGTAATGTTTAATGAGCTTATGTCGGTCATCCTGCGCCATGTGCATCATATCAAACAGGGCATCAATATTGTTTCCTCGTCTATCAATTACATCTACGT
This sequence comes from Paenibacillus sp. FSL R7-0313, assembly GCF_037969885.1. NCBI lineage: Bacteria > Bacillati > Bacillota > Bacilli > Caryophanales > Paenibacillaceae > Paenibacillus > Paenibacillus sp. FSL R7-0313. Next base: position 4,426,525 of record NZ_CP150219.1, read on the forward strand.
TAACATCAATAAAAAAACGTACAAATTCATATCCCGTCAGAAATTCTGGTAACAGTGGCAGTGAATAAACGTATCCTACATCATCCATTTCCAAGTCACGTGATTTTGATCCGTTGACGAGTTTCATTTTGCCGCCATCCACTTGGATCTCGCCACCTAAACAATTGAATAACGTTGTTTTGCCGGCGCCATTGCGCCCAAGAAGGCCATAGATCTTTCCCTTTTCAAATTGAAAACTTAAATTGGCTAATACTTTTTTTTCACCAAAACTCTTCTCTACATTGTGTAATACCAATTCCATTTATTTGTTCCTCGCTTTCAAACCATTTCGTTTTTTGTTTCACGTTCATATTCATATCTAATAATTGTTTAGTTTTCATCCGTATCAATCCCTTCGATTTTTTTCATAAAAGGATAAGAATTAATATCCCTTTAAGAGGTGAATCGTCTCACTTGACCAATATAACTAATCTTGGAAATAGACAATCACACTAGACTAGTATTCTATTTTGAACGATATAATTCCTTGTATTTACATAGCCAATATATTAATGCGTCATCTAAACAGTTTCCGGGTTAATCCCCACAGACTTCAATTTAGATTTGGCTTGATGCAACTGTTCCAAAATCGTTTTCTCCATTCCGGTTTAATAGAACGTGATGACATTTTATTGATAAAATTGTATTAAAAGGATAAAATGACGAGCATCAAACGGTTTTATTCGAGGAATGGTAGCTTATGAAAGGTGGTTTAGCAATGAAGATTCTCATCGTTGGCTATTTTAGCGAGACCTCAAAATCAAATATTGCAAGGTGTTTTCCGCAAAATTGGAACGTTGTAATTATTCCGCCCGGAAAAGAAATGCTGGATCATATTGAAGATTGCCAGGTAATCATTCCTGAACATATTAAAGTGGACCACAGCCTGCTTTCTAACGCAAAAAAATTAAAATTGGTACAGACAGGTGCAGGATTTGATAATGTGGATGTCCCTGCCTGTACACAGCGCGGCATTTGGGTGGCTAATGCTGGAGGTGTGAATGCACAGGCAGTGGCCGAACACGTAATGGCACTGATATTGTCTTATTATAAAAACATACCGTTTCTTGATACTTTCATGAAAAACAAGATGGATGAAAATCAATTGGACTATACAGGGAGTGAATTAAAGGGCAAAACGATTGGGATTATCGGTTTGGGTGCTATTGGAAAAAAAGTAGCTGCGTTTTCCAGGGTTTTTGACATGAATGTGCTGGTGTATGCGAGAAATGCCACTGCACAATCGGACGGTTTTGTGAAAATGACGGATTTCGATACTCTTGTAAGCACATCGGATATAGTCAGTGTACATGTACCCTTGAATGAGATAACCAAACAGCTGATCAACAAAGCGGCATTCAAAAAAATGAAACATACCTCTCTTTTTATCAATACAGCCCGCGGCGGCATTGTCAACGAAAGAGACTTGATTGATGCATTAAAAAACGGGGATATTTCAGGCGCCTGCCTGGATGTGTTTGAATCTGAACCGCTTCCTATTGACAGTGAGCTCCGAAATCTGGGTAATGTGATACTTACTCCCCATACAGCAGGAATGCCTGATGGTCGGAAGTTTCATAAAACAAGATATGATTTCTTTATAAAGAATATAAAACGTGTAGAAAATGGTGAGGAGCCTGAAAGCAAGCTCAATCAGGTATGATGTTTTGGTGCAATAAAATTGATCGCCACCCTACAGCAGTTCAAAATGAAGTTGAGTCTCAGGTAACTTCGTATTTTCTTTCCACTGATTTGCACCGTATCCCAATTCCAGAACCGCAGCAATGCGCTCGTTACTCAGTACACCAAACATTTCAGTACGTCTCGGGTCGTACATCCAGTCATGCAAGGTACAGCGCACACCCAGACTTTGCTCATGAGCCAGCAAGCGGAAATTCTGAATTAGGCAGCAGACAGCTGCAAAGTCCTCTTCCCGCTTATATTTATCCGCCTCTTCCTTCACCAAGACCAGAAGATACGCAGGGGCCTGATTCTGTAATCCCTGCATGAAGTCCCCATACCGGTTATCAGCAAAGATAAATCGCCACGGCTCTCGGAGGCCATCATTTGGCGCCCATACGGCATGATTGAGCAACTCAAGGATTAGATCCTGCGATATCGGTCGATCCAAAAACTCACTTGGACTGTCCATGGCTCCTTCCAGATCTGACAATTTCATTTTTACATCCTCCTCTTCTATGTAGACTGTCCTCGCAATACGGTCCACTTCTGCTCGGCTGGTGTTCTTTTCCGACTTCTTGGCGCTTTGTCGTAATACCCTATATGAAGAATACCAACGAATCTTTCATCCTCACGTAAGCCAATTCCATTGAAGAACCCTTCATGCTGAATCATGGACTCTGTATCCCACAACATTCCTAACCCTCGTTCCCAGCCCAGCAGTTGGAAGCTCTGCATCACCCCGCAAGCAGCCGCATAATTGAGGTCATTGGTCAGACGATTCGGTCCCACAGTCGACATAACAATGACGTGGGCAGGAATATCGGTAAATCTCTTTTTAAAAACATCCAGAAGTTTCCCTGGAATCAGCTTGCCGAGCTTGCTTTGCGACATCTGTTCCAGCATACAGTCCACCAACCGTTTGCGTGCTTCTGGCGTTCCGGCATATACTACACGCCACGAGCCAGACTGAACAAATGGTTGAAGCCTTGTAGCCTTACGCAGTAATTCTACAATTAACTCCTGGTCCACCGGCGTAGAGTTACATTTACGAATACTCCTGCGCTCCCTGATCAATTCCGCCAGACTCATATGCTTCACTCTCCTTTGTTCTATCTGGATTCAATATTTATACTGCTGTCTTGAAGAAATTGATGGATTACTTTTAGCTCCGTTTCCGAATATTTGTCGAGAGTATGATAGAAGCGCTCAGCCTCATGTATATGCAGACGTTCATGCAGTTCAAAGATTTTTTTGCCTTGCGGTGACAACCGGAAATAGCTTTCCTTTTTGTTGTCGTTCATTTTCGTGCGTTTGACAAATCCTTCCTCCAGCAGTTTGTTGCCAATTTTAGTGATACTTGCTTTGGACAAATTCATCGCCTCGGCAATACCCGTGTTGTTAATGGGCTCATGCTTGCCTATGCAATCTATCATATGAACCGCGGTCAAATGCTGAGGGATTTTCTCGATGCTTTCACGCTGGGCGATACTTAGGAAATGCTCGATTTCTGTATCCTTGTGGTTCTCATACACATGTAAAAAACGGATAAATTGGTCATAAACTAACTGTTTTGTTCGATCTTTTGAGATCATTCTTTGATCGCTCCTTATTTACTTGTAAACAAAAATATCATTTTAATAATATAGTTTTTTCAAGGAAATTCTTATATATTGTTTACTGGTGAACAATATAACATGAATGATAATGCTTATCAACTATATTCTCTGACATTACAACATTACCCTATAATCCAGGACAGAGACATGCCTTAAACGGATTATCTTTTAAAATGCTCGTTAGTTAAAGAAAACAGCTGATCATAGTGATCAGCTGCTTTCTTTATATTGTTGATTTATTGTTTCCTGACACTTTAAATTAACTTTTTCTCTACATTAAAAAGCTTAGAAATGCGGGGAAATAGACGAAAGGCATTGCCATAAGCGATCGCCTTCGCGTTTTCTTCGCTGATCTGCTGTGCTTCATGGAATACTGACTCCCGCTGTATACGAAGGACGCTGTCCGCTGGCCAAGGTATGTCCGCTCCGAACAGAATCCGATCAGGTGCAATCAACTTTTGAATTGTGCCGAGGTTCAACGTGGAATCATAATAAAGGTGGTCCAGTTTGGCTATTTCAGCTTGAAATTGTTCCGGTGTTGTTTCAACCTGAATCGAATCTTGCCCGATGGCGGCAAGCGCAATTCTCCATTTGATATAAGGAACCATGCCCCCGGTATGGGGAAGAATGAACTGAATGGATGGATATTGGTCGAAAATGCGATGAACAGCCATCGTAGTGACGGCCCGCGTCGTATCGAAGGTGCCCTCAAGGAGCGCAGGACTAAGTCCAGCGATTTTTTGCGGTATGAGGATGGGATGTAGAAACACAACAGCACTACGTCGGTCCAATTCGGTTAACAATTCGCTGTAATCCGGATGGCTTAAATATTTCCCCTGATAACTTGTCAGCATTGCAACACCATCCATCCCGAGAACATCAAGTGCATACAATGTTTCTTCCATGGCTGCTGCGGGATCCGGGAGTGGAAGCGTTGCAAACGCACCATACCGCTCAGGGTGAAGTTGAGCATACGATGCGAGCTCTTCATTCATTTTACGTGCCAATGCTTTGGCAGAAGATTGGTCGATGAACGTCAGGTCTGACGGGGCTGAAAGGAATGAAAACGAGATGTCACATACATCCATTTTTTGCATCCCGATCTCGGGCGTCCACTTCGGCATAAAACTTGGAATCTCCATTCCCAACTCCTGCTGCTTTCGTTGCATTTCTTTAGAGATGATATGGTGGTGAACATCAATGACAGGATTAAACATGCGTGATCAGCTCCTTCTATTTATTTTCAAGCCATTGGTTTAACTGGTTTTGCTTTTCAGTCAATATTTTCTCTACGCCTGCATTCTTTAGTTTGTCGAGATAAGCGCCTAGTTCTGACGGATCAAAAGTTCCTGTCTGAAAGCCTGCATCATACTGATTTTGGACGTTGGCCACCGAGGTAATTTGTGTTTTAACCGGATTGATGTCGAAGCTGAAACCCATCGCCCTTGATTTTACGGCACTCTCGTTTTCGCCCCTCAACTGCTCCCACATGTCAGGATCGTTCCCTTCCCATATATAGGACAGGAAATTGTTGCCCACGGCATATTGGTTTGAATCGTATCCTGTTGCAGTGACACCTTCCGGCTTGCCGATCAGGTCATTATCCTGCTTAACATAATGCTTGCCCTCAATTCCGTTGGTAAACAGATTAATGACTGCTTCGTCCGAGTAAAACAGTTCCAATACTTGAATCGCCTTATCCGGCTGCTCACTGTTCCTTGCCAAAGACATCATGTTCGAAGCTACGCTATTACGCGTCATATACGAGTCCTCAAGGGGTATGCATACAAGTTCAGTCCCAGCCGCAAGTGATTCCGAGTAACACTCATTGATATTCCGGATATAGGAGAAGGCTTTGCCTGCCTTGATCAGATTGGACCCCGTTTCCTGTGACGTTGCGACGTCTTTGCTGAAATAACCTTTTTGATACCAATCACGCATCAGGTCAGCCATTGTGGAGAACCGCGAAGTCGCAAAAAGATTCTGCACGGTGAAGTCCTCCCCGCCAAAATCCAGTACGCCAGGTGCTGTTCCCAATGGATCAAAATTCAGCATAGCTTGTCCGGGTGTTTCCTGCGAGGTATAGCTGACAATCGGCGTGACACCTGGCTCATTGTCCTTGATACGCTGCAATATAGCAGAAACATCATTCCAGGTTTTTATGGCGTTAAGGTCAATATCATGCTTATCGGCAAGCTCTTTATCCATCACAAAACTGGGAGAAAGTGCCCAAGCTTTAATACTGGGAACGCCATATGTTTCGCCATTCATCTTCCCGGCTTCTGCGGCTTCCTCCGGAACAGCCTCCAGTATCTTTTTACCAAATTCAATCAACGATTCGTCCATGGGCAGTAACTGCCCCCTGCCGATTTGGGATTCAAGGCCGAACCAAACGCTGGTATACACCAGATCCAGTTTCTCGCTGCCCGCCAGCATCAAGTTCATTTGATTGGCATAGTTCGATCCATTAACAGGCAAGAGCTTCACGGTGGCGCCTACCTTTTCTGCTGTAATATCACTGATGGCTTCCTGAATTTCCTTAACATCTGTTACATCCCCAAAAGCCGGATACGTCATGACCACTTCATACATGTCTGTTGCTGAAGCTTTCCCAGGTTCAGCTCCCTCCTTACTATCTGGATTTCCGCATGCCGTCAACAATAGAGGGGCCGCACAAATTAAGGACATTACCCTCAAGAAACCCGCAGGCAATCTTTTTCTGAACATCTTCATTCACTCCCCGTGTTTGCTTTTGGATGAGACATCTTGGATACGAAGCAATGACTAACCTTTTACGGCACCAATGGTCAATCCCTTGACGAAGAACTTCTGGAAAAACGGATACGCTACGATCAGTGGCAACACGCCGATTACGGCAATAGCCATTCTCACACTGCCGAGAGGTACGGATGAGACAACAGCCGTCTGGCCAGACAGACTGTTTTGCTGCAAGTACTGGACATCAGACAACATTCGATTAAGCAGATTTTGAATGCTGTAGAGGCTTCCATCATTGATGAAGATCAGACCGTTAAACCAATCGTTCCAATACGAAATCATGAGCATCAGACCAATGGTTGCCAGGCTTGGGAGAGCAAGCGGGAGAACGATTTTGCAATAAATAACCCATTCGTTGGCTCCATCCACATAGGCCGACTCCACGACTTCGCCGGGAATTGATGTGGAAAAGAAACTGCGCATCAACAAAATGTAGAACCCGTTGGTCAGTAAATTCGGGATGATTAGCGACCAGATGGTATCTTTCAAATGGAAGAGGTCCGTATAAACCAGGTACATCGGCACCAGCCCACCATTGAAAAGCAGGGTGAAAAATACGAAGAATGACAGGAACGAACGAAATGGAAGCACATTTCTGGATAGCGGATAAGCGACCAGGGTTGTGATCAACAACCCAACGATCGTGCCCACGACCGTGATGAACGTCGTAATTCCATACGACCGCAGAATCAACGAATACTGATTAAACAGATACACATAAGCATCGAAGCTGAATTGAGCTGGTAACAAACGATAACCATCCCTGATAATGGCTTGTTCCTCGGTTAGGGAAGCGGATATCAGAAGTATAAACGGAAACACTGCAGCGATTCCCATCATGATGAGCACGAGGTGAACAGCTATTTGATATATCCTATTTGAATACATGTTGTCCTCCCCCTTAGCTAAAACAGCGCCAAATCCCGGTTTTTGCGACGAACGATCGCATTGGTCGTCAATACTAACAGAAAACCGACTATGGACTGATAAAGTCCGGCAGCGGATGACATTCCGAAATCCCCAAAAGTCATCAATCCACGATAAACGTATGTGTCAATGACATCGGTAGTTGTTTGCAGTGCACCCGAATTCAGCGGAAGCTGATAGAACAATCCGAAATCGGAATTGAAGATGCGTCCCACTGCAAGAAGCACCATAATGACCATCGTGGGTTTAAGTAAAGGAAGGGTAATGCTCCAGACTTGCCTCCACTTGGATGCTCCGTCCAGCGTGGCGGATTCATAATATTCTTGGCTGATGCCTACAATTGAGGCCAGATAAACAATGCATGTATAACCAACGTTTTTCCACAGATATACGACACTTAATATAAAGGGCCATTTACCGGAATCCGCATACCACGACACGGGGTCAATCCCCAGCAAAGGAAGCACGTAATGATTGACGAATCCGTTTTCCTCGTTGAGCAATGCCAGAACCAAGTAAGCGACAATGACCATCGAGATCAGATAGGGCAGCAAAATGATGCTTTGGTACAGTCGGGAGGCAAATCGCTTTTTTACCTCGTTCAACAATACGGCCACAGCTATGGAGAGCACTGTTCCAAGCACGATAAATGTGCCGTTGTAGAGTAACGTGTTTCGGGTAATCACCCAAGCATCCTGCGTTTGGAACAGATAGGCGAAATTATCGAAGCCTACCCAGTCACTTCCCCAGATTCCTTTTGCAAAATTGATATCTTTGAACGCAATCACAATGCCGAACATGGGCAAGTAATTGTTGATGAACAGATAGACGATGCCTGGTAAAATCATGACCAATAACAGCCCATGCTTTCTAATGTTTTGGATGCGGTTTGCATGGAAACCTCGACGCATGTCTCTCTCCCCCTGTTCGTAACAATGATGTTTGGTTTGTGTAACTCCTCCAATATCCCTCCTATTCTAATAATGTCAGTTTATGTGACTTAAAATTGTTCTTATATGAATAATACGATGTAAGTAAGCCTCAGTCATTGGTGTGATTCACTAAAAAAAATGATTTCATTTGGATTGTTACACCAAAAGAAAAGCCTATCTCAATTTAAGTGTAATTTTTTATGACATGTACTGCGTTGAGCAACGTTTTATACGTCATGTGATCAGCCTTTTCATGTCAAAAAGCAACGCACCTGAAAAAGGATGCGCTGCTTCATGTATATTAAAGATTGTTACGAATGGATGGCTGCCATCTGTCTGCTATTCGGAAACATTCGACCACCAACAAGCACACCACCCGAAAATACAGCTTCGCGTGGAGGTGCTGCAGCCAACGCATGCATCGCATTTATGGCATTTACCAACGAGAAAGTGCCTCGTTCACCTACTTTTGGAGTTAATGGCGCATTGGAAATAAGCTTGTACGTTTCTAACAGCCAGAAGTCTTCCACCCAACCGGATGCTTCAGCGAGACGTGACCCACGGGAGAGCATATCGCCATTTCCGAATGGGCTCCACGAATCCAAAATGTTATCGGAACCGATATGCACGGACACTCCCGTTTCCATCAACAATTTGATGGGGGGCATAGGCCTGTCAATGGGCACACTCGTCATGATGGCTACGCCGGTCGCACACAACCTTTCTGCGAGTGAGCGTACCTCCGTTTCCCCAACCTGGCCCAAACAATAGGCATGGCTTACCGCAGTACGGCCGGACATACCGGCTTGTTCTGTCAGTTCGGCGAAGCGGCTGATCGTGTATATTCCGAGATGACTCGGGTCATGCAGATGCAAGTCGATGCCAGCAGAGAACTCTGTCGCAAGTTCAAACATGGCTTCCAGACTGGCATCCACCCGGCGGTCCAGTCCAGCCGGATCCACACCACCAACATAGTTAGCTCCAGCACGGAGCGCTTGCCGCATGACGGAAACGGAGTTAGACCGAAGCAGGCCTTGCTGGGGAAACGCCACAATTTCTATCTCAATGCGTCCCCGGTACATCTCACGCACTTCCAAGACCTCCTCAAGATGAGAGAGACCAATTTGTGGATCCACGTCAACGTGTGTGCGGATTGCCGTTGTACCTTGGGCTAACATTAAATCCAACATTCGTTTTGCACGTTCTCCCGCCCCGGTCGGTAGTTCTCCCAACATACTTTTCTCAAATTCCAACTGGCCGGGCAGCGTGACAAACGGCTGCAAAGATTTCCACGGCTCACCAATAAAATGCTTGTCCAGATGGGTATGCATATCTGCCATTGGCGGTACATAGTGGAGCCCGTCCGCGTCAATGACGGTTGTCGCCCTACCGGCAATATTTACAGATGTGAGATCCGCATCCGTTCCGGCAGTCTCAATGCTGACAATAAGTCCAGTTGCTTGATCAATCGTTAGATCAAACAGGTTTTCCGACCATTTGACATTTTTTACGAGTGTTAACCCTTTCTCCATAACTCCATCCCCTTACATCATAATCAAATTGTTTCGATCCGATCCGACAACCAAGGTAATTCCAATGGTTTTGAGTCAGTACAAGCTACCTGTAATCCTGATTTCCAGACCGTACGGGCCTCCGGTTTATTAAGCAGCACTTCCCTTTCCGACCGCTCTCGGAACAATACCATATCAGCCGGAGCGCCGACCCTAACGCCATAATTATCAATGCCTAACGCCTGTGCCGCGTTATGCGTCAGCATGTTGGTCAAGATGAGCGCATCCTGTTTGCTGCCCATGTACGAAGTAATAGCCAATAGCCAGGCAGCCTCAATCGGGTCAGCCTTGCCAAACGGCGTGAATGGGTTGCGCACATTATTGACGCCAATTGCCACATTCACTCCGCAATCCTGGAGCAGTTTCACGGGAGTGAGACCTCTATGATGTCCTTCTGGGCCTTCTCTTCCATTCAGGAAGAGGTCCGTCATCGGCAGTGTAATGACGCTGATTCCGGCACGACACAGAAGCTCTCCGATAGCCAAAGCTTCATGTTCAGGGAGGGAACCGAGCGAGGTTACATGTCCAGCGGCTACATGCCCCTGCATTCCTGCAGCAATTGTCCTTTTTGCAATTTCCACAACGGCACGGTCGTTGGAATCGACCGAAAAATCCGCGTGAAAATCCAGTGGTTTTCCGTACTTCCCTGCCAGAGCAAATGCAAAATCCAAGTGCTCTCGCAGATCTGCGTCCTGATAAGTGATTCCTCCAATCACATCGGCTCCCATACGAATGGCCTCTTCCATCAGCTCAGCAGTCCCCGGACTCTTATACACCCCTTCTTGCGGAAAGGCAACTACCTGTAAATCCAGTTGATGTTTTAAGGATTGTTTGAGACGAAGAGCAGATTCGACAGCTCTGAGTCCAAGAACCGGATCAACCTCTGCATGGCAACGCATATGGGTTACACCATTCCTGACAGCTTCCCGAATGACAACCAGCGAGCGACGATACATGTCCTCCCTTGTGAACGAACTTTTCAGTTTGGATGTTATCTGAATCGCGTCCTGGAGAGACTCCGCCTCCCGATCCATGGAATCCAGCAAATATGCTTTTTCCAAATGAATATGCGGCTCGACGAATCCGGGCAGCAATAAGCCCCCTTTGCCTTGCACTACACGAGACGCTTCGGTTTTCCTTTCCCCGCATGGCGTGACAAATGCAATCTTGCCTGAGGATATCCCGACATCCATTCGCCTTTCATCCCCGGAAATAAACGTATCTGTGATAAGTAGATCAATCATTACATCCTCCGTTCATGTACGCTTTTATTACACGCAAGAAACACTTTAAGCATAATTCACTCCTTCTGAGAAATCATTGGATGAAAAGGATAAAAATAATTAGCAATCTTGGATGATCAAACCAAAGATATTTACTCCACATGATCGTAGTGTTATATTACTTAACAATAAAATAACTTGTTCCAGAAAGGGATGGGTCGATGTGCTGCTGACAGATTTGCTGAAAAACGGCATTTACGATGATGCCAGAGTGATTACGGGGCATAAGGGTCTAATACGTGAGGTTCAAACGGTCAACATTATGGACTGTCCGGATATCATTCGCTTTCTAAGGCCGAACGAGCTCTTGCTGACCAACGGCTTTTTCATGAAGCAGCAGCCAGAGATGTTTATTCATCTAATCAGAGACATGCAGCGTCTTCATTGCTCGGGGTTGGCTATCAAAACCAAGCGCTTTGAATTGCCGATCCCTGATGAAATACTTTGGGAAGCGGATCAGAACGAATTTCCCATCATCGAAATTTCCGATGTCCGTCTATCCCTCGGCGAAATTTTGCAGCGATCGACCAGTGTGATTCTGAACAATAAGAGCGACGAACTACAATATGCACTCAGCATCCACAAAAAATTCTCCGAGATGATCATGCGCGGCAAAGGAATTTCCAGCATTATCGATTCCCTGTCCAAACTGTTCTCATCCCCAGTCATCCTGTTAAACTACAAATGGCAAACTATCTCTGCTTCCAACCAGAATACAAGTATTGCTGAACTCACTGCAGCCGCTGTAAATACACTTCAAGACTTGTCCGATATTTCTAGCCCCACTTCGTTGTGCTTCATCAACACATCAGTTCGAGAGCGTTGCTGCATGCTAGTATATCCAGTAAAAACTTACCGCCACGAAGGCTATTTGTTATCCTTTCATTCGCTGGATCAATGGACTGGCCTTTTTGGTCTGACGCTTGAGCAGGCCTCCAACGTCATTGGGATGGAGCTGACCAAATCACAGGCTGTCAAGGAGCGCTCCCGCAGGCACAAAAACGAGTTCTTTTCCGATCTGATTGAGGGATATATCACTTCTGAGCAGGAGGCGCTGAACCGCGGCAAGAGATGCGGGCTTATCAAGGGGCGTGCAAGTGTCGTGCTGACCATGCGTAATGACGAGGTGCATCACATGCATCAAAGATTTCCTAATCACGAAGGTTCGGCGCCTCTGAAAGGAGATAATATCACGGAGCAAGAAGAGCAATACGAGCACATCAAACGTCTTTTTGGTGGGTTAGATCATTCCTTCGTCATGTTTACTAAACATGATACCTACTGTCTTCTACTATCTATCCCTGAGTCGGGGTGGGATGAGACGACAATCACCGAGCAACTGTCAGGAATGCTTAAAGAACTTCATCATGAGACTGGACTGAGTCTGTCTATCGGCATTGGCAAACCTGCAACGAATGTACTCGGCGTTCGTCATTCTTATACAGAAGCGGTTAATGCATTGCAATTCGGCTACTGGTTAAAACGCAAGCGATTCGTCCAATCTTACCAAGCCAAGGACATCGGATATTTATTCCACATGCTTCCCCACAACGAACTGAAACAATTTTACGACGCGACCTTAAACGGCCTGCTGCACATTGCAGACGAACATGAAAGAAAAGAGTTGCTGCGCACCTTAAACGCTTTTTACGATACACAATGCCAGCTTGTCGAAACATCCAAGCAACTTTTCGTTCATCGAAATACGGTGGTGTATCGACTGGAAAAGTGTGAGAAACTCCTGGGTGTGAAACTCAAAGATCCAACTGAAAGCTTACGAATCCGCATAGCGATAGCCATCGAACCTCTGCTACTTCAATAAGACGAAGTGAGAAATCGTCTAGTAAGGCTCTATTCCCCCACAAAGTTATTCCGAGCGTTTAATCTACCTTACATCACCGGAACAAAATTAATGTTATCAGCAATATGAGCACGGTACTCAGTAGAGCGTCCTTGTCCGTTCTGCAGGAACATGGGGAGTATAATCGCGAGCGACAGGCCATCAGCATACTCGACGCATCATAAGCAGGCTGACATTGTACATCCAATATTCGCCGTATATTTCAATTTTCGAAAAACCTATTTGTTTTAGCGACTCATCAAATTCTTCTTGAGTTCGGAACTTTAGCTGCATTTTTTCAATACATCATGATAATATAAAAAACCTCAGCTGAGTTATCCGAGCTGAGGTTAAAAAATTAAATATTTTGTGTTTTCTTTATTTGATTATGTTGAATACTTGAGTCGCATCTAGCTTCTTCATTTAATAACTTCAACCTTTTTATCCCCTGCTGTTTTCGCTACCTCTAACGTTGTGTTACCTTGGATAGCGACTATCACGCCAGTAGCCAGCATAGAAACGATTAAAGCTGCGCTGAGGGCTGTGGAAGTTTTCTTCTTCACCATAACCATACCTCCGATATCGTATGCTTAGACTCACTGATAAATTGAAATATTTAACTTTTTTGATGGGTAATCCACCTGGTGATTGTATTATAACGTACTGACAATGATTGTAAAAGGTTTTTCCTTGTGCAGCTAAGTTAGCAACTTGGAATTTGCGCAGTGTTTAGCTTTTTGACCATTCGATATGAGGGTAAGTCTACCAAGGCAATTATTTAAAATCTTGCATTAAATCATCGATGACTGTTTTTACAGTTCTAATCTCTTTAATTGGTGTGATTCCTGTGCCAACAGTGACATAGCCATCGTCTGTATTGCCTTCTAGCATTCCGATACGCATTCCAATTGATCCACGCATCAATTTTGCTGTTTCTTCACGACTGGCACCTTGTTTATCCATTTCAACTAGTTTATTCGCCAATTTAGTAGGTAAAGAACGATAGTATGCTGGTAAAGTACGAAACATTTGTAAATCTTCTGCTGTGGCATCAACAATCATTTGCTTTACATTTTGAGCTGTCGGATTTTCTTTTGTCGGAATAAAGACACTGCCAGCAAACACACCTTCAGCACCTAAAGCAAATGCGGCACGCACTCCTCTAACGTCTCCAATACCACCAGCTGCCATTACAGGAATATTTATAGCATCAACAATCATTGGAACAATCGAAAATGTTCCAATAACTCGTTCTGGAACCGTACCACCTTCATCAAATCCAGTCGCTACATAAACATCTATTCCAAATTTTTCTGCAGCTTTTGCATTTTCAATAGTAGGCGTAAGGGGTCTATAAACAATTTTAATATTGTTTTCTTTTAATGGTTTAAAGATCCTATCATCCAGTGTATCATTCACCAGAACAACAGGGACTTTCTCGTCAATAACTGTTTCTATAAGTGGCCATGTGTATGCTAAATCACGATTCACGATCACTGGAATTCCAAATGGCTTATTCGTTAAAGCTTTTGTTTTTTGTATTTCAGTTCTCATTCTTTCCGCACTTATTTCGGGTGAGCGAGTTATATCAACCTGACCGGCATTTGGACCTAGAAATCCTAATCCACCTGCATTGCTTATTGCTGCAACAAATTCGGCATTAGTAACCCAAGACATTGGTCCTTGTATAATGGGCTTTTTAATATCTAATATTTCACATACTCTGTTAGTCATTTTGTTTGTTTTCCCCTTGTTAAATGAATTTTATATTATTACTTCGTATAATTATTTTCTGGGTAAGGTAAACCTAAATTTCCCCGAAGTGTGTCGTCCTCATATTCCCTACGGAATATGCCTCTATCTTGCAAGATAGGAACAACCAATTGGATAAAGTCCTTAAATCCTGCAGGATGATCTTGTCTAATCAGCAAGATATCCATGACGCCTTCTCGATACCAATGTTCAATTTGTTCGGCAACCTGCTCTGCCGATCCTATCAATCCAGGTTTCGGCATTCGATAACCTTTAGGCATCCATGATTCAATTTCCCTTAGCTTTTCAAGGGCTTCTTTTTCCGTTCTACCAATGATCGGGTTATGAGAAGGCATCATCAACAGGTCATATGGTGAACGCCTTTGATTTTGAACTTTACGTTTAAGTTCATTAGTAAATGCCTTGAGATATTCCAAATCATGTCCAGGTGCCATGATGACTTCGGCATGCTGTGCAGCAATATCCATAAACTCCGGTGAAGTGCCCGCTTGAAAGACCACTGGTCTTCCTTGCCTCGATCGACTGATGTTTAAGGGTCCCTCCACGGAAAAGTAATTCCCGGTATAATCTAGTGGATGCATTTTACGCGGGTCATAAAATACTCCACGTTCCTTATCACGTATAAAGGCATCATCTTCATACGAGTCCCAAAGTCCTTCAACAATCTCCAAAAACTCTTTTTTCATGGGATAAAGATCTGCTTTCTTCAGATGGGACCGACTGTAATTGGCTAACCCTCCAGGATTGGAGGTGATTGCATTCCACCCTGCTCTGCCCTTGCTAATTTTATCAAGGGAAGCAATTTGCCTAGCAACCGTAAAGGGATCAGCATATGAAGTCGCTATCGTAGCGGTTAAACCAATAGAATGAGTTACCATACTCAATGCAGATAAAATGGATACACCCTCAAACATGCTTAGATAGTGCGGGATCATGCCAGGTCCGATATGACTTACGTCTGCTAAAAAGATGAGATCGAACTTCCCCTGTTCAAGTTGTATAGCTTTCTGTACGTAGTACTCAATATTTTCACTGGCATCTGCTGGAATATGTGGGTGTCTCCAACCCGTGTAATTCCATCCCACGCCATCAATAATTCCTCCTAGTTTAAGCTTTCTTTCTTCCATAATTGAATGATCTCCTTTTCACGAGTTCACTTACTTTCCTTGTAGAACACCTAATTCCTTAGCCAATAATTTATGCCCTTTCTTCCGACTCTCTTGATTTGGATAGAAGTCAGCAATCTGTTACTCCTTGCCCTCTTAAGTTTATTATTTAGCTTGCTAACTATAGGAGTGAAAATATTTGGTTGTGAGCCAATCTTAAGCGTAATCGTTTCGTTTGCAAAGAGGGCAATTTAAATGAACATAGTACATCTTTTTGTACGTATAGATTGGGAGTGGTTTGAAGATTACACCCTATTTCTAATAATGAGTCTGTCTTTCCAACCCAAAAGGCCATCCTTTTTTGGATGGCCGTGTGTGTGCTTTGATACAAACCTCCAGTTGTCGTCCCCTTTGAGTCTATCCTAACCAATATAATTGGAATATCTATGAGATACGCCATCATGGAATAAATTTTGATTATTTTGTTAATACCCATTTTTGTCGATCAAGTGATGGATTCAGTTCACTTAGGAAGAGTTTGGTCCCATCTGCCGATACTTCTAATGCTTTTTGATGATGAGCTGAAGTAATATGAACTGATCCGTCTTTGTTCTGGTGAAGGACCCAACGCTGGTTGTTATTCCCTAAGTAATGATATAGCTGAAGTTTGTTTTGTCCTATATCCAGATCAAGCGTCTGACCGGCCGTAGTACGAATCGAATACGAGCCTGCTTTGTCGCCTGTCGGAACAAATACCCAATTTTGGACGGAAGCTGCACTTGCATCTTGCAAGGTAACCGGCTCCCCGTTGACAAGGTTCGCGGTATAAATGGATTTCTGTGTTGCGGCATTTACAAGGCTGGACTTGGTGAGGTTTGCAGGTTCACCGTTACTCACATTGACGTTCTGATAAGATGCGGAGCCGCCAAATACATGGAGTCCAAAGTGGCCTTCTGCAAAAGTACCATCCATGAGATCTATGACTTTTTGACTGTCCACGTGAACGACAATATGCGGACCATTCGCTTCTATTTTCACCTTATACGTTTGACCTGGCTGAATGAAAGTGGGTACTTTTGCAAGAACCTGCCGTTCTTCAAAACCTCCATTGATTTTGTAGAACAGACGGATTGCCTTCATGTTAGGGTCTAGATTCAGATAATAACCACTGCGACCATCTTCGCTAGCCCTGAACAAAATAGAACCTGCCCCTCCTGTTTCACCGAGCATCATGTCTGCTTCATACGTAAAATTCCCAGCCTTCTCTTTGGCAATATAATTCGCATCGCTAAAATATTTACCACGGATCCCATGTTCACTAACTAACCATGAAGCAGCAGACAGATCTTTAGTCCATCCACTCAGGTTTGTCCGGAACTCGCCACCTGAGACTTTAACGAGCACACTAGTGGAAGTTTTACCATTCGGAGTAGACACGGTGACTGTGGACTCCCCTTCTTTTTTTGCCTTAATAACTGCGTGTGAATTGTCTACCGAGACTATGGCTATTACTTCGTTATTACTGGAATTCCACTTAAGCGGTTGAACGCCTAGACCTTGGCCATACTCGACCATCGCCTGCAGTGTATCCAACTCACCTACCCCCAGTTCCCGAACCCTCGTATCCATCTTTATTTGAGCTTTTGAAGGAATGTTCTCATTCCAGACAGATTGAAGTTGATGCACTTTCAAGGAAACAACGTTCACATTCCCACCTTTCACGTAAAAACTCATCGCTCTACTGGCGGGATCCGGAAATATAACATCTGAAAAGACGACTTTGCCGTTGTTACCAAAGGCCTCAACAGAAGACTCATCCACAAGAATACGCATCTTGATCCGATTATTCTCCATTTGCGTAGGCGCTTCTTGTTTCTTACTGAAAAGGTTAGAAAAATCCGTTTCACCGGATGCAGTTCGGTCCACAAACATACGACTATCACTTGCCTTATAACCCACGACCGTCTTCTGATCTGCACCCTCACGAATGTTAAAGCCAAACTCGGTCACTGTGCTGGCTTCAGGGATTTCAATTTCAGCTTCAATTTCATAAGCGCCTGAAATAATACCTTTTAGCAGATTCCCGGAAGAAGGACTCACCGACTTGTTGGAAGCAGCATACAAAGGTTTACGCAGTGATTCCAATTCTTTAATTGGACTTTGCGTCATCCGAATTCCATCTTTGGTTGTTACCAATGATACTTCTCTCGGAATGGATAGTTCACCTTTCCAATTCGACGTTGGGAAAGCAAACGGATAGTCCCAATTCGTCATCCACGCCATCATCACTGTGCGATGATCAGGCATGTTAGCAAAAGACATCGAAGCGTAAAATTCTTTACCAAAATCTGTTCTTAGCACCTTACCCACCGGATTATCGTTCACGAATTTACCATCAGCTGTTAAATGACCTATAAAATACTCGGCATCTGATCCACCTGTTTTGGGATTCGCTCCTGTACTGATCATCATAACCCACTTCTTCTGTGACGTTCCGTCTACCGGAAGCTGGAACAAATCCGGGCATTCCCATACGCCTCCGCGGACATAATCCCCATATCCCCAATTATCTGTCAATGTCCAGTCAAGTAAATTCGTTGACGTGTAGAAACGAATATGATCTCCTCCGGACACAACCATAACCCAGCGGTTATTCTCATCATCACGGATTACTTTCGGATCGCGGAAATCCCAATTCCCAGCTTCATTTCCGCTCTTACCTGGGTTCTCGATCACAATCGGGCGTTCCTTCGAATACTCCCAAGTACGACCTTGGTCTTTACTGTAAGCCAGACCTATACGCTGGTTCCCATTCGGGCTATCCGGATTAAAGGAAGTATAGTATGCAATAAGACCCTTGCCTCCTGAATCTCCGAATAAACCAGATGCATTTGTCATATCCGCAACAGCCGACCCAGACCAGACATGTCCGTGATCATTCCAGGGAAGTGCAATCGGAAGCCGTTTCCAGTTCAGCATATCTTTACTTACCGCATGCGCCCATGTTCCTCCATCCTGATGAAAGAGATGATACTCTCCTTCGAAGTAGACAAGTCCATTCGGATCACTCGCTGAACCACGTATTGGCGTGTAGTGATATTGTGGACGATATATCTCATTGTAATATTGGCTCAGTTCTGTCACATAAGTATCCTGGAAGTAAGCCGTCCCCTTTTTGACGACGATTCCGGTACTTCCACTCCTGTAGGTTGAATCTTTCACGTCAATTGCGGCCGTAGTGTATCCGTCCAGGAAGACCTGAATTCGATCTCCCTTTGCCTTGATTTCCACATGATGTTGGGCTCCCATCTGACTCGGATAAGTACGTTGCGAACTTGCAATTACTGTTCCTTTTGTATTCGCCAAACTTACACGGACCTGAACTCCTTCCTTTGTAAGGGTAGCTTCATATCCTTCGGTTCCATCGGTTGAAGATCGAAATGCGAGAGCTGCAATAGAATCAGGACGAAGGGTAATATTCCCTTCATACACCATATCAGTCGCCTCTTTATTATAGATTTGCTGTGCGTTGCTCTCCTGTTCTACCGTCCCTCTTTTGCCGTTGATATCAGGCTGCCATTTTCCCTTGCTAGCAAGCACTGTACCCAAATTACCTTTCAGATCGCTCACCACGATGTTCGAAAACAAGGCAGATCCATCGTATACATGTAGTCCAAGTTTTCCGCTTTGATACGAAATGTCTTGAACATCAATCAATGGTTTATATTGATTGCCCCAATATACTTTTAGCGAGGAACCTACTGCTTTCACTTTGAGATGATAGATTTGCCCCATTTCAACAGAAACTTTACGCTCCTCCTTTAATTTCCCATCTCCATTTGTTGCATCTCTTAACCGGATCAGACCTGCGTCCGGAACGATTTGCAGCATGTACGAGTTAAAGCCATCCTCATTAGAGCGAAACAACAATGTGGCGTCTGCCTTCGTATCCCTGATCATAACATCAGCTTCATAGATAAAATCGTCTGACACCGTCTCTGAGATGGCCATTACATTTTCTTTAGGCTGCGAAGTCAGCAAGATTCCTTCTGAAGTATCCTCTAATCCCCCTTTTCCTTTCACTTGCCAGCCTATCAAATTGGTATTTGATTTGGATGCGCTTTCAAAAATATCAAGCTCCTCCTTTGCCTGTTTATTTGTTTCCTGATCAGCGAGCACAGCACTAGCCGCAACTGAGTTAGATGTAAAAATACCGTTTGAAGTCAGAGCTAATCCTGTTGCTATCAGAAGACTTATTGCGAATTTAGATTTATCTTTCATTCCATACCCTCTTTTCTATTGGATTTAAAGTTACGTTTAACCCGAGTAATCTTAGATCAGGTGAATAATGTATTTGCGGTCTGTATTCATTTTTATAAATAAAGTTTTCTGTCCCAAAACTTTAATTCACACTCCTCTAAGGCTATTTAGAATCTAAAAGAAGTAATATGCATTCCTTATTAACAAAATAATTCACTTGTTTTCATTTGTCAAAGTATTTTTGTATAAATGAACATTATTTTTTATGTATATATCTGTTTAGGTTTACATTTGCACAATTTATGACTGTTTTTTTGAAAGTAACAACTTTATATAAGTTGATTTGATCGTTTTTTATTATTGTTTTTAAATCTACTGATTTACAAATGTAAATTGAAGGTGGTTGTTGAAAAGCCCTAATTCGGGAGTCAGTACATCTCCTTGATTTTGAATCCAATTGCTGCAATTAGTTGGATGCGTATTGTTCCGACAAAACAAAAAAAGCCGCTATAATAGCGACTTTAATTGGAATATGTTCCTGTCCCGCGACAGGTTAATAAATTAAACTTCTCGCTTATGCTTTAACAACTTCAACCTTTTTATCCCCTGCTGACTTCGCTACCTCTAACGTTGTGTTATCTTGGATAGTGACTATTACGCCAGTAGCCAGCATAGAAACGATTAAAGCTGCGCTGAGGGCTGTGGAAATTTTTTTCTTAACCATAATCATACCTCCGATATCTATTTTGTTGTAATAAGCGGCTCAAAGAACTATGAAGAGCCGAGTGTAACAAGATATTACAATATTTCACTTTTTTTGTTGGGGAATCTACCTGGTGATTGTATTATAACGTACTGCCAATCATTGTAAAAGGGTTTTTTCCTTGTGTTCAAAGATGTAAAGTATCCACATATTCAATAAACCTTTTCGCTGCTGGGGAAATATTATGATCATCTCTCCACTTTAATCCTATTTCCCAGTACCATCCTTCATCAATGATAGGGATCCAGACCAATTCATCTAACATCAAACCCAGCGTCTTAGGCAGCACTGATACACCCAAACCCGACTTTATAAAACCGGCTACAGTGATCAGGTCCTCCGCTTCATAGGCCGAAGCAAGAAAAAATCCGGTATGTTGGAACCGGGATATAATCGTTGCTTTTAATCCACAGTTATTTTTCAATCCAATAAATGGCTCGCCAGACAGCTCTGCCAAACTAAGAGCGCTACAATCTGCATAACGATGTTGGGAGGGAACAACAATGTATAAAGGAACATTCTGAATAGTCTTCCAGTGATGATTATCCATAGTAGACTCCCTCGATGTAATCATAACATCCGAAAACCCTTGCTCCAGATGTTCATCAATATCTCCTAAGTTCCCTTGTGTCAATTCGAACCGAACTTTGGGATACTTCAATTGATAACTCCGGATTAGACTTGGGATCAATTCAACCCCGAGAATGTTTAGATAAGACAACGTAATCACACCCGTATCCGGATTGGACCACTCTTCGATTTCCTTTAGGCCATTTTCAATATTTTGTAGGGCTCTACCAATCCATTTAGAAAACATGGTACCGTTTCGGTTCAGCTTTATATTTCGTCCATTTCGCTCAAATAAAGGAGCTCCTATTTCGTTTTCGAGCTTGGCAATTGCATGACTTAATGCTGGCTGAGTAATACCAAGTTTTTTGGAGGCTAAGGTCATATGTTCAAGCCGTGCAACGGTCATAAAGTATTCTAATTGTGTAAGTTCCATTAAAACACTCCTCCCTATATTAATATTATTCATCATTTCTATTATTATAATAAATTGGACGTTATGAAAGTAGCAAGTGTAATATTAGTTCTAGCTCCTCTCGAACAACACATCAAGCTTTAGAGACAGAGCAATTTTAAATTAAATATTGAATACCATCACTAGGAGGAATAGTTATGCATAAAGAATTTGAGTTCTCTGTATCGGAATTTGAAGGTAAAAAGGTGCTCGTAACCGGAGGAACAAAGGGAATGGGGCAAGCTGTTGTAAAAAGACTTGCAAACGGCGGAGCTACTGTCCTTACTACTGCCCGTTCCCTATCAACTGACTTACCAAATTCGGTCAAATTTGTACAAGCAGATGTCGCCACACCTGAAGGTGTAGAGCAAATAATTACAGCAGTAAAAGAGCAACTTGGAGGTATCGATATTATCGTCCATTGCGTAGGTGGATCAACGACACCACCAGGAGGCGCACTTGCATTGAGTGATGAGGATTGGCTTCATACATTAAATTGGAATTTACTCGCAGCAGTTCGACTTGATCGTGGCTTAATTCCACTTATGTTAGAAAATAATTCAGGCGTAATTCTTCATTTCACTTCCATCCAGAGACGTTTACCTTTATATGAAACTACACTGGCTTATGCATCTGCCAAAGCCGCGCTGGCTAATTATAGCAAGGGATTATCAAATGAATTTTCCCCACAAGGAATTCGCATAAATACGTTGTCTCCCGGGTTTATTCAGACAGAAGCAGCTGACGCATTAATTGATCGGATCGCAACTGAAACCGGAAGTCGAGAAAGTGCCCTTGAACAACTTATGACTTCACTCGGAGGTATTCCAATTGGTCGGCCAGGATTTCCTGAAGAAGTCGCTGAGCTGGTCGCATTTCTGGTCTCAGACCGAGCAGCATCTATTACAGGTAGTGAATATGTCATAGATGGGGGAACTATCCCTACCGTCTAATAATTAAATTAATAAAGGGAGAGAACAATATGGATCTCAATCATTTACCGTCTGTAATTGCCAAATACATTACTGCATCTAACAAGCCAGAGCCAGTAGTATTTGTAGATTGTTTTTCAGAAAATGCCGTTGTGATGGATGAAGGAAAAAAGCGAAATGGCAAACAGGCGATTCGGGAATGGAGTGATCAAAACCATTTCGCGGCGAATGTAACGTTAGAGCCAACAAAAGCCAAAAAAATAGGTGATGAAATTGTGTTAACATGCAAGCTGGATGGTACCTACGACAAGACGGGTCTACCCGATCCGCTATTATTGAATTATCATTTTGTTATTAATGACGATAAGATCATTAGACTTTCCATTTTCTAAAGATATCCAAATGGCTTGTCCGCCACGGGCTGCAGTAATAAGCTCTCTTTGTACATGATTTGAACAAAAAGATGCCCCCACAATGATGTATTTGATCATGTGGGGGGCATCTTTTAAATCACGACAGCCGTTCAACATTAATCAAAGGCTGTATTTTGATGTCGAAGTCAACATTAATTTTCATATTTTCCCAATATCTCAACCATTGCTCTTCCGTTATTGGTTTAGAAAAAGGCTTAAGTGAATGTGTTCCGACCTCTAAGGGATCCACTTTCAACCGTTGCATACTTTTTAATAATTCTGACGTTTGTTCCTCAAGGTATACCTCAATCTCATGAATTAAATGTTCCAATTGTTCCTCGCTTTGAATATTCTTTTCTCCCTGGTATTCCTCAATTCTTCCTTTCAATCCCACATGTAAAGACAAGGATGAATAGTCACTTGATAGTTTCATGCGAATATTGGATCGAACACGTCCCAAACTAATAGATAACTTTGGAATGGCCAAGACTTTTAAGAAATGATCGTTATCCAGAAGTTGAAAAATTTCATCACTTACGTCTTGAGTAACCATCACTTCTTTATCATTTTGGAAAAAGGCCGTTCCTACGTAATTGAAATTATTTTTATCCGCATGAAAAACCGGCAGGATCGGATCCTTAAGAGGGGAATATAACATCTTCATGAATTGATGAATATTGACAATGCTCATTTCACCTTGGTTATGTTCCTCGTAATGCTTTAACATCCGATAAAGAAAATAATCTTGGTTTTCTTGCTTCGTCAGTTGATTTTTTATGTATTCATCAAAATCGCCTCTGACAATCAATAAATAGACACGCATTGAAATATCGGGATCAACCAATATCGTATTGATCAGTTTTTCAATGCCTTCTTTTTTGGCCAGTTCCTCATTGATTAATAACATTCGCAGCTGCCCCTGTTTTAATTCCCGATAATAAATTAAATTAAATTCCTTGCCTCCCTGCTTTAACAGATCAACTTCCTTGGAGAGAAATCGTTTTTTTTCTTTGATGAGTGGTGGTACTAAAGTGCTGATTTTAAACTTTCCCTCCGTCCCCTTGTCAACCGACCAGAAAACTACCGGAGCGATCTCTTCGATCATATTGTTCTCGGCATATGGAGAAGAGCAACCGGCCATCCACATAAGGCTTACAATCGCCAATAAACCATAGTGCTTGTATGATACCATACCTACACTCTCTCCTTTCGTTTAATCATAGTGAAAAGGATCGTAGGAACAAGTAAATAAATGAATGCACCAAGCCAGATTTGAATGTTCAGTAACATCTTTTGACCCGGAACCGTTTGCCATAACCATTGATCCATTATGATGATACTTATCAAAATGACAAACCAACTCGACAATAATCCGATCCGAGTTGTGCCTTTGTTCATTTTTTTCATAAAGACTCTTGCGGCTCCATATAAACACAACAAAAGAATTGAAATGTCAAATACATAATTAAACATATGGAAAGAGATAAGGATGTAATCGATTCGTTCTAAACCACTCATTTGAATGTAGCTTCCCATATATACTACCGGAAAGTTGATCTTGCTTAAAAAGTTTGAACCGTAAAACAATACCGAAGCAATGAACAATAATGAATATTCGATGATCGTCAGCATGTTTCCAATGACAAGATATTTCGATATTTTTTTATTGGAGCTTAACCATGGAACCATAAAGACCAAATATACTGGACCGGAAAATGCCGACCAAATAAACAACAAACCCTGCCATGATTGTCCAGACCATTCGGTGGGGATTAGAGGATACAGATCGCGGTAATTTGCAATCGGCGTAAAGAAAAAAGGTATAAACATGATTAATATCCAAGCCCCACAAAAAAAGGCGATGACGACAAACTGCAATGTTTTCTCCATTCCATGTGAAGCCACAAATAAGCTGATCGAAAGAATAAATAGGATAAGCCACTTTTTATTCATTGATGGATAAATAAAATTATGGAGCATTTCAACGTAACCCAGTGTTATGATTGAGATTTTTAACAATATGATCAAAAAACCAAATATTGCGAAAACTTGAACTGTCCGTTTCCCAAAAAGCTGTACAATTCCTTGATAGCCTCTTGTTGCATAATTGGAAGTAAACCATTTGGACAGCATCATCAAATTAAGTTGGGACAGTAGCCCCAAGGCGACAATTCCCCAAACCATATACGAATGAACCAAATAAACCGGCATGATTAAAATAAAGTAATGCATTTGCGTGCGATTAACCAATAAAAGGAAATGGATGCCGCCAAGGGTGGAAGTTTGATTGAATAAGGATAAAGTCTTCATTTCTTCATCTTCTCCTGTCGCCATTTCTGTAGTGGTTTTAGATTTTTCGGACGCGTTTTCATCCAAATCAAAGGCCCGCGAATAAAGAAGTCAATCCAATCCTTCCCATAAAAAGGAGAAAGAGGTGCTAAATACGGTTGACCTAATGACGTTAATGCATGGATATGTGCAAGAATCCCGATCAGCCCGATCACGATTCCCGGCAACCCAAGAAACGATGCAAGGATAAGAAGAAGCACTTGCAACAGAACCATGGATTTTGTCATTTGATAATTGGGAACTAAAAAGAAAGCAATAGCGGATATACCCATCAAAACAATTAATACTTTACTTGCAAAGCCTGCCTCTACAGCCGCTTGTCCAATGACAATACCACCGATAACCCCTAGAGTTTGACTGGTTTTGGTCGGCATTCTCAAACTTGCTTCTTTGATGATTTCTAGTGTTACGATCATGAAAATTCCTTCCACAAACGGAGTAAAGGGCAATTTGCTTCTCGATTCCAATAATACGAAGAGAATCGGCAGCGGAACCATTTGGTAATGAAATGTCGTTAAGGCAACATAAAAAGGAATCATCGTCAAAGAAATAATAAAACTTCCATACCTCATTAAACGTAAAAAACTGGCTACCGGCCAACGAAGGAAGTAGTCTTCTGGCGATTGGAATAGATGGAATAATGTAATGGGACAAATTAAGGCAAACGGTGAATTGGAGACTAATAAAGTCAGCTTACCCTCACCTAAGGCGAAGGCGCAGGCATCCGGCCGATCCGTCTGTAGAAACTGGGGAAAGACCGTATGGTTATGATCTTCAATAAAAGCTGCAAGCTGTGCGGAGTCTAAAAACTGATCGAAATCCACACTTTCAATTTTCTCTCTTGCAAGGGAAACAAATTCCGGATTAATTATTCCGTCTATGTACATTAACACAACTTTTGTTTTACTCAGTGATCCGATAGTGAAGCTTTCCGTTTTTAATGTCGTTATAGGCAAACGTCTGCGCAACATTGTAATGTTTTTATCGATTTGTTCGCTGAAGCTATCTTTCGCTCCATATATAACCGTTTCCGTTTGAGAAGATTCTACTGCCCGACCAAGAGGATTTTCCAATTGGACAGCTAACCATTGATCGTTGACGGAATCGTATAGAAGAAT
This sequence comes from Paenibacillus sp. FSL R7-0313, assembly GCF_037969885.1. Lineage (NCBI taxonomy): Bacteria > Bacillati > Bacillota > Bacilli > Caryophanales > Paenibacillaceae > Paenibacillus > Paenibacillus sp. FSL R7-0313. The sequence continues at coordinate 4,452,929 of NZ_CP150219.1, forward strand.
ATATCCTTGCATTATTTTTTGCCCAGCATCTTCGATCGATATAACTTCTGAAACATCAGAATTGATTATGCATGAAGAAAGCGAATTTCCGCCTGATTGATGAAGTGGCTGAATAATCGCCTCGTTTAAACGCTCTTGATCTATTAACGTTTTTATAAATAAAAGATGGACTGAAGCACTCGTACCTATTTTGTGCTCAATGATTTCGGCATCTTCCATATGGTTTAATATCTGTTTTAAATCATCAAGCCATGTAGACTTTTGATGATTTTTCATTTGAGGCTCGTGTTTTTCAACCATGGTCTTCTCCTTTATCAAAGTAATAAAATGGTGATAAGGTTAATATCTTGTCCTGTAATCGAAAAATCATACGACCGGCAATGTGTATACTAAGCCTCATCATGTTCGAGAATGAGGGTAAATCGGGATCAGGATTCTTTTATTCGGTGAGAATGCATGTGGTAATCTGCATTTTTTTCAATGCATATGAAAAAACCTCAGCCGGTTAAGCGAGCTGAGGTCAATAAATTAACGATTAATGTTTTTTTAGTTGCAACCACTGTTGGTTTTGATTCCGTTGGCTTTCGCATCAGGTGCTTCGAATACCCCTGATTGGGACTACTAGAGTTGCACCTAACTTCTTCATTTAATAACTTCAACCTTTTTATCCCCTGCTGACTTCGCAACCTCTACCGTTGTTTTACCTTCAATTACAGTCCCGTCTCCTGGGACTTATAAATGAATGTAAGGTCAGTGATTCATATAATGGGCATATAGTTGCTCGTAGGTTGTAAAACGTTCGACTTCTCTGCCGACCTTATTATACTCGTCTAGATATTCATCCATCACTTCAAGGAACTTCTCTTTTATAACTGGTAGATTGCTTGCATCAAAGTACTGCATAAGATCAAATTTCTGAATTCCTTTCTCTACAGCCATTTCATCAAGATACCCATGTGCTCCAAAGGCGGAAAGAAAGACGTAGGAAGCATCGTTTGTTATAACACTGTTCAAAATTTTATTGCGGTAGTTGCACCACAATTCTTCATATGTTCCCCTCAGATTATCAAAGGTCGGAGCCGGTTTAACAATGAAGTTATCACACAACGTTTTATGCAACCTCGTAACACTATTCAACATATTAAAGGATGTTATTCGGATATCTTCAATGGTATGAGCTTCAATGATTGACATGTATAAGGATTCGAGATCATCCGGAACATAGCGAAACAAGCGTATCTCTTCCAAATGTCGCTTAATCCCTCGTTTGATGCACGTGTTATTCATGCTGACCAAGGCATTAACTAGATTGTACAGAACGTCAGCAGATGCATATCGAACTGAACCGATATCTTCACCCAGCATCGTATCGCTATATGCTTGCTTAGCCATATCGATCCATTTATTTGCGCGATTAAGACATGCTTCTCCTATCGGGGTTGCAAGTGCATCAAGAGCTTTTTGCCGAAAGTCGTTCAATTTCTCCAGATCCTCAGGTTTTGCATAGTAGAGTACTTTGAGCTCGGTTAGGCTCGATACGTTAGGACTCTCCAAGGTGGATTGCTCTTGTATTCTTGAGTCCCATGGCGTGCAATAGATATCATATCCAACGTCATCCAAGATAAAGCAATCGGATATGCCCCATCCCTTTTCTGTATTATTAATGATAATTAAATCGAGATCACTCTTCTCGTGAAAATCCCCGTTGCTAAACGAACCAGTAAGCCCAATAATGGCGATATCGTCTAAAAAATCTCTTTTTACGCGTTCGATCACCATATTAATTAGCAGTTCATTTTTGTCCAGCAGCATCTTTTTTATGTTTTCGTTCATTCATTACACCCCTTTTCATGATCCGGCTGTCCTTCATCACAACAACCTTAGCTTGAGTCTATTGATTTAGGGGTGCGGTTACTATGTATAAGTTGATTTAAGTCATCTTTGAACAAAATCCGCTAAACCGTCGATAAGACGTGTTAGCGGATAGCATTAATTCTTTGTATAGACTATTTTCTTAATGCTTTCACAGGACAAGAAATACCGATCCGCCAACTCCTCTATCCTGATTCCATTAAGGAATAAGGATTTAATCTCAGCGTTTCGAGCAGAGACCTTACTCTTGCTCTCTGTTTTCTCGCCCCATTTTAGATGCGTCTCTTTGGGTTTGGGGATATAAACCAATTCGCCTTGAACGTATTCTTGAATGATACGTAACAATTCTTCCGGAAAAATAGACTCGGCTTTTGAATATTTCATGGGCCTCACTCCTTATTTAATAGATCAATAAGGTGCAAAGCCAGTTAGTAGAATATTACGATTCGTCGTTGGCAATGTGATTATTCCCAGGCTCTATGCAAAGCATTGCCATATTCTTCACTGGCTTTGCATAGAGCTGTGCATGTAAGAATCCTACCCCGATTGTTTTCAATAGCCTCACCTCCATAGAAAATAGATCGCCGCTATTTGCTTATTATATCAGAGCTTGTTGTTCAATTGTTTAATGATGTCTTAGGGCAGATTCGACTTACGCAATATATCAAAAGGTAGGAGCAGGTAATTCATCTATTTTCATACGTAGTAAACTATAGGGTTTTTGTCGCAGGTCTTTTCCGTAATGAAATCTGGCCTGCCTATGTAATTGGTTCACAATTACATATAAATATTGATCCGGACCAATAGAAAAAGTATCCGGCCATAAAATTCTCGGATCATGCGCGATGGTTTCCATGATTCCATTGGGGGATATTTTTCGAATGCTATCGTTTTCATAGTCTCCAGCATATACGTTTCCTTTTGCATCCGTTATCATTCCATCAGAAGCTCCCTTTTCTCCCCAATACTGCACAAGATAACTTAAATTGAGATCCGGTATTGTTCTGTCTCGCAGAGCTTCTGTTGAGATTGAGTATAGATAACGACTGGATAGTGGACAAAAAAATAACATTTTTCCATCTGGGGAGATCGCTATACCATCAGAGGCCAACTGAAAGGGAGATGTTGAACCAACGGTGTTTCGATTCATCAAAATTTCACCTTCCACTTTCGGTAAAAAATAAGGATCAGGTGAAGTTGAATTTGCTCCATTTAACCGTCTATACGCATTTCCATTTTCTAAATTTACAACGATAATAGCGCCTGGCCCTCTGGAAGAAGAGTCCGTTATATATGCATAACCTGCTTTACCCACTCGGAAATCAAATCGGACATCATTCAGATATGTTGTCGGCAAGACCACATCTTCTGCAAAAGTATATACTTTTTTTATTGTATTTGTTTTTAAATCTACAGCGACTAATTTTGCCCCTCCTTTCATAGGCTCAGAAAAATTTGGTGCAGCCGTGTCCAGTACCCACAAGGTTCCCCTTCCGTCTGCAACAACACTTTGGACACTGATGAAGGACATTTTGATATTTAATGGGTTGATCATATTCGTTTCTACATTAGGATAAGGTTGCATCGGACCCTCAACAATTTCCGCTACCGTAAATCTAACGTCATCTCCCCATTTTGGAAAACAAATAAAGATACGCCCGGTTTCGGATACACTAACGCCTGTAGGCATAGCCCCGTAAAAGGAATGAACGAGTTCCAACTTACCGAAATACTTTTCCATAGGTAACATAGGTTTTTATGATATCCTCCTTAACATATTTGAATAGATATTACCTATAATATGTTCCAGACTTTTTCTAATACCTGGCCCTTAATCGTCTTTTTCTACGTGTTTTTGAAAATGTCCAAGGAACAAAAAACCAATGCGAACGACAAAATGTCGGTACGCATTGGTTTTATTAAATTTCAGGCTATCCGTCTACTTCAATGTACGATCTTTTGCTGATCGCTGAACTCATCTTGATTATCTGTTCGCTTTACGTAAGTCACTTATTTTCCATCCTGAGACTGATTACTCTCTGCAGCTTCACGACCGCGACCTCCCATGCCTCCTCGCGTATTATTTTCACCCAGTTTGGACAGGTCAACCGAAGAAGCATCAATCAGTGAATCCGAGTCCTCTTTTTGTTTCTCGGTCGTGGAAGGGATATCTCCGTCCAGTTGCCCTTGTATACTTTCTGCACGCAGCGTGCCAAGTTTGGTCAATTCTGTAACAGCTTCCTCGTACTTATCATACGTAATAAACGCTGTAGGGTCTTGCTTCACATATTCTGAGATCATGTTGTTCAGGCTTTGCACTTTTTCTTCATATTTTCCGTCTGCGAAGTATCCATCTACGATCTCCTGCAAATATTCATGATACTTGGCCTTATACTCCGGCACCTCAAGGAGCTTTCCTAAAATTGGACGTTCGTCCAGGCTGACCCCTGATACCGGCGTATCAATCGCCAGATTCACGACATCGGAGGCAGAACCAGCTTGAAATCCACCGAAGGCCATGTTGTAGTCCCAGGGCAACATGCTGATCTGTCCATCGTTTTCATACAGATAATAGTTATGTCCCATGTTGGACGTGTAACTGTCCATATTGACAACGACCGTGTGGGCTGCAAAATATCTCAGAACTTCGTCCACATCCACATATTTCTCCAGTTCGGTACCTGTGCTCAAGTTTTTGAGCGATTCAGTGACACGCTGATAATCTTCCTCTGTTGTTTTGGTCTCAGCATTGTCGAAGATGGCGGAGTAACTGGATGATTTGTCATCGGTATACACCAATGAAACACCATTGCCGCTTCCATCCATACCACCTGGACCACGGTTACCCTTCATACCTGCTTCCGGTAGTGTATTCGCTCCATCTTCCCCTGTCCCGCTGTTCATATTCGGCGGACTTGCACCATCCGGTGGCGCCATACCTTCAGTAGGAGGCTGCATATCTCCATACCCTTGTGCAAAAGGATTGCCATCTGGCCCTCCCATTCCTCCTGCCCCCATGTTGTCATCATTGTTCGGCTTGTAAAGTTCACCCTCATCATTCTTGGCTCGAGCGAGATATCCGCTGTCAATGTCTTCAACAGCCAGATACAAACCCCAAGTCTCTCCATCTACACTAATATTGGAGAATGCGAATAAAGGTGCATCTACGCCAATATAACTCATGATGTCATAACTCAAGTATTCCTTCATATAACTATTGTCGCTAATCATGTTGTTCACAACGAGCTTGTCCAACCCCATCCAAGTTTGATCCTTAACATACTCATCAAATTTGATTTTGAAACTATATCGATCCGTTGTATCATCGCTAGCAACTTGCCGAAGGCTGGAGTTACCCTTTGGACGAATTCCGACGTTTTCAATCGTTGTTCCGTTAATCGTAATATTAGCTGAGATGTACTGCTCCTCATTTGCATTATCCAGCATCTCTTTCCATGCCGTTTCATCCACATCAATCGAAATGGACATAACCTCAGTTTTGTTGATTTGATCGGCATACCCTACTGTCTGCGCAGTATTCTCCGTTTTACTCTGATTATCCGTATTCGTTTGTTCTGTTTCAGTCGAATTGCTTTCCGAGTCCACACTTCCTTGATTAGTCGAGCTGCATGCCGTCAGCATTGCAGTACATAACACCGCTACACCGATAAATTTAGGCCATTTGTATATACTCATTGCCATCACCTCATGATTGTTGTTGAATCTTTTTATATGTAATTCATCATAGATGGCAATTCTTAAATGAATCTGAATGAGTGGCGTCATATGGTACTCTCTAATTGAATGAACGACCAGTGAACTTAAGGCTCCAGCCTCCATGACATCTCCCAAAAATCAAGCTCGAAGCGACTGCACATCACGAAAATATCTTCCATTCGTTGGTACGTTTCCTCGCTACAGCCTTCTAATAGCTTATCCGTTAACGCCACAAGGGATTGATTGCTGCTGTTGTATTCAGAGGAAGCATATCCTGTGATCCACTCTCCATAAAAAGGATGATCAGCTGCACCTGGCTTTTGGGCAAGAACTTGACCAATCTCTGCATAGCTCCATGAGCAGGCCAGAATCGATACAAGTACTTCTGCTATACCGCCCGCATGGGAAACTGAGAGCATATAGTTTGTATAGGCTGCATTTTTCAGTGCAGGTTTTACCTGAAAAACATGATCCTCTGTAATTCCTAAACGCTCCATATAAGAACGATGAATTTTCATTTCACCATTCAGGATGTTATCTACGTTTTTACTAAAAAACTGCATCAATTTGGGGTCGTGCGACTTGACGATACCTAGTGCAAATACGCGGGCATAATCGAACAGGTACAAGTAGTCTTGCAGCAAATAATAACGAAATTGTTCAACCTGTAAAGAACCATCCCCGATCCCTTTAACAAAGGGATGCTCAAGACATTCCTTCCATACAGGCTGTGCTGCCTGGTGTAGTCTCTCTGAAATAGTCAATATGTGTTCCTCCAATTCATAATGTATGTATTTAAAAACAAAAAAACGAAACATCCATAGGATGTTTCGCAGACAAATACACTAAAACAAGGGGGTTCGCATGAGCTACCCAAGTACAGCGTTTCATCGTTGCATCCCTACGTTGGCATGATCCAAATCAGGTAAGGTCGGTTTAACACCCTCTCAGCCGGTTAAGGCTCCCTCGCAAACGGTTGTATGTAGTTGATTACTTTCTTGTTCCCATAAAAGAAAAAATAACATCCATTTAGTATATCAAGGGCTGTTAAATATAGTCAAGGCAGTTTGTATCCCACCTCATCACCTTTGGTGACGTATGTAAACGATGAAAACCATCATAACAATGGTTGAGTTTTATCCCCTGTTATGATGGTTTCTATTATTACTATTACTGCAAACGATTTAATGCCCGAGTTTGTTTTTTTCGACAAAAGTGAGTATTCCGTACTGGGAAGTGTTTCTCCAGCTCTCATTGGTCGTATCATTCCACTTGGCTACGTTCTGTTTACCTCCGCCCTGGTTGTCGTTAATTTGAAGCTCGAAACCGAGGACATTTCCAGCCTTTGGCGTCAGTGAATTCAACTGGATTCTGGCTTCTACGAGGTATCCTTTATTCGTTTTCTTCACAGCACTTACAAGGCGTCCGGGTGAAGCACTGCCTGCAAAGGTTGCCACATTGTCTGCACTGATTCTGAACTGGGCATCATCATATTGAAAATACGGTGTCCGCTGGTGATTCTCGTCCAGGAAAATCTCAACCGAATCCTGATCCCATGGGTTGATGCTATCTGTGATGATGTTTGGATCAGTGACGTCAATCAGCAGATATAGATACTCCCCTGACCACATTGCGCGAGCCACTGCCTCTGCACCTTCGGTCTCATTCAACCTTTTTACTTCAAATGGTACAGCCTTATTCCATAGGGCTTCTTTCTTCCCATCAATCTGAACAATCCCTTGCATAGCTTGTGCAGATTTGGGCATAGGGGCGAGTTGAATCACGCCGTATTTGCTTGTATCTTGCTCCTGAGATTGTGTTCGATCATTCCAGTACAGTGGACTATAAGGTTGTGTCCCACTTGCAGCGCCATCCGTCACACGGATATCCAAACCTGCTTCATATTCTGATCCGATTTGTATACCACCCCATGGAATGGACAATTCAACCGAATATCCGGTTTTTGTCTCACGTACACGATATGAACGCTGCTCCGCGCCCTCAGCTTTGCCTGACCGCTTAATGATTACGTGTCGGTCATCTGCTTCATATGAGGTGGTCTTGCCGTTATTGAGATCAACAAAGAGTTCTACTTTGTCATTCACATCTGCCTTCGCATCCTGAACATCCACAAGGATATACAGGTTACTATGATCCCATAAGGTGCGGAAACTGGCTGATCCCGAAGAGTCGCCCTTCAGTGGAGTAGACACCGCTTTGTTCCAGAGTGGATCTTGTGACTGTTTTTTGATATCCGGTTTACCCGAAAGTGAGACGGCTCTCTGTGTCAACACAGGTAAGCTGGATTCATCCACAAGTCCCCAGTATGCTTTTTTGGCCTTCAGGGCTGAATCAAATAGCATCGCCTGGTTGTTGTAAGACTTCTCATCTTGAAGTCCCCATAAGGTAACTGAAGAAATGTGATCTTTGTGTTTTTGGTACAAATCCAACAATTCCTTATATCGATACGCCTGTTTCACCGCAACTTCATCCGACATCTCTTCACCAAATGGAATTCCGCTATCCACATCCAGTTCCGTGATCTGAATATCCAATCCAAGTTCGACGAACATGTTGATCGTTTTTTCAATTTCGTCGATGGGCGGGGATTCCAGATTATAGTGGGATTGCAAACCCACTCCATCGATGAGTCCCTTCTCTTTCAGTCGTTTGACCAACTGATACATATGCTCTCTTTTCTCAGGGACTTCCGTGAAGTATTCGTTGTAGTATAATTTGGCATCCGGATCGGCTGCACGAGCAAATTCATAAGTTTTCTCAATGTAATCCGGACCGATTAGTTCATAAAAGGGACTTTTACGTAAACCGTTGGCATCACCATTGCTATCCGCAATCGCCTCGTTTACCACATCCCAGGCATAGATCTAACCTTTGTATCGGGTCATGACGGTTTCAACGTAATCCTGAATCCGGGCAAGCAGTAATTCTCGACTCGCAGGGTTACCCTGAGGATCCTTGAACATCCACTCTGCAGCATCAATATACCACAACAACGCATGTGCGCGTACGCCCATACCATGCTCCTCAGCGAACTGAACATATTGATCGGCTGCCTCGAACTTATAAACACCTTCGGAAGGAGACATGTACTTCGGTTTCATCTCATAGGTTGCGGTCAAGCTGTTAAAGTGTTTGATGAGCAGTTGTCCATATGCGCCTTCCAACTGCCAGCGATACACCGCTGCACCAATGGGGAAATCATCTTGATACAGGTCCTTCAGAGACAGAATCCCTTCTTCAATCTCCAGTTGCTCGGCCAGAGTAAATGATACATCATCCACATAGAACGATAACGTATCTACGCTATCTTCAGAGATGTAGGGTGTTTCGATGAACAAATTCAATTCAGTGGGATTATCGCTATACTGAAAATTTCCGGTGATCTTATGCCATGTATTCCATTCTGTTTTGGCAATTTTCACGCTACCGATCGGGTTCCAGCTTTCGGCAGTAGTTTTTTTATATGTGGTGAGCTGAAGTGTTTGATCCGTGGTGGGCTCCTGGGTAAGTCTTACATATGCCGTAATTTCATACTCTTGGTTACGCTCAAGCAGATCCTTCATGGATAACATCGGTCCATGGTAGGAACGCTCACGGTTGGAAACTAGCATACTAGACTGGCCTTCGTGTGCTTCCTGTTGTGTCACTGTCAGATTTTCACTACCGACACGTGGAGTCCATCCTTGAAGTGTACCGTCTTCAAAGTTTGTGCTTAAATGACTTCCCTCCACTTCCGTAACTGCCTTGGCTGCATGTGAGACATTCGAAAATGGAAGCATGGCGAGTACCAGCACAAGAACCAAGGCTGTTATATTCCATTGACCTAACCGTTTCATACAATTCCTCCTCATGATTTGGTCTAAGTATTTCTGAACGGATTAACATCCAGATAAATAGATTATAGTTCTTTCGATAGCGCTTACATATAACAAATCCCCAATAATTATAATAAAAAGTTATCGTTTGGTAATATTATATGAGTTTAGGAAGCTGGAGTTCGTTCGCGTGGAATATCAAAAAAGCCGCTACATATTTGCAAAAATAAAAGACCGTTTCCCGATAAAATACGAGAAAACGGTCATAGTTAAAAAGTATCTTTTTCCTGTCTGTCAACAGGCATATAAACATGCTAGAAATCAAGCATCAGATATTCAAAGAATCGCTTGCCATAAGTAAAGGAATATAAACTTTGTTTTATAATCCTCCCTCGTCACCTTGCTCCTCCTGCACAATTCGAGCAATGTGAATCATTAAATATAATAATTCCTCGTTTGATATGGAGATATTTAGCATATTTTGCACGTAGGTTTTGATCATCTCCGCACACTTATATTCAAGCGGGTGCTCTTTCACCATGTGTTGAAATATAAAATCTTTCGCCGAATTGCCCAGCCGCCCTTCTTGTAAACGCTGGATGAAGAATTGCAGATGTGTGACAAGTCTCACATAATGGATGGAATTTTTGTTCAATTGCATATCAAAGGTGTATTGTATCAGGTTAAAAATATCTTTTAACATCTTAACGGATTGCATCGTGCGCTCCATATTCTGTTCATGCGTTTGGGCATTCACGAAATGAAAAGCGATATTCCCTGCTTCTTCTTCCGGCAGTTCAATACCCAGTTCTAGATTCAGCATCTGAACGGCTTCAAGGCCCAGTTCGAATTCGACAGGATGAAACCTCTGGATCTCCCATAACATTCGATTCTGTAATGCTACACCTTTTTTCCATCGTTCAATGGCAAACGACAAGTGATCCATAAGCGTAAAGAAGATTTGGTCGTCAAGAGACAGCTTTTCTTTTGCATTGGTAATCAGTTTGTTTATGACATTCACATGTTTTTCTGGCATGTTTTCGATGGTTCGTACGTAAGCCAGGGCAGACGGATTATTTTGCAGAATGAATCGTTTCTGGATATGCTCCTCATCGAGTCGCTCGCCGACTTTGCCTTTGAATGCCAACCCTTTTCCCATGACAATCATCTCTTGTCCCTGTTCATCTTTGGTCAGAAGCAAGCTGTTATTTAATATTTTGATTACTCTCATGCATTCATCACGATCCTTTATTCTTTCGTGACCGCCTGATCCGAATTTCCGATACATCTGCCATTCTGTTTAATGACCTCTTGATACCACGAGAAGCTTTTCTTCTTCAAACGCTTCAAGTCTTTCAGATCCTGTTCACCCCGGTTTACATAGATCATTCCATAACGTTTCCCATACCCCTGATGTGTGCTTACCACGTCAATAACGGACCAAGGGCAATAACCAATCACATCTACTCCATCCGTTAGAGCCAGTCTGATCTGTTCCAGATGTTTCTCGATAAAATCTATCCGGTACGTATCGTTAATGGTGTAATCTTCCTCCAGTACATCTGGGGCTCCTATACCATTTTCTGTAATTAGAATCGGGAGACCATATCGTTCACATACCTTGCGCAATGTCAGCCTTAGGCCAACCGGGTCAATGACCCAACCATATTTCGTTTTTTCCGTATAAGGATTCTCCGCGGCCCGGTATACTCCCTGCTCGCCAAGCATAATTTGCTGATCACCCGCACGAGCTGTAACATCCGACGTATCGCCCATACTGGCGGCAATGGTCGCCGTCGAGTAGTAGTTGATTGCTACCAGATCGGGGCGGCCAGACTGGATATCTTCCATGTCACCCTGCTCAATAACCGTCTCGATGCCGCGTTCCTGTAAATAACTCCAGAATAATGGATTATACCGTCCCCACACCGATAAGTCGAGAAAACCCCATCCGCGAATCGTCTCCCAGTTATGTGCAGCGATTGCATCTGCTGGTCTGGAGGTTGCCTGGTACATGGATGTCATGTTTAATGCAGGACCAATCTTGCCTTGCGGGAGCATATCATGAAATAGTTGCATCGTTCTGCCTTGAGCTACAAACATGTGATGATTTTGCTGATACAGTTCCTTATTGGATGGCAAACGCCCGCCTTTTGGTGTACCAATAGCACCTGGATGGAGAATCATCGTATTTTGCTCATTTATGGTCAACCAATATTTCACTTTATGCCCGTAATGCTCAAACAAGATACGCCCGTACTCGACGAAGGCATCGATTGTTTCCCGGTTGTTCCATCCTCCGGTTTTCTCAAGCTCGTAGGGTAAGTCGAAATGGTACATGGTCACAATAGGCTCAATGTTATGGAGCAGCAACTCATCAATTAATTGGTGATAAAAATCAAGTCCCTTCTCATTAACAGCCCCTGTGCCTGAAGGTAAGATTCGAGTCCATGCAATTGAAAAACGGTATGCTTTGAGGCCCAGCTCTGCAAAAAGCTTCACGTCTTCTCTGAATCGGTGATAGTGGTCGCTCGCTACTGTGAAATCGGCGGTTCCGGCCGGATGATCACACATATCAATCACGGACAGACCTTTGCCATCTTCGTTCCAGGCTCCCTCCACTTGATAGGCAGAGGTAGAGCCTCCCCACAGAAAATCATTGGGGAACGGTTTGATGTGTTGATATAACATCTCAAACACTCCTTCATTTTAAATGTTGATCAAGATATGTGACGGACCATATTACGGTTGTTAGGAAAGGTGGATAATCGTCGCTCCAACCTCCACAGGGCTCTGTTTCTCCAGCTTAATGTCCGGGAAACGATCCGAATTGGCGATAATGATCGGGGTTATGACTTCATACCCTTCCGCCTTGATGGCATCGATATCAAAGCGGATCAACAAGTCACCCTGTTGTACCCGATCCCCTACTTTAATGGAAGAGTCGAAATGTCGCCCCTTCAGGTTGACGGTATCCACTCCAATATGAATGAGCACCTCTTCTCCATCATAACCGTTTAATTTGACCGCATGTTTGGAGTCCATGAAAGCCGTAACTTCACCTGCGATTGGTGCATACAGTTCTCCTTTTGCAGGAATGATTGCAGCGCCCTTACCCAGCAATCCCAAAGAGAAGACATCGTCTGGTACACGGTCAAGGTGGACTAATTCTCCTTGCATCGGGCTAGCGATTGTAAGTGGGCGTAATTCATTTTGATTTGCATTTGTTGTTGTAGAAGACTTAGTGTCTGTGCTGTTGTCTTGAACAGGCTGCCCGGAAAGTGTCTTATCATCGTTAACGTTGGTATTGCCTTCTTCATCATCGTCCACTGGATCTTCAAAACCAATGATCCATGTCAGAGCAAAGGTAACGATAAAAGCAATCAGACAAGTCACAATGGCATGAACGATGTTCATCGGATTGCTGCCAATGAAGGCAGGTAACGCGGCAAGCCCTGGAGACACGAAGGCATAACGTACTAATCCGGTCAGACCAGCGTATATCCCCGCTACACCACCACCGATCATTGCAGCAATTAAGGGTTTCTTCAGTTTCAGCGTTACACCGTACAAGGATGGTTCCGTGATGCCCAGTACGGCGGTGAAACCGGATGAAGCAGCGAGCTGTTTGAGTTTTTTGTTTTTTGTTTTTAATGCTACAGCAAGCGTGGCTCCACCTTGAGCAATATTGGACGCAAGCATTCCGGGACCGTTGATCATTTCATATCCATTTTTGGTCAGTTGGCTAGTTGCAATCGGCGTCATCGCCCATGCAGTGCCTGTTACGATCAGGAATGGTTGCAAAGTTCCCATTAACAAAGGAATCAGCCAACTGGCTCTGGCATTAATCGCTTCTGCACCCATGGCAACCAGATCATTCAGGTACGTTCCGAAAGGTCCAATCGCCACCAATGCAAGTGGTGCTGTAATCAATAGTACAATCATTGGTTTCGTGAAAAATTTGATCATGGAAGGCGATACCCGATCGGCAAAACGTTCAATATAGGACATGAGCCAAACGACGATAATAATTGGCAGCACGGAGCCCGCGTAATCGGTTAGTCGAACTGGCACACCGATGAAAAATACGTCTTTTCCTTCAGCCATCAGTGCGCTCCATCCTGGATGTAACAATACGCCAGCAACCGTCATCGCCAGAATTGGACTTGTTTCAAACTTAATGGAAGCTCCATAAGCCAACAGAATAGGCATGAAATAAAAAGCCGCGTCCGCAATGGTGTTAAGGATATAGTAGTTTTGGCTTTCCGTCGTTACGAGGCCTGTCAGCACAAGTACGGCTAATATCGCTTTGATCATACCCGCGCCAATGATTGCCGGAATGACTGGAGTAAATGTCGTTGAGATCACGCTTATGAATCTAGATATCCAGCTCTGTTTTTGTTTTGGTCCGTTATTTTTGCCAGAATTCGATTTGGAGTCCGCACTTCGGGTTGCCGAACCCATCTGCTGAGTAATAACTCGGTAGACCTGCTGCACCTCATTGCCCACAACGACCTGGTATTGTCCACCATTGTTCACAACGGTAATGACACCTGGAAGTGCTTTGAGTTTTTCTGTCTCCGCTTTGGAGATGTCGTGCAGTTCGAACCGAAGTCGGGTTGCGCAGTGCGTAAGCCGAGCGATATTATCCTTCTTTCCAACCAATTCCGTAATCTCTTGTCCTAACTTGCGATAATCCATAACTTTGCCCCATTTCTGAATTTGGATATAAAAAAAGACCAAAACGATATGCCTTCCCCTACTCACATAAGGAAAATGCAAAATCATTTTGGTCATGCCTGCTTTACCAGTAACAGCCAAACACTGCTAATATTCAATTCGCTTTTGATGTAAACGTTTACTGGATCATAATATCACACAATAAATTAGTTAGCAATCACTTTATTCGACATTTTTCTGCATTTTGATATGAAAATGGTTCTCTATTTGCGGCTATAAATAGCCCTAAATAATTGATATTTATCAAAACATTTCATTTAATTGCTAAATAAGTATGGTTATGGTAAGTTTAAATTAAATAATGATAGGTTGACTATCATTATTTTGTGATTTCCAATCTACATTAAAGGATGGCGAGGAGACATGCGGGCTAATAACAGATCGATCGTTATTCATAAGGTATCTAATTTAGAGACACCTGAAGAGCTTTGGAATCCATATGCTTACTATGAGGACATGCTGGAGAATCATCCCATCTATTTTGACGAGGAGCAGCAGGTATGGAATCTGTATCGTTATGATGATGTCAATTCCGTTCTAACAGACTGGAAACGGTTCTCTAGTGTACGAAAACGGAGTGTATCCCCGGTTCCACCGGTAGTTACCCGAGTGGACATCAATTCTGTCGATCCTCCTGTTCAACGTGATATTAGAAAGTTAGTCTCTAGCGCCTTCACCCCACGTCAGTTAAAAACCTGGGAGCCTCAAATCGCGGCTATCGTTGATGAGTTAATGCTTGAGATGAAGGCAAAAGATGATGTGGACATCGTTCGAGACCTTGGGGTCCCACTTCCTGTTACTGTCATTGCCGATCTGCTTGGGGTGGAGAGGCAACACCGGGCACAGATCAAAGCCTGGTCTGACATGTTATTTTTCCCCAATGCTGCAGGTAATGAGCAGGAGCAGATGAATGCGAAGTATGCGGCTATGCAGGAATTTAACGAATTTTTGCTCCCCATTGTTCAGCAGAAGAGAAAGCATCCTGCCGAGGACATTATTTCCGATCTCACACTTGCCGAGCTGGATGGGGATCAACTGACCGATGAAGAGGTTGTTACCTTTAGCTTGGGCCTGCTTGCTGCTGGGAACGAAACTACAACCAATATGATAAACAGCCTATTCTACAGTTTTATGTATGATCAACCCGGAATCTATCAGGATATTGCCGCAGATCCAGAACTGATAGAGAATACTGTTGAAGAATCGTTAAGGTACCGTTTTCCAACGACACTTGATCGTGTGGTAGTAGAGGATACAGACATCCTGGGCGTGCCTATGAAAAAAGGAGACGTTATATTAACCTGGCTGGGTGCAGCCAACAATGACCCTAGACATTTTCCCGAACCTTCCCGCTTTGATATCTACCGTCCCAACAGCAATCGTCATCTCTCCTTTGGCAAAGGACCTCACTTTTGTCTGGGCGCTCCATTGGCCAGGCTAGAGGGCCAACTGGTGCTGAGAGGGTTCACGAATCACTTTTCCAATATTACTGCAAAAATCAAATTTGAAGCGGCAAGCCAGCTCTACCCGGGTACACAGACTCTTCAAAACCTGCCGGCCATCTTAACACCCAAGCTTTCTTGAAGTAATTGTATCAACTTAAAAGTGCCCTTACACACAAGCGATTGGCTGTGTGTAAGGGCACCTTTATGTTATTATGCCTTTCTTCTATCTTCAAGCTCTCTAATAATAGTTGGATATTCCTTGTCCAGCTTGTTTTTATAAAGGAATACTGCAAGAAGAATGAATACAACAATCGGGACGTATATATTCAACGCAATGATGGCCTGCTTGGCACCTTCTCCTTGGGTTGTGGCTTGTTCAACATATCCTCCTAATGCGAGGAACCATCCAATCATGGCTGTACCAATGGCTGTGCCTACTTTTGAACCGAAACCGATTACACTATTCGTTAAACCAACGAGTCTTTTGTTAAATTTCCATTCACCGTATTCAATCGTGTCTGTGACCATTGCTCCACCTACTGCCATGAGCGGAATTGTACCAAGCGTTTGGAAGATAGAACAGATCAGACCCAAAGTAATGCTCTCAGGAGCGACTAACCGAACGGTTGCTCCGAGGAGTCCAATTACAATACCGCCAAGGGCCGTGGTACGCTTGCCGTAACGTTTAATGAATGGTCCGGATAAGGCAAATCCGATAATCACGGGAATCAAGCCAATAGCGCCCATGATGCCGATCAGGCTGACATTACCCCAAATGTACTTGGCATAATAACTTCCTGCTGCTACACCCAGAGCAAACAAAATGTTGGCGAGAGCCATTACGAAGAACATGTACACCCAGTATTTATTGGCAAAAAGCAATTTCAGTCCTTCACGAATCGGCGTTTTATCCTGAAACATGCCAAGTTCGTCCAGTTGAACATTATTGTACTTTTCTTTATTGGACAGGAATGCAATGAAGATCCCGATTGCTGCAACACCAGCAAAAATGGCTGCGAGCAACGTCCAGTCACTTCTGCTATTCCCCATGGCTGTAACGACTGGAACAAATGCAACGGCAACAACCATACCTGCCAAATACCCGCTGCTTGAACGGATGATACCCATTAAGGAACGCTCGTAACTGTTACGCGTTGTTAACGCCATCAAGCTGGTATATGGAATTGAGGTTGGAGTGAACACCAAAATGTAGAACACAAGATTTGTAATAATTGCATATATTATTTTGCCTGTGGAACTTATATCCGGCACGGAAAACATTAAGAATAATGAGATGAACATTGGAATGGTCATCCATAACAACCAGGGACGTGCTTGCCCATATTTGGTTTTGGTTCGATCTACCAGTACACCCATACCGATGTCTGCAAACGCATCCAAAACTTTGGTCAGCAGCATTACTGTTCCGACTACCGCGGCAGATACACCAACGACATCCGTGTAATAATACGTGATCAAACCCAACAATCCACTTGAAATGTTTAACCCGAACTGTCCCATTGAATCACCAATTAACTTTTTCGTTGGTATTTCCCGGGGTGGCTGAGTCGGCGTATTATCTACTTTAATATGCTTCTCATTCACTGCAACTCCCATAACACTCGCCTCCGTTACTCTTCATGTTGAATTTCTCTTCCTCTTCTATACTTTCATTTTATGTCCTGGTACATATAACAGATATAGCGCATTGTTAAGATCAAATAACGCAATCCAAACAGAAAGTATTGCTGCTGTTTGAACGACAAAAAAACTGATTCAGGTATGCTGAATCAGTTTTTTTGTCTTTATATTTTATGCACGATTCTTATGAATAAAATGAAACGAAATAGATCAGGAATCTGCTTTAAAATCGCTAGAAACATGATTGAAAGACTTGCTGTTAATCTTTAAAGTGTCAATCCACCGTCTGCTACAATGATGGAGCCTGTCATATAACTGGAGCCGTCCGATGCCAAGAATGCAACCAGTTCAGCAAGCTCCTCCGGCTCCGCAAAACGCCCAATTCTCATATTCGGGAATTCTTCAGGCATATAGTCGCTCTCTTGCAACATTTGCGGAACAGCTGCGGTCAGCGTAGTGGCTACACCCCCAGGGCAGATGGCATTTACCCGAATGCCTTTTCTGACGTACTCAATCGCTGCGGCTTTTGTCAATCCGGCAACACCGTGTTTACTCGCTGTATAAGCGGCCAGACTGTGCTCAGCACGCAGTGCTGTTGTTGATGCTGTATTAATCACATGGCCATAGCCTTGTTGAACCATCACGTTGAGCGCATGTTTCATCCCCAGAAAGATCCCTTTCAGGTTAACGTCGATGATTCGTGAGAAATCGTTTAGAGACGTCTCATGAAACGGTTGGAACTTCTGAATGATACCTGCATTGTTAAACGCGACATCGATTTTGCCAAACGTTTCAACTGCTTTTTGAATATAGTTTTCTACATCCTCTTCCTTGGATACATCGGCTTGAACAAAGATGGCCTCGCCATCCTGCTCCTTCACAAGCTCAAGTGTCTCTTCCCCTGTTGTAACATTGTAATCCACCAGAACAAGCTTGGCTCCTCTCGCTGCCATCAACACTGCACTTGCTCGGCCAATACCGCTGCCAGCGCCTGTGATGGTAATCACTTTACCTGCAAGCGAATCGGATTTGGATTTCATAGCTTTGCTCGCTTTAGGAGCCTCTGCGGATTCAAAGGTTACGTTAGCAAGATCCGCTTTCAGTGCGGACAAAATGTCTTCTGGGATATCGACCTGCGGAATGGCTGCAAGCTGGTCCAGCGTAAAATGGGAAGCCATTTTGAATGATGGCTCGTTAATGAATTCAGGCAGATGTTTGGTAAGCAATCCTGTTGCTTCTTCATTATTCAATAGTTCCGAAATTTTAATGTTTTCATTGTAAGTTGTCATAGTTGTTTCCTCCGAATTTTTATTTTGATAGTTATACTATTATATAGATATAAATACTATCATTCCATCTCAATTTTTGCAATTCGTCGTTTTAATAGATTTGGAACGAATCCGAAAATGGTTAAAGGGTCATCCTGCTTCTGCTGTGTTGCCTTCAGGTTATGTCACCGAAATAGTCTTTAGCGCATCGTTAAGCTGCTTCTGCTCTTCCTCAGTCAGCAGGTCCCCGCCATAACTTAAAATCGTGCGAAGTGGCACTCCCATCGCATCAGGATGTGGAGTTTCCCCGAGTTCAGGAATAGCAGCAAGAATCAGCTTTTTACATTGCTCGTTGTTCCATAGAAGACCCAGCTTCACATCGAGACTGTACTCGTGGACCTCTTCATCGAGAACAGGACCAATAGAAGAGGGAAATTCGCCAAACACACTGCTGACCCAGCGTGTACATAGACCAAACCATTGGGCGACGGCAGGTTCAACCATACTCTGGAGACCCGAGGATGTTAGTGGACGGGCAAGGGATAGCCCATGGGTACCTGTAGGGAAAATATGCATTTCAAATGGAATACTCTTGCGGTTAAGCGCATCGGCAAACGCAAGGGAATTTTGTACAGGTACACGTCTGTCGTCAAACGTATGGAATAGGAACGCTGGTGGTGTAAGCTCGTCCACCTCCTGATCAACGCCTGGAACGGGCGCAGGGAAAATTGCACTCATCTCCTCCAGAATACAAGGATAACCAAGAATCATCGCATTAGGCCGAGTAGAACCCATTGTCCCCAACGCTGCAGCAAGATGGCCCCCTGCGGAGAAGCCACATACCGCTACTTTTTGAGGATCAATACTCCAGTCCGCACTGTTGGCCCGTATGAGAGTCAACGCTTCCTCGGCATCGTTCAATGGTCTTGGAAATACAGCATGCTGATTGAGTGAATATCGCAGGATAAAGACTTGATAACCTTCAGCCAAAAATGCCATAGCGACGGGTTCAGCTTCTCGATCAGAACAAGCTCTATACCCTCCACCTGGAAGCACAAGTACCGCTGGCCGCTGTTTAATATTTGGCATCTCGAGTGAAGAATCCAGCAGGTAGGCGGTCAATGTGACGTTTGTGTTGCTCAGATTAACCGAATGTATTTTCATTTAAAATCTGTCTCCTTAACTCAGTGAATTGGCAGGGCTAAAAGGATACTTCTATTGTAGATTTCAAGGGAGACGATCGACTATAACGCGATACAAAGATCGTGTAGCGTAATTCAAGCCTATTGCTAGTCGAAGACAAAGAAAAAACCGCGAAATCGCGGTTAAGTAAGGCTATCCTGTTTTATAACAAATGATATTGTAATTGGATTAAAAGGAAACCGGAAAATCGTACAGTCCGCGAATAATCATGCCTGGACGCCATTCCAGTGAATCAGGCTGTGTCTTAAATTGAATATCCGGCATTTTACGAAGCAATGCGTTAATAGCGATCTCTCCTTCAAGTCTGGCGAGCGGGGCTCCAAGGCAAAAATGAACACCTTTACCAAAGGCAATATGATGATTGACCTTCCGTGTGATATCAAACGCATCCGGGTCAGCGAACTGATTCTCATCCCGGTTGGCTGAGGAAAAGGAAACAAAGAGCATGTCTCCCTTACGGATATGCTTGCCCCCGAATTCGACATCCTCTGTAGCCCAGCGAATATTACTCACCTCAGCAGGCCCGTTATATCTCAAGATCTCTTCAATGGCCGGTCCAATCATGTCTGGCTGCTCCAGCAGCAAGCGCTTCTGCTCCGGGTTTTCGAGCAAGGCCAGTATACCGTTGCCAATCAGATTGACTGTGGTTTCATGTCCTGCAATGATCAGGACAAAAACAAGGGCATACAATTCCTGTTCGGACAATACGTCTCCTTCCTCTTCTACAATGATGAGGTCGCTAATCAGGTCTTCCTGAAGAGATTGTCTTCGTTCTGTAATGAGCTTCTGCAGATACTCGACAAAGGCACGCATGACTTGATCACTCTGTTCACTCATTTCGGGGCTATTGAAGCCTTCCATAATTGTATTGGACCATTCACGGAACTGCTCCTGATCATCATGGGGAACCCCTAACATCTCGCAGATTACAATGATTGGAAGAGGGAAGGCGTAGTCCTCGATCAAATTCATTTCTCTTTTACCTGTGGCGAGTACACCATCAAGCAAATCTTCACTGATTTCATGGATGCGACCACGGAGGCGTTCAATCATACGTGGTGTAAAGGCCTTCTGGATCAACCTTCTCAACCGACGATGGTCCTCTGGCGTTACACTAAGCAAGTTGCGAGAGATGATCTCCTGATGCGGTGGAACTGAGCCGTCAGCTTCTCCCATGTAGGGAGAGTTGGTTACAAAGCGTTTGTTGTCCTGCAAAATGGCAGAAGCGTCATCGTAGCCAGACACTAACCAGGCAAAGTGGCCGCTTGGCAGAAGAAAACGGTGTACCGGATCTTCTTTACGTAACTGTTCATATACCGGAAACGGATTTTGGATAAACGCTTTATCCATAAAATCAACTTTGGACTTGGGATCGTTTTTGCTCTCGTTCGTAAACATCATAACGCCTCCTAAATGATAGAGTGGATATCAATACAATATGAATTCTATCATTTCACCAATCTGCTTTCAAATTTTGATTAATTACTCATTTTCTGCTAATCAAAGATGCACACAAGATCAACTTGTGTGCATCGGGATGAGATGATTTGTATTTAAAGAAACGTCATTATGTTTCGTTTTCGTATCACGAACAATGATTTATTCTAAACGAGTTGAATGGTCTCCAGCTTGAGATCGAGCTGGTCGAGTTCTTCCTCTGGTGTACTGAACGAAGGATAGGTGGATAGCTCACGCAGGCTTGCTTCCCCCATTGGGCCGATTGTCCCCGGGTCCAGCGAAGCCAGCACCGGTGAAAGCTCGTTCAGCATGCTGCGACTTTCGTCATTACGAAGCAGTACATTCAGAGGTGTACGGGTGCTTAACGTTTGTTTGTATGGCACGGACGGTACATAGCTAAAATCATACGTGCCACTCACCACTTCGACGATCACTTCATCTTCACCCTGAACAACAGTCAGACCTGCATCCGAAAGTGTAATTCCGTTCATCATCACCTGATCGACTATGGCACGTGGCAGCTTGATCGTTGCTGTTGCATTAAACGGAACAGAGAAGCTTAAATACAGCTTGCCTGCTTCATCAAACCTCCATTCACTGCGATAAGTTCCTGCAGCAGAGTCGATACGCGCTTTGGTCCACTGGATTCTGAAATCAGGCATCGGTGCCAGCAGTGCATGGCGGAAGCCAGGCCGCTCCTCTACTGGATTGATCCCCGCCATATGACGATACATCCATTCAACAACGGCACCGTAGGCATAGTGATTGAGCGAGTTCATGCCATTTTCACTGATTGTACCATCTGGTAAAATGGAGTTCCAACGCTCCCAGATTGTTGTTGCTCCCATATTGACCGCATACAGCCAGCTTGGGTAATCATCATTGAGCAGAAGTGTATAGGCGATATCATTGCTGCCATGCGCTGACAGCACTCGGTTTAAATAAGGCGTACCTACAAAGCCGGTTCTCAGATGATTTTGATCTTTTCGTACACGCAAGCGAATAGCTTCTGTAGTCCGTGCCTTATGTTGCTCAGGAACGAGATCCATATACAACGCTACAGCGTATGCGGTCTGTGTATCTACTGCCAGACGTCCATTCGCAGTAAAGTATTCCTTCAGAATTGCAGCTCTAACCTCTTGCGCCAACTGCTCATAGGATGCGGCAAGATCATGATGTCCAAGTACCTTGGCAGCCTTGGCTACGATATCTGAAGAATAGGCATAGTAGGCTGAGGCAATAAAGTAATTATCTGTTCCCCCCATCGGAGAGTTCGGATCATCCCCATCAAGCGCGAGCCAGTCACCAAAGTGAAAACCTACCGTCCACAAACGTGTACCACCGGATTCGTCATCTGAATGCTTGATATAATCTACCCATGCCTTCATGCTGTCAAACTGCTGCTCCAGAATGGACTGGTCCCCGGAATGAAGGTACGTATTCCACGGAATAATGGTTGCCGCATCTCCCCAGGCGCTGGACCCTCCGCCCTGCACACGTCCAACCGGAATGACCATCGGAACCATACCGTTCCGATCCTCCTGTTCCATCCACAGATCATATCCATACTTGTTAAAAAAGGCATACGTGTCCATATTATAATTTGCTGTACCGGAGAATACCTGTGCATCCCCTGTCCAGCCCATGCGCTCATCGCGCTGTGGACAATCGGTAGGGGTATCTAGGAAATTTCCCTTTTGCCCCCATAGTGCATTTTCGAACAAACGATTCACGCCAGCATGACTAGTTTCCAGATATCCCGTGCGCTCCATATCCGAGTAAACCACACAGCCTGTGAAGTCATTCAGATCCAGTTCACCTACCCAGCCTTCAACCTTAACATATCGGAAACCGTAAAATGTGAAATATGGACGCACGATAGCTTCTTCACCGTTTGCTGTATAGATGTACTCCGCCTTAGCCGAGCGAAGGTTCTCCCGGTAGAAATTACCTTCCTGCAACACTTCGCCATATTGCAGATGAATGACCGTTCCACTTGGTGCCGTAGTACGGAATTGCAGCCAACCTACCATATTTTGGCCCATATCAATGACCGTTTCGCCAGCAGGCGTGGTCAAAATTTCGATCGGCTTCAAGGTTTCCTTGATCACGACCGGAAGACTTTTTCTTGCTTGCAGGCGCTCGTAGCCCAGATCACTTTCCCGAACGGGGAAAGTCTCGTTCGATTCCAGCGTGGCATCATAGATTTCTCCGTCATAGATGTTTCCATCCACGACATTCGAGCGGATGGCATGCCAGGACAGATCTGACGGTACAACGTCTTCTGTTCCATTCTTATAAGTAATCACCAGCTCGGACAGCAATGCAAAATGATCACCATACAAATTGGCAGTGGTATCTCCTTCAAAACCAAACCGTCCCTTATACCAGCCATTCCCCAAACGAACATCTATCGCGTTGGCCCCTTCTTGCAGCAGGTCGGTAATATCGTAGGTTTGATACTGAAGCCATTTGTGATAGGCATTATAATGCGGTGCCAAGTATTCATCCCCAGCCTTGACTCCGTTTAGCTCCAATTCGTATACGCCCAAACCACAGATGTACGCCCGTGCTTTGGCGATGGGACCTTTGACTTCGAACGTTTTTTGGAGGACTGGGTGAATCGTCGGTTCCAGCTCAGGTGTAATCCATTTTGCCGTCCATGGCTCATCCTGCTTCGCCGTTTCAAACCAGGCCGTTTCACTGGTTGCCTTCTCCCCAAGCTCATTCCATACTCGAACTCTCCAGAAGTAACGCGTCCTTGCAGCCAGTTCCAGATCCGGCGAATACGCGAGCGAATCAATATCCTCTGTTATTCCGCTATCAAATACAAGCTCTCCAAAGGATTCATCCAGTGCAATTTCTACCTGTGCGGCGATCTGTGTTGTTGCTGTCGTATCCGTAACGGTATAAGAAAAGGTTGGTTTGGTTACCGCAAAACCGAGCGGATTCGTGATGTGATTTGTTTTCATATGAGTAATGTTCATCGATGAAACCTCCCCCTGTCGATTACCTTTCGGAACGTTTAACCATCCTGGTTTAAGGCTGAGTCTGTGCCGATTGGTACCATTCATTCACTTCTTCTGTGATCTTTCTTCCACCTGAATCCATCCATTTTTTCACGAACTCATCAAAAATGGTGAGTGGCTCCTCGCCATAAATAATGGAGTTGAAGGTGTCCAGTTCCAATTTTTGCAAATAAGTGTTTCGAGCTTGCATTGTTTTTGTCGGGGGCCCCTGAAACAGATTGACTCGATCAATCTGCCGCTGCCTGGTCTCTACAACGTTTGCCTTCATAATGGGATACTGCTTCTCATCCTTAGGGTCAATTCCCATACTGAACAAAATGGCGCGATCATGCGAGCTCAGCTCTTCTCCCTGGCCCATTCTCAGAAGAGCTGCTCTGAATCTGGAAGGGTAACTTGCATATTGTCCCATGAGGGTATATTTGAACGTTATCACTTTCCCTCCGGGAATATCGCCGCTGTCACTATCCACTGAACCATCTGGCTTCAGCACATAATCATATCCATTCTGATAAGCACTCAGATACAACGGATTATCCGTCACCGTAGCCTCATACAGATAGTTCTGATACTTGAAAAAAGCCTGCAAGGCTTCTTCAGAAATGTCTGCGCTGATCATTAAAGCCCCGCTGTAAGAGTTTCCTTTGAATCTCGCTGTGGTTCCGTCCATTCCTGCAGGAATCGGATAAGGCACAAACTCAGCCTTCGGATCCTTTTCTTTAAGTTGTTGCAGCGGATAATCTCCAAACCAGCCTGGACCAGCCACCATGCCAACTTTGCCATCAATGATATTTTTATTGACCTGATTGAAGTCTTGCAGAGCTATGTTATTGCCCACATATCCTTTTTTCTTCCAGTCTCGCAGTTTTGCCAGCGCGCTTTTGATCTGAGGCTGAATACTTCCATACACGAGATTGCCCTGTGCATTCTTGCTCCATATACTTGGAATCGCTCCATACGCACCAAACACCCAGGATATGTCTCCTGTGGGCGAGGCCAGATACTGGTCCTTGATTGCAAAATCAATACCGTAGGTATCCTGTATGCCATTACCGTCTGGATCATCAACGGTAAAGGCTTTCATTACCGTTTCCAGTTCGTCGAGATTGCTTGGTGCCTTCAGGTTCAGATGATCTAGCCAATCCTTGCGAATCCAGAGTACGGACTGCGAGGCTTGCTCCGTAATGATCGGAATCGCCATCCGTTTCCCGTCAATCTCAAAGGGCTTCCATACCTCTGGCACTTCAGCCATAGCCGCTTTCCAGGTGGATGAAGCATATCGATCAAACGCTTGTCCAGCGTCCAACAGTTTGCCTGAGATCATGAATCCATTGACCGTGTCCATGACATTGGATGAGAACACATCAGGTAACGTATTGTCGGCAGAGAGCATTAATCGAAGCTTCATATCGTAGTCATCGACAGGAGCACTCCATTTGGTCCGAATATCCACGCCAAGTGTTTCTCTGGCCCAACGGATATGAACATTATCCGCGGCGGTTTCGCCATTTTTGTAGATCGTGGTTGGATCATTCATTTTGACCGTTGTTACGACCACACCTGTTTTTACAGGCTTAGGCTCCTGTGCTTTACCACTGCAAGCGGCGGTAAACAGAATCATACAAGCAACAGAAAGAGACAGGTATACTTTGCTACTCATGTGAAATGCGCTCCTTCATCTAATTCATCTTCATCATATCGTGCCAGTTATATAGTCGAAATAACGCTTTTCCAACATTAGATAATTCATTCTTAACCTTCATCTATATTACATTCCAAATCACTTGTATTTCATCCAATGCCAGCCTACAATAAGGTGAATTTACATCGTTGGCAGGAGGCGTTAAGGGTTGAAAAAGAAATACAGGACCTTTATAAACATGGTGACCATCACGCTGATTATGCTTGTCGCCGTCCTGGTCATGTATACCTTCTCGGTTCAATCCAGTCTGGATACGGTTCAAAAGGATATTGAAACCAACAATCTCAATCGCGTGCAGTTTGTTGTTAACTCACTTGATCAGAGCATAAATCGGCTGAATATGTTATCCATCTCCATGGAAACGGACAATTCTATTGCCCTGCTGCGATCCATTGACGTGATGAGTTCCTTTGAGCAGGTACAGTTGATTCAAAATGTTGCTGCGAGAGTTAATCTGCAAAGTCTGTCCGAGGGATGGAATAACAAAATATCGGTCTACTCGGTTCTGTTGAATCAATGGATCATTGCTTCGGAGTTAAATATGAAGACTCCCTCTGTAAATTCACTGAAATCAGGTTGGAACTATGATGCAGCTACAGCTAAATATTATAGATACAAGGTCAGTCCACAGATCATTATTCGGTTGGAGTTCCCGCGCAGCAATCTGGAGGATATAGTTGAGAACTCACATCAGGGCGAGAATGAGACGTTATTTTATAACCCGGACGAGCAATTGATTACTCGCAAAGAGGCTAATCCCATGACCCCTCTTATCATGAAGGAGCTAACCGGTCATCTACAACCATCCTCCGGTACCGAAACCGTTTCGGTTAACGGTGCCCAGTACATTGTCAATTACGTGTACTCTCATCAACTCGGCTGGTATTTAATTGATTTTATGCCCCTTGATAAAGCGTTGCAGCCTATACGAACGACGCAATTCTGGTTTTACTCTGCCTGTGTCATGCTGTTTATGGCGGGGGTCACGATTATTGTTGTTCTTTTCCGCAAGGTACAGATTCCCATACTTGCTCTATTAAAAGGTGTTCGTCTTTTGAAGCACGGCGACTTCTCTTATCGGATTCAACGACAGAGCGGTAATGAATTTGATTACTTATATGGTCAATTCAACGACATGGCCGGACAGATTGAGGATTTGATTGAAAAGGTATACAAGGAAAAAATCGTCGCTCGTGAAGCGGTGCTGAAACAGCTACAAGCTCAGATTAATCCTCACTTTTTATATAATTGTCTCTTTTTCATTAATAATATGACAAGATTGGGCAATGAGGAAGCGGTTACTGCGATGACTCAGAATCTGGCCGAATATTTCAGGTACACCACACGCCTTGATGAGCCGATGACCCATTTGGAAAAAGAGTTGGGCATCGTCCGTAATTACCTTGAGATACAGAGCTTACGCATGGACCGTCTCTCTTATCAGATCGATCTACCGGACGAGCTAAGATCTGTCCCGATTCCCAAACTACTCATTCAGCCTTTGGTAGAGAACAGTATTATCCACGGCATAGAAACCAAGCGTGATTCTGGTTCCATCCAAGTCTCCGTTGAGCGTACGGAACAAGGGATTTGTATTGTGGTTGATGATGACGGGAAAGGCATGACGGAGGAAGAAATTAACGCACTTAAGGCAAGAATAGCCGAGCCACCTGTGGACACGATGGGATGCGCGCTTTGGAACATTGCAGAGCGTCTACGTATTCATGATGCTACCCATTCGGGTCTTCAGTTTGAACAGAGTCCCCTTGGGGGCATGCGTGTGCGATTAAAATGGTCGCTCGCAAAATCGTAGGGTAAAGAAAACACTGTATAATAGAACAATGCCTCTGATCATCACTTCGAGTGAAGGCAGAGGCATTGTTTGGCTTAATAGTAATTTTTCGATCGCCAATTGGCAGAATGAATCCTTGCGTTGACAGAAAAGAGTCTAGTTTGATAGCATAGTTTGAGTTCATTCCAACAAGGAGGTTTTTACAATAGAACCCCATCAACGGCTTCAACAAGAGCGCAGTGACCTCAAAACAAGAAGACGAGCAGCTATAATTGAAGCAGCTAAAATAGCTTTTTTGAATAAAGGCTTTGAGCAAGCGACCATGCAGGATATAGCAGACGAGGCAATCCTGGGGGTGGCGACCATCTTCCGCTACTTTCCGCGGAAAGAGCAGCTTATTGTTGCCGTAGCTTCAGATATTGTCCAGTCCGAGGTACGGGTATTCTCCGATATTATCAGAGGTGAAGGCACCTGCTACGACAAGCTTGGCCGCCTTTTTGACTCGCTTATTTTTTTCCAGCAGGTGGAAAGCCAGCGAAGCTCCAAATTAATAGAAGCGTTTGAGTGTTACGTCGCAATGTCCAAGTCCCCGTTGGAGGATATCGAGATGTATCATTCTAACTACCAACAGATTATTATGCTTTGTGCAGAGCTGGCTGAGCTTGGTCAAAAGGATGGATCTGTTCGTAACGACGCTAATGTGGTTGAAACGATCAACACGATGATTAATGTCTTTGGCAACTTCTCCAAAAAAACAGCGATGCTCAATGGCATTGAAGCCTTCCAAACAAAAGTGGACGAAGCCGAGCAATTTAATATCCTCAAGAACATATTTTTGGATCATCTCAAGCCCTGAACAGCGGCTCCGATTTTAAGATATAACTGATCGCTATGCTATGAGGACCGCTGTGAGAGCAGATGGAGCAGCCTCCTTCGATGATGTGCACATGTTGAATGGAGGTTTGTTCCTGGATGAAGTTGCGGACCCACTCCGCCTTCTCCTCCTCTAATGTTTGGGCGATAATGACCTGCGCGTGATCAATACGGTGGATCTGACTCAACATGTCATTTAACAACTTGTTCACGACTTTGTCTTTGCTGCCTCTGTATTTGACTCCGGCATGAACCAGTCCATCTCGAACATACAAGCCCGGTCGAATTCTCAGCAAGCTGCCCAGCATATGCTGAATGCTGCTGACTCGTCCTCCCCGATGCAAATAATCCAAATTATCCACAAGTACATTTAGTTGCACCTCATGACGTACTGCTTCCAAAGCCTGAGCGATGGTTAGTGCGCTTTTCCCTTCCCTAGCCATCTGCACTGCAAGCAGTACATGCATTGCGGTGCCTGCCGATACATTGAGAGAATCCACCACTGTTACTCTGCCCGGGGGGAACTCTCTGGCCGCACTACACGCATTCTGGTACGTGGATGAAAGGTGAGAGGACATACTGATGCACAGTATATCTTCTCCATTTTCAATGACCGGGCTGAAAGCCTTCATAAAATCTGCGGGTGGAGGAGCCGCCGTTTTGGGCAGCTCTTCATATAATTCGACCATGTTATACATCTCTTGCGGAGTGATTTCGATCCGATCCAAATACGAATCTTGCTGGAAAACGATATATAGTGGAATAATCCCGATATCATACTTTTCAACCCATTCCTTGGGTATATCAGAGATACTGTCTGTGAAAATGCGAACATTAGCCATTGGACTCCTCCTGCTCACGGTGTTCTATGATCTATGAGATGCAAACCTTGTTTTATTTGTTGTCATTATCTGGAGTATTGGATGAGTGATGTCCTTGAGCATCTTTCATCACAGACTCTCCCTCGATATCAATGTTAGGCAACAAACGATCCAACCATTTTGGCAAATACCATGCACTTCGACCCATGAGTGTCATCAGGGCTGGAACTAGAGTCATTCTTACAATAAATGCATCAACAAGGATACCAAACGCCAGCGCAAGTCCCATCGATTTGATAATCGTATCCCCGGCAAAGATGAAGCTGGCAAATACTGCGATCATAATCAAACCAGCAGCCGTGACTACAGGACCGCTATGGGATATACCACTTCGTACCGATTTTACAGCATCTCCGGTATGTGTATAATCCTCACGAATCCGGCTAACAAGAAACACCTCATAGTCCATCGCCAGACCAAACAGAATACCTGTAACCAGAATTGGCAGGAAGCTTAGTACAGGTCCTGGCTCAGGAATTCCGAAGAAACTTCCCAGATAACCATCCTGTATGACCCAGACAATAAAGCCGAGCGTTGCACCCAGAGTGAACAAAAATCCGGCTACAGCTTTGATTGGAACGAGAATGGAACGGAATACAAGCATAAGTAGAACAAAAGCAAGACCAACAATCAACAAAGCAAACTTTGGTAAAGCCTGAGACAGTTTCTCTGAAATATCGATATTAACGGCAGTTCCACCTGTAACCATGATCTCGACATCATGATCCTTGAGTACCTGCTCTGCCTGATCACGAATCGTTTGAACAAGTTCGGTTGTTTTAATATCATTCGGTCCTGATTTGGGTAACACTGTAATAATCGCCGTAGAACCTGAAGGACTTGGAATCTGCGGAGCTACAGAGGCTACATCCGGAAGTTTGCTGATGAATGTGGTTGCCTTCGTAATGTCTGCCCCTGCATCCTTACTGTTTGCAGCCTTGGCAACGACGATGAGCGGACCGTTAAATCCTTTGCCGAAACCTTCGGAAAGCAGATCATAACCTCGACGTTCTGTCGTTTCTTTGGATTTCAGGCCATTATCGGGTAGGCCAAGCTGCATATGTGTGAATGGAACGGTACACACCGCCAGAATGGCAATACACAGCATGGTTGTAAGCCATGGTTTACGAGTAACCATTTTCCCCCAACGATTTTCTGCTTCGGCTGATTTTTTGCGACCAGACCACTTGCGCAGCCATTTGTTCTCACGAGCAGGATGGATGTGATCTCCTGCTGCTGCCAGCAGCGCCGGGGTAAAAATAATAGCGATCAATACAGCGACCAGTACACTGATTGCCGCAGCCAGTCCCATCATCGTGATAAACGGAATCTGTACAACGGACAGCCCTACGAGGGCGATAATAACGGTTAAGCCTGCAAATACAACGGAGCTTCCTGCGGTTGCATTGGCTTGCGCAATAGCGGTATTTCGATCATAACCTGCGGCCAATTGCTGCCGATATCTGGACATAATGAACAAGGCGTAGTCGATCCCTACCGCAAGTGCAAGCATAACAGCCAGCGTAATGGAGAATGAAGCCATCGATACCGTGTTGGAGCCGATGATGATAATCATGAGTCCTATGCCAAGCCCAACAACCGCAGTCAAAATGGGAAGTCCTGCTGCAAGGAAAGACGTAAAGGTGAACGCCAGAATCACAAATGCAATCAGGATACCAATCACCTCGGACACGCCGCCAATTTCAATCTCTGAAAAGGCTACGCTTCCTGCAAGTTCGGTTTGAACACCCTTGTCACGTAATGTATGGACAACATCAAGGATATGCTCTTTGGACATCTCACTTACATCTGAGGCTGGTTGCGTATATGTAATGTCCGCATAACCAACCTCTTTGTTTGCACTGATCGTGCCCCCGTCATAGGGGTTAACAACAGCTTTTACAGAGGAATCGGACGTTACCTCTTTCAGCGCTGCGAGAATTGCTTTTTGGGTGGAGTCTGTTTCAAGCGTGCCCTTCTCCGATTTAAATACCATTCGAACCTGTCCACCATCATCCGAGGATGGGAATTCCTGCTTCAATACATCGGCCGCCTGCTCGGACTTGGTTCCGGGAATCGTCATCTCTCCTGTAAAGGAGGTCCCCAGCCCCATCCCGATTGCTGCCAACAGCAGCAGGATGACAAGCCCTCCTGTAATTACCCCTTTTTTCTTGGCTACAGCCCATTCACCTAATCGATACAAAAATTTAGCCATGTATATGGATAGCTCCCTTCTAATCTGAAACTCAGGTTCTCTTGTTCGGACAACCTCATGACATCATCATAGTGGAAACTTAAATAAAAAAAATCGTACGTAGGGGCATGCCCTTCATGTACGATCGGGTTGAACCAAAGGGCAGCCTGCGTACAGGCTGCCCTTTGAAACCTACAACATTATTCTATATTCTACAGATGCAGAATGCCCCTCTCTACGGATACAGCAACCGCTTCGGAGCGCGAGTCTACCCCCAGCTTATTATAGATATTCGTCAGCTGAGCTTTTACTGTTCGTTCTGCAATACCCATATCAAATGCGATTTCCTTGCTTCGTAGTCCGCGAGCGACTGCCTGAAGAATTATAAGTTCTTTTTCTGTCAGTAATGTATCTTTGTGCTTGTGCACCACCGCCGGCTTCTGGTGAAAGGCAAATACCCTTGCCGAAATTTCAGGTTGCAGCAATGTTTCACCGCGAAGGGCCGACTCCAGCGTACGGAATAAATGATCACGACTTGTATCCTTGAGCAAATACCCCTTGGCCCCCAACCCAAGCCCGTTAATCATTAGTTCATCCTCATTGTAGGTCGTCAAAATAATAACTGGAATGTTGATTTGTTCTACGTTCATCTGTTTTAACGTATCCAGACCGCTCAAGCCGCCAGGCATGTTCAGGTCCATCAGGATGACATCAGGCTGAAGTTCCTGCATCAGCTCCAGCGCCGTGTGCCCCTCTTCAGCCTCGCCAATCACTTCATAATTGTCGTCCGTCCCCAAAATCATTTTGATGCCTTCACGTACAACCCAGTGGTCATCTACAATCAGAACTTTATGACTCATTGTTTATGTCCTCCCTTCTATTCAAAATGGTATAGATAAGGTTATACATGTACCTGTATCGCTGCTTTCAACCTGAATCTGTCCTCCGATGAGTCTGGCTCGTTCATAAATGCCAATGAGACCGTAATGCCCGGTCTTTTTTCCGATAGTTGCTGTATTGAATCCTCTGCCATTGTCCTTGATCACCATTTGGAGTGAGCCGGAGATTTCTATAATAGATATATGAACCTGATCAGCATGGGCATGTCGTGCCACATTCATAAGTGTTTCACTCAAAATATGTAATACATGTTCCATGGTAAAACCGGTCAGAGCCGAACGAACCTGCAACTCCAGTTGGATTTGAACGCCTGTAGCAATTCGAAAGCGTTGTAATTGGTCTTGTACTGCCTCGTTGAAATCAAACACTGGAGTAGCCCTTGTTCGCAAGTCATCAATTGCTTTTCTTGCATCACCCAACGTTTGCCGAGCTTGCCCCATCGATGTCAGAACAATCTCGTGAGCACGCTGGATGTTTCCCCGGCTGAGGTATGCATCCACGGCTTCAAGCTGCATAATGAGACCTGCCTGTCCCTGAGCGAGTGTATCATGTAAATCTCTCGCCATACGTTGGCGCTCGTTAGCGAGTGTAAGCTCCTCAACTTTCTGATGTGTCAGCTCCAGATCGCGCAAAAACATTTGCGTGCGCACCCGGGCATTAACCTGCCTGTAGTACAGGAGAGCATAGGCCATTACCACAACAATCATCAGGAATAACAAGGGGATAAACAGCGCAAGATCCTTAGCATCCTTTATCCAAAGCGTAACCAGACAGAAAAGGAAATAGAGGACAAACGCAAAAAAAACAACCTTTTTGGGTTCAAATAAAATAGCTACGGTCTGTCCAATCAATACAGGAATCAAACCAATGAGTATGACGGGAAGACCATCTGGCATCAAGGCAGCGCTCCCGAAAATCAAGCCGGCCTGAAGAAACAGATATAACACCCTGGATACCTGAATCAACCTGCTCACTCGCCAGTATAACTGAATATGTGCCGCCATCAAGCCTACAAAAAACAGGCTGGGCAACAGCAAAGGTTCTAACAAGGTTTGCATCGCTACCGTAACCATAGTGACCAGTATAATCCATAACGCAATGGGAAGTCGGGATGAAGCGATTCGGTCATCCTCGGCATCTTCGCTCATTTGCAAGAAGCTGAATCGTTCCGTCCTCTCATTCATAAGATCACCTCTTCTCCAATGATTATATTACGGATGGTTGTCCTTTTGTATGTACGTTGGTGCATGCCCTTTCGTACATGAGCTAACGTCCCATAACATCTTAAATGAAAAACGCTCATAAGTCATGACTTATGAGCGTTTTTCGATGTTGTATAGTGAAAGCTGTTGTGTAGTGTTTTACTGACGAACAGCGGCATTTAATCCAGCAAGCAACTGGGAAAGAGTTTCCTCCGTAAGAGCCCCTCCCGTAAACGGAATCAACGCGCGAAGTGGCATATATTTCATGGATGCCTGAATCATCTCGGAGGATACCGCATCGGATTGGGCCTCCTCCGCTCCCTGTGGAGCCAGTCCCTGTAATTGACTCATGACAGCCATCGTTTTTGGATTGGCGAGCAGCTCACCCAGCGTTGTATTACGGTCAAAGGTAGGTACTGGCCCGGTTGTTGTGGACTCCACGTTGACCGTCTGTTGCAGCAGAATGGAACGAGAGGATGAGCCAATCAAAATATCATAGGAGCCACTCTCTACATGCCAGTCCTTCAAATCAACATTATAATAAGCAAAGCTGCGTTTATCCAGCGTGAAGGAAACGCTGCCCTCAGCGCCCGGCTCCAGTCCGATTTTGGCAAAACCTTTCAGTTCCTTGTCCGGACGACTTACTACGGTTTGCTGATCCCGCACATACAATTGCACAACCTCTTGTCCGTAACGAGTGCCCGTGTTTCGAATCGTAACAGTTACCGTAACCCGATCCGTATCCTTGAACTGTGTATCGTTCAGACTCAGACCGGTATAATCAAACTGCGTATAGCTCAATCCGTAACCAAACGGGAACAACGGTTCAATGTCCTTACGATCATAGTAACGATAACCAACATATATGCCTTCACGGTATTCCACACGATCTCCGTCCCCGGGGAAGAACAGAGTCGAAGGGTTATGATGCAACGATTGCGGGAACGTTTCCGCCAGCTTACCGCTTGGATTGGTTTCTCCGAACAACAGATCCGCCATGGCTCCTCCAGCTGCCTGACCACCCAGATACGCCTCCAGTACTCCCTTCACATCATCAAGCCATGGCATCACAATCGGTGATCCATTGCTTAACACAACAACAAGGTTAGGCTGCTCTGCTGCAACGGCTTTGATCAGCGCCGATTGGTTAGCTGGAATGTCCATGTGAGACCGATCATATCCTTCCGATTCATAGCGGTCAGGCAGACCGATGAACAGCACAGCGACTTCCGCTACTTTGGCCGTCTCGATGGCTTCCTTCATCAATAACGGGTCACTTTCATCTGAAGCAAGCTTATAGCCCGCAGCATAAGTCACCGATGCATCCGCTTCAGCAAGTAAAACCATCTGTTCATAAGGGCTATCCAGTTGAGTCGGATGGATATGCGAACTGCCGCCGCCCTGATATCTTACCTTCTCAGCTAGCTCGCCGATAACGGCGATGCGGCTATTCTTGCTCAGTGGAAGAATATCGTCCTCGTTTTTCAACAACACCATCGTTTCTCTTGCTGCTTCTCTGGCAATCTGATGATGCTGCTCAGAATCAAAGGTTGCTTCTGGACGTTTATTTTCTGCCGCCTTGAAAATAATAGCTAACAACCGTTCCACGGCTTGATCAAGCTTTTCTTCGGATAACTCGCCGCCATTCACCGCCTCCACAATTTTGCGTGGTCCTTCTCCGTTGGAGGAAGGCATCTCCAGTCCAAGTCCCGCAGCGATGCTGGCTGCGATCTCATTCACTGCGGACCAGTCTGTCACAACAAAGCCCTCATGTCCCCATTCTTCCTTCAAAATGGTATTCAGCAAATATTCATTCTCCGATGCATATGTTCCATTCACTCTATTGTAAGAAGACATTACTGTCCATGGCTGCGCCTGCTTGACCGCTTTCTCAAAGCCTGTCAGATAGATTTCTCTTAATGTCCGTTCATCGACCACCGCATCGGTAGTCATCCGGCGATGCTCCTGATTGTTCACTGCAAAATGCTTAAGTGAGGTACCCACACCCTGGCTTTGCACACCTGAGATATGAGCTGCAGCCAGTTCACCCGTCAGGTAAGGGTCCTCTGAGAAATATTCGAAGTTGCGCCCGCACAACGGGGAACGCTTGATGTTCGCCCCTGGGCCGAGCAGAATGGCGACATCCTCCGCCTGCGCCTCTTTACCAATGGTTTCTCCGACAAGCTGTACAAGATCCCGGTTCCAGGAGCTTGCCAGCCCAACCGCTGAGGGAAAACAAGTGGAGGGAACACTTTCGTTCAGTCCCAAATGGTCGGCATCACCTGCTTGCTTGCGTAATCCATGAGGACCATCCGTCATCATAATGGATGGAATATCCAAACGTTCTACAGCATGCGTTGTCCAAAAGCTGCTACCTGAGCAGAGTGTTGCCTTTTCGTTTAAAGTTAACTGTTTCACAATTTGCTTGATATCACGATTCATCATCCAGACACTCCTTCATCTATCGGCAGGTATCCTTGACATGTAATACGGCTATGTAAGGTCCCGCATAATATTATAGGGCTTGAGTTTAGTTCTCTTTTTAATAGTACTGTCTGGTTTAATGACATGAAATAGCGCTTTCTTAATGTGATATAACGCAATCCGAATAAAAAGAAAGATCTCTCATGCCTCGCTGGCCACTTGCAACGCTAATTCGCATAAGTATATCTGAACATCTGTATCGTTTTCTTAAGATTACAGGTTAGCCGAGGCTGCATGCATTGAAATGATAGTTCGACCATCATACAATACAATAAGTGTTGTAACAGCTTGTCTATAGAGGGGGAATTAGCTTGTACGGTTTATTAATAGTGGATGACGAGAAATCGGTTGTTGATAGTCTCGCGCTGACAATTCCCTGGGAAGATTATGGCATCCAGGAAGTACATAGAGCTTACTCTGCTGCGGAGGCTCTCGATATCGCTTCCAAATACGCTGTTGATATCATGATTACCGATATTCGTATGCCCGAGATGGATGGATTGGAGCTTATTTTGGAGATTCGACGATTCTCCAGTAAAATTAGATGCATTATTTTGTCTGGTCACGATGAGTTTGAATATGCCCAAAAAGCAATTCAGTATCAGGCTGCTAATTATCTCCTGAAGCCGATTAATACCGATGAGCTCATCCAAGCTGTAACAAAGGCTATCGCCAATATTGAGCACGAATGGGAGCGCATCAGTTCATTTCGGCAAATTCAGCATGCCCTTCATGCCAATATGCCCTTGTTGCGCAATCAACTTCTTAAGGAACTTCTTCAGAACAAAGCCATGAGCCATAAGATTCTGGCCGAGCGTCTCAACATGCTGGAGATTCCCTTTGCGTCCTCTGACCCCTTTATTATGATGGTCATTCGGATGGAGGAAGAATTCTCCGGTTATGATCTTCGGTCATTATCCTTGCTCGAATATGCTGTAACCAATATAGCCGAAGAAGTGTTTCAGCATCCGTTCAAGCTGTGGCATTGTATTACAGAGCAGGGATATCTGGTATTTCTGATCAAAAACAGTGATCTTCATGCACTTGATTCAGTTGACTCCCACGCGGTCAGACTGCAAAACAATGTACAAAAATTTTTAAAGGGAGCCATCTCCATTTGTCTGAGTAAAGAGCAATGTTTCCCTGACCACCTCTCCGATCTGTATTTAGCCTCCGTATCAGCCATCAATCGGAATGTGGGCAGTAACAAAAGCTATTTTATTACGTTGGACAAAAAGGATGCGGATTCCCATGAGCAGCAAAATCTCATTAATTTGTATGAGCCACCCTTGCTCCCTAACTTGCTGGAATCAGGTAATTGGGATGAGGCCATAAGCAAAATTTCCAGAATTCTTTTTTTGAACGAAGTTGGCAAAGAGCTGTCCCACGATCAATTGTTTACAGTACTACTCTACCTGTCTTCCACATTCTCGATTTCACTAAAATCGCAGGACACAACGGTTGAGGAAATGCTGGGGGAGGAGTTCGAATTTTTGCTTCGGAAAAAAAGTCAGTTATCCGGCCAACGCATATATAGCTGGGCAGAGAAAATGATTAATCAGCGGCGCAAGCAGGCCTCCAATCAGCTGATGAATGCGCACGAACAAATTACGTCTAAAGTGAGAACATACATTCAGGAGCATTTGGCAGAAGGCATCTCCCTTCAGGTCATTGCCGACTATATCGGCCTGCACCCCGTTTACCTGTCCAAGGTGTACAAAACGGTCACCGGAGAAACGATTGGCGATTATTTGTACAGCTTACGTATGAACAGAGCATCTTACTTGTTATTGAACTCAGACCTCAAAATTGCAGATGTCAGCAAGGCGCTTGGTTTTTTGGCTCCGCCGCATTTTATCAAAATATTTAAAAAGCATCATGGTTGCACACCACAGGAGTTTCGTACTCGTTAACAAAATGAATGGCAAAAAAATTCTGGGCTTATCGCTCATCTTAAAAGGAGAATGCACCGGGATTGCTCCCAGTGCATTTTTGCAGTTCGTATAAATCTATTATGGCTTCACCGTCTCATACCACTCATTTACCTCTTTAATAATGTTATCGCCACCAGACGATCTCCATTTTGCTACAAATGAATCAAATTCAGCTGCCGGCTTTTTGCCATAAATGATTTCAATATACGTATCCATCTGCATTTTGGTCAGCAATTCTTGTCTGGACAGCATTGTTTTGGTCGAAGCGCCCTGGAAATATTCAGGCACATCAGCATTATTCTGTTCCATACCCACAAGCAGTGCTTTAGAAGTAAAGGCTTCCAGTGGATTGTTCTCATCAGCACCAAGAATTCCCGTTGGTGCCAGTGCAGCTAGCTCCTTATTGGATAACGTTTCGTTATTCGCCATTTTAAGATTCGCTTCCAGCCTTTTGGAAGGATAGACAGCATCTGAACCGGTAATCGTATATTTCATCGTCCCTACTTTTCCTCCAGGAATTTTGCTCTCATCCATAACGGGCTTGCCATCCTTAATCACATAGTCGTACCCTTCCTGGAAACCGTTGAACATGAACGGATCTTCCGAGTTATATACCTCATACAATGCATTTTGATAATGGAAGAATGCCTGCAACGCTTCATCCGAGATGTCCTTGCTGATCAAAATGGCACTTGTGTACGGATCAGCAATGGTGCGCATATTGCTGCCATCAACACCTTCCGGAATCGGGTAAGGGTTATAGCTCGCGTTTGGATCAGATGCCAGCAGCATGGAACCAGGGTATACCATCATCCAGTTTTCACCGCCAAGCATTCCTACTTTGCCTGATGCGACGTTCTCGGCTACCTTGTTAAAATCGTGAAGGGCGATATCACTGGCAATATACCCCTTGCCCATCCACTCATTCAGTTTGCTCAGGCCGGATTTGATCTCTGGCTGAATGGAGCCATACATCAGGTTTCCATCTGCATCGGGATACCAACGCTCAGGGATCGCCCCGAACAATCCAAATATCCATGATGCATCCCCCATTGGTGCGCCCAGCATCTGTTCCTTCATCGCAAGTTCCAGCGCTACGGTGTCTTTTTTGCCGTTACCGTCAGGATCAAGGTTGACAAAAGCATCCATCACCTTTTCAAGCTCCTCCAGATTGGTCGGCGCTTTCATATTCAGCTGATCCAGCCAGTCCTGGCGAATCCAAAGTGTAGACTGTGTTCCTGCTGTTGGCCGCAGTACAGGAATAGCAAACTTTTTGCCATCCTTCATGAAGGGATACCAGGCTGTTGGCTCCTCTGCAAGCGCTGCTTTCCATGTGTCGGATGCGTATTTATCAAACGCCTCAGACACATCCAGCAATTTTCCAGAATCAACAAAGGTGTTAATTGTATTGGACTGTGACGAATTCGCGACAAACAGATCCGGCATTTGATCTCCGGAGGACAACATCAGCTTCAGCTTGGTGTCGTAATCCACAGATGAAGAAGTCCATAGCGTTTTCAGTTCTACACCCAAGGTATCCTTAGCCCAGCGGGTATGGACATTGTCCGTATAGTTTTCGCCATTTTTGAATTTGGCTGTTGGGTCTTCCCCTCTCACCATTGTGATGGAAACGGCAGGCTCGATTTTGCCATCCACAATTGAAATTTCCTTCGCAGGTACAGCAGATTTGGCAACCTCCTCTTCACTACTGCAAGCGACTAACAGACTAAAGCTAATTGCCAGAAAAAGCATCATTTTTCTCTTGTTCCCCATTGGTCTACCCCCTCATGTTTCACTTCTATTGTGTATTCACACTCTTCCCTTGAAGAAAAAGCAGAATGACCCGAACCTGATTGCCCTATTGACAGCATGCAGACTACTCTTTAACTGCACCGATGACAATGCCAGCTGTAAAAAACTTTTGAAGCACAGGATAAATGAGCAGAATCGGTACAGCTCCGATTAAAACCTGAGCTGCACGAATGGAGCGGTTGTTAATTTTGGCTATATCATTTACATTGCTGGCATCCACTACAGGCACAGCAATCAGTGACTTCAGCAGTGTGCTGAGCGGTACGTTGTCTCCGCGCATGTAGATCGAGCCGGCAAACCATTCGTTCCAGTCGTTCACTACCATGAACAATCCGACCGTCGCCAGCACAGGCAAGGACAAAGGTAGATACATGTTGAAGAACACCTGCCAGTGATTGGCGCCATCGATGAAGGCAGATTCCTCAATCTCCTTAGGCAATGCCTTGAAGAAATTCATAATCAGAATGAGATAAAATACGTTGACCAGCCCGGGAAGCACCAGCGCCCAGACTGAATTGTACAGACCCATTTTGGTTACAAGCAGATAAGTAGGAATTAGACCGCCATTAAACAGCATGGCAACCACAAACAGTCCTACAAAAGCTTTGTATCCGGCAATTCCGTCTCGGCCTCCCCCTTTGGACAGAACGTATGCAGCCATACAGTTGATCATTAGACCAAGTACCAGACTTAACACGGTACGTTGCACAGAAAGCCATATTGCTGGCATAAAGACCGGATTTTCAAGCGCCTTCAAATAAGAGTTAAAGGTAAGATTAATAGGAAAAAAGGTAACTCTATTTGCCATAACAGCATCTGTCGAGCTTAACGATATCGCTATAACATGCAGCAAAGGCACAATACAGATCAGCGCCAACACAACCATTAGAAGGTTATTGAAGACCTGGAACCAGCGCTGAGGCGCGGACATGACTTGCATGAGAACCCCCCTTAGAAGATTTTATAATCGGCTACCTTATAGGCAATGCGGTATGCACCCACAATCAGAATGAGGCTGACTATTGATTTGAACAATCCAATAGCTGTGGAGAAGCTGTAATTACCATCAATAAGACCTACGCGGTACACAAAAGTATCTATAATATCGCCTTTTTCATAAACAAGTGGGTTATATAGATTGAAAATCTGGTCAAAACCTGCATTCAATACCTGGCTTAATGATAAGGTAAGCACAACAGCTATAGTTGGGATTAGTGAAGGAAGTGTAATATGTAGTACCTGTTTCCATTTGCCCGCACCATCGATCTGTGCAGCTTCATACAGTGCAGGATTGATACCCGCCATCGCAGCCAGGAAGACAATGGAGCCGTAGCCGAACTCCTTCCATACCTCACTAGATACCACCGTAAACAGAAACCAGTTATTGTCACCCAGGAAGAAAATGGGATTGAATCCGAGCGCCTGAAGCGCCTGATTCACAAGTCCGGTGTCCGGATTAAGCAATTCGATGAATATGCCGCCCAGCACAACCCATGACAGAAAGTGAGGAAGGAAAACAAAGGTTTGAACAGTGCTTCGCAGTGCTTTCCGACGAACTTCATTAATCAGAAGGGCAAAGCCAATCGTGGAAACAAAACCGAATACTAACTTTAATACCGCGATTCGCAGTGTATTCCAGATCACCTGAACGCTGTCTGGATACTCAAATAAAAATTTGAACTGCTCCATCCCTACCCACTCAGATCGCATAATACCTAGATATGGCTTGTAGTCTTGAAACGCCATGACCAAGCCTCCCAGTGGTGTGTAGACAAACACAAGAACCAGCAATACAGCCGGGCTTAACATCAGATAAAGCTGCCAGCTATCTCCCCGACGAACAATTTTCTCTTTGCTTTTCTTGGCTGCCAACTCCATATAAGACTAAGACCTCCTCATACATGATTTGTATTAATGAACTTATTGTAAGCGCATACATAATTACAAGATATAGTGTAATACAAAGGAGCTATAGCGTTTTCTTAACTTTTAATGTTTGCTTACCTGTTAAAAAAGTCGCAAAGATGGCGACTTCATTATTTCATCATATTTACCTTCTATCAGATACGCCATCTAGGAAACACTAATATTTCTTTTACGTACGGTATCAGTGATTTCTACTCCTTTAACATGAAAGAAACTCACTACTCCAAAGGCGAAAAGTTAAACTGTCGCAGCTTGAGCGGGTCTTTTTTTCTATCTATCTCAAATTAGCGGCCTTTTATAGGCTTTCACCCATTCCCCTACTCAATTGCCTACATACAATACATTAGACTAATGAACAGGAGTGATGTGATATGACATTTTTACCTCCTTTTGGACCTGGTGGAGGGTTCGGCGGCCCTGGGGGTCCCGGAGGACCAGGAGGACCCGGCGGATTTCCTGGTCCGCCATCGTTCCCCGGGGGTGGAGGTGGCGGACCACAAGGCGTGCAAGCACCTACCGGACCGCCACCATCATTCATTCCACAGCAACCCGCTTCGTTATATGCGGTAGATCCAAGAGCCATATCCGGCTGTCTGTTTCGCTACACATATATTTGGCCGGATCGTGGTCCCGGCTTCTGGATGTACCC
This sequence comes from Paenibacillus sp. FSL R7-0313, assembly GCF_037969885.1. NCBI lineage: Bacteria > Bacillati > Bacillota > Bacilli > Caryophanales > Paenibacillaceae > Paenibacillus > Paenibacillus sp. FSL R7-0313. The sequence continues at coordinate 4,495,484 of NZ_CP150219.1, forward strand.
GGTATTTGTAGGTAGAAATTCGGTGGCTGGCTTCCGTTGGAATGGCTTCTTCTGGCTATACACCGGCATTGATCTGCAGCGAATCAGCTCGTTTAGCTGTTTCTAGAAGTAAATCCCCCTGTATGCGGATTAATCCACATACAGGGGGATTTAGATTTATGGAATATTCACCTTGTCTAAAGCAACCTAATCAGCTTTTCTAGCTCATCAACCAAACTCTTTGCAAGTTCAAAATTAGTATCTTTTAAAGCCAATTCAATTTTCATTTCAACAGACTTTTTCTTTTGTTCATTTTCTAGATAGTTTTCATCAAAATGACTCGTATAAATCATCTCTCTAAATTCTTCTATACTCATTTTACTAATCGTTTTGTCCCCGATAATTAAAACATAATCCATACCATTGACAACCGAATAGAAATCATGAGAAATCATGAGAATCGCACCTTTGTAGTCCTCAATAGCGTTCTCCAATGCGATTTGGCTATAGATGTCTAAATGGCTTGTCGGTTCATCCAGAAGCAATACGTTGGCTTGACTGGCAGACACTTTAGCCAATTGAAGCATGTTTTTTTCTCCGCCAGATAACGATTCAATCTTTTGATCAAGGATTTCTCCTTCAAAGCCATAGTTTGGAAGATACGATCTAATCTCGTCATACGTTTGAAACCCTGAATCAATGAATTCATTTAGTATGGTATTCGAATCTTTTAGCATTTCGCCTTGAACCTGAGATAAATAAGCCACATTAACATCAGCATTGATTTCAATGGAATCCTGATTGTTTTTAAAGATTTCTCGGAGTAAAGTCGTTTTCCCGGTACCGTTAGGACCGATCAGGGCTACTTTATCTGTTGATTTGATCTCAAAGTTCACATTTTCCAAAAGCAATTCGTCAAAGGAAACGTTATAGTTGTTGACGTTAACCACAACGGTGTCTTCCATTTCCTTAGCGATTCCAAAACGGATATTCGGCTGTTTGATATCGACAAAAGGCTCTTTTATTCTACGTGCTTCCAATCTCTCTTGAAACTTGACTCTGGCTTTTAACGCTCTGCCTCTAGAGGCTTCCGAATTATATGTGGCGATCTCTCTAAGATTGTCGATGATGTGATCGTATCTCTCAATTTCTTCAGCTTCAGCAACCGCGATTTCTTGCAGCTCAATCTTCGTCTGAAGCAGCGAGAAGTTATAATCAATATATCGCCCGTCAAACTCTTGGAGCTCTGTGTTTTCTAGGTGTATGATTTTGTTGAAACAATGGTTCAATAGATATCGGTTGTGCGTAACGACCAGCAGCATTCCCTTGTGGGAATTAATCAATTTTTTAAGCGCGTTCAGGTTTTCAAAGTCTAAAAATACATCAGGTTCGTCCATAATCATTAAGTCTGGACGATTCAGCATTTCCTTCATCACTTGAATAAGTTTGAACTCCCCGCCGCTTATGGCGGAAATACTAAGATCTTTGAGCTTCATGAGGTTGGCAAGGTTTAACTGTTTATTGATGTTTTTTTCGAAATTATCCCCATCCATCGCCTCGAAGGCATCCAAAGCCAATTGAAGCTTTTCCATCAGGGAATCCATATCCGATGTGGTGGCCATCTCCGCATAAATCGCTGTAATTTCATCTTGTATCTTGATGAATTCTTCTGCGATATATTCAAAAACGGTCACTTCTTTTGTTTTGTCTACTTGCAAAAACTGACTCACATACCCGATTCTGCAATCGGGGTCTATCTCTAACTTGCCCTCAAACAAATATCGTTCCGGATCCATCAGGATATCGATCAATGTACTTTTTCCACTTCCGCTTGTTCCGATAAAAGCACAATGTTGTGCCTCTTCAAACGTAAATGAAATGTTTTTATATAGTTCCTTTTGTGGAAATGAGAAGGATAAGTTTTCAATTTTTATCATAGTGTTACCTTTCTTTACAAATAAATTGGTGGCTAGTATTAAATATATTGTCGAACACAGACTTTTAGAGTAACACTGTTTACCACCAAGTACAATCGATTTTTAGCCCTTACCCTCACTTCAAAATTCGAATGCTTTCTTTAGAATGGTGACTTGTTGGAAAATCCTCAGATTCATCCACTACTTACAATAATGAAGATTCATCTAAAACCTGGAAGAAAAAGTAACTTGAACGTAGGCTAATCCTCTGAAATGAAATCAAACAAATGTGATGTAGAAAGTGCCTTTAAACCCATATGTATATACAAATTTAGTGTTAGTCTTCATTTCCCCCTTCAATATTACGATAAATAGTATGGGGTTATACAAATAACCATATTTTTTGATTACATCCAAGGGGGAACAGAACGTGAGACAGACTCGCAAAAAAAAGATGGATTTAAGGTTCAAACTGTATTTGATCATTCTGGTTCCACTACTGACCATGGGCGGTCTAATCATGTGGACCACGATAGATTCCAGTAAAAATGCGTCACTGATGACCATGCAGCATAACAATCAGCAGCTGGCCGTGAATACTGCCTCTCAACTAGGCCAGGAATCTGAATTAATCAAGACATTGTCCTCTACTGCTTCGGAGGAGAGCAGCGAATATAAACGTCTTAGAGACGAACTCGTTAAAGTTAGGCTTCAATCGGGTGCCTTGTATGTTTATATGTATAACAAAACTTCAGACGGGTGGAGCTACACTGTGGATGGAGCGGATTGGGACGATACTGAATATAGCCCTTACGGGACTTCCATGGAATTCAACCCCCAGATTCAGGAACGCTTATTACGCGGAGAAGTCATCACAACAGGTATTGTAGACGATCCAACCTGGGGCCAGCTGCTGTCCTCCTTTACACCAATCAAGGATTCGCAAGGTACGATTATTGGTTATCTGGGCATTGATATTTCTGCTGGAGCAGTGAATCAAGTCTCCACGACATCCGTGAATAATGCTTATCAGACTATTATCCCGATTTTTGTGGTTGTACTGATTCTTTCTTTGGTCATGATGTTATTCGTAGTACGAGGTATTCTTAGACAAGTTCGCGATATTAAGTCAAGCCTCGAGCAGGTTGCTGATGGGAATCTTAAAGTCGTATCCACACATATGACCAATGATCAACTCGGTGACATCAGTGATTTGATTAACATCATGGTTGCCCAATTGACGAACATTCTGATGGGAATACAGCAAGGATCAAATACGTTGCAGCAGTCATCAAAAGATATTTCGGAAACCGCTCAGACGAACCAGCGTCAGAGCGAAGAACTTTCCAGAGCTATTGAGGAAATTGCCATAGGCTCCATGAAACAGGCAGAAGAAACCGAACATTCCGTCCAGCATTCGGAGAATCTCGGCAAAATTATGGATGAAGTCGGTTCTTATGTGCAACAGTTTACCCATACTTCAGAGCAACTGTCTGCCGTACAAGTACAAGTTACACGTGAACATGAGGTTCTGCTTGAAAAAGGCCGGGAGAATGCCAAGCGGGTTGAGCATCAGCAGGAAATTTCCAGGTCTCTAACAACGCAATCGGAACTCGCTTCCTCTATTAGTGGACAAATCCACAATATCCTGAAACAAACCCAGATTTTATCGCTGAATGCTTCAATTGAGGCAGCCCGTGCTGGCGAGGCAGGTAAAGGTTTTGCTGTCGTTGCTGGTGAAATGGGACAGCTTGCTCAGCAGTCCGAACATTCGATCCAGGAGATTGATGTGATCCTGAGTTCATTTGTTCAAGAAATCCACCGGATGGGCAGTCATTTTGAAGCGAACATGGTGGCGGTCAAGGAACAGGAAGAACAGATCGCTGATTGCCTTCAGGCATTCAGACAGGTTAGTCAATTATCGACTGAAGTGCACGAGCTTGCTCAGCGTTTGGCAAACCGGACGATGGATATGCACTCCATTCGACAGGAAGTGGAACAGCACCTGAGCTATATCGCTTCTGCAACCGAGGAAACTTCAGCCATGGCTGAAGAAGTCACGGCCAGTGCTGAGGAACAGCAGCGATCGGCGAGTGAACTGTCTAACATCTCCGGGCAGCTCGCTGGCCTTGCTGGCAACCTGAAATCATATTCCGATCAATTTCAGATCGAAGTCACAAAATAAGTTCTCAATCTCATTAACGTGTTGTCTCAGATTCCACAAATTGAATATGATTAGCGCGTTGACTTATTAACGATTCCTCATTTATTATTGGGACATTGAGAGCCAGGTACTACTTGCCATGAAAGCCTGGAATATGGATCGTAAACAAACTCAACAGTGAAAGATGTGAGGAATTATGAGTAAACAAAAGTTATACTACGGTAAAGATATCGAGGTCATGTCTAATTCGGATGTCTGCATTCATTCCGGTATTTGCGTAAAGGGCCTCCCTGCTGTGTTTGATTTGAGCAAGCGTCCCTGGGTTGATCCTGATGGTGACACTTCGGAGGCCATTGCCCGGCATATTGACACATGTCCAAGCGGAGCATTGACCTATAAGCTTCTGGACGGTGAATATTCAACAAAGAAAGAGGATGAACATGCATAACGTAGAACATGAACCTGCCAATAAGAGATTTCTTATTCAAGATAACGGTGATATTGCTGCGGTGATGACCTATGTAATCTCGAGTCCAGAGTTATACATAATTGATCACACATTGGTTGAAAATGCATACCGAGGACAAGGGCTTGGCGATGAACTTATCAAAGCTATGGTGGAATACGCGCGGGAAAACGGTATTAAGATTTTACCTTTATGCCCGTTTGCCAAGGGACGTTTCGAACGTATCTCCGAATACGCGGATGTTCTCCATCAATAAAACGAATATTCGCAGCTAATTTTCATGTGGTTACACAACAATAAAAGGCGTCTATATCATTCAGACCATGATATAGACGCCTTTTTACGTATCCACCTTATACTTTATCGCTTAATCCAACAATGGTTTCAAACGGTCGCAACACCAGGGGCAGCATGCCATTCTCATAGTTGGTAAGCCAGATCTCTGAGAAGTTGAGGCCAAGCTCATCTTCGTCAAGCTCCACGATGTGTTCAGAAAGATTGATTACGACCAGCACCTTTTGATCTGCCAGTGTACGTGTATATGCATATACACTCGGATGATCCGGCATAAGAAGCTCATAGATTCCATAAGTTAACGTATCGTGTTTTTTTCGCAGCTGAATCATTTGTTTATAAAAGTGCAGAATGGAACCTGGTGCCTGGAGTTGTTTCTCTACATTAATTTTGACGTAATTGTCATTCACCTTTAACCATGGCGTACCGGTGCTGAACCCGGCCTCTTTGGCCGAAGACCACTGCATCGGCGTTCTAGAGTTATCACGACTTGAAGCCCAGATGATGTTCATGATCTCCTCATGCGACATCCCCTCTTCGCGTTTGATCTGATATAAATTCCGATCGGCTATGTCGTTATAATCTTCTATGGAAGGGTAAGCCACGTTTGTCATACCTATCTCTTGCCCTTGATATATGAATGGCGTTCCTTGCATGAAAAAGTACATGGCTCCAAGTGCTGTGGCACTTTCATACCAATACTCTGTATCATTTCCCCAAGTTGAAACTTTACGAGGCTGATCGTGATTTTCAATAAACAAAGCATTCCAACCGACGCCTTCCAGCGATTTTTGCCACTTGGTCAAGACGTTTTTCAATTTGGGAATATCCAGTTGCCTTTCCGTGCTGTTTTTCCAAAGGTCCAGGTGTTCGAATTGGAAGACCATATTAAATTTCCCTCTGACTTCACAGATCCAATCCAGCAGATCTTCTTGGTCCTCTACCTTAACTCCATTCGCTTCCCCAACAGTCACGACGTCATATCTGGATAATGTGTTCTCTTTCATTTCTTGCAGATAACTCTGGATTCCCTTCACATTCATATGCTTTTCAAAAGAAGAGACGTATTTGACGCCTTCTCTGATTGGCATGTCCAAGAGACCCTCTTCTTTGTGAATATGGCTGATTGCATCCACACGGAAACCATCAATCCCTTTATCCAGCCACCAATTCATCATTTCATATATGGAATTCCGAACCTCTTTATTTGCCCAATTCAAGTCTGGTTGTTTCTTGGAGAACAGATGGAGATAGTACTGTCCGGAGACTTCATCATATTCCCAAGCAGAACCGCCAAAGATGCTCTCCCAGTTATTCGGTTCGTCTCCATTCTTCCCATCTCTCCAGATGTACCAATCCCGTTTGGGGTTATCCAGCGAAGCTCTGGATTCAATAAACCACGGGTGTTCGTCACTTGTATGATTGATCACCAAGTCCATAATAAGTTTCATGCCGCGGTGATGCACTTCATGCAGTAATTGATCAAAGTCCGCCATCGTGCCGAATTCATCCATAATGGAACAGTAATCACTGATGTCATAACCATTATCATCGTTGGGCGACTTATACATTGGGCAGATCCATATCAGATCAATCCCGAGATCTTGAATATAATCCAGTTTTGAGATGATCCCCTTGATGTCACCAACCCCATCACCGTTGGAATCCATGAAACTTCTCGGATAGATTTGATAGGCTACTGCTTCTTTCCACCATACTCTTTTCATTGAATATAATCCTTCTTTCTTGAGAACTGAACATGATATAACATATTACGTAGTATGCTTTAATTATGAATAAGGTACATTCTTGCTTCATATGGACGTAATTTGCTGTCCGAGAGTTCACTTGTATAATTGAATATCAATAGCTGATTGGACTCTGTTAATTGCTCCTGAAGCGGCAGTTCGGTCGTATATCCCTGGAAATTGCATACCACAAGAATCGTAGCACCATTCAACGTGCGGGTATATGCAAACACGTCTGGGTTCTCTGGAAAGATCAGCTCATAATCACCATATACAATGACTTCATGATCTTTTCTAAGTTGAATCAACTTCCGGTAATAATGAAATATGGATTCGGGATTATTCAAACTTTCCTCGGCATGGATATGCTTATAATTCGGATTCACCTTAATCCAAGGTTCCCCTTGTGTAAAACCTGCGTTATCGGAAGTATCCCATTGCATAGGTGTTCGTGCGTTATCTCGGCCCTTGGCGTAGATCGACTCCATCACGCTTTGTTCAGGACAACCCTTCCCCATTCTTTCCTTATAAAAGTTGAGCAATTCAATATCCCGATAATCCTCGATCGAATATTGAACATTTGTCATACCCAATTCTTCACCCTGATAAATATAAGGCGTGCCTTGCATGCCATGAAGAAGGGTAGCCAACATTTTAGCCGATTCGATCCTTAATTCTCCATCGTTCCCCCAACGTGAGACAATTCGGGGCAAATCGTGGTTGTTCCAGAACAAACTGTTCCAGGCTTCGCCTTCCAGCTCCGTCTGCCATTTGGACAGCACTTTTTTCAATTCCAGTACATCCAAAGGTTTAAGAGCCCACTTTCCTTTGCCTTCTTGTTCATCCAGGCTGATGTGTTCAAATTGGAATACCATAGAAAACTCGCTGCTGTCCGGGTTGCTGTACAGTTTGGCGATCTCCGGAGTGGCGCCCCACGTCTCTCCTACGGTCAGCAGGTCTTCCGCGTTTTGGAACGTCTCCTTGCTTAGTTCCCTGATATATTTATGCAGATTTGGCCCGTTGCCCGTAATCTTTGCATCCGGTTCTTTGCCAATTAAGTCGATAACGTCAAGTCGGAAACCACCAACACCCTTGTCGATCCACCAATTGATCATGTTGTATATCTCCTGCCGGACTTTCGGGTTTTCCCAGTTGAGATCTGGCTGTTTGACGGAAAATAGATGTAAATAATATTGCCCGATCTCAGGCACCCATTCCCAGGCTGAACCACCGAAGGTGGACCCCAAGTCGTTCGGAGGTGTTCCTTCAACACCATCTCTCCAGACGTAGTAGTCATGGTACGGATTGTCTTTGCCTTTTTTGGCTTCTTGAAACCAGGGGTGTTCATCCGATGTATGGTTCAACACCAGATCCATGATGATCCGAATATCTCGTTTCTTTGCTTCAAGAATTAACGTTTCCATATCTTCCAAAGACCCAAACATCGGATCGATATCCTGATAATCTGAAATATCATAACCGTAATCATCCTGAGGGGACTTGCAAACAGGTGATAACCAGATCGCACCAATGCCGAGTTCCTGCAAATAATCCAATCGGGATACAATGCCCTTCAAGTCGCCGATGCCATCTCCGTTATGATCTTGAAAGCTGCGTGGATATATTTGATATACAACGGTTTCTTTCCACCATTTTTTATTTTCCATGTTCATTCAACCTTTCTAATGTTATTCTTTGACCGATCCTACAACAATGCCAGTCACAAAGTATTTTTGCAGCAGCGGATAAATCAGCAATAGCGGGATAACAGCAACTACGATTTTGGCTGCATTCAGGTTTTTGTTCGAAATTTCAGTCAGGTTGCTGAGTTCACTGGAATTGGTGCCAGCTTGAAGCAAATCGGCAATATTCACGTTAAGGGACTGAATATAGGTCATTAGCGGATAATTGCTGACTTTGGTCATATAGATCAAACCGCTGAAGAAGTCATTCCATGTACCCACGATACTGAATAAGGCAACTGTCGCCAGTGCAGGAATGGACACGGGAACATACACTTTGAACAAAACCTGAATGGGATTCGCTCCATCGATGAAAGCTGCCTCTTCAAGCGCTTTAGGTACAGCGGAGAAGAAATTCATCACGAGGATGACACTGAATATCGGGACAGCGCCTGGCAGAACCAGTGCCCATATCGTATTTAGCATATCCAGGTTTTTGATCAGCAAGTAACTCGGAATCATGCCTCCACTGAACAACATGGCAAAAATCATGATATTCATATAAACGTTTCTGCCTTTAAAATCCCTCTTTGATTTGGATAAAGGATAAGCCATCAAAATAATCAGAATCATATTAAGCGTAAGGGTAAGCGCGACACGTAAAATGGAGATGCCAAATGAACGCCAGAACTGTGCATCATCGATAATTTTGGTATACGCTGCTGTTGTAAAATTGACCGGAACGAGACCTACTGCATTTGCGGATACCGCCTCACTGCTGCTGAATGATATGGCAACGATATTCCATAACGGAAGAAGGCAGACCAATGCCAGCATAATGACGGTGGCATAGATGACAAACCGGCCAATTCGTTCTTTGAAGTTTGCAGAATAGGACACAGGTTTGGCCTCCTTAGAATATTTTTCGATCCGTATATTTTTTGGCCAACTGGTTGGCAGACATAAGCAAAACAATGCCGATTACGGACTTGAACAAACCAACAGCCGTACCGAAGCTATACTGTCGCCCAACGAGACCGATCCGATAGACGTATGTATCCAGAATATCGCCCGACTCATAGACAACCGGGTTATACAAGTTATAGATTTGATCGAAACCAGCGCTCAAAATGTTGGTCAGGCTCATTACACCCATGAGCAGAATAATAGGGAGCATACCTGGTAAGGTAATATGCCATACTTTTCTCCACCAACTGGCTCCATCCATTCCTGCCGCTTCGTATAGACCGGGATCAATTGAGGTAATGGCAGCCAAATAGACGATGGAACTGTAACCAAACTCCTTCCACACGTCTGTTCCAATAATTAGTGGCTGGAACCAGGTGTTGCTGCCAAGGAAATTAATGTTTTCCAGGCCAAAGAACGCCAACATTTGGTTCACAATGCCGTCCAAACTGAACATGTTGACAACGACGGATGCGAGTACAACCCAGGATAGAAAGTGCGGCAGATAAACAATCGTCTGCACGGACTTTTTAACGTATTTGATACGAATTTCATTTAATAAAACGGAAAAAATGATGGCCATCATCGTTCCAAGCAAAATCTTGCCAATCGCAATCACCAGCGTATTGCTGACGACCTGCGCGATATCCGGCAGCTTGAACATATAAATGAAATGTTTCAGCCCTACAAATTCAGAGCCAAACATGCCCTTCGCCGGTACATAGTCCTGAAAAGCTGTGATAACACCAACCATTGGGATATAGCTGAATACAAGCAAAAACAAAATGCCCGGCAGCATCATCATATGGTACATGGCACCTGGGCCGAGCCGCCCTCTCGCTTTCAAATTCCGCTGTTTCATGGATGAACCCCTTTCGTTGAAGAAAGGCTGCGTATCGCAGCCCTGCTACTGTGCATGGATATTATTGTTTCGATGCGATCTCGTCTTGAATTTCCTGAATGACTTGATCACCGCCTTGTTTCTTCCAGTTACTGACGAATGTATCGAAGTAATCAAGCGGTTCTGAACCCGTTATGATTTTGATAAACGATTCCTGCTCCAACTTCGTCAGATTGGCCCACGTCTGTTTCATGCTTGGTGTAGTACCAGAGTAGGCAGGTGTCATCCATACAAATTTGTTTTCCTGTGTCAGTTTGTCGATCAGTCCCACTCCGTTGATCCGTGAATGATATTTTGACCAAGCAGTCACATCATCCGTATCCATGTCGCTCAAATAGGTTTTAATGCTTCCGATGTTGTTTTTCGATTCGGTTGTGCGAACCTCGTCGAGGCCGATCTCCCCTTTAATCCCGCGAACAACGTCAGAGTAATCATCCAGCAGCGATGTAGCCGAGTTAACTTCGATATTAAAAGGTCTCGTGGATCCGTCTACCCCGGTCTCCTGATATTTGGCAGCTTCCGGCATGGTTGTTGCGGCATCTTTATCATTGGCCAGTTTATCGTAGAACAGGTTAAGAATCTTAACGGCCAGTTCAGGGTGTTCATATCCCTTTCTTACCACGATAAACTGATTGGATGGATTGGCATGCGCTACGTTGACCTTGCCGTTTGCATCCTCCAGTGTATAAGCCGAGAATTTCGCATTTTTATCCATCTGTTTTGCACTGATCAGTCCCCAGTCAGGGATATGCCACGGTCCAAAGGCGATGCCGCTTTGGCCATTGGCGTAGAGTGCGGTAATATCGTCAAACGTGCGGGTTCCAAATTGCGGGTCAATGATACCATTCTTGAACCAATCGGCCATGATGCCCAGCATCTGCTTTGTTTCTTCTGTTGTGGAACCGTATACGATTTTGCCGTCTTCACCATTCATCCAATATTGCGGGAAGGCTCCCTCGGTTGAGGCCACACCCAGCATCGTATAAGCAGAGCCATTATAATCTGTTGTATTCATCGTGTTCACAAATGGAATACCTACCGGGTTCCCGGATTGGCCAGGATCTCTTTTCAGGAATTCCTGTGTGGTCTTCTCCACTTCATCCAGTGAAATGGCGCCGTCACCATCTGCATCAAGTTGAATCCCCAGCAGATCCAGCCAATCTTGACGGACCCAAACCATCGTTGGTGCGGAATCCAGAGAAGTCGCCGGAAGTCCCATCAAACGTCCATCAATCGTTGCATTTTCTAATGCACGTCCATCATAGGAATCGTACATCTGCTTGATGTTATCCGTGGCATATTGATCATAAATGGCCGTCAGATCCTCAATCAGGTCATTATCCACAAGTTCTTTCAGTTCATCTTTGGAATCAACGCGCATCATATCAGGCAATTCCCCGGATGCGATAGCGAGCGAAACTTGACGGCTATAATCTTCGCCATTGGCTTCAAATTGATCTGTAATCTGAGCGTTAAATGTGTCTTTGACCAGCCGAGTATATGCGTTGTTCTCATAGGTATCACCAGCCGGCAGTTTTGGGTTGGCTGTGGTTACCCGTCCCATGGTTACTGTAATTTCGTCTTTATAAGCACTGAACGGATCTCCCGGTGTTACCTCATATTTGCCTGCTTCCTCTGCAGTAGGAGGAGTGGAAGAGTCTCCACATGCCGCGAGGGTTGCAACCATCAAGGCAGACATGGACAGCACGGCGAGACGCTTCGTCAACCGGTTGCTTTTCATAGACCATTTTGTTCTCATCTAGTTCGATTCCCCTTTATTCTGATGTTCAATATTTGTTTGCGCTTTCATTATAAAATGAAGTGAAGCCCTATCGGGATAGGGATTACACGTCCGTTTGGATAGAGAAATGTGTACAGTTTTCAGTCTGTATGATGAAGTATGGTTAACTTGTGAGCATTTACCCTACCTATTGATCTACATTTGTCTAACTCCCCCTGCTCTTCATCAAAAACAAAAGCCGGCAGCTCCTAAAACAGGAAGCTGTCGGCTATTTATTTCCTCTACCTAGCTGCCGATATTCGCTTGGCAGAAGACCTGTCAGTTCGCGGAAAATCCGGCTGAAATATTTTTCATCCGTATAACCCACTCGCTCCGCAATCCAGAAAATTGTGTTGTTTGTATTGAGCAAGTACTCTTTGGATTTCTCTACCCGGATGAACCGGGAGTACTCATTAAAGGTTTTCCCCATCAGATCTTTGAAACATTGACTGAAATAACTTCGGCTGATGTTGAGTTGTTGGGAGAGACCTGAAGCTGTATAGGCCTGCTCCAAATCATGCTGCACGATCATCACTGATTTTTTCACGGCATCGATGATTTCCTGTGAATATGAAGTCTGTTCATCAGCCTTTCGAATGCTTGCAGCAGTCTGTTTGATCCATTCTTCAACCTCGTACCAAGACTCGAAAGAATGGATCATCGAGATTTTTCCAAGCGTAGTTTGAGCAAAAAGGTGGTTCCATTCCATCACGATCGAGTACAGCAATCCCATCAACTGAACTTTATGTAATCGTAAGGATATAAACTGGTCAATGAGTTGGTTATAGTAACTGTCGTGGTGGGTCCATGGTGTCTGGAACCAACTTTGCTTAATCCGGTCAAGGTCCTCATCCTGCGGTTCTTTTAAACATGTGTCTTCCTCATTCATCGAAACGGCAATAACTTGGTTATTGGAGTTGTACACATAGAATAAAGACGTCTCTGTATAATTCCTAATCCAGTTTTTGATTTGCGACCACGTTCGCTCTTGCACATCAGACAAAACCAACAACGTACTATGGGGAACTTGGTGCAGGAACTCCTTCAATTGATGGAATAGTTGATCCTCCTCCGACGGGTGAGCAGCCCACATGCAGCTATTACGCTCAACCTCCCACCGTATCTCATCTTCATGCGCAGTTAGCTCCATTGGCCACTTATGCTCTGATTTGCGATCCTGTGACACAAGGGCATACACATTTTGATAATGGACATTGACTTCATTCTGCGAAGGTATCTTTCTTATCGTGCTTGTCAACCCGTTAATTCGGGTATGTATCCGTTGCAGAACATGTTCAAATTGCTCTTTCTCCAGCTGGACTTTGGCTATATAATCGATGGCTCCGAGTCTTAGCGCTTCCTGGATATAATCGAAATCCTGATGCAGTGTTAACACAACGATATGAAGTTCTGCATAGAGCTGCCTCGCAGCTCGCATCAGTTCAATCCCTGACATGACGGGCATTGCAAGATCCGTCAGCATCAGATCGACCGGTTGGGTTTTCAGGAAATCCAGTGCTTTCGCCCCGTTGCTGGCCTCTCCTACAACCTCCATATTGAACTCGTTCCATGGCATCGCAGAGCTAATGCCTTTGCGTACCAGCTTATCATCATCTACAATCAATACCTTAATCATGACGAGATATCTTCTCCTTTAATAGGCAATACAAGCAGTATGCTTGTCCCTGTTCCCAATTCACTCTCGATCACCAGTTGTGCTTGATCCCCGTACTGCGCCTTTAACATGCGGTGAACGTAATTGAGTCCGATACCCATTCCTACTTTTTGATGCTCAGCTACACGATTGTTCAGCAGATTATGAATGGTTTCCTCGGTCATACCTGCTCCATTATCTTGGATCATAATGTTCAACGTTGCAGTGCATGTCACTTCAATCTGAATAAAACCTTCGTCACTCAATCCATGATATAGCGAATTTTCAACCAGCGGTTGCAGAATAAAGCGGGGCACAGGAATTTGAAGCACTTGCTCATCTGCAGTAATGCGGACGTCAAATTCAAAGTCGTAGCGAATTTGCTGCAAAATCAGATACTGTCTTAACGCATCAATCTCTTCTTCCATGGTAGATACTTGCCCTAATTTGCCCAGATTGTAATAGAGCAGCTTGTTCAAGGACTGTACCAGCTTGTCGATCTCCCCTTGTCCGTTCATGACGGCCAGCCAGTGCACCGTATCCAGCGTATTCATCAGAAAGTGTGGGTTGATCTGATAGAGCAGCTTTTCCACTTCCAGGTCTGCACGTATCTTCTCTTTCTGCTGCACTTCCCTGAAGAGGTCACCAATTTGATGTTGCATATTGGAAAATTCACTGAGCAGAAAATCAAATTCTGGAATTTGAGTGCGAGCTCGGCTCCCTGTCATTTGTGGATTTTTGGACATCCCGTTGATTTCCGAATGGAACAGACCGAGAGGTTTGTAGACCATCTTCCACAGAAGCCAAGCAAGAAACACGGTAAAGCCGAGGAAAAATAAAGCGACCAGCAATATTTGAAGCAACCACTGGTTTTTCTCCTGTTGATATTGAGCCTGCGAAATGACAGATACAACGCTCCATTTCTGTGAGGAATCCTCCTTGAACCAGTGATACCCACGGGATATTCCGTCCTTGGCAGGATCGACCGTTAAGCTGGAGAAATTCTCCCCGACCTTCATGGCCTCCGGTATTTCACTGTACACAATGTTTCCTGTACCATCCAGAATGAGATGAGATAATGCTCCGTTGTATTGATTGTAACCCAAGATATCCTGTGTAAGGCGAAATCCGGATTCTACGTATATGTACACGTCGTCCCTTTTGGGCAGTTGTACTTTTCGCATGGCAGACAGAACGAGTTGGTCATCAAACCGGTTCATGCTGATATGGGGACCATAATACTTAATGCCATAAGTTTGGAAGAGCACTGGCAAAGATTCAGGAGAAAAATGATCCTTAATCGGAAAGTTGCCGAACTGCGTAGTGCCTTCTTTCTGGAAATAATATAAGGTCAATCCGATATTCGGATTGGTAAACGTGACCACACTTAACTCGCTCTTTAATTCGTCCCTGGCCTCGATTAATTCGAAGATATCGGAGGACGGATTCAAAAATTCATCCAACCTTTTGCCTACAGTGCCACCGTAAGATAATTGCTGTGTAACGTGATTCAGATTGGTGATTGAATTCTCCAATGAAGATGTCACCTGCTGTAAATTGCTGCGAATGCCATCATCGATCTTATTTGCGAAAATGGAGTCAATCGTATAATAAGAAATCGCAAATATGCTGATAAAGGGGATAAACGCACTGAGAAAGAACAATAAAAAGATTCTTTTTTTGAGTGTCATGGGGACCTATTCTCCTCCTGAAAATGAAACAGCAAGCCTCCTGCGTATGGAAGCTTGCTGTGAATATACATACAGCTATGCCGGTTATCGATTTCTCCACAGGCCTCGTCCAAGTCCAATTTCCTTTCATCATTATAGATTGATATTCAAATAAGTCAAACGCTTTCATATTGTGCGTATATAAAAAGTGCTACTTCTCAAAATGATGAGGAATAGCACTTTTATATGCGTACCTTACTTCAGTTGTAATCACTTCTTGTTATTGGAATGCTCAAACATTTCAGCCTACTCTCTTACCGTCACATTTAATTTGTGTGATCTGGTTTCCCCTGAAGAATTACGAAGTACAGCTTCATACTCGTAGATTCCAGGTGCCTTTCCAGAGATTGAGGTAACCGCAGACTGTGCACCAGGCGAATGAGATTGCAGCGATTGTGTGTCAATCAATAGACCATTTTCGTAAAGTTCGTATTCGGTTGCGTTTGTTCCCCACCACAGATTCATGGTGACATTATAGTTGCTGTCACCGTCCCAGTTGTCGTTCGACAGAACAGCTTGCCCCGGGGAAGCATCCGTGACGATGACTGTCAGCGGAACACTCATGGTTGAACCCAGTGCATTAATCAATTCTCCAGTATAGATATAGGTGCCATTTTTCTTTCCAGTAATATCAACTTGAACAGATTGGGCGGACGGGGATTGATCGACCAGAGAAATTTCCTTAATCAATTCACCATTCTCATACAGCTTGAACTGATTGCCGTTATTCCCCCACCACAGATTCATCGTGATTGTATAGTCTCCGTCCTTGAGCCCTGTGTCGTAACCATTATTATCAGATAACACCGGAGTGCCAGGGGCACCGTTTGCAAGTGGCGTTGTCTGATGGAGCCATTCTTCCCACTTAATCAGCACACTTGCCTGCTCATCCGTAAATACGGTTCCTCTAGCTGCTTGAACGTCATTACCGTAGGATGCAAGCAATTGACGCGCTTTTGCTCCTTCACGATCGTTTGCTGCCTGTTTGGCCTGCTTTAACGTGTTTGTAAGCTGATCAGCAAGAGCGCCGGCATTAGGATCGGTCGATTCATCAGCAAAGGCGTTGGTCAGATTGATCAGGCTGTCGAATGTGGCAATAACGCCAAAATTATATTCTACCGTCTGTTCCCAGCCTGCCAAATCGGAGACGGTTGCCGTAACCTGGTTCAGGCCGGGTTCCAGTGCATACGCCGGAGTGTCCAGGAGCACACCCTCCGGTTCTGCCACACCGGATACCGTATCAGAAGCTGTATAGCCAATTTCCACGTGCTGATCAATGGTGTATTCGGTTTGACCATGAATTTCAATGGTTGGAGGTACGAGATCAATGGATATGGACAAAGACTGTTCGCTCTCTTTGTTACCGTCAACATCGACGCTCCAGTAGGTAATGGTATGTGTACCTTCTTCAGTCAGGGTCAACTGTGTGCCACTCACCGTTTCGCCACCATTAATTTGATAATAGGTCCCTTCGATTTCGGAATCTTCATCGCTTGCTGTGAAGGTTACTTGTGCCGGAGAAGTATACCAGCCGTTCTGCAATTCTCCTTCCACAGTTGCCTTGGTATGCGGGGCCTTCTGCTCCGGAGTTTCTCCTTCCAACGTAACCAAATCAGATAGCGGAATATTCAATTCCTTTACAAGTCGTGCCACGAGTTCAGACACCTTGATTGCGCCATTCATCTGCAAATGTGTATTGTCTTCCGTTGTGCCTACCCACATGAATATCGATTTGGTTCCTTCAGTGCCAAGCTCCTGGAAATGCTCCCAACTGGCTTGGTTCAGATCGATGATAAGTGTTTCCGTTTCCTGCGCCGTTTCTTTCATCGCCTGTACGTATTCCGGGAAGCTTTTGTTCAACACCTCACCAGTAAAATCACGACGATTCACTGGCGTGACCAGAACCGGAATTGCCCCTCTTTGAAGAGCACCGTTAATGTATTCTTTTAGATATACCTTAAATTGCTCTGGTGTAAGATAACGCTCTGGACGTGAAGGTGTGGAATCATTATGAGACCACTGCATGAACAGATAATCGCCTTCTTGAATGTCGAGTAAAATATCGTTGAGATATCCGCCGACCAGGAAGGTTTTGCTGCTCAAACCTCCAACTGCCCGGTTATCAATACTGACTTCATTTGGATCAAAAAATCCACCCAATGTTTCTCCCCAGCCTGCTTGCGGACGATAGTTTTCCGCGTAATTAGCCACAGTGGAATCGCTGGCCAAATAAATAACAGGTTTATCACTTGCACTCTGATCTGGCAGACGCTCCAGTTTCAGCGCATTGATCTTCGGTGCATTTCCGGTGAAATTGAAGTTAAAGACTCCATCAATCAGGGCAATGTCATACGTGATTTCTTTGAATTCGCCCTTGGCAATGCTTGTCAGCGGCAGTTTTGTCATCTGCTCTACAACAACATTTGCGCTGGTCGATTCCTCCGCATCCCCGATGGTCATCGTTACCCGGTAATTCGCCGGCTCCATTTCCGCGAGGAAAGAGGTACCGTTTACTCGTGTGAAATCTTCCTTGAGCAAATCTCCGGTTTCCCGGTTCTCATCTTTGGTCAGCGCAGTATCAGCAAAGCCGTACCCATTGCCTTCGATGTACGCTCTTTTGGCATCTACTTTGATGTATCCGTCGGCTGCGCCGCCTGAACCAAAGTCAAATTTGTATTCGTTTATCCCTTCGCCCGGTTCACTTGTCAATGAATCCTTCGCGACAGTTAACATATTAAACACATGGTCAACTTGAGCTTGGGTAGCTTCCGTATTGAAAATGGCTTCCGCAGCTGCCAAAGCCCGGTTCACCACGGCCTTCGATGCATCTGTGTATTCCGATAGATCAATTGTTTTGATCTCATCATACAGAGCGATCAATGCAGTCTGATCGCCACCCTCCGAAGAGAGCTGAGTGCCTTCTATTCGCACGTTATCGATCTGGGTAGTCCAGTTCAACGTGCCTCCACCACCTTTTCTCGTGCCCAGGAACCGCATGGATCTGACGTTGTCCGCATATGCGGCGGAACTCAGTGGGATATCTCGAATCGTTTGTGTAAGTGTCGGATTCGCTATGTTCGTTAATGTCAGATCAAGTGTTTTCTCGGCAAAATTAACGGTAGCATCCACATTGACCCACTGGTTCTTGGAAATATCTGTAGCCGTTCCCCCTTCAGGTATGGCCGTATCCCCTGTGCCGTAGTCTGGATTATATGCACCGACAAAATAATGAATTTTGGTGCTTCCAGTTTTGGTAAACAGCGTGAACAAGGCATTTTCGTTGGAATCCTGGACCGTGAGATGACCTTCTGATGGGTATGCGCTCACATTACCGGATTGCCAGTCAAAGTTCACGTTCACCTGATCGCCGTTTACGGCATCAAACAGACGGAACACCTTGGCTCGATTGCCCGATCCGGACCCTGTGACGGACAGTACCTTATTTCCGGACTGTTCAACAACGGTTCCCGCCATGGTTCCTGCGATACCCGTGGCATTGACCATCGCATACTGGTAGTTGGCAGCGTCGCCTTCAAAATCCTCCTCATAGAGCTGGGTTTCTGGCTCTGGTTCTGGCTCGGTAATATCTGGGTCAATGACCAGCGATGAGATACTCAGCTCCATGTCTTTGACTGCACCAGCAACGAGTCCGGCAATTTTCTGTGCACCATAGCTGCTGAAATGGGTATTATCGTTGATTCCATTCGGGTATTTTGGATATTCACCCGGATTAGCATATAGGAATACTTTTTCCGTAGCGGTATTACCAATTTTGTCGTAATACGCAATACTTAACTTGCTCAGATCAATCAGCGGCACGTCAAGCTCTTCTGCCACTTCTTTGGCAGCCTGCACATATGCCGGGAAGCTGACGTTGAACTCTTGAGTCACCGTGTTAAAGTCTCTGCGTCCAACCGGAGTGAGCAATACGGGTGTAGCGCCGCGCTGTTTGGTACCGTTTACATATCGAGTTAAGTAGATCTTATAATCCTCTGGTGATGCATACCGGTCCGGTATCCCTGCACTCGCGTCGTTATGACCAAAGGAAATGAAGAAGAAGTCCCCCGGCTTAATTCGCTGCAGGATCGTATCCAGACGACCGTCTACCATGAATGATTTGCTGCTTCGGCCGCCGATCGCATCGTTCACGATCACTGCCCCATTGGAGAAATACCGTCCGAACTGTTGCCCCCATCCTTCTTGAGGAGCCTGCATTTCACTGTAAGATTGCATGGTTGAATCACCGGCCATATAGATCGTTGTTGCCGCACCGGCTACTTTCTCTGGATATTTCTCGATGATGACGTCTTGGATGTCTATGGCTGTACCCGTGAAGAGAAGATCGAGCTGTCCATCCACCACAGCAATGTCATAGGAATACTCCAGTGGTGATCCTGCTGTCACATTGGTTACGGCGAGCTTCTGGACGAATTCGGATTTGACTCCAACGTTCGAGTCATTTGCATCATTGCCCAATCGCAGCGACACCTTATAGTTTGCATTGGGCAGGTCAACAGCAAATGTCGTACCTGTCGCAACCGAAACCTGGTTTGCCCCTACCGTAACACCACTTGTATCCTTGAAGCCGTATCCCGGATCTTGTGCGTAGAGCGTATCCTGTATGTTCGTACTTCCTGACGCAGTCTCTGTACCGAAATTAAAACGGTAGACCGGCTCCAGCATTTCAGCTTCGCGAGTCAGCGCCAGATCGGCTTTAGGGAATGCTGTAGCTTCCGCTCCAAGATAAAAGCCGGTATGAGGCGGCTGGTTGTAGGCTACATTTTGCCAGGCTACGCCAAGTCGATACACAGGGTCCTGCATCAGCGTAGGGATGCGATAGTCTGAAGGAATGGTCGTTGTGTAGAGACGATACTCCGAACTATCTTCGCTCCGCAGCAGAAGCTCCTCACGCCAGTCGCCCAGAATGTCCGCCTGAAGTGCCGGATTGCCTTTGGTATGGTTGTTCGTTAACGTACCGGTTGCCCGGAAGATTTCATTCAGCTTTTTGTTTTGGTAATCCCACTTATAGATGAGCGGAATTCCTTTGGCTGTGCTATTATCCCACTCATGGTCCAATAGCTCCCGCTGAAGATCTCCATCCCACCAGATGGCGAAATTGGCGGTTTTGGGCCCTTCGTCCACAGTGTAGATAGCTTCTCCGGCAGCTGAATAAGTATTGGTTACAGGGACACTTTGCCCGTTGGTAACGGTCGTGGCCCATGATTCGTAACCCGGATAGTTCGGATCAATGTCCGCCGACATCCCGCGACCGGTGTCAAAACCTGTTTTCTCACCCCAAAGGATTTCACCTGTTGCCGCATTGCGCATCTCCAATCCGTATGCCGCATCCGAATGTTCATGCACGCTTACGACCTGGTACCCCTCTCGATTTGGATCGAGCTGGCCGGCATGCATGGCATCACCGTGGCCGAGTCCAGTGCTGTACAGCAAGCTGCCATCATCATCAATGGCCAAGGCGCCAAACATAATTTCGTCCTTGCCGTCCTTGTCGACATCCAGCACACTTAGATTATGGTTGCCCTGTGATTGATATTGTGCTCCTGCTTCATTCGTGTCGAACGTCCAGCGCTTGACGAGTTCCCCGCCAACATAATCATAAGCAACAAGCACTGTGCGGGTATAATAACCCCGGCTCATCACGACACTTGGCTTCGTACCGTCCAGATAAGCGATGGCGCCAAGGAACCGGTCTACACGGTTGCCATAGCCGTCACCCCAATCGTTGACGTTGCCTCTTGGTGGATCATAATTCACAGTAGATACAGCCGCGCCAGTCTCACCGTTAAACAGTGTGAGATATTCCGGCCCTGACAGTATGTATCCGCCGTCGTTGCGATAATCTTTCGTGCCGTCACCAATGACCGTGCCTTGGCCGTCCTTCGTGCCGTCCGCCGTCTTGACAACAACCTCGGCTTTTCCGTTGCCATCCAGGTCATATACCATTAACTGCGTATAATGCGCTCCGGCGCGGATATTGACTCCCAGGTCAATCCTCCACAGCTTTGTGCCGTCCAGTTTGATGGCATCGATATACACATTGCCGGTATAACCTGCCTGCGAATTGTCCTTGGAATTGCTTGGACTCCACAGGAAGACGATTTCATATTCGCCATCTCCGTCCAAGTCAGCCACGGACGCGTCACCTGCATAATAAGAGTAGGTTCCACCATCCTTAGTCCGGCCATCAGCCGGTTTATCGAGCGGAATAGGCAGATAATCGTTATGCCAGACTGATACAACCTCCGGTTGCATTTGCTCTTTGCCTGCAATAACGGTGGAGATCTGATATTGCGAGCTGTCGAAACCAGTGGTGTCCACATAGTTCGTCACATCGCTTATGGGTGATGCGTTCACTTTGGTTCCATTTTTATATATATTGAAAGCGATATCATCTGGGTCGTTGTTTAAATACCTCCAGCTTAAAAAAACGCCGTTGTCTACAAGAACCGCAACCAAACCCCGGTTCAGGTATTCTGCTTGGCGACCCGGCAGGCCGTTTGATGATGACTCTGCACGCATCGGTGCCGGAGGAACAGCCAGTGAAATAACCATAAGGAGTGCTAAAAAAGATACAAACATCGATTTCTGGATGGAAACAGTTCTTCGGATCATTCGATTAACTCCTCCTTATCTAAGAATTCATTTTTAGAATCATCAGTTCGATCCTGCCCTGTTTGTTGTCAAATGAACACAATTTACAGCCACCTCCTCTTTATGTTACCGCTTACATTTATCTTACAGGTCTAAAAAAAGACAGACAATCTAAAAAATGTGACGTATTATATAAAATAATTGACTTTTTTAGGAAGGAGATGAAACGATGGTTCATACGGTTTCTTATGCTTTTCGTAATGACGATACATCAATCATGACACTTGACTCTATTGGATGGCAGATCGTTTCTAGCGAAGAATATCGTTGTCCAAGTGATGATAGACCGGACCCGGGGCACGTCGTTTTTCAATACACACTTAATGGTCAGGGTTATCTGGATATTGAAAATCAAACGATTCCTTTACCAAAAGGACATGCCCTACTTGTTAAAATCTCCGGAGAACATTGCTATTACTATAAACAAGAGAACAACGAACCCTGGGAATTTATATGGATCAACATTCGCGGGGATGAAGCTAACCGAATTTGGGATATGATCCATGATAATGAGGGACATGTCATTCGACGAAACGCGGACTCTCCCTTGATTCAAGAGTTATGGCAAATTATCCATTTGATTCATCAAGAGAAAGTTACGGACAAGTATCGCTTGTCCATGCAAGTCTATCGGTGGTTGCTTATCTTGGTACAGACGAGTCGGGATGCGGAGAAGGATATCGGTGCCTTATCCATAACAACGATTGAAAAATGTAAAAAGTTCATTCGAGAGAATTATGCCTCCCCTTTGACACTGGATCTGCTGGCCAGTCATTGTGATATCAATAAACACTACTTGTGCAGGTTATTTCAGAAATCCGAGAAAACATCACCGTTAGCCTATCTCAAAGACAGACGCATTGAGGTTGCAGTACGATTACTACGTACAACGGAACTTCCGATTTCCCAGATTGGTCAACAATGCGGCTTTGAGAGTCCCAGCTATTTCGGCAAAGTTTTCCGTCAATATATGTCCATGTCTCCCAAAGAATATCGCATGAATAAGCTAGAGTTTCCTTACGAGGCCATCTATTATGAATAGCTAAACTCGCTGTTTGCTAGTTGTCCTTGGCTCGGGAACTGCTCTTGTACCAATAAAACAAAAAAAGCCGCTAGAATAGCGACTTTTAATGGAACTATATTCTTTCTTGTGTACTTCGATACTGCTGCACTTATTGAGCGGTGTATCCTCCGTCTATGATCAGGCTATTTCCTGTCATATATGAAGAATCGTCACTAGCTAGGAACAGAACGGCTTTGGCCATTTCTTCTGCTTGACCCAGACGTTTCATTGGTGTTGCCGCAGAAAGTGCTTGCTTGCTCTCTTCCGGGATAATCGGAGTATCGATGAAGCCTGGGCAAAGGGAATTCACCCGAATATTCTGCTCAGCATACTCCAGTGCGAGGGAACGAGTCAGATTCACAACGCCGCCTTTAGCTGCATTGTAGGCTGCTGAACCAGGCGAACCAACCCATCCGTACATGGAAGCCGTGTTGACGATTGTACCTCCGCCAATTTTGAGCATTTCGCGAATCGATTCACGTGCAACCAAGAATACGCCGTCCAGATCAACATTGACTGTATTGCGCCATTCGGCATAATCAAGCTCATGCGTCGGATGAACACGTCCGATTCCCGCATTGTTAAATACGATATCCACTTGACCAAATGTTTCTACGGTTTGTTTGAAAATCTCAGAAACCTCTTCTTCACTTGTTATGTTTGCTTTAATAAAGAGAGCCTCTGCTTTAAGCGCTTTCAGTTCCTGCTCAAACGCCTTGCCTTTTTCTTCATTCAGATCCACCAATACCACTTTAGCTCCTTCGGAAACGAATAAGCGAGCTGTCGCTGCACCAATCCCGGATGCTCCTCCTGTGATGACTGCAACTTTATCTTGAAGTTTGCCCATGAATAAATCCCCCAGTATAATATTTTGAATAGCGCCTATATAAATAGTGCTATATGATGTTTACAAAACTAATTCTATGCTTAAAATTGTAACAATCCAATCATTAAGATGTGACCAAGTGTCTACCTCGTAGACACTTTATAAAACTATGTCTATATTTATAGGAGTTTTTTTGAATGAATAATGAACTTATTGTGACATCTCAACATCGTAATCGAACCAAGGAGCACCTAAAAACCGCTCTGATTCAGCTCATTAAGAAAAAAGGATTCCATGGTGTTTCTGTCAAAGACATCGTTGATCAGGCGGGTTATAATCGCAGCACATTTTATTTACACTACCAGGATAAATATATTCTCGCCGAAGAGTTGTTGAGTATGACACTCGAAGGATTGAGGGGCGCAGTAGGCAAACCCTATTGGCACGGTCAAAAGGTTTCAACAAACAAGCTGGATGCCGAATCTTTTCAAATCGTGGATTATATCTACGAACACCGTGACTTCTTCGAACTGATTCAATACGATGATACGTTACCTGGTTTACATACAGGCTTTCCACAAACCATACTCAAAATCTATCAGGAGCAATTTGTCTTTGAGACGATTAACAACTCCCCAGTGAACATGGACTATTTCAAGTACTATACCGCCTACGGTTTTTTTGGACTGTTGAACAATTGGATATTAAGCGGATATCGTGAATCACGCGAGGCATTTATCAAAAACGTGATTGAACTCACCAAAACGCATATTCAATCTTTTCATTATGTCGGTAACACGTTTGAATCTTGATCTCAAGTAAGTTGATTTGAACATCACGATGAACGATATGTCTGCCTTAGATAACAGGCCAGTTGCAGATGGAGCAGATGCTCCTGATTACTCAGGGACATGCCCAGAATCTCTTCGATTTTATGAATACGCTGATACAAAGTATTGATATGAATATGAAGTGCTGACGCAGCTTGGACTGCAGAACCTCCGCACGCCATATACGTCATGAGAGTTTCCTCTAGTCCGCTGGTCTGCCCTTTGGCAGGCCGAAGCGGCTCAAATATCTCTGCCAAAAATGCATTTAAATCCTCAGCCGGTTGTCGGATAAACAACCGGTTAACACCAATATCCGTATATCGGATCGTCCCCTGTTCTCCTCTTGTCTTCTGGTATGCAAGCGCCTTGTCCGCTTCCTGGTATCCCGTATTAATGGCATCGACCCCAGACCGCACTGAACTTAATCCCCCCAACAATTTCACATGATTACGATGTTCCCACTCCGGCAGTAATGCGCTGAACTGTTGTTCCAGTTTGCCTGGCTTGTGCGACTCGTTTAGCATAAGCAGTATTGTAATTCGTCTTTCATTGCCAAACGCAATGGGCAGCGATCCTGCTGGCATTTTGTCTCTTAGATAAGCTACCAATTGAACAGACAACGCGCTAAGCGTAGAAGGGTTGACCCACTCCGCAAACTCCAGTAGTCCCACCACGATGGAGGTTGAAGGAACGATTCCGATCTCCCCGGACTTCTGCCAATAATCCTCTGAATCCTGACTGAGCCTCAAATCGTTGAAAAATTGCTGTGTTTTTTTAAAATAAAATTCGGCCAGGGACTGTTTGCGCATCAATTCCAGGGCCAAAATGGAGCTTCCCTGCTCCAGCGCAATCAACTGCAATGGTTCAAGCTTTGTGATCATCTGGATAATGAGATAACCAAGGCACTGATTGGCTGAAGCGATTGGATACAGATATTGATACGATCGGTCGGCTTTTCCCTCGATACACGTCAGATAATCTGGATGATGCAAAGATTCGTATAAGCTGCGAAGACTTTCTGTATTCCAGCCATTCATGATTTTGCTGCGTTTCGGAATCCATTCGTTGTCGATAAAATCCACAAAGGTCATCGGTACGCCAATAACACGTGTCAGTTCGTTAACAATAGATACCACGCCCTTATTTTGCAGCGAAAGCCGCATAAGCGAGGAGTGAATCTCATCCCGTTTCATGAGTGTCTCGTTCTGTTTGCTCAGATTCTCGTACAGTTTGGCATTTGTGATCGCAATCGAAACCTGATCTGCAAAGCTTTGCAGCAGTCGAACATCCGACTCCGTGAATAGCGGGACCCTTCCTTTTTGATAAACGATTAACACACAATCCGATTGACCTTCTACCTTGATCGGCACCGAAATAATTGAACCTATATCTTGAAAATTATACGCCGAATTCAGATGATATTTGTTCTCCGATGTCATATTGCCAAAGTCGTCTTCTACTGTAGATAAACCGTTGTAGAGCTTTGGTGTACCTCGCTTAAAGGTGTTCCCGATGATCCCTTCACCTGGTTTCAGTTTCATTCTCAGCATGCCTTCACCCATCTCCCCTGCTCTTGCCTTGACCGTCAACGCGTCGATCGCAGGGTCATACCTCCACAACACACCTATGCACTCATAAGGGATAACCGATAATGCACTTACCAAAATCCGTCCAAGCAACTCGTTCAGATCCAGAAGTTGAGTCACATCCCTGATACTGTTCATGATTTCATTCAAGGCTCGTTCATTCTTGCTTGCTACAGCTTCCGTATAGTATGGGTAAAGCAAAGACGACAGTGTAACTAAATCTTCCGCAGAAAACTCCCAGTTCTTAAATACCCGGATAGCCACACATATATTGTTATTGTATGGAAGAAAAACTGACATATTTTCTTCTGATTCCCGTTCTACTTTGGGATGTTGCAGTGGAAGCTGTTCCGCAAAACAAGGCGGTGTACTTTCTCTTCTGCCTATCGCTTCGATCAGTACCCAATCCGCCCAGTTACTGCTGATCCATACCTCATAATCGCAGTTCCCCAAGCGTTCTTGCATGATTTTATGTAAGATTCCATTCAATGCAGCCGCCTCCTGTCAATGTAGGTTTTCACATCATGATTCAGATAATTATACAGAGATATACATTGTCTTGAAACCCCTACATCATGTAACTTTAAAGCAACACAGAAATTTAGTTAACATTTGATGAGAAAGAAGGTAACGCGATGTCTAAAATCATGCACAGTAAACACTTCAAGTACATTGTTCTCACTCTCTTGTTTCTCGGCTGGTGTCTTGGCAACCTGGATCGTTTCGTCATCAACTATGCCATTGTAGGCATTACTCAGGATCTGGGCCTAGGTGCTTCCGCACAAGGAATTATCCTCAGCAGCTTTTTTCTCGGATATGCCATTATGCAAATTCCAGGCGGAGCACTCGCCGACCGTTTCGGTTATCGGAAAGTTATTCTCGTTTCCTTGTTCTCCTGGTCTGTATTCACTATTCTGACTGGTTCAGCCTGGTCGTTGTTCTCTCTTATCTTTGTTCGTTTCCTATTTGGGATTGGAGAAGGTAGCTTCTTCCCTTCCGGTTCCAAGGCGATTGCCACGAACTTTCCCATTAATCAGCGCAGTGGAGCCATGTCCATTATGCTATCATCCGCAGCCATTATGGGGGTAATTACTCCGATTCTTACCGGACATGCCCTTGTGACCATTGGCTGGCGCAACCTGTTCTATATCATTGGTGCGGTAGGGATTCTCATCACAGCCTTGATGTTCTTTTTATTAAAAGAACCCGCCAAGCCTGCACTTGCGAACTCCCATTCGGGCCAACAACCCAAAACGTCACTGAAAACCGTCCTGAAGACGCCCATGATCTGGAATTTGTTCATCAGCTACTTCAGCATTTATGCAGTGAACTGGGGACTTCAATCCTGGATGCCGACGTACATGGTCAATGTCCGGGGACTGGATATGACTCAAATGGGACTGCTCGCCGCCATTCCGGCTTTGGTCAGCATTTTCACCATGATTCTCAGCGGCTATGTGCTTGACCGTATCCCGGCAGGCAAAGATCGAATTATCGCTTCCGTGTTTGGTGTACTTGTGGCCTTGTTCCTGTATCTGATGGGCTCCGCGGGCAGCATCACCACATTCATTACGTACATGACAATCGTTACGGCAATGGCCGGATTTATCTCAACACTGATCATTTCGAAGTCCCTTAAAACGATGCCCGAATCTGTCGTCGCAACAGCCAATGGATTCATTAACACAGGTGCTCAGCTTGCAGGTTTTCTGACTCCGATGCTGATCGGATTCCTGGTTGAAGCTTCCGGGGGATCTTATGCCACCGCCTTTATGATGCTGATCGCTTTCGCTCTGATCTGCTCCATTACCTTGATGTTCTCTCGTCGTTCGAATTCGGATCAGGATAACACAACTGAGATGCAAGCAAAAGCTGTATAAACACAAGAGTTTGCCGCCACATGTTACTTCGACATTTAGTTCATGTTCTATACGACAATACAACCATTTTAACGAATAAGAGGTGCTATGAATTATGACTACAACTGTAGATTTGACTCAATTTATCTCGGAAGCCATTGAAGGAAAACGCGATATGTTCACCAATGCCAGTGACCGAGTCTGGGGGTTTGCAGAGACACGTTTCGATGAATTTCAATCAGCAGAGTTGCTTATAGGGATGCTGGAATCCGAAGGTTTCACGATTGATAAAGGTGTGGCAGGATTGGAAACCGGGTTTATCGCTTCCTATGGTTCGGGGTTGCCCGTTATTGCTCTATTGGGCGAATACGATGCCCTGGCTGATCTCAGCCAGGAAGCTGGAATCAGCACATATCAACCTCTTCAGCCGCGTGGAAACGGTCATGGATGCGGGCATAATCTGCTCGGCATTGGTGCAATGGCTGCTGCAGTAGCGATCAAAGACTATCTTCAGGAACATCCGGAAACCCCGGGAACGGTGCGCTTTTACGGATGTCCCGCAGAGGAAAGTGGATATGGTAAAACGTATCTGGCTCGCGAAGGTTATTTTAAAGATGTAGATGCTGCTCTCTCCTGGCATCCTCATTCCTTAAATGCCGTTATGCATGGAAGCTCCAATGCTGTCATTCACGGTACATTTACCTTTAAAGGCATTAGTGCACATGCTGCTGCCGCTCCTCACCTGGGACGTAGTGCTCTCGATGCAGTTGAGTTGATGAATATCGGTTCCAACTACATGCGTGAACATATGATTGATCAGGCCAGAATTCATTATGCGATCACGAACTCAGGCGGCTTGGCTCCCAATGTAGTGCAAGCGGAAGCCGAGGTCACTTATCTCGTTCGAGCTCCCAAGAGCGCACAGGTACGCAGTCTGTTTGAACGGCTGGTGAAAGTGGCCGAAGGGGCTGCCCTGATGACCGAAACAACGATGGACTTCAAATATGAAGGCGCCTGCGCCAACCTGATTCCGAACAGTACGCTTGAGAAAATAATGCATCAGCATCTCGTTGCCTTCGGCGCACCTGAGTATGAAGAGCAAGAATACACCTACGCCAAAGCGATCTACGATACGCTGCCCCTACAGAACCAACAGGAAGCTGGCGCGTTAGTTGGCCCTGAGCTTGCGCCTCTTTTGGCTGAACGACCACTACCTAACTTTATTGCTCCGTATTCGGATGAGCGGGAAACGTTCATGGGTGGTTCAACCGATGTAGCAGATGTCAGCTGGAATGTGCCGACAGCACAGTGTATCACGACGACGATGGCCTTTGGCACGCCGCTTCACGCATGGCAAACCGTTGCTCAGGGCAAGAGCAGCTTTGCTCACAAAGGCATGTTACTCGCAGCTAAAGCGATGGCGGCTACGGCCATTGAGTCCATTTTACATCCAGAGATCGTCAAGGAAGCGCAGCAGGAATTACTGGACAGACTCGGTGGGGAATCCTACGACTGTCTCGTTCCGGCAGATGTGCAACCTCCGAAACGGGGAGAATAAGACCGTGAGGTTCAAAGACGTATTTTCCATTATTGGTCCAGCCATGGTTGGACCTTCAAGCTCCCATACCGCTGGAGCAGCACGGATTGGACGTACAGCTAGACATCTGTTCGGGGAGTGTCCCTCACATGCTGAGATCCTCATGTTTGGTTCTTTTGCCGCAACGTACAAAGGACATGGAACCGACACCGCCATCGTGGGTGGTCTGCTGGACATGGACACGGATGACCCCGGACTGCCTGATGCATTTGCCCATGCAGACACTGCTGGTATGGAAACCATCATCCGTCCGGGGACGGGGCTGTACCCTCATCCGAACACGGCCGAGATTGTATTAACCAACGCTGCCGGAAATCGTACATTGAATATGGTAGGCACGTCGATCGGTGGGGGAAATATCGAAATTGTCCGGATCAACGGCTACAACCTGAAGTTGACGGCGCTCTATCCTACACTCATCATCCGTCACAGCGATGAACCGGGCGTCATTGCTGTCGTCACTCGGTTGCTCGTGGATAATCACATTAATATTGGACACATGTCCGTGGATCGAAAGAACCGGCGCGGTGAAGCCATGATGGTACTGGAATGTGATGGCAAGGTGGATCCTGCCGTGGTCCGCCAGATCGAAGTCATTCCAGAGGTCCAGGAAGTCACTCTACTCTGTCTTTAGCTTAAATATCTGACTTCAGCTTTCTCAAAAAAAGGAGTTTCGCCAATGAATTTTCGAACCTTAAAACAACTTGCTGAACTGGCGGAGACCCGTAATCTCACACTCGGCCAGCTCATGCTGGAAGAGCAATGTCATGAATCGGGCGAAGACAAGGATGCTGTCTTAAACCAAATGCAAGAATACTATGAAATTATGAAAAGTGCGGTGCATCAAGGTCTGCATACCGATACTACTTCCAAAAGCGGCTTGACTGGAGGAGATGCCCGGAAACTGATGGCTTATCGTACAGATGGACAGTCCCTACTCGGCGATCATGCCAGTCTGTCGATGAGTTACGCCCTTGCAGTTTCTGAGGTCAACGCCTCGATGGGTCGAATTATTGCTACACCGACGGCGGGTTCCTGCGGCATCATTCCCGGTGTATTTATTAGCAGCCAGGAACGGTTTGGGTGGTCTGATGAACAAATGGTTTACGGCCTGTTCGCGTCTGGAGCCATTGGTTACGTCATCGCCAACAATTCGTTCATCTCTGGTGCGGAAGGAGGTTGTCAGGCGGAAGTGGGTTCTGCCATCGGGATGGCAGCCGGGGCGTTGGTGGATATCCGGGGCGGGTCCCCTTCACAGGCGATTCATGCCGTTGGACTTGCTCTGAAAAACACCCTTGGCCTAATCTGTGATCCGGTAGCCGGCTTGGTCGAGATACCATGCATCGTGCGTAATGGCTTTGGTGCAATTACTGCTCTGGGAGCCGCCGATATGGCTCTTGCTGGCGTACGCAGCGTCATCCCTTCGG
The DNA here is from genome assembly GCF_037969885.1 of Paenibacillus sp. FSL R7-0313. NCBI lineage: Bacteria > Bacillati > Bacillota > Bacilli > Caryophanales > Paenibacillaceae > Paenibacillus > Paenibacillus sp. FSL R7-0313. The sequence continues at coordinate 4,526,624 of NZ_CP150219.1, forward strand.
ATGAGGTAGTGCAGGTCATGCTGGAGGTTGGATCAGCGATGCCTGAATCTCTTCGCGAAACAGCCGGCGGCGGCCTCGCCCAGACACCAACGGGACGCAAAATCACAAGGGATTTACAGCACAAATAAAGAACAGGCATGTCATTTATACGAGAGGAATAAAAACCTCAAGATAAATGCATGCCTAATAATAAAAGGGACCATAACACCAGCTGGACAATGTTTTCTAGCGGCAAAATAATTAATGCTCTAGGGTTGCAGAAAATTGTTCAGTGCCATTTTTATTAATTAAAGCAACTTCAAAATCAGATACCCATGTAAGTTCACCTAGATGTTTAGCATAGGCGAATTCATCTGGTTGTTCTGATATGACCTTCTCTAAAAGTACTTGCGTACCATCTCGTTGTAAAATAGATAGGAATATATCCATGCTTTCTAAATTATGATGACATATGACTTTAGCATTGTACTTCTTATTGGGACTCTTTACGGTTTTTCTCCAAGTCCATTCATTTACATAACCTAACGCCTCTATTTGCAAAGCTATCTCCCTAAATGGATCAACCTCCCAATTATTACGTAGAGCAAGTTTCTCTATGCCCTCCATTAGCAGTCGAAGCGTAGCCTTTTTTTTCTCCAACTCATTTTTTCCACTAAAGTCATTCAAACTAAATTGGATTGGTACCGAACACACACCAGAAACGTTAACAATACGTTCATCCGTAATGTTTTCTACACACTCTATTAGGACTTTCCAACAATCTTTCGTTTTGTATTTCCCCAACAGACGTTCATACATCGCTGTAATACAGCGAGTTTCCAAACTAAAAGAGCGTCTTTTCCATTTCCAATTCAACGCATAATCTAATTTCGTTGCTTCGTTGTACTCACATTTTTGTTTTTTCATTATAGATTCAATATTTTCATCATCTACAATATACGGTAAATCCAAATTGAATCCTTTTAGATACATCTGGTTCTCTCCTTAGATTACTCCCGATGGTAAGTACACTATTAACTTTTCTCCAAACTTGAAGCCCAATTTTTAAAGCAATCAAGCATCTCTTCTAAATTTTTTGCTCCCCCTGCACTGTGAAACACGCGATCTCTCACGATACAGTAGAACCAATCTTCTTCATTTCTCTCTTCTTCAATCGAATCAAATGGCGCATCTTCTAAATATGTATCCTTCAAGTCGATCTCGACAGACCAACCAGGATTATCCACCGTATCAATTCGCACACCGTATGAATGTTCCCAATCACCGTCACAGTTTTCATAATACCAGCTTTGAATCCATTTTAGGGTATCCATCATCGTGACCTCTTTTTGTTTTTTCTACTCTAGGGACTTATTATTTAAAGGAATCCTTATGCCATGTTTCATGCTTTTTTCGTATGAATTATCTTTTAGTAATAATTTGCTTTTTTTATGTAGGGTATACTTAAAAGCAAGGGGAAAACTTTATTTCAAATCAAGGAGGTTATTATGAAAAAAATAACATTATTTATCTTCATTAGTATGATTATACTTGCGGGCTGTTCTAACAAGGATGAGAAAGAGAATTATCCAGTTTTCGAGGGCACTGTAGTATTTAAAACAGATGAAAATGACAAGTACAAATTTCTTGTACTACAAAATATAAGTAAGGAAGACCTGGAGAATGGAAATCTTGAGGATTTTATAGGACTAGCACAAGACCAGGAAGCTTCGTATTATTTGGTCGATAGAGAAACATATGAAATATTTGAAGTAGGGCAAAGAGTAAGGATCACTGCTGGCTTTGACCAACTAGAACCCTCGCCACCCATTAGAACGGTTGTGAGTATTGAACAAATAGGCTAAGAATTCTTCGATTGCCCAAAAGATAAAAAGACCTTAACGTTTCCACGAACGTAAGGTCTTTTATCTTTTTGGTTTTAAGAGTTCGGAGTTAAATCTCGCAGGGTTAAATCCGTCCCCCTCTTCTCTCGTTACCCCTTCTGAAAACTCCAGGCAAATCAATACTAAGGCTTTTGAGGTTTCTTAATCATCTCTACGCCGTCAAAGGTAAGGCTGTCAATATCCGTATCCTTTTTCAACATATATTTATCAAAGAACGCCTTTGTATAAGAAGTGATGATGTTGCGCTGTTCCATCGCGTCTCGGGTTCCTCTGGATTTTTTATCCGTAGTTGTAAACAAGGAATCGGAGAAGTCACCATGGACTACATTATCAATAATGGCAAAGTAGGTGTCCTTACTGTTGGATTCAAGAAGAAATGCATTTGTATTATAGGCTAGCACGGTGCTAAGCTGCATGAAAGGTTTCTTAAAATCGCTATCTAAGGCACCTAACATATTACCGTCAAGGTTTACAGCGCCGACAAATCGGTCATCGTCACGGCTAACAATTGCCGCTGTCGTTCCTCCAAAAGAATGTCCGAACACACCCATACCGAGATCAAGCTGTAATCTGCCTTTAAACATGGATTCCATGTCACCTGTATTCATTTTGTACAAGTTATCTGCAACATATCGAATATCCTCGCTCTGTAAAACGGCATATTTTGCAAACTTGACTGCTTCAGGCGCCGAAGTTAATTTGCGAGCAATCTCAATAGCTTTTTCTTCCTCAAGCTTCTCTGTCACAATTTCAGGTGGTGTTAGGGTGGCCGCTTCCATTCCGTATTTCGTTACTTCGTCCATAAATGTCTCTGACAACCCAACCGTTCGTCCATCTTTAAGTTTGTACACACCACTTTCGGCATGGCCGATGGATACCACAATATAGCCAGCGCTTGCCAGGTCTTGAGCGAACAAAGTGCCTTGCTGTGGGTAAGCGCCCGCGCCATGAACAAAGAATAAAACCGGATATTGTTTTTCCTTTTCAGACAAGGCCAGATCGTCATAAGACCATGTCTTGAAATTGGAATCAAAAAGTTGCTCACCACCCGCCGTTCCTCCTAATCTAACCAAAAGCTCATCCCTTAGTGAATGAAACTCCGGAAATGCATACTCTGCCGTCGGCTTGCCCTCATTGCTGTCTGACGGATAGAAAAATAATGCCGTCAGTTCTCTTTCTGAATGGTTAGATGCTGTGTACTTGAAGTCCATCTGTGTACGTCCGACCGTATAACTTCCCATTGGTTTCGGAAACTCATTCTGATCAGAAGCAACACTATTTTCAGGTTTAGGAATTTCCTCCTGTGTGGAAGTCCCGCTATTAGTGCTGCTGCAGGCGGAGAGCATGGTCAGTGAGAGAACAGTTGCCAGAATCGTTGTCAGTCTTTTTTTCATCATTTTTCCTCCAATTTGTATTCATGCATCTATCATAAACGGAGGAAAAAAATAAAAAATCGTACAAAAGGGCAATCCCCACATGTACGATCGGGCAAATCTATGAAACGTTCGATTATAAATGCAATATTCCACGCTCCACCGCGACGGCGACGGCCTGCGGTCTCGAATCCACACCCAATTTATTGTAGATACTCGTTAAATGAGTCTTTACAGTCCGTTCGGATATGCCCATATCAAAGCCGATCTCTTTACTTCGAGAGCCACGGGCAATCGCTTGAAGTACGATCAGCTCTTTGTTTGTAAGTGATATTTTCGATGAAGGTGACTCTTTCGCCTTTCCTGATGCCTTGTGAGCAAATACTTTCTCGCTGATCTCCGGTAATAGCAACGTTTCCCCTCGCATTGCTGCATCAATTGAACGAAATATCATTTCTCGTCCCGTGTCCTTCAGCAAATACCCTTTGGCACCTAACGCCAGTCCGCGGATCATCATCTCATCCTCGTTATATGTAGTCAAAATAATGATCGGTATATCCATTCCTTTAGCTCTGAGCGCTGTCATGGTATCCAGGCCGCCCATTTCAGGCATGTTTAGATCCAATAGAATAATGTCCGGCTTGTAAGTATCCACCCGTCGAACCGCTTCCGCACCGTTAGATGCTTCTGCAACTACCTCGTACCTTTGATTGGTTTCCAGGATCAGCTTAAGTCCCTCCCGAACGACGAAATGGTCGTCCACAATAAGAATCTTGATTGTCATACGGTGGTGTCCTCCTGTTGTAATGGAATGCGAACAGAAACTTTGGTTCCCTGCTTTCCGCTTTCAATTTCGATCTCCCCGCCCATAATTCGGGTTCGTTCATATAAGCCAATTAAGCCATAACTACCGGATTGTTTCTCGATGAGGTTGGTATCGAACCCTATTCCATCATCCGTTATGCTTAGCTCGATTTCGTTTTCCCGTGCAGCAACCATTACTTCTACATTCGTAGCATTAGCATGTTTAGCTGTATTGGCCAAGCATTCTCGGATGATATGTAAGCTATGTTCGAAGATCAACTTCGGCACCACCAGATGGGGCATTGATAACGGAGTGACAATACGAATCCCTGTTATATGTGAGAAATGTTCAGCCTCTTCCTTCACTGCTTTAGAAATATCTATGACCTCTGCAGAATACGAACGCAAGTCGTCAATTGCGCTTCTCGCTTCTGAAAGCGTGCGCTTTGCTTGGGCTTTTGACAACTGAACAATCTCGTGGGCACGATGGTTATTATCATTTTCTAAATGCGCATCCACGGCATCAAGCTGCATGATAAGACCTGCCAGCCCTTGTGCCAAGGTATCATGTAAATCACGGGCCATCCTTTGACGTTCATTGGCAATCGTTAGCTCCTCCACTTTCCTGTGTGCTCGTTCCAATTCACGTAAAAACGACTGGGTTCGCAATTTGGCACGAACTTGTTTATAGAACAAAGCGGCATAGCCGATTACGAAAAACATGATAAAGAAGAGCGATGGTACTGTAGATGGCAAATCCTCGGTAGTCCCGAGCCAAACCAGGGAGACAGAAAACAAGGTGCAATAAAAGGTACATACTAGGAGCACCTTCATCCGTTGAGCGTATACGCCAATACTCTGACCCGCCAAAGCCGTCAATAAACTTACAAAGATGAGAGAATGAGCATTAGGCATGAATAATGCACACCCCCAGACAATACATCCTTGTGTCACAAAATAAATCCAGGGTCTTCGATCAACAACGTATCCGGCATACCAATGCAGCAGAATGTGAACCAGAATGAGAGCTGTAAACATCATAAATTCAAACCATGTGGGCAACATCGGTAGCTGGGAATACAATGCAGAAAAATAAATCAATATGCCCCAGATCAAAGCAGGCAAACGAGAATCACGCAGAACATTTTGAATATCAGATCGGGAGCTTGTATACGGTTTGTTTATCGAATAATCACTCATGCTTGATCACCTCTATCAGGTACTATTTATAAAACAATCTCTCTAAACACAAAAAAAACGGTACATTACTGTACCGATCATTATCTCACTCCATCTATGTTAATGTACGAAGTGTCTCGAAGTCCAGCCCCAGCAGAATCGTCACGATTCCACGCAGCCTTATCGCCCCGCACTATCCCATGATCCATTTCTTCTGTGAACATGTATTCCTCTATTCTGCTGCTATACTACCCATTTTCATTTCATGCTCGTTTCCATTATTACCCTTAACGATATCAACTGAATTATATGGAATAATATGCCTTTTTAAAATTAAAACCCGCTGATAACTTTTAATTTCACATGGATAAATATGTGATTTGGTCCTCTTTGGAGTGTCCCCTTTTCCTTCCAAAAAGATCGTTACATGTTTTCCAATACACCAGCTGCATGCTTGGTTTCTTTATACAAAAAGTAATCAAAATCGGCATGTTTTCGGGTTCCGCCAAGATCCTGCACACAAAGACCGATATAGGTTCCCGTAAACCGGATATACTCCGGAGATTCATCGGACAGATGTGTGATATCAACCCACTCGCCTGCTGTATTCCAGGATGAATCACTATTTAACGCATAGTAAAAGCGGGCGCGATCTTGATCCACCACAGCCTTTAAACGGAGCATGTTCCCCGACTCTAGCGGAATATCCTCCAGCAGTTCGTCGTATACCCCGTATTTGGACTGAATAATCCCCAGGCACAGTCCTTTCTCTTCATGATACGTTACACGTAAATAGAGATAGTCCTGGGTATCGTAGTACAAAATCAATCCTGCCATTTGCTGTGGATGGTCCGGCGCAAATTCCAGACACGTCTCGGCTTCACACTCCAAGGCCTGAAGTCTCCGTGCGATTATACTTTGCCTATGCGTTGAACTCATCGACTCCATGCCGTGCAATCGCAAGTAACCGGGACGTTCCGTCAAGCTGAACCAACTCGAATCGGGTGGAATGCGAAGTGTATTCCAATCATGCCGAAGCTCAAAGTGATCGAAATGATCCATTTCAGCAATCGGCTCAAACGGATGGGACGGGATCATCGGTGCAGGCACCTGAACCTCCGGATATCGGTCACCGCTCGCAAGTCTCAGCCAGCCGTCTTCACTCCACGTACAGAGCTGAAGTGCGGTCTCACGTCCAAGAATGCAATATTTGTGATGAACGGGTCGTCCGACCAGATGAGCCATGTACCATTCACCGGTATGCGTTTCGATTAGACTACCGTGGCCTGCCTTTTGCAGAGCTAAATCCGGTCTGCCGTATGAAGTGAGGATCGGATTGGCAGGATCGACCTCGTAAGGGCCTTGTAACGTACGGGAACGTGCTGCTGTAACCGCATGCTCATAACCGGTTCCTCCTTCAGCCGTAATCAGATAATAATAGTCTTTGTGTTTGTACAGATGGGGTGCTTCGGTCAGTCCTAATGCGGTTCCCTTAAATATGTTCACCGCAGGACCAACCAGCTTATGTTCCTGAACGGAATATTCCTGAAGAACGATGCCTGCAAACCGGTTGTTGCCCTTACGGTGATCCCAGATCATATTGACCAGCCACTTACGCCCATCTTCATCATGAAACAGGGAAGGATCAAAACCGCTGCTGTTCAAATACACCGGATCTGACCAAGGCCCCTCGATATCCGTTGCGGTTACTAGGTAATTGTGGGTATCTTTAAAAGCGCCTACCCGGCTTTTGACATCGGTGTAGATCAGGTAAAACACACCGTTGTCGTAACTAAGACAGGGTGCCCATACGCCTCCGGAATTAATGTTGCCCTCCATGTTCAACTGCGTTACACGAGTCAGCGGAGAAGCGATGGGCCGCCAATGAACCAGATCCCGGGAATGGTGAATCCGTACACCAGGGAACCATTCAAAGGTGGAAGTAGCGATATAATAATCCTCCCCTGCTCGGCATATGGACGGATCGGGATGGAAACCGGGAAGGATGGGATTGGTGATCATTTTCTTGATCTTATTCATGGAAGAAACCTCCGGTATGAAAGTAATGATCTGTACAACAACAGATACACAAAAGGTGGATATCAGTACCAGCCCAGCGCTTTTTTGCCGGCTTCCAGGGCGGTTATGATCCGCTCTACATCATATACATTCCCTCTCCAAGTCCCACCGCTGACCGATTGCAATGCAGCCCAGAGCTTTGTATCATCCGGCAAAGCTTCATCAGGCCTCATATCGGGATGAAAGGACCTTTGTGCCAGGATGATAGCACCTTCTTCCGGAGAAACCTCGATCTCTCCTTCTCCGACAAAGTTAATGCTGCCCTCCAGCGTGTTACGATCAACCGCGATGTCAATCAGGTCTCCGTTCCGCAGTTTGCCAATCGGTCCGCCTGCCAGCGCTTCGGGGCCAACATGACCAATACACGCTCCGGTGGAAACACCGGAGAACCGGGCATCCGTAATCAGTGACACGTATTTGCCAAAAGGCAAATGTTTAAGCGCAGATGTAAGCTGGTACGTCTCCTCCATACCGGTTCCCGATGGACCTCGCCCGAGAAGCACAACAACGTCGCCAGCCAGAATACCTCCGGTCTTAATCGCATGGATCGCCTCACGTTCGGTGGTAAATACCTTTGCTCTGCCGCGATGACGGTATACGCCATGCTCATCCAGCACATCAGGATCAATAGAGGTGGATTTGATGACAGAACCTTCCGGAGCGATATTCCCGGTTGGAAATGTTACGGTCGAAGAGATTCCAAGCCGCTCAGCGTGTTCTACACTCATGATGACACTGTCCGGATCGATGCCGTCCTGCTCTTTCAACTGTTTCCGCATGAGATGACGGCGTTCCGACGATTCCCACCAGTCCAGTACCTGACCCAATGACGTACCTGTAACCGTTGGTACAGACTCATCCAACAGACCCAGCTGTCTGAGGTGAAGCATGACCTCTGGTACACCTCCGGCCTGAAAGACACGTATGGTCGGATAAAAGATGGGTCCGTTTGGCAGGGCACTAACCAGCCTCGGAACATTTTTGTTGACCTGTATCCAGTCCTGTACCGTGGGTACGGTTAAACCGGCGGCATGGGCAATCGCCGGTATGTGAAGAAGCAGATTGGTCGATCCGCCAAACGCAGCATGAACGGTCATCGCATTGCGAATGGATGCATCCGTGACAATGTCTGCCATCCTCATCCCCTGAGACTCCATATGGATGAGTGCACGTGACGATTGGCGCGCCATTTCAAACCAGATGGGCTGCCCGGAAGGTGCAAGCGCGGCATGTGGCACTGTCATACCCATTGCCTCGGCTACAACCTGGGCTGTAGCCGCGGTACCTAGAAACTGACAGCCTCCTCCCGGTGTAGCACAAGCTCGGCATCCTAAATCGGACGCCATTTCCAGAGAAAGCTCCCCGTTGACGTACCGTGCACCGATGGTCTGAATTTTACCGGCATCCTCTCCATCGGTAGGCGGAAGTGTGACGCCACCGGGAACGATTACGCCAGGCAATTGCGGCATGCCGGCAAGTGCGAGCATCATCGCTGGAAGACCTTTGTCACAAGTGGCGACACCAAGCACGCCTTTACGCGTTGGCAGAGAGCGAATCAGTCTGCGAAATACCATAGCGGCATCGTTCCGGTACGGAAGCGAGTCAAACATGCCGGTTGTCCCCTGTGATCTGCCGTCACACGGATCGCTGACATATCCGGCAAACGGGATTCCTCCCCGGCTTGACAGTTCTTCTGCGGCAGCCTTCATCAGCAGGCCGACCTCCCAGTGGCCCGTATGGTAACCGAGTGCTGCCGGGCTGCCGTCTTCGTTGCGTATGCCACCTTGTGTACTCAAGATCAGAAATTGTTTTCCGTTCAATTCCCCGGGTTTCCAGCCCATTCCGACATTCTGGGACATGCCGAACAAGTCGCCGCTTGGAGCATTCCGCAGCAAATCATCCGTTAAAGGCAGACGTCCGGCAGCCCCTGGAGCATGGGATATGATATCAAAGCAGTTGGATGCCGTCTCTCCCATAATCGACGTAATCTGTTCGTACATGGTTGCCTCCCACAGTTTATGACTTCACAAAGACCGTTTTGATGGCCGTGAAAAACTCGATAGCCGCTTGCCCCTGTTCTCTGGAATGTGAACTTGACATCTTCATTCCGCCGAACGGAGCCTGAAGCTCTACGCCGGCCGTTTCTGCATTAATTCTGACAAGTCCTGCATCCATGTCCCGGATGAAAGAAAGCATGGCTCCGACGTTTTGTGTATAGATGGAAGCACTTAAGCCGTAATCGCTGTCATTAGCCGCTTCGATCGCTTCCTCCAGGGAATCTACCGCAATCAAGGCAAGGACCGGGCCAAAGATTTCTTCCCGGGCGATGGACATATGGGATTCGACCCCTTCAAATACGGTCGGCTGCACATAGAATCCCTCTTCCAGTCCCGGACCGTCCGCTCTTTTTCCGCCAGCGAGAAGAATAGCACCTTCATCTTGGCCTTTTTGAATATAACTCAGCACGGTATTGAGCTGTCCTTCGCTTGCACATGGACCCATCCAGCTTCCAGCAGACATGCCGTCACCCAGCCGGATTTCCTGGATTTGCGAGAGCAGCTTTTCTTTGAAGGCATCGTATACTTTTCGTTCAATAATGACTTTGCTGGTGGCCGTACATTTTTGCCCGGTCGATTTCAACCCACCGCTGATGGTGGCTTCCACAGCCAAATCCAGGTCAGCGTCAGCCGCGATAATAATCGGGTTTTTCCCGCCCATTTCAAGTTGATACTTGGCCCCACGTGCCAGTGCTGCGCCGCCGACCCGTTTGCCCACTTCATTGGAGCCTGTGAACGTTATTCCCCCCACATCCAGATGCTCAGCAAGTGCAGATCCGATCACTGAGCCTCTGCCGCATACCAGATTAAGAACACCTGCCGGGATGCCTGCCTCTTCAAAACACTCCATGACTTTAGCGGCGGTGACCGCAGTTTCCTGAGCCGGCTTCAACACAACCGTATTGCCGTAGATCAAGGCCGGAGCCGTTTTCCAAATCGGAATGGCTACTGGGAAATTCCAAGGAGCAATAACCCCTACAACGCCAAGGGGTACGCGGGTCGTAAACATCAGCGCTTCGCTGTCCGTTGATGGAATGACATCACCGGTTTTTCGCATGCCTTCTCCAGCGTAATATCTTAAGATCGCGACACCGCGCAGTGTCTCTCCTTTGGCTTCTGGGAGTGTTTTGCCCATTTCTCTGGTCATCGCCTCTGCAACTTCATCGGCCCGGCGTTCCAGCACATTGGCTGCTTGAAATAGATAGTTGCCGCGTTCCGCACCCGATAACCTCCGCCAATCTTTTGCTGCTTCTTTCGCGGCTGCAACAGCCCGGTTCAGATCCTCTACGCCGGAGGTGGGTACGTAGCCAACTACCTCCTTCCGATTCGCCGGGTTGATGCTTGGTTCGGTTTCGCCGGACGTCGCCTTCACCCATTCTCCGTTAATGTAATTGCTGTATGTCTGCTCTACCTGAAATGTAGTCATCCTATTCATCCTCCTTATACATTAGTTTGAAATGACAGGGTTAATCAGTGTCCCGATATTGCTAATGGATATTTCAATGCGGTCCCCGGGTGCAAGTGTAAAATCATTGGGTGGCACAATGCTGGTGCCTGTCAATAACACCGTACCGTCAAACAGTTCGTTATCTCTGGCCAGAAAAGAAACCAGTTCATCGAGTTTTCGGTTTAACTCACTTGTGCTTGCCTCGCTTTTGACAACTATTTCACCTTCGCGATATATCTCGCAGACAATGCTGAACGCATATGGATTCTGCACCGTTTCCGCTAGACGAATGGCCGGACCTATAGAGCAGGAATTACGCCACATTTTTGCTTGCGGCAGATACAGCGGGTTTTCCCCTTCAATATCGCGGCAGCTCATGTCATTGCCAACGATGTATCCCACAATGCTGCCATCCGCGGCAAGCACCAAGCCCAGTTCAGGCTCCGGGATCTGCCAATTGGAATCGCTGCGAAGCGTGACTGCCTCAAGCGGTCCTATAGTGCGGGCTGCTGTGGATTTAAAAAAGATCTCCGGCCTTTCGGCATCATAAACTTTATCGTAAAAGGTCTTTGCATCCAGCTTACCTTCCGTCGCTTCATAATTTCGCGCTTCCCGGCTGCGCTGATAAGTCACACCCGCCGCCCATACTTCCGGAGCTTCAAGTGGCGTGATCAGATGCAAGGAAGTCCAATCGTCAGTTAACTTGTTTAACGGTTTAAAAGCGCTTTCAACAAGGTGAACTGGGGAAATCCCCTGCTTTCTTGCTTGATAGATCAAAGTCATAAAATCTGCTTGCGGCAAACGATAGGCTTGTTCATCATCCGTAACGGCTGCCAGCCACTTCTGTTGTCCGTCCAGAAATCGAATAATTCTCATTCAAGCTTGCCTCCATTTTTCCCCATCGGGTTGATAATACTACCATAGCACCCGCTATGGTTCATGACGATGTTCTAATCACTCCGACGATTTACCCTTTTCACGCATTTTTTTTCTGTTAAGATGAGGTTAGATCCGTTGAACTAATGATGATTTACGAGGGCACTCCGATGACAGGATGTTGGTATATAGAATAGTACAAGGGGGTTGGCTTGCTGTGACCAAGCTTTCGGATGCTGTGTATTTAGGTCGTCTGCCCGATGTTCGCATGTCTTTTCAACTATTGGGGCTGCACGCAAGAAAAGTAGATTCCAGCTGGACTTATCCGTCTCACGAACATTCAATGTATGAAGTCCACTGGATGATGGACGGGCAGATGAACATGGTTGTCAACGGGCAGTCTTATCATCAGTCGGTTGGCGACCTTCTGTTCATCCGGCCTGGTATGACCCATTCTTGCACCGGAGCCGGACCAGAGGGTTTCACTTATTTCTCGGTGCATTTCAGCATACACGATACGTCCTTTTGCAGGGAACTTAACCGTTGCAAAGACATCTATTATCCGGCAAATTCGAATTTGGCTCTGGGGCTGTCCTCTTCCCTGTCTACCTTGTATAATCTGGCAACAGAGAATTTGTCGAGTTCGCTATCTTCTTCCAAACAAATGAAGGTACATGCCGCTGTGTTTGAACTGCTTGGCTCCCTGGTCGGCCAGTTATCTCAGCAAGCATCCGTTACGTTGTCGAGAAAAGAAACCATTGCCCATCAGATTTCCGAGCACATTGAGGATTCGGTAAGATATATCCATCTTCACGGGGAGATTCAGGAGAGTGAGCGAACCTGGATTCAGGATATTGCCAAATCACTGAGCATTAGCCCGTCACAGGTTAATCGTATATTTCGGCAGGTATACGGCATCGCTCCGCGCAAGTTTCTATCCGAAACCCTTCTGAACGAAGCGCAGCGCTTGTTAAAACAAACGGACCTGAACATAGACCATATTGCGATGATGCTGGGGTATAAGACTAATGCGCATTTCAGCCGCCAGTTCAAGCGGTGGACAGGCATCGCTCCAAGTGAATTCCGCAGTCATTCTCAGCAGGCCGGAGAAGCCAACGTTGCGGATGATTGAAGAATAATAGTAGTACAAGCGACACCTGTCGGTATGTTTGGAGAGCGCTATCATTGTTGGGTAATTATATACTTTTCTTTTATAACAGATATTCAGTCGAGTTCATCTGATTGGCAGAACTTCACGGATGCGTTTTCAAATTGAATCTGCACAGATGCTTGAAATACCAGTCAGGATTATACCCTGTTGCGGTTAACATGGCTTTATAACCAAACGGGTATGTGAACCCAATACTGATTGGACAAAGCCTTCAATTTATTAGTGCTTCATCACTTCGTTTAGAATAGAAAACGGATAAAAAACCGCTCACCCGAGTAACGGATGAACGGTTTTTTCATCTTAAACAGTTAGTGATGAATACCAAATCGTTTCAACCAACCATTCAGGTAGTTCGCTCCACGGGATGCCAGCAATCCAGCAGCTACCATCGATGTGTATGCGGAAATTCCGGTCAGTCCGAATGGATTCAATCCGAATGAGATTGCTAAACCAACGCCGACTACGATTGACACACCATATGTAGCTCTATCCTTAATTGGGAGAACTGTCTTAACTACCTCTGTAAGAGCTTCAGTTAAGCCCGCCAAAAGCAACCACAAGCCAACTGAGGCTACGGCTGTAGTAAGTACTGCATTCAATGTAACCATATTACTTCACCGCCTTGGCAATCAGAATGGTATTCAGAAACGCTAGTTCTGCGGCTGTCAGAGTCCCGTTCTTAGCTTTAGTGATCCAAGCTTCGTCTGTAAAGTAGCCCTTAGCCTTAAAATTAGTCAGTGCGTTCACGAGCATGTCTACCGCCCATTTATCAAGTTTCATTGGTTCGTCATCCCCCGATACTGTATTTTGTGGTACATTTACTTGAGTCGTAGTGCAATCCTTAAATTCCGCTACCACGTCATTCAGAAATTTCGTCTTGCTTATGCCCATAATCTTCAAGGCGTTCTTGTAAGGGTCGCTCTTACGATTGGGGTCAAGTTCGTTGTGTCCTGAGATACATTTCAGAGGATCCAGTTTGAACTTGTTACAGAGGTATGCCATGTACCAAACGTAACGCTTGTAAGACTCTGTGTTATTAATGCTACCCTTCTTATTGGAGTAACAAAGCTCTACGCCGATGGCACGATCATTAGAATCGAATCCGTAAAGATCATTGTCAGTCTTTACGTTGTAAAGGACATGCCAAGCCTTCTCTGTGAGGGGCACACACTCAATGATTACTTCATCATCGATAAAGGTATGCGCCGATGCACTTTGGACATTAGCGGAGTTCATGTAGTAGTTCACGTTACCTGCCGCTGTACTTCCATCGTTACCTGTATCGTGTGCCACGATAAAGCTAATTCCCTGATTCTTGATACCGGAACGTCTCTTGGTATTGTTAGGCAGATACCGTTGCTCGATAGTGTATTTCATTTTAAAAGTCATCTGGTTCACCCTTTCTATTGAATTTTCGGTGTATTATCTACTTTAGTTCCCTCCACAGTAAGGACACTTTCTACTAGAGAATGCTCAGGCACTGTAAGGGGAGTTTCTGAATTGGTAGTTTTGAACTCTTTCACAGTCTGTACGGCAAATACTCCGCCAACAATAGTCATGACCACCGTACTTAAGCTATTAATCGCCTCTAAGGATACAGCACTCACCGCCGCTCCTAAGAATGGTGCAAAGAATGCAATTGTTAGAAACAACGCGAACAAACCTCCGAATAGTACCATTAAAAAATCCTTTGCAGAAAATCCGTCTCCATCGTTCCAGAAAGCATTAATTAAAAAATTTCTCACCCTATGCTACATCTCCCCTCCGTGTTGAGAGTTGAGCTACTAACTGCTCTACTTTGATGTTTAGTAGTCTGTTCTCTGTAATAAGTTCCATATTTTCCTGGCGGAGCGTGATCACTTCGTTGCTCAGTAGTTCAATCTTTTCTTCGGATGAGGTCAACCTTTCAATCAACCTCTCACGGAAGGCTTGCTCGTCTTTGGAGAGCAGTTCCCTGTCAGTCACTTTGTTGTTACTTTTACCACTGGCATAGCCGATTACACCGGATACAGCTGTACTAACAAGACCGACGACTGCTGTGATTACCCCTACATCCATATCTATCACTTGACCTTTCCGTACCTGTATGAATTATGTTGAGACGTTCTTATTCTACCTACAAACAGAAAAAACTTACCGATCCTACCATGGAAAACTGTGTACAGGATATAGAAAAATAAACAGCAAACATTCAGAAAATTTCATTCTCTTACAACTATAATATAAGTAATTTAGGCGTGAAAATAACCCCAACCAAGTAAGGTAGGGGTTATTTTCATTACATGATGAAGCAGTAACCGTAGTCAGCGACTACATCAATTGTGGATACAATGTCGTTACGATACAGAATATCAAGTTGTGACGGTACTGTACGGAATTGCCATGTTTCGATGAAGGACGGAAGGTCTGATTTATCAGTCTGCCTTGCTACGATTCTACCGTCGAGGTCTTTGTCAGCACTTCTTCGGATAGTGATTGTAGAAGTCAGGTCGGACTTGTCAGTTCTCCGTACCGTAATGCTACAGTCCAGTAGGTCACTCTTCTCCAATACTTCAAAGCGCATCGGGATTTGAGAGAAAGCACTTCTGCGGACTATAATTTTGGAGTTCAGGACTCTCCATTGGATGGTGTTAATGCTACCTCCAATGTCGCTGTTGTCCCTCTGCTTTACGATAATCTTACTGCTCTTGTCGTTCTTGCCCCAAACCCTTACGGCAATCTCCGAAGGCAGGTCAGAAGGGGTAGTTCTTCTGACCGAGATTGTACCCGCCACGTCAAGGAAGTGGTGAACTTCGATTGTCGAAGGTAGGTCTTCGTGACCGAACTGACTAACAGTAATATTAGATGGGAGGTTTACGTGCTCATGGACTTCGATAATCGACTTGAGGTCGCTATCGTCTACCGGAATAATGAATACTTTACCCGTCATTTTATTTACAGGAGGAACACCTAAAGTAGTAGGTAGGTCTTCATTTGCTCTGTATATAACGTCCATGTTCGCAGGTAGGTCGCTCTCCCTTCTCACACGTACTGTAATGCTAGAAGGAATGTCATCCTCAGCGTTCAGGACAACTTGGATACTACCTGCGATATCGGAAGCAGGGCTAATGTCAATACGTCCGTCGAGGTCTGAATCCCCAACAGGGATGAAGTCAACGTTACCTGTCATCGTGTTATCGAAACGAACGCCTAACTTGGAAGGAATGACATTAAAGAACACTGGTGAGATAGTAGAAGCAAGGTCACTATCAGCCTTGACGATTACCTTGAGCGTTCCCGCCGTGTCGTGGTTTGCCCACACCCGTACTCCGATTTTACCTACGAACTGCGACCACTCTTGGACTTGCAGGGTCGAAGGAATCTCCGAGATGAATCGGGTTCTTACTCCGATAGTACCCTTCAGGTCTTTGCTGTCGTAGGCAGGTACGGCGATGACAGAAGCCAAGTTGCCTGAGATAATTCGAATAGTCGAAGGAATGACGCTTGCCCCAACAACATCAAGGCTTCCTAAGATATCGCTCATGTACTTCACGTAGGTTCTGCTGTTAAGGTCACCATCTGCGCTGTGCATTACTGCCACACTAGAAGGCAGGTCTTTGTTAGCCACTACGTCTAGGCTTCCTGTAATATGAGGTCTGTTTACCACCAGACCGCCCTCAAACGAGGACTCGCTTTCTACCCTTACTCCGATGCTTGACTCAAGGTCAGCAGGTTTGGTAACGACCACACTAGCAGGAGTTTCCTTTCTACTTACCGCCACGCTTGCCGCTACATCATTCTCGCCTACTACCTTGACCGTAATCGTGGCGTTAATGTCGGCAGGAAGAGTAACTTCCAAGCTAGAAGGAGCATCCGGTCTGCTTACCGCCACAGTAGATGGCAGGTAATCGAACCAAGTAGGTGCGACTCGCAGTTGAGCGGCAATATCGCTGGTCAGTGGTACGAACAACGAACCTCCCAAGTAATACCCAACAACCTGCAAAGATACAATCAGGTCGCTGTCTGCTTTGCCAATTACCGTTACCTCAGAGTAAAGGTCTTTGTTGATGCCAACGTTGACTTTGATACTTCCGTCAATGTCTTCATCTCCACTGTGCCTTACGGTCACATTAGCAGGAAGGTCAGTATCCTCACTACGCTGTACCGTGACAGCCCCGCTAAACTCAGGCTGAGATACAGCAATCTTCGCTTCCATATCTTCGTCAACGTAACCACGAACCGTAAAGCGTAACTCGATATCGTTGTGAGGTTTTACGAAGATGGTAGCAGGTCTCTCTTTCACATTGACAACCAACCAAGAAAAGAAGTCCTGTTCAATCTCTACTCTTACGCCGACCTTAGAAGGAAGGTCTACTCTATCTTTAACGTAGAAGCTGACTGGAAGCTCAGGTCTACTTACTGTCAGGCTACCGTCAATCTTAGCAAGAGCCCTGTTCGATACTCCCAAGTGAGAAGGAACATCGTGGTTGTTACGGTACACGACATGAACGCTGGAATCCAAATCAGGTTGGCTTACTGTAATAGCACCGGAGAACTCATTATTACGAGTTACTTCAATGGTCGCAGGAATCTCTACGTCCAGCCAAGCAGGTTTTCTAACACGCAGTCTTGATGCCTTATCGTAGTGCTTAGGTACTCTAATGCTAGAGTCGATGTTAGAACGTCCAAAACTCCATACAGCAGGGTCAAAGTACGTGACCACTAACTGAGGGGCTAGGCTTGCTTCCTTGGTAAAGAAGTATTCATAATCGTTCTCAGGCTCGTCAGCCGCCACCAAGTAGAAGTCAACTAGGTTGTTCCCCTCTCGGTACTGTCCTTCGATGAAGTCTGTCACATCGAATGTCACGTGCCCGTCTTCAGTTGCTACTGTGTAGGCGCTGGTAATTTCTGTACCAATGCTTGGACGGTTGTTCCATGTTACGCCCATCTCCGACCAGCTTCCGTCAACTGCGTACAGCTTCAGGTTCTTGTCAGGCTCTTGACCGTACACCATGCGAAGTTCAACCTTGTCGATATCGTAGCTTCGTTTCAAGCTAGAGATATCGAATCCAAGTAGTGAGCGAAGCACCTTACCTTTATAGCTACCGACTGCGAAAGTGGTCTCTTCCCCATAGTTAAGGGTTGGAACATCTTCCCTAACATATGTGTCTTTGATAACATCCAGAGTAACTTCCTCACGGATTGGTAAAGTGATATCTACAATACCTGTCATCTTATTGGTAGGTGTGACTCCCAAGAAGCTTAGGAGGTCTCCTGCCCCACCCTTCGCTACGTCAATGCTTGACTCAACGTCACTGTGGACACGAATCTTAGCAAGGACTTTGGAAAGAATCTCACTCCGTGCAGGGTACATGACATTGATTCTACTGTTCAGGTCTGCGTGACTAGGGATGATAATACTACCCGCTAAGTCGTTATGCCACAGGATGGAAATGCTAGAGTCAATCTCAGAATGTTCTGCTCTACGGATGGAGATTTTACCCTTCAGGTCTCTAACAACCCAAACATCAATACTACCCGCCAGGTCTTTTCCTTCGGTACGTCTCACTGTAATACTAGAGTCTACTGACTTGTCGTAGGTTTGGCGTATAATAACACTACCTTCAATCGTGCTAAAGGAGTACACGTCGATTGAGGAATCAATATCGCTTGCCAATCTCACTCTGACAATGAACTCACTGTCAAGGTCTTCGTTGCCGTAAGCAGGAATCTCCAATCTACTGGACAGGTATCCCGAATTTACTTGGATGCTGGACGGTATCATGCTTGCCCCTACTACATCAATCTCAGCAAGAATGTCCTTTCGGTAAGGCACATTAATTTTAGAGTTCAGGTTAGCGACCTTATTCTGCCTTACGGTAATACTGCCTACCGTGTCGCTGTGAATGATAGGGAAGATTCTACCTTGCAGGTCAGGTCTGGATACTGCCGCCCGCCCATCAAGGTCGCTCTTATCCTTACGTCTTGTCTTAATTACCCCGTCTAAGTCACTTCGGAATCTGACGTAAACTGAAGAGTTCAGGTCAGGTCTGGACACCGTAATGCTAGATTCCTTTTCCACTTGCGAGGAACGTCTTACAGAAACGCTACCCTTGTAGTCGATATAAGGATTAACCCCAATTGTACCTTGAAATTGGAACTGGTTGGCAGTGATGCTAGAAACAATATCACTGTTCTCGCCGCCCCTTGCGATTACCTGCGAAGGAAGGTCATCACGGTTCAGTACATAAATCGTACCTGGTTTGTTGCGCTCACTTACGGTAAATGTTCCGAACAGGTCTTCGTCCACCGAATGGCGAACTGTTACGCTTCCTCCCAAGTTAACGTAAGGTCGTACATAGACTTGTGCAGGACGTTCTTTAACGGTAATAATTGCCCAACCGTAAAGATTATCTTCACTCCATACTCGAACACCCAATTGCGAAGGAGTGTCTTTTCTGTTGGCTACGTAAAGTTCTGAGTTAAAGTTAGGTCTGGAAATTACAATACTACAGTTCTCGAGGTCGTACAGGTCTACTTCTCTTACGGACACCTTAGAATCAATCTCACTCCAAGTATTTATCCTTACCGTACCCTTACCGGACAGGTCAGGTCGGCTAATCATCACACTGGAAGGATAGTTCTCGAATCTCTTACCCGATGGCGTAACCGTAATCGTCGAAGGTAGTTCTTTCTTATCGGACTTCTTGAATACATTAATCTTAGAAGTCAAGTCCTTTTTAGCAGGGTACGTGACTAAGATACTCGTATCAATTCCAGAACGTCCAGTGCTTCGGATTACTTCATCGAAGTAAGTGTACTCGATGGTAGGTGTCAATGAAGCCCCTGCATCCATTGAAAAGAACTGCACAGATTCATCGCTCTCATTTACCGCCCGCAAGTAAAAGTCTACAAGGTTCTTTCCCTGCTCTTTTGCTTGCAGGATGAAGTTGGTAATGTCGAACTCGATGAAGCCTTTCTCAGCGTTTACAACGTAGTCTCCTTGGCTAACAATGTCACCGGAGTCAGGTTGGTTGTTCCAAGTGATTCCGAACTCTGTCCAAGCACCATTGACGGCGCTTAGTTCAATTGGGATAGTTGGAGTGCGTCCGATTGAATGCTTCAGTTTCATGACTACTTTTTCAATCTTGTAGTCGTTGGTCAGCCCCATGAGATTAGTAATATCGAAGCCGACAATGCTTCGGAACACTTCTTCACGTGTTGCACTGTAACCTGTAACCAACGTTTGCTCCCCGCCGTAGTTCAGCTTAGGGTATGCTTGACGAACGAATGCGTCACGTTTAGCGGTCAATTTATCGGTTACTCTCGTAGGTTGCTGAATATCTACAATTGCTGTCATCTTGTTTGCAGGGGTTACACCTAGCGTCATAGGCAGGTCAGAGACTTGCTTGACGTTTACATTAACGCTCAGGTCACTGTTATCAGTGCCCCAAATGTCGGTATTACCTGTCATGGAGTTTCTTATACGGACACCAATTCGACCGTCGATGTAAGACTCACTGACACCCATCGCAAAGATACTACTCTTGATTTCCGTCTCGCCCCGACCGAAGATATCAACCGTACCGTCCATAGTATTGGACTCTCTAACGGCTATCTGCGATTTAAGGTAGCTATCTTCCGTTCTCTTGACTTTTACCTTCGTATTCAGGTCGGCATCCCTTACACCCCAAATGAACGATGTACCTTCCATTGTGTTCGTCTCTGTTACGGAGATAGCACCATTCAACGCTTCAGTGATTGGAGGGGCTACTGCTAGGCTACTGCTTATCTCCGAATCAGCCGCCACTGCGTTAAGTATGGAAGTATGTTCAGCGGTAAAGTAAGTGGTGTTAGGGTCTATCCTGTTATATGCTTGAAGGTTGAATGTTTTAGAATAAAGTGTATGTTCTGCTGTTAATTGTAAGTCACTCGTCCCGTACTCCACCGTGTTATGTCTAGCGGTTAAGTTCAACCGCACACTCTTAGGGAGAACTGCATGGCTACCAGTTAATAAAAGTGGCGACTTCCCTTCTGTTCTATGACTTGCCGTTAAATTGAACGTTGCTGTCTTCAGCAAGACGTTATGGTTGGCAGTTAAGGTATAAGGGGTATTTTCATTAATGGTATGGGTAGCCGACAGTGGTAGGAAAAGAGTCTTGGTTAAACTAACGTGCGAAGCCGAAAAACTCGACTCCGCACCAATGATTCCTGATGCTGACAATTCAACCACTTCCTATCCCATTGTATTGAGATGAAAAACCCATTACTCTGCCGAAGTCACTGTTACGGTTATATCGAACTGCCCTGCACCAGTTACCCCATCATAGGTCTTTACTCTAGCGTACAAGTCAAACTCTCTACCACGTAGGATACTTAACCCGTTCAAGGAAAGTGGGTTGGCATTGTCAGTGAATGTCCCATCCAAACTAAGCTGAAGTTCTGTCTTATCTGACACCCCTGCCGCCCTTGCCCAACCTACATTAATACTTTTTATTTGGTACTTATACCCATTCTTTAGCCTGACCTTCTTAGTGGGGGAGTTGCCGCCCTCAAGCACTGCCCCAAAGTCCAAGTTTGTAATCGGCTTACCTGCGTCAAGTAGGAGGAACGACATGAAGTCTTCAAACCACAAAGCAGGGTAGGATACCGGACGAAGAACCCAAAACGTATTTACGCTTGTTGTCTGGTTAGCATTCAGGTTGTACATATAAGAAGGGTCTTTGAGTTGCGTCTCCGTAACAGCTAAGGCAAGGTTTCCGTTATACCCTGCATAGTTCATTCTTGTGCTGTAATAGCAGTTAATAATATTCATCGGGACACTGTTCGTCCAGCCTCCTGCAAACCCTCCCAAATAAGAGTTATTGGAATTATAGGATATAGTATTGGAAGCCCACGAACTATAGCATTGAGGGTTGGCTGAAGATATACTTCCTACGATACCGCCTACGTAGTTGGAATACTGCTTGATATCGACATTGAGCGAGTAAACGTTGCGAATTGTACCATTCGACATACTCCCTAAAATCAGACCGGAATAGCCGCCCACGTAAAACTTACCCCCACTGACATATACGTTCTCAATCAGCGCTCCCGCCACAGTCATTGACCCTGCCACAGCCGCCATATAAGCTACGCCCGTTGTTTGTATATCTACGTTTACCATACCGAAGTTTTTAACTACTGCGGTTGCCCCAACCTGAGGAAACAAGCCCCCGTAATTGGTAGCCTGTCGGTTGAAGTAGTTGCTGATTACGTACCCATCCCCATCGAACGTACCAAGAAAGGCTGTTGTATGCCCAAGATAAAACCCAAGACCTGTATTGTAAGGGGCGATATTAAGGTCAATGTCATTAACTAGCTGTGCACACTTGGATGTGTTAATAGTACCTACCTTGCTCAAGAACTCAAACAGGTCGTACCCATCTTCAATCAGATAAGGGTCGTTCGCTGTTCCTGTGCCTCCCTTATAAACTCCATTAGCCATTATAAAATCACCTCTGAGTGGAATTGTAATTACATATGAAAAGCCCTTACCATCATTATAAGATAGCAAGGGCGCATTTTAGCTTTTGCTTGGGTCAGCTTTGACAAGGATATCAAACATGCCGCCCCACATGGATTGACGGTTGGCGGCTATGCGAACATAAAAGCTAATCTTCGCATTATGCTCTAACTGCTCCACGTAGGTCAATTTGTCAAGCGGATCGAAAGGAGCGTCTAGCTTACTTACCTCTGCTTTAGCGTTCGTACCGTCAAGTTCTCGCTGGTCTACTGTCAACCGGACATTCTCTACCGGATAGCCTAGAGTATTCTTTACAAACACCCTCTCTGCCGCTGTGGTCTGCCCTGCAACGATTGTACCGAAGTCGAGGTACTTAATTACCTCTCCGAAGTCATCCGAGTAGAATGACTCAGCGGCATCGCAGAACATCAATCCTGATAGGATACCTACGAAAGTGATATCCAGCGACCTAGCCCCGCCCAATTCATCCAACGTGTCAACTCTGAGTACGTTGTTAACACCATTTTTGACCTTAGTCTTCGGAATGGTGTATTGAATGCTTAGAGGTACCGCGTTGTATCCGGTATAACCATCCTGCGGGTATAGCTGTTCTCCGTTTAACGTCAGCCTGTACTGTACCTTGTCGATATCTGAGTCATTAACTGTGGCGTTAAGGAAGTTACCCTTTACCGTCCCTGTTATCGTAGGGGCAGTGTTTGTCTTAATGATTACCTGCGTCCAAGTCGTCAATGAACCTAAGTCATCTTTTACTTCAATCTTCAGGGTGTTAGCCCCCACGTTGAAGTCTGCGTTGTTGATGACCAAGCCGATTGTTGCAGGTGACGGCTCAAGTTCTGTAAAGCTAGTAATCGGGTATTTCTGAACATTGTTCAGGAGCACACGGTACTGTACTTTATCACCTTCAGGGTCGGACACTGTTCCGCCAATCATGATGTTGTCCTTGTGAATCTGAACGGCAGACAGTTCAGGGGAAGCAGTGGGGGCAATGTTAGTCTTGGTTGTCGTCCACGTAATGGCATCAGTCATTCCTGTCGTATCCCTGACTTCCAGCATTACAGAGTTGCCGCCCAAGTCAAAGTAAGTATGGGACAGGTCTTTAGTAAGCATGAAATCAGGTAACTGTGGAGAAGTCCATCCACTCGAAGGGAATCTCTGCGTACCATTTACTAACACCCTGTATGATATGAGGTCATGTTGTACGTGGTCAATTGTGACGACTAGCTGGAAGTCTTCCTTGTGGAACTCCTTCGTAACGCTGGTGGCAGAGAACTCAAAGGCGATTTCACCACCGCCCATGAGCCGTCTAACATCGTTTGTCACGTTCTGCCACGCAACTACACCATTACCGCTGTTGTTATTTACAGTAGTACCTAACATCCCATAATGGTTGTAACCTACAGACCGGACATTACCTTCGTAGTCCAGCGCCATAGTATGATAGTAACCCATAGCTACCTGCTTGGTGTTTGCCGCCACCAATGTAGGTGTTGGATTTATACTACCCCCTACGAACCCTCTGCCTAGCTGACCGTAATCGTCATTACCGAAGGTATACAACTTACCTTCATTTGTCACAATTCCTGAGAAGTACCCGCCGCAAGTGACTGAGCGACAATTATCCATAATCTTGTGAGGTGTCGGGTAGGCGTTACTTGTACTGTTACCTGTGGCTCTGCCTGTTTGACCATGATAGTTGTACCCTGCTCCCCACACCGAACCATCATTCTTCAGGAACAATGTATGGTACACACCTCCGTCCACTTGGCGCACATCATCCATGACGTAGGTGAAGCTGTACCTAGCCTGCGTCCCTGCGATACCAAGCCCACCGTATCCGTTGTACCCTGTAGCATAAAGCTTACCCTCTTGGTCGATCGTAAACGAAGAAGTATACCCTGCCCCTATCCTACGAATACCTGTGGCTACCTTCTGTGGTACGTAGCTATCGTTTGAGCTTCCGTTACCTAGACTGCCGTAATTATTATAACCAAAGGTGTATACGTCACCGTTATTCTTTAAGACAACCGTGTGCAGGTATCCACAGGCTACTTCCTTAACATCGGACATGACCTTTACAGGCGTGGGATACGCATTACTGTTTCTCCACCCCCTTGCGTCACCAAGCTGACCGTAGTAACTGTACCCAAAGGTATACAGGTCTCCATTCATAAGGAGTACAGCAGAGTGGTAGTGCCCCTCAGCCACCATTTTGACATTAGGTAGTTGAGAAACCTTTGTTTGGTAAGGGTAAACAGCAGAGGATGAAAACCCTAGCTGACCGTAGCTGTTATGCCCAAAAAAGTAAACGTCACCGTTGTTTTTAATGTACGACGAGTGCAGTGCTGATTGAGTACTCATTTATTCCCTCCTAGCCGCATATTAAGCGGGGTCTCCTACGACTCTTACATCGAATTCTCCCCCGCCAATGGCTTTTGGTGAAGCATTGATTCTTACGTAAAAAGGTACGCTCTCCGCATGGGCTAGGGAATCAACCTCTATCCTATTAGTTGCGGTGAAAGGTTTGTCCGTCAGGCTCAACTCTACGACCTCTTCGGTAGGATTAAGGTCTTTCTGCGCCGTTGTCAGTATGATATTCTTTACTTCGTACCCAATGGTGTTCTTCAGAGTAACTTTGAACATTCCTGACAAGTTGCCTGCCACAATCGTCCCTACTTCAAGATACTTCAGAACCTCACCGATATTAGTAGAGTAATACTGACCGTCCTCAGATATGAACATAAGACCTGCGTAGTCAATCAGGGTGGTTTCCTGCCAAGTCTTGCTCTCCCCCATGTCATCTTCCATCACGATTTCTACCTTGTGAGTGTTGCCGAAAACAATAACTTCTTTAGGTATCATGAACTGAACGTCAATGGGAGTCGGTATATACTGCGTCCATACACCAGCGGAGGGAGGGTAAACCTGTGAACCATTTATCAAGACTTTGTAACGAACGGCATCCCCGTCATCGTCAGTAATGTGAGCAAATAGGGTCTGCCCTTTAACTTCAGCTTCCACTAGAGGTAGTTTATTTAGCTTACTGACGGTCAAATTTTTACTCACTGTCGCCCCGTACTCGTCTACCGCATTCACTATAACCGTATTGTCACCAATTAGAAGGTCACTGTTACGCAGTGAGTATACGTAGGTATACGGTGTATTTAGGCTCTCAGTGAACCCTCCTGAGTCGGGGTACTTAGCAACCCCGTTAAGTAAAATCTGAAACTTAGCCTTATCTTTTTCTGCGTCAGACACGACTATCTCAAGGGAGATGTGCTCCTTATGGCAGGTCAGCGTAGATGCCGTTATATTAAGGAAAGGGTCAGTGTTTGTCTTGAGGACGGTCGCTACAGCCGTCACCTTAGCAGAGTGCGTATCTATAGCTTCCAGCGTTATCGTGTTGGAACCTAAAGCAAGATCCCTATTAGATAATAGGTGATTGACTGTAATAGGCACTGGAAGGGATGATACGGTGGCTTTCTCCACCCCATTAACAAATATCTTGTAGGAGGTTGGCAAGTCATTCGTATGCCCTATCGTTGCGGTAACACGGAAGTCTTCACGTGTCAGCGTGGCAGGTGTTGCCTTCAGGTCATTAATTAAAGGTCGCTTGTTTCTTACACTTAGTTGAATAAGCCCGTACTGGTATCCGTTGGCGGTAATGTATGTCGCCCCGCCGTAGTTGAAGCTGGAAGCGCTGAAGTAACTATTTAATTTATTTCCAATCATGGGGTAGGAGTTAGCTAAATTACCATAACGTTTACTGTACGCCCCTAGACGTACCCCGCCGGATAACGGAAGAAATACGTACTCGTCCGTGACAGCGAAACTAACTAAGTTGTTTGGAGCATACCAAGGAATATCTACGACAAACTCTGGTATAGCATTGGGAGTGTCCAGCTTGATCTTGTACAATTTAGCCGTAGTCCCTTGACCAAGACCGTTAGCGAGTAGGTAAGCGTATCCTTCATTCGTTTGTTTGTTGAATGCGAACTTAGTTCCTGCCCACGTTACCAGCACCCCGCCGTTGGATAAGCTTGAACTAAAGGTGTACTTCGCAGTGTAGGTCAGATTCCAGTTCATACTTGGCTTATTAATACGGTACTTGTACATGGTATAAGGGTCTTCGTCATGGATAATGTACAGGTGGTCGTTCCAAGGGTTGTAATCATAGCAGTCAGGATGCGTAGTAGTATATTGCATACCAGTTAGCTGGTAATTTCTTACGTAGCTTACTGACCCGCCCACAGTAGCAGTTCTGACCATGTGCCATATGTCGTTACCTCCGTGTCCTGTGTCACCGATAACATCCAACGTGTTATCAATCTGTACCATCTGCATGTTGTATACGTACCAAGCAGGTATTTCACCGACCTTGGTTACATTCAAAGAATAATCCTTATTCAGCACATCCCCGTAAAACTCTACCTGCTGTATGGTTTGGTCTCCCGTACCTGTCCTTACAAGAGTCACGGTACTTCCATACCAGTTACCACTCGCTTCGTACCAAGTGTTTGTGATGGTTAAGTTAGTGACGACTCTCACGTTATCTACATATATGGACACCCCTTTAATTGGGTAACTTGGGTGCGATTTAAATCTGAGCTTAGTAAAGCGAATCGGAACGTCCCACTGATACGTAAAACCTGCGTAGGGGTCTCCGTTGTCATCAAAGGGATATGTCGTGTTAGGTGTAAGAAGACCAACGGGGTCGAACCTGCTGTATCCACTCGCAAAGGCGTAATCGTACTGAGGTGCTACGTTCTCGATGGAGGTTGTGTACCACTGTCCGACGAGTCCATTCCCTGTGGGTACAGCCCCCGCCGTGTTCATTACGGTTGTTACCTCAGATGCAGACAGCTTCCTATTCCAAATACGGGCGTTACGAATATATCCGTTAAACTGGTAAGAAGTGCTCAGAGACCACCCACCAAACGCCGCTGAGTTGCTTACAGTCATTGAGCGTGAACTACCAAGGCGCTGTGCTATCGTCTGCTTGACCCCGTTAATATAAATTTCCAGGTTTGATGCATTAGGTACTCCGTTATAGAAGACAGCCGTCACATGTACCCACTTATTCGCTAAACCACTGCTTGCTATCCCAATAACATCACTATTATTTGTGTTGATTCCTAAGCTTCCAGACACTAAGTAAATGTCGTAGTTGTCAAAGCCGAAGGGCATCTGCCCATCATCTCCCCGCCAGAACATCCAAAACTCTACAGTGTTTTGAGCGCCCGCTGTGCGGTTCACGCCCGTAGAATCTACAATTAGGCGGTTGTTTTTATGATTAGCCATTGTATTGACCTCCCTTTCTTACAGGGCATTGCCTGTTACTCTAATCTTGAAGTTACCTCCACCCACCGCCAAGTCGTTCATTGTCAGACGGACATAGAACTTAAGCGTGTCTCCTGTGTCGTAGGTGTCAGGGTAAAGCAGTTCACTCTCAGGAGCGAATGGCGCATTGCTAATGCTGACCTCAACCTTCTCGTTGATTGGGTGAAGGTCTCCCTGTAACGGTTTAATCTTGACATTCTTTACAGGATATCCGAGCGTATTCTCTACGAACAACTCAAAGATTCCTGACTGCTCCCTAGCATAAAGGACTCCAACATCCAGATACTTGAGCATAACCCCGAAGTCTGTAGTATAGAAGTTGCTAGAAGCATCCTTAAACATCAGTCCACTGTACCCTAGTACTCCTGTCGAAGACCACTCTGATATGTCTCCCGCCGAGTCGATTACCTCAACCTTCACTGTATTAACTTGGTTAGTGATGATTTTCTTCTTGGGTAAGGTGTACGTAACAGCTAAAGGTGAAGGGAACGGGGCAGAGTAACCGGACTCAGGGATAACCTGTTCACCATTTAGCAGAACTCTAAACCTAACCATATCTCCGTCAGCGTCCTGCATGAGTATGTTAAGTGTGTTTCCTTTCATGGCCACCGTCAACTCAGGTTTTGTGTTCACCTTTGTCACCGTAATTGTGCCTGATACAATTTCAGTATTGGTCTTGTAGTTATCCTTCACTTCAATAGTAATCGTGTTGCTACCGATGTTTAATTGGTCAGCCCTGAACGAGCGCCGAACAGTCAGTGGGGAGTTGTAACCTGATACTGTCCAGTCATTAACCACAATGTCATTTAGCAATACCCTGTACGTCATGAGGTCGGTGGGTTCGTCCTTTACATAGGCTTCAAAGATTACGTTATCCACGTGCGTAGTTGATCTTGAAACGCTGGTTACGACTATAGGTTGGTTATTCGTCACCGTGATGATGAAGGTCTTTGTTGATACTCCACCGTAATTATCCTTAAGTTCCAACGTTAAGGTGTTATCCCCCAAGACCATTTTGGAAATTGGGACTGTTACAGTATTATTAGTCACTGGAAGTGGAAATAAAGTTGCGAAAGGCTTAATTACCGTCCCATTTATCAATGCACGGAACGTGGCTGAGGACGCACTACCTAATGTTTCAAGGGAGATATCAAACTGGATATCAAAGTCGTCATGTGCAGTGGTAGGGATTGTAGTATTAGATACAACTAAGTTAGTAAGGAATAAGGTCTTAACTGTGTTACTGAAGGTAAAGTAGTACGCTACACCTCTGTTGGTAGGGTTTATCTGGATGCACCCCGTGTTTCCCGAAATAGCAGTGACTCCGAAGCTTGATAGATTACCACTTTTCATGATAGACTCTGCTAACGAACCGTTGGACAAGCTAAAGCACCCAAGAAACCCGTCAGCTTCGTTCGAGCCAGAACCCCAATAAGCGTAATTTCCATCCACTAAGAGACCGCTCCCTGTGTAACTTGAGTCAAGAGCATAACCGCTACCTTGTATGCCAACAACCTTGGTCAACCCACCAGTCTTGTTATTCAAATCCCACTTATATATGCTCATGTCATTCCTGTTCCAGAACCAAACAGCGTCCCTTCCGTCCCAACCACCACGACCATATGAACCCATTGTGGTAGGGGCAGCATACTGAGTACGGCTTACAACCACTTGGTCGGACTGCCTAATAGTCCACTCGAACAGTAAAGCGTGACTAGAAGACCAACCGACAAGGTAATCTTGCCCGTCTTTAGTGTAAACGGCATAACCATAAGGCACTGAACTTCCGCTTGCACAAATATATTGGACGTAACTGTCATTTGCGACCCAATTTAAGCTCCTGACTAAAGAACCAAAAGTTCCGTCAGCATTTTTATTGTAAACATATACGGTGTTCAAGTTATATGAAGCAACGTATAGGTATTTATCTCCGACCATAACATCAGCCACAGAGCCATTCACCGTCTGCGATGCGGCTTGTCCTGTGAACACTAGATTTCCTATTTTATACGGCATGGACGTTCCTCCTTATATAGAAAAAGACTGTCTTAGGTTCAAGACAGTCCGAAATTAACTTCGCCGCCCACGCCTTTTCTTAGTGGTGCTTTGAGTTCTGTGGCAATTCGGTTGTTCTTCTTGATTAGAAGCACACCGTTAAGCTGTTGATCTGCTACAAGCCAGAAGTTGATATACATCGGCTCACCGAATGGAATTCTGCAAGTAGCTTTAAACTGGAAGGTTACTCCGTCAATCTCAATCAAAGACTTGTATCCAAAGTTAAATTGGGTAATTGTAGTGTCAGCGACAGTTCCGCCCTGACCCACAGCAAAGTTCACAGAAGACTCCGCATCTTTGTAGGTGATGATATCGTGAAACTTTCCAGCGTGACCGGTAAGGTTGTACTCTCTTTCCCCGTCCTTGTAGATAACTTCTATTCCCGAGCCACCGAGGTTGAACACACCGTCATTCTCGAAGAAAAATTTATTACCGTGACCGATAACGCCAAATCGAACCAACCGATCGCGATCAATATCGTAGAAACTGTTCTCTTCCTTGGTTGTAAGGTCGAATTCGGATAGGTAAGTACCATCTATGTACTCACCCACCCACACGAAGTCTTGTCCTACAGGAGAGATCCCGCTGTGTTCATTGAAAATCGAAAGCATGTTATGAATTCCTCCTTCATTGTATTGAAGTCAATGTTTACACGTACTGGTAAGACACACGTGTCAGGAATGTTACTAATCCTGCTGTAGCTGTTGGTGGTACGTTGGCACGAAGAGTTACCTTCGATAAGTTTGCCGTTGTGTTAGCAGTATTAATGTTACCGTCATTTGCCGCTCCTTTGATTGTTTTCGCAGGAGTGTCAGACTTCGTAGCACGAATATCTTTCGTGACTGTGCCGCCGATAGCAGTAAACGTGGATTCGGATAGAGAATCCACTTTAACTTCAATCCAAGTGTTTGTTACAAGTTCACCCGTGTTACCACCCGAACTATCCTTAGTTGTGATTGTGCAGTTCTGCATATCGGATACTGCGGACGAGCCGCCACGGTTATTCCAAATCAGTACCGTAAAGGTAGTGGACAACGAACCTGCGTCAACTGTACCGATATCCCACTGAGTTACTTGCGAAGAGTTATCGGACGTGTACCAAGAAACTATTGGTGCTGGCATTGTATTTCCTCCCTTAATTGCTTAGTTCTCGACTTTGTTCTTGTCAAGCTATAGACAATATAGGTTGGTCAGGTGAAACCTTAACAATTGCCGTGTAAAGTACACTACTATATTAGTCGTTTTATAGTTAGGTTCGGGGCAAATAAAAAGACCCCGATAAAGGGGTCTAGTTACTAGAGAATCTTCTTGTACTTGACGTACAGTACATCAGGGATTCCGTCAGTGATCTTCAACGTCTCAGGTGCGAATTTTACACCACGGATTGCGCCATTACCGTCTACAAGGTACTCGAAGTTGATGGTAGGTGTCTGTACTTGACCGTTGATGGACAGAAGGACAGTCTTAGGTTTAGCCAAGCCGTTAAGGAACACGTACTCAGTCTCACCGCCCGCCGCTTCAAACACTTCTTCTTCATCTTCAGTTTCAAGTTTCACCAAGCGGTCAGTTTGAGCCTTAAACTCAGCATCAGCGGCAGTCTCAAGGTCAACGATACGACCCTCAGCCGTGCCGAAGTTTCCCGCCTTGAAGTAGCCATTGGCAGAGTCAGAATCACGGTTAGCGATGCCCACAGTCAGCGTCTCAACTTCTACCAAACGCTGTGCAAGGTCAGCCAGTACAGCCTGAACGTTTGCACCATCGTAGTTAGGGTCAACGACTACCCCAACAAGGCTCGCACCTTTAGCCGCCGCAGTGGATGCCAAGTCGTTACGGATAGCTGTATCAGCTTCAGTACGTGCTTGAATCTCGTTGGCAATTTGCTGTACAATGCTAGTAGCGAGGTTAGCGTTACCGTCATTGTCCAGAGTGCCACCGCCACCGTAAATGTCCTTCATCAACTGGTTAAGGTTCATGTAGGCTTTAGCATCGACGGCATCTGCTACGAGACCTGCCCCGCCACTAACAATAGCATCAACAGGAATTACAGACAGGTTAGTACGGGTAATGTACTTGTAGTCGAATGTTACCGCATCTACGAATGTGTAAGGGGCTTCTACTCCTGCAACTTCACTGAAGAAGTCAAGGTAGAAATCTCCTGCATCTTCACGTACTTTACCGTAAACTCTATCTCCGTCTTCATCAATAAACGGGAAGTCTTGTGTGCCATTCTTACGTAGTTCGATTACGTTGCCGACAACAGTACCCTCAGTGTTGGAGTCAACTGCTACGTTAGTGTTTAGAATGTCGGGCGTGATTGCGATGGAGTTCAGCCCCACACCTACAGCTACATCATTCTTTTGAACGAACACGTCGATTTTGGTATTTTCAAGGGATTCACGGTGTGCGTGGAAATCAATATCCAAATATTGCTCATTGATTTTGTTGGCAACATCGAAGTGGTTATTACGCATCAACTTGTTGTTCAACTGTTCACCACGGAATCTAGCAATACCCCTAGTTCCTGCCATATTTATTCACCTCTCCTTTACGATCTTGCGGCTCTTTACCGCACATACATTATAAGCAAGTAGTCCAATATTTTACTGTGGGTTTGGTAAACTGTGGAACTATCCTAACCGCACTACCAGTTCTATTGTTACACCCTCAATGCCTTCTCCACGTTCGACCACGTTGATACGGAAATGGTCATCCTT
Organism: Paenibacillus sp. FSL R7-0313; assembly: GCF_037969885.1. Taxonomy (NCBI): domain Bacteria; kingdom Bacillati; phylum Bacillota; class Bacilli; order Caryophanales; family Paenibacillaceae; genus Paenibacillus; species Paenibacillus sp. FSL R7-0313. The sequence continues at coordinate 4,559,104 of NZ_CP150219.1, forward strand.
GTTGATTCTAGGAACGGATACAGCGTAAGGTCTGTCTGACGTTCTACTGGAACGCTCGTTCCCATCTACCACGAGATTGCTGTGGAAGATTGTCTCCCATGTTGGGTTCAAACTGTCGTAACTTTCCTGAGAACACTTCTCAATTTGGAAGATAGTGTCAGCGTCTCCCTCACGTGATGTGGAAGCGTAAACCTCAGTGATATCTCCCTCATACGGGAAGCGCATGACTAGCTTGGCTACTCCGTCAAACACCCGACTCAGGAAGAATACCATTGTCTTGGATTCTACCCGCCGCTCAATAAAATCGAGACGTTCATCAAGGCTGGAATGAGGTGCGTCAGCGTCCTTGTATTGCCTTGCTTTCCGTATCTCTTCTTCCAGAGTCAAGAACCTGAGTTCATCAATGTTCCCGTTGCCCTGACGGTATTCAGGCTTCCATGTACGGATAAGGATTTCATCGCCCACCTGAAGCTGTACAGGAAGTCCAGCAAGGGGTGTGTCTCCTTCATACGTCCCTAAGTCCAACCGGATAGTTGTCGGGTCAATCTCTTCGTAGCCGCCGCCTTCTAGCAAGTGTGCTCCGTTAAAGTACACGTCTAACTGCTTCGTGCCCATCCGGTATTCGTGGTCAAGGTAGATGAACAACCCACGCTCTAATAAAAGGTACTGTTCGTCTACGATGATTTCCTGTTCATCCCAATACTGAAACTCACCGCTCCCGTAGCGGCGAAGGGTCATCTTCGTTCCTGCCATTTACGCTCACCTCCTTACGTATGGTTAATGTCCAGAATAAAGTGCAGGGGTTTAATCTGGAAACGGTCTTCCATCCTCTCAACTTTCATCCAGAACTTTCGTTCTCCAAGAGGTGGTAAACTGCCCATATCTAGAAGCTTCGAGAACTCCTCTGTCGGCGTGTCTGCCCCGTCATCATGGCAAATGTCTGCCCACTCGTACCCGAACGTCTCCATATACTTTAGGATGCCAAGCGATATGGTGTTTGCAGGTTTCTCCTTGGAAGGGTTCTGTAGTAACATCTGAACGAGAATCTGATTTTCATACATCGTGCCAAGATACGTGTCGGTCTCCTTGTTAAGTTCCTTACCATTCCAGATAACCTTTAGTTCAGTGCCAAACAGGTAAATGTCGCCACCGTAGATATCGAATGCGCCGAGACTTGATAGGAGCGTACCTTGCGTATCGTAAACCCTGATAATCCCGTTATAGGGCATCAAGGGCAGTTCAATCTCACAGCCTGTCCAGTTAGGCTCAACCACCGCTGAAGCCACTGAATTTCCGTCAGGGTCACAGAGGTAAACTGAGTACCCCGTAGGTAAGTTGCCTATCGTAATTTTGTCGCTCTTGCAGACAACCATCCTATCGAGGTTCAGAGTGTCGAAGTTAGTTTGTTCCCTATTCTTTAGGATGACACCCATCTTCTCAGCGACCATAGGAGCAGTATCGAATATCTCCCACCCACTACCGCGATGGGCATAGAACGTCCACTTATTTGCTTTCTTTAGTGCCCGCCAACGGCTATACTCCCTAATGGTTGTGTCTTTACTCTCAAGAAACTCCAATCGGTGGTATCCGTCCTGCCAGATGATAATACCGCCTTCATCTAACAGTTCTGTCGGCACGTAGTCAGCGGTCACTTCCATTAGCACAGTCTGCTCTTCAGGAACATCGAACATAATAGAAGTGTCGCTTTCAGTGTGCGGAATGATGACCTGACCTAAAGCATTGTCGATTGAAACAGCATCACTAGGTGAAAGGGTATAGCGGGAATGAATACTCCCGCTATCGAACCTGTCATCGAAGATTAAGCCACTCGACTTCTTATAGATTCCCAATTATTATCACCTACCTTGTTTTCTTCCAGTTCCAGATGCTCCAAGAAGCTATCTTACCGATAATGAGCCAGATGCGAGGTTTCTTCGGTTCTTCAGGTGTCTTGAGAATACCCCCCTCAGATTTCTCAATTGTCGTCTCGATTACACGTTTAGGTCGTTCTGCACCTTCTGATTGCTCGATATCGACCTCAAGAACAAGCTTAGGTCTGTCGACTTTCTCCGGTTTTTCAATTCCCACCTCAATCGCCTTAGTAGGTCTAGCGGCTTCTTCCGGTTCGCTGATATGCGTCTCGATAGGCTCACGGTGATTCGTCACTTTGGAGTCGTCTTGGATATCAGTCTCAAGTTGCAACCTCTTCCGTACCCCTGACTCCAAATCCTCAATGACTGCAAGGTCTTGATGTGAGATGTGCTCAGCGAGTTCTCCTGCCTGAATAAAGGCACCCGTATCCTTACCGCTTACCGCTCCCTCCAACTCATGGGTGACTGCTTCAGCATTGGTTGTCGTTGTTGCTGTCCCCATTTCCGAGATAGTTCCAACTTTACTGCTATCATCAATATTAGCCGATTCACCCTCATGAATAACGCCCATTGTCGAGCCGTCATGGTATTGGGCTGATTCTCCTTGATGAACCACAGCTTCTTCGGAAATAAAGGAAGTTGCTCCTTCTATACCCACCACAAATGCGTCATTAGACTTGCCGCTGGTAGCCCCTTCTAGCTTGGACTCCACTGCTTCATACCCTTTGTCCGTAAACATTGCTGTGTGTTCTTCGTAAAGAACAGTCTCCTTCGCAACATCGCTATGCCAAGCATCCTCCAACTCCTGAATAGCTGTAGGTGAGTTTCCGTCACTGATTCGAGCGCCTTCGATTTCATGGGTCACTGCATCCCTGTCTGTCCGTTGTTCGCCCAAACTAATGCCGTGCCACACACCGTCCACACCTGTACCATTAAACGCTGTCTCAGTCTTGTGTTTATAGCTTACATGCTTGCTGTCAGACTGTGCGGCGGACTCCATATCCTGCTTGATGCCCTCTACACTTGTTACTTGGTTGGCTGTGTCCGGTCTTTCTAGCTCGCCTTCATACCCCATGCCCGCCAAACCTATCTCAAGCTTTGTACCTACACCTTCAGCAGTAGGGTTAGATAACGCTATCTCAGTCTTGTGTTTATAGCTTACATGCTTGCTGTCAGACTGTGCGGCGGACTCGATGTCCTGCTTGATAGCCTCTACACTTGTTACTTGGTTGGCTGTGTCCGGTCTTTCTACCTCACCTTCATATCCCATGCCCGCCAAACCTGTCTCAAGCTTTGTACCTACACCTTCAGCAGTAGGGTTAGATAACGCCGTCTCAGGTAAGTGAACTACACCGTCCCTTGTAATGTCGGTCTCTGCCGCAGTGAGCCCTGTCTCCTTAACACCTTCACCGAAGGTCTTCTGATCTGCCTTGTCCAGTCCTTGAATGACTCCGATGTGCTTGTTGGCTTCCGCAATTGCCCTGCTTATTTCAGTAATGTTTGCAGTCTGCTTGAAGTCCGATAAGGAAGCACCTGAAATTCCCTGCGGCATCGTGCCCTCCGGTTCTACTACGTACCGTCCGGTCGTCGGAGACTCTGCTTTCAGGTCTGCCCCCTTGTTGTGTTCGACGTGCACCTCTTCCTGATTGGAAGCAATAACCGTAACCCCTGCCCCCGCCTGTTTCAGCTTCTCGATTACCGTCTGCGTAATGGCAGGGAAATCAGCTTGTGTGAAACCTTGAGTGATGCTATCTTGGATGATGTTCTCCATCCCTGCTTCAATCAAATCGACCGCTTTTGAGCCGTACATAATTTCCATGAGTCGCACCGCCTTCAGTATTTCAGGCGATTCTGCAATCGCTTCCCGAATCTGCTCGAACGTATAAAGGGATTCTACCTCTGCCTGTATGCGCTTCGACATGCCAGCTACCGTCCACTCTTCGAATTCTGCATCCATTTTGTCACTCTTATCGGTAGCTTCTATGAATCTATCAACCAGTGGGTCGCCGCCCACGTAAACTTCTGCGTCACTGATAAGCTGGATAGCCCCGTCACCGCTCACATACGTAACATCCGTAAAATCGTCAATGTCAGCGTTGTATTCCTGTACGGCGCTTCCTTGGGATACCAGTTTGAGGTAACCTTCGTTGTCTCCAATAGCGCTAGAAGCGTCTGTAAGGCTTCCTGCTTTAGCCGTGTCCGAAGTGTACTCTACAGTTACAAGAAGGCTCTCAGTGGCATCCTTGACACTATCTGAGCTTGAAAATGAGGAATTGGTGATGTGCTTAGCGAAGTAGTATGATTGGTCTAAACTTTCAACGCCCGCCATATACTCCATCTCAATCTTACCGCTTTCCAGTTCGAGTGACTGCCTGCCCTCTTGCTCTGTGTCAGCCGTCACCGTCCGGTCAATCAAGAGCAGTGAGTTAGCCCAACTTTCCGCTCTAGTGAACGTCTCAAGTTCACTGTCCTGCCTTGTATCGTAGGTCAGGAACTCCTGCATATCTGCTGAGACACTTGTGTCCACAGACTGAGTAGATTCAATTCTAGCGTCCTTCACCTGAGAGGTTGCCTTGGATAAGAATTCGAGGCTGTGCCCGTTCTCGTAGGTAACAGCGGTGGTCTGCTCGTCCGTCTGTGTATTGACTAAAGTGTCGTACATCAAACTCTCCTGCATTGCGGCATCCTGTACGTTCTCTCCCTGTACCAAGACCCTTTCCACTTGACCATCGTAAACAGACTGAATCAACTCACCTCTTACGTCATCCTGCTGGCTTGCTTGCATAACTGTATCCGTCTGAATGAACTCCTGAGCATCGGCGTTCTGGTAAGTATGAACCTCAGTAAAAGGCTGAAGGTCTACGTCCTTATTCGTGTCCACCATCACATACTCACTCAAGATGGTTGGTTCGTTGTAAAGGGTCTCTGCCAGTACGTGTTCATTCATCTCAGCTTCACCGCCGCCGTATGTGTCGGCTACCGTGGTAAGCGTAAGTTCTGCTTCATTCCTCTTTTCAGCGAAAACAGGTGTTCCTGTCTGAGCATCAAATACCATATCCAAATGTCCTGTCTCTGTCCGAGAAACGAAAGCATCCTCCGTGACTTCCAGCTGTCTTGCTTCCTCCCTGCCCTCAAGAGTACCCTCCTGTCGAGTATCCGTAAGTACGTAAACTTCTAGAGAAGATCCCTTTACGGCTATCTCTGCGAGTTCATACCCTTGCTCACTACCCTCACTTACAAGGACTGCATACTCCAATGGATAAGAATCACTGACAGCTCTGTCAAACCCAACCTCACCTATTTCCGTATAGTGTAGTTCCCCTACCACGCTAATGTCAGGGTTATGGGTAGCTACGCTGGTTAAAGCCATCTCCCCATCTAAGATACTGCGGACGATGTTGGAAAGTACCGCCCGTCCTTCTTCAGCATTCAACCGGACACCGTTCTCTGCGGATTCAATTCCGCCCATCTGAGTGTCTTGTGAGATACCGGATACGGTGGATTCGAGCGCGTGTATTACACTTTGTTTGTTGGACAGGGAAATGGAAACCCTATTACCTTCTGCAACGGAGACCTTAACGTCATAAAGATCACCGGAAGCCAGTTCTTCAAGGTGTGAAAATTTGTCTATCCGACTGCCTTCACTTACCGCCGCACCTTCAGCTTCAAGTATCTGCTCAAGCCTACGTGCATCCTGCTGTCCATCTGTTGTTCCGTCTGTGACTGTTTCGCCGTTAAAATACTTATGGATGCCTGACAGGTACGATACGATAGAAGCTACTACAGTCTCTACTTCAAAGCCGTCATACTGAGTGATGTACTCAGCACTCCCTAGCCGCCCGAATAATCCGGTAGCCGAGTGAGGGGCTTTGTTTGCGTTCTTCATGGTATCCTCAATCAATGTCTTATAGGTACTGTTAACGGGAGCGGTCAGGTGATATTGATTCTTAGCATTGATAATTTGTTCAAACCCAATTTTCAGTTCATAGCCCCTTTTAGAAAAAAGGGCGGTGAAGCTGATTAGGTAAGATTTCTTACCGTTCATCATTCACCGCCAACCTCCCATACTATAGATTACGAGTTCTTTTTAAGCGTTTCTTTTAGGATGCCTAGGCCAATTGGAGCAAACGGTGACATGTTAGCTAGAGTGAACGGGCTAACAGGTGTGTCTGCCAAAGTGTAGCGGTACAGTTGCTTGTACTCGTAAGTGGCAAGAACTTCCGCTTCAGCCGCAGGTTCTTTACCCTCAAGGAAACTGATTGTCTTCGTCTCGATATCAACCGTGTAGTCCGTGCCGAGCGTTTGGTCTACACAATCCACCTGAACCTCAAGCTTGAACGGCGTACCGTCATCCTTCAGGGATGGCGAGTGAGCCATGTGGAAGACTTTGTTTACTCCGTTGCCCTTGCCCAATTCCTCATGGTCAGAAGTCTCAACTACTTCGAGTTCATCCAACTGAGAAATGTTCTTAGGGTGGACGGCATAACACTCATCCAGCTTGCCTACAAAGCCATCATTCGGGTGAACAATGTACATCGGAGAAATGTGGTACTTGCCACTATATACCGATGGGTTAAATCGGGTTTCGCCCGCATCAATGCTCTTATCGTGCGTAATGAATGCGAGGTAATGCTGTTGGTAGTACGTACCACCAATAGACTGCTGTAACTGTACTCCACGGTTTCCGTTGGAAGTGTTGTTTCCGTAGTCCACGTAAACTGCACCCAACTTCATGTCCTTTTTCCAAACAACTTCATCGGCTTCACGGCAACCGGAGATAATGACGTTGTTCTTACGAGGGGCTTTACCGAGGGTCGTCAGCCGCCCGATGTACAATGGAGCGAAGTACGTGTTCTCTGCGCCCGGAGTTGGGTCTGGACGGAAGAACATTACAATGCGGTCTTTGGTCACATTCCCCCAAAAGTACATCGTGCTGTCGCGTTGCCATCCTCTATCAAAGTTCTGCAACGGAGTGAAGGACAGAGCCGTTGGCAAGGACGGATAGATGTAGTAAATGGACGAGTACACAGCGTTCATCAGGTCGGTAGGTTTATCAGGGTCAAAGTTCTTAACCATAATATCACCGTAGTTCAGGGTTTGTGTTCCTGTGGCGTTCAGAATTTTCACGTAAGATGCGTGAAGTTCTGCCCCTGCGTCCGGTGCTTTTCCAATGAACGTTACAGTATTATTAGTGTAGTCAACTGTGTAATTAGTTGCGGCTTGTTCGACCTGATTTACATAAACCCGAACAGTGTCAGGTTTAATCGTTGCTACAGTAGGGATTGGGAACAATTTCTTAGTTCCGTCACCATCAGGTAAAATGGATTCAGGGTCTCCGATTACTACAGTACCACTTACGCCTTGTACAATACGTTCGCCCCGCACGTCATCAAATGTGAAGAAGTACATACGCTTCACTGGTTGTGGTGCAATTGGGGATGGGGAATAGTTGGATGTGATTGCGTCTGTAGGTTCAGGAGCAGAAGTGAACGTAACTACGCCCTTCATTGCATCCAGTGCGTAATCCGTGGAAGGCACGACGTTACCGTTCTTATAGATAATTGCCGAGTCTGCGATTACAGGGAATACTTGGTACTGGAACTTGGTATTCAAGGTCTCATCTCTAATCAACGCACCAAGAACGGAGTTCTGAGAAATAAACTCTTGCTCACCCAATGCAGGGGTACTCTTCTTACCGTAGCCGTAAACCATGCCGAAGTTACGCATTTGATTATCCGAGCCAAGAGACCTGAACAAGCGGACTTCTGCGAACTTGAGACCGTCTTGCGATACAGAGCGGTACTTAATGAATGTATCCCATCCCTTGGAGTTAAATAGCGCTTCAAGGTCTTTGGGGAATAGCTGAATCGTGGAATCTCCATCAAACCAACTCACAATAGATCACCTCTAGTTTAGAATTGCCCCGCCGATTTTACACAGCAGGGCTTGATTTTTATGGGGTTACAGGCGGTGTTGGGGGCGTAGAAGTAACTTCTACTCCTTCGTCATTGACTGTGTTGAAGTACAATCCGATACCCGCTGGGCGGTACTGAGTTCCTGGCTTGCTGGTCAGTGGCGATACGCCTTCGACCAAGAAGTAACGGAATACATCGAACTCGTCAGGGCAATGCTCCTTCTTTACACGCAACTTGTTAGCGTTAAAGGACAGCGCCGACAATGCGATAGTATCCTTCAGTGCTCCCCTCACCCCTTCTTCTGGATGTACTACGTACAGCTTGGAGGTGTGAACCTTACCGCTGTATCGGGATGGGTTAAAGGAATACTTGTAAAGAGGATTCTCAGCGTTGTTCCAAGCCCTTGGGTAATCTTTCTTACCATCCACTGAAGTACGCATTGGAGGGATAGCATTTGCAGGGGCGTTCCACGACAGGTAGTAAGCCTGATAACGAGCACCTAGTTTACCACGGCTTACCATGATGTTATCCAAACCGTTCGCAGGGAACTTAGGATAAGACTTCATGAGCGGCATGATGTTTGGTTGCTTCTTCGCAGTGTCATCAAAGTCGTATTCGGAGATTGCTGTCAGCCCCGCCGTACCTGTACTAGATACGATAGGCACACTACCCGTGAACATTGCATAAGCATCGTCACCTTCTTCAATAGCATCTAGCTTACCGAAGTAAAGAGGAATGACTGGAACAAGATTCCCTTCCGGTGCGGGTACATTATCACACTGGATGATGAAGAACAGGCTTTCTCCGTTCAAGTGACCTTTAATGGAGATTTCAGAGTCAGCCCACCAGTTCGTATTCTGAATGGCGTAGTTGATAGTGTCATCGTAGTAATTTTCCAGCAGGTTTGTCCGAAGACCAGCTTGCATAATAGGAGACTGCATCCGATTACCTTCGGCTTTAGTTACTGTAAAAGTAGCTGATGCACCTGTGCCCACCCAACCTGAAACTTCAACTTCGATATCCAACACTGCCCTCTTGAGTTCTGAGGTATTTAGCCAAGGCAATGTAATGTCAGGGTTGTTTGTAGTCAGTCCAGCAAGGTTCTCGACCATGTAAAAGTACAAGGTTTGTGGAGAACGGTACTTACGGAACTCGTTTGTCGCCCATTCAGAGAATACTTGGAGTGTCGCAGGAGCAGGTGCTTTAGTGTCAGGGGACTTGTTTAACTTTCTCAGCACACCTAGATTCTGATTCCAAGTACCAAGGACAGCCACCCCGAACATCTTACCCTCCGTGTTCTTGTAGATGAAATGCTCTGCTACGTAAATCGGAATGTCAGTAGTATCAAGTCCGGTATAAGTGCTTCGCATTATGCCTGAATCAAATGTCACTTTCTTAAAGTTTGCGACTGTCTCCCACCCTTGAGTAGCAAGCAGGTCGCCCAAACGCGGTTGTATATCCTGCTCCGTTACCTTTGGGATAAAAGATGCAGGCGTTGTGTCGATAAATGGCATTTAAATAACACCCCTTCACTTATTTGCTTGTATGAAGCCCTGTTATTACACAGGGCAGTTTACCAAGTATTCCCACGATGAACCTGAACCTGAACTAGAACTCATCACTACTTTAATCTGCGTCACACCGCCCACAGGACTGTACTGGAACTGAAGCGAACCGCCATTGGATACCTCAGTGTTCGTGCTTGCAAGCAACTGATTCTGATAGTAAACATCCATTCGGTCAGCTACTCCGTACATGTTGTAGGTGATTACCACTCGTCCAGACGTGTTACCCATCTCATGGAGTTTTTCAGTGTAAGCACCGCCGCCAGAGTCATTCAGCTTACCGCACTGCAATGTGTTTGCGGGTGGTGGTGGAGCAGGTGGTGGTGGAACGTACTTGGCAGTTACCGATACGGTCGCCGTACCCGTTGCCTTCTGACCTAATTCATTCCACACCGTAAGCTTGACTGAATACGTGCCGACATTGTTGAACGTAAATGTTGCATTATCGACCGTATAGCTCCCCTTGTTCACATCGCTTGCTACTTCCCACTTGAAGTTTGTAATGGGAGAGTGTTTACTGTAGATAGAAGTAAACCTGATTGGTGTTTCCTCTTCTATACTTGAGTAAGCAGGGTCGATGGTTAGAATCAAGGCTGGTGGCTCAGGTGGTGCAGGAGGAATCTCAGGGAGAGTGTAGCCCGCCTTCAGGATGCCTAGTGCGGCAGGTCTGAACGGCGTTGCAGGTCTCTTTGTCAGTGGCGAGATGCCTTCGACCAAGTAGTAGGAATAAACTTCATACCTATTCTCGTCATCGCAGTAATCCCTCACAGCCTTTAACTCGTCACCATTCATTATAGTTAAGGGAGACGTTAAAATAACGTTTCGCAGTGTTCCGAACGTGCCATCTTCAGGGTGAACCAGGAGCGCACGGGATGAATGGGCTTTGCCACTATACCTTGAAGGACTAAACTGGTACTTGTATTGTTCATTCATGTAATCCTTCCATGCTCTTGGGTGCTTGTGTCCGTCAGAATCTTCCCTGGGTGGCGGCATAGTGTTTGACGGTACATTCCATGACAGGTAATGCGCCTGATACCTTGCTCCGAACTTGTTACGTTTGACCATGATTGAGTCAACGCCGTTACTTGGGTAGTGGGGGTATTCCTTCATAACAGGCAGTAGAATCTCTTGCTTAACTGACGCATCATCGTAATCGAACTTAGCTGACTGTTTGAGTGCGGCTTCTACGTCTGCCCCCTCTTTGTTGTACGCTGTTCCTGAGAACAGAGCAGACGGTGCTCCCTCAGCGTTCCTATTGGTCTCGATATGCACCTCAAGGAACATTCGACCTGATACCGGAGTGTAACCACTTACCCCATCCCCACTTTCTGCTTCAATGGTTACGGAGGACATACCCTCGATACCTGTGATATCAAACTGACCCATCAACTGAGCATCATTCTGATTGTTTGACGGTTCTTTCGCCCCCACAGTGTTGAACCGACCAATCTCCTGTCCTGCAATGGTTAGTTTGACTGCTTCGTCAGGCATGTCGCCGTCCGTGTCACCCATGAGCCATACCTTTACATAAGAACCTGCATTGACCATTGGCTTTCCTGAGATGATCGTCGAGGTCTTAGTCGTCTTCCGGTAGAAGTCAAACGTGATATCCCGATTAATAACTTCCTCAGTCAGGCCATTTACGTCGAAGTCTCCCATGTAAAGAGGAATCGCAGGTACGGCATTGCTGTCCCAAATCGGAGCAGTGTCAGCTAAGATGATTAACATAATACTTTTTCCGTCAATGAATCCTTTGACGAACACTTTGCTATCATCCCACCAGTTCGTATACTTCACGTCCACGAAAGCAATCTTCTCTGTATGTTCAAGCTGAGGAATACGAGTCCTTGCTGTAACGATTGGAGATTGATACATCTGAGGGAACGCGTCCGTTATTCTCGACTGAAGAGCATTCGTGTTATCGTCCAGCCCCCACATGCTTGTCTGCACCTCTACGTCCAGAGAAACCCGTTTCAGTTCATCGGTTTTCTCCCAACCCACCAACATCTTCCCATTTCCAATCCACTTTTCAAGCTGGTAAAAGTAAAGCGTGTGTCGCTCAAAGAGTGCATCTTCGTTTGCCTTCTGGATGGCCCATGAGAATACGCCGCTGTCCTGCGGTGTCAACTGCGTACCGTAATCTGCATTTTTATCGTAGATTGCAAATGGTACTTTGCACCCTGTCCGTCCAATCTGCTCATTGACTTTTGCCATCATCGCCATACCGAATAAGTTTCCCGATATGTTCTTGACGATGATATGCTTGGTCACGTAGAAGTCGAAGGCATCCGTGGACCCGACTGTGCTGTAGTAAATAGCTACCTGACCGGACACACCTGCTTCAAACGTGAGCGTGGTTGTCTCGTCTGGATTCTTGACCGCCGTATAATAGGATGTTGGAGCAATCTCCCCATCAATGAAAATGTAGTAATCGTCGTTGAGTACCTTCGGCAAATCAATTTTAGGGTTAGCCAGCGGAAGATAGAACCGCTTGATTGTAGGCTTTGTTAGCTTGTTAGAGTAGACGACCTTGGTAAACTCAGTAACCTTTGTCCACCCATTGGCTGTCATAATTCCAGCAAGCCCTTCCAGCAGGAACTCTTCATTGATAGTCGTGTCGAGCCACGGCGTTGGTTGATATGAAGTATCTGCCATTTAATCACCTTCTTCCTACTTGAGAGTTTGGTAGTTTGCCCATACGACCTTGGGCTTGCCGCCCTCATTAAAGAACTCAAAATGAATCTGCGTCCCTTGCTTACACGGGATGATTGCTGTCAGGTACATGCCCTCCGGTAAGTCCTTCGTGTAAATGTTCTTACAGACTAGCCGTTCCCCTACATACAAGTTCCAGTAGTCCCTTGCTTCATAGTTGGATACGCCTACTGCAATAGAGAGCAGTTCGCAATCTTCTTCAATGGTTAGCTTATGTTCGACCTTGCCCGCCATTTGGGACTCTACCATAATCCCTTCAATGTACGGCTCTGTTTTTGTTGGCATAAAAGGAGGGTCGAGTCTACCGCCTACCAAGTAACTTGCAAAATTAGCGCCGCTAGACATTCACTACACCCCCTTTATATATTCGAGTTCCAGATTACTGAACAACCCGTTCTCCCTAATAATAGTCCCTCTAATGGTGCTAAAAGATGCGATATCCGTTTCCTCTTCCATTTGCTCGTTGATTCTGGAAGGATATGCTATCTCTATAAGGAAGCCGTTAACGATTAGATTCTCGTCCCTCTCAAGCGTCAGCACTTCAATAGTCCCATTGTCATAGGTGTAAACCACTGAGGTTACGAGAGCGGAGTATCCTGCCATCTCTCTACGGGCTTCCACGTTAATTACATTTGGTTCTAAAGGAGCACTGTTTATGACTGTGAGGTCATCGCCGCCCGTATACAGACCAGACTTCTGCATCTCCCTACGAATTAAGTCAAGTATGGGATAAATCTCATTCGAGTTTAGAAAGTTTCTATTCTCCACAGAATCCACCTCACTTCTATGGCATTATAAGAAAAAGCAGGAAACAATTAGCGTCATAGACGTAAGTGCTCCCTGCCCATATGTGCTTACCCTACTTCTGATAGTGTCTGCCAGGTCAACTCAAGGTAATTGAAAATACCTTCGTTACTGCCCACCATTCTATTTCCCTTTACTAAATAGTAACTGGACGTGAATGTCTTTGCGTCGTAGACATAAACTGAATCCAGCAGTTCGATTAACGGATTCCCTTTGACCACCACATTCTTCGTTCTCGCCTGACGTTTATAGTCAAAGAAAATCTTGTTGGCTACGTCCTCCTTCAGCCCACGCATTGAAGAGCCATCGACTTCCTCAATCCAATCCAGTTGAGCACCTGCGGTACGCATGTTACCCTTGGTTGCAATTATCAGCGACTTATCGAAAAAGTGCTCGACAATCCCTGCTGTACCGGAAATCATCAAGTGGTTTCTAACACGGGAGTAATCCGTAGAAGAAGTGACTTCCATTAGATTCTCGCCGTCGATGAACTCCCACTTCATTCCAGAGACCATGGCCCAATCAGGTGCATCCAAGAAATCCATGCGTTCCATTCTGAACGTCCCGTACCTATCGCAGTAGATTCGGTATGGTAAGTCCTGAATGAGAGACTGCAAGGCATCGGAAGCGTTTGTACCTAATGGGAAGGTTACACTTGCCACGAACGGGTTCTGCCAGCCACCCACTTCCATGATGTTCTCTTGACTAACGGCTTCTAGTTCTCCGTTATCCTTGTTGAACTTCATGAATGTGTTCTTTCCCTTGTTTACGTCAGTGTACACTGTATCCTCAATTACGTAGTCAGGGTTAGCCATATCCTCTGCATGAACTTTCCATGCGGTGAATCCAGAAGCGACAACGATATCCTCCACGATGCTTGATTTAATCCAAGCAAACGCCCCACCGTCTCCCGCATAAGCTTCTTCTGGCGGGTACTGCATCGGCTTGTAGAACACAAATTCCTCAAGCATGTCGAACCTGTCCACACAGCTAAAGGAGATAGTCTTCTCCGCAGAGTTCTCTGTAATCTCGCCTTTAATCATCCCCGTGAATACCCGAACAACTTCTTCGCCGTATCCAGCGTAAATCCTGATTGGGGTGTACTCACTAATGACGTGACGCAGTTCTCCTTCTTCGTAGTAACTCAGGGGAGACTTGTCCGTTCGGAATGCGTCAGGAAACTCCGGTTTGCGCTCCCACAATGGAGAGTAGATACCTGAAGCGTTGTTCAGCGTAATCCTTGCTGTGCTAATAGTCGTATCGAGATGGGTATTGATTTCCCAATTCATTACGTCTACATCGATGGTGTACGTCTCTTCAAAGACGAACTCCCCTACTTCATACCACTTCTCCTTGTAGGTGTCACCGATAGCTGTAGCCAACTGCTCAACGGCGTAGTCGTTAGAAGCATAGTTGATGCTATCGAGGTAAATTGTCCCATCCGTCACAGCGAACAGGATTCTGCTCTGGTATGGGTAGTCGAACGCCGCCCCACGGATTCCGGTGTTGACCCAAACATCGTTAAGCTTCACGTATACGTCAATGTCCGTTTGGTCATGGCAAACTACGGTATACTCAATGAAATCGGCAGCCGTATTGAGTTGGTATGTCCCACCACCACTAGTGTAAATTTGGTCATGCTTTATGTTCAGAAGGAATCCTTTTGTACCATCGCTGATAACCAGCTTTCCACTTGTGCCCGCCGCAGTCTTCAGGCTGAAGTTAATCGTAAAAGGGAACTTCTTGATTTTACCTAGCTGCTCAATACCTGCTTCGCCGCCACTGGTTGAGATTGCCTGATAGTCACCTTTGTCTTTTTGTACAACGGTGCTGTACGGAGTCCACTTGTTGGCGCTACTCATGTTGTCCTCAAAGTCCCATAAGGTTTTTGTCTCTACCGTCTCCACATCAAACTCTTTAGCCCGCAACCAAAGAATACCGAACTTGCCTCTCGATGCTTTGGAAGAGTTGGCAAACGTAATCTCGACCACGTTATGTCCTTTTGGCATTGGGATTGATGGTGGATAAGCTACACCGTTCTTGGCATTAATACCTTTGATTCGCACGACCTCGTAATCATTTACCTTGACGATAATTACATCGTCTATTTCAAGGTCTGAGAAGTATGACCATCCAAGGTTTCCTGCCTTAAACCAGTCATGCTCGAACACTATCGTCTTAGCCTGACCAGCCCCGCCCGTACCTTTGAATCCGAGTACGTTCATCTGAGTATCGTCGTCAATGACCGTCATCTGTACCGCGCCGTCAGTCTTGGTGTACTTCTTAACGTCCAGCGTTGTCTTCTTGGTTGTAAAATCCTTGAAGTAGGTCTGCTTGGAAGTTGTCTTGTTGTACTGGTACGTCACGATTTCTTTGTCGATGCTTGTATCTCCGGTAGTGTCCGCTGAACGGGTCTTTCCGTCTCCCCAAGACTTCACTTTCACCACGACAGGCTTCCTACCAAACTTAAGGGCATTAGGCTTCGTGTCAAAAAGTATGTCAATCCGGTTTCCTTTAATGTCTCCGCCAGTATCATCGGCAAGATATTCTCCCCAACTTACTCCATCGACAACAAGTTCAACCTTACTCTTTAAGGGGATGATGGAAGGGTCAACGGCAATAATCTTCCAGTTCTTCCATGTGCGAACGTCAGTGCCGCCTCTTGTGATTCCTATACAGCCGGGGCAATCAGCGACATATGCCGTGGCTTCCATGTTGTATTCCACATGGGAAGTCGATGAATCAGCCATAACCGAAGCATCCATAAAAACAGAATCCTGTATGTTTCGTGGGTCAGCTTTGGATGCGGTCTGGATGGTCTTCTTACCGCGAAGGAACTGCTCAGGGTTCAGTGCCTTACCGTTAAGCCTTACTTCAAAGTGTAAGTGTGAACCGTCTCCCCCATTAGACCGAGAAGTACCGGAGTTGCCCCCTAGACCAACGAGACCTCCTGCCTTAACCTTATCCCCCACACTGACACTTATCTTGTTTAAGTGGGCATAGCGAGTCTCCCATCCGTTGCCGTGGCTAACATAAACAACTCTACCGTATCCTCTTAAGGTGCTGGCGACTGTGACCGTACCTGACCACACAGCGTAAACAGGGTCGTTCATTGCAAGGTCGAGGTCAATCCCTTTATGCTTACCTCCACGACCAACATACCGTGTGCTTCTTGGGTCGGTCTCAAAGAAGTCCGTGATATACATGCCGTTGATGGTACGCTCCCCGTTCTCATGTCCGTGCATGGTCGAACTGCTCTTGATTGGCATGGAGAAGTCGGAGTTACGAAGTTCCGTGCTAGTCTCCACCAACGTACCGTCAACGTAGTCCGTAAGTTTCTCAGCCTTGTCGATGGACAAAAGGTCACTTACAGCACTATCCATTACGTACTGTGCTGCATCGTACTTTCTACGGAATCCCCGCACGTATGATGTTTTGTCTAACTCCACGACCACCTTCGGCTCATTTCCAAGTGCATTCACACGCTCCATGATTCCTTGTAACAACTGCCTTGAAGGGTAGTTCACGTTAGAAACATAAGTCACTTATCCCACCTGCCTTATCTATATTTCTCTGTAATCCACTCAATGAATCGGTTTAGGTAGGTTACAGCTTCCGCTCTAGTAATACATGCTTCAGGTTCAAATTTGTCATCGGTGTAAAGAGGGAACACGTAGCAACCGTCATGGTATTTTTCATCCAGTAGAGTCAGCACATCGTTCCTGTACCAATTGGCTTGAATATCAGCTTTATCTGCAATATCTCGCATTGGCGTGGCGTTATATGCGAACGCACGGTCAGTGTATCGGTTATGAAGGTTCTCATAAATTCGGCTCATGAGTGCGAAGAAGTCTCCACGACGAATGCGAACGTCTCCGAAGAACCTGTCGTTATATGTCACCCGTCCTGATTCGACGATTACCGTCTCGCTTGTGCGTCTATTAACCCCATTAATCTTTGCGTTATACCCGATGGTTGCAGGGAATCCGTTATACATATAAGGAAGGTACACTTCACCTTTATGTATTACGAATACATCCCGTTGGAATCCGATAGCATTCCTGATTACAACTCCCGCATCGCTTCCAGCCCCTACAGTAACAATCATCCTCTTCAGCTTTACACCAAGCACCGTACAAGACTCCGGTGGGTTGCTCAGACTAAATTTGTAAGTGGTCGCATATTTTAGCGTTCCGTGCGGCATCCGGTAGTCAGATGTTCCGTTGTATGGGGTATTAAGGCAACCAATATCCTTCCGGTCAGGAATACCATAAGCGACACATACTACCTCTATGCCCGCCGACAAAGGGTTGGACATGGTAACTTTCCCATCCTCAATCTTTTCGGGAAGAACCTCCACCCCATTAATCATGACGAACATAGGGTTGTCGGCATGGTATTTATAGTCAGGAACAAGGAACTCCTGCTGTCCGTTGACTGTTACAAAACGCTTAACCATGCGTTCGTAACCTGTCTTGAATACGTTATAAGTCATGCCGCTTAGTACGTCCACGTCACCTGTACCGTCTGTCTTCAGTCGGGTAATCTCAAGGGTGTCGCGGTAGAACCAATCCAGAGGGTCAACGTCAATCCATCGTTTCATCTTAATACCCCCTTAATAATTTATCCACGTATCTATAAGTCCTCATAAGCAACGTTACTGACTCTGCCCGTGTCGCCGCTTCGTCCGGACGGAAGTTAACAACGGACTCCCCGTCTGCTTCCCAATTCGTTGCAATAAGTCCAAGTTGTTGCATATTGTCGATGTACTTGTTTGCCCAATGGTTCTCAATGTCGATGAACTCGGTCAGGTATTTGTACTCGAACTCCTGTTTGCGGACAAGGGACATACCAATGGTTACGATGTACTTGGTTTCCATCTCTGCAGTCCTGATGTTGGGTTCACCTGTTACGATGCCGATGTAAACTGTTCCCTTTTCGTCGTAATACTTATGCTGTGATCCAATATACTGAAGCCAATCAGCGTATTCCTTCTTGGAATAGAACAGCATGGTAAGTGTAGCGTCATAGTGGGAAGTACCGTTTTGCACGAGCCCCGCAGAAGATGCTAGGGTCTTATTGACATATGTCTTAAGTACTGGAGTTGGAGGCTTATATTCCGTAATCAGTTTCGCCTTGACCTGTGTAAACTGAACTCCGTTGTCGTAAAATAGCTTCTTCTTATAAACCGAATCCTCCGATAAGAGGCTGTTTTGTTGTGTCATGAGTGTACCTCCCTATACGTAACTCCCCACCTCATTTTAAGATGGGGAGTGAGTTGTTAACTTCGGTAGTTAATTGGGTTCATGGCTTGTTGGTTACGAAGACCCCCCACACGTCCCACTGACAGGCCTTGTCCGATGGACTGTCCGACCTGTTGCAACTGGCTGGATGTCATGCCGTTAGTCACGTTAGGAAGCGTGATGTTTACGGTCACGTCTCCTGCTCCAATGGTAGTTGTGTTATGAGTATTCCCCCGTGTGAGGTACTGGTAGCGACTCATAGCCTGTACACCATCTGGCATGTTAAACGTGCCTGCCGAAGCTTTCATTTCACTCAAAATTCCTAACTGAGTCTGTAAAGATTGCTTTTGCAAGTCGCGGATTTCTTGATTAATCTTATAGGTCTCGTCAGCTCCTGCCGCAGGTAGCCTAGCCTTCAGGTCAGTAATTACCTGATTGATTTCGGATACCTCTTCCTTGGCGTTGGCGATACGTCTGTTACGTAGTATTGGGGAAGAGTCATCAGGGTTTCCAGCACGAAGTTTGAGTTCCAGTAGCCTGTTCTCGCGTTCCGAATTGTTGTTCTGAATTTCTGCAGTACCTAGACCGATGGATGCAAGGTTGTATTCTTTAATTCTTGCTTGCTCGTTGGCAATTTGATTCTGAAGCTGTAAAACCTGCGTTGCTTGGTCTTCGGAGAGATCCCCGATGGATTCGATTGCTTTTAGGTTGGAGAGTTCGGACTTCATCGCAGACAGCTTATTCAGGGTGATTTGTTTCAGGTTATCCAGATATTCCTGAGACTGAGTATCCATGTTGTATGCCGCGGCTAATTCCTTCGCCTGAGCGAGAAGATCAATTCTTGACAGACTGTTATTTACCTTGCGCACCTGACCTTGGTATGTTTCCTGACGGTTGTTCCATTCTTCCTGAAGAATTTCTGCCTCACCTTCATTGGCTACTTTGTCTCTGGCCGATGTAAAGGAATCATAGGCATTCTTTGCATTTTGATACTCTTGCGACTCAGGATCAGAAGTTTCCATAATCGTCTTTGCATTTTGGATATACTGATCAATGATAGCCAATTCATCATTCAATACCTGACGTATGGATGCCGCTTGTGCTTTACGCATCGCAATGTACTCGTCGGAGTCGGTCTTCATCCCGCTCATGAGAGAACGGAGGGTTTCGATCTGGCTGGAATCTTTAATCCCCTTCAGATTGTCAGTGACACGATTAAGTACGTTGTCAGTATCAATGGAAGTGAGTTCAACAGCACCCTCCATGTACTTCTTCTCGTACTCTTTCGTAGCGATATCTGTGAGCTCTTTCTGTTCTATTTCAGCCAGTTTTGAGGCTTCGTACTGTTTGGTAAAGGCTTCCTGACGCAACTTTTTAGTATCCTCTATACGTCCCGTTTCCTTTGCCCACTTGTTCACGAGAACAGTTTCGTTCAAAGTAGGATCATCCTGGTTGTCGTTCAGATACTTATACATATCGTTAAGAGAACGAAGGTTAGTCCCGCGATCCCTATTGAGCATGTTGAGAACGCCAACTGCAACTTCTTTGCTACCGCCTTCAGTAAATACACCCGCGTGGGACATGTCTGAGTTGGCCACAGACTGGATCAAGTTCATGCCGTCTCCGTACAGTCCACCCAAGAAGTTAAGGAATCCCGCTACTGAAGTCCCATCTCCTTCCTGACCAATCCTAATTGAATTGGCGGCTGAAGTAAGTTGCTTGTCGTCCGTGTCAGCCATCGCCATCATCCGTTGGTCTTCTGTAGAAGAAGCTTCCCACATGATAGCTTTAGCTGCTTCAGCTAAAACGATAGCCGCACTAATCTCTAGAGCAGCTTTAGCGATACCTCCTGCAAAGCTTCTAAAGGAAGTAGCTGCACCTCTTCCCATGTCTGAAATGTCCTTCATAAACTGTTTGAAACCAGTCTTCAGGGATGTAGTCTGAGATAATGCAGAGTTCATTCCACGCACTGCGTTGGATAGGTTACCAAATTCAGGGGAGGCTCGTCGTGCAGATGTGGCAATTTCCCTTTGACTATTCTGATACTCATCCATCGCACGACTAAGACTCTGAATATCATTAATTTGAGGTAAACCATTGCGCTGTCTGTCTACCAAGTGGTCTTCAAATCCATTGAAATCTCCTTGAGACATTCGGGACATTCTGTCAGTCAATTCGGTGTATCCAGATACGTTTGCTCTGTAGGTTCCGAATGTCCCTTGACTAGCTGTACTATTGCTCAGCCTGGTCAGAAGGCTAGGGTTAATAACACCAGCCAATTCAGCTCTTGTGCCCAGACGGTTGTTGTACTGCCTTGTACGGTCGAATTTTTCATCGTCTGTTAACTCCGTCTGCTTCTCCCAATTCTTAGCTTCGTCCATCGTAGTAAAAAGAGTTGGAATGTCTTTTATATCAACTTTCTTTTCAGAAATGTAATCTTTAAAGTGTCTACTCTGTTCTTCCGACATACCATTCAGTTCCTGAACATATCGATTCAGCAGTGGATCTTGCTGCATAGCAGCTACCTCTTGTCGATTTAACTTCTTGAAGTCGCTATCAACACTTACATCTTTCATGTTATCTAGGAAAGCAGTCCGTGCAGTCTCACTCTCAAAGTTACTTCTAATACCTAGATTTCCAGCTCCCCACTTTATACCTTTGAGCATTAGCATTCCGAGCACCACATTCGAGAGTACATCACCCAAAGCTACAAATATCTGAGCATTCTTCGCCACGTTTTCTGCCAAGTTAATAAGTGCATAGGACACTTTATTTATGGCAGGAGTCATTTCTTGAACGATAGCATCAAAGGCAATGGTAGTCCCTTGTGTTGCTCGTTTAGTGTTGACAAGAGGGTTGTCTATTGAAGTCATAATCATTTTCTCGTACTGGGACTTATTGAAGTTATCAGTAACTTGCATTACCTTGACGAACGTGTTCATGACTTCGTGCATTGCCGCAGCACCCTTTGAGGACTGCGATGTACCGAACAGGGTATCAGCTGTGTTGCGAACTGTTAGACTGTCTGCACCGGACAACTTTTGAGAGATGGATTTGAAGAGTTCCTTGGCTGGAACTAGGAGTTGTCCTCCTGTATCCGTAACGTTCGCAAGACCAAGTTCCTGCAGTTTCTTCATGGCATCAGGAGACTGAAGCTTGGCAGCTACTTTCTCGCCATCATCACCGTAGTTCGGGTCAACAGCCAACTTATCCATTTTGTTCAGCAAGTTAGAAGGCTGTAATCTTTCTACAATGGAATTGTAGAAATGACTGACATTTGTCCCTTCTATTGCAGGAGATTGGTTGGAAGCGCCAGCCATTACAATAGCTGTCTCAGAATCAACTTTGGTATTATTAGAAGCAGAACCGGATCGCTTTATAATGTCGAAAAGTTCCTCGACGCTGGTATTCGTGACTTGAGATACTGCTGCTATCGGATGTGCCACCCTATCTTCCATGTCGGACATCTCAAGGCCGAACTGCGACTTTGCTGACTCAAGACCCTTTGCGATTTTAAGAGGGTCACTACCAGGGGTGAGGGCCTGCAACTGAGCAGTCACCCGTACGAATTCTTTCATTTCAACAGGCTCTTTGAGAAAACCGGAAGCTACTCCACCAACTTGATAAAGTTTATGGTAGTCCGTTCCGTAAAACATGGACTGTTGTCGAATAAACGATTGTAGTTCGTTGACAGTATTCTCTACTCCAGCCATGTTGGTGCTATTGAGGACATTTCCGTTTTCGTCTTTATTGTACTTGTCCTTCATCATCAAGTTCTGAATCATCTTAATCTGTTCGGTCTGAACAGACTTGAAGGTCTCGACAGCTTGGTTCAAAACAAGCATCGGTGCACCGACCATAACACCTGTAATCTTGTTGCGCATCATGTTAGAGACTGCGGACTCCAGAGCCACGTTGCTTATTGTTCCTGCAAAACTGTTCTCCTGACTTGAACTGTTTCCGTTGGATACCGTTTCACTTGGTGTTGTGCTGTCGTTCTTGCCATTCTCGGAATAGGATTCTGTAGAAATGTCAAGACCTCCTGCGTTCTGTATCTTAGCGTCTCGGTTTAATCCTTTTGGTCTTGACTGGACTTCATTAATCTCCTGGATGATAGACTGTACCTGTTCATCCACTTGTTCGCGGATTTTATCAATCATGGCATTATTAATATGATTAATTTGGTTGACGAGGTGACGCTTTAGCTTAGGTTCAGGCGTGATTTCCACATTGTTAATTGTCTTAACTATCTGGTCAATCTCTTCCTGTACACTATTACTCATTTTCTTGTCGAGAGCCTTAGCCACTCGTTCAAGTTGATGTTTCAATTCATTCCCACGGAAAGAACCTAAATCCACTGTTCCAAGAGTGTCCAATTGATCAACCGTAGTTTCGAGTTCTCTTGCAATAATCTTCTTGACTTTATTGCTGAGGTTTTGTATTGGAACGTCCAGCTTGCCTGCCGTCGCCCCGTTGATTCCTGCTACAGTTTTGTTGACGTACTCCGTAAAACTACGTTCAAGTTCGTTCGAGATATTCTTAATATTGTCGGTGATCTCCTTGCCGCTAACATCAGGTACTTCCACTTCTACCGACTTCAACAGCTTTTCTTTTACATTTTTGATTGCTTTGTTCAAGTCTTCTTTGGTAATTATGAAGTCACTAGAATTCGCTACATATGGGTTCTCAAGCTTATTCAGAATCTCTTGCTTGATTTTATTGACGAACGCCATGATGGTGTTCTTGCCTACCGTAACTTGTAAACCTTCGAGAGAGTCAGGTCCAGTCAGACTTGCTGTGTGATTTTGAATAACCTTAATAAGGTTATGGATTTGCATTTTTACAACCTTAGCGACTTCCTCGTTGATTTCATTGAAATCTTCGTTGCTGATAGGTAGCTTCTGCCCTTTGGCATAGCTAGAGTCTATTTCAACATTCATGTTACGGACATGCTTACGTAACTCTTCATTAATTTCGACCTCTATCTTACCGAAGATGCCTTGTAGAGTCTCACGCTGAACGGTCAGTCCTGTCGAACCTAACTGCTGAAGAAAAATTTCGTTTCCTGCAATAAAGTTGTTAAGTCCTTTAGTTAATGATTCTGTAATATTTCCATCAGTTCCACGAGAAACCTGGGATTGCAGGCCAGACAGAGATGTCCGCATTGCGTCAATACGTTGGTCTAATCTACCAAATTGAGCATCGAGAGTTGCCATCTCCTGTCCCAATCGGGTCATGTTTTCAATGGATTTCTGAAATTCTAAAATCACATCAGATTGGATATTTTTCATAATCTCACCACCCTCATAAAATAAAACTCCTGCCCCTCCCTAGAAGGAAGCAGAGCAGGAGAATTTATAATAACTGTGCAAGGAAACTCATGTCTTCCGCATCGGCTACTTTATAACCATTCACGTAGTTACCGTCGGTTCTTGTTTCTTCCTCACCACCGCTGGAATCTTCGTTGGAAGGAACACCGCTACCGAACAACCCGCCGAGAGACATACTAGAAACTTTGATAGTAAATTCAATGTGTTCATTACATTGTTCCAGGTAATAACCCAACTGAGGTAAGGTTAACTGCCATACATCCTGCTTTTTCAAGTGGCAGTAGTGGGCGAGTTTGAAGAAGATATTTGCCCAATTGACAGGCGGCATGCTGTCATAGTTTTCTTCCTCTACCTGAGTGGTTACATGGACTTTTTTAGCCCGTTGAGACCAATCATGCAGTCGATAATTTTCTTAGCCGTCTCCAAATCAACGTAATTTCCAAGATGTTCGACCGTCATGTGGTTGTAGTACGGTTTAAATGCCATTAGTAGCACATCAAGCAGTTCCTCAAATCTATCATCCCCGTCTTCAGGGATAAGGTTAGCGATGATTACACCAGAATCAATCGTGTTAAGTTTATTCATTAGCTTTCGAGCATCCATTAGACCTAATGGTGGAATATTGTAAGTTTTGCCGTCACGTAAACGAACCTTATCGTCCTCTTCAAAGAATACTTTCTCACACACTTCTGCTTCCTCTTGTGTCAAAGGATTCTTTTCTTTTTCAGTTACCGCCTCTTGTGTCTGCTCTTCAACTTGACTGGCAATCTCTTTGGTCACAGTACTATCTGCTCTTGGAATTACTAAATCTCGTTCACTCACTTTACAATCCCCCTTTAAATTCTCCCCCAAGAATCAGTTAATCGAAGTGACGACAAGGTGGGGGAATCCTTGTAATCACCTCATAGGACATTCTAAGTGAGTAAGCCAAGGCTATAACATTTTGTATGTAAAAAGACTCCCCGAGGGGAGTCTAATGATTAGCAATCTACCGATTGGGCTGAACCTGCCTCGTAACGCTTGATAGAACCAAGCTTACCGTCAAAGCGTTCAGGGTCGATTACAGTTAGAGTTACACTATGTGTGGAAGCTTGTTGACGTTGTGCGTCGAGAGTGAAGTTGGACTTCACACGGCATTGGTACAGCTCAGTTTGATAACCTTGAATCGTACCATCTTTCTGTTCGAATTGTCCGTCATGAACAACGTGAACTGTCAACGGCATGTCCTTGGTTGTGATATCGAGGATATCGACAACTTCGTTACGCTTGTAGTTAACATAAATGTCTACATCTTTCATAGCCGAGTTGAACTTCAGCGTGCCGCCACTAATTACATATTGGTCTTCCGTAGGATTAGGATTGACCGTTTTTTTCAGAAGGACGTTACCTTGCAGGGTACGGACGGATATCTGAGGGTCTGTATTGAGCGAAGCACCATAAACAAGATCAGTAGTGAATTCAGAACCATTTTGTTTAACGTTGTGCTTCTCTTCCAGAACCCATACAAAGCCATCAGGGTCTGGAGTAATACCCGTTAGAGCCACAGCGTAGACGATGACAACTGTCTTGCCTGCCAGTGCCATGTCGAACACTACGTTCTGACCGGATATCGTCACGTCTGTACTCAGGTCTGTACCGCCCACTGCACCCTCAAAGGACTTAGGTGCAGGAGAAGCGATAGATACTTGAGTCAGTTCTGCTTGATATGGAGATGCAGAAGGAACTACGAAAGTCTCAGTAACCATACTGTAAGCAGAACCTGAGACACCTTCGCGCAGTTTTGAGCCAAGTACCAACCTAACAAGGTTGAGATCGAACTTAGCCGCTTCTGCGGTAATGTCGATTGTCTTCTTACGCAGCAAAGTGTCCAGAGCGACGCTAGAATCGCCAGCCTCGATGTCCTGCATATCCAATTGAATGTCTAGACGCATGTTATTTAGCGTACCGATTGTAACGAGGTCGTCACAGTTCGGGATTTTCGCCATGAATTTACCTGCACCTTTAATCAGCATTTTTTTGTTTTTAGTAACTTTCATTCAAAAAACCTCCTTTATTCGTCTATCCCAATAGCGAAAACTATTTGGGTGAAATACTTGTAGGTGTTTCCAGTCAGTATCGTCTTCAGAACTTGTGACGTACTCCCTATTAAACACACTACCCTTCGGCATACCAAGGTACTGGTCGTCGAAAATCTGGCAAATCGGTCAGCGATGTTTACAGTCAATCCCACATCATCCTTCGTATAGATATCGAAGTCTACGATGAATCTATACTCAAGGTAATTCTCGCCTCTTGCTCCAGGATTTTTATAAAATATTATCAAGGGCAAGTTGTGCTGACTAAGTCTTGTGGCTTCTTTCTCTTCTGAATTTAGGTAGCTAAATTTTCTGGAGAATCGTTAGCCGGCAGTCCTAGCATTGCAAGATTTAAGGGTCTTGACGAAGCGTGGTGTGAATATAGGTGTAAACATTGGAGATGTGGATTCTCCCATTACATCACAACCTCTTATGAATGCTTCGTATACCAATATAAGCTGAAATGGGAACATTTCTAACAGCCCTGCGTATTGAGGTGTCCAACAATATCAACATCAGCCGGGGATGCTCTCCCTCGCATCTGTAATAACCCATGATTGAAGTAGACTGGCCCTATACTCTTTTTACTTGATCTCAATAACGGATACTATGGGATAGCTTGCCGAAATCATAAACAGCTTTCCAGCTTTGAATGCCTTTTGCTCCTTGAAAATTAGACGTTGATCTTCATTGCCTACTCGAGGATTATGCTTGTCACTTACGTAAATATCGCCATAACCCAAGTTCTCGACAATCAGGATGGTATCTTTTTCCTGAGCGTTATAAATGAACTGTCCGAACATAGTAAGTTGTTGGGTTAACTCGGCTACCACATCCCCCTCCACATCCTCTACATTTACATCATCAGTCGCCTTATACTTGCTTCTTTCCCTTGTCTCTAAGTGTGCTTCAGCGACTTTTAATTCTTTCTTGTGCGTCCCAGTTGGTCCTGCCATGTAAGAAAACTCCTCTCAAAATGGTATTATTGTGATAATAAAAAAGGTGGGGGATGTAGCCCCTATCCGCCTTGTAGTTAGTGCTGAGTTAACAGGGTATCGACATCAGATCGTCAAAGGAATATTTTTTACTGAAGTTCACTTTATATGACTCAGCTTTGATTATATGGTTATTTAAAAACAGACTAACAAACTTAGGTTCATGCTAGTTTAAAAATATTTGAGTTGTACTGGGAGAATTGGTCTGTAATGACTTTCGCAATATTTATTAATTTAATATATTATTTATCTTTTAATCTTTAATCTTTTAATCTTTTAATCTTTATTGAGTGTAAAATTTACATTTCAAAAAAACATTTAAATAGGTGGAGATCCTAAAATGTAAAACTTACACTTCACGATTCCTAATGTCCCTATTTGGATTACATGGTTAGAACATAGGGATACATCATTTATGCTTAGAAATAAAATCAATCTGCTTTTTTCAGCTTTGAAATGAATTCTAATATTTTGTCAACTGTCCGCAAGTTATCTTCAAGAGTCTCAATGTCGTAGCCTATTTCCATGATTCGCTCAATTTCGATATCGCAAGTAAAAAAGAAGCCGTCCCCCCCGACAGTGATCTGTGCTGTCTTACGGAGCTCTTCCAACCGATCATTCCATCCGTGGTAACAGAAACGGCAATAAGGAGCATAATCATCCTGCTCATCATTTGGTATGACGTCGGACTTGACTATGCCCACGAATTTGCTAACCCTTGCTTCCTCTCCACACTTTATACATGATGTACGGAGTTTATGGACTTCATCAGCATGAGCAAGAATATCCCCTATATACCTGAATGTGTTGTTTTCGGAGTCAACATCGAGACCAAACAAGTAAACTTCAAGTCCTCCCATAGCCAGTCCCTCAAGAATTATGAAGCCATCTTCCTCTTGATTAAATAACTGTGTCTCATCTACTAGTATTGCCTCTAGACGCTCCGATTCGACTATAGCTGGGATTTCAGACAGATATTTAACAGCCCTCGCAGGGGCTTTATCACCTTCTCTAGAACGGACAAACTCATCACCCTCTCTCTCACTCGAAATAAACGGCTTGAACACAGCGACTTTGACACCGTCGCCCATCATTTCTTCGTAAAGGTCAATTAGTTTTTTTGTCTTACCGCTCCTTACTGATCCAACAAATGCAATTAATCTCCCGATGTTTGTCTCCATTACTTCACTCTCCCTGAAAGCAGACCGTTTAACCTTATGCCCGCTCTAACAATTTTTTTTGTGAATGTGCAACTCAGTTAAGAGTAATCAATCCATATGTATATCGAGATGTTCAATCATGTACTCGAAAACAGCAGACAGATTTCCTTTAAAATAATTTTTAGCTACTTTCTGTAAATATTTTTTATTTTTAGGAGTAGTTCTTAAGTAAATACGTTCCGTTTTCATGATGATAACCCTCTCTTCTTCATACACGGTCTACAGCCAGTGGGCGTTTTAGGTAGAACTTGCATCCGTTGATTCGAATCTTCTAGCTCTTCGGGCAAGACCAAGTAGCTGTATCGGTTCAAGACTTTCCCTGTAATTTCCCCGATACAGTGTAGACAAAGCATGGATTCTCCTTCCAGTCCTTCAGCCGCAAAGTTCTCCCTTGCTTTATCAGTAACGTACCTGAATTCACACTTAATACACTTGATTAAAAAGTCCATTTTAAATCAATCCCTTTATTTTTCTTCTTACCGTAAAGCGCAGGGCTAGTTTAGGATGGGAGAGACTTTTTCACTCTCCACAACCTTTACCATACTCGGCAGTATTCAGGATTTTATCTGCCCATACAAGGCTAACAATCCGCTTCACGATTCAAACCAGTATGTCCTAACCCCCTAATCCAAGTAATTTCCTTCTTAATTCCTCTTTTTTCTTATCTTGAGCGCAAGGACGGCACTCGTAGATTCCCATATACCTATCTACTAATTCTTGATAAGGAACACTCAGGGTCTCTGACAAACAGTGAATACACTTGCCACCATTCGTCTCATAGATAGAGGCTAAAGCCTTGGCATTCTGCGTGATGAAGCGTCCGCAATCGCATT
Source organism: Paenibacillus sp. FSL R7-0313 (assembly GCF_037969885.1). Lineage (NCBI taxonomy): Bacteria > Bacillati > Bacillota > Bacilli > Caryophanales > Paenibacillaceae > Paenibacillus > Paenibacillus sp. FSL R7-0313. Next base: position 4,587,667 of record NZ_CP150219.1, read on the forward strand.
TCATATGACCACCTCTAGTACCAATATAAGTTGATTTGTACACAATTGAACTTTTGTACGTACTAGACACATCTTTTTATAGGAGTAGTACGACTAATTGGAATGTAAGGGTCAGAAGAGAAATGAATATAATAAGACTAGAACCGAGTGGGCAGAAATAATGTGAGAAAGCAAAGTTATGTCAGCGGGATACACTATTACTATTTACCCTTTTGGAGGAGGGAGCCCAAAAATCGGGGTAAAAGCTAGCGGAAGATTGATTTGTCATAGAAGTGGAAACTCTAATAATATTTAGCTCCTTTCATATAGATGATGTAAACCAGAAGTACATGTCAATCATGCACAATACAATGGGTGTTTCTTACAAAAAGTCGAATCAAAAACGTCTGATGTTAGTTCTAGCTGCTAGGTATATTTTTGATGGAAATCATGAATAGGCGGATGGCATTCGAGCAAAGAGACTCATAAAACTACAAGGAAGAGTGATAAAACATTGGAACCGCTGAGACGTTGACTCACGTGTACATTGTTGACACTGTTCCTCTTTATTATGAATAAAAAATTATGCTGTGATCGTCCAAACTGGCATAGATTACCTTTCTACGTTATCAACCTAAAAAGGACCCCGAAGGGTCTTAATTAACATACTAGGACTTGATTTAAGACTTGATTTAGGATGAAATTTAATGGTCGTTTAGAGCTGTACTGGACTACGTGATAAGATAAAATACTCAAAGAGTTTTATATATCGTTGGAATACAAGTGAGTTTTAATGTATTCATCGAGTTGATCTAACCATATGCTGATAGTTTTCTTCTCTAGAGCACTGCTGAAGCGCCCTAATTCCCTACCTCCGTGGCTGACGATCATAGTTGGTATGAACATGACATCTGTGTGTATAGAGGGCACATATTCGACTTTAGAGACATCAATGTGCGGACGTTCCGAGGCTATATCGTCTATGGTCTTATGGAAACGTCGGCAATGACCGCATTCATTGTTGTAGTATAGGGTGATTTTCATTTGTAATATGTAAGGTGCTTTCCATAAGGGTTTATGTTCCATTTTTGATATTCGTTGGTATCCACTTATAGTGCTCCCTTCATTTAGAATTCATAGTGTAATAATAGAACTGATAGATGGGTAGTTATCTTAAGTCTCTTTTCAAAAGGATGTTTTGGTTATGATGAGTTCGCGCTTTCATCTCATCACTCTTTCTTATATAGTATCAGGGGCTTGTCGCCCCTCCTTAACATACAAATTTTGTTGTCTATTTCATCAACATCCAATACGATGATTTCTCTAGCTAAATTTTTTATGATTTTTTATGATTAATTGATAATTCGACTGTTGTCTCATCCGCTGGCAGCTGTTCAAGATTTTCGCCGTAAGAAGGGACTTTAGAATGATTTTAATAAAGATACATTTTAAGATATTGTGATCCAAACGTCCTTGTTTAGTTTGATTTCTATATACTATATTGATCCCCGCATCCTTATTAAAAAGTGCGAGTTATTTAAGCACTTTGTTGAATAGCTTTCTGACGGATGTAATAAAGCACTCTGGTTGTGTAGGCGTTGGTGTCATACCCACACACCTCAAGTAGTTCTGTAATTTTATTGATGCACAAGTTCTCATTACGCTCCTTTGTTGCCTGAGTGATAAGTTCAATCTCCCGTTCATACTTGGAAGAGCTCTTAGTTTCCTCTTCCTTCAACTCTCTGTTCACAGTTTTGCTGCGGATTCGTGCGAGAGTACGGCTAATGGTCATGGGGTATACGTTCAGTTGTTCAGCAATCTGAGCATTGTTGTTACTTGTATCGCTCAAGAGCAGGCGCATGACCTTATTTTCGAATTCATTAAATATAGGGTCATCCAGTAGTTGCTCTACATAAAGACGATTGGCCACATCTTCTTCAAGGATTTTCTCGTCCTTGTTGACGAATTCAAAATTATCAATCCCGTCATAATGCTCAAGGCCATCGCTGAACATGGCAATCTCGCGATAGCGCTCAATTGACACATTAAGTAGAGCTGACATTTCTTCTTCAGCGGGGCGATACCCTAGAGCATCCTCAATCCCGACCATTTGCTTAATGAGGTCAACCGCCCCCCTGCTCAACCTTACAGACTGAGAATCACTATAAAGAAGCTGATTGATTTCCCAGAGGATGGGGCGTACAACGAATGTTGTGAATTTAATGCCTCGTTCAAAATCAAAATCCTTGATAGCAGTCAGAATGCCTATACAAGCATGTTGGTATAGTTCGTCCTCTGTGATTCGGAACTTCGTTTTAAGTTCTAGGATACTCCCCTTGTAGTGCTTGATAATAGAGAAGATAAAGTCTCGATTAGCCTTCAAGAAGTCTCCCATGAGTTCTCTGTTCTCTTTACACGCCTTCAAGAGAACCATATTATGCATATCCTTCATCTCTTTATCCCTGAGCTGTAGGTAGTTGGGACTCGGCACTATCTAATTCACCTCGAACTTTCTGTCTTTTTTGTATTACTTTTGAGAAGTCCGCTGACGTCACATCTGCTGTGATTTTGCAACTTTGTTCCTTGGTCTTGAGGACCTACTTTAAAGGCCTACATTAAGTTCTTGAAGTTCTGCCAACTTGTTATCGTTACATCAGAGGTGTGAAATACTCATTTTCTGGTCCCCTTCCTGTGTCAAACAAAATTATTTCCTGCATACTCTTAGTAGTCGCGCTAACCCTATCAGGAGGTGTGAACAAATAGAAAAGACCCCTCTCGGGGCCAATATAATTAAGTTGAAGCGCTGAGCTCATCTCAAAAAAGACGAAAACTTGAAAAGCTAACCAACGACTTATTTCCATGAAGGAGCAACAATTTCTGACTTTGTCCAACAGTGACAGAAAACCGTTTTTTGTAGAAACCTTGCTCCACCCCATTTACAGAGTTACATCCAGATATCTGAGTTTTTAAACAAATTTTCACTTCGCTTCATTTATGCTATGGACGTCCTTGTTTTCACATAAAAAAACGGCATGAGGGTTTTTCCCATGCCGTTTCAGTTTCAATTTTATTTACCCTATCATGTCTTTGTAGTTTAACTAATATTGCTTGCAGGCTTTCAGCAGATAGACTTTCTTGCCGACTTTAAGTCTTTCCTGTGCTGTTTTGAGTTCCTGACATACTTTCGTAACCTTATTGTCCTGAACCATGATCCTGTGCAACTACTTTTTGATTTTTGCCAATGCTTTATTAACTTTGGTCAAATACTTAGTGTTATACGTCCCTCGTTTAACGTTCCCCTCGCCTTGATTATAAGCAACGATTCCCAATTCATCGCCGAATCTCTTTTGAGTATAGGCAAGGTACTTAGTGCCAATTTTGATGTTGATTGAAGGTTTTTTGAGACTCCCCGATATATTCATATATTTCTGTGTGGAGGGGAGCACCTGCAGCAAGCCTACGCTACCGTGAGTACTGACAAGGTTAGGGTCGAATGTCGCCCCCGTTTCAACTTGAATAATTGCTAGTATAGTATAAGGATCGACACCGTAAGTCTTGCTATTCTGTACGATAAGAGTGGCAAACTTAGTAGAGTCTGACTTGTTTACCTTGTACTTGAGAAGATGGTTCACTATGTTCTTTTGCACAGTGGAAGACTTTGTAACGACAGAAGTAGATTTAGGCGCAATTTTCGGTTTATCTGCAGCAGCTGTCATTTTAAGTACTGGTTTTGCTTCGAGTACAGCTTTTGCAATCATTGGGATGGGCTCTTTTTTATTCGCCTCTATCGACAAGAGGTGTCTAACGTTAAACACACTTTCTGACACAGAAACTTGGGGGATCGGATTATTATCGAAATCCGATGTTTTCTCATGCGGGGAGCAAGCAGTAATCGTCATGGCTAATGCCACTGTCAACTTAATTTTCTTCATTTAACAATTCTCATCCTTTTTGTTCTACAAGTATTTTCCAAACGAAGTCTATAATTAAATAATAGAAATCCTTAGATGCAAAGCCTCTGACTGAAGAAATAGAATAAAGAAAAGGTGAGCTAAATTGTCTAAGATGAATCATGGAGTAGCTTGGATGAATTTGAACTTCTCTTCGTCCGGTTTAATGTGCTAAATAAAAGTAACTGCTGACGCTCATTTTGCCAATAACCATGCCATTTGATTTCAAACCTTATTTCCTTTCTTCTTTTTGTCTTCTCTATTATGGTCGTGACATGCTTACAATAAGGTGTGAAAAAAGGTGGGCGCTTAGCCCACCTTAGCCATCCGTTGCTGAATATCTCTACACCACTCGTAGTCTCGCATCCATAAAGCAATGTCCATAAGAACATATAAGCCTATGAAATCCAGAGAATTCAGTTCCCAGTGCATAGACTTCCGACTCAGTAGGATATGTGCCCGTGTTCCTAGTTTTGCTTTTACTTTGACAAAACGCTCCGCAATAGAAACTTCCTTACCATACAGATTGAAAGTAACCCTATTCGGGGCGAGTGAGACAACTCTGCCAATAAGACCGTTATGCGGGTGTCCTTCACTTTCAATTTCTATGAAGTCGTCCACTTCTGGAAACATAGGCATGCCTCCTTTACTTTTTAGTTTACTCCTGCACGGTTAATTAACTACTTCTTGATCCGTTCATAGTTGCTACGATAGCTGCAGCATATATAGATAGGGAACTTAGACGGTTATCCATATGGAGAATTCCATATTTTTCAGCAAGCCAAACATTAGTGCTTGGAACAAGTTAACATAGTTAGTACCAAGATAATGTCACTGGCACGTTCCGCTTGCAAACACAGTGCTCTTGTGAAAATGGACGATCTCACGATCTCTCTATCATTAGACCGCGTTACCTTCTGTTTCAAGAATTTCTAACAATGTCTGGTAAGTCGGCAGGTTAAGAGTAGTCTCTTCGATCCAGTGCTGGAACATATCCAACTGTTCCTCGTTAAACAATTTCTCTTCAGTAATGGAACTCAGAAAAATACTCTTCCCGTTAGCGTAGAAGTGTATCTCTTTCGTTTTGTTTTCGGGCACATCTTTTAATCGAAGCCCTTCGACTATTCTGTTGTCAATTTTCATCCATATCACGCCATTCTTAGTAAAATAGTCCGCTCATTTTTTATCCCAAATTGACACTGTGCTATTCGTCACTAGTTTTAGAAACTCTGGATGTAATAGGTATATATTTATTGATCAAAAACATTCTGATGTTTACTTATCAACTAAGGTCTAAACACTTATAACAAGAGTTAGCTTTAGCCCTAATAGCGTCAATATTCTCGTTCAATTTAATGTCTGAATTGTACAGGTCTGCGTAACTTTCTTTCAGCAAATTTAGTTCATCTGAAATTAAGCATTTACCTTCACCATCAAGAACATTTGTTACATCAAGACCCATATCCAAAACAGCCTTCCGATTGTTCAGCAGGATTTCATATACATCACGGAATTTGATTTTCATTGTCTTCTCGTCCTCCCAATTGTGCTGAGACGGTTTGTGTAGTCAACAGAAAAACAGTCCTGCAGGCACTGTTTGTTGACTTCGATAAAAGCTTGTAAACTAAATGTGGAGGTCACATCAGCATTCATGATGCGTTCAAGCAATGCTTCAAGTTGAGACTTGTTTCTGCGAATTACATCCACAGTGGCAGGCGATACATGACGCATAGTTTGTTCCATATTCTTAATAGATCTCTCAATCTGCTCGACTTGCTCTACTACGACTCCGAGAGTGTAGACATAAGTGCTTGCCATTTTGATCCTCCTAATAATGTGAGGTTAAAGCTATCCCATCATTTGTTGATAATGTCGTGCTGCTACTGGCTCTATTTAGGTTTAATAGACCCATGTTTTTACTTTGTCTGGTTTCTTTTAGTTGTTTAATCAGTCAGGCCGTGGAATTGAAATTCTAATCAATTTTCACTGGATTAAGTACTTCGATCACTCTAATAGTCGCGATAGGAATGAATTTTCACTAAGTTCTGGTTTAATTCGTCATTTGCAAAGTTGAATTATCAAGTCTGCTCATTATTCAGCCCTGTTATTAATCGACTTTGTAAATTTTCAACTCATAATAATATTTCTTCATTTTATGCTTAGAATACCGTTCTTTTTTGTCTGTTCACTTTTCCTCCCCTCTAAGGTGACCGGAGTATCTATATGATAAGATGTGTTCTCTTTAATCATATAGAGCCCTCAGCAGTGGAGTTCAACTGCTTATACTTCAGTAGTCGGGGTATCCCCATTTAGGGGTGCGATGAGAATTTTCAGTCAAAAAAAAGAGACCCATAGGCCTCTCATGTACATTTTATTTTCATGCCCTTTTAGACTCATTCTCCCTTGTTTATCAGCAACTCTTACATCATGAAATAGACCTTCCAGATAGTCAACGAGCAACTATTAGAAGGTCTGATATTGTCAATTATAATATCTAAATACGTTTGTGACCCCACGACTCTCATCTAATTATGCAACCTACATTCACCTTCCTGCCTTCGGTGCACTAGTATCTGTCTGGAACAGTTGCCAGTGACAGATACGCCCTTGTATTGTCCATTAGCTATTAAAAGTGGCAGTCACGATTGAAGGTTGTACGAGGGAGAGATGACCGTAGTGAGTGTAAAAGTTACCCAGTCTCTCCAGTTCAAATATCTCAGGTTAGCTGGCAATGGTAGAATTGAGAGGTTAGGACTCAGATTTTCTCAAGGTATATTAGACACTCGATCTATTAGTAGACTCGGTTACATTCTTTATAACCTCTCCCGCTTTTAATGTCCAGTAGGTCACCTTGGTAAAAGGTACACCTGCTAATTCTCCGTTGATGTTCTCAACAATGAACATCTCTCCCTGGCGATGAAGCCTGCGGAATATCTTTTTGTATTCGTCCTGTACGTCCTTTGCCGATTTAAGAATAATTTCAATAGGCTTGTCAACGCCATTCTCTACAATCTTACCTATCAACTTAGGATCAATCTCAAACCAATCGACTCGCTTAACTTCTCCATTATCAAGGAAGAACTTAGCCGTTACCTGAACCTTCATGGTTTTCACCCTCTACTTCTGTATAATGGTACTCTCTGAAGTCTTTAATGTGTATCTCTATACTTTCCATCCACTCGCCTTCTTCGTTAAGCATCTGTTCAATGTTTATGAGTTTCTGAAGGTTTTTCCTGCTGACTGGAGGGACTATCGTTTCCTCCCCTTCATTGTAGCGAAGCCACCACCTGAGAACAGTTTCGATAGTCAAGGTTTGATTTATGAAGTTACCGCAGTTGTTACACCACAGAACTAATGCCTTATCGCATTCCATTTCTTCAGGTGTAAAAGAAGAACGTGCCCCACAATGAGGACACTTGTTTAAGAAGCCTATCATTCACATCACCTCATTATAGTGGTCGATATATGGTTAGTTAGAGTTGCAAAATCTTAAACTCCTCATCGATTCTTCTATAATTAGCTGTAGTTTTCATAAATTCTTTACGTTGGGTGGTAGGTTTATCTAAATGATAAGGAATGCAATTGCTCATACATTTATAATCGAGTCTCTCCCTTAAAATATTTGAAATAGTCTTGATTATCACTTAACGCTTCATATTGAACCCCATTGTCGGCAGGGTATTGGTCAGTATGAATCACTTTTACTTCTTGAATGTCCTTCGGAATCCCGTTAGGGAATGCAGCACAAGTCATTCTTACACGTTCGTCCCGATTGAAGTGTTTACAGAATACGCAAGGAACTGTAATGTCCATTAAGCATAGCCCCCTTATGTTGCTTGTATTTAATACATTCATAAAAACTTGCAATTTTATTGATAGATATCTACCATCCTATACATTTGTATCCACCGTATTGCTCGTACCACTCCCATATCTTAGCATCAATGGGGACTCCGGTTATTTTGGCAGTGAATGTCTCAGGGACGAACTCAATAGGAAACCACTTGGTAGCGTAGTTACACAGGTTGTTTGCTATGTAAGATGATTGAGCGTTTGATAGTATTGTCTTCACGCCGTAGTTATCAGGGTCAAGTGCTGAATATTGAAAGAACTGCTGTGATCCGATATTGTGATAATGAAGCCAGTGCCCAATCTCATGAATGATTGTGCGCAGCTTGTCGGGTGAAGACTTCTGCCCTGTGCTGTACTCCATTTGAGCAATTGTGGCGGCGTTAGTGTAGTCATAAGTCTTGCTTATGACTACCTTTCCAGACGCAGGATCAAAGTAACCATTAGCTCCGTTTCCGTTCTCTATGTTAATAGTTAGCTTGTGCTTCTGAATCATCTCTGTAAAGCCATCGCATGTGTTCAGTAAAAGCGCCAAGGCTTCAGTCACATAGTTTGCTGCATCAAGTTTGTTTGCGAAGTTTACTGACACGCCAAGGTTCTGTGTCCATTTGTATGCATCTACGACGGAAATAAACGGTTTCCACGTAATGGGAAGTTGTATACCATCTTCAGGCGTATCCGGTGGCTGCTGGTCATCTGCTGGCTCTTCGGAAGGATCAGGGTAATTTCCCAAATCTGTTGTTTCAGTGAGTACCAAATCAACGTTATGCTCAGTAAGAAAGTGAAACATTAACTCAAAATTTTTTCTGTCTCCTTGAGGTGTATGGTACTCAAAGAGGAACTCTTTACCTGCCGCTACAGGATGTGCCACCTGAAAATATAATCCCTCCTCGTAGTTTTTACAGTGGATATTCTTAGCAACAAAATTGCCATCTATCATCAGATTCCAGTAGTCCTCGACGTTGTTCGAATTGGTTCGGATGGATACCGCATAGAACTCCAGGTCATGTGACATTGTAAAGGTATCCTTGAAAGTTCTATCCCCGTTCGCTTTAGCTGGAATTATGATTTCCCTACCTACAAAGTGAGGGCTTGGTTTCGTCGGAAAGTAGGGTGGGTCAAGCCGTCCGCCAACTAAGTACCGCTCAAACATTATCCAACACCTCGCAGAAACCGTTTCAGCTTCACGAAGGTTTTAGATAAGGGGTTTGGTGTATTGGGTGTCCTCTTTCGGATGACTTCCATCATCTCTTCTGCGAACGTTACAATCATTGCGGCAGCTACATCGGAATCTGCTTCTTCCTTACGACCACTGTTCTTTGCAATGTTTTTTGCAGTATGAGCAACCTTACCTGCGATGATTTCTGCGTATTGTTGTGTTGTCATCTTCATATCGTTACCCTCTTTCTAATAGTCGCTCCACGCACTTGCTAATGGATGTAATTTCAAGGCTTGACTTCGTTGGGATACACGTTCTTGGGGGTGGATTTTTCCTGTTGTCATGGGATCATCTCCTATCAGTTGCTTGTTTGGCATACACTCTAGTAGTCAACCCACTAGCCTGAAAGGGTGCGGCAATGAAAAAAGACCCCTTAGAGGTCTTTGACTTACTAAATATCTACTATGAATTATCAAAATCCACTTTACTGTTTAGGGAGATTAGGATACCCCAATTCCTCCTGTGAGGGAAATCATGCCGGTACCACGTGCTGCAACTTTAGAAGGTAGACCGTCAATCTGGGTTTCTACAACAGCTGGTACTGTCTGGTATGGTGTATCTCCGATAAACTCTACTGCACCTGGTCCCTCAATAGACATTGTCACTCTCTCGGATAATTCAGATGTTTCAAATAACAGCACTGTACGTGGGTGGTCATCATGAATACCACCTACCTTTGCAATAACAGGACAGCCTACCTCGATCAATTTGTCGTTCACATGCTGTACAAAGCTAGAGGTTACATGCTCATGGCTTGATGTATACTCTCCTGCATCAAGGACAATTGTGTAGTCTGTACCGTTGACGTTGATAACGATTATGTCATTCACTCCAGATTCCACTTCACGTTGAGGGGCGAGGTGGGAATTCCCCCATATTCGAATGCCTACGGATGGCATAAAAATCACTCCCTTTTAATCAGCTAAACACATTATAAGTAACTAACTTTCAAAAAAACAAAAAGAATCGTATTAAGTATTTTCTTCACTATCATTCTCATCATCTAAGTCTCCATCAGCAAAAATTCCAACTTTGTAATCAAAGCCGAACTTGGAAAGTTTCTTATTCACCTCTTCCTTGAATATATCCTTCCAGTCCAACAGACCTTCAGTCATGAGACGGATTTGTTCTTTGGAGAAATTACCACCCCAATAAGGGCTTACTTCGATATCTGATTTGAACTTAACGCCTACGTCATTGGGGATGACATTAGCCATAGTGTCTGTGATCGCTTTGAGCGCTGCAGGGTCAACTGTCTCTGGGACATCAAAAATCAACTCGTCATGCACCTGAAGAACAAGGTGAAGGTCGTCCTTTTCAAGCTGAGACATATAGCCTTCACGTAACCACTCACGGCGGTCTAAACACTTCGTTCCGTCAAGACGGGTCGGGTAAAATAGATCAACCATTGCCTTCTTAGTTTGGTCAGCAGATGAACCCTGAATCTTGGCATTACAGGACTGACGTTTGCATTTTTCAATCTTCCAATGCCATCCTGACTTCTTCCAGATGTCCTCTTGTTTAGCTTCGGCAATGGTCTCACCAAATCTACGTTTACGTCCGAGAACAGTCTCTATGAACCCCTTCTCCATTACTTCCTTGTGAGTTGTTGCTTCCCACATAAGATAGTTGGGCATGGAGGACTTAAAGCCTTCAATTAGTTGCTTAGCCTCCTCTTTACTAGAACCAATTTGCTCACTTAGCCCTAACTCAGTAATACCGTAAACTACCATTTCGTATCCCCATATTTCTATGAGAGTGGACTATCCCTTAACAGTTATTAAACTACGGCGGTCAATCTCACGATGATTATTTTTGAGATAGTTAACCACTCTAAGTTCTCTATGAACCTAAAGAGCTTTGGTTAAAAAAGCCTTTACCGCCTGAGATCAATACTAACAAGTTCCCTCATGCTTCATCACAATTTACTGTAAGTACCAAAGCGATTCGAGACACCTTGTAATCTTACATTTCCCATGAATTCACGCATATTGGAGTGAATTTAGCATCTTCAGTAAAGAGCAATGCCTTAGGTTGATCCTATCTAAGAGATAACTGTTCTCCCCATTACATAGATTCGATTGATTTGACCACTAGTGGTCAGGCGACCTATGATAAGTCTCTACACCATCATTCACTACTAACCTAGCGAGTTTTAGCTCGGTATTGCCGTATGGAGCGTCTCTCGACAGCCACTTAGATTTCACCGATATGAGAGGAGTTTAAATTCGGCATAGTTGTTACCGAACACTACGGATTTAGTTTTCTTACGGAGCAGTTCAAATAATCCAGCAAGGTATTCAATTGTTTGGCTTGAACCCCCCACAGTGGAAGCGTTCGCCCCTTTTTCCTTACTATTAAGATAGGTCATTGCGAAGAGAAGTTCTTGAGAACCAGAATATTTCGCGTGTATTTCCTCTATTTTATTAGAAGTTTCTTTTTCGGACTCACCCTTGTAACTTCGAATCATCTCAAACATATCGTAATCAAATCCGTGAATTTGGCACGTTACCCGACTGTGCATATCCAAATCCAACTTAAATATATCAATGAGGGTTTGCTCCTGAGAAAAGATAGCTAACCAGCGAAGTTCTTGTTGTGAAAAGTCGGCAGAAACCAGCAATCGACCAGCAGATGCACGGAATGCATATCGTATAAGGTCGAACTTTGATGGAATCTGTTGCAGATTAGGTGCTGAACAGGATACACGCCCGGTACGAACCATTTGATTGTAGGAACAGTGTATAATACCTTCCACTGTGTCATTAGGAAGTTTATTGCAAAAAGCGTCAATCAGCTTGGAAAGACCTCGATATTCCAGAATATAATCTACTATTTTATGAGCCTTGTCGTTTACAGTGACCAGGACATTCTTATTCCTTGTCAGTACCTTCTTGCTTGTTGATTGCTTAGGTACTTTACGCTTGAGTTCTTTAACGTAAACCATCTCAGGCTCAAGTATCTCGTGCTCCACGTATAACTTATTTGCTAGATGCGCGGGAGAAGCAAGATTAAATGCTTCAACGATCTCATATTCTTCCTTGAACTTAATACCCTGTCGCTGACGTGTTCTTGATTTAGTGAGGGTAATCGTTCTGCCTAAGACACTGAAGATATCTTTCTTAAGTTCATCCAACTTTTCCTGAAGAACTCTACCTATAATGTCTTTGAGAAACTTAGAATCAAGTTCTACACCTCGCCGCTCTGCAGTGACGAAAATTGCCAACAATGGCATCTCAACTTCTCTGAACAATTTGTAAACACGATATAGTCCAAAAGAAGGATTTTCTATAATGAATTTTTGATATCTGAACACCCAATGTGTCATGAACACGTCATGGCAAGCATAATAATTGGAAATCCTGTGAGGTATACTATCATATGGGATTTTGTCGAACATGCTACCAAACTTGAAAGTTGGCCGACAGAGTTCGTCACGACTCATTTTACCTTGCTCAATTAGCCAAGGGAGGGTGTATGAGTTGTACCATTCCTTTAGACCTTTTGGTTTGTTTTCATTTAACAACCCGCCCATTATCATAATATCCCAATAAATATTAAAGGTAATATCAATATTTGCCCAATTCTTGAGTACGTGAATATCAAATTTCCCGTTTGCCATTACAATCATATAATCAGCTTCTAACAATGGTCTAAGCGCGTTGGATACAACATCAAAAGGCAGAGTTTCGACATCCTTCGACATATTATGTAGAAATTTGCGCATAGGTATGTTAAAATATTGTTCTGATTCAAAACCGATAGAAATGGATATTAAAGAGTCCCGCCAGTTGTTTAGTCCATAAGTCTCAGTATCTAAATAGACGAAGGCATCGCCTTGATACATCTTTTTATATGCTTTATAATATTTCACTAGTCGCTCAAGTAGTTCAGGAGTATTAACAAGCGTATAATTATCAGGCATTCTAATAGAAGATTCGATATCCAAAATCTGCTGTTCTCTTTTAGTTAACTTTTTTTTAGATTTTAAAATTTCTGTTTTTTTAGTGCGGCTCGGTTGGGCGTTTTTCTTTTCAGCCTTTTTGAGAATTTCAAGTATTTCATTAGCTTCAGACACTGTGACCCTCCCTATTACACTTGAAATGTTGTAACGTCTTAACATGACGAATGGGCTAAGGTTTAAGAAAGTACAACAATGAGGGGCTTTATATCCCCTCACGTTTAACGATTAGAATGGCAGCTTACGTTGTGCAGTTGGAGTCCCTTGCTGCTTTTCGTAAGAGGGTACATGTCTGCCTTGAGACGATCGAATATCGCTGTTAGTATAGAACTGGGTAACACCGACCAGTGCCTGTACAAAAGCCGTAATCTCATCAGGGCTGTGTGGTGTTACTTGTGGTGTAATGTCAGGTATGTTGTCTAGTAATTCTTGAGAAGGATAATCAAGTGAATTGTTTGCCTCAAGATTAGCTACGTAACGGCGGGCGCTATAGGAAGTATCCGATGCCCCCTTTCCAGTGCGGTAAATGGTTACAAAATTCTTAGTTGGGTCAATCTCGTGCTGTATGAAATCACAGTTCAATTTTTGAACGTGGGATTTAGCTAGAGAGACGAATTTTATTTTATTTTCAACCGCATCATAGACACGGAACTTAATGCGAAGTGCAGGATACTTGGAAGGATTTGCTTTACAAAGGGGGCAAATATTTTTTCCAGGGCAACGAACATACTTAGGATTCAAGGTAGCTTCAAAATGCTCACGGATACCGAGCAAGTTTTCAAACCAATCAATAAAGAGCAAAGTCATGGGGTTCCCTTCTTGAAAAGTAATAAAATCTGCACCACCAGAAAGAATTGCTCCAAGACCACGAACTACAGTGTTAGACATATCGGCTTTCCTCCAATAAACAGTTTTGTGTTTGAGATTAAATAACTTCAAACAATTAGTCATTCCACATTTTTGAAAGATAGGAATGACTTGTTAAGAAGTTGGATATGATATGTAAGGAAGATTCAATGTTCTCTTAAATGTTTCTTCACTTCATTTTTTAGTAATGTTTCTATGCTATTCAAAAGATAAAAAAAGGTTGTTTCAAAAACGTAAGAATTGGTTAAATAATCTAAAGTTTTTAGAATAATATTCATATGAATTTGATAAAGATGGATTGTTATAAGCAGTGTTGTAGTGTATTGACACTACCCTCAGCAGAGTGGTAATATGATCGTATATAGACTTGGAAAGAAATACCTAGGAACAAATGAGAAAATTAAAAAAAATGTGAAGTGTTATGTGATATACTTAAATAAAAGTATCTTCATTCATTTGAACCCTTTGTGTTATATTTAATTAGTTATTGGCTCTAAAAGATATTTAACTTTGACATAACTTTTTAAGTTTGCTCATTGCACGTGAAGCATGGGACTTGTCTAAACCGAGGAGATTAGAAATTTCTGTCGGTTTCATGTCTATTCCTCCTTCTGTGAAGAGCATGAAATCAATTATTTTACGTTGTTGCGGAGTAAAATCAGTGTGATTATTCAAGTAATCTGTCTTTACATCAGATAGACCGTAACCCACTTCTTCAGTTGCGTAAGAGAAGAAGTCAATGGTTGAACCTTGCTCTTCATCTGCACCATCGCAGTAGTTTACAAGAGTGCTGTTCTTCGTAATCATTCTGTTATTTTTACGATAGTAGTCGTAAACAGCACGTTGAACGACAGTGTGTGAGAATGTAAACACATCTTTTTTAACTTGTCTTTTGTCGATGGCAGTCAGAATACGTAGAACGGCTTCGGATTTAACTTCTTCACGGTCTTCGTGTCTTACACCTTTTAATATGAAGTTAAAGATTGGCGTCAAAGTTTCGATATCGAAGTTAGCTACGGTTGTCTGATTGGTCACAGTTAATTCCTCCAATGGGATCATGTATAATGTTTTACCTTTTGATATAGTGGTCGTTGTATGCTGTAGAAAAGGTGCGAAAGAAATTCACCTACTTGTAAATTGCACCGATAAGGTTCACATTGTAGGTGTCAAGACGGTCTAGTAGTCCAGCATTGAGCAGCTCATTGCTATCTTTGAACGCAGGAAAGCTAGGGTAGCGAACACGGTTTACAATCAAACCTGCCCTATCCAGTAATATGGCGGCATCCTGCATCCCCTTCTCACCCGCCTTATCGTTGTCGAGCATCAAGTCAACCTCTTCGATGCCTGCCAACTGTAGCTCCCGAACCTGATTTCTGAAAAGGATACGTCCATTAATTGATACCGCGGGAATACCTATCTGGTAGTTGGACATACAGTCAGTAGGTGACTCGACCATTCTGACTCTTTTGATTCGGTTTGTTGTAGTTCTAAGATTGTTAATGAAGTGAAGACCGAAGACGATATCTTTTTTTATCGTAATTCCTTCATTTATGAACTTAGCACCGTGATAGTTGTTGCCGATTTTCCTCTTTTGAATAAAACGGAGTTGTCCGGTTCTGGTTCTTTGAGGGAAGACCAACATTTCGGTTTTGGTGTCAACACAAATTTCATAGGTCTCAAGAGTACAATCTTTAAAACCCCGGGCACGCATGTAGCTCATGCCTGATTGAAAGAGAACTTCATTCTTTGATCTTGATTTCTTTAGAGTCACTAGTTTACTTTCTTCAAGATAGGGGATTACATATTTGTTCCTACGATTATCTATATAGTCAACCATATCGAACGTTCTACTTTTTTCCTCAAATGTATAGGTTGAGAGCAAAAAATTTATGCCCTCTCCTTCGTTTAAGTCAAGAGCATTCTCAATTAAGTTGTCTATTGTCCCTAAATAGCCACAAAAGAAGCAGTTGCAGTGATAGGGGGACTCTTTAGAGATTCCGAAAGAAGCTCTAGATTCTGCGTGTAAGGGACAACAACTCATGATCCATTGACCTGTATCATTTAAACCCGTGAATGCATTAGAGTTGCTTAAACCCTTAGAGAGATACTGAAAAGAAAAACGTAGTTCTTCTATCAACTGTTTGGGGTCGATGTGCAAGGATTCAAGAATCTCTATATTTGGATTCTCTTTTGTTGATTTGTAAATATTCCACTCCCCTTACTCCCTTATTTTTGCATGAAAGGGTTTTTATGCGATTCAATATGTATATAGACAAGTGGAAGTATTACTATAGAGTTGGTAACTCTTCTGAGCGGGATGAGAGAGTTAAATACATGTATTCTTGCATTAACTGCATTTGTGCTTGTCTCTCTTAAAAATATTGTTCTCCAATGTAATCATCCAAGACGGAAACGATTCCAGTATCGAAGTCGTAGCGCACAAGGAATGATTGCCCACTTATGTTATTTCTATTCTTAATGACCAAAATACGGAATGTATTATCACTTACTTTAACGATAGAGATTCCTTTGGAAGCATCTTGTACTATTGAGAAAGCTTCCCCGATATCTGTAGCATCCACATTTTCTGTAATATCTTTTTTAATTTTTTTGAGAGCGTCACGGTTCGCTTGAGCAACTACCATAGCAGGTTTTCCAGTGTTGAGGATAACTTCACGGACACCTGCAGACACTTCAAATAATCGTTGGCGGAGGTCTCCCGTACTACGATGTGAGAGTCTAACTTTTGATAGTTGATCAAGAGTCCAGCGATTGTGACCTTCTCGCTCCAGTATCCTGTGTATTTCGTCAAGCGTAAATGGTTTGCCGCCGTTGCTGTCAAAGTCATAAATCATCATGTCCTTCTTCTTCTGCTTAAGTCGGTCAACAAACTCTGCATAAGCGTCTCTCTTTTCACCAGAAAGCGTACCTCGTGTTAAAGCTAGTCTAGATATTTTTGCAAGCGTATTGTCCCAATTCAGAGCAATTTCGGATGCTCTTTGCTCAAGTGAAAAATAGGCAGGATAGTCTGTGGCTAACGAACTATTCCATGCAGCTCCCATCATAAATGATGATATGAGTGTTTTTCCCATGTTTGTTGGCGCAAACACAAGGAAATAATCAACCGCTCCTTCGAGTGATTCAAGTCCGTTGGTTGCTAAATCAAGTGGTTTAAAACCCGTTGTCATTCCAATAAATTCATCTTCTGCTCTACCATGAATTCTGTTATAAGCCTCTAGCCTTACTTGAGCATTCTTAACATAGGAGTACCCTTGACTGCTTGATCCAATTGACTTCAAAAAACGCTGCGCTTCCATTTGCAATTGTTGAATTGCCGCTGTCGTTTCTTTATTAGCGAAGGTTTCTGAAGCTGATACAAGTATCGGTTTAAACTGTCTGTATAGGAAGTCCTCTTTCAGTGATTTAATTACATGGTCGATATTCTCTAAATCCACCAATTCAAATGTATTAAACTTGTTCATTACCGTTTCAATAGTTGGCAATTGTCCATTAATTCTTATGAAAAATTTGATGAACTCAAAAGCGTCTTTGTGGATTTGGAAATAATTCTCGGTGATTCCTGCACCCTCTACTACGCCCCAGTCTTTAACAGTGAGGACGTGATTTAATAGTTGGAGTTCTTCGATCGCAGCCAACGTTTCCCCTCCCAATATCCAATTACATTATCAGTAGTTGATTCATGTATTGGTAAAGGTGCGCGAGGATCACAAATACTTCTTTTCTTGTTCATTATGTATGTTATTATTACTTCGGCAGTAAATAGCATTTCGTGAATTTTGGCAATAAGAAAAGACTTGCTCAATTACAATAATGATCGGTGTAATCGACAAGTCTTTAAGGTGTCGCCATATGATATGCCTAAACACTAATATACAATTCAAACTATGATTAGAAAGAAGAAGTCACACTTTATCACAAGACTTAGATATTATGCCCATTTGGGGGCTTTTTTGAACGTACTGGTCGTTAGACCTTGTGAGTGTCGTTATTATAAATTTATTGTAAATAAAGCAATTATCTGGTGATTGAAAAGCGTGCGTAACTTAAATAAGCCCATTGGCTTACGTGAGTTAACATCAATGTCTTCCTTACTAGAATCGGATATATCGACAAAAAATCGGGAAATTTCGGAGCCACCCATTATTATATGAATAGTGGGCATCCTGAAGGGACATTGCCCTAATCAATATAACCTTGACGGTAGTCGTGGTGTGTAATTCAAAAAATTTAGTCCGTCAAGCCTAATCCATTTAGAGCAATAAAGTTTGAGGAAAGGAAGGCGGATTACAATAAGTAGTACTGAGTTTCCAAGTAGGGAATTTCAATACCTCCTACTTGATAACTAGACTAGGAATATAACGAAGGTGAGTACAACCAATATAACTTTAACTTGAACAAATTCCATATAATACAGCTTTCTATTGCTCGGATAAAAGTTTCCGTCCGCATTAGTTTTAGGGTGAATAGAACTACTCCTAGGATTACATTAGCAACCTTCAGACGTTCTACATATAGTTGTTTAGCGAACTTATTAGAGCTATCATAGCAGTTCCTAGCCGTATATTCAACTAACTTGTGATGTCCAGGTTTAGAGTATATTAATAACATTTACAATGAAAAATTCTATTTCTAGTCAAATTACCTTTAGTAAATATAAGTATTATCTTCCCTCCTATCTCTTCCCCCCAATGGAATGACCATTGTATTGTAAAACATTCGGGAAACAACCATATCACCAAGCATGTCATCTTGACGTAATCTTGAAGTAGTGAAGTTACTTGTAAAGATAGTGCTTTTTTGTTCTTCTTTACGTAAGTCAATAACATCATAGGTAAGATCCCGAATTATCGGGGTTATTCTGCCACTCCCTATGTCATCGAGAAGTAGTAAAGGAACGTCTTTCATTTGACTTAGTTCTTTGTGCGCTTCAAAGCTAAACTGTGCGTCATTGCGAATATAAATATCCCGTTGACGGTTAGCCCATGCCCCAAATTTAACATACATTGCTACTGGACTTTCATAGTCAAACCACCCTGAGTCACGACAAACCTTGTAGATAAATTCATTAAGGACTGCATTCGCAGTCCATGACTTACCTGTCCCCTTATTGTAGTTAATCAGCGCGAGGTTTGTACCGGAAGTGACGAAGCCCACTGGATTAGTGAGCAATTCCTTTACTATTGGAGCGAAGTCTACATTGTCATCGTCCACTACGTAGTTGTAAAGGTTTGCGCTATGGTACTCCTTCGGTATCTTCGCCAGTTCAATAGCCTTGGACAGCTTTTCATAGCCGATGCAGAATGTGTGCATATTATCGAGCGGTAACTTGAACTCGCCGCTACGAAGTCTACACCAATCCTTCACAACACAGTTTTTACATGTGCTGAAGAGTTCTTCTTTATTCTCAATCGTTGTACTCATTTTTTGCCTCCTTTAATCCTTTTTAGGAAGTCGTCAGCAGTCATACCACTCTTTATTTGTAATTGAGTTTCAGTGGTGCTCTTCTTCTCTTTTGTGATAATGTAAAAGGGTCTCTTTCCTTGAGTAATGAACAAATCTATCTCAACGGCTCTTCCAGATGTACAGAACCATTCAAGCGATTGGTTATCATAGCCGATTTGAAAAAAAGCTTGTATCCTTTTTTTAACCAGTATTTTATCATTATTAGTTTTATCAACTATACGTCTAAACATTCCACGGTGCTTACTACGTGTGGACTCGTGAGTTCTTCCTGTTGCATTAATGAACTGTTCATAAAAGTATTGAACGAAGTTATCCATATTCCATTTCTCTACGTCATCAGGAAGAACAAATCTATTTGTATCCATTAAGATACTTCCATGAATTTTAATAGTTCCGTTTAAAAACTTATCTGTTGTGTTTTTCATCATAGGTTGATCAAACGTTTTAGGCTTCACTTTCTCAAGGTCGAGTGGCTTATACATGCCATCAGCATTCTTCAATATACCCTTTAAAAGGGTCTCTCTTATATAACCCTCTGTTTCAACATTGACCGGAATCTCTCGGAACACAATTCCCTTGGCAACTATGTTCTCAAGCATTTTCATGAAGGAGTTGTAGACTTCTTCGTAAAGGCAAGCTTCCACGTTCTTGTAAACTTCGTTAACTGCGCGCCAGAACATCTCCGACACATGTAAGTGCTCTATTTTATCAATACTCATCAAGTAGTAGGTGTTTGTCTTTCGATTACCGTTTCGATCTTTAAGGATAAATTTTTTGTCACAAAGTTCTTTGATATATTTGATGGCGGTTTTCTTGGTGCAATTGCAAGCCATTGCTATTCTAGATACTGCAGGAAATGCTTCTCTGCCATTCTCACAAACGTACTTAGATATTACGCCATATGCTATCTTCGATGTGTCTGATAAGTCTAAACAAGAGATGACCATATTCGGTATTTGAATGTGCCCTCTATTTCCAGAATCTTGATAAATGCACTCTCTTTCTTTAGATAATATCACCGGTTCTTTGTGTACCATCGTTAAAATCAGCTCCCTACCTCATTAGTCGGTGCAAGTACTGAAATAGTTGCTAAAGTTAAAATCCTAAATGCACAACCAACTTATCCTTAGGATAAGTATTACTGTAAATCATATTTAATATATTGCTACTCATTAGTTTAAGTGAATTAATCAATCTGATGTTCATTTTTCACTAGTCAACCCTTAATAGGGCATTCGTGAATGATATGTAATATATGTTCTAAAATATCATTCATTCTCTTTCCGCACTTCGTGCAATCATAATTCAATACTACACAGTCCTTTCCCCGAGCCCTACTTTAGAGGCCAATGCTCTTACAAAACTCTGTCGTTATCTGGTTGAATAATTCAGCCTAAGCATATTTCGCTTCCTGTTTTAAATCCCTAAAACTCCAGTATAACCTTAGGTACGTAATACGAATAAGAGTATGTAGAGCGTTGTCCAGTGTTCTTATCAATCAGCAAGAATAATAGCCGCAGTGGTAGAAGTTACTGCCTGTTACGGCCTTCTTAACTTTCATCTTTATTTCTTCTCTCCTGTAAATGTAGCTAATCTATTCAAATCACTAGCATTTAGCTCATAATGTTTGACCCCCTCAATTTTCAATGGTCGTTCTATGTTTAAAAAAGTTGCTTGTTTAAGGTAAAACAAATTATTGCTTTATCAGCTAAGTAGTTGGAGATCGCGAAAATAATACCAGGGTTTAAGAGTTGTATACAAGGTTTTTTTGTGTGGAGATTAAAGTGAGAAGTTTACAGATATTCATAAAGACTCAAATTCGAAGAGGAAAAAGATAGATCAAGATGTGGAGGAGAATTTTTTTCACATTGTGTGGAAACTAGTATGGAAAATCTTAAGACGGTACTGTATTTGGTTCAAAAGATTGGTCTTCAAGCCACCATGCGTAAGAAACTTCGATATAAAAGGAACTCGCAAGGGTCCCGAATAGTGAGATGCCAAGTAGGCTTTCATGGCTCTATCTTTCAGCCATGAAAGCCCTGTTTAATAAAATAAGATTGTGGACTACGAACTTTTTAGTCAACTAAATGACCATAGGCGGGTACTTTAAACACTTTCCAAACTTTTATCCATACAAAAAATGGCTTGACTAGTCGTTTACATAAACCAAGATTTTTAGTAAACGTCTCATGTCTACGACAACTCTATGGGACGGCCACCATGTAAATTAAACAAACCGACGAGGACAGTGTACCGAGGTCAGCTTGGGTTTCTTATGTTTTAGATGTGTGGAAATTTTTGAGAAAGTCTCAACCATCGTAATTTACTCAATTCTCATGTTTACTTTAACTTATTATATTTAACTAATATAATGCCTATCATAGCAAAAAAAGGCAGCAGGAATGTCGCCCTACCACCCTATTTGAAATTGGGATTGACTATAAGCTTAAATACTTCGTCCACTTGAACTTGTAGATACTCACATACTTTGATTGCAACCGGAAGCGATGGTTGATGCTTATTACGTCTCAGCAGGTTGATGGTATCTTGCGTAACATTACAGTATGTAGCTAATTCTTCCTCAAGTTCTTTAAGAGATGGTCGGGCAGTGCCACGAGTTCCAGCTGCTCTTCTTGCTTGCTCCATTATCAATAGTTCAGTTAGGTTGTTTTCAGTCTTGTACGGTAGTGGTATTCTTGCCACAATGAATCATCTCCTAAAAAAGTGCATATACTTTTACGTTCTCGTCGGTACTCTTTTACTTCCATAATTCAGGAAACGAGTCACTTGATCAGTCTGAGCGTTGAACCTAATCATCATAAAGAAGCTTAGTACAGGTGTATCTATAATAGCTACTTTATATCCTTCCTTGAGTGTTTGTTCCAATTCAGAGTTAATTCCATAAACTAAGTAACTAAAAGAAATCCAACTTTGATTGGAGCTTGCTGACTGTAGGAAAGAACAATACTTAGTTTTGGAAATAAGTCTACTCTTCCGCTTAGTGAACATAGTATAAATTTATACATTCTTATGAATTATTTCATAATATCTTAACTATTAATTATTATATTTCGCCCATTTGCGTATTGTCAATACTCTACCGTTATGTAAGAGGACGATAAAATTACACCAAGTTTACAGAAAACGCTTTATTATTGTGCCAATTTTTTTGCTATATTAGCAATATTCTCAACTGAATTATACACCTTCCCATTATATTTCCCATTTTCATAGTTCTCATCTTCTTTTAACTCAGTTTTGCAAATATCCATATAAGTCATGAAGACTCAAGTTTTACGGTTCCCTCTTTGCTGCAACATTGTTTTAGCTATGGAGAAGGTCTTGTGTAGTCCAGTCTACCGAAAGCTACTCCCCTATCTATTAATAGATAAGAAGGTTCACCTGTGCCTGAATACCATGTTAACTGATCACTGGAATTTAGACAGCATCGCTATGTAGTAACACCATATATTATTTTATCTACTCCACTCGACCTTTTAATGAGACCCTACTTATCCTGGATTACGCGCTGATTTTGAACAACATATCATGTCCAGTCTATTAACATAATGCGAGTATATAGTTTCCCGTACAGAGGAAAGTCAAGGGTGTATATGCTTCTCATTTACCTAGCTAAAATCATCCACCTTCCTTGTCATCACTCTATGTTGCTGTTATGGGTAAGTCAAAGAACCGTTTCTGAATGAAACGTTCATTTTTTTTGAACAAAAAAATGCCACTCATCGTGGCATTCTCTCGGTACGCATTCAATTATCCTGCTCAGGCAGGTTTGTACTATTTTCCAGTTTCAGCGAATGTTTTAATGCGTTCCCCGATCTGGTCACGAACCCTTTGGAATACGGCCCATTTCTCTTCATCTGACCCTTGCGCTTTGGCAGGATCATCAAATCCCCAGTGTTCCCGCTTGACATGTGGAGGCGTCATTGGACATTTATCCGCGGCGTCTCCACACAATGTAACTACGAAATCAGCATTGTTCAACAACTCTGAATCAATGATGTCCGAGGTTTGAGTTGAAATATCCAGATCAACTTCGTTCATGGCTTCAACCGCTTTTGAATTGAGACCGTAGTCCTTCAATCCTGCTTCTCGATTTCTTAAATAGTAAGATGGCAAGAAGTAAAGCAATGCTTACAGCAGCAAAACCCAACCAATTCAAATACAGGACAGATGTACGACTGATCACAAGCCCGCCTAATCCAGATCCCAGTGCAAAACCAAATTGGATAAATGACGTATTTACGCTAAGGGCAATGTCAGGATTACGAGGTGCCAGTGTAACCAGATATAGTTGCTGGGCCGGAGATATGCTCCACGTTGCCAACATAAAAATCATTAAAACCAAGATTAACATTATAAGATTAACTCCAGCTAGAGCAAACAAAAGAAGAGTTATGCCTTGTAACAGAAGGCCTAGACAAATTGTAAACTTTGATCCCTTTGCATCTGCCAATTGTCCGCCCACTTTTGATCCGACAAAGCTGCAAATTCCCGCGAGAAACAGAACACCGCTTATCTCGGTCATGGTAAGAGTGGATGTAGCTTGCAAGAAAGGCGTAATATACGTGAACAGTGTCGAATAGCCGCCGATATACAATAACGTAATAAGCAAGGCAGTCAGAATGAGTGGATTTTTTAAAATGGAGAGCTGCATTCGGAGGGTGATCTTTTCTTCCTCTTTGATTGCCGGAACCTTTTTGTAGATAATAAGTAATGGAAGAACACTTAACAATCCAATGATTACAAATAGAACTCTCCATCCAAACATTTCACTAAAAAATGTGCCCAATGGGACACCGAGCACTAGCGAACTGCTTAGCCCCATCAAAATGATGCCAATGGCATTGCCCCTTTTTTCTTTTTCAACCAGTCGTGTCGATACGGCCATCGCTACTACGGTAGCGATTCCTCCGCTCGCCCCTTGAATAATTCGCACCCATAGTAATGTTTCGTAAGAAAGGTTTACAAGCATAAGTCCGTTGCTGGCTATAAACACACTGAGGGTGGACACCAGTAACTTCTTGCGATCTATATTTATTGTAAATGCAATGAGAATCGGGGCGATAATGGCCGCTGCCAGAGCAAACACAGTCACCAGTAAACCCACTTCGGAAGTAGATACGCTCAAGTCTGTGGCGATCATTTCAATGACTCCTGTAATAATGTATTCAATGGTTCCAATCAGAAAAACAGCCAATGCCAAGATATATATGATCCATTTATTTTTCACTTTACTCCACTCCATCTTCTTCAGTTATCTATTTAGTATTGGAATTTGTATTTCTATGAATTGTGCATCTTGTTCTTGAGATAAGGGTAAGTATAGTTCCCTACCAGGCTCGTTTTCCTTGATCTGATAGTTATTCTTCTCAATCCATGTAGCTAGATGAACACAGGCTTTACAGGCAAATGTGGCATTGGAACGATAAGCTATGGTGGCCATCATGGGTTCAGCAGGAAGAGTCCGCAATTGAAATGGGTCGGGAGGTGATCGCAGCTCACAGGTTAAGAAGTAACCTATCTCAAACTCGAACTCTTCCTCTTGTCCAGCGATTTCTCTCCACAAAACAACCTGTGGTCCGTGGATTAGTTGGCGCATTTCTTTTGTTAATGACTGATCAAACTGATGAAATAAACTCGGGATCTCCTCTTCCCTTCCGCACCCTGTCTGAAAAAGAAACTGCCGAGCACCTTCCTCTTTGATTCGTATTTCTTGCCCGGTTTCGACATGCCCCTCTTCCTCTATAAGCTGCATGCGTTCCTCAATTCGGACGAGTTTAGCTTGTTCCGTATCGATAATCTGCTGAATTTCGCTTCTTTTAAGCTTAAACATGCCTTGAATATTCTCCAATGTAATATTTTCCTGTAACAGCTGTGTGATTTGTGGCAACGTAAACCCCAATTCTTTATAAATTAAGATTCGGTTGAGCTCGAGAAGCTGATCTGCGGAATAGTAACGGTAACCCGTATCTTGATCTACCTTTCTCGGCTTAAGTATGCCAATCTGGTCATAATAACGCAGTGTTTTTAATGAGACCCTGCTTAGCCTGGAAAACGCACTGATTTTGAACAATATATCATCTCCAATCAATTAACATAATGCGAGTATATAGTTTCCCGTACAGGGGAAAGTCAAGGGTATATATGCTTCTCACTTTTATAGGTAGAATCAAATACCGTCCTTGTCATCACTCTATGTTGCTGTTATGGGTAAGTCAAAGAACCGTTTCTGAATGAAACGTTCATTTTTTTTGAACAAAAAAAATGCCACTCATCGTGGCATTCTCTCGGTACGCATTCAATTATCCTGCTCAGGCAGGTTTGTACTATTTTCCAGTTTCAGCAAATGTTTTAATGCGTTCCCCGATCTGGTCACAAACCCTTTGGAATACAGCCCATTTCTCTTCATCTGACCCTTGCGCTTTGGCAGGATCATCAAATCCCCAGTGTTCCCGCTTCACATGTGGTGGTGTCATTGGACATTTATCTGCGGCATCCCCACACAACGTGACTACGAAATCAGCATTGTTCAACAACTCTGAATCAATGATGTCCGAGGTTTGAGTCGAAATATCCAGATCAACTTCGTTCATGGCTGCAACCGCTTTTGGATTCAGACCGTGGGCCTCAATTCCTGCGCTATAGATATTCCAGTCCTCACTCAGATATTTCTTGGCCCAGCCTTCGGCCATTTGACTCCGGCAGGAATTGCCTGTGCACAGGAAGTACAGTGTTTTTTTACTCATGTTCATCGTCTCCTCGTTGTTTGAATTATAGATTGCTTTTATAAAATGCTTAACCACAGATACAGACCCACTAGCGTAATAAACAGAGTCGGAATCGTGATTATGATACCTTTCTTGAAGTAAGTACCCCATGAGATTTTGACACCTTTCGTGCTAAGCACATGAAGCCAGAGCAGCGTCGCCAGTGAACCAATCGGGGTAATCTTGGGACCTAAGTCCGAGCCAATAATATTGGCATAGATAAGCGCCTCCCGAACCGTTCCTGTAGCCGTTGTTGCATCAATGGCAAGCGCATCAATCAACACGGTAGGCATATTGTTCATCAGGGATGAGATGATTGCCGCAATAAAGCCCATACCCATTGTTGCAGCGAATAATCCCTGATCAGCCACAGCCTGAATGACAACGGCCAACAAATCGGTCAAACCTACATTACGTAGACCATAAATCACGACATACATACCGATGGAGAAAAATACGATGGCCCAAGGTGCTTCTCTGACAACTAATGCAGTCGGTACAGCAGAACTCCGGGAGGCCATGATCAGGAAGAATATCGCGACAACACCTGCCACAAGAGATACGGGAATTCCGATAAATTCACTGGTAAAGTATCCAATAAGTAGAACCCCTAATACCACCCATGACAACCGAAACATCTTCATATCCTTAATGGCAGTTACCGGAGGTTTTAATTCACTGGCATCAAATCGTTTGGGAATACTCTTGCGAAAAAAGAGATACAGTACACCGATACTCGCCGCCAGTGAGAACAGATTTGGAACAAACATCCTTCCCGCGTACTCCATAAACGTAATACCAAAGAAATCGGCAGACACAATATTGACCAGGTTACTTACAACCAGCGGTAAGGAAGTTGTATCCGCAATAAATCCGCTGGCGATAATAAATGGAAATACTTTTTTCTCATCAAAATTCAGTGCACGTACCATAGCTAGAACAATCGGTGTCAGAATCAGTGCACCTCCATCATTGGCAAAGAAAGCAGAAACCACCGCTCCCAGGATGGAGACGTAAACAAACATCCGTACACCATTGCCATGAGCGGCTTTGGCCATATGTAAGGCAGCCCACTCGAAAAATCCGATACGATCCAGAATTAATGAGATCAGAATGATTGCGACAAAAGCAAACGTGGCGTTCCATACGATCTGTGTCACATCCCATACATCTTCCAAATTGACCACACCGACAAGTAAAGCAAGGATTGCTCCGCCGCAAGCAGACCAACCAATGGACAGGTTTTTAGGCTGCCAAATAACGAGTACAAGTGTAATCAAAAAGATGATGCAGGCTAAGAGCGTAGAAAACAAAACCATACACCCCCTTCCAGTTCGACTTAATTTATATTTGCATATAATGATATGCTTATATATTAATCAAAAATTAATTACATACTGAAGTAAAGTTTTCTTTATTTAACGATTTAAGAATAGTTGCTGTATCTGGCATCAATTCCAGGACAGATGTAATATAGGGTGTATTCTCTACATTTAAAGAGTAGTATACCCACTGACCACTTTTATTTTCTTTAACCAGACCTTGATCCTTCAGCTTGCGCAAATGTTGACTAATTCCAGGTTGTGACATGTCTAAAATCTCTACAAATTCACACACGCACCATTCACGTTCTTTGAGGAGTGTAAGGATCGTAAGGCGTGTTTTATCACCCAGCAATTTAAGCTTATCTGCTACCTCTTGCATAGAATCCATAGCACTTCCTCCTTCAATCCATATAAGTGTATGCTTATATTATAATAGCAAAAAAATGAAGTCAATGTTTACTTGATGATTAAGCCCAAAAAGCGTTGGTTCGAATTCGAATCAACGCTTTTTGGAATTTGTGATCATTTTTTAAATAAACAGATTATGATTTGCTTGTGATGCTTGTCCAAGATAATAACCTACACCACCAATTTTGACTTGGTCTATTAATTCTTCACGTTGGATACCCATTAAATCCATGGACATTTGGCAGGCAACAATCTCTACTCCTTGTGCAATAGCGCTCTCAATCAATTCCTCCAACGAAGGCACATGATGTTTTTTCATCAAACCACGGATCATTTTCGGGCCTGCTCCGAGCATATTCATTTTGGACATGCCAAGCTTCTGGCTACCGCGAGGTAACATCTTATCAAACATACGACCGATCATGGTTTTGGATAACTTCTGCGGTTGCGGCTTACGAATAATACTCAATCCCCAAAATGTGAAAAACAGGGTTACTTTCCGTCCACTCGCTGCTGCCCCATTTGCAATAATGAGTGAGGCGATCGCTTTATCCAGATCACCACTGAAGACAACCATCGTGCTGGCAGGATCGCTGATGGGGGAATCCGATACGGGTTGTGTTGTATTTTTAACAATGACGGACTCAATGGTACCGCCTTTCATTCTTTCCAACTGCAAGATTGTGGAACCCGACATCGTGGCCCATGCTTTGACATCTTCATAGAAGCCTGGATCGGAAGCTTTCACGCGAAGGGTTTCCCCGTTCGAGAGTTGATCCATTTTCTGCTTCACTTGTATTAGCGGACCAGGACAACTTAATCCACATACATTCAAGTCATGATCAATACGTTGCGGCTGTGTTGAGTCAGTGGGAATAGACTTTTTTTCCTTAACGTCCACCGCAGGATCATGATGATCTTGTTTTGCAGCAGTAAAAGGAGCAGGCTTAAACTGGGCTTGACGGTATGTTTTATAACCACCACTCAAGTTTTTCGCGCTAAAACCATGCTGGCGCAAAATTTGCGAAGCGGTGTAACCACGTAAGCCGACTTGACAGTATAGCCAGATTTCTTTGGATGGGTCTAATTCATCTAACCGTTGACGAAGCTCATCAACTGGAATAGAGAGTGAACCGGGAATATGACCATTTTGATGCTCAATTTCACTGCGAACATCCAGAAGTATCGACTGCTCCGGCTGACGATCAGCCAGTTGATTATAGGTGAACGTCTGAACACGTCCAGTGATCATATTCTCTGCTGCATATCCAGCCATATTTACGGGATCTTTGGCAGAAGAATAAGGTGGCGCGTAACTCAGTTCAAGCTCTGTCAAATCGTGGACATGTCCTCCGAAATGAATGGCTACAGCAATATCATCAATTCGTTTATCCACTCCATCATAACCGACTGCTTGTGCGCCTAAAATTTTACCTTCCGGAGTAAACAGAAGTTTAAGCGTAATTGCGCTTGAACCCGGATAATACGATGCATGAGAAGCAGGGTGTACGATAACGGTTTGATATTCCACACCGAGACGCTGGAGTGTTTTCTCATTACTTCCTGTTGTGGCTGCGGTCATTCCAAAGACTTTGATAATGGACGTACCTTGTGTTCCTTTATAGGTAGAAGGAAGCCCTGCGATACGGTCGGCAACAATACGTCCTTGTTTGTTGGCAGGTCCGGCAAGTGGAATTGTTGCCTTCGTACCATGAATGGTTTCCGTTACTTCGATGGCATCCCCAACAGCATAGATATGTGGCACACTGCTTTCCAAAGCTTCATTTACGATAATATGTCCACGTGCACCCAGCGAAACGCCGCTATCTTTCAAAAAATAGGTGTCCGGCGTTACGCCTATCGCAAGAATAACCATGTCAGCAGTCAGCGTATCACCATCCGCAAGTTCAACCCCTATGCCCTGCTCCAAATAATGGAATCCCTGAACACGCTTGGAAAACAGCAGGTTTACACCATGATTCTCCATTTCCTGTGCCAGTGCGGCTGCTAACTCGGGATCATATGGTGTGAGTACTTGTGCGTTCCCCTCAATAAGCGTCACATCCAGACCAGCTTCCTTTAGATTCTCAGCCATTTCTACGCCGATAAATCCACCGCCTATGACGATCGAAGACTTGTTGTTAGAAGAACTTACCTGTTCTTTGATCCGATCAATATCAGGAATACTTCGTACGGTATAAATTAGTGGATTGTCCTTACCCGGCAGATCGGGAATCATCGGTTTTGCACCTGGTGACAATATCAACTCGTCATAGCTTTCTTCATATGCACCGCGCTCCTGGGATTGTATCTTAACCACTCGCTTCTGCGAATCAATAGCTACGACCTCACTTCTTGTACGCACATCGATACGAAAGCGATCTGCCATCCCTTTTGGCGTCTGCACCAGCAGACGCTCTCGATCATCGATTGTGCCACCTATATAATAAGGTAAACCACAATTGGCAAATGAGATATAGGGTCCCTTCTCAAAGATAATAATCTCGGCATGTTCATCCAGACGGCGAAGACGTGCAGCTGCAGAAGCACCTCCAGCTACACCGCCAACAATAAGTACTTTTTTGCTCATGATTCACAATCATCCTTTTCAAATAAAGTTTTAATAATCTGTTCAACCCGTTGATCGGCAAGCACATAGTTCACTTCAAGTCCATTTCGCTCCGTAGCAACAATACCTGCACTACGAAGCTTTTGGAGGTGTTGTGAGACTGTTGATTGGGGAAGATCCAGACATTCCTGCATATAAGAGACATTACATTTTTTTTTCATCATCAGTCCCCGAACAATGCATAAACGAATGGGGTGAGACAAAGCTTTGAGCAGATTAGCTGGTTCATCGAACTGTTTAATGTTATTGCTGTCAAAAGCGGGAGTGTTCAAAAGTATTCCTCCTAAATCGTTATATCGTAATAATACGATTTATTGATTCGCCTGTCAAATGTATTCTGGAATTAATGCGTTCAATAAGTCGCATACCCTCTCAACCCTACGGTTTTGGCTGGTTTCAGGTGGAAGATAAAAATGATAAAAATGCCTGCAAAAACCGCTAAAAGCGACATTTGACAGGCATTCATGTTGTATCAGGCCTTTATAGATAGCGATTTAATTAAACGTCTTATATTAGAGTATAACAGGCTGGATCAGTCCGTCCTTACCAAACAGAAGTGGGTCCATACATATTTCGCGGTGATATCCCTTACCGGAGGAAAATCTGGATAGTGGCGTGACAAAACGGTGATAGGCAATCTGGTATTGACCCGTTTCGGAATCATTAAATATACAGTGATGACCTGTACCCAGCATGCCCTTCTCGACATTTTTGCTCAGAATCGGGTATCGATAGGTAACAGGACCGTACAATTGCTCTGACGTACCGTAATTCACATGATAGTCTTCACTACCTGTATCGTCACAGGACCACGTAAAATGGTATAGTCCCCCCTGCTTTAACACAGTTACCGCCTCACGAAAATCATGCAAGCCCACCAGGTTGCTCATTGTGTCCTCCACGACACTTATCATGTCTTCACCGAGCTCCACAATGGCAGCATGTCCATTGCCAAATAACAGATACGGTTTTCCATTATCATCGACATAGATAGAGGGATCAATCGCTTGTCCCATGGTAATGCCCAGACGTTTCAACTGCTCCATTGTGATTAAAGGCTGCGACTCGGCCAGGAATGGACCAATCGGTGTATCTGCTACAGCAACGCCAATGGCACTCTCTCCGTTCCGCATTTTGCCACAGAAATAAAAATAGAACTTTCCGTTTCGGCTGGCAATTGCCGGCGCCCAGGCATTACCGGTTGCCCAGGCAACATCCTCTGTTCCCAGATCAAGGATCACGCCTTCGTCTCTCCAATGCTTCAGGTCTGAAGAAGAAAACACCTTAAACTGTGTACCCGACCACCCCTCGAAACCATCAGTCGTCGGATACATATAGTAACGATCCCCAAACTGTGCGACATCAGGATCGGCATATTGTCCAGGAAGCACCTGATGACCATCCCCGAAAGCAGCGAGAAGCCGGCTGCACTCCTCAGCTGTGATTGGCAGGACACTTCCATGACGCTTTTGATTCGTTCCCATATCAAAATCATCATCAGGGACGATTCGGAATTCTCCGCTTCCCAGATCTGTAGTCAACAAAGGAAGATAACCCTTGCCTTCAGCAAATCGATCAACAATCAGGCACCATTCCTCCCGGTCATTGAATTTAAAGATTTGAGGTCCCTCCACACCTGCCACAGCCTCCAGTACTGGGGATTGCAGCGTAACAAACGCCCCTTTGTCCAGAGAGTCACCTTTTTCTACCCGTATGTTTTTGGTTGTTTCATCCTTGGAGTATCGATAGTAAGAGCCAGCTGAAGGAAGAATCGTTGTATCAATAATATGATTATCCCGTTCAATGTATTTTTCCGATGCCGAGAACGTACGAAAGTCTTTTGTACGAGCGCTGTATATTTTTTGTTTTCGTTCTTGCTCCTGAGGTTCCTGCGTCGCAGAAGCCCAGAATACGAGAAACTCATCCGTTATTTCATCATACACAGCTTCAGGTGCCCAGACACATCCAGCCCCTTCAACACCTAGTGAGACGTTCCATGGGGATGACCAGTTCACGAGATTGCTGGATTCCCATACAATTACATCACGGCTCCCGGCATTAACGGCATGAGTCCATCCTTTGCCGCTTGCGATGCGGAGATCCGTAGCAATCAGATAAAATTTATTTTCCTTGACTGAACGAACCAGAAACGGGTCCCGTACCCCCTTTTCTCCAAGGTCGGAAAACAGCACAGGCGAGCCGCCATTAAGATCCTTCCAGTGAAGACCATCCTCGCTATAGGAGAAATAAACCTGCTCTCCGTCTGGTTGTTCGCCAATAAAATGTACAAAGAGATACCCATCATAATTTGGAGTTGTTTTGGTCAATGGTAAAGAGCCTCCTGAAAATGAAATTGTTCTTATACTAACAGTAATATAAAAAATGAAAGCGTTCTACTTATGTTGTATCATACTTCAAAAATAGCGGAATGAGTATATTTTTGTAATCTCGTATGTTGCAAAGAATTAACACAACGCCTTTATTTTACCTTAGGTATACAAAATTCTTGGTTTTCATTTACAATTAAATGCTAATCTTCTTAATGATGAACAAATGAATATAGATTCATGCATTCATTTTTGTTGTTGAGACATTATGAGGAGGAATCATTGTGAAATTATCCAAAAGAGTATTACCAGCGGTAGCGCTGACTCTGGCTGTATCGGCTTCTACTCTCTTGTCTGCCGGACAAGCAAGTGCCGTTCAAGCTGTAAGTGTGGAGAAAAAACAAATCAAGAACATCATCTTCCTCATTGGGGATGGCATGGGGACCTCTTATACTTCCGCCTACCGTTATATGAAAGATGATCCTTCAACCAAGGGCATGGACAAAACCGTATTTGACCCTTATCTGGTTGGAGCACAAATGACCTATCCGGAAGATGATAAACAAAATGTGACGGATTCCGCTTCCGCAGCAACGGCCATGTCGGCAGGTGTAAAAACCTACAATGCGGCCATTGCGGTTGACCCTGAGCAGAAGGAAGTCAAAACCGTACTTGAGCAGGCAAAAGAAAACGGCAAGTCCACCGGACTCGTGGCTACATCGGAGATCACTCATGCAACACCAGCTGCATTTGGTGCCCATGATATCAGTCGAAAAAATATGGATGCAATTGCGGACGATTATTATGATGAGTTGATTAATGGCAAGCATAAGGTGGATGTACTTCTTGGTGGAGGTAAATCCAATTTTGTACGCGAGGGTCGTGACCTGACGAAGGAGTTCCAGAAGGCAGGATTCAGCTATGTGACGGATCGTTCCTCTCTCCTTGCTGATAAGAATCAACAAGTGCTTGGACTATTTGCGGACGGAGGTCTGGACAAGTTGATTGATCGTAGTGCTGCAACTCCATCATTGGCTGAGATGACCAATACAGCGATTGATCGTCTCAGTTCGAACGACAAAGGATTCTTTTTAATGGTCGAAGGTAGCCAGATCGACTGGGCAGGACATGATAATGATATCGTTGGCGCAATGAGTGAAATGGAAGATTTCGCAGGAGCATTTCAGGCAGCTATTGATTTTGCCAAAAAAGACGGTGAAACACTTGTCGTAGCTACTGCCGACCACTCCACGGGCGGACTTACGCTCGGAAAAGACGGAGAGTATAACTTCTACGTAGACCCGATCAAAGCTGCACTGCGTACGCCTGACTTCATGGCAGCACAAATTGCAAAAGGTGCTTCGGTTGAAGAAACACTGAAAAGTTATCTGAAACTGGAGTTGAAGCCGGAAGAGATTCAATCGGTGAAAGAAGCAGCCAAAAGTGCGGACGTAACAAAGATTGATAATGCCATTGAAGCAATTATTGATAACCGTTCATATACGGGCTGGACAACAGGTGGACACACAGGTGAAGATGTTCCGGTCTATGCCTACGGCCCTGCAAGTCATCGCTTCGCCGGTTTGATTGATAACACAGATAATGCCAAGATCATATTTGATATTCTCAGCAAGCATCAGTAATTCGATAATAATTCAATATTTTAGGATCAACCCTTCTCTTCTTTCATTCTTAGAGAAGGGTTTTTTTTCATTTCTGAGGTTGTCACTCTACATCAAATGAAACAAAACAACATGATCCGTTATAATTAAAAAAAAGATATAAAAATGAAAGCGGTTGATAAACCATGAAACATTACATGAAGCAGATGCTTGTCACTAATCTGGACCGTACACTGCCGATCTATTTGGAACAAACCGGTTATAACGAATGGCAAGAAGAATTTGATAGACCTGATGGCTATCATTGTTATCACTGGCTGCAAACGACAGGCGGTGAAGGGCAATTCGAATGTGCGGGGAACACGATGACACTTGGGCCTAACCAGGGAATTCTATTGCCACCTCATGTTCCGCACCGTTATTACACATCGTCACATCCCTGGTCTACTTGGTACATCACATTTAGTGGTGATTTAGCCCCTACGATCATCTCTTCTCTGGGATTGGCCACATCCAAGGTCATTCGTTGGGAAGGCGATTCCAGGCTATCGAGAATTCATAACACTACCAGCCGATTGGCGAGGCGGCAGTCCGAATTCAGCGGAATGGACAGCTCCACGTTTGTGTATCGATTTCTAATGGATCTGAAACGTTACGGACAAGTGGACAACCAACGCTCTTATTCCCAACAATCCTCGCGACTGGCACCCTTGATTCGATTCATGGAGGAGCATTTTCATGATGCCTCAATCGGCTTGGCTGATCTGTCGGAATATGCAGGCTTAAGCTCGCAGCGGCTAAACTACTTGTTTCGCATGACGACTGGAATGAGCCCTTATCAATATCTGATTCAACTGCGAATTCAGAAAGCGAAGGAACACTTAATGAACAACAAACATATGACCATCAAAACCGTTGCTTCTCTCGTGGGATTTCTGGATGTGAGCCATTTTGTCTCTACCTTCCGAAAATTTGAGAATATTACGCCTCAACGTTTTCGTGAACTTCATTAATCAGTTTCATTTTATTATATGAACTTCATTTTTTATTATATATATTATCCGATCATCAGCTATTAAAATAATTGATATATTTAATATTTTTATATGGCGGTGATCAGGATGTTATATGCAGGCGCTAACTACCACCCCCACGACTGGCCGCGCGAACGCTGGCAGCATGATATCGACTTGATGCGTGAAGCTTCGTTTACAATCGTTCGACTCGGACATTTATGCTGGGACAGCTTCGAGCCATCCGAAGGAAACTACACCTTTGCATGGTTTGACGAAGTCATGACCTTGTTTGAGAAAGCGGGTATTCAGGTCATTCTGGATATTGCGACCCGTCCGGCTCCGAGTTGGCTGCACAGAAAGTATCCCGAAATTTCTTTGAGTGCTCCGAGCGGCCTTCGTATGGAAGCGCAAACAAGATATATGGAGGATGTCGGTCATCCAACCTTTCAAGAATACGCTTATGATTTTGCCAGAAAACTCGTCATGCGCTACCGACATCATCCGGCCCTTTATGCTTTCGGATTATGCAACGAGCTGGGCTCCGGTGCTCCATCCTATTCCAATGCGGCCCGGGACCGATTCGAGGTCTGGCTTCGTAATAAGTATGCAACGGTCGAGCAGCTTAATGAAGCTTGGACTGCACAGCGCTGGTCCCGTAAACTGAACAGCTTCAGTGATGTGGTCCTCCCGATTTCGGGACAGGTCAAAGGTGCGCCAGAACGCCTTCTGGATATGGCACGTTTTTACTCCGATGAGACGTTGGCTTATATGCAAGGATTGAGTGACATCGTGAGGGAATTAGCTCCAGACGTCAGAGAAACAACGAACCACTGGTCGGAAAATCCGGGCTACGGTTTCGATTATCTGAAGCAGTACCGGGAAATGATCGACTTGCCGGGCATTGGCTTCTATCCCGGGACCAATCCGGAAGA
This sequence comes from Paenibacillus sp. FSL R7-0313, assembly GCF_037969885.1. NCBI lineage: Bacteria > Bacillati > Bacillota > Bacilli > Caryophanales > Paenibacillaceae > Paenibacillus > Paenibacillus sp. FSL R7-0313. The sequence continues at coordinate 4,624,023 of NZ_CP150219.1, forward strand.
TAAACAAGCGCTAACTGCTGCGTGTTTCTTCATGGACCATCGCATCGGTGAGTTGGATCGGCCGATCTGGTGTCTGGAATTCCAGACTGGGGACTTTGGCGGCTACGCTTCTCCACCGGGAGCGATGCGAATGTATGCGTACCTGTCTCTGATTCACAGAGCGCAGGCCGTCTGTGCTTGGACCTGGCGCACAATGCTGGGTGGCGAAGAGCAATATGTGTTTGGTCTTGTGGATCATGATGGCATACCCGGCTGGAAATATGATGAATTTGCACGTATTGCACAGGAATTCAAACGGTTGCAGGATCTGGATATGCCAAGAAAAACGAACCCGGACATTGCCATTGCTTACTCCTTCGAGACACTGAAGGTTATGGCGGGCAACCCAAGCTATTACAAGACCGACTATACGGGGCAGGTTTTGCAAGCTTACAGCGCTTTGGAACAATCCAATCTGGATTGCAACATCGTCAATCTGCGCAGCCTTCATCAAAACTACAAGCTGATTATCGTACCCGGACACGCGATCATGGATGAAGAATCGGCTGCAACACTACGGGCTTTTGTTGAACAAGGGGGTACCGTGATCATGACGGCTTATTCTGCCAAAGTCACTGCGAACAATCAGGTATTTGATACTACCCTACCTGGAGGCTTGAGTGATGTATTCGGCATCCGCTGTGGTGCATTTGTTCGAACGCGGAGCCATACCCCTTGGGAGAATGCCGGAGGTTTGGAAAAAACCGAGCTTGGCCTGGAGCGTGAGAAGCCGGTCATCGTCATGGATTCGGAAAACATTCAGCCGGATATCGATTATTATGAGATCCTTGAGCCGCGTACCGCGAGCGTCATCGCCAGTTTCACGAATACACGTGAGTCTTCCCCGGCGGTCACCTGCAATAAATACGGACAGGGTCAGGCAATCTATGTGGCCTTGCCTGCCAATACAACGTTTATGAGTGCGCTTCTGCATCGTGTGTATCCAACACTTGGTATAGCCAAAGGTCCCGCCACACCATCTGGTGTCGTGGCTCGTCATCTGGACAACACAAATACTCTCTATGTCAACACAACAGGCAAGTCGCAGACCGTGCCCCTTCAGGAAACGGCAGTTGGTATCCTGTCAGGCCAGACCATGGTCTCTGAGTTGAAGCTTGAGCCCTATGATGCTGAAATCATTCAATTCATTTCATATTAAAGGAGATGTTACTCATGAGCCACTCTATTCAGACTCTTGCCAATATCACCCCGTCCGACCGTCAACTGGCCTGGCAGGAGCTCGAATTTTATTCTTTTATTCATTTTGGAATAAATACATTTACAGATAAGGAATGGGGATTCGGTGACGAATCTCCTGCCCTCTTCAACCCTACCGATTTTGATGCCAAGCAATGGGTGGAGGTATGCAAATCTTCAGGAATAAAGGGGCTCATCCTAACCTGTAAACATCACGATGGTTTCTGTCTCTGGCCAAGCGCATATACGGAACATACCGTTAAGAGCAGTCCTTGGCGCGAAGGCAATGGTGATATGGTAAAGGAAGTCGCTGAGGCTTGCAGGCTGGGTGGTCTGGCATTTGGCGTATATCTATCCCCGTGGGATCGTCATGACCATCGATACGGAACCTCCGAATACAATGAATATTTCAAGCTGCAGTTGCGTGAACTGTTGACCTCCTATGGAGACATCTTCTGTGTATGGTTTGATGGTGCCTGCGGTGAAGGACCAAACGGTTTGAAACAAGTATACGATTGGGATGGCTACTATGAAGTCATTCGCGAACTGCAGCCAGGTGCCGTCATATCCGTATGTGGTCCGGATGTGCGCTGGTGTGGAAATGAAGCAGGACATACACGGGATTCCGAGTGGAGTGTTGTTCCGGAGGAACTCAGGGATTGCGAGAAGATTCAGGAGGCTTCGCAGCATGTGGATGATGGACAGTTTGCCAAGCTTGCTAACTCTCGCGACGAGAATCTGGGCAGCCGTGATGCTGTAGCTGGAAAGCAGGTTACCTGGTACCCTGCCGAAGTTAATACTTCGATTCGGCCGGGCTGGTTCTACCACGCTGCTGAGGATTATCAGGTTAGAAGTCTTGAGAAACTTCTCGATATTTATTACAAGTCCGTTGGCGGTAATGCTACGTTTCTGCTAAATTTGCCTCCGGACCAACGCGGCAGAATTCATGAGAATGATGCCAAACGGATGCAAGAACTTGGCGATCAACTTCGCGCTACGTTTCGCCATAACCTGGCCTTCGGAGGACACGCCACTGCATCAGAATCGCTTGATGAGAAACATGATGCCACGCGTGTGCTGGACGGGGACAAAATGACGTATTGGTGCCCCAACGAAGGAACCGAACACGCCGCCATTGAGCTTGATTTATTGGAAGAGCATACGTTTGATACAATCCTGCTTCAGGAGCATATCCGTTCTGGACAGCGCATTGAGAAACTTCACATCGAATATCTGGATGGCGAGATATGGCGTGATCTGTACGACTGTACCATCGTTGGATACAAACGGATTTGCCGCTTTCTCCCTGTTCGAGGAAGGAAGCTCCGCTTGATCATTGAAGAATCCAGATGGTGTCCGACATTATCTGCTGTTGAAGTCTATTTAAGTCCTCAAGATTTGAATAAATAATAAAAAGGTCGCTTATCCTTGTTGGATAAGTGGCCTTTTTGACGTTCGGACACACACATGCCTGTTCCGAGTTTGCTAATATGCATTATATCCCATGGAGTTGGTTAACTTATACAAACCACTTGCATTGAAAGGAGAGAAATCCGATAAATGCAGTTAACGATTGGTTAAGGCAGATTGCCCACAACTACATTCTCATTGTCATTGCTGCGGTGCTCTTTTTTGCAATCAAAGCCGTCATTGGATTCTATACGTACAAGCATTATGATAAAAAATTGGATGCACTTACAGATAAGGTGGATCGTCTTCTGGAAGAGAAGACAACGGAGTGATGCGGCTTATTGTGAACTATACAAGTAACAAGCTTTGGAGGAAAATTGCATGTTAGGAAACATTTTGTTAGGTATGGTTATTCCCATTATATTGGGTGCATGGATTTTGCGTCGGAACTTTACCATCTTTATTCTATATTATCCACTTGGTGTGGCTGTAGCAGCATGCATCAACAATATCGGGTTTAATTACTTCTGGAATATCCTTCCGAATACTCATAATCAATCCTTTGCTGCTCTTCCAATGGATCTTGGAGTCTATCCAATCGCCGGCTGCCTGATGATGTATACGATTTTAGAAAAAGGTGCCAAGCCATGGTTGGCGATCCTTGTTGCATCCTTGTCGCTGACATTAATCGAATGGGTTGCCAAAATAATGGGGCATGTCATTTATTTTAATGGATGGAACATTATTTGGACCTTTTTGTCATACCTCCTGCCATTTGTTATTGCTTATGGTTACAGTAAAATATTGAGGTATACCAAGTAAAAGTGCCACTGAAGCTTTCGATTAATAAGACGGGACTGAGTATATGGGTTAACGCTGATAGGCATACGTGCATACCCTAACTCATATTGGTCTTGGAGGGATTCGTAATGTATGTGACATATCCGTATGGTTACAGGTACACTTTTACTCCGGTATGGGCAACATCATCAGCCGAAGCACTTGAATTAATCAAAACGGCTGTGCAAGGAGAACGAAACGATGAGCTGTTCTATGATTCACTGATTCAGTTGTCACCCGATGCCAATCAGGCTGCCATCATCAAGAGCATCCGTAATGATGAACGAGGACATAATCAAATGTTCCGCCAAATGTACAAAGATCTGACAGGCCAGGAGATTTCGGGTGTAAGCAGTGAGCCAGTTGAGACGGTCCCCTCTTATCTTGCCGGATTGCAAAAGGCGTTTCAGGGTGAATTAGCCGCCGTGGAGAAGTATAGAAAAATATGGTTTGGCCTCCCTTATGGCATATATAAAGACACGGTGTGGGGAATCATCCTGGACGAACAGAAACATGCGGATAAATATAACAATCTGATTACCTACAATTTGCCGAGATAATCTTGTATGGAATAAATAACGCGCGGATTCTTTTTAAAGATGAAAATTGAAATCAACAAAAACCAGTGAATGAGTAAAGCTCACTGGTTTTTTGCTTTGACGAGTCTCTCTTAATATAAGCTTGCTATCCAATGCACTCTTCCAACATATCAGGTTCCACATGAACGTGAACAGTGTACACGTCATGCTCCTCCATCAACTCGTTCTCTACGTCTGTACAGATATCGTGTGCTTGTTGAAGGTCCAGGCCAGCATGGACCGTTATGACAACGTCTACTACAACGTTATTGCCATAGTTCCGCGCTCTCACGTCTTTAACCGTCTCTACGCTGTCGATGCCGGCAATCGTCTTTTTGTACTCCTGAATCAGTTCAACATCAAAACCATCGGTCAGATGGTGTGTGGCTTCCTTGAAAATGTCCCAAGCGGTTTTGCAGATGAGGAAACCTACGATGACAGCCGTTACAGGGTCCAGCCATGGGAGGGCGAACTGGGAACCCACGATCCCAATGACCGTACCGGTGCTCACCCAGGCATCGGAAATGTTATCACGAGCCGCCGCCATGACCGCCTGACTTTTAATACGTGTAGCAAGTCTCTTGTTATAACGATAGACCAGATACATGATAACTGCGCAGAAAATGCCTGTGTACGCAGCGATGATATCCGGAGATTCATGTGTACCCTGAAACACAGAACCAATGGCTTCAAACAGTACTTGTAAACCTACTGCCATCATAATGAAAGAAGCAACAAGCGATGCAACGGTCTCTGCTCTCCAGTGACCATATGTATGATCTGTGTCGGCTGGGCGTTGGGCAAGCTTCAAACCGATCAGTACAGCTATTGAGGCCACAATATCGGTGGCATTGTTTAATCCATCCGCCTTGAGCGCTTCTGATCCGGCCATATTACCAACGATCAGTTTTAATACGGTCAAACATATGTAGGCGATAATGCTGATGATAGCTCCGCGCTCTCCCAGCTTTAGGTTATCGTATTTAAGTTGATCCACATGATATCCTCCTGCAATCTTCAATTCAAGCACGTGTATGATAGTACCATTGAAGATTTGTGTGGGTCTAGAGAAACGTTTTGAGTGTGACGAAACATAATCTGAAAGCGGCAATTTTTTTACGAGCATCCAAAAAAGTTGGTTTTGGCAAACTTAAATGAATAATGGGGGGGAAGAGGAAGTTGGCCGATTGCCTTCCCTTGTAACCACACTTTATTGCACTTAGACATAAAGAGCCGAATGGATCGTTTTGATCCACTCGACTCTTAGCGTTATTTTACAATAATTTGTATAACATCACTTACCGTTGTTCCACTTCCATTCATAATTCACTGCCCTCATTCAGAAAGTGTCGGTTCAACTGGCTCCTCATTAGCAAGCAGATCCGAATCATCAGAATGCCGTTCGAACATAACTGCGTCAGCCCTCGTATAGATCATATCCGCAGGAAGTGTTGGCGGGTCTACCGTTGTAGGCGTAACTCTGGTTAACCGGACATACTCGCTGCCGTCACCTGTAAAGTCGAACGTTCCCAGATTAACCCAACCTGATGAGCCGACCGTTGCATCGATATAGGTGACCTCGGTACCCGTTTTATGTTTCACTTCTACTTTGACATTGTTATCGTTTGCGGTCGTATGGACGAGTTTATAGATTGAGACCGTATATTTCCCCTCTGGAAACTCGCCTTTCCACGTTGCTGATGATCCTTGAACTGTTGAATAGCGGGATTTAACCCCAATTTTGTATCCTGCTAAATTGCTTTGGCTCCAAGACCCTTCTGTCGTGTATAACCCTGTTGTATTTGTACTATCGACGATAACCGTTAGGTCCCTGATCGTGATATTCAAAGGTGCTGTGGTTAGGGTCACACCGTCAATCGTAACAGTAGCCCATACCTCAATGTGATCCGTGTCTCCATCAAGATTAAGAAGGGTCAACACCCCACTGCTATTCACTTCGGCCAGATCCGTACGATCAACGAAATACTGCACATCAGCCTGTGTAAGATCACCGATCAAACCGTTATCTAAATAACCGGTTACGCTCAGTTGTGCGGTTTGAGTCATCTGCAGCTCGTTCCGATCGGACATGATCACAGCAGACTCCAATTGCGGTATCCTGTTTGGGTCCACCCACATGATTGCATCGGCAACGACTCTGGACTTGTTGGCCTTATTGGTTAGTTCTACGTACCCGCTATCGCCTTCAGCAAAAGGATAATCCCCCAGATGCACCCAAGTACCATTCGCCGTTGTCTCATCAACTGTAACCGTTTCGGAGCCTCCGTTATGATAAACGGTAAATGAGACATTTGTTGCCCAGTTTTCACTCGCAGCAGTGATTTGCGGAATCTTATAATACACACTGTAAGTGACACTTTCTGGCAGCTCAGGCCGCCATCTCATTTTGCTTGTCGCTGTGCCGGTCGTAGATTTGGCATACACATAGTTATCATAATAATAATCGTTAGCCGTCGTATCCCTTATCCAGACGCCTTCTGTCTCCGCCTCTGTATTATCCACAATGATGGTTGAACTATCCTGCCCATCGGGTTGGACTGGAGTTTCCGATACCTTATCCGACAGATAGAGTGTCCGTTTACGGGTCTGTTTCCCCTCCGATTCCACGTAATACGTGAAGGTTTGGGATAAATCATTCACTCGTATCGACCATTCCATCGGATAGATCGTATCTGGGACGGTCGTATAAGTAGCGCCGCCATCCAACGAATAATGGATTGTCGCTGGTTTCGTTGTTTTGGCCTGCACATAAGCATCATAAGCCGTTTCGTCGGGCTTAACGATCAGCATGCCTTTAATCGCATCAATTGGACTGTGTGTATCAAAGAAATAACTGGCATCCGATGTATCAGCCGTTCTGACCTGATGCAGCGGTACATCAATATCAAGTCCCTCTACAATGATCGCAGTGATTCCCTTGCCTGAAACCGTAGCTTGAATGATTCCACCACTCATAACCGTTTGTTCTGGTGTACCATTGTCACGGATGATCGTTACGGTGTAATCTTGTGCCGGGTTGAATCCAATGATATGTTCATTTAATTCAATTGGAGTCTGAACTTCTTCTGAAGATGCATTGCTTAACCCGATGTAGAATTTATCCCCGCTCTCACCCGTTATCCAATTCAATTGAGGATGGTTGGTCTTAATAATCCCCTTGGGCATCCATAGCCAAACGTCGGAGTTACCATAAAATTGACCTGGTTTATTGCCATAGAGGTGATATTTGAACCATAAAAAATTCGTTTCAAAAACGGAAGGAAACGTAATGCTCCCGTTTGATTTCAATGATTGTTCGCTGATCAAATAATCCATCGTTTGCCCGAGTTGCCCCGGAATATGGTGATAATAGATGGATGTAGCCCCGCTTGGGCCTTCCAGAGGAAAATCCGGTTCAAGTTGGCTAACAGCGAAGCCTTTATAGTAATAACCTGGATAACTGGAATATCGTCCAATAACCGCATTATGAGCAATATCCTGCAACAGTTCATCCCCTGTATAAAGCGACAATCTCAGCATGAACGGAGCTTCCTGAGCATTCATCCGATAATAGCCGGTTGTACTTCCTGCTTCAAACGTCAATCCGCTCGGTGAAACCAGCCAACTCGCAGCTTGAACACCTCCGGCAATATCTTCGGGAAGCTTAAGCCTAGGATATTGAAATTTACCACTTTCCGGCCAATGGAACGACTCCGCATAATTATATGTCTCCGGCTGCGGAATCGTAACGTCACCTTCAGGAACTGGACGAGCAACGAACATTGTTGCATAGCGTTTGGCTTCCTTATAGGCGGCATTCAAGTATTTGGGATCCTGCGTTTCCTCATATAGCTCCAAGATCTCCATCCACAGCTTGCTATAATAATAAATGAACTCATTTTTACTCACATCGACGGATGCAGGCGTATCGATATGTTGCGTGATATAACTGTCGGCTGCATCTTTCGCAGCTTGCAAATACTGCGCATCTCCCGTCATCCGATACATCATCAGGGGCTGAATAACAGGCCCACGGTCTTTCTGATCAGGATCACGCACGAGGTATTCTTCTTGTGCCAACGCCCCAATCCCTGCCGAAGTGCCCATCATCTGATGAACAGCGGCTACACTTGAAACATCAAACGGCAGAGTAGCCATTTTCCATAAGGAAGGCACACCGTATACTTTCTTCTGCGTTGGCGACCAACCAATACCATTACGCGATACGCCATACTGGACGGACGGCAGTGCTCTCGTATCGTAAAGCTGGTCGTCCCCAGTTAAATAATAAGCTCCCAAAAGAACCGCATTTGAGCTTGTTCGAACGCTGTCCTCGTTTTCGATATCAATAAAACCCTTGGCACGGCTCCACCACCCGCTGGGTGATGGGACATAATTAACAGAGTCATCTCCTTGCGGCTCAATCTTAAGCAAATCGATCATATTAAACATCGCGTCAGTAAGCGATTTATTTGAAACATTTTCCCGGTATGCTGAATAATCGTACTCATTGCGTAGAATATCCACGTAGGACTCATATAGATTGCTTTTTTGAGCGATAAGCCCCATATGAAATTGATACGTGCTTTCTGCGGTCATTTGCGAATAAGTCCCTAATTGAGGCGCATACAGGATTGGCTGAACGCTGCCTTCGTTGTTGACCAGGCTCATGCCAAGTCGTTGTTTCGTAACACCTCCCGTCGGTTCAAATTCAACCGGAAGCTCTGTCGGAGGTACAAATACGCCATAGGTCAATGGATTTCCCGCACCATCATTTTTCTCAACCAGGCTCATCGGAGCGCTCAGCTCTCTTAAACTTGTTGATTCAACCGTACCTACCATTTTGGCATGTGACCTGAATCCATTTAACACTTCATTGATGCCCGTGACTGCCTCTGTTGTGAAGGACTGATATCCAATGACATAATTGCCGTCGCGGCGAGGCGTAAAGGCAAAAGAGACATCTGGTTTATCCCCTGCCATGGACCAGTTCACTTCAAAATCGTAATCATTGCCATGTGTAGAGTCGGTTAATACCGCCGTCTGGGTGTCGGGAAAATGGACCCCGTCGAATGTAATCCAGCGTTTGTTCATCGTATCATAGTAATTGGTTCGGCTCCCCGCATTCCCGTCCAATAAAACCCATTGTTCCTCAAGTCTTTCCGATTCATTATTGATTGGAACCCAGTTCCCTGTCTCCGTGTTTTTGTAGAACATGTCACGAACGATGGATTTACCTTCATCCCATGCTGCCTCATAGAAGGTTGCCTTGTAATTAGCATTTTCGATGCTGCCTTTCTCTGTGTAACTTAGATTCGCTAAGTTACGGCTTCTTAGCGGGGGAAGCGGTGGTGCTTGTTGACGGATATTCCCCTCGAACTTGACTGCATCAGCCCGCGTAATAATTGTACCCGTAGAAGGTTGCGTTCGAGTCAGCCTGACAAATTCGCTATCATCACCACTAAACTCATACTCCCCCAGATCCACCCATCCAACCGATGGACCTGACGAAGGTCTAAGATCCATAAACTTAACATCCGTAACCCCGTTATGAACAATCTCAATTTTCACATTACTATCTGCTTTATCCGCCCAATCCAGCTTATAGAACGATATTCTCGCCGTCCCTGCTTCCAAGCGTGGATTCCAGGTGATGCTTCTACCTACAGCGTCTGTAAATTTGGAACTGGAATTATTGTATCCCTTCACTCCTGCACTTGTCGTCCAATAAGGAGCGGAGAACCCGTTACTGACGTTTCCTGAATCAACAGTGACGACATTATCAATTGTAAGGCTCCCATCATCAATGATAATTGTCTTATGTGGCTCTTTCTGCTTTATATTCCCTTCGAACTTGACCGCATCCGCGCGTGTAAGGATCGTGTTTGTGGTGCCGGTAGACCGGGTCAATTGAACAAATTCTTCGCCAACTCCAGAAAAATAGTACTCTCCCAAATCAACCCACCCTGCTGGAGCACCAGATGAGGGTCTTAGATCCATAAAGACTACATCCGTTGTTCCATTATGAACGATCTCAATTTTCACATTGCTATCTGCTTTATCTGCCCAGTCCAGCTTATAGAACGATATTTTCGCCGTTCCTTCTTCCAAGCGTGGATTCCATGTTATCGTCCTGCCTGCTGTACTTGTATATTTGGTGCTGGAAAGATCATACCCTTTCACCCCTGTGCTTGTGGTCCAATTAGGAGCCGAATATCCATTGTTCTCGTTACCTGCATCAGGTGTCACATCATCATTGATCTTGATACTCCCGTCATCGATAATAATTGTCTGATAAGGTAAGGTCTCCGCATAAGCGGTCCTTATTCCGATCAGGCTGAAAGGGACTACGATCGTCAACATGAAAACAATGAAGAAAAACAGCTTCCTTTTGACCATACAATTCACAGCCTCTCCTTGTAATGATAACGCTTCCATAAATGCATTGCCTTTTGCTCGAATGATCGTAAAAAGCACTTAACCTTATCCTTCTGCCTAAATCCCGTTCTGTCGTTTCATCTTAGCATGTTACGTCACGGTGAAATTTCTTTCATTTTAAGAATTTCTTATACGATTTTAAGTAAAGTAAAAAAAACCTACATCCTAATTGATTGCTCAGTTGCAGCCAAATAGAATATAGGTCTTCCAAGTGAACCAATCAATTATAATGGCGGCTGCACCAATAACAACTTTCCAAGCTGAATGACCGTTTGATCATACCAAGCTGGATGCTGCCGAATATGCGCCATACTTCGTTCATTGCCATTAGCTTCAAACACCGACGCTTTGTCAGTCTTCTCGTGATCAATCTCGAAGCGAACGGTATGTTTCCCATTTGGTAGCTCTGGCAAGAAAACATATTGATTTCGATTATGATCGTTATAGGGTGTGAATCGATCAACAAGGAAGGGTTCCCCTCCATCTACCGACACCTTCAATCTGCCAGAATCCGGCCCCCCGATATCAAATAAGCCGATGTGGGTTCCCTCAAACTCCACTGTGATCGCCTCTCCGGGATCAACTGCTCGCCATAAACCGGGGAACAACCAATCATACTCACGCACTAAAGGAAAATCATCAGGGGTCATGTAAGACCACCCTGCGGAAAATTGAGTAAGATGATCCAGTGGCAGCATGCTTGCATACTCCCAAGGATTGGAAGGGACCAAAGGATCCTGCGGTAAATGATGTTCCACTTTGCCCATGTGACCTTGAAGCTTGCTCATTTTCTCAAATGACCGTGTGATGGTATCTGTGTAAATCTGATGTCCTTCGGGAATCGTTGGATGGATCGAATCATGCGTGAAAATAACGGCTCCGGGAATGGCCACGTCTGCCCTTGAGGTGAAAATGAGCTTTCCATCCGAAACCAATTGACTGACCGCTACGCCCAGATGAATGGAAGGAATGCCGTAATAGTCGGCGATTTCCTCTTGCATAAGAGCGCCCTTCTGGTATTCGCCGGATTGAAATGAGGTCAAATCCCGCTCCTTAACCGTATATACAAACAGGATATCGGTAAACCGGTTCCGCTTGCGAATCTGTCGGACAATGCCTTCGATCCGCGCCTTGGATTCGGGAACTCCGCCATCGTTGCCAACAAATTCAACAAACACGAGATCAGGCTGATGATGCAGTACATCTGTTTCCAAACGGGCGCAGCCGAGGTCCGATCCTGTCCCATCAATGCCTGCGTTCACAGCGCGGATATCGGCATGGGGATATTGCTCCCGCAGCCACTTCGCCGTCATGACCCTGTATCCTGCCGAACGTGTATTACTACCGCCGAAATAGACGATGGTCACGGTTTCTCCATTTTCCAACTTCTGAATGACATTAGGTAGCCCTCTTCGTGGGAAAAATTCCTTCATCACGACTTCACCCGCCCTCACTTAGCGTTTTTAGGAGCAAAAAATTTTACAGCAAACACTTCATAATAAGGCGAACCATACGTTGCACAGAAATCAAACCGGATTTGGGTTACACCTTTTGCATGCACTTGATGTTTATTCAACGAAAGATAATTCCCGCGGACTTTAATTTCGCTTTTGGTTCCGTCTTCTAAGGTTAAGGTCACATCATAATCTTGAATCAACGACTCGATTGGATCGTCGAAATGCTCCAAATTCAGCTGCGAATTAAAAACAAGATGGATTTCATCCAGATTCTTGGGGCTTGCAAAACCAAATTCCAACCATTCCTGTCCTTCCGTACGTTCCGAAATCCAGCTGTTCGGCAAACCATAAGGTCTGGAAAAACCGTTGACGACAATTGCGGGATTATACATATCCTGGGATGGTATCAGGTCTTTGAAGCAAATGCTCTTATTAAGTTTCTTCAGCCTGGCAGGCTCTTCCGGTCTATAAAGGAAGCTAACCGCTCCAGTCATTTTCTCTTCATTGCTGTGTACAGTGAGGTCCGCCGTACCTTCCAATACGATGTAGATTTTGTCGTCTTCTGGCTTCTTACAGCTGAGGTCCAGTGTAATCCAGTCATCGTGACCCGCTGAAATCACTAAGTTGTAGCCCTTCAGCTCGCTGGTGGGAATATAGTTTTCCTTCCGATCACCGCCATACAACTTCACTTGCAACGTTTCCGAATGCTCGGATCTATTTTTAATTTTGATCTGCACGCTTTCAACCAGAGATGTCTGGATCGGCAAGACCAAACATAACGCTTTGTCCAAGGAGACCTCTTCGGTTGGATGAAGTTGTTCATAGCTTCGCTGAGACGAGGCACGAATCGTTAAGCCGTCTGCGAAATAAGGATCTAACGGCTCTTGAAGCCCTACAATCGTTTGCCCGTCTCGAAGCAGCTGCGCCTGAAGCTCACCCATATGGGCATTGACTATGGATGCGGGGTCTGTCTCATATTTTGCGCATAATACAGCAGCCGTTCCTACCGCCTGCCCCATACAACCACAGGTTGCCATGACCCTTGTAGACCCAAAAGCCACATGAGTAGCGCTTATATTACGGCCAGCGAACATGAGATTAGGAATATTGCGTGAAAATAAGCTGCGGAACGGGATATTATACAATCCCGGCACAAAATTCCACGCTGTAGCCGGCCCCTCATCGTAGATGCCTTTATTCGCATGCAGATCCATATACCAGCCTCCCACGGATACCGCATCTTCGAAATGAGGCTTTGCTGTAAGATCGTTCTGAGACAGCATGTGTTCCCCTATAAAACGTCTCGACTCCCGCTTTCCCGGAATCGGGCATACATAATCCAGGATGAGATTGTCTACATCATCAAACTCACCGCTATTTTTGATATAATCCCATATCCCGTACACCAATTTCCGCAGTTCCAAGGCGATGTCTTCATTATTCTTGATAATATCCATATGTCCGCCGTATTCCAGCCACCACAATCCGCCAAGCCCGTTGATTTTCCTTGGAAAAGACCGATGGTTTAATCCTTTTCTGATACTATCAAAAAACTCCAGCTTCGTAATATCATACGCAAAGCCTGGCCTTTTGTAAGGAACGGCATAGTCTACGTCACGGGCTTGAAACAGAATCGTATCGCCCATGGTGTAATGATCCGCCACTTCTGGAGCGAGCTCCTCCTTGTATTCATGCTTCGCCTCTCTTCCCCATCGGAAGTGAGCACCTGCTTGGTACCCAACAATTCCATCCCCGGAGCAATCGATATAGGTAGGGCTTTCAAAACGAAATTTTCTCTCTGAAGCCAATTGAAGGCCCTCCACCCATTTGATTCTGCCGTTCTCCATGCCCGTTTCATGCACACATGTATTCAGAAATAGAGAAATGTTGGGCTCATCATACACCATGTCGAGCAAAACCGTATCCGAAAGCGAAAGCATAAGTTTTTTGTTGTATAACGGATTATAATGAAAGATCTTCAGCTTGAGTTCTTCCACCAACCCGCCTTCGCGAGCATAATAGGATGGACTGTTTCCAAGATATGCCGACCCGTTGATATGAACTCTGACCTCGCTGCTCGCATTTCCCCCAAGCACCGGCCGATCATTGATAAGTGAAACCTGTAGCCCTTGGCGTGCGGCAGCAATGGCAGCACATATCCCGGCAATTCCTCCACCTATGACGGTTACATCTGCTTTCATAAGCTCCATTTTGATAACCTCCATGATTAGATACTCCTATCATGGTAATGGTTTTGGTCCGTTTTTTTTTACAGGATTTCGCGAAAAAATCATACATTTTTTTGCATCCTTATTAGGATTCCTACCGTGTCATTTTTATCCGATATTGTTTAGGTGTATCCCCCGTATATTCTTTAAACAGTTTGCAAAAATACCCTTCATTGACGATGCCTACTTCCTCGCACAATTCCAATAAAGAATAATCCCGAACGTTTAACAACTCGAGGGCGAGATGGATTTTTTTACGGTTGATGTAGCTGATCACGCCTTCATTCATTGTTTTTTTGAATAAGCTGCTAAAATACGATGGCGCTAAATTCACTTCCTCCGCAATGGTCTCCAACGTTAAACGTTGTTTCAAGTTTTTCTCTATAAAATGCATAGCACTCATAATTTCTGCACGATGTAACAGTTGGCCCGCATGCACATATTCGAATGTGAAGTCGCCAATATAGGCGAGCTGCTCCTGAAAAGCCATAAATTCCATGGGGAAGTCTGGAACTTCCGTGGCCATCTTATTCCCCGACTTAAATTTCACGGTAATGTCTCTGTACAAGTCTCTAATCATTGGCACCATGATGGACTTGTGGATTTTATGGTCCGTAACAAATTGCGACAGATCGGCAAGAGCATTATCCAGCTCTTCCTTGGAAATCTTCCTTTTAAGCCGTATAAGAAAATCAGCCAGCTTCTGCTGAAAGTCTGCTTTTTTGTCATTATGGTATTGGAACCGATGCATCGGTGTTTTTACGACTTTCTCGGTATGATAATAGAAATCCTCACTCACATTTTTAGCTTCCGTATACGCCTGTTTGATCGATTCCCAGCCCCTGTGCGGACTTCCAAAAGCAACCGATACCTTTTTATTCAAATATTGATGCAAATGAGAGACAATCTGCCCTCCCAAGGATAGGCAAGCATATTCCGTTTCCATATCACTGCGGTTATTTTCCCAGGATAAAAAGCCAATAAAACGATTATCCGACAGATCCGCAGCTACCCCACTACTACCATTCATCACCGTTTCTTCGATGATATTTGTAATCGCATACTTCAAGATGTTTTGATCTGCGGCCGCGTATTCGTTGCGGAAACTTTCATACGTATTCATTTCAACGATGAAGCAGCAATAGTTCGCTTGAAAGAAATGAAACTGCATGCGATTGGCAAAATCCGATGCCCGATGAGAAGGAATTTCACCTCGGATCAATTCGTTAAAAAATTGCTTGCGGACTCTGTATTTATTTTCAAGCACGGATACGTTTAACGAGTGAAATTCCGCTTCTTTTTTCTCAAACTCATTTAAAATTCCGGCTGCCTTATCCAACGCTCGATTCAAATCGGCTTCCCTCAGCGGAACCTTTACAATGTACTCCAATACGTTGGCTTGAATCGCCCGCTGAGCGTATTCGAAGGATGAATAGGCGGTCAGAAGTATGTATTGGGTATGGGGGAGCTCCGCCTTGAGCTGCTCAATCATGGAGATTCCGTCCATTCGCGGCATTACAATATCAGATATAACGATATCCGGTTTAAGTTTTATGATCTCCTCGATCCCATTCAGCCCATTATTCGCTTTGCCCACTAGAACAAAACGTCTATCCCTATGAGAGAGTTCATTAAAAAACAATTCCAATCGTTGAATGATCAGGTCTTCATCGTCAACAATGAAGCAGGTATAGTCTCTCCCCATTATGCATCTCCTTTTGGCAATTCTGCCGGGAATACAGCGCGTATACGGGTTATTTCCTTAGGTATGCTTATGATATCCAGCCCGAATTGATCTCCGTAGTGAAGTCTTATTCGACCATGAATATTGTTCAGCCCAATTCTTTTCCTTTTCACTTCCTCTTCACTCGGTTCTGAGATTAAAATATGTTTTATTTTATCAGCTGGAATTCCCTCACCTTGATCAACAACTTCGATGATGACGATGCCGTCCTCCCTGTACGCATGAATCGTAATAGGCCCCTCAATTCCCCCTCCGTTATAACCATGGAAGATACTATTCTCCACAAGGGGCTGCAGCAGCATTCGGAAAACTGGGAAATCCATCAGTCCTGCTTCGATATTTTCAATCAAGTTGAAGTTTCGGTTATACCGAATGTTCTGGATCTCGATATAGTCCGCTACATTGCGTAATTCCTGGCGTAGGGAAACCTTCTCAGAAGCATCATCTATCCCGTACTCCAATAATGAAATAAGCGACCCGATCACCACATCTACTTTCTCTATTTGTCCGAGACGTATCACATTGCTGATCGAACCAAGTGTGTTATACAGAAAATGTGGGTTAATTTGAGACTGTAACACCTGGATTTCCAGCTTCCGCTCAAGTTCATTATGAAGCTCGGCTCGGCGAATCAGTTCAACAATCTGCTGAAGCATACGATCGAATGCTCGTGAAAGATCACCAAACTCATCGTTTCGATTAATCGTTATTGTCGTTGTGAGGATACCTTGTTCCACCTGCTTCATTTTTGTTTTGAGCGTATAAAGTGGTTTTCTTATATATTTGGCAACCAAAAAAGAAATGAACAAACTTAAAAGAAGACCTGCAGCAAGAAGCTCGATATAATAGGTTTCCAATCTGGACAACGCTGCTTTTAAGCGTGATTCATCGTTGATCGAGATGATGGTCCAGTTGAATTTCTCCGTTGGTTTTTTCAAAAGGGAAACCGGAGTACCATCGTTGGTATACAGTTGAAGGTTTGTTTCTGTTGTATCCAGAATTTCTTCCGCTGACGTCTCTCCGATCGAAAAAGAATGATCTTGAATATTCAGAGGTCCTTTTTTTTCAGAAAATCCGGCAATGATCTTACCTGACGCAGTCATCAGAGCCAGATTCATTTGTTCCTGTTTATTAATCTTAAACAAGGTTTCTTCAATGGCATTTAGATCCAAATCAACTGCAATGGCCATAGGAAACGGAGCACCGTTCAGATATCGAACCATCGTAACGGTCCAGCCGGAATACTTCGATTTGTAAGGTTCACTAACAAAGGTAGTCCTTCTATTCTTGTCAGCCGCATCAAATAAAGGTGCTCTTTCAGATAAAGGCTCATCGAATATTCGAGTAGGTGTACTTCCACCCAGAATGGATAAATCGTTTTTGATCAAATAAATATTACTGACATAAATACTGTTGAGTTCATACAGCTCTCTTAATTGCTTTTTAATCACTTCGGTATTGTTAATGTTGGCTTTCACTGATGTTTCAACTGAGAAGAGAATCGTCTGGAAGGAGGAAAAATTAACGGTGAAATACTGGTCTACCTTGTCTAAAATTTGATTGGTGTAAAAAATGTCATTGGTTCTTATTTCCTTTTGCACATAGCGATAAGACAATTGGCTTATCAAGATGATGCAGCCTAATACAAAGGCAAACACAATTAAAAATAATTTTAAAGGCAAGCTGATTCTTCTTCGCATTGATCATCTTCCTTTTAGTTCCGTTTTAAACTAAGAATAGCATATGCTAATAAAGAGAGGGGCTACGAATAGCCACTCTCTCTTCGTTTATTTTTACTTGATAAGGCCGGCTTCTTTAAATTGCTGGATTGCTGTTTCCTTATATTTCTGCATGTCAAACTTGGTATCCAGCGTCTGGAGGAAATTGTCCCAGTTGGAAAGAGGCTCTTTGCCCGTCATAAACTTAACCAAGCTTTCATTAATGAAACGTGTGCGGTCAGCATCCAAGGTATCGCTTGGGTCAGGGGTCAATAAATTTCCGGGCAACGTTGGCCCCACATATTGCTGATTGTCCTTGAAAGCTTCCGCTGTCTTCGGATTTTGGAAACTGAAGTACTCCGCATCATCACCACGGCGCGGCATTCTATAATGATCGACCCATAGGTACTTCTCTTTCATTTCCTTTGATAACTCGGAGGTTTTATTCTTGATCTTGCCGTCTACGACATCCCAATGGATGCCTTTAATTCCGTATGCAAAGTTTGGATAAGCTTCTTCATCCGTAAAGAGATAATTTAGCATGGACAAGATCCGAATGATTTTGTCCTCGTCCGCTTTTGCGGATATGGCCCATGAATTGCCCTGGAATGATTTTCTCTCTACAATTTGATCCCCGTAAGGACCTTTCATCGGAGGGATAACGATCCATTCGGGCACCTCTCCACTAATTTCTTTCATTTTCTGTTGATAATCCGGTTCCAGTCTGCGAGCATCTCTGATCATAAAGCCAACTTTACCCTTAAACATCTTTTGGTCCAACAAATCAGGCGAATTCATCGTCACCCAGTCTGGGTCAACCACCTTGGCTGCCATCATTTTATTAATGTAAGCAAGTGCCTCTTTCATTTTGGGATCGATAAACAGGAATACCGGTTCATTATCTTTTATCTCAACGGCCGAAGGAGGATTAACGCCAAACATCCACATCAAGCTATCAAAGCCGTAGGTTTGTAGATTGCCTTCTTTATTCATACCGCCAATGAATCCGTACGTATCATTTTTGCCATTACCGTCCGGATCTTTCTCTGTAAAGGCTTTCATAACTTCGAACAACTCGTCAGGTGTCGTTGGTACCTCCATATTTAGCTTTTTCAGCCAATCGTTACGGATGAAGAAGCTTCGACTGATACCGTTTACATTATCATAACCTGGAACTCCAATGGTTTTTCCTTGATAGGACATTGCCTCCCATGAGTCGGTGCCAAATCGTTTCTGTAGTTCAGGGAATTGGTCCATATACGGTGTCAAATCCGCAAGAACACCTTGGTCGTAATATTGCGCGAGATCAGCACGGCTCTTCAAGAAGATCAAGTCTGGAATATCCCCGCCTGCAATGAGTGTATTCAGTTTGGTTGTTGCTTGACCCGCTTGAGGAATCATCATATCCAAGTCGATGTTCATCTCTTCTTCCAACATTTGGCGTTGAATATCTTCATCACGTGGAGGTACTGGAGCAGCAGCATTAAAAGTACCTTGGTTAAACATTGAGATTTTCATTTTGGTTGCAAACTGGCCTTGAGAATTAATCGAAGTTGTCGATGTAACTTCTTCATTTCCCCCACATCCTGACAATAGCGTTCCAAGTCCTAAGATTGCCGACAGAATAACAAATGAAATCTTTTTACGCTGCATATTGACCTCTCCTTTGCTTGTATATTATCACGGATTCCCCGTAATAAGTTAGGTTGGAACACCTTTTAACCTTTAACGGATCCCAGGAGTACACCTTTGGTAAAATGTTTTTGCAAAAATGGATAAACGATCAATATCGGGACCGTAGTTACAACAACTGTAGCCATTTGCACAGCGAACGTACTGACAGCCCCGGAATTGGCGAGCGAATCAGCGCTTTGAGTTGCGACGTTAAGCAGGATGTTGCGCAATATCACTTGAAGTGGCATGTAGTTGGAATCATTGATATATACAATGGCATCAAAATAACTGTTCCAATGCCCGACTGCGTAAAATAGGGAAATGGTAGAAAGTACGGGTAAGGACAAGGGTAAAATGATCCGCCATAACGTCTGAAGCTCACTCGCACCGTCTACCCTCGCTGATTCCTCGATTTCACCAGGTAATTGCTCAAAAAAGCCTTTGATGATCACCAGATTAAATGCACTAATGAGATTTGGAATGATCAATACCCACGGACTGTTTAACAATCCCAAGGAACGAATTAGTAAATAAGTCGGAATTAACCCCCCACTGAACATCATGGTAAACACAATGAAGAGTAAAAACGGACTTCTTCCGGGCAAATATTTTTTGGATAACGGGTAGGCCGCGATTACCGTAAAAAACACATTTAACGCAGTGCCTACAATCGTTCGAAACAACGTAATTTTATACGCCTGCCAGATCCCATGAGAAATGAATACTTCTTTATAGGCCAGAAAGGTAAAGGATTCTGGTATAATCACAATTCCTCTTCTCAGTACTTCCGATTCTGGCGTTACGGAGACAGCAACCACGTATAGAAAGGGCAGTACACAAAGTAGGGATAAAAAAATAAGAATTACATAAACGACGGTTTGCCAGACTTTTTCCCTGATTGTCAAATGGATCATACTTAAGACCACCTCACCAAATTTGCCCATCGAATTTTTTGGCGAGCTTATTCGCTGCCAACACTAAAGCAAATCCGATGACAGCTTTAAACAATCCTACAGCAGTAGCCAAGCCAATCTTAAGACGCTCCAACCCTTCCCGGTATACCCATGTGTCGATAATATCGATCTTCTCCTGGTTAAAGGTGTTGGCAAACATGAATATTTGGTCAAAACCTGCATCCAGGATATGACTTAATTTCAGAATCAGCATCAGAATAATGACTCCTCGAATGCCAGGTAACGTGATATGCCAGAGCTGTCTCCATTTGGAAGCGCCATCTATTCGAGCCGCTTCATATAAGCTTGGATCAATTCCTGCCAAGGCGGCAAGGTACAAAATCGCCCCCCATCCAATATCCTTCCATACTTCAGATAAGATGATCAGCATTCTGCCCCAGGCAGGTTCCGTTAGAAACGAGATGGGTTCAACACCAAAATCCTTTAAAATCATGTTAAAGAGACCGTCGCCTGGGGCTAGTAATGCTACCATAATTCCATAAACGATGACCCATGACAGAAAATGAGGCAAATAAGTGATTGTCTGTACGATTTTTTTAAACCATTGGCTATACACTTCATTGAGGAGTAAAGCTAGTACGATGGGAGCGGAGAAACCGAACAATAGCTTATAAAGCGATATGATGATCGTATTTTTCATGATGTCCCAGAAATAAACGCCGTTCATAAAATCCGTAAAATTTTTGAATCCTACCCATGGGCTATCCCATAGTCCCAAAGCCAGGTTGTAGTTTTTAAAAGCAATCATGATTCCCGCCATAGGAATGTATTTGAATACCGCAAAGTAAATTAAGGCTGGTAATAAGAGAGCATACATCACTTTGTACTTTTGGATCGTCCTTATCCATGTCTTTCGCTTTTTGGAGATGGGAATGGCGTCCGCTGCCAACTTTGCTTGCATTTCATCACCTCGTCTTTGTTTGTATTTGTATAATAGCACCCGCCTATCGGATAAATTTCTGAAATATCAAGAATTTCTTATAAGATTTTAAGGAAGTGTGCCTGGGCTCGTTCCAACAGCTAATCCCGGCAAGTGAGACAAGAACTTGTTCCACTAAAATAAAAAAAAGCCGCTATAGTAGCGACTTTCAATGCCGTATTTATACTTCTCCCCAAAAAATCTCAGTTTCATAATCGAAATGAACAGTACCCTCTTGATTATTTTTATCAAATAAATTCCGCAGTTCCGTCATCATTGGATCGTAATTTGCATGCCCGGGTACAGGGCTGTAAGAAGATGATAACAAACGGCCTTTCAATCCTTCGAAATCGAACTCCTGACTCATTCTGAATCGCATTTCATGCATTGAACCTTCCTTGAAAAAAGAGAGCAACATCGTCTGAGAAATATTTTTATGATTAACTTTTTCATAGTCGGTTCCATATGTATGGAGCAGTTGATTGTACTCTTCACGAAATGGAGTACCGTCTGTAAGACGTGAATTCCAGATGAGTATTACTCTCCCACCTGGCCGCAGAATTCTGCGAAACTCGATTTGGGCTGCAGAGCGATCAAACCAGTGAAATGCCTGAGCGCAGACAATAAAATCAACCGACTGATCAGGTAATCCAGTAGATTCTGCGGAACCTGCTATACTCTGGAATTGCGGATTACGTTCTAACATTTGCTCGGCGGCCTCCCGCATTGCCTGATTTGGCTCGATCGCGGCTACATAACTTCCGCGTTCCAGAAGTAGTTTTGAGATGATGCCAGTACCTGAACCGATGTCTGCTATATTACTGTTCACATGTAAACCAACCACGTCGTACAAATAGTCAATAGCCTCTTTTGGATAACTCGGGCGGTATTTCAAATACGAATCGACCCGGCTCGAAAACCGTTCTCTATTGTTCATCGATTGTCACGCTCCCATTACTATTTTGACATCCTATATACTGGCTTCAGTAACAGCTTCAAAATCTTACTGCCCCAAAAAGCAAATACCGTCGTTCCGGTCCATGAGCTGCGCTTATCTTGGCTGTATTGATCGTTGATCATATAAGTCCGAGTCGAAATAGGACTCTTCAGACCGAACTGTTCCCATTTCTCGGGATCATTCGAACCTCCGAGTTTTCTAATCATATTCGCCGACTCATGATCTATTTTAGCCGGAATTTGCTCGAATGCTTGGGTGATTTTCGTATGAAACTCGTCGATCGGGTTGCGACTGGTAATGCTCTCGAGATGAATGCTTTCGCGAATGTAAGAAACGAATGCCAGATGGTCAGCCCAGAACTCGTCGATATAAAAAAGCCGTACCCGCTGCTCCGATGGGCTCATCGGTCTCTCGCCTTTCAATATTCCGAGCCGTTCCTCGTATAGAATTCGCCTCTGATCCTCCACCATATCCGAATAACAGTTCAATTCCCGCTGAATATCGAAGTTTTGGCCTATAATAACGCGCTGAATGTGCTCGATTTTGCTGTGGAGCGCCGGATCATCAAGAACCTCGTCCTGATTGGGAGCGCGAAACAGTTTATGAATGCCAAACCGAAGCATCAACTCGTCTTCCAGGCTAATATAAAATACGGAAGCTCCAGGGTCACCTTGGCGGCCGCAACGTCCGCGCAGCTGGTCATCAATCCGCATACTTTCGTTCACATATGTACCTATTACGTATAATCCGCCAAGCTTGGCAATTACTTCTGCCTGCGCGGGGTTGCCGCCACCGAGACGAATATCGACGCCGCGCCCTGCCATATTCGTAGATACCGTTACTGCCCCGATTTCTCCGGCTTTAGCGATGATTTCGGCTTCTTTTGCATCGTTTTTTGCATTCAGAACCTGGCAAGGTACACCGGTAACCGCCAGCGCCTCCGCCAGTATGTCAGACTCCTCAACGCTTGAGGTACCAATAAGAATGGGGCGTCCCTCATTATGGACGGAAGAGATTTCTTGTACAAGTGCCTTATATTTGGCTTCTTTATGGGTGTAAATTCGATGCTTGTGGTCAATCCGTATGTTTGGTTGGTTCGGCGGAATTCGCACGACCTGCAGCCCATAGATATCTTCGAATTCCATTGCTGAAGTGTGCGCTGTAGCCGTCATTCCGCAAATTCCCGAATACAGGCTAATAAAGTGCTGAATGGTGATCGTGCCGAGAATTCTCCCGCCGGCCTTCCACTGTAACCCTTCTTTGGCCACAAGGGCAGCTTGCAACCCGTCCGGCAAATACCTGTTTTCGGCCACACGACCTGTATGTTCTTCGATTAGCTCAATTACACCGTCCCGGACGATATAATCGACGTCTTTTTTAATAACGATTCCACATGCAGCGCACAATTCAATGACGTTAACCAATGACTGTTATGGCTATCGTACAAATTGCCGCATCCCAGCAGCAACTCCGCTTTTGCAGCACCCGCTTCATTCAAGTAAACGTTCCGCTGGAACTCGTCAAAATCGTAATGCTCTCCTGGCTGCAGCTGCCGGGCTACTTCTGCGAAAAGATTGCCATCACTCTTGGAAGCACTCGAATCGCCACTAATGACTAGCGGCACCCGCGCTTCATCAAGAAGCAATGAATCTGCTTCGTCGACGATGACGTAATGGAAAGGACGATGCACGGTATCAGCTTCATTGAATGTTATTGTGTCGCGCAAATAATCGAACCCTGCTTCTTTAGCTGTAACATAGGTTATGTCCTTCGCGTAAGCTTCCCGTTTCTCGAACAGGCTCATGCCCGCTTGAACCGAGCTTACCGTTAACCCGAGGAAGCGATAGATCGGTCCCATCCACGCTGCATCTCGATTTGCCAAGTAGTCGTTAAAAGTAAGCACATGAACGCCTTTGCCTGTCAAAGCATTGAGATAAACAGGCATAACAGCAGAGAGTGTTTTTCCTTCACCGGTATGCTGCTCGATCAAAAATCTCTCGTGCAAAGCAATCGCAGCCATAATTTGCACATCGTAAGGCTGTAATCCGAGTGTTCTCTTCGCAACCTCGCAGACTAGAGCATAAGCATCAACAAGCAGCTCATCCAAAGGCGTGCCTGATCTTGCTTCTTCTTGCAGCCGAAGGGATTCCGCTTGCAGGTGCTGATCATCCCAAACTTCCAAATTCCGTTTCCTGATAAGCCCCACTCTGTCTCGATAATCTTTCAACAAACGCCGGGTATCCCGCTCTTTGAATTCACGTATCAACTTGACGACTACATTCATCGGAATTTGATTCCTCCTTAGTAGAAATAAGTAGTGAAAAGAAAAGACTCCATACGGAGTCTTTTCTGTCGATGATTAACGCGCCACTCAAACTATTCGTTATAAGAGACAACTAGATTACTTCTCCGATGGGAGTGGTGTAAAGAGCAGATTCACCGGCAGGTTGCTTCCTGGTGCGGCAGAGAATAGAATGGTTACGCTCTCTCCAGTTGAACCGGTGCGGTAAAGCACGCTTTGTTCACTTGAATTGGCAACCGCAACGTTACCTTCGGCAATTGATACCAACTGATTGTTCACCAGAGCTACTCCGGAGTACTTCCCTCCACGAGGGTTAAAGGAGATAAGTGTACGCGGTGCAACATTGGTCAGCGTGATTTTGTACAATACGCCGAAATTACCCGCATTGGATGCGTCTGTGTAAGCCATCGGATCTGTTCCTACCAGATTGGGATCGCTTGAATTGTCACCAAGTGGCAGACGGGCAGGTTTGATTCCCACGTGCTCATCGTACTTTATAATGCGAGTCGCATTCGGGTACGTACCACGGTTGTGTACTCCGTCACGATCAAGCACAGGTAACAATGGCAGAGCCTCAAACGGATCTTTATTTTCTTCCACCAGGATAACGTTATAGTCTAGGGAATAATCACTATAAGCGTCCGAATAGAGAGAAATGACTTGTCCTTCTTTCATTGGCGTTTTATTAAGTTCTGTCAAAATCAGTTTGCTTTCCCCAGGTTGAAGGTACTCTTTCTTTTGATCCGCTCCAGTCTGAATCGACTTGAACCATTTATCAATAGACAATTTCCCAGCTACGGTAGCATACGGTGTAGGGCCAGCAAAGCCCATATTCTGTTGTTCAAATACTGCCGGATTTGGATTGTTATTGGTTGCAATCACATACATTTTTACTCTTTTGCCTGTATTGTTCACGTGGTGAATCATGAAACGGGTCTGCCCCGAAGATGATTCTTTATATACAATGCCTTCCGTATTCACAGTTTCCGGACTGTTACTGCGGATCAGCAAACTTGGCTCATCCATGTACGTATACGGGACTTTCTCCATCGTAGTCACTTCGCCGCCGTTAAAGGTGAATTTCTGTCCTACCGGCGTGAAAAGTAAATTGAAGTCGGTAAATGAATATAAGGTCTCATTCGTTATGGTAATGACTTTGGAATACGTGTTCGTAGCGCCGTGATTGTCAGTAACCGTAAGTGTCACCGTTTTTGGACCCGGTTCAAAGAACGCAAGTGAATTGTTCTCCCATACTGCTTTAACAATATTATTTTCATCATCTGTGCTTTGGTCTGTGTATGTTATTTTTTCGCCCATTTTATATTGTTCTTTATCCGTGGCGAACATAGCTACAGGAGGAAGATTAGGAGCCAAAACTTCAATCGTAGTTGAATAGGGATCACTCCATTGACCATTGGAATCCTGTACTTGATATGAAATCGTATATGTACCTGCTTGATCGAATGAATCCTGGCGCCCTGTCCAGCGTTCGTCAACGATATCCATTCCATTAGGTGAACTGGAAGAAGTCACGTAGTCCACTTGATCTCCCACAAAGATCTCCTTTTGGGAAATGGTAAAGCTTGCAACAGGTTTTGTATTCAGATTCAACACAACCGTTTTAGCCGACTGATTCACTTTATAGGTGATGTTCAGAGCTTGAGTAATGGAAGTTAACGGCACCATGAACGTATTTTTTTGCTGATACGCAGGGCCTTTCATCGTTCTGGTCTCTCCATTTACCGTATAGTCTTTGCTGTTCGTCTTGAATCGGAGTTCATCGTCACCACTAATAATGATGGTTTCCTTGGTTTTGTTATCGTATTTGACGCCGTATCCCACACGGTCAACCAGTGCACGAATTGCAACATAGGATACACCGTTTTTTACAGCCATTGGCTGGCCCGCAAGATACGTTTTTCCATCTTGCTCCATTTTGTTGCTATTCATGTACAACGTCAGATTCCCACCTGCTACTGCAGGAGACGTCCCATCAACGGATGGTTGCTCTATCTGAGCAGGCGTAGCTGGCGTTTCAACCTTCTCAGGGGTTCCCTCTTGAACTACAGGTTTTGTACCCGTTTCATTAGTAGTGGTCTCTCCCCCATCCAATGCAGGTTTCTCGCTATCTGTTTTAGGTGTTGCCTCAGTGCCGGTTGAGGTTTGAGTGTCCTTGGCTTCAGTGGGCGGAGTAGTGATAGATTTGTTATTGCTCTCCGTCTTCACTTCACGCTCTGCAATCGGCTGCTCTTGTTTTAACACCTCAACTGATTCTACATTGGCCGTGTTTACTGACGCGGTGTCACCTTGTGGTGCTGATTGCGCATTCACAGAACCAACTGCAAATGCTTGAAAAACAGCTAAAGCGGTAAAAATGGATAATTTCTTCTTCATATTCATGTGTTGTCTTTGGCTCCTTCTACTCTCTAGTCATTTATTTAGATCCCCTCTAAAAGTCATAGTATTAGACGCTAGATTTAGGAAAAAGTTTCTAAATGAATTGTAAATTATGGATTTTAGTGCAACTATTTTTCAATGTTTGGTGATAAGTTCTTGAATAAAAAGCCTCTTTTGAATAATCATCTTGATTCTGCACAATATAATCCATGTCGCATTTGATAAAGAGGTGGATCAATGAACCCAACCAATCAGGCATTCTCTGAATTAAAAAAGAATATTTCTTACGTAGAACAGTCCCTTTATAATACGGACGATTTGAAACAACAATTGCTTCTACTCAATGGCGTACAGAGTGTGCTTCTCTATATCGATTCACTTGTAGATCAAGAGATCATTCAAACACATGTCTTAACCGCACTAAATGAGCAAGCCCATTCGAAAATCTATCCATCGTTCACCACATTAGAAAGTCGAAAAGATACGGATCTGCAACGTGGAATAGACTCACTTATTCAAGGGAAATGTCTTTACATAATCGATGGGTACCCGGAGTTTTACATTCTTTCTACCGAGAAAATGTATGTCCGTAGCACAACCGAACCGGAAAACGAAGGTGTTATTCGAGGTCCGCACAATGGATTCGTAGAGCAGCTTTCGGTTAATTTGAATCTGATCCGCAGACAAATTATCAGTCCATCTTTAATCGTTCGATATTTTAATGTCGGCGAGAAGACACATACCAAAATTGCAGTTGTATATCTTCAGGACTTGGCCAATCCGGAGTTAGTGAACGAAGTAGAAGAGCGAATCACATCCATATCTTCAGATATGGTGCTCGCTCCAGGCTTTATTGAAGAGTTTGTGGAGGATAACCCCTTCTCACTGTTTCCCCAGCAGCTCAATACAGAAAGACCTGACCGGGTTATTGCCAACTTGATGGAAGGACGCGTCGCCATACTTGCCGAAGGAAGTCCGTCAGCTCTTATTGCTCCAGTTACGTTTTTTGCTTTTTATCAAAGTCCGGATGATTATCATGGTCGCTGGATTGTCAGTTCTTTTTTAAGGTTAATTCGCATGATGAGTTTTGTCATTGCTTTTACATTACCTGCTGTTTATATTGCAACCATCTCTTTTCACTCCGCCATTTTACCGATCGAGCTGGCACACACAATCAAGAAATCATTGCAGAACATCCCCTTTCCTGCACTTGTAGAGGCAATGTTGCTTGAACTGATCTTTGAAGTATTAAGAGAAGCCGGGGTTCGACTTCCCAGCCGAGTGGGCCAGACCATCGGCATCGTTGGCGGTTTGGTTATAGGAGATGCTATCGTTCGTGCGGGGCTTGTATCCTATACAATGATTATTGTGGTATCCCTAACTGCTATCTCCTCGTTTTTGGTGCCTTCCCATGAGATGAGTTCGGCAGTCCGTATTCTCCGCTTTCCAATGATGATCGGAGCAGCGCTTTTTGGATATATCGGCATCGCATTTGGTCTGGTGATTCTAACCATTCACCTATGTAAGATGGAAAACTTCGGATCGCCTTATTTTGCTCCAGTGGCCCCTTTCCGCTTAGCTGACATGAAGGATGTATGGATTCGATTTCCCATTTGGGCGCTTCGCGGGCGTCCTCATGATGCCCGCCCGCAGCGGCTGAATCAGCAGAAGTTCTCTAGGAGTTGGAAAAAACGTGAATAAGGAAACAACGATCACTCGGGGACAATTGTTCTTGCTCATCATGAAATTTGAAATCGGTGTAGATATATTGTCTCTCCCTTATCGGATACATCTTTTGTCAAAAGGCGGTGGGTGGATCTCTGTTTTCCTTGGAGGTTTCCTGATTCAACTTGTCATATTGTTGTGCTGGCTTTTGATGCGAAGATTCCCGAACTCGTCCATTTATGACATTGTCACGCTGATTACGGGTAAATGGATGGGAAAGTTGCTGATCATTGCCTACGTTGGATATTTCCTATTAATGGGCACTTCTGTGTTGGTCAACGCCTATGGTGTAATCAACCGTTGGATGCTGCAGGATACGCCGCGGTGGGCTATATTAGCCCTCTTTTTGTTCAGCAGTATCTATTTGGTTAGGCAAAAATTACGGATCATTGCCAGGGTCCTTGTACTCATCTCCTTTTTGATCTTGCCCATGATGGTATTGATCAGTTATGGACTCAAGGAAATCAATCTGTTATATCTTTTGCCTTTAACCGAAGCAGGATGGCCCAAAATCATTAGTGGATCAACCGAAACATTAATGGCTATGTTCGGATTTGAGTTTTTTCTCGTTGTTTTTCCCATGGTTGAAGGTAACAGCGGTGGCAAACTCAAGTCTGTTGCTCTGGCAAGTGCTGTAGTAGTGATGTTGTATGCATTTACCGTGTTTATTTGTTCAACGGCTTTTAGTCCGCAGCAACTTGACTTAATGCCTGAACCTGTCATTTATTTGCTCCGTTCAATCCCACTCGGGACAATGGATCGGGCCGATTTCCTGTTCCTCCCTATCTGGTTAATTTCTATTTTTGGGGCGATCTGCGGTTACTACTATACGGCATCTTATGGTATAAGTTATCTCTTCAAACAAAAACACCATAAAAAAGCTGTACCTTATGTCGTTCTTGCTTCTTGTGTAATTGCCTATCTGCCACAACAGCGGGAAAAACTGGAGTTGATTAGTACGATAGCCAACAGATCGGCTTACTTTTTCCTCATGATCCTGCCTCTGCTACTGTTGGTTCTATCTTATATAATGAAACGAAAAGAGAAGATGATATGAGTAAACGAGGAAAAATCCTTGTCCTGCTGATCCTGCTTATGGTGATGACGGGATGCTGGGATCAGGATAGTTTAAAAGATGCAAGACTGGCTAATGCTTCGTCGTTCGACATCACATCAGAGGGTGAAATTAAACAGACGCTTGAAATTGTCGATGATTCTGAGAGTCAACAAGGGAGCAACGGTAATGAAGTCCACTCAGGTACCGGGAGATCCGTTCGACAAAGCACGGATAGAATTCGCGCTAAAGTGACGGGTGATATCCGGTTTTTCAAATATGGGATGATCTTATATGGCAACAAACTCGCACAAAATGATATCTACCCCTACTTGGATGTCTTATATCGGGAACCTGATTACCCGACCTCACATGTAAAAATTGCGATTGTGGATGGAGAGGCCGGCGATTTGTTACATCAAAAAAGAGTGGGCAGCATATTGATTGGTGAGTTTATAACGAAAAAAATTAAGAGTTTGGAGGAATTATGCATTTTTCCTGAAATGACGCTGGAAACCCTTCTCCCACCCATGCTGGATCCGGGACAGGACTTTACGTTGCCTTATCTATTTAAGAATGGAGAGGAAATTGATGCGCGAGGAATCGCCCTGTTTCACGGGCAAAGGTTCAGTGGGAGTCTTAATATTGAACAGGCTCCCCTATACGTTATTATGAGTGGTAAATGGAATAAAACAGCGCGATTTGTCAAAAAGATTCATCCTGGTCCTTCCATTAATCCACGGAACTATATCACTTACGAAGCGAATACCAAAAAAATCAAACGTAAACTCGCGGTAAAGGTTGCACATGATAGCCAAATTGATGTGAATCTCCATATCGAACTTCCAGTAACGATTGTTGAGTATGCAATGAATCATCTTCAGGAAAAGGGAACGATTGAACGTCTGAACCGCGAGTTATCCGATGACATGACTCAGGACGCAGAACTAATTATCAAGACACTTCAGCAGAGCGGGTGTGATTCCTTCGGTATTGGCAGACACTTAATCGCCCATCACCCGGACTTGTGGAAAAGCTTAGACTGGAATCAACAGTATGCCCAAGTTCGTTTTCACCCGGAAATAAAGGTAAAAGTAATCGGTAGTGGTGTTTTAAATTAATAGCGTGCTGTCGTGCAATTGGGAAAGCTCTCTTCCATTTGGAAGAGAGCTTTGTCCTTCATATTCAACTCAAAAGTCTTCAGATCTCCCCTTTGTACTAATTCCTTACAACAGGAATCCACATTTCACCATATACCAAACCGTTTTTCTCTCCCATTTCAACTGTTGTATTCGGACCGCCAACATAAGCATAATCCTTTTCTACGGGGAGGGCTTGACCAAAGGCAATGCCAGTAAGCATATTACTGAGCGCATCAGCCGTCTCTGCTTCGCCCTTCACAACCAGGTATGCTCCCTTAGGAAATTGGATTACTCTTGTTGCTTCTGGCAGAGACTCTTCTGTCATGACACCAGCATAATGCATCATTTTGTTATTCACGGCTTCGTTTACAGCAAAAATATAGTCATTAGTAGCCAGAGACTTTAATGTGTCCAGGCTTCCATTCTCTTTTACTGTGGACCAAAAATCCGCCTTCTCCTTGCTGATGCCAGCATAGTCTGTGTAGTCACTCTTAAGCTCTGTTCCAATCCCTAAAACGATAAAGCTGTCTTTTTCTTCAAAATGATAATTACTCATGGTTTACACCGTCCTCTTTTAATTTCAATTGATTTGTGTTTTCACTTGATGGGTTTATAATAACCTTAAATCATGTCAGAATATGATACTGTTTAGGAGACCCAATGAAAAAAGTTGAACGCATTAATGTCATCACGCGGTATATCAATAACCGTGCCCACTTTACCATTTCCGAAATCATGCGAGAATTTAACATTTCCCGTTCAACAGCCATTCGAGATATTAGAGAAATTGAAGCTATGGGAATGCCACTTGTCGCTGAAGTTGGGCGCGACGGGGGTTATTTTGTCATGAACAACTCCCTCCTGCCCACGGTCCGGTTTACCGATAATGAAATCAAAGCGTTATTCATTGCCTTTATGGCCACAAGGAATCAACAGCTTCCTTATCTGAAGAGTCGTCAATCTTTGGCTGAAAAATTATTGGGCCTTATCTCAGAAAATCAGCAAGATGACCTTGTGCATTTGAATCAAATATTGCTTTTTGAAGGGACCAATCCCCATAATCCAGACTTGTTTGATCTGTCAGACCTGCCTCACCCTACTTTAGAAAAACTCATCCAAATCCTTCTTATAGAACGTTATTTGTTAGTTACTGTCCAAGAAGAGAAGAAAACAAAGTCCTATCCCATCATTCTCTTGCACCTTCATCATCAAAAAGGCCATTGGATCATTGAAGGTTTTGACTTGGAGGAAGAAAAAAGACGAATTGTATCAGTAGACAACCTCATCCATGTCGAAGCACACCCGACTAAAAAAAGACTGAGTACAAAAAAGATTGTAGAACAACTAAAACGAAATACGCAGAAAGAGGTCATCAACCTTGTCCTGGAACTTGGCCTAAAAGCGATTGCCCAATACAAAAAGTACCATCCTTTAAATTTTCCAATTGCCTATACGAATCCATACCAAACGACTGCCCTCCTAAAGGCATTTATCAATGTTCATAACTCAGAAGAATTAACCGAAATGACCATTTGGTTGCTTTTTCTAGGTGAAGATATCAAGGTTAAGGAAATTCCGGAAGAAGTCCTGAATGCCGTACAAGAGAGAATAAGTTTATTCTGCCCTTAAACCAAAAAAAGCCGCTATCGCAGCGACTTGTGATGGAATCATATTCATATTCATTCATGTCTCACGCTAATGCTTGGCGAGCTGTTCCTTCTTTACTAAAAGTCAGCATTAGACTGGGCATGATTAGGTGTATGCTGCGAGATTTTTTTAACGAGTAAAAAATAAGTTACAATCGCAATAATACTGGTCATTAATAAAGTGAGTCCTAACGGGACGGCAGTGTCCTCACCTGCGATACCGACCAGAGGAGCAACCAGTGCACCCAGAAGAAAAGGAACAACTCCGAGCAGTGCTGCTGCACTTCCGGCCATCTTAGCTTGACTCTCCATGGCAAGTGGGAATGCCGCTGTAGACGTAATGCCGATCGAGCATACGAAGAAGAACAATGGAATCACCAACGCGAAAAGTGGACCATGAGCCAGGGTTACGACCAAAGCAGCCACACTTGCTATTATAGCAAGCCATAGTCCCGATAATAGCAGCGTCTGCTCAGGGATACGTTTGGCCAATCGACCCACGATTTGAGATCCGATGATCAAGCTGATGCCGTTTGAAGCAAACAATATAGCAAATACAGTAGGTGTAACTCCATATATATTTTGGTAAATAAATGGGGTTCCGGCCACATAAGCAAAGACCCCTGCCGTCATGATCCCCTGTGCCAGCATGTAACCAACAAATTTGCGATCACGCAGAAGCATTCTGTAATTACCCAATTGCTGTTTGAAGTCAGGAACCATACGTCTTTCGACGGGGTGTGTTTCTTTTAAGCTCCACTTTGTCATGATTAATAAGAAAATCCCCAGGAATGAAAGGCAGATAAATACGCCAATCCATGTTGTGAAGGAAAGAACCCCACTTCCAGCGATCGGTGCTGCCAAAGGCCCCAAATTCCCTACAAGCAACAGCAAAGAGAAAAATTTAGTGAGTTCATGTCCACTATATAAATCTCTAGCTATCGCACGGGAAATGACAATTCCAGCTGATGCCGCAAATCCTTGCGTGAAACGAAACAAAATCAATAGTCCGATATTCGGAGCAAAGGCACATGCCAATGAACAAATAATGTAGGCTGCCATACAGATCAACAATGGTCTACGTCTACCGTAAGCGTCACTCAAAGGACCCATAACAAGTTGTCCTACACCGAGTCCTAATAAACAAGCAGTAAGACTAAATTGTACAAGGGATGCCGTTGTATTCATATTTTGTGCAATCTCCGGAAAAGCCGGTAAATACATATCAATCGTAAATGGACCTAATGTAGAAAATAAACCTAGTAGTATTGCGAGTCCAAAAACATTCCAATTCGTGCTCTTCGCCATGATCAATAAAATCTCCAATTCCTCATATAATTTGCAAGCCTATTCGGAGTATAAGACATAGAGTTAACTATAGGTCAAGTCTTGAGGGTATTAAAACCAAAAAAGCCGCTTATTAAGCGACTTTGAATGGAACACTATTAAATGCTGTAACTTCCTCGGCCTGAACCCATATGACTCATAATCATTTCGGCAGCTCGCTTGTAACCGCCAGCCTGCCTTAAAGATTCACCAATGAGGTAAGCCTGCCGTTTATAAAGTGAATTGTGTAGTACTTCTGTTAATGCCTCTCTCAAATTAGCTGCACTGAGGTTATGTTTATTTAAAGTAATACCCGCGCCGAGCTCCTGTACCCGATTGGCGACAAGAGGCTGATCCGATGTTAATGGAATCATCACCATCGGAACGTTGTAATATAACGCCTCACTTGTGCTGTTCATTCCAGCATGTGTAATAAAAACATCGGTATGCTGCAACATGTCCAACTGGGCAATGTATGGCTTCACGATAAAATTAGGAGGTACTTGATCAGCCAGTGGCTCCATATCCGTGTATTTTCCTGAAGATAAAACAACATTCACGGGTAGATCCCCTAATGCTTCAAAGCAAAGCTGATAGAAATCCAAATTTTTATTTAAAATCGTACCCATAGCAATGTACACGGTTTGCGGGTACCGTTCACGAAGCAACTCAAACGAGAAGGTCGGAGCATCTTGACGTGTTATGATCGAAGGACCCGTGAAAATAAAACGATCATCCAGCTTTTCTGCCTGAGGCTGAAAATATCGGCTGGTGTACACGAGCTTTAACTGACCTGCATGTGCCGGAATCTCTTCCATGGCTGGAATTCTCACTTGAAACTCTTCAGCTAACTCCGTTGTTATTTTCATCGTAGCCTCATAAAGCTTCTTTGTCTCCCTCTCATTCAGGCCCGAGTTAGACCCCAGAGGCTCCACAAAAGCAAAGGACGCAATCGAGCACACCGCAGGAATTCCCAGCTTTTCTGCAAGAATAGTCCCTCCCCATCCCATCAGGGAATCAAAGATCATATAATCGAACTTCTGATCCTCGATCACCTGCAGCACATTGGGGATGATCCTCCGAATAATACCGCTTACCATCATATAAATGAACTGATAAGAATGTTTGTATTCCTGGGGTTTCAACACCGGATCATGAGAGAAAGCATCTTGTGGAAATGGATAGGTGATGATCTGAGCACCGGTTTGTTCAATTCGGGAACGGTACTCCTCCGTACACACATAGATGACTTCCTCACCATTGTCTATCAACTGAGTAACTAATCCTAACGATGGATTCACATGTCCTTCAGCTGGAGTAATGACCACTAATACACGTGCCATCTTACCTACCTCCCAATGCAATTAGTCCCCCCGTTCTTCATGATGTATTTAGCGACGCGGTCGTCATCCGTTACATGGAGATGTTATCCTTCACTTGGCTGATTGGATGATGTTCTTGATGAACGAGTTTGGTAATTCGTAGTGATGCCAAGAAACTTAACAAGACCCATAATAATTGCAGTGTTAACACGATCAAAACACCTGTCGATATGCCCCACTGTAACGTTTCGGACAAGGCAATCAGAGCGCCACCAACGCCAATGCTTACTCCCATATAGAAGGAATCCACAAATTGCAGATTCGCGGACATTTCGCCCTCTTTCCTGGGCAAGGCATGTTGTAAAGCAATGGCTGCCGTTGTAGGGTTGGCCAAACCAACACCAAACCCTGTAATCATTTGTGAGAGAAGGATGAGTATAATCCCGCCGTCCGTCAAAATAAGAGCCAGGATCACAAGTGCAGTTCCAACGATCATAATCCCAATGCCCGTCATGACCCTACCCTTTCGGGCACGACCTTGATCTCGTGCATCAAGCTTGGCTTGCAACCACGCTGCGGCGGACCAGCTCAGGGAGCCTGCTGCTACAATGAGGCCAGCAAGGTCAGCTGATAACCCCTTCACTTCGGTTAGTGCCAAGATCACAAAACTTTCCGTTGTAAAATAACAAGCTACATATAACCCTCTCGAAACCAAAGTAGCAGGCAATCCTTTTTTTACTGAAAAAGTGCCCACAGGCAGCAATTTACGCATGGGTGTGATCATGACGACTAACCCACCCAAAGTAAGTAATATACCTTTCCAATCGGTTATCATACCAAGTCCTGTGAGTAATAGCCCCGTTCCAACGGCAAGCAGAATCGCATACATAATCTTTGAGTCGGTTGCTCGCGCTGGACCTGTCAGATCTTGCTGAAGCTGCAAGTTACGGAAAGAACGGAATGTGAGACTGAGCGCTATTCCAATCAAGGGTAAAACGATCCAGAAAACATATCGCCACGAGATGTAGGAAGCAATAAGGCCTGCTGCATAAGGTCCGATTAAGGTAGGCAGGACAAATGCCATGGAGAATGCGGCCAGGATTTGAGTACGAAGTGTATCTGGATAATGTAACGTCACACAGGTATAAACGCATGTGATCAAGGCCCCCGCTCCAAAACCTTGAAGGGCTCTTCCGGCAATAAGCATGTGCATATCGAAAGAGACAGCGGATACCACAGTTCCTAACACAAAAACACTAAAAGATATCAGCATGGATGTAAAAACGCCGCGCTTGTCAATCTGCTGACCCATAACCAAAGTTCCAATAAGCTGAGATAACAAAAATGCGCTGAAGATCCAACCGTATAAATGAATGCCCTCTAAACTTTGTGCCATTTTCGCGGCAATCGTTGTGATAGCCAGTCCTTCAAAAGCTACGGTTGCCAGAACCAGCATAATCCCAATTGTAGGCGCCCTGTACTGAGCATCAAAAATCCCAATCTGATTGTTGTTTGTCTTCTACACCTCCATAATTTGATGGATATTATGGTAAAATAAACCTTTTCACTCCATGAATATACCTTATGTGTTTTACTTTGTAAAGTTTAATGTTTAAAAAGTAAGATTATAGTCTAGAATAGGGTTC
The DNA here is from genome assembly GCF_037969885.1 of Paenibacillus sp. FSL R7-0313. Classification (NCBI taxonomy): domain Bacteria; kingdom Bacillati; phylum Bacillota; class Bacilli; order Caryophanales; family Paenibacillaceae; genus Paenibacillus; species Paenibacillus sp. FSL R7-0313. The sequence goes on from NZ_CP150219.1 coordinate 4,660,757, forward strand.
CCCATGTTCAATAGGAGATTTTGCTTGAAAATATGCCATCTTCATTACAGTCAATTTGGAGAAGTTCATCCTCCAGGATCCAGGCATCTGTTTTTTCAACAAAGAAATGAAATCCTCCAATGGATTGAACCAATGCGGGATCGACCGGTGTAGCACTCGCATTTATGCCAATTGTAAAAGCATCGGAGCCTCCTCCAACATATTTTGCGTAAATCCTTACATATTGGTCCTCTTCCAATTCCCATTCATTCTTAAATGAATCGATTGCTTGTTCAGATACTACAAATGAGATCATTGCTCTGCACTCCTTCCTTCATTAATCACATTTTTTCACTTCGCCACGATAATTGGTCATTCTAAAACTGGCCCCGCATCCACACGAAACTTTGGCATTTGGATTATTCATGGTGAATCCACCTAACATTCCGCTCTCCTCATAGTCAATCTCAAGACCATCAATATATGGAATACTGTTTGCGTGAACCAATATCTTAAATTGCTTTTTATTTAACACAATGTCTTCTTCTGCCTGCTGTTCATCCACGATAAGGGTATAAGATAAACCACTGCATCCCCCTTCATCAACGCCTACTCTAAGGAAGGCATTTTGGATATCCGCACTTGATAAGATCTCAACGATTTTGTCCGATGCTATATCACTGACCTCAATGATCATCTTTATTCCTCCCGGTGGTATCATTTTGAAATTTGGTATCCCAGTCCATTAGACAGGGTATGAATGCAGCAAGAGCAGCTCCTTTTGGCGTAAGTTCATAAATAATTTGTGTAGGGCGTGTCAGTATTGTTCTTTTGACCAAATGATCATGTTGAAGACCCTTTAAACGTCTGGAGAGGATCATTTCGGAAATGGAAGGAATACTTTCGAATATTTCACCGAATCTCTTCGGGCCTTGAGACAGAGCACATAAAATATGGATCGTCCATTTCGTTCCGATGATACGATAAGCCGTAAATAGTTTATTCGGATCTTCAGTGAGCAATGGTCTGTACACCCACTTTCTTATTCATCCGCGTGGTGAGATCCGAGTGCTGGCAATGATACTCATGACGATCAACAAGAGATGGAAACCCATGGCTACAATTAAGCCGGATTGAAGTGACATCCCGCCAGCCTGACACACGACAAGGATGGAACCACCAATGCCGATCACTACCCCCGGTGTAAAAGAATCTGCAAATTGCAGGTTTGCTGAGGTTTGGCCCACGCCTTCCTCCCCCGTTTGGGAAAATGCAACAACACCGCTAATCGGATGTGCCAATCCAATACCGACTCCTGCAATGATCTGACCAAGAACTGCGATGGTAACGGTCACAACAGGTACCCAAAATACGATGGCAATCCCTATCGCAAGCAGCAATACCCCAAGAAAAATTCTCATATGACGTCCACGGCCCTGATCTGCCGCATCCCACCGTCCTTGCAGATACGCAATGATACACCAACTTAATGCAGCACTCGCGACAATTAATCCGGCCTGAGAAGGTGTGATTCCTTTCACGTCGATTAGTGCCAATACCAAGAAATTCTGTGTGCTGGTATAGGCAGCAAAGAACAACCCACGTGTTGCCAGAATTGCTGGCATACCTCTTCGCAACGTAAGTGTTCCCTTCGGAAGCAATTTACGGAGCGGAAATAACATCAATACCAGGCCAATCACGACTAAAACAAATCCCATAATGCTCGGTAACATACTTAGACCAACCAGGAAAATCCCTGTACCTAACGTTAAGAGTAACGCCATCCAAGTGGATGAAGATCCGCTCTCCCCTCCCGTCTTCTGCACTTTTAATTTCCTGAAGGCAGGTAAACTGAGCAACGCTGAAACCACCAGCACGGGTAAGATCCCCCAGAAAACAAAGCGCCAGGACCACTGATCTGCGATAAGACCGGCTACATATGGACCAAGCATGGACGGAAGAACATAGGCAGTACCAAAGGCTCCAAGAATTTTGGCACGTAACTCATCCGGGTAACTTAAGGATATAGCCGTATACACACAAGTCATCATAGCTCCGGCACCCAAACCCTGCAGAGCCCGTGATCCTATCATAGTATACATATCGCCTGCGGTTGCGGCAGCGATCAGCCCTACGATAAACAACAGAAGTGCAAAAGTGAACGGTGCTGCAGGTCCTCTTTTATCAATGATCCGACCGACGACCAGCGTCCCGATAATCTGCGCAAGCAGATACGTACTGAATATCCATCCGAACAGGCTAAGGCCGTTCAAGTCTCCAGCAATTGAAGGAGCAATGGTGGTGACGGATAGACCTTCAAATCCAACGGCCATCACTGACAATATAATTCCTATGGACAATGCAAAATAACGCGGGCTGAAAATACTTTGATGATTAGACGACATGAAATGTGACCTCCAAGAAAATTGGTATGTATACATCGTATCCGGATACTTAGTAAACATTTTTGTTTATAATGTCTAAGCTACAGTTCGACTTTGACTTTGTCAACATTTTTGTTTAAAATGTAGTTAGTCATGTAGATTCAGTTGCTTCAAAAGGAGGTGCACCATGAGCGGAAATCAAACTAAAAAGGATGTCTCGACCAGTACCCGGAGAGCAATTATTAATTTGTTAAAAGAGCGCGGAGGAATGGATGTTGTCACTCTCTCCTCTCAGTTTTCGTTATCCGGAATGGCTATTCGTCAACATCTGAATGCGCTAAAAGAAGAAGGATTGGTTACCACTGTGGAAGAGGCCCGTCCCATGGGTCGCCCCACCAAGTTATGGATACTAACTCCCGCGGCTAATCGTTTTTTCCCAAGTGGATATTCCGATTTATCCGTCAGCCTCATCAATTCAATGAAAGAAGCTTTTGGTCATGAAGGGCTGGACAAGCTGCTGGATGTTCGAAATAAAAATATGCAAGAACAATATCTTCAGCATCTTGGCGATGCATCAGGAGTTAGAGAGAGATTGGAGAAATTGGCCGAAATTCGTACGAATGAAGGTTATATGGCCGAGGTTAAGGAGCAAGATGATGGCAGTCTCCTACTCATTGAGAAGCATTGCCCCATCTGTGAAGCGGCCGCGGTATGTACCGGGTTATGCAAGAATGAGTTACATTTATTCAAAACGGTTCTAGGCGATAATGTTCATATTGAACGGGGAGAATACATTCTAGCCGGAGGAAGAAACTGCGTATACAGCGTTAGGCAAAATAAGCCATGACCAAAAGAGCAACCTCATTGGAGATTGCTCTTTTGGTTTGGGTTTTGAACTGATTAGAACGATTAGGATTTCTCTAAATCATCCTTCATTATATTAGTTATTTCTAACTCTTACATAATCGTATGTACCCGATTATGTAATTTTGAATTGAGGTAGAGTATAGTAAGAGTGTCGAAAATATACTCTAGGAGGCTACTACCATGTCACAAAAAATCTGGATGAACCTGCCGGTGAAAGATGTTGTGAAATCCACTACCTTTTTCAATGAGATTGGATTCCATGGGGAGAATGTTGGCAACGAGAGAGCCCAGCTTGTCATAGGCTCAGCGACGATTCTACTGTTTCCGGATGCAACGTTTGAGAAATTTACAGGTGCCAAAACCGCAGATACTTCCCATAGCGCAGAAGTGATATTTTCCATTGGTGCTGACAGCAGAGAAGAAGTTGATGCTTTCATTGAAAAAGTCGAGTTAGCTGGAGGAACCATCTTTGGCAAGCCAGGTGAAATAGACGGCTGGATGTACGGCGCGGGATTTGCCGACCTGGACGGTCACCGCTGGAATCTGTTGTATATGGATGAGAGCAAAATACCGAAACGCTAATGTATAACGCCTATCACTACGTCCGCCTCTTATCCTTCAACTTTGGAACTCTCCAATCGGCCAGTCATGGAGATTCTAAAGTAATTCGTTACGATACTAAAGATAAGGAATACGATTCCTCCAACTATAATATATTGTGTACTTATTCCAGTTACGATTAGTCCACATACACTAGCACCAAGTGTTGTTCCCAGGTTGGAAGAAGTTAGAAAGATCCCATTCGACAGTTCGGGTGCCTCTGGTGCTGCCGATACCACCCAATATTGAGTGATATTGCCCCCTATGCCTCCTATGATCCCCCAAATGAAAATAAGGAAGGCTGTTGGCACACTGAATTGTCCGAAGGTGAACAACAAGATGTATACCGTTATTAATGCAATGGGATACATCTTGATCGTTCTTAAAGGGAAATTAGCGAGCAGTTTTCCTGCTATCATGTTCCCAACCATGTTGGCCAAGCCATATAGAAATAACAGCACACTGACGGTGTTCCAGTCATATCTTGTCACGGTTTTCAGAAACTCCGCAAGGTAACTATAGACCCCAAATACAGCTCCGTTCATGAAAATCACGCCAGCAATGGATAGCCACATCACGGATCTTCTCAATACATACAGATGAGTACCCATAGAGATTCTTTTCGTAACTGGCATTGAGGGCACAAAAAGAAGTGTTGCTACAAATGCGACGATCGTTACGGCGGCAAAGAACAACATCGCATAGAACAACGATGTGCTGGTGGCAATCAAACTCGAGAGGGGTACTCCAAGTACCATGCCTGCCGACACGCCTACAAATACTTTAGCCACTGCCTTCGGCGCTACTTCCTTGGGGACTGACGCCGCTGCGACCGTAAATGCCAATGAGCAATAGACCGGATGGAAAAAAGCCGGAACGACACGTGCAATGACCAATACCGTAAAGTTTGATGTGATAGCGGAAACCAGGCTGCCCACAATAAAAATGCCAAGTACAAACAACATGACATGCTTCCGGTTCATGCCCGAAAATAATAAGGGTAAAATGGGGCCAGATATAGCAACCGCAAGCGCAAAAAGACTCACGATCAAACCAGCGGTTGAGATACTGACCTCGTAATGTTCTGCAATCAAAGGCAAGATTCCGATTACGCCCATCTCCGTATTTAAAATACTGAATACACCAAAGGTCAGTATGAAGACAAGCAGGTGATTTCGTTTAGTTGTCATATGCCATGGATTTAGAGAGATCCCGGTAAGCATTGATCTCTGTCTGAAGGTTGGCAATTTTCTGTTCTGCAATGTCTATCGCGTCGGCTCCTGCAATGAAGCGTTGCGGCGGTTGGGCCTCGTCAATTGCCGCCTTAACTGCGGCATGTGCATCAGCAGGCTCGCAAACATCTAATGGGACAACCATTACATTCTCGGACTCACCGATCGCACGAACCACCGCATCAGGATTCCGGCCGGTAGCAACCACCTTGTGTCCAGCATTGAAAGCAGCCTTAGCAATAGTTGTGTCCATACCTCGACCAGCGCCAGTGATAAACCATACTGTTGTCTTATCCATATCATTCATTCCTTTCAATTTCTTCTCCAGTTGCCTTGCTTTTTAGTTTAGCGTTTATACACCACATAGCAAATACTCATATCTTATAACAAGTTATGCTTGAAAGGCATTTCTGTAAGGTTTATTGTAGAATATAAAGGATAAAGGAGGAGTTACGATGGAGATTAGAGTATTGCGTTATTTTCTTACGGTCGCCAGAGAAGGAAGCATTACACGTGCTGCTGATTTCTTGCATGTTACGCAGCCCACCTTGTCCAGACAATTGAAAGACCTTGAACAAGAGTTGGGAAAGAAATTATTTATTCGCAGTAGTTACAGTATTATTCTCACAGATGAAGGTATGCTTTTAAGAAATAGGGCTGAAGAAATTGTGGGTATGGTTGATAAATTAGAGGCAGAATTTCAATCCATGGAAGAAACCATAAGTGGAGATATTTATATAGGCGGTGGAGAAACGGAAGCCATGAAACAGATTGCAAGAGTGGCAAAAGAAGTGCAGAATAAATATCCCAATATACGCTATCACCTATTCAGCGGTAACGAAGATGATGTAACTGAGCGGCTGGACAAGGGACTCCTTGACTTCGGTATTCTAATCCAGCCAGCGGATGTCTCCAAATATAACTATATCAATTTCTCCGACAAAGATGTTTGGGGAGTGGTTATGAGAAAAGAAAGTCCACTCGCCTCCAAAGATACGATTCGATCTACAGACTTATTACATGTTCCACTGATCTGTTCACGACAGTCAATGAAGCAGACGTTTTCAAAAAATGAGTTTGCAGACTGGTTTGGTGAAGATTTTGACAAATTAAACGTCGTTACTACATACAATCTTGCATATAATGCTGCCATTATGGTTGAAGAAGGCATTGGTTATGCATTAATACTTGATAAAATAGTGAATACGTCTAGTGAAAGCAACCTTTGTTTTAGACCGCTAGAGCCAAGACTTGAATCTGGGTTAAATATCGTTTGGAAAAAACATCAGGTCTTTTCGACTGCTGCGGATTTGTTTTTAAAAGAAATTCAGGCTAAATTTGTTTAGCATTTATACAGGGTATGGAGAGCACCGAAACTCTTTTGGTGTTCTTTCTTCGTGTTTTTTAAAAGACTGGATAAAGTGATTAACGTGATTAAAGCCCACTTTCTGAGCGATCTCGGTTATTGTATCATTCGTCGATACTAAGAGATCTTTACTCTTCTTAATCCGGTATTTGATTAGATACTCGTATGGCGTCATATGAGCCGTTTTCTTAAAACATCTGGTGCACTCTGAAATGCTCAAATGCGCGACATCAGCAATCTCACGAAGCGTAACCGGATGAGCATAATTTTGATGGATAAAACTGAGCATTAACTGAAGTCTTTCCTGCTGACGCTTCTCGCTTCTTGGGGTTTCCTCGGAAGGGATCAAAATGTTGGATATCAATACAAACCATAGTTGTACCGTTTTAATTGAGATTTCATATTCCCATCCCCAGTTTTTCCGTGTATTAAACGTCTCTCTCATTTCCCAGAGCATATCCAATATCTGCTTTTCCCACTCCAACTCTCTTCTAATCACGAGCGACACCAAAGAAGAATTCGTATAAGGAAGTACATAATTTTTTTCCATTGCACTGTCTACATGAAAGGCTAATAGCTTTTCGGGAAAATTGAAACTAACATATTCACCATCATGTGTCAGCTCTGTTGTGATATGAAGAATTCTCTTGTTGATCAGGATCGCCTGACCCGTTTCCAATGTAAGATCAATTCCGTTAATTTGAATAACCAGTTTGCCTTTTGTGACTAAAGTGATCTGTAGATCTTCGTGCCAATGCAAATCGTTGAACCCTCTGCCTTCGGGGATGCTTGTATGACGTGTATGTGTGTACATGATATAGGGAAACGAAAGATCGGAATACAAAATATCCTCATAAAGTTGCTTCACCATTCTATGACGTTCCTTTCTTTGACGATATATCTATATTATACAGTGATTTAACTGCACGAAATTCACAAAAATAATGATATTATTATATCAAATCTTTAACTTATCACAATAGCCTGTGCACAGACGACCGGATAAGAACTTTGGAGGCTTATATGTGAAAGAAAATAAATCATCGCTGCTTTTTCATCCGTATGTATTGCTTTTTATCGCCATTTTGTCGGTATCCGTCTCTTCAATCATGATCAAATCTTCGGATACTCCCACCGCCATAGCCGGTATGTACAGGCTTTATATATCAGCCATTATTATGCTTCCTTTTATCCCCTGGAAAACGATCCACTTATTAAAAATGGATTCAAGGGATTGGATCACAGTTTTTCTGGCTGGCCTGCTTCTTGGTTTATATTTCTTATTTTGGATGGAATCGCTGGTGTATACCTCCGTGGCTAGTTCCATGGTCATTCTGGCGCTGCAACCTTTGTTTGTGATGATCGGGTCATACTTTATGTTTAAGGAAAGAGCGAGTATACGTACCATTCTATGTTTGATTACCGCCCTGTTCGGTTCGGTGATTATCGCCTGGGGTGATATAGGCGTATCAAGAGAGGCTCTGATTGGAGATGGTCTGTCCCTGGTAGGAACCATACTGGTGTCGACATATATGCTGGTTGGACAGAAAGTGAGTCGGAAAATCGACGCGAATATATACAGTGTTGTTGTCTTTATTATTGGCGGAAGTGTCCTGCTGGTCTACAGTTTATTGAATAACTTTTCCTTGACCCATTACGAATCATCCGATTGGCTGTATTTCCTCCTACTTGCGATCATACCCACTATTTTTGGTCAGTACATTTTCAATCTGCTGCTCAAATCCATTGGTGCAACAACAGTTTCTGTAGGTATTATCGGTGAACCCGTTTTGGCCATTATGCTTGCTTATCTATTGTTGGGAGAAACCATCTCTCCTTTTCAATTCATAGGCGGATTAATTACGTTGTCAGGCATGCTGATGTACTTTGCGCTGAAATCCCACGATATCCAACTGCCCAAGTTCCTGCGCTTAAATCGATTCAGGAAACTAGGATAATAATGAAAGGAGTGAATTTAAAATGGCAACTTTTGATGATTTCTTAAAATTAGATCTGCGTGTCGGCACGGTCACCAAAGCTGATTTTTTTGCAAAAGCTAAAATCCCTGCTATCAAACTTGAAATTGATTTTGGACCAGAAATTGGATTAAAAACATCCAGTGCACAAATCACGAAAAGGTATTCATCCGAATCTATTATCGGAAGGCAGATTATAGGTGTAGTTAATTTCCCTCCCCGTCGTATAGCCGGATTCAATTCAGAAGTGTTGGTGCTTGGCGGGCTGCCCGAACAGGGAGATGTTGTTTTGTTGAAACCTGATTTCGAGCTACCAAATGGTACTTCGATCGGATGATAAGAAGAAACCCACTGGAGTTTTATACTCGGTGGGTTTCTTGTTTTAAAACATTAGTTCTATATAGAACTAATATTTCTCCTACATGGTTGAGTTTAATCTACTCAGATCGCGGCGTTCTACTTTTCTACTTCTCATGTTCCTTTATCACTTGTTCGATCCCGAGCAAAATAAGCTTCAAGCCAAACTCGAAAGCTCCGTCGGTTCCCATCACCTCAAACAGACCATTCTTATACATCCTGCTGAAAAGTCCAGCTTCCTTCTCACTCATAGAATCCAGAAGTTGGATCATCTCTTCACCCTGAAGTGCTTCCTGATCCTTAAGAACAGCAGAGATATTGCGCTGATGCTGATAATCGTCCAGAACGAAATAGAATACATAGTTCACAAGTGTGAGAACGGCCTGTAATTTCTGCTCTTGCTCTAGTGGTGTTGATTCTATGCAGAGCAACATGCGGTTGGTGAAGCGGATCATGTCCGGTTCATGGGGCAACGTCATCATCATGAGCTGTGTGGAGCACGGGTAACTACTGAGCACACTCCGTACCGTCACCGCAAGCCCCTCCATCTGCTCCTTCCAGTCCCCTTCAGTGTAAAACTCGTCCAGAATAATTTTCGATATCTGGTTGGCCAGACGCTGGTAGAGTGTCTGCTTGCTCTTGAAGTACCAGTATAGAGATGGAGCCTGAATCCCCAGTTTGTCTGCCAATCGTCTCATACTGAATTTCTCGATGCCCTCTTCCGCCAAAAGCTCCCACGAAGTTTCCAAAATCTTATCTTCCGAAATCTGAGGCTGTTGTTTTTTCATCGGTATCCGCCCTTTTATCTAACAGTGTAAGTTTATGCTTTACAGGTTCATAAGTTCATGATAACATCTAACACTGTAAGGTTCAATCTAACGGTGTTAGATTAGATCAATATTAACGAAGAAAGTAGTGATCCACATGGATGCAGAAAACCTCCATTACTTTGAAAAAGCACCAATCGCCAAAGCTGTAGCTCACTTTGCTGTCCCGATGATGCTAGGCACGTCAATGAGTGTTATTTACTCCATCTTGAATGCCTATTTCCTTGGCACACTGGGTAATACGGCAATGTTAACCGCACTCGCATTAACTTTACCTTTATTCGCGGTCATCATGGCCCTTGGTAATTTAATTGGTATAGGCAGCGGTACATTCATCTCTCGTTTGCTGGGAGAGAAAAAAGTCGATGATCTGAAGCATGTATCTTCATTCGCCTTTTACAGTAGTTTAGTTCTCGGAATTATCGTGATGGCCGTTGGGCTCCCGCTGATTGAACCAATCGTTCATGGGCTGGGGGCAACGCCAGAGTCCTTCGGATTTACGAAAGAGTATGTCACGATTATGCTTATGGGTTCACCCTTCGTCATCTTATTCTTCACCCTGGAGAATATCGTGCGCTCAGAAGGTTCAGCAATGACTTCTATGACCGGTATGATTCTCAGTGTTGTTATAAATATTATCCTCGATGCACTATTCATTTTTGTCTTCCATTGGGGCGTGATTGGCGTTGCATCTGCTACCGTCATCTCCAACTTGGTTGCGAGTGCATTTTACGCATTCCATATGAGTTATAAGAGTCAATTCTTAACCGTCTCCCTGAAATGGTTCAAGGTGACGAAGGACATCCTGAGTAATGTGTTCAAAATCGGTGTTCCCGTCTTTGTTATGAGTGTCTTCTTGGGTGCAATGTCGCTTATTCTTAACCTTTTTCTTGTCGAATATGGGGATCAGGCCGTTGCTGGGTATGGAATCTCATCACGTTTATTGCAATTTCCTGAGTTTATTCTGATGGGTTTGTGCGAGGGAGTTGTGCCATTGATTGCCTTCTCATTCACAGCGAACAAATTACGCATGAAACAAACGATTGGATTCACGATAAAATCTATTTTGGGTTTAGCCATCCTGTTTGGGGTTGTCGTCTATCTGATTTCCGACCACTTGATTGGTTTATTTACGACTGACCCGCAATTAATTGAAATGGGTAGCTACATTCTTCATGTAACCTTTTTATCCTTGTTCATTACAGGAATGACTTCTTTGTTTATGGGGATCTTCCAAGCAACAGCCCAAGGAACCGCCGCGTTTGTTATGTCCATCATTCAAGGAATTACACTAATTCCTGTATTGTATATTGCTAATCAAATGAACGGCTTTCATGGAGTGATCTGGTCGCTCGTTATTGCGGATGCCGTGGCGTTCCTAGTTGGGGCCATCATGTTATATGTTTTGCGGACCAAATTGCAGCCGGATCTGGAACATTTAGCACAGTAGATAACATATAACACGCAAGAAGGCAGGATAAGGGCGCTCCCGCTCCCTGACCCTGCTCTTTCATTTCCAAATGACAATTATTTATCTAACGATACTAGGAAACTATAACTGTACTGTTATAAGGAGAGCTTGGTCAACATATGTTCTATTTCATCCATATACCCATCCACTGTAATACTTCTCGGAGCAAACAGAAATCGTAGTGATTGTTTCCATTCCGAGCCTGCAATAGAGGTTGGTAACATCGAATGTTCTGTATTAGAGAAGATTTTCACATGAAGCAAGGAAGATGGCTGAATTCCTTTACGGTATGCTTGCTCTGTATCAACAATGTCCACATTCACATCATCTTCTCCAAGCAGAAGTAGTACAGGGGTTTTGAAATAATGCAAATCCGCCGTGGCATCTGAAGCAAAATTTTTCTTTATGAAGTTCCAGCGTTCTTTGGAAATCAGATCATCCTCTCGAGCAATCTTGGTGTACTCTTCATAAGTACCCTGATTCTTTAAAATCTCTTTAATCTGGTTTTCATAATCGACCTGATTTTGAATCTCCTCGGTGGAATGACCATCTTTCGCCATTTGGCTGCGTGTGTTGTATTCTCCCTGTTCCAACCAGTTTATCGCGGGTGATACCAAGATACTGAAGGCAAGTTGTTCTTTGCCAGCAAGCTTAGGAATGACCCAGCCTGCTTGGCTGGCACCCCATACGCCTATTTTGGAATCATCAATGATGGATTGTTCTTTCGCCCATGCAATAGCTTGCTGTGCCTCCACAACACGATCATCCATGCTTTGATCTAGCCAGTTTCCCTCTGAATCCCCGATTCCCCGTTTATCTAGCGACAAGGATGCATACCCGATCGATGCCAGTCTCTCCCACAACGGTTTGTATCCCTCACCATGAGTAGAGTCTATTGGACCGTCACCGTGAATAAACAGTACTAAACCTAGCTTGCCTGAATGGTGTTTGGGTACAGTCAGTGTACCTGTTAACTTACCCTGTGGAGATTGAATTTCAATGGATTGTTCCACCATGTCAAAATGATTTTGATCGACTATGTACAGTCCTGCACCCACCATCAATAAAATTGCCACAATAACTGAGATGTATCGTTTTCTCCATTTAAACATAAGAATCTCCTTTGTAAATCATGTAATGCCATTGCTTTTCGCCTAATAGTAGGCCGGTCAGAAAACTGTTTGTACTATACTGCTTGCGAAATTGATAGCGTTCATATAACTGTATCGCTTGATGATTCTGACTTGCCACATGCAAGCTAAGAAATAACATTGATTTGGATTGCAACATATATTTCTGTGCCCATTGAAGTAACTGTGTACCAATTCCCTTGCCTTGGTATTGTGGATGTACAACCAGATCTTCCACATAACATTCGCCTAATTTAGGATTATGCTTCAGCAGATGTAGACCAGTGATTAACTGAAGCAGATTCCAGTTACCAATCCTATTGCACTGGCCCCACCAATGAGAATTGGCACGAACGCTTGTTATTACTGCTCTGTTATCTGCTTCCTTCCATTTCAAGCACATGGTGCCAACAATCTCCTCATTTTCACGAGCTATGACTCGAAGAGTGCTTTGTTCCATGGGCGGATGATTGAGCAACTGTTCGAATACGTAAGCCAGATCATAAGTGGACAATGAAGTGATCTTTTGAAATTTGTGTCCAAAACCATAAGCCATGAGTTCAGCAACAGCTTGATGAAACTGTGGACAAACGGGTTCTATCTGAATGGAAGTTGTCACTGTGTGCCTCCCCTACTCGATCATTTGTAACAATAGCTCATAATGAAGCTTTTCTGGTGTGAATAAAGATAAATAAGATTTCTCTACCATAATAAGTGGACCGTGATACGGATAGCCCTGGTGTTCTGCATAAGCATAGAATTCGTTGATATGTTCTTTGAGTTCAGCTTCAATTTGTACATATACATGACGAGAAAGGTATTTTCCTCTAGGCAAAACCAAATCGTTCGCTCCCTCCTTTTGTGTATAAATTCCTACGGTTTCCGTCTCATCGTACGCATAATGGATGTCGACTTCAAATAAATTGGGAATGTTTTCTTTATGTTGGGTCAGTTTCCTTGCTTGCAAGTACCCTTGCGCTTCCATATGAAACCACAGGGATAAGTGAATCTCCTCACGAGTAACAATATAATAAGTCACTTGATCCTCAAGTGGGATATGCTTTTTCTCATGCAACAACTTGCTGATAAGGTGCTTTGTGTGCTGAAGCTGAGTTATAGCTGCTTCCGTGTCTGCCAACGCTTGGCGAAATAATGCTGTAATTTGATCGGATGTCAGATTACTCAAACATTCCTTGATCATTTGAACAGACAGTCCCATTTTGCGAAGCAACAGTATATGAGATAGACGGTAAATTTCATCTACCCCATACATCCTGTATTGGTTTTCTGCTATATAAGCAGGGTTCAACACCCCTTTTTCTTCGAAGTATCGAATTTGATGTACAGAGACTTTCATCAGCTTTGCCAGCTCGCTAATCGTAATTTCATCACTCAACCAATTCACCACCTTTGCTGTTTTTCATATTACTAGCATAAACCTTAGGTCTGACCTAAGGTCAAGTCTTTATTTTAGCCTCTCCTGATAACAAAAAAACCACGGCACCAGATTCGGTACCGCAGTTTATTAATCAATCATGCTATTGAATTTGTTTCATGTAAGATTTGAATTCCTCGGCGATTTCTTTGTATTTCGTATGATGCAGGTAATGTGAACCGTCCATCGGAATCATTTTTCCCTGTGCGGATTGTTTCACTTGCTCCTCATGTAATGGAATCCACTGAGGATTTTGCTCGTTATTGGATTGAACGAAGAGCAGCATCGGCAGATCACGAGGATACGTGAGTTTTTCTCCATTTTTGAAATTGGAACCCAGATGTTTAAGCTCATTTACTAATGTCGGATTTGTCGAGACTTGATTCGAAATCAACTTCATCTGTTCTTTGGTATGTTCATCATAGGCAAGTGATGCATATGAATCACCACTCACTTTATTGAGTACTCTCATTAAGCCTGATTTTTGAAGGAATTTCATTAGGTTCAAAGGTAATTTGACATCCATGCCAGGTTGATTCGGAACACTGCTATCGATCCCGACAAAAGCAGAGACTTCATCCGGATACGTGTTCACATAAGTCGCCGCGTACAGTCCCGTGATGGAATGCCCCATCAGAATATAACGATCTATACCGAGCTGCTGTACAGCTTCATGAATTTCGCTGACGATATTCTCCGTTGTTCTCTCCGTCTCGGTTTGGTCGCTTAATCCATAACCGAAAGGCTCGATCGCCACAACTTTATAATCAGAAGTTAATTGATCGATTAACAATTTGAAATCAAGTACTGGTGACGGTGTTCCTTGTCCGGGAAGTAACACGATGGTTTGTTCGCCGCTACCTTGAATGGATACATTCATATTTTTCCCATCAACATTGACATATTGGCCGTACGATTCAATTTTCTTTTTCTCTGCCCCATTACTTATCGTATGAACGACAAACGTGATGCCCATGAACAGCACCAGCGCGCCGACAATACCACCTATTATTTTCAACCATAAGTACCGTTTTTTACGGCCCTTAGTCCCCGTTGTTGTTACATCCACTGCTTCTGCCATTTCCATCTTCTCCTGTCCTTTATATCTGTAGAGCCGCTCTTGCGACATAGGTATAGTGTAACCATGGAAGATGTCCCCTTCGTGACGGGAATATGAACGGAGTATGAACTACAAAAAAAAGAACTGCTTGTTAAAGCAGTTCTCTTTTTGATTAGACCAGTTTTAGTGGTCCAGGAACACAAGCTGAATGAAGAACAATACCGCGAAAATGTAGAAGATTGGATGAACATCTTTACCTTTTCCGCGAAGCAGCTTAAGTACCGGATAAAAGATGAAACCTACGCCGATGCCTGTCGCAATACTATGCGTCAATGGAGTAAGGATGATAATCAGGAAAGCAGGAAATGCTTCTTCGAGATCATCCCATTTGATTTTGCTGATAACGTTAATCATAAAGTATCCAACAATGATCAGTGCTGGAGAAGTGATCGCCGGAATGCTTGATATTACACTTACGATCGGTGTGAAGAATAATGTCAGCGCAAGCAGCACACTTACCGTTACCGCCGTCAGTCCCGTTCTTCCGCCTGCAGCCACCCCTGTGCTGGATTCGATATAAGCTGATGTTGGGCTTGTTCCGAGCAAAGCACCTGAGGTTGTTCCTACGGCATCTGCCAATAATGCGCCACGCGAGCGTGGAAATTTACCATCCTTAAGCAATCCTGCTTGTTCAGCAACGCCGAGCATCGTGCCCGTCGTATCAAACAGCGTGATCAGCAGGAACGTAAATATGATCGTATACAAGCCATTCGAGAATACGCCTGCGAGATCCAGTTGCAGAGCCGTTGACGCGAGGCCTTGCGGCATGGATACAATCGATTCTGGCATTTGGAATAGTCCCATGATCCAGGCAAGTATCGCTGTAACCACCATGCCGATGAACAGGTAACCTTTCACATTGTAAGCCATCAGCACAACGGTAATAATCAATCCGATAATGGTCAGATAAGCCATCGGCTCAGCCAAGTTCCCGATCGTAATCAAATTCGATTCTGAATCGGCAATAATGCCGGCATTTTGCAGACCTACCGTTGTAATAAACAATCCGATCCCTGCGGTTATTGCATGTTTTAAACTTGCGGGAATTGCATCAAGCAACATGTAACGGAATGAAGTAAGCGATAAAATAATAAACAAAATCCCTGCTATAAATACAGCTCCCAGTGCAACCTGCCAAGACACGCCATATCCGGCAACTACACTATAGGCAAAGAATGCATTCAGGCCCATACCCGGCGCGATGACGATTGGATAATTGGACCATATTCCCATAATCAGAGTTCCCACAATACTAGCCAGTACCGTTGCTATGAATACCCCGTTAAAATCCATGCCTGTGCTGCTGAGTATTCCTGGGTTTACGATAACTATGTATACCATTGTGAAAAATGTTGTAACCCCTGCAATAATTTCTGTGGGGATGGTTGTGCCTCGTTCTTTAAGTTTGAACCATTTGTCCATGGTAAAGCCAGCCTCCAACTTTCAAATTATACTCCAAAGCTAAAAACAAAAAATCCTAATCTTCATATAGGATTGTAATATTATCGCTCCTATATTCGTCGTTAGGATTTAAAGATTCAACAGCTAAGCTCTAAACTAAACATAAAGATACTCATATCTGTTTTCAACCTGAAGTCCATTTCGTATTCTAATTAAAATTACATGCAATGTCAATGAATTAACGATTTGTTCACAGTTATTTACGAACTATACAGACATTATATCTTGTGTTCATTCGTTTTTAGAATAGAGTAAGTACGTATTGCTCAATGTCTGCAATATATGAAGAAAGACTGCCAGCAATGTTCACTGACAGTCTTTTGCTTAATTCGTAGTAGGTTTCTCTTCATATTCGCTGGATAATTCTTTAAGCGATTTGATTTTGCCATGGGGATGCTGTTCTTGCTTTCGTGACTTCCAGGCAGCTTCTTTTCGTTTCTTCTGGTCAGCCATACAAGATATCCTCCTCTGGAAACTGAGATGTATACTACTTCTTTATGATGTCATTCCTGAACAACTTTATTCTGCATGCATAGGTAATAAGAGAATTAGGCAAGCATATAAGACAAATTAGATATCGGTTTTTAGAGCAGGAATGCAATAATATAGACATGCCACAACTGGAGGTTAATATATGAATAAAGTAATTTTAAATAATGGTGTTGAGATGCCTATTCTCGGCTTTGGTGTGTTTCAGATTGCAGATGCAAACGAATGTGAACAAAGTGTTATGGATGCCATATCGGCTGGGTATCGTCTCATTGATACTGCCGCCTCTTATCTAAACGAGGAAGCCGTGGGCAGAGCGATCAAACGCAGTACAGTGGCCAGAGAAGAATTATTTGTCACGACAAAACTTTGGGTTCAGGATACGGGTTATGAACGTACCAAACAAGCATTTGAAAAATCTTTGGAACGATTGCAATTGGACTATTTGGATTTATATTTAATTCATCAACCTTTTGGAGACGTCCATGGCTCTTGGCGTGCTATGGAAGAGTTGTACCGTGAAGGAAAAGTACGTGCAATCGGAGTGAGTAACTTCCAGCCGGATCGTCTGATGGATTTGATTCTACAAAACGAAGTAACCCCTGCTGTAAACCAGGTCGAAACGCATCCCTTCAACCAGCAGATCTTAACTGGACAATTCATGAAAGAAAATAATGTGCAGATTGAATCTTGGGCACCATTTGCTGAAGGGAAAAATGACTTGTTCCAAAATGAGGTATTGCTATCTATAGGTGAAAAGTACAACAAATCGGTTGCTCAAGTGGTTTTGCGTTGGTTGACCCAACGTGAAGTCGTTGTTATTCCAAAATCGGTGCGTAAAGAAAGAATTATTGAAAACTTCAATATTTTTGATTTTGAATTAAGCCAAGCAGATATTGAGTCGATTACTGCGCTAGATACCAAACAGAGCCTATTCTTCTCCCATAACGATCCTGAAATGGTGAAATGGATTAGTAATCGTAAGCTGGATATCTAATTCCAATCTGTATCTTCATTAAAATCTTGAAGGCTAGCCTAACTCTTCCCGAAAAGATTGTAAAAAGAATCCGATTCCAACATACCGGAATCGGATTCTTCATTATATAGGTGCTAGAAGTTATAGAGACTAGAAGCTAATTGGCAGGACCCAGATTAATCAAGCTGACCTCGGATAATGAGACGGTTGTGTTGCCATCTTGCACACCATCAATGTTACCCAGATCAAATGAAATTCGAGTATACGCATAACTGGCTTCTGTTGCATCGAATGTAAAAGTAAACTCCTGTTCTTCTGGAGTCAAATCAACTCGTGCCCCAAAGAATCCATGCCATTCATAGTTGGCAGCTGCGTCAACCCATCCAATTCCCAAACCCACTTTCCTGGACTTCTCCGCTTTGGCTTTAAACGTCAATTTGTATTTGAAACCTTGCTGTATGCCAAATCCTTCATTGATGACTTGACGATCCCATGGATTCTTTCCTGCATTACCAATCTTGGCTTGAAGCTGCTGATTGTTAACCTGCATCTCAAGATCAGCCGCATTACCATCCGCATGGGTAAACCAACCTTCCTTACCTTTGGAAAAGTCTCCATTGGGAATAAGATTAACATGAGCAGGCTGCCCTCCTTGATCTGCATTCGGATTAACTTCATATATTTGAACGTTACTAAGGTGAATCGAGTGTTCACCTGTAGAGAGCGGATATCCTAATCCAAATGCAAGCATAGCTGCCGAATCCGAAGTATCTCCCATGGTGAAGGTATACGTATACGACTTTTGATCTGCGGTTAATTCCACTTCTTCTTCAAAATACTTCACAAAATCCCCTACATTCTGAGAAAGAACCGCTTGCATGGATTTAGGACTTGAAGCGGATGCCTCGAAGGTAAGTCGGTATGATTTATTTGCATCCAGTTCGATCTGACCTTGTTGCAGCAATGCATCCCACCATTCTTCACTTGTACCTGGCAAGTTGATCGTTAATCCTTTGCCCTCGTCATGTGAAGCTGTCAGATGATTAGGAATTAGCTCCCAATGATTCAGAGTATTTGCAAGTTCACCGTTCTGAACTTTATTTTGTGAAATATCCACCCAGCGTGTATTATAATCTGCTCCTTCAAAATTCACATAATAGGATTTGCCTGCTGACAAGTTGACCCCTGGGAAATACACCGTTTTGTATGTTTGCCATCCCCCCGTGTCTCCGAGATTCAGTTCGGATTGAGCAACGATTGTACCTTGTTCATCCTGAATGCTGAACTGAACCTTGGAATCACTTTTTCCACTGGCCATTCGAGCAGACAGAACATATTCTCCCTCTTGGGCTACATCGATTTTATATTGCAGCAGATCTCCCTGATCCATGTAACTGACATGTTTTCCACCTTCTACGGAGTCCTCCAGTTGTAAGCCCTGCATCGCCCAGGCTTCGGTTGCAGGTACATGTGCGTAGCCATTCACTGACAGAGGTTTGCCTCGTTTCGTCAGACGAACATTGTCCACATATACCTTACCTTTAGAACTGCCAAACAACATTCTTAGCTCGGATTGTGCGATTGATGCTCCATCTCCAATGATGATTTCTCCCGTATACGTCTTCATCTCCTGTCCAAGCTGGAGATTTTGACCCTGATGAACCTGAACCGAATGTCCTTCCGTGCTGATCAGATCCAAGTTCATGCTTCGCGCTCTGTCTGCCTTAGCTTCAAAGGAAAAGCCATACGTTGTATTCGCCTCCAGCTTCAACTCTGGTTGGTTCACTGACACCTGCTGTGGCTCACCATTCGTTTGAGTAACATCAACAACCAGCTGACGCTCCATAATCGGGAATTTCGAAAAGTTATTTACACTGATTTTGGCTTCAGCATTCTCCTGGACGCTGGTGGTCCAGAAACCGAGGCGTTCCTTACCTTGATCAAATGTACCATTGTAAATGAAATTACCATCAGGCAGCGCGTTCCGTTCAACCGTTATTGGATCAGCCTCACCCACCTCAATCAGTCTGACATTGGCAAACCAAACGGTTGTATCATCCAACCCCAGATTAAATTCGAATCTGGCATTGTTATCCGTGCCGTCCCGCATATTGAAGGTATAGTCATAGGATTGCCAATCTGTCGTGAGTGCAAAGGTGTTATCACCCGAATAATTGGTCCAGCTTTTTTCAAATTGGTTCAGTTTGGACATGATCGTACGGTTAGCAGATGCTTTCGCATCAAACTGTATCTTGTACTTTTTGTTTTTCTTGATGTACATCGGCATCTGAGTGAGTTGAACCGAGTAGTTTTCAGTACCCGATGCATCAATAGTAACTTCCGCTGCTTTCCCTTTCTGCTCATCCGTTACAACTTTGACACTGCCAGCTCCATCAGCATTTGTGATGAATTTCCACTGCAGAGGCACTCCATTGTCTGCAGCCCCTTCCGCAAAACGATCATTGTAGATTTGATTGCCGTCGGCTTGTGGTTCACGCTGTTGTGCAGGCTCGATCGGATTTGTTGTTACATCAGGCCATGTGTCTAGATTTTTGTAAGAATATACACGCACAAAATCAACATTCATCTTTTCGGAAGTGAAGTTGCTTTCAGGTGAGCCCGGCCAGTCTCCTCCAACTGCCAGATTCAGAATCAGATAGAATGGACGATCAAATGGTGCAGGGAACGTATAATACTCGGGTTGGCCCGCGGCCTTCGTTTGCCAGTTAGTCACTTCATGATGCAGCTTTCCATCCACATAGAAACGAATCATACCCGGCAACCATTCCACCTGAAAATCATGATAATCGTCAGCAAAAGTTTCTTCCTTCGGGAGAGTAAGACTTCCCTGATCATGTCCATGGGAACCGTCAGGCTTCACACTGTCATAATGCAATGTGCTATATACCTTGTTATTACTCTCTTTGCCACCAATTAGCTCCATAATATCGATTTCTCCAGAGGCAGGCCAGCCTCCATAATGTGCTTCATCTGTTGGCATCATCCATATGGCAGGCCACATGCCTTTATCAATAGGAAGCTTCGCACGTACAACGACTTTACCGTAGGTCCAGTCGCCTTTTCCCATGGAGATCAGTTTGCCAGAGCTGTAATCTTTACCGTTTTTCGGACCCTTTTTTGCTTCAATCTGCAACACGCTTCGGTTCTGATCTTTCGTAATGCGAGTATTGTCCGGGCTGTAATACTGCAATTCATTGTTGTAGACCAGACCCGTATCCTGAACGGTCCATTTGGAAGCATCAATTGCAGGCCCGTTAAACTCATCATTCCAGACCAGTTCCCATTGATCATGCGGAATCGTTGTTGCTGGAACCGGTTTTTCGCCAGCCGGATGGCTTGGTGTCGATGGTGTAGACGGTGATTGCCCGTCTGGAGAAGATGGTGTAGGTGTGCTTGTCACATTTGTTGAACCACCAGGCTGCGATGAAGCAGGTGGCTGGGCTTCACCCACCATGGATGTGCGCAGACCTTGTTTTGCTTTCTCTCCATTAATAACAACATCATTCGCATCAACACTTAATTGTTGGATCGTACCTTTGCTATCCACTCGGGTCGAGTTCGCACCTGCGAGAATATTCATGGTATCAATCAGACTATTGGAGGAGATATCCAGAATGGATTGTTGCATGACAACGATCTCCTGAATAGTACTTTCTTCCGTGATGGCAACTCTGACGGGTTCCCCACGTTTGTCAACGACTACTCGATTCAGCTTGGAGTTGCTAATGTCGATGGAATGACTGCCGCCGCCTTTAATAATGATACTTCCTGTAACGGTCACACCCTGAAGCACAACAGAACCCTCGCCAATGCCTTCTGCCAGCAGCAGATTGCCATTAACAATCGTATTTTTTAACGTGATATCCGTCGATTTAATAATGAAGTTGCCATCCACCCGGGACTCATATATACCAGGAGCACTTTTCACATCTGCTATCATCATGGACAATAGTTGTGCTGTCTCTGCTCGTGTAATCGCAGATTTTGGATTTAATTTTCCTTGGTATCCTTTGATCACATTTTCATTCGCTAGATAGGTAAGCGCTTTCTTTGCATAACTAGAAATATCGTCTGCATCTTCAAACTCCAGTAGTTTTCCATTTTCGTTCGTACCCGTGGAAAGTTGAAAAGCTCGATCCATCATAACCGCTGCATCTTGCCGGGTAATCGGTTGCCCCGGTGAGAGATGTTCACGGTCTGTGCCTTCGATGATACCAGAACCATTCGCTCGCACCATCACGTCATAGTACCAATCGTCTGAAGTCATATCCGCATATGAACCCGTCGCCGCATGACCGCTGAAACCAAAGGCCCGATCCAGAATCATAACAAATTCAGCTCGGCTAATAACCTGACTCGGCTTGAATGTACCGTCAGTGTAACCCTGCAATAGATTCAAGTCTTGCAACCGTGTAACTGCGGATTGTGACCAATGCCCGGTAAGGTCTTTATAGGGAACAGAGGCGTGCAGGCTTGTAGCCTGCACATTTCCCACCTCCGCTTGATCCTGTACACTTTCTGCCCCAGCAGTTGCTGGATAAACGAGGGTAGCCATTAAACTCCATGCCACCATACATGCCAATCCTCTTCTCATCTTACTTCCTCCCTCAGCTCGGTTATCCTTGCATTGCATAGCCTATTCCTTGACTGCTCCAATAACAATTCCCTTTACGAAGAAACGTTGTAAAAACGGGTATACCATCAGAATTGGAAGCGCACCGATAAAGATCTGTGCTGCGCGTACGGTTCGCTGCGAGATATTCTCCAACATGGAAGGGTCCACATTTATTTTGCTGAGATCTTGCTGAACAATAATAGTCTGTAACAGAGAAGCAAGCGGATAATTTTTAATATCAGACATGTAGATCATGCCGTCGAACCAGGAGTTCCACTGATACACCATCGTAAATAAAGACAAAGTTGCGATCGCGGGAAGCGACAGTGGAACGTAGACCAGGATCAATGTTTTGATATGACCTGCTCCATCCAGATAAGCTGCTTCTTCAAGTTCTTTCGGCAAACCACGGAAGAAGTTCATCATGAGAATGACGTTCCACACCGACAATGCTCCGGGCAGAATAAGCGCCCAGATCGTATTCATCAGCCCAAGCTTCTGGATCAGAATATAACTTGGAATCAAACCGCCACTGAACAAAATGGTGAATACAAAGAACCATGTGTATAAGGAGCGACCTTTGAAACTGATATCTTCCTTCGACAACGGAAATGCGGTAATGAGCATGATGACCATACCGATGATCGTTGCAAGCACAGTCCGTTTAAGAGACACCAGCAGCGAGTTGATGAAGTTTGAATTCCCGAATGTTTTCACATAGGCGTCAGTTGTGAACCCGATGGGCCAGAAGGTAACCAGATTTGATGACGCTGGCGCCATACTGCTGAATGAAACGGCTAATATATGAATAATTGGTAAAATACAAAGAAGTGATAATATCCCAAGAAAAGTATAGTTGGCTATACTGAATATGCGGTACCCTTTTGTTTTATAATACAAGCCCTTTTCTCCTCTCTAGAAAACTCGATAATTAGCCAGTTTGTAAGCCATTCTGTACGATATAACAATCAAAATGGTAGCTACCACTGATTTGAATAACCCCACTGCTGTGGCAAAACTCATCTTTCCGTTCAAAATTCCGAGTCGATATACAAAGGTGTCAATGATGTCGCCTTTGTCATACACAAGTGGATTGTACAAGTTAAAGACCTGATCAAAACCGGCGTTGAGGATATTGCCGATTGAGAGTGTCATCAATACAATTGTAATCGGCATTAATGCTGGAATCGTAATATGCAGCGTCTGTTTGAAACGGTTGGCCCCATCCACTTCAGCAGCCTCGTAAAGCGCCGGGTTGATTCCTGATAGAGAAGCCAGAAATACGATTGTACCAAAACCAAATTCTTTCCAGACATCGCTGACAATCAGTGTAATACGGAACCATGTGCCATCTCCCAAGAAGAAGATCGGTTCTCCTCCAAAGGCTACAACAAGCTGGTTCACCATGCCGCCCTGAGGAGACAGGATATCAAGCAGAATCCCACCGAGAATAACCCATGATAGGAAATGCGGCAGATACACAAGCGTTTGACTCACTCTTTTGAATGCCGTCAAGCGCACTTCATTGAGCAAAATGGCAAACAAGAATGGAGCGAACAGTCCCGCAATGATTTTGAAAAATGCAATGACCAGCGTATTCCAGATCACCTGACCTACGTCCGGATATAAGAATAAATATCGAAAATTGTCCCAACCAACCCATTTGGATTCAGAAAATCCCAAGTAAGGCTTAAAATCCTGAAAAGCAATTACAATGCCGCCCATCGGTATGTACTGAAACACCAGTGCCAGCAATACGGCTGGAACGAGCATCATATGCAAGGTCCAATTCCGTTGCATATTCCAGCGCTGTTTGACCCTGGTGGAGCGCCGTTTATGCGGCGTTTCTAACGTATGTTCCTTCACTCCTGCATCCCCCATGTTCTAAATTTTGTATTTTACAAGTCATCGTGAACTTGTATATTAAAATTATAGCAATGGAAATTTGCGATCTATATCCTAATATTGCAACAACGATATCACTATTTTAATGAGATTTAGGAGGTTGGACTTTGTTTACACGTATGAATGTCTTTACCAAAATTACATTGTTGTTTGTGATGCTGCTTATTTTGGTATTGTTTCTCTACACCTACTCGAATCGCGAAAGCGTGCGAGTTATCGAACATGAGATTCAGAACAATACGATGAATCATCTCTCGACATTTGCAGATTCAGTGGAATCCAACATTTACCAATTGTCATTATATGGAATGTCCATTGGACAAGATTCCAGCATTCAGGAATATCAACGTCCCGACTACAAGGACATTCCCTATGAACGTGTGAAAGTTGGAAGTGCCATTCTGGAAAAGATGAATCTGTACAACGCAGCAAGCAAATGGCATTCGACCATCACACTATACTTCCCAAGGATGCAAAAAGTGATATCAACGGATTATTATGCTTACATTCCGTACAGTGATAATGAATTTAAGGATTCCCTATCGCAGTCCTGGACCTATGCCGAGAATCAGTTTATCTGGTACACGACAGACCCAACGACAGCCATGGTTCAACCCGACAAAGCTCGATTAATTACCAAAATCAGTTTTCCAGTTCATCACTTAACTGCACTTCTTAATCAAAACAAGTTAAATAATAAAGGTGACCCGTTCATGTTCCATCCCGATTATGGGTTAATCAGCAATAGTTCTGGAAAGGAAACCTTGAACGCGATCCTGCCTTCCCTGAAAGAAGCAAAACTGCAGGCCAGCGGTGGATTCAGTACAACGTTGAACAAAACGGAATATTATGTCTCCTACATTCAATCCAAGAGCCTCGGTTGGTATTATGTTGACTATGTGCCGATGCAGCAGATTTTGAAACCGATTACGAGCAGTCGGAATCTCTTTTACGCTTCAATTGCCGTTCTGATCGTGATGAGCGTTGTTGTATTATATACACTCTACCGAAGTGTGCAGCTTCCACTCTTACAGTTGGTGAAAGGGACGAATCGCTTGTCCACAGGGGACTTTTCCGTTCGGCTTCATCATTCTGCACGCAATGAGT
The DNA here is from genome assembly GCF_037969885.1 of Paenibacillus sp. FSL R7-0313. Lineage (NCBI taxonomy): Bacteria > Bacillati > Bacillota > Bacilli > Caryophanales > Paenibacillaceae > Paenibacillus > Paenibacillus sp. FSL R7-0313. The sequence continues at coordinate 4,686,075 of NZ_CP150219.1, forward strand.
TCAGCCTGTTATTTGCACGTTTCAACATCATGGCTCAACGAATTCAAGAACTAATTGAGAATGTATATGAGGAGAAATTACGAAGTCGGGAAGCCACACTCAAACAGTTACAATCGCAGATTAATCCGCATTTTCTATATAACTGCCTGTTCTATATCAAGAACATGGCCCGAATGAAAAATGAAAAGGCCGTGGTAGCCATGGCACTGAATCTGGGAGAGTATTACCGATACATAACCAGGTCCGAAAAGGATCAAGCCACGCTTCGTGAAGAACTGACGATGGTCAAAAATTATTTGGAAATCCAGTCACTTCGTCTGGAACGAATGCATTTTACAATAGACGTGCCCCATGATATTTTAGATAAAACAGTTCCCAGACTAACCCTCCAGCCTATTATTGAGAACGCTATTATTCATGGTCTGGAGCCCAAATCGGTAGATGGTGAAATTAAAATCTATGCGGACTGCGAGGGTGATGTATACACGATTATCGTGGAGGACAGCGGGCTTGGCATGTCTGAGAAACAGCTTGATCATCTGAGGGATAATCTTCTTAAACCGCTGGATGAGAATATGGGATGTGGTACATGGAATGTCCATCAGCGTTTGTCTTTCCTGTACGGTGAAGGATCTGGACTATCTTATGAACAGTCTTCAATGGGTGGAATTAAAGTTAACATCACATGGCACGACAATACAGACAAGTAGGTGAACGACCCATGCTGCAAATATTACTAGTTGACGATGAACGTTCCGTCGTGGAAACGCTGGCAGAGACCATTCCGTGGGAAAGCTGCGGGATCGGTACAGTTCATGAAGCCTTATCCGGTGCAGTAGCGCTGGAAATTATGGACAACCACGATATTGACATTGTAATTACGGATATACGTATGCCCGAAATGTCAGGCATTGCACTAATTACAGCGATTCATGAAAAGTGGCCGCATGTGCAGACAATTCTTTTATCAGGTCACGCCGACTTTGAATATGCGAAGCAGGCCATTGCACAGGAGAGCTTTGATTACTTACTGAAACCTGTTAGCGATGAAGATCTGATCGAATCCGTGCAACGTCTTGTTCATCGAATTAAAGAAAAGTGGGAAACAGCAGCATCTCATCAAAGAGCCTTACACGCCTTTCAGGATCATCTGCCATTGCTTCAATCCACGATGCTCCATGAGTTGCTGACTGGAAAAGTCTATGATCAGAAGACGCTGGCAGACAAGCTTGATCTGCTGGAACTTCCCTACTCCGTAGGAGAAGATCTCGGCATGCTGATTATCCGTATGGAGAAACATCTATCGGATATGGCACACGGGGACCTGGCCCTAATGGAATATGCGATATGTAATATCATAAGTGAAGTGATGCATAATCATTTTCATATCTGGCATACACGTGACGTGCACGATTACATTGTTGTTCTGGTAAGCATGAAACATTCCACAACGATGAGTTATAGCCGGAGTGAGACGCCTCAGACATTGCTCGAGCAGTACGCTGCCCAGATTCAAACTAATGTTCAGTTATACTTAAAAGGTGCAATCTCCATTTCCGTCTCCAGTTGGGGCAAGTTCCCCCACGAAATTGGAGAACTCTATGAGCGAACGGTCATGTCCATGCGTAAACGGATGGGTCAGGTGCAAGGTTTGTTTGTCACCGCTTCCGATGAAACGGATGCCAATCCTCTACATACGATCAGGTCGCTTTATCAGCCACCAACGTTGATTAGCCTGCTCGAAGCTGGTCGCTTTGAGGATGTGGAACAGAAAATCGAGCACATATTTGAGGAACTGCTGCATTCCAATGAACATCATGATATTGCCGAGTCAACCTTTGAGGTGTATTTTGCTATTGCGGGCGCGTTTGCGTACATCATTCATAAAAATGGCAAACAAATCTCTTCTTTGATTCCAGCAGAGTCCTATCGTTACTTTCAAGCTCCCAGTTACTCCACTGCACAGCAATTACAGGACTGGTCCATACGCACACTTCATTACATACGAGATGATGCTGAACAAGAGCTTAGAGACAATCACAGCACCATTGTGCGCAGCGTCAAAAGTTTTGTCGACCTTCATCTGGCTGGTGATGTATCACTGCCTGCAATTGCTGACCATGTTCATCTGCATCCAGTGTACTTGTCCAAGGTGTACAAGGCGGAGACCGGCGAAGCACTTACTGCCTATGTGTACCGGTTAAGAATGGAGAAAGCAGCCTATCATTTGCGAACATCGACCGCCAAAGTGTTTGAGATTGCTGAACTTGTCGGTTACAACAATACCGCATATTTCATTCGAGTCTTTAAGAAATTTTATGATCTTACTCCGCAAGAATATCGGGAAAATCTGCCGGTTTAAGAACTCAGGCCAGACTTGACGTCCTAGTAATCTCTCCGGTTTCCCCTTCTCCATATCAAATACAAAAAGGCATTGCCGGAGATCTTCTCCTGCAATGCCTTTTTGGTGCTTATGTGGCCGGGATGAATCATTTCAGCCAGCCCTGCGTCAACCTATTTTCCGCTTTTCACGGAATCATACCACTCGTTAACTTCTTTTGTAATCTGATCTCCACCTGAAGACTTCCACTTCTCAACAAATGAGTCGAATGCATCAACAGAGGTTTTGCCATATACAATTTGAGAGAAGGTGTCTTTCTCCATCTTTGTTAAAATGTCATTGTTCATCTGCATCGTCATTGAAGGTGCACCAGTAAACATTTGATTGAACACGATATCCTTTTGATCCAATACAATCTTGGCTGCATCAAGCATAGGTGTTGGTACACCTGATTTGATTTTTTTCTCAAATGGCGTTGTTGGTTCTTCACCACTTGCCAGCTTCGCGAGTGTTGTCATACTCAGATTCGGAATTCGCGCTCCATCAAAAGTCAAAGTGTACTTCTCGGGAGCATAACCACCTGTAAGACTTGCATCGGTTGATGGTTTCCCATCTACCATAACCCAATCGTATCCTTCCGCAAATCCATGCTCAAACTCATCGCCCTCTTTAGGATTCGCATAGTGATCAAAGAGATAGTTCTGATAGGTGAAAAAGGCTTCCGGATTTTTCATGTCTTTGTTAATCAGAACTACGCCGTTTCCGTTCGACGTACCATGTCTTCCTGCTTGACCGTTTGGACCGGAAGGAATGGGATACGCCTTGTATTCAGCCTCAGGATTGTTTTTCTTCACATCCTCCAGCGGCCAGGATGGCATCCAGTGAGGACCTACCACAATACCTGCTTTTCCGGCAGTAAATTCTTCAGCTGCTTTTGTCTCGTCATACACACCGGCTTCTTCCGGGATATACCCTTTGCTCATCCAGCTCTGTAATTTGGCCAAAGCCTGTTTTGCACCAGGTGTAACGGAACCGTATTCAAGTTTTCCGTCTGCCGTCAGATTCCATTGGTTTGGCATTGTACCATAAGCGCCAAATACCCATCCAGCTTCTGACATCCATGTGTTCAGCCAGTTCTTGAAGCCAATGGTGAGTCCGTAAGTGTCCTGCTTCCCATTGCCATCCGGATCTTGATTCGTAAACGTTTCCATAATGACTTCAAGATCATCTATAGTTTTAGGTGCTTCCAGATTGAATTTCTTCATCCAGTCTTCGCGAATCCACATGACAGGATCACCATTATAGGAATAGTCCAGAATCGGAATACCGATCTTTTTGCCATCTTGCATGTATGGATACCATACGGAAGGATCTTCGTTTACGGCTGCTTTCCATGTGTCGCTGGCATATTTGTCAAACAACTCACCCGCATCGACAAATTTTCCAGACTCAATCAATTCACGCACCAGATTGAATTCGCCGCGATACGAAATAATGTCCGGCATGTCCGCATTGGAAGCAAGTGACAGGCGCAGTTTCGTCTCAAACGCATTATTGGTAGAAGGAGATATCCACTGGTTTTTCAACTCAATCCCGAGTTTCTCCTTGGCCCATTTTGTATGGACGTTGTTATCCTGATCCTCGCCTGGCTTAAATTTCACGTCTGGACCCCATGGTCGTAAATACGTAATGGATACTGGTGGATCATACTTTCCATCTTTGAGCTCCAACGTTGTCGCTGGTGTACTCGATTCTGTTTTCTTGTCGCTCCCGTTACTACACCCACTCAAGGCTGCAGATAGGGCCAATACACCGATCATGACCAAACTGCCTACTCGTCTCTTTTTACTTGTGTCCAACTTCGTTCCCCCAGTCTATGTAATGTTGCTTACAGGTTAATCATAATGAATGTTTGATATTTATGCCCATACTAATATTGCAACATTTATTGCATTAATTTAGGATATTGGATATTGAATACATATATTGAATAAATACAATACCAGAATATAGAAAAAAGCAGCCGCTAACGGCTGCTTCAGTCTGCTTAATTACTCGTATATTTGACCCAATCGTACTCTGCATAGAGCGGATTAGCCCCGTTATAAGGACCGAGCCAGCTATCTACTCCTGTTCCATTCCAGAGGTTCATCATGATTTTTCCGGGTGTTTTAGGAATATTGCTGGTTGCCGTGTGTTTCAGTACACCATCAACATACCATTTGATATATCCGGGCTGCCAGTCAAATGCATACGTATGGAAACCTTGGGATGCATCAAAACCTAGATTGATAATCTTCTCATGATTACCAACTCCATTGGTGTAATAATTAAACTGCACTTTGGTTGTGTCTTTTCCTAAAAATTCGATATCAATCTCATCCCATTGGGTGCCATGTGCGGGCCCTGTGTATGTGAAAAATGAGGAAACTACACCTGTGTTCTTGGCAGGTTTCATACTGACTTCATACAAGCCGTACCCATACGTATTCGTGGAACGGTACTCTCCGCAATCAAATTTGTTCTGTGCAGAGCTGGTCAAACCAAGCTTAAGCTTGCCGTCACTTGTAAAATTAACATTGTTAGCCCTCCACGTACAGTTAAACATGTTCCCGTTGGAATACCCATCTGCTTTTTGCCACGTACTTGCGTTAAAATAGGTTAGAGGTTCCCAGAACACATAACCCGCGAAAGCGCTTACTGAAAAAAACAAAGAGACGACACCAGTCACCACCAACGTATACCAAGACTTTCTCTTCATCATACACCTCCATGAATAATTCCAACATGTACAAGCAGTATAATAATAGATAGCGCTTACATGGTTGGTATTTCCATTTTATCTGGAAGCAGAGTAGTACACTATAGCAAACTTTAAAGCAGAGATATTCATTTTTTAAGATTCTCGTTTCCGTATCTCATTATGACACGTAAAAACTATGCTACTTTCATACACGTAAGATTGATTGAATGAAGCGCCTGCCCTTCAGCATAGAAGGAATCAGGCGCTCCATGAAAACCATTTTTACATCTATCTCAACATGTTTGTTAATTTACTCACCCTAAAAGGGTCTATTTCGCACCAGCTTGTACCAAAATGTCTTCAAATTCCTTGAAGCCTTTATTCTGCGCATGACTGAGTGGTGACACCCCATCACGATCCGATATGTTTACGTCTGCTCCGTGGTCAATGAGTAATTGTATCGTCTCCTGCTGTTGAGCATTGCCATCGTTAAGAATGATCGCTTCGAGTAGTGCTGTCCATCCCAATTGATTCACATGGTCCACATCCACCGAAGTTTGAGTCAGTAATTCTTGCACTACATCCACATATCCATGCTCCGAAGCTGGAATAAGCGCTGTCCCTCCATATCGATTCGTTATCGCTGGGTCCGCTCCCGCCTCAACTGTCAGCTTCAAAATATCCAAGTATCCTTCAGCGCCAGCATACAGAAACGGGGTATTTTGCATATCGTCCTGTATATTCACATCTGCCCCCGCTTCAATTAACACTTTAGCCGATGTTAGATCATTATTGTAAGTTGCAATCATTGTAGCGGTTCGTCCACTCTGATCTTGAGCATTGATATTGGCACCTGCTTGAATCATTTGTTCGATGCGTTCAGTATCGCTGTCCTCTACTGCCTTGAACAGCTGCTCATCTGCTGAAGTCATGGCCTTTTCCTCCACGTTGGAGTCGTTTCTCATTTCAGGCACGCAGCCTTGAACGATCAACATACTGCTTATCAGGATAACGATGATCAGCGATTTACTCATACTGCCTCCCTTACTCCAGTGTCACGGTGACCGAAGAAGCGACACTCCAATCGCCAACTGGGTTTATTGTATACGTAGTACCCGGAGTTAACTTCCCATCATTTGTTAGGTCGAATACACCCGTCGCACCTTTTCGACTTGAATATTTATAAGTGGCCGTCAGAACATCCCCGCTAGGTGAAGTTAACGTTACACTTCGACCAGAGAACAGTTCATCCCCAGGGTCCTGGTCAAGCGTAACTTCAATGGAGGTTTCGCTCACTGCTTGAGCACTTGCAACCACCAACGAATCAAACGATTTCGCTGTAAATGAAGCATTTTCTAGGTTCGCCCAATCCGAAGTAACCGTATATGTGACACCTGATTTCAGCGTTTGACCCTCAGGCAAACGGAACTTCGGTTCTTGTTTACCATCTGTGGATTGTGTGAACGGAACATATCTGGCAACGATAGGCTCGCCACCTTCTGGCGTAATTACAACTTGTCTTGCTTGCATGGAAGAGATGATTTGAACCGTTTTGCCTCCTGCTTGCTCTTGATCATTCAGCACAAATGCATTAGCTCCTCGGCCACCGCTGTAAGCCGAAATGATGTAACCGTAATCCACTACACCGTTCACTTGCAGTGCTTCAATCTCGAATGTATCATTCGTTACTTGACTAGCCGTTGTCATGTTTATTTTCGTGCCACTACCTTCAAAGGACCCAGCGTCTTGCCCTTTGTAAGTCAGGTTGTACACTTCACCAGCATCTTGTACGGACGTTGGAACGATGTAAGTCGCAATTGACCCTGTTTTCAAACGGGGCATATTGGTTAACGTCAGCCCAGCACTAAACGCAAAATCCGTTTGTGCCTTGGCAAAAGCTTCATTCGCCGCTGTCAGCGGTTTGTCAAAAGTTACAATTAACGTAATGGCATTCAGAGATCTAACGCTCTTAATTTGAGCTTGCTCCGAAGGAATAGCTTGGTGTGCAGTTTGCAACAACACCGCTGTTTCGCCACGCGTTGCTGTACCGTTCTCGGAGTAGAACTCGCTCATCCAATGGTGAACGGACTTTACATCACGTTGCATTGCTTTAGATACGACTTGTTCGAGTTCAGCATCCGACACTTGAGTCTGCGGATTGAATTGTCCATCGTTAGCTTGCATGATGCCGAGTTCAACAAGCTTTGACGCATATGGCGCATACCATGCATTGGGATTTACATCCGTTAATTCTACGGTTTCTCCCGTCTTGCTCTCCAAATTAAATGTTTTGAAAACCAATGAAGCTAACTCCGCACGGGTAATTGCTCGATGTTCACCCATAGATTGATCTGCATATCCGTTCATGATCCCCAAGCTATTCAGATCCTTGATAGCAGTTTCAATCTGTTGTTGGGTAAGCTGTGCGGTTGTTGCTGCAATGTTAGTAACGTATGTAGCTGCATGTACTTGATTCGCAGTTAGCGGGAATACTGCTGTACCTAATGCAGTTATGGTTAAAAAAGTAGCGATTTTGCGGGTTGTAGAATTCATAGTTGAATTCCTCCTCTATAGGTTGTAGTTGCCTGTATCTATAGAATAGAGGACAAAAAGAAACTCCCAAGGACAAAGTTATTAACAAAATATAAACTGGGTCTAAATTTTCACGAAACTTATGCAGTAAACCGATAGCCCGCGCCCCAGACGGTTTCGATATACTCTGGATTTTTGGGGTCTGTCTCCAGCTTCCCACGCAGTTTGCGAATATGGACGGTTACCGTCGCAATGTCTCCGGTGGAATCCATGCCCCAGATCCGCTCGAACAGATCAGATTTGCTGAATACACGATTGGGATGACTCGCAAGAAATACAAGTAACTCGAATTCCTTGGTTGTAATCGCCACCTCTTCTCCATTAACAAAAACGCGGCGTGATCCTTTATCAATGTGAAGCCCGCGAATGTGGATTTCATCCTGCTCAGCTGGTTTGTTTTTACCAAGTAGTCTCTCGTATCGGGTCAAATGAGCCTTTGCTCGCGCAACTAATTCACTTGGGCTGAACGGTTTTGTAATAAAGTCATCAACTCCCAGATTAAATGTCCTGATCTTATCGATTTCTTCCTTTTTCGCGGAAACGACAAGGATGGGCACCTCTTTTACCTCGCGAATGCGCCTGCAACATTCGAAGCCGTCGAGTCCCGGAAGCATCAGATCAACAATGATCAGATTATAGTCCCCCTCCAGTGCCTGTTTCAGGCCTTCATCTCCAGTATGGCAGAGATCCACAGAAAATCCGTTGAGCTCAAAATAATCCCGTTCCAGTTCCGCGATCGTTGTTTCATCTTCAATGATCAAAATGTTTGCCATTACTCATTAGTCCCTCTCTTCATTCAGCCGTTTCAGCTTGATATATATGCTCGTGCCATCATTAGGCTGGCTTTCTGCCCAGATGAAGCCCCCATGTCCATCAATGATTTGGCGGGCTATTGCCAGTCCAAGTCCACTTCCGCCCGTTGAGGAATTGCGGGATTGTTCTGCACGATAAAAGCGTTCAAATATATAAGGCAGTGCCTCTTCGGGTATTCCCCTGCCATTATCTTTAAAGGCCATTGTAATCCATTTCTCATCAGCTTGAAGTGTAATCTCGAACCGTTTGTGTTCATTCTCCATGTATTTGAGTGCATTATCCACCACATTAACAACGGTACGTTTTAACTTCTCTGGATCCACAGCAGCCATGGCGGGACCAGACACCTGGTTAATCCAATCCAGGGCAACACCTTTATCCTCCAGATCATATCTCAGCTCTTCGATGCTATCTTCAAGGAAATCAGCGAGATCAACTGTCTTGAACAGGAAAGGTTCTTGGTTCAAGTCGAGCTTGGAATACAAAAACAGTTCATCCACCAGCTTATCCATGCTAACTGCTTTGGAGTGAATGATATTAACGTAACTCTCCATTTTCTCCGGAGTATTAGCCACTCCGTCACGAATACCCTCAATATACCCTTTGATATTGGTAATCGGCGTACGGAGATCATGCGAAATGTTGGAGATGAGCTCTTTGCGGTTTACTTCGTCCTGCTCTCGTAATGCATAGGAGAGCTGTAATTGATTCCGCATGCTCTCAAACGCTTCGCTGAGTTGACCAACCTCGTCATTGGAGTTTAGCTGAAGCTTAAAGGATAGATTGCCATCTTTAATATGTTCGGCTGAACTTCGTAGTTGATTCAATGGCTTAATGAAGCTGCGCGTGATCCAACGGAACAGGAGTAGATTTGCAATGATGAGGACGCCAATAAGCAGGAATGACATCACAGGTAGCAGTTTGCGAGTAAGCTCCGCAAAGGGGCTTCTCTCGCGAATGACAAAGATACTCCCTCGTTCCCCGTCTGAATACTGAAAATCAAATTTTGCATACGCGTAAAATCGCTCACCAATATTGAAGGTGCTCCGAATCTGGTAATTGTTAAGATCATAGGCAGGCAGTGCTTGCTTCAGCTCTGGCTGGTTGAAGGTCAGCGATTCGAAGATCTGGCTATTCTCCCGTCTGACGTAGAGCCCTGACTTCTCAGCTCGAAGCTTCATATCATATTCACGCAGCAAAACCTTGTTCTGCAGGTCGTCCGGGTCATTTTTGGCCAGGAACTTCATCTCTTGAAAGATCGATTCTCCCTGTTCAGTCAGCGGGTTGATCTGATAATGTACCTTGTATATATCACGGAAACTCTGTAGATCCCCTGTGGCCGCAATCGTATACAGACTTGCCGTAAGCAGGATGAACAGTAGACTTATAACGAGCATGCCCGTGAAAGACAGTAGCATTTTTATTCGAATTGACATGGTTTCCCCTTTTCAAGCAAGCAATTGGATTAGTTAGTGCACATGTTAACACAAGATGGTTTCTATTGCCCATATGTAAAAAAGAGCTTTCTTTTTCATTATATATGTTGACAGTGATAATCGTTATCAATAATGTTGGAGTAAGGTGCACAACGATTTATCTTAGAATGACCGGCAAACACTTTTGAAATGAGGTACGTAATGTGAAAGTAGACGTTAATCAGTTAGCAGCGCATTTTGCACACATTCCATTTCAAGTAGAAGGCGTATATCGATATGCTAGAAATCCAGGGGTTCCCCAGGCTGACTATACCGATTCTTTTCCTGGATTTGTATTTCCTCTTACAGGAAAAATACAATTTCAATTTGATGGTACACCCTATATTTTTTCACCAGGAAAAGTTGTACATGGGGGCGCGAAAATGAAACTGGATCAAACCATGTTTCATAGAACGGACTGGGAATACATCCTCGTTTTATACCGGATATGTAGTTCGGACCTCGAAGATACAAGCTTTTCCCATCAGCATTTTGAATTATCAACGGGTCAGTCCCCACGTCTGATCGAATTAATCACGCGTCTTTGGCATGTGTATAATCAGCGTGGAGGTATTTCAAAGTTTCAGACCGAGATGCTGTTTCGCGATGTACTGAATGAGACTTTAATATGTGTTGATCATAGGCAAAATAGTGGTGAATCAGATGTTTTATTCGAACGGGTCTCTACCTATATCCAAGAATACTATGATCAAAGTCTGACTGTCGCATCGCTTGCAGAACAAAATAACGTTAATCGAAATCGACTTTCCTACGTGTTTAGAAGACATGCGGGTATGGGTCCGGCAGAATATGTTTTGAAATATCGTATAAACATGGCACAGCAAATGTTATTGGCAAGTGATGCGTCTGTACAACAGATTGCTGAGACCGTTGGCATTACTGACCCCTTTTATTTTAGCAGAGTGTTCAAGAAACAATGTGGTATTTCTCCTACGGAGTATCGTCTGAAGTTCATCAATAATCCATCCTGATTTCAATTGGCATCCATGTTATACAAAAGCTTAGATCAGTATACTGAACATATAGGATTAATACACAGGAGGAATGACGATGCACTATCAAGCTATTCAATTGAATGAGGAATTTGCGAAATTAAACGATCTTTGGTCTCCCAAACTTATTGGTGAAATGAATGACTATCATTTTAAGATCGTTAAGATTGCTGGAGATTTTGAGTGGCATGTTCATGAGGAGACCGATAAGTTATTTTTTGTGCTCGAAGGGGAAATGATAATTGATTTTCGTGATGGGCAAGTGAAGATTTCCAAGGGTGAGATGTATATTGTCCCTAAGGGAGTCGAGATCAAGCCTTCCGCCGAAAAGGAATGTCATATCATGTTGATGGAACCTGGAAGCGAAGTAAACACTGACGGGACTAAGGCCGAATAAGCGTCAGTTATTGGAACCAGGATGTCAATTTGCAATATCAGAGTCAGAGAGCCGATAACCGCGTAATAGGGTTATCGGCTCTGCGTCTGTACGGCTAGTTCTTTGACATGCATTAATTTACATATATTAATCAGTAGTCTCTCGGTTATGTCACTTGTTGCTGGTCTTCCTGATCAATTCCACACCATCGTATGCCAGGCTTTCCACACTTGCTGCCTTCTGCAGTATGTAATGATCAAAAAAGTTCTTCGCATAGTCTGTAACAATATTTCGCATCTCCATAGCATCCCGTTCACCTCTGAGTTCCTCATTAACACTTGTAAACACGATGTCACAGTAATCCAAATGTGCAACACGATCAACTGAGAAATAATAGGTCTCCATGCTATTGTTAGCGCCAATAATCGCATTCATATTATAGTTAGGTTCACAAAACAGTAGCAAGAAGGGTTTCTTAAGATCGCTGTCAAGAAGTCCAAACGCACCGCTATCCAAGCCAATCCCGCAGGCGAACCGGTCGTCATCCCGGCAAACCATCGCCGTCGTAGGCCCTCCATAAGAATGTCCGACTATACCCATGCCGATGTCAAGCAGCAATCTGCCCTTAAAGATGGAATTCAGCTCTCCAGAGTCCAGTTTGTAAAGATAATCGGCTACATACCTTACATCTTCTGCCTGTGATTCACTATACTCTGTTATCTTGGAAAGTATCGGTAGTGCAAGCACGTTACGGCACATCTCAATGGCAGTTTCATCGTCAGGACGCATCTCCATCTTACCAGCCAACGCCAGCATCTCCGGATCTTCACCAAACGCTGTAATGACATCCGAAAAATCCTTGGATACATTAAACAGGCGCCCATCTTTACGTTTATACATCGTGCTATTCTGATGGCCGATGCTTACCACAACATACCCCATGCTTGCCAAGTCTGTACAGAGCACTGTACCCCATTCTGGAGAACCGCCTCCACCGCAAACATAGAATAACACTGGATAGCGCTTTTCCTTCCCGGAGAGAGCAAGGTCGTCGTAACACTGGGTCTTGATATCTATAGAGAAAACATCCTTCAACGCAGTGACAAGTGGCTGCTCATTAAACATCCCGTAGACTTCAGGAAACATGTACGTTGATGTAGTTTTACCTTCGCTACTGTCAGACGGATAATACACAAAAGCGGTCAGTTCTCTTTTGGTGTAATCTGATGCCGTGTACTCAAAATCCATCTGGGTTCGACCGACAGTATAGCCGCCAATTGGTTCTGGAAATACGTCATAGGTTTTCATTTTCTTTCCCCCTTGAGATCGCTAACCATTTCAGAATATTTATGATCTTCAAGCAGTCCATGGCCCATAAATTCAGCAAAGTATTTGCTGATCTTATGTTGCAGCTTAGAGTCCTTAATATCGAATTCTCTAAAAAACAAGATTAAATTAAGCTGCATTGACTCAAACATAAAAGAAATCAGGTCGTCGTCAACATCCGGTCGGAGATATCCATCAACCCTCATTCGGCGTAAAATGTCCTTGATCATGGGGAATGACTCGCCCTTTAACACATTCACATATACTTTAAGCAAAATGTCCTCAGGAATATATGAAAATGTTTTAGTCAATTTGATTTCCAACTCATTCAGCGGCTCGGTCACCATGCCATTAACGTTACCAAATAAGCCAGTGAGGAAATAGCTGTAAAGGGAATCTTCATTACTGTTACTAAAATATGCAGCTCTTTTCTGGGTCACATTACGTATTAATTGACAATAAAGGTCATCTTTGTCTTCAAAATATCGATAAAATGTTCCGGGGTGCATGGACAAACTATCCAAAACCATCTTCATAGTTATATCCTCGTAAAGGTTATTAACAAAAAGATGCATAGCGCTATTCGATATTTCCTCGCGCCTTGCTTCATCTAAACGAAAGAAAGAATTTTTTGGCATAGATTACTCCTTAATGTGAAGTGTGAACTGATTCACACTATACTGATAATATATTCACAAGTCAAGCTGTCTTGAAAGATTAATATCACTATAAAAAGATTCAGGAAGAAATATGCTAGAGCCGCTGATCATCGTGATCAGCGGCTCTTTGAGATGTTTGTATTATTGTTCTTTAATTGGTGACGTATGAATATCGGATCAGATATATATTCAGCGAGGAAGCACTTCAAGCACCTTACCGCTTCCATCATCGATAATACGTATCTTATTGTCATCTATGAGTTGAATACTACCATCTGAATTCAAAATTTCATGCGGCTCCATTACCCCATGAGCAATGGATTTGCGAATCAGACCTTTATTTTTGAATACCAACGTGTAAAGATCGTAGTCTTCTATTTTTCGATTAGTGTGTTCAATGATGACAATAAGTAGATTTTGGGGACTCCTCTTGAAATTTATCTTGAGATCATGAGTATTCACATTAATGTCCTTTATACCTAACGGAATTGAGCTCTTTTGTCCAGTAGAAGCATTCGTAATTTCAAGATCTCCTTTTGTAGCGCGAATGACATAGGTGTAACCCATGTCGCTACCATAAAAAGTATCGGTATAATTGCTCAGCCCAGTCACGGTTATCTTATTCGTCTTCGTATCTCGATGAGTCACTTCCCCGTCCAAAGCAGATGCAAGAAATCTAATGGGCACATAAAGGTGACTAATATACGACACAGGTTCTGTGCCCATATCTACTTTTTGACCATCCACTTCGGCAATTCTGCTTCCCAAGTGCACAACAATATGCTTCTCACTGCTCTTCAGTACGGCCGTCTTATCATCTTCCATCCCCCACACTAGGCCTTCCTTAATACCAAGTGAGAAAAAGCTTCCATACGTGACTCCATCCTTGATTAACGTCTCAACATGGTTAATACTACCGTCTGCCCACTGAATTTCCAAATCAACGTATTTGGATGCCGCTTCAGATTTTTGAGGCCCCAGTGGTAATAACACCGACATCACTAATGCAACGGCAACTACTTTTCTCATATGCTTCATCTTCACAGCGGCTCACCCATTCTATGTAATTTTTAACTATACAATAGTAACGTTAGATTCCAATAAAAGTTTGATCAGCTTGGAACAAAAATTGGGTCCCTGATAACAAAAAAAGCCGCTAAAATAGCGACTTTTAATGGTACTCATTTATAACCCGAGATCATCAGCGAGTCCTTCAACTCCTGTGAAGATGGAATCCCCGTAACCCCAGAAGTTGTTGAAATCGATAATGTAGATTTTTTTGTTTTTAACTGCGTTAACGTTTTGTACCTGTTTGTTGGCAAGCAGCTTTTCAATCGTCTGCTCAGGATCAATGCCACCTGCATACCTCGAAATAATCATTGCATCCGGATTAATCTCGATTAACTTCTCCAGACTGAGTGTGCCAGTTTCATTAATAAGCATATTATGCATATTGATTAATGACATTGCACTTTCAATAAACGTATCACCATTTCCGTTGTAGATTCCAATAGTTCCATCACCATTATCCGAAAATGATGCATAGTTGATCGTTTCAGAGCTAGCTCGGGCCGACAAGGCATTCTCGCGTGCTTTAAGCGTCTCAATATATGCCGCTGCATTGGCTTGTACGTTGAATATCTCACCTAATTCAGTAATATCCTGATACAGACTATCTAACGATGCATCAGGAACACTGGTGCTTTGTACGTACGTTTTAATCCCCATATCATTCAAGCTGCTTACTGTACCAACACCCCAGTCCGCATCCTCAAACAATCCACCACGCCCTACAACCAGGTCAGGCGTAGCCCCTATCGTCACTTCCTTACCTACATAGCCTTCAGCAAGCACAGGAATTTGTTTGAACTCATCAGCAATATCTTCAGGTACACTACCAAACAACGCAGCTACACCTACAAGTTTGTCTGTCAAACCAAGGCGAATCATCAGCTCGGCTGCACCTTGGGTATTGGCAACTACTCGTTCAGGTGCCTTGTCAAACGTTTGATCCTTCTTCACCCATGTGCCGTTCTCTGTTGTATAATTTGAAACGGTTACCGGGTAAGTTGTTTCAGCAGGTGCTGAAGCGTCTGCGTCGGTTTGTTCCCCATTTGTTGCTGCATTCGTGGCGCTGCTCTCCGCAGCTTGTTGTGAGTTGCCATTTGCATCTTCGCTGCCACCATTGTTACTTGAACACGCTGCGAGCACCAGGATCATTGCAGTAATTAAACAAAGAAACATCCCTTTTTTAACGGATACCAACATGTAAATAATCTCTCCCTTTTGAATTCTATCTTGTCGTTTAGACCAATATGTAAAATAACTATTGTCAGTATACAGTAAATGTCGAAGCATGTAAATGAGAACAATAATCAATATCATTCGTCTGATGAATTAAAAGAGACCCTCATATGGTGCCTCTTATTTTGGGCTCACAGAAAAACCAAGTTCATCTCCCCTGTACGGGATTGAACTTGGTTCCTCTTTTACTTAACTATTCATTACGTGCCTGGTTAACCTTGGCGATAAGTTCATTAATAATTTCATCAGGTGAACGCTCATTCATCCATTGTTGGCCGAACATTTGGAACACTTTGATCATCGGGAAATCTGCCCAGAATCCCACAAACTCCTCGTTAAGATATACCTTGTCCGTAACGTGCTCGTTCATTTCATTCAGGCAATGCTCCAATTCCTTTTTTGCCACAGGATCACTCATCCACTCACTGAGCAGACTGAATTTGTGGAACGTGATTTCTTCCTTACCAAAGTCACAATGTAGACGTTCCGTAATTCGGAGATCTTTAGACGAGCTGCCAAGTGAAATTTGGAAAAACCCGGTCTCTGCCACCCAACGGTTATACTTGGTGTTGTAATATGAGAAATCTCTCTCTTCCAGTTCAAAAGTAATCTTGCGTTTTTCACCCGGCTCTAGTTCAACTTTGGCAAAAGCTTTCAATTCTTTCTCTGGACGGGTCCATGTGCACTCTTCATCGTGAACATACAATTGAACAACTTCTTTTCCCTTGCGCTTTCCGGTATTTTTCAATTGGAAGGACACAGTAACACCGTTATGAGTCTGAGCCACTTCCAGATCCGTATAGGAGAACGATGTGTAAGACAATCCGTGTCCAAACGGGAATTGAGGTGCCAGTTCTTTCCGGTCATAATATCGATAACCCACGAACAGGCCTTCGCGATAATACAGCTTGCCGTTCTCTCCGCGAATTCGCATATGTGAAGGGTTGTCCGACAGTTTGACAGGGAATGTCTCAGAAAGTTTGCCCGAAGGATTTGTCTGTCCGAATAATACATCTGCAATCACTTTACCCATGCCTTGACCCGACAACCAAGAATGAATCACACCAGGTACATGCTGCACCCATGGGCGCATAGCCAGCGCGGAGCCGCTGCTCGTCACGACAATACACTTGGGCTGAACCGCGGCTACCGCGAGAATCAATTTCACTTGATGCTCGGGAAGATCAATGCCTTGCAAATCATGCATCTCCGATTCCGCATATTCCGGTTGGCCAACAAACAGTACAGCAACATCGGAATTCATGGCTAATGATACGCTTTCCTTGATTAGCTCATCATTGATGGAGTCATCCTCCGGGTACCCTTCTGCATAAGTCATGGTCATGGCATCACCAGCCAGATTTTTTATCTCGTCCCATGGAATATCGATTTTTGTAGGCGTTACTTTTGCACTGCCCGCTCCCTGTATTCTCGGTTTTTTGGCAAACCGTCCGATCACGGCAATCGACGAAATGGACTCCTGCCCTAGCGGGAGAATCGCGTTCTCATTTTTCAGAAGCACAATACTCTCGGCCGCCGCTTTACGCGCGAGTGCATGATAGTCCGAATCTGGAGAAGAATCCTTGTCTTTCTTGCCCGTTACCCGCTCAACCAGTTTCAAAATCCGGCCCACACTGCGATCCAACTGTTCTTCGGCAAGGCTTCCGTTCTGAACCGCTTCAATGATTGCTTTGGCATTGTAATTGGCGGGACCCGGCATCTCCAGATCAAGCCCGGCCTTCAGTCCGCGTATACGATCATTGACAGCTGTCCAGTCGGATAGAACAACACCTTCATAACCCCACTCTTCTCTCAAAATGTCATTCAGCAAATGTTCGTTCTCACTTGTATACGTTCCATTCAATAAATTATAAGAACACATAACCGTCCAAGGATCGGATTTCTTAATAATACGTTCAAAGGCGCTCAGGTAAATCTCGCGGAGCGTTCGCTCATCGATTTCCGAACTGGTTACCATCTTCTCGAACTCCTGGTTGTTACCCGCAAAGTGTTTGACAGAAGCGCCCACGCCTTCGCTTTGGATCCCGTTTATAAACGCCGCTCCAAGTTCCCCCGTCAAGTATGGGTCTTCCGAGTAGTATTCGAAGTTTCTTCCGCCAAGCGGCGTTCTTTTCATATTGACACCAGGTCCAAGCAGCAGCTCAACGTCCATGGTTTTGGATTCACGTCCCAGTGCCACACCGACTTCATACAATAAATCCGTATTCCACGAAGAACCGATGGCTGAACCCGTAGGGTAACAGGTTGCGGGTACATTTTCCGTTGTAATCCCCATTTCTTCATCGCTGTTTGTTTTACGGATGCCGTTTGTCCCATCGTACATATGAACTGGCGGAATGTTTAACCGCTCGATTCCTTTTGTCATCCACATATTCAATCCTGCGCAGAGTGAAGCTTTCTCGGCCAGCGTTAATGCCGTCAACAATTCATTGATTGATTTATCCATAGTACTCACCCTTCTAATATCAATTTTGTTCCTGTTCTTTCTTCAGTTCCTGTGCATCATACAGTTTGAAAAACGGAAACCAGACAATAAATACAATCACCAGGACGACCGCCAGCAAGATAAGCCCATTGAGTCCGGACATAATGTAGGTGGACAGGCCGATTGGCGTGTACCATAGCTGGAAGATCTGGCTCGGGATCCGTACCCAACCCCAGTCGAGAGCCAAGTACACAATCACCGGCGTGATAAGTGAGTTAATCCACATCGGCACCATGAGTAACGGATTAAAGGCAATCGGTGCTCCGTACACGACAGGTTCATTAATGTTGAACAAGGACGGGATAATCGTCGCCTTGCCGACAGATTTCAGTTTTTTCGAACGTGCCATCAGGAACCAAACAACTAACGGCAAAGTCGCACCCATACCGCCAATACCCAGCCAGCCGGAGAAAAAGGTTTCAAATGTGTTAATATTGACCGGATCTTGTCCCGCTGCGACAAGAGCTGCATTTTCTTCGATTGCAGGTATCCAGATTGCGTACCAGATCGGTGTCATGACCCACGGGCTTACGCCGAAAGAATACAGTACAACGCCAATGAAATTGAACAATAAAAATCCGGTTAAGCTTTGTCCAACGGCATTGATCGGCTCAAATACGTTCACGATCAGTCCAAAAATATCAAAATGAAGCTGATATACAAGCAACCATCCTGTTGTTAATACCAGGGCGATCGGGACGAGAAAATCGAACCAGTCCATAATGAATTCGGGAAGTGAAGACCCTTTTTTGAAGAACGAAAATTTGTTGCACATGATCATTACTAGAGCGACAAATACACCTACCAAGAGTGCTGTAATCATCCCCGAGGGTCCAAATCGTTCAAGGATGAACTGAATGGTACCGTCTTCGTTTACTGTCGGGTTAAGCAGCATAACGAACAGAGATATCCCCGTCATTCCCGCAAGCAACTTGATTTTGTGTCGTTCTCTTTTTTCCATCACGACATAAGGCGTCAAAAAAGCAATAAACAACCCAAGCAAACCGAAACTGAATGTCGTGATAGGTGTCAGGTCCGGCATTCCCGGAATGAAATCCTGCAAAATCGAAATCAATGTAATAATCGAACCGATGAAAATCATCGGAATGGCGACCATGATGGCTTCTTGAATCGAAGAAACCCAAATATTATTCGTAAACGCCTCCAATCTTGGCGCAAACGAATCTGTCATCCATTTCATGAAACGCTTCATCCAAAACTCCCCCTGTCTTCCTCTAAGCTGCCACAACCATAGTATATCGATTTGTGTTAACGCTTTCTTGTTGGAACTTGCCGCATCATGGTTCGTTTTTTGCCCAATCCATCGCTATAGTTCTAGCTTGCCAGCCTGAACAAGAAATAAACAACAAAAAACATCCCTTCACTACTGAAAGGATGTCTTAAAAGCACTTTTTTTTTAATATTGTCTATCCAAAATGAGCAGCATTACCCCATGCGGTGGAAGCAAAATTTCTCTGTGCCAACTTTCATCTCTAATCATCTCTGTCCCCATCACGGGTCCACTCCTCCCGTTTAAAAAGAGGATTTCTTCTTCCGTCAAGGAATAGGGCGATCCCATGCGGGTCCACTCATCAAATACCGATCCATGGTCCCGATCCAGTTGATAACTGGTGCATTTATAAGGTCCCTCGAGATTGCTCAGGGTAAGTTCATAAGCTTTGCTGCCTTTTTCCTCAAATACGTCATAGCGGGTTGAGCTGGATAATTCCGACCAATCCCCACTTGCAAACAGCCGGTCTACATGCACATAGTGATAGAACAAAAATTGCATGCTTCCATCCCTTTTTCGGGTTCCGACATAACCGTCTCCCTTGACCATCAGCTCATCCCCAAGCTTTTGCATAAGCTCAAATGCATAATAGCTGGGTTTCTTCAGCCCATCGCGGTTAATCAGGCCAAAACCTCCGTAGAAAGGAGAAGCGGGAACGATACTTTCTTCGAATACATCGGTAAAGGACCAAAAAGCCATCGCTTTCACGTCACCGAGCGTGTTCATGGTGTGGTAAATGACAAACGGAGCCATGAACATGGTATCGTGCAGCAAGTTACGGTCATAAAGTGAAAAGTTCCATTCGGTGACATGAAGTTCAACATGACCGTACGTTGACGCATTCATTTTTTGCCGCATAAGTGCAATACTCTCTTTATAAAAAGCAGGCGGCATGATTTGCGTTAAACGATCGTCTTCAACTTTTAGCTTTGGATACTCCGAATAGATGTGGAACGAATAAAAGTCGAGAGCCACTTCCCGCTTGCGGCAATAGGACAAAAATTCCTCAGCCCAGGTATCGTTCCAGAGAGATCCGTAACCCATAGCTGGCCCCCCCACCTTCAGTTCCGGCAAAATCGATTTGATGGCATGAACGGTCGATTCGTAAAACGTAAAGTATTCTTCCTTGCTTCCTGCCCAACAAACACCCGCCAGGTCAGGCTCGTTCCATACTTCGAAATACCACTGCCTCACTTCTTCCGCCCCATAACGATTCAAACAATGGCGAACGAATTCACCAACAAGCGCCTGCCACTTGGCAGGGTCGGATGGCGGGCTAATATTCCCTCTCCACCAAAACAGCGTTTCTTTGGATCTCGCCAACTGGCTCGGCATAAAACTTAATTCCACAAATGGCCGAACACCCTGATCCAGCAGGAAATCATACAACTTGTCCACATAAGACCAATTATAGAGGGGAGTGCCCTGCTCGTTCTCGCTGTACACCATCATCTCGTCATTGAAGATGCCGTGAAATCGAATATATTGAAAAGGTACTTTTCCTTTCAGCGCGGAGAGCTGCTTCCGCCAATCTTCACGTAAACCTTCAATGGCTCTCCCTGCCGTCATGGTCATATTCCAGTGCTTTTCGTAGACAGACGACGTCTGATCCGCACGAATTTCAATATAAGTTTGGTCTGACAGATGCACAGACGGTATAGGAAGCGTGTCTTGATCAGCGTCAACCTTAACATCCAGATATCGATACAGTAAGCTAATCGCATTCAACGTTTCCATCTCGTAATAATCTCCGCTTGAAGACTCCTCATATGTTTTGGGTTTGCGGTTCACATTCAACTGATGGAGTTCCGGTGTACGAGAAGCTTCCCGATAGGAACCGGGCGTACAGCCGTACTTTTCCTTGAAGTATTTGTTAAACAGCTTCACATTGGCAAATCCGCAATCCAGCGCGATCTCCGAAATGTTTTTATCGTTTGCTGCCAGCTGAGCCTGAGCCTTCTCCAAGCGAATGAGCGTCAAATACTTTTGGAAAGGTATCCCGATTTTGTCGGTGAAGAAGTGGGAGAAATAATGCAAACTTAAATGTTCGGAATGCGCCATATCCTGCAGTGTAATCTTCTCATTGTAGTGTAAATCAATATATGTGAGGACCCTGTTCAGTCTTTTATAGTCATAATCCCTGCTACCGTCTTCCAATGCGGAATTCGTTCCACTGGAAAAATACCTCTGCAGGCATCCGCATAACATCTGTAATCTGCCCATTGTGAAATTTTGATAACCCGGCGTTTTTTTGTTGATCTCCCATACCATTTGCGCAAGATATTGTTTAATACTTTGCAGGCGAGGAGCGTTTTGTTCCACGTTCATAGCAGAGTTACAGGAGATAAACGCATTATTGTTCATCAACTCGGGACCGAACTGCAATGTTAATAACACATTGTCCTGATTGGTTCGTTCGATCTTGTGGACGGACATACTGTTAACCACAATCACATCATCTTCATGCAGTGTATATTGCTGCTGGTCCAGATACATGATGATTGAACCGTGGAGAACATATACAACTTCCACTTCCTTGTGCCAATGGAAATCAATATGTTTTACCGAGTTCACGAAGAGTTTCATAGGCAGATCGTCCTGATGTTGAATAAACTCATATAGATAGCGAATTGTCTGCACCTTCCTTCATACCGATTATTATAGCCACAGCATTTTGAAGATATCAACAAGCTAAACAGTAAGAACAAAAAAGCCGATCAATTAAGGTTCAATTGATCGGCTCTTCTATATAAATGTTCAAACTACCTATTCAACTAGATGGACTGCTATCTTACCAACCGCGGTTGGACATGCGCTCTTCTGGAGCCAATTTAGAAATTTCGATCCCTTTCATCGGGGCGCCCAAGTTTTTGGATACTTCCGCAATCAGTTTGTAATCTGTGTAATGTGTTGTAGCTTCAACGATTGCACGAGCGAATTTCTCAGGGCTATCGGATTTGAAAATACCTGATCCTACAAACACACCGTCTGCTCCCAGGTGCATCATTAATGCTGCGTCTGCCGGAGTAGCTACACCGCCTGCTGCAAAGTTAACGACAGGAAGTTTGCCGTTTTCATGAACTTCGCGCAGTAACTCATAAGCTACACCCAGATTTTTCGCTTCAGCGTACAGCTCGTCCTTGGACATGTTTTGCACTTTGCGGAGCTGGCTGTTAATTAGACGCATATGACGAACTGCCTCAACAATGTTGCCCGTTCCAGGCTCACCTTTTGTACGAATCATCGATGCACCCTCACCAATACGGCGAAGAGCTTCTCCCAAATCTTTGGCTCCACATACAAATGGTACAGTAAACTCATGTTTATCGATATGGAACACTTCGTCTGCAGGAGTAAGAACTTCACTTTCATCGAGATAGTCCACACCTAGGGATTCAAGCACTTTGGCTTCTATGTAATGACCGATACGTGCTTTGGCCATAACTGGGATAGATACAACCTTCATAACCTCTTCAACGATGGTAGGATCTGCCATGCGAGCTACACCGCCTGCTGCACGAATATCAGATGGTACCCGCTCAAGAGCCATAACAGCTGTTGCCCCTGCCGCCTCAGCAATTTTAGCTTGCTCTGCATTCATAACGTCCATGATGACGCCACCTTTTTGCATCTCAGCCATTCCTCTTTTTACACGATCTGTACCTGTTTGCATGATTGTAGTCCTCCTAATTAACTTTTGGGTGGTTTTCAATAAAGGCATCGCTCTAATCTATGATTTAGTATAGAATGAGAATGGTCATATAAAAAGATCCAATATTTTTGGTTTTTATTATACCACTTCAATGATAACTCTGGAGGTCCTATGCAATTTCATGTAGCTTACAGTTCATATTTGAACCGAAAATATACAAAGATGAAGGCTCTATATCATGCCATTCGTGATGCAATTCATGAAGGTAATCTTATACATGGTGAGAAGTTACCCTCTACTAGAGAGTTAGCTGCGACGTATCACATTTCCAGAGGAACTGTGAATCAGGTCTATGATACGTTGACTGCTCAAGGTTACATTCATTCAGAGCATGGAAGAGGAACCTTTGTTGCTTACCAGTTGGATTTGAACAATAATGCGTCCACCGTGAAAGCTTGTACGCATCACTTATCCGCCTGGGGAAATCGTATTCAGCAGTTTGAACAGCATTCGATTCAAAGAAATGCACCAGCCAATGCTCATACACATGATTTCAGAATGAATAGCGACGAAGTGATCGACTTTAGCAAATATCAACCTGATTTCTCCAAGTTTCCTTACGATGAATGGAATAATCGATTGTATGCAGAGATAAGGCAGCGTGAGCATCACCTGAAAACAACTTCTGCCATGGTTAGTTCAACCGGGGATCCAAAATTGAGAGAAGCCATTGCTGCCTATCTTCGAAGGATGCGGGGCATTCAAGTCGATCCGGATCATATTGCAGTAACTGCAGGCTCCATGCAAGCTATAGCTCTACTCACTCAATTACTTGCAGATCCTGGGGATTATGTAGTGACAGAAAGTCCTTGTTATGTCGGAATTTCTAAAGCCATATTGGCTGCGGGTGCAAAGTTGATTGAAGCTAATCTAGATGGTCAGGGCGTTGTGCCCCAAGACTGGGAAGCACGTATGTTGTTTGTCACGCCGTCACGACAATTTCCTACTGGTGAAATGCTCAGTCTGGAACGCAGACAAACCTTGCTGGACTGGGCACAGCGAAATGATGCCATGATTGTTGAGGATGATTATGATAGTGAATTCCGATATCGAGGAATGCATGTTGAACCACTGAAAACACTCGATAAAGCAGGACGTGTAATCTACCTGGGTAGCTTTACAAAAACCTTGCCTTTAGAAGTACGACTTGGTTATGTGGTTCTTCCCCCTACCTTGGCTGACACCTTTAGAAAGGCACAGGCATTATATGAGCCAAGACCCGTCAACCTGATCGAACAACGGGCATTAGCTGCATTCATGACAAGCGGTCAATATGAGCGTCATCTGCGCAGAATGAATCGATTATACAGTCGCAAATTCCATCTGTTACTCAAACTTTTGAACAAACACCTCTCTACATGGTTTGATTGGGTGGAGAATGAAGCGGGTCTACACGTGTTTGGTTGGTGGCGAGGTAATGTGACCACTTATGAAGCCTTTCGGGAATCAGCTAGGTCACAAGGTGTGGTATACTCAGAAGTCAGCAGTTCAACGGCTGTTGGTACGAAGTATGGTATCTATTTGTCTTTTGCACATTTGTCAGATGAACAATTACAGGAAGGCGTATCCAGATTAAAAAATGCCGTTACAACTGCATTGTGAGGTAAATCGTCTCCAAAGTGAGTACAAGAAGATCATCATTCGGAAGAGGGGCGATCATTATGAATTGGTTAAATGAACTCTACAAAATGAATAAGCAGGAACCGGACAAGGAAATCGAACGTTCTTTGGTTAATGCCATCTTCCGAATATATGACCGGTTCCCCCGAATCGGCCTTAGAGAGCGGATCGGACAGCAAGAAATGTCTCTTGATATCGCCGATGCTTATATCCATGGACATAATGCCATGATTGAAGCTGGTGTCGGAATTGGTAAGTCTTTTGCGTACCTGATCCCAAGCCTGCTCACGAATCAAATGTCTCAGAAACCAGTCATTATAGCTACCTCCTCCATTCAGCTCTCGGAACAGATACATAAAGATTTAAGGATCATTGGTAGTCGGTTGGGATTCTCAACGGTTCGCTCCGTCGTGGGAAAAGGCATGGGTCAGTATGCCTGCCGAAGTAGAGCAGCGGAATGGATCAGTCTTGATGATGCTAACTCCTCCGTGTCTACCCTTGCGCAGCGCATATTAGATTATGAAATTGATGAAAGAGCCGATATTAAAGCTGGAATTAGTGATGCTGAATGGTCCCACGTTTCCGTGAATGATTGCAAATTTGAACGTTGTCATCATAAAACTGCATGTTTGTTTTACGATATGAGAGCGAAATTAAATGCAAAAGCTCACGAGATTGATTTTATTATCGTGAACCAGGACTTGCTCATACGGGATTTGATGAAGAAAAAAGAAGGAACCAAAAGCATCATCTCGGAACAGCCTGCTCTGATCGTCATTGATGAAGCGCATAATCTGGAAACAAAAGTTCGGGATGCCAGAACACTTGAGTTCACTTATCGAGGAATTTGCCGCATTCTGGATACCACGGTGCAGCTTCTAACGAAACAGTCCGGTGATAAAAGTCTCTTCTCACAATCCAAGTTCATCAAAAACTGCGCTGAGCGCATCTTCAAACAGGTAAACGCGGATCTTCTCGACCATGCCAAGCAGGATAACGACCGAATCAAAGTGTCAGAGATCAAAGGAATACCGTTGAACCAGGTCTCGAACGAATTAAAAGATCTCAGTCTACGCCTTTCCATTTTGACCTCACGCCACGAGCGGGAGATCGATGACGCTTTTGAAGCCATAAATGGGCTTATTACCCTCATTAGTGTCTTATCTGAAATTGATGACAACTATCTTTTATGGGCAAGCAGTCCTCTTAGAGTAACCACAATCAGCATCTGTCCCAAAGATATAAGCCAATTTCTGAAATACGCTTTATTTAATGGCAAGGTACCTGTAATCCTAACATCAGCAACGCTGTGCCATGGCGGGGATACGCTGGAGGAACAATATTCTTATATGACGCACTCCCTCGGTTATAAGGGAGATTTCCTAGAGCGCCAACCCTCCCCTTTTGACTACACCAACCATGCCATGATGTATATTTCGAACAAAGTTCCCTATTACCACCACGATCAGCGCGAAAACTATCTTGAAGCAGCGTACAACGAAGTGGTTCAACTCTGTAATCTAACTCAGGGAAGAACAATCGTCCTTTTTTCAGCAAAAGAGGACATGAAGTACATTCACAAAAAGTTGATCTCAAGGGCTAATGAATACACATGGGCAGTCCATGTTCAAAAAGAGGGATCATCACAGGACAGTGTCATCGCCGAATTCAGGAAAAGCAAAGGTGTACTGCTGGGTACCGGTGTATTCTGGGAAGGTGTGAATATCGAGGGTCCTGACCTGTCACAGGTCATTATTTTCCGTCTGCCCTTCCCTGTTCCTTCGGATCCTGTTTATGAATATAAGGCATCTGTAACGGAGAATTCGTTCATGGAGGTGTTTGTACCGGACATGCTTCTTCGGTTACGGCAAGGAACGGGTCGCTTGATCCGTAGTGAAACGGACCTTGGCATACTCAGCATACTTGACTCCCGTCTCAGCGCAGCGGCTAAAAAGAGTTACCGGGCACAGGTGCTGGACACGTTGCCGTTCAAAAAAGTGACGGAGGATTTTGCGGTTTTGGAGAAATTTGTACAAATTAAGGGGATACGACGTACGGATTAGAAGTGGTATAATACGTAACCTTGAAAAACTGCCTAAATTACATGAAACGGCCCTTTCGCTCATAAAGCGGAGGGGCTCATTTCATGCTGTAGGATATATGCTACAATATGTTCCAGATCTACGAATCCCAAAGGAGGCATTTACATGGTTGAAAGACCAACTAAAGAGGAATATGCAGCTTATTATGAAGGGTACATGCAGCTTGTTCCTGAAGGGAACATCATCGAACGCTTAGAGCTGCAAGCCAACATCATACCAACTTTACTCTCTTCATTGACAGAGGAGCAAGCAAATTATCGGTACGCCGAAGACAAATGGAGCGTGAAAGAGGTCATCGGCCACCTTTTGGATAACGAACGTATCATGAGCAGCCGATTGCTTCGCATCGCCAGAGGTGACCAAGCGAATCATCCTGGCTACGATCAGGACGTGCTTATGCAGACCCACCCTTTCAATGCGTATACCCTGGCCGATTTGAGCGAAGAATATACCGTCACACGTCGCTCAACCATTCTTATGCTCCGTCGCCTCACCCCGGAAGCATGGCTCTGTAAAGGGATCGTCAGTGATAACACTGCTTCAGCTCGATCGATTGCATTTGTTATGGCTGGACATGAGCTCCATCATTTATCCGTACTTCGCGATCGCTATTCGTTAGATTTGAAATTATAAAATTCATTCAAAAGACTTTGAACCTGCATTCGCAGTAAGATCAAAGTCTTTTCTCATCAGTCGTTTTATCGTTCAAATTATCGTTCAAAATGAATCAGAAGTGTATCCTCTCCCAAAGATAACGTGGAATAATCATTCAAAATCGGAATGTCTTCATTGAATTCAATGGGCAGGACCACATAGCTGGATTGGAAGTAATCGGATCCGTTCCAGCGATCTGCAAAATACAGGTACTCCTCTGCTGATCGCTTCAGTACAAACGCTGGTTGCGTTTGGTACGTCGTTTCATCGCCAAAATCACTTAGCGTCCCCCATGGTCCATCCATCGTATCAGCCATCGCGTATTTCCCTTGATTGGGAGCCCAACCTGTACAAAATGAGGTCACCATATAATACTTCCCGTTCCGCTTGAAGACAGCTGGAGCCTCCCGATACTCCCCTTGCCACAGCTTACCCACAAGACTTTCTACATTAAGATAATCCTCCTGCAGACGATAGATGTGCAGGTCTGCATTGTCTCTGGCAGCCGAAATAAAATATGCCGTCCCGTCATCGTCCTGAAAGAGCGTGCAGTCACGCGACATATACCCGTACGGATTAAAGCTGCCATGATACACGAAATGACTATCCGGAGAATCCGATGTGGCAATGGCGCATGCTGCATCGTTGTAATTATTACCATTCTCATAGTGAACCCAGAGGACGAACTTCTTTGTCACCGTGTTGAAAAGTACTTTAGGCCGTTCAAGATTCACCTTTCCACCTTTATCGTTCACTAGTGCAAGATTCGTCCGGACTCGAATGGGTGCAGCTGGCGTAGAGGTCGTTAAGATATGGTTTCGAAACTCCCAGTTGAATAGATCTTTGGAACGGTAACAACTAACATATATATCGTCCCTCCGATCTTCCCCATACCAGTAATAATAGTCGTCATGGAATAACATATGTCCACCATGGGCATGGATCGGCTGACCACTTGAGTCATTCCAGATGCCGCCATTGGTTAATTGATTATTCACACCGTTACCTCTCTTCTTTGAAGAACATCGTTAATTGGTGTCCGATCCAAATACCTTCACTTCCCAAAGTCTTGGCGTGTACCAATTGTTGGGGTTGTTATGAAGTGCCGCATTTTGCATGTTAATTCGTACGTATCTGGCAGCAGTGCTCGATAGCGTATCTGAGGTGAAACCGTAAGATGTGTTGTTGGTTCGATCCAGTGCTACGGTCCAGTTTACATTATCCGTGCTGGTCTCAATTTTGTATTTGTAAAATCCTTCGGAGCCTTTTTGCATCCACCAGGAGATTTGCACATTATTTAACTGTTGAACGGAGCCGAGGTCTACCTTCCACCAATGTGGCCAGGAACTGCCTGTGCCGATCCATTCGGTTTGATAGTTACCATCATTAGCATAACTTGCCGGATTTGTTCCAGTAGCCGTTTGGGCTGTTGCCGGTTTACCCTGAGACAGCAGTTTTCCATTCTGAACCGGAATTAGGACATCATCGCTTGTGTTGTACAGGACTTGATCAAAATAATCATAAAATGCGTAACCATCGGAGAACCACACAGGAAGAAGTCGTTCCTCCGTTGTTCCGTTTTGCGTACCTGCCCAGCCGAACATCCAGCGATACGCAACCATAACCACGTTGTTGCCCGTATCTGGCTTCACCCGCATAACGGAACCGGACTGCGCCGAGAAGGTTGACGTGTTGCCAATTGTCCGTAATTCAGACCAATTTCCGTCTATGCTATTTGCTGATGAATACAAGGGTATACTCGGGTACCAACCTGCCGCTTGGGAAGAGAACAAATAATAAATGCCATCTTTTTTGATCATCTTGGGCAGTTCCCTGTGTTGATTTTGATAAATAACAGAAACTTGGTGATCCACATCCAGCCAATCGGAGGTTAACTTATACAGAATCGTGTCCGAATTATTATTGGCCGTAGAGATCAGATATGCCGAATCATCATCATCTTTGAAAATCGAGATATCTCTGGATTCGTTTCCTTCGGGTCGAAAGCTTTTGTGAAAAGTAAACTCTTCTCCAGGTGTGGCAGAAGCCACAGATACCCTTGCAAGTGTGTAGTCTGTACTGTTTTCATAGTGAGCCCAAAAAACGAATTTGTTCGTAGGCGCATGGTATAGGATATTAATCCCCTCAAATTTGGAATTCGCCAGATCGGGATGATCCGTGTAGGACAGGACCACTTTGTCGTTACCATAGGTGATATCATCTGTTGATGTCTGTTGAATCATTTCGCCAAAACCGCCTAATGGCTTTTGAACAAAATTAAACCTGTAGTAGGTGTCTCCCACTTTAAGTTCATTCGGGAGCATAAGCGTTGATTGCGTTGTATTATCAAAAGTGGTGAGGTTCTCTGGTAGGCTGTAAGGGGTATATTCTGGCGAGACAGCGGAGGTTAACAAGGAAGTTCCGCCATATGCCTTCACTTGATACTTGTACGTGTTACCTATGTTGAGGTCATAATCATCCGTCGTTATACCGTTTAAGGTCTGTAATAATGTATAAGGTGCATTGTTCTCGGATCTGTACAATTCGTATGCAGTCGCTCCCTGGACAGGTGCCCAATGGATTTTGGCATTGGATACTTTGGATTCATTTTTCAATACAAACAGTGTTGCAGCAATCTTGGTCTCTTCACCAGCAGCGTGAACAGTTTGAACGGAGGACGTTAAATGAACTGTTAACAACATCAATGCAATGACGATAGCCATCCACGATTTACCTTTGATCATGTCTCATCATCTCCTTTTTTTAGGAAACCAACCTCCCTGTTGCCGGAAGGCTGGTCCAGGTGAAACTAGACTTTATTTCAAATTCATCAGTGTCATTACATCGGTCTCGCTGGCTTGGTTGTACCAATCATTCACTTCTTCGATAACGGTGTCTCCGCCTTTTTCGTGCCACTGTTTCACAAAGGTATCAAATGCTTCAAGCGGCTCATTGCCATATATAATTTTGGTGAAAGTTTCTTGTTCCATGGTGGTCAACTGTTCCCACACATTTTGCATCGTTGGTGTTGGTGGACCATTAAACTCATTTGGTAATAAAACATCCATGTTCTCATACGAAATCCGGTATCCGTCCTGGGTCGTTTGGTCCTTTGAAGCACTTTGAATGAGGACGCCCGTGTCGGCTTTAACTCCGTTCGCCAGATCGTAGTACGATTGGCCGGGACCATCAACGCTCGGTGTATTTTTGGTAAATGCCATTTTCCCAACGCCTTGTATAGCCTCTAATGGCTTATTAAATTTTGTTGGATCAAAAGTGACTTCATCATTGACGATATCGTAATCGTATCCCTGAGCGTAGCCGTATTTAAAATCACCCGTGCTGAACGCCGCGTCGTACATTTTATCGTAGTATAGGAAGAAGGCTTCCATGTTCTGAAAGTCCTTGTTAAACATGAACACGCCATCGTTTAATTGGGCGGACTGATAGGTCTTATCACCGTTCACACCTTGAATGGTCGGATAAGCACTGATTTTTGCACCCTCCACATTTTTCTCTACGTCCTTCACGCTGTCGTAAAGCCAAGGACGACCAATGATGATACCAGCTTTCCCCTCCGTAAAATCGGACAGTGCATCCCATGCACCTTGGGTGGCTAATTCTTTGTTCAAGTACCCTTCTGCATACCAATCGCGTAACTTGGCAAGTGCCTCTTTGTTGCCAGGAGCCACAGATCCATACGTGAGTTTGCCATTGTCGTTATGCCATTGCCTTGGAAGATGTTTGCCCGTGTATGCGCTGAATATCATGACCGGATCGCTGACCCAACCCGTATTGTAGGAATCTTTACCTGAAAAAGTAAAGCCGTATGTGTCTTTCTTGCCGTTCCCATCCGGGTCCTCATTAGTGAACGCCGCGATGACTTGTTCAAACTCCTCAATCGTTGTTGGCGCTTTCAAGTTTAAACTGTCCAACCAGTCCTGGCGGATCAACATGACTTCACCTTCCGTCAAATTCGGCGCGATGGCCATCCCGTAGACCTTGCCCTCCCTAACCACTGGATTGAAGGTGGTCGGGTATTGTTTGTATATTTCTTTTATCCGGTCAGGCATGTAGGTTGAGATGTCTTCTGTAATCTCCTTGACTTGCCCCGACTCAATCAGATCATTGACCAGCATGGTGTCATAGACGGGCAGAACGTCTGGCAGCTTCTCGGAACCCGTCAACGCCAGCCGCAGCTTGGTATTGTATTGTGAAGCATCACCTCCCAGCAGGGTGGTTTGGATTTTGATACCCAGGTTTTGTTCGCCCCAGCGGGTCAATACATTGTCATTCAACGTCTCACCGTTGATGTACTTTCCAGCATTTTCATCCTGTTGTTTGGCGATGGTGATCGTAAACGGTGGATCATATTTTCCGTCCTTAAGCACCGATGCCGGTACGGTCTCGGAAGCACTCTCCCCTTTGCTACAGCCAGCCATAAGAATAGCCGACAGCATAACCATACTTACCATTTTCCATAAATCAGTTCTTTTCTTCATGGAAACATGCCCCCTTCACTCACTCAATTTGTTTTCTATATAAGCTCAACTAATTGCATATTTACACTGGCACTCCGATGACAGAACAACCTTCTGATCGCTGTTATCGTGTAAATTTTAGTTGAATTTATATAGCGATCCAATTTTTCGTCATCCTAACTATTCTTTGACGGCACCTAGTACAATTCCCTTCACGAAATATCGTTGTAAAAAAGGATAGACCAAAATGATCGGTAGTGTGCTGACGAAAATTTGAGCTGCTTTGATACTTTGTTCCGACATTGCAGCGACTTCAGACTGGCTCATCGCCATATTTTGCATATTGCTCTGCACGACAACGGTCTGTAAGAACGAAGCCAGCGGATACTTACTTGCATCCGACATGTACAATATCCCATCAAACCAGGAGTTCCAGTGCCCCACCATAATGAACAGGGATACGGTCGCGATGCCAGGCAGAGATAATGGTAAATATATTTTGCTGAGAATTACGAAAAAGGACGCTCCGTCAATGAAAGCTGCTTCTTCCAAGGCTTTTGGAATCGTTTTGAAAAAATTAACGAGAAGAATCAAATTATAAGCACCAAAAGCGCCTGGAAGCACAAGCGCCCAGATGGTGTCCTTTAATCCAAGGGCTGTGATCAATATGTAAGAAGGTATCAATCCCCCCGAGAAGAGCATGGTGAAGATAAAAAACCACATGAGCACGTTGCGTCCCCGGAATTCCTTGGACAAGGCATATCCTGCACAGGTAAGGATAAACATGCTGATGGTTGTACCCAGTACGGTTCGAGTGATGGATGTCAGCATGGCACCGTTGAAATTAGAATTGTTGAACGTTTTTACATAGGCGTCCACATTGAACCCGACCGGCCAAAATGAAACCATATTACCGCTAATGGCCGCTTTGCTGCTGAGCGATTGTGCCAATAGATGAAGCAGTGGTAGGAAACATGCCAGCCCCGCCAGTATCATGAACGCGTAATTAAAATAGGAGAATACTCTATAGCCCGTCGTTTTATGGTACATGATCCATCTCCCTCCTTGTTAGAATATTTTGTAATTGGCATACTTATAGGCCAGCCTGTAAGAGACAACGATCAAGATCAAGCTAATCCCCGATTTGAACAGTCCTACAGCGGTTCCGAACCCGTATTGCCCGTTTAACAAGGATGAACGGTAGACATAGGTATCAATGATATCTCCTGTACTGTAGACAAGCGGGTTGTACAGATTGAAGACT
The DNA here is from genome assembly GCF_037969885.1 of Paenibacillus sp. FSL R7-0313. Taxonomy (NCBI): domain Bacteria; kingdom Bacillati; phylum Bacillota; class Bacilli; order Caryophanales; family Paenibacillaceae; genus Paenibacillus; species Paenibacillus sp. FSL R7-0313. The sequence goes on from NZ_CP150219.1 coordinate 4,719,347, forward strand.
TGATCAAAACCTGCGTCCAGAATATTGCCCAGACTCAGTGTAGAAATGACGATAATCATAGGCAACATGCTAGGCAAAGTAACGTATCGAATTTGCTGCCGGCGTGTGGCCCCATCGATCTCGGCCGCTTCGTAATAGGAAGGATTAATTCCCGCGATGGTCGCCAGATAAACAATCATGCCAAAGCCAAAGCTCTTCCACACGTCGCTGATCACAACCGTGAATCGAAACAGATCAGGATCACCCAAGAAGTAAATGGGATCGTTCCCGAAAATCTGGGTCAAAATGTGATTGATTCCCCCGTCTAATCCGAGAATGTCAATCATCAACCCTGCCACCGTAACCCAAGACAAGAAATGCGGCAGATACACCAGTGTCTGGACACTTTTCTTAATGCCCATATTTCGGATCTCACTCAGCAGGATAGCCATGACAATCGGAACGATGATACCAACGATAATTTTGGAAACGGCGATAATCAGCGTATTAACAATCGCTTGTGTGGCTTCTTTGTACTGGAAAATCCGTTCGAAATTATCTAATCCGATCCACCGTGAACCTGTGATGCCCAGCCATGGTTTGTAGTCCTGAAATGCCATAAGCAAACCTACCATCGGGCCATAAGAAAAGATGCAGACAAACACAAATGCGGGAATACACAGTACGTACAAAGGCCAGCTTTTCTTGATTTCCTTTTTGAATGAAGTCCGCTGGGAAAGCTTTGTTTTTGTTTGTTTCGCGGATCTGGCGGGCACAATCTCGTTAATGTTGCATACCTCCTCTATGATGGATTTTCGAAAGCGATCCTTGAAGATAAGCTTAACAAAAGCGCTTTCATTCCAAAATGCCAAAATTTCAAGATCATCACCCCACCCTGAAGCATTTTAAAACCGCTTTCATTTATCACCGATGCTACCCTTCCGCTTTTCGAAGGTTTGGCTTATATTAAAGTTAATCCGATCTGGAGTTTAACTTCTACGTTTGGCGATATGAAAGGAAACACATATGATCAGAAAAATGTATATGAAACGATTCATCTATTTCTTTGTTTTTTTTCTGCTGCTGACGTTGAGTTTGTTTTTTGTAATGAACCGATTGAGCTCCAAGGCACTTGAAGAAAATCTGATTGGCGCTTCCAAAAACCAGCTTGATTATGTGAAAGGCATTCTTGACGGGATTATATACGAAGCTAACATGTACGGGGTTCAGTATGCGGCAGACAGTGATGTCCGGTTTTACCAGAGGCATGTTAACGAGCTGAGCAATTACGATTCCCAAATGAAGAAAAACGATATCGTTGATCGCTTGCGGCAAACGCTCCTATCCAGTCGATCGATTGAATCAATCGGCATTTACTGGAAGTCTGAAGAAACGTTTCTGTCCACGAACAATACACTGGAAGCGAGACTTCCGTTCAAGGATGTTCATCAACGGGGATGGCAAATCGTAGGCAATAGCTTGTATTACTTTGCGCTCTACCCTTACATCCAAAAATCCGGACAAAATGAACCTACTCAGTACGTGGTTGGTGTAAAGCTGAATACCGATTATTTGAAAAATCTGCTGAAAAAGGCTGTGAACAACGACAGCTCAAACGCTTTTTTTCTCTTTAACCCCCAACAAATATGGAGTGAGAAAAAAGTCGATAATGATCTGTTGAAAGCGGTTACTGAAATGCTTACGCCCCAGCCAGAGATCACTTTGAAATATGATTATCATACCAATTCGGACGATTACTATGTTCTTTCCCGATATATTGAATCAATCGACGCCTACCTGATTACATATACACAGACGAATGATTTTCTGCAACCGATTGACCGTAACCGTAAAGTATTTTTTGCCAGCATTTTAGCCGTTTTCACGCTTGGTTTGGTTGTAATCTTTACGTTTTATAGGAACTATTACCGTAATATTCGTTTGTTGGAGCGAAAGTTTTCACAGGTCGAACAAGGCAATCACAATACACGTATTACCGAAAATACGGATAGAGAGTTTTACAGCTTGTTTAGAAGTTTTAATCATATGGTTACCGAGATCCAGGATCTGTTTGTATCCTTGAAGACTGAAACGGAACTAAGACGAAGTGCGGAACTTCAACAACTTCAAGCCCAGATTAATCCTCATTTTTTGTACAACAGTTTGTTTTTCATCATGTCGGTGGCTCAGTTTTCACCTGATTCTGTCATGCGCATGAGCAAACATCTGGCTGAATATTATCGTTATTTAACCAAGTTGGACCGGCATGAAGTTACGCTGGAAAGCGAGCTTCAGTTTGCGGAACATTTCCTGATCATTATGGCTCTCAGCAAAAAAATGGAGTACAGCATTGATCTGCCACCAGAACTGGCCTCCCTTCCCCTCATGCCGTTGATCATCCAGCCAGTGGTGGAAAATGCGATTCAACATGGAATTGAAGGACAACAAGGTGCGCATCGGGTAACAATTGATGTCAAACAGACAGAGGCTGCGATAACGATCAAGGTCTCCGATGACGGAAAAGGTCTTTCGCTGGATGATATCCGCAGCCTGGAGGCTCGGCTTGAGAGCGATTCTCCGCCTGAAGGAATTAAAGGCGTAGGGCTCTGGAATGTAAATCGACGTCTGAAAAATACGTACGGCGAACTCAGCGGGCTACATTTTGCTACCAATGATTGGGGCGGCTTGTCCGTCCTGCTGCTCATCAGCATTCCCGAGGTGAAAGGAGATAGCTAATGCGATTATTAATTGTGGATGACGGACATTATGTCGTTGAGTATATGAAGCACTTGCTCGATTGGAACACCTTTGGCATTGATCAGATCGAGACGATGACCAATTCGATTGAAGCCCGGGACATGTTGACTCAAAACCACATCGACATTCTGATCACTGACATCCGAATGCCCGAGGTTTCAGGAATCGATCTGCTTCAACATATCCACCAACATAACTTGCCAACCAAAGTCATCATCCTTTCGGGCTACTCCGAGTTCGAATATGCGCAACAAGGAATCCGTTTAGGTGCGCTCGACTACCTGCTCAAACCTGTCGACAAAGATGACGTTGAGAAAGCCATGTCTAAAGCCATCAAAAATATTACAAAGACACATCCCGCTCAATCGATCGCATGGGAGAACTTTGATGGATTGGCGTTTCTGCTATCGTTGCTTGGTCATAACGAGACATTAAGTAAGGAATATGAGGCTTACACCAAATTTTTAGAGAAACACCGTTTTTGCTGCTTTAAGCTGGAGGGTTTTACACAGGAACATGAGGATGTTATAAAACATGCTGTCGGAGACAAATTGGATCGTCTCGTTTGGAATGCGGGAACGCGACTGTTCGGTCTTGTTCCGGAAGAAGCTGCTGGGGAACTGACCATCAAACTGGAGCACTCGGTCGTGTCCCCTCCCTTTTCATTGACTGATCGAAACGTGACCCGTCAGATGTTCTACAGGTTCTTCCTTAATGAGGATGTACACTCAGAAGAATTCATAGGCATATTCAACCATTCTCCATCATGCGGTGATTGGGAGTCAGCCGGAAATATCATTAAAAAATATGATCAAATCCGTCTCCGAAAACAAAAGGTAATCTTTCTGATGGAGACCATTCGATATGTATATCTGACGGATAAGGATCGCGACATCTCTGAAACCGTGGATTGGATATTCAACCGGTTACGGTATCCTGATGAACTATGGTCAACCCTTATGGATCGGGTCAGTCGGATCAGAAACAACAAACAGATGTCCATTCAAGGCATCGTCGACAAAGTGCAAACGTATATCGAAGATCATCTGTCACATGGCCTTAGCCTGGATGAACTGGGAAAAGTTGCACATCTCCATCCTGTTTACTTTTCCAAACTGTTTAAACAGGAGACAGGCGAAAATGTGTCAAACTACATTTCCAGGAAAAGATTGGAGAAGGCTTCTCAACTGCTTCAAGATTCGGCACTTCGTGTAGCCGATATAGCGCAAATGGTTGGTTACCGAAAAAATCAATATTTTATCCAGTTGTTCAAAGTGGAATACGGAGTTACGCCCTATCAGTACCGCAGAAATATGATCCATCAATGAGAGCGAATAAATAACTTCATTAAATGGATATAAATCGGGTTGACCATGTAGCCATTCGGACTTACGGAATATCTCTTACCCGTGTCCAATCGTCGTATTTGTTCCATTTCCTTCTCATTCAACTCAAAGTCGAATATTTCATTGTTCTCTTTAATCCTTTGAGGATTCGATGATTTGGGGATGACAATAATTCCACGTTGCAGATGCCAGCGCAAAATGACTTGGGCAACCGACTTCTGATGGCAAAGGGCAATTGCCGCCAGCTCCGGATGCTCCAGCAGCGCTTTGCTTCCCTGCCCCAACGGTCCCCAAGCCTCATGCAGAATCCGATGCCGAACCATATAATCATGCAATTCGTGTTGCGGAAATTCCGGATGGGTCTCGATCTGATTTACCATCGGCGAAATCCGGGAATGCTTCTTCAGATGCTCCAGATGCCGTATCTTGAAATTGGCTACACCTATAACTTTGATTTTACCTGAGTCGTATAATTCTTCCATCGCCTTCCAGGCATTCACGTATTGAGGACCGGCAAAATGAATTAAATACATATCGAGATACGTTACGTTCAGCTTCTGGCAAGTCTGCTCGAACGCCTTTTTCGTCGCGCGGTACCCCAGGTCTGTCGTCCATACCTTGGAAGTAATGAAGAACTCCTCTCTGGGAATGTCGCTGTTTTGGATGACTCGACCTAGCGCCGCTTCATTACCGTAAATTTTGGCTGTATCGAAATGGCGATAACCCATTCGAATAGCCTCCTCGACAGTCCTATCGAAGGTCCCCCCGTCTTTAATCTTATATAGGCCGAACCCGAGTTGCGGAATGTCCACTCCGTTTGCCGCTACGACTGTCTGATTCATTCGCAACTCCCCCTCCCCGTGTTTCCTATTTGTTGTTCCGAAGCTTGTTCTTCGCATTGTGCTAGCAACTTTTCTATTTGGTTCACCAGGTTTTTCAACAATTTCAACTTGCTACGGGAGTCAAGGCTGTAATAGTTGAGAGTTCCTTCTTTGCGAACACTTATTATCTGTGATTCTTTCAATATTTTCAGATGATGTGATACGGTCGGCCGGGAAAGGTGAGTCTTCATCCTGATCTCTCCTACGCGCATGCCGGGTTTTTGCGGCCCTTGAATCAAGGCTATGAGGATGGCTTGCCGGGTTTCGTCTCCGATCGCATTTAACACCTTCTGATTGTTCTTAAATTCGATAGCAATCGTGGTCGCAAGTTCCTGATCCAGGTAAATCATCCCCTTCCATTTAGAACGTTTAATACTTTTGTAGATACAGCCTATCACAATCTCGGATTCGGCTGTACATCGGGAAAGAAATTCAAGAACCTATTTTTCCCATGACTTAAGACAAACGATATATGTCCAGATGGAAACTGTTCCAATGTAATGCTTTAGCTGCCTCTCAGTTCTCCGAAAAAATGTGCTCCTAGTTATGATGCTGTTTGAACATTAGCAAAAGAAGAAGCCCCCCAGACGAATGGAGTGGCTTCTATAAATTGAACTTATTTATTCTTCTGTGCAATGATGATATAGACAGGTTGGTTAGCAACTTGCGTCGGTGAGTGGATCGTATTAATAATTGAGAAACCTGCCTTAATGATTTCCTCCTCCATTTCCTTCGATGAAACTCTTGGACCAGTAGGCATTTGTCTTTTAATACTCTGTGAATTTCACCCAGTACGAAGGAATCTAATTACATAAATCTTTATTGAAATAAGTTCGTTCCCCTCAACCTTTAAGATAGGCAATTACATGGATAAAACAAAAAAAAGCCGCTGATTTAGCGACTTTGAATGATATTATAAAACCAACAATTCAAACTCTTTGAATACCTGAACTCCAGCAGATTATTCTATGAAAAATATTTTCCTGAGTGTAAATCTTCTATTTCTTGAGAAAGTCTTTTAGTATGTAACTTCATATAACATTGAGCTTTTTGCAAAATATCTGTATGCCCACCTAGATCATACAAGATTGTAGTAGATAACACTTGTACAATATAAAGGCTCGTTTGAGTTGCCATCCATTCAAAAAAATTGAAAAACTTCTCAATTTGTTCTGTATCATCATTTTCACGAAGCAATCCTTCAACATAAGTAGCCACTTCATCACCAAAAAACACATGTCCTAGAAACTCTTGATATAAATCCAAATGTTCTATATAACAATCGTGGAATTCAGGAAAAAGTTCTAAAAATTGATTGATTAAAATACCTTTCTCCATTCTCCAAGCTCCCTACCTTCCTGCCAGCAAATACTTACTGTTCTTTTCCTTTAAAAAACATCTTGCCAACCATAAGTCCCATAGCAGATGAACAGATCAGATACCCAAAGAACAAGAAAAGTAAATAAACACCATGAAGATCTGCAGGAATCTGTTTCAAACCTTCAAACCAAGCTAAACGAAAAGGATAAAAGATGACTACCCAAATGATCAGCAAGAAAAGAAGAAAATTAATTATTTTCAGCACAATAATGATCCTTTCAAGCTTGAGTGGAAACAGTTGAATGTATACGCTCCATCTTTCATTTTGCATTACCTTACCACTGTCCGCACTATAATAGTTAGCTTATGTATTAGGGTTGATATGTTGAATCTATAAATAATTACTAATTATAACAGGAAACACTAAGGGTATATCTTATTCTTCAGTCCAACGTCAACGTTAAGTGTATAATTCGTGTCTTGCTTTAAGTTTAGGAAGATGATCGTTACGGCAATAAGAAGCCCTTTCATTTGGTAGAACGAGCTTCTTTTTGCGTTTCACGATAACACTTTATGCTTACTGGACACCAGGCGCGTTTTCATTCGTAGTTAAATTCGATCTTTTCTTCTTTCTTGGCTGCCCTTTCCAGGACAGATAAGTCCAGATCCGTAGGATATACTCGAGAGGACCATTGCTAAATTTCTTAAGATATAGCGGACTGAGCCACAATTGAATGCCGTACACAGCAAGCGCAATAATCGCTCCGATGAACACGCCAGCACTTCCAAACAGTCCCAGGCCATATCCATAGAAAATTGTCGTACAGATTACGCTCTGCATCAGATAATTCGTCAGTGAGAGACGGCCAACCGCTTCAAACCTGTCCATCAGACTGGACCGGCGGTTTCCCGCATACAACAGTGCAAATGCGTATATGTATCCGAGTGAAAGTAGCGCTCCTCCTAGTGTTGTCCCGATACCGATGCCTGGCCAGCCTTCTGCGCCAAATTGTGGCGCCAATACGCCATATGTTTTGAGTATCAAACCAACTGGAATCAATAACGAGGCACGGCGAAGATACATACTCCGCATCGTTTGGGGATCGCTAAACGTGCCGATTCTGGCAGCGTGCATGCCGAGCAGGAACATCGGTACTGTCATGAGTGGGGCTAACAGCAGGATCAACAAGGCAAATGACAGCTCCAAATCCCCGCCGAATGGATCGCCGTTATTACTGAAATTTCTGATTTCCGCGTATGTGCCGCTACTGTATACATCCTGACTTTGAATGATGTAGTTCTCCATATGAATGGACTCCGTAGCCAGCGGGTTCATCGGATTGGATGCCGGGATACCAAGTATGCCCGCTCCGATGAGTAGCAGTACCGCCCAAATGAGCAGCGTTTTGGGCTTCCGATTAAGGAACATGAGCAGGAAGAAACCGAGTACGCCATAAAATGCCAGGATATCCCCTTCCCACAGATAGATGATGTGCACTAATCCGATTCCAAACAGTAGTAGAAAACGGCGTGCCAGATGACACTTTGGCCGTAAATCTCGTGATTTTAGGCTTTCCGAGAGCTTAACCATTCCGAAGCCAAACATAAATGCAAAAATCGGCATAAAACTGCCCACCACAGTGATCAGCAGGAACGAGAGGAAAGCCTGATCAGCTCCGCCGATCCCGAACAATTCGGGTTTACTCTGGCCATACATTCCATATTGAAAAGCCAGCATATTCGCCAGCACAATGCCGGCCAGACTGAATCCGCGCAGTCCATCAATGACTTGAACGCGCTTTTTTGATGTGCTCAATCAATCACCTCTGTCTATAACATAAAGATCAGATCTAAATATACGTTAAATCCTTCCATAATTTCAACATAAATTAATAAGTGAACGTTTATATTATGATTTACTTTGACGTACCAATAAAACAAAAACAAAAAAAGTCGCTAAATTTAGCGACTTTCAGTTTGAACACCTTAAAGAGTGACAATAATCGGACCATTTTTAGTAAGAATAATGGTATGTTCGATTTGAGCTACATAGCTGTTTTTAGTAACAAAGGTCCAGCCGTCTCCCGTTTGTTCAACTTCTTCTTCTGAAGTTGAGATAAATGGCTCGAATGCGATAACCATGCCTTCTTTTAACAATTCATCATCCGATGGATCATTATAATTATAGATGTGGTCAGGTGCTTCGTGTATTCCACGTCCAACACCATGTCCTGTAAGGTTTTTAATAACCGTTAGTTCATGCTGTCTGGCAGTTTGGAATACAGCTTTTCCGATTCCACTTTTTTTGGAGCCTGGTTTTGCTTTTTTAAGACCTGCTTCAAATGCCAGTTTAACAACGTCGCATATTTTCGTTAACACTTCTGCACCTTCGCCTACGACAAACGAGATTCCCGTATCTGCAAAATAACTGTTCTTGGAGCCAGACACATCAATATTGACGATGTCCCCTTCTTGAATAACCCGATCTCCCGGAATACCATGTGCCACTTCTTCATTAACACTAATACAAGTAAATCCCGGGAAATTATATTCACTTTTTGGAGCAGAAACTGCGCCAGCTTTCTCAAAAAGCTCTCCTGCCAAATCATCAAGCTCTTTAGTGGTTATGCCTGGGATGGTTCTTTGAACCAATTCATCTCTAATTGAAGCCACAATTTTGCCAATTTCCTTCAAGCCATTAAAATCTTCTTCTGTTCTTGCGATCATTTTTTCTACCTCACTATCTTTTATCACTAATTGATTACATAAGTATTTTTTTGATTGAACATTAGATAATCATATCCAAAGCAGCAAAGCTTCGCAACTTTTTTATCAAGCTCACAGATCAAAATCCGATGAGTTCAAACAGTTTTGTTTTTAGTAGGGCACCATGACGTTGATCAATTGGAGATCGTAATGCGAAGATTAGAAAAGAAAGCCTCAGTCCCGATATCTACGAATAGACCAATATATCCAGTGATCACTGTCGCTTTAGTCTGATCTATAGAAATACACTCGGTCCCACCAATATATGCTTTCAGATTTGAATTATCCATGACTAATGTAAGATTAACCCACTCTGCAGGACCAATGTCTGCTCCCGCTTCGAAACGTCCATCCGGGTATTCCTGTCTCAGTCTGTCGAACTTCCAATCCGGATATGCGAAATACTGGAGGGCACGTTTGTCGCGCGGTGCCTCTGGTTGTGTCTTTAAGCCATTAAGGGGACGAATATAAACGGCTTCAAAGGCATCCGTATGGTCACTTATGCGATATGCCAGTCCTGCAAATCCGCGTGCATAAGCCGGAGCATCATCTCTTAACTTGCTAAAGATGTCCACCGATAAAGTACCATTTTTAAATTCTACAGGAATTTTCAAGAATGTTGGCATGTCGATGAAATCAATGTTTGGTACACCATCGGATACCTCATCCGTTAACGTAACTCGTAATGTATGACGACCGCCCATCTGAACTGGGGTGGCAGTAACCGAGTGAGGTTGTGCTCCTTCTGGAATCGTCTCAAGATTGTAATCGATGATCCGATTGCTCATAACTTTCTCCTCCTCATTCATTCGTGATTACGATTTTACCATTCGCTGTATTGCTCTCCATGAACAGATGAGCCGCTGCTATTTCTTCGAGCTTGAACACTTTAGCAATGGGCGGGACAAGCGCATGATCCTTGATGTGGTTAAACAGATTGACTAACACCGTTTCTTTAATAACTTCACTTGTAAAAGCCGTAAACAAAACACCTGACGGTATATCAATTAATGGTTCAAACGAATTAAGGGTCCATTCATTGCCCAAGATGCCTGACATGCATAAGATGCCTCTCTCCGAAACCAATTGCAAAGACTCCTTCAAGGTAAGCGTTCCGATCAATTCCAGCACTTTGTCTACGCCAGTTGGAGCAATTTCAACTACTTTATTTGTAAAATGTTCATCATCCAGTATTGCGAAGTCCGCACCCGCCTGTTGAAGATAAGCCAGCTTTCCGCTGTCACGAGTGGTCGATATGACGGTGGCTCCTACGCTTTTGGCAAGCTGGAGGGCAGCCAGGCCAACGGAACTGGTCCCGCCACGAATGAGAAGTACTTCTCCCGTAGTTAATTGAAGACTTTCAAATAACGATGCGTATGCCGTGTAATACATTTCCGGAATGGCAGCGAGCGTAGTCCACTCCAGTCCTTCAGGAATGAGATACACCTGCTCTGAAGGAATCAAAGCATACTCCGCATAGCTTCCATCAAATTCTCGCCCCAACCCTCCCATCAGAGAAGCAACATGCTGCCCTTTTTGGAATGTGCTATCCGATGCGTCCTCGATCTCCCCCACGCACTCAATACCAATGATCCGCGGAAATTGTACGGAGGGTGAGTGCCCCTGCCTTGTATACATTTCTGAGCGGTTAATGCCAAATGCTCTGATTTTGATTAACACCCAGCCTGGTTTAACTTCGGGAATAGGAACCTCCTGTACGTTTAGTTCTTCAGGTGCGCAGGCACCTTCCAGTACAACTGCCTTCATCACAATTTATCTCCCCGCTCCGATATAGATTCGTTTTTCCAACTGAATGAATAATGCATTTGTCGCTAGGGCAAGTCCTGCGGACAGGATGCTTCCCCATAGAATTTTATCGATATTCATGGTGCGTAAACCATCATATAAGATCGTCCCTAACCCGCCTGCGTTGATAAATGCAGCAATAGTCGCCATACCAATCGTAGATACGGAGGCAAGTCGCAGTCCTGTAAAAAGGGTTTGAATTGCCAAGGGTGCCCGAATCTGAATCAATATTTGCAAACGACTCATGCCCAGCCCGGTAGCCGCCTCAATGATAGGTTCGTCCACATGATTCAAACCGGCGATAAAATGGCGCAGAAGAATGTATTGATTATATAGAATCAGCACGATGATTGCCGTCGTTGTACCCAACCCCGTCACAGGAATCATAATGGTGAACAAAGCCAGGCTGGGGATGGAATACAGAATGGAAAAAACATAAATGAAAACGCGTGACACCCAGTCCGAAGTCAGTACTACGATGGTAAGAATCACGGCAATAATAATGGAGATCACCATGGTAATGACCAGGATCTCCATATGCTCTAACAGGGCTTTTCCCCACTTATCTGGATGTTTGATGGCATAGTCGATCATTCTAAGTCCTCCCAGAAACGCTCTTGCTCCCTTGAAGATTGAATAAGCGACGCTACAAATTCATCGGCAGGATGATTAACGATTTCTTTTGGCGTATCAAACTGGCACACTTTTCCTTGATTCATGATAATGACCCGGTTACCCAACTTGAACGCTTCATTAATGTCATGTGTGACGAACAGGAATGTTTTATTCGACCCTCCATGAATTTTCAATAATTCATCCTGTAAATGGAGACGGGTAATCGCGTCCAAGGCTCCAAAAGGTTCGTCCAGAAGCATGATCGCAGGATTGGTCGCCAGAGCCCGGGCGAGTCCAATTCGCTGTTGTTGTCCTCCAGATAATTGGGAAGGATAGCGATGTTCATACGTCCTAGGGTCCAGTCCCACCAGATGCAATAGTTCGGAGACCCTCTGCTCAGTTTTCTCTTTATCCCATTTCAATAGACGAGGTACGGTAGCAATATTTTTCGCGATAGTCATATGCGGGAACAATCCAACCTGCTGGATGACGTAACCAATCTTTCTTCTTAACATCACGGGATCTATAACCGCAATATCTTCTCCAAACAGCTGAATGTTTCCCTGAGAAGGTTCATACAAGCGGTTTACCATTTTCAAAAGTGTTGTTTTTCCAGATCCAGAGGAGCCTAGTATCGTAATAAACTCCCCTTCATCAATAGACAAATTCACATGATTCACTGCGTATTCATTGGAGTTTGAATAGGTTTTGCACACATGATGAAATTTGATGGCTGGTGGCCCCATATTACCATTACGTTTATTGGATGGATTCATAAAAGGCTTTTGCAACGTCTTCATATTCTTCTTGATCACCATCCACTTTGGCATTAAGTGCTGTGATCGTGTCTGTGTCCAGTGCCGAACTGATCTTGTTGAGAACTTCCGCGATATCTGAATGTGCAGACAGCACTTCATCACGGATGACAGGAGCCAAGTTGTAAGGGGGCCATACTTGTTTGTCATCTTCCAATAGGATGTACTGATCTTTATTTACGAGTTGTCCTTCCGTCGTATATGCAGGTGCAACATCTGCCTCGTTATTTTTAAGCACTTCATATTTCAGACTATTGTCATACACTTTGGAGGACTTCCAGTTTAGCTTGCCATATACTTTTTCCAATGCCGGAATACCATCTGCACGCTGATCCACTTCGCCTTGGGAGGCAAATCGAAGCTCGGTTGCATGCTTTTGCAAATCAGTAATCGTCTTGATCCCCAATTTTTCCGAGGCTTCTGCACGAATGACGAGCCCTGCTCCATCATTAGCTTTGGAATAGTCGAGCCAGGTTAAGTTGAATTGTTTTTTATATTCTTCCTTCACTGTGGCATATACTTCATCCGGATCTGTCAACAAGTCCAGCTTCAGGATGGCTAACAAACCGGTGCCTGTGTATTCGGGGTACATATCGATATCTTGATTTACAATGGAAGAATGGATCACAGAACCCGCAATGTTAGGTACACGCTCTACTTGGTAACCAGCATCCTCCAACGCCAAAGCGTAAAGTTCCCCCACAATCAGATTTTCAGTGAAATCTTTGGTGCCGATTCGAATCGATGTTTCTTTATTTTCCGAAGCCTGATTTTTTTGCTCACTACAGGCACTTAATACGAGTGATAATGCGATGATAAGTGAAGTTATGATATAGATTTTTTTCTTTTTGTTTTTCATGTCATGTTCCTACCTTTGCAAAAATTGATATCGAAATAAAATTCGTTCAGATAGATCAAGCAAAACTCCAATAAAGATGGCTAATATCGCTACGGATCCCCCGCCAATTAGAAGCAAATCGATTCGATTGAGTCCGAGACCGGTAAAAATGAGCTCACCGAATCCCCCAGCTCCGATCTTGGCTGCCAAGGTGGCACTGGCGATAATTTCAATGGAAGCTGTTTTGATGCCTGTCAGAATGAGTGGTGCAGCAAGAGGGAACTTGATCTTCCACATCATTTGACGATCTGACATGCCCGCCCCTTGAGCAGATTCAAGAATGGATAGAGGAATATGGTTCAAACCGGAAATGGTATTCATCAGTATGGGAGGTACCCCCAATAAGATTAAAGCAATCAACGCTGGCTTCGTGCCAGTGCCCAACAACGGGATTAATAGAAGTAACACAGCCAGGCTAGGTACAATCCGCAAAATCTGAATGAGCGATACAATCCACTTTTCCAAACGTTTGTATGTGATGGTCAGATATCCCAGCGTTATTCCGATCCATGCAGAACAAAGCAATGCCAGTAAACTGACCTGTATATGCTCTCGTCCCAGAGCGAAGAAAGCACGCCAATGTTCTGAAAAATAGGTTGCCAGTTGCATCCACAAGCTTTCTTGCAATATGTTCCCTCCTTTCATTTAAGTTGCTTTTTCCTCGACAGCTTTATAATATAAGCATTATAATCGTTTTGAAAGTAGGCACCTTTTTATTAGATAGGAACCAAAAAGTAACTATTGGAGGATTAGCTTAAATGTTTACCAAAAAAGAGTTGCCCGAATGCCCTGTAGCAACAACAGTTGGTTTAATAGGTAACAAGTGGAAATTGCTTATCATGAGAGATCTTCTGAAAGGAACCCAACGGTTCGGTGAGCTTCGCAAAAGTATTCCGGAAATCAGCCAAAAGGTATTAACCGAAAATTTGCGTTCCATGGAAGGAGACGGTATTGTCATTCGCACCGTATATGCGGAGGTACCGCCCAGAGTCGAATACAGCTTGAGTGATTTAGGTAATACGCTGAGACCCATCATTAGTGTGATGGAAACATGGGGAATGGATTATAAGAAGCTGAATGAAGATACTACGACCCATACAGCTGAATAGGATACGGACAGTAGAAAAAGAGCGCACCCATGTTTAGGATGCGCTCTAAATTAGCTGTTCATGGAGAAATCGCTTTTGGCCCACTCCGCAACCCTTCGACTACTTTCTTCTTCCGATAAATCTTCAATCCGAGTCAGAATAGACCAACGTACACCAAAAGGGTCTAGTATACTTCCGAATCGATCACCAGATGCAAAGTTAATAATCTCTTCTCTTACTTTCGCCCCTCTGGATACGGCGGTTGCAATGGTTTCATCCACATTAATGACATAAATCCCTAAAGAATAATATGCATGATCTTGATCTGGGGGCAAAGCCAATTGATATGCCGGGTTCGCTGCCCCCAGCTGTAAAAACCCATTTCCAAAATCCAATTCGGCATGAACGATCATTGTGTTACCCTTTCCATCCGGATGCTCAGTGATATCCTTCACCCTTGCATTGAAAACAACTTTATAGAAATGGATTGCTTTAGAAGGGTCCTTCACTGTTATAAATGGAGTAATCGATGTAACGCCGTTAGGTGTGCCCTTCTTTGTATATTTTCCGGATACTGCCTTGTGTTTTGTCTGTTCACTCATATGTATACTCCGCCTTCCTTCTCAGTAATCCGAGATTGTCATCATTATAAAACAACTTCACTGACATCTACTGTCAGTGAAGTTGTTAAAGTTGATAATATTCCATTAACTCGGATACAACAGCAACAAGTCTGTCCTTCACACGCTGTGGTTCGATGACTTGAATGGATTTCCCATAGGATAGGAGAAAATAGGGGACGTATGTATCAATTGATTTTTCATCAAATAAAAAAATGGCTTGATTGGGAGTCCGCTCTTCCAGATAATGTCCCATAAACCAATGCAGCCCCAAGTCATCCAATGCCTCTGATCGGCCTTCGATAACCAAGGAAATTAACCCCTCTTTGCTCCCTACATCAGGTAACAAATTTTGCAGAAAAAATTCACGAGCTGAAAAAGATTCCGAACGCTTAAAGCGAATCGGAGTAAGCTTGATTCGCAGAATACGATCTGCCCGAAAGCTGCGGAATTCATTTCTCAAGTGGCAAAACGCAATGGTATACCATTTATTATTCCAGTAAACCATTCCATACGGGTCTATTACTCTTTTTTTGGGTTGTTCATCACGGCTTCTGCGATAATTAATTTCAACAGAGCAATCATTAGCCACGGCTTGCTCCAATTCCGCCAAGATCGGCTGAACGGATGGGTCTCCCATACGATTAATAACGTTAAACCCGGCTAAATGACGACGAAGTGTGTTTTCCTGCTCCTGATTTGAATACATTTTCAATTTGGATGTTGCATTGTCCAATGCCTCACTCAAAGGGTATCCAGCTTCTTTTGCAAACACAGCAGATTGGAGAAGTGCCTTTTTTTCTTCCATATCAAATAACAGAGGTGCTTTGATATGCTGATTCAGCAAGCTATACCCGCCGTTGTGACCTGTATCGGAAATGATCGGTACTCCACTGGCACATAATGCATCAATATATCGATATACGGTTCTTATATTGATTTCTAACTTTTCGGACATTTGTTTTGCAGTTACTTTGGTGCCTGAATTCAGCATCCATAGAATGGCTAACATATTATCGTTCTTTGGCATAACCTACATCCTTTGAAAAATATTATTAAATAAATCCTCTATCATTAATTAACTATACATTATCAAGCAAGCATAACTAAAGACAATGGGATCAGTATACCATTGATTAAAGGAAAATTTGATGTTACATTGTACAGTTTCAATGAGAAAACCAAGTTATATTGCATACAAAAGAAACCACAGGAAATCTTTCTCTCTGCGGTTTCTTTTGTATTATTTCCTCTAAGTTATTCTACCTTATCCAAAAGCCCGAGTATAAGTGTAATCGCCTCCGCCCGAGTAGCTGTCTGCATCGGTGCAAAACGATTGCCGCCTACACCGCCTACCAGTCCTGCCTCTACAGCAGAAGCTACATATGAAACTGCCCATGCCGGAACATCCTTGGCATCTTTAAAGTTTAGTTTTGCATTAGAATCAGTAGGGATTCCTCCTGCACGTACGATCATGGTGACCATCTCTGATCGGTTTAGTGTTTTATCTGGCCCGAAAGAACCATTGGCGTAACCATTGACAATGCCCAGGGATGCAGCTGCTGCAATGTACGGTTTGGACCAAGCAGGAATTTTGTTTTCATCCGTATATTGAACATTGTTGCTTACGTTATTCAGATTTAATGCACGACCTAGCATTGTGATGAATTCGGCACGTGTGACTTTCTGATTCGGACGGAATGTATCATCGCCATAACCATTCACGAATCCAGCTGCAAGCGCTCGATCAATGGCAGATTTCGCCCAGTGCCCAGCCGTATCTTTCATTGGTGGTGTGTTTTCACTATTATTATTATTGTTGTTTGATCCTGCCCCTGTCTCATTGCCGGGATTGCTTCCGTTGCCAGTACTGTTGTCAGGACGGTTCTCGGTTACTGTATCTCCAGCGTTTCCTGAGGAGTTATTCCCGCTGCTGGACCCGTTACCTGAGCCGGGATTTGATGGTCCCGGATTGGATGTACCCGGATCTGGAATCGTAGTCTCTGTTTTCTTCACAATACCAAACTGATCAATGATGAACGGAGTGGCCCCATTCACATTCTGATCAATTTCATACGTAATCGCCGTCAGTTTGCTATCATCTATCGTAATTCCCACAAAATTTTGGACCTGACTACGTTTGGGACGGCGGTTATCACTTGGGTCCGGGCCATATTGTGCCGCATGATTTTCTTCTGCACGCTCAAAAAGACTGTAGTAGGCCTCTCCCAGACTCGTGCTTTGATTTTTGTAATATACTTTTGGACCTGCTGTTGCCGGAATCAGATAGATTGTGCCATCGGGATTCACAGAGTACTCCATCTTCTGTCCATTTTGCATTTCCGTGACTATTTCTGGTTGACGTGCGCTCCCCTTCTGGTCAATCGGTTTGGTGCGTGCATAGATATGGTCATGCCCCTGAAGAACAAAATCAATGTCAAGTTCCGCCATGATCGGAGCAATCTTGGAGCGTACTCCATTCACTCCCATAATGTCAGAGTCTGTTGCATGGTTCGATGTTGTGTAAGGGCCTTTGTGAATGTTGACGATGACCCATTTTGCTCCCTTTTTCTTGGCGGCCTGAACATCATCCTTCAGCCACTTGACTTGCTCTAACGAAAAATTGTCATACTCCGTTGAATCCTCATTGGAATTCAATACAACAAAATGTGCATTGCTATAGTCATAAGAATAATAAGCTCCTGTTTCTGTTGCCGAATTCACCGGAGGCTGTACATTAAAATGATCAATAAAAGCATAGTTTTCGTCCTCATGATTCCCGGAGGATGGGACAATGGTTGTATTCAACAGGCTTTCCTGTGAATGTCCGAGCAGCCAGTTCCATTGTTCTTCTTTGACACCTTTATCAACAATATCACCGTTATGCACAACGAACTGTGCATCCGGTACTGTAGTCAGCGCTTTGGCCAACGTCTCGGAAGACAGAATAGCCTCATCTTCTTCTTTCGCTTGCGTATCCGCCAGATCAATGAAAGTGAATTTGCCTTTTACTGGTGCTGTACGGAACGTACCTGTTGCACTCCATACTTGCTTGGTAGCATCGCCTACACGGAAGAAATAGGTCGTATTTGCTTTCAGATCTGTCGCTTCTGCTTTGTGCATCCGCTCGGTTGGAGCATTGGCAGGCTGAGCAGAACGTCCTTCAAATAATTTGGCTTGTGCGAAGTCAGGTGCTGATGATGTTTTCTCCACGACTTGAAGGTCGCTTTGTACTAGTTTATCTGACGTATACCATGTGAACCCTTTGCTCTTGGTCGGATCTCCATGGAACGTTACCGTTATTTTGTTGATCTGTTCTGGAACAGGAACCGTATTCGTTTCTTTGAGAATTCCGAATTGATCTACAATGAACGGCTCTCCGTTATTGGTATGTTGGTCAACCTCATACGTTACAGCAGTAAGTTTGTCACCATCGATTGTGAATGAAACAAAATTCTGAACCTGGCCTCTGGCTGCGCTTGTAGTATCACCATACTGCCTTGCATGATTCTCTTCAGCACGCTCGAACAAGCTGAAATACGCTTCACCTAATTCTGGCTTTTGGTTCTTAAAATATACTTTTGCCCCTGCAGTAGCTGGAATCATATAGATTGTTCCATCTGGTTTTACTGCGTATTCGATACTCTGTCCGTTCAGAGTCTCCGTAATTTTGGACACATCTTCAGCTGTGCCATCACTTTTTATTGGCTTTGTCCGAGCATAGATATGGTCATGTCCTTGAAGAACCAAATCGATACCCAGTTCATTCATCAACGGAGCAATTTTATTACGTACACCGTTTGCACCAATAATATCGCTGTCTGTGGCGTGGTTGGATGTCGTATACGGCCCTTTATGGATGTTCACAATGATCCACTCTGCTCCGGCAGCTTTTGCCTCTTCCACATCCTGCTTCATCCATGCCACTTGCTCGTTGGAGAAGTTGGCGTACTCCGAGGAATTTTCGTTGGAGTTCAGTACGATAAAATGAGCTTTGCTGTAATCATAAGAATAGTAAGTACCTGTTATTGTTCCAGCATTGTCTGGATGCTTCAGGTTAAAGTGCTCGTAGAACGCATAATTCTTGTTCTCATGATTGCCCGCGGATGGTGCAATAGTCGTATTCATCAGACTGGATTGGGAGTGACCAAGCAACCAGTTCCATTCCTGCTCTGACGTTCCATTTTCTACAACATCACCATTATGAACAACAAACGCAGCATCTGGAACCTGGGTTAACGCTTTAGAAAGTGTAGAGCCAGATAGAATAGCCTCATCCTCTTCCTTAGCTTGGGTATCCGTCAGGTCAATAAACGTAAAGGCTCCGTTCGTGGGAGCTGTTTTGAATGTGCCAACCTCACTCCATATGCCCAGATCTTGGTCGCCAACGCGAAAATAATAGGAGGTATCCGGAATAAGATCTGTTGCTTCCGCCTTATGCACCATCTCTCCCGGAGAGTTGGAAGCCACGGATGAGCGTCCGTTGAAGCTTTGCGCTTGACTGAAGTCAGAAGCGGATCCCTGGTTCGGCAACACTTGAACAGTGCTTTGTGTGGATGCAAGAGGTGTATACCAAGTGAAGCCTTTACTCGTGGTAGCATCACCATAGAAGGTAACGGTTACTTTACTGATATCCAGTGATGGCGCTTCCGCCAATGCTTTAAGCTCCATGTCAAAATACAAATCTGAGCTGCTGTCGCTTTGTTGATGAACTTCAACCGCAATTTCGTTGTTGCCATCGTGCAGATAGGTTTTCAACGGCTCAGTCAGATCAATGTCCTCATACATTACAGGCAAATCTTGACTTGAAGTTGCTTTGGTTGAATACTGAATCTCGCCCTCAGGCATACCAAAGCGACGTATTTCCACACCGTTTACATAGATAACTGCCCCATCATCAATTCCGAACGTGCCGAGAATTTGTCCATAACCATTAATTTCATCCTTATTAACGGTTAGGTTTGTTCTTAAATAGGTCGTCCGGTGTTTTAACTTTTTGTCGTCACCATAACTCACTTCCGTTTTGAGAGGCCCGAAATAAGAAGTGCTTATACCGTTACCGTTGTCCTTGTAGCCAAACGGGGCGGGTCCGATTTCCCATGATGAATCATCATATGAAGTACGCCATTGCGATTCCAGATTCTGACCCTGATCGAAGTATCTCCAATTGGCGTTGCGTTCTAACAGAATGTCAGGCTCAGATAACGATGCGGCTTGAGCTGAATTGACTCCCCCAATACCCGCGAACCATCCGAATATCAAAGAAAGCGATAACAGGATAGGTAACATCTTTTTGTAGAAGTGACTGATCATAATTCTCTCCCTTGTCTGTTTGATAGATTGGCTTATGTAATTCCAAACAGAACTAGCATAACAAGAGGAGATCAAGGGTCCATTACTTGAATGTAAAACTTATGTAAAAAATTACATCTAATATAATTCATATAAGTTCTAGCTGTTACAATTGGAGAGACATACTCCATTGACTCGTTCAGAACTAGAATATGTTTTTAAAGAGTAATAATCTTAACTCATCGAAATGAATGATTACATAAAATAACTTCTTTGGGTAACACTACAAACAAATTCTCCGGTTTGGAGTGAAGCCTGTGACGAAATCCGCATCAACAATCAGTACCTCTGAAGTTATTATTGTGGTTATTAACTCCATTCTTGGTGCAGGAATACTAACGCTTCCTCGTACGATTAGCAAGGCGGTAGAAACACCCGATGTATGGATCTCCGTCATCCTGGCTGGTTTGATCGTAACCATAGTCAGCCTGCTTCTTGTCACTTTATGTCGTAGATTTCCCGGTAAAACGGTGTTCGAATTTATTCCTGAAATCACAGGAAAATGGATTTCTTATCTAATTGGACTTTTAATTATCGTATATTTTGTTGTTCTATGTTCATTCGAAGTCAGAGTCATGGCTGAAATTACAAGTATGTACATTCTTGAGCGTACCCCTAGTTGGGTTACCATTATGGTCAGTTTGTGGATTGGTATTTACATGCTAACAGGTGGTCTTAAGGTCATCATTCGTGTCTTTTCAATCGTTCTGCCCGTTACGCTGGTGTTGCTCGGGCTTGTTTTCCTTTTGAGTACTAAAATGTTTGATATCACTAATCTCAGACCCATTCTGGGTGAGGGGATTATGCCTGTATTGAGGGGACTCAAGCCATCATGTCTCTCCTACTCCGGATATGAAGTTTTGCTCATCGTCACAGCTTACATGAAAGACGTGAAGGCGAGTAATAAAACTGCCATTTTCAGCATACTTATTTGCACGGTGATATACATGGTCACGATTGTCACAGTTGTGGGAAATTTATCTTTGTCGGGTGTTGAGACGCGGATGTGGCCAACATTCGATATGGTTCGAAGTTTTGAGATTGAGGGATTTCTTTTTGAACGTTATGAATCACTGTTCATCGTGTTTTGGCTGATGCAAATCTTTGCAACCTATGCTTTTAAACACTATTTTGCATCCATTGGTATTCGAGATTTGTTTCGTCTCAAAAAAATTACCGGAATACAATTTGCGATGTTACCAGTGCTGTATTTGATTGCTTACTTGCCTAAAAACCTGGAGGAAACGTTAGCTTTGGGTGATTTTCTCGGCAATATGTCCATTTTTTTATTTGGCTTGTTACCACTGCTACTGCTGATCCTTAGTTTTGTTCGTAAAAAAGGCGGGAAGCAGGCTTCTAGTGAAGCACTTAAGGTAGATTGAATGTTGGATTGGTGCTCAGAGCACCTTTCTATTCTGGCTCCAGTAACATAATGCATTGCGTAATTAGTACAAAAAACAAAAAAAGCCGCTACAATAGCGACTTTCAATGGAAGTATTCGTTACATCATTTACATCCAGACAGCAACAGACCGATATCTATTATTTATTAAAAGTAACCTTTTCTGTTCCGCCTTCAAAAATGATGGATGTGTCTCGCGGCTTCGATTCCGCAACTTTACGGCCGCCTCTGTAAGAATAAAGTACGCCGGCTTGTTTGCGAACAGCCTCATATTCGTTCTCTGCTTCAAGTACGATGAAGTTAGCAGGTTTACCTTCTTCAATACCGTATACATCCTCAATGTGTAACGTTCTTGCGCTGTTTTTTGTAATGAGGTCGATTGAATTTACGATCTGGTCGTAACCAAGCAACTGCGAAGCATGAATCCCCATGTGCAGTACTTGCAGCATGTTGCCTGTACCGAGCGGATACCATGGATCGAAGATGTCATCGTGACCAAAGCACACATTCAGACCTGCTTCCTGCAACTCTTTGACACGCGTCAGCCCTCTTCTCTTCGGATACGTGTCGAAGCGTCCTTGCAGGTGAATGTTAACCAACGGATTGGAGACAAAGTTCAGATCTGCCATCTTCAGCAAACGGAACAACTTGTACGTATAAGCGTCATTATATGACCCCATCGCGGTTGTATGACTTGCCGTTGTACGTGAACCCAGTCCACGTTCATAAGCTTCCTTGGCAACAACTTCAACAAAACGGGATTGCTCGTCATCAATTTCATCGCAATGGATATCGATAAGACGATCGTATTTTTCAGCCAGATCAAACGCAACTTTCATTGAATCAACGCCATATTCCCGTGTGAATTCGAAGTGTGGAATGCCGCCGACCACGTCAACGCCCATTTTCAGTGACTCTTCCAGCAATTCTGCCCCGTTTGGATAAGAGTGAATGCCTTCCTGTGGAAAAGCAACAAGCTGGATGTCCATATATGGAGCCATTTCTTCTTTTACTTCAAGCATCGCTTTAACGGCAATTAAGCTTGGATCAGTAACGTCCACATGAGTCCGCACATGCTGGATACCCTGTGCCAATTGCCATTTCAGTGCCGTTTTGGACCGTGTTTTGACATCTTCATGTGTCAAGAAAGCCTTGCGCTCTGACCAGCGTTGGATGCCTTCAAACAGCGTTCCGCTTAGATTCCATTCCGGCTCACCTGCTGTGAGCGTTGTATCGAGATGAATATGCGGCTCAATGAACGGTGGCAGCACAAGCGATCCGTTGACATCCAGGATCTCTTCATTCTCGGTCACTTCCAGCGATTGTGTAATTTGTTCAAACTTTCCGTCTTTCACAACAATATTCCATAGTCCTTCTTTACCCCGCAATTTTGCGTTCTGTATAATCATTTATTTTCCCCATTTCTTTGGATTCTTTCGCAGGAACAATCAGCATCAAGACGATATAGGCCACTGCTGTACCAAGCAGTGCGTTCAATGGTGTTACGCCAGGAGCCAGTTGGGCGAATGCAACGCCGATGGCCCAAGCGACCATCGCTACCCAGTTTACATTTTTGAATGACATGTCGGCAAATGGCTTATAGTTTCTACGTTTTACAATGAAGTAATCTGCGATAATAATAGCACCGATGGATGGTACCGCCGCGCCCAGTACGTTCAGGAAACTGACGAAGTTGTTGTACATCCACATGGCGAATACGGTACCCACAATGCCGTTTACGATGACGAAAAATTTCTTTGAGATTTTGGTGATGTTCGCAAAACCAAGACCCGAAGCGTACAGTGCATTATCGTTGGTCGTCCAGATATTAAGCCCCAGAACGATGATTGCCGGGATGATCAATCCTTGCAGGAACATGACCTCCGAGATATCAGCCAGGTTATAGGCCATCGCACCAACTGCACCGAACAGAAACATGAGTGAGTTACCCAGGAAGAATGCAATCACTGTTGCGGTAACTGCCTGTTTCGATGTTCGGGAAAACCGGGCAAAATCGGGTGTCAGCGTTCCGCCGCTTATGAATGATCCAATACAGATCGTCAATGCCGCCGCCGCGGTAAGCGACTGAGTCGGCGTGTAATCAAGCAACCCTTGCAGACCACCCAGCGAACCCGCACCTTCGAACATGGAGTAACCACCGAGAATGGCAATCGCAGGAACCGCGATATATCCGAGAATGACGAGTGACTTCATACCGAAGATGGCTGATGCTGTCATGGCAAGTCCGAACACGATAATCAACAGGTACACGTTCCAGTCCATGGCTTTGGCGACCGGAATCGCGAACATGGCTACGCCTACTCCGAACCATCCGACCTGTGTGAAGCCTAGCAGGAACGAAGGTAGATACGACCCTTTTGCACCGAACGCATATTTAGCGAGCAAATGTGTGGACAGCCCCGTTTTGGCAGCGATATGTGCCAGTGCCCCTGTGTAGATACCGAGCACCAGATTGCCTGCAAGTACGATGCCAATAAACTCCATGAACGTCAAGCTGACGCCCAATGTGCCTCCTGCCAGCATGCTTGCAGAGAAGAAAGTGAAACCGAGCATGACCGATAATGTCTTCCAAAAGTGGTTTCTTTGCGCTTTCGGCACAGCTTGCCATGAAAACTCTTGATCTTGTTTGCTCATCAGAATACCCCCAACATAAAGTGTATCTGATACCAAAAAAAGCAGAAAAAAGAGGCTACTCGTCAAGTTATATACACTGACAAGTAGCCTCTTTTTGCATCATAACCCGCGCGAAGACACAGAGCATCCCATGACGGAATAAGCCCTGATTCTCGCGTGATTATGAAATCCGCTGCCCTTGCCAGCCTCTCTGGACTGAATTAAAGGTACCAGTATTCAATTACATACTATTATTTTGGAAAAACGTGCAGTTGTCAATGTCATTATTATCCAACGATTATTAATTCCTTATACAGCAAGCTGTTTTTGATCACGCATACTCCGATGACAGCGCCCTGCGAATTAAAAATAATGTAACGAACAAATAGATGCACGCATTGACATTTGTACAAATAAATTCACTGCGTTTTTTTCATTGTAAGCCCCGGAAATGGCACCTATAATTACATGTAATTGATAATGGTTATCAATAAGAAAAAGAGAACTCAGGGGGAATCAATGATGAACAGTGCAATTAAGAAACACCTATTGATATGGGGAGCATGCTTTCTTCTTCTATCCGTCCTTGCAGCATGCAGCCGTTCGGAAAGCGCCCCTTCACAAGAACCTGTGAAGACCAACGAGCAAACGACAAAAAGCTATACAACCCAAACAGACGAAGTGATTGAAATACCCACTCATCCGCAACGGGTGATCTATCTTGGTTCAACACTTGGAGATCTCCTGGCCATGGATATTCCCGTCGTTGGAGCCAATCTGATTCATGCTTCCGAAAGCTATATTGTAGACCGATTAGAAGGTATTGAGGATGTCGGAAATCCTGGTGATTTGGAGGCAATAACAGCCTTGCAGCCTGACTTGATTTTAAATGGTTATAACCAAGATGCTGACCGAAACACCGCTTTTTCGAAGATTGCGCCTACCATTCCGTTCAACTCGGCATTACCATTTACGGAACGCGTACGCGAACTTGGCAACATTTTTGGCAAACAGGATGAGGCAGAGCAATGGATCAGCAGATTTGATACAAAAGCGGAAGCGATGTGGGACAAGCTGAATGTGGCAGAGGGCGAAACAGCGACCATCTTCTTGCAGTTGGGTAAACAGCTCTATGTGATGGGTAATCGTTCCTTGGGTGTAGTCTTGTATCAAGAGCACGGATTTGCAATTCCACCAGCAATTCAGCAAAACATTATCGACAAGGAGCTAACATTCGTCGAACTTTCGGAAGAACTAATGCCGGACTATGCTGGAGATCATCTCTTTGTCCTAACGCTGGATAATGACGAAAGTCGAGCTGAATCTGATCGGTTGTTACAGAGCACACTATGGAAAACATTGCCGGCCGTTCAGCAAGGACATGTCTACACAGCATCAGCCGATTGGAATACCGACAACCTGCTGGCACTGGAGCAATTGCTTGATGAACTACCGAAATGGATGAATCAATAATATCGCATAGATGATAACTTCGAAATCCTCCACCCCCTTTGGGTTATGGAGGATTTTTGGAGTTTGTAAACTTTTACTGCGTGTAATAAGGTCTGTAACGAAACATTCTCTAACGTGTAAAATGTGGTAAACTAGTGATTGAGAATTATTATCACTAGATCGGAGTGCTCCAGAATGCAAATGGCTTCCCTATACATCCAACTGCAGCAGCATGATCTGCTTCAGCTCACACCACTGCAGGAAACCAATCATCATAATCCATCAACCAAGAGCAAGGCTGCCAATGAATATACATTGCTTATTGCTCTGGATCATGGAATTCGGCTGTTAACAAACAACATCTCCCAAGATCTGAGCCAAGGCAGTTGTATTCTGCTCCCTACTCAGCAATCCTACATTCTCAAAACGATAAAAGAGCAAGCGCATGTAGCCCGGTTGACCTTTCTTTCTTTTCAAGTGGATAAGTCAAATCTGCTCTCGTCTTGCCCTCCTCTTATTCTTGGTTTTCCTTACAGGCTATCTCTTTCTACTATAAAATCGGCGTTGGCAGGCGAGGGTTGGATCTCTCCGTCGCCTTTGCAATCCAACAAGCTAAATCGGTTGCAGGAGAAGAAATATCCCCCTACGCATCGATCAAAATTAGCAGTTACTCAGGCACGGCTGCAACTGATACTTGGCCTGATGGCTCAGCTTGAAATCGTTCCTCCGCCAGTACAAAATGATCAAGCGGTACAGCTTACACTCAGCTATATGGAGCAGCACTACAACGAAGATCTAACCGTAGAGTTCTTGGCCGAAATGGCCGGCATGGTTCGATGGCAATATAGCAAATTGTTTAAGGTGATGACTGGCAAGAAACCAACGGATTACCTGGCAGAGCTTAGAGTCAAGCATGCTAAAAAGCTACTGTCCAGTTCTACCGATACCTTGCGTGAGATATCCAGACAAGTCGGTTTTAAGGATGAGTATTATTTCAGTCGGCGTTTTCACCAGCTCACAGGACACCCTCCACGGGAATACGCGAATATACAAAGACGTACCAGGCAAAGAACGATAACCGATTCCCTCGGCAGGCAGATTTCCCTCCCTGATGCGGCTATTCGTATTGTGGCCACAGGTACCCATACCCTTGGGGAGTTGCTTGCTATTGGTATCCGTCCAGTCGGCGCGGGAATAACAACAATGAGATCACAAGTCATATATCGAAGCAAACTGCTTCACATGCCGGACATTGGACTGCAAGGTGCACCGGAGCAAGTCTCCTTACTTAAGCCTGATCTTATACTGCTTGGCAACTATAGTGAGCAGCAGTTACCTCAACTGGACGCCATTGCCCCTACCATCGTCTATCGCGAAACAACCAGCACTTTTGAGCGTCTTCGTTATATTGCGGATCTTTTCGGTCGAAGCAGAACGGCTGAACAGTGGATCGACCGCTATGAGCAGAGTGTCAGGAGGATACGGCGACAATTGGCGGATGATTATATTGTAGGAGAACGAGCAACTGTCTATCTGTTGTTGGGTAAAAACATATATGTTATGGGACAGACGGGATTTGCCGCTACCGTGTATGAATCACTTGGTTTTCGACCAACCGAAACCATAGATCAACTGATCATTAATGGCAGACCGTGGTTACAAATCGATCATAATAAAATCACTCAATACGCTGGAGACCGAAACTTCGTGATGGTACCCCAGGAGGAGATGAATGTAAATATACCTTCTCCGCTACAGGTTTTGATTGGCATGTTGGCACCCAGTAAAGTACATATAGTAGAAGCTGGCTGGAACTACGATGATCCCCTTACCCGTGAGAGGTTATTGACGATTCTACCCTCTATTTTTGCTAAGGATGGACTCACACCTCTGCTAGTAAATGAAAAAAAATAAACCGTGAAGCACGGTTTATTTTTTCAAAACATTTTCTCCATCTTACGATATGTGTCCAACAACCTCTGGTAATACTCTTTCGTATTCCTTATATAAAACATAACGATTAACACCTCTGGAAGAGTTAAGTGCTTCATGCGCGTGCTGAATAGCGGTATCACGGTTTTCTGCTTTGAGTTCAATACCCGCGAGCAATGTTGATCGCATCCACTGTTTTTTAATGCATTGAAGTCTTTCACGCGCATCTCCACTTTTCCCGTCTTCCAAGAGTAGAATAGTTTCGTAATATGTACGGTAGTCCGATAAGCCGATATGAGGTACAGCTTGCCGAATGGCAAACATATTTTTGAGATGAAGACCATAAGCGGCATTAAACGAGGCCTGCGTCGACTTCCGCTTATATTTCTGCGTAATCTGCTCCATCACAAGTTCTGCCTCATCATCGAGTCTGTTCGCAAGAACATAATTAATGTAAATGCCAGGTGTATTTTGCTGTTTGCGTAAGAAAATCTCCACACGGTCTATACGTTTTTCCAACGACAAAGGATAATAAAAGCGCAACATAAACATGATAAGAGCGGCTATAAGCACAACCCCTAATGTCAAAAATAGTGAGTAATCATTCCAGGACATAAACAAAACAAAGACAAACACCGCCAAATAAAAGACGAATTCCCCCCAAGATTTCCTCATACCTATCTCCTTCTAATAGAAAAATAACCAGCAAGTTTATATTATATCAAATTTAATTCCCCTTTTTGTATAATCTTAGGAAACAAAGTCATGCAAAACACTCTATCCCGTTTTTAAATCAAGCCTGACTAGATTTACTGATACAACAAAAAAGCCGCTATATTAGCGACTTTCAGTTGAAATAATTAAATTTATTATTGTGCACTTAATAGCTCTTCAAAAGCTTTTATGTTCGTGTCAAAATCAGGAACGGTTTGAGTTTCTTCAGCAGATTTGACCAGTTTTACTACTAAATCATTATAAGGAGTCGCAATTCCGGTACCCTCTGCTCTGCTTGAAACAAC
Source organism: Paenibacillus sp. FSL R7-0313 (assembly GCF_037969885.1). Classification (NCBI taxonomy): domain Bacteria; kingdom Bacillati; phylum Bacillota; class Bacilli; order Caryophanales; family Paenibacillaceae; genus Paenibacillus; species Paenibacillus sp. FSL R7-0313. Next base: position 4,748,028 of record NZ_CP150219.1, read on the forward strand.
CCCGTTAATATAATCAATCTCCGTTTTTCGGTTCTTCTCCAGATCTTGAAGCATGCTTGCTTTGAGCAATCTGGAGGGCTCCATCACGTAACGTAATGTTTTCACCCGTTCAGGGATATCTTCTTTGCTGTTCAGTTCGAGTGAACTGATGTCGAATCCATTCATTTTAACCAATGTGACCCCATTGGCACGAGCAACTTTAATCGTCTCGTCCGCAATGTGAGCTGCACTTACAATGCCGGCTTCATGATCGATGATCTCCCCATATTCACCATTTAATGCAGCAGACAAACCACTGAATGCATTGTTGATCAGCAATTTGGACCATTTGGTTCCAACCAGGTTATCGGAAATATGTGTTCCACCCACAAGATCCAACACTGATTTCACGCGTTGAATTCGTTCGGTGATTTCACCATTTAATTCGCCAATCTGAAAAGCATACTGTTTAAATTGAGTGTACTCGATTGTAAGACTTGATACACCTGGTCTAATAAACGTAGCGCCAAATTCAACGGAGCCTGCAATGACGCGTTTTTCACCAACAATAGACGCGACTTTTTCTTCCGGAATCCCGTTCTGCAAAGAACACACCATACTGTCTTCTTTCAAGAATGGAAGTAATTCCTGAAGAATGGAATCGTTGTAGAGTTGTTTGGTTAAAAGTAAAACGAGGTCATATTGTCCTGATTTTTGATCAGGAGTAATTGCTTTTACTTTGGCCTGAAACTCTGTGGTACCCGTCACTTTAGCACCCGCTTGATTCAAAGCATCTACATGTTCCTGATATGCATCAATTAACTCAACGTCCATTCCGCCATCCGTAAGGTATGCGCCTACGATGGTTCCCAAAGATCCTGCTCCTACAATTGCAATTCTCATTATATTTTTCCTCCTTATTTCTCTTCCAGGTAGTTGTATACAGGTTGTGCAGCGTTTAAAGTTAAGTTGGTAAGAATATGAGAAGCGGACACAACTTCCAACACAGGCAGATCTGCAAGAGGTGCCAATGCATGTTCGAACAATTGAAGCCGGGCAGGTCCTGTCCAAGCTTCTTTCACTTCGATGTCCGTAATTTGAGTACGGATCAGATCACATATTCTTAAATTCCCGGTATAGTCCGTAGCAATCTTAATCATAAAATTAGGTCGGCATATTTCACGTTTGGCCAACTCTTTATCCATCTCCACGTGTTTATAGCCCATTGTTGCCGTGGCTACACGCAGTGTTCCATAATCAAGTGTGCCAACAAGTGTATCTGAATCGGTATACAACTTGGGTGCACCCAGCTTTTTCGGATAGGCGGTGAGCTCTCGACCACTGGCTATCGCGGGGAAATTGTCTACGTACATCGAATGCACATAATCGCCTTCCTCCCCATTGAATTGCACAGGGATAACTTGTCCAGCTTCTGTATAAGCACCCAGCCCAGAAACATCCGGCATCCACATCACTTCGAATTTAACCAAAGGTTCCGTAATTTCCAGAGGTTCTGGTACGGCTGCCCGTAAAGCTTTTTCATCGGTCCGGTAAATAATATTCAAGTATTCACGATTCACGAATTTGTACGGTGGCATTGGGTATGCCGGGGCCGTTAAGGGTGTATTCAGATTTTTAGCTATGTTATTCACATCAATTTTCATCAAAGACACCTACCTTATGTTTTGGTTCTATATAAGTTGAACTAAAGATCATTCACACTGACACTACGATGACAGAACAACCTTCCAATCGCTGTTATCCCCAGATTTTTCGATTCCCCTTTTAAGAGGGGAAAATCCGGTGATAGCTTATGCTTCCGATGCAGCTTTCTTTCAGAAAGCTTTTAGGCGAACGCTTCGCTTTTTCAGGTTTTTTCTGTCCTCTCCGTTATTGTGTAAATGAGTAGTTCAACTTATATAGTCATTTTTTGGTATTTTAAAAATTTGATCTGTATCTCATAAAAAAATTCTACATCAATATTTAAATTTAATATAATACATAATAAGCACTATATATATTTATCAAAATAAATAAGGAGTGCAGATAAATGGAATTGCTTCAGCTTAAATACTTTCAGACCGTTGCCTATACCGAACATATCTCCAAGGCAGCTGCGCAATTGAATATTGCTCAACCTTCCCTAAGCTTAACGATCAAAAGACTTGAGGATGAACTGGGCACCCCCTTATTCCACAGAAGAGGACGAAACATTCAATTGAATTCCTCAGGTGAAATTTTATTGAAGCACGTAAACAGGATTTTTATTGAAATTGAAAATGCAGAGATGGAGATTAAAGCGGAGGAACAGCAAATTTCCAATACGATCAGGATCTCGATTACGAATACTCGGTTCCTCACAGGTCTCATTAGTGACTATATCAACGGTACCCCCGAAACCAAGCTTCATCAGGGTATTGGGACACGCAGTGAAATTATTACAGAATTGAAGAAAGGCGACATGCATCTGGGCATTACGGGGCATCCGATTCAGGATGAGGAGATTGAGAGTGTTGTTCTTGTTGAGGAGGACATTGTTCTTGTTGTGCCCACGGATCATGCATACGGCGGAGAGACAAGCATTTCATTAAGTGTTGTTGCAAATGAGCCCTTTATTTCCCTTGCCGATAATAAGGAGTACAGCCAATTTACCACCATGCTCTGTGAAAAAGCAGGCTTCCTCCCCAATCATGCATTTGAGGTCGATTCTCATACCCTGCTTGAAATTATCAGGCTTAATCAGGGTGTTGCATTAATTCCGATCTCCGTATGTAGAAAACTAGGGTTACGTTATGTAAAAATTGCAGATGATTCAGCTATATATCCCATTAGCCTATCCTGGGTCAAACAAAAATGGTTATCTCCTGCTGTAAGAGAATTTCGTAATTTTATTACTTCGTATTATGAAGACCATGCTGGCTTGTTTAAAGTGGAGTAGGATTTTTGGGGGAATAGTAAACAGCAAAGACCACATTAGCCCTTTGAAGGAGCTGACGTGGTCTATTATCATTCTCCATTCTTAGCTATACTGCAGTCTGTCCTTATACCAAACGTCCGGAATCATCTTACGCTCCAGTTCCAACAATTCATGAATGATCTTGTCCGCGTCGCTGATGGAACTCACGAGCGGGTCGGTGAGCATCGCCCTTCTCAGCTTCTCGTAGCTATGTTCCAGAACAGCTTCAACCGTAAGCTCATGCGTATCCAGTACAAGTTCTTGCATACCTCTTATTCCGCGCGGCATCTCGCCTACATGGAGTGGTTTCACCCCATCCATATCTACATCGCACAGTAGCTCCAGGAACGAATCGGTATTCATATTGGTTACTGCGCCTTGATTGAGCGTATTGATGAAGAATTTTTTGCCCAAGTTCCCCACCATATTTTCGATGATGTCAGTCGCATGATCCGGTCCGAAGGTGCTCATATAATCGGCAATCGGGATGTTCCCTGCAAGAAAGTCATCCACCTGACGCCACATTTCGTCATGACGCTCATATCTGTCCTCTGTCTCCCAGATCGATAATGGCGGAATGGCGTCCGCAGTTTTGCCAAGACCCTGCCAATACCGAACGTATTCCTTCGTATGCGCTGTGCAAGTGGGAATGATTCCGAAAATATCATACAGTTCATAGGTGATTGCATCGTTAAAAAGAGCTTTTGCACCGCGATCACCACCGTTATTCTCATCACCTGCCAGCTTGCGCATGGCTTCTGCAATTGTGGGCATCACATTTTTTCCTTCATACTCGGCTTTGAGCAGCCAAGTGAAATGATTGACACCAGCGATGCGAAAATCGAATTTCTGGTTGATCTCTTCGGTGAATTGGCTATTGTCTCCAATGATTCCGGCTCGTACGGCGTAATAGGCTTTCTTATGCGGCATATGATGACTATCGCACAGCGCAAACGATTTAAGCTTCGGAGCATAGCGATGTAATGCGATGCCATGAACGGTAGACGGGTTAATATAATTGATCACCCAAGCATCCGGACACAACTCCTCAATGTCTTTGGCGCATTCCATAATAACTGGCAGTTCCCGCATCGCGCGAAAGATTCCGCCCGGGCCAATCGTATCGCCAGAACACATGCGAATCCCATACTTTAGAGAAACCTGGCAGTCGATGCCTCGATATTTCACCGATTCTTCCGCAAAGCTGAGCACAACGAAGTCAGCTCCCGGCAGCACCTGTCTTCGGTCGACTGAACCCTCAATCTTTAGGGATACATTGTTCTCCTTGGCGACCATTTCCGCTAGTTTTACCATTTTCGAGAGCCGTTCCTCGTCCGTATCCACCAAGGCCAGCGTTCCCTGATTCAAATATGGGGAGTGAACCATCTGCCAGATGGACTGACGACCGAAAAACAGGCTGCCCGCCCCAATAACAACCACCTTTGGATGTTGTGTACTTGTAGCATTCATCAATAACCCCTCCTCGTAACGATATAAGTTCATTATAGGGGAGTGGGCTGGAATCGGAATGTGTGATAGTTTTCAAAACATGTCATATCGTACGATAATTAACAAGAAGTAAAACCTTTGATATGATAGTTAAAAATAGAGGATGTCATAAAGTAGAGAGGAATGAGTTGGGTTAGATGCATGCAGGAACTATAAATATGAGTATAATCGACGAACTTTCGGAGTATATCACACTTCGCATGAGCTCTTATTTGGAACAAACGCACGACAGCAATTGGACGGAGCGCAAGTCTCATTCCGATTATGATCTGTGGTTCATTACAGCAGGCTCCGTGCAAATTACCATCAATGGAATCGAGCATATGGCAAACCCGGGTGATGTGGTGTTTTTTTATCCGGATATGCCCTATATGGCTTCCACGACCGGAGAGTTTTGCCGATTCGTTTACATGCACTTTGATTTCAGCATCGCTGAGCAGAAGCGGATTCTCAGCGAGTTTCAACTCCCGGGCATCGTACCTGGCAATCTGATTCAAGAGGAATCAACGCTGTTCACTTCGTCCTATCGAAGATTCAAGCAGAGTAGCGGTACTTCCGCCAGTCCACTCTACTTGAAAGCCTCTCTGCTTCTCGTCATCGCCAAAATTTTGGAATTACATGGGCAAGGGCTGTATCATGGTGAGTTTCTGAAAGACCGAAAACCGAGGAAAATTGAAGGAAGTCTGGAGGTTCTGCAAAATGTCTTCCCATACGTGGATGCGAATCTGCATCGTGCCATCCGAGTTAACGAGCTTGCAGACATTGCTGGCGTCTCTGAGAAATATTTTATTTCTTTGTTCAAAAAAATTCTCGGTATAACACCTGGGCAGTATATCAATCAGATCAAAATGAACCGGGCCAGAGACTATCTGTACGAGAAAAAATATACGATCCAGCAAATTGCCGGATTTCTGGGTTATCCCGACCCCTTCACGTTCTCCAAAGCATTCAAAAAATTTTACAACGTACCTCCTTCCAAATTTGAATAACATGCCGCAGACAAACAAAGAGGCAACCGGTCGATCCGGCTGCCTCCCTACTTGATGAATCCTTGGTTATTCAGGGTTTAGTTTACGTACAGGTCCCTTCAGCGTCCCTCATACTCAAAAGGAGCTTCAGTGGAATACATCTCATGGAAAAATCCCTTATATGGTATATCCTCTTCCAGACATTTAATGAGATACAACAGTGCTTCGTCAGCTTCCGGTTCTTCGCCAGCACGCTGCATTTCCTCAAATTGACCTAGAATATTCTCCAAGAGAGTAACTTGAATAAATAAAGGCAGCTTCTCCAACATCGAATCTTCGATCTTGGTCTCGGAAGTATATCCAGCGAGGGCATTTTGAAAATAGTCATCCATGAACTGTCTGCGTTTATCCGCATCCGGCTCAAATTGAACCCAGCCGACTCCGTGTGTCCATAGATCGGCCAGATCATACATATACCAACCAAAGCATGAATTATCAAAATCATACACGGTGATCTGACCGGTATCAAAATCGATCGAGTAATTCCCATCGTTATAATCAAAATGGATCATGCCAAATGTCTCTTGGTTTGTATCCAAACCTTGTAAGGTATTCAGGAGCTCGACCATCTTCTCCTTAAGCAGAGGGAATGATTCAGGTACCAGGTTATCGATATATTCACCGCTGTAATTGTCAATCAAATGATGCCGGCGATGGACGGGAGTGTACCCTTTCGATAGCTGATGCATTTTCCCCAGAACTTTACCGCTATTATAATAGTATTCGGTAAGTGGGACCCCTTCACGATACTGGTAATGGTTCTCTACCAGCAACTTTCCCTTGGCCTTCACAAACATACAGACAAAGAATGTATGCTCATCATAAGTGATCTCTTCTAACAAAAAGCCCTTTTTCGAGCTAACTACATTCGAGACACTTGCACCGTTCTCAAATAAATACCGGACATACTCCAGTTCGGCAATGTAATCTTCCCGCTTTCGGTCAGGCAAAAAAGATACTCGGAGAATTAGAGATTCGCACCCCTCTTGCTCACAGGTGTAAACGACATTCCGTCCACCCTCATGAGGCGGAATAAGCTGAATGTTGTAACCCTCCAGATGAAACAGCTCGGATACCAGCGACAGTACATGTGTATTGCTAATGTTAACAGCCTCGTTAAAGTTAATCATGATCTCCTCCAGTAAACATTGTCGGGACGGTTTCCCGCACTGCAATGTCCACAAAAGGAATCCCTGTAACGCAAATATCCTTTTGTGAACCTAAAGCACAATCACCTTGTTAGACATTGAATTCACTCCTCTTGTTTTAATAAAACAATTTTACATAATTATCCCTTATTTGACTAGTGCAAAATAAATACCGCCCATATGGGCGGCATGTAAAATTTTTTATAATTACAGTGTTTCTCCGTTCGATTCAATAACTTGTTTGTACCAGTGGAAGGAGTCTTTGCGAGTTCTTTCAAGCGAACCATTGCCGGCATTGTCTTGATCTACATAAATGAAACCATAACGTTTGCCCATTTCAGAAGTCGAGCAGCTAATGATATCGATAGGTCCCCAGCTAGTGAAACCCATCAATTCAACGCCGTCAGCGACAGCTTCTTTCATCTGTTCAATGTGGCTGCGCAAGTAATTGATGCGATAAGGGTCATGGACTGCCCCGTCCTCTTCCGGTGTGTCGATAGCACCCAGCCCGTTCTCAACGATGAAGAGCGGCATCCGGTAACGGTCATACAATCGGTTCAGCGCGACGCGAAGACCAATCGGATCGATAGGCCATCCCCATTCGGTAGCTTTCAGATGAGGGTTTTTAATCTGACTTACCAGCATACCAGAGTTGCTGTTGTCATTCGGGTCATATTTTCCGATATACGTCATGTAATAACTGAAAGCAATAAAGTCCACGGTATTATCCCGGATAATGGCATCGTCGTCAGGAGCTTTAACCAGTTTAATGCCGTTTTCCTCAAAATATCTTTGCATATAGGATGGGTATTCGCCCCGTGCCTGTACCTCTGGGTAGAACAGGTTCATCTGATCTTCCTTCATCGTCTGTAACACATCTTCCGGTTTACTAGAAGCAGCATACGTTTCCAGACGGCAGATCATACAGCCAATCTGAGCATTGGGCATCTTCTTTTTACCACTTTTGACAGCCAGTGAGCTTGCAACAAATTGATGATGAGTTGCCTGATAGGCTACCTGCTCTGGTGTGCCCTTAATTTTATCTTCCAGAATGCCGCCGCCAGTATACAGACTTGTCAGCATCATATTCATTTCATTGAAGGTAATCCAGTATTTCACTTTGTCTTTGTAACGGTCAAACAGCGTATTGGCAAATTTCAGATACAGATCGATCATCTCGCGGCTTTCCCAGCCGTTGTACTTGCGGGTTAACTCTACGGGCATCTCGTAGTGAGAGATCGTTACGAGCGGCTCAATGCCGTATTTCAAGAGTTCGTCAAGCACGTTATCATAGAAGGCAAGACCAGCTTCATTGGGAACGGCTTCTTCTCCTGTAGGGAAGATCCGTGTCCAGGCGATCGAAAGACGAAACACTTTGAAGCCCATCTCCGCAAACAAGGCAATGTCTTCTTTGTAGCGGTGGTAGAAATCCACGCCGTTCCGTTTCGGGAAATATACGTTGGTGTTACCGCTCAGATATTCTTCTAATTGAACAGAATCCACGTCGAAGGTGAAATCCTTGCCATTGCGCTCCTCATGAGGAACGAATGGAGCCATGTCTGAGGTTGAGAGTCCTTTGCCGTCTGCGTCATATGCACCTTCCAGCTGATTGGCAGCGGTAGCTCCGCCCCATAAAAATCCTTTAGGAAATGAGTGTTTAATTGTTTTTGTCATGTTGTTTCTCTCCTTTTTTTGTATATGGTATTCATGAAGCTGTTAACGAACGGTGAGGAGAAGCAATTCATTCATTGGAATCACCCCCTTCACCTGAACAGGTACTACATCGAGGTAATCCGGCGTATTGGTTACGATGACTGGTGTCACAAGGTCAATACCCGCACCCTGAATGCCATCCCTATCAAATTCCAGAAGTAAATCACCCTTCTTCACTTCTTGTCCGGCAACAACCTTCACGTCAAAAAATTTCCCCTTGAGCGATACACTGTTTAGTCCAACATGAATGAGAATGTCAATTCCACTAGATGAGGTCAGCATAATCGCATGTTTACTTTTGGCAACCAACGTGACGGTTCCGTCAAAAGGAGCTGTAACACGTCCATCCTGCGGACGAATTGCAATACCTTTCCCGGTCATTTCCTCAGCAAACGTTTGATCCGGAAGCTCTGAGAGCGGCACCAATTCACCAGTGAGCGGGCTGAACACCTCCCCCTTCTTTTCCTCGATGGAATGTACTGTGACAGGTGTCACCGTTTCTTGCGAAAAGGTAGTAGTTGTATTCAGTTCCTGTTCGGTTAATGTTTGTGCTGAGTCGGACATGGCGGAATTGCGTGTATTTGGCTCTTCCCACTTGAGCAGCAAAGTCACTACGAAAGAAACACTAAAGCTGATGCCAATTCCGATTAATGCATACCAGAAATTAGACATGCCACCATCCGGGCCAATATACAACGGAAGTGAAAGCAATCCTGGTACAGCAAAACCGAAGCATTTCAGACCCACTGCGGTAATAAAGCCACCCCCTGCTGCCCCACCAATGAGTGAAGCGTAAAACGGTTTTTTCAGCTTCAAGGTGACACCATACAGTGCGGGTTCAGTAATACCAAGCAAGGCGGATATGCCACTGGATAAAGCAATGGATTTCATTTTTTTATCTTTGGTCTTGAGGAAAACAGCCGTGACTGCACCAGCCTGACTCATATTGGTTATCAGGTTGATCGGTAGCAAAAGCACGTCATATCCGAGTTTGCTCAGATTCTGCAATGTGCCTGGGAAGAACGCATAATGCATACCCGTCATAACAATCAGAGGCATGAGGCCGCCGAGAATAATGCCGGTTAACGGACCCGAATGGGCAAAGAGCCAGGAAGTACCCATTTCCAGATAGATGCCCATGTAAGTCCCTAAAGGGCCAATCGCAATTAATAGAATCGGCACCGTGATGACGAGCACAATCATCGAGGTAAAGATGACTTTGACAGGACCGGGAATAAAACGATCAACCCAACGATGTACATAACTCAGAAGCCACACACCCAGAATAATGGGAATAACGGACTGAGTATAATTCACAATCGACACGGGCAGGGAGAGAAAACGAATCGGCTCAAGCTGGTTTGCCAGATACGCATTCAGAATCGTTGGGTACAATAAAGTACCTGCAAGCGTCAGGGCGATATATTCATTCACTTTGAACTTGCGGGCAGATGATAGAGCCAGAAGGAAAGGCAAGAAATAAAAGGCCGCATTTGCTATGGAAGACAGAACTTGATACTCACCGCTTTTCTCCTGCATCGCGCCAAGTGTAACGAGCAGTGCCAGAATCCCCTTTAACATCCCGGTACCTACGATGGCAGGCAGAATCGGAGTGAAAATGCCGGAGATTGTATCCAAAACAGCATTAATCCCTTTAGAGCGCGGCGCGTCTGTTTCAGGCTTTGATATGCCACTATGCTTCATCTGATCCTCGATCTGCTCATATACGGCTGCAACCTGGTTACCAATGACCACTTGAAACTGATCGTTCTGAAACTGTGCACCGAGCACGCCATCGAGTGCTTTGATCTGTTCCAATTGAACTTTGTTTTGCTCTCGAACATTGAAGCGAAGTCGTGTGATACAATGCCAAGCTTGCGTAATATTTTCCTGTCCGCCCGTTAATCGAATAATTTCCTTGGACAACTCCCGGTGATTCATGATGCTTCCTCCTTTTTTGGCGAAAAAAAAACCAAATGTAAACCCGGCCCGCCGCAGATGCGGAGTCGGAAACATTTGGTGGTGCCTGATCGAATCAGTAACACTCCATATTCAATTCATATTGATGATGGTATAACTTCAAACAGGTTGTATTGAGATTAATCCATATCGGTACGGGATGTCACCCTCTCGATGTGTATCATGAGATATACCATCTCATCGGGAGTAATCACGAATCCGCGTTGCCTCTCCATCGCCTCCTTTATTTTGAGTGCGCATTGGAAGCTGATAGGATATCGCTCCGACAATACATCATATAGAAATTGCTGATCTTTAAAAGAGAGCACTTCCCGGTTCAACTGACGAACAATGAAGTATCTCAGATGGGTGATGAACCTGGAAAAATCAGCAGATTCCTGATTCAGTACCATTCCGAAATGTTCCGTCATGATCCCTATAATGTCGTTAATCATCTGTGTAATTTTAATTGTTTGGTTCATACTGCCCGAGTCGAATTGTGAGTTCACGAAATGAAGGGCAATAGAGCTTGATTCACCAGATGGCAGTGAGACTAGAAAAGCTTCATTGATTTTTTGAACTGCCCATTCTCCGGCACGGTATTCGGCAGGATATAGATGGCGAATGTCCCAGTGAAGCGGATTTTGCACATCCACACCTTTTTTGAAACGATCCAGCGCAAAATGAATATGGTCTGCCAGTGTTAACAGGATCGAGTCATTCAGCTTTTTTCCAATCAACGTCTTGCCTTCTTCAATAATCTGATCCGTAATGTCGATAACTTGCAGAGGGATATCGCTGAGAAATTGCTCGACTCGCTGATATTTGTCATTCGAGCCGATTCTGAACATTTTCTGGATCTGGCTCTGCTCAATCGGCTGTCCTTTCACTTTTTTGAAGCCAACACCCGTTCCGATGACAATGACTTCGCAACCTTCCGTGTCTTCCGCCAGGGCGATGTTATTATTTAACGATTTTTTGAACCTCATGATGTTCTCACCCCCAATATACAAAAAGCACCACCATGATCCAGAACACAAGTCAAACAAACTTGTGAAATCCAGATTGTGGTGGTGCCTGATCGAATCAGTGACACTCCTTATTTAGCTGTATTCTATACCAGCCATGTAATCGTTGTCAATACCATTACTCTGGAATTGTTATGCACTTCGTTCATATGGAGATTGCCTCTATATAAACTAACATGAAATCGCATATCCTATTCATCCGAAGTTTTGTTTTCCTCAGCATTATAATAGTATCGAATCAGGATATCCTGATCATAGTTGCCAAAACCTTTGCCAAACAGGGTAAGCCCCCCTCGGCCAGCTACTCCCTCTTCCGGCTTCAATCCAAACGTCCAATAGGTGGATGAGTCCAGTTGTAGATCATGAATACACACATCCGAGATGCGCTGGCCATCCATAAACGTCCCTTCTCCGTTAATGCGCAGCACCTTCAGTACACCATACTGGTTGACGTCCAATTTCCACCATAGCGGTGTATGCTTGCCTTTCCGATCCCCAAAGTCCCCTGGGCTTGTCCATGTTCCCAAGTGGTTGCCATTAAGTGAAAAGCGAATGTCGGAAGGCCAGTTTTCATTGACTTGGGGTGCTTCCGAACTGAGTTCGAGTGAAATTTCAATTTCCTGGAGATGCTGTTCTGTATTGAGATAATTGGGAATCTTATATTCAAGAAAACCTCGTGCCATCCAAAGGATACCTGCATTGACCCGATCCGGATCCATAAAGCAGGCCGGTGTGTCATATTGTCCAATCATTTGTGTTGTTGTGGCAATGCCACAGGTGGGCCAAGCTTCGTAATCCGTATACTGACCAACCGGAATAGAGACTTCATGGTAAGGAGCATCTACTGGTTCAGGAGAAAGATTGACAGTCATAAATTCTTGCAGAATAAAACAGTATTTATATGTTCCACCATTCTCACGCTTCATACGGCTGCCTACGATGCCCGCTTTCTGCAATTTGCTCACATGTGTACTAACGATGGCTTTGCTCAGATACAGCTCTTTGGCAAGCGCATTGATATGCATCTCCCTGTTTTGCAATAATAAGCGAACGATATTTAAACGGGCCTCGCTGGCGAGCGCCTCATATATGATCAAGGATGAGGCATCCGTGCCAAGCATCATGACCTTCACTTCCTTATCTCTATAGAATTCAATATATTACCGATTTAGGATTCGCTTTTTAGCGAACCCTTCGAAATGAACTTGCTCAACATAATAGCATTATGATACATATTAGATAACAAATCAATGAGTTGATTTTGCTTTTATGCGAACTCAGCGTGAAATAAATTTTCTTACACACCTAAAATTAATTCTATGGAGGTTTTCTCATTGCTTACATCCAAAATGCTTATTGATAAAGATTTTCAGATTGCTGAAGTTGATCCACGTGTCTATGGTTCATTTATAGAACATCTTGGACGCGCAGTATATGGCGGTATTTATGATCCAGGTCATCCCACGGCGGATGCTCAAGGTTTCCGTCAGGACGCCATTGAAGCGATCAAGGCTTTGAACGTGCCCATCGTTCGTTATCCGGGCGGTAATTTCGTATCCGGTTACAATTGGGAGGACGGCGTTGGTCCGGTAGCGGAGCGTAAACGCAGACTTGAACTGGCATGGTGGACGATTGAAACGAATGCGGTAGGAACAAATGAATTTGCAGATTGGGCCAAACTGGTTGGAACCGAAGTGATGATGGCTGTAAATCTGGGTACTCGCGGCATTGATGCGGCCAGAAACCTGGTCGAATACTGCAACCACCCATCTGGCACATACTGGAGTGATCTGCGTATCTCTCATGGTTACAAGGACCCGCATAAATTCAAAACGTGGTGTCTTGGTAACGAAATGGACGGACCATGGCAGATTGGTGCGATGACCGCACATGAGTATGGACGTATTGCTAATGAGACCGCTAAAGCGATGAAATGGGTAGACCCTGAGATCGAGCTTGTGGCCTGCGGCAGTTCCAGCCGTGACATGAGTACATTTGCAGATTGGGAAGCAACCGTACTGGATCTCACCTATGAAAATGTGGATTACTTGTCCCTGCATCAGTATTACAACAATAACAAAGACAACACGTATGACTTCCTGGCGACATCGCTGGATCTGGATCAATTTATTGATAGTGTGGCTTCGATCTGTGATTTTGTACAAGCCAAAAAACGCAGCAAGAAAAAATTGATGCTGTCTCTGGATGAATGGAATGTCTGGAAATCCATTGGCACAAGCCGTATGGAAGAACGGTGGCAGATTGCGCCTCCAGAGTTTGAAGATGTGTATACACATGAAGATGCTCTAGCTGTGGGCTGTTACCTGATTACCATACTCAAGCATGCCGACCGTGTAAAAATGGCTTGCCTTGCTCAGTTGATTAACACCATTGCACCAATCATGACGGAAAATAACGGAGCAATCTGGTTCCAGACGACGTATTTCCCATTCATGCACGCATCCAACTTCGGACGTGGTAAGGTGTTGCGATCCATCACAACTTCACCTAAATATGATTCCAAAGACTTTACAGATGTGCCTTATCTCGAAGCAATCAGTGTGCATGATGAAGAGAACGGCACAATCACAATCTTTGCGGTGAATAGACATCTGGATGAGCAAATGGAACTGAATGTGGACCTGCGTTCCTTCGGAGAAACGACATTCGTGGAGCATATCGTACTGGAGAACAACGACTTGAAAGCCACTAATACCAAAGAAAACCCACGTAACGTTGTTCCTCACAACGGCGGATATACAACGGTTGACCAGGGTAAAGTGCAAGCAGTCTTGAACAAAGCATCATGGAACGTGATTCGCCTCAAAACCAAACAGGCATAAAGGCTTAATAACAGCGGAATAGAATCGGTTTCCACTCTGCAATACAGCAAAAAGCACCGCGTACAGCTCCCAGCGCGCGGTGCTTTTTGCTGTATGACAGTGGTCGGCCGAACTACATGGTTGCAAAGTTAGACGTTTGGCGCGTATTGGAAACCTCAGTTTTTATTCCTCGCACTTACACTTTGCAGCAAATAGGGTTTGTCATGTTCGTTAGAATTTTAATGGCTTGATATTGACCCGAATAAGGTTTCTGAGGTTCGTTAGCACTGAGCAAGCATGCTAAATCGAGCTGGTTCGAACCACATATACAGCATAAGCAAATAAGCCACCCTCCGTTTGGCGTACGGAGAGCAGCTTGCAGTGAAGCATCTAGCGAAGAAGCTGAAATAGAACAGAGAAGAAGATAAGGAACAGATCAGAAAAAGATCAAATCACCCAACATACTAGCAATGCTTCCTTCCCAAATGCAACGAAGGTTGTGTTCTATTTCACGATTTTCATTTCAAGTATTATCCTTGTTGTGCTTCCTCTTCCCCTTCGGTTTCAGCCTGAGCTGCTTGGCTTGCTGGAGTCATCAGCCCTTGAACTGCCCCCATAAATGGCTGAATCTGCTTAATCATGCCATACCCCATTTTGACCACAGGAGTAAACCGCTGGATCATGCCAAACAACCGCATACCACCGCCTAACATACCTCCAATCGAGCCTGCACCGCCAAAGCCACCTAACAATGAGCCTAGCATAGGCATGAAAGATGATACCTGGGCTTGCCTAGACGTTGAGCGAGACATCGACCGGGATCGTACTTGCGACTTACGTGTGCTGTTCACCCGTTTACGGTTTCGAGCGGATGCTGTTTTTCTCGTAGCCCCTGCTTTCGGTTTGGTTTTGCGAGCACTGCCTTCAGATGAGGGTGCTGTGATTGCGGCCTGAGTAAGCTTTCCGCCCCCGGTAAGCACTACGCCTTCGCTGTTAACGCCAGAGATGTACCCGACGTACGTCTCGCCATTATGAAGAGTCACGCAGACTGGGCGATCCTTGAGCCGTTTCACCCGGACGTGTATTTCATTGGTTTTAGCCATGGAATTCACCTCACTTGACTTGATCTACTTCAGTCTACGCAATGGGTGGACGACTTGCCTGTGCGAATAACACATCCGTGTGCCGAAAGCAGGAAGATTCTTACACGGCTCCTGTCTCAGATATGCTCGATATACATCTCATTCAAGATATGACCCACACGATATGTGTGCTCTGCCAATTCAGATTTCACATATGATTCAATATCAGTCTTTTCGATATTGTACAAGACCTCCATTTCTTTAGAAAAAAGAAGGTGTCCCTCATTGATTTTCTGCTCCAACGAGGTTATCTGTTTGGGTTTCAGATCACCACCGAGCACCTGCTGAAGTGCTTGCACATATGTTTCAAGAGAACGGGCTCCGACAATTTTTATACCCTGGTTCTCTTCATTCACAATGATAATTGATGGGAAACCTCTAACTCCCAAACTAGCGACACTCTCAAAGTCTTCCTCTAATAACTCTTGTGCAGATTGCTCTGCAGCCGCCTCAACCACTTCTTTTCCATTCAAACCCAGTTGATTGACGATATCCGTCAGCACATCATCTTCTCCAATATTTCGATTAAATACAAACACGGCTTCACGCGCACGTCTTAAGAAGTCCTGCTCTTTCCCAGGATGTGTACTCTGAATGACCTTAAATACGCGAGATGGCGGATAGGAAGAAAGTATTGGATTATCGTGCCATAAGGAACCGTTGATGGGCATGCGTGAATGTTCACCCACTTCCTTCCAATGCTCTGCAACATCTGAAGGTTTCTGAATCCCGTTAGCGCCATCCGAGAAACCATTCCAGTTAGCCAGTAGCCCACCCATTTTAATTTGCAGCGTAAAATAATGACCGTATTCCTCAATAAACCGATGAAGCACAGGCTCAAGCGCCCAGCAGTGAGAGCAGATCGGATCTGTTGCGTAATAAAGAGTTATCCTTTTCTCAACGTGATTCAGATTGATTTCTTGCATCGCCTCTTCTTCGCTCACACCACACACGCCTGTTTCCAGATCACACATCATTGATTCGTTACTCACGTGTATCCCGCCTTTATATTGTCTTATGAATTGATTTTCTTGTGTTAGTTTGATTATAATGTCTACAATCTTCTGAACAAGTACGATTCTTTTTCTGACTTAGTATCAAAAAGTATACTATTGGAGGGTATCAAGTGAAATACG
Source organism: Paenibacillus sp. FSL R7-0313 (assembly GCF_037969885.1). NCBI lineage: Bacteria > Bacillati > Bacillota > Bacilli > Caryophanales > Paenibacillaceae > Paenibacillus > Paenibacillus sp. FSL R7-0313. Next base: position 4,764,448 of record NZ_CP150219.1, read on the forward strand.
AGTTTAATTTCGATCAGTTATGTCCAGCGACTTATGCATTTCAGGTCATTGGAGGCAAGTGGAATCTTCCGATCCTGGCAATCCTCAGTGAAAATGACTGTATACGTTACAATGAATTAAAAAGAAGACTGCCTGGCATTACCGGAACGATGTTAACGAACTGTTTGAAGGATTTGATTCATTACGGCATCGTGCATCGGGAGCAATATAACGAGGTGCCACCGAGAGTGGAGTATTCGCTCACAGAATCAGGCAAGGAATTGGTTCCTTTAATTGAATCCATGGTAATATGGGGTCAGAAAAATATGACAGCAGGTGTGAAGCAACAAGAAATATAACTCCTGGCCTAATGTAACCCCTTAGCATAGATGCTCATTTTGAATCGCTCTCTACACTTTGTTCAACGACAAAAAGGCTATTTCACTGGACCATCATGTCCTTTGAAATAGCCTTTTCTTTATAAATACAAGACGGCCGCTTGTTGACGAATAACACATCCGTGTACACATCTAACTATTCAGGTCGTCATCTTCCTCATTTCCTAAATACATAACCGTTTTTTCTCCCTCAACCAATCTAATGATCTGCTTTCGTAATTTTGAAGGAAATAAAGGTAGTTCGTTTATATTTTTAATTTCGAGCCATTCATATTCCACTTGGTTTTCGTCACTTGGCAGAATAGAACTATCTTGGTCCATCAAACCTATGTACTCGCATAAAAAAACAAAATCTACACGATGAAGAGCTTCACCGTATACCCCTTCAATGACAAATTCCAGTGATAATGGTTCTACATCTATTCCGATTTCTTCCGCAACTTCACGCTTCACAGCATCCGTCAGCGTTTCGCCTGCATTCTGGCTCCCACCAGGCAGGATGTAGATGACTTCATCATTATCATCCTGCTTCATTGCAAGCATTCTCCCGTCTTTAATGATCAATGCTTTTGCAGAATTTCTAATCTTTCTCTCCATTGCTAATCCCCCATATATATCTGTATCATGTTGTTGAAGGTTGATTCCATTTAACCTCACGATCTCCATGAAGAATATTTTAACACATACATCTAAACAAATTCTGAACAATCAAATCAACTCACTCTTGGCGACCTCCATGAAAGCAGCCATAGACGGAGAGATCCATTTTTCCCGATGCCAGAGCATTTGCGCAGAAAAGGATACATCTGATAAATCCCACGGCAGAGCAACCACTTCCCCATCGCTCAACTCTTTCTTCAAAGCCATTTCAGGTAATAAAGCGATCCCTAGACCAGCCGCAACACATTGTTTAATGGCTTCTACACTATGAAACTCCAGCTCTGTCAGAGCATCTGCACCTTTCTTTGTTATGGATTGGTCAAAATAAGTGCGATACGAACAGTTCTTTTCGGTCAGCAAAAAATGCTGTTTGTGGAAGTCATCGATAACTAACGCGGAACGCGATGCTAACATATGATCGGGAGAAACGACCATTTGAAAGGTCTCCTCCTTTAAAAACTCTGAATGAAGGTCTTTGGAATTTATAGGCTCATCCAATACAAAAACGACATCGGCATGTCCTTCTCTCAGACTTGATTTAAGCTCTTGCCCAGACAAGGGGCGGAACAATAACCGCACACCAGGATAGTCCGCTCGGAAGCGTTTGAACAAGGCTGGAAGAAGATATGCACACAGCACTTCATCTGCTCCGATCACCACCGTTCCCGCCAATTCTCCGTGCTGAGTGGATATGCACTTTGCTTCCTCTACATCGTTTAAAATCTTAGTGGCGTACGGCAGAAACTGTTGGCCAGCATCCGTTAACACAACCTTTTTGCCTAATCGATCCAGCAATTTCACCCCAAGCTCTTCTTCCAGCGATTTGATTTGCATGGTTATGGTAGACGGTACATAGCTCAATAATTCAGCAGTTTGACTAAAGCTGCAGGTCGATGCAAGTGTCCAAAAGGTTTTTAGCTGGCGTATTTCCATGAGTCAGGCACCCCCCTAAGTTCAAAATAAATGAATGATATGTTCGATAACGTTTCGTTGAATTGATAATAGACGTATTGTAGAGTGAAATCAAGTTATTACTATTTTATAAGGAGAATCAATCTATGAACGATTATGAAACATATAACCTAGGAGATACATTACTTCAATCGGGACAACGGCTCCCTCTAGCCTTTATCGCTTACAAGACCTATGGAAACTTAAATGCGGCAAAGGACAATGTTATTGTTGTCCCAACATGGTTTGCTGGAATTCACACAGATAATGAATGGTTAATTGGAACAGACAAGGCACTGGACCCCAGTCGTTATTTTATCGTTGTGCCCAATATGTTGGGTAACGGGTTATCGTCTTCTCCAAGTAATACCCCTGCCCCATATGATAAGAATAACTTCCCTATGATCTCCATGTATGACAATGTGCATGCCCAACATCAACTCATCACTCAAAAATTCGGTATCTCCAAAATCAAACTTGTTGTGGGCTGGTCGCTGGGAGCCATGCAGGTTTATCAATGGGGAACCAGTTATCCTGAGATGGTCGAACGTATTGCCCCCTTTGGCGGAACGGCAAAGAGCAGACCCCATACACAGTTGGTATTCGAAGCAATGATCGCGGCATTACAGGCAGATTCGAATTATAAAAATGGTAGATATGAACGCCCACCGGTTGCCGGTCTCGCAGCGATGGGAAGAGCTTATGCTCCATGGGGGTTCTCGCAGGCGTACTATTTGGAGAAATTGTATCAATCTGAGGGTTTCGACACCTTGAAATCTTATGTAGAAGATTACTGGGATCAGGTATTTCTTCCCTTTGATGCTAACGACTTGATTACCATGTTGCGTACAGGAATATATGGAGACATTAGCGATAATCCCGTAGATGACGGCAACTTCGAACAGGCATTAAGCAAGATCACTTCTCCTGCACTCGTTATGCCAGGATCAAGTGACTTGTTCTTCACGCCAGAAGATAGTGCGTATGATGCTCAGCATATGCCAAACGCGCTGTATCAACCTATAGAGTCCAAGTGGGGACACTGCTTTGGAATCGGAGCAAACGAAGAGGATTCAATCGTTATCGATCGTCATCTAAAGCAATTTTTGGAGTCATGAGTAAAAAAAGAAGGAGCTCAAAGTAAAAAAAGTGCACAAAGCTCATTATTCTTTTCTCCGCCACAACTCAAAAGTAAAAAAAGATACCGCTTCTCGTCAATAACCTTTATATCACGTTCCCCCTTTCTCGTTTAGAATATTTTCAAGTAAGCGTTATTGAAATATGACTGATAAGGGGGAAAAGAAATGAACAAGAAAACGAAAGCCTTAGTCTTGTCTGTGTGCATGTCAACCTTATTACTCGCAGCCTGTAGCAATGGAAGCGGTGCTGATAAAGGTTCAACAACGGACACGGATTCCAACGAGGCTGGAACGACAACCATTCACACCGTAACATCAGAATACACTTCAGCAAAATATCCAAAGGGCGACGATATCACCAACAATGTATGGATTAAGCGATACAAAGAGAAGTTTGATATCAACGTCAAAACAGACTGGGTTAGCGATGAGTACGATACAAAACTCAATTTGGCTATCGCATCGAACGATCTTCCTGACGTATTCAGAGTTAATCCATCACAACTGAGACAGTTAGTCGAAGCAGATATGGTCATGGACCTTTCCGAGGTCTTTGATCAATACGCTTCAGATCGTCTCAAAGGTTACATGGAAGCAGATGCAGACAGTTACGAATCTGGAAAGAAGGACGGTAAGCTGTACGGGATACCACAGATGCACTGGGGATTAATTGAACAACCAGACTTCATCTGGATTCGGAACGACTGGAAAGAAGAATTGGGACTCCAAGATCCGAAATCTGTGGAAGACATCAAAAATATCGCACTAAAATTCATGGAAAAGCACGGTGGTTATGGTATAGCGGTAGACCAATCGTTGGATTACCTCAACCTGCTCGCCATTGCATGGAATGCGCATCCGGATATGTGGATGGAGGATAGCAATGGAAAACTCGTGTACGGATCCGTGCAGCCTGAGATGAAAAATGCGCTGGCTGAGTGGTCAGAATGGTACAAGCGAGGCATCATTGATCCGGAATTTGCAATCAAAGACTTTAATGCGATGAACGCGGACATTGTAGCCGGCAAAGTGGGCATGCAGCCTTATTACCAGTGGTGGGGTTATAATCCGGGTGTCGACACAGTATCCAATCTGGGTAAGGACGCTATCTTCTACCCTTATATCATCCCTACCGTTGATGGAAAAGAAGCCAAACAATCCATTTTCTTCGCCAACAACAATTATATCGTTATGAAAAAGGGATTTAAAAGCCCTGAAGAAGTAATCAAAATTTTGAACGACTATGCTTATATTGTGGATGAAGGCAATGGCAAGGAATCCACAGAAACGTTATCCGCCTTGCTGGACAACGATATTGCCCATGTTGTTGGAGCGTTCCGTGTACTTAATCCGAATTCCGATTACGAGCAATTTGAGGCGGTCTCCGCTGCCCTTCAATCCAAGGATACCAGTGGGCTCACGACGTCGGGTATGTGGCAAAAATATAACAACAGTGTGGAATTCATGGAGAATGCAACCCCAGGAGCAGTTGGTGATTATTTGCAACAAGGGGCTCCAAAGAATGCGTATGGTCTTGCCAAGAAAGTACTGGACAGCGAGAACTATACAAAAACGGCCTTATGGGGTGTTACGCCAGAAATACTTTCAAGCTACGGCACAACCTTGGATGATATCCTGACCGAAGGTTTCACCAAGATCATTATGGGTAGCGAAAGTATCGATTATTTCGATGTTATTGTCCAGAATTGGCGCGCAGCCGGGGGCGATAATGCAACCCAGGCAGTTAATGAAGCCTACGGGAAGAAATAATCTCGTTTGTCACAAAGAGGGGATGAGGGGATCTCTCCCCTTTATTTGATAGCGATTACATTTGGCGTACGATGAACGGAGGAATATGAATGTTGAGAAAATGGAAGCAGCAGAGTCCTTACCATCTCATGTTGATTCCAAGCCTGGTCTTGGTCTTCATCTTTTGTTACATCCCTTTCTATGGACTTATTATTGCATTTCAGAAGTACAATCCGGGCCTCGGCTTTAACTCGCCATGGGTAGGATGGGATAATTTCACCCACATATTTAATCAGCCGAACTTCGTAAGAACGATCTGGAATACATTGTACATGTCTGTCTTTAAGATTATCGGTGGTATAATCGTGCCCGTAATTTTCGCATTACTGCTTAACGAGGTACTGCACAGTGGAATCAAACGTACATTTCAAACACTTGTCTACATTCCGAACTTCCTCTCTTGGGTCATTATGGCTGGCATCATGCTGGATATCCTTAGCTCCGACGGCATTATCAATACATTTCTAAGTGTATTTGGTATTGCACCGATCTCCTTTCTTGGCACACCTTCTATTTTTCCTTGGACGATGATTGTCAGTGACATATGGAAAGGTTTCGGGTTTGGCACGGTTGTTTATTTGGCAGCCTTGACCAGTATTGATCCGGGGCTTTACGAGGCCGCGGTGATCGACGGAGCCAAACGCTGGAAGCAGACCATCTACATTACGTTGCCTCTCCTCATGCCAACCATTGTTTTAATGACCGTACTTTCACTTGGAAACGTACTCAATGCTGGCTTTGACCAGATCTATAATCTCTACTCCCCTGTTGTCTATCAGACCGGTGATATTATTGATACCTATGTCTACCGTCTGGGAATTCAGCAGGCACAGTATTCAATTGGTACCGCTGTCGGGTTATTCAAATCGATCATTTCCAGTGTTCTGGTTGCCGTATCGTATATCTTGGCTTACAGAGTGGCTGGTTATCGTATCTTCTAAGAAGGAGGAACTCACATTATGATCTATGATAAAAGTATGAGCAGGCGTGTATTTCTTATCATAAACTACACCATATTGCTTCTAATCTCTCTCCTATGTATCCTGCCGTTTATCAACCTGCTGGCTGTTTCATTCAGCAGCAGCGCGGCTGTATCTGCGGGGAGTGTTACGTTCTGGCCTGTGGAATTTACGACAAAAGCCTATGAATTTGCATTAACTGGAGGATCATTTTTCTCCTCTCTCTGGGTAGCCATTCAACGAACCGTTATCGGAACGTTGGTGAATCTGGTTCTGATCGTACTCACAGCTTATCCCCTCTCCAAATCCAAACAAAAATTGATGGGGCGTAATATCTATATGGGATTTTTCATAATAACCATGTTATTCAGTGGAGGACTAATTCCAACCTATCTAGTGGTCGTGAAAATGGGACTAATCGATTCCATCTGGTCTCTGATCCTGCCTGGGGCCCTCCCCGTATTCAGTATGATTATCCTCATGAATTTCATTCGGGGGCTGCCCGAGGAGATTGAAGAATCAGCAATTATCGATGGTGCTGGGCCTGTACAGGTATTGCTTCGTATTCTACTACCACTTCTCAAGCCCGCTCTCGCTACGGTTGGTTTGTTCAGTATCGTTGCCCACTGGAATTCGTGGTTCGATGGCATTATCTATATGAACAATCCAGACAATTATCCATTGCAAAGCTACCTCCAGACCCTCCTGCAAAGTTTTGAGCAAATCATGCTGAAATCTGGGTCAGATTATACGCAGCTGTTGTCCATGATGAACGCCAGAACGGGGCGCGCCGCTCAGATGTTCTTGGGTGCCATTCCGATTTTACTCGTGTATCCGTTTTTACAAAAATATTTTACCAAAGGTTTGGTGCTAGGTAGCGTCAAAGGGTGAACAAAAGGGCTTGCAGTTCATACTGCGAGCCCTTTGTTTATATCTAAACTCATTTTTATGATCGCTGTACCGCATTATGAGATGTATAAATGAAAGCATGAATGACTATTTGGCTTCTATAATGGCAGGCAGCAGAATGGAGAAAATGGTGCCTTCACCCATTTTACTCTCCACCTGTATTCCATAGGGTTTACCGAAATGAAGTTGAATCCGCCGCTGTACATTATGCAATCCAATCCCATTCGTTCCCGTACTTGCACCCGACTTTTCTTCCAATAGATTCTGCATCGTATGATGATCCATACCGACGCCATTATCGCAGACTTGGATCACAACTTCATCCAGCTGTGATTGAATCCGAATGGTAATGATTCCGTCTTCTTCGAGTTCAGCGAGTCCATGAAATATCGCATTCTCCACAATGGGCTGCAGGATCATTTTGGGCATGCGATAATCTAGCAGTCTATCCTCAACCTCATATCGCATTTGAATACAATCATAGTACCTGACATTTTGAATCGTTACGTAATTCGTAATATTATCGAGTTCTTCACGAATGGTTACGAGCGTTCCATCGGATTTTGTTGCATAGCGAAGCATCGAGATTAGTGCATCGGTCATTTCCACGATTTTGTCAGCCTGCTGCATCGAGGCGATCCATTTCACTGACCCAAGGGTGTTATACAGAAAATGTGGCTTGATCTGGTCATGGAGCGCACGCATCTCGGCCTTGGCTTTCTCTATTTCTTCCTGCTGCATCCGTTCGACCAACCGCTTCAATTCATGCGACATTCTGTTAAATCGAATGGATAAATGGCCAATCTCGTCTTTTGAGCCAATAGGTTCAACTTGTTCAAACTGACCTTTCTCGACTAGAGCAATATTCCGTAGCAGCTTCTTAATGGGAGTTGTGATCACGTGAGATAAAAAGATGGATATTACGGCAGCAAAAAGAACAATGACGATGGCAAGCGTCACCAGATTACGGCCCAATATTTTGCCATCAGCAGTCAGCTCATCCAAAGGCATATATAAGTACGTTGTCCATTTTTGCTGACTAAGGGGACTGGTCACCACGACATTTAGTGCTTCAGGCGGACGAACGTTGTCCCGGAACAGTGTCCCAATTAATCGTTCATTCACGTTATATACGATCTTGTCATCCTCATCAACAATCATGAATCTGGAGCGCAGCCCTTCCTGCAAGTTTCGATTGACGATTTCGATGAATTTGATATCAATACTGACAACAATCACGCCAAGCAGTTTTCCACTAGTCACATCATGAATTTTGCGAGCGTGTGACACTGCCAGTATTTTATTCTCCAATTGCTCATCGATTCGTGTTGTGAGGGTAATGGTTCTATCACTATCATGCATAAACTTTTTAAACCACAATTCGTTTGCTACTTTGAAGTTTGGATCAATGGGTTGATGTGGACTTACAAAAAGGTCTTGCCCCCCGTTCATATTGTAGAGGTAAATGGAGAATACGCGATCTTTCATCATGATATAATTCATCAGAATATTGTATGCGGCAATCTCATGTTGTTCATCACCCTCTCGCAGGAAATCCTGGATCGGAAAACTCCCTTCATGAGTCGCAGACAGATTGTCACTAAGCCCATTGCTGGCTAGCAGCGAAATTTTCTCAATCTCCTTGAGGAACTCGTCAATGCGAATATTCGTCTGTTTGGCCAGATCGTTTAGCAACGTTGTATAGTTCTGTGCCAACAACCGCTCTGAGGAGTAATACGAATTGATTGTCATCACCAATACCGGAAGGATAATGACCGTCATACAGATCACCATAATTTTGTACTTGATTCGGAAGGGCCGAACATGCTTCATATGCTGCACCTCTATTCACCGATTACATTCATCCCTGCTGTAATTCTCGATATTCCTCCGGAGTGACCCCTACCGATTTTTTGAAAATCTTACTGAAGTACGTGTAATTATGGTAGCCCACCTTTTCTGCGATTTCATACACTCTCATTCCTCTGCTCAATAGATACGCCTTGGCATGTTCAATTCGAACTCGGGTCAAGTACGTGATAAAGTTCTCTCCTCGTTCCTGTTTGAACACACGGCTGAGATACGATGGATTCACACTGATTTGGCTAGCGATACTTTGCAGTGAGATATCTTCCGCATAATACTTGTCGATCAATTCAGTGGCGAGATCGGTGTAAGTGCTCTCCTGTTTGATTTGGGAATCGGTTTGGAAGTAATACGCAATATGAGCAAGCATATCTTGGTGGATATCCTCCCAATACTCCCCCTTTAGAACGATTTCATATGGGGATTTCTCTGTTAAAGAAGGTGCACCTCTTTCCGTGGCTCGGGATAGATGGGAATGTATCGTTTCCATTACCATGATATATTGCTTGCGAATGCTATTCTCATCTGCTCGTAGCTGTTCCAGATTGGATCGGATTCCTTCAAGGAACTCTTCCGCCTTTTGGTTGTCTTTGCTTACCCACAACTTCAACAAATCTCGTTCTTGTTGCGGACTCAAAGCCCCCTTAACTTCATGTCGATCTGGGGATTGAACCATATCATCGTAATACAACACCTGGTTGCTTCCTGTGAAGAAACCCTGTTCTAGAGCCGTTTCTGCCTCTTGGCAGGCCTTCCTGATGTGAAGGAAACCGGAAGTCATTCTACTTACCCCAGCCGTGAGCGATAGATTCATAAAATCCTTGATCGAAGACAGCAATTTATTACATAGTTTATTCAAGTCGGCGTGTACAGATTGGCTCTCAGGAAGTACATTAACGATCACCCAATATTCTGAGGAACTTTCAACAAAAATCTCTTTCTCCCACTTCGATGGAATGATCTCTTCCATAATATTAAGAATCGAAAATCGGAGCAGCTTTTCTCCCTTCTCTACGTATTTCCGCTTTGCATCCTCGTAATAATTCACGATGAACTTCATGACAACCAACTGGTCCGAACGTATACGAAAATGCAGTTCTTCCGCTTTGGTGACGATATCCTCCTCACTAATGAATCCGCTTACAACATCTTGGAAGAAACTATCCTTTAGATATCTTAGGCTCTTGAAATAGTCCTGTGTTATAGAGGGTGTGTTGGTTGGGTGAACATGTTCACTTTGCAGTTTCTGTCCAACAGTGCTCAGGAGATCAATAAGGGAGGATTCGGTGATTTCACTTTTAATCAAGTAATCTGAAGCGCCAAGTTTTAGCGCCTCTTTCACATAATGAAATTCGTCAAAATTACTCAGGATGACATACTTACAGGTTTTCAGTACGCAGGAGGCCTCTTGTATAAGCTGTAGCCCATCCATAATCGGCATTTTGATATCTGTAATAATTAGATCAGGCATCACTTCAAGTGCAAGGCTTAATGCCTCTTTTCCATTTCCCGCCTCACCAACAACATAGAAATTGTACTCTTCCCAATTCAGCATGGAACGAATTCCAACCCGCATGAGCAATTCATCATCTACGATCATCAGTTTATACATGCGTATCCCCCAACATGAACCATTTTTAGATATTTTACCATTAAACGGACTCTTGCAAAGATGTCTAGCTAACCTTATTGAATTGCGGGTATCATAAATAACACTTTTACAGAACATACGTTCCTGTTATAATCAGATTATCGTATTTGGTGTAACATAACATGCCCGTCTGGAAAGGATACATATCATGAATTTATACAAGTTTGAATTAACGGTAAACGGATATCTACTACGTGTTCATTTCAGTGCGTCTGAAGAAAGTGGATTGAAATGGTGCAAACGAGTTGCTTCTGAATTCCAGAATAACGTTGCCAATCTGGAGATCAAGGTTGATATACATAAAAAGCAGAAACAAAAGCATGCACGGGAATATCACGGAAAGCCATATCTGTACGATAGGACACTGAGGAAAAAGCCGCTTGCGAAGAAAAATAAAACGGCTGAATCATCTGCGGTTATGTAAAGTTGTTTAGAAGACGTTCTTGATACCAAAAAAGCCGCAATCTATTTATGCGACTTTTTTAAGGGATATTCTATTTTATAGTTCCCCAGTTTCTCTAAGTTTCCTTTCTCAGTGCCTCAACAATACTCGTTTGGTTTAATCGATACATCGGCCAAGCTGTAGCAACGAGTGTTGTTGCTATGGCACCTGCACAAGCCAGAACAATACTAGACCATGGAATGGCCCAACCTACGTCGACAGCACCTTTGAAGAGATGATGTATGCCATAGCTCAGTACTGTTCCGAGTATACCACCGTATACAGCAGCGTACAGACCGTATAAAACACCTTCCAATAAGATCATTTTCCCAACATTACGCTGTGTCATGCCGATCGCTTTGAGCACCGCAAATTCTTTGGAGCGTAGAATGAGATTGGTGCTGACGGTGTTCAGTATATTCAGGAACGCAATCAGGACAATGACACCAATAAATCCATATAAAAAGATCTTGGCGGTTGTCGCGTCGTTTTTAGCTTGAGCAAGTTGTTCCACCTTATCTGTGTAGCTGTAACCTGCATCTCTTTGGGGCAGGGATTTGAGATAGTCCGTGATCGGTTTGTTGGAAATATCGGATTTGGCAAGAATAAAGATTCTGGAGTACGTATCGTTTCCTGTAACCTTCTCCACGACTTCAGGCGTTGTTATGAATTCAAGCATTGCACTCTCATTATAGTTACTCGACAACAAGCCTTGATCAACAATTCCAGTTACCGTCAGTGTTGTGTAACCATGACCCTTCTCGTCCGAGTCCAAGCTGCGTACTTTGATGTGATCCCCAACCTTGAATTGGGTTTGATCCATAATGATCTGTCTGCCATCCTCTGTTGTAATTCTTAATTTCTGATTGATGATAACGCCATTTTCCTGGTTCATCTTTTCTTTGTCGATCTTACCAGCCGTTAGTTTGGATTTCAGAGCATCGAGTCCGTTATCTCCGTATGATTCGAGGTAATTATTGTCTGTTCGGTACCCCTCTCCATCCTCCACAGAGTACATTCCCGGACGGAGTTCGTAATACTTGGGATTCACTTTTTCTTTCGGAAACATAGCCATCACTTGATTATTGTAATACGGATAGGCATGTTCAACTGCATCAAGCTTAACAATGTCAGAATATACGGAATCATCGATTCGTTTGGAAGGTCCTTCATAGATAACCGAGTAGGAATAATCGATACCTGATTGCGATGTCTGCCCCAGCAAACCAGCTAGTCCGCTAAAAACAACAAATAGAATCATGCTGACCACTATGGAAAAGGCAGTAATGCGGAAGCGCTTTTTGTTCCGCCTGATGTTTCGACTAGCAAACTGTCCTTCAATACCCAACAGTTTTCCCAGCAGTTTTGTTTTCCGGACAGATGTTACGTTCTCCACTTTCGTGCCTCCCGAGCTATGAACCGCCTCAAGTGGGGATACCCTCGCTGCCAGTCTCGCAGGTCCGATAGCAGACAGATAAACAGTCAATAATCCCAACGCCCCGGCTATGATCAAAATTGGCAGGGAGATGACCATTTGCATATCATTCAGAAATCCCAACGCCAAAAAGCTGATGTTGTAGAACAGAAGTTTCATAAAAACAGTTCCCATCAATAATCCAACAGGAATACCAATTAGACTCAGTATTGTAGCCTCTTTGAGAACCAATTTACGTATTTGTGATGGGGTAGCCCCAATGCACCGCAGCATTCCAAATTGCGAGGTCCGCTCCAGAACAGAAATATGAAACGTATTATATATCACTGCACTCGTACAACCCATAATAATAATGATGATTGCTGCGAATGCATATAACAAACTATGGTTTACACCTTCATAGGTGCTTTTACCATACAACTTAAGCAGTTCATTATTATAATCGACACGAATATTTTTATATTGAATATCCTTATCCAACGCTATGGCAGAGCCTTGATCCACTTGGTCTAGCTTCAATGAAGATATCATCGTCTCCGTCTTCGCCTGAATCTGATTCATTGATTTCATTTTGACATAAATAAAATAATTTTTATCCGCTTCTATTTTTACATTATCTGCATACGTGATGGCTGGAAAGATGAAGCTGGAAGACCACGAAGCGTTACTTCCTGTCTTCATAAATCCCACAACGGTGAATTCTCTCTCTATTTGGGGACGAAAGCCTTCATCAAGATCCCAGCCAAAATCACCCAGACCATTGATCGGTTTGATTTCCCCGGTTGATGCGACAGTTCGTTCTCCCAGACTCAGGGTAATCGAATCTCCAAGCTTTGGTTTGGTCGCAAAACGATCCAGACTCCAGGTCGAAAGAATAACTTCATGCGAATTTTTCGGCAGCCTGCCCGAATCCAGCTGAACCTGGAGCATGTTCATCGCATCGGCATCATAACCTTTGAGATTCAAATACCGATAAGGTGCAGCAAACGGGTTTTCCTTCTTTTCTTTCTCACTCGTTTTGCTGATGACCGAATAACCTTCTCTGCTAATGATTCCAGCACTCTCTACGGATGCATTATTGACGACTTTTGAGACTGCTTCTCCCGGTAATCCGTTAAAAGAAACATGGTAATCCCCGTACTCTTGAACGGTTTGCCGAACCACCTTGTCTCTGAAGCTAAGGCCAATGGTTCCTATGGCTGTAAGTAGAGTCACAGACAAAATAATGCCAACGATCGTAAGTATTGATCTTTTTTTCTGTCCTAGCAAATATTTTTGGGTAAGACTGGTATACCTATTCACGATCTTTCACCCCTGTTTGCTGCAAGAGTGTACCATCTTTTATATTTACAACACGGTCCGCTCTCTGGGCCACATTCAAATCATGTGTGATCATAATCAAGGTTTGATTGTATTTTCTGACGGAGAAGGTAAGCAGATCCACAATCTCTTTACTGTTCTTGCTGTCCAGATTACCGGTTGGTTCATCCGCCAGAATAATCGATGGTTTATTGATCAATGCGCGTCCAATTGCAGTTCGCTGCTGTTGCCCGCCTGATAATTGGGACGGAAGGTGCTTCCTTCGATCGCTGAGTCCCAGCACGCTCAATAATTCCTCAAGATAACCTTCGTCCACATGTTTATTCTCAAGCAGCATCGGCAATTTAATGTTTTCTTCCGCAGTTAACACCGGGATCAGATTGTACGATTGAAAAATAAAACCGATTTTGCGTCTTCTGAACACTGCCAATTCATTTTCACTTTGAGAATACAGATCCATACCGTCAATAATGACTTGGCCACTTGTCGGTTGATCCACTCCCCCGAGCAAATGCAACAATGAGCTTTTGCCAGATCCGCTGGCGCCCACGATCGCAACGAATTCTCCTTGATTGACGGACAGATTAACATCTCTCAATGCTTCCACCCTAGATTCAGCACTTCCGTATATTTTACATAAATGTTCGGTCTTCAAAATTTCCACCCTGTTGTACCTCCAGTTGTATGATTAACATTGCTTGATTGTTATTATAGGTGTGGAAGCTTACGTTGAAGTGAAGAAGAAGCTTACATTTTCGTAAGCTTCTTCTTAAGTCCACTCTTTTTTGAAAAACGAAATTCTGAATGTCGTTCCTTCTTGAGGCACACTCTCCACCGTAATGATGCCGTTTTGTTCCTCAATGATCGATTTGGTCAAAGCCAGACCAATCCCTATACTATTGGGCTTGTTATGGTTCTTACCTTTATAGAATCGCTTGAAAATGTGAGGTATATCATCGGGATGCATACCTTCGCCGTTGTCCTGAATAATGATTGTATCAAACAGTGCGTTTTCCTCCAAATGGATTCGAACCTCCCCCTCTGGCGGGGTGTGTTCCAGTGCATTTTTTATCAAATTCATGACAGCTTCCTTAAGCCATTCTTCATCTGCCTGCACAAACGCATTCTCACTTCCGAGGATGGTTATGTTTTGCCGCTTCTGGTCTGCTACTGTCCGGAGTGAATAGACAATGCTCTCCACCATCTCCCTTAACTCGATCCTTTCTTTTCGAAATCCAATTGCTCCCGCTTCGACTCGCGCAAGCTTGAGCAGGCTGATGATGAGCCATTCCATTCGATCAAGCTGCTGCCGGCTTCGTTCCAGAAACGTCATTCTCATTTCTTCTTTCATCCCGGGATCATTCAGTAGATTTTCATTGAACACAATCAGAGAAGCCAGGGGTGTTTTGAGCTGGTGGGAAATGTCGGATAACAGATTGCGCAGAAAGGTTTTTTCCTGCCGAAGTAGCTCCAGGCTGTTGGTTAATCTTCCAGCCATTGCATTGAAGCTCCGGCCGAGCGCACCGAAGTCTCCATCCTCCGTCTCAGGCAGTTTTTCATCGAATTGCTGTTCCACAACCTGCTCGGCCGCATGAGATATGGTTCTGATTTTCATGAAAAATGTACGATACTCCCACAGAAGCAATACCATGAGTGGGATCAGAAACAACAATACTTGAGTCGCTGTTTTCAAGGGTAATGCTCGTCCTGAAAGAGCCGGCTGCTCTTCTATAGGCATGTCCGCCTGATAACCGTATTGTGCAAGAATACGTTGCCCCTCAGCGATTTCATCGGTCTGGGCTCCTTGGGTAACAAAGTGAATCACCTCATTCTCCAACTGTGGATCTTTCATCAACAGATGTCCGATTAGGGCGCTATTCTGATTCACGATAGTTGTATTGATGCTATCGACTTGATGCTGCATGTATAAAAACATCATAAACGACAAAAGAACTTGCAGAGCAAGTACTTTAATGGCGATGGATTTCCATTCTGGATTTCGCAAAACTTCGATCATGTTCATTTCCCTGTAACTTCCACGTTCCATTTATATCCGATCCCCCGAGCGGTTACGATATATTGTGGTGCTGCTGGAATATCTTCGACTTTCTCTCTTAACCTGCGGATATGGACAGAGAGCGTATTATCATCAATGAAGTCGCCCGAGAGATCCCAGAGATGATTCAGAATTGAACTTCTGCTGCATATCTGCTTAGGATGAGAGATCAACATCAATAGTAATCGGTATTCAAGCGCCGTCAGTGTAATTTCACTATTTTTTTTGAGTACAGTTCCTTCTAAAATACGCACCTGGATGTTATCGGATGTCCATAAGCTTACTTCTTGTTTTCCCTTGTTGTTACGTCGTAATACGGCTTTAATTCGTGAAATAAGTTCTTTGGTTCGAACAGGCTTCGTTACATAGTCATCTGCTCCGAGATCAAGCCCTGCGACCACGTTAGCTTCCTCATCCAAAGCCGTCAAAAAGATAATGGGCACTTGCGACGTTACCCGAATCTCACTGCATAGTTGATATCCCGACCCATCAGGCAAAGTGACATCCAACAAAATCAGATCGATCGACTCTATCTGCAGTGCCTGTCTAGCTTCTTCCAAGCTACCCGCCACAACGACCTCATATCCTTCATTGGACAATGTATATTGAATACCAAACACCAGATTTTCATCATCTTCTACGAGTAATAAGCGATTCATCGTACACCTCAGATCATGCTATTTTGAATTTGTATTTATTTCATTTTGATTATAGAGTTCCTGCGTCATTATACATCATTTGAGTTTCTACGCTATAATATTATGATTAATGGGATGTTCAATGAGGCTATCTTCACGAGTATACGAGTTTAAGATTTTCCTCAGACAGGCTAACTGGTTAGGGTACATTTTGATCAGGTGTTCTCCGTTAAACCAAACAGTTTAGTTACTCTGTATACTCTTGTCCTTTAATACCAAATATAAAAGCCTGCTCCTATGTGGAACAAGCTTTTATCCGTGTCAATTGTACTATATGCCAAGAAAGATTTTTGTTCACCGTTAGTATCTCTCTGATTCCTTAAATATCATATAACGATGGACACCTCTGACAGCATGCATTGCTTCCTGTAATAGCTGAATCGCAGTTTCGCGTTGTCCCGCTTTTAGTTCAATCGCTGCAAGAAGCGAAGATCTCATCCAGACCTTGTTAATGGATTTCAAGTGTTCCCTCGCCTGCTCACTTCTTCCTTCTTCCATAAGCAAATACGTTTCATAATATGTACGATAATCCGATCTACGCATATTCTGCACCGCCGTACGAACAGCTACCAAGTCGTTGCGATAGGAGCCGTAAGCTGCATTATATACTGCTTGTGTCCTTTTATTCGTGTCCTCATTTCTGATGCGCTCTATTGTGTGTTCCAATTCATCATCAAGTCTGTTTGCAAGAGCGTAATAGATATAAAGTTTTGGGGTATTCTCCTGCCTGCGTAGAAAAGCCTCGACGCGGTCCATGCGTGTTTCCCAACCCAGAGGATAAAAAATACGAATGGTAAACATGATCAGAGTAGCGGTGAGAACGACTCCAAGTATCCAAAACAGAGATTGGTCATTCATCTTCAGGTACACAACAAATAAAAATACGGCCAAATAAAAAACAATATCCCACTTATATTTTCCCATCATCCATCTCCTTTATAGACATAAATAAACTATTATATCAAAACAAACCCCAAGGAGTATATGCACTGCATCCTCTGGGGTTTAGTTGAATTTATAAAAATTGATTTGTTGAGATTTTCTTCATTAACGAAAACCGACAGTATCGTCTACTCAATAGACTAGATTCTCACGCCCCGGCGTCTCCAATCATTTGTCGTTCAATTTGTTTCATTTCATAAAAATAGCCTTTTTGCTCCATTAGCTCGGAATAAGAACCCGATTCCACAATCTTGCCTTGGTCCATGACCACAATCCGATCCATCTCTTCCAATCCCGTCAGCCGATGGCAGATCAGGAGAAGTGTATCTTCGGAGGCCTGTGCAAGAAGATGCTGCAACACACGTTGTTCTGTAACGTAATCCAGTGAGGACGTCGGTTCGTCCAGCAGCCATAACCGTCCTTTACGCAGCATGGCTCGTGCCAGAGCCAGCCGCTGTTTCTCACCATCCGACAGGTTCTCCCCTTTTTCATAAACCAAATCGCTCAACAACTTATTCGGCAGTTGTACTTGATCCAGCACAGCCGACAGTTGTTCATCCGAATGTTCTTCTCCATTCAGCAACAGGTTGTCCCGGATGGTTCCCCGGAAGAAATGACTTTGCTGCAACACGACATTCGTCCCTTGCCAAATGCTCTCTTCATTCAGTTCCTTCACCGAAACATCGTTTAATCGTATATCGCCAGACGTTGGTGCGCGCAGCTTGAGTAACAAATCGATAATCGTTGACTTGCCTGACCCGCTCGGCCCGACAATCGCTGTTTTGGAGCCTGCTGCAAGTTGCAGGGATAGCTCCCTCAGCGCCGGTCTCCATTCCCCTTCATATTGGAAGTTAACACCGGATAGGTCAATCGAAACCGCCTGATCGGCTGAAACTTCACCGCTTGGCTGTACAGATTGTACATCGGAGGTTGGCACCGTTTCCGCCAGTCGCTGAGCGGCGTGTTCGCTGTCCTGCTTATATAGAGGCAATATAGCCATTGCCGCAGCTTCTTCGAACACGGTCTGCGTGGCCAGGATCAACATGGCGAGGAATACACCGGCAAACGCTCCATTCACAATTAAGAAGGCGCTGAGTGCCAACACTCCCCATGTAACAAGATACGTCACAAAAACGTGCATAGATTGCCCGCGCAACAGGTGCGAAGCGGCTTGTTTCTGTTCCGTTGCCAATGCAGCGGAAGCCTGCTGAAGCTGTAGCTCACGCTGTTCCAATTGGCCGTATACTTTCAAATCCCTGAAACCATACAACACTTCGGTCACTTCCGTGGACAGCAAGGCCCGTTGCTGTCGGACACGTCCGTGTATTTTTCGCTGACCTAACAAGACAATACCTGGTACAACAAATGCCGTAATCAGCATACCTAGTACTAATAAAAACGCAATCCAGATCGAAAAGGCCGAAGTGAACAGCATGGTAGCCAAAAACACCATAACGACCATGATGGGTGGATACGCGACCCGCAAAAAGTAATTTTGCAAGCTTTCCACATCACCCACGATCCGCGCAAGCAGATCCCCGCTTCGGTTTTTGTTCAATATACCTGGCGTTACCGGGATCAGTTTGGCAAAAAAGGACGTCCGCAAGCGACTCAGCATGGAGAATGTTGCCCTGTGCGAATACAATCGTTCTCCGTAGCGGCTCGCCGCTCGAAGGAAACCAAGCAGTTTGACCATGGAGGTGAGTACAATTAAGGTGTACAGCGGTGGCGCAAATACCGTTTGCGATATCATATAACCACTCGCGGAAAAGAGAGCTACACCTGCTATGCCGGCGATAAATCCGCCCAATATCGAAAGCAGAATATCCTTGCGCTCCTGAATCATCGCTTTTGACAGAATCGTCAGCTCATTCATGCTAACCCTCCTTTCCGTTGTACATCCACCATCTCCGCATATTGAGGCAGGCGCGCCAGAAGCGCTTCATGATGTCCTGAATCCACCAATACCCCATTGTCCATAAACAAAATGTTGTCTGCATGTTGAATTGTATATAAACGGTGCGCCACCGTAATCATCGTTGCCGTTTTGGCTAATGCCGCAATGGATTGTTGTAATACCCGCTCGGTGTGTAGATCCAGCCCTACTGTGGGTTCATCGAACAAAATGACAGCTGGTCGCTTCAGAAAAGCACGTGCCAAGGCAAGTCTTTGCTTTTCCCCACCAGACAACCCCCGGCCACCTTCACCAACAAACGTATCCAGTCCCTGCTCCAATTGTGCAACAACGCCAGCAAGTCCTGCTTCCTCTGCTGCCTGCTCAATTTCAACTCTGGAGACGTTCCGACCCGCGCCAATCGCGATATTTTCGGCAAATGTACCTGCAAAAATATACGGATGCTGTGTAATGTAGCTAACACGTTCGAACCATGCAGCCTCATCATGTTGCAAAAGCTGGCTTCCGTTAACCAGAACTGCTCCCGAATCTGGTTTCAGCAAACCAGCAATGAGATGGAGCAGCGTGGTTTTACCTGATCCACTTTTGCCTACAATAGCAATCTGTTCTCCCGGTCCAATCGAGATCTGTCCTGTCTCAAGTCCAAAGGAATCAGCTGTGTATTGGAATCGAACATCGTTCAGTTCAATGGTTGGTGGCATAGTGATCAACTTGGCACGAGCTGTACGAAGCTCTTCCGTCTTTGCAATTGCATCGATATCGGTTAATTCGCTTTGATCCGATCCATCTTCAGGCTCCGTTTGTGTGCTCTTGATACTTGTTTCCTCAAGCATCTGTTCCACCTTGCGAATGGCCCCGATACTGGTTCGCCCGCTGTGAAAAGCCGTTCCTGTATTCTTCAACAGACTGTAAAACTCAGGAACGAGTAACAACACAAGAAAGGCCGTGTGGAAGCTCATCGATTTGAAAACGAGTAACTGGATAGCCAGTTCAAGCGCAACAATACCAATGCTTAACATCACGATCGATTCCAGCATAAACGTATTTGTAAATGCAATTTTCAAAATGCCCATGGTGGCATCACGATATCCCAGACTGCTGCGTTCAATCTCCTGCTGTTGACGTTTAGCCCGTCCGAATATTTTTAACGTAACAAGCCCTTGAAGCGAATCCAGAAACGTACCGGAAAACTCGGCAAGTTGCGCGTATTTTTCTTCTGATTTGTTTTTCGTTTGGAGCCCAACCAAGATCATGAACAGCGGGATAAACGGTGCCGTAAACAGCATAATCCAGCCTGTGTTGGCGTGCTGCGTAAATGTAACAACCAGAATCAGAATCGGGATCATCGCGGCTTCCATCATACGCGGCATGTACTGACTGAAATAACTGTCGGCTTCATCCACAGCATCCAAAGCAACACTGACCTTTCCTCCCGTCTGTCCACTCAGGGTTGAAGGCATGGAAGCGCGGGTCAGCTTCTGCAATACAGATGCTCGCATATTCGTCTTGGCGCGTGCTGCCATATGCAAGCCCACTTTCCCGTTTCCATACGACAATAGTGCACGTACAGCCATGACAGCCAGCAATAGGCCCAGTAACAGAACCACGGATGAAAAGGAAGCTTTCTCTACAAAGATTCGCTGGACTGCTTCAGCCACCAAGGTGGCCTGACTTATTATAGCTACACCAAGCGCCAGCGATATGATCGCAAGGAGAAGCCTGTTTTTTCGTTGTAAAGACATTTGCTGCGAGATCAGATTGGATTTGGCTCTCCTCTTCATTGAACGCTCCTCCTTTATTTTTTCCCTTTCACATAATCCGCATCAAACAGGAACAGTTTGAAGACCAGAATAAGAGAAGGAATTAACAGGCACAGCCCCCCGATAAACACAACGACTAGTGCAAAACCCATCGCTGGCGGTGTGGCGCTGCTCTGAATGGTGATGAATGGATCAAGAATATAAGGATATTGCCCAATCCCGTAAGCAAAAAAGGCTGTAAGAAATTGCAGCATGATGCATATAAAAGCCAATCCGTAACGCCGTCCGTTATATAACAGCCACATGGCAATCATGAAAAACGCAACGGAAAGCGCCAGCAGCCACCATAAATCCATCATATTTTGAAAATGACGCTCATTGTGTTGACCCAAATATATAAATGCAGTCAGCGCGAGAATAATGGTCGGTGTGCTCCAGAACAAAGCATAGTTCCGCATCAGCTTCAATGCCGAATGGTCCTCTGCCCGAGAAGCGTAAAATGTGAGAAATGATCCGCTAATGAACAATACGGACACGATGGCTAGACCAACGATGCTCCACGATAATGGATTCGTAAATAGTGCCCAGTAATCCAGGGAAACGGTATCCCCCTGCTTCAAAATAAAGCCACCTTCAGACAGGGTCAGTGCCACTGACAATGACGCTGGAATTAGCAACCCTGTGGCTCCATATAAGAACAAATACACGATACTTTTTTTGGAACCATAATTTTCGAAAGCATAGAACGACCCACGAATAGCAAGTAAAATGACGGCTATACTTCCCGGAACAAGCAGCGCGGAGCCATAATAGTAAGCGGTATCCGGGAAAAATCCAACGATGCCAATATAGAAAAAGACAAAAAATACATTGGTGATCTCCCAGACCGGTGATAGATAACGGGAGATCAGACGATTAATCAGGTGATCCTGCTTTGTCAGGCGTGCATAAAAGGCGAAGAAACCTGCTCCAAAATCAATAGAAGCTACAATAAGATAGCCGTACAAGAACAGCCAGAGTACGGATATACCAATCAATTCATAACTCATCAGGCCTGATCCCCTTTCTTGGCTGATTGATCATGCTTCTCCTTCAACCATTTCTCCATCTCGAGTTCAGCAGGATTGTTATTGAACAACCGTCTCAGTACGACGACACACATAACGCCGAGCACGATGTATAGAAGCAAGAACACGAAAAATAAAATTCTTACACTTGGTGAAGAAGTAGCGGCCTCTTCCACTCGCATATAACCTCGGATGATCCATGGCTGCCGCCCGATCTCTGCATAAAACCAGCCCATCTCAACAGCCAGAAAAGCGAGCGGTGCACTGAGTGCAACCATACGAAGCATCCACTTGTTAAACTGATTACGTTTCTTCCAAAACACAAACACGAAGTACAAACTTGATATAGCGAGTAGAGCAAAACCTATTCCAGCCATTAGATCAAACAAATAATGCACAAGTAATGGTGGATGTTCATCTGGTGGAAATTCGTTCAGCCCGGTTACCTCGGCGTTAAAGTCTCCAAAAGCAAGGAAGCTGAGCACTTTGGGCAAATGAAGTGCGCCTATAATTTCATGTTCAGCATTCAGCCATCCTAATAAAATCAAATCCGCTCCGCTTTCTGTCTCGAAATGCCACTCGGCAGCTGCGAGCTTCTCCGGCTGATGCTCAGCCAAAAACTTGGCAGATACATCTCCAGCTAAGGAATTTAATAAACTGAAGACCAGCACAACCGCCATCATGAGGTTCAAGCCTTTTTTGTGATAGGCCGACACCCCTTTTCTCAGCATCGCAAAGGCTGCTATTCCTGCTAACAAAGCAGCTCCTGTCAGATAAGCCGAGCTTAATACATGAAATACTTTGGAGAACGTTGCCGTATTCAGCATCGCTTGTACAGGATTCACTGCCAAGAATTGACCTGCTTCCATGACAAAGCCTTCAGGCTGGTTCATGAATCCGTTCACTGTTGTAATAAAAACAGCAGACATGCCTGCCCCGGCAACAACCGGTATAGTCAGCATCCAGTGAATATACGGATTTTTGAACCGATCCCATGTGTACAAGTAGATGCCCAGGAATATCGCTTCAAAAAAGAATGCGAATACTTCCATAAATAGTGGCAGTGCAATAACATTTCCGGCCAATTTCATAAAATTCGGCCACACCAAGGCCAATTGCAGCGATATCGCTGTACCTGTCACCACACCAACTGCCACAGATATGACAAATCCTCTGGACCACCTCTTTGCCATAAGTATGTAATGGTGATCTTTCTTCCGAATGCCGATGAACTCTGCAATAGCAATCATCAAAGGTACACCGACACCAAGCGTTGCAAAAATAACATGGAATCCGAGTGTCAAACCAGTCACCAGCCTGCTCCATAACACCGTATCAATAGCCATTCTTTATGTTGCCTCCTTTCAAACTCTGTTGATTTTTAGTAGTGATAAACTCTTGCTTATGATCAGGTCTGCTACTCACTGGTTGCATTTAATATCAGTTTAGGACGTTCCTGTAATTCGTGTGTTTAGGATAAGAGAAAAATTTCACAAAGTACACTACAACGATATCTTGCCACATGTACTTTGCGATTACTCCTGTTGATTCCTGATATTAAATGCATAGAAAATGCTATGCGAGACCTAATAATCAAAATTATTATATCTTTATTTTTACCTAATTCAATCAAAGTCACGTCTTCTACCCTAAACGTTCAAGAAAGGATCAACTCTTTCTGACAACTTGGTGAAAAACAAAAAATACACCCAATGGAGCTATTGATTCATTGGGTGTAAACGTGGTATTGCAAGGTGGATTCACTATTTTATTTACTTGCTTACTTGCTCTGGAATCACCGCATCTGCCTCGCGACGTACGCTCATGATGATCAGTGATGCAGCTAATACCGTAAGGATGATTCCAAGCATCTGAAATCCTGTCACATTGAATGTATCTCCCATAACAATACCAATCAATAACGATGATATGATGGTCCCCAGGTAGCGGGATGTATTAAAAATCCCCGATGAAACACCTATCATTTCTTTGGGTGTGCTTTTGAACAGAGCAGCTTGCATGCCAACCGCGTTTAGACCGTTACTTATGCCAAATAAAGCTAAGGCAACAATGACAGCAAAGATTGGAGAAGTTTCATTCATGAAAACGATGAATACAGAGCCAATGGTCATTAACCAAGCGGATACGATTAAAGCTGGCCGTGATCCCGATCTGTCAATCCAGCGCCCTGCGATCGGAGCAATAATGACTGAACATAACCCCAAAGCTAGCATGCTCATTCCTGTATGAACTTCGTTGAGATGACGTACCTGTTTCAAATACGTAGGAACTCCAAAAAAAAGTGCGTAAAACAGGATGTTTACCAGCATGTATTGCACATTCACCCAAGTCATCTCGGGATATGTGGCAAACGTTCGCAGTGGGATGAAAGGCGTGGCTGCTTTTAATTCATGTCGGATGAACATGACAAGTGTGATTAACCCGATCCCTCCTGTCAGCAGATGCCATGTTGAAATATCTCCTGTGGAATTTACTGAAAGTAAACCGATGAGCAGAGCTACCAAGGCTACCGTAAACATCAGAATACCTGGTGCATCAACTAACGCAAGCCATTGCCGAATGGCCATGTGCCCAGGGATAGAGGAAGATTGCTCGTCCTTCGGGATTGTTTTCCGGGCGAACCAAAAGCTTGCCAAGACAAACGGAATATTAACGAAGAATATGCTGTGCCAGTCCCACCAATGAATCAAAACTCCACCAATAAAAGGTCCAATTGCAGCCGCTCCAGAAAGGAATATCGCCAAGGTGGACAAGGCGGAGGCTTGTTTTTCAGTCACGTTAATTCTGACAATCGCCATTCCGACGGCTACCATCATGCTTGTGCCAATCGATTGAACGATCCGGAATACGATGAGCCACGTAAAACTGGGAGACCACGGAGCTAGCATGGACGATACAAAAACAATAACAAGACCCATGAGGAAGATCTTCCTGCGGCCAAACAAATCACTACACTTGCCCATGACGGGTTGAGCAACAGCACTGGCAATGTAAAATGATAAAATGATCCACGAAACGGCTGTAAAACCAAGTTGGTACACTTGTTGTAGCCTGGAGATTGCCACCGAAATCATGGAGGAATTCAACGGATTCAACATAATTCCGAGTCCAACAGCTAACATCAATCCTTTATTTCGAACATTCATCGGTGCATCACTCCTTCTTCTGCTGTCATCTTACTAGAAAGTATTCATTTATTCCAACGCATTGTATGTTATGATTTGATGAACTTGAAGGAATGAAGGGATGTTGCATATGGAGCTTCTTCAACTAAAATATTTCCTGACGGTGGCCCGATGCGAACATGTTACGGAAGCTGCGGGAAAGCTGCATGTTACGCAATCCTCTCTGAGCAAAACGATACAACGATTAGAGGAAGACCTGGGAGTTCCTTTATTTGATCGAATCGGGAGAAAGCTGCGACTAAACGATTTTGGAAGAACATTTCTTCGCCGAACTGAAAAAGCCTTATTTGAATTGGAACAGGGACAACGGGAAATAGGCGACCTCTCCAACAAAGATCAGGGTACATTGCAATTGGCGGTGACTACGGCCAGTACTTTGCCAGGTATACTACGAGAATTTCGCAAAAATCAACCGGACATTCAGTTCCATGTGCAAATGGTTTCGTTAGAGAACATGTCCAGACTTCTACATCGAGGCGAGGTGGACTTTTGTCTCTCCTCCCCTCCGATTGAAGGTGAAGATATTGAATGTCAGATACTATATGACGACCCGATCGTAGTTGCTGTTCCTATGGATCATCGATATGCAGAACGAAGCAGCATTCAACTAGCCGAGCTTAAGGACGAATCGTTTGTTGGGGTAAAACAAGGCTATGGTGTTCGTGATATGGTGGATTCCATATGTCAATCCGTTGGTTTCCTACCGAAATATGTATATGAAGGTGACGAACCTGCAAGATTAACAGCCCTTGTTGAAGCGGAGATCGGTCTTGCTTTTATACCTAGCACAGCCAGAAACCCGCATGAGCGCATTAGATATCTTCAGGTAGATGAACACAGACTTGTTCGGGAAATTGCTCTACTTTCGCACAAAAACAGATATATTTCCAAAGCCGCTTTAGAGTTTCGCAGCGTGGTTATGGACTATTTCAGTGCTATGCCATGAGCATAAATTCAATCCAGAGGAGATGTCGTTTTGAAATTAAAAGCTGAAAAATTTGATCATATTTCAGAGACAGAACGATTAATAATCAGACCATTACAGAAAGACGATTATGAGAATTGGTTGAATGAATTTGAAAACCGCTTGCCCTCCCAGCACCGCCATGATAAAGGGAAAATGGATATGAGTGAATGTACACTGGATTGGTTTCATGATCTGGTGGATCGGCACCAGGAGTTAGCGCGTACAGATACCGTTTATGTATTTGGTGTCTTTAGAAAGGAAGATGGCACACATCTGGGTATGGTTGATATTGCAACCTTGGCGAGAGATGATTTTCAATGGGGAAGCTTTGGATATACGATCCATAATCAGTATTGGCGAAAAGGTTATGGCAAAGAAGCTGTGAATGAGGCTCTTCATATTGCATTCGAACATTTGAAATTCCACCGTATAGAAGCCCATATCAATTTGGATAATACCCCTTCTGTGAAGTTAGCTGAAAGCGTTGGTATGGAGTTTGAATGTGTACGTAAAGGTTTCATACACGAAAATGATGAGTGGACCGATCATTTGGTTTATTACAAAAATTTTAATTAAACGACTCCACCGATAATCCAAAGAGCGAACAAAGCACTTTCGTGCCCTGTTCGCTCTTCTTCATGCATCCGTATCGATTCCTTCGCCTTACTCGCCCAAGCTGTTCCAGAAAGATTGGAACGCACCTTTCTCAACTTCGAGAAATGCCGGAACATTACCGTAACGCACCAGACCTTCACCAAACAGAACCAGTGGAACCTGTGTTTTATCTTCCAAGGTGAGATAGATCATCTTGCGATCTTCTTTGCCGTAGAGGTTCTCTTCCAATTCCGGACTCGTTGCAATTGGTTTGGCAGCAGATAACGCAGAGATGAAACTTTCCAGTGATTCATCCGCTGCTAACGGCTGAAACTGCTGCTTTCCGTTGTTCCAGCTATCAAACGTCTCCCATTGTGCCGAGGCAACGTTACCTTCGAGATGCAGCTTACCGATCAGGTCGGCACCCGTACCAATGGTGATCCCGTTGTTCTTGTCGAATAGTTGTGCATACACTTGACCATCGATCTCGGTGTAAGACATGATGCGGAAGTCCTTATCGTAGCCATTCACCGCATAGATGTCTGCTTCGCCAATGTTGGAAGCAAGCTCTGTGTATTTATCCTGACCACTCAGCTCATCGATGCCGCCAGTTGTTGTGCCAAGCTTCTCGCCACGCAGGTCGAGTGCATTTGCACCTTCAAGCAATGTTGGAGACTGTGTATAGATGTTCCCTCCATATACAACCAGTTGCATCATATCTGCCATCGCGCCTTTCCCCTGTGAATCCGGCAGCTCCATCTTCGGAATCACAATCGGATCAAACGACGCGCCTGGAGTCACCTCTGCCACCTGAGGAGTTGGTGCGTCTGGTCCATTGAATTGCTGCCATACACTCGGCGCAGCCAATCCAATGCTGGCAGCGATAACAACACTTGCTGCAATGTATAATGGTTTGTGTTGACGTTTTGGCCCCTGATGTTGCGTGTTCAAAGCTTGCTCTACCCGCTTTTTCATTTGTTCGTTTGTTTTCATATGATCCACCGCTTTCTTGTAGTTTTGTTTGAATTGTTCTTCGTTCATTACAGTTCCTCTCCTTCCAGCTCCAGTTTTAACAGCTGTCTTCCTCGTTTTAATCTCATTTTCACTGCTGATTCGCTAATCTCCAGGATCTCGCTGATTTCTCGGATTGCATAATCTTCGTAATAATACAGATGAACCACCGATCTATACTTGAGGGGCAGTGACAGCACGAGTTCGATCAGCGCGTGATCTTCCGGGTTGTCCGTCCTAAGAGCATCGACACCCTCCAGCTTGACCTCCCGTTTGCGCCAGCCTCTGCCTAATAAGGATTTGCAATGATTGGTGATGACCCGAATCAACCATGCTTTCTGATGCTCTGCATCGTTGAATGTAGGGGCTTTTTCTATTAGTTTGATGAAGGTATCCTGAGTGGCTTCCTCCGCGTCTTCCCGTCTGCCGAGGTGCACCATGGCAATTCGGAACAGCGTATCCGCATATGTCTCGTAGACTTTCATCACATGATCGCCCAGCTGGGGTACTGATCGCTGCATGGTTGTTATGCCCTCCTTTATACCTCTAACACTCTTACGGACGGCATTTGGTCACATTTTGTTTTGGATTTTTTTTCGTTATGCCTTTCGTTCCAATTAAAAAAAGAAAGCAGCCCCGTTTGGGAGTTGCTTTCTTCATGTTCATCAACATTTGTATATTTACGAACTAGAATTTTTTCTGTAAAAGCTCGATGTTATCTTCCAAGCTGCTATCCAGCTCTACGCCTACATTCTGCAGTTTGTTTTGGTAATATGTCTTCACATCTTCCCACTTATAGTACGGATAATTCTTTGTTTCGATCGGGAAGGCGATCTCTTCTTCATTTCTAAGCATTTTCACGAGAACATCCTTACCATTGGAATACAGAATCCATTGGATATTTGCTCCCATCGGTGAGATAACCGAGCCATTCCAGTTTTGGGTCACATCTTGTGGTTTGTCGATACTCACATTAGCTCCGGCGATATCCAGGAATGAAGATAGTGGAATGATGGTTTCTGCGTGAGCAAAACGAAATATACCAGCCGTGTCTTTCTGCTGAATGGACTGTTCGGTAGACACGATCAATTCTTTGACTAGAGGTGCAATGATATTCTGCGGCAGATCCGTTGACGTTAAAGATGGACCTTTTTCATAAAAGTCATTAATATTGTCAACGCTCTCGTACCACTTTAACTGATTGGTCGTAAAATACCGCCCGAATTCGAAGTCACCTTCTCCTTTAATATTCGAAGATATAATGTACAGTTCGTACAAATTAGAAGATGCTTCGGTTGGGTTGCTGAGCTTCACTTTTCCTTTCTCATCCTTCAGCTCGAACTCTCCAGAATTCAATCTCTGATAAAAGTCTTCAGAGAAAAATTGCAAAAGGACCTCTTTTGCATAACGTGTTCCAGTACTCTGTGTGACATAATTCTCGTATAACTTAACCCAGTCTCCATCTTCAACGTACTCGTTATACTTCGTAGCCAAGTCGTAGGGCCGCAGATAGGGGTCTTTCCCTTCTTCAAAGGCTGAAGCCAGAATGTCTATCTTGTTATCTCCCAAGCTTTCCTTTAACCCGTCAATAAACTGATCTCTGCTCTGTGGCGTTCGATCTTTGAAGGTCGCCTGAGCAATCACTTTTTTATCCGATGTAAATAGTTCTTTGAAGTTCTGTCCAACTCTGGCCCCTATTCCTTTCAGTTCTTCTCCACCCGTAGTGGATAACAAGCCATAATGGTCTTTTTCAACCTTCATCAGTTTGCCAATTTCCTTCTTCAGCTCTTTGCCCAGATTGGTAGCCTGCCCATCCTTCTCAGCGATGTCGAGTAGTTCAAAGAGCGTCTTGTCGTACTTGGCACCGGATAGATGTCTGGAACCGTGTCTACCTATGTAGTTAATAAATACGGGTTCATATCCATTAGGAGCTTTTGTATAACTTGTTTCCTTAAAAGGGTATGGCGTTTTGGTACCGCGGTATCCAAGTTGATCGTTACTTTTTGCTCCAACAAATACCGATTGGGTATTGTTATCCCAGTCTACCTCTTGTCCCAGAGCTTCCCCAATCGCTCTTGCCGGTACATAAGTGACCCCATTGTAGAGAAATGATTCACCTTCCACCTTTTGTACGTTCACGACCACATTAGCCGATTGTTCAGCAACTTCGATCATGCGTTTGGAACCTGCACCATATACGTCAAACATACTCACAAACGTTAGCATGGTGAGTGATACGACTGAAATCCCGATTTTTTTGATCATCATATTGATTAGTCTTCTCCTTAATCCGCCTGATATTGGTTTATTTTCGCTCATCATACTATAGGTGAGAAGTGTCTGCGCCGTATCCATGCTTTGTTAATTGATTGTAAAAGAATACATGTAAATATGGACGTAAACGTGCATAACGACGAAAAGAGCCGCTCATTTCGCGACTCTATCTCTTCATAACAATGTGATTTTTTCCGCGGCACACGATTAAAACAGTTTTCCTCTGTTCCGTGTTAGTTATCAATGTGTCCTATATATTTTTATATCTACTCCTGACTCCGTCGGATAACCTTCTCCAACCAACGTTTCACTGTTCAAAAAAGATAAAGCTTTGCTATCCGTTATCATTTTGGGAGAAGTCCGAAATAAAGCAGTGTTCATCGTTTTATCGATGTTTCCGTTGTTTTCGATATAAATTTTGCAACTGTGCCCTGTGTGATCTGTTCCTTGAAGCATGTATCTTGCCGAAAGCGTATGCGGGTCACCATTCTTCCCGATAATCTGAGTATCCACTCCTCCATCCAGCACCATTCCCTCAAAGTACTTTCCGGTTACACTGCCTGTAAAAGTAATCATGACAACTGAATTACCTTCACTATTCTGTAAATCAAATGATCTCTCAATGTTCACATGTACCGTAAATAATTCCTCTAATTTCACGCGTTCCCACCTCCATATGAATTCAATTATAGCTCTACTCACCTAAAAAAGATTTACATTTACATATCTCCTTCGAATCATTTAAAATGGTTTACATACTGTAAAGGTTAACACAATGTTAATGAAGGAGCTTATGACAAGCATGAGTACATTACCAAAAGCAATTCGCTTTCCACTGTTCATTCTGATGTTAAATCTGTTTATCGCTTTATTGGGGCAAGGGATGCTCATCCCCATATTGCCGGAGTATTTGAAGCTTTTTCATGCGGGAGGCACTGTCGCAGGATTTCTCGTAGCGGCATTTGGTGCCGCTCAATTCTTCTTTTCACCTCTGGGAGGACAATTGTCCGATCGATTTGGACGCAAAAAGTTGATCATGGCGGGTATGTTTCTGTCCGTTGTTTCAGATATCATATTTGCGTTGTCGACAGCATTGCCGTTCCTCTATGTCGCACGATTTATCGGTGGAATCAGTCTCGGTTTGATGGTTCCTGCGAACCTTGCTTATGTCGCTGATATTACAACACCGGAGACTCGTGCGAAAGGCATGGGCTATTTCGGCGCAGCTATGAATTTGGGAATGGTTCTCGGACCTGGTCTGGGTGGTCTCATCGCCGAGATGGGTATTCGGATGCCCTATTTCTTTGCGGCTGGTCTGGGACTGATTGCGGCATTGATGACGCTACTATTGCCTGAGACACTTCCCCCGGAAAAAAGAACTGGCTCCATCCGACTTCAAAAGGGAGATCACTTGGGTAAGAAAATCTGGAGTTCATTTAAAGTACCGTATTTTAAATACTTGATTGTGCTGCTTGTTATGACCTTTGGCCTCATGAGTTATGAGACCGTATTCGCTCTTTTTGCAGAACAAAAATACGGATTCAACGCTGCAACGATCTCCATCATTATTACCTTGGGCGCAATTATCGGTATCGTTGTGCAAATCTGGCTTTTGGATTGGTTTGTACAGAGAATTGGTGAAGTTAAGCTGATCCGTCTCTCCTTAATCATCACACCCATAGCTTTGTTGTTAATGTTAATTAAGGTCAACCTTGTCTTTCTGTTATTCGCTTCTGCGTTATTCTTTGCCTTTAATTCATTTTTGCGACCTTCGCTCAGCACGTTAATATCCAACCATGCTGGAGATCGACAAGGCTATGCATCGGGTCTGAATACGACATTTTCCAGTCTCGGAACGGTGATTGGCCCGCTGATTGCAGGACTATTGTTTGACAAAAACATAAACTTCCCGTATATTTTTGGTGCAATTATGCTTCTCGCTTCTCTCGGACTTACCTTGAACGCATTTCGTTCGAAGAAAGGACAACGGTATATAAGTGAATGAAAACTGGCATCAACAATTGGGAAATAAACATCGTGATGATTTGATAGCAGCAGGTAAGGAGCTTTTTTTGAAATATGGATTGCTCCAAGTAAAGATTAAAGATGTATGCACCAAAGCTAAACTTAGTAGAGTGACATTTTATAAACATTTTCAGTCTATGGATGAGCTTCTTTTAGCTATTCAGATGCAACTGATTGAACATTTAACGGATGAGGTTAGCCGTGCATCAGTGAAGGACATGAACGGACGAGAACAACTCACGGTGATGTTGAATGCATGGGTTGTTTATGCCCAGGATCATCCAGACTACATCCGGTTTATTCAATTATTTGATATCAACTATGAGATGTATGATTTTAGTCCTGAATTAAGAGAAACATACGATCGATTCAACCAGAATGGGAAAGAAAATCATTTCCTGATGGGCGCTTTATCCCAAGGCGTTGTTGACGGCAGTATCAAGAATCCGTCCCCTCCGCTCGATCTTGCTCAGTTTATCTTCACAACGATGATGGCCATGCTCCAGCGCATGGTAACGATTCGTGCTGCTCATGATAATGCACTGGATATGCGGATGACGGAGCAATTTGTGAAGATGCTACTCCAATTTGTTTGTAATGAAGAAATATCCGAGTGATGGCATGGTAGATGGATCGATGAAATCAACGTTTAGTTTAAAATAAAAAGACGGATTCCGTATGCTGGGATCCGTCTTTTTTTCTTCATTTTCTCTACACTGATTGAGCCTTAATCCGTTTGTACGGGCAACTGTCCTCCAGCTTTCAATTGACCAAGCAAAGCTTTGATCCCGGCAGACGTATTTGGCTCCTGCTTTCCATACACTGCAAGCCCTGAGCGCACGTTCTGGAGATAGATCATCTCGTAAGGGTTACCCAATGACAACAGCGTATATCGCTGATTACTCTGGTTCATCGCATTGATCAAGGATTGATACTCGCTCCATCCGAACTGGCTGGCTACATTCCGGAATTGGTAAGAAGCAAGAATGACATAGTCGGCTTTTCCAATTACCTGGAGCGTTTCATTCATTTTGCCTTGTCCAACAAGTGCAATTTCAGTCTTTAACGACAGATTATTAGCGGCTTGTAACAGTTGTTTTTCAAGCTGTTTCGCCTGATCCTGCTCGGCTGCAACAATAACAACCCGATCGCCTTGCTGGATTTGATCTGGAAGCACACCTTCGCGGCTGCTGAGTACGGTGACCGCTCGCTCTGCGATTTTCTGTTCCACCGCTCGATGCTCCTTCGATCCAATAATACCGTTAAGCTGAGTTAGCTTTTGCGCAAGAGTCTGGCTGCGTTCAAACAAACCATATTTCGCTTTCATCTCCAGAATTCGTTTCACAGATGCGTGTATAGTTTCATCCTTGATCGTTCCATTGTTCACCGCATTCACCAGCGTTTGATGGGCAGCTGCTGAATCTTTTGGCATTAGGATGATATCGACACCTGCCGAGACGGCGCGTTCTACCGATTGATTCTCCCCAAAATGCTCCGCAATGGCATTCATGGTGAAGGCATCGGAAATGATGAGACCTTTATATCCCAGCTCTCCGCGAAGAAGTCCTGTCAGTACTTTTTTCGATAAGGTGGCAGGAATCGGCACACGTTCACCGTCTTTGAGCGAAGTCACATGTTCGTTATCTATGGCAGGAAAAGCAATATGCGCGGTCATAATCATCTCTACACCATTTTTGATTGCAGCCTGAAATGGCTTTAATTCTATAGCATCCAGGCGCTCGCGATTATGCGTTAGTACCGGCATTCCGAGATGGGAGTCTACCTGCGTATCTCCGTGACCCGGAAAATGCTTCACTGCCGCCATCACCCCTGATTGCTGTAGCCCTTTTATCGTTGCCAGACCAAGCCGTGTCACCAAATCCGCATCTGAGCCAAACGAACGTATACCAATGATGGGGTTATCTGGATTACTGTTGATGTCCAGCACTGGCGCAAAGTTAATCTGAATTCCCAGTGCCTTCAGTTCCTCTCCTGTCAGCTGACCAGCTGCTTCGGCTAGCATTGCATCTCCAGTTGCGCCAAGCGCCATCTGACCTGGCAGATTCGTACCACCTGGTATTCGCTTAATGACGCCTCCTTCTTGGTCGATACTAAAAAATAGAGGGATGTCACCTGCTTCTCTTTCTATATCATGTGTGAACGTTGTAAGCTGCCTCGCGTCAACAATATTTTTGTCAAAAAGAATAAGCCCGCCCAAATCTTGATCATGGATACTGCGTTTCAGCCCTTCATTAACGGTCGTCGTCGCTTTACCATTCCATTGCCTAATATCGGGCATAAGCATCTGACCCACTTGCTCGCTTACCGTCATATAGGATATCAGCTTATCCCAATCTTGCGCCCGAATGGCTGCTTCGCGTTCGAAGCGAATTACTCTCGCCATAAATACGGCATATTCAGCGCGCGTGACAGCTTGATTTGGACGGAAAGTGGCATCCGAATAACCACCGACCAAGCCGTTTGAACTCATAATAAGAATAGGCGCTACAGCCCAATGTTTGTCCGTATCGGTCCATTTTGCGAGATTCTTACCTTCTTCGAGTGAATATGCCCTTGTAAGGAAGGCCGCAGTCTCTGCGCGGCTAAGCGGTGCGTCCGGACGGAAGGTTCCGTTAGGAAAGCCACTCGCAAGTCCATTTTTAGCAGCTATCATAATTTCTCGATGGAAAGGGTGTGTCGTTGGAACATCCGAATAGGTTGTGCCTTCCACTGCTCTTTGAAGCTGATCTGGATAAAGCTCCCGCACCATAAAAGTGACGGCTTGTGCCCGTGTCACAAGTGCCTCAGGCTTGAAAATCCCATTGCCGTATCCAGCCACTGTTCCCCGTTTCGCCATATACATGATGCCATCCTCTGCCCACTTTGAATGCTTTAAATCAACAAACGTTTCTTCCGCAGCTGCCGTCCCCACGCCTATAAGCATAGAGCCGAGAACAGCACCAATCATCGTCATCCATTTTACATGCATTTGTTTCACTCCTGTTGTTATTCTATGGATGAATAGACGCTAATACGGTATAGTTTGTTGCGTTTACATAATTCTATAAAATGATGAGACTTTACGTTGAAGGATTTTTTGTCCCCCATGTTAATGCTGAACAGTATCCGTCATATACTTGACTATCCCTTCACGCCACCAATTGTCATGCCCTGTACAAAGTATTTCTGCAAGAACGGATACACCATCAGAATAGGAACACTCGCAATAATGGTCATGGTCGCTCGAATCGAGGTTGGTGTGACCGCTGTTGCATTGCTCTCGGCAGATTGATAAGCATCACTTGCTGATGAAGTCGCTGAGGTCGTTGAAGTTTGCAGAATCTTCATTAATTCGTATTGCAACGTGCTTAATTCTTTATTGGATGAGTTGTACAGGAATACATCGAACCAGGAATTCCATTGTCCCACGGCTACAAAGAGTGATACGGTTGCCATCGCGGGAATCGTTAGCGGCAGGACAACGCGGATAAATGTCGTGAACTCCCCTGCCCCGTCAATA